>NZ_JAPNKA010000001.1:0-4800000 GCF_026626635.1 Archangium lansingense
CCTGTGCGCATCTTCCTGTCGATGATCGCGGTGCAGGTGGTGCTGCTGGGCGTGCTGTTCTGGCACAACTGGTACAACGCGCTGTTCGTCTTCCTGCTGCCGATGTGCGTGTCGTTGTACGTGACGGCGTGGGCGACGTACTTCCACCACGTGGGGCTGGAGACGAAGGAGCACGCGGAGGCCTCGTACAACATCCTGCATCGGGGCTACAACCTGATGACGGGCAACCTGGGCTACCACACGGCGCACCACACCAAGCAGGGGTTGCACTGGTCGAAGCTGCCGCAGCTGCACGCGCAGATGGCGAAGGACATTCCGGCCACGCTCTACCGCCAGCCGGGCGTCCCCTTCGTGTGGAGCGGCTCGGAGGCCAAGCTGGAGCTGAGTGACGAGCAGGTGGCGGCGCTCGGTCAGGCACGGCCCGCGGGTTCCTGAGCCCTGACAGCTGAAGTGAAACACGGAGGGGCTCGCGGCGTACGCGGGCCCCTTGTCGTTTTCGCGCGACGCGTAGCTCAGTGCCCGGTGTCCAAGCCATGCCCATCCGCATGGCCGTTGCTCTGTCCGGTGCCATGGTCATCGGCGTGCCCGTTGCTCAGGCCGAGCGTGCTCGGGCCAATCATCTTGGGCAGCATCTGGGCCAGCACGAGGGTGGAGAGCGCGGACTGCTCGCCGCCGCCGCTGCGCACGACGACAGGTCGGGGCGCGTGGCGCATGAGGGACTCGGCGACCTTCAGCCGCCGCAGCGCGAGCTGGTACTGCAGCACGGCCCGGTTGTCCTGGTAGGACCTGCCCAGGTGTTGCAGCCCGCGCGCCTCGTTCTCTGCCTCCTTGAGGGTGGCCCGGCCGCGCGCCTCGATTTCCCAGCGCACGCGTTGGGCCTCGGTCTCCTTCTCCTGGAGCATCCGCGCCACGTCCTCGCGGGCCTTGTTGGTGGCGGCGTTGACCTCGACGAGCCGGGCATCGCGCACCTTCTTGGCGCGCTCTATCTCCATGAGCAGGCTGTCGGCGCGCTGCTTGCGGGTGAGCTCCCAGCCGCGGGCGTAGGCCTCCAGCTCCTTGGCGACGCGCTCGCGGGTGGCGAGGTGTTGCTGGTACTGGTCGGGGAGCTGCACGTCGGGGATGTTCGCGCCGATGATGCGCACGCCGTAGCGAGACATCTGCTTGTTGAGGTACACCTGCATGTCGCCCACGTCGCTGCCGCGCAGGTCATAGGCGCGCTCGGTCTGTACCTGGCGGCTGCGCTGGCGGATGGCGTCCTGCACGGCGCTGCTGAGCACCATGTCGAAGTTGCTGGCGCCGATGTTGCGCACGAAGGCGACAGGGTCCTCGATGCGGAACTTGAGGAAGAACTCGATGGACTTGAGTGGCACGTTCTCCTTGGTGGGGCAGGCCACCACGGGAGCGGTGTAGGGCACTTCCGTCGAGGTATCGACCACGGCCTCGACCTTGTCCCACGGCCACCAGAGGTAGTGCCGTCCGGGTGACAGCGTGCTGACGATCTCCCCGTAGCGCGAGAGGATGCCCGTGGTGCCCTGCTCTATCTCCACGATGGAGCCGCGCCACAGCCACAGCAGCGCGAGGGTGAGCGAGACGAAGGCGCCGAAGCCGGCCAGGGCGCGGACGAACCCGAGGTGGGCGAAGAGGGCCACGCCGGCCAGGTAGAACGCGAGGGCGGCGAGCACCAGCCAGCCATAGCGGCGCCGGTCCTTGGGGATGACAACGGGGACGACCTGTCCCTCCTCGCCCGAGCGCAGGAGGTGGCGGATGCGGCCCCAGGTGGCGACGGCCTCTTTGATCTTCGAGAACTCCTGATTCTTCACGGGGGTGCTCACGCCGGACCTCCTGGAGCCGCATCGTCGACGTGGGCTCCCGCCACGACCTCCTGAATCTGCTGTTCACGCGCCTGGATGCGCGCCTGGATTTCGCGCGTTCGTGCGCGGATGCTCTGGATGTCGGCCTCGCTGTAGAGCGCCTGGTCGGTGATGCCGAGCATGTGCCGCGCGGTCTCCAGGTAGTCGATGCGCTGGTCCTCCTCCACGCCGATGTCGATGATTTGAGGCAGGTGCCCGGCGACGGACTCGAGCCGGTCGAGCACGTCCTGCTGGAAGCGGTATTGGAGGATTTCGGGGAAGGAGGCGCTGCTGACGGCGCGGATGTCGAGCGCCTGGGCCTCGAGGAGGGCGGCGTTGGCCTTGGCGGCGCTCTCGGCCTCGCTCAGGAGCTGGCGGGCGTAGGCGTTGGCGCGGTGGATCTCCTTCTCGCGGGCGGTGTCGATCTGCGCCTGGTAGGTGGCGATCTCCGCGCGGATGGCGGAGAGCTTCTCCTGGAGCGAGGCGAGCTCCTTGTTGAGGTCGCCCTCATCCTGCTCCTTGCGCAGCTTGAGCTCGTACTGCCAGGTGTAGGCCTCCTTGGCGACGCGGACCATCTCCGGCGCGGCCAGGTCCATGCGGTACTCCTGACTGGAGGGCTCTGCGTGGGTGATGTTGGCGTTGACGAAGCGCACCGCGGGGAGGAACTGTTGGTTGAGGCTCTCGAGCATCGCCTGGGTGCTCTCGCCAATGAGGTCGTAGATGTCCTCGGCCTTCTGCTCGTAGATGAGGGCGCGGGTGACCTCGCTGATGGCGTTCTGGAGCTTCTCGGAGAAGCCCTTGGCGCCGCCGAGGGCGAAGATGAACTGAGCGGGGTCCTCGATCTTGAACTGGAGGAACAGGTCCACCGAGGCGTTGACGCGCTCGGCGGTGGGGGCCTCGCGGATGGGAGCGTTGTAGGGGTACTCGCGCGTGGTGTTGATGATGTAGCTGACGCGCTTCCAGGGATTGAGCAGGGCTTTGCGGCCCGGCCCGGCAATCTCTTCCAGCTTGCCGAAGCGGGTGATGAGGGCCTGACAGCCGTCGGGCACGTGGACGAAGCTGTTGCGCCACAGATTGAAGGCCGCGTAGCCGAGCAGGACCAGCCAGTAGTGAGGCCCGAACAGCGCGGTGGTGAGGGTGCGCAGGCCGGGCAGGTTGTCATCGAGGGCCGCGGTCACTCCCGCGCTGAAGAGGCCGAGGATCGCGAGTCCGAGGACGATGGCGACCCAGAAGTAGGAGCGGTGGTCCTTGGGGATGACGACAGGGGAGATGACGTTGGTGTACTGGCCCGAGTCGGCGTCGCGCTGGGGGAAGCTGCGGTTGACGATCTCCGCGGAGTCCTCGAGCGCGGCGCTCATCTGCTCGATGCGGGTGCCGGCGGCTTCACCCCGCTCGCGGGCGGAGAGGAAGTCGGAGGCATCGATGCGGAACTGCTCTATCTCCTTGCTCCGCGCCATCCGCTGGACGGTGTCCAGGGTCTCCTGCCATTTGCCCATGCGCGTCCCCCTGCATTCGTCGCAGACGCGGAAGGTAGAGGCGCCATCGCACATGAGCAGGGGACGGGAGGGAATAGCGCTGGTTGCTGAGCAGAGCGCCAGGAGAGCGTGGCCCTCTCAACAAGAGTCTCGTCCAGGAGGGTAGGACGTGGGCCTGGTGGGGTGAGGGCCTCACGCGGAGTGACTTTCATTGGGGAGCGTCTGGACTCCCGGTCGTGGCGTGGGCCGCCCACCAGGGAAGCGTTCGGCCCCAATGACTCTCGGGGTATCCTGGCCAGCCCACCTCGCTGCTCTCATCTGTGTGAAAGACGTATGACCTTGTTTCGGCACCCCGAGGATCGCATCCCCGTCCTGCTGTTCCTGTGCATGTTCGCGCTCGACGTGACGGTGTATTTCATGGCGAGCAGCTGGTGGCTGCCCATCCTCTGGTTCGGCCTTGGAATCATCCCCAAGGGGTGGATCAGCGCGTGGAACCACCACCATCAGCACCTGACGATGTTCCGTCACGCGCCGCTCAACCGGCTGTTGGAGGTGGTGTTCGGTTTCCAGACGGGAATCACGTCACACGCGTGGTTCCTGCACCACGTGGTGGGTCACCACATCAACTACCTGGACCAGGAGAAGGACGAGTCGCGGTGGAAGCGCACCGACGGCACCAGCATGGGCGAGGTGGAGTACTCGCTGATGACGACGCTCACGGCCTACCCGAGGGCGTTCAAGGTGGGGCGCAAGCACCCCAAGGCGCTGCGCGTCTTCCTGTCGATGATTGCGGTGCAGGTGGTGCTGCTGGGCCTGCTGTTCTGGCACAACTGGTACAACGCGCTGTTCGTGTTCCTGCTGCCGATGTGCGTGTCATTGTACGTGACGGCGTGGGCGACGTACTTCCACCACATGGGGCTGGAGACGAAGGAGCACGCCGAGGCCTCGTACAACATCCTTCACCGGGGCTACAACCTGCTGACGGGAAACCTGGGCTACCACACGGCGCATCACACCAAGCACGGGCTGCACTGGTCGAAGCTGCCGGCGCTGCACGCGCAGATGGCGAAGGACATTCCCGCCACGCTCTACCGCCAGCCGGGCATCCCCTTCGTGTGGAGCGGCTCGGAAGCGAAGCTGGCGCTGAGTGACGAGCAGGTGGAGTCACTCGCCCGTCCGGGGTGAGCCGCGGGGCGCGAGGGCGAGCGGCGTGCTGGACGCCGCTCACTGCTGGGCGATGGTCAGGTCCAGCACGGTGATGGACCAGGGCGGCAGGAGCACCTGCATGCTGCTGCCCGCCTGGAAGAAGGACTTGCGCTCGGCGAAGCCCGAGGGCTCGCCCGAGTAGCCCATCACCCGAGCGTTGGTCACGTTGCCGCAACCCTTGAACTCCACCTGGGTGCTGCGGGCCGCGTCCGGCTCCAGGTTGAGGGCGATGGCCACCACGCGCTTGCCGTCATCGCTGCGCGAGGCGAACAGCGACATTCCCTGCGAGTCCGAGGCCTTGTCGAACTTCGCGGGCACGAAGTTGTCCTGGAAGCGCCCACCCTTGCCGTCGAAGTTACGGAAGGCGCGGAAGGCCCAGAAGGTGGGGCTGCGGCTGGGCGGGTAGGTGAAGAGGAAGGCCGAGGTGAGGTTGTACTCGGCGAAGCGCCCCAGGGCCTCGGCCTGCGCGAGGCCTCCGCTCATGTGCCCCGTGGCGCCGAAGTTGTACTCGCCGATGGAGAGGCCGCGGCCCGGGTAGTTCTCCGCCACCCAGCGCTTCATGCGCGGGATGAGCTCGACGGAGTCGTCTATCCACGACTCGTCCTTGTACTTCGGGTCCCACAGCGCGCGCGTGGAGCGGATGCGCCGCGCCGAGGTGTCCGGGTCCGTCTCGCCCCGCTCCTCGAAGCCGATGCCATTGCCCTGCGGGTAGAAGTGCAGATCCACCACGTCGAGGATGCGCACGCCGGTCTGCTTCTCGTGCTCGGCGAGCTTCTTCAGGTACCAGGGCAGCAGCGCCACATTGCCGTGGGCCTTGCGGTCCTTCTTGTTGCCACCGGGCGCCACGTCCGCCGCCGAGTTGAAGTAGTTCGTCCAGCCCCACTCGGCGGGGCCCGCGATGATGGCCTCGGGGTCCGCATGGCGGATGGCGGTGCCGTAGGCGATGGAGCGCTCGATCAGCTCGTCGTAGGTGACGGGGTCCGGGTGCACGTCCCGATGCGTGGTGTTCCAGAGCATCGGCTCGTTATCGAGGATGTACTGGTGCACGGTGCGGCCGCGCGTCTTGTCCTTCTCGCGGAGGGTGCGCACCCACTCGTTGATGAAGGAGGGCGGCGCCTCGACACTCGTCTGAGTGGGAGGCAGCGGCGAGAGGCCCTCACCGGAGCGGGAGATGCCGTTGCCGGCGTCCGTCACGTCCGGGTCCATCTTCTGCTGCTCGCCGAAGAGGGACTTCGGGAAGCCGACGGAAGTGGAGTCCTTGGCCACCCAGCCGAGCATGGGCACGGTGAGGGCGGACTGGAGCCCGCGCTGCTGATTGGCCTGGAGGAAGCTGTCGTAGGTGTACTGAGGGCTGGTGCCGAGGACGATGTTGCGGAAGAAGTAGTCGTTGGCCGTGTTCCAGACGTTGCCCAGCTTCCAGTTGTAGCGGGAGGTGGGGTTGCCGCCCCAGCGGCGCGCGGTGGCGCCCAGCTCCCACTGGTGGCTGTCTTTGAGCTCGCGCAGGTTGTTGAAGGCGATGCCGTAGATGAGCGGGCTGATGGGGTGACCGGGCTGCGTGCAGTCCACCACCACCTTGGAGGACTTGGCGTCTCCGAGCGCAATACGGCCTCCGCCCACCGCGGACGCGTCCGGGGGCGCCTGCTGCGCAACGGCGGTGCTGGCGGTGATGAGCCGAGCCAGGCCCACCTGGTTCAGCTCCACCCAGTCCCTCTCCACCTTCTTGTGCGCGCGCACGACGAGCTGCGTGAAGGGCACCTTCTCCGGGTTGAGCTCGTCCATGGGGACGAACACCTGCGTCCACTCGCCCTCGCGCGCGGTGACGTACGTGTCCGACAGCCGCACGCGGGGGAAGAGCGTCTCACCCTCGGAGTCCAGCCGCAGCTCGAGGAAGTCTCCGAAGCCCGCGGGCGCCTTGTAGCGCAGCGCGACGCCGTCGTACTCGGCGGCCAGGCCCTTCTTGTGGAGAATCCAGCCGCCCAGGTTGGCCATGCGCAGCTTCGCCGGAGTGGCTCCCTTCAGCTCGCGCTCGGACCAGCCGCGGTCCTCCCAGCCCGGCTTCAGCCCGTTGTCATAGGCCAGCTCCACGGGCTCGACGAGGGCGCGGGGGGCCTCGCCCGGCTGCAGGGCCTGCATCGCCAGAGGCGTGCCCTCGGCGGGCGTCATGCCACCGGGGGCGGTGAGGCCCACCTGATCCATCTCCACCCAGTCGTTGCCCACCTTCTTGTAGGCGCGGATGACGAGCCGGCTGAAGGGCACCTTCTCCGGGTTGAGGTGCTCGAAGGGGATGAAGAGCTGAACCCACTCGCCCTCGCGGCGCGCCACGTGGCTTCCGTCCACGCGCACGCGGGGGAAGAGCGTCTCGCCCTCGGAGTCCAGCCGCACCTCGAGGAACTCACCGAAGCTCGCGGGGGCCTTGTAGCGCAGCGCCAGTCCGCCGAAGTCGCCCTGGATGCCCTTCTTGTGCAGCATGAAGCCGCCCAGGTTGGCCAGGCGCATCTTCGCGGTGCCCGGGTGCTTGGAGTCTCTCTCGGACCAGCCCTCGTCCTTCCAACCCGGCTGGAGGCCGCCGGCCCAGGCCGCCTCGGTGAGCGGGGGAATGTTGTAGACGCCCGAGGGCGAGACCGCCGTGGCGGGAGTGGCCGCCTGGGAGGTGTTCTGCTTGCAGGACGTCAGCACGGGCGCGCACAGGTACACGCCGGCCAGCAGGGCCGCTCGAGCCCTCCTGCCACGCGCTGGTGCGCTGCTCCTGCTGGCCCCGCGCATCACTCGCCGTCCACGTCCTTGCGGGGGATGATGCGCGCGGGGATGCCCACCGCCACGCTGTCCGGGGGGATGTCCTGGAGCACCACCGCATTGGCGCCGATGCGCGAGCGGGCGCCCACGGTGATGGGGCCGAGGATGCGCGCGCCGGCACCCACCCACACGTCATCCTCGATGACGGGGTAGCCGTCGTCCTTGGCGGTGCCCACGGTGTTGTTGCCGTAGAAGCGCACGCGGTTGCCCACCTTCGCGTCGCCGCCCACCACGGTGCCCAGGCTGTGGACGAAGTACACGCCGCTGCCCAGCTCCACGTCCTTGCCGATTTCGACGCCCAGCACCGCCGTCTGTGCCACGCGCAGCGCGTGGTTGCCGAGCGGGATGCCCAGCCCGCGCGCCGCCTCGCGCAGCCGCTGCAGCGCCAGCACCCGATAGCCGTCCGAGGTGAGCACCATGGCGGCCACGGCCTTCACTCCAGGCTGGCCGTACTCGGAGCTCGCCACCTGCACCGCGTCGTCCTTGAGGGCCTTTGCCAGCTTCAGCACCTGGCCGGGCTTGCCGCTGGTGAAGGCGAAGCGGGCCACGTGCCGAGCTGCCTTCGAGAGAGAGCCCGCCTCGGTGCGCGCGCCGCGCAGGTACTCCATGACGTAGCTCACCGAGGTGCCCGCGAAGGCCGCCTTCTGCAGCCCCACCTTGTCCGCCAGCCGCGCCCAGCCCATCACCACGTGCGTCACCGGACGGGTGGCCTCGGGCGCCATCACCACGGCGGCCAGCAGCGGCCGGGCCAGCGGGTTCATCTCGAAGAGGTAGCGCCAGGGGCTCACCTGCGGCACGTCCGGGTGCTTGGCCGCCACGCGTATGTCGAAGACGCCGTAACGGTTCGCCCGCTTCAGCCACTTCTCGAAGCTGGTGTGATCCGAGCCGTGCAGCACGTACGCCTCGGTGCAGAACTCGAAGCGGCAGCCGGCCTTCTCCAGGCGCAAGCCCAGCTCGATGTCCTCGGACTGGCCCAGGCTCTTGTCGAAGCCGCCGGCGGCTACGTAGTCCTCGCGGCGGAACGAGACGTTGCCGGTGAAGAGCTGCCAGCCGTGAGCGCGCCGCTTGGGGCCGCTCATGCTCGCGGCGATGCGGTTGTTGAGCCACGCGTACCACCGCTCGAAGAGCGGCATGTTGGAGATGGCCGGGTCCGGGCGGATGCTGCCGATGACGACGTTGCGCGAGCCGCGCGGGTGACGCGCCAGGTGCTTCGCGAGGAAGTCCTCGGCCACCTGCATGTCGTCGTCGGTGATGAGCACCACCTCGCCGCGCGCCGCGATCACGCCGCGGTGACGGGCCGCCGCCGCTCCAGCGTTGGCCTGAGTCTCCACGCGCAGCGAGAAGGGCAGCGTCAGCTTCTCCAGGTGGGGCGCCGCCGGCTCGCGCGAGCCGTCATCCACCACCACCACCTCGAAGTCCGAGGCGGGCAGTGTCTGCCGGGCGAACTGCCCCAGCAGGCGTTGGATGAGGTCCACGCGGTTGTAGGTGGCAACGACGACGCTCAGCCGCGGGCGCAAGGCCACGGGCCGAGGTGGAACGGCGGCGCCAGAGGCGCCGTTGGCTGCGCTCATTTCTTCGGAGCTCCGGACGTGGGCTGGAGGGTAACGCTCCCGAGGAAGCGCTCCTTCCCAATCAGGTCCAGCGTACGGCGAGCCGAGGTGTAATCCGAAGTGCCGAGTGAGACGCACAGCAGCGCCCGCTCGGCCGCCAGGGCGACTTCCAGGCCCACGGGGTTGGCCACCACGGAGTCGAGCAGCACCACCACCCGGTCTCCCTGCTCCACGTAGGCCATCATCTCGGCCACCACGTGCTGGGCGGCGCCGAGCTCCAGGCCTTCCGCGTCCAGGAAGTGCACCGGCGTGCTGCTCTGCTTGTTGGCCACCTCGAGGATGGCCTGCACCACCTGCAGTCCAGAGCCGCTCTCGTGCGAGGGCACCACCACCAGCGACGACCACCGGCCGCGCTGGTTGAGCATCGCCCACAGGTGCAGCAGGGTGCTGGAGGGGGCGGAGCTGGCGGGCTTCTGCTGAGGAACCGGCTGCTGCTGCTGGGGCTGCTGCTGCTCGATGAGCTCGGTCGTACCTTCCCCGTTGGGGGGCGGTCCCGGAGGAGACGCGAGAGCGGACTGCGGGCGGGTGCCACGAACCACCGACAGCGGCTGCACCACTCGCCGCTGGTCCGGTGGATTCGGACCTCCGTTCCGCGAGCCACCCTTGGTCTTCTTGTCGCGAGGCTCGAACATGGACAAAGCCATGTTACCGCGTTGCCGGGCGTTTGGCATCTCGGAAGAGGCGGAACCAGGGCCCTGAGTGTCGTATTTTCGTGGCCTCTTCGGTCTGCGGTGCGGTATCATACCAGATTTCCTACTGGGCTGGCCGATTTCTCAGTCTCTGAGACTTCTTTTCGTCGAGGCTGAGGCGCCGGCCACGCATTGGTCACCGTGGCCAGCTTTCCGGAGCAGGTGGCCGCCATCGCCACCAGGATGGTGCCCAGCCAGCTGATGGTCCCCATGTCGCCGAAGCACTGGTTGATATAGGCCACAATCACCGACATGGCCACCAATCCGCCAGCGCGGGCCTCCGGCTCATGGGCGCGGTGGTAGGCGCGGACTGTCAGGAACATGGCGATGGAGATCCACGCCCAGATGCCCGAGAAGCCGATGATGCCGCCGTAGGCGAGCATTCCGAGGACGGAGTTGTGGGGGTGGTAGAGGTAGTCGGCGAAGGCGTGGGAGATGTCCGGCAGCTTTATTTTTTCGAGGAAGGGGTGCCCCCAGCCGGTGCCGAGGATGGGGTGCTGCTCCCAGGTGTAGACGACGTCGATGTTCTCGATGTCGCGGTAGTCGAGCTGCCCCTTCTGGAGGTTCTCGCCCTCCACCAGGGACTTGAAGATGCCGACGATGCCGAAGATGCCGGTGGGGTTCTGCCAGCCCACGGCGAGGTAGAAGGGGAAGAGGGGCGCCACGAACATGCCGGCGCGGGTGGCATAGCGCTTCACCCAGCTCCACGGGCTGACGACGTACACGGCGATGAGGCTCAGCGTGAAGCTGACGTAGGCCAGGCGCCGGTCGTTGTAGTGCATGCCCATGAGGATGACGGAGCACACCCAGACCATGCGCCAGAAGTTCTTGCGGATGGGCTGCTCCATCCACGAGCTGACGGCGATGACCAGGCCGGTGACGTACAGCACCGTGTCCGAGTGCGTGGTGGCGTACTCGTGGTACAGGCCGCGGGGCCGGGCGATGGTGAGGATGAAGAAGGCGCCCAGGAAGGCCTTCACGCAGCAGCCCACGATGACGATGCGCCCGATGGTGCGGAAGTCCTCGGGGCCGCGCAGGGCGACGTTGAAGAGCGCGATCAGCAGGGGTATCACCAGCATCTGGTGCCACTGCCACTTGGCGACGACCGAGTTGCCGCCGTTGATGTAGATGCCCCACACCTGCACCCAGAGGATGGTGGCCGTCTGGAGGAGCAGCCCGAGGACGAGTGGCTTGGGCAGCGGCGGCGTGGGAGGGCCATCGATGGTGATGCCCATGGCGCGCCGGTAGGCATTGAGCCCCAGCAGGCCAACGGTGGCCAGGTCAATGAGGGGCAGGGACATGCCCGGCTTGGTGAAGAGCAGCAGGCCGGGGAAGTACAGCGGCGACTGCCAGTGGCCTTCGTAGGGCACCTCGGTGACGAGGTCCACCGTGACGGCCATGGCGAAGAGCGCGAGCGCCAGCGTGCGTATCTTCTGCTGGCACACCCACCACCCGCCGACGACGGCCGCCACCGGCAGCAGCGCGACGGCCGGGGCGAGGACGAGCAGGCCCAGAGTCGCCAGCACCAGCAGGGCCAGCGACGCCATGAAGACGAGAGGGCGGGAGAGGAAATCCTGGATCATCGTCCGGAGCGGGCCGAGCTTCCGCCGTCAGCTCAGGGCTTGGGGGCCTCGCGCGTGGTGCGCACCCACTCGCCCTTCTTCTCCTCGGGACGGCTGAGCACCAGCCAGACCTTCCAGGCCACGTAGAAGGGCGCCCACGCCAGGGCCGTGAGGCCCGACAGGCCCATGCCGGACACCCACCAGCCGCGCATCACGTAGAGCACCAGCGCCAGCAGGCTCGCCGCCGCCGCGTACGCGGACAGCGCCAAGTGCCCCTGCCACAGCGACAGTGCCCCCGAGGCCACCGCCACGGCCACCGCGCCCAGCGCCACCCAGCTCAGCGGCGGCACCAGCAGGTCCACGGCCAGGTCCACCAACACCTTGTCGCCCTTGCGCAGGCCCTCGGCGAGCAGCGGCAGGCCGAACTTGCGCGTCATCGCCATGCGCCCGCCATCCCAGCGGCGGCGCTGCGAGCGCGCGGCCTTCTCGCTCGTCACCATCTCACCCAGCGCCTCGGCCTCCCAGGCGTAGTGCACGCGCTGGCCGGCCTTGCCCAGGCGGATGCCGTACTCCAGGTCCTCCACGATGGAGAAGGCCTCGTGAGGCACCTGGCGGATGATGGCGTGGGTGAAGCACATGCCGTTGCCGCGCAGGCCGCACGAGACGCCCAGCCGCTCACGGCCCAGCGAGCGCACCTTGTGGAAGAGCGCCATGGCCACGGCCATCAGCCGCGTGCGCCACGAGGCATGCGGGTTGAGCACGCCGTAGTGCGCCTGCACCGCCTGTGCACCCGCCTCCAGCCGCAGCCCGAAGGCGTGCAGCAGGTTGGACGTCACCTCGGTGTCCGCGTCCACCACCACCACCGCGTCGGCGAAGCCGTCCACCAGGCTCCGCTCGAAGGCGAGCTGGAGGGCATAACCCTTGCCGCGCAGCTCCTTGTTGTGGCGCACCAGCACCGTGGCGCCGGCCTCTCCCGCCCGGTCCGCCGTGGCGTCCGAGCAGTTGTCCGCCACCACGATGATGCGCCGCAGCTCCACCGGGTAGTCGATGCGGGAGAGGTTGGACACCGTGCGGGCGATGCCAGCCTCCTCGTTGTGCGCCGGGATGATGATGTCGAACTTGAGCCGCGGCGCCACCTGGGGCGGTGCTTCCTTCTTCCCCGACAGGAGCGTGAGGAGCAGGAGGTAGCCCGTGGCGGCGAGCACCGGCAGGGCCAGGAGGACGAGCAGCAGGTCGAGAATCATGGAGGCGGACTTCGATGAGGACTTCGGGAGGAGCTAGCGGGTGGAAGAGGAGGTCGGAGTGTCGAAGTGGGGTGCCTCCAGCTCAGCGAGGACGGGCAGCCCCAGTCCGCGCCGGACCTGCCAGGCCTGCAAGAGCTGGCCGCTGAGCACGTCGCGCGCGAGCGCCGCGAAGACGCCCAGCAGCAGCCCCGCGAAGATGCCGCCGAGGGCGATCACCTTCGCGTTGGGCTTCACCGGGGTGCGGGGGAACTCGGCCGGAGTGAGCAGGGTGTAGCGGTACTTGAAGGAGGCCTCGGCGATGTCGCGCTCCAGCTTCGCGGAGTCGATGCGCTTGCGCAGCTGCTGCATGATGATGGTGCGCGACTGCAGCTCGTCCAGGGACGAGACCGCCTGGGGATTCTCTCGCACCGCCGGGAGGATGCCCATCAGCACGCGCTCCAGGCCGTACGGGTCCGGCACCGGCTCGTCGGGGAACGGCACCGAGCCACCGCCGAAGCGCTCGTACTCCTGGGTCAGCTCATCCTCCTCGTTCTGCAACACCGCCGTATTCGGCGAGCCCTTGGCCCGCAGCCCGGCGATGCGCTGCTGGAGCTCGAGGATGTTCGGGTGGTTCTCCCCGTACAGCTTGCGCTGCGCCACCAACTCCGCGTTGAGCCCTTCCAGGCGCCGGTTGTGCTGCTCCTCGGAGTCCGAGATGGCGCGCCGCTTGGAGCGGATGAGGAAGCGCAGCTCCGCCAGGTGCTGGTTCGTGTTGAAGCCGCCCACGCGCGGATCACCCACCGCGCGACGGCGCTCGATCATGATCTGCGCGAAGATCTTGTCGAACTCGCCGAAAGCCTTCTTGTAGTTCTCGTTGGCGACCTTCGCATGCTCCTCGAGGATGCTGAGCGCGTCGGTGATGCTGGCGAGCTCCTCCTTCTGGCGTGCCTCGAGGAAGCTCTGCTGCGCGGCCTCCACCAGCTCGTAGGCGAGCTGAGGATCCGGCCAGGTGATGCCAATGGCCACCTTGCCGTCCTCGGTGTTCACGAAGAGGGACTTCTCCAGCATGCCCACCATGGCATCCAGCTTGATGTCCTCGCTGGGGCGCCCGGACAGCAGGTGCATCACCGAGTCCTTGAAGCGCAGCAGCGGGGCGCGCGTGGCATCCCAGCGGTCCAGCAGGTTCACCCGCTTGATGATCGCCACCAGGTTCTCGCGGCGCATCACCGCCTGGGCGGCCGAGCGCGTCACCGAGTCCACCTCGCCGGGCGGGCGCAGGGGGTTGGGCGGATCAGGATCCAACGCCGCGATGCGGTCCGGGTTGACCAGCGCGGCGATGGTGGAGGCACGCTTGGGCAGCAGCGAGGCCTCGGAGTAGTAGCTGCGCGGCAGGAACTTGGCGAGCGCCAGCCCCAGCGCCGCCGTCACCACGAAGGTGGCCAGCGCCAGCAGCTTGTGGCGCAGCACCGCGTTCTTCACGAAGCCGATGTAGTCGCGCAGCGCCTCCCAGTCGAAGATCTGGGCCTGCGCGCGCTCCACCTCGGGCAGCTCGTCACGGGACTGGGCCATGGCCCTCTACGCCTCCTTCCTCGGGCGCGCCGCCATCACACGCTCCACCTGCTGGCGCAGCTCCTCGGGGGTGAAGGGCTTGATGAGGTAGCCGCTCGCGCCTGCCTCCTCGGCCTGCGCGCGGTCCATCGTCTGCGTGCGCGCGGAGATCATCAGCACTGGCACGTCCTGCAGGCCCGGCGTGGCGCGGATGTGCTCGCACACTTCGTAGCCGGAGATGTCCGGCAGAGTCAGGTCCAGACACACCAGGTCCGGACGCTCCACGGCCAACAGCTCCTTGGCCGCCTGCCCGCTGAAGGCCTCCAGCACGCGGGTGTAACCGATGCTCTGCAGCATGTCGCTGAGCATCCTGCGGAACATGGGCGAGTCCTCGACGACGAGGACGGTTGTTCCTTGCTGCTGCATAGAATCTCTCAGGCCTTTTCTCAGTCTTCCATCTGCGTCCAGACCACCAGGACGAGGAAGGCGTAGATGAAGTTGTACGCCACGAACATCACCACTGCCCGTTTTACGCCCCGCACTGCGTTGCGTTCGCGCGCCGCCAGGCTCGGCAGGATGAGGATGGCGTACAGCACCGACATCAGGATGAACTTCTTCATGGCCTGGTGCGCCTAAAGCCTACCACGGTCATAGCGGACCACCAATCCAACGCTGGTGTACCACTGGCTGACAGGTTGATGGCCAATGACCACGTGCTTTGTCCAGGTGTACCAGCCCTTCCCCTGCATGAAGAGGTAGCGGGAGAGCGGCAGCGGATAGAGCGCCTCGATTTCAGCGCGCATCTCGGCGTCGCCGCGGTGGACGCCACTGGTGAGCGGGTGGGCGTAGCGGAGTTTCCCCAGCACCTTGGCCTCGCGCCGGCCCTTCCACTCCAGGTCGAGCCCCACATCGGCTCGGGGGATGAGCTGGGTGCTAAGGGGATCCATGTATGGCAGATAACGCGCGCGCACCTTGGCCTGTACCGGCCAATGGTTGCCAAGGGGAACGGGGGCTTTGAGCGAGGTTTCCAGGGTGGGCATGACCACGCTGGTTGGCAACTCGTCTGGTCGCCGAGGGTACGTCCGACCCACCGCGATACCAGGCTCGACGCTCAGGTCCACCAGGGGGGAGAACTGGTGCTGGAGGCCGGGCGCGAACTGGAGGAGGGAATCGCGGTTGCCGGTGGAGAAGGCCACGTCCCGGCCGTACAGCGACAGGGTGAAGGAGTCGCGGGGCGTGACGCCATAGAAGGCCTGCACGCGCAGCTCGGGGTAGCGCTGTTGCGGGTAGGCCGCGTCGCCGCGCTTCAAGGGACGTACGGGGCCATCCAGCAGACCGTTGACGACCCAACCGAGTGTGCCGGCGATGGCCAGGCGCTTGATGCCGAGCGACGTCCAGAAGCCCGCCGCGGTCTCCGTGTAGATGTAGGCGCTGTCCTTGCGGTACGTCTTGGCGGCAGGTACCGCCGGAAGGCTGCCCGTCCCGGGGCCCCCGTAGTTCTCGAAGGGGAAGTTGCCGAAGGTCGTGGTGTGGACGCCCAGCAGGTAGAAGTCGCGGCGGATTTTGTAGTCGGCGCGCGTGTAGACGGACTGGAGGATCTCCAGCGACGGGCGCGCGAACGCCTGGCGGATGAGGAACTGCGGCTCGTAGGCGAACTTCACCTCGAGCAGGTTGGTGTAGAGGACGCCCTCCAGGCGCGGGACGACGAGGAGGTCGTTCAACACCGGGGAGCTCGGCGTCTCGGTGAGCAGCGGCGTGCGGACGACGGACTCGAGGCGGGCCGAGGCCTTGTATTTGACGGCCGGTGCGGAGGCCACCAGCAGCCAGCCGAGGGCCAGTGCGGGCAGCGCCATGGGTTTACTCCACCACCAGCACGTCGCCCGTCTTCAGACGGAAGGTCGGGGCGGAGCCCTCGTTGCGCGTGAGGGCCTCGTAGGTGAAGCGGATGCGCACCGGGGTGGGGTAGCCGGGCTCCCTGCGCAGCACGTAGATGGCGTCGTCGCGCGCGTAGTCGGTGAAGCCGCCGGCCTCGGAGAGCGCCTGCAGCGGACCGGAGCCCGAGTCGAGCAGCTTCTTGCCCGGGTTGCGCACCTCGCCGAGCACGGAAATCTTCACGGGCTGGGCCTCGTCCACGATGACGGTGACGACGGGGTTGGCCACCAGGTCCTTGAGCTTCTGCTCCATGGCGCGGGCCAGCGCGGCGGGAGTCGACCCGGCGGCGTCCACGTCGTTGAGGAGCGGCAGGCTGATGCGGCCATCATCGCGCACGCGCAGGCGCGAGGTGAGCTCGCGCTGGTTCCACACGTTGACGTTGAGGATGTCGCCCTTGCGGATGACGTAGCTGTCGTCCTGCTGCTGGACCTGGGGCTCGCGGTAGTCGTCCACCCAGACGAAGCGGCCCGGCTGGTAGCAGGCCGACAGCAGCAGGAGCGTGGCCAGCAGGGGCCAGCGGCGGAGGGAGTGGAGGGAGGGCATGCTCATGGTGGACAGAGAGGGCTTCATGCGGCGCGGACCTCGGAGGAAGGCGGTCCGGAGGGAGGCGGCTCGGCGGCGGCCTGGGGCTTGCGGCGGTTGCGCACCATGCGCACCAGTCCGAGCACCTCGTCCTTACGCACCGCACCGGTGAGGAGGATGAGGGAGAGGTAGACGGTGCCATCCACCACCAGCCGGGCGAGGCCGCGCACCAGGTCTCGCTCATCGAGTCCCAGCTGGCCCAGCAGCAGGTGGACGGCGGTGACGCTGGCGCACACCCCGAGCGTCTTGCCCAGCACGGCGAGCGAGCGCGCGTCCCAGGCCCGTGAGCCGATGGCGTACACGAGGATGATGGTGACGAGCACCTCGCAGGTGGCCAGGGTGATGGCGGTGGCACTCGCGCCGCCCGCGGGACCCAGCCAGCGCAGGAAGGGCGGGATGAGCAGCAGGTTGAGCACCGGGTTGAGCACCGCGGCCAGGATGGAGGTGCGCGTCACCGTCCAGGTGCGGTTGGCAGCCATCAGCCAACTGCCGCACACCGTGGCCACGTAGGTGAGCACGAAGATGGGGGCGAGCAGCCGCAGCACCGGCGCGGCCGGTAGGTACTCCTCGCCGATCAGCAGCCGCACCCATGTCTCGGAGCCCAGTGCCAGCGCGAGCGTCACGGGGACGGACACGGAGACGACGCCCTCCAGCCCCAGGCGGAGAATCCGGGTGGACTCCTCCTGGGAGGTGGCCGCCGCGCGTGACATCATTGGCAGCAGCACCCAGCCGAGGATGGGCGAGAGCAGCATCGTCATGCCGGCAATCCCCCAGACGGCGCCGTAGTAACCCACCTCCGTCTTGTTGGCCACCATGCCGAGGATGCTGACATCCACGCGGCCGTTGGTGGCCAGCGCCGCCTCGTTGATGAAGAAGGGCAGGGCGGCCGTCAGCGCGGTGACGGTGGAGCGCGCGTCCAGCCGCAGCTTCAGTTCTGCGTGCTTGCGCGTGAGGTGGAAGAGGAACACGGCCTTGACGATCTCCGCACCGATGAAGGGCGCGGCGAGCCACGGCAGCGGAGCGCCCAGCAGCAGCACGAGCACCAGCCCGCTGCCGTTGAGGCACTTCATCACCACATGGGCCACGGACAGCCCATCCACCTTCTCGCGGGCGTGCAGGACGGCGGCGAGGATGGCGTTGAGGCGGAAGAAGAACTGGTAGGTGCCCAACAGCAGCGCGAGCAGCTGTACTTCGGGAGGCTCGCCCCCGGCGCGCATGACGAGCAGCATGGCGCCGATGAGTCCCAGCGCCATCCCGAGCTGCAACAGCAGCGTGCCGCCGAAGAACTCGCTGGCGTGGTCCTTCCGGACGGCCACCTCCTTGCGGATGTAGACGTCCAGACCCATCGCGCTGAGCACGAAGAAGGCGCCGGAGAAGCCGTTGGCCCAGTTGTACTGGCCATAGCCCATCGGGCCGAGGATGCGAGGCATCAGCACCTGCAGGGCGAACGCGATGCCATACGTCACCATCAGCGAGCCGCCCAACTTCACGGCGTTTCGCAAAGAGGTGTGGGCATCCACTGCGCTCGTCTGGGGCGTTTCGATGACAGGTTCCTCGACAGGGATGGCGGCGTCCAGTGAACGACACGGGTACCCCCCCGTCAAATACACGGCTACAGGTCTGTAGAGCAGGCGGCCGGGCTTCTTGTGCCGTGAGAAGGTTCCCATCCGGGCGTGACCGCCGGGTGCCTACCCGCATACCGGGTTTGCCTGTTTCGGAGGGTGCTCATGGAGACGTTGGAGCGCGAGCCCATCTTTCCGCAGGATCTGCGCGACGCCTGGCCCGCGCTCTCGCGGGACGAGCGCGTGGAGAGCTTCAAGCTGGTGCCACATGCCACCGCGGACGACTTCTTCCTGTCGCTGTCCGCACATGCGCAGGCGGAGCTCATCCTCGCGATGCCACCGGGCGAGCGGCGCACGTGGATGCGGCTGCTGGCCCCCGACGACGCGGTGGACGTGGTGCAGTCCGCTCCGCCCGAGCACCGGGAGGCGCTGCTGGGGGAGCTGGACGACGCCACGCGCACGGAGGTGCAGGTGCTCCAGGCCTACGAGGAGGACGAGGCCGGCGGCCTGATGAACCCGCGCTTCGTGCGCGTGCGCCCGGAGATGACCAGCGACGAGGCCATCGGCTACCTGCGCAAGCAGACGCGCGAGCAGGTGGAGACGGTCTACTACGCCTACGTGTTGGACGCGCAGCAGCACCTGCTGGGCGTGGTGTCGCTGCGCCAGCTCATCCAGGCCGCCCCGGACGAGCGCGTGGACGAAGTGATGCGGCGCGACGTGGTCACCGTCTCCGAGAACACCAATCAGGAGGTGGTGATCCGGCTCTTCGCCGAGCACGGCCTGATGGCCATCCCCGTGGTGGATGCCGAGCGGCGGATGAAGGGCATCGTCACCGTGGATGACATCGTCCAGGTGGTTCAGGAGGAGGCCACCGAGGACATCCAGAAGGTGGGCGGCATGGAGGCCCTCGACGCGCCCTATTTCAAGGTGGGCCTGGGCGCCATGCTGAAGAAGCGCGCGGGCTGGCTGCTGGTGCTCTTCCTGGGCGAGATGCTCACGGCTACGGCCATGGGCTACTTCGAGGCGGAGATTTCCCGGGCCGTGGTGCTGGCGCTCTTCGTGCCGCTCATCATCAGCTCGGGGGGCAACTCGGGCAGCCAGGCCACCACGCTCATCATCCGCTCACTGGCGCTGTCGGAGGTGCGGCTGCGCGACTGGTGGCGCGTGATGCGGCGCGAGGTGCTGGCCGGACTGGCGCTGGGCGCCATCCTGGGCACGGTGGGCATCGTGCGCATCCTTCTCTGGCAGCGCCTCTTCCACACCTACGGCGAGCACGCCTTCCTGGTGGCGCTCACGGTGGGCCTGTCGCTGGTGGGGGTCGTCACCTGGGGCACCCTCTCCGGCTCCATGCTGCCCTTCGTGCTGCGCCGGTTGGGGTTCGACCCGGCGAGTGCCTCCGCGCCCTTCGTGGCCACGCTGGTGGACGTGTCTGGGCTCGTCATCTACTTCACCGTGGCCGCCGTCCTCCTGCGCGGCACGCTGCTCTAAGCGCTTCCTGGTTGCGGCCGCTCACCCCTCTCCCCTCCCAGGAGGGGGGCGGAGTAGAGATGGAGGGTGCCCCTTCCAGGCTTAACCTCAGAAGAGGAGGTCGCCGCCGGAGGTGAGGCCGCGGCACCCCCGGAGCACGGGATGAGCAGGGAGGCCACGCACGAGAGCCAGCACGGGGGGCGGCCCACAAGTGGGCATGAGGCCTCCTCGGGAGCCTCGGACTTCGAGGACTCCTTCTTGCGAGAGTTGCGTCACTCCGAGCCCTTGCCTCTGCTGCCAGTCCCCGGGGAGCGGCTCGGAGGGCCGGACGGACGCCGGTACAAGGTGCTCGAGTGGCTGGGCGGAGGGGGGATGGGCCAGGTGTTCCGCGCGCAGGACGAGACCCTACGGCGCGAGGTGGCGCTCAAGTTCCTGCTGCCACGTCCGGACTTTGGGGCGGAGGCGCTCACGGAGGCACGGGCGGTGGCCCAGCTGGACCAGGAGAACATCGTCCGCATCTTCGATGTGACCGAATGGCATGGCATCCCCGGCGAGCCGGGCGCGCCCTTCCTGGTGATGGAGTGTCTGGAGGGAGAGCCGCTCTCCGCGCTGCTGAAACGGGGGCGGCTGGAGACGCGGCGCGCACTGGAAATCATGGAGGGCATCTGCTCGGGGCTGGCGCATGCGCACGAGCGGGGTCTCATCCACCGCGACCTCAAGCCGGGCAACGTCTTCCTCACCCGGGAGGGGACGGTGAAGTTGCTGGACTTCGGCCTGTCGCACTGGATGACGGCCAACGCGGAGAACGCAACGAGTCCGTCCACGGCGGGGACGCCCGCGTACATGGCGCCGGAGCAGTGGCGGGGCGAGTCTCAGGACGCGCGCACGGATGTGTGGGCGGCGGGCGTGGTGCTCTACGAGATGCTCACGGGTGGGTGGCCCTTCACGGGGGCCACGTGGGGGGAGTTGCGCGAGCGGGTGACCTCGGAGGAGCCAGCGCCTCCCGTGCGCGCGCGCAACCCGGAGGTGCCACCGGAGGTGGAGTCGCTGCTGGTCACCGCACTGGCCAAGGAGCCGGCTCGGCGTTTTTCCTCGGCACGCGAGCTTCGGCAGGAGGTGCTCGAGCTGCGAGCCCGACTGGCCGGCCTCGGACTCGAGGTGGCGGGGACCCAGGAGAGCCAGCAGCGCCGGCAGTTGGTGCTGCTCTCCTGCCGGTTGACGGGCCTCGGCGGGCTCGCGGAGCGGATGGATGCCGAGGACGTGGGGGAACTGGAAGCGGCCTTCCAGAAGGGCTGCGAGGAGGTCATCCAGCGGCACGGTGGCAGCGTCAACCTGTACGTGGGTGGCGAGGTATTCGCCTGCTTCGGCTGTCCGCAAGTGCGGGAGGATGACGCGGCTCGTGCGGTGCGCGCGGGGCTGCAGCTGGCCCACGACATGCCGGAGCTGCTCCAGCAGAGGCTGCCACACTTGTACCTCTCCGGGCTGGGTGCGCAGGTGGGTCTGCACACGGATTGGATGGTCCTGGAGACGCGCATCCTCCAGGGTGAGGCGCCGAGGGCGGTGTCTTGGCTCTCGAGCCAGGCTGGGCCCGGGGACGTGCTCGCCAGTGAGGCGACGTGGCTGCAGGTGCGCGGGGCCTTCGAGACGGAGTGCCTGGGCGCTCGTGACTTCGCGGGCCTGACGGGAGCGGTGCACATGAACGTCCACCGTGTGGTGCGCGAGCGGGAGGTGCGGGTGCGGTTCGACCGGACGCTCGTGGCCGGTGGGCTCACTCCGTTGGTGGGAAGGGAGATCGAGCTGCGGCAACTCCAAGCGCTCTGGGAGGGGGCTCGCGAGGGGCATGGCGCCTTCGTGCTGCTGCGCGGCGAGGCAGGCATTGGCAAGTCCCGTCTCCTCCTGGAGTTGCGGCGGCGGGTGCCCCCGGAGACGGCCCTCCGCTTGTGGTTCCAGTGCTGGTCGCGGCCCTACTCCGGAGCGCTTCTGCCGGTCGCCGAGCTGCCCCGGGCCCTGCTGTCGCTCTCCCCGGAGGGCACACCCCAGCGGCACCTGGAGGCGCTGGAGGCGCGGCTGGGCTCCAGGGGCCTGCCCGAGGAGCACGTGCAGTTGCTGGGACTGTTGCTCTCGCTGCCCATCCCCGAGGGCGCTCCGGTGCACCGGCTGATGCCCGCGCGGAGGCTGGAGAAGACGTACGCGGCACTGGTGGAGCTCCTCTCGAGCGAGGCGCGGCAGCGGCCGGTGCTCCTCGCCGTCGAGGACCTGCACCAGGCGGACTCCTCCTGGCTCGAGTTTCTCGGCTACCTGTTCGAGCGCATCGAGAGCACACGCCTCCTCGTCGTCCTCAGCGCCCGCCCCGAGTTCCAGCCTTCCTGGCCCTCTGGCGCCGGGCTCCATCGACTCTCCTTGGAGCACCTGTCACCGGAGCACTCGGCCGCCCTGAGCCGGGCGGCGGCCCACGGCACGCTCCTGCCAGAGGAGACGGTGGGGGAGCTGGTGCGGATGACGGATGGCATCCCCTTCTTCATCGAGGAGATGACACGCAAGGTGCTGGAGGGTGGGGGGATGGCATCCATCCCGGTGACGCTGCACGAGCTGTTGCTGGCGCGGCTGGACGTGCTGTCGTCGCGTCAGAAGGCGCTGGCCCAGCACGGGGCGGTGGTGGGGCGCGAGTTCTCGCTGTCCCTGCTCGCGGCTGTCACGGGACGCGAGGCCGCGGACCTGCAACGTGAGCTGGGAGGGCTGGTGGAGGCGGGGCTGCTGCAGGAGGAGCGAGAGGGCTCGGCCGAGCCTGAGTACCAGTTCCGGCACGCGCTCTTCCAGGAGGCGGCGTACCAGTCCCTGACTCGTGCGGAGCGAAGGCGGTACCACCAGCGGATCGCACAGGTGCTGAAGGAGCGCTTCCCCGAGGTGGGAAGGGCCAGGCCCGAGCTGCTCGCGCACCACTACACGGAGGCGGGGGAGTCCGCGCCGGCCATCCTTTATTGGATATGGGCCGGATGGCTGGCCATCCAGCGCATGGCTCTCGCGGAAGGGGTGCAGGACTTCTCCCGGGCGCAGGAGCTCCTGCGCGGCCTGCCCGAGGCCAGCCGGCTTCCCAGCCAGGAGCTGACGGTGTTGACCGCCCTGGGCTACAGCCAGGCCCTGTTGCAAGGGTTCTCCTCGCCGGAGGCGGCGCGGACGTTTGCCCAGGTCTGGGAGCTGTTGCGGAGCATGGACGAACTCGCACCCAACCTCGGGGGGAGCTTGTGGATCCTCTTCAGCTATCACCTGCAACGGGCGGAGTTCTTCCCGGGCCGTGAGCTGGCCGAGCAGGTGGCGCGTGAGGGAGAGCGCCAGCGAAGCCCGGAGCTGCTCGCTCTGGGCAATGAGATGCTGGCGATCGGTTCCTCCTTCGCGGGGCATGTGCGGTCCGCGCTGGAGTACAGCGGGCGTACGATGGCCCACGCGCATTTGAGCCTCGAGCAACACCGTGCTCTCGTGTCGAGGCTGCGGGGAGGCTCGCCGACAGACTCCCTGGCCTATGCCTCCATCATCCACGCGGTGTCAGGCCGGCTGGAGCTGGCCCGGAAGTATGGCCGGGAGGCGCTGGAGCTGGCCCGGCGCCTTGGCGAGCCCGTCACCGTGGCCATGGAGCTGATCATCACGTGGATGATCTGCCGGGATGTTCAGGAAGCCCTGGAGGAAGCGGACGAGGTCATCACCCTCTCCGGAGCGCGCGACTATTGGTGGATACAAGGGTGGGCGCAAATCATTCGGGGCTGGGCCCTGGCCGAGCTGGGACAACCCGGGGATTGCCTGGCGCTCGTGCAACAGGTGATCGCGCGCTTTCGGGCTCGGGGGTACCACGGGCTCCTGGGGTTCCAGGGCGGAGGGACCTACTGCCTCTTCGTGCTCGGGGGGATCCACCTGAAGCTGGGGCGGATCCGCGAGGGGCTGACGGTATTGCACGAGGCCCTGGAGCAGGTGCGGGCGACGGGAGAGCGTATCCTCGAGGCCGAGCTGCACCGCCTCCGCGGAGAGCTGCTGCGCGCCGATGGGCGGGAGCGTGAAGCCTTGCAGGACTTCCTCCGCGCGCGCGCCGTCGCCCATGCGCAGGGCGCCCGTCTCTTCGAGCTGCGCGCGACGGTGGGCCTGGGTCGGCTGCTGCGGGACATGGGGCGGCCCGAAGCGGCGCGGAGGCGTCTGACGCGGCTCCTCACCGGGTTCGAGGAGCACGTGGACTCGGTCGACCTCGTTGAAGCGCGGACGTTGCTGGCGCAGCTCTCTGGTGGCGCGGCTCCCGTCGTCGCGGGGGTCGCGCCACCGTCCTGACTAGCTCGCGCCGCTGCCGGTGAGCACCACCGGCACCGTCTTGAGGATCAGGTTGATGTCGTTCTTGAGGCTCCAGTGGTCGATGTACTGCATGTCCAGGTACATCCACTCTTCGAACGAGATCTGATTCCGGCCGGAGACCTGCCAGATGCAGGTGAGGCCCGGGCGCACCGACAGGCGGCGGCGCTGCCAGGCCGCGTACTTCTCCACCTCGCTGGGGATGGGAGGCCGCGGCCCCACCACGCTCATCTCGCCGCGCAGCACGTTGATGAGCTGCGGCAGCTCGTCGATGGAGTACTTGCGGATGAAGCGGCCAATCCCGGTGATGCGCGGGTCGTTCTTCATCTTGAAGACCGGGCCCGTCTGCTCGTTGAGCGCCTCGAGCTTCGCCTTCAGCTCCTCGGCGTTGATCACCATGGAGCGGAACTTGAGCATGTGGAACGCCTTGCCGTGCAGCCCCACGCGCTTCTGCTTGAAGAACATGGGCCCGCGGCTGGTGAGCTTCACCCCCAGCGCCACCCCGATGAGCAGCGGCGAGAGCGCCACCAGCGCCGCCGCCGAGCTCACGATGTCGAACAGCCGCTTGAGCGCCATCTGGTGCGGCCGGAAGGCGTGCGTCATGAAGTGCAGGTAGCCGTCCGAGATGGCGTGGTCATCCACCGGCCGCGCCCGGTCGAACCGGAAGTGGTACGCCGGCAGCGCGAAGGGGATGCCGAAGTTCTCGCACAGCTTCACCGCCGCCTGCATCTCCGCCGAGTGCTTCAGCATGTTGCCGGCGATGTAGACCTCGTCCACCGGCACCGTGCACAGGATGTGCTCCAGGTCCTTCACCGTCCCCAGCACCGGCGCGGGCGGCGCCGTCGAGGACGACTCGTTGCTGAAGCTCAGGAAGCCAATCACCTTGCGCCGGTGCTTCGCGTTGATGTCTTCGCCCGTGAGCCGGCCCATGGCCCCCACACCGAGGATGAGCACCTCATCCAGCGGCTGCTCCTGCACCGACAGGCGCCGGAAGAGCTTCAAGCGCAACAGCGCCACCGACGGCCACAACAGCGGCGGGAACATGCTCAGTGCGACAATCCACGACTCGGTGCCCATCACCAGTCGTGTGATGAAGAGCACCACGGTGACGACCATCACCTGGATGGAGATGAGCGCCAGATCATCCAGCCGCTCCCGGTCCGCGAAGCGCACGTCGTAGAGGCACAGCGCCGTGCCCACCACCAGCCACGCCACCACTCCCACCCCGAGCAGCACCCAGACATCCGTGCGCTCCAGGTGCAGGTCATGCCCCATCATCGTCGTGGAGATGAGCAGCGCTGCCACCACCAGCACCAGGTCCACCGACAGGTTCAGCTTTGCGGCGAAGCCCGGAGCGAAGCGCGAGGGCTCGGCCTCCGCACGAGCGGAGCCCACCGCGGCCAGTGGCATCTCCGCGGTCTTGAACACGTCTGGCCCCAACCCTGGAGGCGGTGTTTCAGCGGAGGCCAGCCCCGGAGGCGGCGTTTCCGCGGGGGCCAACCCATTGGGTGGGGTCTCTGCACCGGCTCGCGTGCTGGTGGTGGGCGGCTCGCTGGATGTCACGTCAACTTGAGATGCGGGTCGCATGGAGGCCTTCCCGGTTTCAGCACCGACAGAACCGCATGATAGGGGGCCGCGACGCCCACAAAAAGCCAGGGATGGCCAAGTGTTCAGACGACGCATCCCCCCTCATTGCGCGTCGCACAGCGTAGTCGTTTGTCCTGAAATTCGTCAAACTTCCCTGGATTTTTACATCTTACGTGTTGCTCGCAGTGGACACCGTATCGCCCCGGAGTCCAGGCCTACAGACTCCCTACCTGTAGGGGTATGGCGTGTGCATGTCGGTGAAAGGACGACGTAATGGGTCCTTCACGCCTTTGAGCAGGTCGCCACCCCCGCGGCTTGCTCGGCCCGGGCGGCGGCGGCGTGAAACGTCACGGCGCTCCGGTGTCCAACTCCGGTGGGGTGGGGAGGCGAATCAGCAGGCGCAGCCCTCTGCGGCGATTGTGTCCCGCGGCGTAGAGCTCGTTGCCGATGGCGACCACCACCGGAGGTGGGGGCTCGGGTTGGGTGGCCAGCCAGGTGTCCGCCTCCGCCCGGGTTGTGAAGGACTTTCGGGGGGGAGTGCTCTTGGCGGAGCGGATGCTCTCCAGGTAATCCTCGACGCCATACTCCTCTCCCTCGTGCATCACGAAGTTGAAGGAGATCTTGGCGGCCCTGATGGCCTCGAGCTCCTCGGGTGAGGTGACGTGCTTCTCCATCTGGTAGAGGTCGTAGCAGGTCCTTTCGTAGAGACCGAAGAGGCTGAACCTCTCGCCGGGGTTCGGCTTTGGGGGTTCGCTCTCATCGGCGGGCTCTTGGCCTACCTCTTCATCCGTTAGCCCGAGTTCCTCGAGAGAGAGCTGGCGGAGCAGCTTCCGATGGTTGAGGGCGCGTGCGTCGACGACGGTATAGAGGTCCTTCGCTGCCCGGATGGTGGCTCCATGGGGCGCGGCCGGGTGATTCCGCAGCCAGGTCTCCGCCTCTTCCTGAGTGGCGAAGGAAAGAAGGGGCCTCACGGGCGCGGTGTCGAAGCGCTCGAAATAGTCTTTGAATTCACCGGCCTCTCCCCTTCCCAGGATGAAGTAGAGGAGGGTCCTGGAGGCTTTGAGCGCGTCGAATTGCTCCGAGGTGGTGGCGTGACGCTCTACCTGGCGGAGCAGCGCCAGGGTGTTGTTGATGAGATGGGTGTTCATCCGGGCACTCCCTCGAGCCGCAAGCCGGGCATTGATCTTCAAGCCGCCACGAGCACGACAGGGGCGAGGATGACGACTCCTGCTCCGGCCGAGAGGGTCACGAAGGTCACTCCGGCGATAACGACGAGCGTGCCGACAAGGAGTTCCTTCCGGTTCTGCTTCAGCCATTTGACGGCCTCATTGTCAGCCATCGAGTTGCACCGTGCCGACTTCAGCTTTTCTACGTGACCTCGAGCGGATTGGAGATGCCGCCGGGCCAGACTGTATGCCGGCTGCGGTCGAGTTGGTGACGGATTTCACCCGTGGAGAGAGGCGGCGACTTCTGTAGGGGCGTCCGCACTCGGCGTTCGACCGCGTAGCTCCGCACGCCTGAAGGGCCGTACGCTGGGCCAGTGTTGCGGCCCCTTGTGTCGGCCGTCAGCATCGCGGATGTCGGTTGCCATCCCAGAGGCTGCAAAACCGCTCACTCCCCACCATCTTGCTTCACGGGAGTCTCCGCCATGCCTGCATCCAAGCCGACCGCATCCGCCTCCGTTGTGCTGTCACGTCGCGAGCTCGACGCGGCCCTGTTCGACCTGGATGGCGTGGTGACGCGCACGGCGCAGGTGCATGCCGAGGCGTGGCAGCGACTGTTCGACGCGTACCTGGAATCGCACGCGCGGCGCAGCGGGGGGCACTTCCAGCCCTTCACCCCGGAGGACTACCGGCGCTACGTGGACGGCAGGCCGCGCCTGGATGGCATCCGCTGTTTCCTGGAGAGCCGGGGCCTCACGTTGCCCGAGGGCTCGCCGGAGGATGGACCGGAAGCGGAGACGGTCCAGGGGTTGGGCAAGCGCAAGAACGGCTACTTCCTCGAGGCGCTGGAGCAGCGCGGCGTGGAGGTGTTCGAGGGGGCGGTGGGGCTGCTGGAGCGGTTGAGGGCGGCGGGCTTCCGCACAGCGGTGGTGTCGGCCAGCCGTAACTGCCAGGCGGTGCTGCGGGCGGCAGGGTTGGAGCACCTCTTCGACGCTCGGGTGGATGGCGTGGAGGCGGGGAAGCTGGGGTTGCCGGGCAAGCCAGCGCCGGACACGTTCCTGGAAGCGGCTCGGCGATTGGGTGTGCCCCCGGAACGCGCGGTGGTGTTGGAAGACGCTCAGGCCGGTGTGCAGGCGGGCAGGCGAGGGCACTTCGGGTTCGTGCTCGGCGTGCGTCGTGCGGGCCTGGAAGGCGCGCTGGTGCGGGCCGGTGCGGACGTGGAAGTGGCGCATCTGGCCACCGTGAAGGTGGAGGAAGGAAGGCCTTGAGTGATGCGGCCGATGCGAGAAGTGCCCCTGGCGCTGGCGCGTTGGGAGGAGTTGTCACGGCGGCTGGAGGGCCGGCGGGTAGCCCTCTTCCTGGACTATGACGGCACGCTGACGCCCATCGTGCCCAACCCGGAGGACGCTCGGCTGTCAGAGGCCATGCGGACCACGCTGGTGGCGCTGGCTCGGCACTACCCGGTGGCCATCGTGAGCGGGAGAGATCTGCCGGTCCTCAAGGGCTTCGTGGGGCTGGAGGGCGTGTTCTACGCGGGCAGCCACGGCTTCGACATCGAGGGGCCAGGCGGGCGGAGCTTCCAACTGGAAGAGGGCAAGGCGCTGCTGCCCGAGCTGGACGCGGCGGAGCGGGAGCTGGCGGCAGGGTTCGCGGGCATTCCGGGTGCGAGGCTGGAGCGCAAGCGCTTCAGCGTGGCGGTGCACTGGCGGCACGTGGAAGAGGTGCGGGCCGCCGAGGTGGAGCGGGTGGTGGACGCGGTGCTCGCGCGCCACCCGCGGCTGCGCAAGGGCGGGGGGAAGAAGGTGTTCGAGGTGCAGCCGGCTCTCGACTGGCACAAGGGCCGGGCCGTGCATTGGTTGTTGCGCGCCCTGGGCCTGGAGGGCGGGGACGTGCTGCCGGTGTTCCTGGGGGATGACCTCACGGACGAGGACGCCTTTCAGGTGTTGGAGGGACGGGGACTCGGGCTGGTGGTGCGGGGCGAGGAGGTGCGGCCCACGGCGGCGGACTTCGCGCTGCGGGACGTAGAGGAGGTGCGCCAGTTCCTGGAGCGACTCATCACCCGGACCGGAGGGACGGCGCGATGAATGGACCGCATTGGCTGTTCACCTACGAGGGCTTCGAGCCGCGCAAGGAAGGGCTGCGCGAGGCGCTCTGCACGCTGGGTAATGGCTATTTCGGCACGCGCGGGGCAGCGCCGGAGGCCGAGGCGGATGAGACGCACTACCCGGGGACGTACCTGGCGGGTGGGTACAACCGGCTGAAGACGGACCTGGCCGGGCGGGTGGTGGAGAACGAGGACCTGGTGAACATGCCCAACTGGCTGCCGCTCACCTTCCGGCTCGAGGGCGGCGACTGGTTCAACGCGCATGCGGTGCGGCTGCTGGAGTACCGGCAGGTGCTGGACCTGGCTCAGGGGCTGTTGTTGCGCACGGTGCGCTTCGAGGATCGGCAGGGACGGCGCACGCGGGTGGAGCAGCGGCGCTTCGTGCACATGCGCGACAAGCACCTGGCGGGGCAGGAGTTGGTGCTGGTGCCGGAGAACTGGAGCGGGCGGGTGCATGTGCGCTCGGCCTTGGACGGGCGGGTAGTGAATGGGGGCGTGCCGCGTTACCGGCAGCTCAACTGCAAGCACCTGCGCACGCTGGTGACGGAGGAGGTGGACGCGGAGACGCTGCTTTTGGAGGTCGAGACGGTGCAGTCTCGCCTGGAGGTGGCCGAGGCGGCGCGGACGCGGCTCTACGTGGACGGGCAACCGGCGCGGGCGCGGCGGGGGCTCGCCGTGGAGGAGGGCTACCTCGCGCACGAGTTCATGCTGGAGCTGCGCGAGGGCCAGCGGCTGGCGGTGGAGAAGGTGGTGACGCTGTACTCGTCGAGGGACCTCGCGGTGTCGGAAGCGGCGATTGCGGCGCAGCACGCGGTGGAGCAGGCCCCCGCGCGCTTCGACGAGCTGGTGGCCACGCACGTGCAGGCGTGGTGTCACCTGTGGCACCGGAGCGACCTGGACCTGACGCTGTCCGAGCCGGATCACATCCACACCACCTTGCGGCTGCACATCTTCCACCTGCTGCAGACGGTGTCGCCACACACCATCGACCAGGACGTGGGAGTGCCGGCGCGCGGCTGGCACGGCGAGGCGTACCGGGGCCACATCTTCTGGGACGAGCTGTTCATCTTCCCGTTCCTCAACCTGCGGTTGCCGGCCCTGACGCGTGCGCTGCTGCGCTACCGCCACCGGAGGCTGCGGCGAGCTCGCGAGGCGGCGCGGGAGGCGGGCTTCCGCGGGGCCATGTACCCCTGGCAGAGCGGCAGCGACGGGCGCGAGGAGGGTCAGCGAGTGCACCTCAATCCCCGCTCGGGGCGGTGGATTCCGGACGTGACGTCGCTGCAGAGACACATCAACGCGGCCATCGCCTACAACGTCTGGCAGTACTATCAGGCCACGGCGGACACGGAGTTCCTGTACTTCTACGGCGCGGAGATGCTGCTGGAGCTGGCGCGCTTCTGGGCGAGCATGGCCCGGTGGAACCCGGAGCTGCGGCGCTACGAGATTCTGGGCGTCATGGGGCCGGACGAGTACCACACGGGCTACCCGGGCCGGCCGGAGCCAGGGTTGGACAACAATTCCTACACCAACCTCATGGCGGTCTGGGTGCTGTGCAAGGGATTGGAGGTGCTGAAGCTGCTGCCCGGCGAGCGCCGGGACGAGCTGCGCGAGACGCTGGCGCTGGGCCCGGAGGAGCTGGCGCACTGGGAGGACGTGAGCCGGAAGATGCGCCTGGTGTTCCACGCGGACGGCGTGCTGAGCCAGTTCGAGGGTTACGAGCAGCTCGAGGAGTTCGACTGGGAGGCGTACCGGCAGCGCTATGGCGACCTCCAGCGGCTGGACCGGATTCTCGAGGCCGAGGGGGTCTCGCCCAACCGCTACAAGCTGTCGAAGCAGGCGGACGTTTTGATGTTGCTCTACCTGTTCTCATCCGAGGAGCTGCGGGAGCTCTTCGAGCGGCTGGGGTACGCGTTCGACCCGGACATGATTCCCAGGACGGTGGATTACTACCTGCAGCGGGTCTCCAATGGCTCGACCCTGAGCGGAGTGGTGCACTCGTGGGTGCTGGCGCGAAGCGATCGTCCCCGCTCGTGGAGGCTGTTCACCGAGGCGTTGAAGAGCGACATCTCGGACGTGCAGGGCGGGACGACGCCAGAGGGCATCCACCTGGGCGCACTGTCGGGGACGGTGGATTTGATGCAGCGTGCGTACACGGGCATCGAGGTGCGCGGGGACGTGCTGCACTTCAACCCGAACCTGCCCGAGGGGCTGACTCGGCTGAAGTTCCGGCTGCGCTACCGCAAGCACACGGTGGAGGTGGAGATCACCCAGGACAAGCTGGTGCTCAACAGCCGGTGGCCCGCCCCTGCTCCGCTGGAGTTCGCGCTGCGCGGCGAGCGCCACCAGCTCCAGTCCTGCGAGACACGGGAGTTCCCCATCGCGAAGCCGCCTGTTTCCCCGGAGCCGGAGTTGGAAATGCACGGCGCCGGTCCGTGAGCCCATCAAGCAACAAGGCCCCTGGAAGGCCGTGCCTCCCAGGGGCCGTTCAACTCACTCCAGGCTCAGCGCTCAGGGCGTGTAGGTGCCCTTGAGCGAGGTGCTGGTGTACGAGGAGTAGCCGCGCAGCATCACGTAGTAGCGGCCCGCGCTGGTCTGGGCGGTCATGTTGCACGTCTCGATGTTGCCGCTCAGGTACGGACGGCAGCCGTACGAAGAGGTGGTCGGCTGCGAGCCGAACTTCACGTACAGGTCCGCGTCACCCGTGCCACCGCTCAGCACGAAGGACACCGCCTTGGAGGCCGGCACATCCAGGTAGTAGTGCTTCTCCGAGCCCGAGGCGCCCGAGATGCCGGCGGTGGCCACGCCATTGGTGAGGGCCGTGGCGGGGACGACCGGAGGCGGGATGCCCACGGCTTGCCAGGCCAGCGTGACGGCGTTCTGCTCGAACGAGCCGGTGCCGTAGAGCGCGCCCGCGGCCGCCTCCGTGTACGTCTTCGCCTGGGCGAAGGTGGTGGAGGCCGTGAAGTAGTCCGTGGCCGCCTTGTAGAAGATGGCGCCGGCCTTCTGGCAGCCGATGGCGGGCACCACGACGCTGGTCTTGCCGCGCGGGTGCGTGCCGCCCGTGACCAGCAGCTTGTAGACGAGGTTGATGATGCCCGAGTTCCAGTGCACGCCGCCGTTGTCGGAGGTGCCCGTGTAGCGCTCGGGGTAGTAGTCCGTCGACGAGCCGTCCTGCGTCGGGTTGCCCATGTAGCGCAGGGCGTCACCCGGGGTGGCCGGCGTCCACACGTCGTCGCCGATCAGGAACGTCGGCCCATCCGGCACCCAGTTCTTCAGCCAGCACTCGCAGTAGGAGGCGAAGATGTCGCTCAGGCCCTCGTTGATTGCTCCGGACTCGCCCGAGTAGGTGAGGTTGGACTCGGAGCTGGTCACCGCGTGCGTCAGCTCGTGCACCGTCACGTCCAGCGACTTGCCCAGCGGCGCGGAGTCAACGCCGTTGCCGTCGCCGTACACCATCTGGGTGCCGTTCCAGTAGGCGTTCACGTAGTTGGTGCTGTAGTGCACCGAGCTGCGCAGCTGCGCGCCCGCGCCGTTGTACGAGTCGCGGCCGAAGTTCTGGTAGTAGCACTGGTACGTGGTGCCCAGGTGGTCGTAGTTCATGTCCACGTGGGTGTCACTGGTGGCCGCGCCGCCCTCGGAGCGCTTGAGGGTTCCGGGCAGCGAGGTGCCGTTGTTGCTCGAGTACACCGCGCGGTTGAGCGCCGTGTGGATCTCCGCGGCAATTTCCTCGATGGCGCCGGTCAGTGCGTTCACGTAGACGCGGTCACGGATGGGCAGCTCCGCGCCTTCACCTGTGACGAGCACCTCGTAGGCCAGCTTCAGGCGGTCGTCCTGGCTGGAGCGGATGTACACCAGGCGGGCCTCGCCCTCGGAGGCGATGTGGCGGCCCACCGTGCTGTCCAGAGCCGCGGCTCGGGCGGCCTCCGGAGAGATGCGCGCCTTGGCGGGGACGAACTCACCGTCACGCGCCGAGCCGTTGGCCGCATACACCCGGCCGTCCGGGTCCATATGGAGGATGAGCTCACCGCCAATCACCTGGAGGCCATTGCGGGTCTGCTCGTAGCGCAGGTGCGAGTGGCCCTGCTCGTCCACGGAGACCCGGCGCACGATGAGGTCCGAAGCGCTCATCCGGAAGGCGGGAGCGATGTGCGCCAGTGCAGCGGCAACGTGCTCATGGGTCTCGCGAGCCGACAGGCCCTGCACGGACGCGTCCGCCGCGCCGAGCCGGCCGCGAATCATGTACGGCACGCCATCCGCGTGAGTTCCGAGCACCTCCGCCGAGGGCAGCGCGGCGAGGGCTGCCCGGACCTCTCCGAGTCCGATGTCATCGGCGCGCTTCTGGGTGACGGCGGCTTCCTCGGTCTCCGTGGTGTTGCAGGCCGTGAGCGCCAGCGAGAGACAGGCTGCGAGCATCCGGGTACGCATGCGGTGTTTCCCCTTTCCGGCAGCGGTGCGCTACCGAAGAGGGAGAGCATGCGTGGCATTCAGCCCCGCAATCAATGCAAAAACAGACAGACAGGACCGTGGCGCAGCTCTATGTCTTTGGGCTCACAGGCTTGCGGGCCTGCACCCGCTCGCCCGTGGTCGTTTTCCTCCACCGACTGAGCCAGGCGGCCGGGCATGCAGGGGCCCGAGGGGCCGCCGTCCTCTCGCGGAAGTTCTGGCGGGCACGCACCGGTTCACTTCGGGTATGCGCTCTGTGACCCGCCTCCTCGGACCCCTGGCCCTACTTCTCTCCGCGCTCCCGGCTGCTGCGGCCACCCCTGCCGTCTGGAGCGAGAGCTCCATGGTGAAGGTTCGCCCCGACACGGCCCCTCGTGCCCTGTCCGAGGAGATCCACCTCACGGCCGCTCGCAACGAGTTCGTCTCCTTCCAAGTGGCCCTGCATGGCGGGGACTCGGGGCTGCGGGGCGTGCGCGCGAGCCTTCCCTCGCTGGACGGCCCCGCGCGCATCTCGGGCCCGGAGGTCACCCTCTACCGCGAGGACTTTCTCACCACTCGCCAGCCTTCCACTCCGGACACGCCGGTGGGCCGCTGGCCGGACGCACTGGTGCCGGATGTGGATGAGCTCGCCAACGAGACGCGCACCGCCTTCCCCTTCGATGTGCCCGCCCGCGAGTCCCGCGCCATCTGGGTGGACGTGCTCGTCCCCATGGACGCGCCTCCCGGCGACTACCTGGGCACCGTCGAGGTGACGAGCGATGGCCTTCGCGAGAACGTGCCCGTGCGCCTCACGGTGGTGGACGCCTTGCTGCCGAGCACCCCCTCGCTGGCCACCGCCTTCCTCTTGTGGTCGCCGCACGTGTGCCGCGCGCACACTGGCCGCACGGACTGCTCCCGTCAGGAGTTGGAGCCGCTCCTGGCGCGCTATCAGCGCCTCGCGCTCGAGCACCGCGTCACCCTCTCCAGTGCCTTCCCCCGCGTTTCCGGCGCGGCCACGTGGGATGTACCGGACTGGGCCTCCTTCGACGCCACCTGGGGCCCCTTCCTGGACGGCACCGCGCCCTCGCGGCTGCCCGGTGCGCGGATGACGAGCCTCGAGTACCTGGGTGAGTACTCGCCCCAGGCCCTGGCTGACTTCGCCACCCACTTCCGCGAGCGCGGCTGGTTGGAGCGCGCCTATGCCTATGTCGGCGACGAGCCTCCCTTCGGCACTCCCTGGCCGGAGATCCGCGAGCGCGCCACCCTCGTGAAGCAAGTGGCCCCGGGCCTGCGCGTCCTCCTCACCACCAACATCCAGCAGCTGCGCAAGGAGCGCATGGAAGAGCTGGTGGATCTGCCCGTCCCCCTCATCAACCACATGGACGGCACCTCCGCGCAGTACTCGGAGTTCCTCTCCCAGCCCGGCAAGGAGCTGTGGCTCTACCAGAGCTGCATGAGCCACGGATGTGAATACGGCACCAATGCGCCGGAGAACAAGCCGGGCGCGGGCTGGCCCTCGTACATGCTGGACCGCTCGGCCGCGAAGGCTCGCGCGCTCGAGTGGCTGTCCTTCCTCTCGGGCGCCACCGGCGAGCTCTACTACCAGACGGTGGGCATGCTGTCCTCGGCGTGGGAGGACCAGTTCCGCTTCAACGGCAATGGAGAGGGCACCCTCTTCTTCCCGGGCACGCCCCAGCGCATCGGCGGCGCCACGGATGTGCCGGTGGCCTCGCTTCGTCTCAAGCTCATCCGCCAGGGTGTGCAGGACTACGAGTGGCTGAAGCTGGTGAGCGACGCTGGTGACCCGGACTTCGCCCGGCAGGTGGCTCGCGAGCTCCTCCCCTCGGCCTCCCGAGTGACGGACGACGGCGCCGCCTTCGACCGCGCCCGCCTGCGGCTCGTCCACCGCTATGTGGAGCTCACCGGCCAGCGCTCACCGGACGGCGGCTCCGCGGACGGCGGCTCCGCGGACGGCGACTCCGCGGACGGCGGCTCCGCGGACGGCGACTCCACGGACGGCCACTCCACGGACGGCCGCTCCGCACCGGCTACCCTCTCCGAGGAGCCGGATGCGACGGCCACCGGGGGTTGCAGCACCGGTGGCGGCACGAGTGCCCTGGCTGGCGTACTCGCCCTGGCGGCGCTGGCGTTCTCTGCTCGCCGGCGCGCCCACGCCCACGCGAGGGTCACCACCGGACGTGCAGGGCCTCGAAGCCGCGGAAGAGCAACGCGTTACTCTTGATTCGCGGCGGCTGCGTCTCGTCCAGGCGCAGCTCCGGCATGCGTTGGAGCAGCTCTTCGAAGGCGATCTCCAGCTCGCGGCGCGCCAGGCCGGCCCCGATGCAGTGGTGCGCCCCGAAGCCGAAGCTCATGGGCTTGTGCTGGTGAGGATCTCTCGTGATGTCGAAGCGGTCTGCGTCCGGGAAGACAGCCGGGTCGTGGTTGGCCGCCGCCAGCCCGAGGAACACGACGTCTCCCGGGCGGATGGTCCGGCCGTGCAGCTCGAGGGGGTCCACCGCGATGCGGGTGGTGAAGGGCACCGCCGGGGCGAAGCGGATCATCTCCTCGATGGCTGACCGCAGCAGGGTGGGCTCGCGGCGCAGCTGCTCGAGCTGGTCCCGGTGGGTGAGCAGCTCGTACAGGCCATTGCCGAGCTGATCCGTCGTGGTGAGGTGTCCGGCCGCCATCAGCAGGCTGGTGTTGGCCACCACCTCCTCCGTCGTCATTCCTCCCTGCTTCTCCAGGCGCAGCATGTGGCTGATGACGTCCTCGCCCGGGGCACGGCGGCGCTCCTCGATGAGGCCCGTCAGGTACCGGTTGAGCGCGGCCTGCCCTTCGTTGGCTCGGCGGGCGACCTCCACCACGTTCGTGTTCGCCCCGGGGCTGGTCAGCTCGGTGATGGGCTCTCCCCACTTGAGGATTTGCTCTCGGTCATCGGCCGGGATGCCGAGCAGCTCCGCGATGATGTGGGTGGGCAGCCGGAAGAAGACCTCGGGCACCAGGTCCACCTGGCGCTGGTTCCGCACCTTGTCCAGCAGCGTCACCAGGGTGCGGCGCATCACCGGCCGCCACGTGTCGAGTACCTGCGGGCTGAAGGCAGGGCTCGTCTGCCGGCGCAGGCGCTGGTGGGCCACGCCATCCTTGGTGGCCATCTGCAGCTTGAAGCTCTCGATGACCTCGCGGATGGACTCCGGGCTCAGTCCCATGGCGCGGAACTGGTACGCCATCACCTGGCTGCGGTCGGCGCTCAGCCGTGGATCTCTCAGGCCGTTCATCACGTCGTCGTGACGCGTGAGGAACCAGCCATGCAGCACCTCCGACCAGTGCACGGGGTCGTTCTCTCTCAACTCCTTGTAGAAAGGGACCGGGTCCAGCAGGTTTTCCGGTGCCACAGGGTTGAGTTGAAGCTTCCGGCCCACGCCCGCCATAGGTCCCTCCTCGCGCTGCCGCCAGGAGTTGCTGCTCTGGCGGGGTGCTCCTGCGTCGCACCGTTGTCCTGTATTGATATGCGAATGACAAGCCAAGGTCATGCAATGAATTGGCCCGCACAGCGAGAGTGGAAAGCTTCGAGTACGCAGTGTCTCCAGGGGTGAAATCCGCGCGCTTCCCGTCAATAAGGAGGGGTAGGCGGAGACACCCGGGTCAGGCGGTACCCAAGCGTCAGGCGGAGACGAAAGCTCTGTCATCAGGAGTGCGCCAGGGCGCCCTGGAGTCAGAGGTCGGTGGGGCACCGTGGTAGAGGGCAGGCGCATGAACACGGAATTGTTGAAGCGGGTGGTCATCCGCGAGGCCCGGCCCGAGGACGACGCGGCCATCGGCGAGCTGTTGGTCGAGGCGTTCGTGACCCAGTACGCCCAGAAGCTACCCGAGGTGGTGTACACGGAGGAGCGCAAGCAGAGCCTCCGGGACACGGCGAGCAAGCGCGCGGTGGCGAAGGTGCTGGTGGCCGAGCTGGAGGGCCGTGTGGTGGGGACGGTGGCGCTGTGGCCGCCGGGCGCACCCGGCTCGGAGGCGTGGGTGCCGGGCGCGGCGGACCTGCGGCATCTGGCGACGGCGGTGGAGCTCCACGGCCAGGGCTTGTCTGTCCCGCTGTTGGAGGCGGCCGAGCGGCTGGCGCGCGAGTGGCGTGTGCCGGCCATCTGCCTGCACGTGCGCCAGGGCGCGGCGGGGGTGGCGCGCATGTACCAGCGCCGGGGCTTTCTGCGTGAGCCCTCGGCGGACTTGGACACGCCCGCTGTGTACCTCGAGGCCTACGTGCTGACGTTCCAGGACTGAGCGCCGGTCCTACCGCGCCAGGTTCGAGGCCGTTCCGGGGCTTCAGCCCCGGTGATGCTCGGCGACGCGGTAGAACTGGGTGAGGGAGGAGTCCAGGAGGGACTGGCGCGAGCGCATGTAGCGCCAGGCCCGGACGAAGGGCAGCCAGACGCGGTTTCCCACGAGGACTTGCGCTTCCTCGAGCTTCTGGCGGGGAATCCACTGGCCTCCCAGGTTGCGCACCAGCACCTGGCCCAGGTAGGCGCCGATGGGGGGCACCGCATGGGCGTCGATGTGGTGGCGCTCGAAGACGGTGGGGAAGTCCTCGTGCCAGAACTGAAAGTCGACGTCGGTGAGGGACTGGGGAGTCTCGTCGAAGACGGAGGGAACCTTGGAGTGCAGTAACGCTACGAGGTGCTCGGCGAGGGTGTCGTAATCCTTGCGAGCACGCGCCGGGTCGGCCACATCGGAGGGCAGGGCGGAGGAGGCGGGGAGCCACTCGTCGGGCTCGGGAGGTTGGTAGAGGTTGAGCTCGGCGATGCGGCGCTGGCGCTCGTGAATGGCGCAGTCGTCCACGACGCGTGAGAGGAGAGGAGCCACGTCCGGGTGGAAGCGGGGCTCGACGGGGGCGAGCGTGGCGCTGCGCTCGCGCAGGGTGCGCAGCAGGGTGTTGAAGTCGAGGTCGGGCCGGAGGTGGGCGTGGGCGCGGGCCTGGGCGAGGCGGGCCTCGTCGCTGGCGAAGCCGGCGGCGGTGGGCCAGAGCACCAGGAGGACGGAGCCGTTGGGCAACTCTTCCACCCGGTGGGCTGGGGTGGAGAGCATGCGCTCGCGGCCGACGGCTTCCACCAGCTTGGGGCCGAAGACGTTGAGCCAGAACACCTCATAGATTTTGTCGAAGCCGTCCCGAATGGAGGCCTGCATGTCGCGGCCGAACCAGGGAGCGCCAGACAACTGATCGTCAGCCATGCTGTGGGCCATGGCGTAGGAGACGGGGTAGCGAGAGGCCCATGCGCGCACCATCTCTACGAAATTCCGGCAGCGTTCCGTCTCCGCGAAGAAGGAAAGGGGCTGCACCTTGAGCGAGAGGCGTAACTTTGGAGGGAGTGGCGGAAAAGAGAGCCTGGGCCACATATACAACGCGGGCCACTTCGTGCGGCCAAACACGATGGACGTGCTCTTTTCGTCGCGTTCCTCCTCCAGAGCCTTCCAAATGGCACCGCGGGAGTATTTGCGTCGCCGCTTGCCTTCAACGACATCTGGCATCCACCCGTTCGCGTACTTCTCGAGTGCTTGCAGCAGGGGCTCCAGTTCGTGCTCAAGTGCGGCCTGCTGATCGAAGGTGCCTTCGAAATCGAACCGGAGGTTGTCCTCCGGATCCAGGTCGTGAAGCTCCAGCACTTTCATCGGAACAGCACCTCCACGCCTGGGACTGCTTCTTGGGCTGCTGCTACTGCTGCCGCCTGCTCTTTTGCATCCTTGGGCTTGAGTGCGCCGCCCTCGTAGATGAGGCGGACTCTGTGCACTGTCACTTCGGAGCCAAGGTGTTGGAGGGCGGGCCGGCGGACGTCCACCGTTCCGCCGTAATACCCCAGGGCTTCGCTGGCGTCCGCCTTCATCTGTGCCGCCAACGGGCTTGGCTTCAACAGGGAGAGGTCACGGCTCTTGAATCTGAATGTCTCCACGCGGGGCGGCGTGCTCGCGGGCGCGCCCTCTTCGAGGACGAGCACATCGGCGAAGCGCAGGCCGCTCTCCGGTTTCCTCATGCCCACATAGGTTTCGATGCGAGGCTGGTGGAAGTCCCCCGGGGGGTGGAGGGGCGCCGGGGCGTCACAGTGAGTGCAACCCGGGCCATCGCGGTGGTGATGCCGCGAGCCCCGGGCCAGGGTCGTGTCTGGCATCCCACCTCTGAGGTGAGGGACACTGGCCGCCACCGCCTTGCATCCCGAAGGGCCGGAGGAGCCGCGTACATGCAGCCAAGAGTCCTTCAACCCATCTACCTGCTGTTGCTGTTGGCGCTGGCACTGGGGGGCACTCCAGCAAGGGCCAAGGACGAACTGCCGGTGCTGGAGCCGGTGGGGGTGAGCGGGTACCAGGGGGACGAGGGGCAGGGGCTGAGGCTGAGCTTCAAGAGGTTGAAGCCGAACCCGGCGCTGGGGCTGTGGAGGGAGGAAGAGGCGAGGGAGGTGGTGGAGGCGCTGGAGGAGGAATTCCAGCAGGCGAGCAGCAGGCATAAGGAGAAGCCGTACCCGGCAGCGATGTTGGCCCTGGCGGGCCATGTGCCAGCGGAGGAGGCGAGGCCCTCGGCGTTGGAGAGGAGGGTGAGAGAGGAGTACGAGGAGCTGCTGGGGCCGGCGCAGGTGCAACTGCCGGGGACACTGGAGAGCGCCAGGTGGTTTCAGGCGCTGAGGCTCTCGCCGCGCTACATGGGGGAAGGCGTGAGGGAGGCGGCGCTGGAGCTGTTCAGCTCGCCCGCTGTCCTGCTGTCCGTGGGGACGTCCATGATGCTGTACATGCTGGCGTGGGCGGTACCGGAGCCGGTGTTCAGCAAGGCGTTGGCGGGAGCCGTCACGGTGGGACTGCTGCTGACGTACAGCGCGGCGGAACTCTACAACGTGGGGCAGGCGTGCCTGAGGCTGTACCAGGAGGCGGAGGAGGCGAGGACGAGGGAGGAGCTGGAGGCGGTGGCGGAGAGGTTTGGGAAGGCGCTGGGAGGAGTGGGGCTGAGGGTGCTGGTGACGGTGGCGGGGGCGAAGCTGGCGAAGGGGTTACCGGAGGTGCCGAAGGGAGGGCTGTGGGCGAGCCTGTCACCACCGCGCTTCGCCATGGTGGGAGGAGGGGCGAGGGGAAGCGTGAGGGTGGCGGCGGGGACGAGGGCGCAGGTGAACGTGGCGGAGGGGACGGTGGTGCTGATGGGGGTGACGGCGAATACTGCGACGGCGGCGGTGACGTCGGCGGTGTCCTCTGCACGGACGACAGGGGCGTGTGCGGAGTCGAAGCAGGACAGCCACCATCGCCACCACCTGTGCACCAACAAGAATGACATCTCCGAAAGCAATGGTGGTCCCTGGACGCCGGATTTCGAGACACTCTTCGCGCGAGCGGGGATGAGCCTGGAGGACCCGGCGAACATCGTCTACCTGCGAGACCACAAGGGACCCCATCCCGAGGCGTATCACAGCGACGTTTTCGAAAGACTGCGGGCGGCGCTCGGGACCTGTAGGCCACGGGCCGAGTGCCGAACCAGGCTCGTGGACGAGCTCGACAGGATTGCAGGGGAAGTCTGTACGCCGGGCTCCAAGCTCAACAAGCTGGCCACGAGGAAGCCATGACCAGATATGACAAGTACTACAAAATAAATGACAACAAGTACATCCCAGGGCGTTGGCACGTGAGGATGCCTCTCCACGAAGAGACCGGGGGCGAGGGCGAGGATGAGTGGTTTGACATCTGGCAGTTCAACGAGGGGCGAGTCCTGGAAATCGAGAGACCGATCCGCTTGCCCGTGAAGCCAGCGGGTGTTGCGCTCGAATACACAGAGTCCATGGGCATTCCCGTTGTCCACCGGCGTGTCGTCTCGCTCTTCGAGCGCCTGGGGCTCCAGAATGAGGTGCAGTTCATTCCCGTGGAGGTGGAGGGGCAGACAGAGCCCTGGTTCATTCTCAATGCCTTGCGAGTCATCCGGTGCATCGACGATGCCCGGTGTGAGGAGGTGCTCTACTGGCTGCCTGAGGACAACCGCCCGGATAAGGAGGGCCAATACCGGAACGTGCGTGGGCTGAAGGTGGATCCGGAGAAGATAGGGGACGCTCACATCTTCCGCCCCTGGGGCTGGCTGGTCGTCCTCATCGTCTCCGAGCACGTCAAGTCTGCCATGGAGGCCGAGGGCATCACCGGTATCAAATTCCTCGAGGTCTGAGCTGGGGGGCGGGAGGAGTCCCGCAGTTCTATGGGGAGCCGCTACGGGAAGGTGACGTTCCCCAGGGTGACGGTGCGCTTGGTGTCCTTGTCCCAGAGCGTGAGGGTGTACGTGCCCCGCGCCTCCATTGCCGAGGCCAGCACCTCCACCACCACGCGGCCCCTTGGCCGGAACTCGTCCCCGGCGCCTGCTCTACCCGGGAGGATGGGCTCCGGCTGCCAGAGGGGCAGTGGCTTCAACACCTCGCCCTTGGGCCCTCGCAGCACCGCGCCCGCCGCCATCCAGGGCTCCATGCCGGGATTCTCCAGCCATACCTCCAATGCAACGCGGCCTTCGGCGCGGTAGCTGTAGACGTAGCGAGGGACGAGGGCATTTTCCTTCGGCTTGGTGAACCTGCCAGTCAGATTCCTGGCGGTGATGCCATTCTTTCCCAGCAACCCCGAGGCAATCGCGCCCCTGAGCCCCTCGGGTACACCGCGCTCGGCTCGCAACTGCCGGACCTCCTCCCGGCATTGCCGCACCTCGGCCTGGGCCGCCTCCTCCGCCTCCTGGAAGGACTCCACCGGACGGTGCTCGCGAAACACCTTCACCTGCGACATGCCCAGTGCCGGATGCGCCAGCAAGAGGAAGGAGGCACACTTGGGGGCCGCATTGTCCGCGAAGCACACCTCCACCTTGAAACGCTCCCCGGCCTCCAGGTTCTCTGGTGGCACCAGCAAGAGGCTCTGCTGTCCGGGGGCCACGTCTTCAAAGCGCTCCCGTTTCTCGAGCCGCACGGACTCTGGTTGAAGCGGCGCGTCGAAGCGGAACGTGAGGGGCACATCCGGGCTGATGCACACCACGTGCGCCTTCGCGGTGCTCTCGGTCGTCAGCGTGATGCGAGGACTGGCCGTTTCACACGCGTCTGATGGGGGCGGTGCGGAGGTTTCGGACGAAGAGGCGAGGAGGGCCAGCGCGAGCAGGCCCACGGGGGACGTGAGGGGCACGGGGAGTCAACCTCCTAGGCGAGGCGGGACGTGGAGACCCGAGGCGTTGGCCTCTACCACACCTTCCCGTCTCCATGCCGCCCGAGCCGGTGCTACTCGAAGCGGTCCACCACCCGGACGAACTCCGAGGAGATGATCACGGCGGAGTCGGCGGGGCCGCCAACGTCTTCCCTGATGGCGCCGGGCGTCTTCTCGTCGAGGGCGAGCAACTCCATGCAGACCGGGTATGTCTTCCCGGTATGCGTCCTGGCCTGGGTGAAGCGGCCGTAGACGCGCTCTGGCCCCAGGTAGAGCCGCCCGGTGAGGTAGACCGGGTCCAATTGCCCCAGCCGATCCAGTGTCCGCACCGGCGTGGACTCGCGCACGGTGACGGGTGCGGCGCCGCCCTCGGCGGGGAAGGTGACACCCGCTGTGTCGCCGATGGCGATGCCCAGCTCCTTCATGGCCTTCAGGGCTTCGGGAGGGCAGTCGGCGGGCTTGGGCGGGGGGCGCACCACCTGGGGCGTGCTGGTGCAGCCGGTGAGCAACACGATGCAGAAGCCCACCACGCACGTCTCCTGGCGGTTGGGCACACAGGGCAATGCCTTACGCTGCGGCCTCGGGGTGGGCTTCTCTTCGGACTTCAAGCGGGCGTCATTCTCGCGGAGCATGGTAGCGAAGGTGGACGCGGGAGGAGGGTCCAGGACTGTGGCCGCGCCCCCTCCAGCTTCGGACGGCCCTCTCGAGGCCGCCACTTCGCGGACCAGATAGGTGTGCAGCGTCGGGTTGCTCGCCAACCTCCCGGGTGGGAGGGGCTCCTCTGGTAACGCCGGGACTGGCGTAGCGGCCGTGCGGCCCTTCACGGCCCAGGCACCCGCCAGTACCCCCACGCCCAGCAGCACCACCGCGAGCGCCACCATTGCCGCGTGAATCGGCGTCATGCCCGCGGCGAGCAGCGAGCGCGCGTGTGCACGGTGGGCAGGGTTCGGCGGAGCGTGTGATACGCCCTGCGCCCCATGCTCGTGGGTTGCGGGTGGCGCGGCGGCTTCAGCCACCGGAGGCGGTGACGCTCGCGGGGCAGGCCCGGCCATCACCGCCGCATCTGGCGCTTCACCAACGGGCGCGGACCCGGCCACCTTCTGTGCAGGGACGGATGCAGGGACGGGTGGCTCCACGACGGCAGGGCCGCATTCGTGCCGCGCGGGTGCTGGCCCGCGCCTGGTTTTCTGTCCCCGCCGTAGCGGGCCCGCGGTCCACCGCTGGGCCTCCTTCGCCCCCGCATCGCCTGGTGCCATTCCAGGCACGTCCTCGGTAGGCGCCAGCTCCGGCGCCTCCACGTCCACCAGCGGCAGCACCCAGCTCTCGTCCGCCCCGGCCAGCGCCGCCTCCAGTGCTCCCGCCAGCTCCACGCACGTGGCGAAGCGAGCCTCCCGCTCCTTTTCCAACATGCGCATGCACAGCTCGCTGAGCACCTGGGGCACGCGCGGGTTTACCTCGCGAGGCGCCTTGGGCCTCACCGTGAGGATGCGCTCGTTGAGTGCGCCCACGTAGCGCAGGCCAAAGGGCAGCACGTCCGTGAGCAGCCAGTAGAGGATGACGCCCAGGGCCCATGACTCATCCCCCGCGTCGGGCGTGTAGCGCGCCTGTCCGTCCGCGTGCTCCCGCTCGAAGCGCAGGGCCTCGGGGCTGCGGTACTCGGGTGTGCCCGGTGGGAGCGTCTCACCCGTCAGCGTCGGCTCTCCCGCCAGCCAGCCGATTCCGAAGTCCACCAGCATGGGCACCCCATCCGAGGTGCGCAGCAGGATGTTCTCCCGCTTGAGGTCGCGGTGCAGCACGCCCCGGGCGTGGATGTCTGCCAATGCCCGCACCACCTCCAGCAGCACGCGGGCCACGCACCGCGCACAGGGGTTGTCCTCCAGTGCCCACTCCTCCAGCGTCCGGCCCGCGACGAAGTCCATGACGAAGAAGAGGTGTCCATGGACGGCATGCGGCCATCTGCCCCAGGTGTGCAGGCGCACCACGTTGCGATGCAGGAGGTGCCGGAGGATGTTGATTTCGCGCTGACCCCGAGCGTCCAGGGAGCGGGCGCGCAACAGCTTGAGGGCGAAGAAGCGCTCTTCGCGCACCACCTTGTAGACGAGCCCGTGGCCTCCGGAGCCCAGTGGCGCCACGATCTCGTAGCCCTCCACCTTGTCTCCGCGGGCGGGGAAGGGGAAGGATGCATTCTCTACAGGTGGGGCCAGCTTCATGACCTCGGAGGTCTAGCACGGCCTGTGGGTGGCGGGACCGGGGCAGACTCGCGTGCCCGAAGAGCCAGTCGCTACGGGACGTGCCTGTTCGCGCCGGTCCAACAGCACGCTGAAGCAGTTGCTTGCTCGCCCTCCCGCTGGGGAGAGGGCGGAGGGCCTGGGCGCGCGTGCCTAGATTCAGGGCACACGGGAGACCTCATGCGTGCGCCGCCCATCTCCGACTATGCCTTGCTGTCCAACTGCCACTCGGCCCTGCTCGTGAGCCGCCGAGGCTCGGTGGACTGGCTGTGCTGGCCCCGCTTTGACTCGCCTTCTGTGTTTGGTCGCATGCTGGGCGCGGAGGCGGGGCACTGGGTGCTTCGGCCGGTGAGGGGACGCTCGCACCGGCGCTACCTTGAACGCACGCTCGTGCTGGAGACGCTGCACCACACGCCCACCGGCATTGCCGTGCAGGTGGAGGCAATGGCGCTGGGGTGGGGCAATCGCGAGCACTCCCTGGGAGCCAACGCGCCCGGCATGTTGCTGCGCAGGGTGATGTGTGTGGAGGGGCAGGTGGAGTTCGAGACGGACTTCCGCCCGCGGCCCGAGTACGGCCTGGTGCACCCGCTGCTGCGCGAGGTGGAGGGCGGGCTGTCGGCACGGGGCGGCGCGGACATGCTGCGGCTGTCCTCGCCAGTGCGCTTGCGCATCGAGGACTGCAGCGCGTCCGGGCGCTTCACCCTGCGGGCGGGCGAGTCGGTGAGCTTCGCCCTGGAGCACCGCGCGTGGTGGGAGCCGCCACTGCGCGCCTGGAGCCAGGGGGAGATCGACGCGTGGCTCCGAGACACGGTGGAGGGGTGGCGGAGCTGGTCGGACATGCACCAGAACTACGAGGGCCCCTGGCGCGAGCTGGTGCACCACAGCGGCCGGGTGTTGCAGGCGCTCACCTTCCAGCCGACAGGCGCCATTGTCGCCGCGCCCACCACCTCGCTGCCCGAGTCGGTGGGGGGCGAGCGCAACTGGGACTACCGCTACACGTGGCTGCGCGACGCGAGCCTCACGCTGGAAGCGCTCTGGGTGGCGGCCTGTCCGGACGAGGCGGAGGTCTTCTTCGACTTCCTCACCTCGGCCATGACGCAGATGCATCGGGGCGAGGACCTTCAAATCATGTTTGGCATTGGCGGAGAGCGCGACCTGAGCGAGCGCGTGTTGCCGCACCTGCCAGGGTGGCGAGGGAGCTGGCCGGTGCGGGTGGGCAATGGGGCGTGGACGCAGCGGCAGCTCGATGTCTACGGCGAGGTGCTCGGGGCGGCGCACCGGCTCAAGGCGCAGCTCGGTGGGCTGGACGAGGCTGGGCGGCAGTTCCTGATGACGCTGGCGGATACGGCCGCGGACCGCTGGACCGAGCCGGATCAAGGCATCTGGGAGATGAGGGGCCCGCCTCGCCACCACCTCTACTCGAAGCTGATGTGCTGGGTGGCGATGGACCGGGCCCTGGAGCTGAAGGACATGCTGGGCGCGGATGCGGAGCGCGTGGCACGCTGGAAGCGGGTGCGGCGCGACATCCGCGCGGCCATCCTGGAGCACGGGTGGAGCGCGCAGGTGGGGGCCTTCACGCAGTCCTTCGACTCGGATGTGTTGGATGCGTCGGTGCTGATGCTGCCCAGCTGCGGTTTCCTGCCAGCGAGCGACCCCAGGATGCGCGCCACGATGGAGGTCATCGCCACGGACCTCACGGATGCCCGGGGGCTGGTGTACCGCTACCGGGCAGAGGATGGGCTGGAGGGCGAGGAGGGCACGTTCCTCCTGTGCACCTTCTGGCTGGCACAGGCGTACGCGCTGGCGGACGAGGTGGAGCGGGCCCGCGAGACGTTCACGCAGGCGGTGGAGCACGTGAATGACGTGGGGTTGCTGTCCGAGGAGGTGGAGCCCGAGAGCGGGGAGCTGCTGGGCAACTTCCCACAGGCCTTCAGTCACATCGGACTGGTGAACGCGGCGTGGGCGATTACCCAGGCGGAGGAGCGCCGGAGGTGGCGGGTTCCCTCCGCGCGGGTCTCCCCTTCGATGGAGAGCGAGCGAGTGTGAGGCGCGTTACCCGCCGGGGCGCACGCGTACCTGGACGTCCTGGGCCGCATGGCCTTGGGTGAGGACGGGAATGGGCTCGGGCGTGGTGAAGGCGGCGAGGCTTCCTGCGAGCACGGCGATCCGGCGATTCATGAAGGAGTCTCCTGTCTCCATCGTTGAAACGACTACCCTCACCCCCCGCCCTCTCCCAGAGGGAGAGGGGGCATGCGCAATCCAGGCCTCACTCTGTCTCAGGGCGTGAAGAGCTCCGAGGAGGAGGAGTAACCCACTTCGTCACGTCCGCCGGTCACCAGCACCGTGCCTGAGGGCAGCAGGGTGGCGGTATGGGCCGCGCGGACGGAGCCCAGGTTGCCGATGCTGAACCATGTGCCAGTGGCCGGGTCGTACACCTCGGCCGCGGCGTAGTAGCGCTCAGAGCCTCGGCCACCGGAGACGAGCACCTTGCCCGAGGGCAGCACGGTGGCCGTGTGGGTGGCCCTGCCAGTGATCATGTTGCCGGAGAGGGACCAGGTCCCGGTGTCCGGGTCGTACAGCTCCGTCAGGATGGTGACGAAGCTGCCGTTGAGTCCGCCGGAGATGAGTACCTTGCCCGAGGGCAACAGGGTGGCCGCATGCGAAGAGCGGTTGGCGCGCATGTTGCCAGCGAGGCTCCAGGTGCCAGTGGCCGGGTCGTACAGCTCCGTGGAGGAGGTACCGTGACCGCCGGTGACGAGCACCTTGCCAGAGGGCAGGACGGTCATGGTGTGGTTGAAGCGGGAGACCGCCATGCTGCCGGTAGGGAACCAGGAGCCGGTGGCCGGGTCGTACAGCTCCGCCGTGGCGACGAAGTTATTGCTGACGACGCCGCCGGTGACGAGCACCTTGCCGTCGGGCAGCAGGACGGTGGCGTGCTGGCTGCGCGGGGACGTCATGGCGCCGGTGGGGAGCCAGCTTCCCAGACTCGGGTCGAACAGCTCCGCGGCGGCGGTGACGCCCTGGGCGTTGATGCCGCCGGTGACGAGCACCTGACCCGAGGGCAACAGGGTGGCGGTATGACCGGCGTGGGCGACGCTCATGTTGGGCGTGGGCGTCCAGGCGCCGGTGGTAGGGTCGTACACCTCCGCGGTGGGGATGTAGAGGTTGCCCGTGGACCAGCCGCCCGTCACCAGCACCTGGCCCGAGGGCAACAGGGTGGCGGTATGCCCAGAGCGGGTGGCGCTCATCTGGGCGGTGGGTGCCCACTTCGCGCACTCCAGACTCACCTGGAAGTTCGTGGAGCCGGAGAGCCCCTGGGCATCGGTGACGGTGGCCGTGATGATGACGCTCGACTCCGCCGAGGGGCAGGAGGGCGCCGTCCAGATGACCTCGCTCCCGGTGGCCGTGTCCTTGGATGCGCCCAGGTTGCCCGCGGGCGCCGACCACTTGAAGGTGGGCGTCTGGCCATACGGATCGCTGATCTCGATGCGCAGCGTGACGGGCTGTTCGCCGGAAGTAGCGGCGGCGGATTGATAGCCGTTGGTGATGCGCAGCACATCGGGCTCGATGAGGCACGCGGTCACACCGGATAGCCCGCACAGCAACACGAGGACTCGGGTCATTGGCGTCATGGGGCGCACCGTACCTCGTTCCTCCAGTTCCTTGCCTCCATCCTCCCATTTGCTCGTTCCTGAATAACTCTTCCGACCCGGGGAGGAGGGCGGGTGGCGAGGGATGTCATACTCCCTGGGTACGCTGCCCCCGCGCCGGTTACTCCCGGTGCGCCTCCCTCATGTCCCGCTACCGTCTGTCTCAAAGTGATGCCGTCGAGTGGCTCCGCACCCTGCCGGAGTCGTCGGTGGACCTCGTCATCACCGACCCCGCCTACGAGTCCCTCGAGAAGCACCGCGCCATCGGCACCACCACGCGCCTCAAGCGCAGCAAGGCGTCGAGCAACCTCTGGTTCCAGATTTTCCCGAACGCGCGCTTCCCCGAGCTGTTCGCCGAGGTCTGGCGGGTGCTGAAACGGGACTCGCACTTCTATCTCTTCTGCGACCCGGAGACGATGTTCATCGCGAAGCCGCTCGCGGAGGCCGCGGGCTTCCGGTTCTGGAAGCCCATCGTCTGGGACAAGCAGCACATTGGCATGGGCTACCACTACCGCTCCCGCTACGAGCTCATCCTCTTCTTCGAGAAGGGCCGGCGACGGTTGAGCGACCTGGGCGTGGCGGACGTGCTCCCGGTGCCGCGCATCCACCGGGGCTACCCGGTGGAGAAGCCCCCCGCGCTCAGCGAGGTGCTCATCCGGCAGAGCAGCTCGCCCGGAGACGTGGTGGTGGACCCCTTCATGGGCTCGGGCTCGGTGGGCGTGGCGGCGGTGCGGCTGGGGCGGGACTTCCGCGGCACCGACATCTGTGACGAGGCGTTGGAGATCTCCGACACCCGCTTGCGCGCCGAGGGAGCGGTGCCCGAGGAGACGGCGGACACGCGAGGCATGCGTCTGGCTCGGAGCGGGTGAGGGGCCAGACGTGGGAGGCACGGATGACTGGACACGAATACGCGGACCTGGTGGCCAGATACATCGTGAAGAACTTCGCCTCGCGCGGGGTGAAGGTGTACCGCGAGGTGCACATCGGCAAGACGCTCACGGGCCGGGGCCGGCGCGTGGACATCTTCGTGCTCGAGCCCACCACACGCACGGCGCTCGCCATTGAATGCAAGTACCAGGGCAGCGTGGGCACCGTGGACGAGAAGATTCCCTTCGCCCTGCAGGACCTGGAGAGCATGCGGATTCCCGTCTGCGTCGTCTACGCGGGGGACGGCTTCTCGCAGGGGATTCTGCACATCCTCTCCGCGTCTCCCATCGCGGCCTATTGCCTGCCCGGCTCGAGGTCGCTCGCGACCTCCCACGACACGCGTGAGCTGGACACCATCCTCGCCATGACCTTCAAGTGGTGGGACGTGCTCGTGCGCGGCAAGAAGCGCGTGGCGCTTGAGCCGGCTCGGTCCTTAGCCCTCGTCGTCTCCCGGAATGACGTCTTCCGGCAAGAGGCGATGTCCCTCGAAGACCGTTAGCACCTCGATTCCGTCCCGGACCACGCGGTACACGATGCGGTAGGTGAGCCGGTCGGGGTGCAGTTCAGACTTCTTCGTCAGGCAGGAGAGTGAGCAACAGTTCGTCGTCGGGTCCCAGCGGTCGCCACCCGGCTGGTGGCGGCGAAGTGCGGAGCGCTGCCTTGGCCCGCTCGACGTGCTGTTCATGAGTTTCTGGGGTGTAGGTCCCCCAACGGGCGAGTGCCACGGCAACCTTGAGGTGGTTTTCGTCGTCAAGCACGGCCGGCCAACCGTTTGGGAGACGCTGAGACAGTTCGCGCACGAGTTGCCCGCGCACCAACCGTGTGACCCGACGGCTACGCTCCGCCTCCGCCACCAACCCGCTGAAGACCTGCACTGCTGCGATGTCATCAGGACCAAGCTCATCCGCCAGTTCCAATAGTGAGGCGGTGGGGCGCGCCTCGGCGAAGGCGGTGAGCGAATCATAACCACGCTGGCGCACCCGCTCATACAGGCGCGCTTTCACGTTGCCCTCCCAAGCACGTCCGTCGCTCATCTCCCACCGCAGCGGATGAAGTTCATGGGGATTCCGTACTCCTTCATGTACTCCGCGACGATCTCCAGGATCGTGTTCCGCGTCAACGTCCGGCCGGCTTCAACCTCGGCGTCGCGCAGCACCTTCATGATCATCCGGTTCCATTCACCGGGCCACTTGCGCCCCAGCTTCCAGTTTCCACCACCGTGAATTGCCTGGTGGTGTGCCTGCTGCAGCGTGACGCAGAACCACTCGATGCTCATCTTGCCGGTGAAGCCGCGCTTCTCGAACCACTCGCGGAACTCTTTGGGCATGACGTGGTGCCGCGGTGGCTCGGCCATACCGGCCCCCGCTTTGCCCGTCACGCGCATGGCCCGTACCTCGGGCCCATCGCCAAGCGCGTCGCGCACGCCCTGTGGCAGCCCGCCGTCCGCCTGCGCCATCATCACCTGGCCGGCTTGAATCCGCACAGCGGCGCTGCTGGCGGGCAGGGAGAGGATGCCCGCGCGCACCAACTGGCGCATCATCTCCACCCACTCGGCGGACACGACAATCCGCGTCCCCATCATCACGCCGTTGGGGCCCACCATGAGGCCCACGCCGAGCATGGCGGGAGCGGCCGGGCGCATGGCGGGGAGCGAAAACCTCAGTGCCGACAGCATGGTGAGCGTCTCCATGGACTCCTTCAGCACCAGCGCCGTCTCGAGGACTTTCGCCCCCTTGTGCACGGCCTCGAGGAGTGCAGCGAACTCGCCCGTGAGGTGGCCTACCAGGGCGGGCATGTCGTCCGCCGCGGCCTCCACCTGCTCTGGCTCCAGGGACGAGAGCGCCGTCAAGGCGGGCTCCATCCTCTTCTGCCAGCGCTCCATTTTCACGAACAGCGTCTCCACACCATAGAGGTGCGGGAGAGCGTGGCGTCGGTGAGGTTGAGGAAGTCAACCCATACGGTCAGCAGGATGGAGCCCATCATGGCGGCCTCCAGCCGTGGGCCGGCGAGGCGCAGCAATGCGAGCTGCATGTCCGAGTCCTCCACCTCTGAGGCGTTGGCGACCAACTCCGTGGCGGCGGCAAGCTCGGCCTCAATCCACCGCAACTGAGCTTCGCCATAATCGACGTAGCGGACGAAGATGCCGTTGCCCGCACCAGCGATGCCCAGGTGGCTTGCCTTGAGTCTGGAGAGCTCGCCGGAGATGCGGCGGGTGGAGCCGGACACCTCACCCACGCTACTGCGAAACGCCAGGTGGGCCGCCAGGGCGCTTCTCTCAGTAGTCCCCTCCATGCTGCCAGGGCCTACCGCCGTCACCGCCTCCCGCGAGCCCTGGCGGCGGTGCAGCCGCTGCGGACCCTTGGGCTCGGACGAGGACTCCTCGCCCGGTACTTCGGCCCATGCGGGCGCGCCGTCCTCTCCGTGCGTGTAACGCAGGCTCATCTGCCGGCCCGGCAGTGGCCGCAGCGACGCGCAGCCGGTGGACAGCAGGGCCAGGACGAGCAGCAGCCCCGCGCACCGGGGACGCGGCGAGTCAGCGCGCATGGTCTACCCCCAGGCCCACGGAAGCGAAGGCTCCCGCAGGGTGGTAGTCAGGGTTGGCGCGGTTGGAAGTAGCCGAGGCGGCTGACAGCTGTGGCTCTGTGGCCCCAACAGATGGGTTGTCAGGCCCTTCTGCCTGGGAGAGCAGCAGCACCCGCAGCGTGGACGTCATCAGTGCCTCCGGTGGGGAATTCCCACTCTAGCAGGCACCTCCGATAAATCCGGACAGCCGAGAAAAGACGGGGTGTGAGCTGATTCCGTTGTCTGGTGATTCCGACCACTCAAGCCCAGTCGGAGTAGTGTGCGCGGCCAACATACCGAGGCGGCCCGCCAGGACGGGCCGGGGGAGCAACACCATGCGCGCGTTGCAGCTCGAGCGGTTGGACGGTCCCGAGGGTTTGAAGCTGGTGGATGTGCCGGAGCCCGAGGCGGGTGACCAGGTGCTCATCGACGTGGTGGCGGCCGGGGTGAGCTTCCCGGACCTGCTGCTGACCAAGGGGCAGTATCAGATGAAGCCGCCGCTGCCCTTCGTGCCGGGAGTGGAGGTCGCGGGCGTGGTGCGCAGCGCTCCGGCGGGCGCGGGCGTGAAGGCGGGAGACCGGGTGATGGCCTTCATGATGCTCGGGGGCTGGGCGGACGTGGTGGCCGCGCCGCCGGGGATGACGTTCCGCATCCCCGAGGGCTGGAGCTTCGAGGCGGCCGCCGGCACGGTGATGAACTACCACACGGCGCACTTCGCGCTGCACCGGCGCGGACGGTTGAAGTCCGGCGAGACGGTGCTGGTGCACGGCGCGGCGGGTGGGGTGGGGACGGCGACCATCCAGGTGGCTCGTGGCGCGGGCGCGCGGGTGCTCGCGGTGGTGAGCAGCGAGGACAAGGCGGAGGTGGCTCGCACTGCGGGCGCGGACAAGGCATTCCTGTCCACGGGCGACTGGGTGTCGCAGGTGAAGGAGGCGACCGGGGGCCGGGGCGTGGATGTGGTGATGGACCCGGTGGGAGGAGACATCTTCGACCTGAGCCTCAAGTGCCTCGCCCCCGAGGGCCGGCTGCTGGTGGTGGGCTTCGCGGGCGGGCGGATTCCCGAGGTGAAGGTGAATCGGCTGCTGCTCAAGAACGTGGACGTGGTGGGCGTGGCGTGGGGCGCGTTCGTGATGCAGGAGCCCTCGCTCACGGCGGAGATCGCCAAGGGGTTGGCGGAGCTGTCGGACAAGGGCTTCGTGGAGCCGGTGGTAGGCCAGGTGTTCCCCCTGGAGCAGGCGGCACAGGCCCTGCGCGAGCTGGACTCCCGCAAGGCCACCGGCAAGGTGGTGCTGCGCGTTCGGCAGGGGTGAGTCGTTCGGTTGCGAGGTAGCATCGGTGCCCTCTACTCGCTTCAGGGGGATGTACCGATGCTCACCGGACGCATGATGGACTTCCCGCTCACGCTCACGCACTTCCTCGAGCGGGCCCGCACCTACTTCGGCCGCTCGGAGATCGTCAGCCGCCAGCCCGACAAGTCACTCCACCGCTATACCTACGCCGACTTCTACCGGCGCACCTGTAAGCTCGCCAACGCTCTCACCCGGCTCGGCGTGAAGCCCGGCGACCGCGTGGCCTCGCTCTCCTGGAACCACCACCGCCACCTGGAGCTCTACTTCGCCGTCCCCGCCATGGGCGCGGTCATCCATACCCTCAACCTTCGCCTCCACCCCAACGACCTCGCCTATATCGCTCGCCACGCCGAGGACCGCGTCATCGTCGTGGACCGCTCCCTCCTCCCGCTGCTCGAGAAGTTCATCGCGGCCGTCCCCTCCGTTCAGCACGTCATCGTCATCCCCGATGACGGCCCCGCTTCCGAGGGACGTCTCGATTACGAGAAGTTGCTCGAGCCCGAGAAGGACTCGTTTGCCTTCCCCGAGCTCGATGAGCGCTCCGCGGCGATGCTCTGCTACACCTCCGGCACCACCGGAAATCCCAAGGGCGTCCTCTATACCCACCGCTCCTGTGTGCTGCACGCGCTCGCCCTGACCATGACCGACACGTTCGGCATCGGCGAGCCGGACGCCATCCTCCCCGTGGTGCCCATGTTCCACGCCGCCGCCTGGGGCATGCCTCATGCCGCGGTCTTCACCGGCGCGAAGCTCGTCTTCCCAGGGCCCCACCTCGACCCCTTGTCCCTTCTGGACCTCATGGCCGGCGAGCGCGTCACCCTTGCAGCCGGCGTGCCCACCATCTGGCTCGGCATCCTCGCCCTGCTCGATCAGGAGCCGAAGCGCTGGGACTTGAAGTCCGTTCGCACCATGGCCATCGGCGGCTCCGCGGCGCCTCCTGCGATGATCGACGGCTTCCTCCACCGCCATGGTCTCATCGTCACCCACGCCTGGGGCATGACCGAGCTCAACCCCGTCGGAACCATCGCCCGCCCGCGCCGCCACCACGAGCACCTCCCCCAGCCCGAGCGGCTCGCCATCCGCGCGACTCAGGGCTTCGCCCTCCCGCTCGTGGAGGTGCGCCACGTGGGTGACTCGGGTCAGGTGCTCCCCTGGGATGGAGCAACCATGGGCGAGCTGGAGGTGCGCGGACCCTGGGTTGCTTCGTCGTACTACGGAGGCGAGGGCCCGGATCGCTTCACCGCGGATGGGTGGTTCAAGACGGGGGATGTCGTCACGCTCGACGCCGATGGCTACGTGCGCATCACCGATCGCTCCAAGGACGTCATCAAGTCGGGCGGCGAGTGGATCAGCTCTGTGGACCTGGAGAACGCCCTCATGGCCCACCCGGCCGTGCTCGAGGCCGCCGTGTTCGCCGCGAAGGACCCCAAGTGGGACGAGCGTCCGCTCGCCGCCGTGGTGTTCAAGCCGGACCAGTCCGCCACCAAGGAGGAGCTCGCCGCCCACCTGGAGAAGCGCTTCGTGAAGTGGTGGCTGCCGGATGACTACGTCTTCATCCCGCAGATTCCCCGCACCTCCACCGGCAAGTTCCTCAAGACCAAGCTGCGTGAGGACTACGGCGACTACCTGCTCAAGCAGCAGCACAAGAGCAACTGACGGCCTGCCCCCGTTGCCCCCTCTCCCTCTGGGAGAGGGTTGGGGTGAGGGTGTTTCCCCAGGTGTCGGCACCCACCTCAGAGTTTGCGGAGGAAGGTGAGTAGATCCTGCTTCTGGGCCACGCTGAGCGATTCGGGAGCGCCGCCGGGGACTTCGGACGGGTGGACCGGCGGCAGGTTCATCGTGGGGATGAAGGGCAGGACGCCCTGACTGTAGACGGTGAGCACCTCCGGCAAGGTCGCGAAGCTGTTGTCGTGGAAGTACGGGGCTGTCCGCGAGACGCCGCGGAGCGACGGGACGTCGAACGCCTCGAAGTCCAGCGGGTCTCCGGTGATGAGGGCGCGTCCCGGATCGGTCGTGAACCACTGCGGGAAGAGGTTGGGGCCGATGATGGGCGCTCCGTTCTCATCCAGGGCGGGGTTGAGGTCGAGCGGGTTTCCGCTGGCCGTCACCGGGATGGGAGGCAGGTCGGTGACGGGGTGCTGACGCGTGCCGTCCGTGTAGAAGCGGAAGCGGTAGCGGGGCAGCTCGACGGAGGCGTTGAAGGTGGGGACGAGCCCGAGCTGGCCCATGTACGAGAAGAAGCCGAACCCGATGAGCAGGAACTCGTTGTTGGGGCGGGGCTCGAGCACCCGGACGGGGCCCTGGCCGGGGACGACGGTGAAGAGGATGTTGCCGTCCGGCTTGAGTGCCGAGAACAAGGAGTCGTGGACGGGGCGATTGACGATCTGGCTCTTGGTCGGCCCGCCATGGCAGGCCTCGCAGGCCGCCGCGTACACGTCGCGGCCGCGCTGCTCCTGCGGCGTGAGCGTCATGAAGTCCTCGGGAATCGGGATGTTGGCGAGCGGGACACCGGCCTCGAGCAGCGTGGAGACGAACCGCGCGCGCCCCGAGGTGAACACGCTGCGCTCGAAGTCCGCGATGAGGCCGAGGGTCCGCTGAGCCACGTCACCGCCCTGGCTGTGGTCGTGGATCGCCGCCTGTGCCTGGGCCTCCAGCGTGGAGGCGCGGCCGTCGACGAGGTAGGGCCCGGTGATGGCCGTGTCCGCGATGCTGGGGACTCCGCGCCAGACGGAGATCTTTCGATCCGCCGGGGTGATGACGTTGCCCTGCACGTCGATGACATCCATGTTGGCGGGCAGCGGCAGGACGATGCGGACCAACCCCTTCTTGAGGTGCTCGTAGGTGGGCGTCGCGGCGTTGGGGTCATCCGCATCGAGGCGGTTGAAGAGAGGATCCTGGGGATTGCTGGCCAGGCGCGCCTCGACGCTCTGAGGCAGAAGGGCCGTGTCCTCATCGAGGACGTGGCAGGTGGCGCAGGAGCGCCCGTTGGTGTTCGGGAGCGCGTGCTGGAAGAGCTTCTTGCCAGCGGCGGCCCGCGCCGATGACGCGAGCTCGGCCTCGGATTGTCCGGTCGTGTCCGCAGCCGGGTCCACATCCGGCGTGGTGCAGCTCGAGAGCCCGCCGAGTGCGAAGGCACCGAGCAGACACACCAGGAATTGAGAAGAACTCATTCGTACGTCTCCAGGTAGCTTCCGTGTCTGGGAAGAACACCGAGGCGCAGAAAAAGTGTTACCTGGCAGCGGGAGAGCGGCTTCAGAGGGGAGAACGTCGACTCCGCCGGCGGCGATGACGCCCGCGCTGGCTTCGCTCGCAAGGCCGGGCACCGTCCTGCCATCGTCCGGTCAGGTTCATTCTGTTGGAAGCGGTGTGACATCCGCGATCGAGCGCCGTCCGTCAGGATAAGTCGGGTGCCTCCCAGGATTTGTCCCGGGTCGGCCTCGATGAATGTCCGCAAGGAGAGACAGCATGAATAAAGGCATCATGGCCAAGGGACTCTTGGAGAAGCTCGCTCGCACGGTCGCCCCAGTCAGCGACGCACAACTCGAGGAGAAGCTCGCTCGTACGGTCGACCCACTCAGCGACGCACAGCTCGACGCGGTCGCTGGCGGCATGCCCTCGCGCACCAACAGCTGCACGGGCGGCTGTGCGGACGACAGCCTGGATTGAGCCTGACCATCGTTTGTCCAACGCTCCTTCTTGGGCCACGCGCCCAAGAAGGAGCGCCTTTCGCTCGACCCTCGCTGGAGAAACGCATGAACCCCATCATCTTCGAAGCGTTGCTCGTCCAGACCCAGGCGGAGTGCTTGCGCGTGATCCTGGGGCCTTACTGTCTGGAGTTCGCCGCCGCCGACGTGGACGACGTGCAAGAGCTGCCACCGCCCGCCGGACTCGTCGAAGGCAGTGCGATCGCGGCGCGGGTGACGCTCCAGGCAGGCGCGCGCGTGATGAGAATCGCCTCCGCCGACGCGTACCACGCGCTGTTGTGGAAGCACCGGCTTCCGTTCGCCCTGGCCAGCCGGCCGAACCGCATCTTCGAGACGCATGAGCCCATGAGGAGGGCAGAAGAGGCGTTCTTCGCGGCGCGCGGGTTGCGGGAGCTGCTGCCATGATCTTGATCGTGGCGCCTGACAACGATCCGCACGCTCGCTGTGTCGCCCAGGATCTGGAGAGGATGGGCAAGCCCTGGCGGATGGTCGACTCCTCCCGCCTGAGCATCGAGGGCCGGCTCGAGTTCCGGGCCGGGCAGAAGAGCGGCAGCGTCTGGACCTGCAAGGACGGCCGGCCGGTGCCGCTCGAGTCGGTGGAGACCGTGTGGCACCGCCGCCGCTTCCTGCCCGCCCCCCTGACTCTCCCCGGCGCGCAAGACCAGCAGTACTTCCGCCGCGAATGGACCGAGATGATCTTGGGCGTGTTCTCGTCGATGGATGCGTGGTTCGTCAACGAGCCGCAGCGGCAAGAGGCGGCGGTCAAGCCGCTGCAGCTGCGCCTGGCCGAACGGCTCGGTCTGCGCATTCCCGACACGCTCATCACCAATGATCCGGTCGCCGCCGAGGCCTTCGTCGAACGGCATCGCGGACGTGTGGTGCACAAGACCCTCTCCCCGCCGCGCCATCGTTTCCTGGCCACCCAGAAGTGGTCCGAGTCGGATCGCGCCCTCCTCCCGGACCTGGTGCTGGCACCCACCATCTTCCAGGAGATGGTGACCGACTGTCGCGAGTTACGTATCACGGTGATCGGCGAACACGTGTTCGCCGCCGAGTTCCGTCCCCGTCGTGGCCTCATCGACGGCCGGCTCGACATGGAGACACCCTACCGCCCGCACACGCTGCCCGGCGATGTGTCGCGCCGCTTGCTGGCGCTGGTACGCCGCCTGGGATTGGTATTCAGCACCATCGACATGAAGCTCACCGATGATGGCGAGTACATCTTCCTGGAGCTGAACCCCATGGGCCAGTACCTCTACGTCGAGATCCTGGCCGGGCTCCCCCTCACCGCGGCCATGGCGGAGCTGCTGGCCAGCGGGCGCGCCGGGTTCCAATCGCTCCCCATGCCCGCTGTGAAGTATGGGAGCGATGGGGGCCTTGTTGAAGGCGTGGGCTGGAGGTGACTGCCCTCTCTCAGAGGGAGAGGGAGTGTCAGGCGGCTCCGTAGCGGAGTGCGTCCCGGCCCACCTTCGTGATGGTTTCGTCTCCCTCGCTCTGCCCGTACAGCATCAGCGCCACCCCGTAGTGGAATGCCCGGAAGCGCGCCCGGTCCCATGTGGCCTCGTCGATGTCTCCGTAGGCTTCGCGGAACGTGCTTCGTGCCTCCGGCGGCAGGAAGGTGAAGGCGAGCGTCAGGTCGATCGCTGGATCTCCCAGATGCACGTCTCCCCAGTCGAGCACCCCCGTCACTGTGTGGTGCTCGTCCACGAGCAGGTGTCTCGCGTACAGGTCCCCGTGTACCCAGCAGGCGCGCCGCTCCCAGCGCGGCGTGTCCACCAGCCGTGTCACCCAGTTGCGCACCGCCGCACCGTCCACGTCCGGGTTGTTCGTCTCCACCTTCTCCAGCCGCTCGAGAATCATCGGCGCGCGCTTGTGCAGGTCCGCTCGCGCAATCTCGTCTCCCGGGCCTCGTACCAGTGTCTCGTCGTCCACGGGAATGCGGTGCAGCGCCGCGAGGAACCTGCCGAGTGCTGCTGCGTTGCGCAGCCGCTCCTCGGGCGTCCACTCTACCGCGCACGCGGTGACCCCGGGTAGCATGGCGTACCCGGAGAATGGGTAGGGGTAGTTCCCTTCGGGCTTCCCGTGCCACACCGGTTCGGGAATGCGCAGCGGCAGGTGGGGCGCCAGCCGCGGCAGGATGCGCGCCTCGTTCACCAGCAGCCCCTCGGCGATCTTCCGGCGCGGGAAGCGGAACACCCACCGTCCATTCACCGTGTACGCCGCGTTGTCCCAGCCCGTCCCCAGGTGCTCCAGCCTCGCCGGCGCGAGCTCCGGGAACTGGTGCTCCACCAACCGCGTGGCGTCCTCATGGGTCAGGGTGACGTCTGCTTCCCATACCGGTGGCATGCGGCTTCCTCCTCGCTCCTTGTATCCCGAGGTGGGGTGCGCCGCGCGTACCCGTGACGGCGCCGTGAGACACTTCTGACCTGGAGTTGACCCAAGCGTCCTCCAGCACCGTGAGAGGTTGGCCTTCCACGCCAATCCCGAGGTGCTTCATGCAACTCAATCGTCGCAACTTCCTGCGTCTGTCTGCGCTCAGTGGATCCGCGCTCGCCCTGGGTCCCGCCTTCTGGCGCAACGCCTACGCCGCCCCCGCCCAGCCCGGTCCCAGCCCCTATGGCGCCATGTCCGGCTCGGCCGACGTCAACGGCGTCCGCCTGCCCGCCGGCTTCTCCTCGCGCATCGTCGCCCGCTCCGGCTCCAAGGTGGCCAGCACTGGCTACACCTGGCACGGCGCTCCCGATGGTGGCGCCTGCTTCCCCGTCTCCGGTGGCGGGTGGATTTACTCCTCCAACTCCGAGAAGGCCTCGGGCACCGGCGGTGCTTCGGCTCTCAAGTTCGATGCCAGCGGCGCCATTGTCGGCGCGTACCGCATCCTCTCCAACACCACCTCCAACTGTGCCGGCGGCCCCACCCCCTGGGGCTCCTGGCTCTCCTGTGAGGAGTTCTCCGGCGGCCGCGTCTGGGAGTGTGATGTGACGAAGTCCTCGCAGGGCGTGGTGCGCTCCGCCCTCGGCACCTTCGCCCACGAGGCCGTTGCCGTGGACTCCGATGACTTCCGTCTCTACCTCACCGAGGACAGCACCAGCGGCCGCTTCTACCGCTTCACCCCGTCCTCCTATCCCTCGCTCGGTGCTGGCACGCTCGAGGCCGCTCGTGTGTCGGGAGATCCCCTCACCGGTGCCGCCGTGACGTGGGTCGCCGTGGCCAACAACAAGCCCGCCTCCCAGCAGTCCAATGCCTCGCAGACCTCTGTCTTTAATGGCGGCGAGGGCTGCTGGTACGACCGCGGCGTCGTCTACTTCACCACCAAGGGCGATAACCGCGTCTGGGCCTACTCCCCCGCCACCTCGCGTTTGGAGATTCTCTACGACGACAACCTCTTCCCGAACTCGCCCCTCACCGGCGTGGACAACGTCACCGTGTCCTCCTCCGGGGACCTCTATGTCGCCGAGGACGGTGGAGACTTGCAGCTCTGCATCATCACCCCTGATCGCGTGGTGGCACCGTTCATCCAGCTCGTGGGCCACAACAGCTCCGAGATTACGGGTCCTGCGTTCAGCCCGGATGGGAAGCGGCTGTATTTCAGCTCGCAGCGCGGTACTTCCGGCTCCTCGAGCAACGGCATCACCTTCGAGGTGACTGGGCCTTTCCGTACGTAGTCGTGGGTCCGGGACCTCACCTCCATCCCCTTGCTACGCCAGCCGGTTTCCAGACCGGCTGGGTTGCATGTGTCGCATGATTGGCTCTTCCATCTCCTGCTATCTTGAGTGACTTCACCGAGGGTGTATGTTGGGGCGCATGGAAGTTTGAAGTTCAACGCAAGGTCAGGGGGGCCTGAGGATGACCATACGAAATGGAGTCGTGCGCACTGCTTGCCAGGTAATGGCGTTGACTGTGTTGCTGGGCCTGGGGGGCGCTTGCTCGGAGGCGGAGACAGATGAGCCCGTCACCGACTTGGGGCTCACGAACGCTGCGGCAGCCGTCCTGAGTGCTCCCGACAACCCGGACGTGGCCCTCCAGGCCTATCAAGGGGAGATCGCGCGGGTGCTCGAGCAGAGCAGCAATCCCGAAGAGATTTCCAGCATGCTGCACCTGTCACCCCTGGCAAAGCTGGATGCCCAGACGTCCGGAGCCTTCGCGGCGCTGGAACAGACCGTGGATGGCCGTGTTTATTCGACCGCCTTCGTCGCCAGCCGCGCGAAGGATGGCGTGATGGGGTTGTCCACCCCGCTGTGTACCGAGAATGTCGATCAGGCACGGACCGTCGTGTACTTCGTCAATGGTATTGGCAATAGCATCTTCCACGCACTTGCCAGCCTTCATGTGTTGGAGAAAAACACAAAAAGCCTCTTCGAGGGCTCCGTGGAATACAGGCTCTTCTACAATGCCAGTGGTTCCCGCAGTCCAGAGGCTGAATGCAGTTACTACGGCCTGGTGCTCAACGATCCACGGGTCACCAGTTCCATGCGGGCCCAGATCGAGGCGGCGGCAGCCCAACGCTGCAATGACGAGCGCCTTCGCGCCAAATTCGAGGACTTCGCGGAGGCTATCGTCCAGTGGCTTGATCCGGAGCTGTCACGGCCCGAGCCGCTCCTGGTTGGGAGATTGCAAGAGTTGGTCCTCTCTGACGTGCTGAGTGGCAAGAAGGTGCTGCTCGTCGCGCACTCACAGGGGAACTTCTACGTCAATGCGGCGCTGAGTGCCATGCCGTCAAATCCACCTGACGGAGAGGGGACTCCGGCGGATTCCGTGGGGGTCGTCGCCGTCGCCTCGCCGCTCCAATACCTCGCGACGCAGTCCACCTTTCAAGTGAGGCATGTTCAGTTGTTCGGTGACATCATCCATGCTGTACCGGGAGCGCCTGATTCGACGGTGGAGAATGAGAACTCCCAGGAGGTGCGGCGCCGCCTGCAGCAAGCCGGATTGACCGCGAGGTTCATCAGTGCGTTGGGCGCGAAGGGGTGGGTGAAAGCAGTGGCTACGATTGCCCTCTACCTGCCGGTGGTTCATGCTGCCTACGTCACGCACAACTTCACGGAAAGCTACCTGCAGTACCCTGCGTCACTGCTCAAGGTTCAGTCCGAGCTCCAAGACGTCAACAGCCGCCTCGGCAACAGTCGTGACACGCTCGGACAAGGCTTCTTCCAGGTAACCCTCACCTGGAATATTGCCGGCGACATCGATCTGCACCTCGTCGAGCCGAACCTCTCTCATGTATATTTCTTCGACAAGTATGGAGATGTTGGGGTGCTCGATCGGGACGACATCCAGGGGAGAGGACCTGAGAATTACTTCGTCTGCTCTCCAGGAAAGCTTGTCCCAGGCACGTATTCGGTGATGCTGAACAACTACAGCGGGACAGCGGGAACCGATGCCACCGTTCGCATCCGCGCAGGGTCCCAGTTCCGTACGTATATGCAGGTGATGGATGGCCCAAGTTACGGGGCGAATTTGATTGAGCTGGTGAAGGTGAAGTACGGAATCGACGGCTCCTTCTCCTTCTCGAGATAGCTGCAAGCGGAATGCGACCGACTCTCCCTGGGGAGGGGGGCGGGGAACGACGGTGAAGGGAGGTGGGCTCCACTCGCGGAGCCCAGGCGGGCCGTGGGCTGGCGGGAGACCCGGGCTGTGGCGGAACGCCACGGTCTCCCAGAATGCCGCACCCGCCTCTGTGGCGGAACGCCTCTGCGTGTCTGGGGGCCTCGTTCCTCCCCCTTCACCGTGCACGTGCGCTGCCCGCGGAGAATCGAAGGCCGTTCGTGCTCCCGAGGCTCGCGACAGACGCTGAGTTGCGCACACGGGGGTTCAACCCGGGGCGCGTGGCACCCTCACCCCGTCCCTCTCCCGGAGGGCGAGGGGATATTAGGGCCTCGGGTCTTCTGTTCTTCTGTTCTTCGGGTCTTCTGTTCTTCAGTCCGGCAGGTGCAGCCGGTGGTGGCGCAGGGGTTTTGCTACGTTCTTCACCGGCGTCTCCGTCAGCTCGCCGTAACGCAGCGATTGGATGACCGGGTCCTGGCTCCCCTCCAACGCCTGCTTCACCGGCTCCATCACCAGCATCTCGCGGAAGCCCGCCAGCGATTGCAGCCGCGCCGTCTGGTTCATCCCCGTCGAGAAGCCCGTGTAGTCCTGGTTCGGCCCGAAGAGTCCGCACAGCGTCGGCGCCAGGTTCAGTCCCACCGCCACTCCCAGCCCCGGCATCCCCACCCGCTCGCAGATGGTTCTCACCTCCGGGTCCGCGCTCATCGCCGCCGTCGTGCGCTGGATGTCGCACGCCGCCCTCACCAGCGCTTCCGCCCGCTCGCGACGGCTGTCCCGGAAGAACGGCGGGCCGAACAGGCCGATGATGCAGTCGCCCACCATCTTGTCGAACACGCCCCCGTGCCTCCACAGCAGCTCCACCATCCGCTCGCTCCACCGGTCCACGAAGCGGCCGATGCGCGCCGGGCTCTCCAATTGCTCGCACAGCCGTGTGAAGCCGTTCAGGTCCGCGAAGAGGATGCCCACCTCCTCATCCCGGCCCACCAGGTAGCGCGCCGCGTAGTCCGGCACTTGCAGCAGCTCGTCGATGGTGTCCGCTGGGAAGAACTTCGACAGGTGCGTGCGCTCCCGGTTGTAGTCCACCAGCCGCTGGCTCAGCGTCGAGGCCAGCACCCGCACCAGGTCCATCGTCTGGCTGGAGAAGCCCTCCTCGCCTGACCACAGCAGGATGCGGCCCAGTTGCTGGCTCTGCAGGTGGCCCGAGATGAGCACCGCCTCCATCACCCGCGGCTGCCCCAGTGCCTGCTTGAGCCGCTCCTCCCCCGGCCGTAGCAGCTCGGCCCCGTGCTCGCGCAGCACCGTGTCCAGCTCCGCCGAGGGTTTATCCCCCGAGTCGTACTCCAGGTGCCCGTGGCGGTAGGCGCGGTAGTGCAGCACCGAGTGCCGCACCGCATCTCGGTACACCAGCAGGAAGCCCGGCACTCGCACTCGCTGCGCCAGCGTCAGCACCACCTGGTCCATGCCCGCCTCGAAGACGGGATTGGCCAGCAGCTGGTTGAGCCGGAGAATCAGCTCCTGCTTCTCGCTTGCGCTGTGCACCAGCAGCAGCACCGTGTCGAGCTGCTCGGCCACGGTGTCCAGCATTCGCTCCAGGCGCTGCGCCTGCTCGGGCCGGGTGTGGTCTCCCACCAGGTACAGGCCGATGAGCCCCACCGTCTGGCCCATCACGTCCAGCGTCTGGCTCACCACCGTGCCGTCTCCCTCGCGCCGCGTGCCATGGGGACCGGTGAGCAGCGGGCCTGGGAAGACACCGCCGAAGTCCCCCGTGTGGAAGGTCTGCTCGGCCAGCTCCTCGTTGCGCGTGGTGACCGCGATGCCCTGCGCCCCCAGCTCCCGCAGCACCGCGGGCAATATCCGCTGGAAGGTCTGGGCCAGCGAGTACTGCTCCCGGATGCACTCCTCGATGAGCGAGTCCACCTCGCGGTTCAGCGCGTGCAGCATGCGAAGCTCCTCGAGCCCGGTTTCGGTGGACTCCGGCGTGGTCCGTGTCGCGGTCATCGGTGCCCCCTGTCTTCGTCCCGCGCTAGGCGGTGCCCTTGGGTTGCAGCAGCTCCGTGGAGAAGTAGCGCTCCATCCGGTCCGGGAAGAGCGTCACCACCTGCGCCTGCGGGCCCAGCTGCTTCGCCGCCTCCACCGCCGCCGCGTAGTTGAGCCCCGACGAGGGCCCCACGGGGAAGCCCCGGCGGATGAGCGCCTGCGCGGTGCGCATCGCCAGCTCGTCCGAGATGTTCAGCTCCACCAGCCCCGGCAGGTCCGCCTCGCGGTACAGCCGTGACAGGCCGTCCACCACGCCCGGCACCCGCGAGCTGAAGCTGCAGCACTCGAGGTCGGTGCCCAGCCCCGAGATGGGCTTCGCCACGAAGGGCGTCACCGGGCAGCCCGCCTCAGCGAAGGCCTGGTACAGCCCCACCACCGTGCCGCCCGTGCCCACCCCGCTCACCACCGCGTGCACCAGTCCGCCCGGCACCTGGGACAGAATCTCCTGCCCCGTCCACACCCGGTGCGCCTCCGCGTTGTCCGGGTTCTCGAACTGGCGGGGCGCGAAGGCCCCTCGCTCACGGGAGATTTCCTCCGCCCGGGCGATGGCTCCCCGGATGCCGGAGTCACGCGGCACCAGCTCCACATTGCCGCCATAGGCGCGGATGGTGAGCACACGCTCGCCCGTGACGCCCTCGGGCATCACCGCGGTGAACTTCAGGCCCATCTGTGCCGAGGCCAACGCCAGTGCGATGCTCGTCGAGCCGCTCGAGGCCTCCACCACCTCGCCGCCTGGGCACAGCTCACCCAGCCGCCACGCCTTCTCCAGCATGTAGCGCGCGATGCGGTCCTTCGTGGAGCCGCTCGGGTTGAGGAACTCCAGCTTGCACCAGATGGTGGGGCCCTCCGCCTCCAGGCGGACGGGGACCAGCGGGGTGGGGGCGATGGCCTGGAGGAAGCGGCCATCCGCGGGGAGCGGGCGACAGGGAGGACGTGAGGTCATGGCGGGTCCGGAAGTCCGCCTCACATATCGTGAAAGCCCCCGCTCCGGGAGTCTTCCTCCGGCATGACGCGCTGCTCCTCCGGCCGCCTCCCGGGCGAGGGGGCGGAAAAGCGGCGTCATCGGGGAGGTGGGCGTGGGACCCGGGCCACCTTCTTCGCGTGCGCGAGCGATTCCAGATGTTCCCGGCGCAGGGGCTTCTCCCGACGAAGCCGGCACACCCTTCGCTCCGCGTCCTCCAACAGGGCGAGGAGGACGCGATCCTTCTCCTGGCTCAACGCTGTGCCCTGCGCCTCACGCTCGACCCGAAGAGCCATCGATGATCTGGAGAATCTGCTCAAAGTGCGAGAGCCGATGTGTCGGATGCGCATTTTTGCGAGCATCGCCATCAAGGATGCTCGCAGCGTGGCGCTTCGTGATCGCTGGAGCCGAGATGATTTCGAGCCGCTCCTTGTACTCTAGCGAAACGTAGGTGCCGTATTCGGCCCAGCAGTCCACGGCGCCGACCTCCCGAGCAACTGCCACGTCCTTCTTGAGCGCGTCACCCACGACAAGCGTCTCCGTCGGAGAAACACCCATCTCCTCGCAAATGCGCCGCAACCCGAGCGGATTTGGTTTCTCGTAGTCCCGAGGCAGCTCCGTCACTTTGCATGCCGCCCGGTATTCGCCCTGCTGATCCTTCTGCTCAATGCGCCGAGAGATCTTCTTCTCCCCGTCATCGCTCTTCGGAAACTCGAATCCCGGCAGGCAGTAGATGGCGTCCAGATGCTGATCGAGTTTGAGCAGCTTCGCCCGGACTTGCACGGGATTGCGCGGCGCATCCGTAAGCGCCACCACGGGGATACCTCGCTGTTTCAGCTTTTCAAGCGTCTCGATGACGCCCGGGTATGGCTGGAGGTACTTCTTACGGGCATCCTGGAATGCGGTGGCGGCCGGCTCGATGATCAACTTGTCGAACGAACCGAACTCAGGGAATGCAGTGAAGATCTCCGACTCCTGGAGGACGAACGGATACTCGTTCGATTCGTACTTCGCGTAGACCTTTTTGAGCGCCTGCACGATTTTGATGCGGGGCCAGTCGGTCGACCGCTCCACTGAGCTGACCAGTGCCTCTACCGCCGGAACGATGTAGTCGATCCACGAATACAGCGTTCCGTCCATGTCCGTAACAACCAGCCGAATCATGAGGTGCGCTCCAGGCAAGACACAAAGGTGCCCGAGCGATCTACACCCTTGCTGAGGTGGACTGTCCACGAAGTTCTTGGACAGAGTCGCGCAGAGGAGAGAGGCGGCTTCCGGGCGCGAGTTCGCGCAACTGGTCCGATGGTCGGACCAGTTCGAGCCGCGTGCGACCGGAAGGTTCCTCGCATCCGAGTTTGTGGCCAGGGTGCGGAGTCCTCCGGTTCTGTACCTCCGGAGAGGCCAGCAACAGGCGTTCGTGCTCTCGCGAGGGGTTTGTCTACTGCGAGTGGACGGCGTGATGGGCGCACGTACTGCGTCCCCGGCCGGGGTGCTTGACCTGATACGTTGAGGTCTTCAGAGGTAGGCCCCGCGTGTCCGCACATCCACCGTCCCCAGTCCCGAGCATCCCGTCCCCTGTCGCGGCAATGGGAGCCCTGCGTCCGCCCGACATGTCCCCGCTACCGCCCGGCACCCGCATTGGCGGGGACGTGGTGGAAGGCGAGCTGGGCTCCGGCGGCTTCGCCACCGTGTACCTGGTGCGCAGCCCCGAGGGCCGCCTTTACGCCCTCAAGCTGTTGCCCCTGGATCAGGGCGAGGAGCGGGCCGAGCGCGCCTGGCGAGAGCTGTCGCTGGGCATGCGCCTGCGCCACCCCAATCTCGCGCGCCAGCTCGGCGGCGGCCAGTGGCCCGAGGACAACCCCCGCTTCCTCTGGCTGAAGCTGGAGCTGATTGAGGGCCTCACGCTGGAGGAGTGGGGCCTGGTGCCCGGGCGCACCGTGGCCGAGGTGGTGGAACGAACGTTGGAGCTGGCACGCGCGCTGGCGGTGATGCACGAGGCGGGTGTGGTGCACCGCGACGTGAAGGAAGCCAACGTGCTGGTGCGCGAGAGCGACGGGCAGGCGGTGCTGGTGGACTTCGGAGTGAGCTACCGCAAGGGAAGCCCCACCCTCACCAAGGGGATGTTTCCCCCGGGCACGCTGCCCTACCGCGCTCCAGAGGCCTGGGCCTATGCCCGCGCGCACGTGGGCGTGGCGGGCGCGCACTACCGGGCCGGGCCGGGGGATGACCTCTACGCGGTGGGCGTGGTGCTCTACTGCCTGCTGACGGGTCGCTTCCCCTTCCGTTTCACCGACGACGGCGGAGTGGACGTGGAGGCGGTGCTGAACCAGGCGCCGCTGTCGCCGCGCCTCGTCAACCCGCGCGTGCCACGAGAGGTGGAGGCGGTGTGCCTGCGGCTGCTGGCGAAGAAGCCCGAGGAGCGCTACCCGGGCGCAGTGGCGCTGTACGAGGCGCTGGAGGCGGTGAAGGCCGGGGCGGACGCGTCCTGGAAGTAGCCGCTGCACCCGGAGAGACGGCCCGCCGTGAAGCCGTGGGCACGGCGGGGCCGGGTACTTGCGGGAGTGGGCGTGGGGTTGGCCCTGGCGCTGGGGGCGTGGTGGCTCGGCTCCGGCCAGGAAGTAGCGCCCGTGAAGCCCGTACCGGAACCTGCGCGAGCCGTGGCCGCGCCTCCCGCACCGGAGGCGCCCCCTCCCGCGGCCGCCGCCCCGCCGGTGGCGCCCCGAAAGGACAGTGCCCCCGTGAAGACGAAGCAGCAGCAGACGCCTGGCCCTCAGCCTGAAGCAGCCCCCAAGGGCTGGGGACCCGCCGTGCGCAACGCGTGTGCCGGCCTCACCGGCTTCGCCCTCCAGGCCTGCATTGCTGGCCAGCAGCAGGTGCCGCCCTCGCCCCCCGCTCCGCCTCCCCAGGAGTGCCCCGCAGGGGCCTTGGAGACGATGACGCGAGTGCTCGAACTGCGCATCGGAGACAGGAAGAGCGTCGATTGGGGCGACGTGCGCGGCAGGTCCGTGCGCGTGTACGAGGACACCCCGGTCCGCGTGGCGGGGGACTGGGAGGCGGGGGCGGACTTCACGGGCAGGGGCTACAAGACCGCGCTGCCGGGCTACACCCGCATCTCCGGGCGGCTCTACGCCAGGGAAGGGCGGGTGTACGGCCGCCTCACCGCGGCGCGCACGCCCGACGGGGTGACGTACCCGGTGTGCATGGAGCTGATGGATACGGATAGCAACGTTGGCCTCGAGCTCCAGCCCGGCAGCGAGCCGGGGAAGATGATGGTCGACCCCGTCGTGCGTGTACGGGTGGTGGACCGTTTCAAATAGGGCGGCTCGAAGCCAGGACGGGCGCGCACCTGACACGACCGGGCAGGAGGTGTGGTAGAGGCCAACTTCCCCGGTCTTGTCCGCATTGCCTGGAGGTTCGCGCCTCATGTCCGTCCTGTCCTCCGCCGCCCTGGTGCGGCTCGTGCTGCTAGCCGTCCCCCTGGGTGCCTCCGCCTCGCCCCCGCCGCCTGACTGTGAGGCAGGTACGCGCCACTTCGAGGTGACGGCGGACACGCCCGGTAAGGCGCACGAGGTGTGCATCCACCCGGGGCTCACCACCAGCTTCCTCTTCGACACGAAGCTGGGGCGTGTGGAACTGGCCAGGCGGGAGTGGTTCCGGGTGCTGGCGGATGAAACGGGCCTCACGCTTGTTCCCACGGTGGCACTGGGAGACGGGGAGCGGGTGCCACTGACAGTCTCCTTTCAGGGCGGAGATGCCCCCGCGGGCGTCACCTTCACCCTGGTGGTGCACCCGTCCGAGGCCGCACGGCTGGTCGAGGTGACACGCCAGCCCCGCACGCTCGCCTCCTCCCGGGAAGGCGAGCAGCAGGCGCGGGCGGAGGCCCGGCAATGCCGGGAGGAGAAAGCGCGCCTGGAGTCGGCGTGTGCCGGGCGGACGGGTCTCCTGGGTCTGCTCGCCCAGGAACTGCTGGGCGAGGGGGGCATCGCCGATAAGAACATCACCAAGAGCGTCACCTCGCGCTCAGGCAACACGCTCCAATCCATCGAGGCCAGCAGCTACCGCACGGACACCGCGCACCTGGAGGGCGGACAGAGGGTGGTGCGGCTGGTCGTGAAGCAGGAGTTATGGAACCACGGGAGCACGCCCTGGACGCCCGCAGGTGCGGTGTTGGTGAGCCCCAAGGGGGTGGAGTGGAAGGCGCTCGACATGTGGACGCGGGAACCCATTCCCCCCGGGAAGTCGCAAGTCGTCGGGGTGGAGGTGGAGATGACGGAAGAGGCGGCGCGCGGCACTTTCACACTGAAGCTGTGGAGCCAGGACGGTAGCGCCGGGGAGCTCTTCGACGGCGTGACGTTCCCGTAGCTCGCGGGTGCCTGCTCTAGTTCAACACCCTCTCAGGGAGAGGAGGACGCGAGCCTTCTCCTGGCGGTGTGCCAGCCCGCGCTCTCGTTACGTACGCCGCACCAGCACACTTCTGGGCACGGTTTGTCATTCGCTCGCAAGGGCCAGTCTGGAACTCAGAAGTGCAGGCCGACGCCCGCGAACGGGCCGCCAATCTTGTCCCGGTGCACCACGCCGTCCAGGTAGCCCCGGTCATCCAGCAGCAGTCCGCGCCAACCCGCTCGCACCGTCAGAGCGCCCAGGTGCATCGCCAGGGCCGCCTGTCCATCCAGTTGCAGGTGTGGCAGCGGTACCCATTGCACGCGCCCCTCTACATCAAATGGTCCGAACAGGCACCGCTCGAACGACAGTGCCAGGCTCGGTCCGATGAAGGTGATGTCCGGCGCCCGCGCCATGGCTACGCCTGCCTCCCACCGCAGTCGGCCGCGCTCGCTCGCGTACGGGGCGAATGTCACGCTCGCGTCCGCCAGGTGGATGCGGTCCTGGCCCTCCGAGCCGTCATCCGTGTTCAGCATCAGCGTCGTGAAGCGCGTGGAGATGCCCCAACGCCGCTCCTCGAGGCCCAGGTTGAGCCCCACCGTTCTCCCTTCTTTCCTCAGGTAGCCCGCCTCTGCTCCCATGCGCACCATCATCACCCGATGGTTCGGCTCATCTGGCTCCTGCGCCGCCGGACGCGGGCGGTACCGACGGTGGTAGTACGGGACATAAGCCCCCGTGACGCTAATCCACCCAACCCCCGGCGTGAGAATGGGCCGTCGGGGGCGCGGGCCCTTGCCCCCACCGGAGTTGCCGCCGTTGCCTCCATTGTTCGGCGAGTCATCCGAGCCCCGGCCCACCGGCGTGGCATCGTGGACCCGGGTCCTCCCGCTGTTGCTGCCGTGCTCGTGGGAGCTCCACCCTCCCGAGCCTCGGCCGGAAGAGCTGGAGCCCGAGGATCGTGAGCCGCCGGAGCTGGACGAGCTGGAACCGGAGGCGCGTGAGCCACCCGACGAGGAAGAGCTGGAGCCGGAGGACTTGCCGAAGCGAGCCTCGGCCACGGTGGCGGTGAAGAAACATCCGGCCGCCATCGCGGCACACAATGTCTGCTTGGAGGTGGGCAGGGGAGGCCTCCTGGGAATGCGGTTCCGAGCCTGCCATCCAATCATCTTTCCGAGCCGTCGGGCCGCCACTCTCCATGCGGTGACTCATGCCAGACAGGAGGAGTGTCCATGTCAGGAACACCGCCGTGCCGAGTGTCGTCAGCCATACTGCGGCCCGGCGAGGAGGACGGCATGTCGAACCTGGTGATCGAACGCCTCACTGGCGAACCGTCAATCGAGGCCCCGGAGCCCGAGTACGACACGACCACCGCCGCGTACCTCCAGCGCTACTGCCATGAGTTGATGACTCCCCACGAACGTACGGCCCTGTCTGCGTGCAGGGTGAGGACCCTTCGGTTGAGGAACAGGGAGGGGTGATAGCCTCCACCCATGTTGTTCCTCGACCTGGAAGCCTACGCACCTCCCGATGACCGCACCGCGAGCTTGAGCTCGCTCGTCGTCAATCCCGGGCGGCCGGGACACCTGCTGCTGGGCGGCTGCTTCTTCAGCAAGCGCTTCGAGGACCCCGTCCCCGAGGCTCCAGAGGTGCAGGGGCTCTGGCTCTGGAACTTCGAGTCCGAGGCCGCCCTGCTCAAGGCCATCAAGGCGCGCTTCGAGGAGGAGTGGTGGCGGCAGCGCGAGGAGAAGGTGCGGGTGATGGGCAAGCCGGCGACGGACCTCGTCGTCTGCGGCGCGGGGATCGCCAAGTTCGACCTCCCGGCGCTCTACTGCCGCTCCCTCTTCAACGAGATCGCCAGCCCGGCTGAGTTGTTCGAGGTCTTCTTCAAGTCTCGGCCTATCGACCTCGCCAACGAGGCCAGCTTCCTGTTCCCCGGGGAGCCCATCCTGTATCCCAAGACGACTCGAGAGATGGCCCAGCGTCTGGGACTGCATGAGCGCAAGGGCTCCAGCAAGGGGGTCTGGGAGAGCTACGAGAGCCGCGACTACGGCGCCATCGAGCAGCGGACCGAGAACGAATTGCGGCTCGTGCTGGAGATCTACAAACGTCTCCAGCAGAAGATCGTCCGGGCCCCGCGGGCTACGTGACGGTGGAGGGCCGAACCTCCACGCTCGCGCCGGCTTGCCGCAGTTGGCTCGCCAGCTCCTCCGCTTTCCCGCGCAGCCGCCACTTACACGCCGCGATGGGCTCCGCGCCCTGCAGCGCGCACACCTCCTCGTAGGTCAGCGGCCGCTGGTCCCGGAGCAGGCGTTTCACGTCCTCCGGCTTGTCCCCCAGGGCCGTCAGCCAGACGTCGAACCGCTCCCGCTTCATCGGTGGCTGGCTCGGCCGGAGGAACGCGAGCGGGTCGGCGTCGGGCCAGGCCTCGAACACCTTCACCGCGAGATACAGGTTGTGACCGCGGGCGATCCGCTCCACAGCGGTGAAGCCGGCGGGGAGATCCTCGAACGCGGCGCCCATTCGTAGTACCGGCTCGCCGAAGCCGTGACCCGCCTTCCAGGCGGGGAGGACGTTCCAGTCGATTCCCGTCACCAGCGGTCCATCCTCCGCGTTCAGCTCGTCCACGAGCGCCGCGAGCAGCTTCTCGGTCTCCTCCTGGCCATGCTCGCCCTTCCAGAACTCGAAGATGCTCACGATGGGGTGGTGCGCGTGATCCAGCTCGGTCTCCACCCTCCCTCCGCGGGCGTAGATGAATTCGCCGATCGTTCGCGGCAGCGAGATGGTGAAGTCGTGGTGCACGAACACCTGGTGGCCAATGGCCCAGACGTCCGGCGCGGGCTTCCTCCCGGAGAAGGATGGCCAGTCGTCCCAGGCGCCGATGTTCTCACCCCCGGTGAGCCCGTGCTTCTGGATGAAGACGTCCAGCGGTGAGGGCCGCTCGTGCTCCTTCATCGCCGAGTACGCCGTCTCCCACCAGACACCATGGGCGTCGAGCACCTCCTTCAGCTCGGCCGCCGCCTGCGTTGCCAGCTCCTCCTTCTCGAACCGGCCCACGATGGTGTAGCTGCCGCTGTTGTTGCTCGCGAAGGCATTCCAGACGTGAATCTTCAAGGGTGGATCTCCTGCTCTCAGTTCATGACGCCAGGCGCTACTCGGCGGGGCGCAGCTCCGCGTTCGCGCCGCACTCGCGCAGGAATCGCACGGCCTGCTCGGCCCGGGCCTGGGTGAGCCGCTTCAGCACCGTGTCGGGGATCAACTTCAACAGCCCTGGGACGTCGACGTATCTGCCGTGCCGCAGCTTCTCCAGTCTGAGCGCCACCTCTTTCGCCGAGTATCCCGTCCCGAGAAGCCAGACATCGAACAGCTTCCGCTTGAGCGGCGGCTGCGAGGGTCGGAGCCAGGCCAGTGGATCTCCCAGCGCCTCGTCCTCGGACACCTGCACCGTGACTTCCAGGCCGTGGTGGCGTGCGAGGGTCGCCACCCCGGTGAAGCCCGCCGCGAGGTCGTGGAACGCCGCGCCCAGGGTCAGGACCGGCTCGTTGGGTTTGGAGCCCTCCCTCCACGCGGGCTGGATGTCGAAGGGGGCCTGCATCACCAGCGGCCCATCGTCCGCGTGCAACTCTTCCACGAGGGCGGAGACCGTCGCGGCCTTCGTCTTCTTCGGCAGCGTGCCGCGCAGCTCGAAGCGGCTCACCAGGTCGCCATGCGCGTGCCGGATGACCTTCTCCACCTTCCCGCCGCGCACCTTCAGAAACTCCTCGTAGGAGTCCTGCAACCCCAACGTCCAAGGGTCGTGCAGGATGACCTGATGGCCTGTACTCCAGGCGCGCAGCTCGCCCTGGTCCGCCCAGTCGGCCCCGGTCTGCGTGAGGCTGTTCGCCTGGGTGAAGGCCCGCAGTGGAGAGGGTGTCTCCGGCTCCGGCCCCTCCTCGTTCCATCTGGCCCCGGGCGTCCGGCGCCACCCTTTCTGTGCCGCGAGCACCTCGGACAGCTCGGCCGCCACCTGGGCCGCGAGCTCCTCGGAAGGAAACCGTCCCACGATGGTGTAGCTGCCGCTGTTGTTGCTCGCGAAGGCGTTCCAGACGTGAATCCTCACGACGCCCCTCCCTCGTACGTCTCCAGCCCGTACCCCGCCACGCGCGCGCAGCCCGGCAGCCGCGAGGCCGAGGCCAGCTCCATCCGTCGCTCCCGCCACACCTCCATCACCTCCGCCGCGTCCCTCACCGGGATGGCCACGTGGTGGAAGCTGCACGGCATCACCTTCCGGTCGCTCGTCAGCACGAGGTAGTCCCTTCCCGCGCCGCAGTCCGTGCGCTGGAACAGCCGGGGCACGCTCTCCATGCGCTCGCCCCAGCAGACGTCCAGCTTGAGCTGGCACCGGCCCTCGAGTGCTCGGCCCAACAGCTTCACGCGCCGCGCCAGCTCTCTCGCTTGCTCCGGCGACAGGTGCAGCGCCCGGTCCGCTCCGTTGTAGCTCAGCAGCAGCACGTCCCGGCAGCCGCGTGATACCAGCTCCAGCACCACCGTCTCCAGCGAGGCGAGGCGCTCGGGCGTCACCAGGTAGTTGACGCCGAAGCGTGCCTCCGCGTCCGCCAGCTCCTCCACCTTCCGCCGCCAGTCATTGTCTTCGTAGAGCGACAGCCGGCACTGTCCGTAGCGTCCCCGGATGGCCGCCAGCCGCCGCGCGTTGAGCGCCAGCCCATTGGTGGTGAAGCTCACCGCCAGTGGCGTCTCGTCGTACAGCCGGCACACCAACTCCTCGAAGCGGGGGAACACCCACGGCTCGCCCCCTCCAAAGGCCACCTCCAGCACTCCCGCCTCCGCCAGGCCCGCCAGCATCCGGAAGGCCTCGTCCGCCGTCCAGGCACTCCTCGCCTCCACGTCCCGTGAGCAGAAGGTGCACGCCAGGTTGCATCGGTTGGTGATGCCGAACTGGAGCGCCCTCGGCGCGCGCTGGCGCAGGTGTGCGGTCTCCGGCCCCTCGCACAGCGCGTTCATCCCGCTGTCGCGATCGAAGAGCAGCAGCGCTCCATCCATGGGGAAGCGGCGCAGGCGGGCAAGCGCGGGCGGGACGGGGAGGTGCTCGAAGGAGGGCAGGGGAGCTTCGGCCATGGCGGATGCGCTGACGGTAGGCCGTGGCGGACCTGACGCGCTCGCACGCCAGCTCCACGGGCCGCAGGGCGCGGAGGATAGCCTGGAGGCCCTCGTTTCAGGCAGGTCGAAGGGGGGCGCCCCCCTCTCGCATGGCGTGGGCGGTCGTGCGAGCATGCACGGGTGTTGGTTGGTCGATCCGAGGCCCGGCGATGACGATTCGCGCCAAGGTGTTCCTGTTCGCCTTGTTGGCGGTCGGGCTCGTATGCCTCATGGGCGTCCACCTCTTCGTCGGGGCGCGCAAGGGCCAGTACATCCGCGAGCAGTTGACGGCCATCCAGGAGCAGCGCGACGCCTATGAGCGGCTGCACGGACTCGCCTGGCCCTACCTCAACCAGCTGGCCCAGATGCGGCGGGTGGAGGGCAGCACCACGATTGTGCAGCGCGAGCTGATGGAGAAGGTGGAGCTGGAGCTGGTGCGGCTCGATGAGAGCCTGACCCGGGAGGCGCGGTGGTTGGGGGAAAGGACCGTGGAGTCCGAGCGCCAGTCGCAGCGGGAGCTCCGCGAGGCGCTGAGGCGATGGTCGGAGTGGTCGGCCGCGCGCATCCAGGCTCTCCCCGAGGGCTCCTCGGTGGGCTCCACGTTGGAGTGGTTGCTGTACTCCCAGTTCGAGCAGTCCGTGGGGCAGCGCATCCAGGCCATGCAGCAGGCCGAGAAGGACGAGATGGAGGAGCTGGGGCGCCGCTGGGATGCGAGCGTACAGCTCACCCAACAGCTCGCGCTGGTCTTCCCCGCCATCTGCCTCCTGCTGGTGCTGGCGCTCGCCTTCGCCATCCTCAACCCCTTGCAGCGCTCGCTCCAGGGGCTCATGACCGTGGCGGAGCGCATCGGGCGGGGGGACTTCGACTTCCGCCTCCCCGCCGACGGCCATGACGAGCTGGGCCGGCTCACACACGCCTTCAACCGGATGGCCCGTGAGCTGCGCGAGCTGCTGGACGAGAAGCAGCGGCTCATCCGCGCCGAGGCCGAAGCCACCGAGCGCGAGGCCCGCCGCTACAACGCCCTGCTGGAAGACACGGTGCACACTCGCACCTCCGAGCTCGCCGAGGCCAACACCCGCCTCCAGGACAGCCTCCAGCAGCTCCAGGCCGCCCAGGAGCAGCTGCTCTTCGCGGACCGACTCGCCTCCGTGGGCCGGCTCGCCGCGAGCGTGGGACATGAAATCAACAACCCGCTCGCCTTCATCCTCAGCAACCTGCGCTACGTCCACCAGGAGCTTCAGGAGCTGCCCGGCGCTCCCTCCGAGGAGTCCCGCCAGGAGATGGTCTCCGCGCTCTCCGAGGCGAGCGAGGGCGCCGAGCGCGTGCGCCTCATCGTGCAGGACCTCCGGTCCCTCTCGCGGCCGGATGACATGGTGCTCGGTGCGGTGGACCTGGCGGAGGTGGTGCGCGCCTCGGCCAAGATGGCCCGTCACGAGGTGAGGGACAAGGCGCGGCTGGTGGAGGACTGTGGCGGGGTGCCTCCGGTGCGCGCCAACGCCGCGCGCCTGGGCCAGGTGTTCCTCAACCTCATCATCAACGCGGCGCACGCCATTGCACCGGGCCGGTTGCAGGAGAACGAGATTCGCGTGCAGGCGCGGCTCTCGGCCCCAGGCCACATCACCGTGGAGGTGCGCGACACCGGGGACGGCATCTCCCCCGAGAACCTGCGGCGCATCTTCGACCCGTTCTTCACCACCAAGCCCCAAGGCGTGGGGACGGGGTTGGGGCTGTCGGTGTGCCACCGCATCATCACCGCGCTCGGCGGGGAGATTCGCGTCGAGAGCGAGCTCGGCCGTGGCACCAGCTTCTTCATCACCTTGCCCGTGGCCGAGAGTTCCGACGACTCCGGGCCTTCCTCCGGCCAGTCCGCGGCCTGAGCTGTCACGCGCTGGACGTCCGCGCGCTTCAAGGGCTTCACGAGCGCAAGGTGTTCAACGTTCGGCCTCGTGAAATTCCGCACGCCCCCAGCGTTTGGAAACAGGCATCCCCATGCTGTGGGCACATGTCTCCCGACAATCGGGGGGAGGAGGAACGGATGCCACCGCGTGGAGTGAAGAGCCAGAAGCGTCAGCGGCAGTACTCGAAAATCAAGCAGTCCGCGCGCAAGCGTGGGGCCAGCACGGGCCGAGCCAAGCAGCTTGCCGCTCGCGTCGTGAACAAGCAGCGCAGCAAGGCCGGTGAGGCGAAGGGCTCGTCGAAGAAGAGCTCGACGAGGACCTCCGCGAAGAGCTCGACGCGCCGGGCGAAGCCAGTCCGCAGCACGCGCAGCGTCGGAGGCAAGTCCCGCAGCAGGACCACCGCCAGCGGCAAGACGCGGCGTAAGGCGAGCTCGTCGCGCTCGCGCACCCGCTCCACGTCGTCGCGCTCGCGGGGCAAGAGCTCCTCGTCGCGCTCGAAGAAGTAGGCAAGCCGCGAGCGCCCCCTCTCCCTGTGGGGGAGGGTGGGGGTGAGGGTCTTCTGGGAGGCCCATCACCACAGCCAGGCTGTCACATCTGGATTGGCCCCCCTCCTGCACGGAGGTGCGACGAAGAAGGGGGTCAACCTTGTCGCGTTTCGTGGCCGTCTCCGCAGCCGCCGCTCTCTCTCCTGCTGAACCCTGCTCCAAGCCAGAGCCCAAGAAGTTCCGGCAAGTCATCCCGCTCGAGGATGCCCGTCCTCGGCTGCGGGTCATCCCTTTTCGCTCTGGAGCCCGCCCGGGGCACGAGGCGCTGGCCCCTGGAGAGGGCTGCAGCCTGCACATCGGCCTGTTCGACTCGCGGGACGCTCGTGAGGAGGACAGCGGAGCGCTCTGGCTGCTCTACGCGCTGCACCCGGGCCTGGGCCGCCACCGCGTGCAGGAGTCCCTGCGGGTGCGCCTCTCGGTGTGGTTGCTGCCGGACTGCCCGGAGGACGGTGGCCCCCTCGCGCTCCCCGGTTTGCTGTGCCACGAGGTGCCACTGTGCCAGCCGTCGTGTGCCAATGAGGCCCAGCTCGTGCGGGCCGAGGCGCCTCCGGCCGGCGTGTCCCATGGCTGCTATGTCGCCGCGCTGCCGTACGCCGCCGTGCGCGAGGGGCTCGCACGCCTCGGTGCCGCGGGGGCGGAGGCTTTCTCGCTCGCCCACCTGTTTCACCGCCGCTTCCGGGTGCTGCTGGAGCTGTGCGCCGGGGACAAGGTGCTCTCGTGCGACTCCACGGAGGTGGAGCTCTATGACCTGGGGCGCTTCGGCTCGCTGTACCAGCGGGTGCTGGACGGGCTGGTGCGGCCGGACACGGACGCGCAGGCCGCGAGGCGGGGCGCGTGGGGGCTCTTCTCGATGGCGCACCACCCCTGGTACCCGGTGCTGACCATCGGCATGGACAAGGCGCGGCTGTATCTGGAGGCCATCGAGAGCGATGTTTCGCGGCACACCACGCACCTGCCGGATCCACGCTGGCTGGTGCGCGTGGGGCTGTACCTGGAGCTGCTCACCGTTCTGGGCATCCTCGAGGCCGTGCGCGACGAGTACCCGGACCTGCTCTCCGCCGAGGAGCGCCACCAGCTGGAGACTGCGCCTGCGTTGGCGCCCATTCGCGAGCGGCTGGATGTGGCGGCGTGGCGCGAGGTGTGGGAGCTGCGGCACATCGCCGTGCCGTCACGGCAGCAATGGTGGGGCAGGGTGGTGGAGGCGGGCAACCTGCTGCGCAAGCAGCGAGCGACCCTGGCCTTTCTGGAGGCGCACCACGAGGACCTGGAGCGAGCGCTGGAGCTGGCCGGGCCCGCGCTGGGTGGGACCCATGCGACCTGGCTGCGGGTGTTCCAGGACGCGGAGCGGGCGGTGCTGCGCAACGTGGACGCGGTGTTCCCGGAGCTGCGCATCCTGCCGGCCCAGTGGCGCGAGTGGGTGCTGTGGCGCGAGTGCGGCGACTTCGTGGCGCTGGGCCTGGGTCGGCTGCCGGGGTGGCTGAGCCGGTGTGTGGGGGACCGGGGTGGGCTGTTCGCCTCGGCGAGCCGCGAGTACCGGCGCTCGATGAACGCGGTGGCGCACCGGGCCCGCGAGCGCGGGTGGATGGACTACGTGGGAGGAGAGTGCGTCCCGCGCGAGGCCAGCCTCATCGAGCCCCGCCTGGGTTTCGAGCGGATGCTGCGCGTTCAGCGTGCCGAGTCCGAGGCGGCCGGTTGCCTCCCGGGCGCGGGCTTGCTCGGGCTGGTCTCGAAGTAGCTCCAGTGGAGCGGATCTCCCGCCACGACGGACACCCGCAGCTTCTGGTTGATGATGTACGTGGCGGTTTCCGGCAGGACGACGTTGCTGGTGACGAACTGCTCCGGGATGCTCCGCTGATTGAGGTATTCGAACGTGATGACCGTTCCCTCCTCGATGTCCTGGCTGGCGACGACCACGGGCACGAGGTTCCAGCCCGCGCGGACCTTCCGGTTCGTCCACAACCCGCTGACCACCACTCCGGCGATCAGTCCGATGAGGAGCCCCAGCATCAGGCCCACAGGCGGCTTCTGTTCCATGAGGAGCGTCTCCGGGCGTTCAGTCGCCCAGCGCTGAATGGTACACCCGCGCGAGGGCTCTCGCCTCGTGCGCCACGCCGAAACGTGCCCGGGCCTCCTCGGCGGCGTTGAGCCCCACCTGCCGCGCCCGCTCCGGCTCGTGCAGCAGCTCCCGCAGCAGCTCGCGCAGCTCCGCCACGTTGCCGGGCTCGAAGAGGAAGCCGGTGCGGCCGTGCTCGATGAAGGAGGGCACGTGCGGCAGCCGGCTCATCACCGTGCAGCAGCCGCAGGCCATCGACTCCAGCATCACCATGGAGAAGGACTCGAAGTGCGTGGGGTTCACCAGCACGCTCAGCCCCTGGTACCAGGGCACTACCGGGCGCTGCTCTCCCGCGAGCACCAGGCGCCCTCCCGTCGCGGCGCGTAGCTGCTCCGCCCACGCGCTGTCTCGTCCCTTGGCCAGCCCCACGAGTACGGGCGTCCACTCGGAGGCGGGCAGCTCGGGCAGCAGCGGGGTGAGGGCCTCGACGAAGTCTCCCTGGCCCTTGCTGGGACGGATGCGTCCCACCACGCCCACCCCGCGCCGGCCGCCGAGTCCCAGGGCCTTCCAGGCCGCATCCCTATCCACCGGAGGGGTGAAGCGCTCCAGGTCCACGCCGTGCGGGACGAGCTGCGAGGGCCTCCCCATCCACCCGGCGCTCTGGGCGTTGAGGGTGACGAGCTGCTCGGCGAAGCGGGTGAGGAAGCGGGTGTAGCGGCCCGGCGGCTTCCCTCCATGGCGCGTGTAGACGAGCCGCACCTCCCGGCCCACCAGTCGCAGCAGCAGCCCGGCCAGCAGCTCGTTGTTCCGGTGTGCGTGCCACACCACGGGCTCCTGGCGGATGCGCCGCCATAGCTCGCCCCAGGTGATCCGCGGCACGTCCTCCTCCAGGTTGCCCCCCACCGCTCGCGTCTCCATCAGCCGCGCCAGCTCGGTGACGATGCGCTCGGTGTGGGCGGTGACGCCGGTGCGGCGCCGGTGGAAATGGGGGTGGACGACGAGCAAGGCGCCGCCGTCTGTACCCCACTCCTGATCCGCCCGCATCTGGCGTCTAAATGGTACTCCTTGGCGCCCCTTTGTCAGTGTCTAGGGGGGATGTGGCGCATGTCTCCTACCTTGTGGTATGAAGGTGTGCTCATGCCTACGTCTCTCCCTCGCGGTTGGCTGCTGGGGTTCGCGATCTGGTTCGCGAGCACCGCCTGGCTCTATGCCTACATGAGCCGCGCCCAGGCGGAGCAGTCGTGGGAGCTCCAGCAGTTGCGGCAGGAGGTCTCGGAGATGCACCGGGAGGTACTGTCCTGCCAGCTGGAGGCCCAGGGCCGGGCCGAAGCGCGCAGGTCGGCGCCCACCGACGGGCCCGTGCTCACCCAGGGCCGCCGCTGATCCACCCAGTGGAAGGTCCGTGCAGTCCTAGGACCTCTGGGCCCGTGGAAGTCCCCTCTCCCTCTGGGAGAGGGTCAGGGTGAGGGTTTTCCCCCCAGTGGTTCATGGCTGAGACGAGGGGAGACACGCCGGCGACTACCCTCACCCCCCGCCCTCTCCCAGAGGGAGAGGGCGCATGCGCAACCAGCAGGGCGCTCGCGTGCTGGGCGGCCGGGCTCGGGCCGCACCGGGCTCCCGTGTGAAGAAGCACCCGAGGTCAGAGGTTGACTCCAGGAGGTTACCTCCGGAGTCATCATGGACCGTACGGGCAGTGCAGACCTTCCCCTCCACTCAGGCCGCGTGCCGGATTGGCTCGCCGAGCGCATGGCGCGCATGAGCCGCGTCGTGGTCGAGGCGCTCGTGCTCCACTACGGCCGCCACGAGGTGCTGCGCCGGCTCGCTCACCCCTTCTGGTTCCAGTCGCTCGGCGCCGTCATGGGCATGGACTGGCACTCCTCGGGCGTCACCACCACCGTGCTCGGTGCGCTCAAGCGCGGACTCACCCCGGGCGGGCGCCAGCTCGGGCTGTACGTGGTGGGTGGCAAGGGCATGCAGGCGCGCCGCACCCCCGACGAGCTGCGCATCATCGGAGACCGGGTGGGCATTGATGCGGACGCACTCATCCGCGTCAGCCGGCTCGCAGCCAAGGTGGACAGCGCCGCGGTGCAGGACGGCTTCGAGCTGTATGCCCACAGCCTCATCCTCTCGGACGACAACGCGTGGGCCGTGGTGCAGCAGGGGATGAACGCCGACGCCCGGCAGGCCCGGCGCTACCACTGGCTGTCCGAGGGTCTGGGCAGCTTCGTGGAATCGCCTCACGCCGCCATCGAGGGCCCCAACCAGGGCGTCATCCTCAACCTCACGGACAGACGCGCCTCGCGGGCCCGGGCCGCGCAGGTGGAGCTGGTGTCCCAGGGGCCGGACGTGGTGCTGGGCGCGCTGCGCAAGCTGCGTCCTCGGCTGGAGCCCGCGCCCGTCCCCTTCACCCCGCTGCTGCCCCACCTGCAGATGCCCGTGCACGAGGAGGTGACGCGTGACGATGTGCTGCTGCGCCGGCTCCACGGCACGCTGGCCGCCGCGGCCGAGCAGGGCCCTCGGGACTTCGCCGAGCTGCTGCTCACCCCGGGCGTGGGCGCGCGCACGGTAGCGGCGCTGGCCAGCGTGGCCGAGGTGATCCACGGTTCGCCCTCACGCTTCACGGACCCGGCGCGCTTCGCCTTCGCTCAGGGCGGTAAGGATCGGCACCCCTTCCCGGTGCGGCTGGATGTCTATGACGAGACACTGCGCGTGCTGCGCTCGGCGGTGGATGCGGCGAAGTTGGGCAACGCCGAGCGGCTCCAGGCCATCCGCGAGCTGGATAGACAGGCGCGCCGGCTCGAGGCCCTGGTGGCCAAGACTTCCACCGGAGCCTCCTTCGAAGAACTCGTCCAAGAGGGGTGGAAGGACGTCCCCGAGCTGCTGCCCACCGACGCGCCTCCGCGCCGGCCCTCGGGACGTCCTGGCTGGCGGCGTCAGCGCGTGGAGCGGAGTCAGCTGGAGCTGCCCGGCCTGGACGATGAGACTCCGGGGGGTTCCTCGTCTCCCTCCCGATAAATAGCTTTCTCGGCGTCTGCTCCACTGGAGGGCGAGGGGCCGGCCCCGAAGGGGGACGCTCGACGTGCAGGACCGCTGTTTCCTTCCTGGGCGGGACCGGTCGGGGTGGATCGTGACGGTAATCTGTCCGGTGGCGCCTGCCCCCCCAGGCGAGTAGGGAGCCCTCATCGTGTCGAGCAGCCACTCCGCACCTCCCGCGCGACGGGGGACCCAGCTCAAGCGGGCCTCTCCTCCGCGGATGGAGGGGCGGGTGTTGGTGGTGGATGACACGGACGCCAAGCGCTACCTCATCGTCCATACGCTGCGCCTGGCGGGCATGCAGGTGGTGGAGGCGGTGAGTGGTGCGGAGGCCCTCGCGGCGGCCCGGTCGGGGCCGGACGTGGTGGTGCTGGACGTGCGCCTGCCGGACATGAGCGGCTTCGAGGTGTGCCGCCGACTCAAGGAGGACCCGGCCACCGCTGCCATTCGGGTGCTCTACAGCTCCGCGCTGCTGCAGGACGCGGAGTTGGAGGAGCGGCTCTTCGAGGATGGCGCGGATGGCTACATTTCCCAGCCCATCGAGTCCCGGCACCTGGTGGCGCAGACCTGGGCACTGGTGCGGATGCGCCGGGCCGAGCTGGAGCGTCAGCGCGAGCGCGAGGCGTCCCAGGCCGAGCAGGCCCGGCTGCAGTGCGAGCTGGAGAAGACGCGGGCCCGGGCGCGCCGGCTCACCGAGTCGGGGGTGGACCTCTCCGAGCGCCGAGAGGCCGAGCGCCGGCTCAAGCACCTCATGGCGGAGCTGGAGTCCAGCGAGGCTCGGCTTCGCCTGGCGCTGGACTCGGCCGAGCTGGGCGCGTGGAGCTATGACCTCACCACCCTCGAGCACCACTGGGACACGCGCGCCAAGGAGCTGTTCGGGCTGCCGCCGGAGGCTCCGGTGGACATGGAGCTGTGGCGAGCGGCAACCCACCCCGAGGATCGGGAGTGGGTGGAGGCGTCGGTCCGGCGCGCGGTGGCCCGGGAGAATGAGGGCTTCTTCTCGGCCGAGTACCGGACGGTGGGGGTGCAGGACGGGGTGTTGCGGTGGGTTGCCTCTCGGGGCCGAGTCCTCTTCGACGCGGACGGGCGGCCCACCCGGCTCTCGGGCACCTACCTGGACATCACCGAGCGCAAGCTGGACGCGCAGCGCGCCGCGGACCTCCAGGCCACCACTGCTGCCTTCGCGCATGCGCTCACCTCCGAGCAGGTGGGGAAGGCGCTGGTGGAGCACGGGCTGAAGTCCCTGGACGCCTATGCGGGTGCCCTCTGCCTGGTGGAGGGCGAGCACATGCGCATCCTCAGCTACTTCGGCTACCCCATCCGCTTCGCCCAGGACAACAGCCTCTTTCCACTCGGCGTTCGCACCCCCTCCACCGTGGCCATTCTCGAGGGGCGGACTGTTGCGCTCCAGGCCTCGGAGTCCATGGAGCGGGAGTGGCCCGAGTTCGCCCAGCTGCTCCAGGGGAGCCGCAGCCGCTCCTGGCTGAGCACGCCGTTGAGGGATGGAGCGCGGGTGGTGGGCGTGCTGGGGCTGAGCTTCTCCTCGCTGCGCCGCTTCAGCGCGCAGGACAAGGCGCACCTGGAGTCGATCTGCCGGTTGTGTACCCAGGCCCTGGAGCGGGCCCGGCTCTACGAGGAGGAGCGGCGGGAGAAGGAGGAGGCCCGGGAGCGCTCCGAGCTGGAGCAGCAGTACCTGGGCATGGTGAGCCATGATTTGCGCAACCCGCTGGCCGCCATCTCGCTGGGGGCGCGCACGCTGCAGCGATTGCAGCGGCCGACGCCGGAGGCGGTGTTGCGCACGGCTGGGCGCATCGCAACGAGCGCGGACAACATGGGGCGGATGATCTCCGATCTGCTCGACTTCACGCGGGGGCGGCTGGGCGGAGGCATTCCGCTGCAGCGCACGCGCAATGACCTGGTGCGGTTGTGTCAGGAAGTCATCGACGAGTTCATGGTGACGCACCCGGACCGGCGCATCCTCCTGGAGGGAGACGCGCGCTGCGAGGGGTGGTGGGACGGGGAGCGCATGCGCCAGGTGCTCTCCAACCTGCTGTCCAACGCGCTGAGGCACTCACGAGCGGGGACCGCGGTGGCCGTGCGGGCCCGGGAGCTGGAGGGCGAGGTGGAGCTGGCGGTGTCCAACGAGGGCGAGCCCATTCCGGCCGAGCTGCTGCCGGTGCTCTTCGAGCCGTTCCGCCGGGGCATGGCGAAGTTCCGGCCGGCGGGCAGCCTGGGCCTGGGCCTCTTCATCGTGCATCAGGTGGTGACGGGGCACGGCGGGCGGGTGGAGGTGGGCTCGGTTGGGGGCGTCACCTCCTTCTCCGTACGGATGCCGCGCGGGGCCTAGTACTACTGTGTCATGAAGTGGAGGAATTGCCGACGCAGCAGGAGGTTGCTGGCCCATGCCGGTACGAGCAAGCACGCCCGAGGAGAGGCTCGAGGCGTACCTCCATCGGTTGGGGACGGTAATGGGATACGCGGCTCGGCTGGAGCCGTTGCGCGGCGACCCGACGGGACTGCTGTTACCGGGCGAGCGCAATAGCGTGGAGCCAATGGCGGCGAAACTCGAGTCCACGCGAGTCAGGGCGCGGCACCAGTCGCTGCTGTTTCCAATGGGTGAGGGGGATTGCACCAGGGTGCTTTCGCCTCGCTGGGCGTGGGGGTGGACAATGCGCGCTGAGGCCCTGGTGCTCAGGTGGGCGGCGCTGCTGATGGGCGCCGTGCTGCTCTCCACCGGTTGCGTCACGCTCGGGCCGCGACACGGCGGCAGCACCTCGGAGGGCGCCCGCGCCCTCTCCACGCTGCGGGAGGCGGGCGCGACGGTGCCTCCTCTTGATGCGCGCTCCTCTCTTGCTTCCATGGAGGCGGGCGAGCACGCCTTCTCCTCCGGGGTGCACGAGCAGGAGCGGCTGCGCCGCCGCCGCAGTGCCCGCGGGCTGGGCTCGTCCTCCGCCCTGGAGAGCCCGGGCGAGGCGTCCGCGGACGAGGTGGCCAGCACGGGGCTCGTTCCCGAGGAGCCGCCCTCGTGCGGAGGGCAGGCCGTGCCTCCGGGCTGGCCCGACTTCGCCTCCAGCCGTGAGGAGTTACTGGCGCCCTTCCTCACCTGCACCTCGCCCGGGGAAGTCCTCGCCCTGCAGGAGCGGGTGGACATGCCCCGGCTGCTGGAGGCCCTGGATGACTGGCGCGCGGTGCGCTTCGGTGCCCTGGGCCCACCGCGCGAGGATGTTGCCCGCCTGCTCAACGAAAAGCGCACCGCCCTCCTCGTGAAGGCTCCCGAGGCCTATGGGCGCCTCTACTCCGCGGTGCTCGCCGTCTTCATCGTCGACTCGGCCTATGACGATGACTTGAGGGAGATTCTCTTCCTGCTGGCCCGGGACAAGCGGCTGGAGGAAACCCTCGCGCTGCTGCCCGCCTTCCAGGTGGCGCTGGAGAAGAGGGGGCTGAAGCCCAAGGCCCGTGTGGACAGGGACTCCGAATTCGGAGACGTGGGCCGAGGCGTTCTCCGATTCGGCGCCGACGCGCTCTCCAGCACTCTCGTGAGCGACGGAGGGCGTGAGCTCGCCTTCTTCCCCATACGGAGCCAACTGCCGCCGGAGTACCAGGAGGCCCTCGCTAGGGCCCAGCGGGAACTGGTGGAGCACGCCTCCGTGGGCACCCTGGCGCTGAGTGCGTTTGACGACCTCACCTTTGGTGTTCCGCTGGGTGGCTACCACTTCGCCGCCAACTCCCTGCATGGCGTGCGGCTGCTCTGGCAGGGAGAGTGGGAGCAGGGCACGCGCGAGGTGGCGCCGGCGCTGGTGCTGGCCTTCGTCGCGGGTGGCAAGGGCGTGCGCCACCTCGCCAAGGGAGAAGGTGCCACGGGGGGGCGCCTGCGCACCGGGTTGGAGGCCGTGGAAGCGCGGCTGCGGACGCTGACGGAGACGGCGCGGCAGCTTCACGGGTTGCTGGGCCCGGAGGGCCTGCGGCAGGTGGTGCGCGACATCCGGGCCAGCCGGGAGGCGGGCCGCTTCGTCGCTGCGGGCGGAGCGGACGCCGCGCTGGCGCTGCTCGAGGCCGGGGGAAATGTGGCCAGGGCCCGGCCGCTCATGTCCAGGGCCAGACCCGGGGCCTCGGGCTCCCCAGTGAAGAGTGGAGAGAGAGCCAGCACCGGGAAAGCCACCGCGGCGGCGGACGATGCCGCACGACCCTTCCCGAAGCAGGCCCCTGTCACGGAGGGCCTGGGCACCCTGGCCTCGCTGGTGGACGAGGGAGCGGGCCACACGCTCCCGGTGGTGGAGGCGAAGCTCGCGGCGGCGGAGCTCGAGGCCGCGGGCCTGCGCCTGCCCAAGGACGTGAGGGTGCTGGAACAGCACCGCCCCTCCCTCGAAGCCCCGCCGCCCGAGGCCCAGGGCAACCCGCGCTGGCGCGAGTACGTCGAGTACTACAACACGCGCTTCAAAGAGGTGGAGAGTGGCACGGCCGCCGAGGGCCCCCTCAAGTGGGCGCCCTACGAGCAGTTGCGCGGGTGGTTTGCCCGGGGGCTGGCCTTCGAGCGCGACATGGTGAGGATGCTGCAAGAGGACGCGAAGAAGCCTCGGGCTCAGCGCAGCTTTCTCGGGGACTTCGACAGGCCGCGCATCGAAATCCAGGTGGGCGTGAGGAAGCCGGGCACCGGCCTGCGCTACGCGGATGTGCTCGTCATCGAGGAAGGCGCGCTCGGCGGAGGGCCACGGCGCGTGGAGTCATTCAGTTTCAAGAGCCGCGACCTCTCGGGGCTGGGGGAAAAAGCCCTGAAAGCTCAAATGATCGAGGACGCAAGCGAGGCCCTACAGAAGTACGGTGAGGCGCTGGATATCCGCCGAGGCTCCCTCCAGTCCCTTTTACCAGGGAGCGGTGAGGTGCAGGTGTCGAGAGTTCGCCTCATCTACGAGGGGGGCAAACCCATGCCCAAGAATGTGGACCTGTTGAAGACAGCCGTGGACGAGACCAAGGCAGCGGTTCCGGGAGTGGAGGTGGTGTTTCAATGAAGTGGCTGAGCGTGCACGATCTGAAGCCGGAGGATCTCCTCCGACTCGAGTTCGACACTGTCTTCGACCAGCAGGCGGCGCTGGAGGGACAGCTGGAGCCCTTTCTCCAGGCACTCGAGGAGTACGCCGGCGAGTGGTTGCCGGACGTCGTTGAAGGCAAGCGGCGCCGCAAATACTCCCGCGCCGCCGTCTGGAAGTCCCTTGAAGAGGAGCGCGGCCAAAGAACATTGGGGCTCGGACTTTATCGGACGAAGTGGCCCGCGTTGGACATGTCGCTCAGTCTCTGGTTTCCGCCGCTGCCTCCCAAGCTGGGAATCTTCATCAACGTGAAGCCCCTCTCCTTCTTCGCGGGGGCGGAGCGCTGCCAGCACTTCGTGGAAATGGTGCGCGCATGGGCTTCGCATTACCCCGTTACGTACGCTAAGGCCCACAGCACTGATGACACGCAATTGACGGACTCGCCCAACTTCGGCCGCGACGACGAGACTCGCCGCAGAGACGGGTTCGACAAAGTCTACGAGGTGTTCTGGCTCAACGTCTTCGGTCCCAAACTGGTGGAGACGGTCGGTCGCGAGCGAATGCTGTCCACCCCAGCCCACTGTGTGGAGGAACTGCCCAACGGCTCCGTCCTCCTGGTGACGTGGCCCACCGTGGCGGATTTCGCCAGCAAGGAGGCACGGCTCGCACAGGCTCGCGCCCACGCCCACCTCCGGCCGGACCTCGACTTCGACACCGTGCTGCGTACCTTGCATGAGCGCAGTGCCATGCTCGCCCCTGTGGAACCCCGTTTCCATCCGGACCTGGCCCCGCTTCTCTCGCGGGTGGTGGACGGCGCCGCGAGTCACGAGCGTCAGCGCAGGATCGCCGAGCTCAACGCGTGGTGCCCTCCTGAGCCCGAGGAGTGGCGCCCTGCTGACTCTGCCCTTCCTGCGGATGTAGAGAATGTGGAGCGCGCTCTCCAGCAGTACAGCCTCTACGCCGAGCATCTCGTGGCGCTGCTGCACTCGGAGGTGCCCTCCGTCTTCGAGGCCACGCCCGAGTCGCTCACGGATGCCGACTTCTACTTCTGGCGCGAGGAGTTCCCGAAGAGCCGCCAGCGGGAAGCCATCGACGAGCACGCGGTGCCCGCCATTGGCGCGTACCTGGGCGAGGTGCTGGTGCGCAACCTGGGCGGCCGGTGGATTCCGCGACAGAAGCTCGAGGAGGCCCAGGTCCTCGTGGGCAACCGTGTCTGGCTTCCTTTCGTCCGGGCCCGCAACTACATGCGCTCGCTCCAGGCTCTGCTGGACTGCTCCCTCACCTGGCTCTACCGCGTGGCCGAGCGGCACCGGGGCTGAAGCGTGAAACGACACGGTACCACCCTGGACATGAAGCTGCGGCTGGAGGTGGGGCGGCGGCACGGGGGGCTTCCGGCAGGGGCGTGGACTCCCTCGCGGCGGGGACGGTAGCAGCCGGGAACATGCGTGCTACTTCGAGCGCGGCGGGCGGAACGACGGCGCGGCAGCCAGCAGCTCTCGCAGTCGCCCTTCGGGTACGCGCTCCCACGCGCCGGCCGGGAGGAGCGAGCCGAAGAGGCTGGCGTCGAAGAAGTGCTGCCGGCGCATGACGCGGTCCCACTGAAACGCGTCGTAGGTCCCCTCGAAGATGAGCTGCCGGACCTCGATGAACGGTGGCTCGCCCTGCGCACCCTCCGCGAGCCACGTTTGCGCCCGCTGCTCCCACAGGCTGCCCTTGCGATCGACGCGCCCGATCTGCTGCTCGAGGACGGCCGGGTTCCATTCGGCGTGGAACTGCACGACGACGCGACAGGACTCGTGCAGGTTGAGCCCTTCGCGCCCGACCTGGCTCTGCGCGATGAGTACCCACGGCGAGGCGCCGGGCCGGTTGAAGGCGGCTTGGAGGTAGCGCCGCGTCTGCCAGCGCGTGTCTCCCTCGAGCAGTCGGGCGTGGACGCTCTGTCGCCCGTTGTCGTCCTCGAGGAGCGCCCGGAGCGCCTCGTGCCGGAGAACGGCCTGCTCCTCGTCGACATCCTCGTTGTCCAGCTCTCCGAGGAGTGGTCGCAGCCGCTCTTCGACGAACTCGGCGGCCAACGCGTCGAAGCGCTCGTGGGTGACTTCGTCGGACTCCGAGGTCGTCGCCAGGAAGTCGTCGAGGACGAACGAGACGAGGTGGTCCTCCAGCGCGCCCTCGAGCTCGCGGTCGACCGGCGCGCCGCCGAGCAACGTCGGGTCGGTGCACCACGCTACGACCGGCTTCTTCGCGCGCTCGCGCACCTGTCGGCGCAAGCGCTTGTAGTCATTGTGGCAGTCGGTCAGCGCGCGGCGCATCTCGGCGCCGTTGCCCATGGCCAGGCGCCCCGAGAGCGCGCGCTCCGCGCGCAAGCGCTCGAGCTGGCGAAGCGCGATCCCGAGCAACGCGGAGTCGGTGTGAACATCGTGAGCGATCGGCCTGCTCGCGTCGGCCGCGCGCAGCGCGTGGCGCACGTTGAGCACGTCACGGAGGAGCCGAAGCGGGCGCAGGAAGACGCCGAAGACGAGCACCTTCTCGCGGTTCAGCGTCCAGCCCTCGATCTCCTTCACAGCAGCGAGGATGCGCGGGTGCTCGGCGTCGGGGTCGAGCTCGGCCCCGTTCACGGGCGGTAGTCCTTCGAGCACGCGCTTGCGGCCGACGCGCAGACGTCGATACCAGTAGGCTGTGCGCGCGATCTTCCCGCGCGTGTGATCGTCGACGACGCCGGGCTCGGGAATATGGAGCGGCTCTTCCGTCTCCGACAAGTCGATGCTGACGTGGCCCGCCGACAGCTTCGTGTACGCATCGCGCACCGCGCGCGGCCAGTCCGCGGTGTCCTTGAGCGTCAGCCCGCGAGCGCTCTGGCTCATGCACTCGGCGGCGAACAGCACGTCGAGCCACGGCGAACGCTCGCCGACCGTCTCAGCCCAGCCGATCCTCAGCGGCAGTACGTTCCGATGCGGATGTGGGGCGTCACGGAGCCTCCCGGCGGGCAGCTTCTCCCGGAAGCCTTGGACCAACGGGTCTTCATTACGCCGACGCCGCGTGACGTACGGTGCCAGCGTCTCGGCGAAGTCCCTCGCGGCCGCGCACAGCTCGTCGAGGCGGCTGTCCTCGTCGGGCGCAACGGCCGCGCGTCCCGCGGCGTCATGCAGGCGCTCGATGACCTGGTTCCCTCGCTCGCGATCGATCTCGCTGCGCGCGCGCTCGAGGAGCTCGAGCCACTGCGACAGCTTGAGCTCCATCGGTGTCGCCGTGAGGCAAAGCCGCTGCCCGCTCTCCGGCTGCTTCAACAGCACATCGACGAGACGCGCGAGCACGGTGCCGGAGACCGCCCCCATCGCCGTGCCTTCGACGTCCACCTCACCCCGGCTCTTGTGGGCCTCGTCGATGACGAGGAGGTCGAACTCGCCGAGCCACAGGCCCAGGAGATCCTCCACGAGGAGACGCCCATCGTCCTTGAGTGCCTCGATGAGCTTTCTGTTGTCGCCATCTCGCCGGTACGGCGGCAACTGATCGAGGCGCTCACGGAGCTTGACGCGGTCCTGCCCCCGTACCTGGCGAACCAGCTCTGAGGCGATTCGCCCGGTCGTCACATGCGGATCGTCGAGCAACCTGCCAGCGAAGGTCCGTCGATCGTCGCGCGTGGCCTGCGCCGTCAGTTCCGCGCGAACGTAGGAGGGAAGGGCTACGCGCCACTCCGCGGGTCGTCTGCCCTGCCGGACTTGTGGCGCGCGGAAGCCATGTGAGACCAGGAGCCATTCCGTGGCCCCCGGCGCCGGGGCGATCTCCTCCCAGGTCTTCGACTTCGCGTCTTCGATGAAGTCTCGTACCGAGGTGAACGTCTTGGCGTACGGCATGCCCAGCATGCGCGCTTCGTGCTGCCACTGGTGCATGAGGCCGTGCGGGACGACGACGGCGGCCCGGCCGCCTGCTTCGAGGACCGCGTGGACCACGGCGCACGCGATGCGCGTCTTGCCGGTGCCGACCTCGTCGGCCAGCACGACACCGCTCTGCGGCAGCCGCTCGGTCATCCACGTGAGCGATGCCCGCTGACCGTCGTCTAGGTGCTGCTCCTCACGTGGCCTGGCCGCGTCCTCCGCGACGCGCTTTCGAAGCGCGCTGGCTGCGCGGGCCCACGAGAAGCTCATCGCAGACCCCACGCGCGGGCAGCGCCATCCAGCACCTCGAAGTACCGGGCTCGCTGCTTGTCGGTCAGGTGTGGCGAGCTCAGCTCCGGCTCTCGGAGGTGTGCGAAGACGTCGAGCCGGTGCGTCCGCCATGTCGCGATGAGCGCCTCGGGGAACGACGCGCGGAACATCCTGTCGAGGTGATCGAGCCAGTCGTCGAGCATCGACTCCGGGAGCGCGGCCTGGAGCGCGGCGACCTGCTCGACGAGCTCGGCGGAGGCGTGCAGCGCGTAGCTCTTCTCCTGCTCGGGTGCCGCCCCTTTGCCCGCGCCCTTGGTGCCGCCGCCGCCGCCGTCATCACCGTCATTACCGTCGCCGTCGTCGGTGGCCTCCGCGGGACGGATGGGGAAGTCGAGGAGCGCCGCGAGCGCGTCCGCGTAGGTGTCGAAGCGCGGTGGCTGCCAGCCGACACGCCCGGCTGCATCCACGACGGGCACGACCCACTTGCGGTTGCTCTCTCCGCGCACGCTGAGGGCGGCCGGGTTCTCGCCGTTCTTCAGGGGGACGTCATCCCCTCGCTGCACGTCGAACCAGTCGCGCCCCGTCCACGAGATGCTCACGCGCGTCCCGGCCGTGACGTCCTCGCGCCAATGCAGGCTCAGACGTCGCGACGGTTCCGGCTCGAGGGTGGCCGAGAGAATTGGCGGTGCTTCCAGGATGGGCTGTGCGTCCGGTGCGTCACCCTCCTGGCCCACTATCCACTCGTCGCCGTCGATCGTCCCTGCTTCATCGGTCCAGAACAACCAGCGCCCGATGGCCTCGCTGTCGAGCCGCTCGTCTACCGCGAAGACCACGCCGGTCTCCACGTTCCCCTCGGGCATCGCACCGTGCGTGAGGATGCCCCGGCGCGAGAGGTTGCCAGAGCCGAGGTAGAGCCAGCCATTGCTCACGTGACCATCGCGGAGATAGCCGGCGTACACGAACTTCGCGTGCAGCCTCCGGTTGTGGTCCAACGCGTCGAAGGGCCGAACGAGCTCCCAGCCCTCGGTCTCGCCCTCCTTGGCCCATGTCGCCACGGCGCCCGCTTCGCCGGGATCGACGAGCGCCACGCGCCGCACGTTCGCGGTGAACACGCCCAGGTCCTCGAGCTTGCCGAAGACATCGGGCTTGCGTGCCTTGGCGGACGGCTCTTCGTAGAAGCCGGAGCCGCACAGCAGCAGGTTCCTCGGCTTGTCGATCGCGCTGCGGAAGCGCTCTCGGATCTGGTCATACAGCGGGCGATCGAGCGAGTGGATGAAACGCGGCTTGCGGTTCGCGGGCGCTACCGAGGATGCGGCGGCAAGGAGCGCGTCGAGCCGCGCGGTCAGCTTGCGCTCATTCGTTGGGAGACTCTGTTCGTCGCGGTGGAAGCGCCGCGCGAGGAGCGTCTCCACGAACGCGCCGGCCGCTGCCACTTCCGCACGGTCCTCGGCACGGGCGGTGCCATCGAGCGGGAGATCGACGACCCAGACCAGCTCGAGCTGCTGCCGCGCCGAGGTATAGGTGAAGTTGGCCGTGAGGACCGCGAGGCGAAGGTGGACCGGCGCGCCCGTCCGGTTCGGAGCGAACGCGAGCAGTGCGACCTTCGCGTGCAGGAGCGAGCCGGGATTGACCGCGCGCGGCTGAAACTCGTGAAGACCGGGGATGCGCCCTGGTGGGAAGACCGCCTGCCGCGACGACGACGAGTGCCCGTCGAGCATCAGGTACACGAGCACGTTCCCCAGCTCCGCGCGCTGTCGCGGCCGGAGGCCCGTGAAGCGCTGCACGGCGTCCTCGAGGAAGTCCTCAGTGCCCGTCATGGCGACGAGGACCGCGCTTTGCCCAACCATGCCCTCGGGCGGCACGAAGATGTCGAGGAGCGTCTCGGCGCTCATCGAGTACCTCGCGGGTCAACGTCACGCAGGAGCGAGTGCAGGTTCGCGAGGCGGAAGGTCCTGCCGGTGCGATCGGGCTCGATGCTCTCCGCGCCGTCCTCGAGGCCGCCTGCCTCGCCGGTGGCGTCGATGATGCGGAACAGCGGGCCTCGGACGACGGAGCCATCGGCGAGCCCGAGCACCTTGCCCGCGCGCCCAACCAGAAGCCGGATGGCCTCGGCGTCATCGGCAGCAACGACCGCATCGGCGAAGGAGCGGCTCGTGGCCTCCATCACCGAGGCGCTGTTTGCCTTCTCCACGTAGTTCTTCGCGGCCGTGCGCAGGTCCGCGATGGCCCTCTTGAGCGCCGGGTCGTTGGCGAGCGTCGCGAGCTTCACGCCGCCGCGTCCTGGCTCCACCGCGCGGGTCAGGTTGGCGACTGCGTCGCGAGCCCGGTCGAGCACCGCGCCGAACCGGAGAGCCGCGACGAGCTCGTTGGCTTGCTCGCGATGACCAGCCTCGCGAAGCCGGGGCACGACCACGCCTTCGATGTCCGGCAAGTCGGCCTTGCGCCCAAGCGCCCGCTCCAGGCGCTGCCGCTTCTCGCTTGCTGGCGTCGAGGTTCCGAGGAGCCTCGAGCGGACCAGTGCACGCTCTTCGTCGGTGGCGTGTTCGGGCGAGAGCGCTTGAAGGAGGGTCCTGGGCCAGCCAGAGAGCTCCCGGTCGCCGTCGAGCCACCCGAGCAGCCACTTGAGGAGGCTCGTCCCGCCCTTGCCGACGCGCTGTTCGAGGAACGCGTTGGCCAGGGCTCGCCCGATCGGCTCCAGCTCGAGGAGATCGAAGCGTGAGCCGCGCGCGAAGCCGAGCCCACCGTCGACCCGAATGGCGCGCGTCGCGGCCTGGCGGTGCGTGTTCCGCACGTAGCTTGTCGCCTGGCGCAGCCGGTGGAACGACCACACCTCCCGCTCGGTGTCGCGACCGAACGCGCGGCGTCCGAGGATACGCGGCGACGGGGCCTGCGGATCGACGAGGTACTCGAGCTTGCAAGCGAGTGCCTCGATGCCATGGCAGATGGCCGTTGGCTTCGGCGCGTTCGAGCCCTGGCTCGCCAGCTCCTCATGGAGCGCGAGTGCGGCCAGGGGCCACGAGAGCTGCCTCGCGAACCAGATGCGACCGAGTTCGGGCACCACGAGCTCGCGGAAGAACAGGTCGGCCGCGCGCAGATCGAAGTCGAGCGAGAGCCGCGAGGACGTGACCTCGCTCGGTGCAGGAGAGAACCAGTATGCCGCTGTGTCGCTCATGGGCCCGCCGCACGCCGGAACGTGCGGCGAGCCATCATACCGGCGGAACGACACCACCGGAACGGCTACTTCCCCGACGCGCGCCGGAGGGGGAGGAACTCGGGCCGCCACATCTCGGCCTCGAGCAGGCTCTCCAGGTCCTCGGGCAGCTTGCGCATGGCCACCTCCTCCTTCACCGCCTGGCGCATGACGGCGATGGCCACCTGCCGGCTCGCCGCGCGCAGCCGGTCCATGCGCGGGTACAGCGCGCCCTGCGCCAGCCTCGCCCCGTCCGTGTAGTCCGCCAGCGCCAGCGACGCCGCCGTCAGCATGCCGTCCGTCACCCGCTTCGCCCGCGACAGCAGCACGCCCAGCCCCAGTCCCGGGAAGATGAAGGCGTTGTTGCCCTGGCCCACCGGGTGCGGCGCCCCGTCCCACTCCACGTCCTCGAAGGGGCTGCCCGTGGCCACCAGCGCCTTGCCCTGCGTCCACTGGTAGATGTCCGCCGGCACCGCCTCGCAGTTCGCCGTCGGGTTGCTCAGCGCGAACACCACCGGGTACGGCGTGTTCGCCGCCACCGCCTTCACCACGTCCTCGCCAAATGCCGCGCGCTGCCCGCTCAGCCCCAGGAGCACCGTCACCTTCGCCTCCCGCGCCGTCTCCAGCAGGCTCGGAATCGAGCCCTGCATCTTCCACCCCGCCACGCGCGAGGGCTCGTGCGCGAACTCCAGCTTGTACGGCTCCAGCCCCTTGCGGTCCTTCAGGATGAGGCCCTTGGAGTCGATGAGGTAGATGTGCTCGCGCGCCTGCTGCGTGCTCATCCCCTCGCGCTCCATGCCGCGGACAATCTGCCGCGCCACGCCCACGCCGCCCGCGCCCGCTCCGTGCACCAGGTACACCTGCTGGCCGAGCGTCGTCTGGCTGCGCCGCGTGGCCGACAGCAGGCCCGCCAGCACCACCGCGCCCGTGCCCTGGATGTCGTCATTGAGCGAGGGCAGCACGTCCCGGTAGCGCTCCAGCACGTCGAAGGCCTTCTGCTTGCTGAAGTCCTCCCACTGCACCAGCACGTTGGGGAAGCGCCGCTTGAGCGCCGTCACGAAGGCGTGGATGAAGTCGTCGTACTCCTTGCCCTCCATGCGCGGCCGCTTCACGCCCAGGTAGAGCGGGTCATCCAACAGCTCCTTGCGGTTGGTGCCCACGTCCAGCTCCACGGGCAGCGTCACCGCCGGGTCGATTCCCGCCGCGGCCGTGTACAGCGACAGCTTGCCAATGCAGATGGCCAGGCCGCCGAAGCCCTGGTCCCCAATGCCCAGAATCCCCTCGTTGTCCGTGGCGACAATCAGCTGCACGTCCGGGAAGGGCGTGTTCGCCAGCAGCGCGTCGATCTCCCCGATGTTCTCCGGGCTCACCACCAGCCCGCGCGGATAGCGGTAGATGCGGCTGAACTGCTCCACCGCCTGCGCCACCACGGGGGTGTAGATGATGGGCATCATCTCCTCGATGTGCCGGTTCAGCAGCGCGTAGAAGAGCACCTCGCTGCGGTCCTGCAGCGCGCGCAGGTAGACGTGCTTGTCCAGGTCCGAGCGGAAGGAACGGAAGTTGGCGTAGGCGCGCTCGAGCTGCTCGTCCAGAGTGGACACGTGCGTGGGCAGCAGGCCCAGCAGTCCGAACTCGCGCCGCTCCTCCAGGCTGAAGGAGGTGACCTTGTTGAGCAGGGGCAGGCGGGTGAGCATCAGCCCCTCCAGGTGCGTCTCCAGGTAGGGCCGGCCGTGGGCGTCGAGCTTCTTCTCGTACTGTTTCATGGGGGAAACTTCGTCTCGATGAAAATGGGGGGCGATCCCTTAACGGCTTGCCCTCGGCCGCAACAAGGTCCCCCACCGGGCGGGCATAAGAGCGGGTTCGGGTCTCCCATGCGGCCCATGTACGGCGCTTCGCGCCAACACGCCGCGTCAGCCAGTGCCGTCATCCGACGTGTCAGGTAGTTATTCCCAGGCAACGCGAGGGCTGTTGGCCCGCCTGGTTCGGGAGCGGCTTTGAACGTGGAACTGGCTACCCCGGGCCGGCACTGGTTCAATCCCCGCCCCGCTTCTTTCGCCGCAACTGGCCGAGGATCGATGAACGCACGTGTCTGGAAGATAGCCCCCCTGCTGTTCGGCTCGGGATTCTGTGCCCTGGTGTACCAGACCGCGTGGCAGCGCGAGCTGCGCCTCATCTTCGGGGCCTCCACGGCCGCATCGGCCGCGGTGCTGGCCATCTTCATGGGCGGGCTGGGGCTCGGAGGCGCGTTGCTGGGCGGCCGTGTGGACCGGGAGAAGCGCCCACTGGCCTTCTACGCCAACCTGGAGCTGCTCATCTCCCTGAGCGCGGCGGTGACGCCGGCGCTGGTGTGGCTGGCGCGGCTCGTCTACACGGGCCTGGGCGGCACGGTGTCGATGGGGCTGGGCTTCGGCTCGGTGGTGCGGCTGGTGCTCTCCGCGCTGGTGCTCGCGGTGCCCACGCTGCTGATGGGTGGCACGCTGCCGGCGGCGGCGCGCGCGGCGGAGACGCAGGACGACGTGCGGCGCCGGGCGCTCGCCGTCCTCTACGGCCTCAACACCCTGGGCGCGGTGGCCGGCGCGGCGGCCTCCACCTTCCTCCTCTTCGAGGTCTTCGGCACCCGCAGCACCCTGTGGCTGGCGGCGCTCCTCAACGTGCTGGTGGCCCTGATTGCGCGTGCGGTGGCGCGGGGACTGCCCGACCATGAGGACTCCGCCGCACCGGCCGAGGCCGCTGCTGCTGCTGCCCCGGAGGCCGCGACGGCCTCCCTGCCGCCGCGCCGCTTCGTGCTGAGCGCCGCGGCGCTGGTGGGCTTCGCCTTCTTCCTCATGGAGATGGTGTGGTACCGGATGCTGGGGCCCCTGCTGGGCGGCTCCACCTTCACCTTCGGCATCATCCTGGTGGTGGCGCTGGCGGGCATCGGCCTGGGCGGCGCGGCGTACGCGGCGTGGGGCCAGCAGCGCCCGGCCACCCTGCGTGGCTTCGCGCTGACGTGTCTGCTGGAGGCGCTGCTGCTCGCCGTGCCCCTGGCGCTGGGCGACCGGATGGCGGTGTTCGCTTCTCTCATGCGGCCCCTGTCCATCTTCGGCTTCGGCGGCCTGGTGCTGAGCTGGGCCATCGTCGCCGCGGTGGTGGTGCTGCCGGCAGCCTTCATCTCCGGCGTGCAGTTCCCCCTGCTGCTGGCGCTGCTGGGCCGCGGCGGTAACAACGTGGGCCGCCAGGTGGGCATGGCCTACGCGTGGAACACGGCGGGCTCCATCGTGGGCTCGCTGGCGGGCGGTTTCGGCCTGCTGCCGCTGCTCTCCGCCCCTGGTGTCTGGCGGCTGGTGGGCGCGGTGCTGGTGGGCCTGGGGCTCGCCGCCGTGGTGCTGTCGCTGCGCCAGGAGCAGGCGACGCCGGGACGCATGGTGCCGCCGCTGGCCGCCGCCGTGGTGGCCGCCCTGCTGCTCACCGCAGTGGGACCCACGGCCGCCTGGCGTCACAGCGCCATCGGCGCCGGCCGCGACAAGCTGGAAGGGGGCAACTCCATCAACGGCGTGCGCGACTGGATGGCTGGCCAGCGCCGCTGGCTGCGCTGGGAGACGGACGGTGTGGAGAGCAGCGTCGGCGTCCTCGGCGCCTACGGCCTGTCCTTCATGGTGAATGGCAAGTCGGACGGCAACAGCCTCGGCGACTCGGGCACCCAGGTGATGGGCGGCCTCATCGGCGCCTTCACCCATCCCAACCCCCGCCGCTCGCTCGTGGTGGGCCTGGGCACCGGCAGCACCGCCGGCTGGCTCGGCTCCGTGCCGGAGATGGAGCGGGTGGACGTGGTGGAGATCGAGCCTGCCATCCTCCACTTCGCGCGCATGTGCCAGGACGTCAACGAGCGCGTGCTCGACAACCCCAAGGTGAAGGTGCACCTGGACGACGCCCGCGAGGTGCTGCTGGCCTCCAAGGAGTCCTACGACATCATCTTCTCCGAGCCCTCCAACCCCTACCGGGCCGGCATCTCCAGCCTCTTCTCGCGCGAGTTCTACCAGGCGGTGAAGAAGCGGCTGGCGCCCGGGGGCATCTTCCTGCAGTGGCTGCAGACGTACGAGGTGGATGCGCGCACGGTGCGCAGCGTCTACGCCACGCTGTCCAGCGAGTTCGGCGCGGTGGAGACGTGGCACACGCAGGGTGGAGATCTCATCCTCATGGCCACCGAGCAGCCGCAGCGGCATGACTTGGAGCTGATGCGGGCGCGCGTGTCGCAGGAGCCCTACCGTCGGGCGCTGCCCGCCGTCTGGGGCACGAACGAGCTGGAGGGCGTGCTGGCACACTTCATCGCCGGGCCCGCGCTGTCCAAGGCGCTGGCCGAGGGCCAGGAGGCGCTCCTCAACACGGATGACCTCTCGTACGTGGAGTTCGCCTTCGCCCGCAGCGTGGGGCGCAAGGACACGGGCTTCTCCTACCCGCTGCTGCGCAGGCGCAGCCGGGAGCTGAACGTGGACCGTCCGGAGGTGGCGCGCGGTACGGCGGACTGGCATCGGGTGGAGGAGCTGCGGCTGTCCGGCGAGCTTCCCTACTCCATGAATCAGCCTGGCGTGAACAAGGCCGCGCTGGAGAACCACCAGGCCTTCAGCGAGGCGTACCGCCGCAACCAGCACGCCAGGGCCCTGCAGCTGTGGCGCGAGGGCGGCTGGCAGCCCCGGGGCCCCATCGAGCTGGTCCGGGTGGCCGAGTCGCTGGCCGCCGCGGGTGAGGAGGCGGCGATGATGCCCTTCGTCGAGGAACTGCGCCCCACGAGGCCCTTCGATGCCGAGGCGCTGGTGGCCCGGCTGCGCAAGCAGCAGCAGCGTCCGGTGGAGGAGACGGAGTCGCTCGAGCGCGCCTTCGCCATCCTGCGCCAGACGCCCTGGCACAACCGCTCCCTGTTGCAGGATGCGCTGACGCAGGCGTTGACCATTTCCCAGAAGGACCCGGTCCTGGGGCGGCGGCTGTGGACCGCGCTGGACAAGCCCTTCTCCAACTACGCCGGGGAGAGCCTGCGCCTGGGCGTCCGGCTGGACATGGCCGATCGGATTGACCCCAAGGGGGGCCTGTGCGCCGAGGCCGTCGGGGCCTTCGAGCCCCACATCCCCTGGACCCAGCAGTTCCTCGAGCTGCGCTCGCGCTGCTACGTGACGAGCAACCACCCGATGCAGGACCAGGCGCTGGAGGATCTCCTGACTTTCATGGAGGCGGAGCCGCCGCCGCTGTGGGACAACGGGCCGGGTGCTCCGGGTAGCCCCACGCCCGCGGAGGCCCCGAAGGACGCGCCGCCGGTGTCGAACGTGGGGACGCCGTAGCGGGGGAAGCCCTCCCCCTTCCGGGGTCTCCGCGCTAGGGTGCCGCCGCATGTCGGAGACCCCACTCGTCTTCAACCATACCGTCCAGGGACTGTTCTCCCGCACGTTCCCGGACGGGGTCCCCCCCGAGCTCAAGGCGCAGCTGCGCGTGGCGGGGGTGGACCTGGACAAGCCGCTGCTGCCGGCCTACCCGACCACGGTGTGGTCGCGCTGCATCGACCTGGGTGCCCGGGCCGCCTTCCCCGACGAGCCGCGCCGCGAGCTGGCCTGGCGCCGGATGGGCGAGCGGATGATCGACGGCTACCAGGACTCGATGATTGGCCGGGCGATGTTCTCCATGCTCCAGGTGCTGGGGCCGCGCCGGATGTTGCAGCGGGCGCAGAAGAACTTCCGCACCGGCAACAACTACAGCGAGGTCCGCATCACCGAGGTGTCTCCCACGGAGATGGAGCTGTGGTTCAACGAGACGGACGACGTGCTGCGCCACTTCACGGTGGGCCTGGTGCTCGCGGGCATGCGCGCCGGGGGCGCGGATGAGCCCCAGGTGCGGCTGCACGACATGGACGCGAAGGGCTTCACCATGCGCGCCACGTGGAAGCCCAAGGTCTGAAGTCCTTCTCGCCGCGGCATTCGATGGGACCACGGAGATGGTCCGAGGTGCGCCTCATCAAGAGCCCCGGTGGCGTTCGGCCACGCGGTAGAGCCAGGTGAGGGAGGAGTCCAGCAGGGACTGTCGCGAGCGCATGTAGTTGCGGGCCCGGACGAAGGGAAGCCAGAGGCGGTTGCCCACGAGCACCTGGGCCTCCTCGAGCTTCTGGCGCGGAATCCACCTGCCGCCGAGGTTGCGCACCAGCACCTCTCCCAGGTAGGCGCCAATGGCGGGTATCGCGTGCTCGTCGATGGCTTCCCGCAGGCGGCTCGTCGGGAATTCCTCGCGCCAGAAGTAGAAGTCGGCATCCGTGAGGGACTCGGGCGTGGCGTCGAAGACGGAGGGCACCTCCGAGTGAAGCAGGGCCACGAGGTGCTCGGCGTAGAGGCTGTACTGCTGCAGAGCGAGCTCCAGGTTCTCCACGTCTGGGGGCAGGGCGGAGCCGGCGGGGCGCCACTCCTCGGGCTCGGGAGGTTGCCATGCGTTGAGCTCGGCGATTCTGCGCTGGCGCACGTGACTGGGGGCGCGGTCCACTACCCGCGAGAGGAGAGGGGCCAGGTCCGGGTGGAAGCGGGGCTCCACGGGGGCGAGCAGGGCGCTGCGCTCATGCAGGGTGCGCAGCACGGTGTCGAAGTCGAGGTCCGGCCGGAGGTGGGCGTGGGCTCGGGCTTGGGCGAGCCGGGCCTCCTTGCTGGCGAAATCCGCGGCGGTGGGCCACGTCACCAGGAGGACGCAGCCGTTGGGCAACTCCTCCACCCGGTGCGCCGGCGTGGACAGCATGCGCTCGCGGCCCACGGTCTCCACCAGTCTGGGACTGAAGACGTTGAGCCAACACACCTCATAGACTTTATCGAACCCGTCTCTTCGTCGAGTCGCGTCGTCGCGGCCAAAATCGGGGAAGCCCGCCCACTCCATGTCATCAATGCTGTGAGCCACTGCATGGGGACCCGGGTAGCGCGCGGTCCAGGCACGCACCATCTCCACGAATTGGCGACAGCGCTCCTCCCCCGAAAAGAAGGAGAGAGGCTTTATCTTGATGGTGATGTCCAGTTGGGGCGCAAGAGGTGGGAACCACTGTCTGAGCGTGATGTCCAACGCGGGCCACTTCGTCCGGTAGAGCCCGATGGTTGTTCCTCTGTCGCGGCGCTCCTCGTCCAGTGCCTTCCAGACGGCGGGGCGGGCATATTTTCGTCGCCGCTTGCCTTCGACGACGTCCGGCATCCACCCACCGGCGTGCTCCTCGAGCGCCACGAGAAAAGGCTCCAGCTCGCTCTCCCTTGCCGCCTGCGGGTTGAAGGCGCCTTGGAATGAGAACCAAAGGGAGTCCTCGTCCTTCTCGCCGTGAAACTCCAGAACCTTCATGGGAACAACACCTCCACTCCCGGAATCGCCTTCTGAACCGCGTCCACAACAGCCTTCAAGTTGTTGACCTTTGCAGGCTTGAGGTCGCCGCCCTCGTAGATGAGGCGTACCCTCACGACCTGCACTTCGCTGCTCCCTGGGAGAATGGATTGGACGGAGTTGCGGCGGATGTCCAGCGTCTCGCCGTAATGTTTCAGGGCCTCGAGCGCATCCGCCTTCATCTGCGTTTCTAGAGCCTTGTCTCCTGATTGTGAGAGGTCACGACTCTTGAAGCTGAACGTCTCCACCCGCAGCGGCTGTCCGCCGAGCGCGCCTTCCTCGATGACGAGCACATCCGTGTAGCGCAGGCCAGAATTCGGCTTCCTCACGCCCACCTGCGTTTCAATGCGGGGCCTGTCGAAATCACCGAGGAAGCGGCGCTCGGCCCGAGGCTTCGCCGCGTCCTCGCGCAGCAGCTTCACCATGTCGCGCTCGAAGGCCAGGCCCCGGGCAAACCACCCGCGCAACTGCTCGTAGGGCGCCCACTTCAGGGGGCCCTCGGCGGCCGTGCCCTGCTCCACCTCTTTGAAGCGCTTGTTGTAGTACTCCACGTACTCGCGCCAGCGCGGGCTGCCCCGGGCCTCCGGCGGCGGGGCTTCCAGGACGGGGCGGTGCTGCTCCAGCACCCTCACGTCCTTGGGCAGGCGCGGGCCCGTGGCCTCCAGTTCCGCCACCGCCAGCTTTGCCTCCACCACCTCCCGCGTGTGGCCCACCCCCTCATCCACCAACGAGGCCAGGGTGCCCTGGCGCTCCGCGGCAAGGGCTTGCTTCGGGGCGGGGCGTGCGGCCTCGTCCGCCGCAGTGGCGGCTTTCCCGGCGCTGGCCCCCGCACCGCTCTTCACGGGTGGGGAGCCCGTGGCCCCGGGCCTGGCCTTGGACATGAGCGGCCGGGCCTTGGCCACATTCCCCCTCGCCGCGTACAGCGCCAGTGCGGCGTCCATTCCCCCCACGGCCACGAAGCGGCCCGCCTCACGTCTGGCTTGTATGTACCGGGCCAGCTCCCGTAGGCCCTCCGCACCCATGCCCAGCTGCGCTTGCAGTTGCCGCGTCTTTTCCGCGAGGGCTCCCACTCGCGTCCGCACCGTCTCCAGCCCCCTCTGGAGTCCGGCTCCTCCTCCCCGGGCCTCATAGAGGGGGCGCACGCCCTTGCCCCCTACGTACAGGGTTGCCAGCAGCGCGACGGGTGTCAGCTCGCGCACGGCCTGCTCGTACTCGCCCCGCGAGAGCGAGTACAGCCCGTGGCCCGTACCCGCCGCGAGGTAGTAGAAGCCCAGCGGCACACCGAAGGTGAGGTGGTCCACACTGCCCAGCACCACGTTGCCCGCCGAGTAGTGCTGCTTCGCCGCCTCCCGTTCCACCTCGTCGAGGTCCTCCTGGTAGGAGGGGGGAAGCTGGCCTCGTTGCCGTGCGTAGTGGGTGTACCAGGCATTCTTCTCCTGCTCGTGGGTGAGCAGGTCGGTGGCGGCGCGGCCAGTCCCCCGCAGCAGGTCTCCGGGTTGGAAATCCCTGTCCGGACGAGCTGAGAGCTTCAGGCTTCGCGCCTCCAACTCCGCACGGGCCCTGGGCATCAGCCCCAGCGTGGACTCCAGCCGCTTGTCCCGGGCCAGCCAGAAGAGAAGCTCTCGCAGCTCATCGTCATAGGCCGAGTCGAGGAGGAAACGGACGAACACCTCGGCATGGGCGACTCCATATGTGTCGGTGGCATGGAGGAGGAAGGAGAGACGCTTGCGGTTGAGAATGCTGGCGGCGTCCTCGCGCACGGGCCCCAGCGGGCCGAGCCGCACGGCATCCCAGTCCGTCAGCGACTCCACCAGCCGGGGCATGTCCACACGCTGCTGGAGTGCGACGTATTCGGCGGGCGAGGTGCATGTGAGGAAGGGGGCGAGGAGCGCGTCGCTGTCCTCGGAGGAGAAGTCGGGCCAGCCCGGCGGCACGGCCTGCCCCCCACAGCCCTGGGGGGTGGGCCCCATGCTGGCCACCACGTACTCAGGCGCCTCGCCCGCGCCCCCCCGCCGCTCCTGCTGGCCCGGCCCGGCGGACAGGGCGTGCTCGCCCCCCTGCGTGGAAGCAAGAGGGGAGAGTGCCGCGAGGAGCGGGGGCTCACTGGCCCCCGTATCTCGCAACGTGGAGAGGGCGCTGGAGCTCTCCAGGGTGCTGCCGCCATGTCGCGGCGCCAGCGTGACGCAGCCGGTGGATAGCAGCACGGCCCCCAACAGCGCGGCCCGCCTATAGGCCCAGGGAGGCGTAGGCACCCGGGGACGGCGCCCCGTCCACCTCATGCGCGCCACGTGGAAGCCCAAGGCCTGAGGCCGGCCCGGGAGGCCCTCACTTCCGGGGCGCGCCGCCGTAGAGCGTCTCGGCGCGGTGGAAGAGCACCCACGAGGTGATGATGTATTTGTCGTTGGACTCCGACACGTTGCCCCGGTGGGTGTGGGTGAAGCTCGCGGGGAAGATGAGCATGCGGCCCGCCTTCGATTGGACCTTCTTCTCCTGGTAGAAGAACTCGGTCTCGCCGCCCTGGCTCACGTCATTGAGGTAGAACTGGAAGGCGAGCACGCGGTGCAGGGGCTCGCAGCTCGCGTCCTTGGGATACACCTCCGAGTGCCAGTGCGGGTAGCCGCCGGAGCTCTTGAGGTACTTCTGCACGGTGAGGTCCCCGTAGCGGTAGAGGAAGCCGACGAGCTGATCGAAGACGGGGTCCCCCAGCTCGGCGAAGTTCTCCCGCGTGAGCGTCACCACCTGGCCCGTCTTGGGGTGCTTCGTGGAGAGGGAGACGGCGCCGATGAGGCTGTAGAGGTACTTGCGCAGGTAGCTCTTGAGCGGGGGAAACGCCGCGTCCAGCAGCCGGCGCAGCAGCGGCTGGTATTCCGCGTACGTGTTGAGGGTGAGGTCGTAGCTGTCCTTCTTGGTCAGGTCGACGCCGCCCCCGGTGCGGCCGCGCTGCACGTGGGGGCTCTTCTCGAAGAGCTGGAGGATGTCCTGGCACAGCGCGGGTGGCAGGACGCCGTCGTGGACCTCGATGAAGTCAGTCATGGGGAACCCGGGCTCCGCGCGTCAGCGGGCGTAGATGAGCTCCACGTCGAAGACGAGCACCGAGTTGGGCGGAATGGAGGGGTAGCTGCCGTTCTGGCCATAGCCGAGCTCGGCGGGGATGACGAGCTTGCGCGTGCCGCCGACCTTCATGCCGACGAGGCCCTCCTCCCACCCCGCGATGACCCGGGGCTCGACCCCGAGCCGGAGCGCGAAGGGCTGGTTGATGTCACGGCTGCTGTCGAACTTCGTGCCGCTGGGGAGCCAGCCGGTGTAGTGCACCTCGAGGTAGCGGCTGGTCTTGGCCTCGGCGCCAGTGCCCACCACCAGGTCCTGGATATAGAGGCCGGAGTCGGTGCGCTGCATGGCCGCGAGGTCCACGCCCAGCTCGGAGGCGAACGTCACGTTGGCTGGGTCTCCCGTGTCCGGGCCACAGGCAGAGACAGCGAACAGCAGGCACGCGGAGAGGATCGGGAGGAGTCGGTTCATCGAAGTAGGCCCTCGGGAAGGAAGGAAGCGCCCGAGAGCCTAACAAGGGTGGCCGCGCGCAGGTGGGCTCACCTGGAGCGCGTGCGCGGTCCTCCGCCTGCCCACTGGTACCCCACGGTGGCACCCGAGCCGATGAAGCCCAGGGCGATGTACTTGCGGAGCCACTGGAGCGTGCTGCGGTTATCCACGACTTCCTCCAGGACTCCGTGAGCCACCACGCCCAGCAGCGTGCCCACGGCGGCACCTCCCAGCGCTCCGAGGAAGGCGCTTCCCCGATCCTGGCTGCCGTTGAAGACCAGCTCGCCCAGTCCCCACGTCCCCAGGGCCGCCAGCGGGGGCGTGAGCACCAGCCCCGCGCCGAACGCCGCCACGTCCAGCTCCGTCCAGCGCCCGCCCGACTCCGCCGATTGCAGGAAGAGCAGCCCCGCCGGCAACGCGCCCACCAGGCTGCCAGCCAGCGTCTCCGCCGCCGTCACCCACAGCCGCTCTCCGCCCATGCGGCTTGCGCCGTACACGCCTCCAAGCGGCACCAGCGAGAACGTCCCGTACATCACCCACGCCCCGGCGGACACGGGAGCGTCCGCGGCGAGGTGGGGAGACGTACGGACCGTCTTTGGCGGCGGCTCGGTCTTCTCCACCTCGGAAGCCTCTTCTTGGGGCTCCGGCTGGACGGGCGTGGCGGGGAACTCGACGTTCTGGTCGGTCAGGAGCGGGAGCGCCACGGGGATGCCCCGCGCCCGTGCCTTCAGCGGTGACTCGTGGAGGGCCGGGAGGGGCCGGGCCGAGGCCTGTGATGAGGCGAGCACGGCCCCGAGCAGCGCGAGGGAGGCCAGGGAGGAGAGGAGGGAAGCAGGCAGGCGCATGGTATTCAGAGAGGGCCCGCGGTGCAGCCGCCCCGGCCCGGCTCCCGGGCAGCGGGGACCTGGTGGTGGACCCGTGTGGCGGAGGGATGGGGCGGGTGTCGCGTTTCGTCCACCCGTGCACCTGGGCGGGCGCGTCCCAGCAGACAGAGAGGGTCCTCGCTTGTCGGCGGGTGGACGGAGCTCGGGCAGGCCCAGTCACTTGTGCGAGGCGTGACTAGCTTTCGCGCGTGAAGACGCCTTGGCCGCTGCTGCTGCTCGCTGGAGTGCTGGCGGGTTGTCCCCTGCCGAATCATCACCTTGCCCTGCGCATCCGGGACACCATCCCAGAGACCCACGAGGGGTTGTCGCTCGCCTGGTACCAGACAGTGGGCGTGGAGCTGGAGCCGGGCAATCACGTGGAGCTCGTCCACAACGGCCACGTCTTCGACATGCTCGAGGAGGAGATTCGCGCCGCCCGCTCCAGCATTCACATCCTCCTCTATATCTGGCGTCCGGGGCACCCGTCGGACCGCATCATCCAGGCGCTGCGCGAGCGCCATCCCGGCGTGGCGTGCCGCGTCCTGGTGGACCCGCTGGGCAGCATCCGTTTCGAGGACAGCGTGGGGCCGGAGCTGGTGGCGGCCGGCTGCGAGGTGCGCATGTTCCGCCCGCTGCAGGGCACCATCTCCACCCTCAACCTCAAGCGCTTCCAATCGAGGCTGCACCGCAAGCTGGTGGTGCGCGATGGCATCTCCGGGATGACGGGCGGCTGGGGCATCTGGAAGAGCTGGATAGGAGAGGGGCGCAAGCCGGACGAGTGGCGCGATGCCAACATCTGGGTGCAGGGGCCGGCGGCGAGAGGCCTTCAACTGGCCTTCGCACAGAACTGGCAGGAGGCGGGGGGCGGCATGCTGCCGGCCGAGGCCTTCCCCGAGCCCATGCCCACCCCGGGTGAGGCGCGTGCCGGCTTCGTCACCCACACGGGCGCGCCGGTGCTCACCAACGCCGAGCGGATGACGCTGCTGGCGATTGCCTCGGCGAAGAAGCGGCTGTGGATCGCCAACTCGTACTTCATCCCCACGGGGGCCATTCAGGACATGCTCATCGCCAAGGCCAAGGCGGGCGTGGACGTGCGGGTGCTCACGCCCGGGCGGCACCATGACATCCCCCCGGTGCACGAGGGCCAGCGCGCCACCTACGCGCGACTGCTGGAGAACGGCGTGCGCATCTGGGAGTACGAGGTGTCGATGATGCACTCCAAGTCGCTGTTGGTGGATGACCGGCTGTCGATGGTGGGCTCGACGAACCTGGACCCACTGGCGCTCAGTGCCGAGGAGGGCTCGCTGGTGGTGGACGACCCGGAGCTGGCGGCGCAGCTCGCCCGAGCCTTCGAGGAGGACTTGCAACACTCAGTGGAGATTCGCTGGGACTCGTGGCGTCGGCGCGGGCTCTTCAAGCGGCTGTCGGAGGGGGTGACGGTGCTCTTCGGCAAGTACCTCTGAGCCCCGTTCGAGCCCCCGCAGTGCCCCTTCCGAGCCCCATGGCGCGGTGCGTTGAGGTGGGAGGACGGCTGGCTGCCGAGCCACCGGGGAGAGAGGCCGTGGCTCGCCGCCTGCCCGCGCACCCGCTAAGCTGTGCTTTCCGACAGGGAGGCTTCACGGCAAGGCCGGCGTACTTGCTTCCCGTGTGCATCACCGCGGGAGGGCGGTATGGAAGGCGCCATCACGAGTCTCAACAGCATCGTGGCGATGTACCAGGAGGAGCGGTTCTTCCTTATCGCCATCTGTTCCACGCTGTTGAGCATCACGGCGTTCCTGTTCTTCGCCCTGCCCTGGACGTGGGTGGCCTGGAAGAACCCCGAGTCCTTGCGGAAGTACCGGGTACAGGGCCGGGACATCCCGGTGAAGCGGTGGTTCGCGCCGTCGCTGCAGCGCTTCGCCTTCAACAACCTGGTGTCCTTCATGGGGGTGCTGGCCGCGTGGCCGGTGTTCCGCCTGTCGGGCATTCACGCTGGGGAGCTGCCCGCCTGGTACGTGATGGTGGGGCAGATCCTCTTCTTCATCGTCCTGGACGACTTCCTCTACTACTGGATGCACCGGACGCTGCACACGCGCTGGCTCTACAAGCACGTGCACTCGGTGCACCACCGCATCACCACGCCCTACGCGCTCACCGGCAATTACATGCACGCGGTCGAGTTCATGCTGACCTCGACGCTGGTGCTGGTGGGGCCCTCGCTGGTGGGGGCGCATGTAGTGACGCTGTGGGCGTGGATTGTCTTCCGGCAGTTGGAGGCGGCGGACGGGCACTCGGGCTACGACGTGCCGTGGAACCCGGCGCTGCTCTTCCCCTTCTACAAGGGGCCGGCGTACCACGACTTCCACCACCGGCGGTTCTTCGGCAACTACGCGGGCTTCTTCGCCTACCTGGACAAGGTCTTCGGGGGCACCTACTCGAAGGGGTACGAGGAGTACCGCCGGGCGAAGAATCCGCAGCCGGAGACGCAGTCTCCGCCGGAGCCCCAGCCGCAGCCTCAGCCGGAGCCGTAGCTTCACGAACGTGTCCAACAGTCGGACACCTTTCTGAAGACCGCGCCCAAGAACCCCTCGCCCTCCGGGAGAGCACGTCGCCAACTGGTCCGACTATCGGACCAGTTGCTCGAAGCCGAGCCCAAGAACCCCTCGCCCTCCGGGAGAGGATCCCCCCGTCGTTCAAAGGGGGGCAAGCCCCACGGGGTGAGGGTGCCACGGGCCCCGGGTTTCCCCAGTGCTGGGCTCACCCACGCTTCTGTGCAGGAGGGCTGGAGCGATGTTCGAGAAGAAGTGAGTTGCGCATGCTCCCTCTCCCTTTGGGAGAGGGCGGGGGGTGAGGGTAGTCCCCTGCGTGTCACCCCGCGTCGCAGTCATGGGGCACAGGAGGGAAATCCCTCACCCTAACCCTCTCCCAGAGGGAGAGGGGATGTCCTCAAGACCTTCGAGGACACTCCACTTCAGCTCACGGAGGGCCATAGCCCTGGCGGCGCGAGTTCAGCTCCACCGCGGTGGCGTAGATCTGCGCCCAGGCCTTGAACTTGATGCGGTTGCCCAGGCCCTTCTGATCATTGGCGTAGTGGAAGAGATCCTCGCGGAAGAGGGCATCGGCGGCCTTGCGCGCCTCGGGCCCGAGCGGCGTGCCCTTCTTCTCGTAGTAGCGAAGCAGGTCGTAGCCGTAGTCGTGCGTCTTGGCCATGGGATCGAACTCCTTGTCCGGGCCAATCTTCCCCGGGGCGGAGGCGTCGCCGTGAGGATCCTGCATCCGCTGGCCGTGCTTCGTCTGAATGGCGTAGGGCTTGTAGCCCATGACCTGCTCGAAGTCGGCCGGGGGCGGGCGAGCACCGGTGAGGTACTCCCGCATCAGCGTGCCGTGGTTGCCCGCGGGCGCGGCTCCCACCTTCGCCGTGCGCTGCAGCGCGTTGGCGGCGCCGGTGAACGTGTCCTGCTGGTGGGGACGCGTCTGGGCAACGGCGTTGGACGACGCTTCGGCCGGCGTCTCCGCGGGAGTGGAGTTGACCGGGCGGCGCGGCGAGACTGGGGAGTTACGGACGAGCATGGGAACCTTGGGGGCAGCTTCTTCTCAAGTTATCGAAGTCCGCCGTACGGGAGTTGCGTACCTGTGACTGACGCGCCGCGTGGTGCGGGGAGACCTCAGTGGGAACGGACCTTTATCTCGATGGGATGGCCCGGCTGGAAGCGGGGGACGTGGAAGAGGGGCGTCGGCTGCTGGAGGAGGCGCTCCAAAAGGCCCCGGGGGATGTGAAGGCAATGCACGGGCTGGCGCTCGCGTTGGACCTCGCGGGAGAGCGTGCCCGGGCGCTGGAGCTGCTGGAGTTCGCCCATGCCCGCGCACCCTCCGAGCCGGGACCCGCGTGTGACCTGGCCATGTCACTGCTGGAGCGGGGCGAGGACGCACGGGCAGCGCAAGTGCTGGCGCCGGTGCTGGACGCTCAGCCAGACCAACCTCGTGCGAACCTCTACCAGGCCATGGCCCTGGCGAAGACAGACCCGGCTCGCGCGCGCTCTCTCCTGACGAAGGTGTTGCGGGACTCGGATCCGGAGCTGCGGCAGGAGGCGGAGGCCCTGGACCGCGTGCTGGCGGAGCACGCACCTTCCACCTGACTATGGCCGCCGGGGCAGGGACTTCACGAACGCGAGGTACTTGGAGTCAATGCCCTCGAAGAGCGCCTCGCCCCCGTGCGTCAAGGCCCGCGCGAGCTCCTCCACGGCCCGCTCCGTATTGCCCAGCTCCAGCTCGCACTGGCCCAGCCGCAGGTGGACGAAGGGCGTGCCCAGGCCGCCGGAGCTTCGTGCCGCTCCCTGCAGCGCGTGTTTGCCCTCGCTAAAGCGCCCCAGCTGGAAGCACATGTCCCCGAGCGCGGTGAGCACCCGGAGCGACACGTCGTGTTCCTCCACGGGCCGGGGGATGAGCGCGAGCGCCTCGCGGTACTTCAGTAGCGCGGACGCCAGCTCCCGCTGCCGCGCGAGCTCCTCTCCCATGACGCACAGCTCGGAGATCCTCTCGTGACGAGCGTCATCCATGAGAGCTATTTCTAGCAGAGCACTCAGACGTGCGGAGGGTGCCCCCCCTGTCCGTGGCGAGCGACGGCCAGCCGCAGCGCGTCCGGCTCGAGCATCACCTCATCCTCGTAGCACCAGCCCCAGTCCTCGCCGGGCTCGAAGGAGCGGATGACGGGATGGGACGTGGCGTGGAAGTGCTTGGTGGCGTGGCGGTTGGGCGAGGAGTCGCAGCAGCCCACGTGGCCGCACTCCAGACACAGCCGCAGGTGCACCCAACGGCCGCCGATGCGCAGGCAGTCCTCACACCCGGCCGTGCTGCTTGGACGGACGTCGCGAATGGACTCGAGGTGGGTGCAACCAGAGGTCTCCATGGTGTGCGCTCCTTTTCCACCAGGGTAGGCACCCTCCGGCGACACGGCGGACAGCGGCCCGGACAGCGCACGGCCGGGCGGCTCGCCCTTCTGCCCCAGAGGCGTGTCCTCCGCTGAACAGCTCCGGGCTCGCCGGACGCCGCCGAACGTTGACCATCCAGCATTGCATTGCCCGTCTGAGCGCCCCCGGACTGGGGAAGCAGAGCGCCCATTCCTAATTTTTTCGTGTGACTGTCATGGGAGCGTGGGGCATGCAGGGGCTCGAGGGCTCGTGGGAGCTGGGGGTTGGGCGTCCGACGGCAACGCCGCGGCGGTTGGTGTTCGAGCACACGGTGGAAGGGCTCTTCCGCTTCTCGTTGCGCAGCCGCCTGTCAGCCCAGGCCTGGAATGGCCTGCGCGCGGCGGGAATCGACCTGTCCAAGCCCCTGCTGCCCGCCTACTCGTACGAGACGTGGAAGCGGGCCCTGGAGCTCACCGTGGTGGACCTCCACCCGCTGCTGCCGCGCGAGGAGGGGTGGCGCCGGCTGGGCCAGGAGGTGGTCAACGGCCTGGTGCACACGGTGATGGGCCGCGCCATGGTGGGAGTGGCCCGACTGCTGGGACCGCTGCGCTCGCTGCGCCGGCTGAACAACACGCTGCGCAGCGCGGACAACTATGTGGAGGCGCGCCTCACCGAGCTGTCGCCCACCTCGTGCGAGGTATGGATTAACGAGGTGATGGGCCAGCCCACCTACTACGAGGGGATTCTGCAGGCGTGTATTGCCCTGGCGGGTGGCCAGCGGGCGCGGGCGCGGGTGGTGTCGCGAGAAGGTTCCGGTGCACGCTTTCACGTGGAGTGGGAGGAGTAGGCCGCCTGGAGTGAGGTGAACTCTACCCACGTGGGTAGCAGGGGACTCGGCGAGCGGATACTTCCCGTCTCCCTGCTCTTGCAGCACTTGTGAGGGGTTCAGGCATACTCGCGTCCGGGTTGGGAGAGCCGCCCGTTCATGTCGAGCATGTCCACCACCAGGGTCGCGCGAGCGCAGGGAGTCGGAGGCCTGGAGTCGCCGGGGCAGAGCTTCGCGCGCGCGCGTGGGACGGTGCGGCTGCTCGCGTGGTTGGACGCCTTCCTCGCGGAGTCGCTGCGCCGCGGGCCCGCCGAGGAGCTCGGACGAAGCCGGGTGCTGGCGGGCGCCAATGTCGTGCTGCTGCTGTGCTCGCTGCTGTTCCTGCTCTACGTGCCGAGGACGGGCTTCCCGCTGTCGCTGGCGCTGGTGGGCGTAGCGTGCGCGGGGGGCTTCGCGGCCTCGCTGGTGTTGCTGCGTCGGGGCACCTCCTTGCGGCTGCCGGGCATGCTGCTGTGCGCGATACTGACGGGCGGCTTCCTGGCCGCCGGGCTGCTCATGCCGGATCCCCACGTGGGCACGCATGCCATCTGCATGCTCATCCCCATCCTGTCTGTCTACCTGCTCGGGCCGCGGACGGGCTTCATCTTCGCGGCGCTCGGCGCTCTGGGCGTGGGCGGAGTGCTGCCGCTGTGGCACAGGGTGGAGGGTGGCCTGTGGGCCCGTTCGTTGTTCGCCGCGCTCTTCATCCTGGGCGCCTGGGCGCTGAGCTGGCTGATTCTGGCCGCGAGAGATCAGGCCAACTCGGCGCTGGTGCGGGCGCTGCGCTCGCTGCGCGAGAACGAGAGCAAGCTGACGAGCCTGCTGGAGAACACCGAGGACATCGTGTGCTCGGTGGATGCTGACGGGCGACTCATCGCGGCCAACCCGGCGCTCGAGGAGATGTACCGGGAGCTCATCGGCGCGGAGCTGTCGCCGGGCGACCCGCTCTTCCCGGAGCACTCGCCGGAGCGCCTGCGCCGGCGCTGGCGCGAGGCCTCCGCGCAGGTGCTCGCCGGCAAGCGGGTGCGCTTCGAGGCTTCGCCCTCACGGCTGAAGCGGCCGCGGGTGCTGGACATCTCCCTCAACCCCGTGTTCGACGTGTCGGGCGGCCGCGTGGTGGGGATGACCGTCTTCGGGCGTGATATCACCGACCGCAAGGAGGCCGAGGCGCGGCTGGGGGAGATGCACCGCAGCCTGCTGGATGTGTCGCGCCAGGCGGGCATGGCGGAGATGGCCACCGGTGTGCTGCACAACGTGGGCAACGCGCTCAACAGCGTGAATGTCTCCGTCAACGTGCTGGCCGAGCGGCTCCACCAGTCCCGGCTGCCGGGCCTGAAGAAGGCCATGGACTTGATGGCCTCGCATGCGGCGGACCTGGGGGCCTTCCTCACGACGGATGGCCGGGGCAAGCAGCTGCCCTCCTATCTGCAGGCGCTTGCTTCGCAGCTGCTCGGCGAGCGGGAGGAGCTGCTAGATGAGGTGCGCACGTTGCAGAAGAGCGTGGAGCACATCAAGTCCGTGGTGAGCATGCAGCAGGAGCACGCGCGGTTCTCGGGCGTGGTGGAGCGGCTGGAGCTGACGGCGCTGCTGGACGATGCGCTGCGCCTGCAGGCCGTGTCCTTCGAGCGCCTGGGCATTCAAGTGCGGCGCGACTACCTCGAGGGCCACCACCTGGTGAAGGTGGATCGGCACAAGCTGCTGCAGATACTGCTCAACCTGCTGAGCAACGCGCGACAGGCATTGGTGGAGAGCGGGCGGGCGGACAAGCAGCTCACCATCCGGGTGGAGCGAATGGTGGCCGAGCGGCTGCGCATCGCTGTACAGGACAACGGGGTGGGAATCTCCCCCGAGGACGCCCCCCGGCTCTTTACCCAGGGTTTCACCACCAAGAAGGACGGCCACGGGTTCGGCCTTCACATCAGCGCACTGGCGGCGGCGGAGATGGACGCGTTCCTCTCTTGCACGAGCGAAGGTCGCGGCCAGGGTGCTACGTTCACTATCGATCTGCCCATCTCGGGCGAGGAGAACAGGGCATGAGTGCCGCCACCCCACCCAACCGCCGCATCCTGGTGGTGGATGACAACCAGGCCATCCACCAGGACTTCCGCAAGATTCTCTGTGCCGCTCCGGCGAGCACCGCCTTGGACGCCATGGAGGCCGCGCTCTTTGGCGGTCCATCGGCGGCGCCCGTGGACACGGGCTTCGAGGTGGACTCGGCCTACCAGGGCGAAGAGGGTCTGGAGAAGGTGAAGGCCGCGGTGGCCGAGGGGCGGCCGTACGCGCTGGCCTTCGTGGACATCCGCATGCCGCCGGGCATCGACGGCGTGGAGACGGTGCAGCGGGTGTGGAAGATGGACCCGGACCTGCAGGTGGTGCTCTGCTCGGCCTACTCCGACTACTCGTGGGAGGAGATGACGCAGCGGCTGGGCATCAGCCAGCGCCTGCTGATTCTGCGCAAGCCCTTCGACAACATCGAGGTGCGGCAGCTCGCGCACGCGCTCACCGAGAAGTGGGAGCTGCTGCGCCAGAGCCACCGGCGCTTGGAGGACCTGACGCGCGAGGTGGAGGAGTGGACGCGCGAGCTGTCCGTCGCCAACGAGCGGCTGCGCAAGGAGATGGAGGACCGGGCGCGGCTGGAGCTGCGGCTGGTGCAGGCCCAGCGGCTGGAGGCGCTCGGGCGGCTGTCGGCGGGGCTGGCGCATGAAGTCAACAACCCGCTGAGCGTCATCATGGCCAGCGTGGGCTTCATCCGCTCGGAGCTGGATGACCAGGCCAAGGGCGGCCGGCAGGCGGACCCGAAAGAGCTGAGCGAGGTGTGCTCGGACGCGCTGCTGGGGGCGGACCGCATTCTGCGCCTCGTGAATGACTTCCGGCTCTTCTCGAAGCTGGATGGGCAGCCGCAGGCGTGGGTGGACCTGCGCGAGGTGCTGGACCACGCGCTGTCGGGAGCCAGCTACAACCTGGGGCCCAAGACGCAGGTGGTGCGCGACTTCCAGGACGTGCCGCCCGTGTGGGGCAGCGAGCAGGGCCTGGAGCAGGTGTTCCTCGGGCTGCTGAACAACGCGGGACATGCCCTGAAGGGGGCCGCGGAGCCGCGGGTGACGGTGGTGGCTCGCCAGCGCGAGGACGGCGGGGTGATGATAGAGATCAAGGACAACGGGGTGGGCATCGCCAAGGAGCACCTGAGCCGCATCTTCGATCCCTTCTTCACCACCAAGGCGCCGGGAGAGGGGACGGGCCTGGGCCTCTCCATCTGCTACGGCGTGGTGTCGGGACTGGGCGGCGCCATCGAGGTGGACAGCACGCCGGGACAGGGTGCCACCTTCCGGGTGAAGCTGCCCAAGGCTCCCGAGACGGTGGCCTCGGCGAGCAGCCCGTAGTCCCTTCCCAAGCGCCCCGGGATTGAGCTACCCCGGCGAGGTGCTCCGCCACGTGCGGGGCTTCACTCCCGGGGTTCCATGCGTCCCACCCGTCTTCTGTCGTTGTGTCTGGCCGCGCTGCTCGCGCACGTGGCCTGCTCCACCACGCCGCCTGCACCGGCCGCTGCGCCCGCGCCCGCCGCCGAGGTGGTCGCCGCGCCCGCGCCTTCGGGGCCGGTGCCGCCGGTGGCCCGGCGCGTGCCCCATCCCGTCAACCTCCACGGGGATACCCTCCAGGATGACTACTTCTGGCTGCGCGAGAAGGAGAACTCCGAGGTGCGCACGTACCTCGAGGCCGAGGCCGCCTACACCGCCGAGGTGATGAAGCCCACCGAGGCGCTGCAGGCGCGGCTGTATAGGGAGATGCTCGGCCGCATCCAGCAGACGGACCTGAGCGTGCCCTACCGCAAGGGCGGGTACTTCTATTACTCGCGCACCGAGGAGGGAAAGCAGTACCCCATCCTCTGCCGGAGGAAGGGAAGCCTGGAGGCGCCCGAGGAGGTGATGCTGGACCTCAACGTGCTCGCCGAGGGGCAGACGTTCCTCTCGCTGGGCGACGCCGAGGTGAGTGATGACGGCCACCTGCTGGCGTACTCGCTGGATACGACGGGCTTCCGCCAGTACACCCTGCGGGTGAAGGACCTGCGCACCGGCCAGGTGGGCGAGGCGCGCATGGAGAAGGCGACGTCGGTGGTCTGGGCCGCGGACAACCGCACCCTCTTCTATGTGACGGAGGACGCGGCCAAGAGGCCCTCGAAGCTGTGGCGGCACACGTTGGGCACGGCGTCCTCCGCGGACGTGCTCGTGTACGAGGAGAAGGACGAGCGCTTCAATCTGTACGCCCACCGCTCGCGCTCCGGGGAGTACCTGTTCACCGTCTCCAGCAGTCACACCACGAGCGAGGTGCGCGTGTGGCCGGCCCGCAAGCCCACGGCGGCCCTGACGGTGGTGGCGCCGCGCGAGCAGGACCACGAGTACAGCGTGGACCACCGGGGGGACCAGTTCTACATCCGCACCAACTCGGGGGGCCGCAACTTCCGCGTCGTCACCGCGCCGGTGAAGTCGCCCGGCCGGGAGAACTGGAAGGAGCTCATCCCCCACCGCGAGACGGTGATGCTGCAAGGGGTCTCCCTCTTCAAGAACCACCTGATGGTGTACGAGCGCGAGGCCGGGCTGCCGCACATCTCCATCACCGACCTGAAGACGCGCGCCGCGCACCGGGTTGCCTTCCCCGAAGAGGTGTACGCCGTCTTCCCGGAGATGAACGAGGAGTGGGACACGAAGCTGCTGCGCATCGGCTACCAGTCGCCCGTCACCTCGTCGTCCGTCTACGACTACGACATGGTGAGCCGCGAGCGGAAGCTGCTCAAGCAGCGGCCGGTGCTGGGCGGCTATGACGCCTCGAACTACCAGACGGAGCGGGTGATGGTGGAGGCGAAGGACGGGGTGAAGGTTCCGGTGAACCTCGTCTACCGCAAGGGGCTGAAGAAGGACGGGAGCGCGCCGTTGTTGCTCAAGGGGTACGGTGCCTACGGGGCCTCGGCCTTCCTGGGCTTCAACTACAACGACGTGTCGCTGCTGGACCGGGGCGTGGTGCTGGCCACCGCGCAGATTCGCGGCGGAAGCGACCTGGGCAAGGCGTGGCACGACGCCGGCCGCATGCGCAACAAGATGAACACCTTCACGGACTTCATCGCCTCGGCCGAGGGGCTCATCGCCCAGGGCTACACCTCGAAGGGGCGGCTGGCCATCCAGGGCGGGAGCGCCGGCGGCCTGCTGATGGGCGCGGTGGTGAACCTGCGTCCGGACCTCTTCAAGGTGGTGCTGGCGAACGTGCCCTTCGTGGACGTGCTCAACACCATGTCCGACGCGAGTCTGCCGCTCACCGTGGGCGAGTTCGAGGAGTGGGGCAACCCCCAGGTGAAGGAGGACTACGAGTCCATGCGGCAGTACTGCCCCTATACCAACGTCACCGCGAAGGCCTACCCGACGCTCCTGGTGAAGACGAGCTTCAATGACAGCCAGGTGATGTACTGGGAGCCGGCCAAGTGGGTGGCGAAGCTGCGCTCCCTGAAGACGGACAAGAACCCGCTGCTGTTTCACATCAACATGAACGCCGGGCACAGCGGCGCGTCGGGACGGTATGACCGGTTGAAGGAGATCGCCTTCGACCAGGCCTTCCTGCTCACGCAGCTCGGCGTGGAGCCGTAAGGAGCCCGAGGCATGCCCACCACCATCCGGCCCGCCCGAGTCGAGGACGCCCCCGCCCTGGGACGCATGGGCGGGGCGCTCGTTCGCCTGCACCACTCGTACGATTCCCAGCGCTTCATGACCCCCGCGGAGGACGTGGAGTCCGGCTACCAGTGGTGGCTGTCCCGCGAGTTGAAGCGTCAGGGCGCGGTGGTGCTGGTGGCCGAGCAAGAGGGCATGGTGGTGGGCTACGCCTACGCCACCGTGGAGGGACGTGACTGGAACGCGCTGCTCGATGCCCACGGCGAGCTGCATGACGTCTGGGTGGAGGAAGCGGCGCGAGGCAGTGGCGTGGGCGCGCTGCTCGTCGAGGAGATGGTGCGGCAACTGCGGACGCGGGGTGTGCCTCGCATCCTGTTGATGACTGCGTCGCGGAACGAGGCAGCGCAGCGGCTGTTCACCCGGCTCGGCTGGCGCACCACCATGGTGGAGATGACGCGCGAGGTGGAGGAGCCCGAGAAGGAGTGAGCCCTCCGGGCGCGGTCGCGAGCAACTGGTCCGATGGTCGGACCAGTTGGCAACGCGCGAGCCCGGGAGGTCCTCGGGGAATGGGGCAGTGCGCTGTTGATGGCGTGCCGGAAAGTGGACGCTCTCCAGCTCCCGCGTGGCGGACGGGAGACATGCTGCCCTGGAGTCGGAGACGTCCGTGTGGTGGGTGCTGCGTACCCTCCCGCGCTCCGGGCGTTCTCCTGGCCCGGCTCTACGCGGAGGAGTCTCCTTGTCCCAGCCCCTGCACCGCCGGACTGTCTTGAAGTGTCTCGTCGCCGCGGCGGCGAGCACCGCCTTCGGCTGTCATGACGATGAGCCACCCGTGGACGACGGGCGTGCGTACTTCCCTCAGTCAGTGGCCTCGGGAGACCCACGTGCCACCAGCGTGGTGCTGTGGACGCGCATGGTGGACCCCGATCGTCCGGACACCGATGTTGCGATCACCCTGGTGGTCGCCCTGGACGAGGACTTCAAACACCGCGTCCTGGAGCGCACCGGACTGCTCGCTCAATCCGCGCATGATCATGCTCTCAAGGTGAAGGTGACGCGTCTGGAGCCGAGGACGCGCTACTACTATCGCTTCATCCTCGAGAAGGACGGCCAACGTCTGGGCTCGCCCGTGGGCCGCACTCGCACCGCTCCCGCCTCCGGCACGAATACGTCCGTCCGATTCGCGGTGGCCAACTGTCAGGACTTCCGCGGGCGCTACTACAACTCCTGGCACCGCCTGCTACAGCTCGACGAGGAGCTCGACTTCGTCCTGTTCATCGGCGACTACATCTACGAGGCCGACTCTTCGCTCGTGCCCTCGACGGACCCCACGCGCAACGTGCGCTTCACCGACCCCGGCTCCGCCCTGCCCAGGGACATGGGCGGGGGACGCGTGGAGCTCGTTGCTCAGTCGGTGTCCAACTACCGCGACCTCTACCGCACCTACCGCTCGGACCCCTTCCTGCAACAGGTGCACGAGCGCTACCCGTTCATCGTCACCTGGGATGACCACGAGTTCTCCAACGACTGCTGGGACGCGCACGCCACGTACACCGATGGGCGCACCGATGAGTTCCAGCCCGAGCGGCGGCGCAACGCGGAGCTTGCCTTCTTCGAGTACATGCCCCTCGACAACACCGATGCGCCTCCAGGTGCCATCGACCTGGAGGGAGTGCCTCGTTACCCAGACACGCGTATCTGGCGTGACTTCGTCTTTGGCAAGCACCTGCGGCTGCTCGTCACCGACTACCGCACCCACCGGCCGGACCATCTCATCCCCGAGGATGCCTACCCCGCCACGGTGGCCATGGATGCGGCGGTGCTGGCCTCACTGGGTCTCACGGAGGCCTTCTCGGCGGATGCCTTCGCCTATGTGAACATCGGCGAGTTCCCCGCGCAGCAGGCTGTGCTGCGGGGCGCGTACGTGCAGCTCGCGGTGGGGGCGGGGCTGTCGTCCGAGGAGGCCTCGGCGCGGGCAGTGGCGGCCGTGCAGGGCAACCTCGCGCTGGCCTACGTCAACCCCGTGTTGGTGGCGGCGGCTCAGCCGGGGGCGGGGCCTATCGACCCGGTGGGAAATCCTCGGGGGCTGGCCTTCGTGCACATGGGGAAGCAGGACCTCTTCACCAGCATCGGCGCTCGCAACGTGGTCATCAAAGACACCTTCGATGTGTACGCCGCCTGGCGGTATGCCACCTCCGGCCGCGAGGCCCAGGACGCGCTCGGCGAGGCCCAGGAGGCCTGGCTGCTGGAGGCGGGTGAGGGCGCTCAGACGTGGAAGGTGGTGGCGAGCTCGGTGTCCACGACGTCGATGATCTGGGACCTGAGGAACAAGCCGGACGTCGAGCCGCCCACGGTGCGCAACCGGTACTACTTCAGCGTGGACCAGTGGGACGGCTTCCCCGACAAGCGGCGCGAGCTGTTCACGGCCCTGCGGGAGCGAGCCGGTGGCCGTACGCTCGTCGTCGCGGGGGACATTCATGCGGCCTTCGCGTCGGTGGAGCACGGGGTGCCAGCCCTCACCGCGCCTGCCATTGCCTCCGCTGCCGTGCAGGAGGAGGCGGGCGAGGCGGTGGAGGCCGCGGGCTTCCCTCCTGGAACGGCTGTCTATCGCTACGTCGTCACCGAACAGGAGGCCACCTTCCGCGAGGGCAACCCGGGTATCACCTTCGTGGACAGCGACGCCCACGGCTTCACAGTGCTGGAGGTGGGCCCCGAGGTGGTGCGGGCCGCGTACCACCTCATCCCCAGCAGCGAGGTCCGGGTGAACTACGCGGAGCAGCCGGAGAAGCTCGCCGCACGCTTCTCCCGCCAGGACTTCCTCGTACGGCCCGGCGTCATCGACGTGGCGTGAGGGCCGCGAGGTGTCTTGAGCCCTTTCAGGTGAGTCCGTGAAGGCGTGCCCGCGGCCATTTCCCCTCTCCTCCCGGGAGAGGGAGCATTCATCACTGTATTAAAGGGCGGACGCCTTCGCGGGAGCGGGCAACAGGGGCGCCTCCAGGGCATCGAGCGCCTGCAGCGGGCCCTTTGCGCCCAGGTGCTCGAAGATGTGGCGGGCTCGGGAGAGGTGGAGCGCCCGAGTGCCGCCGAGAGCGGAGGTCCGGGCCAGCTCGTAATGGGCGAGCCCCTCGTCGGTGGGCATGCGCCAGGTGCGAGCGAGCTCCAGGGCTCGCTGCCACAACACCTGGGCGCGCTCGGGACGGCCTTCGAGCCAGGCCCGCGTCCCTTCGAGGCGGGCGGTGCGGCTGCGAGCGGTAGGGTGGAGCCGGCTCACCTTACGCAGCACCCGGAGGGAAGCGATGGCCAGTGCCCGAGGCTCGGAGTCTCCGGCGCCTCGCGCGGTCTCCCAGAGCTCCAGACACGCCTGCACCAGCGAGGTGAGGGAGGTGAGATCGGACCACACCAGCAGCGGGCGCTGACGCAGCAGGCGCAAGGCCTCACGCGCATGGACGAGCACCCGGGCGTGCTCTCCCTGTCGCTGGGCCACGAGCGCCGCGTTGCAGCGGAAGCGCAGCACGTTGAGCGGGTCCGCCAGGGCCAACAGCACCTCCGCCTCGCGCAGCCTCTCGGCGGCCTCCTCCAGCCGCGCGAGCAGCAACAGCGTGGGAGTCATCTCCGTGAGGGCCCACAGCACGTTGATGACGTTGGAGACATCGTTCGCCACGGCCAGCATGGACTCGCGCACGTACTGGGCGGCACCCGGCTCGCGAGCCAGCTCCAGCCCCATGCCCAGCACCTCCAGGCCGGTGCACAGGGTGAAGGGATTGTTGTGGCGGCGGGCCCCGGCGATGCCCTGCTCCGCCAGCCGCAGGCCCTCTTCCCAACGCCCGAAGGTCAGGTGCAAGGCGCCCTCGACAATGTCGGTAGGCGGGTTCCTCGCGTCCACCGAGGCGCTGACGCGGCGGAAGTAGCGCCTCGCCAGCCCATCCATCCGGCCCAGGCCCGCCATGTAACCCAGCGAGTTGTAGGCCGCGGTGGCGGTGGAGAAGTCGCGCGCCGTCTCCGCCAGGTTCACGGCGGCGAAGTTGGCGGTGAAGTGCTCCAGCATCTGGCCTGCGTAGAAAGTCTGCTCGGAGAGGGTGCTGAAGATGCTGGCGGCCAGGGAGAGCCGCTCCCGCTCTTCTTCCGAGCGCGGTGCCGGCAGCCAGCGCCCCAGCAGCATGCGCCCCACGTGCCGCACCACCTCCCTCGCCAGCCGGCCGCCCCAACCCGCACGAGTGCCAGGCCGCGTCTGTCCCAGCAGGCGGAGCGCGCTGTCACAGTGGCGCAGGCTGTGCTCCGTCTCGCCCAGCGCGTGGTACGCGGCGCCGAGCCGTGCGCTCCAGCGGGCCTCGCGCATCGTGTCCATTGGCTCGGCACCGCTGGCGGCCAGTCCCAGGGCGCGCTTGAGCAGGGCCACCGTTTCCGCGTGGGCCCCGCGCGAGACCGCGGCCTCCGCGGCCCGCTCCAGGTGCTCCAGCGCTCGCTCGGGCTGCTCCGCCAGCCGCCAGTGGTGCGCCAGCAGCGGTTGGAGCTGTTCGCCTCGCTCCTCCTGGTCGCGCTCGTGCAGCAGCGCCACGGCGCGGTGCAGCTCCCGGCGCTGGGCGAAGGCCATCAGGTGGTAGGCCGCCTCCTGGATGAGCACGTGCTTGAAGGCATACACCGGGCCGGAGCCAGAGTCTTCTCGCTGCACGAGGTCCAACCGCTCCAGCTCGGCGAGCTGTTGTGGCAGCGTGGGACGGTCCGCCTCCACCGGGTGCACGTCGCGCAGCAGCTCGAAGGAGAAGGCACGGCCGAGCACGCTGGCCACCTTCAAGGTGAGCTGCTGTTGCTGGGTGAGCCGATCAATGCGGCTGGTGATGAGGCCCTGGATGGTGCCGGGCAGCTCCATCGCCAGCTTCTCCAGGGAGCGCGCGCCCAGCCGGCACTCGCCGCGCTCGATGACGAGGTAGCCGGCATCGCGCAGGGCACACGTCAGCTCCTCGCTGAAGAGGGGGTGTCCCTCGGCTCGGTCCCGGATGAAGGTGGCGGCCTGGGCGGGCAGGTTCCGCACGCCGAGCCGCTGGCACACCAGTGTCAGCACGTCGTCGTAGGACATGCGCCCCAAGGGCAGGTGCGCCGTGCCGGGCGAGTCGCGGAGCTGGCGGTACTCGGCGGGGGCCGACTCGCCCGGGGGACGCGTGGAGAGCACCAGCAGCAGCCGCTTCACCCGCCGCTGCACGGCGAGCGCAAGCTCCCACGAGGCGGAGTCCATCCAGTGCGCGTCGTCCAGCACCACCAGCCGGGGGCGCTCGCGGGTGCAGTCGTCGAGCAGTTGCACCAGCAGCTCGCGGGTGGTGGCGGCACGCAGGGCGGCCGTCATGTGACGCACCGCCTCGTTCTCCGGCACCTGCACCGGCAGCACGCCGTTGAGGAGCGGAGCCCACGCCTCCTGTTCGGGCCAGGCGCTCAGCCGCTCCATCAGGCGCGTGGTGCGAGTGGCTTCGTCCGGCAGGCCCTCGAGTCCCAGCAGGCGCGAGAGCACGGCGCGCCACACGTGCCAGACAGGGGAGCCCTCTACCGAGGAGCCCAGGCCCAGCGCGGTGTTCAGTCCGGCGGCCCGGGCACGCTCGATCATCTCGCCCACCAGCACGGACTTGCCCATGCCGGCCTCACCCTCGAGCAGCAGGGTGCCACCCACGCCACGCTCGGCCAGGGCCCGCACCGCCGAGGCCAGTCGCGAGCGCTCCTCCTGGCGGCCCACCAGCCGCGTACTCGGACCGGGCGCCTCCGCGCTCTCGGTGCCCTGCTCGGGGCGGAACACCGGCACCGGGTGCGTAATCCCTCTCATCTTCAGGGGCGCGAGCGTCTCGAAGCGCAGCCGCGAGGAGGCCTGCCGGAGCGTGGTGGCGTCGCACAGCACGTCGCCCACCGCGGCCTGCATCAGGCGCGCGGCGAGGTTCACTGTATGGCCCACCATCACGTACTCGCGCCGCGTGGCTCCGCCCGTGGTGCCGCAGAAGACGCGCCCGGTGGCCAGGCCCAGACGGTACGGCACCCCCAGGGCCTTCAGCGGGCCCCGAAGGTCCAGCGCGGTCTGCGCCGCGCGCGCCGCGTCGTCCTCGTGTGAGAGCGGGGGCAACCCGAAGGCCGCCACCATGATGACGCCCTTGTCGTCCACCACCACCTGGTTGGCGCTGCCCCCGTACCGGAAGAGGACGGATTGGAGGGTGCACAGCGCGCGTTGCAGCTCCTCGGGCCGCTGGCCGGCGGCAAAGCCGGGTTCGTCCAGGTTGATGAACATCACCGTGACGGTGCGGAACTCGGACAGCCACTGGCCGTGCCCTGCCTCCAGTCGGTGCGTCACCACTCGCGGGAGGTAGGCGCACAGGGCGGGCGCGAGCTCCGGTGTCACCGGCTCTGGCGGGCGCACGTCCGATAGTGGCACGGGCTCCATCGCCACCAGCTTCCAGCCCGCGTTGCCCCGGGGCTTGCCCTGGGCCTCGTGCAGCAGCGGCCAGGCGCGGGGGCCGAGGATGATTTCTCCCGGCTGCGCCGAGTGCGCCGCCTGGGCCATCTCCAGCAGCGGTTCGCCCGAGGCCAGGAAGTCCCAGCGGCCCTTTTCGCCGCCGACGTCGGACAGCCGCACCGTCCCGGCGCCGATGCCCACCTTGAGCCGCAGCCGCACCCCGTCCACGGGCTCGCTGCCCTCGATGAGCGACTGGGCCGCCCGGGCGCACTGTGCCGCCAGCCTCACTGCGCGCGGCAGCTCTCCATCCGGGTCCGCCGGCCACAGCGCTACTAGCGCGTCTCCGGCGAAGCGCAGGATGTCTCCACCATGCGCGAGGATGGTGTCGATGAGCCGGGAGAAGAAGGTGTCGAGGATGCCGCGCAGCCGCTCGGCGCCGGAGGGACCGCTGTTCTCCAGGGCCTCGGCCATGGCGGTGAAACCCGTCAGGTCGGCGAAGAGCACCGCGCCCTGCTGCTCACGCAGGGCTCCGGCGCGAGGCCGCGAGGTGTCCTCCTGGAGGGCGCGTACCAAGGAACCAGGCAGGAACGCCGCGAGTGCGTGCAGCCTCGAAGGGAAATTCATGCCGGACCACACCACCGCCGGGAGGGGGGAGACCCGGGGGCGGAAGAGGGCCCATTCGTAGCAGATGGTTGTCGCTCCAGCCACCTTGGATACGGGGCCCGAGAGCGAGCAGGCAGGCGAGCAGGGCCCGCTGTTCACCCGGAGTCTGGGCCCGTGCCTCGCGAGGTTCCTCTGTCAGGCGAGAGCGGGGCTCGCGCGGCGTGAGAATGAAGGAGCGCTCGCGCGCCAAGGAGTCGCGGAGGAGTCGGAGGCGCCCGACAGAATGGGAGTCTCCCATCGGAGGCGCTGCGCCTGGGGGCCTTCGCTTCCGTGGGACTGGGGTGAACAATGCTCGCAGACTCGCTTCGGGCCCGGCGGACGGGCCTGCTGCTCGCCCTGGCCCTGCTGTCCACCGGCTGCGCGTCACTGACGCCACCGCCCGGTATGGGAACGGGCCTGCGCTACACGCTGGGCGAGGCTCCGGGGCATTCATCGGTCCAGGGGTCGGGTGTCGAGTCTCGCCACCTCCTCGTCTCAACGCCTGAATCCGAGGCGCCGGAGCGGTTGCATCGGCGCCGGGCCTCCCGTGCGGAGGTGACGGCCGCGGGCTCGGACAGCGCGGAGCGAGAGGCGCGGCAGCGGGCCCTCGCGGCTCAACTGGCGTTTCGCGGGGCCCTTCGTGAGGTGTCCGGCTCCACCCGCCGCATCTCAGGCGAGCTCGCCCGGCTCAATGCCAGTGGCTGGGGCCTCGCCAGCGGAAACGGTGTCTTTCTCCGCTACGCCGGCTACAGCGCCGCGCAACTGCGGTGGATTGACGCCCGGCTCGCCGCTGCCACCCGGCTGGTCAACGCCGCTTCGGAGGTGGAGGACCCGGACATGCAGCTCGCCCTGCTACGCCTGGCCGGTCCACGGCTCGAGGCCGCCATGATGGGCTCGCTCCTGCTCGCCGTCTGGCTCGACTTCCTCAACATCGCTGACGTCGCGCTCAGACAACACCTCTACTCCGTGGAGACGCTCTTCGCAGACATGTGGCGCTGGCAGGAGATGCTCGAGCCGGCGATGAGGGCGCTCTCCTCCCTGGAGCACGGGCAGATGGAGGCCGCGGCGCAAGACGTGCCCCCGCTGGTGGGCCACCTCACGGACGAATTCGCGGCCACCGTGGAGAGAATGCGCGTGGCGGCGGAGAACCTCCAGAAGGTGCTGGTGCTCAAAGAAGCCATCGAGACTGTCACGATGCTCTCGACGATGCGGTTCTCGCTGCCCTCGGTGCCTCCGTCCGCTCCCACCCTGGTCGGCATGGCGGTAGGCGGCGATGGCGTGATGATGGGCACGCGGATTGTCGTGTCCGCCGAGTGGGTGGAGATGATGCACCAGTTGGTGCGCGCGGGCGTCCTCTCCCTGCCCGTCGTCAGCGCCGCGGTGCGGATTCAGGCGGGCCAGGTGATGCTGGCTCAGGCGCACGGCGAGCTGCCGCGGGGCGTGCGCGAGGCGTTGGGAGATGGGCCCGAGGTGGAGGCGATGCGCGAGACGGGCAAAGCGGGGGCCGGCATGGCCGAGCCGCCGGGGCACCACGTCATGCCCAAAGAGTTCCGCGAGTGGTTCGAGAAGCGCGGCTTCACCGGCGAGATGGACATTGACGAGTTCTGCGTCAAGCTGGAGCAGGCGTACCACGAGGCCCTTCACGGCGGTGGCGACTGGAAGCTGGGCCGCACATGGTCTGGTGAATGGAACCAGATGATCATGAAGGCGCTGTACGAGGCCGAGGCCAAGGCTGGCCGGATGTTGACTCGGAACGAAATCTTGAAGCTCGTCGCGAAGCGTATGCGGCGCTACGGTATCCCGATGGAGTTCACTCGGGGGAGAGGGCAATGAGCGGCGGACGGGCCTGGGAGGGCAACTGGGTGGTCCGTCTGTATGAGCGGGTGCGCGAGCGGGGTTACGACTCGCTCACCGCCTTTGCCGAGGCGCGCCCCGCCGTTCCTCTGTATTTGCTGGCTGAGGAGCTTGGCAAGGACGACGTCGCCGGGGTGCAGGTGTTCAGAGGGTTGCTTGCTGAGGCGGAGCGAAGCCATCGGGTCACACGTTTTGTGCGCGATGTTCTCGTGCGCGAACTTGCAGAGAGCCTCCCTGACGGCTGGCCAGCCGTGCTGGACGACGCAAGCCGTGGAGAGATTGCCATGGCGCTCGGCACGTGGTTCGCCGACACCCCAACAACCCATGAGGAGCGCGTAAGCAGGGCCGGCGATGCGCTCCTCGCCACGCCACCGCCGCCCGGCTGGCGCCCGCTCGGCCCCGACGACGAGCTACTGCTCACGCTCCTGCCCGACGAAGACGTCTGAGCCTCCGAGCCCCGAGCCTCCTTCTCCGTGGCCATTGGCTCCACCACGACGCGGCCACACCTTGAAGGACCGCCTGCTCACGCCTCGCGCTTCTCCAGCGCGCTGAGTCGCTCCAGGAAGGCGCGGCCCTTCGCCGGGTCCGTCATGTGGATGAAGGCGGCCATGCCCTTGAGCTGATCGAGCGTCTCGCCCTCCTTGCCCGGCTTGCCCTTCTCGCGGTTGTGCAGCGCCGCCCGCAGCTGGCGCACCACCTCGCGCGGCACTCGCGCTCCCGGCTGGCCCTTCGCGGCCTCGTTTACCACCAGCCCCGTCACGACCTGCCGGTTCCCCGGACGCATCACCCGCGTCTTGTCCGGGTGCACCCGGAAGCCCTCTGCCTCCAGCACCTTCTCCACCCGGGCGATCAGCACCGCCACCGGGGCCTCTGGCTTCCCCCGGCTCTTCTTCCAGGAGAACGTCATGTCATCCGCGTAGCGCGTGTACGCGAAGCCCAGCCGCTTGGACAGCGCCGACAGCCGCTTGTCCAGCCGCAGGCACAGTGCGTTCGTAATCCCCGGAGACGTCGGCGCTCCCTGCGGCAGCGCGCGCGGCCCCTTCGCCACGTACAGCGTCTTGCCGCGGAACTGCACCACCTCGCGCGGCGCCTCCGTGGCCATCAGCGCCAGCAGCGTCGCCGTACCCTCCGCCAGCCCGCCCTTGCGCAGCAGGCCCTTCACCCGCTGCCACGTCACCGAGGGGAAGAAGTCCTTGATGTCCATCTTCACCACCACGTCCGCGGCCTTGTGCGCCAGCGCGTTGGTGACGATGGAGCGCCCCGCCACGAAGCCGTGCGCCGCCCCGTGCACCGGCAGCCGCTCGACGACGTTGGCGAGCACCCAGCGCTGCGCCTCCTTCAGCTCCTTCTTCGGCGAGGTGATGGTCCGCTTCCCACCGTCCCGCTTGGGAATCTCCCAGCTCCGGTAGTGCGTCCCCGTGTCCACCTCCCGGTGGTAGGCGAACCAGCGCAGCCGCGACACGCTCAGCCCGAGCGCCTTCGCCAGCGCCTGTGCCGACTCCAGCTCCGGCAGCTCGTTGGCCTTCGCCCGCTCCTCGCGGTCCTTGAGGTCGAACTTGTCCGGGCCCCCGGCCTCCTCCCAGTGCACCCCCGCGCCCAGGTGGTCGATGTGCGTGGTGCGCCACGCCTCCCACGCCAGACGCTGGAGCGCGCGGCGCTCGGCGGCCTCGGCCTTCTTCTTCTCCTTCCAGGCCGTCTTCTCTTTTTCAGAGAGTCCGCTTGGGTCCTCGTGCTCGGGCGCGAGCCCCTTGGCCTTCAGCTCGGCCTCGACCCACGCCTCCTGGCCGCCGGCCTCTTCAATCGCCTTCCAGCGGGCCAACCGCGCCTGCTCCTCGCGCTGGCTCAGCTCGCGCTGGGCCACCACGTTGGCGGAGGCGGGGGCGGGAGTGGGGGTAGGCACGACCACCGGGGCCGCGGCGGGGACGAACGTCTCGAGCTTCGCGGTCATCACAGCACCTCGGTGATGCGAGGAGGCGTCAAAGGGGGACGGGACGGCGCGAGCGGTCGAGAGAGGCCTGGAACCACCACCTGCTCACCTGGGGCACGGTAGCCTCACCGGCTCTCCCTGGTAGTGGAGCTCCGGCCGCCTGGGGAAACGGCGGTTGCGTCGTTGGCTCAGCTCCCCGGGCGGCCGGAGCTCCACTACCAGGAGAGAGCCAAGAACAGGCTACCTTGCGGAGAGTGTCCTGCATTGCTTCCAGAGCGGCGCAGCGCCGCTCCCGCGCTCGAGGCGCGAAGGCTGATGCTTTCCGGACCTCTCTCGACCACTCGCGCTACCTGGCGCGTCTGCCGTGCGTCGTCGCGTCCACCCTCCCGGCCGCGAGGAGCGCGGCCAGATGACGGATTGGGTTTCTACACCATCGCACAACCCGTATGCCAGCTTCGGAAGCGTCAACGCTTCACTCGCCGGGCTCCCCGGTCCACCCGGGTGATGCGCCGCGAGTCCCCGGGCACCGCCAAACGCCCCTCCAGAGCCCGGGCCAGGTCCCCCAGCCGGGGGTGCTCGAAGAGGACGCGCAGCGGCACCTCGAGGCCCAGCTCCTCTCGGGCTCGCGCCACCACCCGCATGGCCAGCAGCGAGTGGCCGCCCAGCTCGAAGAAGTCGTCCTCCAGGCCCACCCGTGGCACGCCCAGCAGCGCCCTCCACACGGTGGCGAGCCCCATCTCCAGCGGAGTGGAGGGAGGCGTACGGGGAGCGTCCGCCCCGGCGTCCGGCGCGGGCAGCGCGGCCCGGTCCACCTTGCCACCCGGCGTGAGGGGCAGGTGCGGCAGCGCCACCAGGGCGGTGGGCACCATGTGCTCGGGTAGCTGACCCCGGGCGAAGGCGCGCAGCTCCGTCACCTCCAGGGGCGCTCCGTCCGAGGGCACCACGTAGCCCACCAGCCGCTTCACTCCCGGCGCGTCCTCGCGCAGCACCACCACCGCCTCCCTCACACCCGGGTGCCGGCCGAGCACCGACTCGATTTCCCCCGGCTCTATCCGGAAGCCTCGGTACTTGAGCTGCTGGTCCGTGCGGCCGAGGTACTCCAGCGAGCCGTCCGGCAGCAGGCGCGCCAGGTCTCCCGTGCGGTAGCAGCGTGCCCCCGGCTCCGGGGAGAAGGGGTCGGGCAGGAAGCGCTCCGCCGTCAGCTCCGGCCGGCCGAGGTAGCCCTGGGACACGTGGGCGCCTCCCAGGAAGAGCTCGCCCGGTACTCCCGGCGGCACGGGCTCGAGCGCCGCGTCCAGCACATACGCCCTCATGCCCGGCACCGGCCGGCCAATGGGGACGAGGCCTCGCCGCAGCTCCTCCTCCGCCACGGCGTCCAGGTCCGCGGCCACCGCCACCACTGTCGTCTCCGTGGGGCCGTACTCGTTGCCCAGGCGCACGCCGCCCGCCACCCGCCGCCACTGGAGCACCTGCGCGGCAGGCACCTTCTCGCCTCCCGCGGCCACGGTCCTCACGCACCCGGGCAGCCTCGCCGCGCCCGACGCCAGCGCCGCCGTCAGCTCCACCCAGAAGGCCGTGGGCAGCCACAGCAGCGTGACGCCCCACTCCTCGCACCGCGCGCACAGCTCGCGCGCGTCCAGCAGGGCCTCGGTGCGCAGCACCACCGTGCCCCCGCTCAGCAGCGCCGGGTAGATTTCCTCCACGCTCGCATCGAAGCTGAGGGTGGAGAACTGCAACACCCGGTCCGCGGACGTGTAGCCGTGGAGCTGGATGCACGAGCGCGCGTAGCCCTCCACGGCTCGGTGCGGCACCACCACCGCCTTGGGCCGGCCCGTCGAGCCCGAGGTGTACATGAGGTAGGCCGGAGCCGAGGGCGGCACGTCCACCCGGGGTGCCTCGCGGGGCGCGGCCTCCAGCTCGGCGCGGCAGGCGTCCACGTCCAGCACCTCCACGCCTCGCGCGCCCACCCGCTCGAGGAGCGCGGCGCGGGTGAGCAACAGCCGGGCGCCACAGTCGTCCAGCATGGCCTCCAGGCGCTCGCGGGGGTACTCGGGGTCCAACGGCACGTAGGCCGCTCCCGCCTTGAGCACCCCGAGGAAGCCCACCAGCGCCTCCACCGAGCGCTCCAGCAGGAGTCCCACGTGTGCTCCCAGGCCCACGCCCCGGCGCCGCAGCACGTGGGCGAGCTGGTTGGCCCGCGCGTCGAGCTCGGCATAGGTGAGCGAGTGCGACTCATGACGCAGCGCCAGGGCTCCGGGCGTGCGCGCCACCTGGGCCTCGAAGGCGCCGTGCACGGTGAGGGGGAGGCCGGGCGGGGCAGCGGTGGCGCGGTGGCGCTCCAGCAGCGCCGTGTCCTCGATGGTGAGCAGGGGCAGGTGCCGCACCGCCCGTTGGGGCTCCCGCACCACGGCGGACAGCAGATGCTCGTAGTGTTGTGCTAGGCGGGAGACGGTGGCCTCGCGGAACAAGTCCGTCGCGTACTCCAGCGAGCAGCGCAGCCCGCCGGGTTGCTCCAGCACGCTCAGCGTCAGGTCGAACTTGGCCGTGCCCGTGTCCGCCTCGTACGGCGTGAGGCGCAGGCCGCCGAGCTGGAGCGTGGCCTCGGGCGCCACGTCGTAGCTGAACATCACCTGGAAGAGGGGCGAGCGGCTCGTGTCCCGCGGAGGCTGCACATGCTCCACCAGCTTCTCGAAGGGCAGCTCCTGGTGTGCCAGCGCTTCCCGGGTGCGCTCGCGCACCTGCTCCAGCAGCTCGGTGAAGGAGCGCTCGCCACGCACGTCCACGCGCAGGGCCAGCGTGTTGACGAAGCAGCCCACCACGCCCTCCACCTCGCGCTGGCCGCGGTTGGCCACCGGAATGCCGAGCGTGAGCGACTCCTGCCGCGTGTAGCGGTGCAGCAGCGCCTGGAAGGTGGCCAGCATGACCATGAAGGGCGTGACACCCCGGGCCCGAGCGAGCGCGCGTACGTCCTCCGACAGGGACTCGGACAGCCCCCACGCGAGCGTGGCGCCCCGGTGCGACTGGACCGCGGGCCGGGCGAAGTCCGTGGACAGGTTCAGCTCGGTGTGGCCCTCCAGGTGCTTCTTCCAGAAGGCCAGCAGGGGCGCCTGGGCTTCCTCCGTCAGGTGCTCGCGCTGCCATGCAGCGAAATCCGTGTACTGCACCGCGAGCGGGGGCAGGGCCGCCTCTCCGCCTCGCGTCCGCGCCTCGTAGAGGGTGGCGAACTCCCGGCTCAGCAGCGCCAGGGACCAGCCATCCGCGACGAGGTGGTGGAGCGCCAGCACGAGCAGGTGCTCCCCGGCGACAACCTCCACCAGCACGGCACGGAAGAGCGGCGCCCGCTCCAGCACGAAGGGTCGCCGAGCCACCTCGGCCACCACCGCGTCCATCCGCTCGAGCAGGTCGGCCCCGGTGTCCGGGAGGACAACGCGCTCCAGCGAGAAGGGCGGCGCGGGCTCCACCACCGCCACGGGCTCGTCCGCCTCGGACACGAAGCGGGTGCGCAGGGACTCGTGCCGCGCCACCAGCGCGCGCAGGGCCTCCTCGGTGGCGCCCACGTCCAGCTCGCCCTCCAGCCGCAGCGCTCCGGCGATGGTGTAGAGGGGACTGCCGGGCTCCAGCTGGTCCAACAGCCACAGCCGCTGCTGGGCCGAGGACAGCGGCAGCGCGCCCGTCCGAGCCACGGGCACCACGGGGGGCAGCTGGGCTGTCCGTCGCGTCAGCCCCTCCACGCCGCGCGCCAGGGCCGCGAGATCCTCCGCCTCGAAGAGCAGCCGCAGGGGCACGTCCACGCCCAGGGCCTCGCGCAGGCGCGACACCACCTGGACGACCTGCAGCGACTGGCCTCCCAGGTCGAAGAAGTTGTCGCTCGGACGGACGCCTCGCACGCCCAGCAGCTCCCTCCAGACGGAGGCCAGACGCTCCTCGGTGGGGGACAGGGGCTCGACCTGCTCCGGGAGCCCGGCCTCGTGTTCCTCCGCCAGGGCGAGCAGCGCCTTGCGATCCACCTTGCCACTCACCGTGAGGGGCAGGCGCTCCACGGGGACGAAGGCCGAGGGCACCATATATACGGGCAGCCACCGCTTGAGGGCGGCGCGCAGCGAGGCCACATCCGGTGCGGCCCCTCCCGGCCCGGGCACGAGGAAGGCCACCAGCCGGCGCGGGTTCGCATCCGTCACCTCCACGAGACACTCGGAGAGCGCACTCCCGGAGTGCAGGGCCGCGCGGCGCAGGGCGGCCTCGACCTCGCCCTTCTCCACCCGGTAGCCGCGAATCTTCACCTGCTGGTCCGCCCGGCCCACGAAGTCGAGCTGTCCGTCCGGCAGCCACCGCCCCAGGTCTCCCGTGCGGTACAGCCGCTCTCCGGGGCGGAAGGGGTCCGGCACGAAGCGCTCCGCCGTCAGCTCTGGCCTCCCGAGGTAGCCGCGCGCCACGCCCGGGCCTCCCACGTACAGCTCGCCCACGCAGCCCGGTGGCAGCTCCGAGAGCGACGCATCCAGCACATGGAGGGTGTAGTTGTCACAGGGCCGGCCGATGGGCACCCGCTGCAACCGCTCCCACTCGGACGTCATCAGTGCGGTGGCGTTGAGGCACGTCTCGGTAGGCCCGTAGTAGTTGATGAGGTGACGGATATGGACGCTCCGGCCCACCAGCCGCACCACGTCCGTGCTCAGCACGTCGCCGCCGAAGCACAGGTACTCCACCTCCAGCCGGCCCGCCGCCGCGTCTCGCTCCAGCAGGCCCTTGAGCAGCGCTGGCACCGAGTCCACCACGTCGATGTGGTGCGCCGCCACATAGGCCGCGAGCGCCTCGGGCGAGAGGATGGTCTCCTGGCGCGGCAGGTAGAGCGTGTCGCCCCGAATCAGCGGCAGGAAGATTTGGTGCACCGACACGTCCACCGCGGGCGAGACCAGCAGCATGTGGTGCATGCGCCTCGACGTGCCGGAGAAGAAGCGGCGAAGCCAGGCGAGCTGTGCACACAACTGGCGCTGCTCCAGCATCACCCCCTTGGGCGTGCCGGTCGTTCCCGAGGTGTAGATGACGTAGGCGAGGTGCTCGGGCCGGGCCACCTCGGGCAGGGCACCGTCTCCGGACGCATAGAGGAGCGACTCCCCCAGCCGCAGCACGCGCCCGGTGAAGGAGGCGGGGCACGGCGTGGCCCCCTGGTGCAGCAGCAGCTCCACGCCGCTGTCGCGCAGCAGCAGCTCGAGCCGCTCCTCGGGGTGGGAAGGATCCAATGGCACCCAGGCGCCGCCCGCCCCGAGCACGCCGAGGATGGCCACCACCATCTCCAGCGAGGGCTCGGCGAGCAGGCCCACGCGCACCTCGGGACCCACGCCGAGCGCGCGCAGCGTCCGCGCCAGCCGGCGGGAGCGTGACTCCAGCTCCGCGTAGGTGAGCGAGCGGCCCTCGTGCCACACCGCCACGTCCGAGGCGTGCCGCGCGGCCATCTCCGTGAACAGCCTCAGCACCGTGACGTCCGCCGCGAAAGGCTGGCGCACGGTGTGGAAGTCGTCCAGACGGGCCCGGTCCTCCGGGGTGAGCACGTCCACAGCTGAGAGGGGCCGCGAGGGAGCCTCAACCATCTGCTCCAGGACGCGTCGCATGCGCCGGGCGAGCGCCGCCACCTCCACGCCCTCCAGCACGTCCGTGCGGTACGTCCACTCCAGCGCGAGCGCCTCGCCCGTGGACGCGGGCACAGCCGTCAGCGTGAGGTCTACCTTGGCCGAGGGGATGGGGTGCTCCACCCGGTGGACGCGCGGCCCGTGGACGGAGGTCCGCTCCGGGGGCCGGGGCTCGCGCACGAGCAGCAGCACGTCATACATGGCACCCCCGGCGTCCGCGGAGGGGCCCTCCTGGAGCATGTCCAACGGCACGGCCTCGCGGGCGAGGGCGTCGCGGGTGCGCAGGGACACCTCGGCGAGCAGCTCCGCCACCGTCATGCCCGGCCGCGTGCGGTTGCGCAGCGGGAGCGTCTGCGTGAGCAGGCCCACCATGCGCTCCAGCTCCGGAAGGGGACGTCCCAGCATCGGGGCGCCCACCACCAGCTCTCGCGAGCCCGAGTGCCGCGTCAGCAGCAGCGTCAATGCGGACAGCAGCACATTATAGAGCGTGGTGCCGTGCGCGCGCGCCAGGGTGTGGAGACCCGCGGCCAGCTCCGCGGGGAACTCCTCCATGTGCGTGGCACCGGCGTTGGAGACGGTGGCGGGACGCGCCCGGCTGGTGCCAGGCTCCAGAGGTGTCGGAGGCAGGGCCAGCTCGCGCCTCCACCACGCCTCGGCCTCCTGGAGCGCCGGAGCACCCGCCAGCCGCCGCTGCCACGCCGCGTAATCCCTCGGCTGCAGGCGGGGGGCCTCGAGCGCTCGCCCCTCGTACAAGGCCCACAGCTCCTCCACCAGCACCTCCACCGAGGCCGCATCCGCCACCAGGTGGTGCAAGTCGACGAGCAGCAGCGCTTCGGACTCCGAGACGCGCGCCAGCCCCGCGCGCATCAGCGGCGCGGTGCCGAGCCGGAAGGGCCGCACGAAGCGCGCGAGCAGGCTGGAGACGTTCTCCCCCCGTGCCTCCCAACGCTCCAGCGGCAGCTCCACGGCACTCGCCACGCGCTGCACGGTCTCTCCCTCCACCTGGTGGAAGGAGGTGCGCAGGGCCTCATGGCGCTGTGCCAGTCCGGCCAGGGCCCGCGCCAGCCGGGCCTCGTCCAGCGAGCCCTCCAGCCGCAGGGCGCCCGTCATGTGGTAGCTGGTGTCCGTGCCGCCGCTGCGCTCGTGCACCAGGTACATCCGCCGCTGGGCGGCGGTAGTGGGGTGGTGGGCGGAGGGCTCGGTGGGCACCAGCGGGGGCAGGGCGGCCTCGGCCTCGTCGAGCAGCGCGGCCAGCCCGCGCACGGTGGGAGCCGCGAGGAAGCGCGCCAGCGGAACGCGCCGGCCCAGCCTGACGGCCACGCGGTGCAGCAACTGGATGGCGAGCAGCGACTGGCCACCCCGCTCGAAGAAGTCGTCGGTAACGCCGCCTGCCTCCGAGCCGAGCACCTCGTGCCACAGCGAGAGCAGCTCCGTCTCCCGAGCACCCTCGGGCGGCACGGCCTCGCGGGCGCGCACGGCCAGCGGCCACTTTCCCAGCGCCTTGCGGTCCGTCTTGCCGCTCGGCAGGGTGGGCATGGCCGGTAGTGGCACCAGGTACGTGGGCACCATGTAGTCCGGCAGGTGCGTGGCGAGGAAGCCCCGCAGGCCCGAGTCGTCCCCGCGAGGCACATAGAAGGCCGCGAGCACTGCCTGCCCCGCCCCGTCCTCGCGCACCACCACCGCGGCGCTGGCCACCACGCCCGAGGCCATCATTCGCGCCTCCACCTCGCCCAGCTCCACCCGGTGCCCGCGCACCTTCACCTGGTGGTCCGCGCGGCCCCGGTGCTCCAGGTTCCCATCCGGCCGCCACCGCCCCAGGTCTCCCGTGCGGTACAGCCGCCCCGCGTCGAAGGGCAGGCGGACGAAGCGCTCCGCGTTCAGCTCGGGCCGGTTCAGGTAGCCGCGCGCCACGCCTTCGCCGCCGATGAGGACCTCGCCCACCAGGCCCGGTGGCAACAATTCACCCTGGGCGTCCGTTACGTACACCCGCGTGGAGCGCACCGGGCGGCCCACGTGGACGGGGCCCGTGTGGCTCAGCTCCGCGGTGGTGGACCAGACGGTCGTCTCCGTGGGGCCATACATGTTGAAGAGGCGCGCCGGGGTGATGCCCCGCACGGTGCGCAGCAGCGCGGGGGGCAGCGGTTCTCCGCCCACCAGCAGCAGGCGCACCGAGCGCAGCGCCCGCTCCCCGAGCGGATGGCTCAGGAGGAGCTGGAGGCGGGTAGGCGTGAGCTGCACCAGCTCGCAGCCCTCGCGCAGGATGAGGGTGGCCAGCAGCTCCGGCGAGGACTGTGCCTCCTCGTCCGCCAGCACTACCTCCAGCCCGAGCGACAGCGGCAGCAGCGTCTCCAGCACGAAGATGTCGAAGGTGGCATTCGTGCAGCAGAGCACGCGGGGACGCTCTCCCAGCGGCAGGGCCTCGGCCATGGCGGCGAGGAAGTTGCCCACGCAGTGGTGCTCGATGAGCACGCCCTTGGGGTTGCCGGTGGAGCCAGACGTATAAAGGACGTAGGCTAGGTCTCTGGGCCCGGGGCGAGCGGGGAGGGGAGCCGCGGGGACCACCGGCTCGCCGAGCATGTCCACCCGCACCGAGGGCACGGACAGGACGGCGGAGAGCGAGGCGGTGGCTTCATCCAGCAGCACCAGCCGGGCGCCAGAGTCCTCCAGCATGAAGCGCAGGCGCTCGGGAGGATGGGAAGGCTCCAGGGGCAACCAGCCCGCGCCCGCGCACAGGACGCCGAGCTGTCCCACCAGCAGAGAGGCCGAGCGCGACGTGCACAGCGCCACCGTGTCGTTCCGGCCTACGCCTCGGGCAGTGAGCTCCGCGGCGAGCTGCCGGGCCCGGCCGAGCAACTCGCCATACGTGAGCCGCTGTCCGCCCGTGCGCAGGGCCACTGCGTCGGGCGCGCGCGCCGCCTGCTCGAGAATGGGCGTCAGCGCATCCTTCGGAGCGGGCGTGGAGGGCGGAAGAGGATTCAGTCCGAGGATCGTCGCCAGTGTGGCCTCACCCACCAGCGGCAGCCGCCCCAGCGGGGTGCTGGGCTCACGCACCACCGCCTCCAGCAGCGCGAGGAAGCTCTCCGCGAGTCGGGCCGGCACCTGCTCGGGGAAGGCGCCCGTGCGCAGGTCCAGGTCCACCCGCAGCTCGCCTTGGCGCGTGCGATCGCTCACCTGCACCGCGAGCGCATGGGCTTCGTGGCCGCTGAACAGCCAGTGGATCTCCACCGGATGACCGGCCAGGGTGCTCTCGTACTGCTGGTTCTGGTAGGAGACGACGGTGTCGAAGAGGCCCTGGCGGCGCAGTGCCGGTGCCTCGAGCCGCTCCAGCAGCGACTCGTACGGGTAGCGCCCGTGCCGGAGGAAGCTTCCCACGCGGGAGCCCGCGCGCGACAACCAGTCGGAGAAGGAGCTCTCAGGCTCCAGCTCCAGGCGCAGCGGCACGGTGGCCACACACATCCCAAAGGTGCGCAGCGCCTGCCGCGAGTTCCGGTTGTGCGAGTACGCCCCGAGGCACACGTCCCGTCGCCCCAACAACCTTCCGAGGAAGAGGCCCGTGAGGGCGCAGAAGAAGCGGTTGGGAGTGCTGCCCCACTCGCGCAGCCGAGCATGGAGGGCCTCCGTCAACGCGGGCTCCAGCACCAGCGTGTGACGCTCGGCGCGGGTGCCGGTGAGGGCCAGCCCGGACTCTCCCAGCAGGGTGGGCTCCTCCACACCTTCCAGCGCCTCGCGCAGCGCGGCCAGGTCTCCAGCGGCCGTCTCCGAGGCCAGATATTGGCGCTCCTCCTCGCGGAAGGCGGCATAGCGCCCCGGCGTGGGGAGCTCCGGTGCGCGGCCCTCGGCGAGCGCCTCGTACAGCTTGCCCACTCCCCGGCCGAGCAGGGCCAGCGAGGCTGCATCCGCGAGCAGGTGGTGGAACCGCGCGAAGAGCGCCGAGCCCTCGCCCCACGTGAGCACCGCGAGCTCGCGCAGGGAGCCCCTCCCGAGGCTCAGCGGCTCGCGAGCGCGCTCTCCAGCCCAGGCCAGTGCGGCGGCCCGGGGCTCGGGCCCACCCCGGAAGTCCCGCACGGGCACCTCTTCCACCGGCCCACGGGCGGGCACCTGGAAGGGCTCGCCCTGGTGCACCACGACCTCCGCGCGCGCGTCCTCCGTCTGCTCCAGGAACAGCCGTGCCGCCCGGGCCAGCAGCCCCGCGTCCACTGCGCCCTTCACCTCCAACAACCCCGCGAGCGTGCCCACCGCACCGCCTGGGGCCACCTGCTCCGTCAACCAGATGCGGCGTTGGGGATGGCTGAGGGGCTCGGCTTCCTGGGAGACGGCGGACGAGGAGGTGCTCATATGTCGGGCGGGCGGGAGAGGGGAGAGCGTGCGTCTTCAGCGTTCGTCTCTAGAGGTAGGACACGGCACCGCCGCGGCGGCGCACGTCCACCGTGGCGCAGTGGAACGAGCCGCCGAAGGTGTTGAAGTTGCGGAAGTTGCAGGGAATGGGCGTGAAGCCCCACCGGCGCAGCGCGGCGATCATCGGCTCGTCGCTGCGCTCCACGACGACCCGCTTCTCGTCCAGGCTGAGCAGGTTCATGTTGATCCACTTGCTCGTCATGTAGAGCGGGTGGCCGTCGGGGATGCAGGGAGTGGGCGCCTCGAGGATGTCCCAGCCGCGGAAGAGGGAGGGCACCTTGGGGAAGCGCTGCGGGTTGACCAGCAGCTTGCCCGGCGCCAGCGGCATGATCGTGGCGTCGATGTGCATGGGGTGGGTGTCGCGCGGCTCCACCACGTGCACCCGGAAGCGGCCCTCCAGGTGGCGTTGTAGCCACCGGATGCCGAACTCATTGGTGACGTTGCTCTTCTGGACGACCAGGTCCCTGCCGAACTTGATGAAGTCCGCGGCGTCGAAGGTGGGCTCGGTGTCGGTGATGACGTAGCGGGGCGGCTCGTCCTCGGTGGGGTCCACGAAGTCGTGCACGTACAGCTCGTCCCGCAGCTCCGGCTTGGGGGCGGCCGTCCAGCGCGCGCCCGCGCGGAAGTAGTCCTTGATGAGCGCGCGGTAGGCCAGGGGCTCGAAGTAGCGCGAGCGCCACGCCATGGGCGACTCGATGATCTCATCCCCCACCACGAGCAGCACGTCGCGAGGCATGGCCGCGTACAACCCGCCCGAGCTGGTGAAGTGCGGCGTGACGATGGGCCGGCGGAAGTCCAGCGCGTCCGGCCGCCGCACGGTGACGCCCTCGGCCTCCAGGATGTGGACCAGCTCCTCCAGATCCTTCCTGGCCGCGGCGATGCGCTCGGGCGGGAAGGGGCGGCCCGCGTTGCGCTGGAAGAGATCCCACATGTTGTCCGGCACGGTGGCCTTCAGCGAGATGTGCCACTCGGGGAAGGTGGCGTTGTCCACCACGCCGACGACGACCTCCTCCAGGAGGTCCCACTCGGTGAAGGCGTTGACGACGGGCAGCTGCTTGGACGGTTGGGGCTGAGCTGTGGCGATCATTCGGGTGTCTTGAGAGGAGGGGTGGAACGGAGGGGCGTCAGGCCACGCGGTCCGGCTGGGCTGGAGTGCTGGAGACGAGGGGCGGGGCGGCGTTGGCCACCGGCGTGGTCCAGCTCTTCACCACCGCATGGGGACCCAGGAAGTAGCCGTGACAGTGATTGGCTGTCGCGTACTCGGGGAGCGGCTCCAGCATCCGGTGGATGTGGGCCAGGTTGGCCAGGGGGATGCGGGGGAAGATGTGGTGCGTGAGGTGGTAGTTGTCGTGGTGCGGGTGCAGGAAGAACGCCAGCCCGTTGGACGGCAGGTTGCGCGTGTAGCCAAGGATGCTTCCCGGCTCGAGCCCGACATGGTCGGAGATCTCCGCGAACACCTTGATGGCGTGATAGACGGTCGCGCGCGCCAGCATCCACACGGCCGCGAATGACAGCGCGGCGCGGGCACCTCCGACGACGCCCAGCACGGTGAGCATGGCGGCCCACCAGACGACCACCCGCAGGCGCTGCGCACCACTCATGCGTGGAAGCTCTCCCAGCACGGACTTGCGCCACAGCGCGCCGTTGAAGAGGAAGGACCGGTAGAAGCGCCACGACGAGCGCACCACGTGGCCGTCCGCGTCGCGGGGTGGCGGGAGGAAGTCCGGGTCCCCCTCTGGGTCTCCGAGGTAGGCGTGGTGCCGCAGGTGCGAGAGCCGGTACGCCTCGAAGTCCTCGAAGATGCACGGACCGAAGAGGATCGTGGCCACGTGGCGGTTCGTCCTACGCCCCGTGAACATGTTGCCGTGGGCCGCATCGTGCAGCGTGTTGCCGAGCGCGCGTTGCCGCGAGCCCACCAGCACGAGCGCCACGGGCAGCCACAGCGGTGACACGTACACCACCGCTGCCCAGCCGACGAAGACGAGCGCCCACGACTGCGCCACCTGCCACAGCGCCACCAGGGGCCTCGGCTGGTGGTAGCGCCGGAAGCGCTCTCCGCGCTCGCCCTCGGACAGATAGAGCCGGAAGCGGCGCAGCTCCTCCACCTTCAGTCTGGGCGACGCCCCCGTCTCCCGGACGGGAGAGAGGGAGGGGGCCGTGTCCTCCATGGTGGTGTCAGTGCTCCTTGTGTCGGTGTTGTCAGTCACCGGGTCTTGTCTGGATTTGAGAAAGGGGCCCGATGCCAATCGCTGGAGTGAATGGAGAGACCGGGTCGGGTGAAGTGTTCGCAGAGGATAGAGACGCGTCTGACATGCCTCGCCGACGTCAGGGATGACCCGAGCGGTGAGCGGACATGACAGACCCATGTCCTATACGGCTCCATCACCAGACACGTTCCCAGGAACCCGAGCCATGTACACGCTGCGTACGCTATTCCAGACACATCTCGTGAAGCCCCAAGGCATCATCTATGCGGGGGCCCACGTGGGTGAAAATGTCGGGGGTTTCCTCGACGCGGGCTTCGAGTCGGTGTTGTGCATTGAGCCCAACCCCGAGGATTTCTCACAGCTCGAGCGCCATGCCTCGGCGCGCGTCCGCTGTGTGCATGCGGCGGTGTCGGACCGGGAAGGGACGTCCGCGTACTACATGGTGCCGGGAGTACCCACGCTCAACTCCCTCCTGAAGCCAGACGATGAGTACTGGGTGAAGCTGGTGGGGCGGGAGATGGCGGATGCGCACGCACCGGTCCGCGTGGAGGTGGGCACACTTCGGCTGGACACGGTGGTGGAGCGGCACGGGGGCGGGGTGCCCTACAACGCGCTCTACCTCAACATTCAGGGGGGCGAGCTGCTCGCGCTGAAAGGGGCGCCGCGCACCCTGGAGCAGCTGGACACCATCTTTACCGAGGTGAATTTCGATCGGCGCTACGAGGGCTGTGCGCTCTTCGAGGAGGTGGATGCGTTCCTGCGCGATCAGGGCTTCCGCCTCATGTACCTGGAGAAGTTCCCGCACTCGGGGGGCCAGCACGGCGAGGCGCTCTATCGGCGCGTCTCTGATCTGCCCACGCCGGGACTCGTGCCGCTGTCGGACCTGGAGAACCGGTAGGCGCGTGCGAACCCGCGAGGCACACAGCGGCCAGGAGGGGCCGGGCTTCAGGACCTTCGTCGCGATCTGCCTGGGCCAGGCGGTGTCGATGGTGGGCTCGCGCGCGTCGCGGCTCGCCCTGGGCATCTGGCTCTTCCAGCGCACGGGGGCGGTGACGGACTTCGCGCTGGTTGCGATGTGTGACGCGCTGCCGGTGTTGCTGCTGTTGCCCTTCACGGGCGTGGTGGCGGATCGGTACGACCGGCGCCGGGTGATGCTGTGGGCGGACTCGGCTGCGGCGCTGTGCACGCTGGCGGTAGCCGGGCTGGTGCTGTCCGGACACTTCCAGTCCTGGCACCTGTACCTGGCGGTGATAGCGGGCGCGAGCGCGAGCGCCCTGCAGTCACCCGCCTGGTCCGCCGCCATCTCTCAGCTGGTGCCCCCCGCGCAGCTCTCCCGGGCAGTGGGGCTGGTGCAGGTGTCGGAGGGAATGACGGACATCCTCGCGCCCACGCTGGCGGGCTGGTTGCTGGCGATGGGGGGGATGATGGCCGCGCTGGTGTTCGACTTCGCCACCTTCCTCGTCGGGGTGAGCCTGCTGCTCCTGTTGCGCTTCCCGGCGGTGCCGCGAGTGGAAGCAGGCGGGCAGCCGGGCTCGGCCTGGCGCGAGGCGGTGCGGGGCTGGGAGTACGTGGCCTCGCGGCGCGAGCTGGTGGGGCTGCTGGTGTTGGCCTCGATGGTGACGATGACCCTGTGCTCCATGGAGGTGCTGGTGCCGCCGATGCTGCTGGCGCACACGTCGCCAGCGGTGATGGGGATGGTGATGTCGGTGGCGGGCGTGGGAGCGCTGTGTGGCAGCGTGGCCATGAGCACCTGGAGCGGGCCGCGCCGGAAGATGGACGGAGTGCTCGGCGCGGGCGCGCTGATGGGGCTGGCGCTGATCGGCGCGGGCCTTGGGGGCTCGGTGGTGGTCATGGCCGTGGCGGGGTGGGTGGCCATGTTCTGCATGCCCGTGGTGTGGAGCTGTGCCCACGCTGTGTGGCAGCTCCGGATTCCGGCGGAGCTCCAGGGCCGTGCGTTCGGCTTGCGGCGCATGGTGGGCGAGGCCACGGCGGTCGTCGTGTTCTTCGGCGCGGGGCCGCTCGTGGACCGCGTGCTCGAGCCCCTGCTTGCGCCGGATGGAGCGCTCGCGGGCAGCCTGGGAGGCGTCTTCGGCGTGGGGAAGGGCCGGGGCGTGGGCCTACTGCTCTTCCTGCTGGGGCTGTTGTTGATGACGGTGATGGCGGTGGTGCGGGCCCGGCCGGGTCTGTACCGCATCGAGGATGACGTTCTTCAAGACAACCCCACACATGCCACCGGAGTGGGTGGCTGAGGGAGTGTGGGAGGGGGTTGGCATACTCCAATCCCTCTCACCCAACGAGTTCATGCGACAGATGTCCGCCCAGGTCATGAGCGAGCCGAACGAGATCCTCCACGAGGGGGAGGTGTATGTATTTCCGGCCTCCTACGCGCAGAAGCGCATGTGGTTCCTGGATAGGCTGGAGCCAGGGAGCGCCGCCTATCACATGCCCTTTGCCCTGCGGCTGACGGGGCCGTTGGATGTGAAGGCCTTGGGGCAGGCCCTCGACGAGGTGTTCCACCGCCACGAGGCGCTGCGCACGCGCTTCGAGGAGGCGGCGGATGGCGAGGTGAACCAGGTCATCCATCCGCCAGCGTCGCTCGGCCTGACGCTGGCGGAGCTGGAGCCGGTGGAGCCGGGGGCTCGCACGGCGCGCGTGCTGGACTGGTGCGCCCGCGAGGCGGCGCGGCCGTTTGACTTGGAGCGGGACGTGCTGCTGCGCGCCTCGCTGCTGCGGCTCGAGGACGAGGAGCACGTGCTGCTGCTGGTGCTGCACCACATCATCTCGGACGGGTGGTCCATGGCCATCTTCGCCCGGGAGTTGCTGGAGGTGTATGCCGAGGCACGGGCGGGGCGGGGCTCGCCGCTGCCGGAGCCTGAGTTGCAGTACGTGGACCACAGCGAGTGGCAGCGCGAGTGGATGGAGGAGGGCGGCGAGTCCCAGCGCCAGGCGGAGTATTGGAAGCGGAAGCTGGCCGGGCCGCTGCCGGTGCTGGAGCTGCCGGTGGATCGCCCACGCCCGCCCGTGCAGACGTTGAAGGGCGCGACGCTGGACTTCTCCCTGCCGCCTGAGGTGCTGGCGCCGCTGCGGGAGCTCGGGCAGCGCGAGGGCGCCACACTCTTCATGACGCTGCTGGCGGGCTTCTCCGCGCTCCTGCACCGGTATTCGGGGGCACCGGAGGTCGTCATCGGCACGCCGGTGGCCAACCGCCGCCGCGCCGAGCAGGAGGGGCTCATTGGCCTCTTCGTGAACACGCTGGCGCTGCGCGTGTCCACGGCGGGAAACCCGGGGCTGCGCGAGCTGGTGCGCCGGGCGCGCGCGGAGACGCTCGAGGCCTACGTCCACCAGGACATCCCCTTCGAGAAGGTGGTGGAGGAGCTGCGGCTGCCGCGGAGCCTGGGCGTTCCTCCAGTCTTCCAGGTGATGCTCGTGCTGGAGAACCAGCCGGCGGTGCCGCTCGCGCTCGCGGGCCTGCGCGTCACCCCTCTGGCCATTCCCACGCGCACGGCCCGGTTGGACCTGATGTTGTCGCTGGAGGGGACGGCCGGGGGGCTGCGCGGCCACGTGGAGTACAGCACCGACCTCTTCGACGAGGCGACGGTGCGCCGGATGCTCGCGCACTACGAGCGGGTGCTGCGGGGCGCGGCGACGCCAGACATGGGCATCGCGGACCTGCCGCTGCTGGACGCAGAGGAGCGCGCGCGGGTGCTCGGCGAGTGGAGCCGGGGGCCCGAGCCCGGGCAGGAGGAGACGACGTTGCCCGCGCTCGTGGAGGCGCAGGCGCGGCGCACGCCGGACGCGGTGGCCGTCAGCGCTGGCGACGAGAGCCTCACCTACCGGGAGCTGGATCGGCGCGCGAATCAGCTCGCGCACCACCTGCGCCGGCTGGGCGTGGGGCCCGAGTCGGTGGTGGGGTTGTGCGCCGAGCGCTCGCTGGAGCTGGCAGTGGGGATGCTCGGCATCTCCAAGGCGGGTGGGGCGTACCTGCCTCTCGACCCTGCCTATCCCGAGGACCGGCTCGCCTTCATGCTGAAGGACAGCCGTGTGTCCGTGCTGGTGGCGCAGGAGCGCGTGGCCGGGCGCATTCCCTCGATGGGGGAACGGCGGGTGCTGCTGGACGCGCACGCGGAGGCGCTCGCGCGGGAGCCCGGCGAGGCGCTCGAGAGTGGGCTCGTGCCGGAGAACCTCGTCTACGTCATCTATACGTCCGGCTCCACCGGCAGGCCCAAGGGCGTGGGGGTGACGCACCGGGGGCTCGCGCGGCTCGTGACGGGCTCGACGTACGCGCAGCTGGGGGCGGGGGAGCGCGTGCTCCAGTTCGTCTCCATCTCGTTCGACGTCTCCGCCTATGAGCTGTGGGGGCCGCTGTGCAACGGCGGTCAGGTGGTGATGGCGCCTCCGGGCGCGTTGTCCCTGGAGGAGCTGGGAACGCTGTTCCAGGAGCGGAAGGTGAGCACGCTGTGGCTCACGGCCGGCCTGTTCCACCAGATGGTGGAGGGCAACCTGGAGGGGCTCGCGCGGGTGCGGCAGTTGCTGGCGGGCGGCGATGCCGTGTCCGCGCACCACATGGGACGCGTGCGCGAGCGCTTCCCGGACTGTGCCCTCATCAATGGCTACGGGCCCACGGAAGTCACTGTGTTCGCATGCAGCCACGTGGTGGCGCCGGGCGAGCCCGTGGACGGCTTTCCCATCGGCCGGCCCATTTCGGGGACCGAGGCCCATATCGTCGACGCGCGGCTGCGGCCCGTGCCGGTGGGCGTCCCGGGGGAACTGCTCCTCGGGGGGCCGGGCGTGGCCCGGGGCTACCTCGGTCGGCCGGAGCTGACGGCCGAGCGGTTCATCCCGCATCCCTTCAGTGATCGGCCCGGTGCGCGGCTGTACCGCACGGGGGACCTCGCGCGCTTCCGCGCGGACGGCCGCATCGAGTACCTCGGGCGGTTGGACCGGCAGGTGAAGGTGCGCGGCTACCGCATCGAGCTGGGAGAGGTCGAGGAGGTGCTGCGCGCCCGGCCGGAGGTGGCGGATGCCGTGGTGCTCGCGCTGCCGGACCCGTCGGGAGACAAGCGGCTGTCCGCGTTCGTCGTGCCGCGGAACGAGGCCGCGCCCCCGTCGCCCTCCGCGCTGCGGGTGGCCCTGCGCGAGCGCCTGCCGGAGCACATGGTGCCCACCTCGTGGACCGTGGTGGACGCCCTGCCGCTCGGACCCAACGGCAAGGTGGACCGGCAGCGGCTCGTCGAGGCCGAGGCTCCGCGCTCCGCGGGCGTGCCCTCGCGCTTCGTTCCCGGCACGGAAGAGGAGCGCCTGCTCGCGGACCTCTGGGCCCAGGTGCTGGAGGTGGAGGTGCCGGGCGTGGATTCGGACTTCTTCGCGCTGGGCGGGCACTCGCTGCTCGCCACGAAGCTCGTCTCTCGCTTGCGTGAGACCTTCCGGCTCCAGGTGCCGCTGAAGACCGTCTTCGAGCATCCGCGGCTGGAGCAACTCGCGGGCTGGTTGCGCGCGCGCGCCGGGGAGGCTCCCGCGCGGCTGCCTCCGCCGCTGAGCCGGGTGGAGCGGAGCACGCCGCCGCCGATGTCTTTTGCTCAGCAGCGGCTGTGGTTCCTCGACCAGCTCGAGACGGGCAGCGCCTTCTACAACATGGCCTTCGCGCTCCGGTTGGAGGGGAGGCTGGAGGCGTCGGCACTCTCCGCCGCGCTGCGCGGGCTGGTGGAGCGGCACGAGGTGCTGCGCACCCGGCTGGTGGAGGTGGAGGGAGAGCCGCGCCAGCTCATCGTCCCCGAGGCCACGGTGGCGTTGGAGCAGGTGTCCCTCGCGGAGGTGTCGGAGGCGGAGCGGGAGGCGCGGGCGCTCGCGTTGGCTCGGGCGTGGCTGGAGCGCCCGTTCGATCTGGCGCGCGGTCCGCTGCTGCGGGCCCACGTGTGCACGCTCGGGGCCGAGCAGCACGTGCTCGTGCTCTCCATGCACCATGCCGTCTCCGATGGTTGGTCGCTGCGCGTGCTCGTGCGCGAGCTGGGGGAGTTGTACGCGGCGCACCTCGAGGGTCGTCCGGCGGCCCTGGCGCCGCTGCCCGTGCAGTACGCCGACTTCGCCGCGTGGCAGCGCGGGTGGGTGGAGTCCGGCGCGCTCGCGGGTCAGCTCGACTACTGGCGCCAGCAGCTCGGTGGAGAGCTGCCGGTGCTGGAGCTGCCGAGGGACAGGCCCCGGCCTCAGCGCCAGCGCTACCGGGGTCGCACGCTCGGACGGCAGGCCTCCGGGGCGCTGCGGGAGGCGTTGCTCGCGGCGAGCCAGGGGCAGGGTGTCACCCCCTTCATGTGGTCGCTCGCGGCCTTCAAGGCGCTGCTGCACCGCCTCACGGGACAGGAGGAGCTGCTCGTGGGCACGCCCATCTCCGGACGCACGCACGCGGACGTGGAGGGGCTGCTCGGCTGCTTCGTGAACACGCTGGTGCTGCGCGCGGCCGTGCCCGGAGCGCTGCCCTTCCGCGAGCTGCTCGCCCGGGTGAAGCAGGTGTGCCTGGACGCCTATGCGCACCAGGACATCCCCTTCGAGCACGTGGTGGAGGCGGTGCAGCCGGTGCGCTCCACCCAGCACACGCCGCTGTTCCAGACGATGTTCATCTACAACGAGCCGGGGGGCGAGCCGGAGCGTTTCTCCTCGCTGCGGGTGGAGCCGCTGAAGGTGGAGACGGGCACGTCCACGTTCGACCTCACGCTCGCGGTGACGGACACCGGCCACGGTCTGGAGCTGGAGGCCGAGTACGACACGGACCTCTTCAACGAGGAGGTCGTGGCGCACTGGCTGTCCGTCTACGAGACGCTGCTGGAGGCGGCGGTGCGTGCTCCGGAGCTGCGCGTGCGCGAGCTGCCGGTGCTGGACGTCGAGGCCCGCCAGCGCATCTGCGTGGAGTGGAACGTCACTCCGGACGTGTTCCCCACGCACACGAATCTCGCCGCGCTGCTCGCGGCCCAGGCGGCGCGCTCGCCCGAGGCTCCGGCGTTGTCCTTCGGCACGTCGCTCCTCACCTACCGCGAGCTGGAGGCCCGGGCCCGGAGTGTGGCCCGCGCGCTGAGAGCCCGCGGCGTGGGTCCGGAGGTGCGGGTGGGCGTGTGCGCCGAGCGCTCGCTGGAGATGATCATCGCAGTGCTGGGCGTCATCCACGCGGGCGGCGCCTACGTGCCGCTGGACGCCACCCACCCCGCCGAGCGGCTCCAGTACATGCTGGAGGACTCGGGCGCGCGGGTGCTGCTCGCCCAGAAGCGGCTGGAGGAGCGCCTGCCCATCATGGCGCTCGAGCGCCTGTGGCTCGACGACGTGGCGGGGAGCGAGGACACGGAGCCGCTCGCGCTTCCGGCGCTCGAACCGGAGCACCTGGCGTACGTCATCTATACGTCGGGCTCCACGGGGCGGCCCAAGGGCGTGATGCTCGCGCACCGCGAGGTGTGCCAGCGGCTCGCGTTCGGGCAGGCCGCCTATCCGCTCGGTGAGGGCAGCCGGGTGTTGCAGGTGGCCTCGCTGGGCTTCGACCCGTCCGTGCTGGAGATCTTCCACGCGCTCTCCACGGGCGCGCAGCTCGTGCTGCTGCCGCCGGGGGGGAATCGAGATCCCTCGGTCATCGCGCGGCACGTGGACGAGCACCGCGTCACCAGCATGGAGCTCGTTCCCTCCATGCTGGAGCTGATGCTGGACCAGCCGCTCTTCATGAGCAGCCCGTCCCTGCGGCGTGTCTTCGTGGGCGGCGAGGCCATTCCGCTCGTGTTGCAGGAGCGCTTCCTGGCGACCCTGTCCGTCGAGCTCGTCAACACCTATGGGCCCACGGAGGCCACGGTGGACGTGGTGCACTGGCCCTGCCGCATGGTGCCGGGGATGCAGAGTGTGCCCATCGGCAAGCCCATCTCGCGCTCGAGCATGTACATCGTCGACGCGCACCTGCGGCCGGTGCCCGTGGGAGTGCCGGGCGAGCTGCTCATCGGCGGTGCCTACCTGGCGCGGGGCTACCAGGGGCGGCCGGAGGTGACGGCGGAGAAGTTCGTGCCGGACCCCTTCAGCGTCGAGCCCGGCGCGAGGCTCTACCGGACGGGCGACCTGGTGCGCTACCTGCCCAACGGGGACATCGAGTTCCTCGGTCGCACGGACCACCAGGTGAAGCTGCGTGGAGTGCGCATCGAGCTGGGGGAGATTGAGTCCTGCCTCCGCGCCCACCCGAGCATCCGCGACTGCGTGGTGGTGACGCACACCTTCGGGCCGGGGGACGTGCGGCTGGTGGCGTACTGCGCCGTCCGCGATGCGCTGGAAGGGCCTGCTCAGGCGGAGTGGTCCGAGTCCTTGCGCACGCACCTCGCGGCCTCGCTGCCGGCCGTCATGGTGCCGGCGGCGCTCGTGCCGATGCCCGCGCTGCCCCTCAACGCCAGTGGCAAGGTGGACCGCAAGCAGCTGCGTCCCCCAGAGGCCACGCACCTCGGGCCACGCACGGCGGCGGTGGCGCCGCGGGGCCCGGTGGAGGAGGAGCTCGCGTCCATCTGGAAGCAGCTCCTCTCCGTGGAGCAGGTGGGGGTGACGGACGACTTCTTCGCGCTCGGCGGCCACTCGCTGCTGGCGCTGCGGATGATGACGCGGGTGCAGCAGTCGCTGGGGGTGAAGCTGCCGCTGGATACGCTGTTCGAGACGCCCACCATCGACGCGCTCGCCCGGCGTATCGAGGCCGGGAGGAGCGCTCCGGAGCACTCGCCGCTGGTGCTGCTGCGCGAGGGGGGGGAGCGGCCTCCGCTCTTCTGGGTGCACCCGGTGGGCGGCGGAGTGCTGTGCTACGAGCCGCTGTTGCGGCGTCTGGGACGCGAGCGGGCCCACTATGGCCTGCGCTCGGTGGGGCTGCAGGGTGTGGAGCGCCCCGAGGAGCTGGCCGAGCTGGCGCGCGAGTACGTCCGGTGCGTGTGCGAGGTCCGGCCCGAGGGCCCCATTCTGCTGGCGGGCTGGTCCCTGGGCGGCGTGCTGGCCTTCGAGATGGCGCGTCAGCTCGAGGCGCGCGGGCGCGAGGTGGCGCTGTTGCTGGCGCTCGATGCGGTGCCTGACTCCGTCAGCGAGGTGTCCGAGGAGTGGGCGGCGGCGGAGCTGGCCGGGCTGGTGTCCGCTGAGCTGGGCGTGTCCGAGGACGAGGCCCGCGAGCTGCTCGCAGGGAAGGGCCGAGCCGACGAGCCGCTCCAGCACGTGCTGGAGGAGCTGAGGCGCAACCTGGGCGCGTTGCGGCGCTACCGTCCCGGGCCATACCTGGGCCGCATGCTGCTTCTCGAGGCCGCCGAGCGCGAGGCCTCGCTGGAGCCCGCTCTGCCTGACACCTGGAAGGCCGTTGTCCTGGGGGGCGTGGAGCACCACCAGGTGGCGGGAGACCACTACCAACTCGTGCGCGAGCCGCACGTCGACGCCGTCGCGGAGCACTTCCGGCGGGCGTTGGAGAACGCACCATGAGAGCCATGCCCAATCGACCCATTGACGTCCGGGAGAAGCTGTCCCCTCGCGAGTTCGTCCAGGAGTATGTCGTCCCGAACAAGCCGGTCATCGTCTCGGACGCGCTGGACACCTGGAAGGCGCGGGAGCTGTGGACGCCCGAGTACTTCCAGTCCCTGCTGGGGGAACTGCCGGTGGAGGTGACTCGGGACGGGCCGGACCCCGAGGGCCGCATGCCGTACTCGGAGTTCTACGCGCACCTGAAGGCCGCGGAGACTGGTCCGGTGCCCCAGGATGGGAGCATCCAGCACCTGCGCTATATGCGGATGCGGGAGCTGGAGCCGATGGAGCCGGTGCGCGAGCACTGGGCGCGGCCCTACTTCATGCCCGAGCGTGGCTACTGCATCCCCTTCGCGCCCCTGGGGATGGACCCCACGCGCGAGCGCTACCCGGGCTTTGGCCTCTTCATCTCGCCCCGGGGCGGCGCGAGCAAGCTGCACGTGGATGGCATCCGCTCCAACGCCATCGTCTGCCAGGTGTACGGCTCCAAGCGCTGCTACGTGCTGGCGCCGGACCAGGAGTCGCAGCTGCCGGACCGCGACTCGCGGCGCGCGCGCCAGGTGAAGCACCTGGAGTTCGAGCCACCCTCGTTCGGCCGCGCGAAGATGGTGGAGTTCGACCTGCTTCCCGGGGAGACGCTCTTCGTCCCCCACCTGTGGTTCCACGAGGTCCACACGACCCGGACGAGCATCTCGCTCACGTACAACTTCGTGCACGGCAGCGAGGCGCTCGGGTTCGCCTGGTGGTTCCTCAAGTCGTCCTTCACCAACCCCAACTCCCACAGCGTCGGCTAGGAGCACGTCTTGTCCGAGATGGTCTCATCGCAGCATCGGCTGCTCAATCCATACCTGTACTTGCTGTCCTTCGCCGGCGGCTTCAACGTGATGCTGCTGGAGATGTGCGGCTTTCGGGTGCTGGGGACGGCGTTCGGCTCATCCATCTACGTCACCGGCGTGCTGCTGGCGCTGGTGATGATCGCCCTCTCGGTGGGGTACTACCTGGGAGGCCGTTTCTCGCAGCGCTTCGGCTCGCTGGAGTTCCTGCTGGGCCTCATCGGCGCGTCGGTCGTCTACGTGGCGGTGGTGCACCTGCTGCTGGTCGAGCCCCTGCTGGACGCGTGCTACCACCTGCGCGCCTCGTTCGATGACGTGACGCTCCAGCACGTGGTGCCGGTGTCGCTGGCGACGCTGGTGCTCTTCGGGCCGCCCATGGTGGCGCTCAGCCACGTGTCGCCGTTCCTCATCAAGCTGTTGTCGGCCTCCGACTCCGGGCAGGGCACGGGGCGCACCGCGGGCAACCTGATGGCAGTGTCCAACGTGGGCAGCATTGCGGGCACCACACTGCCCTCCTTCCTGCTGCTGCCGGTGCTGGGGGTGCAGACGACGCTCGGCATCTTCCTGGCGTCGCTGGGACTGGTGGTGGCGCTCGGGCTGGCGCTCGGGCGCAGGCGGGTGCTCGCCGCGGGGGCGGCGGTGGCCGCGTTGGCGATGGCGGTGGGCGGGCCGGCGACGGCGCACCTCCTGGAGAAGAAGGACGAGGCGCTCGTGTTCGCCGGCGAGTCGCTCTACGGCACCGTGCGCGTGCTGCGCGCCCAGGAGGAAGGCGGGGACGAGCGCCTGGAGTACATGCCCTCGCGCGACTACGTGCACTCCACGGTGTACCCGAAGGCGCCGCTCAAGGATCAGTTCACCACCGCCTACGTCAACGTGGGCCTCGCGCGCGATTCCCGCCGCTACCTGGTGCTCGGCACGGCGCTGGGCGGGGCGGTGGCGGCCATCCTCGCGGCGGACCCTCAGGCGGAGGTGACGGGCGTGGAGATTGATCCACTGGTGGTGGACCTGTCGCTCCGCCTCGTGCCCGCGCTCCAGTCCCCTCGCGTGAAGATGGTGGTGCGCGACGCCCGGCTCTTCCTGCGCGAGGACACCAGCACCTACGACTACATCGTCGTGGACATCTTCGCCGGCGAGCAGATTCCCACCCACTGCATCACCCAGGAGTTCTTCGCCCTGGCGCGCGCCCGGCTGTCCGAGGGCGGAGTGATGCAGATGAACACCAACCTGTGGGACTACCAGGTGCTCAGCGGGTTGGAGCAGCCCCAGCCCTTCGTGGGCGTGCGCCACCTGCACTCGGCGTTGCTGCATGCGGGCTTCGCCTCGCTCTTCCAGAGTGACTTCTTCGGCAATGGTCACCTGTACGCCTTCAAGCGGCCCACGGAGCTGGCCGGGCTGCGGGAGCAGCTCACGCGCCGGGCGCTCGACACGTCGGCGGATCCCCACCTGCGTGCTTCCTGGGCGGTGGCGTCGCTCTCACTCGTGAAGGTGCCGGAGGATCGCCGCGAGCTGCGGCCCTTCTCCGATGCGTGGGTGCCGGATCACCAGCTCCACCTCAAGGGCTACATTGACCGCTACCTCGCCTCGCTGCTGCGTGCTCGCGAGAGCGCCGAGTGGAAGTCCCGGGTGGAGGGCGCGAGCCCGGACGATCTGCGGATGATCTCCGTGCGGCACTACGCCGCGGCGGCCGCGTCCTTCTCGCCGAGTGAGCCGGGCTTCAAGTCCTACCTGGAGACGAAGGGCGGAGACTTCTGCCACGAGCTGCTGGGCTGGGCGGCGCGGCAGCACGAGGACATCCACGGCTCGGTGGCCCGCTACGTCCACACGCCGGTGCTGGAGCGGTGCGCGCAGCTTCCCGCCGCCGAGGTGCCCGCCGGGGGCGCCGCGCCGCAGCTCCGGCGTTACGCGGAGGCCGCCACGCTGGTGGACTCCAACAAGGGCCCCGAGGCGTTGCCGTTGCTGGTGGCGCTGCTCGGTGATGGCCGCGCCCCGGCGCAGTGAGGGGCGCCTCCTTCCTACCTGCTTCTTCCTTTCTCCCACGAGACCCAGACCATGTTGGACACCGCCACCCTCCTCGAGTCCCCCGCGTTGCGCCCCCTCTGGCAGCACCTCCAGTCCTCCGCGCCCTATCAGCCCGGACGGGGCTGGACGCTGGACAATCCCTATCACCGGCCTACGGACCTCACGGGCCTGTCGCCTGGCTCGCTCGGCGAGCCCCTGCGGATGGAGACGTTGTGCACGCGGCGCTCGCTGGTGCTCAACCGGCTGCTCTTCAACATCTACGAGCAGAACAACCTCTACCTGCCGTCCGCGCGCTTCAGCGAGCAGGAACTGCAGGCGTTCCACAGCTACTACGCGCCGGACTTCGTGGCCGCGAATGCGTTGCTGCGCCCGGTGTTGGAGCGCTCCTGCTTCGACTTTCTCACTGAGACCATCTCCGTGCAGGGCCCCTGGTCCATGGCCCACCTGGAGGAGTACACGCGCGACGCGCTGAGCCGCTTCGAGGCGGCCCCGAGCGGCCTGTGTGAGCGCATCCGCCGGACGGCCCACCCGGACAAGGCCGCGCGCCTCTTCCTGTTGCAGGTGGCGCCGGACTTCCTCTCGGAGGCCTCGCAGATGGCGCGGGCCCTGCCCGGCAACTACGGGCCGGTGCACTCGGAGTTGATGAAGATCTTCATCGACGAGTTCGGCTACGGCGTGCACCCGCAGAAGCACTCCACGCTCTTCGAGGAGACGCTCTCCTCGGTGGGGCTCAGCCCGCGGGTGCACACGCATTACTATTGGTACCTGCCCACCTCGCTGTTGATGACGAGCTACTTCCACTGGATTACCGCCACGAAGACGCGGTGGTTCGAGTACGTGGGCGCGCTGTATTGGATTGAGGCGGTGGTGCCGCACTTCAATCGGCAGTTCAGCCGGCTGCTGCACGACACCTTTGGAGCGGGGGTGAACACGGGCTACTTCGACGAGCACGTGGGAATCGACCTGCACCATCGGCGCATGGCGTTCGACAAGCTCATCCGCCCCATGGTGGAGCGCTACGGGGACAGCGTCATTCCCGCCATGGTGCGCGGCATCGAGGCGAGCCGGCTGCTGGGGGACGTGTCCGAGCGCGACTACCTGGAGCAGATGGACTTCTGCGAGGCGCTCGCGGCGGGAGGAGCGGCCCCTGGTGGGCCGTGGCAGGGGCTGGAGGCGCGGGAGCTCGCGGCGGGCACCTTCCTGGAGCCGAACGTGTACGACACGCCACACGTGGTGGGCGTGGTGAAGGGCCGGGTGGAGGTGGATGGCGGCTACCTGTCGCCGCGGGTGCTGGGGCCGGGCGGGGCGGTGATGGTGCCCGCCGGGCGGATGCTGGGCGTGCGCGTGCTGGAGGAGGGCGCCTCGCTCGTGCTGGAGCCCCAGGCTGCAGGGGGGCGCGGATGATTCTCCAGATGGAGGCTCGGCACTGGGCCCGCCAGCGTGTGGGCGGTGAGCGCTACCTGTGTCTGCGCCAGAACGGGGAGCTCGTCGTCATCCTGGACCGGTGCAAGCACCGCGGCGGCCCGCTGAGCCTGGGGACGTATGACGAGGGGACGCAGTGCGTGAAGTGCCCCTGGCACGACATGGTCAACACCCAGCGCAACCTGGAGGCCAGGCGCATGCCGTCCGTGCGAGTGGGTGCGGTGATGACGGTGGTGGTCCCGGAGCCGGACTGAGCCTTTTCGGGCAGGTCCTCGAAGGTGCGCCTCTGGGAACATGTGCTGACAACGCTGCCATATTTCCCCTCGCCCCCCGGGAGAGGGACGGGGTGAGGGTATCGGGTGAACCCGGGTTGAACCCCCCTGCCCACTGAGTGCCACGGGTTGAAGAACGGGCCCGGGCACCCTCACCCCCACCCTCTCCCGAGGGGAGAGGGAGTATCAGGTACTTCCCTGAATGGAATTGGATGTATGGACAGGACACGTCGCATGACAGGGCTCGCCTTGCTGCTGGCGGTGGCGTGGGCGGCACCGGTGCAGGCCCGGGAGGTGGGCCCAGAGGGCTTCGAGGCGCTGCGCACCGGCGAGCCCCCGCGCGTGGACGGGCGCCTGGACGAAGCGGCGTGGAGTCAGGCCCCCGTCTTCGACCGCTTCCACCAGAGCTTCCCCGAGCCTGACGCTGCCCCGAGCGAGCGCACGGAGGTGCGCGTCCTCTACGATGACAGCAACCTCTACGTAGGAGTGCGGTGCTTCGACGGCCAGCCCTCCGCCATCCGCGCGCCGCTCGGGCGGAGGGATGAGCTGCCCGTGTCGGACGTGGTGCGGGTGATGGTGGATAGCCTGAGAGACAGGCGCACGGGGCTCGTCTTCGCGGTGAACGCGGGCGGGACGCTGGCGGACGCGCGCATTACCCAGGATACGAAGACGGACACGGCGTGGGACGGCATCTGGGAGGGGGCCTCGTCGGTGGACGGGCTCGGGTGGAGCGCGGAGCTGCGCATTCCGTTGCGGCTGCTGCGCTTCCCGGAGGCGGGGGAGCAGCGCTGGGGCTTCCACGTGCGGCGCGAGCTGGCGCGCACCCACGAGGTGCTGGAGTCGGTGCCGCTGCCGCGGGATGTGAACGCGCTGGTCTCGCGCTTCGCGGAGCTGCGAGCGCTGCGCGAGCTGCGGCCACCGAGGCAGATGCTGGTGCTGCCGTACGTGGCGATGCGCTCGGTGCGCGAGGGGACGGGGCCGCTGGGGCCTTCGGCGGACGTGGGGGTGGACGTGCAGGCGGGGCTCACCTCCAACCTGTCGCTGACGCTCACCGTCAACCCGGACTTCGGACAGGTGGAGGCGGACCAGCTCCTCTACAACCCCAGCCGGGTGGAGCTGTACTTCCCGGAGAAGCGCCCGTTCTTCCTGGACGGGCTGGAGCTTTTCGAGCCGCTGGTGGACAGCGAGCTGCCGGAGCAGTCGTTGCTGTACTCGCGGCGGATAGGGTTGGAGCTGCCCATGTTGGGCGCGGTGAAGCTCAGCGGCAGCGTGACGGAGAACGTGCAGGTGGCGGTGCTGGACGCGGTGGTAGCGGGCGAGGCGGGGAGCGGGGAGGAGGAGCCGCTGGACACCTCGGTGCGCTTCCTGCCGTGGAGGCCGCTGCACGTGGCGCCACGCCACACCCTGCCCGGGCGCGTGGGCGCACCCACCAACTTCCTGGCCGGCGTGGTGCGGGCGCGCGTGTCCGAGGCCGCCACGGTGGGCGGCTCGGTGGCGCTGGCCACCCCGCTGCGGCCGGACTGCGATCCGGAGGACGCGGACCTGGAAGGGTGTACTGCCCGGGGAGGCCAGGCGGCCACGCTGGACATGGCGCTGCGCAGCGACTTGGGAGACTACGTGCTGGCGGCGCAGCTCTCCGGCTCGCGGGTGACGGGCGGGCCCGCCGAGGGCCGGCTGCTCGCGGATGGGACGCTGCTGCGCTCGGGAGACATGGGCTACGGCCTGCGGGTGAGCGGCGGCAAGGAAGGGGGGGAGCCCTGGCGGCTGCGCCTCGGGTATGGCCTCACCTCGCCCCGGTTGAACCTCAACCCCACCGGCTTTCAGCCCATGCACAACGAGCAGTTGCTGCTGGTGAACCCGGAGCTCGTCCGCATCGACTGGCGCGGGCTGCCCGAGGTGGCGGTGGGGGTGCACGCCCAACAGCGCTGGTCCGCCGATGGGCGCCACCTGCCGCTGAGTACGCGGGCGCAGGTGGAGGCGCGGGTGGTGCTGTCGGACTCGAGCGCGGGTGACTGCTACGTGGGCTTGGAGACGGCGCGGCAGGACCTGTTCGAGGTGGTGGGGTCGGGCGTGGCCCTGCAGCGCCCCTCCTTCGTCTTTGGGGGCTGCGCGTACGCTACGGACCGTTCCCGGCCGCTCGCGCTGGAGGCGGATGTGTACGCGGACCGGCTCGTGAGCGTGCCCGTGCGTCACTGGAGCACTGGCCAGAACGTCACGCTGGCCGGGACGTGGACGCCCCTGCCGCAGCTCAGCACCTCGCTGCGCCTCTCCTTCGAGAACGCATCGGACGGGCCGCGCTGGCTGGACAGCTCGCCCGAGGGACTGCATCGCTTCGGGGACCTGGTGCCTCGGTTCGTCGGGGTCACGCTGCGCCAGCTCGTGGTGCTCTCGCCCACGCTGACGCTCCAGGCGCATGCCCAGCTCTACAGCGGCTATGGGCGGTATGACCGCTTCTTCGGGGCCCTGGGCGAGCCGGGCTCTCGGCTGCGGCTAGCGGACCTGCGCGAGGTGCCTCTGACGGGAGAGGACCCGGCCTTCCACACGGCGGCCCTCAACATCAACCTGGTGCTGCGCTGGGAGTACGCGCTCGGCTCCACGCTCTTCGTGGTGTACGCGCGCTCGCAGGAGGCGCAGGCCCGTTCCGGGGCGCCCGTGCCCCTTACGCTGCTGCCCGAGGGCCTGTTGGACGGCGGCCACTCGGACGCGCTGATGGTGAAACTCTCCTACGCGCTCTGAGCTTCCCACTCAGCGGAGTGGGGGCAGCCTACCCTCCCAAGAACGGCCCTCGCTCATGGTCCTCTCAAAGGGGAGAAGCTCAGACTTCCTCGTCAGGCAAGAGCGTGAGGAGCAGTTCGTCGTCGGGCCCGAGCGGGCGCCAACCGGGCGGCGGTGGCGTGGCAAGGAGCGCATCACCAGCCCTGTCGGCGCGCTCCTTGTGGGTTTCTGGGGTGTACGCAAACCAGCGACCAAGTGCCTTGGCAACCTTGAAGCGGTTGGCATCGTCCAGCACAGTCGGCCACCCATCGGGAAGACTCTGGGACAACATGCGCACGAGCACATCACGCACGAAGCGAGTGACCTGCTTGCGCTGCTCCGCCTCGGCGAGCAACCCGCTCAGTACCTGCACTCCTGCGATGTCGTCCGGGCCCAACTCGTCGGCCAGCGCCACCAAGGAGGCCGTGGGGCGGGCGTTCGCGAAGGCAGTGACCGAGTCGTAACCCCGCTCGCGAACCCGGTCATACAGGCGCACCTTCCAGTTACCCTCCCAGGAACGGCCCTCGCTCATGGTCCTCTCCAGGGGGCGAGGCTCAGGCTTCTTCGTCGGGCAGGAGCGTCAGCAGCAGCTCGTCGTCGGGTCCGAGTGGCCGCCACCCTGGGGGAGGAGGAGTGGCAAGGAGTGCATCACCGATCCGCCTTACGCGCTCCTTATGCGTTTCTGGGCTGTAAGCGGTCCACGTGCCGAGCGCCACGGCAACCTTGAGGCGGTTTTCGTCGTCCAGCACGGCCGGCCAGCCGTTGGGGAGACGCTGAAACAGTTCGCGCACGAGTTGCCCTCGCACCAAACGTGTGACCTTGCGGCTTCGCTCCGCCTCGGCCACCAACCCGCTGAACACCTGCACTGCCGCGATGTCCTCAGGGCCAAGCTCGTCCGCTAGTGCCAGTAGCGAAGCAGTGGGGCGCGCCTCGGCGAAGGCGGTGAGCGAGTTGTAACCTCGCTCGCGGACCCGCTCGTACAGGCGCGCCTTGATGTTGCCCTCCCAAGCACGTCCGTCGCTCATCTCCCACCACAGCGGATAAAGTTCATTGGCATTCTGTACTTCATCATTTGCTCCGCGACGATCTCCAGGATCGTGTTCCGCGTCAACATCCGGCCAGCCTTGGCCTCAGCCTCGTACAGCGTCTCCATGGTCAGCCGGTTCCATTCACCGGGCCACTTGCGCCCCAGCTTCCAGTTTCCACCACCGTGAATCGCCTGATGGTGCGATTGCTGCAGCGTGACGCAGAACCAGTCGATGCTCATCTTGCCGGTGAAGCCGCGCTTCTCGAACCACGCGCGGAACTCCTTCGGCATGACGTGGTGATCTGGGGGCTCGGCCATGCCGGCGCCCGTCTTGCCCGTCACGCGCATGGCACGCACCTCGGGCGCATCGCCGAGCGCGTCGCGCACGCCCCGCGGGAGGTCGCCGTGGCCCTGGGCCATCATCACGAGGCCGGCCTGAATCCGCACCGCGGCGCTGACGGCGGGCACGGAGAGGACGCCCGCGCGCACCAACTGGCGCATCATCTCCACCCACTCGGCGGACACCACAATCCGTGTTCCCATCATCACGCCGTTGGGGCTCACCATGAGACCCACACCGAGCGTGGCGGGAGTCGCCGCGCGCAGCGCGGGCAACGTGAACTTCAGCACCGACAGGGTGGTGAGCGCCTCCATGGATTCCTTCAGCACCAGTGCCGTCTCGAGGACCTTCGCCCCCTTGTGTATGGCCTCGAGAAGTGTGGCGAATTCGCTCGTGAGGTGGCCTACCAGGGCGGGCATGTCCTCCGCCGCTGACTCCACCTGCTCTGGCTCCAGGGACGAAAGAGCCGTCATGGAGGGCTCCAGCATCTTCTGGCAGCGCTCCATCTTCACGTACAGCGTCTCCACGCCGTAGAGGTGCCGGGAGAGTGTGGCGTCGGTGAGGTTGAGGAAGTCAAACCACACGGCCAGCAGCATGGAGCCCATCATGGCGGCCTCCAACCGTGGGCCAGCGAGGCGCAGCAGGGCGAGTTGCATGTCCGGGTCCTCCACCTCCGACGCCTCGGCAGCGAGCTCATTGGCGGTGGCAAGCTCAGAGTCAATCCATCGCAACCAGGCTTCGCCATGGTCGACGTAGCGGACGAAGCTGCCGTTGCCCGCGCCAGCGATGCCGGAGTGGCTGGCCCTGAGTCTGGAGAGCTCGCGGGAGATGCGGCGGGTGGTGCCGGACACCTCGCCCGCGCTTCCGCGAAAGGCCAGGTGGGCAGCGAGGGCGCTCTGCCACACAGTCGCGTCGGCGCTGCCAGGGCCTGCCCCCGGCACCGCCTCCCGGGAACCTCGATTGCGCAGCCGCCCCGGTGCCTCGGGCCCAGGAGGGGAGGGTGCTCCTCCGGCCAAGGCGGGCCCGGTGGCGCCGTGCGGGGTGTAGCGCAGGCTCCGCCCCATCTCGGGTGGTGGCGTCAGCGGCACACAGGCGTTGGACAGGAGCGCCAGGGCAAGCAGCGGCAACACCAGCCGCGTGGACGTCATCAGTGCCTCCGGAGGGTGACGCCCACTTTAGCGATTGCCCCCGACAGAGCCGGGCCGCGGCCACACGGACCCGTTGAGGGTGAAGCTCTCCTATGCGCTCTGGCCTGCCCGGCTACCCTCTGGGCTTCCGTCAGGTGCTGGACAGGAGGGCCCCTGTCCTCGCTAGACTGCGCACCCGAGAGGAAGGTCATGGCCACGCGAAAGATCATCCAACCCGCAGCGTCTGGTAACACCGGCATGTCGGCGGGCACCCTCAATCTCTCGGGATTCGTCGAGCAGCTCAGGAAGCAGACCGACTCCGCCCGAGTCCAGAAAGCGACCTCGATGCTCCAGAGCGATCGCTTCCAGCTCTTCGACGAGGTGACCGATGAGCACGTCACCGGCGTCGTCAAAAGCCAGACGGACTACTCTCTCTTCTACGCGTGCAAGATCGACAAGCATGGGAACTTCATGTGCTGCACGCAGAACCTCAACCGCTGCGGCGGCCTCGGCGGCAACAAGCCCTGCAAGCACATGCTCGTGTTGATGATCGGCCTCGTGCAGGGCGGGAAGATCGACGCCACCCGGCTCTCCGAGTGGACGAAAGCGCTCAAAGGCAAGAAGCCGGTGATCGACAAGGACGCGATGAGCGCCACCTTCGTCAAATACAAGGGCGCCGAGGCCGGTGAAATCGAGTGGCGCCCGACGGAGACCACCCCTGAAGACTATTATGCCTTGTAGCCGGCTCGCCCGATGAGCAGCCTTGAGGAAGTCGGACAGGAAGCGGACACCCTCCGCACGGAGCTCGAGCAACTCTATGTGCGCGGCCTCGCATCGTCGTCCGCCGCGGACTGGAAGAAGCTCGCATCGCTCGCCGAGCAGTGGGAGCGCATCGGCGCAGGGCACATCGCGTCGCGTTTGACGGCCGCGCTGCGGGCCGCCGAGGCCGGCACGAAAGACGCGCCGCGTGCGCTCCTCTCCGCGCACACCAGCCTGCACGTGTTCGAGCGCGTGCTCAGCCTCGAGGCCGCGGCCGAGGCGTGGGCCGAATACGTCGCAGCACAGAGTGAAGAAGGCGAAGAAGGGGCGGCGGATGCAGCGCCGGCGGCCTCCGCGCCGCCCGCCGTGAAGCCGCCCGCCGCCGCGCCCCCCATCGAAGATCCCAAAGGCGCGCTCGCGCTTCTCGAGGAGCTGTCACGCGCGGTCGAGGACCTGGTGCGCACGGGCGTCCCCGTCGCCACCGAGGCCACGCGCGCCAAGATCGATGCGTCCTTCAAGGAGGCGTCGCGCCGCAAGTTCCTCCGGCTCGGTCCGTCGCTGCGCTACGTCAACGACGATGTCGGCCGTTACCTCGCCGGCGACCCGCAGTTTTCGATCCGGCGCTTCTCGTTCTTCCTCCACCGCTCGTGGCTCCTCGCCCGCGGGATGGTGAAGGCGATCCGCGACAAGAATGACGCGCTGTTCGCGGCACTGGCCGCCGCCCCGTCGGCTGCACCGCGGCCGGTCAAGTCCATCGAGGTCGTCACGCTCGGCGTGCTCAAGCGCACCGTTGCCAGCGCATACACGTTCGAGTTCAAGCTGCGCATCGTGGGCGCCGCGGAGCCGGAGCTCGTGGGGCGGAGCATCACCTACAGCCTCGTGTTCGCGCGCAAGGCCGAGGGGAAGGCGAAGGATCTCCCGGCTGAGGCCTATCTGCACCTGAGTCAGCCGCAGAAGTTCATGCCCAGGGTCTTCCGCCAGGACAAGGTCGTGAAGATCACCGACGCGGCGTTGATGCTCGACGAGCGCGGCGGCGGCCGGCTCGCACTCGGGCCCAAGAGCACCGTGACCGAGGGCTCTGTCCATACGGACTGGCCACCCCTCTTCCAGTTCGACCCCGCCGCGGCGCTCGAGCGCGTGAAGCGCCACACGCCGGGGCCGCTGGATCTCGCGGTCGAGCTGCAGGAGGAGGTCGTCGTCGCCGGGGCCACGATGAGCGAGAAGCCGATCAAGACCGGTGATGGCCGGCGGATCTTCGCGCTCAGCGGTGCGGGCGGGCTCTCGTTCGATGCGGTGATCCCCGATGGCCCGGACGGCGAGGAGCTCCTGCCACGCCTGCGCGCGGCGCTCAAGCAGGCCGACAAACCCCTCCTCTATGGCATCACCTATTATGAGTTCGGCCGCATGATGCTCCTGCCGCTGTCATTGCTCTACAGCGGCTCCGCGGCCCCCGAGCCCGAGCCCGCACCCAAGGCCCAGGCCTCGAAGAAGAAGGGCACCAAGGGCGAGGGCAAGGCGAAGGTGACGAAGGACGGCGGCCCGGAGCATCTCATGCTGAGTGACAAGACGTTCGATGTCTCCGCCCTCGTGGGCAATCTGTTCTGAGGACCGGTGAGAAGCATGGCGAAACCCGCGAAGAAATCCGAAGAGACCGCAGCCCCTCCCGTATCCGAGATCCTCAAGGAGCCGGCGGAGATCAAATACGCCCACGAGCTGGAGGCCCTGCGCCAGAACGAGAAGGATGAGGTCCCCGCCGCCTGGAAGCTGTCTCCGCGCTCGGTGCTCGCCTACATCGTCGGGACGAAGAAGCCGCTCACCGCGACCATCAATGGCGCCCAGGTCGAGGTGCCCATCACGCGCAAGTTCTTCGGTGACGACACCATCGTCGAGCGGTCCATCGTGACGCTCGCGAGCGAACGCGCGCTGCTCCTCGTGGGAGATCCGGGCACGGGCAAGAGCTGGCTCTCCGAGCACCTCGCCGCGGCGATCAGCGGCTGCTCGACGCTGACGATTCAAGGCACGGCCGGCACCACCGAGGAGCAGATCAAATACTCGTGGAACATCGCGCGCATCATCGCCGAGGGGCCCAAGCCCGAGAACATGATCGCCTCGCCGTGCATGATCTCGATGCGCAAGGGCGCCATCTTCCGGTTCGAGGAGATCACCCGCTGCGTCGGTGACGTGCAGGACGCGCTCGTCTCCATCTGCTCGGACAAGGCCATCGCGGTGCCCGAGCTGCCGGGGGATGCCATGGTGTTCGCCAAGCCTGGGTTCAACATCATCGCCACCGCCAACGCGCGAGATCAGGGCGTCAACGAGCTGTCCGCCGCGCTCAAACGCCGCTTCAACTACGTGCACATCCCGGTGGTCGCCGACCAGAAGACCGAGGTCGAGATCGTCCGCACCCGCTCCAAGGAGCTGCTCGAGCGCTACAAGATCGCCGCCCGCGTGGAGGAGCCCGTGCTCAAGCTGCTCGCCACGGTGTTCCGCGAGATGCGCAATGGCGTGACGGCCGAGGGCGTCAACGTCCAGAAGCCCTCGACCACGCTGTCCACCGCCGAGGCCATCGGCGTGGCGCTCGATGCCGCCATCCACAGCCGGTATTTCGGCTCGGGCGTCGTGGGCGCCGACTCCATCGGCCGCAACCTCGTGGGCTCGATCGTCAAGGAGGACCTCGACGACGTGAAGGTGCTCAAGGAGTACCTGTCCCTGGTCGCCAAGAAGCGCGGCGAGGGCGACGCGCAGTGGAAGGCGTTCTACGAAGCGGCCATCTCCGCCATCAAATAGCCGATGACCCCCGCCTCCCCCATCGCCCAGATCCTCGAGGAGCTCGACGCCGGGCGCATCGAAGCGCGCGCGCACGCCGTGCTGGCCGAGCCTCTTCACTGGTTCCCGGTGCGGCACCACTCTCCCGCGGTCGCCCGCCACGTCGCCCAGACCATCCAGGCGCGGCGGCCGTCGATCGTCTTCATCGAGGCCCCCTCGGACGCCTCGGAGCTGGTGCCGCACATCGTCGACAAGAAGACGAAGCCGCCGATCGCGCTGTTCTCCTCGTACCGCGACGACGACAACACACTTGGGCTCGCGGGCATCGAGAGCCCGGCGCCCGACGTGCCCTTCAAGGTGTCTGTCTATTATCCGCTGCTCTCGTACTCACCCGAGTACGTGGCCATGCGCGAGGCGGCAGCGCTCGGGGCGCGCGTGGTGTTCATCGACCTGCCCTACCGCGCCCGGGTGAAGAGCGCGGCCGAGCGAGGCCTCCAGGGGGCGCCAGAGGAGTCCGGCCCGCGGCAGCCCGCGCCCGAAGAAGAGGTGGGTCCGCCCCGCGATGACGAGCATCACGTGGCCGAGCACCACGAGAGCCAGCCAGGCTGGGAACACCTCGCAGTGGAGAGCAGCTTCTACCAGAAGCTCGCGGACGCGGCGGGGTACCGCTCCTTCGACGAGTGCTGGGATGCGCTCTTCGACGTGTCCCTGCGCCACTCGGACACGGAGAGCTTCCGGCGCGACCTGGCCTATTTCTGCGCTGCGGTGCGCGCCACCACCAGCCGCGAGCGGATGGAGCTCGACGGCACGCTCCTGCGCGAAGCGCATATGTGGAGCACCATCACGCGCACCCTCGCCGAGACCCGGACGCCGCCCGAGAAGGCCATGGTGGTGTGCGGCGGGTTCCACATCTTCCTCGAGAAGAGCACGGAGCCTGGCCGGGCCCTTCCGCCGGGCACCGTGTACAACTCCCTGGCGCCGTATTCCTACCTGCGGACGAGCTCCGACACCGGCTATGGGGCCGGTAATCGCGCGCCCCTCTACTACGAGCGCCTCTTCCAGCACTCCGAGTCCGACCCCGCGAACGCGCCTGTCGCCGCGATGGTGGACCACGTGGTCAGCGTGCTGGCACGTGGCCGGCGTGACGGAGAGCTGCTGTCCTCGGCGGACGCCATCTCGGTGACGCAGCATGCGCGCATGCTCGCGAATCTGCGCAACCGCTCCGCGCCGATCCTCGACGACGTGCGTGACGCGCTGATCTCCTGTTGTTGCAAGGGCTCGCCGCAGCAGGAGGGCAGGTACCTCCTGGGCGCGATGAAGGCTGTCGAGACCGGCACGGCCGTGGGCCGCGTCACCCCCGCGCTCGGCAAGCTCCCGCTCCTCTATGACTTCTACAAGGCGCTCGACGAGCTCGACCTCGGCGAGTACGTCACCAAGGACAGGAAGGCCAAGGTCGTCCTCAAGCTGCAACAGGCGGAAGACGAGCGGCGTTCGATCTTCTTCCACCGGCTCGCGCAGATCGGCATTCCCTTCGCCAAACAGCTAGCCGTCGACAAGGCGGGCACCCTGTTCACCGAGGAGTGGGAGGTCGCGTGGACTCCCAAGGTCGAGGCCGCGCTCATCGAGGAGAGCATCCACGGCGACAGCGTGGAGTCCGCGGCGCTCGCCAAGCTCGACGAGGAGCTGGCGCAGGCGGCGGGCTCGGCCGGCGCCGTCGCGGAGCGCCTGCTGCGAGCCGTGAACATGGATCTCCCGGGGATGGTGCTGCGCCTGCAGGCGTCGGCCGGCGGGGCGATCGATGCGGACACACGGCTCGCTTCGCTTGGACAGGCCTTGACGCACCTCGTGGTGCTGGAGCGTCAGGCCGCACGGCGCCGCCTGAAGAAAGACCTCCTCGATGACCTGATCGAGCGGTGCTTCGGCCGCGCGTGCTTCGCCATGCCGAACGCGGCCAATGTCCCGGCCGAGGAGTTCGACGAGGTGGTGGCCGGGGTGAAGAGCCTCGCGGAGGTGCTCATCAGTGAGAAGGGCGCGGACCTGGATCGCGACCTGTTCATCGAGAACGCGCGCACCACGCTCGCCGATTCGAAGAGCCAGCGCCTCCGCGGTGCGCTCTCCGGCGTCCTGACGGAGATCCGCGCTCAATCGCCCGAGGACCTCGCGGCCGACGTGGCGCGCTTCGCGAAGGCCCTGCCCGAGGAGATGGTCCAGTGCGGGGACTACCTGAGCGGCGTCATGGAGACCAGCAAGACGGCGTTGATGCTCGGCGCCGATGGCATCGTCCATGCCATCGACGAGCTCCTGCGCGTGGCCAGCTGGGACCAGTTCCTCATGCTGCTCCCGCGCACGCGTGGCGCCTTCGAGGCCGTGCACGAGCGCTCGCGAGTCTCGCTCGGGGATCGCGTCGCCGTGATGTATGGCCTCAAGGATGACGACGCGGCGGCGGTGACGAAGCTGGAGACGAGTGTCGGCGCCGCGGTGAAGCTCTCGGAGATCGACGCGCGGGTGGGGGAGATCATGAAAGAGTGGGACTTCGCATGAGCACGCCGCCAAAGCCCGCCAGGCGGTCGCTGAAAGACCTGACCGACCAGGAGCGCGGGCAGATCAATCGCTGGAGGCTCGTGCTCGGCAAGAGCGCCGAGCAATCAGGTCTGGGCATCTCGCCCGGCGTGGGCGACGGGGACTGCGAGGGCGCGGAGGAGGCGCTCGACTTCCTCTTCAACGAGCGTGGCGGCAGCTCGAGCGGCTCGAACCTCACGGTCCCCCGGTGGATTGACTCGGTGAACGAGCTCTTTCCACGGCAGGCCAAGGAGGTGCTGGAGCGCGAGCTCGTCCAGCGCAAAGGCATCCACCAACTGCTGGAGCAGCCCGAGCTGTTGGAGCGGATCGAGCCCAACGTGGAGCTGGTGAAGACGCTCCTGACGCACAAGGATCTGCTGACGCCCAAGACCCGGGTGCTCGCGCGCAAGGTCATCGACAAGGTCGTCAACGAGCTCAAGAAGAAGCTCGAGGTGCGGGTGGAGCAGGCAATTACTGGGGCCGTCCGCAAGGACAAGCACTCTCCGAGGCGGGTGTTCAAGAACCTGGACCTCCGGACGACGCTGCGGCGCAACCTCAAGAACTGGAACGGCGAGCGGCAGAAGCTGTTGATCGACCGGATCTGGTTCCATGCGGCCGAGAAGAACAAGCGGCCCTGGCACGTCATCGTGTGCGTGGATCAGTCCGGCTCGATGCTGGAGTCGGCGATCTTCTCGGCGGTGATGGCGTCGATCTTCGCGGAGCTGCCCGGGGTCAAGACGTCGCTCGTGCTCTTCGACACGCAGATCGTGGACCTCAGCGACAAGGTCGGAGAGCCGGTGGACGTACTCCTGAGCGTGCAGCTGGGAGGCGGCACCGACATCACCCGGGCCCTGGAGTACTGCTCGGGGCTCGTGCGCGAGCCTGCGCGCACCATCGTCGTGCTCATCACCGACTTCTACGAAGGCCGCTCCGAGGAGGACCTCGTGCGCGTGGTGAGGCGGCTGGTGGACGCGAATGTGCGCATGGTGGGGCTCGGGGCGCTCGGCTATGACGCGCAGCCTCAATACAACCGGAACACGGCGGGCCGGCTGCGTAAGGAAGGGATGGACATCCTGGTGTGCACGCCGGAGAAGCTCGCGGAGGCGATGGGGAAGATCATCACCGGCTGAGGCCGCCCTCCCATGAGGAGCGCGGTAGGGGGACGGGCTTGTGGGCAACTGCTGCCTGGCGCTCAACACCAGGCGAGCTGCGCTGGCCCTGCGCCGGGGTCAGGTTCACGGGCCGTGAGGGCAGGTGGGCCGCTCTGCTGCACGAGGTTCTCTCTGCGTGTCACCCATCCGCTTGCCCTTACTCATGGCTGGACTCGGTGCGGCTCCGTCGGCAGCATGGACCGACCATGCGCTCGTTCCTTCTCGCCTCGAGCCTCCTGGTTGCAATGGGTTGCGGCCGTGATCCCGAGGGACCCCGCCTCAGCCTTCAGGAGCTCCCTGAGCCCAAGCTGTACCTCAGCGTCTCGACTGGAGCCAACGCGTTGGGTTCGTTTCACGGCCTGGGCGCCATGCGCGTGACGATCATCACGGGGGCGCCCGGGTGCGTCGGTATGCGTCGCGGCGTCACGGGGGCGATCAACGAGCTGAGCCTGGGCACCTTCCAGACTGGGAGCACGTACTACTCGTACGATGCGCAGGGCGATGTGTGCAGCCCTCCCGGCTTCTACGTCGACGACAACCACCGCGCGAGCCGTCCCGACGCGGCTTCGCGCCTCCCCGACTTCACCGCGGAGACCGCGAACATCGTCATCTCTGATGGAAATACGGAGTGGCGCGCGGAGTTCCAATCGGTGTGCGCTGCGCGCTCGGTGACGCTCGCGTCGCCAGCCACCGGCAGCGTGCGCGCGGGTGACCCCGTGGTGCTGCAGTGGTCCCCGGCCACGGATCTCGTCTCTCCGGACATGCTGCTCGTCCGCAAGGAAGGGGCCGAGGAGATCGTCGACCGCGTGTATCGGCTGACCGTGGAGGGCACGACAGTGAAGTTCGTCATGCCAGCGCTCGAGGCCGAGGGCCGCTACACGTTCGAGCCCATTGGCGTCGTCCCGTTCCGCGCGGGGGTCGCCAGGTGCGACGGCCCCGTCGTGTGTGATGCGCAGTGCACGGACATCAAGGTGGCGCCCGCGACGGTGGACTTCGCGCTGTAGCCCCAGAGAGTGCGGTGCAGCAGCTCGAGCGGATGCTGGGGCCACCGGCCATGAGCGCCTCGGCATTGTCCAGGCAGGTGGACGTGGGCTTCAGGGGGGGACTCCAATCGCTTGGGAGCTGTATGACCGCCGAACCCTGGACGGAAGCCCGGTGGAGGGCAGGTTCCATCGCAGGAGCGCATCGTCGAGCCGCGTGGGCTGGGTCGTCTCCGTGGGCGAGGGCGGCGTGCTCATGGTGGACTACGCCGGCAACGTGCACGGTCCTCTCCCGGCGCGTACCACCCTCACACTAGGAGCCTGTCGGAATACCTCGGCTACCCACTACATGAGGGGTAGTGCGACTCAAACACACCGCTATGGTTGGTATGTAGGAGTCGTTTTTCGGCGATTCTCCGACAAGCTCCTAGTACTACGAGGTCACTTCGGAAGTAACCTCGGGCGACCCGTGTTTACAAGTCAGGATGACACGGGCACAGCTGCGCCAGCTCGACCGGGAGCTGGGCGAGTACATGGAGTCGATGGTGGAGGGCATGGGGCGCAGTGAGCGGCGCCGTGCTCTGGAGTGGTACGTGACGGGGCTGCTGCTGGAGGGGGGAGCGCAAGAGCATCGAGCCGATGGCGGCCCGGCTGGTGGAGGATGAAGCGCAGGTGGATGCCATGCGCCAGCGACTGCAACAGTGCGTGTCGGCGTCCAACTGGAGCGATGCCGAGCTGCGTCGGCGCCTGGCCACGAAGTTGGAGGCGGAGCTGCCGGAGTTGGAAGCCTTCGTCATAGACGACACGGGCTTTCCCAAGAAGGGGACGCACTCGGTAGGCGTGGCCCGGCAGTACTCCGGGACGCTGGGACGCACTGACAACTGCCAGGTGGCCGTCAGCCTGCATCTGGCGGGAGAGAAAAAGGCAGCGGCTGCATCGCCATGCGGCTGTACCTGCCCGAGGAGTGGCCCCACAGCCGCAAGCGTCGCAGCGTCGCGGGAGTCCCCAAGGAGGTACGTTTCCTGCGCAAGTGGGAGATTGCCCTGGAGCAACTGGATGACTCGTTGGCGTGGGGCGTGCGCCAGCATGTCACCCTGGCGGATGCCGGGTACGGGGATGCTCGGGAGTTTCGTGACGGCCTGAGGGCACGAGGGCTGCACTACCAGGTGGGCGTGCAGGGTACGCACAAGGTGTGGCCACCAGGAGCCAGGCCCGCGCAGCCGCCGAAGGAGAAGGGAAAGAATGGACGCCCGCGTACGCGCTGCGAGGCCCAGGGGGTGAAGCCCTGGAGCATTGAGGAACTCGCCCTCCAGGTGCCCCAGGAGGACTTCCATACCGTCACCTGGCGTGAGGGCAGCCGTGGAGAGCAGTCCTCGCGCTTTGCCGCCGTGCGTGTGCACTCGGCCGAGCGGCACGTCCACGGTGCTGCACCTGGCCAAGAGGAATGGCTGCTGATTGAATGGCCCAAGGCGCAGAAGGCCCCGACGAAGTACTACCTCTCCTCGCTGCCGGGCGACACACCGCTCAAACAACTGGTGCGGCTGGCGAAGCTGCGCTGGCGCGTGGAGCGCAACTACCAGGAGATGGAGGCGGAGGTGGGCCTCGACCATTTCGAAGGCCGCTCCTGGCGTGGCTTCCACCACCACGCCACGCTCTGCATGATGGCTCACGGTTTTCTCGCCCCGCGCCGGGCGCTTTTTTCCCCGGAGGCGGACACCTTGGACGCTGCCCCAGGTGCGCCGCCGTCTTCAGCATTTGATACTGCGCCGTATCGGCCACTGTCCTCTCTGCCTGCGTAGCATCTGCGCCCGCGCTCCTCCCCTCGGGCCCTCTCGCATCTGACCGGGTAGTCTAGCGCAATTGCGCAAACTGTATGAGGACATCAATCAAGCAGTACTGGGATGCTATGGCTGGAGTGACTTGGCAAAAGAGCGGCATGGTTTTATTGAAACACCGCTCGGCGTGTGTTTTACATTGAAGTCTGAAAACATAGACAAGATGCTCGACCGTCTTCTCGAACGCAACCAACAGAGTTATGCCGAGGAGGTAAAGCAAGGCATTCCTGACACCCCAATCAAGGGGAAGAAGCCTAATGGAAAAGGCGATCCACAACCCCATCCAAGCGCGCGCGACCAAGAAGCTGAATGGGGGAACGAAATCCTCAACCAAGGACCTCTTCTGAGTTCTGATGGAGCGCCCGCGCTCCATTCTGGTCGCCATCTTCCAGGAACGAGGCACTTGAATTCTTCGTGTGAAGGGAGGACGCTCTTCCCAAGCTGGTCGCGCCACGCGTGATGTGGCCAGCCAGAGGCCATTTATCGAAAGGCGCTGGAGCATCCCCAACACGCCGCGCGACCTCTCGATCCTCGATACCTATACGTTCTCGTCGAGCCATGCCACGATCTTGATGGCATCGACGCAGTTCCCCACGGAGAACACGACACGGGATGCTTTCTTGATCGCGCTCCAGGAGCGAAATCTCGATCCCAAGAGGCCCATCCGGATCGCCATCGAGTTCAACATCGGCAGGGAGTCCGGTCGGAACCGCCACAACATCCGACTGGAAGGAAGGGCCGCGGGGCCCATCGTCGTTCGATGCCGGGGAAGCTTCGCCAACGACGCGGTCCGGAAGAAGGCGGACGACTTCTTCGCCTTTCTGGACAAGAACAAGCTCATCGCTGGCTCCCCCGGAATCGCGTTGGAATCGCTCGATGACAAGCAGTATGCGCGAATCATCAAGCTGGACGGGCCGGATGTCTCCGGGTGCTGGACGGTTCTGGTGGGGCGTCTGAGTTGGTTCGCTTCCGTGGTTTCCGATTTCAAGACCGCTCCTGCTCAGGAGTAGTCCCGACGAAGAAGGGGAAGCCAAAGAAGCCACTGGAGTGCCTGTTGTCACCGGGGGGATGACACAACAACCCATGCCGAACCTCGAGAACCTCACCTCCTTCGAGGCCGTGACCTTCCCATCCCTGGATGAGGAGGGACGGGAACTGCTGGTCGCCTGTATCGCCGGCCGCTTCGAGTTGCCACCCGCTGGCCATTCGTCGGAGGCACCTCCTGCTCGCAGCGACCACCAGTTCCCTCCTCCCATGGAGGACACATGGTGGGGGCCGCCAGACACGTCCAGCCTTCGCGTGGAGGGACAGAGCACCTGGTTCCGCCCGGCCACCGACATCTACATTTCCGGAAAGGCCTGGGCACCGAAAGGCAAGCCCATCAAGGAGATGCAGGTGGGCGTCCGGATCGGCCCCTGTCGGAAGGTCCTCCAGGTCTTCGGCGAGCGAGTGTGGGCACGGGGTCTGCTGGAGCCTCGTCCCCTGGACCCCCTGCCCTTCGAGTCCATGCCGCTCGTCTACGAGCGCAGCTTCGGTGGGGCCACCGAGCCGCGCAACCCGGTGGGCAGAGGTCTCTACGCCTCGGCCCGGGCGGCGGTGGAGCAGCCACTTCCCAACCTGGAGGATCCCCTCCAGCTTCTCCGCCACCACGCCGACCAGGTGACCCCCGTGGGGTTCGGCCCCATTGCCCGGAGTTGGCAGCCTCGCCTCGCCTACGCGGGCACGTATGACGAGGCATGGCTCAAGAACCGCGCCCCCCTGTGGCCACCCGACTTCGATCGTCGCTTCTTCCAGGCGGCGGCCCCTGGACTCGTGGCCTCGCCCTGGTTGAAGGGGGGTGAGCCCGTGGTCCTCACCGGCTTGTCGCCCGACGGGCAGTGGGCCTTCCCGCTGCCCCGGCATCGCCTGGCCGTCAAGGTGATCTTCCAGCACCGGGTGGAGCGGCGCCCGCTGGCGCTGGACGCCATCCATCTCGAGCCCGAGGAGCGAACCCTGACGCTCATCTGGCGTGCGGCGGTGGTTGCCCATGGGGAGCTGTCCCGGCACGAATACAGCGTGGTACGCGAGTTGGAGCCCTGGGAGGAGGCGTCCCCATGAGCACCTGGCCGGAGGAAGTGGCGGTGCTCGGGCTGGGACTGTGTACGCCACTGGGGCTGACCGCCCGAACAACCCAGGTGGAGATGGCGGCCGGCACCGTGCGCTTCTTCCTGACGGAAGTGCTGGACAGGAAGGGAGAGCCGCTCCGGGCCTCCCGGCTGACGCTGCTGGAGCCGCACCGCACACGCTCGGAGCGCATGGGGGCCTTGGCCACCACCGCGCTCCATGACTGCTTGAAGGAAGCACGGGTGGAGAAGACCGAGCCCCTGCCCCTGGTGCTGGCGCTGCCAACACCGGGGAGTGGCCCGGCAGTTGACGAGGAATCGCTGCTGCGCGCACTCGCGGAGGTGGCGGCGCCAGCCCGGCTTCAGGTGCGGCCCGAAGGGCTATGCCGCGACGGACGCGCGGGATTCTTCGTGGCGCTGGCCCGGGCCATGGAACTGCTCCTGTCCGGGCACGCGAGGCGCGTGGTGGTGGGGGCCGTGGACTCCCTGTGCGACCCGGGCTCACTGGAGCACCTGCTGGCGCGGAGGCGGCTGCTGTGTTCCTCGGCACGGGAGGGTATCCTCCCTGGGGAAGGAGCCGGCTTCGTGCTGCTCGCGCGGGCCTCGGCGCCCAGGCGCGACGGGCCACGAGCCCAGGGACGCATCCACGCCCTGGCGCTCGCGAAGGAGCCCCGCCACAGGCTCCAGACCGAGCCCAGCCTGGCCGAGGGGCTCACGTCGGTCTTCCGCCAGCTCCACGCGCACCCGGCCGCTGGCTCCCGGCGGGTCGCGCATGTGCTCTCCTGCCAGACGGGAGAGGCTTACTGGGGTCATGAGTTCAACCGGGCATACCTGCGCAACGCGGCCCTCATGCCCGAACCGTTGGTGGGCCATCTGGTGGCGGAGAGTCAGGGGGACGTGGGGGCAGGCGCCGGTGCCATCCAACTCGGCCATGCGCTCCATGTCCTGGGGGAGCTGGACCCGGAGCACGAACAGGCCCTCCGGGCCCTGGTGTACGGCTGCTCCGACGAGGGCCGGGTCGGAGCCTTCATCATCTCGAGGGAGACATGACGAAGACATTCGCGAACGGGCGCACCATCGTCCACAAGGGCGATGGCAAGACCAACATCTCCGCGGCACCTGACGTGTGCAAGACCCCCTCTCCGGGAGGACCGGTGCCCGTGCCGTATGTCAACGTGGCGAAGGACGGCGACCTGTCCGAGGCCAGCAAGACGGTGGAGATCGAAGGCAATCCGGTGGCGCTGAAGGGCTCGGCCCTGAGCACGAGCACGGGAGACGAGGCCGGAACGGCGGGCGGGGGCTCATCTCCTCCAAGACGAAGGGGAAGATGACCTGGGGCACCTATAGCCTGGACGTGAAGTTCGAAGGCAAGGGGGTGGTGCGCTTCATGGACGTCACCCAGCACAACGGGAACACCTTCAACACGGCCTTCCTCCAGGAAGGCGGAACGGGGCTGGCGTATGGGGATGACCCGGTCAAGGGAAATACGAAATGCCCCGAGTGTAAAAAGGAGAAATCAGAGCACCGTATACACGAGCTGCACTTCGTCCAGGCGGAGGCGCGAAAACTCTCGAAAGAAATCTTGAGAGTGGCCAGCAAGCAGAAGCTCGGGATGCTCAAAACGCACGAGAACGAAGAAGGGGTCGAGATCCTTTCGGGCTACATGATCGGCGCCCTCATCTGCAAGTGCGGGCAGAAACTCTATGCAGCCATGTCTGGTGGCTACTACGTTGATGCGTTCACAGAGGCGGTCAAGAGCCTTCAACAAAGAGATGGCAGGTGGACCCTCTGTTCTCCTCTGGGCAAGGACGCCATCGTTACGAATCCCCAGGGCAAGAAGATGAAGCTTTCTGAATTCAAGGACAACATCGGCAGGAACAGACCAGGAGTTTGCGCGGGGCCCCAGCTCATCCAGAAGGCCTTGGGTGATGGACACGTGCCTGGGTCGATGTCCGAGATATGGTTCCGCCCCCCCATTCTCCGGCGCTTCCCCCAAGGCAGCAAGATCGTGAGGGTCAAGCACCTCCGGAACGAACTGGAGGCAGAAAAAGCATTCAGGCATCGTCAGAGCGTTCCCTCATGTGACACCTGCAAGGTGGTGTTGACTGCGATGCTCTGTGATGTCCAGGAGAAGACGTGTTGAGTGCGGTGACCGCGTTGTTCCTGAAGTCACCGGGAGGAAAAGATGCGCGACCTGATTGAATTCATCCGGCAATACGATCCGGAATACCCCTCGAAGATTCGGGGAGCCTCCGCTGATGAGACGGTGAGACTCGCGCAGTTGGTGGGTCGAGCCCTACCAGCCCACTACAAGGAGTTCCTGCTGCATCTGGGCAAGGACATGGGCGACCTCCAGATGCCAGAGACTGACTTTCGTATTGGCCGGGTGTTGAAATTCTATGAACTCGGCAAGAAGAAGCCGCCTACCCGTTTCATCTTCATCGGTGCGCAGGTCGAGGATCCCTACGATCGATACCTCCTCGACTGTGGTGACGGCCAACACCAGGACTGTCCCGTGCTCAGGGCCGACCCCCAGGAGCCATTCAAGACAACCGACAATCTCTGGGTATCTTTTCCGTCGCTCAAGGACATGCTCTTCGTGCTCGCCTTCGATGTCAAACGAATGGGATTGATGCCCCATCGGCGGCAGTTCACGCCCTCTTTCGAGGAAGGAAAAGACGGGTTGTCGCGCGTTCCGCCCGGACTGATGGACTCCGTGGAAAAGGTCTTGGCGAGGTTGGGATTCGAGAAGCAGCCGTACACCAGCGAACTGAACCCACTCTTCGAGAGAGGCGACGCGGCCTTCTATGCCAGCCGCAATCCCGAGGGGGGCGGGATGACGGCGCAACTGGCCGCGCAGGATGAGCGGGAGTTCAAGAAGTTGATCGAAATCATTCGTGACAACACGGCACTCCTCTGATGTGAGCCCGACCGTTTCTCAGACCATGACCAAGACCCTGCTGGATCACTCTGGCGCCGAGTCCTTCCTGCGCGAGTTCCAGGAGGAGCACCTCTCAGAGGTGGAGTTCCTCCTGCGGCAACGCAAGCGGCTGCTCCACGAGGCCGGTGCCCGCTGGACCGACGCCGAGGAGACCGAAACACGGCTCGCCCGCCACCTCGCGGCCATGCGTGCCTCCGCCGAGGTGTCCCTGGGCTGTGCGCGAGAAGCCGTGGCCAGCGGAGATGACGGGCAGTTCCTCGCGGGGCTCCATGTGCTGGCATCACTGGCGCCCCAGGAGGCGGGCATCGCCCCCCTTCTCCAGGCCCGGGAGGCGAGCCTCGAGGAAGTGCTGCCCACCTGGACCGAGGCGCTCGCCTTCGCCGCTCACCCCGAGTTGGCGGATTGCTGCTCCCGAGCGCTGGTCGATGCGCATCCCCGGGTGCGTGCCGCCGCCGCCGCACTCCTCGGTCACCGCCGGGAGGGAGAACCATCCCGGCTCATGCCCCTGCTCGAGGATGGGGACGGCGGGGTCCGTAGCACCGCCGCCCTGGCCCTCGCCCGGCTAGGCCACCGGCCCGCCCTGCCATCCATTGAATCCCTGCTCGCCCATTCGCCCACCGAGCATACAGAGCCTCTGGCACGGGCCGCGCTGCTGCTGGGCTCACGCCAGGCGCTGACGTTCTGTCGCCAGCTGTGTAACTCCGGCATGCCGCCTCCAACTCTCCCGCCGTTGCTCGCGTTGGCAGGGGACACCCAGGATCTGCCCGTGTTGCGCCGACTGTGTACGCGCCAGCCTCCCCTCACCGAAGCGGCATTCGAGGCACTGGGCTTGCTGGGGCTGGCCGCCGCCGTCCCCGAACTGCTGGAGCAGCTGGAGGCAGAGAATCCCCGGCAGCGACAGGCCGCCGCCTCGGCGCTCGGGCTCCTCAGCGGTGCCGGGCCCGGGTTGAAGGTCCGGGTAGCCGCCGGAGAAGGCGAAGAAGCGGGCCAGGAGCAGGAAGCGTGGAGCACCGACCTTCGGGCCTGGCGCCAGTGGTGGGAAGCCCATGGGCGCCAGTTCGAAGGGGGGCAACGCTGGCGCCACGGCCGGCGATTCACCCTCGAGGGCTGCCTGGAGGAGTTGGAGGATCCGCACAGCCCGCTCGCGGTTCGAAGCCGCACGGCCCTGGAATGGAGGCTCCGTTCCGGAAGGCCCCTGGATTTCGAGCCCGACTGGCCCGTGCGCCGCCAGCGTGAGGCCCTCGCCCGCTGGTGCACTGGGAGTGGAAGGGCTGGCCCCCATACCCCCTGAGTGCCAGACTCCCCTCGCCATGGCCGAAGCCACCGAGTGGATCCTTTCCATGAAGCCCGCCTTCCTCGTGGCGCGTGTGGGCGGAATGGGGGACCTGTTGAGGGAGAGGGCTGGAGCCGAGGAGACGAGGAGGGCCGCTGACGAGTGCCAGCCGGGCTGTGCGCCGGGCCTGTGGAGAGGAGGTGCAGCCCGCTTCAGGCACACGCCGGCCCAAGCGGCCCACCCAGGAGGGGGTGGCAGGGGGAGTGGGCTTGTGGGGCAGTGTTACGGCTTGGGGCTCAACACCACGCGCGCTGGGGTGGCCCCTGCGCTGGAGCAGCCAATCGCCCACGGTCAGCCCGGTCTCCTCGTGCACCGCTGTGGCGACGTACGAGGGCGTCCGGTCCACCGCCGCCACGTCCGCCAGTGAGATGGGTTCCAGGCTGTGGGTCGCGATGAAGGCGAGTACGTCCCGCACCAGCCTGCCCGGCGATGGCCAATGCCCAGACGCGTGCTCGCGCGCCTCGCGCTGGAGTTCCGTCAGTAGCAGCGTGAACAGGGCGCTCGTCGCGCGTTCAAAGCCCCGCAACCGTTCGCTCAGCTCCGCGTCCAGCGCGGCGATGAGGCGCTCGATCTGCTGGCGCCGCGCCTCACCGGGCAGGAGCCTGAAGGACCACCGGGCGGCGAGGCTGCTTGCCAGGTCAGCCGCCGAAGGCCCTCCTGTCACCGGGGCACGGCCCGGCGGCTCCGTCTCCAGCGAGTTCAGCAGCGTGGGGTCGAAGGCCACCAGCCAGCCCTCCAGCTCACCCTCGTTGAGGGCGTGGATCTCCACCCCCGCGGGGATGAAGTGGAGTTCCCCCGGGCGCACGTCCACCAGCTCCAAATGGTGGCCGCATCCCTTGCCGCCAGTGACGAGGAAGAAGAGAGCGAAGGTGGCGACAACCGGCTCGTGAGAGGACGAGAGCGTGCGGCTGGCGATGTGGCTGACGTGGTGCGGGAGTCCCCGGGCGCCGAGCGCCGCAAGCGTGGCGGCGGAGGGTTCCTCGGGGCCCAGGGCACTGGCATCCGACTTTCCCGTGCGCCAGGAGTCCCTCCTGCCTCGAATCTCCCCGTCCGCCCCGGCGTGGGAGTTCATCCCGGACCCACTCGCGAGCGCTCCCGGCAAGGACCCGGGAACGGGCACGACGGGTGCGGCAGGACCTCGGCGGCGTGCCCCCGAGCCCATGGAGCCCGGCGACGCGGTGCGCGGGCTCGTGGCCGAGCAACGGGTTCGTAGCGGGTTCGTCCATGCCTACTTTGGCCAGCTCCAGGACGTCCTGCTCGGGGTCTGGCGCGCCACCGGCACGTCCGCCCGGCGCAAATCCGGCCGTATCTGCGAGGTGGAGGTGCGCCTCGTCCAGGCCCCATCGGGGGCAGGTTCCTCGCGGCCACCATCCGTGCCCCCTCCTGCGATTCGAGCATGGATGAGGAGGTGCTCTCCGAGCTGCGTGCCGCCGCCGAGTCTCTTCCCGCCCCACCTCCGGAGGTGGTGGGGCAGCGCGACTCCATCCACAGCGTCTACCGCTTCTCCTTCCAGCCGCCTCCGACGATCCCCCCGCTCGAGTTCGATGTGGTGGACCTCTTCGACCGCAAGGCCATCCCAGCTTCAACCCCAAGCTCGTCACCCTCATCTCGGCGGAGTAGTCAGATACGCAAGAGAGCAATCATTTCTCAAGACTCGTCCTGAGGAAAATCAAGGAAACCACAACACACGCGAGGCGCAATCGGCCTCGGGATCGTTCGGTCACGAAAAAGACGTGGAGCAGCGGATTTGATAGCCGCCGGTCGGCCCGACAAGCGGCCCCCAGCCGCTGGCTGCCTTCGGGCACCGTTGAACCCGGTACCGCGATGCTGTGCGCGCGTGCGCACGAAGACGTCGGCCAGGACGCGATGCTTTGGAGGACTGGCGCCCGCGCTCACTGCATATCCACTGGCGAGGAGTGCGAGCCGCATGACGACGCGGAGGGGCGTGGAGACACGGGCCGATGCTCGGATGCGCCAGTGTGCGGGGCGAAAGTGGACTTCAGCGGCCCCGTCGCGCTTCAAAAAGGCGCCGGGCTGCACTAGAAGTCCCTGGAGCACCGGCCAAGTCCCTGGAGTCCGCGCGCGTGCCGCCCACCGCCCCCCGACGTCGTCGCGAGCCTCAGGTGCCGTCCCGCTCCTGGTGGCGGCAGGTCCTGGACTTCTTGGAGCTGACCAGCCCCGAGGGCAGGCGGGCCTTCGGACTCGTGTTCGGCCTGCTCGTCATCGGCTTCTGGCCGCTGTTGCTGCTGGCGGTCATGGACGTGAGCGGGACACCCCGCAAGGCGCTGGTCGCCCTGGGGCCCGCGTCCATCTGCCTGGGGTTCGCCATACTCATCCTGGTGTGTGGCTACCGGTATGGCGAGTCACTCAGGTGGTCGCGCCGCCAGACGTGGGGACTGGCAGCGCTGTTCCTGGGCATGGGCCTGCTGGGCGGCCTGGGGCTGTGGTTCAGCGAGGGCTGAGTCGCGCTCGGACAACGCGCCTCAACCCTGCTCCGCCCCCTCGAAGGTGACCTTCGCCTTGTTCATGACGTGCTTGACGGCGAGCAGGTACCAGCCCAGCTCGGTCAGGCGCCGGGTCGTCTCCGGCGTCTCGCGCAGGGCGGCGTGGACGTCCTCCGCGCTGAACCCGAAGGGCTCCATGTGGTCGCGGATCAGCTCTTCGAGATTCTCCGGGGTGAGCTGCAGCTTCTCCGCCTCGGTGATGGCCTTCAGCACGATGCCAATGCGCAGCCGGCGCTCGGCGTCCGCGCGCGTGGTGGGGTCCGTGAGCCAGCTCCGGAGCGCCTCCTGCTGCTCCTCGACGTCGAACTGGTACTCGACCATGGCCTGGCCTTCGGCCTGGACCCAGCGGCGGCGGAGCTCCTCGTCCACCAGCGCCCGAGGCAGCTCCACCGGTGCGCGCAGGGCCACCTCGTCCAGCACCATGTCCTGGGCCTGCACCCAGAGCTGCCCGGAGAGCTCGTCCTCCAGCTCCTCGCGGAGGTTGTCCATGACCTCCTCCAAGGTGCTGCCCATCCCGAGCTTCTCCAGGAACTCGGGGGAGCTCTCCGGCAGCAGCGTCACCGCGCGGGCGGATACGATGTCCACCAGGAAGCGCGCCGGCTTCCCCTGGAGGTGCTCCACCGGGTAGTTCTCCGGCAGCTCGAGGGCGATCTGCATGGACTCGCCCACCTTGCCGCCCTCCGCCACGGCCTCGCAGAACCCGGGCAGCGCCTCGATGGGCGCCAACTCCGTCTTCATGCCAAAGCGTGCGGAGAAGGGGATGAGCTTCCCATCGCAGTAGCCCACGATGTTGAGCTGGACGTCGTCGCCCAGCTCCAGCGGCTCGCCCGGTTGACGCTCGCGCGTGGTGGCCAGGGCCCGGCGCTTCTCGTGGAAGCTCCGCAGCAGATCCTCCTCGGTCAAATCCTCCGGGGTGGGGACCCGCACGGAGAGCTTCTCCAGGGAGGGCGCCGCCACGCTGGGGAGCTTGAGGGCCCCGGCGGAGACGCTGCTCACCACCGGGCTTATCTTGAGAAGGCGCTCGACGCCCTGACCTGATCCTGGATTCCCTTGATTGCTGCTCACGAATGCTCCCGGGAGGTAGGCGAGCCAGCGTCCGCGCCAATGGGGAACAAAGCGACGGCTCGGCATGGACCTTGGTTTAGTCCAGCCGAGCCGCTCTGACAAACTGCGAAAGGATGACCGCCTAGAAGAAGGCGCCCACGATGCTGGACACCGTGGAGACCGCGGCGCCCACCTGGCTGACAATCGGGATGTTGGTGGCCGCGGCGATGGAGCCCACCGCGGTGATGACCGACGTCACCTTCTTGCCCGTGCTCGCGTTCTTGTCCATCAGCGTCGCGCCCGCGTTGGCCACGTCGACGGCCGCGATGGCCACGTTGACGCCCGGAGCGAACCGGCCCAGCGTCTTGGCGGCGGTGCCCGCGGCGGCCTTCGCGCCCTGCTTGAGGGCGGCCTCACCGGCCTCCTTGCCCACCGTGGACAGCGCGGCCTTGGCGGCGGAGCGCGTACCGCTGCCCAGGATGCCCTGGGCCAGGGTGCTGCCCGCCTTCGCGGCGTCCCCAGCGGCGGAGGAGATGGCCCGGCCCACGGCCTTCGCGGTGCCACCCTCCATGATGCCCTTGGTGGCGGCGTTCTTGACGGCCTTGAGCACGTCGTCGCTGGCGTTGGGGAGGCTCTTCTTGAAGGCGTCGACGGCCGCCTTCCCGGCGTCCAGCTTGCCCTTCATGATGGTGCCGCCCAGCACGCCGCCCATCACCTTGCTGCCGACGATGCCGCCCGTCGCGGCGGTGATACCGGCCTTGGCCGCGTCCAGGCTGGAGCGCGTGGCCGTGATGATGTCGTCCTTGCTGCCCGAGCGGATGGCCTGGCGGATGTCCTTGAAGGCCGTGGCGCCAGCCGCCACCGCACCGGGGATGCCCGCGTAACGGAGGCCGGCGTTCAGGTTCGCGCCGAACTTGGTCAGACCCTTGAACGCACCCTTATCGAAGGTGGGATTGCGGACGAAGTCCAGGTTCGTCTTTCCGAGCAGGCCCTGCGCGCCCTTCGTCGAGACGTTCTTGATCTGCTGGAAGGCGTCCTTACCGAAGTTGAAGGCCTTCACGCCCTGGCTGGCGACCGCGACCCCGCCTTTGACGAGTTCCTTGTTCTCCTGAAACGTCTTCTGGACGTTGGTGCGGACGGTATTGAAGGTCTTCTTGATGTCGGGGAAACCCATGGGGGGCCTCACAAAATGAATGGAACCTGCCGGGATTATCGCACCCGACGCGCGAGAGTTGCGTCAGGCTCGCCTCTTTTTCGAGCAGCGCGAGCGGAGGCGCTGTCCAAGCGCCAAGTCCTCGGAATCATTGGACTTCCCCAGTCGGCATGAATCGCCCGGGCAATCGGGCATGAAGATCAGAACGCCCAGCGGTGCCCTTCTGGCAAGTGCTCGTCGCAGAGGAGCTGACCGTCCACACGTGCTCCGTTGCACAGTCCGTTCAAGGGCTCCGGCCGGTCCCGGTCCGTCACCCAGCTTCCACACCGGGTGCATCGACCACAGTTGCTCGACGCGGGGTCCAATTCCGAGGAGCTGAGGGTCTGCCAGCCCAGGGGCGGAGGCTGCTCCAGAGCCGCATTCACGGCTCGAGTCAGCGACCGCTCGACCTGAGCGAGTTCGGAGAGCCCCGACTCCAGCTCTTCATCGGAGGCTTCGACCGCGACCGTCAGCGTCACGAGAAAGGTCTTCTTCGGCATGACAAGGGACGCTACTTCCGCTCGAACCGAAGTTCCTTCTCGAACCTCTCCGCCATCGCCGCCGCCACCGCCAGCTGGAAACCGGCTGCGGGCGGGACGTGTGGCGAGCGCCCCTCCGTGGAGACGATCGCCGACGAGCTCCGCATGAGTCCGCGCACGTTCCAGCGTCGGCTCAAGGAATCCGGGACGACCTATCAAGCGCTGCTCGACGAGGTCCGCCGGGAGGCCGCGTGCCGGCTACTCGGGAACACCGACCTTGATGCGGGCGAGGTGGCCTTACGCTGGGCTTCGAGGAGTTGAACTCGTTCACACGGGCCTTCCGAGGTTGGGAAGGGGTGACGCCGAGCCAGTGGCGAAGGTCCGAACGCCGCTCGGCCTGAGGGCTCGCAAGACGGCGCCGCTGAGCACATCCACCGACCGCGGAGGCGGTGGAATGCCAGACACCCATGCATTGCACAAGACTTCAGCGAACCGCAGAACGGGGTACGCCGGGATCGAACGGTCGATTCCGCTCGTCGAGTGGACGCTGATTGCACCCGGCCCTCAAAGGTGAGTCCCGGGAGTCGTCAGCCCCATCGGGTATCCCATTGGCGCGGTCACCCATCAGGGGGGCATCACCACGGGGGGATTCTCATGAAGCTGGGCTGGACGGCGGTGCTACTGATGCGGATTGCCGGATGCGGCTCCATCAACGAAGCGAGCGGTTCCCTCGGGACCAGACCCACGCCATCACCTGGGGCCAGGCCCGCCGTGAAGAAGGAACTGCCATGGCTGACGGTGCCGGGCGGGCAGATGAAGACGACCCTCTTCTACGGCCCCTGGCAGTGCCGCCGGGAATTCATGAATCAGTGCCAGGTACAGTGCGCCCGTGAGGGCTACTCGCTCATGGGCTGCGTGTGGCTGGCCGATCTCAAGTTCGACTGGAAGGGACGCCTCGTTCTCTTGCCCGTGGATGTTGATGCCGGTAGTCGCTATGGCATCTGGCACTGCTGCTGCAACTATCCCAAGCTGCCGACAGACAAGAAGGAAGTGGAACGCAAGAGGTGGGACAGGTTTCGAGAGTCCTTCCGGGAGGACTGGAGCAAGAAGTTCGGAGAGTGGCCCAGCGATGGCGCCAAGTCGTGGCCAGGCCATCACGTCCGGGATCTCCAGCACGGAGGCGATCCGGTGGACCCCAACAACATCTTCCCCGCGAAGCCCAGCGTCCATGACCTGTACAACAGGGCGTATCCCGCATGCTACGGCGGCCAGCCACCCTGGAATACAGTGGGTCCCGATCTGCCTTACACGGACAACTGACGATGGCCACGCCCATGAGCCGCCTGCTGGAAGAAGTTTCTCGCGACCACTTCCCTTATTCGCCCGCCACGCCCGAGGAGATCGAAGCGTTCGAGCAGCGGGTGGGCTGGAAGCTGGATCCGGACCTCAGGGCCTTCTACCTGCACTGCAATGGGGCGGAACTGATCAAGCGGCTGCCGAACTCGCCATACCAGATGCTTCCCTTGTCCGAGATCGTCCGGGCACGGGTGGCCATCTACGGCGAGGATGACGACAAGTGGGGGCCTGCCTCGGTGTACGCCATCTGCGACGTGCAGGACGGTAACTACGTGCTGTTGGACGTGAGCCACGAGGAGAATGGTCGTTATCCCCTCTTCGACGGAGACCATGAGGCGTGGCCGGACCCGGCCTATTGCAAGCAGGTCGCCAGCTCCTTCTCGGAGTTCCTGGAGCAGGTGCTGCGCACCCGGCGCGGCCTCTACTGGTTGGGGGAATGAAATTCTCCGTTCGGTTCATGTCCGCTGCCAGCGTCAGGTCGTGCGTGTGCGGCGACGCCGGGAGCGTTCGCGGGGCGGGCACGGCTGGACGGGCGATGGGCGACGTACTCCGAGGTAGCCGGTCACCAGCGCGCGGAGCTCACGCTCGAAGCGCGGGCTGTCGAGCAGCTCCGGGCGGAAGAGCAGCGTGTGGTCGGTGAGCGCGTCGAGCGAGGTCACCAGGATGTGCGCCGTCAGTGACGGATCGACGACGTCGAGCTCGTCGCGTCGCGCCGCCAGCCATTCGGCCAGCGCGTCGGCGAGTCGGCGGTTGACGCGATCGAAGAGCTCAAGTGTGCCCTGGCGAGGCAGCTCGACGAGCACAGCCCGGTAGAGCGGCGCGTCGCGCCGTGAGACGTCGAGCGCGACACGCACGAGCTTCGCGATCCCCTCGTCGACCGACGCGTCGTGAAGCGACGTGCCCACCTCGATCAAGTGCGCCGTCATCTCGTCGGCGATCCGCTCGACCAGCGCGAGCAGCAGCGCCTCCTTGTCCGGGAAGTACTGATACAGGCTGCCCACGCTCACCCCCGCAGCTCGCGCGATCCGGTTGGTGGTCAGCGCCTGCCAGCCGTCGCGGAGCAAAATGCGAGCTGTCGTTTGAATCAGTGCGTCGACCAGCGCCTTGCTGCGGGCCTGCGAGGGTTGCTTTCGGGCGCCATTCTGCCTGGAACTTCCGAGCGTTGCGCGCATCGTCACCTTCCTGCACACGGCCCCTCGAACGCGAGCCCGCCGCGAGTCTTGAATGCGAGCATTCTTTCATAATCTCCATCGCATGAGCCAGCGTGCCCGCCTCACCACACTCGATGCCCTGCGGGGCTTCTGCCTGCTCGGCATCCTCGTGATGAACGTCCAGTCATTCGCGATGCCCCTCGCGGCCTATCTGAATCCCTCCGTGTTCGGAGCGCTCGACGGCGTCGACGGTCTTGCCTGGTCGCTCGGTCGCCTCCTCTTCGATTTCAAGTTCCTCAACCTGTTCGCCATGCTCTTCGGCGCGTCGCTCGTGCTCGGGGGCGACGACACGTCCCCGCGCCGTCGGCTCGCGTGGCTGATCGTCTTCGGGCTGTTGCATGCCTACGGCGTCTGGTACGGCGACATCCTGTTCACCTACGGCGCCGTCGGCATGCTCGTCGTCGGCGCGCGGGCATGGCCCCCCGGGCGGCAGCTGCGCCTCGGCCTCGCGCTGGTTTCGGTTGGGCCAGCGCTCGCGCTGGTGACCGCCCTCGCGTTCGATTACCTCCCGCCCTCCCTGCTCGGAGTGCTCCTCGAGCACCTCGATGCACGCTCGGTCGCGGGGGAGCTCGCGGCCTTCAGGGGCGACTGGATGACGCAGCTACCCGTCCGGGCAAAGCTGGCCTTCGAGGGCCAGACCTCCGCGCTCATCTACGAGACGGGCTGGAGGGCGGCGGGGTGCATGCTGCTCGGCATGGCTGGTCTTCAGCGAGGGATGTTCGAGGGGCACTTCGCGTCGCCGCGGGCCGTGCTGCTGCTCTGGGTGCTCGGCCTTGCGTCCACCTCGGCGGGCCTGGCAGTGCAGATTGCCGGGGGGTTTTCACCACGTGCCTGGGTGTTCGCGCAGGTGCTGCACGAGGTGGGGGCGGTGCCTCTGGCCATCGCGATCGGGTGCACGGTGGTCGGGCTGGCCCGGCGCTTCGCGCTTGCCGCGCCCACGCGTGCCATCGCTTCCCTCGGCAGGGTCGCGTTCACCGCCTACCTGATGCAGTCGGTCGTCGGAACGCTGGTCTTCGGGGGGCACGGCCTTGGCGCCTTCGGGACGTGGAGCCGCTCGACGCTTCTGCTCGCCGCGTTTGTCTTTTGGGCGCTGCAGGTGCTGCTTGCCAGCCTCTGGTCGAGGTACTTCGGGCGCGGGCCGCTTGAGGCGCTCTGGCGAGGCCTCGCGCGCGGGGACTTCTCGCTCCGTGCGCGTGTGTCACACGTCGGGCAGCGTGGCGCGTGAACCCTGCCGCGAGCGCTCACTGACCGCCAGGGCGCCGTCCCCCTCTTCGAGAATGGAGACCCTTCCCTTCCGCTGCTCGTGGGGTTGCTCCAGGTACCCAGCCCCACGCCCCTGACGGATGCCATCCTGGAGCGCTCGCTCGAGGATGTGCCCAATGAGGCGCGCGTAACGTGTAATCAGGGGAGCAGTCGGGCGAATTCCTTCACCAGCCGCGCGGTGGCCAGGGCGGTGAGCTTGAGCGGGTCGAACTCGGGGATGAACTCGGAGACGTCCATTCCCACCAGCTCGTAGCGGCTGGCGAGCGCGCGCAGCACCACCAGCACCTCCCGCAGGGTGGGGCCTCCAGGGTAGGGCGCCTCGACGGCGGGCACCTCATGCGGGGCGAGCCCGTCCAAGTCCACCGACACGTAGACGCGCTTCACGGGGCCGAGCTGCGCCACCAGCGACTCCACCACGGCGGGCAGCCCGCGCTCGCAGAAGTCCAGGGCGGGGATGATGCCGGGGCGCCAGTGCTGTAGTCCCCCGCGCTCGCGGGGGTTGACCTGGCGCAGGGCCAGCAGGCTCGTGCGCTCCGGGCGGATGTGCGGGAGTTGCCAAGCGTGATGGAGGATGGAGCCGAAGTAGAGCGCCTCGTCCTGGGTGCAGTCGGGGTGGGCGTCCAGGTAGACGACGCCGCAGTCGTCATGGACGGCGCTGATGGCGGACAGGGCCGCGTATTTGATGAGGTGGTCCCCTCCGAGGCACACCGCTCGCTGGCCCCGGCGCAACAGGCCGAGGAAGCGCTCGCGCACTGCGGCCACCTGCGCCTCCAGGGAGAGCCCCTCGAGGGGGAGGTTGCCCGCGTCGAAGAGGGGAGCGCCGTCCTCCAGCCGCTCGGTGAGGGATGGGGATTCGTTGTCGGCGGTGCGCACGAAGTCGGCGGTGAAGAGGGTGCGTAGCTCGCCTGCTTCGCCGGCCTTGCCCCGGGCGCTCTCGGAGAAGCCGGCGCCGCGAGTGTTGGCCCCGAAGAGTACGGTGCGGGCCTCGCTCTCCGAGAGAGCGGTGGCGAACTGGAGGTGGTGGCTCATGGCGGAGGTGGAGTCGGAAGCGGTGGACACGAATCCTCGCGCATCCCTCCGACACCCGGACTCCCGGGCGGGGTGGGGCGTGCGCGGGGTGTGGGGCCTCTGGGGGGTGCTGGTGGTGGGGGTGCTGGGGGCCGTGTGGAGCTCGGAGCGTCCGCCGGAGCCCCTGGGGTCGGAGGTGCCCGCGGAGGCGTTCTCGGAGGCGAGGGCCTGGCCGGTGTTGCGCCATCTGGTGGACGAGGTGGGGCCGCGGGTTGCGGGCACGCCGGGACAGGCGCGTGCCGCGGAGTACCTCGTGGAGCAGCTGCGGGGGATTCCGGGTGTGGAGGTGGAGCTCCAGCGCGCGGCGGGCGTCTGGGTGGACGGGCACGAGGCGTTGGACTACCGGACGGAGAACGTGCTGGCGCGGCTGCCGGGGACGAGGGACGGGGTGGTGCTGGTGGCGGCGCACTATGACTCCGCGGAGGCGGAGCCGGGAGCGGGAGACAACGCGCTGGCGGTGGCGGCGGCGGTGGAGGTGATGCGGGCGCTGGCGGCGGGGCCTCGGCCGGAGCGCACGGTGGTGCTGGGCCTCAACGGCGCCGAGGAGGCGGGGCTGGTGGGTGCGGCGGGCCTGCTGGGGCATCCCTGGTTGGGGGGGGTGGAGGCGTTCATCAACCTCGACGCGGCGGGCTCCCGGGGCAGGTCGCTCCTGTTTCAATCCACGCCGTCGGCGCCGTGGCTGCTCGCGGCCTATGCGCGCTCGGTGCCGCACCCATATGCGCTGGTGGTGGGGCAGGAGCTCTTCCAGTCGGGCCTCATCCCGTCGGACACCGACTACCGCGTCTTCACGAGCGAGGCCCACTGGCCGGGGATGGACCTGGCGCTCTACCAGGATGGCTACGCCTACCACACGCCGCTGGATGGGCTCGCGCGGGTGGAGCCCGGGAGCCTGCGGCAGCTCGGGGAGAACGTGCTGGCCCTGGTGCGTGAGCTGGCGCGAGGCCCCCGGCCGGAGGACGCGGGCGAGGCGGTGAGCACCTATTACGACGTCCTCGGGGTGGGGATGGTGGCGTATGGCCGGAGCACGGCCTGGGGGCTGGTGGTGCTGGGGGGCGTGTTTGCACTGGGGGCGCTCGGCGTGGCCTGGCGGCGGAGCGGGGTGGCGCCCGCGAGCGTGGCGCGAGCGCTGGGGGGGCTTCTGGTGTGGGGACTGTTCGGAGTGCTGGTGCCGGTGGGGGCGGCGCTGCTGCTCGGCTTCGTGCTGGGGAGGCCGCACGGGTGGTACGCGGCCCCGTGGCTTGCGGGGGCGGCCTTCGGAGCGCTCACGCTAGCCGGCGTGTTGTGGGGGAGCGCGGTGGTGCCGGGAGAGCGGACGGTGCTGGCTCGAGGCGCGGCGGCGCTGGTACTGGCGTGGGCGGTGGGCGCGGCGCTCACGGCGGTAGGGCTCGGGGTGGCCTATCTGTTTCCGTGGTGGACGCTGCCGGGAGCGGTGCTCCTGGGCGTGGCGTGCCTTCGCGAGCGGCTGGCCGGGCCCGTGCTGTTGGTGGCGAGCGTCCCGGGGTGGGTGCTCACCGTGGAGCTCGTGTGGCGGCTGCTGGCGATGTTCATCCCGGTGACGGGCCGTCTGGCAGTGGGCCTTCCCCTGGATGCGGTTGTGGCGTTGCTGGTGGCGCTGGCGGTGTTACCGGGAGCGCTGGGGCTCGGCGTGGCACTCGGTGGGGGAGGACGTCCGGGCCGGACGGCGGGCGCGGTGGCGCTGCTGGCCTGGTGGGGTGTGGGGCGCTCGCCGCGGTGCGCCCGTCCGATGAGGAGCAGCCTCGGCGGCTGGTGCTCACCCATATGGAGGAGCAGGGGGCTCAGGCGCGACTGGAGGTGGTGACAGAGGATGGACTGCCCCTGGGCGGGCTGCTCGAGGGCCGGAGAGCGGCGGCGCTGGGGAGGGGAGAGGCCTGGCTCGCGGCGGAGCCTTCGGGGTTGGGGCCGTTGCCCATCGCCGTGAAGCAGGAGGGGGCCTCGGAGGCGGGCCGTGCCGTCACGTTGAGCTGGTGGGGCGAGCCGGGAACCCAGCTCGTCATGCGCCTGCCCCGGGATTCGGTGGTGGGCTGGTCGCTGCCGGCGCAGCTCCCCGAGGGCCCCGAGCTCGTCCTGCGGGTCGTGGTGCCGCCCGCTGGGGAGTGGTCCGTGCGCCTCGTGTTTCGGGGCGAGGCGCCAGTGCAGGTGAATCTCAAGGAGTGGCGCCAGGGTTACGCCACGAGGGACATCGAGGCCCTGAGGCGTGGGCTACCGGACTGGGTGGTGGTGGAGCCGGAGGCCTGCCGCGCGGTGAGCCTCGCCTTGTGAAGCCGGGTGGCGGAGGAGGGCCACGGTGTCACCGTGGCCTCCGGTTACACCGCCCCGCCCGCCGAGTCGATGAAGCCCTCGGCGGCCAGTGACTCCAGGCGCGTGAAGTAGGCCGTGCGGGCCTCGCTGTCCGTGTCGAACCACAGCCGCTGGTGGCGCTGCTCGCCCAGGCGCGGGCCCCACTCCACCGACACCAGCTTGCCGTCCAGCGACACCCGGTACACCTGCTCCTGGCCGGCCTCGTCGCGCCGCACGTACGAGCGCGTCTCCGCGCGGATGAGCGCCCGGCCCTTCGGCGTCTGCCGCAGCGCCTCCTCCTGCGCCCTCTGCCGCGCGTACGCCAGCCGCAGGGCAATCATGTGCTCGCACGGGCCCTCGCGCAGCCCCGAGCGCCGGTAGTGCGGGCAGCCGCAGCTCGCCTCGCGCACCCGGCCCTCCAGGTCCAACAGGAAGCCAGGGTAGAAGCTGCGCACCGCCTCGCGGTCCACCACTTCGCCGCTCAGCCGCGTGCCCACGCCCACCACGTCGTGCACCTTGGTGAGCTTCACCTCGCCCGCGCCGGCGCCACCGTCGCCCAGCAGCCGGTGCGCCCGCTCCTCGCGCTCGTTGCCGTAGCGGATGACGGCCTCGTTCACCGGCGTGGAGAGCAGCTCGCGCGGCCGGTACGTGCCCTTCGCGATGTCATACAGCACGCGCCCGCGCAGGCACTCGAGCTGCAGCGCCCCTCGCACCGCGTCCTTGGGAGCGTCCGTCCCCGAGGCGAGCACCTCGAAGCTCAGCGGGCCCTCCTTGCGCAGCCGGTTGCGCAGCTTCTCCGCGAGCCCGTCCGGCACGTCGCGAGGCATGAGCGCATCGAAGGCCGCCGCGCTGGACCAGCCGCTCTCCGTCCACCCGGTGAGCGCAAGCGTGAGCGTCGCCGGGCCGAGGTCGATGACCCAGAACACCGGCAGGCCTGGCCCAAGCATCTGCACGCGCACGCCCTGCGCATGGGGCAACAGGCGCGCGAGGGCCGCCAGCCGCTGCCGTCCGAAGGTGCGCACCACCGCGGGCGCGTTGCCCTGGTACTTCGGCCCATGGCACTCCAGCACCAGCTCCCACGGCTCCAGCACGAGCCTCGGCTGCATGCCGGGGACGAGCTCGAAGCGCAGGGCGCGCGGGGCCTTCTTCGCCTTCCGGGTGCGCAGCGCGAAGAGCAGGTTGTACAGGTCGATGGGCGCCAGCGAGCAGGTGCTCGACGGCAGCGTGGCGGCGGACTGCACCTGGAGGAAGCCGCGCAGCCAGGCGAGAGGGACCTCCACATTGCGCGGGGCGCGGGACTCGTCTCCGCGCGCGGGCAGCGCCACGTGGGCCTCCAGCGACACCGGCACGTAGGTGCGCAGCCGGTCCACCTTGGCCAACAGGTCCGCCGGCACGTCCAGGAAGGTGGAGCCGTGCGCGGCCTCGCGGCCCTCGAAGAGCGAGTTGTCGAAGGACAGGCGCGCATAGGCGCTCTCGTCGCGGGAGAACACCTCCAGCGACACCTGGTCCGGGTCCACGGTGAGGACCGGGTCCAGCACCGCGTCCGCCTTCTTCTCGCCCTCCAGCGACTGGTCCAGGAAGGCCTTCTGCGCCTCCCAGATTTGAGCCGTGGCGCGCTTGCCCTGCTTCATCAGGTACGCGAGGTACGCGGTGCGGTCCTTGCCCCGGTAGCGCAGGTCCGAGGCGAGGATGCCGAGGGCGGCGGCGAGCGTATCGCGGAAGAGCGCGGGCTCACGCACCCGGCCGCGAACGCCCACGGTGCCTCGCGAGCCCTCCAGGGCCAGTTGGACGCGCGAGGCATTGGCGCCAGCATCCACGTCACTCGTGGTGGCGTAGCGCAGCTCGACGGCGTGGTGGGTGGCGGTGCTCACGACGGGCTCCCTTCCTTCCGGGCGCGCTCGGCGGCGCGGAGTGCACGTTTGTGGGCGCGGTAGGCGGCCTTCCGCAGCTCCACGGATTGAGACTTGTCGAAGGCCTGGCCGCGCAGCACTTCCGCGGCCTCGGTGCCTCCCAGTCGGCCCAGGGCGGCCCAGGCATCCTGCCGCACCTGCTCATCCTTATTGGTGGCCAGCGGACGCAGCGGCTCCAGCTCCTTGCCGGCCAGCACCGAGGGCAGCGCCATGCGGCGGGCTTCGGACGAGGCAAGCTGCTTGGGGCTGCGCACCGCTCCACCCGCGGGGCCGGTGGCCACGGGGTCGAACGGCTGCACCTCCAGCGCCCACTCGGCGGCGCGCTCGGGGGTGATGCGGGCCAGGGCGGAGGCGGCGGCCTCGCGCACCTCTGCGTCCGGGTCGGACAGTGCGGCACGCAGGGCCTCGGGGGCCGTGTTCAGCCGGCCCAGCGCTCGGGCCGCCTCGAGGCGTACCCCTGCCGGGGCCTTGGCCTCACCGCCCTGGAGGATGTCCTTGCCCGCCTTGGCCAGCTCCGTCACGCCCAGGCACGAGCCGGCCCACAGCAGCATCTCCCAGGCGCTCTCCAGGGGCTCACGCTTGGGGGCGGGCGTGGAGGCCCACTCCGTGGCGGTGCGGCGCTCGGCGGTGACGATGGAACGGCCCAGCAGGGCACGGTCGTCGGCGGACCAGGCCCGTGAAGCGTCCTGCTCACCGGTGCGCGCGCCCACCAGCCAGGCGGCCTCCTCGCGAGCGGCGGGCTTCTCGTGGCCGAGCAACATCGCCAGCGCTCCGGCGGGCAGCGACGCGCGCCGTACGAGTCCCCGGCGCAACCGCTGGCGCAGCTCCTCCTTGTCCAGCGTGGCCAGCCGCGGCAGCAACTGCACCGGGTCCGCCTCGGTGGCGAGGTAGCTGGCGGCGGGCTCGGAGATGTCCTCCTGCTCGCTGGCCACGGCGAGGAATTCCACCCGGATGCGCTCCTTGGGGAAGAGCGCGTCGAGCGCCTTGCGTGCCGCGGTGCGCAGGTCGTCGTCCCAATCGTTCAGCGCCTGCGCCAGCGTTCCCTCGGCGGCGATGTCCCCGAGCTTGCCCAGCTCCTGGGCCGCGACGAAGCGCACCTCGTTGTTGATGTTGTCGTCACCCAGGAGCGTCTCCAGCCGGGAGCGAGCACGCTCGCCGCCGATGAAGCGCAGGCCCCGGACGCCGGCCTTCTGCAGCTCGGTGGAGCGGCCCTCCATCGCGGAGAGCTCCACCTTCTCCTCGGTGCGGCGGCGATCCTCTCCTTCGGGCAGCTTCGGAGCGAGCCGGCCCAGGCCCTCGAGGGCCGCGGCCACCATGCTCTCCTCCACGGGGGCCTCGGGCGTGCCACCGGCGGCCACCTGCTCCAGCTCGGAGAGGGCGCGCGCGTCACCCAGCGTGCCCAGGGCCAGCAGGGCCCGCTCCCGGTCTCCCTCCTCGCCCGCGCGCACGTACAGCAGCAGCGGGCGCAGGGCACTCGTGAGGCCTCGGAAGGCCACGCCCTCGGCGGCAGGGAGCATCAGCTCGCGAGCGCCGCCGCGCAGCACCTCCTCCAGAGGCTCCACCTTCGCGCCCTTGTGGATGACGCGCGAGGCGTAGCGCGCCACCGACTCCATGCGCACCGTCACGTCCCGGTCCGCGAAGAGGCCGGCGAGCAGCTCGTCCTGGCCCACGTCGTCGCCCTGCTCCAGCTCGGTGGCGGCGGCCTTGCGCACCATGGGGTCCGCGCTGCGCACGGCCGCGCGCAGGAAGCGCACCGCCAGGGCCGCGTCGCGCTTCTTCTCGCCCTTCTCGTCCTTCTGGGGCGGGGTGGCCACGTCCATCGCGGCGCTCACGCAGGCCAGGCGCACGGGGTTGGACTCGTCGTCGAGCTGCCGCGCCAGGGCATCCACGGCCTCGGGCCTGTGGGTGAGGCCCAGGGCCTTCACCAGGGCGAGGCGCTCGTTGGCCTCCGTCGAGGTGCGCAGCCGAGCGGCGAGCGCTCCCACCGCGGCGGCCGAGCCGAGCCGGGCCAAGCCCTCCTGGGCGCGCTTCACCGCCGAGGCGTTCTCCGAGCGCAGGAAGGCGGCGAGCACCTCCACGGCGCGGTCATCCTGACGCCAGGCCAGCAGCTCCGCGGCGCGCAGGCGCAGATCCTCATGCTCACTTCCAGCGGCGCGGCCGAGGGCCTCGGTGACACGCGGGTCATTGGCACCGGCGAGCCGCTCGATGACGCCCACGCGCAGGTCTGCATGCTCGCTGCCGAGCGCGGCCAGCAGGGGCTCCAGGCTGCCCGGAGGGCTGAGGCGCTCCAGCAGCTCGAAGGCGTACTTGCGCACGTCGGCCAGGGGCGAGTTGAGCGCGGCGGTGATGCGGCCCTTGGTGGATGCCCCGCGGGTGGCGAGCTCATCCAGCGCGGCGCGAGCCACATCCGGCGAGAGCGAGGCCAGGGCGAGCGACAGCGGCTCGTCGGAGCCGGCGGGGTACAGCTCCTTGAGGCCGGCGAGGGCCGCCTTGCGCACCAGTTGGTGGGGGTCTTCCAGGGCGCGCAGGAGCGCAGCCACGGCGGCGGGCGTGCCGGCATGGCCCTCCTGGGTGAGCTTCACCACGCGGTCCACGGCATCGCGGCGCACGCGGTGGCCCTCGTCGTCACCGGCGGACACCTGGCGCAGCAGGCCCACGTAGGCACCGAAGGCGAGCCGGCGCAGGTGCTGCTTCTCGGCGGAGACGAGCGCCTCGGGCGAGGGCTCGGCGGTGGCGGCCTTGCCGGTGGCGGTGGAGAAGAGGCGGCGCAGCCAGTTGCGCGCGGGCTTCTCCTCCACGGGACGGGACTGGACCTGGGGAGAGGTCTCGGGCTTCCACGGCGCCTCCAGCGAGCGCGGACGGGCGGCCTTCGAGGCTTCGCGGAAGTAGTCGAGCGGCTTGTGGCGCAGCAGCAGCACCTGGGCGGCGGCGTAGCGCTGCTCGGGCACGTCGCTGGCGAGTGCCTCGGCGAGCCCCACCATGTTGCGGGCACGCTCGGCCTCGGTGGGCCAGTCCTTCATGTCGCCGGCCTTCTCGGGGCGGGTCGGCTGGAGCACCTCCACCAGGTGAGCGTGGTAGGCCTCCGTCTCCGTGCGCAGCTCCAGGGCGCGGGCCGCGGCGTAGCGCACCTCGGGCCGTGCGCTGGAGAGGGCACTGGTGAGCAGGTCGGGCGGCTCGCCTCGGCGCGAGGCGCGCAGGTCCCGGGCGAGGACGATGGCGAAGATAGTCTCCTGCACCTCGCGGGCGCGGTCCTCCAGGCCGTGCAGCAGGCCGCTGTCCCCGTCAGGCCCGAGCGCCGCGAAGGAGAGGATGGCGCCGATGCGGATGGGCTGGTGCTCGTGGCGCAGGTTGCCGGTGAGGACGGGGAGGGCGCGGATGTCGCCGAGTCGCGACAGACCATCCGCGGCCCACGAGCGCACGGCGACGTCCGCGTGTCCGAGCGCGTCCAGGAGGTAGCCCTCGTCGCCGCGGCGGCTGGCGGTGGCGAGCCCGCGCGCGGCCTGCTCGCGCACCCCGCTGGCCTCGTCCTTGAGGAGCGTGGTGGCGAAGAAGGACAGCAGCCGGCGCGAGCCGAGGGTGGCGAGGGCGCTCGCGGCCCGGTGGCGCAACGGCTCGAGGAAGGCCGGCGGATGGATGCGCTGCAGCTCCTTGTCGGTGAGGAGGTTGCGCATCGACTCGATGATGTCCTCGGCGCCGCGGGCGGCGAGCAGCTCGGCCGCGCGCACCTTGAGGGGCAGCTCACCGGAGCCGAGACCCGCGAGCAGGGGGCCGTTCTCGTTCTTGATGAGCTTGTCGAGCGACTCAATAGAAGCGAGGTAGACCTGGGGCTCCTCGGCGAGCAGCAGCTTGAGGAGCGGCGAGCGCACGGACTCGGCGGGGGCCTGGGCAGCGTTCTTCGCGGCCAGGGCGCGCAGCGAGGCGTGAGCGGTGTCCATGGCGGCGAGGTGCGGCTCGGCCTGCTCCTTGCCCGCATGCTTCACCCAGGCCTCATAGGCAGCCTGGGCCACGCCGGCGTCGCGGTCGCCCACGACCTTCTTCAGCCGCTCGAGCGCCCAGTCCTCCTTATTAAGGCGGGCGGCGAGCTCGTCCACGGCGCGGCGTCGCAGGTCCGGGAAGCGACCAGAGAGCGCGCGCTCCAGGGCCTCCTGGGGATTCTTCTCGTTCCAGGCCCAGAGGGTGCGGAAGGCCTCGTCGCGCACCTTGGCGGACTCGTCCTCGAGCGCATCGCCGAGCAGGTGCACGGCGGCCTCGGAGCGCTTGCCCGGGAGCTTCACGAGCCGGTCGAGGCCCCGGACGCGCACATCCTCGAAGGACGAGCGGAGGGCGGCCTCGGCGCTGGAGAGAGGGGCCTCGGTGTCGAGCGTCACCACCGCGTCGAGGGCGGTGGCGCGCACGTCGGCGTTCTCGTCATCCAGCATCCACACGAGGCGCTCGCGGCCGCGGGGGTCCTGGAGGGCGCGGAGGGCCTCGGCGGCCTGACGGCGGATGGCGGCGTCGGGCTCGCGGGAGAGCTGGAGCAGGGCACCGAGTGCCCGGGCATCCCCGAGCTGCGCGAGGCCGCGAGCGCCACGAACGGCGGTATCCGGAGTGCGGCAGGCCATGGCGGCGAGCAGCGGCTCCAGACTGGGCTCGGAGAGAGGCTCCCCGGCCTTGCCAGTACCGGGCAGCTCGGCGCGGGCGGCGCGAGCCTCGTCATCAGTGGGACGCGGACGGTGGGTGAGGCGGCGCGCGACGTCCAGGGCGGCGCGAGCGAAGTCCTCGTCCTTCTCCTCCAGCACGTGGGCGAGGGGCCGGCGCTCCAGCACGCGCACGGTGAAGGCCACGCGGCGCACGTCGGCGTCCGAGTCATCGAGGGCGCGGGCCACCAGGGGCTGCAATTGGGGCGAGCCCAGCCAGCCGGCACCCGCGGCGCGGATGAGGACCTCGGCGCGCAGGTGGGCGGTGCCGCGCTCGAAGGCCGTCTTGAGGGGCTCGGTGCTCTCCTTGGGGAACACCTGCACCAGCGCGTCCAGCGCGGTCGTCGAGACGGAGGCATCCGAGTCCGTCAGCTTGCTGGAGATGAGGCCCGGCACCAGCGGCGACGTCCCACCGAGCGTGGCCAGCCGGCGCAATCCGGCGATGCGCGTGTCCGCATAGCGCGAGTCCAGCGCGGCACGCGGGGCAGCGAGCGGAGACTCCTTCTCCAGCGTGGCGAGGGACTCGAGTGCAGCGGCGCGAACCGCGGGGTGCTCATCGTCCAGACGCTCGCGGAGCTTGACGCGGGCGCCGGTGCGGCCGAGCCGACCCAGCTCCTCGGCGGCCAGCTTGCGCACCTCGTGCTCGCGGTCCGAGGAGAGCATCGCGAGGACGAAGTCGAGCGCCTCGGACTCCTCCAGGGCGGCGGCCTCGCGCACGGCGGCCTCGCGCTTGGGACGGTTGCCCCGGCGGGACTCCTCCAGCAGGTCGAAGCCGTGGGCGTAGGCGGTGGTGTCGGTGGAGGGCTTGCCCTCGGTGTCCAGCTCGAAGCGGCGGACCGTGCGGTCCTCGCCACCCGTGTAGACGAGGCCGAGTTGCACCTTGGCCTGCCGCGCGCTCACCGGCGGAGCGAAGGCCAGGGCGTGCACGGGCTTGCTGCCGCAGTCGAGCGTGCGAGGCTTGCGGCGCTCGTCCAGGCGCCACGCCTTCACCTTGCCGTCGTCGCCGGAGGAGAAGATGCGGTCGGAGGCCTCCTCACCGCGCTCGGGAGTGGGCGTGGGCGGGAAGAGGAGGGCGAGCACGGAGCCGGCATGGCCGGAGTCCTTGTCACCGCGCACCTCGTGCTCGACGGCGCCGACGAGGTACCAGATGCGCAGCTTGCCATCATCTCCGGCGGAGACGAGGCGCCCATCGCGCGGGGTGAAGGCGAGTGACCGCACCGAGCCCTCGTGGCCGGGCATGTCGCGGCGGGCCCCGTTGGCGAGCGTGAAGGAACGCACCACGGAGTCATCACCGGCGCAGGCGGCGTAGGTGCCGGAGGGGTCCACGGCGACGGTGCGCAGGGGCAGGGGCGAGGCCTGCCACTCGTGGACGCGCTTGCCCTTGGCGAGCTCCCAGGCGCGCAGGAAACCATCCAGGCCCACGGTGAAGGCGCGAGTGCCGTCGGGGCTGAGGGCGATGGCGGTGCAGGCGCCACGGTGGGCATCCTTCACCTCGCGCTGCACGGTGCCATCCCCGAGGGCGCCGATGCGCACGGTGCCATCGGCGCAGGCGGCGACCCAGCTCTCGCCGGCGAGGGCGAGCCCGAGGACGGCGGCGGGCAGCTCCACGCTCCAGGCCACCTTGTTGGTGGCGGGCTCGTAGGCGGTGAGGCGGCTGTTGGAGGCGGCGCGAGCGCCTCCGACGAGCAGCAGGCGCGCATTGGCCGCGAGCGCGCGGACCTTCTCGTAATGGCCGATGGACAGTGAAGCCATACGTCAGAATCCTCCAAGTTCCACACCGGGGTGCGCGGCGCGCAGCCTCACCAGCGATGCAAGGCAGCTATGCCACTCGCCCTTGGCCAGCGAGCCGGTGAACTCACCGAGCACCGGCGTCACGACGCGGGCAAAGCTCTCGTCTTCCAATCCCAAATCCCGTACCAGCTCAATCACCCGGCGCTTGGCCTCGCTGGCCGACACCCTCCGGACCACATTGCCCTCGCGGCCCTCCTTGGAGCGCCCCGGGGGCAGGCCGAAGAGCATGCGGCGCAGGAAGGTGCGCAGGGCCTCCACATTGGCGAAGCGCTCGGTGGCGCCCACCGGAGACTCCGCGGCGCCCGAGGGCTTCCACCCCTCCGGCAGGTGCAGCGGGCGGTGCTTCTCCCAGAGCAGCCGGATGGCGAAGAGGCCCACCTCGCGGTCGGCGCTCTCCATGAGCCACGCGAGCCGCTCGGGCCCACCCAGGCGCGCGTAGTGGCGGCGGATGAGCTCCACGGCCACCTCGCGCGTGGAGCGCTTGGTGCTCTCGGTGAGGGTGAACACCTTCACGGGGTCCAGCTCCTCGGGAGTCAGGGTGCGGCGCTTGTCGGCGCCCTCCTCGCCCGCGTCGAGCAGGGCGTCATAGGCGAGGTTGCGCACTTCCTTGGCGTTGGCCTCGGCGAGCTCGTACACGCGGGTGTGCCAGCCCCAGGCGCGCAGCTCCACGCGCGTCACGGCGAGCGCGAAGTGGCGCACGTCGTCGCGGGCATCGAAGAGGGCGGGCCACAGGCGCTCGGGGGTGTACGCGTTGCGAGGCGCCTTGGGCTTGAGCTGGTAGGACTTGGACTCGGGCTGCTCGGGGCCGATGACGGGGTGGTGGCAGCGCAGGTACGTCTGGGCGAAGGTGCGCACGGGCGCGGGCTGCTTCGCACCGAGCGCCAGATCGAAGAGCCGCTCCAGGCCCGCGTTGGCATCGCCGGACTCGCTGAAGTCGGCGGGCACCACGTTCTCCAGCAGGTAGCGATGGGCGAACTCGTGCAGCGTGGGGTCCGCGCGCCGGGCCAGTGCCAGCAACCACGGAATGCCCACGTCGCGAGGGGCGAAGAGCTTGCGGTTGCCGAGCAGCTGGATCGCCACGTGGCGGTACTTCGCGTTGAAGACGAGCCCCTTCACGCGCTCCACATCCAGGCCGGGCAGCGCGTCCGCCTCGGTGAGCCATTCGGAGATGGTGTCGCCGAAGCTCGGGTGGATGGCGCGATCCAGCAACCAGTCGGCGCCGATGTCCGCGGGCTTGAAGGCCTTGAGCGACTCGAGCGCCAGCTCCTCCACGTCGCTGCCGTACTCCTCCAGGCGCTTGTCATCGAGGAGGGCCTTCCAGAAGGACACGGGCAGCTCGCCCTTGCCGTACTTGGCCTTGAGGTACTTCGTGGCCCACTCAATCTGCTCCTCGTCGCCGAAGAGCATGTCGAAGAGGAACTTCTGGGTGAGCTCGGCGCGGTCGAAGCTCTGCTCCAGGGCCTTGGCGGCGAACTTCGCGGTCTGCTTGTGGACGAGCAGCCGGCCGAGGAAGTCCGGGCCGAGCTCGCGCGGGTTGCGCTTCTCCAGCACGGCGGCGGCGTAGGCCTTCACGTCGTTGTGCTCGCCCGCGAGCAGCTCGGCGAGGCGCTCGGCGGGGAGGTCCTGCGCGTGCGCCCGGGCGTACTCGATGGCGTAGGTGCGCGCCTTGGTGCTCTCCGAGACGAGCAGGGCGAGCACGGCCTCGTGGAGCCCGAGTTCGCGTAGCTTGCCCTGGTGGAACTCGGGGGAGCCCTGGAGGGTCTCCACGAGGAAGTCATGGGCACTGGCGAGCGGACGGCGGGCGAGCCGGTCGAGCCAGGCGGGGGTGAGCTGGGAGCGCAGGGTGTCGGGGAAGTCCTTGCGGAGACCCTGGATGGCGAAGCGGGCAGCGGGGTCCGACTGGCAGGTGTCGAGCAGCCGCATGAGCGCGTCGGGCGAGCGCTTCCAGGCGTCGGTGAAGGCGCGCTTCTTCACCATGTCGCTGGGGGGCTCGATGGGGAAGGTGTCGGCGGAGTAGTTGTCCGTCTCGTGAGACCAGATGTGGTTGGAGACCCAGCACGAGCGCCACGAGGTATCGGGCTCGTAGTGGCGGAGGACCTCGACGGCGAACTGGGGGTAGAGCTCGGGGACGGACTGGCCGAGCTGGCGGAGGTAGCGCCAGGCGCGGCGCTGGAGGTAGGTGAGGGTGCCGCGGGAGACGTCGCGGGTGCGGTAGGACTCGGAGCGCTCGGTGTCGAAGCGCCAGGCGAGGACGCCGAACATCTCGGCATCGTGACGCTCCTCGGCGAGCTTGTAGATGCGCTTGAGGCCGCCCCAGAGGCCGTAGCGGAGGTCTGCCTTGCGGGCGAGCTCGAAGAGGGCGGCGCGGGAGGCGCTGGTGTTGCGCTCGTAGAGGGAGACGAGCAGGTCCGCGAGGGCGAAGCGGGCGGGGAGGGGGACGTCCTTCTGGGCGAGGTAGCGCTGCCAGGCCTCGCGGGCGCCAGTGTGACGGGCCTCGGCGCTGCGGCGGGCCTGGGACTGGTGGAGCAGGGACATGAGCCCGTCGAAGGTGAGGGCTCCCTTGGGGAGCTTCTCGGGCTCTTTGTCGGGCTGCTCGAGGAAGGCCAGCACGGCCTCCGCGAGGTCGGGCGCCTCGGCCCGTGACAACCGCTCTAGATCTGCTGCCGTCAGCTCGTCGCTCGTCGCCATCGGGCGGAGGGGTTTAGCACAGGTGGACGGCCGGGCGGCGAGGGGAAGTGGCTTCTGGCGAGATGGCTCCGTCTCCAACGCGCTCCGTTGACCCATGGGGACACGCATGCTGGAGTCACGGCATGGCCGCGAACGCCAGGAGTCGTGCGGGCGACCTTGAGGGCGCGTGCAGGCGGATGGAGGAGGTGCTCGCGGTGGAGGTCGCCCCCCTCTACCGTGAAATCGCCGCAGGCGAACTGGCAAAGCTGGACGAGCTGAAATGATGAAATGGCGGATGGTGCTGGGGGCTGGTGTGCTGCTGCTCCTCCTCCTGCCCCTGGCCCTGCTTCTGAGCGGTGTGCTGCGACCCGCTCCCCGGCAAGGAGCGCGCCTCATCCCGATGCTGGAGGCCGCTGAGCGTAGGCGCCTGGAGACCTATGGCCGTGCCTGCATGCGCAGCTCCGAATGTGAGGCTCCCTTGCGCTGCATGCGGGACCCTCGGACCTGGCGCTCCATCTGCGCCGACAGCCAGTGCATGTCGGATTCGCATTGCGAAGACGGGCACGTCTGTCGTGGCGTGGCCGCAGGTGAGGACGGTTCGCTGATGCGCCTCTGCGTCCTGATGGGAACCCGTAAGGACGGCGAGCGGTGCGAGGTGCTTCCCAGCAGGGCTGATGAAGCCTGCGGGCCTGGGTTGCTGTGCGGTGGACGTGAGGGCTGGTGCGGTCGTCCCTGCCGCTTGGATGCGGCGAAGGACTGCCCGGAGGGGTCCTTCTGCGCTGATGTCGTCCCCGAGCCACTGTGTCTACCGACATGCGAGGCGCGAGGTTGCCCCACGGGTCAGCAGTGCATCCGGTTCGAGGAAGGCGTCTCTGCCTGCATGGAGGTATATGGCCCCAACTGTCAGCAGTCAGCCTGCCCAGAGAGTCAGGTGTGCAAGGTGCTCGATGGAGTCACGGCTCCGGGCAAGGTGTGGATGGCGTGCGTGCGGGAGTGTGGCAAGGGACTCCCGGCGTGTCCGGAAGGTCGCTTTTGTTTCACGAGGACCTGTGAGCTGCCCTGCGAGCCTCACGAGCCTGCCTCGTGCGGCTCGGGCTTCCGCTGTGTGAAGAACAACCCTGGTAAGCCGGGGCGCTGCTGGCCGGACTGGTCACCAACTCCCTGACGGCACAAGTGGAGTACGCTGCGGAGACGAGAGCCTACTCGGTGAGCGATGACTTCGTGACCCCGCTCAAGAAGCGGCAGGGCGCGGAGAAGGCCCGGGGCAACTGCTCGCGGGGTGTTGCGTAGAGAGAGAGGGGGCGGCGGGTCCAACACCTCGCCCTCACAAGCAAAGGGGGACGACATGATGGTGGAGAAACGCATCTCCAATATGGCGCGCGATGCAGGACAGAAATCGAGTGCGTTGGGGCTGCTGGGCGATTCCGAGCCAGCGAACTTCAGTGATCGCCTCACCGTTCCGCTCGATCGTCTTCACCCCACGAGGCACAACATCTGGACGCCCATTCTTGATGTCATTCAGGCCCATGCCTTCCGGGCGCACCGTGTTCGGCTCGACGACAGCGAGCTCTATGTGCGTAATGCGGTGAAGCATCCCGAGCGCAAGCCGAGGCCGGATGTGGCGGGCTGGCAGGACGAGGTCTGTAGCGACGTCACAGAGTTCGAGAGATTGCTGGCCGAGCACAAACCCCGGCTCGTCCTGTGCTTTGGTTCGTTCGCCTGGGAGTTTGCCCGTCGTGCGCTCGGTGAGAGTCCGAACAAGGCGTATGGGGAATGGAACACCACGAAGATGGGGGTGGAGTTCAAGAAGAGCGTTGGTAACTTCAATCCCAGCCAGGTGAACATCTTTCCCTTGCTCCATGCCAGTATCGCGAGGGGGCGGTTCCTCGAAAGCCACAAGGGGTTCTGCGGCTCTCCGGACATGAACTACTTCGATTTCGTGGGAGGGGCGCTCGCGGGGGTATTGTTGAAGCACCGAGGCCAGTTTGGTTCCTGGCTTCAGTGAGGTCATGCTTCGCCAGGGATGCTGGATGGCAACTTGTACGGCTCCATGTGTTGCGTGGCATATCGGGTGGGTTGATGCCATCGTGCGCTTGGAGGAGGCGCCATGGATCTCTGGACAACGAACGAGCGTGAATTCCGAGCCTATGTCGAGGAGCACCACTGGGATGACCTCGACCCGGAGGTTCCCCTCCTGAAGCCGAGCGCGGCCGAGGTGCGGATTGGCGCGCTCATCCTGGACCTCGTGGCGCGGAACACGGCAGGTGGCATCACCTTGGTCGAGTTCAAGGTGAAGGCATCCAAGGATGCGCTCGCCCAACTCCTGCTCTATCCACGCGCTTTCCAGAAGGCCTTGATGGCGGCGGGGTGCCCGAAGGTGCCCGAGCTCCGGGTGGTGCTGGTGTCTCCGTTCATCGACCGCGGAGTGGTGGAACTGGTCAAGCTCATCCAGCCGCCACATCCCATCCATATCCGGCTGTGTGTGCCGGACGGAGACCAGCGCATCAAGCTCATGTCTCCGGACGAGCCCGGCGCACCCGCGCAACATTGCTGGGAGCAGTCCGAGGTCACTGGCCGGCCGAGTCAGGTAGGGTGGGACATGGACGGTGGCCTGCTCATCCGTGGGGAGCGGCTCGCGGCTGTCTGACCTGGTTCGGGAGTCGGCGAACGCGCTTCACCCTTTATCCCGGTCGACGTCGCTCGTGGCCTGTGCCTCCCGGCGAAGTCGCTCAAGGTGTTCGGCCACGTGTTGTCGAGCGTCCTCGGGGCTGACGAGCGCTACCTCTCCGCTGATGACCTCCCGGGCTCGGCGCTCAAGCACTTTGGCCCAACTGGTCTCGGCATCCGAATGGAGGTCGTCCGTAGTGTCCATGGAAGGAGGGTATGAGTGTCACCGCTCCCAAAGCATGGCGAGCTCCAACGGCAGCACCGCGAAGGGCTCGGCATGCACGGTGGACTCCCCGCTCCAGTGGCCCTGCCGATTCCAGCGCCGGCCCTCCAACCGGTAGACCTCCAGTGACCGCTGGAGTGGATCCACCAGCCACAGGTGGCTCACTCCTTCGCGGGCATAGGCCTTCATCTTCTTCTCCCGATCCAGCACTGCCGTGGATGGCGAGAGCACCTCGCACACCCAGTCGGGGCTCAGCGTGAAGGCCGCTGTGTGCGGCATTTCCGGCATGCGCTCCCGGCGCCAGCCCGCCAGGTCCGGCACCAGGGCGTCATTCTCCAGGTGCAACTCGGGCTCGACCAGAATGACCCAGCCTCCGGGTCCTCCCTTGCCCAGATCAAAGGGTCCCGACAACCACCCCCCGAGTCGATAGGCGGCCCGGGCATGGGGTGAGGCGGGGCGAGGGCTCACATACAGCGCGCCATCGAGGATCTCCCCCACGCAGTTGGGGGGGATCGTCTCCAGGTCTTCGTAGGTGGCCCTGCGCTTCGACCCGCTCATGCCAGGAGCATGGGGAGTCGAAGGTGCTTCTTCAAGCGGCATCCAGGGACTGTCGATCCAGCCATGACCCATGCATGCAGTCTAGAGATGACCTCTGAAGTAGGCAATGGTAATCCGTTACAAAAGGTCACGTTTCGTGGGGTCATGATGGCGGCCAACCGGGAGACCTTCGCATTGCGAACACGGTGTTGCGGCCGATGCGTGGAGTCCAGCGAGTGGACTGGGCGACGGGCTGAGACCTGAGGTGTAGAAGAAGGGAGAGAGGAGTCGCTCGCATGGCGGACACCAGACGCGGGAAGGACGGGATGCTGGGGCCGTATCGGCTCGGCAGGCGGCACGGGAGCAATGGCTCGGAGGTGGAGGGACGGCTCTTCGAGGCGCATAACGTGCACACGGATGCGCCAGCGCTGGTGCTGGTGCCGGGTCCGAGCGAGTGCGGGGACCCCGAGGAAGACTGGACGTTGCGCGTCACGGCCCAGGCTCGGCCGCCCTATGTGGCGCTGGAGGTGGAACAGGCGCCGGCCACGGGAGGGCTGGGAGCACTGGCGGGGCTGTTCGAGGTGCTCACCCGCGTAACGGAGCGGATGGAGTGGAGCGACGAGGCACGCCGTCACCTGACGCACCCGCCGGAGGGACGGCTGAAGCGGTGGGCCGCGGGCGCGCGCCGGGTGCTGGCGAAGGGGCTGGACCACGGAATCGAGCTGAGCATCGCGGCTCTGGTGCTGCTGATGGTTGCAGCGCACGTGCGGGCCTACCTCGAGAGCCAGCGGGGCGAGCAGCACGATGCCGGCGGGTTGGCCGTGCAGGTTGTGGAGGAGAGCCGCGCGCCCACGCTGGTGGGCACGAGCGACGAGGGCTTGGTGGGTATCGCCTATCCCCTGCCTGCGAAGCCTTTCAGCGACCAGGCGAAGGCGCCGTGTCTGCCGAAAAAGGGAGAGGTGGAAATCAACGGCGGCTGTTGGAAGACGCTGGAAAAGCGCCCGCCTTGTTATGAGGACGATGCCGAATACCAGGGCAAGTGTTACGCGCCGGTCTCGGCGCGCTCGCGCAAGCCGCGTGAGCCGCAGTCCATCCAACCGTGAGCTACTGGGAGTCTGTTGAGTCGTGGCGCAGGTGACTGACCTCCAACCGGTTGGTGTGCTTCCCGTTGAGAATCACGGCCTGGGGTTTCCGCCGTGAGGATGCCGCTGAGCCGGTTGGGACCGAACTCCTGCGGTCGCTATACCCGGAGGCTGGGCGAACTGACTGCGGTGAAGAGGTCCGCCTCCCGGAATGGGAGTGACCGTCCAGCGCCTGGGCCACCTGGCCGCCCTGCACCCCGAGGGCGCGTAATCAGGACGTTGCTATCTACTCAGTAAGCACGACCTTTAATGGAGATTCTGGAGTAATTCCGGCATATTGCCATCAAGAATCTACTCCGGAATCTACTCAGGACCTCTTCGATGGTTTCCGTGGAACAGCTCCTGGTCGTGCTGGGTCGCCAGGTCGAAGTCCGAGCGAGCGAGCTTGTCTCCTTGCTTGGGGTTTCCCAGCAGACGGTATCGCGGCTCATCACCGCGGCAGGGGAGCGCGTCTGTCGGATGGGGCGAGCTCGCGCAACGCGGTACGCGCTCACCCGCTCTCTCCAGGAGATCGGGCGGCGGGTACCGATCCATCAGGTGGATGAGCGGGGGGGCATTCGGCGGTACGGAGTACTCCATCTGCTCGCGAGTGGTTCACATTGGCTCGAGGTTGCAGATGGCGCAGGCAAGCGTTTCGACGGGCTGCCACCCTTCGCGGCGGACATGAGTCCGCAGGGCTACATCGGTCGAAGCTTCACTGCGCGGTATCCGGGGCTGGAGCTTCCGCAGAGCATCTCCTATTGGAGTGACGACCACCGGCTGATTGCGCTGGCCCTGCGCGGGGAGGATTGCGTTGGCGATCTCATCCTGGGTGACGAGTCGTTGAACCGGTTTCTCGCGGAGATACCGCGTCCGGTTCGTTGCGATGATTATCCCCAGCTCGTTCGTGCCTCGATGTCAGGGCAGCCCGGCTCATCGGCCGGCGGTGAACAACCCAAGTTCGTGACGTACTCGGAAGCCGGCCACGTGCTGGTGAAGTTCGCGGATCGCGATGAGAGTGCAGCCTCTCGCCGGTGGGGGGACCTCCTCGTCTGCGAGAGCTTCGCGCTCGAGGCCATTCGACAGGCAGGGTTCCAGGCCGCCTCCGCACGCTCGATGCTCATCGAGGGGTATCGCTTCCTGGAGGTCGAGCGCTTCGATCGAATCGGTACAAGAGGAAGAAAGGCGCTGGTATCGCTCAGAGCCATCGACAACGAGTACTTCGGTGAGCCGGACACCTGGACGAAGGCTGCCCGGCGCTTGCTCGACGCGCGATTCATCGACGCGGAGGATTCCCGGCGGATGCGTTGGCTGGATACCTTCGGGCAGCTCATCGGAAATACCGATCGGCACTTCGGAAACCTCTCCTTCTTCGTGGAGGACCCTGACTTCTTCGTGAAGGACGCCGGGCAACTTCGGCTTGCGCCGATCTACGACATGCTGCCCATGGTGTTTGCGCCTGATGGTGCGAGTGTCATCGAGCGCCCCTTCAAGCCGCAGCCTCCCACGGCGGAGAATCTCGATGTCTGGCTCGACGCCGCTCGCTGTGCGATCGCGTACTGGAGTCGGCTCGCGGATGTTGTCGAACTCAGCAGCGAATTCCGGGAGCGTTGCGCACGCTGCCGGGATGCGGTCGAGGAACTCACGGCCCGGGCACCAGCGGGGTTGTAGCGAAGCCGAACTGGGTGAGGTCCCAGACGCGTACCGCTGCCCTCGGGGGCAGGGGAATCGTCGGGTGGCGGACAGCGAGGGCGCAGATTGTTCAGGGGGTGGACTTCTCGGCGGGGGTCCCCGTGCCTACTTCCGTTGCCTCATGAACGAGGCGCTTGTTCCCGAAATGGCGTCGTCAGGGGTGGGAGAGGCCGTGTGGGCGCCGAGCCCCTCCCCGCCGGAGCTTCCCTACCGGGAGCTTTTCCTCGCGCTCGCCGAGGCGCTGCCGGACGCGGTCTTCACCAAGGACCTCCAGGGGCGCTACACCTTCATCAACGCCGCCGGAGCGCGCTACCTCGGCTTGTCCGTGGAGGAGATCCTCGGCCGGACTGACAGCGAGCTGCTGCCCGCGGAGCAGGCTCGGCGCACTCAGGAGTTGGATTGCCGGGCATTGCTCTCCAGGCACCCCTTATCCATCGTGGTGAGCGAGCGGATGGCGGGAGTCCAGCGTGAGTGGTGTTCCACCAAGGGGCAGCTCCGCCGGCCGGATGGGACGGTGGTGGGGATGTTCGGCCTTGCGAGGGATCTCCTGCCCCATCGTCGGAGCGAGGCGGCCCGCCGCCAGAGCGAGGCGCTCTTCCGGGCGGCGGCCAGCAGCGGCCCCGATGCGTTCTTCATCTTCCAGGCGGATGGCGAGGGCGTGCGCCTGTTGCACCTCAATGCCCTCGCCGAGTCGCTGCTGGGCCACGAGGCGCGCGGGGCGGAAGGGCGCCTGCTCTCCGATTTCCCCCATGCCGCCTTCATCGCCCCACCGCACCTGCGCGAGCAGGTCTGGCGGACCGGTCAGAGCCATGACGAGGAGGTGGCGCAGGTGCTGCGCGGGCTGGGCCGTCGCTGGTTCCGCCGCCAGCTGCGCGCGGTGGGCGACTGTCTGGCCGTCACCGTCCGGGACATCACCGAGCAGCGCGAGACCGAGGTGCGCCAGCGGCTCAACGAGCGGCTGGCCTCCATCGGCAGACTCGCCGCGGGCGTGGCGCATGAGATCAACAACCCACTCGCGTTCGTCTCCAGCAACCTCGGCTTCATCGAGACCGAGCTGCGCCGGCTGCCGCTGCCCGAGGAGGACCTGCGCGAGCTGTTGGAGGCGCTCTCCGACACCCGCGAGGGCACCGAGCGCATGCGGCTCATCGTCCAGGGTCTCCAATCGCTCTCGCGCGGAGAGACGGCGACTCCGCAACCCCTGGCGCTACACGAGGCGCTGGAGAGCTCCATCCGCCTGGTCTCGGGACGGTTGGGGGGCGGGAACCGGCTCGTGCGCGACTACGGCGAGGTGCCGCGGGTGCTCGGCAACTCCGTGCAGCTCGCCCAGGTCTTCACCAACCTGCTCGTCAACGCGGCGCAGGCCCTGCCGCCGTCGGGTGGGGAGATCCGCCTGGTGACGCGCTTGCTGGGGGACTCGGTGGCGGTGGTGGAGGTGCGCGACACCGGCTGTGGGATTCCCGCCGAGCACCTCGAGCGCATCTTCGAGCCCTTCTTCACCACGAAGCCGGTGGGAGAAGGGACGGGCCTGGGCCTGTCGCTGTGCCACGACATCATCCGCGGGCTGGGCGGGGTGATGACGGTGGACAGCCTGGTGGGCGAGGGCAGCACCTTCCGCGTCTTCCTGCCCGTGGTGGACACGGGGGAGGCGCGAGCTCAGGGCGAGGACGGGGCCTTGGCGGTGGTGGCCGCGGGCACGAGGTTGGAGTAGCGCGCGGTGATGCGCAGGTGCTTCTTGTAGAAGAGGAAGCCGCCCTCGGCGTCCACGCGCAGCGTGTCGAGCACCTGGCCCACGCCGGGGTGGGAGCGGAAGTCCATGCGCACATCCACCCGGTCCGCCATGTCGGGCAGCTCGGTGGGGCTGTAGCTCAGGCGCAGGAGCTGGCCGGAGCTGGGGTCCACAATCGCCTCGCCCTTGTGCACGGAGGGGGCCTTGGTGTCTTCCCGGGGCTCGAAGCGCAGGCGCAGCTTGTGGGGCTCGCGCGGGTCTGGCCCCGCCAGCGAGAAGCGGTGCTGGGCCAGGTGCGAGGAGGCGAAGGGCAGGTTGACGGAGTTGAACTGGGTGCGGACCTCGCCCTTGCGCTGGCGCTCCTCCAGGTCCTTGCGCAGTGCTTCGGTGGCGTCCTGGCCGTCCTTGCTCGCCTGGAGGACCTCCCGGCGCTGCTGGCCGTCCTTCACCGTGACCTTGTCCACCCGCTCCTGGGTGTGCTTCACGTTGCCGTCCCCGTCGAGCTCCTCCACGCGCAGGGTGATGGTCACCTCCTCCACCTTGCCGGCGAGCAGCTCTTCCATGCCCAGGGTCGTCTCGCCCAGACGCCGGGCGAGCACCTCGGCCTCTGGGGTGGGCGTGGAACCTCCCTGTGCCTCCACAGGTAGGAAAAAGAGCAGCAGACTCACCAGGGTGAGCGCGCGAGACATGCAGGGCTCCTGGATGGTGCCGCGCGAGGCGGCAGGGGGGCGTGGGAAGATGCACCACGCCGCGCTTCAGAGGAAGTGTGGAATCCACGAAATTTGCTCATCCCTTCGGGGGAGCAACTTCGCTAATTCTACTGGGTTGAGAAGCCTCAATCGCCCGAGGGCGGGGTGGCGTGGATGGGCTCGGGCGCCTGCACGGACGGGAAGCGGTGCTCCTGCTTACCCGTGGGCCGCCTGCGCGTCTGTGCCTTCTCGCGCTTGTGCTTCGAGTCCTTCACGCCCGCATGCTTCCGAGACGCCATGTTCGCTTCCTCCGGAAACCCGCTCCCGCCAGGCGGGCAAGCTCCGCATCGCGAGGGGCGGCGACAACCCACCTGTGTCCGCGAGGGGTCCGCCTGTCGGCGGGAGGACGGCACCCTGGGGGCGAGGAGTCCGCTGGTGGCGTGCTCGGGCGGCGCGGTACGCTCCCGGACGCTCGACGGGCCCCGGCCCGGCCGTCCGTGAAGCCATGAAGCGACGCCCCGTTCCCATTCTTCGGAGAGCCGTGTCTGCCTGGATGAAGAGGGGGCTCGTGGCGGCGCTGCTGCTGGCGGGTGGCTGCAAGCAGGCGAAGGACACGAAGTCCGAGGGCGAGGCTCCGGTGGCCGCCCCGCGGGACGAGAACGAGGGCCGATTGCGCTCGCGTCCGGGTCGCCCCACCGTGGAGGCGCCGGAGCGGGGCTTGCGGCCGTTGGGTCTGGGAGGCCCGCGCGATGGGCTGCTCTATGTGCCCACGAGCTACCGGGCGGACCGGCCCGCGCCCCTGGTGGTGGTGCTGCATGGTTCGAGGAGTGGCGCTCGCGACGGCTTGGAGCCGTGGTTGACGCTCGCGGACGAGGCGGGGCTCCTGCTGCTCGCGCCAGAGTCCCGGGGGCGGACGTGGGACATCGTCCTGCTCGACGGCGGGTACGGGCCGGACGTGCCCTTCATTGACCGAGCGCTGGCCCACGTCTTCGAGCGCTATGCGGTGGAGCCGAAGCGGCTCGCCCTGGCGGGCTTCTCGGATGGGGCCTCGTTCGCCTTGTCGCTGGGCCTCACGAATGGAGACCTGTTCACCCACGTGGTGGCGTTCTCCCCAGGCTTCGTGGAGCCGGCGGCGCAGCACGGTAGACCGGGCGTCTTCCTCTCTCATGGGAGGGAGGACCCGGTGCTACCTATCGAAAAGTGCGGCCGGCGCATCGCCCCGTTGATGCGGGAGGCGGGCTACACCGTGCAGTACCGCGAGTTTGACGGGCCGCATACGGTGCCCCCCGCCATCGCGCGTGAGGCACTGACCTGGTTCACCGCACCGTGAGCCCAGAGATGAACTCAGGGCCTACGTGGGGAAGCCGGCTGCGTCCTCCGGGGACGTGTACTGGGGAGGAGGTGGCCGGATGCTTCGGCGCTTCCAACTCCGCGCGGCGATCACGCACCAGCCGGTGACGAGGGCGCCCTCGACGAGGGCATCCAACAGGTACACGGGCGAGATGCGCTGGGGCGAGTACCTGATGTCCACCGCGGTGAGTGAGGCGGCGCTGCCCGCGGCCAGCTGCATGAGCTCGGGAGTGACGCGGCGGCGCAGGCCGGCGGCCAGCAGGGTGCCACCGACGACGGCGATGAGCGCGCCCACCGTCTTCACCAACCAGCCCTCGAGCTTGGGGCCCGTCACCGCCTCGAAGCTGCGCAGGTGGACGATGGGCCAGACGCCCGTGGCGACATAGAAGATGCCCTGGGTGACGCTCAGGCCCGAGGCCAGTGGCTCGGACCGTGGTTGCTCGATTGCCTCCATGTGCTCCTCCGGTGCTCTGAAGGGACAAGATGGGGATGGCCGGTAAGAGGCGCCTGCTCGCTCCCAGTGCTTCCTGGGGACCTCACTCTTCCCCAATTTCCCCTCTCCCGGGGGGCGAGGGGAAGTGAGGCTCCACCGTCCGCAGCACCGCGTCCAGACACGCGAGGCCCTCGCGGCGCACCGTGTCCACCGCCTCCCGGGCCCAGGCCAGCACCTTGCGCCGGTCCTCCTCGGGCATGCCATGAAAGCGCGCATCCCCCGAGCGGATGTCCTCGGCCACATGAGCCGCCACGCCCAGGCTCCGTCCCACCGTCATCGCCCGTTCCACCCGCTCCGTGCCCTCCCAGAGCACCCGCAGGTAGAGCGCCCATTGCTGTCCGGCGATGCCTTCGGCCACCTGCTGGAAGCGCGGAGCCGTCCACGCGCCCGTGCGCACCTCGAGCACCTGCAGCCCCGCCGCCGTCACCATCGCCCCTGCCGCCTCGACCAGAACTGGAGCGGGCAACTCCGCCTGGGCCAGCGTGGCGAAGCACAGCGACTGCAAAGCAAACTGCACCCCAGGCCCCACCTGCTGGGGCGCCTCCAGGTACGAGCACTCGCTGTCGGCCAGGTCGTCCGCCAGATTCGCCGCGCACGAGCAGAAGAAGAGTCCCGCCGCGCGCCGCAGCAGCACCTCGCGCCCGAGCCCCACCTCGGCGCCCGCCGCGTACAGCAGGGCCAAGGGCCCGGGGCGGCCCGCCTCCATTGCCGCCAACACGTCCCGCTCGGCCTCTCCCGGAAGCTCATGCCGACGCAGTGCGCGCAGGGCCTCCTGGAAGACGGAGCCCGCGCTCATCTCAATTCCCGGGGCAGCAGGATGCGCAGCTGCGCTCCTCCCGTGGGCCGGTTGTTGCGCTCCAGCGTGCCCCCGCTGGCGCGGATGAGGCACTCGGAGGTGTAGAGGCCCAGTCCCGTGCCGTTCGGCTTGGTGGTGGACAGCCCCTCGATGGGGGCCTGGAGCTTGTCCGCGGGGAAGCCTGGGCCGTCATCGGCGATGAGCAGCTCCAGCCGTCCGCTGTAGGGCTCGGGGCGCGCGAGGATGTCCACGTTCGCCGCCCCCTGCTCGCCATTGCCCTCGCACGCGTTGAGCACCAGGTTCTCCACCACCCGCCGCAGCGTGGTGACCCCTCCTCGCAGCAGTGCGTGCGTCGCTGTGTCTTCCACCTTCACCTGGATGTGGACGTCCGGGAAGCGCCAGCCCAGGCTGGTGCGCACCGACTCCAGCACTGGCACCAGGTGCACGTTCTCCGGCTCATGGCTCACCGAGCGCCGGCCCTTCTGGCGAATCTCGATGACCATCTCGCGGATGCGCGTCAGCCCCTCGTTGAGCTCGCGCACCAGCTCCTCGAACTCCGCGCGCGGCAGCGCGTTTCTCTGCACGCCCATGACGGAGAGCATGTCCGCCGCGGCGCTCACACTCATCAGCGTGTTGTTGATGTCGTGGTTGTAGCCGAGAATCTGTACCAGGGCTTGGGACAGCCGGCCCACGTCGCGCTCCTGCTGCTCCAGCATCTGCGCCTGGACGGCGGCGCGAAGCTGCTCGGCCTCGGCGCGGGCCAGGTCGTGCTGGAGGGCGAAGGTGCCCGTGTACAGCTCGAGGAGGACGGCCAGCGGCGCCATGACGGCGAAGAGGGCCACGTGCTCCTCGGAGCGGGCCAGCAGCGCCGCCAGCCCCAGGGCCACCGCCGAGCCCAGCGCGAGGAAGGGCTGCGAGGGCGCCACGCGGTGCATGCGGCCGTGATAGCCGGTGGTGAAGAGCAGCACCGCCCCGAACACCATGGCCCCCGGCATCTTCGCGAGGGCCATCAGCGCGGCCAGGTAGAACTGGAGGGCGGCCGTCCCCACCACCAGGTACAGCCAGCCCCACCACTCCAGGCGCTGGCGGCCCCGGTGCAGCAGGGCGAAGACGACGCCCAGCACCAGGCTCGGTGCCAGGCACGCCATCGCCTTGCCGAAGGACAGCGCGAAGAAGCTCTTCGCCCCTGGCGCCCACACCGCGAGCGCCAACACCGCCGGGATGACCAGGGCCGAGCTCAGCCAGGCCTGCAGCGACGATGCAGCCAGCACCTCCTGGGTGTCCTGCGAGCGCACCCAGCGCTTGAAGGAGTCTTGGACGAGTCGGCGCCAGCGGGCGGGGAAGCTCATAAAGTCGCGGTCAGATAAAAGCCCGCCGCCTTGTTGATGGAGTTGGCCTCCCGTCCCACCTGCTCCACGCGGCGATTCAGCTCATTGAAGATATCCGGGTTGCCCCGGTGGACCACTTTCACCTCCACCGTGCCGCCGGCCAGCACCTGGTGGATGGCCTCGAGGATGGGCTTCACCTCGGGGCTGATCTCCAGCGCGCCGTTGGGGCCCTCCACCGCGCCCAGCTCCTGGATGCGCATCAGGTACTCACTGAGCGAGGACGCCACGTTCAACCCCACCACGCGCGGACCACGAATGTCGTTGTAGCTCATTGTTGCATTGCCTCCGCCGGCCTTGGGGACCGGACTGTTGTCTGCTGGATTCGGGGGGGTGGTGGGGGGACTCTTCATGGGCGCGCGGCTCGGGGGCCTGGCGCGGAGAGCAGGGCCTCCAGCTCGCGGCGGCCAAAGGGCTTGGCCTGGAACCACTGCAGGCCGGGTTGCTCGATGAAGTCGGGAGGGCAGTGCGTGCCGGAGATGAGGACGCGACGCGCGCGGGGCACATGGGCCTCGGCCCAGCGCAGGAAGCCGGCACCTGTCTCGCCCGGCTCCAGGTGCTGAGCAGCGAGGATGATGTCCACGGCGGGTTCCGCCTCGAGGGTGGTGCGGGCCTGGGCGGCGGAGGAGGGGCAGAGCACCTCGTGGCCGAGCACCCGCAGGGTGCGCTCCAGCCCCCGGGAGACCCGGGCATCGGGCTCCAGGACGAGCACCTTCATGAGGTGGCCTCCCGTGGGGAGGAAGGGGAGTGGAACCAGTCGCGCGGAGGCGCGAGGTACAAGCCGCCGCTCACCGCCCTGGCGTAGCGGAGCATGGCGTCCGGCGTCTGGCCGCCCGCGCCCAGCAGCGCATCGAGTGAGCGCTGATAGTAGTCCGGATCTGCCGAAGCAGAGACGAAGGCCAGGCCCTCCTCGCCGCTGTGGCGGAAGGGGAAGCCGCGGCGGATGAGGAGCTGATTCTCCCCGGCCCCTGAGGCGCGCGCCCGGTGGATATGGGCCTCGGCGGGCGCATCGGCGACGAGCTCGCCGTCGCGGGTGCGGCCCACCACGTACTCCTGGGCCCGGGGCTTGAGGTGGCCGAAGCGCTCCAAGTCCTTCTGAAAGCGCAGGTAGAGCAGCCACGAAGCGCCGGCCAGCGGACCCGAGGGGACAACGGCGTTGCGCAGCACCTGCTCCCGGGTGGGGAGGACCAGGCCATCGCGGAAGCCGAAGGCGTCGCGTCCCTCGCCGATGCGGCCGCCGAGCACCTCCTCCTCGAGGTACAGCACGGCCTTGGAGAGGGAGAGGATCCGCCGCAGGGACCACAGCAGCAGCTCGCGGCCCTCGGCGCTCACCTGGACGAGCACGTGGGACTGGGTGGAAGGGAAGCGCGCGGTGGGGCCCTCGCGAGGCAGCAGCGCGGAGAGCGTGGGCGCGTTGGGGAGCAGCGTGTGCTGCAGGCCGAGCACCAGGTGCAGACCCTCGGCTGCGCTCAGCTCGGCGTGGACGGCGGACACTACCTCGCGCAATTGGGGGAGGGCTGCATTTCGGCTGAGCCGAAGAACGGCGACACCACTGAACGCTCCAGGCGAGTGAAAGAGTCCTTCCTGTGGACGCATCGCTGTCTCCCCCCCACCCTCGCACCGATGTTCCGGCACGGAGGATTGCGTATGCACGGAGGTTTGACGCCCACCGCGCGAAGACAAGCAGAACCCATTGGGTCTCGTGATGTCAAAGGGGGTACGGCGGGAATGTCACTTAGTGTTGCCTCATTGTGTTGCCTTATTCCTTCCAGAGGAGGGCCAGCTCCAGTTCGAGTGCCTCGAAGGGCTCGGCACGAACTCGGACTCGGCCCGAGTGGGGGATCATTGGGAGATAGTTGGCACCCTCCAGGCGGAACACCTCCAACGTGCGAGCGTCCGGGTCCACCAGCCACACGTGCCGCACGCGCTCTCGCGCATACACTGGGAGCTTCGCCTTCCGGTCCAGGGTCCGCGTGGAGGGGGAGAGCACTTCGCATACCCAATCCGGGGCGAGCGTGGATGCCGCCGTGCGTGGAATTCGCGGCATTCGCTCATGACGCCAACCCGCGATGTCTGGAACCAGCACGTCCTCGCCCAGGTGCAACTCGGGTTCGATCACCAGGTGCCAACCTCCAGGCCCGCCTCGTCCCATTCCAAATGGGTTCCTCAGCTCTCCAAAGAGTTCCCCGGCCACCACTGCGTGCGGAAGGGCGGGCCGGGGACTGACATACAGTTCCCCGGCGACGATCTCCCCGACGACGTGCGCTGGGAGCGCCTCCAGGTCCGCGTAGCTCGCCTTGCGTTGTTGGCTGCCGCCCATGCCCGGAGCATGGGCAGCCGGGCGGACCTCTTCAAGAGGGGCCCAGAGAGGACTGCTCGATTCACCGTCCATATGAGCAGTCTACACCCTACTTGAGCAGTAGGGTAGCCATTCCCCTCCAGAAAAGTCAGCCTCGTGCCTGGGAGCCGAGCGCCTACCCGTCGCTCGCCCCTCCGCGTGGCAGCCGTGCGGGCGTGACGGGCTGCCGAGCCTGGAAGCACCTCCCATCTTCCGACCGGAGGAGGCGCGTCCATGGCCAGTCCCAAGCAGGTGAGCGAGCACGAGGCGCACGGAGAGGTGGAGCGGGTCCTCTATGAAATGAGGCAGACGCTGCGGGTGACGGGGCTGGACGTGACGGTGCGCACGTGGGCGAGCTTCGAGCGCTTCCTGGTGGGGATGTGGGAGGCGATGGGGCCGAACACGGAGACGCGGGCCTTCGAGTCGGCGGCGGACGAGGTGAGGGCACAGGCGGTGGAGGCCGCCGAGCGCCTGGGGCGGCTGGGCGCGTGGGACGCGGTGGTGCTGGGGGAGAGCCAGCGCTACCACGTGCGAGGCGCGCTGGAGCTGTACCACTACCTCAATCCCAAGATGCTGGTGTTCACCTCGGCGGTGAAGCTGGCATTACAAGACGAGCCCGTGGGAGCGCTGCAGCCGCTGGGGAGCGCGGAGCGGATAGAGCGGGGGGCTCCGTCGCGCATGATGGCGATGGAGTGGGTGGAGGAGCGGCCGGACGATGCGCGGCTGCGCGTCCTCTTCAAGGACATTCAGGAGACGGTGGGACCACCATCGCTGCCGGGAGAGTTTCGCGGGTTGGCGCTGTGGCCCGAGTACCTGGAGGCGACATGGGAGCGGCTGAAGCCGCGGATGAGGACGGAGGAGTGGGCCCGTGAGTGTGACGCCCTGCTGGAGACCTCGAGGCGGCTGGCGAGGCGGCTGCCGTACGAGGTGGCGCTGTCGAAGGAGCGGCTGGAGGTGCTGCGCGAGGACGCGGAGCTCATCCAGCGGGTGACGGTGCAGAGCGAGTGGCGGCTGCCGGTGCTGGTGCTCGGGATGGCGACGCTGGTGGGAGACGTGGGGGACCTGGAGCGACGGCTGCCCTTCCCGGCGGAGGCGCGCCTGGTGCCGGACTTCGTGGTGGGGGAGGAGCTGCGATGAACTGGCGCGAGTACCAGGCGAGACAGCGAGTCGTGGAGCTGGGCCACCGTTTCATCAGCTACGTGGATGAGGGGCGAGGAGCGCCGCTGGTGCTGCTGCATGGGATTCCCACGTGGGGCTTCTTGTGGAGCGGGCTGCTGCCGGCGCTGTCCATGACACACCGGGTGCTGATTCCAGACCTGCTGGGGTACGGGTACTCGGACCGGCGCGAGGGCTTCGACCGATCCATCGCTCGGCAGGCCGAGGCACTGGATGCGTGGATGGACCGACTGGGGGTAGGGGACGCGGCGGTGGTGGGGCACGACATCGGCGGAGGCATCGCGCAGCATCTGGCGATCCGCTTCCCGCGGAGGGTGTCGCGGCTGTGTCTGATGAACAGTGTCAGCTACGACGCGTGGCCCCTCGAGCTGATGGTGCAGCTGGGACACCCGGGCGTGGTGAGGCGGTTGTCGGCGCCGTCGTTGCAGAGGTTGTTGAAGGTGGTGTTGAAGCGGAAGCCCTTCGCGACGGCTCCGCCGGGCGGACTGGTGGACGGGCTGCTGGCGCCGTACGGGACGGAGGTGGGGAAGACGTCCCTGGTCCGCAACGCGGTAGCACTGGACACCAACCAGACACAGGAACTGGTGCCGAGGCTGCCGCACATGGCGGTCCCCACACGGGTGGTATGGGGCGTGGACGACGACATCCTGCCGGTGAAGTGGGGCGAGCGGCTGGCGTGGGAGATACCGGGCGCGAAGTTGGTGCGAGTGGAGCACGCCAAACACTTCCTCATGTGGGACCAGCCGCACGCGGTGATGACGGCGCTCTACGAGCTCCTCGGGACGGAGGAGCGGCCACAACTGGAGGGCACGGAGCACCGGGACGTGGAGGTCCCTTCCCTTCAGGGTCCGTTGATCTGAGGCAGTCGCCGCTAACCACCCGTGCCGTGTGGAGCGGAGGAATTCAAACAGATGCGTCTTCCCGAGCGTCCCCGAGCGGTCATCACTGGAGCGGGCAGCGGCCTGGGCCGGGCGCTGTGTCTGGAATTGGCGCGGCGGCGGGCTCGCCTCGTGGTGTCGGACCTGGACGAGGTGGCAGCGCAAGAGACGGCGCGGAAGGTGGAGCAACAGGGCGGCGAGGCCCACGTGGTGCGCTGCGACGTGGCGAAGCCGGAGCAGGTGGAAGCACTGGCGAGGGAGAGCGAGGCGGCGTTCGGCGGCGTGGACCTGGTGGTGAACAACGCAGGGGTACTGAGCGCGGGCGAGGTAGGGAAGCTGCCGTTGGCGGACTGGAAGCGCGTGCTGGACGTCAACCTGTGGGGAGTCATCCATGGGTGTCATTACTTCGTGCCGCTGCTGCGCCAGCAGGGCAGGGGACACATCCTGAATATCGCGTCGGCGGCGGGGCTGATCTCCACTCCGTACATGGCGGCGTACAACGCATCGAAAGCCGCGGTGGTGGCGCTGTCGGAGACGCTGCTCGCGGAGCTGAAGCCCGCGGGTATCGGGGTGACGGTGGCCTGCCCGACGTTCTTCCGGACGAACATCGCGGCCTCGGCGCACATCATCGAAAACAAGGACGGCCAGCGGCTGAAAGGGTTGGCGTCGAAGCTGGTGGACGAGGCCTCGGTGTCTGCGGACACGGTGGCGCACGCGTGCGTGCGCGCGGTGGAGCACGACCGGCTCTACGTGCTTCCGATGGCGGATGGCCGGTGGGCCTGGAGGCTGAAGCGCCTGGCTCCGGGATTGTTCGCGCGAGGCTCCATTCGGATACAGGAGCGGGTGATCGAGCACCTCACGAAGAAGCTGTGAACCTCACGCCTCTCCGTCACCGTCCTCGGTCTCCTCGCCCTCCAGCGCACCCGAGGGCTCCGAGTCTCCCATCGGCATGCGCAGGGCCCGCGCCTTCTTCGCGCGCTTGCGGCTGAGCTCCACGCCCACGGCATCGAGCCCCAGCCAGTTGGCCACGGCGAGCACGGAGCCATGGCCGCAGAACGGATCCACGATGGTGCGCGTGGGGGTGTTCTCCAGCACGTAGCGGCAGGCGACGAGACACGCTTGCACGCCCATGCCGCGGGTCCACGTCACCTCGCCGGCCTGGGGGAGCACATCGGCGGTGGACTTCGAGACGTCCGCCCGAAGTCCTCGCGAGAAGCACAGCATGTGCGAGTACGCCGGGCGCCCGAAGGTGATGCTGCCAGGAGGCGTGCGGCAGACGACCTTGTGCCAGAGCAACGAGTGCCCGAGCTGCTCGGCGGCCTTCTGGACGAGGTATCCCTTGTCGACCCAGGTCCCGTCCTTCTTGATGTCGGTCTGGTAGAAGATGGTGACGCCGTCGTCGGGGCAGTGCGAGAGCACGAGCGATGCGGTGCGGACGAACCAGTCCTTCCACTCGGCGAGCGAGAAGGAAGGGAACTCGGACACATCGGGCATCGAGGTGATGAGCGAGCACCCGGCGAGCACACCCTGGCCCTCCAGCCACGCCAGGGCGTCCGCGCAGTGAACCGTCCTCTTTCCCTGTGAAGGTACCTGCTCCACGCGATGGCTCCCGAAGCTCAGCGGCGCTTGATGTTGAAGGGGCCGAAGCCCTGGTCCGCGGGCATGACCTCGACGACGTTGATGTTCACGCGGGCGGGGCGGGTGACGGCCCAGAGCACGATGTCCGCGATGTCTGCCGCCGTGAGCGCCTCCATACCCTCGTAGACCTTGCTCGCGCGCGTGGCATCCCCCTTGAAGCGCACGAGCGAGAAGTCGGTCTCGACCATGCCGGGCTGCACGTCGGTGACGCGCACGCGCGTGCCCACGAGGTCTGCCTTCAGGTTCTCGGAGAACTGGTGCACGAAGGCCTTGGTGGCGCCGTAGACGTTGCCACCGGGGTAGGGGTAGGTGGCGGCCACCGAGCCGAGGTTCACCACGTGCCCGCGGTTGCGCTTCACCATGCCGGGCAGCAGGGCGCGCGTCACGTAGACGAGCCCCTTGCAGTTGGTGTCGATCATCGTCTCCCAGTCATCCACCGACGCCTCATGGGCGGGCTCGAGACCGAGGCCGACGCCGGCGTTGTTGATGAGCAGATCCACGTCGGCGAACCCGGCGGGCAGGGAGGAGAGCGAGGACTCGACGTCGCTGCGCGAGCGCACATCCAGAACCAGCGAGTGGGCGGGGTTGGGGAGCTTCGCCGCCAGGGCCTCGAGCCGGTCACCGCGGCGACCCGCGAGCACGAGCCGAGCGCCCGCCTGCGAGAGCGCGAGCGCGCAGGCCTCGCCGATTCCCGAGCTGGCGCCGGTGACGAGGGCCGTCCATCCTTGAAGGGTTTGCATGGGGCGCGGATTCTAATGAGGCGCCGGAGGAGTGCACGCCTTCGCTGTAGGATGGGGCTTCATGACGCCACCGCGTGGGCTCAACGCGCTGCACCTCCACCAGGGGCACCCGGACTTCCTGGACCTGCCCTGGTACCTGCCCCTGGAGGAGTGGCGTCTGGAGGTGTGCCCCCGCCTCGTCGAGGTCCCCCGGGGTCTCTCCCGGCACCCGGTGGTCTTCGTCAGCTACGGGGCGCACATCTACGCGCTCAAGGAGCTGCCCCTGTCCGTGGGGCGGCGCGAGTACGAGATGCTGCGCGGGCTCGAGGAGCGCCACCTGCCAGCGGTAACCGTGGTGGGGCTCGCGCGGGTGCGCGTTCCAGGCGAGCCCGGGGACGAGGTGGCCATCCTCCTCACGCAGTACCTGCCCTCGTCGCTGCCCTACCGCGTGCTCTTCATGAACAAGGGCCTGGAGCGCTACCGCGAGCGGCTGCTGGATTCGATGGCCAGCCTGCTGGTGCGGCTGCACCTCGGTGGCTTCTTCTGGGGGGACTGCTCCCTGTCCAACGTCCTCTTCCGTCGCGACGCGGGCGAGCTCCAGGCGTATGCGGTGGATGCGGAGACCTCGGAGCTGCACCCCAAGCTCTCCGACGGCCAGCGCGAGCTGGATCTGCTCATCATGGAGGAGAACGTGACGGGTGGGCTCGCGGACCTGGCGGCGATGGTGGAGCTGCCTCCGACGCTCGACGTGTACGCGACGGCCCCGAGCATCCGCCAGCGCTACGAGCGGCTGTGGGCGGAGATCAACAAGGAGCTCATCCTCACGCCGGGTGAGAGCTACCGCATCCACGAGCGCATCCGGGCGCTGAACGAGCTGGGCTTCTCGGTGGGCGAGGTGGACCTGGTGGCGAGCGGGGATGGGAGCCAGTTGAGGATGCGGACCATCGTGACGGACCGCGAGTACCACCGGCACCAGCTCCACAACCTGACGGGGCTGGTGGCCGAGGAGCGGCAGGCGGCGCTGTTGCTCAACGAGGTGCGCGAGCTGAAGGCCACGCTGACGCGCGAGATGAACCGGAGCGTCCCCCTGAGTGTGGCGGCGTTCCGCTGGCTGGACGAGCGCTTCCGGCCGACGTTGAACAAGCTGGAGCGGGAGCTCGGGCCGGCGGCGGACGAGGCCGAGCTCTACTGCCAGGTGCTGGAGCACAAGTGGTTCCTGTCGGAGCGGGCGAAGCGGGACGTGGGCCTGGAGGTGGCGGTGAAGGGCTACGTGACGCTGCGCCGCGAGCAGCCCGCCCCAGCGCTCCTGCGCTCCGCGACTGAACCGCTGCCCGGTGTGGTGGCCAACACCGGGACTTCGCCGACCGACAAGCAGGAGGCTCCCTCGTCGGAACGGAGCTGACCCCGCCGCGTTCCCCTCAGGAATCCGAGTGGGGCCCGTGGAGAACCCTGGCCGCTGTTCCCGGGTGGCCTCGCCGTTTCGCGGGGTTGCGGCTGGTCCGGGGCCTGCAAGGTGGCGCCGTCATGCGCCCTTCCTTCCCGCCCCTTCGTCGCCTGAGCCGTCTCGCCGCCAGTGGTGCAGTGCTGGGACTGCTCGTGAGTTGTGGTGTCTTCGAGCCCGAGGACCTCCTCTACCAGGAGCGCTTCGTCCGGCTGAAGTGGGAGTCCGGAGGTGGGCCCTGCACGGAGGAGATGGACTGCAGCGGCTGGGACGAGCTGCGGGCCGACGGCACCTTCCGCGTGGACCGGTTCGGGGATTATGGCGGTGCGGTGCGAGAGACCGCCCTGTCCGCGGAGGAGATGGAGTTGGTCCGCGAGGCCGCCACGAGCTCCGAGCTGCTCGAGGTGCTGCGGCGCGGGGAATATCCCTGCGGCAGGGTCACCGACTCCAGCAGCTACCTCACGCTGGTGCTGGAGGGCTCGAGCTACCGTGCGCAGCTCGCCGGCTGTAGCGAGCCGGGAGTGAGCGAGCTGCGCACGCTGCTCAAGCGCCTGCGCGACACCTACGCGCCTTGAGGCGCCGGGCCTGAAAACACAGCGGGGCGCGGCCCCGGAAGGCACCGCGCCCCGCGAATGAACGACGTTGCGTCAGCGGACTACTTGGCGATCAGCACGATGAGGCCGCGGGCGCACACGTTGTAGTTGGTGTTCTCGCCGCCGATGAGCGTCTCGGAGCCGGGGTTGGCCACCTGGTTGGTGCCCTCGGCCCAGTTGCAGGTGTCCGTCACCCGGTACCACTGCTTGCCCGTGAACGGCCACGGCAGCTTGAAGTCCACCGCGCCGCTCCAGCCGTTGTACGCCACGTAGATGGCGCTCGCCGTGTCACCGAACTCGGTGCCGTCGATGCGGAAGGCCAGCGCGTGGTTGCCGGTGTTGCCCATGTACGCGGTGTCGGCCACGGCGCCGCTCGGCTGGAACCAGCGCATCTGCTCCATCACGTTGCCGTTGGTGTCCGAGGCGCTGAAGAAGTTGGCCGGACGCAGCGCCGGGTGCGCCTTGCGGAAGGCGATGAGGCGCTGGGCGAACGTCTTGAAGTTCGTCTGGTCCGTGTTCAGCGAGTAGTTGAGCCAGTTGGCGCTCGAGTCCAGGTTGTACACGTTGTTGTTGCAGTACTGCGTGCGCAGGAACTCGTCGCCGCCGGTGAACATCGGCGTGCCGGCGCTCAGCATCAGGAAGGCGAAGCCGTTGCGCGCCGCCTTGCGCTGGTCGGCGGCCACTCCGTCCTGGTTCCAGCTGTGGTTGTTGTCCTCGCCGCCATCGGACGGGCCGTAGGGCCACAACTGGCCGTTGTCCTTGCTGGTGCAGCTGTAGAGGTCCTTCAACGTCATGCCGTCGTGGGCGACCATGAAGTTGATGGAGTTGTACGGCTTGCGGCCGTCATCCTCGTACAGGTCCGAGGAGCCCGCGAAGCGCGTGGCCAGCTGCCCCGGCGTCACCAACTCCACGCCCATCTGGTTCTGGTCCTTGCGGAGGGTGTCACGGTAGATGCCGTTCCACTCGGACCAGCCGCTGGGGAAGTTGCCCACCTGGTAGCTGTTGCCGCCAATGGCCCACGGCTCGGCGATGAGGTCCGCGCCGGTGCCGCCCGCCGCCGGACGCGGGGCCAGGTTGCTCCAGATGCGGTTGAGCGCCGTGCCGCTGTTCAGCTTGTCGTAGTTGAAACACCCGTGCTGACAGGTGTTGCCCAGCACCGACGCCAGGTCGAAGCGGAACCCGTCCACGCCCAGCTCGTCCTTCCAGTACTTGAGGGAGTGGATGATGAGGTCCTGCGCCACCGTGTTGAAGGTGTTGTAGTTGCCGCCCACGCCCGTGTTGTCCCAGCTGTTCTGGAAGTCGCCGGTGAGGGTGTAGTACGTGGGGTTGTCCAGGCCGCGGAAGCTGAAGACGTTGTACGTCGTCTTGTCCGTGGAGCTCCAGGCGCCGCCCTCGCCGGTGTGGTTGTAGACCACGTCGATGAAGACCTTGATGCCCTGGTCATGGAAGGCCTTCACCATGGCCTTGAACTCCTTCGTGGGGCCGCCCGGCGACTTGTCACAGGCGTAGCGGCGGTCCGGCGCGAAGTAGTTGAGGGTCATGTACCCCCAGTAGTTGTCACCCGTGGTGCTGGTGGGGTTGACGTCGTTGGCGTCGTTGTCCGTCTCCTGCAGCGGGAGGAACTCGACGGCGGTGACGCCCAGGGCCTTGAGTGCCGCGGCCTTCTGCGCCGCGCCCGCGTAGGTGCCCTTGCACGAGGTGATGCTCGAGTCACCCTGGGTGAGGCCGCGCACGTGCACCTCGTAGATGACGTCATCCTTCAGCGCGCGCGTGGGCTTGGTGCCGTAGCTGGTGGTGTCCGCCGCCAGGACGATTCCCTTGGCCGCCTTGGGGCCGCTGTCCGTGTTCCGGTTCGCGGCGCCGGAGGCGTAGATGGCGCCGTTCGTGTTGCCGGGGTGGATGGGATCATGGCTGATTTCCAGCGCGTAGGGGTCCACCAGCAGCTTGTTCGGGTTGAAGCGGTTGCCCTGCGCGTCCACGTCGGTGACGAAGCCCAGGCCGGCGTTCGCGGAGTTCGGGGTCCAGCTCGCGTTGTACGTCCAGTTGGGGCCCCAGGCGCGGTAGCCGTAGTACACCGTGGCCGGCAGCCCGGAGGTGGGGACCGTGACCGACCATACGCTGTTGGTGCCCTTGGTCAGCGTGTACTTCGCCACTGCCGCGGTATCGGTGGGCACGCCGTAGAGGTAGACCTCGATGCGGGTGGCGCGCGAGGAGTAGACGCGGAAGGTGATGTTGCTCTTCGTCGCGTCGTACTGGGCGCCGAGCGTCCAGGAGATGGCCCCCTGCTGCGTCTCGCCCACTGCCTCCGGGGTGCCGTCGATGGTGAGGACCTCGGCCTCCGGGGCCTGGCCGCAGGAGAGCAACGGCGTAGCGGCGAGGCCCGCGGTGAGCAGGGCCGCACGCAATGGGCGGAATTTTCCGATGGCAGACTTCATGGAGTGACTCCCAGCGCGGTGGGGGGGGATTGGAACGGCCGAGGCGGCGGGCCCGCGCCTACCCGTCTGTCCTACCTTCCAGCACCTCTCCCTCCTGGGAGTCAATCCGGGGTGTTCTGGACTCACCCCGGCCCCCGCGCTCTGCCCGGTGGTGAGCACGCGGCGGCGGTTGGCGCCGCGCGCGTGACGCGCGATGTCAGGGAGCGAGCACCTCGACGGAGAAGCCCGCGGCGGTGAGCTGCGGCTTGAGCGAGGTCGCGTCTCCGGTGATGACCACCACCTCGCGGCCCAGGGAGAGCTGCTGCACCAGGGCCTGCATGGACGCGGGGGTCACCTTGGAGAGGTGCTCGGATGAGGTGGGAGACCACGGAGGAGGTGGTGCGGAAGCGCAGGTCGTAGCCACGGGCCACCTGCCAGCGGGCGCGCTCCACCACGTTCTGCGGCAGCGGAGTGTCCTCCAGGGAGCCCAGCTCGGCGAGGGTGTCAGGACACGTGGGACCCGATGATTTCCCGCGCTGGACAGGACAGGCTACAGTCACGTTGGAGAGTTGGCGTAGCATCCACGCCCCCTTCGCTGTCCCTCGCCGCGGTACCCCCGTGCCGCGGATACCCCCGACTGAGGAGACCCTTCCATGCCCACTGTTGCCTCCAGCGACCAGACCCCCATCCACTACCGCGTCGTCGGAGACGGACCACGCAACGTGTTGCTCGTCCACGGCTGGATGGTGTCGGGCGCGGTATTTGGCGAGTTCGTGGAGAAGCTGGACACCACGGGCCTGCGGCTGGTGATTCCGGACCTGCGGGGCTCGGGTGGCTCCGGGGCGCCCGCGAGCGGCTACACGCTCGAGCAGCACGCGCGTGACGTGCTGGCCGTGGCGGACCACGCGGGACTCAAGCGCTTCACCGTGGTGGGCCACAGCATGGGCGGCCAGGTGGCCCAGTGGGTGGCGGCGCAGGAGCCCTCGCGCGTGGAGGGGCTGGTGCTGCTCAACACGGTGCCCGCCGGGGGCCTGCCGCTTCCGCCGGACGCCGCGGGGCTGTTCCGCACCTCGGCCAACGACCGGGAGAAGCAGAAGATCATCCTCGGCCTGGCGTGCAAGCAGCTCTCGGCGGAGGCGCTGGAGCGGCTGCTGAAGGACGCGGGCACGGTGGCCAAGGGCTCCATCGAGGGCAACTTCGACGCGTGGACGGGCGGTGGCTTCGAGGCGAAGCTGGCCTCCATCACCGCGCCTACGCTGGTGGTGGCCACGGATGACGCGTTCCTGCCGCCGGCCTTCCTGCGCGAGAAGGTGGTGAATGCCATCAAGAACGCGCGCCTAGCGTACCTGCCGGGGCCGGGGCATTACCCGCAGGTGGAGCGTCCCGCGGAGACGGCCGCGTTGCTCACGTCCTTCCTGGCCGGTCTTGGCCGCGCATAGGAGGCCATCCCATGGCCTGGAAGATGTCCTTCGACTACGACGACCTGCATGACGTCGTGACGGCGACGTTCCAGGACTGCGTCCTCAACAACGCGCTGGACGTGGCACGTTGGCGCACGGAGGTGGAGGGCTTCCTGTCGAAGTACCCGTCGAAGGTGGACCTGCTCATCAACCTGGATGGGCTGGTGGTGAAGTACACGGCGGGCCGGGTCTTCGGGCGCGAGCGCACCGAGGTGCTGTCGCGCTACACGAAGCGCTCCTTCCGCTTCGGCGGCGACGAGATGACGAAGATGTTCGTCAGCACCAGCGGCGTCATCAACGGCGCGGCGGTGAACGTCTACCGCTCGCGCGAGGAGGCGCTGAAGGCGCTGCTGTCGGACCGAGCCGCGGAACGGGCAGTGGGTTCCGGAGGCAAGCCCCCGGTGTCTGGCAAGAAGGCCATTTGAGCCACACCCCGGCGGGTCACACCCCGGCGAACCACTCGTAGCCGCGGTCCTCCCAGTAGCCACCCGTAGGCTCTGGGAGGAAGTTCACCTCGGTGAGGTACTTCACCATCTTGTAGCCGAGCTTCACGCCCGAGTAGAGGCGCAGCGGCGCGCCATGCTCTGGAGGTAGCGGCTCGCCGTTCATTCCGTAGGCGAGAATTGTCTGCGGGTGGAGGGCGCTCGGTCCGTCCCAGGAAGAGAAGTAGTTCGAGTCGAAGGAGCGGAACTCGACGAACCGGGCCTGCGGGTCCGCGCCCACGAGCTGTGCAAGCTCGCTCACCCGCACGCCGTGCCACGAGGCCACCGCGCTCCAGCCCTCCACGCAGTGATGGCGGATGCGGTAGTTCGTGCGCGGCATCAGCCGCAAGTCCTCCAACGAGAGCACCCCCGGCCGGGCCACCAGCCCGCCCACCTTCAAGGCCCAGCCAGCCGGCGCGAGCGGCACCCGGTCCGAGATGAAGTACTGCGGAAAGGCGCCGGGCCGGGAGAGGGCCGCCACGGGCTCCTCGGGCGCGAGCTGCTCTGGATCAAAGAGCCCCGCCTGGACGCGCTGATTGAAGCGCTCCATGACGCCGAGGAAGCCCTGGCGGGGTCTGCTGCTGTCACACGCGCTCACGGCCGCCGCAGCCGTGCCGAGCAGCCACGAGCGCCGGGTGAGGAGTCGTCCGCCGCGCCTGTCACTCATGGCGCCTGCCTCCCGTCACCATCTCTCCCAGCGTGCGCGGGTGGAGCGCCACCATCACCACGTGTCCCACGGTGAAGAGCGCCAGCAGCGCGAGCACGAGCAGGTGCACCAGGCGGGCCGGGTCATAGCCGCCGAAGAGGGACGTGAGCAGGTGCAGCTGCACGGGCTTGTAGAGGACGAGCCCGGAGAGCACCTCGATGGTGGCCAGCACCAGCACGCCCGTGTACGCGAAGCGCTGCAAGCCGTTGTAGGGCTCCTGGCGCGGGGCTTCCTTGCGCAGTCGGAGGTAGTACGCGGCCGTGTGCAGCGCCTCGCGTGCGTCTCGGCGTGGGAGGAAGAGGCGTCGTCTCCACTCACCCGAGCCCACGAGCCAGGCGACGTAGGCGAGGCCGTTGAGGACGAAGAACCAGCCGAAGGCGAAGTGCCAGTGCCGCGCGCCAGCGAGCCACTCGCCCAGCCGGGTCCACTCGGGAGGCGGTGTGCCTTGGAAGGGGTAGACGCCATAGGGCGCGCCCTGCGGTCCCATCATGGGATAGGCGACGAGGATCTGCAGGCCGCTCGCGGCCAGGATGGCGAGCAGCGGCACATTGGCCCAGTGCGCGAGGCGGACGGGTCCGGGCTGAGGACGTCGGGTATGGGGCACGGTGCGTTTCTCCCCGAGGAGTGGCGGGCCCGTGTGGGGCGCCCGCTGTGCACCCGGGAGCGCAGCACGCGCGCCAGCGTCACGCAGGAGCCCTCCGGGGCAGGCGCACGGTTCCGGACGCCCGGGCTCGCGGCTCCGTCTCGCAACCGACAGCGCGCGAGGACCCTACTTGGGGCGGCGGGATTAAAACAACTGACCGGCAAAATAGGATATGGGGTTGACTTGACGTCAGGGGTCAGTAGGGTTGTGGCCACCATGCCAAGTCACCTTCCTCCTGAGATTCGGGAACGTCTGGCCGAGGCCCTCCGGGAGACCCTCCGCACCGCCCGCGAGAGCGCGGCGCTCACCCAGGAGCAGATGGCTGAGCGGCTCGGTCTGGGGGTCTCGACCTACAAGCGCCTCGAGCGGGGCGTCATGTCTCCGGGGGTCCGGACCCTGCGCAAGCTCAGCCAGGTGCTGTGCCTCTCCCTGGATGCATTGCTGGGTCCCGAGTGTGCACGCGCCGTGGAGCAGGCCACGCGGCCTCCCCGCCGCAAGCGCCCGGCGCGCTCCAGGGCTCCGCGGGCTCGGGCCCTCCCCATGCCTCCCCAGGAGCCTCCCCTCCTGCCCTGGGACTCCTGGGGGATGCTGGCGGCGACCGCGAGGTTCCCGGTGGCGCACGCCCTTCCGCTCCTGCTCGTCCGGCGGGGCACGCCGCTGGCGCTCGTGGTGGACGTGGGGTGAAGTGCCGGGCATGAGCCAGCGGCTCCCAACACGGCGTTTCCTCTACTGTCTCCTCCAGGGAGATGACTTCTCTCCATCGCTCGCCCAGGCGCGCACGGGGCTCCTCCTGGTGGACGCGAACGAGCCCGGGGACGTTGCTCCCTCGGGACGTTACGAGGGCAAGGCCCTGAGGTACGGGAGCGCCATGCTGGTGCTGCTCGACGACGACCTGGCGCCGGGTGCCTCTGCCTTGGAGCCGTTGCGGGAGCTGAAGGTGCGGCTGCCTGAGCTCCGAGCCCTGGGGGTTACCGGGACCACGCTCTACCTGGTGGTCGCCTACGAGCGGCAGTGCGACTTCGAGCTCTCCCCCGGGGAACTGACGGAGCTCGCCGCGCTGGGGCTACCGCTGGCGGTGTCCTGCCACCCCGCGGCGACGTAGTCTCGAGAACCGCTCCGCAGCGCCCATCCGAGCACCTGCTGCATTTCCACCGCTCAGGGTTCCGACGACTGTTCAGCCAGCCATTGCTTCAGTGCCGCACCCTCGAGTCGGACGGGAGCCTCACGGCTGCCGAGGTTGAGCCACGTTGCGTGGATGGACGACAAGCCGAGAGCGCCGCGCAGGTCCGCCCCGCGCACCCGGGCGCCGTGCAGCGAGGCCTCGTCCAGCTGGACACCCCGGAGGATGCAGGACTCGAGGTTGGCTTCCACCAGGTAGGCTCGCCGCAGGTCCGCTCCCGTCAGGTCGGCCCCTTCCAGGTCCGCCTCGTAGAAGCTGGCCTTGAGGGCCTGGGCCTTCTTCAGCACTGCCTTCCTCAACGAGGCCTGGTCCAGGTTGGCCTTGCCCAGCATGGCGCCCGACAGGTCGGCGCGATCGAACGAGGCAGAGGCCAGGATGGCGCCGAAGAAGTCCGCCTCCGTCAGCGTGCTCTCCGTGAAGAGAGCCCCCGGTAGCTCGGCGCTCGTGAGCACCTGGCCGGGGAGGTTCGCCTGGGTGAAGTCCGCGTCCTCCAGAGACAGCAGGGCGCCGCGACTTCCCATGGAGTCGACCCACGTCTTGTGGAGTGCCAGCCGAGTCGCGATGCCTTTGTCCATGTGCGTGCAGGCCTCTCGTGAGGTACCGCGCCAGGCTCAGCGTGATGCCAGCAGCTTGAGCTCACCGCGGAGCTTCATCCGGCAGTATTGACGGATCGCCATGGCCTTCAAGCCCGAATACCCCCGAGGTACGCCTTCGAGGACCATGATGAGATAGAGGTATGCGCGATAGAGGTTGAGCCGGTGGCGCACCTCCTCCGTGAAGACCAGCGGCGAGCCCGTGGCCGCCTGATAGCCGCGCAGGAAGTCCGTCTCCTGCTCCGGGTCTCGGAAGAGGGCCGTGGACGCCAGCTCCGCCAGCGGGTCTCCCCAGAACGCACGCTCCCCGTCGATGAAGGCCTCGATGCGCGCGGCCCCCTCGACGCGGTGTACGAAGACGTTGCCCTCCCAGAGGTCGAAGTGCGTGAGCGTTGGCTCCTCGACTCGCTCGAGCACCTTCGCACCGGACTGGAACAGCGCGAGAACGTCGCGGGCCGGCATGGGCAGCTTCACCGCGAAGCGCTCGGCGTCCTGGAGGAGCGCCGCGACCATCGCGAGGAACGCCTCGCGCCACGTACCTGCTTGGAGGCCAGTGTCTGGCTGGAGGTATCCGAAGAAGCGTCCCCGGATGGTCCTCAGCCGCCCCACCAGCTCACCCAGCTCGGTCTGGATGCGCGCGCGCTCCCCGGTGGTCAGCTGATTCTTCGCCCTGGTCAGCGGGGTGCCACGCAGCCGCTCCATGAAGAAGAAGTCCCTGCCGATGCGCGTGCGCGAGAAGTCGTGGGCCAGCACGCGCGGCACGGGGCAGACCTTCTCCTTGGCGGCGTGCTCGTAGAACTCGACCTCCGTGCGCATGAGGTCTCGCTCGTACGTGAGCAGAGGGAGCTCCGGGGGAGGGGCCACCTTCAGCACGACGGACGCCCCGTCCTCGAGCTCCAGCGCGTACGCGGCGTTGAACATCCCCTCCGTGAGCTCGTCGACGCGGCGCACGGAGCGCTGCGAGCCGAGGACGTCACGGACGAGCAGCGCGAGCTCCTCTCTCTTCAGTGCCACCTTGGTGCGGCTATGCATCGTGTGTCTCCAGCGCGGAAGGTATCAGCGGTTTGTACTGCAAGAACCCCGCTCTGCCAGTGGCAGACTCCAACCTTACTGGTAGCCCCCCTCAACGGGCGCGAGGTGGCCGCGGCGAAGAAGTAGCCCTTCATGCCGGCTAATCTGGACGCCACATGGTAGAAGAGGGGGGAGGCTCCTGAGTTCCCCCCGCATGAGTCCGCCGACTCCTATTCCCGTGGACGATTCACTCTGGCCCCTGGTGAGGGTGTCGTTCCCGCGTGTCATCACCAATGAGCAGCAAACGGAGCTGTTCACGCGCGTCCTGGCCTATCTGCGGCGGGGGGAACGGCACGTCGCCATCGTGGACTTCCGTCAGCTCCAATCGCTCACCTCCGAGCAGCGTGAGCAGCAGTGGGTCTTCCTGCGGGAGCAGGAAGCGCTGATGCGCAGCCGGTCCATGGGGATCGTGGCGCTCATCAACTCTCCGACCGTAGCGTTGATGGCCCGGGTCCTCGTCCACCGCATCAAGCCCTCGGTCGTGCCGTACTCCATCCTGGCCTCGTGGCCGGCGGCGGTGTCGTGGGCAGCGGATCGGCTGGACAGCAACGGGCTGAGCGAGCACGCCATGCGGGTACGGCAACGCCTCGGCACGTCTCCCGCGGGGCGCGTGGGCTGAGCCCCTCACCGCGAAGCGTCGCGCTTCGTGAACTCCTTCACCATGTCGACGAACGCACCCAACCCCGCCGGCACGTGAGTTGCCAGCGGGCCGGTAGGTTGCTGGTGCTTCAACGCCTGGCGCGCCAATGGAAGAGGCCGGAGACCGCGGAGCTGCCAGCGGCTTCCGGCCTCGGCTTTCAGCGTCCCCAACGGGATGCGCACCCGTGGAGGCGGAGGGCGCTAACGCGCCGGAGCGACGCTGGCACTGGCTCCGTTGGTGGGAGTGGAGAAGTCGAAGGCTGAGGCTGGCGGGGCGTCAGGTACGGCGCCCGAGCTCGAGGAGTTGCTCGCGGCACTGGTGGAGCCAATCCAGGTCGACAGGCCCCAGGCGAGCATCGACGCCCCCAAGGCCGCGGGCAGGAAGACACCGGCACAATACGCTCCACCTTCGCTAGTGCAGTTGGGAGCCCCGACCGCGATGTTGAGGACCCCATAGGCGCCCAGGAGCCCTCCGAGAACGGCGGAGACATTGCCCGGATGGTCGATGTCGGAGATGTCCGACCTCGAGATGCTGACCTCCTCTCCACTGTCCGTCTGGACCACCACGGCACCGGGTGTACTGCGTCGAATCTTCGCATCGAGCGTCCTTCCATTGACGCGGGAGATCGTCGCGGTGGTCGAGCAACCGCAGAGCAGAATCGATGAAAGAAGCGTCACGGCGATTTTCGTCGGCATCGGTGTAACCCCCCTGCACTGGTCTACAGGCGCGTTGAGTCGCTCCTGGCACGGCATAAGGGGGTGATTCAGTGATGATTTCCCCCCTCGTCAGGAGATGAGCCGACGAGGAGGAAAAAGATGCAGACTGAAGCTGAAAAATGACCGGGCCCCATGGAACCCGCTGAGATTCCAGCGACTTCCGGCCTCGGCCAGAGGCCTTCATCCCTTCTATATTCCGAGCCGACGTGGGCCTGTACGACGGGCCAGAACCCGGGGCCTGGCCCCAAGGAAAAGGAGCTGGGTATGGGAATCACGATGTCGCCGCAGGACTACGCTACGGCGTTCCGGATACTCGCGGCCTCCGCTCGGCACCCCGAGAACATCGGGCAAGCCGTCGAAGAGAGAATCCTCCCCCGGCTTCCGAAGCAGCCCTCGCTGCTCGATGTCGGCGCGGGGTCGGGCAAGGTGGCCGAGCGGCTCGCACCGCACTTTGGCTCACTCACCTTGCTCGAGCCCAATCGGAATCAGATCGCCGAGTTCAAGCACGAGAAGGCGAAGGTCCTCATTGAGCCCCTGGAGCGCTACCCGTCGTCCGAGCAGTATGAGCTCGTCGTGTGCTCGCACGTCCTGTACCACGTGCCCGTCACCGAATGGGGAGGGTTCATCGACAGACTGCTCACGTTCGTGCGCCCCGGGGGATACTGCGTGATTGTCATGGCCGCTGGCCGAGGGCCGACCTACCGGCTGTGCCGCGACTTCTCGGAGACGATGCTCTTCGGCGAGCAGCTGCTCACCACGATGCAGCAGAAGCGGCTCCCGCACGAGGTGCTCGCGACGATGAGCGGGTTCGTGGCGAAGACCTTCGAGGAGATGTACACGCTCTGCCGCTTCTTCGTGCTCGAGGGCTGTTACACGGCGGAGCAGCTCGCGGCCCTGAGCGCGGACGAGGTGCGCCAGCTCGATGAGCGGATTCGCGTGCACGCCGAGCGCTGCCGGGGCACCGACGGGGTGTATCGCCTGGAGCAGGATGAGGATCTGATCATCATCCCCAAGCAGTAGCTGGCGCGACGGGACCAGAGCACCCAGGCCGGAAATCGTTGGGGTGTCCTGGTCCCGCGACGGCACATGCCTCTCGAGGAATCGACGTGCTCATCGACTGGGACGCGTCGCCGCCGCCTTCAACTCGGCAAGACCCTCCTCGCGTGTGATGACTGGCGAGTACCCGAGCTCGGTCCGTGCCTTGGTGATGTCGAGCGTCACCTCGACAGCCATGGTCGCAAACTCCTGAAGGCTGATGGGAGACTTGAGTCTCCCCCGGGAGAGATCCTCCAGGAGGCCGCCGACCGTGGCTGTGCTGCGCAGCAGCCATCGTGGCACGCTCTTTTGAGGTGCCTCGAGCCCCTGCGTCTCGAGCAGGCTCGTGATGAAGCTCCGGAACTCGACCGGCGCACCGTCCGTGATGAAGTAGACCTCTCCGCTCCTCCCTCGGTCGAGCGCCCGCGCGACACCTTCGCAAACATTCGCGATGTGCGTCGTCGAGGTGCGGTAGTGGCCACCATCGATCCAGGCCAGCTGGCCCGAGGCGGCCGTTGCCGCGAGGTGGGGGAGAGCCGTCGTGTCATCGCGGCCCCAGACGAAACGGGGACGGATGACCACCACTTCGAAACCAGGCGCGGCGAGCGACAGGGCGACGCGCTCGGCGTTGCCCTTCGTGTGAGAGTAGGCACCCGCGGGTCTGCGCGGGAGCGGATGGTCTTCCGATGCGTTGATCAGCGGCTGGCCATCCAGCAGCACCGACTCGCTGCTGATGTGGACGGCTCGCGAGAGCCCGGCCGCGTGAGCGGACGCGAAGACATTGCGAGTGCCTTCCAGGTTGGTGCGGACCTGCTGCGTCGTTCCGCGACCATGGCTGGTATCCGCCGCGGCGTGAATGAGCGCCTGGCAACCGCTCATGCCGTCAGCCAGATTGGCGTCGAGCAGGTCACCCATCCACGGCACCGCGCCCAAGGCCTGGACGACTTCTGCCGAGCGAGCGCTCCGCGTGAGTGCCACCACCTCGGTGCCCCTGGCCGTGAAGTGACGAATGAGGTTCCGGCCGACATAGCCACTGCCGCCTGTAAGAAAGAGCCGCGACGTCATGGTGCTGGATTCCATCCTGTCGATCCGTTCTCAGGTTTTCCTGGGCCGCTTCGATGCACGGGGCGGGCTGCGTTCCTTCGACACCGGCTCGGGCAAGGCCTTGGCCTGCTGCGGATGTGCGTCGACCAGCCAGTTGAGCTCTCGAAGAATCCGGGCGCGCTCTTCCTCGGGCCACCTGTGAAAATCGAGATATTCCAGGAGCTTCAATCCCTCCAGCGCCAGGTAGGCCAGCAGCGCGCCTCGGGGGCTCTCGGAGGTTTCCAGGATCTTGTCGATGACGGCGGCCTGATTGGTCTGAATGGCTCTCCGGAGCTGGCTGTCTTGCGCAAGAGCGGCGCAGAGATTGAGCGCCACCGCGCGGGCATCATCCGGAGGCGGTGTGGACGCCGCCACGATGCGGCCCCGGATCACTGTGCTCGTGACAGTGCCCAGGCTCTCCGTGACTGCGTCGTGAAAGGCGTTGTCATTTCGCACGGCACGTTGGACCACGGCCTCGACCAGTGCCTGCTTCGAGTCGTAGTCGTAGAGGACGCTCGCCTTGCTGATGCCGGCCTGCTCTGCGACTGCATCAAGTGTCAGCCGCGCAGCCCCGTCCCGGGCCACGACGGCTTCGGCAGCGTCCAGGACCTTTCCTTGATCGATGACGCGCTTGCGTCCCATCACCCGAGCTCCATATTTATTTCCGACCGGATGGTTATTAATGATGGCAGGCGATCATGTCAACCGTCTCGGGGGCGAGTCCACAGCGTGGTCCTTCGTGGGCACCCGCCGGGATTCGAACCCGTGGAGGAGGGGCTCTAATCTCCCGGACATGGTTTCTGTCCACGTCTGGCTCGGTGCGAAGAGACGGGCGGCTTCCGGGCGCGAACTCGAGCAACTGGTCCGATGGTCGGACCAGTTGGGACAACTCGCGGCCGGAAGGTGCAGCGCGCCCCCGCCCCCCTCCATCCGCGGTGGCCTCATTGCGAGGGATGGTCAACATCTATGTCCGGGCGCTTAGATCCGCGACGGCACACGCTTGGCGGTCTGCGGGCGGTTTGGGAGGAGGTTGCGACTGGGCTCTGCGAGGCGTTCGCGCACTGGCAGTTGACTTACTTCCTTGCCAGCCAGTACGAGCGTCCCTTGCTGCGCAGCACCTCCTCCAGGAACTCGGAGAAGGAACTGGCGATCTGCTCGCAGTAGGCCGGGTCCGGCCATGTCTCGTGGTCGCCGTCGAAGAGGGGGTATCGACCGTTCTGTTGCCGGGCCACGTCCACCACCGCGTAGTTGCCGTCCTGCACATCGCAGAGGGCGTACATCGAGGCCGGGCCCCACTGGTCGTCATCCTCGCGACGAATGGCCACCCTCGCCCGGACGATCTCGGACAGGGGAAGCATCTGGTCGGGGGCATCCGGCAGCCGCTTGAACAGCTCTGCTCCGTTGCAATGCAGGTAGAAGGTCCGCAGGTCCGGGTCCAACTTCCAGCCTACCCGGTGCTCGAATGTTTCGAGCTCCTCGGGCGTGGCGGGCGGATAGGGGAAGTGCTCGCGGGAGACCTCTTCGAGCAAGAGGCTCATCGGCGTGGCCATCGTCAGTAGTCCGTATAGGGCAGGTTGGGCCCCACTGTATTCCAGGGCGCCTGATGAAGGGCCAGACTCGCCTGTGCCCTGCGGTGTCGCGCATCCCGTGAGGAACACCAACAGCACCACCGTTCCGGCCAGCTTCATGGGAAGTCCCCGTGTGGTGATTCACCCCCTGATGGTGGCCCGGTCTCCCAAGGGCTCACGAGAAGCCCGCAGGATGCTGACGGTAGCGTATGCCCTGGTGAGGTGTGGCTGGGGAGGGGCAGGTGGAGGAGCGCGGGTGGGAGTACCGGCGGAGGTAGCCGGAGGGGACGGTGCTGTACGAGGCGGTGAGGGAGAACACGGCCTCTATTCCGCCGATGTGGACAATGACAGACAGGTTTCTTGTCAGGCACCGCACGGTCGGGACCACCGTGGGTGCGACAGACTCCCATCACAATTGACTACGACACTCCGCGAGCGGGAGCAGTCTCCCCCGACGCCCGCACGACGGCCGTCTGTCGCGAGAGAGATGGGTCTTATCTGCCAAGAATCGAGATTGTCGGGATGTCTTCAGTCAATCCATACACGGGACGGCATTTTGATTGCCCTGAGAGCGGAACACGCATCAACCGGATGACAGACAGGTCATGCCTGCCTGGTCTCCAGGAGGAGAGGGTTTAGTTTGTCTCTCGCCTTTCCCTTGCATTTCAAGGAGATTCCCATGTTCAAGCTCAAGCACCTCTTTGTTGCCCTGCCGTTGACCGCGACCCTGGTGGGCTGCGGCCCCGAGGACCTGCAGGACGAGCAGAGCGGTCAGGGCCTCGAGCCCCAATCCGAGCTGGGCACCATCGCGGAAGAGCTGGACTACAGCCACGGAGACAACTGGACGGCTCCCGCGCCCGCCTCCCCCCTGGGCTCGACCACGGGCCGGGTGTGCTTCCTCACCCGTATCCAAGGGAGGTTCGACAGCGCCTCCGACTCCGTCCACGTGTTCACGTCGGGAGGAAGCTGGTACGTCGGCGGGTCTGGAGGGACGAGTGCAAGGGCCGGATGCGCGAAACTGCCCGCCGGCGAAACCTTCGGCGGCGAGCGCAGCTGGAGTGCGGGGCAGCGGTTGCCGACAGAGCTGGGCACGACCACGGGCCGGGTGTGCTTCCTCTCGCGCGTCGGTGGAGCCTTCAACAGCGCGGCGGATTGGGTCCGCGTCTATCAGAGCGGAGGCACGTGGTACCTGTTCGGAGACTCCCAGTCGGGAACTGGACACGCCAGAGCCCGGTGCGTCTCGGTGCCTGCCAGCGGTGGTGACAGGGGCTGGAATCAGACCCAGAGCTACCCCACTCACCTGGGCACCAGGTCGGGCCGGTCCTGTGCCCTGTCGTACATGACGGGACAGTTCGACAGCATGAGTGAGTCGATCAGCATCGTCTCCGATACGGGCTCCTGGTACCTCCGAGGAACCTCCGCCCATTGGGGGGTTGGCGGCAGGGCCCAGTGCTTCTGACCCACCGCTCCTCCGGGGTCACCGGGTAGGGACCGGCGAGGCCACCAGCAGTGTGAGAAAGAACGGGGGGCCCCGCCGCGCGCGCTTGCTCCCCTGACGACCGGGGAGCACGGGAAGTCAAAACCCGCCCCTCCAGGTTTGGAGCCCCGGGCTACACTGGCCTCCCCCCGGCCCCATGAACCGCAACGCCTTCGCCTCCGTGCTCCTGCTGTGCATCGCGCTCGCGAGCGTGGTGGTGGGCGTGGTGCACCTCATCCGCCGGGACCGGGCTGCGCTGGTGGACCAGTTCGCCGCGGACCGCAAGGCCCAGGTGGAGGCCGCCGCTCGCGAGGTGGCTGATGCGCTTGACGACGCGGCCGATGATCTCCGCTTCGCCGGCGAGCTGCTCTCTCGCCCCGGCTCCATCACCGAGCACCGGCGCGAGCTGCTCGCCCTCCTGGAGGTGGTGGGCCAGTACAAGGCCATCGTCGTCCTGGATTCGGCGGGCTCCCAGCGCTTCACCATCATGGACCGGCGCGCAGGTCCGGCTGTCACCCGGGGCGCCGTGGGCACTGTCCTCACTGAGGCGGCTCGTGAGGCGCTCGCCCGGCCGCCCGGCGACATCCTCACCTCTCCGCCCGTGGCCGCCGCGCCTGGAGGTTGGTTCCGTGTCTTCGCCACCTCCTACGCGCCCTCCGAGGATGGGCCCGGGGGCTCGGTCGCCGTGCTGGTGGACACCGAGCCTTCCTTCGCCGCCCTGAAGCTCATCGCCACGAAGCCCCAGGCGAAGCTGCTGCTCATCGGCGCGCATGGAGTGCCCACCCCGGCGAGCGACCCCACCCTCATTGAATGGCACAAGCGGCTGGACGCCGAGGCGGGCCTCGTCCCGGCCTACGTGGAGCTGGTGGCGCACATGCGCGCGGGCGAGCGCGGCACCGTGCGCATCCCCGAGAACGAGGCGGCGCTGCTTGGCCTGGGCGCGGCGGATGTCATCGCCGCCTATACGCCTATTCGCATGCGCGGTGGCGCGCACTGGTCGGTGGCCACCTTCTCCACCACCGAGGAGCTGCGCGCCCACGAGCGCGGCGTCATTCTGCGCGTGGCGCTTGGCGCCATCCTGGTGGCCTTCTTCCTCATCGTCTTCGGCGCCTACGTCATCGTCGCCTCGAGCCGAGCTGTCGCGCTCCAAGAGAGCCTCCGCCACGCGGACCGGCTGGCCCACCTGCACGAGAAGACGCAGAAGATTCTCGACAACATCCCCACCGGTGTCCTGGCGCTCTCCGCGGCCGGGCGCATCACCGCCGTCAACCAGGCCCTGCGCGAACGGCTGCCTCCCACCGCCGTGGGCGCCTCGCTCCCCGAGGCCTTCCCCCATGCACCCGCCGCCGTGGTGGACCGGCTCTCCTCGCTGGTGGAGGCAGCCTGCTCCGCCGAGCGCGTTCTCAGCCTGCACGGCGAGCCGCTGTCTCTCTTTGGCCAGGAGGGCCAGTACCGCATCCACGCCGTGCCCCTGGAGCGCCTGGATGCCGAGGTTCGTGTGCTGCTCGTGGTGGAGGACCTGAGCAACGTGCACGCGCTCGAGTCCCAACTCCTGCGCGCGGAGAAGCTGGCCACGGTGGGCATCCTCGCCGCGGGCATTGCGCATGAGATTGGCACCCCGCTGGGCGTGGTGCGTGGCCGGGCCGAGTACGTGCTGGGCAAGCTGGGCGCGCAGCACCCGCAGGGAGCGGGCGTGCAGGTCATCATCGACCAGATAGACCGGGTGAGCCGCACCATCCGCCAGCTCCTGGACTTCTCCCGGGTGCAGCCGGCGCTGGTGAGGGACGTGGCGTTGGAGCCACTGCTGCGTGGGGCGCAGGAGCTGCTGCACGGCGAGGCCGAGCGGCGCAAGGTGAAGGTGGAGGTGGAGGTGCCCGAGGGACTGCCGCCGCTGTCGGCGGACCCGGACCAGCTTCAGCAGGTGGTGCTCAACCTGGCGCTCAACGCGTGCGATGCGTGCGAGCCCGGGGGCTCGGTGCGCATCGCCGCGCACGTGGAGGCGCCGGGCGAGCCGGGGGCCTGGAGCGGGGTGCGGATGACGGTGCGCGACAACGGGTGCGGCATTCCGCCCGAGAGTCTCCACCATGTCTTCGACCCCTTCTTCACCACGAAGAAGCGCGGCCAGGGCACGGGCCTGGGTCTGACGATGGTGGCTCAAATCGTGCGCAACCACGGGGGCCGCATCGAGCTGGAGAGTGAGCCCGGCCAGGGCACCTGCGTGACGCTGTGGTGGCCGGCCACGCCCCTGCCGAGCGAGGAGCGACATGCCGTCTGAAGGACGAGTGCTGGTGGTGGATGACCACGTGGAGATGGCTCGGCTGCTGTCCGACCACCTCACGGATGCGGGCTACACGGTGGACATGGCCACCACTGGGCAGGAGGCGCTCGAGGTGGTGCGCGGGCGCGTGCTGGACGCGGTGGTGTGCGATCTGCGCATGGAGCAGGTGGACGGCTTCGATGTGCTGGCCGCGGTGCGCAAGGTGGACCCGACGCTGCCGGTGCTCATCATGACGGCCTTCGGCGGGGTGGAGAACGCGGTGGAGGCCATGCGGCGCGGCGCCACGCACTACTTCACCAAGCCCTTCCGGCTGGACGAGGTGCTGCTGTACGTGCAGCGCGCCATCGCCGAGCGGCGGCTGCGCGAGGAGAACCGGGCGCTGCGTCAGGCGGTGGGGGACCGCTCGGCCTTCGCGGCGCTGGTGGGCCGCAGCGCGCCCATGCGCACCCTGTACGAGCTCGTCGAGCGCGTGGCGCACTCCCACGCCCCGGTGCTGGTGCGCGGCGAGAGTGGCTCCGGCAAGGAGCTGGTTGCCCGCGCGCTGCACTTCGAGGGACCTCGCAAGGAGGGTCCCTTCGTGGCGGTCAACTGCACGGCCATCCCCAACGCGCTGCTGGAGAGCGAGCTGTTCGGCCACGTGAAGGGCAGCTTCACTGGCGCTACCACGCCGCGCCGTGGCCTCTTCCTGGAGGCGGATGGCGGCACGCTCTTCCTCGACGAGATTGGCGACATGCCGCCCGAGCTCCAGGCCAAGCTGCTGCGCGTTCTGGAGGACGGTGAGGTGCGCGCGGTGGGCGCGGATGCCTCGCGCAAGGTGGATGTGCGCGTGGTGGCCGCCACGCACCAGGAGCTGGAGACGCGCGTTCGCGAGGGCCGCTTCCGCCAGGACCTCTTCTACCGCCTCAACGTGGTGCCGCTGCATGTGCCGCCCCTGCGCGAGCGGCGTGAGGACATCCCCCTGCTGGTGGAGCACTTCGTCGCTCAGTCGCGCAAGCGCAACCCGCGTGCGCGCCTCGCTGGTTTCTCTCCCGAGGCCCTCGCCGCGCTCGCTGCCGCTCCCTGGCCTGGCAACGTGCGCGAGCTGGAGAACCTCGTCGAGCGCCTCGCCGTGGTGACGGTGCAGGAGACGGTGGACCTGCCCACGCTCCAGCTCCATGCGCCCGGTGTGACGGTAGATGCCCATCCGCTGTCACGCGCCCAGGGCCGGCTCATCCCCCTGCGCCAGCTCGAGGGGGAGTACATCGCCTATGTGGTTGCGCAATGCGGTGGCAACAAGACGAAGGCAGCGGAAATCCTCGGCATCGACGTCTCCACCATCCACCGCCGCGAGCGCGAGCGGAGCGGAAACAGCACGTAGTCACGTGCGCGGTGTCTAGACTGCGGACCTCTCTTCACTGGAGGTTCTCGCCTCGTGTCTACGTCACGCACTTCCTCCCTCGTTCTTCTCGTCTGCGCGCTGAGCGCGGTGCTCGTCCTGTCGAATGGCTGTGCGCCGGATCTGCCGCCTGCTCCTGGCGGCGGAGGAGGAGGTGGTGGTGGAGGTGGCGGTGGTGGCGGGGGAGGGGGTGGCTCGGATGGAGGGGTGCTCGTGGTCCGCGGCGATGGCACCACCTTCGCGGCGAAGCCCACGTGCGCCAGCGGAGCCTCGTGTGCGGGCGCCTGCCCGGATGGTGGAGTCGTCTGCGCGGGCAACTGCGGCTTCCTGGCCCCGGTGCAGCTCGCGTTCGCTGGAGACCCGAGGGACATCGCGATCGGCGATGTGAATATGGACGGCCGCGATGACCTCCTCACGGCGAACAATGACGGCAGGTCGGTGGCCGTGCTGCTCAGTCAAGCCGGTAGCCTCTTCAAGAAGCCCGACCTGTGGACGGCCGGCAAGGAGCCCACGGCTCTGGCGCTCGAGGATTTCAACGGGGACGGGTCGCTGGATTTGCTCGTCGCCAACAGCGGTGATTCCAACCTCGCGGTGCACAAGGGCAAGGGCAACGGTGACTTCCTGGTGCCCGCCACCATCGCGGCCCCTGGCCTGAGTCTCAACGATGTGGTGGCTGGCAGCTTCGGTGCCGCCGTCCTCCGCACGGGCGAGCAAAAGCTCTCCGTTTTCCCGGTGAAGACGGATGGCACGTTGCAGGCGGCGGTCCACTACGACACCTCCCCCAGTGCCTACGCGCTGGTGGCCGAGGACTTCAACGGGGATGGCAAGCTGGACCTCGCCGTTACCCACGAGGGAGCCTGTGGCTCGTCGTCGAGCGCTCCGTGCGAGTCGGTGGGCGTGCTGCTGGCGTCCAATGAGAATGACACCTTCAAGAAGCAGGTGCTCACGCCCACGGGCGGCTCGCCGCGAGGCCTCGTGGCAGCGAAGCTCGATACCGACGCGGTGATGGACCTGCTCGTCGCTGACTCGAGCCGCAACCAGGTGCTCATGCTGCGCGGCAAGAACGATGGCACCTTCTACGCGCCGGTGGCCTACCCCGTGGTGAAGTCGCCGTCGCGGCTGGTGCTGGCGGACATCAACAAGGACTCGGTGAAGGACGTGTTGGTAGTGAGCGCCACCGGCAACCAGGTGAGCCTGTTGCTGGGTCAGCCAGGTGGCACCTTCTCGCCGCAGGTGCCGCTCACCGTCTGGCCTCAGGACCTGGGACTCCAGGGGTTGGCCGTCTCGGATTTCGACAAGGACAACACCAACGACCTGGCCGTTCTCACTCGGAACGGCATCCAGTTGTTGTGGGGTATCTGCCGGTAGACACACGAGGCGGTGGAAGTTGTCGCCCGTGCTGATGCGCGGGCTTGCCCGTGCCGGATGTCGGCCTCTTCGAGTAGTCTGTTGGGCTCGTCTCGCATTCCAAGAAGGTGGAATTGCCCATGGGATTGCTCTCGCGGCTGTTCGGGAATGGGGAGCCTGGTGCGAAGGGAGCTGCTTCCGGGGCCATGCCTCGGGGAGAGCCGGGGCACATCCCCGTGGCGGCGGTCTCGGAGGAGTACGCGTGGCTCCGAGACAACGCCTGCGAGTGTGGCGGCGAGTGGTCCCTGGTGCAGCAGTCCGTGAGCTCCAGCCCGGCGCTCCCCGAGCACCTGAAGCTCGACAGGCTGGAGGTGGCGTGTGACGACTGCGGCCGGGAGTCCGTCTTCACCTTCCAGGTGGACACCCACTCGCCGCAGTACCTCGAGGAGCAGCAGGCGATGATGAAGGAGCTCTTCGGCGACGATGCCGATGCGCTCTTCGGGGAAGAGGACAGTCCCTCGCGCAGAAGCTGAGCGGGCTGTTCTCTCAGAGTGCCACGCGCTCGCCCACGGGCGGCGGGGTGAAGGGGCGCAGTGCGTCGTCCTTCCAGCGCAGGAAGACGAAGGAGGGGTCCTCGAGCGGCCTGTCGAACGTGAAGCCGAGCCGCGTCGGGCCCTTGTCGTTCGTCTCCAGCACCGTCACCGTCAGGCCCTTCAGCTTCACCTGCGCTCCCTGGCGCAGCGGGTGGCTGCTCACGCCGCGGAACACTCCCTCGAACTCGCTGGTGAGGAACTGATTCCGGGTGAGCGTGAGCTCGATGGAGTCTGGCCCCGTGCGGGTGAGGACATGCGGCTCCGGAGACAGGGACAGCTGCCACCAGGCGAGCGGCTTCGGCATGCCGCGCGTGGCCATGACCATCGGGATGTACATGGACGTCATCGCCACCGGCATCGGGAGGACGACCAGTCGCTGCTGGGGGAGCCGCTGGTAGTCCAGCTCGCGCTCCAGCGTCTGGGCGACGGGCTCCAGCTGGACCCGTCCTTGCCAGAAGGCGAGCGTCATCAGCGGCCAGAGGAGCGGTGCCAGCACGAGGTGCATGAGCGCGAGCACGGCGGCACCGGCCGCCACGCCGCGGGGACGCCAGCCGCGCGCTCGCGAGCGCCACGCGTGCACGAGCACCAGCGCCACGGCCACCGAGCCACCCAGGCCCGGCACGAGCAGCAGCCGGTTGGAGGGGAAGGTGGCGGCCACCGGCAGCAGCGACAGCGCCGCGCCGAGGAAGAGCCAGCGGCAGTGCCGGCGCTCGTCCTCGGAGAGGAAGGGCCACGCGGCGCGCACCAGCAGCACCAGCAGCCCGAGCCCGAAAAGTCCGATGACCACCAGCGGGGGACGGACTGGCTCGCCGGCCACCCAGATGTCCGCGGGCACCTCCAGCAGCAGCCCACCGAGCAGCACGGGGATTCGCGCCAGCGCGCCCACCAGGAAGCGCCCCGGTTCACCCACCGGATCCATATAGGAGCCGGAGCCGTAGGCGCCGTACCCACGCAGCTTGTACGCCACGAGGTAGACGAGCCCGAGCAGCGCCGCCGGAGCGATGGACCGTAGCCGCTCCTTCACGCCGCTCCGCCCTCCGAGCAGTTCGTAGGCCAACACGTACGCGAAGAGGCCCAGTGCGGTCTCCCCTCCCAGCAGGCCGACGGCGAGCCCGGCCAGTGACAGGGGCAGGGCCCAGGGCCGGTGGTGCTCGCGCCACTCGAGGTGCATCCACAGGCCGAACAGCGCGGGCACGGCGGCCACCAGCGCGTTGCGGTTGGCGATCCACCCGGCGACCATGAAGTGCGCGCCGTCGATGGCGAAGAGGAACAGCGCGAGCGCCCCGATAGCTCCCGGCAGGAAGCGCCGCAGCAGCGCGCCGTAGAGCGCCACCATTCCCAGGTACCAGGCCAGCGAGTGCAGGTGCCAGCCCACCGCGTTGCGGCCGAAGAGCCGGTGGTCCATCACCGCGAGCGCGCTCGACAGGGGTCGCCAGAAGCTCAGCTTCAGCTCGGGCAGCGTCCACCAGGGATAGGGCCCCTCGTCCATCAGCCGCTGAAGCTCCGTGGGGTTACCGCCCGCGAAGCGGAACAGGTCCCAGGGCGTCCCCGGGGCGGGAAAGCCCTCGAGGATGAGCAGGTGGACGTAGTCGTCACTGACGAAGCCGATCCACGCCGTGGGCAGGGTGAGCACCAGCGCCGCCACCAGCGAGAGCCACAGGATGCGCGGGAAGGCGAACCACCGACCTCGGGAGGAAGTGTCCATGGGCCTATCTATTACGCCTTGCTGCGCGCGCGGTCCCGGCCTTCCTCATCCTTGATGGAGGCGAGAATCCCGAGTTCGTGGATCGCATCGACTTCCATCCAGGCGGCTTCGGCGCCGATTACGGACGCGCGATCGGTGGCAGCAACCCTGACTTCGAGCCCGAGGAGGTTGCGCGGATCGAGGTCCACTTCGAGTCGGCTCAGTCGAAGCATGCGATGGCCGGGCAGGTGCACGCCATGGCCGCCTCCATTCCCGGGTTGTGCCAGCCCTGGCGACTCCTGCAGGAACACGCGCAGGGCGGGCCAGAACAGCCGCATGAACAGCATGTGGACCACGTATACCGCGCGGGCAAGCAGTCGCCCTGGACCGGGACACCTGTTCCGGACATGAGCAGCGGGCCTCCCACGTGTGTGGGGGCCCTCTGTTTGTCTTTCAGCCCAGCATTCGTCGGAGGCTGATATCCAGCTGGCTGCGCACCAGCCCCAGGAGGCTCTCCGTCGCGAGGGAGTCCTGCTTCAGCCGGGAGGCCAGCTCCATACGGACGCGCTCGAGCAGCAGCTCGCGGGCGCTGGCGACCTTGCGCGCCATGCCGGAGCGTGAGTCGCCGTACATCAACGCGAGCCGATCCATGGTGAGGCCATGGAAGTGGTGCAGGCGCAGCAGGGTGCGCTCCTGCTCCGAGAGCGCCTCCACCGCCTTCTGGAGCACCTCGATGAGGTGCTGACGCGCGTCCTCTCGGAGCAGCTCGTGCTCCGGATTGCCCGAAGCCAGCATCCGCGCGAACGCCTCCGGGGGCTCGGTGACGAGGAGCTCGCGCCCGTTCCGCTTCACCAGCTCGCCGGCGATGCGCGCGGCGATGATGCCCACCCAGGTCAGCAGCGGCCCCCGGCCCCCGTAGCTCTCGAGCTTGGGCGGCGTCCCCTCGCTGCCCACCAGCAGCCGCTCGCGGAGCACCTGCAGTACCTCCTCCACCATGCTCGGTGACAACGCCCCGAGCCGTGCGGGGATGTGCCGGAGGATGTGCTGCTCGAAGGCCCCGAGGGCCGAGGGCTCCCCGGTGGCGCAGGCGCACGCGAGGTACAGGTCGGCGCCATGGAGGATGTGCATCACCTCCGAGGATTTTCCCGCGGGCAGGTGCCGGGCCAGGTGCCGCACGAAGGCCTCGGCCGGGAACTTCAACGTGGGCCACGCGGCCCGGGCCGCCTCGACGTGCTTGCTCAGCAGCGCCTCGAGCCCCTCCACGGCCTCCAGCTCCGCGCGCTGCGCCAGGGGCACGTGCTCCCGCAGCAACGCCGCCAGGGTGTCTGTTTTTCGTTCCTCGCTCATCGCTTCCCCTCACGCCGCTGCCAGGCCAGCACCTTCTGGAGACCCATCCGGCCCCGGACGCCCACGGACTCCAGCCGCGTCCGGGCCTCCTCGGCCATCGCGAGCGCACGCGCCCGGTCCGGGGAGGTGCGCGTTTCCAGGAGCGCTCGGGCCAGCACGAAGGCGGTCTTGCTGGCGACCAACGGGTCTCCGGGTCTGCCCCTTTGGGTGAGTATGTACCAGGCGCGCTCGAGGAGCGGTACGGCCTTGTCCGCGGCGCCCAGTGCCAGATACGCCTCCCCGGTACAGGTCAGGGCGCTGGCACCGTTCTCGGACTCCAAGCCATCGGCCTTCTCGGTGAGCTTCCGCGCACGCTCGCAGTACTCGAGTGCCTCCTTCGGAGCCTTGGTTTCAAGGGCCACCTCGGCCAGGGGGAGTAGCACCGACACCGCGCCCGCCCCACCAGGGCCTTGCGACTTCTCCATCCACGTCAGCGCGTCCAGCAGGTCACGCCGTGCCTCGGGATGGTGGCCCGAGAACAGGTGCGCATACCCCCGGATCGTGAGTGGCAGGGTGGCGCGCGGTGTGTCCGGGCCCAGCGACCGCTGGATGCGCTCCAGGGCCTCGGTGGTGAGGGCGATTGTCTTGTCGTGCTGGCCTGCCTCGCCGTGCAGCATCGCTTGCTCCGTGAGCACCTGGACGACAGTGAAGTGGTTGGGTCCACGGGCGCCCTCGAAGATGGTGCGCGCCCGCTCGAGCAGGGGCCGCGCCTCCTCCAGCCGGCCCTGGGCGCGCAGGTTCACGGCGAGGTTCAGGAGCAGGGTCGCGAGGACGGTGTTTTCCGGGACGGGAGACGCCTCCTGGAGGGCCAGGGCTTTGCGCTGGATGTCGACGGCCTCGGCGCGCCGGCCCACCTGCGTGTAGGCCGAGGCGACTCTGTCGTAGGAAATCACGAGGTTCGGGTTGTCGGGGCCCAGCAGGCGCTTGCGTATCTCGAGGGCCTGGAGGTGGAGCTCCAGCGACTCCTCGTTGCGGTGCTGGCGCATGCGGAGCCGGCCGAGTATGTGGAGGAGGCTGGCCGTGCGGAGGCTGTCCGGGCCATTCCTCCTGCGCGAGAACTCCAGACCCTGGAGCGCCTCCTGCTCCGCCTCGGCGAGCCTCCCTTGCTGATCCCTCAGCGAAGCCTGGCGGTGGTGCAGTTCCGTCGTGATGTCGGGGAAGCGCTCGCGCCCCAGTCGCTCGACGGCGGCCTGGGCGTGCCGGACGAGCTTCTCCGCGTCCGCGGGGCGGGACAGCGACTCGCCCACCACCCAGATGAGCTCCAGCCATGCACGCGCCACGGTCTCGTCATCACGCCCGGCCTCGGCGGCCCACAGGGCCTGGTAGAGGAACTCCTCCGCCTCCTTCGGTTTGTCGTTCTCCCCGTGGATCGTGCCGTGGGCCAGGAGCACCTCCGCCGCCAGCGGCTTGTAGTCGAGCCCCTTGATTTCCTCGAGAAGGGCCGACGTGACCGCGAGGCCGTCGGGGTAGCGGCGCGCCACGAGGTGGGCCCGGGCCTGCGCCAGCTTGTGCCGTACCGCATCCACCCGGGGGCGGAGGTTGTCGGGGGGCTGAGGGCGGCTGGAGAGCCCGGGCGAGTCCCGGCATCCGGCGAGCCCCTCGAGGGAGGCCGCCAGTTGGGGCGCGTTCTGCACCGTCAGCGCGTCCGCCTTCTCGAGCACCTCGGTGGTGGCGGCGAGCTGCCAGAGCCGAGCGTCGAGGCACGCGGCCGTCTGCCAGGAAGTGGCGTCCGAGGTGTCACTGCCCGCGGCCAGGCAGGCCTCGGTGCGCAGCGTACGCCACTGGTCGGCGTAGGCGTCCAACGCCGCCGAGAGCCGCTCCCAGGTCGGCGCGGCGTAGGGAGCGCCCGTGGCGAGGAAGGCCGCACGCACCCGCTCGCGCCGAGCGGGGCTCCAGGCGGCCGCGAGCTTCTCCACCTCCTGCTCGCAGCGCGCTTCGCGCCGTTGCGTCACCCCGTAGGCGGCGATGGCCCCCAACACTCCGGTCACGGTCGCCGTGGCCACCACCCACGTGAGCATCCGTCGGGGCGGTGGGGTGAGGGCCGCCAGCAGGGCCTCCATGGAGGGGAAGCGCTCGTCGGGCTCGGCGCGCAGCCCCCGGAGCACCGCGCGCCGCACCCGGGCGGGGACCTTTACTTCGCGCTCCGGTGGAGTCACCCGGCCCTGCTGAACGGCGTTGGCCAGCTCCCTCAGGGTCTCTCCTTGGAAGGGACGCAGGCCGAAGAGGGCTTCGTAGAGCGCCACGCAGAAGCTGAACTCGTCCGAGCGCGCGTCGGCGCGCTGGCCGCGCAGCAATTCCGGTGCGAGGTAGGCGGGAGTTCCCAGCACGAGGCCTGTCCGGGTGAGGGGGCTCACAGGGGTGACAGCGGCCTCGGGGCTCACCTGCGGAGAGGGGCCGTCCTCCTGGTGGAGCAGACGGGCGATGCCGAAGTCCGTCACGTACACCCGGCCATCCCGCCCCAGCAGGGCGTTGGCGGGCTTGAAGTCGCGGTGCACCAGACCCGCCGCGTGCGCGGCGGCCAGTCCCCGCCCGGCGTCCAGGAAGACCCGGAGCACCTCCCTCCACGGGCGCGGCTCCTTCATCCACTCCGCCAGCGTGGTGCCTTCCACCAGCTCCATGGCCAGGAAGATGCCGTCGCCATGGGGGCCCACGTCATAGAGGGTGACGACGTTGGGGTGGGAGAGCCGGGCCAATGACTGGGCCTCGCGCAGCAGCCGCTGCTGCAATTCTTCCCGGTGGTGTCCCTCGGGACGCAGCACCTTGAGGGCCACCCTGCGGCCCAGCTCCGGGTCATCCGCCGCGTACACCACCCCCATGGCCCCGGAGCCGAGGTGCTCCCGCACCACGTACCGGGAGACGGTGGAGCCGGAGGCCAGCGTTGGCGGGGAGCTCTCCTCCGTGAGAGTCGCCGAGGGGCTGGAGAGGACCCGAGCGCCATCTCCCGCTGCCAGCACCCACTGGCAGTCCGCACAGCGCTCCACATGCGCCAGGACTTCACCTCTGTGCTCCTCGGAGAGCAACCCCGCCAGGAAGTCGCTCAGCGTCGTTTCTTGGGGGCATGTTTTCATGGGGTGGGATTCGGCGATCGAAAGATTTTTTGGGACGCACGCCGGGCCATTCCCTCTTTTACCCCTGAATGCCCTGGGCATCCCTTGCCTGGTTGCCGCACGCACGGAGTGGAGATGCGTCTGCCTGAATCTTTGAAGCCTGCTGGTAGCTCCGCCCTGCTTCGGTGTGGGCCAGGCCCGCGCCGTCCGCCGTGTCCCAGGTATGCCGGGCTTGTCTTCCACATGTCGGCGATTCCAGCACTCACCATCACACCGCAGTAACAAGCGAAAGGAAGCAGATGCGTATGCGACGATATTCGAATCTTTCTGCAACCATGGCGGCAATGATTGCCGCGACCGTGATTGTTGTCCCATCTGCTCATGCAGAAGAGTTCCTGTTCGGGTGGATCTCGCGAGACTCACCCAGGGGGGGATACTCGGATGTTGAGGTTTATATGACCTCGGGCACTTCCGGTTTCATGCAGGTGTGCGATAGCGGAGCGCCAGACGGCCTGCGAGCTGTGGGGATCCTCGAGTGGGGTAGCTACAGCAAGGAAGTGCAGGATGCGGGCGGCTCCAATGGGCTTTGCGAGACCGAAGACGTATCTTTTCCCCGCGACGGCTCGGGCATACGCGTTACGGTGTGGAGCTGCCTGAGGAACGGTGCCACTGGCGTTCTCCAGTACTGCGACTCCAATTTCATCTTCATGTAGCTCGAGTTGCCGCCGTCAGCGGTGGCACGGAAGACTCCGGAGTCTTCTTGTCGCCCCAGAATTCCTCCTCGGGAAGAGCGCAAGCGCCCGCGCGAGCCGAGCATTCCCATACATCCGTTTCCTGTTCTCGTTGGCAGTTAAGCTGTTCGTGTGTTCTCGAGCCTGTTCGTTTCTTTCTCCCCTCAATGGGGAGTTCGCGAAAAGGCCTCGAGCATGCAACGCTTTATTCGTGAGAGCGATAATCAGGCGGTTGTCAGTCGTTATTCCTTTCATTTTCACCCTCTCTCCCGGAGATTCCCATGAGCCACGGCATCAAATCAGGTGACACGCTGTCCCGTATTGCCAAGGACCACCGCACCACCAATCAGTCCAAACGGGCGCAGAAACCGCTCGAGACCACGAAGGAGAAGACCGCGCCCTCCGTGAAGCGCGCCGAGGGAGCCAGGCAGCAGGTGAACGTCCTGGCCACGAAGGATGGGACGCACGACATGTTCGCCTCGACCTTCGAGGACATCCGGCACGGTGCGGGGCTCGATAGGCTCTTCGGCCGGTCCCAGGTCGCTGAAGGTGCCGGGGCGTCCTCGCTGCTGACGGAGGATGCCAACGACGGCAAGGTGAACTGCCTGGATGTCGCGGCGGACTGGGTGAACAAGGCCTCGCCGGAGGACCGTGAGCGCTCGGAGATCGTCTTCCTCGAGGACAAACGTCCGGGAGCGGAAGGCCAGTCCGGCCACGTGGTCGTGCGCCAGGGCGAGAAGGTCATCGACCCGTCCAACAACAAGAGTTACGAGTCGCTGGAGGCGTACCTTGAGGAACAGCCTCATTACCAAGAGGCGGGCCGTGTCTCCGCCACGGATGCGAAGCGCATCCTGGACACGCCTCCCGGTTCTCCAGAGCGAGCCGAGGCACTGTCCCAGGCCGGAATCTCCCCCGAGCTCCAGAAGATGATGGTGGCGGATTCCCAGGGCGCGACCGGGCCCCGGGGAAGACCGGAGCCGTTCTCCCCCACGCCATCGCCAGAGCCGACCCCGAATCAGCCACTGAATCCCAAGTCGGTGGCGCTCGCCAACGAGTACTACGAGAAGCTGATCAAGCGGGCTCCCGCCACGAATGGTGATGCGCGTATGCGGGGGGCGTTCTACGAGGTCATCAAGCAGAACAAGCACGACCCCGACTTCGTCGCCCAGTTCGTCAAGCGCTGCAAGGATGACAAGGTGCTCGAGAAGATCGTCGCGCCGGGTGACGGCTCCGGCGACTTCGAGACGGACCCCCGCAGCGGCCAATACAAGTTCACCAACAAGGACGCCGAGGAGTCCCGGGAGAACACCCTGGACGCGCTCCGCATCGCGCGCTCCAAGGGCTACCTCTCAGACCAGGAGGTCCGCGACTTGGCCGCGAAGAACGACACCTGGAAACACCTGGGGGAACGGCTCGGCATCCAGCGGGTCGGGAAGGAGCCCATCCACGATGCCGCGGTGAACGAGCTCAAGGCCAAGAAGGCCGAGCTCGACAAGGCGAACGAGGCGGTCCAAGAGAAGAACGAGGTGCTCGGCCGGCAGCTCGCCGGGCTGAAGGGAGGGCTCACCCAGGAGCAAAAGGAAAAGTATGTCGAAGCCTTCCGCAATGACCCGAAGAACAAAGAGGTCTATGAGAAGGCGGACCAGAAGGCCAAGGAGCTGAACGACATTCTCCAGAAGCATGCGAATCTGCCTCGGGCAGCCATCCAGGATCCGCAGGCGCGCCAGGTCATCTACGATTCGCTCAAGGCGGTAGCGAACTCACCCACGCCCAAGGCGGCCGTCGGCTTCGCGAAGCAGCTCAAGAAGGATCCGGAGCTGCAGAAGGCCTTCGCGACCCATCCCAATTTCGAGAAGGACATCACGGCGCCGGCCATCAAGAACCTGGCTGGACAGTACCTCGCGGAGCATTCCGGCGATCCGAAGTCGGCCTATCAGCAGTACAAGGAAGACATCAAAACCCTCGTCGATTCCTACGCCAAGCCCGGGGTGGAGGCGGCGGGTTCCGCGGCCGGAGCAAAGGGGGCGTATGCGGAGTGGGCAACCCTCGACGCCGCGGCGGCGGGCGAGCCGGACGACCTCCGCAGATTGACCGCGGATTGGGACAACGCGACTCCCACCCAGCGGGCCGCGAAGGGGGGCGTGGTCGTATTCTACGCCGCCTATGCCAAATTGAAGGAAGGGGACGGGGAGTACGCGGACGCCCTCAAGGAGCTCTCGGCGGCTGGGGAGAAGGGCTCCGAGCTCCTCGCGGGCGCGACGCAGAGTCTGGTCAATGCGGGCAAGCTTGGAAGCAAGGGGGCCAACGCCGCCAAGTTCCTGGCGCGGCTGGCTCCCGGCCTGGGACTGGCCGCCAATTTCGCCTCCGGCGTGTCCCACTGGCAAAAGCTCAATGAGACGAAGAATCCCGCCTACGCGTTCGCGCTCGTGGGCGACGCGGTTGCCGTTGCCGGCAACATCGCTTCCCTGGTCCCGGGGGGAGGACTGGTAGCGGGCCCGTTGGTCCGAGGCTTCGGCGAGGCCGTCAGCGGCATCGCGGAGGTCATCGGCAACGGCATCGAGGACTGGAAGAAGCGGCAAGACGTCAAGCGTTACCTGGAGTCGGCGGTCACCGACAAGAACTACCGGGAACAGTTGTTCTACGGCAGCTCCCATCAGCTCGACGACCTGTCCAAGGACCTGGGGCTTTCGCCAGAGCAGATCCAGGATCTGTCGAAGTACTTCCCGCTCGTGAACCGGAAGCCCAACGAAAACGAGCTCTTCGGGTTCGCTCAGCGGATGAAGGCCGCCGGACTCAAGGGAGACGTGGTTCATGGGCTCCTCGAGGCCGTTGCCAAGAGCAACCCTCGAGATCCGGCACGGGCGCTCGAGATGTTCGTGGACCCCCTGAACTTCCAGCAGCCGACCGGTCCTCTCTGGAACAGGGCCGATGTCCTGGCCGAGCTGACCAGCCTCGAACGGGACAACCCGGCCATCGCTGCGGCGGTCAAGTACCTGAAGAGCCTGCCGCCCGAGCGGCCTCGATAGCCGCTTCGAGGCGCGTGGTGGATGCAGGGCGCGGCGGCCACGCGAGCGACCGGAAGATTTTTGGGACGCCGGCCGGGTCTTTCCCTCTTTTCCTCCGAAAGCTCGGCCTCGAGCCATCCAACTTCATCCACTCTTCGAGCGGAATGAGGAGCGGGACAATGGAGACGCAGCAGGGGTCCAATGCCACTATCAGCCGCGTGCGCGTGGGTACCATCAACCACATCCGCATCGCTGGCGTCATCGATGAGACGTTCCCGCTGACGTCTTCCTCGCCAGACCTCGGTGGGCTCATCATCGTCGACCTCGGCCGGGTGGAGCGCATCAGCTCCTTCGGCGTGCGGCGGTGGGTCGAGTTCGCCAGCAAGCTGCCTCCCGGGGGGAGCTCGCTCTACATGGTCAACGCGCCACCGGTGATGGTGGACCAGCTCAACATGGTGGAGGGCTTCGCCGGTGTGTCGCGGGTGCTGTCGGTGCTGGCGCCCTACACGTGCCGCGCCTGTGGCGAGGACAGGCTGCGCGTGGTGGAACTGCTGTCGGAGGCGCCCATCATCGCGAAGGGCTGTGCCCCCGAACACTCCTGCCCGGTGTGCGCCGGCAAGCTGGAGTTCGCGGAGCTGCCGAGCGAGTTCTTCGACTACGTCGGGCGCCAGCAACTCGGCACGGTGGATCCGGTGGTGATGCGCTACCTGCGCGCCACCTCGCCCAGCGCGCCCAACCCGCTCACCACGCATCTGAAGATCGTCCAGGACGACATCACGTACATCACCCTCGCCAGCGAGCTGAAGGGGAGCTTGAACGTGCGCCGGCTGGCCTCGGGCCTGGAGGGGCGCGTTGCCTTCGACTTCTCTCACGTCACCAAGGTGGAGCCGGAGGCCGTTGCCAGGCTGGAGCAGGTGCTGGCCACGGCGTCGCAGGGCGCCAAGGTGGTGCTGTGCCGCGTGCCACCGCCGGTGCTCAACGCGCTCAGCCGCTTCACCCAACTGCTCACCGCGCAGCTCGGCACGCTGTGGCTGCCATGCGAGTGCCGCAACTGCGGCCACGAGCACCACCAGCGCGCCCTCGCTTCCGAGTACCTGGCCAGGCTGCGCACCAACGCCAGCCCCGAGCGCGAGTGCCCCATCTGCGGCGGGACCGCGCGTCTGCCTTCCATTCCCCGGCTGTTGCCGCTGCTCAGACGCTCGTCGCTGGTGAAGCAGCCGCTGGAAGACCTCGAGGCGCTCGAGCCGCGGGCCCTCAGCCAGTACCTGTTCGGCTCCACCCACCTGGATTCGAACGCCAAGGGCGGCGGTAGCACGGACATCAGCAACTCCATCAGCGCCACCCGGCTGCAGAGCATCCGCCGGCTGGGGCAGGGCGGCATGGCCGAGGTGTTCCTCGCCAGGCAGGTGGGCGTGAAGGGGTTCGAGAAGTTCGTGGTGATGAAGAAGATTCTCCCGCAGTTCGCGGAGAACGCGGAGTTCGTCGACATGCTTTTCGCGGAGGCGCGGGCCAACGCGCGCCTCACTCACCCCAACATCGTGCAGACATTCGACGTGGGCATGAATGACGGCGTGGCGTACATCCTCATGGAGTACGTGCGCGGCCCGGATCTGAAGAAGCTGATGAACGAGCTGCGGCGCAAGGGGCTCACCCTGCCCATCGAGCACGCGCTGCGCATCGTCGCCGAGACGGCCGCGGGTCTGCACTACGCGCACTGCTACGTGGACCCGGCCGGTGTGCCCCACCCGGTGGTGCATCGCGACGTGAGTCCCCACAACATCCTCATCTCGCTCGACGGCGCCATCAAGCTGAGCGACTTCGGCATCGCCAAGGTGCAGGGTGAGGAGAACACCCAGGCGGGCGTGCTGAAGGGAAAGATCTCCTATCTCTCCCCCGAGGCCACCTCGGGCCAGCCCCTGGACGCGCGCAACGACGTGTTCGCCCTGGGTGTGGTGCTCTTCGAACTGCTCACCGGTCAGCAGCCCTTCAAGCGAGACCATGATGCGGCCACGCTCAACGCCATCGTGAGTGAGCCGGCGCCCGTGCCGTCGCAGCTCGAGCCGAACATCCCCCGGGACGTCTCGGACCTCATCCTTCGCGCCCTGGTGAAGGACCCGGCGCGCCGCACGCCGTCTGCCGCCGCCATGCGCGAGGAGATCGAAGCGGTGATGGCCCACCACCGGCTCAACTCGTCGCCAGCGGCAGTGGCCCAGTTTTTCAAGGCCACGCTGGGCGAGCGGCTGGCGGAGTTCGGACCTGCCCAGAACGGCCCCCCTTTGGGTTCGTTCCCGAGCGTGGGGGGACAGCCGCGCACGGCCGCTGGAGCGGTGGCGGCACCGCGTCCTCCCGCACCGCTTCCTGCCGCGGTTGGTGCGGACGAGCGCACCGAGGTCTGCAGGCCGGCTCGGCGGGGACGCCCCTCTCCCAATGTCTTGCCACCCAAGCCTCCGACGAAGAACACCCTGGCTTCGGCGCCCGCGGTCCCGGCTGAGGACCTGGCAGCGGCGAAACCCGCCGCTCCCAGGTCCTCGCCGCTCAAGTGGGTCGTCATGGTCGTCATCGGGTTCCTGACCGTCGGTGGGGCCGGAGTGGTGGTTCCCAAGCTGCTCTCGGGTGGAGGCGTCGAGGTGGGCGGCCGTGAGCCGGGTGCGCCGAGACGGCCGGGAGATGAACGAGGTGGTGGGGGGAGTGCTGATGAGGACCGTGTAGCGGAGCGCGGGCCGCATGCTGCGGCCGTACGCTTTCACCGTCGCCTCCAATCCCTTCCACCCACGGGTGTAGCGGAGTGACGGTTCGTTTTCGAAGCTCGAACTTGGCCCGGTCCGTCAGCTTCGTGGAACCGCTCGCGTCCTCTGCCGCGAACCTCAGCAGGAGACGTGTCATGGGAGATCCCCGCAACCCCAAACGGGCGGACGAGCCCTGGAACCCCGAGCGTCTCCGCATCGCTGAAGCCGAGCTGCGAGCGCTCGCCCCGCTGGTCACCATCTCTGGCGGGTGGGCCTGGCACTTCATGGCCCCGCCCCACGAAGAGCTCAAAATCTTCCACGACCACAAGGACGTGGACCTCTTCGTGGAGCCCGCGCGCTTCCCCGAGCTGGTGCAGCTGCTCTCGGACCGGGGCTTCCACCGCATCTGGAGCCGCTTCGACGCGACCTCCACGCACTTCTATCGGTACGCGAAGTACGTCGAGGGCGCGAAGGTCATCCTGGATGTCTTCGTGAGGCACGTGCCCTCGGTGCAGGTGGGCGGCGTGAGCGTGGTGGAGCCGGCCACGCTGCTCTCCTTCTATGGAGACATCCACAGCACGGAGGACTGCGTGTCCGTGCTGGCCGCCCGGCAGCTGCTGGCCCGGGGTATCGAGCCCATCGGGCGTTCAGAGCTGGTCACTCGCCCGCGCTGAGGCGGGCTCCGAGTTCGAGGGGCGAGGGTCTACCGGTATGGTGACGCTCATTCCGGGCCTGGAATGGGAGTCGCGTGACCATGAGCCGTGTAGATGTGAGGAACCTGTCGCTGCTCGTCGTGGGACTGACACTGGGGGTGGTGGGCTGTGACGAGCATGGCGCTCCCCTCGTCACCTATGACCCGCCCGCGATACCCCCCACCCTCGGGGAGACCTCCTCGTCCTCAGCCTCTGTGGGGCCCGGGGAGGTACTGCGCCTGGGTGTCACCGCAGCGGCCTCTCGCGGGACGCTGTCCTTCTCGTGGACCACGACTGCGGGCACCGTGAGTGCTCCCGTGAGTGACGCCGATGGCAGCGAGGCCCTCTGGACCTCTCCGTCCTGTCTGCCCGCCGGTGTGACGCCCACGGTGACAGTGACGGTCACCAACGCCGCGGGGCTCAGCTCCTCGCACACCTTCCCGGTCACCTGGTCGGGCCCGGTCTGCACGAGGACTCCGTGTGCCTTCTCGCTCGAGGCCGGACGTCTCGCGCTGGCGGCCGACTGTTCCACGGATGCCACGCTGCTTGTCCCAGAGGGCTACACCTTCGATGGCGAGGGCCACACCGTCACGGCGGTGGACCCACCCGGGAGCCACTTCATCGGGGCCGTCATCCGGAACCGAGGCACCCTGGCGCGCGTGCGCAACGTGACCGTCACCGCCAGCGGGTTGAAGAACCAGTGTGAGACCGGTGCGGAGATGCTCCGGGGCATCCTGCTCGAAGGGGCCTCGGGAGAAGTCGTGGACAGCGTGGTGAGCGGCCTCGGCAAGGGCGCCACGAGCGGCTGCCAGGAGGGCTTTGGCATCGAGGTGCGCAACGAGGACGCGAGCGCCGGCCCCTTCCGGGTGGACGTGCTGCGCAACCGCGTCTCGGATTTCCAGAAGCTCGGCATCCTGGCCACGGGCTTCGTGGAGGTGAACATCGCGGACAACACCGTGGAGGGTGGAGGCGCCGTGGGCCACATCGCGCGCAATGGCATCCAGGTGAGCAACGGGGCCAAAGCGCGGGTGACGGGGAACAGGGTCTCCGGGAATGCCTATACCGGCGCGAGCGCCACGGGCTCGGGAATCCTGGTCAAGGTGGATGCAGGTGCGCCCCTGGTGAGCGGGCTCGTCGTCGAGGGCAACACCCTCACCGACAACGACATTGGCATCTACCTCTTCCAGGACGCCGGCGAGCCGCCCTCCCCGTCGGCGAGCGCGCGGATTGCCAACAACGTGCTCCAGCACGGCTCGGTGTCCAATCCGGCCTTTCAGGCCGCCATCGCGGACTACTACGGGACGGGGAGTGTCATCACCTCGAACGCCATCACCGGGGTGGGCTACGACCCGGCCACGGCGCCTGATCGCACCTTCGACGTGTCGGTGTACACCCTCCAGCCAGCGTCGAGGCTCACGTTCCTCACGCCCGAGTACGATGTCGCGACCAGCTCCTGCTCCGGCAAGGTCATCGTGCAGAGCCAGGACGCGGCCGGCAACCTCGTGCCCTCGGCGGGGATGTTCCAACTGGGGGCCTCGGGTTCCGCGGCTTCCGGCGTCACCTTCCACGCGGACCCGGATTGCTCCGGCGCGGCCCTCACCACCGTGAGTCTCTCCAACGCCCAGGCGGAGGCGAGCTTCTATTTCAAGTCCGCGCAGCCGGGCGCGGCGACGGTGGCGGTGTCTGGCGGAAGTCTGACCACAGCCTCCCAGGCGCAGACCATCCACTGAGCCCTCCGAAGGAGAGCGGCAAGGGCTCCCGTGTGCCGCCGGCCGGACCTGTGGCAATCCGCCAGGGGGCTCTTGCACGGTGCCACGTTGTGCCGCGGTGCGTCGGGACTCTCCCGAGGGAAGGCCTACAGGCATGTGACTTGCTGGGGGGACAGGGGGAGGAGCCGCTATGCGTTACCCCTTGCCGTGCTGCGTCATCCTCGCGCCAGACGCGGACGAGTCGCTGCGGTCGCTCTTGAGCGACGTGCTGGGCGACATGGGCATTGCCCTGCGTCCAGGCGGGGGGGTGGAGCGGCCGGACGTGGTGCTGGCGCTGGTGCAGCGCGAGGACAGCATGTCGCGCGTACTGGGGATGGCCGGGAATGAGGCAGGGCCGGCGCCTGTCTTCGCGCTGCTGCCCTTCGAGGACGAGCGGTTGCGAACTCTGGCGGTGAGTCTGGGGGCGCGCGGTTGCTACGCGCTGGGCACCCCGCTGGAGTCTCTGAAGGAGCTGTTGCGCAATGTGGTGGGGGGGCCGCCACGGGCGCGGGGTCCGGAGCGCCTGACGGACGCTTCGGGGATGAGTGGTGATCGCGGGAGGCACGATGATGGAGCGTGAGTCCTGGCCGGGGTCGCGGCTGCACCGGAAGTCCGTGCTGAGGCTGGTTCCTTCCCTTCCACCGGAGCCACTCACCCCCTCGGGTGAGCGGGTGTTGGTGGCGGCGGAGGGCTTCCGGCTCACCAGCGAACGCTTGGAAGTGGCGGGTGGCTCGTGGCGGTTGGAGGAACTGCGCGGTTTCGGCACGCGGCACGAGGCTCCCGGCCTCAAGCTCCCGCTGCTGGTGGGCGCGGCGGCGGCGATGGCCGTGCCCTCGCTGATGCTGCAGCCGGGCTCGTTCCGGGTGACGGCCGCGTTGGTGGTGGCCACGGTGCTCGTCTTCGCCGCCATCGTCCGGCTGGTGGTGGCGGCGGACACCTACTGGCTCACGGTGCGCACCGCCGAGGGCGAGCGCCTGGTGCTGCGCTGCCAGGATCATCAGCTCTTCGCCCGGGTGGTGGAGGCCCTCGGCGAGGTGCTCGAGCGGCCCGAGCCCCGGCCCCCGGTGACGGTACGCCGGCTCGCGCTGGTGCGCTGAGCTCCCTCTCCCTCTGGGAGAGGGCTGGGGTGAGGGTTTACGCTCTCCCTCATGCTTGGCCTCTTCCGCACCCTCCGGCGCCGCCGCCTGTTGCGCCGCCCGTTTCCTCCCGAGTGGCTCGGCTACCTGGAGCGGCGCGTCCCCTTCTTCCGCGAGCTCCCGACCGAGCTACGCCAGCGCTTTCTGGACCAGCTCAAGCTCTTCGCCTGGGAGAAGGAGTTCATCGGGGCCGGCGGCTTCACCATCACCGATGAGGTGCGCGTGGTGGTGTCGGCCACGGCGGTGCGCCTGGTGGTGCACCTGGACCTCTCCTATTACGACCGGCTGCGCGAGGTCATCGTCTACCCGGACGCCTTCCGGATTCCGGACCGCACGGGCGTGGTGCTCGGCGAGGCGAAGAACTGGGGCACCGTCATCCTCTCCTGGCAGTCGGTGCTGGCGGGGCTGGAGAATCCCCATGATGGGCACTCCACGGCCACCCACGAGTTCGCCCACGTGTTGGACCGGGAGGACGGGGCCTTCGACGGCACGCCGCAGCTGCGCCAGTACTCGCACTACCGGGCGTGGGCCTCGGTGATGGGCGAGCACTTCCTCAAGCTGCGTGAGGGCCGGCGCCTGGAGCGTCAGGTGCTCGACGACTACGGCGGCCTCAATGAGGCCGAGTTCTTCGCCGTGGCCACCGAGTCCTTCTTCGAGAAGCCCCGGCAGATGCGTGAGAAGACCCCGGAGCTCTACGCGGAGCTCCAGCGCTTCTACGGCTGGGACCCGGCGCCCGAAACGTAGGAACCCCAACGGGCTGGCGAGCCACTCGGGCCGCTGCTTGCCGCGGGGCCGTGCGGGTACGCCAGCGGACAGCGCGGGCGAGGAGGGGCGTCCGCGAGGAACGGTGGGGGTTGCCGATGCGTCTCACCATTCCGAGCATGTGCTGAAGAGCGCCCGGTTGCGGTACCTGCCGCATGAGCCTGCTCGTGTGAGCCCAACCGGGGCGCGCTGCTGGGATGGGGAGGTGTGGGATGCGTTTCACCGATTACCTGTCGGAGGACTGCATCTGTCCGGGCCTGACGGCTCGGGACAGAGGGGGCGTGTTGCATGAGCTGGCCGGGATGCTCGCGGCGAGGACGCGGGCTCCCCAGCAGCAGCTCGAGGAGCAGCTGGTGGCGCGGGAGCGCATCTCGAGTACCGCCATTGGCGAGGGGGTGGCCATTCCCCACTGCCGCTCCGAGCGGCTGCGGCAGATAACCGCCTGTGTGGCCGTGGACCCGGAAGGGGTGGACTTCGGCGCGCGGGATGGGAGGCCGGTGCGGCTCTTCGTGACACTCGCGTCGCCGACGCACGCCCCAGGCACGCACCTGAGCGTGCTGGCGCGGATTGCGACGCTGATGCGGGATGCGCGGTTGCGGCAGGCGTTGATGGAGGCGCGCTCGGCCTCCGACATCCGTACGCTCCTGGTGCGGGCCGAGGACGCCTACCTGGCCAGCCAGGCCCGCCCCGACGTCAACTCGCACGTCAACGGCCCTTGAGCGCCTGCTCCTCCCGCCCTTCGGGGGCGTGTGGGGGCATTTCAGGGTGCAGGGGGCGCTGGGGGGTCATCGTGCAGGTTGCAACCGCGAAGGCCCACTCAGGGCTGTAACCCCTTGGAATCTGGGGCCGTGACCGACGCGGCTCCTGGTACAGCGGGTGCTCTAGCGAAGGGGACGAGGTGTCCATGTCCTTCGCTGCGCTCCCCTGCCTGCTGTCCTCCCTGGTGCTCGGCCAGTCCGAGTCCGATCCACCCTCCGCGCTCGAGGCGCTCGCCTCCCGGCTGAAGGTGGAGGGAGGGGCCGACGTCTATTACGGCTACAACTTCAACCGCCCGGCGGATGGCGCCAACTTCATCCCTGGCACCGGCACCACGGGCAAGCGCGACAACGAGCTCACTCTCAACCTCGCCAGCCTGGGCGTGAGCCTGGAGCCAGCGCCGGTGGGCTTCCGGGTGCTGGTGGGCCTCGGGACCGCGATGGAGGTGGTGCATGCCGCGGAGCCGGTGGGGAGCGCCACCGGGCCCGACGTGTGGCGCTTCCTCCAGCAGGCCTCGCTGTCCTTCGCGCACGGGCCGCTCACGCTGGAGGCCGGCGTGTACCCGAGCCACATCGGCCTCGAGTCCTTCCAGTCGCAGCTCAACTGGACGTACACGCGCTCGTGGATGGGCGAGCTGTCGCCCTATTACCAGACGGGCCTCAAGGGCACCTGGAAGTTCTCCGACGCGTGGAGCGCGCAGCTTCACCTGCTCAACGGCTGGCAGACGATTGGCGAGAACAACCGGGGCAAGGCGCTGGGTACCCAGGTGGCCTACTCGGGCGATCGGCTCTCCGCCGCCTTCAACACCTTCATCGGCGAGGAGGGCTCAGGTGGCGGCGCGGGCCTGCGTCTCTTCGCGGACGGGGTGGCCAGCTATCAGGTGACGGACGCCTTCAGCGTTGCCGCCAGCGCTGACGTGGGCACCCAGCAGCGCCCGGAGCAGGACGCAGCCTTTTGGTACGCCGCCAGCCTCAACGCCCGTGTGCAACTGGCGCAGCCGGTGGCGGTGACGGCGCGCGCCGAGCTCTTCGACGACCAAGCTGGTCTCATCAGCGGCACGGCCCAGCGGCTCGTGGAGGGCACCGTCACCCTGGAAGTGAAGCCCGCAGAGCACCTCGTCCTCAAGCTGGAGGCGCGGCACGACCGCTCCACCGCGGACGTCTTCGGCGGCTCCCAGACAACCGCCGAGGGCACGCCCGTCCCTCGTTCCACCCAGACCCTCGTGGTGGCCGGTGCCACCGCCTACTTCTAGGAGACCCCCCCGATGGATTTCGTCCTCGTGCTCGTGACCGCCGGATTCTTCGCGCTCTCGTGGGCCTACACCCACGGCTGCGAGCGCCTCTGAAAGGCAAGTCCCTCATGACTTTCGAATACGTCGCTGGCGCCGTGCTCGCGGTGCTGCTCGTCGTCTACCTCGTCTACGCGCTGCTCCGGCCGGAGCGCTTCTAGGCTCGCCATGACCCTCATTGGTTGGTTGCAGATATTCCTCTTCTTCGCACTGGTGCTCGCGGTGACGAAGCCGCTGGGCTCCTACCTCTTCCACGTCTTCGAGGGGCCCACCCAGCCCCTGCCCCGGGTGCTCGGGCCCGTGGAGCGCCTGCTGCTCAAGCTGTGTGGCGTGGACCTCAAGCGGGACCGGGAACAGACCTGGGTTCAGTACGCCCTGTCGCTGCTGGCCTTCAGTCTCTTCAGCGTGCTCATCGTGTACGTGTTGCAGCGGCTACAGCACGTGCTCCCGCTCAACCCGCAGAACCTGCCGGCGGTGGGGCCGGAGCTGGCCTTCAACACGGCCGCCAGCTTCACCACCAACACCAACTGGCAGTCCTACGCGGGCGAGTCCACCCTGAGCTACCTCAGCCAGATGATGGGGCTGGCCTGGCAGAACTTCGTGTCCGCGGCGGCGGGCCTCGGCGTGGCGCTGGCGCTCGCACGTGGCTTCACCCGGCGCCCTGGCCCCGAGGGACAGAAGACGCTGGGCAACTTCTGGGTGGACCTGGTGCGCGGCACCCTCTACGTGCTGCTGCCCCTGTGCGTCGTCTACGCGCTCTTCCTCGTGTCCCAGGGCGTGCTGCAGAACCTCGCGCCCTACCGTGAGGTGACCACGCTGGAGGGGGTGAAGCAGACGCTCGCCATGGGCCCGGTGGCCTCGCAGGAGGCCATCAAGATGCTGGGCACCAACGGCGGCGGCTTCTTCAACGCCAACAGCGCCCACCCCTTCGAGAACCCCACGCCGCTCACCAACCTGGTGCAGATGTTCTCCATCTTCGCCATCCCCGCGGCCCTCACGTACACGTACGGGAGGATGGCCGGGGACACGAAGCAGGGCTGGGCCCTCTTCGCGGCCATGAGCGTCCTCTTCTTCGTGGGCGTGGCCGCTGCCTACGCCGCCGAGTCCCAGGCCAACCCCGCGCTGGCCGCTGCCCAGGTGGCCCAGGACGGCAACCTGGAGGGCAAGGAGGTGCGCTTCGGAGTCGCGGCCTCGGCGCTCTTCGCCACCGTCACCACGGACGCGAGCTGCGGCGCCGTCAACGCCATGCATGACAGCTTCAACCCGCTGGGCGGCCTGGTGCCCATGGTGAACATGCAGCTCGGCGAGGTCATCTTCGGCGGCGTGGGCGCCGGCCTCTACGGCATCCTCGTCATGGTGGTGCTCTCCGTCTTCATCGCCGGTCTCATGGTGGGCCGTACCCCCGAGTACCTCGGCAAGAAGATCGAAGCGAAGGAGATGAAGCTCGCCATGCTGTACGTGCTCATCTTCCCGCTCGTCATCCTCGGGCTGAGCGCGGTGGCGGCGGTGATTCCCCAGGGCCTGTCCTCGCTCAACAACGCGGGGCCCCATGGCCTGTCCGAAATCCTCTACGCCTTCACCAGCGGCACGGCCAACAACGGCAGCGCCTTCGCTGGCCTCAACGCCAACACGCCCTTCTGGAACATCAGCCTGGGCCTGGCCATGCTCGCCGGGCGCTTCCTGATGATCATCCCCGTGCTGGCCATCGCCGGCTCCATGGTGGGCAAGAAGGTGGTGGCTCCCGGCCCTGGGACGTTCCCCACCAACGGCGCACTCTTCACCGGCCTGCTGGTGAGTGTGGTCGTCATCGTCGGTGCGCTCACTTTCTTTCCCGCCCTCTCGCTCGGCCCCATCGTCGACCACTACGTCGGCCAGGCCGGAAAGGTGTTCTGACACCATGGCCTCCCCGTCTTCCAAACCCGCTTCACTCTTCGAGCCGACGCTCCTCAAGCAGGCCTCCCTGGACAGCCTGCGCAAGCTCCACCCCCGCGACGTGGCCCGCAACCCGGTGATGTTCGTGGTGTGGGCCGGCAGCCTGCTCACCACGGTGCTGGTGGTGAAGGACCTCGTCACGCCGGGTCCGGCACCTACGCCGATGTGGTTCACCGTGTCGGTGACGCTGTGGTTGTGGTTCACCGTCCTCTTCGCCAACTTCGCCGAGGCGGTGGCCGAGGGTCGCGGCAAGGCCCAGGCGAGCTCGCTGCGCAAGATGCGCAAGGACACCTTCGCCCGGCGCTTGGTGGACGGGCGAGAAGAGCGCGTCCCGGCTCCCCAGCTGCGCAAGGAGGACCTCGTCGTCTGCGAGGCGGGGGACCTCATCCCTGGCGATGGAGAGGTGGTGGAGGGCATCGCCAGCGTGGACGAGTCCGCCATCACCGGCGAGTCCGCCCCCGTCATCCGCGAGTCCGGTGGAGACCGCTCGTCCGTCACCGGTGGTACGAAGGTGCTCTCCGACCGCATCGTGGTGCGCATCACCGCCGACCCGGGCGAGTCCTTCCTGGACCGGATGATTGGCCTCGTGGAGGGCGCCGCGCGTCAGAAGACGCCCAATGAGATTGCCCTGCACATCCTCCTGGTGGGCCTCACCGTTGTCTTCCTGCTGGCGTGCGTGACGCTGGTGCCGCTGGCGCTCTACTCGGGTGTGAAGCTGCCGGGCACGGCGGTGGTGGCGCTGCTGGTGTGCCTGATTCCAACCACCATTGGCGGCCTGTTGTCTGCCATTGGCATCGCCGGCATGGACCGGCTGCTGCGCAAGAACGTGCTGGCGATGAGCGGGCGCGCGGTGGAGGCGGCGGGCGACGTGGACACGCTGCTGCTGGACAAGACGGGCACCATCACCCTGGGCAACCGCATGGCCACGGAGCTGTTGCCCCTGCCGGGCGTGCGCATGGAGGACCTGGCCGAGGCCTCGCAGCTGGCGAGCCTCGCGGACGAGACGCCCGAGGGCCGCTCCATCGTCGTGCTGGTGAAGGACACCTACAAGATGCGCCCGCGCGAGTTGCAAGCGCACCAGGCCGCCTTCGTGCCCTTCACCGCGCAGACGCGCATGAGCGGTTGCGATCTCGTGGACCCGCACCCGCGCCACATCCGCAAGGGTGCGGTGGACGCCGTCATCAAGTACGTGGAGGCCCAGGGAGGCTCCGTCCCGCCCGAGTTGCGCGAGACGGCGGCGCATATTGGCGACCAGGGAGGTACTCCGCTGGCGGTGGCCGATGGTGCGCGCGTGCTCGGCATCATCCACCTCAAGGACGTGGTGAAGGGCGGCATCAAGGAGCGCTTCGACCGCTTCCGCGCCATGGGCATCCGCACGGTGATGATTACGGGCGACAACCCGCGCACCGCGGCGGCCATCGCCCGCGAGGCCGGAGTGGATGACTTCCTCGCCGAGGCCACGCCCGAGGCAAAGATGGAGCTCATCCGCACCGAGCAGGCCAAGGGCAAGCTGGTGGCGATGACGGGCGACGGCACGAACGATGCGCCCGCGCTGGCCCAGGCGGACGTGGGCGTGGCGATGAACACCGGCACCCAGGCCGCCAAGGAGGCCGGCAACATGGTGGACCTGGACTCCAACCCCACCAAGCTGCTGGAGGTGGTGGAGGTGGGCAAGCAACTGCTCATGACGCGCGGCACGCTCACCACCTTCTCCATCGCCAACGACGTGGCCAAGTACTTCGCCATCCTCCCCGCGCTCTTCATGGGCGTGTTCCCGGAGATCGGCCCGCTCAACATCATGGGCCTCACGTCGCCCTACAGCGCCATCCTCTCCGCCGTCATCTTCAACGCGCTCATCATCATCGCCCTCATTCCGCTGGCACTCCGGGGCGTGCGCTACCGCCCCCTGGGCGCGGCGGCGCTCCTGCGGCGCAGCCTGCTCCTGTACGGCGTGGGCGGCGTCCTCGTCCCCTTCATTGGCATCAAGGTCATCGACGTGGTCATCACCGCCGTCGGGCTGGCTTGAGAAAGGACTTTCACCATGGTCTCCACACTCGGTTCCACGCTCGGCATCGGTCTGCGCGCCGCGCTCGTCACCCTGGTGCTCACCGGAGTGCTCTACCCGCTGGCCGTCACCGGACTGTCCCAGGTCCTCTTCCACGAGGAGGCCAATGGCTCGCTCGTTACCAATGAGAAGGGCCAGGTGGTGGGTAGCGCCCTCATCGGCCAGGGGTTCTCCCGGGCTGGCTACTTCCAGCCTCGTCCGTCCGCGGCCGGCAACGGTTATGACGCCGCGGCCTCCAGCGGCAGCAACCTGGGGCCCACGTCCCAGAAGTTGCGGGACCGGGCGGCGGCCGAGGCCGAGCGCCTGCTCGAGGAGAACCCGGACGCTTCGGGGCCCGTGCCCGCCGAGCTCGTCACCACCTCGGGCTCGGGGTTGGATCCGCACCTGTCCCCCGAGGCCGCGCGCTGGCAGGCGCCCCGGGTGGCCCGCGCCCGCCACGTGGCCCCCGAGCGCATCCTGGCCGTGGTGGACGCGCACATCGAGGGCCGTACCCTGGGCGTGCTCGGAGAGCCGCGGGTGAACGTGCTACAGCTCAATCTGGCGTTGGACCGCCAGTTCGGCGAGGGCATGAGCACAACGGCAGAGGCACCGTGAAGCGGAAGAATCGCGCGGAGGACTTCCTCGAGCTGGTCGAGCGCGGACGGCGCGGGCGGCTGAAGCTGTACATCGGCTTCGCCGCCGGCGTGGGCAAGACGTACCGCATGCTCGAGGAGTCGCATGCACTCGAGAAGCGCGGGGTGGACGTGGTGCTCGGCTTCGTCGAGACCCACGGCCGCTCCGAGACGGCCGCGCTCATCGAGGGGCTCGAGGTGGTGCCGCGCAAGGTCTTCACCTACCGCGACGTGCCCGTGGAGGAGATGGACCTGGACGCGGTGCTGGCACGCAAGCCCCAGGTGGTCGTGGTGGACGAGCTGGCCCACACCAACGTCCCCTTGTGCCGCAACCGCAAGCGCTACCAGGACGTGGAGGAGTTGCTCGCCGCTGGCATCAACGTCATCGGTGCTTTCAACGTGCAGCACCTGGAGAGCCTCAACGACATCATCGAGCGCGCCACGGGCATCCGCGTGCGCGAGACACTTCCCGACAGCTTCCTCAAGAACGCCGACCAGGTGGTGAACCTGGACCTGGCGGTGGAGGACCTGCACGAGCGGCTGAAGGCGGGAAAAATCTACGCGCCGGACAAGGTAACGCACGCGCTGGAGAGCTTCTTCAAGCAGGAGAATCTCTCCTCGTTGCGCGAGCTGGCGCTGCGCGAGGTGGCCGAGAGCTTGGACCGGGCCATGGGCACGCGCATGCGCCCGGGCGAGGAGCCGCAGCAGAAGGGCGGAGGCTGGGGCCGGGTGATGGTGGCGCTCAGCAGCAACCCGCCGCACGCGGCCACGCTGATGCGCCGCGGTTCTCGCATGGCGGGCCGGCTCAACACGGACTGGTTCGTCGTCTACGTGGAGACTCCCGGCGAGGCTCCGCACCTCATCGACTCCGAGGCACAGCGCCACCTGCTGGCCAACATCGAGCTGGCGAAGGAACTGGGCGCGGAGGTGGTGCGGGTGAAGGGGTCGGACCCGGTGGCGGCGCTGTTGGACTTCGCCCGCTCGCATGGGGTGGGCCACATCATCGTGGGCCGCTCGCGGCAGCCGTGGTGGAAGCGGATGCTGGGGCGCGCCTCGGACGTGCGGCTGCTGCGCGAGGGAGAGGGCTTCGACATCCACGTGGTGTCCTTCACCGCGCCGCAGGAGGAGCGTCAGCCATGAGTCTGCGCGACAAGCTGTTGCTGGCTCAGGCCCCGCTGGCGCTCGCGCTGCTGCTGGTGGGCGTGGTGGCCGTCAACACGCTCGGCCGGGTGGGGCGCGCGGGGCAGGACATCCTCGCGGACAACTACCGCAGCGTGCTGGCCATGCAGCGTATTGGCGAGCACCTGGAGCGTCTGGACAGCGCCGCCCTCTTCATCGTCGTGGACGAGCGGGAGCGGGGTCAGGAACTGGCGGGCGCACACCTCCAACCGCTCGAGGCGGAGCTGAAGGTGCAGGAGGGCAACGTCACCGAGCCCGGCGAGGCCGAGGCCACCTCGCAGCTGCGGCGGGCTTGGGCTCGCTACCGCTCCGCGTACGAGGCCTTCGCCATCGCGGAGGCACCCGAGGCCCGGCGCGCGGCCTACTTCGACTCGCTGGCGCCGGCCTTCCGCGAGGCGAAGGCTGCCACCCAGACCATCCTCGCGCTCAACCAAGACGCCATGGTGCGAAAGAGCGACGCCCTGCAGCGGAAGAGCCGGCGGGTGAACTCGCTCATGGTGACGGCGGTGGTGGTGTCGCTGGTGGGCGGCTTCCTCGCCTCGGCGTCGCTGACTCAGCGGGCGCTGCGGCCGGTGTCCGTGCTCTCCCAGGCGGTGCGGCGGCTGGGGCAGGGAGACCTGGCCACCCGTGCGCTGGTGCAGGGTCAGGATGAGATCGCCCAGCTCGCTCGGGACTTCAACTCCATGGCGGAGGCGTTGCAGCGCTACCGGCGGAGCTCACTGGGAGAGCTGCTCCAGGCGCAGGCCTCCTCGCAGGCCTCCATCGACAGCCTGCCGGACCCGGTGGTGGTGTTTGGCGTAGAGGGCGGGGTGCTCAACGTCAACCGCGCCGCGGAGGAGGTGTTGCGGCTGTCAGTGGAAGGCGGAGGGGCGCTGGGGCAGGTGGCGCCGGAGGTGCGTGAGGTATTGGAGCGAGTGTGCTCGCACGTGCTGGGCGGCAAGGGACCGTACTTGCCGCGAGGCTACGAGGAGGCGGTGCGGGTCGAGGGAGCGGAGGGAGACCGGTGGCTGCTGCCGCGAGGCAGTCCGGTATACGGGGAGGCGGGGGGAGTGGTGGGGGCGACGGTGTTGCTCCAGGACGTGACGCGGTTGCGTCGCTTTGACGAGCTGAAGAACGACCTGGTGGCCACGGTGGCGCACGAGTTCCGCACGCCGCTCACCTCACTGCGCATGGCCATTCACCTGTGTGCCGAGGGCGTGGTGGGCCCCATCACGGAGAAGCAGGCGGACCTGCTGCATGCGGCACGCGAGGACTGCGAGCGGCTGCAGGGCATTGTGGATGACTTGTTGGATTTGTCGCGGCTTCAGTCGGGGCGGGTGGTGTTGGAGGTTCGGCCGGTGTCCACGGAGGCGGTATTGGAGGCGGCGCTGGCCCCGCACCGGGTGTCGGCGGAGGAGCGGGGCGTGCGGCTGTCCATGTCGCAGGAGCCTGGGCTGGAGCGGGTGGAGGCGGATCCGGACCGGCTGCAGTTGGTGCTGTCCAACCTGGTGGCCAACGCGGTGAGGCATACCTCACACGGAGGCGAGGTGGTGGTGAGGGCGCGATCCGACGGTGAGCGGGTGCGCTTCGAGGTAGCGGACACGGGTGAGGGCATCTCGCCGGAGCACCAGCAGCGCATCTTCGAGAAGTTCTACCGCGTCCCGGGGGCGAGCACCGGAGGCGCGGGGCTCGGGCTGTCCATCGCGCAGGAGATTGTCCAGGCGCACGGCGGAGAGATGGGGTTGTCGAGCCAGCCCGGCGTGGGGAGCACCTTCTGGTTCACCCTGCCGAGAAGCCAGCAGGCGGAGGGCGAGGAGCTGGAGCCAACGTCCCACCGATGATTCAACCGCTGAGCTCGCTACGGATGAGTTGGGCGAACTCGGGCACCGTCTTCGCGAGCCCGTCGAGGAGTTGGGCCAGCTCCATCGGGGGACGTCTCAGCGCCGCAGCTTGTTTCTCCAAGAGCGCGATCATCCCGGATGGATCCAGATCGAACAGGTTGACGAGAAACTCGTCCGGGTGCTGTGCCTCAATGCCGGGAGGCAGATCCTTCGCACGGAAGTGTTTCAGGTTGCTCGTGACGATGACCTGCGCATGCGCTTGGAGGGCCACGGCAACGACGTGGCGGTCTCCCTCATGGTTACGTAGGTCCGGCACCAGCGACTCGTGGCCGGTCACCACGGCCTCAGGGAAGGCTTTCCGCATCTGCGCGACGAGGGAGTGAGAGCGCTCCTCCGTCGTGGTCGTTGTCGACACCAGGTTGCGGCGCATCTCCTCGAGGATTTGCGCACTCCAGTAGGGCTGGTAGTGCCCTGCATGCGCGGCTCTCAGCAAGGTGTCCCGCAGAGAGAAAGGGAAGAGGACGCAGGCGTCGAGGACGCTCTTGAAGGTGGAAGTGAGCAATCGGCTGGGTCGACAGGCTCGCGGACGAGCTACGCACCCTAACCTCTCAGGTCACTTTCTTCAACCGCACTCTGAATAGCCGCCAACGTCCTGGCTCATCTGCGCCAACTCATCCAGAGCCGCTTCTCGTTCGGCATCACGCTTCTGCTTGTACGCCAGCAGGTCGTTGATGCGGATGCGCCGGTGTTTTCCGGTCTTCGTGTAGGGAATGGCTCCCTCATCCAAGAGGCGGACGAGGTATTGGCGGGAGACGTTGAGCAGATCCGCGGCCTGTTGCGAGGTGAGCTCCTTGTGTACCGGTACCACGGTCACGGCGTCTCCCCGAGCAAGCACCGTGACGATCTGGCGGAGCAGATGGAAGACAGGTTCGGGTAGTTCGAGGGTCTCGCCCTTGGGACCGACAAGCCTGGGCCTCTGTGTGCGCTTGCCTTCCATGACCCGAGCCAATTCGACGACCTCCGTCAATGCATGCGCGGACGCGGAGACCGGACTTTTCGGATCCAACATCGCGGGAGGGTGGGCTTTGCGAACGCGAGGCATATCAACGAATGTACGGATATTCGTCCCAAACGCAACCACCTCGCAGGTTGCTCCCTCGGTTGGCGGACACCGGCCGGGTGCCTCCACTCACCCCGTGCCGCCTGGGGCCGCCTCGTACTTCTTGCGCTTGCGCCAGAGCGTGGACGCGTCGATGCCGAGGATGTGCGCGGCCTCGTCCAGCGTGGGGGCGTTCGCCATCACCCGGAGGACGTGCTCGCGCTCCACCTCCTCCAGTGTGTGGGGCCCGCCCAGCGCCACCACCGAGCCCGTCGCCGCTGCAATGCGATCCGGGAACGCCTGCGGCTCCAGCACCTCCGCCGGCCAGACGATGAGCGCCCGCTCCAGGGCGTTGCGCAGCTCGCGCACGTTGCCCGGCCACGGGTACGCCAGCAGCATCTTCTCCGTCGCCGGCGACAGCTCCGGCAGTGGCCGTTTCGCCGTGCGCGAGAAGAACGCCACGAAGCGCCTGGCCAGCGGGAGGATGTCCTCGGTCCGCTCCCTCAGCGCCGGCAGCTTCACCTCGATGACGTTGAGCCGGTAGAGCAGGTCCTCCCGGAAGTGGCCCGTGGCTACGTCCTTCTCCAGGTCCCGGTTGGTGGCCGCCACCACCCGCACGTCCGCCCGGCGCGTGCGTCCCTCGCCCAGGCGCTCGAACTGTTTCTCCTGGAGGAAGCGCAGCAACTGCGCCTGCAAGGCCGGGCTCATCTCCGCCACCTCGTCCAGGAAGAGCGTGCCGCCCTCGGCCTGCTCCACCCGGCCCGGCTGGTCCCTCACGGCGCCGGTGAAGGCCCCGCGCACGTGGCCGAAGAGCTCGCTGGAGAGCAGCTGCTCGGAGAGGGCCGGGCAGTTGACGGTGACGAAGGGCCGGCGGCGCCGCGCGCTCAGCGAGTGCAGGGCCCGTGCGAGCACTCCCTTGCCCGTCCCACTCTCCCCGCGCAGCAGCACCGCCGCGTCCGAGGCCGCCGCCCGGGTGACGAGCGCGAGGGCCGCGTGCATCGCCGGTGAGGCCGTCTCCAGCGTGGCCTCGGGCACGGACTGGGCGAGCTGCCCCTCCAGGTTGCCCAACTGCGAGCTCAGCTCCTGGTGGGCGCGCGTCTTCTCCACGAAGTGGCGAATCTGCGCGGGCGTGAAGGGCTTGGGGAGGTAGTCGCGCGCCCCGCGCTTCACCGCCTCCACCGCGGTGTCGAAGGTGGCGTAGGCGGTGATGAGGACGACATCCAGGGTAGGCGACTCGGCGAGCAGGCGGGGAAGCAGGTCCAACCCGCTCGCGGTGCCCAGGCGCAGGTCCACGAAGGCCAGGTCGGCCGGGGATTGGGCGAGCGCGGCGAGTGCCGCATCGGCCGTGGCGGCCTCTCGCACCTCGCAGCCGAGCCCTTCCAGGCACATGCGCAGCGTGGTGCGGATGTTCCGCTCGTCGTCCACCACCAGCACCCGCATCGGGCGGGGCTCCACCACGGGCGCGACAGGTCCGGTCTCCATGTCCTCATCCTAAATGCAGTCCGCGCGCCATACCGGGCGGCCGGCGTCTTCCGAGGAGAATGGCGGCCTCCGGGCCCGGTGGAGGTTGCATCCTGCACGAAGGCCCGGGTTCTCCGGTTGCAGGGTGCAGGGAGGGTAGCGCGGGCGCGGACGGTGCCCCATCTGTAAGCCATGGCGACGCGCGTGATGAGCCGGGGCGAGCCAGGACTCACCCGGGAGCACTGGAAGGTCATCAGCCGGGTGCTGGTGGGGGCCCTGGTCGTGCTGCTGGTGGTGGTGGGCCTGCAATGGGTGCTGGGGGCCGAGCGGCGGGCCATCCAGAGCATGGAGCCGGGGAAGCGAGCGGTGCTCTTCCAGGAGAGCTATGCGAGCTTCGAGGCCTTATGCCAGGAGGACCCGGGCGGAGCCCTCACGGGGAACTGCCGCCGGCAGGCCCGTTTCCTCAGCAACTTCCCCGAGTGTGGCACCGCCTGCCGCACACAGACGTCCCGGTACCTCTCCTACGGGACGCGCTGAGCGGCGGTTCCTCATCTCTCCCACACAGGCCGTGGAAGACAGAATGTCTTGAGCGCCTCGGAAGGGCGCGGGCCAATCTGTCAGCCCTGGGTGCCGCGTCACGGCGGCTTCCCTCTCGACGCATGCCCTGGCACGCGCGCTGCTATGTCCGCGGCGTGCCGTGAGCCGGACGGCCAATGGGAGGGACTGCAATGAGGACATGGATGCGTTGGGCGGCCTGTGCCGCCGGGGTGGGATTGGCACTGGTGCCGATGACGGGCAGCGCCCAGGCGCAGGAGGAGCTCGAGGAGGTCCAGGAGGCGCGGCGCACGCTGCTGATGGCGATGCCGGGGACGCCGGTCTCGAGCATCTGGGGGTTGGTGGGCCAGCTGGGTATCGGGGTGGAGCACGCGGTGGGCTCGTACGTGGCGCTGGTGGGCTCGGTGCAGGTGTCAGGAGCGCTCCAGGGCACCGAGTCCCTTCTCCCTGGGGGCTCGGGCTCCTCCGGCCAGACGTGGGGCGTGGGGGTGGATCCGGGCGTGCACTTCTATCTGACCGGCCGTGCCCCCGAGGGCCTCTGGGTGGGGCCCCACCTGGAGCTGGCCACGTATCATTGGACCGTGCAGAACGAGTACCTCATGGGGAGGCCCGACGTCCCCCTGAGCGAGGGGGATCTGGTGACCGTGGAGACGAGATCCCGGACGGTGCAGTACGGCGGGAGCGTGCGCGTGGGCTACACCGCCATCCTGGCTCCGGGATTGACCTTCCAGGTGGGCGCGGGACTGACGGCGCTCTCCAGCCGCAACACGAACTTCGGCACGCCGAGGGTGGAGGGCGGGGGTGCGGCGACGGACGTGGAGGGCCAGCAGCTGCTGGGGAGCGGGTTCGGCCCGAACAACATCCGCAACTGGTCCGTGTCTCCACGCATGACGCTCGGCGTGGGCTGGGCCTTCTAAAGGCTCCGGGCGGACGCTACTCCGACTCCGGCTTCGAGGTGCTCGGGGAGGGCGAGCTGGCCGCCTTCTTCCGAGTGCCTCCCGAGGCCGCCCGCTTTGCCCGGGCCTTCTTGACCACGAGCGCTGGTCCGCTGACCTCCTCGGGCATGAGGCCCGTGGTGGGAGTGCCCTCGGCACGCGAGGCCCGGGGCTTGATACGGCGCGGAGGCAGCAGGTCCGGCTCGCCGGGCACCTTCTGCGCGAGGAAGATGGCGGCATCCAGCTTGTAGAAGTTGCGCGTGCGGTACCACGAGAGCGCGGACTCGTTGTTCTCCGCCACCTCGAGCACCAGGTGGGTGCAGCCCCGGGTGCGCGCCAGGTGCTGCAACTGCTCCATGATGAAGCTGCCCACGCCTCGGCCCTGGTAGTCCGGGTGCACGGCGAGCTCCTCGACGAAGAGCGGCCTCATGCCACGCTTCTCGAACCAGCGCGGGTTCACCCAGTTGTCATCGCCCGTGGCCTCGAAGGCGCACTCGGAGTAGCCGACAATCTCCCCGTTCACCTCGTAGACGAGCTGCTCTATCCACTCCGAGGAGTACACCTCGAGGAAGCGCCGCTTGGAGCGAGGCCGCTGGTACTCCACCGTCTCGCGGTTGACATCCCGGAAGACGAGCTTGAGGAACTCCCAGGCCCGGTTCAAATCCCTCCGGTGGATGCGCCGTACGCGCACCTCCAGCATGTCCTTCTTCTTGCGCGAGGGAGGCTTCGTCGCGGTCTCACCCATAGAACCCCCCTCCTAGCCGACTCGGCGGCGCGATGCGCGCGGAACCGTACGCGACTTCCCACTGCCCGGCATATGGTGTGCCCGTGAATCCTTCGACGAAGACGGCTCCCCGTTGGTTGCTGTACGGCGCCACCGGCTACACCGGTGTCCTCATCGCCGAGGAGGCGGTGCGTCGCGGACACAGGCCCGTGCTGGCCGGCCGCTCGCGCGAGAAGCTCGCCCCCCTGGCCGCGAGGCTCGGGTTGGACTCGGTGGCGGTGGGGCTCGAGGACGCGCGCGGCCTGGTGTCCGCCCTGGAGGGCCTGCCCCTGGTGGTGCATGCCGCCGGCCCCTTCGTGCACACCAGCGAGCCCATGGTGCAGGCCTGTCTCGCCGCCGGCGCCCACTACCTGGACATCACCGGCGAGATTCCCGTCTTCGAGAACACCTTCCGCCATGACGCCGAGGCGAAGCGCCGGGGCGTGGTGCTGATGTCCGGCGTGGGCTTCGACGTGGTGCCCACGGACTGTCTGGCCCTCTACGTGGCCCAGAAGGTGCCCGGGGCTCACGAGCTGGAGCTGGCCATCGCCGCCGTCGCTCAGGCGAGCCCCGGCACCACCAAGTCCATGCTGGAGGGGCTGCCCTCGGGGGGCTTCGTGCGCCGGGGCGGCCAGCTGCAGCCGTGGCCCATGGGGCAGGGCGTGCGCCGGGTGCGTTTCTCGGACAAGGAGCGCACGGTCATCCCCATCCCCTGGGGAGACCTGGCGACGGCCTGGCACTCCACCGGCATTCCCAACATCACCACCTACATGGCCCAACCGGCGGCGGTGGCCCAGGCCGTTCGCTTCGCCTTCCCCGTCCTTCGGAGGCTGCTGTCGGTGGGGGCGGTGCGCGAGGGGTTGACGAAGCTCGTCGAGGCCCGCGTACGGGGGCCGGATGAAGCGCTGCGCCAACGGGGGCGCTCCCAGGTGTGGGCCCAAGCGCGCGCGCCGGACGGGCGTCGAGCAGAGGCGGTGCTGGAGACGCCCGAGGCCTATGCCTTCACCGCGGTTGCCACGGTGCGTGCGGTGGAGGAGGTGCTGGCTGGAGAGCGGAGGGGCGCCCTCACCCCCGCCCAGGCCTTTGGCGCGGACTTCGTCCTCTCCATCGAGGGCGCGCGCCGGATGGACCTGCCCGTGTAGGGAGCCGCTCACCCGGCGGGCGGCCGGGCAGGCGGGGTCTCGGAGGAAAAATCGAGGGGTTGGCTCCACCCGGGGGGAGGAGGGCAGCGTCCCGGGAGGGGGGTGACGCGCGCCGGGGGGCTCATCCGGTATTCTGCGGCCCTCGCGGCGGACTCCCGCCGCCCGTGGCAGGGAAGCGCGGAGCCGCGCTGCCCCGCGGAGGTAAGGAGAGCCATGTCCAGGCGTTGCACGTCCTCCGTCGGGGGGGGACGATGACGTTCAAACGGAAGGTCTTCCTCCTGCCGGTGGTGGCCACCCTCTTCCTGCTGGGCATCCTCGGGGTGTCCGTGGTGGTGGGCCGGGACGCGGCACGGCTAAGCCAGCGCATCGTCGACGGGTACACACCGGTGCTCTCCATGGCGCGGAGCCTGGAGTTTCTGGCGGCCTCGCTCGAGGGCAATGTGCGCGAGGCCTACCAGGAGAGGAACTCGGCCCGGTTGGTGCCCATGCGCGAGCAGGCGAAGGCCTTCAAGGAGGAGCTGGCGCGCGGGGCGAAGAACGCGGTGATGGAGGACTCGCGGGTGCAGTCGTTGGGCGCGGCCTTCGACGGGTTCTGGTCTCAGAGCCAGCTCGCGGTGGAGCATGCGGCGCGGGGGAGGCCGGATGCGGAGGTGGCCTATGCGGAGGCGATGGAGCGCTCGGCGACGCTGCGGCATCTGCTGCGCGGCACGGGGGAGTGGGCCAATGCCGGGCTGGAGCGCTCCTTCGACGAGATGCGCATGCTGCAGCGCGGGCGGCAGCTCGGGGTCCTCACCATGGGGCTGCTGTGCATCGTCGCGCTGTGGATGCTGTCGCTCTGGCTGATGCGGGGCGTGGTGGGGCCGCTGGCGCGGCTGACGCAGGTGACCACGCGCATTGCCACCGAGGGAGACCTCACGCAGCGCATCGACGTGGACTCTCAGGACGAGCTGGGCGAGCTGGCGCGGGGCATTGAGGCGCTGGTGACGCGGCTGCGCACGGTGCCGGTGACGCTGGAGGGGGTGGTGGGCGAGCTGACGCAAGCGGCGGAGCGGCTCACCGAGGCGAGCAAGCGGCAGCTGGCCTTCTTGAGCCACCAGTCGCGCAGCCTGTCGGAGGCGGGCTCGACGATGAGTGAGATTGCCCAGACGTCGAACCTGGCGGCGAGCCGGGCGGAGATGGTGCTGAGGGTGGCGGCGCAGGCGGACGCGTTCAGCGCCTCGGGGCGGCACTCCATCGAGAGCAGCGCTCAGGGGCTGCAGCAGTTGCGCGAGCGGGTGGATGCGCTGATGCGCAGCGTGGCGCACCTGTCGGAGCAGGCGGCGCGAGCGGGTGAAATCATTGGCAGCGTGCGCGACCTGGCGGACCAGTCGAACGTGCTGGCGCTCAACGCGTCCATCGAGGCGGCGAGGGCGGGCGAGGAGGGGCGGGGCTTCGCGGTGGTGGCGCGGGAGATGAGGGCGCTGAGTGGCCAGTCGGTGCAGAGCACGCAGCGCATCGGGAAGATCTTGCTGGAGATCAACCAGGCCATCCGGAGGGCGGTGTCCATCGCGGAGCAGGACAGCCAGCAGATGGAGGCGGGAATCGTGCAGGTGATGACGTCAGCGGACCGGCTGAAGGAGATCACCACGGTGGTGCACGAGAGCAGCCAGGCGGCGAAGCAGATCGTGGCGTCAGTGACGCAGCAGAACGCGGGCATCGCGCAGATGACCGATGTGATGACGACGCTGTCGCAGATGATGGGCGACGTGGTGGAGTCGACGATGAACGCGGAGGAGGCGGTGGTGCGGATGAACGCCTCGCTGGAGCGGCTGAAGCAGGTAGCGACGAGCTTCCGCGTCTAACCCAAACCCCAACAACCCCTCTCCCACCGGGAGAGGAGCCCCCCGTCGTTCAAAGGGGGGGCAAGCCCCCCGGGGAGAGGGTGCCTTGTCACGGTGCTCCAACCCGTGACGGTGGCTACGGGGTGAGGGAATCCACGGCCAGTGCCTTCTTCATGGCTTCCGCGCCCGCCTCGATGAGCGGTGCGGCGACTTGCGCGAACTCGTCCGGAAGGAAGTCGGAAATCCACACCAACCGGCTGGTTCGCGGCCCCTCGGCGAAGACCTGCATGGAGGCATTGTGATGCGCAGGCCCTCCCTCGATGACCGCGTAGGCGACACGCATGGCGGCATCGTCCACAGTGACGATCCGTTCCTTCACGACCATTCCATTCGCGAACGTCACGATCCGGGCGTCTCCTTCCATGCGGCAGTCCACGAGCACGCCCGGTGTCAGCCGCTCGTGAGCCCGTCCCACGTCACGCAAGGCCCTCCAGACCTCCTCGGCCGGCGCATGGATGACGATCTCCTTTCGAATCGTTCCCATCACGCAACCGCCTTCATGCAAACCGCTTCCACGACGCTCGCCGCGACATCCTTCACCTTCAAACCGATGTGGTCGTACATGGTGCCTCCTGAAGAGAGGCGGTCACCGTACGAGCCCTGCCGCCAACCGATCTTGGAGGATCTTGCGGTCGCCTCGGGCCAGCCGACGGAAGCTTCGAGGCGACACGCCCGCGGCGCGGTGGAACGAGCGCGTGAAGTTGGAGAGGTCTCCGAACCCCACGTCATAGGCCACCGCGCTGATCGCCTCGTCACCCTGGGCCAGCAACCGCGCGGCGTCTCGCAGTCGCAGGTGCACCAGATACTGGTGGGGTGTCACGCCCAGCACTGCCGAGAACAGTCTGAGGAAGTGGAAGGGGCTCAGACCGGCCTGTCCGGCCACCGCGCCAAGGTCGATGTCCTCACGGCTGTTGGCGTCGAGCCACAGCGCCGCATGGACGGCCCTTCGGCGGTCGCGAGTGCCAACTTCCAGCGCCCGTTCGTGCTCCCCTGTCACGGCATGGACGAAGGTCGCCGCATAGAGCATGCCGGCCTCGTCCACGCCGACGTCGCTCCGGCCCGCCGCCGCCGCCTGGGCCAGCTCTCCCGCCACGGCCAGCTCGCGAATGGGCGGAACGCCGCGCGTGCTCCAGAGGTCCGGCGGGCCCCTCAAGGCCTCGAGGAGCTCCGGCGTCAGCCGGAAGCAAAGGCATTCATCACCGCACGTGTGGTCGTGCGTGCAGACGTAGTCGTCGCCCGCGCGGCCTACGACCGTGGAGCCCGCCACCATCTCGCAGACCCGCCGGCCGACCCGGTACCCGAAACTGCCCGTGCGCACGTAGGAGATGCTCGTGGTCTCGTGCAGCTCGGTGAAGGGCGCCGCCGAGGGGCCGGCCTCGCACTTGTAGGCCACGACCGTGAGCTGGCCCGTCTTCAGGATTGTCTGTACGGCCATCCGAAGGACGACGCTACCCGAAGAGCCGGGGCCGAACCTGGACATTCTTGCGAAGGCGGGGGCGTGACGCTCCGACCGCGTTGGCTCCATGCCCGCCCGCGCTGACACGCTTCACTCCGGGGGCGCTGAGGCCCCCGGAGCGAATCGCGGTCAGTCGTTCCTGTTTCGTGCGGTGATGTCGCCCGGGAGCGGGGTGTCGCGGTCCACGGTCAGCCGCAACCGGGTCATGGCATCCCCCATCCAGTTGGGGTCGCTGGAGTACTGAGTCAGGGCATTGGCGACGTCACCCGGGTGCTTGGCCTTGGCCAGGGCGTCGATGAACGCATCGCCCTGGGTCCGGGTCTGCCAACCCTGGGGGGAGAGCTGGTCCATCTTCGCCACGTAGTCGCGGGCGCGCTGGGACAGCTGCGTCATCTGGTCCGGGGTGAACGACAGATGGACGTCGTTCTCCTTGTCGAACTTGTGCTGATCGACCAGGTAGGCCTGGGCGTACATCTCCTCGACGTCGCCCTCCATGCCCTTCATGAACAGGGAGAACTTCTGCTTCGAGAAGTCCTCCTTGCCGTTGGCGTCGATGTGGCGCTCGTAGTTGAGCTCGTGACCATTGGAGCGCTTGAGCTCCATCGTGGCGTCCTTCGAGCCGTCCGGGTGGGTCGTCTCGACGATGGAGTTGCTGCTCTCGGGAACGACGTCCACGGAGCCCTCGAGGGGCCCCAGCGCCGCCTCCAGCGTGGTCTTCGAGCTGAGGTCCAGCTTCTCGACCTTCGCCGCGCCCGAGACGCCGTTTCCATCCTTGAAGGGAAGCTCGCCGGAAGTGGCGTACTTGTCGAAGGCGGCGCGTCCCTCCTTGTTGGAGAGGTCGAACTCCGCGGTGCGGAGCTTGTAGTGCGTCAGCTCCGTCGTTCCCGTGAGGGAGAGCTTGGCCGGCCCCGCGCCGACGCTGACCGAGAGACCGCTCTCGAGCAGCTCCGTGGGACCTCCCGTCACCTTGACCTTGTCGCCGTCGCGCTCAGTCTGGATGGAGAGGCCCTTGCCGCTCTTGTGCTCCTCTCCCAGGCCCAGCTCCACGCCGAGCACATCGACGCCGGCCTCGCCGGACCAGCCCTTGAGCTGGGAAGCCTCCATCGTCACCGAGGCCTTGTCCGGCACCGTCTCCGGCTTGAGCGGGTGCGGAGGCGGAATCTCGCCCCGCTTGAGCTTCTCGAAGTCCTCATCCTTCATCTTCACTTCGTAGGTCTGGGACTTGTTCGTCGAGACGCCACCCCCGACGCTCACCTTCTTCAGGTCCAGGGTGCCGTTGGCGGACGCCTCCATCTCGGCGGTGAGCTTCACCGTCGTGTAGCCGTCCTTCTTCTTCACGTCCTTCTCGAGCGTCTTGCTGAACTCGACCGAGACCGGCCCGGGCTGGCCGGGGACCTTCACCTCCTGCGGCGTGGCGGTGGCGGCGTTGGGCGCTTCCGACGGCACGGACGGATCCGCGACCATCATCCGCTGGAGCTCGGGGGACACCTTCGCGTCGGCCAGCGCCTTGGCGCGCTCGGGAGAGCCCGCCTCGGTGGAGAACACCTTCGCGGCCGTCGTCCCGGGAATCGAGCCCGCCTCGCTGTAGTGCGGCTTCTCCTTGAGGTACGACTTCATGTCGTCGTAGCTCTTGCCGCTGCTCGGGTCGAGCACGCGCTCGCCCTGGCGCACCACCACGTGGCCCGCCTGGCCCTCGGCGCCGCCGCGCGAGTCCTCGAGGAACACCAGCTCCGAGCGGCTCTGCAGCTCGGGCGAGCTCTTGTTCACCCAGTCCGCCGCCTGGTCGAGGCAGTTGACCTTGTTGTCCTTGCTGTTCTCGGTGAACAGCGACGAGGCGGGCGCGCCCTGGCCGTCCAGGCTCAGCCGGTTCTTCGGGCCCGCTGGCTCGAAGGACGACTGCTGATGCTGCGCCTCCGCTGCACGGCGCGCGGCCTCTGCTGCCTGCCGCGCGGCCTCTGCTGCCTGTCTCGCCGCCTCCGCCGCACGTCTCGCGGCCTCTTCCGCCGCACGTCTCGCGGCCTCTTCCGCTGAACGACGACCCGCCTCTGCTGCTCTACCGTCACCTACGCGTCCGGCACCCACGATCTCTTCTCCTCGTACTTGCAGTGATGGCGCTGCGAATCTGACTCGGTCTTCATTTGTCATGAATCCGCGCGCGCAGTTGCAGCTGTACGTCACTGCTCCGACAAATGTCGCAGCACCGAGGGGTGCGGAAGTCTCGCGAGCCGAGTCTTCACTTATGAGTGCGAGAAAGGGCAATCGGTAGCGCCGTCGCTGGAGGTCAAAGGACTTGTGCCGCATGTGAATCCCACGCCCGAGCGACTTCGCATCAGGTTGAGTGTCCGGGGCTGGTTCTCAGCCGGGTAGACTCATGGCCCCATGGTTCATTCCTGCCCGGAGTGCCGGGTCTTCCTCTCCTTCCAGCGCAAGGAGACGCCCGTTCCGGAGCTCGTCTCGGGGCATTGGTACGGCTGCCCGGGATGCGCGCGGAACGTGTGCGGTGACTGTGGGAGGGCCTCGGGGAGGCGGTGCCGTGAGTGCGGGGCCACGCTGGAACCCGACCAGATTTTCCCTCGCGACCTGAAGCCCCTGGACGACTGGCGCTCGTATCTCCCCTCCGAGGACGACGCGTATCCCGATTTCGCCCACGGGGTGGAGTTGATTGCCTGTGCCACCGAGGACTCCATCCCGGAGATCGACGCGGCGCTCGATGACTGGAACCGCGCTCGCTTCCGGCGGGAGGTCTTCGTGCACGACCTCTCGCGGCGGCTGGGAAGCGCCGATGCCTTCATGCCCTGGGGCAGCGCGATACGGGAGCTCCGTTGGACACCCGAGTGGGAGCGGCGTCTCGCGGTGGCGGCGGGCTACTACCGTGAGCGGGTTGGAGACGTCACCCGGGCTGCGCTCCAGCAACGGGAGCTGTTGCGCGGGTGGTGCGAGCTGGTCCCCGCTTCCCAGTCCGCGGCTTCGGCCCTCCTCGATGCGGCCCTCCACTCCGACAAGGAGCTGGCCGAGGATGCCCTCCAGGTGCTGCATCATCTCCGACCTTCCCTCCCGGAGGTGCTCGCCTGGAGCATTCCTGTCCTTCGCGGCGGCGAGTTGGAGCACGTGCGGGCGGGACTGGCCGTCCTCCGCACCGTCCGCACCCGGAATGGGCCCGAGCCAGATCCGAAGACGCTCCTCGCGGTGGAGCAGCGGCTCTGTGAGGCGTTCGCGGGGCGCGGCGAAGCGGAGCTCGAAGCACTCGTGAGGCGGCTCCTCTTCACGAGCGAGCCCTGGCCGATGGATGTGACCGCCGTTGCCATCGTCGCTCTTGGGCTCACCGGAGAGTTCGTGCCCCTGCTGCGCGAGGCCCTCTCTTCCCGCCGTCCCCACCAGCAACACCGGGTGTGGAGCTTCATCGCCTCCCTGGGTGAGCACGCCGCGACCGCGGACCTGCGCGCCCAGCTCTTCGAACGCATTGCACGAGCAGAGACCCACGATACGGCGCTGCCGCTCCTTGGGCTGCTCGGACGGATGGGTGGCGCTTCCCGTGACATCGTCCCGCCTCTGGAGCGGTGGACGGACGCCGGGCCCACCGGGAAGCGGCTGGAAGCGCTTGGTCTCCTCATTGAGTTCCTGGGGAGCCAGGGGGAGAGCGGGTCCGAAGCGCTCCACGTTCGGTGCCGGCGGGTGACGCAAGAGGTCCGCACGGTCGAGGAGCGTCTGGTGCTCATCCGGCTCTTGTTCAAGCTGGAGCCGGCACAACGGAGCACGCTCTTCCCCGAAGTTCCAGAGCCGACGGAGCTGCTCGCCACCCTTCTGGAAGAGACAGATGGTGCCTGTGCCGCCAACATCGAGGAGGACTGGTTGACGGCGCTCCTCATCTCGCCGCGCTGGCGCTCATGGCTCATGTCCCACGCGGCGGGAACGCCCAACCATTACCTCACCTCCCTCACCTTCCGCGTGGCGGGGCCTGAGTGCGAAGGACTGATCGTTCTCCTTCAGAAGCTCCTCGCCGACCGGAACACGGGGCCGTTCGAGCGGGTGGTCTGGGTGGAGGCCCTGGGCCGCATCGCCCGCAGTCTCACCGCACCTGCCCGAACCCTGTTGCAATGGGTCTTCCTCGACACGAGGGAGAGCGTCCATCCCCGTCTGGCCGCCGCGCGCGCACTCTGGACCCTCGGCGTGCGAGACCTCCCTGTCGCGGAGCTCGCTCCAGTCCTCCGTGAGCGCTCCGCCGTCATTCGGAGCTGGGCGCTCCTGCTCGCTGAGGAGATGCCGGAGGAACTCCTCGCTCCACTCCGAGAGGACACGAGCCCCCTGGTGCGCTGGGTGCTTTCACACCTTCCTCACGCATAGAAAGCTCGGAGCATGAGGGGCTCTCTACGCTGGCCTCAGAGCGAAACGAGCTCGTCCACGATGGCGCGAAGGCTGGCATTGGAGGCGAGCACTGTGGCGCGGAGCCGCTCATCCTGGGCGATGCGCGTCAGATACTCCGGACCATCAATGGACTTGGCGTATTTGCGATTCCTCACGCGGCGGAACCGCTCCGTGATGGCCTCGGCAGCGCGCCGTTCGGCGTAGACATCCATGGTGGGCTCTCCCATCCCGAGTTGATCGGTGACGGGGAGGATGAGGGATTCGCGCTCCCACACCAGGACGTGAGGGTGAAAGCCGCTGCGAATCTTTTCCCATTCCTGTGGGGTTCGGGTTCCCCGTGCGAGCACGGCCATGCTTCCCTGAATGGTGGAGATGAAGGAGGGGAGCGACTGCTCGTAGGGCACCCGAGGCGCCTGGACCTCGAGTTGTGGCAGGTCCCAGGCATTGCGTGCGTCGATGACATAGAACACATGCTCGATGCGTGGGGCGTAGTTGAAGCGGAACAGCTCGTACTTCCTGCATTGCTCGAGCAGCTGAGCGTTGCCGTTGACTGTTCCTCGTGCCTTGGAGAACTGAAGGGGGGTCTTGCCGGCAGAGTGCCGTTGCCGCTGGACCTCCGCGCGAATGATGGCTTCCAGTCCGCCACCGGTCTTGTCCTCGGTGATGATGTGGACACTCGTCACGGCGTGGAGCCCCACCCTTCGAGCTCGCGGCGCATCTCCCTGAGGCTGAAGCTCTTGAGCCACTCGCGCAGCTCCTCGACCGCGGGACGCACCAGCCGCGCCTCGTTGTCCTCCCTCCTCGCTACCACGACGCACTCGGGCGCATCATCCAACAGTCCGATGAGCGCATCGGACTGGGTAGTGAACAGGATGGGGTGGCGCTCGGAGAGCGAACGTGCCGCGCCCACCAGCCGCATGAGTGCGTCCGGGTGCAGGTGCGCCTCGGGCTCGTCCACCGCGATGAGGGCGCTGCCGGGTTGGAACAGGGCGCAGAGGATGGTCAGGAAGCTCAGGGTTCCATCGGAGAGCTCCGAGGCGTCGAACTGGCCACCGTTCACCTCGTCCCAGAAGAGCTGGACCATTCCCCGGCTCACGGCGGGAAGGCGCAAGTCCTTGAGGCTTGGAAAGGCGAGGCGGACGATGCGCACGTAATCCTGCCAGTCCTCCGGGCGTTCCTCGCGTAGGGAGAAGAGGACCGCGGAGAGATTGTTTCCCGTTCGCTCCAGGCGGGCACCGGGCTCGAGCCTCGCGGGCCGGCGCATCGGGACCGATTCCGGGTCCGCCCACGCGGCTCCTGTCCGGAAATAGGGGTACACCGCGATGGCCGCGAGGGAGGCCCGGGCCTGCTGTACCAACGGGTGTGTGATGGCGCCGAGCTGGGAGAGCAGGGCTTCACGGCCATTGGAAACGGGGAGCGCGACACCCGAAAGCTTCGCCTGGGTGCCCTGCCGGGTGAGGATGGGCATCCACGAGCCCTGGACGTACTCGGCGAGTTCCTCCTGCTCCACGGCGAAGTCGTAGGCCCCTACCGAGCCGAGCTGGAGCCGGAAGCGCAAGGCCTGGCCCGTGCTCGTCTGCAGCTCCGCCTCCAGGCGGATGGGCTCTGTGGCGCCTCTCGATTGGAGAGCGCGCAAGCCGCTCCGGCGCCGGACCAGTGCATCCGAGAGTTCGCCACGTGCCGCATCCGAGAGCAATTGAAGTGCATCGAGCACGGAGCTCTTGCCGCTCTGGTTGGGCCCGACGATGACGGAGAACGGGTCATCGAAGCGCAGCTCCGCCGCGCGGAGGAGGCGGAAGGTGTAAACGCGAAATGCAGTGAGCCGTATGCCCTCGGGGCTTGCTTCAGAGTTCCCCAGGGTAGCGACGGGAGCTGGGGGCGTTTCGGGCTTTCCCCAGTAAAGGGCGTCCCGACCCGACTCGTGTTGGACCTCTACGCGTAGGGAGATGGCGGGGACTTGCGAGAGGAACAGATTGATGGCGGTGGGACGAGGGTCCTTCGCCTCAAAGACAGACGTATAGGTGCGTGTGCCCGGGGCCGTTTCGGGGCCCGGCAGCCAGCGCAGTGTGCTCGAGTCGAGCCGGTAGTCTCTCCGAGAGCCTTCCACGTTGAGGATGAGGCGGGAGGTATCCAGCCCCGAGAAGCCATCCACTTCAACGCGCAGCCGCGTGGCTTCCTGCCTGGCCGAGAGGTGCTTCACGGGCCAGGGGGCCGCGAGAATGATGGAGGCGGCATGCCTGGATTCCAATTCCAGGCCCGTGTAGGCCCGGATGAGCCGCCCAAGAGAGGCATAGGCATAATCCGACCGGGCCGCGATCTCCCCGTTCGCGGTTGTGTCGGCGGTTCCGAGCAGCTTCCGAATCTCAACCCCATGTCCTTCGAGGTACGTTCCATATCCAGCGTCGCCCTGAGTGGTGCGTGGACTCCACCATGAGAGGGTAGCTGGCATCTCCTTTGTCAGGTGGAGCGGCGTTGGCAGAGCGCTGCCGGACAGCTGCTCGAGCATCCCGGATTCGAACTGCGAGAGGAGTGCCGGAAGCCCGCTGGGGGAGCCGATGAATTGACTCGCTGAGACAGGACCCGCGTCCAGCGGGGCGAGGAGTGGTGGCTCCTCACGGGTACGGACCAGGGTGGCACTTAGCGCGAGCACCACCTTGGGTCGCGTGTTGGTCCATACAAGCCCTATCCGGATGCCGTCGTACCCTGATGCCTGGGCGAGCTGCTCGGCGATATCGAGGAACTGGCGGAGGTTCTCGTTCACGGGAGGCCCAAGCTAGCACGGGCCCACTCAGCGCCGCTCTGAACCTGACCTCCCCGTGTTGCCGCGCAACAACAGCGCATAGGGCAGCGTCACTGCGCCCACCATGCCCACGAGCCCAAGCCAGGGCCACGGAGTGGCGAGGAGTGGCGCGACACCCTCGCGTACCGAGGAAGGCATCTGCCCGGCCACCATGATGCAGGCCACGCTGAGCACGAACACACCGAACCCCTTGCGCAGCGAGCCCGGTGAGACGTGGTCCGCGAGGCGCCCGCCAAGGAAGCTGCCAACAATAGCGGTGCTCACGATGGCGGAGGTGAGTCCCCACGGAATCTGGACGTGGCCCAGGTGCCCGAGCAGCCCGGCGAGGCACTGGAGGGAGATGACGGCGAGCGAGGTGCCCACTGCGGCTTGAGTCGGCAGCCCCACCAGGATGAGCGCGGGGACGATGAGGAAGCCTCCACCAGCGCCCACGAGTCCGGACAGCAGGCCCACGACAGCGCCCTGGGCGAGCACGCGAGGTACGGGCAGGCGCACCGGCGCCTCGACGGTTCCACTCGTCCCGGCTGGGGCCTCCTTGCGCCGCAGCATGGCGACTGCGGCGGCCACCATGACGGCGGAGAAGAGGAGGAGGAGCAGCCCCGTCGGGAGCAAACGCGCCATCCGTCCGCCCAGGAAGGCGCCCGACATGCCTCCCATTCCGAAGACGAAGGCGGTGCGCCAGTGCACCCGGCCGGCGCGCGCATGCACCACCACGGCCGAGGCGCTGGTGAGGCCCACCACCAGCAGGGACATGGCGATGGCCGTCTTCGGCTCGACACCGAGGACGTAGACGAGCAGGGGGACGGTGAGAATGGAGCCGCCGCCGCCCAGCAGCCCCAGCGACACCCCGATGAGCAGCGAGGCGGCGATGCCGAGCACCATCATGTGGCGCTGCTCTCCGGACGCGCCACGGCGAGCATGTCCCGGCAACCGCGCAGCACCTGCTCCCAGGCGCCGGGGTCCTTCACCGCCACCTGTCCGGCCGCCTGCAGCAACTCGAGCATGCGCAGGAACTGCTCTCGCGTGGGGACGCCACCGTGCGCCTGGAGCAGCACTCGCGGGGTGGTGGCGGGGACGGCGCTGCCCAGCTCCCGCATCCGTGCGAGCAGCGTGTCGAACACATCCGTCATCAGGAGCGGGGATGCGGACGCCGGGCGGACCACGGGCAGCCCCGCCTCGTTCCACGCGAGCATTCCCCCGCGCAGGTTCATCACCCGGTGGAAGCCCTTGCGCACGAGCTGCGCGGCGGCGCGCCCCGAGCGGGCTCCGGAGCGGCACACCATCACCAGCTCCGCGTCACGCGGCCACCGTCCGCAGGCTTCCTCCACCGTGCCGAGCGGGACGCGCTCCACGCCCGCGATGTGGCCGAGGAGGCCCTCGAGCTCGGAGGGTTCGCGCACGTCCACCAGCCGCACTCCGTTCCCCACCCCGGCCACGGTGCTCACGTCCACGTCCCGGTAGCCCTCCGCATGCGGAGTGCCCTTCTCGTACAGTGCGCTCATCGTCTGTCTCCGTGCTCCAGGGCTCAGCTCATCGCCTCTGTGGCGGACTTGCCGCAGGCGCGGTTGGCGGGCACCGCGATGTCCAGCTTCTTGGGCGGCGCCAGCTTGCGGTTGTTCATGAACTCGACGAACCACTCGCGGCTCCTGCCGGCCAGCCGCGGGTTGTGGCGCTTCTCTTCGCCAATGGTGCTCATCGTCAGGCCCGCGTAGTCGTGACCCGGGTACACCTCGGTCTCGTCCGGCAGCGTGAAGAGCCTGCGGGTGATGGTGTCGTAGAGCTGGCCGGCGTCGCCGTTCTGGAAGTCAGTGCGGCCACAGGCGCGGATGAGAAGTGCGTCGCCGGTGAAGAGCCGGGAGCCCACCCGGAAGCTCACGCTGTCATCGGTGTGTCCCGGCGTCGCGAGCACCTGGATGCGCAGGCTCCCCAGCGCGAGCACCTCGCCATCCTTCACCGGCAGGTTCACGCACGGCGCACCCGCGGCGCTGGCCGCCACCCGCGCTCCGCTCAGCTCACGCAGCCGGCCCGCTCCCGTGACGTGGTCCGCATGGATGTGCGTCTCCAGCACCAGCGTCAGCTTCAGGCCCAGCTCCGCCACCAACTGGCGGTCCCGCTCCACCTGCTCGAGCACCGGATCGATGAGCGCTGCCTCGCGCGTCGTCTCATCGGCGATGAGATAGGTGTAGGTCGACGTCTCCGGGTCGAAGAGCTGACGGAAGAGCATGCGGGGGGTCCTTGCGAGGGTCGTGCCAGGGGCGCGCGGAGCCCCCTCTCCCTCTGGGAGAGGGCTGGGGTGAGGGTGTCCAAGGGCGGCACGGTGAGTAGACCCTCACCCTTGCCCTCTCCCAGAGGGCTGAAGAATGCACACGCAGAGGGAGAGAGGGAGCAAGGGGTGAGCAAGCTGGATGGAGCATGACGTGAGCGGTAGGGCCGGATAGAGAGGCAGCCCATGGAAGCTGCCCCTTTGTATCTGACGTACGAGGTTCTCTATCCAGCAGGGAGTTTCGGTCCGCTTGAGGAGGTGTGGCTGAGGGAGAGGTTGCTGCACACCCTTCACCTGATGGAGGGGCAGCCCGGCGTCACCATCAACCGATTGGGCACCAGCCGGGCGGAGCGAATGGGGGCCTACCGCATGCTGGAGAACGAAGACGTCAGCTTCCGGCAGCTGCTGGAGCCAGCGGCCCGGACAGTGGGCAAGGCGGTGGCGAAAGGGCAGGCGGGAGAGGTGGCCTTGTGTGTACACGACCGGACCGAGGTGGAGCTCAGCCATCTGTCCATGAGCGGGGTGGGCCAGGTGGGCAATCCCGTGTGTCAGGGCTTCTTTCTGCAGACGGCGTTGGTGGTGCAGGCCGACGGCGCCGCTTTTGGAGTGCTGGGAGCGCGCACCTGGGCGCGCCCGGCCGCGCAAAGGGGAAAGGCCAAGAGCAGGAAGCAGCGGCCCTTCGAGCAGAAGGAAAGCAGCTTGTGGTGGCAGGCCATGGTGGAGGCCGAAGAGGGAGTGGGCGAGCCAGGGCGACTGCTGCACGTCATCGACGCCGAAGGAGACATTTTCGAGTTGTTCTCCCGCTCGGCTAGCGCGTCGTATCAACTGCTGGTGCGCGCCGGCCAGGACAGGCGCGTGGAGGGAGAAGGGGGGAGGCTGTGGGCCACCATGGAGGGGCTGCCCGTGGTGGACAGCCGGCTGCTGCACGTGTCGGCGCAACCAGCCCGGGCGGACAAGCCGGCGCGCACGGCACGCGACGCCACGCTGGTGCTGCGCTACGTCCCTCTCACGCTGCTGCCTCCCGGGCGCCAGGGTGGGCAGCCGGTGCCGGTGTGGGGCGTGCTGGTGCGCGAAGAAGAGCCGCCACAGGGACAGAAAGCAGTGGAGTGGCTGCTGCTGAGCAACGTGCCCATTGAAAGCGTGGAGGCGGCCTGGGGCGCGGTGTCCACCTACCAGAAGAGGTGGGGGATTGAGGAGTTGCACAAGGCCCTGAAGACGGGCTGCCGCCTGGAGGGGCGTCAGCACCAGAGGCGCGAGCACCTTGAAAACCTGCTCGTCCTCACTCTGCTGGTTTCCGTCAAGATGCTGCGCCTGCGCACCCTGAGCCGCACTCTCCCGGACGAGCCCGCAGATGAAGTGTTGGAGCCCGCCGAGGTGCAGGTGCTCCAAGCCATGGCACCCCAACTCTCTCCACGCATGCGACTGCAAGGGGCGCTGACGCTTCGTCAGGCCCTGCTGCTCATCGCCGCCCTAGGCGGTTACATGGCCAACCCGGACAAGAAACCTCCGGGCTGGCTCGTCCTCTGGCGCGGCTACGAACGGCTGGGCGACTACGTCGCCGGCTTCACCCTCGCCCAGCACCTTTCCTCCGCTCCCCCGCCTACTTAGCGTGTGCAATCCTCAGCCCAGAGGGAGAGGGGATAGGCACGGTGAAACGTTTCGTGAAACGGGTGAAACAGGTTGAAACGCGCTACGGGTTTCCAGCCGCCCGGAGCCGGCGCCAGAGGGTGACGCGGCTGATGCCCAACAGCCGGGCGGCTTCTGTTCGGTTGCCTCCCGCCCTCGCCAGGGCTGCCCGCAGCGTCGCCGGGTCGTGGTCGTCTCCTCCTGTGTCCAGCGCCGCCACCAGGGGCCGGGCAGAGCCGGTGGCTTCCGGGGGCGCGCGCGGCTCGGAGAACTCGGGGGGCAGATCGGCCTCGTGCAGCACTGGGCCCTCGCCAATGACGTAGGCGTACTCCATCACGTTGCGCAGCTCGCGCACGTTGCCCGGCCAGCCATGTGACTCCAGCAGGTTCCGGGCTCCGGGGGAGAAGCGCTCCACGTGGCGGGGGCCACTCTGCTCCAACTCATTGAGGAAGCGCCGGGCCAGCGGGAGGATGTCTTCCCGGCGCTCGCGCAGGGATGGCAGGAAGAGGGGCACCACGCGCAACCGGTACATCAGGTCCGCGCGGAAGCGGCCCGCCTCCACCTCGCGCCGCAGGGGCCGGTGGGTGGCGGCCACGATGCGCACGTTCACCGGCACCGGCGAGCGTCCTCCCACGGGAATGATGGAGCGCGTCTCCAGCACTCGCAGCAGCTTGCCCTGGAGCTCCAGGGGAATCTCCGCCACCTCGTCCAGGAAGAGTGTGCCCCCGTCAGCGAGCCGGAAGTGGCCCGGGCTGTCGCGCACCGCTCCGGTGAAGGCGCCGCGCACGTGGCCGAACAGCTCGCTCTCCAGGAGGCTCGGAGGCAGGGCGGCACAGTTGATGGCGCGGAAGGGTCCCTTGCGCCGCGCCGAGATGGCATGCAGCGCGTTGGCCACCAGCTCCTTCCCCGTGCCCGACTCGCCGCGCACCAGCACGCTGGACTCGGTGCGTGCCACCTTCTCCACGATGCGGAAGAGGCGCTTCATCCCCGGGTTCCGCGTCCACATGCCGTGGAACGTCTCCTCGGCGTCACCCTTCGTCCCCTCGGCCTCCGTCTCCGCGCCCAGCAGCACCGCCCACCCGAGCCGCTTCGCTCCCTGGCTCAAGGGCACGGCCCGCACCCGCATCACCCGTGAGGGCCCGGATGCGTGGGGTCGGGCCTCCACCTGGCGCCCCTGGGAGAGCAGCGCCTCGAGTCCCCGGGCGCCCTCGGACACGGAGAGCACCTCCGCCAGCGGTGTGCCGGGGCGGACCGCCTCGGGGCCCAGGCGAGCCTCCGCCTCGGGCGTGGCGGTCGTCACTCGCTGCTGAAGGTCGACGAGCAGCACGGCACCCGCCAGGGCCTCCAGGGCGGGCAGCAGGAGCGGAGAGGGCAGGGCGCGCGAGGTGGGCATGGGCTCAGACGGGTGAAACACGCTGTTTCACCCGTTTCATACCCCTCTCGGGCGCGCGCTTCACCAACTGGTCCGATGGTCGGACCAGTTGCTCGTCATCGCGCCCGTCAGGCCCACCCGCGCAGCATCAGCTTCCAGTAGAGCTGCGGCAGGCCGTACTTCTTGAGCAGCCACATGTCATGCCGCTCCTTGAGGGTGTCGATGAGCGGGATGCTGGGCGTGGGCTTGCCGTCGTAGTCGAACTCGGCGAGCAGCAGCTTGCCGTAGCCGGTGGTGAGCGGGCAGGACGCATAGCCGTCGTAGCTCGCGGTGGGAGCCCGGCCGGCCATGATGGCGAGCAGGTTCTCCACCAGCACGGGCGCCTGCTTGCGGATGGCGGCTCCGGTGCGCGAGGTGGGCAGGTCCGAGGCATCTCCCAACGCGAACACCTCGGGGTGGTCCGGGTGCTGCAACGTGTGCTTGTTCGCCTTCACCCACCCCTTTGTCCCTCCCTCCTGCCAGGCCAGCGGGCTGCGCTTGATGAAGTCCGGCGCGCTCTGCGGCGGGCACGCGTGGAGGAGGTCGTAAGGGATGACCACCTCCTCGGTGCTCCCGTCCGCCAGCGTCCGCGTGAAGACGGCCTCGTTCTTGTCGCCGCGCACCTCGGTGAGGTTGTGCTGGTAGCGCGTGTCGATGCCGTAGCGTTGCACCACCTGCTCCAGCACCGCGGCGTACTCTTTCACCCCGAAGATGACCTTGCCGGCGGAGGCGAAGATGACGTGCGCCTTGTCCTGGAAGCTCCGCTTCCGGAAGTGGTCCGCGGCCAGGTACATGATCTTCTGCGGCGCACCCGCGCACTTCACCGGCGTGGCCGGGTGGGTGAAGAGGGCGGTGCCTCCCTGAAACGCACGCAGCATCTCCCATGTCTTGGGCGCATAGCGCACGTCGTAGTTGCTGGAGACGTTGGGCCGCTGCTCCAGCGCCTGGCGCAGGCCCTTCACCTTGTCCCAGTCGAGCTGGATGCCGGGCGCCACCACGAGGAAGTCATACTCGATGCGCTTGCCGCCCCGGGTGCTCACCGTCCGCGCCACGGGGTCCACCTCCTCCGCCCAGTCCTGAATCCACTTCACGCCCCGGGGGATGCAGCGGGACTCGTCGCGGATGGTGTCCTCGACGCGCGCCTCGCCCGCCCCCACCAGCGTCCACATCGGCTGGTAGTAGTGGTGCGAGCTGGGCTCGAGGATGGCCACGTCCTTCTGCCCGGCGTGTGCCAGCCGGGCCGCCACGCTGATGCCCGCCGTGCCTCCGCCGATGATGACGACCCGGTGCCGCTCCATTCCCGGAACCCGGGCCACCGGCACCATCACCGGATCCTTGCAGACGTGCTCGGTCACCCCTTCACTCATCTCGGCCTCCTGCGCCCCTGACGGGCCGCCCATGTTTCGTGAAACACCTGTCTCATTGGAGCCAGGCCTGGTTCACGCGGAATCTGCAGATGGCGTGCCACCCGTCGGGTGCTTATCACTCGTGAGGTTAAGGGGGCGAACGGACGAGCCCGCGGCTGTTTCACGACGTTTCATCCGAGAGCTGGCGCGGCTCCGCCCGGGGCCTTCGCGCTTCCCCGGGGGGCTGCCTGCATGGCGCGCGGAGCCCTCCGGCTCGCTCACGTCCCGAGGACAGGCCTCTCATCCTCCAAGGAGAAGTGTGAGCTTGGACGCGATCCGGGAGGTCGATGAGATGAGCAGGGAGGCTCCTCAGGAGGACATACAGGCGTGGCCGCCGGAGAAGGACAGCTCCTCTTGGGTCTCGGATTCCGGTGACTCCTTCCTCCAGGACGTGCTCCACGCCGAGCCATCGTCGCGCCTGCCCGTCCCTGGGCAGTGGCTCGGAGGAGCGGACGGCCGGCGCTTCGAGCTCTTCGAGCCGATGGGGCGGGGCGGCATGGGACAGGTGTTCCGCGCGCGCGACGCGACCCTGGGCCGCGAGGTCGCGCTCAAGTTCCTGCTGCCGCGTCCGGGCTTCGAGGCGCTGGTGCTCGCCGAGGCACGAGCGGTGGCCCGGCTCGACCACGAGAACATCGTCCGCATCTTCGACGTGGCGGAGTGGAGCCGCGTGCCCGGACAGCTCCGGGTGCCCTTCCTGGTCATGGAGTGTCTGGAGGGCGAGTCGCTCGCCAGGCTGCTCGAGCACGAGCGCCCGGAGCTCCGGCGTGCGCTGGACCTCCTCAAGGCCATCGCCGCGGGCCTGGCGCACGCCCACGAGCGGGGCATCGTCCACCGCGACCTCAAGCCCGGCAATGTCTTCCTCACGCGGCAAGGCGCGGTGAAGCTGCTGGACTTCGGCCTGTCCCACCTCACCCGGGAGCCGGTCCGTTCCGCGCTCCAGCTCGCCGGAGGCACCCCGGCCTACATGGCGCCGGAGCAGTGGCGCGGCGAGGCGCAGGACGCGCGCACCGATATCTGGGCGGCCGGCGTGGTGCTCTACGAGCTGCTCACCGGCGAGCTGCCCTTCCAGGGGGCCACCCCGGCGGAGCTGCGTGCGCGGGTGACGTCTTCGGAGCCCGCGCCCCCGGTGCGCGTGCGCCACCCGGAGTTGCCCCGGCAGGTGGAGGCGTTGCTGGCCACGGCGCTGGCCAAGGAGCCGGCCCGGCGTTTCGCTTCGGCATTGGAGCTGCGCGAGGAGTTGCGTGAGCTGCGGGGGCGTCTCTTCGGCACCGGGCGCGAGGCGCGGGGCCCCAGCACCGAGCTCCAGCGGCGGCAGGTAACGCTCGTGTCCTGCCAGCTCTCGGGATTCTCCGAGGGCGGAGCGCCGCTGGATACCGAGGACGTAGGCGAGCTGGAGCTGGCCTTCCACGAGGCCAGTGTGGAGGTCATCGAGCGGAACGAGGGCTCCGTGGCCCTGTCCATGGGCGGCGAGGTGCTCGCGAGCTTCGGTTGGACGCAGGGCCGCGAGGACGACTCAGAGCGCGCGGTGCGCGCGGGGCTCCAGCTCACCCGAGAGCTGCGCGACACGCTCCAGCGCAGGCTGCCGCACCTGCCCCTCTCCGGGCTGTCCGTGCGCGGCGGCGTCCACACGGAGTTGATGGTGGTGGGCCCGCGGCTCCAGGGCGAGGCCCCGAAGGTGGCCGCGTGGCTCGCACACCGGGGCGGACCCGGGGAGCTGGTCGTCAGCGACAGCACCTGGACGCTCGTGCGGCTCTCCTTCCTCGGCGAGTCGCTCGGGGCTCAGGACTTCGAGGGGCTCTCGGGCCGCATGCATCTGGAGGCCCACCGGGTATCGCGCGAGCGGGAGGTGGCCTCCCGGTTCGAGCGGGCCCGCCTGGCGGGGAGCCTCTCGCCGCTGGTGGGACGGGAGCGCGAGCTGGAGTGGCTGCTGGAGCTCTGGGAGCGCGCGCGGAGGGGACAGGGGGCCTTCGTCCTGGTGAGCGGCGAGGCGGGCATCGGCAAGTCCCGGCTCATCGAGGCCTTGCGTGAGCGGATTCCGAAGCCGGTCCGCCTGTGCCGCATGCAGTGCTGGTCCCGGTTCAGCACCCAGTCCCTGCACCCCATCATCGAGCTGCTCCTGGGCCTGGTGGACGCCGGCCCGGAGCAGCCGCCACTCGAGCGCCTGCGAAGGTTGGAGGCGCGGATGAAGGAGCTGGGGCAGTCCGAGGAGGACACGCACCTGCTGGCGCTGCTGCTGGAGCTGCCCGTGCCCGAGGACTCTCCGGTCCTGAGGCTCACGCCCGAGCGGCGCAAGGAGAGGTCCTTCGAGGCCCTGGTACATCTCCTCGTGCAATGCACCTGCGATGACGCGCCCGTGCTCCTGATCATCGAGGACCTGCATTGGGCCGACTCCTGCCTGCTCGAGTTCCTGGGCGTGCTCCTGGAACGGAGCGCGGGCGCGCAGATCCTCGTCGTGCTCAGTGCTCGGCCGGAGTTTCAGCCGGACTGGCCCCCGCGCGATGTGTTCTACCGGCTCACGTTGGAGCGATTGCCCAGCGAGCTTTCGGCAGAGCTGGTGCGGGAGGTCTCGCGAGGCCACGCACTGACGGAGGAGGCTGTCCAGGGGCTGGTGAAGAGGACGGACGGCATCCCGCTCTTCATCGAGGAGATGACGCGCATGGCGCTGGAGGGCGGGGCCGCGGCGTCCATCCCGCTCTCCCTGCACGAGCTGTTGCTGGCGAGGTTGGACATGCTGCCCTCGCGGCAGAAGTCGCTGGCCCAGCTTGGCGCGGTGTTGGGACGCGAATTCGCGTACGACCTGCTCGCGGCGGTGGCGGAGCGGGACGAGGAGCTCCTGCGGCGTGAGCTCGCCGGGTTGGTGGACGCGGGGCTCCTGCGGCAGGGGGATTGCGTGAAGGGGCTCGCGTACGAGTTCCGTCACGCGCTCCTCCAGGAAGCGGCGTACCAGTCGCTGTCGCGGAAGACGCGGATGAGCCACCACCGCCGCATCGTGCGGGTGGTGGCGGAGCGCTTCCCCGGGTTGGTCGAGGCAAAGCCCGAGGTGTTCGCGTATCACCTCACGGAATCAGGGCAGCCCGCGCCCGCCGTCGGTCACTGGACGCGGGCGGGCCAGCTCGCCATTCATCGCGGGGCCTACCCAGAGGCGCAGAGCCATCTCTCCCGGGCGTTGGAGCTGGTGCCAGCCCTGCCGGATGCTGCCCAACGCCTTCAGGAGGAGCTGAGGATCCTCACATTCCTGGGCATGGCGATGACGCTGCTGCAGGGCTATTCCACGCCCGAGGTGCAGCGGCTGAATGACCGCTTCCACGAACTCATCCCCCAGGTGGGAGAGGCGTTGCCACGGCTCGAGCTGCAGTGGTGGGAGCCTTTCTCCAATTACTACGCGCGGAGTGAGTTCCAGCGGGCCTACGAGCTGGCGGAGAGACTCGTGGACCTGGGTCGGCGCCACGGTGATCGGGGGCTGCTCGCCTTGGGCCACCGGATCATGGCGAGCACACTCGGACTCTGGGGCCGGCAGCGGGAGTCCCTGGAGTATCTGGAGCGGGCCCTGGCCTGCTCGGAGTTCACCCTCGAGCAACATCGGAGGCTCGCCGCGCAATACTGGGGCGAGCCCCGGACGACGGCGCTGGCCTATGGCTCCATCGTGCAGGCGTTGTTGGGGCGGATGGAGGAGTCGCGGCGGTGGGGCCAGGAAGCGCTGGCACTGGCCGGACGCGTGGGCCACCCCAACACCACGGCCTTCGCGCTGTTCTACACGGCCGTGGGCTGCTGTCTGCGCCGGGAGCCGGCGGAGGTGTTGCGGCTGACGGACAAGGTCATCGAGCTCGCCAGCGAGCGCAGCTTCAGGATATGGCACATGCTGGCGTTGGTCTTTCGTGGCTGGGCTTTGTCCGAGCTGGGACACCCCCGGGAAGGGAGTGAGCTCATCCAGCAGCAGCTCGCGTCCTCGCGCGTGATGGGGTTCCTCACGTCCTGCCCCTCCCAGCAACTCCTGTTCGCAGACTGTCTCCTGAAGCTGGGGCGGGTGCGGGAAGCCCTGGATGCGATACAGGAGGGGCTGACCTCGAGCGCGGTGACGGGGGAGCGCAACGCTGATTCCGGGTTGCACCGGCTGTGGGGCGAGTGTTTGCTGCGGTGGGGAAGGCAGCGGGAGGCGAAGTATCGCTTCATCCGCGCCATCGCCATTGCCCGCGAGCAGGGGGCGGGCCTCTTCGAACTGCGCGCGACGGTGAGCCTGTGCCAGTTGCTGCGAGACCTGGGCCGTCCGGAGGCGGCGCGGCGGATGCTGGAGCGGGCGTGTGGCCGGTTCGAAGCGGGCGGGGAGTGCGTCGATCTCCAGGAGGCGCGGGTGCTGCTGGCGTCGCTCTCGAGGGCCGAGGTGCGGGTCCTCCCCTGAAGGCGCCCCCTTCCGAGGAGGGCAACCGGGCAGGCACCCCGTCACGGCTTCCATCGGGCCACTCCATCCCAAAGGCGAAGAGGGTGGTGAGGGGAGTGCGGGATGCGAGGCGACGCCTATTCGGTGAGTGAAGGCACGGAAAGGAGCGACTCCTTCCTGCAGGAGGTGCTCGGGGCCGGGCCGTTGCCGCTGCTGCCGATTCCCGGAGCGCGGCTCGGAGGGCCGGATGGCCGCCGGTATACGGTTCTCGAGTGGATTGGCGGAGGGGGAATGGGCCAGGTCTTCCGGACGCGGGACGAGGTGCTGCACCGCGAGGTGGCGCTCAAGTTCCTCTTGCAGCGCCCGGGTTTCGGAGAGGAGGCTCTGGCGGAAGCGCGGGCGGTGGCCCGGTTGGACCATGAGAACATCGTCCGCATCTTCGACGTGTCCGAGTGGCGCGGCATCTCCGACCAGCCGGGCGTGCCCTTCCTGGTGATGGAGTGCCTGGAAGGGAGCTCGTTCGACGCGCTGCTGAAGCGGGGGCGGTTGGAAGTGCGGCAAGCGCTGGGCCTGATGGAGGCCATCGCGGCGGGGTTGGCGCACGCCCACGAGCGGCACATCGTCCATCGCGACCTCAAGCCCAGCAATGTCTTCCTCACCCAGCAGGGGACGGTGAAGCTGCTGGACTTCGGGTTGTGTCACGTCACACCGGCAAGCATCGCCCGCAGACCGGCCCTGGCCACCGCGGGAACGCCGGCCTACATGGCGCCAGAGCAGTGGCGCGGCGAGACGCAGGATGCGCGCACGGACGTGTGGGCCGCCGGCGTGGTGCTGTACGAGATGCTCACCGGCAGGCCGCCCTTTCCGGGGCCCACGCTGAGCGAGCTGCGCGCGTGGGTGACCTCCCCCGAGCCCGTGCCCCCCGTGCGCGCGCGCCACCCGGAGGTGCCTCGGGAAGTGGAGGCGTTGCTGGCCACCGCGCTGGCCAAGGACCCGGCCCGGCGCTTCCGTACGGCGCTGGAGCTGCGGGAGGAGCTGCTCGAGGTGGGGGCTCGGCTCTGGCCTGGAGCTGAGGCCCCGAAGCAAGCCACGGCTCAGCGCCGGCAGATGACCCTGGTGGCGTTCGAGCTGACGGGGCTCGCCGGGAGTGGCTCGCTGCTCGACGCCGAGGAGATGGGCGAGCTGGAGACGGCCTTCCACGAGACGTGCGCGGAGGTCATCGAGCAGCACGGCGGCGCCGTGACCCTGGCCATGGGGTGCGACGTGCTCGCCTGTTTCGGTGGGCTCCAGGCCCGGGAGGATGACGCGGAGCGCGCGGTGCGGGCGGGGCTCCAGCTCACCCATGGCCTGCGGGACACGCTCCGGCGCAGGCTGCCGCGGCCAGGCCTCTCCGGGCTGTCCGTGAGGGGAGGCATCCACACGGAGTGGATGGCGGTGCGGGGACGTGCGCTCCAGGGTGAGGCACCGAAGGTGGCCGCGTGGCTCGCGCGGCGGGCAGCGCCCGGGAGCGTGGTGGTGGGCGACACGTCATGGAGGCTCGTGTGCGGCTCCTTCCACACCGAGCCGCTCGGGTCCCACGCCTTCGAGGGACTCTCCGGGACCGTGGGCATGCGCGTCCACCGCGTGTTGCGCGAGCGCGAGGGAGGCTCCCGGTTCGAGCGCTCGCGCGGGGCCGGGAACCTCTCGCCGCTGGTGGGGCGGGAGCGCGAGCTGGAGCGGCTCCTGGCGCTCTGGGAGCAGGCCGGGCGCGGACAGGGGGCCTTCGTCCTGGTGAGCGGCGAGGCGGGCATCGGCAAGTCCCGGCTCATCCAGGAGCTGTGCGAGCGGGTGGCGCCAGCGCCGGCCCTCCTGCTTCGCGTGCAGTGCTGGTCCCGGTTCAGCACCCGCGCCGAGTCTCCGGTCCCCGAGCTGCTCCAGGACGTGGCCCGGTTCGAGCCGGAGTCCTCCCCGGCGCGGCGCATGCGGCTGCTGGAGGAGCGGCTTCGGCCGATGGGTCTGACGTTGGCGGACGCGCATCTGGTGGGGCGGCTCCTCTCCCTGCCCACTCCCGATGACTCACCGGTCCTCCAGTACACCCCCGAGTGGCGCAAGGAGAGGACCTTCGAGGCCCTGGTGCGCCTGGTGCTGTACAGGTCCTCCCGGGAGGCGCCGATGCTCCTGGTCGTGGAGGACCTGCACTGGGCCGACTCCACCCGGCTGGAGTTCCTGGGCTTCCTCCTGGAGCGCATCGAGAAGGCGCGGCTCCTCGTCATCCTGAGCGCCCGCCCGGAGCTCCAGCCGGACTGGCCTCGACGGCCCTGGTTCCATACGCTCGCGGTGGAGCGCCTGCCGGCCGGACTCGCCGCGGCCCTGGTGAAGGAGGTGGCGCGGGGCCATGCGCTGCCAGAGGAGACCGTCCAAAGGCTGGTGGGCAGGACGGACGGCATCCCGTTCTTCATCGAGGAGATGACGCGCCTGGTGCTGGAGGGCGGTGCGGCGGCGTCCATCCCGGTCACCCTGCGGGAGCTGTTGCTGGCGAGGCTGGACATGCTGCCCTCTCGCCACAAGGCGCTGGCCCAGCTGTGCTCGGTCTTGGGGCGCGACTTCTCGCGGGCCCTCGTCGCCGCGCTGCTGGAGTTGGAGGAGTCCGTGCTGGAGCGCGAGCTCGCCGGGCTGGTGGAGGCGGGACTGCTCCAGGCGGAGACGTGCGCGGAGAAGGGGCCCGGGTACAGCTTCCGGCACGCGCTCCTCCAGGAAGCGGCGTATCAGTCCTTGTCCCGGAGCGCTCGGAGGCAATACCACCAGCGCATCTCGCGGGTGCTGGTGGAGCGCTTCCCCGCGCTGGTGGAGACAAAGCCCGAAGTGCTCGCCTACCACTACACGGAGGCGGGGGAGCACGCGCTGGCCATTGGTTACTGGGAACGGGCCGGAGTGCTCGCCATCCAGCGCCAGGAGCAGCCGGAGGCGCAGGGCCATCTCGCCCGGGCGTTGGAGCTACAGCAGGGGCTGCCGGATGCCGGACCCGTCGAGGAGCTGCGGATCCGCATGCTCCTGGGCCTGGCGATGGTGCATGTGCAGGGCTATTTCACGCCCGAGGTGGAGCGGCTGTATGACCGCATTGGGGAACTCATCTCCCAGGTGGGCGAGGAGTTGCCGCAGCTCGCGCTGTCCTGGTGGGCGCCCTTCTCCCATTACTTTGTGCGGGCTGAATTCCAACAGGCCTATGCGCTGGCGGTGAAGCTTGTGGACCTGGGCCGGCGCCACGGCCATCGGGGGTTGCTGGTGGTGGGCTACCGGGGGATGGCGAGCGTCCTCTTCTGCTGGGGACGGCCGCGAGAGGCCCTGGCATATCTGGAGCGGGTGTTGGCCAGCTCGGAGTTCACCCTCGAGGAGCATCGGACGCTGGCCACGTACCAGGGGATCGTCCCCCGGGCGGCGGCGCTGGCCTACGGCTCCGTGGTGCATGCGCTCCTGGGCCAGAGGGAGGACTCCCGGCGGTGGGCTCGGGAGGCGTTGGAGCTGGCCAGGCGCGTCGGCCATCCCTATACCACTGCCTTCACGCTGGTCCACGGGGCCCTGGCCCACGTCCTCAGCGGGGATGTACCAGAGGTATTGGAGCTGACGGAGCAGGCCCTCGCGCTCTCCAGCGAGCGCGGCTTCATGTTGTGGCTCTCGTGGGCCGCACTCTTCAGAGGCTGGGCGCTGTCCGAGCTGGGGCGGCCGCAGGAGGGCATCGCGCTCCAGCGGCAGGCGCTCGAGCGCTGGCGGGTGCTCGGCCTTCGTACCGGTGTTCCCTACAACCTGAGTCTGCTCGCGGAAGTCCATCTGAAGCTGGGGCAGGTTCAGGAAGCACGGGCGGCAGTGGAGGAAGGGCTGGTTCGGGGCGCGGAGATCGGGGAGTGCAACGTCGATGCCCGGCTGCACCAGCTCCGGGGTGAGTGCCTGCGGCGCCTGGGAAGGGAGGAGGACGCGAGGCAAGGCTTCCTCCGCGCCATTGCCATCGCCCGCCAGCAGGGGGCGGGCCTTTTCGAGCTGCGCGCGACGGTGAGCCTGGGCCGTCAGCTGCGGGAGCTGGGGCGGCCGAGGGTCGCACGGCGGCTGCTGTCACGGGCGCTCGCGCGGTTCGAAGCGGGCGGGGAGTCGGCCCACCTCCAGGCGGCGAGGGCACTCCTGGACGAGCTCCAGGCGGGCGGACCGGAACTGGCGCCGCGGCGGCTTCCGGCCGCATCTTGAAGCCCTCAGGCCTCTGTCCACCGCGGTCCAGCCATGCGCACGGCACGGGAAATCCAGGAGGAGATCGAAGCGCGCTTCGGGTTCTTCCCCGCGTTCTTCGAGCCCGCACAGGACAACCCCCAGGTGCTGGAAAACCTGTGGCAGCAGACGCTCCGGGCCTACGTGGAGAATTCCCTCCCCGTGCTCTTCCGCGAGAAGCTCTTCGCCTGGCTGTCGCGCTACTGTGTGGTGCCCTACTGCCTCGTGTGCCACGCCTGTGCGCTGCGCCCCTTGGGGATGAAGTCCTCGCAGGTGCTGGAGTTCCTGGAGGCCCTCCCGCCCGCCCACGGGGCCATCGACGAGGTGCTCGCCCGCATGGACGCCACGGGGAAAGCTCCGGGGGATTGGCCGGTGCCCGGCGCGGAGCTGGAGGAGGACTTGTTCCGTTGCTCGGTCTTCCTCTTCGTCCAGCAGGCCCAGGCGGAGCGGTGTCGCGAGCGGATACGCCGGTTGCTCAGCCCCATGTTCTACGGGCACCTCACCGCGTTCCTCGCCTATGTGAAGGCATGCCACCTGTGGGTGGAGGCCCATCCGGAGCTGTCCTACGAGGCGGATCCGCGCGTCCGGGAGAACCTGGGGCCGATGCTTCGGGAGGAGCCCCGGCTGGGAGACTTCTTCGCGCGTTACGGTGAGCGGGTGCGCACCGAGCGGGAGCAGCGCGAGCGGGAGTTGCTCGAGGCCGCGGAGGCGGGCCAGCGCGCGGAAGCTCTCTCCCGGACGCTGAGCCGGCAGGCGGAGGCGCTGCGCGAGAGCGAGACCCACCTGCGGCTGGCGGTGGAGTCGACCGCGCTCGGCACGTGGGACTTCAACCCCAGGACGGGCGAGCTGCGCTGGGACGCGCGGTGCAAGGCCCTCTTCGGGGTGCCGGCGGCGGCGGAGGTGGACTACGCCACCTTCCTCTCGGGCGTCGTCCCGGAGGAGCGCGCTCGGCTGGACGCGGCAGTGGGGCAGGTGCTCGGCCCTGGCAGTGACGGCGAGTTTCGCGAGGAGTTCCGCATCCGGGGACTCCTGGACGGCGTGGAGCGGTGGATCTCCTCTCGCGGCCGTTGCTTCTTCGACGCACAGGGCCGCGCCAAGCGCTTCATCGGCACGGTGCTGGATGTCACCGAGCGCCGGCGCGCGGAGGACAACCTGCGCTTCCTCGCCCAGGCCAGCACGCTGCTGGCCACCTCGCTCGACTATGAGGACACCCTGCGGCGCGTGGCCACCCTGGCCGTGCCCATGCTCGCCGACTGGTGCGGGGTGGACGTGGTGGATGAGCGAGGACGGCTGCACCGGCTCCTCAACCTACACAGGGACCCGTCCAAGCTGCGGCTGAGCGAGGAGGTGCACCGGCGCTACCCCATCGACCCGAACGCGACGGTCGGCTCCCCCCAGGTGCTGCGCACCGGCGAGTCCCTGCTCATTCCGGAGATCACTGACGAGGGGCTCGCCCAGTACGCGCGGGACGCGGAGCATCTGCGGATGCTGCGCGAGCTGGGGTTGCGCTCCTACCTCGTGGTGGCGTTGCGCTCGCGCGAGCGGGTGCTGGGGGCCCTCACGCTCGTGCGCGCCGAGACGGGGCGGCGGTATGGGCAGGAGGAGCTGCGGCTGGCCGAGGAGCTGGCGCGCCGGGCGGCCGTCGCGGTGGACAATGCGTTGCTCTACAGCGAGGCGCAGAAGGCCATCGGGCTGCGGGATGGCTTCCTCCAGGTGGCCGCGCACGAGCTGCGCACGCCCGTCACCGCGCTGAAGCTCAACGTCCAGGCGCTGGTGACCAGTGCGCGTCGGGAGGAGGCCTGGAGCGAGCGGACCGTGGCGCGGATGATGGGCCTGGAGCGCGGGGTGGGCCGCTTGGGCGTGCTGGTGGATGAGCTGCTGGATGTGTCGCGCATCACCTCGGGAAGGCTGGTGCTGCATCCGGAGGAGCTGGACCTGGCCGGGCTGGTGCGGGAGGTGGCCGAGCGCATCCACTCCGAGGCCGAGCGGGCCGGCTGTACCCTGAGGGTGCTCGTCCCCGGGCCGGTGGTGTCCCGGTGGGATCGGCTGCGCCTGGAGCAGGTGTTGAGCAACCTGCTCTCCAATGCCCTCAAGTACGGCGCGGGCCGGCCGGTGGAGGTGGCGCTGAGTGACTTCGGCGAGCGCGTCCTCCTGCGGGTGCGCGACGAGGGCATCGGCATCGACGCCGCCGCCCAGGAGCGCATCTTCGAGCGCTTCGAGCGCGCGGTGAGCGACCGGCACTACGGCGGCCTGGGGATGGGACTTTGGATTACCCGGGAGATCGTCACCGCCATGGGGGGCACCATCCACGTGGAGAGCGCGCCGAAGCAGGGGGCTACCTTCACGGTGGAGCTGCCCCGGGTCTGAGCTCGCCAGAGAGCCCGGGCCTCCGCTCCTTCGCCTGCCCGTCTTGCGTGCGGGCTTGCTCCAACCTCTCCGACAGCACGGGTGGTTGCCCGCCTGACGCAGCGTGCCAAACGTCAGGGTAACGGAGGTGTCTCGTGGGATTGTTGGTGGACGGAGAGTGGCGTACGGACTGGTACGCCCCGGACGAGGCCGGACGCTTCGTGCGTCCGCGAACGCGCTTCCATGACCAGGTCTCCGCGAGCGGGGAAGGGCGCTTCCCGGCGGAGGCAGGCCGCTACCATCTCTATGTCTCGTATGCCTGCCCGTGGGCGAGCCGCGCGCTCCACATCCGCAAGCTCAAGGGGCTGGAGAAGGCGGTGGGCGTCACGGTGGTGGATCCGCGGATGGGGCGCAATGGCTGGGGCTTCGGGGGCTACCCGCGCTCGGGCGAGGACAAGCTCAACGGTGCGCACTACCTGAGCGAGGTGTACCTGAAAGCGGATCCGCACTACTCGGGGCGGGTGACGGTGCCGGTGCTGTGGGACACGCGCGAGCGCACCATCGTCAACAACGAGTCGCGCGAGCTGCTGCGCATGCTGGACACGGAGTTCGACGCCTTCGCCGAGCACCCGGTGACGCTGTGGCCCGAGGGGCTGCGCGAGCAGGTGGATGAGACGATCGAGGCGCTCTACGAGCCGGTGAACAACGGCGTGTACAAAGCGGGGTTCGCCGAGAACCAGGGGGCCTACGAGCTGGCGGTGCGTGAGCTGTTCACGGCGCTGGAGCACTGGGAGCAGGTGTTGGAGCGGCAGCGCTACTTGTGCGGGGACGTGCTCACCGAGGCGGACATCTGCTTCTACACCACGCTGGTGCGCTTCGACTTCGTCTACTACTTGCACTTCAAGTGCAACCTGGCGCGGGTGCAGGACTACCCCAACCTGTGGAACTACCTGCTGGACCTGTACCAGACGCCGGGCTTCGCGGAGACGACGAACATCGAGCACATCAAGGTGCACTACTACTGGAGCCAGGACACGGTGAACCCGTCGCGCATCGTGCCGGTGGGGCCGCAGGTGGACCTGCTCGCTCGGCACAATCGGGACCGGTTCGGCCCGAGGCAGATGGCGCTCATTCCGGGCGTCACGCGTCACTGAGCCCGCCTCCGCCTCTCTATGCCCTCTCCCTACTTCGCCCATCTCCCCTCGCCCTCCGGGAGAGGGACGGGGTGAGGGTACCCGGACCCCGGGTTGAATCCCGGAGTCACATCTGGGGCTCTCTGGTTCAACCCTTAGAGGGGACCGGAGCACGGGATGAGCAGGGAAGCCACGCAGGAGGGCGAGCACGGGGGCCTGTCCACGAGCGGGTATGAATCCTCGGGGGCTTCGGACTTCGAGGACTCCTTCCTGCGGGAGGTAAGCCGCTCCGAGCCATTGCCTCTCCTGCCGAGGCCTGGAGAGGCGCTCGGCGGCCCGGACGGCCGGCGGTACGAGGTGCTCGAGTGGATGGGCGGCGGGGGAATGGGCCAGGTATTCCGTGCGCGCGACGAAACACTGCGGCGCGAGGTGGCGCTCAAGTTCCTGCTTCCGCGTCCGGGCCTCGAGGCGGAGGCGCTCGCCGAGGCGCGGGCGGTGGCCCGGTTGGACCAGGAGAACATCGTCCGCATCTTCGACGTGGCCGAGTGGCGCGGCAGCCCAGGAGCGCCGGGCGTGCCCTTCCTGGTGATGGAGTTCCTGGAGGGAGAGTCGCTCGACGCGCTGCTGAAGCGGGGACACATGGAAGTGGAGCGTGCGCTGGAGGTGCTGGAGGCCATCTGCGCGGGCCTGGTGCACGCGCACGAGCGGGGCATCGTCCACCGCGACCTCAAGCCGGGCAACGTCTTCCTCACCCGGGAGGGGACGGTGAAGCTGCTGGACTTCGGCCTCGCGCACCTGATGGTGGCCAGCACCGAGAGCGCGCCACACCTGGCCATGGTGGGAACGCCCGCGTACATGGCGCCGGAGCAGTGGCGGGGAGAGGCGCAGGACGCGCGTACCGACATCTGGGCGGCGGGTGTGCTGCTCTACGAGATGCTCTCGGGAGGGCCCCCCTTCGCGGGGGGCTCGCTGGAGGAGTTGCGCGGGCGGGTGACCTCGGAGGAGCCAGCGCCCCCGGTGCGAGCGCGCAACCCGGAGGTGCCACCGGAGGTGGAGTCGCTGCTGGCCACCGCTCTGGCCAAGGACCCGGCCCGGCGCTTCCCCTCGGCACGTGAGTTTCGGCGGGAGGTGCATGAACTGCGGGCACGCCTCGCGGGTCCTGGAGTCGAGGAGCCGGAGCCGGTGAGCCGGCAACTCCGGCATCTGGTCCTGCTCTGCTGCCAGCTCACGGGCCTCTCCGGGCTGGTGGGGCGGATGGATGCCGAGGACCTGGGCGAGCTGGAGGTGGCCTTCCAGCAGAGCTGTGCGGAGGTCATCCGGCAGCACGGCGGCAGAACTCTGTCCCTGGGCAGCGAGGTGTTCGCCTGTTTCGGCTGCCCGCGGGTGCGGGAGGATGACTCGGAGCAGGCGGTGCGCGCGGCGTTGCACCTGGCCCACGCCATCCCCGAGCTACTCCAGCAGAGGCTGCCGCACCTGTCCCTCCCGGGGTTGGGCGCGAAGGTGGGCCTCCACACGGACCGGATGCTGCTGGACCTGCGCGCCATGCAGGGCGAGGCCCCGCGCGTGGCGTCCTGGCTCGCGGGTCAGGCCGGGCCCGGGGAGGTACTCGCCAGCGAGGCGGCGTGGCGGCTGGTGCGCGGGGCCTTCGAGACGGAGCGCCTCGGCCCTCGTGACTTCACGGGCCTGGCGGGGCCGGTACGCTCGGAGGTCCACCGCGTGCTGCGCGAGCGGGAGGTGTGCGTGCGCTTCGAGCGGACGCTGGTGGCGGGTGGCCTCACGCCGCTGGTGGGGCGTGAGCGCGAGCTGGGGCAGCTCCTGGCGCTCTGGGCCAGGGCTCGCGAGGGGCACGGTGCCTTCGTCCTGCTCCGCGGTGAAGCGGGCATCGGTAAGTCCCGCCTCCTCCAGGAGCTCCGCGAGCGTGTGCCCGCCGAGACCGCCACGCGCTTGCGGTTCCAGTGTTGGTACAGGTCCGGCGCCAGCGTGTTCCCTCCGGTTGCAGAGGGGCTCCAGCACCTCCTCCAGTTCTCTCCCGGGGGCACGCCCCAGCGGCACCTGGAGGAGATGGAGGCGCAGCTCGGCGCGATGGGCCTGTCCGAGGAGCATGTGCAGCTCCTGGGGCTGCTCCTCTTGCTGCCCGTCCCCGAGGGGTCCCCGGTGTATCGGCTCTCCCCCGCGCGGCAGCGGGAAAAGACGGAGGAGGCCCTGGAGGACCTGCTCCTGCGTATGGCAAGGCAGCGCCCGGTGCTTCTCGCCGTCGAGGATCTGCACTGGGCGGACTCCACCTGGCTCGCGTTCCTCACAACCCTGCTCGAGCATATCGAGGGCGCGCGCCTCCTCGTGGTGCTCAGCGCCCGTCCGGAGTTCCAGCCCTCCTGGCCCTCCCACCCCTGGCTCCACCGGCTCACCCTGGAGCGGCTGCCGCCGGGGCAGGCGACGGCCCTGGTGAAGGAGGTGGCCCGCGGTGCGCCGCTGCTGGAGGAGACGGTGCGGGAGCTGGTGGGGAAGACGGATGGGATTCCCCTCTTCATCGAAGAGATGACGCGCAGGGTGCTGGAGGGAGGGATGGTGGCGTCCATCCCGGTGACCCTGCAGGAGCTGCTGCTGTCGCGGTTGGACCTGCTGCCCTCACGGCAGAAGGCGCTGGCCCGACTCTGTGCGGTGGTGGGGCGGGACTTCTCATGGGAGATGCTCGCGGCGTTCACGGAGCGAGAGCCCTCGGACCTGCGGCGCGAGTTGGCGGGACTGGTGGAGGCGGGGCTGCTGCGGGAGGAGCGGGAAGGGGCGGGCGATCCCGGGTACCAGTTCCGGCACGTGCTCTTCCAGGAGGCGGCGTACCAATCCCTGCCGCGCAGCGAGAGGAGACAGCATCACCAGCACCTCGCGCGAGTGCTGGTGGCGCGCTTCCCCGCGGTGGTGGAGGCAAGGCCCGAGGTGCTCGCCTACCACTACACGGAGGCGGGAGAGCCCGCGCTGGCCATTCCCTTCTGGAGCCAGGCCGGGACACTCGCCTTCAAGCGCCTGGCCATGCCGGAAATGGTGGGGTACCTCTCGCGGGCGCAGGCACTGCTGAGCAGCCTGCCGGAGCCCCTCCACCCTGTCCAGGAGCTGCAGCTGCTGTTGATGGGCCTGGGCTACGCCCAATCAGTGCTGTACGGGTTCGGCTCGCCGGAAGTGGCGCGGACGTATGCGCGGGCCTGGGCGCTGGTGCGGCGGATGGATGAGCTCACGCCCCAGCTCGAATCGAGCCTCTGGGACCTCTTCGCGTTTCACCGGCACCGAGCTGAATTGCCCTTGTGCCACGAGCTGGCCGAGAAAGTGGTGCGCGAGGGAGAGCACCAGCGAAGCCCGGAACTGCTCGCCATGGGCCATGGGATGAGGGCGCTCGTGTTGAGTTCCAGGGGCCATGTGCGGTCCGCGCTGGAGTCCAACGCGCGCGCGATGGCCTGTGCGCGCTCCATCCCCGAGGCGCACCGGGGGAGGTTGTTGGCGAGGTTGCTGGCCCATGCTTCCATCATCCAATCGGCGTCAGGCAGGCTGGAGCAGGCCCGGGAGTCCGGGCGGGAGGCGCTGTCCCTGGCCCGGAGCATTGGCGAACCCCTCTTCCTGTGCGTGGTGCTGGTCTACGCATGCTGGGCCGCCGTGAGCCGCTGGGACATCCAGGAAGCCCTGAGGTTGATGGACGAGGCCCGCGCCATCCCCGGCGAGCACGGCGATTGGATCTGGCCGGTGTGGACGAAGGCCACCTGGGGTAGGTACCTGGCCGAGCAGGGGCAGCCTCGAGAGGGTCTGATGCTCGTGCAACAGCAGGTCTCACGCTGCAGAGCCCTGGGGCGTCAGGACCTACTGCTCTACTGCCTTGTGTTGCTCGCGCATGTCCACCTGAAGCTGGGTCAGGCCGGCGAGGGGCTGAGGACGGTGGACGAGGCCTTGGGCATGGTGCGGGAGAAGGGAATGTTCGGCGCCGAGCCCGAGCTGCTCCGCCTGCGCGGAGAGTTGCTGCGCGTCGAGGGGCGGGAGCGCGAGGCGCGGAGTGCCTTCTTCCGTGCCCTCGCCATGGCCCGGGAGCAGGGAGCGCTCCTCTACGAACTGCGCGCGACGGTGAGACTGGGCCGACTGCTGAGAGACACGGGCCGGCCGGAGGTGGCGGGGAGGCTCCTGGCGCGAGTCCTCGAGCAATTCGAGCCGGACGTGGACTCAGTCGATCTCTCGGATGCAAGGGCGTTGCTGGAACAACTTCCCCTCTCCCCCCGGGAGAGGGACGGGGTGAGGGTATCGAGAATCCCAGGTTGAATCCCGGAGTCACATCCGGGGCTCCCGGGTTCAACCCTCGGAAGAGACCACTGGCGGAGACGAGGCGGTGGCGCCACCGGAGCACGGGATGAGCAGGGATGCCATGCAGGAGGGCGAGGACGGGGCGCTGCCCATGAGTGGGGGTGAAACCTCGGGAGCCTCGGACTTCGAGGACTCCTTCCTGCGGGAGCTGGGGCAGTCCGAGCCGTTGCCTGTATTGCCGCTGCCCGGAGAGGTGCTCGGGGGCCTGGACGGCCGACGTTACGAGGTGCTCGAGTGGATGGGCGGCGGAGGGATGGGCCAGGTGTTCCGTGCTCGCGACGAGACGCTGCGGCGGGAGGTGGCGCTCAAGTTCCTGCTGCCGCGTCCGGGTTTCGAGGCGGAGGCGCTCGCCGAGGCGCGGGCGGTGGCCCGGTTGGACCATGAGAACATCGTCCGCATCTTCGACGTGGCCGAGTGGAGCGGCATCCCGGAGGCGCCGGGTGTGCCCTTCCTGGTGATGGAGTGCCTGGAGGGAGAGTCGCTCGCCGCGCTGCTCAAGCGGGGGCGGCTGGAGGTGGGGCGCGCGCTGGAGGTACTGGACGGCATCTGCGCGGGGCTGGCGCACGCGCACGAGCGGGGCCTCGTCCACCGAGACCTCAAGCCGGGCAACGTCTTCCTCACCCGCGAGGGGACGGTGAAGCTGCTGGACTTCGGCCTGTCCCATCTCACCCTGGCCAGTGCGGAGAACGCACCGCACCTGCTCACGGCGGGGACGCCTGCGTACATGGCACCGGAGCAGTGGCGGGGCGAGACGCAGGGTGCGCGCACCGACATCTGGGCAGCGGGCGTGGTGCTCTACGAGATGCTCACGGGAGGGCTGCCCTTCGCTGGTGCCACGGTGGCGGAGTTGCGCGAGCGGGTGCTGTCGGAGGAGCCAGCGCCCCTGGTGCGCGCGCGCAACCCGGAGGTGCCACCGGAGGTAGAGGCACTCCTGGCCACGGCGCTGGCCAAGGACCTGGACCGGCGCTTCCCCACGGCGCGGGAACTCCGGCACGAATTGCGCGAGCTGCGGGCGCGCCTCGCGGGTCCCGGCTTCGAGGAGGCGGGACCCAAGAGCCAGCAGCGGCGGCAGTTGGTGCTGCTCTCCTGCCAGCTCAGGGGTCTCTCCAGGCTCGCGGAACGGCTGGATTCCGAGGACGTGGGCGAACTGGAGGCGGCCTTCCAGCAGAGCTGTGCGGAGGTCATCCAGCGGCACGGAGGCAGCGTCAACCTGTACATGAGTGGCGAGGTGTTCGCCTGTTTCGGCTGCCCCCAGGTGCGGGAGGACGACTCGGAGCGGGCCGTGCGCGCCGCACTGCTCCTGGCCCAGGGCCTGCCGGAGACGCTCCAGCGGAAGCTGCCGCACCTGTCCCTCTCCGGGCTGAAGGCGAGGGTGGGCCTGCACACGGACCGGGTGGGCCTGGACACACGTACCCTTCAAGGTAACGCGCCGAGGGTGGTGTCCCGGCTCGCGAGCCAGGCCGGGCCCGGGGAGGTGCTCGTCGGCGAGACGCTCTGGAGGCAGGTGCGTGGGGCCTTCGAGACGGAGGCCCTCGGCCCTCGTGACTTCACGGGATGGGCCGGGCTGGCGCGTATGGATGTCCACCGCGTGCTGCGCGAGCGGGAGGTGCGGGTGCGCTTCGAGCGGACGCTGGTGGCCGGTGGCCTCACGCCGCTGGTGGGACGTGAGCACGAGCTGGGGCACCTGCTGACGCTCTGGGACGAGGCCCGCGAGGGTCGGGGCGCCTTCGTCCTGGTCCGCGGCGAAGCGGGCATCGGCAAGTCCCGTCTCCTTCAGGAGTTGCGCGAGCGGGTGCCCGCGGAGACCGCCACGCGCTTGCAGTTCCAGTGCTGGTCCAGGCTCGGCGCCAGCGTACTCCCTCCGGTTGCCGAGGTTCTCCAGCGCCTGCTCCGGTTCTCCCCGGAGGGCACGCCCCAGCGGCACCTGGAGGAGTTGGAGGCACAGTTGGGCACGATGGGCCTGCCCGAGAAGGACGTGCCGCTGCTGGGACTGCTTCTCTCGCTGCCCGTCCCCCAGGGTTCTCCGGTGTACCGGCTCACACCCGAGCGGCGGCGGGAAGAGACGTATGCGGCGCTGGTGGACCTGCTCCTGCATGTGGCGAGGCAGCGCCCGGTGCTCTTCGCTGTCGAAGACTTGCATTGGGCGGACTCCTCCTGGCTCGAGTTGCTCGGCACCCTGTTCGAGCGCGTCGAGGGCGCGCGCCTGCTCGTCGTCCTCAGCGCCCGTCCCGAGTTCCAGCCCTCCTGGCCTTCCCACCCCTGGCTCCACCGATTCACCCTGGAGCGCCTGCCGTCCGGGCTCGCGGCGGAGCTGGTGAAGGAGGTGGCCCGCGGTACGCCCCTTCCGGAGGAGAGGGTGCGGGAGCTGGTGGGGAAGACGGACGGGATTCCCCTCTTCATCGAGGAGATGACGCGCAGGGTGCTTGAGGGAGGAGAGGTGGCGTCCATCCCGGCCACCCTGCACGAGCTGCTGCTGGCGCGCTTGGACCTGCTGCCCTCACGGCAGAAGGCCTTGGCCCAGCTGTGTGCGGTGGTGGGGCGGGACTTCTCATGGAGGATGCTCGCGTCGGTCGCGGAGCGCGAGTCCTCGGACTTGCGGCGCGAGTTGGCGGGACTGGTGGAGGCGGGGCTGCTGCGGGAGGAGCGGGAAGGGGCAGGCGATCCCGGGTACCAGTTCCGGCACGCGCTCTTCCAGGAGGCGGCGTACCAGTCCCTGCCGCGCGGCGAGCGCAGGCAGCATCACCGGAGAATCGCGTGGGTGCTGGCGGAGCGCTTCCCCACGGTGGTGCAGGCGAGGCCCGAGGTGCTCGCACACCACCATACGGAGGCGGGGGCTCCTGCACTGGCCATCCCCTACTGGTGCCAGGCCGGGAACCTCGCCCTCCAGCGCACGGCCAACCTGGAAGCGGTGACACACCTCACCCGGGCGCAGGAACTGCTGCGCGAGCTGCCAGAGGCCGAACGGCACCCGGTGGTGGAGTTGATGGTGTTGGCCGGTCGGGGTTTCTCCCTGGCGCATGTGCAGGGCTTCGACTCGCCGGAAGCCGCGAGGACGCAGGCACGAGCGCTGGAACTGGTGCGGCAGATGGACGATTTCCCACCTCTGCTCGAGCTGGGTATCTGGAGCCTCCACGACTACCACCAGATGCGGGCGGAGTACTCCCTGGCTTGCGAGCTGGCCGAGCGGGTGGTGCGCCAGGGAGAGCGCCAGGAGAGCCTCTCGCTGCTGGCCATGGGCCATCAGATGATGGCGTCCAATTTGGGCTGCCAGGGACGATTCCGGCTCGCGCACGAGTCCAACGAGCGCGCGCTGGCCTGCGTGCGCTCCGGCCTCGAGCAGAACTGGAAGCTGACGGTGGCGGGTCAGTTTACGCTCTCCCCAGCGGGGCTCCTGTCCTTCGCCTCGATGAGCCTTTCGGCCTTGGGGCGGCTGGAGCAGGCCCGGCGGTACGGCCGCGAGGCGCTGGATCAGGCCCGGTGCATCGACCATCCACACACCACGGCTCTGATCCTGACGTTCACGGCCCTGGCCTGCCAGGGCCGCCGGGAGGTCCAGGAGGCCTCTCGGTGTGCGGAGGAGGCCGTCACCATTTCCAGCGAGCGCAGCTACTGGCTGTGGCAGGCGTGGGCGAGAGTCATCCAGGGGTGGACCCTGGCCGAATTGGGGCAGCCGCGCGAGGGGCTGAAGCTCATCCGGCAGGAGATCGCGCGCTGGCGAGGGAGTGGAGCCCGATTCATGATGACCTACTACCTCGGCGTGCTCGCGGCGGTCCACTTGAAGCTGGGTCAGCTCAGTGAGGGCCTGGGGGCGGTGCACGAAGCGCTGAGCGAGGCGCGGGAGACAGGCGAGCGCGGTAACGAGGCCGAGCTGCGCCGCCTGCGCGGAGAGCTGCTGCGTGCCAGCGGGCGGGAGCGCGAAGCCCAGTATGACTTCTTCCGTGCCCTCGCTGTCGCTCGCGAGCAGGGGGCCCTCCTCTTCGAGCTGCGCTCGACGGTGGGCCTGGGCCGGCTGCTGGGGGACACGGGGCGGCCGGAGGTGGCGCGGAGGCTCCTGGCGCGAGTCCTCACCCGGTTCGAGGTGGGCGTGGACTCCGTCGACCTCTCGGAGGCGCGGACGTTGCTGGAGCAGCTCTCCCTTCCTCCCTCGCCCCCCGGGAGAGGGTCGGGGTGAGGGTAGCGGGCACCCCGGGCTCCATCCCGTTCGCCCCACCGTGCCCACCTGGTGCACAGTACGTCCACCAGGGGGAAACACATGGGAATGCTCACCATCCTGTCGACGCTGATGGGCGCGAGCTTCACGACGGCGGCGCGGCGCCTGAAGCACGGCCCGCTGCGGCCCGGGTGGAGTTTCAAGTTCGAGGCCACGGTGGCCTTCATGAGGGCGACCAACGAGCGCGTCATCCACCTCGACGCAGCCACGCAGCGAGCGGAGATGGAGCAGATGTCCATGCCCTCGTCCGCGCTGAAGCGGGTGCGGCGCGAGCCGGTGGACGCGGGGGGCGTGCCCGCGGAGTGGTTCATCCCCCGTGAGGGCGCCAGCGACAACGTGGTGCTGTACCTGCACGGAGGCTCCTACGTCTTCGGCTCCACGCGCACGCATGGGGACCTCATCGCGCGGATTGCGCTGGGCACGGGGGCGCGGGTGCTGGGGCTCAACTACCGGCTGGCGCCCGAGCACCCCTTCCCCGCGCCTGTCGAGGACACGGTGGCCGCGTACCGCTGGCTGCTGTCCACCGGGGTGAAGCCGGAGCAGGTAGCGTTCTGCGGGGACTCGGCGGGAGGAGGGCTGGCCATCGCTGCGCTGGTGTCGCTGCGCGATGCGGGCGTGCCGCTGCCGGCGGGGGCGGTGCTCATCGCGCCCTGGGTGGACCTCGAGTGCAGCGGGGAGAGCGTGGTGGCGCACGAGCGCTTCGACTGGGGCGACAAGCGCATGCTGCTGCACTGGGCGAAGTGGTACGTGGGCAACGCGGACGTGCGCAATCCGCTCATCTCGCCGTGGTACGCGGACCTGCGCGGGCTGCCTCCGCTGTTCGTCCACGTGGGGAGCGCGGAGTTGCAGCACGACGACGGCGTGCGCATCATTGAGAAGGCGCGCACCGCAGGAGTGAGGGCGCACCTGGAGGTGTGGCCGGAGATGGTCCACAACTTCCAGACCTTCGGCGAGGGCTTCCCCGAGGCCGTGCGCGGCACCGCCAAACTGTGCGAGCACCTGCGAAGTGTCCTGAGGCAATCTGCGCCCGGATCGGCCGTGGCCTGAGGCGCGCATTCGAGGGTATACGCCGCGCCCATGCTCCGCGCGCAACTGCTCTGGTTCGCCATCGCCTTCGGTATGGGGGCCCTCCTGCCCGTGCAGGCGGGGATGAACGTCCGGCTTCGGGATGCGCTCGGCAGTCCGTACCGGGCTTCCCTGGTCAGCTTCTTCCTCGGCACGGTGGCACTGTTGGTGCTCGTGCTGCTCACGCGCGGTGAAACGGCCGAGCCCAAGCAGGCCCCGTGGTGGGCCTGGGTGGGCGGGTTCATCGGGGCCACGCTGGTGACGGGCACGGTGCTCCTCACGCCGAGGCTCGGAGCGGCGGCCCTCTTCGCGGCGCTGGTGGCGGGGCAGCTCGCCGCGGCCGCACTCATCGACCACTTCGGGCTGGTGGGCTACCCCGAGCTGCCCTTTTCCGCTTCTCGGGCCGTGGGAATCGTGCTGCTGCTGGCGGGTGCACTGTTGGTCCTCCGACGCTGATCGCCCGCTTCGTCGGGGATTGAGCATGGGGGGGATTGCAGGGATTACGGTGGTTGCCGATATACCTTGCGCCTGAAGGGGATGGCCGGGTGGGTAGCACCCCGGGAAATCACGAGGGCAGGGGGCCCCTCGGCGATTGCGGATACGCGCCCCGTCTGGGAGTCGCACCATGGCCCGGCATCGAAGCAGACGCTCTCCTCACGCGGACACGCGCATCTCTGGCGTGTTCATCCAGCTGCTCACGACTGAGTGGACGAAGGAGTCGCGGGGAGGAGCGGGGGCGCGGGTGCGCAACGCCACGCCCATCGCGAGTGTGCTGCCGGACGCCTGGAGCGGGGCCGGGGACGCACTCTTCCATCTGCACCACGTCTATTTCTCCGAGCAGCGGCACTTCCTGCGGCGGGAATGGACGGAGGTGCGCAAGGGCAAGTCCTTCGTCGAGGTGGAGGCCTTCCGCGTGGAGCGCTCGGAGGAGGGCGTCCGGGTGCTGCTCGACTACGGGAAGATGGGGATGCCGGGGCAGCTCGAGTGGAGCGGCCAGGCCCGAGGCGAGCGCCACGAGGAGCTGTTCCACCTGTCTCCCGGCGAGTGGGCGCGCGGCGTGTACAACGAGCGCATCCCGTATTGGGATACGGGGCACTGGGGCTACTGCAAGCACGTGGTGAACGTGGGCCTGCTGAGCGACGCGGGGCTGGAGGTGTTCCAGCGCACCGTGCCGAAGCTCGAGCTCCGCCGCGAGTTCCTGCTGCGCCAGCGCGGGCCCGTGGCACCGGGTGCGCATACCACCCGGATGCCATCCGTGACGCAGTGAGGCGGGAACTCCCTCTAAGGTTCGAGGCTGGAGTCGACCGTAGCCAGAAGCCAGTCGAGCACCTCGGCGGGCTTCATCCATGCATGAGGTACGCGTATCTCCGGCTCTTCTGTCGCGTCTGGATTCTGTCCGACATGACAATGGAGCAGTGGATGCCCACATGGGCCCTTGCCTGCTGGCGCTTCGGTGAAGTCGACGCGTGCATACCAGGGCACTTGGGTTGTTCGTCCCTTGCCCTGGATTCCAATGCTGAAGCTGCTCACTCTGGTGGTGCGCTGGTCGACGACCACGACCACTGTCAGGAGTGCTCCTTCATCAAGGCTCTTCAGCTTGTTGAGCCGGAGCGCCGGATGACCTCCCGCCTGCCCATCGGCGTTGGAGGAGAAGACGAATGTCGAAGCACGCCCATCCCGGTTCTGCTGGGTCAACCAGCCAACCGCTTGCCCCGCGCAGAATCCTCGGTCCGCGAGCAGCTTGAGCCGGACACGAAGTTCGTTGCCGTGATGGATGCGTTTCGCGCCGAGTTCCTCGAATCCTTTCCGGATTGCTGTATCTCGGGTTTCCCAGGCACCCTTTCCCCTCAAGGTGGGCCTCCCAACAACCGGGCCCGGTGGGTCAGCAGAATGTTCTCGAATGTCTCCGGAAGCTCACCCGCCTCATAGGCTGTGAGCCATGCCTCCGGGCTCTTTCCGGTGCGTTCGATGAAGGCTTTGGTTTCTGCCGCGACGTCGATGTTTTGCAACCGCTCAGGTTCGACCTCGCTGCCGCTGAGCCAGCTCGCGAGTCCAGGCGCATCGGCGAGCACTCGGAGCCCTTCTCCTCCACGAAGGAGGAAGAGAAGGAGCGGCACTTGTCGCTCCACAAAATGTTCGCGCCGCCCGTCGAGCTCGATAACGGTTGCACCCTCATCGGGTGGAGTGAGCAGGACCAGCGCTCTGGGGTGCGGGAGCGCCTCATCGAGCGTTGTGGCTCGTAGCACCTGGATGCCGCTCGGAGCGAGCAACTCCAATTCCGTGATGAGCTCGCTCCGTTGCTCGTAATCCGAATAGATGACCAGCCCGATGGGAGTCTTTGTGCGGGCCAGCTTCCAGAGGGCCCCAGAGGCGTCACGCATACAACGCTTCCCCATCCGACTGGGCGAGGAGGGGGTGCATTTTCACGATGACCCTGTCGTCCACTTCGTTCTCGAGAAGAATGCCGTGCGACAGCAGCCGGACGCGCCGCTCGATGGGGATTTCGAGGCCGTCCGAGCCGTCTGCCACCCGCATTACCTTCATGTCTCCATCCCGCAGCAACCGACGGAGGCTGTCGGTCTGGTCCCTCATGGCGTTGTCGAGATCTTCGCGTGTTGGCAGTTCCCGGTTGGCGACCGTGGCGTAGCCTCCTGCATCCCTCATGAGTTGGAGGAAGGTTCGGGGGAGTCCTCCGCTGGAAATGGCCGCTGTTTCCAGGAGGGGCTTCAGGGCGTCGACGTTCGTGTCCTCCTTTCCCATTCGACGACGGAAGATGTCCGCGAGGAACTGGCGTCCCTCCTTCCAGTGAGACCCTTGCTGTTCGATCACTGGAACGGGGCGGATGGGAAAGACCCGCAGCTCACTCAGCAACTCGGCATTCGCGGGTCCGATGACCAGGGATGGGGGCACGACGAACGCGAGCTCGACCTCATCCTTCAAGGAAAGGAAGGTTCGGACCGCGCTACGGGCTTGTTCTTCCGGGCACTTCTCTAGTCCATCCACCAAGATGGCGACCTGAGACGCAGGGCTCTTCTTCTTGAACTCGCGAATCACTGCCAGGAATGCGTCGCGGTAGGGACCTGGCTCCAGATGTCCTTGATGGCTGGGGGCCTTTCCGGTCATTCGGGAGCGTGCTTCATCCGGTATCTCCAATTGCAATTGGAGCTTTGTCCGGGTCACTTCAAATATTGATCCTCCAAGAACCCACAGAAGGTCGGCACCTGTGATCTGCCGCATGTTCAGGACCTGATCCAGCGAGAGATCTAACGCAAAGAACTCGGCACCAAGACGCAACTCCTCGGCGGCAGTGGCTATCTCCGTGCTCTTGCCGCTACCAACAGGTCCAGCGACCGCGAAAGGACCGAGCCCTGCGCGCATCATCGATGCGAGGCGGCGTCCATCGCCCATGGGTCGTGGAACATGCAGAGGATCGTCCCCTCCGAGCGGCTTGTGTGGGGCTAGCGCCTTCCAATCCATCTGTTGCCTCTGCTTTGACGGTGTCTAAAAGACGTTCCTACCCACAGGGGGGGCAGGTGCTGCACCGATTTATACCCGCACTCCAGCCCTCATCCAGGAGACAGAATACGGGTCCGGGTACCCTCACCCCGACCCTCTCCCGGGGGGAGAGGGAGGAGTGACAGGGTGAGGGAGGGGTGACACTGCGGTGAATCGGGTTAGCGACCGAAGATGCCGCGGAGGCGCTTCTTGGCTTCCTCCTCGGCCTTCTTGCGCGCGGCCTCTGCTTCCTGCCGCGCCTTCTCCTCCAGCTCCTTCTTCCGCTTCTCCGCCTCGGCCTGCGCCGCTTCCTTCGCCGCGTCCGTGCCGCCGGTGATGACCTTCCCCACCTCCTTGCCCTTCTCGCCCAGCAGCTCCGTCGCCGCGCTCGCCGCCGCCATCTTGGCGATGGCCACCGCCGCCGGCTTCACGTCCAGCTCCGTCACCTCCGGGCTCCATGCCTTGCCCGTCAGCTTCACCGCCACCGGCACCGGGTCGGTCGGCTTCGCTCGGCCCATCGTCATCTTCTCGATGAGCGGCGGCCCCAGGTTCACCGTGCCCGCGAGGTCCAGCGTTCCGTCCAGCCGGATGCCGCCGTCGAAGCTCATCGCCGCCTCCGGCCTCGTCCAGGTGATGGGCTTGGAGAGCTGCGCCACGCCGTTCTTGATGGTCACTCCGAACGGGAGCTGATCCGCCAGCTCGGTCACGCCATCACTGTCCAGCACCTTGCCCGCGAAGGGCAGCGCCTTCACCAGCGGTCCAGACACCGCCGCCGGGATGTCCAGGCCCGAGAACGCCCCGCCCAGCAGGGTGCCGTCGATGGCCCCGGCGAGCCGATCCTGCAGACTCTTCATCTCGTAGCCCACGCCCGACAGGTTCATCTGCCCGTCGAACTTCCCGTCCAGCACCTTGCGCGGCACCCGCGGGGCCAGCGCCTGCGCCATGTTCATGCCCTTCACTTCCGCCTTCAGCTCGAAGGGCCGCTGGGCCGCCTCGGGCCCCAGCCGCACCGAGCTGCCACTCGCCGACACCGTGCCCCCGTAGATGCCCGTGGTGAAGCGCTCCACGGTGATGAGGTCGTCCACCATCTTGAGCTGGGCCACCATGTTGGACAGGTCCATCTCGTTCATCCGCAGCGCGCCAATCTTGAACGACATGTCCCCGCGCATGCCGTTGAAGCGCTTGGGATCCGAGGGCCCCTCCTCCTCCTCCTGCGGCGTGCCGCCCGCCGTGGCCGCCACCTCCTCGTCCGTCATCATCAGCTCGTCCACGTCGAGGCGCGGGCTCTCGAGCGCCAGGGCGAACGCCATCGTCTGCTTCGCGCCCTGGCCCGCCTGCGAGTACGAGGCCGTGCCCGCCATCGTGTACTCGAGCAGCGCCACGCTCAGCCGGCTCAGGTCCACCTTCAGCGGCTGCTTGCCGCCCTCCGGCTGGTACGTGCCCGCCGCGTCCACCTTGAAGGTCTGTCCGGGCCGCTTGTCCAGGAGCAGCCCCGGCCGCATGTCCACGCCCGACAGGTCCGTCTTCGCGTCGAAGCGCATGGCGCCCCCGCTGGCCGCCGCGCCGGTGAGCCGCGCCGTCAGCCGCATGGGCGCGCCCGCCTCCTTGGAGAGCTGCTCGGGGATGCGCAGCCGCACCGGCGTCAGGTCCACCTCCGCCGTCAGCGCCTGCGACTCCTGAGTGCCGCCGCCCCGCACCACCAGCCCGATGGGGCCCGCTATCTGGTTGGCGAGCTGCTTGCGCAACGGCGGGTAATACTCGGCCAGCACCGCCGGGTCGAGGTTCTGCCCCACCAGCTCGAAGTCCTGCATGGCGGGCGTCTCGGTGAGCAGTCCCTTCACCTGGCCCTTGCCGGTGAGGCGTGCCGGGCCGAGCTCCACCAGCAGCTTCTGGAGCGACAGGTCACCCGTGTTCATGTCGCCCGTCACGTCGGTGTCCAGCACCACGTCGAGCGCCTTGCCACCCTCGGTTCCGGCGAAGCGCAGGCCCTGCGCACGCAGGCCACCCTTGAGGTTCGTAGGTCCGACACCGCCAGGCACCGCCGCGCCGAGCTGCGCCGTCCAGTCCGCCTGCAGTGTGCCCGCCTGCAGCCCCATCTCCGGGCCGAGGAAGGGGCCCAGCGGCGCCAGGTCAATGGGCTCGGACTTGAGCACCACGCGCTCGGGCACGGGGATGAGCGAGGCCGGCAGCGGCGTCGTGTTCAGCGTGAGGTGGAAGTTCTGCTTCTCCGCCAGCACCGCGGCGTGGAGCACCACCTCCAGCGGCTTGCCCGCGCGCAGATCCTTCACCTCGACATCGAGATCCGAGATGGCCAGCTCGCGCGCCTGGGCCCCGCCTCGGTCGATGAAGCGGATGGTCGCATCCGTGAGTGCCGCCCGGTCCACGCGCACCGCCGACAGGTCCGTTGGCTGCTCCTCGGCGGGAGGCGGCTCCTCCTCCTTCGGCTGCTGCTGAGCGAGCTTCTCCTGCAGCCGGGAGAGATTGGTGGTGCCGTCCGGCAGCCGGACGACGTTGACGGTGAGCCCGGATACCTCGGCGTTCTTCACCTGGAGGTCCTGGCCGCGCGAGGTGATGGCGGGCCAGACCGCTACCGCCACGTCGATTCCCTTCAGCTCCGCCAGGGGCACCTGCTCGCCCTCGGCGGCGCCCACCACCACGTTCTCCACCTCGACGCCCAGGTGGGGGATGAGCTGGGTGGAGATGTCCCCCACCTCCACGGGCCGCCCGAGTGTCTGGGAGAGCTTCGTGGCCTCGGCGCGGGCTTGTTGGAGCAGGATGGCGTCGAGCCGCCACAGGGCCACCGCTACGGCCGCCACCAGGAACAGGACGATGCCGCCCAGGACATAGGGCCAGCGCTTCTTCTTCGGCTGCTGTTCGGACATCTCTCGGTACCTCCACCAGCCAGCGGGCCTGGGGGTTGCTCGGTGCTCGGGCTATCAGGCAGGCGAACCCTTAGCCCAGGAGGACCCATCCCGCACGTTCCTCGTGCGGGGGCTCGGGACTGGAAGTTGAAGATGGCATTCACGGGCTTGGACGGGAGCCGGTCGCGGAGATGCATCCGGCCCTATGGGGCAGGCCCGCCCGGCTGCCCTCCAGGCCCGTGTCCCTGGCTTTCTCGGGACTTATTGAGGGCGCACGACCGGAGTCCACTGGAGCGGCCCGAGGGGAGCCCGCCCTTGCCCAATGTGGTCGGGGAGCACACGCCCCTGGGTGTCGAGGGCCTGCACCTCGCCCTTCACCGGACCGACGAGCTGCCCGGTGCTCATGTCCACCAGCAGGCCGTCGACATAGATGAGGTTTCCCGCGAGCTCGAGCCCGTACTCGGTCGGCGTGCCGAGCTCGCGCTGCTCCCCACTCGCGATGTCCACGAGCCAGAGGCGCCGGTCCTTGTCGTCGGCGCCAGCGTTGCGCGCCACGAGGACACGGGTCTCCTGAGTGTATTTCACCTGGCCTCCTACGGGATGCACGGTGCGTGTCTCCAGGTCCACCACGCTCTGGGAGGACGACTCGCCGCCCGCGGTGGACGCGGGAGTGACTGGTATCAGCCGGGGCGGAGTGCCAGCGAAGGGAATCCTCCTGGAGCGCTCGGCGGACAGCCCGAGCGGCTGGTGGATGCGGGCCCCGTGCAGCTCGAGCGCTTCGCCCTGCGCGGTGCAGGCCACCAGGACCTGCTCCCGTGCGGCATCCACGTAGAGGACGTTGGCGCGGCAGCTCGCGGGCACCCACTCGGTGCGCTGGCCCGAGACCTGCTCGACGAAGACCTCGCCCTGCTCGCCCTGGCGCAACACCGAGTCTCCCAGCACCTGGAGGAGGCCCTGGATGGGGGCGAGCTCGCCTCCGTCCACATGGCTCAGCAGCCACGTGGGCGAGTCTCCCTCACGGCCATAGCGGCCGTACGACATGATGGGGCCCCGGCAGAATCTGGCCGAGAGCGAAGTCCTCGTTCGAGGCCAGGAGAGCTGTCCATCTCCATCGGAGTCCTGGGTGACGACGCCGAGCACTGCCCACCGGCCTTCCGGGTCGAGCTCGGCATAGCCCAGCACTCCGGGGCCATGTGGCACCTCCTGCCTGCTGCCGTTCTCGAGGTTGATGAGGAAGGCCGTGGCTCGCTTGTCCTGCCCTGTCAGCGTCACCAGGAGCAGGCGCTTGCCGTCGCTGGAGAAGGACACGGGCAGGGGCGAGCCGGGCGTGTTGCTGTCAGGGATGGCCTCGAGAGGGGCCAGCTCGGTGTCGGTGTGCGTGTACGTGTCGAGCAGCCGGAGCGAGCCACCGCGGGCCACCACGAGGTAGCGGTCGGTCGGGTCCGCGGTGAGGAAGTCGTCGAGCGGCTCACCCGCACCGGGCTCGAGGAACAAGTAGGGGGTGAGCGCGTCACCGCTCGTGTTTCCGTGCTGGCCGAAGCGGACCTCCAGCGCTCCATCGCCGTTGGTGTCCTCGCGCGCCTGGCAGGCGACGACCCAGCGCCCGTCCGTGGCGGCCCGCTGGAAGACGATGGGGTGGGGCGTGCCAATGGGGCCTACCTCCCGCTGAAGTCCGGTGGGGGTTGCTACCGTGGGGGCTGGCGTGGGAGCGACCGCTGGTGGAGTCGTGGGCTCTTCTGGAGTGGGCGAGACTCTCCGCGCCGCACAGGCGGGCAGGAGGAGGGCAGAGGCGAGCAGCACGTGGAGTTTCATGGAGGGAGAGGCTGGAGGAAGAGGCGTCGAGTGTGCAAGCTGTATGGGGTCCACTCCGAGCGCCTTCCCTGCCGCATACGGGGGATGGAGACTGGGAGGGTGATGCTTCGAGCCACCCTCTGCTGTGCCGCCCTGCTGCTGGTCCCCGCCTGCGCTCCGCGTACGGGCCCTGGGCCGGCGGCTTCCGCTTCCGCCATGGCCCCCACTCCCGCCGATGCTGAATACGCTCGTTTCGCTCGCGAGTTCCTCGATTGGTACTACGCCGCGCACCCGGTGCGCTCGACGAACCTGGGCCTGCACCAGTACGACTCACGGCTGCAGGACATGTCGGCCGAGGCCTTCCAGCGTCAGGCGCGGGAGCTGCACGGGTGGCTCGCGCGGCTGGCGCGGCTGGACCGCGCGGCGCTTACTGGGGATGCGGTGTTCGACGTGCGCATCCTGGAGAACGCCATCCGCGCGGAGTTGCTGGAGCTGGAGGAGGCGCGTGGCTGGAGGCGCAATCCGATGCTCTACAACAGCGCCATCGCGAGTGCCCTCTCGTCGCTGTCGCAGCGGGAGTTCGCTCCGGTGGAGGAGCGGGTGCGGAGCCTGATGGCGCGGATGGAGCGGATTCCCGAGGTGGTGGCCGCGGCGAAGGCGAACCTGCGCGACGTGCCGAAGCCCTGGGCCGAGCAGGGCCTGCGTGACACGCGTGGCACGGTGGGGTTTTTGCGCTCGGACTTGCCGAAGGCGCTGGAGGCCCAGGGCCTGTCGCGGGTGGATGCGACGTTGCGTGAGGCGTTCTCTGCTGCGCTGGCGCGGACCACGGCCGAGGTGGAGGGCTTCGTACGGTGGCAGGAGCAGGAGCTGTTGCCGAAGGCCCATGGGGACTTTCGGCTGGGGAAGGCGCTCTTCGAGAAGAAGCTCGCGCTGGAGGAGCATGTGGAGCTGACGGCCGAGCAGCTCCGGGACATCAACGAGCGAGCCATTCGGGAGTACCAGCAGTGGGTGGCGAAGGAGGCGGCGCGGGTGGACGCGATGAAGTCACCGGTGGAGGTGATGGACGCGCTGGTGCACGACCACCCGACGGCCGAGGAGCTGATCCCGACGGCGCGCAAGCAATTGGAGGAGTGCCAGCGGTTCGTGGCGGAGAAGGGTCTGCTGACGTTGCCCTCGGAGCGGTTGCCGACGGTGCGAGAGACGCCGCCGTACGCGCGGATGGGCTTCGCGTCGATGGACACGCCGGGACCGTTCGAGACGCGAGCGACGGAGGCCTTCTACAACATCACCAACGTGGACTCCGAGTGGACGGGGGAGCAGAAGGCGCAGCACCTGACGTACTTCAATCGAGCGGGGCTGTTGGGCATCACGGTGCATGAGGGGATGCCGGGGCACTTCGTGCAGCTGCTGTACGAGGCTCGGATTCCGACGGAGGTGCGCAAGGTGTTCACGCCCGCGTCTTTGGTGGAGGGCTGGGCGCACTACGTGGAGCAGATGATGGTGGACGAGGGCTTCGGCGGGGGAGACCCGGCGGTGCGGCTGGGGCAACTGCGGCGAGCGCTGCAAAGGCATGCGCGGTGGCACGCGGGCCTGTCGATGCACGCTTTTGGGGAGTCGGTGGAGGGGGCGGCGAAGCGCTACGCGGAGATTGCCTACTTCGAGCCCTTCCCGGCGCTGCGCGAGGTGCAGCGGGGCACGTTCAACCCGACGTATCTCTATTACGCGCTGGGGCGGATGCAGATTCTGAAGCTGCGCGAGGACTACAAGAGGTACCTGGAGGCGAGGGGACAGACGTTCTCGCTGCGCGACTTCCACGACCGGTTCCTGCAACTGGGGCTGCCAGTGTCGCTGGCGCGGCAAGCGTTGATGCCGGGGGATATGGGGCCGTCGTTGGAGTGAGGGGCTTCTCCCTCAAGCGGACTTCACCCGGGCGAGCCAGTCCTGGAACTCGTCTCATGAGCTGGCCCACGGACTGCTAGTCGACAGTGCCTTGCCAGCCCGGTGGAAGGCACATCATCCCTGATACATGCTGACCCACGAACCCTACCGATAACAGGAGGAGGGACAGGAACAGCCACGCACCGAGCGCGCCGTCCTATTCCACGTGGAGCCGAAGATGCTTCAGAAGATGGGTCTGTGGTGGTGGCGGTACTTCCCATTGCTCGGCATTTTCGCCATGGACAGCTTCGGTCTGCTCCTCATCGGCTTGCAGGCCGAGAAAGGCTTTGTTCCTCTCGCACTGCTCTGGAGCATGGCCTGGTTTGGATTGGGCTCGCTGCTGGGCTTTCTTTTTGGAATTCCCCGGGTACTCCAGACCGAGTTTGCAGCTCCCTCGACCGAGAAAGAGCCGGCCGTTGAAAGCCCCCCGCCGGCCGCATCTCCCGGAGCGCTCCCTTTCTACGATCAGAGGGTCAATACCAATCTGGAGCAGGTCTCCGACTGGTTGACCAAGCTCCTGCTGGGGGTCGGGCTGGTGCAACTCAAGGAGCTTCCGGACATGGTGACTGCCATTGCAGGGTACATGGCCACTGGACTGACCGCCTCGGCTGGTGCGGGATATACACAGAGCCTGGCGGCAGCCATCGTGCTCTACTGTGGCCCCATGGGTTTTCTTGGCTCCTACGTTTGGCTGCGGATGTATATCGCCCGCGCGTTCCGCTGGGCGGACCAGCCGAAGAGGCCGGACGGAGCAGACACAAATTGAGCGCTAAGCCACTCGAACCAAGTCCTTTCAGGGGTGCTCATGCCGCAAGAACAGGGCACCTTCCGGCCGCGCAACGTGCCGACTGGTCCGACCATCGGACCAGTTGCTCCCGCGTGCGGCCGGAACCTCCCCCTGAAGGGACTTACTCCCACTGGCTTAGAACTCTTGCCTCACCCCTTCGGCCAGGCGCCCTGCGGTGCATCTGGGCTCAACCTGGGGACCAGATACCCTCACCCCGTCCCTCTCCCGAGGGGAGAGGGGTGGTTGGTTACGCTCCCCAGAACCAGGACCACTTCACCAGCAGCGCGTCGTTGGCTGCTCCCGCCAGCAGCCCACTCGGCATCAGGGTGTGTGGCGGTCTCGCTCCGTCCGCCACCGGGAAGCGCTGCTGGCCGTGCGTGTACACCACGTACAGCGTTGACCCCAGCCGGTACTCCCAGCGCAGCACCACGTTCAGGTTCAGCGCCACGTCGTGGAAGTCGTCCGTGTTCTCCCGCTCCACTGGCACCAGGCTGGCGAAGTGGATGCGTGTGCGCGCTGCGTCGGACACCCCCTCGTAGTAGGGGCCATATGCCCCGTAGGCGGTGAAGAGCTGTGCGTACGCCTGCAGCGTCAGCCTCGGCGTCACCACCCACTGCTGCCGCAGCGTCAGCGACATCGAGTCCGTCAGCAGCGGGCTCAGGAGGAAGCGGTGGTCTCCCAGGTCCTCGATGAAGCGCGGGGCGAAGGACGTGCGGTCCAGGAACACTTCCAGCCGCGTCTCCAGCGCCGGGTGGGGCCGCACGGTCCCGTAGAGGTTCACCTGTCCCTCCCACGCCGGTGCCACCGGTCCCGACTGGAAGCGGCGCGAGGCCGCCACGAAGCCTCCCATGGACGCCATCCGGTTCTCGTTGGTCTCCACGATGAGTGCCAGGAAGGCCGAGTTCCTGTTCTCCAGCGGCACGCCCGTGCTGTTCAGCTCGCGTACGTCCCAGCCGCCCACGTCCGCGCCTACCTCCACTCCGACGTAGTCGAAGCTCGGCAGCTGCGCGCCTGTGTTGAAGTTGAACCAGCTCCCCCGGTTCACCGCCCGGCCATCCGTTGTCCACTTCGTGCCCACGTTGAAGTTGGCCGAGTACGCCTTCAGCGGTCCCATTCCATCCGGACGCTGGTAGCGCAGCGAGAGCCTCGGTGCGTGCTCGTTCTGCGTACGTTGGAAGCCACTGGCGTTGAGGTTTAGCCGAGGCGAGGAGAAGTCATCGCCCAGGTCCCACCGGAAGCCCTCGCCGCCGAACTTTCCCGCGCGCACGTAGCCTCCGAAACCCGTGTCTCCTCGGCGCAGCACGGTGCCGTCCCGCAGCGTTCGTTCGGGCACTCCGCCCACCACCTGCGAGGCGTCCACCTGCCCCATCAGCCCGTACTCCCCGTTCTCCGTCTTCAGGTCGAAGTCCACCGCCGCCGCGTTGCCTCCCCTCGCCAGGCACTGCACTGGCTGGAGGTCCTCATCCAATGCCGCGCTCTCGTGCGAGCACCCGCCGGTCAGCGGCGTGGCCATCGTCACCATGCCGCCCACGCGCGAGCTCGTGCCCACCTGCCCGCGCACCACCGCCGCCAGGTAGTTCATGGGCACCGCTGGGTCCGTGGGCAGCGCGTTGTTGGGGCCCACGTGCAGCGGGCGCGTCAGGTGCAAGCCCACCGTCCGGTCTGGCCGCTCCTCGTCCACGTCTCGCCGCCAAGGTCCGGTGACGACCGCGTCCAGCAGGCCCACCTCCACGCCCGGTACCACCGTGCCCGTCAGCTTCGCCGCCCCGAGGATGGGCGTCTCCAGTCCGATGCGCCTCGAGTAGAAGAGTGTCTGCGGCCCTCCCTGTCCCCCCACCGGGTTGAACAGCTCCATGCCCTGCGTGAAGAAGGGGCGCTTCTCCGGGAAGAAGCTTTCGAAGGTGGAGAGGTTGAGGATGAGCTGGTCCGCCTCCACCTGTCCGAAGTCCGGGTTGAAGGTGCCCGTCAGCGCCAGGTTGCTGGTGAGGGCCAGCTTGAAGTCCAGCCCGAGGTCCGCCGAGGGGTCCATCAACCGCGGCCAGGGCTTCGCCGCGTCCGAGAACTGCGGCCGGGCCACCGTGCGTGCCGCCAGGTACGGCACCAGCTCCACCGCTCGCTGCGGCTTCAGCTCCTCCATCCCCGTGAGGTGCCCCAGCCGCGACACCACCGCGTTGCTGGTGCGCGGGTTGAGCACTGTCTCCAGCTCCTCATTGCGGCGGGCGATGTCCCGGCGCACGGAGAAGCCCCACGTCTGCACCGGTGCCTCGGGGAAGCGCAGCAGCGACAGGGGAATGGCGAACTCGGCCACCCAGCCCCCCTCGCGCGGCCCCGCTGCCGCGTCCCACACTCCGTCCCAGTCCGTGCTGTACTGCCGATCGTCGTAGTACAGGCCGTCCGACTGCACTCCGCCCGCATTCACCGTGAAGACGTATGCGGTGCGGTGGTCGTGCGTCGGGTCCAGCAGCACCTTCACCCGGTCCGAGTACAGGTCACTGTCGCGCCGCCCCAGGTTGCGGTTGATGAGCGCCGGCTCCGAGTCGTGGCTGGTGACGGCGATATAGAGGTTCCGGTCATCGTAGAGGACGCGCAGCTCGGTGCGCTCGCTGGGCGCCTGGCCCGCCTCCGGGAAGCGCTGCACGAAGCCGTCGAAGACAGGGGCTCGGGCCCATGTGTCCTCGTCCAGCCTGCCGTCCACCGTGACCGGACCCTGGGCCCGTGCTGCGTGGAGGAACTGATTGCGGCCAGGGCCCTCGATCGCCGCGGACGCAACCGCGCCCCACAGCAATCCCGCTGTCAGCATCCACTTACGCAGCATGTGGAATCTCCCCCTCCAGGCCCTCTATTACTTCCGGCCGCCTTCCTTATTCCGTGAGAGGGAACGAACGTAGTTCCCGTCAATTGCGTGGATGCGCATCTCCACGAGTTGCTCGATTGTCACGTTCGGATACCCGGCTTCGCGGATCTCCTGGATGAACTTGGGACTCACACCGTGGATGCGCATGGACATCAGGTCATCCAGCTTCAGCTCGCCGAAGCCCAGGCCCTTCGCCTCGCGGACGAACTGCGGCGTAATCCCGTGGATGCGCGTGGCCACCAGGTCGTCGAAGTCCAGCTTGCGGAAGCCCAGCTCACCCATCTCGCGGATGTGCTCCGGCGTCACCCCGTGGATGCGCGAGGCCACCAGGTCCTCCAGCGTGAGCTTGTCGTAGCCGGCTGCCTTCAGCGCGCGGATGTGCTCGGGTGTCACCTGGAAGATGGCCACCTGGAGCAGCTCGTCGTGCGACATCTTCGCGTAGCCGAGCTCCGCCAGCGCCTTCACCCGTGCCGGCCCCAGGTCGAAGAGCGCGAGCTGGAGCTGCTCGTCCGGGGTGATGTTCGTGTAGCCGAGCTTCCCCATCTCCTCGAGGTACGCGGCGCTCGGCTCGAAGGTGTAGTGGCCCGCGCCCTTGCCGTTGGCGAAGCGGCCCTCGAAGCGCAGGGTGCCCGCCTCACGCGCGAGCTGGAACTTCGTGTCCGCGCCTTCCGCGGTGTTCAGCCCCTGGAAGGAAGCACGGGGGATGCTGAGCCCCATATTCCCGTGCTCCTTCACGCGGAAGTTCATCTGCAGCTTGTCCTCGCGCGGCGAGGCCGTCCACGTCCCGGTGTTCGGCGCCGCGGCCAGCGCGGAGAGTGTCCACATCAGCACGGCGGAGAAGAGCAGCGTGTACTGCGTCCGTTGCGTATTCATGGTTCAGGCTCCTTTGGGGAACTTCGGGCAAAAGGGAGCCCATCGGCGCGCGCGGGAAGCGCGGCCGTGGGCTCGTGGAAGGTGAGGGGAAGGGGACTGCCGGTTACTGCTTCTTGCGCAGCTCGCGGATGAAGTCCGCGTCCACGCCGCTGCTGCGCAGGCGGACCAGGTCCTCCACCGAGAGCTTCTCCAGGCCTTCATCGCGCAGCTTGCGGATGAAGTCCGCGTCCACGCCGAGGGCACGCATCTGCACCACGTCCTCCGCGGGCAGCTTCTCGAGCCCCGCCTCGCGCAGCGCGCGCAGGTACTCCGGAGACACGCCGAGCGCCCTGAACTGCGTCAGCTCCTCCGCCGGAAGCTTGTCGTAGCCGGCGGCCTTCAGCGCCTGCACGTACTCTCCATTCACGCCCAGGGCGCGGAGCTGGACGAGCTCGTCGAAGGTCAGCTTGTCGTAGCCGGCGGCCTTCAGCTCGTTGATGAAGCTCGCATCCACCCCGAGCGCCGCCGCCTGGGTCAGCTCGTCGGCTGAGAGCTTGCCGTATCCGGCCGCCGCGAGCCCCTTCACGCGCTCGGGCGTCACGCCGAGGTGCCGCATCTCCACCAGCTCCTCGGCGGTGGGCTTGCGGCCGAGGGTGTCCGTCATCTCCTTCACGTACTCGGGCGTCACGTGGGCGTGGCCGAACTGCACCAGGTTGCCCACCGTGGGCTCGTAGCCAATCGACTCCAGCTCCTTCACGCGCTCGGGCGTGACCCCAGCCACCTTGAGCGCGACGAGCTGATCCACCGAGAGCGGCTTGTCGCCCACGCGGGTGGTGTCCCCGTCCTCGTCGTAGTCCGAGTCCTTGTCCTCGGCGATCTTCGGCTTCGGATTGGGATTCGGGTTGGGGTTGGGAGCCGGGGCCTGGGCGAGCACCGGGCTCGCTACGGCGAGTGGGGCCGGGAGCACGCGAGCCATGGCCGCGGGCACGGGAGCCGGGCGCGGCACCGCGAGCTGGGCCGGCGTGGGCAGGACCACCGCATCCGGAGCGTCGGGGGGCTCGACGGCCATCGGTGCACTCGCGGGAGCCGGGGGCACGGGGGCCTCGGCCGAGGCCGCGGGACGCTCGGGCATGACGAGGGCCGCCAGGGGGGCCGCCACCGCCACGCCGCTCATCAGCGTGACGACTGAGGCTCCTGCCACCCACCGCGAGGAGCAGCGCGCTGCGGGAGCACCCACCAGCCGGCGGACACGGTCCGTGAGCGAGCCACCCAGGGCGGACATTGCCGGGCTCGTCGTCCCGAGGGGCAGCACGCGCAGGGACTCCAGCGCGGTGAGGGCCCGGGCGTACGAGACCGCGTTGCCGCTCGTGCCCACGGCGATGTCGTCGCAGCAGTGCTCGCGCTCGACGCGGATGACGCGCGACATCCACCACACCGCCGGGTGGTAGAAGAGGAGCGTCTCCACCAGCGTCTGCACCAGGTTGACCGCGAAGTCGTAGCGGCGGATGTGGGCCAGCTCATGCGCGAGCACCATCTCGAGCTGGCGCGCGGAGAGTCCGGTGAGCGCCGTCACGGGCAGCAGCACCACGGGCCGCAGCCAGCCCACCGCCGCGGGCACGTCCAGCGCCGCCGAGCGCAGCAGCTGCACCGGGCGCGTCATTCCCAGGCGCCGCGCCAGCCGCTCCATCGCGTCCTGCCACTCGGCGGGCGCGGGCTCGGCCTCACGCACCAGACGGCGCAGCTTCAGCCACCCCGAGAGCAGTCGCAGCGATGACGCCGTCACGCCCAGGCCCCAGGCCAGCACCAGCCAGTGCATGTGCTCGCCCAGCAGCGGCAGCGCGCGTTCCAGCACCGGCGTGGGCGCGGGGGCGCGAGGGGTTACCAGGGGGCGCACGTCCACCGCACGCTCCAGCACGAAGCCGGGGGCAGGGAGCGCCGCGGAGGTCAGCTTCATGGAGGCGGGAGCGCTCGGGAGCGGCTCCGCATTCTGAAGGGAGGAGTAGTGGTGCCAGCCGGTGAGGGCGGGCAGCACGAGCATCAGCGCCAGCGCGCCACAGGCGAGCAGGTAGCGCGTGGAGGCCGCGCGGCGGTCGAGCACGCGCAGGGCCACGGCCAGCGCTACCGCCACCAACGTGCCCTGCCAGAGCAGGTGCAGCAACGCCCAGCCCAAGGACTGCGACACAGCTCCGTTCATGGCGTCTCCTCCCCTTCCAGGGTGTCCAGCAGCTTGCGCAGCTCGGCGAGCTCCTCCGCCGAGGCCTTCTTCGTCGACAGGGCCTGCATCGCCAGCTGTGCCGGCGAGCCTCCAAAAGCCCGGTCCAGCAGATCCGTCACGAGCTGGCGCTGCGTCTTCTGCTGCGTCGCTCGTGCCTTGTAGACGTGGGCACGCTGGGACTCGTCGCGCTCCACGAGTCCCTTCTCCGTCATGATCTGCATCAGCTTGAGCACCGTGGTGTAGCCGGTGCCCTCCTCGCCCTTGTTCAGGGCCTCGTGCACGTCGCGCACGGTGCTCGGGCCTCGCTCCCACAGCACTCGGAGGATGCCCAGCTCCGAGTCCGTTGGGCGCGGCAGCTTTGGTTCACTCATCGCACTCCCTCCCGTCAGCTTCCTCCGACAAATATACGAAGGCGTTCGTAGATGTCAACGAAGGGCTTCGTAGATGAGGCACACCTCTGTCTGGGAGAGGGCGATGCGGGCCGGGGGGGCGTCCCTCACGCGGACTTCACGCGGGAGAGCCAGTCCTGGAACTCGTCGCCCAGGTTCATGATGAAGTCGAAGCGGCCGGTGTGGAGCATCTCGACGAGCCGCCGGTCACGGGCGATGAGCTCGGGGACGCTCCCCGGAAACTGGATGCCTCGCATGCCATCGAACAGGTAGCCCTGGTCCACCATGAGCATGTCGATGTAGTGGGAGAGGGCGTCGAAGAAGCGATCTACATTGGAGGCGATGGGCAGGACATAGTTCATGTAGCCATCGATGTAGATGACGGGCTGGCGGCCCCGCTCGTCGGCCAGCTTTGGCACAACGGCGTGGTAGTAGGCGAGCCCGGGGATGTTCCCGAAGAAGACAGAGGAGCGCCAGGGCTCCTCCTCGTCGCGAAATCCCTCGGTCCTCAGTACGATTCCGTTGAGCTGGTCATCGACTCGGTCGAGGAAGAACTCTCCATTGAATTCATCCACGAATCCAAACTCAGCCCCGCCAAGGCGTCTGTAGACGGCCGCGAGCACGGGATCGAAGGGGTGGCCCGCCACGAGTTCTCCAGCCGAAGGGGGAGCGCGCCCCGGCGGCAGGATTTTCAAGGGCAGACCGTGCTTCCGGTACACCTCCATCAGCCTGTCGAGACCCGGAAGTGGAATATCCGCATTCATGGTCATGCTCATTTCAGGATGAGGTCTACGAGAACCTTCACTTCGTCGAGTGCATCCGCCTCGGCCCTGGCAAGCGCGGATGCGGAGCGTCCCGCTTCATAAGGTTGGTTGAACCAGCGGCCAAAGTGCCGGTCGACGATGGCAGCCACTTTCCGCACGTCTTCTGCGGTGGCCTTGCCTTTCGCCCGTCGGAACACCGTCCAGACCTTGTTGATCTTCCTATGCACTAGATCATGTACCCCCCACAGGTTCTCCCGCGCGTTGATGTTCAACCGCTGGAAGAGATGGGTGTACTCGAGGGGAATGCGATGATGCACGGGATAGAACATTCCCCGCTCATCCAGCAGGAGCTTCGCGAGGTCGGCATGGAATTTCCCGTAGAAGTCGTTGTGAGCCATCTTCCGGAGTTCCCCACTTGCATAGTCGTCCAGCTTGGCCCCGAGGAGGTTCTCGAAGCGGGCCATGAGCTTGCGGAACTGCTCCATCTCCGCAGCCGAGAGTCCCTGCGTCTGGGCCTTCGTCCACAAGCGATGGAACTGCTCCCGCTCCGCCGGGCGTACCCGGGCGAGGAAGGAGCGGAACCAGGCGACGGCCTCCGAGCCACCCCGGGCCAGGATGGGGGCCAGTCTGGGCGCCACCGCCTCGAAGAGTGCGAGGCCACCGCGTATCGCGAGACCGCTGATGAACCATGTGGCGAGGAACTCGGTGCTGGTGACCCCAGCCTGGATGAAGGAGTCCTTCGCCTCCTCCCTCCACTCGCGGAGAATGCGCTCGTAGAGCGCGTAGTGCTCGGTGACGAGGTCGGCTGGGGCCGGCGAGTCCGGGCGTAGCGTCTCTGCCTCCATCACGCGCCAACGCACTTGGCTCTCGGTCTGGCGATGCTCTGCCTCCAGATTCAGCCGTACCGTGCGCGGCCCGATGCCCTGGGTGAACGGCAGGAGTGCCTGGGTGATTTGCGCGACCAGGTTCGGTGAGGGCTCGCGGGCAGGAGCGCCGCCCTGGGATTCGTAGCGAACGATCGTCGCACCGAGAATCCGGTCGTCATCCAACAGCACCTCCACCGATGCAGTAGCACGGCCCCCCTTGGGGACCCGCAGCCCTCGGGTCAGCTGGGAGGCCACGGCATGCGCCTGGGCGAGGGTATCCGCCGTCACCCCTGTGCGCCGCACGGGCAACGTTCTGGCCTCCAGTGGTTTGGAACCCTCCGCGGTGGTGAAGGACCGCAGCCCCCAGCCCCGCCGCTCCTGACTCAAGGTGAGGACAACCTCTCCCGTGCGACTCCCCACATAGGTGGGCAGGTCGAGCTCGAAGCCCGGGGCGAACGAATCCACCTTCCCCGCGAGGCCCGCTCCTCTGGCATCTCGCCTCCAGGCCAGCAGTGTCAGTGCGCCGTTGTGCGCCCAGAAGCGGAAGACCAGCTCGGTACCGGCCTGCTCCACGTGGCTTGCCACTCCACGCATGCCCGACAGGGCCGCCGTGGCCTCGGCCCGGCGCGCTTCCTCGTCCGTCTCCGCGTCGCGCATCTCCCACGGCGGAGGCGGGTCCCGTCCCATCTCCCCCGAGGGGAGTTCCTCCTCGGGCTCGAGCTCATCCAGCGCTCCCGTCGTCGCGCAGGCCTGGAGCGCCAGGGCCAGCAGACATATCCACCCGGTGGTTCGGGCCGTTCCCTTTGTCATGCCGGAGCAAGCCTACCCAGTGCGCGGCTGTGTTGAGCAGCGGGTACTCCACGAGGCTCTCAGCACCGTCAGCAGATTGATTGACCAGGTTATCGGGAGGCGGGCCGTGGGCCGACTGTCTGCCTGGCCGCACCTGCGCCGTACCGGGAGGGGGACTTCCAGCGCATGGAGGCACGCCCCACCTTCCGGGCAGGTGGACTGTGAAGCAGGAGGCCGCGATGGCGGACAAGCGCAAGGGTGGAGCGGGGAAGCAGAAGCGGACGGTGGTGCGGCGCCGGACGGTGAGAGGCTCGGCGGGACGCATCGCGGTGCGCCGGGACACCGCCGCGTACCGCACCGCGGCAATGGATGAGCACTCCATCCAGGTGAGGGATCAAATCCAGGCCGCGCTCGCCGAGGCCCAGCGGTTGCGCGAGGACATCGAGCAGCGCATCGAGCTGCGCCTGAAGGAGGAGGACCAGGGCACGCCGGGGCAGGTCATCTCGAGGCTGACGGCCGAGGCCCGCCTGCACACGGTGAAGCCGCTGGGCCTCGAGGCCCGTGGACGGAGCGAGGACACGGGGCGGACGAAGAGCTCGAAGTAGCCGTTGGCGACGTGAGTGCCCGCCAACTCCAGCCCGGACAGGACTGGAGCGGCGGGCCATGTCGTCACCGCGTGGGGTGACGGACTGCGCGACTCAGTAGGCGGTGCCGTTGGCGCGCTTGCCGGGCGAGGAGCCAGAGCTCGACAAGGTGGTGTGCAGCACGAAGGTGCCGCCGCTGGAGCCATCCGGGCTGCGGTTCGCCGACACTCCGTCCGTGCCCGAGAGCGACGAGGAATAGGTGGTGGTGCTCACCGTGGTGCCGGCCGCGTTCTTCACCGTCACGGTGTCACCGCTGTTGCCCAGGTTGAGCATGCCGGTGGTGGCGCCCACCGCGTTGGTCACACCCGTGGGAATCCCCGCGGCGGCGCCGAACACGACGATCGCCTTGCCCGCCGCCAGCGTGGTGCCGCTCGCGAAGGTGTGGCGCACGCTGGTGCCGTCGGAGACCGTCCAGCCGGAGAGGTCCGCGGCCGTGCCTCCCGAGTTGACGATCTCCACGAACTCACCGTTCACGTCCGAGCCCGCCTCGTTGGCGAGCACCTCGTTGATGAACACCACCGCGGCGCCCCCCCCACCACCGGTGGTGATGGTGAAGTTCGCGTTGCTCGTGTCGGTGATGGCGGAGTTGGAGGTGTCGGTGACGCGCACCTTGGCGGTGGTGGTGGCGCTGCTCGGGACCGTCCAGGAGTAGCTGCCCGTGGAGGCGGAGGTGCTGGAGGTGAGGGGGGTCCAGGTGGAGCCGTTGAGCGTGTACTCCACCTTCACGCTCGTCACGCCCGTGGCCGTCCAGGTGATGCTCTGGGTGCTGCCAGTCGCATAGCTCTCGCCGCCGTTGGGTGCGTTCACCGTGATGCTCGCGGTGGTGGTGTCATCCGAGGGGATGAGGAAGTCCTTGATGATGGCCATGTGCTGCATGTTGGTGGCGCCGCTGTCAGCGCTCAGCGCGGGGGAGATCTCCGAGATGGGCGAGTACACGCGGGTGTCGATCACCGTGCCCGCGGCGAAGGAGCTCGAGCCAATGACGGTGGCCGTCTGGTAGGCGCGCAGGTCGCTGTCGACGAGGAGGTGGTCATACGGCTTGGCGCGGGCGGCGTTGGTGTTGGTGTTGCCGTTGCGGTCCGCCGGGTACGGGCTGGCGGTGCTCACCACCTGGCCGAAGGCGGTGAAGCAGGCCTCACTGCGGCTGTCGGTGTTGAAGTCACCGCCGATGGCCAGGTAGTCGCCCGTGGGCACGTTGGCCTTGATGAAGTTGACCAGGTTGGTGGCCTCGGTGTTGCGCACGCTGCTGCTGGTGGTGAGCAGGTGCACGCTCACGACCCAGAGGTCCTTGGGCCCCGGCACGTCGATGCGCGCCCAGGCGAAGTCGCGGTTGGAGACCTGGGTGTCGTCCCACTCGCCCGAGGCGATGATGGGGTAGCGGCTGATGATGCCGTTCGGAATCTGCGCGCCGGCCTCGCGGTAGTAATAGAAGCTGGAGCCGAAGGCGGTGTTGACGAAGTTCCGGATGGCGGTGGCCGAGTTGTCCCCGTAGTTGAACTCCTGGATCATCACCACGTCCGGCCTGGTGCCCTGGAAGATGCGGGTGCCTTCGCCCGGGTCGTAGCTCTGCAGGTTGCCGCTGGTGGTGTTGGCGGCCATCAGGCGCAGCCGGACGCTTGCCGCCGCTTCCTGGGTGCCCAGGATATCCTCGCCCCCCTCGTCCTGCGGCAGGCCCCCGCAGGCCGCCAGCGTGAGGGAGAGCACGGCCGCCAGCAGCTGGCGGTCGAGGAGCCAAGGCCTCGAAGAGGATTCTGTCTTTCGCACGATGTCGGTTCCTGCTCCGGGAGCCGGAGCGGTGGGAGAGGTTGCGGAGACACAACGTCTCCTGGTGAAGCCGGCGAGTGCTCGCCTGCTTCTCCTCCTCTCGTTATCGGCGAAAAACGGGGGGCTGTTGCGTAACGGTGTGTGAATTCCGCTGAGGCTCAACGCATGCGTCGAAGCGGGACGCTCAGCTCATCACCTTGGTGGATTCGGGCAGCGGGGCCGGAGCGGGTGCACCCGAGTCCTCCTGGCCCAGTGCGGCAAGCTTGCGCGCGAGCTGCTCGGCCTGAGCGCCCTTGGAGGCCACGTCGCCTCCCTTCACGCCCACCAGGGACACGCGGGCCCGCTCCAACAGCGCCACCTGGGCGTGCAGTTGCGCCAGCAACCGTTCCCGCTTGCGGCCCAGCAAATCCAGGTGGTTGAGCTCCTCGCCCAGCGACGAGGCCGCCAGCTCCAACTGCCGCCGCGCCACCGAGTCCGTCGCCGCAGCCGCCTTGGCTCGCAGCTCCTTCACCTGGGCGTCCACGTCGCCCTGTTGCACTGCGCGCAGCTGTGTCTCCAACTCCGTGTGCGACTCGGCGAGGGCGAACACTTCGCGCACCATCTTCTCCAGCACGCCCACCAGCTCCGACTTCCCCGGCCCCGCCGTCAGCCGTGCCGTCTCCTTCTGGCACTGCCGGTACAGCGTCACCGCGCGTGCCACCAGACCCTGGGCCTCGCCGGACATCTGCTTCTCCAGCGCCATGCCCCGTGCTTCCACCGCGTTGCCGTGCACCGACACATGCGCCGCCAGCATGCCCACGCTCCAGAAGAGCGCCACCGCCGTCAGGCCCAGCACCGCGCCCACGGCCCCCAGGCGCCCGTCGAAGAGCCGCGCGTCCATCACCGTCTTCACGTACAGCCCCAGGGGCACCATCGCCCCCGCGCCCACCGCGCCGGCCACCACTTGCATCGGCCTGGGCTTCCACTTCGTCCCCAGCCAGCCCACCACTCCGGCCGCCAGCGCGCCCATGCACGCTTCACCCAGGGGCCAGGGGACGTACAGCATGTCCGGGAGGTTCAGCAGCACGGGGAAGCCCAGCAGCATCCCCACGCGCACCTTCCAGTCCGTGCGTGCCCCGGCCAGCGCCGCCCCCGCCACCGCGAAGAAGCCCGCGTCCACGTGGATGTGCATCCTCGAGGCGGCTACCGCCAGCAGGCCCGCGGCTGCTCCTCCACCCAGCGCACGCAGTGTGCGCACCTCGAAGTCCTCGCGATCCTGGAGCTGTACCGACAGGGGCATGGCTGGGCTTTCCTGGTTAGTCTGTGCCGTAGGAGTTGTTCTGTCCGAAGGTCTTCAGCGACTTGCGATGAAGCTGTAACGCCTCACGCTTCACGGAGGTTTCATCCTGGGCGTTGAGATAGGCTGCCTTCGTCCGGTCCACGTCCGCAAGCTCCCCCGCGAGCGCATCCGCCGAGCTGCCGAACAGGGTCCGGGCGTTGTCCAGCATGCCCAGCGCCTTCTGCCGGTTGCCCCGCTTCATCTCCTCGGCCGCCGCCTGCATCTCCCGGGCCCCGAGCGCCCTCACCGCGTGCACCCGCACCTCCTGGTCCAGGTGGGAGCGCACCTCCTCCTCGTCCTCCGTCACCTTCGCCGCCAGCGCCAGCGCCACCTCCACCAGTCGGTCCGCCTCCACGTCCTGGTAGCGGAGCTTCACTCCCAGCACCGTCCGGTCCGCACTCGTGGTCTCCAGGGCCAGCGTCAGCTTCACCACCACCTGCACCTCTTGCCCGCCTGCCAGGTCGTACAGTGGCACCACCAGGGTGCGGCCCTCACGCCGCGTCGACACGCCCATCACCTCCGCGTCCACCACCCCCTCGGGTAGCTCCAGCCTCAGCGCCACCCCGCGCGCCAGCGTCCCCGCCGCCTGCTCCAGCTCGCGCCGGAGAATGTCCGCCAGCTTCTCCGAGTCCTGAATGTAGCCGTAGAAGCCGCCGCCCTGCTCGGCCAGGCCCCGCATCAGCCGCTCGTTGAACTCGTCCCCCACGCCCAGGCCGCTCACCGTCATGCCCTCGCGCTGGTAGTTGTCCGCGAGCTGGAGCAGCTCCCGGTCCTCGACGAGGCCCTCCGTGGGGTGCCCATCGCTGAGCAGGAGGAGCCGGCTCACCCGGAAGCTCTTCACGTACGGCCGCAGCTCCTGGGCCGCCGCCTGCATGCCTCCGCTGATGTTGGTGGCGCCCTCGTCCTCGATGGCGTCCACGAACGCCAGCATCTGCTGGCGAGCCTCATCCGTCACCAGCTGGCTGGGGAAGACGCGCACATCCGAGCCGTAGTGCACCAGCGCCAGCCGGTCCTCCTCGCCCAGGCGCTGCACCAGTAGCCGCGCCGCCTGCTTCGCGTCCGTCAGCTTCTGTCCGCGCATGGAGCCCGAGCGGTCGATGACCAGCGCCAGGCTCACCGGCACGCGCTTCACCTCGCGGGGCTGGTCCGCGCGCGCCGTCAGCACGGCGTAGGCCTCGCTCTGCCCGGCCATCAGGTACGCCCCGGACAGCTTGCCCGTCAGCGTCAGCGCGCCGTCCTTCGCCGTGACGGGAGGCAGCACCACCCCCGTGGGCGTCTCGCCGGGCCTGGCCACGGTGTGGCTCGTGTCCTTCTGGCGGGGCAGGCCCACCACCCCCGCCACGAGGGCGAGCACGGCGGCGGTGACCAGCAGCAGGGATGTCCGGTTCATCGGAAGACCTCGGAAGGCGGGGAGGGCGGGAAGGACAGCCTGACCCAGGTGCCCCGTTTTCCCCATCCGTCACCAGGAGGAGGGTCCGACAACTGGAGGATGCCGTCAGTTCCCCACTGTCGCCGCGTTGCTCAGCACCAGCTCGCGCACGATGCGCCGTACCGCCGTCTCGTCGAAGGGCTTCTCCAGCGTGGGGTTGGGCACCCGAGCCAGGAAGTCTCGGGCTCCCTGGGTGAAGGCACCGCCGGAGACGAAGACGAAGCGCCGCTCCAGCCCCGAGCCGGCCTGCTGGATGGCCTCGTACAGGTCCTTGCCACCCAGGTCCGGCATCATCACGTCGCACAGCACGGCGTGGAAGCGCGAGTCCGCCGACAGCTTCTCCAGTGCCTGCCGCCCGCTGGTGGCCAGCTCCACCTCGTGCTCGCGCAGAATCCGCTTCAGCGCACGTCCCACCGCCGGCTCGTCGTCCACGATGAGCACCCGTCCACGCTGGGTGATGGGGATCTGCGGTGCGGCCATCGGCTTCTCCACTCGGGCCCCCTGCTCGGCCGCGGGCAGCACCACCCGCACCGTGGTGCCCTGGCCCTGCTGGCTCTCCACGGAGATTTCACCGCCCAGGCTGGTGATGATGCCGTGGCAGATGGACAGGCCCAGTCCCGTGCCCACCCCCACCTGCTTGGTGGTGAAGAAGGGATCGAAGATGCGCCCTATCACCTCGGGGGAGATGCCCGTGCCCGTGTCCCGCACCTCCACCACCACCCGGCCCGGCTCGCCCGCGCGTGTCACCAGGCGGATCTCATTCTTCTCCGCCGCGCCCTCGGGGATGGCCTGCGCCGCGTTCACCACCAGGTTGAGGAACACCTGGCACAGCCGGCCCTCGTTGCCCTTCGCGTGCAGCGTCGGCCCGTACTCGCGCGTGAGCCGCGCCCGGTGCTTGATTTCATTGGCGGCCAGCATCACCGCCGAGTCCAGCACCGCGTGCAGATCCACCGCCTCCTGCCGCTCCTCGTCCGGACGGGAGAAGGACTTGAGCTGGCGGACAATCTGCCGCACGCGCTCGGCGCCCTCGCGGGCCTCCATCAGCACCGAGCGCCACTCGTCCACCTCGGGCCGCGCCACCAGGCCGCCCGGCAGCACCGAGGGCATGCGGCGCATCTCGTCCAGGAGGAAGCCCAGGTTGGAGATGACGAAGGCCAGCGGGTTGTTGATTTCGTGGGCGATGCCCGCGGCCAGCGTGCCCATGGAGGCCATGCGGTCCGTCAGCGAGAGCTGCGACTGAAGCTTGCGCTGCTCGGTGACGTCGCGCGCGATGGACACCACGGCCGGCTCTCCGTCGAAGAGCAGTGGCAGCGAGGCGAACTCCGTCACCAGCACCGTGCCGTCCTTGCGCCGCAGGCGCTTCTCGCCCGTCACCAGCGACACCATGCCCTCGGGTGTCGGCGGCTCGTCCACGAGGAACTCCTGGAGCTGCCGGTTCATCAAGTCCTGCGGACGCTCGAAGCCCAGGGCCGTCACCAGCGCCGAGTTGGCGTAGATGATGTGCTCGTCGCGCTGGATGGCCGCTGGCTCCGGCACGCCCTCCAGCAGCAGGCGGAAGCTGGCCTCGGACAGCTTGAGGGCCTCCTCGAACTGGCGGCGCTCGGTGATGTCCCGGGCAATGCCCTCCACGGCCACGCACAGCCCGGTGGCGTCCAGCACCGGCGTCACCACTTGCTGCAACCACACCAGCCGCCCGTCGCGCCGGGTGAAGCGCACCACCACGGGCGCGTCCGGCATCCGGTGCGGCTCCGACAGCAGCTGCTCGAGGAGCGGCATGTCCTCCGGGTGCACCTGGCGGTGCCAGAGCCCCGGGTCCCGGTAGTGCTCCTCGGGGGTGAAGCCCAGGCTCTTCGTCACCACGCCGCTGATGAAGGCGAAGCTGCGCGTACCCGCCAGCTGGTAGCGGTACAGCACATCCGAGGCGTTCTCCGCGATGCGCCGAAAGCGCAGCTCCCGCTCACGCAGCGCCCGCTCGGACTGCCGCTGCTCCATGGCCAGCGCGATGGCCCCGGCTGCCGCCCACAGCAGGTCCACCTCCAGCTTGTCCCACTCGCGCTCTTCCGTGCAGTTGTCGAAGCCGATGAAGCCCACCAGCGTGCCATGCACCCACAGGGGCAGAATCAGCAGCGAGCGGATCTGCTGCGGCTCCAGCGCCTCCCGCTCCTCTGGCGGCAAGTCCTTCACCAGCCCGCACAGCACCTGGCCGCGCGACAGCAGCTCGTACAGGTGTGGCATCTGCTGCTCCAGCGGCATGTTCTGCATCGCTGGGTTGTGGAGCTCCGGCTGCACTCCAGGCACGCACCACTCGGCGCGCTGGCTGAAGAGCTGGTTGCCATCCGGGGAGCGATGCGCCTCGAAGATGTACGCGCGGCTGGCGTCCGAGGCCTCTCCCAGGGGTGCTACCAGCCGCTCGAAGAGGTTCTCCGAGGCAGAGGCCGCCAGCAGCCGCTGTTGAATCTCCACCACCGCGGTGAGGTAGCGCTCGCGACGAGCCAGCGCGTCCGGGGACGCCCGCCGCTCGGCGAGGTCCCGGTAGCGCTGCTCTTGTGGTGGAGTGGCGTGGGTCTGCTGAGGCTTCGGGTGCATGAGGATGAGCGGGGGCTTCGGTCCAACGGGTTGGGGAGCCCGAGGGAACCGCCTCGTTGGAGAATTACGATAGCCTGCCTACACCCTTCTGCACCATCCTCCAAGAAAACGCGTCTTCCCGTTTTCTAGCCTTAACTGGCCACGGCGGCCGCGAGAGTGGCTGGCACCTCGCGGGGCAGGCGGACGTGGAAGCAGCTCCCCAGTTGTGCGCCGGGACTCTCCGCCCAGATGGCGCCCCCATGGCGCTGGACGATTTCCCGGCAGATGAAGAGTCCCAGGCCCAGGCCGCCGAAGTGGCGCGCGGTGGCATTGGAGGCGCGGGCGAAGGGCTGGAAGAGCAGGGCGATGCTCTCGGGAGGGATGCCGATACCCTCGTCGCGCACCCGGAGCTCCACCGCCTCGGGGGACAGGTGGAAGCTGACGCGCACGGTGCCGCCCTGGGGCGAGTAGCGCACGGCGTTGGCCAGCAGGTTGGTGATGACCTGCTCCAGGCGGGGGCCGTCCCAGACGCCCTCCACGGCCTGGGCGGGGGCGTCGAGGACGAAGCGCAGCCCCTCGTTGCCCCTCAGCTCGAAGCGCTCAATCACCTCGCGCACCAGGGGCAGCAGGTCCAACGGGGCGCGCTCCAGCTCGAAGCGGCCGGCCTGAATCCGAGAGGTGTCCAGCAAGTCGTCCACCAGCCGGGTGAGCCGGTCCGTCTGTCGGGCCATGGAGCGCAGGGCCTTGAGGGTGCGCTCACGCTCGGGGAAGTCGCCGCCCTTCTCCATGCGGCTGAGGGTGAGGGCGGCGAAGCCCTTGAGGGGCGTGAGGGGCGTGCGCAGCTCGTGGCTGGCCACGGAGAGGAACTCCTCGCGCAGCCGCACCGCCTCGCGCAGCTCGCCCTGGGCGGTCTCGGTGCGGGCAGCCATCTCGTTGAAGCCGCGGCACAGCCCGCCCAGCTCGTCATCCTCCTCCTCTGTCACGCGCCGGGACAGCTCGCCCCGGCCGATGGCGGCGGTGGCCTCCACCAGCGTCTCCAGGCGGCGGATGATGTCGCGGGCCACGAACTGCGAGAGGGCCAGCATCAGCAACACGCCGAGCGCGAGGGTGGCGATGAAGGCCACGCTGGTGCGGGTGATGGCGCGGTAGGCGATGCCCATGTCCTGGGCGACGACGACGCTCCACTCGGTGCCGGGCACGGGAGCGTCCGCGGCCAGGAGAATCCGTTGATCTTCCGGGCCAAACGTCTCCACCACGCCCTCCTCACTGGTGGAGAGCTGCTGGCGCAGGACGCCGGGCAGGTGGGCCTCGCTCAGCAGGGGCGCGCCGGGCTGGGTGTCACGCAGCAGCAGCAGGCCGCGCCGGTCCAGCACCTGCACGCGGAAGCGCTGGGCCGCGGGCGTCACGGCGGCGGACAGGCGCTCCAGGGAGAGCAGGCCCACGAGCATGCCGTCCAGCTTTCCGTCCTGTTTGAAGGGCAGGGCCACGGCGACGTGGGGCAGGTCCAACGAGCTGATGTATGGGCGGGAGATGTAGGGGGCGCCGGTGCTCATGACTCCGGCGTAGTAGTCGCGGTGGGCGAAGCTCCCCAGGCCCTTGGTGCCGTAGGAGGCGGCGAAGCCCTCGCCGTCCTTGTCCACGATGATGGCGGCGTCGAAGGCGCGGGCCTGGGCGGGGAGGTTGTTGAGGTAGAGCGCCACCTGCTCGGGGTCCCTGCGCGCGTAGGCCTTGCGGAAGCCGGGGGACTCCAGCAGCAACTGCAGGGACTCGCGCGCATCGTCGAGGTAGCGCACGAGGAAGTCCGCCTCGCCGGCCGCGGCGCGGATGGTGTCGTCGCGCACCTGGCGCTCGATGGCGCCCTGGGCCAGCCAGGCCGCGAAGCCGCCCAGGGCCAGCAGCGGCACCACGCCGGCGAAGGCCAGCCCGCGCAGCAGCTTGAATCCCACGGTGCGGGGAGCGCGCGGGTGGAAGCCGGCCGCCGAGGCCACGCACGCCAGGGTGAGGATGAGGTAGATGCTGGCGCCCGGCCCCGAGCCGATGCGGGCCAGTGCCCAGGCCAGCAGCGAGAAGTCCACCGCGAGCACGCCCAGCAGGATGCGTGGCAGCCGGGGCCAGCGCTCACTCACGGGGGCCAGCAGCCCCGCGCCACAGCCGATGAAGATGAGCCCCATGGGCACCAGCATCGGCGCCACCGAGGCGTAGAAGACGGGGGGGAAGCGCTGGCGCGCCACCAGCATGAGCAGGCCGAAGGCGAGTGCGATGAGCGCCACCACGCCGCGGAACACCTCGCGCCGCCGCCACGCGGGGGACGTCTCCAGCGCCAGGCCCGCCAGCAGCAGCGGGTAGAGGATGGCGCCGGTGAGGCCGCCGGTGCGCACGTTGAGCACCCACCAGTACAGCCCGGTGACAGCGCCGAAGCCCACGCGCCCCAGCACGTCCAACCAGCGCGGCGCATGGGGGTAGAGCATGGTGGCCATGAGCACGATGCTGCTGCCCAGGTAGGCCACGCCCATGGTGCGCACATGCGGGTAGAGCGGCCGGAAGTACGCCGCGTGGAACTCGTAGGGCGCATACGTCATCGCCACGCCGAAGATGAGGCCGAACACCGCGGCGGGCCAGGTGAGGGGCAATGATGGCGGGCGAGCTGGCTCGGCTCTCATGCAGCATCCTTCCAAGCAGCTTGCCCGGCCCAAATCCACCGCCCGTGAGTGATTCGTCCATCGTCCGACACGTGGGGTGTGGGGAAGGGTGCTCTCCATCAGCCAGTGGCCTGGAGCGGTAGCTCCACGGTGAAGGTCGCGCCGGCGCCTGGGGCGCTCATCACGCTGACATGGCCGCCCAGTGCCTCGACGATCTGGCGGGTGATGTAGAGGCCCAGGCCGAGGCCGCCGTAGTGGCGGTCGGACACGGCGCGTTCGAAGCGGCCGAAGAGGCGCGGGAGGCTCTCGGGGGAGATGCCGATGCCCTCGTCGCGCACCACGAGGCGGGCGCACGTGGTGTCGGCCGACACCTGCAGACGCACGGGCTTGCCGGCGCCGTACTTGAGGGCGTTGGACAGCAGGTTGGTGACCACCTGCTCCAGCCGCAGCCTGTCCCAGGAGCCCACGGCGGGGCCGGAGAGCTCCAGGTGGATGGGGCTGTGAGCCTGGGTGGCGGGTAGCTCGAAGCGAGCGGCCACGTCCTGGACGAGCGCGGTGAGGTCCACCTGCTCCAGGTCCAGTCGCAGGCGGCCGGCGTGGATGCGGGTGACATCCAGCAGCTCATTGACGAGCGCGTTGAGGCGGCCGGCGTTGCGGTCGATGTTCTCCAGCTTGGCCATGAGGGAGGAGGGAGTCTGGCCGGCCTCGCCACGGCGAGCGCTGCGCAAGAGCGACTGCACGTTGAGCTTGAGGGAGGTGGTGGGGGTGCGCAGCTCGTGGGCGGCGACGGTGAAGAACTCGTCGCGCTGGGCCACGGCCTGGCGGGACTCGCGGAAGAGCAGGACGTTGTCCACGGAGAGGGCCACGCGGTCCGCGAGGTCCTCGGCGAAGTGCAGGTCCTCCATTCCGAGGGTGCGCGGGGTGAAGGTGAGGAGGATGAGCGCGCCCAGGGGCCGGCCGCGCGCGCGCAATGGCACGGCGAGCAGCGAGTGCGGCCCCAGGGCCTCCATGAGGCGCAGGTGCTCGGCGTCGCGGGTGAGGGACTGGAGGAGGGAGGGCGTCAGCTCGGTGAGCAGCTGGGGGGTATCCTGGGGCAGCATCAGCCCCATCAGGCCGGGCTCGCCGGTGGTCTGGGTGGAGGCACGCCGCAGCACCTCGTCGAGCAGCGCTTCGTGGACGGGCTCGTTGGCGGCCGTCTCGAGCAGCAGCGGCTGGCCCCGGCTGTCCATCACCTGGAGGACGCAGGCGTCGGCGATCAACGGGACGCAGCGGCGGGCCAGCTCATGCAGGGCGCTCTCCACGTCCAGCGAGGCGGTGAGCAGGTGGCTGGCGCCGGCGAGGAAGCCTGTCTCCAGCTCCTCGCGCTTGCGGCGGGTGATGTCGTTGAACCAGATGGACAGCCCGTCGCCGCGCTTGAGGGCGACGAGGCGGAACCAGCGCTCGCGGTTCGCCAGGGGGAAATACACCTCGTCCACGTAGGGCTCGCCGGTCTCCACCACGCGGGCGAAGCGGGTGTGGACGCCCCGGCTGCGCGCATCGGGGAGCAGCTCGACGATGCCCCGGCCGAGCACGAAGGCCAGGGTCATGCCCATCATCGTCTCGGCGGCCGAGTTGGCGTATTGCCACCGGAAGTCCACCAGCTCGCCCGTGTTGTTGCGCACGGCGGACACGGCCATGTAGCCATCGGGATGGTCTACCGCGAAGGCCCAGTCATCCACGGGCGAGGGAGTGGGCTCCTCCGGGCACTCCGGACGGATGCTCTTCGCGGCTCCAAGGAGCTTGGACATGGCGCGCGACCTCCTCTGGCGCAGGACCCCCCAGCGCCTGCGTTCCCCGGAATCGTGGAAGAAGGCGCGGGGCGGATCAAGCCAGGGGGCTCACGCGATCTCGAGGACCGTCCACTCGCGTACCTCGCCGGCCAGCGTCACCTCGATGGTGTCGCCCGCACGACGTCCCATCAGCGCGCGGCCCACGGGGGAGGCGGGGGTGATGACGGAGAGGAAGCCATCGCCGCCGGGGCCGGTGAGCTCGGTGCCGGCGCCTACGGGGAGCAGGAAGAAGGTGCGCTCGGAGAAGCCCTCCTCGTCCTCGGTGGACACGTCGATGAGGGCGCCGAGGGCGACGGGGCTCTTGCGCGAGAAGCGGGGGACGCCTTCCTGCTGGAAGTCGGAGAGGGCTTTGATCTCCTCCTGGACGCGGCGAGCGCGCTGGGCCTGGCCGGTGGCGAGGCTGCCGTACTCGATGACGGCGCGGCCATCCTCTTTCTTCTCGGACTCGGTGGCGAGGGTACGGGCGGCCTCCCGGGCCTCGAGCTCGGCGCGGTGGGCGAGCCGATCGCTCTGGCGCAGCCGATCGGCGAGTTGGTCGAGGAGGGCGTGTTTGTCCAACATGGTGCGACGGAACTGTAGCGTCCCAGCACGAGGGCTCCAGTTTCCGGCTAAAGTCCGGCGGCCATGACGCCGAAAGAACTGTCGGAGAAGGCCCGGGAGCTGGTGGGCCAGGGGTGGGTGTTGCTGGATGTGCGGACGCCGGATGAGTTCCGGCAGGGGCACCCGGAGCCGGCGCGCAACATTCCCGTGCAGGAGCTGCCGCAGCGGGTGGGCGAGGTGGGCCCGCCGGGGACGAAGGTGGTGGTGTACTGCCAGGCGGGAGGGCGTAGCGCGATGGCGACGCAGATCCTCCGGGCGCACGGCTTCACGGACATCTTCGATCTGAAGTCCGTGAACTACTGGTAGCTCACAGCGGCGGTGCTCGAGCACGACAAGTGAGGCCACCTCCCGGTTTCCTATCCCTGGTGGGACGGGCTTCATAGGATGCGGCCGAGCTCGTTCGTAGCTCCGGCATCAACATGCTGACTCTGGGGGTCTCACATGAATGATTTTCTCAACTCCTTCGGCCGTCTCGTCCTGCTGGGCGCGCTCGGCACGGGGGCAACGGCCAGTGCCCAGGTTTCGACCCTGGTGAAAGACATTCGCCCGGGCACGACCGGCTCGGCCCCGAGCATCCCGGCCGCTCTGGGCAATGTCTTCGTGGTCGCGGCGGATGATGGCACGTCCGGCACCGAGCTGTGGGTGAGTGACGGCACGGCCGCCGGCACCTCGCTGCTCAAGGACATCCTGTCCGGTTCGGCGGGGAGCTTCACGGATTCGCCTCAGTTCGTGGTGGCCGGCTCCAATGCCTTCTTCGTCGCGAACGATGGGACCACTGGCTTCGAGCTGTGGAAGACCGATGGCACGGTCGCTGGCACCACCCTCGTCAAAGACATCTTGCCGGGGCCCAACGACTCGTTGCCGATCCTCGGCACGGCGATTGGCAACACCGTGTACTTCTATGCCAACGATGGTGTCACGGGCCTCGAGCTGTGGAAGAGCGACGGAACTTCCGCCGGCACCACCCTCGTCAAGGACATCCGGACCGGCACCGGCACCGGCCCCCAGGGTCTCATGGTCCGCATTGGTTCCACGCTCTACTTCTCTGCCTTTGATGCCACGACCGGCGTCGAGCTGTGGAAGAGCGACGGCACCACTGCTGGCACCGTCATCGTCAAGGACATCAACCCGGGCACCAACTTCTCGGATCCCCAGTCCCTCGTCGTCGTGGGAGACTCGGTCTACTTCGCCGCTGACGACGGCACCACGGGCTACGAGCTGTGGAAGAGCAACGGCACGGATACCGGCACCACCCGCGTCACGGACCTGGCGCCGGGGAGCACGTCGTCGTTCGAGAACGTGGCGCTCTTCGCCGCGGGCAACCGCGTCTACTTCGTCAGGACCACTGCGGCCGAGGGCGAGGAGCTGTGGGCGAGTGATGGCACGGCGGCCGGCACCGCCCTGGTCAAGGACATCGCCCCGGGGAATGCCTCCTCCATCCCCACGTCCTTCATGGCCGTGGGCTCGCAGGTCTTCTTCATCGCGGACGACACCTCCAACGGCTCCGAGCTGTGGAAGAGCGATGGCACGGAGGCGGGCACGGTGATGGTGAAGGACATCCAGCCCCGCCTGGGCGGGGGCATGTCCACGGGGCGGTTGCTGAATGCCTTCGACGGCAAGCTGTTCTTCACCGCGGATGATGGCGTGAGCGGGCCCGAGCTGTGGAAGACGGATGGCACCGAGAGCGGCACGTCGCTGGTGGAGGACCTGCGGCCGGGCAGCCCCGGCTCCGAGCCGCAGTGGGCCAGCCGGTTCGGCACGTCCATTCTCGTCGCTGAGGCGGACGCGGCGGCGGGCAACGAGATCCGGCTGCTCCAGTCCTCGGCCCTGGATACCTCGCTGCCCGTGGTCGTCGCGACGCTGACGGGCACCCTGGCCGCCAATGGCTTCTACACCACCGACGTGGGGGTGAGCTGGTCCGTGGCCGATGCCGACTCCCCCATTACCAGCTCGACGGGCTGCGATGCGACGACTGTCACCACCGACAGCACGGGAGTGACCCTCACGTGCGTCGCCACCTCGGGAGGCGGTACGAGGAGCGAGAGCGTGACCATCAAGCGGGATGCGACGGCTCCGGCGCCCACCTGCCCTGCCAACCAGAGCGCCACCGCTACCGACTCGCGCGGCGCCAGCGTGACCTATCCGGCCGCTACCGCGACGGATGCCATCGACCCCGCGCCGGCCATCACCTACAGCCAGGCGTCCGGCAGTACGTTCCCGGTGGGCACCACCACTGTTACCACCACCGCGCGCGATGCCTCCGGCAACTCCGCCACCTGCACCTTCACCGTCACTGTGAGCAATGGTGGAACGCCCAACCCGAACGAACCGGGTTGTGGCTGCGGCGCGAGCCCTGCCTCGTCGGGCTCCGTGTGGGCCCTGCTGGCGCTGCTGTCGCTGGTGGCCACGCAGAAGGCGCGCCGCTCCGTCTAGGCGTCGCACCCACGCAGAATGAAGCCCGGTCGGGTTCGCCCCTGCCGGGCTTTTCTTTTGGGCGAGTGGGCCTCGTGCCTGCGGCTCACTGACAGCAGGTGATGTCGGCGTACCGGTAGTAGCCCGGGGTGGAGCAGGCGTCGTGCGTGGTGACGGCGGAGCCGTAGTAGCCCGAGGGGCAATAGGAAGCGGTGTTCATCTTCCAGTAGTCGCGCGTCTGGCAGGTAGGCTGGGGATCCTGGTTGTAGAGGGTGATGCAGGCCATCGCTTGGATCGTGCCCGGGCCCTCCTCTCGGGGCGGCGCGGACTGGGCCTGCTCCGACCGGGACGCAGCCGGCTCCGCGCCGGCCAGCTCGCTCTCGCCGCAACCGGCGAGCAGCAGGGAGACCACTGCGAGAACACGGAGCGACTTCGTCATGTCCTGCCTCCTGGTGAGTCCTCTCGGATCAGCCGTGAGGACTCCAGGATAGCATGGAAATCATGAATTGAGTGCTGTTCGTGGGCCCCGTCCCACCCTGCGGGCTCCACGAGGAGGAGGGCCCTCAGGACAGGGCCGGCTCGGTGGACGGCTTGGGAGCGGCGGGCTGCTCGCGGATGCCGGTGAGGACGAGGAGCGCCGCGGCGACGAGCGCGCCCAGCATCACGTGGAAGCCGGTCGAGTAGTCATTGTTGTTCCACGCGATGACCTTGCCGATGAGGATGTTGGTGATGAACCCGCCAATCTGGCCGCCGGTGTTGATGAAGCCCGCGCCCGAGCCCATCAGCTTGGGGGGCACGAGAATCATCGGCAGGGCCCAGAAGGCGCCGGCGGCCATGAAGAGCAGGAAGCCGGCGATGCACTGAGCCACCATGTACAGGACGGGGTCGTTGATCTGCGTGAACAGGTAGAGGCAGACGCCGCCGATGGCCTGGCAGCCGAACACCAGGTACTTGCGCCGGCCGCGGAACCAGCGGTCCGACACGTAACCGGCCAGCACGCAGCCGATGCCGCCGAAGAAGAACGGGAGCGCCCCGACGAGACCGGTCTTCGTCAGCGAGAGCTTCTTCACCTCGAGCAGGTACGTGGGCAGCCAGTTGAGCCAGCCGTACATCGTCAGGTTGTAGATGAGGGCGACGAAGAAGAGCACCCAGATGGAGGGCGAGCTGAGCAACTCGCCGAAGCTGGCCTTCTCCAGTGTCTGCTCCGAGTTGGCGGCCTCGGAGCGGCTGTCGCGCTCGAACTCCGCGCGCTCCTCGGGCGAGACCTTCGGGCTGTCTTGGATGGAGTTGGTGATGTAGAGCCAGGCCACCAGCACGCAGACCACCCCGGCACCACCGAGGGCATAGAAGCTCGCGCGCCACCCGAGGATGGGCAGGAGCGAGGCGAGCAGCAGCGAGGAGATGGCGGGCCCGAAGGCCACGGACGAGAGGATGACCGAGTTGGCGGTGCTGCGGTTCTTCTTCGTGTACCAGTTGCTGATGACCTTCCAGACGGCGGCCGGGAAGATGCCCTCACCGATGCCGAAGAGGAAGCGCACCGCCAGCATGCTGACGAGCCCTCCGACCACGCCGGTGAGTGCGGTGAACACGGACCACCAGGCCAGCGCGGCGAGGATGACCTTCCGGGGACCGATGCGGTCGGCGAGCATTCCTCCGGGAACCTGGAAGAGCGAGTACCCCAGGAAGAAGGCGCTGAGGATCCATCCAATCTGCTCGGGGCCGACCTTGAGCTCATCGCGGATGAACGGGATGGTCATGTTGATGGCCATCCGGTCCAGCCAGGCCACGAGGTAGCACAGGAGCACCGCGAGCCCGACCTTGTAGCTGGTCTTGAAAGTCATGGGTCGGGAGCATACTTGCGAGGATGCTCCGCCCACTAGCGACCGGACTTCCGGTGCCGGACTGCTACTCCCGGTGCGGACCGCGCAGGAACTCCTTCACATCGTGGACGAAGCGCTGGGGCTGCTCGACGTGGGGGGCATGGCCGGTCTCGGTGTAGAGCGCGAGGGTGGCGCGGGGCAGGGCCTGGGCGAGGGCCTGCTGCTCGGCGACGGAGAAGAAGCCATCGCGATCCCCTCCGACGACGAGGGTGGGGACGGAGAGGGTGCCGAGGCGCGCGGCGTGGTCCTCGGCGATGAGGCCATCGAGGGAGGCCTTCCAGACACGAGCGGGGACCTTGAGACTCTCGGAGACGGCGGTGTCGAGGAAGGAGGGAGGGATGGGGCGGTAGAAGGTGCCGGCCTGGAAGTCGCGGACGAAGGCGGGGTCGATGGGATCCGAGAGGGTGTCCACGTAGGACTTCAGCTCGGCGGCGACGGCGTTGCCGTGGACGGTGGGGGCCGAGCCGATGAGGACGAGGGCCTCGACGCGCTGAGGGTGTTCGAGGGCGACCTGCTGGGCGATGAAGCTGCCCATGGAGTGGCCGACGAGGACGGCGCGCTGGATGCCCTGGGAGTCGAGGAAGGCGACGACATCGGAGGCGAAGTCGGATTGAGAGTAGCAGCACTCGGGGCGGGAGGAGTCGCCATGGCCGCGCTGGTCGAGCGCGTAGACGTGGAAGCTCCTGGGGAGGAGGGGCAGGACGCGCTCGAAGGAGAGATACGAGTCGGTGTAGCCGTGGAGGAGGACGAGGACGGGGCCGTCCTTGCGACCCTGCTCGACGTAGTGCATGCGGACGCCGGTGGAGAGCTGGACGGAGGCCTTGCGGAAGGAGGCGGACGCGGAGGCGAGGGCCTGGGCGTCCGAGGTGGAGGGGGCCTGGCTGGCGTGGGCGGTGCAGGCGCTGAGGGAGGAGGCGGCGAGCAGCAGAGCGACGTGAAGCTTCATGGAGAAACTCCGGGCCAGAGGGTGCGAAGCGGGCGGAAGCTAACGAAGGCCCCTGACACCCACTGCAGACACCCTCTGCACCCGCGAGCCCATTCCTAATCCCTCCCTCCATCCCTCCCTCGCCCTCCGGGAGAGGGTCGGGGTGAGGGTATCCGGACCCCGAAATCCTCCCTGTGTAACCTTTCCGAGCCCCCCGTCGTGGTCCCTGTGAGCGCGAGAAAGAGCGGCTCGTAAAAGGGAGCGGACCATGAAGAAGAAGACGGACGTGGTGGTGGTGGGTGGAGGGCTGGGGGGACTGGCGGTGGCGGTGATGCTGGCGCGAGGGGGGAGGAAGGTGACGCTGTTGGAGAAGTCGAGGCATCTCGGGGGCCGGGCGCACACGACGGAGGTGGAGGGCTACCGCTTCAACCTGGGGCCGCACGCGCTGTACCTGGGGGGAGCGGCGGTGCGGGTGTTGGAATCGCTGGCGGTGCCAATGCAGGGAGGCTGCCCACGAGGAGAGGGCAGCTTCGCGCTGAAGAATGGCCACCTGCACTCGATGCCTGCGGGAGCGGTGTCACTGCTGATGACGGACCTGCTGGGAGCGGCGGGCAAGCTGGAGTTTGGGCGGGTGATGACGGGGCTGTCGCGGGTGGACGCGGAGAGGCTGGAGGGCCGGAGCCTGCGCGAGTGGCTGGACGAGCACGTGACGAGGGCGGAGGTGCGCGAGGTGGTGGCGGCCTTCTTCCGGGTGTCGACGTACTGCGCGGACGCCAACGCATTGGCGGCGGACGTAGCGGTGGCTCAGTTCCAGCTGGCGAGGAAGGGAGTCCGCTATCTCGACGGGGGCTGGAGCGAGCTGGTGAAGGCGCTGGCGGGGAAGGCGAAGGAAGCAGGGGTGGAGGTGGTGGGCTCGGCGAGGGTGGAGTCAGTGGTGCGGGAAGAGGGGGCGACGCAGGCCCGAGTGCGAGGCGTGCAGCTGGCGGACGGAACGGAATACGAAGCGGAGGCGGTGGTGGTGACGGGGGCGCCGAGGGACGTGTCGGCGCTGCTGCCGGGGGACGAGGTGGTCGCGGGGTGGGAGGCGGAGGTGAAGCCGGTGAAGGCGGCGTCGCTGGAGGTGGGGCTGTCGAAGCTGCCGAGGCCGAGGGCGCTGTTCGCCTTGGGGGTGGACAGGCCGTGGTACGCGTCGGTGCACTCAGCGTGGGCGAAGTTGGCGCCGGAGGGAGGGGCGATGGTGCACGTGGCGAAGTACCTGGGAGGGGGAGAGACGGAGGCGAGCGAGGGAGAGCTGGAAGGGGTGCTGGACGTGCTGCAGCCGGGGTGGAGGGAGCACGTGGTGACGAAGCGCTTCCTGCCGGGGCTGACGGTGATGAACGCGCTGCCGACGAAGAGCCTCGAGCGGAGGCCAGGGCCTCGAGTGGAGCACGTGCGAGGGCTGTACGTGGTGGGGGACTGGGTGGGGAGCGAGGGGCTGCTGGCGGACGCGACGCTGGCGAGCGCGGAGACGGTGTGGAGGCTGCTGAGCACGGAGGCGGGAGCGCGAGCGGCATGAAGCAGACGGCACACGAGGCGCTGGAGAGGGCGGCGCGGGAGCACGACAAGTTCCTGTGGGGGCTGTGCTACCGGATGACGGGGGTGGCGGCGGACGCGGACGAGCTGGTGCAGGAGACGTACGCGCGGGCGCTGACGTCACCGCCGGGGAGGCTGGAGGAGGTGCGCCCGTGGCTGACGCGAGTGGCGGTGAACCTGGCGAGGGACCGGCTGAGGAGGAGGAAGCGGGAGGGGTACGTAGGCCCGTGGCTGCCGTCGCCGGTGGAGACGGGGGAGGAGGCGGTGCCGTCGGTGGAGGCGGAGCTGCCGGGAGGAGGGACGACGGAGGGGCGCTACGAGCTGTTGGAGAGCGTGTCGTTCGCGTTCCTGCTGGCGCTGGAGGCGCTGACGCCGAGGCAGCGGGCGGTGCTGCTGTTGAGGGACGTGTTCGACTACTCGGGGATGGAGGTAGGGGAGTGCCTGGGGATGAGCGAGACGAACGTCAAGGTGACGCACCACCGGGCGAGACAGGCGATGGAGAAGTACGACCGGGCGAGGTGCGTGCCGACGAGGGCGTTGCAGGAGCGGACGCGGGAGGCGCTGCTGGGCTTTCTGGGAGCGCTGGCGTCTGGGGACGTGGAGGCGGCGGAGGCGTTGCTAGCGGAGCCGGTGAAGGCGCTGACGGACGGGGGAGGGGAGACGTACGCGGCGCGGGTGCCGGTGGTGGGGCTGAAGAGGGTGTCGCTCTTCTACCGGCGGGTGCAGGAGATGCGAGGCACGCCGGACGTAGTAGAGCTGCGGACGCTCAACGGCCTGCCAGCGGTGGTGGCCAGCTGGAACAACAGCTCACCGGGGGCGGCCGCGAGGGTGGTCATCCGGGTGGAGCTCGACGAGGCGGGAAGAATCACCGAGGTGCACTCGGTGCAGGCGAGCCGCAAGCTGGCGGGCCTGCGCCCCTCACCTCCGGCAGACCAAAACTAAGAACTCGGCGTCTCAAACCGAGCACCATCCCCTCTCCCCTCGGGAGAGGGACGGGGTGAGGGTATCCGGTCCTCAGGTTGAGCCCGTGTATGCCCCCTCTCCCTCTGGGAGAGGGCTGGGGTGAGGGTCTACCCGAGAGACCCGCGACCCCATTACCGCGCCTGTGGCTGAACACTCCCACCCGAGCCAACGGCGGGAGAATCCTTCTGCGCGGGGGAGTGCCACTTCGCGAGGCCATAGAGGCCGAAGGCGACGAGGGCGAAGCAACCGAACTGAGCGGGTGTCAGGCCGAAGTACCGAGCATCGACATAGGAGAGGTCGGTGGCGCGGAGGGAGTCGAAGAAGAAGCGGCCGCAGGCGTAGAGGATGGAGAGCAGTGGGAGGAGCCTTCCGCGGAGCATGCCGGCATTTCGCAGGATGATGAGCAGGCCGGAGATGGCGAAGAGGAAGGCGGCGTCATAGAGGCCGAGGTCGTGGCGGGGCCCCCCGAGGGACGCGGGGAAGTTGACGGCGAGGAAGAAGTCGGTGCGGACGCCGGGGTGGTCGTGGACGGCGAAGCAGCCGAGGCGGGCGATGGCCCAGCCGGGCGTGACGGCGAGGGCGAAGGAGTCGGCGTAGTCGCGGAAGCGCAGCTTCTTCAGCTTGAAGAAGACGACGGCGGCGAGGATGCCGCCAATCAGCCCGCCGAAGGAGGACAGGCCATCCCACACCTTCAGAATCTGGAAGGGGCTCTTGGAGAGCTCCTCGGGGTGGTAGGCGAACAGGTGGAAGAGGTGTCCCACGACGACACCCACGCCCACACCCCACGGGGCGTAGTCCTGGAGGGGCGTGGCATCGAGTCCGTCGCGCTCGGCCATTTTGGCCAGCCGGTGGGCGGCGAAGAGGACGCCGAGCGCCACGAAGATGCCGAAGGGCTCGAGGGTAATGGGGCCGAGCGGGATGGAAGGCGGTTTGATGTAGGGAATCAAGAGTCTCTCCGGCGGGGGGACGGCGCACAGCCTGGGCTCCCCTTACCACCTGGTGGCGAACAAATGTGGGGGGGGAGGCGCTTCCCTGTCCTCACCCCGGGAGCAGGCAGGCGGGCGCAAACTCTCCAGCGGACATTCCATCCGGCCGCTATTTTCCGACCTGCCACAACCCGTATTACGCTTCCTACCCGTGAATCGTTTCCGGTTTCGTACGTTGTGACAGTCATCCACTGGAACGCACGGGGGGCCGATGACGTCCAGAGCGGAGATATCCGCGATTCATGTCAGGGGGGGCCGCTCTATTCGCACTGTGAGCCGACGGTGTGAACAAAGACGGTGTCCCACCCCGGCTCCGCGAGGGTGGGGCCGGCGTCCCTGTGGCCGTCAGTCGGTCAGTACAGTCGGTATTCTGTAAAGGAGCGCACCATGAAGTCCTACCTCCTGGTTCCGAAGGAGTCGATTGAGACCCAAGCCCGTCCGGGTGTGCGGGGCACGGAGCAGGGAGAGCGCGTGCTGCAGCGCACCACCGCCCTTCAGTTCATGATCAGCGGGCGGGCGCCGGACATGCTTCGCAGCCTTGGTTTGCGCTCCGCCACGCTGCCTGGGCGTCTGCCAGAGGTGAGCAGGCCTCCCACCCAGGCGAAGAAGAAGACGGCCGCGAAGGGCCGCAGCCGCAAGAACGAAGTCCAGGTGTCGGTGAACAACGACGGCCCGGTGATGGAGCCGGCCACGGCCTCGGAGGTGGGCACCTACCGCCACATGCCGCTCATCGGCGCGACCATGGCGCACTTCACCTCGGAGCAGGCCGAGCGAGTCGCCAAGGAGGAGCTCGGGCGGGACTTCGAGTTCATCCCGGACACGGTGCAGCTCACCTTCCCGGGCCCGGTGTCCGCGGGGCAGATGGGCCCGCGCAACCAGGGTCTGTCCTCGCTCGTCAACCGCGAGTGGCCCGAGGAGTGCGGCATCAACTCTGCCCACGCCCAGGGGATTAAAGGCGCTGGCGTGATGCTCGGCATCCTCGACACCGGAGTGGACGCGGACCACCCCGAGCACCAGAACCGCATCATCCAGTTCCGCTACGTCTCGCTCTTCCCCAACTCGCCGCACAACCCGGCGCGCGACGTGCGTGGCTTTGACCCGGATGGCCACGGCACCCACGTGGCGGGCATCGCTGCGGGCGAGTTCCACGGCGTGGCGCCGGAGGTGGACCTCTACGTCGCCTCGGTTATCGAGTCCGAAAGCATACGGACGAGCCTGGGCCGGGTAGCCGCCGGTATGGAATGGCTGCTACACCAGTTCTCACGTCCTGAGAACGCCACCCGTCCGGCGGTGGTGAACATGTCCCTGGGGTTCCCCGTGCAGCCGCCTCAAGGTGTCAGTGACATGGAGTACCGGCTGAACATCCGCGCGCTGCAGACGCTGCTGCGTCGGCTGGTGGACTCCAACGTCCTGCCCATCGTGGCGGCCGGCAATGGAGGCGCAGGGACGGCTGGCTACCCAGCAGCCTTCCCAGAGGCCCTGTCCGTGGGGGCGGTCGACTTCTCGCGCCGGGTGGCCAGCTTTTCGGCCAGCGGCGTGGTGAACCAGCGATCTGTTCCTGACCTGATGGGTTACGGCGTGAACGTCTACTCGAGCACAGAACGAAGGTGTAACAACCAGGCGTTCTATGAACGAATGAGCGGAACGAGCATGGCTGCCCCTTACGTCGCTGGGCTCGCCGCGCTATATCGCTGCCGTTCCCCGGACTTGACGGCACTTGAAGTCAGGGATTTGATTCTAGACAATGTGCTGAAACTGCCCAAGACGCCTTCAGGGCGCGCGGGTAGGGGTCTGGCTGTTTACAAGTGATGGCGGCTACCAGGGCCGGCGCCAGTCGAGCGCCGGGCCTGCGGGAGGAAGCAGGATGAGCAGGAAGACAGCCACATCGCCGCGCCGGGCCTCCGGCCATTTTCCCAAGATTTCCGCGGTCACTCCGCTGCCGGGCTCCCGTGTCGAGAGCTCGCAGGGGTGGATCGAGGCCCTGGTCATGCCCCGGGAGGAGCCCGGAGCTGCCTGGCAGCCGTCCATTTCCCGAGACCGCTCGCACGTGCACAAGAGTGCCATGGAGCAGAGCAAGCAGTTCCGCGACTCGGTGCTGAACTTCCTGCAGGCCCATCACCTCATGGGCGCTGTCAGGTGGATCAGCGAGCCGGGCTCCACGGAGATGGTGACGCTCTACTGCACGCCCCGCGTGTTGGAGCAGCTCCAGCGCTCGCCGCAGTTCGATGCCGGCCGCACTGCTGGCCTTGAGATGTACACCTGAGCCATCCCCTCAGTTGAGACACCTGAGCGGGGCTCGAGGTTCCCCTCGGCGTCGGGACTCCCGGACTGCGTGCGGTTCGCTCGGCTCCCTCGACTCGCGGGGCTCGCTGCCTGGGATGGCGCGCCCTCGCCTGCCGTGCTCGACCTTCCGAGCGTCCCGTCTATTCCCGACTGGAAATGATTTACTCACTTGACTTCCAAGCGGCAACCCCCTGAACGCTTGTTGCGGTTGCGTTTGAGCGAAGAAGTCCCACCTTGCTCCCTTTTTGTTGGCCGCAGGTCCGCCGCCCCCTCTCCCCCTGGGAGAGGGAAGGGGTGAGGGATTGCCTGCCCGCCTGCCGGGCGCTGCCTTCGTCTCTGTGCCGAGCGCCCCCATACCCTTGAAACGAACGAGCCGGGCGGATGGGTCTGACCCCGTTCCGCGCCGGCCTGTCCACTCACTTACATGGTGAGGCCGCCGTCCACGTCGATGGTGCGGCCGTTGAAGTAGTCGCACTCGAGGACGAACTTCACCGCCAGCCACAGGTCCTCGGGCAGGCCGATCCGGCCCACGGGGATGTTGGCCACCAGGGCGTCGCGGGCCTTCTGGTTCATGCCCTGGGTCATCGGCGTCTCCACCATGCCGGGGGCCACGGCGCCCACGCGGATGCCGAAGGAGGCGAACTCACGCGCCCAGGTGAAGGTGTTGGCGGCCAGCGCGGCCTTGGCGGACACGTAGTTGCTCTGCCCGCGGTTACCGTGCCGGGCAATGGAGCTCATGTTCACGATGACGCCGGGCTTCTGATCCGTCTGCACCATCTTCGCCACCACCTCGCGCACCATGAAGGTGGCGCCGGTGAGGTTGACGCCGATGACAGCGTTCCAGTCCGCGGTGGACAGCTTCTTCACCTCGCCGGTGGTCCTGTCCTTCTTCACCAGAAGGGAGTCACGCAGGATGCCGGCGTTGTTGATGAGGCCATTGAGGCCGCCCATGGACTCGTGGGCCCACTGCACGAAGGAGCTGACGTCCTCCTCCTTGGAAACGTCCAGGCGGCGGCGGTGGATGCCCGCGGGCAGCGCGGCGAGCTTCTCATCGGCCACGTCGCCCACGGCCACCTGCGCGCCCGCCTCATGAAGCCGCGTGGCGAAGTGAGCGCCCATGCCCTGGGCGCCGCCCGTGACGATGACCTTCAAGTCCTTGAGCTGCATGCGTTCCCTCTCGTGGCTGACGCAATGCGTTGCATATGAGTGCGCCAGCGGATGAATGACAGTTTTTGACAATACCGCGAGGGGAGTGTTACGCAAGGTTGAAAGATGAATCGGTCTTCAACTTTGCCAGCCGAGCGCCTGCCCGTTCCAGCGACCCCGCGAGGTCAACGCACACGCCAGCGCTTGCTGCAGGCGGCGGAGACCGTCTTCGGGAACAAAGGCTACGAGCACGCCTCCATCGCGGATATTACCCGGGAGGCGGAAGTCGCGCTGGGAACTTTCTACGTTTATTTCCCGGACAAGCAGTCCATCTTCGTCGAGGTGGTGGACGAACTGGGCGCGCGGCTGCGGCGGATGATTGCCGAGGCGGTGGTGGAGTGCGAGGACCGGATTGAGGTGGAGCGTGAGGGTCTGCGCATCTTCTTCCAGTTCGTGGGCCGTCACCGCAACCTGTACCGGATTGTGCGGCAGGCCGAGTTTGTCGATGAGGCGTGCTACCGGCGCTACTACGACCGCTTCGCCGAGGGCTACGTGTCGGGCCTGGAGCGGGCCATGGCCAAGGGCGAGGTGCGGCGCATGGACGCGGAGGCGCTGGCCTACTGCCTGATGGGCATTGGCGACTTCCTGGGCATGCGCTGGGTGCTGTGGGACAGGAAGGGCGGCCTGGAGCACGTGTTGGACACCGCGATGGAATTCATCCGCCACGGCATGGACTCGCGTCCGGCTGGAAGTGGCACCGGCAGCAAGAAGGGGACGCGCAAGGTGCGTGCCCCGCGGAGCAAGACGAACCGATGAGATACGCCAACATCCTGGCCACTGGCCGCTATGTCCCCGAGAAGGTCCTCACCAACGCCGATGTGGAGCGCATCATCGGCGAGCCGGTGGACGAGTGGCTCCAGCAGAACGTGGGCATCAAGCAGCGCCACCTGATGGCAGACAACCAGGTGACCTCGGACCTGTGCGTGGAGGCCGCGAAGCAGGCCATGGAGCGCGCGGGCGTGAAGCCCCTGGATTTGGATCTCATCATCATCTCCACGGACACGCCGGACTACCTGAGCCCGGCCACGGCCTCGGCGGTGCAGGCGAAGCTGGGCGCGAGCAACGCGGGCACGTTTGACATCAACGCCGCGTGCGCGGGCTGGGTGACGGCGCTGGACGTGGCGAGCAAGACGATTGCCGCGGACGACAGCTACCAGCGCATCCTGGTGGTGGGTGCGTACGGCATGAGCCGGTACATCAACTGGAAGGACAAGAAGACCTGCACGCTCTTCGCGGACGGCGCGGGCGCGGTGGTGCTGGGCGCCAGCGACAAGCCGGGCTTCATGGGCGCGAAGCTGCTGGCGGCCGGCGAGTACCACGACGCGCTGGGCGTCTACACGGGCGGCACGTACCGGCCGGCCACGGCGCAGACGCTGGAGCTCACCAACGGCAAGCCCTCGGTGCAGTTCGTGCGCAAGTTCCCCGCCACCTTCAACACCGAGCGCTGGCCCATGCTGCTCAAGCAGCTGCTGGAGCGGGCGAAGCTGACGATGAACGACGTGGACCACTTCGTCTTCACCCAGCTCAACCTGCGCACCATCGAGTCCACGATGAAGGTGCTGGAGCAGCCCATGTCCAAGACGAACTGGACGATGGACAAGTGGGGCTACACCGGCTCGGCCTGCATCCCCATGACGCTGGATGACGCGGTGGTGCAGGGCCGCATCAAGAAGGGCGACCTGGTGGCGTTGTGTGCCAGCGGCGGCGGCCTCGCGATGGCCTCGGCGCTCTACCGCTGGACGGCCTGAGCGTAGCCGCAACATCTCTGGAGGGGACAACGCATGTTCATCGGCGACTGGATGAGCCGGGGGGCCGTGTACTGGCCCGAGCACACCGCGGTGGTGGACGTGGCCAAGGGAGAAGCCGGCCGCTTCACCTACCGGGCGATGAATGCGCGCGCCGAGGCGCTCGCGGGCTGGCTGCGTGACGTGGTCGGTGTGACCCGGGGCGACCGGGTGGGCCTGGTGGCTCACAACGGCGTGGAGTACCTGGATGTCCTCTTCGCCTGCGGCAAGCTGGGCGCCATCTTCGTCCCCTTCAACTGGCGCCTGCACGCGCAGGAGCTGACGGAGCTGGTGCGCGACACCGGCCCGCGCGTGCTCTTCTTCAGCGAGGACTTCCGTGACGGCGTGGCCACCGTGCACCAGCAGGTGGGTGGTGCGCTGAAGCTCGTCCACCTGGAAGGGCAGGGGCTGCCCGCGAGCCGTCCGTACGCGGAGCCGCTCGCGCACGTGTCCGCCACGAAGGTGACGAACCCCCAGGTGAGCGAGGAGGACATCCTCTGCCTGCTCTTCACCGGCGGCACCACGGGCAAGAGCAAGGGCGCGCGCCTCAGCTACCGGATGGTGGCGTGGAACACGCTCAACACGCTCATCCACGAGGTGCGCCCCGGGGACGTCACCGTGACGCACACGCCCATGTTCCACACGGGCGGACTGCTCGTCTACACGGTGCCGCTGCTCACCTGCGGCGGCACGGTGGTGCTCATGCGCCGCTGGGACGCCGACGAGATGCTGCGGCTGGTGGAGCGCGAGAAGGTGACACTCTTCTTCGCGGTGCCCACGCAATACCAGCAGATGTATGACTCGCCGCGCTTCCGCTCGGCGGACCTCTCCTGCGTGCGCTTCGTGACGAGTGGTGGCGCGCCGCTGCCGGTGCCGCTGCTGCAGTCCTGGCAGGCGGTGCACAAGGTGCCCTTCAAGCAGGGCTTTGGCATGACGGAGTTCGGCCCGGGCCTCTTCAGCATGGGCCCCGAGTTCGCCGTGTCCAAGGCGGGCTCCATCGGCCGGCCCAACTACTTCATCGACGCGCGCCTGGTGGACGATGACGGCCGCGACGTGCCCGAGGGCGCCACGGGAGAGCTCCTCCTCAAGGGCCCCTCCATGTGCTCGGGCTACTTCGAGAACGCGGAGGCCACCGCCGAGGCCATCGACAAGGACGGCTGGCTGCACACGGGAGACCTGGCGCACCGCGACGCGGACGGCTTCTACTTCATCAACGGACGCAAGAAGGACATGTTCATCTCCGGCGGAGAGAACGTGTACCCGCTCGAGCTGGAGACGGTGCTCTACGAGCACCCCGCCGTGCAGGCCTGCGCGGTGGTGGGCGTGCCGGACCCCAAATGGGGCGAGGTGGGCCGGGCCTTCGTGGTGCTCAAGCCCGGCGCGCAGGCCACGTCCGAGGCGCTGCTGGAGCACCTGCGCGGCCGGGTGGCCCGCTACAAGGTTCCCAAGCAGGTGGAGCTGGTGGCGTCCCTTCCGGTGTCCGCGGCGGGGAAGATTCTCAAGCGCGAACTGCGTGAGCGGGCCATCGCAGCCGGCGTAGGCTGAGCCCCTCCCCTCTCCCTCTGGGAGAGGGCCAGGGTGAGGGTCATCCCCGCTGTGTTCCGCGGGGAACTCCCAGACATGTCGAAGCTGTCGAGCCGGCGCTCGCCGGGAATGAGGAGCCATCACATGAAGAAGCAACTGCTGTCGGCGGTGATGCTGTGCACCCTGGGCGTGGCGGGTTGCGATCCGGAGCCCACGGGGCCGGGGCCGGACACCGGGCCCAAGTACAACACGGCGGACAAGATCTCCACGTACCTCGAGGGCAAGACGCTGGTGATGGAGGGGGCCAACATCCCCAGCCACCCCAATGGCTTCAGCGAGGACATCAACTATGGCGCGGCCACCCAGTGCTACGTGAAGGTGACCATGTCGGTGGCGGGCGGTAACTACCGCGTCCAGAGCGACATGGGCACGCTGCGCAGCACCTCCACCGCGGGCGTCCAGGAGTGTGACCACGCCGCGAAGTCTGGTGCGACGGACTTCACTTCCACGGGCGTCCTCATCGAGAACGTAGCGGAGGATGGGAGCTGTTTCGACGTGACGTACACCTACCCGAGCTTCAAGCAGGTGGGCCGCGGCCAGGTCAGCCAGGACGGCAAGACGCTGAAGGTGGAGCTGTTCTTCGAGAACCAGGCGACCGGTGCTCGCTGCTCCAATGGTGGCGTGGGTGCCACGGGTGTCACTCTCAATGGCGCGGCCTTCACCGGCAACGCCGTGCAGACCTACGCCATCCAGTAAGAGCGCCCTGACTGGCGCGCACCCTCTTCCCCCGGAGACGAGACGCATATGACGTGGCGGGTGTCCGAGACCGATAGACGGCTGCGAGGGTGCGCGCTGGCGCTCGCCCTGGGCTCGGCGGGGCTCTCCTCGCCCGCGTGGGCCCAGGGGAGCACCCCCCTGCCCGGCGCCTATGCCGAGTGGCACGAGGCGAAGAACCGCGAGGAGGACGCGGAGCCTCGTGAGTTCGTCCTCATCAACTACTTCTTCACGCGGGTCACCGCCTCCAACCAGCTCGCCGACCCCTCCGGCCTCAAGGGCGTGGCGCTGGGTCCCATCGGCCTGCCCGCCGGCAGCGCGGTGCGCGTGGATGGCCGCTCGGCCTTCTTCGTCGAGCAGCGCTGGATTCCCGTCCTCGAGTACAGCCCGTTCTTCATGGACGGCCTGGCCAGCTTCCGCGCCCAGGTCGAGGTGGACTACCTCTGGGGCCGCTCGGCCAATGCCTTGCAGCAGAACGAGGGCGGTGGCTTCAACGCCGACCAGGTCAACATCCAGACGAAGAACGTCAACGTCGCCCTCTACCCCACGAAGAAGCCGGCCGAGCTGGCCATCGTGATGGGCACGCAGCCCGTTTACGACTCGTACTTCGATCCGACGCGCACCCCGCTCAACGACATCATCCGCACCGGCTACAAGCTGGCCTTCCTGGGCAGCGACGCCACCGGCCTCTCCGCCTTCAGCCACTACAAGGGCCACTCCTCTCGCCTGAGCCTGCTGCCGCTGGGCAGCGCCCAGGCGGACAAGGCGCTGCTGGATGACCCCCGGCTGAAGTACGCCGTGCTCGGCATGGCCGACTACGCCTACCCCGTGGCTCCGGGCACCCAGGTGGGCCTGTCCGCGTGGTACCTGCGCGACGACACCAAGGGCGATGCCTACGCCTTCGAGGGCCTCGTGAAGAGCGGCCCCTCCTCCTCGGGCCTGCCCTTCTTCGTGGGCACCTCGCGTTTCAACATCGAGCGGCCCACGGGTTGGGTGGGGTGGCTGGGCGCCAACTTCCACCACAACATCGACTTCCGCACCGGCCCCTTCGGCGCCTCGGGTTTCGTCATGTACAACCTGGGCCGCTACGAGAGCAGCAACCCGGAGACCACCGCCAACCCCGCCGTGGACATCAGCGGCCTCTCCGCCAACCTGGAGCTGCTCTACAACTTCGGCCGCACCCCGGCGGACCTCGTGACGCTGGAGGGCATGTTCTCCACCGGCGACTCGAACCTCGACGACGGCCGCTACACCAGCGCCTTCACGCTCAACCAGTACGGCCTCCCCGGCGCCGTGTGGTTCAACCACAAGATGCTGCTGCTGTTCCCCTTCACCAGCACGGCCAACAACTACACGGGCGCGGTGACGGACCTCTCCAACCAGGGCTTCGGTCTCCAGACGGTCCTCGCCACCGGCGCGTATGACCTCATCCCCAACAAGCTCAACCTCAAGCTGGGCGTGGGCCATGCGCGGAGCAGCGTCACGCCTCCGGAGACCACGCCGGGTGTCGCTCGTGGTCGCATCATCGGCACCGAAATCAATGCCGAGCTGCGCTACACCATTCGCTACCTCATGACCGTGGGCCTGCACGGTGGCTACATGTTCCGCGGCAACTTCTACGACGGGAATCCGCGCGTCACCACCAACCCGTGGGCCGCCTTCACCACCTTCACCTGGTACGCCTTCTGACCATGAAGACTCGTGCTCTGGGCCTGCTCGCGCTCGCGAGCCTCTCCACCGGGTGCGTCACCTCGTACAACGCGCGCCCGCCCCTGTCCTTCCAGGACTTCGACTACTCCTCCCCCGACGGCAAGCCCTGGCCGGTCCAGCGCTTCGCCCTGGGCGAAACCACCTCCGCCTACGGTCTGAAGGAGGTGCCGGAGATCGCCTACGTCGAGCTCAACCCCTCGGGACAGCAGACCGTCCTCTTCATCCACGGCCTCGGCTCGTACCTGAAGTTCTGGCGCTACCAGCTCGATGCGTTCGCCGCGCAGGGCTACCGCGTCATCGCCGTGGACCTGCCCGGCTACGGCAAGTCCGACAAGCCCGCCTCCTTCCCCTACACCATGGAGGCCATGGGCGATGCGGTGCATGAGCTCGTCCAGAAGCTCGGCGTGCAGAAGCCCATCCTCGTGGGTCACTCCATGGGCGGGCAGACGTCGCTCTCCTACGCCCTGCGCTACCCCGAGGACGTGAAGGCGCTCGTGCTCACGTCCCCCGCCGGCTTCGAGAAGTTCAGCCCCCGCGAGAAAGCCTGGTTCAAGCGCTCCTTCAGCACCGCCCTCATCAAGGGCTCGCCCGAGTACGGCATCTGGGGCAGCGTGCGCCAGTCCAACTTCGAGCGCTGGCGGCCCGAGCTCGACTGGCTCATCGAGGAGCGCGTGCGCGTGGCCAAGAGCCCCGAGTTCGACTCCTACGCCTACGCCAACGTGCGCACCGTGAATGGGCTGGCCCACAACGACTTCGTGCGCGACAGCCTCCACCGCGTCTCCGTCCCCACCCTCATCATCTACGGCGAGGATGACCGCCTCATCCCCAACCCCTTCCTTCACGGGGGCGAGGTGGGCGACATCATGCGCTACGGCCACGAGAACATCCCCGGCTCGAAGCGGGTGGGCCTGGACCGCTGCGGCCACACCGTCCAGATGGACTGCCCCCAGGACTACAACGCGCAGGTGCTCGCGTTCCTCGAGGGCCTGGAGTCCGGCGGCGGCTCTCAGCCGTAAAGCCAGACACCAGAGGGGGGACTCCTCGGCGTCCCCCGCCCCCGTGCGCCGCGGCTGCGCGAGCGGGCCATCGCGGCCGGCGCACGCGGCGCCTGAGCCCTCCGGGCCTGGAAACACGACGGCCCCGGCCTGCCCATGCGAGGCGGCCGGGGCCGTTGTCTTTGCTGCGCGGGGCCCCCCGGCGAGGGAGGGCCCCGGCGCATCAGCGCATCAGTCGCGCGAGGTGAAGTGGGTGGAGATCTTGTTCCACACCGCCGGGGTCGCGCCCATCTCCAGGTGGCCATAGGGCATGCCTTCCTGCTTCGCGTCCGCCGTCTTCTTGGTGGAGGTCCACCCCTGGGTGAGCTGGTTCACCGCGGCGATGCTCGCGTTGAAGAGCACGCCGTCACCATTCACCGAGCAGGTGCTGCAGCTCATGCCGTCCGTCTCGAAGCGCGCGTCGGTGCTCGCCCCGTACGTGTTGCCGTAGAGGACGTAGAGCGAGGGCAGCCGCGCGTCCAGGCCGCGCTCGGACAGCCGGGTGATGAACTTGCCGCCCATCTCCTTGGCCGCCGCGATGCCCAGGCTCTGGATGAGGCGGTACTTCGCGTAGCCCAGCGAGTCGTAGCCCTCGCGGTTCTGGTTGGTGTTGTACGCGTGGTAGGCGTAGCAGGGGTTGCCCGTGGGATCGAAGGCCGTCGCCTTGCACTGGGTGTTGGTGCTGTCCAGGTAGCCCGCCGCGATGAAGGGGTTGTACGGGTTGTAGATGAGCTTCTGGTCCACCCACGGGAAGTACCGGTTCTCGTCGGGGTCCACGCTGGACCACTCGGAGCCGCTGCGGTCCGGGATGGGGTAGAGGGTCCGCAGGTCCTCCGCCGTCTGGAGCTGGCCCAGGTAGGCGTTCACGTACTTGCCGCTGTCGTTCACGCTGCCGAAGAGGCTCATGTTGTACTCGTCGAAGCTGAAGGAGCTCGAGGACAGGCCCTGGTTCACGTTCAGGTTGAGCAGCGTGCCGCCCGTGACGGGCTTTCCGGTGGAGTCCAGGCCGGTGATGTTGGAGATGTGGATGCGGCGGAAGTAGTCCGGCCAGGTGCCGCCGGAGCCCTCGCACACGCTCTCCGCGTAGGGGTTGTTGTACCAGGGCACGTCCGGCCCCCAGTTCACGCACTGGAGGGCGGAGAAGTACGTCCACGGCATGGGGCCACGGCCCACCGGCGCGTTGGAGGAGGTGCTGGCGATGGTCAGCGTGTGGATGGGGTGGCGGAAGTTCAGGTCGATGCCCTTGTGCGGGCCCGACAGCGCCACGTAGGTGCGCACCGAGTCGTCATACGCCGGCACCGCCTTGGCCTGCTCCGCCGCCATGCGCTCGAAGAAGCGCGTGGTGCTGAAGCCCGTCCAGGTGGGTGCGTTGGTCAGCCACGCGTCCACCGACAGCACGCCCTTGCTCCACGCCACCACGTCCACGCGCGCCACGCCCGGGTGCAGCGCCTTGATGCGCGTGACGGCGTTGGCCACGTTGGTGGCCTGGCTGAAGTTGTCGCCGTGGAAGTTGCCGAAGGTGACGGCGTAGACGCAGCGGTTCTTGCTCTCCAGGTCCTGGACGAAGCCCGTCACCTGCGAGGCGCCGCCGTACGCGCTGCCCGTCCCATCGTTGCCGCTGGGGAAGAGCCACACGTTGCCGTCCTGCATGGCGCCGTGCACCAACAGCGTGGGCGTCAGGTTCACGTTGCACGTGCGCGCCGCCGTCTTCGTGCCCTTGTGCAGCAGCACGAAGCGGGCCTCGGGCCGGGTGGGGCCCGGGGTGGGGCAGGTGCTCCCCGCCGTCGTGGCACAGCTGTTGGCGTAATAGAGGTTGAACGCGTTGACGAGCTGCTGGTTGAGCGAGCCGAAGTACGTCCGCACCGGGTAGCTCGAGGACTGGAAGGTGTCCTGGTCCCGCAGCTTCTCCGTGCGGCGGTTGTAGTTCTCGGAGCGGTAGAGTTGCTTGCCCTCGAGCAGCTCGATTTCACCCCAGGACCAGCTCGGGGGCTTGTACGTCCCGACGACGCGGTAGCTGTTGGTCGGCGCCGAGTTGGCGTCGAAGTAGGGGGCCAGGTCCGTGGGCAGTGCGGCGCCAGCCAGGGGGGCGGAGAGCAGCGCCGCCGCCGAGAGCGACAGCTTCAACGACATCTTCATATGACCTCCATCAACGACACATGTGGGGTTCTTCCTACGAGGGGGGGACAGGGACTCAGCGGGCGTGCTCGCGGAGGAAGGGGATGGCGAGCCGCTCGAACTGCTGGGGCTTCTCCACGTGCGGGCTGTGGCCGGTGTCCGGGAGCACTTCCTCGCGGAAGTGGCCACCGTTGGCGGCATAGCGCTCGAGCAGCCTGCGCGTCTGGAGGATCATCGGCTGCGGCGGGTAGATGTCCTCGCCGGGCCAGCCAGGGATGGCGCCCAGCTTGCCGAGGTAGCCGAAGTCGAAGAGCGAGGTGTCGGAGACGATGACGTCGTCCGCGCCGCGGATCCACAGCACGTCCGGCTTCTGGGAGAGCGAGGCGAACGCGCTCAGGTTGAAGTACTTGGGCGAGAAGGAGTTGTTCATCCCCGTGGTGCCCGGCGCCACGCCCGGCCAGTTCGGGCTCTGCTCGAAGGTGCCGGGGTAGTGCGCGTCCCCCACACGGGTGGAGAGCACCGAGTCCAGCAGGGCCTCCTCGTTGGGCGCCTTGAAGGGCGGCTTCACGTAGCAGCCGTTCATCACGTTGCGCGGAGACGTCTGGCTCTCCGCCGAGCGTTCCTTCCTCGCCAGGCGCTGCACGAAGTCGGGGTTGGCGGTGCCACCGCCCGAGCCCGCGAAGTCCGGCCAGCAGGGCGTGCCGTCCGCGTCACGCGTGCCGCCGAATCCATACGGAGAGACGGGCGCCTCTAGCACCAGGCCGGCCACGCGCTCCGGGTGGTCGATGGCCAGCTGCATCACCACGCCCGCACCGGCGGAGTGGGCCACGAAGAGGGCACGCGCGAGCCCCAGTGCGTCCATCAGCGAGAGCACGTCGTCGCTGTGGTCGCGCATGCCGCGCGTGGCGTCGATGGGCTTGGGCTCGGTGTCCCCGTAGCCCCGCAGGTCCGGTGCGATGCCGCGCAGTCCCGCGGGAAGGCGCGAGAGCAGGCTTTCGAAGAAGGCGGAGGACGAGCAGTTGCCATGCACGAACAGCACTGGAAAGCCCTCCTCTCCGGCCATGCGCGTGTGCATCGTGAGCCGCTTCGCCTGGATGTTGCGGGACTCCACGACTCGGGCTTTGTCGGTCATCTGCGCGCTCCCTTGGGGTTGTTGCCGCTGAACACCCTCGAAAGATGATGGGTGATTCAGGTATCAGATGGGATAACCCAGGCCTTTCGCTTCGGTCAAACAATCCCTTTCTTTCTCAACCCCTCCGTCGCGCCCGCTGATCCTTGACGCGATGCGTGATGTGGCGGTTTACACGCACCCCTCCCCCTGGTCGGAGTTGGTGGGTGTACGAAGAGCTGACTTCAGCACTCCCCATATCCGACCTTGCTGCGTAGGTTGGGTGACGCATGAGGTCAGGACTCGCAGAGATGACTCTCTGCGTCATGCTGCTCCTGACCACGCGTGTCTCCGCTGAGGGGCAGGAGGCGCAGCAGGGCTTACGTAAGCCGAGGCTGCGCGCAGTCCGGGTGACGGGTCGGGCCGAGGAGGTACGCGTGGCCGCCAGGACGGCGACGCGGATCCGTTTCGACACCGCCCTGGACGCGGAGCGCACGCGCCTGGAGGACGGGCGCGGACGTTTCGAACCCCTCCTGGTGGGCAATGGCTTCCTCGTCGTCACTCCGCGCGAGGAGCTCCCCGCGGGCGAGCACGTGGCGCTGCGCGCAGTGCTCTCCGACGGCACCGAGGTGCCCTTCGTGCTCGCCGCCAGCGCCTCCGAGGTGGACGTGCAAGTGCGCGTCTCCCGGTACGACGCTGCTCCCGCCCGCGTGCGCGAGGCATCCACCGTGGTGTCCGCGGTGTGGCGCGAGCGCGTGTGGGCGCCGCGCGGCGGAATCGTGGAGTGGCCCGAGCGGCGCTCGCGCCGAGGTGGGGGCCAGGCCGGACAGCTCGCGGAGTCCATGCTGGTACTCGCCGCGCGCTCCGGGCCGCTGCCCCAGGCGGTGGCATGGCCGCAGGGAGCGGGGCTCGAGGTGGAGCGGCGCATGTTCCACGCCGGCGGACTGTCCGGTTTCGTGGTGCGCGTGAGGAATCCGGATCCGCTGCGGCCCTGGGAGCCTGGCGATGTCCGGGTGCGTCATGCGGAGGGAGGCGGGGAGGTGAAGGTGCTGGCCCTGCGCATGGGGCCCGGGTTGCTCCCGCCAGGTGGGTGGGGGTGGCTCGTCGTCGTCACCCCGGCCCTGCCGCAGGACGGGCAGGCCCGGTTCGAGCTGGAGCTGCGTGGACGGAAGGGCGTCGCGCTGTGAGCGGGGGGGCAGCCGTGAGTGCAGTGAGCCCGGAGGTCGTCATGGAAATGAACAGGAAGACGTACTGGCGCCGTTGGATGTTGGCCATTGGTGCTGCAGCAGCTCTCGCAGGAGGTGCCGCCTATGCGATGCAGAAGGAATGCTGGAACTGCTCGCCTTGTGGCTGCTCGCCGGATGGGGGCTACCTCATGTGTTGTGAGATCAACGCCTGCTGAGTGAAGCGATCGGGTCATGAAGATTGGTGCGGAACCGGGACATGCCTCCCACGGATAATGGGAGGAGTGCCCCGGAGGCCCGTCGCACCGTGAGATGGAAATGCCCACCGTCACGGAGGGGATGACATGAGAGACGCAGCACATGCGTGAGCGGACACGCCCGAAGCAATTCGCGCTCGCGTTCGCTTTTGGAGGAGTCGTGGTCTTCCTCTGGCAGCTCGCTACCGCGTCCCCCGGCCCCGGTCCGTGGGACTCCCCGTCCGCTCCCCTCGCTCTTCCTCAAGAGCCCTCCCGGCCTCGAGCTCTCCTCCACGGAGCTTCCGTGCTCGATGCCAGCTTCGCCGCCTCCTCCGCCTCGCGCCTGGTGAAGGTCGTCCCTTCGTGGATGCAGCCTCGCCCTTTATATGGTGCTCCTCCCGAGCCACCTCCTTCACCGCCTCCACCTCCACCTCCTTCCGCCACCGTCCTGCCGCTCGCCTCACAGGAGCTTGCGCCGGATGGCCTTCCCGTCTCGGCGATGCGCTGCTCTCGAGCGGACGAGGGGTTCGACTGTGGGAGTTGTCGCACCGATGGGGACTGTCCCGCCGGACAGGGGTGCGTGGCCAACCGCGAGACGCGCCGCTTCGAGTGCATGGCCTCCGAATGCGAGGAGGACGCCCACTGCTTTCCCGGGGCCGTGTGTCGCTCCGTCACCACCGGAGCCACCGGCATCGTCGTCCGCCGCTGTGCCCCCGAGGGCGTGCGCCGCGAGGGCGAGCCGTGTGATGCATTACCCGTCTCGTCCGCGAGCTCCTGCCGCGAGGGCCTGCGCTGCGTGAACCAGGTGTGTTCCGCGCCGTGCTCCCTCGACGGCAGTGCGCGCTGTGAAGCGGGCTTCGTCTGTACCGACAGCCTCGACGGTCCCGGGTGCTTCCCGGACTGTCAGCGGCGCGGGTGCCCTGACGGACAACAGTGCACCCGCGTCCGGGACGACGAGTACCAATGTCTGGTGGACTCCCAGGGTGATTGCCGAGACACCCCGTGCCCCGAGGGCGAGCGCTGCAACATGCGCATGTCCCGGGGCCGCGCTGTTTTCTGGTGTGCCCAGGTCTGCAATCCCGTGCTTCCCGACTCGTGCTCCGCCGGGAAGGTTTGCGGGATGGGCAGCCCCACGGCCAGCACCTGCTTTCGCAGTTGCGACCCCGTGGACCCCGAGGCCTGTGGCCCCGGGTGGTCCTGCTCCACTGTCACCGAAGACATGTCTGTCTTTGGGTGCACTCCGGAGCTGAGGCAGTAGGCGCGTCAGTACCGGGACAGATAGGCGCGGGAGCCGCCGTCTCCCGCCCCGTAGTTCCAGTACACCTTGTCCGCCGCTCCGCTCCCGTCGAGGTCCGCGAAGAAATACTGCGTGTTGGCGGACTGGCTGTAGCCCGTGTTGTCCATCAGCGGGCCGCCCGAGAAGCCCGTGGCCGAGCCGAGGTACACCTGGATGCGGCCCTCGCGATAGTCCGGGCGCCAGAAGAGCTTGTCGGCGTGGCCGTCACCATTGATGTCGGTGAAGTAGAGGCGCGTCTCGGCATTGCCGCTCGTGCCTCCCGTGTGCGCCGTCAGGAAGGTGAATGCACCGTTGCCGTTCGAGGCGTAGACGCGCGTGCGTCCTGAATCCGCCGCGGGGTCCCACACAATCTTGTCCGCCTTGCCGTCGCCCGTGACGTCCGCGAAGTAGAAGTGCGCGTCGCTGTTCTGGCTGCTCCCCGCATCCGTGTTCGTGTTCGACCAGGCGAAGGTCCCGTCACAGTTCGACAGGTAGATGCGCGCCCGGCCCGAGTCGAACGTCGGGTTCCAGTACACCTTGTCCGCGCACTTGTCCCCCGTCAGGTCCGCGAAATAGAAGGTGGTCGCGCTCGACTCGCTCCCGCCGTTTTCGTTCGAGTTCGACCAGCGGAACGTCCCGTCACAGTTCGACAGGTACACCCGCGTGTGGCCCGTGTCGAAGGTCGGGTTCCAGTAAATCTTGTCCGCGCACGCGTCCCCATCCACGTCCGCGAAGTAGAAGCTCGTTCCACTGGAGGCGCTCGTTCCGTTGTCGTTCACGACTCCGGCCGCGAACGTCCCGTTGCAGTTGGACCGGAAGACCTGCGTGGCTCCCCCCGCCAGCGTGGGGTTCCAGGAGATCTTGTCCGCGCAGCCGTCTCCCGTCACGTCCGCGAAGTAGAGCCGCGTGCTCGCCGAGCTCCCGTTTCCTTGGGTGTCCGTCGTCGAGCCCGCCTGGAACATGGCGGGACGGACCGTCGCCATGACGGCGAAGTGGTCCGACGGCGTGATGCCGCTGTACGTGCTCGTGTCGATGAGCTGGTCCGACGTGGTCATGTCCCCACCGCTCACGAAGATGTAGTCGAGCCGCGTGTAGCTCGTGCTCGCGCTCTTCCAGGAGCTGTTGTAGGTCGCGGTGCTCGCTGTGGTCTCACCCGTGTGCCGCGCCGAGCGGAAGAGGGTGGGAGAGCCCCCTGTCTCGAGCAGCGAGATGGAGTCATCTCCCGCCCAGCTCGGATGTTGCGGGTCGGAGTTGAAGTCGCCGAACACGACGACGGAACGGCCTGCCGCCTTCTCGGTGATGACGGCTCGGATCTGCTCGGCGTTCTTCTCGCGCGCCAGGCCGCAGCTCCCAGAATGCGCCGGGTGTGAATTGACGAGGAAATACTGGCGGCCCGAAAGCTTGTCATCCAGCTTGATCCACGACGCCGTCCGCCCCTTCGCATTCTCGAAGCACGTGCCAGACGTGTATGGATTGGCGATGCTGAAGTACCCCTGTACGTCCGTGCCAGCCGCCAGCTGGAACCGGCTCCGGCGATAGAAAATCATCTTCGGGCTTCCGTTCGGCGGCTTGTAGTAGTCGTAGTTCGCCTGGAAGGCAGTGATGAGGTCGTTCTGGATGACTGTCGCCGACGCCTCCTGCACTCCGAAGATGTCCGGGTTCCTCGCCGCGATGAGCTTGATGACGTTCGGGCTCCGCTGCGTCCACGTGTAGCTGCCCGTGTCGTCCGCGTTCACCTGCCGCACGTTGTAGGTCATCACCGTGAACGGCCGGTGGTCCACCGTCGCCGCGGACTCGCTCGTTCCGAGCTCGCCGTGCTGGGGCTCGTCCAGGGTCGCGGGTCCACAACTTGTCCACAGCGTGCCCAGTGCCAGCAGGGCAGGGCCGTGCAGCTGACTGCGAAGCCAATGCGTCTTCTTGTTCATCGCTTCTCCTCGTGGGGGGGGCTTGGGACTGCGGAGCCCAGAGGGTCCAAGTCGGCCCGATAGCACGGGGAGTACATTGAATGCGATTTTTTCCTGTTTTGAATGGTGCTCTGGGTGCCGTCTGGGAACACCCTCACCCCTGCCCTCTCCCAGAGGGAGAGGGGGCGTGACTCGGGTTCAACCTGGGATTCAGATACCCTCACCCCGTCCCTCTCCCGAGGGGAGAGGGGTTGTTGGGGTGGATTGGATTTGGTTGGATTGGATTTGGTTGGGTTGGATTTGGTTGGGGTTAGGGCACGACGACCCGACGCAGGTGCGCTCCCAACCGCGTCGTCATCTCGTAGTGGATCGTCTGCGCCCAGTCCGCCAGGTTCTCCACGTGCAGGTGCTCGTCCCCATCCTTGCCGATCAGCGTCGCCGTCAGCGGTCGCTCGTCGTGCGTCGCCCTCGTCACGTCCACGATGATGTGGTTCATCATCACTCGCCCCAGCACCGGGCACCTTCGCCCGTTCACCAGCACGTGCGCCTTCCCCGACATCAGTCGCGCGTACCCGTCGAAGTACCCCACCGGGAGCACCGCCACTCGCGTCGCCTCGGGGCACCGGTACGTGCACCCGTAGCCCACGTAGCTTCCCGCAGGTAGCCACTTCACCACCTGGCTCGGGCACCTCCACGACAGCACCGGCCTCAGCTCCGGCACCCTCCCCAACACCAGCCGCGCTGACAGCCTCGTCTCCGACGACGGCCACAGGCCATACAGGGAGATGCCCACCCGCTGGGCGTCGAACCGCGCCCTCGGCAGCACCAGCGTCGCCGCGCTCGCCGCCATGTGCCGCTGCAATGGCTCCTGCACCGGCACGCTCGCTCGCAGCGCCATCAGTCCGCCCTCGAAGATGTCGAGCTGCGATTCGGCGTACGTCTGCTCCGTCACGTCCTCCGTGTTCGCGAAGTGGCTCAGCGCTCCCACCACTCGCAGCACGTCCGAGGCCTCGCGCAGGAAGTCCAGCTCTCCCCCGGCAATCTGTCCCGGTGTGAAGCCCTCACGCCCCAGCCCCGTGTCCACGTGCACGTGCACTCGCAGCGGGTGCTCCAGCTTCGCCCGCCGCAGCTCCTCCACCGTCTCCCTCCACGAGCCGTCCCCCACCACCACCTCCACCCCTGCTCGCGCCAGCGCCACCGCCTCCTCCGCGTCCGTGGCCCCGAGGACCAGCACCTGCTTGCGCTCCAGGCCTCGCGCCTGCTCGAGCGCCCTCACCATCAGCGCGTCCCCCGGCGTGATGAAGTACAGGACGTCCACCAGCGGGTGCACCAGCGGCAGCATCTGCGTCAGCCCGTGGCCGTACGCGTTGCCCTTCAGCACCGCTCCCAGTGCCCTCGGCCCGCCTGTGTCCGCCGAGAGCTTGCGCAGCGTCGCCACGTTCGCCGCCAGCGCTCCCGCAGACAACTCCAGCCTCGACGCCACCTTCCCGGATGCCCCCGCAGTTACCTCGTGCATCTTCCGCCTGACCGTCCTTCGCGCCTCTCCGGCGCGCTGTGTGCGTCGTTTTTCTTCCAAAGCGTGCCGCTTTGCACGCTCCATCCGAGCGGCCAGGCATGGGAGCGGACGATGCTCCGCGCGGGCAACAGCCCACGTATCCTGGGGGTGTACCCGGAGGGGAGTCGTCCATGTCGTCGAAGTTCGCTCTGCATCCCGATGACACCGACTGGGAGCGGTCCACCGCAGGGCCCGGGCTGCTCCTGGATGTGCCCGCCGAGGGACCGTGGCGACAGCCCTTCCTCCAGGTCCAGGCTGTCCCTCCCTTCCTGCGGTTGATGGCCGGCACGCAGCCCCTGCTGTGGGTTCATGTGGAGTCGGGCTGGGATACTTGTGGCTTCCTTCGCGGTCCTGCCTGGGTGCACAGCGTCCTTCCTCCCATCTCCGCGGCCGACGTGCGCGCCATCCGCGAGGTGTCGGGCTCTCCGGGGTGGTGGGAGGCCTGGATGCGCTATGTGGTCCGCCACCTCGAGGCCTCGCCCGCATCGCCGCTCCACGCTGGGCGCTGGTGTCTGCGTCCCCTGCGGGAGCTGGAGGCCGGTGAGGCTCGGCGCTACCCCCTCGATCCCGCCTCCGGGCCCGGTGTGTCGCTCGAGCCTCCATTCCTCGTTCAGGGTGCCAGCGCCCTCGGCTTCGAGCCTTTCTGGCGCGAGTACTGGCAGCCCGAGGGGTTCTACGGAGACACCGGGGGGGCGGGCCTTTCTCCCAGGCACTCGCAGCGGTTCGAGTGGTGTGGCGGGGTCGTCTCGCTCCGCCCTCCCTCACCCGAGGACTCCGGCCGGTTGAAGGTCTGGCGCAAGTCCGCTCGCGAGGGCTCCCTTCCTCCCGTGCTCCTCTTCTACCTGGCCGTCGCGCGGAAGTGGGTGGTGCTCGATGGGCATGACCGGCTCCTCGCTGCCTCTTTCGAGCAGCGTCCCGTGCCCATGCTCGGGCTCTTGTTGGTGCGGGAGACGCCTGTCTCCGAGGAGGCGCTCGTGCATGCTCGCACTCGCGCCCAGCGGATGGTGGAAGGACGGCTTCGTGGTGCAGTGTCTCCCCTTGTCATCGACGAGGTGAATCGCTTCGTGTTGAAGGGGTATGCCGGCGTTCATCGCTCCGCCATCACCCGCTCCTGGCCCCTTCCCGGTGGCTCCCGCACCTGGCGGTCCGAGGTTCTCGCGTGGCGCGAGGCCCAGGAGTTGGACTTGCAGGAGTGGGAGTGGAAACGGTTCGTGGCTCCTGGCTGGTGGTGAGCCCGGTCGCACTCCAGCCAGGGGAGGGTACGGGCCTTGTTTCTGTCGTGCGCATCCTCTCCGGCAGGAGGTCTCCCCATGAGCATCTGGCAGAAACTGTCCTCGCGTTTTCGTGGGCATTCCGATGATGAGGCAGCGCCTCGTTCCGGCTCTGAGTCCCCCGGCATGACCTATGCCGATTTGGAGCGCGATAAGGACCTCAAGGAGCGGCAGCTCTCCGGCGTGTTCGCTCCTCCCTTCGGCAAGGACGCCTCCGCCGTCGAGGAGGACGAGTGAGCTCCGAGTAGGGTGCACAGTGGGGAAGACGGGCACGGGCACCCTCACCCCGTCCCTCTCCCGGAGGGCGAGGGGATATTGGCGGGGATGGGGGCAGGGAGATGGTGGATAGGGGAGGGGAGATGGGTCCTGTGATAGGTCGCTCGCCTGCTCCTCTTTCCTTCTTTCTCTCCATGCGCCTCCTGCTCGCCCTCCTTGTCGCGCTCCTCTGCGTCGTGCCTTCCATGGCCTCCGCTCAGGCTCCCGCTCCCGTTTCCACTGTCTTCCTTCTGCGCCCCGCTCGCGTCTTCGATGGCGTCTCCGCGAAGGTCCAGGAGGGCTGGGTCGTGCTCGTCCGCGGTGACCGCATCGCCGCCGTCGGGCCTGCCTCCCAGGTGACTGCACCCCTCGGGACCGAGGTCGTCGAGCTTCCCGGTACCACCCTCATCCCCGGTCTCATCGAGGGTCATTCGCACCTCCTTCTTCACCCCTACAACGAGACCTCCTGGAATGATCAGGTGCTCCGCGAGCCCCTCGCCCTCCGCGTCGCCCGCGCCACCAATCACGCCCGCGATACGCTCCTCGCCGGTTTCACCACCGTGCGAGACCTCGGCACCGAGGGCGCTGCTGACGCCGACGTCGGTCTCAAGCAGGCCATCCAGCAGAGCATCATCCCCGGGCCCCGTGTGCTCGCCACCACCCGCGCTCTTGTCGCCACTGGCTCCTATGCCCCCAAGGGCTTCGCTCCCGAGTGGCACGTCCCCCAGGGCGCCGAGGAGGCCGATGGTGTCGATGCTCTCATCCGCGCCGTCCGCGGTCAGATGGGCAAGGGCGCTGATTGGATCAAGGTGTATGGCGATTACCGTTGGGGTCCTCGCGGTGAAGCGCTCCCGTCCTACTCCCTCGAGGAGATGAAGCTCATCGTCCAGACCGCTCGCGATGGCGGCCGCCCCGTCGTCGTCCATGCCAGCACTCCCGAGGGCATGCGCCGTGCGGTGCTCGCGGGTGCGGAGACGATCGAGCACGGTGACAATGGCACTCCCGAAGTCTTCAAGCTCATGGCCGAGCGTGGTGTCTTCCTCTGCCCGACGCTCGCCGCCGGTGATGCCATCTACCAGTACGGCGGTTGGAAGAAGGGCACTGACCCCGAGCCCCCTGCCATCCAGCAGAAGCGCGCCAGCTTCCGCGCTGCCCTCGCCGCGGGTGTTCCCATCTGCAGCGGCAGTGACGTGGGCGTGTTTCCCCATGGGGACAATGCCCGCGAGCTGGAGCTCATGGTCGCTTATGGCATGGCGCCCTTGCAGGTGCTGAAGGCCGCCACCTCCGTCAATGCGCGCATGCTCCACATGGAGGACCGCATCGGCCAGGTGAAGGAAGGGCTCCTCGCCGACCTCGTCGCCGTGGAGGGAGATCCCACTCGCGACATTGCCGCGCTGCGCCAGATTCGCTTCGTCATGAAGGGCGGCTCCATGTTCCGGCGGTAGGTGCAGACGAGGGCTGCGAAATGACCGGTCGGCGCTCCGATGTTAGGGTGCGCCGCCGTGCCGCGCGTCACCTTCACCTCAAGCCTCCAGCGTCATGTCTCGTGTCCCTCGGAGCCCGTGGGTGGGGCCACCGTTCGTGAGGCCCTCGAGCAATACTTTGCCCGTCATCCTCTGGTGCGGAGCTACGTGCTCGATGAGCAGGGCGCGCTGCGCCATCACGTCGTCATCTTCGTGAACGGTGGTCAGCTTCGCGACCGCTCGGGCTTGCAAGAGCCGCTCAGCGAGGCCGCCGACATCTACGTCATGCAGGCTCTCTCAGGGGGTTGATCATGTCGGATCGCATCTTCGTCGCTACTCGCAAGGGACTCTTCGAGCTCCGGCGCTCCAATGGTCGCTGGAGCATCGCCCAGACCTCCTTCCTCGGAGACCCGGTCTCGCTGGTCGCGAAGTCCCCCTCGGATGGCACCCTCTATGCCGCCCTCTACCTGGGTCACTTCGGCGTGAAGCTGCGCGCTTCCTCCGATGGTGGCCAGCGCTGGGATGAGGTGACTGCCCCCGCCTTCCCGAAGAAGCCGGAGGGACTCGAGGAGAACCTCCCCGATGGCAAGCCCTGGCCCTGGCGCGTCGAGCAGATCTGGGCGCTCGAGGTCGTGGACGGCACCCTCTGGTGCGGCACGGTCGGAGGAGGACTCTTCCGCTCTCACGATCGCGGTCAGTTCTGGGAGCTGTGTCGTGGCCTCTGGGACCATCCGCTGCGAAAGCAGTGGTTCGGTGGTGGCACGGACTTGCCGGGCATTCACTCCATCTGTCCGCACCCGAAGAATCCGAATGAGCTTGTCGTCGGCGTCTCGTGCGGCGGCGCCTGGCGCACGCTCGATGGCGGTGAGCACTGGGAGGTGAGCCAGGGCATGGTCGCCGCGTATATGCCTCCCGAGCTGCGCGAGAATCCCGCCATTCAGGATCCGCACCTGCTCGCGCGCTGCGCCGCGCACCCGGAGCGACTCTGGGCGCAGCACCACAACGGTGTCTTCCGCTCCGATGACGCGGGCAGCCGCTGGGTGTCCATCCCCGAGAGCGCTCCGAGCGTCTTCGGGTTCGCCATCGCGGCCCACCCGTCCAACCCGGACATCGCCTGGCGCGTCCCCGCCATCAAGGATGAGCAGCGCTTCCCCGTCGATGGTCGTGTCGTCGTGTCTCGCACGCGCGACGGTGGCAAGAGCTGGGAGGTGCTTCGCGAGGGTCTGCCCCAGGAGCACGCTTATGATCTCACCCTGCGCCACGCGCTCGACGTGGACGCCTCGGGCGAGCGGCTCGCGTTCGGCAGCAGCACCGGCTCGCTCTGGGTCTCCGAGAACGGCGGAGACTCCTGGATGCACCTCTCCGCGCACCTTCCGCCTATCTACGCTGTTCGCTTCGCCTGAGCGCCCTCAGCCCGGCGTGGAGTCGATGATCTTCTTCGCGATTCCGAAGGAGAAGCCTGCTCTCGCCAGCGCGGCCATGTCCCGCTGGCGGTTCTCCTCCCGGGTCTTCGCATTGGTCCGGAAGGGGCCCAGCCGCTTCTTCCGCGCCCAGATCTTCGCCGCCTCTTCCTCGGAGAGCTCCGCCGTGGCGTCCGCCAGTTTTTTCGCGACCACGTCCGCCGCCACGCCCTTCATCCGCAGCTTCTGCGCGATGACCCGCGCACTGCGGCCCGAGCTGCGCAGCGAGTGCGCCTTCATCCCCGCGTAGGCCTCGTCGTTGATGAGCCCGCTGCTCGTGAGCCGGGTTATGAGTGCGTCCACCCAGCCGAGCGCCTCAGTCCGGTCTCCACCGTGGCTCTTGATGGACCGGTCCACCCGGCGCAGGAGCACTCGCTTGAGCTGGCTTCCCGTCGCCGCGTACCGCTTCAGGTAGTGCAGCGCCGCGTTCTCCAGATAGCGAGGAGAGACCTTCCTCGGCTTCTTCTGGGGGCGCGGCGCCTTGCGGCCCTGTTCTCCCTGCTGCTCGTCCATGTGAGGCCCGGTGTAACACCTGGGTCCGACGCCGGATACCTGGAGGGTTGTGGCTCACAGCTTGTTCTGCAGGCGGCCAGGCACACGGGGGCGGCTCGCGATCCATACCCTCACCCCGTCCCTCTCCCAGAGGGAGAGGGGTTGATGCGCAGGGCAGGGGCTTAGAAGGCCTCTTCGGGTACCTCCATCAGGTCCAGTGTGCCCTGCTCCACCATGCGCGCGGCGTGGGCGAGCCCCGGCAGCACCTCGCGGCAGAACCAGCGCGCACTGGCGAGCTTGCCCACGTAGAAGGTTTTGTCGCCCGGGTTCTCCTTCATCCGCTCCAGCGCTACCGCCGCGTGCCGCACCAGCAGCCAGCCAATGACGAGGTCCGCCAGCCCCAGCAGCACCCGGTTGCCCTGCAGGCCCACGTGGTAGACGGACTCGCCCAGCTTCCCCAGCAGCGTGCCCAGCATCGTCTCCAGGTCCGCCAGCCCCTTGCCCAGTGCCGCGCGCTCGGTCTCCAGCTCCTTGCCGCCCTCGCCTGACTCCACCGTCGCGCGCACCCTCCCCAGCAACTGTTGCAGCGTCGCCCCGCCATCCCTCGCCACCTTGCGCAGCAGCAGGTCCAACGCCTGGATGTGCGTGGTGCCCTCGTACAGCGTGTCGATCTTCTGGTCCCGGATGTACTGCTCCATCGGGTAGTCCTTCAGGTACCCCGAGCCCCCCAGGCACTGCAGCGCCACGCCCAGCAGCTCGTACCCCTTCTCCGAGCAGTAGCCCTTCACCAGCGGCAGCAGCAGATCATTGAGCGAGTCGTACTCGGCGGCCTCCAGCGCCCGGTGCCCACCCCTGAGCTCCACCTGGTCCTGGATGGCGGCGGTGAAGAGGCACAGCGCCCGCATGCCCTCGGCGTGCGCCTTCTGCGCCATCAGCATCCGCCGCACGTCCGGGTGGTGGATGATGCTCACGCGTGGGGCCTTGGCGTCGCGCGCCTGCAGCAGGTCCGCCCCCTGCTTGCGGTCCTTCGTGAACTCCAGCGCGTTGAGGTACGCCGTGGACACCGTGGCCATGGACTTGATGCCCACCGCCATGCGCGCCTGCTCGATGATGTGGAACATCTGACGGATGCCGTCGTGCACCTCGCCCAGCAGCAGGCCGCGTGCCGGCTTGCCGTCACCGAAGGTCAGCTCGCACGTCACCGAGCCCTTCAGCCCCATCTTCTCTTCAATCTTCGTGCACACCACGCCGTTGCGCTCGCCCAGTGCGCCGCCCTCCTCCACCCAGAACTTGGGCACGATGAAGAGCGAGAGCCCCTTGGTTCCCGGCCCCGCGTTCTCGGGCCGTGCCAGCACCATGTGGACGATGTTCTCCGTGTTGTCCGTCTCCGCGCTGGTGATGAAGCGCTTCACGCCTTCAATCTCCCAGACGTCGCCCCCCACGTGCCGCGCCTTGGTGCGCGCCGCGCCCACGTCGCTGCCCGCGTCCGGCTCGGTGAGCACCATCGTCCCCACCCAGCGCCGCTCCATCATCGCCGGCAGGTAGCGCTTCTTCTGGGAGTCCGTGCCCAGCTTGTCGATGACGCGCGTCAGGATGCCGCCCAGCGTATAGAAGGCCACCGCCGGGTTGGCCCCCACCATCAGCTCGAAGGCCGCCCAGCCCAGCGAGGGGGGGGCTCCCATTCCTCCCAGGTGCACCGGCAGTTCCAGCTGGCTCATCCCCGACTCGTGATAGGCCGTCAGCGCCTTCTGGATGCCCGGCGGCAGCGTCACCGTTCCGTCCACCAGCTTCGGCGGGTTGTGCTCGGGCTCGGTGAAGCTCGGCGCCATCTCCTTCAGACACACCTCGGCGAACGTCTCCAGCGTCTGCCGCGCCGCCGTCTCGTCGAAGTCCCCGAAGGGCGCCTTGCCCAGCGAGCTTCGCCCGATGTCCAGGAACTCGAAGAGGTTGAAGTTCAGGTCACGCAGGTTGTGCTTGTAGTGGTTGGGCACGGACGACATCTCGGCCTCCGGCTGAACGGGTTGTGCGGGTAGAGACCCCAGGCTACTGCGTGTGATGGGCCCGGGTCCGCCCCCTTTTTCAGGGGGGGTCGCAACCTGGGCCCTCTCGCTGCGACAATAGAGGACGAAGCACCCCCCGTGCGCCCAGCGAGGACCTTCCATGAGCATCCGAAGGATTGGATTCAGCCCCTTCGTCCAGACAGCGAGCGTCATCGAGGCCCAGCGGCGCATCGAGGCCCAGAATCGCGTCGAGGCCGTCGAGAAGCACGCCGGGGTCGACGACCCGGCGCTGATGACCGAGGAACAGGCGCTGGAGGCCCTCAATGCAAAGTACCGCGCGGAGCTGGAGGCACTCGAGGCCGAGCGCGCGCAGAAGGAGGCCGAGAGCGGGGCGCTCCGGGCCCAGCTCACGCTCTCCGACGGGTACGAGACCGCCCAGCGGGACCTCGTGGACCTGAAGGGGGGCAAGGACGCCGCGAAAGAGGCGCTCCCGGACACCGGTGCGGACAAGCCGGGGGTTTCGCTCGCGCACCTGGCTCGGGCCAATGTGTACGAGTCCGTGTCTCGTGCGGAGCGTGCCAGGGCCGAGCAGGCAGCCGCGCTGGAACGGGCCGCGGCGGAGCAGGCCGCGGCGGCTGGAGTGGAGGACAACTGGATGGAGGCGGAGCTGTCCGCGCTCCAGGTAGACGGTGAGTCCGAGGTGGAGGCAGGGCCGGAGGACGACAACTGGATGGAGGCGGAGCTGTCCGCGCTCCAGGCAGCGGAGGATGCGCTCGGGGAGGAAGAGGAGGTCTACAGCGATCCGGGAGCGGACTCGTTCTTCGCCAGCATGGAGGACATCGAGAACCTCGAGCAGGGGGGCGTGGACCTCGGCGACGCGGGCGCCAATGCGTTCGTCGCGAGCATGGATGACATCGCCAACCTCGTGCCCGAGCCGGGGGCCGAGGCCGTGCCACCAAGTGCCTCGGAGCCCGTGGCGGTGGAGCCTTCCGTGATTCTCGCGGAGGAGGTTCGGTCCCAGGGACTCCCGTTCGCTGACGAGGCCGCTCCTGCTCCGGCGCCGGCTCCGGCCCTGGGGAGCGAGCAGCCGGTGGCCGATGCCGCCGCTCCCATGGGTCTTCCGTTCGACCCGGATTCAGTCTGAGGCGGGAGGACCCTCCGGCCTCGGGCGGCGCGAACTGGTCCGACCATCGGACCAGTTGCCGAAGTTTGTGCCCGGGAGAGGGGGTATGTCTGGGCCATGCGCAAGGTGGTCATCCCCCGCGCCGGCGGTTACGACCGGCTCACGCTCCAGACACAGCCAGACCCTACGCCTGCTCCTGACGAGGTTGTCGTCACCACGGAGGCCATTGGCGTCAACTACGCCGACTGCGTCATCCGTATGGGGCTGTATGCCTCGGCCAAGGAGTACGTCGGTTGGCCCATCACCCCGGGCTTCGAGTTCGCCGGCACCGTCTCCGCGGTAGGCTCCGCCGTCACGGACCTCGCCGTGGGCGCCCGGGTGTTCGGCGTCACGCGCTTCGGGGGCTACTCCTCCCACGTCGCAGTGCCTCGGCACCAGGTGTTCCCTCTGCCCGCGCGCTTCGACATGGCCCAGGCCGCGGGCTTTCCCACCGTCTTCCTCACCGCCTACTACGCCCTCTTCGAGCTGGCCCACCCGCGCCCGGGTAACACGTTGCTCGTGCACTCGGCCGCGGGCGGCGTGGGCGGCGCCCTGCTGCAACTGGGGCGCATCGCCGGCTGCCGTACCGTGGGCGTCGTCGGCTCCAGTCACAAGGTGGAGACCGCGCGGGCCCTCGGCGCTGACGTCGTCATTGATAAGAGTCGCGAGGACCTCTGGCGCGCCGCCGAGCAGGCCGCTCCCCGCGGTTATGACGTCGTGCTCGATGCCAATGGCGTCTCCACGCTGCGCGACAGCTACCGACACCTCGCTCGGCCCGGCAAGCTCGTCATCTATGGCTTTCATTCCATGTTGCCGCGCCAGGGCGGCCGGCCGAATTGGGTGAAGCTCGCCGCGGATTTCCTGCGCACCCCCCGGTTCGATCCGCTCTCGCTCACCAACGACAACACGAGCGTCCTTGCTTTCAACCTCTCTTATTTGTTCGAGCGCAGCGACGTGCTCGCGGAGGCCATGGCGCGGCTGCTCGCTTGGGTGGAGGAGGGCCGCATCACCTCGCCTCCCGTCACGCGCTTCCCGCTGGAGCGCGTGGCGGAGGCGCACCGCGCGCTGGAGTCCGGCTCCACCGTGGGCAAGCTCGTGCTGGTGCCGTGAGGCGCGGAGGTGGCCCGCTTCCGAGACCCGGGAGCCGAGGTGCTCAGTCAGCAGGTGTCGCGGGCCCACTGCCGCCGGGGCCCAGCCGTGGGCTGGCGACCTTCTCCTCGAGCCCGCCTCCTTCCGCTTGAAGCACTTCACGGATGACGCGATCGGCCACTTCGTCCAGCCAGCCACGCAGGGTCGCGGCGAGCTGCTGGTACTGAGGCCAGAGGGTCTCCTTCACGAAACGCTCGGGCACCCGCACCATGACAGTGGTGCGCCGCTGCCCCCGGTAGCGGTAGGGTTCCAGACGGTACCGGCGTAACAGGGCGACGAAGAGTCTGCGCTGCCACTCGTCCGCCAGTGAGAACTGGTACTCCACCGCTGGCTGCGCCTCGTTGGCGGCCTTCAGCCTGGCGAGGATGCGCTCACGCGCGGCTTCAGCGGCCTCGCGCTCCCCCAGGGTGGAGGCTCCGGCGAAGAGGGTCTCGATGGCGGCCAGCTTCCTTCGGAGTGACTCCTCGTCCATGGGTTCTCTCTCTCGTCCGCGAGCAGGATAGCCGAGTCCCATCCCTGGTGACTACCTGAATCGTCCTGCCCTGGTGGGTGACCGCAGGAGTCAACGCCTCCCATGGCTCCGCTGCTTCATCGCCTCGTCCACCCGGCGGCCCAGCTCCGCGATGCTCTGCGTGAAGCCGATCGCCGTCACCGTGCCGGGAAAGCCGTTCTCCTCGTCAGAGAAGTTCGCCGTCCCCGCCACCCCCTCGTCGTAGTAGCGGTAGCCGAGGTTCGACAGGAACGCGATGACGTAGTGCCTCGGCTCCTTGCCCGGCAAGGCCCGCACGATTCCCGCGTCGCTCCCGTAGTTCTCCGTCTGCCCCGTCTTGTGCAGGAACTCCACCTCCGCTGCCGCGTTGCATGGTCGCGTGTCCCGCTTGAACGCCGTTACCCCTACGGTTGCCGTCCCGTCCGCCGCCAGCCACCTCGACGGCACCGCTGTCGGGATTCCCGGCCGCACGTTCGCGTCTCCGCACACCAGCGTCGAGCTCAAGCCCTCCGCGTATCCCTGGTCCGCCAGCAGCTTCTTCAGGAAGTTCCGCGAGGGCTCCGACAGCTCCGCCGCTGTCACCGCTCGTCCCTCCCGCGTCCTCCACAGCACCCCCGGCCCCCCGTTGATGAGCAGGAACAGCCGCGCGGTGTCTAGCGCCGTCATGTGGATGCTCCCCGGCTGCCAGTTCCTCCCCGTCACCGGCGACGTCCCGTTCACCTGCAGTGTTCCGAGCCCCAGCGCCGCGTACTCCGCGTTCAGTCTCTCCATCGCCCCCCGCTCGTGCAGCAGCTTCACCAGCGCCTCCGTCGCGCCGTTGTCCGACTCGACGATCATCGGCTCCAGCCAGCCCCGCAACGGGCGCTCGCCCTTGTCCACCGTGTCCCGCATGAACCGGTACGGCGTGTCCAGCGTCAGCTCACCCCGGTCCACGAGCTTCATCACTCCGTACACGATGAGGATCTTGAAGAGTGACGCGGGGTAGGGCGCCATGAAGCGCAGCGGCACCTGCTCGCGTCCGGGTACCAGGTCGTCCTCGGCTGGAGCGTCCGCCCAGCCCTTCTGTCCGTCCCAGCGCTCCAGGTCCCACCGCGTGAAGCGCACCGCCTGGGTTCCCAGTGTTTGTGCGTCGATGGGCACCGCTTGCCCCTTCGGGTAGTCCCTCGAGAGCAGCACGTTCGCCACCGCCACCGGGCGCCCCTCCGCGTCCAGCTCGATGACCGCCACGTCCACGTTCGGTGGGTGCGTGATGCGCTCGCCTTTGTGTCTCCAGTCGAGCACCTGGTCGAAGGGCACTTGGCGCACTGCGTTCAGCAGCTCTGTCTCCAGGGCTCGCAAGCGCGTGGGTGAGAGGGTGGGTTGGCCGGCCAGGGCGGCCGTGGACAGCAGCAGGGCGAGGCAGAATGGGAGGGGGCGCATCGGGCGTCTGGTGAGGTGCGGCAACGGTAGTCGTGCGGCAGGTTCACGGCCAGCGCACCGGGGGCTCAGGGACTTTCGGTTTTCGTCCCGGTAGGCTCCGGTCTACCCTCACCCCGTCCCTCTCCCAGAGGGAGAGGGTTGAACCCGGGAATCGATATACCCTCACCCCGTCCCTCTCCCGGCGGGAGAGGGGTGTTGTCCGAGGGTTGGTGTCCGAGGGTTGGTGTCTTCCTTTCTCTGTTGGCGTCACGGAGTGTCTCGTGCCCATCGTCCATGACTGGCTTGCCCGCAGGGCCTCGCTCGCTCCCGAGCGCATCGCTCTCCTCGACTCCCTCCGCGGTGACCGCCGCATCTCCTGGCGCGAGTGGAACTCCTCCGCCAACCGCACCGCCCGTCTCCTCCATGACGTCCTCGGTGTCCGCCGCGGCGACCGCGTCGCCGTGCTCGCGATGAACTGCACCGAGTTCCTCGATCTCCTCTTCGCCTGCGGCAAGCTCGGCGCCATCCTCCAGCCCCTCAACTGGCGTCTCAGCTCCCCCGAGCTCGCCTCCCTCCTCGCCGACGCCGAGCCCGTCGTCCTCGTCCACGGCCCCGACTTCCAGTCTCAGGTCGAGGCCGTCCGCCCCCTCGCCCGCGGCATCCGGAACTTCGTCCACCTGGAGGAGTCGTCCGCCCGCAAGCCCGAGGACATCCCGTTCAGCCACCGGGACTCTCTGTCGGACGCGCCCCTGCCTCATGTGGATATCGAGCCCGAGGAGCCGTGGGTGCTCTGCTACACCGGTGGCAGCACCGGCATCCCCAAGGCCGCCATTCTCACCCACCGCTCCATCACCGCCAACGCGGCCAACACCGTCGTGAGCTGGGGCCTGACTGCTGACGACACCGCGCTCCTCAACGCGCCCCTCTTCCACACCGGTGGCCTCAACGTCTTCACCACCCCCCTCGTCTATGTGGGGGGCACCACCGTTGTCGCCCGCGCCTTCGCCATTGAGCAGGTCTTCGACCTCATCCACCGCGGCGCCATCAACCTCTTCTTCGGCGTGCCCACCATGTTCATCGAGATGCAGCGCCACCCGCGCTTTGACTCGGTGGACTTCTCTCGCCTCAAGTTGATCGTCAGCGGCGGCGCTCCTTGTCCCCAGCCCGTCTTCGAGCGCTTCTTCGCTCGTGGCATTGATTTCAAGACGGGTTATGGCCTCACCGAGGCTGGGCCCAACAACTTCTGGCTTCCCGCAGGTGATGTGCGCCGCAAGCCCGGCGCCGTCGGCGTGCCCCTGTTCCATGTGGAGGCCCGGATCGAGGGCGATGGCGAGGAGGGTGAGTTGCTCCTGCGCGGGCCTCACCTGTGCGCTGGCTACTGGCGCCGCTCCGAGGAGACCGCGAAGACCTTCGCTGGCGGCTGGCTCCACACTGGAGATCTCGCCCGGCGCGACGCGGACGGGTGCTTCAGCATCGTCGGCCGCAGCAAGGACCTCATCATCTCCGGCGGAGAGAATATCTACCCCTCTGAGGTGGAGAACGTGCTCGCCGCACACCCTGAGATCGCCGAGGTGTGTGTGATTGGTGTGCCGGACTCCAAGTGGGGCGAGGTGCCGCGTGCGCTCGTGGTGGCGCGCCCCGGTGCGGACCTCACCGAGGCCCAGGTGCTCGACTTCTGTCAGGGTCGGCTCGCCCGCTACAAGCAGCCTCGCTCGGTGCGCTTCCTCCCGGCCCTGCCTCGCACCAGTGCTGGCAAGGTGGATCGGCGTTCGCTCTCCGCGAGTCACGGCACGCCGGTTTGATGCGGCTCCAGGCTCCCGCCTCTATGCTCCCGAGTCGCTGCTCGACGTGGAGGCGACATGGGTTTGATGGACTGGTTGAAGGGCCGCAAGAAGGAGCCAGGCACGGAGGCGGCTACCCCGGGTGAGGCGCAGCGCGAGGTCCCTCCCTCCCCGGGACCGGCCGTCATCGTCTCCTTCGACAGGGGCGATGGTGTCGGCACGCTCGAGCTGGAAGGCGGACCGCAGCTGCGTTTTGGTCGCTCCGCCTGTCGCGCGGGTCTCGAGCCGGTGCCCTCCATGCGCGTGCTCGTGACTGAGATTGAGCCCCACCCGCGTGGTGGTTGGAGGGCTCGCGCGCTCCAGCCTGCTCCGGGTTCGGAGGTCGCGGCGGACTCGTTGCTCGAGGCGCAGGACTCGGCCCTCGGTCATGCGCCGCCTCCTCTGGAGCAGGTGGTGGCGACGGCCATGGAGTTGGGCGCACTCACCCTGCTGTTGGCACAGGCTCCGGAGCCGGGGCGCGCGGGCATCCGGAAGCTCCTGTCGCCCGAGTTGCTCGAGCCGCTGGGCGCTCGCCTCGAATTCTCTCCCTCCCCCATGCTCAACCTGGGCGGCTCCCAGTCCGTCCGGCTCCTCGTGGGCCAGGGTCCCCTGCCTGTGACGGGGCTCGACCGGCGCTTCGTGTCTCCCGACCTGCCGCCCGGTGCCGGCTTCCTCACGCTCCTGGGCGGTGTGGGCATGGGCCTGAAGTTGCGGCACATCGCTCCCAACCACCCGGATGCGCTCGGCCCCGAGGGCACGCTGCGGGTGTTCGGCAAGCTGGCCCAACAGTTGATTCAGGCGGGCACCGCGCATGCTGTCGTTGTCCACCGCGCTGGGCAGGTTCTCTTTGATGCTCGGGAGTGGCTGCGGCGGCTCGGGGCGCCGGAGGACCTGCGCTGCCGTTCCCTCGGGGCCTGGCTCGACCTGGGTGAGTCGCAGGGAATGCTGTCCTCGTATGGCATGGACGTGGCGGATCTGCCGGATGTGTCCGCGCCCTCCTCGGGCCCCGGGCTCCCGGAGGGCGAGGCCTATTCGCGCGCCCAGGAGGCCGTATTGCTGGCCTGCCACACCATGCTGCACGGCAACCGTCTCTTGGCCGATGGCGAGGAGCTCGTTGTTCCCCTGGGCGTCGCCGTGGGCGCCTTCCCCCTGGAGGTGGACAACCCTGGCCTCTCGGAGGCGTTCGCCGCTCGCTACCGTGTGCAGCCAGGGGGCAGGGGATTGCAGCTCGTCCCGGTGGCCCCGGTGCCGCGGCTGGCCGACGTGTGGGCTCGCACGGCCTCGGTTTCGGGTGGGCCCATGCCCTTTCCCGCTTATCGGCAACTGCTTCTCTCCCAGATGGAGGCCAAGGGCCTGCGCAAGGTGGCCTCCGTCTCCCGCGACAACCTCCCGGCTCCGCAGCCACCCCATGAGGTGCTCGTGCTGCGCAGCCAGAATGGCCGCTTCGTCACCATGACCTGTGGCATCGGCCGGGTTCTCCAGCCTCGGGGCTCCGTCGAGCAGGACTCCGCCCACCTGGAGTTCCTCCTCAACCTGCCCACCCACCACCCGATGATCGCCGAGAGCTTGTCCTTGATCGGGCGCATGCTGCACGCGCGGTCCCCCGAGGAGCCCCCCTGGGCCCCCGAGCACCGCGTGCGCTTCGGAGAGCCCACCGGTCCTCTGGGCATGAAGGCCGTGGCGCTCGCCTGGGCCGGACACGTGGAGCTCGGTGCCGGCCCTCCCGTGGGTCTGCTCGTGCCCATGCTGATGACCGACGAGGAGCTCGTTTCCGTGTCTTCGGGCATGGTGCCGCAGTGGATTGAGCAGCACGCCAATTCGGCCGAGGTGCTCGGGCGGTGGCTTCAGAAGGTGCCCTCCGCCTGAGCTGGGACGGGGCTGGCGCGGGCGGCCATCGTTAGAATGACAAGTGTCAGTGGGCTCATGTCTGCCTTTGCTCGCGATGTCCTGCGGCCGCTCCGTCCACCTCCTGGAGGCGCTGTCTCCGCAGCCCGAGCGCCTTCTCTCCCACATGGGGAACTGGTGCCGTGGCGGCTTCGGAAAAGTCCAGTGTGTATCGCGGTCCATGCCGCAGGGCCTGCCTTGATGGCAGGAGGGCGGTGAAGGAAGCAGGCCCGCGCGAGTGCCCGTGGTGGGTGAATGTGCCTCCCTGGACAGCCGTCAGAGGGGCATGCAATCGTCAACAGTCGTTCAACGCTCTACCAGTCAGGGCATTCGGGGGCTTTCGGGAATGCAAACGCTGCTGATCTCCCTCTTGCTTGTCGCGGCCGCGAGTGATGCCGCTGCGGAGCAGCAGCGGGTGTACATCCTCGGCTCTTCCGTCAACCTGCGGAAGGCGCCCTCCCAGGAGGGGGAGCTCCTCGAGAAGCTGCGGATCGGCACGGAGTGCCACGTCACCGAGAAGCTCCAGGGGGAGTGGCTGAAGGTCCGCTGTGGGGACCAGGAAGGCTACGCCGCGGCCTCGCTGCTCGGGACGGAGAAGCCCTCGGTCGAGAAGCTCCGGGCCGAGGCGCGCAACCCCAAGCTCAAGCTCGAGAAGCGTCAGGAGAGCGCGCTCCGGGCGGCCACCCTCTCGCCGGAGGACGTCGAGCTGCAGAAGGAGCTGGGGCGGCTTTTCTTCGAGCGCAACCTCGAGCTCGCCGCCCGCATCAAGAATCCGACGGTGAAGCGGACGTTCACGTGCTCGTGCGGTTTCCAGAGCATCGCCGTCTGCTTCAAGGAGTGTAGCGCGGGCTCCCTCAAGGACGTGACGGTCCGGGTCGAGACCCGGCAGAACCTGTTCGTGGTCGCGCTCGGGCAGGCCGAGAACGTGGTCGTCTACCGGGGCAAATACAAGGTCGACAAGAAGACCGAGGTCTTGACGGGCACGGTCCTGGATCGCTCCAGTGCTGCCTCCACGCCCGTCCTGGACAAAGCCCTCTTCCAGGGCGTCGAGATGTTCCGTCCGGAGAGGGAGGATCTCCCGTTCGGCCAGTACATCCTCGACGAGGCCTCCCAGGCCCTCCTGGATGGGCTCCCCAGGGAGTGGGGTCTGCTGAAGCGGGCCGAGGACGGCTTCCTCGAGTTTCAGTGGAATGACTGCGGGGACAGGCCCTTCCTGTTGAAGTTCGTGCCCGACATGCACGGGCGCTGGCGTCTCCTGCTCGAGGAGCCGGGCCATGACGTGCCGCGGAGGTACTGGATCTCCGCGGTGGTCAGGCGCGACAACGGGCTCGAGTTGACGCTCGAGGGGCTGGACGGCAGCACGACCCGGCAACTGTTCAAGCTGCCGGTGGGGGACGAGGACGACGTGGCCTGGCTGGGGGAGACGGCCTACGGCTCCAACTTCGGGTGGCATCCGCAGCATCATGTGCCCTGTCTTCAGGGGGGGCCGTAGTCCAGGACGTGCACAGCGCTTGCTGGAAGAACTTGCCATGACGCAGAACAGGTACTGGCCGGATTGGGAGTACGATCTGGCGGAGAAGCTGGAGAAGTTGGGGCCAGTGCTGGATGAGTACCACCTCCTCAAGGTCCCGCTCCTGGGACAGCATTACGAGGGGAGCGCGCGGGACTGGTGCGGACGAACGTCCGCCACCATGGCGTTCAATTACTATCAAGCCATCCAGGGCGGTGACTTCAAGTCCAGGTTCATCACCCACTGGAACGCCGACAAGCCCGGGTATTACGTGGACCTCCGCTACCCGGGCGGTCAGCGGGCGTTCCATACGAAGCCCACCGATCCCCCGCACGACCGCAACGTCGACAAGACCTACGCCGTTACCAACCCGGCCCACGTCGTCGCCAACATCGACGCGGTGCGGATTCCGGAGAAGTTCGACGAGCAGGGTGGTTTCATTGATTTCAGTGCGTCCAGGATCCTCGACTTTGCCTACGCGAAGATCCTCCCCGCCAACGAGGAGAACCGGAAGAGCCTGGCGGCGCAGATCGCGAATGATCCCGTGCGGATCGAGTCGCGGCTGAAGACGATGCTGGACTCGCTCACCGCCAACAACCCGGTCATCCTGTACTCGGGCTTCTCCGAGAAGACGGGCAGCCCGATCCACCTCATCTTGATCGTGGGCTATGCCTACCTGACGGATTCCACGGGCCGGCACCTCTGGCTCATGGTCGCCGACCCCTCGACCCAGAACAGCAAGATCAAGGTGGGCATGTTCTTCCCGCCCACCACCAAGATGAGCTCGGATGACCTGGAGGGGGTTGGCGCGCTCAATGGCAAGCACGACCTGATCCGCTTGATTCCAGGAGACTCCTCCTGCGCCAAGGCTTCCCTGGTGCTGCTGCGGGCCCGGAAGCTCTTCGAGGAGAACACCCACAGCACCATCCGCGATGACCTGTGGATGGATTACTACAATGAGTCGCACAAGGGCGGCGCGTTCATCTACTCGCACCGGTCGACGACCGTTCCCCCGGAGTTCGTCTTCAGCAACGTCGCGCGCGCGGTCGCCTACCCCTTCGATGGTCAGAAGGAGCGCTTCCGCCCGGTCAACTGCTTCGCGCTGACGGAGAAGGCCGCGGCGGGCCGCTTCCCCATGGGAAGCTTCCGCAACCTCCACTCGGGCGTCCACCTGGAGTCGCCGCTCTTCGCGCTCACGGGCTCCACCGGCCAGCAGGCCCCTGCCCCCCAGCCGCCTCCCGCCCAGAAGCCCCAGGCGCAGAAGGGCTCGGGCCAGAAGACCCCGGCGCAGAAGGCTCCGGCGCAGAAGGCCCCGGCCGTGGTGAAGGAGGTGCGCTGCCTGGCGCCGGGCTACATCGTGGCCATCCGCCTGGCCAATGCCTACCGCCCGCCGGAGGACGCCAAGGCGGCGAAGCCCGCGACGGGCACGTCCACCACCCAGGATGTCACGGCGAACGAGCTGGCCCAGGAGCTCGCGGGCGCCCACAACTCCTTCGTGCTGGTCCGCCACGACGTCGAGGAGGTGGTTCCGAAGCAGAAGGAAGGAGAGCCGCCGGCGCAAGGCAAGCGCTTCACCTTCTACAGCCTCTACATGCACCTGGCGCCTCCCGATTGGGGAACGTCGCCCTCGGAGCAGTCGACCTCGTACGAGGGCGTCACCTGGCACAAGACCCTCGCGCGCCTCCATGGCAGCCTGTCCGTGCTCGACCCGCAGCACGAGGCCTTCCGGCAGGTCCGCTGGCTGCAGAAGGACCCCCCGGAAGGAGGCACGAAGGAGCTCCTCGTGATGAAAGGCGGCGCCTTCTCCATGATGGGGAAGGGCGCCGGAACGTCCGTGCCGTTCGCGCTCGGCAAGGAGGAGGACGGGCTGCTCCGTGGGGTGTGGAAGAAGTCCGATGACGAGCTGAAGAAGATCCAGGACGCCTTGATTCAGGGCGAGATGGTGACCTTCTGTCAGCCCTACCTCCAGGTGCGCACGGGCGAGCTGCTCGGCTACGTCGACGGGACGCGGGAGGGCTTCCTCCACTGGGAGATCCTCGCGCCGAGCGAGCCGGGGCAGCTCCAGCAGTTCCTCGAGTTCGCGACCGAGAAGCTCTCGCTCGAGAAGGACTTCTTCAAGTTCTTCGAGGAGAAGGACTCGCAGAACAACTATTTCGATCCGATCGGCGAGGGCGAGCTGGCGTCCCTGGTGGAGATGGCGCCCGTGTCGAAGCACGCGGGTGACCCGGAGCGCAACCTCCTCAAGAGCTTCAAGGGCTCCTACCACGTGGCGCTGCTGCGGCTGCTGCTGGAGTCCCACCGGGCGCTGCCCTTCTCCAAGGACGACACGCCTCCGAAGGACACCGCGCCGAAGAAGGAGCCCGGGTACCTCACCAAGGTCCTCGTGGAGAACTACAAGGGCTCGCTGCCCGCGGGCCCCTACAAGCTCAAGTTCACCTTCGAGCCCGCGGATTGTGGCGAGGAGTTGATCGACTACGACGGCCGGGCGGAGAGCGTGACGGTCCGCGTGCCCGCCAGGGCGAGGAAGATCTACGTGGAGCCGCACGTGGTGGCCGGCAAGCACGAGGGCTTCTTCATCCAGCCGGGCGGCGGTGCCGGCAAGGACGCCCTGCAGAAGGACGTCGAGCACTTCAAGAACCTGGCCTCCATGCGCTGGCGCAATGTCGTGCTCCGCCACCTGAACGATTGGAGCGTCGAGGGCATCAAGGCGCAGATGAGCGCGCGCCTGAAGGCCGACAAGGAACTGCCCATCGGCTACGGCGTCGTCGTGTACGCCGACAAGCAGAAGGAGGCGGACGACGCGATCCTCCAATACGCGGAGTCGGTCGCGTGGTGGGCCCACAAGGAGAAGGCCTTCCTGGGTCCCAACGGGGAGAAGAGCCTCTTCGACGGCGCGCAGTTGCCCAAGGAGACCTTCCTCGACAATCCCCACCCGGTCACCTTCGCCTGGCTCCTGGGCCTGCTGAACAAGCATGGCTTCGTCCGGTTCGCCGACGTTCCCCGGTGGCGCTCAGACGAGATGAAGAAGGTGGCCGCCCTCGGGTGGTTGCCCGCGAGGACGGAGAGCCCACCCCGGCAGGTGGGGGAGCTCGTCTATGCCGGTGCCGTGCAGCGGGGGGACGGCAACGAGCCGGTCGTCCTGCAGGTGCGCCACGAGGACCTGACGCGCGACCTCGCCCGGGGCACCTTCTCGGAGGGCGTGTTCGCCCACCCCGTGGAGTTTCCCGGGTGGGGCCGATGGGAGCTGCTCAAGCCGGAAGGCGCGGTGGAGATCGGCGGTCTGGTGCTGGAGGGGCTCACCCCTTGTCTCCAGTACGCCCCCGAGCCGCCAGGCCAGGACGGCAAGCAGTCCGCGGAGACCAGCGAGGGGCCCGTCCTGGGCCCGAATGGGGTGCTCTCCTGGCGGATCCCCTTCCGGGAGAATTGTCCGAAGCTTCTCCGGGGCTGGCTCCTCGCGCGGACCTCGAAGAGCAAGGTCTCCGCCGCGGCCCCCGGGAATGCCCCGCCGGCCGAGCAGGGCTCCGAGCCGGCTCCGTCGTTCCAGGTCGTCGAGTGGGTGATTCCCCTCGAGGCGCGAGAGCAGCTCGCCGTGAACGAGGACGTGGGCTTCGCGTTCGCGGAGGGGTTCATCAAGCGTGGCAACGTCGCCAAGGACGACAAGACCTACCTGACGGAGCATTTCACGTACCAGGTCTTCATCGACGCGGCGAAGGAGCCGCCGGCGCCTCCCCCCGCGGCGGGTACGGCCCCGGCGCAGAAGCCGGCTCCCGCTCCCAAGGCGGCCAAGAATCAGAAGCCCGAGCCCAAGCTCGCCTGGGATCTCGTCGAGTCCGTGGAGCGCATCCAGCGCGAGTTCGTGCCACGTCAGAACCTGCTGTTGTCCGCGCTCTCCGCGGATGGACTCTCCATCCTGCTCAAGGCGCCCAATTCGGGACCGGAGGCCGTGGACCTGCTGCGCGCCGCCGTGAACAAGGTGAAGGAGTCCGGCTGGGCCGCCGCGGACGTCACGGAAGAGGAGCAGGGCGCCTTCCGGGTTTCCGTGAAGGCGCCGCGGTCGAGCAGTCACTCCGGTGCGCTCGTGAGCCAGGTGGATCCCTCCGCCCTCTTCGCCGAGCTCAGGAAGACGCTCGCGCCGGATGAGCAGCTGGAGGTGCAGTTCGGCTGCCTCTTCCCCAATGGTGGCGGCACGCTGGACAAGGCGCTGCTGCCCAAGGAGGCGACGGGCACGAAGCCCGAGGCGTTGAAGCTCGAGACGTTGAAGAGCGAGGCCAGGGCCGGCTACCTGGAGCTGTGGTCCACCCAGGTCACGGAGGTGCTGCATCGTCCCGCCTTCGGGAAGCCGTCCTGGCAGCTCACCTCGAAGGGCATCCAGATCTCCGTGGAGCTCCTGGGCGCCCCCGAGAGCTTCTGGAAGGCGGCCGATCCGACCATCGACTTCAACGACGACAAGCAGCTCAACAAGAACGCGAAGGTGAGCTTCGTCAAGACGCCGGACTCGCTCTGCCTGGTGCGGCAGGTGGACTTCGGCGAGAAGAAGCTCCAGGGAAAGAAGCTCTTCTTCACGGCCAAGGCCCGGAAGCAGGGGGTGCCCCTGGAGACGGAGAAGATCGACGTTCAGCCCTCGTCTCGAGACGAGTACCTCATCAAGCCCGCGGCCACGCTCAAGGTGGAGGACAAGGAAGGCAAGGGCTTCCAGCTGAAGCTCGAGGTGGCCACGCGGGCCGTCCCCTCCGGCAGCGTCTTCCGGGTCGAGGTCTTCGATCCCGGGCCACCGCCCGTCAACCCGAAGAAGCCGAAGGCCCCGTGGCCCGTCCTGGTGCTGCCCAAGACGGCCATCACCTACGACGTGCCGCATCCGAAGAAGCAGGTGGCGGCCGGACTGACGGACGCGCAGGGCGTCTTCCGCGCCACGCTGAAGGTGGATGATGTCGCGGCCGCGCTCCAGGATCGCAAGCAGTACAAGGTTCGTGTCATCGCGGTGCAGCCGGAGAACAAGGACCTGAACTGTGTGACCCCGGAGGCCCTCACCCTTCCTGTCCGCCTCGAACCGCCGCCCGAGGGCGAGACGTCCGAGACGGCTGGCACGGGCGAGGGGAGGTAGCCGAGATGACCACGCCATTCGAGAGGCGCGAAGTCCGTATCGATCCAGGCTCGGAAGGTGTCTTCCGGCTCGTCGTCGTGCCCCACACCACCCTCACGCTCAAGCTGGCGGACTGGTCGGTGGACGGGCGCACCTACAAGTTCAAGCTGACGGGCACGCACAAGAACCTGCCCGCCGGCACGAAGTGCCGCGTGCAGATCAAGACCAACTCCTTCGACATCTCCAAGGGGACCGACGTCAGCGACGTGCCCATGCAGATCAGCGGCACCAGCTGCCGGGTCGACGTGGAGTTCGATCTCTACAAGGCGGGGCTTTTCGGCGAGGGCCTCGCCGAGCTGAGCGTCTTCCCGGACTTCCCCTCCGCGCCCGAGTGCAAGGTCTCCGGCCCGATGCGGTTCACCAACACGCTGGGGGTGACGGGCGCGACCCCCGGAGAGGTCCGCCTGGGTCAGCTCCTCACGCTCGTGCCGAAGGTCCACGACCGGCTCGAGGGCGCCACGCTCCGGCTCTCCGTCTTCAGGGAAGGCACGGGCCAGACGCCCAATGCCCTGGCGTACTCCACCTTCGACTGGACCACGGAGGACAAGGAGGAGCGCCAATGGCAGGTCGGCTGCGCGACGAGCGAAGGCTCTACCCTGCTGACCTACCTCGGGACGGGCGAGGGCCCCTTCTCCTTCGATGTCCGGCTCGAGCTCGTGGATCCAGACGGGCTGAGCTACCTGCTGTGGGAGAAGGCCAAGGCCGTCTCGTTCCCGAAACCGAAGCTGGAGGTGTTCAAGCTCACCGACGGGCGCGCGGAAGTGAAGGTGTCGAACGTCGCTCCGAGCTTCATGCTCCCGTTGGAGCTGGGCCTCTGGGAGTACAAGCCCCTGGCGCCGCTGTCCTCCACCCCGCTCCAGGTGATGACGCCCATCACCCGCCCGGTGGAGCTGGTGCCCACCGACTGGGCCTCCTCCTTCCTGGTGTATGCCGCGGACATCTTCGGTCCCGCCACGGAGGAGAAGGAGGAGAAGCCGCACTTCCTCCTGCTGCGCATTCCCAAGACCCTGTCGGGCACCACCAGCTACGTGCCCGTCAGCTCGGTCATGGACTACGACCCCGCGCTGTTCCACACCTTCGACGACGACCAACTCTGGCTCGAGCCCCCCAAGACGGGAAAGAAGACCGCGACGAAGCAGGCCAAGACGCCCAGGGACCTGGCCACCGCGATTGCCTCCTCGGAGCTGGCCGAGCGGAAGATCGATCCGACCCGGACTCCCTTCTTCGGGCTGGCCTCGATTGGCGTGCAGGACAACAGCCTCTGCCTGACCTTCAAGCTCGCGGGGGATGCCGCGTATTGGAAGGCCGCGGCGCCCGCCTTCTCCATCTACGACGAGACGGAGCAGAAGGAGCTCGTCAAGCTCACCACGGCACCGGTGGACAACAACCCCCGGCTGCTCAAGGCACTCGTTCCCCTGTCGAACAAGAGCATCTTCAAGAAGAAGGTGGTCATCCGGGGGAAGATCACCAAACCCGAGGCGAAGCTGTGGGGTCAGGCCGTCGTCCCCCCGGTGATGCCTCCTGCCGCCTACGAGTGCGTTCCTTCCCTGGCCCATCCCCGGATGAGCCCCGTCGTGCTCGCGGATGACTCGTCGTACCTGCTGGCCCGCTGCCAGGCCAGCTACATCCCGAACGGCAAGCAGGACGGCAGCGTGCTGGCCTTCACCCTCTATGAGCTCCTGGCGGATCTCGAGAACCCGGTCCTGATGACGCGGGTGAAGTTCCGCTACGACATCTCCAAGGGCGGAGGGGGATTGAGTGATGCCCAGGGCTTCCTGACGGCGCGCATCCTGGACACGGTCCTCGTCCGGCAGCTTCAGAGCGCTGGCCGGTACCTGCTGGAGGCCAGCGTGGTGGGGAACAAGGGGAAGGTCCTCTCCACCGACGTTCCCAAGGTGACCTACGAGTTCGGCGGCACGCGCCGCTCCGTCGCCGGTACGCTCATCTGGGGCGAGGTGGTGCCGCCCGAGTTCCGCAAGAAGGTGTTCGCCATCGCGGATGAGCTGAAGGTCAATCCGCAGTACCTGATGGCGTGCATGGCCTTCGAGACGGGTGGCGAGTTCAAGGCCAATACGCCGGGCAAGAGCAGCAATGCCTTTGGCCTCATCCAATTCATGCCCACGGAAGATAACGAGAAGATTACCGGCGTGAAGGCGGAGGTGCTGCGGGCGATGACCGAGGTCGAGCAGCTCGACTACGTCCAGAAGTACTTCCGCCACTTCATGACCGAAAAGAAGAAGCCGCTCGTCACGCTCGGTGACGTCTACGCGTGCATCCTGTGGCCCGCTGGAATCGGCAAGGCGGATACGGAGATCTACTTCCGGGCGGGCGAGAAGGAATACGTGCCCAACAGCGGGCTGGACAAGGAGAAGAAGGGCTTCGTCACCAAGGCGGACGCCACGGCTCCGGTGAAGGATTGGCTCGATAGGGGCTGGGACTACCGGCTCTAGATCGTGGGAAGGTGACGGGGATGAGCTCCATGCGTCGTGTCTATCTGTCCTGTCTGGCCGCGGTGTTCCTGGCCGCGTGCCCCAAGGCCCCGGCCGGCCCTCCCCCTCCGGCCGAGCCCCGCCCCGAGCACCCGGGCGAGGCTCCCCCGCGCAGTGCAGGGCCCGAGGCGCCCGAGGCCGAGGCGTTGCTCGCGGCCGCGGAGAAATCCGGGCTGGACGTGCACGATCGGCTCGAGCACGCCGCTCGCGCGGCCACGCTCGCCCCGAAACACCCGGGGGCCCGGGCCGCGCTGCGCAAGCACTACCTGGACTATCAGTTCGACCGGCTGGCCGGACCTGGAGGTGGAGGCGGAGCTCCTCCCCTGGAGCGTCATCTCCCCTGCGCGAGCCCCGCGACACCCGACGGGTGTCTCGCCGATGCCCTCTTTCCCCAACGGCTGTTCGGCGCGAAGACGCTCGAGCGCCGGGACGGCTCGTTCGTGGGCGTGGGGGCCCGGGACGATCATCTGTACGTCGTCCGTGGGACGTCGCGCCCGGCCGAAGGCGGCCTCTCCTACGTCGTCCTCTCCCGCGCGTTCGAGGACGCGGATGCGCGGCTCGTCGCGGAGGCCCTGGGGCTGAAGGTTGCGGAGGGTTCCGTGGGCTCCCTCCGGTATGTCACGGACGGTGAGCATGGCTACTCGCGCACGACGATAGGCTCTCGGCTGGAGGTCCGGGACGGAGCGCGGGAGCAGGTGCTGATCGACCTGCAGAAGCACATTCCTCCTGGCAAGGACGGAGAGATTCGCGCCGATCTGCGCGGCCAGCTCTCGCTCGCGCTGTTGTTCGTGGGCGATTTCGATCAGGACGGCCGCGATGACGCGCTCGTGTATGTCTCGACCGGGGGCAACTGCTGCGCGCCCTGCTACCTCTTCGCCAGTGTGCCGCGCGAAGGTGCGCCCGTCGTGACGGGGAATTTCTGTACCTGGCAGGCGCCGCCCCTGCTCGGAGAGGCGGAGGGGAAGCCCACCTTCACCATCACGGATGAAGAGGGAGAGAAGACCTTCGTGTTCGCGGAGCACGAGGCCCGGCAGCTCTCGGTCCGCCCGCGCACCACCCTGGAGACGGTCTTCGAGTACACGGCCGACGAGCTCTGGAAGGTCGCGGACGAGCAGGGCCAGAGCCCGGACTTCACGACGGTGAACCTGAAGTACGACCTCGACGAGGACGGCCGCGCGGAGCGCATCGAGTGCAAGGGCTGGGTGCGCTGGAATGGGCTGCGGTGCAACGTCTACCGGGCGGACGGGCGGCAGATTGGCACATTCGGTGGGTGCAAGCGGGTGGGGGTCCTGTCCAGCAGGACGCAGGGAATGCACGACATGGTCTGTGATAAGGATGAGGTGTCCCGGTGGAACGGGACGGCCTACCCATGAAGGTTCGACCCGCCGGGTGAAGAGCGCTCCGGGTACGGAGGCTCGTGGAGGCAGTATGGCGCGCGAAGAGCAGAAGGGGGGGGCGGCCGCGGTCCGCTCCATTCGGCATCGCCTGCGAGATGGGGAGATGGAGTATGTCCTGCTCGGGTTCCACGAGGCGCTGCCCGCGGGGTACGAGCCCGTGGCACTCGGTGACACGTGGCTGGCCGAGCGCCGGCTTCGAGAGCTGGCGCAGGACTACTTCAACTTGCGGGTGCTGCGAGAGCTGGTCTACAGCCAGGCCCTCTCGCGCCCGTACGAGCCGAGCACCGAGGAGCTCGTCGTGCGGCAGGCCGCCACGTTGTTCGCGCGCGGGCACCTGCGGTTGGCGCGGGCCCCCCTGCCCCGGATGCCGGGGGAGGTCAAAGCCCTCGAGAAGCAGAAAGCGTCCGAGCCTCCCGCTCCTGTCGAGGAGAAGCTGCGGTTGATGCTGCAGCTCGTCGATGACGTCTCCGAGGAGCCCGTCCCGGACGTGAAGCTGCGCGTCCTGCTCTCCGACGGCTCCGAGCAGCGGGTCACCACCGACGCCGAGGGGCGCATCGAGCTCTCGGATGTCCCCCAGGGGCGCGTCAAGGTGGCCTCGGTCCTCGAGGGCGCGACCCTGGCCAAGACCGTGGCGTTCGTGAAGTCCGGCATCCTCCCGTCGTACCAGCAGGAGGCAAGCCGACGGAGCAAGGGCGCCGCCGCGGAGCTCTTCCTCGCGCGAGTCATCGAGCACAAGGTCTCTGACGGCGAGACGCTGGAGAGCGTCGCTGAGTCGTATGGGCTGACCGTGGACCAGCTCGCGCGGTTCAATTGGGGCACGACCGACTCCGAGGAGATCCAGCGGCGTCTGCTCTCCGACGTGGGTTGCACCTCGATGGACGACAGCGGCAAGTTCGTGCTCTCCAGCCTCGACGAGCCCGGCATCCTCTACGTCGCCCGTCCGTTGGAGATGGACTGGGTGACCCTGGAACTGCGCCACATCTGGCGGGTGAGGAAGATGGCGAAGCAGCGGGTGTATCTGTTCTCGGCCTGAACGGGTTCAACCCGGCCCGGGCTGCTCCACTTGGAAGCGGGTCACCGTTTCTCTGAGCTGACGCGCCCGGGCCTCCAGGTCCTCCACCGCCTTCGTGATTTGCTCCACGTTCATCGCTGACTCCACCGCCTGATTCGATAGCGCGTGGATTCGCAAGGTGAGCGTCTCGCCCGTCTCCGCCTGGGTGGCGTGCGCTCGCGCCGTGTCCTTCACCCTCCGCTGGATTTCCTCCGCCCCCGCGACAATCCGCTCCAGCGCCTTCCCCGTCTGATCCGACAGCGCCAGCCCCTCGTTCACCTTCAGCCGCCCCTGCTTCATCTGCCCCGCCACCGCCTCCGTCTCCGTCTGGCTCTGCTTCATCAGCGCCTGGATTCGCTCCGCCGCCGCCCGTGCCCGCTCCGCCAGATTGCGCACCTCCTGCGCCACCACCGCGAAGCCCTTCCCGTTCTCTCCCGCCCTCATCGCCTCGATGGACGTGTTCACCGCCAGCACCCGCGTCTGGTCCGCTACGTCCGAGATGAGCTCCACCGCCTGCTCCACCTCCGCGCTCCACTCCGTCAGCCGCTCCACGCCTCTCCCCAGCCGCTCCACCACCCGGGCGATCTCCTTCATCTTCTCGCCCGTCCCCCTCACCACCACTCCGCCCTCGCGCGCCACCTGCTCGTTCGTCTCCGCCGTCCGTGCCGTCAGCTCCGCCTGGCTCGCCCCCATCGCCAGTTCCTGCGTCATCCCCATCACCGCGTCCGTCATGTTCCGCAGTGATTTCGACTGCTCCTGCGCTGCCCGGCTCAGCCCGTCCGCCGAGCGGTGGATGTGCCTCGCGTCCGTCTCCGTCGCCCTCGACACCTCCCCCATCTCCCCCAGCATCTGCTGCACGTCCTCCACCATCGCGTTGAAGGCTCGGCCCAGGTCCCCCACCTCGTCGTGCGAGGGCGTCACCACCGTCACCCTCAAGTCCCCTCGCGCCACCCGCCCCGCTGCGTCCACCAGCGAGCGCATCGGCTTCAGCACTCGCCTCGAGAAGTACACCCCCGCCAGCCCCGCCAGCCCCACCCCCGACAGCAGCGCCACCCACAGCCGCCGCTGCACCGCCGCCACCTCGCGCTCGATGTCCTCCACGTACACGCCCGTCCCCAGCACCCATCCCCACGGCGCGAACAGCTTCACGTAGGACACCTTTGGAATCGGCTCCGGCTCGCGCGGACGCGTCGCCAGGTACTCCACCGCGCCCTCTCCCTCCTGGCGCGCCAGCTCCACGATGTCCACGAACACCCGCTTGCCCGTAACGTCCTGGTACCCCTTCATGTCCTCGCCGATTTGACCCGGTAGGAAGGGGTGCATCACCAGCCGTGTCTCCAGGTCGTTGATCCAGTAGTACTCGGCGTTCGCGTAGCGCAGGCCCTCGAGCATCGCCGCCGCCTTGTGCTGCGCTTCCCGCGGCGTCAGTTCGCCCGCTCGTACTCGCGCCTCGTACGACTCGAGGATGCCGTGGCCCGCCTCCACCAACTGCCGCACCGCGCGCACGCGATCGTCCCGCAGTTGCTGCCGGATGGCGGGTAGGACGTAGAACTGCTGCAACAGCAACAGCGGCAGTACGGCGATCAGCAGCGCCACGTAGAACTTCGTCAGCAGGCTGCGCCTTCGTCCAAGCCCGAGCGCCATCCCTCCCAGCCTAGGGCAAACCGGAGGGAATGTTCAGGCGCCTACAGGCTGCTTCTCCTGGCGCTCGGGACTCAGCACCGCGGCAGGTTCGCGTCCGGCGGGCAGTTCCACTCCGCGTGGCAGCACTCGCCCCCCTCGCGGCCACAGGGCAACTGGCACGTCTCCACCCAGTCACAGGGGTGGCGGCTCTCCAGTCCCACCGCCTGGGGTGCCGTCTCTTCCTCCACGGCCGCGCAGTCCCCCACGCCCAGCTCGCACCGCACTCCCGGCTGCCCATGCTCCCCGGACCGGGTCTCCACCGCCGTCACCGCCCCCAGGAGCATGCCCGCCAGGGTCACCAGACCAACCATCGTCGCCTTCACGACCACACCCCCGTGCTGATCGCGTGACTCGTCCCACCACCTCCGCCCCAGGGCCTCCCCCTGGGACGGTGCGTCATGATTCCTTCCCGCTGTCGACTTCGGCTCGCGCCTCGGGGCCTGATTCGCAACGCGGTCCCCGGGCGCCTCGCCCAGGGCCTTTATCTGCCCATGGCGCGCCGCGCTGCGAAGGGGGTTGATCGGGGATTCCGCGACCTCGTCACCCAATGGGCGGAACGGGTGTCCGGCTGACGGCACTCGCCTGCCTGCCCGGGTGGGATGGTCTGACATCATCGGGCCTCTCCACACCGATACGAGATGGGAATTACTGGACGGCCCGAGGTGAACCTCGGAAATCTGAGGTCCTCAAGAGGTAGGAGATTACATCCTTGAAACGTGTATGCCTCGTGTTGTGCGCACTGCTTCCACTCGTGACAGCAGGTGCTCGCCCGCGGAGTCTGTTGGAGGAGACTCCTGTGCCCATGGAGTGGGGGCTCAAGGGGCACGGGATTGCCGGAAGAAAGGGGAGTGGGGGGCTTCCTCCCAAGAAGGCGCCGCCGGTTGTAGTCCAGCAGGGCACATCGGCTGTTCCCAAGGTGAATGGGCGCTTGCCGCGCAACAGCAAGTACGCGGGCAAGGTCTTCCCTCTCGAGAACTGCCCAAGGAGTTACAGGCCAGGTACCCCAAGAGCATCCGCTTCACCGAGGACGGCTTTCCGGACTTCTCTCCCTATGCCCTCAAGACGGTGGGAGTCCCCTTTTCTGGAGACCGCAAGCGGGATGCGGTGGCCGCGAACGCCGCAGCGGGCTTCAAACACACTCCCACCGGATACACTTGGCACCACCATCAGGATGGAAGGACGATGCAACTCGTTCCCACGGACCTCCATCGTGCGATTTCTCATACGGGCGGGCATGCCGCTCAGAAGGCATTGGAGGTGGGCGAATGAGTGTGAGCATCGAGGACTCGTATGCCCCCTTGTCTCCGAGGCAGCTCGAGGAGGCCGAGTCCAGGTTGGCCATTGAGTTGCCGCAGGAGTATCGGGCATTCCTGCTCGCCCACAATGGCGGCCGTCCCAGTCCTGATGCGTTCCAGATGGAAGGCAGATGGGAAATGGTGGACCGGTTTCTCGGCATCCACGAGGGTGAGCACGACAACCTGCTCGATTACGTGAAGGCTTATGCGGGCCGACTCCCAGCGGAGTTGCTACCGATTGCGCATGACGCCTTCGGGAACCTGATCTGCCTGGCGGTACGTGGACCTGAGCATGGTGGGGTGTATTTCTGGGACCACGAGTGGGAGGCCGGGAGAGGCGAGCCTCCGGGTTATGACAACGTCACCTGTGTCGCGGAGAGCCTGGATGCATTCCTGGCGTCCATGAGCGCCCTGCCAGACGAGGAGGATGTTCCTGCTTGAGCGGCGTGTGCTGCAATTCGTCTTTGAGCAGAAAACGATTGCCTTGTGAGGTCTGCGTGGGGGCTGGAGCTGCCCCTCACGCCGACACGGGATGCCCTTTGGATCAAGCTGGACGCTTGGTAGGAAACGGCAACACGCGGGCAGCCGGCAGTTCTGCCGTCTCGGCGGCAGTCTCGTTCGTCAGCCGCGCGAGCGGGCCGATCACCTTTTCCTCCCACATCTTGAGAGTCAGCTTCTCGAGCTTGTCCTTGAGCTCGGAGTGGTCGTCGAACCACTTCTTGAGATGGGATGAAACGCGGTAGTTGAAGCCTGATCCACCACCCCATTCGCTCGCGCAGTTGAGCCAAAGTGTGGTGTCCTGCGTGAGCGGCGCTCGATAGACCTCGATCCCCACTGCATCCGCGAACGCTGTTCGCCACTGCTGCGCGCTCCGCTCGAGCTGCTCGAGCGTACGGTGCGCGAGAGCCAACTCGGGATTGGCCTTCAACGTATTCAGGAAGCCACTGAGGCGGGTGAAGAAGTCACGAGAACGAAGGAGGGCGTCCTGGGCAGCGCCTGTGCCAATAAGGTGGGGCAAGTTGAGCCCTGCCCACAACCCGTTGCGACGGGTTGCTGCCCATAGGGTCGAAGCGTAGCGTACACTCTCGACGGTGTTGGTCGCTTCCACGTAGGCGTGCTGTTCGCGGGTTTTCAGCACTCGATTGCCCTTGAGGAAGTGGAGCGGGCCCGGTGGTGGCGCGCTCGGGAGTTTTCCACCCGCTTCCAGACGGACGCCTCGGTGGCTGTCTTGCTCGAGGACCTCGCCCGGTGGGGCCGCGCACCGGAGCACTGGGAGAAGTACCCGGAGCTCCTCTCCGCGGTGACGCCGGCGGAGCTTCAGGCCCTGGTGAAGCGCCTCAACCTGGGTTCCGAGGTCATCGTCATCACCGGCGACGCGGCGCTCCTCAAGCCTCAGCTCGAGAAGGCGGGCTATCGTGTCGAGCGCGAGGTGCGCAAGGCCCCAGCTCCTTGAGCCTGGGGGGCACTGGGGGGCACAGGCCCGGATACCCTCACCCCGTCCCTCTCCCGGGGGGAGAGGGGTGGTTGCGGAGTGGGGCGGGGTCTCTCGGTGGAGTGGGAGCTACAGCTCCGAGAGCAGGCGGCTCAGTGCATCCGGATGGACTGGCTTCACCAGGTGCAGGTCAAACCCTGCCTCGCGCGCCCGGCTGTGGTCTTCCGACCCTCCGTATCCCGTGAGCGCCACCAGCCGGATTCCCTGGCCCATCTTCGCCCTCAGCTCCTCCGCCACCCGATAGCCATCCAGCCCCGGCAGCCCGATGTCCACCAGCGCCACCTCCGGCGAGCGCTGCACCGCCAGCTCCAAGCCCCTCAGTCCGTCCGCCGCTACCTCCACGCGGTGGCCCCACGTCTCCAGCAAGTCCTGCAGCGCCTGCCTCGCGTCCTCGTTGTCCTCCACCACCAGGATGTGTCTGCGCCGCTTCACCAAAGCTGGCAGCACCACCTCCTGCTCCGAGTCCGAGGCCACCGGCAGCAGCGGCAGCCACACCACGAACTCGCTGCCCCGGCCAGGGCCGTCGCTGTGCGCCTCCACCCGGCCCTCGTGCATCTCCACCAGGTTGTGCACCAGTGTCAGCCCGATGCCCAGGCCCCCTCTCGAGCGCTCCAGCGACTCGTCCGCCTGCGAGAAGAGCTCGAACACCGAGAGCAGCACCTCCGGCCGGATGCCGATGCCCGTGTCCTTCACCCGCACCCGCGCCCCCATCCGTCCGTCTTCCACGGAGCGCTCCGCCTTCACCTGGATGGAGCCCCCCGCGTCCGTGTACTTCGTCGCGTTGTCCAGCAGGTTGGTGAACACCTGCACCAGCCGCGTCGTATCCGCCTCCATCCACAGCGGCACCGTCGGCAGGCTCGACTCCAGCTTCAGGTTCCGGCTCTCCGCCTGCGGGCGGAACACCGTCAGCACCTGCTCCAGCACGCCCCTCAGGTCCAGCCGCGTCTTGCGCAGCTCCACCTTGCCCCGCGTCAGCCGGCTCACGTCCAGCAGGTCATCCACCAGCCGCGCCAGGTGGTTCGTCTGGCGCTGGACGATGGCGACCATCCTGCCGTCCTTCGTGTCCATCTGCCCCCGGCGATCCAGGATGCCCACCGCCGTGGTGATGGCCGCCAGGGGATTGCGCAACTCGTGCGCCAGCATGGCCAGGAACAGATCCTTGCGCCGGTCCGCCTCCGTCAGGTGCTCCGCGCGCCGCCGCAGCTCCTGCTCCGCGCGCCGCATGCGCAACAGCGAGCGCACCGTGGCGATCAGCTCCTCGCTCTCGAAGGGCTCGGTGAGGTAGGCGTCCGCGCCTCCCTCCAGGCCGCGCACCTTCTTGTCCGTCGTGACGAACGTGGCCGAGGTGTGCATCACCGCGATGGAGGCCGTCTCCGGTTGGGCCCTCAGCCGCTGGCACACCTCGTAGCCGCTGATGTCCGGCAGCTTCACGTCCAGCACCACCACGTCCGGGCGCTCCTGCATCGCCAGCCGCAGGGCCTCCTCTCCCGTGGCCGCCTCCAGCACCCGGTAGCCCACCATTCGCAGCGTGCGCGAGGACAGATAGCGGGTCGCTTCGTCGTCGTTGACGTTGAGAATCGTCGCGGAAGAAGAGAGGTCAGCCACGGCGGCTCTCCCCGGCATCAGTGCCCAGGCCCGTCTTGTGCAGCGCGTCCCGGATGCGAGTGATGGCGACCTCGCGGCTCAGCTTGTGCTTGGCGAGGATGGTCGAGGTTCCCTTCTCCAGCCGTCGGCGCTCCTCCTCCTGGAGCTGGTGCGAGGTGTGGATGATGACGGGGATGTCGCGCGTGCGTGGATCCGTCTTCAGCTCGTCCAGCACGTCGAAGGCAGTCATGTCCGGCAGCACGAAGTCCAGGAAGATGAGGTCCGGGAGCTGCTCGCGAGCCAGTTGGATGCCCTCCGGCCCCGTGGCCGCCTCCGACAGGACGTAGGGCGTGTCCTTGAGCAACTGCCGCAGCAGGTAGCGGTGCACATCGTCGTCGTCGATGATGAGCAGCTTGTGCACCGGGCCGCTGCGCGCCATCTCCGCGAGCTTGCGCAACAGCTGCTCTTCGCCCACCGGCTTGAGCCAGAACTCGTCGGCGCCCAGGGCTCGCGCCTTCTGCTCCCGGTCCATCAGCGTCACCACCAGGATGGGGATGTCGCACGTGGCCTCGTTGCCCTTGAGCTCGGAGAGGAAGCTCCAGCTCGTCTCGCCCTCCAGCATGACGTCCATCACCACCGCGGCCGGGCGTACCCGCTGCAGCGTGCGCCGCGCCTCGTCCACCGTGCGCACCGGCAGCACCTGGAAGCCCGAGCGCGACAGGTACTTCTCGTAGAGGAAGAGCGTCTGCCGGTCGTCCTCCAGCACCAGCACCGGCGCGCGGCCCGGCTCCAGTTGCTGGCTGCGCTCGGCCATGCCGAGCATCTCCTCCACCTCCGGGTGCACTCGGGGCAGGGTGAAGGTGAAGGTGGAGCCCCGGCCCGGCGCGCTCTGCACCGTGAGGCTGCCGCCCAGGAACTCCGCCAGCCGCCGAGACAGCGCCAGCCCCAGGCCCGTGCCCTTCACCCGCTTCTGCAGCGGGCTCTCCACCTGGGTGAACTCCTCGAAGATGTGCGTCTGGTGCTCCGGCGCGATACCGATGCCCGTGTCGCTCACCCGGAAGCACACCGTGTCCTCCGGCCCCCGCTCCGCCGAGACGGTGACGTGGCCCTTCTCCGTGAATTTCAGCGCGTTGGACATCAGGTTGCGCAGCACCTGGCTCACCTTGGCCTCGTCCGTCTCCAGCGCCAGGTCCGCGGGCGGCTCCTCGAAGCGCAGCTCCACCCGCGAGTCCGCCAACACCAACGGCCGTATCATCCCGCGCAGCGCGCCCAGGAAGTCGCTGGCGCTGAAGCGCACCGGCCGCAGCGTCGCCTTGCCGGACTCCATCTTCGACAGGTCCAACAAGTTATTGACCAGCTCGAAGAGGGCCTCGCCCGAGGAGCGGATGAACTGCACCTGCTTCTGCTGCTCGGCGGAGAGCGCGCCGTTGGCGGGGTTGAGCAGCAGCCGCGCCAGGCCGAGGATGGAGTGCAGCGGGGTGCGGAACTCGTGGCTCACGTTGGCCACCACGCGGCTCTTGATTTCCGCGGCCCGCACCAGGCTCTCCGTCTTCTCGTCCAGCTCGGCGTGCAGGGTGCGCACGCCGCGGTTGGACTCCTCCAGGTCCCGGTTGAGGCGCGTCAGCTCGTCCGCGCGTCGCTTGAGCTCGCGCTGCTGGCGCTCCGTCTCGCGGTGCAGCGCCGCCAGCTCGCTCATCGTCTCGCTCACCTGCGAGAGCGAGTCGGCATAGTCCTCGGGCACCAGGCTGCCCACCAGCGCCACGCTGCCCTCGTGCGGCGCACCCCGGAAGGCGAAGGTACGCGGCACGCCCCCCACGCACAGGATGGCCTCCCAGCGCTCCACCCGCTCGTCGCGAGCCAGGGTGATGAGCCGGTCCACCTTGTCCTCGGTGCCCTGCGCCGCCAGTGCACGCAGGGACTGGCCCGGCACGGCCTCCAACAGCCGCGCCGCGCGCTCATCCATCCAGGTGAGGGTGCCGGACGCATCGCACACCAGCGCCACCTCTCGGCTCAGGAAGTGCCACAGGGACGCGGGGACGGGCGTCGTCATGTCTGCTCCTTCTCCAGGGCGGTCAGCCCCGTCGCCACCGTCACCCGGGGTATCTCCGAGACGGTGACGTCCCGGGCCAGCGCCGACTCCAGCGCCTCCAACATCCCGCGGTAGCTGCACCGCAGGTTGCGGCGCGGCCAGAAGCCCGCGTACCACCGCACGTGCTCCACGAAGAGTCCCGGCCGCTGCACGCCCAGCGCGTCCATCAAGTAGGACAGTTGCAGCAGCAGCTCGTCGCCCAGGCGAATCTCCTGCCCGCGCGTGAGCGCTCCCTCACGTGCCGCCAGCTCGCCGAGCGTCTGTGGCACCAGCCGGGGCAGGGCCTCGCGCACAGCGCGCGCCGGGCCCTCGGGCCAATCCAGCGCGGACTCGGCCGCGCGCACGTACTCCAGCGCCTCGGGCGGCTGCGTCAGGCCCTCGTTCACCAGCGCCGCGTGCAGCCCCTGGAAGTGCGCGGCGAGGTGGCGAGAGCTCATGCCGCGCGGCACCAGCAGCCCCTGCAGCCAGCGCACATAGCGCTCCATCACCCCCGGGTCCTTTGCCTCGAGCGCCTGCACCAGGTAGCGCACGTGGAAGACAGCGTCCTCTCCTCCAAAGCGCCGTGCCCGGTCCTCGCCATAGCGGGCGAACCAGAAGGGGTCCTCGTAGAGCTCCGAGACGGAGGCCTCGGCCAGTCGATGCATGCGGCGCTCCACCTCACGGGCCAACGACGGCATGCCTAGACCTCGAACATCCTGCAGGCCGACGCCACCAGCTCGCGCGCGTCCTTGCCGAAGAAGGGGACTCCCAATTCCGCCTCGACCCCGGGTACCCAGGTGAAGGCCAACCCCCCTACGGCCATCGGTAGCCTTGGTGCCACCTCGCGCACCGCGGTCACGGCCTGGCGCAACGCGGGGATGTGGTACGTCATGGTGACGGAGAGTGCCAGCAGATCAGGGTTGGACTCGCGCACCTCGCGCGCCAGGTGCTCCGTGGGGATGCTCGCTCCCAGGAAGCGCACATCGAAGCCCGCCATCTCCAGGAAGTCGCTCGCCATGCGGGCGCCCAGCTCATGCAGCTCGCCCTCTACACAGGCCACCATCACCCTGCGCCCGTTGGGCGGGTCCCTCGGCAGGTGCCGATAGAGGTGGGAGAGGGCGAGCTGGGAGATGGCGGTGGCCATGTGCTCCTGGGCTACGGAGATTTCGTTCTCCTGCCACTTCCGGCCGATCTCCCACTGGGTCTTCTGGATGACCTCCAGGTGGAGGGAGGGCAGGGGGAGGCCCTTGAGGACACCCTCGTCCACGAGCAGGCGCAGGGCTTCCCGGCGGTTTCCCGAGAGCTGGGCAGAGAGGTAGGACTCGCGGAGCGTGGCGAGGGTGTCGGTAGTCACGGAGGAGGAATCGCGAGGTGGGGGGCGACGGGGCAAGGTACCCGGGTCTGTTCACTCCTAGAAGCGCGGGCCAATCGATTTCCCTGGCAGTCAACAACGTGGGCACTGAGCGTAGGCCCGGGTGCGCCGCCCGTTTTCTCGAAAGTTGGGGGCACAAGGGGACGAGCGCGCGCCCTCGGGAACAAAAAACGCGCGGAATCGAGCACGGAGGTAACAGCGGAATGCGGGCGCGGTGTTCCTCTCCCTGGCAGGAGGCCGCATGCGTTCCCCCACCCGCACCCCCGACTGGCTCCTCGAGAGGATCGCCCTGGGAGAGCTCCCCCCCGAGGAGCTCGCCCGCGCCCGTGCCCACCTCCTGCGGGAGCCGGATGGCGCCGCCCGGCTCGCCGCGCTCGAGGCGGACACCGCCGCCACCCTCGCCCGGCATGTGCCCGCCGAGGTGGCCCGCCATGTGGCCTCCCAGGCCCGCGTCCACCAGGCCCGGCGGGAGCGTCCGGTCCGCCGGTTTCCCGCCATCGCGGCGGCCCTCATGCCGGCGCTCGCGGCCGTGGCCCTCGTCGTCCTCGCGCGGCCCGAGGGGGCCGTCCCGGGGGGGCCGGAGACGCCGGTGGAGGAGACGCGGGTGAAGGGGCTGGAGCCCCGGCTCACCGTCCACCGTCAGCGTGCTGGGGCCGCCGAGGTGCTCGCGGACGGGGCACTCGCGGCCCCTGGGGACGTGGTGCAACTGGCCTACGTGGCCGCGGGCCGGAGCCAGGGCGTCATCCTCTCCGTGGACGGGCGAGGCACCGTCACCCTGCATGCCCCCGAGTCCGGTGCCGGCTCGGTGCCGCTGGCGCCCGCGGGCACCCACCCGCTGCCGGGCGCCTACGCCCTGGACGACGCCCCCGGCTTCGAGCGCTTCTTCCTTATTACCGCCGACGCCCCCTTCACCCTGGAGGAGGTGCTCATCGCCGCTCGCTCGCTTGCTGGCCGTGCCGACGCACGCACCTCGCCGTTGCCCCTGCCTTCGCGGTACACGCAGGCCTCCTTCACGCTGGAGAAGTCCTCGCCATGAGTGCCTCGAGAGTCTTCGCCCTCCTCTGCCTCCTGCTGGCCGCGCCCGCGCTCGCGGAGACGGGCCCGGTGCGGCGGCTGGCGCTGCTCGTCGGCGTCAACGACGGTGGGCCCGAGCGCGTGCGTCTGCGCTATGCGGTGTCTGACGCGCGCTCCTTCGACAAGGTGCTGGGGGAGTTGGGCGGGGTGGCCCCCGGGGACAGGCGCGTGCTGGTGGACGTGGGGAGAGCGGGCCTGCTGGAGGCGCTCGGGGAGCTGCGCGCACGCACCGAGGCGGCCCGGGGCTCGGGGGCCTCTCGCGTGGAGGTGCTCGTCTATTACTCGGGTCACTCGGACGAGGAGGGCCTGCTGCTCAAGGGCGAGCGCCTGGGCTATGGCGAGCTGCGCCGCGCCCTCAACGCCCTGCCCGCGGACGTGCGCATCGCCGTGCTGGATAGCTGCGCCTCGGGGGCCTTTGCCCGCGCCAAGGGCGGCACCCGCCGGCCCGCCTTCCTGGTGGACACGGGCAGCAAGGTGAAGGGCCACGCCATCCTCACCTCCTCCAGCGAGGACGAGGTGTCGCAGGAGTCCGACAGGTTGGGGGCTTCGTACTTCACCCACCACCTCATCTCCGGCCTGCGCGGTGCGGCGGATGCCACTCGGGACGGGCGCGTCACCCTCAACGAGGCCTACCAGTTCGCCTTCCACGAGACGCTGGCCCGCACCGAGAAGACGCGCGGCGGCGCGCAGCACCCCGCGTATGACATCGAGTTGGCGGGCTCGGGGGACCTGGTGATGACGGACCTGCGGGCCACGTCGGCGGGGCTGTACCTCACCGAGGCGCTGGAGGGCCGGCTCTTCGTGCGTGACGAGGCGGGCACGCTGGTGGTGGAGCTGCAGAAGCTGCCGGGCCGGCCCGCGGAGCTGGGATTGGCGCCTGGGCGCTACCAGGTGCGGCGCGAGCTGGAGAGCGGGGCCTCCGAGGCGGCCTTCACGCTGGTAGAGGGGCAGCGCACCCCGCTGGCGCCCGCGAGCTTCCAGGCGATTCCGCTGGAGGCCACCGTGTCACGCGGAGGGCCGGAGGCGGTGGCCGTGGCATCCGCTGCACCCGTGGGGACCGAGGCCCTCGTGGCTCCGGCAGTGGCCACGGTGGCCATGGCGCCGCGCATGCGCGTGCCGGTGTCGCTGAGCTTCATTCCTCCGCTGAGCACCAATGCCTTCCGGGCGCCGGGCCAGCGGGTGGAGAACCAGTTCGCGTTCGGCCTGGTGAATGGGGGCACGGCGGTGCGGGGCGGGGCGCTGTCGCTGGTGGCGAACTGGTACGACGAGGAAGCCCACGGCGTGCTGCTGTCGACGGGCATCAACGTGGTGCGAGGCAACGCGAGCGGGTTGATGGCGTCCCCGGGGGCGAACATCGCGAGCGGTCACGTCGAGGCGTTGCAGATGGCGGCGGGGGTGAACGTGGCGGGCGGGGACGTGCGGGTGGGGCAGATGTCCGCGGGGGCGAACGTGGCGGGGGGCTCGGTGTGGGGCGTGCAGTTCGCCGCGGGCGGCAACGTGACGGGCGGGAGCTTCAGCGGCATCCAGGCAGCCGCGGGCCTCAACGTGGCGCGGGGAGACCTCACGGGCTTCCAGAGCGCGGCGGGTGGGAACGTGACGGGCGGCTCGGTGCGGGGCGTGCAGTGGGCAGCGGGTTTCAACCACGCGGGCAATGTGACGGGCGTGCAGGCGGCACTGCTCAACGTGGGTGGGGATGTCTCGGGCGCGCAGCTGGGGCTCGTCAACGTGGCCCGGGTGGTGACGGGCGTGCAGCTCGGCCTGGTGAATGTCTCCGAGGAGGTGAAGGGCGTGCCCATTGGACTGCTCTCCTTCGAGAAGAAGGGGCAGTTCCACGTGGAGCTGTACGGGAGCGACATCCAGCTCACCAACCTGGCGGTGAAGTTTGGCGGCAAGTACGTGTACACGACGCTGCTGGGGGGCATCGGGCCGGATGACCGGTTGGAGCGCTTCAGCCTTGGTTTGGGGCTGGGGGTCCACCTGCCGCTGGGCGAGCGCATGTGGCTGGACGGGGACGTGGCGGGCAGCTCGGTGCTGCGCGTGAGGGACCCGTTCGGCGGCAGCTCCAACGTGCTGGGCCAGGCACGGCTGATGTTCGGGGTGCAGCTCTTCGAGCGCTTCGCCTTCTTCGGCGGGCCCACCTACAACGTGTACGTCGCCGGGAGCGATCGGGACCGGTACTCGCTCACCACGCTGCCCGCGCGGGAGCAGTGGTTGGACCCGTCCACCTCCGTGCAGTACTGGCCCGGCGTGCAGCTGGGAGTGCGGATTTGAGACGGCTCCCTCGCCCTCTGGGAGATGGTTGGGGTGAGGGTCTTCCCACGGACGTCTTCCGTGGGGGGTCATGAAAGGCGTGGAGTTTCCAGCGTGCTGGTGTGTGGTAGGAGTGCGCTATGACGCCGAGCGCCCTCCACGTGCGCAACTACCGCTCCTTTCCAGGCCCTCAGCAGGTGGAACTGCGCCCGCTAACGTTGTTCTACGGGGGTAACAGCGCAGGAAAGAGCGCCCTGGTGCGCCTGCTGCCCTTGTTGGCGGATTCAGTGGGCTCTGATGTGGAAGGACCCCTCAATCTGTCCAGCCCGGCCGCGCGTGGGAGTACCTTCCGGGACCTGCGCTGGAAGGGACTGACGGAGGATGATCCCACGGCGCTGAGCCTGGCTCTCGAATGGCGAGGAGATGCGTCCCTGTCGCGTGCCGAATTCTCCATGGACCTGGAGCGTAACTGGCAGCGACTCATCCTCACGGGGTTCGAATTTCAGAAAAGCGGGGGTGAACTGCTCTTGTCAGGGCGGTGGCGTTTTCGTGTGGACGAGCAGGCCTCTTCGGCACTCACCTATGAGGTCAAATCTCAGGGGGGAGGCGCTGAACTGCCGGTGCGATTCCGGGGGCTTGTGCCGGAGATTCCCGCGGGCCAATCCGAGCTGGTTTGGGCAATGGCGAGAGAAAGGCTGCTCGGATTGAGACGAGCGGTGCTGTGGTTGAGTTCGCGCCATCTCTCCGAGCGCATTGCCTCGCGCCCCACTGCGCCGCGCTGGACGATGCTTCCTGACGGGAGTGATGTCGGTCCCCTCTTGGCCTCGCAGCCCGAAGTCCGGGAGGAGGTGTCGAACTGGTGCGAGAAGTACCTGAAGCGCTCCGTTGAGATCGATGAGGTACCGCCAGCCCACTTCCGCTTGGCGCTACGGCATGTCCGGCGTGCTGCACTCGATATCGACCTGCTCGACGCAGGAGAGGGCGTGCTCAAGGTCCTTCCTGTTCTGACCGCCATCGCCTTGAGTGGGCGCTCGGCACCTGATGCGCCGCGTATCCTAGCCATCGAGGAGCCGGAGTCGCACCTGCATCCCACGCTGCAGAAAGCTCTGGCCGAATACATCGCGACCACCGTGAGCAGCCGCCGGGAACTGCCCTGCATTGTCATGGAAACGCACTCGCAGCACATCTTGCTCGGCATGCAGATCGCAGTGGCCAGGGGGCAGCTCCAGCCCGAGCAGGTGCAGGTCTATTGGGTTCATCAGGACGAGGATGGGCGGAGCGTGGCCGAGCCGGTCAGTCTCGATGTGGACGGACGCCTCCGAGGCAACTGGCCACCCGATGTGTACACCGAGGTTAATGACATGGCTGACGAGTTGCTGCTCGCGCGTCAGGAGCGACGCCGGTCGTGATCGTGACCATCGATGATGCCGTCTTCGCCACGCAGGTCGATCCCCTCTTGCTGCTCTCACTCATCCGCTATGGTTTTGAGGGGCGGCACATTGTGGTGACCTCGCCGCCATTCAAACGAGGTGGCAAAAATCGCGTCAACACGTGGCTCGCAGAACGTGATGAATTCGTGCGCGATGCGGTCATCGCTGCCTTTGACCGAAGCCGACGCGCCTTGTCCAACTCTGCCTCCCTTGTGGACGTCCGGGTGGCGGATCGGAAGCAATCCCACTGGGAAAGCTCGCCGCCGTTATTGACGCCCGAAGACGCAGCGCTTCTGCTCGCATTGCCATTGTGGCTGGTGTTCGAGAACCGGCTCACGGACAAGCACTTCCTGCTATGCGTGGCGTCTGAGCCACGACGAACCGCTCTCAAGAATGCCTTGCTCAAGGGATGGCTCCGAGCCGAGCACGGAGGGGGGCTGGGGGACATGGGTAGGTACATCGCTGGTCTGCGGGAAGATCCTGCCGAACGGCTGCGCACTTGGGTGATGTTCGACAGCGATGCGGCTTCTCCAGGGCAGCCTTCTAGTCAATCCGAGGCACTCAAGATGAAGTGCGTGGGAGCATCCGTGCCACATCATCAACTTCAGCGCCGGAGCATCGAGAACTATCTTCCGGCCCGGGCGCTCTGGCATTGGGCGGGTTCCTTTCGTGGCTTTGCCAGCACCGACCGACAACGTCTCGTCCGGCAGTTCGAGGCCATGTCGCCGGAGCAGAGGTATCATCTCGACATGAAGGAAACTTTCGACGAGCACATCGCGGAACTCTTCCAGGAAGAAGCCTTCAGAATCGACCCGGAATGGCTCCGCCAGGATGACCAAGGCCCCGAGGTTGATAACCTTCTACAGGGTCTCTTCGGACGGATGTGAGCATGATCAGCCGAGGTGCCCAGCAGCAGATTTCCACGGAACGCCTGCCCTCTCTCCTACGTGAGGTGTATGAGGGGCGGGTGCTGTTACCCATGACTGAACCGGGCTCATGGGACGACCAGCGGCGGCTCAAGCTGTTCGAGTCTATCTATCGCGGTCTTCCCATAGGCAGCCTCACGATCTGGCGCACGACGGCGCATCTCGACCATCAGCGGAGCATCGGACGCGTAACGCTTCAGGAGCGTGTGGGCGGCACGTCGGGTGAGCGTTTGCGCATGTACCTGGTGGATGGCGCTGGACGCGTGGCAACGCTTTTCGAGGAATTGGGCGCATCTTTCTGGAGCGGTGACAGGTCGAGTTTGCGCCGTCCGCTCGCTTTAGCACGTGGCTCGTTTGTCGTCTTCGACTTGGAGACGCGAACATTCCGCATGCGCCAGGAGGGCACGTCTCTTCGGGTAACGGAGATAATGCTGGCGGGTCTCTTCGACGCGGAGGCGCAACATGCGTTTTCGGCTCAGCTTCGGGTCTTACCAGATGGGGATAAGCTGGCGAACCGGTTGGTGCATCTCGTGGATGCGTTCTTCGACTTCAGCCTGCCTGTCATCACGGTGGCATCAGATGACATGGACAGCCTCCGGCTGTTTCTGTCCTCCCTAGGTAGACAAGTCCCTGTTTCACTTTCGGCGGGTTTGGAGACGACTTGGTGGTGGTGCGATACGTGTGGCCAACGGATCGAACATCCTAGGGATGGTCTGCTGGAGGGACTCTTCAACCAGGAGGAAGGTCGGCCGATGGGTCGATGGCTGAGGCTCGTGCATGCCCGCGGAGCCAGCTCGCTTCCATCTGGGTGTCAGTCTGATGCTCGCCAAGTGCTCGAACGTGATGGGTTGATCGTCGAGTCTTTGGGTTTGGACACGTTTCTTGGTATCGATGGTTCGACGAACCTGTTCGCGCTGCTCGCTTCTGACGTCTATCCTAAAGAGCAGGTCCTCGAGATATACAAACGCCTGCACACTCCCGGATACGAGCGAGCCCGCAATTACTTTGGCGAAGCGATACGGCAAGGCGTCTTCAAACCGAGGCTGGGCACAGTGGTCCCGGGTTTCTACGCGCAGGAAGAGATCGCGGCGACACTCGAGTGGGTTGACGGAAAAGGGCGAAACCCCTGAGCAGGCTGCATCACTCGTGGGCGAGTCTCAAGAAGAAGAGAGAGGACTGGTATCCCACGCGGAGCTGCGCTGCGCGACGAAGTGGACAGTCTGACGCGCCGCGCCAGCGGCGCCGGGAGTGCACGGCGAGCCGCTGTGGCGCAGTGCCGTTTGAGGTAATCCTCGGGCATGCGCATCTGCACGCTGCTCGGACTGCTGGGGGGGTTGTTCCTCGTCGGTTGGCTGGCCCTGGCCATCTCCCTCTGGCGCAAGGAGAGGGAGGCCAGCCGCCGCCACAAGGAGCAGTTGCGCCTGCTCGGCACCGAGGAGCTTCTGTCTCGGGCACGTAACTGGGGTCCGATGAACCGTCACGCGGACCTGCCCGCCGTGGTGGAGTTCCGTTCCCTGCTGGAGCAGCACCACTACGAGGAGATGCTCGAGGGATGGCGCGCTCTCACCTCGTCCCTGTTCGCTCTGGAGGAGCACGTCTCTTCGGCCGGCCCCCAGCTCTACGACAGTGATTCCTTCCGCGTGCTGCGGGACTACGTGGAGGTCCTCCACGAGCGCCAGCAGCGCGGCGAATAAACTCGGGCTCCGATGATGAACCGACTCCTGTGGTGGCCCCTCGTGGCCGTCCTGTCTTTGTCGTGCCGGGGTTCCCAGCCGAAGCCGTCGTCTGACGAAGCGCCCCAGGCCCGGACCTCGCTCTCCCTCCACTGGCAACCCGTGGACAACCTCGTGGGACGCGGGAGGTTCTTCCACTCCACGCTGACGCTCGAGAACCAAGGGCCCGAGGTCTTGGGGGACCATGGATGGAAGCTCTACTTCAGCTTCTCCCGCCGCTTCCTGAAGGACGGCGAGGGCAATCTCGCCAGGGTCCAGGAACTCGAGAAGCAGGGCATCCGGATCTCGAAGGCGGACCGGGCCGGGAGTGGCGACTACCACGTGCTCGAGCCCCTCGCGGGCTTCCAGCCTCTGCTCCCGGGAGAACGGCGCACCTTCCACCTGCTGGCCAACTGGCAGGCCATCCTGAAGACAGACGCGCCCGCCGGGTTCCATGTCGTGTTCTCCGGTGAGTCCTCTCAGAGGGCCATCGCCGTGCCGCTGACCGTCGGGTTCGACGTCTCCGACCCGAAGCAGACCACGCGCTTCGGTGGCGACGTGCTGCCGGTTCCGACGCCCGAGCTGCGCTACGCCGAGAACCCGGCCTTCCAGCCCCTGGACCTCGCGGCCCGGCTTCTGCCGGCTCCCCGGCGGGTGAAGGAGGGCTCGGGACGGGTGACGCTTCGGGGCAACGTCACCATCGTGCATGTGCCGGCCCTGACGGGTGAGGCGGCCTATCTGGCCTCGGCGCTGCGGGACGTACTGGCCGCATCCATCACCACGGCTCGCATGGATGAGGGGGATGCGCGGATCTCCCTGGGCCTCGATGCCACCCTCGACATCGACGGAGATGGCGCGCGAGACGCGGAGGGCTACACCCTCGAGGTGAAGGACGGACGGGTGCGCATCATCGGCGCGGATGCGGCGGGCGTGTTCTACGGCATCCAGACGTTGCGTCAGCTCGTGCCCACGGAGGCGCATGCCTCGGCGGTATGGCCCGGAGGTCGCCACACGGAGGTCTCCCTGCCGGAGGTGTTCATCTCCGATGCGCCCGGGTTCGCCTGGCGCGGCATGCACCTGGACGTGGCGCGTCACTTCCAGTCCAAGGAGACGATCAAGAAGCTGCTCGACGTGCTGGCACACTTCAAGATCAACACCTTCCACTTCCACCTGACCGATGACGAGGGCTGGCGGCTGGAAGTCCCAGGCATCCCGGAGCTCACGCAGTATGGCGCGCGCCGTGGCTTCGCCCCGGCCGAGGCCGGAATGCTCCACATGGCGTGGGGGTCCGGAGAGGGCATCGAGGGCGGAGGTCCCATCCGCCGAGAGGGCTCACCGGCCTGGCAGGGCTTCGAGCCGGAGCTGCTCAACTTCGCCGGACAGGGGAGCGGGTTCTACACGGCCAGGGACTTCGAGGAGATCCTCGCCTACGCCACTGAGCGGCACATCAACGTGATTCCGGAGATCGACGTCCCCGGACACGCCCGTGCCGCTGTTCGGGCCATGGAGTATCGCCATCGCACGCTTCAGGACTCGGACCCCGAGGGGGCCTCTGTGTACCGCCTGGCGGATCCGGAGGACACGTCCCAGCACCTGAGCGTCCAGGGCTACACGGACAACTTCCTCAATCCCTGTCTGGAGAGCACGTATGTCTTCCTGGACAAGGTCGTCCGGGAGCTGAAGGCGCGCTACGACGCGGTGCCGGGCGCCAGGCTCGTGGCCATCCACGGTGGAGGTGACGAGCTGCCCTCACTGAGCTCCAACGTGTGGTGGCAGGGCTCCCCTCAGTGCAAGCGCAACCCCGCCACTCGGGACCTGTCCGATGTCCAGCTCTACAACCACTTCCTCACTCGCTGGCATCGCATCATCACCTCGACCGGCGCGCGGATGACGGGCTGGGATGACGTGCTCCACCATGGCCTGTCGCTCGAAGGCTTCATCCCCATGCCGTGGAGCAACGTGTGGGGCTGGGGCCGCGAGGGCGATGCCTATACCTATGCCAACCAGGGCTATCCCGTCGTCCTCGCCCACGCGACGAACCTCTACCTGGACATGGCGAACCACAAGGACCCCGACGAGCCGGGTGCCGTCTGGGCCCAGTTCATCGACGACAGGCGGGTGTTCGAGTACCGGCCCTTCGATGTATTCGCCAACGCCACCGAGGACAGCTTGGGCAGGCCCCTCGCGCCATCCAAGTGGAAGGACAAGGAGCGCCTGTCGGCCTCCGGGAAGAAGAACGTCCTGGGGATGCAGGGCCTGCTCTGGGGGGAGAACGTCAAGACGCCCCAGGTGCTCGAGTATCTCGCCTTCCCGAGGATGCTCGGCGTGGCCGAGCGCGCCTGGAACCCCGAGCTTCCGCCCGTGAGCGAGCTGCCCGCGCTCTGGGGCCGCTACACCAACAGCCTGGGCCAGTACGTGCTGCCTCGGCTAGGCGTCTATCGGGCGGTGGATGTGCGTGGTGAGCTTCCGGAGCGCCTGGGTGTCAATTACCGCATCCCCCTGCCCGGTGCTCGACGGGTCGAGGGGCGCCTGGATGCGAACGTGCTCTTCCCCGGACTTGCTCTCGAGTACTCGACCGATGCGGGAGCGACGTGGTCCGTGTACTCGGGACCTGTCCAGGTGTCGGGCAGGGTGCTCCTCAGAACCCGCGCGAGCGATGGCCGGTACAGCCGCACCACCGCGCTGGAGTGAACTCACGCGCTACGGGTCACTTCGTGTGTTCGCTGCGGCGTCCATGCGCAGGAAGGCCGCCACCCGCTCGGACGCATTGCGGCGGATGTTCATGTAGAAGAGCTGGTACTCCACGGGGTGGTGGTTGCCCTTGCCCATCGCGCGGTCGAGCAGCCGGCTCATGAAGTCGCGCGGCAGCTCTCCGCCGAGGACGACCTCCAGCTTCCCCTCCTTGCATTGCGCACCGGTGAGTCCTGGCATCACCTGGGGCGGGGTTGCTTCGAGGAACACGGCTCCTTCGTTTCGTTCCCGCGGGGCCGCCTCCGTGTCGTGCCGCCAGGTCAGGGGATTCACGCAGAGGGTGGGCCCCACCGCGGAGCCCGTGTCCGCCACGATATCCCGCCGCACCTGGATTCGCTCCGTGTAGCCAGCACTGCGTGCGTTCCAACTGATGAGACAGCCGGTCTGCTCCGGCGAGTCGCAGAAGGGAATGTCCGGAAGGGTCTGCCGGAGGTTTCCCTCAGACATCGGCATCCCGATGAGATACGCGGCGACGAGTTGGTTCCGGACCGGAGTCCCGCTCACGGCTTCTCGGAGGAGGCGTCTGGCCATCACGGTCCCCTGGCTGTGTGCCGCGAGGATGAAGGGCCGTCCGTGATTGTACTTCTCCCGCCAGTAGCGGAACGCCGCGGCGACGTCCTGGTAGGCGAAGTCCACCGCTGCCAGGCCGTCCTTCCCCTGACTGGTGAAGGCGGTCATGTTCGCCTGCCGGTAGCGAGGCGCGTAGATGGCGCAACAGGCGTTGAAGGCGCTCGCTTGAATGAGCGTCGCCACCCGGTCGGTCGCCGTGTTGAGGGCGGCGTCATCGATGGGCCCATTCCACTCGCCACCGATATACGTGGTGGGGTGGATGTAGAAGACGTCGACGGGTGCCTGGGATTGGTCGACGCCCGGGCTCGACGGCGGCACCGTGTCCGCGAGATCTCTGAGCTCGGGAAGCGCGCTCCAGGCGGAGGGCTGGGTGTAGTCGGGCGGAGTAGGGGGGCGCGCCTCGCTGAACGGAGTCCTGGGGGTGACCGACCACAGGTAGATGGACCCGAGGTTCATCACCAGCAGCACACCCAGCAGGATGCACGCCGAGAGCGTGGCGACGATGACGCGCCGGAGCTTGTTCCGCATCGTGGGACGATAGAAAGGCACTCTCCGGGTGTCAAAGGACGCGCTTGCCGGCTTGCCCTCCCGCCCAGGCCCCCGTCTTTCCTGAGCGTGGCGGGATGCGCTAGACACCGCGCCGCCAAAAAAACTTTCGTCCACCGGGCGGGCCCGCGGCGTTGTGGGCTGTAGAGTGATTTCTGCATTCCGCCCCAGTCCGATGCGTCCGACCGCGCTCGCTCCCGACGACTCGCCGCCCGACTGGCTCGCCCGCTTCCACGCGGGAGAGCCCGCGCTGCTCGGCGAGTGCTACCGGGCTCACTTCGACGCGGTGTCGCGCGCGGTGGGCTCGGTGCTGACCGGGGCGGATCGCGAGACGGTGGTACACGACGTCTTCCTGCGCCTCGTGTCGCAACCGTCCATGCGCTCGGGGTTCCAGGGGGGCTCGCTGGAGGCGTGGCTGTGCGTGGTGGCGCGGAGGCAGGCGCTCGACTTCGCCCGCTCGCGCGCCCGCGAGAGCGCCGTGGTGGAGCGCTTCGCGGATGAGACGAGCGGGGCGTTCAGTGGGCCGGACGCGGAGCGGCTCGAGCGCCGGCTCGAGGCTCAGCGGCAGGTGGAGCGCTTCCGCAAAGAGCGGCTGCCCGCCAAATGGGCGCCGGTGTTCGAGGCTATCTTCCTGCGCGGCCTGAGTCAGCGCGAGGCCGCTGCCGAGCTCGGCCTGAGCCGCACCACGCTCGCCTACCAGGAGCTGCGCGTGCGGCACCTGCTCAAGAAGTTCTTCCTGGCTCCGGAGGGCCCATGAGCTCCGCCACTCCCTGTGACTCGACGCGCCTGGTGGACGCGCATTTCGGCCGCCGAGGCCTGCCCCCGCGACGCGAGCGCGCGCTGCGCGAGCACCTGCCCGGGTGTGCCACCTGCCGCGCCCGCTATGAGCGGCACCTGCTGCTCGCCGAGGTGGACCGCTCCATCCCCGACACCCGGGAGCGACTCGCGCGCGGACTCGGGCTCGCCGCCGCGCCGCGCGCCCGCACCTGGCCCGTGCAACTCGGCCTCGCGTTCGCGCTGGGTCTCTGCGCGCTGGTGCTCGTGCCGCGGCTGGGTGCTTCGCCTACGGTTGATGAGGGCTTCACCCCACGTGGCGGCACCGAGGCCCACGGCCCGGTCGTCGGGCCGCCGCCCGCGCTCGAGGTGTACCGGGTACGCGACGGCAAGGCCGAGCCCACCAACGGGAGCATGCGCGCCGACGACGAGCTCGCCTTCGCCTACCGCAATCCGGACGGGCTGCCCTTCCTCATGGTCTTCGCCACCGATATGGCCGGCCAGGTGTACTGGTACTACCCGAGCTGGACGGACCCGGACACCTCGCCCACCTCGGTGCTCACGCAGCAGAGCGAGCACCCCCTCGAGCTGCCCGACGCCATCCGCCACCCGCTGCCTCCGGGGAAGTTCAGCCTCCACGCGCTCTTCACCCACGCTCCCCTCTCCGTCCACGAGGTGGAAGCGCGGCTCGCCCGGCGGGAACCGCTCGTCGGCGAGGGCGAACACATTACCCACCTTCCCCTCCTGGTCCAGCCGTGACGCGCTCGCTTGCCCTCGCCCTTGTCCTGGCGGCTGCCCTCGCCCGCGCGCAGCAGCCTCCGTCCCCGCCCGCAGAGGGCGAGGCCCCGCGCGTGGCCAGCTTCGCGCTCATCCTCGGTGTCAACCGCAGCTACGACCGCGCCCAGAAGCCCCTGCGCTTCGCGGACGACGATGCCGCGCGCTACCTGGACCTGTTCCGCCTGTTGGGTGCTCGCACCTATCTGCTCGCGCGTCTCGACGACAACACGCGAAGGCTGCACCCGCAGGCGGCGGCCGAGGCACTCGAGCCCACGTTGCCCTCCCTGCGTGCCCAGGTGCGTCAGCTCGCGCAGGACATTGCTCAGGCGCGCGCGCGGGGCGTTGCCGCCGAGCTGTACGTGGTCTACGCGGGCCACGGCGCGCTGCGCGACGGGGCGGGCACGGTGAGTCTGGAGGACGGGCCGCTGACCGGCACCGAGCTCGCGCGCGAGGTGGTGGAGCCCGTGGGAGCCAGCCGGGTGCACCTCATCGTGGACGCGTGTGACTCGTACTACCTGGCCTACGGCCGCGGCCCTGGTGGGGAGCGCCGGGCCCTCAGCGGCTTCGCCGTGGCGCCGGGCCTGGCTGGTGCAGCCAACGTGGGGTTGCTGCTGTCCACCTCGTCCGCGCGCGAGAGCCACGAGTGGGAGGGTGTTCAGGCCGGCATCTTCCACCACGAGGTGCGCTCGGCGCTGATGGGGGCGGCGGACGCGGACCGCGATGGGCGCGTGTCCTACCGTGAGGTGGCCGCGTTCGTGGCGCAGGCCAATGCAGCCATCCCCAATGAGCGCTTCCGCCCGCAGGTCCACGCGCGGCCGCCCGCGGGCGGTGATGTGCTGCTCGACCTGCGGCCGGGCCTCGGCCGCCGGCTCGAGGTGGAAGGCGCGCTCGGCGGCCACTACCAGCTCGAGGACGGCAACGGCGTGCGGCTCGCCGAGTTCCACTCTGCTCCTGGCCAGCCGGTGCACCTGATACGGCCGGGTCCCACCGACACCCATTTCCTGCGGCGCGTGGGCGAGCACGAGCAGGAGTACCGGCTGCCGGCGGGGGACGGCGTGGTGGTGCTCGCCGCGCTCGAGCCACGACCCCCGCAGGTCGCCTGGCGCGGCGCCGCGCACGAGGCCTTCACCCGCCTGTTCACGCTGCCCTTCGGCCCGGACGAGGTGGCGCGCATGACGCTGCCGCCCGCGCCCAGGGTGCCGAGCGCGCCGTCCCCGGCCAGCCCCGCTGTGACCGGCTCGGACGCCCGCTTCGAGGGCGGCGTGGTGGCGCTCGTGGTGGGGGGCATCGCGTTCGCGGGGGTGGTGGGCACCTCGGTGCACGCGCAAGGGCTCGCCGACAAGCTCCCGCCCACCGCCTCCCAGTCGATGGTGGCCGAGCAGAACGCGCGCATTCGCACCGCCAATACCGCCATGATGGTGCTCGGCGGCGTGGGGCTGGGGGCGAGCGTCCTCGGCGGGGTGCTGCTCCTGTGGTCGGGCGCGCCTGCCACCACCCCGGTGCCCACCGTCACCGTGGGCCCCGGCGCGGGCGCCCTTTCTCTCTCCGGGCAATGGTGAGTTCGTCCACCGTCACGTCGAGCGGCGTTTCTCTCTCGACATGACCCGAAACCACTTCCGACCCCTGCTATGGCTGGCGCTGTGCGCCACCCTCGCGACAACCGCCGCCGGCTGTGCCAGTGAGCTGACCGAGGGCAACCGGCCCTGCCCCTGCGCCGAGGGCTGGACCTGCTGCGCCAACAAGTGCGTGCCCGAGGGCCAGCTCTGCTCCAAGCCCAACACTCCAGAGGAGCCTCCTCCGGAGGAGGAGCCGCCTCCTCCTCCGCGCGACACCACGGCGCCGGCCGCGCCGCAGTGGACCGAGCCGCAGACCGGGTTGCTCACGCGCCAGCAGGTCACGACCGTCAAGGGCACGGCCGAGGCGAACGCGTTCGTATCGTTGTACCTCAACGCCAGCTGCGGCGGCGCCGCGACGACGACGACCTTCGCGGACGCCGAGGGGCGCTTCGAGCTGATCGTCACCGTTACGGCCAACGCGCGCACCTCCCTCAGCGCGAAGGCGCGCGACGCGGCGGGCAACACCTCGCCCTGCACCACGCCGGCGCTCACGGTGGACCACGACGACATGGGCCCGGTGGTGTCGACCTTGAAGTCGGATGGCGCTCTCATCGGGAAGGCCACGTCCGTCCCGCTCCGGGGAACCACCGAAGCGGCGGCCCGCGTGAGCCTCTTCGCGGGGACGCAATGTGAGGGCACGCCCGTCGCGGAGCAGACCGCGAGCGCGGCCGGCGACTTCAGCTTCGTCGCCGAGACCCTGGCCAACCAGACCTCCCGTTGGACCGTGCGCGCCACCGACGCGGCCGGCAACGAGGGCGCATGCTTCTGGGATGTGGTGAGCTACACGCACGACGACATGGCGCCCGCCGCCCCCGTGGTGACCTCCACGCTGCCCGCTTCGGGGACGAGCCTGTCGTTGAGCTTTAGCGGCACGACGGAGCCCGGCACCACCGTGAGGCTGTGGCTGAACGCCACGTGCTCCGGCGACCCGTCGAGAAGCAGCGTCGTGCCAGCGCCGGGAAGCTGGGCATTCTCCGTCTGGGCGACGCGCAACGCCACCACCCAGGCCTCGGTCCTCGCGGAGGACTCCGCGCACAATCTCTCGGAGTGCGTGTCGCTCGGCAGCTACGCCCACGATGACCTGCCGCCCGCCGTCCCCTCGCAGCTCGCCACCTCGCCCGCCTCGCCCAACAATGTGACCCGCGCTCCAGAGCTGACGGGCCTCACCGAGCCGGATGCGCGCGTGTTCGTTCAGGGCAGTGAGTGCGGCACGGGCAATGGCCAGACGCTCGGCGAGACGCAGGCGGGCGAGGACGGGACTTTCCGCCTCGCGCTCACGCTGCCCGCTGACTCGTGCACCCTGCTCGTGCGCGCGCGCGACGCGCTCGGCAACACGAGTGGGAACGCCTCGCTGCGCTACGTGTACGACGCCACCCCGCCCCCGCAGCCTGAGCGGCTACGGCTCGCGGCCCCCTCACCCTCGGCGGTCGAGACCCGGGTGACGGTGTTCGGCACTGCTCCGCTCGACGCGCGCGTGCAGGTCTTCTCCGAGGAGGGGTGCCAGGGGCCCGTGCGAGCCGAGGTCATCGCGGTGCGCGGTCCCACCGCCGCCGACCCCAACTGGTTCGAGGCGCCGCTGGAGGCCACGGTCGAGGCTACGACGCGCTACTCCGCACGCACGGTGGACGGCGTGGGCAACGTGTCCGGCTGCGTGGCCGTGACGGGTGCCTTCGAGCACGCGTCGGGTGCTCCCGGCTGGCGGGCCCGCGAGGCGCTGTCGTTCGGCCCGCGGCACCTCGCGCACGACGAGCAGGGATTCACCTTCGCGCTCGACTATCAGGGCACGACCGACAGCTCGTACGCACCCTTGCGCGTGAAGGTGGCGCGGCGCGCGAGCGCTGGGGATGGCACGTCCTGGGGCACGCCGCGCGAGCTCACCTCGGGGGCCGCGTATGGTGGCGTGCCGCGGCTCGCGGTGAACGCACGTGGCGACGCCGTCGTGCTGTGGGCGGAGGGCTACGGGGTGGATCCGGTGAAGCTGGTCCGCTTCGACTCGCGGACGGGCGCATGGTCCGATCCGCTCGCATTCACCGTGCTTGGCACTCCCACCGGTCAGGTGGCCGTGGCGCTCGACGCGGGCGGGGACGTGACGGCGTGTTGGGTCAGCCAGCACTCGGATGGCGCGCGCCTGTGGTGCGCGCGTGTGCCGGCGGCCGGCCCCGTGGAGGCGTCGGAGATCCTCGTGAAGGTGGCCTCGACCACCCGGCTCGAAGGGGCGCTCACAGCCGGGGGACAGGTGCTCCTGGTGTGGAGCGATGACCTGGGCAACGACCGGCGCCGCTACTCCGCGTGGACCTTCGTGCCGGGCGCGGGTTGGGGGGCCATTTCGGACCCCGCGCGGGGAGAGACGGGCGCGTTGCAGATGGGGGCGACGCGCCACGGGGGCGGCTGGGTCGCCTACAGCGGTGTGTCCGGGACCTTCCTGCGCCGGTTCGACCCGGCCGCTGGGGGTCTGCAGGAAGCGGAGCTGGTGGCGCCGCGCGAGTTCGAGAAGGTGAGCGTCCTGCTCGAGCCCGAGGGTGACACCGTGATGGGTGGCGCCGGATGGGGGAACACCTTCGTGTGGGTGGGACACCGGGCGCCCGGCGGCGCCTGGACGTCGAGCACCGTGACCGTTCCGACGGTGTTCGGCTCCTACAGCGTGCAGCTGACCACGGCCGCCCCGGGCGAGGCCTGGCTGTTCTGGGATGGCCGCTATGGCCCCACCTCCCAGGGCTTCGAGACCAGCTACTGGCGCGCGGGCATCTGGGCGCAGCGCTTCCGCGCGGGAAGCGGCTGGGGCGATGTGCGTTTGCTCGAGGTGGACCCGAGCTCGTACGTGCAGTTGATGGACGCCGACGGTCAGCCCAACGGCCTCGTCACCCTCACCTGGGTACACGTCAACTCCAGCGGCGAGTATCCCAGCGCCCTGCGCATCTTCCGCTGACGCAAGGGTGGATGGGGGGGCCATCGTGGGCTTGACGTATCTCCAGGTCCCCGGAAGGAGCTCTCTCCACCAGTGATGAGGTCCACGGACCTCGTGGGAATTGATGAGCTGAGTTCATCAGCTCGGTGAATACTCACGAGATTCCCTCAGCAGTAAGTCGCCGCTACTTTCTCTATCGCCAGCCCGACGAACCGTCCGGCGGCGTTCTGGAAAGGAATGCATCATGCGCGTTTGGTTCATTACGGGAGCGTCTCGTGGTTTTGGTGCCCTGATTGCAGCCGAGGCCCTGGCGGCGGGTGACGCCGTCGTGGCGACTGCCCGCGAGCCGAAGAGCATCGTGGCGAAGTTCGGGGAGCACCCGCGTCTTCTCGCCGTCAGGCTGGACGTCACTCAGGAGGAGCAGGCTCGGGCCGCCGCGGAGGAGGCGATCAAGCGCTTCGGCCGCATCGACATCCTGGTCAACAACGCCGGCTACGGCCTGCTCGGCGCGGTGGAGGAGGCCAGTGCCAAGGATGTCGAGCGCGTGTTCTCCACCAATGTCTTCGGGCTCCTGACCGTCACCCGGGCGGTGCTGCCGCACATGCGGAGCCAGCGCTCGGGGCGAGTGATCAACATCTCCTCGCTCGGCGGCTACGGGGCCTACCCGGGCTGGGGCGTCTATTGCGCCACCAAGTTCGCGGTGGAGGGCCTCACGGAAGCCCTGGCCGCCGAGCTGGCGCCCCTCGGCATCCATGCGACCGTCGTGGAGCCCGGCTTCTTTCGTACCGATTTCCTCGACGGGCAGTCCCTCTCCGTGGCCGAGCCGATCGCTGACTATGCCTCGACTGCTGGTGCGACGCGCACGCGTGCCGCGGAGCTGAACCACGCGCAGCCGGGCGATCCCGCCAGGTTGGCCAAGGCCATTCTCGCGCTGGCGGACACCCACCGGCCGCCCCTGCGTCTGCCCCTGGGCAGCGATACGCTCGCGAGGATCGAGGCCAAGCATCGGAGCGTCGACGCGGAGGTGGCTGCCTGGCGCGAGCTCGCGCTCTCCACTGACGGGGTTTGATGCGCGGTCACTTTCGCATCCGCCTCGACCGCGGCCCTCACCTCGGAGCCGGGCTTGGGCGAATGGCTCACTTCGCTCTTCCGCGTTCCCCCGGGCTTCGAGCCGGGCGGCGGGTCGCCTCGTTCTTCGCCGGGGCCTTCGCGAAATCAATGAAGGCCCGGAGCGCGGCCGGGAGCTGGCGACGGCTGGGGTAGTAGAGGAAGAAGCCGGGGTACGCGGGGCACCAGTCCTCGAGGACCCTCACCAGCTGGCCCTGCTCGAGCAGAGGTTCCACCAGTCCCTCGAAGACATAGGCCAGGCCGAGGCCCGCCAGCGCCGCATCGATCATGAGGCCCTGCTCCGTGAGGGTCAGGGGACCGTCGACTTCGATCAACACCTCCTTGCCGTCGCGCTCGAGCTCCCAGCGATAGAGGACTCCGCTGAGGAATCTGTAGCGGATGCAGGGCAGGTCGCGCAGCTCGTGCGGCGTCTTGGGCACGGCGTGCCGCTCGAAGTACTCCGGTGAGCCCACGATGGCGGACCGTTGAGGGGGGCCTATTGGAACAGCGAGCATGTCGGCGGCGATGCTCTCGCCGAAGCGCACCCCTGCGTCGAATCCCTCGGCCACGATGTCGCTCAGAGCGTCGTCCACTCGCACCTCGACGCGCACGTCCGGATAGGCTCGCAGGAACCGGTGGACGATGGGCATGAGCGCCAGTTGGGCCGACTGCCGGGCGGCGTTGATGCGCAAGGTGCCCATGGGCTGGCCGCGAAAGGCATTCAGGTCCTCGAGCGCATCGCTGATGTCGCGAAACGCGGGGCGGATGCGCGCGTAGAGCCGCTCGCCGGCTTCGGTCAGGGCGACGCTTCGCGTGGTGCGATTGACCAGCCGCACGCCCAGCCGCTCCTCGATGTTGTGCAGCGCGTGGCTGAGCGCGGAGGGCGACACGCCGAGCTCCACCGCGGCCCGGCGGAAGCTGCGATGGGTCGCGATCGCCAGGAAGGGCGAGAGGGCAGCGGGATCGATTCGCTTCATCGCCGAGATGAATTCATCGGCCCGGCGAGAACTCAAGCGCCTGGCTTGGCACCAAACCTCCGTGGGCGTCTCTCTGATGAGAGAGGCGTCGCCGAAGTGGACGCACCCGGGCAGGCGGTTCCCTGCGCGGTGTCCCTGGCCCGCCGCGTGCTTTTGCCAGCGGCGCTCGCCATGTCTGGACCTCATGACCTCTTTGTCCGCTACCTCTTCCAGGTCGGGCACAGGACCGTCCGCACGGCAATGGGGGGAGTGCTACGTTCCGTCATGGAGACACACCGAGCGGAGGAACTGATGCGAACCTATGGCGAGGAACTCATCGCGCGCGGAATCAAGAGGGGGCTGAAACAGGGACTGGAGCAGGGTCGGGCACAGGGGCAGGCGGAGGGCGTGCTTCGGATTCTCGCCGCGCGTGGCATCCTCGTTGACGAACAGGTCCGGCAGCGCATGCTGACGTGCACGGATATGGCCATCCTCGACCGCTGGTTCGATCGCGCCCTGACGGCTACCACCCTCTCCGAGGTGCTGGGGACCTGACACAGTAGGGTCCACACGGGCTCGAGCCGATATCCGTGACACCCTCACCCCGTCCCTCTCCCGGTGGGCGAGGGGAAATCCGCTCACGGGCTGTCGAGGAATGGTGTGGGCGGCTCGTTTAGAGCAGGGCTCCCTGGGCGGGCGCCGCGGGCAGCACAAGTGTCACGGTGGTGCCCACTCCCTCGTCACTGTGCAGGGTGATGGTGCCTCCGTGCTCCTCGATGACGCGGTGGCACACCGCCAGCGACAGGCCCTTCCCCGTCCACTGCTGCTTGGTGGTGAAGAAGGGGTTGAAGATGCGCTCCAGGTGCTCGCGCGCAATGCCTCGGCCTGTGTCCCTCAGCTCCACCCGCACCAGTTGCTCGCTGACCACGTGGGTGGCCACGGTGAGGCTGCGCTCCGGCCTGTCCTTCATGGCGTTGAGCGCGTTGGCCAACAGCCGGCCAAAGACGTCGCCCAGCGCCTGCGTGTCGCCGAGCACCTTCACCTCGCCCGGGTGGAAGCGGCAGTCCACCTGGACTCCCGCCTGGGACAGCTCCCCGCCACGTGACTCCAGCACCCGGTTCAGCACCCGGTGCAGGTCCAAGGGCAGCCGTCCCAATTGCTGACGCTCGGAGAGCAATTGCAGCTCGCGAACGATGCTGGCGATGCGCTGGGCCTGCTGGTGCACGATGCTCAGCATCCGGCGCGAGGGGTCGTCCTGCGGCAGCTCCATCAGCATCAGCTGCACGTTGCCCAGCACAGCCGCCAGCGGGTTGTTCATCTCGTGCGCCATGCCCGCCGCCAGGTCTCCCATGGCCGCCAGGCGCTGACTGCGCGAGAGCTGCACCTGCGTCTGTTGCAGCTCTCGGGTGCGCTCCTCGACCTGCGAGGCCAGTTGCTCGTTGAAGCCCAACAGCTCTCGGTGGGCCTGCTCCAGCGCGTACCCCATGTCATTGAAGGCGCGCGCTAGGTCTCCCAGCTCGTCCCGGCGCTTGAGGGAGAGGCGGTGCGAGAGGTGTCCCCGCGCCAGCTCGCGCGCTCCATCGGCCAGCCGGGCAATGGGGCGGGCCAGCGCTCGGGCCAGCACCGGCGCCAGTGCCAGCACTCCCACCAGCGTCAGGCCCAACACTCCGAAAGTGCTCCTCGCCAGCGCATGCAGCGGCGCAAGCGCGGCCTCTCTCGGACGGGCCACCACCGCCACCCAGCCCAGCTCCGGCACCGGACTGAAGGCCGCCAGCCACGCGCGCCCGTCTTCCTCGTACTCCGCCAGCCCCGTCTGCTTCGCGCCCGGCGCTCCCGGCAGCTTCCCGGAGAAGTCCTCCTGGCGGCGCTCGTGCTCCAGCTCTCCGTTCAGCAGCAGCCGGCCCGCTCCGTCCAGCAGGAAGACACGCTCATGCCCAGCACGCCTCTCGCCCAGTCGTTGGGAGAGCGCTTCCAGTCCCAGCTCGGCGGCGAGCCCTCCGGCCCGTGCTCCCGGTGCTCGTGCCGCTACCACCACTGCGGGTCGGCGGCGCACGGTGGTGAGGTACGGCGCGGAGACGGCCCAGCCTCGGTCCTCGGGCACTTGGGCGAGCTGCTCCGCCGCCCGCCGCTGGAAGTCCTCCACCTCCCTGGCGGCGACGGTGTCGTGGCGGCGGAACTGTGGCTCCTGCCGAGCGAAGGCCTCCGGGTCATCCACGAAGACAGAGGCTGTGAGCTGGCCCTCCGCGTTGAAGAGGCCCACCTGGGCGATGCGGTCGCGCCGCAGGAAAACCCGGGTGAGGAGCTCCTGGGCCTCCGAGGGGCCGAGCGCGAGCGGCTCCTGGTGCAGCAACGCGCCGCCCAGCTCCGTGGCCAGCGAGAGGACGTGGGTGGCGGCATGCTCGGCCTCGGCGAGCGCGGTGCGACGGTGCTGCTCGGCCACCGCCTCCGAGAGGGCCCGCTCCGCGTCGCGCCAGGCCAACAGGCCCACCGCCAGGGTGGGCACCGCTGCGGTGGCGATGAGCAGCAGCAGCAGCCGGGAGCGGATTCTCATGGGCGTGGGCTCATTGTCCCTTGGGGCAGCTCAGCTGCAGGTTGAGGCACACGTTTCCCCGCTTGCCCGAGTCCGTGGTGTTGGTGGCGGTGAGCTCCAGGCAGGAATGCGGCTCGCGGCCGGCCACCTCGCCCAGGCTGACGTTGGGGATGGTGAGGGTGCCGCCGGAGAAGGAGGACGTGACGCTCGGGCTGATGGTCCCGAAGGGGGCGAGCGAGAGCTGTGCCTGGCCCGAGTAGGAGGGCACGGCGTTGTTCCAGGCATCGACCGCGTGCAGGGTGAGCTTCCACCGGTCCGAGGCGGTGAGGCACGGAGGCGCTTGGAGCTGGAAGCGGGCGAGCGGGCCGGGACTCACCGGGAAGGTGCCGGGCTGTTGTCCCTTGGCGGTGCCGGACATGACGCTCAGCCGCGTGCTGGAGACGGCCTGCAACACGGTGACCTCCACGTCGGCCTGTCCCTGGAAGCCGGTGAAGCTGGCGGGAGAGTAGAGGTGGGCATGAATGCCCTCGGCGTCGATCCCCAGGTCGTGCACCTCCCGGGTGGTGTTTCCGTAGGTGTCCACCGCGCGGATGCGCACCCGGAAGGGGACCCCCGCCGTCTGCGTGCCCGCGGTGTCCTCCACCACGAAGCGCTGCGTGGTGCCGGGCAGCACGGCGAAGCCTCCGGTGGTGGTTCGCAGCGCTCCCTGCGTTGTCTCCACCAGGCTGATGCGCGTCTCCTCCACCGCGGCGGTGAGCGTCACCGGGAGGGTGATGGAGCCCGTGAAGGTTCCGCTGGTGGTGGGGCTCAGCGCGCCATCGGGAACGCCGGAGGCGGAGAGCGTCACGGACAGCGGTGTCTCCGCGCGGTTGCCGAAGCGGTCGAGCGCCTCGAGCACGAGGATGAGGGGCGTGCCGGCCCGCTGGGGCCCCTCCACGTTGGACACCGCCAGGCGCGTGGGGGGACCCGCGTGGACGGTCAGCTCCGGCGAGGCGCCGCGCACTCCGGGTGCATGCGGGTCCGCCGCCACCACCGACATTGTCTGCACCCGGGAGAGCTCGGCGTTGAAGGCAGTCATTCCTACCTCCAGCTCGACGCTTTCGGGCGAGAAGTCCGGGTCGGGCGGGAAGGTGCTCAGCAGCACCGGGCCGTTGTACGGCGTGGGGTTGTTCCAGGCGTCGAGCGACCGGAGGGTGAATCGCTCGGGGACGCCCGCCTGCAGGGGGCCGGTGCCGGTGCGTTGCACCTCGAAGCGCTGGGTGGGGCCGGGCTGCACCTCGAGGCTGATGTTGTGGGGCTTGAGCACGCCGTAGGTGTCGCGGTTGAAGGCGCTGGCCGACAGCCACACCTCCGGCGCGCTGCGCGTGTCCCTATAAAGGAGGTTCAGGCGGCCCTGCGAGCCCTGGAGGACGAGGGAGAGGTCAGGGTGGTAGGGGTCGGCCTCGGTGACAGCCAGCCCGCCCGCGGGAGATTGCGTGCGCAGCGAGAGCTGGATGCCGGTGGCGGGCAGCGAGGCCGGGCCGCCGCTGGAGTCCAGCACGTCCACGGTGAGGGCCACGGGCTCTCCAGCCACCAGGGGCGAGGAGGGCACACGGGTGAAGCGCACCTCGGTGGGCGGGCCCAACCGTCCCACGGCCACCGTCTGGGCGATGGCGTCCAGGTTGTCGCTGCTGGACTCCAGCGTGTGATAGCCGGGCGTGGAGTCCTGGTACAGGACGTCCGCTCCCGACTCCCCCGGGGCGAGCGTCACTTCCAGCTCGCGCTGGGCCTCCTCCTCCGGTTGGCCGAGCCGGACGAAGCGGCCCGTCTGCGAGTCACTGGTGAGGCTCAACACGCGGGGCGTGGAAGTGGGGGCGGGCTGGCCCTCGGGGTCCCTCAGCTCGATGCGGATGGGCTCCGTCCACTCGCTGGGCCGGGCCGAGCGCATCGAGGTGACGAAGACAAGCCGGTGCACACCGCGATCAATGACCTCGAAGGCGCCAGGCAGGGTGGAGGACCGGCCCTGGGCATCGGTGACGGTGACGTCATGGCGGCCAGGGGGCAGGGTGGCTGGGGCGGTGGCCTCCAGGGTGTCGCGGGACAGGAAGCGCACGGAATAGGCGAGCTCGGAGCCCAGGCGCACCTCGAAGCGGTTCTCCAGCGAGGGTGGAGCGTCCGAGCCCAGGTCCACCGCGATGTCCGGGGTGAAGGCGCCGCTGAGCCGCAGGCGCTCGGGAGCGCCGAACGTTACGCGCTCCGGGGACACCGCCTCGAGGCGCGGGGTGTCCTGGCGGGTGCCGCACGACAGCGTCCAGGCCAGCAGCAGGGCCAGCGTGAGGGGGAGCATGCGGGTACGCAGGTGCATCCGGGCCTCCTTTTGTCAGAGTGCGAGGCGGTAGCCGAGCGAGCTGGAGAGCCCGCCGATGGGGCCTAGGAAGGTTCCATCCTCGGGGAGTCGGGCGAGGCCGTAGCGCCCCTGCAGCATCAGCTCTCCGGGGCCGAGCGGGTATGCCACCCCGAGCCGCACGTGTCCGCCGAACGCAGGGGCGACCTGGCGCTGCCCGCCCGGGTCCAGACTGAGGCGCCAGTCGATGCGGACGAGGTGCGCGTCGAGCCCAGCGCCGACGTAGCCCACCAGGCGGCCAGTGAGGGGCAGGAGCCAGCGCGCGCCAGCGGACACGGTGGTGGTGAGGGCCTGGCCCGTCAGGTCGAAGGGCTCATGTGCAGCGCTCTCGCCGCGCAGCGAGAAGCGTCCCCAGGCCACCTGCACGGAGGCGCTGGCGGAGAGCCGCTCGCCCAGGGCATAGGGGCGGAGGTCGCCCTCCAGCTCCAGCGAGGGCTGCACCAACCGGCCGAAGTTGCTCTGCGCGCCGAGTCGCAGGGTGAGGCCTCGGGGCATGCGTGAGGCGAGGGTGAGGGCGGCATCCCCTCGGGCCTCACCCGCGGCGGCGAGTACGGTGGCCACGCCGCCCTCGCACCGGGAGGGGGCATAGAAGCGGGTGACGAACTCTCCGCCACCGAGCGCCGCCACGCGCTCGAAGCGCCCGTACTCGGCCTGGGTGCCCGCGGCGCGCAGGGTGATGGGCACGCCATCCAGCGGGTTGCCATGCAGGTCCTCGACGAGGAGGTGCACCTGGGTGCTGTCCCTGCCATCGCAGAGCACCTCGCGCTCCTCGGTGCGCACGCGCAGCCGGGCGGGCTCTCCAGGGACGAGCCGCAGGGAGCCGCTGGCGCTCTGGTCCTCCCACCGGACCTGGACGAGCGCCTCGCCCGCCTTGCGGACGGACAGCAACTCAGCGGTGGCGCGGCCCTCGAGCGTCTTCACGGAGGCGGGGAGCTGGCCGAGCGTGGTGGAGAGGTGGAGCTCCGTGCCGTCCGGAACCAGGAGCCCCTTCGCGTCGCGGGCGGACATCTTGAGGTGGAGCCGGGAGACGCCATCCGCTGGCATCTCCTGCGCGGTGATTTCCAGGGTGAGGCGCGGAAGAGGCGTCACCTTCAGGGGGAACGTGGCCGGGGGCGCACCGTCGATTCTCGCGACGAGCTGCTCCTCGCCTCCGCCCGGGGGTCCCTGGTAGCGCGCGAGGTAGGTTCCATCCCCCGTGTCCTGGAGCGGCCCCAGCTCTCCGAGCGTGGCCTGGAGGCGGACGGGCTGACCGGGCAGCGCGCGTCCCCGCTCGTCGCGGACGCTCAGGTGGAGCGTCACTCCTGAGGCCTCATTTCCCAGCCCCTCGACTTCCAGGTGGAAGGTGGGCTTCACCCCGGCTTGCAACTCCACGCGGACGGAGGTGGGCTCGCCGTGGCCAGCCTGGGCGGTGAGCACCGCCTCGCCCGATGCGGCTCGGGGTGGGGGAACGAGCGTGCCCATGTGGACACCCGGAGCGACGCGCTGGGACTCGAAGCTGCCGCTGGTCCGCGAGAAGGTGGGCGCTATCTCCAGTGGCTCTCCCCGGCTGTCGATGCCGAAGGACCACACGCGCACGCCGCGCTCGCCGTCGGCCTGGAGGGAGGGCTCCGCTGCGAGCAGGAGCACCGTGGGCCTGGAAGACACGGGGAGGGGCAGCGACCGTTGCTGGGCGGGCTGGCCGGGTGAGGTGACCAGGACGGTGGCCTGCGCGAGGGTGGGGGTGAGCAGGACGGGCACTTCTGCCTGGCCGGTGGCGTTGGCGCGCACGGGGCCGTAGAGGGCCTCACCGATGCGGACCTCCACGCGGCTCAGGGGAGGCAGCCCGGAGAGCGGCAACACCTGGCGCCGCTGCACCTCGAGCACCACGCTGGCGTAGGCCCCCGAGGAGGGGGACACGGCGGCGCAGAGAATGGGCGCGAGGGTGTCGGCGCGGGGCAGGACGAAGGTGGCCTGGAGCGTGTCCGGGGCGGAGCGCCGGGCTGGCAGGAGGCGGCCCGTGCTGCACGCGAGGCGCACGTCCGGGGGAAGCCCGGGAGCGGAGACGGTGAGGGTGGAGCGGGTGTCTCGTCCGGAGAGGAGCTGGCGCGGCGAGGCCTCCAGGCGCAACGCGGGAGCCGCGCGGGCGGTGCTGGCACCCAGCAGGCTCAACAGGACGAGTGGCGCGAGGCTCCATCCGGCCCCGCGCCAGCTCTGGGGTGTAACAGCCACTCGCCCCGTCATCCCGGAAGCGCCCCCTGCTCATGAAAGGAGAGAGAGGGAAGGATACTCCTTCCGGGTGGACGTGGGGCGTGAGGCCGGGGCGAGTGACTACCCGGGGACGGTGGTCCCCGGGTAGGAGGAGGGACTACTGACCCTCGACGACGCGGCGGACGCGCAGCACGGTGGCGTCGCCGGCGGGGCCCGCCTTGGGAATGGTGTCCAAGGTGGCCTCTACTTTGAGGCCCACGCTTCCGTGGGTGGCCTCCATGACCATGTTCCGCTTCTCGTCGGTGAGGTTGAGCGCGGCCATGTCCACCTCATGCACCATGAGGGGCTCGTCGCCGGGGCGATCGGGCCGGGTGGCGACGAAGTAGGGGCAGGGCGTGGTCATGCAGCGCACGCCGCTGTCGCGGATGAAGTAGACGGCGGGTCCGCGCTCGGCGGAGGGCGCAGCGGCGGTGCCGCCCGAGGGCGTCTCCTCCTTGGGAGCGGGAGTCGGGGCGGGCGTGTTGGTAGCGGGCTTGTCCATAGGGGCAGAGGGGGTGCCGCCGGACTCGGCGGGAGTGGACGAGGGGGTGGTGCCTTTGCTGCAGCCGGCGAGCAGGCCGAGTGCGAGGACGGCGGAGAGCAGGGGCTGGCGCAGGGTCATGGAATGGGCTCCGGAAAGGGAGGGGGCGCAGTCTCGCCGTCTCCCGAGGCAGATGCTACTTCCCGACGCGCGGGGCGCCTGGCTCATTCACCGGAGCGCTTCCTCAGGTGGGTGCGCTGGTACCTTCCTCATAAGGGGGCGCGCTGACGCCCTCCTCGATGGCCTGCTCCTCGGGCTCGAAGGCCAGGGCCACCGAGTTGATGGAGTAGCGCAGCCCGGTGGGGGCAGGCCCGTCTTCATAGGCGTAGCCAAGGTGTGCGCCGCAGCGGTCGCACGAGACCGAGTCCCGTTGCCGCACCATGGTGTGCTCAGGGTGGTGGGCGACGTGGCTCGGGTTGACGGGGGCCCAGAAGCTGGGCCAGCCGGTGCCCGGGTCGAACTTCACCTTCGCGGCGAAGAGTGTCTGGCCACATGCCGCGCAGCAGTAGATTCCCCGGGCGTGGTGGTCCACGAAGGCCCCGGTGAAGGGCGGCTCATTGCCTCCCTCTCTCATGACCCGGTACTGCGCCGGGGTGAGCTCCTGCCGCCACTCGTCGTCGGTCTTATAGACCCTGTCGTGCATGGCGTCCTCCTCCTCCTCGACCCTCCTTAGTTATGGATGCGGGAATGGCGGGAAGCAGCGACCGGTCGACGGGTTGGTAGGACTATGTCCTACTTGTGTGCTAGGAGTTGGGGAGGGGGCGCAAGTGCCCGTTCAGCCGTGTGCTGAACGAGAGAGCATGACCGCAGACGTCAGGTTCGTTGACGACCCGGAGCCCCCGGGCTACATCCGCCACGGGTGGCCGGAAGGCCGCCACTTTTCCCCGTACCCCTGGTTCTTCAAGGACCCCCCGAGATGGAATTCCGCATCGCCGCCGACGAGCTGAAGAAGGCCCTCTACCGCGCCCAGGGCATCGTGGAGCGCAAGACGACGATGCCCATCCTCGCCAACGTGCTGGTGACGGCGCACAAGACGGGGGTGACGGTCACCGCGTTCGACCTGGAGATCGGCATCGTGTCCGAGCACCCGGCCGAGGTGGTGAAGCCGGGCGCGGTGACGCTCAGCGCCAAGTACGTCTTCGACATCGTCCAGAACCTGCCGGACGCCCACGTCACGCTCAAGAAGCTGGCGAACAACTACGTGGAGATCTCCTCCGGCTCGGCGCACTTCAAGATCGTGGGCACGGCGCCGGAGGAGTACCCGAAGCTGCCGCGCGAGGAGAGCGCGCCGCTGGTGCAGGTGACGGGCAACACGCTGCTGGAGATGATCAAGAAGACGCAGTTCGCCATCTCCACGGACGAGACGCGCTACATCCTCAACGGCGTCTACTTCGAGCCGCAGCAGAGCGGCAAGGTGCGGATGGTGGCCACGGACGGCCACCGGCTGTCGCTCATCGAGCGCGAGCTGCCGGGCGACTTCAAGCTCAAGAGCGGCGTCATCATCCCGCGCAAGGGTCTGCTGGAGCTCAAGCGGCTGCTGGACGAGGCGCCGGACGCGGAGTGCCAGCTGGGGTTCGCGGAGAACTCGGCGCTCTTCAAGAAGACGGGCCTGACGATGGTGATGCGGCTCATCGACGGGCAGTTCCCCGAGTACCAGCGCGTCATCCCCAAGGAGGGCGAGAAGGCGGTGTTGGTGCCCAAGACGCGCCTGCTCGAGGGCCTCAAGCGCATTGCGCTGCTGAGCGCGGACAAGAGCTACGCGGTGCGGATTGGCCTGGCGGAGAACCAGCTGCTGATCACCGCGAACAACCCGGACCTGGGCGAGGCCAAGGACGCGCTGGAGATCGCCTACCGGGGCAATGCCATCACCATCGGCTTCAACGCGCGCTACCTCATCGACGTGCTGATGGTGACGGACACGGACGAGGTGGCCTTCGAGCTGGGTGACGAGCACAGCCCGGGCGTGCTGCACGCGCCGGGAGACCGGAGCTTCACCGCGGTGGTGATGCCCATGCGCGTCTGAGCGGGAGCCGTGTTGAAGGCATGACTCACCCCCAGGCCCCCAGCGCCGCGCCACCTCCCTCGGTGCCAGGCTCGCGCAACACGGGCCTGGACCGGGCGCGGGCAGTGGCCACCATCGCGATGGTGATGGGCCACTCGCTGGACGCGGTGCTGTCGGACGCGGCGCGCGACGGCGTGGGCATGGTGGCGTACTGGTCCCTGCGGGCCGTGACGGCGCCGCTGTTCCTCTTCGTGGCGGGCTGGGCCTTCGCGACGACGGTGCAGCGCACGGGCGCCCAGGGCGCGAGCGTGTTGCGCCGGTACCTGCCGCGGGTGGGGTTGCTGCTCGGCTGGGGTTACCTGTTGCGTTGGCCCGGTTGGGGGCTGCCCCTGCTGTTCGCCGGGGACGTGGCGGTGTGGCGGCACTTCCTGTCCTTCGATGCGCTGCACGGGGTGGCGGGCGCGCTGCTGCTGGGCGCGGGCATGCTGTCGGTGGTGAAGGGACGGGCGGCGCGGATGGGGGCGCTGGCGGTGCTGGCCGTGCTCCTGCCGCTGGCGAGCCCGTGGGTGCGCGCGACGGTGGAAGCGGGCGGGTGGCCGCTGGCGCTGGAGCAGGCGCTGGTGAGCAGGACCTCCAACTTCCCGCTCTTCCCCTGGGCGGCCTACTTCTTCGTGGGAGGCCTGGCGGGGCTGTGGCTCACCGAGGTGAATCGGGTGTCGCACTGGCTGTGCCTGATGAGCGTGGGCACGGTCATCCTGGTGCTCATGACGCTGTGGGGCGGAGACCCGAGGGGGAGTGACCCGACGCTGGTGGCGTGGCGAGTGGGGTTGCTGTCGGTGGCCGCGGGGCTGGCGATGCTGCTGCCTTCCAGGCTGGACAGGCTGATGGCCCCGGTGGGGCGAGCCTCCCTCTGGGTGTACGTGGTGCATCTGCCCCTGGCGTACGGCTGGTCCACCTTCGCGGGCCTGGCGAGCAGGGTGGGGCGCTCGCAGGACGTGCTGCCAGCGCTGGGGCTGGCGCTGTCCGTGCTGACGGTGTCGCTGGCCATCGCGCTGCCGGCGAAGAAGCTGTACGGACGCTGGAGAGGGAGAGGGCGCAACAGTGAGTCCGCTCACCAGCATCGTCCCCACCCTGAACCCACCGCGCCACCCACGGCACCATCCACCCCTCTCCCTTCGGGAGAGGGACGGGGTGAGGGTTCCGGGGCTCCCAGGCTGAGCCAGTGAGTCGCTGTCGGGCGGACGTGGCGTTCCAGTCCTCTGTGCTAAACTGAACACCACCCCCCGGGTCAATCCGTGTGACCCCACATTTCGAGAGAGGCCTCGGGAGCCATGTCGTCGTACCGGATCTCCACGCTCCTGACGGTGGGCCTTGCCGCCCTGCTGTGCGGGAGTGAGGTGAGGAGCGCGGAGCCTCCGGGGCGTATCAGCTTCCGCAGCTACGGCACGGACGCCGGCATCGAGAACCAGGACATGTCCTGCGTCCTGCAGGATGCGGAGGGGTTCATCTGGGTCTGCGCCGCGGATGCGGTGTACCGCTTCGATGGTGAGCGCTTCGAGCGCTTCGGGCTGGAGGCGGGGCTGCCGTCCTCCATCGTGAGGGACGTCACGCTCGACGCCCGCGGCCGGCTGCTGCTGGTGACGCACAAGGGCGTGGTGCGCTGGGAGGGAAGCCGCTTCGCCGTCGTGCCGATGAACGGTGTCCCCACGGAGGTGTGGAGTGTCCGCCTGGACTCTGGCGGCCGGATGTTGGCGGGCACCGAGCAGGGCTTGTACGTGGAGTCGGAGCCGGGGCGTTTCGTGCCGGTACCTGGATGGCCGGGCGGCCCGGCGCTGGTGCTCTGGGTGGATGCCTCGGGGGAGCTCCAGGTGGGCTCGGGCTCGCGCGTGGTGAGCCGTGACGAGCGGGGGCGCTGGCTCATCTACGAGGTGACGGAGCAGAGCAACACCATCCTCGACCTGGTGCGGGATGGGCAGGGCCGCCTGTGGGTGGGTGCCGAGGGCGTGCTGGCCGTGCAGCCGCGCGAGGGCGCGCCGTTCGAGGATCGCTCGCACTTCATCAAAGGGATGATGGGGGCGGGGCGCCGCCTGCGCGTGGGCCTGCGCGGGCAGCTGCTGGTGCCCAACTACCGCGGTCTGCTCTCGGTGGAGGGCGAGCGCGCGGAGCTGCTTCGGCTGAGCCTCGCGGGGCGCTCGGCGCGGATGCGGGACGCGCTGCAGGACCGGGACGGAACGCTCTGGGTCGTCGGCCTGGGGGTGCATCGCTCCCTGGGCCGGGGCCTGTGGACGGTGCACGACTCCTCGACCGGGATGCCCTCGAGCATGATTTGGGGCCTGGAGCGCGATGCCGGCGGGACGTTGTGGGTGGGCACGGATGACGGACTGGTGCGTGCCACGCCCGAGGGCTGGGAGTCCGTGCCCGGGCTGCGCGGGTATTCGCTCAAGACCGTGAAGATGGGCCCGGACGGTGCCGTGTGGGCCGCGGGCAACCCGAAGGGGCTGCACCGCTACGAGCCGTGGAGTGGGAAGCTGCGGACGTACGGCGAGGCGGACGGCTACCCGGCGCGCAGCACCTACGATTTGCTGTGGGAGCCGGATGGCACGCTGTGGGCGGCGACGGCTTCTGGCCTGTGGCGGGGCGTGCGCAAGGGCGAGGAGTGGAGCTTCGAGCAGGTGCTGCCGCAGAGCCGGCGGACGTTCTTCGGGGGCGTGGAGCGGGACAAGGACGGACGGCTGTGGGTGGCGGGCGATGGGCTCTTCGTGCGGGACGCAGGGGTGTTCCGGCGGCTGGGGATGGCCGATGGCCTGCGGGACGAGCGCGTGCGCTACCTGGCGGCGCGGCGTGACGGCCGGGTGTGCGTGTCCTACGTGGAGCCGATGGGCATGAGCTGCTTCTCCTACCAGGACGGGCGCCTCACCGAGGTGCTCCGACTGGACCGGAGCACGGGGCTGCTCAACGGCATCGCCTATCAGGTGGGCGAGGACGCGGTGGGCCTGCTGTGGGTGGGGACGGGGGCCGGGGTGCACGTGGTGGGGGAGACCGGGATGCTCGAGCACTTCGGTGCGAGCGGCGGTGCCCCGGGCGATGACTGCAGCGGCAACTCCTTCCTGGCGGACGCGGATGGCACGGTGTGGGTGGGGACGTCGAACGGCCTGGGCCGCTTCGATGGTGCGCGCTACACGGGCCCGGCCCCGTCACCGCGCGTGATGCTGGTGAACACCCGCCTCGGGACTCGCGAGGTCTCCGGCTCGCAGGTGAAGGGGCTGGAGGCGGAGCACGGAGACACGACGCTCTCGGTCCGGTTCGCCGACCTGGGCGTGCTCGACGAAGGGTATGTGGGGCACGAGGTGCGCCTGGTGGGGATGGACGACTGGCACGCCGTGCCCGGACGCTTCGTTCGCTACAGCTCTCTGCCGGCGGGCAGCTACCGCTTCGAGATTCGCGCGCGCAACGAGTGGGGCCCGTGGGGGCCGGTGGCGGGGTTCGACCTGGTGGTGCACCCGCCGTGGTGGGCGTCCTGGTGGGCGCGGGGCCTGGGCGTGCTGCTGCTGGGGGCCGCGGTGGCGGGGGTGGTGCGTTGGAGGGTCATCGCCCTGCGGCAGAGGAACGCCGAGCTGGAGCGACTGGTGGCGGCCCGTACCGCGGAGCTCGATCATGCGCACGAGAAGGTGATGCAGGCCGAGAAGCTCTCCGCCATGGGGCAGCTGCTGGCGCGGCTCTCGCATGAAATCAACAACCCGCTCACCGCCATTCACAACAACCTGCCGCCGGTGCGCGAGTACTTCGACCAGTTGGCCGAGGTGATACGGCGCTGCCGCGAGCGGTTGGAGGCCCACCCCGAGGAAGTGGGCGAGGTGGAGCGGCTGTGGCGTGAGCAGGACGTGGACTTCGTGCTCCAGGACACGCCGGAGGCGCTGGAGACAATGCGGTTCGCGACGGATCGCATCCGCGGCATGCAGGCGGACATGCGGGCCTTCCTGCGCGGCGAGCGCCCGAAGCTGGAGCCGGGAGAGCTCAATCAGGTGGTGCAAGAGACGGTGGAGCTGGTGCGGCGCTCGCTGCCCGCGGGGATGCGGGTGGAGGTCCAGTGCGGCGAGCTGCCCGTGTTCCCCTTCCACCGGGGGCAGTTGGGACAGGTGACGCTGAATCTGCTGCGCAACGCCCTGGATGCGCTGGGAGAGAAGGGTGAGGTGCGGGTGAGCACGGCCGTGCGTGATGGCATGGCCGAACTGGTGGTGGCCGATGACGGCCCGGGCATTCCCGTGGAGCTGAGGGCTCGCATCTTCGAGCCGTTCTTCACCACGAAGGAAGTGGGGAAGGGCTCAGGGTTGGGGCTGGCCATCTGCCGCCAGCTCATCATGGAGAACCACGGCGGGACGCTCGAGCTGGACACGTCCGTGGCGCGCGGCGCCTGCTTCCGGGTGCGGCTGCCGCTGACGCAGGTGAGCGAGGCCGCCGGGCAGCAGTCGGCGGCTTGATGGGGCGCCCCTCGCGGGGTGGACTCACCTCGCTTTCTCTCGAAACGGAAGGTGCACGAATGGGACGACGACCGGGCAAGCGACAACGCGCGAATGCTAGGCGTCGGGACGACTATGCGGCGATGACGAAGCTGCCGGCCGGCATCGAGAATGAGCCGCGAGTGCCCATGGTCGGGTTCGAGGAGTACTACGAGATTACGAGATCGGGGCATGTCTATTCCCGACGGCGGAAGTGCTTTGTCCATTGGAAGCAGACGTTGGCGGGGCATCCGTATATCGAGGTTCAAGTCGGAGGCGTGAAGTCCGGGCATCTCAGCCCCCGAGAGATCGCCGCGACTAAGCGGTCCGCCATAGATGTTGTACACATCTGCGATGCTGCGTGCAGATGTGAGCCCAGAGGATAGGGCGCGGCTCCGAGAGCGGGGCCGCTCGTCCTGGGCCACTCCGTGGGAGCGCGACCGCGTGGAGATGATTCTTCTGTCCGCCTCGGGCTGGTCGCCCCCACGGATTGCGGAGTACCTGGGAGTGCATGCGGCTACTGTGCGCCGTGTGCTCAAGGCCTGGAGCCACGAGGGCCTGGATGCGTTGGAGCGCAAGCTACCGGGGCCAGTGCCGGATGTTGAGCGACACGCCATGGTAGTGGGCATGCTCGAGAAGTTCCTCTCGGAGCCACGTACCTGGACATCATCCCAGTTGGCTGAGGCATTGGCTGGGGTGGGCATTCAAATGAGTGCCCGGCAGACGGAGCGCTACCTGGCGGAACTGGGCGCTGGCTGGCGCCGCACCAAGTCGAGCCTGGAGCATCTACAGCAGCCCGAGGCGGTGGAGCGGGCGCGCCGCAAGCTCACCACGCTCAAAAAAAGCCCGCGCCCGGAGGCTAGACCTCTTCTTCCTCGATGAGTGCGGCTTCGCACCCACGCAGCCGACGGGCTACAGCTGGACGCTCCGAGGCAGTCGCAAGCTCATTGCCTATGAGGCCACCAAGGGCAGGCGCGCCAACGCCCTGGCCGCCTACGGCATTCGCGACGGCCAGCGAGCCCTACGTTTCACCGTGAAGGGCCGCTCCCTCACCAGTGCGGATGTCTTCGACTTCCTACTGTTGCTACCCACGGGGAAGCGGCCATGCACCGTTGTCCTGGACAACGTCAACATCCACACCAGCCGCTTCATCCGCCAACGCCGTAGGCAACTGCGCAAGCGCGGCGTGCGCCTCTTCTTTCTCCCGGTGTACTCGCCGGAACTCAACGAGGTGGAGCCCGTCTTCGGCGTGGTGAAGTCCTACGAAATGCCCCGTCGGAGCTACCCCACGCTCGCTGAACTGCTCGCCGCTGTCCGCAGCGGCTTCATGAGCTACCGAAACCGCCTGCGGAAAAAGTGAACAACATCTATGGCGGACCGCTTAGTTGGGCGGCCTTCCCGCAGAAGAATCCGAAGCCCACACTGCAAAAGGTTCGAGTGCCTGCCGTAGAGCTCCTCATCTATGCGTCCAATGCTGTCGAAGCCCAAGAGGCGGTGCTCTCCGGGATCAAGTTGCAGATCGAGGAGGGGTTCACGCCGCTGAATGTGTCTGCAGTCACGAGCGAGGCAGACATTCCCGAAGGTTGGAGCGAGACCGCTATCCCTTTCAGCCCCGAAAAAGGTCCTGCTGCCAACACCTGCCAGCGGTCCGTCGGCGAACTGCTCCGAGGTGAGAAGTGTCGCCTCGGGGTGATGCTGGGTGCATGCGAGTGCTGCAAGGAATCCGCAGGCTGAGTATGCGATGGGCAGGGCATGGGGCCCGCGACACCCGAGAAGTTCGAGGCTTTCTTGCGGCAGATCTACAACCGGCCCGAGATGCGAGCGAGGTTCCCGGATGGCCTCTGAACTTCCCTCCCAGCCTCCCCGGTTCTTCGTCATGGAGAAACTGCGTGGAGGCCATCACGACACCGAGTTCGGCACGGATGAGCTCAACACCGGCCCAGCGATGCTCTGTCCTCGATGTGGCGATATCGTCGGGCTGCTGACCTGGCTGCCCCCCTACCGGGGCGAACTGGAACTCTACGGCAAGGACTATGGGGACCTCATGGAGGCGCCTTGTGGCGGCTTGCTGATCACCGAGCGATTCGCGGAGGCCGTCAAGGCGGAGGGGCTGACGGGGCTGAGCGGCTTCCAGCCCGTGGAGGTAACCCGTGTGCTCCGCAAGCGCCGTGGCCTCAAGCCCGGTCCACCTCCTCGTTATCTCTTCGCCATGCCGGTCTACGGCAACCCGGCGCTGGACATGGAGCGCAGCCGCATCCTGAGCAAGAAGCCCATGGAGTGCACGTGGTGCCGGTACGTGGGCCCCGACGCCATCGACGGGCTGGTGCTGGAGGAAGGTACCTGGAATGGAGAGGACGTGTTCCGGCCGCGTGGCATGTGGGGAGTCATCATCGTCTCCGAGCGCTTCATGCGTTTCGCCGAGAGGCAGGCCATGAGCCACATGACCCTGGTGCCGATGGAGAAATACGTCTGGGACCCGCTGGGCCTCTACTACCCCCGGCTGGTACAGTTGGACCCGTCGAACAAGGGATAGCAGAGGGAAGCGGATGGGTCTCTCATGACATCTCGTCTGACCGTCATGGTCTCGCTGTGGGCGCTGCTGTGCGCGTGCGCGTGCGCTACTGCTCCTGCGGTCCGGCTGGCCACGGGAGAGGGTGCGCCACGGGAGTTGCGGCCGTCCACCTCGAGCAAGTCCGTGAATGTGGACGCGGACGCGTTCGAGGAAGCGCTGACCCGCCTGGTGCTGGATGCTCCCCTTGCCCTCCGCGCGCCTCGACAGGGCTGGTTGGTGCGCGCCTCGTACTCCAGCGACGACACGGACACCCGATGGCGAAGCCTCATGAGCAGGAGCTTCGGTGGCCTCTGCGAGGCGGGCCAGTACAGGGTGGACTGTCTGTCGCTGCGCGAGGACGTGGCGGGCCTGAGCGAGTGGGACAAGCTGGGGGTGGCGCTGGGCCTGTCGTTCCAGCCCATGCGGGAGAGCATCGCGAGGGCGGTGGAGGAGACGCTGGCTCCCCAACTCTTCTACACCGTCATCGCGACGGGCCTCGTCACCTGGGCGGTGCTAGCGGCCAATCCCGAGCCCGTCTTCACCAAGGCGGCGGCCATCGTTTCGGTGCTGATGTTGGTCTACCTGGGAGGGGAAACCTTTCTGGAGATGGTGGATGCGGCCCGGGAACTGAAGCGGGCCACTGACGGAGCCACCACCCCCGAGGAACTGGAGCAGGCCGGCCAGCGCTTCGCTGACCGGGTGGGGCCGCAGGTGGCGCGCATTGCCGTGCTCGCGGTCACGATGGTGGTGAGCCAGGGCATGACGGGAGGCGCGGCGTGGCTGGCCTCGAGGCTATCGAGGCTGCCTGGTTTCCCGGAGGCAGTGGCGGTGGGGGCCTCGGAGCTGGGTATCAACCTGGCGAACGTGGGACAGGTGAGAGCCGTGGCGGTGGTCGGCGGCACCCTCGTCATCTCCCTTCCTTCCACGGCGGTGGCCATGGTGGGTCAAGGATCGGAAGAAGGCCCGGTAGCGTCCGGACCGAGCGGACAGCTACATCACGCCATCTCCAAGCGGATCGCCAGAAGGCTTGAGCTGCATGGCACACTCAAGGGCCGTTATACCGAGAGGGACCCCCGCTTCGTCACGCGGGCCGCCGACAAGGCCTCCCATAACGGCTACCAGAAGTGGCACCGCGATGTAGATGACGAAGTCATCGACTGGCTTGATAGATATAGCAAGGCAACACCCGAGGAGTTCGAGGCCATGTTGAGGCAGATCTACAACCGGCCCGACATGCGCGCGAGGTTCCCGGATGGCCTCTGATGTTCCCTCTCCCCTTCCGCGGTTCTTCGTCGTGGAGAAACTGCGTGGAGGACAGCACGACATCGAGTTCGATGCGGACGTCCTCCACACCGGCCCTGCGAGGCGCTGTCCTCAATGTGGGGACATCGTTGGAGCGCTGACCTGGCTGCCTCCCTACAAGGGCGAGCTGGAGCTCCATGGCAAGGATTACGGAGACCTCATGAAGGGGCCTATCGACCTGCTGATCACCGAGCGATTCGCGGAAGGATTCAAGGCGGAGGGGCTGACGGGGCTGAGCGGCTTCCAGCCCGTGGAGATAACCCGTGTGCGCCGCAAGGGCCGTGGCCCCAAGCCCGGTCCACCGCCCCGGTATCTCTATGTCACCCCGGCCTACGGCAACCCGGTGCTGGACATGGAGCGCAGCCGCATCCTGAGCAAGAAGCCCATGGAGTGCACGTGGTGCCGCTACGTGGGCCCCGACGCCATCGACGGGCTCGTGCTGGAGGAAGGAACCTGGAAGGGAGAGGACGTGTTCCGGCCGCGTGGCATGTGGGGAGTCATCATCGTCTCCGAGCGCTTCATGCGTTTCGCCGAGAGGCAGGCCATGAGCCACATGACCCTGGTGCCGATGGAGAAATACGTCTGGGACCCGCTGGGCCTCTACTACCCCCGGCCGGTGCAGTTGGACCCGCCGAGTAAGGGGTAGCAGGGGGAAGTGCTCAGCGTTGGGGGGCGCCTGCGGACGAGGCCTGTTGCACGGTCTCCAGTAACTGCCCCATGCCTATTGCCTCCAGGTACGAGCGCACATGGAGCATGCAGTCGCTGATGATGCCGGGGGGCAGGATGGCGGCGGGGTGCTTCAGCGAGTGGGTGTTGAGCGCCAGGCGCTGGCGATGTCCGCTGCCGTGCCGTCGTCTCAGGGCGCGGCGGGGGCGTCCGCGCACAGCCGCAGGCCGACGCTGAGGTCGCGGAAGTTCGGTTCGGGCGTCTCGCGGTTGGGGGAGCGCGCGGTACTGGCGCCGAAGTAGTAGCTGCCGCCGCGAGCCACCGGGAGGCCGGGCTGGAGGATGGAATCGGCCCACTCGAAGACGTTGCCCACCATGTCGTCCAGACCGAAGGGGCTGCGCGAGTCGGGGTGGCTGCCCACCGCGTCCGGGCCGAAGCTGGCGCCCACCTTGCCGTAGGTCTCGTCGTAGTTGGCCTGGTGGGGCAGCAGCGCGTCGCCGTGGGGGTACTCGCGCTCGTCCGCGCCCCGGGCGGCGCGCTCCCACTCCAGCTCGTTGCACAGCCTCGCGCCGGGGACTCGCTCAGTGTGGGCCAGCCACGCCGCGTAGGCCTTGGCGTCCGCGTAGTCGATGGCGCCCACCGGCAGGCGTCGCCAGTCCTGCTCCACCAGGTGTGGCCGCGTGGTGTAGCGCAGGGGCTCGCCCTCGGGCGCTGCGTACGTCACCCCGTTGGGGTGGATGCTCAGGTGCCAGCGCCCATCCGCCATCCGCTTCAGCTCCACCTCGGCGTTCAGCGAGGCCACCTTGGCCCCATGCGGCGTGCGGCGGGCCCGCTCCTCGGGTGACAGCGTCTCCAGCCAGCGCAGGTACTCACCGTATGTCACCTCGGTGCGCGAGATGAGGTAGGGCCCCGTCTCCACCTCGTGCAGCGGCGCGGTGTCGAAGAACTGGCGGATGTTCTCATCGGCGGCGGTGCCAAAGAGGAAGGTGCCGCGCGGCACGTAGACGAAGCCCTCGGGGACACGGGAGTCCTCGGGCAGGGCGATGTCCAGGGTGCGCTCGGGACCGGGCTCGGCTCGCAGCACATGGCGCACGGGGGCATGCCCGGGGGCGCTCAGCTCCAGCACCCACGTGCCACGCTCCAGGGACAACCCCTCCAGCGGGGTGGTGCCCGCATGGCGTGCCGCGGTGAGCACCCGCCGCCCATCGCTCGCGGGCTCGTAGCGCGCCAGGGACACCGTGGCTCCGGCGGGCTGGGTCCGCAGCTTCACGCGCAGGGGCGCCTCGAAGCGTGCCATGCGCTCGCCCGTGGTGTCATAGAGACGCAGGCGCTGCAGCAGCTCGTCGCGCTCGGCGGGGCGGAAGGTCCGCTCGGCGAGCCCGGCGCGCTCCGACACGACGTCGGCGAAGGCCCCGCGCATCGCCTCGTGGCCCGGGTCGAGCACCAGCGCCTTCTCCATCGCCTCGCTGGCCTGCGCGTAGGCCTGCTGTGTTCTGGCCTGTATCCGCAACGCCTCCGCCCAGCGGGGACGGGCCTCGTCCAGCTTGCCCGCGTCGAAGAGGGCAAAGGACTCCGCGCGAGCTGCCTCCAGGGCGCGGTTGCGCTCCCGGGCGTGCTCCAGCCGAGTCTGTGCCTCGGCGAGCTGCGCGCTCACCTGCTGCCTCAGCGTGTACCAGGAGTGCAGACGCAGGCCGGCGTACACCAGGGCCAGCGAGACGACGAAGCCCGCGGCGAGCACGCGCGTGAGCAGCCTGCCCCGGCGCACACCCCCGCGCGAGGCCTCGAGGAATGTGGCCTCACGCTGCGTGAGACTCTCTGGAGCGAGGCCGCGGACTTCGGCGAGGTGGCGGGCCCCCCACAATGCCTCGCGCGGGCGTCCCAACCGCTCCCACTCGGCGGAGGCCTGCTCCAGCCGGGCGTGGAGCTGACGAGCCTCGTTGGCCTCGGCGAGCCACTGGGCGAGCGTGGCCCAGCCGGAGAGCAGCGCCTCGTGGGCGATGTCGAAGGTGGTGCCCTCTTCGGAGCGGCGGGCCACCACGAGGCGTGCGCGGATGAGGGCCTCCAGCGCGGTGCGCGAGGCCGGGTCCTGGCCCAGCAGCTCGGCTTCGGAGCGGCGGGCGCGCGTGCCGTCCACGGTGACGAGCCGCATGAGCAGCCGCCGCGCCGCCCGCTGCTGGTCCGGCAGCAACTGGGCGATGACGCCGTCCGCGTACCGGGCGAGCGCGCCATTGACGCCGCCGAGAGCCTCCAGCGCCGCGGCGGGGATGATGCTCCGCGCCTTGTCTCTCGCCTCCCACAGCTCGGCGAGGGTGAACTGGAGCAGGGGTAGGCTGCCCTCGGCGCGCAGGGTGGAGTCCACCAGCGTGTCGATGAGGGCCTCGGACTCGAAGCGCGCACCCTTGGCGCGGGCTGGGCCCGTCACCACCTCACGCACCTCGGCGCGGCCCAGGGGGCGCAGCAGGTACAGGGCGCGAGAGAGCGCCTCCCCCAGGCCGGGCAGCGCACCGAGCCGGGTGAGGAAGTCGCTGCGGGAAGTAGCCAGCAGGCGCACGCCCGTCACTCCCGAGGCGAGCTGTCCCAGGAGCTCCGCCATGAGCGCGGCCTCGGCCGGCTCGCTCAGGGTGACGAGCTCCTCGAGTTGGTCGACATGGAGCACCACGCCGCGGCGGGCGCCCTCACCGAGGGCGGAGCGCAGGGCGCGCACCAGGGTGGTGGGCTCGGCGCGGGCGAGCTGCTCGAGACGGGCCTCCTCCAGTGCGACATGAGGGGCGAGCGCGGCGGCGAGCGAGGCCACGGGCCGGCGGCCAGGCACCATGCGCGCCACACCCCAGGACAGGCCGTCCTCCAGCGCGCCCTCGCGCACGCGGGGCAGCACGCCGGCGAGACACAGGGAGGACTTGCCCACGCCGGAGTCGCCGGTGACGAGCACGAAGGCAGTGGAGCGCAGCCGCTCCAGCACGGCGCGCACCTCCTGCCGGCGGCCGAAGAAGAGGGCGCGGTGCTCCTCCTGGAAGGCATTCAGGCCGCGGTAGGGGTTGCCCTCGGGGATGGGTGGGGCGGTGTCCCCGGCGCGCAGGTCCTCCAGCGCCTCGAGCAGCGCGTCAGCGGAGGCGAAGCGCTCGGTGGGCTCGCGGCGCAGGCAGCGGTCCACCGCCGCGGCGAAGCGTTGCTCCACCCCAGGGGCTGCTGCGAGCAGCGGACGCGCGTCCTGCTCCTGGATGATGTGGGGCAGCTCCCGGAGGGGGACGTGGCGGAAGGGACCCTGGCCGGAGGTGAGCTCGTAGAGGAGTACCCCCAGGGAGAACAAATCCGAGCGGACCGAGGCCGGCTCTCCCCGCCAGGTCTCGGGGGACATGAAGTAGGGGGTGCCCACGAGGCTGTTGTGGGTGAGGGATGCCAGCTCGAGGTCCGCGGAGGATGTGCCCGCGTCCGGGGGCGCCTCGTGCACGGGGGCCGGCGAGGTGTCCGGCGAGGTGTCAGACGATTCGCCGGGGGGCGCCGGCGGGGTGTCAGACGATTCGCCCGGCGGGGTGTCAGACGATTCGCCAGGGGGCTCCGGGGGCGCATCGAGGAGCTTGGCCAGCCCGAAGTCGAGCAGCTTCACCTGGCCGGACTCGTCGAGGATGGCGTTGGCGGGCTTGATGTCGCGGTGGAGGACGTTGCGGCGGTGAGCGGCGGCGAGCCCGCGCGTCAGGCCGATGGCGATGTCCAGGACGCGCTGCCAGGGCTGGGGCCTGGGGAGCCGGTCCAGGCTGGTGCCGCGGATGTACTCGGAGACGAGGTAGGGCAGGTCCTCGAACTGGCCGGCGCGGTAGAGGGTGGCGACGTTGGGATGCTGGAGGCGGGCGGCGGCGCGCGCTTCGATGAGGAAGCGGGAGAGGGCTTCGTCATCGAGCGCGGGGATGAACTTCACCGCCACGGTGCGCTCGAGCAGGGTGTCGTGAGCGAGGTAGACACGCCCGGTGCGCCCGCGCCCCAGGGGTCGCAGGATGCGGTACTCGTCGAACTCTCCCGGGGGTTGCCAGTCGGGGCTGGAGGCCGGGCCTTGCGGTGAAGGAGGCGGAGGGCTCACCGGGGGCGGGGCTTGCTGCCTGTCTTCTGGAGGAGGGTGCGAATCTTGTCGGCCACCATGTCAGGGAGGGCGGGCTTGGAGACGAACTCGTCACAGCCGGCCTCCTTGGCGCTCTCCGAATGAGCGGGGAGGACATGGCCGGTGAGCGCCATCACGGGGATGTGGCGGGTGCGCGCGTCCTGCTTGAGCTGCCGCGTGGCTTCCCAGCCGCTGAGCACGGGCAGGGACAGGTCCATCAGGATGACATCCGGATGGGACTGGTGGGCGAGCTGGAGCGCTTCCTGCCCATCTCGGGCGGTCTGGACCTGGTAGCCGAGGAACTCGAGGTACTCGGCGTACATCTCCCGGGCGTCGTCGTAGTCGTCCACGACGAGCACTTTGCAATCACTCGGTTGGGGCTCCGAGGGCGCTTCGGGAGCATCGGACGGGGGCAGCTTTCGAGCGGAGTCCATTGTACCTGGGGGGTTGCCGCATTCTGGATCCAATGCCGGGGAGGGGCAATCCCTGGGGGGGAGCGTAAAAAACCGTCTGTGCCACACACCTCGAGTGTTGGATGGCAGGCGTTGACGTCCTGGGGCCTGGACGAGGCACTTGCCAAGCGGGAGATTGTTGCTTACCGAATGGTAAGTGCCAATCCAGGCGGCAACCCCCACCGAGGTTCGTCATGGCCGACGCATTGGTTTCCACGTCGCTGCGCCCCAGCTTCTACGCCCCCATTCCCGAGTCCGCACGGGAGGATCTCCTGCTGGCGTACCGGCAGTTCCTCGAGCGTCGCAATGGCGACATGAACTTCGACGAGCGGGGCTTCTCGCTCCGAGAGAAGTGGCTGGGAGAGGCGGCGAGCTGGGACAGCCAGTACAAGGGGAAGGTAGACGGCGAGGCCTTCAACCGGGCCTACGGGAGCTTCGATGAGGTGAAGAACCTGTCCATCCAGGAGGTGGCGCTGCTGACGTTCGTGAAGGCGAACGCGGGCGAGGCGTACGGGGTGGAGGTGGTCAACCGCGTGCGGCAGAAGCGCGTGGACGGCACGAAGCTCTTCCACCAGGTGGAGAAGCTGCTGGGCTTCGAGGAGACGTACCACACGCGCATCCTCATTGGCGCCACGCAGCACTTCGGGGTGAAGGTGGAGGGGGCGTGGCGGCCGAACCTGCAGCTGCGGCTGCTCATCGGCTCGCTGGCGTACGCGCCGGGGCTCTTCTTCCATCCCATCCTGCTGGCCTCGGAGATCTCCGGCGTCTTCATGTTCCAGTGGATGCTCAAGCGGGTGGGGGAGCTCTTCCGGGACCAGCCCGCGGTGCGCGAGTCCATGGAGCAGCGGCTGATTGAGATTCTGGTGGACGAGGTGGGCCACGTGGCGTTCAACCGCATGGCTGTAGGGCCGCTGGGCCTGTCGCTGGTGCGCAACATGGCTGCCGGCGTGCTGCGAGGCGTGTCCGGCACCACGCCGGAGTACAAGGCGCTCGGGTTGAACGAGCACGAGATGGGCAAGCTGAACAGCTTCGACCTGGAGCAGCTGCCCGAGGAGGTGCTGCGCCGGGCCTACTTCGTCTGACGGCGGGAGGAGGCGGGACGCCCCGGGCCCTCGGGCTCGGGGCTGGAGTGGGTGAAGAGGTAGCGCTCGATGATGCGTACCACTTCACCCAGCCGGCGCTCGCGCCACTCCGCGTCGGTCACCCCCGGCCAGCTCCCCAGGGGCAGCAGGGCGAAGGTGGTGAGCAGCAGCGTGCCGACATGCGCCACCGCGGCCTCGGGGTCCAGCTCCTTGCGGATGTGCCCCTCCTGCTGGCCCTGGCGCAGCGTGTCGGCGATGAGGCGCAGCCACGGCTCCACGCCGCGGCTCAGGTGAGCGACCTGCTCGTGGTCTCCATCCAGCAGCTCGCGCAGGATGACGCGGGCGGCGTGGGGGTCCGTGTCGAAGAACTGGCGAATCTGCGCCATGGCGCGCTCCAGCCGCTCCTCGCCCTTGCCGGTGAAGGCGCCGAGCAGCAGGAGGAGGTGGCGGTTGGAGTGCTCGATGAGCGAGGCGACGACGGCCTCGTGGAGCGCCTCGCGCGAGGGGTAGTGGTAGAGGAGGGCCTGCTTGCTGAGGCCCGCGGCCTGGGCCACGTCGTTGACGGAGATGGCGCCGAAGCCGCGTTGGGCGATGAGGCGGGTGGCCTCCTGGCGGATGCGCTCGCGCGGCTCAGCGGAGGCAGCCTTCTTACCGACGCGAGGCCCGCGCGTCTTCACGTCACCGTTGGTGTCTTTGCGCCGCATGGATGGAACATCGCGGCGGGTGCACCGCCAGCGTTGGGGAGGGCAACTATCCCATGGCGCCGCGAGAGCGGAAGTTCACGGCGCGGAAGTCTCCGGTGCGAGCGGCTCAGGACGCCTTGGTGAGGAGCACGTCGGGCAGGAGCGAGCTGGCCGAGGGGGTTTCGGGGCCGCGCTCCAGCCAAGGGGGAACGGGGAGGCCCTTGGAGCGGAGGAAGGCGGGGTTGAAGAGCTTGCTGGCGTAGCGGTTGCCGGAGTCGCAGAGCACGGTGACGAGGGTATGGCCCGGCCCGAGCTTGCGGGCGAGGCGGATGGCACCGGCGACGTTGACGGCACTGGAGGCGCCGAGACAGAGGCCCTCGTGCTCGAGCAGGTCGAAGAGGACGGGGAGGGCCTCGGAGTCGGGAATCTGGAAGGGCTCGTCGACGGGAGCGCCCTCGAGGTTGGCGGTGATGCGACCCTGGCCGATGCCCTCGGAGATGGAGGAGCCCTCGGACTTGAGCTCGCCATGGGCGTACCAGTGGTAGAGGGCGGCGCCCATGGGGTCGGCGAGCCCGATGACGATGTTGGGGTCGCGCTCCTTGAGGGCCATGCCGACGCCGGCGAGGGTGCCGCCGGAGCCGACGGCGCAGATGAAGCCATCGATGCGGCCGCCGGTCTGGCGCCAGATTTCAGGACCGGTGGTCTCGAGGTGGGCCTTGCGGTTGGCGACGTTGTCGAACTGGTTGGCCCAGACAGCGCCGTTGGGCTCGCGAGCGTTGAGGGCCTCGGCGAGACGGCCGGAGACCTTCACGTAGTTGTTGGGGTCCTTGTAGGGGACGGCGGGGACCTCGATGAGCTCGGCCCCGACGAGGCGGAGCATGTCCTTCTTCTCCTGGCTCTGGGTGTCGGGGATGACGATGACGGTGCGGTAGCCGAGGGCATTGCCGACGAGGGCGAGGCCGATGCCGGTGTTGCCGGCGGTGCCCTCGACGATGACGCCACCGGGGCGCAGGCGGCCGCGGGCGATGGCATCCCGGATGATGAAGAGGGCGGCGCGGTCCTTGACGGACTGGCCAGGGTTGAGGAACTCGGCCTTACCGAGGATGGTGCAGCCCGTGAGCTCGGAGGCGCGCCGGAGCTTGATGAGGGGCGTGTTGCCGATGGCCGAGATGATGTCTTGATGGAAGATCATGGGGGCTCGCAACCGGGAGGGTAGCGCCCGGACACCCACCGGCTCAAGGCACGCTTCGTGTACTGCCTGGTGCCGTGTCAGGCCGGGCGAGGCCGAACCGTCCATCAAAATACCCGAGAGGTGCTCCTCGTGGAGCGTGGGCAGTCCATCCCACAGTGCCCTCCAGGGTCATACAGAAGATCCGTACGCTATAGGTAGTGAGAAGGCAGCGATAACCCAACCCATGAAGGAAAAGCAGATATGGCATTTGGATTGAACAACGAGTCCTCCACGCAGGATGTCTCCACCCACGGCTCGAGCCAGGGCTTCACTGGGCCCGCAACCTGCCCGCACTGCGAGCACGTCGGTCCGGTGCTCCCCGACTTCGGGCTCCGCGAGGTGAACGGAAAGATCGTGCGGCAGTCGTGGTGCAGCCGATGCCGCAGCCGGCACTCCAGGTGGCGGCAGTACTACGAGAGCATGGGCCTGCCGATCCCGGCGCGGTGCACCTGCCGGTCGACCCAGTAGTCGCTGGACTCGAAGGTGAACGGACGCGGTGAATGAAAAGGGCCTGGGTCACCCGGATGGGGACCCAGGCCCTTGTCTATTGGGCGAGGAGGTGGCCGCCGGCGGTACCTACGCCCGTGCGGCCTTCTTCAGCTCCTCGAGCTCGACCTTGAGGAGCCAGTCGTCGCGGAAGTCGGTGGCGGCATTGCCGATCTGCTCCAGGCGCGCGAGGTTCACGGACTTCGACTCGCGCATGGTGCGCACCTCGCGGTAGAGCGCCGCGAGCGACGGATGCAGCGCCATGGCCTTCTTCTCACGGGCCTTTGCCTCGCCCTCGCCCTCGGCGAAAGCATTGAGCTCTCCGAACCAGCGGTCCCACGCGCCCGGGTCCGCGGGCCCACCGGCCACCGAGGGCAGTCCCGTACTCAGGAACAGCTTCGTCACGTTCGGCAGCTCCACCGGGCGGCCGTCCAGCTCGCCGCGCAGGTTGAGCACCTCGCCCTCGCCCACCGCGAAGCCCTGGATCTTCAACCCACTGGCGAGCTCCAGCTTGAAGGGCCCCTTGTCCGGCAGCGTCCCCTCGCCGAACGCCACCAGCGCCAGGCCCGGCCACGGCTTGCCCTCGGCCTTGCCCTCGCGCGACACCATCACCGGGCCCTCCAGCCGCACCAGCGCGCTGTTCAGGCCTTCGGCCACCGGACGCGCCCCAGGCAGGGCCTCCACCACACGCGCCGTAATCTCCCGGCCATCCGCCAGTACCAGGTGGTTCACCGTGCGCGCCTGGATGGCCTCGTTCAGCCCGTAGTCTCCGCCGCGCTTCCACGCGAGCGTGGCCTCGAACTCACTCAGCACCTCGAAGAGGTGCTCGAAGTCCCGCGCCACGAAGAGCTGTGGCTGCATGCGGGTGATGTCGTACTCGGTGTCCGCGCACACCAGGCTCAGCGGCACCTTCTTCACCGCGTCGGTGAGGCAGTGCTTCGCCTCGCCGATGCTCGAGAGCAGGCCGGCGCCGTAGATGCGCGGGTGCTCCAGGCTGCCGATCATCCCGTACTCGGCCGTCCACCAGTAGAGCCGCGAGGCGCGGGTGCTCTCGCTGACGTAGCGGCGGCTCTGGTTGGCGGCTTCCAGACGGTCCTGCGCGTGCTGGATCTCCTCCTGCGTCGCGGTGGGGTCCTCCTTCACCACGCTCAGGTTGCGGATGGCCTGGAAGACGGCCTCGTCCTCCACGGTGGCGATCGCCTTGAAGCCCACCAGCCCGCAGCGCTTGAGGTACTCGGCGTAGCGCGTGTTGGCGATGATGGGCGCGTGGCCGGCGCTCTCGTGGACGATGTCTGGGGCCGGCGTGTACTGGATGTGCTCGTGCGTGCGGATGTCCGCCGCGATCGCCAGCACGCCCAGGGCCTGCAGCTCGGTGAACACCGCGGGCGGGATGAAGCCGCGCACGCTCACCGCCGCCCAGCCCAGCTTCGCCAGCTTCTCGTTCATCTCATCCAGGCTGGGAATGCGCTCCAGCCCGATGCCGGTGGCCTCCAGGCCCTCGAGGTAGACGGAGTGCGCCTTGTCGGCCAGATGGCTGCGGAGCTGCCCGAGGATGTGGCGCCACACCGCCTGGTCTCTCGGCGTGTAGGCGTCGTAGTCCTGACTCACCACATAACGCCGCAGATGCGCGGGAAGCCGGGCAATGGTCCGTTCGGTGGGGGTCATGGATTTTCCTCCGTTGCTTCAAGTCTAGGCACCAGGGGCCCCGACGGAAATCCGATAAATACCGACGTCTTATTCGATTTTCCGCCGTTTTGACGCGAGGCGCTGACGCAGTCCGCCAAGGACGAGCTGGGCCGCCTCGGAGCCGGGGCCGCCCGAGGGACGGAGTGTCACCACCTCGACGAATTGGGGCTGCTCTTCGCGCAGGGGCCAGACGGAGAGGTCCTCGGGGAAGGAGCGCAGCAGCCGCAGGTCGGGGGCGATGGCGCAGGCGCGGTAGGCGCGCAACAGGTCGAAGAGGTGGAGGAAGCTCTGCACGCGCGACACCTCGCGCACCGTGACGTCATGGGCGGCGAAGCGGGCGCTGTTGGCGCTGCCGTACGGGTCCTCGCGCTGCCAGTCCACGAAGGGCTGACCCTGCAGGTCTCGCACGTGGAGCGTGCGGCGAGCACCATGGCGTGAGGACAGCTCGCTGCCTGGGCCGGCGAGCACGACGAAGGGCAGGTGAAGCAGGGACTCGGACTCGACGCCGCGGTGGGGGGGCAGCGGGGTGAAGTCCACGGCGAGGTCCAACTGGCGCGTCTGCACCTGGCGCACGAGCTCGAAGGTGCCGCCGAAGCTGACCTCCAGCTTGATGTCTGCTTGGGCCACGTCTCCAGCAATGCCGGCGAGCAGGAAGTTGGAGAGGGTGGGGTTGAGGCCCAGGCGCAGGCTGGCCTCGGCGCTGGCGAGGTCCCTCAGGCGCTTGAGGTCCAACTGGTGCAGGGGGGTCTGGGTGCCCTCGTAGAGCTTCTCACCGCGGGCGGTGAGTTGGAGGCGGCGGCCGGGGCCTCGCTCCAGGAGAGGCTGACCATCGGCGAGGGTCTCCTCGAGGGCGCGGATGTGCTCGCTGACGACAGAGCGGGCCACGCCGAGGTGTTCGGCGGCACCTTCGATGCTGCCGGACTCGACGGCGGCCGCGAAGGACTCGAGCCAGACGAGGTGCCGGGGGAGCTTGCGCGGGGGCATGGAGACTCATCCTTACGTCGAGTGCCGCGGAGTGTCATCGTTCACTCGTTACCCCGAGAGGCTACCGGGGGCCTGCCTCCGCGCTCGTGTATCTCTATAGTGGACGTAATCGTGGCCACCCACCCGGACAACCTGCGAGCGCGGCTGGAAGAGCGCGGAGAACTGCTCGAAGCCACCCGGCTGCGCTACCGGGCGCTGGAGAAGATGCTGCGGGCCTTCTTCTGGAAGGATCGGGTGCGGGCCAACCTGGAGCTCCTGCGCGAGGTGGCATTGGCGCAGCCGCAGGTGGACACCACGCTGGATGCGGTGGCCCGGCGCGCGGCGGTGGAGGGCTGGCCGAGGCGTTCGGCGCCGATGGTGCTGCTGGCCGAGGTGGCTCGGTTGCGCGGGGCCGTCGCGGCGGCGGTGGAGCGGCGGCTCATCGCGAAGCAGAAGCCGGCCCTGCTCGGCGAGGCGCTGCTGAAGCTGGAGGAGGAGGTGCTGGACGCGGGGCCGCTGCTGGGGCGGCGCTTGTGGATCCAGGCGGTGGAGATATTGCCGCGCAACCTCCAGGAGTTGAGGGCGGCCTGCGCGGCGGGGGAGGTTTTCGAGCGTGTCTTCAAGCGTCCAGCCGCCGAGGGTGCGTTGCCCTTCGACGCGGTGGAGGCGGACGAGGTGCGGCGGGCGCTGCTCGTGGCGGACAAGGCGCTGGAGGCGCTGTGGTCTCGGCTGGAGCGCTTCGACGGCACGGGTCGGGTGAGTGCCTTCCTGGAGAAGCGGATGAAGCGGGCGCCGGTACGGCCTCCGCGCAGCGGGCCGGAGTTGCTGCTGCACGCGGCGTTCTGGCACGACCTGGCGCGAGCGCGGCTGAGGGCGCTGCTGGAGTCCCGGCTGTCGCCGGTGATGCCTCGCGAGGAGGAGTGGCCGGAACTGCTGGGGTGGCTGGTGGTGAGGGAGGGCTCGGCGCGGGTGGGGCTGCCCACCTCGGAGGTGCTGAGCGAGGGGCGGGCGGGGCTGCTGGAGGTGGCGGCGGAGGTGGCGGCGCTGTCGCGAGCGCGTCCCGTGGGGCCATGGAACGAGGAGGCCGCGTGGGTGCGACTGTGGACGGCGGCCCAGCGGGCGAAGTCCGAGACTGGGGCGGATGCGGAGCGGCTGCGAGAGTCGCTGCGCCTCTTCATCCGGCTGAGGGGGCAGGGGCAGACGCCGGCGCGGCTCTTCTCCTCGGGGCGTCCGGAGCTCGCCGGGCTGCCGGGTGGACAGACGGGCAGAGAGCCGGAGGATCTGCCGGGGCTGGTGCAGCGGGCCCGGGAGGCGGCCGGGCAGCCTCGGACGGGAAGGGTGTCAGGGTAGGTCTTTAACCTGGACGCTCACGTGTACGGATGGGAGAAAGGCCTCCCGTGCGGCTGCTGGCACTCCACGTCCAGGACTTCCGAAACCTTGGCCAGGTCACCCTGGCGCCGAGTCCGCACGCGTCCATCGCGGTGGGGCAGAACGGGCAGGGGAAGACGAACCTGCTGGAGGCGCTCTACTTCCTGGCGACGCTCAAGCCGCTGCGAGCGGGGCGCTTGTCGGAGTTGGTGCGGTGGGGCGCGCAGTCGGCGCGGGTGACGGGCCGCTTTCTGCTCAAGGGGGCGGAGCGGGAAATCTCCGTGGAGGTGGCTGGCGGGGTGCGTCAGGCCTTCGTGGACGGGAAGAAGGCGGCGAGCCTGGAGGAGTACTTCGGGGGCGTGTCGGTGGTGGCCTTCACACCGGACGACCTGGAGGTAGTGAAGGGAGGGCCGGACGCGCGGAGGGCCTTCCTGGACCGGGCGGTGTTCAACCGCTTCCCGGCGTTCCTGAGGGAGAGCCGTGAGTACGGGCGGGCGCTGAAGAACCGCAACCGGCTGTTGCGCTCGGGCCCGGTGGACGCGGCGTACCTGGACGCCTACGACGAGACGCTGGCGAAGGCGGGGGCGCGGGTATACGCGCGGCGGCGGGCGTTGATGGCGGAGCTGGCGCCGAGGGCACAGGCGACATTCGCCTCCATTGGGCGGACGCCGGAGCCGGCGGCCTATGGCTACCACCCGGCGCACCTGGGAGACGTGGACTTCCCGGGGGCGGACGAGGCGGCGCTGGCGGTGGCGTTGCGGGAGGCGTTGGCGGCGAGGTCTCGGAGGGACTTGGATCGGGGCTTCACGTCGGTGGGGCCGCACGCGGACGACGTAACGGTGACCTTGGGCGCGAGGAGCGCGCGGGCGTACGCGAGCCAAGGCCAGCAGCGGGCGTTGGTGCTGGGGTGGAAGATCGCGGAGATCGAGAACCTCGAGGCGGCGATGGGCTTCCTGCCGTTGCTGCTGCTGGACGACGTGTCGAGCGAGCTGGACCCAGAGCGCAACACGTACCTGATGAACTACCTGGCGGCGAGCGGGGCGCAGGTCTTCCTGTCGACGACGGATGCGGGGCTGGTGCGAGGAGCCGCAGCGCAGGACACGCTATGGCTGGGAGTGCGAACGGGAGAAGTCACGAACGTGACCCCGGAGCAGGCGCAACCCGCGGACGAGCCCGCCTGACACCGTGCACATATCCCCTCGCCCTCCGGGAGAGGGACGGGGTGAGGGTATCGAGCATCCCAGGTTGCCCCTGTGCGATGTCCCCTCTCCCTTTGGGAGAGGGCTAGGGTGAGGGTCTTCCGTATGGAGAGGGCCTCCCGAGCACGAACATCCAGAAGGCCCGCGACTCGAGCTCCAGAGCGTTCACGGTGGCCTCCACATCGCCCCGGTGCTTCTTGAACATCCGGAGGAACTTATTCACCGAGGAGGCCTGGTTGGCGTAGGGACCCGAGGGTTGCGTCCACCGGTCGTGCCGGGTGCCACGTGGCTGTCCCCACATCGCGGCGAGGAACGGCAGCACGTCATGTTGACCCAGGAGTTTGCGCCCGGTGACGAACCGGTTGAAGGCGCGGTGCCCGCCAGGGGCACGCAGGAGGGTACGCAGCAACTCGGCCTGTTCTCCGCGCTCCATCCACGAGGGGGGGCGGTTGCGGTCCCGGGCCCACCTTCGCCGCAGGGCCTCCTTGCGCGCGGTCTCCGCGGGGTGCTCGAAATCCTTCTCAGCCGAGAGATGGAACAGCGCGTGGTCTCTGATGACGCCCTGGGGAACGAGGCCCCGGAGGTGACTCAGGCGGCTGTGCTGGGGCAGCGGGCGGGCGATGGCGCGGGCCCAGCGGATGAAGGGGGCGACCTTGTCTGCCTGACGTCGCCGACACACCATGTAGCGAATGTCCCCGGTCGCATCATCATCGAGCCCTGCGAGGTCTTCGAAGGCCTCCGGGTCGCGGGTGAGCTGAGCCACCTCCACACGGGACTGGCGGCGCGCGGAGCGGTGGATGCGGGCGCGCTCAGCACGTGCCGAATCGCGATGCCGCGAGGGCAGCAGCGAGCGGGTCATATCCCGCGCTTTCTCTTCTCCGTAGACCATGGAGTCCTCCCTGCGGGGAGGACGGAGCGAGCAGCGGGTTCCTGACAGTGAAGCTCAGTGCCAGCGTCCCCAGCGCCCACCGCGCCCGGCGGTGAGCATCGAGGTGGGAATGAAGCTCACGACGACGAGCACGCCCAGATACAACCCGAACAATCGGAGGGGCCCGTTGCCGAAGCGCACGAGGAGGACGGGCAGGCCAATGACCGAGGCGAGCGTCATCCAGCGCGCGAGCGGATGAGGAATGTGCCGCAGCAGCCCCAGGCCGAGGCACGGATCGAAGAGGGGCTGGAGCCTGCTGAGAAACGAGCGATCCCTCACCAGCTCCTGATGGAGCTGCTCCACGAACCGTTGCCGCTCGGCAAGCCGCTCAGCTTCCTCCTGTGCGCGGGCCTGCTGGAGGACCTGCACCTGCTCGCGAGTCTGGGCTTCGACCTGCGCCTGGGCGCGCCAGCGCTCCTCGTTGTAGGCGAGCTGCTCGGGCGACTGGAGGTCCGAGCCGCACGTGGTGCACTCGCGGGCGAAGCGGCCGTTCTCGGCCTCGCACCGGACACAGCGCGGAAAGAGCTGTCCACGAGTGGACTCGGCATCGAGCGCCAGCGGGGTCTGCCCATGGAGCTTGAATCGCTCGACATGAGCCTCGGGGACGGAGACGGAAGCAGGGACGTCGCCGCTGGGCCCGGCCACGGACTCGAAGCGGCCTCCGTCCTGCAGCCGCACCTGTCCGTCGGACTGGGGCTTCTCGCCGCGCGAGCGTTCGAGGTGGAGGAAGCGGGAGAACTTGTTGGAGGACATCGCCTACTCCTTCCTGGCGCTATTTCCGGACGATGAAGCAGGACGGGTGCGGCCGCGGGCCCACTCGCGCAGCCGGACGATCTCATCCCGCATGGTGACGGCGAGCGGGAAGGTCTCCTGGAGGGCGCCGGCAATGTGGCGCTGCTCCAGCTCCACGCCCTGGCCGAAGGCCTCGTAGAGCGCGGCGATGATGGCCTGCTCTATCTCCGCGCCACTGAAGTTCTCGGCCAGGGTAGCCAGCGCGTTCAAATCAAACGTGGCCGGGTCGCGCTTTCGCCGCTGCAGGTGGATGCGGAAGATGTCACGGCGCTCGGCGGCCTCGGGCAGGTCGATGAAGAAGATCTCATCGAAGCGGCCCTTGCGCAGCAACTCAGGGGGCAGGCCTTCAATCCGGTTGGCGGTGGCGACCACGAACACCGGGGACGTCTTCTCCTGGAGCCAGGTGAGCAGCGTGCCGAAGACGCGCGCGGTGACGCCGCCGTCGGTGGTGCCCGAGGAGGCCACGCCGGACAGGCCCTTCTCAATCTCATCCACCCAGAGCACGACGGGGGCGATGCTCTCGGCGACGCGGATGGCCTTGCGGAGGTTCTCCTCGGAGGAGCCCACCAGTCCGCTGAAGATGCGGCCCATGTCGAGCCGCAGCAGGGGCAGGTTCCAGTGCGCGGCGATGGCCTTGGAGGTGAGGCTCTTGCCGCAGCCCTGCACGCCGAGCAGCAGCAGGCCGCGCGGCTCGGGCAAGCCGAACTGGCGGGCGCGCTCTCCGAAGGCGGCGGTGCGTTGGGTGAGCCACTGCTTGAGGTTCTGCAGGCCGCCCACGTGGCCCAGGTCCTGCTCCGGAGGGTAGTACTCGAGCAGCCCGCTCTTGCGGATGACCTGGCGCTTCTCGTCCTGGACGCGGCGGATGTCCGCTGCGCTCAGCTTGCCGTCGTGGGCAATGGCCTTGGCGAAGGCATTCTCCGCCTCGGACAGCGTGAGGCCCTGGGCCGCCTGGATGAGCTGGGCGGCGTGCTCGCGCGACAGCTCGATGCTGGCCTTGTTGCTGCGGCGCACCACCGCGACGATCTCCTTGAGCAGGTTCATCAGCTCCTGGAACCCGGGCAGCGGGACGTCGAGGACAGACACCTCCTTCTCCAACTCGGTGGGGATGACGAGGGTGGGAGACAGGAGGATGACAGTGGTGAAGGTACTCTTGAGGGAGTGGGCGAGCTCGCGCAGGGCGCGCACCACGGACTTCTCCTCGAGGTAGGGGTGGAAGTCCTTGAGCACCACGAGGGAGGGCTCGGTGAGCTTCTCGATGGCGGCGAGCGCGTCGATGGGGTTGCGCGTGTCCTCGGGGAGGGCGGGACCGCGGGAGCCACCCAGGTAGCGCAGGCCGCGGGCGATGGACCAGGACAGGAGCACCTTGCCGTGCGCGCGTGCCAGGTCCGCGAGGAGGGAGTCCACGCGGTGCTCCTCCCACGAGACGAGGTAGAGGAGGGGGTAGCGGGCGCGGATGAGGATGTCGAGCTCCTCCAGCCAGGGAGCGGAGGAGGACCCGGGACGAGGGAGCGCGGGACTGGACACCATGCCCCTGGATATACCAGTCCGGGTGTGCCTCGCGCACCGGGGGGCAGGTGGGACTACTTGAGACTTACAGGGTCCACCTCGGCGAGCAGCTTGGTGACGCGGGCCTCGTCGATGCGGGCGGTGAGGCGCTCCTGCTCGTGCTGGTCGCGCACCGTCTTGGACAGGCTGAAGGTGGAGCCGATGGTGAAGAGCAGGCCCATGCCCAGGAAAGCCTTCTGCCAGCCGTCGATGGGCAGGTGGTAGATGCCGACGGCCATCACGCCGACCGCCAGGGCGAAGGAGAGCCAGGTCTGGATGACCCAGGCGCCACTGTGAGTCTGCTGCACGGGGGTGGTGTTGGGGCGGGACATGATGGACCTCGTTTGGAAGAGCGCTTCCGGTGGAAGCGCGTTGACGAGACACAAGATGCCCCTGTTCCTCGCAAACTGCATGGAACTAATGGCTCGTCATTCGATAAGCTCCAGTGAATGATTCAACTCCAGCGTCTCGAGGGCTTCTACTGGGTCGCGCGGTGCGAGGGTTACGCCCGGGCGGCCCGCGCATTCCCGTACCCCATCACCCAACCGGGAGTGCACCAGCAGGTGAAGCGGCTGGAGTCCGAGCTGGGCGTGCGCCTCTTCGAGCGGGTGGGCAAGGACCGCGTGGTGCTCACGCCGCAAGGCCGCGCGCTCTACGAGTACATGGCGCCGTTCTACGAGGGCTTGTCCTCGCTGGAGCGCTCGTTGCGCTCGGGCACGGTGGGAGGGCGGTTGCGCATCCACGCCTCGGGGCACACGCTGCGCCACCTGCTGCCCCCGTGGCTGAGGCGGCTGCAGGGACAGCGGCCCGACATCGAGGTGCTCCTCTTCGAGGCGAAGGTGCCCGCGGTGTCCCTGGTGCGCTCGGGTGAGGCCGACCTGTTGGTGGACCACCTGCCCGACGTGCCCGCGGACCTGGAGGCGCAGCAGGTGGGCAAGACGCGCGCCTTCCTCGTCTTCCCGTCCAACCACCGGCTCGCGCGCAAGGGCCCCGTCAGCCCCGAGCAGTTCCGAGACGAGCCCTTCATCACCTACAGCTCGGATCCTCAGCTGAGGGATTTGCAGCTCGCGGCGTTGTCGCACTTCGGCGTGGTGCCGCAGCGGATGTACGCGGCGGACTCGTCCGAGACGATCCTCGGCTTCGTTGCGGCGGGGCTCGGCTACTCGCTGCTGGCCTCGCTGCTGCCTCGCGGGCCGAAGGTGCCCGGCGTGGTGGCACAGCCGCTCTCCGAGCCGGCTCGCGAGTTCCCCATCTACATGGCCTGGCGCAAGAGCCCCCAGCGCAATCCACTCATCGACGCGCTGCTGGGGCTCGCTCCCAAGCCGTGAGGCTGTCTACTTGTCCTGCTCGGAGCCCTTGGCCGCCTGGCCCTTCTGCTTCTCCTTGATGGTGCCCAGGCTGTTGCTCCACCACTCCGGGCATAGGAGGACGAAGAGGCCTCCGAACACCACCATGCCCACCAGGGAGACGACGATCACTTCACTCATTCGTTCCTCCACACCGCCCTGATTCAAGAGCGGCAACGTTCCTCTACAACAGCGGAGGACCGTAGTTTCCCGCCAGGTCCGAGCACTGAACAGCCAGCCTGTTGAGAGAAAACAGGCCATCTGGGGACATTCAGGTCCGAACGTCCCCGGCTACCAGGATCGCAGACCCGAGGCCCACACGTACAGCGTTGTCTCCAGCGGGTATTTCCCAGGCTGTGAGACATGCTTTTGGATGCCTCCGAGCACCGCCGTGGTGCGCAGGTCCGTGTGCCACCCGGCGAGCTCCTCCGAGGCCCGTGTGGCGGCGATCGCCAGCGCCGTCGCGCCCTGCCCGTAACCGCCGATGATGGGGCCGCTCGCCGCATCCGCTGCCCGCTCCACCCCGCGAGGCCACTCACGGCACGCCGCGGCTCCTGGGAAGACGCGCTCGCAGAAGTCCTTCAGCAGCACGTTGGCGAAGGTGCTCGCCCCCGGGTGTCCGCTCATCGCCAGGAAGGCGGCGCTCCAGGCCAGCACGGTCCCTCGCGGCGTTTTCTTCAGGATGCGTCCCTTCGCATCCACCTGCGTGGGAAACCCGCCCGGTGACTCCAGGAGCTTCACCAGGTGAGCAGCGAGCCGCTCGCCCGCGGCACGTGAGGCCTCGTTGCCCCGCAGCCTTCCGTGCAGCAACAGCCCCGAGGCCGCGAGCGCGTTATCACAGGGCCAGATGCTCTCTCCGAAGCTTGGCAGCAGCGGCTGCTTCGAGAACGCCTCCACCGTCTGCGCCGCGAGCGCATCGAAGAGCGTCCGGTGCGCCTCATCCGAGAAGCCCGCGCGCTCCAGTCCCGCGAGCATCAATAGCAGGAACCCTCGGTACAACACGCTGCGAGGCAGCGAGTACCCGGCCACCTGTGTGCTGCCCGTATTGCGGAAGGGCGTGCGGGCCCGGCCGAGCGCATCGGTGAGGAGCGCTTTCAGCCGCTCGCGGACGTCCGGCGGCGCCTTGCCCTCGAGTGAGGCCTGGACGAGGGCGAAGGAGAGGAAGGCATCGCACGAGAGCTGGGCCTCGGAGAACGGGTGCTCCTTCAATCCCAGCAGCCGCCCCGAGCACCCCGGGCCCACCACCTGTCGTTGGAGCACCTCCAGGTCGACGCTCTGTCCATCAGGCAACTCCAGCCGCGCCGCGAGCACGGCATTCCATGGGAGCACCAACGACAGGACGAGCACGGTGGCGGCGAGGCGAGGCATGGGCCGCAGTATGAGCGAGCCAAGGCGGGCGCGGGACGTCTCACGGTGGGGAGTCCGCCTCTACGACGCGGCATGTCAGGCCCCGATGTTACGTCCGGTCCATGGGCATGCGGGACCGCGCGTCCCATTCCTTGGAGGAGTTTCGTGAAGAAGCTGTCGATGCTGCTCGCCGTGCTCTCCCTGGCTTCGGCGCCTGCCTTTGCCGCCGACTACAAGTGCAATGGCAATCGGGTGGAGAAGGGCGGCAGCACCCAATACACCGTGCGCACCTCGGGCTCGGACATCGCCATTGAGAAGGGGGGCGGCACTCGGGGCAGGGCCGTCAAACGCGGGAGTGATTACGCCGTCGAGGTGGGTGGCAGCACCCAGGCCACCATCGAGAACGGCCGCATCTACAAGGGCGGCTCCACCTGGGGCTCCGTGAGCGAGGCCCAGCGCATCTACGACTGCCCGGACATCGTGGCCGCCACCCTCTGGGTACTCGAACAGAAGGGGCAGCTCTAGTCGCTCGCTCCCTCACCGGCCCGCCGTGAGGGCCACGGCGGGCCCTCGCTCTCTCACGCCCGCTTGCGCATGCGGAAGCGCCGGAGCGGATGCGTGCCCGGCCCGGCCGCCTCTTGCGACACGTGCTGGAAGTAGGAGAAGCGGTACTCCGCCCACAGCACCACGTAGGCCACCCCGAAGATTGCCGTGGCCACCACCGACCACCACGACACCGCGAAGGCGAGGCTCACCAGCGCCGACACCACGCACACCACCCCGATGCCCAACGCAACATCTCGGCGCCGGGGCGACTCCGACATGGCCAGGCCCATGGAGATGAGTGCCATCGCCAACAGCAGCCACGCCAGCGTGAAGGCCTCCCGGGCATACAGGAGGGCAATCGAAAGCAGGAACAATCCCAATCCGAACAGGCCCAACCCACCGTCCATGAGGTGCCTCCTCCTTTGGAGTACCCAGTAGCAAGGGTTCAGGCCCTAACATCCGCATCTGTCCACCAGTGGAGGAACGCTCGGCGCGGCGTGCGCCCGGCACGTCCGGCAGCCCTCCGCGTGGCAGGCATTCAACCTTTTATTCCCGCGGGAACTCACCACCCCTTGCACGGGTGCCTACCCTCGCGGCGATGATGAGGGGAGCCGTCCGCCACGTCCTTCCGCTGTTGTTGCTGCTCGCGCCAGCCGTGGGTTGCCACCGAGGGGTGCGCTTCGAGAACCAGGTGTTCTCCAAGCCCGGGGTGCGCTACCGCGTGGGTGCGCTGCCGCATGTCTGGGAGCGGGTGAAGCTCTCTCAAAACGACCTGGCCTGGTACACCGAGCAGACGGGCCATGCGCTGTCGGTGAACTCCACCTGCCGCGAGCACGAGGACGCGCCGCTGGACGTGCTCACCCGCCACCTGGTGATGGGCTTCACCGAGCGGCTGGAGCTGGAGCAGCAGAAGGTGGTGGTGGATGAGCGCGAGGGTTTGCGCTCGCGCTACCGGGCCAAGCTGGACGGCGTGCCGGTGGAGCTGCTCTTCCTGGTGCTGAAGAAGAACCAGTGCATCTACGACTTCACCTACGTGGCGCCGCTGGGGCGCTACGAGGAACGGCTCGAGGGCTTCGAGTCGCTGGTGCGCGGCTTCCACGCGGAGGACGTGTGATGGCGACAGGGACCGAGCTGCACCATCCTCACTATCGGCACCACCGGCCAGTGGAGTCCTCTCAGGCGGGGGCCATTGGCACGGAGGTCGGCACCTTTGGCCAGCGACTGCGGGCGCGGTTGGAGCGGCTGGGCTCGCTCATCGTGATGACGGGCCAGGTGGCGGTGCGCGCGGTGAGCCCGCCGTTCTCCCCCTCCGCGCTCGTCTACCAGGTGGAGGCGCTGGGCGTGCGCTCCCTGCCCATCGCCCTGCTGACGGCCATCTTCGCGGGGCTCGTCATCTCCCTGCAGTTCGGCTTCTTCCTGGGGCGCTTCGGCGTGCAGTACACGGTGGGCCGGGTGGTGGTGCTCTCTCTGTTCCGCGAGCTGTCCCCGGTGCTCATCGCCCTCACGGTGGGGGCGCGCGTGGGCTCGGGCATCGCCGCGGAGCTGGGCTCCATGACGGTCACCGAGCAGGTGGATGCCATCCGCGCCCTGGGGGCGGACCCGCTGCGCAAGTTGGTGGTGCCCCGGGTGCTCGCATGCCTGGTGCTCATGCCAGCGCTCACGGTGCTCGCGGACGTCATCGGCATGCTGGCCGGCGCCCTGGTGGTGAAGGTGCAATACGACATCAGCTACCACCTCTTCTTTCAGGGCGCGCTGCAGACGGTGTTGATGAGTGACTTCATCTCCGGCGTCATCAAGGGCTTCGTCTTCGGGGGAATCGTCGGAGTGGTGGGCTGCTTCCGCGGGCTCACCGTCGAGGGCGGCACCGAGGGCGTGGGCCGCGCCACCACCCAGACGGTGGCCACCACCTCCGTCACGGTCTGCCTGGCTGACTTCTTCATCACCAAGCTCACCCTGTAACTCCGAGATGCTCTTCCGCCACCGCCCACCCCGCTTGCAGTTCCGGCCGCCTCAGCAGGGCGAGGAGCTCATTCGCTTCGAGCACCTGCAGAAGTCCTTCGGGCCCAAGCGCGTCTTCGATGATCTGCAGCTCTCCGTGTACGCGGGCGAGACCCTCACGGTGATTGGAGGCTCGGGCACGGGCAAGAGCGTGCTGCTCAAATGCCTCATCGGGCTGCTGCGCTCGGATGCCGGACGCATCCTCTTCGAGGGGCAGGATTTGACCGGCTTCCACGAGGAGGACTTCATCGGCGTGCGCCGGCACGTGGCGATGGTGTTCCAAGGCGCGGCGCTGTTCGACTCGCTGACGGTGGGGGAGAACATTGCCTATCCACTGCGCGAGCACTTCCCGGACATGTCGCCCGACGAGATTCGCGAGCGGGTGGCCCGGAAGCTGGAGCTGGTGAACCTGCCGGGCGTCGAGGAGATGCGGCCCGCGGACCTGTCGGGCGGCATGAAGAAGCGGGTGGGATTGGCGAGAGCCATTGCCACGGATCCAGAGGTCATCCTCTGGGACGAGCCCACCACGGGGTTGGATCCTGTCACCACCGAGAACATCAACCAGATGATTCGTTCCATGCAGAAGCAGCTCGGGTGCACGTCCATCGTGGTGACGCACGACATGATGAGTGCCTTCACGGTCTCGGACCGGATCGCCATGCTGGCCAACCGGCGCATCGTCCAGGTGGGGTCGCCGGAGGAGATGAGGGACTCCACGCTGCCGGAGGTGCGGGCCTTCCTGGATGCGCGGCGGCAGGAGTTCCGGACTCAGGAGGAGGTGGCGCAATGAGCCTCTTCAGCACCACATTGGCGGAGAAGCGCCTCGCGCTGCGGGTGGGCACGTTCGTGGCGGTGGTGTTGGCACTGGCCGGGCTCATCGTCTTCCTCATTGGAGAGGAGTCGCGCATGTTCGAGAAGGAGGTGACGTTCCACACCTACTTCGAGAACGTGGAGGGCTTGTCGGACGACTCGCCGGTGTGGCTGGGCGGCCTGGAGGTGGGACGGGTGGCCGGGGTGGATTTCCCCTCCAAGCCCGGGGACAAGCGGCTGGAGGTGAAGCTGCGGATGAGCGCGCAGCACGCGCAGCGGGTGCGTCAGGACTCGGTGGCGCGGCTGTCGAGCCTGGGCGTGCTGGGAGACAAGGCGGTGGACATCACCGTCGGCTCGCCGAATCAGGCGCAGGTGCCGCCGGGCGGGGAGATTCCGAGCTCGAGTGGGGCGGACATGTCCTCGCTGATGAAGAACGCGGCGCAGGTGATGGAGGACTCGGTGGCGGTGAGCCGCGCGGTGCGCGAGATGGTGGAGGAGTTCGCCGAGCCCCAGGTGGCCGAGGACCTGGCCGCCAGCGTTCACAGCCTGCGGATGCTGCTCGAGGAGGTGGAGAAGGGAGACGGCGCCCTGCACGCGCTCATCTACGACAAGCAGACGGGCAAGGAGATAAAGCGGTTGCTGGCGAATGCCTCGCGCACGGCGCTGCGGATGGAGAAGGCGATGGGGCACGTGGAGGGGCTGCTCAATGAGGTGCACAACGGCGACGGCACGGCGCACGCGCTCATCTACGGCCAGGAGGGAGCCAAGGCGCTGGGCGAGCTGGGGGCCGCGGCGGAGCAGCTCGCGGTGCTGATGGAGGACGCGAGGAAGAATCCGGACGGCGCGGTGCACAAGCTCGTCTACGGGGACGCGGGCAACATGCTGGCGGACCTGGGGAGCGCGGCGGCGGACATCAAGCAGATCACCTCCATGGTGGCGCGGGGCGAGGGCTCGCTGGGCGGCATCCTGAAGGATCCAACGGTGTACGAGGATCTCCGGGAGGTGGTGGGCAACATGCGGCGCAACAAGGTGCTGCGCACGCTGGTGCGCTTCGCCATCAGCAACAACGAGAACGTGCAGTACGTGGGGCGGCCCATCGAGCCGCCGAAGGATGACGAGTCTCGGCGGGGAGTCGGAGGCGCGGGCGAGCCCACGCCAGAATCTCCGAAGCCGCCGCCGCTCATCCTGCCGCTGCCGCCACCCGTGCCTTCAGGGGGAAGTGTTCCCTAAACGCTATCTCTCTTTGAGAGACGTCATCGTGGATTGACTCTCGCGAGACCCGGGTGGTCTCGTGCGCGCGCTGCATCCACGACGTCTCGGAGGGGACATGCGTTCACGGATGAGCAGGCACCTGGGCTCGATCCTTCGGCTCGAGCAGGCTCCGACGCTTCGCGCCCTGGCGGTGGAAGCCAGGGGGGTGAAGCCCCTGATTCGTACCGAGCCGGTGCTTCCCCCCGAGTTCTCCTGGCATGACTACGCGGTCCTGTTGCTTCACATCGCCGCGGAGGTCGAGCACGCCCTGATGGTGCAGTACCTGTATGCCGCCTACTCGCTGGGTGGACCGCAGGTGCCTCCGAAGCACCGCGATCGGGTGCGGCACTGGCAGGAGGTGGTGCTGGGCATCGCCAAGGAGGAGATGGGGCACCTCATCACCGTTCAGAACGTGCTGCGCCTGATTGGTGGGCCGCTGAACCTCGACCGCGAGGACTACCCGTGGGGCAATGACTTCTACCCCTTCGAGTTCACCCTCGAGCCGCTGACGAAGGATTCGCTGGCCCGCTACATCTTCGCGGAGATGCCGGCCGGCTGGGACACCGAGGAGGCTCGGGAGATCAAGAAGCGCGCGGCGAAGGGTTCCTCCGGCCAGCCTCTGCACCGCGTTGGTGAGCTGTATGACCGGATGCAGAAGATCCTCGCCAACCCGGAGTATGTGAAGGAGGCGGACTTCCAGGCCGCCACCACGACCTTCCAGGCCTCGTGGGACGAGTGGGGGCGCGGCTACATGCGCGGCGCTCGGGGACAGGCCACTTCCTCCCGTCGCCAGAGCACGCCCGATGTCATCGTTCAGCCGGTGAGCTCTCGGGACGAAGCCGTCGAGGCGCTGGCCGCTGTCGGCAAGCAGGGCGAGGCACGCTTCTACGACCAGGACCTGGAGGAGCGCTCGCACTTCCGCCGCTTCCTGGAAATCTACCGGGAGTATCCAGAGGGCGAGTGGACGCCCACGAGGCCGGTGCCCATCAACCCGAAGACGGTGATGGACCTGAACGCCAACCAGGTGGTGCGCTCCTTCAAGGCGGTGTCCCGCGGTGGCGCCGCACCCCCGAGCGCCAACATCACCCACCCCGAGTCCTCCAGGTGGGCGCATCTGTTCAACCTGCGCTACCGGATGCTGCTGGTGAACCTCTCGCACGCCTATGAGCTCGCCGGAGCCATCGGCCAGGGGGATGTGCTCACCGCACGCGGCCTGCTCATCAACCGCACCTTCGGTGAGATGTACAACGTGCGCTCCATCTCCAACATCCTGGTGGAGCTGCCGCTGGACGAGTCGGGGTCCGGTGTGGTGGCCGCGCCTCCCTTCGAGATGCCCTACTCGTTGGACTTGCCCCCCACGGAGGCGGACCGGTGGCGGCTCCACCGCGACCTGCTGGAGGCGTCCCAGAACCTCACCCGGCAGCTTCGCGAGCTCTACCCGAACCGGCACACCGACTACCTCCGCGCCCTGGAGGACCTGGACGCCGAGGCCCTGGCGAGCGTCCGGAAGATGATCCCGAAGTCCTGAGCCGCACCCGCTCCGCCTCACCGGAGGACCTGGCGTGACCATCAAGGAACTGCGAATCCTTCCCCCCCTGGCCATCGCGCGTCTTGGCGAGGCCTCGGAGCCGCTCGACAACTACGAGCTGGAGGTGGACCCCGAGGATCCACTCGGGTACCGGCGCCTGCGGCCGGCCCCCACCTTCCGCGTGGACCCGGTGACGGGTGCCATCTCGGCGTTCATGCCCGAGGAGATCCGCTTCAAGTCGCCCGAGGGCCATATCCGGCCCGTGGCTCCCTTCCTCGAGGTGTGGGCGGTCACCTCGAACGACAGCCTGGTGCCGCTCACCCAGGAGCTGCTCGCGCAGAATGGGCTGCGTCCCTCGGATGTGAAGTGGGAGGTGCGGGTCGGCAACATCAAGCCCTTCCGGCGCACCGGGGACAAGAATGACAAGATCCTCGCGAGCACCGGACGCTTCTCCGACCACGACGTCCACCCGCTGCGGGGTGAGTGCCGCAACTTCCGCACGGGCAAGGTGCTGCCGCTGGGCTCGGTGCGCTACATCCGCCCCACCGATGAGTTCCCGGAGATCCGCCTGCGCTTCACCCCCGCCGCCGGCAAGGTGTACGGCGCCAGCGAGGAGACGCCGGGGTCGGACGGCAAGCCCACCCGGGACGAGAACATCGCGGACGTCATCTATGACCCGAAGAAGGGCAAGTGGCAGGGCTACGCCGAGAGTTCGGGCCCGACGCTGACCATGCCCGCGCAGATCTACGCCGGCTTCGCGCGGGGTGATGAGCAGGTGAGCTTCGGGTACCTCGACGACGAGTGCGATGGTCTGGTCCATGTGCAGCTCAAGCTCAAGGGCGCGGCGGAGCCTCTGAAGGCCTTCGCCCGTATCGGCGCGGGGCCGCCCGCCTTCGCGCCGGACAGCTTCCCGGTGCGCACGGTGGCCGATGACCTGGACCAGGCGCTCAACGGCACGGATGCGAGCGCGCGCGACGCCTCGCTCGAGGCGGCCGAGGACATCGTCCGGCGGGCCTTCGAGACCGTCCGGTTGATGAACACCGCGGTGATGAATGGCAACACGGTGAACGGCCAGGTGGACGTGGCCAGCACCATGGTGCGCCAGGACACGGCGGACACCGGCCGCCTCTTCGAGCCCATCATGGCTCCCTCGCTGGTGGACAACCTCACCATCAAAGCCCTGCACCAGAACGTCTTCACGGCGCTGCGCAGCGGGGCGGCGCCCTGGTTCTCGGACGTGTTGCGGCGTCATGACGAGGTGGGTGACCTGAGCAACAAGGGACGGCGCAAGATGCCCGCGCTGATGCGAGGGGCGGACGGACGGGCCCTGACGCTCACCCGCCGGCAGGTGGACATCATCCGCAAGGCCGCGCGAAAGGCCCAGTTCCAGAAGGCCGCGTCGGGCAAGGACGGGGAGGAGACGGAATGAAGAAGCTGGATCCGAAGAACCTGTCCGCACAGCTCCACTATCGGGCCGCCGGCAATCCTCCCGGCACGATGCCCTCGTCCGCCATCTCCAACTGCTTCCCGGGGCTGGAGTTCGACTTCCGCAGCGTGTGGCGCCGCATCTTCGTCGGCATCGAGATGCACGAGGCGGACAACTACGTGCTCAAGACGGACCGCGGCTTCGAGCACCTGCTTCATCATCGGCTGTTGCGCGTGGATGGCCATCCGCTCGTCGTGCCCGTCATGGGCCCCCAGCGCCCCGGAGCCGATCCCATCCAGCTGACCAACTCGGCCAACCCCGAGGGCGTCGCCTTCATGGAGTGGTCCAACGTCCTGGCGGAGGTGCTGCAGGCCAAGGCGGGCAAGAAGGTCCGGTGCGAGTTCACCCTGGAGGAGTCGCCGAAGCCGGCCGCCATCCCCAAGGACAAGAAGAAGCTGCTCGCGGTGGACTTGGAACTGAGGCCCTTCTTCGCGCGGGGCGCGCAGGGCCCCTTGGCCGTCATCGCCGAGGAGTTGGCCGAGCCGGGCGAGTTGACCCAGGGCCTGTGCTCGCCGTGGCAGAACGACTACCGCGAGTGCGCCTGCTACTACTGGGCCGCGAGTCGCCCGGACTACGTGAGCGTGGAGCAGGGCCCGCAGGGCACCAGCGTGGGCATCAACTGGCTCCAGAAGGAGCGCGGCCCCGAGGCTCCCCAGCAGTACGTGTTGGACAACCGCGAGGACACCCGGCTCCTCTCCTATGACGACCTGTTCCGCCACTGGCAGGAGTCCCTGCACTTCCAGGTGGAGGGCCGGGACCGGGACGTGGTGACACTGCCGGAGGGAGCGTCCACGGATGAGCGCTCCAAGTGAGGCGCTGGCCAGTCCCCAGACCACCTCCCAGGCGCGGCGGCTCTTCGCGCTGTCCGCGCCTCACGCGCCCTCTGTACACCTCTTCCAGACGGAGCAGGGCCGGCACCTGCTGGTGGTGAACGGCAGTCGCCTCTTCGACGTGGACGCCGAGGTGTTCGAGGCCCTGAACCGTGCGCGGCTGGCGCGGGATGAGGCGATGCTGCGGCGGTTGCTGGAGGAGCTGGGTGTCTCCGAGGCGCCCTTCATCGATGACCAGCCGGTGCAGTCCCCGCCGGTGCGGGCGCTCTCGCTGGCGGTGGCTCAGAAGTGCAACCTGGGCTGCACGTACTGTTACGCGCAGCAGGGAGACTTCGGCGGCCCGGCGCGCAACATGCCACTCCAGACGGCACTGGAGGCGGTGGACCTGCTGCTGCGCGACGTGGGCCGGGGCGAGCGCGTCAACCTCTCGTTCCTCGGAGGGGAGCCCCTCTTCAACCGGAGCGTCATCCGGGCCGCGACGCAGCGGGCCCAGGAGCTGGCACGGGCCCGGGGCGTCTCGCTGACCCTGTCGCTCACCACCAATGGCACGCTGCTGAACGCCGAGGACGCCGACTTCCTGGAGGAGCACGGCTTCGCGGTGACGGTGAGCCTGGATGGGCCGCAGCAGGTGCATGACCGGCTGCGTGCCTTCAAGGGAGGCCAGGGCAGCTTCGCGCGGGTGATGGAGAACGTGACGCCGTTGTTGTCCCGGCAGCGGAGGATGCAGGTCTCCGCGCGCGTCACCGTCACGCCTCGCAATCTGGAGCTGCGCGAGACGCTCGACGCCTTCGTGGCCATGGGGTTTCACAGCGTTGGCTTCTCACCCATGCTCAGCTCTCCCACGGGGCGTGATGAGCTGGGGCACGCCGAGCTGGAGCTGATGCTCGAACAGATGGTGGACTGCGGGCAGGAGTTCGAGCGGCGGCTCATCGCCGGTCAGCGCTATCCGTTCTCCAACATGGTCAATGCCATGCGGGAGATCCACAAGGGCACCCACCGGCCCTATCCCTGCGGAGCCGGCGCGGGCTACCTCGGAGTCTCCGCCAGCGGCGAGCTGGCCGCGTGTCACCGCTTCGTGGGGGACGAGGAGGGCGCCATGGGCGATCTGGCCACGGGGGTGGACCGAGAGCGGCAGGCCCGCTGGCTCACGGAGCGCCACGTGCACCGCCAGGAGCCGTGCCGCTCGTGCTGGGCGCGGTACATGTGCAGCGGAGGGTGCCACCACGAGGTCATCCAACGGGGCCGCCCGGCCTGCGACTACATCCGCGGCTGGCTGCACTACTGCCTGGAGGCGTACAGCCGGCTCTCCCACGCCCGGCCGGACTACTTCGGACTGGCCCCTGCCGCCAGGTGAGTGGCGTGGAGGCTCGGCTCGAGACGGAGGTGTGCGTCATCGGCGGAGGGCCAGCGGGAGCCGCGCTCGCCCTGCGGCTGGCGCGGCTTGGCCATGAGGTCTGTGTCGTGGAGCGCCACGCTTTTCCCCGGCCCCACGTGGGCGAGTCGCTGACGCCGGGGGTATGGCCGCTTCTCGACGCGCTCGGGGTGGTGGAGTCGGTGAGGCGGGGTGGCTTTCTGCCCGCGCTGGAGGCTCTCGTGCGCTGGGAGGACGCCAGCGGGCGGCGCGTCCATGGGCGGTCGGGGGCGATTGGACTGCTGGTGGACCGAGGACGTTTCGATGCGCTGCTGCTGGGTGCGGCGGCCTCGGCGGGTGTGAGGGTGCTCCAGCCAGCCGTGGCGCAGCGGCCCGAGAGGACGTCGAGCGGTTGGGCACTCCCGGTGCTCCACGAGGGGCGGCGGCTCCTCGTGTCAGCGCGGTTCCTCGCGGACGCGAGCGGACGGACCTCGTGCCTGGGTGGCAGGAAGCTGCCCGTCTCCGCGCGCACCCTGGCGTTGTATGGCTATTGGAGAGGGGAGACGCCTCATGGCCCGGAGACCCGCGTGGAGGCGGGACCGGACGCCTGGTACTGGGGCGCACACCTGCCGGATGGCACCTTCAACGCCATGGCCTTCGTGGACCCGGAGCTGCTGCGCGAGCGGGGCATCGGACGGCGGACGCTGAAGTCCTTCTACCGGGAGTTGCTGGGCCGCTCGGGCCTGCTGGAGGCCTGGACGGCGCCACGCCTGGTGAGCGGCGTGCTCGCCTGCGATGCGACCTGTTACCGGGACGCTGTGCCCATCGAGGAGGATTGCATCAAGGTGGGCGAGGCCAGCTTCTCCATTGATCCGCTGTCCTCCTCGGGCGTCCAGAAGGCACTACAGACGGCCCTGAGCGGCGCGGTGGCCGTCCACACCCTGCTCAGCCGGCGCGGTAACGCGGAGGCCGCGCTGCGCTACTACACGGAGGACCAGCGCTACTCCGTCGAACAGCACGCGGCCTGGGCGGCGGGGTACTACCGGGAGTCGCGGGACTACCAGGAGCGGCCCTTCTGGAAGCGCCGGGCCCTCGCGCAGACTGCTCCGGTGTCGGCAGAGGTGAGGCCGCCAGTAGCAGAGGACGAGCTGCTCCACCGCCGCTGGCGTCTGGCGAGCGAGGCCGCCCTGGTGGACACGCCCTGCATCGTTGGTGACGTCATCGAACTCCGCCGGGCCCTGAGCCATCCCCGGCTCGGAAGACCCGTGGCCTACCTCGATGGTATCGAGCTGGCTCCGCTCGTGGAGCGGCTCGGCGAGGCATCCACCGAGGGGCTGACGATGCCGCAGCTTGCGGACACATGGGCTCGGCAGGTGCCGCTCCGCCAGGGGGTTGCCATCATGGGTTGGCTCTACCGTCAGGGGCTCCTCACGGAGGTCGCCGCGAGCGGTCTCCGCTGACCGCCGTGGTTGACAGCCGGAGGCTCGCCAGCGAGGAAGGCACGCATGATCAAGCTCCCCGAGAACGCGGCGATGAAGGACTACCAGCGGTACATCCACGAACTCGAGACGATGCATGGATGGCTGAAGGTGGACCTGGTGCACAACTGTTTCCTCATGGGCGAGGAGATGGGCGAGCTGTTCAAGGCAGTGCGCCGCTACAACAAGCTCTTCGACGAGGGACAGGGCACGCCCACCGAGCAGGCCCGAGCCAACCTCGCCGAAGAGTTGGTGGACGTCTTCAACTACCTGCTGGCCATCTCCAACCGGGTGGGCGTGGACCTGGAGCAGGCGTTTCGGGAGAAGAACGAGCGCAACCAGCAGCGCACGTGGAGCTGAGGCTACTCCCGGCCGACCACCAGTACCTGACGGGCTCGCCCGGGCACTGAGCAGTACAGCCGTAGGACGTCCGGGGCCTCCAGGGGCTCCGCGAGGGATTGGCACCAGCGCAGCAGCTCACGGAGGAAGGCGTCGTCCTGGGGTTGCCACCGCTCATCGGTCGCGACGCGGTGGCGGAGGCGGGCCATCGCTGAGGCGGAGACTCCTGCCAGTGTGCCCTCCCGGGTGATGAAGTACAGGCGGCGCAGGAACACGTCGATGCCGGGTTCCCGGCGGAAGTGCCGGAAGGAACTGCGCGCGAAGACGAACTGCTCGCCCTCCTGTTCGTGCACGGCCTCGCGGTCGAAGTGCCCGGAGCGGAAGAATCGGGTCCGGTACTGCGCGGGCTCGTAGTGCCTGGTATCCCCCGTGAGCCAGGCGAGGTTCTCCTGGCGTTGACGGAAGCCATGGGCGAGATCGTTGAGGTTGCGCTTCACCTCGACCAGGGCCAGCACCTCCACTGGCTGCCCGGGGTGACGCGGCTGGCGGATGAGCAGTTGATCGAGCTCGGTTCGCGCCGCACCAAGACCTACGCCCGTGAGCACCCGGAGGCGCGCCGTGGCACCGGTCCTCGCCCTCCCGAGCAGGTCGGGCTCGATGTATTGCCACGTCAGCGCGAGGGCTTGTTGCTCGAAGCTTCCGCCCGTCTGCCCGGAGCGGTGTCCCTGGTGCCTCAAGAGCGTGGCCAGCTCGGCTTCCGCACGCTCCAGCCCCAGGCGCGAGCGAAGCCGTTGCAACTCCGCATCGGCCCGGAGCAACTCCTGACGCGGAGGACTCTCTCGGGTCAGCGTCACCTGCTCGTGTTGAAGTGTCTGCTGTCTGTCCTGAAAGACGGCGAGCTTTTGCCGCAGGCTCGGTTGCTCCTCAGGCTCGGCCCGAGACAGTGCAGCCCCCAGCCCGGCAATGGCCTTGCCGGTCCGGAGGAGCGCCTCTTCCACCTGGAGAAGCCGTGCCCCGTGGGGAGAGGTCTCATCCGTGGCAGCGGCGCGACGGTGGGTCTGCTCCAACGCACGAAGCTCGGGATGAGCCCGGCGCAGGTCGCGGATCCTCGTGCGCTGAACGAAGGCCGGATCCGACTCCCAGAGAGGGAGCTGTTGGGTGAGCCAGCGGCGGAAGCCCTCCAGGTCGAGGACACGGAGGTCGACGGCCCGCCGCAGCAGGCGGTGCAACTCGCGCGTCCCTCGGGCTACGGAGATGTTGGAGGAGGGGGAGGGCGTCATGAGCGAGCAGTAGCGCCATCAGAGTAACTTCCTCTCCCGGAATGCGAGCCAGAGACTCTCGTTGCACTGTTCAGGCGGCGATGCGCTGGCTGCCCGAGGTCACGTGGACGGGAACCATCTGCAGGCGGGCCGGCGTCGGGCTGTAGGCCATCGCGCGGGCCGCCTGGTAGATGAGACGGGTAGTGATGACGAGCGACCCCGCGAAACCGATGAGCGCGAAGATCGCGCTACCGAGCCGGACATCGACGATGAGCGAGGCGATGGTGAGGGCGTAGCCCAGGGCGTACAGCGCGAAGGTCTTGTTGCTATTGGGCGGCGTCGTCATAACGAGTGCTCCATGCTGTGAGGGGGTCTTCTTCACAGATGGCGCTGCGCTCAGTTGTGACGGGAATCTTTTCCTACCAGTGCGCCAACAGGGAGACGAGCAGCGCCGCCAGGGCCATGAGGCCAATCACCGTGAGGGCCGCGGGGGTGCCCTGGAAGATGGAGCCGAAGTTCTCCGGGGCCTCGTGGCGCCCCTGGGGCGTCCGCTCGCTGATGGCCCGGTCGATGAGCAACACGGAGAGACTGGCTGCGAGCCAGATGCCCACGGCCAGCCAAGGTACCGAGCGCAACAGGTAGCCCAGCACACACGCCCCCGCGGCGATGGCATACGCGACGGCGTACGCCACGAGTGTCCGGGTGGTGAAGTAGCTGCTCGGGCGGATGTTTCCGCGGACCATGGAGCACTCCTCTTCCCCTCGCCGCCGCAAACGTGGGGAGTCTCCGAGAGGTGGGCAATCCCAGACGTGACAGGGGCACGCAGGTACGGTCTCGCTCGGCAGCCTCCTGGGCGGGCGGCGGTACGTCCATGCTCCGCCCGCCCGGAGTTCACCAAGGCCCTCGCGTCCGGAGGGCTTCGCGTCCACCCGTCTTCGGGAAGCACGCCACGGGGAGGGCCCACACCTCCCAGTCGTGCACGCCAGCGTCGGCCGTGAAATACACCCACTCGCCCACGCGCATGAACTCGAATGGGGTCGAGCTGGTGGGCCCCGGGAAGAGCTCCATCATGCTGGTTCCCTCCCTGGTCCCATCGGTCCACCAGGGCTCGTCTCCATGCTCGTCCGTGAAGGCCGAGAAGATGAGGCCTCCGTCCACAGGGATTGGGTCGCTGGGATATCTCGGGAATGCGCTGGCGGGGCCCGGGCGGATGTCTTTCACGAGGTGCGTTCCTTTCCGGGAGCCGTCCGTCGCCCAGAGCTCCTGCCCGAAGTCAGGACTGGTGGCGTAGAAGAAGACCCTCCCGGGCGCCGGGAAACCGCTCGGAGACGAGGAGCCAGTGCCGGGGAAGACATCCGCCAGCAGCAGCGTGCCACTGGCGGTACCGTCGCTGCGCCAGGGCTCGCGGCCATGCGTCCCATCGTCCGCTGAGAAGAAGAGCTGCCCACCCAGCGGTTTCAGGCCGGCCGGCACGGAGCCTTCGGGGCCGGGGCGGATGTCCTCGACGAGCCGGGTACCGCCCGGAGTGCCGTCGCTCTTCCACAACTCCTGGCCGTGCTCGCCATCATCCGCCGAGAAGTACAGCCTCGGTCCCACCACGGTGAATCGGGTGCTGAAGTACTCGAGGCGGTTCGAGCCCTCGGGGCCGGGGCGGATGTCCTCGACGAGCCGGGTACCGCCCGGAGTGCCGTCGCTCTTCCACAGCTCGCGGCCGTGCTCGCCATCGTCGGCGGTGAAGAGGACGAGGTGGGGTGCCACCACGCTCAGGGAACTCGGTTCGGAGCCCTCGGGGCCGGGATGGATGTCTTCGATGAGCCGGGTGCCTCTCCGGGTGCCGTCGCTCCTCCATGGCTCGCGGCCATGGCTGCCATCGTCCGCGGTGAAGAGGATGCTCTGCTCACCCACCCTCACCATTCCAAAGGGTTCAGAACCCACGGGGCCGGGGCGGATGTCCTCGACGAGCCGGGTGCCACGCGCGGTGCCGTCGCTCTTCCACAACTCGCGGCCGTGCACACCGTCTTCGGCGGTGAAGTAGAGCGTCTCGCCCACGAGGAAGAAGTCTCGCGGCATGGAGCCGCCGCCCTGGGCCTGGATGATGTCCTTGACCAGCACCGTGCCCTCGGGTGTGCCATCGGTCTTCCAGAGCTCGAAGCCGTGCACTTCATCATTGGCGGTGAAATAGAGCGTCCTGCCCGCAATGGCGAAATCCTGGGCCAGCAGGAGTCGCACGAAGCCATGCTTGAGGAGGAGCGTGTCCCAGGTGGGCTCTCCACACCCCGCGTCCTCGCGCTCCACCAACGCCCACAGGGCTCCGCCGAGCGTGTCTTGCGTGGTGAAGGACAGAAGCCTTCCGTTCAGCGCGAAGAAGGTGCCGGCAGCCGGACCGTCGGGGTGCGGTGGGCGCTTCGAGACCAGAATGGGAGGCTGGCAGGCGCAGCCGGAACTGTCTGAGGCCACCTCGAGCGCTTCTGTCCGCGGCACGGACGGAGCCTCCACTCCAGAGGACTCCGCCTCGGACGTCACCACCTCCGGCTCCCCCACCGGACCGCAGGCGGCGAAAAGCACACAGGCTCCGGCCAGCCGGAGCCAGGAATGTTGTCGACTCATTTGTTCCCCCCTCCGCCGCACGTGTCTGCGTGCGGCGCGGCGAATCTGGCGAGGAGGTGCGCGCCCTCCCATTGGCCACGGGAGGCGCGCGAGGGTCCGCTACCTCACATGTGCGGAGTGGCGGCTAGCGTTCGCCCGTCTTCGGGAAGCACGCCAAGGGCAGGGCCCAGACTTCGCGCCCGTGCACGCCGTCATCGGCCGTGAAGAATACCCACGCCCCGACGCGCGAGAAGTTGATCGGATCCGAGCCCGCGGTCCCCGGGAAGATGTCCGCCATCTTTGTCCCCTCCTCGGTTCCGTCGGTCCACCAGACCTCGACTCCATGCTCGTCCTCGAAGGCCGAGAGGATGAGGCCTCCGCCCACGGGGAAGGGGTCGTTGGGATCTCCCGCGAAGGCGTTGGCGGGCCCCGGCCGGATGTCCTTCACCAGGTGCGTGCCCCGCCGGGTGCCGTCCGTCACCCAGAGCTCGTGCCCGAAGTCGGGATGGAAGGCGTAGAAGTAGACCTTCCCGCGTGCCGAGAAGCCGCTCGGGAGCGAGGAGATCGGGCCCGGGAAGACGTCCGCCAGCAGCAGCGTGCTGCCCGAGGTGCCCTCACTTCGCCAGGGCTCGCGGCCATGCGTCCCGTCATCCGCCGTGAAGAAGAGCTGCCCGTCCAGCGGCTTCAGGAGGGCGGGCAGGGAGCCCTCGGGGCCGGGGCGGATGTCCTCGACGAGCCGGGTGCCGCCCGGAGTGCCGTCGCTCTTCCACAGCTCGTGGCCGTGCTCCCCGTCATCCGCCGAGAAGTAGAGCTTCCGGTCCACCACCGCGATCAGGATGCTGTTCACCAGCAGGTCCGAGCCCTCGGGGCCCGGACGGATGTCCTCGACGAGCCGGGTGCCGCCCCGGGTGCCGTCGCTCCTCCACAGCTCCCGGCCGTGCACGCCGTCGTCCGCGGCGAAGAGGACCACGTGGGACTTTATCTCGCGCAGGGAGTCCGGATTGGAGCCCGTGGGGCCGGGGAAGATGTCCTCGACGAGCCGGGTGCCGCCCCGGGTGCCGTCGCTCTTCCACGGCTCGCGGCCGTGCACGCCGTCTTCGGCGGTGAAGAGGATGCTCTGGTTGCCCACCCTCACCATTCCCAGGGGCTCGGAGCTCGCGGCGCCAGGAGCGATGTCCTCGACGAGCCGCGTGCCACGCATGGTGCCGTCGCTCTTCCACAGCTCGCGGCCGTGCTCCCCGTCGTCGGCGGTGAAGAAGAGTGTCCTGCCTACGAGGAAGAAGTTCAGCGGTTGGGAGCCCGCGGGGCCGGGGAAGATGTCCTCGACCAGCACCGTGCCCTCAGGCGTTCCATCGGTCTTCCAAAGCTCGGCGCCGTGCTCCCCGTCATCGGCGGCGAAGTAGAGCGTCCTGTCCGTGATGGCGAAGGCGACGTCCAGCGGGAGATTGAAGAAGCCCCTTCGGAGCAGGACCGCGTCCCAGGTGGGCTCCTCGCAGCCCTCGTCCCTGCGCTCCACCAGCTTCCACAGGGTGCTTTCGCCCGTGATGACATCTTCCGCGGCGACCAGCGGTGTTCCGTCCAGGTCGAAGATGGCGCGGACGTTCGTCCCCGCGGCACCTGGCGTGAGCTCGGCGGCCAGGACAGGAGGCCGGCAGGCACAGCCGGGACGCGCATGGGCGGCCTCGAGCACCCCCTCCTCCGGGACTACCGGTGCCTCCACCTGCGGAGCCTCTTCTTCCGGGGCCACCGGGCCGCAAGCGGCGAATAGCAGACAGGCTCCGGCCAGCCGGAGCCAGGAATGACATCGACTCATTTGTTCCCCCTCCGCCGCATGAGGATTCATGCGGCACGGCGAATCTGGCGAGGAGGCACGCGCCGTCCCAGTGGCCGTGGGACGCGCGCGAGGGTCTGCTACCGCACGTGTGCTGGGCTCACGCTGCTAACGGCTGCAGCGATCCTCGGGACGGAAGGGCAGGGCCCACAGTTCGCGACCGTGTGTGCCGTCATCCGCGGTGAAGAAGACGTCCCAGCCGGAGCGGATGAAGCCACTTGGACTGGCGCTCGCCGCCCCTGGGGCTATCTCCGTGAGCGCGCGTGTGCCGCCCGCCGTGCCGTCGCTCAGCCAGGCCTCGCGGCCTCGCCCCGACGTCTCCGCGCTGAAGAAGAGCGTGCCTTCGATTGGCACCAGCTCCGTGGGCAGCGAGCCCGCCGCGCCCGGTTCGAGGTCCTTGAAGAGTCTCGTACCGCCCGAGGTGCCATCGCTCACCCAGAGCTCGCGCCCGCGCACCCCATCATCCGCGGCGAAGAAGAGCTTGCGGTTCATCACCCTCAGCGAGCCCGGCCTCGAGTCCCCTGGGCCTGGGTGGATGTCCTTGAGCCTCCGCGTGCCAGATACCGAGCCATCGCTCACCCACAGCTCCTCGCCCGCTGGGTCTCCCTCCAGCCCACCCCGGGCCCTCCCGGCGCTGAAGTAGAGCTTCCCGTTCAGCGCCGTCATGTCATGCGGATAGGCACCCGGGAAGAAGCGCAGCTCGCGTGTGCTCGCCAGCGTTCCCCGCGTCACCCACAGGCTCGCCTCGCCCTCGTCATTGTCCACGAGGAAGAACAACGGCCCACTGCCCACCGGCGTCATGTTGAAGACGACGTTGTCCTCGACGGCATCGAAGACCGGCGTGGCGCCTGGCACGCCCTCGCTGCGCCACAGCTTCACCCGGCGGCCCACGTTGGCGACGAAATAGAAGGCCTCCGGAGTGCGCGTCATCCGGCGCGGGCTGGAGGAGCCGGGAGTGCCCGGGCTGAAGATGTCGTCGCCCGGGTACAGGTCCTCCACCATGAAGGTGCCCGAGGCCGTGCCGTCACTCACCCAGAGCTCGCGCCCGTTCACCTCGTCCTCAGCGGCGAAGTAGACCCGCCCGTTGAACTCCACCAGCCCGCTCGGGCCGAGCTCCAAGGGTGACGCGTGGATGTCCTTCACCAGGAAGGTGCCAGTGGCGGTGCCATCGCTCACCCAGAGCTCGCGGCCGTGCGTGCCGTCATCCGCGGTGAAGAAGAGCTTGTCGCCCACCCGGGTCAGCTCGTTGGGCTCGGCGCTGTCGAGGCCCGGGCGGATGTCCTTCACCAGGAAGGAGCCCGCGCCTCCCGTGCCGCTGCTCACCCAGAGCTCGCGACCGTGCGTGCCGTCATCCGCGGTGAAGAAGAGTCCATCCTCTCCTCGCACCAGGCTCTCCGGCTCCGAGCCGGGGGCTCCGGGCGCAATGTCTTTCAAGAGGCGGGCCCGTGTCGTGCAGGGCTCCCAGGTGAGTGGCGCCTCCAGGGATGACGGCTGCTCGCTCGCTGTGGGCTCGTCATCGAGGGGAAGGGCGCAACCCGTGCCGAGTGCCAGCAGGGCTGGAAGGGCTCTCCAGTATCTCATCGTGTGCAGCTCCCGAGTGGATGCGCGGCCGGTGCCGCGTGGGGCTGCAATGTGCTCACGAGGGCCCGGTTGCCCACCCGTGCATGGGGGCGACGGAGCTCCCTCCTTGCGATGGCAAGCAGCTGGAGAAGAAAAGCGCCGAGCGGGCGGGTGGGCGCTTTGTCGGTGGCCTGCCTGAGTTGCTTTGTCAGAAGAAACTGGCGGAGCGGTGGTGCTTCCCGCTCCGCCAGGAGTCAGCTCACAGGAGTCAGCTCAGCGCGTGAAGCGCTCCACGGAGCGGGGGCTGCTGCTGTTGCCGCCCACGAACAGCACCTCGCCGGTGTGGAGCAGCGTGGTCGAAGAGTCGCTGCGGCTCGTGTTCATGTTCGGCGTGGTGAGCCACGAGTTCGTCGAGGGATCATACAGCGCCGCCTGGCCGATGCCGTCCGTCACCAGGACCTCACCCGAGTAGAGCATCGTCGCGGAGAAGAACGGGGTCATGTTGAAGGGCAGGGGCGGCCCCAGCGACCACTGCTCGCTGTAAGGGTCGTACAGCTCCACCGTGTTGCCGCCGTCGATGCCACCGACGATGAGGACGATCCCCGAGTAGAGCCGGATGGCGGAGTGGCCGTGGCGGGCCTTCGCCAGATTTCCGGCCGGGTACCAGTAGTTCGTCGCCGGGTCGTAGATGTTCGCCTCGGAGGAGGTGGTCCCCGCGGTCGAGGTCCACCACATGTAGCCGCCGGTCACCAGCACCTTGCCCGAGTAGAGCACCGTCGCGGAGGCGCGGCTGCGGGGGGTGAAGCTGCCCAGGACGGCGCTCCACGTGCCCGTCTCCGGGTCATACACCTCCCCGGGAGGACCGATGGGCCCGTTCCGGTTGAAGTACATGTTGCCGCCCGCCACCAGCACCTTGCCCGAGTCGAGCCGCACGGCGGTGTGGTGGGCGCGGAACGCGCCCATGGTGCCCGTGGGGCTCCACGTCCCGGTGGCCGGGTCATACAACTCCGCGCTCGAGAACATGTCCGACCAGTCACTGGCGCGGCCACCGGCCGCCAACACCTTGCCCGAGGAGAGCTCCGTCGCGGTGTGGTAGTAGCGCGGGGTGCTCATGGACGCCGTGCGCCGCCACGCGTTCGTGTACGGATTGTACACCTCCGAGCCGTTGCCATCCGCCACCAGCACATCGCCCGGGCCGTTCAGCAGCGTGGCGCTGTGGCCGCCCGCGTGTCCGAGCAGTGAGGACGCATTGCTCGTCCATGCGCCGGCGGTCAGCGCGGCTTTCTGTGACTCCAGTGCGGCGGGGGGCGCCTGCACGGGTTCTTCGGGCTGGCATCCACCGGCCATGGATGCGAGGCCCGCCAACAGCAACGACCAACGAGTTGTCTTCATGAGTACCCTCCCTATGGGGGATATGCGGCCTGGGGGTGGGCCGCGCTGTCAGTGTAGCGGGAGGGACTGCGCATGCCGCCTGTGACGAGCCCGCTAGTGGATAGCCCTGATGCATGATGGAGCACCGGAGTAGAAGGCGTCTCATGGACTTGGAATTGAAGAACAGGGCCGCACTCGTCACGGGCAGCAGCCGTGGGATTGGCCGGGCCATCGTCACTGCGCTGGTGCGTGAGGGTGCGCGGGTGTGTCTGAGCGCCCGCGGGGCGGAGGGTTTGGAGAAGGCTGCGGCGGAGCTCCGGTCCTCTGGCGCCGAGGTGGTCACCGTGGTGGGAGACGTGGCCACGCCCGAGGGCGCGGCGGCAGCGGTGGAGGCGGCGGTGCGGGCCTTCGGTTCGCTGGACATCCTCGTCAACAACGTGGGCGGCAGTGGTGGTGCAGGAGCCTTCGACGTGGCCACCGCCGCGCAGTGGAAGGATGTGGTGGACCGCAACCTCATGGCATCCGTGTGGTGCAGCCAGCACGCGGTGGAGGCGATGAAGGCCCGGGGCGGCGGCTGCATCGTGCACATCAACTCCATCTACGGCCGTGAGTACGGCAACAGCGCGCCCTACACGGCGGCCAAGGCGGGGCTGATGGCGCTCACCAAGGAGATGGCGCTGGACCTGGCGCGCCACCGCATCCGCGTCAACGGGGTGGCGCCGGGCTCCATCCTCTTTCCCGGGGGAAGCTGGGACCGCAGGCGGCAGGCGCAGCCGGAGAAGGTGGAGAAGATGGTGCGCGAGGAGCTGCCCTGGGGTCGTTTCGGCACGCCCGAGGAGGTGGCCGACGTGGTCGTCTTCCTGTGCTCGGAGCGGGCGCGCTGGGTGACGGGGGCCACCGTGCCGGTGGATGGTGGACAGGGCCGTGCCTTCTGACTCGGGCGGGGAGCCCCTGGCGTGTAGAGTGCGCGCGTGCTGAGGCTCTACAAGAAGGAAGGCGACACGCTCCGTTACTGGGAGGCGTGGGTGAATGAGGACACGCTCACCGTGCACCAGGGCGTCGTGGGCGAGATGGGCGAGCAGAAGGACAGCCCCGTCCCCGCCGACGAGGACCCGGACATGGTCATCGCCCAGGCGGCCGAGCCGCTGGTGGACCAGGGCTATGACGAGCCGGACCCGGAGGCCATGACGCCGCTCGTCGTGCAATACCCGTTGCAGGGCAAGGGCTCGGGGCACGACTTCGAGAAGCGCCACTCGGTGGAGGAGGTGCTCACCGACGTGCTGGGCTGGACGGGCAATGGCGAGGTGGAGGGTGGCGAGACGCAGCCCGGGCGCATGAATGTCTTCTGCCGGGTGATGGATCCGGACATCGCCGTGCGCACCTTCCTCGAGGTGCTCGACGACGAGGACCTGCTGCAGGGCGCGGTCATTGCCCTGGTGCAAGAGGGCGAGGAGCCCCGGGTGCTCTGGCCCGAGGACCATTCCGGCCCCTTCCGCATCTGACATCCGCTGGGGGGTGGATGGCTTCCCGGGGCGTGGCCGGGGCAGACTGCCGTCCGTGTCCTCGCGTCTCCCCTTCGTCCTGCTCTTGCTCACCCCGGCCGTGGCACTGGCCGGGATGCCGAGCTTCCTGCTGACGGACGTGGCCTCGCAGCGCTTCCAGGCCATCTCCTTCTTCCTGGCCCTCTTTCTGGTGGTGACGCTCGCGGTGAGGGCGCTGTGGAATCGGCTGGGGCGCGATGTGCCCAAGCTGCCGAAGCTCGGCTTCGGGGCGGCGCTGGCGCTGGTGTTCCTCTGGGGGCTCGGCTTCCAGCTCGTGCTGTCGATGATCGCCGGCGGGCGCGAGCTGATGACGCCTGGGGCGTGGGAGAAGCAGGGCGTCACCTACAAGCTCAAGGAGTCGGCGCTGCCCTCGGAGAAGGAGCTGGTGCTCCAGGCGCGGCGCCAGCGGTTGGAGGAGCTGCGCGTGGCGCTGTGGGCCTACGCGGCTGGGCACGGGGGCGAGTTCCCTCCGAGCGACTTCGCCCCGGGAGTCCCCGAGGAGCGCTGGAAGGTATTGGGCAGCTCGGGCCTGCACTTCGTCTACGTGAGCGGGTACAAGGCGGACGCCCCCGCGACGCCCCTGGCCTACGAGCCGGGCCTCTTTGGCCGCGAGCGGTGGGTCCTCTTCACGGACGGAGACATCCGCCAGCTTCCCATCGAGTCCATCCACACGGCGCTCGCGGGAGGCACGCCGTGAAGAAGGTGATGAAGGCCATCGGGTGGGTGCTCGGCGCGCTCTTCGGGATGTCGTTCTTCATCTGCATGGGCCAGGAGTGGGTGCTCCAGGCAGCCGGGACGCTCGTGGTGGGGTGGTGCGGGTTCCTGTTGGGGGTGGTGCCGCAGGTGACGTTCCGGTGGGGCGCTATCGCCGAGACAGTGCTCGTGGGGGCGGTGCTGGGAGTGGGCACGCACCTGTTCCTGCGCCGGTTGTGGAGGCAGCTTCGCCCCGAGGACGCGCGCCCGTGGCCCGTGCGCTGGAGCGTGTCGCTGGTGGCGTTTCTCGTGCTGCTCTTCTGCGCGACGATGGCCACGGTGGGCATCGGCCACCATGTGGGCTGGCTGGCGTCGGGCGAGGCACCGCTGGCGGAAAGCTCGTGGCGCTACTCGCTCACGCACCTGGAGTGGGACAACGAGGGGCTGTGCCGGAAGGCCGAGGAGCTGTCGAGGTCCGGCGTGCCCGACGCTCGGATTGCTCAGGTGTTGCTGAGGGGAGACCTGGTGACGCGGAGCGAGGCCGAACGGATGCACGTGGTGCCCTGGCGGGGGGCCGGCGGCGAGGCGGGCTTCCTCGTCTTCCCGCGCGACCCCATCAAGCGCCAGCGGGTGGGTGGAGCGCGCTGCGGGGGCGGGCTGACGCGGGAGTCCGTGCAGGCGGCGGAGTTGCCGCGGCTGCTCTCGGAGGGGCAGGTGGCCGCGGGCACGGCTCCGTGAGCCATCCAACTTCAGACGCTTGCAGGCCTTGGCGAAGGGAAGGCCATGCCACCCATCCTACTGGCTGACGCCGGACAAGCGGGCGAGCCAGGGCTGGTTGGCCGTCACGTCCTCCGTCGGGGGCGTCACCCGTCCCCTGCTGCCGCGCCACTCGCCAGGTGCACAGGTTGAGGAGGGCTCCCCGGGTGCTGCACAGGCACACGGGGTGGAGGGCCGGACGGGCACCCGGGCTCTCCCTGGTTCGCGAGGGCGGACTGGCCACGCTCCCCGAGAAGGGATGAGGGGAATGGAGTTGGGAATGATCGGCCTCGGCCGGATGGGCGCCGCCATGGTGCGACGGTTGCTCAGGGCCGGGCACCGTTGTGTCGTTACCGATGTGCGCCGGGAGGTGGTCGAGGAGCTTCAGAGCGAGGGGGCGGTGGGGGCATTCTCGCTTGAGGAGCTGGCGCGCCAGCTCCAGGCACCTCGCGCGGTGTGGATGATGCTGCCTGCGGGTGTGGTGGACGATGCGCTCGAGAGGTTGGTGCCGTTGCTCTCGGCTGGCGACACCGTCATCGACGGCGGCAACTCGTACTACCACGACGACCTGCGCCGCGCGGTGCAGCTGCGCGCGCGGGACCTGCACTATGTGGACGTGGGCGTAAGCGGCGGAGTGTGGGGGCTGGAGCGTGGCTATTGCCTGATGATTGGTGGCGAGCGGGAGCCGGTGCGTCGGCTCGAACCCGTGTTCGCTGCGCTGGCTCCAGGCGTCGAGGCCGCAACGCGCACGCCTGGACGCGACGGCTCTCCGTCCCCGGCCGAGCAGGGCTGGTTGCACTGCGGGCCCAACGGAGCGGGCCACTTCGTGAAGATGGTGCACAACGGCATTGAGTACGGCCTCATGGCTGCCTACGCCGAGGGGCTCAACATCCTGCACCACGCTGATGTTGGCTTGCACCGGCACGACACCGACGCGGAGACGACGCCGCTGCGCAATCCCGAGGACTACCAGTACAGCTTCGATCTGCCCGAGGTGGCCGAGCTGTGGCGGCGCGGCAGTGTCATTGGCTCCTGGCTCTTGGACCTCACGGCTCATGCGTTGCGTGGCAATCCCGAGCTGAGCCACTTCTCCGGCCACGTCTCCGACTCCGGCGAGGGGCGGTGGACCCAGGCGGCGGCCATCGACGAGGGCGTACCCACGCCGGTGCTCAGCAGTGCCCTCAACCAACGCTTCAGCAGTCGAGGGGAGGGGGACTTCGCCGACAAGTTGCTGTCCGCCATGCGCTTCGAGTTCGGCGGGCACCTGGAGAAGAAGGGAGGAGGGTGAGCCATGGCCGCCGCACCTGTCTCGGACGCACTCGTCTTTTTCGGAGCCACGGGGGACCTCGCGTACAAGCAGATATTTCCCGCGCTGCAGGCCCTGGTGGTCCGCGAGCGGCTGTCGGTCCCCATCATCGGCGTGGCCAAGGCGGGCTGGGGTCTGGAGCAGCTGCGCGAGCGGGCGCGCGCCAGCATCCAGGAGCACGGCACGTTCGACGAAGAGCACTTCCAGCGCCTGTGTCAACTCCTGCGCTACGTGGACGGGGACTACCGAGAGCCAAAGACGTTCTCCCGGGTGAGGGAGGCCCTCGGGGGAGCGAAGCGCCCGCTGCACTATCTGGCCATTCCTCCGAGTCTCTTCGCCACGGTGGTGGAGGGGCTGGCCCAAGCCAGTTGCCTGAAGCAGGCGCGGGTGGTGGTGGAGAAGCCCTTCGGGAGGGACCTGGTCTCCGCGCGCGAGCTCAACGAGACGCTGCACCGCTTCCTGCCCGAGTCCGCCATCTTCCGCATCGACCACTTCCTGGGGAAGGAGCCGGTGCAGAACCTGCTCTTCTTCCGCTTCGCCAACGTCTTCCTCGAGCCCATCTGGAACCGGCAGCACGTGCGCAGCGTGCAGGTGACGCTGGCCGAGAGCTTCGGCGTCCAGGGGCGGGGGGCCTTCTATGAGGAGGTGGGCGCCATCCGTGACGTGTTGCAGAACCACCTGCTTCAGGTGGTCGGACTCCTGACCATGGATGCGCCCTTCTGCTCGGACCCCGAGAACCTGCGCGACGAGAAGGCGCGCGTCTTCAAGGCCATGCGCTCGTTGGACCCGGCCAGCGTGGTGCGGGGTCAGTTCCGCGGCTATCGGGGCGAGCGAGGTGTGTCCCCCACCTCCCAGGTGGAGACGTTCGCCGCGGTGCGGCTGTTCATCGACTCCTGGCGATGGGCGGATGTGCCCTTCTACATCCGCTCGGGCAAGTGTCTGCCGACCACCGCCACCGAGGTCTTCGTGGAGCTGAACCATCCGCCTCGTCCCATCTTCGAGGAGTCCTCCCTGGCCGCTCCCAACTCCGTGCGCTTCCGTCTCGGCCCCGACGTGCTCATCTCCATCGGCGCGCGCGCCAAGCGGCCTGGCGGTGTCATGCGGGGCGAGGACGTGGACCTGGTGGCCATCCAGCACCCTGGTGGGACGATGAAGCCCTATGAGCGGCTGCTCGGCGACGCCATGCACGGCGATGTCTCGCTCTTCGCGCGCCAGGAGGCGGTGGAGGAGGCGTGGCGGGTGGTGGACCCCGTCGTGGGTGGCACCACGCCGCTCTACGAGTACGAGCCCGGTACCTGGGGCCCGCGCGAGGCGGACGCACTCATCGCTCCTCATGGCACCTGGCGCCCTGCGTTGTGCCCCTCGGGCAGAGCGGAGTTGCCAGAGGCGGCTCACCCCGAAGCGACGGGTGACGCCATGACGGCCATGCATTAGCGCCTGGTTCCTGTCCCATGCCGAAGGTTCCCTCCACTGCACGTCATCCAGCCCTCTCGCTCTGGCAGTCCTGTCTCCACCGGGTGCTCTCTCGGAAGGCGGGAGCACGGGACGCGGTGGGGCTGGAGTCCTCGGTGGAGCACCCCGCCATGGAGGAGGCGAGCGCCGCCGCGCAAGAGCACGCGCCTTCGCACGAGGTGGATGTCCCTCCCTCCCGTCGTCAGCGGGCCAGCGCCTGTGCCCGGCTCTGCGCTCGTTTGGCCCTCGCCCGCTTTCATGGGGACCATGAGGAGGTGCAGCGGCTGATGAGCGAGCTGCGCTTCACCTCGTGCGACCCGCTCTGGGTGGAGTCGCTGGTGGAGTACGAGCGCGCGCTCCTGCTCCATCACCAGCCTTTCTACCGTCGCCATACGTCCCTGGCGGACTTTGTCCTGCCAGCGCTGCCGGACGAGGCGACGGTGGCCCTGCTCGCGGACTGGGGCACGGGCATGCCGGACGCGCGGGCGCTGCTGGAGCAGCTCTCCACCTTCCAGCCGGACGCCATCCTCCACCTGGGAGACATCTATTACTCGGGGACGCCCCACGAGGTGCGCGCCCACTTCCTCGACGTCTTCACGCGTGTCTTCGGCTCACGGTGGCCTCGGGTGCTCGCCCTCTCCGGCAACCATGACCGCTACTCGGGAGGCGAGGGCTACCGAGTGCTGCTGGAGGGGCTCGGCCAGCCGGCCAGCTACTTCTGCCTGCGCAACCGGTACTGGCAGCTGCTCGGGATGGACACCGGCCTTCACGACTTCAACCCGCGCGCGCTGGCGGACACCGTCACCTGGCTGGAGGACTCCGAGGTGGACTGGCTGCTGGACAAGGTCCGCAACGCCGAGGGACGGGGCACCGTGCTGCTCTCCCATCATCCGCTCTTCTCCCTGGCCAGCGTGGGCCATGATGCGGAGGGCCGGAAGCTGGCGCTCAATCCGCGTCTGGGGCGAGCGCTCGCCTCCATCCTCGGGGAAGTCTCCCTCTGGTTCTGGGGGCACGAGCACAACCTCCACATCTATGAGCCCTATGCGGGGCTGGCGCGGGGTCGGTGCATCGGCGCGGGGGCAGTGCCGGTGCTGTTGCACGAGCAGCACAACAGCCCCATCCCGGGACTGGTGCCTGCGCCAGGAGAGTCCGGGCCTCCGCGCCATGTGCCGGGTACCCGGTTGGGCAACGACGGCTTCTTGGACCACCACGCCTACGCCATCCTCTCGTTGCGAGGTCCCCAGCTCACCGTGCGCTATTTCCAGATGGAGAACCGGTTGCTGGTGCCTGGGCATGTGCCCGCTCCGGGGCCGGCGCTCCACGAGGAGACCGTCACCCTCTCCACCTCAGGTGCGCCATGAGCCGTGCCTCCCGTGCTCCGCCTCTCGGTCCCAAGATGGTGTGGATGGTGGGCCTCAACGCCGTGGCCCTGGTGTCGCTGGTGCTGCTGGTGCGCGCGGCGTGGCAGGTCATCACCTGGATTCTGGTGGCCCTGTTCCTCGCGTTGGCGCTGGAGCCACTGGTCTCTTGGCTCCAGCGGCGCGGGCTGCGGCGCGGGCTGGCAGTGGTGTCTGTCTATCTCGCCTTCGTGGGGCTGCTCGTGGTGCTGCTGCGGAGTGTCGTTCCCCTGAGCTTGCACCAGGCCCGTCTGCTCGTGGACGAGGCCCCCGTCCTCTTCGGTGAGCTTCGCCGCACCAGCGTCTTCTCCTGGCTGGATGAGCACCTCGGAGTAGGGGAGCTGCTCCATGAGGGGTTGCGACAGGGGAGCGGTAGCTCCTTGCGCCCGATGGTGGAGCTGGCCCGGCGCATGTTCATCGGCGTAGGCGCGGCGATCGCCGTCTCCTTCCTCTCGCTCTTCATGCTGCTCTTCGGGCGCGACGTGGTGGACTCCCTGCTGGGCTGGTTCGAGCCGGACCGGCGCGAGCGCCTCCTCGGGTTGGCACAGCAGATGAGCCGCCGCGTGGGTGGCTACGTGGGAGGGGCTCTCCTGCTCGCCTTGGTGGAAGGGGCAGGGGTGGGGCTCGTCCTGCTCGCTGTGGGGGTGCCCTATTTCTTGCCGCTCGCGCTGCTGGTGGCATTGCTGGCCATCGTGCCCCTGCTCGGGAGCGTGCTGTCCGCTGTGCTCCTCGCCGTCACCACGCTGGTCTCTGCTGGCTTACACGCCGCCCTCGTGGTGCTGGGGGTCTACCTCCTCTATGCGCAGGTGGACGCCCATGTGCTGCGCCCGCTCGTGCAGCGGCACACCATCCAGATGAACCCGCTGCTCATCACCGTGGTGGTGCTCCTGGGGGCAGGGGTCGCGGGCCTGCTTGGTGCGCTGCTGGCGCTTCCCGTCGCCGCTGCCGTCCAGGTGGTGCTGCAAGACGTGCGGGCTCGCCGCGAGGCTCAGTGGCGAGTGAGGCTTGCCGGGTCTCTGGAGCACTCCCAGGTTCGTGATGATGCAACTCGATTTCCTGAGAGGTCCGTCATGGCCATCACAGACTCCAACATTGGTTCCATCACCCCGCGCCCCCGCACCACGGCGAGCCTCTGGGGTGGTCCCTTCGTGATGGGGCTGCTTCTGACGCTACTCGGGGTCGTGGCGCTGGGGGCAGTTGTCCTCACCAGCCTCGTCTCGGTCATCTTCTACGGCTCCATGCTGGTGGTGGCGGGCGCCTTTGAGATCGTCCACGCCTTCCGCATCCGCAAGAAGGGGGAGAAGGGGGGACCCTTCGTGATGTTCCTGCTGGGAGGCGTCCTCTCCATCGGGGTGGGCCTGATGCTGCTGGCTCGGCCGGATGCCGGACTGTTGGCGTTGACGCTCCTGATGGCCGGGTACTTCTTCGCCAGCGGGCTCTTCCGGGGCATCACCTCCGTGGCCGATCGCTATGAGGGCTGGGGCTGGGACCTGGCCTACGGCATCGTGTCCGTGGCGCTGGGCGCCATCATCTTCGCCCAGTTCCCCTCCTCCTCGATGTGGGCGCTGGGCATCGTGGTGGGCGTGGAGATCCTCTCCCGTGGCATCTCCATCATGGCGGGTGCGCTCGCGGTGCGCGGTGTGCTGCGCCGACAGGTCCACGCCTGAGGTGATGGGCCCAGGGAGCGCTTACCCGGTGAGCTCTCGGATGCCCGCCTGGGTGACTTGGAACAGGGCGACCGAGTCTGGCCCCTGGGCCACCTCATCCAGGCAGCACACCGTGGTGAGCTCGCCCGTGGGATGTCTCACGTAGCCGCGGTAGGGCTTGTGCAGGTGTCCGCAGAGCACCAGTCGGGGCCGCAGCGCATCCACGAGCAGCCGAGCATACGCATTGCCGACAGCCTCATGGCTGGGGCTGCGGCGCTGGTGCTCGAAGTCGCCCGCGTCAGCCGGATCGATGATGCCCGAGGGCCAGTCGTGCAGCAGCAGCACGTCGGCCCGCTCGAGCGCGAGGGCTTGCTCGACGTCCTGCTCGGTGAAGGAGATGAAGTCCTTGGGGGAGACGCGGCCGAGCAGGGACACCGAGGGGCGCGGAGTCTGGAAGCGCTCCTCGCGGTGGATACCCGACAGCCCCACGACCCGGAGACCGTGCAGTTCGATGACGCCCACGCGGCCGAGGTAGTGGCACTGGGACACCAGCTCGAAGCCGTCCGGTTGTTGCTCCAGGAAGCCATACGGCTCGTGGTTGCCGCCGATGAAGTGGACGGGCCAGGGAAAGCGAGCCCTGCCGGCGTGGTACGCGGGGAAGTCGCCCAGGTGCCGGTATTTCGCGGGCGCGGACATGGTGGCGAGGTCCGCCTCGTGGCGGTGGGGCTCGAAATCACCCACCTGCAGCACAAAGGCAGGTACCCGCCGAGCTTTCGCCGCCTTGTCTTGGACGCACCGCACCATCCGGTGCATGTGCCCGTGCACGTCTCCTACAGCGGCGAAGCAAAAGTCTTCCGGACGGCTGTCCATGGGTGGCACCTCGGGCCACTTCGACGAAGACGCGGGGCGCACCTGACATTACGCTCTTGTCATGCTCGGTGACGCCTTCCTGTTGCTGCACACGGACCTGCCTCGCGAGGGACCTGGGAGCGATGACTGCACCCGCGAGGCACTTCGCCGTTTGCGTTCGCTCCTTTCTCCTTCCCCGCGGGTGTTGGATCTCGGGTGCGGCCCCGGGCGGCAGACGCTCGTGCTGGCGAGGGAGCTAGGCACCTCCATCATCGCCGTGGACTCGCACGAGCCCTTCCTCGCGCGGTTGAAGACCGAGGCGGCGGTCCAGGGGCTCGGGCACCTGGTGAGCACGCGGCGCGCGGACTTCGCGGCGCTCGAGGACGCCCCGGGCAGCGTGGACCTCATCTGGTCCGAAGGAGCCATCTACATCCTGGGCTGGGGCGCGGGACTGCGGCGGTGGCGTCCGCTGCTGAAGGACGGAGGCCTGCTGGCCGCCAGCGAGGCGACGTGGCTCACCGACTCGCCTCCGGCCGAGGCCGCCGACTTCTGGCGCGAGGCCTACCCGCGCATGGCACCACCGCCTCCAACAGCGCCACGGCGCGCGAGGCCGGCTTCGAGGTGCTGGACACCTTCGTGCTGCCGGCCCCGGCGTGGTGGGACGAGTACTACCACCCCCTGGAGGCGCGCATGGCCTCGTTGCGCGAGCGCTCCCGAGGGGACGCGGACCTCGCCACCGCCATTGTTGAGACGGAGCGGGAGATTGACCTCTACACCCGCTACGGCACCTCCTACGGCTACGTCTTCTACCTGCTGCGGGCCCAGGGCCAGGGCGGGAGTTGAGCGGCGTCGGGCCCCGGGCCAGGTGTGCCCGGGGGCTCAGCGGCAGGGGCCGCAGTCCAGCGCGCAGTCGTCGTAGCGGTTGCTGCTGCCACAGGACTCGCTGGCCTGGCAGATGTCGTCACCGCACACGACGACCTCCTGGGCGCGCAGCCGAGTGGTGATGGGGCGGTACGTCCTGCCGTCGCGGGTGCACTGTGTGTAGTACGTCCCGGTGGGGTCCAGGGTGCAGCTGTCCCGGCAGTTGCCGATGTGGACGAGGGGCGGGCACGCATCGCTGCCCTCGAGCGCGCAGGCCCGCAGGCTGCTCTGCCATGGGGCCAGCGGGGCCTGGTCGTTGCCGACGAAGAGGCCCTCGTCGGTGAACATGTTGCCGAAGAAGCACGCCTCCCGCAGCGAGTACATCGACAGCTCCGCGGCCGAGTAGGGGATGAGCTGCCCCTGCGCGTTGGCGCCCAGCACGGAGACGCCCACCGAGCGCCCGAACTTGTTGACGAGCGCCGCGATGCACGCCGTCACCACCTGCTGCTCCGCCGCGGTGGCCGGTGCGCCTCCCGACCAGCTCGGCGCCAGCCCCAGGCTCCCGGGCCACGAGTAGGTGAGCCCGCCGTCGTTGAACGTGCGGGACTGCCCGGCCGGTACGGCGCAGCGGACCAGGTACTTCATGAAGAGGCTCGTCGTCAGCGGGCTCTCCTGGAACCACGTGGTGAAGGCGCTGCTGGCCAGTCCATTGAAGGCCAGTCCATTGAAGGCCAGCCCGTTGAAGGCCAGGCCATTCATGGTCAGCCCATTCATGGTCAGTCCGTTCTCGTCCTCGAGTCCCTGGATGGAGGTGCCCACGCTGGTGGTGCTCAGCTCCAGGGGCGGGTGGGGGGCCGCCTCCTCCACCGGGCCGCAGCCCCCGGCGAGTGTCAGCAGCAACGCTCCCAGCAGCGACTGCAGGGTGGATGCCGTGGTTCCCGCACGGCGCGTCTTCGTGAACGAAGTGCTCTTCATGTGCTACCCCCCGGAGCCCACTCGTGGATGCTCCGCTCCGGGTTGCGCCGGTGCGAAGCGGGCTCCAAGAGGAAACTGACGTTGTTTCTGTAACTCCGATACAGGTCGGAGCTCAGGTTGTGCCGGAGCGTTGTCGGCGAACGATCGCCGCGTGGAGTGCAGGACACCCCATGGCGGAGTCGTCGGGCAGTGGACGCCCGGTGTTGCCCGGTGAAGGCGTGGTCAGTCTCGTCACTCGGGCTGGGGCGCACTGTTGGCTTGGCACCATGCTGCCCCACGTGAAGGGTTGTCAGCCGAGGTGAGTGGCCCCTAGCCATGGAGGCTTCTTCTGTCGAGCGCGCCGGGGGTGTGGACAGAAGGGAGTGCGAGTGGGAGCCGGGCTCGCGGGCGAAGGTCAGTGCGCTCCGTATGCTGGTGCACGGATGGGGCGCAGGGGGGGCGCGAAATTACGGCCTCACGGTCATCATGATCGCAGGCGAGGGAGAGTGGTGATGGGGAGCGTCCTGCGCATGGTTTCACCTCTCAGCACCATGGAGGGCCCTGGATTCGGGGGGGCTCCGCGGCGACGTTCCTCGACCGTCGCGGCTCCCACCGGAACGGTGGTGCTCGTCTTCACGGAGGTCCAGGGCTCCACGCGGCTGTGGGAGCAGTGCAGCGGCGGCATGCGGGCCGCGCTGGACATACACGACCGGGTGCTGCGCGCGCTGCTGGCCGAGCACGGCGGCTACGAGGTGAAGACGCAGGGAGACTCCTTCATGGTGGCCTTCCCCTCGGCGGTGGAGGCCGTGTGCTGGTGCCTCCGGACGCAGCAGGAGTTGCTGCGCGCGCCCTGGCCGGAGGAGCTGCTGGCCGAGCCGGATGCGGCGGAGGAGCTGGGGCCGGGCGGGTGTGTGTACCGAGGCCTGCGGGTGCGGATGGGCGTGCACCTGGGAGAGCCGGAGTGCCGTCTGGATGCGCAGACAGGCGAGGTGGACTACTTCGGGCGAGTGGTGAACGTGGCGGCGCGCGTGGCGTCGGCTGGCCAGGGCGGGCAGGTGCTGGTGAGCGGGATGGCCTGGGCGCGGGTGGAGGGAGAGCTGGAGGTGTTGGGCCGGCCCCGGGTGCACGCGCTGGGCGAGTACCACCTGCAAGGTGTCGAGGAGGCCGTCTCGCTCGTGGAGGTGCTGCCCGCGGCGCTGGTGGGACGGCGCTTCGAGGCGCTCCGGGTGCAGCGGGTGCTGCGGGGCCATGTGCCGGGCGAGACGGGGGAGCTGATCGGCCGGCAGGAGGAGCTGGCGGAGCTGCGGCGGTGCTTCGACTCGGGGGCGCGGCTCGTCACGTTGCTGGGCCCCGGAGGCATGGGGAAGAGCCGGCTGGCCACGCGCTTCGGCAACCTGGAGCTGGCGGCGCGCACCTGGGAGGGCGGGGTGTGGATGTGCGAGCTCACGGACGCGGCGACGGTGGGCGACATCTGCCACGCCGTCGGCCAGGCGCTGGGTGTCGCGCTCACCCGCAGCGGCGAGGACAGCGAGCCGGCGGAGCGGCTGGGGCGGGCCCTGGCCGGGCGCGGGGACGTGCTGCTCATCGTCGACAACGTGGAGCATGTCATCCAGCATCTTCCGGCCACGCTGGGCCGTTGGCGCGCGCTGGCGCCCCAGGCACGGTTCCTCGTTACGTCGCGCGAGTCGCTCCTCCTGCCCGAGGAGCGTGTCATCGACCTGGAGCCGCTGGAGGTGCCCGAGGAGGGAGAGACGTGCAAGGAGCTGATGGCCGCTGCGATGCGATGCGGCTGTTCGTCCAGCGCGCCCGGTCGGTGCGCGGCGGCTTCGAGCTGACGGACGCGGAGGCCCCGCTGGTGGCGGACATTGTCCGCAAGCTGGACGGCATTCCCCTGGCCATCGAGCTGGCAGCAGCGCGCACCAACTTGCTGGGCGTGTCCCAGATTCAGGAGCGGCTCTCCCGCCGCTTCGAGCTGCTGCGCGGAGGCCGGCGCGACGGCTCAGCGCGGCAGAGTACGCTGTGGGGCGCGATCGACTGGTCCTGGAATCTGCTGGAGCCCGCGGAGCGGGCGGCGCTGGCGCAGTGCTCGGTGTTCCGGGGCGGCTTCACCCTGGAGGCGGCTGAGGCGGTGCTCATGTTCCCGCCGGGTGGGCCGGACGTGATGGAGATCATCCACTCGCTGCGCTCCAAGTCGCTGTTGCGCGCCTATGCGCCGGACGGGCTGCCCGGAGAGCTGCGCCTGGGCCTGTATGAGAGCATCCGCCAGTACGCGTCCTCCCGGCTGGCGGAGCGGGGCGAGGGGGCGATCCTGGCGACACGCCATGCGAGCTGCTACCTGGCGATGGCGCGGCGGTTGAGCGCACGGATGCGAGGAGAGGGCGGGGAGCTGGCCTTCCGACGGCTGTCGTTGGAGCGTGAGAACCTGCTGGCCGCGTGTGACAACGCACTGGCGGTGGTGCCTGCCAACGAGGGCTCCCTGGAGCGGGCGCTGGGCGCGCTGGTGGCGCTGGAGCCGGACGTGACGGCTCGGGGCCCGGTGGGCATCACCCAGTCGCGGCTGGACCGGGCGTTGGAGCTGTCGTCCACCGTGAAGGTGGAGCCGCTGCTGCGGGCCGAGGCGCTCGCGGTGCGAGGCCGGACGCACCACGGCGCGGGTCAGCTCGCCGCGGCCTGGAGGGACTTGGAGGCGGCGCGCTCGGCCTTTGACGCGCTCGACGCGGTGGACCGGGCCAAGCGCGTGCTGGTGGACCTGAGCATCGTGGCGCGCGACGAGGGGGACACGGGTACGGCCTGGGAGCTGGTGCAGGAAGCGCACGAGCTGCCCTCGCTGGGAGACCGGTGGCTGGACGCGTACACGGTGGGCAACCTCGGCATCCTGGAGATGGGGCGGCGCGGCGCTGGAGCGGCGGTGCCTCACCTGCGCACCGCGTTGGAGCTGTTCCGCGCCGTGGGCGACGTGGCCTTCGAGGTGGGTTTCCTCACCAACCAGGCCATGGCGATTGGCGAGGGCGGGGGCACGGCGGAGGCGGTGGCGCTGCTGGAGGAGGCGATGGAGAAGGCCTCGCGCGTGGGAGACAGGGCGGGGCATGCGCTGGCGCGAGTGAACCTGGGCTGCTTCCTGCTCGACGCGGGCCGGGCGGCGGAGGCGCGCGAGCACCTGGAGGCCACGGTGCGGATGGGGCGGCAGCTCGGCATGCGCATCCTGGAGGGGGCCGCGCTGGGGGAGCTGGGCCGGGCCCTGGTGGCGCTCGGAGCGCTGGAGGACGCGCGTGCCCGCCTGTCGGAGTCCATCTCCATCCTGGATCGGGTGTCGCGCTGGCATGCGCTGCGCTTCACCGCGCACCTGGCCTCGGTGCAGGCGGCCCTCGGAGAGCTGGAGGCGGCCCGGGACGGCTTCGCCTCGCTGGAGGTGACGCCCGAGCTGAGGGACGACACCGTGCTGCGCGAGCTCTCCTCGCTGCTGCGGGCCTCGCTGGACCTGGCCGAGGCCGCGAGGAGCACGCCGGGCAGCGAAGCGGGGCTGAAGTCCCTCGCGGAGGCGAGGCGACGCGTGGAGCGGGCGAGAGTCGCTCCGGCGGAGGCGGCCTCGTCTGATCTGCGCGAGGCCCTGCGGGTGCTTGGCCGGAGCGTGCTGGGCGCCTACGGGGACACCGCCCAAGCGTGAGCGGTGCCCTGGGCGCCTGTCCACGAAGCTCTTGAACCTGCTCCCGAGACCCTGTGGATGTCCCCTCTCCCTTTGGGAGAGGGCTAGGGTGAGGGTCTTCCCCGCTCAGCGCTGCGTCGCCGTGTTCACGCCCTTGCCGCGGGTGCGGAGGAACTCCCGCACACCCGGCTGATTGCGGCGCTCCGATTCCATGCAGAGCTGGATGGACTCGAGCGAACGAGCCAGGGAGCGCGGCCCTCCCTCGATCTTCTCCACGCGGGAGCGCAGGAAGGCCTCGGCCTCAGCTCGCCGCTGCTCGTCACAGAGGTCTCCCACCATCCCGATAAGTCCATTCAGCTCATCCGAGCGCATCCGGCTGGAGAGCGCGTCGAAGTTCTGCCGGTAGAAGTCCCAGGCCTGCTCGCGCGACTCGGCGGAGAAGAAGGCCTGGTAGAGGATGGAGGTCGTCTCGCGCACGTCGAACTCGTCGCCGGCCACCAGGGCGAGCGCCTCCTTCACGAGCGCCGGGTCGCGGAAAGCGCCCAGCGTGCTGAGCAACCGGACGCGCTCGTTGCGGTCCTTCGCCGTGCGGGCCTGGGCGAGCAGCGTGTCGAAGAGGGCGCGGTCGCCGCTGCGTGCCGCCACCCGGACAGCCGTCCAGGCCACCTCCGGGTGCACGGCCTTGCGGTCCGCCAGAAACGCGCGGGCGAGCCGGCTCCCCTCCTGGATGAGGGCCGGATCCTGTCCGCCCACGGCCGCGATGCCGAGCAGCGCCGAGCGCAGCTGCTTCACCTCATCGCCCTCGCCCGGCTTGGGCGTCCAGCCCAGGGCACGGGCCCGAGGGGCGTAGAGGTCGCGCAGCCAGGCCCGGTAGAGCGGGCGGTCGGCCTCGGGGAGCCGATCGAGCTTGATGTCGGAGAGGAGCTGCATGCCGCGCTGGAGGATGAGGCGGTGGGGGTCCGCGGCGGTGGCGGGGACGAGCTTCATGGCCTCGCCGAGCGGCACGTCGCCCCGGTCCACGGCGGCCTTCACGTCGGTCAGGAGGGCGAGCCGCTCCGAGGTGCTCAGCGTCCCCGGGGCCGCGGAGAGGAGCTGGGCGAGCTGCTCGCGCGAGTAGCTCACGCGGTAGTAGCCGGTGCCGCCCGCGTTGAGGAGGAGCCACGAGGGGCAGCCCTGGAAGGGCAGCTCCAGCTCACCCGTGGAGCTGGAGAGGAGCGTGCAGGCGCGTGTGGCGTCCTTGCCCTTGCCCGCGCGCACGCACACGGGGATGTCCCACGTCTGGCCGGTGGTTCCGGTGGAGCCGGCGGGGAGGAAGCGGTCCTGCGAGAGCGTCAGCCGTGGAGCCGTGCCCGGCTTGCACTGGAGCGTGGCGGAGACGCGGGGCACACCCGGTTGGTCAACGTAGCCGCGGAAGACGCGGGCCGCGTCGGCCCCGAGCGACTCGTCGAGCGTGGCGAGGAAGCCGTCCGAGTTCGTCACACGCCAGGCGTGCTTGCGCACATGGGTGCGCAGCGCGTCGCGAAGCCGCTCCTCGCCGAGCCACCCCTCGAGCATGGAGAGCAGCGCGGCGCCCTTGGCGTAGGTGGTGCCGTTGTCGAAGGCGCCGATGATGTCGTCGTTGGTGGTGATGGGCTTGCGGACGGCAGGCGAGGTGACGAGCGAGTCCGTCTCGAGCGCGAACGTGGACGAGTTGGCCTGGCTCTCCAGCGTGTACTGCCAGGCCGGGTCGAACTGGCCAGTGATTTTGTGGTCGAGCCAGGTGGTGAGGGACTCGTTGAGCCAGGTGTCGTCCCACCAGCGGCAGGTGACGACGTTGCCGAACCAGTAGTGGGCCAGCTCATGGATGGCGATGTTCACGTAGGACTTGCGGCGCTGGGGCGTCTCCTCGCCAGGACGGATGAGGGTGAGGGGCTGGCCGAGCGCGACGATGCCCGAGTGCTCCATGGTGCCCCAGAAGTGGGGCACCACCGCCACGTCGAGCTTCTCGTAGGGATAGGTCTGGTCGAAGAAGTCCTCGAGCAGCGTGATGATGCGCGGGGTGACGCTGGCGGCGTAGGCCGTCTCGGGGCCGCGGCCGCGGGGGACGATGAAGCGCAGGGGGGCGAGGGCGCGCCCGACGGAGCCGGCGTCCACCAGGTCGAAGGGGCCGACCACGAAGGCGACGAGGTAGCTCGGCATCGGACGGCTCTCGGCGAAGGTGACGCGCTTGAGGCCCCCGGGCAGCGGCTCCTCGGAGACGATGGCGTGGTTGGCGAGCGCCACGTGCTCCTGCTTCACCGTGAAGCGCAGGCGCCAGGGCACCTTGAAGCCCGGCTCGTCGAAGCACGGGAAGGCGCGTCGCGCGTCGATGGGCTCGAAGAAGGTATAGAGGTAGGGCTCGCCGCCCTCTTCCACGGCGTAGATGCCCTGGCTGCGCTCACGGTCCGCGCGGCCGGTGAAGGAGAGGAGGAGCTGAGCCTGACCGGTGCCGAGTGTCTCGGGGAGCAGCACGCCGAGCCGGCCCTCTGTGGCGGTGACGGTCTTGGCCTCCAGTGTGCGGCCATTGGTGAGGACGCGCGCCTGAGTCACCTGGAGGTCCTGCGCATGCAGCCACACCTGGCGTACCGGCTCACGAACGTCCAGGTCGACGGTGACGGTGCCGGAGTAGGTGGGTTCCGCGGGGAGGAGCGTCAGGTCCAGCGCGTAGCGCACGGGCCGCACGGAGTCGGGCAGGCGCAGCTGCGGGGGCTGGGGCTCGGGCCATTCCGGGGCGGCGGCCACGGGCGTGGGCGCTGTGGGGGCTACCGGTGGAGCCTCGGGAGCGTGGGCACAGCGAAGGGAGACGAGGGCGATGAGAGCGATGAGGAGCCAGCGCATGGCGCGCGAGGCTACCTGCCCGGCTCGATTTGGAGAAACTCCAGCCGGTTGCCGAAGGGGTCCCGGCACTCGAAGCGCCGCATGCCGGGGATGGGAACGCCGTCCTCGGGCTGGAGGCCCGCCTGCTCGAGCACATGCCGCACCGCATCGAGCTCCTCCACCTCGAAGGCGGGATGTGCCTTGGTGCGGAGCCGCTCGACGCCGTCCTCGGTGCCGATGTGAACCTGGATGCCGGGGAGCTGGAGCCAGAAGCCTCCTCGCCCTTTGAGGGCGTCCGGCTTGGCGATCTCGGACATGCCGAGGGTGCCGCAATAGAAGGCACGTGCGGCGTCTTCCATCCCCTTGGGAATGGTGAGCTGCACGTGATTCAACCGCAGGATTCGCACCGGGTGGGCCATGAGGCCGGGAATGCTACCGGATGCGAGGAGAAGGGGTCTGCGTCCGAGTGAGGAAGCCGTTTTTTAATCTCGTGCTCTACCACTGAGCTATTTCCTCCATGAAGGGAGGGAGGAAAGCCGGGTTCGAACCGGCGACCCCGAGAGCCAATGGGCGTGTATGGCCTCTTCGGCTGGACGCAAATGCTGTCAGAGAAGAATGAAACGCCCGAGTGGAAAAGCCGTTTGACTGCTCGATTAATAGTCGAGTGCCTTTACCATTAGGCTATCCCGGCGCATGGTGCCGGGAGTTGGATTCGAACCAACAGAGGTGCGTGTATGACCTCTCCTGCCGGGCGCTTCAAAGTTTTCGCGAGGGCTCGGGCGAATCCGCCGTTGCTCCCGCCTACACTTTGAAAGACGCGGCCTTCTCGCCGGACCTGACACGCTATTTCCCGGGGGATTTCTCCGGTGCATTCGGGCCTGACGGCTTCTGCTTGCGGAACACGGCGCAGGGGTCCTCCCGCTCCACGGCCGGTGTGAACCAGACATAGTCATAGGGAAGCCCTCCGGGACTGTCGGAGGGCACGTAGTCGCGAGGCTCGCGAGCCTCGGGGGCGACCTCGAAGAAGGCGAGGCTGCGCACCGGAAGGCCCGGGGCGAGCCGGACGAGCTGAGCGGGAACACCGCGGTCGGTGCGTGCGTGGCCGGCGCCGGTGATGAGGATGGCACCGTCCTCCGAGGCGGTGGTCCGCAGGCGATCGGCCATCTGCGCATCGCGCGCCCGTTGGGCAAGCACCATGGGCTCGAGCATGGACTCGGGGAGGTGGCCGCAATGAGACTCGTGCATCTCCGCGTGCATGGCGCGGGCGACGTCCTCCGGCAGTGGGGTCTCGAGCCCGAGCCGGGCGCGCGTCTCGGGAGCCAGGGCGTCGAGGCCACGAGTGACGAGCTCCTTCACCTGGGCGCGCGGGAGGTTGGCGCCGACGATGCGCAGGCCGCGCTCGGTGCCCACGGCGAAGATGGGGCGGTAGAGGGACCAGTCGGGCCAGCCACTCTGCTCCCAGGCGACGGCCTGGGCAATGGCATCCGGATTCCCGGGCGAGCGGGCGCGTGCTTCGTCAACGGCGGACTGCTGCTCGACATCGAGCATCTCGAAGGCGAGCACGGGCGAGCGGCCGGAAGCGGTGAGCGCCCGCACGAGCTCGGCCTGGAGGCGGTGGTGGTCGGGGTTGTCGTGCTGCTCGCCGAGGAGCACGAAGCGGGCCTGGGAGAGCTCCGCCAGCAGCGCTGGCTCCTCCACATAGCGGCCCTGCTTCACGTCCCAGATTCTTCCGGCGAGCGGGTGGTCCTGGTGCAGCGGGCTTCGCCACGACTCCGTGCGGGGCTCGGCTGGGGTGGCGCGATGGGTGGAGGGGGAGGAGGCACAGCCGCAGACCAGCAGGAAGGCGAGACAGAGTCGGAGGGACATGGCGGGGTGCAGTGCGCCACGCGCCTCCGGGTGGAGCCACGGTCCGATGGAACGGACGCTCAACGGCGAACACCTGAAGCCGTTACCATGGCGCGATGGATTCCCTGAATGAGCTGAAGATGACGGTGGTGGAGGAGCCCTCCGAGGAGGAGCTCCGGGCGCTGGTTCGCAGCCTGGTGCGGTACAACGAGACCCGAGCGGCGCCGGAGAACGCGCGGGACCTGGCCGTCTTCGTGCGAGCAGAGGATGGCACCCTGCTCGGAGGCGCCATGGGCTACACCCACTGGGAGTGGCTCTTCGTGAGCCACCTCTGGGTGGACGAGCGCCTGCGGGGACACGGCTGGGGCGGGCGGCTGATGGCGCACATCGAGGAAGCCGCGGTGCGGCGTGGGTGCCACTCGGCGCACCTGGATACGTTCAGCTTCCAGGCGCTGGGCTTCTATGAGAAGCAGGGCTACACGCGCTTCGGAACGCTGCCGGACTATCCGCGCGGCGAGAGTCGCTACTTCCTCCGCAAGCGCCTCACGCAGTAATACAGCCGTCCCGGTCCGGGCCGCACCAGGCCCTGGCCACCAACCGCGAGGAGGAGTTTCCGTGAGCGAGCGAGACCTGCTGATGATTCCCGGCCCGGTGGAGTTCGACCCGGAGGTCATGAGGGCACTGGGCACGAAGACGGCCAGCCACGTGGCCCCGGAGTTCATCACAGTGTTCGGCCGGGCGCTGAAGCGGTTCCGCGAGGTGTGCCTGGCGCCCTCGGCGCAGCCCTTCGTGGTGGCCGGCAGCGGCACGCTGGCCATGGAATTGGCGGTGGCCAATCTGGTGGAGCCGGGCGAGCGGGCGCTGGTGGTGAACACGGGGTATTTCAGCGACCGGATGGCCACGCTGCTGGAGCGCTACGGGGCGGAGGTGGTGCAGGCGAAGTGCGCGCCGGGAGAGGCTCCGGACGTGGCGGAGGTGGAGCGGGTGCTGGCGGGTGGGCGCTTCAAGGTGATGACGGTGACCCACGTGGACACGAGCACGGGGGTGCTGGCGCCGGTGGAGGCGCTGGTGAAGGCGGCGGGCCGGCAGGGAGTGCTGTCGGTGGTGGACGGGGTGTGCGCCACGGCGGGGGAGACGTTCCACCAGGAGGCGTGGGGCGCGGACGTGTACCTCACGGCCAGCCAGAAGGCGATTGGAGTGCCGCCGGGGCTGGCGCTGCTCTGCGTGAGCAAGCGGGCCATGGATGCGTGGCGCTCGCGCCGGACGCCGGTGCGCTCGCTGTACGCGGACTTCGCGGAGTGGCTCCCCATCATGGAGGCGTACGAGGCCGGCCGGCCCGCCTACTTCGCCACCCCGCCCGTCAACCTGGTGTATGCGCTGGAGGTGAGCCTGGGGCAGATCCTCCGCGAGGGGATGGAGGAGCGCTTCGCCCGTCACCGTCGCATGGCGCAGGCCTTCCGCGCGGGCTGGCGGGCATTGGGGTTGAAGCTGCTGCCGGTGAGCGAGGCGGTGACGGCGAACACGCTCAGCGCCCTGTACTACCCGGAGGGAGTGGACGCCGCGGTGCTCGGACGGGCGCGAGAGCAGGGCGTGGTGCTCGCCGGAGGACTGCACCCGCAACTCAAGACGCGCTACTTCCGCGTGGGGCACATGAACGTGGTGGGCCCGAGCGACGTGCTGGCCACGGTGGGCGCGGTGGAGCGGGCGCTCTCGGCCGCGGGCCATCGGTCCGAGCCGGGTGTCGCCGTGGCCGCCGCTCAGGCGGAGCTGCTCGCGGCGCGGTGAAGTTGAGGCTGTCGCGGGTGAAGTGACGGCGTGCGACGTCAGCGCCTGGAGTGATCGAATACGTCAATGACGTGAATCCCGTGGCCTCGTAGGAAGAGGCCCGGGAGGTAGCTGTGCTTGGCTCGAGAGTGACGGCCCTGTGCGAAAAGAGAACAAGCCCCATCCGCGTTGACTTCTAAGCTTATGCCAATCTCAGTGGAGTATTTGCTTTCTGTTGTTCGGAACTACTGGCGCTCGGACCATGAGTTTGATGGCAAGTTGGAGAGGAGCCCCGAGGCAAAGAGGTTCCAGGAGCTGTGGGAGCAAGAGCTCAAGAGAATGGAGCAATGGGGGGTGCTCCTGGACGAGTTGAGGGCGGCATTGCCTCAATTCAACATCGGGGATGCCACGGCCACCTGTGATGCTTGTTTTCGCTGTTCCGTGTATACGGCTCGGGAGCCCGTATATACGAACCAAGACAAAGAGCCGCTGGGGTGTCGTCGGCTGCGTTAGCATACTGGCGCCTGTCTATACTATTTATGGCGTGCAGTACGACTATAGAGGTGAAGAGCGAGTCGCCGATAGGGCCATTTTTGAGCTGCTTCTGCCTGAGATGCGGGCTCCTGCGGAGGTCGTGGCCAGGAAGATTGAGGCGATATTTGGGGTTGAGGCTCTTCCTCGCGAGATCGCCGAGACTCGAATCCCGCTGATTGTGGAGCCCCGAGAGCCGCCTGAGACCACTCTCTTTCATGCGCTCTTTACCAGTCTACCTGAAAGAGTGCATTGAGGAGGCGCCTCCGAACCGAACGTGTCGGACAATGGCTGAAGAGGGCGGTGTCGAAGTTGAGGATGCCAATGGTGTAGCGTGGGAGGGATGAGCCTCCTGCCCGGGAAGAGATGGCTGGTGCTCCTCGGCTTGTTGCTGACGGCGTGCGCGACGTCAGCGCCCGGAGTGAGCGAGTACGTCGAGGACGTGGACCCCGTGGCCTCGTGGGAGGAGGCGCGGGAGGACCCGAGCTGTGTGGTGCCGTTGTGCGAAGAGGAGCGCTGTGCCCTCTGGCGGTGCCAGGACGTGGTGGAGGTGGACGCCCACCCGGTGGTCCAGGCCTTCGCCCATGGCAGCCTGCGTCCGCCACCCAATCCGACCCGGTGGTGGGGACGCCCGCTGGCCGTACCTGGCGGCAGGGAAGCCGTCTTCGAGATTCCCTGGCACAACTGGAACATCCGCGGCCAGTACGCGCCCCGGGTATTGAAGTCCCCGTGCGTCCGCTCGTGGGAACCACTTGAGAAGCACCACATCTTCCCGCAGGAGTTTGCCGAGTGGTTCAAGAGCAAGGACATCAACCATCACGCCTTTACCATTCGTCTTCCCAGGAGCTTCCATGGTTGGTTGCACAGTGGCAGCTCTCGAGGCGGCCAGTGGAATGATGCCTGGAGGCAATTCCGGAAGAATAACGATGCTGCTGGCCCAGCCGAAATCTGGCGTTTCGCGGGAGAGCTCATGTCGCGCTTTGGCGTGAATGGGCCACTCGTGCCCTATTACTGCTCTTGAGATAAGAAGAAACAGCGCCTACGTATGAGCTATTTCCTCATCGATGAAGACAGGAAGTCGGAGTACACGTGGGACATTAGCGGCACACACAAGTGGCGGCTTCCAGGTATCCGCAACTGCCCCGGTTGCAGTGTTACCTGGGGGACCGATACAAGAGCGTACCCCTCGGTGGACCTGACCCCAGTGGCCCACCTGGCCGATTTTGAAGAGCCCAGGGCTGAGCCCGTCGAAGAGTACGATAGGATGTGCGAACTGGTTCAGCCCCTGCTTCCGCCAGGAGCTCTGCTGCAGCCGGGCGCGGCTTTTGGTCCGTTCGTTGGCAAGGCCCAGGGCCGTTTCGGAGCGCTCGTGGCGCTCTTCCCGTGGTTGTTACTGGTTCAGAGCGAAGCGCTAAAGAAACTCCAAGCCGAGGGGTTGCGAGAACTCAAAGGCTGCCGCACCCAATTGCGCTTCCGCCAGCGAAACTCGCCCGAACTGCTCGAGCTCGAACTCCTACCAGTAGGCAGACTGCACCCGAACTGCCTGCCTCCGGACCGCAATCCTCCTTGTTCTCGCTGTGGCCGACATGGGATCACGCGTCCCGATGACATGCTGCTGGACGCGTCCACAATTCCTGCGCATCTGGACCTGTTCCGGCTGGAGGACTTCTCTACGGCGATTGTCGGCACCGAGCGCTTCGTTGAGGCCTGCCACCGTCTTGGCCTGGACGGCGTGACGTTCCAACCCCTGCCGATGAAGTAGGAATCTGCTCGTGTTGGGCAATGGCGGAACCGAGGGCGGTGTCGAAGTTGCGGATGCCAATGGTGTAGCGTGGGAGAGATGAGCCCCCCGCTCTGGAAGAGATGGTTGGCCCTCCTTGGGCTGCTGCTGACGGCGTGCGCGACGTCAGCGCCCGGAGTGAGCGAGTACGTCGAGGACGTGGACCCCGTGGCCTCGTGGGAGGAGGCGCGGGAGGACCCGAGCTGTGTGGTACCGCTGTGCGAGGAGGAGCGCTGTGCCCTCTGGCGGTGCCAGGACGTGGTGGAGGTGGAGGACCACCCGGTGGTCCTGGCCTTCGCCCATGGCAGCCTGCGACCGCCTCCAAATCCGACCCGGTGGTGGGGTCGCCCACTGGCCGTACCTGGCGGCAGGGAAGCCGTCTTCGAGATTCCCTGGCACAACTGGAACGTCCGCGGTCAGTACGCGCCACGGGTGCTGATGCCCCCGTGCGTCCGCTCGTGGGAACCACTTGAGAAGCACCACATCTTCCCGCAGGAGTTTGCCGCCTGGTTCAATCTCAAGGGGATCGAGCTTCACTCCTTCACCATTCGCCTGCCCAGGAGCTTTCACCGGTGGCTGCACAGTGGTGGGTCCAGAGGTGGTCAGTGGAATGATGCCTGGCGTCAGTTCAAGGACAAGAGCGAAGAAGTCACCACAGAGGAGATATGGCGGTTCGCGGGCGAACTCATGCCTCGGTTCAGAGTGAACGGTCCACTTGTGCCCTACTACTGCGAATGAGGAGAGAGGAAGGGCGCTTACTCATGCATTATTTCAGAGTCAAAGAAGACAACTCATCGGTTTACACGGGACACGTCGAGGGCAGCCATAAGTGGGGGCTTCCTGGAATCCGCAACTGCCCTGCCTGCAAGGCTACGTGGGGTACTGACACCAGAGCATACCCCTCGGTGGACCTGAGTCCGGTGGCTACTCTGGCCGATTTTGAAGAACCTCGCGCTGAGCCCATTGAGGAGTATGAAAGGCTCTGCGAACTGGTTCGCCCGTTCTTACCTCCAGGGGCGCTGCTGCAACCAGGTGCGGCGCTTGGGCCGCTCGTTGGTCGAGCGCAAGGCCGCTTCGGGCCTCTCGTGGCGCCATCCTCGTGGGCGCTGCTAGTACAGCACGAGGCACTGCAGAAACTTCAGGCTGAGGGTCTGCGCGGACTCAACGGTTGCCGCACACAATTGCGTTTCCGTCAGCGCAACTCCCCCGAGCTGCTCGAATTGGAGCTCCCGCCCATTGGACGTCTGCATCCGGATTGCCTTCCTCTCAATCGCAAGCCTCCTTGTCCGCGCTGCGGCCGGCGTGGGCTCACGCGTCCCGATGACATGTTGCTGGATGCAGCCACACTTCCCTGTCACCTGGACCTGTTCCGGCTGGAGGACTTCTCCACAGTCATTGTGTGCACCGAACGCTTCGTCGATGCCTGCCGCCGTTTGGGTCTGCACGGCGTGACCTTCCAACCCCTGCCGATGAAGTAGGAATCTGCTCGTGTTGGATAATGGTGGAACCGAGGGCGGTGTCGAAGTTGAGGATACCATCGGTGGTTGCACAGTGGCGGGCCGCAAGGGGGCAAGTGGAATGCGGCCTGGAGGCAATTCCAGCAAAGCAACAATGGCGCCGCTCCGGAGGAGATCTGGCGATTCGCGGGTGAGCTCATGACTCGATTTGGAGTCATGGGTCCGCTCGTTTCCTATTATTGTGAATGAGTAAGGGCGAAGAGGCGCTTTACGTATGGACTATTTCACCCTCGATGAAGACAAGTCGCTGGGGTACCTGGGAGACATCGGTTGTACCCACAAGTGGGGGCTTCCCGGCATCCTGCGCTGCCCTGGATGCAAGGTCAGCTGGAGCGCCGGAGCCAAATCGTATCCTTCGGTGGACCTCACCCCAGTAGCCACTCTGGCCGATTTCGAGGAGCCCAGGGCCGAGCCCATCGAGGAATATGAGCGGCTGCGTGAGCTGGTGCGGCCTCTGTTGCCGCCAGGAGCCCTGGTAGAACCAGGGACAGAACTGGGTCCGCTCGTGGGGAAGTTCCAGGGTCCTTTCGGGGCTCTTGTGGCTCGTTTCCCGTGGTTGTTGCTTGCGCGGCGTGAGGCGCTGGACAAGCTCCAGGCCGAGGGGTTGCGGGGACTCAAGGGCTGCTGCACCGAGCTACGCTCTCGCCAGCGAAACTCACCTGTGTTGCTCGAGCTCGAGCTTCTTCCCGTGGGCCGCCTGCACCCGGATTGCTTGCCGCCGGACCGCAAGCCCCCTTGCCCGCGATGTGGTCGCTATGGCCTCACATTGCCAAACGACATGCTGCTGGATGCGTCCACGATTCCTAGTCACCTGGACCTGTTCCGGCTGGAGGACTTCTCTACCGTGATTGTCTGCACCGATCGCTTCGTCGAGGCCTGCCTCCGTCTGGGCCTGGACGGCGTGACCTTCCAACCCCTGCGCGTCGCCTGAGCCAACTGCTGGGGTGCAGGGGCTTAGCGAATCATGATGTTTTCGAGGATGGCCATCTTCACGGACCCTTGTTCTCCACCACTCAAGGTGAGCTTGTGGGGAGTGCTTTGAAGATTGTGGATATCCACGAAGCCCTCCAGCAGGAGGCGATGCTCCTCACCCTCGGAAGCAGGGGGCTGCCATACTTGGAGTGTGTAGGTTTTCCTGTGAACCACCAACTTCGCCATGGTCACCCGCTGGGAGCCGTTGGCAGCAGACAGGGTCAGTTCCACCTGCAGGAGCACGTGTGTTTGGGAGGAGTCTGAAGGGCGCGTGCTGTGGTACCCGATGAAGCTTCGCAGCGCCTGCACCTCGGGGCTTTTCGTGACACTCCCCGTGATATGCCAGACAGAGAATACACCGCCGATAGCCATTCTGGAGAAGGCCTCGAGCGTGAGGCTGCCTTGCTGGCGAGGGCACTCCTGTATCGCCTGCGCTTGCTCTATGAGGATGCGGCTCGGCCCAGGATTGCTCCCTTCGTCGTGCAACTCACGGAGAGCCTCAGGCGATGGCTCAAGGCGGTGTCCGTCCTGCTCATGCGAACGAACTCCTGAGGAGGGAGCGCTTCCAATGAGGAGCACCATGGTCAAGACAGGGCCGAGAGACATTGAGAACACGTGTGGCTCGTTTCCTGGAAGCGCACGAGTGCGCCTAGTCGAAGTGACTCACGGCCTTGAGTTGGATGCGGGACGGGACTTTGACGAAGCCCCGCTTTTCGGGGTCCAGTCCCAAGTTGGGAGCACCCAGCTTCCCCTCATGCCAGACCTCCATGCACAACGGTACCTGTCGGTTGTTATCCTCCTGTCCGCTGTAGTTGACGAGCCGGGTGTAGACACGATCTCCCTTGATGATGCTCGCCCCCAGGATGACGCCAACCATCATGAAGTTGCCCCATCTCTCGCGAAGCTCGACGCCCGTGCCGTTCAGGGGCACTGACATCGTGTCACGAAGCTCGGAAAGAGGTACCCGACTCTCTTCCTGGTCATAACCAGACCCGAAAGTCGCGTGCGGATGGATGCTCCCGATAGTAACGCCATTCTCCTTCATGTTCTTGACCGATTCGGGCGGGCATTCCACCAGCCACGCGTCATCGGGATCGAAGTAGGGGGTGGGCGGGTTCTTGATGTACTCCTCGTAGAAGGCCCTGGTGATGGGGGAGGTGGAGGCGCAGCCGGCGGCGAGGGCGGCGGTCACGCTGAGGCTCAGGCAGAACATGAGGCTCGGGTGCGCCTTTCTGGCCTGCGGCGAAGGGGTCTGCTTCCGTGCGGTCTTCTTCTCGTGCATGTCTTTCTCGCTGTGTCTGGCGTTGAGAACTGGCGCGGCAACGGCCTGTCCGTTGGGCGCCGCGTTTCCAACAACATCCGACGGTTTCAGCGAGGGCACGACATCTGGGAAAAAAGCATCCCATTGTATGGGAAAGACTTCGGGTGACATGAAAGGTTGGGTTGCGGACCCTACCTCCGAAGACACCTGCGTGCTCCACGAGGGCAGGAACCACAGCGCCGCGGCCAGGACGAGGACTCCCGGCGTCAGCGCTCTCAGCCTCCTTCCGAGCCCCGTCTGGAGGCCAGGAGCGGGTGCCTCCGCCGGAATCGCCGCGTCCACCACAGGGGGCGTCGGGGAGGTCGTCTGCGTCGGGGGCGCTGCCTCCGGCACAGCGCTCGCCTCTTGTGTTGGCCCCTCGCCCCGCCGCGGAGGCTGCTGTGCGAGCCTGCTCAGTCGCAGCGATAGATCCTCTCCCTCCGCGAGCTGTTCCATGGACCCGGTGGTGGCGTTGTGGGGACCGTGGTGCTCGAACAGGGGCTCCCGCCACGATGCGTCCGCCGTCGCCTTCAGCTCGCACAGCACCGTGCGCAGCTCGCGCGCGTCCGCGTAACGGGCTCCGGGTGACTTCTCCAGCATGCGCAGGCACACGCGCTCCAGTGCCTCCGGCACCCAGGGGTTGTGCTCACGGGGGGGCACGGGCCTCTCGTTGAGGACCGCCGCGCCGATCGCCAGGAAGTCCCCACCGGAGAACGGCAGCCGGTCCGTAAGCACCCAGTAGAGCAGTATTCCTACTGCCCACAGGTCGTCCGCCGGCGTTGGCTGATAGCGCGCTCCCGCTTCGCCCACATGGCGCCGGAAGAAGTCCCAGGCCTCGGGACTGCGGTACTCCGGTGTCCCCGGCGGCAGCACCGAGGTGGTCAGCGTGGGAGCTCCCTCGTAGGCGCCCGCGCCGAAGTCCACCAGCACCGGCTTTCTGTCCGAGGCTCGCACCAGGATGTTGGAGGCCTTCACGTCCCGGTGCACCACGCCCGAGCCATGCACGGCCTCCAGTGCCTCCAGCAGCGGCAGCATCAGTTCGTCCACCGCCTCGAGCGCCGACGGGTTCGTCCTTCGCACGCTCTCGTCCAGGGGCAGTCCGGGCACGTACTCCATGATGAGCACGCGGAAGTGGGGCTTACCCTCCGGCCAGTCCACGTACCCCAGCAGCCGCACCACGCGGGGGTGCTTCATCCGGCGGATCACGTCCACCTCCCGCTCCTCCCACCCCGCGGAGGATTCCAGCGGGAGGACCTTCAGGGCCACGGGTCCCGTGTCACCGCGTGCCAGGTACACGGTGCCGTAGCCCCCCGCGCCCAGGCGGCGCTCCACCAGATAGCCGGCCACCCGTGTACCGATGCTCAGCTCGGGAGGGGGTTGTCGGCGGGGGCGCGGGCGATCTCCTCGGCGGACGGGGCGGGGCGGGGGCGTCGATTCTTCAGCCATGCGGAATACCTCCAGAGTCGTCCCCACCCTGCAAGGCCGCGCGTCTCCACCGGCTCGTGCATGTGAGGTGACAAGTCATGGCCGGTGACACTACTCACGGAATAACCCCGAGGGCTACTGCTCAGGTCACATTCCCTCGCGTGACGGAGGTTCCACGGTGGGGCGTCTCCGGCCTCCGGATTGCACCTCCCGCCTCCCCGGCGAGCCTTCGTGCCTCGCGCGTGCCTCGTGGTCAGCGGCACGGGTTGAAGGGTCTCCAGGGTGGACTCACCCTTCACGGGAAAGTGTCCTTCTCCCCTGCCATGCTCCTGACCGACCCACGTCGCTTCCGCCGCCTGCTGCTGCGAGCCATCCTGCTCCCAGTGGGGCTGGCTGTTGCTGCTCGCGGGGGTCCTCTTATGGGCGGTGGGCGACCTCATCCAGGCCCAGGAGAATGCGCGCCACTCCCAGGTCGCCCTCACCCAACTGGAGCGGGTTCGCCAACTCCTCATCGATCGGGAGACCGGCGTCCGTGGTTACCTGCTCACGGGTGAGCCCTCCTTCCTGGAGCCCTACCATGCGGCCGGGCAACAGCTCCCCCTGGCGCTCGAGGAGCTGGAGCGGATTCTGGTGGGCCAGCCCCAGCAGCAAGCCTGGATACAGACGCTGCGCGAGCGCCGGCAGGAATGGGAGCAGGTGGCTGATCAGATGCTCTCCCGCTTCCATCAACAGGGCGATTGGCTGTCCCTGGTGCGCTCGGGCGCTGGCAAAACCCGCATGGATGCGATGCGTGCGACCCTGGAGGCCATCGCGGCCGAGGAGCGCCAGCGCGCCACCCTCCAGGCACTCGAGGCCGAGCGCGCGGGCCGGGTCGTGCTCATCATGGGGGGACTGTGGACGCTCGCGGTGGGCGTGCTGTTGGCCTGGCTCAGCCGGCGCCAGCTCATCACCCTGGCCCGGGACTATGACGCCAGCCTCTCCGAGGTGCGTGCCCAGGCGGACGCTCTGCGCGCCAGCGAGGCCCGGCTGGAGTCGCGCGTGGCCCAGCGCACTGTCGAGCTCACTGCCGCCAACAAGGAGCTGGAGTCCTTCAGCTACTCCGTCTCGCATGACCTGCGCTCTCCCCTGCGTGCCATCGACGGCTTCGCCCAGGCGATGCGCGAGGACGAGGGGGCGCGGCTGTCTCCCGAGGGCTTGCGGCTTCTCACTCGCCTGCAGGGGGCCGCTACGCGCATGGGCCAGCTCATCGATGACCTGCTGCAGCTCTCGCGCGTTACCCGTGCCGAGCTGCAGCGCGAGCCGGTGAACCTCAGCACGCTCTCCGCGTCCGTGCTTCAGGAACTGCGCCAGCGCGAGCCCGGGCGCGATGTGACGTGCTCGCTTCAGCCCGGCCTCACCGTGCAGGGGGATCCACGCCTGCTCCGAGTGCTTCTGGAGAACTTGTTGGGCAATGCCTGGAAGTTCACCAGCAAGCGCTCCGGGGCCCACATCGAGCTCTTCGCGGAGACGGCCAACGGGGTGACTCACTACGCTGTGCGCGACAACGGAGTGGGGTTCGACATGGCCTACGCGGGCAAGCTTTTCAGCCCCTTCCAGCGGATGCACAAGCCCTCCGAGTTTCCGGGCACGGGCATCGGGCTGGCCACGGTGCAGCGCATCGTCCATCGGCACGGCGGGGAGATCTCCGCTCAGGCCACCCTGGGGGGTGGCGCCACTTTCCGTTTCTCCCTTCAAGAGGCGCGAGCATGAGCAGCTCTCAGTCCATTCTCCTCGTGGAAGACAACCCGGACGACGTCGACCTGACGCAACGTGCTTTTCAGCGAGCGGGCTTCACCCAGCCGCTGGACGTGGTGGAAGACGGAGTGGAGGCCCTCGACTATCTCTTCGCGCGTGGCGCGCACGCGCACCGCGCCGGTGAGCCGCTGCCTGGCTTGGTCCTGCTGGATCTCAAGCTGCCGCGCCTGGATGGGCACTCGGTGCTGCGCCAGATTCGCGCCAACCCGCGCACCCGCTTCCTCCCCGTGGTCATCCTCACCTCCTCGGACGAGGAGAAGGACCTGGTGGAGAGCTACAGCCATGGCTGCAACAGCTACGTGCGCAAGCCGGTGAGCTACACCGAGTTCGTCGAGGCAGCGCGCCAGCTCGGCGTCTATTGGTTGGTGCTCAACCGCTCCCCGCTGCCGGGGGGGTCTGGATGACGATGCCGCTCCGTGTCCTGCTGGTGGAGGACAACCCGGACGACAAGGAGCTGGTGGAGCGAGAGCTACGTCGGGGGGGATTCGAGGTGCACAGTCAGCGGGTGCAGTCGGGTGAGGAGCTGCGCGCGGCGCTCCGGCCCGGGGCCTGGGACGTCGTCCTCTCCGACTACTGCCTGCCCGGCTTCGATGCGCCCACCGCGCTCAGCATCCTGCGTGAGAGCGGCCTGGACATCCCCTTCATCGTCGTCTCCGGCAGCGTGGGCGAGTTCGAGGGCGTAGAGGTGATGAAGGCCGGCGCTCGCGACTACTTCCCCAAGACGCTCCTCACCCGGCTGCCAGCCGCGGTGTTGCGCGAGGTAGAGCAGGCCCGGCTGCGCTACGAGCGTGCCCGGGCCGAGAGGGACCGTGCCTTGCTGGCCCGCGCTGGCGAGGTGCTGGCAGGCTCGCTGGACTTCCAGGAGACGCTGGACCGGGTGGCGCACCTGCCGGTGCCGGAGCTGGCGGACTGGTGCGCCGTCTACTTCTCCGAGGATGGACGGCACCTGAAGGTGGCGGCGCTGGCGCACGTGGACCCCGAGCAGGTGGCGCGGGGACTCGAGACGGACCGCCTCTTCCCCCTGGACCCGGACGCGAACGTGGGCCCCCCGAAGGTGTTCCGTACCGGTGAGCCGCAGCTGCTCCCAGATGTCCCCAGGGCCCGGCTGGAGGCGCTGGCGCGTTCCCCGGAGCATCTGCGCCGGATGCTCGCCTTGGAGCTGGGCTCCACCATCCACGTGCCCCTGGTGGGACGCACGGGCACGCTGGGGGTGGTGATGCTCGGCACCACCGGGAGCCGGCCGCACTTCACTCCGACGGATCTGCCCGTGGTCCAGGAGCTGGTGCGCCGCGGCGCCCTGACGCTGGAGAACGCGCGGCTGTACCGAGAGTCTCAGGAGGCCATCCGCCTGCGCGACGAGTTCCTCGCCGTGGCCGCCCACGAGCTGCGCACCCCACTCACCACGCTGGGCCTACAGCTGGGCACGCTGGTGCAGCGGGCACGGCGCGAGTCGTCCGCGGACATGGTGGAGCGGTTGGACAGAGGTCTGCGCCAGGTGCGGCGCCTGGGGACGCTGGTGGAGATGCTGCTGGATGTGTCGCGCCTGTCCACTGGGGAGCTGCCCTTGTCTCTGGAGGGCATGGACCTGGGCGAGCTGGTGCGCGAGGTGCTGGAGCGCTTCGAGGCGGAGTCTCAGGCCATGGGCTGCGCGCTGCGGCTGGAGGTCGCTCCGGGGCTCGTTGGCCTGTGGGACCGGATGCGGGTGGAGCAGGTGGTGTCCGGCCTGCTCTCCAATGCCCTCAAGTTCGGAGCGCGCCAGCCGGTGGAGGTGCGGGTGACCTCGGACGGCGAGGTGGCGCGAGTGGTCGTGGAGGACCGGGGAATTGGGATTCCGGAGGAGCAGCTCGAGCGCATCTTCGAGCGCTTCGGCCGGGCGGTGTCCTCGCGCTCCTACGGAGGGCTGGGGCTGGGGCTGTACCTGGCGCGACGGGCGGCTGAGGCACATGGCGGCCGCGTGTGGGCCGAGCAGCGCGAGGGCGGAGGGGCTCGCTTCACCCTGGAGCTGCCCCTGCGTGCGGTGGAGCAGGCGGTGGAGGAGTCCGCATGACGCGTCCCTTGCTGGTGGTGGATGACGATAGAGATTTGCGCGAGGCGCTCGAGGAGGTGTTGCGCGACGCGGGCTACACCGTGCTGGGCGCGTGCCATGGTCGCGAGGCGCTGGAGGTGCTCGCAGGCGCCCGGCCGCTGCCCGGACTGGTGCTGTTGGACATGATGATGCCGGTGCTGGATGGCTTGGGCTTTGCCCACGAGATGCACGCGGTGCCTGATTGGACGGCCATCCCCATCGTCATCTTCTCCGCCTCAGCCAGCAACGAGGCCGTCGCGCGCGAGGTGGGCGCATGTGCCTACCTGCGCAAGCCGGTGGACGTGGAGGTGCTGGTGGAGACGGTGGGCCAGCACCTGCTGCGCGAGTGAGCCCTCAGCTAGCGCGGCGCACCCAGCTCGTCCACGCCCCCAGGTCTCGGTAGCCGAGCGATTGGTACAGGTCGTACCCCAGGAGCGAGGACTGTAGGACGGCGACACCGCAGCCGCGGGCGCGCGCGTCCGCGTGCAGGGCCTGCATGACGAGAGCACCCAGCCCCCGGCGGCGCGCCTCGGGGTGGGTGGCCACCAGGTAGATGCCGGCGGTGTCCCCCTGCTCGAATGAGACGCCGCCGGCGAGTGCACGGCCCCCCTGCCGCACCAGCACGGCGTGCAGCTGGGTGGAGAGCTGGGGGCGCCAGGTCTCGAAGTAGCCGACGTGCTCCTGGCCGTAGCAGAGCCCGTTGAGCTTCATCACGTCCTCCAGGCCCTCGGGGTGCTCGAGCGTGGTGCCTGGCGGGAGCTGCGGAGGCAGGTGCGACAGGGCAATGCTCATGGCGGGGCTGGAGCCCTCGGGCCGGTGTCCGGCGCGGGCCAGCACGGCCTCAGCGGTGGCATCTCCCGGATACACGTTCACGCGCCAGGCCTGCACTCCCAGCTCGCGGTACCATGCCTCCAGGGGCATGAGGGCCTCGGCGAGCGCGTGGGCCTCCGCGTACAGCACCTGCTGCTGGAAGAGGGGCGCCCCGGGGAGCGGCAGGGCGAAGGCGCACACCCCGGGCAGGTCCAACATCCGCAGCGGACCCCCATGGGCCTGGAGGGCCTTGTAGCCGCGGAGGTTGTCGCGCAGCCGCGCGGTGAGTTCAGCGTCCGTCATGGGCAGCAGGGTAGGCCGTCCCAGACGCTCGCGGGTGGACAGCCGGCGTACGGAAAATCCCCGGCCGGCCGCTCGGAAGGATAGGGTGCGGATGCTCGTATGGAGCCCCGCTTCTACGCTTTTGATCCCCGTCCCACGCGCCGAGCCCTCTTCGTGGGGGCGTGCGTGCTCGCCATTCTCAGCGCCTGGGCGCTGGCGGATGCGCGGGCCACGGGCAACGCTCCCCTGGCCGTGGCCCGGGCGGGCATCACCGGCGGGCTCATGTTCGCCTTCGTCTTCGCCTGGCACCGACTGCGGCCGCGTCCCGGTTGGGGCGTGACCTTGAGTGCCCGAGGCGTGGCGTTGGCCCGTCCCTTCTCCGGCAGCCAGCTTCAGCTCTCCTGGGGGCAGATCGACTCCGTGCGCCGCATCGGGGGCAAGGGAGACGTGCTCGGATTGTTCTTGGAAGAGGGGGGCCGGGTGCTGGTGACCCGTCATCTTTTCCCCTCGCGAACGGTCTTCAGCGAGCTGGCGGCCGCGCTGGAAGAAAGGAAGCCCGCCCCGCGTTTTGACGCGTAGCGTTGCGTGAGGCATTTCGTGAATCTTTTCGCTGCCTTGCGTGTTCTCAACAATCTTGTCCAGGGTGCCCCGAAGTGGTAGGCACACCTGTTCCCGCCAAGCGTCTTCCCAAGGATTTTTCGCGCATGGAAAACATCCCCGCCACCGGTGCCGACCAGGCGCCGACGCCGCCGGATTACGACACGAGTGCCATCACGAAGCTGGAGGGCCTGGAGGCCGTCCGGAAGCGCCCGGGCATGTACATCGGCGACACCATGACGTACGGGCTGCACAAGCTCGTCTACGAGGTGGTGGACAACTCCGTCGATGAGGCCCTCGCGGGCCACTGCACTGACATCGAGGTGATCATCCACGTGGATGGCTCGCTGTCCGTGCAGGACAACGGCCGAGGCATTCCCGTAGGTCCGCACCCGGACCCCAAGTTCAAGGGCAAGGACACCCTCGAGGTGGTGCTCACGGAGCTGCACGCCGGCAGCAAGTTCGGCAACGGTGCCTACAAGGTGTCCGGCGGCCTGCACGGCGTGGGCGTCACCTGCGTCAACTTCCTGTCCGAGTGGTTCAAGGTGCGCGTGCAGCGCAGCGGCAAGGTGTACGAGCAGTCGTACGCGCGCGGCGTGTCCAATGGCGCCCCGGCGGTCGTCGGCGAGACGGACAAGCGCGGCACGCAGATCTGGTTCAAGCCGGACACCACCGTCATGGAGACGGTGGACTTCAACTTCGACACGCTCAGCCAGCGCATGCGCGAGCTCGCGTTCCTGAATGCCGGCCTGCGCATCATCATCCGCGACATGCGCATCGGCAAGGAGCACGACTTCAAGTTCGACGGCGGCATCGTGTCCTTCGTCGAGTACATCAACAAGGCGAAGCAGGCGCTCAACGACAAGCCCATCCACTTCCGCACGGAGAAGGAGGGCGTGTCACTGGAGATCGCCCTTCAGTGGAATGATGGCTACGACGAGCGCATCTTCACCTTCGCCAACAACATCAACACGCACGAGGGCGGCAGCCACCTGTCCGGCTTCAAGGCGGCGCTCACGCGCACGCTCAACAGCTACGCCGAGAAGAGCGGGCAGTGGAAGGACCTGAAGGAGACGCCCACCGGCGAGGACGCGCGCGAGGGTCTGTCCGCCGTCATCTCCGTGAAGCTGTCCAACCCCCAGTTCGAGGGGCAGACGAAGACGAAGCTGGGCAACAGCGAGGTGAAGGGCCTGGTCGAGCAGATGGTGAACGACCAACTGGCCACCTTCCTCGAGGAGAACCCGACCGTCAGCAAGAAGATCGTCGCGAAGATTGGCGATGCCACGCGGGCGCGTATCGCGGCTCGCAAGGCGCGCGAGACGGTGCGGCGCAAGGGCGTGCTGGATGGAGGCTCGCTGCCGGGCAAGCTGGCCGACTGCCAGAGCCGCGACCCGAGCGAGAGCGAGCTCTACATCGTCGAGGGTGACTCCGCAGGTGGCTCGGCGAAGCAGGGCCGGGATCGGCGCAACCAGGCCATCCTCCCGCTGCGCGGCAAGATTCTGAACGTCGAGAAGGCGCGCTTCGAGAAGATGCTCACGAGCGCGGAAATCGTGACGTTGATTACCGCGCTGGGCACGGGGATTGGCCGCGAGGACTACAACCCGGAGAAGGCGCGCTACCACCGCATCATCCTGATGACGGACGCCGACGTGGACGGCAGCCACATCCGTACGCTGCTGCTCACGTTCTTCTACCGGCAGATGCCGGAGCTCATCCAGAACGGCTACCTCTACATCGCGCAGCCTCCGCTCTACAAAGTCACGCGCAACAAGAAGGACATGTACGTGAAGGACGAGCGCGGGCTGAACGACTACCTGCTGCGGATTGCCTCCGAGCACTCGCGGGTGGTGACGGCGGGCGGGGAGCTGGGTGGCTCGGAGCTGCGCGAGCTGCTGGAGAAGGTGATTACGTACGAGGAGCGCCTGGAGAAGCTGGCGGCGCGGCGGGATGCGCGGGTGGTGGACGCGCTGGTGCAGGGGGCTCGGGTGGAGGCGGGCACGCTGGCGGACGAGGTGACGCTGCGCGAGCAGGTGGAGAAGATGGTGGCCTACCTGAAGGCGCGCATGCCGGACACGCTGGGCCGCTTCGAGTACACCACCCCGTTGGATCCGGAGCACCACACGCACAAGCTGGTGGTGAAGACGGACATCAACGGTGGGATGCGCCAGACGGTGTTCGACCACGGCTTCCTGTCGTCGCCCGAGTACCAGGAGTTGGTGAGCCTGCGCGAGTCGTTCAACGCGATGGGCAAGGCTCCCTACCGGGTGAAGGTGGGCGATGGCGAGGTGGTGGCGTTGTCGGTGCAAGAGGTGCTGGCCGCGGTGCGCAAGGATGCGCAGAAGGGGCTGGGCCTGCAGCGCTACAAGGGTCTGGGCGAGATGAACCCGGAGCAGCTGTGGGATACCACGATGAATCCGGTCACCCGGACGCTGCTGCAGGTGCGCATCGAGGACGCGGTGGAGAGCGACGAGATCTTCTCGCTGCTCATGGGCGAGGCCGTCGAGCCGCGGCGCGAGTTCATCGAGCGCAACGCGCTGGACGTGCAGAACCTGGACATCTGAGCCACCAGAGCCTGCTCACCAGAGCCAAGGCGACCAGAGTCAGGCCTGCAACTCCTCACCCTGACGACTACCCCTCTCCCTCCGGGAGAGGGACGGGGTGAGGGTATCGGGTTCCCGTTTTAAGCCCCACGCTATTCCCGTTGCTCCGACCTGTCGGGTTTTGGTAGACGCCCGCTCCCCCCCAATGAGGAGCGAGCGAATCATGAAGATGCAACTGGTGGTGGTGGCACTGGTGTCCCTGGTGGCGGCGTGTGGTGGCTCGACGCAGCAGGAGCAGGCCCCCGCGAGCGTGGAGGAGGCCCTGGCGATCGGCGGCATCTCGTGCGGCGCCAACGTGTGCGGCGCGGGCACCTACTGCTGCAACGCGAGCTGTGGCACCTGCGCCCCCAAGGGCAACGCGTGTCTGGACGTGATGTGTGAGGTGAGCGCCCAGCCCGAGGCGCAGGTCGAGGCGAAGCAGGAGGCGCCCGCCGCCATCTCGATCGGCTCCGGTGGTCCTTGCGGCACCAACTACTGTGGCAAGGGTTACTTCTGCTGCAACCCGGGCTGCGGTGTGTGCGCCCCGACGGGTGGCGGCTGCCCTGATGTGATGTGCGACTGAGCAGGCAAGCAGCCGTCCTGCCGGTGATCGGGGTCGTGCCTGGAACTCCCGGGTGCGGCCCCGTGGCATTTCCAGGGCCCAAAAAGACCCGTGGGCCCGGTGCCGAAATCGGCTCCGCGCCCACGTGCCTTTCCCGTCCTTGTTGAGCTGGGTCGCGGAACTGCTACGACCCCCATGAGCCCTTACGGAAGGAACTTGTTGTAGCCCTGTGGCCCACCTGCGTGGGCCCCCTATGACAGACAGGGTACGCATCACCTCCGACATGCGAACGGAGGTGCCTGGTGCCCGGCTGGAGGGTACGAATGGGAGGGACGAAAAAGGCGCCCGGCGCCTGATTGTCCGCCCGCCTTGTTTAACCCAGGTGCTGTTTTGTGGTCAACGAGAAGCGCCACGGAGTGCGGCCGCGCGCTCCCGGCGAGACATCTCCGTGACATCCACGATGTCCACCTCGATCGCCCCCGCGTTGTCCTCCACCCGGGCGTCCGGGAAGGTGCACAGCAGGGTGTCCGCGCCCGTCATCTGGTAGCGCTTGCCCGCCTCCAGGAGGCGGTGGTTGCGTCGGCCCGTCTTCTGGGTGAGCTCCGCGCACAGCACCCTACGTGTACGGCCCGTGGTGCCAGAGCGCAGCTCCGCGAAGTCGTCGCGCACGGTGAGCAGGTAGGTGGCCTCCGGGTTGAGCCCGCGCAGGGCGAGTTGATGCTGGGGCTCGAGCACCAGCGCGTTCCGGGTGGGATCGAAGGTGAGCTGGCGCGGCGGCACCCACTTGGACTGGCGCAGGTTCACCCGAATCGCGCCGGCGTTGTCCGCCACGTTGTCGTCCAGCAGGAAGACGTGCAGCTTGCGCACGCCCTTGAAGGTGCGCGGCGAAGCGTTGAGCAGCCCGAAGGAGTCCTCCACGGACAGGTTCTCCCCCTCGGCGAACCAGACCAGTGTGCCGGTCGCACTCCCCCGTCCCTCGCCGAGCAGGGCGCTGCCCGTGGTGTTCACCGAGTAGCTGGCCCCCGAATTGAGGTCGATGGAAGCCGTGGCGTACTTCTCCACCGGGAAGGCGTTGTACTGGGGGCGGAGGACGAACACCCGCGTGGGGTAGTCCACCTCGTTGTACTTCTTGAGATCCACCGGTGCTGCCGCAGCGGCCGGGTCTGCCGGGGGGGCGGCCTTCGGGTCCGCTGCGACGGTCTGCTGCGTGTCGGCCTTGTCCGGGGCGGACGTGGGCTCGGTGGGGGAGGGCGGAACCTGCTGGGCGGACGGCTCCGGATCGATGCGCTCGAGATCCGCGTGGATGGGAGGCGAGGCCTCCTGGGTGACGGTGAAGCGCTTCGTCCAGGGCCGGTAGCCGGGCAGGGTGAGGACGAGGGTGTTGGCCTGATCCAGGGGAACGTTCGGCACGACGAGCGGCGTGGTGCCGGGCACCTCCTGGCCGTTGAGCTTCACCGTGGCGCCCTTCGGCGTGGAGGTGAGCCACTGGGAGCCTGCCGGGGCCCCCTCGCTCCTGCCGGAGAAGAAGTAGTGCAGGAGGCCTAGCACCAGGGCGAGTCCGAAGAGGGGCACGCTGATGAGCATCACCAGCCGCTGGCGCCGCTCGGCACGCTCCTGCTCCTCACGTGTCTGGGTCTCGCGCACGGAGCGCAGGGGGTCCGGCACCGGCTTGGCCACGGAGACGGCCGGCACCTCGACGGGGGTGTCGTGCGGCGCTTCGGGGGCGCCCCTCGCAGCGCTGGAGGGCGACACGGCCGTGGCGGTCTCCTCCTCGTCCAGTTGTGGCGGGGCCGCCATGGTCGAGGAGCCCTGCGCGCGTGTCACGCCCGCGCTGGAGGTCACCCGGCGCCCGGTGGCCGAGCTGACGGTGCGTGCGCTCCCGTTGCTGGGAGGCCGTTCGCCGTTGGTGGTGGGCCTCAGGCTGGGACGGCTGCCCGTGTTGCTCCCCGGCCGGCCACTGTCACTGCCGGGCCTCGACTGCACGGCGCGCACCCCGGCGCTGGAGCTGGTCCGGCCGCCGACCGAGCCCGGCGACTTCGCCTGGGCGCCCATCGGCTCGCTGACGGGCTGGGCCTGCCACGCGGCGAGCTGCTCCAGGAAGGCGGGCGTCACCTCCACCTTGCGGCCCTCGGCGGCAAGCTCCTCGGCGAAGAGGTGGCCCAGCAGCTGCGAGAGCATCGTGGGCGAGAAGCGCGGCCAGGCCGAGTAGAGCTGCTCGCGCAGCGCCTCGGAGAAGGACTGTGCGGTGGGGTAGCGCTCCTGCCGATCCATCGCCATCGCGGTGGACATCACCGCTTCCAGCTCCGGGGTGATGGCGGGGTTGTAGGACGAGGGTGGGGGGTAGTCCCCAGAGATGATGCGCGGCAGCACCACGGCCAGCTCGCCCTCATAGGGACGCCGGCCGCACAGCATCTCGTAGAGCACCACGCCCACGGCGAAGATGTCCGAGCGCGCGTCCAGGTCCTGCTCGCCCCGGGCCTGCTCGGTGGAGAAGTACGGGTACTTGCCCTTGAGCGTGCCGGGCGAGGTGCGTGACTCCACGACGCTCGTCGCCTTGGCGATGCCGAAGTCGATGACCTTGACCTGGCCCTCGTAGGAGATGAGCACGTTGTCCGGAGACACGTCGCGGTGGACGAGCCCCATCGGCCGGCCGTCATCTCCGATGTGCCGGTGCGCGTAGTCCAGCCCGTCACACATCTGCGTGGCGACGTACAGCGCCAGGGGCATGGGCAGGCCCGGCAGTCCGGCGCGTTGCGCGCGGCGCAGCAGCTTGCTCAGCGTCTGCCCGTGCACGAACTCCATGGCCAGGAAGTACTGGCCGTCGATCTCTCCGAAGTCGAAGACCTGGGCGATGTTGCCGTGGGTGAGCCCCGCGGCCACGCGCGCCTCGCTGATGAACATCTCCACGAAGTCGGACTCATCGGCGAAGTGCGGGAGGATCTGCTTGATGACCACTGGCTTGGTCACCCCCGCAGCGCCCTTCATCCGCGCGCGGTAGGTGATGGCCATCCCGCCCGCAGCGAGCTTCGAGACCAATTCGTACTTGCCAAACTCCCGAGCTTCGTTGGCGGCCACGATGCGCGTCGCGTTGTTGGAGGAGAGGGGAGGACGAAGCATACCCCGCTTCACCCAAAAGTCCCGAAGGGGGGCCCCCCCGGTGGCTTCCTTGCCTACCCTCACGGGCAGGCTGCGAATCCACCAGCCAACGTTTTATCCTGGAATCCAACCCGGTGGCAGCCCGGGTCCTGGGCGGAAGGGCCGGACCGCCTGTGCACAAGGGGATTCCATGATGGTACGAATGTTTGTGCTCGCCCTGGCGGTGCTGCCGGGCGCAGTCCAGGCGCAGACGTCCGAGGCGCAGGCGGTGGGAGCCCTGGACGTCCCCGTCCAGGCCGTCCCCACCCGGGTGGAGCCCGTTCCCCAGGCGATGGGAGACCCAACCCGGCCCCGCTTCGAGGTGCTGCCCGCGGCCGTCTCGGTGGTGCCCGGCCTGCTGCTGCACGGGATGGGGCCCCTCGTCGCGGGGGACACCCAGACGGCGACGCGGCACTTCCTCCTGGAGGGCTCGGGCCTCGGGCTGCTGGCCGCCGGCGGCGTGCCCATCGCGATGTCCGGGGCCTCGCGCCGCATCATCGGCCCGCTGTATGCGGTGACGCTGGCCGGGGTGGGCCTCTTGTCCATCTCCACGCTGGCCAACCTCTACGGAGCCTTGGCACCTGCCTTCCCTCCCGGCGAGGTGCCCCGACGCCTACCCCCGCTCGAGCTGGAGGTGGGCTACCAGCATGTGGCGGACCCGGCCTTCAGCTACCGGCACTTCGTTTCGGTGGGCGCGCTGGCGCGGCTGGAGCGCGTGCGCCTGGAGGCCGGGGCGAAGCTGTCGCCAGGTGAGGGCAACTTGCGCGTGCGCCTGGGCGGCGCGTACCGGCTGATGGGGGCTCCCGAGGGCGTTCGGGCGGGGGCGGATGGCACGGCGTTGGATCTGGAGGCCGCGGCCCTCGTCCACCGCTACTCCTCGGAGGACTTCTCCTTGGCCGGTGGCGAGCTCTTCCTGCGAGGTCGCTATGACATGGCGCGCTTCAGTCCGCGCATGGCCGGCTCCTTCGCGGAGATGGGCGTGGGCTTCGCGATGCAGAGCTACGTCTACGCGGGCCCGGTGGATGACATCCTCTTCGAGCAGCTCCTCTTCACCTTCGGGTACGGCGTGTACCTGGGCCGCGGCGGGCCCTTCCGGGGCGAGGCGCTCCTCTATTACGACCACCGCAAGGACGACTTCCCCGGTGGCATCAAGGGAGGCAGCGGTGTGCCAGGGTTCGTGGGTTTGCGCGGGCGCATGCTCCTGACCGAGCGATGGGGCCTGTCCGCGGATTTTCAGGCGGGCTCGGCCCTGGTGGGCCGGGTGTCGCTCGTCTACGCGTTGGGAGGTGAGCCATGAGGAGCATTCGCTGGGGAGCCGCCGTGCTCGCGCTGCTGGCTTCGGGCTGCAGCATGCGTCCATCCGAGGAGCGCGCGCTGAAGGACCTGCAGGTCGGACAGGTGGAGGCCGGCGGCGTGACCTTCACCGTGGAGGACGGGCTGGCGGTGGTGCGCCAGGTGGCACCGGGCACGCTGACGCTGTGGGGCTCGGCGCCGGCCTTCCACGTGCGCGCGGTGTCCTCGGCCGGGGCCCCCGAGGCGTGGACGGTGGTGGTGCGCAACGCCATGCCGGACGCGGAGCTGTCCGCCGTGGCGGCCGGCGAGCTACTCCTGGTGGAGGACGTGCCCGGGGTGGTGCCCACCGTGAAGACGTGGCGAGTGCAGGTGCCGGCAGGCGCGGAGGTCCGGCTGACGGTGGCGCCTCCGGAGTGGGACCAGCCGAAGCCCTTCCGCTTCGCGGCGCTGGCGGACGTGCAGGAGGCCCTGCCCCGGGTGGGCGACATCTACCGGCGTATCAACGCGGACCCCACGCTGCGCTTCATCTATTTCTCAGGAGACCTGACGCAGCGGGGCTCCGTGGCCGAGCTGGAGGAGTTCCAGTCGCGCCTGTTGGAGTCGCGCATCCCCCTGTTCGCCACGCTGGGCAACCACGAGCTCATCACCCCGGACCCGCGCTACCACGAGTACTTTGGCCGGGGGAACCTGCACTTCACCTTCCACGGCGCGCACTTCACGATGATCGACTCGGGCAACGGCTCGTTGGACCCGAGGGCCGAGGAGATGCTGGACGGGTGGCTGGCGGCGGGGCGCGATGCGGTGCACATCCTCGGCACGCACATCCCCATTGTGGACCCCATTGGCGTGCGCAACGGCGCCTTCGCGAGCCGCAACGAGGCCGCCGCACTGCTGGCGAAGCTGGCCAATGGCAAGTTGGACCTCACGCTCTACGGCCACGTGCACTCGTACTACTCATTCTCCAACGCGGGCATTCCGTCCTTCATCTCGGGCGGCGGCGGCGCCATCCCCGAGCAGTTCGACGGCGTGGGGCGGCACTTCCTCGCGGTGGAGGTGGACCCCTCCCAGGGCGTGCGCACCGTGTCGCTGGTGCGCGTGGACTGAGACGCCCGGGTCGAGCGGGGCCGTGCGCGGCTTCACTTCCCGGCGGGAGGCACCGGCGCCTGCTGTCCCTCGGTGGGCGGGGATGGCGGCGTCGCCAGGGTGCTGGCGAACGTGGGGTCTCCCGCCGCGGCCAGGGTCTTGCGTAGCGCCAACACGGCGTCGTCCACCACGCCTTGTCCGACGATGTTGCTGAGCGAGAGCCCCAGACAGATGCTCTTGGCCACCGCGTCCATGTTCTTGTTCCGGAGCGCCGCGAGCTCGTTGGCGAAGCCCTGCTTCTCCTGATCCGTCACGTTCTGCATCATCGTGAAGGCGAGCTGCGGCAGGGACTCCTCGAGCTGCTCGAAGGGGATGGACTGCATGGTCCTGGCCATATTCTCGGCCCGGACCCTGGCGCGAGCCCGGTCCACGGCCCGGTCCGTCGCGGCGAGCATGACCTGCAACAGCGCGCTCGGGCCGATGGCGATGTCCTCCTTCCCCACGCGCATGGTGAAGGCCGAGGAACGCAGGACCCCCATGGCGCCAAACCCGGCGAGCAGCGTGTAACCGACCCGCTCCGACGCTGAACCCTCCCCGTGGGGCGTGGTGCCCATGTCCATCGTCTTGAGCGCGAGCAGGGCCACGGCCGAGGCGAGGATGTTGAGCAGGGTGTAGGTGATCGCGTGGCGGTTGGTGATGGCCTCGTAGGGGTCGTCCTTGTAGCGGGAGACGAGCTCTCCAATCCCGATGAACGCACCAATGAACACCACGGCGACGTACTGCGCCGTGTCCGCGAGAAACTCCAGTGTCTCTGGCTGCATGTGGACCCCCCAAGGGCTGAGCCGCCCCGGCCTCCCCCAAGTCTACCTCTCCCCGCCAGCCCGGATGAGACCGCGGATGTAGGGTCCCTCGCCCACATGTCGGGAGTCATCCGGGCCTCGCGTCGCTGGAATGACGGGGCGTGAACACGGCGCGGGGCCGATAAATCGGCCTCGCAGCAGACCCCCTTGAAATGGCACTGAACATCTGTGCACATGAGGGCCCCACGCAGCACGCTGGAGGGGAGTCCCTGCCCATGTTCGACGCGACGGAAAATGATCCCATCTCGCCCGCGATGCGGGCGCTGCTCGAGGTGTTCTCCACGGAGCTGTCCGAGGTGAAGTTCCCGGACGTGGACGCGGAGGTGTTGGAGGAGGCGGCGGGCCGGGTGAGGGCGCAGGCCGAGGCGGTGGCGAAGGCGCAGGCGGCGCTGGAGGCGGCACGTCAGGTACTGGCCGAGGGCCAGGAGGCGCTGGTGCAGAAGGGCCAGCGGGCGCTGGCGTACGCGCGGGTGTTCGCCGAGGAGGACGCGGAGCTGAGCACGAAGCTGGAGGCCATCAGCCTGCCGAGGGCCGGGCGCAAGCTGGCGCGTGCGGATGGTGGCGTGGCCACTGAGGCTCCCGCGCAGAATGACGAGTCGGCGCCGAAGCGTCGGGGTCGTCCGCCGAAGTCGCGTCCGAGCGCCCCGCTGTTCGCCGATGGGAGCCAGCCCGAGGCCGTCACCGCCGCCGCCCTCGAGTCGGACGAGGCGCCCGTGGTCGCCCGCCCCGTGGCGGCCTGAGTCCGAGCGGCGGAGAGGGACTCCACCCCGGCCCCTCCCAGGGAGGCCGGGGCTCCTTCTCTCTCCCGGGTCATCTCCACCCGGGTTCGTCGCTCACGGGTAGCACGTGAGGAGTCTCGAATTTCACGTGGAGTGAGGGCGGCTTCCATCCGTTAGACGCTCAGGCCGGCTCACGGTCGCGGAAGGTCACCGACACCGTTCGTGGCGCCTCCTCGTCCCGGTAGGTGAACTCGACGATCAGCTCGGTGGGGCGCGACGGGTTCGACCAGTTCCCACACCAGGCCTGAAAATGGGTGGACTCGTCGAAGCTCCAGAGATCGTGACCAAGCTCCCGCAGCTCCATTGCCATCCTGTGCCCCTCCGCGTCGGGAGCAGGCGCCGATCGGAGTCGTTCGGTCAGCACTTGCTCGAGCTCGCGGCAGAGCCGGGTGCGATCGTCCGTCCGGACGAACTGTTCGTAGGCGAAGCGCGGGTCAAGCACGCGCAGTCCCTGGCGCGGAACGACGCTCGGCGTAGAGCTTGTCCCGCCACGCGAGGAGGTCTCCGAACTCCTCCGCCAGGGCCGGCTCGGTGAAGGCCGCGCGCATTCCGGGGCCGAGAGGGAGGACAGGGTGCTCCACCGGCCGCACCATGGTCAGCGCGACGGCGATGGCGATGTCGGCGAAGGTGAAGTCGGAGAGCAGCGTGTCGCGCCCACGGAGATCTGCCTGGAGCCGTTCGAGGCCCCGCCGGATTGCCGCCCGAGCTTCGTTCGGATTGTGCGAGTCCAGGCGGTACTTCCGAGCGATGTACGCCGTTCCCATCCCGGCGAGCGGCAGCAGCACCGAGCGGAGCGGTGCGGGCATGAACGAGGGCAGGCTCTCACGCTGCGCGGCCTCGTTCTGCGCCATCCGGGGCATGCTCAGCGCTCGCGATGCTTCCATCAGCCCGGTGGCGAGCTCCACGTAGCGGGCGATCTCCGCGCTGGCGCTCGCGGGGAATAGTGGCGCTCCCGTGCCCACGCTGTCCGCATACTGGGCGATCTCCACGGAGTCTCGGATGACGCGTCCGTCGTGGAAGAGCACGGGCACCGAGAGGGGGCCGCGGAACACCCGGGTGCGCAGCCGGAGCAGCGGCTCGCCCAGGAGGGGGACATACGCTTCCTCCCGGTAGTTGATGCGGTGGTGGTCGAGCGCGAAGCGGGCCCGCTCCGACCAGGGCGAGAACCAGGCGGCGACGAAGATGGGGCGGCTCATGCTCCGCGAGGATAGCCGCACGGGCCGTTCTGCGGGTCCCGTACAGGGTGTCAGACTCTTCGTCAGACACTTCGTCAGAGGGTGTCAGACACTTCGTCTGGGAGTCTGGAGCGCTCCTTGGGACGCCTGGGCTCCGGGAGCGCGCCCGAGGGAGGTGACTCCGTGTTCTGGCGGTTGAGGAGGCCCAGGGCATTCGGGCCGGGTCGGTGGCTGTTACCGCTGGGGGTGGCTGGATGGACAGAGGAACACGGGAATGAATGGGGCCCTGATGGAGCCGGCCCCACGGTTCGATCTGGAGTCGCTCCAGCTGGAGGTGCTGTGGAACGCGCCCATTGGCATTGCCCTGGTGGACCGGGAGCTCCAGGTGGTGCGTTTCAATCGGGCCCTGGCCGAGCTTCACTGCCTACGCGCCCGCATCTGGTCGGGCATTCCCCTGGCCGATGTACTTCCTCCGGGAGAAGCCACCCAAGACGTCCTTTGGCGTTCCCAGCAGGTCCTCGCGACGGGCCAGCCCTTCACCTGGCACGAGCTGGAATGGGGCCGGGTGAGCTGCCATCCCCTACACGACGGCGCGGAGGTGGTGGGACTCTGCCTGTATCTGGAGGAGCTCTTCGAGCCGGGGCTTGCACGCGAGGCTGTTCGCGAGAGCGAGGCGCGGCTGGGGGGCATCATGGCCGCGCTGAGCGAGGGCATCGTCGTCCAAGACCCGTCGGGGGCCATCGAGTTCTCCAACGCAGCGGCTTCCCGGCTGCTTGGCCTCACTCAGGACCAGTTGCAGGGCCGCACGAGCGCGGATCCCCGCTGGCGTGCGGTGAAGGAAGACGGCAGCCCCTATCCCGGAGAGGAGCACCCGGCCATGCTCGCCCTGCGCACGGGTGTTTCCCAGCTCGACAAGGTGATGGGCGTGGTGCGCCCGGATGGCACGCGGGTCTGGTTGTCCATCAACGCCCTACTGCTCTCTGTCCCCGATGGTGACGGTCCCCTGGGCGTGGTGTCGTCCTTCTTCGACATCACCCAGCGCAAGGAGGCCGAGGAGGCTCTCCGCATCGGTGAGGAGCGGCTGCGGTTGTCCCTCGCCTCGGCCGCCATCGGTACCTGGGACTACAATCCGGCTACTCACCAATTCCTATGTGATGACCGCACCGAGGAGCTCTTCGGCGTCCCGCCGGGCCAGGTGATGGACTGCGAGCTGTTCTTCTCCGTCATTCACCCCGAGGACCGCGAGCGCACGCGGCAGGTCATCGAGCGGACCTTGAGCCCAGAGAGCGGTGGATGCTTTGGCATCGAGTACCGTGTCATCGGCGTCCGGGGTGGTGTCGAGCGATGGCTGTTCTCCCAGGGGCGCGCCTGGTTCGATGACCAGGGCCAGCTCGTTCGCTTCAATGGCACGGTGCTGGACATCACCCATCGCAAGCGGGCCGAGGCCAGTGCCCGCTTCCTCTCGGAGGCCAGCCGCCTGCTCGCGGATCGCCTGGACCGGGCAGAGGACATCCTCCAGCAGGTGGCCCGGCTCTCCGCTTCCTCCATCTGCAGCTACTGCATCATCGGCGTGACGCAGCCGGATGGGGCGCTGCCGCGCGTGGCCGGGGCGCACCGGGAGCCGTCCCGCGAGCCACTCGTTCAGGCGGTCCTGCGCTTCATGCCCAAGCTGCCGGGGACGAGCCCATTGCTAGAAGGGATCCACACCGGCAAGTCGGCGCTCTTCCGGGACTTCAACCAGGCCACCCGCCAGCGTTTCGCTGTCAGCCCCGAGCACCTGGAGCTGATGAACACTCTGGATGCTCACTCCGTGATGACCGTTCCGATGAGGGCGGGCGGGAAGGTGCACGGGATCATGATCCTGGCGGCGGCCGGCTCGCAGCGGCGGTTCGACGAGGAGGACCTGGCGCTCGCGGAGGAGCTGGCCCACCGGGTGGGCATGTCGCTGGAGAACCTCCGGCTCTACGAGGAGGCGCGGCAGGCCGTGGGTCTACGGGACGAGTTCCTCTCCGTCGCGAGCCACGAGCTGAAGACGCCGCTCACCTCGCTCAAGCTTCAACACACCCTCATCGACAAGTACCTGACGCCGGAATGCAGGGAGTCCGTCGGCGCGAGGCTCCCCAAAGCGGTGCGGCAGGTGGATCGGCTCTCTTCGCTCGTGGACAGCCTGCTGGACGTGAGCCGCATCGGCGCGGGTCGGCTGGGGCTGGAGCCCGTCGAGATGGAGTTTACCCACCTGCTGCGCGAGGTGATGGAGCGGCTCTCGGAGGTGTTCGCCCAGGCCGGGTGCGAGGTGGACTTCCCCGTCACGCCGCTGGTGCGTGGGTATTGGGATCCACTGCGGTTGGACCAGGTGTTCGTCAACCTGCTCTCCAACGCGGCCAAGTATGGGGCGGGCAAGCCCATCCGCGTGTGTGTGGCGGTGGAGGGCGAGTGGGTGCGGCTGACGATCCAGGACGAGGGCATCGGCATCTCCCCCGAGGACGTGCCGCGCCTGTTCTCCCGATTCGGACGTGCAGTGTCGGAGCGGCACTACGGCGGCCTGGGGCTGGGACTCTTCATCTCCAAGCAAATCGTCGAGGCCATGGAAGGCCGCATCCGCGTGGAGAGCGAGCCCGCGCGGGGCGCGACCTTCATCGTGGAGCTGCCGTTGTGCACGATGCGGAGGTGAAAAGACACCGCCCGGAGGCGCGGCTTCTGCCGGAGCCCCCTCCGTCAGAAGAACGAACCTCCGGGCGATGGGGCCGCACCCGGGAGGCAGCTCCGGGCGCGGCATTCCTCGTATTGCGTGTGACTACTCCTTGGGGAACGCGGTCCAGCCGGCCGTCCAGTCCTCGGTGCCCACGGCGCCGACGAACTTCGCGGTGGTGTCGAAGAAGCCATCGTTGGTGGGCGAGCCCGCCTTGGCGGCATCCAGCGCCGACGAACCGGCCTTCGGCGCGAAGTTGGGCGCGTCCAGATTGAGGGCCGCGGTCAGCATCGGGTCGGCGATGCGGTTGCCCGTGGCGGACTCCAGCAACTTGGAGCCCTCGTCGAAAGCGCCGTCGTTGTCGGTGCCATCCGCGCCGAGCGTGTTGCCGTCGGCCACGTTCTTGTTGTCCCAGAAGATGCTGTTCTTGATGAACAGCTCACCGTTGTCGTAGCGGGTGACGGTCGAGGTCTTGTCGATGTCCACCGCCAGGTCGGCGAAGTGGGCGATGATGACGTTGTTGAGCTTCCCGCCGGTGCCGTTCTTCAGGTGCATGCCGCCCTGGAGCTTGCCGGCCTTGGTGGGGTCCGCGTTGGAGCCGATCAGCGTGACGTTCCACACCTCGGGCTGGGAGAGGGGGACGGCGGTGGCCGCCTGCTGCGCGTTGTTGTCGCTCTCGAAGGCCATGTTGCCCACGTCCGCGTTCTGCTGGACGATGAGGAACTGCACCTTGCCGCGGTAGCCCGTGTCCCAGTCCAGGCCGTCGTCGTCCGGCTGGGTGATGAGGATGTGCTTGAGGTTGGCGGTGCCGCCGAACATCTCCACGCCGTCATCCGCGCCCTTGTGCACCTGCACGTAGTCCACCTGCGTGCCCGTGCCGCAGCCGCCCAGCGTCAGGCCGTTGAGCTCGTTGTTGTCCGTCAGCTTGAAACCGGCGAACTCGATGCGGGCGTACTTGAGGGTGCCGCAGTTGTGCGCCTCGTCGTTGCCACCGTAGACGATGCCCGGCTGGGTCGCGGGGAAGCCCTCGATCTGCGCGTTGCCACTGGACACGTTGATGGGGGCCTTGCCCAGCATCACCACGCCACCCCAGGCGCCCGGCAGGCGCTTGCCCGCGTCCGTGGGGGCGGTGAAGACGATGGGCTTCTCCTTGGTGCCCACCGCGTTGAGCTTGCCGCCGGTGGTGACCACCAGCGAGCTGCGGCCCGTGCCCTCGATGCGGGTGCCCGCCTCGATGGTCAGCGTCCCGCTCTCCACGAAGATGTGGTCCTTGAGCACGTAGACGTTGTTGGCCGTCCACGTGGTGTCGGCGGAGATCTTCGCCGACACCTCGATGCGCTCGCCCGTCGGAGTCGGATCGGGATCCGGGTTCCCATCGTCCGGGTCGCACGCGGTGAGGTTGCAGGCCGCCAGGCCGCTGAGGAGGGCCATCTTCAGGGACATCTTCATTGCGTGACTTCCTTTCAGAGGGAAGGGACTACAGGTTCCAGCCGAGCGACGCGGAGAACGCGACGCCCGGGCGGTACTTCAAGACTTGAAGGTCACCCTGCTGCAGGACGATGAACTGGTTGAGCAGGTTGGTGGCGGTGAGCTTGAGCTGCGCGTTCTTTCCGAGCTGCTGGCTGAGCGCGAGGTCCACGCGGTGGAAGGGCCGCTCGAGCACGTCGGGGAGGCCCTGGGTGCCCACCTCGGCGATGCGCTCGCCGTACACGTTGTAGAGCAGCGTCAGCTCGGTGCCGGACTGCTGGCGGGCCCACGTGAGGTTGAGATTGAGCACGTACGGCGAGGTGCCCTGCAGGGGGCGCTGCTGGTTGGTCTGCAGGGGCGCGGAGGTGCCCAGGTCCACCTCGGAGCGGGTGAGGGTGAGGTTGGCGCCCGCGCGCAGCGACTCGAGCACCGGCGTCAGCCGCCCCAGGCCCACGCGCGACTCCAGCTCCAGGCCGTAGCTGGTGGCGGCCGGCGCGTTGTCGAAGCTCAGGTCGAGCTGGGCGGGGGTGACGATGATCTGCTCGATGGGGTTCTGGAAGCGCTTGTAGAAGGCGCTGGCCGCGAGCACCTCGTTGTCGCCGAGGAACCACTCGGCGCGGGCATCCACGTTGTGGATGCGCGTCTCGACGAGCTCCGGGTTGCCGGTGACGGCGCGGCCGCGGACGAAGTCGAAGTAGAGGATGGGGGCCAGCTCGCGGAAGGTGGGCCGGGCCAGCGTGTAGCTGTAGCCGGTGCGCAGGTTCACCTGGGGGCCGAGCGCGTAGATGAGGTTGAGGGCCGGCAGCACGTCCCCGTAGCTCTGCCGGGTGTTCTTGGCCTGCGAGGCGACGATGGAGTAGTCGGTGCCGGTGGTGAGGTTCTGGAAGCTGGCCTCGTAGCGGACGCCGGCCACCAAGCGCAGCGGCTCCCAGAGGCTCACGTCGGCGTTGACGTAGCCGGCGAACAGGCCGAGCTGGGCGTCATAGCCATCCTCGGGCAGGGTGGACTCCTGCATCTCGATGCCGTTGCCGATGTTGTCCGCGGAGAAGATGCGGTCCGGGTCCTGGCTGAGCACTGGCAGGTTGCCGCCCGCGTAGATGTAGCGGAAGCGGCGCATGCCGAAGGTGCGCACCGAGCCCTGAGCCAGGCCGCCCGCACGCACGCGCACGCCGGACAGGGGGACGGTGGCGTTGAGGCTGCCGCCGAAGGAGGACTCGTTCAGCGTGCTGTACCAGCGCTCGCCACCCGGGTCGGACTTGAAGCGCATCTCGCCGGACTCGGTCTGGCGGTAGGAGATGCTGTGGGTGTCGGGCTCGTCGCGCTGGACGTTGGAGAAGTTGGCCTGCCAGTCCAGCTCCATGTCCCCCAGCACGTTGAGCCGGTGGAAGCCGCGCAGCTGGTTGAAGGTGAGCATGCGGCTGACGAACTCGGCGGTGCTGCGGCTGTTGGGCTCGCCGTTGGGCTCCTCGCCCCGGATGGCGCGGGCGCGGCTCTCGCCGGTGCGGGTGAAGAGCGAGAAGAAGGACAGGTCCAGGTTGCGCTCGGGCTGGTAGCCCACGCTCAACAGGCCGCTGAGGTTGGCGCTCTCGGTGCCCTCCACGCTGCGGCCCACCTGGTCCACGATGACGCCGGTGCCGTCGGCATCGCCCTCGGGGCGGATGATGTCGCTGATGCGCACGCCCTCGCGGTGACTGTAGTTGACGCTGGCCAGGTAGCCCAGGCGCTGGTTCTGGATGCGCAGGGTGTCACCCATGGACGCGCCCAGTGTCATGTTGGGCAGGGCCCGGGCCGTGCTCAGCGCCCAGGTGTTGGGGAAGTCCCGGGTGATGCGGTTGACGTCCGCGCTGGTCAGGCCACCCCGGCCGGCGAGCAGCGGGCCATTGCGCGGCACCGAGGCGGGCAGCTGGCGCGTGCCATCGTCGAAGCCCAGCCAGCCGAGCGTGCCACCGTTATAGGAGGTGCGATCGCGGAAGGTGCTCTGCGTGTCACCCGAGAAGCTGATGCGCGGCTTGAGCTCGAACTGGGACGGGTAGTTGTTGGTCTCGATCTGCAGCACGCCGCCGGCGAAGGTGCCGGGCAGGTCCGCGGTGTAGCTCTTGAGGATGTTGAGGTTGGCCAGCAGCGTCGTCGGGAAGATGTCGAGCGGAACGGCCTGCTCGTCCGGCTCGGGGCTGGGGAGGATGGCGCCGTTGAGCAGGGTGGTGGAGTAGCGGCCGCCCAGGCCGCGCAGCAGCACGTAGCGGCCGCCCACCACGGTGGCGCTCACCACGCGCTTGACGGCGTCCGAGGCGCTCGAGTCTGGCGTGCGGGCGATCTCCTGGGAGCTGATGGCGTCGGACACTGCGGCGGCCTTCTTGCGCTCCTGGAGGATGGCGCCCTCAGCACGGCGGTCCGCGCGGGCCTCGACGACGACTTCCTGCACGGCGCCCGCGTCGGCGCTCAGCTGCACATCCAACTTCGTGGCCTTGCCCTGCTCCACGACGAGGCCGGTGATGCGGCGGCCCTCGTAGACGTCATAGAAGACGCGCAGGTCGTACTTCCCGGGCGGCAGGGCCAGCTGGTAGTTGCCGTCGACGTCGGTCAGCACGCTCTTCTGCCCGCCGGTGACGGCCTTCACCGTGGCCTCGATGAGCGTCTCCTTCGTCTGGGCGTCCGTTACTTGTCCATAGATGCCGGTGAAGCCCGGGGGCGGCGTGGCCGACTCAGCCATCAGCTCGTCCTCGGCCACATCATCCGTGGCAACTTCCTCAGTGGCCACGTCAGCAGTGGTCTCCTGTGCCCCCACTCCTCCCTCTCCCTCTGGGAGAGGGTCGGGGTGAGGGTTTGGGGTTGAGTCCGCCTCAACCTGAGGCGCGGGATCCTCGGAGGCAGGCGCCTGGGCCATCACAGGCGCGGCCAACAGTGCGAGCGCCGCCAGCGCGGCGCGAATGGAATGGAGACGAAGAGACAAGACGGGTGCACCTCACCGACAGGCGCGCGTAGAGAACGCGACGCCCGTGGCAACGAAATGGATGGAAGGTGAAAAGGGGGAGAACGGAATGAAGACTTCAGGTCACGGCGCCGAGGGCTCGGCGACGGCGTCGGGGACCACGGCGACGGTGAGGTTCCCGCCGCGTGCCAGGTCCATGACTTCCATGGCCGTTCCGTACGGCACGTCGTTCTCCGCGTCGAAGAACACAATCTTGTCCGGGCGCGCGTTGATCATCCGCTGCAGCCGGGCCACGAGTTGGTCTCGCGGTACATCCTCGCGGTTGATCTGCACCGCGCCCGCCTTCGTGACGGTGAGCACCACGGGAGGCAGTGCGCCCGGAGGAGGCGGAGCCACTTCGGTCTGCTCGTCCGCCTTGCCCGGCACATCCATCCACATCTGCTTGGTCATCAGCGGGGTGACGACCATGAAGATGATGAGGAGCACCAGCACCACGTCCACCAGGGGCGTCACGTTCATCGCCGGGCGGATGCCGGCCTTGCCACCACCGAGATCAAACGCCATGGCGGTTCACTCCTGGCCCTTCTTCAGGTCGACGACCTGGAGCGAGATGCCCGGGAAGCCAATCTCCTGCAGCGTCTTGAAGACACCGCGCACCTCGGCGTAGCGCACGGCGCGATCGGCCTTGAGCACCACGCGGGCCTCGGGGTCCTTCTCGTGGACGGCGCGAAGCTGCTCGGCGAACCGGTCCTTCGGCACCTCCTTCTTGTCCACGAACAAGGCGCCCTGAGCGGTGAGGCTCACCGTGGTGGGCGTGAGCGAGTTGTCCTCGCCCTTGTCCGGGTTCACCACCGCGGGGAGCTCCACCGCCGCGCCTGCCTCGAGCTGCGGGGTGACCACCATGAAGATGATGAGGAGGACGAGCACCACGTCCACCAGCGGCGTCACGTTCATCTCGGGCACGAGCCCACCGCTACGCCGGGCGGACATCGATACCCTCCTTGCGCGTGGCGCGCTCCACGTCCAGGGCCACCGCGCCCTCGCCGCGCACCGTGGGAGCCACCACGCCGTGCACGTCCTCCAGGTGGTCCATGAACTCCTTGCGCGCCAGGTCCAGCGACAGCAGCAGGGCGTCCGCGCGGGTGGTGAGGAAGTTGAACATCAGCACCGCGGGGATGGCCACCAGCAGGCCGAGCGCCGTGACGACGAGCGCCTCGGCGATACCGGCGGACACCGCACCCAGGCCACCCGAGCCCGTCTTCGCGATACCGGCGAAGGCCTCGATGATGCCCACCACCGTGCCGAGCAGACCGACGAACGGGGCCACCGAGCCCACCGACGCCAGCACGCTCATGCCGCGACGCACGTCCGCGGTGACGCGCTCGTAGATGCGCTCCAGGTCTCTCCGGGTGAGCTCCACCGCGCCCAGCTTGCCCTGCGGCGCCGCCTTCTTGGCCAGGTACGTCTTCACGCCACCGCCCAGCAGCTTCGCCAGGCTGCTCGCCTTCGCCGTCGAGGCCTCGATGACGAACTGCTCGTGCTGCTGCGACTCCAGCAGCTTGCCGGCGCGCGCCGCGAACTTCCGGTCCGCCGCCTTCGAGCGGAAGAAGTAGAGCAGTCGCTCGAAGAACACGACCATCGACGCCAGCGCGAAGGCGACCAGCGTGTAGGCGATGCACCGGGCGAAAAAGCCCATGTGGTGGTAGATCTCAATCAGATTGAAGTTCATCTGGGGGGCTCCGGCGGGAAAGACAGGCGTTGCGAGCTACTTGAGGCGGAAGGGGACCTTCACGATGCGGAAGACGGCGGTGGGCTGGCCGTCCACGAGCGCGGGCTCGTAGCGCCACGTCCTCACCGCGGCGATGGCGGCGCCCACGAAGGGCTCCTCTCCGCGCATCACCTTGATGTTGCTGACGCGGCCGTCCACCTCGACGACGAGCTTGAGGATGACCATGCCCTCCTGGCCCTTCGCGCGCATGTCGGAGGGAAACTCAGGCAGCAGGTTGGAGCTCAGCTCCTTGGGCGGTGTGGCGGCCTCGGGCAGGTTGATGGGCCTGGGGCGCAGGGTGCCACCGGCCACGCCGGGGCTGTCCACGCCCGTGACGATTGCGCCCGCCACGAGCTGGCCCGTGCCTCCCACGGCGACGGGGGCCGCGGCCACGGCGTGCTCGGCGTCGGCCTCGGGCGGCTTCTCCACCGGAATCTCCTTGGGGGCCACCATGGCCGCGGGCGCGGCGACGGTGGGCGGAGGAGGCGGCTTCGCCTTGGGCTTGGGCGGCGGGGGTGGAGGCGGCGGGGCCGGCTTCACCTCGACCACCGGGGGAGGCGGAGGCGGCGGACGGAACACCACGTCCACCTTCTTCTCCTTGATGACTTCCCTCACCTGGTTGCCCACCACCATCCCGGTGAGCACGAGCAGGCCGCACACCCCGATGGAGGCGACGCCAGAGAGCGCGAACCGGCGGGCCGACTGCACGTCCGTGGCGCTGTCGAAGGTCTCGAACATGACGTCCAGCCGTATAGCGACGTCACGTTTCAGCTACGTGCACCCCCCGCAACAGTTCATCACGCCCTGCGTCACGCCCTCCTTACGAGCCCTTCACAACCGGGTCACGAGGTGACGTTTCGCGCACGATTTGTCACGTTCACCTTCAATGTGACGAATGGGTCACGGTGGGATGGAGGGGGTTACTTCAAAAGTCATCCCAATCTGGACTGTTCCATAAGCAGGGAGACAGGCGGTCGCTTCCCTCGGGAGGCGCCTGGCTTGGAGGGGTAGACCGAACCGTGCGAGTCTCGTGACCAACCATGTCGGCCGCGGAGCTCCAGGAGTCGGAGGAGGGAAGGATCGGTCCCTACCGCCTCCTGGGGAAGTTGAGCTCGGGGGGGATGGGAGTGGTGTACCGCGCCTGTCTCGAGGAGACGGGCGAGCGGGTCGCCCTCAAGACGGTGCGGGTGCCGGAGGCCGCCATGCTGCGGGGCATCCGCCGGGAGATTCACGCGCTGCGGCGCATCCAGCACCCGGGCGTGGTGCGCGTGCTCGCCGAGGGCGTCCAGGACGGGCTGCCCTGGTACGCGATGGAGCTCATCGAGGGGCTCACCCTGCGGCGCTACGTCGACGAGCTGTGGAAGCGTGATCCGCGCACGGTGACGGACGTCGTCACCCAGGTCGTCTCCACGCCGGAGTCCCCGCGCGCTTCGCCCTCGGGAGTCTCGTTCCGCGCCTACGGCCCTCCCCCGGAGGAGCAGCGGCGGGATGCCGCCCAAACACGGCTGGGCGAGGTGCTCACCCTCACGCGCCGCCTGTGCTCCTCGCTGGCCTTCCTCCATGGCGAGGGCATCGTCCATCGAGATCTCAAGCCGGAGAACATCGTCGTCCGTGCGGACGGCACGCCGGTGCTGGTGGACTTCGGCCTGGCCTCCGCCTTCGGAGGGCCCCTGGGCCGCGAGTCGCTCGACGTCTCCGGCAGCATGGAGGGCTCCTACGTCTACATGGCCCCCGAGCAGATCAAGGGCGGGCTGGTGGATGCGAGGGCGGACCTCTATTCGCTGGGCTGCATCCTGTATGAGCTGGTGGTGGGGCAGCCGCCCTTCCCGGGCTCGGGTTGGGAGGTGCTGCGGCGGCACCTGCAGGAGCAGCCCTTCACGCTGTCGGAGTGGGTGTGCGGCGTGCCGTCGGAGCTGGACGCGCTGGTGCAGCGCATGCTGGCGAAGATGGCCCGCGAGCGCATCGGCTACGCCGCGGATGTGGGGGCCGTGCTTGCCGAGCTGGGCGCGGAGGAGCTGCCCCGGCCGCCTCCGGGGACACCGCGGCCGTACCTCTACCGGCCGGAGTTCGTAGGGCGTCAGCAACTGCTCACGGAGCTGGAGCAGCGTCTGGCGCGGGCTCGGGATGGCGGCGGAGGGTGCCTGCTCATCGGTGGCGAGAGCGGCGCGGGCAAGACGCGCGTGGTGATGGAGTGCGCGGTGTCCGCCAGTCGGACGGCCTTCCGGGTCGTCACCGGTGGCTGTCTCCCGCTCTCCGGCGGCGGCTCGGGCGAGCAGCTCTACGGCGAGCCGCTTCACGCCTTCAAGCCGCTGTTGCAGGCCATCACCGACGAGTGTCGGCAACGAGGGTTGGAGGCGACGGAGCGGTTGCTGGGCGAGCGCGGGCGGCTGCTGGCCCGCTACGAGCCCGCGCTGGCGGCGCTGCCCGGACAGGACGCCTGGCCCGAGCCTCCCCGGCTCCCACCCCAGGCCGCGCGAGAGCGCGTCATGCGCTGTCTGGCCGAGACGCTCGCCGCCTTCTGCGAGAAGGAGCCGCTGCTGCTCGTCATCGACGATCTGCAGTGGGCCGATGAGCTGTCGCTGGGGGTGCTGGACTTCTTGCAGTCCGGATTCCTCGGCGAGTCGAGCGTGCTGGTGGTGGGCACCTACCGCACCGAGGAGCTGGACGCGGCGCTGCGGCTGTTGCTGGCCTCCCCGGGGGTGATGCACCGGGCGCTGGGGCAGCTCGACGAGTCGATGGTGGCGCGGATGGTGGAGGACATGCTGGCGCTGCCTTCGGCGCCGGACTCCTTCGTGCGCTTCCTCACCACGCGCTCGGCAGGCAACCCCTTCTTCGTGGCCGAGTACCTGCGCACGGCCATCGACGAGCGGCTGCTCTTCCGGGATGTCTTCGGCCGGTGGCAGGTGGCGGCGGGGGGCAACACCCTGGAGCGGTTGCACGAGGAGCTGCCGCTGCCCGGCTCGATGCATGACCTGGTGGGCCGGCGGTTGGAGGGCCTGGGCTCGGAGGCGCGCGGCCTGCTGGAGGTGGCGGCGGTGCTGGGCCGAGAGTTGAACGCGGACGTGCTGGCCGTGGCCGCCGGGCTGGGGGACTTGCAGGAGCTGGAGGCCCTGGAGGAGCTGCGCGCGCGGCACGTGCTGGAGGACATCGGCGGCGGGCGGCTGCGCTTCGTCCACGACAAGCTGCGAGAGATTTCCTACGAGGGCATTCTCCCCGAGCGGCGTCGGAAGCTGCACCGCGCGGCGGCCATGGCCCTGGAGGAGCACCACGCGGAGGATGGGGTGCCGCCGGCGCTCTACCCGGTGCTGGCGCACCACTTCGAGCTGGCCCAGGACGACGTGTGGACGTTCGAGTACCTGGAGAAGGCGGGGACGCACGCGCTGCAAGCGGGGGCGAACCTGGAGGCCTCCGGGTACCTGCGCCGAGCGCTGGAGCTGGAAGTGCAGCGCGGGCGCGACACGGGCGTGCGGGTGGATGGGAGCCGGCGCGCGCGCTGGGAGCGGCTGCTGGCCGAGGCCATGCACGGGCTGTCGGACTTCGAGGCGTGCATCTCGCACTGCCTGCGGGCGATGGAGGAGCTAGGCCAGCCGCTGCCGGAGACGGAGGGCGGATGGGGCCGCTTCCTGCTGGCGCAGGTGGTGCGGCAGGTGCTGCACCTGGTGCTGCCGCGGCGGTGGGTGCGTGAGGAGGACCGGCAGGAACGCGCGTCGCTGGGAGCCTCGGCGCTCGCGGCGATGCGGCTGGCCGAGTGCTACTACTGGCGCTACGACCCGATGCGCATGGTGGCCACCGCGTTGCTGGCGGCGAACCTGGCCGAGCGCGCGGGCCGCGACTCGGAGGTGCTGCGGCTGTATGGGCAGCTCGGCTCCATCGCGGGTCTGGGACGGCTGAATGCGCTGGCTCGCGCCTACTTCCGCCGCGCCCGTGGCGAGGGGCAGTTGCTGGAGGACCCGAGCGCCACGGCCTTCGGGCTCATCCTCGAGTCCATGTTCCACTCGAGCTTCGCGCGCTGGACGCTGGCCGCGGACAAGTCGGGCAAGGCGCAGCAGGTGTTGCGGCGACTGGGGGACAAGGGCGAGCTGGAGCTGTCCGAGGTGCTGTTGGGGCACGTGGACTACTACATGGGCCGCTTCGAGGAGGCGCTGGCGCGCTTCGCCGGGGTGCGCGAGTCCGCTCGGAAGCGGGGCCACTTCCAGCACGAGGTGTGGAGCACGTACACCATGGCGCGCAGCCTGCTGCCGCTCGGCCGGCTGGATGAGGCGATGCCGCTGTTGCGTGAGGCGAGCGTCATGTTGAAGGGCAAGCATGATCCGCTCTCGCACCTCATCTGCGGCGGACTGCTGGGCATGGCGTACCTGCAGCGCGAGGAGTGGGAGCGGGCGCGGGACGAGGCCGACAAGGTGATGGTGCTGGCGAGGTGCTTCCAGCCCATGCTGTACACGGAGAGCCACGGCTACGAGGGCGCGGCGCGGGTGTACCTGGCGCTGTGGGAGCGGGAGCGGGTGCCCGGCAAGCCGCCCCCGCCGGTGGCCGAGGAGGCGCGGAGAGCGTGCGCGCGGCTGTCGTCCTTCGCGGTCCGTTTCCCGCTGTCGCGGGCGGTGGCGCTGCGCTGCACGGGGCGGATGCACTGGCTGCTCGGCCACAATTGGCGTGCGCGCTCGGCGTGGAGGCGCAGCGCGCGGCTGGCTCGGGAGATGGGCATGCCCTACGACGAGGCGATGGCCTGGCTCGAGCTGGGGCGCGCCGCGGCGCCGGGGAGCCCCGAGTGCGAGGAGTCCCTGCGGCAGGCGGTGGAGGGCTTCTCGCGGCTGGGCTGTGTCGGGCTGCTGCGCGAGGCCGAGGCGCTTCGGGCGCGGTAGCCTACAGGCAGGGCACACCCTCACCCCCCGCCGCATCCGTGACATCTCCTCCGCGGGAGGCAGTGACGGCGCCGGCATTCGCGTCGAGAACGCCCGCAAGGTGCAAGTCCTCGACAACCGCATCGAGGATACGGACGGCTACGGAATGATGCTCGGGCTCGGAGCCAATGGTGCGCCCAGTCAGGAGCTGGAGGTGGTGGGCAACGAGGTGCGGACGGAGAAGCTCGTGCGGTTGGGCCGGCAGAGGCCGGGGTTGCGCATGGACGGCAACCGCTACGAATCCGGGGGCCTCTTCAAGGCGGAGCCGGTGGAGACGCGGGACTTCGAGCGGTGGAAGCGGGAGACAGGGGCGGACCGGGCTTCGCGAGTGCAGTGACGGCGCGCGAACTCACAGCCCGGGCCAGAGGGGAGTGGTGGTGCTCAGGCGTCCGTCCTGCTCGCGGAGCAGCGCCACCAACCGGCCACGTTGCAGGGCTCGCACGGGGGCCTCGGGGTCCGGGAAGCCCTCGGGCAGGCGCCAGTCCGGGGGCCGCACCTCGCCGAGGGGGATGGAGCGCCCGTGCTTGAGGTCGTTCACCTCGTCGCCCGCAATGAGGCGTGAGGGGCACCAGGGCAGCACCTCTGGACCCTGCAGCCAGACGCGCGCTCCCGGGCCCGGGTCCTTCCAGGGGCCGATGGCGGTGCGGTGCAACCGGGACAAGTGGGCTCCACACCCAAGCGCTCGGCCGAGGTCCCGGGCGAGTGCTCGCACGTAGTAGCCGCCGCGACAGGTGATGCGCAGACGGCTGCGGCGGGGCAGCTCGTGGGAGAGCCAGCGCGCCTCGTGGAGGTAGACGCGCGAAGGGGGCAGCTCCACGGCCTCGCCCCGGTGGGCCTTCTTGTAGGCTGGCTCGCCTCCTATCTTCTTGGCACTGGTGGCGGGGGGCACCTGCTCCGTCCAGCCCAGGAAGGGAGCGAGCGCGGCATCCAGCGTCTCGGCGTTCAGCTCACTAGCATCTCCTTCACGGACGACCTGGCCGAGCAGGTCTCCGTTGTCTGTCTCCACGCCCCAGATGACCTCGGCCTCGTACGTCTTCGGCACGGCGTGCAGCAGGTCCATCAGGTGAGTGGCGGGGCCCGCCAGGAGCAGCAGCAGGCCCTCGGCGAAGGGGTCGAGCGTGCCGCCGTGGCAGACGGGAAGCTGCTTCCTCGTGAGGCCCGCGGCCTCCACTTCGCCCATGAAGGCCTGCACCAGGGAAAAGCTGGTGGCGCCAACTTGTTTGTGGGCCAGATAGATGCCGGGCTTCATGCGTCGGAATTCCTCGGAAGGTCATCGGCGCCAGCGGGATGTTTCGCGGGCCGCCGGAGATTGCGCATGCATACCTTTATTTCCGAGGACAACTCGATGGCTTACTTGGGGCGGGGCAAGGCGCGGGTGCTACCAGGGGAAGTGTGGTGGCGTGCCCTCCTGCTCTTCGCGGCCTTCTGCGGGCTGAAGTCGCTCAGCTATTTCTTCCTCTTCCCGGGCATGGCGGCCTCTTCGGTCTGGCTCCCCGGCGGGTTGACGCTCGCCGTCTTCCTGCGCGAGGACCCGCGCCGCTGGCCCTTGTACCTGGTCGCCGTCTTCTCCGCGGAGTCCGTCCTGGTGCACCTCCATGGCGACACCTGGAGCACGGTTCCTTTCTTTGCGCTGGCCAACTGTCTGAGGACGGTGGTGGGAGCAGGGCTGATGCGGCGCTGGCTGGACGGTCCGGTGACGTTCTCCCGGCCTCGGGAAGTGGTGGCGTTGCTCATCGCCGGAGGCCTGCTCAGCCCCCTGCTCAGTGCCACGCTGGGCATGGGGGCCGTCGCGCTCTTTGGCCCCGCTCCCCTGAGCCGCGAGGCCTTCGCACAGGGGTGGCTGGGTTGGTACCTCTCCGATGGACTCGGGGGGATACTGGTCGCGCCCCTGCTGCTCACCTGGGCGGCCCGGCGGCCCTGGACCTGGCGCTTCCGCGAGGATGTCGAGCTGCTCGGGACGATGGTGCTGCTGGCGCTCGTGGCCCATGCCGCCTTTGGCGGGCCCGCGCCCCGGGGCATCGCCCTGTCGATGCCCTACCTGTGCCTGCCCTTCGTCCTCTGGTCGACGCTGCGGCTGGGGCCTCGGGGGGCGGCCACCGCCACGATGGTGCTGGGGTCGTTCGCTGTCTGGCACACTGCGGCGGGACGAGGGCCCTTCGGCGTGATGGATGCCACGATTCCCGAGCGCGTGCTCTCGGTGCAGCTCTTCCTCGCGGTGGCAGGCCTGTCCACGCTCATCCTTGCCGCGCTGGTGTGTGACCGTCGGCGGGTGGAGCGGGAGCAGCGACTGCTGGCGGAGTCCGGTGCGGTGCTCGCCGAGTCGCTCAACCCCCAGGAGACCCTGCCGCGCGTGGCTCGGCTCCTCGCGCCCGAGCTGTTCTCCGGCTTCGTCGTGTGGTTGGCGGACGAGGACGGTCGGCTCGTCCCGGCGGCGCGAACGGGGTTGTCGAGGGAGGTGGAGGAGCGGCTGCGCGAGGCGCTGCGTTCGCTGGCCAGGCCCTCGGAGCGGCAGCTCGGTCCGGAGGGGGCCTGCGTACTGGCGCGCATCCAGCACCGAGGTCGCCTGTTGGGAGGCCTGGCGCTGGTGCAGGCCGGACACACTCACCTGGTCCGCTTGCGTTCGCTGGCCTTTGCCGAGGACCTGGCGCATCACTGCGCGCTCGCCCTGGAGAACGCGCGCCTGCTGGGGCAGTTTCAGGCCGCGGTCCACATCCGGGACGAGTTCATCACCGTCGCCGCCCACGAGCTGCGCACTCCGCTCACCGCGCTCAAGCTGCAGCTTCAGAGCCTGCAGCGTCCGCTGAGGCAGAGTCCCGACGCCGAGCCACTCCTGGCGCGCCTCCACTCGGTGTCCCGGCAGGTGTCGCGCCTGGGGCGGCTGGTGGAGAGCCTCCTGGACGTGGGGCGCCTCAACACCGGCCGGCTGCAGCTGGAGCGCGAGCCGCTGGAGCTGGGCGGGCTGGTGCAGGACGTGGTGGAGCGCTTCTCCGAGGACCTGGGACGCGCCGGCTGCGCGGTGTCCCTGTCCCTCCAGCCACACGTCACCGGTCTGTGGGACCGGAACCGGCTGGAGCAGGCCCTCTCCCACCTGTTGGGTAATGCCGTGAAGTTCGGCGCCGGCCGGCCCATCGGGATTCAGGTGGAGCAGGGGGGTGACATGGCCCGGCTCATCGTGGAGGACCAGGGCATTGGTGTCTCCCCCGAGGCGCTGGGGCGCATCTTCGGCCGCTTCGAGCGGGCGGTCCCCTCGCGGGAGTATGGCGGCCTGGGGCTCGGCCTCTTCCTCACCCGGCAGATTGTCGAGGCCCATGGCGGTACCATTCAGGTCACCAGCCAGCCGGGCGAGGGGGCTACCTTCGTCCTGGAGCTGCCCGCTTCCTCGGTGGGTTCCTACCTGTCTGGTACGTCCGCCCCGTCCTGGTCCCGGCCGGTCGCCGACCCGCACCTGACGTGAAGAGTAGGGGACACAGCGGGTGGCCGCTGGCTCCCTCCGCTGTCTTCCAGCCGACCGATGTACGGAAATGTTTCCGCCTCCCGCTGGATGGCATACAATCCCGTGACGAGCTGTAAACGTGCGATCTTGCTGGGGCGTCGTCTAATGGCAGGACGTCAGACTTTGAATCTGATTATCAAGGTTCGAATCCTTGCGCCCCAGCCACCCTTCTTCTCTCAAGGACGGTGGGCCGATGCCGCAGCCGCAGAAGGTGCTCCTCCTGGTTCCCCTGGGTAGCCCGACACCGGTGCTCCTGAGGGAGCTAGAGGGCCCCATTTCGCTGCAACTCGGCCTCTCCTCGGTGGTGAGCAAGCAGTCGTTGCCGGCCCCTGCCTACGCCTTCAACAAGGACCGGGGTCAGTACCACTGCAACGCCATCATGCGCCGGCTGGTGACGCTGCTGGAGCCGGGGCAGTCCATGGTGCTGGGCGTCACGGACGTGGACCTCTTCGTGCCGGACTCCCCCTTCGTGCTGGGCGAGGCGGACCGGGAGTCCAAGAGCGCCGTGATGAGCCTGTTCCGGTTGCGCCAGGGCGCCGACGGCGAGCAGCTCCGGCGCCGGCTGCAGGTGGAGGCCGTGCATCAGGCGGGACACCTGGTGGGGCTGTCCTACTGTGAGGACTCTCGGTGCGTGATGTTCTTCGCCCAGACGCCACAGGACTGCGATCGCAAGCAGATGTCACTGTGCAACAACTGCCGCAACGAGCTGAACAAGCTCAACCGCTAGCCTCGTCGGCCGCTTACGCGCGCCCGACTCCCACTCGTGCTTGAATGCCGCGCCCGCATGGACGTCTCCATGCGCAGCAGCCCCGGGTCTTCCCGGGGCGACGTCTTCGGGGCCGGAAGAAACAGGAGCACGAGCGTATGAAGGTGTTGCGGATTCTCGGGTTGGCGGCGGTGGTGGGGCTGTCGGGCTGTGAGGGCTTCGACTTCGACGACGGTGGTGGCGGCGGCGGTGGCGGTTCCTTCACCCGTGGCTTCGTCTTCGTGCGCAACGGCAGCAGCGGCCGCAACGTGTACGCGGTGGATGACACGGGGGATCCGAACTCTCCGCTGCAACTCACCACGCAGGGCGGGGCGTACCATCCCACGGTGTCGCGCAATGGCCGGTCGGTGGTCTTCGCGTACAGGTCGGGCAATACGTCGGAGATTCGCACGGTACCCACCACGGGCACGGGCCAGCCCTCCACGGTGTTCTCCAGCACCAGCACCGCCTGCTCGGGCTGCAGCAACTTCCGCTTCCCCACCTTCAACCCCAGCGCCAGCACCATCGTCTTCACCCTGGACCAGGGCGGCTACGCGAAGCTGGCCCGGGTGAACGCGGATGGCAGCAGCTTCCAGCTCCTCACCAATGGCAGCTCCTACGTCTACGGCGCGGCCTCCTTCTACCCGGACGGGCAGAACGTGCTCGCGGCGGGCGGTTACTCCACCAGCGATCTCAAATTCCTCGTGAAGGTGGCCGTGACGAACGGCGCCACGACGGAGATCTCCTTCAACCTGGGCAATACGGCGCAGGTGGTGGTGTCGCGCCCCGTGGTGTCGCCGGACGGCACCAAGGTGGCCTTCGATGGGCGCACCAGCAGCGGCTCGCAGATCTTCGTGGGGCAGCTCGGGCAGACGCTCACCAGTGTGACGCAGGTGACGGCGCACACGGGCGAGTTCGGCGTGGAGGACACCTGGCCGAGCTGGCGCGGCAACACCGAGCTGTCCTTCCTGTCCAACTCGGGCGGCAACGACAACGTCTACCGCATCAGCATTGCCTCCACGGGCGCGGGCACCCTCGTGGTGCCGGGCGCCCTGGAGCCCTCCTACGGCGGTTAGTCGTTCGTCGCCACTCACCGGATGCTCCTCCCGCTGTGCGCTCGTCGGGAGGAGCAGGCCCGGGCGCCATCGAGGCGGCCGATATGGTGGTGGGCGGAAGAGCGTTCTCCCCTACATCTTCCTGTGAGGGGGGAACCTCTTCCATGCGCATCAAGGCTTTGACTCTCTGTCTGGGACTGGGCGCCGGGGTGGCGCTGTCCGGCTGCGCCACCATGAAGCAGCAGCCCGTTGTCGAGCAGATGTACGAGTACACCTACGCGCGCCCGCTGGAGGAAATCTGGCCCGAGGTGCGCAGGTTCGTCGTCGAGGAAGGCTACCCACTTCAGGAGAGTCCCGGGCAGTACGTGCTGCTCTCGGACTGGGTGACCTCGTTCGGTGAGAGCCGGGTGGCCAGTGCCGGTGAGCGCATCTTCGTGCGTGGCTTGCAGCTCAACCGTGCCAACACCCAGGTGCTCATCTATCGCCAGTCCCGGATGACGGGCCTCAAGGGGCGGCCCTCCCACCGCGAGCGCAACAACGCTTCCTCCTTGATGGTCCTCACCGCGGACGAGGTCAATCCCCTCGATGGCTCGATGGGCGCCGGCTACGACATGGGTACGCCCCGAGCGCAGAACCGCGTCTTTACCCGGGACGTGGAGCTGGAGTGGAAGCTGCTGAAGCGGCTCGATCCCCAGGAGGCCCAGCGCCTCGAGGCGAGCGTGCTCAGTGGGACTTCGCCGTGAAGGACACCGCTGGCGGTGAGGCCGTCAGCGGGCCCACGTAGAAGACTCCGTCGAAGCCTTCGTGCTTGGACTCCGGCGTGAGCTCCATGAAGGCCCGAGGCCCGCGGTAGACGACCTTGTCGTTGCGGCGGGCCGCCGGAGGCACGGCGGGCACGGCGCCGCAGGAGAGCTTCTGCTCCTCGCCCAGGCTGCAGTTCCACGCCGTGCCCTTGCTGTAGCGGATGTCCAGCGAGCGCACCGGCAGCTTCGCCCTCACCAGGTGCCAGCCCATGGGCGTGAAGGTCTCGTCCCACTCGGTGCCACGCACGGTGCTCGCGTTGACGTTGCCGCCCAGCAGCACGAAGCTGCTCTTCGGTGCCGTCTCGTGCACCTCCAGCACCCGCTTCGCCATGAGCGCCGAGCGCTGGCTCCCCTGCCCAGGCGCGTCGTAGGCGAACACCGACACGTTCAGCCCCTGGCTCCGCAGCACGCGCAGGCTCTCCATCAGCGCGGCGATTGCCTCGCTGCTGCGCCCATCCTGGTGCGGCCGGCGCCAGAACGTTCCCTCTGTGAGCGAGGCGCGCGCCTCCTTGCCCCCGTTGCTTTTCAGGTAGCACCTCAGCGCCCGCTGCTCCTCTCGCGGCACCTCCAGCCCCACCACCACCGGCACTCCCGCGCTCGCCACGTGGCAGCTCACCGTTCTCACCAAGGCCGGTACCTCCCGCGTGCCGTGCAGCTCGCCCAGCACCAGCACCCCTCCCGGCGTCAGCACCTCCTCCATCCCCGCCACCGCCGCACCACACCGCTTCGCTACTTCCTCCGGCGGCTTCTTCATGGCCGCCGTGAAGGCCTCGTCCGCGATGGTGGGCTCGGGCGCCGCTGTCTCCCTCGCGTCATCGTCCTCGGGCTCCGAGGCGGGGGCGGGGAGTTCGGTCGGGGCCGGCTGTGGCGTTGGCTCCGAAGCGAGGGCGCTCGGCGCTCCCAGGATGAGACTCGCGAGGAGTTGGATGCGCAGGACGGTGCTCATGCTCATGGCTCGATGAACGAAGGCCCGGGGACCCTCATATCGGGTCTCCGGGCCTCCGGGTTCAACCTGGGATCTCGATACCCTCACCCCGTCCCTCTCCCGGGGGGAGAGGGGTTGATGCTCGAGTGGGGTGCTTGGGTTGGTGCTCGAGTGGCGTGCTCAGACTACTCGGGCTTGGCGTTCACCACCGCGCTCGGCGCCACCGTGCCCGCGCCCTGCTTCACCTCCAGCGCGTCCGCCACCAGCTCGGTGATGTCCTTCACCTTGATGCGCTCCCCGCGCTCCGTGTCGTTCACCGCGTCGTTCAACATCGTCGAGCAGAACGGGCACGCCACCGCCACGATGCCCTTTCCTCCCGGCTCCTTGTACTCGCCCACCAGGCCCGGCTTCTTCCTGTCCGCCGCATCCGGGTACGGCGTGCTCGGATCCTCGGCGTGCTTCAGCGTCAGCGCCGCCTCGTTCAACCGGTTGTGGTTGATGCGCGTGCCGATGTGCTCCTCCATCCACATCCGTCCGCCACCCGCGCCGCAGCAGAAGCCCTCGCGCTTGCTGCGCTGCATCTCCACCACCTCGAGCCCCGGAATCGCCTTCAGCACCTCACGAGGCGCGTCGTACACCCCGTTGTGCCGGCCCAGGTAGCACGGGTCGTGGTACGTCAGCTTCTCGTTCATCACCTGCGAGAGCTTGATGCGCTTCTCCTTCAGCAGGTCGTTGATCAGCTGCGTGTGGTTGATGACCCGGTACTCGCCGCCGAACTCCGGGTACTCGTTCTTGATGGTGTTGAAGCAGTGCGGGCACTGCGTGATGACCGCCTTCACGCCCATCGAGTTCCACGTCTCGACGTTCGTCTTCGCCATCGTCTGGTACAGGTACTCGTTGCCCATGCGGCGCGCCGAGTCCCCGTTGCACATCTCCTGCTTGGACAGCGTCGCGAAGCTCACCCCCGCCTCGCGCAGAATCTTCACCAGCGCCCGGCTCACCTTCTTCTGCTTGTCGTCGTAGCTGCCCGCGCAGCCCACGAAGAACAGGTACTCGTACGGGCCGCCTCCATCACCCCACGTGGGCAGCGCCAGGTCCTCGGCCCACTCGTCGCGCCGGTCCTGGCCCAGGCCCCAGGGGTTGCCCTGGCGCTCCATGCCCTCGAACACGCGCTGGATTTCGGGCGGGAACTCCGCCTTCACCTGCACCTGGTAGCGCCGCATGTCGATGAGCCGCGGCACGTTCTCGATGAACACCGGACACGCCGTCTCGCACCAGCCGCAGCTCGTACATGCCCACACCGTCTCTGCCTTCAGCGCGCTCCCGATGATTTCCGGCAGCGGCTCCGCCGTGCCCGACGGTCCCCGGCCCTCCTCCACCCACATCTCGTGGTCCCAGATCCAATGCTTCAGGTCCTGGTTCACGGCCTTGTGGGTCAGCGGCTTGCCGGTGATGTACGTGGGGCAGTGCGTCTGGCAGCGGCCGCACTCGGTGCACGAGTACAGGTCCATGCCCTGCTTCCAGGTGAGGTCCTTCACCGTCGCGGCGCCGAACTCCTCCTTCTCCAGGTTCGGCGTGGGCAGCTTCGCGCTCCCCGAGGTCTGCGAGTCCTTCCCCAGGCGCAGGAAGAAGACGTTGAAGAGGCCCGTAATGACGTGGAAGTGCTTGCCCACGGGCAGGAAGTTGAGGAACGCCAGGATGATGGTCAGGTGAATCCAGAAGCCCGCCACGCCCAGCACGTGCGCCGCGGTCCAGCCCAGCGGCTTCATCCCCATGCCCACCACGCTGGTGACCGGCTCCCACCACACGAAGTTGCTGGTGGCCACCGGCATCGTCTGCTCGCGGGGCACCATGTGGCTGCCGCCGAAGAGGAACTCCGTCACCATCAGGCCCGAGATGAAGCCGAGGATGAGGAAGGCCTCCCACGAGGGGCTCATGCGGTCCGGCTTCACTCCGGCGCGCATGTAGACGAAGTAGGCACAGCCCAGCAGCGCTCCGGCCGCCACCAGGTCCTTGATCAGCAGGTAGACGCGGTAGGCGGTGAGCAGCTCCGGCTGGCCGCCCCAGAACGGGTGCCCCAGGTCCGTGAGCAGCACCAGGCCCGTCTCGGAGAAGCCCATCACGAACATCATGATGGTGCGCAGCGCCAGCACCATGAACGCCGCGAAGATGAAGACGTGCATGAGGCCCGGGGTGAATTCCTCCGGGTCCACCATGCGCTTCTGCCCCAGGCCGAAGCGCAGCAGCGCCGAGGCTCGCTGGGGGATGTTGTCCAGCCGGTTCTCCTTCTTCATCGCCAGCAGGACGCCGATGCGTCCGGACATGGTGATGCCGAAGACGGAGAGGCCGACGGCGAGGAGGAGGCCTGTAATGATGGGGCTCATGGCGGTTCGGTGAACCTCGCGAAGGTGCGCGCGGTGGGGAGGACCGGTTGCCGCGCTGCGGCACTGCTGTAACCCTGCAACCCTAACAAGATTGATTCTCGAATCAAGCACCTGTCCGAGTCAGGCGTCGCCTCGTTTCTACTCGGGGCGAAGCCTGCACGTACCCCAGGCGGAGCATCGTTGACAGCACAACGTGCATCGCCCACGGTGCCCGCCCCGCGGACCCATGGCCGGATGGGGGGCTTCCATACTGGGAAGCCATTCCGCACGGGGGGATTCCAGACCGATGAGAAGCCGACGAGGAAGCGTGGGCCGCCTGGCCGTGGTGCTGGCGGCGATGGGGGGTTGTGTGGACTCGGGCCCGGAGGCCCGGAAGACGGCCGAGGTGCCGCTGGGCCAGGAGCGGAGCGCGCTCACCCTGGGAGCGCCCGTGCTGGTGCGCGATCTCCAGCCGACCCCGCCGCCATCGCCGCAGGCGGGCAGTCATCCCTCGGACTTCGTGGCGGTGGGCTCGACGCGCTTCTTCGTCGCGTCCGACCCGCTCCACGGGGCCGAGCTGTGGACGAGCGACGGGACGCCCGAGGGCACCGTGCTGGTGAAGGACCTCGTCCCGGGGAGCCAGGGCTCCAACATCGGCGAGTTCACGGTCGCCCACGGGGTGCTCTACTTCCTCGCGACCCACGGGTATCAACGAGTGCTGTGGCGGAGTGATGGAACCATCGAGGGCACGGTGCCGCTCCTGGGCGATCGGCGGATGCCGTTGTTCATCTCGGAGCTCGAGGCCGTCAACGACACGCTCTACCTCTCCGCGAATGGCGGCTCCGGCTTCGAGCTGTGGACGAGCGATGGGACGAACGCGGGCACCCAGCTGGTGAGGCACGTCTACACGTCGGGAGGCACAGCGCCCCAGGGGCTGCGCGCCGTGGGAGGGACGCTCTACTTCACGGCGGATGACGGGGTGCACGGCCGCGAGCTGTGGAAGAGCGATGGGACCGCGGCGGGCACGGGGATGGTGAAGGACCTCGCCCCGGGGGCCGCCAGCACCACGCTCGGGGAGCTCGCCGGAGCGGGGGACGTGCTCTACTTCACCACGGCGGGCTCGCTGTGGAAGAGCGATGGCACCCCCGAGGGCACCGTGCCCCTCACCAACGTGCTCGGGGGCCCCATTGTTTCGGAGGGCCCCTCCCTTCGCGGCCCCGGCTGGCTGAAGGTCTCGGGCGGGACGCTCTACTTCTCCGCGGATGACGGCACGGCCGGGTACGAGCTGTGGAAGAGCGATGGCTCCCCCAAGGGGACCGTGCAGGTGAAGGACATCCATCCCTCTGGCGATTCCAGGCCCTCCCTCATGGCCGACGCCAATGGGGTCCTTCTGTTCCTCGCCTGGCACCCCGACACCGGACGTGAGGTGTGGACGAGTGATGGGACGGCCGATGGAACCGTGCGCCTCACGGACATCCAGCCGGGCGGGGGCACCGAGTCCGTGAACAGCTGGTTCGCCGTGGCCGGCTCGCGCGCGTATTTCTTCGCCGATCGCGGCTGGGGAAACCACGCGCTCTGGATGACTGACGGCACTCCGGTGGGGACTCGGGAGCTGCGGAGCCTCGCGCCGGAGAGCTCGAGTGCCGGGCTCTCCCAGTCCCTGGGCTTCGCGGATGGCAGCCTGCTCTTCGTGGCGGACGATGGCGTGCACGGCGTGGAGCCGTGGAAGACGGATGGGACGCCGGAGGGTACCGTCCTCCTGAAGGACCTCGACAGGGGCGCGCATGGCAGCGCTCCACGGGATGTGATGGACGTTGGCGGGGGGCGGGTCCTCTTCTCGGTTCCCGTCGAGGGCAGCGGCCTGGAGCTGTGGGCGAGCGATGGAACGGACGCGGGCACTCGGCGGCTCCACGCGGGGTTGCGCTACCTCGGCCGTGTGAGCCTGCGCATGGGCGGCGTGCGGTACTTCAATGCGTCCACGACGAATGACTCCGGTGCCGAGCTGTGGCGGAGCGATGGGACGCCGGAGGGCACCTTCCTCCTCCGGGACTTCTACACGGTGGGCAGCGGCAGCATGGCGCAGACCGGCGTCGAGGTGGCGGGCCGGTTCTTCTTCTTCGCGACCACGGCCGAGCATGGCGCCGAGCTGTGGGTGAGCGACGGCACGCGCGAGGGCACGGTGCTGGTGAAGGACATCCGCCCGGGCCCCGCGTCGTCCCTCCCCTCGGTGATGCTCAACGTGGGAGGGACGCTCTACTTCGCGGCGGATGACGGCGTGCACGGCCGCGAGCTGTGGAAGAGCGATGGGACCGCGGCGGGCACGGTGCTGGTGAAGGACCTCGTCCCGGGCGCGACGGGCTCCTCTCCGATGGAGATGGAGAACCTGAACGGGTCGCTCGTCTTCACCGCGAGCGATGCCGTCCCCACGGGCCGCAATGTGCTGTGGCGGCTGGGTCTGGATGGTCAGTTGCGGAAGATCGCGCTCGAGGAGCCCGGGCTGTCCATGGGAGAGCAGCAGGTGCTGAGGGTCGTCAACGGCACGCTCCTCGTCTTCACCGATGCCTCCTTCGTGCCGGCGCTGTGGTCGTACGACGGAACGTCCGAGCATGCGACCCTGCTCTCCAGGAACCAGCACTACATCCTCGTGGACACGGCGGTCGCGGGCAGGGTGCTCTACTTCCAGGCGGGGAGCGGCCTGGGCGGCGTGGGGCTGTGGCGCACCGATGGCACGGCCGCTGGAACGTACGCGGTGATGGACGGGTCCCCGGGACACCTGGATGGCTCGTACTACCCCTCCTCCATGCTGGGGCTCGCGGACCGCGGCCAGGTGCTCTTCCGCTCCTCGGAGGGGGCGAGTGGCGTGGAGATGTGGACATCGGATGGGACCGAAGTGGGGAGCTATCTGGTCGCGGATGTCGCGCCGGGGCCCCGGACCAGCGATCCCCGTGCGTTCACGCGCAGCGGCGACAGCGTGTTCTTCCGCGCTGACGACGGGGTGCATGGCTCCGAGCTGTGGCTCCTCTCCCTGCCGCCGGTGTCCCCCGACACCACGCTGCCCGTGCTGGTGTGCCCGGCGGCGGTGACGCTCGAGGCTTCCTCGGCCTCTGGCGCAACCGCCTCCTGGCCGGATGCCCGGGTCTCCGATGATGTCTCCGCATCCATCCCGCTGACGTACAGCCATGTCCCGGGCACGGCGTTCCCGCTGGGGACGACGGTGGTGACGGTGACGGCGCGGGACGCGGCGGACAACGAGGCCGGGTGTGCCTTCGACGTGGTGGTGCGCGACTCCATTGCCCCGGTGGTGAGCTGCCCGGCGGACGTGGAGGTGGCTGTCTCCGGCCCCGAGGGCACCCCGGTCACCTTCGCGGAGGCCACGGCGAGCGACGGGGTGACGGCCCGCCCCGAGGTGACGTACAGCCATGCCTCGGGTAGCGCCTTCCCCGTGGGACAGACGGTGGTGACGGCGACGGCGAGGGATGTGGCTGGGAACGCCGGGACGTGCACCTTCCGCGTCACCGTGAGGGACACCACGAAGCCTTCGGTCACGTGTCCGGCGGCCATGACGGTCGAGGCCACTGGGCCCTCGGGTGCGCCGGTGACGTTCGCCGCCACCGCCACGGACGATGGGACCGTCCACCCCAAGGTGACGTACAGCCCCGCCCCGGGTGGCACCTTCCCGATGGGGGAGACGTCCGTCACCGTGACGGCGAAGGACGCGGCGGGCAACGCGGCCACATGCTCCTTCGGCGTGGTGGTGCGCGACACCACCGCCCCCGTCCTCACCTGCCTGGCGGACGTGGAGGTGGAGACACGGGAGGCCTCGGGACGCGCGGTGGAGTACCCGGAGGCCACGGCCAGTGACGCGGTGACGGCCATTCCCGAGGTGACGTACAGCCACGTTTCGGGCAACGCCTTCCCGGTGGGCACGACCCTGGTCACCGCTACGGTGACGGACGCGGCGGGTAACAGCGCCACGTGCTCCTTCGGCGTCACCGTGAAGCGCTCGCCGGGTGGGAACGAAGAGGGCTCCGGCTGCGCGGCGGCGGGGGGCTCTCCCGCGGGGCTGCTGGGGCTGCTGCTCCTGCTCGCCTGGCCGTCCCTCGGGCGGGCCCGAGCCCGACGGAGCTGAAAAAACGGCCCGCCCGGCTCCTCTGCGGGGTGCGTCGGGCGGGCAGGCACAAGTAGGTGTGTAAAAGCAAGCAGGCGTGCACTATCAGACGAAGCTGGCTGCTTGGGAGCTCAAGGACTTTACAAGACAGCGGCCAATGCTCACCATGGTCGGTAAATCGGTCAAACGATGTTGGGAGGGGCACCGCATGGGGTGGGCCCCAGGAGACCGAGAGAGAGGCGCCCGTGGGGGCGGCGAGCCAGTTGGCCGGCGACCTGAAGCAGCACGGAAAGCGCCCAGGAGGAGCCATGGTGCACGACGACACGACGTATGTGGACGACGAGGGTCTGGCGTACGTCGTTCCAGGCGGCGAGGACGAGGAGTCGGGGTCCATCATGCCGGTCCGGGTGACCACCGGAGGCCGGCTGTGGGGGGCTGAAGAAGCCTACGGCGGGTACGACGCCGAGTAGCACCAGGGCCCCCGCGTCTGGGGACATGACGCGGGGGCGCGAGTATGACGCGGAGGGACGCGTCTCCCTGTCGAGCCGGTGCCTGGCACCCGTTCCGGGGATGGAATCCGCGGCTCCGTGTATCTTCCACCCCACGTGGGGTCTCCGAGCGAATCGAGCACAGGTGAAGCGGCGGCGGTGCGTCCCGAGGAGGAGCTCGCGGGCTTCGACCGGTTGCTGCCCGCGCTGAAGGAGGCGTATCAGCGCAACCGAGGCAAGGCTTGGTCGGCCGAGGAGCTCGGCGAGCTGTCCGGGCTGCCGGTGGCGGAGGTGGCTCGTACGCTGGAGCGGTTCGCCGCGGAGCTGGAGCTCGCGGAGGTGCTCTTCGGGGATGACGTGGGCCTCGTTGGCGCCATCCAGCTCGCGACCACCGTGTTGGAGACAGAGTCCTTCGAGACCGTGCGTGCGCGGCTCGGGGCCCAGGGTCCGCTGGAGGCTCCTCTCCGTCTCACGCAGCTGCGCGTGGATGGGTACCGGGTGCTCGAGGGGCTCGACGTGCGGCTCGGCGACCTGACCGTCCTCACGGGTGAATCGGGCTCGGGCAAGTCCTCACTCCTCGACTGCCTGGCGCTGCTTGCCTTCGCGGTGCGCCATCCGCTTCCCTCGGGCACTCCTCGCGCCCACGTGTCGCTGCGCGTCACCAGCGGTACCGGCCGGGCCTTCCGGTATTCGCTGGGCCTGGGCGGGCCGGAGAGTGCGCCCCGCGTCATCTCGGAGCGGTTCGCCTCCGTGGAGACGGACGCGAGCGGCCAGGAGTTGGAGGCCTTCGCGTTCTTGGATTTCAAGAATGGCAGAGGGACGGTGCGCACGGTGCGTTGGGAGTCGCCCCGGCCCCACCTGCGAGCGGCGCCCCACACGCTGCCGCCGGACGTGCTCGCGCTGCGTGAGGAGCTGGAGCCCGCCTTGTGCTCGGCCGCCAGCTTCCGTGCGTTCGTCTCCGGCTGGCGCTTCTACCCGGGCTTCGATGTCTCGCGGAACGCGGTGCTCCGGCGGCCGGTGCCCTCGGAGCCCGAGCCCCTGCTGGCGGCGGATGGCTCCAACCTGAGCGCCGTGCTCTTCCACCTGATGGTGGAGTGGCCGGAGCGCTGGCGCGAGCTGGAGGCCACTCTGCGCGAGGCTCATCCGTCCTTCCAGTCGCTCTCCGTCAAACCCCGGGGCGGGCCGGGCACTGTCATTGGCGTGTGGCGAGAGGCTGGCGTGAGGGACGAGCTGACGCTGGCGGACCTCTCGGACGGCACGCTGCGCCTGCTGTGCCTGGCGGTGCTGTGCCTGTCGCCTCGGAAGCCGACACTGGTGGGACTCGACGGGCCCGAGCTGGGGCTCCACCCGCGTGTGTTGCCGGTGCTCGCCGGGCTGCTCCGGCGCGCTTCCTCCGAGACGCAGTTGCTCATGGCCACGCAGTCTCCCGCGCTCCTGGCCGGGCTGCCCCCCGAGAGGGTAGCCCTGATGAAGAAGGTGGACGGGCGCGCGGTGTTGGAGCCGGGCACGCAGCCGGGTGGGGTGGCTGGGACCCGCTCGTAAGGGGTTTCGCGGGGCGTCCGAGTCCAGCATTCCGGGAGAGTGTCCGGAAGTCCCGCGAACGAGCGGCTCGAATGTGAGCGCCTGCGGGTTGCGGCCGTGGGGGCCAGTCCGGCGATACTGAGGGGACGCGGTGGTACCGGGGCACACGTATGTGCCTCGCACGGAGGATGAAGCGATGAAGCTGACGGCCTGGGCGGTCGAGCGCGATAGTGAGCGCGGCCGGGATGTACATCTGCTCGTCACCGTGGAGGCCGAGTCGGACGCGCCCCGTGCACCCGTGGCGTTGAACCTCGTGCTGGACCGGAGCGCGTCGATGCGAGGCGCGCCGTTGGCCGCGGCGGTGGAGGCCGCGCAGCTGCTCGTCGAGCGCGCGAGCTCGAAGGACTACCTGGGACTGCTCGCCTTTGACGGGGTGCCGGAGCAGCTCGTGCCACTGCGGCCCATGGATGCAGAGGCGCGGACTGAGCTGGCCGAGGCGCTCTCGGCGATGCAGGCTGGCGAGGGCACCGCGCTGCATGAGGCGGTGGAGTCCGGAGCGGCCGCGGTGCGCCGGCTGTTCGTCCCCGGGGCGCGACCGAAGATGCTGATGCTCACGGATGGCGAGCCCTCGGTGGGCCCGCGCTCGCTGGCGGACTTCCGCACGCTGGGCGGCAAGGTGGCCGAGTCGGGCATTACGCTGCACGCGCTGGGACTGGGACGGCACTACCTGCCGGAGATTCTCGAGGCGCTCACGGGCCCCGCGGGCACGGGCTTCACCCACGTGGACGACGCCGAGGGCCTGCCGGTGGCGGCCGCGGCGTTGGTGGCTGAGTTGTTCGGCGAGGTGGGGACGGACGCGCGCCTGTACGTGAAGCCGATGGGCTTCTCCGAGCTGCTGTGCCGCCACCGCTACCCTGCGCGGGTGGAGGGAGACGCGCTGAGCGCGGGGCTGGGCTCGCTCTCGAACGCCTTCGCGCGCCGAGCGCTCTTCACCGGGCGGCTGGAGCTGGCGGACTGGACGCTCGGGGTGACGACGACGTGGACGGAGAATGGCGACACGCGGCGGGTGACGGTGCCGGTGCAGCGCGTGCTGCCCGACAGCCCCGAGGGCCGCTTCATTCGCGCGGTGGGCTCGGAGTTGGATCTGGTGGCGGCCGAGTCCGCGGCGTGGAAGGCGCTGGTGCGGCGTAACCCGATCGCCGCCGAGCAGTCGCTGAAGGTGGCCGAGGAGGCGCTGCGCGAGCTGGTGCGGCTGGCGGTGGATGAGGTGCCGGCGAAGCGCCATGTGGAGCGGCTGACGGACCTGAAGCTCGCGGTGGAGCGTCGCGCGGGCGAGCTGCCGGCGCTGGTGGTGCGCCGGGCCCGGGCCGCCGATGCGCACACCGGACTGAGCATCATCCAGCCTGCGATTCCCATTCGGAAGGCCGGGAACTGAGCGCTCAGCGCTAGACCAGCGGGAACTGCTCGCGCACCGGGCCGCGAAGCCACTCCGCTGAGGTGAGCCCACCTTCTCCATCACGCGCCGCGAGGCTTTGTTTGTTGGTGGTCAGCGTGAAGGCCACCACGTCCTCCAGGCGTGGCCGCTCGGCAAGCATTCGAGCGGTATGGAAGGTGTCTACCCCCATCACCTTGGCTCTCTTCAACCCTCTGTAACCTTGGGGCAGGGGCTTGCGTACCAGCCATACCACCGGGAGCCAGCCCTCCGGGAATGCCTGCCCGCCTGGAGGGTTGGTGGGCGCCAATCTACGGGCGGACGGCTGGCGGATGGCGGGCCGGTGGGTTAACGGGAGGCGCATGACGCTGCAGCGGGTACGACGTTCGAACTGGGGGGGGCTTCTCTTCGCCGCGGTGCTGGGGCTCTGCCTCGGCGCCGGCGAGGCCCGGGCACAATTGTCTTCCACGGCGGTGGCCAGTGGCGCGCCGGACGAGGGCAACGATCGGGTGGAGGCCGCCCTCCTGACGGACGTGGCCCAGGTGAAGGCGGGAGACGCCTTCCGCGTGGGCGTGCGCTTTCGCATGGACCCGGGCTGGCACATCTACTGGAAGAATCCAGGAGAGTCGGGCCTGGCCTCCGAGGTGACGTGGGACACGCCGGGCACCACCGTGGGGGCGCAGCAGTGGCCCGCGCCCTCCACCTTCCGCACCTCGGACGGCTACATCACCACCTATGGCTACGCGGACGAGGTGCTTCTCTTCGCCGACGCCCGCGCCTCCGAGAAGGCCGAGGGCTCGCTGCAACTCTCGGCCGCGGCGGACGTGCTGGTGTGCGAGGTGCACTGTCTGCCCGCGCAGCTCATGCTCACCCGCAACCTGCCGGTGGGCCCCGAGACGCAGTCGGACCCTGCGCACGCCCCCGGCTTTGACGCGGCCCGCGCGCGCGTGCCCGTGTCGCCCGAGAGCTCCGGCCATGAGGTGACGCTCGCGCTCGACACCAGGCCGCTTACCGCCGGCAAGCCCTTCACCGGAACGCTCACCGTGACGGCTCCTCGGGGCCAGCCGGTGCCCGCGGTGGAGAAGGACTTCTTCGTGCCCGAGCGCATCCCCGGCATCGCGCGCCTGGCCCTGTCGCCCGTGGCGGGCAGGCCCGGCACCTTCAAGCTGGAGGGCGAGGCGGCTCCGGACGTACCCGCGCAGGAGCCTCGGTTCGCGGGCGTGCTGCGCCTGGGCTCGGCCTCCGCGGGTGCCACCGCGCTGACGTTGAGCCTGCCGTTGGCCTCCGTGGTGGCCGCCGCGCCCGGCGCTCCCGCGGCTTCGGCGACGAAGGCCGTGGATGCACCGAAGCCCGCCGTGGTCGCCCCGGCCGGAGCGGCGGAGTCATCGCTGTCGCTGGGCCTGGTGTTGCTCTTCGCGTTCCTCGGGGGCGCGCTGCTCAACCTCATGCCGTGCGTCTTCCCGGTGTTGGCGCTCAAGGCCTACGGCTTCACCCGCACGGTGCACGCCGAGCAGGGCAAGGTGGGGCTGCATGCGCTGGCGTACGCGGGCGGCATCGTGGGCTCGCTGATGGTGCTGGCGGGGGTGGTGCTGGCCCTGCGCGCTGGCGGCAGCAGCGTGGGCTGGGGCTTCCAGTTCCAGGAGCCGCTCTTCGTGGCCGCGGTGGCCGCGGTGCTGGTGGCCTTCGCGCTCAACCTCTTCGGCGTCTTCCACGTGGGCACGGACGGCACCGCGCTGGTGGAGAAGGTGGACTCGAGCCACGGCTTCTCGCGCAGCGCGGGCGAGGGCGTGTTGGCGGTGGTGCTGGCCACGCCCTGCTCGGCGCCGCTGCTGGGCACCGCGGTGGGTTTCGCGCTCGCGGCGGGCCCGCTCACGGTGCTGGCCACCTTCTTCATGCTGGGCCTGGGCCTGGCGCTGCCCTTCTGCTTGCTGGTGCTGGTGCCTGGGCTGAGGAAGTTCCTCCCCAAGCCCGGAGCGTGGATGGAGCGCGGCAAGCAGCTGCTCGGCTTCGCGCTGCTGGGCACCACGGTGTGGCTGGTATGGGTGATGGGGGGCCTCACGGGCGTGGACGGCATGGCGCGACTGCTCGCCTTCCTCGCGGTGGTGGGCCTGGGCGCGTGGCTGTACGGCCTGGTGCAGGGCGCCTCGGGAGGACGCAAGGCGGCGGGTGTGGCGGCGGTGGTGGCGGTGCTGGTGGTGGGCGGCGTCTTCTCCCTGCGCTTCGAGGAGACGGGCCCGGCCGTTCGCAAGTCCTCGATGGTGGCCGAGGCGCAGCCGTGGGACGAGGCAGCGGTGGCCGCGGCGTTGAAGGCGGGGCAGCCGGTGTTCATCGACTTCACCGCGGACTGGTGCCTCACCTGCAAGTTCAACGAGCGCACGGTGCTGACGCGCGAGGATGTGCGAGCCGCCTTCTCGCAGCACAAGGTGGCCTTCTTCGTGGCGGACTGGACGCGGCGGGACGAGCGCATCAGCGCGAAGCTGGCCGAGTTCGGCCGGGCCGGAGTGCCCATGTACCTGGTGGTGAGCCCCGCGGCGCCCGACAAGCCCGAGGTGCTGCCCGAGCTGCTCACCTCCGACTCCGTCACCGACGCCGTGCGCCGCGCGGCCGAGCGGGTGGCCGACGCGACGTAGCGGCGGCTCGCGCATCTTCTGAGTTCTTTGGAGTTCTTTCGCAGTACCCCCACAAGAGGAGAGCAGAGCGAATGAAGCCTTTCTTCACCGCAGTGGCCCTCGCTGTGATGCTGCCCGTGGCGGCGCTCGCCGCCGATGCCCAGGTGGGCCAGCCCGCCCCGGCCTTCACCCTGAAGGACGAGTCCGGCAAGGAGCACTCGCTGTCGCAGTACAAGGGCAAGGTCGTGGTGCTGGAGTGGACCAACCCGGACTGCCCCTTCGTGAAGCGCCACTACACGGCCGACACGATGCAGAAGACGTTCGCGGGTGTGGATGCGAAGAAGGTGGTGTGGCTGGCGGTGGACTCCACCGCGAGCAACACGCCGGAGAAGTCCGCGGCCTGGAGGAAGACCGAGGGCTTCAGCTACCCGGTGCTGCAGGACGCGAGCGGCACGGTGGGCAAGACCTACGGCGCCAAGACGACGCCGCACATGTACGTCATCGATGAGCAGGGCGTGGTGCGCTACGCGGGCGCCATCGACGACGATCCGCGCGGCAGCAAGAAGGAGGGCACCACCAACCACGTGAAGACGGCGGTGGACGCGCTCCTGTCCGGCAAGCCCGTGCCGGCCTCCACCACCGAGCCGTACGGCTGCTCGGTGAAGTACAAGAGCTGAGCCCGAGGCCAGAAGGAACAACGCTCCACCGAGGGCTGCCAGGCACCTTGGGGAGCGTTGAGGTGGCGCCCCGCCATAACGAGAGGACGCCGGGATTGCGCTCTCGGAGGGAGCCCACGAAATCCACCGCTGGCAGTCAGTGGGTTTCGTGGACTACTTCGAGAGTCCCTATAGGAACATGACTTTTCGGGTCATGCAAGCTCCCTGGCTCAGGGGAGGATGGACTGGGGCTTCCGGGTCGCCGCAGAGACCGGCAGGTAGCACTTGCCCTGGTACTCGGCCTGGGTCTCGAAGCAGGGCGGACGCTTGGCGAGCTCCACCCAGCACCCGCCGTTGATCTCCACTTCACCGTGCTTGGGCCTGCAGGGGGCCTTGGCCTGGTCACGGAAGGGACCCCCGGGCATGGGATAGGCAATGGCCGCCATGCTCTGGCCATCGGTGCCGACAGAGGCGGGCGAATGGAGCCGGGCCGCTGCCTCCGCGCCCACTCCATGGACTGCGCCGGGCTCGGGCTCCAGACCTCTGTCGAGGCCGGTGAAACCCAGCCAGAGGCCCATGCCGAGGGCCACCGTGGCGAGGCCCATGGTGACGAGTCCCCTTCGGGAGCGCAGCCACCTGAGTGAGCGTCCGCGCCACCTGCGCAGCAGTCCGATGGGCTCACGGGTCAGATGGGCGCGCGCCTCGGCTTTCTGCTCCACCCGCTCGACGGCGGAGGCCAGCAGGTCGAGCAGCTCCGACAAGGCTGGCAGCCGACCCGAGGCCGGGGCCTGCTCCACCTCCAGCGCGACGTAGGGCGGCGACACGTGCGAGGAGGCGGAGAGCCGCCAGTCCTCCGTCGGCTCCCAGTCCGCGTGCCGGTCGGGCATCAGCACCAGGGCCGCGTTGCCGGTGTGGACGTTATGCGCCTCGTAGAGGCGGCCCAGGCCCGCTCCGACATCCTTGTGCTTGTAGCGCCTGCCGAGGTGGAACGGCCCCAGTTTCCCGCCCTTGAAGGGTGGTTCGTCTGCCATGTGCGGCCTCCTTCCGCCCGTCCTTCTATCACCTCTCGAAATGGGAGGCCGCACCTTATCTGGCAAGTCACCTCCACGGGCTGGCGCCTGGAGATGGTTCATCCTCCGCGCTGTTTCAGGCGCTCCAACTCGGCCTGTGACTCCGCGAGGCGCCGCTCCAACTCCTCCAGCCTTCGCGTCTCTTCCGCCAGCCGCCGCTCCGCTTCCTGGCGCAGCCGCTCCGTCTCCGCCAACTGACGGGCATCCTCGTCCGCTCGCTGCTGCAGCCCCGCCACCGACTCCTGCATCCGGTCGATGAACTCCTTGTACTCCAGCAGCAGCGCGGTCCCCGACCAGAAGCGCAACCGCCCCTCCTCTATCTGCAGCTGCAGCCCCAGCACCTCCGAGCTGTACCGGCCTCTCTCCGATGCGATGGGGACATACTCCCGCGCCTCGGGCGAGGGCAGCCGGTAGCCGTACAGCCGCTGCCGGGCCCGGTCGTAGATGAAGTATTCGGGGATGCCCAGGCGGGCATATCGCTTCACGTTGTACTCGGCGTCCTTCTTGCGGTCCCCGCCGACGTGGACCTCCAGTACCCAGTCCAGCCCCTTGCCCTCGTGCAGCACCACCCACTTGCTGCGAGGGTGGGTCTCCGCGTCCAGCACCACCACCAGGTCCGGCGCGAAGCGGCGCTCGGCGGGGTAGTACACCGGCAGCTCGGTGCCCACGTACACCCGCCGCCGCTGCCGCGAGAAGTAGCCCTCGAGTGCCTGCAACGCTCCCATCTTCGCCTGGGAGTGCAGGTCTCCCTCGGGCATCGCCATCTCGTCCCACGTCACCTCCCCGGGCAACTCCTCCACCACCCGGGCCCTCTCCGCCTCGCTCATCCGCGCCCACTCTTCCCGGGAGGGCGCCCGGGGAAAGGCGTCCTCCCGCTGCTGTTCGTCGCGTGCCATGCCCGTCAGGGTGCGGCACATGACCTGTCCGGTCAACCTCCCCGGAGCGACCCGTGAGCAAGCGGTGGGCCAGGAGACACAGCCGCGCCGCTCCGAGTGAGCGGCGGAACAGCGCGCGGCGTATGCCGTCCCTCTCGGGCCCGGTACGTCTCATCCGATGGACGCGCGACGCCGCTCGCCGTCACAGCGGGCCTGGCGCCCGGAGTGTGGAGTCGCGCCCGCGGAGCAACGGAGGTCACCTGATGTGGCGATGGCCCATCGCCGACTCAGAATGTGTAGGAAGAGTTGGCGAGGAAGTTCCAGCCGGTGGTGCCTCCATAGGAGACCATCCAGCCCGTTCCGTTGGCGTGGAACACGTCCGTCTTTCCGTCGCCATCCACATCCGCCAGCTCGGTGTTCGCCAGGGTGGCGGCCGAGACGTTCAGGTACGTCTGGCTGCCGCTCCCCGAGTAGAAGAGCCACCAGTTGGCGCCATCCGGGTAGAAGACATCGGCCTGCCCGTCGCCGTTGAAGTCACCGAGAGCCACCTGGGACACGGTGAGGGAGGAACTGCGCAGGAAGTTCCAGCCGGTGGTGCCTCCGTAGGAGACCATCCAGCCCGTCCCGTTGGCGTGGAACACATCCGTCTTTCCGTCACCATCCACATCGGCCAGCCGGGTGTTCGCCAGGGTGGCGGCCGAGACGTTCAGATACGTCTGGCTGCCGCTCCCCGAGTAGAAGACCCACCAGTTGGCGCCATCCGGGTAGAAGACGTCGGCCTGCCCGTCACCGTTGAAGTCGCCGAGAGCCACCTGAGACACGGTGAGGGGGGAACTGCGCAGGAAGTTCCAGCCGGTGGTGCCTCCGTAGGAGACCATCCAGTCCGTCCCGTTGGCGTGGAACACATCCAGCTTTCCATCACCATTCATATCCGCCAGCCGGGTGTTCGCCAGGGTGGCAGCCGAGACGTTCAGGTAGCTCCAGGAACCAGGACTGGGAGACGCCAACCACCAATTGCCGCCATCCGGCCGGAAGACCTCCGCACGGCGATCTCCATCGAAATCTCCGAGTGCCATCTGGCGCTGCGCCCAGACCGTCCCCATCGGAACCAGGCAAGACACCACGGCAGCGGCCCACAACGTGTTCATCCTCATCTGTGACTTCTCCCAGGGTTGACTGACCAGACGACGCCTGGGCGCCAGAGCAAGCCATGCGCCAGCGCCCGCGGCGTGCCAACCCCTTGGTTTCAGAAGGGAGCCGCGGCCCGGCTGTACCCCACCGGGTGTTCCGAGGCGGGTACACCCCTGGACCACTGGTACACCTGGTACACCCTTCAGGAACGGAAGCCCTGAGGGTCCAGCCCGTGCCGCTTGAAGAGCCGGTGCACCTGCGCCCGTGAGGTCCCCAGGGCCTCGGCGATCTGGCTGACGTTGCCCCGGTGCTTGCGCAGCAGGGTGAGCAGCTCGTCCCGCTCCTGTTCCTGGGTGGACGTCTTGGGGGGCTCCGCCTTCGTGGCCCGGCCCGGAGGCTCCGCCTGGAGCTCGGCGGGCAAGTGCTCGAGGTCGATGCGCTCCGGAGAGAGCGCCACGGCCAGGGCCAGTCCGTGCTCCAGCTCGCGCACGTTGCGCGGCCAGTCGTGGCGGAACAGGGCCCGCGCCGCCGCGGGGGTGAACGACGGGCTGCGGGCTCCCGGAGGCACCAGGCGCCGCAGCAGCTCCGCCACCAGCAGCCCCATGTCCTCCCGCCGTTCGCGCAGAGGGGGAATCCACAGCCGCAGCCCCGACAGCCGCGCGAGCAGATCGCTCCGGAAGGTGCCCTCCCGCACCATCCTCCCCAAATCCCGGTTCGTCGCCGCCACCACCCGCAGGTCCACCGGGAGCGGCCGCGTCCCACCGACCGGAAGCACCTCGCTCTCCTGGAGGACGCGCAGCAGCGAAGCCTGGGCCGGCAGCGGCAGCTCGCCAATCTCGTCCAGGAACAGGGTGCCGCGATCCGAGCTCCGGACGAGCCCCAGGCGATCCTCACTGGCGCCGGAAAAGGCCCCCTTGCGGTAGCCGAACAGCTCCGACTGCACCAGCGTGTCCGGGAGCGCTCCGCAGTTGACGGCCACGAACTCGCCCGGCCGTTCCGACAGCGCATGGTAGGCGCGCGCCAGCAGCTCCTTGCCCGTTCCCGTCTCGCCCTCCAGCACCACCGGCACGGGCGTCCGCGCCACCCGGGCGAGCTTCGCCAGCTCCTGGAGCAGGCCGGGGTTCATCGTGGCGAACCCGGGTACCGGTACACGCGGCTCCCCGGCGCTGGCGTCTGGCGCGAACGCGGGTCCCGTGCTGGCCGTCTCGCGGAACAGCAGCAGGGTGTGGCCCAGCTCGAGCAGATCTCCATCCGCCAGCCAGCCCCGCGTCCGGGGCTCGTCGTTCACCCGGAGTCCGTTCTTCGAGTTCACATCTTCCAGCATCCACTGGTCGCCCGCGCGCATCAGCCGGGCGTGCTCCCGAGACATCCAGCGATCCGGTAGCTGGAGGACGAGCTGTCTGCGCCCCTCGTGCTCCTGCCGGCTCCACACCCGCGACGCGCCCCGGCCCAGCAGCACCTCGTCCAGCGCCTCCAGCCCGTACAGGCAGGGGGGAGCCAGGGGGTCCTCCATCTCCATGACGACGAGCAGGAATTGCCGGGGGCGCGCCGCGGGCGCTTGGGACTCAGGCCCTTGGTTGGAAAGCGTCTCGTCGTCCGGAGGCACGGCCCAAATCTAGCGGTTCTGCCCGCCGGCTCGCGAGCCACCCTCGGAGCCACCCGCACGGAGACTGGCGGCCTTCTTCGCCCAGAGCTCCCAGCCGCTCTTCCGGGCCTCTCGCTCGAGCACTTCCAGCCGCGCGAGCCCGGCCGCGCTCCTTCCAGAGGCCAGCTCCACTTCCGCGAGGGCCAGGCGCGCCTCGTATTGCCCCTCCAGCCAGGCCACCTTCTCGGCCCGGGCCAGGAGCTCCCGGAGGCTCGCCCGTGCGGACTCGCGCTCCGAGGCCTCCCCCCGTGAGGCGAGAAGGCGGGCGCTCTGGATCTTCAGCCCGAGCCACGTCAGCAGCGAGGTGGGCTCACCGGCCTCCAGGAGTGCAAGGTTCGCCTCCTTGTACCGGGCCCGGGCCATGAAGATTCGAGCTCGCAGGTGGTGGACGTCGGGAACGATGGACTCGGGCACGCTCGTCACGGCCGCGTCCGCCAGTTGCCCGGCCTCGTCGAGGTGGCCCTCCTCGAAGGTGAGCCGGGCCTGGCGCAGCCCGGCATCCTCCAGCGCTCGTCCTCCTGGCTTCTGGACGAGCCCTCGTGCCTCCTCCTGGAGCCGCCGTGCCCCGGCGAGGTCTCCTCGGACGAGCGCGAGCTCCGCCAGCTCCGTGACGCCCCTGAGGGTCTCCGCCAGGTTCTCGCTCTCCCGTGCGAGTTGGAGCTGCTCGCGGAACGAGGAGCCGGCGGCGTCGAGGTCCCCCAGACTCCGGTGGATCCTGCCCACCAGCGCCCATCCTTCCATCTCCAGTTTCGGCAGGCGCGCTTCGTGGCAGAGGGGCAACGCCTCCTGCGCGGAGCGAAGGGCCTCGCGCAGCTCGCCCAGCAGGTGTTCGTAGTCCCCGATCTCGAGGAGCACCATGCACAGCCCGTTGGACTGGCCGATCCCGGCGTAGAGGGCCTTCGCCTCCCGTGCCACCTGGAGCCCTCCCCTCAGGTCCCCCTCTGGCAGCAGCTCCATCTGCTTCCGCATGGCGTCGGCCTCCGCGAGCTGGTTGCCAGAGCGGCGGAAGAGCTGGATGGCGGCCCTCAGGGCTTCACGCGCGCGCTCGCTGGCCCCCTGCTGGGACAAGGCATCCGCCTCCAGGCTTCGATTGACGCCAGCGGAGAACCAGTCCTTCAACACCTCGAACTGGGAGGCCGCGCGGGCCGCCGCGGCCTGGGCCCGGGGGAAGTCTCGTGCATTCTGGGCGGCCTTCGCCTCGGCGTTGTCGAGCATGGCGGCGAAGACGAGCGGTGGGGGCCGCTCGCGGAGCTTCGCCAGCGTGGCGAAGGCCGCCGCCGCGTCCTCGGCGGCGATCTGTGCGTGGATGAGGGCCAGCCCAATTTCGAGCTCGTCCGGAAAGAGGTCGAAGTTCTGCTGGTAGAGCTCCGCTGCCCGTCTCCGGTCCAGCGTATACCCGGCGTGGAGGGCCTCGGTATTGAGACGGTCCTTGAGCGAGAGCTGTTCCGGGCGAGAGAGGACCTTCAGCAATTCCTCCTGGGCACGGCCGCGATCTCCCTTCGACACCAGGGCCGAGGCGAGACGCGAACGGGGGAGCGAAGGGTCCGGCTCCAGCGCGAGCACGTGCTCGAAGAGTGCCTGGGCACCGGCGCTATCCTGGCGACGAAGCTTCGCCATCCCTTCGTCGTAGAGCCGCAGGGCGTCGATACCGGAGGGCAGGACGCTGTCGTTCGGTGGGAACGGAGTCACACCTCGGATGCCGAGCGCCTCCCGGATGCGGACTCCGGCGCGAGCGAACAGGGGCAGCGGGGTCTCCAGGGGGCCGCTCTCCTCCACGAGCGCGACGGTCGCTCCGGTGGCGGTGTCCTGGAGCCGCAACTCCAACCGCAGGCTCGCGGCTCCGGAGGACTCCACGACGGCGTACGAGCCCAGCAACACGAGCTCGCACCCGAGCAGGCCGCGCAGTCGCGCCAGCGTCTCGGGGGGGAAGGCCCGGGCATTGTCCAGCGAGAGAGCGGCCTTCGCGGCATCGCCGCCGGAGACCGAGCGAAGCCGCTCACCGGCCCGCACCTCGATGGCGAGCGCCTGACTGAGCAGGGTCGAGAGCCAGGCGGTGTCGGGTCGCCCCGTCTGGTCCGCGAAGCCGAGGATGGCCACGGAGCGCCGCGTTGGCGCCAGACGCGTGGGAGATGAGTCCGAAGGCTGGAGGTGGAAAGCCGCCAGCAGGCCAGCCAGGACCAGCGAGAAGCGTGTGAGGAACCTTCGGCCCTCGGCTTGGATCCCCGGCAGGGGCAGGCTCGCCCACCTCGGGGCGGGGAGGGCGGCGAGTATCTCGCGTGCACTCTGGTAGCGGTGTTCGGGTAGGCGCTCGAGGCAACGGAGGACGAGGGCCTCCCACCGTCTATCCAGCTCGGGGCGGCGCTCACGCGGCGAGGGCGCGGGGGCATGGAGTCGCTGGAGGGCGGTGCTCCAGGCCTCCTCGCCCTGAAAGGGCCGGGCACCCGTCAGCAGCTCGAACAGGATGATGCCCAGCGCGTAGAGGTCCGTGGCGGGGGTGACAGGCCTTCCCTCGAGTTGCTCGGGCGCCATGTACGCGGGCGTGCCCACCAGTCGCGTGCCCGGCTCCATGGGAGCCACCGCGGCCTCGTCGACGAGCCGCGCCAGGCCGAAGTCGGTGATGACCGCGCGGGGCGGAGTACCTGGCCGTCCCCGCACCAGGAGCACATTGGCGCTCTTGAGATCGCGGTGGATGATGCCGGCCTCGTGCGCGGCGAGGAGCCCTTCGCAGAGCTGACGCACGAGCGGGAGCACCTCTCCGGGCGGGAGCGAGCCGGTGCGGCGCAGCAAGGCGGAGAGGGACTCGCCCTGGAGCAACTCCATGGTGAGGAAGCAGATCCGCTCCGAGCCCTGGGCGCTGGTGCGCAGGTGGAAGCCCACATCGAAGAGGCGGCAGACGTTGGGGTGAGACACCTTGCGTGCGAGAGCGATCTCGCGCTTGAGCTGGTCAAGGGCCCCTGGCCGCTCGGCGAGTTCCCGCCGGAGGACCTTGAGGGCAACGCGTTCGCCCAACTCCAGGTCCTCCGCGTCATAGACCTCGCCCATGCCACCGCGCCCGAGCAGGCCACGGATGCGGTAGCGGAAGGCCACCAGCTCATCGTCCTCGAAGACCCGGAGTGATTGGGTGGCCCGCGTTGGGAGGGGAGTGGACTCCTCGGAGCGTGACGCGGTGGTGTCCAGCGTCTGGCTCGCCTCGCCGGAGGTGTTCTCCCCGGAGGTGTTCTCCCCGGAGTTGTCAGGGGCCTCGGCTCTGGGCTCGGGAGGGAGGAGTGCGCGCGGGGGGCGAACGACGGACATTCTCGGAAGTCGTTGAGGCTTCTATCAGCGCCCGGAAGGAGATGACTGGAGGTTGCCACCACTGCCGGGCGAGCGATAGGGCCGGGGGGGACATATGAGCACCATCGCCGCTCAGCTGCCTGGCGCAGCCGCTCCGTGTTCGCCAACCGACGGGCCTCTTCGTCGGCGCGCTGGTGCATCCCTCCTGGGCCCGGCACGTCCGGGGACGAGGTGGCACCATGGACCGGGCCATGGCGAAGGACATCCAGGAGAAGTTCCAGCAGCAGAAGCAGCCATGCACCTTGAGTGAGGCCGAGTGGGCGGAGCGCTGCGAGGAGCCCGCAGATTGGGAATACTTCGATTGCCCACAGGAATGCCGATGAGGTGGCGCACGCTGCTCGCCATACTTCTCGGGCTGCTGCTTCCAGGTCCACTGGTCTGGCTGCTTTACACGGCTGTGTCTGGCGAGAGCCCGAGTGCTCCAGCGCTGCGAACGATTCCGATGCTCTCTCTCGAGGAGCGCCGAAGCCTGCTGACCTACGAGCGTCCATGTCAGCAACCCGAGGATTGCGAGTCCTCGCTCGTGTGTTTCTTCAACCCGAGGAGGAGGGAGCGCTACTGCACTGATTCCACGTGCGTGACGGATTCGCAGTGCCCGGCAGGGTTCGCCTGCCGTGCGTCGGCGCTTGGGCGCGACGGACCCTCCCTTCGCCTATGCGCGCTGGTGGGGATACGAAAGGAAGGCGAAGCCTGCCACTCCTTGCCGGAGACGCCTCGCGAGGGTTGTGAGCAGGGCCTCGTCTGCCAGGGGTGGTGCGGTCGTCCCTGCCGGCTGGATGATGCCGCGAGCTGCCCCGAGGGCTTCTTTTGCAGGGAAGGTCCCAACGGTGCCTCGTGCCTTCCCACGTGTGAAGGTCGCTCATGTCCCGAGGGTCAGCGCTGCGTCCGGGTCGGAGAGCGCACCTCGGTCTGCGCGCAGCTCCACGGAGAGGACTGCCAACGGACACCCTGCTCCGAGCAACAGAGGTGCCTCGTGGATTACGCCCCACAGCGCCCGGGGGAGGTCTGGATGCGGTGCTCCGCCCGCTGCGGCGAGAACGAACCCCCTTGCCCAGAGGGGCTCGTCTGCCAGGTGTTCCGTTGCCGCCAGCCCTGCGACCCAGAGGTCCCCGGAGTATGCGGCCCCTTCCATCAATGCCTCCGCTCCTCCGAAACGGAGCCCTGGGTCTGCCGTCCGGACTACTGAGGCGCACTCCGCCAGCATTGCTCGAAGGGGCAGCTCCAGGCGCTCACCACCGAGCCATAGGCCGCGCGGTGAAGTACAAGAGCTGAGCCCGAGCCGAGGCTGTGAGGCTCCGCGCGTGGCACGCAGGGCCTCGGAGGCCCGGAGGCACGAGTCGCATGGAAGCAGGGTGGAGCATCCGCAAGGCGGGCGTGGAGGACCTGGAGGATCTGGTCCGCCTGCGCCTGGAGTTGCTGCGCAGCACGCGCGGGGTGGAGCGGTTGGAGAACGAGGAGACGCTGGTGGACCTCACCCGGCGGTACCTCGAGCGGGCGATAACCGCGGGACGCTTCCACACCTGGGTGGCCGAGGCCGGAGGCCGGCTGGTGGCCTGCGGTGGGGTGATGCCCTTCGAGAGGCCTCCGGTGCCCGGCAACATGGCGGGCCTGGAGATGCACATCCTCAACATGTACACGGAGCCCGGGTGGCGCGGCCGAGGTGTCGCGCGGGCGCTGTTCTCGGAGCTGATGCGCTTCGCGCGCGAGCAGGGGGCGGGCCGCATCTGCCTGCACGCCTCGGCCGAGGGCCGGCCGCTCTACGAGTCGGTGGGCTTCCAACCGAACCCCACGGCGCTGGAGTGGACCCCTTCGTCGAAGTGAATCAGCGCTTCGCCCACGCATTCCCAGGGGAGCCGGTCCCTGGACGAGCGGGGGGCGAGCGGCGGGGCGTGGGCCGGCCTCTTGTCGGGTGCCGGGACGCTTCGGACCTTTCTTCCAGCACCGGGCCACGAGCGATGGCGCGTGAGGCCCTCACGTGACGGGAGAGCGCGATGGCGGAGAACAAGGTAGCCCCGGACAAGGGCATGATTCGGGAGAGGGCGGGGGTGAGGGGCTGCTGCTTCCCGTGGCCCAGATGAAGACCTGACTCCTTCTCCGTGGTGAGGCCCTGGGCCCAAGGCCCGGCTCGCCGCGTCCGGGACTCTCTCATGGACACCATCCCTTCGGCGGAACCCTTCTGGCCCTGGCCCGAGGGCGATACGGCCCACGTGCCCTACCGGGTCTTCACGGACGCGGAGCTGTTCCAGCGTGAGCAGGAGCGCATCTTTCAGGGGCCGACGTGGAACTACGTGGGGCTGGATGCCGAGGTGCCGGAGGAGGGCAGCTTCCGCACCACGCACATCGGGGACGTGCCGGTCATCCTGTCGCGCTCGAAGGACGGACAGGTTCACGTGCTCATCAACCGCTGCTCGCACCGGGGCGCGCTGGTGCTGCACGAGGCGTGCGGCAAGCACAAGCGCTTCAACTGCGTCTACCACCAGTGGGGCTACGACCCGGACGGGACGCTGCGTGCGGTGCCCTTCAAGCAGGGGGTGGAGGGGCACGGCGGCTACTGCGGCGTGGACGTGGACATGAAGGCGTTGAGCCTGCGCCGGCTGCGGGTGGAGGTGCTCAACGGGCTCGTCTTCGCGAGTTTCCGCGACGACACCCCGCCGCTGCGCGAGTACCTGGGCGGCGTCTGGCCGCAGCTCACACGGGTGTTCGATGGGAGGAAGCTGCAGGTGCTCGGCTACCTGCGCCAGCGGGTGAGGGCCAACTGGAAGCTGTACTTCGAGAACGTGAAGGACCCGTACCACGCGGGCCTGCTGCACCTGTTCGTGGCGACGTTCGGGCTGTTCCGCTCGACTCAGCGGGGCGAGACGCTGGCGGAGCCGAGCGGCTGCGGGCACTTGATCTCCTACAAAGGAGGCGCGGAGGAGCACCGCGAGGAGTACGAGCAGCAGGGCATCAGCACGTACCAGAAGGGCTACCGGCTGCGGGCGCCCGAGCTGATGCGCAAGCTGCCGGACTTCAAGGACGACATCGCGGTCTCCATCCAGACGGTCTTCCCCAGCCTGGTCATCCACCGCATCTCCAACAGCATTGCGACGCGGCACGTGTTGCCGAGGGACGTGAACGACTTCGATCTCATCTGGACGCTGCTGGGGTACGAGGACGACACGCCGGAGCTGCGCAACCAGCGAATCCTCCAGGCGAACCTGGTGGGGCCCTCGGGGTACATCTCGCTGGAGGACGTGGAGGCGCTGGAGATCGTCCAGCGAGGCATCCAGGGGGAGCGAGGGGACGCGGCCTTCGTGGCACTCGGGGGGACACAGGTGCAGTACGGCGAGCCGGAGCGGGACCTGGCCAACGAGACGGCCATTCGCGGCTTCTGGAAGACGTGGCGCACGTTGATGGGAGTGTGAGCGAGGCCGAGCATGAGGGACCCGACCATCCGCTGCACCGTGGAAGACCTGCTCTACCGCTACGCGGAGGCGCTGGACGATGGCGAGCTGGAGCGCTGGCCGGCGCTGTTCGTGGAGGGGGGACAGTACCGGCTGATACCGAGGGAGAACCACCAGCAGGGCCTGCCGGTGAGCCTCATCCTGTGCACGAGCCGGGCGATGATGGAGGACCGGGTGGTGGCGATCCGCAAGGCCTGTGTCTACACGCCGCATGTGTGCCGGCACCTGCACACGAATGTGCGGGTGGGAGAGGAGGAAGCGGGGCACGTGGAGGCGCGGGCGAACTACGCGGTGTACCGGACGACGGAGGACGGCGAGACGGTGCTGCTGAGCGTGGGGCACGTGGAGGCGCGGGTGGCGCTGGAACCGGAGCCGCGCTTCGAGCGGATGGACGTGGTGTACGAGACGTTCCGGATACCGGGGCTGCTCGTGTATCCGATTTGAGCGTGGGGGAGACGGATGGCGCGGGTGTTCTATGACGCGGATGCGGACCTGGGGTTTCTGAGCGGGCTAACGGTGTCCGTGTATGACTATGGCAGCGTGGGGCGAGCGCAGGCGTTGAACCTGAGGGACTCGGGCGTGCGCGTGGTGGTGTGCGAGCGCCCGGGGACGCCCGCGGCAAAGTGCGCGGAGGCAGAGGGCTTCGAACTGGTGGACGCGGTGGAGGCGGCGATGCGCGGGGACGTACTGGCGCTGCTGGTGTCGGACCTGGCGCAGGCGGAGCTGTTCCACAAGTCCATCGAGCCGAACCTGACGCCGGGGAAGCTGCTGCTCTACTACCACGGCTTCGCCATCCACTACGGCCTGGTGCGGCCGCCGGCGCGAGTGGATGTGGCGATGATCGCACCGAATGGCCCGGGGGACCTGGTGCGTAAGACCTTCGTGGAAGGGCAAGGCGTGCCGTGCCTTGTAGCGGTGAAGCAGGACGCGACGGGCCAGGCGCTAGAGCGGGCGCTGGCATACGCGAAGGGGATGGGAGCGACGAGGGCGGGAGTCCTCCAGACGAGCTTCCGGGAGGAGACGGAGACGGACCTCTTCGGGGAGCAGGCGGTGCTGTGCGGAGGAATGACGGCGCTGGTGCAAGCGAGCTTCGAGACGCTGGTGGAAGCGGGCTACTCAGCGGAGGTGGCATACTTCCAGGTGCTGCACGAGCTGAAGCTGGTGGTGGACCTGATGTACGAGCACGGCATCTCGGGGATGCGCGAGCGGATCAGCGACACGGCGGTATACGGAGACCTGACACGGGGCCCGAGGGTGGTGGACGGGGCGGTGCGAGCGAGGCTGAAGGAGGTATTGGGGGAGATCCAGGACGGGCGTTTCGCGAAGGAGTGGATGGATGAGAACGCAGCAGGCCGGCCGAATTTCAAGAGGCTGCTGGAGGAAGGCCGTCACCACCCCATCGAGGAAGTAGGCCGCCGGTTGCGAGCGATGATGCCGTGGTTCCAGAAACCCTGAGACCAGACCAGACCAGACCAGACCATCTCCCCGTCAATTTCCCCTCGCCCTCCGGGAGAGGTACGGGGTGAGGGTATCGAGGATCCCGGGTTCCCACCCAAGTCCGGGTTGCCAACGCGGAAGAGACCCTTAGGTTGAGGAGCCTTCCCAATCGGAGGGTCTCTCCCCAGAGGACCGTTGCCCATGGCTGGAATCCGCGAGGACTTCATCGAGCGAATGATCGAGCGGCTGGTGGCGGCGCTCGCGGCGATCATCAAGGCGGGGAAGAGCCAGAAGACGGAGGAGGCGCTCGACCTCGTCCACCATGCGAGCCTGTCCCTCTTCGGGATGGAGTACCGGATGCTCATCACCATCGATGCGGGCTCGGTGGCGGGGTTGCTGGAGCACCCGGAGAAGATCAAAGCACTGGCAAAGCTGGTGAGTACGGAGGCGGACCTCCTCCAGCAGCGAGGAGACACAGAGGGCGCCGCACACCGGCTGGGCCATGCGCTCGGGCTGCTTCAGGAAGCACAGCGAAGAAGAACAACCCCAGACCCCGAGACAGAGACGCTCCTGCGGAGCGTGCAAGACAGGCTCGCCCAGACCTGAACCTCAGAGGGCCAACTCCCACGTCTCGCCCACCTGACCCTCGCCGAAGAGGGGGTCCGGCTCCGAGTGGACGAGCTTGAAACCCGCCGCCGCGTAGATGTGCCGAGCGCCGAGGAGCACGCTGTTCGTCCACAGCGCCACCTTGAGGTAGCCGGCCTGACGGGCGAAGCGCACGCATTCGTCCACCAGCCGCGAGCCGATGCCCAGCCCTCGCGCGGAGGGCTCGACCAGGAGCAGGCGAAGCTTGGCGACCGTCTTCGACTTCTTCACCAGGAACACGGAGCCGACGGGCTCGCCGTCCTTCTCCGCTATCCAGCAGCGCTCGCGCTTCGGATCCAGCTTCTGGATGAACTCCGCGACGATGCTGGCCACGAGGGCCTCGAAGCGCTCGTCCCAGCCGTACTCCTGGGAGTACAGCACGCCGTGGCGTTGGACGATCCAACCCAGGTCTCCTGACTGATGCGGCCGGAGTAGATACGGGGCCTTCGGTTCGGCCTTCGCACCGAGCAACTCCTCGATGGTGTGCATCGCCTCCACCAGTCGCCGCTGCCCGGCGGGAGACAGCCCAGCCATCATCCGGGTGACCTCGGCGCTCGAGCGCGCGTCGAGCGGGGCGAGGGCATTTCGGCCTTGCCGTGTGAGCTGGAGATGGCTTCGCCGTCCATCGGCCTTGGAGGGCGTCTTGCGGAGGAAGCCCTTCTTCTCGAACCGGCTGAGGATGCGGCTCAGGTAGCCGGCGTCGAGGCCAAGCTCCCGGCCGAGCTCCGTGGCCGTGGGCTCCTCACGGTGGGCGAGCTCGTAGAGCACGCGCACCTCGGAGAGGGAGAAAGGGCTCTCCAACAGCCCTTCCTGAAGGACACCAATCTTCTGGGTGTAGAAGCGGTTGAAGCGCCTCACTGCCTCCACGCGCTGGGCGACTCCCTTGTCGGACATCCTCGGCACCTCGGAGCGGGCACGGCCTGATGCATGGCAGCGTCAACGAAATAGTTGCCTCTGTCAACCATCTCCGGCGGGGGGCGGGGCTTCCGCGCGAGGAGGCCTCACAGCGAGCAGGGCGTGGCGGTCTGCACGTTGCCGCTGGTGCGCAGGCGCGGGTCGAGCTGCGTGCGCGTGCAGTTCGCCGGGTAGTCCGTCTGGTAGTACACCCAGGTGGGCATGGGCTGGCAGGAGTAGGTTCCATCCAGCGTGTTGTCGCGGAACTCGTTCTGGTACGAGCGGCACTCGGTGGCCAGGGTGCAGTCGGTGCGCTGGGCCGCGTCGCAGAGCCACTCCGAATACCCATAGGCGCCGGCCCGGGTGATGCGGTTCGCGTTGATGATGTTGTAGTTGGAGTAGTCGCGGATGCGGATGGCATCCCCCGACACGCGCTCGAAGACGTTGCGCTGGATGGAGTTGCGATCCGACTTGTGCGCGACGTAGATGGCGTGGAGGAGGCCCGGGCTGGCCGAGTTGGTGATGTTGTAGAAGTGGTTGTTCTCGATGATGTTGTCGTCCGAGTTCACCAGCCGCACGGCCGCCGTGCTGGGCTCATGGCTCGTGGCGCCCGCCCAGCCATTGCCGATTTGATCGAAGTAGCAGCCGTAGATGCGGTTGCCGCCGTTGAAGCCCGCCAGGTTGTCTCGCTGGCCATTGAAGCTGATGGCGGTGCTGTAGCGTTGGACGCGGACGTACCAGAAGTGCAGCTTCGACGGGACGCCGGAGGAATTGCCGAGCGCGAACCACGTGCGCTGCGTGCACGCGCCGCTCGCCGACGAGCAGCCATCGAAGACGGGACGCACGGCGCTGGTGCCATCGGCCGGCATGAACTTGATCTCATGGCCCGACACGTAGGTCCACGTCACGGACTGCCCGTAGTAGGTGCCTGTCCCGATGCGCACCTCGGTGGGGCAGGTGGGGGCCGCGGAGCGGATGATGTCCTGCACCCGGCTCAGGGTGAGGACGGGACTGCTCGACGCGCGCCCGGTATTGGCGTCATTGCCGGTGGTGGACATGTAGACGCGGAAGGGACCGGCCCCAGCGTTGGCGCTACACGCCGTGGGATCTGCCAGTGTCGTGAGGGGAGCCTGCTCCACGCTCGCTTCCTCGGGGGACTCATCGAAGACCAGGGGTCCACCACAGGCGAGGGTCAGCGCCACGGGCAGCATCAGCCAGGGGCGGCGCGAGAGAATCTTGGGCAGGGACATGCGGAGCTCCGAGGGGGAATGAGCCAGATCGTCGAGTGTACGCTCCCAGTGCAGTCTGGAAGTCGTGTATTTCATGGAGAGGGCGGGTGGGCCTGGATGTACCGGTTGGTACAGGCGGGTGTCCCAGATGGTGCAGGCTTCGGAAGCAGACAGGCGCATTGCCGGGGAGCCGGTGCCCGGCACGGAGAATGCTAGGCTCCCGGGTGCGTCTTCTCCCTGGGGCGCGTCGTGGAGGCGGTCATGCGCGGGCTCCTCATTCTCGCCATCTCGTTGTGGGCCGCGGGCGCCAGCGCCGAGGAACCGCCACGCCGTCAGGAGCCCCGGGCTGCCATCCTCGAGGCGCTCGAGGTGCAGGCTTCGCTCCCGGCGCAGCTGCCCCGCTTGCCTGAGGCTTCCTCCTCTGTAGCCGAGCCGGCTCGGGACACCGCCACGCAGGGTTCTCGCCGGGACGCGGCGGCGCGCACCCGCGGTGAGTCCTCTGAAAAGGCCCGCCGCGAGGCCTCGGAGAGCGCTGCGCGCATGAGCGAGCGGACTCCTCCCGGGCAGAGCATCAAGGCCGCGCGTGCTGCCGCGTTGGGCGCCGCGGGAGGAGGCTCGGATGTACAGGACGCAGCGGGCCGCTCTCGCGCCGAGCAGGTGCGCAAGAACAAGGACCCCAAGCCCGACAGCCCGGGGAACGGCCGGCCGGCACAGCCGCAACCCGTCCGGGGTCCGTGATAGAGATCCTCGCGTGAAGCGTCTCGCGCTTTGCCTCGCCCTGTTCGTTGGGCTCACGGCGGCCACACCCCAGGATGCGACACCCCACTTGCTTCAGGGGGCTCGCCACTTCCGCGAGGGCCGCTTCGCCAATGCTCTGGTGGAGTTCAAGGTGGCCCAGCGCCTGGGCACCGACGGCGAGGCGGACTGGTACATCGCCGCGTCCCTGGTGAAGCTCGGCCGCGCCGAGGAGGCGCTGGAGGCTTTCTCCACCGCACGCAAGACGGCTCCGGACGCGCGGGACGCGCTGCTCGACTACTACCACGCGCTGGCCTGTTACGAGGCGCGCCTCTACCTGTGCGCGGACACGCTCCTGGACGCGGTGGGAGATGCCTCCGGGCCGCGCATTGGCGAGCAGGTGCGCAAGCTGCGCGGAGACATCGCCGCCCTCTTCCGCTCGACGCCTACGCCCGCCTCCATCGACTGGTACCACGTGCGCGCCGCCCAGGTGCGAGCCTCTGGGCGCTCAGTACTCGCCGCGCACTTCCTGGAGGAAGCGGTGCGACTGGCCGGAAAGCGGGAGGACAGCTACCGGCTCGCTGAGGCCCGTGACGCGCTGGGCGCGCTGTCCGAGCGGCCTGCTCCGCTGGTGGGGGGACGCAGTCCGTGAGTTTGGGCCTCCTGGTGGCCGCGCTGCTCGCCCAGCCCGGCCTCTGCGGGCCGGTGACTCCTCTGGCCACGCCGGATCCAGCCGCCGCCGCGCTCTACGTGGAGGTGGCCGAGACCGAGCAGGCCGCGGGAGACAGGGAGACGGCACTCATCGCCTGGCGCGAAGTGCTGCGCAGGGACCCTCGCAACGCCCGGGCGCGGAAGGCCCTGAAGTCACTCTGTCAGAGCGACACGGCCGAGGAGCAAGCGGAGGCCGCGGCGGCGTCGCTGCTCTCCGGCCTCTCCCTCTTCGAGCGCGGTGAGGACAAGGCCGCGGCGGTGGCCTTCCACGAGGCCCTCTCCGAGCCGGAGCTGGTGGACACGGCCTCTTTCTTCCTCGGAGTGCTCGCCCTGCGCGAGGGGCGCGCGAGCGAGGCGGGTACCTTCTTTAACGCGGCGGTGGTGTCTTCAGACGAAGGGCTCGCGAGGCGCGCCGAGGAACTGCGTCTGCAGGCCGCGCGAGAGGGGCGGGTGGCGCTGACGGTGCGGCTGGGGAGCGAGTACGACTCCAACGTGGACCTGGCGCCGGACGGCACGCGGCGGCAGGGAGGGAGCGCGGACGGAGTAGGCATGGGGCTCGCCGAGCTGCGCCTGCGTCCCTGGGGCCAGCGGGGGCCATACGCACGCGTCTCCGGTAACTACCGGGGCCACCTGCGATTCCACGGCTTCGACCTGGCGGGAGCAGGAGGCGCGTTGGGCTGGGCGCACCTGGGTCCGGTGCTGCAACTGTCCGCGGAGTACGGCCTGGATTACCTGGCCCTCGGAGGGGCGCCGTACCTGCTCGCGCACCGGTTGCAGGGGGCCGCGCGCGCGCCAGTGGGCCCAGTGGTGGTGGAGGGCTCGGCGGCCGTGCGCCGCGAGGGCTTCCTCGACGCTACGTATGAAGGCTATTCCGGGTGGCGGAGCACGGCGCGGCTGGACGTGGAGTGGAGCCCCACCGAGTCCCTCACTGTGTCGGCGGGCTGGTCCGGCGGCCTGCTGAGGACGTATGACTTGGCGCTCGGCTTCTTCGAGCACGGCCCCCGCGCCGGGTTGCGCCTGGGCCTGCGCCCGGGGCTGCGCATACTGGGGGATATGGGCTACTCCCTGCGCGGTTACCAGAACTTCGACAACCCGCTGGGGGCTCGCCGTGAGGACGGCTCCCTCGACGCAGGTGCGGTGTTAGAGTGGGACGTGGCGAGGAACTGGAGCGTGCAGGCCTCGGTGGGCTGGCGCGGCGCGTCCTCCAACATCCCTGAGCTCGCCTATGGCCGCTTCACCGGTGGGCTGGGGCTGGTGTGGTCGCGAGGGCTGTACTGATGGCGCGGCTCACCTCACGCGCGCTGGGCCCGCTGGGGCTCGCGACGCTCGGACTGGTGGGAGCGCTCGCGGCGACGCTGGCCCTCTACCGTGCGGGCAGCGCGGCGCTGGAGCAGTCACTGGATGCGCGGCTGCGGGGCGCGGGAGCGTCCGCCGCGTTGCTGCTGACGGACACGCCGGCCTCGCCCGAGCGGCTGGAGGCGCTGATGCGGGCCAACGCGCTGGACGGGGTGTACGTGGTGGACCGGAAGCTGTCGGTGCCTGCGGACGCCACGGGGCCGGCGCGCAGGCGGGTGGATCTGCTGCGCACGGACCCGGCGGGAGTGGAGGCTGCGCTGGCGGGAGAGACGCGGGTGGGGGCGGGCTACGCGATGGGCGACCTTCAGGTGACGGTAGGCTACTTCCCAGTGCGCGGGCGCGGGGGGCAGGTGGAGTCGGTGCTGGTGCTGGAGGCAGGGCGAGCCTTCTCCAATGCGCGCGAGTCGCTGCGGCGCGCGCTATGGGGCGGGGTGGCGCTATCGACGGTGGGGGCGCTGGCGCTGGCGCTGGTGGCGGCGCGGTGGCTGCGGGACGAGCGGGCGCGGCGCGAGGCGGCGGCGAAGGCGGCGCGAGGCGAGGCGCTGACGAAGATGGCGGCCATGGCGGCGCATGAGATTCGCAATCCGCTAGGCGTCATCCGCGGCACGGTGGAGCTGATGCGCGAGCGCAGCGGGGCGAAGCTCTCGGAGCGAGACAAGGAGTCGCTGGAGGACGTGCTGGGCGAGGTGGAGCGGCTGCGCCGGCTGACGGAGGACCTGCTGGACCTGAGCGCGGACCGGCCGCTGGCGGCGCAGCGGGTGGCGCTGTCCGAGGTGCTGGAGGAGGCGGCGAGGGCGACGGAGGCGGCCTTCCCGGGAGTGAAGGTGCGTCGGAGCTTCGCGGAACTGCCGCCGGTGGAGGGAGACGCGGGGCGACTGAGACAGGTGTTCGCCAACCTCCTGCAGAACGCGGCGCAGGCGCAGGGAGAGGGCGAGGTGCGGCTGGCGGCGCAACCGGACGGGAGCGCGGTGCGGGTGCGCGTGGAGGACGACGGGCCGGGAGTGCCGAAGGAAGTCCGCGAGCGACTCTTCGACCTGTTCGTCACGGGGAAGGCGAACGGAACGGGACTGGGCCTGGCGCTGTGCCGTCGGCTGGTGGAGCGGCACGGTGGCACGGTGGTGTTGGTGCCCGAGCAGCGCAAAGGCAGCACCTTCGAGGTGCGGCTGCCCGCGGCGCATCAGGCCCGCTGACTCCCGGGCGCGCGTTGACTGCTGGGCGCGGACGCACCTCGCGGGCCGGTGGCGCTGTCTCTCCCGGTGCGCGGGTGCACAACGGAGATGCGCAGGGGCCTGCACAACTTCGCTGGCGGGCCCGGCGCCTTCCTCGAAGATGCGTTGCGGCATGGCGGGTGCAACGAGGCCGGGCGCATGAGGAGAGACACCTTGCTGAATGCCCTGCATGAGCGAACCCGGGTGGCCGTCCTGGCGTCGGCCGCCCTCCTGGCCCTCTCGGGTTGCGGACTCGAAGAAGAGAGCGAGGAGGCGCGCGAGCCCAAAGCGAACCTGTCCCACTTCAGCACCGGCACGCTGGAGTTATATATGTCCCGGTTCTCGCAAGGCGGCGAGAGCACCATCAACGTGCAGGTCCAGGTCTCCACCAAGGCCTGCGACGTGGCCCCAGCGGGTACCACGTTCTCGCTCAATGACCAGCCTCTCTCCGTCCTCACCCTCGGCGAGCGCCGGGTTTACCGCACCCCGCCGCCCTACTCCGGGGGCGTCTACTGCAGCAATCCCCTGTCCTACGGCACGCTTGCCCCTGAAACATGGGCGGAGGGGAGCATGGCGCGGCTGCGCATCACCCAGCCCACCAGCAAGCTCGCGCTCTCCATGGAGGTACCCGACGCTTTCGTGGCCGGACACAACTTCCTCCCGGTGCGTGGCGAGCCGTCGTCCCCGAAGCCCGGCGAAGAGCTCACCTTCAGCTGGGGCCATCCCGCGGATGCGCTCTCGGTGATGAGCGTCTTCTTCCGCGTGGCGGGTGATACGAACAACCAGCACACGCGCTCGCTACCTCACCGGCTGGAGGGCTCGGAATTGAGGGTGCAGATACCGGAGGACATGCCCTCCGTCGAGGGCACCTTGTCCATCCAGAGCAGCGTGACCCTGAAGAGCACCCGCTGCGAGAGGGTGGCGTCCTGCACGGCTCGCCTCTCCCAGTTGGATGCCTTCGAGAGCCGCATCTCCCCCTGAACGCGGCGTGGGTGGGAACTCCGCTCGGATTCAGCCGTGCTGGGGCCCTCGCGGGGCCGGGCCTGCCTGCTTCAGGGTGAAGTACTCGTCGTCGGTGAAGACGCGCGAGCGGATGAGGAAGCGCACGCCCTCGGGCGCCTCCACGGAGAAGCCGCTCCCGCGCCCCTTCACCACGTCCACCGTCAGGTGGGTGTGCTGCCAGTACTCGAACTGAGGACCGCTGATGTAGAAGGGCGTGTCCACGATGGTGCCGAGGAACACGTCCTCGTGGCCCACCTTGAACTCGTTCCTCGGGAAGCACATGGGCGCGCTGCCGTCGCAGCACCCTCCTGATTGATGGAACATCAGGGGGCCGTGAACCCCCTGCAGCTTGCGCAGCAGGTCCTCGGCGGCGGGGGTGACGGCAACGCGCTCGATGCTCATTCAGTGGTTCCTCGGCTCTGGCCTAGAAGAAGCCCATCGGCTTCGGGTCGTAGCTCACCAGCATGTTCTTCGTCAGCTGGTAGTGCGAGAGCATCATCTTGTGCGTCTCGCGGCCAATGCCCGACTGCTTGTAGCCGCCGAACGCCGCGTGCGCCGGGTAGAGGTGGTAGCAGTTCACCCACACGCGGCCCGCCTGGATGGCGCGGCCCATGCGGTAGGCCGTGTTCGTGTCGCGCGACCACACGCCCGCGCCCAGGCCGTAGAGCGTGTCATTGGCCACCGCCAGCGCGTCCTCCATGTCCTTGAACTTCGTCACCGACACCACCGGTCCGAAGATCTCCTCCTGGAAGATGCGCATCTTGTTGGTGCCCTCGAAGATGGTGGGCTCCACGTAGTAGCCCTCGGCGAGCGCGCCGGACAGGTTGGCGCGGCCACCGCCGGTGAGCACCTTCGCGCCCTCCTTCTTGCCGATGTCGATGTACGAGAGGATCTTCTCCAACTGGTCGTTGGAGGCCTGCGCGCCGATCATCGTCTTGGGGTCGAGCGGGTTGCCCTGGACGATGCGCTTGGTGCGCTCGATGGCCTTCTGCATGAACTCCTCGTAGATGCGCTCCTGCACGAGGGCACGCGAGGGACAGGTGCACACCTCGCCCTGGTTGAGGGCAAACATGGCGAAGCCCTCGAGCACCTTCTGCGCGAAGTCGTCGTTCTGCGCGAACACGTCCGCGAAGAAGATGTTGGGCGACTTGCCGCCCAGCTCCAGCGTCACGGGGATGAGGTTCTCCGAGGCGTACTGCATGATGAGGCGGCCCGTGGTCGTCTCACCGGTGAAGGCCACCTTGGCCACGCGCTTGTTGCTGGCCAGGGGCTTGCCGGCCTCGATGCCGAAGCCGTTGACGATGTTCAGCACGCCGGGAGGCAGCAGGTCGCCCACCAGCTCCGCGAACTTGAGGATGGTGACGGGGGTCTGCTCGGCGGGCTTGATGACCACGCAGTTGCCGGCGGCCAGCGCGGGCGCCAGCTTCCACGCCGCCATCAGCAGCGGGAAGTTCCAGGGGATGATTTGAGCCACCACGCCGAGCGGCTCGTGGAAATGGTACGCGACGGTGTGCTCGTCGAGCTCGGCCAGGCTGCCCTCCTGGGCGCGCAGGCAGCCGGCGAAGTAGCGGAAGTGGTCGATGGCCAGCGGCAGGTCCGCGGCGAGCGTCTCGCGGATGGGCTTGCCGTTGTCCCACGTCTCGGAGACGGCGAGCATCTCCAGGTTGGCCTGCATCCGGTCAGCAATCTTGTTGAGGATGTCGGCGCGCGCGGTGGGCGACGTCCGGCCCCAGGCGGCCTTGGCTTTGTGGGCCGCGTCGAGCGCCTTCTCGACGTCCTCGGCGGTGGAGCGGGGAACCTCGCAGAACGGCTTGCCGGTGACGGGGGTGATGTTCTCGAAGTACTGCCCCTTCACGGGCGGGACGAACTCACCACCAATGTAGTTCCCATAACGGGGGAGGTACTGAACCTTGCTGCCCTTCTGTCCCGGCGCTTCGTACACAGTCGACAATCGGACCTCGGCGTAGTGATTGGGTTGAACTGGCAACGGCAGGGGAGAGGGCACCGAAGATAGGCAGGTGCCGCTCTGCGTCATTGCCGGTAGAGAACACGCAGGTGTCCGAAATTGATCAACCAGGCGGGGCAGGGGGCACTCGGGCTCCTGGCCACACAGCGGGGCGGGGCGGTGATCAGCCATCCGGCTCCGAGGTCATCGGACGAGTGAGGTGAAGCATGGCGCAGGTGTTGGTGGTGGATGACGAGGTGAAGCTGGGGAAGCTGGTGGCCGAGGCGTTGGAGCTGGACGGGCACGAGGTGGCGCGGGTGACGGGGGGACGCGCGGCGCTGGTGGAACTGGTGCGGCGGGGCTTCGACGTGGTGCTGACGGACTTGATGATGCCGGAGGTGGGAGGGCTGGAGGTGTTGAAGGCGGCGCAGGCGCTGCCCACGCCGCCAGCGGTGGTGATGATGACGGCGTACGGCACCGCCGAGAACGCGGTGGCGGCGATGAAGGGAGGCGCGGCGGACTATCTCACCAAGCCCTTCGCGATGGACGAGGTGCGGCTGCGGGTGAGGCGGCTGGCCGAGCAGCGCGCATCGGAGGCAAAGAGCGAGCGGCTGGTGCGGCGGCTCACGCCGGAGCTGGTGGCGGAGAGCCCCCGGATGAAGCAGGCGCTGGCCTCGGCGAAGCAGGTGGCGGCGAGCGACGCGAGCGTGGTGCTGCTGGGGGAGAGCGGCACGGGAAAGAGCCAGCTGGCGAGACTCATCCACTATTCGAGCAAGCGCGCGGCGGGGCCGTTGGTGGAGGTGCACTGTGCGGCGCTGCCGGAGACGCTGCTGGAGGGGGAGCTGTTCGGCCACGAGAAGGGCGCCTTCACGGGGGCGACGGAGAAGAAGGCAGGGCACCTGGCGGCGGCGGACGGGGGGACACTGTTCCTGGACGAGATTGGCGAGGTGACACCGGCCACGCAGGTAAAGCTGCTGCGCTTCCTGCAGGAGCGGGAGTTCGTGCCACTGGGCAGCACGCAGGCGCGCAAGGTGGACGTGCGAGTGATTGCGGCGACGAACCGGGACCTGGCGGCGGCGGTGCGCGAGGGCCGATTCCGAGAGGACTTCTACTACCGGCTGAACGTCTTCAGCATCGAAGTGCCGCCGTTGCGCGAGCGCAAGGAGGACCTGGTGCCGTTGGCGCACGCGGTGCTGGCGAGGAAGGGGCTGCCGGCGTCGAAGCTGTCGAAGGAGGCGGAGGCGCGACTGACGGGGTACGGCTGGCCGGGCAACGTGCGCGAGCTGGAGAACGCGCTGGAGCGCTCGCTCATCCTGTCGGGAGAGGGAGACATCCTGGCGGAGCACCTGGGAGCGGGAGGCCCCTCGCTGTCACGAGGAGGAGGCAAGGACGTGCGGGCGGCGGACGTGTTGGGGGAGGGCTTCAACCTGGACGCCTTCGAGCGGGAGCTGCTGTACGCGGCGCTGGAGAGGGCAGGGGGGAACAAGACGGCAGCGGCGAAGCTGCTGGGAATCACGCGTCGGCGCCTCTACTCGAGGTTGCAGAGCCTGGGCGAGAAGGTGACGGACACGGAACCCGATTGAGCCCAATCCAACCCAACACCCAGCAACCCAATCACCCAAGAGCCAATCTCCCCTCTCCCCCCGGGAGAGGGACGGGGTGAGGGTACCCGGGCCCCGGGTTGAACCCCATCTACTGCGGGCCCGTCACGACTCCGAGTGCCAGACTTCCGAGAAGGTCTCCGGTTCCCCATCGGTGGGAGACCGAGAACCACCGACCACGAGGAAGACCCCAGGTCCCAGCTCGGCGAGCAGATGACCCGCGCGGGCGCGAGCGAGCGAGGGGCCCGGGGACCATGTGCCGCGAGTCGGGTCCCATATCTCCACCGAGTCCGTAGCCTGGAACGTCTCCACGAGCCCACCGGACACAGCAGCGCGCCCATGGGGGAGCGCGGTGAGGGTGAATGAGGAACGCGGAGTGGCGAGTGTACCGGCCGGGCTCCAGCTTTCCGTGCGAGGGTCCCACACCTCCGCGGTGGCGAGGGGAGTGCCCTGGCGCCAGCCGCCGACGACGAGCACTCGCCCGTCCGAGAGCGTGACACCCTTGGCCTCGTCGCGGGATTCCGTCAAAGGCCCTGCCACGCGCCAGGTCCGGCCCTCGCGCTCCCAGATTTCGGTGCTTTGATCCAAGGGCGGCGCGATGTGGACGCCGTCGATGATGGCGAAGCCGGAGCCGTTGTCCCGGCCACCGGCGATGAGCACGCGCTCGCCGCTCACGCACACGGGCCCCGGGTGGAAGATGCGGACCGCCTGCCCGGCGGGTTCCCAGGCGCTGGCTCCGGGCCGCAGCAACTCCGCGCGAGTCCCGCGCTCCATGTCGTCATCAAAATCGGAGCCGAGCACCAGCACTGCGCCATCCGGGAGTACCACGGCGATGGGATGCGAACGGGCCGCGAGGAGCGGAGGGCCCTCGCGGAAGTTCCGGGTTCCCGGCTCCCAGACGAGGGTGGCCGCCATATCCGGACTCGAGGCGCCGCGCCCTCCGGCGATCAGCACGCGCCCATCTGGGAGGGCCACTGCGGCATGGTCCTGCCTTGGGTGGGGAAGGGGAGGGAACTCGACCCAAGCCCGCTTTGCGGAGTCCCAGAGCGCAACGAGGGTGGCCACCCGGGGCGTGGTGCCGATGCCATCACGGTGCCACTCCCCTCCACCGATGAGGAGCGCGCCTCCTGGGACGGGCGTCAGGCTGAAGCTATCGAGCCAGATGCCGGCATGGGGGACGCGCTGGAGGGAGGAGTCGGGAGGGGGCATCCTCTCATCGTATGCGCATCAGGCCGCGCATGAACGGTTGGACTCCAGGCGGGCGGACAGCGTGGGGGCGGTGAGGCGCCACGTGGGTGCCTACCCTTGAGGCATGGAGCCTATTCACCCGCCGGAACCGAAGCATCCGCGAGAACTGACCCATGTCCCCGTCTCGGTGAGCGAGCACAAGGGCCTGTTCGACCGGAGCGCGGCAGCCGGAATCCCCGCGATGCCCCTGCTGGACAAGCTGCCCCTGCGCCGGCGCATCCCGCAGAACGTCCACTCGGTGATGGACTACAAGGGCGCGGTGCTGGTGACCGGGGTGGGGCTGCTGTCTGGCTTAGGCGCTGCCCGCACCGCGAGCCTGGTGCTGGGGTGCTCGGGCCTGGGTGTGTCGCTGCTCACCGATTACAAGCTGAGCCTCGTGAAGTTCATCCCCATCGAGGTGCACGAGGCCATCGACTACGTGTGGAGCTTCGGCGTCATCGCCGCGCCTTTCCTCTTCGGAGGTGCGCGCCGGAGCCGGTGGGCCACCTGGGTGCACGTCCTCGTGGGGGCGAGCACCATCCTCGCGTCCCTCTTCACCGACTACCGGGCGCAGCGGGGCGTGCAATGGGTCCGTGGCCAGCCGACCGACCTGGGACCCGTGGGCGCCTGAGCTGAAGTCCACCGGCGGCCTCCCGGGCGCGCTCTTTACGAACTTGTCCAACTGTTGGACAACTTTTGCGAGCTCGCGGCCCAGGGCGGAGCGCCGGGCATGGCTGCGTACCGTGCGCGCAGCGCGGAGGAGGACCGCTGGTACAGGTCGCGGACCCAGCCCCGGTAGAAGCGGGCCGCTTCGGTCTCATGGACTGTTTCCTTCACGCAGGCGGTGATGAGGTGTGCGGCCATCATCCCCTGCATCAGGGCGCGCAGGACCCCCTGGGAGGAGGCGGGGTCCACCACCGCCGCAGCGTCTCCGGCAATGAAGTAGCCGTCTCCGGCCGGGGCTTCGACACAGCTCCAGGTGACCTCCGCCCCGCGTGGCGCGCCAGTGGCTCTGCCCGTGCGCAGGGCCTGGGGCAGGTCCGCTCGTGTCCGCAGGTCGGCCTGGAGTGACAGCCGTGTCCACGCGTAGAGCCCCGGACGGACCTGGGCGATCCACTCCCAACCGTCCGGCTCCCAGCGCAGGGATGGGTGCTCGTCAAACTCCATGAAGTGGCCATGTACATAGCCATACCGGGCAAGCAGGAACGGCGAGTCCACGCTCCTGGCGAGCCCTTGCTTCCGGGTGAACCAGCGTCCCCGGCCGCTGGCATCGACCACGAACCGGCCGTGCTGGAGTCCCTGGGGCGTCTCCACGCCCACCACTCGCTGCTGCTCGACGAGCGGCTGGAGGGCCCGGCAGGGTTGCAATACCTCGACGCCCAGTGCCACCGCGCGCCGCAGCAGGAGCGCATCGAACTCGGCGCGCCAGGCCTGGAAGCCACGCCACGGACCGTCTGCATCGGCCCCATACGGGGTGAAGACACGCCCCTCGGGAGAATGCGTCCAGATGCCCTCATGGCGTGGGAAGCCCGCGGCCCGGACCTCGGCAGCCACACCCAGCCGCTCCAAGAGCGCTTCCACTCCCGGGTGCAGCGTCTCTCCCGGAAGCTCCCTCGGGAAGCGGGCCGCATCGAGGAGCCGCACGTGCAGCCCGGCTCGAGCGCAGCCGATGGCCGCCGCGCATCCGGCGGGACCCGCTCCTACGATGACGACGTCCGAGGCCCCGTCCATGACAGGTGTTCCGGGGACTCAGACGACCCCGGGCGGGCGGGGGATGAGCGTGAAGGGCCCATCATCCACCTGGAAGCGGACCGCCGAGCGTGAGACGCGGCAGGTGAAGCGCCGCAGGACCTGGTCCCTCCGGCGCGGAGTGTTGGGAATGGCCTCCTCCTGACTCGCAGTCTCGACGAAGACGAGCAGATAGCCCGGGCCACTCAGCGCGGCGTCCCTCGGTGGCCCCACCGCCCAGTCCTCCACCTTCTCCGTCGTCACCAGCACGAGGGTGGAGGTGGGGACTGTGTCTCCCGCTGGAGGCACCACGCGCTTGATGCAGAAGCGCAGCGCTTCCATCCGTGCGATGAGCTCCGGGGCTGTCACGTGCGCGAGCGGGCCGAGCCGCATCCGCCCCTTCAGCGCATTGGAGACGTAGTCGGAGCGGAAGCGGTTGGCGAAGTTCATGAACCACCGCCCCCCTTCCTGGAAGAGGAAGGGGCCATGCTCACCATCCCATCCCAGTGACGAGGTGACCTCTCCGGCCAGGACGCGCGGGTGCTGCGGGTGGTAGCCCAGCTCGGAGTCGAGCATTGGCTTGCCCATGGGGGCCTCGTTGAACGTCCGCGAGGCATCGGGAGCCACCGCGGGCCAGAAGGAGTTCAGCGCCGCGCACAGCTTGGCATCCTCGGGGAAGGGGCTGCCCAGGCCGAAGGACGCGGTGAAGCTCCCCAGGTCATCATTGCCGAGCGCCACATCCCAACCCGGGGCGAAGACGCCGGAGGCTCCATCTGGCAGCCAGGTGACGAGCACCGCCGTCCGCTCACCGGCCTGGGCGCTGCCTACGGCCCCAGGTCCCACTACGGCCGTCAGCGTCCTGTCGCTGCGGCGAAAGGCCTTGGTGTCCGGCTGCCCGGGTCGCTGGAGGTCCGGATTGACGCTGTCCCGTCCGCGGCTCAGGGGCTTGGGTCCGCCTTGTCGGAAGTGCGGGTCTGGCAGCGTCTCGACCCAGGCGGCGACCTCGAACTGATCCGCGAGCGGGAAGAAGTCCGGTGCCGTCACGAGCGAGTAGGCCGGCAGCGTCGTCCCGAGCGGTCGACTCAGCCCACTCACTCGGACAGCCACGGACCCGTCGCACGTGTCGTCCGTGAAGTGAGCGGCCTCGTACCCTCCGCGATCTACCAGCGCGAGGAACTCAGCCTCCGGGAGGAAGTTCCCACCAGCGAGCGGACCGCTCAGGTCCTCGAGCACAAAGGTGCCTCCGGGGCCCAGCGTCACCCGGTGGCGGATGTTGACGTACTCGGGGGCGCGCCGGCCCGCCGGTCCACCGGAGATGGTGTCAAAGCTCGTCCAGAAGCGCGTCTCGCGCGAGTCCTGCCCGAAGGTGACGCGCTGCCTCCGGGGAACGCGGAAGCGCACCAACTCCTCGCGCCCCGCCACGGTCTGCGTCACCGTCCTCACGAGCGCCGGGTGGTGCACGGGAACGATGAGCACGCTGGCTCCCACCCGCTGCTCGCCCACCAGCGCATCGTCATCTCCCGACTGGCGCACGAACGGTGTCCGGCCGATGTCGAACTGCGGCAACGCGGGAATGCGACCATTCGTGTGGACGCGGCGCAGCTTCTCGTTGCGGTGGTACTCGTCGAAGACGAGCTCCGCCTCGGTGAGTGTCTCCCCCACGAGGCACTCGTCCCCGGGGAAGAGCTTGTGCACGGGAAAGAGGAAGTTGAGGAGGTTGTCTCCCTGCACGGGGTCGAGCACCACCCGTTGGGTGCTCGGCCGCCCCGACACGCACAAGAAGGCGCCGTAGCGAGCGGGGAGGACGGCGAGCCCATCACCGCCGTCTTCCGGCTCCACCCAGAAGCTACGCCGTGCCGCATCGTAGCGGGGAGGACGGGTGCCAACACGGGCCACTCCCGTGCGGGAGAAGGCCATGTCCGCGTGCAGACCATGCGGGCTGCGCTCGCCGGGCCGGTACTGGTAGGCGAACACCGCGAGCATGGCGCTGGGGAAGTCCGCCAGCCGCCTCCTCGCGAGGCTGTAGATGTAGTTCTCGAGAGTGTCGAGCTCCTCGAGCGTGGGGTATGCCTCGGATGAGGGCGCGGGCGTGTTGCCGGGCCGCGGATGCACGTAGGGGCTGGCCAGTGCGTGGTAGAGCAGGCTCTTGCCGGGCGAGGCGGGCTTGACGCCAGCCGCGCTCCGGAAGGCGAAGTCCTCGAAGCCTTTCAGCTCGTTGCCCGTGGGCCGCTGCACGGCTCGGGCGAGCTGGGTGGCCAGCGCCGTGGGCGAGGCCGCGGTGATGTCCAACCCAAAGGGACTCAGCCGGTCCGCCCAGCCGTGGCCCGCGAGCCGGTCGCAGAGTGTCTTGACGCGATCGATCAACGCCATACGTGGAGCGCTCCTTCACGTGAGTGACGCGAAAAACACCCGGCCGGTGGTGGTATCCGGCCGGGTCAAATCCCCCTCTCCTGCGCGCCTCGCCTCAAGGCAGCAGGTTCTTGGCGTCGTTGATGGGCGACAGGTCGCCCGAGAACCGGAGCAGGTCCGTCATCGTGAAGGTGCCCGGCTTGCTCGAGGGCAGCGTGGGCTTCCATTGCGGATTGCTGGCGAGGAAGGAGCTCGCATCGCACTCGAGCAGGCCCACGAAGACCTCGGCCAGGATGCGGCTGCCCACGGGACCGAGGTTCTTGCTGTTCCCGCGCTGCTCGGCCTCCTTGAGGATGTAGTACCAGAGCGGGGTCTCGAGGTGCAGGTTGTGCTTGGCGGCCACCTGCCCATCAGGTCCCTTGGCGATGTCCTCGGGCGACAGAGGCTTGATGCGCATGCGCCGGGCCACGTTCTGCCCGGAGGGCAGGCCGAGGCTGCGTCCGCGCCGCAGGTTGGCGATGGGCAGGTTGACGCCCGGAAGCACGCCGTGGTCGGGAATCTCGGAGAGCGTCGGCGCGAGGAAGGGGTCGAGCTTGCGGCTGAGGCCGGCCGTGACCCCGTCGTTCTGGAACTGGAAGAAGCGCCGCCAGTCGATGATCCAATCACTGGGGATGGGCACGCCCGTCCCGGAGCGCCCGGAGAAGCGGAACAGCAGCCGGAGCGAAGCGGGCACTGCCTTGCGAGGGCCGTCCTTGAAGGTGAAGACCTCGTTGTAGTCGTACGCCTCGCGCACCATGCTGTGTCCCAGGCGGTAGGCGGCGGCGGAGAACTCCACCGGGATGAAGGCGTCGCCCTGGGGCAGGTAGAAGCTGCGGCCCTTCTCGAGCACGTTCTCGAGCACGTCCTTGTCGATCACCCGCTTCAGGAAGTCATTCAGGACGATCCACTGGTAATGCCAGATGACGAGCTGGCGGGCTTCCTCGAACAGGCTGCGCCGGAGCCCGGAAGGCGGCGCGACGGTGCCCTTCTGGAGCCCCTCGACCACCTTGTTGTGGAAGCGCATGAAGGCCAGGTGGAGCTGGGCGACGATGAGGTTCTCGTCATTGCGCGGGTCGCCGATGATGGCCTGGCCCTGCGGGCCGCGAGGCAGGTCGAAGTCGAGCGACGGCTTCACCTTGGGATCGCCCCCACCAGGGGTGGCGTTGGTGCGCCCGATGACGAAGAGGGCGTCGTTGGGAGGGAGCTGGTAGAGGAAGGGCTGGTCGCCGGGACCCCTGCCGTAGAGGCAGTCGAGATCCAACGCGGGGGTGCGGAAGTTGTGGAGTGCCAGGGGGTCGACGAGCACCTCCTGGATGGGGGTGGTGTCGAAGGTGATGTCGTGGTCGATGAACTGGCCGAGGTAGGTGAAGCCGGCGGGGACGTCCTCGTTGTCACCCTTGGGGTCCGCCGAGTTGGCGTCCTTCATCGCGCGGCCGAGCTCATCCAGGGCTTCCAGCGGAGGAGTGAGTGGTTGGAGCGACGGAAAGAGTCTTCCGAACTTGCCGGTTGGGACAAACTGCCCCAACGGAGTCCCCTCTCCATTGCGTAGCAAGAAACCATGAATGGCTGGCATTGTTCTTCCCTCCACGTACGTGTTGCTGTCAGACAGACAGAGGCCGGCGCGTTTGTGAGCGCCGTCTCGTTCCTCCGGGTGGGAAGCTCGACAGCTTGGTGATCATGTAGTGTCCCCCCCTGCTTTCGCGGCGGAACAGCACCGCGAAAACGACCCATGGATTCCAGTTCACCCCCCGCGCCGCAATGCCCTAAAGGGCACTTGTCTGGAAGCACGCGCGTGTCTCGGACTGGAGGGTGGGGTGATGCTCCTGCGCGTGGGGCCAGGCATTGGCGAGTGCACAATGGAGGGGGCTATGCTCGGAGTTCATGCGCGCCCTTCTCTGCTGGACCCTCTTGTTCTGTGCCCTGAGCCTGCCCGCTCAAGGCGAGACGGTGAGAGCGATTCCTCGGCCTCGGCCGGGCTCCTGGTCCGTGGACACCACGGGAACGCTGTCCTCCCCCACGCTCGCTCAAGTGGACCAGTGGGGCTCGGAGGTGGATGGCAAGGGCCTCGGGCAGCTCGCGGTGGTGGTGGTGGTGACGACCGGGGGGCGCAACCCGCGCACCTTCGCCACCGAGCTCTTCAACCTGTGGGGCATCGGCCATGCCGGGCGCGATGATGGTGCGTTGCTCCTCATCGCCCTGCGCGACCGCAAGGCGGAGATCGTCCTCGGTGACGGCGTCGACAGCCGCGCGGACACGGCCCGGAGCGATGCCTTGATGTCAGGGCAGATTGTCCCCGCCTTCAAGCGCGGGGACCCGGGCGGGGCGGTGCTCGCGGGCGCAAGGGGCCTGAGAGACCTGCTCGAGCGCTCGCCTCTCAACGCATCCGTGAGCCGTGCTGCTTCCCCTCTGTCCGCGAGCAGCACCCCCAGTCCAGCCGCGAGCAGCACTTCCGCCAACGTGCCCTCGAGCGGCACCGCTCCCGTGCAAGAGCCACCCCCGTTCCGGCGCCCGCCCTCCTCCTATGAGAGCCCTCCGGTGCGGGGAGGCTCGAACGACATGAGTGTCTGGTTCTACGGCGGAGGCGCTGGTGCCCTTGTCGCGGGGTTTGCTGGCCTGCGCCGCTGGTTGCGCCGGCGCCCGCGCATCTGTGAGCGCTGCGCGCAGCCGCGCCAACTCCTCGACGAAGACAGGGATGATGCCCATCTCGACGGGGGGCAACAGCGCGAGGAGCGCCTGGGCTCGGTGGACTACGACGTGTGGTGGTGCCTGTCCTGCCACGATGCGCGGGTGGAGCGCTATGGCGCCTGGCTCACGTCCTATTCCAAGTGCCCGCAGTGCGAATACAAGACGAAGTCGGAGACGAGCACCACCCTCGAGCCAGCGACCTATGACCATGGGGGCAGGGTGCTGGTGGAGGTCTCCTGCAAGCACTGCAGCTACCGCAACTCGTTCACGCGCAGCACCCCCAAGCTCACCCGCCCGAGCTCGTCTTCTTCCTCCAGAGGAGGCAGCTCCTTCGGTGGAGGACGCTCCTCGGGCGGTGGCTCCAGCGGGAGCTGGTAGGAGGCCCGGGCGCTCCGGGCCGTGTTCTGGCAATGTTCGATGCAGATGGCCAGAGAGGCGTAGAGTCGGCGCCATGAATCGCTCGCCGCTTCGCTTCTTCTTCGACTACGTATCGCCGTACTCGTATCTCGCGTGGACGCAGCTCCCGGCGATTGCCGAGCGTCATGGCCGCACCGTGGAGCTCGTGCCCGTGCTCTTCGCGGGCGTGCTCAACGCGCTCGGCACGACAGGGCCCGCGGAGGTGAAGCAGAAGCGGTTCTACATCTACAAGCACACCCGGCGGATCGCCCATGAGCTTGGGGTGCCTTTCGTCATGCCCGCGGCTCATCCCTTCAATCCATTGCTTGCGCTTCGGGTGACGGCCGCTGTGCAGGACGAGGAGGCTCGGCGCCGGCTTGTTTCCGCGCTCTATGCAGCGGTGTGGGCCGGAGGCGGAGGGCTGGTGCAGCCGGAGCGCGTGGGCGAGGTGGTGGCCTCGGTAGGGCTCGATGCGCAGGCGCTGCTCGCGGCCTCGCAGACGCCCGCTGTGAAGGAGCAGGTGCGCCGCAATACGGAGGAGCTGCTCGCGCTGGAGGGCTTTGGTGTCCCCACCATCGTGGCGGATGGGGAGCTGTTCTTCGGTGTCGACTCCCTGAGCCACTTGGAGCGGTTCCTGCGTGGGGAGGATCCGCTCTCCCGCGAGGAACTGGAGCGCCTGCGCAACCTGCCCGTCGCCGCTTCAAGGATTTGAGCCGAGGAGGTGGCGCTGTGCTGCCGGGCTCCCTACCTTCTCACCATGTCGTCATCGCGCAACGTCTCCATTGAAGAGCTGCTTCGCTCCGCCGAGGAGAGAGAGGACTCGGGTGATGCGCTCGGGGCCGAGGCACTGCTTGGCCGCGTCATCTCGCTGAGGCCGGAGTTCTCTCTGGCCTGGTACCGGCGCGGCATGCTGCGTCTCTTCGAGCAGGCGGCTTTCGAGGAGGCACTCGCCGACCTGAGCCGCGCCGAGGAGCTGGGCGTGGACCAGGTCGGCATCCCGGGGTCGCAGCTCCATTACCTGCTGGGTGAGTGTCTCTTCGGCCTCGAGCGGTTCGAAGAAGCCGACGCGCGGCTCCAGCGAGGACTCGTTGGAGAGCAGGACGAGGTGCTGCGGGCGGAGATCTACTACCGGCGCGCCGAGTGCGCGGAGGTCCTGGCGCGGCCGGAAGCGCTGCGCGAGGCCCTCACGGGGTTCCTGGCGCACAAGGCTGCGTTTCTGGACTCGGGCGGAGACGAGGAGCAGGTCCAACGGGCTGAGACTCGGCTCGCTGCGCTCTCCAGCGGCCCGTGAGGTGCGGACAGATGGGGCTCAGGGATTCAACCCGAGGGACGAGATACCCTCACCCCGGGGGGCTTGCCCCCCCTTTGAACGACGGGGGGATCCTCTCCCGGGGGGAGAGGGGAAGGGGAAACAGGTTACGGTGTTCCGCTGATGTTTGGGGCGGTGTAGGTGGCCTTCGGGTCCACTTCCGCGGCGTAGGGGCTCGTCCACGTGTCCTGGAAGAAGCGCTCGAGCTGGCTCGCGAATGCCTCGCCCTCCACGATGACGCCCACGTTGCGGCTCTGCGTGAAGTAGTCACGCTCCCAGTTGCTCGTGCCCACCCACGCCTGCGCCCCGTCCACCACCATGTACTTGGCGTGCACCACGCGCCCGAATGGGATGAAGCCGCCCGACCACTGCGGAATGGTGACCAGCTTCACCGTCAGCCCCGGCGGCGCGTGTAGAGCCTGCAGGCCCTCGATGGTGCCCTTGCGCTTGCCCCAGTCCGCCACCAGCAGCTCCACCTTCACCCCTCGCGCCGCCGCTCGCTTGAGTGCCTCCTCCAGCTCGGGGAAGGGGCTCCCGTCACGACCCTTGGCCTTGTACGTGAGCAGCTGCACCCGCACCGAGCGCTTCGCCTCGTCGATGAGCTGCACCAGCTTCGGCAGGTCCCACGTGGTCGCGTCCGGCAGGTAGCCCTGGGGGCTGTGCGCCGGAGATACGCGCACCGTGCTCCCCGCGTAGCTCGTTGAGAACGGGCCTCCCACCGCTGCCGTGGCTGGCGCCGTGCCTCCGGCTGCCAGCGCCCAGTCCTGCTCGAAGATGTCCGCGAGCGAGCGCACCACCTCGGGCACTCGGATGCGCAGCCCGAGCTCCTGGATGTGCTCCAGCGAGCGCCAGTCGAAGTTCTGGCTGCCCAGGTACGCCTCGCGCCCGTCCACCACGAAGTACTTCGCGTGCAGCACGCCGCCCATCGACCTGGCCGTGTCCAGCCGGCGCACCTCGACGCCCGGCCGCTTCGCCAGCCGCTCCAGCGTCTCCGGGTACGTCTTGTAGAACTTCTCATCCGCGAGCACCCGCACCTTCACGCCCCGGTCCGCCGCCGTCTCCATGGCCTGGATGACTGTCTCCAGTCGGCTGCCCGGCGCATTGCTCACGTAGAACTGCGCCACGTCCAACGTCCGCATGGCCCCGTTCACCATCTCCGGCCACACCTGGTGGGCGTCCGGAATCTCCGCGTGGTCCAGTGTCGTCTCCACCGGGCTGCTCTCCACCAGCACCAGTCCGGGGAGCTCGGGCTCGGAGGAAGCGGCGCGCAGGGCCGGAGCGGGCGCGGCGCACGCGAGGGACAGCACGAGGGGGAGGAGCAAGGCGGTGGGCCGGAGGGACATTCGGGGCACCGTATACAAAAACCAAGGGCCCCCCGCGATTGCTCGCGGAGGGCCCCGGGTTCACACCGTGTCTGGCTCTGGCGCTGTTTAGAAGATGTACCGCGCGCCGACCTGGATCCGCCACCGCGAGAGGGTGGGGCTGTACACCGTGTTCCGCACCGCCGTGGGCTCGGAGAAGCTGTAGACCGGGCGGTTGTTCGCGGCGTCATAACCCACCGCGCGCAGGAACGACGAGGCGTGGGTCTCGAACTGCGCCTCCTGCTCGAAGAGGCCCCACTTCGGGTAGAGCAGGTTCAGGACGTTGAAGACGTCCGCCTGCAGCTCCAGCCGCTGTCCCTTGACGAACTCGGGCGAGTTCCAGCCGAGCCGGAGGTTGACGAAGTTCTGCCACGGGTTCCGGCACTCGCCACGCTGGATGAGGCGGCCCTTCGCACCCCGGAGGCACTGCTGGCTGTCGATGAACTTGTTCAGGGCCTCGTACTGCGTGGGGTCCTGGAGGCTGATCTGGCTGGCATCCCCCGGGATGAAGGCCACGTCGTTTCCGCTGATTCCGTCCGCGTTGACGTCACCGTTGACGATCCAGGTGTAGGGCGAGCCCGACTGGCCCGTGTAGATGAGACCCGCGTTGAAGCCGTAGGGCAGCGACCCGGTGGCGGTGACGGTGATGCGATGGGTGCGGTCGAACGCCGACGGCCGGAGGTTACGCTCCTCGATGCTCCCGTCCACCGGAGAGAACTGGAAGTTGGAGAGCGCCTGCGAGCTCGTGAGCGAGATCAGGTCCTTGGCGTCGGTGTAGCTGTAGCCCACGCTGACGTACACGAGGTCCCTGATCTCCTTGCTCAGCTGGAGGGTCCCGTTGACGACTCGCCCGCCGTTCTTGTTGAACACCTTGACGGCCTGGACGAGGTTCTGCGAATCGCGGCGGGTGGGGGTGGCCCTGAAGCTGCCCGTCGTGTTGAAGGTGCCGTACGTAGAGCGGCCCTCGCCGTTCGCGCCCTGCGCCACCAGGTTCTCGTCGGTGGTGTACCAACCGTTGATGTCCTGCGTGTAGAGCAGGTCGGCGGTGGCGATGATTCCCCAGGGCAGGCGCCGGTCCGCGCCGAGCGACACGCGGAAGTTCTGCGGGTAGCGGGTCTTCGGGTCGAAGTAGTCGATCTCACCCTGGTTGGTGGGGGTCGTAGGCGCCTGGGTTCCACCGGCGCAGTCGAAGGGCTGCGCGGAGGGGTCGATGGTGAAGTTCGGCACCGCACCGGTTCCAGCCGTGCCCCGGTTGCAGGTCAGCTCCACCTGGGAGAGGCCGTTGATGCTGTACGCATTGGCCACCCACACGTAGGGCGGCCGGCCCGAGAAGATGCCAGTGCCACCGCGGACGATGGTGTTGGAGTTGCCTTCCACGTCCCAGTTGAAGCCCAGGCGGGGCGACCAGAGGATGTTGCCGCTCGGCACCTTGCTCGTGTCGATGGGGAGCGCCTCGTTGTTCACGAGCCGGGGATTGGCGTTGGCCGCGGACAGGAACGGAATGTCGAGCCGGATACCGGGCGTGAGCGTCAGGCCCTTGAACACCCTCCAGTTGTCCTGGAGGTAGAAGCCCGGCTGCGCCACGGTGAACGCGGCCGTGCCCGGCTCCTGCAGGTCACTGACGCCGAAGCGCCGCTGGTAGGCACTCGCGCGTCCAGCCTCGAAGTCGTCCAGGCTGTCGAAGGTCCAGACGCCGGTCGCCGCCTGCAGGAAGGCGTTGCGCAGCCGGAAGAACTCGGTGCTCGTACCGGCGGTGAGCTGGTGATCCCCGAGCGCCAGGGTGAGGCTGTCCTGGATCTGGTAGATGTCCTGGTCCAGCTGGTTGAGCTGGGAGAAGCGCTCGGCGCCCGCCGCCAACCACGAGTCGTTCGAGCCGAGCCTGCCGGCCTTGACGAGGATCAGCGGAATGTCCTGGTTGGGATCCCGGGCGTCCCGGATGATGGAGAAGCCCGCCAGGAACTCGTTGGAGAGCTTGCCGTCGAGCCAGGTCGAGGTGAGCTTCGCCCGGGCGGTATGGGTGGAGGTCGTCTGGGCATAGCCGCTGTTGGACAGCTGGTAGCCGTCGCGCATGCGGCTCGGCACGGCCGGAGCGGTCGGCGAGCGGGTCAGCGAGTCCTGCAGGGCTCCCACGAAGTTGTACGACAGCTCGAGATAGCTGTTGGGGATGACGCCCGTGCTGATCTTGGCGAAGACGTTCCGGTCCGGGTTGCGCAGCTCCGGAGCCAGGGCGTTTCCGGCGTCGGTGACGCCATAGCGGTTGGCGAGGATGCTGTTGAACCGCTCGGCTTCCGCCGCGGTGAAGCCCGCCCGGGCCGCGTCGGCCGCGGGGTCCACGCCACCGATCTGGGACGAGTTACCGAACGCCGAGTTGCGCTCCTGGATGTCGGTGGCGACGAAGAAGTGAACCTTGTCCTTGATGATGGGGCCGCTCAGGCTGCCGCCGAACTGCCAGATGTTGTACCCGAGGAAGGTCGGGTCGCTCTGGCGCCCGGCGAGGACCTTGTTCTGCCCGTAGCCGAAGACCGAGCCGTGGAAGTCGTTGGTACCGCTCTTGGTGATGGCGTTCACCATGCCGCCCGCGAAGTTGCCGTAGCGGACGTCGAACGGGGACACCTGCACCACGAAGCTCTCGATGGCCTCGATGGAGATGGGCTTGGCGTTGGCCTGGCCGCCCGGCGTTCCCGACCCCGAGAGGCCGAAGAGGTCGTTATAGGCCGCGCCGTCGATCTGGATGTTGTTGAAGCGGTTGTTCTGGCCGGCCATCGCGGTACCGCTCACCTGCGGAGTGGTCGAGACGAGGTCGGTGAAATTCCGTCCCTGCAGGGGCAGCCGGGCCATCGCCGCGGAGTTCATGGTCGACGAGGGGCCGGTGCGTCCCTGATCCTGGAGCGCATCGATCTCCTGGGCCTCGACCACCATCTCCTCTTCGAAGGACTCGAAGGCCTTCAGCTGGAAGTTGAGGGTGAGCCGCTGACCCAGCACGAGCTGCATGCCGGTGCGGGTGTGCCCGTAGAAGCCCTCCATGGTGGCCGTGAGGACATACGGTCCTCCCGGGGGGAGGTTGTCGAGGAGGTAGCTTCCCGACGTCCCGGTCACCGCGGTGAAGGACGCCCCGGTGGCGGTGTTGCGCAGCTGGACCACCACGCCGGTGAGCGGCTGCTTGTCCGTGGCGGTAATGGTTCCGGTCACCGCCGAACCCGTAACGCCTTGTGCCAGCGCCCCGGTCGCGAGCACGGTCGTAACGAAGAGGGCTATCAGTCTTAAGTTGGATGGACGTAGTGAGTTCATGGAACCTCGCAAGACCTGGGTGGGGGACAGGGACCCGTCGGCCGCGATGCAGATCTGCGGATACGCAGCGGAGCCGGAGGAGGGGCGGAAGGCAACTTCTCAAGGGGGCCCACTTCTGCTTCGTCTGCACGCACGAGCGACCTCCCTGGGGAGAGTGAGGGGGTGGGCTCGCGACACGCCGGACGTTGCCTACTGAACGGCGGCCACTGCCCGGGACGGCCATGTATCAACATTTGAGGGTCCTTTCCAACTGAGGGCCCCATTTTCACCTTGAGTTCACACAGGTGACCCGCCCAGTAGGGGGCGCCAGCGCCTTCGGCACTCCAGGGTGACGTGGTGCGTCAGGCGTCGCCGCGGCTCTCCGAGGCCTTGCTACAGCTAGCGTCCCTTGAGGTAGCGGCTGGACTGCTTGTCGAGCAGTTCCAAGCCAACCCTGGCCTCGCGGCACTCGGGTAGGAGCTGGAGGGCCTGCTCGAAGCTCTCGCGGGCCCGATCGAAGAAGCGCGTGCTGAGGTACTGGTAGCCGCGGCACACCAGCTCCATGGCCTGGTGCCGGGGCGCGGGCGCTATCTTGGCGGCCTTGGCGAACAGGTCGAGCGCCTTGGCGTAATCTGCGGATTCCAGGGCGAGCATGCCCAGCTTGTAGAGCTGGAGCGCCGCTGCGGCGGGCAGGGGGCCGCTGCCGCGGGGCGCCGGTTTCGGCTCGGCAGTGGGGTGCACGCCGGAGGCGGCTCGGGGTGCGGCGGATGCGGCTGGGGCGGGCGAGGTGACAGGTACGCCGTGCGCGGGAGTAAAGGCGGGGCGTAGGGCGACGGGAACACCGGGCGCTGGAGTAAAGGCAGGGCGCGGGGCGACGGGAACGCCGTGTGCCGGAGTGAAGGCGGGGCGCGGGGCGACGGGAACGCCGTGTGCCGGAGTGAAGGCGGGGCCCGGACGGGGCACTACTGGGGCGGATGCGGTCTCGGGGGGTGGAGACACGGGGGCGGACGGCGTCCGGGGCCTGGCGCGGGCCATTCGCTCGCTCCACTCGCGCCGCTTGTCCGGCTGGGAGAGCACCTCGAAGGCCTTCTTGGCGCTGAGGAAGAGCTCCAGCGCCTGGGCCTTCTCCTCCTGTGATTTCGCCCGGAGCCGGTCCGGGTGGGACTGGGCGGCGATGCGCAGGAAAGCCTTGCGGATGGCGGGCAGGTCCTCCGCGCCGTGCAGTCCGAGCACCTCGAAGGGATTCTTCTCGGAAGGGTTCTTGTCGTGAGGGGACGAGGGGTCCTGGGACATGGGAGCACCCTCCTCAGGGCGAGGTGGCGGTGGGAGGGCGCAGCGTCGCCTCGGCCTTGCGGCCGGTGGCGGGCTCGCGCGCGGTGACATGGAGGATGCCATCCGCGTCGATGGTGAAGTCCACCTCTACGCGCACGGTGCCAGCGGCGGCCGCGGGCAGTCCTGCGAGTTGCAGCTCTCCGAGGTAGCGGTTGCCGTCCACGGTGGGCGCCTCGCCTTGGTACACCTCCAGGTCCACATGGGTCTGGTGGTCGAGGGTGGTGGCGAACACCTTCGTCTCGCGCGTGGGGATGGTGGTGTTGCGGGGGATGAGCACGCTGAAGCGGCCGCCCTCGGTGCGGATGCCCAGGCTGCGCGAGAGCACGTCCAGCAGCAGCACCTTGGGCAGCTCGGGCGAGGTGCCGGCGATGATGTCCGCCTCGAGCGCGGCGCCGAGGGCCACGGCCTCGTCGGGGTTGACGGAGCGCTCGCCGGGCCGGCCCAGGTACTTTTCCGCGCGAACGCGCACCGCGGGCATGCGCGTCATGCCGCCCACCAGGACAACGCGGTGGATGTCCGCCAGCGTGAGGCCCGCGTCCTGGAGGGCCTGCTCGCACGGGGAGCGCAGCCGCTCCAGCTCCCGGGTGGCCAGGTTCTCCAGGAGGGTGCGCGAGAAGGAGGGGATGGACAGGTGCAGGGGCCCCTCGGCCGCGGCGCCGAGGAAGGGCAGGTCGATGGCTGTCTGCTCCAGCTCGGAGAGCGCGCGCTTGGTGGACTCGGCGGCGTCCTTCAGGCGCCAGAGGGCCTCGGGGTTGTTGGCCAGGTCCACCCCGGTCTGCTTGAGGAAGATGCGGCGCAGCGCGTCCACCACGAGCTCGTCGACGTTGTCGCCGCCCAGGAAGTTGTCGCCGCAGGTGGCGAGCACCTGCACCACCTCGTCCTCCACGTGGAGCAGGGAGATGTCGAAGGTACCGCCGCCCAGGTCGAAGACGGCGATGTTCTCCGGGCGCGACTCGTCGAAGCGGCAGGCGAGCATGGCCGCGGTGGGCTCATTGAGGAGCCGGTGCACGGTGAGGCCGGCACGCTGGCCGGCGGCCTTCGTCTCCTGGCGCTGCACCTCGTCGAAGTAGGCGGGCACGGTGATGACGGCGCCCTCGACGCTCTGGCCCAGTTGGGCCTCGGCGCACTCCTTGAGGTAGCGCAGCACGTGGCTGGACACCTCGGCCGGGGTCATCACCTGGCCGTGCACGCGGATGGCGGCGTTGCCCGAGGGGTCGGCCACCACCTCATAGGGCATCAGCTTCCGCATCTGCTGGACGGCGGGGTCCGAGAAGCGCCGGCCGATGAACCGTTTGACGCCGAAGACGGTGTCGCGCGGGTGGAGCACGGCCTGGCGGCGTGCCGCGGTGCCCACCGTGACCTTGCCCGAGGCGTCAAAGCCGACGACGGACGGGGTGGTGCGCTCGCCCTCGCGGTTGGGCAGGACGCGCGCATGACCCGTGGCCGGGTCGGCCACCGCCATGCAGCTATTCGTCGTGCCCAAGTCGATTCCGAGAACGATTCCCATACACCCATCCCCCCCAGCGTTCTTCAGGCTGCTGCCAGCAGCCCTACCTCCGTGAAGAGCAGCGCAACTCGGCGCAAGGCTACTTCATCCTCCGGACGCTTGAGTTCCGCAAGCGCGCTGGAGAGGGTATTTCCCGGCTTGTTGAGCAGTGAGGAGGCTCGCAGCTCGGTGGCCGAGAGCGCCAGGTCGCCGGCCGCCACGAGGGCGTCCGGGTTGCGGTGGAGCGGCTTGTGGCGCAGCGGCTCCTGCTCGTGGACCAGGCGCTCCAGCGGGTAGTGCGCACGCAGGCCCTCGTTGAGCAGCGCCAGTCCGCCCAGCCGCTCCTCGGAGCCGTCGGTGATGGGGGCCTCGCCCTCGAAGAAGGCATAGCGGCCACCCGTCCAGCCGAGCAGGCTGAGGGCCACGGTGCGCCGGTGCTCGCGCGTCCACTCGGCCAGCTCGGCCGGGGAGAGGACGCGGGCCGCGAGCAGCGCGTCCAGCAGCCGTCCGGAGAAGGGGCGCGTGTGCTCCACCGCCCGCTGCCATTGCTCCGCCGACAGCTTGCCCGTGTTCAGCAGGAAGGGGCCGAAGCGGTCCGAGGCCAGGCCCGAGCGCACGGCGATGATCTGCCCCGCCTTGAGGAAGACCTCCTTGTGGGCGCGGTTGTGCTCGAAGTGGAGTCGGCCGGTGGCCTTGGTCAGCATCAGCCGCGCCATGACGCGCAGCGGAGCCACCCGAGAGAGGTTGCCGGCGTAGCGAGGCGAGCGGGCCTTGGCGAGCCAGGCCTCGAGCCGCTCCTGGGCCGCGGCCGCCACGGCGCTGATGCCGGGGAAGGCGGAGGGCGGCAGGAAGGGCCCACCGGACTGGGACACCTGCGCCTGCGGCGACAGCTTGCCCGAGGCGAAGAGCAGCCGCACGTCGTCCTCGCCCAGCTTCGCGAGGGACAGGCCGCCGCCCGGCTCTCGCACCGCGTAGGTGGAGGTGGCGGGCTGCTGCTGGGCGGGAGGCGCCTCCTGCGCCAGCAGCGCCGGGGGAATGGGGGGCTGTACCGGCGGGGCGCGCACCTCCGGCTCGTAGTAGTTGGCCATCAGCGCGGCCAGGTCTCGCTGGGACACGCGCAGGCCGGCGGACAGCAGGAACTCGTCCAGCGCGTCGAGCACATCGGCGGCCGTCTGGAAGCGCTCGTCCGGGTTGGCGAGGATGCACCGGTTGACCACCGCGCACAGTGGCTCTGGCAGGAAGGGGGCGGCGTCCTGGAGCCGCAGCGGCCGGGCCTTGAGCGTCACCGTCTGCTTGAGCACGTCCATCACCGGGCCGGGCTTGAAGGCGTGCCGCCGTGACAGCATCTCGTAGAGGGTGATGCCCAGGGCGAAGATGTCGCCGCGCCCGTCCGGCTTCTTCCGGGCGAGCTGCTCGGGAGGGATGTAGCCCGGCTTGCCGCGCACGTTGGTGGCGATGTCGCCGGTGGCCGAGCTGCCCACCAGCGCCACGCCGAAGTCCAGCAGCTTCACCTCTCCCTCGAAGGAGATGAGGATGTTGGTGGGGTTGACGTCGCGGTGCACCAGGTGGAGCGGCTCGCCTGCCGCCGAGCGCGCGCGGTGCGCGTAGTCCAACCCCTTGAGGACCTCCATGGCGATGTAGCAGGCCAGGTGCACGGGCAGGCCCTGCCCTCTGGCCGACACGCGCTTCATCAAGTCATAGAGATCGCGGCCATGGATGAACTCCATGGCGATGAAGTACTCGCCGCGCTGCTCTCCGAAGTCGAAGATCTGCGCGATGTTCATGTGCTGGAGGAGCGCCGACAGCCGCGCCTCCTCGATGAACATCTGCACCGCCGACTCCTGCTGGGTGGCCTCCGGCAGCACGCGCTTGACCACGACCGGCTTGGCGAAGCCGCCCGCGCCGAGCGCCACGCCGCGGAAGATGTCCGCCATGCCGCCGCGGCCCAGGTGGCTGAGCAGCACATAGCGGCCAAAGCGGGCCGGTAGCGCCTGGTACCCGGACTGCGTGCTCATTTCTTACCGGATCCGTCGAGAGAGTCCTGTTCGCCGATCATCTCGTTGAACATGTCCTCGCTGATGATGAGTGTGCCCGGGCGCTCGGGGGTGGGCCGGTGCGGACCGGGGATGGGCGCGGGCGTCAGGGCAGGGCCGGAAGGCATGACGCGTGCGCTCGCCTTGGGCATGAAGGCCGCCGCCTTGGCCGCGGCGGGGGACAGCGCCGGCACGGGGGGCACCACTGGCACGGGGGGCGGCAGCGACGGGCGGGGCGACTCCAGCTCGTCGAGCGGGCCGAGCATGATCTCCATGCTGGGCACCTTGCGCTCGGGCGTCAGGGGCTTGCTGGCCACGGGAGGCGGGGCAGCCGTGGCTTCCTTTTCGCCCAGTGTCTCCAACAGGCTGTTGGCGAGCTGCATGGTGCTGTTGCCGAACATGGTCTCGGCTGGCTTGGGCTTGGTTGGCACCGGTGCCATGGACGGCGGGGGCGGGACCTTGGGCGGCGGCGGGGCCTTGGCGGAGAGGTTGACGACGCTGGCGGGCGCGGGGATGGGCTTGGGAGAGGTGGGCGAGGACGGAGCGGAGGAGGACTTGTCCCCCGTGAGCAGGACGATCATCCTGCGCAGATCCTCGATGGTCTGCTCCTTGGCCGTGAGCGTCTGCTCCCGCGTCGTGAGGTTCTTCTCGAGCTCGGCCACGCGGTGGGCGAGCCGGTCGCGCTCGGCGCGCAGCTTGGGCAGCGTCTCGTTCTCGGCGCGCAGCCGCTGGAGCTCCTCCTGCTGCGCGGCGGAGGGACCCGTGGCCGTCTCCGCACTACCCAGTCCGCGCACCTGCTCACGCAGGGTGTTGAGCTCGTGGAGCCACATCCGCTTCTCCTCGCGGGCGATGGCCTCCTGCTCCCGCTGCTCCGCCTCCCGCCGCGCCAGCGCGCTCTGGAACTGCTCGCTGACACCGCCGAGCGCCGACATGAGCTCCTTGAGGCCGCGGCTGGCGCGCTCCAGGCGCTTGACGCCCTGGCTCTGCTCATCGATGCGCTCCAGCAGCTTGGGCAGCACGGCCTGCTGGGCCTCGCGCACGCCTGCCCGGCGCAGCTCGTCGCGCTGGGCCTCCAGCCGGGCGAGCTCCTGGGTCGCCTGCCGCAGCAGGGGGAGCACCAGCTCGGCAACGCCCTCGGCCTGGCGCCCCAGCTCGACGCAGCCCTGTCTCACCGATTGGAGGTCCGCCGAGGAGTCCGCTGATGGCTCCGTGCTGGTTGCGTTCCTCATCGCGCTTGCTCCACTCCCTCCTCGAGGCGTGCCGTCATCAAACCACGCGCACCCGCCATGATACCCCACCGCCCCGTGCTGGGCTTCATGGGGTTGTGGGCTTGGTCGTCAGAGCACCAGCCTGCTGGATTGCTGTCATTTCCCCTGCAAATGAGAGGAGGACGCTCGCTGGGGTAGCGAGGGGAAGGGCTCGAAGGACTCCAACGCGAGCTGTCCGAGGTCCACGTTCGCCTCCGGCAGCCGCTCGATGTCCTCGGCGAACCAGGGCGTGTCGAGGTGGGGCGGGGTGGGGGGCGATGGTGCCGGGGCAGGGGCCGAGGCAGATGCAGATGCAGAGGCCTCCGACTCGAGCGGCTCCGTCTCGATATCGGATTGCGAGAGTTCTACCGTGAAGGTGAGCACCGGCTGGGGCTCGGCGCGCCGCGGGCCGGAGACCTCCACCATGGGACGGCGGCGAGGACGCGCCCCGCCCTCACCGGCCTGAGTTCCGGGAGAGGCGGGGGTCTTCGGAGGGGGCTCCGCCGGACGCACGCTCACCTGCAGGGCGGCACCGCATCCCGTACAGCGGATGACCTGGATGCCGGGGCCCGCGAGGGGCACCACCGTCCCACAACGTGGGCATAGGGGGCGCGCGGCCGGGGTGGAAGAGGGAGCCTCTGCGGTCATGGGCTCGTCGAGCTCCGAGCAACACGACAGGGGCATCCACGCGTGCTGGTCTCGGCGTTACACCATCGACGCATCATTCCGCAAGCGGACTCCACGGTCAACGTGACGGCAGAGGCGGAGGCGCATCCTGTCGGCTGTGTAGGCGGGGGAGCATTCACACTGGGGGTGAAGCCGATAACGTTTGGACACGGGCCCCAGGAGGTGGAGACTTCCGGTGTTCGCCCGATTCACCCGTCCGAAGTTCGAGGTTTTCACATGCCCTACGAGTCGTTGCTGGCTCAGATTCCCATGTTCGAGCACCTCGCGAACGAGGATCTGCTTCACTTGTCAGGGCTGCTCCAGCAGCGGCGCTACAGCAAGGGCGAGGTCATCTTCCATCAGGGGGATGTGGGCACGGCCCTCTTCATTGTGCGCAAGGGCGAGGTCGCCATCCGCCTGAGCTCCGCGGAGGGGCGGGAGGTCATCCTGGCGCTGCTGGGCCGGGGGGACGCTTTCGGAGAGCTGGCGCTGCTGGATGGGGAGCCGCGCTCGACGGACGCGGTGGCGCGGGACGAGACGCACCTGCTGAGCCTGCACCAGGAGGACTTCCGGCGATTCCTCAGTGAGCGCCCGCAGGTGGCCATGGGGCTGCTGGCGGTGCTCAGTCGCATGGTGCGGCGCGTCACGCAGTTGGTGCATGACTCGGCCTTCCTGGATGCGCGTGCACGGCTGGCGCGGGTGCTGTTGGACCTGGCCCGGACGCAGGGCCAGCCCGGTGCCGAGGGCGGCATCCTCATCCCCAAGCTGACGCAGGCAGAGCTGGCCAACCTGTGTGGGGTGACGCGAGAGAGCGCCAACAAGTGGTTGCGCTTCTACACCCGCGAGGGGCTGCTCACCTCCGAGGGTGGGCAGATCACCATCGTGGACCCCGAGCGCCTGCGCCGCGACGTGGACTGAGGAGGGAGGAGCCCGCGCCCCCGCGCGGACTCGACTCCCAGAAAAAATTGGGCGGAGGCCGCGCCCCCCAGCGCGGCCCCCTGGCCCTTGGGAACCTGGACGATACCCAACCCTCGCCTTCCCCAGGCGGAGCGGGGCGGAGTCCCCCCGGCGAGGTATTCGGCGGCCATCCCCCCCTCAGGACATGGCGGCCTTCGGCGGCCTCGCACAGACATCACTCCGCTCGCACCTCGGGCGCGGCGTTCGGGTCAAAAGGGGCATCGAGTCCCTGTTCCCAAGAACCGTCATACCGCGATGGCCGGTCTGGGGCTGTGAATCGACTCACTGCGGGGGTGTGAAGCCGTTCACAGACACGCGGAGGGAGTTGTGCTGGGGCGCCGGGGCCGGTTGCCCGCAGCCCATCCGGGCACCCCTCCGAGGGGCGGCTTGGATACCCCAGGAGCAGGGCGCGCTTCCACCCCCCGGCGGACCCAGGGCGCGAACGGGCTTCGAAGAGATTCCAGTGCTAGACAGTTGCTCCTGAGTTCCGAGGATGATGCCAATCGAAATGACATTGCGCAGCCGGGTGCTGCTCTTCGCGTCGGTGGCGGTGGGGTGTGTGGCGCTGGCGGGAGGCGCGCTCTACTTGCTGGCGACCCGGGGGCAGCAGGGTCTGGTGCAGATACTCGCCATCCAGGCGCAGATGGAGATCTACGGCCGGATGACGGACGACTCCTTCGGGTACCTGCACACGCTGCTCCATACGAATGAGACGGGCGGAGACACTCAGGCCGTGCTCGAGGAGCAGGAGAAGCGCTTCGAGGCGGCGTTCGGGCGCCTGCAGGAGTTGGTGCGCGAGGAGCATGTGGATGGCACCGAGGCGGAGGAGCTCGCGCACATCGAGCAGCTGTGGCGAGCGCACCAACGCTGGCTGAGGAACTCCGAGGAGCGTGTGCGGCGGGCTCCAACGGGGGCGGAGGCCATGCTGCTGCATGACGCACTCTACGCCTTCCGAGAGAACGTGACGCCGCACCTCGCGCAGGCCTGGGACACGGCGCGCGCGGACCTGGAGGCGCACAAGAGCAAGGGCCAACGGGAGCTGGGGCTCGGCCGGGTGACCGGGGTGCTCGTGCCGCTGGTGGCCGTGGTGCTCGTGCTGTCGATGGCCTCCATCATCTACCTCAACATGCGCCGCGCGCTGAGGACGCTGCTGGAGCACGCGGAGCGCATGGGCGCGGGGGACCTGGACAGCGAGCTGCCGGTGAAGGGGGATCGTGACGAGTATGACCTGATGGCGCGGGCCATCAACCGCATGGCCGTCCAGCTTCGGGCCGCGGCGCACGAGCGGGAGCGCTACAACGCCCTGCTGGAGCAGACCGTGCAGCAGCGCACCGCCGAGCTGGAGCAGACCAATGCCCGGCTCACCGACAGCCTCGAGCAGCTCCAGTCCGCCCAGTCCCAGCTTCTCTTCGCTGACCGGCTCGCCACCGTGGGGCAGCTCGCGGCGGGCGTGGGCCACGAGCTCAACAACCCGCTCGCCTTCGTCCTCAGCAACCTCAACTATGCCCAGCAGGTGGTGACGGAGATGGAGGCCGCTCCCACGTCAGTGGAGCGCCGGGAGCTGTTGGAGTCGCTCGCCGATGCGCGCGAGGGCGCCGAGCGCGTCCGCCTCATCGTTCGGGATCTGCGGATGCTGTCCCACCCAGATGACCGGGAGATGGGCCCGGTGGACCTGGTGAAGGTGGTGCGCAGCGCGGCGAAGATGGCGGCGCACGAGATTCGTGGCCGAGCGCGGTTGGTGCAGCAGGTGGACAACGTGCCCCCCGTGCTGGGCAACAGTGCCCGCCTGTGCCAGGTGTTCCTCAACCTGCTCATCAACGCGGCGCACGCGATTGCTCCGGGTGCGGTAGAGCGCAATGAAATCCAGCTCTCCGCCCGGGTGGACAACACCCAGTGCGTCACCGTGGAGGTACGTGACACGGGCAGCGGCATCCCTCGGGACAAGCTGGAGCGCGTCTTCGAGCCGTTCTTCACCACCAAGCCCGTGGGCGAGGGCAGCGGGCTGGGGCTCTCGGTGTGCAAGAGCATCATCTCCGCGCACGGCGGAGACATCTCCGTCGAGAGCGAGCCGGGCCAGGGCACCACCTTCCGCGTGAGCCTGCCGGTGTATGGCGGCGAGGCTCGCGCGTGAGGGGCCCGGCTCAATGGCCGCCACCTACCAGGTGGCGCCGAAGTTCAGGGTGCCCATGTAGCTGCCTCCCTCACTGAACGTCTCGTCGCCCGGCAGGTTGATGTCCGACGGGGGCACGGCCAAGGCGAACTCCTGGTCGAAGAGGAGGTTGTAGTTGAGGCGTGCATCCGCGGTGAAGTTGCCCACGTGCACGCGCAGACCGGCTCCCAGCGGGACGCTCCCCACGTTGTCGTCCCGGAAGCCCAGCGCGGTATTGCGGACGTTGTAGTGGCTGTAGCCGAGTCCGGCGAGCACGTAGGGCTGCACCGGGGCGGCGGTGAGGCCCACGGTGGCTACGGCCTGGCCTCCATTGCGCACCAAGTCCGGACCGCTCGTCTCCCCAAGGGGGACGGAGTCATCGAACTCGTTGAGCGCGCCAGAGTAGCCGAGCTCGAAGCCCAACACCTTGGTGGGCCTGATGATGAGGGTTGCCCCGTAGCCCACACCCGGGTTGACGTCCTGCCCGAGCGTATTGGTGTAACCCTCCACGCCGCCCCCCACCAGAACGCTTAAGCCTCGCATGTCCGCGCTGGACTCCTGTCCGCCCTGCGCCAGGGCATTTCCGGCCCAAAGGGCGAGCACCGCCACACCAGCGAATAGTGTCCTCTTCATTCGTTCCTCCAGGAGGGGCTGTGGTCAACCTGGGGAAGCTGGGAAGCTCGTGCCATGGGACAGGCAGCGGACCGGGCGGCTATCCGCGCCTGTCTTCTCCGGGCCCCCGGCCCGGCTCCGCGTGGGCTCGGACGCGTACGCTCCTCACGCTGCCTTGCTCTGCTCGCGAGCGGTGGTACGGGCGCGCAGGGTGCGGCGACGGCCCTTGCGCAGCACCTCCAGGCGCACCTCGGGCTCGGGGGCGAGTGCCAGCAGGCGCTGGACGTCGTCCACACTGGTGACAGGCCGCTCGTCGATGCCCAGCAGCAGATCCTCCGCCTCGAGGCCTGCGTCGTCTGCCGGAGAGCCCTCGCCCACCTTCATGACCCGCACTGCGCGCGGCTGACCTACCTCCTGGGCATGCTGGGGCGGGAGGTTGATGGCGGTGGCGGCAATGCCGAGGAAGCGCCGCTCCACCTTCCCCCGCTGGATGAGCAGGCTGGCCACCCAGGCCGCAGTGGTGGCGCTCACCGCGAAGCCGATGCCCTGTGCGTACGGCAGCACCAGCGTGTTGAGGCCCACCACCTGCCCGTGCATGTTGAGCAGCGGTCCTCCTGAGTTGCCCGGGTTGATGGCCGCGTCCGTTTGCAGCAGCCCCTCGAGAATCACCCCATCGGGCAGCGGCAGGGTGCGATTGATGGCGCTCACCACGCCCAGCGACACCGACTGCTCCAGGCGGAAGGGGTTGCCGATGGCCATCACCAGCTGTCCCACGCGGACGTCATGCGGATCCGCCAGCGGCAGCGTGGGGAACTTCGTGCCTCCCTCGGCGCGCACCACCGCCAGGTCCGTGGGCTGGTCCGCCCCCACCAGCTCGGCGCGCACCTCGCTCCCATCGTGCAGCTCGAGCAGGAGCTTGCCCCGGCTGCGCACCACATGCCGGTTGGTGAGGACGTAGCCGTCCGGTGTGAGGAAGAGGCCCGTACCGTGGCCTCGCGGGTGCTGCACGGCCACCACCGCGGGCGCCGCCTTGGAGACGAGCGACTCGAGCTCGTCGGAAAATTGCTGGAGAATCAAGACCGCCTCCCGATGGTGATGGGGACCTCACGCACTTCACCGGCACGCAGCACCTTCGCCTGCACCTGCGTGCCCACCTTCTCGTCGCCGAGGTAGCCGAGCAGCTCCTCGATGCTGTTCAGCGGCTGGTTCCCGAGGCTCACCAGCACGTCGCCCATCACCAGGCCCGCTCGGTCCGCGGGGCCCTCGGGCTCGACGGAGAGGAAGATGAGACCACCCTCGTTGCCCACTCGCTCCGAGAGGTGCTTGGGCAGGCGGACGGGGTGGGCTCCGACGCCGAGGTAGCCTCGGCGGATGCCTCCGTGCTGCAAGAGGGCTTGGGTGACTCGGCCCAGCGTCTCCCCGGGAATGACGACGGCGGCGGTGCGCGACAGGGCCGCCGTGAGCAGGCCCAGGAAGCGGCCCTGTGCATCCACGAGCGCCCCTCCGGAGAAGCCGGGAGGCAGGTCCGCGTCCGTCTCCAGGTAGCGGTCGATGCGGCCACCCGCGAAGGTGCGCCAGCCCTCGCCCAACGCGCTGACAATGCCGAGGGTGGCACGTGCGGTCCGCCCGGGACGGCCGAGGGCGAGCACGAGGTGGCCTACCTTGAGACCGTCGAGCGGCGCAGGCGCGAGCGGCGTGAGGCCGGGGAGGTCTGCCTTGAGGACGGCGAGGTCCGTGGAAGGGTCTCTCCCGACGAGCTCCGCGGAGACGGTGCGGCCATCGGCGAGGCCCACGGTGATGGAGCCTTCGTGCTCGATGGCGTGGTGGGTGGTGACGATGTGGCCCTCCGCGCTCCAGACGAGGCCGGTGGCACCATGGCGGCGGCGGGCCTCGATTCGGACGATGCTGGGAGCGAAGCGCTCGACGATGGAGGCGAGGGACTGGGAGAGGGCGGCGAGGTCGGCGGACATGAGCGTTTCCTTTCGCTTCAAAAGCTAAAAGGCACGCCCGCGCGGCACATCGGCGAGACGGATAGCCACCGACCTACCTAAACGGGTAGTCCCCCTCTCCCTTTGGGCGAGGGACGGGGTGAGGGTCTTCCCCCAGAAGAACAGTGCCCCGACTCTCCCCTCGCCCTTCGGGAGAGGGTCGGGGTGAGGGTGCCACGGCTCCCGTGTTCCCCACTGTGTCAGAGCGTCACGAGTCCCATGCGCGCGGCTCTGACAACAGCCTCGGTGCGGCGCTGCACGCCGAGCTTGGCGAGCACCGCGTTCACATGGAATTTCGCAGTGTGCTCGCTGATGTCGAGCCGCTCGGCGATGGCCTTGTTGGAGAGGCCCTCGGCCAGCAACGCGAGCACCTCTCGTTCCCGAGGCGTCAAACCCTCCGGCGTCGACGGAGACGCCGAGGCTCGCGGGGTGGCCCTGAGCGCGGCGAGGGCCGGGTCGAACACGGAGAGCCCTCGGGCCACGGCTCGGAGCGCGGCGAGCAGCGGGGCGGGAGCCACATCCCGGAAGAGCAGCCCTCGGGCACCCGCGGAGAGCGCCCCCTCTCCGGCGGACTCATCGGGGACGAGCGCGAGCACGGGAGCGCCGAGCTCGGGGGCCTCCATCCGTCCACTCGGCTCGGCGGGGTGCAGACCCACGTCCCACAGCACGACATCGGGAGCGGCGTCGGAGCGCGAGGACTCCACCTCCGCCAGGGTGCCGGAGGCGATGACAGCGAGGTCTCCCGCTTGCTCGGAGAGGGCACGAGCGAGCGCACCCCGGGCGAGAGGGTCCTCGGCGACCAGGATGAGATGGACGGGGGCGGCGTCGGAGTCCAGCACAGTGCCCATGCCTAACGGGCCCCCTCGCGCTTTGCCCGGCGAGGCTGAAAACACCACGGCGGCGGCGGAGCGGCTCTGGGTCCGCTCCACCACCGCCGGGTGGGAAACACTCGTGGGAAGTGGCCTGCTACTACATCGCGGGCCGGAACTGGGGCTGCCCCCCAGCGCCACCGGGACCCTGGTACTCCGCGTCACCAAAGGCGAGCATCGGGTAGAACACGAAGCCCAGCAGCATCAACCCGACGGCGAAGCCGATGCCCTTGCCGAAGGCATTGGCGAGGCTGACGGTCATCAGGATGGCGATCACGAAGTTCACGAACGGGATGAAGAACAGCACCAGCCACCAGGCCGGCTTCCCGGCGATCTTCAGCAGCACGATGATGTTGTAGAAGGGCACGAGGCAGGCCCAGCCCGGCTGGCCCGCCTTGATGTTGATCTTCCACATCGAGGCAATCATCAGGGCGGCGAAGCCCAGGTAGAAGATCGCTCCAATAAAGCCAATGCCCGACGAGGCGCCATCCATCTGCGATTCCATCTTGTGAAACCCCCTCTTTCGATTCTGAAAGGTGTCCGACGAAACGGACGATTTTGAACAACGGCCCCAGGGTATAGGCCGAGCACGCACCCGAGCGCAAACCCGTGGAAGGGAGAGGGCCTCCTTGGGTTTTACGGCGAGTGCACCAGCCGCCGGGCGTCCCAGATGGCCACGGCCAGCATCACGAGGGCGATGAGGTCCGTCGGGTCCACCGTATTGCTCGCTGGATGCCGCAGCAGGGCGGTGAGCACCGCCTCGTACAGCCTGTCGGCCGGGGGGGAGGTCTTGATGGCGGTGAAGAGGAGGCCGACGCCCAGTGCGGCCCAAGTCACCCGGCGCACGACGGACCGGGCCTCGCACGTGGGCCTCGCGAGCGTCCACAGCTCGGCGACGAGGAGGGGCGCGAAGTAGAGGCCCGCGAAGTCGGAGAGCTTCCCGGTGAGCCAGCCGGGTAGCAGGCCCGCCCCCTTGAGCACGTGGTCGTTGAGCGCCACCAACACCATGGCGGCCACCGGCAGCACGCGGGTGAAGAGGGCGGGACGAGCGTCCGCGAGCTCAGTTGCCGCCGCCATCCTGCGTCGCTCCTTGCGGTGGACTCTCGGGCCAGCGGTACACGCTCCGGGCATCGGCCTCGACGCGGCAGTTGCACCGGAACTGCATGGCCCCGATGCCGAAGCCGAGCTCCGCCTCCACCGGCCCATCCGGTGCGTACAGCGTGAGGAAGGCCGCCCCTGGCTCGGGCAGGAACGACGGCTGGCCCCGCTCCTTGTCGTCGAAGAGCTCGTCCTGCGGGGCGAAGAGCACGAAGGCCACCGTGCCGAGCGATCCCAGTTGCTCCCCCACCACGTACGAGGCGCTGGGAGAGAGTCTGGAGAACTCCTCGGCCGGCGGCGGAGTGGGGGAGAGGAGGCCCACGAGCCGTCCAGAGCGCGACCAGGTCCGGACGTACGAGTTGGAGGCGAAGCGCGTCCCTGAATCGCCTCGCACGAAGAACTCGAGGATTTCGGCGCCTCCACCGGGAAGCTGGACGGGGTAGGTGATGTAGGAGGGGGTGTAGGGCCGGGCCATCGAGGTGGCCAGCATCACCGAGCACCCCATGGCGAGCAGCAGGACACGGGCAAGAGGACGCATGGTGGAGGAACGTTACCGTGCGCCTCAGCCGCCGTCGCTGCCACCCGTGCCCGCATCCATATGCATGGACGACGCGGGGAGGTCAGGCAGGCCGGCTGTCAGCAGCAGCTCGGAGCGTGTATGGATGATGCGTGCGTCCCCCTGGCATGAGCCCGTCCATTACCCAGTTCGGCAAGAAGGTCCCAGGCAAGGTCTATGTCGACCGGCCCGGTGCCTATGCCGTGATTGTCAACGCGCAGGGCGCGGTGGCGCTGATTCGTGTTCCCCAGGGCTATTTCCTCCCCGGCGGGGGAATCGATCCCAACGAGGATGCCCGCTCCGCGCTGGCCCGGGAGGTGCTCGAGGAGACGGGGCACGAAGTGCACGTGGTACGAGAGCTCGGCTGGGCCGCTCAGTTCCTCGTCGCCCGTCACGAGGAGCTCTACCTGAACAAGGTGGGGCAGTTCTTCGTCGCCCGGCTGGGGCCCAAGAGGCAGGCGCCGCACGAGGTGGATCATTCGCTCGAGTGGCTCCCCATGGCCGAAGCCAAGAAGCGGCTCCGCCATGAGTTCCAGTCCTGGGCGCTCGCGCGGTTCGAGTCTTCCCATGACCGGCCCTAGGGTGCGCCAAGCCCCGGAAGCTCAACCCGCGAGCGGACTCACGGTGATGCGAGGAGCGCGAGGCCGGCGGCCCGGTCGAGGAGCTCCTCCCCGGTGCTCGCGTCCACCACCCCGAAGCCGCCCTCCTCGTCCACCCACCCGACCCGCCCGCCCCTCGGACGCATCACCACCTGCGTGATGGACGCCTTCGACACGGTCCGCCGTACCAGGGGCTCGCCGAGCTCATTCACCACCCACAGCTCTCCCTCTGGCGTCCCCAGGACCAGCCGGGAGCCGTCATCGGAAAGTGCCGCCGCCGTTGCCGGCGTGAGCCGCTGCCCCTCGCTGACGAGGTCTCCGCTCGCGGTGTCGAAGACCTGGTAGTCGTCCCAGTAGATGAAGAACCGGGCGCCGCTGGCCGACAGCCCCACGAGGCCCTCCAGGTGCGCGAGCTGCATTCCATCGATGGGTTGGTGCTCGGAGAGCACCTGGTTGCCGGCGCGCTCCCAGCCCATCCACTTCAGCGCGGACAGCAGCACCAGCCGCGCACCGTCCTTGGACGTGCCGAAGGCATCGAAGGAGACGGGCTCCTTCCCATCCGAACAGAGCGCTGCCGGGACCAGGCCGTTTGCTGTTTGGGGTGACCAGAGAAAGCCCCGGCGCCACCCATCCACCGTCACGTACTGCCGCGCCCCGAGGATGGCCGCCTGACGAACCTCCGACGGAGCCTTGAACGCGTCGACCTCCGTGCCCTCCTCGGCATGACGGACCGCGACGGCGCCACTCGCGTCCGCGGCGAGCAGCAGGCGCCCCTCCGGGCAGACAGCAAGACACCGGATCGCGGCCCCGAGGGACGGCAGCCAGCGGAGCGTGGAGTCCCGGAGTGACAGCCGCGCCACGGAGCCCTGGCGGGTGCCGACCCAGGCTACATCCCGCGCGGAGCAGTCGAGCGTCAGCGCGGTGGCGAGCAGAGAGGAAGTCATAGCGGCCGTGAACCTTCAGGGATTCTGCCACCCATAGACCCGGGCATTGTTGATGTTCGGCTCGCCGGGATTGAAGTTGGGAGCGCTGTACCACGAGGGGTGATGATCGGTGCTCGTGAAGTTGGTCCGGTAGTACACGAAATAGGTCGCATGCGTCTCCCAGCTCGCCAGGTTCGTCATGGCCGGGACCGCCAGAAGCCCGAAGTTGAACCCCGCGGTCAGCGTGGCGGCCCACTGCGCCGAGCCGTTGATGAAGAGCCAGCCTCCATTCTTGAGCACGCTCGGGCCGTGGTGGCGGTAGCTCCGGAGCAGGTAGCCCTGGAGTCCGACGGAGTCGACGTTGGATTGGTAGTGATTGACCTGGTTGTTCGGGAACTCGCCGAGTCTCCCGTACCAGGCGGGGGCGATGGCCGTGGCGTTGTAGTACTCGAACGCGTCGCGGATGCGCAGGGGCAGGGCCGTGGTGTTCGCGGCGCTGTACTGGAATGCGATGTTCGTATCCCGGGTGTTCTGATGGTTGAGTTGCCCAACGGCCGCTCCCCGGACGAAGTTTCGCTGCGTCGCGTAGTGCGTGGCGGTCGGGCTGGTCCGGTATGGGTCGATCTGCGCGGCACCGAGCGCGACCCCATACCCGAAGCTGTAGACGCTGATGGCCTTGCCATTCTTCCGGTTCAAGCCATGCGCGGTGGTGAGCCCGAGGACCTCGCACATGTGCATCCCATAGCCCGGGTGCGGGTTGTTGAAGACCACCGCGTCGAAGGCCCCGTAGGTGCCACGGGCATTGGCCCAGTGTCCCGCGTTGGTCGCATCGAACTGCGCGCCGTGGTTGACCAGGTTGCGCTCCAGGGCCGTCTCGACGCGATCGTGCTGGTCGGCATGAGCGATGGTGGCGCCCGTTTCCCAGTTGCGGATCTGCATGTCATCGGGCACGTCCACGACGTTGGTCACGTCGTACTGGGTGGCGACGACCCAGCGGAAGCCCTCCGGGTCCGCGAGCGCATCCTCGTACTTGTTCGCCAGTCCCACGGCGTACTCGAAGAACGTGCCCTCTCCCACCACGAGGACCTGGGGGAAGCGGAAGTCGAAGCGGAGCCGCACCGCCCGGTCATGGCGCGACACCGACAACCGGAGGCCATTGTCCGCCACGAGGCGGAAGGTCGCGTGGTCATGCGTCGCGTCGTCGTCGCCCACCGCCCGCTCGGTGCCCTCGGTCCAGACCTGCACCCGTGAGTCGTCGGCGATGAAGCCGAAGAGCCCCACGCTCAGCTCGTGAACGGCGGCGCAGGAGAGGCGATGGTTGATGATTTGCACCGTGGGGGTCGCTCCCCCGCTGGCCTGGAATGCAATGTCCGTGTCCGCGGCGGCGCCGCCGGGTGGGGTCGTGCTGCAGCTGAGATTGAGGGCGGGTGTCCAGGCCTGAGGCCAGGCCATGGCCCCCGTCCCGGGCTTGTGGGTCCAGACCTCGACGGTGAGCTGGAATTCGCCGGAGACCGGAATGGCGAGCTGGGTCGTGTTCGTCGGCGCGCCCCCCACGTTGGCGGTACCGAACCAGCGCCGCGCGTCGTCCGTGAGCTCGACACGGACCGCCGCGTTGGCGAAGTCCGCCGCCGCTTCGTAGACGAAGGTGACGAGCCCGCTGCCATCGGTGGTGACGGTGTGGGTCTCCGCGCCCACGGTGACGCGCACCTGGGTGTCCGCGAGGGCGGGGGTGTTGTGCGCGAGCTGGTCGCGGACGAGCAGGGTCAGGTGGGCCCGGGGTGCCTCGGGCTGCTCACACGGGAGGACTGACTGCGCGGGAGCATCGGGCGGTCCCCCCGAGCGGGCTTCGATGAAGGCCATTATGCGGCTCCCACGCGTTCGAGGGCATCGAGCTTGGCGGTGCCCATGAGATGGGGATCGTTCAGGACCCGGGAGACGGGATCGTCTCCGCCGGGGTTTGGTGCCTGGCCACGCCGGAGTATCCAGAGGCCATAACGCGTGACATCCGCGGTGAGGATGATGCCCTGTGCCGCCGCCTGCCGGAGCGGGGCCCTCAGTAATGCGAGGAGCTCCTCGTCACTCCTGTCGATGCAGGACTCGGGAAGCTCCGCGCGCGCACGGACGACGATGTCCGCCAGGAAGCTCTCCCAGAGATGGTCCTGGAAGACGCGCATCTGTTCGCGCCGGATGGTCAACATTGCGGCCAGGAAGGGTAGAGACATCCGTTCCCCGCTTCCACTGTTCGCGTCCACTTTCTGAAAGACAACGGAATGTCATCCAGCCGACTCCGGCGGCGACGTGATACACAGGAAGAACTGGAAGACCTATGAACCACGGACCCCCCCGACTCAGTGAATCGTGGTCGCTTCGAGACGGTGCTTCCACCGTGCACATCCGCCGCCGCCAGGACGTGCCTGTCCAGGAGGCCGCGCGCGGACTGGCGCCCAGCCTGGTGCGTTGGAAGTTGGAGCACTGGATGCATTCTTCGCCGGGCGCGCTCCGCTCGCTTTATGAGAGCCTGGGAGGACGGTGGCCCTGGGAGCTGACGAGCCTGGAGCGTCAGGCCCACGCGCAGCGGGTGGTGAATCGTCTGGTCGAGGCCTTCGAGTCGGGCGAGCTGGTTGCAGTTGTCGAGCAGATGCCGCGCTTCGCGGGCCATCTGCCGGAACGCACCAAGACGAGCCCCCGGGACGAACCGCCGGCTCGGCCCAGGCCCGTTCCGGAATCACCGAAGCCAGCGCCCGCCGCTGCCGGGCCCGCGATGGATGCCGCGGCCCAGGCCCGGATCCTTCGCGAGGCCGCTCGCCAGGGTGTGCCATTCTGTGAGGAGTGCGAGAAGCGCAGAGCGTCACGACAGCAGACTCGGGCCGCGGCATGAAGGGGCGGGCCATGCGGACCGATGTGCTCATCGACACCCTATGGCAGACCGTGGACGAGGACGCTCCCCTCGAGGTCTACGCCGTGCTGGATGCGGCCCGGGACGAGGCCCTGCTGCCCTTCGTCTTTCGCAGTGGTGCTCGGCATGAGTGCCTCTACGAGGGTCCCGTGCCGCGCGAGCTGCTGGAGGTGGCCCCCTACCTGGTTCCCCTGCGGCGCGACGCCCCCTTCACCCAAGAGCTGCTGGAGCGCGCCTGGGGCCGGGCCTGGGGGCTCTTCCTGGTGAGCTCGGCGGATCTGGTCACGGTGCGCCGACACCTGCGCCACTTCCTCAAGGTGAAGGATGAGCAGGGGCGGCGCCTCTACTTCCGCTACTACGACCCGCGCGTGATGCGGGTGTACCTGCCCACCTGCAACGAGCACGAGCGTCGGTTCATCTTCGGTCCCCTCCACTCCTGGGTCATGGAGGGTTCCGAGGGCGCGACGTTGCTGCGCTACGGGTTGGGGCCCGAGAACGAGCTGATCGAGCAAAGGTACGAGGCGGTCTGATAGGAACACCCCCCCATGAACGAACACGGCTCCGTCGCCGAAGGCTTCATCACGCACCAGGTCACGAACCAGGCCCCGCCGCTCGTCTATGACGCCTGGGCAACCGATACGGTGTTGCGTGAAGCCGTGAGCCGGGAAGGGGGCGCCTGGGCGGAAGCAGAGCTCGCGAAGTACGGCCCCCTCGTGGGCGGTGAGCTGATGCAGCTCGGGTTCGTGGCCAACGAGAACAAGCCGAAGTTCAGACCGTTCGACCGGTACGGCAACCGCCTGGACGAGGTGGAGTTCCATCCCTCCTACCACCGCCTCATGGAGCTGGCCATCGCCCATGGCGTGCCCAACTTCGCCTGGCGTCATGAGGACAGGTCCGGTGCTCACGTGGCCCGCATGGCGCTGTTCTATCTGCACAACCAGGCAGATCAGGGCACGAGCTGCCCCCTGACGATGACGTACGCCAGCGTGCCCGCGCTGCGCCGCCAGCCCGAGCTCGCCCGGGAATGGATGCCGCGCGTGAACTCGACCACCTATGACTCGCGGTTCATCCCCGCGGCGCAGAAGCAGGGCGCCACCATTGGCATGGGCATGACCGAGAAGCAGGGCGGCTCGGATGTGCGGACGAACTCCACGCGTGCGCATCAGCTCGCGAGCCGGGGGCCCGGGCAGCCCTATGCACTCGTTGGCCACAAGTGGTTCTTCTCTGCACCGATGAGCGACGCGTTCCTCGTGCTCGCGCAGGCCGAGGGCGGGTTGTCGTGCTTCCTGCTGCCGCGCTTCACGCCGGATGGCCAGCGCAATGCCATCCGCATCCAGCGCCTCAAGGACAAGCTCGGGGACTGGAGCAACGCCAGCTCCGAGGTCGAGTTCCAGGGCGCCACCGCCTGGATGGTGGGAGAGGAGGGCCGTGGCGTCGCCACGATTCTCGAGATGGTGGCCCTCACGCGCCAGGACTGCATGATTGGTTCGAGCGGCCAGATGCGCCAAGCGCTCGTGCAGGCCATCCACCATGCGCGGTACCGCAAGACCTTTGGCAAGCGGCTGATCGAACAACCGCTGATGCTCAATGTGCTCGCAGACCTGGCGCTCGAATCGGAAGCGCATACCGCGTTCACCGCGCGCGTGGCTCGGGCCGTTGATGCGAGCCATCGGGAGCCTCGGGAAGCGGCCTTTGGCCGTATCGCGACGGCCATCGGCAAGTTCTGGGTGTGCAAGCGCGCTCCCGCCTTCATCAACGAGGCGCAGGAGTGCCTCGGCGGTGCTGGCTACGTCGAGGAGTCGAACCTCGCGCGGCTGTACCGGCAGGCCCCGCTGAACTCCATCTGGGAGGGGAGCGGCAACATCCAGTGCCTCGACATGCTGCGCGCGGCCACGCGCGAGCCGGCCAGCCGTGACGCCCTGTTCGAGGAGATCCTCGCCGCCCGGGGCGGGCATCCGGCGCTCGATGCCGAAGCCGCACGCCTCGTGAAGGAGTTCGACGACCTGGGCACGCTCGAGGCGCGCTCGCGGTTCATCGTCGAGCGCCTCGCGTTGGCGCTTCAGGCCTCCATCCTCATCCGCGCCGGCAACTCCCAGGTCTCGGACACCTTCTGCGAGTCGCGTCTGGCCGGTGCCCATGGACAGACGTTCGGCACGCTTCCGGCCCACGCTCCGATGTATGCGCTCATCCAGCGTGCCTTCCCGGAAGGGGTCGAGACCCCTCGGTGAGTGGGCCGGCGGAGCTACCTCACCGCCACGGGGAGCCAGCGGCGGTCGAAGTCTCGCGGCCCGCCTGTTGAGCGACCGCGCTCAGTGCGACGGCGCGGGCGGAGCCACCACGACGCCGTCGTCGCCCACCGCCCGCTTCGCCTCACCGCGCAGCTTCTGCATCAGCACGTAGAGGCCGGGGATGAAGATGAAGTTGACCACCGTGGACACCACCATGCCGCCGAACACCGCCGTGCCCAGCGAGTTGCGCGAGGCCGCGCCCGCGCCGGAGGCCGTCATCAGCGGCACCACTCCGAGGAGGAAGGCGATGGACGTCATGAGGATGGGGCGCAGGCGCACTTCGGCCGCCTCCACCACCGCGTCGAGGGCACTCTTGCCGCTCTCGCGCAGCTGCTCCGCGAACTCCACGATGAGGATGGCGTTCTTGCTGGCCAGGCCCACCAGCATCACCAGCCTCACCTGGCAGAACACGTCATTCGTGTAGCCGCGCAAGAGCTGCAGGCCCAGCGCCCCCATGATGGCCAGCGGCACCGAGAGGATGATGACCAGCGGCAGGCTGAAGCTCTCGTACTGCGCCGCCAGCACCAGGAAAACGAAGAGCAGTCCCAGGCCGAAGATGATGGCCACCTGCCCACCGCTCTGCTTCTGCTCCAGGCTGATGCCCGTCCACTCCGCGCTCATCCCCTGCGGCAGGTGCTGCGCGGCCAGTGTCTCCATCGCCTCCATGGCCTGTCCGGAGGACACACCCGGCGCGGCCTGCCCGTTGACTTCCACCGAGCGGAAGAGGTTGTAGTGACGGATGACCTGCGCGGACACGGCGAGCTGCACCTTCACCAGTGACTCCAGCGGAATCATGTCCCCGCCTGCATGAACGAGACGGCCACCAGGTCGCCCGCCTTCAGCCCCTTCTCCACCACGTAGGACATCTCCCCCAGCGCGCCCAGGGTGATGGGACGGCGCTCCACCACCGTCTTGCCTTCCTTCTCCCGCACCACCAGCGCGAAGGGCTGGCCGCTCTGGCGCACCACCGCGAGCGCTGGAATCTGCAGCGCGTCGCGCACGGAGTAGACGAGGCGCGCGCGCACCAACTCGCTGGGGCGCAGGCCCACCGTGTTGCGGAAGGCGGCCTTCCCCTCCACCAGCTGGGTGCGCGGGTCGGCCTGCGGCGCGACGAAGAAGACGCTGCTGGTGAGCAGCACCTTCCCCTGGGCGTCGAGGATTTCCAGCGCCGTGTCCGGCTTCATGGCGCGGGCGCGCGGCGAGGGCACTGACACGCTGACCTCGAGGACGTCCGCCTGGGCGATGCTGGTCAGCTGCGTGGAGGCGCTGACGAAGTCACCCACGCGCACCAGCACGTCGCCCACGGTGCCCGCGAAGGGGGCACGCATGACGTTGAACTGCAGCTGCACCTGGCGCTGCGTCACCTGCGCGGCCGACGCGCGAGAAGCGGCCTCGGCGGCTTCCACCTGGGCGCGGGCGCTCTCCAGTTCCTGCGCGCTAGCGAGGCCCTCCTTGTTGAGCGCCTCCGTGCGGGTCAGGGTGCGGCGGGCCAGCTCCAGGTTCACCTGCGAGGAGCTCAGCTGGGCCTGCGCTCTGTCGAGCGCGGCCGTCTCCTCGCGTGCGTCCACCTCCACCAGCGGCGCGCCTTCCTCCACCTGCTGACCGGGGCGCACGTGGATGCGGCGCACGTAGCCGGCCACCTGCGGCAGCACCGTGACACTCTGCCGCGACAGCAGGCTGCCCAGGTACTCGCCGGTGTCGCGCACCTCGTGCGGCGCCAGCGACACCACCTCGATTTCCCGAGGCGGAGGCGCCGCCGGAGCCGCCTTGTTCCCCGAGCAGCCGGCCACCGCCGCCACCACCGCCACACTCCACATCGTCTTCTTCAGCGCCTCCAGGGGGCGCACCCGCTTCACCAGTCGCCCCGGGCCTCCGTCAGGAATGCGTCCAGGCGCGCCTGGACGAGCTCGAATTCACGCAGCACCAGGTTCAGCTCCGCCTGGCGAAGGGCCGCACCGCTCTGCACCAGCTCGAGGCTGCTGCCACGGCCCACTTCAAAGGAACGGTGGGTGAGCCGGTCGGTGCGCTTGGCGAGGTCTCGCGACTCCACCGCTGTCTTCACCAGCGACTCGGCCACCTCCACGCTTCGCCAGGCCTGCGCCACTTCCAGCTCCACGTCGCGGCGGGCGCTCTCCAGCACCGCTTCCGCCTGCGCCTCCACGCCGCGCGCTCCACCCCGGCCTCCGCGCTGCGCAGGTCCGTGGACCGCTCGCGCACCAGGGCGAGCGCCTCGTCCCAGCTCTTCACCCGCCTGGGCGCGGGCGGAACAGGGGTGAGCATGGTGTCCTCCTCCTTCAGGTGGACGGTGGCTGGGTGGAGGTCAGAGGAGGACGCCGCCTCGGGCTGAATCGAGATGGCGGCGAGCGCCAGGAGGAGGACGGAAGGAGTTGCCATTTGCCGGACGAGGAGGACGGAGGAAAGGCACTGCGCGCGCTGCCCGTGCTTCCCGGTGCCCCAAGGGAGCCATGCGCTCCCTCGGGGCACGGAGGAAGTGCTGCTCAGCTACGCGGCGTCGCCGGCTTGAAGACCGTGGCGTCGATGGGCGCGTCGTAGCGGGCGCTCTGGATGACCTTCTCGCCCTGCTTGCCGTCGGCCTCCCACTGCGTGCGGTGGCTCAGCATGATGCCGTCCACGTCGCGGTAGTCGGAGAAGGTGATGGCCTTGTTGTACGCCTTGCCCTCATGGGTGCCGGCGTAGGTGCGGCGCACCTCCAGGAAGGAGCTCTGGTCGATGAAGCGGACCTCCGTGGTGGTGCCACGGGTGAGGACCAGCTTGAAGGCGGGAGCGCCATGGACCTCCTCGACGCCGTCCAGCTTCAGCGCGACGCCCCGGGCCTTTGGATCCAGCAGGGCGTCATGTTCGAAGAAGGCGCCCTCGGCCATCGTCGCGCTCTTCTCCTTGTCCAGGCGCTGCGGAGCGGCCGAGCCCTCCACCACCCAGCCCTGCTGGCCATCGAATAGCTTGCTGACCTTGGTGCCGTTCTTGTCCATGTCGTAGCGCACGAGGTTGGGGCGCGCGCGCTGCACGGTGGAGGTGGTGACGGTGTCGCCCTCTCGGACGAGGGTGGTGAGATGGAGGGTCTTCACGGCCTTGAGCCGCTCCTTGCCGCCCACGGCCTTCAAGTGCTTGTCGACGACGGTCTGGAGCGTCAGCTTGCCCTGGACACACTCGGCGCCCTCGCCAGCGGCGGCGATGGTGGGAGCGAACGTCAGACCGAGGGCCAGGAACGAGGTAACGAGAGACTTGCGCAGCATGGGGTGCCTCCGTGGAAAGTGGGTTGCGGGAGGCACAGTGCCCGCGCGAGCGCCGCGCGGGCGGAGTGTTCAGCCGGTGGGGACGGGCGTGCGGCGAATGGGCACGCCCGTGCGGCGAACGGGCTCCAGCTCATCGCCGCGGTCTCGGCCTGCTCAGCGCAGGTGCTGGAACTTTTCGCGGTGGCTGCGAGCGACACGCAGCTCGGCGCCGCCCGTCAGCACCACGACGAGGTCCCTGCGGCCCTCGCTGCGCAGCTCGCGGATGCGGCGCGAGTTGACGATGGCCGAGCGGTGGATGCGCATGAAGCGCTCCGGGTCCAGGCGCGCCTCCAGGCTCTGCATCGTCTCGCGGTGGAGGTACGCCTTCCCGCCCGCGTGAATCTGCACGTAGTAGTCAGCGGCCTCGATGTATTCGATTTCGTCCACGTCGAGGAACACCACGCGGCCCGTGTCGCGGATGGCGAGCCGGCGCATCCACGGCTCGGGAGCGGCGGTGGGCAAGGGGGCCGAGGTGGGCGCGGGAGTGACGTCACGCTCGCCATAGGTGGAGAGCACGGACATCAGCCGCTGGCTCAGGTCGGACATGCGCGCCAGGCGAATCTGTGCCTTCGCGCGGCCAACGGCGTCGTGGAAGCGGTCGTCGCGGAAGGGCTTGAGGAGGTAGTCGAGCGCGTGGATGTCGAAGGCGCGCAGGGCGTAGCGGTCGTACGCGGTGACGAAGATGACGGCGGGCACCTCGCCGGGGCCCAGGTGGGCGAGCACCTCGAAGCCATTGAGCTCGGGCATCTGCACGTCGAGCAGGACGAGGTCGGGCCGCTGCTCCCGGATGAGGCGCACGGCCTCCGGTCCGTTGCCGGCCTCGCCCACCACGCTGACCTCCGGATCCGAGGCGAGTAGCAGGCGCAGCCCCTCGCGAGCCAGGGGCTCGTCATCCACGACGAGCGTGCGGATGCAGGCGATCGCGTTCATGACACGGACACCTCGGGTGAGGCGGACTGGAAGGGCAGCTCCAGGCGGGCGCGCACTCCGCCTTCGGCGCGGTTCTCCAGCGTGAAGGCGTGGCGGTCTCCGTAGAGCTGGTGCAGGCGGGCGCGCACGTTGGCCACGCCAATGCAGCCGCCATGGGTGTCCCAGCCGGGCGAGAGCCCGGGACCGTCATCGAGCACCTCGAGCACCAGCCGGGCGCCCTCACGCGATGCGCGCAGCTCCACCCGTCCGGCTCCAGAGCGGGTGCCGAGGCCGTGCTTGATGGCGTTCTCCACCAGTGGCTGGAGGATGAGGCTGGGCACCAGCGCGCCGAGCGTGGCGGAGTCGATGGCGCGGACTACCTGGAGCCGGTCCTGGAAGCGGGTCTGCTCGATGTCGAGGTAGCGGTCCAGGAAGTCGAGGTCCTCGTGGAGGGGGACCTGCTGGCGGCTGGTGGTGTTGAGGGCCATGCGCAGCAGCTCACTGACGCCGGTGAGCATGCGGATGGATCCGGCGGTGTCCTGCTTGCGCACGAGGACGGAGATGGCGTTGAGCGTGTTGAAGAGGAAGTGCGGATGGAGCTGGGCGCGCAGGGCATCGAGCTGCGCATGGGCCAGGCGCGTCTCGAGCTGGGACTGGGCCAGCTCTCCCTCGCGGTAGCGACGGTGGTACTCCAGGGCGGAGCCGACGGCGAGGATGCCGCCGTAGATACCGACGTCGGTGACGCCGTACTTACCCAGCATCAGGGGCAGGATGAAGCCCAGCGAGTTGTCCAGGAACCACTTCTCCCCCGCGGCGCGGTTGAGGAAGACCATCAGGAGCAGGTGGGGGAGCATGAGCCCGATGACGGCGGGCACATGGACCGTGAGGCTGCGGGGCCAGACGCCGCGTTCCAGGCGGAAGCGCCGGCCGAGCGCGAGGACGAGCGGGGTGGCGAGCGCCCAGTACCACCAGGGCGGCAGGTGCATCAGCAGCGCCCGGTCGAAGGGGTAGGTGGGGTCCTTGAGCTGGGCGTAGAAGTAGGTCTGGCTCGAGGTGATGAGGCCCGGCACGGCATACGCCAGCAGGAGCAGCGACAGGCGGCGCGCCAGCGGGAGCAGCGCGGACGGCGCTGAGGTGGAGGGCCTCGGCCGGAGTGTCACGGCGGAGGACGGCAGGACGGGGCTCGCGGCGGGAGAGGTGGATTCCACGGCCAGTGGAGTCTACGCCCGGGCCATGGCGCCTTTCGAACCGGTGCAGCCAAAGGGCTCCCGGGTGCAGCGAACGGGCCCGCATGCCTGCGCCTGTTCCCCACATCCGGGCAGCGGGCCCGGTGTCAGCGAGCCGCTGTGCCCCCAGTGCGACGCGCATTGGGGCTAGCGAGCAGACCCGCGCAGAGCAACGCTACCTCCATGGACCTGAATCTCTACCGCTCCTTCACCCATCAACTGAGAGCCCGGCTGGAGTCCGATGCGCGCGTGCTGGGGCTGGTCGCACTGGGGTCGATGGCGGAGCTCGGGCGTACGCCAGACGCGTGGTCGGACCATGACTTCTTTGTGATCACGATCTCGGGTGTACAGGAGTCGTTCCGTCAGGACCTGAGCTGGTTGCCCGATAGCGAGCGCATCGTCCTGAAGGTGCGCGAGACAGCTCATGGGCTCAAGGTGCTCTATGACGATGGCCACCTGCTGGAGTTCGCGATCTTCGACGAAGCCGAGCTGCACCTGGCGAGGGTGAACGACTATCGCGTGCTGCTCGACCGCGCGCACGTCGAGGCCACTCTGCAGCACCTGCGCACGAAGTCCGCCGCCGAGGCCGCCTCTTTCGACGTGGAGCGCGACTTCGCGCTCTTCCTGTCGGCACTGTGGGTTGGAGCGGGACGTACCGCGCGCGGCGAGGTGCTCAGTGGGTCGTCCTTCATCAAGCAGCATGCGCTGGGTCATCTGCTACGAGTCCTGACGCACTGTCTGCCCATGGGGAGCGAGACGCAGCTCGACAACCTGGATCCGTTCCGTCGCTTCGAACGGGAGTTCCCGGAGCAAGGGCGGACGCTCCAACGGCTGTTGCTACAGGAGCCTGGTCTTTGTGCCCGGCAACTCCTCTCCTTCGCGGAGGAGCAGCTCTCGCACCGAATGGAGCGCTATCCGGTGCGGGCGGTGCAGGTCCTCAGGAACCACCTGGAGCAGGGGGGCCGGCCGGCCTGAAGCGCTCCGACACCTCGCACACCACGCGGCCCCAGCGCTTCTGCTGGAAGCAGAGGGCGTGGAGCTACATCACCGCCACGGGGAGCCGGCGGCGTCCGAAGTCTCCCGGCTTCGCATCGAAGTGGCCCGGGACCTTCGCTCCGCAGTCCGGGCACGCGCCCTCCGCCGTCAGCCGGTACGTGAGGATGGAGTGCCAGTCCCGCACGATGAGCTCTCCACCACAGTCCGGGCACAGCGTCGTCTCGCCCGCGGGGTCGTGCGTGTTCCCCGTGTATACGTACCGCAGCCCCGCCTTGCGGGCGATCTCCCTCGCTCGCCGTAGCGTCGCGGGTGGTGTCGGCGGAATGTCCCGCAGCTTGTAGTCCGGGTGGAACGCCGTGAAGAACAACGGCACGTCCGGGCCCAGGTGCTTCAGCAGCCACTCGCTCATCGCCCCCACTTCCGCGTCCGAGTCGTTCTTCCCCGGAATCAGCAGCGTGGTGATCTCCAGCCACGTCTTCGTCTCGTGCCGCAGGTACTCGAGCGTCTCCAGCACCGGCTTCAGGTGCGCGGCCGTGAGCTGGAAGTAGAAGTCCTCCGTGAATGCCTTCAGGTCCACGTTCGCCGCGTCCATCTTCGCGTAGAACTCGCGGCGCGGCTCGGCGTGCATGTACCCCGCCGTCACCGCCACCGTCTGGATGCCTCGCGCATGGCACGCGTCCGCCACGTCCATGGCGTACTCGGCGAAGATGACCGGATCGTTGTACGTGAAGGCCACGCTCCGGCAACCGCGCGCCTCCGCCGCCCTCGCAATCGCCTCGGGGCTCGCCTCGTCGGTGAGCCGAGCCATCTCGCGCGACTTGGAGATGTCCCAGTTCTGGCAGAAGCGGCACGCCAGGTTGCACCCCGCCGTCCCGAACGACAGCACGCTGCTGCCCGGATGGAAGTGCGCCAGCGGCTTCTTCTCGATGGGGTCCACGCAGAACCCCGACGAGCGCCCATACGTCGTCAGCACCATCTGATCGCCCGTGCGCTGCCGCACGAAGCACATGCCCCGCTGGCCCTCGTGCAGTTTGCAGTCTCGAGGACACAGGTCGCACTGGATGCGCCCGTCCTCCAGCGCGTGCCACCAGCGCCCGGGGTATTCGCTCTCTTGCATGTCTCCCTCCCTGGGGGCGTGGACTTCCCGCCCTTCAACAGATGAGGAAACACACGAGGGAGTGTGCTGCCGTCCCGCACACTCCCCATTCCCCAGGGCCGGGCGGCCGGAGCTCTTCCCCCGGCCGCCCTCGCTCCCTGCGCACCGAGGGCCCTACGGCTGTACCGTCGTCTGCTCCCAGCTCCGGTTGCGCAGGGCCTCCTCGATGAAGGCCAGGTGCCGCTGCTCGTCCGAGAAGTTGCGCTCGATGATGGCGCGCGTCTCGTCGCTCCACTCCTCGTCCAGGGCCACCCGGTAGGTCCGGTTGGTGAGCAGCTCGTTGCCCCGCATCGCCTGGAGCGCCGCCTCGTTGCCCATCATCGACGTCACCGCCGTGAAGCCCTTCAGGATGAAGCCCTTGGCATCCGGCTTCGTCCTCGGCTTGCCGCCCAGCCCCACCACCACCCGCGACAGATCCTGGATGTGGCGCTCATGGTCCTGCTGGAACTCGCGCAGCCGCATGCGCAGCGACTCCACGTCAATGCGGTTGATGGCCGCCTCGTAGGCCCCCACCGCGTCGTAGTCGAGTGCAATCAAGTTGTTGAGCCGCTCGAGCATCCTGTTCAAATCCATCGCCGCCATGCCGTCCTCCTCCGGTGCCGCGCGGAAATTCCCACGCCGCGAAAAGCTGGGCAGGGGGACGAGGTGACTCAAGTGGTCCGGGAGGACACTTCCCTACGTCCCGGATGCGCGGCCGGATGGCGAGCGGGGAAGCCCTTTCGCTATCGGGTGGACGTCTCCTCCTCCGAGGGGACAATGGCCCAGGCCTACACTCCAGGTACGAGTCGCAGCCGGTTGGAAACTTCCGGACGGATTTCGCGATACTACGACGACTTCGTCCGCCGCAACCCCGGCATGAAGCCGCCCGACTACTACCTGGAGTACGGTCAGAAGTACTGCGACCGCTTCTCCAGCCTCGGGCCCAAGGACTTGACGCCCCAGGGGCTCGAGTGGCGCGACCGCTGCCTCAAGTCCCTTCAGGAATCTATCGAGACCAAGCGCATGGAGGACCCGGTGGGCTTCGCGCAGCTCGAGCGCGACCCCGAGGCCTTCAAGAAGTTCGCCTACGACTCGCACCCTGACGCCTACGTGCAGTCTGGCCTCTACAACCTGCCCGCGCAGGATCTGATGAAGATCGGCACCACGCCGGACCTCAAGGACCTGTTCACCAAGGACGGCGTCCGTCAGATCGTCGTCGCGCTGGGCAAGATGCGGCCCGGGGACGTGGTGGACGTGGCCAAGGAGTCCGCCAAGGAGGCGTGGAAGGACGTCAAGAGCACGTTCAACGACCTCATCAAGCTGCCCAAACTTCCCTGGTAGCGCGAGGGCTGGCATCTTCGCGCCCGGATTCGAGCTTCCGAGGTTGACGCGTGCCGGAGAAAGACTGGGAGAGGCTGGGAGAGCTGTCCGAGGGACTGAAGGTGGGTGCGGTGGCCGCGAGCCGTGAGGGCTTCGGGCTCATCGGCGCCGTGGCGGAGCCGCCCGGCATCAGCCTCCTGGAGCGGATGAAGGCCCGGCGCGCTCAGATTCATCGCGCCGCCGCCGGCTCCGTGACGAAGACCTGGGAAGGTCCGGGCTGGATTCAGGCCATGGACGCCCACGGGGCGCTGGGCGTCGCCATCGGCGGCTCGCTCAAGCCCTCGGGCTCGGGCTCGGATTACCACCTGCTGGTGTCCACGGACGGCGGCCGCGAGTGGCAGCCGCGCGGGCTCGTGGGTGCGCCGAGCCTCGGCCAGGTGCTGGCCATCAGCGAGCAGGAAATCTGGGTGCTCGGCGCCTACTTCCTGGGGCGCACCACGGACGGTGGCGCCTCGTGGATGGAGCTGGAGCTGGAGGGCGAGCGCAACCCGCACACCGAGCGGCTGCGGCGTGTCGAGGGCGGCGTGGCCCTGCTGGGCAAGACGCTCTCCGTCTCCACGGATGGTGGCGCCACGTGGAGCCAGCTGGACGTGGGCGCGGCTCGCGTGGTGGACGTGGACGGTGCCTTCGTGGCCGCCGTGGTGCAAGGACAGGCCCAGGTGGGCGAGCGTCAGGGCTCCGAGGTGCGTTGGCTGGAGCCGCTGCCTCCGGGCCGTGAGCCGCTGCGGCTCGTGGCCACCGAGGGCGCGTTGCGCCTGCTCACCCGTGGCGTGGACCCCTCCAAGGGCCCGGACATGGCGCTCCACGTGAGCGAGGACGGCGGGGGCTCGTGGTCGAGCTACTCGCTGCCACTCGGGCCTCAGGTGGACATCGCCAGCCGCGAGTGGGGCATCGGCGTGGACATCCGCGGCGGCATCTACGGCCGCGTGGGGTGAGAGGGTTCCCGGGAAGGGAGACCCTCACCCCCGCCCCTCTCCCAGAGGGAGAGGGATGTGCCCTCCTAGCGGGAGGGGAATGAGGTTCGCGGCTAGAGCTGCACCTGCTCCCGGTCCGGGTTGATGATGTAGCCGGAGCCCGCGGACACCAGCTTCGCCATCAGCCGGTCCATGCCGTTGGAGCGTGAGAAGGCCATCTCGTTCTTCGTCACGCCCACCAGCGTGAGCAGCTCCACCTTCCCCGACTCGAGCTGGAAGTGCGAGGGGCGCGAGGGGTCCGTCACGAAGACGAAGCCGGTGAGCTTGGACTCACTCCCCGTCAGCGTGCCCTCCACCGGGTAGCGGTGCCCCGCCGCGAAGGGGCGCGCGCACACCAGGTTGTAGGCCGCCATGTCCAGCAGCCGGAGCACCGGCCATTGGGCCTCCTCGGTGGTGTGGATGACCATCTCGTAGCCCAGGCCGCTGGGCGTATTGCCGTCGACCTCTTCTCCCGGGGCCAGGGTGAAGGGGTTGGACAGCCCGCTCGTCACGTACGTCCAGTAGGGATACTCGGGGCTCGGCGGGGCCACGCGCACGCCGATTCCGCCCCAGTTGGGATCCAGCTCCTTCACCGCGGCCAGGTCACTCTCCAGCCAGGCCTGCATCGCATCCGTCTGGTCCAGCGTGTAGACCTCCTCGCTGATGGCCCCGAAGAGCTTGGGGTACTCCACCTCGTCCCGATCCGCCCAGCAGTCCTCATACCACTGGCAGAAGGCCTCATCCGTCTCAGGCGCTTTCATAGCGGAGGAGACTCTAAGGGTTGTTCCCGCCCGATTCACTTTTCCTTTGTGTGGAACTGTCAGGTTCCATGGTGGGCAACCTCCTTCCCACCCGTTGGCGCACCGCTTCCCAACCGGGAGCAGGCAGGCAAGCACCCCCGTGCCCAGGTGGTGACCGCCGGTGGACGAAGTGGGTGCTCGGGCGCCCGGTATGGGTCGTGAAGGGGAACGGCACGACGAGCAGCCAGGGCGCTCGGGTCCACACCTGGAGGAGCGACATGCAGAGGGGATGGAAGGCCGCGGCCATGGCCGTGGTGCTGGGAGGGGCAGGGGGGGCGAGTGCTCACGAGTTCACCTGCGACAAGCGCGTCCAGGTGAAGGGCGAGGCGGAGAGTCCCCAGGGCGAGGCGCCTCGGGTGACGAAGTTTCCAGCCACACTGCGCTTCCAGTACAGGCTGAGGAACGTCCACCCCAAGGGGGAGTCGGTGGCGAACCTCGTCGAGGACCCGCTGCTAGCGCGCTACGGGTTCGGCTCTCCGTTCCCCACGCCGCTGGCGCTCGGGGTGGGGCAGTCGCGTGATGCCACCTTCGAGCTGAAGCTGGACTCGCCCGCGGCCTGTCAGGCCCTGGCGGCCAGTGATGGCAGGATGGATGACAGCTTCGACAGCACGATGCGGGTGAAGTGGGACCTGGGCGAGACGCAGTGCTCCGCGCGCGTCACCTGCTGCGAGCCCTTCGTGGACTGCGAGATGACGTGCCCGCCGGACGACCCGTACTGCGTGGAGCCGCCGAACCCGGTGGCGCCGGGGGCCTCGCGCAACGCGGGCTTCTTCAAGGTGCATGAGCAGGCGCTTCAGCAGTGCCTCGGGCTGGGCGGCGTGGATTTGGGGGCGGCTCGGGTGGAGTCGCTGGAGCAGGCGCTGGGCCTGTTGTGGGCCAGCCCAGGCTTGGACCGCAATGGAGGGGTGCGGAGCGAGGCGGAGGCACAGCGCTTCGAGCTGGCGCGTGAGGCGCTGGTGTCCACCTGCAACGAGCGTCTCTTCGGTGCCAACGTGAAGCGGGGCCGGGCGCTGGACGAGGCGCTGCGCACCCTGCGGGGCAGCTCGGGGGATGAGGGGCTGGAGCGACTGACGCGGGAGCTGGGCCGTCACAATGACGCGGGCCTGCGCGAGCCGCTGCCCGGAGGCTTCGACGCGGGGCGGGCCACGCCGGCACATGCCGCGAGCATCGCCGCGGACCCGACGGAGCCGGGCCGCCCGTAGCGCCGTTTCCTTCGCACACCTTCCAGGAGAACACTCACCATGAAGAAGCTGATGCTGTCGGTGTTGGGAGCGGTGGCCCTCGGGCTCGGGGGCTGCGATGGGGCGTCGTCCAGGACGCAGGAGCCCACGGGGCCGCTCCCAGATTTCCCCGCGGAGGCCCAGGGCCAGCGCTTCGAGCTGCGCCTCAAGGGGGTGAACAATCCGGGCTATGCGTCGGCGCTCGTGCAGGTGCGTCGCATCTCCGTCACCACGATGGAGGGCGAGGCGCTGCCGGTGCGCCTCAAGTCCCGCTTCCCGATGGAGCTCACGCAGACGGAGCAGGCACACCTGGTGGGCCTCTTCCTCGTGCCCGAGGGGGTGGAGCGGGTGAAGGTGGAGGTGTCGTTCGACGACTTCGGCGGCTACGAGGCTGCTTCAGGGGGCGGAGTCATCGATACGCGGGTGGCGCCGCTGCGCTTCGAGGCGCCGCTGACGTACTTGGCCGAGCGTGGCCGCGCGGTGGTGCACCTGGACCTGGGACAGTCGCTCCAGACGCAGGGCGAGGCGAAGCTGCTGCTGCCGAGCCTGGACGTGCGCTACTGAAGGGTTCGAGGTTCGACAGGGAATCGCTGGAGTGCGTCCAGGAGTGCTCTTGCCTCCTGGAGGTCGGTCATCCCGGTGCTCGCGTCGAAGCGGGCACACGCCCGTGCCAGGAGGCGCCGTGCCTCCTGGGGTTGTCCCAGCTCCCATAGCAGACGGCCCAGGCCCACTGTCGCGCGCAGCTCGAAGAGGCCCGCGCCCCGGTTCGCCGCGAGGTCGATGGCGTGCAGGAATCGCGTCCTCGCCTTGCGCCGCTTCCCCTGGGCCCGCAGCAGCTCTCCGTGCAGGCGGAACAGCTCCGGCTCGAAGAAGCGCTCGCCCGTGGACCTCATCTCCGTCAGGGCCTCGCGCAGCGCCTCCAGCCCCTCTCCGGTCTCCCCCAGCCTCAGGTGGACGCTCGCGAGCAGCCCGAAACAGTGCGACAGCTCGGCGCGGATGCCCTGGGCCCTGCAGCTCTCGAGCTCCCGTCGCATGGGCCCGAGGGCCTCCCGGCCCCTTCCGAGCTCGGACAGGGCCCACCCTCGGACCATGACTGCCCAGAGGTGCCAGAACCAGAACCAGTAGCCGCGCTCCCCTTGGAGTGCGAGGGACTGGTCCGCCAGGCGCAGGGCATCCTCGGGCTCGTGGCGGAAGTGGCTGGCGATGGCCGTGTACGTCAACGCGTAGGCCGTGGTGTGAACCTGGCCGATATGCTCGGCCAACTCCAGGGCGCGCTGGCCGCAACTCCTGGCTCTCCCGGGATGCCCCTCCACCGAATAGATGATGCCGGCCAGGGCCAGCGCCGTCGTCTTCGGATCGGTCCAGTGCGGTGCGATGCGCCCCGGGGGTGCTTCCACGTCGAGGCGCGCGCACGCCACGGCCTGTTCGATATGCGCCCTGGCCTCGCGCAGCCGCCCCTGGAGGAAGAGGGGCGTGGCCAGCAGACGGTGGCCCACGGAGAGCACCTCCGGATCGTTCCGGCGCTCTCCCTCCTCCAGGAACCTCCCTCCCAGGGGAAGAATCCATGCATTCTCTCCCCGGGCGAAGGCGTAGGCGAGCATTCCCCAGGAGGACAGCTCGTTGAGCGGCACCTCCTCGCCTGGTTGAAGGAAGAGCTCACGGCACCGTTGGGAGAGGCGCTCCATCGCTGGCGAGCCGTAGCCGTGCAGGTACGCCAGGGGAATGCTCAAGGCGCTGGAGACCCGCAGCTCCATCCGGAGGCGCTGGCGGGCATCCGGCAGGCCTGGCAGCAGCTTCAGCGCCAGGGTGAGGTGGCTCACCGCTTCCTGGAGGGCCCAGCGCTGGTTGGCGAGCTGCCCGGCCCGTAGCCAGTGACGGAGTGCGGGCTCGACCTCCCCCGCTTCCGTGTAGTGGTGCGCGAGCACCTCTGGTTTCTCCTCCCCCACCTGGGGGAATCGCTCTTCCAGCACCCTCGCGATGTGCCGGTGGTGTTTCCTCCGCGTGCCTCGTGAGAGGGATTGCCACGCCGCCTCCTGGATGAGCGCGTGCCGGAACCGGTACCCGGGCGCCTCGGCCCCTTCCTCCTCCTGGAGCAGTCCCGCTTCCACCAGCCCCGCGAGCTCGCGTTCCAGTGTGGTGTCTTCCCGCTCCAGCAGCGCGGCCAGCAGGGCCCGCGAGAAGTCGCGCCCCACCACCGCGCAGAGCTGGGCCAGGGCCTTCTGACGCGAGGGCAGCAGGTCCAGCCTCGCCAGCAGCAGCTCGTGCAGGGTGACGGGAATGGATGCCTCCGGCCCGCCCTCCAGCACCATGCGCGTCATCTCCTCGATGAAGAGGGGAATGCCATCCGTCCTGTGCACCAACCGTTGCACCGTCTCCGCTGGCAGCTCATGGTCGTGGGCCACCTCCTCCACCAGGGTTCGAGCGAGCCCGGCCGGCAGCCGCTCCACGTCGAGTACGTGGAACCAGTCGCGGAGAGGCCAGTCTGGCCGCAGTTCCGGGCGGGTGCTCAGCACGACGAGCATCCGCTCCCTCCTGACTCGCTCCAGGAGGAAGCCCAGGAACTCGAGCTGGGTGGAACTGGCCCAGTGCAGGTCCTCGACGACCAGCAGCACGGGGGTCTCGTAACGGGCCTTGTGGAGCAGGATGTGCATCACCGCCTCGAAGGTCCTCCGCTTGCGCTGCTCGGGCATGAGCTGGTGCACCGGAGCGTCCTCGGGGATGGGCAGGGATAGGAACTGGCCCATCAGGTGCGCGTCCTCCTCGGACAGGCCCATCTCTCCGAGCCGCTCCTCCAGCTTCCGCAGGCGCTGGGGCGGGGGGTCCTCCGGGCTGAAGTGGACCACCTCCTGGAGCAGCTCCGCGGCCGGGTGTGGCGCGCGAGTGCTGGAACGGAACCAGCACTGCACACGCAACAGGAGGGCGGGCTCCCGGGCCACCTGCTCGCACAGCTCCTGGATGAGCCGCGACTTGCCGATACCCGCTTCGCCACTCAGCAGGACGAAGGCGCCCCGCTCGTGCCGGGCTCCCTCCCACAGCGCCAGGAGCTGTTCCCGCTCCCGCTCGCGCCCCACCAGGGGAGAGAGGCGCCCGGCCCCGAGCGTCCGGTCGAATCGGGAGGCCACTTCCCGCTTGCCCAGCACACGGTGGACGTTCAGGCCCACCGGGCCCGATAGCCGCTCGAAGGCGTGGAAGCCGAGGGGCTCGGTGTCGAAGGCTCCGCGCACCAGCTTCCACGAGGTGTCGCCGATGACCACTCTGCCGGGGCTGGCCTGCTGCGCGAGCCACGCGGCCACCTTCGGTGCCTCGCCTTGGAGTGCGCGCCCGCCCACCGCGATCAGGTCCGTGTGGATGCCCGTCCGCACCGACAGGCCGGAGAGGGACAGGTGCGGCAGCTGGCGCTGGACGGTATCCCACGGCCACCGGGCGAGCTGGAGCCCTGCGTGCACTGCGCGCTCCGCGTCCTCCTCCCGTCCCTGGGGACAGCCGAAGCACGCGAGCACTTCGCCTCCCACCGATAGGGCCACGGAGCCGCCGTGCCGCTCGATGACCTCCGCGCACGCCTCGTGGAAGGCCGTCTCCAGCTCCACCACGTCCTCTTCGTCGAGAGGCACTTCCCGCTCGGCGAGCCCCGTGAGCAGACAGGACACCAGCGTCACCTGGGCCCGCTGGGTCACGAGGGGCTGCGACGCCTCGCCCCGGAGCCGGTCCCTGACCTCGTGCAGCTCCGCGCGCAGCTCCAACGCCGAGCGGAAGCGCCGGGCCGGGTCCTTGGCCAGCAGGGAGGCCAGCAGCACCTCTACCTCGTGAGGCACCTCTGGCCGGCGCGCGCGCACGGGCGGCACGGGCTCGGGAGAGGTCACCCAGGCGCGCAACTCCTCGGGAGTGGTGCCTGGATGGGGCAGCCGGCCAGTGAGTAGCTCATGAAGCATGACCCCGACGCCCCAGACATCGGTGCGCGCGTCCTGGGGCTCACCCCGACACTGCTCCGGCGCCATGTAGGCCGGCGTCCCCGAGGTGGGTGGCTCCGGTGGGTGGCCGAGGCCCGAGGGGGAGAAGTGAGACAGGCCGAAGTCGAGCAACTTCACCGTCCCCGGCCGGGTGATGAAGACATTGCCGGGCTTGAGGTCTCGGTGGAGGAGCTGGCGCTCGTGCGCATGCATCAGGCCCGCGGTGATGCCCTCCAGGAGTTCCAGTGCGCGGCAGAGGTCCGGCAACCCCCGCTTCAGCAGCGCGGCGAGCGACTCACCCTCCAGGCACTCCATCACCAGGACGGTGAGGAGCGGCGCTCCAGGAGCACCCCGCCACTCGGCCACGTCGAAGATGCGGACGATGTTCTCGTGGTCCAGTCGGGCCACGGCCCGTGCCTCGCGTAACCCTGCCTCCTCGAAACCCTCGTCGGGCAGGAGGAACTTGAGCGCCACTGCTCGGCCCAGCACCTCGTCCCGGGCGCGGAACACCTGGCCCATTCCTCCACTGCCCATCCAACCGAGCACGGTGTACCGGCGGCCGTCCGAGCCCCCGAACCGCTCCCCGGACACAGGGAGCCGTGGTGCCGAGTCGACCTCGAGCATCTTCTCCAAAAAGGAGTCTCCGGCCTCCCTCTCCTCGAAGAAGGACCCTCCCTCGCTCACGGAGGGGCCTCCGTGTTCGCGCTCTTTGTCGACATCCTCGCTCATCGCCGGGTCCGAACACCCTCTCCCTTCTTTCGGTCCTTCTTGGGAGATGGAGCGTTCTTCCGGGCCGTGTGATGGAGGAGAGGATACTCCCGGGGACGAGCTACCCGGTGGCGCGGCCCTGGAGGGGCCAGGGCTTGAGGCCGGAGATCTGCTCGGCCTCCTCGACGGCGGGACGCAGGTGGGCGTGCTCGCGGCGCAGGAAGTCGCGCACGGCCTTGTCGAGCGTCTCGTCGAAGAGCAGGTGCGCGCTGTGCACCGCGGTGGGCTCGAAGCCCCGGGAAATCTTGTGCTCGCCGCCCGCGCCCGGCTCGAACACCTTGCGCCCCGTTTGAATGCACTCGTCCACCGAGTGGTACAGGCACACGTGGAAGTGCAGGAACGGGTGCTCCTCGTGGCACCCCCAGTAGCGGCCGTAGAGACGCTCGGGGGTGACGAGGTTGAAGGCCCCGGCGATGACCTTTCCGTTGTGCTCGGCCTGGACCAGCTCCACCGTCTCTGGCAGCGAGTGGAAGGCGCGCACGAAGAAGTCCTCGTTGAGCTGCACCTGGCCCCAGGGCCCGCGACTCTCGCAGGTGGCCTCGTAGAAGCCATAGGCGCGCCGGGCGTGCTCGGGGCCCAGCTCCTGGCCGCGCACGGTGCGGATGCGGATGCCTTGATTCGCCGCGGCGCCGCGCTCGCGCTTGAGCTGGGAGCGGCGTTTGGAGTCGAAGCGGGACAGGTAGTCGTCGTAGCTGCGGTAGCCCGGGTTCTTCCAATGGAACTGCAGGGTGATGCGGCGGGCCAGTCCCTGCTCCTCGAGCAGCTCTGCCTCGTCCTCGCGCGGGTAGAGGAAGTGGACGGAGGAACAGCCCCCCTCGCGTGCGCTCTCGATGGCCGCCTGGATGAGCGCGAGACGCAGAGTGAGGACATCCTCACCGGGGGCGATGAGGAAGCGCGGGCTGGTGGCGGGGGAGAGCGGGGCGCCGACGACGAGCTTCGGGTAGTACTCGATGCCGAGCCGCTCGGCGGCACCGGCCCAGGAGAAGTCGTAGATGTACTCGCCCATGCTGTGGTGCTTGCGGTAGGCGGGCGAGGCGGCGACGAGTTTCTTCCCGCGCCAGATGGTCAGGTGCTGCGGCTCCCACCCTGTCTCCAGCCGGGCGCTGCCACTCTCCTCCATGGCGGACAACCACGCATGGCGGATGAAGGGAGGGGCCTCGGGCCCGGTGAGGGTGTCCCAGGCGGAAGCGGGGACATCGGTGATGGACTCGAGGATTCGGAGACGAAGGTCGGCGGCCACGAGGACTCCTTCTAACGCGGGCACGGACCACTCGCCGTGCAACCTTCCTCCCCCTCCCAGTGAGAGGGCAGGGGGGAGGGTATCGCGAATTCCGGGCTCCTACCTGGAGAGCAGGGGGCCGGAGTGCCGGGCGCATGCCACCACGGAACAAGAGGCTGTTGAATCGGATGACCGGAGCTGGGGGTTCATTGGAGAATTCCGCCATGAAGCAGCTCATCGATGCCGCGGCCGCTCCGGCACTCGTCCCTTCCGTTCCTGGTTATCAGGTAGGCGCTCTACTCCACGCGAGTGCGAGGTCCCTGCTCTACCGGGGACGCCGTCTGCGAGACGAGGCCCCCGTCATCCTCAAGCTGCTGCGCTCGGAGCGGCCCTCGTTCTCCGAGCTGCTCCAGTTCCGCAACCAGTACACCCTCGCGCGCGGCCTCCAGCTCCCCGGCGTCGTCTCGCCCCTGGAACTCGAGCGCTGTCACAACGGCTTCGCCATCATCATGGCGGATGACGGCCTTGTCTCCCTGGAGGACTACCGCGAGACCCACCCGCTCACCCTGCGGCAGGTGCTGGAGGTTGGCATCTCGCTGGCCGAGACGTTGGAGGGGCTCTACCAGCACCGGGTCATTCACAAGGACCTCAAGCCCCACAACATTCTGATTCACCCCGAGACGCGCGACATCAAGCTGACGGATTTCAGCATCGCCTCGCGGCTGCCCCGGGAGACGCAGACGCTGGAGAATCCGGAGCTGATTGAAGGCACGCTGGCCTACATGTCGCCCGAGCAGACCGGGCGGATGAACCGGGGCATCGACTACCGGACCGACTTCTACTCACTCGGCGTGACGCTCTACGAGCTGCTCACGGGCCTGCTTCCTTTCCAAGCGACCAGTCCGCTGGAGCTCGCCCATTGTCACCTGGCGCGCCCGCCGCCTCCGCCGCGTGAGCTCAATCCCGCCATCCCCGAGATGGTCGAGCGCATCGTGCTCAAGCTGATGGCCAAGACGGCCGAGGAGCGCTACGCGAGCGCCTACGGGCTGCGGTACGACCTGAGCAGCTGCCTCGACGCCCTGCGAGAGCACGGGAGCGTTCCCACCTTCGAGCTGGCCCGACGGGATGTCTCTGACCGGCTCCTCGTCCCGGAGAAGCTCTATGGTCGGCGGGAGGAGGTCGGCACGCTGCTCCAGGCGTTCGAGCGGGTGTGCCAGGGGCGGGTGGAGCTGCTGGTGGTGGCGGGCGCCTCGGGCATCGGCAAGACGGCCGTGGTCAATGAGATCCACAAGCCCGTCGTCCGCTCCCAGGGGTTCTTCGCCTCGGGCAAGTTCGACCAGCTTGGGCGGAGCATCCCGTACTCGGCCCTGGTGCAGGCCCTCTCCAGCCTGGCGCGTCAGCTCCAGTCGGAGAGCGACGAGCGCCTCGGGGCGTGGAAGCAGCGGCTCCATACAGCACTGGGCGAGGAGGGGCGGGTGGTGGTGGACGTGCTGCCGGAGCTCGAGTGCATCCTCGGTCCCCAACCCGAGGTGGCGGAGCTCGCGCCCGCCGCCGCGCAGCAGCGCTTCAATCGGCTCTTCAGCCGGCTCTTCCGCATGTTCGCGACGGAGGAGCACCCGCTCGTGGTGTTCCTCGATGACTTGCAGTGGGCGGACTCGGCGTCGCTGAAGATGCTGCATCTGCTGGCCACGGAGCTGGGCTCCGCACGGCTGCTGGTGATTGGCGCGTACCGGGACAACGAGGTGACCTGGGCCCATCCCCTCATGCAGACCCTGGAGGAGCTCCGCCAGCTCGGCGTGCCGGTCCACCGGGTGACGCTGGAACCGCTCCCGGAGGACGCGGTGAACGAGCTGGTGGCGGAGACGCTCTCGTGCTCGCTGGAGCGGGCCCGGCCGCTGACGGGGCTCCTCTACCAGAAGACGGGGGGCAATCCCTTCTTCACCTCCCAGTATCTGAAGCTCCTCTTCCAGCAGGGCCTCGTGAGCTACGACGCCGGGGAGCACATGTGGCAGTGCGACCTCGCCCAGGTGCGGGCGCTGTCTGTGTCCTCGGACGTGGTGGAGTTCATGGCGGGTCAGCTCCAGCGCTTGCCGGAGGCGACCCGGAAGGTGCTCGAACTGGCCGCGTGCATCGGCAATCGGTTCGAGCTGGCCACGCTCTCTCGGGTGTATGGACACCCGGAGGCGGAGACGGCGGCGGCGCTCTGGCATGCGCTGCAGGAGGGACTGATTCTCCCCTCCTCGGAGGTCTACAAGTTCTACCAGGAGGCCTCGGGCCTGGAGGCGTCCGGCGTAGACCCGCTCCCAGCGCGCTACCGGTTCCTGCACGACCGGGTGCAGCAGGCAGCCCATTCGCTCATCCCAGAGTCGGACCGGCAGCGGACGCACCTGGAGACTGGCAGGCGCTTGCTCGAGACGGCCTCCGCGCAGGAGCGAGAGGAGCACCTGTTCGACATCGTGAACCACCTGAACCTGTCCAGGGAGCTCCTGCAGGAGGTGGCGGAGCGCCACGAGCTCGCGGGGCTGAACCTGCGGGCCGGCAGAAGGGCCCTGGCGTCCACCGCGTATGACGTGGCTCGGGAGTACTTGGAGGTGGGGCTGTCACTCCTGGCGCCGGAGAGCTGGCGGACGGACTACGCGCTGACGCTCGCTCTTCACGAGGAGGCAGCCAGCGCGGCCTGGCTCAGCAAGCGCTTCTCGCGTCAGGACGAGCTGGTGGACGCAGTGCTGTCCCACGCGCAGTCGGTGCTGGATCGCGTGCGGGTGTATGAGATTCGCATCCAGACGGCCATCGCCCAGGAGCGGCTCGCGTACGCACTCGAGACCGGGCTCCACGTGCTGAAGAAGCTGGGAGTGGAGTTCCCGATGGCGCCCCAGCCCGAGGACCTCCAGCGTGGACTCGAGGAGGTCCGTGCCGTGGTGGGCTCTGGCCCGCCGGAGCAGATCCTCTCCATGCCTGAGATGAGGGATGCCGAGCTGCTCGCGGCGGTGCGGATCATGACCCTGCTGGCGCCACCCGCGTACCAGACGAGACCCGAGCTGCTGCCGCTGCTCGTCTTCCGCACGGTGGTGCTGACCATGCAGCATGGCGTCGCGCCCATCGCGGCCTCCACCTTCGCGATGTTCGGGCTCATCCTCTGCGGGGTATTCGACGAGCTCGACGCGGGCTACCAGGCCGGTCAACTGGCGTTGAAGATCCTCGAGCGCTTCGATGCCCGGGAGCCCCGCGCGAAGACCCTCTACGTGGTCAACGCGAAGACGATCCATTGGAAGCGTCACGTGCGGGAGACGTTGAAGCCCCTGCTGGACGCGTACGCGAGCGGGCTGGAGACAGGAGACCTCGAGTTCATGGGGTGGGCGGCGGACTTCTACTGCCACCACTCTTTCTTCCTGGGGCGACCGCTCGGCTCCCTCGTCGGGGAGCTGGACGAGTACCGAAAGGTCCTCGAGCACCATCACCGCGCCGTGACCATCCGGCAGTATGCGGTGTACCAGCAGGCGGCGTTGAACCTCTCGGGCGAGGGGGAGACGCCCTGGCGTCTGGTGGGGAGGGCCTGGAACGAAGACGAGCAGCTTCCACGCTACCGGGCGGACAACGACGGCACCGCCTGCTGCATCGTATACGCCAACAAGCTGATGCTGGCCTATCTCTTCGGCCAGTACCGGCTGGCGGTGGAGAGTGCCGACGCAGCGGCGCCGTACCTGCCGACGGTGGCGGGCCAGCTCCTCGTTCCCCGCTATTTCTTCTTCGATTCCCTGGCGCGGCTCGCCCTGCTGCCCGAGCTGGACGCGGCGGCGCGGAGCGCGGCGCTGGAGCGGGTTGCCGCGAACCAACAGCGGATGGAGCGCTGGGCCCGCTCGGCCCCCATGAACTTCCTCCACGCCTGGCACCTGGTGGAGGCCGAGCGCTGCCGGGTGCGCGGCGCACGTGCCGAGGCCCTCGAGCACTACGACCGGGCCATCGCGCTCGCTCGGGAGCACGACTCTCCCAACGACGAGGCCCTTGCCCACGAGCTGACCGCCCGGTTCTTCCTCGAGTGGGGGCTGGGGCACCGTGCGAGGCCCCACCTGCATGATGCGTATGACGCCTGCTCACGCTGGGGAGCGCACGCGCTGCTGCGCCACCTCACCGCCCGCTATGCCGAGCAGGGACTGTCCGCCCAGCCAGCCAGTGGCCATGAGTCTCGCGCTTCAGGCGAGACCCGGACCGACCTGGCCCTGCTGGATCTCCAGAGCGTCCTCGCGGCCTCCCGAGTGTTCTTCTCGGAGATGAAGCTGGACCGGCTCCTGGAGCGAGTGGTGGTCATCCTCTGCGAGAACGCTGGTGCCCAGCGCTGTGTCCTGCTCCGAGAGGAGCGGCAGCACCTCTCCATGGTCATGGAGCACACCGCGCTCACCGGGGAGACCCGCCGCTACGCAGAGGGCACGCCCGCGGGGGCCGAGCATGTGCCGGCCTCGGCCGTCCGCCTCTCCATCCGGACGCAGCAGCCCGTGCTGGTGAAGGACCTGTCGCGCGACGATTCCCTGGGCGATGACCCGTACGTCCACCGCCGGTCGCCACGCTCCGTCCTGTCGCTCCCCATCTTCCACCAGGGCCGGCTGCTGCTCGTCGTCTACCTGGAGAACAACCTGGCCCCGGGCGTCTTCACCTCCCGGCACCTGCAGATTCTGACGCTCCTCGCCTCGCAGCTCGCGCTCTCGCTGGAGAACGCGGCGCTCTATGGTGGCCTGGAGCAGCGTGTCCGGGAGCGCACGAGCGAGCTGGAAGCGGCCCACAAGCAGCTCGTCGACATGGCCCACCGCGCGGGCATGGCGGAGGTCGCCAGCGGGGTGCTGCACAACATCGGCAACTCGCTCAACTCGCTCGTGGTCGCCACGGAGGGCCTGACCCAGGATGTGGCCCAGCTTCCCGTGGAACAGTTGAAGAAGAGCGCCCGGTTGCTGGCGGGCACGGAGGACGGCTCCTCCGGGATTTCCGACAAGGACGCCCGGACGCGGATGCTTCCCGAGTACCTCGGCAAGCTGGGCGACAGGTTGCGGCGGGATGCCGACCTCATGCTCGCGGATCTGCGATCGATGAGGACCAACCTCGAGCAGATCGGCGCGACGATCCAGGTGCAACAGGCGTATGCCCATGGCCCGCGGCTCGTGGAGCCGGTGGAGGTAGCGGCACTTGTCGAGGACGCGCTTCGCATGCAGCAGTCCTCCCTGACAGGGCACCAGGTGCTCATCGAGCGCGACATGGCGCGGCTGCCCGTCGTCGCCCTCGAGCGGCACAAGGCGCTGCACATCCTGGTCAACCTCATCAGCAACGCGAAGCAGGCGCTGCTGGATGCGGAGCACTCCGACAAGCGCATCCGCCTCGAGGCCCGTCCTTGCGGGGCGGAGCGCTTCCAGCTCGTGGTGCGGGACAACGGCGTGGGAATCGCGGCGGAAGACCTGCAGCGCGTCTTCCAATACGGCTTCACCACGCGCCAGGGGAGCCTCGGTTACGGCCTGCACTGGGCGGCCAACGCAGCCCGGGAGATGGGCGGGACCCTGGTGGCCGCCAGCGAGGGGCGCGGGAGGGGCGCGAGCTTCACCCTGGAGCTGCCGCTCGGGGGTCCCTCTCCCGCTGACGCGCTCCTTCAGAGGGCCTGAGCCTCGGCAGATGGGGTGCGTGTAGGGGGGCTGGAAACGTTCAAAATCTCACATTGTCCGGTCTTTCGGGACATGTAGGTGTTGGACCCAGCCCCCTTATCGAATGGATAAACCCGGCCTTCCCGGGAACCGGGAGAAGCCCGGCCCGTGGAATCCATTCCCCCAGCAGCACCCCTTGCCGAGGAGCAACACATGAGGACGACGAAGTTCGGTGCGGTTGCCTTGATGTTGGTGTGTGCCACGCCCGCTTTCGCGGAGGCCCCCGCGAAGGAGAAGGAGGTGTGGGTCTCCATCGGTACGGACGCACTGGAGACGGCGCGGTCGTCGTTCAAGACGCAGGGCCAGGAGCTGGGCACGGTGGCGCGCGAGAAGGACGGAGTGGCGGTGCTGCGCGTGCGCGAGTCGCAGCTCGAGAAGCTGTCCAAGGTCATGCACGACAAGCTCAACCGGTGCGCGGGCTTCATCACCCATGACACCGAGGAGCAGGCGCTGGCGGCGGTGGAGTCCAGCGTGGCCGCGCAGCCCGTGGCGTCGCTGATCAGCTACACCATCGACAACGCGACGGCGACGAACTCGCTGATGTCGGCCGTCACGGAGAGCAACATCCGCAGCACCATCACCACGCTGTCGACGAGCTGGACGTCGCGCCGCTACAACCTGCAGTCGGGCATCGACGCGGCCACGTGGCTGAAGAACCGTTGGACGACGCTGGCCAGCGGGCGCTCGGACATCTCGGTGGCGAACTTCACGCACCCGACCACCACCTCGCCGCAGCCCTCCGTCATCCTCACCATCCAGGGCACCTCGCTGCCCAACGAGGTGGTGGTGCTCGGTGCGCACCTGGACTCCATCAACGGCAGCGGCTCGTCCTCCTCCGCTCCTGGTGCGGACGATGACGCCTCGGGCGTGGCCGCGCTCACCGAGGTCATCCGCGTGGCGGTGGCCAAGGGCTACAAGCCGGCGCGCACGGTGAAGTTCATGGCCTACGCCGCCGAGGAGATCGGCCTGAGGGGCTCGGGGGCGATCGCCGCCAACTACAAGAGCACCGGCGTCAACGTGGTGGGCGTGCTGCAACTGGACATGATCAACTACCGGGGCTCCAGCTACGACATCGTCCTGGTGACTGACTACACCAACGCCGCGCAGAACACCTTCCTCCGCAACCTCATCACCCGCTACCTGCCGGGGGTGACCACGACGAACACGACGTGCGGCTACGGTTGCTCGGACCACGCCTCCTGGCACAACCGGGGTTACGCGGCCTCCATCCCCTTCGAGGCGCTGCTGGGCCAGGACAACCCGTACATCCACACTGCGAACGACACCCTCACGCAGACGGCCGGTAGCGCGCAGAACTCGGTGAAGTTCGTCAAGCTGGCCGCGGCCTACGTGGCCGAGCTGGCCAAGGGCACGACGTCTGTTGCCCTGCAGGCTGAGGACGCCGAGTCCAGCCGGTAGTTGAGGTCCCCTCTCCCAGAGGGAGAGGGAGTGCCGTTTCAGCCCTTCTGGGGCTCCTGGCCGAGCGCGCGGCGGATGTCGGGTGTGAGATCCACCGCGCGCATGGCATCCAGCGCCAGGTCCCAGCGGCCCTCGGCGCAGAGGCCGCTCAGGCCGCCCTCCTCGTAGGCGTCCCGTGCCGCCGCTGCCAGTGCCGCACGAACCGCCTCGGCGACGGCGCGGCCGGTCTCATCGCAGCGCTTGCACTCGAGCTCAACGCCCAGACGGCTGCGCCGGCCCTCTTCCGTGAGGATCCACGGGCGCTCCATCCACGGTGGGTCATGGCGCATGTGCTGCTTGTGGCCGCACGCGAGGTCGGCCACCCAGTGGTTCTCTGCGTCGAGGTGGAAGCCTGTGATGGGCTGCTGCATGCGGGAGGGCTCAGGCCGTCTGGATTTCCACGTGGGTGGGCTCACCCGTCTGCTGGGGCCGGGGGTCAGGGTACACGGCGCGCTGCGGGGTGGCGATCTGGATGAGGCCGAACCAGGCGAGCACGCGAATCACCTGCCAGGTGGGATCCAACTCCCAGCGGCGGGCGGCGAAGTTGGGGCTCATGCAGAAGCGGTGGTGGTTGTTCTGGAAGAGCTCGCCCATGGTGAGGAAGTCCATGGGCAGGGTGTTGTGCGAGCGGTCGCTGCTGGGGAAGTTGCGATAGCCGTACTTGTGGCCGCACCAGTTGACGATGGCGCCGTGGATGGGGCCCATGACGAAGTGCAGGGGCAGCAGCAGGAACTGCCAGGGCGAGGTGGCGAAGGCCACGTAGAAGGCGGAGTAGAGGCCCACCCACACCAGCGTCATCAGCCAGGATTGAGCGAGGGTGCGATCGACGAGGGGCCACTCGGGGTAGCCGCCGCGGAAGCGGGGCTCGGGCTGCTCGCGCTCGTAGGCATAGGCCTCGTAGCGACCCTTGGTGAAGAGCATCATCCGCACCACGTCCTTGTAGAAGTGGGGCGAGTGCGGGTCCTTCTCGGTGTCCGAGTACGCGTGGTGCTCGCGGTGGAGGATGGCGTACGCGCGGGGCGACAGGTACGAGGAGCCCTGGATGAGATAGGTGAGCAGGTGCAGGGCGCGCTCGGTGCGCGGGCCCATGGTGAACATGCGGTGCGCGGCGTAGCGGTGCTGGAAGAGGCTCTGCATGAGGACGCAGAGCATCCAGTGCGAGATGAAGAAGGCGTAGACCATGGGTCCTCGTGGGGGATGGAAGGACACAGGGGGTCTACAAGCGGCTCCATCATGAAATTGTCACGGCTCCGCACGAAGGCGGCTACCGGCCGGACACCGGACGACCGAGGGTGAGGGACGTGAAGGATTGCCCCTCGGAGTCGTTGGGGCCCTCGGGCAGCTTGACGCGGCGCAGGGTGAGGCCGAGCTGGGGGAAGTGGAAGCGGTAGCCGAGCTCGGGGTCATTCGGATCATAGTGCGCGCGGGTGGAGTAGAGGTGGCGCACCAACTCGGTGACGCGGGTCGTCGAGACGTCTCGGCCATCGAGGAGAGCGCGCAGGGCGGGCCCGGGGTGCAGCTCGATGCGCTCGACGGAGTCAGCGACGTAGTGCACGCGCAGTGCGCCCTCGTTCCAGGCCTCGGCGGGCGGCTCGCCGGGGGCGGAGGCGAGGGTCTGGGGGGGATGCCCCAGGGTGGCATGCACCTCGGCGCGGCTCATTCCGAGCCGCACGGGCCCCACGCCCGTTCCGGGAACGACGTCGACGGTGTCCATGACTCGACTCCTGGCACTAGGGCGCGGGGTTGCCGGCCTTGATCCACTGGGCGAGTGCGAGCGCCTCTGCCGTGGAGAGGCGGCCGGTGTAGCTGGGCATCATCGTTCCGGGGCGGACCTTCTGGGGATCGAGGATCCACATGGCGACGACCTCCGGCGGTTTCTCGCGGGAGTTGGCGAGGGATGCGGCGAAGGGCCTGCCGGCTCCATGGCAGGCCGGGCAGCCCAGGCTGAGGAAGAGCTGCTCCGGAGTTCGCGCATCGTTGGCGGGAGGCTCACTGGCCTGCTGCGCCGTGGGCGTGCCCGTGGGCGCTGCGGGGGACTGGGGCGCCTGAGAGTCCTTGAAGGCGGAGGCCGCGCCGGGGTTCGAAGGTGACTTCTCCTGCTTCTCGGAGCAGGCGGAGAGGGCCAGGGCCATCGACAGTGACGCGGTGCGCGCCATCAGGACGGAAGGGTGCTTGCGGTTCGAGGTCGTTCCCATACGGGTCGTCTCTCTAGCGTTCTCGTGCCGGGAGCGCCACGTCCGGGAGGTCCAAGCCCTTCCAATTGTCGGAGTGCTGGCGAAGGGCACCTGGCACTCCGAGGCTCCGTCTCTTCCCGGTGCGTGATAGGGAGGGCCGCGCATCGGGAGGAGCAACCGGCATGGAGCGCGCGGACATCGTCGCGTTGGACAAGCGGTACGTGTGGCACCCGTACACCGCGATGGACGAGTACATCGCGAAGACGGACCCGCTGGTGGTGGTGCGCGCAGAGGGGCCATACCTCTACGACGCGGACGGCACGCGCTACCTGGATGCCAACGGCTCGTGGTGGGTGTCCACGCTGGGGCACCGGCACCCGAGACTGGTGCGCGCGCTCACCGAGCAGGCCGGCACCTTCCCGCATACCTCGCTGGCGGGGGTGACGCACGAGCCGGCAGCGCGGCTGGCGCAGGACCTGGTCGCGCTGGCCCCGGGTGCCGGGCGCGAGGACGTACCGGCCGGGGAGCGGCTCTCGCGGGTCTTCTACTCGGACAATGGGAGCACGGCGGTGGAGGTCGCCATCAAGATGGCGGCGCAGCACTGGGCACAGAACGGTCGGCCTCGGCGCACGCGCTTCATCACGCTCTCGGGAGCCTTCCACGGCGAGACGATTGGTTCGACGAGCGTGGGCGGGGTGGAGCTGTTCCGCGACATCTTCGGGCCGCTGCTCTTCGACGTGGTGCACGTGCCATCTCCCGCCGAGCCCGAGGGCTGGGAGCGTGCCTTCGCCCAGGTGGAGGCCACGCTGCGTCAGCATCCGGACGAGATCGCCGCCGTCATCCTCGAGCCGGTGGTGCAGGGGGCGGCGGGCATGCAGGTGTACGCGCCCGAGTTCGTCCGGGCGGTGCGTGAGGCCACGCGGGCGGTGGACACCTTCCTCATTGCCGACGAGGTCTTCACGGGCCTGGGACGCACGGGGGCGCGCTTCGCGTGCGACCTGGCGGGGGTGGTGCCGGACCTGCTGTGTCTGGCGAAGGCGCTATCCGGAGGGCTGATGCCCTTCGCGGCGACGCTGGCCACCGAGCGGGTGTTCGCGGGCTTCGGCGGAGGGCGCGAGCGGGCGCTGTATTACGGGCACTCGTATTGTGGCAACCCGCTGGGCGCGGCGGTGGCGCGTGAGGTGCTCGCGGTGTACCGGGACGAGGACGTGCTGGGGCAGGTGGCGCGCAAGGCGCCGAAGGTGAAGGCTGCCTTCGAGCGGATGGCGGCGACGATTCCCGGGCTGAAGCAGCCGCGGGCCATCGGCATGGTGGGGGCGGTGGACCTGGGCGGGGGTGGCTACCTGGCGCGAGGAGGTTGGCGCGTGTACGAGGCAGCCCGGCGCCGCGGGCTGTACCTGCGCCCACTGGGCGACACGGTGTACGTGGCCCCCGCGCTCAACATCCCGGACGCCGCCTTGGACGAGCTGCTCGCCGGGGTGGAGGCCAGCCTCCGCGAGGTGGCGGCCGGTCAGCCCTGATTCCTTCCCAATCCAAGGAGACCCCATGCCCCGCTTAGCGCTGCTCCTGCTGCTCACCGCGCCGCTCTTTGGTTGTGCGGCAGGCCCTTCCCTCCAGCGGACCGATGCTCCGCCCGCCACCACCGACACGTCCGCCACCGGCGGTGCAGCTCGCGCCGAGCTCGACGCGGTCACCATCCCGATGCTGCCCGACTGGGTCGACAAGTACGCGGGCCCGAACGAGGAGGAGCGCCGCTTCTTCAACATCAGCCGCCTGATGGAGCGCTACCAGCTCACCCGGGCGAAGGCCGTCGAGCTGCAGAACCACTATCGCGACCTCATCCGCGCCAGGCCTGCCCCCCGCCCGGAGGACGCCTTCCACACCGCCCTCGAGCGCGTCCGCCGGGGCGAGCTCGAGAGCCGCCTCAATCCCGAGAAGCTCAGCAAGGCCCGTTTCATCGTCGTGTTCGATCTCGATGAGACGCTCTTCAGCCAGTACTACCCCGCCAAGGTGGGTGAGGCCTGTCACGATCTCGCGGTCCCGCAGAAGGATGGCGTCCGTTACGTGAAGCTCGTCCCCGGCTGGCAGCAGGCCTTCGCGCGCATCCAGGAGCTCGGCGGTGCCGTCGTCCTCTTCTCCGCCAACGTCGACACGCTCACCCTCGAGAATCTCTCGTACTGGAAGCTCGAGGGCGTTCCCCTCACCGAGCACCCGGCGATCTCCGGCATCCTGACCAACAGCCACCTCATCCTTCAGGAGAAGTCCGAGGGGAAGAAGCCCAATCCCGTGCGCGAGCCGTCCAAGGACCTGCGCATCTTCGAGGACGACGAGAAGCTGCCCCGGGTCATCATCGTGGATGACAACCCCACGCGCCTCTTCCAGCTGCGCAACGCCCGCATCTTCAAGAAGTTCGAGGCCGAGGCCTTCTGCACCACCAGCGACCCGGCGCTGCGCCGCGCCTTCGAGCAGGCCATGCCCACCGTCGTGCAGGAGATTGAGGACTCGGTCCGGTACATGGACGCGCGAGGCGTCGGATTCGCCACGGCCTATCTGCCCTACACCTCGCTCGGCCAGGTCACCGTGCAGTTCCTCATCGACAGCGGCGGCTTCGACCGGGCGAAGGCCATCGAGTACGTCCGCGGCAATCCCCAGGTCGTCGACGCCCGGTACTGAGTGGCTCGCGCGACCCGCCCCCCCGGACAGGGGGTGAGGTGCGCTTCACACTCCGCCCGGATGCAATGGAGTTCGCCCGGAGGCGTAGTTCATTGCAGACTGGGGCCTCTTTCCAGCGCAAGCGAGGACGACGGCATGGCCAATCTGTGTGGGTGGATCATCTTGGGTCTCGTGGCGGGGCTGATTGCCCGCGCCGTCATGCCCGGCCGGCAGCCGATGGGCTTCATCTCGACCACCCTGCTGGGCATCGGTGGCTCGTTCGTGGGCGGCCTCCTCGCCTCGTTCCTGCTGGGCGGCAACTGGCGCGTGCTGCAGCCCTCCGGCTACATCGGCTCCATCGTCGGAGCCATCGTCCTCCTCTGGGTGGGACGGAAGCTGACCTGACGTCAGGTGCCCTGGCGGGCCGGGGCGGGGGCTGGCACTCGCGCCTTCCACAGGCCGTCGAAGGCGTAGAGCGCCACCGCCGTCCACAGGCAGGCGAAGGTGATGGCGTGGCGTGAGGTGAAGGCCTCGCCGTAGACGAGCACCGCCAGGGCAAGCTGCAGCGTGGGCGCCACGTACTGGATGATGCCCAGCGTCGAGTAGCGAATCCGCCGCGCCGCCAGGGCAAACCACAGCAGCGGAAGCGCGGTGGCCACGCCGCTCCCCACCAGCAGCAGGGTGTCTCGCGGGGTAGCGCCCAGCACCGGCTGCTCCCAGCTCCCCAGGAGCAGCACGCCGAGCCCCACAGGTGCCGCCAGTCCCGTCTCCACCGCCAGGCCCGTGAGGGACTCCACCGGCGCCAGCTTCCGCACCAGCCCATACAGGCTGAAAGTGCCCGCCAGCGCCAGCGCCACCCACGGCACCTGTCCCATCCCCACCGCCAGGTTGAGCACCCCCAGGGCCGCCAGCGCCACCGCGCCCACCTGCAGTCCGCGCAGCCGCTCGCCGAGGAAGAGCCGGGCCAACACGATGTTGGCCAGGGGGTTGATGTAGTAGCCCAGGCTCCCTTCCATCACCCGGCCGCTGTTGACGGCCCAGATGTAGAGGCCCCAGTTGACGGAGATGAGGGTGGTGGTGAGCAGCAGGGCCGCCAGGGCCCGCTTGTTGCGCAGCACGCGCAGTGTCTCGGGCCACCGCCGCTGCAGCGTCAGCAGCCCCGCCACGAAGAGGAACGACCACACCACGCGGTGGGACACCAGCGCCACCGGTGGCACATGGGCCAGTTGCTTCCAATAGAGGGGGAAGCCACCCCAGGCCACATAGGCCGCGAAGGCATAGGCAAAGCCCGACGTGCGCTCGGCCGCCGAAGAGTCGCTGGACATGGTGCTCACTTCTTTCTGCCCCCTGGCGCCGCGCTACATACCAGCGGCCCCGTCCCCGCGCAGCGCTACCCTCCCCCCGCCCGGTGCCCCACGCTCGAGACACGTCCTCTCAGTGGCTGGAAAATCCGACGCAGAAAGAGGTAGGCACACAACCTGCCATGCTGTAGGCTAATGGTGCCACCTACCCTGTATCAGGAAAACTCATCAGTGCCATGATGGGGCACTGATGGCTTTGCAGGCCAGGGACTGGCAATCCGCGTCATTTTTTCCTATGTGCGCCCGTGAATAACGGGTGGAACTAGCATGTTCCAACCGTGCAACCCGCCCGCGGGGAACCCCTCCAAGGCACGCTGCGGAGCAACAGGGTTGTGAAAGACTGCGCGCGTCCTCGGGATGCGGAACCCCTCCAAGGTCTAACCCCGAGGACGCGCGCAGCCAGCAGTTTCCCACCTATGCAGTCAGATGCAAGCGCGAGGTGATGGAAACGCAACCCTTGGCCGCCTGGTTCTCGCGGAGTGCGTCCCGTCTCCTCTGGCGGAGGGGTACCTTCAAGGCTTTCCCAACCCCCGGGATAGGACCTGTGCGGGTATGCGAGGAGGCTCATGGGTACGGTGACGATGGCGCTGGTGGCGTGGCTGCTGACGGGGACGCCTGAGGCGGGTGGGCCCGTGAATCCAGCCGAGTCTCCCGGCACGTTCGTGGCGAAGACGCTCACCGTTCGAGGAGAGACGTACGTGTACTCGGTGTACCTGCCACCCGGGTACGGCCGGGGACAGGAGTGGCCGGTCATCCTCGCGCTGCACGGAGCGGGCTCGCGGGGGACGGATGGGCAGAGGCCGAGGACGCAGAGCCTGGCGGAGGCGGCGCGCGTACACCCGGAGCGCTACCCGGCCGTGCTGGTGCTGCCCCAGTGTCCCCCCGACAAGGAGTGGAGCGGGGACGTGGCGGACTTTGCCCTCGAGGCGCTGGAGCGCACCGTCACCGAGTATGGCGGAGACCGGAAGCGGGTGTACCTCGCCGGCCAGTCGATGGGGGCGCGGGGGGTGGTGCAGCTCGCCGCGCGCTACCCGGAGCGCTTCGCGGCGGTGGTGGCCGTGTCCGGACGCTACCTGGATCGCTCGATGGTGAGCCGGCTCAAGGGCCTGCCCCTGTGGATGTGGCACGGAGACGCGGATGCGGTGGTGCCAGTCTCGGAGAGCCGCACCCTCGTGGAACTGCTGAAGTCCGCGGGCAACAAGTCCGTGCGCTACACCGAGCTGTCCGGCCTGGGACACGACATCTTCGACACCGTGTACCTCGATCAGGCGGTGAGCACCTGGCTGCTGGCGCAGAAGCGCGGGAAGTAGGGCGCGCACGTCGGGCCCGTGCATCCTTTATATGCTGGGCACATGCGCTCCTTTATCTGCCTGCTGCTCCTGCTGGGAGTTCTGCCCGCCGAGGCGAAACCGAAGGCCAAGGCTCCCCCGTCCTTTCACATCATCATCCTCGGTGGCGGAAAGACACCCGCGGAGGCGCAGGCGGCGCTCGAGCGGTACAAGGACGCGGCGCATGAGGGGGTGACGCCGGCGGAGGGCTACCCGCGGCTGCTCGAGTCGGACGACATGGCAGGGCTCAACCCGGGCTTCCACATCGCGATGCTGGGCATCTGCTCGGAGGTGGAGCGGGCGCGCGCCCTGCGGGACCTGGCCAACCTGGCGCTGCCGGGGGTGTACCTCAAGCAGGTGCAGGCGAGCGTGGCCGATGCGTGCCCCAAGCTGGCGCTGCCCAAGCCCAAGGCGTTGAAGGGCCACACGCACCAGGGCAGCTACCCGGTGCGGGCGGGAGTGAAGGGGCTCTCCTATGAGGTGCACTCGCGGGCGCTCGATACGAAGAAGGAGCCGTGTGTCGTGTCGCGGTTGGTGGTGAGGCTGGAGCTGGGCGGGAGGGTGGTGGACGAGGACTCCTGGTCGGGGGACTGCAACCCGCCGATGGGGGAGGGGGACCTCGGCAGCTCCTCGGAGGTGTCGCTGGAGCGGGAGCTGACCTTCGGGGACCGGAGCTTCCTGCTCGTGAAGGAGTCCTCCAGCGCCAACGACAACACGCTCCACACCTGGAGGCTGGTGGGCGAGTCGTGCGGCGAGCTGGATTCGTTCGAGGTGGGGAGCCGGTTGGAGTTTGGCCCTCCGGGGGATGTGACCGTGGAGGCGGAGGGAGCGGGGCCGGAGGCATGGCGCAAGCTCGTGACCCGCACCACGGAGGGCACCTGCGACGAGAACGGCGAGGGAGAGGGCTGTGAATCCTCATCCCGCACGTACACCTGGGATGATGCGGCGTGCGCCTACCGGTGAGGCTCGAGTCGTTGGTCCAGCACGCGGATGGCGTTTGGATCTTTTTCCGCGCCTGGGCAGGCTCCCACCTTCCGGCTATGACTGCGCGTCATGAGCTCTGACGCCACCCGACTCCTGGACCTGCTGTGGGAGCGCTTCGCCGCGGAGGTGCCCTATGCGCGCACCTTCGCCCGGCTCTCCGGCGGCAGCTTCCGCAATGACCACATCGCGCTGCGCTCCCTCGCCCGGCCCGGCGGAGGCATCGCGCTCTTTGCCCGCGTCTTCGAGCGCTTCGGCTGGAAGCCCGCCGGCCAGTACACCTTCCCCGATACGCACCTCTCCGCCATCTACATGTCCCATCCGGAGGGGCTGCCCCGCGTCTTCATCTCCGAGCTTCTCTCCGACAGGCTGTCGCCCGAGGCTCAGCGCCTCCTCGCTTCGCTCCCGGCGGAGCCTCCCGCCCCCGACTCCATCGAGGCGCTCGCCAACTGGTTCTCCGCTCCGCCTCCTCCCGAGGAGTCCGCGCTGCTCGCGTTGGAGAAGGAGTCCCAGTACGGCGCGTGGCTGCTCGCCTTCGGCCGCAAGGTGAACCACTTCACCGGCTCCGTGGATGACGTGGAGGTGTGGCAGCGCCGCATGCGTGAGGCGGGTGTGCCCATGAAGGCCGATATCGAGGGCGACCCTGGCACCTCCCTGCGTCAGACGGCCACCAGCGCCGCCCCCGTCACCATCACGCTCGCCGACGGACGCACGCGCACCTGGCCCTATGCCTACTTCGAGATCGCCCAGCGCGCGCCCGGCTTTGATGGCTTCCTCGGCCCCCAGGCTCGCGCCCTCTTCGACATGACGAAGCGCTCCTAGGACTTCGCCCCGCCAGCCAGTGGCCGTCCGGCCGGGCCCTTCTTGCATTCCGGGCGTGTGTGGACAGATCCACATCCTTGAGCCCCGCATCTCCTGTCCTCGTGCGAGGTGGGGGCTGACGGGTGGTCCGAAAGGAGGCCTCTCTGCTTGTCCCCGACCATCCACAGCGCTCTCGGTGAGCGGAAAGGACCGGGGGACGTGCTTCCTCGCAGCGCGCTTGCCCTGCGATTGCTGGAGCAGGCGGAGGTCGGTGCGCTCGTCGGCCTGGACGTGAAGGGGCGTATCAGCCTTTGGACCCCTGGGCTGGAGCGGCTCACCGGTCATGCGAAGGCAGACCTCCTCGGAGAGCCTCTCTCCACGCTCTACCTGCCCGAGGAGCGGGAGCTGGCTGCGAAGGACCTGAGTCAGGCCGAGCAGGAGGGCCGCTGTGAGCGGGAGGGCTGGCGCATGCGGCGCGATGGCGCCCGCTTCCGGGCCTCGCAGGTGCTCACCGCGTTGCATGACGCGGACGGAGGGCTGGCCGGGTATGCCTGCGCCCTGCGGCCCGCGGAGCCGCCCGGAGAGCTCGAGCTGCTGCGCCACCTGCGTGAGCTCATCCTCACGTCCGTGGACGAGGGCGTGTATGGCCTGGATACCCAGGGCCGCACCACCTTCGTCAACCCGGCCGCGGCGCGCATGCTGGGGTGGAAGCCGGAGGAGCTCATCGGCAAGTCCCTGCATGAGGTCATGCGCCACTCGAAACCGGATGGCTCGCCCCTGCCCATCGCCGAGTGCCGAACGTACGCCGCCCTCCGGACCGGTCAGACGTACCACGTGACGGGCGAGAGGTTCTGCCGGCGCGATGGCAGCTCCTTCCCGGTGGAGTATCGCAGCAGCCCCGTCCGGGACGGAGAGCGCATCATCGGGGCAGTCATCACCTTCACCGATATCACCGAGCGGCTGCGCGCCGATGAGCGCGAACGCCAGCTCGTCCGCGAGCAGACCGCGCTCGCCCAGGCGGAGGTGCTGGAGCGGCGCGTGCACGGGATGTTGGAGAGCATCTCGGATGCCTTCATCGCCCTGGATCGCGCCTGGCGCTTCACCTATGTCAACCGCCGCGCCGAGGAGCTGTCGCACCGCTCACGCGAGCAGATGCTCGGGCGGACCCCGCAGGAGGTGTTTCCGCGCTTCGACGGCTCGCGCTCCGAGCAGGGCTTCCGCAAGGCCTTCACCGAGCAACGTGCCGTCCACTTCGAGGAGCACGACCCACCGCGCGACACCTGGGTCGAGATGCACGTCTACCCCTCCGAGGAGGGACTCGCCGTCTACTTCCGTGACATCACCGAGAGCAAACGCGTCGAGGAGCGGCTGCGCCTCTTCGAGTCCATCGTGGTGAACGCCTACGACGGCGTGGTCATCCTGGAGCCAGAGCTCGTGGAGGGGCGCAGCACCCGGCGCATCCTCTATACCAACGAGGCCTTCTCGCGGATGACAGGCTTCAGCCCGGAGGAGCTGCGGGACTCGGAGACGCTGGTGCTGGCGGGACCGGGGACGGACCCGGCGACGCTCGCGGGCATGCGCGAGGCCCTGCGAAGCACGGAGCCTTTCCGCGCCGAGCTGCTCACCTACCGCAAGGACGGCTCCACCTTCTGGACGGAGAGCACCCTGGTCCCCGTGAAGGACGAGGAGGGCATGTTGACCCACTGGGTGGGGGTGACACGCGAGGTGACGGCGCGCAAGCGGGCCGAGGAGGCGGCGCTGCAGCTCGCTCGCGAGGAGGCGGCCCGCACCGAGGTCGAGGCGGCCCACGCGCGCATCGAGACCCTCCTGGAGAGCATCACCGATGCCTTCTTCGCCCTGGATCGGGAGCGGCGCTTCACCTTCGTCAACCGCCGCGCGGCCGAGGTGCTGCAACGCCCTTGGGAGCAGCTGCTGGGCCAGCGCCTGGAGGAGATGCTGCCGGAAGACGCGCGGGACGGGCTGTCCCGAGGCGTGCGCCAGGTGCTGGAGGGACAGGGCTCCTCGGATTGCGAGCTGTATTTCACCCTGCTCGAGGCGTGCTTCGAGTGCCACGTCAGCCCCTCCGGCGAGGGCGTCTCCGTCTACCTGCGGGAGGTGACGGCTCGAAAGCACGCGGAGGAGGCGCGCCGCCGACTCAGCTCCATCATCGAGGCCACGCCGGACTTCGTCGGCAGTACGGACCCGCAGGGGCGGGGCCTCTATCTCAACCGCGCGGGCCGGCGCATGCTGGGACTGGCGGAAGAGCAGGACGCCCGCGCCTGGAGCATCGCCTCGGCCCACCCGGCCTGGGCCGCGCGGCGCCTGCTGGCCGAGGGCGTACCCACCGCGCTGCGCGAGGGGGTGTGGATGGGAGAGACGGCGCTGCTCTCCCCGGACGGGCGGGAGCTGCCCGTCTCCCAGGTGCTGCTCGCTCATTACGAGGCCGGGGGGAGGCTGGAGATGTTCTCCACCATCATCCGCGACATCTCGGACCGCCAGCGCGCCGAGGAGTCGCAGCAATTCCTCTCCGAGAGCAGCCGGGTGCTGGTGGCCGCGCTGGAGTACGAGGCCACGCTGCGCAGTCTGGCCCGGCTGGTGGTGCCGCGCCTGGCGGACTACTGCCTGGTGTGCATGCTGAACGGCGATGAGGTGCATCGCCAGGCCATTGCCCACCGCGACCCTTCTCAGGAGCCGCTGTTGCTCAAGCTCGGGCGCATGCGCTCCCTGACCCATCGGGTGGTGGGCGTGCAGAGCGTGCTGCGCACCGGCGAGCCAGAGCTCGTCCCCGAGGTGACGGACGCCTGGCTGCGGGCCTCCGCCGAGGACGAGGAGCACTTCACCACCCACCGCGCCCTGTCGCCGTGCTCGGTGATGATCGTCCCGCTGATGGCGCGCGGGCGGACGCTGGGCACCATCCTCTTTGCCTCCACCGCGGCGTCGGGACGACGCTATGGCCCAGTGGACCTCTCGCTCGCCGAGGGTCTGGCCTCGCGGGCTGCCCTCACCTTGGACAACGCCCGGCTCTACAAGGACTCGCAGCAGGCGACGCATGCGCGCGACGAGGTGCTCGCCGTCGTCTCGCACGACCTGCGCAACCCTCTCAATGTCATCTCCTTGGGAGCGACCTACCTGCTCAAGCACCTGCCCACGGGGGCCGAGGCGGCCTCGTGGCGCAAGCATGCGGAGCTCATGCGGCGCTCGGCGGACCAGGCCGTCCGCCTCATTCAGGATTTGCTGGAGGTGGCGAAGCTCGAGTCAGGACGGCTGACCTTGGAGCGCCAGGCACAGGACGTGTGCCGGTTGGTGGATGACGTCATCGAGCTGCACCGGCCGCTGGCGGAGGTTCGGCGAGTGCGGCTGGAGCGGGAGTTGGAGGAGGGGCTTCCCCTGGTGCAGGCGGATCGGAGCCGGGTGATGCAGGTGTTCTCCAATCTCATTGGCAATGCGTTGCGCTACACGCCCGAGGAAGGCCGCATCACCGTGCGCGCCCGGCGAGAGGGCGCCTTCGTCCGTTTCTTCGTGAGCGACACCGGCAAGGGCATCGCACCGGAGCACCTGTCCCACCTCTTCGAGCGCTACTGGCAACCGAAGGGGACGCGCGAGGGCGCAGGACTGGGGCTGCCCATTGCCAAGGGCATCATCGAGGCCCATGGCGGAGACATCGCGGTGGAGAGTGAGCTGGGCAGGGGCAGCACCTTCTCCTTCACTTTGCCGGTGGACGCGGCGCCAGCAGCGCGGTGAGGACGTGGTCGCGCCAGCGGCCGTCGATGAGGACGAGCTCGCGCGCGAGGCCCTCCTCGAGGAAGCCCAGGCGGCGCAACACCGCGGCGCTGCGGTGGTTCTCCGGGAGGTGGTTGGCCTGGATGCGGTGGATGCCCAGCAGACCGAAGGCGTAGTCGCAGATGGCACGCACGGCCTCGCTCATCAGCCCCTGGCCCTGGGCACGGTGGTCGAGCCCGAAGCCGAGCTCGCACGACTGGAGGGGCCCGCGGCGGATGTCGGTGAGGGACACGCTGCCGAGCACCGGAGCGGAGGAGAGCGGGGACTCGCGCGGCAGCAGGAAGAGACGCAGGGCGAGGCCGCGGCGCCAGTCCTCGGCGTCCTGGGCCAGGCGCGAGCGCCACCAGGTGACGGTGAAGAAGTTGTCGGGGCGCGCCGGCGAGACGGGGCCGAGGTGGTCGCGGTTGGCCTCGTGGTAGGCGAGCACGCGCGCGGCACCGTCCGGAGGGAGCAGGGCCAGGTTGAGACGCGGGGAGGTGAGGAGGACGGGCGGAGTGTCCGAGGGCATGACGGGCACCAGGGAGGCTAGCGCGTCCAGGGGCTCGCGCGGGCGCCATGAAGGGGAGGCTCGACAGCGGACGGCCGCTCACGTTGACTGGTGGAGGTTGGAGCCCGCCATATGACGCCACGCATTGTCGAGGGAGACCTGCTGGAGCAACAGGCCGACGCCATCGTGAACGCCTGGAACCGGAACGTTCTTCCCTGGTGGTTGCTGCTACCGCAGGGGGTGTCGGGTGCCATCAAGAAGCGGGGTGGACTGGCACCGTTCCGTGAGCTGGCGCGCGTGGGGCCGATGCCGCTCGGCTCGGCGGTGGTCACCTCCGCGGGCCGCCTGCCGTACCGGGGCATCATCCACGTGGCGGGCATCAATCTGCTCTGGCGCTCGTCCGAGCGGGCCATTCGCGACTCGGTGACGAACGCGCTCGCACGGGCGCGGGAGCACGGTTTTGGCTCCGTGGCGTTCCCGGTCATCGGCTCGGGCAGCGGTGGCTTCAATGAGGCGCAGGCGCTCGCGGTGATGGTGTCCGAGCTGGAAGCCAGTGACACGGATATCCGTGTCACCGTGGTCCGCTACTGCGGGCGCTGATGCCGGGATTGGAGTAGACAGCACCCATGCGCCTGCACCTCGTCGACGGTACCTATGAGCTCTACCGTGCCCACTTCTCGCCTCGCCCTGGGGCCACCGCGCCAGATGGTCGGGACGTGAAGGCCACCGTGGGCCTCGTCTCCTCCATGCTCGCGCTGCTGCACGACGCCAGCGAGGCGGTGACGCATGTGGCCCTGGCCTTCGACAACCCCATCCGCTCGTTCCGCAATGAGCTCTTCGCCGGCTACAAGTCCGACGACGGCGTGCCTCCCGAGCTGCACGCCCAGTTCGACCTGGCCGAGGACGCCATGCGGGCGCTCGGGCTCACCGTCTGGTCCATGAAGGACTTCGAGGCGGATGACGCGCTGGCCACCGCCACCGCGCGCTGGTCCGGGAAGGTGGAGCAGGTGCGGCTGCTCACCCCGGACAAGGACCTCGGACAGTGCGTGCGCGGTCGCAAGGTCGTTCAGGTGGACCGCAAGCAGCAGAAGGAGCTGGACGAGGACGCGGTGCGGGCCAAGCTCGGCGTGCCCCCGGCGAGTATTCCGGACCTGCTGGCGCTCATGGGCGACGACGCGGATGGCATCCCCGGCCTGCCCGGCTTCGGAGAGAAGGGCGCGTCCGCACTGCTCAACGCCTACGGCCACCTGGAGGCCATCCCCGCGGAGGCGAGTGCCTGGAGTGTGCGTCCCCGGGGCGCGGACAAGCTCGCCGCCACCCTGCGCGAGCACCGCGAGGACGCGCTGCTGTACCGCAAGCTGGCCACCCTGGTGACGAATGCGCCCCTGGCTGAGTCGCTGGAGGACCTGGCTTGGGCTGGCGTCCCTCGGGCGCGCTTCCTCGCGCTGTGTGACTCTCTGGGGCTCACCTCAATGAAGACGCGCCCCAAGCGCTGGGCCGCGGACACCGCTTGACGGTGGGTGTCTGTCCGCTTCCATGCGGCCTGTGTTGATAATCCGCGCATGAAAAGGACCTCGCTGCTGCTCGCGGTGTGGCTGGGTGGTGTGGTGCTGTCGGGCTGCGCGTCGACGGGGATGGCTCGGACCCTGGACCCGGGCCGCTTTCAGTTCTCCGTTTCTCCCTCCGCCCAGGCAGCCGTGGGCGGCAACGCCATTGGGAGCAATGCTCCCGCCCCGCAGCTCGAGATGGGGGCGCGCTAGGCTTCATCTTCGGCGGCTACTCCGAGGAGTGAGTCGCATCCAGGGGTTGCATAGGGCCCAGAAATGGCGCACATGGGCACGGGGTTGAACACCGATATGTCCACCGAGATGAAGCCCATCGGGCTGAACCTTCCTAGCACCGACGACAACTGGGTCCCCTCCATGGAGGACATGCCCTTCCACCGCCTGGGCGGTGAGGCGGGCGTGCAGGCCCTGGCCGAGGCCTTCTACGACGCCATGGATGCGAACGAGCCAGCGCTCGCCCGTCTGCACGAGCTGGATGAGCACGGCAAGGTGTCTCGTGGCATGCGCGAGCGCTTTGGCCTCTTCCTCATCGGCTGGCTCGGCGGGCCCCAGCACTACATGGAGAAGCACGGCCACCCGCGTCTGCGCATGCGTCACGGTCATGTGCCCGTGGACACTGCCCAGCGCGATGCCTGGCTGCGCAGCATGCAGCGGGCGATGGACGCTCGCGGGGTCACCGGCAACCTGCGCCGCTTCCTTGATAATCGGTTCGCCGAGGTGGCCGACTTCCTGCGCAACGTCGAGGGCTGAGCCTGTATGAAGATCTGGGTCGACGCCGATGCGTGTCCGGGGCCGGTGCGGGACATCCTCCTGCGCGCCTCGCAGCGCCTGCACATCCCCACCGTCTTCGTGGCCAACAAGCGCCTCACCCTGCCTCGCTCAGAGCTCGTCTCCACCGTGCAGGTGGGCGCGGGGCTCGATGTGGCGGATGGTCATATCGCTGCCTCGGCCCAGGCGGGCGACCTCGCCGTCACTCAGGACATTCCCCTCGCCGCGCTGCTCGTCCCCAAGGGCGTGGTGGTGCTCGACCCCCGCGGTGAGCTCTTCAGCGAGGAGAACATCGCCGAGCGCCTCTCGGTGCGGAACTTCATGCAGGAACTGCGCGAGAGCGGCGTGATGACGGGCGGCCCCAGTGGTTTCTCCGCCCAGGACCGCCAGCAGTTCGCCGCCACGCTGGACCGAGAGCTCACTCGGTTGCTCAAGGCTCGCCCCTGAGGGTGACGGATCAGAAGCGCATCAGGATGCCCGGGCCCGCCGTGAGGGACTCGCTGCGCCGGCCCGTGCGCATCAGCACCGGCACGGGGACGACCCGGAAGGACTCGGACGATTGGTTCCGCAGGCCCGGCGACGTGGGCGGATAGGGCGTCGGCTCCTCCGTGGTGGCCAGCGCCGTGATGACGAAGGTGGCCGCGATGCCGCCGATGGCTGACAAGGGGATGGCCGGGCCATCCGCGAGCGCTGTGCCCACCAGTAGCAGTACCGCTCCCACGCCCAGTGGCAGCACCGTGAGCTTGAAGACGCGCACCGCCGAGAGCTCGAAGGGCACCGCCAACAGTCCTCCCACCGCCATGCCGAGCACGGGCGCCACCAGCGTCGGCGTGAGGTTCGGGTCCTGGTCTCCCTCTTCCGCGAGCAACACCGTGGCCTGCACGAGCCCGGTGAGCACGAAGGCGTAGAGGGCGCCCATCCCCACGAGAGAGGCATCCCCATCGCTGACATCACCGGGCATCGCCGTGGCCGCCAGCGTGCCGATGATGCCGGCCTGCGTGGTGAGCAGCGCGGCGATGGCGCGGTCTCGCGAGCTGAGTCCCTGCTCGCTGCCGTAGCCGAAGCCGGCGAGGAAACCCAATGCGGCTCCACCTGCGGCGAGCAGCGATTCGTTGCGCTCCACCGGGACGTAGTACTGGTACACGGCCGCGGCCGTGCCGAGCGTCAGGCCTCCGAGCACCGCGCCCACGTAGTCCCCGTTCTCCGACTCGAAGGTGTTGCCGAGGATGCCGCCCGTCACCACGCCGCTGAGCAGCTCGGTGAAGACGAGCAGCATGCCGCCGGAGCCAGCGGAGAAGCGGCTGTAGCGCGTTGCTCGCTCGGGGGGAGTCTCCGCGGGACCCTGGGCCTCGGGTGGTTGCGGCGGGGGCGGCGCCGGCTGAGCCGCCGCGGGAGGCGGAGGGGGAGGAGGTGCCGGCTGCGCCGCGGGAGGCGGAGGCGGGGGCGGTGGCTGAGCCACGGGGGCGGGCTGCTGTGCGGCGGCCGGAGGTGGAGGTGGTGTCTGGACGGCGGGCGAGGCCGGCTGGGTGGTGCTTGGCGGCGGCGGTGTCTGCGTGGTGGGTGCGGACTGTGGCGAAGCAGGGGCCGGAGCTGGCGCTGTCTGCGCCTTCGCGACTCCGTTCGCGGTCAGCAGGCCAAGACACATCAGGGAAACGACAAGCCGCATACACAGGTCTCCTGGACGTAACGTGGAGGGAAGATGGGTCGGACGGACCGGGGGTGCATCGTTCAGTCCCTGTCGCTCCGTCGTCCCGTGGGGCAATGCCGTGTCGAATGGCGCGCACCTGAGGTGCACGACTGTCGGGTCCCGAGGCTTCCGGGTGGAGCCGCAGGGCACCCTGCTTCCCAGTCGCCGGTTTTTCCGCGGGGCACACCGGGCGGGAGGGTCGGCAGGCGCCCTGGCGGGCAGGCGCACCTTGAAGGCGGGGCACTTGTGCCACAATGGCGCTGCACCGCGTCGTCTCCGCGGGCCCTCTCCATGACGACTTCCTCCCGTGCCTGGTCCTTCCGGCGGAGTTCGCTCCCTCTGGGACTGTTTCTCCTGAGCGCCGTGCTCCTGCTGCTGGGGAGCGTGGCGGGTTGTGCCCGGAGCGAAGCCCCACCACCGCCTGTCGAGGCCCGGGTGGAGGGCTATTGGCTGCAACCCCTCGCGAACGGCAGCCGGATGGCGCCGTGCTCGCATGGCCACCACGCCTGGTCATGGTCTCCGGGCCGGGTCGGTCTATGGCTGGTGGACGAGGCGGGTCGTGAGCACGCCATCGAGGGCTTCGGGGACGAGGACATGCGGGTGGAGCAGGTGGTTCCCACCGCGAATCCCGAGCGGGCGTGGGTCTTCGTGCGGTTACCGTCGTCCTACATGTCGGGCAGTGCGCTCTACCTGGTGGACCACCAGAAGCTCCTCCGGCAGCGCGTGGTGTCCTCGCAGGAGTTGAGGTTCGTGCCGTCCGAGGGGCGCGAGCGGCTCTGGGTGGTCTCCAATTTCAACCTGCAGCGGCTGCAGAGCATCGACGCCGCTGGCGACGTGAAGTCGGTGAACCTCACCACCTCCGGGCCGGGATGGATCACCGCACGCGAGATGCTGCCCGTGGCGGAGGGGCGGCAGGGCTGGTTGGTGCTGGACCAGGGCCTCTTCCACGTGGACCCGCAGGTGGGCACTTCGCCCAACTCGCGGCCCCTGCCCGTGCATAACGTGGGGGCGCTGCTCCCCACCCGGCAGCCCCACCAGGCCTGGGTGCTCGCGGATCAGTCCGGGGGGGGCGGGATAGGGTTCTTCCTCGCGAGCCGCGAGGGGGTGAGGACCGTGGCGACGCCGCTGCTCGCCGGCACCGGCGTCTGGCGGATCTTCGCCCACCGCGATGCCAACTTCGTCTGGGCGTTGCGGACCCCTTCCGGTATGTCGTGGGAGTTGAAGCTCGTGGGGCTCGACGGGAAGGTGGTCGGCCCGGGCGTGCAGTTGGAGGGAAGGCCCTTCGTGGAGCGCTCGCCGGACGGGCACCTCTGGGTGAGTGACGAGCAGCGCATCTACCTGCTGGGAGAGGGCGGAGAAGAGGTGGCGCGCAGCGCGGACGCGGAGGGGCTGGGCCGGGTCCAACTCTTTCCGCTGTCGGCGGAGCGCGCCTGGGTGGTGACGGGGGACGGTGGAGTTCGCCTGCTGTCCGTGAAGGGGCGGGTCATCACCTCGGGCGACCAATCGGTGAGGGGCTTTCACGAGCCTCGCTTGATGGGGATGGACGAGCACGGGGGCTGGTTGCTGTCGGACGGTGGGACGCGGCTTCACCGTCTCACGCTCGGGCCGGGCGGGCTCCAGGCCACGCAAGTGCTCGAGGGCGCGGGGTTGAACGACGTGTTCCCCATTCGGGGCACCGGCCGCGCCTGGGTGACGGGCATCCCGAGGGGCTACTTGTACGGACCGGCCTCGGAGGTGGGGCGTGTGCGGGTGGGCTTCGCGGGCGGTGCCAGCCTCGAGCGCGACGCGAAGGGCAAGGTCCAGGTAGAGGGCCGGCTGGAGGCGGGTGCGCCGCTGGAGTCGCTGGAGCTCGACTGGCCCGGGCTCGCGCAGGCGACGAAGGCGGGACGCTCGCTGCGGCTCGAGCTGCGCGCGGAGGACGGCAAGGGAGAGCTGGCGGGGAAGGGGGAGCGGCGTCTCGCGGAGCCGGCCGACTTGCTCTTCCAGTGGACCGCGCCGCCGGGAAGCGCGGAGCAGAGCTACCGCGCCGTGGTGTCGCACGAGGTGGAGAACGGCACCCGCCTCACCGCCACCTTCCAACATGTGCCCTTCGGCGTGCCGTTGCTCGACCGCGTCTGGGTTCGCACCGTGCTGGCATGCCTCGCGGTGACATTGCTGCTGCTGTTGCCCATGGTGCTGTTGCGTCCTTCGGCTGCGCCTCGCAGGTGGTTGCCGCTCGCCGGCTATGTCGTCACCGGCGTGGGGGCGGGCGGTGGCGAGCTACTGGGGCTGTTGGGTGAGCTGCGCATCCACCTGCCCTCGGTACTGGCCGTGACGTGCGCCGAGCTGGTGCTGTGCGCGGGGCTGGGACTGGTGTCGCCGGCTGTGTTTCGCCGGCTCGTCTTCACCCATCCGTTCTCCTGGGCCGCCGCGCCGTTGCTGCGCTGGCCGGCCTTCCGACGCCGCTTCTTCGCCGCACATGTTCGGCAGGTTCGCCGCCGAGTGGATGTGGCCTCGGCCCAGGCCAACGGTGAGGTGTTCGTGGAGCTCTCCTCGCACGTCACCGAGTACGCGGGGCCCGGAGTGCCGCCCTCGCCCTCGGAGCGCACGGCCGAGGAGCTGTGCGGATTGCTCACGCGCGAGCGCGCGCACTTGCTCATTCAATGCGCAGGAGGCCGGGGAAAGAGCGCTCTCTTGAGGCGGCTGGTGCGGCTGTCGCTGGAGCACTTCGAGAAGCAGCCGTCCTCGCCGCTGCCCGTGTTCATCGACCCGGCGGCGGAGGACCTGGAGACGGCCGCGAAGGAGGCACTCCAGGACCTGGGGCTGCCAGAGGGGCTGAGGGACGCGCTGCTGGAGTCGGGGGACTTCTTCCTGGTGCTGGACGGCCTCACCGAGTCGAAGCTGGAGCCGGAGGCGCTGCGCCGCTACCTGGAGCGGGAGATGGGGCTGCACGCGCCAGTGCTGTTGTCGGCGCGGCCCAACGAGGCCTACCGGACGGCGATGGCGCACGCGCTGCGCTGGATGGCGGTGGAGCCCAAGCGGCTGGATGCGGCGGGGCTGGAGCGCTTCCAGGCGGCGTACCCGGGCCCGGACGGCAAGCCGGTGCCGCTCTCCGAGTCTCTCCAGCGTATCTGCCGGGGGCGTGCGGCGGACGGGACGTATGTGCCCATCCTGGTGCGCCTGGCGCTGCGCTTCGGCGCGGGAGGGGTGGACAGCGTCATCAACCTCTACCGGGCCGTGTTCGCGGGGCTGTTGAAGCAGGAGCCGGACGACGCGGCGACCTCGGAGATGCTGACGTTCGCGGAGGCGCTGTGCCTGGGCAGCTATTGGGAGCACCGCAGCCGGCTCATCGTGTTCCGCGACAGCCCGGATGAGTCGAAGCTGAGGCGGCTGCTGGACGCGGGGCTGCTGGTGTCAGCGGACGCGAGGCCGGGGCCGGTGCCCACGCACGTGCGCTTCTTCCATGACTCGATGCAGAGCTACCTCACGGCGCGGGCGCTGTACGCGCGGCACGCATCGCAGGCGCAGTGGGACTGCCTGTGGCGGGCAGCGGGCGAGCCGGGCTTCGCACGCGAGCAGTCGGACCTGATGACGGAGGCAGGCTCGGAGCTGTTCCAGATGTGCTCCTACGTCTTCGGGTACGACGCGAGGCTGAAGGCCGAGCTGAGGCGGCACCTGGACCTGTGCGCGGAGGCGAACGACGAGCGGCTCAACAAGGAGGGCATCCTGGCGGCGGTGCCGGAGGAGCTGAGACCCGCGCTGCGCAAATCCGGCCGGGTGCTGTCGCCGGGACTGCTGCTGAGCGAGGCGAGCCGCGTATGCGAGGAGTACGCGGACGGAGAGTCACTCTTCCTGCTCTACGCACGAATCGCCCCGCTGGCGTGGCCCTGGAAGCCAGAAGGTGAGCCTCTCCCTTCGACTCAGACGGACGCCGCCTGAGCATCCAAGTCACCCAAGTCACCCTCTAACAACCTCCTCTCCCTCTCCCCTCGGGAGAGGGTCGGGGTGAGGGTATCTCGTGTCCAGAGTTCCCCACTCGTGCCCCCCACTCTCGGAACCGTGACACCCGGGGCTTCACCCCGAGCCCGCGAATGACTACGGATGGCGGCGTACACCGTGCCCGTTACCCTGCCAGCTCATGCCGCCGCGGTGCTCCCATTCTTCCGGCTGTCCCGGAGGGGAGTGCTACCCACTGCGCTTGTCGTTGGAGCCTGTGCGCCGGACCTCTCCTACCTGTACGCGGTGCGCAGGCTGGGGGACTACGCGCACGAGTTTCCCGGCTTCATCCTCTTCTGCGTGCCCGTGGGGCTCGCCGTGCTGGTATGGCTGGAGGCGCTCATCCTGCCTGCGCTGAGGCTCGCCCTGCCCGAGGTAGCGGGGGTGCAATGGGGCCGCTTCGCGCGCACCGAGGGCCTGCCGCGCACGCCGCTCGCCTGGTGGGCCACGGTGGCGGCGCTGGTGCTCGGAGCCACCACCCATCTCCTCTGGGATGGCTTCACCCACCACGGCATGTGGCCCGCGGACGTGCTCTACCCGGACGTCCGCGTCCCGGTGGGGAGCAGGGAGCTTCCTCTGGCCCGTGTCCTCCAGCACACGTCCTCGCTGGTGGGCTCGCTCGTGGTGCTCGGGTACATGGCGCGCCGCTACCGGTACCTGGAGCCGGTGCCTGGGGGCTCCTGGGCCGACTGCCTCCGCGTGCTGCTGCCCATGGCGGTCGGGGCGCTTCTGGGACTCGCGCTGCGGCTGTCGCGCTTCCAGGACATGGGAGCGCTGGAGGCGCAGGTGTGGTGGGCCTTCTGGCCCACGGTGACGGGGGCGCTTGCCGGACTCACCGTGGGGTGTGTGCTCGTCCGGTGGCGAAGGCCGTCATGACGGGCGGCGCTCCACCTGCTCCCGAGCCCGCCGGCGCTGGTCGAGCAACTGCCGCACTCTGCGCGCCATGTCCGCGTGGATGAGAAGGGCGACGTGCTCGATTGGTCCTATGAGCTTTGGTCGACTCCCCATGGCACACGGCCGGGCGGAGACCCTGGCAACCTGCTGGCGGGCCGCTCATTGGCCCAGCCCTTTCCCATGCCGGTCCCGAGGAACAGCGGACCGCCGAACTACACCGTGGCCTCGGCGCCTACGGCAACGTGTTCGCCATCGAGTCCTTCATGGACGAGCTGGCCCATGCGGCGCGGGCAGACCCGGTCGAGTTCCGGCTTCGCCAGCTTCAGGACGCGAGGGCCAGGGCTGTCATCCAACGCGAAAGGGTTCGGGCTTCGGGCAGTGGGCCCCCGAGTCGAGATGAGACGCGAGGGTAGCCTCCTGTCTGCCGCCGTGGAGACCTCAGCGCTTGAAGGTATCCACCGCCTGACGGCCCACCGCGGGGTCGTCGGTGAAGAATCCGTCGATACCGGTCTCGAGGTACTTCTGAATCTCCGTCACCGAGCCGGAGGGATTGCGCGTGGCGTCGTCACCCTGCGCCTTGAGCGGCGCGGGCAGGAAGGCATTCTCCGGCCGGAAGGTGTACGGGAAGACCAGCAGGCCGGCCGCATGGGCGTTGCGCACGAGGTCCGTCGGCTTCTCGAAGTTGCCGGAGCTGTCCACGTTGATGATCGTCAGCTTGTAGGGCCCGACACCCTTGGCGTAGGTGGCGACCTCCTTCATGCCCGCCTCGGTCATCAGCTCGTTGTAGGTGCGCGAGTCACCGGCGACGACGAAGTCGTAGGGCTTCTTGTCCCGGGCATCCATGAGCTGCACCAGCTTCCAGTTCGGCTGCGAGCCGCCGAGCTTCTGGTGCAGGGCCTTGAGGTTGGCCACCTCGAAGGACTGGATGTAGACGGTGGCCTTGCTCTCGGAGAACTCGTTGGCGCGCAGCGTCTCGACGAGCCGGTCCTCCATCGCCAGGTTCACGGACTGGAAGTACGTCGGGTGCTTGGTCTCCGGGTAGAGGTGGATGGTGCGGCCGGTGCTGGCCGACAGCTCCTGGGCCAGGGCGATGACCTCGGCGAGCGTGGGAATCTCGAACTGGTCATTGAACGACTTGTTGCTCGGGCGGGCCTGGGGGATGCGCTCGCGAGCACGCAGTTCCTTGAGCTCGGCCAGCGTGAAGTCCTCGGTGAACCAGCCGGTGTACTGGACGCCGTCGATCGTCTTCGTTGTCTTTCGGTCCGCGAACTTCGCCACCTCCGACACGTTGGTGGTGCCGGAGATCTCGTTCTCGTGACGGGCCACGAGCACGCCGTCCTTCGTGGAGACCAGGTCCGGCTCGATGATGTCCGCGCCGTCCTCGACGGCCTTGCGGTAGCTGGCCAGGGTGTGCTCCGGCCGCAGCGCGCTGGCACCGCGATGGCCGACCACGAGCACCTTGTCGACGAGTGGGGCCGAGAGGTTGGTGCAGCCGGTCATGGAAAAGGCGAACGCCGCCGCGAGCGCGGACGAGCGGAGGACGTGGTGGAAGGAGAAGCGAAGCGGATGACGGCGGTTTGCATTCGAGAGCAGAGGGGATCTCCGGGTTCGTGACGTGTACGTCGTGAGCGGCCGAGGACGTAGCAACCAGAGATGACAGACTGGTGAACAGCAGGGAAATACAGCGTCAAGCGGTTGGGTTCACGTGCCTTCCATTCGACTGTTAGGGTTCGCGCACAATGACCCTCCGAACCCTCACCCCCCTGCTCGTGTCGCTGCTGACGGGTACTCCCGAGGCGCTTGCCCAGCCTGCGCAGAAGCCCGCCGCTCAGTCGCCCTCCACGGTTCAAGGTATTGCCCCGCTGCCCGGCCAGCCCAACCTGCTCGCCAGTGGCGTGCCCGAGATTCCTCCCGAGCTGCGCAAGCGCGTCCTTCAGTACCTCGAGGCGCGCTCGGCGAACTTGATGGACGTGAGCCGGGACGGCAAGCAGGTGCTCATCTCCACCCGCTTCGCGGACACCAACCAGCTCCACGTGGTGGAGCAGCCCATGGGCGCTCGCTTTCAGCTCACCTTCACGCCGGAGCCCATCAACACCGCCAGCTTCCATCCCAACGACCCGAACACCGTCTTCTTCATGCAGGACGTGGGCGGCGGTGAGTTCTTCCAGGTGTACCGGCTCGACCGGCGCAACGGCCGCTCCGAGCTGCTCACCGACGGCAAGAGCCGCCACGAGGTGCTCTCGATCTCGGAGGATGGGCGTTGGCTCGCCTACAGTGGCACCGGCCGTAACGGCAAGGACACCGACGTCTACCTGGCTCCCACGGAGAACCCGAAGCAGGCCCGCCGTCTCACCGAGTCCGAGGGCACCTGGTACCCCGGCGACTTCTCGCGCGACGGCTCCCGGCTGCTCATCACCCAGTACCGCGCCGCGGATGACTCCGATCTGCACGTGGTGGACGTGAAGACGGGCGAGCGCCGCCAGCTCACCCCGAAGGAGGGCAAGGGCAGCCTCGACGGCGCCGTCCTCACGCCGGATGGCAAGAGCGCCTATGTCGTCACCGACCGCTACAGCGACTTCTCCGAGCTCTACAAGCTGGAGCTCGACAAGGTGCCCTACACCTCCGCGCCTCCGTCCCTCACGAAGTCCATTCGCTGGAACGTGGAGGGCATTGCGCTCTCGGATGATGGCAAGACGCTCGCCGTGAACACGAACGAGGACGGTTACAGCCGGCTGTACCTCCTGGACACGAAGCGTGGCTCGCTGACCCCGGTGGAGCTGCCCCGGGGCGTGATGGCGAGGTTCGGCTTCCCGCGCGGGCGCTCGGACGTGCTCTTCTATGGAATCAGCACCTCGAAGTCGCCCGTGGACGTGTACCTGCTCGACCTGCGCACGAAGAAGAGCACCCGCTGGACGCGCTCGGAGGTGGGCGGCCTGGACACGGACACCTTCGTGGAGCCCGAGCTGGTGCGCTACAAGTCCAAGGACGGGGTGGAGGTGCCCGCGTTCCTCTACCTGCCGCGCGAGCGCAAGGGCAAGGTGCCCGTGGTCACCATCTTCCACGGTGGCCCCGAGGGGCAGAGCCGGCCGTACTTGAGTACCTTCACCCAGTACCTCGCGGTGGAGATGGGCATGGCGGTGCTGGTGCCCAACGTGCGGGGCTCGGATGGTTATGGCAAGGCGTTCCGCGCCATGGATGATGGGGTGAAGCGCGAGCAGAGCCTCGCGGATATTGGCGCCACGCTCGACTACATCGCCTCGCGCTCGGAGCTGGACGCCTCGCGCGTGGGCGTGTACGGCGGCTCCTACGGGGGCTACATGGTGCTTGCCAGCGCCACCTTCTTCCCCGAGCGCTTCAAGGCCGCGGTGGACGTGGTGGGCATCTCCTCGCTGCCCACCTTCCTGCAGAACACCCAGGCCTACCGCCGCGACCTGCGCCGCGCCGAGTACGGCGACGAGCGCGACCCCGAGGTGCGCAAGGTGCAGGAGCGCATCTCGCCCCTCAACTCCGTGGAGCGCATCAAGGCCGCGCTCTTCGTGCAGCAGGGCGCCAATGACCCGCGCGTGCCCCAGTCCGAGGCGGAGCAGATCGTCAAGGCGGTGCGCGCCCGGGGCGCGGACGTCTGGTACATGCTCGCGCTCGACGAGGGCCACGGCTTCGGGAAGAAGCCCAACAAGGACACCATCACCATGGCCACCTTCCTCTTCCTGGAGAAGCACCTGGGCTCGCCTGCCGGCACGTCCACCGGCTCCATCAAGTAGGAGCGGGAGAGGGCACACGCTCGTGACGGAGTCGGTGTAGACTGCTCCGTCATGTACCGTACAGAGGACCTCAGCGCCCGGACCGAGGAGCTGATCCGCGCCGGCCGTCTCTTCTTCGAGCGCGGCTGGGTGCCGGCCACGGCGGGCAACTTCTCGGCGCGTCTGGACGAGAACCACCTCGTCATCACCGCCTCCGGCCGCCACAAGGGCGAGTTGGATGCGGATGGCTTCCTGGTGATGGGGCAGGGGGGCGAGGTGCTCTCCCCGGGCCGAAAGCCCTCGGCGGAGACGGGGCTGCACCTGCAGCTCTATCGGCATGAGCCTTCCATTGGCTCGGTGCTGCACACGCACTCGCGCGGCTCCACGCTGTTGTCGAGGCTGAGCCCCGGGGGAGTGGTGCTCGAGGGGTACGAGGTGCTCAAGGCGCTGCCCGGCGTGGAGACGCATGAGACGCGCCTGGAGGTGCCTGTCTTCCCGAACGACCAGGACATCCCCCGGCTCGCGGCGCGCGTGGAGGAGTACATGCGCGAGCACCCCGGTCTGCCCGGCTATCTCATCGAGGGCCACGGGCTGTACACCTGGGGGCGCACGGTGGCGGATGCCCGGCGGCACATCGAGGCGTTCGAGTTCCTGTTCGAGTGTGAGCTGGAGATGAGGAGACTGAAGCGATGAGCGAGCTGAAGGTGTTCGACGAGGGAGATGCGTCTCGCGCGAAGGTGGACACGCGGGACTTCGAGACCATCCAGCGCGAGCTGGACGCGGTGGGCATCCGCTTCGAGCGCTGGGAGGCGCGCCAGCCGCTGAAGCCCGGGGCGAGCCAGGCGGAGATTCTCGAGGCCTATCAGGACTCGGTGGAGCGGCTGAAGAAGGAGCGGGGCTTCAAGACGGCGGACGTGCTGAGCATGGTGCCGACCCACCCGGACAAGGTGGCGCTGCGCAACAAGTTCCTCAACGAGCACACGCACACCGAGGACGAGGTGCGTTTCTTCGTCGAGGGCCAGGGCCTGTTCACCATCCACAAGGCGGGCCGCGTCTTCAACGTGCTGTGCGAGAAGGGCGACCTCATTGGCGTGCCGGATGGGACGCCGCACTGGTTCGACATGGGGCCCCAGCCGAGCTTCACGGCCATCCGCCTCTTCACCAACACCGAGGGCTGGGTGGCTCACCACACCGGCAACGACATCGCCTCGCGCTTCCCCCGGTTCGAGTAACGGCATGGTCCAGGCCATCGTCACCGACATCGAGGGCACTACCTCCAGCCTGTCCTTCGTGAAGGAGGTGCTCTTTCCCTATTCGGCGCGCCAGCTTCCCGGCTTCGTGCGCGTGCACGGACAGCAACCCGAGGTGCGCCGGCTGTTGGACGAGGCCCGCCAGGTGGCCGGCGGGGCGCTGGATGACGAGCAGTTGGTGGCCACGCTGCTGCGGTGGATTGAAGAGGACCGCAAGCTGGGTCCTCTCAAGGGTCTGCAGGGACTGCTGTGGGAGGCGGGCTACCGCCAGGGCGACTTCCAGGGCCACGTCTACGAGGACGTGCCCCGCCGGCTGCGCGAGTGGCGGGAGCGGGGACTGCGGCTGTATGTCTATTCCTCGGGCTCGGTGTATGCGCAGAAGCTGCTCTTCGGTCACACGCGCTTCGGCGACCTGACGCCCCTGTTCAGCGGCTATTTCGATACGGGCGTGGGTGGGAAGCGGGAGACCGCCTCGTATGCGGCCATCGTCCGCGAGCTGGGGCTGCCCGCGGCGCAGGTGCTCTTCCTCTCGGATGTGAGGGAGGAACTGGATGCGGCCGCGGCAGTGGGTCTGCGCACCGGCTGTCTGACTCGCGGCGAGGGTCCCACGGTGGACCCGGGCCCCCATCCGGTGGCCCAGAGCTTCGACGACGTGCAGCCGTAGGGGGCGTACTCCGCTCAGGCCTCGGCGCGGCGCTTCAGCCCTTCCACGAACTTCTGGAAGGCGTCGCTCATGTCGGGAATCGAGCCGCCGAGCAGAACGAGCATGGGGCCGCTGAACACCTCGTGCAGCGTGAACTCGACCTTGTCGCCCTTGGGCGTCAGCGTGAACGTGCGGACTCCCTTGAAGAGCCCGAGCGGCATGCCCCCCGACCAGGTCATCTTCTGGTTGGGCACGAACTCCGACACCTTCACCGGAAATGCCCGGCCCGGGCTCAGCTTGGTGAACGCCTTGAGCTTCTCGCCGGGCGCGATGCGGCCCTCGATCTTCTCGCAGGAGGGATCCCACTGAGGCCAGGACGCTCCGTCGGTGAGGATCGTCCAGATCTTCTCGGGGGGTGCATGAATGGTCGTGCTGGCTTTGTATTCCTTCATGGCGCTCCTCTGGCAGTCGTTGGGGGCTTCACGCTACCAGAGGGCTCCGCGGCCCTTCAGGAATGGATTTCCCGGCGGGGACCCGTCTGTCGGCTCCTCCACGGGAAGGTGAAAGCGAACGCCACTCCGGCCAGACCCACCAGGATGTAGATGAGCTGGCTGACGCTGCTCGCCTTCTCTGGCTGCACCTCTCCTCCGAAGAGGGCCGCCACCAGGTTCCAATCGAAGAGGCCGATGAGCCCCCAGGTGATGGCGCCAATGATGACCAGCACGGCGAGCAGTTTGTTGAACGTGCTCACGTGTAGCTGAGATCTCCCGTCCATGGGTTGTCCTTTCAGGAAGCAGGTCCGCCCTGGATGGAGAGTCCTGAAAGGGAATGTCTCGCCGATTCCAGGCCGTCCCGGTGGCTCGGCTGGCTGGTTGCCCTCCGCCTCAACGCGACTCGCGGGGCAGCTCCACGCGGAAGGTGGAGCCCACGCCCAGCTGGCTGCTCACACCGATGTGTCCGCCCATGGTCTCGATGATCTGCCGGGCGATCCACAGCCCCAGGCCGAAACCCCCGTAGTGGCGCTCGGACACGGCGCGCTCGAAGCGGCCGAAGACGCGCTCCAGGTGCTCGGGGGCGATGCCGATGCCCGCGTCGCTCACCGCCAGCCGGGCACGCTCCTCCCCGGCTTCCACGCGAAGCTCGATGGGGTTGCCCTGTCCATACTTCACCGCGTTGGAGACAAGGTTGGTCACCACCTGCTCCAGCCGGAGCCGGTCCCAGCTACCGGGCACCGAAGCCGGAGCGTGCAGGGTGAGGCGCGAGCCGGTGCGAGCCAGCTCTGGCTCGAAGCGCTCGGCCACCTCGCGCACCAGGGCGGCAAGGTCCATCGCCTCCGGTCGCAGCACGAGCTGGCCCACCCCCAGCCGAGACACATCCAGCAAGTCGTTCACCAGGTGCAGCTGCCGCTTCACCTGCCGGTCCATCACCTCGAGGCCGCGGCGCAGACGCTCCGGGGCAATCCCCTCGGGGCCTCGGGCGAGGTGCCTCAGCAGCTCCTGCACGTGCAGTTGGATGGCGGTGATGGGCGTGCGCAGCTCGTGGCTGGCAATGGAGAGGAACTCCTCGCGCAGGCGGATGGCGTCGCGGGCCTCGCGGTAGAGGCGGGCGTTGTCGATGGCCAGAGCGGCGTGCCGGGCCAGCTCCTGCGCGAGCGTCAGGTGCTGTGCGTCGTAGCTGTGCCGCGAGGAGACGAAGGCCAGTGCGCCAATGGACTGGCCACGCACCAACAGGGGCACGCACAGGTAGGCGCGCGCCGCTCGCTCACCGGGCAACGCGGACTCCCCGCACGGAGCGGGCGCCAGGTGGCCGCGGTCCGCGCACAGCTCCGGCTGTCCCGAGGTGATGACGCGCGAGACAGTGGACTCCCCCAGTGCCGGTGCTCCCAGCTCCTGGGGCAGCTCCCGCTGCTCTCCAGCACGGGTGGTGGCCACGCAGCTCACCAAGCCGTCTCCGCCGCGCAGGTACACGGAGCAGCTGTCCGCGTACGCGGGGATGGCCAGGTGCGCCACGCGCTCCAGCGTCACCTCGTACTCCAGCGAGCTGGCCAGCACGGTACCGGCCTCCGCGAGGAAGCGCAGGGCCTCCTCGGCGCGCCTGCGCTCGGTCACGTCCGCCACCACGGCGAGGCACAGCCGTCGGCCTCCGGCCACCTGCAGCGCGGTGGACCACAAGGACACGTCGATGGGGGTGCCATCGCGGCGCTGACGGCGCGTCTCCTGGCCGAGGATGGATTCGCCGCGGGCAATGCGCGCCAGGTTGTCGTGCAACTCCTCTCGCCTGTCCGCGGGCACCACGGGGGGGAGTCGGCCGAGCACCTCCTCGGCCTTCCAACCGAAGATGCGCTCGGCGGCGGGGTTCCACAGGCGCACCGTTCCATCCAGCTCCAGCAGGTTGATGGCGGTGGGCGAGGACTGGATGATGGCCTGGAGCGTGTGGTGGGCGTCGTGCAGCGCCTCGCGGGCACTGCGCTCCTGGGCGTACAGCCGGGCACGCTCGAGGGCCTGGGCGGCGTAGTGGGCCAGCAGCGTGACGAAGACGCGCTCGTCGTCGTCGAAGCGGTGCACCCCGGGGAAGCCGAAGACGAGCACGCCCAGTCCGCGCTCATCCACGCGCAGCGGCAGGCAGGCCACGGCGAGCGGGAGCGCCGGTGACGCCAGCGTGCGCACCTGTGGCTCCATCCGAGGATAGCGGCGGACGAGCTCCTCATGTGACGCGAGCAATACCGGGTGGCCTCGCTCGAGGGCGTCATCCAGGGGAGTGCCGTGTCCCAGGGGCAGGGTCTCCACCGGCCCGGTCACGTCCGGCGGCAGCCCCACACTGTGCAGCAGCCGGAGTTGGGCGCCAGACTCGTCCACCAGCCACAGGCCCGCCACCTGGGCGCCGATGGCCGCCACTCCCTGGTCGATGACCACCTCCGCCACCCGGGAGGCGGTGAGCACCTGGGAGAGGGCGGCGTTGAGCGTCTGCAGGCGGGCGGTGCGTGCGGCGACGCGTTCGGCGCGGGTGCGGGCCTGCTGCTCGGCCTCGTAGAGACAGGCTCGCTCCAGGGCCTGGGCGCTCTGCCGTGCCAGGTCCAGCATCAGGCCGCGCTCGTCGGTGTCGAACGTCCTGGGGGAGTCGAAGCCGAAGGCGATCGCTCCCAGGGGGCGCCCGCGCGTCCGCAGTGGCAGGGCGGCCGCGGCCTGGGTCATCTCTGGCCATGCGACGAGGGACTCTGGGAATGAGGTGGCGAGCGCCTCGTGCGACTCCAGCCACACCGGCTCGCCGGTGCGGTACGCCATGGCCACGGGCAGGGGGGCGCTGGTGGGGAAGCGGTTCAGGCGCGCCAGGGTTTCCGGGTTGAGTCCCCGGTGGCTCACCAGCTCGAGCTGCTCGGGCTCGTCCGCCAGTGGGAGGACGGCGACGGCCCGGTTCGCGCCAATGGCGGAGACCATCTCCTCGACGACGACGCGCACCACCTCGGCGGGAGTGAGGGCCTCGCTGAGGGCCACGCTGACGCGCTGCAGTCGCGCGAGCCGCTTGGCGGCCACCTCCGCCGCGTGTCGGGCCCGGCGCTCGGCCTCGTAGGCGTGGGCCAGGTCCAGGGCCAGTCCCGCGCGGTCCGCCAGCTCCTGGAGCAGCAGCCGCTCGGCGCCGTCGAAGGGAGGCGCCTCCGGCTCACGGTAGATGGAGAGCGTCCCCAGGGGGAGCTGGCGCCCCCTCAGCGGCAGCACCAGCAGGTGGGCGGAGTGGGCCCGGGGCAGGGAAGGCTCGTGCTCGGGCGGTATCCGGCGCTGCAGCTCCGCCAGCTCCGTGGCGGTATAGAGGTAGGGGCGGCCGGTGCGCAGCACCACCGCGAAGGGGTTCTCGTCGGCGCGCCGGTGGCCGAAGACGAGGCGCTCCATCAGCTCGTGGGACCACGCCTCGGTGTGGGCCGTGGCCGCCGATTCCAGCTGTTGGCCGTCCGCGGACAGCAGGCGCACATGGCAGGCGGAGCACAGCCGGGGCATCACCAGCCGGCACAGGCGCTCGAGGACGGCGGGGGGCTCCAGGCCGGCCTCGGCGAGCTGGTGGGATGCGTCGACGAGCAGGGCCAGACGCCCGGCGTCCGGCGCTTCCGCGGGTGTGCGCGCCTCTCTGGCTCCTACGACTCCCACGGGGCTCTCCGGCAACCGCTTCCGCCGGCGCATGTGAGCACGAAAACCGGGACTCGGGAGAATCCATGGGGTTGGCCAACCCACATACTACCGGCCAAACGATGAATTCCCGACGGATGAGACCCTGCTCCCACAGTCATGAGCGGCCCATACAGGGAGAGTATGGGACTCGTGGTGTGTGTTTTGTTCGACTGGGAGTGTGGATTGGCGATTTGAATTCGTGGAATTCATGAATTCTTGATGATGAGAGGGTGTCAAAGGGCTGTTCCCGGGCTGGGGTTGGGCTAGAGGAGGCGCCTTATGAGTGCACCGTCACGCTCCACCCCCGCCGTACCGGTAGCCGCGGATACGTCCAAACGTGTTGCCACGCTGGCGCTGGGCGCGTTGGGCATCGTCTACGGAGACATCGGTACCAGCCCGCTGTACGCGCTGCGCGAGTGCTTCAGCGGCTCGCACGGCGTGCAGCCCACGCACGACAACGTGCTGGGGGTGCTGTCGCTCGTCTTCTGGGCACTCATCATTGTGGTGTCGGTGAAATACCTCGTCTTCGTGATGAGGGCGGACAACCGGGGCGAGGGCGGGATTCTGGCGCTGATGGCGCTGGCGATGCAGCGCAAGCGGGGCGAGGAGGTGAAGGTCCGGCCGGTGGTGGTGACGCTAGGCGTCTTTGGGGCGGCGCTGCTGTACGGGGACGGGCTGATTACCCCGGCCATCTCGGTGCTGAGCGCGGTGGAGGGCCTGAGCGTGGCCACGCCGTTCTTCGAGCCGTACATCCAGCCGCTGACCATCGCCATCCTGGTGGGCCTGTTCATGATTCAGCGGCACGGGACGGCGGGGATTGGCGCCATCTTCGGGCCCTTCATGCTGGTGTGGTTCCTCACGCTGGCGGTGCTGGGCATCAAGGAGCTGGTGACGTACCCGGCGGTGATCTGGGCTATTTCGCCGATCCAAGCGGTGCGCTTCTTCATCCACAACCAGGGGCACGGCTTCCTGGTGCTGGGCTCGGTGTTCCTGGTGGTGACGGGCGGCGAGGCGCTCTACGCGGACATGGGCCACTTCGGCTGGAGGCCCATCCGGTGGGCGTGGTTCGTGGTGGTGCTGCCGGCGCTGATGCTCAACTACATGGGGCAGGGGGCGCTGCTGCTGAGGGACCCCAGCAAGGCGTCCAACCCCTTCTTCCACCTGGCGCCGAGCTGGGCGCTCTACCCGCTGGTGGTGCTGGCCACGGGGGCGACGGTCATCGCCTCGCAGGCGCTCATCTCGGGGGCGTTCTCGCTCACCCAGCAGGCGATTCAGCTGGGCTACACGCCGCGCCTGGAGGTGGTGCACACCTCGGCGGAGGAGCGGGGGCAGATCTACCTGCCGGGCATCAACCTGGCGCTGCTGGTGGGCATCATCCTGCTGGTGCTGGGCTTCAAGTCGTCCAGCAACCTGGCGGCGGCGTACGGCATCTCGGTGACGACGACGATGACCATCACCACGGTGCTGGCGTACGTGGTGGCGCGCGAGCGCTGGAACGTGTCGCGGGCGGTGGCGTTGCCGGTGGCGGCGCTGTTCCTGGTGGTGGACCTGTCCTTCTGGGGGTCCAACCTGGTGAAGATCGCCGCGGGCGGCTGGTTCCCGCTGCTGATGGCGCTGTGCGTCTTCACGCTGATGACGACGTGGAAGAAGGGGCGGGACATCCTGGCCAACCGGCTGCGAGGTAGCAGCATCCCGCTGAAGCAGCTGCTGGAGAGCTTCGGGGACCACCCGCCGGTGCGAGTGCCGGGCACGGCCATCTTCATGACGGGCAACCCGGAGGGCACGCCGCCGGCGCTGCTGCACAACCTCAAGCACAACAAGGTGCTGCACGAGCAGGTGATGTTGCTGACCATCGCCTCGGAGGAGGTGCCGCACGTGCCGCCCGAGGAGCGGGTGGAGGTCATCAAGCTGGAGGAGGGCTTCGTGCGAGTGATTGCCCGCTACGGCTTCATGGAGAACCCGAGCATCCCGGACATCCTCAAGCGGGCCCGAGAGAAGGGGCTGCAGTTCAACCTGATGGGGACGTCGTTCTTCCTGGGCCGCGAGACGCTCATTCCCAGCAAGAAGCCGGGAATGGCGATGTGGCGCGAGGCACTGTTCTCGTGGATGTCGCGCAACGCGCGCAGCGCGACGGCGTACTTCCGGATTCCGCCCAACCGGGTGGTGGAGCTGGGCGCGCAGGTGGAGCTGTAGTTACCCCGCCTTGCGGACGGACAGCCCGAGCATCAGGGGCAGCTCGGGGACGCCCTCGGGCAGCAGGTAGCGGTGACCGGGGGCTTCGCGCATGCCCTCGATCATCTTGCAGCCGTTGGCGTAGCAGTACTCCTCCAGCCGCTCGAGCATGAGCCCGCTGCGGAGGAAGGAATTGATGACCTCGCCCACTCCCCACTGGAAGCTGTGGCACGGGTTGGGATTCTTGAAGTTGCGCACCCCCTCCTCGAAGCCCCAGGGCACCAGGCCCTCACCGGACAGGGCGACGTAGTCCCCCACGCCGACGGCCTCGGGGACGTGGTGGCCGCCACCATAGGGGTAGGCGAGGCGCAGCTTGTCGTCGAAGAGCCAGAGGACGGGGTGGAACTCGACGAGGACGAAGCGACCGCCGGGCTTGAGGACGCGGGAGATGCCCTCGGCCCAGGGTTTCAGGTCGGAGAGCCAGCCGATGACGCCGTAGGAGCAGAAGACGAGGTCGAAGCGGGCCGGGGGCGCGGAGGCGAGCCAGTCGTAGACGTCGGAGCGCTCGAAGGTGCCGGGGAGGCCGGAGCCGGCGGACAGGGCGCGGGCGAAGTCGATGGCCTCATCGCTGATGTCCACGCCGGTGACCTGGGCCCCGCGGGCGGCGATGCTGAGGGTGTCCTGGCCGGAGTTGCACTGGAGGTGGAGGACCGAGCGTCCGCGCAGCTCCCCGAGCAGCTCGAGCTCCTCGGGGAAGAGGGTGGAGCCGCCCTCGCGGAGGAAGCGGGCCTGGTCGCCCTTGTGGCTGTTATGGGCGCGGGTGGCGGCGTTCCAGGAGAGGCGGTTGGCCTCGTGCAGGTCCTTCTTCAGCATGGGGAGTCTCCGGGGCGGGGCGAGAGAGTATCGCCCGGGACGTGGAAGCGCGTGGTTTCCTGACAGAGCTGGGTGACGAGGGAGGGCGTCTCCCTCGGATTGGCTCTGCGTGAGAAGCGTTCGTCCGTGACAGTGCCACGGCCCCACGGGGCAGGGGGACCGTTGCTGGTGGACGGGAGCCCTGCTGTGTCCGTCGCGGAGCGGACGTCCGGTGCGCTCTCTCTAGACATTGCACCGCGCGCACGCTCCTCGTTCTGGGCACGGCGTCACTACTGATTTGCCCAGCCTGGGTGCTTCGTTGCCCACGCTGGGGAATCTTCATGCGCGTTTCGTGTCAGCCTGCTCGCTCGCTCGGTGCCTTCACCCGCTTCGGTGTCTCGCTCCTGACGCTCATCGGTCTCGTGTCCGGCTGCGGTGGTTACTACGTGGAGCCGAAGTCGCCCTCCCTGGACGAGTCCGCGCCTGAGGTGGAGAACCCTCGCGGAACCCCGCGGCCTGCTCCCGGGGTTCCCACCTCCTCCGAGCCTCCTTCTGGGCCCAGGCGGGGTGGATTTGTCGTCGTGACGGGCGATGACGCCGATGACTTGTGGCATTGCGAGGAGAACCGCTGCGGCGGCCTCTATCCCTCGCTCTTCCGCGCCGCGCTCTCCCGCTCGCGCTCGGGCGGCCAGGGCATCCTCGCCATCGGCGTCAATGGTGCGCAGGCGCTCGCCGCCTTCAACGGCTGGAACAGCCCCACCTATGGTGGTCCCAACGCCCGCGTCACCCACGTGCGCGCGGCCGGGGACATCGCGAAGGTGGACTTCAACCGCTTCGCCCTCGTCTACCTGCCCTCGGCGGAGCGGCACACCCTGGGCGGACTCACCGAGCAGCAGATCTCCGCGCTCAACGCGCGCCAGCCGGACCTCGCGCGCTTCGTCAACGAGCGGGGCGGCTCGCTCATCGCCCTCACCCAGGCCGAGGTCCCCGGTGGCTGGGGCTTCCTCCCCCTGCCGCTGCAGACTCAGGACGTCATCTTCGATGTCGCCGAGCCCACCTCGGCCCTCCGGGAGTTCGCGCCCACCCTCAGCGCCTACGAGCTCAGTCACAAGTCCTTCCACAACGTCTTCACCGGGCCGAGCGGCTTCTCGGGCCTGGGCGTGCTTGCCTACAACGACGAGCCCTACAACCCGCACTCGGGCAGTCCGATGATGCTCGGAGGCTCGGCCGTCATCCTCACCGCCGAGGACTGCGCCGACGGGGTGGACAACGATGGGGATGGTGCGGTGGACGGCCAGGACACGGATTGCCACGTGTGCGGCAACGGCACTGTCGACCCCGGTGAGGCGTGCGATGACGGCAATGTGAAGGACGGGGACGGCTGCAGCGCCACGTGTCGGAAGGAGCACCGCTGTGGCAACGGCACCGTCGATCCGGGCGAGGCGTGTGACGATGGCAACCAGGCCAGCGGGGATGGATGCAGCGCTACGTGCCAGAAGGAGAACCGCGCGCCCGACGTCACCTGCCACGACGCCTCGCTGTGCACCGACCCGGGCGTGTGTGTCGCCACCGTTGGCAGCGACGTGGCCACCGCCATCGACCTGGACGGGGACCCGCTGACGTGGGACCTGCACCCGCAGGGCCCCTATGCCCCGGGCACGCACGGCGTCTGTGTCACCGCTTCGGATGGCCAGGCTCAGGACTCGTGCTGGTCCGCGGTGACGGTGCGCGACTGCGAGGCCCCCGCGCTCGTCTGCCCCGCGGACTTCACCGTGCATTGCTCCGGCCAGGGCCAGGCGCGCGTCTCGCCGCCTCCCGCAACCGCCACGGACAACTGTGGTCCGGCTTCCGTGACGCAGCCGGATGCCATCGTCCTGCCGCTGGGCTCGCACACGCTCGCGTATTCGGCGGTGGATGCGTCCGGCAATACCGCCACCTGCGCTCCCTCCGTGACGGTGGTGGACACGCTCCCGCCCTACCTCGTGTGCCCAGAGCCCATCATCGCCGAGTGCACTGGCCGCAACTCCGCCTATGTGAACCCCGGCGTGGCCACCGCCGTCGACACCTGCACCTCCGCCCAGGTCTCCGGCCCCATGGCCGACTGGTACTCGCTCGGCTCCAACGTCGTGCGCTACAGCGCGAAGGATGCCTCGGGCAATGAGACCTCATGCACCTCCTCCATCGAGGTGGTGGACCAGACGCCGCCCGTGGTCACCCTGTCTCCTCCCACGCCCTTCTGGCCCGTGGACCAGCAGTACCGCACCGTTCGTCTCGAGGACTGCATCGTCGTGCACGATGAGTGCAGCGGCGGGCTCACGCAGACCGGGGCCTCGGCCTTCATCTCCTGCGTCTCCTCCGACGAGCCGCGGAGTGGCGAAGCGCCGGACGTTGTCTTCGTGGACTCCACCACCGTGAAGGTCCGCGTGGACCGCTCGTCCAGTGGCGATGGTCGCGTGTACTCGCTTCACTTCGAGGTGCGCGATACGGCAGGCAATCTCACTCGCGGCATCTGCCCCGTGGGTGTGCCTTTGGCTCGCGCGGGAGCCCCGGTGATCGACAGTGGTGAGAGCTGGCGCTCGTGTCGCCCTGTGGGGGATGCGGCCCCGTGGAAGCCCATCTCCATGGCTGAGTAGGGAACCCGGGGCTCGTGGCACCCTCACCCCGACCCTCTCCCGAGGGGAGAGGGGAAGTGGGGGCACGGGGATTGGGACGTGAGGCGGGCTACTCGTCGAGCAGCATGGGCGAGAAGCCCGCCGCGTCACACGAGGCCAACACGTAGCGCACCCCGGCCCGCTCGCCCGTGAAGCCCGCGGGAATGCCTCCCGCGTGCAGGTGCCCGTAGACGCACACCTTCGGCTTGAACGCCTCGATGGGGCCCAGGAACGCCGTCGTCTTCTCGTTCGCGTACAGCGGCGGGAAGTGCACCGCCACCACCCGCGTCAGCGGCTCGGCGCTCTCCTTCTCCTTCTTCTCCGCGTCCGCGATGGAGGTCGCCAGCCGCCGCGTCTCCCGCTCCACGTAGCCCGCGTCCCCTGTCTCGTCTCCCATCTCGCCACCCGGCATCGGTGGGGCCTCGGGCGCCGTCCACAGCCGCGTGCCCGCGATGACCCACCGCCCGATGACCACCGCGCTGTTGTGGAGGAAGCCCTCCAGCGTCTTGTACGGCTCCAGCAGCTTGCGCAGCTTCGACGCCGAGTCTCCCCACCAGTAGTCGTGGTTGCCGCGCACCAGCACCTTGCGCCCGGGCCGCTCGTCCAGCCACTTCAGGTCGTCCAGCACCTCCGTAGGCCGCGTTGCCCACGAGATGTCCCCCACCACCAGCACCACGTCCTCGGGCCGCACCTTCTCGTCCCACGCGCGCTGCAGCGGCAACGGGTGCTCCGTCCACCCGAAGCGGTGCATATCCTTGTTGCGCGTGGAGGGCAGATGGGTGTCCCCGATGGCGAAGAGACGCATGCCCCTCTCCTAACCCAGCCCGCCTCCCGCGTCGCCCTTCCTGTCGCCCCTCGCCTGTCAACCCCTCGGGCGCTCGGGGACGGCAATTTCAATTACTTGGTACGACAATCGAATTCCTAGAAAAACAGGCTTCCCTTGTGCTCTGCGAAAGTGCATCTTATCGCGCCAGACCCCCCAGGAGGGGGAGGAGCAGTCGCTTCGCCTCTTCGTTCCCCCCCAAGGAGTGCTGTTCATGCACCCGTTCCGTAAGCCGTTGGCCACCCTGGCCGCTGCTCTTGCCCTATCTGCCTGCGGCCCGCAGGAGCCCGCCCCCACCACCGAGACCCCGGCTGTGACCGAGGACTCCCGGACTCCCGCGCAGAGCGAGGCTCAGCGCACCCCGTATGAGCTGGATGCCGCCTTCGCCAAGGCGGGCGCCGACTTCGGCGTTCCGGCCGACCTGCTCAAGGGCATCTCCTACACGGAGACCCGGTGGGAGATGATCCAGGGCAACGTGGAGTTCGAGGGCGTGCCAGCGGCGTACGGTCTGATGGCGCTGCGCGGTGCGAAGCTCTCCGAGGGCGCGCGCCTGGCCGGCGTGTCCGAGGAGGCGGTGCGCACCCAGCCCGAGGCCAACATCCGGGCCGCCGCGGCGCTGCTGTCCTCCTATGCCAACGAGCTGAAGGTGGACCGTGCGGACCTGGGCTCGTGGGCCTCGGCCGCCGCGAAGTACAGCGGCATCGACAACACCGACGCGCAGGCCCAGTACATCCACCAGGGCGTGTATGACGTGATTCGCAAGGGTGCGGTGGCCCAGACGCCCAAGGGTGACCTGGCCGTGTCGCTGATGCCCAACCAGGTGCATGCGAAGTTCGCCTCGCCCAGCGTGCACGCGATGAGCGCGGACTATGCCCCCGCCATCTGGCGCGCCTCGCCCAACTACAATGCGCGTCCGGCGGGCACGGACGTCTCGCTGATCGTCATCCACACCTGCGAGGGGACCTACTCGAGCTGCTGGAGCTGGCTGACGAACACCGCCTCGGGCGTGAGCGCGCACTACGTGGTGAACGAGAGCGGCTCGGAGATCTCCCAGCTCGTGCTCGAGTCCAACCGCGGCTGGCACGTGGGCGCCACCTACGACTGCGGCCTCAACGGCAGCGTGATGTGCGGCCTCAACGGCACGTCGGTGAACAACTTCTCGGTGGGCATCGAGCACGGCGGCTCGGCCAGCCAGGCGTCCTTCCCGGCGGGGCAGATCGACGCCTCGGCGAAGCTCTCGTGCGACATCTCCCTGGGCCAGGGCATCGTGCGTGACAGCTACCACATCGTGGCGCACGGCCGGTTGCAGCCCGCCAGCCGCACGGACCCGGGCGCCAACTGGCCGTGGAGCACGTACATCAGCAAGATCAAGTCGTACTGCGGTGACTCCACCGGCAGCAGCATCATCATCGACAGCAACCAGGCCAACAACGACACCTCCAAGGGCTACGTCGAGGTGGTGGGCACGAGCTGGACCTCGTCCACGAACGTGGCGGGCTACTACGGCTCGGGCTACTACGCCTCGCCCACCGCCGCCGTCTCGGAGCCGGTGACGTTCTGGTTCAACATGCCGGCGGCTGGCACCAAGACGATCGACGCCTGGTGGACGGCGGCCACGGACCGCTCGACGACCGCGCCCTTCATCATCACCCACTCGGGCGGCACCCAGACGGTGCAGGTGAACCAGCAGGCCAACGGCGGCAAGTGGAACACGCTGGGCACGTGGAGCTTCCCGGCCGGCTGGAACAAGGTGCAGCTCAGCCGCTGGACCACGTCTGGCTACTACGTCATCGCCGACGCCATTCAGGTCCGGTAATGATGTTGCTGTGATGACTCGGGACTTCGTGAAACAGACGTGGCGGGGTGGGGTGCGGCGGTTGGCCGTGCTCGCCCTGCTCGGGGCCGGATGCAAGGCGGGCACGTGTGGCTCGGCGTCCGGTTCCGGGCCCCTCTCCGAGGAGGAGCGGAGGGGGATGCCGGGAGTGATTGCCTTCGTGTCGGAGCGTGCGCCGCAGAAGGATGTGTGGCTGGTGCGGCCGACGGGAGAGCAGTCGCAACTGACACGAGGTCCCGAGGACGAGTACCCCGGCGCGCCGTCTCCGGATGGCGCGTCGTTGTTGGTGGTAGCGGCGGCGGAGGTGCAGGGGCTGCATGTGGAGCAGCTCCGGCTGGCGCCGCTGGATGGTGGACCGGTGGTGCTGCTGGCGCCGCCGCGAGGCCGGGCGCGCAACCCGAGCTGGTCGCCGGACGGAAGCTGGTTCGTGGCGGAGTCGGACGCGCAGAGCTTCAGCGACGTGGTGCGGCAGGCGCCGCGGGCGGACGCGGAGGTGATGCGGCTGACGCAGGCGCCCGAGGGCAACTTCGAGCCGAGCGTGTCTCCGGACGGGACGCAGGTGGCGTTCGTGTCCAGCCGCACGGGCGATCCAGAAATCTACGTGATGAAGGCGGACGGGACGGACGTGCGCCAATTGACGAACTTCCACATGGAGGACATGGCGCCGAAGTGGAGCCCGGACGGGAAGTGGATTGCGTTCCTGAGCGACCGGGAGGGGCGGGTGCGGGTGTTCGTGGTGAAGCCGGACGGGACGGGGATGCGGGCGGTGTCGGGCAGCCAGGTGACGGGGGAGGAGCGGGAGCCGGCGTGGAGCCCGGACGGGAAGAAGCTGGCGTTCGTGGGGCGGGCAAAGGACCAGAAGGCGCGCATCTGGGTGGCGGACATGGCGGGAGGGGAGCCGGTGGCGCTGACAGATGGGAAGAGCATCGATGACCAGCCGGCGTGGAGTCCGGATGGGAAGTACGTGGTGTACGTATCGGAGCGCACGGGAGACGTGGAGCTGTTCCTGATGCGGGCGAACGGGAGTGGCCAGACGCAGTTGACGAATTCGAAGGGAGCGGACTGGCTGCCGCGCTGGTTCGTGCCGAAGGCGCCGCTGCCGGCGGGACCGGGCGCGGGCCGAGCCGAGGGCACCTGAGCTTTCTCCGCTGAAGGGCGTCAGGGCCGTGGGGAACGTGAGGGTGCACCCGAGCCACCTTCCCCTCGCCCTCCGGGAGAGGGACGGGGTGAGGGTATCCGTCCCCCAGGTTCCCTCCTGAGAAGACCCCCGGGCTCAGAGCTCACGGAGGGTAGCTGCCTGGATACAGGGTGAGGACCAGCCCCATCCCCGAAGTGGCTCCTGCGCTGCGGGCCTGGTAGTCCGTGGAGCCCAAGATGGAGAGGCTGAAGGTCTCCGCTTCCGCGCCGGAGTGCACGTAGACGAAGAGTCCGGTGGCGCTCGTGGCGTCCTGGGCGGCGCCCTGGAAGTCCGGAGCAGGGTAGTAGATGCGGCGGAGGTCGCCGTGGTCGAGCACCACGCGGGCTCCGGCGACGGGCGCGCCCGAGGCATCCACCACGCGGCCGAGGACGAAGCCGGCCTCGCGCAGCGTGCGGGCCCGGTCCTGGGTATGGGCGCGAATCCACGGCTCTCCGATGGCGCGGGTGAGGGCATCGTGGAATGAGGTGGGCACCGCCCAGACGCGGGTGCCGATGATGTCGGTGCGTGGCCGGGTGCGGGTGAAGACGGTGTCGAAGACGACCGTGGAGCTGCGCACGAAGCCCTCGTGCTCGAAGCTGGCGGCGAGGCTCCGGTGGATGTCTCGCACGGGCACATCGGGCACGGCGAACGTACCCGCGGCGCCGATATCACCCCGGCCAAGGACGGAGTCCGCGTCGCTCACCCCAACGCGGAGCGGCTCCTCGATGATGAGGGGGAGCCCGTCGAGGGCAGGCACCGGTTGGCCTCGGGCTTCGAGCAGGCGTGCGGCCTCGGGGAAGACCTCGGCGTGACCGGAGACGGTGATGGCCAGGTGGTCGAGATCGACCATCGTGCTGTCACCGCGATCGACACCCGGATCCGGGTCCACGGGGCCGCCACAGGCCGCCAGTGCAATCCCGAGGAGAGTACAGCGGAGGACGAGACTCGGACGCTTCATGTCTGCGCGCCAAGATCTCCACGCCTCCGTGCATCGGCAATCCACCCCGGAGCCCCGGACGTTCCGTGGAGGACGGAACACTTCGCCACCAAGTGCTCACAGGTGGAAAACTCGAAGGGCCGCCCCTGCCTCATGTGAGGAAGGGAGCGGCCCTCGAGTCACGGACTGCTGGACGTTACGACCTACCTGCGACGGCCCCAGCCATTGCCGTTCCCGCCGCTGCTGCTGCTACCTCCGCTGCTGCCGCTGTTGCCACGCGGAGGAGGCGGGGCGCTGTTGCCGCCACCGCTGCTGCCACCACCGTTGCCCCAGCCGCCGCTGCTGCTGCCGCCGCTGTTGCCGCGGGAAGGAGGCGGGGAGCTCGGAGCGCTGCCGCCGCCGCCGCTGTTGCCACCACCGTTGCCCCAGCCGCCGCCACGAGGACGGTCATCATCGTCACGGCTGCCACCGCTGTTGCCACGGGGCGGGGGCGGGGAGCTCGGGGAGCTGCTGCCACCACCGCTGTTGCCGCCACCGTTGCCCCAGCCGCCGCCACGAGGACGGTCATCATCGTTGCCGCCGCCGTTGCCGCCGCCGTTGCCGCGGGGAGGAGGCGGGGTGCTGTTGCCGCCGCCGCTGTTGCCACCACCGTTGCCCCAGCCGCCGCCACGAGGAGGAGGCGAATCATTGCCATTGCCATTGCCCGGGTTGTTGGTGTGGCCGGGCGGGTTGCCCCCGCCGCCCTGTCCAGGCGGATTCCCACCGTGGCCCGGAGGCGTGCCGCCGTGGCCCGGCGGAGGGTTGTTGCCACCGCCGCTGTTGCCACCACCGTTGCCCCAGCCGCCGCCGTTGCCACCGCCATTGCCGTTGCCACCACCGTTGTCCCAGCCTCCGTCGGGACGGGGAGTGTCATTGCCGTTGTTGCCGCCGTTCGGGTTGCCGCTCGTCGGCGGACGCGTGCCGGTGCCGGTGCCCGGAGGAGGCGGCGGGCGCTGGGAGTTGCCCCAGCCGCCACCGCTCGAGGGCGGAGGATTCGGGTTACCCCAGCCGCCACCGCTCGTTGGCGGACGCGTGCCGGTGCCGGTGCCCGGAGGAGGCGAGGGCTGGTGGGAGTTGCCCCAGCCGCCGCTCGAAGGGGGAGGCCGGTTGCCGCCACCATTCACGGGCGAGGCGTCGTGCCCGTTGTCCCAGTTGGAGGGCCGGGGAGGCGGACGGTAGTTGCTGTAGACGTACACGTTCTGCCCGCGGTCCCAGCGGTACGAGCTGCCCGTGTACGAGTACGGGAAGTAGTCGTGGCTGTGGCGGCCATGCATGTAGCAATGGTGGCCGTCCGCGATCGGGTGGTAGTCGAGGTACCAGATGACCCGCGGGGCCCGGTAGACGTACACGTCCTCCGAGTACGTGTAGTCGTTGACCTCGGAGGGCGCGTAGCCGTGGACGTGGTTGTACGACTCGGTGCACCACCCGCCGTACGCGTCCGGGTGAGCACCCGAGTAGCGGTACTGGTAGACGGTGGCCGGGGGGGTGTTGTCCGAGTAGTAGCCGGGCTGGTGGTAGTGAGCGACACAGCCCGAGCCCATCACCAGGGCGGTTGGGACAGTGAGGAGCAGAAGGCGACGCATGGCGGTTCTCCGGGGCCGGCGGCGGGACACCGGCCCGCCCATTTCATCACGGTGAAGACAGGGAAGCAGACGGGCGGGCCGGAAAGATATTCAACACCTGTTTCCGGCATTTCCCCGAGCCCGGGCTCCAGCCGCGCTAGTGCACCACGCGATCGGACGAGCCGGCGCGTGGGGTGTGCAGCTTGCCAAGGCAGGTGAGGATGTGCTCGCGGTACTCGGTCACGTCGCGCAGGCCGCACACCATCCACCGGCCGGCGATGACGAGCGTGGGCACCCCGCGCACCCCGCGGCTGGAGGCCAGCTGGTGCTCGTCGAGGATGAGCTTGCGCGTGTCCTGCGAGTGGAACGCCGCCGAGAAGGGGCCCATGTTCAGGCCCACGCGGCTGGCCAGCTCGAAGATGACGTCCGTGCGGGTCACGTTGACGCCCTGCTCCAGCGCCGCCCGCTGCATGGCTCGCGCAAGGTAGCCCCTCGCCGCGGGGCCCTGCAGTCGCGCCGCCTCCAGCGCCGCCAGGGCCGGGATGCTGGTGCGCGGCGCGTCTCCGCCTTGCCACAGCTCCGTCGTCAGCAGCTTCGCCACCGGCTCCGGCTCCTGCTGGGCCCGGCGGACCTCTTCCGTCAGCCCGCGCAGCTCCTTCTCCGTGGGCCTCTTGTCATGGACGCGCAGCGGGTAGGGCCGTACGCGCCAACGAATGAGGTCTCCGAACTCCTGTTTCAGGGTTTCCAGCCGCAGGTCGGCCAGGTAGCACCAGGAGCACAGCACATCCTGGTAGACGGTGATCTGCAGCGGCTTGGGCAGGGGCTTCATGTGCGAGCGCCGCGAGATTACGAAGGTCGCGCTCCCACTGCCAATCCCCACTGACATTTTGACGGCGAGCCCATTCCCAGGAGGGCCAGGCAAGAGGCTCGTCTGCCCGCCTGCCCCGCGAGCGTCACGGCCGCGCGTCACACCACCTGTAACGGGTTTCCGGTCGCCGCGTGCGTCTTGGCCAGCACGAGCGCGTGGTCGACAATCGCCCCGGCGATGTCCTGCTTCGTTGCTCGCTCCAGGCCCTCGAAGCCTGGGCTGGAGTTGAGCTCCATCAGCCTCGGCCCCGCGCGGCCCTCGAGCATGTCCACGCCGGCGATCTCCAGGCCCAGCAGGTGCGAGGCCCGCACCGCCACCTCTATATAGGAGAAGGGCAGCTCCACCGGGTGGCCTTCGCCGCCGCGGTGGATGTTGGAGCGGAACTCGCCCTTCTTGGCCCGCCGCTGCATGGCGCCCACCACCTTGTCTCCCACCACCAGGGCGCGCACGTCCCGGCCCTTGCTCTCGGCGACGAACTCCTGGAGCACCACCTCCTGCCCCAGGTCCCAGAAGGTGTTGGTGATGGTCTGCACCTCCTGGAGCGAGTGGGCGATCATCACCCCCACCCCCTGGGTGCCGCGCAGCAGCTTGATGATGACGGGCAGCCCGCCCACTTCTTCCACCAGCTTGCGCACGTTGCTGCGGTCATGCGCCATCACCGTCCGGGGCACGTCCAGCCCGCCTCGGCACAAGAGCTGGAGCGCCCGCAGCTTGTCGCGGCTCTGGGAGATGGCGGCGGCGCCGTTGAGCACCGCCACGTTCATCATCTCGAAGTGCTTCACCACCGCCAGGCCGTAGCCGGTGATGGAGGCGCCGATGCGGGGGATGACGACGTCCACGCCCTTGATGTCCACCCCGCGATAGAGCATCCGCGGCTGGCCCGGGGCGAGCACCATGGTGCAGCGCAGGGTGTCCAGCACCAGGGGCCGGTGACCGCGCTGCTTGATGGCCTCCACCAGCCGCCGGGTGGAGTACAGGGACCGCTTTCGCGAGAGGATGACCACCGTCTGCTTGGCCCGGGTCCGGCGGGGGACGGGCGGGGCCGGGGGACCGGGCGGCGGTGGCTCGACGGGGCGAGCGGGGGCCTTCGGGCGGGCCCGGACGGGCGCCTTCTTGGACGAGACCTTCTTGGTGGGCATGGAAGGGCGGTAAGCCTACCACGGGAGGGGGGCAGGTGGCGTCGGCGGTGTTTGCTATCATCGGAAAATGATGAGCCCTCATGAACCGCACCCGGACGATGTCCTCACCAATCCGGGAGAGAACGGTCTCGACTCCATCGTCGCCCCTCCCGACGGTGGCATCGGCTCCGGCACCGAGGTGCTGGTGCTCGAGTCGCCGCGCACGACGCTCAAGCTGCGCAAGTGTCGGATTCAAGTGTCGGCCGGGCCGGACGAGGGCAAATCGCTCGCCTCCGACAAGGAGCGCCTGCGCTGTGGGGCCCACCCCACCAATGACCTGGTGCTCGCCGAGGACCGGACGGCCAGCCGTCACCACTTCGAGATCATCAACACCGAGCGGGGCTGGCTGCTGGTGGACCTCAACTCCACCAACGGCACCTTCCTGGATGGACGTCGAATCGAGCGCGCCTACCTCTCGGCCGGCGCCCAGATTCGTGCGGGCTCCTCCACGCTCTCCTTCGCCCCCATCGACGAGGAGGTGACGGTCGAGCCGGACCGCGAGGGCGAGCTGTGCGGGCTGGTGGGGCAGAGTGTGAAGATGCGGCAGGTCTTCGCGCTCATCAAGAAGATCGCCCCCATGGATGTGTCCGTCATCATTGGAGGCGAGACGGGCACGGGCAAGGAGCTGGTGGCGCAGGCCATCCACGAGCTGAGCGGGCGCAAGAAGGGGCCCATGGTGGTGCTGGACTGCGGCGCCATTCCGCCCAACCTCATCGAGAGCGAGCTGTTCGGCCACGAGAAGGGTTCCTTCACCGGGGCCATGGCGGCGCGGCCAGGCGCCTTCGAGCGGGCGCACGGGGGCACCATCTTCCTGGACGAGCTGGGGGAGCTGCGCTTCGACCTGCAGCCCAAGCTGTTGCGCGTGCTGGAGAACCGCGAAGTGCGGCGCGTGGGCGGCAACGACACCCTGGAAGTGGACTGCCGGGTGATCGCCGCCACCAACCGCGACCTCCCCAAGGAGATTGCGGCAGGCAACTTCCGCGAGGACCTCTTCTTCCGCCTGTCCGTCATCAACATCCAGCTTCCGCCGCTGCGCGAGCGGCGCGAGGACATTCCGCTGATCCTCAAGCGGGCGCTGGCGGACCCGGAGGTGCTGGCGCGCCAGGGGCGCAAGCGGATTTCGCCCGAGGCCCTGTCGCTGCTGATGGCCTATGCGTGGCCGGGCAACGTGCGCGAGCTGATGAACGTGCTCTCGCACGTGCTGGCCTTCAGCGACAGCGAGGAGGTGCTGCCCGAGAACCTGCCGCCCCGCGTGCGCGGCCAGCAGCGCGAGGGGCCGCTGCCCTTCAACGAGCACCTCACCTTCAAGGACGCCAAGGATCAGCTGCTGGAGAACTTCGAGCGCGAGTACGTCACCAGCGTCCTCACCCGCTGCGAGGGCAACCTCTCCCGCGCCGCCCGTGAAAGCGGTCTGCACCGCAAGTCCATCGAGCGCCTGGTGAAGAAGTACCAGCTCGACGCCAAGGGCATGAAGCCGCGATGACGCGGTGTGTTATCGAGTCCATTCATGGACAAATGTCGCAGCCGGGCAGCCAGGCGGTTGCCGCGGTCCAGTTGACCGATGGGAAGGTCAGCGCTGGAGTGTGACAAAGGCCCTGACATGAGTACCGACGAGTCCCACCCCCCCAGGGGACGCGAATCCGGTCAAGCGGCGGTGGAAGCCGCGCTGACGCTGCCGCTGGTCATCTTCCTCGTGTTGGGGACGCTGCAGCTTTTCATGATGCTGCAGGGGCGCATCATCGCCGAGTACGCCGCCTTCCAGGCGGTGCGAGCCGGCAGCCGCAATCACGGCGACTGCGTGCCCATGGTGCATGCGGCGCTGGCCGGACTGCTGCCCAGCGTGACGCCCTACCTGGGAGGCAGGGGCGGGGGCTCGGCGGCGGAGAAGCTGGCCTCGGCCTGGGCGGATCGGATTGGCTCCAGCCCCCAGAACCCGGACCCGAAATACGTGAGGGGCAGGGGACGGGATGGCAAGCACGACGGGCCCATCTTCTGGCTGGTGCGCGAGTCGCCCCGGGCCTCGGCCGTGGACAACCCGGAGGATCGCGACTTCGACCTGCCTCAAGGGGACGGCTCCCAGGCCATGCGCCTGGAAGTGCGCCTCGTCTATTGGTACCGGCTGCGCATCCCCTTCGCGGACTGGGTCATCAGCCGCATGCTGCTGGCCCACCTGGGGTTGAAGAACTACAACGCCACCAACCCGCTGATGCCGGCGGATGCCAAGGCCGGCTGGGAGCAGACCTCCCCGCGCGTGGCCAACCTGGATCCGCTCATTCGTGACGAGCTGCGCTCCCGGGTCAACTCCGGCCAGTACGTGTTCCCCATCCAGGCCACCTACGGCATGCGGATGATGACGCCCGCGCGCCGGGTGCACTTCGACCAGCAGAACTGCGCTTCCACGCCGGAGGGCCTGTGATGAGACGCCGAGGCCAGACCCTGGTGGTGTTCTCCCTCAGCCTGCTGCTGCTGGTGCTGATGGTGACCATGACGCTCTCCATTGGCGTGAAGGCCAAGGAGAAGATGGAGCTGCAGACGCTGGCGGATGCCGCGGCCTACTCCAACGCGGTGGCCACCGCGCGCGCCTTCAACTCCATCTCCCTGATGAACCGGGCGCTGATGGGGACCATGGTGGCGATGACGGGCGTGGAGAGCCTCATCTCCTGGAGCAGCTACTACCGCGCCTCCATCCACGGGGCCGCCAACGCCTACGACGTGCCCTTCGCGGCGTACGCGGCGATCGCCGCCGCGAGCTGCCCCAACCCCAGCGCCGCCGCGCTCTGCCGGTGCGCCACCCAGGCCATGGCGGACATCACCCAGACCCAGAACGATCTGCGGAATGAGGACAGCCAGCTCCGGAGTGATTGGGATCGTCTGGACGAGAGGGCCGGTAAGGAGGCGGCCTTGCTACAGATCTCCTCCATCGCGAGCGAGCAGAATGATGTCTACACCCAGCTCACCGAGAAGGTGATAGACGCGGGGCTCGCCAAGGCGCTCGTCGACGAGGCCAGGAAGGGCTCTCCGAACCGGTTCAAGGATGAGCTCTCGGCGGTGTCGCCCGGCGTCAACAAGCGGGAGCTGGAGGGCGAGTGGGGCTGCTCGGGAGAGGGCGCCGCCTGCAGCCGCCGCAACGCGGGCAGGAAGCTGCACTTCGTGGATGCCGCCATGGGCAGCCGCGGCTTCGGCTTCGTCACCGGGCGAGGGCAGGGTGCGCTCATCCAGGCGAAGCTGCAGCGCATCTTCAACCCCCGGGACACGCTCGTGAGCGTCACCAACTCGGGCAGTAGCTACTTCCCCGCCGAGGGTCGGAAGACGCACTCCGGGCCGACCATCGACGCCACCGAGGTGTGGGGCGATGACCATGGCACGGTGAGCCTCATCTTCAACCGGGGCCAGCCGCCGTGCCCGACGTCCATTCCCGGCACGGCCGGTGCCGATGCGCATGTTCGCAGCAATCACCTGGACGACAGGGGGGACCAGCACCAGTGGACCGGCGGCAGCGACTCCGAAGCGTCCACCTGGCACACCATGGGCTCGTGCACGCAGTGCCCGGGCATCTGGCCCTCGCACATGGACTACAACTACCGCCTGGTGACGCGCGAGGCGGACAACTGGGGCCAGCCCAAGAACTACGCCGTCATCCGGCGCGACCTCAAGGAGCGCCCCATCAAACGCGCGGACCCGTGGAACCTGCTGTTCCGCTTCCGCTTCTCCTCGGGCAGCTCGGGGGTGGAGTTCGACAACCGCGGCATCGAGCTGTCCCCGGCCAATGGCGGCACGGACATCTCCAAGGCCACGGCGCTCTCCGCGGGCATCACCTACTACAAGCGCGCGGGGGACTTCTGGCGGGAGCCGCCCAACTTCCTCAATCCCTTCTGGCGGGCCACGCTCGTGTCGGCCCACGTGGACGACCAGGGGAGGAACCAGGACGTGAAGTCGTCGCTCGACGCGGCCGCGCCGTTCGCCGGCGACGTCTACGAGGCGCTCAAGAGGAAGGGGTACGAGGGATGGTAAGGCTCCGCGGCAGGGCATCGGAGCGTGGCCAGGGCACCACGGAGCTGGCGCTCGGGCTGCTGCTCTTCGTCACGGTGCTCATCTTCGGCATCCACTTCGCCGAGATTGGCTATCTGTCCCTCAAGGTGCAGGAGTCGGCCACCAGCGCCTTGTGGGACACCACCAGCGCGAAGATGCACGAGCTGCCGAGGAACTTCGACCCGCTCACCCAGCTCATCGAGTCGGACAAGCCGGGCCAGCTCGCCACCGAGCGCTACCAGGACTTCGACGGGCGCACCTCGAAGCAGGGCCGGGCCCGGGTGGTCCAGGTCTTCACCTCGGCCGAGGGCTTGAACGTCACCTGCAGCGCGGCCAACGCCATCTCCTTCGCGCCCTCCGAGTCCACCAACGTCAACGTCTACAGGAACGTGGGCGGGATGAGCTGCAACGCCGAGGCGCAGCTCTCCCCCGTGCAGAAGTTCACCCGCCGCTTCCTGGACCGGGGACAGGGCGCGTTCTTCGATGTCCCCCACTATGCTGCGGGAGCCATCCCCGTGTGCGCCCTGGGCCGCGCGAAGAACGGCCAGTGCGCCGGTGGCTTTGGCATCCTCCTGGATGATTGGGCACTGTCCAGCGAAGCCGAGTCCCGGGAGTGCGTGCTGCTCAACTGTGCCAACACGGCCTATTACGACTCCGCCGAGGCGGTCTTCCGGCACAGCAAACACTACCAGGTGAACGGCGACTCGCAGGCCCTGGCGAGCAACATCGTGGGCGCCGCCCCCATCAATCCGGGCAGGTTCTGGATGAGCTTCCGGGGCATGGGCAGTGGCTTCCTGGAGCGGGAGCCCGGCGGCGACAGCGACACGAACGACTGGGAGACGACTCCGGGCAGGAACAGCCGCACCACGGAGTACAACACCTCCTTCAACAACCGGCAGACGTGCTTCCTGGGGAACAAGTGCCCGTGAGCTTCCGGGCTGGCGCGCTGCTGCTGGCGGTGCTGTGGAGCGCGGGCATCGCGTCCGCGGGGCAGCCCACGGCCTTTACCTGGGATGTGCCCCGGGTGCTGGAGTCGGTGGAGGTGCCGGGGGTGATGCGGGCCGACGGCATCCCGGTGAAGCTGCGCTCGGTGAAGAGCGCCGAGAAGCCCCAGGTCATCCTCCAGCACCTGGTGAACCGCTTCGAGGCGGCGGGCTTCTACATTCCCCCGGACAAGCACCGCACCCAGTGGTTCGCCGAGCCGCAGCTCACCGCGCTGGATACGGATCGGCTCATCTCCTACACCTTCGTGCTGCAGCCCAACCCGGATGGCACCACCACGGTGATTCTGGGCGAGGCCAACCTGGGCATGGCCCGGCGCGAGCAGGCCGCCTTCGCCCCCGTCTTCCCCGGGGGGACGGACCTGATGCAGAGCGAGATGGAGGGCGCTCGCACGATGACGTACCTGGCTTCGGCGGAGCCGCAGAAGGTGCGGGACTTCTACCTGGCGGAGCTGCGTGGGGCGGGCTACGCCGAGCTGGACGCCGGGACGTGGCGCCGGGGCGGCGAGGAGCTGCGGGTGTCGGTGCGCCCGGTCAAGGAGGGCCGCGTGGCGGTCATCGTCCTGCGCCGCATGACCGTCGAGGACACGATGGAGTCGGCCGTCCGGGAAGGCCCACAGCCTGTCAGCTCGAAGGCCGAGCCAGCCAGGCGCTGAGCCGCCCCAGAGGGACTCCTCCGCGGGACCGTTGCTGGAGATGCGACGGTCGCTCGCTTGCGGATTGAAGCGCCTGCGGGCCCATGTTACGGCCGGAGGTCATGAGCGACACCGGCGCACCCCCGAAGGACTACAAGGACTCGGTCAATCTCCCGAAGACGGACTTCCCCATGAAGGGGAACCTGGCCCAGCTCGAGCCGAAGATGCTCGGCTGGTGGGCGGAGAAGGACATTTGGGGGAAGATTCTCGAGCGGCGCGCGAAGGCCGAGCCCTTCGTGCTGACGGATGGGCCCCCGTACGCCAACGGCCACATCCACGCGGGCCACGCGCTCAACAAGATCCTCAAAGACATCGTGGTGAAGTACCGCAACCTGGCCGGCCGCAAGTGCGACTACATCCCCGGCTGGGACACCCATGGTCTGCCGATTGAGCAGGCGGTGGAGAAGCGGCTGAAGGACAAGAAGATCGACAAGCGCACGCTGGACCGGGAGTCCTTCCTGGAGCAGTGCCGCGCGTACGCGATGGAGTTCATCGACATCCAGCGCTCGGAGTTCAAGCGCCTGGGCATCCTCGGTGACTGGGACCACCCGTACCGCACGCTCGACTTCTCCTACGAGGCGCAGGAAATCAGGGAGCTGGCCTCGTTCGCGAAGCGGGGCATGCTCTACCGGCGCAAGAAGCCGGTGTATTTCTGCGTGTACGACCAGACGGCGCTGGCCGAGGCCGAGGTGGAGTACGAGGACCACGCGAGCCCGTCTGTGTACGTGGCGTTCCCCGCGGGCCCCGAGGTGGCCGAGAAGGTGCCGGCGCTGAAGGGGAAGAACGTCTCCTTCGTCATCTGGACCACGACGCCCTGGACGCTGCCGGCCAACCTGGCCATCGCGATGAACGCCGAATACGAGTACGTGTTCTACACGCTCGGCGAGCGCGTCATCTGTGTGGCGAAGGACCTGTTGCCCAAGGTGCTGGCCGAGGTGAAGGCGGACGAGCTGGCGGTGAAGAGCGCGAAGCTGCCGGGCGGCGAGGAGGTCGCGGCGGCCTCGCTGGTGGACCCCGAGCGGATCGTGGCCTACGCGCGCGGAGACGAGCTGGAGGGCTGCACCTACCGGCACTTCTTCTACGAGCGGCAGGGGCGAATCATCCTGGGCGAGCACGTGACGCTGGAGGCCGGTACGGGCCTGGTGCACACGGCGCCGGGGCACGGCCAGGAGGACTACGAGGTGGGCCTGAAGTACGGGCTCGACATCTACAACCCGGTGCGCCAGGACGGCCGCTACGACGAGAGCGTGGGCGAGTGGCTGGTGGGCAAGAAGGTCTTCGAGGCCAATCCCATCATCGTCGATGCACTGGCTGAGAAGGGCGTGCTGCTCAACGACAAGGGCGACAAGGTCGAGCACAGCTATCCGCACTGCTGGCGCTGCCACAACCCGGTCATCCTCAGCGCGACGTACCAGTGGTTCATCCCGCTGGACAAGCCGCTGAAGGGCGAGAAGACGTACCGCCAGCAGGTGCTGGACGAGGTGGACAAGGTGCAGTGGGTGCCCTCGTGGGGGCACAGCCGCATCCGGGGCATGCTAGAGACGCGGCCGGACTGGTGCATCAGCCGCCAGCGCACGTGGGGCGTGCCGATTCCCATCGCCTACTGCGAGGGATGCGAGGAGTCGGTCATCTCCGCGGAGCTGATGGAGAAGGTGGCGGCGGCGGTGGAGAAGGAGGGCGCGGGCGTGTGGTACCGCACGCCGGTGAAGGAGTTCCTGCCCGCGGGCTACAAGTGCCAGAAGTGCGGCAAGACGGAGTTCCGCCGCGAGACGGACATCCTGGACGTGTGGTTCGACTCGGCGTGCGCGTTCAGCGCGGTGTCCGATCGGCGGCAGCGGGTGCCTGCGGACCTGTTCCTGGAGGGCAGCGACCAGCACCGCGGTTGGTTCCACTCGTCCATCCTGGTGGCGGTGGGCACGCGCGACATGTCGCCCTACAAGGCGTGCCTGACGCACGGCTTCGTGGTGGACGGCAAGGGCGAGAAGATGAGCAAGAGCCAGGGCAACGTGGTGGCCCCGGAGAAGCTCATCCAGCAGTACGGCGCGGAGGTGCTGCGCCTGTGGGTGGCGAGCAGCGACTACCGCAACGACGTGCGGCTGTCGGATCAGATCATGAAGGGCCTGAGCGAGGGATACCGGAAGATCCGCAACACCATCCGGTACGCGCTGAGCAACCTGTACGACTTCGATCCGGCGAAGGACGCGGTGGCGGCGGACAAGTTGCTGCCACTGGACACGTGGGCGAGGGGCCGGCTGGCGGAGGTGGTGGCGCGGGTGCGCAAGGCGTACGACGCCTACGAGTTCCACCTGGTGTACGCGACGGTGGTGGACTTCTGCGCGGGTGACCTGTCGGCGGTGTACTTCGACATCCTGAAGGACCGGCTGTACACGACGAAGGCGACGGGGCATGCGCGGCGCAGCGCGCAGACGGTGCTGCACGAGGTGGCGACGGTGCTGCTGCAACTGCTGGCACCGGTGATGAGCTTCACCGCGGAAGAGGCGTGGCAGTACCTGCCTGGGACGAAGGCCGAGAGCGTGTACCTGACGGACTTCCCGGAGCCGGCGGTGAAGCCGGACCCGGCACTGTCCGAGCGATACGAGAAGCTCTTCGCGGTGCGCAGCGCGGTGCAGGGCCTGCTGGAGGCGGCGCGGCGGGACAAGCTGATCGGCGCGTCGCTGGAGGCGCGGGTGGTGCTGAGCGCGAGCGGCAAGGCGCTGGAGTTCCTCAAGGCGAACGTGGCGGAGCTGCCGGGGCTGCTGATCGTGAGCCAGGTGGAACTGGCGAACGCGGCGGGCGAGAAGGCACAGGCGTTGAACGTGGCGCAGGTGCTGGGCGAGGAAGTGAAGGCGGAGGTGCTGTCGGCGAAGGGCGAGAAGTGCCCGCGCTGCTGGACCTACTCCGAGAAGGTCGCCGCTGGCGCCTCGGTCTGTGAGAAGTGCCAGGACGCGCTGAGCTGAGCTGAGCGCGCAGCCGGGCGCCAATCGCTGACATCAACCCCTCTCTCCCTTTGGGGAGAGGGGGGCGTGCCACACGCGGCGTGCTTGACCGTGGGACGGAGCGTACGTGAGGCCGCTTCGGATCGCGCAGTCGCTGCCCTTACCAGTTGCTGGCATGTAGGTATGCTGCGTCCCGCATGCCCGCCAACCACTTCCAGCGGATCCACGCCTTCTATCACGAGCTGCCCAGGCACTTCTGTGCGCAACTCCGTCTCGCCGTGGAGGCGCGCTCGGCCCCGGATGAGTTCAGCTGCCATTGCACGCTGCTCGAGTCGTTGACGACGTACCTCAACGATTTGAGCAACAGCGTTTATCTCGACCGGGCGCTCGATCAGGCGAATGAGGCACTCGAGGCCAAGCTGCGCGGTATGGATCGCGCGTTGTCCTTCGGTCACCGGATCGGCAGCCTTCGTGATTTCGCGCGGCTCGAGGCAGACATCCAGAAACGGATTCCCGAGCTCGCACAGATCCTGACTGCCAAGACGCTGCCAAAGGAATGTGTCCGGGCCACCAAGAGCTTCCAGGCCATCAAGGAGGCGCGCGACAAATTCCACATCCCTCCGTCCAGGATTCTCGAGTACGTCAGGGCGAATGTGGAGCCCGACGACGACAAACTCGGTCGCGGGACACTCGATGCGTTCCTCTCGGTCGTCGTCGATTTCCGCAACAAGGGAGTGGGGCATCGCTCGGAAGAGACTTGGTTTCCCCAGGACTCCCAATTCTTTCTGCTGCTTAACGGCTTCCTCGCACCGGCGCTGGATGCACTGCTCTCCTGGGAGCCGCTCCAGGCGGTTCTCACCCGGTACGAGACCGTCGAGGCGGAACTCGACACCCTCGCTGGCAATGCATGCGTCGTGCGGCGCCCGGAACTGCTCGAGGGCAGGCTTCCGCTGCGCCCCTCGCGGATGAGCCTGCAGCCCCACCAACGGCCCGAGGGGAGGTACCTCGCGAGACGCACTCACGACAGCAGCCTGCTCGAGGCCGTTGTCCCCTTCCACTCCTTCCCGAAGACGCTCCAGAGCCCTGAGCAGCTCTACCAGCGATACCGCCGCGAGTTTCTCTCCCACTACCTGGACAAGGGGGTCATCACCCCGAGCCAGCGGCGCGACGAGCTCGACGTACGGGTGAAGAAGCTGGTGCTCTCCGAGGAGCGGGTGCGGGCTGATGAGCGCGAGTTCCAGCAGTTGGTCGCCGCCTGCTCGAACGCAACCGACAAGGAGGGACAGGACGCCGCGCGGCAGCAACTCGAGCGCCTGCTCGGCCCCGAGTGGGTTCACGTCCAGGATCGCGTCAAGACGTTGCTCGACCAGCTCCCCACGCGGCGCAAGGACTACATCTATCACGCCATTGAGAACGCTTTCGTGATGAGCTTCGCTCAGCTCAAAGCAGAGAGCGAGCTGTCCGAGCCCGAACTCGAGAGGGTGCTCGAAGAACTCGAGCGCGAGCGGAAGATCCGGACGCTGAACGCGGGTGACAGCTACGGGGGCCGCAATCAAGCCTTGTTCAAGCTCCACGACCCGTCGAGACCCGATGGGTTCCGCTCCATCCTCCAGCAGCTTGAGAAGACGGCCTCTCCCAGGAGGAAACACCCAGAGCTCGTGTGGAAGCTCGTCTCTCTCTGCGGCAAGCTCCTGTCCGACGACGGCTTCCCCGAGCTGCAGAGCGAAGTGCAGGCGCTCCGCTCTTGCTTCGAGGACGTCGGGACTCAGCAGGGACCGGACGACGAGCGCTCCGCTGATGACGCCCTGTCGGAGCTCTCGCTGCAGATCAACGGGAGGGATGTCCAGGCGCCCACGGTTCGCGCGCTCCTCGAACAGGTCTGGAAGGAGCTCCAGGCCCAGAACATCGACGTGTCCGCGTCCGTTCCGTTTCTTATCGGCAAGACGCGCTACCTCGTCAGCGACCGGCCGTTCCACGCCAACGGCAAGCCCTTCGTCATCCCCATTCCGCTCGGCGGGTATGTCTTCGAGGGGAGCCTGACGCGCGCCCAGGCGCTCAATGAGATCATCCGCTTCCTGGAGAAATCGGGCGTGAAGGCGACCTCGTCGAACGTGGAGGTCGAGTACGAGTCCTCGGAGGAAGCGCTCGACGACTCGACGTCCGAATCCGACGAGCGGCTTGGCATCATCATTCGCGATGCGACCGGCGCGGAGGAGGAGGTCTCCGGACCGACGGTACGGAGCTTTTACAGCAAGCTGCTGTCCTATCTACTTGAGCACCAGTACGACCTCTCCGAGGTTGCACCCATCCGGGTTGGGCGGATCCGCTATGTGCTCGCGGAGGAGCCGTATCACGCGAACGGCAGGCGCTTCCAATCGACCATCTCCCGGGATGGGTATTACATGGAGACGGACTACACCCACGCCCTGGGGGTGAAGGTCGCGCTTGAGGTCTGCAAGACGCTCGGCATCTATGCCGTCCCGCTCTCGCAGGAGGACAATGGTCAGGTCGAGCTGGAACTGGACCTGGGTAAGCGTACGGTACGCGGCAGCAGCGTACCGGAGTTCTTCACGGCCGCTGTGAGGGCGCTCTATGACGAGGGTCTACTGACCGAGAAGGACATCCCCTATAAATCGGGCCGGTTGCGTTACTTCATCTCCTCGATCCCGGTACACGTTCATGGCCGGGAGTTCATCAGCCCGGTCGAGGTGAGCTTGGGCGGCGCCACGTACTACATCGAATCGAACACCAGCCGGACCAACGCGCGCGAGTTCATCCAGAAGCTCTTCACCTCCTGCTCGGCCCCCGCACCCGAGACCACGGCATAGGGCGCGCGCATCTACTCATTGCTTCAGCACCTCAGGCGCGAGCACGAGCGAGCTTCGGCCCTGGGTCGTGAACCCCATGTAGACCCGTGGTCGCTTGCGCGAGCGTGTCCCCCAGAGTGACATGAGTTCACCACGGCATGGGTGCGTGGCCTGCAGGGGAGAACACATGCGTTTCGCGGGGAAATCGGCGCTGGTCACGGGAGGGAGCGAGGGGATTGGCTTCGCGATCGCAGCGGGGCTCGTCGAGGAAGGCGCGCGGGTGGTGCTGGTGGCCCGGCGTGAGGAGAAGCTCGAAGAGGCGGTGCGGAAGCTGGGGCCCCACGCCTCGTACGTGGTGGGGGACGCCGCGAGCCAGGAGACGGCCGAGCGGGCGGTGGAAGCAGCGCTGAGCCGCCATGGCGGGCTGGACCTGCTCGTGAACAACGCGGGCATCCTCCGGCCCGGACTGATCGGCGAGATGTCTCTGGAGGACGTGGACGCGATGCTCGCGGTGAACGTGCGCGCGGCGGTGGTGTTCACCAACGCGGCCGTGAAGGTGCTGAGCGGGCGCAAAGGTGCTGCCATCCTGAACATCTCGTCGGCAGCGGGGCGCCGCCCCTTGCCGAACATCTCCATGTACGGAGCGACGAAGGCGGCGGTGCAACACCTGACCCAGACGTGGGCCATCGAGCTGGCCTCGCGTGGGATTCGCGTGAACTGCCTTTGCCCGGGAGCCACGGGGACACCGGCCTTCAACGCCGTGAAGCAGCTGGTTCCGGGCTTCGAGGAGCAGACGCTCGAGAAGAGCCTCATCAAGCGCGTGGCCCCTCCCGAGGAGCTCGCGCGGCATGCCCTGACGCTGCTCGATGAGAAGGATGGCGGCTTCGTGACAGGCGCCATCTGGGACGTGGATGGCGGCTACCAGCTCAACCGCTTCATGGATTGAGCACCTTCAGGCAGGCTTCTCTCCCCATCGAGTCAAGGAGCCCCATGTCGACCCCTGCCCCGAAAGTCTCCCGCTGGCGCCGCTTCTTGGCGGTGGTGCTGAGCATTTCCCCAGGCAGCGGCCATGTGCTGTTGGGGCGGTGGTGGCGGGGCGGGGCGTGGATGGGCGCGGTGCTGCTGATGCAGGCCTCTCTGCCGCTCACGGGCTTCCCGGGGTTCGTGCTCATGCTCGGGATGTTCGTGGGCTCGGCGGTGGATGCCGCGAGACTCCCGCCCAGGGAGGAGGGTGTGCCGAAGGTGGGGTGGGTGCTTCTGGGGCTGGTGTGTTGGTGGTTTGTGATTGGCAACGTGGGGAGGGCGACACGGTGGGTGTTGGCCGAGCCTTTCAGTATGTCCTCCAGCGTGATGTCGCCGACGCTGCAGGTGGGGGACCAGTTCTACACAGACAAGACCGTGGGGGACCCGTTGCGGTGGCGGGCATTGGAGAGGGGAGAGGTCATCGTCTTTAAGGCTCCGCCGCAGCCCGGGCAGAACTTCGTCATGCGGGCGGTGGCGCTGGCGGGAGAGAGTGTGATGATCCGGGGCGGCCAGCTTCACCTCGGCGGAAAGCCGGTGGTGAGGACACCGCTCGGGGGTTGTGAGGGATTGGGGCTCGAGCGGACCGGAAGCGCCTGCCGGAGGTACGAGGAGACGCTGGGCGGGCACGGCTATGAAGTGCTCCTCGAGGAGTCCCCCGGCGCCTGGTCGTTCGACTTCCCGTCCGCGAACGGCGCTTGCCCGCGGGGCATGGAGACTCGCGGGGACGGATGCGTGGTGCCGGAGGGGCACGTCTTCGTGCTCGGGGACAACCGCGAGAACTCCTTCGACTCGCGCTCCTGGGGGCCGCTGCCGGTGGGAGAGGTGGTGTCGGCGGTTCGCTTCATCCACTTCTCGTGGACGCCCGAGAGCGGCGTGCGCTGGGAACGGCTCGGCACCCGGGTGCGCTGAAGCGCGCGCCTACGGGTGCTGCTCCAGCTCGCGCAGCTTGTCGATGATGACCTGCATGCGCGCGTGGTGCGAGCCCGCCCAGAACACCCGCTTGCACTCGGGGCACTGTTGGAAGCGGGTGAACGTGGCCTGTACGCGCTCGGGCACGCGGCCCTGCACCTCGTCGGGCGAGGCCTCGGAGAGCGCGCCATTGCACGCGATGCACCGGGCAAAGGGGCGCATGTGCGCGGTGAGCTGGAAGCGCCGCACCACCTCGATGAGTTGCTGCGAGGGGTCCGTCTCGCGGGGGAAGTACCCGTGGATGACCTCGGAGCGCTTGAGCACGCCGAGGTCCCGGGTGAGCAGGATGCGCTGCTCGTCGTGGGAGAGCCGGGCCAGCTCGTCATCGGCGTAGTCGTTGCGCCACAGCGTGTCGAAGCCGAGCATGCGCAGCAGGCCCGAGAGCCGGCCGAGCCCCACGTCGAGCAGGAAGCGCGGCTCGGGCAGGGCAGGGGGCCCCACGCGCACCAGCGGAGTCACATCGATGGAGGAGAAGGCGGGATAGACGGCCAACCGCTGCCCGTCCCCCACGCGGTGGGAGAAGTCCACCGCCTGTCCGTCCACCAGCACCACGTCCACCTCGGGGTGGGGCGGGCCGAGCGACTCGATGAGATCCTTCACCGAGGTGGACCCGTGAACGGTGTGGTGGAACTCGACCCCGCGCCGCTCGGGGGCCAGGAAGTCGTTGAGCGGGCCGTAGAAGCGAATCTGGAGCTGCGTCATGAGCCGGCGGACGGATCAGCCGGGTTCTGCCCCTTGTTGCGCAGCCGCCGGATGAGCTTGTCGAGCAGCGGCGTGAGCGCGAACGTGGCGGCGAAGCGGGGAATCTTGATGACCTGGCAGGCGAGGTACGCCCCGGTGAAGGTGCTCGCCGCCCCGACAGCGCCCTCTATCTGGAAGCCCGCTCGGATGAGCAGCATGAAGCCCACCAGGCACAGGCCGAAGATGGCGTAGTGCACCACCAGGGCCAGCATCCCGTAACGGACAATGAACGCCTGCAGGCGCTCCATGAGCTTCGGTTTGGCCTGTGCCACGGCCGGGGTGGCGGGAGTCTCGTTCGAATTGGGCGTCACGGGTGGCTGAACAGTCTCCATCGGCCCCACCATGCCTCACTTCGAGGCTTCCAGCGAGTCAACCCTCTGCCTGCCCGGCTGCTTTCCGACTCCGGTTGTCAGGCTCCCAGCCGCCAAGGTAGACCTCCAAGTCTCATGATGCATCGCTTCCGCGTCCTCATTCTCGTGGGCCTCGCCACCCTCGCCGCCGACCAGGTGACCAAGTACCTGGCCGTGGCCCACCTGACGGAGGCGCTCGATGGGCGCACCGGCTTGTCCCGGCTGGAGGGCTTCATCTCCGAGCAGAATCTGGACAACAACCCGCCGGTGCCGGGCGAGTACCGGCGCTTGAAGCCCTACCGCTTCATCGAGAACTACTGGCACTTCCGCTACGTGGAGAACCCGGGCGCCGCCTGGGGCCTCTTCGGCACCTGGTCCGAGTCCGTGCGCCGGCCCTTCTTCCACCTGGTGAGCCTGGTGGCGCTCGGCTTCATCACCTTCATGTACGTGCGGCTCACCCCGGATCAGCGCCGGGTGCGCTGGGCGCTGGCACTCGTGGCGGGTGGGGCGCTGGGCAACTTCGTGGACCGTCTCCTGCGCGGCTACGTCATCGACTTCATCGACTGGCACTGGCGCAACCAGCCCGGGATGCGCTGGCCCACCTTCAACGTGGCCGATGCCGCCATCTGCGTCGGTGTGGGCCTGCTCCTGCTGGACTCCTTCCTGGAGCGCAAGCCCGTGGAAACGGTGACGCCCGGCGGGGAGCAGGTGGTATAAGCACCTCCCGTGCCCCGCAAATACATCCTCCTCCTGACGGTGGCGCTCGGCGTCATCCTCCTCGACCAGTGGACGAAGTACGCCGTCGTCCGCGAGCTGACCACTCGCTTCGATGACCGGCCCACGGTGGGCGAGCGGCTGTCGGCCATGTACGGCGAGCCTCCTCCCCCGGGCATCTATGGGCTGCACTACCAGCCCAAGCGCCACATCGAGGTCTCCGAGTCCTTCTTCCGCCTGCGCTACGCGGAGAACCCGGGCGCGGCCTGGGGCATGTTCCGCAGCCTTCCGCCTGGCCCTCGCGGGCTGCTCTTCCACGTGGTGAGCATCGCCGCGGTGGTGCTCATCACCTGGTACTTCAGCAAGCTGAGCGGGAAGGATCCTCAGGAGAAGTGGGCGCTGTGGGGCCTGCCCCTGGTGCTCGGCGGGGCCATCGGCAACTACATCGACCGGATCGCCCGGGCCTTCGTCATCGATTTCCTCGAGGCCCATTGGTACGACAAGGCCGCCTGGCCGTCCTTCAATGTGGCGGACTCGGCCATCGTGGTGGGCGTGGGCCTGCTCATGGTGGACGCCTTCGTCCGCAAGGAGACGCCCAAGGAGGCGCCCAAGCAGGACAAGTCGGCCGAGGCCCGCTCCTGACGGCGGGTTGCTCCCCCTGCGGGCGGTTCCACTCCAGGGCCGCTACTCCCCACCCTCGCGGCGCCGTGAACGGGTAACCTGCGCGGCCTCGCACCCCCGAGGCTCCTGCCCATGCTTCCCGTCCTCGTTCACTTCACCTTCACCTCCCTCTGGTCTCAGCTCGTCCTCTACGCCCTGTCGCTCGGCGTCGTGGGGTACATCGCCTACAACGGCTGGCGTGGCGCAGAGGGTACGCCCAAGGCTCCCGGGGAGAAGCCCGAGCCGCCCACCTCCAGCGAGCGCATGCAGCGCGCGCTCATCTACGGAGCCTTCGCAGCGGGCCTTGCGTGGCTTGGCCTGCGTTACGCGCTGCCCGCGAGCGCCTTCCTGGGCCAGAAGGGCGAGGGCATCCCCATCCACACCTACGGGGTGCTGCTGGCCACGGGCTTCATGACCGCCCTGACGGTGGCGGCGCGGCTGGCGCGGGAAGAGTGGCGCAAGCCGACGTGGGTGCCGGATGCCCAGGGCGGCGGCCAGTGGGTGGACACCGAGGGCCCTCGCAAGCAGGAGGCGATGATGGACTTCGGCTTCTACGCCCTGGTGGGTGGCCTGGTGGGCAGCCGCGTCCTCTTCGTGCTCGTCAACTGGAAGGACTACTCGCGCGACTGGACGCAGGTGTTCTCCCTGGGCGGCGGGCTCGTGTTCTACGGCGGCCTCATCGGCGCGGCCCTCGCGTCCATGCTCTTCGCGAAGCAGCACCGCATGAGCTTCATGCGGCTGGCGGACCTGGCCATCCCCACGGTGTCGCTGGGCCAGTGCCTGGGGCGGCTGGGGTGCTTCTCTGCCGGCTGCTGCTGGGGTGACGTCACCGAGGCCGGCGCGCGCTTCGCCGTCCACTTCCCCGGCGCGGGCCTGGCCAAGGATATTTTCGGGCGGCTCGGCGGCACCTCCAGCCTCGCCTTCCAGTCCCAGGCGCAGGACTCGCGCTACGTGGTGGAGGCCACCGGCGAAGTCCTGCACCACATGGCCCCTGGCGCGGTGCGCATCTCCGACTGGGTGGCCCAGCACGGCACCACGCTGTCCGTCTACCCCACGCAGATTTTCGAGTCCGTGGGCCAGCTCGTCCTCTTCCTGGCGCTGCTGTACGCGCGCCGCTTCCGGCGCTTCCACGGTCAGATTTTCGCCATGTGGCTGATGTGCTACGCGGTGCTCCGCACCACGGTGGAGCTGTTCCGCGGCGACACCGAGCGCGGCACCCTGCACGGCCTGCTCGAGTCGCTGGGCGCCTCCCGGCTGGCGGACGCGGTGCCCCTGGAGGCCTGGTACAACATCTCCACCAGCCAGTTCATCTCGCTGTGCATGTTCACCTTTGGTGCGACTTTGCTGTACAGGCGGATTCGCCGGGCAGGCGAGGCGGCTGGCATCGGACCGACACCGAGCCCTGCCTGAGGTTGATCCTCGGGCGCGTCTTGGGGACACTCTAGGCAATGGCGTACGAGTCCTCGACGAAGAACCAGACAGCGAAGGCGGGCGTCTCGACCAAGTCGTCCGCCAAGCTGGCTGCGACCAGTGGCGACACGAAGTCCGGGATGCCCGCGAAGTCGGGCAGTGAGGTGGCTTTCCAGGAGTGCGACGCCATCGAGGCGGACTTGGCCGCCCTGAAGGTGACCTACGAGTTCTACTTCATGGGGAACGAGCGCACCCCGCCGACGCGGGCGTACGAGGACCTCAAGAAGCGGTTGGAGCGGCTCAAGGCCAGCTTCGTGCGCAACACCGCGGCCAAGTTCCGCGTGCAGGCCATCGCCACCAAGTTCGCCACGTACGAGCGGCTGTGGCAGCGCACGATGCAGGAAATCGAGAACGGCACCTACAAGCGGGACGTGGCCAAGGCGAAGCGCCGCACGCAGAAGGCCCCCGAGAAGTCCCGTACCCAGGGGCCCATCGAGCTGCCCGACGAAGATTTCGACGTGGAAGAGGTGAAGCCCACCGCGCTGCCATCCGTGGCGCCGGTGGAGCCAGTGCCCTTCCGGGGAGGCGGTGTTCCGTCGGTGGCGCCGCTGGTGCCGTCGGTGGCGCCGCTGGTGCCGTCGGTGGCACCGTTGGTCCCGTCCGTTGCTCCTGTGGCGCGGGGCACCGCGATTCCGTCCATCCCCTCGGTGGCTCCGGTGGCGCCGCGCGTGGCCCCCATGGTGCCGCCCGTAGCGCCCGCGGTGCCGCCGGTCGCTCCCGCGGTGCCGCGCGTGGCACCCGCCGTGCCGCCCGTGAGTCCGGTGGCGGCCCGTCCTCCCGCCGCCAAGCCCGCGGCGCCGCGTCCTCCCTCGGCTGGTTCGGGCGGGCTGTCCGAAGACAAGCTGAAGTCCGTCTACGACGCCTATGTCGCCGCCAAGCGCCAGAACAAGGAGGACACCTCGAAGATGAGCTACGACTCCGTCGCCGCCACCCTGCGCAAGCAGGTGCCCGAGTTGATGAAGCAGCACGGCGCCAAGTCGGTGGAGTTCAAGGTCGTCATCAAGGACGGTAAGGCCGTCCTCAAGGCCGTTCCCAAGTAGGGCGAGCGCGGATGAACCAGAACCTCGAGTCACTCAAGGGGCGGGTGAGCCGCCTGTCGGTGATGATCTTCGACATCGACGGCACGCTCACCGACGGACGCATCTTCTGGGTGCCCAACTCGGGCTGGACGCAGATGTACAGCGTGCGCGATGGCATGGGCATCAAGCGGCTGCAGGAGGCGGGGCTGGAGGTGGCGGCCATCTCCGGTGGTGACAGCCTCTCGGCGCAGATGCGGATGCAGTCGCTGGGCATCAAGCACGTGCACTTCGGCAGCCAGGACAAGGTGGCCCACTTCGAGAAGCTGCTGGAGCTCTTGAAGGTGACGGCGGACCGGTGTGGGTACATGGGGGATGAGACGGTGGATCTGCCGCTGCTCAAGGCGGTGGGTTTCTCGGCGGCGCCCCCCGAGGCCCCGGACGAGGTGCGTTCGCAAGTGCACTATGTGGCGCAGCGGCAGGCGGGCTTTGGCGCGGCGCGCGAGGTGTGTGAGTTCATTCTTCGTCACCGGCAGGTGCCTTAGCGCCCCGGAGGACGAGCCAATCGTCGGCTCCTGAAATCCGTTACATGCCGGGGAGATCAATCCGTTCCGGGGGGAGGTTGTCCCGGTGGGAGGGGCTCCCTAGTTTGCGCCACGCGAGAGTTCCATCCGGGCGCTCGCGGGCTGGCACATGCAACGGACTTCGAGGTGGGCGATGGCAGGTTGGACGGGGCGCTGGGGGCTCGGGCTGGCGGCGGTGGCGCTGGGGCTGGCGAGCGGGTGTGTCGCGCCTCCCGAGGACGCGCAGGAGCGCCTGGCGCAGCTGGAGGCCGAGGACAAGCGCATGGACGAGGCGCTCGACGCGGTGGAGACGCGGCTGCTGGGCAATCAGTCCAAGCTGCACCTGTGGCAGGAGTTGGAGCGGCGGCATGAGCAGGTGTCGGCCATTCAGTGCCGGGTGGCGGACGAGCACTTGCTGGCCATCGCGAAGCACTACGAGAAGCAGGAGGCCAAGGCGCGCCAGCTCCAGAAGCGCCGCCGCATGGCCGCCGTGGACTCGGCGGTGCTCTCCTCCGCGGGCAACCGGGAGCGGTTGAGCAACAACTAGAAATTCCCGAGGGTGCTCGGAGCCCTGGACGGCGGGCGGGCGGGCGGCGGCTTCCGTGACGAGGGCCCCGAATCCGGCTAGAACTCCCGCCCTGTGAGAACCCGGATTGGAGCACTCGTCCTTGCTGTCGTGACCGGGCTCGCCGGCTGCGGCGTCCGTTCCCCCGAGGAGTGCGCCTCGAAGCAGGAGCCGATGACGAGTCCCGAGGGGACCGTCTATCGCTGCACCGCCGCCGAGGACTGCCCCCGCTCCTCCCGCGTGTCGTTGTGTGTCGACGACATCGGCTCCCAGGATGCGGCCTGCATCCGCTGCATGAACACCGAGTGTGTCGCCATCACCCCGGAGACCTGCTGATGCGGCGCGTGATGCTCTCCCTCGCCCTCGTGCTTGCCTCGGGCTGCTCCCGGGACAACGCCCCCGACCACATGCAGCGCGCTCGTGACGCCATCTTCGAGAAGCGTCCCGAGGAGGCTCTCGTGGAGTACCGCAAGGCGCTCGACGTCCTGCGCATGGATGAAACCGCCCAGGCTCAGGTGCTCAAGGCCCGTGCCCTCAAGGGCGCCGCGGACGTCTACTGGCTCGAGCTGCGCAAGGTGAAGGAGGCCGTGAGCGTCTACAAGGAGCTCATCAACCAGTGCCCCGAGTCTCCCGAGGCCCTGGAGGGCCGCGTGGTGCTCGCCGAGCTGCTGCGCGTGTACTTCCGCGACCTGCGCGGCGCCATTGATCAGCTCACCGCCGCCCTCTCCCGCAACCCGCCCCAGGGCGCCGAGCTGCATTACCAGGTAGCCAAGCTGTACTTCGAGCTGCAGGACTACCAGCAGTGCGTGCTCGAGTCGCGCAAGCTCGTCGAGCGTTTCGCCACCAGCGCCTTCGTGGACGACGCCGTCTACCTGCAGGCCCAGGCGCTGCACATGCAGGCGCTCAAGGCCGAGCCCGGCTCTCCCGACGTGCCGCGCTTCCGCCAGGAGGCCTCGCGCACGTACGCGGACCTCATCACCCGCTTCCCGGACTCGGAGCTCGCCCCGCACGCCGTCTTCGAGACGGGCAAGCTCAAGGCCGAGTCGGGTGACAACGAGAAGGCCATCGAGACCTGGGTGCAGGCCCTGAAGAACCACCCAGAGCCGGCCACGGTGCAGGACGCCATCGCCCGGGCTCGGCGCCGCATCGCCGCCACGACGCCGGAGGAGGTGGGCTCGCGCACCACGGCCTTTGATCGCAACCAGGCCCGCCCGGCCCCGCCCCCGCGCACCTCGCTGGAGGCCGTCGGCGGCTCGGCCGGGGAAGCCGACCACGGCGACTGACGCCCCCTCTCCCCCTGGGAGAGGGCTGGGGTGAGGGTCTTCCTCCCCGCTTTCTCCATTGCACGCGAGCGTCTTGGTAGTTAGGCTCCTAACGAGATGGCGCTCGAACTGAAACAGCTCCCGAAGCACGAGACCCTCCAGCAGGACGCGGGGCGCTACCCGGAGGCGGATGCGTCGGCCGTGGAGGCGTGTCTGATGCTGCTGCGGGTCTCGGGCGATGTGGAGGCGGCCTATGGGGCGCACTTCGCGCGGCATGGGCTGTCCCAAGCGCGCTTCATCGTCCTCATGCAACTTCAGCGGGAGGAGGAGGGCCTGCGTCCCGCCGAGCTGGCCGAGCGGACGGGAGTCACCCGCGCGACGATGACCGGGCTGCTGGACGGGCTGGAGAAGGAGGGCCTCATCCTGCGCAGGGCGCATGCCGAGGATGGGCGCATGTCGGTGGTGCGGCTGGCGGCCAAGGGGCGCCAGCGGCTGGAGGGACTCCTCCCCGACCACTACCGCCGCACCGCCGCCCTGATGAGCGGCCTGTCCGTCGAGGAGCGCCAGCAGCTCTCGGCCCTGCTCACGAAGGTCGCCGCCGGCATCCCTCATGTGAAGGAGCCGTGAGTCTCTTTTTTTACCCGGATGGTTAGGAGCCTAATTACATGGAAGCGACCAAGACGAGCATCGTTCCCGGCAGTGGGGTGTGCACCCTCATCAACGTCTTCACCGTGGCGCCCGAGCGGCAGGCGGAGCTGGTGAAGCTGCTGGAGGAGGCAACGGAGGAGGTGATGCGGCACCTGCCGGGGTTCATCTCGGCGAACATGCACCGGGGTCTGGAGGGCACCCGGGTGACCAACTACGCGCAGTGGGCGAGCCGGGAGCACTTCGAGGCCATGCTGCGCGACCCGAAGGCCCAGACGCACATGCGGGCCGCGGCGGCGATGGTGGAGAAGTTCGAGCCACACCTCTACGAGGTGGTCTCCACGCACCAGCGGAGTGCCTCATGAGCCAGCCCCGGTACTGGGTGGCGGTGGCCTCGTGCGACCACGTGCACAAGGGCGTGGAGGGAGGCTTCGCGCAGGCCTGCCATGGAAAGGTGGCTCCCCTGCGCCGCATGGTCCCGGGGGATTGGGTCCTCTACTACTCGCCGCGCATGCACTTCGAGGGTGAAGAGCCCTGCCAGGCCTTCACGGCCATCGGCCGCGTGGTGGATGCGCCGGTACAGCAGGTGGACATGGGCGGAGGCTTCAAGCCGTTCCGCCGCACCGTGGCCTTCCTTCCGTGCCGCCAGGTTCCCATCCGTCCGTTGCTCGAGCGGTTGAGCTTCATCCAGGACGTGCAGCGCTGGGGCTATGTCTTCCGCCGCGGCTTCTTCGAGCTGCCCGAGGCGGACTTCCTGCTGCTGTCCCGGGAGATGCTGGGCCGCGAGGAGCTCCACGCTCCCGCCTAGGCGGGCACGCCCTCCAGCACCGTCTCGAAGAGGGGCGCGGCCTGGGTAGGGTCGTCCGCGTCCGCCACGAGCAGCAGGTGGATGCGGCCACCCTCTACGCGCGCGTCCACGCCCTCCAGCTTCACCTTCGCGTCTACACCATCGAGGAACATCGGCGTGCCATCCGGCGCCAGCACGCCCACCGCCGAGCCCATCACGGCTCCATCCGCGTAGCTGTCGCGAGTGTCCTCGGCGGCGGCGGTGAAGACGATGCGGCCGTCCGGCAGGGGCGCCGCATCCGTGAAGGACAGGCGCACGGTGCCCGCGCGGCCCAGCTCCCAGCGGCGCACGATGCGCACCACGTCTGGCTCCAACGGCGCGTCCGCCTCCAGCGCGCGCAGCACCCGGCCCGCGTCCAGGTCCACCACCGCGTCCTTGCCCTGGTCCCCGTTGCCCCGGTTGAGCAGGCGCATCCGCACGCCAGCCACCGCCGCTCCCTCTACGTTGAGCGGGCCCAGCTCGCGCTCGAGCTGTGCGTAGAGGCTGGTGAAGTCCACCTCGCGCACCGGGCCGCTCACGCTCCCGTCCGCCGCCAGTGGCACCAGCGCTCCCTTCTGTCTCACCGCCGTGCTCCCCGAGGGCACCGCCAGCAGCGCCCCGTGCGGCGCGCTCGCGAGTCCTTGCACCAGGCAGAGTGCTTCCATGTCGGGCTTCTGGGCCTTGCGGCTCTTGGGCTCCAGCGGCAGCTCGCCCGGCAGCAGGCGCTGGAATTGGCCCGGGGCCTCACCCACGAGCGGGAAGCTGGCCAGGAACAGCGAGTCGTCCGCGACCACGTGCAGCCAGTTCCCAGCGCGCACCAGGCCGCTCGCGGCCGACACGTGGGCGTGGCCCCCGGTCGTCTCGGGTGCCTGCAGATTCAGTTTCCGGCGCTGGGTGAGGCGGAGCATGCGGATCCTCGGGTGGTGTCCTCGGGAGACAACCACGGGCTGGCGACACCCTCACCCTAACCCTCTCCCAGGGGGAGAGGGGACTTCTCAGGCAGGGTTCACCTCGGGTGTGGGGTCAGCCCTCCTGGCCCCGGCCGTGCTCCAGCGCCTGCTTGTCGCGCAGCAGCAGGTTCCACGTCTGCGGCTGCGAGGCCAGCAGCGTGAGCCAGGTGTCGATCTCCCCGTCCATCGACGGGTCCACGCCCTTGAGCTTCTGAAGCACTGGCACCGCGCTCGCGAGCCCCAGCCGCGAGATGCTCTCCAGGATGGCGCTGCGCACCTCACGCTCGCGCTCCGTGGCGAAGCGCCCGTTCAGCGCCTGCATCGTTCGTCCGGTCTCCTTCACCGATACCGTGCCCAGCGCCTTCGCCGCCGCGGCGCGTACCTCGGGGTGCTCGGACTCCTGGAGCAGCCGCCGCACGGAATCCACCGCCGGTGTCCGCGCCGCCTCGATGGAGGATGCGCCCAGCAGCCCCGCCGCCGTCTTTGGATCGCCCGCCTCCGACGCGAGTGTCACCGCCTGCTCCGCCACGCTCTGGGAGCGCTCGAAGATGCGTCTGGCCTCCTCCGTCAGATTGCCCACCACCGCCTCGCGAACCTCGGGCGCCGGGTCCTTCACCCACTGGCGATAGGCCTGACGCGTGGACTCCTCCATGGCCAGCACCACGCTCGCCGGCGCGTCCAACGCCCGCAGCGCGCGCACCATCCCCGCCTTGCGCACCGGGTCCGGCTCTCGCCCCGCCTTGTCCAGCACCCGCTCCAGCACGCTCCTGTCCCCCGTCGGGTTGAAGCGCATCACCCACAGGGCCGACAGCGCCTCCAGCACCTCCGGGTCCTGCTCCGCCTCCACCTTCGCCCAGAGCTGCTCGGGGGGCAGGCTCTCCAGGAGGCCGCGGAGCTGCTCCACCACATAGCGGCGCCACGCCGGCGAGCCCTTGCCCTGGCGGTACTCCTCCACCAGCGAGTCCAGCTCGCACGGCACCGGCCGCAGCATGTCCTCGGGCGGGGGGCTCTTCGAGGCACTGGCCGGAGCCGGAGCTGTCGGGGCCACGGGGACCGGTGTCTCACTGGAGGGCCCGTCTGTCCTGCCCGAGCGCCACACGCCCAGTCCCGCGAGCACGGCAATCAGCCCTGCTCCGAGGCCCACCCATTTCTTCTTCGCTCTCATGCTCATTGCCTACTCCGCGAATCCGCCGCAGCGGTGGTGGATGGCCTTGCGGGGGTAGACCCGGTTGAAGTCGACCTGCCCCGCGTCGTACAGCGCCTTGAACTCGGTGTAGTCCTGCCGGAAGCGCGCGTCCTGCTTCGCGAAGTCCTTCAGCAGCGGCAGGGCTTTGGGGCCCGCGGCCCGCACCGCGTAGCGGACGATGGCCCAGCGGACGCACTCTTTCTTCTCCTGGGGGAAGGCGTTGGCGAAAGCATCGAGCACGGCCTGCGTGTCGCGCCCCGAGGACATCACCAGCGCGGCCATCTCGCGCACGCCGGGGTCTGGGTCCTCGAGCTGGAGCTTCGCCAGTTGCTGGAGCGACGGGCCGTCGATGCGGGCGTCCGGGTAGGTGCCCATCTCGATGGCGAGGCTGCGCACGCCGGGCACGGTAGAGCCGCGGGCCACCTCCAGCAGCTTGCTCATGTACGGGTCGAAGCGGCCGGTGCGCTGGAAGTCGTTGTCCATCACCCGGCCGATGGTGCGCACCGTGAGCAGGGTCACGAGGAGGGGGAGCGTGTCCCTCCTGGCCATCGTGGTGAGCCGCTCCAGCATCGCGGGCTCGAAGCGGTGCTGCGTCTCCAGGGCCACGAGCGCGCTGGTCTGGTGGCGGGGGTCCGGGTGGCTCTCGGCCATGGTGGCGAGCCTGTCCACCACCGCGGGCGAGCGCACGGCCTCCGTCTCTCGCACCGCGCGCAGGTAGAGCGACATCTCGGGCTCCTGCGTGGCGTGAGCCCACTCCATCACCTGGAGTGCCGCCTGGGCGTCCTTGCCGATGACCTCGGCGAGCCGTTGCTCCAGGAAGAGCAGGGCGGCCTGATCCTTCAGGGCGATGGCCTGGCGGATGGCGGCGCGCACGCCTTCGAGTCCGAGCAAGGCCTCGAGCTTCAGGTAACCCGCGTAGCACGTGAGGCGGGGGAGCCGCGGTCCGGCAATGGGCCGCTCGTCGACGGCGAAAGCGGAGGTGGTGCCAAGCGTGGCGAGCAGCGCGCCCAGGCGCCAGCACCGGAAGATAGACGAATGCATTCGCGAGGCCTTCAAGTGAATTCCGCCGTTCAACCCAACCGCCACAAGGCCAACCGTCACAAAGCCAACCATTACCCAGCCACCCCACTCAGCCAACCACCCCACTCAGCCAACCACCCCACCCAGCCAACCACCCCACCCAGCCAACCACCCCACCCAGCCAACCCTCACCCAGCCAACCCTCACCCAGCCAACCCTCACCCAGCCAACCACCCCACTCAGCCAACCACCCCTCTCCCCTCGGGAGAGGGACGGGGTGAGGGTGTCGCGGCCCTCTGCTTGCCCTCGTGGAAACCCCGCATCTGTGAGGAGGCTGGGGCGGGAGTCTTCCCCCCGGATACCCCACCCCAGCCTCCCGCGAACCATTGCAGCGGCACCTGACCGGACACGTTCTGCGCCTCGAAATATGCAACTGGGCCCGAGAACGTATAAAACCGCTGCTGAGGATTTTTCTCCCACCCTCAAATAAGCAGAAAAAACTGGAATTTGCGGCGCCATGTAGATGAACGCATGGCGGAAATCAAGCGGCTGGCCGGCGGAGACGGAGTGACGCCGGTGGGGTGTACAGGCCGCGTGCTATGGAGCCCTCATGAACCACACGCAGAGCAAGGCCCTCTTCTCCCGAGCGCAGGAGCGTATTCCGGGAGGTGTGAACTCCCCGGTGCGCGCCTTCCGAGGTGTCGGCGGTGAGCCCGTCTTCTTCAAGGAAGGCGCGGGCGCGTGGCTGACGGACGTGGACGACAACCGGTACGTGGACCTGGTGGGGAGCTGGGGTCCGCTCATCCTCGGCCATGCCTATCCGCCGGTGGTGGCGGCGGTCACCGAGGCGGCGCGGCGGGGCACCACCTTCGGGGCGCCCACGGACCTGGAGGTGCAGTTCGCCGAGCTCATCTGCGCCACGGTGCCGAGCGTGGAGAAGGTGCGGCTCGTCTCCAGCGGCACGGAGGCCACGGTGGCGGCCATCCGGCTGGCGCGCGGCTTCACGGGCCGGGACTACATCCTCAAGTTCGAGGGCTGCTTCCACGGCGCGGGTGACCCCTTCCTGGTGAAGGCGGGCAGCGGCGTGGAGACGCTGGGGCTGCCGGACTCGCCGGGCGTGCCCAAGGAAGTGGCGGGCCTGACGCTGACGGCGCCGTACAACGACCTGGGCGCGGTGGAGAAGCTGTTCTCGCAGCGAGCCAAGGACATCGCCTGCGCCATCATCGAGCCGGTGGTGGGCAACATGGGCGTGCTCATCCCCGAGGAGGGCTACCTGCAGGGCCTCCAGGCGCTGTGCCGCGCGCACGGGGTGCTCTTCATCCTGGACGAGGTGATGACGGGCTTCCGGCTGGCTCGCGGCGGAGCGCAGGAGGTGTATGGCCTGCGTCCGGACCTGAGCACCTTCGGCAAGGTGGTGGGTGGCGGCATGCCGCTGGCGGCCTACGGCGGACGGCGCGACATCATGTCGAAAATTGCCCCCGAGGGCCCCGTCTACCAGTCGGGCACGCTGTCGGGGAACCCGGTGGCGGTGTCCGCGGGCATCGCCACCCTCCATGCGCTGCGCGCGCCGGGCGTCTACGAGCGCCTGGACTTCATTGCCCGGGAAATCGAGGCGGGCCTGCGCGCCGAGGCGGAGGAGGCCAAGATTCCCGTCACCATCAACCGCGTGGGCAGCATGTTCACCGTCTTCTTCACCGAGGGGCCTGTGTTCGACTACGCGAGCGCGAAGAAGAGCGACGCGGCGCGCTACGGCCGCTTCTTCCACCAGATGCTGCAGGAGGGCGTGTACCTGCCGCCCAGCCAGTTCGAGGCGGCCTTCCTCTCGCTGTCCATCAACGAGCCCGAGGTGGCGCACATCCTCCGGGCGGCTCGCAAGGCGTTCCGCGCGCTTGGACAAGGGGCCTGAGACGACGGCCTCGAGCCCGGGGCCCATCCCCTTTGGTCCCTACACCCTGGTGCGGCGCATCGGGTATGGGGGCATGGGGGAGGTGTTCCTGGCGCGCGAGGAGGAGCCGGGCCGCGCCTGCGTGGTGAAGAAGGTGCTGCCGGGCCTGGCGGGGAACACGCAGTTCCTCGCCCGTTTCCGGGACGAGGCGCGGGTGGTGCTGCGCCTGTCCCATCCCAACATCGCCCGCGTGTGGGCCATGGGCGAGGTGGCCGGGGCGCTCTACCTCGCCATGGAGTACGTGGAGGGCAAGACGCTCAACCGGCTCGCCTGGCGGTTGCGCAACCGCGGCCTGTCGCTCTCCCCGGGGATGGTGCTGCTCATCGGCGAGCGCATGTGCGCGGGCCTCGCGTACGCGCACGACGCGGCGGATGAGCAGGGCCAGCCGCTGCACCTGGTGCATCGCGATCTGTCCCCGGCCAACGTGTGCATCTCCTACGCGGGCGAGGTCAAAATCATCGACTTCGGTGCGGCGCAATCCACGCTGAAGGAGGCGCAGACGGCGCCGAGCGTGGTGATGGGCAGCATCGCGTACATGGCGCCGGAGCAGGCTCGGAAGAAGCGCGTGGACCGGCGGGCGGACGTGTACGCGACGGGCGTGGTGCTCTGGGAACTGCTCGCCTGGCGCCCGTTGCCGCAGAAGGGGGATGTCACCGAGCGGTGGAAGCGCGCGGCCTACCCCCAGTGGGAGCCGCCGAGCCGTCACCGGCCACTGCCGCCCGAGGTGGACGCGGTGGTGCTGAAGGCGCTGGCCACCGAGCCTGAGGCACGCTTCCCGGATGCCGCGGCGCTCGGGGCCGCGTTGAGGCAGGTGCGCGAGAAGTACGCGCCCGACGTGGGGGACGCGGACCTGGCTCGGCTGATGAGCGAGGCCTTCGCCAAGGAGAAGACAGTCGAGGACGGTGTGCTCGCGGAGCTGCTGCGGCGGGAGGTCTTGCCCCGGCGGTCCATCCCCGAGAAGGAAATGCCCGCCTTCGCGCCTCCCACCGCGCTGGCCTTCGAGCACCGGGCGCTCGACGCCCCCGCCGGCTATGTCCCCTCCGCGGAGGTGGTGCTGGTGGAGGAGTCCCGGCCCGAGCCTCGGCCGGAGGCCACCGTGACTCAAAGCCAGACACCGCTCTCGCGCGAGGTGCGGGTGGCCTTCGACGTGGACGTCACCAGCGAGGTGCTCGTCGCGCAACCGGGCCAGGGCTCCGGGCTGGTGCAGGCCATCGAGGAGGGCGAGGAGTCCGAGCCTCCCGTCTCCGCGGGTGCTTCGCCGCCGTCCCTCAAGGGGTGGCTCGCCGCCGGGTTATTCCTCGCCGCGCTCGCGGTGGGCTTCCTCCTGGTGTGGCTGCTGGGCTGAGGCCAGCTCCGCTTCTCTCTGCCGTAAGAGAATGAACCGCACTCCGTGTGCCATGGCCCCATGGGAATTTCACGGACGTCCCATGGGCTATCGGGGAGTGAACAGTCGTCGCAATCCTGTACCTGAGACGGATTGTGATTCATGAGCGCCCAGGTCGCGTGTGGTACAGGCCAGGCCTCAGGAGGCGTTCGTTGATCACTCGTATCCACGAGATTCTCAAGAAATACCCGTCCGAGCTGCTCGCTGAGTGGCTCAGTGCCATGGCGGCCAGCGGGGTGCGTCGTGACACGTTGATGAAGGAAGGAGAGCTGCGCGAGCATTGCTCCGAGTTCCTCCGGCTTCTGTTGCAGGCCACCGAGCAGGGCAACTTCAACGACATCAACGACTCCTCGTTCGTGTCCGTGAGGGAGATGCTGGAGCGGCTGTCGCGCTCGCGCAGCCTGCAGGGGTTCTCCCCGTCGGAGACGGCCACCTTCATCTTCAGCCTCAAGCAGCCCCTGTTCGATCGGCTGCGCCGCGAGTACGCCAGTCAGCCGGCGGTGGTGGTCGAGGAGCTGTGGACCGGCACCCTCCTGCTGGACAAGCTGGGCCTGTACACCACCGAGGTGCATCAGCGGGCGCGCGAGGAGGTCATCCTGCGCCAGCAGCAGGAGATGATGGAGCTGTCCACTCCCGTGGTGCAGCTCTGGGAGCGCATCGTCTGCCTGCCGCTGATCGGCACGCTGGACAGCGGGCGCACCCAGACGGTGATGGAGACGCTGCTGCAGCGGATTGTCGAGACGGGCGCGGAGATCGCCATCATCGACATCACCGGTGTGCCCACCGTGGACACCCTCACCGCCCAGCACCTCATCAAGACGGTGACGGCCACCCGGCTGATGGGCGCCGAGTGCGTCATCAGCGGCATCCGGCCCCAGATTGCACAGACGATCGTCCACCTGGGCGTGGACCTGGCCGGAGTGGTGACCAAGTCCAGCGTGGCCGGAGCCTTCAACTGGGCCCTCAAGCGCCTCAACCAGACCGTCTCCGTCCCCGTCCAGCGCGCGGCGGGCAAGGCCTAGCTGGAGTCATTGTATGGAGCGTATTCCCATCCTCCGCATGGGCCGGGTGCTGCTGGTCACCATCCAGGTGGACATGCATGACCAGCTCGCGGTGACCCTGCAGGACGACCTGACCGCGAAGATCGTCGAGACCAGCGCCGGCGGGGTGCTCATCGACATCTCCTCGCTGGAGGTGGTGGACTCCTTCATCGGGCGCATCCTCGGCAACATCGCCACCATGTCGCGCGTGCTGGACGCCCAGACGGTGGTGGTGGGCATGCAGCCCGCGGTGGCCATCACCCTGGTGGAACTGGGCATGTCCCTGCCGGGCATCCGCACAGCGCTCAATGTCGAGAAGGGCATGGCACTGCTGCAGGCCTTCATGGAGGCCGACCAGGTGGTGCTCGAGGTCCCGGATGCCAGTATTGAGGACTGACGTCATGCCCATCCGCTCTGCGCAGGACCTGGTGCTCGTGCGCCAGGCCGTGCGCACGTGGACGGCCGAGCTGAAGTTCAGCCTCGTGGAGCAGACGAAGATGGTGACGGCCGCCAGCGAGCTGGCACGCAATACGCTGGACTACGGCAATGGCGGACAGGTCACCCTCCAGGTGCTCCAGGAGGGCCTGCGCAAGGGACTGCGGCTGTCCTTCGAGGACCAGGGGCCGGGCATTCCCGACATCGAGCTGGCGCTGCGCGATGGGTACACCTCGGGTGGTGGCATGGGGCTCGGGCTGGGGGGCGCCCGGCGGCTCGTGAACGACTTTGAGATCATCTCCAAGGTTGGGGAGGGAACGCGGGTCACGGTGACACGATGGAAGTGAGCTCCACGGCGATTGTGGTGACGGAGAGCAGTCAGGCGGGCCAGGCACGCCGGACGGCCTCCGCGCTGGCCGCTCGCCTGGGGTTCAACGAGGAGGCCCAGGGCAAGGTGGCCCTCGTGGTGAGTGAGGCGGCCAAGAACCTGGTCGCCCACGCGCGCGAGGGGCTCATCCTCCTGCGCGCGCTCCATGAGGGACACCACGTCGGGGTGGAGATGCTCGCGCTGGACAAGGGCCCGGGCATGGCGGACGTGGAGCGCTGCATTCGGGACGGCTATTCCACCGCGGGCACCAGCGGCGTGGGGTTGGGCGCCATGCGGCGGATGGCCGCCTTCTTCGACATCCACTCCGTGCCCGGTGTGGGCACCGCGGTGGTGGCCCAGCTCTGGGCCGACAAGCCGCCTCCCGCTTCGGGGTTGGAGGTGGGCGTGGTGTGTGTGCCCATGTCGGGCGAGGAGGTGTGCGGGGACTCCTGGGCGGTGGACCTCAAGGACGGCCGCTTCCACGTGCTCGTCGCGGATGGTCTCGGCCATGGGCCCGAGGCGGCCCGGGCCTCGCGCGCGGCGGTGGTGTCCTTCCTGGAGCAGGGTCCCAACCCGCTGGTGGAGCTCTTGCGCGGCGCGCACCAGGAGCTGCGCAGCACCCGTGGGGCCGCGGTGTCCTTCGCCTCGCTGGATGGTGCCCAGCTGCACTACGCGGGGGTGGGCAACATCTCCGCGGCCATCGTGTCGCCGGGCGGCTCCCAGCGGCTGGTCTCCATGAACGGGACGTTGGGGCACCAGGCCCCCCGCATGCAGCAGTTCAGCTACCCGTGGAGCCGGGGAGCCACCCTGGTGATGTGCTCGGACGGGCTGGCCACCCAGTGGCGGTTGGACGCCTACCCGGGTCTGCTCGCCCGGCATCCCAGTCTGGTGGCCGGCGTGCTGTACCGGGACTTCTCCCGGGGACGGGACGACGCGACGGTGCTGGTGGCTCGCGAAGTACCCCGGGGAGAATCGCGTTGAGCTCCTCTCTCTTCCAGGCCGAGCTGCGCACCGGGCAGGACGTGGTGAACACCCGGCAGCGGGGGCGTCACATCGCCCAGGCCCTGGGCTTCGACGGCCAGGAGCAGGTGCGCATCGCCACCGCCATCTCCGAGGTGGCGCGGCTCGCCGCTTCCCAGTCCAACGGCCATATCGAGTTCCTGCTGGAGGAGGCACCAGTGCCCTCCCTGCTCGTGCGGGTGCGGGCCTCGGCGTCGAACGTGGGGCTCGTCGTCGGCAACAGCCCGGACACGCTCCGGCCGGGGCCCGCGCTGGCGCCCGCGCAGCGGCTGATGGACCGGGTGGTCCTGCGGCCGGATGGGGACGGCTGGCTCCTGCTGGAGATGGCCCAGCGTCTCCCCCAGCTCACCCCGGTGCCCCAGGCGCTGGAGTCGCTGCGCAACGAGCTGGAGCGGCAGCGGCGCTCCAACGCCACCGATGAGCTGCAGAAGCAGAACGCGGACCTGCTGCGCATCCTCGATGAGTTGCAGGCGCGCAAGGCCGAGGTGGACCGGCTCAACCGCGAGCTGGAGGAGACCAACCGAGGCGTGGTGGCCCTCTACGCCGAGCTCGAGGAGAAGGCCGAGGCCCTTCGCCGGGCCTCGGACATGAAGACGCGCTTCATCTCCAACATCAGCCACGAGCTGCGCACGCCCATCAGCTCCGTTCTCAACCTCTCTCGGTTGATGCTGGACCGGCTCGACGGGCCGCTCACCGCCGAGCAGGAGAAGCAGGTCCTCTTCATCCGCAAGTCCGGTGAGGCTCTGCAGGAGCTCATCGACGACCTGCTCGACCTGGCGAAGATTGAATCCGGCCGCTCGGAGGTGCTGTGCACGCGCTTCACCGTGGCGGAACTGTTCGGCGCGCTGCGAGGGATGCTCCGGCCGCTGCGCGTGAGCGAGGGCGTCTCGCTCGTCTTCGATGTGCCCGAGGGTCTGCCGGAACTGCACACCGACGAGCGCAAGCTGTCGCAAATCCTACGCAACCTCGTCTCCAACGCGCTCAAGTTCACCGTTCAGGGCGAGGTGCGGGTATCCGCAGCCTTGGGCCCCCGGGACACGGTGGTGTTCGCGGTGCGGGACACCGGCGTGGGCATTGCTCCCGAGGACCAGGAGCGCATCTTCGAGGAGTTCGTCCAGGTGGAAGGCCCCCATCAGCAGGGCGTGAAGGGCACCGGGCTGGGGCTGCCGTTGTCGCGGCGGCTGGCGGAGCTGTTGGGCGGCGCGCTCACGGTGGAGAGCGCGCCGGGCCGGGGCAGTGCCTTCCTCGCGGCGGTCTCTCGCGACTACACCGAGCGGCCGGGCTCAGCGGGGGAAGAGGGTGGGGAGCGCCAATCGTTGGAGCAGGAAACCCCACATGCCCGCACGGTCCTCATCATCGATGACGACGAGGTGGCTCGCTACCTGCTTCAGCGGTTGCTCGCCGATGCCTCGATTCAGTTCCGCGAGGCCGCGACGGGCCCGGAGGGATTGCGTCTGGCGGGGGAGGTCCGACCCGCCGCCATCCTGTTGGACCTGTCGCTGCCCGGAATGGACGGCTTCGAGGTCCTGGAGGCGCTCCGACGCGAGCCCTCCACCCGGGGCATCCCCGTCATCATTCACACCAGCCGCTCGCTGACCGAGCAGGAGCGCGGGCGCCTCCTCTCCCATGCGGTGGGCATCCTCTCCAAGAGCGGGCTCACCCGGGATGTGGCGTTCGACCTCCTCGAGCGAGCATTCTCCGCTCCGGATTGAGCTCAGCCCCAACCCCGAGTCTTTGAGGAGACCGACGTGTCTCACAGGGAAACCATCCTCCTCAACATCAACGACAACGAGGCCAACCGGTACGCCGTCACGCGATTGCTGCGGGCCGCGGGCTTCCAGGTGCGGGAGGGCGGTACCGGGGCCGAGGCGCTCCAACTGGCCTCCGAGGTGCTGCCGGACCTCATCGTGCTGGATGTGAAGCTGCCGGACCTCAACGGCATCGAGGTGTGCCGGCGGCTGAAGGCAGATCCACGCACGGCGAGCATCGCGGTGCTGCACCTGTCGGCCAACTACATCCGCACCGAGAACAAGGTGGAGGGGTTGGAGAGCGGCGCGGACGGTTACCTGGCGCAGCCGGTGGACTCGGCGGAGCTGCTGGCCACGGTACGCTCGCTGCTGCGCATGCGTCTGGCGGAGGAGGAGGCGCGCGCGGCGGCGCTGCAGTGGAAGAGCACCTTCGACTCGCTAGGGGACGGGGTGTGCCTGTTGGACCGGGGTGGGCGGGTGATGCGCGCCAACCAGGCCCTGCTGGAGCTGCTCGGACTCCCCGAGGCGCAGGTGTTGGGACGGCCCTTCGACGAGCTGATGCGGGCGGCGGCGGGGACCGAAGGCGAGCTGCCTCCGAGCTGCGGCGCGGTGCTCTCCTGCCGTGAAGAGACCGAGGTGACCCTGGGAGAGCGCCACTACCGCGTGGCGGCCAACCCGGTGGAGGGCTCGGAGGGCGCGGTGGTGGGGGCGGTGCGCATCCTCACGGACATCACCTCCCGGCGCGAGCTGGAGGACGCGTTGCGGCAGCGGGCGGTGGACCTGGCGGAGGCGGACCGGCGCAAGGACGAGTTCCTGGCCATGCTGGCGCACGAGCTGCGCAACCCCCTGGCGGCCATCGTCAACGCAGTGCACCTGGAGGCGGCCTCGCAGCCGGAGGGCAGGGTCTCCAAGTCCATTCAGGTGATGACGCGGCAGAGCCAGCACCTGGCGCGGATGGTGGATGACCTGCTGGACGTGTCGCGCTTCAACCGGGGCCACATCGAGCTGAGGCGGGCGCCGGTGGACCTGCGGCAGGTGGTGCAGCACAGCGTGGAGGCGCGTCGGCGCTCCCTCGAGGAGAAGGGGCTGCACCTGGAGGTGGCGGTGCCTGGCTCGGGCAGCCTGTTGCTCCAAGGGGATGCCACGCGGCTGGAGCAGGTGGTGTCCAACCTGCTGGACAACGCGAGGAAGTACACCGAGCCCGGTGGCCACGTGTTTGTTGGGGTGACGGTGGAGGGAGTCGGGCAGGAGCGCCAGGCGGTGCTGTGTGTGCGGGACACGGGCATCGGCATGAGCCCCGAGCTGAGTGCGCGGGTCTTCGAGCTCTTCGTACAGGCGCAGCAGCAGCTGGCCCGCTCCTCGGGTGGATTGGGCATTGGCCTGACGCTGGTGCGGCGCCTGGTGGAGTTGCACGGTGGCGAGGTGACGGCGCACAGCGAGGGCGAGGGCAAGGGCAGCGAGCTGGTGGTGCGGCTGCCCTTGGAGGCGGAGCAGGCCGTCTCCGTCCCCGTGCCCGCGCCGCCGCAGCAGCTGGAGAGCACCGGGGGGGAGCCCTCGGCGCGGCGGGTGCTGCTGGTGGAGGACAACGAGGACACGCGCGAGGTGTTGCGCGAGCTGCTGGAGATGTGGGGGCACCGGGTGGAGGTGGCGGAGGATGGCTTCAAGGGGGTGCAGCTCTTCCCCTCGCTGCGGCCCCACGTGGCGCTGGTGGACCTGGGGCTGCCGGGGATGGACGGCTTCCAGGTGGCGCGCAAGATTCGCGAGGCCGAGGGCGGCCGGGACGTCTACCTGGTGGCGCTGACGGGCTATAGCGGTGAGCACCGGACCCAGGCCGTGGAGGCGGGCTTCAACCTGCACATGGTCAAGCCGGTGAAGCCGGACGACTTGGAGCGGTTGCTGGAGCAACTCCCAGGGTGAAATGAGCACTGGGGTCGCAACTTTTGTGACGCGCGCGCGATAATTCCAACGCCGTCACCGATTTTCGGTGACTCCCCCCCTCGGAGTCGACTGTGAGCACTATCTCCTCCGCGTCCCGCACCAGCGTCGCTCGTACCACCGCCGCGGCCTCGTCCGCGCCCACCCTTCCCACGGGCACTTTGTCCAAGGGGGCCTCGGGACCGGCGGTGAAGCAGCTCCAGTCGGCCCTGGTGAAGCTGGGTCACATGACGCAGGCGCAGATGAACACCGGCCCGGGCGTCTTTGGTCCCCAGACGGAGGCCTCGCTCAAGAAGTACCAGGCCGCCAACAAGCTGACGGCGGACGGGGTGTTCGGCCCGAAGACGCGCGCCGAGATGCTCAAGGACCTCACCCCCGCGAAGCCCGCGCCCGCGCCGAAGCCCCCCTCGGTCACCGCGCCCGCGGCGGGCCTGGAGCGCGGCAGCACCGGCGCCGGGGTGAAGCAGCTCCAGTCGGCCCTGGTGAAGCTGGGCCACATGACGCAGGCGCAGATGAACACCGGCCCGGGCGTCTACGGCCCGGTGACCGAGGCGGCGGTGAAGAAGTTCCAGTCCCAGTGGAAGCTGGGCGTGGACGGTGAGTACGGCCCGAAGACGAAGGCCGCGCTGGAGAAGGCGCTCTCCGGCCAGAAGCCGCCCTCGTCCACCCCCACCAACCCGACGAATCCCCCTCCTTCGACGGGCGGCGTGAAGAAGCCGGACATGAAGTGGGTGCCCTCGGCCAACACCAGCTCGCGTGGCGGGGCGGACATCGACGCCATCGTCCTGCACCACACCGCCTCCAACAACACGGCGGGGGATCTGTCCACGCTCACCAAGGATGGCAGCGGCGTGAGCGCGCACTACCTCATCGGCAAGGACGGCACCATCTACCACCTGGTGGATGACAAGATGGCGGCGTGGCACGCGGGCGTGTCGAGCCTGCACGGGGACAAGAGCCCGAGCGTGAATGCCCGCTCCCTCGGCATCGAGATTACCAACGACGGCAGCGGCAAGACGCCCTTCACCGAGGCCCAGTACAAGGCGCTGGAGAAGCTCGTGCCGTACCTGGCCAAGACGTACGACATCCCCATGAAGAACATCCTGGGCCACAAGGACGTGGCCCCGGGCCGCAAGGTGGACCCGGCGAGCAACTTCGACTGGGGTCGCATCCGCCGCGCCACCGACGCCGTCATCTGACGACATCCCCTCTCCCTTGATGACGTCCCCTCTCCCTCTGGGAGAGGGTCAGGGTGAGGGTCTACGCGCAGTGGACTACCCTCACCCCCCGCCCTCTCCCAGAGGGAGAGGGAGTCTTCGTGTCACCGTGCGAACTCGCTGCGCGGTGCCCCCGGTCCTCGTTAGGTTGCCCGCCCTGGCCAGTTGGCACGAGGAGAGCGGATGACGACGAGCAACGCGGCGGCGAGCGGTACCTTCCGGATTGGTGGCGACCTCGAGGTGAACCGGCTCGGGTTCGGTGCGATGCGCATCACCGGCAATGGAATCTGGGGAGACCCGGATGATCCAAAGGAGGCACGCCGGACCGTGGCGCGCCTTCCCGAGCTCGGCATCAACTTCATCGACACCGCCGACAGCTACGGCCCCTTTGTCAGTGAGGACATCCTGGCGGAGGTACTCTCGCCGTACAAACGCGGCCTGGTGATCGCCACCAAGGCTGGGCTGACCCGGCACGGGCCGAACATCTGGCTCCCCGTCGGCCGGCCCGAGTACCTCAAGCAGTGTGTGCTGATGAGCCTCCGGCGCCTGAAGGTGGAGCGCATCGACCTCTGGCAGCTTCATCGGATCGACCCGAAGGTGCCGCGGGACGAGCAGTTCAGCGCCATCGCGGACATGCAGCGTGAAGGGCTGATCCGCCACGTCGGGCTGAGCGAGGTCTCGGTTGAGGAGATCCAGGCCGCGAGCCGGTTCTTCAAGGTCGTGACGGTGCAGAACCTCTACAACCTCGCCAACCGCCAGAGCGAGGCGGTGCTCGACCACTGCGAGAAGAACGGCATCGGCTTCATTCCCTGGTACCCGCTCGCCGGCGGTCCATTGGCCAAGGAGGGCGGGGTGCTCGACACACTGGCCAAGAAGCTCGGCGCCACGCCGTCGCAGATCGCACTCGCGTGGGTGCTCAAGCGCTCGCCCGTCATGCTGCCGATTCCCGGCACCGGGAAGGTGAAGCACCTGGAGGAGAACACCGCGGCGGCCACCGTGCAGCTCAGCGATGAGGACTTCCGCGCGCTCGATAAGCAGGGCCAGGAGGCGTGGCGCGCGCAGCAGGCCGCGAAGCGCTAATCGCATCTCGACTGGCACGGGTGCCCCCATGAGCTCGGGGGCACCCGCTTGCTTCAGGTCCGCTTCAGCTCAGCGCGTGTAGCGCTGCACGGTGGTGACGTCGGAGCCGGAGGTGGAGCCACCCGTGACCAGCACCTGACCCGAGTGCAGGAACGTCGCGGCATGGGCCTGGAGCGGCGCGGTCAGCGCCCCCGCGGACTGCCAGGAATTCGTCGACGGGTCATACAGCGACGCCTGGCCGGTGGAGTGCGTGACCAGCACCTCGCCCGAGTAGAGCAGCGTCGCGCTGACAGCCGAAGCGGCGGAGGGAACGGAGGGGCCCGGGTACCACGATGGGGTGGCCATGTACGGGTAGTAGAGGTCCACCTCGTCGCGGCCGCCGCCGAGCACCATCACCGTGCCCGAGTAGAGCCGGACGGCGACGTGGCCGGTGCGCGACCGCGGCATGGACGACATGAGCGACCAGGTGTTCGTGGCCGGGTCGTACTCCTGCACGGTGCTGAGCGCGCCGGTGCCCCAGAGCTCGCCGCCCGTCACCAGCACCTTGCCCGAGTAGAGCAGGGTCGCGGTGTGGCGGTAGGCAGCGGTGGGGGCGGAGGCCGCCGGGCTCCACGTGTTGGTGGCGGGGTCGAACAACTCCGCGGTGTTCGTCGCCCCGTAGGTGGCGGTGGAGGTGCCACCCACCACCAGCACCTTGCCCGAGTCGAGCAGGGTGGCCGTGTGGTTGCCGCGCGGCGTGCTCATGCTGCCCGTGGCGGTCCACGTCCCAGTGGTCTGGTCAAACACCTCCGAGGAGCTGTTCCAGTCGGAGCCGGTCCACCCGCCGGCGACCAGCACCTGGCTCGAGGAGATGGCGGTCGCGGTGTGCTGCTTACGCGCGTAGATGGGCGCACCCGTGAGCGTGGAGGTGTTGCTGTAGGGGTTGAAGACCTCCGCGGTGGTGCCGCCCACCACCAGCACGTCGCCCGTGCCGTTGAGCAGGGTGGCCGTATGGACCGAGCGCGCGCTGGCCAGGCTGCCGGTGACGCTCCAGGAGCCCGCGCTCGTCACCTCGGGAGCCGTCGAGGCGTTGAGGGTGGGGGCGGTGGTGCTGGTGAAGAAGTCGGGGAACGTCGCGACGAAGTAGGAGCCGCTCCCGGTCTCTCCCGGGATGACACCCGCCTTCTCGCCCTTGACCTTCAGGGTGGTGCCATCCGTCAGGATGGACAGCTCACTGTTGGAGACGCGGCCGGTGCCGAAGTTGACGTGTGCCGAGAGGGTGAAGGAGCGCACCACCGACAGGGTGTCCGGGGCCACGTGCCGGAGCTCCAGCCAGGTGCCAGCGGAACCGCTCGGCGAGTGCTTGTTGGTGTAGCCAACGGCGAGCCCGAGGTCATTCGCGACCAGCGAGAGCTGGGGAACCGAGTACGAGCCCGGCAGATCCACGCTCGCGGTGTCCCACGGGCAACTGGGGGAAGCCTGCCGGGTGACGACAGGCACGTACGTGGGCGGGAACGGAGGCGCGACCTCCTTGTACGAGAGCGTGAAGGTGCACCCGCGCGAGACCGCGGAGGTCAGTGCGGCGGTGCTCGTGACGAGCTTGGACGGCTCTTCGGCGGTGGACCCTCCACAGGCCTGCATCAAGAGAGCGGCAGTGAGGGATGCGGCAAGCTTCACAGTGCGCATGCGTTCGGGTTCCTTGTCAGGTCGGTGCACCACAACGGCTGCTGTGCGCAGCACCAGCCATATTCAGGATGAGGAACCCTTCCGTCTATTTCTATTTGTTCTTGTTATTCCTCTCCCTTTCCAAGACATCGGAATGCGAAGGCATACGGCTCACTCCTCCAAGAAATCCAGATCGCGGGCGAATGTCTCGTCAATGCCGCGCAGCGCAATGAAGGCGAGGAGCAGCGAGAGCCCACCGACGCACAGGGCACTGCCGCGCAGTCCGAGGACGGGCGTGGCGAGCTGGAGCCCCGAGGTGAGCAACACCGTGGAGCCCCGTATGAGATTGGGCACGGTGGTGGCGGCGGTGGCACGCAGGTTGGTGCCGAACTGCTCCGCGGCGATGGTGACGAGTACGGCCATGTAACCGGCGGAAAAGCCGAGGGCCGCACAACATGTATAGAAGAACCAGAGCGAGCTGCCACCCAGGGTAAAGAACACGCCGGTGAAGAGGGCACCCAGGGCGAGGAAGAGGGCCACGCTTCGCTTGCGGCTCTGGGTGAGCTGGCTGAACAGGCCACTGGCCAGGTCCCCGAGCACGGTCCCCACGTTGCCGGCCAGCACCGCCTGCGCAGTGGAGGGCAGCTCCTTCATGCCCAGCTCCCGTCCGAACTCCGGCGCAAAGGTAATGAGCACACCGATGACGAACCAGATAGGCACACCCGCCAGGACGAGGGAGAGATAGCGCCGCGCCGTCGGGCCCGGCTTGAGCAGCCGCAGGAAGTTCCCTCGCGACACCTGCTGCTCCTGGAGCGCGGTGAACAGGCGGGGCTCATGGACGGTCATGCGCATGCACAGCAGCGCGAACCCGAGGCAGCCCCCTACGAGGTACGCCGTGCGCCAGTCCATGCGGCTGCCCACGAGCGCGGCGGCAATGGCTCCCAGCACGCCATTGGTGGCCACCAGCGTCGTGCCATACCCGCGGGACTCGCGAGACATCAGCTCGCTCACCAGGGTGATGCCCGCTCCCAGCTCGCCGGCCAGCCCGATGCCCGCCAGCAGGCGCAGCAGCGCGTACTGCTCCATCGTCTGCACGAAGGCGTTGGCGAAGTTGGCGGCCGAGTAGAGAAAGATGGAGCCGAACAGCACGGAGAGCCGTCCTCGCTTGTCCCCGAGGATGCCCCACAGCACGCCTCCCACGAGCATCCCCGCCATCTGCATGTTGAGCAGCCGCACGCCCGCGCTCATCCGCTCGGCGGCCGGCACCCCGAGGGCATCCAGGCTCTGCGCGCGGACCACGCTGAAGATGACCATGTCGTAGATGTCCACGAAGTAGCCGAGCGCGGACACGAGGATGGCCAGCCGGGCCGCCCGTTGGAGATCAATGGGCACGGAGGGCGCGTTCATGGGGGAGCTGTCCTTCAGGTGAGGGGTGGTGCCATCAGACACCAGTCTGGTGGGAAGTTTCCACCGCACGCCTCCCCCAAGGAGCCCCGACCTGGGTTATGTGGAGGGCATGGCGATTGAGACAGAGACGGGAGCGGCGCTCCCCTTCGACCGCTTCTGGGACTGGATCCTGGATCACACCAACTGCATCCTCAGCATCGGCACGGAGGAGTCCTGGCTGTACGACGCCGAGGCGCTCCACTGGGTGCTCTTCTCGGAGGAGAACGGCTCGCCCGTGGTGCAGCTCATCCTGGGCAAGCGGCTGGTGGGGGAGATGGTGATCGACACCACGGACCTGCACCAGGTGCAGGTGACCACGGACCCGGACAACGTGGAACGCGGCTACTTCCTCTTCAAGGTGATGGGGGGCCCGAAGTCGGCCCCCCGGGTGCGCTACACCTTCCAGCTCGCGCACGGGCTGGAGAACATGCCCACCACGCACGTGGCGGGCCTGAAGCACTGAGTGAGGCTTACGACTTCTTCGTGGGCTTGTTGATGTCCGCGAAGAAGTCGTTGCCCTTGTCGTCCACGACGATGAAGGCGGGGAAGTCCACCACGTCGATCTTCCAGACGGCCTCCATGCCCAGCTCGGGGTACTCGAGCACTTCCACCTTCTTGATGCAGTCCTTGGCGAGCCGCGCCGCCGGGCCGCCGATGGAGCCGAGGTAGAAGCCTCCGTGCTTCTTGCAGGCCGCGGTGACGGCCGGCGAGCGGTTGCCCTTGGCCAGCATCACGAAGCTGCCGCCCTGCTCCTGGAACTGGTCCACGTAGGCGTCCATGCGGCCCGCCGTCGTCGGACCGAACGAGCCGGAGGCATAGCCCTCGGGCGTCTTCGCCGGGCCGGCGTAGTACACCATGTAGTCCTTGAGGTACTGCGGCATGCCCTCGCCGCGGTCCAGGCGCTCCTTGATGGTCGCGTGCGCGATGTCGCGCGCCACCACCATGGGGCCTGACAGGGACAGGCGCGTCTTGATGGGGTAGCGCGACAGCTCGGCGCGGATGTCGGCCATGGGGCGGTTCAGGTCGATCTTCACCACCTCGCCCGACAGGTCCGTGTCCTTCGTCTCCGGCAGGTACTTCGCCGGATCGGCCTCGAGCTGCTCCAGGAAGACGCCGTCCTTCGTAATCTTGCCGAGCGCCTGGCGGTCCGCGGAGCAGGAGACGGCGATGGCCACCGGGCACGAGGCGCCGTGGCGGGGCAGGCGGATGACGCGCACGTCATGGCAGAAGTACTTGCCGCCGAACTGGGCGCCGATGCCGGTGCGCTGGGTGAGCTTGAGCACCTCTTGCTCCAGGCCCACGTCGCGGAAGCCGCGGCCGAGCGCATTGCCCTCGGTGGGCAGCGAGTCCAGGTAGCGGGCCGAGGCGTACTTGGCCGTCTTCAGCGCGAACTCGGCCGAGGTGCCGCCCACCACGATGGCCAGGTGGTACGGCGGGCAGGCCGCGGTGCCCAGCGAGCGGATCTTGGACTCGAGGAAGCTCAGGAGGCTCTGCGGATTGAGGACCGCCTTGGTCTCCTGGAAGAGGTAGCTCTTGTTGGCCGAGCCGCCGCCCTTGGCCATGAAGAGGAACTTGTAGGCGTCGCCGTCGGTGGCGTAGAGCTCGATCTGCGCGGGGAGGTTGTTGTTGGTGTTGACCTCCTTGTACATGTCGAGCGGCGCCATCTGCGAGTAGCGCAGGTTGGCGGTGCGGTAGGTGTCGAAGACGCCGCGCGAGATGGCCGACTCGTCACCGCCGCCGGTAATCACGTACTGGCCCTTCTTGCCCATGACGATGGCGGTGCCGGTGTCCTGGCAGGAGGGGAGCACGCCGCCAGCGGCGATGTTGGCGTTCTTGAGCAGCTCGAGCGCCACGAAGCGGTCGTTGGACGAGGCCTCGGGGTCCTGGAGGATGTTCGCGAGCTGCTGGAGGTGGCCGGGCCGCAGGAGGTGGGAGATGTCCCGCATGGCCTCGCGGGTGAGGAGCGTGAGCGCCTCGGGGGCGACCTGGAGGAAGGTCTTCCCGCCGGCCTCGAAGGTGGAGACGTAGTCCTTCGTAAGCAGCCGGTAGGGCGTCTCGTCCTTGCCGAGCGGCAGCATGTCCTGGAACTGGAAATCGTTCATCGTGACCTTCTCCAACGGTTGGCTCCCTCGATTGTCTTCTCAGAGGGGCCCGTGCGGGGAGCCTTCCGGGAACACATCGAAAACCTTCCCTCATGCGAGCGACGAGCCATTGTAGAGGAGTCGCCCGTATGCCCTGGGGGCAACCTTGAGGGGCACCCTGGACAGCCTTCCAGCCAGTGCCATTGTTCCGGGGCCATGACTTCCCCTGTCGTTCCTTCCACGGCCATCTACCTCGACGCCGAGGACACCCTGGTGCCCGGCACGACCGACAAGCGTGTCTCCCACGAGCGCATGGTGGTGCGGGTGCGCGAGCTCGCGGAGAAGGGGGCGGGGCTGTACCTGTGGAGCCGCCACGGTGCCGAGCACGCCCGGAAGGTGGCGGCGGAGCTGGGGCTCGAGGGCTGCTTCCGGGCCTTCCTGCCCAAGCCCGAGGTCATCATCGATGACCAGTCGCTGGAGGATTGGGTCGTCTCGGAGATCCACCCGGCTGCCTGTCACTCCATGAGGTTGGAGGACATACTTCGCACCCGGCGCGGCTGAGCATTCGTACAGCCGGACTCAGTGCAGCGTGCGGCGCCCACCCAGACGGCGGAGGAACTCCCGCTCGTCCACGGTCTCGATGCCCAGTGCCTGGGCCTTGTCGTACTTGCTGCCCGGGCGCGCTCCGACGACCACGAAGGCGGTGCTCTTCGACACGCTGGAGGTGACACGCGCTCCAGCAGCCTCGGCCGCTTGGGTGGCCTCTTCGCGGCTCATGGTCTCCAGCTCGCCGGTGATGACCACGGCCTTGCCGGACAAGGGGCCTTCGGTGGGCTTCTCGGGGGCTTCCTCCTGGAGCTGGACGCCCGCGCGCTTCAGCTTCTCGAGGAGCCGCACGTTCTCCGACTGCTGGAGCCAGGTGTGGAGGCTCTGGGCAATCCGGGGGCCGACGCCCTGCACTGACTGGAGCTCGTCGAGTGACGCCTGACGCAACGCATCCATTGCCGGGAAGCTCTGGGTGAGCAGCCGGGCGGCGAACGGGCCCACGTGCCGGATGTTGAGGCCCACGAGCAGCCGCCAGAGAGGCCGGTGCCGTGCGGATTCGATGGCCGACAGCAGATTGCTCACGGACTTCTCGCCGGTGTTGGGCAGCTGCCCGAGCTGCTCGGCGGTGAGGAAGAAGATGTCCGCCGGATCCTTCACCAATCCTTGCTCCAGTAACTGCATGCCGGTGATGTACCCGAGATGCTCGATGTCCATGGCGCCGCGCGAGGCGAAGTGGAAGAGCCACTCGACGGCCTGGGACGGGCAGCTCGCGTGGTTGGGACAGCGCCAGTCGGCCTCACCCTCCTCGCGGACCAGCTTCGTGCCGCAGGCGGGGCACTTCTTCGGGAAGCGCCAGGGGCGCGCGTCCGCTGGGCGCTTGGAGAGCACGGGGCCGACGACCTCGGGGATGACCTCGCCGGCGCGCCGGACGATGACGGTGTCTCCCTCGCGCACATCCCGGCGGTGGACCTCCTCCTCATTGTGGAGTGTGGCGTACGTCACCGTGGCGCCGCTCACCCGTACAGGCTCCAGCACAGCGAAGGGTGTCACCTTGCCCGTCCGGCCCGTGTTCACCGCGATGCTCTTCACCAGGGTGGTCCGCTCCTCTGGCGGGAACTTGAAGGCGATGGCCCAGCGCGGCGCTCGGCTCGTCTCTCCCAGCTCGCGCTGTTGGTCGAGCGCGTCCACCTTCACCACCGCGCCGTCGATCTCATAGTCCACGTCGTGGCGGTGCTCCTGCCAGTACGCGCAGAAGTCCTGGGCCTGCTTCAGCGTGCGCACCCGCTTCATGGCCGGGTTCACCGGCAGTCCCAGGCGCTTGAGGTGGTCGAGGGACTCGGAGTGCCGGGAGAACGTGACACCCTCGGTGAACCCCAGCGCGTAGCACCACAGCCGCAGCGGCCGAGAGGCCGTCACCGCCGGGTCCTTCTGCCGGATGCTTCCCGCGGCGCCGTTGCGAGGGTTGGCGAAGGGCCGCTCGCCCCGTGCGGTCAGCTCCGCGTTGAGCCGCTCGAAGGCCTTCACGGGCAGGTAGATTTCCCCCCGCACCTCCAGCACGCGCGGGCGTTGGGTGCCCCGCAGGCGCATGGGTACCGAGCGTATCGTGCGGACGTTGGCGGTGATGTCCTCGCCTACCAGCCCATCTCCCCGGGTCGCTGCCCGCACCAGGACACCGTCCTCGTAGGTGAGCGAGACGGCCAGCCCGTCGATCTTCAGCTCGCACACGCAGTCCGTCCGGGCGCCCAGGCGCCGCTCCACGCGAGCGGCCCAGGCGGCGAGCTCCTCTGCGGAGAAGGCGTTGTCGAGCGAGCGCATCGGTACCCGGTGCTGCACCGGGGCGAATAGCTTGCTGGGCCTGGCACCCACGCGCTGGGTGGGGCTCTCCGGGAGGATGAGCTCGGGGAACTCCGTCTCCAGTTGGCGCAGCTCGCGCATCAGCGCGTCGTACTCGGCGTCGCTGACCTCGGGGCTGTCGAGCACGTAGTACCGGTAGTCATGCGCGTTGATGAGATCGCGCAGCTCCTCGACGCGGCGCTGGGCCACCTTGCGCCGCCGCTCGTCCCCCCGCAGGGGGCGTGTTCCCGTGGGAAGCTCAGGTTGCATGTCCCTACCCGACCTTCCAAAAGCTAGGCCGTGCCCGCGTTGAGGGCACCAGCCGCCCGGCTCCCTGCTTGCCGGGCGGGAGGCTCGCGGCATCAGGAAAGGGGTGCATCCAAGAGAGCCCTGATAGCATCCGCCGCCATGATCCGACCCTTGACGAAGTTCCTCCCGGCCCTGGCCGTCTCGGCGGGACTGGTCGCTCCCGCTGCGCTCGCCTGCACCAGCATGCTGGTCAACAAGAGCGCCACGACTGACGGCTCTACCCTCATCACCTACTCCGCGGACTCGCACGAGCTGTACGGCGAGCTGTACTACACCCCCGCGCGCCGCAACCCGGCTGGCGCCATGCGGGACATCATCGAGTGGGACACGGGCAAGTTCCTCGGCCGCATCAAGGAAGCCCCCGTCACCTACACGGTGGTGGGCAACATGAACGAGCACCAGCTCGCCATCAGTGAGTCCACCTTCACCGGCCGCAAGGAGCTGGAGGGCCCGGCTGGCATCGTCGACTACGGCTCGCTCATCTACATCGCCCTGGAGCGTGCGAAGACGGCTCGCGAGGCCATCAAGGTCATGACCGACCTGGTTGCCGAGTACGGCTATGCCTCCACCGGTGAGTCCTTCTCCATCGCGGACCCGAAGGAGGTCTGGATCCTGGAGATGATCGGCAAGGGCGCGGGCAAGAAGGGGGCGGTGTGGGTGGCCCGCCGGCTGCCCGAGGGCTACCTGTCGGCGCACGCCAACCAGGCGCGCATCCGCCAGTTCCCGCTCAACGACGCGGAGAACGCCGTCTTCTCGCCGGACGTCGTCTCCTTTGCACGCGAGAAGGGCTGGTTCACCGGGGCGGACAAGGACTTCAGCTTCGCGGACACCTATCACCCGCTCGACTTCGAGAGCGTGCGCTTCGCCGAGGCGCGCGTGTGGAGCATCTTCCGCCGCGCGGCGCCGTCGGCCGGGCTGGGCGCGGACTTCGTGGATGGCTCGGCGCCCAACAAGCGCCTGCCCCTCTGGGTGAAGCCAGACAAGAAGCTGGCCGTGCAGGACATCATGGCCCTGATGCGTGACCACTTCGAGGGCACGCCGCTGGACATGTCCAAGGACGTGGGGGCGGGGCCGTACTCGGTGCCCTACCGCTGGCGCCCGATGACGTGGGAGGTGGACGGCAAGAAGTACCTCCACGAGCGCGCCATCTCCACGCAGCAGACGGGCTTCTCCTTCGTGGCGCAGATGCGCTCGTGGATGCCGGGCCCCATCGGCGGCGTGCTCTGGTTCGGCGTGGATGACACCTTCACCACCGTGTACACGCCCATGTACGCGGGCATCCGCAGCTCGCCGAAGAACTTCGCCACCGGCGTGGCCAGCCGTGGCGAGTTCTCCTGGGACTCGTCTTTCTGGGTGTTCAACTGGGTGTCCAATCAGGCCTACTCGCGCTGGAGTGACATGATCGTCGACGTCCAGAAGGCGCAGGGCGAGCTGGAGGGCCAGTTCCTCGCCGACCAGGCCGACATCGAGAAGGCCGCGATGGAGCTGTACAAGAGCTCGCCCGAGCAGGCGCGCACCTACCTCACCGAGTACTCGACGCAGCAGGGAGACAAGGTCCATACCCGCTGGCGCAAGCTGGGTGAGCAGCTGCTCGTGAAGTACATCGACGGCAACGTGCGCGACGAGATGGGCAAGGTGAACCACCCGAAGTACCCGGACTCGTGGTACCGGCACATCGTGCGGGACACCGGCTCGCGCCTGGCGCTTCCCGCGGAGCCGAAGCCCGCAGAGGCGAAGCCGGCGCCGCAGCCCGAGGTGAAGCCGGCCCAGAAGGCCGAGCCGAAGCCCACCGTCGCTCCGGCGCCGTGAGGGGGTGAGGTACCCGGGCGCGGGGAGGCTCCCGCGCCTGGGGAGCAGGAGGCCAGGGAAGCGTTATCTCCTTGGCCCGGCGCCCGTACCCGTCGAGACTCGCCCGAGGGATGCGCATCTTTCTCTCGACACTTCCCGGGCCCGCCATGTCTCGAATCGACAGTGGAGCGGCCACGCACGTGGGCCGCCGGCCGAACAACGAGGACTCCTACTGCCAGAAGCCGGAGCTAGGCTTCTTTGCGGTTGCGGATGGGCTGGGCGGCCACGAGGGCGGTGAGGTGGCCAGTCAGCTCGTGCTGAGCACGGTGGCCGACTTTCTGACCTCTCAGGAGGGCCAGCCACAGCCCGCCACACCGGTCCCCGCGGAGTTGAGTGGTGGGGCTGAGAGCCTCATCGTCCGGGCTGTACGCCTGGCCCACCACGAAGTGCACGTGCGTCAGAGTGGCCGGCTGTCCATGATGGCCTCGACGATCACCGCGGTGTTGTTGAGTGCCGGTGACGCCGTCGTGTGCAACCTGGGGGACAGCCGCACGTTCCTGGTGCGCGGTGGGTTGCTGCGGCGGCTCACGAGGGACCATACGGTGCTCGCGGAGATGGAGGAGGCGGGGCTCGACACGAGCAACCCCTTCGCGCTGATGCACCGCAACTCGCTGACGGGGGCGGTGGGGATGGAGGCCAGCGTCGATCCCGAGTGCTGCCGCGTGACTGTGCAGCCGGGGGATGTGTTGGTCCTCGCCAGCGATGGCTTGTATGAGCCTGTGTCTCCGGAGGTGATGGTTCCCTTGTTGGCCAAGGGGGGCTCGGCCCAGGAGATGGCCGAGCGGCTCGTCGCTGAAGCCTACGACCGGGGAGGCACCGACAACATCACGGGCATCGTGGTGCGGGTGCTGGAGAACGGCTGAGTCAGGGCACGGAGGCCGCCAGCGCGGGCAGGTCCACGGCGGGCGAGAGGCTGATGATGACCGACTTGGACGTCGGCGTACGGCTCTTCTCCGCGATGCTGTCGAGCGGTACCAGCACGTTGGCCTCGGGGAAGTAGGTGGCCGCGCACCGCCTCGGGATGTCGTACGGCACCACCACGAACCTTCGCGCCACGCGCTGCTCGCCCTCGAAGTGGCTGGTGAGGTCCACCACCTGTCCGGCTTCCACGCCGAGCGCCTTCATGTCCTCGGCATTCAGCATCACCACGCGCCGCCCGTTGCGGATGCCCCGGTAGCGATCGTCTAGCCCGTACACCGTCGTGTTGTACTGGTCGTGCGTGCGAATGGTCATCATCAGGAGTTGCCCCGGCTCGAGCTTCAGCCGTGACATCTCGTGCACCGTGAAGTGCCCCTTGCCGCTCTGCGTGGTGAAGCGGCCCTCGCGCGGTCCGTTGGGCAGCGCGAAGCCGCCCGGTTCGCGCACCCGGCGGTTGAAGTCCTCGAAGCCCGGAATCACTCGCGAGATGAGGTCACGGACGCGGTCGTAGTCCTCCACCAGCCACTCCCACCGCACCGAGCTGCGCGAGCCAAGCACCGCTCGCGCCAGCCTCGCCACGAGCGCCGGCTCGCTGAGCAGGTGTTCCGAGGCCGGTTCCAGAGTGCCTCGCGAGGCGTGCACCATGCCCATCGAGTTCTCCACCGTGACGAACTGCGGCCCACCCGACTGCACGTCGCTCTCGGTGCGGCCCAGGCACGGCAGGATGAGCGCCCGCTTCCCAGTGACGAGATGCGCCCGGTTCAGCTTGGTGGACACATGCACCGTCAGCCGCGTGCGGCGCAAGGCCTCGGCGGTGCGCTCGGTGTCGGGCGTCGCCGACAGGAAGTTGCCCCCCATGGCGAAGAAGACCTTCACCCGGCCCTCGTGCATCGCCTGGATGGTGGCCACCGTGTCGAGCCCGTGGTGGCGCGGGGGCTCGAAGGCGAGCTCCCGAGACAGCGCATCCAGGAACGCCGGCCGAGGCCGCTCCCAGATGCCCATCGTTCGGTCTCCCTGCACGTTGCTATGGCCGCGCACCGGGCACACCCCAGCTCCCGGCTTGCCGATGCTTCCGCGCAGCAGCGTCAGGTTGACGATCTCCTGGATGTTGCCCACCGCGTTGCGGTGCTGCGTCAAGCCCATCGCCCAGCACCAGATGATGCGGTCCGTGCCCGCGAGCCACTCGGCGGCGGTCTCTATCTGCTCGCGAGGCACGCCGCTCTGCTCCACCACGTCCTCCCAGGACACTGTGTCCAGGTGGGCCGCGTAGGCCTCGTAGCCGAGCGTCATGCCCTCCACGAAGTCCCGAGCCACCACCGTGCCCGGCTGCTTTGCCTCTCGCGCCAGGAGTGCCTTGCCCAGTCCCTGCAGCAGTGCCACGTCGCCGTTGATGCGCACCTGGAGGAACAGGTCCGCCAGCGGCGTGCCCGAGCCGAGGATGCCGCGCATGGCCTGCGGGTGCTTGAAGCGCTGCAGGCCAGGCTCTGGCAGGGGGTTGATGCTGACGATGCGGCAGCCCTGGCGCTTGGCCGCCTCGAGCGCCGTCAGCATGCGCGGGTGATTGGTGCCCGGGTTCTGCCCGATGACGATGATGACCTGGGCCTTCTCGAAGTCCTCCAGCGTCACCGAGCCCTTGCCGATGCCGATGGTTTCCATCAGCGCTGTGCCGCTCGACTCGTGGCACATGTTCGAGCAGTCCGGCAGGTTATTGGTGCCGAACTGCCGCACGAAGAGCTGGTAGAGGAAGGCAGCCTCGTTGCTCGTGCGCCCCGAGGTGTAGAAGCACGCCTCGTCCGGCGAGCCGAGCGCGTTGAGTTCCCTGGCGATGATCGTGAAGGCCTCATCCCAGGAGATGGGGGCGTAGTGGGACGTTCCCTCGCGCAGCACCATGGGGTGGGTGAGCCGGCCCTGCTTGCCCAGCCAGTGGTCCGTCTGCGCGGCCAGGTCCACCAGGCTCCAATTGCGGAAGAAGTCCGGCGTCACGCGCGCCGTGGTGGCTTCCTCCGCGACGGCCTTCGCGCCGTTCTCGCAGAACTCGAAGGGCGTGCGGTGCTTCGGATCCGGCCATGCACAGCCCGGGCAGTCGAAGCCATGCTTCTGGTTCACCTTCAGCAGCGCCTGGGTGCCCCGCACCGGCCCCATCTCGCCCCAGGCGTGCTTCATCGCGGACACCACCGCCGGCACGCCTCCCGCGGACACCGCTGGGGCGCCGACGCGCAGGGGCTCGGGCGTGGTGGGGGGCTGGGCGCTCGGGAGCGTCTCCGGTCGGGCGGGAGTGTCCGAATGGGACTCCGCCACCTGCTCCTGTCGCATCGCTTCCGCCATGGTCTCCTCCCGCTGGCCCGGGCGCGTCAGGGGGGCGCAGCCGACGGGCCGCAGGAGTCTACCTCCCCCGGCTCCCTGGTGGGGCAACGGGCGCTCGTGCATGCTCGCCAGGACATGAGGAGAGCGCTCTCGGTGGTGCTCGGAGCCTTGCCCCACGAGTGGATGCGCATCGACCCGGCGAAGGTGGGCGATGCCCGCATCTTCCGGCCCTGGGGTTGGACAGTGGCCCTCATCATCTCCGAGGACCTCAAGCAGGCCATGGAGTCAGAGGGCCTCACCGGCACGCGGTTCGTCGAGGTGTGACGTTCACGGTGGTGTTGGGGATATGCAGCGGGCTAATCTCCCAGGTCATATGGCGCGGCCAACTCTGGAAGGAGGCTCGCGTACGGCCTCGGAGGGTGGATGGAGCTCGTGCCCCTGCATGGATGGAACCTCTCACCGAAACAGGCGGTGGCGCTGCAGCGCGAGCTGAGAGAGCGCCTCATTCTTCGTCCGCCCCCAGGGATGAAGGTGGAGCGGGTGGCCGGTGCGGACATCTCCATGAGCCGTGGTGAGGACACCGCGTACGGGGGCCTCGTGGTGCTGGACGCGGGCACGCTGGCGCCGATGGCCCAGGTGAGTGCCGCGGTGAAGTTGCTCTTCCCGTATGTCCCGGGGCTGCTGTCCTTCCGAGAGCTGCCGGTGCTGTCCGAGGCGTGGGCCCGGCTGCTCGTGCGGCCGGACGTGCTCATCTTCGACGGGCAGGGCACGGCTCACCCCCGGCGTTTCGGGCTGGCGTGCCATGGCGGGTTGCTGTTCGGCGTGCCCTCCATCGGGTGTGCCAAATCGCTGCTGGTGGGTGGGCACGGGCCGCTGGGCTCCGAGCGCGGCTCGATGGCGGAGATTACCCACGCGGGTGAAGTCGTGGGCATGGCGGTGCGCACGCGCCCCAACGTACTGCCCGTCTACGTCTCGCCGGGGCACATGATGGACCTGCCCACTGCGGTCGAGCTGGTCCTGCGGGTGACGTCCCGCTACCGCGAGCCAGAGACGACGCGGCACGCGCACCGCCTGGTGAACGACGTGCGCCGCTCGGCCAAACAGCAGTAGCGGGCGCCTCGCCTCAGTGCAGCAGCGCTTCAGGCTGCGCCTCGACCACGGCGCGCACCTGCTGCTTGAGGATGGCGTTGAACTTGCCTGGCTCCTCGAACGGTGGCGAATGCCCGGAGTGCTCGAACCAGAGCAGCGTCTTGCTCGGCGCCTCCAACTTGTCGAAGTAGCGCACGGCAATCTCCGAGGGCGTCACGTAGTCCTCGCGCCCGAGCAGGAACCACACGGGCACCTCCAGCCGAGGCACCTGCGCCTCCAAGTCCAGCCCGGCCAGCTGCGGGTACACCCGTGAGAAGGTCTCCCTCATCCCGAGGAAGAAGTGCATCTTGTCTCGCAGCGAGTACTCGGGGGCTGTGAGCACCGAGGAGAGCAGCTCGGGCAGCAGTCCTCTACGTCCGGCGTGGCGGCTCGCCAGCGAGAACAGCGTCAGGTATCGCTGGGCCATGTCCGGGCCGGTGTAGGGGGGCGGGCCGATTCGCGCCAGCCGGGCGAGGGCCTTGTGGTCCGCGTACCGCAGCGCCAGCTCGTAGGCTCGCAGGTGGCTGAGGGTGTCGTTCTCCAGGAAGTTCACCTGTTGGCCCGTGCCAACATACGCGCGGATGCGCTCGGGGCGGCGCTGTGCCAGCAGCACGCCGAGGATGCTGCCCCACGCGTGGCCTACGATGAACACCTTCTGCTGGGAGAACCGGCTCGTCAGCAGCTCGAGCAGCTCGCTGGCGTCCGAGACGAACTGGTCCACGGTGAGGTCGTCCCGGTCCTTCCTGGCGGAGTAGGACTTGGCGGCGCCACGCTGGTCCCACTGCGCGACGAGGAAGTGGTCCTCCAGTGGCGCGTTGAAGTGGCGCACCCAGGCCATCTCCGAGCCGCCCGGGCCATCCGACAGGAAGAGCAGCAGCGGGTTGAGGATGCTTCGCCCGCGCAGCAGCAGCCACTGCTCCACGCCCCCGAGCCGTACCTGCTCCAATGAGGCGATTCCCTCGGACACCGGTCGTCCCCGCTCATCCCGGATGCGGGGCGTGGCACCCTGGCTGCTCCACAGCCGGGCGCCCAGGGCCACGAGCGGAAGCCCCACTCCCACCCCAGCGAGGATGCGTCGGGTCGAATGTTCCATGGCACTCCTCCTCGCCTCCAAAGCTAGTCACGGAGCGGTCCGTCCCATCTCGCCGTCGGCTTGGACCTGGGGCGGCAGAGGCAGCGGGGAAGCTCCGTTGGCCAGGAGGGAGTCCGAGTGCCTGTCCGCCCGGGGGCAAAGGCCCATGGTAGTTTGCCGCGGATGAGCGCGACGGACCGCAAGGAGGAGGAGGTTCCCGGTACGGACACGGTGGAGGGAGGGCTCCAGGTGACCCGCCCTCATGGGGCCCGGCGTGGCTCCGAATCCGCCTCGGTGCGCCGCTTCCGCCTCACTGTCGTCGAAGGTCCGGCGCAAGGCTCCGTGTGGGAGTCGGGCGCGGACCGCTGCTCCATTGGCTCGCACCCGTTGAATGACCTGGTGCTCGACGAGGAGACGGTGTCGCGCTTCCACTGCGAAGTGCGCATCGGCAAGGACGGCGCTCGGGTGCGAGACCTGGACAGCCTCAACGGTGTCGTCGTGGATGGGGTGCAGGTGGTGGAGTCCTTCCTGCGCGGCGGCAGCCTGCTGCGGCTGGGGCGCGCCACCGTGCGCTTCGATTTCAGCACCGAGCGCAACAAGCTGACCCTCTCCGAGACGACGCGGCTCGGCACCCTCGTGGGCACCTCGGTGGCCATGCGCGCCTGCTTCGCCCGCATGGAGCGCGCCGCCGGCACCGACGCCACCGTGCTGCTCGAGGGCGAGACGGGCACCGGCAAGAGCCAGGCGGCTCAGGCCATCCACCAGGCCAGCACCCGTCGCGACAAGCCTTTCCTCATCGTCGACTGCGGCGCCATCCCCGCCAACCTCTTGGAGAGTGAGCTGTTCGGCCACGAGAAAGGCGCTTTCACCGGCGCGGCCACCCGGCGCATCGGCGCCTTCGAGGAGGCCCAGGGGGGCACCATCTTCCTCGACGAGATTGGTGAGATACCGCTGGAGCTTCAGGCCAAGCTCTTGCGGGTGCTGGAGGAGCGGCAGATCCGCCGCGTGGGCTCCAACACGCACGTGCCGGTGGACGTGCGCATCATCGCCGCCACCCACCGCGACCTGCGCGCCGAGGTGAATGCGGGTCGGTTCCGCTCGGATCTCTTCTTCCGTCTCGCCGTAGTGCGCATCTCCCTGCCCGCCCTGCGCGAGCGCCCCGAGGACATCCCCGTCATCGCCGAGCAACTCCTTACCAGCGCGGGCGCGGACCCGGAGCGGCTCGAACCGCTGCGCACGCCTGAGTTCATCTCGCGGCTGCGGCAGTTCGCCTGGCCCGGCAACGTGCGCGAGCTGCGCAACTACCTCGAGCGCTGTCTCGTCTTCGAGGAGGCCCTGCCGCTGAGCGAGGAAGATGGACCGGCGTGGGACGTGCCGCCGTCGCTCTCGGCGCTGCCCTATCCGGAGGCGCGGCGGCGTGCCATCGACGAGTTCGAGCGGCGTTACCTCCAGACGCTGCTGGAGCGGCACCAGGGCAAGGTGGCCCAGGCCGCCGCCGAGGCGCAGATGGATCGCGTCTACTTCTACCGGCTCATGCGCCGGCACAACCTCAAGCCCTGACCAGCTCGGCCAGTGCTTCGTGCCCAGGCACCGGGCGAGTCTCCGGCGCTGGCGTGAGTCCCTCGAGCACCTCGCGGGTGACGAACACGCCTGCCCGTCCCGCGCCCGTTGTCCATCTCCCCTCGCGCAGCAGGGGCCCATCCACCACTTGCGGCTCTCCCGCCAGGCCCGGCTCCACTACTGCCTCGGCCACGTGGAGTATCGCTTCGAGATGGAGGCCCGCGCCGGCCACGAGCCGCTCCAGCTCCGGCCACAACGTGCCGATTGATGCGAGGACCTCCAGTCTCCGGGCGCGGGAGGCCGTTGCTTCCGCGGGCACGGGCGTGGCGGCCAGCAGGAAGTCCGCGCCCTCGACCATGAGGGCCAGTCTCCACCGGGTAAGCCGCTCCCGCGCGGTATCGAGCACCCGGTCGAGCGCATCGAGCGCGGCATCGTCTGCGTCCTCACCCGACTCGGGCCGGGCGCGCAGGTACAACCCAAGTCCCCGGGCCTGGCCCGCGCTCCCCACCGACGGCTCGACCGCGCGCCGCAGCTCCTCCATCAGCGTCGCCGTGTCTGGGTAACGGTCCTCGGGCCGCTTGGCCAGACAGCGCTTTACCACTGCGTCCATCGCACCAGTCACGGGGGCGAGGTGGCTCGGCGCGGGCGGTGGCGCATGCAGGTGCAACTCCTCCAGCTCGGCCTGGCTGCCGGCGCTGAAGGGCAGCCGCCCGGTGAGCAGTTGGTAGAGCAGCACCCCGAGCCCGTAGAGGTCCGTGCGTGCGTCCACCGGGTCACGGAGAATCTGCTCGGGCGCCATCGCTACCGGTGTCCCCACCGTCACCCCGGTGGTGGTCAGCGCGATGCTCCGGTGCCCTGGGTCCAGCAGCTTGGCGATGCCGAAGTCCACCAGCGTGACGTGGGGTGCTCCTCCTTCGCCTGGGCGCACCATCACGTTCTGCGCCTTGATGTCCCGGTGCACGATGCCGAGCGCGTGCGCCGCGCCGAGCGCGGAGGCCACCGGCTCGAGTACCCTCAGCACTTCGCGGGGCGGGAAGGGCCCGCGCGCGGCCAGCTCGGCCTCCAGGTCTCGCCCCTCCAGCCACTCCATCGCCAGCCAGGGCCGGCCGTCGCGCAGCTCGCCTGACTCCAGCACCCGGACGATGTGCGGATGCGCGAGCTGCTCCAGCATCCGGCACTCCTGGTCGAAGCGGCGCAGCGCGCTCTCGGACGAAGCGTACTGCGGCCGCATCACCTTCAACGCCATCGGCGTACCGCTCCGGTCATCCCTCGCCCGGTAGAGCACCGCCACCACGCCCCGGTGCCTCACCTCCTCGACGGTGAAGCCTCCCACGCGCGCGCCTGGGGCGAGCTCCTCGCCATAGAGGGAGAGGGGAGGACGTCCGCCTGGTGGTGCCTGCTCTCGTGTCATCGCTCCCTGATTCTATTTATAGGAGGAGTTGGCGGTCTTGCAGAGCGCTGGGTTCTGCACGACGTCACAGGCGCGGTTGAGGTACGTCGTGATGCTGGTCGAGTAGCGGGCCCCATCCCCACCGGTGCAGGTGCTGTAGCCGCCGGCTGACTGCTCACAAGCGGGCCAGGCATTGCAGGCGCCGAGCGATGCGGCGACGCAGTTCATGCCGGGCCGAGCGCACAACCGGGCGGTGTTGTAGGCGGCACCATCGGTCCAGTTGGGGTCATGGCAGGCGTACATCTTCGGGTAGATGGAGCCCTGCACGGGAGCCAGCTTGCGGTGGAGGACTCCGGCGGAGTCGACGTAGACCTTCATGCCGCTGGCCACCGCTCCCGAGCCGAAGAGGTTGCCGAAGAAGGCTCCTTCGCGGATGGGAAAGACCTGCGCCTCGGTAGCGGGATAGCTGACGCTGCCGCCCAGGGGGGCCCGGGTGCCGATCTCCACTGAGCCCCAATTGGTGTTGGAGCTGTAGGGGGCCAGCATCACGTTGAACGTCCTGCTCCTCGGGCAGGTGAAAGTCACCCCGGGGTAGATGGTGCCGCAGGAGCCCTGGGACTGCGCCAGCGCCGCGTCCTCGTCGCACGCGCCGAGCCCCTCGCACACTCGGAGCACCATGTCCCCGGAGAGCATATGGCCAAGCTGGGTGTCGCACGACGCCGGTGGTTTGCCGCCAGCACCCAGGTCCACAGGCAGTCCGGGAGAAGAGCAGTAGCCCACGCTGCCCATCAGCTTCGGCTCATGCGGCTCCGCCTGCGCCCGCTCGTAGCCACACTCCCGGGTCACTCCCATCTCCGAGGCGGAGCAGGAATACGTGCTCGGGACGCGCACTCGGGTGAAGCGCAGGCTCGTGTCCGTCATGACCGAGGGGCGGGGTGTGAGCGCGGAAGCCGGGTGGTTGCCCCGCATCGAGAGCAGCACCCGGTAGCCAAACGCGTTGTTGCGCGCCAGGACGCAGGCCGACACCCAGCGTTGGCACGTCAACGAGGCGCCGCTGGCATCCCAGCCCCATTCGGGACACAGCCCCAGCTCTCCCTTCCAGGTATGGGTGTGGCCGAAGCGGTCGCTCCACTCCAGGCTCTGCGTCTTGTCGAGCGCGCACGACGCGACGTACTTCATGACCTCGCGCGCGTTCGGGTCCTCGAGTTGGTAGCGCAGCAAATCGTCGGTTGCGTAGGTCACGCTGTTGAGCGCCCGCGAGACCATTCGGATGCTGGCCTCCTCATGGGTGGTGAGCGCGTTGGAGCTCAACACCTCCGTCCGGATGCCGTTGCCCCAGCGAATCTGATTGCCGGACTCGTCGAGCTCGGCGCGGGCCTCACCCGTCCACGTCAGCCCCAGCAGGGCGAGCGCCGCGAGCAGGCGGCCAACAGAGGGAATCTTGAGCGTATTGAGCATGGGTTCCTCCAGGTGACGACACTTCCAGCAATTCCCGGGCCCACGGTTTTTGCCGGGAGAATACCCTAGAGCGCGTCACGCCTTGTGTCCTGCGAGTCCCCCTCCGGCCGCGGCTGTGTCCTAGCCGTCCACAACTCCCCGGAAGCTCATCCGAGGCGGGGCTCCAGGGCTGCTAGCCGGGGTCTCCAGATGGGGGCACTGGCCGCTCGCTGACGGGCCTCGTCCCACCAGGCCCGCGCCCGGGAGGGCTCTCCAGCGGTGAGTGCCGCGTCGAGGGCGCGCAGGAGGAACTCCAGCGCTTCGTCGTCCGAGGCAACAGGCATGGCTTCGTCGAGGATCGCCTGCCAACCGTCGAGTTCGTCCAGGTCCGCGGGTAGCCCGGTGCGCGCGAGGAGCCGCTCAACGAGGCGCACCTGCACGCGAGTGACTGGCGCCAGGCGCTCGGGCGGGACGCGGCGCTCCACCCAGGCGAGGCTCTCGCGCGCCAGGGTGGACTCACCGAGGTTGGCGGCGATGCGAGCGACGAGCACCGCATCCAGTGCCACCGGCGCATCGCTGAAGAATCGCTCTCCAAGGGCCTGGGCCCGCCGGGCATGGGGCAGGGCCTCCGGGCCTCGGCCGCTCCAGTGCAGCACCTCGGCGAAGTTGAAGGAGGCCCATCGCTCGAGCTGCACGTGGCCCAACTCGCGCGCTAACCGCACCGCCTGAGCCAGGTCTTCCAACGCCGGCTCCACCGACTGCTGCCTCAACCACAGCAGCACGCGGTTGGTATGGGCCGTGCCCACGTGCAGCAGGTCTCCTCGCGCCCGGCCCCGGGAGATGACGGCCTCGAGGCACACGGCCGCCTCGTCCACGCGTTGCAGGAAGGTGAGCGCTACGCCGAGTACCAGTCGACCGATGGCCTCCGACTCGAAGTCGTCCAGCCGCTCGGCCTCGGCGACGGCGGGGGCGAGCACCTCCACCGCCTCGGGCCACCGGCCCTCACGTGCCTGGTTGCGGCCTCGGGCCAGCGCGCACCGCAGCCGCAGCCGCTCGTCGGTCAGCCGCTCCTCCCGGAGGAAGGCCTGCTCGGCGGCGCGCTGGGAGTCCTCCGGCCGCTCCAGCCAGTCGTGGAGTGTCGCCTCGGCGAGCAGCAGGTCCACTACCGCCGCGTCGTCACCCCGAGCCTCTGCGAGCGCTCGCGCGGCAGTCAGGTCCTCGATGGCCTCGCGGAAGCGCTGGGTGCGGCTGCGCACGCGACCCCGTCCGCCCAGGGCTTGCTCGCGCAGCGGGTGGGACTCCTCCGGCAGGTGTGCGAGCGCGGCACTGTAAGCCCGCTCTGCCTCCACGTCTTGATGAGCGGCCCGGGCGCGCTCTCCCAAAGTGAGGAAGGCTCGGCTCGCGATGTCGTGCTCACCGCAGGAGGCGGCGTGCTCGGCCAGGCGCCGCAGCCGGGGCATGGGGATGTCCGTGGCTTCCGGTGATGCGATGCCGCGCGCCCTCATGGAATGGAGAGCGGCCCGGTGCAGGGTGCGCAGGAGAGACGGCGGGGTGTCCGCTTTCAGCGCGTCGCGCAGCAGCCGGTGGCGGAAGGTGTAGCGCCCGTTGCCCTGGGCCTCGAGCACACCCGCGCGTGTGAGGCGCTCCAGGCCCATGCCCGCGTCGAGTGCCGCCAGCTCCCGCTGAGACTCTTCTACTCCCTCCAGCGCGCGCTGAGCCGCATCCACGTCCTCGGCCGAGAGCGACTCGCCCAGCACCGCGCACAGCGAGGCCAGTAGCCGCGAGGTGTGCGGCAGCGCGGAGCGGACGCGGTGCACCACGCGCTCAAAGGGAGTGGTGATGGCCTCGCGCGGCAGTTCGTCTGGAGCAAGCACCCAGGTGGCACTCCGTGCATCGGGCCTCACGGCGCCCGTCTCACGAAGGGCGCGCACCAGCTCGACGAGCGCCAGTGGATTGCCCTGGGTGAGGGACTCGAGGTGCGCGAGCACCGGCTCGGCGATGAACTCCACGGGGTGCAGCAGTTCGCGCAGCAGGGCCCGTGTGGCGGAGGAAGGCAGGGGCGGTACCAGGTGCAGGGTGGTGCGCGCGGCGCGGTCGCCCAGGTGGGGCCGCAGCGTTCGGAGCTCGGGCGGTGCAGCAAGGCAGACCCAGAGCGGCAGGGGCTCGCCACCGAGCGTGGCTCGCTCCAAGGCATCCAGACAGAGGGCATCCGACTGGTGCGCATCGTCGATGAGGAGCGCGAGGGGTTGTTTCCGGGCCAGTGCCCTCAGCCGCATGCCGAGCCTCGCTGCGGCCTCACCGCTCTCCGGCACGGGATACGGTGGCGCCCCGAGCGCCTCGAGTGCGCGCTCGAGCTGGACGGAGAGTGGCTCCTGGGTGGTGTCCGGGGCTGGAGCCCGGAGCGTCAGGAGACGCACCGGCCCGGTGACGAGCGCCTCCGTGAGCGCGGCCATCAGGCGGCTCTTTCCCTGGCCCGGCTCGCCTTCCAGCAGGGTGAGGCAGGGCACTTGTTCCGTGAGGGCCTGACGCGCGGTGGCGGACAGCTCCGCCAGAAGCTCCTCTCGGCCCACCAAGGGATGTGGCGTTTGGCGCGAGGCCGCGTCCAACTCGGAAGAGGTGGCGTGCTCCGCGAGCGTGAAGCGTTCGGAGCCCGAGGCGGCGAGCACCTCATGGGGTGCGAGGAGCGCGGCGGCCTCTGCCGTCAGGTACAGGGCGGGCTCGGTGTGGGCCTGCCACCAGCCCTCTGGCTTCTCGAGCGCTGCACCGGCGAGCCGTGTCCCCGAGCGGCCGGGTCGTACCCGCAACTCGGCGACGTGCAGCACTGCTCCGTGGACCAGCCCCGCGCCCAGCAGACCGCGAGCAGCCCGAGCCGCTGCGCGCAGGCCCACCGCAGCGGAGGGGTGCTCGTGAAAGGTGACGATGCAGCCTTCACCCTGGAGCCTTCCCAGGGCTCCTCCCTCAGGCGAGACGCGCTCGAGCACCGCACGGGCCGTGGCGCGCAGCCCGACACCGAGGAGCGCGACGCGGCGGAGGCTGGAGGTGGCCGGCCCGGCGGAGGGAACTGCGGCGGGGGCATGCACGGCAGGATGCGCCTCACCCCGGGCGAGCACCTCCTCCTCCTCGCGCAGGGCCTGGGCCAGCGCGGCTCCATCCGTGAAGCGAGCTGGGGGCTCCTTGGCGAGACAGCGGAGCAGGAGCGCCTCCAGCTCGGGCGGTATGGCGGTGAGCGACGAGGGACGTGGAGGCCGGAGGGAGAGGTGCCCCCGCACCACCTCTGGGGCCTCTCCGACGAAGGGAGGTCGGCCCGTGAGCAGCTCGAAGAGAAGGACGCCGAGCGCATAGACGTCCGCGCGCGCATCCGCGTAACGCGCGTCTTGGAACTGCTCTGGCGCCATGTAGTGCACGGTGCCGAGCCTCTGTCCGGCCTGGGTCAGCCCGAGTGTCTCCGCTCCCTCGGAGTGCCGGGCGAGGCCGAAGTCCAGGAGGGCCACCGTGCCTCCGGTGCGGAGGAAGACGTTCTCCGGCTTCAAGTCTCGGTGGACGAGCCCCGCGGCGTGGACGCGGCCGAGTACCTCGCCCACCTGTCTTGCTAGCCTGAGTGCCTCCTCCCGTCGCACGGCTCCGTTGCCGGGCTGGCGCGCCATCCACGCGGCCAGTGTCTCGCCTTCCAGTCGCTCCATGGCGAGGAAGGGCCGCTCCTCCACCTCGCTCGCTTCGATGAAGGTGGGGACGTCCGGCGCAGCCAGGCGGCGCAGGGCCTCGGCTTCACGCGCGAAGCGTTCCCGAGTGCCGGGGCCGCCGAGCTTGAGCGCGACCGTCCGGCCATCCGCTTCACGGTGCGCGGCGTACACCTGCCCCGCGCCGCCCGCCCCGAGCAGCTCACCGAGCGTGTAGCCCTTCGGGGCGCGCGAGGGTGCTCCGGTCTCCTCCTGGTGGAGAGGTGTTTCCGGCGCACACGGCCCATCGAGGGGACAAGCTGTAGCGGGAGTGAGCCGGCGGTGGCAGGTGGGACAGCGCATACGTTCAAGAGGATGCGCTGAGGACGAGCAGGACGGCCAGGCTCACCAGGCTCTCGCCCACGATGAGTCCCGAGGCCAGTGGTACCGTGGCGGCGTCCGCGAGTGCTGGCCTCGAGCGGGCCAGGAGCGCCGCGGCCACCGCGCCCAGGAAGACAGACAGCGAGGTAGAGGCCGGCAGTACGAAGGCGATTCCCAGGCCGATGGGGGAGGGGATGAAGCGTCGGGCCGGCTCGGGAGCGAAGCGCTCCAGGAGGACGAGCGTCACGCCCAGGAGTGCGCCCACGAGGGCACCCCAGCGCGCGGCCTCATTCAGGCCGCTCAGGCCTGAGGAGAGCACTCGCGCCACCGCGGCCACGATGAAGCCTGGAGGGGCGGGGAAGCGCTCCTCGGAGATGGCCGAGGTGTCTGGCACCAGCAGGTAGAAGACAGGGACGATGAGGGCCGAGCCGACGAGGCAGCCCCAGAGCTGGGCGAGGAATGTCTGCCGGGGAGCGACGCCGAGCAGGGAGCCTGCCTTCACGTCGGTGAGCAGGTCCGCGCTGGAAGCGGCGATGTTGCCGGAGAGGCTCGCCGCCACGGTGTTGGCCAGCACGTTGCCCGGCATGAGGCCGCCGAAGGCGAGCTGCGCCACATGGCCCAGTGTCCCCGAGGGGGTCATGTCCGTCTCCCCCGTTGCCCGGCACGCCACCGCCGCGAGCGCGAAGGAGAGCAGCACTCCCAGCAACCCGAGCGGGAAGGGAATGCCGAAGGCCACCGCGCCCACCGTGACGAGCCCGAGGGTGAGCAGCGCCACCCCGGAGAGGAACCACGAGCGGGGGACGTCCGCCGCTTCAGGTAGCTCGCCGGGGGCGCGACGTGCACCAAGCAGCGAGCCGAACGTGCGCCGCAGCAGCCCGCGTTGGAGCGCCAGGTGGGTGAAGGAGGCGCTCATCACCAGCGCCGCGCCCGGCCACATGCTCCACTTGATGATGCCGTAATAGCCCGTCTCCGCGATGTCTCCTCGCGCGAGCAACCAGGGAGCGAAGCCTCCGAAGCACACGAGCGCACCGAGCAGCAGCGAGGCCCCGGTACGCACGCCCACGATGGCGCCGGTGCCTAGCGGCAGGAGCATCAGCTCCACGGAGAAGGTCAGCTCCGACAGCGGCACGCCGAGCAGGGCACCTGGCAGGGAGAGCGCCACGGGAATCAGTTGAAAGCCATCACGCGCGAGCGCCACGAGCCCCGCCCCGAGCGCTCCCACTCCGAGTGCCCGTGCTCCCTGGCGGCCCGAGGCATCGCCCGCGTGCAGCGAGCGCGCCACGGAGGCCGCGGCCATTCCCGAGGGGAAGGGGAGAGGTTCATGGCGGATGAAGGCGCGCTGCATGGGCAGAGCGAGGACAACGCCGAGCGCCGAGCTGAGGAGCGTCCACGCGAGGAGCGCCCAGACGGGGGGATGCTGGCCGGCGAGCAGCAGCCAGGCCACGCTGGCGGTGACGATGGTGCCGCCGGTGGAGTAGCCCGCGGAGGAGGCCGCGGACTGCATGGCGCTCGTCTCCTGGAGGCTGAGGAGGGGTCCGAAGCGCGAGGCGCTCAGCCGCAGGAGGGACCGCTGGACGCCGAGCCCGACGACGCAGGCGATGAGGGCCGCGGGGAAAGCCAGGCCTGTCTTCAACCCCACGTAGAGGTTGGACAGACACATGAGCGCGCCAATGAGGCTGCCGAGCACGAGCGCGCGCGGGGTGAGGGCTGAGGGAGGCGTACCGGCGCGTGGTGGTGTCTCCGCTTCGATGGAGGCGGGTGCCGCCTCGGCCTCGTCTCTCGCTGCGCCCACCGGCATGTCCCCAGAATACGCCCGGCCCGGGAATCCTGGAATCCACTCCGCTCACGGAAACCTGGAGGGACGGTGGCCAGGCGGCCACACCGCTGTCTCAAGCACCGGGCCGGAGCTTCTCCAACTCGGCGAGCACCGCCTTCAGCTCGGGGGTCTCCAGCGCCTTGTGCACCGAGGCGAAGAACTGCGAGAGGTCCCCCGCGCCCTGGTGTTCGTAGATGGTGGCCTGGAGGCCCATCTCCAGCCGGTCCACCTGGCGCACCAGCCGGGCCTCGAAGGAGGTGCCGTGCTCGTACTCCTCCCACAGCGCGAGGTACTCGGCGCCGCGCGGCAGCTTGGCGAGGATTCGCTCCACGGCCTGTTGCTCGCGCTGGAGCTTCTCCTCGCGGCTCACCTTGTCATGGGGCGTGATGTCCCCGACATAGGCCTCGCCCAGGTCATGCAGGAGTGCGATGCGTACCACTTTCGAGGCGTCCGCCTCGGGGAAGTAGCTGTCGGCGAGGAACAGGCTCAGCAGCGCCACGCCGAAGGAGTGCTCGGCGACACTCTCACAGCGCTCCCGCGCGAGGCCCACGCGCAGCCAGCCCTGCCGGTAGAGCTGCTTGAGGTGGTTGAGTTCGAAGTACGCCTCGATGAGGGCGAGGGTGCTCCGTCCCTGGAGGAACGCGATGGGGGGCGCTGCCTTGGTCTGCATGAGTCGCGATGGTACCGCGTAGAGCTTTTCTGGCGGAGCGGGCGTTGATGGGGCCATGCCGCTCGCCGCCATGCTCCCCCGCGACCCGCGCTACCTCCAGACTGAGTCTCCTCCAGAGGCGTCCTCACCCGTGAAGGGAACTCCGCCATCTGTGGCCGGAGACGGAACAGGCGGGGATTGTGGGTTTGAGGGAGCAGTTCCACCGTCCTGTGGCGGGTTCCAGATGGTGTCGAATGTCAGGGAGACGCCGGGTTCGGCTCTGATCCATCGGCCTCCGTCATCTGGCGTTTCCGGCTCGATGGGTCCCGAGGGCTGGCCCTCCACTAGGCGTCGGAGAATGCGGCCGTCTGCACTGATGGCGTACATCATGCCCGAGCCCAGCCCTGGTGGGTATTGGTAGCCGCAATACGCGTAGTTCCAGTTGATCAAGACAAAGATGATGCTTCCCTGGCGGATGACCCGGTAGAACTGCGCTTCCTTCCTGCTTAGACAAGGTATGTCCCTGCCGTTTGAGGGAAGATAGTCATTGGAGGCAATGACAAGGGCCCGGAGCATCTCGCCGTCCATCTCATATGTCTCGCCTTGCGCACCGACCTTGACAGGAACACGTTCGAAGAATTGTGGAAAAACGATGGATTCATCGTCTTCCAGCGGCGCTCGGTGCGGAAACAGGTTCCGCAGGTACCCGCACCCCAGGAGTGAGACGGCGATCACGAGAGAAAACCTTTGCATCTTCATACAGCGTCCTCGAAATAGTTCTGGTGGGAGGTGCTATTCCTTCGTGATGGTGAACTCCGTATCGTTGATCCAGTTGACCATCCCAATTCTCTTGCCCTTCCAGTCGCCGCTTGTGTTGGTCCACTTCTGCAATTCGCTGGTCGCCGGAATGTACTGATAGAAGCCATCACAGGTGGAATTCTGGCTGTCCTTCGAGTTCGAGAAGAACGCGACAACGGAGAGAGGGATTGTTCTACCTCCCGCCTCTACAGTCAGTGCATGTGCATTCGCCATGGCAATGGCGAAGTAGACGTCCGGTTTGGAGATCTCGCTCGCGAAGGGATGGTTGTGGAGGAGGATGATGTACTTGATGCTGCTCGGCGCGTATCGAGGATCGTCGATGTTCGGAGGAAGCAGGCAGGTTGCTTCCCCTTTCAGAGCGCTTCCTGGTGCTGGCACGTCCGTCAGCATGCTCAATTCGTACTTGTGCTCTGGGGTGTAGTAGAGCCAAGCGCAGTATTCAGTGGAGACTCGCAGGGCGAGCTCGGGGTCCCTCTCCTGGAGGTGGACGACGGTTGCGTGCGGCTTCGAGAGGATCAGCGGGCAGGCCGCTTTCAACGCGTCTGAGAACGAGTCGAACGACCCGAAGTTCTTCAGGGGCCCCGGGATGCTCTCTGCTCCATGTCCGGGAGTGGGCCTCCAGATGTGGGGATCGGCGGGCCTGATTGACGAACAAGCAAGACAGGCCAGCAGCGAAACCAGGAGCGGGTGCGGAGGACTCTTCGAGTGCATCATTGAGGATTCAGCCCGAAGTGAGCCCTGATGCGCTCGGCGGGAGGGTGGCTACCGGACTCCTCGAGCATGTTGAGGCACCAGCGTGCCGCGTCGTCCAGGCGGGGCGTGACGACGTAGGGCGCATTGCGCGGCCGGATCTTGAGGAAGGTGGACATCATCAACCGCAGGAGCGGTGAGGTGATGACCATGGCGTAGCCCAGCATCTGGGTATCGAGCAGGGTCGCGTGCTGCTTCAGCCACTCCGCCTGAAGATGGCGGAGCTCGGAGGAGAGCATGGGCGCGTACCGCATGTCGAAGAGGGTGACGTGCTTCTCCGGGCGCTGCAGGTAGGTGAGCCGCTGCGCGAGGTACTCCTCGAAGCGTGTGGGCGGGATCGTGCCTTGTATCTGGACGATGAGCAGGGGCCAGAGGGAGTCATCAACGACGACGGGGGATGAGTCGTTCTGCATGGCGTCACGGCATGTGACCGGCTTGGCATTCTGGTGGAGCGCCGGGGGACGCCCCACCAGATCTCGCCTAACCGCCTAACCGAGCATCTCGCTCAGGAGTCGCGCGACGGCCTTCGGGTCCGCCTGGCCGTTGGTGGCGCGCATGACCTGGCCGGTGAAGAACCCGGTGAGGCCCTTCTTTCCGCCCCGGTACTCCGCGACCTTCGCGGGGTTGGCGTCCATGACGCCCTGGATGGCGGCGCGCAGCTGCCCCTCGTCGCTGACGACGCGCAGGCCCTTGCGTTCCACGATGCTCGCGGGCGCCTCGCCAGACGTCTGCGCCTCCGCGAGCACGTCCTTGGCGATGCGGGCGCTGATGCTGCCCTCGGCCACCAACGCGACCAGAGCCGCGAGGGCCTCCACGCCCACGCGGTTGGTGCCCTCGCGGATGGGCGTGGCCAGATCGTTCACGACCCAGGGCGCGATGTCTGCGAGCTGCTTGCCGCCCGCGCCCTCCAGGTACGCGGCGAGCTGCGGCTCTCGGGCGAGCAGGGACGCGTCGTTCTCGGTGACACCGTGCTGGCGCAGGCGCGTGGCCGTGGCCTCCTGCTCACCGGTGAGTGCCGGACGGACAGGCGCCTGGGCGGGAGCCTCCGCTGCGGGCTTCTTCTCGGTGCGGGGCTTGCTCTCTGCCTTCGGCTCCGCGCTCTCCGCCTTCTTCCCCCAGGTGTCCTTCAGGGTGATGATGCGGTTGAACACCAGCGCGTCTTCGCGGCTGTCCACGGGGTCACGCCAGAAGTACCCGGCGCGCTCGAACTGGTAGCGGGCACTGGCCGGGTTCTTCGCGACGCTCGGCTCCACCAGCCCGCGCGTCACCACCAGGCTGTTTGGGTTCACGAAGCGCATGAAGTCCGTGTTGATCGGCTGCGTGTCGTCCTCGTGACCGGGCTGCTCCGGGTCGAACTGCTGCGCCTCGCTGTCGGGCTCCGGCACCGTGAAGAGCCGGTCGACCATGCGGAACTCGGCGCTCACGCCGCGCGTGGCGCTCACCCAGTGGATGACGCCGCCGGCCTTGGCGTCCTCGCCCAGCAGCGTGACGCGCAGCTCCGTGGGCTCGCCGTTCGCGCCGGTGATGACCTCGTCGCAGCGGATGATGCCCGCGCCGCGCAAGCGCACCGTCCCGCCCGGCGTGAGCCGCTTGAAGCCCTTGGGCGGGTTGGCGCTGAAGTCGTCGTGCTCGATGACGAGCTCGCGCGTGAGCGGCACCTCGCGCACCGCCTTCTCGGGCGACACGCGCTCCCCGGTGGGCAGCGGCACCTTCCCGTCGGCGCTGCTCTCGTCCTGCTGCGGCCAGTACGGGAGGCTCAGCGTGCGCTCCGCGTCCAGGTTCAGGATGACGACCTTGAGCGGGCGCGTCACGGCCATCACGCGGGGCGCGCGGAGGTTCAGGTCGTCGCGCACGGCGTTCTCGAAGAGCGCCAGGTCCACGGTGCGGTTGGTGCGGCTCACGCCAATCTGAGACGCGAAGGCCCGCACCGACTCGGGCGTCACGCCGCGCCGGCGCATTGCGCTGATGGTCGGCATGCGCGGGTCGTCCCAGCCCTTCACGACGCCCTCACGCACCAGCCGGCGCAGCTTGCGCTTGCTGACGACGGTGTACTCCATGCTGCGCCGCCCGAACTCGTGCTGGCGCGGCGCCGTCCGGCCCGTCTCCTTGTCGGAGAACAGGTTGTCCATCAGCCAGTCGTAGATGGCCCGGTTATCGATGAACTCCAGGCTGCACATGCTGTGCGTGATGCCCTCGAGCGCGTCGCTGATGGGATGCGCGAAGTCGTACATCGGGTAGATGCACCACTTGTTCCCGGTCCGGTAGTGGGGCGCGTGCAGGATGCGGTACAGCACCGGGTCGCGCAGCTTGAAGTTCGGGTTGGCCAGGTCGATCTTCGCGCGCAGCGCGTGCTCGCCGTTCTTGAACTCTCCGGCGCGCATGCGGCGGAACAACTCCAGGTTCTCCTCGACGCTCCGGTTGCGGTACGGGCTGGGCGTGCCCGGCTGATCCACCGTGCCGCGCAGGCGGGCCATCTCCTCGCCGCTGACGCTCTCCACGTACGCGAGGCCCTTGCGGATGAGCTGCACCGCGAAGTCATGGAGCTGCTCGTAGTAGTCCGAGGCGTAGAACAGGCGCGAGGTGTCCCAGCCCAGCCACTGCATGTCGCGGATGATGCTGTCCGCGTACTCCTGCGTCTCCCCCTCGGGGTTGGTGTCATCCATGCGCAGGTGGCAGACGCCGCCGTAGTCCTGCGCGGTCATGAAGTCCAGGTAGCTGGCGAACGCGTGTCCGAGGTGCGCGTAACCGTTCGGCTCCGGCGGGAAGCGCGTGACGATGCGCGTGTGCCGCCCGGATTTCAGGTCCGCGTCGATGATCTCCGTGATGAAGTTCGGAGACACACGGCGTGCCTCGGGCGCGGGAATCAGGTCAGCTGGCTGCTTGCTCATAATGGGCTCGGTACTATCGCCCTTACGCTCTCCAAGAGCGAGAGAGAAGCAGCCAGAGGGGGGCCTCCCGGCGGGTGTCGGGCGGGTGCATGGAGGCGGAGGAGGTCCCCTGACGGGTGCCAGGCCGCTCTCTCGGCAGGCGTCCCTCCCGATTGCCCGCTCCCAGGCACACGGGCGGGGACCTTGGGGTCCCGGGGAGGTGACGACCCGAGCGTCCTACGCCGCGTCGAAGTACACGCCGCGCAACCAGCGGGAGCCGGTGAAGGCCGTGCGCGCGTGGAGCATGCGCCAGTTGTCATAGAGGAGGAAGTCGCCGGCCTCGAGGCGCAGCCGGTACTGGTGGCGCTCGTCCCGGACGAGCTTCGCGAAGCGGTTGTAGGCGCGGTACCACGCCTCCATCTCGGCGAAGGGCCGGCGGTGGGGGGCGAGGGTGAAGTAGCTGTAGCGGATGCGGAAGCCGCCGGGCGCGTCGAAGTCCAGGATGGGGGAGACGAGCACGCGCTCGAAGGACTTCTGCTTGCGGTGGAAGGTCACCGGCACCGTGCGCAGCAGCTCGAAGGCGGGGCGGTCCAGGTCGGCGAGGTGGTGCGCCGCCGCGAGCGCGTCCACCACAGCGTTGTCGCCCCCCGTGTTCGCGGGCTGCTGGCAATGCAGGAGCTGGTAGCGCGGCGGTCGGTCGAGGAACGGCTGGTCCGTGTGGAGCTGGATGGCGCTGTCCGTGTACCCGAGCTGATCGGTGTTGCGGTTGGTCGTGTTGTCGGTCCGCAGGTCCTCGATGCGCCCGAAGTGTGTCTCGATGACGGAGAGCCCCTCGCTGCGGATGAGCTCGATGAGGGCTTCCGTGTCGGTACCGAAGCCCCGCACGACGACGGCGCCGGTGCGCTGGAGCGTTCGCAGGGCGAAACGTCCGAGGGGCTCGTCGAGGTGCGCGGCGTTCACGGTGATGGAGCTGCTGTCGGAGGGAGGCGCTGGCGCGGGGACGCGCTCGGGCGCGTAGGCGTGGGCCCGCAGCCAGTCGGAGGCATAGCGGCTCACCTGTCCGTCGGAGCGGTCGCCCCAGTCGATGTCGAGGGCGGCCGCGTCCTCGGAGAGCCGCACGAGCCGGGGGTGGAGTTCGAGTGGCAGCTCGGAGGAGCAGACGATGCGCTCGTGGGTGAGGGGGTGCCGGTCGAACTCGGAGTTGTGACGCAGCCAGAACCAGTGGAAGTCGGCGTGGCGCGGGCCTTCTCCGGCGGAGAAGTGGACGCGCAGGAAGTCGTCATGCGGCTCGATTCGGGCAATGGACACGGGGGCACTCCGGCTGGGTTCGAGCGCGTCCACGGAGGGGCGTCAGGACGCTCCCGTTGCACGGCTTGGCGCTCAGGTGGGACGGCACGAGGCTTCCCTCGCGCCGCACCAGGGTCTCAGCCGGTGCTATCCGAGGGACGTGGCTGCTCGCCTAACAACACTCGCCGCAGCAACAGAGGCCGCAGGCGGTGGTCAGGAAGCGAGCGCACGTGGAAAGCATCGTGAAATCAGGTTAACGGCGAGTCCCAGCCGGGTCAACCCAAGAGGCCGAGCTTCAGAGTGTCTTGAGGTACTCCACCAGTGCCCAGCGATCCGCATCGGGGAGCGTTACGCCGTACTCATGGCCCCGGTTGGAGTTGCCGGTCACGCGGGTGTCGACCACGAAGGGGGCCTGTCCGTCGCTGACGTAGCCCACCTTCTTGGGGTCGTACTCCCAGCGGCCCACGGCGAAGGTCTGGGGCCGCTCGGCGGGCGGCAGGAGCAGCTCGTAGAGCGTGGGCACCGAGCCATTGTGGAGGTAGGGCGAGGAGGCCCAGGTTCCATTGAGGGGGCGCGCCTTGTAGGCCATCAGGTCGGCCGCCGGGTTCGCGTCACTGTTCTGGGAGTGATTGCCTTGTTTGGCTGTCTTCTCCTGCCCGTTGAGTTTGGCGTTCGCGATCGACTTGAGCGCCGCAACGGGGTTGGCCGAGACGGTGCGGGTGGCGAGATCCGCCACCAGGGAGAGCGCGCTCATCTGGGCGCCATACTTCGTGCCCTTGGGCGAGATGGCTCCCTCGAGTACCCCTGACGGCACACGCGCCTCGGCGATGTTCCTGGCGCTGGTGTCGTCGGTCCCCACGATGTCGACACCCGTGATCATGGCGACGACGCTCCGCCTGGGGTCGTCTCGGTCGATGAGCGCGTGGCACGACACACAGTGCGCCTGGTACAGGGTCTCGCCGCGAGCCGCCAGTGTGCGATCGATTGGCGGCAGGATCTTCTCCGGCCACTGAGGTGACTTCAGCCCTCGCAAGGACTCCTCCATCGCGACCAGTTCGTTCGCCTCGACCGTCGAGGGATACCCCTTCTTCGCCTCCTGCTCCGTTTCGTAGTGCTTCACCTCGATGCGTCCGAACACGCCCACCACCTCGCCGGTATTGCGGCCCAGGGAGCCCGCCCCCTCGTTCGGCGAGAACCCCGTCCATTGCACATAGTCGTGGCGCGGGGCGTCCCACAGGAGCGGGTAGCTCGTGGGTGCATTGGGCTTGAGGCTGTTCTTGGGATCACTGCTGAAGCGGATCGCCTGGTTGATGATCCGTCCGACCGCGTCGAGCCGGCCGAAGCCCTCCACCGTGGTGGAGTGATTGGCGGTGTTGTAGCTCTCGAACCAGCGCAGCGTCTGCGTGAGGCTCTTGCGTGCCGCCTCGCGGCTGGTGTTGTCACGGCTCCCTCCAGGCACCGCGGCGGCGAACCGCGCGAGCTTGGCGTCATCGGCCAGCGTCGCCGTCAGCGCCGCCTGCACCTCGTGCAGGAAGCCGGAGATATCCGCGAGCGCCTGCGCACCGTCGATCCGGATCGCCGTGCCGTGGTAGTTGATCTGCGAGGTATGGCAGGCCGCGCACGTCAGGCCCACCTGGTCCCGATGGCGCGCGAAGCCCACGGGGAGCGCGTCGGGGTTGTTCGGGGTCTTGTGCTGAGCGAGGAACCGGAACTGCGTCATGTGCTCGGGGTGGATGAACGGCTTGTCGCTCCCGGTCTGCTCCAGGTGGACCAGGGTGTCGTAGGGCATGAGCACCGAGCCCTGATCCGCATGGTAGAACCAGAGGGTCTCGGGCGGCCCCCATCCCTGGTCCAGGTAGACGAGGTTCGTTGCACCGTCACCGTAGGCATCCTTCTCGAGTACGAGCCCGGCGCGCTCGTGGATTCCCTTCAGGATCTCGCGGGGCCCGTCGATGGGGGGCGGCTTGCCGGAGGCGTACTCTCCTGTGCTCGCACAAGCCGTCAGCAGGAGCAATGGAACGACGGGAAAATGGTGCCGGGGCATGCCGCTCTCCTTCGGTGAAATGCATGTTTTGGGTAACACGCCCTCCCCGAGGGAAAAATGACCATGATCGGCGCATCGGGTGCCCACAATCTGGCCAGGGTTCGCGGTTTTCCGGCGCCCCCCTCCCATTGGCCTCGATTTTTCGAGACCCTTCCACCCTCCACGCTGCCCCCAACTCCTCGGAATTCCAGGCGCGCAGCGGGGCGCGCAATCCCTGGCACACGCGTGGCAATGCCCGCGCGGCTGGTCACCCTCGCGTTTCAACCCTCTCCTCTCCCCGTGATGCGGAGCACCTCGAGCATGAAGAGCCCGACCCAGAAGAAGCCATCGTTTTCTTCCTGGCCTGGAGTGCCCCGGAGGGGCTTCCAGCTCACCGCCGCGCTGTTCCTGCTCCTGGCGGGTGGCGGATGTGGCCCGGTGTCCTTCGATGAGATCGAAGCCGGTGATCACCTCAACCTGCTCTCCCCGCCAGACGGTTGCGAGGTGGTCGCGAGTTGCGGTGGCCTCGTCCGGTTGAACTGCCGGGTGGAGGTGGACGGGCCGTACTTCTACGTGGAGATGCTCACCGGCCGTGTCGTGGCGAGCTGCGGCGATGCCTGTTTCTCGGTGGAGCCTAGACCCGAGGAGGGCCGCTGCGCGTGTCCTCCGAAGGCGTGGACGTGTCGTTGAGGTGCTCGACCGGAAGCCCCGCGCTCCTTCCCAGGTCCACGTACGTCCGCATCATCGAGCGGGTCTGCTCTCCCACCTTGGTGAAGTGGACCTTCAGATAGGTCTCCAGGTCGAAGGGCGTGAGCTGGGCCGCCACGGGAAGCAGCAGCTTGAATAGCACGGGGCGCAGCAGTGGCAGCACGGCGGAGGCGCTCCCCTTCGTGTGCGAGGCCGCGACCTGGACTGCCTCACGCGCGGCCCGGTGGACGTGCTCCAGCGAGTCGCGCTGGAGGAACCGCTCGAAGCTCCAGCCGGCCGCTTCCAATCCGTTCACGAAGACGGTGAGCACCGCCGAGGGAATCGCCACGTCGCGTACTACATCCGGGGTGGGCCGGGCTGGGTACCCGCCGGCCCTTAGCGTCCGGATGACTGACTGGAGGCGCTCCGGGGGCCCGCTGAACAGTCCCCGGCTCATCGGAGGGAGCCAGAACGCCATACCCGGCCTCGGAAACCGCTCCCCTGGCTTCAGCGGCGCGTGGAAGCTGATGATGGGATCAAAGACTGTGACAAGAACTCGAAACAGCTCGGTGGAGGAGGGGGGACTTCTCAACGCGTTTTCCTCTCTACACCTTCCGCGCCTCGTGCTGGGTCGCGTCGCTCAAATTTGTGACCCCTATTCGTATCTGCTCTCGCGGCTCGAACTCTTTGACACCCCCTCATGCGACCACCATCCAGTCTCTCCGAGGAGGTGAACGCCTGCCGTTCTTCTATGTTGTGCCGGACTTAATTTGCTGCAGAAATGAGTAAAGCCCTCTGAAGGATGGGCATTTTTCGCGGCAAATATCGAGACTGAGCAGTTCGGCGAGCTTGACATTTTCGTTAGTCGAGTACAGGGGTTTTTTGTTGGCCCCACGCGACAGGCGAATAAGTCCCTCCTTGGGTCGCGATATTGCCTCAGGATTGGGATGGGCCTTTCCCTCACCTCTTCCCACCCGTTTTACCACTTTCTCATCAGCCCAGAACCAAGCCTCAATTTCCTCTACGGGAATGCAAATAAAATGGACCACCCCAGAGCCCGAGCAGACTTTCTCAAGATCCCTGTAGAGCTTATCTATAGCGTTTAGCGCATTGTTGGCTGGATTCCGGTCCAAGTCATGAAGAACGATAACGGCTGTGCATCCTTCGTCGCCGAGTTGCTTAAGCCAAATTCCTGCCTTGTGGCGTATTCTTGCGCAGCCATTCCCTACACGTTTCCGAAAGCCTGTAGGGCGTTCCATGACTCTGTTGACAATAACTTTTAGGGTGTCGACATCAGTATCGTCTTCTGCAACAAGACCAATGACCCTACTCATCGGCACCGCCACTGTACAGGAAGTCTGCCAAGGTGCCTTCGTCCTGCAAGTACCGGGACACTCGTTCCAGTTGTTCAGTGCGGAGGCCATGACTCGTTACAACCGCATCCTCACGAGCAACCAGCCGTATTTCATCAGCATTAGCCCAATTCACAACTTGAATGGAATGTGTCGAAATAACAATCTGGCGTCCCATTGTGTATGATTCGATTACAGATAAGAGTTTCTTGAGCAATCCCGGATGAATTCCTGTTTCGGGCTCTTCCAAAAGAAGCATTTCATTGGGGCGCAAAGATACAAGTGTCCATAGGATTTCGGCTACCCTGAGAGTTCCGTCTGATAATTGCCCGATATTTACTCCGTCAAAACTAACTAGGAAAAATCTATCAGGCTCTGGCATGCCACTTTCGGCAGATGTGCCGTCCGCACTTGGCTTGAGAGTGACGGTTTCTACATCAATGGTCTTTGCCAATCCTAACTGGTTCGCAAGGGCAGCAAATTCGCCGAAAACATCTGCCTTTCGCTCAAATGCGTCCACGAGATGCCGGGCCAATCGCCCAACCCGTGAAGGGCGCTTACCTGACACCTCTGAAAGCCCAACACGGGCGGCGCTTGTGGGTCGGATGATCTCAAACTCTTTTCGCCCAAGGCGTGGCAATCCCGCATCAATCCGTCTTATTCCACGCAAGAAGGCTCTCAGTTTTCGTGCGTAGCCACGCTCATCAGTGATTGCGCGCCCGCCGAAGCTGAGTAAACCCAAACTGGGTGGTACGGGGATTTTTGACCCGTTGGCAAGAGTTGCGACTTCTTTTTCCAAGCTCCAAAGCGTTTCATTGGTCTCGGCGATCCAGCAGCGCTCGGTCCTGTTGAGTGGCTTGGTGGTAATGTCGGTATCGTTAGATTGATCGAGGATCTGCCATTGCGTTGAGAGAACGAGGGTCTCGTTTCCTCCTTGCAACGAAAACTCGAAACTAAAGGACGGTGGCGCTTCGTAAATATTAAAGACTGTTCGTGGCGATGGGCCAATACAGGCTCTTGCTGCCGAATAAAGGCCATCAATCAGCAGAGACTTGCCAGCGCCATTCCGCCCTACCAAGATCGTTCTTTGCGCAGAGAGAGTGGTATTCGCCTTCGCACGAGGGGTAGGCCACCCATCGAACGACGCTGCTTTGAGATATATCTGTGGCTCATTTGCCAGGTCAGGATTTTCGATATCACCCTCGGTCATAATTCCTCGCTAGTATATGTGTCCCTGCTCGCTCAGGCCTGAGACGGTGTCAAAGGGCTCGAAACGGCTGTATGGCGCCGGGGAAATTTGGCAGCCCGCTTTGTGCTCTTCTCTGTCGTGCTGCGTGTAGTGACGGGTTGAGTCCCTCATATTCTTTGACACGCATAGGCAGAGTAGAGCCCATGTTGTGCTTGTGAGGACCGCTGGATGGGGCCCATGCCGCAGTGTGACGGGGTCGCGGAAAGTAGGCTGCTGTCCCTCTCTGACAGATGGGTAGCCGTTGGCTCACCCCTACCTTCCATCCGTCTCGGCCGGGGCAGGTATCCCTCATACGAGAGGGAGGAGTATGAGGTCGCGCTGCTGTCGCACGCCGCTGAGGGCCCTTCATTGCAGAAGAGAAGCCTGCTGAGGCGACCCTTGCACGGAGAGTAGCGGCAGCGGGATGCCTGGGAACTTCAGGTGCTGGAGGACGCGGCGCACCGCCGATGCTTGCGTGAGGTAGGTCAGCACCCGTCGCGTGCCATCTCTGCTCACTCATTCGAAGAAATTCGATCTTGAGGGTGCGCCGCAGCGCAACACGAGCCAGTCCGCCCGTGGGTGTTGATGCCTCCGCCCTCTGCACGGAGCCTTGCTCGCTGGTTTCCGGTCTTCCTCCACCTTTGGGGCCTCTGCGAGGGCGGTAGTTAGTCCCGCTACTTCGCGATTCGCATGAAGCGCTTCTCCGCGATGTCGCGCAGCTAAACTCGTCCATAGCGCGAGTGGTCTTCAAAACACTTTCTCTGCGAGTCCTCGGACCGTGCTTCCCAGCCGCCATGCCTTTTTTCTCGTCCTGCCAGAACTCGGCAGGCAGGCTCTCTTCTTGGCTGTGGGACAGCTCCAGGAGCGCCCCTGCGAATGGCTCGGCGAGAGGCCGGTTCACCGTCTCCATCGTGCTCTCCGCCACCAGATACAGCTTCTCCCACCTATAACCATGTTGGAGCATTGCTTGAGGCTACCACCGGTCTCCACTTCCCCTTCCTAAATCGCACAGCTTCTCCCGAGCCTGCCCACGACAAGCTCCGCCTCCACCATCGTTGGGGAATGCCTGGGCATCCTGGCAGTAAGGCTGTGCCAAACTCAACACCACGCCCGCTGTGGACCCGGGCGGGGGTCCGCTGCGAGCACAGTAGAGCGCCCAACGTGATCCAGGATGGGGCGGTCCCTTGGTGCTGTCACGTAGGCCAGAGCGCTGTGCCTGCCCTGCATGGGGAACTGGCGAAGACGTCCAGAATAAATATCCTGTGCAGCAACTCGGCTCAAGAAAGCTGCGGCATCCTCCTTCTTCGGCTCTTTCCTGTCGGTTGCCAACGTCGACGGGTTCGTATCTTCCGGCTCCGGCTTAACCCCGACCATGGTGGTGTGGTTCATTCATGCCCCATAGAAGCCGGCCACCGCGCCCTCAGCGGGAAGCGGCCTGGAGGTGCTCGATGGGCAACCCCGCGCTCCTTCCCAGGTCCACGTACGTCCGCATCATCGAGCGGGTCTGCTCTCCCACCTTGGTGAAGTGGACCTTCAGATAGGTCTCCAGGTCGAAGGGCGTGAGCTGGGCCGCCACGGGAAGCAGCAGCTTGAATAGCACGGGGCGCAGCAGTGGCAGTACGGTGGAGGCGCTCCCCTTCGTGTGCGAGGCCGCGACCTGGACCGCCTCGCGCGCGGCCCGGTGGACGTGCTCCAGCGAGTCGCGCTGGAGGAACCGCTCGAAGCTCCAGCCGGCTGCTTCCAATCCGTTCACGAAGACGGTGAGCACCGCCGAGGGAATCGCCACGTCGCGTACTACATCCGGGGTGGGCCGGGCTGGGTACCCGCCGGCCCTCAGCGTCCGGATGACTGGCTGGAGGCGCTCCGGGGGCCCGCTGAACAAGCCCCGGCTCATCGGAGGGAGCCAGAACGCCGTACCCGGCCTCGGAAGCCGCTCCCCTGGCTTCAGCGGCGCGTGGAAGCTGATGAAGGGAATCATGCCGGAGACGAGCCGCTCCGGCGCAATCCATTGCAGGAGCCACTCGCGGTCATCGAGCGCCGGCTGGAGCATGATCCAGGTGGCCTCGCCCGTGGCCCGCGCCAGCTCGCCCACCCAGTTCCCGGCCCGCAGCGCCGTCGAGGAGACGCAGAGCCAGACCTGATCCCACCGCCGTGCCGCAACCTCCTCGTTCGAGACCTGGACTCCGAAGCCGGAGAACGTCGTCGGCTCGGGGTCCTTTTCGAGGATGCCGAGCTCGTAGAGGGTGAACCCATGCCGCGCCTCGTCCGCGTACTTTTCCTTCACCAGGAAGGAGAGCTCGCAGCCGGCCGCCTGGAGATACTTTCCGAACACCTGGCCGACGGCTCCCGCACCGACCAGCAGCACCCGAGGGGTTTCGTTCATGGCGTGACTCCTACCACCTCCACCGGGGCGGCCGCCCCTCCATCGGCTGGGCCGGTCAGGCTGCTAGAATCCCCTGGCATCCATAAGGGAAGGTCCTCCTCGTGGGCGCAGGTGTCGCATTCCTTCAAGCGCCCCCGCGGCCCTCCTCCTATCTTTCACGCGGAAATCACGGAACGAGGTCTACGAGACATGTCGAGCAAGGGACCCGTCGGTGGAGCGCTCGCGATCGAAATCGAGATGCGCGCTGAGGCGGCCTCGAGCATCAGGGCCCTCGGACAGAGGATCGAGCGGCAGCTCTCCGAACTGCAGCAGCTCGGGCAGCAGGTGCGGGCCATGGCACCGAGCCCGGCGCGAAACAAGAAGCTCGCCGAGTACGAAGAGAAGCGGCTCGATGCCGAGTACCGCAAGTGGACGCTCATCGTGCAGCGCGAGGCGATGGGGCTCTACAACCACGACGATGTGGAGGAGATCTACCGCGTCCCGCCCAAGCTGAGCTGAGCGACCCGCTCGGCCATGCACCTACTGGCGCGGACCTGGGGCCAGCCTGTTTCATCAGGGGCTCGTGTCCTGCTGCGCTGGCTGACCCTGGGAGCCCATCACCTCGCGCAGGAGCGAGTCGTCCACCAGGCCCGACAGGTCAGAGCTGGGGATGAAGCCGAGCTGCCGTGCGTGCTCGGCCGCCTGCTGAAGCTGGCCCGGGTTTACCTCCAGGGCGGGCTCCAGCCGAGAGAAGGCGTCCTTGAGCACGGCCTCGGAGATGGGGTGCCCGGTTACCTTGCCGAAGGCGTCGTTGACGCGCGAGATGAAGGCCTCGGGCTGCTGCTGCCAACTGCGCGTGAGCTCCACGTGGGCGCGCAAGAGTTGTTTGATCTGCTCGGGCCGCTCCTTGAGCGTCTTCTGGGTGGTGACGAGTACCGTGGTGTGGAAGCGTCGCTCCGGCCACAGGTCGCGCTCGTCCAGGAGGATGTGGCCTCCGCCCTCGGCCACCATGCGCGCGCCCCACGGCTCGGGCACCCAGGCGCCTTCAATCTTTCCATTGATGAAGAGGCCGAGGATGTCCGGGTTGGATAGAGGGGTGACGGTGACGTCCTGCCCCACCTTCATCCCCTGCTGGCCCAGCCAGTATCGCAGCGCGATGTCCTGGGTGTTGCCGAGCTGAGGCGTGCCGAGCGTCTTGCCCTTGAGCTCCGCCGGAGTGCGCGCCGTCTTCGTCACCAGCACCGCGCCGTTGTCGGCCGCCGCGGCGATGATGCGCAACTCCCGCCCGCCCTTGAGGAAGGTATTGATGGCGGGCCCGGTGCCCACGTAGGACACGTCCAGCGAGCCGGAGCTGAGCGCCTCCATGGCCGCCGGTCCGGCGTTGAACATCTTCATCTCGATGCCGGGCACGGCCTTCTGGAAGGCGCCCGAGGCATTGCCCACCAGGGCCTGGCCGTGGGTGATGTTGGGGAAGAAGCCCATGCGCAGCGGGCGCTGCTCCTTCATGCCCTGTTTTGCCGAGCCCTCCCCCGCCTGCTCCTTCTTGCACCCGCTCGCCGCCAGACACAGGGCAGCGACCCCCACCACCAGCAATCCGAAACGCATATGCCGCCCAGGGTGGGGAGGGTCAGGACCCGCCGCACATGGACTGGGGTACGAGGCTTCTGTTAGCCCGGCACCAATCCCCAGCGGCGGCGCACGCGCAGCTCCACCGTCTGGAAGAGGAGGCGGTCGATGACGGTGCCCACGGCGATGATGCAGAGCATCACCGCCATCACCTGGGGAATCTCCATCAGCTCGCGGCCCATGGTGAGCAGCTGGCCCAGTCCGCCGGACACGTACAGCAGCTCGCCGGCCATGAGAGCCCTCCAGGCGAAGCTCCACCCCAGCTTGAGCCCGGTGACGATGCCGGGCAGCGCCGCGGGCAGCAGCACGCCTCCGTAGAAGCGCGCCCCGCGGATGCCGTACGTAGAAGACACGCGCAACAGCAGCGGGTCCACGCCCATGACGCCGTCCTCCACCGCGATGGCGATGGCCAGCACCGAGCCCATCACCACCACGAAGATGATGGACGTCTCGGTGAGGCCGAACCACAGCAGCGCCAGCGGCAGCCAGCAGATGGAGGGGAGTGCTTGCAGGCCCACCACCAACGGGCGCAGCAGCCGCCGCACGGGCTTTATCCGCCCCATGACAACGCCCAGCGGCACGCCGATGATCACGGACAGGCCATAGCCCTGGGCGAGCCGTCCCAGTGAGCGCGTGACGCCAGCCCACAGCCGGCCATCGCGCGCCATGGCGACGAGGCTCTCAGCGACTGCCTTCGGGCCCGGGAACAGGTGGTGCGGCCATGGGCCGAACCGGGCCAGCAGCGCCCAGACCGCCAGGAGTCCCGCGAGGAACAGCAGCTTCTGTCCCAGGTGCCACGCCTTCATGGTGTGTTCCTCGTTCTTCCCGGGCGCCCGGGCGGGTCCCGCTCATGGAATCGCTCTCGCGGAGCATGGAGCGGATCTGCCGCGCCAGCCCCACCAGCTCCACGTCATCGGGGCCTCGCGGCATGGGCAGCCGCACCTCGAGGTCCCTCAGGATGCGGCCGGGCCGTGGTGCCATCACCACCACCCGGTTGGCCAGTACCAGCGCCTCCGTCACGTCATGGGTGACAAAGACAATCGTCTTGTGCGTCTCCAGCCACACCCGTTGCAGCAACTCGTGCATGTGCACGCGTGTCTGCGCGTCCAGCGAACCGAAGGGCTCGTCCATCAGCAGCACCGGTGAGTCCACCGCCAGCGCCCGGGCGAGCGCCGTGCGCATCTTCATCCCGCCCGACAGCTCGTGCGGCATCGCATCCTCGAAGCCCTCGAGCTGCACGTAGCGGATGAAGCGGCGTGCGCGCTCGGAGCGCTCGGCCCGGGACATGCCCCGGGCGGAGAGCACGAACTCAATGTTTTGCCGCACGGACAGCCAGGGGAAGAGCGCCGCATCCTGGAACATCAGCAGCCGGTCCGGCCCCGGCCCGGCGATGGGTTTGCCGTCGATGCGCACCTGCCCGCCGGTGGGGGAGATTTGTCCCGCCAGCGCGTACAGCAGGGTGGACTTGCCACAGCCCGAGGGCCCCAGCAGGCACACGAACTCGCCGGAGCGGATGTTGAGATTGACGTCCTGGAGCGCCACCACCTTGTTGGCGTAGCGGTGCTCCACGCGCTTGACGGCAATCTTCGCCGAGTCCTCGCCCACCCGGGCGGGGACGAGGGTCTCCTTCACTGTTTCCTTCACCTCCTGCACGCGCCGGAAGAGTGAGCGCCAGAGGCGGGCGAGCCGTCCGGGGCTCAGCCTGGCCGTGGGGGGAGGAGAGCGCGAAGAGGTCGGGTCGGCGAGGCGCATCACACGGTCGTAATGAAGTTTGCGCAGTTCGCAACTGGAGCGGCGCGGGTCATAGGTGAGGCATTGGTCGATGGGGCGGGAATACACGTGCAGGGAGATGGCGAAGCCGCTGCGCGCGCCGGTGCGCACCGAGTGCAATTCCATCTCGGGGTTGCGGTGGTCCATGGCGCCGGGCAACAGCGTGCGGCGAGGGCCCATGCGCTCGACGAGCGCGTAGCCGGGCTCCTGGCCGCCTGCTACCAGCCGGTAGTCAGAGACCTCCAGCTCGCCCGCAACGGTCATCAGGAAACACTCCTGGCCGTCGTGCCCGTGGATGGGCGCGCGTGCACCTCGGCCCCAGCCCAGCACGAGCACCTCGAGGTCCTCGTCCCGGTACACCAGGGTGCGGGTGTAGCGGCCCTCGCGCAGCAAGGCGAACGGCTCCACCGCACGCCGATGGAGCTGGCCCTGCCGGAGGACCTCCTCGATGGCCTGGATACCGCCCCGGGCATGGGCTTCCCGGAGTCGCAGGATGAACTGCCTCAAGGAGAGGGCGCGGGGAGGGACGAAGGTATCGGGCTCAGGTGCGAGAGCAGCGTCCATCGCCTGCCATCCGGTCGGTGGGCTGCGTTCCATTGTCGCTCTCCTTCCGCCCTTCAATCGGACCTCAGGGCGGGTGAGGCCCGATGAAGGTGGGGATGACACCTCGCGCAGCCAAGGTGGGGCGGGCCGCCGGAGGGGGGCTCGGCTCAGACCTGGGGGCAGGGCGATTGCCTGCTCGGCGCTATTTCCCACCCCGTGAGAATCCGTCAGATCCAGACTCCCCCCGGAAAATGAGGGGGGTAAGCAACTTCCACACGGGTCCGTGGGAGAATGGATCAACGGATTTCACACAGATTCATTAGGAGCCCCCATGACCTCCATTGATCGTAATCGCAGCGCCGTGGCCCCGACGGGCCGCCAGACCGTCGAGAAGGCCCAGCAGCCCGTGGCCACGCCGGTGAACACCGTGAAGGCGGACGGCGCCAAGGTGGCGAAGAAGGCTGGGGACGGCTTCGAGACGGGTCCGGCGCGCCAGGTGTCGGCGAACCTGCTGGGTGGCAGCAAGCCGAAGGACAAGGTGTATGACGGTCAGTTCGTGGGCGCTGGCGGCCAGACCTTCCCGCCCGGCACGCCCCTGAAGGACATCCCGGGCGTCACCCCGCGCAACAACCCCAACCCGGACAAGACGATCATCTACGTCAACGGCATCCTGACGCCCAAGGAGTCGCAGTCCAGCGACCTCCAGGCCATCGCCGACAAGACGAACGCCAAGGCCATCGGCATCCACAACTCCACCGAGGGTGTCATCTCCGACCTGGCCCAGTGCGTGAAGGACAAGCTGGACAAGGGCACCAACCCCGCCGTGGACACGCTGGCGGACACCCTCTACTCGGAGCTGAAGGCTGGCCGGGACGTGCAGCTGATGGGCTACAGCCAGGGCGGTCTCATCACCGCGCGCGCCCTCTTCGACGTCGAGCGCCGGCTGCGCATCGAAGATGGGATGTCCAAGGGGGATGTCCAGAAGCTGATGGGCAAGCTGAGCGTCGAGACCTTCGGCGCGGCGTCCACCAAGTACCCGGACGGCCCCCAGTACGTGCACTACATCAACAACCGCGACGTGGTGCCCACCCTCACGGGCCTCGGCGGCAGCGTGGATCCGCTCAAGTTCCTCAAGGACGCGGGCGCGGGCGCGGTGGTGCATCGCTTCGGCGATGGCGGCCTCAACCTCGCCAACAACCACAGCCTGCAGCACACGTACCTGAACCACCGCGTGCCCTTCGAGCAGGCGCGCGCCAACCAGTTCTAGCTCCGAGGCCAGGCCGTCGCTGACGGCTGGTCGTCCGACCCCCGGGGGAGGCGCTGACAGGCGACCTCCCCTTTTTCATGGGCTCATCCAAACCCACTCTTCTTGCGTATGCCCTCTGGATGAACCCGGGCGGCGCGCAGGGCGCGTGCGTCCGGAGGAGTGGGGAGCCATGGAGGAGGATGGGGCGCTGCTCGGCGCCATCGCCGGGGGCAGCAAAGCGGCCTTCCAGTCCTATTACGAGCGGCACGCAGGCCGGCTGCTGGGCTACGTGCTGCGCGTGACGAGGGACCGCACGCTCGCCGAGGATGTGGTGCAGGACGTCTTCACTGCCATCTGGCAGAAGGCCTCCAGCTACCGGGCCGAGCAAGGCACGCCCCTGGCGTGGATGTACATGATTGCCCGCAACAAGCTGGTGGACCGCTGGCGACGCCGGGTACCCGGCTCGGAGCCCTCGGCCTTCGAGGAAGAGCGTCCGGTGCTGGCGCTCGTCCAGGCAGACCCCGAGCTGTCCATGAGTCTGGAGCGGGCCTTGGGAGTCCTTAGCCCAGAGCAGCGCCAGGCGGTCGAGCTGGCGGTGCTGGGTGGCTACACGCACGAGGAGGCCGCGACGGAGCTCTCGGTCCCGCTGGGCACCCTCAAGTCTCGCATCCGCATGGCCCTGCTGCACATGCGCGCCCTGCTGACGGAGTGAAGCGATGAAGCCCGTGAACCATCCCCCTTCTGAGCGGTTGCTAGCCTACGCCACGGGCACCGCGGACGTGCCCCTGCGCCTCCTGCTGGAGACGCACCTGTCCTTCTGTCCCGATTGCGGGCGCGAGCTGGGGCGTCTCGCAGAGCCCGGAGGCACGGTGCTCGAGGCCATGCCCGAGGCACCCGTGCCCTCTGCGCTCTTCGACCGCATCTGGGCGGAGGCCTCCCAGCATGAGCCCCCGCGGCCGGTGGAGGGAGTGCCGCTGCCGCCGTCGGTGCTGGCGGAGCTGCCGCCTCCGGAGCGCTGGAACTGGCACTCGGTGTTGGGCAGCGGCAGCCGGACGGCGCGCCTGGTGAGGGAAGCGCCAGGCGGGTGTGGGCTCTTCCTGGTGCAAATTCAGCCGGGGGCCCGCTTCCCGAGGCACGCGCATCAGGGCGGCGAAGAGGGAATGGTGCTGGCCGGTGGCGTTTGGGACCGGGGGCGCTTCCTAGAGGCGGGCGACTGGAACAGCGCGCCTGCGGGCTCCACACACGAGCTCATCGCGGACCCGAAGGAGGGCTGCTGGGCGCTGGTGCGCGAGGAGTGCGAGGACGTGCGGCTGTCGGGCTGGAGGGGCGTGCTGCAGCGGGCCGCCTCACTCCTGTCTCACTGAGCACCCCACCGAGCGCCTCGGCCTCAGTGCCACTCGACGCGGTAGGTGCAGCCACTGCCCTCCGCGCGCACGTGGTGGACATGGGGCTCGCGGGCTCCGGAGGCTCCGAGCGCGGCCTCGATGATGCCCTGGTAGTACGAGGGCATGCCGAGCGTCTCGTTGATGTGGACCTCGTACGCGGTGGGCGCCAGCTCGGTGAGCTGCATCTGCACGTAGTTGTCGGCGTTGCGGAAGTTGTGGTTCATCCGCATCAGCAAGCGGCGGGGCCCAAGGGCGCGGCCGAGCGCGAGCATGCCGCGGCCGAGCACCGTCTCGCTGACGTCGGTGACCATCTTCTGGCCGAGCCGGCGGTAGGCCTCCTCGAGGTGCAGGTCGGGGAAGAGGTCTCGCACGACGATGTCGAGGGAGGGGCGCCAGACGGACGCCGGGTAGAAGGGGAGGGGTTGCCGGTCGACGTGGAGGCCCATGCGTCCGAGGGCACTCCGGGCCGCGGTGGAGAGTCTTCCGTGCAGGGCAATCTGGAAGATGCCGTGGAAGGTGTTCCCGAACACCACCCGCTCATCCATCATCATCATGCATGTCCCCCGGTTGCGAGAGCCCCTACAGGCGGGGCTGCGTAGCACCCTGCGACCCACAGGGCCGCACCGAACAGCACCCATGGTGACACGGAAGGATGTGACACGCCTGAAACCGGCCGGCGGGGATGTTGAGCGGTGAGCGAAAGGGGCGCTCAAAACCAGACACTGAGGCCCGATTTCGCGAAAAACCTGTGGCGGGAGGCTCAGGGCTTCTTGGAGTTCTTCTCAGCGCGGTGCAGGCGCTCGAGGCGCTCGGCGGGGTTGTCGTCGCCGAGCTTGCTGGAGACATAGGCGCTGGCGGAGGCGAGCTTGCGGCGGAAGTCGTCGGGGGGCTCGGGCTGGGAGCGGGGGAGGTTGAAGAAGTCAGTGCCCACCTGGAGGAGCGTGCGGGCCATGGCCTGGTCATCCTCGGAGGCGTGGGGGTAGAGGAACGAGGCGACGCGACCGTGACCATGGGCGGCGGCCTTGATGAGGGCGGACTCGCTCATGCGATCGGAGAGGGAGGGGTCGGCACCGGCGGCGAGCAGGGTGCGGACGAGCGCCTCGTGACCCATCTCCGCGGCGATGATGAGAGGGGTACGGCCATCGGAGTCGAAGGGATTGGGGTCGGCGCCACCGGCGAGCAGCGCTTCCACGCGGGCCAGGTCACCGGCCGCCACGGCATCGAAGAGGGACATGGAGAGAGCATGGCGCGTTCCCCCTGCCCACGCCACCGTGGCCGCCCGCTCCCTCTCTCCCTCTCCCTCTGGGAGAGGGTCGGGGTGAGGGTATCTGCCCCAGAGTTCCCTCCGTGTTACCGCCCGGGGTTTCTCGGGCGCCCGTTGAGAGTCCCCCCTGCGGGAGCGACGTTGCCGGAGGGCTTCTGGGAGGCGTCTACCTTGAGGTCGGCGAACTTCCCCTCGCGCTCGAGGCGGAAGATGTCCTCATCGGTGACGAACTCCTGCTTCAGCAACTCGCGGGCGCGTTTGACCTTGGCGAGCAGGACAGGGTTGGTGATGGGGCTGCTGTTCTCCTTGGTGGGCCGGGGAGGCGGGCGCATGACGGAGAAGGTGCCGCGAGCGGGATGGCCGTCGGCGCTGAGGCCCTCCAGGGCGTAAGTCATCGCGAAGATGTCGGGCTCGGCCTTGGTGTCGAAAGTCACCTTCACCTCGGTGCCCTTGCCTTCTGGAACCTCGCTCACGGGGAGGGAAGCCACGTCCGCCTGCTCGGGAGGAGGAGGGCCCTCGTCGCTGCCGCGGAAGGAGCGGATGACCTTCACCTGGGTGATTCGCACGGGTCCGCGGAAGCGGTGGTAGAGGCGGAAGGTCTGCCGCACCACGCCGTCCGGGTCGAGCACGGGGAAGCGGGGCGTGCCCACTGCGAGCAGGGTGACGATGCCCTTCTTGTCGAAGTTCTCGAAGGAGGTGTTGAGCACCTGGAGCGAGGAGCGGCCGGTCTCCTTGCGGCCGGAGGCGTCGAAGGCGTCCACGCGGATGAGGTGCTGGGTGTACATGCCGCTGGCGCCCGTGCTGCTCAGCATGGAGTGCGAGACGATGGGGCCGGAAGTCGTCACGGGGGCTTCGTCGTCGAAGGTCCACACGTAGCGCACGGGGACGAAGGGCTTGGGAGCGGGCTGTCCGGACCGAGCGGGCCGCTCCATCAGCTTGGCGAAGAACTCGAAGTCGTCCTCGGAGTTGGGCTGCCGCCGCGACATCACATGGATGAGCCGCTCGGGCTCGCACTCCTTCACCTTGAAAGGAGGGATGGGGACGGTGACGGCGACGTTGTTCTTGGTGAAGACGGTGACGCGCGGAATCTCGAACGAGCCGTCCGCGTCGTTGCGCCAGACGCGGATGGGGACGCGCTGGCCGGTGCCGTCGCCCACGGTGTAGTGCAGGTACGCGTCGTTGCCATCCGGGGTGTGGGCGCGCACGGAGATGAGGTTGTCCTCACCCGAGCACACCTCCTGTTTCTCCACGAGCACCTCATCCACGATGGGTGGCGCGGGCTCGGCGGTGGTGGGCGGCTCGGCCTCGGGAGACTTCGGCGCGGCGGCGAGCGCGGGGGAGGGCGCTTCCTCCTGTGCGGCAGGCGTACGCGTCTGGGCCTGGCTCGCGGGGGCCTCCGGTGCTGACTGTTGCTGGGAGAGGAGCCAACCCACCACACCCCCGAGGGCGAGGAGTGCGAGCAGCAGCACCCATCGCCAGGGCCGCTGGGAACGGTTCTCGGGGGTCGAGCTCATCGAGGGGGGGCTCCTCTCCAGGTGGAGGTGATGCGGGAGGGTTTACTGCCAGCAGCCGTAGACGTTGCCGCCCGAGTTCCACTGAACCTGGTGCGAGTAGTCCGGGCCCCAGATGGTGTTGTTGATGGGGTGGACGCCCCAGCCTCCGACGCGGTCCGGGCTGATGGAGGCGGCGGTGGCGTTGGGATCATCGCGCACGCTCTTCCAGTAGCGGCCATCGGCGGTGTCGCACATGTTGGCGGACATGCAGTTGGCCACCTGGTTGCCGGCGTTGCCGCACACGTTGGAGAAGGGGCAGGCCACGGTGAGCGCCGCGTTGACGAACCAGCCCAGCGACGCTTTGCACTCGTTGTAGACGCCCGTGTAGAGCGAGTTGGAGGCGTTGGCGATCTGCGCGTGCGAGTAGTAGTGCGGCGTCACCACACCCCGGCCCGCGTAGTTGTGCGCATAGGCCATGAAGGTGGAGCACACCATGCCGCCGTTCACCGCATCGCCGGGAATCTGGTGGGTGGACTGCAAGTCCCGGTACTGGAAGAGCGAGTAGTTGACGCGGGCGCCGTTGCGCACCGGCCGGTCGAGGTACTGGCCGGAGTCGTGCTTGGAGACGTCGGTGACGTACGCGTGGTTGTACCAGATGGAGTCGCCAATCAGCGCCGCCTGGGTGGGGTCTCCCTGCTGCCAGCCCATCCACTCGGGGCCAGTGCCATCGCCGTACAGCGACATGTAGATGCCGCCCTGGTTGATCTGCTCCAGGCCCGGGTAGCCGTAGCGCAGATCGAAACCGTTGATGGGCTTGCTACACACGCCGGGCCAGTCGGTCTGGGTGGGGGTGGCCAGGGTGGCATGCGAGACGGTGGAGCCGGGGCCATGCGAGAGCATCGAGTGTGTGCGGTACTCACCCACGGCATCCAACACATCGCGGATGGGGCCATTGCTGCGGTCGAACACCACGGCGCCGTTGGGCGCGTTCCAACCGGCGGACGTCGAGCCACACTCCCCCTCGGCATGGGCGGCTCCCGCCAGCACCAGCGCGGACACTGCGACACTCCCTACGAGCAGACGACGCATCACGACACCTCCCGGGATACGGGATGGGGCTCGGTGGGCGGTCCGGCTCCTCGAATCACTCCACCCAGGCGGCGATAGGGTGCCGGCCACACGAGCGACGGAACGGTACCTGGGGATTCGGTCTTTCTACTCCGCCCGATGCGTAATGGCCAGGGAGCGACGGAAGAATTCCTTGACAAGGGATTGAAAGTCATTTCGCCCTTGCCAAAGAGCGTGCGGTACCCGACACCCGAAGCCAGCTCGGACAGCGGGCAAGAGAGCGAGCCCTCTTCTCCTTCTCCCCCCGTTCTCGCCTCGTGTTACCCGGCCTGGGCTTCCACTTGGGGAAGCAGCGGCAGCACGAGCCGGAAGGTGGTGCCGCCGCCGGGGGGCGACTCGATGAGGATGTGGCCGCCGTGGGCATCCAGGGTGCGCTGGACGATGGCGAGCCCCAGGCCGGTGCCGGTGGCCTTGGTGGTGAAGAAGGGTTTGAAGAGGCGCTCGCGCAGCTCGGGGGGGATGCCGGAGCCGGTGTCGGTGAACTCCACGATGGCGCCGGGGGACTCGGAGCAGCGGTGCGCGGTGACGCGCAGCGTGCCGCCCTGAGGCATGGCCTGCACCGCGTTGAGGGCGAGGTTGAGGAAGGCCTGGCGCATCATCCGCTCGTCCACGGGAACGGGCGGCACGTCCGGCTGCAGGGCCCACTCCACGCGGATGCGAGACTGGCCGCTCGTCGCGGTGCGCACAGCCTCCTCGAGCAGGCGCGACAGCGGGACAGGGTAGAGCTCGGGCGCCGGGGGACGCGCGAAGTCGAGCAGATCATCCACCAGCCGGTTGAGACGGTTGGCCTCCTCCTCGAGGATGGTGACGAGGGTATTGGAGGGCGCGGCGGGCTCGACGAAGCGGCGCAGGGTGGCCAGGGCGTTGAAGATGGCGCCCAGGGGGTTGCGCACCTCGTGAGCCACCACGGCGGACAGCTCGCCGAGCGCGGCCAGCCGCTCGTGCTCTACCAGTTGCCGCTGGGCGTGCTTGAGCTCCGCGTGGATGCGGGCGAGCTCCTCGGCGCGCCCGCGCACCTGCTGGAGGAGCCGGTGGGACTCGATGGCGGCGGCGAAGTGCGAGCCCATGGCCTGGAGCGTCTCCTGCTCCATGAGGGACAGGAGGCGGTGCTGGGAGAAGGTGATGGCGAGCGTGCCCACCATGCGCGAGCGCACCTGCAGGGGCACCATGGCCACGGTGGCGCGGCCATGACGCCGCAAGTGCTCGCGCATGGGCTCGGAGAAGTCATCCGCCTGCAGCACCATGGGCATGCCCAGCTCGATGACCTTGCCGGACATGGTGCCGCGCATGGGCAGCCGGCGGAAGGGCTGCACCGACTCCTCGGTGGCTCCCTGGGACCAGACGAGCTCCAGCTCGTCGCCCTTTTCGTTGCGCAGCAGCACGAGCACCGTGGTGCAGTGCAGCAGCCCGATGATCTCCTCGGTGCCCGGCCCGAAGAAGGCGCGCGGCTCCGCGGCGGTGGCGGCCACCGCGGCCAGGCAGTTGAGCGCGGTGAGCGCGGTGTTGTGCGTGGACAGGCGGGAGATGGTGCGTGCGGCCTCCAGGGCGGCGGACACCTGCGCGGCGAAGAGGTGCAGTGAGGGCAGCTCCTCCTCGCTCAGCCAGTCCGCGGCCAGCGCCAGCAGGGCCCGGGGCCTGCCCTCCTGGTCGATGCGGACGCAGACGGCACGCAGGGGCCCCACGCGCCGCAGGTGGGTGCGCACCGGCTCGGCCCAGTCCGGGCCCACGAACTGGGCCGTCTCCCAAGCGAAGTCCTCGCCGTGGGCGGAGCCTTCCGTCCAGGCCTGCCGCAGCATGGGAGTCCAGGTGCCCGGCACATCCACCAGGTGCTGGCCGGTGAGGCGCGCCTCGCCCGCGGCGGTGCCGGTGGCCACGAAGGCATGGCCCAGCCACACCCGCTCTCCGTCCGGCACGAGGTAGCCATAGGACAGCTCCAGCTCGGCCAGGCCCTCGAAGACGCGGCGCAGCACCTCCTCCTCGTCATGGAGGCCAGGCAGCGACGCGCCGAGCGAGGCCACTCGCTGGAGGATCTGGCGGTGCACCACGCGGCCGGAGCGGTCGCGGATCATCACCCACGTCTCCGGCTCTTTCATGGAGATGGACAGCTCCACGCGTCGCTCGCCCCGGGAGGAGCGGATGACCGTTTCGTACGTGTCCGGGACGGGCTCACCTCGCAGCCGGCGCGCATGCCGCTCGGCGAGGAAGGGCTGCTGTTGCGGGGAGAAGAGCTCGAAGAGCCTGCCGACTACCTCTTCACGGGGAAAGCCGAGCAACTCGAGCAGCGCCGTGTTGGCGTAGACGATGCGGCTGTCACGGACGACGGCCAGGGCGAATGGCAGCGTCTCCAAGTGCTGGTACGGGGCCCCCCCCGCTCCGTCGGGCGTCGTCACGGGGGTCTACGATGGCATTGCGGACCGGTTGGGGGGAAGCAGGCCCGGGTGTTTTCCGGGCCTGGCTGGCGCGTCAGTGCTGGGGGTGATGGACCTTCTCGTAGGTGCCGATCAGCTCCGTCTGGGCGAGGATGTGGCCCTCCATGGCGCGCTCGAGCTGCTTCCAGGTGGCGTGCCCCATGTCTGGCAGCACGGTGTCCAGAGCGAAGACACGGTAGAAGTAGCGGTGGCGGCCGACGGGAGGACACGGGCCGCCGTAGCCCATCCGCTTCCAGTCGTTGAGGGCCTCTCGAGCGCCTGCGGGGAGGCTCTCCGGCAGCATGGACTCGGGGATGTCATGGATGTTGGGCGGCAGGTTGTAGAGCACCCAGTGCGTCCAGGTGGTCCGAGGGTTGGCCGGATCCGGTGCATCGGGGTCCTGCATCACGAGCGCGAAGCTGCGCGTACCCGGAGGCTCGCCTTCCCAGTGAAGGGGTGGGGGAAGGTCATCTCCCTCGCAGGTATAGGCGACGGGAATAGGTGTTCCCTCCTGGAAGCGGGGTGAGGTGAGTTGGAATGGAACGGGCATGCCGTGCTCCTCCGGCTCTGGGCTAGCGGTCCATGGTGCAAGCTGGGAACGGGGGAACCTCTTGGCGAGGAGGGCCCGGCGGGCGGGTACGGTGCCACTCATCCCCCGGGGCGCTGCGCTGGCCGTCTCCCCTGGAAGACCCCGAGCGCGCGTGTGAGCTTTGCCTCATGAGTCGGAATGTGAAGTTGGAGGAGCAAGTAGCGACCGCGCTGGAGGCCACTCCCGGGCAAATGCCCTTCCTGCCGGAGCTGCTGGCGGACCTGGACGAGCTGGGGACTGACGTGAACGACATCCTCGAGTTGTTGGAGCCCCAGGGATTGCCCGCGGGGGCGCGCGTGCTCGACCTGGGGTTCGGCAAGGGGACGGTGGGGATGGCGCTTGCCCGGGAGTTTGGTGTGCGGGTGCTGGGGGTGGATGGCTTCGCCCCATTCGTGGAGGAGGCGAGGAAGCGCGCGGTGGAGCGAGGGCTGTCGGAGCTGTGCGAGCTCCGCCAGGGAGACCTGCGCGATGCGGTGCAGGAGTTGAGCGGGATGGACGTGGTGATGCTGCTCGCCGTGGGGCCCGTGCTGGGGAACGCGGCGGAGACGGTGGGGGCGCTCCGGCGCTGCGTGCGGCCCGGTGGGTACATCCTCATCAACGACGGTTACGTGGCCGAGGGCGTGGCGGTGGACTCCTCGCCGGACTTGGAGGACTACGCGCACCTGGAGGAGACCCGGCGCCGGCTGCAGTCACATGGGGACCGGCTGGTGCGCGAGCTCCTGCCTTCCACGGAGGAGACGGACGCCTATAACGCGAGCAACACCGAGGCCATCCGCCGCCGGGCCGAGGCGATCGCCGCGCGCTACCCCGAGGCGGCAGCGCTGGTGCGTGAGTTCGTCGCGGAGCAGGAGCGCCAGAGCGAGTTGCTCACGACGGACCTGCTGGGTGCGCTCTGGCTGCTCCAGCGCGGCCCTTGAGTGGCCTACGCCTGGGCGGCGTGAGTGCCGTCGGGCGTGTCTCGGGGCTCATCGGGTAGGGGCACCGGGAGCTGTCGGGTGAGCACCAGCACGCCCACGAGCGCGGCGAGCAGCAGCCACCCGGGCCAGCCCGTGATGCCCACCAGGGCGGTGTCGGGCGGCTTGCCCTCGTAGCCGAGTACGAGGACGAGAGGGCCCAGCGCGTTGAGCGAGCCATGGGCGATGACAGCGGACCAGATGCTGCCGGTGGCCAGCCGCATCCATCCGAAGAGGATGCCGAGCAGCACGCACACGACGGTGAAGAAGAGGATGCCGAGCACGGGGTACTGGGGGTAGTTGTGGCCGAGCAGGATGAGGGGCGCGTGCCACAGGCCCCAGATGACGCCGCTGAGCACGAGTGCGCGCCATTGGCCGAGCGGCAGCAACCGGGGGAGCAGGTAGCCGCGCCAGCCCCACTCCTCGCCGAAGATGACGGGAGCGTTGAGGAGGGGGCCCATCAGCATGCCCTGCACCACCTGGAGGGCGAGCAGGACACCAGGCTCGGCGAGCTTTCCGAGCTTCGCCACGGTCTCGGGAGGCAACTGCGCGAGCAGGGCGCGCACGCCGGAGAGCCCGGTGAGGTCCATCTGCTGGGGGTAGATGAGGGCGGAGAGGAACAGGGCCCCGAGCACCACCGCTGGAGTGCCCAACCACGCCAGCAGGAAGAAGCGCAGCCAGCGTTGGCCGAGTCCCAGTCCCGTGTCCCGCTTGAGGGAGGGGAGGGGGGACAGCTTGCGGGCGACGACGAAGGTGGCCACGGTGGGGCCGAACATGGACAGGGCGGCGATGGCCCGGAACGCGAGGGGTGACTTCCCCGGCTCGGTGCCGAGACTCAGCACGATGCCGAGGACGCACAGCCAGGAGAAGCCGTAGGCGATGGCCACGAAGGCGGCGACGCCGCGAGTATCGACGCGGGAGGCGGGGGAGGTGTGCATGACGTGGGCTCCGTAGATATCGAAGCACAGCCCCTCCATCACCTCTCTCAGGGGATCTCGCCTCCAAGTGGGACCCCTCCAGTCACCTGCGCTACAGTGGCGCGCCGTGAAGCGGATCCTCTTCCTGTTCCTCCTCGTTTCCCTGCCCGCGGCGGCGGCGGAGCGGCTCGCGGTGCGGCTGCAGCATGGGGGCATGCTCGGTGCATCCGAGTCGCAGCGCGTGCTCGGCCTGACGGAGGAGCTCGCCCGCGAGCTGACGGGCCTCGAGCTCACCCAGGCGCCGGAGGGGCTGCTGTCGGGGCGCTGCGGTGCGCAGGACGCATGCCTGCGCGCGGTGGCGGCCGAGGTGAAGACGGAGCACGTGCTGGTGCTGGGGGTGGTACCCAAGCGTCAGGGCACGATGGACGTGGACGTGGCCTGGGTGGATACGGTGCGTGGAGGGGTGTCTCGACGCTCGGTGGGAGGCGTCCCGCCGGCGGCGTTCGCGAAGGAGCTGCGGCCGGCGGTGGCGGCGCTGGTGCCGGCCTTCGCGCGCAAAGGCTGGGGTGGCGTGGTGGCGCCGGGGACGGCCCGGCTGCGCGTGGACGGCCGGATGACCGAGCCGGGTGAGGTGGTTGCGCTGACGGCGGGGCCTCACGAGGTGGACCTGCTGCTGCCCTCGGGCGAGGCGTCCCTCGCCCGCGAGCGGATTGCCGAGGGCGTGCGCCTGCGGCTGGAGCTCCGGCCGGACTTCGTGCCCCAGGCGGGTGAGTCCCGGGCACCGAGGGGGAAGGGACTGCGCACGGCCTCCTACGTCACCTTCAGCGTGGGGGCGCTGGCGATCGCGGGCTCGCTGGTGGCGGGCGGGCTGTCCCGTGGAGCGCTGCGCGGGGTAGAGCCTTGCGTGGGGGCCCAGCGCGACTGCACCTCCTTTTCCTCGGCGAGCCCCGTCTATGAGCGGGCGGGCCGCTATGCGCGCACGGGCAACGTGCTGCTTGGTGCGGGCGTGGGCCTGGCCACGGTGGGCGCCGGCCTCTTCGTCTTCGATCTCCTCTCCTCCCCGTCCGAGTAGGGCCCATGCTTCCGATCGACCGTCTCGTCCGTTCTGCCCTCGTCACCCTGGGTGCTTGCGTCGTGCTGGCCGTCGCCTGCTACGAGGTGCCCGAGGTGCGCGACTACTACACCTGCAAGGAGGACGCGGAGTGCGGCGACGGCGGCTTCGTCTGCGACGACGGCGTGTGCTGCCGCGAGCAGGAGGACCCCATCTGCCTCGGCCGGGTGCGGGACGGCGGCACCTGCCTGGACGGTGGTCGGCCCCTGACTTTCTACGAGGACCTGGACGAGGACGGCTTCGGCAACCTCACCCGGCCCCTCTACCGCTGTGCCCCGCCCCTGTCGGTGCCGACGGCGACCAACGGCGAGGACTGCAACGACAACCCCACCGTGGGCGGCCGGCTCTTCTTCCCGGGGGCTCCCGAGCAGTGCGATGGCTTCGACAACAGCTGTGAGGGCGTCATCGATGAGGGGCTCGACGGCGGGCTCTACTACCTCGACGAGGACAACGACGGCTTCGGAGACCCCGCACGGACGGGGACGTTCTGCCAGCGGCCGATCGGCTGGGCGGACAACCGCAATGACTGCAGCCCCAATAACGGCGCCGTCTACCCGGGTGCCCTCGAGGTCTGCAACACCCTGGACGATGACTGCAATGGTGCGACGGACGACACCGCTCAGGTTGGGCTGGCGTGCACCGTCCCCAACAAGCTTGGGGTGTGCGCCCAGGGAGCCCGGGCCTGCGTCTCCGGCAAGGATGTCTGCAGCCAGGTGAATAACCCCGCGCCGCTCGACACGTGCAATTCGAAGGATGACGACTGCGATGGCACCACGGACGAGAAGCCGGACTGTGGCGGGCCCATCCGGTTCGCCGCGGACCCCTCGGTGGTGTTCGGCGCCCGGCACCTGGGCTCGGCCCTCCAGGGCGTGACGGGTGAGTGCCTCAAGGACAGCTCCCTCCCCAATGCCTCCCCTGCGGACACCGTGACGAATAATGATGTGTGGACGGGCTCGGGCTCTACCAGCCACGTCTTCTGGGTGGAGCGCGATGGCGGGACGTGGGACCTTTCGCGCCCATTGACCACACTCAAGCTCTTCGTCGACGTCGCCAGCGACGCGGGTACAGGGACGAACACGGATGGGGGGCTGAACCGCTGGTCGCAGCACCGGCAACCCGTGGTGCTGCTGTGCGGGCCGGGTGGCTTCCTCCGGCTGGTTCCCGCCTCTCCAATCCTCGACTCGGCCACGACCGAGCAGATCCGGAAGAACATCCCCCTGCCGCCTCTCACGGACGGGGGAGGGGAGTGGATCGTAGGAAGCAACAGCTCCCCGGATGTGCAGGGAGTGCTCCGCCAGGTGAAGCGGATAGAGCTACTCGTCCAACCCTACGGCGCGTCCGGCAGCTTCTCGGCCGACTTCCACGCGGACTTCGGCTTGCCCTAGGCATTCCCCCCCCTTCTAGATCGGAGCACTCCGGGAGCGTGGCGGTTGCGCGGCGCTCACCTTCAATGTTAAGCGGCGCCCGCGCGGAGGAACGGCGGGGTGGTCGGAAGGCAAACCCGTGGTTTTCCCGGGGGTTGTGGCGATGGTGGAGAAGGAGCCCCGGAAGGACTCGGACGGAAGCGAGCTGGGCGAGACGGCCCGGCAGATGCGGGCGGCGGAACCGTACATCGCCGCGGTGTGGAAGCTGGTGGGCGGGGCGGTGGTGGGGGTGCTGGGCGGGTACTACCTGGACAGGTGGCTGGGGACGGCTCCCTGGCTGTTGCTGGGGCTCAGTCTGGTGGGGATCTCCGTGGGCTTCTACGGGTTCCTCCGCGAGATGGCACGGTTGGGGAAACGGAAGCGGTGAGCAAGCACGGCGCAGAGGCCTTCCGGAACCATGCCGGACTGGCGGCGGGAGTGGTGGTGACGGCGCTGGCGCTGGCGGCCTTCCTTCCGAGGGAGGCGGAGTCCAGGAAGTCGGCCTTCATCGGGGTGGCGCTGGCGGCGGTGACGGGGGCGGTGGCCCTGGTGCTCAAGCGGCGGGCGGTGAGCCGGGACTTGAAGGCGGCGCTGTCGGTGGTGGGGGTGGTGTTTGGGCTCCGGGCCGTGGGAGTGGTGGTGGGGCTGCTGGCGGTGGTGCGAGCGGGGTTGGGGGCGGTGGCGTTCGTGGCGGGGTTCTTCGGGACCTACTTCGTGCTGCAGTGGATTGAAGTGAGCTACGTGATGGCCGCGTCCAAGGACGCGGCGGGCGGAGACGAGTGATGCGCAAGGCAATGGTTCTCTTCGTGGGGCTGGTGGCCAGCGTGGCCTTCGCCAGCGAGCCGGCGGAGGGCGAGAAGGAGGACGTGGCGGGCTACATCCTCCACCATGTCTCCGACACGGCGGAGTACGAGTTCGAGCTCCCTGGGCCCCTCTTCACTGGGCACAACCCCACCATCCACCTGCCGCGCATCGGCATCCCCCTTCGCGCGGGCGCCTCCTGCGAGCCCCGAGGCACGGGCCACGACGTGGTCATGCCCGGCTTGTCCGAGGGCTGCCTGGACCTCTCCATCACCAAGCACACGGTGATGATGTGGCTGGCGGCGGTGCTGCTCATCGGCTCGGTGCTGGCCTTCAGCAACCGGGACAAGACGAAGCTGGTGCCCCGTGGCACGGCGGCCAACCTCTTCGAGATGCTCGTGCTGTTCGTGCGTGACGAGCTGGCCATCAAGAACATCGGCAAGGAGGAGGGCCCGCGCTACACGCCCTACCTGCTGACGGCCTTCTTCTTCATCCTCTTCATGAACCTGCTGGGCATGTTCCCCTGGATGGCGAGCGCCACGGGCAACATCGCCGTCACGTGCGGCCTGGCCCTGTGCACCTTCGTCATCACGCAGGCCGCGGGCATCCGCGCCGCGGGCCTGGGCGGCTACCTGGCCCACCTGACCGGCGGCGTGCACTGGGCGCTGTGGCCCATCATGATTCCGGTGGAGCTCCTGGGTCTGTTCACCAAGCCCTTCGCGCTCACCATGCGTCTGTTCGCCAACATGCTGGCGGGCCACATCGTCATCTTCTTCCTGCTGGGCCTCATCTTCATGCTCGGCCACCCGGCGGTGGCGCTGGTGAGCGTGCCCTTCGCCATGGGCATCTACATGCTGGAGCTCTTCGTGGCCTTCGTGCAGGCCTACGTCTTCACCATGCTCTCGGCGCTCTTCATCGGCATGAGCGTGGCCATGGGTCACCACGGCCACGAGCACGCGGATGAGCACGGCCACGGCCACAAGGAGACGGGCCACAGCCACGACCATGGCAAGGCCCACGTGGTCGGCTCCTGAGGTTCCTCGAGTTAGCGGGGCCCTGGAGTCTGGGGCCCCGGTGAGTACCCGGCGATTCGAAAGGTCGCCGGAGGTCGTCCAAAAGGGCAGCAACGACCCCCCCACAAGTGGGTCCTCTCCTCTGAAGAAAGAAGAAGCACTCCCATGACCAACCTCGCTCTCGCCTTCCTCGCCGCTGGCCTCGGTGCCGGCCTCTCCATCATCGGCGCCGCCCTCGGCATCGGTAAGCTGGCCGCCGCCGCCATGGACGCCACGGGCCGTCAGCCGGCCGCCGGTGGTGACATCCGCACCACCATGATCATCGCCGCGGCCCTCATCGAAGGCGCCACGCTGTTCGCGCTGGTGGTGTGCATCCTGCTCGCCACGAAGGCTGCCTGATTCAGGCTGTCGTCGAGTAGGACCTTGGGTCCGGCGTTCGCTCGCATCCGCGGGAGGGCGCCGGCCCTTGCAGCATCAAGAAGCTCGCAGTTCGTAACCCTGACGCCGTACCTCCGAAGGCCGCCATGCTCCTGCCCTCCGTTCTCGCCGCCAGCAGCTTCGTCGAGGTCCGCCCGGGCCTCATCTTCTGGACCCTCGTCACCTTCATCATCGTTGCCGTCGTCCTGCGGGCCAAGGCGTGGGGCCCCATCCTGTCGCTGGTGGAGGAGCGCGAGAAGCAGATCGCCAGCTCCATCGAGGCGGCCAAGCGGGAGCGCGCCGAGGCCGAGAAGCTGCTCGGCGAGCAGAAGACGGCCATCGCCGAGGCCCGCCGTGACGCGCAGGAGATGCTCCGCCGCAACCAGCAGGAGGTGGAGAAGTTCCGCGAGGAGCTGATGGCCAAGAGCCGCAAGGAGGCCGACGAGTTCAAGGCGTCCGCTCAGCGCGAAATCGAGGAGCAGAAGTCCAAGGCCATCGCCGAGGTGAAGGCCATGGCGGTGGACCTGTCCATGGAAGTGGCCAGCAAGCTGCTCAACGAGCGCCTGGACGACAACAAGCACCGCGCTCTGGCCGAGCAGTTCGTGCAGGGCCTGCCGGTCAAGGGTACGACTCAGGGCCGGGCGTAGTCGTCCGGATTTCCGGGTCCGCCTTCCGCTGTTCAGGAATCCAATATGGCGCTTTCCATCGGCATCGTCGGTCTGCCAAACGTGGGCAAGTCCACCCTGTTCAACGCACTCTCGGCAGCGGGGGCCCAGGCGGCCAACTACCCGTTCTGCACCATCGAGCCCAACGTGGGCGTGGTGCCGGTGCCGGATGACCGGTTGGACAAGCTGACGGCCCTGGTGAAGCCGCTCAAGAAGATCCCCACCTCGCTCGAGTTCGTGGACATCGCCGGCCTGGTGCGTGGCGCCTCGAAGGGCGAGGGCCTGGGCAACCAGTTCCTGGGCAACATCCGGCAGGTGGACGCGGTGCTGCACGTGCTGCGCTGCTTCGTGGATGACAACGTCACCCACGTGGAGGGTGGCGTGGACCCGGTGCGAGACCGGGACGTGGTGGACACCGAGCTCTGCCTGAAGGACATGGAGACGGTGGAGAAGCGCCGCGAGCGCACGCAGAAGAACGCCAAGATGGGCGGCAAGGCGGGCGACGAGGCGAAGGCGGAGCTGGTGGTGCTGGACAAGGTGAAGGCGGGGCTGGACTCGGCCATCACCGTGCGCGCGCAGAAGCTGACGTCTGATGAGCGGGCGATGCTGCGCGACCTCTTCCTGCTGACGGACAAGCCGGTGCTGTACGTGGCGAACATCAGCGAGAAGCAGATTGGCAAGGAAGACTCGGACCCGATGGTGCAGCGGGTGCGGGAGATGGCGGCGAAGGAGAGCGCGGGGGTGGTGGTGCTGGCGGCGGCGATGGAGTCCGAAATCCAGCAGCTGCCCGAGGAGGAGCGTCCGGGCTTCCTGGAGAGCGCGGGGCTGACGGAGCCGGGCCTGCACAAGGTGGTGCGCGAGGGCTACAAGCTGCTGGGCCTGCAGACGTACTTCACGGTGGGCGAGCAGGAGTGCCGGGCGTGGACGATTCACAAGGGTGACAAGGCGCCGCAGGCGGCGGGCGTCATCCACACGGACTTCGAGCGCGGCTTCATCAAGGCCGAGGTGATGAGGTGGGAAGACCTCCTCAAGTTCGGCAGCGAGTCGGCGGTGAAGGAGAAGGGCCTGCTGCGCGTGGAAGGTAAGGAGTACGTGGTGCAGGACGGCGACTGCATGCACTTCCGCTTCAACGTGTAACCAGCAAGAGAACCACCCAGAAAGAGAACCACCCAGAGCAACATCCCCTCTCCCGCTGGGAGAGGGACGGGGTGAGGGTGTCGGGGACCAGGGGTTGCAACCCACTGTCCCCACTCGAGAGGGTGCCGAGAGGACCGAGAGGTCCCGGCGCCCTCTCTGCTTTGCGGGCCCTGGGACCTACGCGGGCCCGCGGAACGCGGTGTAGAGCCACATGGCGACGGCGAGCGCGGCGACGGCGGTGGAGAAGATGGCGGCGCGGCGGGAGCGGCCCTCGTCGGGGAACTTCCGGGCGCGCAGCCACATGCCGCCCACGCGGACAGCGACGAAGAAGGCGAGCAGGGCGGCGCCGATCCACATCCAGCCCGCGGGGCGGGTGACGGCCACGGCCCAGGCGCCGATGAAGGCGACGTTGCCGAGCAGGAGCAGCAGTTGGAGGCGGAGGAAGGGGCTCATGGGGTGCTCGGGTAAGGCGAGGCGGGAGCGGAGTCCAGCGCAATGTCATCCGCCGTGAGCCAGGTAACGGGTGGCGGGAGGGCATCACCTCAGGGCGCGGTGCCAGGTGCTCCCACGTAGCGGGCCCTCGGGCGCAGTACGTGTCCTTGCTCGCGCTGCTCCAGCACGTGAGCCACCCAGCCCGCCGCACGGCCTACCGCGAACAGCGCTGTCGCCGCTCCTGCTGGCAGTTCCAGTGCCGACGCCAGCGCCACCAGTCCGAAGTCCACCGTGGGCGCCGGGTGCCCCGCCTCGCGCATCGTCTCCTCCACCGCGCGCAGCATCCGGATGCCCGCCGTCTCGGGACGGAAGGCATACGCCGCCTCCAGCAGCGGAGGCGTGCGCGGGTCTCCCTCCGGGTACAGCTGGTGCCCGAAACCCGGCACCGACTCGCCCCGCCGTAGCCGCTCGTGCACCACCGTGCGCGCTCGCTCTGGCCTCCCCACCTCCTGCAGCAGCGCCTCGATGCGGTCGCACGAGCCACCGTGTCTCGGTCCCGAGAGCGCCGCCAGCGCTGCGCTCACGCACGCATACAGGTCCGCCCCCGAGGACGCCGCCACCCGCGCCGCGAAGGTGGACATGTTCAGCTCGTGGTCCGCGCACAGCACCAGCGCCCGGTCCAGCATCTCCGGCGCGCGCTTCGCCGTTGCTCCCCACGCCACCGCCAGCGAGGCCGCCACCGTCTCTTCCTTCAGCGCCCGGGCCACCCGTGCCGGCGCATGGGCCGCACACACCCAGGCCGAAAGGTGCCGCAACAGCCGGCGCCCCCGCAGCCGCTCCTGTTCCGCCGGGGCCGAGAAGCGCACCTCGTCCCAGGCGCCAAGCAGTGGCACCACCGTCAGCAGCACCGCCAACGGTGGCGAGCGCTTCGGCAACAGTTCCGCCACCGCCGAGGGCTGCACGGGCAGCTCCGGCGAGGGCCACCGCACCGGCTGTGTCGGCAACGTGCCCGTCCAGAGCAACTCCGCGACGTCCTCGAAGCTCCGTCCCTCCATCGCGAGCTGCACCGCCGGATGGCCCCGGTACGCCAGCCCCTCCGTGCCCACCTGGGACACCGCCGAGTCGATGACGGGCTCGCCCCAACGCAGCGCTCCTGCCGCCACTGCCGCGTGCCCTGCCCGCGCATCGTGCCGAGCCTTCAGCCGCTCGAGGTCCGCCCGGACGTACCGGTTCTCCTTCGTCCCCGGCTCCGGCACGCACCGCACCAGGCCCCGGCTCACATACGTGTAGAGCGTCGCCCGCTTCACCCCCAGTAGCGCCGCCGCCTCCGCCGCGGGCACCAGCTCCTCATGTCGACTGTCGAATCGAGGTTGAGCCCTGGGCTCCCGCGCTTTAACCATTCGTCATGTCTCCTGGCGCGCATTGTCGACTCGACTCGACGACACGTCGAGATGAGACATGAGGAGCAGACCACCATGCAGGTCGATTTCGGACGGACGGCGGATGACTACGTGAAGCACCGGGCGGGATTCCCGGAGCGGTTCTTCCAGCGGCTCGTCCGTGAGGAGGTCCTCCGTTCCGGGCTGCGTGCCGTGGACCTGGGCACCGGTACTGGCACCGTGGCTCGGGGACTCGCCCGCTACGGCTGCCAGGTCACCGCCCTGGACATCTCCGCCTCCATGCTCGACGGCGCCCGCCAGCTCGCCACCAATGAGCGGCTCTCCATCGACTGGCGGCTCGCTCCCGCGGAGAACACCGGTCTGCCCGACGCCTCGGCGGACCTCGTCATCGCCGGCCAGTGCTGGCACTGGTTCGATCGCGCCGCCGCCGCCCGCGAGGCCGCCCGGCTGCTCGTTCCCGGCGGCAGGCTCGTCATTGCCCACTTCGACTGGGTGTCCCTGCCCGGCAACATCATCGAGGCCACCGAGCACCTCATCGACGAGCACAACCCCGGCCCCGTCCAGCCCTACGTCCGCTTCGGGTTTGGCACTGGCATCTACCCTGCCTGGTTCAAGGATGTCGCCAGCGCGGGCTTCATTGGCCTGGAGAGCTTCTCCTTCGACGTCGCCGCCCCCTACACCCACGAGGCCTGGCGCGGTCGGGTTCGGGCCAGTTCCAAGATTGGCGCGTCGCTCGCTCCGGAGCAGGTCGCCCGCTTCGATGCCGCGCTCGCCTCGCTCCTCGCCGAGCGCTTCCCCGAGAAACCTCTCGCCGTTCCTCACCGCGTCTTCGCGCTCTTCGCTACGCGGCCGTAGACCCTCACCCCGGCCCTCTCCCAGAGGGAGAGGGGGCTTCTCGGAGTCCGTCATGGCTCATCCCCACGTCGTCAACGCACAGGACCTCCCCTGGACCGAGAGCCCCTGAGCGCCCAGGTGAGCTACTGGACCGGCGAGGAAGGTTGAGCCGTGGGGAGACGCCGTGGCACCCTCGCGGTCCCATGGCTTCCCTTCTCGACTTGCTCGAACGCTCGCGCCTCCTCAAGGACCGGGAAGCGGCGCGGGAGGTCTTCAACCCCGCCGAGCCTCCCCATGTGTCGCTGCTGCGCCTGTGCGACGCCGGGCTGATCGAGGGCGGCCTCACCGTGGCGCTCGGCGTGCGGCCCGATGAGCTCGTGGGTCCGCTCACCATGGCCATGGGTGGGGCCGCGCGGCGCTTCAAGGTCGTCGACGTGCGCGAGCGCCCGCGCTTCGAGCTCCACGTCCTCGCCGGAGAGACGTCCGAGCGCTGGGAGGTGGAGGACCTCTGGGCGCTCGTGCACAACCTCAATGACCTCTACCGCGAGGCTCCCGATGCGCGCGCCATTGCCGTGCTCGGTGAGTGGAACGATGCGCTCCAGCTCTTGTGCGTGGACAAGCGCGCGCTCCCGCGGCTCCTGCGCGAGCGCTTCTTCGAGCCCCGCAACCGCGACGCACTGGAGCGCATGACGGAGAAGCGCTGAGGCCCGTCAGCGTCCTCGCCGCTTGAACTGCGCCAGGCTGAGCTGCTGGTTCAACCGGACGATCTCCCTGCGCGCGGCCTCGAGCTCCTCCGACGGCTTCCCGCCCCCGAAGAGTCCGCGCAACCGTTCCAACAAGGAGCGTTTGTCGGCCGGCCGGGTGCTGAGCTGTTGCACCTTGGCTTTGGACTTTGCCAGCGCCTGGTTCGTGGTCTCCAGCTGCTTCTTCAGCAGCTTCACCTCGTCGCGCGCCAGCGTGGCTTCCTTCCGGGACTCACCCAGGTCAGCCGTGAGCGCGGCGAGCTGCTGCTCGACGTCCGCGCGCGCCGAGCGAAGGGCGGCATTCTCCTTCTCCAGGGACTGCACCTGCGTCCGTAGGGCCTGAATTTCCGCCGCCTCCTGCTTTTCGTCCCGCGGCGCTACGGGAGTCGCTTTCTCCCGCGCGGCCAGCTCGGCCTTGAGGCGCTTTACTTCCGACTGCGTCGTCTCGAGCAGATCCCTCAGCTCGCGCACATCCGTCTTCGCCACGTGTCCACCCCTGGTGCCGGGAGCATAACCCCGTGGCCCGCGGGGCGGAGAACCGCAGCGGAATCAGCTCGCCAGCGTCGGGGCCTCGGTGACGGCGGTGGGCTCCTGGGAGCCCCGCTTCTTGCGCTCCAGGTACCAGCGCCGGAAGGCCAGCGTGGCCCGGTCCGTCGCCACGCTGCGCTCCTCGGACACTGGCGGGGACTCGACGGGGTAGCTCGACTCCACCACCGCCTGGTCCTCTCTCAGGATGCGCTTGTTGAAACGGTCGAGCAGGGCCGCGAGCGGCTGGACTTTCAGGAAGTCGCGCGTGCTCACCAGCATCATCCGCGTGTGGTCCGCATCCACCGGGACGCACCACATGAACAGGCGCATGAGGCGGTTGGGAATGGGGACGTTCAGCGACATGCCGTTGGGCCGCAGCCACTCCAGATAGGCTTCCGCGGGCGCTCCTCCATCCAGGGTCCAGGTGGTGCGGAACCCCGTGGGCGTGGGGTGAACCTCCATCTCCATCTTCGAGTCCGGCTTCATCCGCCTCGCCAGCGGTCCACCGATGGTGCGCCGGTGCACGAAGGGCAGGTGCGGCGAGTCCAGCATGTTCTCCATCGCCCGCGTCCAGTGCGCGTTCCACGTCTCGGCGTAGTGCCACACGTGGACGCCGGGCTGCTCCATCACGGAGGGCACGGATGGCTCATCCGGGGCCTCGGCGCCTGGGCGGGTGTAGACCCAGAGGAGGCCGCCGCGCTCGCGCACTGGGAAGGTCGTGGCCGCGTAGCGCCGACGCTTCTCCTCCGGCATGGGGTTGAGCGGAATGTGCGTGCACGCTCCGTCCGAGGCGAAGCGCCACCCGTGGAAGGGGCACTCCAGGCACCCGTCCTTGCCCACCTTCCCCAGTGACAGCTTCACGCCTCGATGCGGGCACTGGTCGTGCAGCGCCGACACCCGGCCTTGCTGGTCTCGGAAGAGCACGATGCGCGCCCCGCCCAGCGTCAGCCCATAGGGTGCCTTGCCGACCTCCTTCGACATCGCCACCGGCGTCCACAGGTCCGCGAAGCCCTCGTCGGCCAAACCGTCCAGCATGAAGTCCTCCTGCAGGTGCTGCTTCCTAGATAGAATATTCAGGTTGGTTTATTTAATTTCAAGTCGAAGTGGGGGAAGAGCACGGACGGGAGCAGGAGGAAGGTGGATTCCATACCCCATGCGAGTTATTCAGACGGCATGGCCCGAGTGAAGGGGAGCCGCAACGCCGACTACGAGAAGGAGCGGGAGCGCCTGCTGGAGGCGGTCCGCGCGCGCCTGCTCGCGAAGGACGGGGCCCAGGCGAGCTTCCGGGAGCTCGCCGAGGTAGCCGGGGTGAGCGTGGCCACACTTCGCCACTACTTCGGCTCGCGCGAGGCGCTGCTGGCCGAGGTGATGACGGACATGCACCGGCGCGGCCTGCCGTTCCTCCACGCCGCCGCCACGGAGCTTCACGGCCCGGTGCGCGAATCGCTCCAGTGGTTCCTCCAGCAACTCCTCATGGGATGGCGCATGGGGGTAGGGGAGGTGCACGCCTTCGGCCTCACCGCGAGCGTGGGCCACGAGACGCTGGGGCCGGTATACGTGCAGGAACTGCTGGAGCCCACGCTGCAATCGGCCGAGGCTCGGCTGTCGCGCCACATCGCGGACGGTGAGCTGCGGCGCTGCGACGTGCGTCACGCCGCGCTGGAGCTGGTATGCCCGGTGGTGCTCGGACTGCTGCACCAGGTGCAGCTCTCGGGCGCTCGCTGCCGGCCGCTGGACGTGGAGCGCTTCCTGGCGGACCACCTGGAGACGTTCCTCCGGGCCCATGCCGTGGACCCCGAGTCTCCAGCTCCTACGCGTCCCCGAAAGCCCGGTCGCCCGGCTTAGGGCACACCCAGGATGAGCCCGAGCGTGGCCAGCGTCATCGCAGTGCCCTGCTGTGCGAGCGCCGGAGGAATGTCGAGGACCACCGGCCGCTCGGGGGCGCCTCCACAACTGCGTGAGCCTGAATAGCTCCCGTCCTGAGTGGCCTTCAGGTCATAGCTGCACGCCCCCACCGTACCGGTGAGCGCTTCCTTGCTCAGGTTGAGCTCCGTGAGCCTGCCGTAGAAGGAGCCTCGGGCGTGGGTGACGCCGCCCTTGTCCTCGAAGCTCAATCGGGTCAGCTCCCGGCCCACGGTGCCTCCCAGCTCCTGGCCGTTGAGGCCGAGGAAGACCGTCTGGCCAAAGGCCCTCCCGCGCAGCGTCTTCCCATCGCGGGAGAGCTGGACGTCGGGGCCGGTGACGCTGTCCCCCGTGACGCGCGCCGTGATGGCGGCGTTCGGAGTGCGCAGGAAGAGGTACTGATCCTCGCTCTGGGCAGCCGCCGTTCCGAGTGCGAGCAGGGCGGCCATCCCGAGCGCTCGACCGACTCGCTGGGTGTACGAGGAATTCATACGCGAAGGATAGGAATGGAGGGGCCACCGTGTGCCGTGCCCCCGGCCGCCCGCTCGTGGGGAGGCGGAGAGGGCGTGCTCCGCCAGGACGGCACGTCAGGCGTCCGCCCGGTTGCCGGGCGAGCCCGAGCATTGGCCGTTATCCTCCGGCGATCCCCAGCCGCCGGGCACTCTCTCCGGCGAAGGAGCCAGGTCCGTGGAGGCGTCTTCCCCATCCAGCCGTTCCCATGCCGGACCCCAACGGGGTGGCGGCCAGGGACACGTGCCTGTCAGTCTCCTCCTCCGAGGCATCCTGATGTTGACGATGATGGTAGGGCTGGTGGCCGCGCTGCACTACTACCTCGGGGTGAGGCTGGTGTCGGACCCCGGACTGGCGCAGCCCTGGGCGGGGCTTGGTTGGTTGGTGTTATGGCTCGGCTTCGCCTCCATCCCGGCGGCCATGGCGTCCACGCGGATGCGGCCTTCGTGGAAGGAGCAGGTGCTGCACTGGGGCGGCATGCTGTGGATGGGCGCCTTCGGACTGCTGCTGACGGCCACGGTGGTGGCGGATGTGGTCGGGTGGGTGTGGGGGCTCGTGGGCCCGGCGCCCCTGCCGGCAGGAGACAAGGCGCTGGCGGTGGTGGGCGTGGTGGTGCCGGCGATGCTGGTCGCCTTCCGGACGGCCCGCTCCCCGGCGCGCGTGGAGCGTGTGACGGTGCCGGTAGCGGGGCTGGGCGCGGGGCTGTCGGGGATGAAGGTGGTGCAGATCTCCGACATCCACATTGGCCCTACGCTGGACCGGAGCTTCATGCAGCGCGTGGTGGAGCAGGTGAACGCGCTCCAGCCCGACGTGGTGGCGGTGACAGGAGACCTGGTGGACGGCAGCGTCACGCGGCTGCGCGACGAGGTGGCCCCGCTCGCCGGCCTGCGCGCGCCGCTGGGCGTCTACTACGTCACCGGTAATCACGAGTACTACCACGGGGGCGCCTCCTGGTCCGCCGAGGTGGCCCGGCTGGGCCTGACGGTGCTGAACAACGCGCACCGGGTGGTGGAGCGTGGGGGCTCGCGCCTGACGGTGGCGGGGGTGACGGACCTCGAGGGTGGGAGGATGGACCCGTCGCACGCGTGCCGGCCGGACGTGGCGCTCGCGGGGGCTCCGGCGGGCGTGCCTCGGTTGTTGTTGGCACACCAACCTCGCGCGGCGGTGCTGGCGAAGGGGCTGGGGGTGGACCTGCAACTCTCGGGTCACACCCACGGCGGGCAGCTCTTCCCCTTCATGGCTTTCGTGAAGTTGCAACAGCCCGTCATTCAGGGGCTGGCCACCATCGCCGGGGTGCGCGTCTACACCAACCGAGGGACTGGCTACTGGGGCCCGCCGCTGCGCCTGGGGCCCGCGCCGGAGATCACCGAGCTGACACTCGTGAGCGCGTAGCTCGGGTGCGCACGGAGTTCACTGGCTGTCGTGGTGCGAAGGGGCGCGGAGGGATGCGTTGCCCCTTCTTCCTCTCCGGCGTTACCCTGCGTTCGTGCCTCCCGAGTCCCAAGGCCGGGCCACCTCCGGGTCCATGCGCGTCCTCTTCGTGGCGGATGACCCCGTGCTGCGCGATACCGCCCGGCGCGAGCTGTCTCCGGGCTTCGAGCTGCTCCCCGTCAACACCTTCGCCTTGGCCCTGCCCCTGCTCGACCTCGAGCCGGCTCCCACTGCTGTCATCATCGACCTGGGACTGGCGGACGCCAAGGGGGCGTCGGGCTTCCTCGCCATCCTCGTGGAGCGGGGCTACTCCGGCCCGCGCATCCTCCTGTCCGGCAAGTTCCGCCCGGAGGAGGCCTCCACCCTCAGCCAGGCCAGCATCATCCATTTCGCGCTCGCCACGCCCTGGGCCCCCGGCGAGCTGCGCGCCTTCGTGGAGGCCGCGCTCGGCTTCCGCCCCTTCCCGAGCGCCCTGCACGCCATCTGATGGCTGGTGGCAGGCAACCCATCGAGCCCCATCACGACGTCCTGCGCGCGCGCGGGCTTCGCATTATCCTGGCGCTGGTTCCGAAGAGATTCGGTCTGCGAAGAGTGGTGCCCCGTGCTGTCGTGGTGGATGGTTGCCAAGAGGAAGTTCCGGCGCGCTCGCGTGCGATTGCTACGCGGCACGGGTGCCCCGGCTGAGATCGCCGGTGGCATGGCGCTCGGGTTGTTCGTCGCCCTGCTGCCCATCCTGGGCCTGCAACTCCCCCTGGCCCTCGCCGTCGCCGAGCTGGTGCGTCGGCTGACGCGCTTCCAGCTCTCTCGCGTCGCCGCCGCCGCGGGTGTGTGGATCAACAACCCCGTCACCGCCGCTCCCGTCTACGGCCTGTGCTACCTCATTGGCCGCCCCATCGCGCACCGTCTCCTCCCCACTCCCCCGGGGCAGCAGGTGGCGACTGAGGCCGGGGCGCTCGACCTGAGCGCGCTCTCCCTCTCCGGCCCCGATGCGCTCGAGGCGGGGCTCGGTCTTGTCATCGGTGGCGTCCTGCTGGGTGCGCCCACCGCATGGCTTGGCTACCGCATCACCTACGGCATGGTGTCCCGCCACCAGGCCCACCGTCAGGAGCGCCGGGCCCGCAGGGCTCGCGGCCTGAAGCTCGCCCCCGAGGCGTGACCCATATTCCCTCTCCCGAGGGGCGAGGGGAAATGGCCGCGGGTAGGTTGTCAGTGCATGTTCCTAGGGCACTTCTTTGCGGACCTGCCTGAAAGGACAACCCGGCCGCCCATGAACCGAGCCTCGCTCCTGTTCGTCCTGCTCGTCGTCCCGGCCTGTGCCACCGCTCCCGCCTCCGTCCCGGCTGCCTCTCCCGAGGCCCCCGCCCCCTCCGCGTCGGCCCCCGCGCCCTCCGAGGACGCCCGGCTCGCAGCCCTCCTCGAGGAGGACTGGCAGTGGCGCCTGCGCGAGAACCCCCTGTTCGCCACCGCCATCGGCGACTCGCGTTATGACGATCGGCTGACGGATCTCTCCTTCGAGGCCATCGACCGGCGCGAGCAGCATGCGCTCGACGTGCGGCGCCAGCTCCAGGGCATCGACCCCGCCCGGCTCTCCGAGTCCTCCCGGCTCGACTACCAGCTCTTCCTGCGCGAGCTGGAGGAGTCCATCGAGGGTCAGCGCTTCCCCACCGAGTACCTTCAACTCTCCCAGCTCGGTGGGCCCCACACGCTCCTGCCCGAGCTGGCCCTCTCCATGCCTCGGGCCACGGTGAAGAACCACGAGGACTTTCTCCAGCGCATGAAGCTCCTGCCCGTCTACGTGGAGCAGAGCATCGCGCTGATGCGCAAGGGCGCCGAGGCCGGCATCACTCCGCCCCGCGTCACCCTGCGCGAGGTGGCGGGCCTCCTCCAGAAGCAGCTCGTCGACGACCCCACGAAGAGCCCCATCTACCTCAACGCCTTCGCCTCCTTCCCCGCCTCGATTCCTCCCGAGGACCAGGCCCGGCTGCGCGAGCAGGCCATCGTCGCCCTGAGAGAGTCCGTGCTCCCCGCCTACCGCGAGCTGCACCGCTTCTTCGTGAGCGAGTACCTGCCGCGCACCCGCGAGACCATCGGCCTGTCCGCTGTCCCCGAAGGCGCGGCCTGGTACGCGTGGAACGTGCGCCGGCTGACCACCACGGACCTGTCGCCCGAGCAGATTCACGAGCTGGGGCTCTCCGAGGTGGCGCGCATCCGCGCCGAGATGGAGCAGGTGAAGGCCCAGGCCGGCTTCAAGGGAAACCTCCCCGCGTTCTTCCACTTCCTGCGCACCGACCCGCGCTTCTTCTTCGACAGCCGGGACGCGCTGCTCGTCGCCTACCGCGACATCTCCAAGCGCATCGACCCCGAGCTGCCCCGCCTCTTCGGCCGTCTGCCCCGGCTGCCCTATGGCGTCTTCCCCGTGCCCGAGTACTCCGAGAAGACGCAGACGACCGCCTACTACATGCGCGGCTCCCAGGCGGCGGGGCGCGCCGGGCGCTACTACGCCAACACGTATGACCTGAAGTCCCGCCCCAAGTGGGAGATGGAGGCCCTCTCGCTCCACGAGGCCGTGCCCGGCCACCACCTGCAAATCTCCCTCATGCAGGAGCTGGAGGCGCTGCCAGCGTTCCGCCGCTACGGGGGCTACACCGCCTTCGTCGAGGGCTGGGGGCTGTATGCCGAGTCGCTCGGGTCCGAGCTGGGGCTGTACCGGGATCCGTACGCGAGGTTCGGCCAGCTCACCTATGAGATGTGGCGCGCCGTCCGGCTCGTGGTGGACACCGGCATGCACGCCAAGAGGTGGACGCGCGAGCAGGCCATCCAGTTCTTCAAGGACAACGCCAGCAAGACGGAGCACGACATCACCGTCGAGGTGGACCGCTACCTCGTCTGGCCCGGGCAGGCCCTGGCCTACAAGCTGGGCGAGCTGAAGCTGAAGGAACTGCGCGCTCTCGCCACCCAGGAGCTGGGCCCCCGCTTCGACGTGCGCGCCTTCCATGACGAGGTGCTGGGACAGGGCGCCCTGCCGCTGTCCTTCCTGGAGGCCCGGGTGAAATCCTGGGTGGAGCGTCAGAAGGCGACGGTGTCGGGTCCAGTGCGGTAGCTGGGCACTCCCGAGCACCTTGGCACACCTCGTACTCCCAGGACTCCCTGTCTGCTCCCCGGCCAGGAGGGGTCGATATTCCGTCCTGGCTGTAGAACAGGGGCAAAAATGCTGGTGTCGCCTTTCAACCTACATGAACGGTGGATCTACGCTTTTCGACAGGTGACACATTCGTCACTTGGGAAGCCCTCCCGTGGTGACTGGACGTTCCGGCGAGGGCGCCGGGGCACTCCCCAGGCCTCCAGGGGAGCTCCCACCGCGCTGTCGTAAGAGGGAGCCCCCCCACGTGAGAAGGTTGGTTGCCACGCTGTCCGGGCTGGCACTGGTGTTGTCTGGAACCGGTGCCGCTGCTCGGAAGTTGCCGAACTACGATGCATTGCAGGACGCGAAGCCCGCGGGTCGAGTCTCCGCTGGCTTCAAGTCCGTCGATAACCCGGGTGTGCGCGTCGCCCATCAGGACGAGCGGACCCATTCACCCACGTTCATCTGGGTCAACAAAGTTGGAGGCCAGACGAAGCTGGCCGCGAAGTACGCGCGGATGGCGCCCGAGCAGGCCGCTCAGGTGCAGCTCGCGGACCACGCCCCCCTCTATGGTTTGAGCTCCTTCGAGTCGGCGGGCGCGCGGGTGGTCTCCGTCAGCCAGGGCTCCCGCGGGACCAAGGTGGTGACGATCGGCCAGGAGGCCGCGGGGCTGGAGGTCTTCCGGCAGTCCCTCAAGCTGCTGCTGAACCGCAACAACGAGGTGGTGGCCATCTCCGGCACCCTCTCCAAGCACGTCTCCTCGGACGTGCCCGCCGCGCGCGTGCGCTTCCAGGTGCCCGCCGCCGACGCCGTCTCCATTGCCTACAAGGACCTGACCGGGCATGCGCTGGACGGGAGCCTGCTCTCGCAGCTGAACACGAAGCAGCAGGACGGCGGCCAGTACACGCACTACTCGCTGGCCTCCTACGCGCGCCCGCTGGAGCAGGACCTGGTCATCCCGGCCCGCGTGAAGCAGGTGCTCTACTCGCTGCCCAACGCGCTGGTGCCCGCGTACTACGTGGAGCTCAACACGGGCAGCCCGGAGAGCAAGGAGTCGGACTACTACGCCTATGTCGTGTCCGCGGTCGATGGCCGGCTGCTGATGCGCAACAACCTGACGGCGGACGCGGACTACAGCTACCGCGTCTTCGCGGACCCCACGCCGCCGTACACCCCGCATGACGGCCCCGCGGGCAACAACGCCACGCCACACCCCACGGCAGTGGTGGAAGACGCCTACCGCCCGCCGTTCGTGGCCCCCGCCCTGGTCACCCTGCAGAACGCCCCCTTCAGCCAGAACGATCCCTGGCTGCCGGACGGCGCCACGGTGACGACCGGTAACAACGTGGACGCGTACGCGGACCTCGTCGCGCCGGACAACTACCAGGCTGGTGACCTCCGCCCCACCATCACCGCGCCGGGCGTGTTCGACCGGACCATGCTGTTCGACATCCAGCCGAACGCCAACGCGGAGCAGATCGCCGCGGCCACCACCAGCCTGTTCTTCGTGAACAACTGGCTGCACGACTGGTACTACGACTCGGGCTTCGACGAGGCCTCCGGCAACGCGCAGAGCAACAACTTCGGCCGCGGCGGCCTGGGCAACGACGCCATCCGCGCGCAGGCGCAGGACTACGGTGGCACCAACAACGCCAACATGCAGACGCCGGCGGACGGTGCGTCCCCGATCATGCAGATGTACCTCTTCTCCGGTCCGCGCAACTCGCGCCTGACGGTCAACGCGCCCGCTCCGGTCGCGGGTGACTACCGGGCGGGTATCGCCGCGGCCTTCGGTCCGCAGACCTTCGACATCTCCGGCGACGTGGTGCTGGGCCTGGACGACAGCAACGCCACGGGCCCCTCCACCGGCGATGCGTGCACCCCGCTGACGAACGCGGCGGAAGTGGCCGGGAAGATCGCCTTCGTGGACCGTGGCTCGTGCAACTTCACCGCGAAGATGCAGAACGTGCAGGCCGCGGGCGCCATCGGCGTCATCGTCGCGGACAACCTGCCCGGCTATCTCACGGACCTGGGCGGCACCGTGGATGGCATCACCATCCCCGCGCTGCGCCTCACGCTGGATGACGCCAACAGGCTGCGCGGCAGCATTCCCGGGCTCAACGTGCGGATGTTCCGCGGGCTGACCACCAACGTGGACGGCACGGTGGACAACGTCATCGTGGCGCACGAGTGGGGCCACTACATCAGCAACCGCCTCATCGGGAACTCGAACGGTCTGGCCAACAACCAGGGCCGCTCCATGGGCGAGGGCTGGGGTGACTTCACCGCGCTGCTGATGGTGACGCGCCCGGAGGACATCAACGTCCCCTCCAACGCGAACTGGACGGGTGCCTACGGCGCGGCTGAGTACGCGACGCGTGGCATCTCCCCGGACTCCGCGTTCTTCGGCATCCGCCGGGTGACGTACTCGGCGGACATGAGCAAGAACGCCCTGACGTTCCACCACATCCAGGACGGCGTGGCGCTGCCCAACACGGCGCCCATTGCCCCGGGCGGCCTCAACTCCGAGGTGCACAACTCGGGCGAGGTGTGGGCCACCATGCTGTGGGAGTGCTACGTGGCGCTCCTGCGTGCGCATCCGTTCCAGGAGGCGCAGGACCGCATGAAGAGCTACCTGGTGAACGGGTACAAGCTGACGCCCGTGCTACCGACCTTCCTCGAGGCGCGTGACGCGGTGCTCGCGGCGGCCTATGCCAACGACCCGGCCGACGGCCTGCGCCTCTGGGCGGCCTTCGCCAGGCGCGGTGCGGGCGTGGGCGCGGTAGCCCCGGACCGCTACTCCATCGACCACGCTGGTGTGGTGGAGAGCTTCGCGCTGGGCACGAACGTGGAGTTCGTCAATTCCTCCTTCGCCGACTCCGCGACCACTCCGGGCGACTCGGACGGCATCCTCGACAACGGGGAGACGGGCGAAGTGCGAATCACCGTGCGGAACAACGGCTCCGAGCCGGCCCGCGGCACCAGCGTCACCGTCTTCTCGTCCACTCCGGGGGTGACGGTGGGCAACCGCGGCTCGGTCGTGTTCCCGGAGATTCCGATTGGCGGTATGGCCACGGCGTCCGTGCCCGTGTCGCTCAATGGCGCGTCGACGGCACAGCGGGTCGACTTCAACTTCGCCCTGCGTGACGACGGTCAGGCCGTTCCGGGCGACAAGACGGACTCGCTGGCCTTCAAGGCGAACTACGACGAGTTGCCCGCCGCCACCGCCACGGAGAGCGTGGAGGCCAGGGTGCTGCCGTGGGGCAACGACTTCGATCCCGCGCTGACGCCGGGCGGCTTCGGCATCGTCGAGTTCGCCGACCTCAACCGGACCTTCTATGGCCCGAACTTTGGGGCCCCGTCGGACATCCGCCTCATCACCCCGCCGCTCAATGTGAGCGCCACCAACCCGCTCGTCCTCTCCTTCCGTCATGCCTATGACTTCGAGGCGGACGTCACCGGTGCGTACGACGGCGCCGTCATCGAGCTCTCCAACGATGGAGGAGCGACGTGGGTGGACATCGGTGCTCCCCTGTACAACGGCAGGCTCGTCACCTACAGCGGCAACTTCAACCCGCTGAAGGGCCGCAACGCCATCGTGGGCTCCAGCGCGAACTTCCCCGAGTTCGTGTTCGCGACGCTGAACCTGGGGACGACCTACGCGGGCCAGACGGTGCAGATCCGCTTCCGGATTGGCTCGGACAACGCCGCCGCCTTCACGGGCTGGGTGCTGGACGACCTGTCCTTCTCCGGTATCACCAACACCCCGTTCACGAAGATCTGCGATGACAGTGGGATCTGCGTGAACACCCCCCCGACGGTGTCGGCCGGCCCGGACATGACGGCCAACGAGCGGATGACGGTGTCCCTCAACGGTAGCGCCGTCGACATGGATGGCGACGCGCTCACCTATGCCTGGGCGCAGGTGTCCGGCCCGGTGGTGACGCTCTCCGGAGACAATACGCTCACTCCGTCCTTCACCGCCCCCGACGTGAGCATCGCCAGCAACGTGGTGCTGCGGCTGAGCGTCAGCGACGGCACCTCCACGGTCTCCGACACCGTGAGCGTGAACGTGAGGAACGCCAACCGCGTGCCCACCGTGAACGCGGGCGTGGATGGCTCCGCCGACGAGCGCACCACCTACACGCTGTCCGGCTCCGCGAGCGACGCGGATGGCGACACGCTGAGCTACCTCTGGACGCAGGTGTCCGGTACGCCCGTGGCGCTGCGCGACTACGACAAGGCGACCGCTACCTTCGTCACGCCGGAGATCGCGTTCGACGAGATGCTCACCTTCACGCTGACGGTGAGCGATGGCAATGAGAGCATCAGCGACACGGTGGACGTGGTGGTCCGCCAGGTCAACCGCGCGCCGATGGTGACGGCTTCGTCCGTGACGGTGGACGAGCGCAGCACCGCTACCCTCCAGGCCACGGCCTCGGATGCGGACGGTGACTCGCTGACCTACGCCTGGACGCAGCTGTCCGGCACGCCGGTGGTGCTCTCGGGCGCCAACACGGCGACGGCCACCTTCTCCGCGGGCGAGGTGAGCGCCGACAGCGTGCTCACCTTCCGCGTGACGGTGAGCGACGGCCAGGCCTCGGCCTCCCACGACGTGGTGGTGGACGTGCGCAACGTCAACGTCGCGCCCACGGTGAACGCGGGCCTCGACGGCACCGTCAACGAGCGCGCCAGCTACACGCTGAGCGGCTCGGCGAGCGACGCGGATGGCGACACCCTCAGCTACTCCTGGGTGCAGGTGTCCGGTACCCCGGTGGGGCTGTCCGGTGCCAACTCGGCCTCGGCCACCTTCACCGCGCCGGAGACGGCTTCCGGTGAGACGCTCACCTTCGTCCTCACGGTGAGCGACGGCAAGGCGAGCGCCAGCGACACGGTGAACGTGGTGGTCAACAACGTGAACCGCGCCCCGGTGGTGACGGCGTCCTCCGTGACGGTGGACGAGCGCAGCACGGCCACGCTCCAGGCCACGGGCTCGGATGTGGACGGCGATGCGCTGACCTACGCCTGGACGCAGCTGTCCGGCACGCCGGTGGTGCTCTCGGGCGCCAACACGGCCACGGCCAGCTTCTCCACGGGCGAGGTGAGCGCCGACAGCATGCTCACCTTCCGCGTGACGGTGAGCGATGGTCAGGCCACCGCCAGCCACGACGTGACGGTGACGGTGCGTCAGGTCAACGCCGCGCCCACGGTGAACGCGGGTGTGGACGGCTCCGTCAACGAGCGCACCAGCTACACGCTGAGCGGCTCCGCGAGCGACGCCGACGGCGACACGCTCAGCTACTCCTGGGTGCAGGTGTCTGGCACTCCGGTGGCGCTGTCGGGTGCCAACTCGGCCTCGGCCACCTTCACCGCGCCGGAGACGGCTTCCGGTGAGACGCTCTCCTTCACCCTGACGGTGAGCGACGGCAAGCTGTCGGCCAGCGACACGGTGAACGTGGTGGTCAACAACGTGAACCGTGCTCCGGTGGTGACGGCTTCGTCCGTGACGGTGGACGAGCGCAGCACCGCCACCCTCCAGGCCGCGGGCTCGGATGCGGACGGTGACTCGCTGACCTACGCCTGGACGCAGCTCACGGGGACGCCGGTCACGCTCTCGGGCGCTGACACGGCGACGGCCACCTTCTCCACGGGCGAGGTGAGCGCCGACGAAGTGCTCACCTTCCGCGTGACGGTGAGCGATGGCCAGGCCACGGCCTCCCACGACGTGGTGGTGGACGTGCGCAACGTCAACGTCGCGCCCACGGTGAACGCGGGCCTCGACGGCACTGTCGATGAGCGTGGCTTCTACATGCTGTCCGGCTCGGCGAGCGACGCGGATGGCGACACGCTCAGCTACACCTGGGTGCAGGTGTCCGGCACTCCGGTGGCGCTGTCGGGTGCCACCTCGTCCTTTGCCTTCTTCGACGCGCCGGAGACGGTCTCCGGTGAGACGCTCACCTTCATGCTGACGGTGAGCGACGGCAAGGCGAGCGCCAGCGACACGGTGGACGTGGTGGTCAACAACGTGAACCTTGCCCCGGTGGTGGTGGCTCCGGACCTGTGGGTGAGCGAGCGGAGCACCGCGACCCTCGATGCCTTTGGTGTCGACCCGGACGGCGATCCGCTGACCTACACCTGGACGCAGCTCACGGGCACGCCGGTGGTGCTCTCGGGTGCGGACACGGCGATTGCCACCTTCTCGACGGGCGAGGTGAGCGCCGACACCGTGCTCACCTTCCGTGTGACGGTGAGCGATGGTCACCTCTCCGCCAGCCAGGACGTGTCGGTGCTGGTGCGTCAGGTCAACGTCGCGCCCACGGTGAACGCGGGCCTGGATGGTTCCGTCAACGAGCGCACCAGCTACACGCTGGCTGGCTCGGCGAGCGACGCGGATGGCGACACGCTCAGCTACGCCTGGGTGCAGGTGTCCGGCACTCCGGTGGCGCTGGCGGGTGCCAACACGGCGCAGGCCACCTTCACCGCGCCGGAGACGGCCTCCGGTGAGACGCTCACCTTCGTCCTCACGGTGAGCGACGGCAAGGCGAGCGCCAGCGACACGGTGAACGTGGTGGTCAACAACGTGAACCGTGCTCCGGTGGTGATGGCGTCCTCGGTGACGGTGGACGAGCGCAGCACCGCTACGCTCCATGCCACGGCCTCGGATGCGGACGGAGATGGGCTGACCTACGCCTGGACGCAGCAGTCTGGCACGCCGGTGGTGCTCTCGGGTGCGGACACGGCGACGGTCACCTTCTCCACGGGCGAGGTGAACGCCGACAGCGTGTTCACCTTCCGCGTGATGGTGTTCGACGGCCATGTCTCCGCCAGCCAGGACGTGACGGTGACGGTGCGCAACATCAACGCGGCCCCGACGGTGGACGCGGGCCAGGATGGCTCCGTCAACGAGCGCGCCAGCTACACGCTGGCTGGCTCCGCGAGCGACGTGGACGGCGATGCCCTCAGCTACCTCTGGGTGCAGGTGTCCGGCACCCCGGTGGGGCTGTCGGGTGCCAACACGGCGCAGGCCACCTTCATCGCGCCGGAGACGGCCTCCAGTGAGACGCTTACCTTCACCCTGACGGTGAGCGACGGCAAGCTGACGGCCAATGACACGGTGAACGTGGTGGTCAACAACGTGAACCGTGCGCCGGTGGTGACGGCTTCGCCCGTGACGGTGGACGAGCGCAGCACCGCTACGCTCCATGCCACGGCCTCGGACCCCGAGGGGGATGCGCTGACCTACGCCTGGACGCAGGTGTCCGGCACTCCGGTCACGCTCTCGGGTGCTGACAGCGCGACGGCCACCTTCGCGACCGGTGAGGTGACTGCGGACCGCACGTACAGCTTCCGCGTGTCGGTGAGCGATGGCCAGGCCACGACCACCCGCGATGTGGTGGTGACCGTGCGCAACATCAACCCCGGACCCGTGGCCAACGCGGGCTCCGCGGTCTCCGTGGTGGCCCGTGCCGCGGCCAGCCTCGATGGCAGCGCGAGCGCCGGTACTGGCACCCTGACGTACCAGTGGACGCAGGTGGGCGGCCCGTGGGTGACGCTGGTGGGGGCTGATACCGCCACGCCGTCCTTCACTGCGCCGGACGTGAAGACGGCCACCGAGCTCGTCTTCAGCCTGGTGGTGAGCGATGGCACGCACACCAGCGTGCCCTCCACGGTGACTGTCACCGTCTCGCCCGCCGACAACACGGCCCCGGTGGCCAAGGCCCGCATCATCCTCTCTGGCAGCCAGGCGTCGATGACCCTCGACGGCTCGGCCTCTAGCGACGCGGATGGTGAGGCGCTCACCTATAAGTGGGAGCAGACGGCTGGCGCGGCCATGCAGCTCGACAACGCCACCCAGGCGGTGCTGAGCGTGGACGTGCCCGCGAGCGGCACCTACAGCTTCCGCCTCACCGTGACGGATGCACGCGGTGTCTCTCACAGCACCACGGTGGAGGCCACGGCCACGCTGTCCACGTCCACGCCGGACGAGGGCGGCTGCTCCGCCACGGGTTCCGGCGCGCCGGCCAGCGTGCTCGGTCTGGCGCTCCTCGGCCTGCTGCGCCGCCGCCGCTGGCTGAACTGAGCCAGGGCTGCCCTCCTCCTTCTCTTCAGGAGGGGGAAGGCGGTGGCGTCTGATTCGTTGTGTTCCGGCGGCCGGTTCCCCGACACCAGGGGGCCGGCCGCCGGTCTTTTTCGGGCCCTTGGCTCACGCGGCACCGAGAAGAAGCCACTTCCCCGGGTTCGGCTTCTGGGTCAGCACCAGAAGGAGTACGCCGACCATGTTCGCGAGGCGAAGCGCCCCGAGACGCGTCATTCCCGCGCCTCGAAGTCGGTGGCGATGCTCACCGAGGGCAAGCGCCTCAAGGGCTGAGTTTCACCCTCGGGCACCAGGCTTCCCGGGGCCTTCCGCCGTCTTCGCCACGCGGACCACCAGCTCGCGCATGAAGCGGATGGCTTCGTCGTCCTCGACTGTGCTCCGCCAGAGCAGCTCCATGGGCGCGCCCCCCAGGGGCAGCGGCACCGCGGCCGTGCGGAGGTTCGGACGCAGCGAGATGATCTCCCGTGCGACCACGGCGGGCACCGTGGCGAGCAGGGCGCTGCCCTCCACGAGGGCCCCGATGCTGTGGAACGTTGGCACCGACACCCGCACGCGCCGCTGGACGCCGTGCATGTCCTCGACGATGCCGCGCAGGTCTCCGTTGTACGAGACGATGACGTGCTCGTGCGCCAGGTAGCGCTCCAGCGTCAGCTGTTTCCCCGGCCGGGCGTGCCGCGGATCAAAGAGACACACGAATCCCCCGGTGTACAGCGTGAGGCGCCGTGTGTCGGCCGGCAGCTCGTCCGCCACCGTCACCGCGAGGTCAACCGCCGAGGAGCTCAGGGCCTCGGCGATGGTGCGGAACTGGACCGGCACCACGATGAGCCTCATCCGCGGTGCCTCCTCGGCGAGCAGCCGGAGGAGCGGCGGGAGGAGCCACGTCTCGTTTGCGTCCGAGAGGCCGAGCCGCACGGTCCGCTCGTTCGTCTTCGTGTCGAACGCCGCCGGAGAGACGGCCGCCTCGACGAGTGCCTGGAGGTGTGGTTTCGCTGAAGCGAACAGGCGCTGCCCGCGTGTCGTGAGTGCGAGCCCGCGTCCTGCTCGCACGAAGAGCGGCGCTCCCACCGCCGAGGTGAGGCGCCTCAGCGCCGCGCTCACCGCGGGCTGCGTGAGATAGAGCCGGCTCGCGGCCTCCGTCACGCTGCCCGCCTCCGCCACCACGACGAAGACGCGGAGCAGGTTGAGGTCGAGATCCTTCTCATAGATGCTGTGCATGATTTGGATACATCCTATTCATTGGATTTCAGCGTGTCGATTCATAGTCTTTGCGCAGAAGGAGAGACGAACGATGAGCACGCACGACTCGAACAAGACGCAGCGCACGGTGAAGCTTGGCTCCACGGGCCCCGAGGTGTTTCCGCTGGGTCTCGGCTGCATGGGAATGTCTGGCATGTACGGCGCGACCGATGACGCCGAGAGCATCCGGACCATCCAGACCGCCATCGATCGCGGCGTCACGCTGATCGACACGGGCGATTTCTACGGGATGGGCCACAACGAGCTGCTCGTGGGGCGTGCTCTCGTGGGCCGCAGGGAGAAGGTTCAGGTCTCCGTGAAGTTCGGTGCCCTCCGCGGGCCGGATGGGAGCTGGGGCGGCGTGGATACGCGTCCCGCCGCGGTGAAGAACTTCGTGGCCTATAGCCTGAAGCGGCTGGGCGTGGACGTCATCGACATCTACCGTCCCGCTCGGCTGGACCCCGCTGTCCCCATCGAGGACACCATTGGCGCCATCGCGGACCTCGTGAAGGCGGGTTATGTGCGCCACATCGGGCTCTCCGAGGTTGGCGTCGAGACCATCCGCCGCGCCCACCGCGTCCACCCCATTGTCGATCTGCAGATTGAATACTCGCTCGCCAGCCGCGGCCCCGAGGCGGAGATCTTCCCCGTGCTCCAGGAGCTCGGCATCAGCGCGACGCTCTACGGTGTCTTCTCTCGCGGCCTCCTCACTGGCAGCAAGCCCAAGGGCCCGGGAGACTTCCGTGCGTATCTTCCCCGCTTCACCGGCGCGAACCGGGAGAAGAACGAGGACGTCGTGGCCCACCTCCAGCGCTTCGCCAGTGAGCACGGCATGACTCCCGGGCAGCTCGCGATTGCTTGGGTGAGCGCGCGCCAGCCTGGGTTCGTTCCCGTGGTCGGGGCGAAGACCGTCGCGCAGCTCGAGGACTCCCTCGGCGCTCTGGCTCGCACGTTGTCGAAGGATGAGCTCGCGGCCATTGATGCGCTTGGGACCATCTCCGGCGAGCGGTACGGCGCGGAGCAGATGAAGCACCTGGATAGCGAACGCCACGCGCACCCGTAACGCGTGGCGTTGTTCCCGAGCGCGAACTCCCAGCGGGCTCGGGGCCATACACGGAGTCAAATCCGGGGTCCTCGATACCCTCACCCTGTCCCTCTCCCGAGGGGAGAGGGGAAATTGGGGGGGGAATTGGGCGGGGGTTGGCCTGGGGGTTGGCCGGATTGACTCACTTGTCAAAAAGCTCGTCCCGTCGTCTGCTCCCGGTCCGCAAGGAGACTGAATGGGCAACGAGCTTCGTTTCGACGGGAAGGTCGCCATCGTCACCGGTGCCGGCAATGGACTGGGCCGCTCTCACGCGCTGCTGCTCGCGAGCCGTGGTGCGAAGGTGGTCATCAATGACCTCGGCGGTTCCAGCACCGGCGGTGGTCGCGCCTCCGAAGCCGCTGACAAGGTGGTCGCTGAAATCAAGGCCGCCGGCGGCGAGGCCGTCGCCAACTACGACTCCGTCGAGGACGGCACGAAGATCGTCCAGACCGCGCTCGACACCTGGAAGCGCCTGGACATCGTCATCAACAACGCTGGCATCCTCCGCGACACCAGCTTCCAGAAGATGACCGAGCAGGACTGGGAGCTCATCTACCGCGTCCACCTGCTCGGCGCCTTCCGCGTCACCCAGGCAGCCTGGCCCCACCTGCGTGACCAGGGTTACGGCCGCCTCCTCTTCACCGCCTCCGCCGCCGGCATCTACGGTAACTTCGGGCAGGCCAACTACAGCATGGCCAAGCTCGGCCTCGTGGGCTTCGCCAACACGCTCGCCATCGAGGGCCGCAAGAAGAACATCCTCGTCAACGCCATCGCTCCCATCGCCGGCAGCCGCATGACCGAGACCGTCCTTCCCAAGGAGGTCGTCGATGCGCTCCGGCCCGAGTACGTCAGCCCGCTCGCCGCCTGGCTCTGCCATGAGGAGTGCCAGGAGACCGGCTCCCTCTTCGAGGTCGGCGGCGGCTTCATGGCCAAGCTGCGCTGGGAGCGCACCCGCGGCAAGGTGTTCAAGCTCGGTCGCGCCATCACCCCCGAGGCTGTCCAGAAGTCGTGGGAGTCCATCACCGACTTCACCGAGGCCACCCACCCTACCGACGTGGCTGCCGGCATGCAGCCGGTGATGGACAACCTCACCTCCCAGAGCAAGGGCGGCAACGAGTTCATCGACGTCGACGCCGCGCTCGGCTACCAGTTCCCCGAGACCACCTCGTCCTATGACGAGCGCGACCTCTCGCTCTACGCGCTGGGCGTGGGCGCCGCGCAGGATCCGCTCGACACCAAGGAGCTTCAGTACGTCTACGAGCTTCATGGCGAGGGCTTCCGTCCGCTGCCCACCTACGGCGTCATTCCCGCCCTCAACTCCGTCCTGAAGATGTCCGCCGAGGGCAAGCAGGCCCCGGGTCTCAACTACGGCCTGGATCGCGTCCTCCACGGCGAGCAGTACACCGAGCTGCTGCGCCCGCTGCCGCCGAAGGCGTCTCTGCGCCACAAGGGCCGCATCAAGGACATCTTCGACAAGGGCAAGAACGCGCTCGTCGTCACCGAGGTGACCAGCTACGACGCGCAGACGGGCGAGCCGCTCGTGCGCAATGAGATCACCACCTTCGTTCGTGGCGCAGGCGGTTGGGGTGGCGAGCGCGGGCCGGTCACGGACATTCCGCCCCCGGAGCGTGCGCCCGACGCCGTCATCACCGAGAAGACGCACGAGAACCAGGCGCTCCTCTACCGGCTGTCTGGAGACTGGAACCCGCTGCACGCCGACCCCGAGTTCGCCCGCAACTTCGGCTTCCAGAAGCCCATCCTCCACGGCCTGTGCACCTTCGGCTACGTGGGCCGCCACGTCATCAAGGCCTTCGCCAACGGCGACCCGCGTCTCTTCAAGAGCATCCGCGTGCGCTTCGCCGACACCGTGCTGCCCGGTGAGACGCTCCGCACCGAGATGTGGAAGGACGGAGAGCGCGTCATCATCCGCTGCAAGGTCGTCGAGCGCGACAAGGTCGTCATCAGCAACGCCGCGGTGGAGCTCCACAAGGAGGTTCCCTCGGCCCAGGCGAAGCCCGCTGCCTCCGCGCAAGCGAGCGCTCCTGCCGCGGCCGGTGGAGGCTCCGCCAGCGCCCGCGTCTTCGAGGCCATCCGCGCCTACGTGGCCCAGCACCCCGAGCTCGTCGCCAAGGTGGCCAACGTCTACCTCTTCAAGCTCACCCAGCCGGACAGCACCTGGACGTTGGATCTCAAGAATGGCGCCGGAGCGGTGCAGCAGGGCGCGCAGGGCAAGGCGGACTGCTCGCTGGAGCTGACCGACGCGGACTTCCTCGCCATGACCTCCGGCAAGGCCGATCCGCAGAAGCTCTACTTCGGCGGCAAGCTGAAGATCACCGGCAACGTGATGGCCTCGCAGAAGCTCGGCTTCCTCGGGAAGGTGGGCTCCGCTGGCGAGGGCTCGGCCCCCGCGAAGGCGTCCGCGGCTCCAGCCTCGGGTAACGAGGGCAGCGGAAGCTCCCACGTCGGCAACGGCCGCGCTTCGGCCCTCTTCACGGCGCTCCAGGAGCGGCTGGCGCAGAAGCCCGAGCTGGCCCGCGAGCTGGGCGCCGTCATCCAGTTCCACATCACCGACCCCGAGGGCTTCTGGGTGGTGGATGGCAAGGGCACTCCGAGTGTGCGCGACGGGAAGGCCGACAAGGCGGACCTGGCGCTCCGTCTCTCGGACGAGGACCTGGCGGCCCTGGTGCAGGACCCGCAGGCCGTGCAGCGGCTCTACCAGCACGGCAAGCTGCGGGTGGACGGAGATATCCGGCTCGCCTCGCGCCTGGGCTTCCTCAAGCAGCTCATCTGACAATCACCAACCCATACGAAAAGGACGCGCAACCATGGGACGTCGAGTCAATGTCATCGGAGTGGGGATGGTGAAGTTCGCCAAGCCGGGCGCCAGCGAGGAGTACGACGTGATGGCGTCCAAGGCGGCCCAGGCGGCCATCAAGGACGCGGGCATCAGCTATGGCGACATCCAGCAGGCCTACACGGGTTATGTCTTTGGTGACAGCACCTGCGGCCAGCGCGCCGTCTACTCGGTGGGCCTCACCGGTATCCCCGTCATCAACGTGAACAACAACTGCTCCACCGGCTCCACCGCGCTCTACCTCGCGCGCCAGGCCGTCGAGGGCGGCATGGCCGAGTGCGTCCTCGCGCTCGGCTTCGAGAAGATGGAGAAGGGCGCGCTCGCCTCCAAGTTCGACGACCGCGCCAATCCGCTTGAGCGCCACGTGGACACCATGAACCGCGCCCAGGGCATGAACCAGTCGCCCTTCGCCGCGCAGATGTTCGGCGGTGCCGGCCGCGAGTACCGCTGGAAGTACGGCACCAGGCGCGAGACCTTCGCCAAGATCTCGGAGAAGGCTCGCAAGCACGCCAGCAAGAACCCCTTTGCACTCTTTACCCAGACGCTCTCGGTGGAGGAGATCCTTGCCTCGGACGAGGTGTTTGATCCGCTCACCCGCTTCCAGTGCTGCCCGCCCACGTGCGGCGCTGCCGCGGCCATCGTCTGCTCGGATGAGTTCGCCCGGAAGCTGGGACACTCCAACCCCGTGTACATCGCCGCTCAGTCGATGACTACGGACATGCCCTCCAGCTTTGGCGACAGCATGATCAAGATGGTTGGCTTCGACATGGCCGCCCTCGCCGCGAAGCAGGTGTATGAGAAGTCCGGCCTTGGCCCCGAGGACGTGGACGTCGTCGAACTGCACGACTGCTTCACCGCCAACGAGCTCCTCACCTACGAGGCGCTCGCCCTGTGCAAGGAGGGCGAGGCGGAGAAGTTCATCTGGGATGGCGACAACACCTACGGCGGGAAGTTCGTCACCAACCCCTCGGGCGGGCTGCTGTCCAAGGGCCACCCGCTGGGGGCCACGGGCCTCGCGCAGTGCACCGAGCTCGTCTGGCAGCTCCGGGGTCAGGCCGAGCAGCGTCAGGTCCAGGACGCCCGCGTCGCCCTGCAGCACAACCTGGGCCTCGGCGGCGCGTGCGTGGTGACGATGTACCGCCGCGACTGAGCGGACTGGTGAGCACTCGATGTCCTCCCTGTTCCCTGGGAGGGGAGTGCTCCGGGTGTCCCGTGTCACAAATGGCCTGCTCCCCTCTCTACCCGTCTTGGACGACAGATATTGAGAGGGAGAGTGGCTATGGCGGATACCTTTACCGCTTCGCCGGTTGCGTGCGGCGCCAATTGTAAGGATGTGGACCATCAGCCCCGGAGCACGGGTGAGGCTCTGCTCTGCATGAAGAAGGAGCTGAAGAAGCTCTATGACGACAACGATGGCCGCGCCATCTTCCTGCGTGCCTACTTCGTCATGACTACCCAGGTGAACGCGGCGATTCACGGGACGGGTGATTTCCAGCAGACCGGCCCCATCTTCTTCGACCCAGCCTGGGTGGATCGGCTCGCCGGCCGGTTCTCGCTGCTCTACTTCCAATCCCTGACGCGCTCGCGCGCGAAGGCGCCCGATAACAAGCCCATCTGCGAGGCCTGGGGAACGGCCATGGAGCTGGCTGCCCATCGCCGGCCGAGCATCCTCCAGTGCTTGCTGCTCGGCATCAACGCTCACGTCAACTTCGATCTGGCCCTGGGCATCCATGACATCCTCCGGGAGGATCTCCGGCGCCTACAGTTGGAGGAGAAGGAGCCGGCGACGCGAGACCGCCGGGCTGCGGAGCTCCTGGCGCGGTGGAAGTTCGACCATGACCAGATGAACAACGTCCTCGTGCGCACCAACCCGAAGATCCAGGAGGTGGTGGGCAGGGAGTTCCGTGGCGCCCTCGGCCTCTTGAGCAAGCTCGGTGGACTGTTCGACGAGCTCGTCACCAGCGCGGGGCTCCGGTACTACCGCGACCGCGTCTGGAACAACGTGCTCGGGTTGCTGGCGGCGAAGCCGGAGGATCTCGAGAAGGTGAAGCTGCGGCTGGGCTGGGAGTCCCAGCAGATGGCTGAGTTCATCGTCCAGGGCGGCTGGCTCAACAGGGTGGTGTATCGCCTGGACAAGCAGCTGCGCCGGAAGCGCGTTGGCGGCGGGTTCCATCCCGAACTGGATGGGATGGAGGTCCACGCCGGAGGAAGCCTGGGCCACCGGCTCCAGCGGCCCTTCTGAGTCTCCGGGCTACAGGGGGTAATGCTCCGGAGGGAGTGCCCGCAGCTCTTCCAGGGCCCGCTGCTCGAAGGCGCGTGCCCCCTGCTGTCGGGCCACCTGTATGGCGCGGAGGAAGCACTCGCGGGCCTCCGAATCGTGGCCAAGCATTCGCATGGTCTCGCCTCGCAGCCGGTGCAATTCGGCTTCGTAGAAGTGCTGGCCCTCTGTCGGAGCCCGCTCCAGCGCTTCGTCGAGGAGCGCGAGGGCTTCATGAGGTTGCCCCAGCTTCAGGTGCAGCTCCGACAGCAGTCCGAGGTCCTGGTGGAACAGGCCGGCGCTGATGCCCGGTCCCATCCAGGCCGCGATGCCATTGCGGATGAGTGCCAGCCCTTCCTGGGCCCGTCCCAGCTCGCCCATCGCCCAGCCGTGGATGAGCGTGGCCCAGATCTCCGAGGCCCGGAAGCCGTGCTCGTGCGCGAGTGAGATGGCCTGAGCGGACCACTCCAGGGCGCACCGGGCTTCCCTCCGGAGCTGGCAGGCCACGCAGATGTAGTTGAGCACCATGGCGGACGTGTGCGGATGGCCGATGCGCCGCGCCAGCTCCAGTGCCTCCTGGCTGGAGCGCCAGGCCTCTTCCTTCCGTCCGAGCGCCGAATACACCATGGCCGCGAAAGCCAGGGTCGTCGCGCGCGGGTTGATCCACTGCTTGTCGGCGATGGCCCGATGCGCCTCGAGCGGCAGGTCCGGGCAGGCCAGTCCCGCCTCGATGTGCTCCAGGGCCGCGGCCAGCTCCCCCCAGATGTAGAGGTTGGCCGCCATCATCCGATGCCCCAGGGCGAGCAGCTCCATGTCCTGGTGACGCTCGCCCTGAGCCACGAGCTGCCCCGCGAGCTCGTGAGCCACCGCGTATTCGGCGCGCGAGAAGTAGTAGACGAAGAGCCCCCAGTAGGACAGTTGCAGCCGGGGGAGTGCCTCGCCCACTTGATGGATGAGCTCGCGCGCCCGGGTGTACGTGCGCTCCACCTCCGGAGAGCGGTAGCCCTGCACCTGGGCCAGCGGGACACCGAGGGAGATGAGCAGCCGCAGCTCCTCTTGGAGTCGCTCCGGCGTGTCCGGTCGCAGGTGCAACAGCCGCAGGGCCTGCTGGAAGTGGCTCACCGCTTCCTTATTGGCCGAGCGCAGGCTGGCGCGCTGTCCGGCCTGGAACCAGTAGCGGATGGCCGGCTCGTGCTCGCCCGCCTCGGTGTAGTGGTGGGCGAGCAGCTCCGGCTGCGTCTGGGCCACCTCGGGGAACTGCTTCAGCAGGGCCTCGGTGATGCGCTGATGCAGCTTGCGGCGTGAGCTGCGCGGAAGCGACTGCCAGGCCGCGTCCTGGATGAGCGCGTGGCGGAACCGGTAAGCGGGTCCGGCCTGCTCGTCGAGGGGTTGCAGGAGCCCGGCTGCGACCAGTCCCTCCAGGTCCCTCCGGAGCGTCGCATGGCCGCGCTGCACGAGCGTGGCCAGCAGTGCGCGCGGGAAGCTGCGGCCGATCGCCGCGCAGAGCTGGGCCAGCACTTTCTGCCTCAGGGGCAGCAGATCCAACCTCGCCAGCAGCAGCTCGTGCAGGGTGATGGGGATGGCGTCCGGAGTGCCTCGCTCCAGCACCATGCGCGTCAGCTCCTCCACGAAGAGGGGAACGCCATCCGTCCTGGTCACGAGCTGCTGGACCACCTCCTGGGGCAGTGCGTGGCCTCCCGCGGCCTCGCGCACCAGGGTCGCGGTGTGCTCTGGAGACAGCCGCTCCAGCACGAGCCGGTGCATCCAGGGGTGGGGAATCCAGGTGGGGTGGAAGTCCGGCCGGGCGCTGAGGACGAGGAAGAGCTTCTGCCGCTCCATTCGCGCGAGGAGGTAGCCGAGCAGCTCCAAGGTGGAGGGATCTGCCCAGTGCAGGTCCTCCACCACGCCGAGTACCGGGTTCTCCCCGGCCACGTGCCACAGCAGTGCGGCGAGCGCCTCGAGGGTGCGCTCCTTGCGCCGCTCCGGCGAGAGCTGGAGGGGAGGCCGCTCCTCGGGCTCAGGGAGGGAGAGGAGTTGGCTCAACAGGCGGACGTGCTCGGTGGAGAGCCCCAGCGACTCGGGCCACATCGCATGCGAGGTGATGCGGCGCCGCAACACCTCGATGATGGGTTGGAAGGCGCTGGTACTGGACTGCGGCCAGCACTGGAGCTGGAAGTGGACGCACGGCTGCTGGCGCGCCTCGGCGTGCAGCTCCTGGATGAGACGGGACTTGCCGACACCGGCCTCGCCGGAGACGAGCACGAAGGCGCCCTGGCCCCGTCGGGCTCCCTCCCAGTACGCGAGGAGTCGTTGCAGCTCCTGCTTCCTGCCCACCAGGGGCGTGAGGCCGCCCGTGACGCTCGTTGGCTGGAACCGTCTCATCGGCCGCCGCTCGCGCAGTACCCGGTACAGGCCCATGGGCACCTTCCCCGAGAGGCCCGCATAGAGGTGAGTTCCGAGGGGCTCGGTATCGAACGTCCCGTGCACCAGCGACCAGGTGGAGTCGCTAGCGACCACGGTGTGGGGCTCGGCCTGTCCCGCCAGCCAGGTCACTACCTTCGGGGCCTCGCCCTGGACGACGAGCGCCCGGCCGCTGTGCTCCCTCGGGGGCTCGCTGAGCGTCACCTGATCCGTGTGCAAGCCCACCTTCACAGCCAGTACTCCCGAGGCGAGCTGGGGCAGCTTGTGCTGGAGGGCCGTAGGCACCTCGCGGGCCAGCGCCATCCCTGCTTGGACTGCGTGCTTCGAGTCCTCCTCTCTCACGACCGGATAGCCGAAGCAGGCGAGCACCTCGTCGCCCAGGGCCATGACGATAGAGCCGCCCCGTTGCTGGACGAGCTCCGTGCACAACTGGTGGAAGGACTCTTCCAGCTCGCCGATGTCTTCCGCGTCCAGAGCCTGTCCAGGTGTGGCCAGTCCCGTGAGTCGGCAGGACAGCAGCGTCACCTGCCGCCGCTCGGCCACCACGCGACGTGGCGCGTGCGCCTGGAAGCCGAGCGACTCCCTCAGCTCGCGCAACTCCTCTACGAGCTCCTGCGCCGTCTGGTAGCGCTGCTCAGGGGCCTTGGCCAACATCGTGCCCAGCAGGGACTCCACTTCCCGGGGCAGCTCCGGGCGGCGCTCGCGTACGGAGGGGACGGGCTCGGAGGACAGCACCCGCGCACGCAACTCCGCCAGCGAGGCGCTCGCGTAGGGCGGGTCTCCCGTGAGCATCTCGTACAGCACGATGCCGGCAGACCAGATGTCCGTCCGCTCGTCCTGCTGCTCACTCTTCCATTGCTCTGGCGCCATGTAGGCTGGCGTGCCGGCATTGGGCAGATCCATGAGGCTGGGCGGGCTGTTCTCTTCCAGCAACCAGGCCAGGCCGAAGTCGAGCAGCTTCACCTCGCCCTTGCGCGTGAGGAAGACGTTGCTCGGCTTGAGGTCCCGGTGGATGACGTGGTGCTCGTGAGCGTGGGCCAGTCCCGCGGCGATGCAGTCGAAGATCTCCAGGGCGCGCCGTGGCTCCAATCGCCACTCGCGCTGCAGCAGCGCCGAGAGGGACTCGCCCTCCAGGCACTCCATGATGAGGAAGGGAATGCGCGGCTCCCAGGTGGCCCCCACCCACTCGGAGGCATCGAAGAGGTAGACGATGTTCGCGTGGGCGAGCTGCGCGATGGCCTGGGCCTCCTGGCGCAGCAGGGAGACCATGCGATCATCACTCAGAGGTGTGCCCGGCAGCAGGAACTTGAGCGCCACCACCCGCCGCAGTTGTGCATCCCAGGCGCGGAACACTCGGCCCATGGAGCCACCGCCGAGCGGCTCGATGATTTTGAACCGGTGGCCGTCCGTGCCTCCCAGCTCCTCGCCGTGCGTGGGGATGCGCAGCAGGGCGGATTCCTGGGCCACGGCCTGGAGCACGTCATCGCCGTAGTCTGAATCCACATAGTCCGAGTCCCCGAACCCGGGCTCCGAGCCGTCTCCAGTGCCATTCCGACCGGTGTTTCCTGGCATGGTCTCCCCCAGCGTCCCCACCCGGCTTCGGTGTCGGAGTGCCTTGGCATCCGACCTGGCTGGGCCCCAAGTTAGGGAGCGTCCAGACCCTGGGCAATGCAAGCAGCCCGGGAGGGCAGGAGGGCAGGTTGTTTCTGCCGGTCCTGGCGCTCCGGGGATGGGGCGGGCTTACACAAGGGTTGTGCACCGAGCACCAGAGCCGCTCATCCCCCGGCCAGTGCGGGCAGCAGGTCCGCACGTGAGAGAGGATGAGACCGGAGGCTGGTCTACCTGCCCGCCGTGACGAAACTCTTCCGCTCCATATCGCTTCGTCGTCTGCCCCGGCACCTGGTGCCCGTGGGCGTGCTTGTCCTCAGTCTGCTGCTCACGACCGGGGTGTGTGTGTTGCTGGGGTTGGCTGCACGCGGGCGGGATGAGGCTCGCTTCGAGAACCTGGTGCAGGCAACCTCGGATCGCATCCAGCGCCGGTTGGACACGTACATCGCGCTCCTTCAGGGGACCGAGGGCTTGTTCGCCACTCAGCAGGAGGTCTTGCCGGAGGAGTTCTCCGCCTACGTCAATCTCTTCGATGTCCCCTCCCAGTACCCGGGCATTCAAGGCATTGGCTTCACTCAGCGCTTTTCGCGCAATGCGCGCGCTCAAGTCGAGCAGCGGGCGCGTACTGCTACGGGCCTGCCGGGCTTTCATGTCTGGCCAGAAGTCCCGGGGGATGAGCTCCACTCCATTGTCTTGCTGGAGCCGCGCGACATGAGGAACCGGGCGGCCATGGGCTACAACATGTACTCCGAGCCCAGCCGCCGCGAGGCGATGGCGCGAGCCCGGGACACTGGCCTGCCCGCCCTCACTGGAAAGGTGACGCTCAAGCAGGAGATTCGCGAGAACAAGCAGGCGGGCTTTCTCTTGTACCTGCCCGTCTACGAGGGCGGGCATGTGCCGGCCACGCTGGAGGAGCGGCGCGAGAAGCTCGAGGGCTTCGTCTACAGCCCCTTCCGGGCGGATGATTTGCTCAACGGCATCTTCGGCGCCGAGCAGCAGCCCCGCGTGGCCTTCCATCTCTACGATGGGTTGGAGGTGGACGAGGTGCGGCTGCTGCACAGCTCGCACGGCCCCGAGGCGCGGGCGAGCAGGCCGATGTTCACCACCACCACCACGCTGCTGGTGGGGGGGCGGCCCTGGACGCTCACCTTCGCCTCGCTGCCGGCCTTCGACGCGTCGGCCTCGGGGCCCATGGTGCTGCCCTTCGTGGGGCTGGGCGTGCTGGTGAGCCTGGGCTTCTTCTTCATGATGCTCGCCCAGGTGCGGGCGCGCGGGGAGGCGGAGCGGAGTGCGGACGGGCTGCGCGTGGCGCTCGTCGAGCGGGCTCACGTGGAGGATCAGCTGCGCGAGGCGGATCGGCGCAAGGACGACTTCCTGGCCATGCTGGCCCACGAGCTGCGCAACCCCCTGGCGCCGGTGCTCACCGCTGTGCAGCTCATGGAGCGAAAACAGCAGGCAGGACTGGGGACGGAGCGAGAGCGCGAGGTGGTGGAGCGCCAGGTGCATCACATGCGGCGGTTGGTGGATGACCTGCTCGACGTGTCGCGGGTGACGCGGGGCAAGATTCAGCTGCGCAGGCACTCGCTGGACCTGGTGTGCTCGGTGGGGCGGGCAGTGGATGCGGCACGGCCCTTCGCCGACTCGCGGAAGCACTCGCTGAATGTGGAGTTGCCGGACGGGCCGGTGTGGACGGATGCGGACCCGGTGCGGCTGGAGCAGGTGCTCACCAATCTGTTGCACAACGCGGCCAAGTACTCGGAGCCCGGCGGACGCATCACCTTGACGCTGGCACGCGAGGCACGCGAGGCGGTGGTGCGGGTGACGGACACGGGCATGGGCATCCCCGCCGAGGCGCTGCCGCACCTCTTCGAGCCCTTCATGCAGGTGGCGCGCACGCTGGACCGGGCGCAGGGTGGCCTGGGTCTGGGGCTGACGCTGGTGAAGCAGTTGGTGGAGATGCATGGCGGCCGTGTGGAGGCCTGGAGTGCGGGCGTAGGCCGGGGCAGCATCTTCACGGTGCGCCTGCCGCTGCTGCCCGAGGAGCGCATACCCGTGGTGCCCGTGGCCGCTCCGGCCGAGCGAGAGGTGTCTGGCGATGGGCGCCGCGTGCTCGTGGTGGACGACAACGTGGACGCCGCGGAGCTGCTGGGCGACGTGCTGGAGATGGACGGGCACCAGGTGACGGTGGTGCACGACGGCCTGGCGGCGCTGGAGCGCATGAGCGCCATCGACCCCGAGGTCATCTTCCTCGACATCGGGCTGCCGGGGATGGACGGGCACGAGGTGGCGCGCAGGATTCGAGCACGCCCGGGTGGCGCAGCTCCGAAGCTGGTGGCCGTGACAGGCTATGGGCAGGCCACGGACCGCCAGCGCTCGCGCGAGGCGGGCTTCGATGCACACCTCGTCAAACCGGTGGAGATCGACCGGGTGCTCGAGCTGGTGGCGGACGCGGGAGGTAACGGGTCCGATGCGTCGGTACTGAACTGACGGCGCGCAGCATGGGCTAACGGGGATGCACCTTCAGCGTGACTTCCGGGTCATTCCCCGCGCCTCCATGGAGGAGGGGAGACTCGCCGCTGCCTTTGACGTGCTCATCCGCGAAGGCGAGTACCCAGGCGCGGGTGATGGAGGCGGTGCGCTCCGCCGGCTCCAGCGTTCCCGTGTCGAAGGTCTCGGAGTTGACCTTGGAGTTGTAGGTCTTCATCAGCTCCAGGAGCAGCGGCAGGTCCGAGAAGGTGAGGTGCCCCGCCTGGGAGACCGAGACCTCGTAGACGGGAGCATGCCTGTCCTTGATGAAGGCGCGATGGGTGCCGTCATCGTGCTCCTGGGTATGCACCAGGAGGAGCGGCTGGGCGATGCCCTTGTCCCAGGAACCCTGGAAGGTGCCATCGAGGTTGGAGCAGGCGCGGACACTCGGTTCCTTCTGGCAGACGATGGTCGACGCGGCACCGCCGATGGAGTGTCCGAAGACGCCCACGCGCTCCAGGTCCAGCCGTCCGGCGAAGCGCCCCTGGGCGTCTCCCGCGTCGAGCGCTCGCACCTGGGAGAGGATGAAGCGCAGGTCCGTCACCAGCACGTCGAAGTAGGGTGTGCCGAAGAGGCCGGAGGGGTCCTGGGTGTTCGGGGCGTAGCGGCCGTCGGGGAAGATGACCGGACCGTTGGTGTACGTGTGCGAGGTGGCCACGACGACGTAGCCATGGCTGGCGAGCTCCTCCAGCACTGACGCGTAGAAGGTAGGCGAGAAGCCAGCCCCGGGTGAGAAGAGGATGATGGGGAAGCGCTCGCCAGCCGCGAGCGGGGCGTCGGTCACTGAGTGTGTATGGACGAAGTCCAGCATTCCGGGAGGGAGGGTGAGGCCATCCTGCTGGAGCTGAGCGATGCCCTCGCGGCGTACGAGGAAGTAGGGCGCGGGCTGGGCATGAGGCGTGGATGCGGCGGGATACCAGAGGCGCATCATCAGCTCGCGCTTGTCCTTGCTGGCATGGGTGAACGTCTCCTCGCGAGAGGTGTCCACCCAGGAGAAGGCGGTAGTGCCCACGGCGTAGGGGCCGGTGGGGGCGGGCAGCCGGGTGAGGAGGTGGCCCGAGGCCTGTGCTCGGTCGCATCCGCTCACCTGCGCACCGGCGCGGGTCTTCGCGTCCAGCTTCAGGCGGCTCACCTTCTCGTGGAGGACCCCCTTGTCCCTCAGCGAGGCGAGAGGGAAGCGCAACACGGCGTCCACCTGGCCATCCCCGTTCACGTCCTGTTCTCGGAGCTCGAGCTCGGCGGACACGTCCGGGGCAGAGCCGTCCGGGTCGGACAGGGTGGCGGTGGCCGGGTCGAGCGTGCGCACGTCGAGCGTGGCCTCCCCGAGCACGGCCACTTCCAGGGAGCCAGTGCCAGACAGCTCCACGACATTCGGGTATGCCCCTGGGAGCACGTCGAGCGCGGTGGTGCCGGTGCAGGCCTCAGGAGGCAGAGGCGGGAGCGGCTCCTTGCCGCATCCGGCGGCGAGCACCGTCAGGGCAGTGAGAGCGGCGAGCGAGTGGGAGGGCTTCGGGGACACGTCGTATCTCCAAGGAGTGGCTTCGCGGGCGCAGCATCTCCTGGAATACCCCCGCGCTGTCTGGCTATCTGAAATTGAAGAGTGCGCGGACGGGGAAGTGGTCCGAACCACCCGAGCGCAGCACGCGGGCCTCGGAGAAGGTGAGCCCGCGCCCGAGGATGTGGTCGATCTCCACCACGGCGGGCAGGGCGGTGTTGGCTCCGGGCCAGGTGTTGCCACACGAGGCACTCGGTCCGTCACACGAGTGGGTGAAGCCCGCGGTGGCAAAGGTCTTCATCGCATCGGCCTGGCGGCCCTCGTTCATGTCTCCGAGGAGCAGGATGGGAGCCTTCTCGTTGGCGTAGCGCTCCATCAGCGCCTTGCCCTGTTTCGCACGCAGCTTCGCGTTCTTCTCCAGGGACTCGAGCAGGCCATCGGTCTTGATGTGTTTCGCCCCGGGCGCCATGAGGTGCACGCACACCACCTTCATCCGCTTCCCACCGAGCTTCACGTCCGCCTCCATGCCAGGAATGCGGTGGGGCTTCTCGGGAAAGCTCTCCGTGCGCAGCAGCGGATGGCGGCTGGCGATGCCCATGCCCCAGGTGCCTCGCCGCGGCGTGAGCACGGTGTGCGGGTACTCCTTGCCCAGTCGCTTGCGGAAGGCCTTGGCGAACGTCGGCGTCAGCTCCCGCAGGCAGAGGACGTCGGGCTTCTCCTTCTCGATGACCTCGAGTGACTTCTCGATGTCCTCCGCGGGGGCGTCGTAGAGGACGTTGTAGGCCATGGCCTTGAAGGGCCAGGTGGGACGGGGCGGGTCTTCAGTTGCCTGGAAGAGGGAGAGCACCGCGAGCAGGGGGGCGAGCATGCCCCTGTTGATTGCAGGGGCGGGGCCAGGGGATTCGTGGTGGGGACGCGGCCACCGGGGGACAGGTCCGTGGCTTTCGGGACGCGGGGCCGCAGGGGCGTGGCCCGAGGAACGCGCGGGGAGCGCTCGTGTCGCGGGATTCCGCCCGTGTCACGGCGCGCCGCGTCGTACGGGCTGATTGTTGGTTAGCCAACGTAGGTCTTTTGCTTGCCTGCTCTCCGCAGATTACCGGTTTCTCCAGGCCCCTTGGTATGCTCCCGCGTCACGCAGTCGTCACCGTGGGGGAGCGCGAGTGTCCTTCGTCCAGTTGCCCGAGAGCGTTACCACCTGCCGCAACCTCGTGGGAGGCGAGTGGCTCGTGCCGCGAGATGCCTCTCTGCTCGATGTCCACAGTCCCTATACGGGAGGCATCATCGGCCGCGTGCCGATGACGCCCGCGGAGGGTGTGGCCCAGGCCGTGGAGGCCGCACGTGCCGCGGCGTCCGGCTGGCGCAACACGCCGCTGCGCGAGCGCACCGCGATCATGGCCCGCTTCCGCGCGCTGCTCGAGTCCAACCTGGATCGCCTGGGGCACCTGGCCGCCAGCGAGGCCGGCAAGACGGTGGCCGAGGCGCGCGCCGGCGTGGCCAAGGGCATCGAGGTGTGTGACTTCGCGCTCTCGCTGCAGAACCTGGACACCGGCGGCGCGATGGAGGTGAGCCGCGGCGTCACCTGCGAGTTCCGGCGCGAGCCGCTCGGCGTGGTGGCGGGCATTACCCCGTTCAACTTCCCGGCCATGGTGCCGCTGTGGATGATTCCCATCGCGGTGACGGTGGGCAACGCCTTCATCCTCAAGCCCTCGGAGAAGGTGCCCCTCACCGCGTGCGCGCTCGGCGAGCTCATGGTGGAGGCGGGCATTCCGCGCGGCGTCTTCTCCGTGGTGCATGGCGGGCGCGAGACGGTGGAGGCGCTGGTCGCGCACCCGGACGTGCGTGCGGTGGGCTTCGTCGGCTCATCCGCCGTGGCGCGGCGCGTGTATTCGGAGGGCAGCGCGCAGGGCAAGCGCGTGCTGGCGCTCGGCGGTGCGAAGAACCACCTCATCGTGGTGCCGGACGCGGACGAGGCGCTCACCGCGCAGTCCGTGGTGGACTCCTTCACCGGGTGCGCCGGCCAGCGCTGCATGGCGGCCAGCGTGATGCTCGCGGTGGGAGACGTGCAGCGGATTGTGGAGCAGGTGCGTGAGCGCGCCTCGCGGTTCGAGCTGGGGCCCGGCATGGGCGCCCTCATCGACCGGGCGAGCCTCAACCGCTTGGAAGCGGCCATTGCCACCGCGGAGCGCGCGGGGGCTCGGGTGCTGCTGGACGGGCGCGGGAAGAAGCCGGTGGGGGATAAGTGGGCAGGGGGCTACTGGCTCGGGCCGACGATTCTCGACGGTGTGCGGCCGGACATGGAGGCGGCGCAGCGGGAGCTGTTCGGCCCGGTGCTGTCCATTGTTCGTGTGCCCACGTTGTCGGCCGCGCTGGAGGTGGAGAACGCCTCGCCGTATGGCAATGCGGCGTCCATCTTCACCACCAATGGTGCGGTGGCTCAGGCCGTGGTCGAGGGCTCGCGCGTGGGCATGGTGGGCGTCAACGTGGGCGTGCCCGTGCCTCGCGAGCCTTTCTCCTTCGGCGGTACCAATGAATCGAAGTTCGGTCACGGCGACATCACGGGCGCGTCCAGCCTTGGTTTCTGGACGGACCTGAAGAAGGTCACTCGCAAGTGGACCACGCGCACCGATGGTAGCTGGATGAGCTGAGAAGAGGATTCCCCATGCCAGACAAGAAGCCCGTCAATCACATCCGTCTCACCTCGCATCCGGACAGCGATTCCCAGGTCGCCCCCATCCGTTGGGGAGACCCCGACCCGTTGCGCCGGGGGCCTGTCATCGCCACGCTGACCGAGCCGGCGAACCGCAACGTCATCGGCACGCACTCGGGCTCGTACGCCATCTACCGGGCCGTCGCCGTGGCCGCCGGGCAGCTCACGCAGGACCATCGGGCGGACCTTACCAACACCGCCCCCGCGGTGCAGATCGGTCCCCACAAGTCCTGGGAGAACACCGAGCGCATCGTGTCGATGGACCCGTGGGGCGCGGTGGCTCCGCAGGTCTTCCGCGCTCAGCTGGAGCAGGGCGTGGACATCCGGCCCTCGATTGCCATCACCCGCGCGCACATCAACATGCCCGAGCTGCGCGATGCCATCACCGCCGGCCGCCTCAAGCCGGATGGGAACATCCTCTGCGCCAACGGTGACGTGAGCGTGGTGAAGGCCGCGGTGGAGCCGGTGTGGTACCTGCCCGGCATCGCCAAGCGCTTCGGTCTCACGGAGGCGCAGCTGCGCCGGGGTCTCTTCGAGCAGACCGGCGGCATGTTCCCCGAGCTCATCACCCGCTCGGATCTGGAGGTGTTCCTGCCGCCCATCGGTGGCCTGACCCTCTACTTCTTCGGGGACATGGACTCCATCTCCAACCCGGACATCCCGCTGGCGGTGCGCGTGCACGACGAGTGCAACGGCTCGGACGTGTTCGGCAGCGACATTTGCACGTGCCGGCCGTACCTCACGCATGGCATCGAGGTGTGCATCCAGACGGCGCAGGCGGGCGGGGCGGGTGTCATCGTCTACTCGCGCAAGGAGGGCCGCGCGCTGGGCGAGGTGACGAAGTTCCTCGTGTACAACGCGCGCAAGCGCCAGGAGGGCGGCGACTCGGCGGCCACCTACTTCCACCGCACCGAGTGCGTGGCCGGTGTGCAGGACATGCGCTTCCAGGAGCTGATGCCGGACGCGCTGCACTGGCTGGGCATCACCCGCATCCACCGCTTCGTGTCCATGAGCGACATGAAGCACGACGCCATCGTCCGCTCGGGCATCGAAATCCTGGAGCGCGTGCCGATCCCGGAGGAGCTCGTCCCCGCGGATGCCAAGGTGGAGATGGAGGCGAAGAAGGCCGCTGGTTATTTCACCACGGGCAAGGTGGCCTCGAAGGAGGAGCTCGCCGAGGTGAAGGGCAGGTCGCTCGATGCGTGAGCCCTCGCCAACCGTGGCATACCTGCTCAGCACGCGGGCCATCCGCGAGCGCTGTCGGGCCCTGCTGGAGCTGGGGCTCGCCGGGAAGCTGAAGCACTTCCGCGTGGACCCGGAGCGGCTGACCACCGTGGCGGACTACGTGCTGGCCGTCACACGCGAGTCGTACCCCACGCTGGACATTCCAGTGCACAGCCGGTGGGGGCACTTCGACGTGGGTGGGGTGAGGCGCAACGCGGAGCTGGATGCGCGGCTGGCCTCGCTGCCGCGCGCCGAGCGGGCCCGGGCGAAGTTGGACCTGGTCATCACGAGCGTGCTGCTGGACGCGGGCAGCGGGCCCACGTGGAAGTATGTGGAGCCCGGCGGAAGCACGTATGCGCGCTCCGAGGGCCTGGCCGTGGCCAGCTTCCACATGTTCCTCGCGGGGGCGTTCTCCTCGGACCCGAGTCAGCCGCTGCGGGCGGATGCCGAGGGGCTGCAGCGGTTGAGCCTCGAGGCGCTGGCGCGGGGCTTCCAGGTGACGGAGTCCAACCCGCTGGCGGGCCTGGAGGGACGGCTCTCGCTGCTGCAAGGGCTGGGACGGGCGCTGCCGAGGCCCGGAGCGCTCTATGACGCGCTCGCGGCGCGGGGGACACGTGTCCACGCGACGGAGGTGCTGGGCGAGGTGTTGAAGTCGCTGGGGTCCATCTGGCCGGGGCGCACCACGCTGGAAGGGGTGAACCTGGGCGACGTGTGGACGCACTCGATGCTGGGCGCCGAAGGGAGCCCGGAGTCGCTGGTGCCCTTCCACAAGCTGTCCCAGTGGCTGACGTATTCGCTGCTGGAGCCGCTGGAGGAAGGCGGCATCACGGTGACGGACCTGGACGCGCTCACCGGACTGCCCGAGTACCGTAACGGCGGGCTGTTGGTGGACATGGGCTTGTTGGTGCCGAGGGACCCGCGGCTGCTGACGGAGGCGTTCAAGCCGGGCTCGGAGCCGATCGTGGAGTGGCGGGCGCTGACGGTGGCGCTGCTGGACGAGGTGGCGAAGCGGGTGCGCGAGCGGCTGGGGATGACGGCGGAGCAGCTTCCGCTGGCGAAGGTGCTGCAGGGTGGGACGTGGACCGCGGGCAGGAAGATCGCCGCGGAGAAGCGTCCGGGAGGCACGCCGCCCATTCGCATTGAGAGTGACGGGACGGTGTTCTGAGAGGGACCCCCTCTCCCTCTGGGAGAGGGTGGGGGTGAGGGTCTTCTTTCTTTTTGCTCGAGCGACGAGGAGAGTGCCGTGACGTACTCTGACAACTGCACCGTGGTGGACCACCCGCTGGTGAAGCACAAGTTGACCCTGATGCGGCGCAAGGACACGAGCACGGCCTCGTTCCGTGCGCTGCTGCAGGAGATCTCCCTGCTACTCGCCTACGAGGCGATGAGGGACCTGAAGCTGCGCGATGAGACCATCGAGACTCCGATGATGGAGACGGTGGCGCCGGTCCTGGATGGAAAGAAGCTGGTGCTGGTGGCCATTCTCCGGGCGGGACAGGGCATCCTGGACGGGATGCTGCATCTGGTGCCGAGCGCTCGCGTGGGACACATCGGCCTGTACCGGGATCCAAAGACGCTGGCGGCGGTGGAGTACTACTACAAGGTGCCGAGCCAGCTCGCGGACCGCGACGTCATCATGTGTGACCCGATGCTGGCGACGGGGAACTCGGCGGTGGCGGCGCTCAACCGCGTGAAGCGCAGCAAGCCGGGGAGCCTGCGCTTCGTGTGTCTGCTGGCCTGCCCCGAGGGCCTGGCCAACCTACGTGAGCACCACCCGGACGTGCATGTCTTCACGGCCGCGGTGGACGAGAAGCTGAACGAGCACGGCTACATCCTGCCGGGCCTGGGAGACGCGGGCGACCGGCTCTTCGGTACGAAGTAGCTCGGGGTCGTGGGGCCATGCATGCTGCCGGAGCATGAGTACCTGCTCCTGGCCGCGCATGGCCGTGGCCCTATGGCTTGTCCTGGCGGTTTCGTGTGTCACGTCTCCGGAGGAGTTGCCTCTGGAGGGGCGGAACCGGGTTCAGCCCAAGGTGGTGCGGACGAGCGCGCTGCCCGGGGGTGCACTGAGGCTCACGTTCGAGCCGGTGGCACCGGCCCCGGTCCTGGAACAGCTGAGAGTGGAAGAGGCGCGGGCGGTACTCGCGGCCTTCCATGAATCGTTTCCGCGAGAGAAGGGCCGCCGATTCCGGCTCGTGCGGACGTCGACGGAGCCGGGGCCCGAGGAGTGGGAGCAGCGGCTGCGCGAGGAGTTCGTGTCCCGCTATGGCCCGCCCGTGGTGCCGCTGCCTGGGGCACTGGAGACGAGCCCTGTCTTTCTGGCCCTGAAACTGTCTCCCCGCTACATGGGCGAGGGCGTAAGGGACGCGGCTCAGGAGCTGTTCAGCTCACGCCTCTTTCTGTCGAGCGTGGCCCTGTCGGTATTGGTGTACTTCGCGGCGTGGGTGGCGCCGGAGCCCATCTTCACCAAGGCGTTCGTGACGGCGCTGACGCTGAGGGTTGCGCTGGTGGTGGGGGTGCTGGAACTCAACCAGTTCGCGCGGGCGTGCGCGAGGCTGTATCAGGAGGCAGAGGCGGCGAGGACGGTGGAGGAGTTGGAGGCGGTGGCGGAGCGCTTCGGAAAGGCGGTGGGAGGAACGGGGCTGAGGGTGCTGATGCTGGTGGCCAGCATGGGCGTGGCCAAGGGGCTGCCAGAGGTGCCCCAGGGAGGACTCGGGGCGCTGTTGCGCGCGCCTCGGTACTCGCTTCCCGGGGGAATATCGATGGGGAGCGCGTCGACGGTGCAGATGGTGGCCGATGGCACCATCATCGCGACGGGAGTAGCGGCGGGCACGGCGGCAGCCTCCCCCGTGGGCAGCGCCTGCACGGACGGCTCCGAGAGCCAGGACGGCTACCACTGGCACCACCTAGCCACGAACAAGAATGACATCTCGGAGCGTTTCGGAGGCCCGTGGACTCCCAGGTTCGAGCAGCTCTTCGAACTGGCGGGGATGAGCCTGGACGCGGCGGAGAACCTCGTCTACCTCAAGGGCCACAAAGGTCCCCACCCAGAGGCGTACCATGAGGCGGTGTTCGAGAAACTCAACAGCGAGCTTCGAGACTGCGGAGCCGTTTCTCGATGTAGAGGCAAGCTGCTGGAGGCGCTTGGACGGCTCGCGGAGGAGGTATGCACCCCTGGGTCACGACTCCATCGATTGGTGACGAAGTCTCACGAGTGAAGCCGGGTGGAATGCGTGCACTATCTACTCAAGGATGACATGCGCATCACAGGACGATGGCACCTGCGCCATCCCGTTGATGAGCATGGCGAGAAGATCAATCCCTGGCAGTTCACCAAGGGCCAATGGCTCGAGCCCCAGGGGACCATCCGTTTTCCCGTGAAGCCCGACGGGGTTGCGCTGGACTTCACCCTGGATGCATTCCTCACCCCCGTGGTCCATGGCCGTGTCGTTCAACTCTTCGAGCGGCTGGGCATCCAGGATGTGCAGTTTCTCCCCAGTCAGATTGAGGGCCACTCCGGGCCCTACTTCATTCTCAATACCCTGCGTGTCATCCGCTGCATCGACGACACCCGGTGCGAGGAGGTTCAGTACTGGAAACCGGAGGACGGCGAGCCTGAGAAGGTAGGGGAGTACCGGTTCGTTGCGGGCTTACGCATCGACCCGACGAAAGCAGAAGGGGCCCGAATCTTTCGTCCCTGGGGTTGGCCACTCGCGCTCATCATCTCCGAGGGCCTCAAGCAGGCCCTGGAGGCCGAGCACATCACCGGCACGCGGTTCGTCGAGGTGTGAGCGAGCATTCCTCACGGCCCCGGATTGCTTTTGCTCCGGACCGCGTTTACCTTTCCGAGCGATGATTCTCCTGACGTGCCAGCGTCGATTTAGCCGCCCCCCGAGCCCCACCAGGCGCCGGGAGGCCGTGCTGCGTCGCTAGCCCGTTCTCCCATCGCGGATCGCCTCTCGGCGTGACGCTCGCCTGGACCAGGGGTTCGGGGGGGTGTCCGAGCGTCCTGGCGTCTTCTGACGCCTTCTCCCTCCACTCCTGCCCGAGAGCCCTTCCATGTCCGTCTGCATTCTCAGCACCGACGCCGTCCGCCGTGCCCTTTCCATCCGTGACCTGACCGACCCCGCCGCTGGCCCTCATGCCATGCAGCGCCTTGTCGACGATGCACTCGCCGCCCTCCGCCAGGCCTGGTGCTGTGAGGTCCGCCTGCACCGGCAGAGCCCCATTGTCTCCGTCTCCGACAACTACGACCGGCTGCGCTACCCGCCCGAGGGCGCCGCCCGCGACGCTCGCTACACGCGCTACGTCTGTGACACCGCCCTGCTGCGCACCCAGACCTCGGCGATGATTCCCCCGTTGCTGCGTCAGCTCGCCGCCTCGCCCCGTTCTCCCGGTGACGTGCTGCTCGCTTGTCCCGGGCTCGTCTACCGTCGCGACTGCATCGACCGGCTCCACACCGGTGAGCCCCACCAGATGGACCTCTGGCGCATCCGCCACGGCGCACCCCTCGGTGTCCGAGAGCTGCTCCACATGGTGGAGACCGTGGTGCGCGCCCTGCTCCCCGGGCACGAACTGCGCACCACTCCCTCCCAACACCCCTACACCACGGATGGGCTCCAGATGGACGTCCGTCACGGCGGTGAGTGGGTGGAGATCGGCGAGTGCGGCCTCGCTCACCCGGAGCTGCTCGCTGACAGCGGTCTGGACCCGGCGCGGGTCTCGGGACTCGCCATGGGGCTCGGGATGGATCGCATCCTCATGTTGCGCAAGGGCCTGGACGACATCCGCCTGCTGCGTGCTGAGGACCCGCGCATCGCCTCGCAGCTGCTCGACTTGGAGCCGTACCGCGAGGTCTCCTCCATGCCCGCCGTCCGCAGGGACCTCTCCCTGGTGCTCGAGGGCGACGCCACCAGCGAGGAGCTTGGAGACCGGGCACGCTCCGCGCTCGGCTCCCGGGCCGACGTGGTGGAGTCCGTCGAGGTGCTCTCGGAGACGCCCTACGAGTCCCTGCCTCCCGCCGCTGTTCGGCGGCTCGGCATCTCGCCCGGGCAGAAGAACGTGCTGCTGCGAGTGCTGCTGCGCGCGCTCGATCGCTCGTTGACCCACTCCGAGTGCAATGAGCTGCGCGACTGCCTCTACTCGGCCCTGCACCGGGGCTCTGCCTGGGAGTGGGCGTCAGCCGCCACTCACCCCTGAGGCAGGCCCCGAATCAGGGGCACGGCGCGAGGACTACTCTGCCGCGCCCGTGCCCGGCTTCGCCGCGGTCTCGCGCGCTGCCTGCCCGCGCACCTGCATCGAGCCCATCAGCCGATCAATCCACCGGTGGCTGATGCCGAAGTTCTTGTCCGGGCAGGCGAAGTGGTGCGCCATGTGGTGCGCGCGCAGCGCCTTGCCCCAGTTGGTCCACGGCTTCTTGTAGTGCACCGCCCAGTGCAGGTAGTCGTACGCGAGGTAGCCCACGACGATGCCGACGAAGTACGGAATCGTCGCGTCCGGCCGGCCCACCAGCCACAGCAGCCCGCCGATGACGATGGCCAGCGGGATGCTCGCGCCCAGGGGCATCACCAGCCGCTGCGGATCATCCGGGTACGTGTGGTGGTAGCCGTGGATGATGGCGTGGAAGCGCCGGGTGAGTGGCCCGTTTCCCTCCCAGTGAAACAGGTTGCGGTGCAGCGTGTACTCCATGAAGCACCAAGTAAGGAACCCGAGCGGCGCGAACAGGGCGACCATCCCCACGCGCGTCGTCCCGCTCCACAGGCTCCAGCCCAGCAGGCCCGTGATGATCGGAATGTAGAAGGCGAACGGAGTGACAGGGTGAATCTTCGAGGCGGCTTCGAGGAAGTCGTTCTCGAACATCCGCCCGGAGGCGTGGCGCGCGTACTCGGTCTTCATGGCCTTACCAGGATGGAGGCGGGGTGTCGGTAGGGGCCGGCCCCCGGAAGGGCAAATGGGTGTTGCAGGGCGGACAGCGCCCACCGCCGTCCATATATACCCCCCGGGCGCGCAGGGGGCGCCACGAAAATCCCCAGAGCCGCCGCCGTGTCCGATCCCCTCATTTCCGGGCCTGCTCGGAGGACGGGCGGACGGGTGGGGTGTCTACCCTTGGACAGGAAGTTGCGGCATTCTGGTTTTCCGTGGAGGACGTGATCGGATGCGCCAAAAGCTGCTGAGCACCGTGTATGGCACCCTGCTGATGGGCAGTGCCTTGCTGTCCGGGTGCGCGAGTGTCTCCAAGACCGCCTATCCCCCCATCCAGGCCGACTCGTCTCCCGAGGCGCTCTCACGCGGTGAGAGTCTCTTCCGCGGCGCCTGCGAGGGCTGCCACCGCGGACCCGACTCGCAGCGCGCCACCGGTGCGCCCATGAAGGATGCGCCCGGGTGGCTCGGGACGCTCCACACCGCCAACCTCACCGCTCATCCCACCGCTGGTATCGGCTCGGCGAAGGATGAGGAGCTGGCTCGCGTCATCCGCTACGGCGTCAGCCGCGATGGGCGTCTCATCCCCATGCCCGGCTCCATCATGGGCGACAAGGATCTCGCGGCCGTGCTGGGCTTCATGCGCTCCCAGCACCCGCTCTTCGAGGCTGATGCCACCGTGGCGCCCCGCACGCAGTTCTCCTTCCTCGGCGGGCTGGCCTGGGGCGTGGTGTCCAAGGTGCCCGAGCATCCCGCCTCGGGCATGCCCGTGCCCCCCAAGGGGCCCACCCTCGAGTACGGCCGCTACATGGCCCACGTGCTCGACTGCGCCGGGTGCCACACCGACAGCCTCGACCCGAAGGACGCCGATGGGTCCAAGGGCTTCTCCGGAGGCCGCGAGTTCCTCGGCGCCGATGGCAATCCCATCCGCTCCAGCAACCTCACCTTCGATGCCACCGGCCTCCAGGGCTGGAGCTTCGAGGACTTCACCCGCGCCGTGCGCGATGGGCTCGCCCCCGGCGCCATCGTCCGCTACCCCATGCCCCGCTACCGCGGCGCGGATGACGTGGACCTGAAGGCCGTCTACGAGTACCTGCGCTCGCTGCCTCCGCGTCGCCACGAGGTGCCCGGTGCCCGCCCCCGCACTGCTCCCGAGGCCGGTGCTCCGTCCGCTCAGGTGATGCCCGGCTCCGTGTCCACCCAGGCGGTGGAGCCCGGTACTCCTGTGCGCACCTCGGCCGCCGAGCAGCTCGCGACCCTCGTGCTCGCGCAGGCTGAGCCCAAGAAGGATGTGGACCCCGGCGCCCTCTTCGCCCGGCTGGGCTGCACGCTGTGCCATGCCCCGGGCGCCCGCTACCACGAGCGCATCGTCAAGGCCTCCAGCAAGTCCGAGGACGAGCTGGCGAAGTGGATTCGCAACCCCGAGAAGTTCGTCCCCGGCACCACCATGCCCACCTACGCCTCGCTCGTTGACGAGCCCACGGCGCTCGCGCTGGCGAAGTGGATCAAGTCCGGCGGTCCGGCCTCGCGCAAGTAGGAGCGTCTCATGCGGAGTCGTCGGGCGCTGCTCGTTGTGGACCTCGAGGGCGTGGCCGGCGTGGACTCCCCCGGCGCGCTCATTTCTGGGACTCCGGAGTACACGCGTGCCCAGGCCCTGCTGACGGCCGAGGTGAATGCCGCGGTGGAAGGTCTGCTCGCCGCGGGCTTCCAGCGGGTGCGGGTGAGCGACAGCCACCTGTGCGGCTCCGGTGAGTCCAACCTGCTGCCCGAGGCGCTGCACCCCGCGGCCGAGCCGTGTTTCCTTCCGGATGACGCGTACGCGCCCCACCTCTTCGAGGAGGTGGACGCGGTGGCCTGCCTGGGCATGCACGCGGCGGCGGGCTCGGCGGGCTTCGGCGCGCACACCGTGGATCTGCTGGGCGCGTGGACGTGCGCCGGCCGGGCGCTGTCAGAGGCGGACCTCGTGCTGGCGCTGGCCGCGGAGGCCGGGGTGCCCGCGGTGTTCGTCTCGGGCGATGACGTGCTGCAGGCACAGCTTGGGGGCCGCGTGGGCTACGTGCGCACCAAGGTGGCCCTCTCCGTCACCCGCGCCTTCTCGAGAGAGCCCGAAGCGGTACTCCCGGAGCTGACCCGCGCCGCTGCGCAGCCAGCTCGGTCCGTGGAGCCGCTCCCGGATGCGCCGCTCGTCCTCACTTTCAAGAGCGGACACCAGGCGGCACTTGCCTCGGGGGCCGGGGCCCGGCGGTTGGACCACTACCGCGTGGAGGTGGAGGGGCGCACCTTCCGCGAGCGCTACACGCGGGCCCTCGGCGCTGCGTCGGCCGCGAGCTCCGTGCTGGCGGAGGCGGTGGCGGATGTCCCCGGCAGCTCTGCCTTCACCCGCGACGCCACGGCCCTCTTCCGGCTGCGAGGGCCTCCCGCGCCCCCGCCCTCCCCGAGGACGGAGGCGGTGGATCGCGCGCTCGGGGCCTTCCTCTCCCTGACGGAGGGGCAGGACGACGAGTCGCGGGCCCTGCGCGCGCTGACGCTGCACATGCTGGAGGGCCATGCGCCTGGAGCCTTCGCGCGTCGGGGGCTGGGGCCTACGCTGGAGTCGGCGGTGGCCGCGCTGGCCGAGGTGCCGCTGGCGCTCCCCGACGGGCTGTCTCCGGACGTGGGCATGGCACGGGTGGATGCCTGGTACGTGCGCCGCGAGCGAGGCCTGTCCCACGCCCCGTTGGAGCCGTACCTCCTCCGCTCTTACCTGGAGCACCTGGACGGCGAGGGCCATGGCCTTCATGCGTGGCTCCTGGGGGAGATGGCCGCCTCGCGCGGCCTGGACGTGCGCCTGTCCATCCCCGCGAGGGCGATGCGAGAGGCCTCCCGCGTGGCGGACCTCTATTGGCTCACGCACCTGTACCTGCTGGACACTCGCTACCTGCGTGCCGCACCGAGCCATCCGGACGCGGTGGTGTGGACGGAAGAACTGTTGGTGGCCACGCCTTGGGTGGTGGAGCAGGCCAACGTGGACCTGGCGGCGGAGCTGGCCTTCTGCCTCCAGTGCGTGGGCGAGGCCGGTGGCGGAGCCCACGAGGCCCTCCTGTCGTTGCTCGTTGAGCACCAGCAACCCGATGGGTGCATGGAGGATGCCCATGCCACCGCCGGTGCGCTGATCGCCTTCGCGGGCTCCGAGGAGCGCTCTTCGTTCCCACGGTGACGAATCGCCGGGCGCCGGGGGGGCGCCATTTTTCCCAGACGGAGCAATGACTTTCCACGGAGAGCCGGTGGGTAGATGTGCGCCCACAAGGTGGGTTGTTGTGCGCTCTACACCCCGTTGAGCTGATCGTCGAGCGCCAGACGCCCTCGCTGTCGACAGGCAGACCTCTACGGCTTTCCTGGAGTTCCAGCCGATGCCGGGAAAGAGCTGCATCCCCACCCTGACTTTTGCCCCGCTGGTGAGCTCCAGGGGGTCGAGAGCCGGAGGTGTGAGCCATGGGTTTCACGTCTTTCGAAGGTCTGCGGAGCGGGGTGGCTGGGCGCGTGGCGGGTCGGAGCATGGTGGCGTGGGTGCTCACGTCGGTGCTCGTCACGGGTTGTGGGGTGGAGGAGCTGCCCTACGAGGAGCAGCAGGGCCCGGAGCTGCGGACCCAGGAGCAGGCCGCCGTGGAGAACAACGGCCTGTCGCTCAATGGCTTGTCGCTCAATGGCTTGTCGCTCAATGGCCTGTCGCTCAATGGCTTGTCGCTCAATGGCTTGTCCACCAGGGACTTCGCCACCTGGTTCAACAGCAATCCGGCCGGCAATGACCAGCTGATGCGCTACCTGGTTCTCTGCGCGGTGCCCGCGAACGAGAGCCGCACCTTCAAGAACCCGTCCACGGGCGTCGCCTACACCTGGCAGGGCGGAATGGGCCTGGCGCCGAACTGGGCGGGTGGGGCTCCGGCCACCGAGGCGGAGCAGCAGACCATCTCCGCGTGCCTGGCGGCCCACGCCAACAACTACGGGCTGCACGTCCCCATCTCCTTGCTGGGCCGGGACGCGAACGAGAGCACCATCCCCTTCTCCTCCGAGGAGCTGAAGACCTTCTCCCGGCGCGAGGCATGCTTCTTCGGCAACGCCTTCACGAACGAGGGACTCTTCGCCGGCAATGATCGCAACGCGCTGGCCCTGGACGAGAGCACCTCGCGCCCGTGCGGCCTGGTGGGCTTCGGGCTCCTCTCCAATCCGGCTTGCTCGCAGGTGCAGCGCGTGGGCCAGTGCGAGAACTACTGCCAGCTGGAGCCCAACGGCGGCTTCTACACGCAGTGCACCTTCAACGGGAAGACGTACAAGGCGCTCACCACCCGCATCCGCACCCAGGACGTCAACCACTGTGGCGACGGCGTGTGCCAGCAGGGCGAGCGCTGCGGCTTCGGCATCACCGCGGATAGCTGCCTGCTGGACTGCGGCTCCTGCGTCCTCTGAGAGGCCGCAGCGGGCCCCTCGTAGGCTCAGGCCGTTCGTTGTATCCGCTGGGTTCCCTCGCGGCGCTCCACCCGCATGGGCATGGGACCGCGAGGACGCAGGCTGACGTGAGGCTCGGGCACCACCGGCACTCCGGGCACTCCTCGCAGGCGGAAGCGCTGCGCCACCAGGGTGAGGATGAGCTGCGCCTCCATCATCGCGAAGTTGTTGCCGATGCACTGACGCTGCCCACCGCCAAAAGGCAGGTAGACCCAGCGCGGTCGGTCCTTGCTGTTCTCCGGGAAGAAGCGCGTCGGGTCGAAGCGCTCCGGCTCGGGCCAGAAGTCCGGGTGGCGGTGGGTGACGTAGGGGACGAGGATGACGATGTCCCCCTTGGGAATCCGGAAGCCGTCCACCACGTCGTCCTCCACGGGCACGCGGGGAATGGCCCAGATGGGCGGGTAGAGGCGCATGGCCTCCTCGAAGACGCAGCCCACGTAGCGCAGCTTCGGCAGGTCCGCCACCGTGGGCATCCGTCCGCCGAGCGCCTCGTCCACCTCCTCGTGCAGCCGGGCCTCCACCTCGGGGTGCTGCTCCAGCAGGTGGAAGGTCCACGCCAGCGAGGTGGCCGTCGTCTCGTGACCGGCCAGCAGGAGCGTCATCACCTCGTCGCGCAGCTGCGCGTCATTGAAGGTGTCGCCCGTGTCCGCGTCGCTCGCGGCCATCAGCATGCCGAGCAGATCCTCCGTCTGCTTCCCGGACGCGCGGCGCTGGGAAATGAGGCCGCGGACGATGCCATCCAGCGTGTCCACCGCCTGGCGGAAGGCGCGGTTGCTGCGCGTGGGCAGCCGGTAGAGCCAGGGCAGGTAGGGCAGGGGGGAGATGATGCGCTCGTTGGTGACCTCGAGTGCGGTGGTGAAGGCGTCGCCCACGGTGCGGGTGTGCTCGGCCACGTCCACGCCGAAGAGGGCACGCACCACCACGGTGAGCGTCAGGCGCATCATCTCCTGGAACACCGGCAGCGGCGTGCCCGCGTCCGCCGCGCGCTCCCAGGCCGGGAGCATCTCGGAGATGGTGTCCGTCATGCTCGTGCCGAGCGCCGCCAGCCGCTCCCGGTGGAAGGCGGGCTGGGCGAGCCGGCGCTGGCGCTTCCAGAAGTCTCCCTCGGCGGTGAGCAGGCCGTTGCCCACCAGGGGGCGCGTCTTGTCGAAGACGGTGCCCTTCGTGTAGCGCGCGTTCGCGTCGGCCAGCACGTGCTTGACGTGGTCCGGGTGCGTGAGCTGCTCCACGTAGATGTAGCCCATGCGGTAGCGCACCACGTCCCCGAGCCGCTGGCGGCTGTTCAGGTACAGGCCGAGGGGATTGCTCGCGCGCTCAGGCAGGTGGCCCCAGAGCCAGTGGCCCGGAGGCATGGGAGGCAGGGGTGCGGAGGTCTTCATGGTGGGCGGGCCGTTTCGTGAAGGCGGTGGGATTGTGTACGCCGCGTGGTGCAGCCGCCAGCATCCAGGGGTTCACTCCTCCTTCACTCGTCCATTCGTGGAGCGTAGCCATGTATACCCGGCGTGAAGTCATCGGAGTGCTGGGCTCGGGGACGGAGGCGCACCGGGCCAGGGTGGAGCCGCTGGCGCGGTGGATTGCCCAGCAGGGCTTCCACCTGCTGACGGGGGCGGGAGGCGGGGTGATGGGGGCGGCGGCGGAGGCCTTCGTGGCGGTGGAAGGGCGGGCGGGACTGTCGCTCGGCATCGTGCCGAGGGCGGTGGTGGACGGCAAGTGGCGGCCCAGGCCGGGCTACCCCCACGCGGCGGTGGAGCTGCCCATCCTCACGCACCTGCCGCTGAGTGGCGAACAGGGGACGGAGCCGATGAGCCGCAATCACCTCAACGTGCTCACCGCGCGGGCCCTGGTGGCGCTGCCCGGGGGGGCGGGCACGGTGTCCGAGGCGGTGCTCGCACTGCGCTACGGCAGGCCGCTCATCCTCTTCGGCCCTCGCGAGGCCTTCCACGCCTTTCCCGTCGGGCTGGAGCGCACGGAGTCACTGGAGCGGGTCTGCGCCTTCCTGCGCGAGGCGGTGCGCTAGGACGAGGAGCGCTGGGCGCTCACCTCCTTACCAGGCGCCACCTTTGCCGTGGCGGGTTCATGGCCCCGCACCGTTCAACGCCGGGCTGCCTCCAGCTCCGTGCGCATCACCTCGCCCAGCGTCCGGACGAAGCCGCGGATGTAGTCCACCTTCCCCCGGCGCGAGGCCAGGAAGGGGTCCATCACCGTGCAGCGCAACACGGCCACCCCTCCGGCCCGCTCGTAGTCCTTGGGGGTGAAGCCGAGCCCCTCCACCGTGGGCAGCGCCGCCCGCCCGTACTCATTGGCCCGCAGCACCGTCTTCGTCACGTAGTAGTCCGGGCGCTTCAGCGTGTCCGGCCCGACGCTCAGCGCCCGGTAGATGCGGGCCATGAAGTCATTGGTCCGCTCCAGCGTCTCCAGGGAGGGGTGCCCCACCGCGAAACAGACGATGTTCAGGTCCGAGGCCGACAGCGGCACCACCTTGAAGGGCGCCCAGTCCCCGCTGGCAATACGCCGGTACAGCGCCATGGCCCCCTTCGCCGTCTCGCCCACCAGCCGCCCGTACCCGCTGGCGTTCAGCGGCAGCACCTTGTGGCTCATCCACACGCCCGCCGCCGCCGCTCCGGGCTTGGAGCCCTCGAAGATGGAGCGGCCCAGGTAGGCGCTCTCGTCGCCTCCCGCGTGGAAGAGGTACGGCGCCTCCACCGACACCAGGTCCCGCACCCGCTTGTCCCGGAAGGTGATGCTGCCCGCCGGGTAGGGCATGTAGCCCAGCTTGTGCGGATCAATCGTCACCGAGTCCGTCCGCTCCAGCGCACACAGGGCCCGGTACACGCCCTCCGAGGGCCAGGCCTCCGGCGCGTAGTCCGCGAGCGTCTCCTCATAGGTGCGGCGCTCGCCCCCCGGCCCCCGGGTAATGGAGGCCGCGTAGCCTCCCCAGGCCGCGTCCGCGTGCAGATGGAACGCCAGTCCCAGCTCCCGCCCCAGCCGCTCCCGCAGGTCCGCGAGCAGGTCCAACCGGTCCACCGCGCTCTCCTCGGTGGAGCCCATCACCGCCACACAGGCGATGACCGGCTGCTGGCGCACCGCCAGCGTGCGCAGCTTGTCCTCGAGCGCCGCGGGGGACATGCGGAAGTTCGTATCCACCGGCACGTGGACGAGCTGCCGCGCGCCGATCCCCAGCGCCCGGCACGTCTTCTCCCACGAGTAGTGCGCCGTGGACGGCACCAGCACCACGCCGGGCGGCAGCGCGTCCTTGAACTCGGAGGCCAGCCGCAGGCCGAATTCCTGGTAGCCCAGCCCCGCCAGCGAGTGGCGCGTCACCCACTCCATCGCGTGGCCCGCGTCCCCCAGGTGGGCGCGGAAGCGGTCCAGCGCATCCAGCGTGGCCTCGGGCGTCACATTGAGGAGCTGCCACAAGCTCAGCTCGCGCAGGCGGGTCTCCCGGCCGTCCGGCAGCCGGATATCCAAATCCTTCACGCCGGCCGCCTCCGCGGCGTGCCGCAGCGCCACCGGGAGGTACTTCACGTTGCGCGCGACCCACAGGGCCTCGAAGTTGGCCACCGTGCCGCCCGAGGTCAGGTGCCCCCACTGCCGCTCTGGCGCGTAGCCCACCATCCGCGCGAGCTGCTCGGCCACCTCGAACTCCAGCCGCGTGGTGACGGGCGAGGCCTCCGCCGACACGTTGTTGGGGTTGTAGAGCATCGTGGCGAAGTAGCCGATGAGGCTCGCCATGGTGAGGTCCGAGCACATGTGCCCGATGTAGCGAGGGCTGAAGGAGGGCACGCCTCCCTTGAGCTGGCTCAGCAGCCCCAGCAACTCCTGCGACAGCACGGAGAGGGAGGCCTCGTAGCCGGGCGCGCGCTTCTCCGCTTCTTGAATCAGGAAGCCGTCCTCGGGGTGGAGGTTGCGGCGCCAGAAGACATGGTCGCGGAAGGCCTCGAGCAACAGGCGCTCGAAGGTGTCGGCGTTCTCCCCCTTGGGGCCGAGGAAGATGGAGCCGAGATCGAGAGAGGCGGGTGAGGTGGTGTCCGGGCGCGGGGAGGTGCTCATGAGGTCCTCGTGTAGCCCCGGCCTCTGCAAGCCATGAGCCTCGGTCCTCCCCCTGGGAGCGTGTGACAAATGCTGCGCGTTGGAGGGAGAGAGCCGCAAATACTGCGCACCTCGCGAGCTCGAGGAGGCGCACTCCAAGCGTCAACTTCAGTATGGCGAGGACTCGCGCCGGGCCAGCGGCCCCAGGAAGAGCACCCAGAGCAGCAGGGCCAGCAGGAAGGCGCCCGCCGCGCACCCCAGCCACAACCAGAGGTGCGCCGGAGCCAGCGACATCAGCAGCCGCGCCACGAGCGCCGCCAGCAGCAGTACGCCCATCGTCACCACCTGCCAGGGGTAGCGCGAGAGCAGCGGCCCGTGCCCGCCGTGCGCGAGTACCACGTGCACCGACACCGCCAGCGTCATGAGGGCGAAGCAGCCGACGAACACCACGTGCAGCCCGGTCACGCGCAGCTCGGGCCGCAGCGCCACCAGCAGGTAGCCCAGCGGCAACAGCCACGCCGAGCCCCAGATGAGCCAGCGGTGCATGCCCCCTTGAGAGGGCGGGCGCCACAGCCGCACGGGCCCCACCAGCACCGCCGCCGCCACGGCCGCCCGCAGCGCGTGCCCCATCCGGGGGAGTCCCCAGGCCTCGAGCGGGAAGCTCGCGACGAACAGGAGCGCCGCCCCGAGGTGCAGACCCAGCCTCCACCGGCGCTCCGGCCCGGAGGCCACGCCCGGGGGCTGGCCGTGCAGGAACATGGGCAGCAACATGCCCCCCACGCCCAACACCAGACAGGTGAAGAGCCCCTGCAACAGCAGTCCCGTGCCGAGCCCGTGCAACCCCGGCACGCCCACCGGCGCCACCGTGGTGAGCAACGAGCCCACCGCCCCCGTCACGAGCGCCACCGGCACCCACACCATGCCCTCGGGCACCGAGCGGCCCGGCGCCGGCTGGCGAACGCGCGGCACCACGAACCCCAGCAGCACGCCGAGCTGCGCGAGGAAGAAGAGCTGCGACCACAGCCATGCCTCCACCCAGGCGCTCGCGGTGAGCAGCACCGGCAGCACCAGCGACGCCCCGAGCTGCACCGCCGAGGGCCCCACCGTCCCGGTGCGCCGGGGAATGAAGGTGAAGAGGAAGCCCAGCGCGAAGCACAGCAGGAAGCCCTGCACCAGCGCGAGCGCGTGGAAGGTGGAGCGCCACTGCATCGTGACGCCCACTGCGTACAGCAACCAGTGCACCATGCCCGTCCCACCGAGCACCACGCCCAGCGGGAACAGCAGCCGGTAGGGCTCGCGGCGCCATTCCGGTTGTGGGGGACTCGCTTCGGACACTCTCTCTGCCATGATCAGGCTCCTCACTCGCTCAGGGCTTCAACCCGCGCCGCGCCCGCATCTCCGCGCCGAGCGCCTCCACGCTCCCGGCGGACAGCCGCGCCCGGGCCTCGGGGAAGAGCACGTGCTCCTCCAGCCCCAGGTGCTCGTCCAGTAGCGCCGAGAGCCGCGCGCTGTCCCGCACCAGCTCGCGCGCCAGCTCCCCGTGGCTCGCCGGAGACGTCCGCAGCAGGCGCCACCTCGGCAACAGCATCTCCAGCAGGGCTTCTATCTCCCGGTGCTGCCGCGCCATGTCCTTCAGCGCTTCCAACGCCTCCACCGAGAGGCCTGCCTCCCTCATCCGGTGCGCCAGCGAGATGTCCTCATCCTCCACGTGGCGGGGCAACCCCACGGAGAAGTAGCGCTCCACCCTGGTGACGGCCTCCACCCGCTCCGCCGCCGGCACGTCCGGCAGGCGTGCGGCCTTCAGCGCCAGATCGGAGAAGGTGCGAATCCGCTCGTGGCAGTCGAGCAGCAGATGGAAGGCATCCCGCGGCGTCTCGGGAGCGGGTTGGAGGCGCAGGGGCACGAGCATGGTGGGCTCTCGTCGTGCAATGGCTGATCCACGCACGCCCCGAGCGACGTCACGGCCAGGTGACTCCACGGGGGGGCGCAGGAATTGCGCATGGCCACGCGGGCCCGCATGGCCTGCGCCCCGGTTGCTCGACGCGTGGCGGGTGCCGCCCATGGGATGGAGCCACTCCGAGCCGCCGCCGTGTGGGGCATGAGGTTTGCTCGGCTCCCCGAGGGCAATGCCGTGTCGAGATGAATGCTGAGCATCCAGAGCCGCTCCCAGCGCGTGTGCGGGCCGCCCTCGCACGAGGCGTCCAGCAGGGCGAGGGAATGCCGTTGGCACAGGCGCCGCGACTGCTCGAGCCCGGCGACCAGGCCCTGGAGGACGGCGTCCTACGCAACCCGGATGGCACGCTGCTCATCGCCGTCCGCACGGAGATGCCCGGGGTCACGGGAGAGATGATCGACTGGTGGTTCGGCTGGCACCTGACCTCCTCGGAGCGCTACCGGCTGTGGCACCCGCGCGACCACGTCCGGGCCACCGTCGAGGAGGATCGCTCCTACCTGTCGGACGATCGCGAGCGATACGTGGGTAATGTCTCGTACGTCGACGAGTACATTGGCGGACGCCTCATGAAGCTGGCCATCGAGTTCGTCCCGCCAACCCTCTATGGTCTCGAGCCCGGCCGGTTCGCCGAGGCCCGGGTGGACACAGCCGTCTGCGCGCGCACCGCCTTCCAAGGCTGGCCCCTCGCCGTGGGACACCTCATCCACCTCGTCCGTCGCGTCCCGGGCGGATGCGAGCTGCGCAGCCGCTTCTGGCTCGGCGATATCGAAGTGCGGCTGCCCGTCCTCGGCGGTCCTCTCTCTCGCCTGCTCAACCGCGCCTCACTGCGGCGGCGTGTCGCCCCCGACGGGCTTGGGCTCGGCCTCCTGGTGCATTGCGCCGAGGAGATGAACCACCTCGCCCGTCTCCTGCCAGGGCTGTACCGCGCATTCCCTCGGCCAGGGCCGTGAAGTTCCGGAGGTCCACGAACAGGAGCGTGACCTCGCGTTGCTCGCCTCGTGCGCTTTCCCGTCGCCAGGAGCATCCGGCTGTGCATGATGCGCCGCGCCAAAGAAGGAGGAGTACGTGAAGAACCGTGGTGTGATGTTGGTGGCGGCCCTGGGCCTGGCGATGGTGCTGAGCGGCTGCAAGAACGACTGCGACGTTTCCTGCGGGACGTATCAGGAGTGCGTGAGCAGCGACTTCAACGTGGAGCGGTGCACGGACACCTGCAACGTGAGGTCGGAAGACTCGGACTTCGAGGCCCAGGCGAAGGAGTGTGCCGGGTGCATCCAGGATCAGGAGACCTGCTCCGAGACCGTCAACCGGTGCTGGGACGACTGTCTCGGTGTGGTGCTCGCTTCGCGTCCGTGAAGAAAGATGCCCACGGCGCCGGGGTGGAGTGAGACCCGGCGCCGTGGGCGAGGCGCGCTCAGGAGGTACGCGCTACTGCGTGACAGGGACGAGCGTGTCCACCTGGGCGGTGCCCGTGTAGCTGGTGGGCGTGTTGAGGAAGCCCTTGAGCTGCACGCGCCAGGTGCCCGCGGTGGGGCGGGGAACGGACACCGACTCACCGGTGGAGGTGCCGTTGGCGCTGGTGCCCACCAGGTTTCCGCTCGGGTCGTAGACGAAGAGGTCCAGGTCGAGCGCCGGGTTGCCCCAGCTCGTGGCGATGCGCAGGGCGTTGGCGCCGGCGGGCACCACCAGGTTGTGCGTGTGCGAGGCCTCGACGAGGGTGACGTCCAGCACGGGCAGCTTCACCGACAGGCCCACGTTGCCGCTCCAGCCCGGCAGCGCCGTGGTGACGGTGGTGGTGCGGGTGCCGGCCGTCTCGGTGGCCTTGCGCACGGCGGCGTACGCATCCGCGTAGCCCGCGCCCGCTTCCCACACCGCGAGCTGCCGCGTGGTACCGGTGGTGGCGTCCTGCACGTACATGGGCTTCGCGGTGGAGGTGATGGCCGCCAGCACGCCGTCCAGGTTGAGCGACGGGTTGACCTCCAGCATCAGTGCGACCAGGCCGCTCAGGTGCGGGGTGGCCATGGAGGTGCCATCCAGTGCCGCGTAGAAGGGCTCCGGGTGCAGGCCGTCCAGGCCGAGGTACGGCTGCGCGATGGTGGCCGTGGTGGCGCGCGCCGCGACGATGGCCACGCCCGGCAGGGTGATGTCCGGGTGGTGGATCGCATCGCCCGGGATGCCGCGGCTGGAGAAGTCGGCCAGCTGGCCCGGCACGCCCTGGGAGATGAGCGGGTTGGTGGCCGTGCTGGTGTCCTTGGCCGCGCCCGCCGCCACCGAGATGACGCACGGCGAGGCGCTGTACGGGTTGAGCGTGTCCGCCCCGGGGCCGTCGTTGCCCGCCGCGAAGGCGACAATCATCCCCTCGTCATAGGCGCGCTTGGAGGCGATGCTGATGGGATCGAACGGCGCGAAGTGGCTGCCGCTGCTGCCCCACGAGTTGGAGATGACGCGGACGTTGTACGTCTCGCGGATGTCGGGGTCCATCAGGAAGTCGAAGCCCTCCAGCGAGTAGAGGATGCTGATGGCCTCGCCGGCGCCCACGGCGATGAGGTTGGCGCCCGGGGCCACGCCCTTGTACTTGCCGCCGGACCTCGCGCCCGAGCCGCCGATGGTGCTGGCCACGTTCGTGCCGTGGCCACTGGTGAGGTCGCTGTTGGGCACGTCGATGTAGAGCGCGCCGCCAATGCCCAGGTCGACGATGGGGGCCACCACCTTCACGTTCTTCACCAGGTTGGGGAAGTCACCGTGGGTGCCGTCCACGCCCGAGTCGATTACCGGGGTTGCCCCCTTTCCTGGGTATTGGTGCGAGCGGATTTATTTGGATCGCCCGGAATTAATTCGAGGGGAGCGCGCTCGAATGGGCCGCCGGCTCCGGGCGTGGCGGGAGGAGGCGGACCGTGCGCGGCTCGCCGCCGATGTCGACGGAGAGGTACGGCTCGGTGACGGGCCAGAGGGACTCCGCGTCTCGCAGCTTCTGCGCGGGGATGACGAGGGTGCTCCCCGGCAGCGAGAGGACGTGACCCGGCGCGCTCCAGACGCGGTCCGGCAGCAGGAGCGCGATGGTGGGCGTCTCCAGCAGGGCCCCGGGCTGGGTGAATGACGCACGGGAGACGTGGACGGGAACGGCGGGAGTGCTCACGCCCAGGCTCTCGCAGGTACGGTCCAGGGTGCTCGAGCCCAGGAGCGCCCTGGCCGCGCGCGTCAGGGAGCGAAGTCCGGGGACGAAGACCTTGGACACGTCGGCGGGGGCGTCCGTGCCGGGCTCGCGGTGCGAGTACCCGAGGATGTCCTGGCCCTCTTCGTCGAGGTGGATCCGGATGGGCTGGGACTCGGACTCCTTGGGGGAGACGAGGACGACCACGGCAGGCGTGGCCACTGCGGCGGTGTCCGCCTGGGCCAGCACGTAGGCGCAGGGTGGCTCGTCCCGGGTGAGCGCAGCCACGGACAGTCCGGCCACCGCCAGTCCCATCACCAGCGGCTTCCAGCTCCGCGTACCTGCCCACTCCTGCTTACGTGGCTCGCCGATGATGTCTCTCCCATCCCGAGTCCTGCCAGGGGTATTGAAGGAGGGAGGTGCGGTTGGATCTTCCGGCGCTCAGTACACCGTCAGTTTCAGGGTGATGGTGGACGGAGCAGGTGGGAGCAGCCCTCCCGCCGTGGCGGTGATGTTGAATTCGTACATGCCCGCCTGAGTGGGCGTGCCGGAGAGACGTCCCGTTTCTCCAGTCAGGGTGATGCCCGGCGGCAGGGTTCCGCTCGCCCGCTTCCAGGTGACGGAGGCGGGGGTGCTCTGGAGGAGATGGGTGTAGGGCGAGCCCACGCGCGCATCGGGAAGGGCGCTGCTCTTGATGCAGACCTCCGAGGACGAGCATGTGATGGAGGTGAGTTGGAGGCGCCGCACGGCGCTCTGCGGAGGCGAGTCGGAGTCCGTCACGCGGACATCGAACGGGGGCGTGCCTGAGCCCGCGTAGGCGGCCCCGTCGAGCTTCCCGTTGCTGCGCAGGACGATGCCCGAGGGCAGCCCACCATTGACGATCTCGAAGCTGTAGGGCGGCTTGCCTCCGATGGCCGAGAGGTACTCCACGTACTCCTTGCCGCTCTCGAAGTAGACGAGGACGTCCGGCCCGGCCAGATGCAACACGGGGCGGATCTGCATGGAGAAGTTCTGGCTGGAGCGCTGGGGCTCGGCGCCCTGGTCCACCACCTCGACGGTGAAGGAGTAGTCGCCAGCGGCGGTGGGCTTTCCGGAGAGCTCGCCGCGCGAGGTGTCCAAGGACAGGCCCGGAGGCAACTCCCCCGTGGTGGAGAAGGTGTAGGGCGGAGTTCCGCCGCTCACCTGGAAGCGGTGGAAGTAGCTCACCGTCTCCGTGCCAGTTCCGGGGCCATCTGGCACGAGCACGAGCTGCTGCGGGCCCGCGTCGGGCTCTCCTCCATCCGAGCCTGCGTCGGTGCCACCATCGGTGCCAGCATCGATGCCCCCATCGGTGCCACCGTCGGTGTCCATTCCCTGGGGCTCCTCGCCAGTGCAGGGCCCGCGCCCGCCACAGTCCGGCAGGCAGACGCCCTCGGCGGCCAGGCAGGTCCAGCCCGCCTCACAGCCCCCCTGCGCGTCGCACGCGGGGAAGCGGGAGAGGTCCGGTTGGAAGACGCAAGCTCCCACCCCGAGGAGCACGGCCAGCCCCATCCACCGCGGCCCAGGTCTCATGGCAGCTCCCAGACGAAGAAGACAGCGCCTCCCATTCCCAGCAGCGCGCCAGCCCCCATCAACACGTTGGCCGCGCGCGCCTGCCGCTGGCCCTCTCGCAGTCGCTTCGTGAAGCAGGCGCGGAAGACCTCGCCCTCACCGCTACAGCCCGCATCGCCCATGGACAGCCCCATCTCCGTGTGGCGCGCGGCCAGCCCGAAGCCCACCCCGGCCGCGAGCGCAACGCCTCCCGCTGCCAGCAGCACCGTGGGCCACACCTTGCTCGGACGCGCCTTCGCCTGCCCCGCCAGGCGCGCCGTCCACAAGTCCTGGAAGGCCTCGCGCGCTCGCGCCTCTTCCTGGCCGGGCGGGAGTCCCTCTCCCGAGAGCTGCACCAGCGTGTGGCGCTCCTGGCCCGCGCGGTCCACCAACGTGAGGGCCACGCTGCGGCCTCCTCCCACGCCGAGGGCTACCCCGCGCACCATCCGGTCCGCACCGAGCGCCACCGCCTGCGCGCCCCGGCATACCGCGTCCGCGCAACCGGCGAGCCGTCCTCCCTGGCCTCGCACCTTCTCCAACGTGGCCGCACGCTGCTCCAGGCACACGCCGGAGGTGCGCTCCACCGCCCTGCGCACGGCGTCCTCCACCTGACGGGCCTCAGCGGTAGAGAGCGCCACGGGTTGGAAGGGGACGAGCACCAGCCGCTCGCCACCCTTGCATGGGGCTGGTGTCTGCGCGAGCGCGAGCGCCAGCGCGAAGGAGAGCAGGCTCATGGCGACAAGTCAGGGGGTTGCTCGGGGGAAACGGGCGTCTGCCCGAGGCTGGCCATGTACCCGTTGTAGAAGCGCGGGCCGAAGGGCACGGAGAACAGCTTGTCCCTCAGGGCGTCATCCATCGCCCCGCGCGCGGCGAAGGTGTTGTCGCGCCAGGCGAGGCTCGCGGCATCCACCACCGCACCCGCGCGAGTGAACTGGAAGGAGCCCTCCCGCCCCGTCGAGGAGCGCAGGAAGTAGCCGTACCCGGTGGGCAGTCCCAGCACCACCGAGCGCTCGCGCTCCTTGTGGAGCTCGGCCACCCGAAGGCCGCGCGAGTCCTCCACCCACAGCCGGCCCTCCAGGCCCGTGGGCAGCAGGAGGAATCCCAGGCGCGCCTTGTCCCCGAGGTCCACCAGCGGCGCCGCCCGGTCCTGCGCGGGCGGTTGGATGGACACCTCGAGTCGGCCCCGCACGTCCTCCACGCCCTGGTTGGCGGCAGCGACGAAGGCGCGCAGCTCCGAGTACTCCACTCGCCCGTCCGCGTTGACGTCCGCGGCGCCGGAGAGCGCGGAGAGCACCTGATGGCTGAAGACGCCCGAGCGGATGGCGCTCCACTCATGGCTCTCCTGCTCGCGGGTGGTGGAGAGCACGGCGCCCACGTGCGGGTAGCGCGCCAGCTCGCGCGTGGCCAGCAGGCCCTGCACCGCCTGCACCTGGGCGGGAGCCACCGGCAGCGCGCCGCGCGAGTTGACGAAGAAGTACGAGTCACACGCGTCCACGATGAGGTGGACGAAGGCGGCGGTGCTGGGGGCGATGACCTGGGAGTAGAGGTCCGTGCGAGTGAAGGCCCCATCCAGCAGACTCACCGAGCCCTCCCCGGCGGCCCCGCGCTTGCCGTGGCCAGTGAAGACGAAATAGAGCACCGGGGTGTCGCCGCGGGCCTTGTCCTCGGCCATGCGGGCATTGAGCTGGCGGAGCGCCTCTTTGAGCGAGGCCCGGGTCGGCGGACGCGTGCGGGCGGCGAGCCCCGGGTGGAGCGCCTGCGTGTCGGCGTCCAGCACAGTCAGGAGCACGGTCTCCTTCGTGCGCGAGGAGAGCAACTCGTAGTAGCGCGCGCCGTCGTCATCGGCGTAACGCAGGGGGGCCTGCTTCGGCTCGGTTCCGGTGTTGTTGGCGATGATGAGTGCGTAGGCGACCCGGGAGGGCGCGGCGCTCGCGGCGGAGCCAGCGAGGAGCGCGAACCACAGCAGGGCGGCCGGAGCGCATCGGAGCGGTCGCATGCTCGGGGGGGGGTCTCCGGAAGGACAACGAGGGTGCTTAACGTGCCACGGTTACGTGTGGGGAATCCACCCGCCCCCCTCGATGGCCCGGGCCCCAGAGGGGCAATGTCGCTCATGCGACCATGAGGCGCTCCCACTTGGGCGGCTCCAGGGGGATGACCTGGGTGGGTGTGGCGGAGCCGAGTCCATCCCACCCCATTTCCTCACTGGCCGCGGTTGTACGGCTCGCTCGGGCTCGTGCCGGGCCGGGAACCCAGCGCCGTTCTTGTCGGGAGCGCTCTTCAGACTGGGAGGCCCCGTCACCCATCGGAGGCGCTGATGACGTCCAAGCCGCGGCTGCTGCTCGCCCTGGTCCTGCTGTCCACCGGCTGTGCGTCGGTGACGCCACTTCCTGGCCGGGTGACAAGCCTGCGTTACACGCAGCACGAGGCCGCCGCGCCCACGGTAGCCACCCGCCCCGAGGCTGATGCCCCGCAGCGGTTGTACCGGCGCCGGGCCTCCCGTGCGGAGGTAACGGCGGCGGGCCCGGACAGCGCGGAAAGGGAGGCACGGCAGAGGGCCCTCGCAGCCCAGTTGGCGTTTCGTGGTGCCATTCGAGAAGTGTCAGGCTCCACCCGCCGCATCTCCGGCGAACTCGCCCGGCTCAATGCCAGTGGCTGGGGCCTCGCCAGCGGAAACGGCGTCTTCCTCCGCTACGCCGACTACGGCACCGCGCAATTGCGGTGGATTGACGCACAGCTCGCCGCCGCCACCCGGTTGGCCAATGTCGCTTCGGAGGTGGAGGAGCCGGACATGCAGCTCGCCCTGCTGCGCGTGGCCGGTCCACGGCTCGAGGCCGCCATGGTGGGCTCGCTCCTGCTCGCCGTCTGGCTCGACTTCCTCAACCTCGCCGATGTCGCGCTCAGACAGCACCTCTACCCCGTGGAGACGCTCTTCGCGGACATGTGGCGCAGGCAGGAGCTGCTTGAGCCCGCAATGACGGCGCTCTCCTCCCGGGAGCACGAGCAGGTGGAGGCCGCGGCGCAAGACGTGCCCCCGCTGGTAGGCCACCTCTCGGACGAATTCGCGGCCACCGTGGAGAGAATGCGCGTGGCGGCTGAGAACCTCCAGAAGGTGCTGCTCCTCAAGGAGGCCATTGAGACTGTCACCATGCTCTCGACGATGAGGTTCTCGCTGCCTTCGGTGCCTCCGTCAGCTCCCGCCCTGGTGGGCATCGGCCTGGCGGTAGGTGGCGACGGCGTGATGGTGGGTACGCGCATTCTCGTCTCAGCCGAGTGGGTGGAACTGGTACGCCAGTTGGTGCGCGCGGGCGTCCTCTCCCTGCCCGTCGTCAGCGCCGCCGTGCGGATTCAGGTCGGCCAGGTGATGATGGCGCAGGCGCACGGCGAGCTGCCGCGGGGCGTGCGCGAGGCGCTGGGAGATGGACCCGAGGTGGGGGCCATGCACGAGACGGGCAAGGCGGGGGCTGGCATGGCCGAGCCGCCGCGACACCACGTCATGCCGAAAGAGTTCCGCGAGTGGTTCGAGAAGCGCGGATTCACCGGCGAGATGGACATTGACGAGTTCTGCGTCAGGCTGGAGCAGGCGCACCACGAGGCCATTCACGGCGGTGGCGACTGGAAGCTGGGCCGCACATGGCCGGATGAATGGAACCGGATGATCATGAAGACGCTGCGAGACGCAGAGCTCGCGGCTGGTCGGATGTTGATCCGGGATGAGGTCTTGGACATCGTCGCGGAAAACATGACGCGCTACTACATTCCGATGAACTTCATCCCCTGGAGAGGGCGTTGAACGAGGGACATCCCTGGCGGGGCAACTGGGTGGCACGCCTGTATGAGCGGGTCCGCGAGCGCGGTTACGACTCGTTGACCGCCTTTGCCGAGGCACGCCCTACCGCCTCGCTGGTGGCGCTGGCCGAGGAGCTTGGCAAGAACGATTTCGCAGCCGTGCAGGTCTTTAAGGGGCTGGTTGAGGAGGCCGAGCGGAGCCATCAGCTCACTCGATTGGTGCGCGGGCAGCTCGTACGCGAACTATCCGCCTGTCTCCCCAACGGCTGGCCGGCAGTGATGGATGATGCAACCCGTTTCAAGGTCGCCAAGGCACTCGGCTTATGGTCTGCCTACACCCCTGTAACCCATGAGAAGCGAGTCGAGCAGGCCAGAGCAACACTCCTCGCTACGCCGCCTCCGCCCGGGTGGCGCCCGCTCGGCCCTGACGACGAGCTACTACTTACGCTCCTGCCCGACGAGGAAGCCTGAACCCAGCCCTGGAGGGGCTCGCGGTGCCCCAACATTGCCAAACCGTATAGTTCCCGAAAAAGCCCAGCAATCGGCCGTGTGCAAGATGGAAACTGTTCAGGCATGCCGCCTGGACGGTTCAGGGAACTGGAGACAACTCCCATGGCACGACTGAAAACCCTCTTGGCCACGATCCCGGTACTGGTGGGGCTCGCGGCGGGCGCGGCACTGGCTTCCGATGCGGAGGAGATCCGCATGCTCGCGGAGGCGAAGATCACCTTGCAGCAGGCAATCGACGTGGCCCAACGGCACCAGGGCGGCCAGGCCTTCGAGGCGTCGATCGACGACGACAGCTTCCAGCCGGTCTACGAGGTCAGCGTCGTCAAGGACAACCGCGTCTATGACGTCTGGGTCAGCGGGAGCGACGGGAAGGTGCTGCGCGTGCGCGAGGACACGAAGAAGGATTGACGCACGAGGAGGCGTGATGCCGGGGACGAGAGGGGCAGTCCAGCTCTTCTCTCCTCGTCTGGTAGGAGGGCTCGCTTGCGTATTTTGCTGATCGAGGACGACGCGCAGACGGCGGAGTACGTCCGCCGTGGCCTGCTCGAACTGGGCCAGGTCGTCGACCACGCGAAGGATGGCCAGGAGGGCCTGCTCATGGCGACGGCCAGCCATTACGACGTGCTGGTCATCGACCGGATGCTCCCGAAGCTCGACGGGCTGACCGTGTTGAAGATGCTGCGGGAGGCGCGCGTCCGGACCCCCACGCTGTTTCTCACGGCGATGGGCAGCATCGATGACCGCGTGAAAGGGCTGGAGTCTGGAGGGGACGACTATCTGGTGAAGCCCTTCGCCTTCTCCGAGCTCTATGCGCGCATCTGCTCACTGGGCCGCCGGCCGCCACTGCAGGAGGTGCGGACGGTCCTCTCGCTGGCGGACCTGGAGATGGACCTCATCAAGCGGACGGTGGTGCGCTCCGGGAAGAGCATCGACCTGCAGCCGACGGAGTTCCGGCTCCTGGAATACCTGCTGCGCCATGCGGGCCGGGTCGTCACGCGCACCATGCTGCTGGAGCACGTCTGGAGCTTTCACTTCGACCCGAAGACCAACATCGTCGAGACTCATATCAGCCGCCTGCGCGCCAAGCTGGACCGGGGGTTCGCGACGGAGCTGATTCACACCGTCCGTGGCGCGGGATACAAGCTCGATGTGGCCCCCTAGGGTTCTGCGCACAGCGAACTTCCGCCTGGCCTTGAGCTATGCGGCCGTCTTCAGCCTGTCCGTCTTCCTCCTCGGGGTCATCGTCTTCTTCGGGGTCCGTTCCTCGCTCGAACAGCAGCTGCGCGGGCAGATTGAAGCGGAGGTGGGCCAGCTCCTGGTGGACTACCGCGACGACGGGCTGGAGGAGCTTCACCACGACATCCGCGAGCGCATCGAATCCAATCCGGCCCGGCGGCTGCACTACTACCTGCAGAGCCCAGAGGGCCGCGTGGTCTTCGATCCGCTCCCCGCCATCCCCACCCCGGATGGTTGGCACACCGTGCGGGTTCCTGCCCTCGGGACGAATGACGCCAAGACCACCGTCCTGCTCCAGGCGCTCACCCTGGACGGGGGTTTCAAGCTGGCCGTTGCGGCGGACCTCGCTCCTATTCAGGATGCCGCGCGGGCCATCCGTCAGGCCTTCGGATGGGCCTTCTTGTTCACGCTGGTGGCGGGAGCCGCGGGAGGGCTGTGGATCGGCCAGCGTTTCCTCTCCCAGGTGGATGCCATCACCCGGGCAGCGGAGCGGATTGGCGGGGGCGATGTGACGGGGCGCCTCCCCACCCGGGGGACAGGGGATGACCTGGACCAGCTCACCACGGTCATCAACCGCATGCTGGACCGCATCCAACGGCTGCTGGAGAACGTCCGCCAGGTCAGCACGAGCATCGCTCACGAGCTGCGGACCCCATTGGGGCACCTGCGGCAGACGCTGGAGGCCCTGCGCGTGGAGGCTCCGCATGACACGCTGCGCAACGAGGCCTTGCGTCAACTGGATGCCACCCTGGACACCTTCAGCGCGTTGCTGCGAATCGCCGAGGTCGAGTCCGGCTCGCGCAAGGCGGGCTTCGAGCTGCTCTGCCTCTCCGAGGTGCTGGAGACCGTCGCGGACGCCTACAGCCCTGTGGCCGAGGACAACGGGCAGCGCCTGACGCACCAGATTGCCTCGGGGCTCTATGTGCGTGGCGATCGCAACCTGCTGACGCAGCTCTTCGCGAACCTGGTGGAGAATGCCGTGCGCTACAGCGGCAGGGGCAGCGAGATTCACCTGGCGCTGGAATCCGTAGCCGACGGAGCGCTCGCGGCCACCGTGTCTGATACGGGCCCGGGAATCCCCAGCGCTGAACATGCGCGGGTCTTCGAGCCCTTCTACCGGCTGGATGCGAACCGCACCGGCCCGGGCAGCGGGTTGGGACTGAGCCTGGTGGCGGCCATCGCCAGCCTCCACGACCTCACCGTGACGCTCGCGGACAACCACCCGGGATTGAAGGTCCGCCTCCAGGGGCGCTGCCAGCTGCCTCCCCTGGAGGCGGACACTGCGCGGGGTCCGTGAGCGGGGTCTCGCCTCGGAGCCTCATCCTCCCTGGAGCCGGGGTCTCCTGTACTTCCTACAGCCGCCCACCGCGCCAGGCTGCCGGGCTGCCGAGACCCCGTGGGCGACGATTCTAGGACCTTGGGGATCCAACCGGGCGGTCAAATGGCAATGACAGCATGAGCGATGGGTGACGGGGACGGGTGGGGCACGCTAAGTCGCCGAGGGATGGAGTGGGATGCGCGGACATTGCAACGCTTCCGGGACGGTGAGCCGGAGACCTTGGGCCAGGTGTACCGGGCCCATGCGGAGGCCTTGGCGCGGATGCTGCGGGCCATGGCGTGGCGGGGGAGGGGTTTCGGACAGATGAGGGGCGCGCTGGAGCTGGAGAACACGGTGCTGGAGACGTTCGCCCGGGCCTTCGAGCCGCGGACGCGGGCGGCGTACGACGGGGTACGGCCGTACGGGCACTTCCTGGTGGGCATCGCGCGCAACGTGCTGCTGGAGCAGACGCGGCAGCGTGAGGTGGCGGTGGGGCTGGAGCCCTTCGAGGAGTCGGGTGAGCTGCCCGAGGGGGACGGCCTGGCCCAGTCGCTGGAGGACCGGGAGGTGGAGGGGTTGCTGGCGAGCTTCAAGCAAGGACTGACGGCGGAGGAGCGGCGGCTGTTCGAGCTGCGCTTTGGCGAGGACGGGATGGCGCAGGAGGGCGCGGCGGAGCAGCTGGGGCTGACGCGCATTCAGGTGCGGAGGCGGGAGCTGGGGTTGAAGACGCGGCTGCTCGAGTTCCTGCAGGCGCGTGGCTACCTGGAAGGGATGGAAGTGAAGGGGTGGAGCTTCTTCAAGCGGCGAGGCCAGTCATGACGAGGTGTGGAGACCGGCAGGCGAAGCAGGCGCTGGAGTCGCTCTTCCGGGGCGAGCTGGACGGGGAGGGCTTCACCCGGTTGCGCTCGCACGCGGTGGGGTGTGGCGAGTGCCGCGAGGCCTACGACAAGCTGAGCCGCGTGGAGTCGGCCCTGGAAAAGCGCGCGCTGCCGGCGAGCCGGGAGGCGTTGTTGGAGAAGGAGCTGTTTGCCCGGCTGGGAGCCACCGCGAAGCCGGTCCGGGCTCCGGAGCCCGAGCGCAAGCGCTTCTTTCCCCAACTCTTCGTGCCGGTGATGACGGGGCTGGCGATGGCTGGGGTGGCGTTGCTGCTGGTGGTGCCGCAGCTGCGCGAGCGGGAGTCCGAGTTTCAGACGCGCGGAGGAGAGACGGGGACGGCGGCCTGGGGCATCCGGGTGTTCTGCGTGGGAGCGGACGGACAGGTGCAGGGGGAGGCGAGGCCGGGCGGCAGACTGGTGTGTGGAGAGGGGAGCGCGGTGCAGTTCAGCTACACGGCGCCGGAGGCGGCGAGACTGACGGTGGATGCGACGTCGCCCGAGGGGGAGCCGCTGCGGTTCTTCCCGCAGGAGGGCGCGGCGGAGCAGGTGGCGGCGGGGGTGGACGTGTTGTTGCCTTTCAGCACGCCGGTGCAGGAGGGCTGGCTCTCCAGGCCGCTGGAGGTGAGGGCGCGTTTCGAGGATGCGAGGGGCCGTGAGCTGTCCCGGACGAACCTGACCCTCACGCCGAGGTAACGGTTCCCCCCTGAAGGACCAACCCGTCGAGCAATCAACTCCACCGGACCCCCTTGGCGCGCGCGGGCCTCCCACCCACCGTCAGACGGGCCATGAGCCCCCAAGCCGCGGTCCGAGTCCTCTTCCTGAGCATGGGCAATGCGGCCCGAAGCATCATGGCTGAGTGCCTGCTGCGCAGGCTGGGGCACGGGCGCTTCATTACCTTCAGTGCAGGCGTGCAGCCGAGGGGCGAGGTGCACCCTCTGGCGCTGAAGGTGCTGCGCGAGCGCTTCCGGCTGGATCCGGGTGGCGCGCGCAGCAAGTCCTGGGAAGAGTTCCGGGGTGAGCACTTCGACCTGGTCATCACGGTCTGCGACAAGGCGCGTGAGACCTGGGCGGTATGGCCGGGGAGGCCGCGCATGGCGCACTGGGACGAGCCGGACCCGGTGGCCTTCGAAGGGAGCGAGGCGGCACGCGAGCTCCTCTTCCTCCAGGTGGCGCGGGAGCTGTCCGTCCGCCTGGATCTGCTGTGCGCGCTGCCGCTGGAGAAGCTGATGCGCCTGTAGCGCTTCCATTCCCAACGCGGTCACTCCCAGGTGCCGAGCGGGGAATTGCGGGACAAGTGTGCGCTCGCTCGGCCGCCCGCCCTCGTGCGAGGCGTTTCCCTACCTGGAACGAACGCGGGGCCTCCTTAGGTTGGGACAACGCCAAACCTCAGCACGGGAGCAGCCTTTGAACCGTCGCACCAGCCATTCCACGCGGACCAAGACCGGGAAGAAGATTCGCAAGCCCACCACGCTCGCGCGTCATGCGCACACCCGCCCGCGACGGGTCGCGACGGTCGAGGCTCTCGAGACACTGCTGGAATCGCTGCGAGCCGTCACCCACGGTGACTTCTCCGTGCGACTTCCCCCCGAGGCGCAGCCCCAGGCGATGGAGGACATCGCCCACGCCTTCAACGCCATGGTGGCGATGAACCAGCGAATGCAGGACGAGCTGGTGCGCGTGGAGCGCGTGGTGGGCCGCGAGGGCCAGATGGCGGAGCGCGCCTCGCTGGGCCCCGTCAGCGGCGGATGGGCCTCCAGCATTGGCTCCATCAACTCGCTCATCGCGGACCTGGTGCAGCCGACCACGGAAGTGGCGCGCGTGCTGGGCGCGGTGGCGCGTGGTGACCTGACGCAGAAGATGGCGCTGGATCTACCGGGGCAGCCGGTGAAGGGCGAGTTCCTTCGCATCGGCACCACGGTGAACGCGATGGTGGATCAGCTCAGCTCGTTCGCCGCCGAAGTGACGCGCGTTGCGCGCGAAGTCGGTACGGAAGGAAAGCTGGGAGGCCAGGCGCGCGTGCCCGGTGTCGCCGGTACGTGGAAGGACCTCACCGACAGCGTGAACCAGCTCGCCAACAACCTCACCGCCCAGGTGCGAAACATCGCCGAGGTGACCACCTCCGTGGCCCGCGGTGACCTGTCGCGCAAGATTACGGTCGATGCGCGCGGCGAGGTGCTCGAGCTGAAGAACACCGTCAACACGATGGTGGATCAGCTCCGCTCGTTCGCCGGCGAAGTGACGCGCGTCGCGAAGGAAGTCGGTACCGAGGGCAAGCTGGGTGGCCAGGCCGATGTGCCCGGCGTCTCCGGCGTGTGGAAGGACCTCACCGACAACGTGAACCTGATGGCCTCCAACCTCACCACCCAGGTGCGAGGCATCGTCAAGGTGGTGACCGCGGTCGCCAACGGTGACCTGTCCCAGCGCCTCGTCGTCGATGCCAAGGGCGAGGTGGCCGCGCTGGCCGACACGCTCAACAGCATGACGAAGACGCTCGGCATCTTCGCTGACCAGGTGACCAGCGTCGCCAAGACGGTGGGCGTGGAAGGCAAGCTGGGCGCCCAGGCGGATGTGCCCGGTGTCGCCGGTACGTGGAAGGACCTCACCGACAACGTGAACCTGCTGGCCAACAACCTCACCGCCCAGGTGCGAAACATCGCCGAGGTGAGCACGGCCGTTGCCCGCGGTGACCTGTCCAAGAAGATTACGGTCGATGCGCGGGGCGAGGTGCTCGAGCTGAAGAACACCATCAACACGATGGTGGAGCAGCTCCGCTCGTTCGCCGGCGAGGTGACGCGCGTCGCGAAGGAAGTCGGTACGGAAGGAAAGCTGGGCGGTCAGGCCGACGTGCCAGGCGTCTCCGGTACGTGGAAGGACCTCACCGACAACGTGAACTTCATGGCCTCCAACCTCACCAGCCAGGTGCGCAACATCGCGCTGGTGACCACCGCGGTGGCCAATGGCGACCTGTCGCGCAAGATTACGGTCGACGTGAAGGGCGAAATCCTCGAGCTGAAGAACACCATCAACACGATGGTGGACCAGCTCCGCTCCTTCGCCGCCGAGGTGACGCGCGTCGCTCGCGAGGTGGGTACGGAAGGAAAGCTGGGCGGCCAGGCCGAGGTGCAGGGCGTGTCGGGCGTCTGGAAGGACCTGACCGACAGCGTGAACTCGATGGCCTCCAACCTCACCAACCAGGTGCGCAACATCGCCAAGGTGACGACGGCCGTCGCGAACGGTGACCTGTCCAAGAAGATCACCGTCGACGCGAAGGGTGAGATTCTCGAGCTGAAGGACACCATCAACACCATGGTGGATCAGCTCAACGCGTTCGCCTCCGAGGTGACCCGCGTGGCCCGCGAGGTCGGTACCGAGGGCAAGCTGGGTGGCCAGGCGCGTGTGCCCGGTGTCGCCGGTACGTGGAAGGACCTCACCGACAACGTGAACCTGATGGCCCGCAACCTGACCACCCAGGTGCGCGGCATCGTCAAGGTGGTGACCGCGGTCGCCAACGGTGACCTCACCCAGAAGCTCGTCGTCGACGCCAAGGGCGAGGTGGCCGCACTGGCCGACACCATCAACAGCATGACGGACACCCTGGGCACCTTCGCTCAGCAGGTGTCCTCGGTGGCCCGCGAGGTCGGTATCGAGGGGAAGCTGGGTGGTCAGGCCAAGGTGCCCGGTGCCCGCGGTGCCTGGAGGCAGCTGACCGACAACGTGAATCAGCTCGCCGGTAACCTGACGTCCCAGGTGCGCGCCATCTCCGAGGTGGCCACCGCCGTGACGAAGGGTGACCTGACCCGGTCCATCTCCGTTGATGCCCAGGGCGAGGTCGCGGCCCTGAAGGACAACATCAACCAGATGATCGTCAACCTCAAGGAGACGACTCAGAAGAACACCGAGCAGGACTGGCTGAAGACGAACCTCGCCAAGTTCTCCGGCATGATGCAGGGCCAGAAGAACCTGGAGGCCGTCTCCCGGCTCATCATGTCCGAGCTGACGCCCCTGGTGTCCGCTCACCACGGCGCCTTCTTCCTCATGGACACCGAGGATGGCGCGCCCGTGGCCAAGCTCACCTCCAGCTACGCCTACCGCGAGCGCAAGAACGTGGGCAACCGCTTCCGCCTCGGCGAGGGCGTGGTGGGCCAGTGCGCCCTGGAGAAGAAGACCATCCTCCTCACCCACGTGCCGGCGGACTACATCCGCATCACCTCCGGCCTGGGCGAGGCCAGCCCTCTCAATGTCATCGTCCTGCCCGTCCTCTTCGAGGGCGAGGTGAAGGCCGTCATCGAGCTGGCCTCCTTCCACCCGTTCAGCGCCATCCACCAGATCTTCCTGGACCAGCTCACGGAGAGCATCGGCGTGGTGCTCAACATGATCATGGCCAACATGCGCACCGAGGAGCTGCTGCGTCAGTCGCAGAGCCTCGCCAACGAGCTCCAGAGCCAGTCGCGCGAGCTCACCCAGCAGCAGGAGGAGCTCAAGCGCTCCAACTCGGCGCTGGAGGCCCAGGCCCTCGAGCTGGAGGAGAAGGCCAAGCTGCTCGAGCAGCAGAACATCAAGGTGGAAGAGAAGAACCGCGAAGTCGAGCAGGCGCGCTCCTCCCTGGAAGAGAAGGCCGAGCAGCTCTCGCTCATCTCCAAGTACAAGAGCGAGTTCCTCGCCAACATGTCCCACGAGCTGCGCACGCCGCTCAACAGCATGCTCGTGCTGGCCAAGCTGCTCGCGGACAACTCCGACGGCAGTCTCGGCCGCAAGCAGGTGGAGTACGCGGAGACCATCTACTCCTCGGGTGGGGACCTGCTGTCCCTCATCAACGAGATTCTCGACCTGTCCAAGGTGGAGGCCGGGAAGATGCAGGTGGAGCCGCGCGACTCGGCCGTGGCGGAGCTGGTGGAGTTCGCCCGCCGCACCTTCGGCCCCGTGGCCGAGCAGAAGCACCTGGGCTTCCTCACCGAGGTGGGCCCGGAAGTGCCGGCCACCGTCTTCACGGACCCGAAGCGGCTGCAGCAGATTCTGAAGAACCTGCTGTCCAACGCCTTCAAGTTCACCAGCACGGGCCAGGTGACGCTGCGCATCCGCATGGCGGACACCGAGGAGCGCTTCGCCGCGCCCGAGCTGGTGGAGGCCGATCAGGTGCTCGCCTTCTCCGTCATCGACACGGGCATCGGCATCCCCGAGGACAAGCAGAAGCTCATCTTCGAGGCCTTCCAGCAGGCCGATGGCACCACCAGCCGCAAGTACGGCGGCACCGGTCTGGGCCTCTCCATCAGCCGCGAGCTGGCACGGTTGCTCGGTGGCGAAATCCGCGTGAGGAGCGCGCGCGGGGCGGGCAGCACCTTCACCCTCTACCTGCCGCGCAGCTACAGCGGCCCCGAGCGGGGCGGCGAGCCGGCCAGCGACACGGACGGTGGCTACACCCCCATGCTGCGCGAGCTGCTGCCGCGTGACGAGGTGCACGGCACCGCGGCGCCCCATCCCCTGGCGGATGACCGGGATGACCTGGGCCAGGATGACCGCGTGCTGCTGGTGGCGGTGGATGACCTGGAGTTCGCCCGCGGCCTGGTGGCCACGGCCCACCAGAGCGGCCTCAAGGCCCTGGTGGCCACGCGCGGCGATGTCGCGCTCTCGCTCGCCCAGCGGCTCAAGCCCTACGCCATCGTCTTGCAGCTCGGCCTGCCCGTCATCGACGGCTGGAGCGTGTTGGATCAACTCAAGCGCGACCCGCGCACCCGCCGCATCCCCGTCCAGGTGGTGAGCGTGGACCGGCTGCGCGGCGCCTCGTGCGGCGGCGGCTTCGTCTACCTCGACCGGCCCTTCACGCCCGAGGCCATCCAGGGCGCCTTCTCCCACCTGGAGCTCAAGGGCAACGGCTCGCCCCGCAAGCTGCTGCTGGTGGACCCCAAGCCCGAGCTGAATGCTTGCGTGCAGCAGCTCATCGACATGGGCGAGTCCCTGGAGATGCGCCAGCTCGAGTCCCACCGGGCGGTAGAGGCTCTGGACCGGGGTGAGGTCGACGCACTCGCCCTGGACCTGGCCTCGCCGGGTGGACGCGGAATGAAGCTGCTGGTGGAGCTGGTGCGCCGGCCTGCTCGCCTGCCCCCCGTGCTCCTCTATAGCGGCTCCCAGCTCCTGCCGGATGACGAGCGGCGGCTGCGGCGCTCGGCCGAGGCCGTGCTGCTCGAGGCGGCTGCCCGCTTGCCCGAGGCTGTCATCGCCGAGGTGGGCCGCTTCCTGCGTCGCGTAGGGGACCAGTCCCGCGTCTCCGCCGAGGAGATGAAGGAGCTCTCTCGCTCGCTCACCGGCCGCAAGGTTCTGCTTGTGGACGATGACGCGCGCAACATCTTCGCTCTGACCAGTGTCCTGGAGAACCATGGAATGCAGGTGACGTTCGCGCAGGACGGACGGGCGGCCATGGACTTGATGGAGAAGAATCCGGAACTGGATGTGGTTCTGCTGGACGTGATGATGCCGGAGATGGACGGCTACCAGGCGATGCGCGCCATCCGCGCGGACCCCCGGTGGGCGTCGTTGCCGGTCATCGCCATCACCGCGCGGGCCTTGAAGGACGATCGCGAGAAGTGCCTGGAAGCAGGTGCGTCCGATTATCTGTCCAAGCCGGTCGATACCGAGCGGCTCTTGGAGTTGATTCGCCGGTGGGTGGAACCTTGCGCGGGAGCGAGATGACAGCGATGACGTGGTCCGAGGGGGGTAATAGCGGTAGCCTGCCGATTCAGGTGGTGTTGCCGCGGGCACGCATCCTGGTTGTCGATGACCACGCTCCCAACCTCCTCACCCTGGAAGCCACGCTCGGCGACCTGGGTGAGGTGGTGAAGGCGCACTCGGGGGAGGAAGCCCTCCTCCACCTGCTACGCGAAGACTTTGCTCTCATCCTGCTGGACGTGCAGATGCCGGGGTTGGACGGCTTCGAGACGGCCCGGCTCATCAAGGAGCGCGAGCGCTCGCGCTTCATCCCCATCATCTTCCTCACCGCGCGCAGCCGGGACGCCTCGCACGTGTTCCGCGGCTATGCCCAGGGCGCGGTGGACTACGTGCTCAAGCCCTTCGCGCCGGAGATTCTGCGCTCGAAGGTGTCCGTCTTCGTGGAGCTGTTTCTCAAGGAGGAGCAGCTCAAGCAGCAGGAAGCGCTGATGCGCCGGCGCGAGCGCGAGGCGCTCGAGCGGGAGAGCGCCTACCGCTACCGCCTGCTGAGCGATGCCATGCCCTTGTGCGTGTTCACCGCCAGCCCGGACGGCCGGCTGCGCTACGGCAACCGCGCCTGGATGGAGCTGTCTGGCCTGCCGGCCGAGGCGGTGGAGGACCTGTGGCGCTCGGAGGTGGTGCACCCGGAGGACCGCGAGGAAGTGCACGCCGCCTGGTGTCAGTCGGTGCGCACCGGTCAGCCCTTCGAGGTGCAGTTCCGGCTGCGCTCCCAGCGAGACCAGGGTTTCCGCTGGCACCTGGGTCGGGCCGTACCGGAGCGCAACGAGCGGGGCCGCATCACCGGGTGGATCGTCACCGCGACGGACATCAACAACCAGAAGCAGGCCGAGGAGGAGCTGGCCCAGGCGAACGCGGCGAAGGACGCCTTCCTGGCCGCTGCCTCGCACGAGCTGCGCACGCCGCTGGCCGCGGCGAAGATGCAGGTGCAGCTCGCGCAGCGGAAGTTCGGCGCCGAGCTGACGGATGGACCGCGCCGAGCGCTCGAGGGGTTGGACCGGCAGGTGGACCGGATGACCAAGTTGGTGTCGGACCTGCTGGACGTGAGCCGACTGCTCACCGGCCGTCTGTCGCTGGAGGTGGAGGAGTTCGACCTGGTGCCTCTGCTGCACGCCACCTGCGAGCGTCTGCAGTCGCTCTCCACCGAGCACCGGCTGAAGTTGGAGACTCCCGCGTCGATGTCCATGCGGGGAGACCCGGGGCGCATCGAGCAGGTGGTGACCAACCTGGTGGCCAACGCCATTCGCTACTCACCTCAGGGTGGAGTGGTGGAGCTTCAGGCGTGGTCCGAGGACGGCAACGTCCTGCTCCGGGTGCGGGATCAGGGCATTGGCATCCCGGCGGAGAAGCTGCCCCTCATTTTTGAACGTTTCGGTCAGGCCCATGGAGCGCGTTATGGCGGTCTTGGCTTGGGGTTGACCATTTCCCAAGGCATCATCGAGCAGCATGGCGGGCGCATCTGGGCGGAGTCGCGGGGCGTCGAGGGAGAGGGCAGTACCTTCCACGTGTGTCTGCCGCTCCAGTCCTGACTTCTAGAGCGGGTCCTTCCGTCATCGAAGGGGCTGTTTCACGAGGTGGGGAGAAAGGGATGAGGTTTGCGCGCGGGCGATCTTCCCGAAGAAGTGCGTCGGTTCATCACCGACCACATCGACTCGGTGGAGCAGTTGGAGATACTCCTGCTCCTGCACCAGCACCCGGAGCGTTCCTGGACCGCGGAGTCGGTGGCGCGAGAGCTGCGGATCTCCGCCCTGTCCGCCGATGACCGGCTGAAGGACATGGCGCGCTCGGGGATCCTGGCCAAGGTCCAGGGCAGCGAGGTGGAGTACCGCTATGCCCCGAGCCAGCAGCTGGGGGATGTGGTGGCGGGTCTCGCCACGGCGTACGCGGAGCGCCGTGTGACCGTCATCAACCTCATCTTCTCCAAACCTATCGACAAGATCCGGACTTTCGCCGATGCCTTCCGGCTCCGGAGGGACGATGATGACAATGGCTGACGCGGTCTTCCTGTTGTGTGCGGCGACCAGCCTCGCCTGCGCGTGGCTGCTCCTGAGAGGGTATTCCCGCAACCGGGTCCCCCTGCTGCTGTGGAGCAGTCTCTGCTTCGTGGGGCTGGCGGTGAACAACATCCTGCTGGTGGTGGACCTGATGGTCATTCCCAAGGGGCCTGACCTGACCACCTTCCGGCATCTGTCCGCGCTCGTGTCTCTGGTCCTGTTGGTATTCGGCCTCATCTGGGATTCAGAATGAACGACTTCATCTCCGGCACGGTGTTCGCCCTGTGCTGTGTGGCGGGGCTGTTCTTCCTGCGATTCTGGAAGAAGACGAGGGATCGCTTCTTCGCGTTCTTCGCCGCCTCCTTCTGGCTGATGGGGCTGCACCGGGTGGTGCTGATGGCGATGCGGCTCACCGACAGTGAGAACGTCGTCGCGGCGTATCTCATCCGGTTGGTGGCCTTCGTGCTCATCCTGGTGGCCATCGTGGACAAGAACCGGATCGTGCCTCGCAAGTAGGGTGGGGACCTCGTGTTTGCTCACCGAGGGCAGGCGTCTGCCTCGGGTGACGACCTGAGTACCCACGCTGTGTCCGCTGGCCGTGTGTGAGCCGCCTCCAGCCATGGCACTCCGCTTGCGTCGTTCCTGTCTGGCGCTGGATGGAGTGTCCAGCGGCTGGCGGTGGAGGCGTACCAGGGTATGAGCGGGCGTCGGTGGTGGGACTGGGGTCTGGTGGTGGCCTGCCGGGCAGCAATGAGCCGCTCGGACGAGATCGAGATGATCAGGGGGCAGGAGCCCCTGACGCGGGCGCAGTCGATCCACCACCACCTCCTCCTCCGGTAGATGCGGGGACTCCCGATGCGGGCCCTGTCGAGCCGCCCCCACCTCCACCTCCTCCTCCTCCGCCTCCGGTGGACGCAGGGACTCCTGATGCAGGCACGGTCGAGCCGCCACCGCCGCCTCCGGTAGACGCGGGGACTCCCGAGCCTGACGCGGGTACGGTCGAGCCGCCTCCACCGCCTCCGGTAGACGCGGGGACTCCCGAGCCTGACGCGGGTACGGTGGTCTATCCGGACGCTACGGGGTGGACGTTCTACGGTCCGGAGCATGGCGCGCCGCACGAGGTGCTCGGCGTCACGGAGGACGAGGGCGGCAATCTCTGGGTGGCCGGTGGCGAGGAGGGGCTGTTCCTCCTGCGTCCAGGGGCGAGCACCTTCGAGCGCTTCACGATGGACGATGGCCTGCGTCCCTATGGCTTCCTGAAGAACGGGATCGCGCCCGTGGGACCGAAGTACCTCAAGGTCCTCTCGGTAGCGGGAGGCCCCGCGGGAACGGTGTTCGTCGGTTACCAGGGCCTGCCGGACTGCGAGAGCAACTACTACACGCCGGGCGCGAAGAACCCGAACAGCTACAAGAGCGGTGACGCGGACAAGGTCACGCTGACGGAGACGGGCATCGACGTCGTCCACTACGACATCTCGTCCGGCCCGGGCGTGGTGGGCGAGGAGTCGGGTGGACGCGAGAAGCTCTGCTCCGTGCTTCGCATCGTCTGGGACAAGAAGCACGGCCACCTGTGGTTCGGCGCCAACCACGGTTTCGCCTGGGGCGATCCGGAGCACACGGGAACTCCTCCGGACTGCAACGGCCAGCGGGAGTGCTCGGGCGTGATGGAGCATGCGCACCCGCACATCAACGCGAAGGACGCCAGCGGGCACGTCTTCCGGCTCACGGACGCCTATTACGGCATCGCGGTGCGGCCGGATGGGGACGTGTGGTTCGGCGGAGCCAACCGCTCCACGCGCTTCCGCTTCATGAGCATCAAGACCCCGCGGGACTTCGAGACGGCGCGCAAGCAGACGGAGAACGGCTCGGCCATCAAGAATCGCATCGATCTCTGGCCGGACCTGGTGGACGAGGTGGGGATTCCCGGCCCCTCGGACCGGGTGGATGACCTGGTGTCGGGCATGGCGCTGATGCCGGATGGCTCGGTGTGGGTGAGCTCCTTCGCCCGGGGCCTGGCCCACATGGACGCGACGGGCGTGGTGAACCGGTACGTGCTCGGTACGGGGGCGGACCGCTTCGTCTCCTCGCTGGCGAGAGACTTGGCCGATGACAGCCTCTGGGCGGGCCACCGCTGGGGCGGCGGACTCACCCGGCTGAAGGAGGACATGGTGATGCGCTACAGCCAGGCGCTCGGCGCGCTCTCGTACCACCCTGTCTGGGACATCCAGTCCGTGGGCAGCGGGCCGGAGCGCCGGTTGCTGGTGGCCTTCGGGAGCGAGAGCGGACGCCCGGGTGCCATCGGCATCTACCGCGGCGAGTAGCCGGGGACGAGCCGGGCCGCACGTGTGTCTCGGCGCGCGGCCTGTGTCATGCTCCGTGTCCGTTCGCTCACGGAGAGGGATTCCATGCGCATCGTCCGAGGCTTCTGGGTCATCCTGCTGGTCCTGGTGGGCTGTGGTCATACGTCCAGCGAGCAACTCGTGGACCGGAGCGGTGCCGAGGACGAGCTCTACGCGATGGCCATGCGCGCCCTGCTCGACGATTCGCGGTTTTCACGCACGGTGTTCTGCCTGGGGCTCCAAGGCCGTCCACCCCATCCGGCTTTTTTCGCGCGCTTCGCGACCCATCCTGCACGCGTCGAGCCGCAGTCCGCATGCACTGGGGCACCGCGCGAGCTTCCCGATGGGCGGGAGGCCTCCTTTCTTCCAATGGAGTTCGAGCCCATTGATTGGAGTAAGCCGGAGAGGCCACTCGTGCGTGCCTCCATCATTGTCGCTAGAGGCTATGAGGTCTTCGAGCTCGAGATGCGCTTCGCGCGAGATGGGGAGCGCTGGCGGGTCCGCCACCGCAGCCTCAAGTACTCGGGCTGTACGGAGCAGGCGCAGCTCTGGTGAGTGCCACCGGGTGCAGCCTCAATCTTTCGTCATGAGGCGTCGTCGGACGAAGTGAGGACTACAGCGGGAGGACCGCGTCCTTGCCTCGGAGCGGAGCCGGAATGCCGTCCACGGGCAGCCGGAGCTGGAAGGCGGTGCCCTGGCCCGGCTGGCTGCGCACTTCGATCCGCCCGCCCATGCCCTGCACGATGGTGTTGCAGATGGAGAGTCCCAGTCCGGTGCCCACGCCCACCGGCTTGGTGGTGAAGAAGGGCTCGAAGATGCGCCGCTGGATTTCGATAGGAATGCCCTGCCCGTTGTCCTCCACCTGCAGCACCACGTGGTGGGGCCCCTCGCGCCACGTGGACACCTGGATGCGGTTGTCGTCGGGCGTACGCGGGGGAAGCGCCTGCAGCGCGTTCACCAGCAGGTTGATGAGCACCTGTCCCAGCCGCGACTCGTTGCCTCTCACGGGCGGAACCTCTCCAAAGGCGCGCACCACCTGGGTGCGGTGCCGCAGCGCGCTGCGCATCAGCCGCAGGGCGCTGTCCACCACGCGGTGCACATCCACCGGGCCGCTGCGCTCGTCGTCGGCCCGCGCGAAGGACTTCAGGTCCTGCACCAGCTCGCGGATGCGCCCCACGCCCTCGCGCGTCTCCGAGAGTACCTCGCGCAGCTCGGGCAGCGCCTCGGGCATCACCATCATCTCGGTGAGCTGCTCCTCCAGGTAGGTGAGGTTGGCGGAGACGAAGGTGAGCGGGTTGTTGATCTCATGCGCCACCCCGGTGGCGAGCGTGCCCGCCGACACCATGCGGTCCGCCATCCGAAGCTGCGCCTCCAGCCGCTTGCGCTCGGTGATGTCGCGGCAGAGCACCATGAGCAGGGAACGGCCCCCGCCCGTGAAGAGCGCCTTCCGGGTGACGAGCGTGCGCCCCTGGCCGGAGATGTCGGTGAAGCCGTCCTCGGACTCGTGGGGCTGGCCGGTGGTGAAGACTTGCTCGTCCTGCCGCCGGAAGGTGTCCGCCTCGGCCTTGGTATAGAAGTCGCGGTCCGTCCTGCCCAGCAGCTCCTCGATGGGGCGCCCCATGAGCCGGCAGAAGGCACTGTTCATGGCCACCCACCGGTACCCCCGGTCCTTCACCAACAATGGCTCTGGCACGGTGTCGAGCGTCTTCTGCAACTGGTCGCGCGAGCGCTCCATCTCGTCGCGCTGGTGTCGGCGCTCCAGCTCGAAGCCCGCGCGCACGGCGAAGGCATTGATGAGCGCATAGTCGAGCTGATGCGCCGCGAGTGGCTTGTCATTGAGGACGGCCAGCACGCCAATGGGGTTGCCACTCGAGTCCTTCAGGGCCGCGCCCAGGTAGCTGCGCAGGCCCTGCTCGTGCAGCATCGTGTCCTCGGGGAAGCGCGCGGCCACGCCGTCCGGGTAATGGCAGAGGGCCCGCTCGACGGTGACCTGGCACGGCGTCCCGGCGAGCGCGTAGGGCGGCAGCTCGCAGAAGTCGCCCAGGTTGAAGCAGGCCAGCTTGCGCACCGAGTCCCCGTCCAGCTCACCCACCAGCGCGCACGTGACGTCGAGCGCCTGGGCGAGCTGTCTCACCAGCACCTGGAAGAAGTCGGGGCCGGGCTCGGCCAGGGTGAGCTCGAGCAGGGCCTGGAGCGTGGCCTCCGTCCGCTTGCGGTGCCCACCCGCCACCAGCGCCGAGGGCTCCAGGGCTCGCAGCCGCCGCTCGAGTGCGATCAGCCGCGCGCCCCAACGTCCACCTGGCGGTGTCAGGCATTCGTCGGCGCCCGCCTGATCCAACGCGTCGAGCTCGTCCGGGCCGCGCTCCGTCAGCACCACCAACTGGGAACGCGTGGGATCTCTTCGGGAGTGCAGTCGCTGGCAGATGGTGAGCGTGTGCTGCACGGGCCCGCCCGCGTCCCAGAGCACCAGCAGCCCCGGTGGAAGGGACTCGGGCAGCTCCTCCAGGCCTCGTGCGTGCTGGACCTGGCACTCCACCGAGTGACGTGCGCCCGCCTCGTGAAGCGTGCGCTCCCACTCCCCGGTGACCGCCTGCGGAACTCCCAGCATGACGACGTGCATGGCACTCCTCCCCCTTGTCGCACTTGTCGCTCGTGTAGCTTGTCCGGCGTCAAGGTGGGTTGACGCACCACATCATACCCTGTCTTCCGGACACCTTCCTGGTTTGCTCTCCGTGCGAGTCAGGGAGCAAGCGATTGTGACGTTCGGTGCTGGACGTCTTCAGGGTGCGACAGAGACGGCGACGTCGCCCAGGCCGTCCACGGTGAGGCGGATGCGGTCTCCGGGCTGGAGCATGTGCGCCGCGGTGGCGGCACCGGCGAGCACGATGCTGCCGGCGGGAAGCGACTCGCCCCGCTCGTCGAGCAGCTCGCAGAGCTGGACGACGGACAACAGTGGGTCTCCGGAGATGGCATCCGAGCGCGCCGCCTGGACGCGCTCGCCATTCACCTCCATCACCATCTGGAGTCCGGCGAGGTCCAGCTCGCGGGGCGGGCGCTCGGTGGTGCCCAGGACGAAGAGTGAAGAGGAGGAGTTGTCCGCCACCACGTCGGGCAGGGAGAAGTATTTGAATCCGGTGTAGCGCGAGTCGAGGATCTCCATCGCCGCGAAGACACTGGCGCAGGCGTCGAGGGCCTGCTCGCGGGTGATGCGGCCGCACAGCTCACGCGAGGTGCGGAAGGCGATCTCCGGCTCGATTTTGGGGTGGATGGCGCCCTGGAGCCGCAGCGTGCCGCCAGCGGGGACCTGCATGCGGTCGGTGAGGACGCCGTAGATGGGCGAGTGCAGGTTCATCTGCTGGCGCTTGGCCTCGGAGGTGAACCCCATCTTCAGGCCCACCACGTGCTCGCCGCGAGCGGTGCGCAGGCGGATGCCCTCGGCCTGGATGGCGTAGCCCTCCGGGAGTGAAAGGGCGGAGTGCTCCCGGGTGAGGGGCGGAATCTCGCGAGCCTCCAGCCGTGCCTGGTCCAACAGCCGGGCCAGCTCTTCGTGCATGCGTGCCGTCATCGCCACCTCCGAAGTGGGGAACGACATGTTTTCTAATGCTCTCGGCGGCAGCGCAAGCTACCGGCGTGGCGCGAACCGGGGAAACGCGCCAAGGTCCGCAATCCCAAGGGGGATTCAAACATGACAAAACGCACGTTCGAGGATTCCAGGCAGGAAGGCGGCCTTCACCACCGGCTGGCTCAGCTCGCCGGCGAGTGGGAGGGAACGACGAAGACGTGGTTCGAGCCGGACAAGCTCGCGGACGAGTCGCCCTGGCGCGGGACGATCCGCCCCGTGGTGGGAGGGCGGTTCGTGATGCACGAGTACGAGGGCTCGATGCAGGGCAAGCCGCTCTCCGGGGTGGCCATCTACGGCTACCACGTGGACTCGGACCGCTTCGAGATGGCCTGGGTGGACAGCTTCCACACCGGCACGAGCATCCTGTTCTCCAAGGCGGCGAACGAGAGCCGGGGCTACAACGTCCTGACCAGCTACGAGGCTCCATCCGGGCCGCCCTGGGGATGGCGGACGGAGATTCAGCAGCCCGAGCCGGACCGGCTGATCATCACGCACTACAACATCATCCCCGACAACACCATCCCCGGCGGCCTGGAGGCCAAGGCCGTGGAGACGGTGTATCGGCGGAAGCGCTGAGCCGCGGTTGTTCTCCTCACGGGGAAGGCTCCACTGCTGAACGTCGTGGAGCCTCCACCCCGGTGGCCGCGGCATGAGGCCCGTGGTATTCCCCGCCCCGGCCGGACAGAGGAGGGTTCACGCATGGAGAAGGTCCTCAATTACATCGGCGGTGAGCTGGTTTCCCCGAGCTCCCAGCGCTGGTTCGACAAGCCAGACCCCTCCACCGGAGAGCCCTCCGTGCAGGTGCCGGACTCGGATGAGAAGGACATCCAGCGGGCCGTAGAGGCCGCTCGGAACGCCTTCCCAGCCTGGGCCGCCACCCCGGCGGCCGAGCGGGCCCGATTGCTGCGCCGCGTCGCGGACACGCTGCGTACCCGGCTGGATGCTTTCGCCCGCGCCGAGGCCATCGACACCGGCAAGCCGCTGAAGCTGGCCTCCACGGTGGACATCCCTCGGAGCATCCACAACTTCGAGTTCTTCGCGGACGCGGTAACGCAGTTCTCCTCCGAGGCCCACGTCATGGACGGCGGGGCCATCAACTACACGCTGCGCTCGCCCCTGGGCGTGGTGGGGTGCATCTCCCCGTGGAACCTGCCGCTGTACCTGCTCACCTGGAAGCTCGCGCCCGCGCTGGCCATCGGTAACTGCGTGGTGGCCAAGCCCTCCGAGGTGACGCCCATGACGGCGTACCTGCTCGCTCAGGTATGCCGCGAGGTGGGCCTGCCTCCCGGCGTGCTCAACATCGTCCACGGCTACGGCGCCAAGGTGGGCGCTGCGATGAGCAGCCACCCGGACATCAGCGCCATCTCCTTCACCGGCAGCACGCGCACGGGTGCGGAGATTGCCCGCACCGCCGCGCCGCTCTTCAAGAAGCTCTCGCTGGAGATGGGCGGGAAGAATCCCAACGTCATCTTCGCCGACTGCGACTTCGACGAGGCGCTGGCCACCACGGTGCGCTCGTCCTTCTCCAACCAGGGTCAAATCTGTCTCTGCGGCTCGCGCATCTTCGTGCAGGCGCCCATCTACGAGCGCTTCAAGGCAGCGCTGGTGGAGCGCACGCGGGCCCTGAAGGTGGGAGATCCGCTGGAGCCGACGACGGACCAGGGCGCGCTGGTGTCCCCGCAGCACTTCGAGAAGGTGATGGGCTGCATCGAGGTGGCTCGCAAGGAAGGGGGCCGCATCCTCACCGGAGGCAAGCGTGTGGAGGTGCCGGGGCGCTGCCGCAACGGCTGGTTCGTGGAGCCCACGCTCATCGAGGGCCTGGGCCACGCGTGTAGCACCAACCAGGAAGAGATTTTTGGCCCGGTGGCCACGCTCGTGCCCTTCGAGACGGAGGATGAGGTGCTCGCCTGGGCCAACAGCACGCGCTACGGGCTGGCGGCGAGCGTGTGGACGCGCGACGTGAGCCGGGCGCACCGCTTCGCGGCGAAGCTGGAGAGCGGCATCGTCTGGGTGAACTGCTGGATGCTGCGCGACCTGCGCACGCCGTTCGGCGGAGTGAAGGACTCGGGCGTGGGGCGCGAGGGCGGCTGGGATGCGCTGCGCTTCTTCACCGAGCCCAAGAACGTGTGCGTGAAGATATGAGCAACCACGAGCGAGTCGATTCTCAGAAGGCCCCGGAGCCGGTGGGCCTCTATCCCCACGCCCGGCGCGTGGGCAACCTGCTGTTCCTCTCTGGCGTGGGTCCGCGCGAGCGCGGGAGCAAGAAGATTCCCGGCGTCGAGCTGGATGCCCAGGGCAACATCGTCTCGTACGACCTGGAGACGCAGTGCCACTCGGTGTTCCGCAACGTGCGCTACATCCTGGAGGAGGCGGGCTCCTCGTGGGACCGGCTGGTGGACGTGACGGTGTACCTCACGGACATGAAGAAGGACTTCCCCACGTACAACCGCCTGTGGGCCGAGTACTTCAAGGACGTGCCCACTCCGCCGTGCCGGACGACGCTCGGCATCACCGCGTTGCCCACGCCCATCGCTATTGAGCTGAAGTGCATCGCCACCATCGGGGATTGAGATGAGCCGACTGCAGCCCCTCAACTTCAAGAAGTGGATTGAAGAGCATCGCCACCTGCTCAAGCCCCCCGTGGGCAACCAGATGGTGTGGCAGGACCGGGACTTCATCGTGATGGTGGTGGGCGGGCCCAACTCGCGCACCGACTTCCACATCGACGCGAGCGAGGAGTTCTTCTACCAGCTGGAGGGAGACATCAACCTGCGCGTCATGGAGGACGGCAAGCCCCAGGACATCCCCATCCGCGAGGGGGAGATCTTCCTGCTGCCGCCCCTGGTGCCGCACTCGCCGCAGCGGCCGGCGGGGACGGTGGGCCTCGTCATCGAGCGCAAGCGTCGCGAGGGCGAGCTGGATGGCTTCGCGTGGTTCTGCCCCCAGTGCAACACCAAGCTGTATGACGAGTTCCTTCAGGTCACGAACATCGTCACCCAACTCCCGCCCATCTTCGAGCGGTTCTACGGCAACCCGGAGCGCTGCACCTGCAAGCAGTGCGGCTTCCAGGTGACTCGCGAGAAGCGCAAGGCATGAAGATCGACATCCATACGCACCTGCTGCCGCCCGAGCTGCCGCGCTTCGCCGAGCGCTACGGCTATGGCGGCTTCATCACGTTGGAGCACCATGCCCCGTGCCGGGCCCGCATGGTGCGCGATGACGGGAAGTTCTTCCGGGAGATTGAGAGCAATTGCTGGGACCCGGTGAAGCGCATCGAGGAGTGTGATGCGCACGGCGTCAGCGTGCAGGTGCTGTCCACCGTGCCGGTGATGTTCGGCTACTGGACGAAGCCGGAGCACGGGTTGGACCTCTCGCGCTTCCTCAACGATCAGCTGGCCTCGGTGGTGAAGGCGCATCCGAAGCGCTTCGTGGGTCTGGGCACGGTGCCCTTGCAGTCTCCGGAGCTGGCCGTGCGCGAGCTGGAGCGCTGCGTGCGCGAGCTGGGCATGGCGGGCGTGCAGGTGGGCTCGCATGTCAACGGCCTCAACCTGGGCGAGCCGGAGCTGTTCCCCTTCTTCGAGGCCGCGGCTGACCTGGGCGCCGCCATCTTCGTGCACCCCTGGGACATGCTGGGCGAGGCGCGGATGAAGAAGTACTGGATGCCCTGGCTGGTGGGCATGCCCGCCGAGGTGGCGCTGGCCATCTGCTCGCTCCTCTTCTCGGGCACGCTGGAGAAGCTGCCGAAGCTGCGGCTTGCCTTCGCGCACGGCGGCGGTGCCTTCCCGGGCACCTTCGGTCGCATCGAGCACGGCTTCCAGGTGCGGCCAGACCTGCTCGCCGTGGACAACCCCACGCCCCCGCGCGAGTACCTGGGCCGCTTCTGGGTGGACTCGCTGGTTCACGACCCGGACATGCTGCGCTTCATCGTGCGGCTGTTCGGCCCGGACAAGGTGGCGCTCGGCAGTGACTATCCGTTCCCGCTCGGCGAGGACCGGCCGGGCACGCTGGTGGAGTCCCTCGCGGAATTCGACGCCGCCACCCGGGAGAAGTTGTTGTTCCGTAACGCGCTCGAGTGGCTCGGACGCTCGTATGAGGAGTTCAGGTAGATGAGCAGCGAAGGCGTGCGGTTCGAGGCCAGTGAGGAGTTCGCCCGGCGCATGGACGCGGAGGACCCGCTGCGCCACTTCCGGGACGAGTTCCTCTTCCCCCTCCACCATGGCGAGCAGTCCATCTACCTGGTGGGCAACTCGCTGGGGCTCCAGCCGCGCAAGGCGAAGCCCTATGTGGTGGAAGCGTTGGAGGACTGGGAGAAGCTGGGCGTGGAGGGCCACTTCGCCGCCAGGCACTCGTGGATGCCCTACCATGAGCTGCTCACCGAGCAGACGGCGCGGTTGGTGGGCGCGCAGCCGCTCGAGGTGGTGGTGATGAACACCCTCTCGGTGAACCTGCACCTGATGATGGTGTCCTTCTACCAGCCCACGCGCGAGCGCTCGAAGATCCTCATGGAGGCCGGGGCCTTCCCCTCGGACCAGTATGCGGTGGCCTCGCAGGTGCGCTTCCACGGCTACAGCCCCGAGCGGGACATCCTCCGCCTCACGCCGCGCCCCGGTGAGGAGACGCTGCGCACCGAGGACATCCTCGAGACAATTGAGCGGCACGGGCGGGAGATCGCCCTGGTGATGCTGGGCAACGTGAACTACCTCACGGGCCAGGCCTTCGACATGGCGGCCATCACCCGGGCCGCGCACCGGCACGGCTGCCGGGTGGGCTTCGACCTGGCGCACGGCGCGGGCAATCTCCTGCTGTCGCTGCACGACACCGGGCCGGACTTCGCGGTGTGGTGCTCGTACAAGTACCTCAACGGCGGCCCAGGCACGCTGGGCGGCGTCTTCGTCCACGAGCGCCACGCGCGTAACAACGCGCTGCCGCGCTTCGAGGGCTGGTGGGGTCACAACAAGCAGACGCGCTTCCAGATGGGGCCGGACTTCGACTCCATTCCGGGCGCCGAGGGCTGGCAGTTGTCCAACCCGCCCATCTTTCAGATGGCGGCGCTGCGCGCGTCCATGGAGCTCTTCGACCGCGCCACCATGCCGGCCCTGCGCCGCAAGAGCGACCTGCTCACCGGCTACCTGGAGTTCCTCCTGGACCGGCTCCCGCCCGGCTTCGTGCGCATCATCACGCCGAGGGACCCGAAGCAGCGGGGCGCCCACTTGTCGCTGCGCTTCAGCAAGGAGCCCCGGAAGCTGCTCGAGAAGCTTACGGCGCAGGGTGTCGTCTGCGACTTCCGTTCACCGGACATCATCCGCGCGGCTCCGGCTCCGCTCTACAACAGCTTCCTTGACGTATACCGCTTCGCGGGGGTTCTCGAAGGGCATGCACGAGATTGACCAGACCGGACGCGTGACGGTGGTGGGGGCGGGCCTGGTGGGCTCGCTCCTGGCGATGTATCTGGCGAAGCGCGGCTTCCAGGTGGATGTCCTGGAGCGGCGCCCGGACATGCGGCGCGAGGAGATTGGCGCTGGCCGCTCCATCAACCTCGCCATCTCCACTCGCGGGCTTCACGCCCTGCGGCAGGTGGGGCTGGAGGAGGAGGCGCTGCGCCACGCCATTCCCATGCGCGGGCGCATGATTCATTCGCCCTCGGGCGAGCTGGCCTATCAGGCGTACGGGAAGGACGAGTCCCAGGCCATCAACAGCCTGTCTCGCGCGTGGTTGAACAAGTTCCTGATGTCTCGGGCGGAAGCCACGGGCCGGGTGCGCATCGAGTTCAAGCAGCGCGTACAGCACGCGGACTTCCAGAAGGGCGTGCTCGAGGTGGTGGACGAGTCGAGCGGCAGCACGCGCGAGGTGCGCACCCCGGTGATGTTCGGCACGGACGGCTCGGGCTCGGCGGTGCGGCGCGAGCTGACGCTGCTGCCGGGACATGGCTCGGCTCAGGAGCAGCTCAGCCACGGGTACAAGGAGCTGACGATTCACGCGGGCCCGGGTGGTGCGTTCCAGATGGAGAAGCACGCTCTGCACATCTGGCCGCGCGGCTCGTACATGCTGATTGCCCTGCCGAACGAGGATGGCAGCTTCACCTGCACGCTGTTCCTGCCCTTCCAGGGGCCGGTGAGCTTCGAGTCATTGCAGACGCCGGCGCAGGTGAAGGCCTTCTTCGAGCAGCAGTTCCCGGACGCGCTGGCGCTGATTCCGGACCTGGTGCACGACTTCTTCCAGAACCCCACCGGGACGATGGTGACGGTGAAGAGCGCTCCGTGGCACGTGGACGGCAAGGCGCTGCTGCTGGGAGACGCGGCGCACGCCATCGTGCCTTTCTTCGGGCAGGGGATGAACTGCGGCTTCGAGGACTGCGTGGTGCTGGAGGAGTGCCTCGGGCGGCACACGCGGTGGCAGGACGCCTTCGAGGAGCTCTTCCGGCTGCGCAAGGCGAACGCGGATGCCATCGCGGACATGGCGGTGGAGAACTTCGTGGAGATGCGGGACAAGACGGCGGACCCGCGCTTCCTGCTCGAGAAGGCCGTGGAGAAGGTGTTGCTCAATGCCTTCCCGGGCCAGTTCTTGAGCCGCTACACGCTGGTGAGCTTCAGCCGTGTGCCGTACCGTCTGGCGTACGAGGTGGGAGCCATCGCGGGCGGCATCGTCGCCGAGCTGTGCGCGGGCCTCACCCGGGCGGAAGACGTGGACCTGCAACGGGCCCGCACGCTCATCCACGAGCGGCTGGTGCCCTTCGTGAAGGAGCATTCGGATGGATTTGGGCTTGCGAGGTAGGAGGGCGCTGGTGCTGGGCGCCTCGGCAGGACTGGGGTACGGCATCGCCGCGCAGTTGGTGAAGGAAGGGGCGCGGGTGGCCATCTGCTCGCGCGATGAGGCACGCATCCGCGATGCCGCTCAGCGCATGGGCGCCGAGTTCGGCGTGACGGCGGACCTGACGAAGCCGGGCACGACGAAGGAGCTGGTGGAGAAGGTCGCCGGGGCGATGGGGGGCGTGGACATCCTCGTGGTGAACACGGGAGGGCCGCCCAAGGGGAGCATCGAGAAGCTCACCACCGAGCAGTGGCAGGAGGGCTTCCAGAGCCTGTGGATGAGCGTGGTGGAGGGGCTCCAGGCGGCGCTGCCAGGGATGAAGGAGCGGCGCTGGGGCCGCATCATCCTGGTGACGTCGGTGGCCGCGCGCGAGGCGATGCCGCTGCTGACTGTCTCCAACGGGTTGCGGGCGGGGCTCCTGGGACTGGTGAAGACGGTAAGCAACGAGGTGGCCGAGCACGGCATCACCATCAACGGCGTGCTGCCGGGCTACCACGCGACGGAGCGCCTCAAGGAACTCGGCGTTCCCGAGGACAAGATTACGTCGCAGATTCCCGCGCGCCGCCTGGGCAAGCCCGAGGAACTGGGAGCACTGGTGACGTTCCTCGCCTCGGAGCAGGCGGGCTACATCACCGGCCAGTCCGTCGTCATCGACGGCGGCTGGATGCGCGGGTTCTGATTAGCAGATGCCCTCGCCCTGTTTGAAGGGCGGGGGCACCGTGGTGCAACCCTGGGGCGGACTGTCGAGGCCCCCGCGCTGCCCTCCACGTCGCCGCGAAGGACCCGCCAAAGCTCATGGGGCATCCGGGGGGGCCTTACTCGGAGACTGGCGGCCCGAGTTCTTCTGGAAGCGGCGTCCGAAGAAAACTCAGTCCCCTCGGCAACTGGATCACTTGGAAGCCCTGGCCCGCGATGCTGACGAGCTCTCCGTCGGTTGCCTTTCCGCTGGATAGCCATTCATCGGCTTCCTTCTGCGTCGCGAACACATGAGAAACCTTGACCTTGAACTCAGGGTCAAAGAACTCTTGATAGTATTTTAGGAAGTCGTCCAGCTTCCTGATGCGCCGGACATAGAGCAGCGAAATCGCTGCAAGCTGGATTGTCGCCTCCTCTTTTGAACCCGCCTGATACATCTTGCTCGCGGCGTCCAAGGTTCCAAGAGCGTCATCCATTTCAAAGTCTTTGATATGTGCCACTTCAGCACTGAGCCTTTACTGGCCTAGAGAGCAATGGGCGCCAGAATCAGCGCACCAGAGCCACCTGTTGCAACGACGAAGGCGGCGCCAGCAACCAAGACGATGGTTCCAACGGCCACCTCGGTCTGATGGTTTCGTAGCCAGCCGAGCGCCGCGTCGATGTTCGAGAAATGCCGATCCTTTTTCCTCTCCCGTTCTCAACGAAATTCATCGACAATGTAGACCCCCGTTCGGGAAAATTCGAGCAGTGCATTTCCAGGGCGCGAACCCGGTTTCTTCAAGAGCCCACCGCGACCCAGACGGGCGACGGCACAGATTGGAACTGTCTCACCGTCAGGAGGGCGTGCCTCGTAGTACCGGATGACGACGTTGGGCCCTCCCGTCCAGATCTGCCCGTACAGCCGGGTCACAGGGGGAAAAGGCCCCAAGTCTTCGGTCAAGTAGCTCTCCACTGGACCGTCGTTGAGCGAAACAGGGCTCTGGCCGCTCTGGTTGGCGTCGATTTCCGCGGTGGAGCTATCCCCAGGCCGGAGTTGAAGGTACCTCATGGCCTCGAGAGCCTTGTCCGGGCACTTCTGCGGTCCGGGGCTTCCGTCCGGTCGCATGGAAACACCAGACCCCGTGCAACCGAGACCCAGGCACGACGCGAGGGCAATGGCCGAAACGAACGTTGCATTATTTGGGTACATGGGAGGGTTCTTGCTCTTCGCATTCATGCTTGCCAGGCCAGAAATCAGGGGGGATGAATCAAGGCAACAGGTGTTTGACATCCCATACGATGTAGCCCTGTTGGCGTCCCCCGTTCCTGAAAAGCTCAAATACAATCTTGTCGCCATCTTTGATGGGGTCGAATGACGATAAATCAGCCACCAAAGCAACACGTCCGGATTGGCCCGGACCGATTCTGCTCGGATAGGCCTGAGCGGCAAAAGGCAGTGAATCACCTGTGTCAAGCGCTGAGACCTGCGCCGATTGCGTCCCCCATGGCCTCTTGGGATCCGTATTGGTCACATGAAAAACCATGGCGACTTTCTTGGTCGCCGGCTTTTCTGTTGTAACGAGGGTGGAGACCAGAATTTCGATTCCTTCCTCGCGCAGCAACCTCTTGTCCAACTCCTTGAACCCGGTGAGCGCGACCTTGCCGCGAGCCAGGAGCATGGAGAGCGCGTGGTCCTCAGAGTCCATGACCTCGCTTCTCCAGGCAATCTCGTCTCTTTGTTGGCGGACCTGGGCGCGGAGCCGCTTGTTCTCCTTGCGCTGTTCCTCAAGGTTCACCCGGACCGTTTCGGGAGACTCTGGATCGGGGTAGACATCAACCTGCATGTCCCTGCGTGTCTCGCTGGCAGTGACGGTGAAGGGCAACTCGGTGCCGTCCTCAAGCGTCACCACCAGGAGCAATCGATCCTCGGAAGCGAGGTCTTTGAGGGGCTCTATCAGCACCTTCTTCCCGACGCACTCCACGGGCTCGAAGCGGCCTTCCCAGCCCAGCATCTTCGTCCGGTCCGGGTCACAGGGGTGCTGGAACCGGAGCACCGTGACCACCTTCCCGGCTACGTAGAGCTCCGGAACCTTCGACGCGGGAGCGTTCGAGAGGAAGAGGGCCCGATGCACCGAAGAATACTTCGTTGGGATCGGCTCGGGGTGGGCTCCCGCGACCGTGGACACCGCCAGGCAGGCGAGTAGAACGGCCTTTTGCATCGGGTACGTGGGCCAGGTCAGCATGGGGGGGGGGGCAGGGAACCTATCAGACCCCATCCCGGACGGCAGGTCCTTGGGCTCGCCGTTACCTCGGAGGACAGGCCCCCATGGGCCGTTCGAGGCTCGGCTTCATGGTCTTCGAGTCCCCATCAATCAGGTCCGGGTGCCTGAAACCCTTGGGTATCATGACCGGGTGCCACCGGGGGCGGCGCTCCCGATGCGCCCCGGGGCCCCCGAAAGAATGCGGCCATGAGTGAGCCGAGCCTCTCCGCCTTCTTCTGGTCCGTCGCGGACCTGCTGCGCGGTGACTACAAGCAGTCCGAATACGGGAAGGTCATCTTCCCCTTCACCGCCTGAAGAAGCCCATGGGCGACCAGGACAACATCGGCGAGAACCTCCGCGCCTACGTGCAGGGCTTCTCGCCCGCGGCTCGCGAAGTCATCCGGCTCATGGTCAACCTCCTCTTCATCGAGGATAATGACGCGCTCTCCAGGCCCGGCGTGGTGCGCTCCCTCTACGACCCGACGGCTGGCACCGGCGGCATGTTGAGCGTGGCCAGCTCAGTAAAGGATGCAGTCGAACTTCTCGATGACTGCCTTGAGCTCTTCGGGAGTGGTCTCTAGCAACCTGGCGGCAGCGGGAGCGTAATAGGTTAGGGCGCTGGTCGCCGGTGGATTCTGGAGGAGCGTGTCCGGGATGATATCGCCATGGACACCTGGCCATTTGACGCTGCGCAGTTCGGGAGCATGTCCGATGGGGTCGAGGATGGTGAAGCAGGGCCACCTGGGAAAGCGAAGGGTGGCAGGGTCCGCGCCCATGATGCGGCAACCATCCAGGCGAGCCTCGGAGAAGTCGCAGTCCTCGATGGCGCCGTGTTCCCAACCTGTGCCGTAGTTGGGCCAGTGCCCGAAGTCGCACCCGGTCAGCCGCCCCTTGAAGCGGCACCCCTTGAGGGAGGCCTTCACCCATTGTTGGTGATTCTTCAGTTCCTGCCTCACCTCGAAGGTGCAGTCGAAGAACCGTGCCCCGACGATGATCAGGTTCCTGGCGGAGACCTTCAGGATGACGGTGCAGTTTCTAAGCGACAGGTTGGGGCCAAGGAAATAGAGCGAGTTCTTGTCCGTCAACTCCAGCCGCTCGTTTGCAATCTCCTTGTCCTCGATGAGGACGTTCTCGAGCCACCCCATGGTCGCTCCTTTCAGAAGGTGAGCATCCGGAAGAACTCACCCGCCATGCGTCGGCCATGACGCGCGAGATTCGATTCCGTGCCGGAGAGAATCTCGTACTTGTGGCCCGTCTGCAGGTCAATCACGTCCGCTCCCTGGTGTTTGTACCGAAGGCTCCCTCGCAACCGGGTTTTGATCTCTTCGTGCACGAACCGCCCCCGGGCCTCGCGCTCCAGCAGCCGTGCCAGCCAATACTCACCATTCCTTCTGGCCCTTTCGATGGCGATAAGCTCTCTATTGGAGAGCCTGTGGGGTCCCCATTCCCTGGCGGCCAGGGTGACGGCCTCCTGGAGCATGTCGCCCACCTTGTCCTCGGCGGGAATGTCCGCCGCCGACTTGCCGCGCGGCAGGTGCCAGCGCTGGCCGTCGTTGAGCTCCACCTGCCGGTTGCCACCCCGGTGCCGGATGACGGTGGCGGAGGAGCGGCCTCCCGGGGCTGTTTCCGTGCCCCGGCCCGGCCCCTTCTTGAACATCACCACGGCCAGGGGGCCCTGCGGTGAGGTGGCCACCGTCTCCGCCGCCGCCACCGCCCTGGCCAGCGTCCCCTCCGAGGCGAGCGCCGCCTCCGCGGCCTCCAGCCTCCCCAGGACGGCGGCACCGCCCTGGGCCTCGAACTGCGCTCCGGCGAGGTGGAAGCCCGGCAGCGACTTCACCCGCGCCACCACCTGCCCCAGCGTGTGCCCGCTGAGCGTGGCCACCGCCAGAATCATGGCCCTCGCCGCGTCCTCGCCCAGCACCTTGCCGAACTCCGCGCCCGCTGCGCGCAGCTCCTCGAAGGTGGTGGCGTGGTGCGCCGCATCCGCCAGGCGGGCCCAGCCGTCCATCAGCCCGTACACCGTCTCGAGGCCCAGGTAGCCCACCAGCAGGAGGGTCATGCCAGCGGCGATGGCCTTGGTGGTTGGCTCGGGCACCAGCCACATCATGCAGTAGAGGCCTACCGTCCAGACGACCATGGAGACGAGCGCTCGCACGTCCAGCAGCTCGCGCCCCAGGGCCGCCTGCGTCTCGTCCAGCACGTGGCCCACGGCGATGGAGAGGGCCAGGGTGCGCCGGTCGTCGGTGCGCAGGTACTCCCCATCGTCCAGCAGGCCCCGGCAATCGCCTCCGCCCTGGGGCACACACCACTTCAGGTAGTTCTCCCTCAAGGCCGCTTCGGCCTGGGGGGTGAGGACGACGGTGCCTCGCTGGCGTTCGGGTATCCAGGTGTAGCCCCGGCCCGCGTATGCCTCCAGCTTCCAGTCACCCGAGGCTTCCACCCACCCCGCCTCGGGTGGAGGCCCCAAGGTGTCGAGCAACTCGTGCGCGGCCTGCCGGGGTGTCTTCGCCCCCAGACGCACGTCCCGAGCGAGCCGATGGAAGGCCCGCTGGAACTCGACCCTGGGGATGCGCACCGGCCGGGTGGTGACGGCACCGGGTTCCAGGAACTCCACCTCGTACACGCTGGCCGACTCCAGGCCAGGTTCCACCGGGGAGTCCACACGCTCCCGCGGAGCCGGTGGGGACATAAGCGAGTGATGGCGAGCGCCCGCCACGGAGCCACCGTGGGGGTTACCCGTGGCACACGCGAGCTGGAAGACGAGAACGATGAGGGCATAGGCGCCCGCGCACGAGCCCAGTGGTGCGCCCGCGGGGCGCGCGCCAGCAAGACGGGTGGACACGGAGCACCTCCGGAAGCGACGCCACCGGAAAGCCGTCGCTCCGGAACTACATGGGAAACTCGTGTGCCCGTCAATCCGAGGGGTTGGCCAAGGAGAGAAGGATGAGTTGGGTAGGCTGGTTGCCGTGCGGCCTTCGGTCCTGGAAGGAAGAGAGCGTGAGGGACCCTCACCCCCGCCCTCTCCCAGAGGGCTGAGGATTGCACACGCTAAGTAGGCGGGGGAGCGGAGGAAAGGTGCTGGGCGAGGGTGAAGCCGGCGACGTAGTCGCCCAGCCGTTCGTAGCCGCGCCAGAGGACGAGCCAGCCCGGAGGTTTCTTGTCCGGGTTGGCCATGTAACCGCCTAGGGCGGCGATGAGCAGCAGGGCCTGACGAAGCGTCAGCGCCCCTTGCAGTCGCATGCGTGGAGAGAGTTGGGGTGCCATGGCTTGGAGCACCTGCACCTCGGCGGGCTCCAACACTTCATCTGCGGGCTCGTCCGGGAGAGTGCGGCTCAGGGTGCGCAGGCGCAGCATCTTGACGGAAACCAGCAGAGTGAGGACGAGCAGGTTTTCAAGGTGCTCGCGCCTCTGGTGCTGACGCCCCTCCAGGCGGCAGCCCGTCTTCAGGGCCTTGTGCAACTCCTCAATCCCCCACCTCTTCTGGTAGGTGGACACCGCGCCCCAGGCCGCCTCCACGCTTTCAATGGGCACGTTGCTCAGCAGCAGCCACTCCACTGCTTTCTGTCCCTGTGGCGGCTCTTCTTCGCGCACCAGCACGCCCCACACCGGCACCGGCTGCCCACCCTGGCGCCCGGGAGGCAGCAGCGTGAGAGGGACGTAGCGCAGCACCAGCGTGGCGTCGCGTGCCGTGCGCGCCGGCTTGTCCGCCCGGGCTGGTTGCGCCGACACGTGCAGCAGCCGGCTGTCCACCACGGGCAGCCCCTCCATGGTGGCCCACAGCCTCCCCCCTTCTCCCTCCACGCGCCTGTCCTGGCCGGCGCGCACCAGCAGTTGATACGACGCGCTAGCCGAGCGGGAGAACAACTCGAAAATGTCTCCTTCGGCGTCGATGACGTGCAGCAGTCGCCCTGGCTCGCCCACTCCCTCTTCGGCCTCCACCATGGCCTGCCACCACAAGCTGCTTTCCTTCTGCTCGAAGGGCCGCTGCTTCCTGCTCTTGGCCTTTCCCCTTTGCGCGGCCGGGCGCGCCCAGGTGCGCGCTCCCAGCACTCCAAAAGCGGCGCCGTCGGCCTGCACCACCAACGCCGTCTGCAGAAAGAAGCCCTGACACACGGGATTGCCCACCTGGCCCACCCCGCTCATGGACAGATGGCTGAGCTCCACCTCGGTCCGGTCGTGTACACACAAGGCCACCTCTCCCGCCTGCCCTTTCGCCACCGCCTTGCCCACTGTCCGGGCCGCTGGCTCCAGCAGCTGCCGGAAGCTGACGTCTTCGTTCTCCAGCATGCGGTAGGCCCCCATTCGCTCCGCCCGGCTGGTGCCCAATCGGTTGATGGTGACGCCGGGCTGCCCCTCCATCAGGTGAAGGGTGTGCAGCAACCTCTCCCTCAGCCACACCTCCTCAAGCGGACCGAAACTCCCTGCTGGATAGAGAACCTCGTACGTCAGATACAAAGGGGCAGCTTCCATGGGCTGCCTCTCTATCCGGCCCTACCGCTCACGTCATGCTCCATCCAGCTTGCTCACCCCTTGCTCCCTCTCTCCCTCTGCGTGTGCATTCTTCAGCCCAGAGGGAGAGGGGGCCTGTGCACTACAGCGAGCGCCAGCGCGGGCGACGCAGCGCGAAGCCGAGCGCCGTCAGCAGCAGGAGGACCGTCGTGGGTACGCCGCCATCCTCGCCCGCTGCGCAGCCGCAACCCGAGCCGTTGTCCGGCGGCGGCACCTTGTCGGTCACGCGGACGGTGATGGTGTCCGTGCTGCTCAGGCCCCGGGCATCCGTCACCTGGAGCTGGAAGGTGAGCACCGCCTCCCCGTCCACCTCGGGCGCGTTGAACGTGGCCCTCGGGCCCGCTTTCATGAGCGTCACGGTGGGGCCGTCTACCTGGGTCCAGGCATAGATCAACTCGGAGCCCTCCGGATCCTTCGACTCCGAGCCGTTGAGCGTCACCCCACTGCCCTCGGTGACCTTCTGGTCCCCTCCAGCCCGGGCCACCGGCGGCGTGTTGACCACGTCTCGCACGAGCACCGTCACCGTCACCGGGTCGCTCTCCAGCTTTCCATCACCCACGATGAGCTGGAAGGTCAGCTCCGTATTGGCCTCCACCTCGGGCGCGGTGAAGGACGGGGTGGCCGAGGTGCTGTCTCTCAGGGTCACCTTAGGGTCACCCACCTGCGTCCACGTGTAGATGAGCGTGGCTCCCTCATCCACCTCCGTGGCGCTCCCCTCGAGCGTCACGTCCGTTCCCTCTGCCACCTCGGGCACCGGCTTCACCTGGGCCACCGGTTTGCGGTTGTTCACCTTCACTGTGACGGTGAACGGGGCACTCTGAGCCAGTCCGTCGCTCGCCACCACCTGGAAGGTGAGCTCGAGCACCTCCGTCACCGTGGGAGCCGTGAAGGTGGCCTTGGCCGTCTTGGCTCCCTCCAGGACGACTTCGGGCGTGCCCACCTGCGTCCACTCGTAGCTGACGGCGTCCCCGTCGGGGTCCGTGCCCGTGGCCTCCAGGGTCACCGTGTCGCGCTCGGAGACGTTCAGCACCGCCGTGGCTTGCACCGTGGGCGCCCGGTTGCCCGCGGAGACGTCGCGCACCCGCACGGTCGTCACGGACGGCACGCTCGTGTTCACCTCATCGCGCACCCGCAGCTCGAACTCGAGGTCCGTGTCCTGCGTCACCTCGGGCGCGAGGAAGGTGGGGTTGTTCACCTTGGGGTCGCTGAGCGCCACGACTGGGCCCTGGGTTTGCGTCCACTCGTAGGTGAGCGCACTGCCCTCGGGGTCCGTTCCGCTGCCGGAGAGCGTCACCTGGCGCCGCTCGCTGACGGTCTGGGCCTGGCCCGCATTCGCCACCGGCGTCCGGTTGATGCACGTGCTCCGGTGGGCCACCAGCGTCGTGAACGGCTTGTTCACCACGCCCTCGAGCTGGAGGTCATCCAGGTCCCAACCCGTTGCGCCATTGCTGTCGTCCGTGCCGATGCGGAAGCGGATACGCACCGTCTTCCCCGCGTAGGTGGTGCTCAGGTTGAGGGTGGTCTTGGTGAATGCGGGATACGATGAACTCTGGCTTCCATACGCCCGCCGGCCCTGGAGCGGGTTCTCCGAGCCCGCAGCGAGGGTCACGTTGTAGGTGGAGGCGCCGATGTCCACCCATGTCTGCCCATCGTCCGCGCTCAGCTCGATGACGCCGCCGTCGTAGGGGAGATTCGAGGGGTTCACCTCGAAGACGTAGCGATGCTGGAAGATGACTCGGAACGTCTCCGTCTGCGACACCTGAAGGGGCGGCGAGACGAGCGAGAGGTCCGAGGTCTCCTTGTGGTCCGGTCCGTGGAAGAAGCTGTTCCCGTTCGTCGAATCGAGCTGGCGCGTCCACGGTGGGCTGCTCGCCGGCCTGGCCATGATGGTCCACGCGGGAAAGGGCGCATCCACCTTCTCGAGAGTGCTCGTCCCCGGGACTGCGTCCGTGTTCACCCGGTACACCACCTTGTGCGTCTGGTCTCCGGGTACCGACTGCGCCTCGTCCCGGTAGGCGATGTTCAGGGTCAGGTCGCGTGGCGTGGCGGTGCCCGAGAGCTTCACCGGCAGCTCCGCGGTGGTGAGCTGCTGCGGGTCCGAGGCGGGAAAGGACACCTTCTGTCCCTCGGGGAAGGAGAGATCCGCGTCCGCGCTGGAGAGCGTCATGCTCGTCTGCTCGAGGCGCTCGGTGCCGCTGTTGCGAAGGGTGACGCGCACGCGCGCGGTCTCTCCCGTGTCGAGCACTCCGTCATCATCACAGGACGTCGTCCCCGTGGAATCGAGCAGCTCCGCGTTGACGAGCTCCACGTGCTTGCCGGTGGCGAAGCTGGCGGCGGGTGGAGCGGGGGATCGCTCCTTCGTGGCGGCGGGACGGGCCGTCATCGCCAGCGCGAGACCCATCAATGCGGCGATGTATCGCTTCACAGTACGGCCTCCAGGGTTCTGGGAAGGAACCCCGGAGTCTAGCGCTCCTCACCGCCAGACTTCACATCTGGCTCGGCGGGGTGAGGGTCCTGGACGACGACCCTCACCCCCCGCCTCTCCCAGAGGGAGAGGGAGCCGTGCTACAGCAAGCGCCAGCGCGGACGACGCAGGGCGAAGCCGAGCGCCGCCAGCAGCAGCAGGACGGTCGTGGGCGTGCTCCCATCCTGGCCCGCCGCGCAGCCGCAACCCGAGCCGTTGCCCGGAGGCGTCACCGGCTTGTTGGACACGCGGACGGTGATGGTGTCCGTGCTGCTCAGGCCGCGGGCGTCCGTCACCTGGAGCTGGAACGTGAGCGCCGTCTCCTCGTCCACCGCGGGCGCGTTGAACGTGGCCCTCGGGCCCGCCAGCGAGAGCGCCACGGTGGGCCCCTCCATCTGGGTCCAGCTGTAGGTCAGGGCGGTGCTCTCCGGATCCGTCGAGTCCGAGCCGTTGAGCGTCACCTCGTTGCCCTCGACGACACTCTGGTCTTCACCCGCCCGGGCCACCGGCGCCGCGTTGGGCACGTCCCGGACGAGCACCGTCACCGTCACCGGTTCGCTCGCCGCCTCCCCATCACTCGCGACGAGCTGGAAGGTCAGCTCCGTATCCGAGTCCACCTGGGGCGCGGTGAAGGAGGGCGAGGCCGAAGCGCTGTCGCTCAGCGTCACCGTGGGGCTGCCCACCTGCGTCCACGTGTAGACGAGCGTGGTTCCCTCATCCACATCCGTGGCGCTCCCCATGAGCGTCACGCTCGCTCCCTCGTCCACCGCGGTCACCGGCGCTACGCTGGCCACCGGCGCGTGGTTGACGTTGTTCACTCGCACCGTGACGGTGAACGGGGCGCTCTGGTCCGTACCGTCGCTGGCCACCACCTGGAAGGTGAGCTCGACGGTCTCCCTCACCTCGGGAGCGATGAAGCGGGCCTGGGCCGTCGTGGCGCCCTCCAGGACAACGGCGGGCGTGCCCACCTGCGTCCACTGGTAGCTCACGGCGTCCTCGTCGGCGTCCGTGCCCGAGGCCACCAGGGTCACCGTGTCCTTCTCGAGAACCTCCAGCACCGGCGTGGCTTCCACCGTGGGAGCACGATTGCCATTGGAGATGTCGCGCACCCGCACCGTCACCACGGACGGTGCGCTCGTGTTCACCCCATCGCGCACCCGCAGCTCGAACTGGAAGTCCGTGTCCTGCGTCACCTCGGGCGCGAGGAAGGTGGGGTTGGGTGCCCTCGCATCGCTCAGCGTCACCGGCGTGCCCGTGGCCTGCGTCCACTCATAGGTGAGCGTGCTCCCCTCGGGGTCCGTTCCGCTGCCGGAGAGCGTCACCTGGCGCCGCTCGTTGACGGTCTGGGCCGGGCCCGCGTTCGCTACCGGCGTCCGGTTGATGCACACGCTCCGGTGAGCCACCAGCGCCGTGAAGGGCGTGTTCACCACCCCCTCGAGCTGGAGGTCATCCAAGTCCCAGCCCGTGGCGCCCGTGCCGCTGTCCGTGCCGATGTGGAAGCGGATGCGCACCGTCTTCCCCGCATAGGTCGTGCCGAGGTCGGCGGTGGCCCGCGCGAACGCGGGATAGCCGGGACTCTGGCCTCCATACGCCCTCTTGCCCCCGAGTGGGTTGTCCCCTGCCGCATCGAGGGTCGCGTTGTAGGTGGGGCTCACGGAGGTGCCGATGTCCACCCAGGTCTGCCCGTCATCCTCGCTCAGCTCGATGATGGCGCCGTCATAGTGGATGCCCGCGGAGCTCCTCTCGAAGACGTAGCGATGCTGGAACGTGAAGCGGAACGGCGCTGTGTCCGACACCTGGAGGGGCGGCGAGACGAGCGAGAGGTCCGCGGGCACGTTGTTGTCCGGTCCGCGGAAGAACCAGTTCGCACCTGTCGAATCGAGCTGGCGCGTCCACAGCGGGATGCTCGCCGGGCTGGCCGCAACGGTCCACGGGTGGTGAGGCGCCTCCACCGTCTCGAGGAGGCTCGTCCCCGGCAGCTCGTCCGTGTTCACCCGGTAGGTCACCGTGTGTAGCTGGTCTCCGGGCACCAGCTGCTCCTCGTCCCGGTAGGCGATGCGCAGGACGAGGTCGCGCCTGGTGGCGGCCCCCGAGAGCTTCACCGTCAGCTCCGCGGTGGTGAGTTGGACCGGCTCCGCGGCGGGGAAGGTCACCGTCGCTCCCTCGGGGAAGGAGACGTCCGGGTCATCGCTGGAGAGCGTCATGCTCGTCCGCTCGAGTCGCGCGGTGCCGCTGTTGCGAAGGGTGACGCGCACGCGCGCGGTCTCGCCCGTGTCGAGCACTCCGTCATCATCACAGGAGGCTGTCGTCCCCGTGGACTCGAGCAGCTCCACGCTCGCGAGCGCCACGTCCTTGCCGGTGGCGAAGCTCTCCGTCACGCCGACATGGGTCGTCGAGGTGCGGTCAGGCACGACGGCGCGCGTCCCAGCGCCGCGCCTGGCGAAGGCCTGGGCGAAGAGCAGGAAGTCCCGCGGGTCATTGGCGTAGGCCGCCGCCAACACCGCGTCGCGCGCCTCCAGGAAGGTGGGGGCATTGGGGGTGAGCTTGAGCGACAGGATGAGGTAGTCCTTCATCCGCTGCTGGGCCTCGGAGAAGGTGAGGCGGCCCGTGTCGCGCAGCAGCGCCGTGTAGCACTCCCACAGCATCACCGACCACACCTCGCCCGAGTTGTGGACCTCGGCGTTGTTCACTCCCGTCGCGCCGGATTGCACCGGAATGCCTGACGGCAGTGGGATCCCATTCTGGATGTGGCGCAGGGTGAGCGGGTTCTTCGTCAGGTCGGTGCTGTAGGGATAGCGCCGGTTGCCCCAGTAGAAGCCCTGGTTGTTCCCTCCGCTGTTGGCATAGGCGCCGCGCGCGTAGACACCACCGAAGCCGGAGTTGGAGGCCACCTGGTCATCTCCCTCCCGGGCGATCATCAGCAGCCCCATGAAGTCGCCCCACCCCTCGCCCATGCTGCGGCCCTGGTTGTTGCTCAGGCCGTTGGCATTCCCAATCAGGCGGTTGGTCAGGTAGTGCGCCCACTCGTGGGCGACGATGGTGTTGTCGAGCGCGCCATCACGGTCGGTTGCGTCACGCACGAGCGTCACGCTGGCGGGGGGCGAATCCCGGAGCGCATTGCCCATCGCGTAGCTCACCGAGACGACGGGGATGGTGATGGTGGAGTCCCGTCCCGTGACGACGAAGCTCGCTCCTCCCGACACATTGTTTGCGATGATGACACCGACCGCGCCCGCGGCCTGGGCGTTGGCGGCCTTGAGGGCGAAGTCACAGCGGGGCCGGTCCACCAGGACGAACTTCCCGCTCACGGCGGCGGCATTGGTGAGCGGCTCGCACGCATCGTTCACGGTGCCGCCGTCGGAGGCAGCGACGCCATCCTCGGCGATCACGACAGGCGCGGGGACCTCGTACTGCTGCGGTCCGAAGGTGGCGACCCCGACGGCCCAAGTGCCCTCGAGGGCATGGGTCGGGGGGACGATCATCACCCGGCGCCCTCGCGTGTCATAGAGGTACATCTGCATGCGGGGGCGGCCACCGTCGGCCGGCGTGGACATGTTCGCGTTGTTGCGTCCCGAGCTGTCCTGGGCCTCGGCGCGCAGGCTGTCCGCCTCGACTCCGCCTCGCCCGTAGTTGTCGTGCTGGGCGTTGCCCGCCGCCTCGTCGAAGCCGGAGTCGTAGAACCAGTCGTGCAGGAAGTTGGTCACGAAGAAGAGCTGCGTCACCGCGCTCATCTGCTGAGTGTCCGTGACGCTCGGAGCCAGGAACAGGTCATAGGCATGGCTGAAGGTCCCGGGCGCGGAGATGCTGGCGCGCAGGTCGGCGCCATCGGTGAAGCCGTCCGGCGCGACGGCGTCGGTATAGGCCTCTACGTTGTTGCCTCGGGTCTCCAGGGCGCCCGCGGGCAGCCACGGGTCGTTGCGGCTGAAGGGCACGTTGCTCAACGTCACCAGGTTGGGCGCAACGAAGGGCGCCTGGTAGCCGTCCGGGAGTCCGGTGGGGTGGGGCGTGGGCGCCGTGCCCTGGGGTCCGTCATAGGGAATGTGCGGGCTCTGCGCGTCCGCCCAGACGCGGTAGGTGTAGCTCTCCTGCGCGGTGAGATCGTTGCGGAAGAGCAGCAGGCCATCCTCCGCGGAGATGACGTAGGCGTAGAGCTCGGCCTCCGTTCCGTCGGCGGGCGAGGTGTCGAGCTCCACGTAGTACGCGGGCACCAGCGCGCCCGGCAGCGGGAAGAAGACCTGTTTGACGCGCGCGGGCGAGGCGAACACCGTCCGGCGCGGCCCGGGGCTGAGCTCATAGTGACTGTAGCGCCCGTTGATGCGCCCGGTGGGCAGCAGGCTGTCGGTGGGGAGGTTCTCGCCGTGCAGGTCCCTCCAGGCGAGCGCGATGGCCTCGCGAGGGCCGAGCGTGAAGCGCAGGCGTCCGCCCGAGAAGCGCGGCTCGGAGGCCGACGGGCTCAGGTAGCCGGATGCGGAGATGAGCTGGTTGTCCGCGTCCATCAGCACCTTGAGGGACTGGCGGAAGACCTCGATGCCGTCCACCTCCTGCTCGAAGGTGACGAGGCTCGCGCCCGAGCGGGTGCGGTGCACGTCCCTCACCGGGATGTGCGCCGAGTCGGTGCGGGCCAGCCGGTACAGCCCGGCCTGCTCACCGAGGTATGCGCGCGCGGCCTGTTCGGGTGGCAGCGGCCGGACAGCACGGGCCCCCGTCGAAGGGCGCACGCCCCAGACGAAAGTGGGAACTCCGAGACGGGGCTCCTCGTGCACGACGTGGAGGCCCCGGGCCCTATCTCGGGCCCCTGGCTCATCCAGCGAAGGGGTGATGCTCGTGAAGGCATCCACCGGGGGAAGTTCTTTGGCGGCGGCGGCGGGACGGGCCGTCAGCGCCAGGGCAAGACTCACCAAAGCGGCGACACATCGATTCAAAGTACAGACTCCAGGGTTCAGTGAATGAGCCCCGGACTCTAGTCTGTCTCGCCGCCAGACTTCACATGTGGGATTGGCGCTGACGGCGGACGATGGCGCACCGGAGGATGTGCTCGGCGAAGCCCTTGTGCCCGATCGGGTCGTGCTTCAGGATCATGTCCGCGCTTCCCTCCTGGCTCGGCGGATAGAAGATTCCGCAGTTGGTGTTGATCTCCAGGAACCAGGGCTCTCCTCGCGCGTCTACCCGGAAGTCGCAGCGGGAGTAGCTCACCCCCTGGATGCCGACGAACACCCGGCGAGTCAGCTCCTGGAGCCGTGCGGCCAGGACCATGTCCTTGCAGGGCTGCCAGCCAATTCCCTCGTAGGACTGCCACTTCAGCTCGAAGTGTTTGAACGTCTCGCCCGGTGGAAAGACACAGGCGACCGGCGTGAATACCAGCGGAGTCCCGGGTTCTTCCGGGTTCTCCGCCACGAGCACGGTGTACTCTTCCCCTTCGATGAACTCCTCGAGCAGCGCCCGGCCGGCCTGGGCGATCATCTGGCGGGCCTGCGCCATGAGCTGACCGGGCTCCCGGACGCACGAGGCCTGGGTCATGCCGAGGCTGCCGCAACCATCGAAGTGCTTGACGATGAGCGGGAAACGGAGCGTCCGGGCTGCCCGCTCGATGTCCTCATCGGATTGGGCGAAGACAAAGGCAGGCGTGGCGACACCCAGCTCGGCTGCGGCCTGCTTCATCTGCTCCTTCGTGAGTGTGTAGAGCCGCGAGCTCGTACCGGTGAAGGGCAGCCCGAGCCGCTCGAGCTCCTCCACCACCTCCACGCCCGCGACGCCCTCGTACCAACTCCCGTCGCAGAGATTGAGGAAGACGTCGTAGCCCTTCCCGGCCAGTTCCTGGAGCTGGGCCGCCGCACTGCCCTTGCGCACCAGGACGGTGTCTACCTCGTGCCCCTGCAGCCAGCGCTCCGGATTGAGCGTTGGATCCAACCCCGTGAGTGGCGAGGCGCCCTCTTCATCGTAGGGGGAGAGCAGTACACAGATGCGCATGGGCCTCTCAGGCTGCTGAACGGAGCTTGCGGAGCCGCTCGTTGATGAACGGCGAGAAGTGATAGCGGTAGCGCTCGAACAACTCGGGCCGGCGCCAGTCCTCGCTGTCGATCCACTTCCGGCACAGCCTCGTGCCGCAGTGGCAGGGGCGCCGCTCCCAATCGGAATCGAGATACATCGCGTAGTCGACCGTCAGCTCGTCACCCGGGGCGAGCGCACGGCGGGCCGCGAGGGTCACCTCGTCCAGCATCCACACGGCCGGGTCACAGGAGTGGTTGATGTAGTCATCCACCGAGGCACCGTGCTCGGCCGTATGCCCCAGGAAGAGCTCCTCGCTGATGGCGGCGTAGCTGTGCTGGAGGGCCTCCCCGGCGTCGATGTTCTCCTGCCGGAAGAGCGTGCCGCCCCAGATGATGAGCGTCTCGCCCTCGGCGATGGGCGCGGTGACGAAGATGCCTCGGCCGTGAATGGGTGACGAGCGCGCTTCCAGGCGAGCGTCTATCCACGAGGCCTTCAGATATTCCTTCACGTGCGCTGACTCCTCATTTCACCGGGTCACCAGTGCATGGGCACGTTAACAGGAAAGCCGCAGTGGCACCCGCAAACGGGATGCCGTGTTTCAGGCCTCCGCGCAGGCGCCAAGGAGAAGTGCCTCACAGCAGGGAAGCCACCGCCTCGACGACTTGCGGCCACTCCTTCGCGCGCGGGTCGATGACCTCGAAGTGCTCCGCGCCCGGCAGGCTCACGAGCTTCACGCTGTCCCCGAGCTTCGTGGCGCGTGCGTGGTACTCGGTGCTCAGGCTGAGCGGGACGATGGTGTCCTCTGCACCGTGCACCAGCACCTGCTTCACCCCGAGCGGCAGCAGCGCGGCGGGAGAGGCAAGCTCGTAGCGCTCGGGGACCTGCGCGGGCGTGCCGCCGAGAAAGGACTCGACGATGCCGTCGCTCAGCCGGAGCTCGAAGGCGCGCTCCAGGTCCACTACGCCTGCCAGCGACACCACGCCTTTGGGGACGAGGGGCTTCTCGGTGTACAGCGACTGCCCCGGCTTCAGCCGTCCGCGCCCCGCGAGCCACACCGCCAGGTGTCCTCCGGCCGAGTGCCCCAGGAGGACCACGCGCTCCAGGTCCAACGGGTAGCGTGTGGCCAGCGTGCGCAGGTAGTCCGTCCCCCGGGCCACGTCTTCGAAGGTGCCCGTCCAGCCGCCGTCTGGGTGGCCCACGCGCCGGTACTCGAGGCTCCAGGTGGCATAGCCCCGCTTCGTGAGGTCCGCGCACAGGTGGCCCACGTGCTCCAGGTCGTACCGGGCCTTCCAGAAGCCACCGTGCACCACCACCACCACCGGGTGCGGCCCCTCGCCCCGAGGCAGGCGCAGATCTCCGAACTGGTGGGTGACGTCTCCGTAGGGAATCCGTGCGTCCGCGGACGGAGCGGGGGTTTCGAGCATCCAGGGCAGGCTCATGGAGGGCGATGATGAGGCGGAGCCGGCGCACGTATCAAGCAGGCGGCCTCAGCGAGGGATGACCACCCGGACCTCGATGCGCACCGGGTGAGCGGGCGAGGAGCCTTGGACTCGGGCACACAGCGAGCCCAGTAGCTCCACGCCTACGCCTGGTTTCAGCCGCCAGGTGTCGTCACCCTCCCCGAAGCCCTCTCCGTTAACGAGCACCCGGGCGAGCCCTGGCGACGGGGGGAATTGGTCATGGGCGAGCTCAATGAGACACGGGTTTCCCTCGAAGCGCTCGCTGATCTGCCGCAGGGCGGTGGCGAGCTCGTCCTGGTTGGCCGCCTGGTAATAGCGGCGCTGGCAGAGCCCGAGGCGCGTGTCGCAAGCGTCCCCCGTGCCGCAGTCGGCGTCCGCCTGGCACTTGCGCGCGAAGCCGCCGGCCTCGGCCATGGCGTTGAGGACCGCCGGCCCGTCTCCCGAGGCCGTGTCCGCGCCGAAGCCGATGACGATGGTCTGGATGTCCCTGCCACGCAGCGTCCTCACCGCACTCACCGAGCCGTCCTGGTCCAGGCAGCCCAGCCACTCGTAAGGGTCCGTGCACTCGCCCTTGTTGCACCGGCACGACAGGGAGGTGTTGTTCTCGTTGCAGTTGGGCAGACCGTCGGTGAGCAGCAGGACGAAGTCGCTTCGCTCGTCCGTCTGGAGTTGCGGCTGCGAACCTACGTACAGGAGGCTCGCGCCCGTGGGCGTGCCTCCCTCAGGTCCTCCCCGCGTGTGGTTGGGAATCTTGTGCAGCTCGGCTTTGACCGCCTCGGCGTGGGTTTGCAGGGCCTCAGTGTTGTCATCGGCGGGCAGGTCCAGGGTGAGAGAGTCCGTGCCGCCGCACTGCTCGCCGAGGACGAGCTGCTTGCCCGGATAGAGGGCGAGGCCGATTCGCGCGAACGCGCCGTTGGCGCCCAGGAAGGAGCTCATCGCCCCCTGGAGGGCGCTCCAGCGCGTGGGGCAGCCCGCGGGACACCCCTCGCCGAGGCAGAGCACGCCCGAGGTGGGCGAGCGGCAGATGGGGTTGGCCGAGTTCATCGGCTCGAGCATCGAGCCGGATGTGTCCACGAGCAGCATCAGGTTGGGTGTGTTGCCCCGGGCGGCGATTGTCTTCTCGATCGAGGGCACGGAGAGGGCGGTGGGGGGAACGGGCTCGAAGTCGTATGTCTGACAACCGGCGAGCGCGGCACAGGCGAGGAGGGGCGCGAGGGCTGCGGAGGTGTGCAACCGGGTGGGCATGAGTGCTCCTGGGGTGGGGCGCGGCAGCGGCTGGTGGACGAGAGAGCGCACTCGGAAGGGGCAGGGCCTCGGACGGGAGTGCAGATTGCGAGGCGCTCAACGCTAGGGGCGCCCGGGTGTTCAGTGTCAGGCCCCGGGCGTGGCACGCATCAAACCCATTCCCCCGTACGGGGACAAGGCGGTAGGAACGGGCGGAACGAAACCTGGGATTCGAAGCCGAGGGGAACTGCGATGACCGAGCGCCAGCTGTGGGAGCGTTACAAGAAGTATCTGTGTGGGGTGGAATCGGTGGGGCTGTCGCTTGACGTGTCGCGGATGAACTTCTCTGACGACTTCCTCGTGCGGATGCGCGGGCCCATGGAGAAGGCCTTTGATGCGATGGCCGCGCTGGAGAAGGGCGCCATCTCCAATCCCGATGAGAAGCGGATGGTGGGGCATTACTGGCTGCGCGCCCCCGAGCTGGCTCCCGAGCCGGGTCTCGCGAAGGAGATTCGGGACACGGTGGCGGCCGTCCGCGCCTTCTCGGACGATGTGCATGCCGGCCGCGTGAAGCCGCCGAAGGCGAATCGCTTCACCCGGGTGCTGCTGGTGGGCATCGGCGGCTCGGCGCTCGGGCCGCAGCTCGTGGCGGATGCGCTCGGTAACGCGGCGGACCCGATGCAGGTGTTCTTCTTCGACAACACCGACCCGGATGGCTTCGACCGCGTGGTGGCACAGCTCGGCGACAAGCTCTCCGAGACGCTCACCGTGGTCATCAGCAAGTCCGGCGGCACGAAGGAGACGCGCAACGGCATGGTGGAGGCCGAGCGCGCGTACCAGCAGAAGGGGCTCGACTTCGGCAAGCACGCGGTGGCGGTGACGGGCGAGGGCAGTGAGCTGGACCGCTCCGCGAAGAAGGGCAACTGGCTGCGGACGTTCCCCATGTGGGACTGGGTCGGCGGGCGCACCTCGGTGCTGTCAGCGGTGGGCCTGCTGCCGGCGAGGCTGCAGGGGCTGGACATCGACGGGATGCTGGCGGGCGCGCGGGACATGGACGTGGCGACGCGCGAGCGCAACATGCTGCGCAACCCGGCCGCGCTGATGGCGCTCATGTGGTTCCACGCGGGCAACGGGCGCGGCCAGAAGGACCTGGTCATCCTCCCGTACAAGGACCGCCTGCTGCTGCTCTCCCGCTACCTCCAGCAGTTGGTGATGGAGTCGCTGGGCAAGGAGAAGGACCTGGACGGCAAGGTGGTGAACCAGGGCCTCGCCGTCTACGGCAACAAGGGCTCCACGGACCAGCACGCGTACGTGCAGCAGCTCCGCGAGGGGGTGAACAACTTCTTCGCCACCTTCGTGGAGGTGCTGAAGGACCGCGAGGGGACGTCCATGCGCGTGGAGGAGGACATCACCAGCGGCGACTACCTGCTGGGGTTCCTCTTGGGCTCGCGGCGGGCGCTCTTCGAGAAGGGCCGCGAGTCCATGACGCTCACGGTGCCGGACGTGAGCGCGCGGACGCTGGGCGCCCTCATCGCGCTCTATGAGCGGGCGGTGGGCTTGTACGCGTCGCTGGTGAACATCAACGCGTACCACCAGCCGGGCGTGGAGGCGGGGAAGAAGGCGGCCGGTGCGGTGCTGGAGCTGCAGCGCAAGGTGCTGGCCAGGCTGCGCGGGGACAAGGCGAAGGGCCACACCGCGGAGGAGCTGGCCGCGGCGGTGGGCACGCCGGACGAGGTGGAGACGGTGTTCAAGGTGCTGGAGCACCTGGCCGCCAACGCGGACCAGGGCGTGAAGCGCGAGCCGGGCGCGAGCCGTTTCGACACGCGCTTCCGGGCGGGCTGAGCCGAGAAGCCTCCTCTCCTTTGGGGACAGGGCGGGCACATGTCATCACGCGGAGTCATCATCATCGGAGGGGGGATTGGCGGGCTGTGTGCAGCCATCGCCCTCCGTCAGGCCGGTCTCGAGGTCGCGGTGTACGAGCGGGCCGACGCCTACCGGCTGGGCTTGCCCCGGTTACGTGGCTCTCCCGCACTTCATGTGGTTCAGCGGTTGCAAGCAGGCGAACGTCACTCTTGCGGCTATCCGTATGCGCCCAGGATTCACACAAAGTGCGGGAGAGCCACAAAACCGGGGCAGGTCCACTCTCACCTCGCGGAGTGGCGGAAGATCAAGCCTCCTCGTCAGGAAGGAGTGTACGCAGCAACTCGTCGTCGGAACCGAGCGGGCGCCACCCGGCGGGCGGCGGCGAGGCCCAGAGGGCCGCTCGGGCCTGCCTGACGCGCTCCTTGTGCGTTTCTGGGGTGTATGCGGTCCACGTGCCGAGCGCCATAGCAATCTCTCCACGGCTTGCGTCGTCCATCACTGCCGGCCAACCGTCGGGGACGCTCTGAGTCCACAGGCGCGCCAATACATCTCGCACAAACCGCGTGACTTGTTTGCGCCGCTCCGCTTCGGCGAGAAGCCCACGCAACACCTGCACCCCAGCGACATCGTCCTTGCCCAGTTCCTTGGCCAGCAAATGCAGCGGCACCGTGGGGCGCGCCTCGGCGAAGGCGGTGAGCGAATCGTAGCCGCGCTCGCGTACCCGTTCGTACAGGCGCACCACCCAGTTGCCCTGAAAAGGATGTCCGCCGCTCATGGCCCTCTCCAAGAGACGAAGTTCATAGGGATGTAGTAGTCCTCCATCCGCTGCGCGACGTTTTTCAGGATCTCGTTCCGCGTCAACATCCGGCCAGCGTCGGTCTCGGCTTCGAACAGCGTCTCCATGATCATCCGGTTCCATTCACCCGGCCATATGCGCCCCAGCTTCCAGTTTCCACCACCGTGAATGGCCTCATGGTGGGCCTGCTCCAGCTTGACGCAGAACTCGTCGATATCCATCTCGCCGGTGAAGCCGCGCCTCTCGAACCACGCGCGGAACTCCTTCGGCAGGACGTGGTGCCGCGGCGGCTCGGCCATACCCGCCCCCGCCTTGCCCGTCTCGTGCATAGCCCCCACCTCGGGACCGTCACCCAGCGCCTCGCGTACGCCCATGGGCAGCTCGCCGTACTGCGCCATCATCATCCCGCCCGCCTGAATCCGAACGGCGGCGCTAACGACGGGCAGGGAGAGGACGCCCGCGCGCACCAGGTTGCGCACCATCTCCACCCACTCGGCGGAGACGACAAGGCGCGTGCCCACCATCACCCCGTCGCCTCCCACCGAGAGGCCGATGCCGACGAGGACGGGCGCGGACGGCGGCGCCGAAGGGAGCGAAAACCTCAATGTCGAAAGCATGGTGACTGTCTCTATGGTTTCCTTGAGCAACATCACCTTCTGGAGGTTCTCCGCCGCCACGCGCATGCGCTGCTGGGCTCGCTCGAATTCGTCAGTGAAGTGGCCTACCAGCGGGGGCACGTCTTGCGCCGCGACCTCCACCTGCTCGTGCTCCGGGGAGGAGAGCGCCTTCATGGAGGGCTCGAGCATCTCCTGCCAGTGCCACATGTCCACGAGCAGTGTCTCCACGGGGTAGAGGTGCTGCTTGAGCGCGACGTCGGCGAGGTTGAGGAAGTCCACCCAGACGGCGAGAACGAGGGCGCCGAGCATGGCGGCTTCCAACCTTGGCCCGGCCACGCGCAGCACGGCGAGCTGCATGTCGGGGTCATCTACCTCCGAGGCGGCGTCGGCCAGCCGGGTGGCGGCGGCGAGCTGGGCCTCCACCCACCGCAGTTGAGCGGCGCCGTAGTCGGCGTAGCGCATGAAGACACGGTTTCCCTGGGCGAGGCCCCACACACTGGTGTTGAGCCGGGCGAGCTCGCCGGAAATACGGCGGGTGGAGCCGGACACCTCGCGAAGGGCGCCGCGAAACGCCAACTGGGTCGCGAGAGCCCTCTGCCGCGCCTCCCTCTCCGCGCTGTCCGGGCCCACCGCCGTCACCTCCACACGGGAGGACCGGCGCCGATGCAGCCGCTCGGGCGCAGTGGCCACGGAAGGGGAGGGCGGTGTGGAGCCGGGAGCGCCCGGAGACTCGACACTCGGCTCCTGAACTGAGGTGGGCCCCATGACCTCGCGCGGTGCGTAGCGCAGGCTCGTCCCCTGTCCGGCGGGTGGTGGCGTCAGCGAGGCACAGCCGGTGGATAGCAGTGCCAGGGCAAGCAGCACGCCCGCCCACCGGGCCCGGTGCGAGTCAGCGCGCATTGTCCACCCCCAGGTCCACGGAAGAGAAGGTCCCCGGCTTCAGCGTGCCCATGCTCTCCGGGAACAGCAGCGTGCCGCCCGTACCCAGCGCATACATGCGTCCACCGAAAGAGGCGCCAGCGCACCTCGGCTCCGCCCAGGTAAGGTGCTCCGGGTTGCCCCATGCCCACCGCCAGGCCCTTTGCCGCCACCTCCAGGTTGCGGTTGAAGCGCGAGCCGGGCGCGAGCCGTTTCGACACGCGCTTCCGGGCGGGCTGAGCCGAAAACTCCCCTCTCCCTTCGGGAGAGGGGCGGGGTGAGGGTATCTCGCGTACTCGGGTTGCGAGAACCCTCTCCCCCTTGGTTCAGGTCTGTTTGACGAAGCTGATCTTCAGCCGCATTCCGAGGGCTGCGGCAATCTTGTAAAGCAGGTCGAGTCGCGGCAGGACCTTGCCGCTTTCGATACGAGCGATGGCAGGCTGTTGCGTGCCAATGCGCGCAGCGAGTTCCGCCTGACTGAGGTTCTGCTGTTCACGCAGTTCGCGCAGCTTTCGTGCTAGCGCGAGCTGATCGAGCTCCTCCTTCAGGAGCGCGTCGAATTCAGGGTCCCTGGCTTTCCTGCGCTCGATGAGCGCATCCAGGGTGCCCCCCACATAGGGGTTGGGCTCTTTCGCAGGCATTGCGATCGTGTGGTGCAGCTGTCGAATCCCCATCAGGGGAGACGAGATGAAGCGGCGGCGATAACCTTCCTCATCCTGGAGATGGCTAGGTCCACGTCCGACTTGCGAGCCTTCTGGCTCTGCTTCTTGCAGGCGTGGAGGAGGACCAGGGTGGGGCCAGTATCGAGTACGTAGAAGAGGCGATGTCGGCCGAGTTTCAGCTCCCAGAGCTTGTCTCGGAGGGCGCGAGTCTGGATGAGGGTTTCATCCAATCCGTAAAGTTCGATGGCGCTGAGTGCCTTGATGATGGGCAGCGCTTCGTGACGGTCGAGGGCATCGAGATACGCCTCGACGGGCATGTGACCACTAGGGGTTCTGTAAAACCTTACTTTCATGAGGGGATGTCTGGGCCGGCGGATGGGTCGTGGGTTTGCTGCGGTTCATGTAGGTTCTCCCGTTTTGTGCTGCCGCGCGTCGCGTCGATGGCCAGGACCTCTGTGTCCAGGGCTGTTGTGCAACCCCTTGCCTTCACGGGCTGTTTTGCAGCCCGTTCGACTGCTGGGTCTGTTGTGCAGCCCCAGGCGACTTTGGGACTGTTTCGCAGTCCCTGGCGCGGTCAACATAACATAAGTGTTATGGATGGCAAGCCGGCGCTGCACCTGTTGATGGGGAGCCTTTCCAGTAGATGCCGGTATGCACATGTGGGTGCGAGGCTCCTCCGCCACGGGCTATCGTGAGTTCATCGAGGGCCGTTGGAGTTCCGGTTGCCGGGTCACTCCCGTTCCGTCCTCGATGTCACGGGGACGGGCACATGTCATCACGCGGAGTCATCATCATCGGAGGGGGGATTGGCGGGCTGTGTGCAGCCATTGCGCTCCGTCAGGCCGGTCTCGAGGTCGCGGTGTACGAGCGGGCCGAGGTCTACCGGCCGCTCGGCGCCGGGCTGTCGCTCTGGTCGAACGCGATGCGGGCCTTCGAGGCGCTGGGGCTGGCCCGGAAGGTGGCCGACGCGGGGGCCTCGTGGCGAGAGACGGTGATGCATCGGTGGGATGGCAAGGTGCTCTCCCGCCTGTCCGTGGAGACGCTGTGCCGGGAGGTGGGCCAGCCGACGGTGGGGTTGCTCCGCGCGGAGCTCCAGCAGGTGCTGCTGCGGGAGCTCGGGCCGGGCGTGGTGCACCTGGGCGCCGCGTGTACGGGCTTTCACGCCGATGGAGACGGGGTCCGCGTCACCTTCGCTGATGGCAGGGAGGTGAAGGGTGACTGTCTCATCGGCGCGGACGGACTGCGCTCGGTCGTCCGCCAGCAGTTGTTCCCGGAGGTGAGGCCGCGATACGGCGGCCGGACTTCCTGGCGTGGGGTCGTGAACGTCGCCTCCGAGGTGATTCCAGAGGGGAGCCAGTTCGAGCTCTACGGGCCGGGTGCCCGCTTCGGCATCTGTCACCTCGGCCGGAGCCCGGAGGGCACGTGGCGGATGTACTGGTTCCTGTTGGCCCCCGCGCCCGAGGGTGGGCAGGACGCGGCGGGCGGCCACCAAGAGGCGGTGCTGAGCCACGTCCGGGGATGGATGGAGCCCGTCGAATCGCTGGTCCTTGCCACGCCGGAGTCCAACATCCTTCGCACCGACATCCACTACCTGGAGCCGCTGCCGCGCTGGGGCGAGGGCCCGGTCACGCTGCTGGGTGACTCGGCGCACGCCATGGTGACCGACATGGCTCAGGGGGCGTGCCAGGCCATCGAGGATGCCCTGGTGCTGGCGAAGTTACTGCGCGAGGACTCCGACCGCGTCCGGGCGCTGCGGAGCTACGAGGCGCGACGCCGGCCTCGCACGGCTCACATCGCCGAGCTGAGCCTGCAGGCAGGCTCCATCCGGTACCTCCGCAACCCGGTGGCGCGGTGGGGGAGGGACCTGCTGATGCAGGCCCTGCCGCCCTCGGTGGCGCTCAACCAGCTCCGTCGCGTGTTGGGCTACGACTTCCTGGGCGCATAGAGGTTCTCAATCCAGGAGCCGGCGGCGCCGGGAGACAGCACCCGCCAGCAGGGTCAGGCCCGCTAGCAGCCACGAGCCATCCCCCGAGCCCGCCGCGCATCCGCAGCCTCCCGCCGGAGTGCCCGGGTTGTCTGGGGGGTCGACGGTGAAGCTCGCGGGGGGGCTGGCCGCGCTGGTGCCCCCGGGGTCGCTGGCCGTGGCGGTCACCGTGTGCGGCCCATCCGCCAGGGCCGAGGCGGGCGTGAAGGACCAGGAGCCAGTCGCGTCGGCGGTCGTGGTGCCAGCCACCGAGCCGTCCACGGTGAGGGTGACGGTACTGCCGGGCTGGGCGGTGCCGGAGAAGGTGGGGGTGTTGTCCTCCACCGTGGCGCCGTTGGCGGGCGCGGAGATGACGGGGGCGGCCGGAGGCGTCAGATCGATGAGCCACGTGTGGCTGGCGGGAGAGACGTCCTCGTTCCCGACGGCATCGCGCGCGCGAACCTGGAAGGAGTGCGAGCCCTCGGCGAGCTGGGCGTAGGTGGCGGGCGAGGTGCACGGAGTGAAGGCCGCACCATCCAGGCCGCACTCGAAGCTGGCGCCGGCTTCACTGGAGAAGGTGAAGCTGGCCGTGGACTGGTTGCTGGGATTGGTCGGCGCGGAGGTGAGGGTGGTGTCTGGCGCTATCTGGTCCAACGTCCAGTCATGGGCGGCCGGGGTTGCATCCACGTTGCCAGCCACATCCCGCGCGCGCACCCGGAAGGAGTGCGGGCCCTCGGGGAGCTGGGCATAGGTGGCGGGCGAGGTGCATGCGGAGAAGGCCGCACCATCCAGACTGCACTCGAAGCTGGCACTGGCTTCACTGGAGAAGGTGAAGCTGGCCGTGGGCTGGTTGCTGGGGCTGGCCGGCGCGGAGGTGAGGGCGGTGTCTGGCGCTGTCTGGTCCACCGTCCAGTCATGGGCGGCTGGAGTCGCATCCACGTTGCCAGCCACATCGCGCGCGCGAACCTGGAAGGAGTGCGAGCCTTCAGCGAGCTGGACATAGGTGGCGGGCGAGGTGCACGGAGTGAAGGCCGCACCATCCAGACTGCACTCGAAGCTGGCACCGGCTTCACTGGAGAAGGTGAAGCTGGCCGTGGACTGGTTGCTGGGGTTGGCCGGCGCGGAGGCGAGGGCGGTGTCTGGCGCTGTCTGGTCCACCGTCCAGTCATGGGCGGCTGGAGTCGCATCCACGTTGCCAGCCACATCGCGCGCGCGAACCTGGAAGGAGTGCGAGCCTTCAGCGAGCTGGACATAGGTGGCGGGCGAGGTGCACGGAGTGAAGGCCGCACCATCCAGGCTGCACTCGAAGCTGGCACCGGCTTCACTGGAGAAGGTGAAGGTGGACTGGTTGCTGGGGTTGGCCGGCGCGGAAGTGAGGGCGGTGTCTGGCGCTGTGCGGTCCACCGTCCAGGTATGGGAGGCCGGGGAGGCCTCGAGATTGCCGGCCGCATCGCGTGCGCGCACCCGGAAGGAGTGCGGGCCCTCGGCGAGCTGGGCGTAGCTGGCGGGCGAGGTGCAGGCGGTGAAGAAGGCCGCGCCATCCAGGCGGCACTCGAAGCTGACACCGGCCTCGTTGGCGAGGAAGGTGAAGGTGGCAGTGGTCTCGTTCGTGGGGTTGGACGGGGCGGAGGCAATGGTGGTGTCCGGCGCCACCGTATCGCTGACGACGGAGAGCACCTTGCTGGTCGTCACGCCGTTGGCGATGACGGACAGCAGGTACTGCCCCGGGGAAACCGCGGGCACGCTGGCGGTGACCTGGGTGCTCGAGAAGTCCCGCGAGGGCAGCGTGAACAGCCTGCCTCGTTCGATGTCCAGCAGCGTCAGGAGGGGGACGTCGCTTTCAGGAACTCCCCTCAGGCGCGAGCCGTTCACGGTGAAGACATCGCCAGACATCAACGACGTGCCGGGCGAGACACCGGCGATGTCAGGGCGCCACTCGGGCCTGGCATCCGTGTCTTCATACACGTCGCAGTTGCTCAGGTAGCTGTACCCGCCCGCCACGAGCACCTTGCCCGAGGGCAGGCGTGTGGCCGTGTGATAGTAGCGGGACTGGCTGCTGCGGTCCTGATAGGACGAGACCGTGGCCGTCCAGGAGCCGGTGGCCGCGTCATACAGTTCGCTGACCGCTTCTCCGCCAGCGGCCCCGCTCGCCACGAGCACCTTGCCATTGGGCAGCAGCGTGGCCGTGTGGGCGTAGCGGCCCATGAAGAGAGAGCCGGTGGCGGTCCAGGCACCGGTGACCGGGTCGTACAGCTCGGCGGTGGCGATGCGGCTGCTGCCATACCCGCCCACCACGAGCACCTTGCCACCCGGCAGCAGCGTGGCCGTATGGGAATAACGGGCCTGGGCGAGCGAGCCGGTGGCCTTCCACGTTCCCGTGGCCGGGTCATACACCTCGGCGCTGGCGAGGGCGCTGCTGCCGTTGTACCCGCCCACGACGAGCACCCTGCCATCCGGCAGCAGCGTGGCCGTGTGCGAAGAACGAATCGCGGCGAGTGCGCCGGCGGAGCTCCAGGTGCCGGCAACCGGGTCATACAGCTCGGTGCTGGAGAGACGTCCCTTGGAATCCTGGCCGGCCACGACGAGCACCTGGCCCGAGGACAGCAGCGTCGCCGTGTGGGAGTCGCGGGCTTGCGCGAGTGAGGCGGTCGGGGTCCAGGTGCCGCTGGACGGGTCATACACCTCGGCGCTGACCTGGTGGCTGGGGCTGGAGCCGCCCACGACGAGCACCCTGCCCGAGGACAGCAGCGTCGCCGTGTGTTGGAAGCGGGCTTGCGCGAGCGAGCCGGTGGAGGACCAGGTGCCGGCGACCGGGTCGTACACCTGGGCGTTGGTCAGGTAGCCGGAGGAGCCAGCACCGCCCGCCACGAGCACCTGGCCCGAGGGCAGCATCGTCATCGTGTGGCCCCAGCGGCCCAGGAACGACCCGGTCGAGGTCCAGGAGCCGGCGGCTGGATCGAACAGCTCGGCGCTGGCCAGATGGCTGCTCGTGCCCAACCCACCCACGACGAGCACCTTGCCCGAGGGCAGCAGCGTCGCCGCGTGGAGGACACGGGCCTCGGAGAGCCCGGCGGTCGAGGCCCAGGCGCCGGTGGCCGGGTCATACAGCTCGGTGCTGACGAAGGTGCCGCTGGGCCCCTCTCCGCCCGCTACGAGCACCCTGCCCGAGGGGAGCAGCGTCGCCGTGGCGCCGAGGCGAGCCTGGAGGAGCGAGCCGGTGGAGGACCAGGAGCCGGTGGCCGGGTCATACAGCTCGGCGCTGGCGAGACGGCCGCCCGGTCCCGAGCCACCCGCCACGAGCACCCTGCCCGAGGGAAGCAGCGTCACCGTGTGGTCCTCACGGGCCTGGGAGAGCGAGCCGGTGGAGGACCAGGCGCCGGTGGCCGGGTCGTACAGCTCGGTGCTGGCGAGAGGGCCACCGGGGCCCGAGCCGCCCACCACGAGCACCTTGCCCGAGGGAAGCATCGTCACCGTGGAGGATTCGCGCGCCTGGAGGAGCGGACCGGTGGAGGACCAGGAGCCGGTGGCCGGGTCATACAGCTCGGCGCTGGCGAGAGAGCCACCGGGGCCCGAGCCGCCCACCACGAGCACTTTGCCCGAGGGCAGCAGCGTGGCCGGGTGGTTCCCTCGGGCCTGGGAGAGCGAGCCGGTGGAGGACCAGGAGCCGGTGGCCGGGTCATACAGCTCGGCGCTGGCGAGAGAGCCACCGGGGCCCGAGCCGCCCACCACGAGCACCTTGCCCGAGGTCAGCAGCGTGGCCGAGTGGTTCCCGCGCGCCTGGGAGAGCGGGCCGGTGGAGGACCAGGAGCCGGTGGCCGGGTCATACAGCTCGGCGCTGGCGAGAGAGCCACCGGGGCCCGAGCCGCCCACCACGAGCACCTTGCCCGAGGTCAGCGGTGTGACCGTGTGGCCACTCCTCGCCGCGGCCAGGGAGCCCGTCTTGCCCCAACCCACGCTGGCGGCGAGCGGCGAGGGCTGAGTGGCCACGGCTCCCGTGGCATCGCGAGGCGCGTGCTCCGAGCTGGCGTTGCAGGCGCCGAGCACGAGCACGAGTGCCGCCGTCAGTGTGGCCAGCAACCCCACGCCACGCCACGGCCGACTGTTCTTGGAAATGGTTTGATGCATCTTCTCCCCCCTCTTGTCTGGAATTGCGCAACACACCATTGACGTCCCGTATCGGGCTGTCTAGTGGAGCTTATTTCACGCGGAGTAGAGATGCAGCCGACGAGCTGGAAAATGATGCACGCGATCCGTCCGCTCGCGACGCTCTCACTGTCCGTATCGCTCTGGTGCCACTGGGAGGGTGGCTTCATGGCAGTATCCCGCGCCATGTCTCCGCCTCCCGATACGAAGAAGAAAGTGGACGTCTCCAAGCTGATGAAGAAGCCAGCCGCCCCAAGGGCAAACAGGCCAAGGCCCTGGACGCGGGTCTCCTGCTCGCCGCGGGGAGGGATACCGCTCCCTTCTTCGGTCCCGATGGCGGAGTGAGTGGCCGGGTCGGTCGCGTGCTGGCCCTGCGCGCGCTGGGTGCGAACCTGGAGACGTTGGACGAGGACAAGCGTGGCGTGCTGCACCTGGCGGCCATGGTGGACGACGCGGCGCTGGTGAAGGAGTTGCTCGCCCTGGGCTTGTCCGCGTTGGCCGTCGACGACGAGAAGGCCACGGCCCTGCACCTCGCCGCCGAGCATGGTGGCGTGGCCTCCATTCCCGTGTTGGTCCAGGGTGGGTTGCCGGTGGACACGCTCGACAAGGACGGCCGGACCGCGCTCTTCGATGCGCAGCGGCCCGACGTGGCCCAGGCGCTCCTCGACGCCGGCGCCAACCCCAATGCCGGCAAGGGGTGGACGCCGCTGCACCAGCAGGTGCGCTTCAAGGACCGGGGGCCGGTCATCGAGGTTCTGCTCGAGGCGGGGGCAGACGTCACCCGGAAGGATCTGGTGGGACATACACCCGCCGAAGAGGCCCTGGAGCACGAGAACCCCCACCTCGCCAAGCTCCTGGGTGCGAGGAGCCGCGCGTGACGGCCTCGCGCACTCAGCCCGCGAGTGCCATGAGCCGCGCATCGAGCGCGACGATGTAGTCCCGGCCGAAGGCGCCGTTCTCCAGCGCATCGGCCAGGTGCGCCGGAAGGTTCTGCGTCACGTCGCGCGAGCACGACGCGGCCCCGAGCGCGATCGCCGCGACGGTGTCCACGTCTCCGCCGTACGCCACGCACGCGCGCAGGATGTCCGCCAGCGTGTCGTGCGCGACCACCGCCGTGATGGCCGCGCGCACGCTCATCCAGCCCTTGGGCCCCACCTCTCCGAGCCAGGGCTGCGCCCACTGTCCGGGCACCTCGGACTCGAGGAACGGCCCGAGCTCCTCCTTGGGCCCGATGTCGTACGCGAAGTAGTGCGCCATCAGTGCCGCGGCCACGGCCGCGTTGACGCCGTCCGTCGTGCGGTGTGTCACCTCGGCCTGCACCGTGCACCACTCGACGACCTGCGCTGTCGAAGGCAACACCCCGAGCGGTGGCGCGCGCATCGCCGCGCCGCTCTTGTCGCTGCTCGGGTCGATCCGCGCGAGAAACTCCTCGCCTGTTTGGACCTCCTCCAGAAACGCGTGGAACCGCTGGGCGTAGCCCTCGCGCGGGTCGCGCCGGAACGCCGCGACGAAGTGCCGCGCCAGGAGCGCTGGAGTCCACGACTCGCCAGAGAGCATCGCTTCTGCCACCGCGAGGCTCATCTGCGTGTCGTCCGTGTAGCTCCCGGGTACGAGGCGGTGCCTCGGATGCTGCACGTAGCGCGACAGGTCGTTGTCTCGGAGCACCCGCGAGGCGCTGACGTACTCGAAGCCGGCACCGTAAGCGTCGCCAATGGCGAGTTCCAGTAGCATGAAGGCCAGATTATCCAAGGCGTCAGGGCGGCGTACATCACCCGCCGTGGACTGGCTGCCCTCGTCTCATGACGGTAGCGGAGGCGCTTGCATCGGTGGTCGGGTTGGGGCAACTGCCAGCGCCAATGATCGTCCGAGAGCGTCCGAGCCTCCTGCGGCTCTTCTTCGTCCGTCGCGGCACCATCCTGCCGCGCGTCCTGCCGCAGGTGCTCGGCATCGCGGCGCTCTCCTTCGCGGTGGTGTGGGCGTCGCGGCGGAGCGCACTGCACCTGCCTCACGGGTCTCCCGCGCCGCTGTCGCTGCTCGCCATTGCCCTCTCCATCTTCCTCGGCTTCCGGAACAACGCCTGTTACGACCGCTGGTGGGATGCGCGTAAGGTGTGGGGGGCGCTCCTCATCGAGGTGCGCTCGCTCGCGCGCGATGCCATCTCGCTGCTGGACGACGGTGGCGCGGAAGAGCCGACCGCTGGCCGGCTCGTGGCCCGGCGGCTGGTACACCGGAACATCGCCTTCGCCTACGCGCTCGTGGGCCACCTGCGGGGGCAGGACCTCGGGGAGGATATCTCGCGCTTCGTCGCGGAGCCGGAGCGGGGGCGCGTGCTGGCCAGCCGCAACCGGCCCGACGCGCTGCTGCGTGAGTCCGCCCTCGAACTGGCCGCCTTCCGCCGCGACGGCAGGGTCTCCGACATCCCCTGGCAGGCCCTCAGCGCGCGCCTGCACGCGCTCTCGGGCGTGCTCGCCGCGTGCGAGCGCATCCGCTTCACGCCCTTGCCCTTCTCCTACACCATCCTGCTCCACCGCACGGCCTACCTGTTCTGTCTGCTGTTGCCCTTCGGCCTCGTGGACGTTCTGGGCTGGATGACTCCGGTCCTGGCGGCGGCCGTCGCCTATACCTTCTTCGGACTCGATGCGCTCGGTGACGAGCTGGAGGACCCCTTCGGGGAGGCGCCCAACGATTTGCCGCTCATGGCGCTCGCGCGCACCGCGGAGATCGGCCTGCTGGAGGCGCTCGGCGAGCCACTTCCGGAGCCGCTGCGCCCGCACGACTTCATCCTGCGCTGACGAAGGGGGGCTGGACCCGCGAGCCTTCGTACCAGGTGCCCTCCGGCTGGCTTAGACCTCCTCATCCGGCAGGAGCGCGAGCAGCAACTCGTCGTCGGGACCGAGCGGGCGCCAGCCGGGCGGCGGTGGTGTTTCGAATAGCGCATCGCTGGCGCGATCGACGCGCTCCTGATGGGTTTCTGGGGTGTAGGCAAACCAGCGGCCGAGTGCCTCGGCAACCTTGAAACGGTTGTTGTCGTCCATCACTGTCGGCCAACCGTCGGGGACGCTCTGGGGCCACAGGCGCGTGAAGATGTCGCGCACAAAGCGTGTGACCTGCTTGCGTCGCTCCGCCTCGGCGAGCAGCCCGCGCAACACCTGCACTCCCGCGACATCGTCCTTGCCCAGTTCCTTGGCCAGAGCCACCAGCGAGGCGGTAGGGCGCGCTTCGGCAAAGGCGGTGAGCGAATCGTAACCCCGCTCACGGACACGCTCGTACAGGCGTGTCACCCAGTTGCCCTGAAAAGGATGTCCGTCGCTCATGGCCCACTCCACGGGATGAAATTCATCGGGAGGTTGTAGTCCTCCATGGCCTTCGCGACTGTTCCCAGGATCTGGCCTGGCGTCAACATCCGGCCTGCCCTGGCCTCGGCTTTCTGCAACGCCTCCATGATCATCCGATTCCATTCGCCGGGCCAGGTGCGGCCCAGCTTCCAGTCGCCTCCGCCGTGAATGGCCTCGTGGTGCGCCTGCTCCATCTCCACGCAGAACTGGTCGATGTCCATCTCGCCGGTGAAGCCGCGCTTCTCGAACCACTCGCGGAACTCTTTCGGCATGACGTGGTGCCGCGGTGGCGCGGCCATGCCGGCTCCCGCTCTGCCCGTCACGTGCATGGCCCCTACCTCGGGCCCATCTCCCAGCGCCTCGCGCACGCCCCGCGGCAGGACGCCGTGCTCCTGCGCCAACATCACCTGGCCCGCCTGAATCCGCACGGCGGCGCCGATGACGGGCAGGGAGAGGACGCCCGCGCGTACCAACTGGCGTACTCTCTCCACCCACTCGGCGGAGACGACAATCCGCGTGCCCATCATCACGCCGTCGCCGCCTACCGCCAGGCCGATGCCGACCAGGGCAGGAGCCGGCGGAGGCACCGAGGGCAGCGAGAACCTCATCGTCGAGAGCAGGGTTACAGTCTCGATGGCTTCCTTGAGCACCAGCACCTTCTGGAGGTTTTCCGCCCCCACGCGCATTCTCTCCACGGTGGCCGTGAATTCGCTCGTGAGGTGGCCCACCAGCGGGGGCACGTCTTGCGCCGCGGCCTCCACCTGTCCGTGCTCCCGGGAGGAGAGCGCCCTCATGGCGGGTTCGAGCATCTCCTGCATGCGCCGCATGTCCGCGAAAAGTGTCTCCACGGGGTAGAGGTGTTGTCTGAGCGTGACGTCCGCGAAGTGGAGGAAGTCGAGCCAGACGGCGAGCAGGAGTGAGCCCACCATGGTGGCTTCCAGTCGTGGGCCGGCCACGCGCAGCAGGGCGAGCTGCATGTCCGGGTCCTCCACCTCCGACGCGGCGTTGGCCAGCCGGGTGGCGGCTGCGAGCTGGGCGTCAATCCACCGCAGTTGCTCGGCGCCATAGTCGGTGTAGCGGAGGAAGACACCGTTTCCGCTGGCGAGGCCCCTGCCACTGGAATTGAGCCGGACGAGCTCGCCGGAGATGCGGCGGGTGGAACCGGACACTTCGCGAATGGCACCACGAAACGCCAACTGGGCCGCGAGGGCCCGCTGCCGTGCCTCCCATTCCGCGCTGTCCGGGCCCGCGGCTGTCACCTCCGCACGGGAGGCCCGGCGCCGGTGCAACCGCTCCGGCGCCTCGGATTCAGGCGTTGAGACGAGGAGGCGGCGAGACTCGGCGCCCGGCGTGTAGCGCAGGCCCGGTCCCATGCCGGGCGGTGGCGTCAGTGACGCGCAGCCGGTGGACAGCAGCGCCAGGGCGAGCAGAAGGCCCACCCACCGCCAGGGCAAGTCAGCGCGCATTGTCCACCCCCAGGCCCACGGAGGCGAAGGACTCTGGCCGCACCGCGCCCATGCCAATCGAAAACAGCAGCGTGCCGGTGAGGAATGCACTTGCCAGGTGGTAGTCCAGGTTGGTGCGGTTGGAGTAGCGAGGCTGTCCCAGCCCACGCGGCGTGGACGTCATCAGCGCCTCCGATGGATGACGCCGATTCTATCGGGAGGCCCTGACAAAATCGGACGACTGCCACCCCCGTGTGCTTCTGCTGATGCAGTGCACGCACGAGGCGTCTGCCCCAGATGGGCGAGCGGCGATGCTCCTCCCTGACAGGACTGGCTTAGTGGCACCTGGGACTTGCAGGGCTCTCGGCCCGCGAGCCTTCGTACCAGGTGCCCTCCGGCTCGGCGACGTGACGCTCGAAGCTTGTCCGGAGCCGCTGGAGGGCGGCGTCCTTTACCTCGGAGTAACGCAGCGTGACTCGGTCCAGAGACCAGTCGAAGTCCACGCTCCCCTGGAGGAGAAACTCCGTGAACGCATCCAGGAGCGGCAGGCCCGTGGCATCCTCGACGAAGAGGAACTGGCCCGCCTGATTGACCTCGAGGAAGACGTAGCGGCCGTCCGGGCGGACGATGAAGTCGAAGCAGCCAAACACGATGTCCAGCTTCCTCATCAGCTCGAAACACTGGGTGGCGATTTCGGCGGGCAGCTCGAAGGGCTCCATCCGCAGCTCCTCCTGTGCCCTGCGCCAGTCGAGCCTTCCGCCTTGCGTCTCCTGCGAATGCAGTCGGGCCGTGAATGCGCGCCGGCCCATCATGGTGACGCGCAGCTCGTAGGCCTTGGGCACTCGTACCTGGTAGATGCCGGGCACCGCCTGGAGCAACTCATCCGCGACGAGCTGCTCCTCGGTGAGCGCACTGGTGAAGGGCATGTAATAGCGCTCGTCGTCCCTCCAGGCCGTCATGTTGAGCGGCTTGTAGATGACCTGTCCGGGGTGCTCGCGCAGGAAGGTGCGGATCTCCTTCGGATCGTTGGTGTAGAGGGTGTCGGGTACCTCCAGCCCTACGTCGAGCGCCGCCTGGTGCTGCCGGAGCTTGCTCGTCCGGGTGATGGCGTGCTGCGGGTTCACCCAGAAGGCCCGTGGCGCCAGCGTGTCGAAGAGCGCGCGGCGGAAGGTCTCGCACCCCATCTCCACGAATGGGAGATCCGCGGGATGCAGCGGCAGCCCGTCCAGGACGAACGTGGGCCTGCGGTTCCACACCGTGTCGATGGACTGCTCGGACACGTCGAGCTCCAGCCCTCTCAGCCGGACCGAGCGCCGTTTCCCCACGAAGGAGACGGTCTCGGTGGCGCGCGAGGGAAAGTCGGACGTGTGCCAGAGGATGGCCTCCGCCCCCCTGCGAGTGAGGGCCTCGGTGACGGCGGCGGCGTGAAGGTCATTGGGCTGGGAGAGGATGAGGACGGTCTTCATCGGTGTAGGAGGGGGCTCGTGTGGCGCGCGGCCGGACGGAGCGGCCCATCCGGTCGCGCGGTGTTCGGAGGGAGCAGGTGGCGGCACTCAGTCGCCGTCCGACTGGCCCGGCCGGCCTCCCGTGAAATCCAGGTTGCCGTTGTCCTGGACAGTCCTGGTCCCGGTCGCAGCCGCGATCTGGATGCCATGGCCTCCTCGGACCAGACCGAGCTCCTCGGCGAGCACCCGCCCGAGCACGCGGCCCGGTAGCTCCTGCACGGCAACCTTCTTCTCCGACTTCTTCATGGTGTGTCTCCTCTGTCTGCCCCGGTTGGGGTTCACAGGGCGCTACGGGGGTGGGTCCGTCCTGGATTTATTGAGGTGGATTCCAGTCGAACCGGGATGAGGCCCGGGCGAGCAGCCGCCCATCCTCCGCTCCATGCCTCCTTCCCCCGTCCGACGGACATTGAGGAGGGAACCACCGCGGAGGAGCGCGTCATGGAGAACGCCGAGGTCGTGGCCATGCTCGGGGAGATCGCCGACCTGCTGGAGCTCACGGACGAGAATCCCTTCAAGGTTCGCGCTTACCGACGTGCGGCGCAGGTGGTGGATACGCTCCCCGTCCCTGTCGCCGAGCTGGTGCGCAAGGGAGAGCTTGCTGGTCTGCCCGGTGTGGGAACGCACACCGCGGAGCGCATCACCCAGTTCGTTGGGGCGGGCACCTGTGACGAGCTGGAGCGTCTGCGCGGCAAGGTGCCTTCCGGCGTCATGGAGTTGCTTCGCATCGAGAGCGTGGGGCCCAAGACGGCCGCGCTCGTTTGGAAGCAGTTGGGCATCACCTCGGTGGACGCACTGGAGGAGGCTGCCCTCAGCGGGCGTCTGTCCGAGCTGCCCCGCATGGGTGCGAAGCGCTCGGAGGCCATCGCCTCGGCGGTGACACGCCACCGCTCCCGCAAGGGCCGCGTTCCTTTGCACCGGGCCCTTCCCTACGCCGAGGACCTCGTGGATCGCCTGCGCGCGATTCCGGGTGTGAAGCAGGCCATGGCCGCGGGCAGCCTGCGGCGGCGAAAGGAGACGGTGGGCGACCTGGATTTGCTCGTGTCCTCAACGAACCCCGAGCGCGTGGTGGCCGCTTTCCCGAAGCTGCCCGGAGTGGCCACGCTGCTCGCGCAGGGGCCTACGAAGAGCACGGTCCGCCTGCGCGTGGGATTGCAGGTGGACTTGCGCGTCCTTCATCCCGAGTCCTTCGGCGCGGCGCTGCACTACTTCACCGGCAGCAAGGCTCACAACATCGCCGTACGCACGCGCGCGTTGCACCGCGGACTCAAGGTCAACGAGTACGGCGTCTTCGACGCCAAGGGCCGCCGCATCGCCGGCGAGCGCGAGGAGGACGTCTTCCGCGCCGTGGGCCTGCCGTGGATTCCCCCCGAGCTTCGCGAGGGCCTGGGCGAGCTGGAGGCCGCCGAGGCTGGCCGTCTGCCCGAGCTCATCGAGGAGGAGGACCTGCGGGGAGATCTGCACGTGCACTCGGAGGCGTCGTCGGATGCCAGCAGCTCCCTGTTGGAGCTGGCTTCGGCCGCGAGGGGCTTCGGTCGGAGCTACCTGGCCATCACGGACCACTCGCGCTCGCGCCCCCTGGGTCTGGATGATGCGCGCTTGTGGGAGCACCTCCACACCATTCGCTGGATGGACCAGGAGCTGCGTGGCCGCCCCCACCTGCTTGCAGGCATTGAGGTGGACATCCTCCCCAACGGCTCGCTGGACCTTGGGGACGAGGTGCTGTCGGAGCTGGACTGCGTGGTGGCCAGCGTGCACTCGCGCTTCAACATGTCCTCGGAGGAGATGACGGAGCGCATCGTCCGCGCGCTGCGCACGGGCCTCGTGCATGTGCTGGGACACCCGAGCGGGCGGCTCATCGGGAGCAGGGACCCGTACCCGTATGATCTCGAGCGGGTGCTGGAGGTGGCGCGCGAGCAGGGCGTGGCGCTGGAGGTGAACGCACAGCCCGAGCGGTTGGACCTGACCGACCAGGCGTGCCGGCTGGCGAAGCAGGCGGGGGTGAAGCTCGTCATCTCGAGCGACTCGCACAACGCTCAGCACCTGGAGAACCTGCGCTATGGCGTCTGGGTGGCGCGGCGGGGCTGGCTGGAGGCAGGCGATGTACTCAACACGCTGCCCCTGTCCGAGCTGCGGCGCCGCTTCCGCCGTCCACGCCGCGCGCCCTCCTGGTCTCACGAGGCCCCTGGCACCTCCCCGTGAGCCAGTGGGGTGAGATGCAGGTCAATCACCCACCCGTGCGCGAGCGGACCTCTGGGCCATCGGTTGGTTCACAGGACTGTCCTTGGTTTGTTCAATCCTCGTCGTCACACCTTCTCCTGGGAACTGTGACTGGCGAAGCGGAGGGAAACGCGGAATGGATTAAATCCAGGCAAGTCGAGGGGGTTCTCGTGAAGCACACCGTTCTGCTCGTAGAAGACAGTCATACCATTCGGCACATCCTCAAAATCTATCTGATGAAGCTGAACCTGGACTTCCTCGACGCGAGCGGGGCCGAGCAGGGATTGCAGCTGTTGGAGACACACCGCGTGGATTTAGTGATTGCGGACGTCAACATGCCGGGCGGAATGGATGGGCTGGAGTTCGTGCGCCGGGCTCGCGCAAGTGAGAGGGAGCTGGTGCGTCGGTTGCCCATCGTGCTGCTCACCGGCGGGAAGGCGCCGGACCTCGAGGCCAGGGGCCTGCGGGCCGGTGCCTCCGAGTTCGTGCGCAAGCCCGTCTCCATTGATGCGCTCGCGGCCGTGGTGCGCCGACATCTCCCGACGGCCAAGGTCGTGGACCACCTTGTTGCTTGAGGTACGTGAAGGTCCGGTGCCGTGGGGGACGTGACTCCTTGAGTGCAGTCGGTTGCTGAACACCGCTTGGTGCCCTTGGGTCGACATACGCCGGATCTTCCGGAATTCTATCTTCTACCGCTCTTGTCACCGCCCGGCACATGTCAGCCCTTGAAGCTGTGAGGGATTGGGGATGGGTTGGCTGTGGGAGGGGTGTCAGGGATTTCGCGGGAGAAGCCCATGAATCGCACCGTATTGCTCGTCGATGACAGCGACACCATCCGGCACATCCTCAAGGTCTACTTGATGAAGCTGAAGCTGGACTTCCTCGACGCGGACCGCGCGGATCGGGGGCTGAAGCTGCTGGGCTCCAACCCCGTGGACCTCGTCATCGCGGACTTCAACATGCCGGGGATGACCGGCCTGGAATTCGTGCGCCAGGTGCGTGCGAACGCGCGGACCGAGGTGAACCGCGTCCCCATCCTGTTGCTCACCGGCGGTAAGGCGCCGGACCTCGAGCAGCGTGCGCTGGAGGTGGGCGCCTCCGAGTTCGTCCGCAAGCCCGTCTCCATCGACTCGCTCGTATCCGTGGTGCGCCGCCACCTGTCGCTGCCCGAGGAGCAGGACGACCTCGTTGCCTGAGCTCCCTCTCCCTTTGGGAGAGGGTTGGGGTGAGGGTCGTCCCGCTCAGGGCAGCGCGTAGACGTTGTCCGCGTAGTTCTGGGTGAAGGCGTTGCCCGCCTCGTCGGTGATGGGCTGTCCGGCCGCGTCCAGCGCGGTGGTGCAGGGGTAGCTGGCCGACTGCTGAGCGCGAGGCTGGACGAACATGGGCTGCACCAGCCACGAGCCCTGGTGGTTCGCATAGGCGTTGCACATGAGCTGCACCTTGTTTCGGTTGATGGTCAGCTTGAGGTGCGTCGCGTCCTGCACGAAGGCGAGATCCGTGTCCGAGTCCCCGGCCGCGAAGACCTGGCGCGCGCGCGAGTCCGGCTGCCGCGTGAGCTGCTTGTCCGCGGACTGGCGGAAGATGACCTTGTTGATCCAACAGCGCTTGCCCTGGTCATAGGTGATGAGCGTGTCCGCGCCATCGGCCACGGTGCCGCAGCCCTGGAAGTGGGCCGTCACGCGGCCCTGCGCGTCTGTGAGTGTCCGGATGCCGATGACCCGGTTGGGCTTGATGCCGGTCAGCTCCTCGGAGACGGCGTCGATGACGAACTGGGGCGAGGCAGTGGCCACCCAGACGTCGAAGCCGTTGGCCTGCAGCGTCTCGATGAGGTCCACCATCTCCTCGTACACCTGGACGTGGTAGGCGAGCCCCGTGGTGGTGCCCACCGTCTGCGTGGTGCCCGGTGGGTTGAAGGCGTTCTCGGCGTAGGCGGAGCGGGCGAAGGCGCGCACCTCCTCGGGGGTGTAGCCGGCCTGGAGCTGCGCTGCCCAGGCATAGGAGGTGTTGAGCGTCAGGGTGACGGGGTTGCTCCAGGCGGCCTGGCCCGCACGTGTCTGGCCACGGTTGTAGATGCTGACGAGCTCGTCCGCACAGTCCGCGTGGGTGCGCGTCTGGAGGGGCTCGCCCGGGGAGGCGGCGGCGTCACACGCGCCGTTGAGTGCCGCGCGGGCCTCGGGCGTGAGGTGGCGGCTGGTGGTGCTCCAGTCCTTGTCCGCGGGCTGGAGCACCTTGTCGTGCCGGAGCATCCAGAAGAAGGTGGCGTCTCCCAGGTCGTTCTTCACGACGGTGTTGTCCCAGTCGAACACGGCCACGGGGCGGTTCTTCGGGTCGAACGTGGCGCTGGCGATGCCCAGGGTGGAGATCAGCGCGTTGATCCGGGTGCGGTTCTCCGGGAGCCAGCGTCCGACTTTGTCGTCCAGGAGGCGCACCGGGGTGGGTACGCCGTCCTTCCCCGGAGTGCCCTCGGGGCCGGGAGCACCTTCGGGACCCTGCGGGCCCGTGCAGGCGAGGACACCGCTGGCGAGCCATCCGGCCAGGGCGAGCGTGGAGAGGCGGAAACCTGCGCGGCTTCGAGGAAAGGGCGGCATGGGGTTTCTCCTGTGTTGGAGGGCCGCGATGGAGGAATGGCCTCGAAGCCCCCCCCGGACTCGCGGCAACCGGATGATAGAGGAGTCCCCGGAATGGCCGGGATGCTCAGGGCTCGCCAGGAGGGCGGACTGTCTCGGATTCTTCTGTTCGCTCCCGCGCTGGCCCGAGCACGCTCAGTGCTCCCTGGGCGGCGAGCCCCAGCAGGATGAACACCAGGTTCCACTTGCGGCGGGGCGTGGTGGCCAGCGGGAGGGTGAAGCAGAGCGCGTCTTCCTCCTTCCGCACCTGCGTGCCATCCGGGTTGAGCTCATCGAGGAGTCGGACCATCGCGGCGTTCCCCGGGAGGACCAGGAACTCGAAGCGCTCCACCCCGCGCTCGCGCGCCGCTTCCACCAGGCGCTCCATCAGGATGCGGCCGAGCCCCTTGCCCTGAGCCGTGTCCACCACGGTGATGGCGGCCTCGGCTTCTTCGGAGTCCTGGGCCAGCCGGATGAACCGGGCGACTCCCAAGCCTTCCTCCTGCCCCTCGGGCCCCTGGCGCACCGCACCCAGCGCCAGGTGCTGCTCCCCGTCCACCGCGGTGAAGTAGTGCACCTCGGACTCGGTGAGTCGCGACTTGGGGCTGTGGAAGCGGCCGAGCCGTGAGCGCGGCGAGAGGCGCTCGAAGCCCTGGCGCAGCAGCTCCGCGTCCTCCGGCCGTACCAGCCGTAGCTCCACCTGGCTCCCATCGGCGAGCGTGAGCCGTTCCCTCCACTGGGCATCGAAGCGACGCGGTGAGTCCATCCCGAGTACCCCCTTCACACCCGAGCATCAGGGGTGATGCCGCGGTGCGTCAAGGCCCCCCGGGAGGGAGTGTTGGATCAGCGCAGCAGCCAGTACGCGGTCATGCCGGTGGCGAGCCCCAGCCAGAGTTTGCGGAAGCGCCAGCTCGCCAGCGCCGCGAGCCCGGCGGCGAGGAAGCGGGCCGTGGCTTCTCCTCGCTCGCCCGGAAGCGCGGGCACCACGAGCGCGGCGAACACGGCGATGGGGACGAAGCGCAGGAAGCGCATCCAGAAGGCGGGCACGCGCGCATGCAGCCACAGCCCGACGAGCCGCGAGGCGTACGTCACCCCTGCCATTCCCAGGATTACGGGCAGCGCGCTCATGGCGTCTCCTCCTGGGCGGGCCCGGTGCGCGAGGCTTCATCCGTGGTGAAGAGGGCGCCGAGCAGGCTGCCCGCGACTCCCGCCACGAGGACGGCGAGCCCACCGGGTGCCACCCGCGACACGGCGAGCGCCAGCAGTCCGGAGAACCCCGCGACGAGCACCTCGGTCCAGCCCTTCAGCAGCGGTACGAGCAGGGCGAGGAACGCGAGTGGGAAGACGAAGTCCACCCCGAGCCGCGTGGGGTCTGCAATCGCTTGTCCGGCGAGTGCTCCCGCGCAGGTGGTCAGGTTCCAGGGCACGAAGATGCTCAGCTCCGCGCCGAGCAGGAAGGCGAAGGAGGACTCCCCGGAGGTGAGGGTCACTCCGTAGGCCTCGTCGGTGAGGAAGTGCGCCGCCACGAGCCGCTGCGCACCCGTCATTCGCACCTGCCGGGTGAGGGACATGCCGTAGAGCACATGGCGCACGTTGAGCAGGAAGGTGGTGAGGATGATCTCCACACCGGTGGCTCCGGCGGCGAAGAGGCCCGCGGCGCTGAACTGGGCGCCACCGGCGAAGACGAGCACGCTCATGAGCTGCGTCTCGAGGAAGCTCAGCCCGCCGTTGCGTGCCGTCACCGCGTAGGCGAAGGCGAATGGGACGACCCCCAACCACAAGGGAACGACCGCCCGGAAGCCCCGGGAGAGGTCTCGGAGAAACGGAGTCATGCCCGAGACTCTACGGGACGTGGGCCGTCGGGGGTCTCGTGGAAACCTGCGCGATGAGGAAGTCGAGCAGGACGCGGTTGAAGTCGTCGGGGCGCTCCAGGTTGGGAAGGTGCCCCACGCCGGGGAGGGTGACGCGGGTGAGGGCGGGCACGCGCCGCGCGAGCACCTCTGCGTTCCGCAGCATGACGGGGTTGTCCCTGTCTCCCACCATGACGAGCGTGGGCGCGAGGAGGTGCTCAAGCTGGGTATAGGCCGGGGGCGACAGGAATCGAGCGAGGTGCGCGCTCGCCAGGGACCCGCGATTGTCGAGCGTCCACTGCCTCACCACGGGCGCCAGCGAGGGCCGGGCCATGGCGGAGGCCAGGTAGTCGCTCTCGAGCCACGCCTCGGCGACGGCCCGGGCATCCGTTCCCCTCTCCGAGTCCAGGAGGTCGGTGAGCCAGACATTCTCCTCGGGAGCGGGCGGAGCGCCTTGGATGCCGGGCGCCACGAGCACGAGGCAGGAGACTCGCTCGGGCCAGGCCAGGGCGAAGTCGAGCGCGACGCGCCCGCCGAGCGACAGCCCGACGACGTGGACCCGGTCCATTGAGAAGTAGTCGAGCAGGGCGCGCAGATCCTCGTAGGGGGCGTAGGGCTGTCCCTCGGGCACGTCCGACGAGCCGAAGCCCCGCAAGTCGTAGCGCAGGGTGGTGAAGTGCCGGGCGAGGGGCCCTACCTGCTCGTTCCACAGGCGCATGTCGAGCAGGCCACCGTGAAGCAGCACGACCGGGAAGCCGTCGCCCTGGAGCTCGTAGTGCAGGCGGGCTCCGTTCACCGGAGCGAAATCCCGCACGGGTGGAGTTGGAGTGGTCATGCCAGGGAGAAGGTATGCATCGGCCGCCGCTGGTGGCGGACGCCCCCGGGTGCTAACCCGTGCTCCCCGCTGAACGTTTCCCCGGAGCCCCCATGAAAGCCCTCTTCCTGGCGGCGGCGCTCGCCGCCACTCCGCAGCCCGCTCGCACCCCGGCCTCGAGCACGCCTGCCGCCGAGGCCACTTCCTCCACCGCGCAGTCCTTCTTCGTGGCGCGGCTCGGCCATGACGCCATCGTCCGCATGTTCGCGCCGGGCGTGCCCGCGCTCTCCCGGGACGAGAAGCGGGTGGCCTGGCACCTCTCGCTCGCGGCGCACGCGGGTGAGGAGATTGGCTATGACCAGCTCGGCTGGGACGCGGTGGCCCTCAAGCGGCTGCTGGAGAGCGTGTATCTGTTCGGCCGCGAGGGCCACGCGGAGCCCGGCTCCTTCGACGCGAAGCTCGCGGACTATCTGGCGCGCTTCTACGGCCAGACGGGCAACCATGAGCAAACGACGGGCCAGAAGTTCGTCCCCGACTTCACCCCCGCCGAGCTGGAGGCCGCGGCGGTGCGGGCGCTGAAGGCCGGGGCCCCCCTGGGCGTGAAGGACGAGGCGGCGCTGAAGGCGTGGTTGGGTGGACTGAAGCCCTCGCTCTTCGATGCGGACTTCGAGCCGCAGCTCACCTCGAAGGCGCCCCCGCCGGGGAAGGACCTCCTCACCGCCTCGGCGAACACGGCGTATGGCCGGGGCGTGACGCTGAAGGACCTGGAGGGCTTCCAGGAGAAGAACCCGCTCAACTCGCGCGTGGTGAAGGTGGACGGGAAGCTGGTGGAGCAGGTGTTCCGCGCCGGGACGCCCGACGGGAAGGTGCCGCGAGGGTTGTACGCGGAGGAGCTCTCGCGCGTCAGTGCCCACCTGCGCGAGGCGGCGAAGTCCGCACCGAAGGACCAGAAGGCCGCGCTCGAGAAGCTGGTGCGCTACTTCGAGACGGGCGACCTGAAGGACTGGGACGCGTACAACATCGCCTGGCTGAAGGCGAACCCGATGGTGGACGCCAACATCGGCTTCATCGAGACGTACGTGGACGCGCGCGGCCAGAAGGGACAGTGGGGGGCGCTCATCAACTACCGCGATGCGCGGGAGAATCGGGTGATGGAGCTCATCGCCCGCCGGGCGCAGGAGTTCGAGAACCGGATGCCCTGGCCGGACGCGTACAAACGCAAGAAGGTGGCGACGCCGGTGGCCAAGGCCATCAACCTGGTGACCAGCTACCCGGGACCGCCCGCCGGCATCAACCTGCCCAACGAGCAGCACATCCGCGAGAAGTACGGCAGCAAGAGCGTGCTGGTGAGCAACGTGATGGAGGCCGCCGCGGCGATGAAGCGGCTGCCGCTGGCCATCGAGTTCTCCCGCACGCCCGAGGAGGCCGCGAAGGCTCGCCAATACTCCGTGACCGCGCGCAAGTGGCTGGTGGCGTTCCACGAGGTGCTGGGACACGCCTCGGGGCAGGTGGACCCGAAGCTGGAGGGCGGCCCCTCGCGCTACCTGAAGGAGTACGACAACACGCTGGAGGAGGCGCGGGCGGACCTGGTGGCGCTCTGGCACGCGTTTGACCCGTCGCTGGCCGCGCTGTCGCCGGAGCACGAGCGCATCGCCGAGCAGATGTACCGCGACTACCTGGTGGAGGGGCTGACCAACCTCAACCAGGTGCCGGAGGGAGACGCCTTCGAGGAGGACCACCAGCGAGGCCACCACATGGCGGTGAACTTCCTGATGGAGAAGGGCTCGGTGACGCAGGTGACGGAGGGCGGAGGGGAGGGGAAGCCGGGGCGCACCTCCTGGGTGGTGGTGGACTACGGGAAGATGCGTGCGGCGGTGGGAGAGCTGCTCTCGAAGCTGATGGTCATCAAGGCGACGGGGGACTACGAGGGCATCCGCAAGCTGGTGCAGGAGAAGGGCATCCGGTTCGACCCGAAGCTGCGCGACGAGGTGGTGGCGCGCGTGCGGGCGGTGGAGGTGCCGGCGGATGTGCTGCTCATCTCGCCGAGGCTGGTGCCGGTGGTGGATGGGAAGGGGCAGGTGGTGGACGTGAAGGTGCGGCACGACCAGGGCTTCATCGAGCAGCACCTGGAGCGCAGCGTGCTGGGCAGGCTCACCCCGGCGGAGGCCACGCGGGTAGCGGCGAGGCTGGCGGCCACCCCGGAGGCGCTCGCGGAGGAGTACCGGAAGCTTCCGAGACAACCCCTCTCCCCATGAAGAGGCGCAGACCCAGGCCGAGAAGGCCGAGCTTCAGTGGCTGGTTCTGCCGTTCATGAGCAGCCCGGACATTATGTGGCTTCCGTTTCACAGAAAGTGATAAGATGAGATAAACCCAAAGGGGGGGATCGCGAATGCTGGAGGCCCAGCGGATTCAGCGGTGGATGGCCGTATTTATCGTGGCCTGCTGTATGGCCAGTCCGGCGCGAGCTGCTGAAACGCCTACCGGTGAGCCCCTCCCCGTCTATGTCAGCGATCGGTTCCGAACAGTCTCTCGTCGACTGGCGGAACAGGTCGTGCGCGAGCAAATCGAAAAATCCTGTCCACCGGAACAGCCCCTCTGTCCGGCCGTGGCGGGTGCACTCAGCGATGCTTTTGGCGCCGCGCTGACCAAGGATGCCGCGCATTTCAAGGCGACCCTCAACAACTTCTTCGTGGAGAGCTCCGTCAACCTGCTGTTGTACGAGGTCCTGTCTCCCATTTCCGGTGAGGACGCGGCGGGGAAAGACACGGAGAAGCTCGCGCCCCTGATTCAGTGCCTCGCTGAAGGCCTGGCGGAGCAGAGCGTCGTCTCGAGCAGGTGCAAGCCGGGAACCGAGCAGGCCGTGAAAGACCTCAAGGACGCGCTCGGCGTGGTGGGCTGCGGCACGCCCGCCTCCTTGGGAATTGACACCGACTGTCACGTCATCGACCGGGTCATCGCGCGTGTCTCGGCTGGGCAGGCCGTCGTGCCCGCCGACGCAGCACGGGCCCTGGCCGCGGTCATGACGTCCCCGACGGTGCAACGGGCTGACCTGCGCAGCTATCTGCTCAACTTCGCGGAGCTGCTCGAGCAAGGAATGGAGTCAGGACTGTTCCGTCCGACAGCCGAGTTCCTCGAGAAGCAGCTCCACGACGAGGACACGGTGCAGGAGCTCATCAAATACAACCCGCTCCCCCCTACTCCCCACTTCGGCCACGCCCTCGCTTCGGCCGCCAACGACGGGGAGTTCGCCCAGGCGCTCAAGGACTGCGGTCAACCCCTGGATGCCTTCAATGAGTGGACGCAGGTACGAGCAAAAGGCTTTATCGACAAACAGCGCCGGGCGCTGCTGAAGGGGGAGCCTGTCGATGCAACGCCCTACCAGAAGCTCATGAGCTATGCGTGCCCCAGTCCCCCTGCCGGTGGTGGGACCGCCGCGCAGACCGTCACGATGCTCCGGCAGAACGCGGCGTTCGAATACTCGGCCCTCGTCGTCTACAACGGCATCACCCGCTATGCCGTTCCCCTCCTGGCGGCTGCCGCTCTTCTCGATTACGTGCGCAACTCGGACGTGGCCGTGTTCGACGATGCGGTGCGGCGTATCGTGGCCTTCGCCGTGAGGCAGTTGACGGTGCGAGCCCTCATGCTCCGTGACCTCGAGGCGGAAGAGGCTGCTCCCACCGATCCGAGCAAGCGGATCCAGAAGCTACGTCCTCTCAAGGACGCGCTCACCGTCTGCGAGGTGCAGGACATCCTCTTCTTCTTGAGTCCCCAGGCCTATTCGCATCCTGCCGCGGGTACTGTGTGCTTTGCGTTCAAGTCCCGGGCAGTCAGTATCGCTTCGGATGTGAGCCCGTACGCCATTCCCGCTACCGGGTTGACCCCGGCCTTGCGCGCACAACGCGCGGAGCGCCTCGCCGAGGCAACTTCCGGATTTCTCGAAGGGCTCCAGGCGCTCACTTCCACGCAGTCCTCCTTGCGTGAGCTGGAAGTGGGCCAACTGTTGCGTGTGGCGGCCTTCACCGTCGAGGGACGTGACGACGTGGCCAGGAAGAGCCTGGCTCGCTTTGGTGTCGATCTGCTCGTCGCCCAGGTGGACAGGCGCTCCAGCTCCATGCTTGGGGTCACGGAGAAGGCGTGTGAGGAGGATCGGAGGACGACGAGCATCTTCGAGGTCTTCACGGACAGCAAGGTCGGTGCCTGCGTCGCCCTCGTGTTGATTCGCAGCGCCTACTTCCCCATCGCCGACTTCCTTTGGGAACAAGGGTTCAAAGAGAGCACGGCGGAAGAGCTCGCCACGCGCACCTACACCTCACTCGCGCAGTCGAGGTCTCTGGATTCCATGCCCTTCATCTTCAACGTGGGTCTAGGAGCCTGTCGGAATACCTCGGCTACCCACTACATGAGGGGTAGTGCGACTCAAACACACCGCTATGGTTGGTATGTAGGAGTCGTTTTTCGGCGATTCTCCGACAAGCTCCTAGGGGCCAACTACATCATGCCGCTCACCAGCAACAGCGTCTGGCGAGACGGATATGGGGCTTTGACCGTGGTCGATAAATTCGGCCTCGCGTTCTACAAGTACAATGGCCGCTCCACTCAACTCGAGTTCGGTCTCTTCGCCGGCGGCTTCCTCGATGCCTTGGTGCGCACGGTGGCGGATACGGGCGAGGACGAGCGTTACTGGCTGACGGGCCTCACGCTGGGCGCTCCGCGAATGTGGGGCAAGGACATCGGGTTGGAGGGGCACGTTGGCTTCGCCATGCCGTTCTCGTTCAACAACCGTGACCGGTTTGGTTGGACCGTAGGTGCTACGTTGGTTGTCCCAGTGTCTGCAGTGCTTGGTGAAAAGGAGTGAAAATGGCGGCCAAGAAGCCAACGACCGATGCCCCGGCTGAAGACACCGCATCAACGCACTTCTGTTGGAATTGCGGCCAGGAGGTCGCAGGAAAGACCAAGGCCGCTGCCGAGACGCTCGTCGTAGCCTTCTGCAAGGCGTGCGGAAGGCAACTGGATGAGGAGGGGAAGTGCACGAGGAAGAAGTGTTCTCGTTTCGGCCTGAAGGCGTCCCTCCTGTAGTGGCTCTCCCCGCAGGCGGATGGAAGCAACTCCTGGAGCGGGAAACCGATAATCTCCCGTCGGACCATGTCATGTGCATGGCCCGGCCCCCGCCCCCCGAGGTCACGAAGCATGAGCGTCAAAGGACTTCCCGACAGCGTCGTCACCTCCTTGTCGTCGCTCTCCAAGGCCCAGCAGGACGTCCTGGCCTCGGCTCCGGACGAGATGAAGCCCTTCCTCGCGGCGCAGATGAAGATGCAGAAGGAGCAGGAGCTCTCGGAGTGGATCACCAAGATGCTCAAGGGTGACCACGAGCAGGCCACGAGCGTCCTGCGCAATGTTGGCGGCTGAGCCGGTCCCACCCCTGGCCTCCTGAAACTGGCACGGCGTGGGTTTCCTTCGGGTAGTTTCCTCCGCCAAGGAACCTTCCCATGCCCTATTCCGTCTGGTTGACCTCCCACCACCGCATCGAGGATGTCCAGTCCGGTGCGCCGGACCAGCTCACCCTCGAGAACCTGCGTGCCTGTCTGGAGCTGCTCGCGCGCTCGCGTCCCATCCAAGTGGCGAGCCGGCCCGATGGCTCCCATTGGGTGTTCCGCGCGGGAGAGGCCCCAGCGCTGGCCCCCCTGTTGATGGCGGGCGTGTGGCCCAACAACGGTCCCCAGATGGGCACCATCCAGCTCTCGCTGAGTGTCACCAGCCCCTTCTTCATGGCCAACCTGCTCGAGCTGCTCTCCTTCACGGCGCTCGTCACCGAGCAGCTCGGACTGCGCGCCTTCGAGGGCGTGCACGGCCGTGAGGTGACGGGGGACTCCGTGCGCCAGCTCACCGACGCCCAGGGCGCTTATGCGCGAGACCTGGCCCGTGCCTGGCAGCAGAACCGCGCGCAGCTCCATCCCAACCTCCGGATGCCTCTCGAGTTCCCCGCGGGCAACCAGGACAATGCTCCCCACTTGCTGGCGCTGGTGCTCGAGTACCCGAATCTGCCACCGATGGAGCAGTTGCTGGCGGAGCCACCGGAAGGCCAGGGCGTGGAGGTCCGGGGCACGCAAGGGCTCTGGTTCGACAAGGCCACCCGCCAGCCGGTGACGTGGTTCTCCATCAATAATCCCCAGGCTCCGCAGGACATGTTGATCTGGCCCCAGTGGGGGGAGGAGCCCTTCGCGCGGACGGCGCACACCACCTTCGAGGCGGCCGTGCGGCTGCGCGCGCGCGCCGGGGGGCGTGTGTTGTGGAACGGAGCGCCCGTCACTCCCGAGCGGACCTCCTGGCTGCAGCGCTACCCTGAGCTGCTCGGCGTGGAGCTCCTCCAGCTCGTTACGAACAACTGGGAGCCCGTCACCCGCAAGGCGTAGGCGCCGTCGTTCCTCACGGAAGTGTTGGATGAGGCAGGGCAAGCAGGCGAGCCAGCGCATGCTCGCCCGTGCCAGCCATCCAGACGTGTGTCCTGGTTTGTCGGTTGGGCGCCCACCCGCGGGGCAGAGGCGGTTGATCCAATCCGAAGCCCTTCCGTCAAACAGAGCCAGAGCGCCCTTTCCGGGGCCGGGCCGGATGGCCGGATGTGGCGCCTTGTGCGTGAGGAGATGACCTTGAACACGACGACGCTTCGCAACCTTTGGGCCGCGGTGGTGGTGCTGGGTCTGGGCACCGGGTGTGGAAATACCGTGCAGGTGAAGGGGCGGGTGACGGACGGCGAGGGAACGCAGCCGCAGGCGGTGGTGGCGGGAGCGGCTCGGCTAGGGGGCTCGGGGACGGTGACGGCGGCGACGCAGGTGCGCGCCAAGGCCGTGGGGCCCAAGGGCGAGCTGACGGTGGTGGCCGAGGCCAGGCTGGAGGCCCAGGGGCGCTACACGCTGGACGTGCCCGCGGGTGAGGCGCAGCTGGTGCTGGAGGCGGTGGATGCCTCGGGCCAGGTGGTGGCTTCGGCGCTGCTCGAGGCCACCACCGAGGGCAAGGACGCGGTGGCGCCGCCCATGGACTCGGAGAGCTCGCTGGAGGCCGAGGTCTTCGTGCAGATGATGATGGACAAGCCGGAGGCGGAGACGGTGGACATGGTGGACGTGCGCGCCCGCCTCAACGCCAACATGGCGGCGGCGGCGCGGCAGGGCGCCTCCACCAACGAGGCCTTCCGCTCGCGGGTGAAGGCGCTGGCGGATGCGGTGCGCGCGGCGCAGCAGGCGGAGCTGGAGATGTACGCCAATGCGGGCGTGCAGACGAGCCAGACGGCGCTCTTCGAGCAGGAGCTGGCGGCGGCGGCGGCGCTGAACGTGGCGCTGGATGCGGGCGGCTCGGTGGAGCAGGCCTATGACACCTTCCACGCGGACCTGCGCGCGGCGGCCGAGCGGCTGGGCGCGAAGGTGGAGCAGCAGGCCCAGAGCGAGCGCGCGGCGAGCGCCTCCTTCCGGGCGACGGTGAAGGCACGGCTGTCGGCGGAGGACGCGCAGCCGCTGGTGGACGCGACGCTGAGGGCCTCGGCGGGCATGGAGGCGCGGGCCTCGGGGGCGGCGCTGGCGGCCATCCTCGCGGCGGCCAACGCGGCCGATGACGTGAAGCAGCAGGCAGTGACGGCGAGCACCACCCTGCGGGCCCAGGTGCGCTCGTCCACGAGCGCGGCGACGGCGGCGCAGGCCTTCGCGAGCTTCGAGGCGGGCCTGGCGGGGCGCACCAACGTGCAGGCCTCGGTGCTGGGCCGCTACCTCGGCGTGAACACGACGAACCAGCTCGTGCTGAGCACGGCGGTGCAGGCGACGGTGACGGCGGCGGCGACGCTGAACGCCACGCTGGACGCTGCCGTCTCCACGGCGGTGTCGTCGAACGCGGTGGATGTCTCGATGCTGGCCACGAAGACGGCGGAGGCCTACCAGGCCTACGCGGCGGCGGTGCGCGCCCAGGGCACCGCGCTGGCCGTGTTCGGCGCGAAGGCCACGCCCGCGGTGGAGCTGCTGGTGGTGGCCGACGGCTCCTTCCAGCTCAGCCGGTAACGCGACCTCCAAGGCGAGCCAGCCGGGCGTGCCCGTGTTGGACACGGTGACGGAGCGGGTTTGACCTGCCCTGATGCCCCTTCGGTGAGGAGGGGAGGGAGGCAGCCGAGGGGTCGCTGTTCCAGCTTTCGTCCGGGTACTCCTCTCGTGACGGAGTGATTGCTCCTCCCGTCACGGCGGGGAGGGGGACATGAGGGGCAGCGGGTGGTGGGGAGGTGCTGAAGCTCATTGACGGCTACGCGCGCGAACTCCACCCCGTGGCCCTGCGGGATGAGGCGCGCTGGCTCCAGCAGTAGCGCTCCTTCGAGCGCTGGAGCGACCGCACCGACTTCACCACCCACGAGCAGGAGGTGGAGTACCTCCGCCGGTGGGGGACGAGCGGTGGAAGTCGCTGGAGCGGCGGCTACCGTAGGGCTCAGGAGCCCTGCTGGATGAGCTCCACCCGGTAGCCGTCCGGGTCCTCGACGAAGGCGATGACGGTGGTGCCGTGCTTCATGGGGCCCGGCTCGCGCACCACCTTGCCGCCGGCCTTGCGGATGGCGTCGCAGGTGCCGTGAATGTCCGTCACCCCCAGGGCCACGTGGCCGTAGGCATTGCCCAGCTCGTACTTCGAGGTGCCCCAGTTATAGGTGAGCTCCAGGGCCGGGTGGGTGTCCTCGGGGCCATAGCCCACGAAGGCCAGGGTGAACTTGCCATCCGGGTAGTCCTTGCGGCGCAGCAGCTGCATTCCGAGGACGCGGGTGTAGAAGTCGAGCGACTTGTCCAGGTCGCCCACGCGCAGCATGGTGTGGAGGATTCGCATCGGCGTTACATGGCATGACGCTCAGGGCGCTGCCAGGGGTTCATTCTGGGGTTTTTCGCTCGGGCACAGGGGCGTCTCCCAGACTGTCTGGGGCGTCTGGGGGCCGGCGCCGGTGCTCAACCACTTGCGTACCAACTCCACGCGGTCGCTGATGGGTGTGTCCGCGACCTCGTTGTGCATGTCCTGGGCCTCCTTCCGGGTCAGCACCCAACTCAGGGGCGCGTTCTCACGCAATTCAAAGGCGATGGTGGTGAAGAAGCAGGGCCGGTCGTGGTTGAAGTCGCCATTGAGGAACTCGAGCATCTCGTCATTGCGGAAGGACATGCTCGCCTCCCGCGCGCTCAGGATGGCCTCGGGCGGAGAGGTGAGGCCCGCCAGCCAGGTGACGACGGCGCTCGGCTCTGTCAGGGCCAACCGGGTGCGCTGCACGTCGTTCAACTGGTCGCGAATCTGGAGCACGAGGACGCCGGAGGTACACCGGCGCAGCCACGTGAGGTGCTGGTGGAGCCAGTGTGCCGCGACGTCCACGCCGTAGTTGTCGTAGTAGCCCGCGTCGACAACACGCACCCGCGGCTGGGTGGGCAGCCAGGCGGCGGGACTGACATAGGGGAAGGAGGCGCTCATCCTCGCCGCCGTGGCCACCTTCAGGGCCTTCTGTTTGCCTGGGAAGAGCCGGAAGAGGTTCACCCCGGAGAGCGACAGGGGCGTGGTGAGCTTCTTCGAGCCCAGTGTGTTCACGTCTGCTGTCATCAGCGAGCTGAGGGCCAGGTTGCTGACGAGCAGGCGCCGTCCATCCTCCACAATCATGGGCGAGTAGACGAGCGAGGGCCGCCAGCCCTCCGCTTCCCCTGGCCGCAGGTCCAGGAAGGTCCGCGCGAGCAGCCCGTTCGTGTGTGTAATCCACGCGTCCTCCATCGCCCGCTCTCGCCCCTCGGGGCCGGGCAGCAGCAGCGTGAGGGTCACGGGCGAGAGGCTGTCCTGCTGGATTCCGTATGGGAGGTTCGCGGCGGCCTCGTCGGTGGGGCCCTGCTCGGTGAGTCCCGCCACCCATGCGCCCGCGCCCACCATGCCGCCGGAAGCCCCGGAGATGAGCCGCACGTACCGATAGAAGCCGGGAATCTCCCGCTGCAGCCGCGTCAGCACGAGCGCCGTCCACAAGGCGGCACGGATGCCCCCTCCACTGGTGGTGATGAGCATCAGCTTCGGCCGCGGTCCGGCCGGGCACTGGTCGCGCTCACTGGCCGTCAGCAACGTCTCTGGCTGGGTCTCGGGCCGCATCTCGGGCCAGGCAGGCGCATCCGGGGGAGGTTGGGCTCGCATCCGTTGTAGCCACGCAGCGAGCGCTGCGTCGTCATCCAGGAGCTCGGCTCGCCCCGGATCCGCGAGCTGGTTGTCGTCGTAGGGCGGGGCCGAGTCGAGCTTCAGCTCCTCGTAGATGGCCTCGTCCGTGCAGCCCTTCATGAAGACGAGGAAGACGGTTATCGCCAGGAGCAGCGCGCCCGGGAAACGCTCTTGGAAGAAGAAGCGGATGGCGCCGTAGATGCTGGCGGCGATGCCCAGGGCGATGCAGACGACAGTGGCAGGGGGCAGCCAGGGGCCGAGCTCCCGGGGCCCCAGCACCGCCGCGAGAACATAGGCGAGCACGAGCAGCGCGAAGAGCAGCATCTGGAAGGTGTGCAGCTTCTTGTGAAGCGGGTCGTCCAGCTCGGGGTGGAAGCGCGTGAGCCGGGAGAAGACATAGCGGTCCAGCAGATCCTGGCTCCGGATGCGCTCGCCATGGCGATCCAGGTAGCGGGTGCACCCGAGCACGATGATGGCCGCGAGGAGCACGCCCCCGGCGAAGGCGGGTCTCCACGGGTTCTTGAAGAGGGCCGGTGCGGTGAGCGTCAACCCCAGCACCGGATAGGTCCACGTGTGGAAGAAGTACCAGGTGATGGGAGGAGGTGCCCTCTCCTTGCCATTGAGGCGCTTTGCGCGCGCCAGGGCCCAGGCATCATCTGCATCCAGCAAGTAGCCGATGAAGCAGATGTTGCCGAACAGCAGCCCGGAGGCGAGCCCCGCCAGGAGCGCCTTCTTCCATTCCTCGTGGAGGAAGAGGTTGGGCAGGCCCAGTGCCGCCAGTCCTCCCCAGACGGCGACCAGCGGCACCACCAGGAAGAGGAGCAGAAACGGGTAGCGCCACAGCCATTCGAGCAGAGGGCGTAGGGGTTGGAACGTCTCCCCCTTCCAGTAGAGCCCGCACCAGTACCAGAGCCTGCGCATGTCCGGGGATGCTACGCCCGGAAGTCAGGCTCGCGCGACGCGAGCAGAGCGGAGCGTGGGCTGGTGCACGGTCGGCTCCGTCTCCGGGGAGGGTCCCCTCATCCAGCGAGAGCGCGTGTCATCGTCTCCCAGGCGTGCAACCGGCGCTGCAGCGCGGTGAGCGCCCAGAGGTCCGCGGGGTTGTCCGGGGCCACGGCCGCGAGTGCCCGCTCCAGGTGGGGCAGGGCGCCTGGCTCGCCCCACTCGGAGAGCCGGCGCAGCGCGGACAGCGAGGGGCCTACCTCCAGTGCGGCCAGCAGCGTGTGCACCACGCGCAGGCTGCGCTCGCGGCACAGCCGATCCACCGCCTCGTGCCGCTCCTCGACGGAGGACTCGGGGTGCACCAGCACCGCGGAGAGCGCCTGGAACGTCTCCTCCGGCAGCATGGGTTGGGGGGCCGGGGGCGGCCAGTGCTCGAGCGTGATGCCGGTGGGCCCCGCCGCGCTGCACTCGCGCTTCACCCCATCCGCGCCGAGCAGCTCTAGCAGTTTTCCCTGAGAGGGAGTGCCCGCCTCCACCACCCGCCGCGCCCTCCCGGTGAGCGTGGCCGAGTGCCCCAGCAGGTGGATGCGCAGCACGGACACCTCTTCCTGGGCACAGGCCTCCTTCTCCACCCGCCTCCACTTCACGAAGACCTCGGCGAGCCCCCGCTCGTGCACGTACCAGCGGTACTCCAGCCACACGGCGCTCGGGCGCTCGTCGAAGCGGGGGTCCTCGGGCTCGTACATCCGGGCGGCGCCCTCCTCCACACCTTGGAATGAGGTGTCCAGCAGGGCCTGCACGTGGCTCAGTCGCATGGGGGTTGGGCGCAGTGTGCCATGAAAGGCTTCTCGACGGATCCGGTCCGGGCGGCTTTACTCTCGATGGGGGCGCGGCGGTGCGCTCCTCATTCCCAGGAGGAACATGATGGCGGATGGCGACAAGGTGAATCTGGCGACGCTCGGCGCCGAGGCGGAGTTGGTGCAGCTCGGGATGGCGGTGGCTGACGTGCTGGCGAAGCTGAACGAGGTCTCCGCGCAGCAGCAGCGGGCCATCTTGCAGCTCGTCGTGGATGCGCGCGTGGCCTGCGAGTCCGTGCGCGGTCCGTCGTCCGGGTCGAAGTCCGCCGCCCTTCCCCCCATCGAGCCCGCGCAGTCCGTGCCGCCGGCTGAGCGAGCCCCGGAGTCCGGCTCGTCCTCCGCCCACCCCGATGAGGTGCGGGTACGTGCCCTGGCCTCTGTCTACGAGGCGGCGGCGCAGGCGCTCGGCCTGGCGTTCCAGAACGCGGTGTCCAACCAGCAGCAGCTCAACGTCCTCGGGCAGGCGGCGCTGAGCCAGTCGGCCGTCCTCGTGCTCTCGGCCAGCTCCTCCAGCGAGACGCAGGGCGCGGCCCAGCCGGCCAGCGTCCTCAAGGCCGGCTGAACCGGACAGGGGAACCCGCCCTCAGCGCCGGGTGACGGCGGCCGGGGGGCTCCAGTCCAACTGGGAGAGGCCGCCCTCCGTGCCGAAGAGGACCGTGCCCTCCTCCACCAGCAAGGCGTACACGCGCGGATCCGCGAGCTTGGGCAGGGGGCGCACCGTGCCGCTCAGCGCGTCGTAGTGCGCCGCGCCCAGCAGTGTGCCCAGCAGCGCTCCGCCCGGCACCAGGGCAGTGGACACCACATAGCGGCTCGGCAGACCGTCCGCGTCGCGCACCCGCGTCCAGCGCTCACCGTCGAAGTAGCTGAAGCCGTCCTGGCACGTGCCCACCACCGCGCGCCCCTCTGCGTCCGCCGCGAGCGCCGTCACCCAGTTGTCCGTGAGGTGCTTGCCGTCATGGAAGCGCGTCCACTGCGTGCCGTCCCAGCGCAGGAGGCCTCGGTCCTCGCTCGCCACCCAGAGGAAGCGCCCGGCGCCATCCGCTCCCGAGACATGGGTGCTCCAGCCCTCCGGCAGGGGCAGCCGCTTCGCCAGCTCGAGCGGCTGGCTCGCCCGCTTCACGAAGGAAGTGCCACGCCCGTCCACCAGGGCGACGCCGTCCTCGGTGTCCGCCACCGCCGCCAGCACCGACAGCTTGCCGAGTGCCACCGGGTTGCGGCCTCCGTACGCCATGGGAGTCCACGTCTTCCCGTCGTAGAGGCCCAGCCCGTACATCGTGGCCACGTAGAGGTTGCGTCCGTCGCTGGCCAGGCCCAGCACGTGGTTGCTCGGGAGGTGGGGCGTGCGGAACGTCCGCCACTTCCCGTCGGGCTGCTCCCAGCACACGCCCTTGTCAAAGGTGCCTACCACCCGCTGCCCCTGATGCCGCGTCAGCGCGGTGATGTGGTTGCCGCAGAGCTGGCCGGTGGGCGTCACCCGCTTCCACTCCCTGCCCTGGCGCCGGAAGACGCCCTGGCCGCGTGTGCCCGCCCACGCCACGCCATTCATCTCGAGGGCATTCGTGGCGCTGGTGGGAAGCGCCCGAGCCTCGCCGGAGCGCTCGCCCCAACGCCGCGCCTCACCGTCGGCGCCGAGCACCTGCGTCTCGCCCTTCGGGTCCTTCGCATACGCGAGCGGGCCCGTGGGCACCGGGAGCGAGATGAGCCCCTCCGGCCCCAGGGTGAAAGTGCCCTCGGTGGTGCCCACGCGCAGCGCGCCCTCCGTCTCTTCCAGCATTCGCACCGGTCCTGGCACCGTCCATATGCGCCCCGAGCTCGGCGCCAGCACCCGCCCGTCGGCCGTGCCCAGGTAGCCCTCGGTGAAGGCCGTGTACGTGGAGCCCTCGGGCAGCCGCTCCGAGAGCCAGCCGAGTGCCGCGCGGTAGAGCTCCGCGTTCATTCCCCCCGCTTCCGGCAGCGCGTGCCACTTCGCCCCCATCACCGGAGTCACTCGCCAGGCCGTGTCCACCGCCACCACGCCCTCATCCGTGGCGGCGAAGAGACGGTTGCCCGCGACTTCCAGCGCACGGCAGAAGTGGCTCGGCAGGCCGTCGTCCACCGTCAGCGTGCGCACCGGGCGGCCCGCGCGGGTGAAGAGCTCCAGGCCGCCCTCGGTGCAGGCCACCACGTGGTCGTTGTACGCGGCGAGGTCGTGCACCGTCTCGGTGTTGGTGACGGTGGCGGAGAGCAGGGCGGCGGTCAGGGTGGAGAGCAGCATGTGTGTTTCCTCGGGGAGAAGGCGGTGTGCGCCTTCCCGCCTGGCGACGTTGCGAACCTCGGGCCAGCGCGTAACCGCTCGGAATCCCTTGGCCGCGTCTCCCTCCGGCCTCGGCGTGTGGCTGGGCGCCAGCACCGGGCGGGAGGGAGAGGGCGGGGTTACTGCTCGATGGTGAGGGCGACGCGGAGCTTCTCGCGGCGCTCGAAGCGGTTGCCGGCGGCGTCCCGCGCCACGAGCACCAGTTCGTACTCCCCGGGCTCGGTGCCGGCGGGCACCACCAGCTCCCGGGTGAAGCGCAGGCCCTCGCGCGTCTCCAGGAGGTGCTGCACGTCACCGAAGAGCTCGCCGTAGACACTCACCTCCTTGGTGGCCTCCACCGCGTCCACTTCCAGCCGCAGCGTCTGGCCTGGCGCCAGCAGCCGCGAGGACAGCGTCACCTCGAAGTCGTTGCCCTTGGAGTCCAGCCGGTAGCGCACCTCGCGCCGACGCACCGAGCCGTCCTTCATCTCCACGGCCACCAGCACGTCGTAGTACCCGTCCTCCACCCAGAGCGGCACCAGGAAGCGGCCCCGCCAGTAGCCGGAGACGGTGTCGAAGGTGAGCGGCTTCACCAGGCCGAAGGGGAAGTAGGCCGTCACCCGTCGCGCGTCCCTCGGCGCCACCACGGAGATGATGGGGTCTCCCGGCGGAATCTCCTCGCGGCTCAGCTCACCGGAGACGGCTGCATACGAGGTGCCCTCGGGCAGCTCCACCGGCACCAGCTCGCGCACCGTGTCGCCGCCGGGCTGGGTGCGCGCCACCTCCTCCACCGCGACGAAGGAGGTGTACTTGCTCATCAGCCCGTACTGGAGCGCCGTGGCGGTGATGGCCTGGACCACCTCGGGCTTCTCTCCGCGGTAGTTCGCCACCGTCAGCTCCTCGATTCGCTGGCGCGCCCAGAGGCTGCGCAGCGCCCGGTGCTCCGGCGCGGACGCGGGGAAGGTGAGGGGCACCTCGAACTGGCGCTCCTGGCCACGCACGCGGCCGGTGATGCGCAGCACGCCCTGGCCCGTGCCGTTGAACTTGCCGATGACGAACAGCGGCTGGCCGCTGAAGAGATCCGGCATGGTGCGCGGGTAGACGTCCGACACCGGCATTCCATCCGTGTCCACGCGCACGGACGTCAGCACCGGGCCGCGGATGCGCGACTCGAACTCGCGAGCCACCTCGTCCTCGGGGCGCTTCAGGTTGACGAAGGTGGAGGCGCCGCGTCCCGCCTCGCCCATCTTCGCGACGAGGTAGCGGTTGACGTCATTGCCCACGCCCACGCTGAAGACGCGCGTCTCCTCGCGCAGGTGTTGCTGGAGGGTGCCGAGCACCTGGTCGTCATTGCCGATGAAGCCGTCCGTCATGAGCAGCACCATGCGCAGGCGAGCCGGGTCGTTGGCGGGCACCATGGCCTCCTGGGCCGCCACGCGCACGTCGGTGCCACCACCGCCCCAGAAGTTGGCCACGTAGGGCAGGGCGCGTGCCACGTTCTCCGGCGAGGCCGGCACCGCGGCGGGGGCGAACTTCGTCACCTGCGTGTCGAAGTTGAGCACCTGGAAGGTGTCCTCGGGGTGCAGGTGGCGCAGCACCTCGGCGGTGATGGCCTTGGACTTCTCGATGGGCGGGCCGGACTGCGAGCACGAGGTGTCGAGCACCAGGTACAGCTCGCGCGGCACCACCTCCTCCTGCTTCGGCTCCAGCTGCGGGTTGAGCATCACGAGGAAGTAGCCCTCCTCGCTGCCGGGCTCGCGGTGCACCAGCACGGCCGGGCGGATGAGTGCGTCCGCCACGCGGTACTCCAGGGTGAAGGTCTTGTTGGGGATGCGGTCGTCCGAGGCCAGCTCCACGCGGGCGCGGTTGGTGCCCTCGCGCGTCGTCGTCACGCGGTGCGAGGTGGAGCGCAGCTCGTGCACGGGCACGCCCGCGTCCAGGCGCACGTTGAGGCGGATGTCACGGCCGCTGCGCAGCTCGGGCGGCAGCACCGGCGGGGTGATGCGGCTCGCGTCGGGGACGGTGGTGGTGTCCGGCGCGGTGCCCTCGCCCTGGCGGAAGGCCATGGGCTCGCCGCCGATGTAGCGCGGGCCCACCGTCATGGGGAAGTTGAAGCTGTACTTGCCGCTCTCGTAGACGAGCCGCTCCACATAGTGGATGCGCACGCGGATGGTCTCTCCCGGGAGGATGTTGGCCACCGACTGGGTGAAGAGGTTGGGGCGCTCCTGGTCGAGCAGCGCGGCCGTTTTCCCCTCCGCGCGGGCGCGCTCGTAGGTGTCACGCGCCTGCTCGCGCGTCTGGATGACGCCGCGGATGACGCGCTGGCCGATGACCAGCTCCATGGCGTCCACGGCGGCCTTCTCCGGCAGCGGGAAGACGTAGAGGGCCTCGAGCGGCTGGGCGTAGGGATTCTCGAAGACCTGGGTGACGGTGACGCTGGCGAGGAAGCCACTCACCTCGGCGTCCACCTCGGTGTGCTTCAGGCTGAAGTGCTGGGGCTGGGACTCGGGGCAGCCCTGGGTGGAGGCGTGGTGGCGGAGCTTCGCCACGAGCGTGCCCTGGGTGATGGCCCCGGAGCTCAGGGGCGAGGCGGGAGTGGGGCAGGGAGTTTCTCCCGCTTCCCGCTCCTGGGCGGAGGCAGGGACGGACAGAAGACAGACGATGAGCGCGGCGAGTGCGGCTCGCATGAGAGTCCTCGGACTGGATGGGTACGTGCCGGGACAATGCAGCCCCTGGGCCAGGGGACGGAGTGCGCTAAGTGTGCGGAAGTACTGGGAGTGGTGGGGCCGTGGACCCGCGCGCCCGGGGGCGGGCCATGGGTTGTGGCTTGCTGACCGCACTCGCATAGCGTGCGCGCCCATGCGACGACTCTCAATGCTTGCCGTGGGAATGCTGCTGTTGTCCGGGTGTGCCTCCACCAATGCTGCCCAGCGGGCGGTGACTCCCGAGGAGGAGGCGCTGTTGCGCACTGACCGCGAGTTCAACGCGGCCACGCAGGCCCGGGGGGCGGATGGCTGGGTGTCCTTCTTCGCCAAGAACGGCTCGATGATGCGGGACAAGGGTCCCATCACCGGCCACGAGGCCATTCGCGCCGCGGTGGAGCCCGGCTTCTCCAACCCGGACCACTCGCTCACGTGGGATCCCCAGCGGGCGGAGATCACACCGGGAGGGCGGCTTGGCTTCACCACGGGTCGCTTCCTCAGCGTGCGCAAGGACGCGAACGGTCAGCGCGTGGAGTCTCGCGGCTCGTATATGAACTTCTGGGAGAAGCAGCCGGACGGCGCGTGGAAGGTGGTGGTCGACATCGGCGACCCGGACGAGCTGCCGCCGCCCCCTCCCACGAAGCCCGCGGGGCAGTGAAACCTATGCTCTGGGCGGAAGAGTGAAGTGAGGGCGGTTTTCTGACCCATTTCACTTGTCACCGGTGACAAGTGGAATGGACCGGCCTCGTTTCACTGGTCACCGGTGACAAGTGGAATGGACCGGCCTCGTTTCACTGGTCACCGGTGACGAGTGGAATGGACCCGCCCCGTTTCACTGGTCACCGGTGACGAGTGGAATGGACCGGCCCCGTTTCACTGGTCACCGGTGACGAGTGGAATGGACCGGCCCCGTTTCACTGGTCACCGGTGACGAGTGGAATGGTTCTGCCCGAGCTACTCGGCGAGGGCCTTGTCGAGGGCGGTCTTGAGCTCGGTGCTCTCCGGCGTGACCGAGCTGGGGAAGGCAGCGCGCACCTGGCCGTCCTTGCCCACCACGTACTTGTGGAAGTTCCACTTGGGCTCGCCGTGCTTGCGCGCGAGGAACTCGTAGATGGGAGACTGGCCTTCGCCCTTGGTCTTCACCTTCTCGAGCATGGGGAAGGTGACCTTGTAGCGAAGCTCGCAGAACTTGGCGATCTGCTCGGAGCTGCCGGGCTCCTGGCCGCCGAAGTCATTGGAGGGGATGCCGAGCACCACCACGCCCTTGGCCTTGTACTCGCCCCAGAGCTTCTCCAGACCCGCGTACTGGGGCGTGTAGCCGCACTCGGAGGCGGTGTTCACCACGAGCACCACCTTGCCCTTGTACTCGGAGAGGTTGGCGGGCTGGCCGTTGAGCCGCTTGAACTGAAGGTCATGGAAGGACATCGCACGCTCCGCGGAGATAGCGGCCGTGCTCAGGAGGAGGGCGGCCGCGGTGAGGGAAAGCAGTCGGTTGGACATGCCCCCCAGGATGCCTGAACCGGTGGCGCGTTTCTCGGGCTGTCAGTCGAGGAAGCGGCGCTCCCATCGGCGCAGGTCCTCGGGAGGGAAGTCGGGATCGAAGCCGCGTTCCTCATGATAGAGCCAGGGCTCCAGGACGCGCGCCAGCTCCCGGTAGGCGGGAAGCGTGTTGCCCTGCTCGGTGTCCCCCGCTTCTGGCCAGGGGCCGAGTGTGATGACGGCGCGCTCCCCTTCCAGCTCCTGGACAGTCGTGCCCGGGGAGGACAGGCGCGAGCGCAGGCTCGACGCGCCGCCCAGCTCGCCCAGAATGGGCTGGCCCAGGAAGGTGAGCCAGGAGGGGCCGCGAACCCGGAAGCCGAGTTTCCACGAATGCCAACTCGGCTTCGGGATGTCCAGGCCCGGGTAGCGGAAGCAATGCTCTCGGACTTTCCTCAGCATGCCGATCAGGCTCATCTCGCCCCTGAAGGCGAGGCCCACCTGCCCGAAGCAGAAGGGCAGAGGAGCGGCCAATTGCAGCGCCAGCTCACGCAGCCGGTTTGGACCGTGCTCCTCGAGGTACTCGGTGGGAAGCCAGAAGCCCACCATGCTTGACGCATCCGGTTCGCCGTCCAATGAGGGGGCGGGGGTGCCGAGCGGTTTGCCAGAATAGTCGAAACCGTACTGGTCCTCGAGGTTGGAGTCATCATCGCGCAGCGCGATCATGGGCCATTCGTCTTCGAGCAGCTCACGCCGGATCTCCTTCCACCCGGAGTCATCGAGCAACTGCGTGTATCCGCTGTGCTCCACGTATGTGCCGAGCGCCCCTGGCCCTACCGCATTCAGGTAGGTTTCCAACGACTGAAGCACTCCCCGCATGATCTCCTGGTGGGGGTGGCGGATGTAGAAACAGAGGCTCAGGCTGTCTCGGAGGATGATATGTCCGGCTGGGTGGTAGACACGGATGCGTGGATGGTGCCCGCTCATGGCATGACTCCTATCCAGGGGAGGATTGGCTTGGGTTCAACTCCCAGGGCTTCGTAATACACCTCGTTTTGCCAACGGTCCGCATGGGGCCCTTTTTTATACTTGCACCAAGGGACTTGAGCACTACTCACACAGGGAAACTTGAAGTCATAGACGGCCAGGGGCAAGAGCGGATTGCCCGCGTGGATGACGATGTCTGGCTTGATGGTGCCGAGCAACTCGCTGTAGCAGCCCTCCTCCAGCAACGCCTCTTCCTTCTCCGCGCTGATCAGCTCACGCTGCCGGGTGTCCGTGTTGTAGCGGTAGCGCGGCTCCCGGCTGAAGCCGCCCGGACGCAGCGCGCTCAATTCCACTTCCGCACACGCGAGCGCCACCTTGTGCATCTCCTCGCCGAGGAACATGGCCCGTGTCCTCTCCTTGCCTCCGAAGTTCTTCTTCTCGCGGCACTCCGCTGGGGTGGGGCTCCTGCCTTGCATGTGCTCGCGGAGCACCTGCTCGCGGGCCATGTTGGCGCACTTCGTCAGCTTCTGCTCGATGGCCTTCCGGTGCGCCTCATTGAGCACTGCCGCGACCGCACCGGCCGAGGTGCCGAGCTCCGCCGCGCGTTGTACGGCCTGCGGTATGACGGCCTCCTCTCCCGCCATGCGAGCGCACAGGGCGGGTTGGGTCCGGCAGGAGCTCGATGCCGAGTCGAGGGACTGCGCGTAGGCCTGTGAGGCCAGGAGAAGCACGCTGGCCAGCAATGTGCCAGACCTTGGCCGGAACGTGAGTCTGCCTCGTGGTGGGGATGAGAGATGATTCATGTGCCCTACGCTGGGTGACGGGGGACCGCAGTCTGCCGTGTGAGAGGCGCTGAGCGTGGAACTGAGACGGAAGAGCGAGGCAGGTCAAGGACGCTCCGGGTCCGGTTTCCCTCAATGCACCGTCTTACAGGGGAGGGCGCCCGGCTGGGTGGCCTTGCGCTGCAACTGGCGAGCACCCGCTGTGTGGCGCGGTCCGCCATGAAGCGTCCCATCGGCCGGGGGGTGTAGTTGCCCAGGGCGGGGAGACCGGGGGGGCCTGTCCTCCGGGTCAGTTGCCTGGGTAGCATGCGAGCGTGCTCGTCCAGACGCTCCTGCTCGTTCCCCTGCTCTGTGCCGCTCCCCCTGAGCGCGTGGACCTCGTCTTCGGGGGAGATGTCATTCCCCATGGTGAGGTGAAGGAGGCCGCGGCCGACCACACGCGCGCCGACTCTGGGGACGCCGGCCCCGCCCGGTCGCTCAACAACGAGGGCTGGGACCATGTCTTCGGGCCCATCGCCGACGTGCTGCGCTCCGCGGATGTCGCCATGGTGAACCTGGAGACGCCCATCAGTGGAAACCCGGACGCCCGCACCGCGCCGCTGCTCTTTGATGCGCCGCCCGCCATGCTGCACGCGCTGGCCGCCGCAGGGGTGGATGTCGTGTCCATCGCCAACAACCACGCCTACGACCAGCGCCGCGTGGGCGTCCAGGCCACCTGGAAGCACCTGTCAGAAGCCGGTCTGCTGGGAGTCGGCTCAGGTGAATCGGAGGCCGCCGCGTGGGAGCCGCTCATCATCGAGAAGCAGGGGATGCGGATCGGCTTCCTGTCCTTCACCCGGTGGCTCAACGGCGCCCGCAATCCCGTCGACCCCGAGACGTCGCCCCACGTCGCCTATGTGCCCTACAAGGGCAAGGTGAGTGGGAGCTGGCAGTCTCCCGACTCGGCCGCGGAGCTGGTGCGCGCCGCGGCCCGGCGCTGTGACGCGCTGATCGTCTCCATCCACTGGGGCACCGAGTACTCGCACACGCCGCACCCGGAGGATCGGAAGCTGGCCCGCGCCCTGCTGGAGGCCGGTGCGCTCGCCATCATCGGCCACCACCCTCATGTGCTGCAGCCTGTCGAGGCGTATCGCACCTCCTCCGGGCGCGACACGCTCGTCGCCTTCTCGCTGGGCAACCTCATCGCCAACCAGGACCGGCACTACATTCACGGCCGGCAGATGGAGGCGGATGGCAGCAAGCGTGACTCCATGCTGCTCCGGTTCTCGCTCACCCGTCCCCAGCCGGGAGCACCCGTGTCGCTGGAGGGCGTGTCCGTGTTGCCGGTGTGGATTGAGAACAACCACTATGTCGCGCTCGGCCGTAACCGGGTGCCGCGTCACATCCAGCCCGTGCTGCTCGACGCGGAGCTGCAGGCCATTCAGGAGCGGCTCTTGATGCTCTCGACCCGGGCGCTCACCCAGCCGCGTGAGGTCCGTCAGGAGCGCACCGCGCTCGAGCGCCGGTTGGACATGGCCCGGCACCGGCGCGAGCTTATCCTGCGTATCACTCGGCCTCCCGGCTCCGACGTCGCTCCGACGGAGTCCGGGCGCCGTCCCGCGGGTTAGCGCTGCTGCTCGGGCTGCGGGCGTGCGCCCGGCGGAGACACCGTGTCCTCGTCGACCTGACCCTCGTTGTGGTCGAGCCCCTCGTCATTCTTGCCCGGCTGGAGGACGCCCTCGTCCTCGTCGCGCACGGTGTCCTGTCCGGTGCTGCCCGCGCCTCCGGTGCCGGGCTCATCCATGATGTCCTCGTCCGGGGCGCTTGGATCGATGGAGCCACCGGTGCCGGGCTCGTCGAGGGTGTTCGGCTCCTGGGTGGTTCCCTGATCCAGGGCGCCGCCGGTGCCAGAGCGCTCCAGGGTGTCCTCGTCCTGAGACTGCGTGCGCGTGTCGCCCGCGCCGCCAGTGCCGGACCGGTCGAGCGTGTCCTGCTCGGGAGGGAGGGCCTCCTCGCCCTGGAGGTCGTCCTTCGTGTTGGGACGGGCCCCGTCCTGCTCCTGCTGTTGTTGCAGGAGGTCCTGCGGGCGTGCCTCGGCTTCCGCGCGCTTGCAGCCGGTGCCCAGCACCAGGGAGCCGGCGAGCAGTCCCACCAGCGGGAGTCCCGTCTTCATCTTTCCGGCCATCGTTTCCTCTCCTTTCGGGAATGTGGGGGGCCTGAATCGGGAACGTGGGCACGCGAGGGGTGACCCCGCAGGAGGCGCCTGCCCCCCTGGGCGCTCCCCATCCACGCGGGGGAGAGGGGACGCCCCTGGTTGTGGGGACTTGCACGACCCATGGAGCAAGTCTCTAGGCGCGGGTTGGCCTCTCGGGTAATGTCCTCCAACGTCTCTTTGGACGTCACGCACCATGGCCTCGAAACGCACCCCTCCTCCACCTTCGCAGCAGCGCATGGATGACAAGCTGGCTCTTGCCCTGGGGGCTGCGGCGCGTGCCGCCCGGGTGCGTGCGGGGCTTACCCAGGCGGAAGCGGCCGAGAAGGTAGGTCTGGCCCCCGGCGTCTACGGCCGCATCGAGCGCGGGGGGATGATGCCCAGCGTCCCCACTCTGAGAAAGCTGAGCATCATCCTGAAGATTCCCTCGGACACGCTGCTGAGCCTGAGCCACTCGGAGGTGACGGCCTGGGTGGACTCGTTGCCGGCCAAGGAGGAGCGCTCGCCGGATTTGCGGAAGCTCTCGCGCTCGTTGCGCAACCTGTCCCCGGCCCAGCTCAAGGTGCTCAACGTCATTGCCACCGCGCTCACGCGCTGACTCCCGGGTCGGGAAGGTACAACCGACCTGATTGGAGAGGTTGGCCATTTTTTGGGCCGCCGGCCGGGAGGTTTGCGGGTGCGGATCGAGTCGATGAGCCCCTTGGCGCGGTGGTGGTACGCCCTCAAGCCGGCGAGCTGGCCGAAGGTGCTCGTGCCCGCGCTGTTCGGACAGGCCGTGGGCGCGGCCGCCGCCGGCCACTTGTCGCTGGGCGCGCTCGTGTTCGGCGTGCTGTGGATGGTGGCGGACGTCTCCTTCGTCGTGCTGCTCAATGACTGGGGAGATCGCGAGGTGGACGCCCTCAAGCGCCGCATGTTCCCCCAGGGCTGCTCGCCGAAGACGATTCCCGACGGCATCCTCCCCGCCGGGGCCCTGCTCGCCGCGGGACTCGGGGCGGGCGCGGTGGCGTTGCTCCTGGCTTGGGGCGCGGGTGTTGTGCTGGGGCGCCCGCTGCTGCTGCCCCTGGCGGCGTCGGGCCTGCTCGTCTTCGCCGTCTATACGCTGCCTCCCCTGCGGCTCAACTACCGAGGCGGAGGCGAGCTGCTGGAGATGGTGGGCGTGGGCGGGGTGCTTCCCACGCTGCATGCGTATGCCCAGTGCGGCCAGTGGGCGCCCGCGTGGTGGGTGTCGCTGGCGCCGGGCCTGCTGGCGCTGTCGCTGTCGAGCGCCCTGGCCAGCGGGCTGTCCGACGAGGAGAGTGATCGCGCCGGGGGCAAGCGCACCTTCACCACGGTGCTGGGCAACGCGGTGGTCCGCCGGAGCGCGGAGGTGTCACTGTTCGTTGGCGTGCTCCTCTGGCTGGCGGCGTCCTGTCTGGCCGAGGACGCACCTCCCCTCGTCGTGGTGGTGCCGGCCGTGGTGCTCGCGCTACCTTTCGCCATGCGTCTGGTGGGGAGGAGCCCGTCCGCGGTAACGAATGCCTTTGGTGCGCAGTCGGCATACAAGGGAGAGCTCCACCGCGCCATCTGGTGGGGAACGTTCGTGCTGTCGGTGCTGGTGCTCGTCGTTGGCCTGGGAGGGTGGAAGTGAGAGGACTTCCGAAAAACATCCTCGCCGGGCTGGAGCAGCTGTCTCCCCTGCTCGGAGACGCGGCCTCGCTCGACACGGGCCGGTCGAGGGCGCTGCTGCCGGTGGAGCTGGCGGCGCGGCTGATGGACGGTCATGACGGCGTGGAGAAGGCACGCGCCTTCTGCGAGGGCCTGGGCGAGGTGGTGCGGGCGTTCGCGGACGACTTCCCAGAGAACATCTTCTGGGACCTCGACCATCTGGCCTGCCGCATGTGGAACGCTGGAGAGCCCGAGGAGATCCTCAGCTTCGCGCGCCGGGTGGTGACGCTGTGCCGGGGCTTCGGCAACAAGTCGGAGCTGCGCTTCCGCTACGCCCATGACTTCCTGTACGGCTATGACTGGGCCCGCTGGGTGGTGCGCCAGCCGGAGAGGCGCGCGACCATCGGGCCCTTTGACCTGGAGTTCTTCGACTACCTCGAGGGCCGGCTGCGGACGCTCATCGAGCTCATCTCCGAGAACGACACCAAGTACCGGAGGCTCCAGGGCCAGGAGTTCCGCAACCCCTTCTCCTTCTGCCGTGAGCCTCGCGAGGAGGCGCACCTGCACCAGGTGTTGGCCCAGGCGGACTTCATCCCCGTGAAGGCCTGGCGCTTCGATGGGGATTGCCGCTGGGACCTTCCGTTCACGGACCTGCGGACCGAGGCCGCGCGGCGGCTCGGGCTATCGCGAGAGGCCTCATCGTGAAGGACGGGGGCGGGACGCTCCGGGCCTGGCTCCAGGCCTCGAGGCTGCCCTCGCAGTCGTACATCGCGCTCCCCCTGCTGCTCGGGCAAGTCGTCGCCGTGCACATGCGGGGAGGTGCGCTCGACCTGGGGACGCTGGTGGGAGTGCAGCTCTTCGGGGTGCTGGACCAGCTCTTCATCGTCTACGCCAATGATTGGGCGGACCAGGAGACGGACCGACACAACCGCACGGCCACGCTCTTCTCTGGCGGCTCTCGCGTGCTGGTCGAGGGCCGACTCTCTCCCCGTGCGCTCGGATTCGCCGCCGCTGTCTGCGCGGGTGCGCTGCTGGCCCTGTCGCTGGGGCTTGCGCTGGTCCGGGGCGCTCCGCTGCTCGTGCCGTTGGCGGTGGCGGCGCTGGGACTGCTGTGGGCCTACAGCTATCCACCGCTGCGGCTGTCCTACCGAGGCGGCGGGGAGCTGCTTCAGATGGTGGGAGTCGCTGGAGTGCTCCCGCTCTACGGGTACATCGCGCAGGGCGGGGACTTCAGTCGCTTTCCCTGGGCGCTCGTCGCGCTCCTGCTGCCCACCCATCTGGCCTGTGCCATCGCCACCGCGCTTCCCGATGAGCCCTCGGACCGGGAGAGCGGCAAGCTCACGTTGCCGGCGCGAGTGGGCGGCGAGCGGGCCGCCTGGGTCATCGTGGCGCTGAATGGCCTCACCTTGGCGCTGGCGCCGTGGGGGCTGGGCGTCCTGGGCTTGAGCGCGGGCGTGGGGCTGCTGGTGCCGGCGGGGGCCACGCTCGCGGTGCTGCTGGTGCGTCCCGCGCCTCCCGGCTCTCGTCGCATCCCGCTTCGAGTCGCGGCCGCCATCACCGCCACCCTGGCCACCGTCGCGCTTCCACTGATTGGCTTGGCGGTTCCCTGAGCACGCCATGACGTATGAGTTCCTGGTGATGGCGCTCCTGTTCCTGGTGCCGGGCGCCCTCATCTGGCTCGTGCGCGTGGACCTGCGCGGGTTGATGCGGAGGGCGGCGTTGGCCTCGCTCCCGTTCGCGGCGACCGAGTGGCTGTTCTATCCGGAGTACTGGACTCCCCGGTTCCTGTTTGGCCTGGCGGATAGAATCGGCTTCGGCCTGGAGGACGTGCTGTTCGTCGCCGGGCTCGGGGCTTTCTCTTCCTGTGCCTATGCGGTGGCGTTCCGCCAGACGGTGGTACCCCGGAGCCGCGGCCTGCATCCGTGGAGACGGGCCGCGGGAGGCATCGTGGCCACGCTGGCGATGGCGGGGCTGTTGCTCGCGGTGGGAGTGCCCATCCTCTATGCCTCGGTAGCAGCGATGGTGGCGTGCACCCTGGGCGTGCTGGGAATGCGCCAGGACCTGCTGCTTCCGAGCCTGCTCGGGGCCGCGGTGTCGGGCGTCATCTACCTGGGCCTGTGCCTGGTCTTCGAGCTGTTGGTGCCCGGTGTCTTCGAGCGCACGTGGCGGCCGAGCCTGTTGCTGCGCGGTGCGTTCCTCGGGGTCCCGCTGGATGAGCTGCTGTACGGAGCCGGCGCGGGCCTCGCCGCGACGGCCTTTCCAGCCTGGGCCTTCGAGCTCGCGTTCGCGCCGCTCCCTTCGCGCGGGTCTACTTCCAGAAACCCTCGTGCACCTCACGGGCCTCTGGCAGGTCCACCGGGCCCACCACCTCGGTAGACTCGGAGCCGCGGGCGAAGACCTCGCGGCAGGACATGCGGAGGGCGGGCTCGGCGGTGCCGACGAGCTGGCCCAGCCCCTCGGAGGAGAGCGCGAAGACAACCCGCCGCACGCCGCCCCAGAAGATGGCGCCCGCACACATGGCACAGGGCTCGGTGCTGGCGTAGAGGGTGCTGCCGGCGAGCTGCTCGGGGGAGTAGTGCTGGGTGGCCTCGCGCATGAGGTTGGACTCGGCGTGGCCGGTGCAGTCCCGCTCCATCACCACGGTGTTCTCCCCCTCCAGGAGGACACGCCCGTTCCTGTCCACCAGCACCGCGCCGAAGGGGTGGTTGCCTCGCTCGCGGGCCTTGCGCGCCAGCTCGATGGACTGCTTCAGGTGCCTCTGCTCGTCTGGATGCATTCCGTTTCCTCCTCCGTTGGAATGGGCGCTCAAGGGAGCGAGTCCAAGCTGGCGAACAGCCGCTCCACGTCGGCGAGCGTGTTGTAGTGCAGCAGCGAGACGCGCACCGCGCCCTCGGGCATGAGGCCCAGCGCCTGCATGGACAGGGTGGCGTAGTAGTGGCCCGCGGCAACGCCCACCCCATTCCGGGCGAGGTGCTCGGCCACGGCGCGTGGAGGGACTCCGGGTACGTTGAAGCAGAAGGTGGCCACGCGGCCCTGGGGCTCGGGGAGGCCGTACAGCCGCACGCGCTTGTGAGCCTTCAGCCGCTCCAGCGTGGACTCCAGCAGCGGGCGCTCCAGGGACTCGATGCGGCGGAAGGCCTGCTCCAGCCCCGCGCGTCCGGGCTGTCCGCCACCGAGCACCTCGCGCACGTAGCGCAGCGTCCCCAGCCAGCCGGCGAGGCCCTCATGGTTGGCGGTGCCGGGCTCGAACTTCTGCGGGCTGTCCTCGGGAACGAACCACAGCTTGTCCGCGGGCAGCCGGGGCAGCAGCTCCTGGCGAACGTACAGGCAGCCCATGTGGGGACCGAAGACCTTGTAGGGCGAGAACACGGCGAAGTCCGCGCCCCAGGCCCTCACGTCGGGCAGCTGGTGCGGGCTGGCGTGCACCGCATCGACGATGATCCACGCGCCCACGGAATGGGCGAGCGTGGCGGCGGCAGCCACATTGGGCGCGGTGCCCACCGAGTTGGCGGCGGCCGTCACCGCGACGAGCCGGGTGCGCGCGGTGAGCAGCGCGCGAAGGTCCGCCAGCTCCAGCCGTCCCTCGGGCCAGCGCGCGCGCCACACCTTCACCACCGCGCCCTGTGCTTCCAGCCAGCGCCAGGGACTGGCGTTGGACTCGTGCTCCAGCTCCGAGATGATGACCTCATCCCCTGCGTGAAACAGGCGCGAGAAGGCGCGCGAGAGCTGGAAGGTGAGGGCGGTGGCGCTGGTGCCGAGCATGACCTCCTCGGGCTGACAGCCGAGGAACTCGGCGGTGGCGGCGCGGGCCTGGGCTTTGACCTCGGTGGCGCGCAGGGACGCCGGATAGGGCTGGCCCACGTTGCAACTCCCACCCGTGAGGAACTGGGAGATGGCGTCGATGGTGTGGGAGGGCACCTGGGCCCCTGCGGCGTTGTCGAGGTAGCTGAAACCCGAGCGCAAGGCGGGGAAGTGCTCGGCAAAAGGGGAGGTCATGGCGCGCGCAGCATAACGTTCGCCGGTGCCTGGTGCTGCCGTGGCATTGGAAGCGGCCATGACGCACCGATACGTTTCGGCGTCTCAGAGGTGCGCACCCTCTCCCTTTGGGAGAGGGCGGGGGGTGAGGGGAGTCCCCTGCGTGTCTCCGCTAGTGCAGCGCGGTGCCGGACTCGTCGAGGTTCACCTTCTCGTTCTCTCCTGGGCGGTACGGCTCGCCGGTGAGGACGCCCTTCACGAAGCCCACGAGCTGCACCATGCGCTTGTTGGGGGTGTCCCAGAACTCGGCCTTGTTCACTCGGACGCACAGGAGCGCGAGCTCGGGATCATCCAGTCCTTGGGGGAACCAGGCCTTGAGGGTGGGGTTCCACAGCTCGCGGGCCTTCTCCTTGTCGCGCACCAGCCGGGCGGAGCCGCTCACCGACACGTAGCGATCCCTCGCGGGCTCCGAGTAGGAGAGGCTGACGTGATGGTCTCGCTCCACCTCGTCCACCTTGGGCGAGTGCTCGCGGGTGAAGAACCACAGCTCTCCGTCGAAGTCCCGGTCCTGCGTCCACATGGGGCGGCTGCGCAGGGTTCCGTCCTGCTCCACCGTCGTCATCATCGCGACCTGGATACCGTGGATGAGCTCGCCCAGGTGAACGATGGGGTCCTTCTTGTCCGTCTTCTTCGTGGCCATTCCTGCCTCCCAAGTGCTCACGGTAAGCAGGGTGGCAGGGCCTGACAGGCGCGCGGATGCCGCCCTCTTGTCCGCACGACGGGGGAGCCCCGGGGGGCAGGTTGCAGCGGACGCGCACGATGCGTACGTGAAACCGCCGCGTGTTGCCTGCCGCCGTGCAACCTCCGCAGCAAGTTGCAGCGGACGCGCACGATGCGTGCGTGAAACCGCCGCATGTTGCCTGCCAGGCAACAACATCCGTGCGAAGACAGCCATGGATGCACCGATAATTATCGGACCGCGAGAGTCGCCATCTTCACGAATGAGAGGCGTTGCCGGGTGCCGCGATACGTGAACTATCAAATGCCTGTTTCTTCTCGTGCGGTCGCGCTCGTCCCTCTCTCCGCGTCGCTGTGCAGCCGGGCATCACCCATGTACTCTGCCTCTCTGTTCTTCGCGGCCTTGGCCGCACTTCCGGACAGGGGGCTGTATGGCTGGCATCCTGGGAATGGAGGGCCTGTCCACAGCGCAAGTGCAGGATGAGCTGCGACGCGGTGGACGGTTCGTGGTCTTCGAGTATTGCGTCTCCTTCCTCACTACGACCATGCGACGTTCGTCGGATGTCTATTTCATCCGGGCCGGGCAGAGCACTTTCGTCTTGAGTCTCGGCTACACGCTGCTGTCGCTGCTGCTCGGGTGGTGGGGGATTCCGGGCTTCATCTACACGCCCCTGTGTCTCGCCACGAACCTGCTCGGGGGCAAGGACGTGACGGAGATGGTGGTGCCCTCGCTGCTGGCGCCCCGGTATGACCCGAGCCTCGGGTATTAGCGGAGGCCGCTCACTGCACCGCTTCCCACGAGAAGTGGGACATGAACATGGAGCGCCGGCCGAGATGGTACGTGAGCGCGAAGTCCGCGTAGTCGTACGCGCCCGCCCTCGGTAGTTGGAAGCTCCGGCCCGCGGAGAGCTGTGCACACGACGCCACCAGCGCCATGTGCGTGAAGGCCTGCGGGAAGTTGCCCATTGCCTCGCCCGTGCCCGGCACCGCCTCCTCGGCGTAGAGGCCCACGTCGTTGGCCAGGCTCAGCAGGTAGCGCAGCAGCTCCTCCGCCTCGTGCGTTCTGCCCGAGTGCACCAGCACGTCGTGCAGCCAGAAGGAGCACAGCAGGAAGGTGCCTTCTCCGCCGCTGAGTCCGTCCGGGGCGTCGTAGCGGTAGAGGAGTCCGCCCTTCTCCAGCCGCTGGCGCACCATGTCCACCGTGCGGCTCACCAGCGGGTGGGCGGACGGGAGGAAGCCCAGCGCCGGCAATTGCAGCACCGAGGCATCCGCCAGGTTTGTGCCCACCGACTGGGGGAACCACCCGTTGCGAGCGCCCTCCTTCAGCAGGTACTCGCGCACCAGCGCGCGCTCACGCACCCAGCGTCCCACCGGGGCTGGCAGCCGCCGAGCTCGCGCGATGCGGATGGCCCGGTCCAGCGCCACCCAGCACAGCAGCTTCGAGTGGACGAAGTGCCGGGGCTCGTCGCGCACCTCCCAGAGGCCCTGATCTGGCTGGCGCCAGCGCTCACACACGTTGTCCACCAACCCGCGCAGGAACTCCCAGTTCCTCTGAGACATCCGCCGGCCCATCTTCGAGAAGAGCCACGCGCCCTGGAGCATCTCCCCGAAGACGTCGAGCTGCAGTTGCTTCACCGCTCCATTGCCGGCGCGCACGGGTCTCGAGCCCTGGTGGCCCTCCAAGTGCGGCAGCTCCACCTCGGGCAGCAGCCGGTGGCCGCGGATGCCGTACATGATTTGAACGTCCTCGGCCCGGCCCGCGCTGGTGCGTGCCAGCCAGTGCTCGAAGGCGAGCGTCTCCTCCTGGTAGCCCAGCAGCATGAGGGAGATGAGGGTGAGTGTGGTGTCGCGCAGCCAGGTGTAGCGGTAGTCCCAGTTGCGCACGCCGCCCGGCTCCTCGGGCAGGGAGGTGGTGGGGGCCGCCACGATGGCGCCCGAGGGCGCATACGTGAGCGCCTTGAGCACCAGGGCCGAGCGCCGCACCGCGTGCAAGTACTCTCCTTCGTAGGCGCAGTGGGAAATCCACTCGCGCCAGAAGGCCACGGTCTGTTCCAGCCGGCGGCGCATCGCCGCGAGGTCTGGCATCTCCGCTGGGCTGCGCTCGACGAGCGAGGGCGTCCAGGCCGCTTCCACCCAGGCCTCGTCTCCGGCGCGCATGAGCCAGCGGGCGCGCAGGGCGTTCTCGTGCGCCGTCAGCGGACGCGTGGCCGTCACCCAGAGCGCATCGGCGCCGCCCACCAGCTCGGCCGTCTGGGGCGAGGTGAGGCGGATGCGCGGCACGAAGGCGCCGTATTCGAAGCGTGGTGCCACCACCACGCGGGCCTGCACCTGGCCTCCGATACAGCGCAGGCGCCGCAGCAGCGCGTGCCGCGTCCCCACCCGGGGGCTGTGGGCCAGGCCAGTGCGCACGGGCATGCAGTCCGTCAACTCCAGCACGCCGGTGGGGGTGGTGAAGGTGGTGACGAGCACATTGGTGTCGTCGATGTAGCGGCGGGTGGACTGGTAGGGGCCCTCGGGACTCACCCGGAAGGAGCCGCCTCGGCCCACATCCAGGATGCGGCAGAATGCCGCGGGTGAGTCGAACCGGGGAAAGCAGGCCCAGTCGATGGACCCATCCCGGCCCACCAGGGCCGCGGAGTGGCAGTCACCCAGCAAGGCGTAGTCGTCGATCCGCTGCCGCATCCCGTCTCCCGGGGGCCACTCCAAGACCAGGGGCCTCCTCCGTCATTGAGTACGGGGGAAGGCCGTTGCAACCGCCACCGGAGGGCAGTGGGTCCTGGTGTGCTCCCGCTCCAGTCAGGGAAGCGGGCGCCACCTGGACGGCTGATGGGCCGACAGAGAAGGCGTGGCGCGTGTCAGATCCATCGGGTCTCCTGCGTCCCGGGCCCCTATGAAAGCTGAACATCTCTTTATTCCGACCCCCTGTGCTCCCCAGTCCCTTGGCTGGAATGGAGAGGGGCTCGTGGATTGGGTCTCCGGCGGCACGCGCTACGGGCTGGACGGGAGGAGCATCGATTCCCACGTCCATCATGGCTATCGCTTCGATGCCGCGGTGACGTCCCAGGATGGCCGGTACGCCGTCATCTACGAGAAGCTTGGCACCAAGGCGGCCCTGCTCCGGGACGGGCGGCATGTGCGCGAGCTCAATCGCAGCTACTACCACGCGAATGCCTACGAGTATCCCATCGCGCTCCTGACCCTGCCGAGCGGCCGCACGCTCCTGGCCCACTGTCCCGAGGAGTATTGCACTCTGGAGCTCGAGGACGCGGAGACGGGGGAGCGACTCACCCGGCGGGACAGCAAATCACCAGACTTCTTCCACTCCCGGCTGCAGTTCAGCCGTGATGGCCGCTACCTGCTCAGCGCGGGGTGGATCTGGCACCCCGTGGATGCGGCGTCCACCTTCGACGTGGCTCGCGCACTCGAGCAGCCCGCGTCGTTGGACCAGCCCCAGGACTTCGAGGTGGGGGATTGCTTCCTGGAGATCCACTCGGCGGCCTTCGGGGAGAGGGATCTACTGGTGATGGATTGCTCGGGGTTGGACGGGGACGAGACGCCCTTCGAGGACGGACGGCCGACGGACACGGCGCGCCTTGGGGTGTACTCACTCACCGAGCGGCGTTTCCTGTCCATGGCGCCCCTGGACAGGCCCGCGGGGACCCTGATGGTGATGGACGGCTACGCGGTGGGTTTCTTCGAGCATCCCCGGCTCATCGAGCTCGCGACGGGGCGTGTCGTGGAGAGCTGGCCGGGGCTCGCCACGGGCATGCAGTCCAGCAGCATCATCCGTCACCTGCCATCGCTGCCGCCGCTCGCGCTGGACCCGGTGGGGCGCCGTTTCGCGGTGGGGACGGACAAGGGCATCGAGGTCATCCGCTTCAGCCCCTGAGTTCTTTCTGCTCCCGCGGCCATTTCCCCTCTCCCCTCGGGAGAGGGACGGGGTGAGGGTATCCGTCACCGTATTCCCCCCGAGAGAGCAACACGGTGACGGTCCTGGCTCACTGCACTACTCGCCGAGGATGCTCTCCGAGGCAACCGAGTTGCGAGGGATGCGGAGCAGCACCGAGCCATCGTTCGCATCCACGTAGACAAGCTCCTCCAGGGTCAGACCGTCGCGGTCGTACGTCGTCACGAGCACCTCGTAGGCGAGGAGCGCGGGACGGACGCCATGCGGGCGGACGTAGGTGATGCCGAGGACCTGCACGGAGCCATCTTCGTCGGAGGACCCGGCGGCGACGGCGCTGGCCTCGTCCGGGCTCAGCCGCGGGCTGGAGACGCGCGACGTGACGGAGGCTGTCTCTGCGGCTGGGTTTGGCTCATTGGAAGACAGCTCATCCTGGGGACCGCAGGCGGTGACAGCGAGCGACAGGCCAGCCGCGGTGAGGACGCGGAAGAGCGATTGCGAGTTCATGAGGATTGCTCCCATGGAGGAGAAGGGGTGGAGCCCTCCAGGTGAGCTCGTCGCGCGAGTCCTGGAGGAGGGAGGCCTGGGCGAGCGCCTTCGGGAGTACGCGCCTTCGAGAAGGCGGCGGGAGGCTGCCTTGAACCCAAAGGGAATTCCACTTTTTCTCGTATTTCAATTCTGGATTAATTTTCTAGTTTGACGGTTACTAGTATGGCGCGCTCAGTCATGGGCTTGGGCGAGCAGACGGCGCGTGGCCTCGTGGCGCGGCGCGTCCAGCACCTGGGAGGGGTCCAGGGCGCTCGTCGGCTCGTCGTAGAGCAGCACGGCCGGGTCCATGGGCGCCGGAGTCTAGCCCCTGGCGCTCAGTCGTCGAGGTTGCGACCGGGCTGTGCCGCGGGAAGAGGGGGCGCCTTCCACACCAGGGGGGTGAGCGAGCCCAGCAGCACGAACAGCACCTGCATCCCATGGGCGAGCAGCGCGATGGACATGGCCCGAGCGGTGGTGGTGCCGAAGGCGTTGGCCGACAGCGCGAAGGCCCCATCGCTCACGCCGAAGCGTCCCGGCACCAGGATGCCTACCGCCATGGACAGCAGGTGGAGCCCCTGGGCGACGAGCGCCTCCAGCGCCGTCGTGTCGATGCCCACCGCCATGGCCAGGGTGCCGTACTGCACCACCTGAAGCGTCCGGCCGAGGAAGGTGGCCACGAGGGGCTGGGCGGGTGGCAGCACGCCGCCGTGCAGCGCTTTCTGGAAGGACTCGGTATGGGGGGCGAAGCGGTGGAGGTGGTGCTTCAACCACGCTCCGGGCCCGTGCGCCCGCATGCCCGCGTGCATTCCCAGGCCCGCGAGCAACATCACCAGCGCGTGGACACCGAGCGCCAGCGTCAGCCACGAGGCGCCCGTCAGCAGGTACGCCGCCAGGGTACAGGGAAGGGAGATAAGGCCGCCGGACACCAGCGCGGCCACCTGCGACGTGGCCGCTGCCGCCATGGCTGGGGCACCGCCCGTATAGGGGCTGAGCAGCGCCGCCTTCGTCGCCTCACCCGCGGCCCGTCCCGCGGGTGCCACGCTCGACACCGCCGCGCTGATGAGCTGTGCGCGCAGGATGCTGCGGAAGGGCACGTCTCGCGTCCGGCTGCCATACGCCACCCAGGTGGCCACCGCGTTCAGGGATTGGCGTGCCACCTCGAGCAGGAGCACCAGGGGCAGCCAGGGCGCCGCGCGCGCCAGCACCCGTCCCAGCTCTTGGGGGCCCACGTCGTCGACGAGCAGCACGAGGAGGGCCACGCCCAGCACCGCGAAGGTCGGGTGCAGCACTGCCATCACCCGCGCCCCCAGTGGCTTGTGCACCTTCAGGGGGACGCTCATGGCTACCCGTTTCGGGAGTCTCATGAAGTGTGACCATGGGGGCTCACCGAGACTCCATTCCTGTTGCTCGCCGCCCCCCATCCACCCTCCCTCTCCGCCGCGCGAGCAGCGGATGTCCGTAAAGGTGCGCAGCCTGAGGCTTGCTGGCGAGGGTGCCGTGGGTCCGTACTGCGGGACGGTGCCCGCGTTCGCGGGTGGACAGCGTGAGGGGACGGAAGTCAGAGGAGGAGGAGCGGCCCCACGGGGTGGCGGAACGTGATAGGGGCAGCCGCCCTGCCCGAGGGAAGTCCCCGGGGATGGAGTGCGGGCCGCACCAGGTCCGAGGAGATGGAAGGCATGCTGCAGACGGCGATGAACGAGTGGGCCATCAAGGCAATCCAGCTGGAGACGGCGCTGATGGCGCTGGACGAGGTGGGGCTGCCCGCGAGCATGAAGGGGCTCCAGGAGAAGGCCGAGCAGGCCATGCTGGCCCTGGTGCGTGGTTGGCTGGAGCAGAAGCCCAAGGCGGACGAGCGCAAGTGGAAGGTGACGCCGGCGCAGGAGGGGGCCTCGCCGAAGGACGAGGAGCTCGCCGACGTGGTGTCTCACCTGAAGGAGGAGGGGGTGGAGTGGAGCGTCTACCTGGCCACCAGCGACAAGGGGGACTCGGTGGAGACGCTCGTCGCGGAGGACCGGGGGTGGATGGCGGCGGGTGGCGAGTACTACTCGGGCCAGTGGGACGAGGACACGCAGCAGCTCGAGGTGGGCCGTGACGACGAGGAGGGTGAGCTGGGAACCGGCCTCGTCTTCACGCTCACGGGCGAGCTCGTGTACGAGTCGCAAATCGAGGGCTGAGCGCGGCTACAGGCCGAGGTACGCCACCATGCGGGCCCGGGTCTTCTCGTCGGGCAGGCGCCCGGAGCCCGCGCGGAGGTTGTCCTCGAGGTGGCGCGGGTTGCTGGTGGCGGGGATGGGGCAGGTGACGGCGGGGTGTCCGAGCAGGAACTTGAGGAAGAACTCCGCCCAGCTCTTGCAGTCGAAGTCAGCGGCCCAGGGTGGCAGCGACTTGCCCTTCACCTGGCGGAAGAGGTCTCCACTCTCGAAGGGCTGCATCACCAGGACAGCGGTGCCGTGCTCGGCGGCGGCGGGAAGCAGACGCTTCTCAGCGTCGCGCCGGGCAATGGAGTAGGGAAGCTGCACGAAGTCGAGCGACTCCTCGCGGATGAGCTTCTCCAGGTCGTCGAAAGCGCCGAGCTGGTAGTGGGTGACGCCGAGGTAGCGGATGCGGCCGGCGGCCTTCCACTCGCGCAAGGTGGGCAGGTGGGTGCGCCAGTCCACGAGGTTGTGCACCTGCATCAAGTCGAGCTGTCCAGGGCGCATCTTGCGCAGGGAGTCGCGCATCTGCTCCACGCCGACCTCCTTGCCGGTGGTCCACACCTTGGTGGCGAGGAAGGGAGTGCGCTCCTGGCCGAGCTCGCGCAGCAGGTCCCCCACCACCTGTTCGGCGCGGCCGTACATGGGGGAGGAGTCGATGACGCGGGCGCCCGCGGCCAGGAACTTCTTGAGCACTTCCTTCTGGGATTTGCGCTCGGCGGGGGAGGGCCCCACGTCGAACGTCTGCCAGGTGCCGAGCCCGATGACGGGCAGCTTCTCACCGCTCTTGGGAATGGTGCGCGTCAGCATGGGCGAGAAGGTAGCAGGTGACAGTTGGGCGAGGCCCCGGTGTTTCAGTCGCCAATAGCTCCCATTTTACAAAAAGGGTGAGGCGATGAAGCTCCAGGTCTGGGTGTGTGCGGGGGTCATGGCGGGGATGGTGTCGTTTCCGGCAGGCGCCGAGCAGCCGGCTCCCGAGGCGCCACCCGCGCAGGTCGTGCACAAGCCCTTCAGTGTCTCGTTGCTGCCTGGCATCAGCACCAACGGTTTCTCGAGCGGCAACGTGGTGAACAACATCTCCGTGGGGATGCTCGCCACGCATGCGGGCCGAGTGGACGGCCTGGCCATGGCAATGGTGGGCAACTGGGTGGACCGGGAGATGAGGGGGATGGAGCTGGCGGTAGGGGCCAACTACGCCGGCCAGGTGCAGGGCACGCAGATGGCGGTGGGCCTGAACGTGGCGGGGGGGGCGATGAGGGGCTGGCAGTCGGCGGCGGGGGTCAACGTGGCGGCGGGGGAGATGGTGGGAGCGCAGTTCGCGGCGGGCCTGAACGTGGCGTCGGGGAAGGCGTGGGGACTGCAGGCGGCGTCGGGGCTCAACATTGCCCAGGAGCTGGTGGGCGTGCAGATGTCCGCGGGGCTGAGCATCGCGGGCAACCTCCAGGGCGCCCAGCTCTCGGTGGTCAACATCGGGGGAGACGTGAGCGGTGCGCAGGTGGGCATCGTCAACGTAGGCCGGCGGGTGAAGGGCCTGCAGCTGGGCCTCATCAACGTGGCGAGCGAGGCGGACAGCTCGATTGGCCTATTGAGCTTCGTGGGCAACGGCCAGCAGCACGTGCAGGTGTGGGGCAGCGAGATGTTGATGACGAACGTGGCATTGAAGCTGGGGGGGCGGACGATGCACACGCTCTTCACGGTGGGCCTGAGGCCTGGGAGCGAGAGCCGGCAGCGGCTATGGGCGACGGGACTGGGAGTGGGGGGACACATCCCGGTGGGGCCCTTCTTCGTGGACGTGGACGTGCTGGCCAGCTCGCTGCATACGGGAGGGTTCATCGAGCCGACGGGGCACTTGCTGGGCCAGTTGAGGGTGGTGGCGGGTTGGCAGCCGGTGAAGCACTTCGCCATCTTTGGAGGGCTGACGGCGAACACGCTCGTGTCCTTCGAGGATGAGGAGGTGCAGGGGGTAGACCGCTTCAAGCTGGGGCGGGTCTACGACACAGACCGAGTACGAGTGCAGACGTGGCCAGGTCTCGTCGCAGGCCTTCAAATCTGAGCGCCCTCCACCCCACCTCTCCCTCTCCCTCTGGGAGAGGGTCGGGGTGAGGGTAAAAGCGCCCGTCCCCGTGCTCCCACCGTGAGGAAGGAAGCGAGCCCCGGGTTGCACCTCGGAGACCCAACCGTGCCGAAAGGGAGGGGGCTGGTCGCAGAAGGAGGAGTACCTAGGTTCCAGATGCGTGCCCGGCACGGGACGAACAGTTGGTGTCCGGTGCGGGACGGGGTGGGTACCGGATGGTGGGTGTGGGGCAGGCGAGCCCGTGCCGGACGCGCTCCTCTTCAATGAGCTCAGGGTGAGAAGGTGCCCATGCGAGCCATGGTGCTGCACTCGCCAGGTCAGCCGCTGCGTCTGGAGGAGCGGCCGGTGCCGGAGCCAGGACCCGAGCAATTGCTGCTGAAGGTGCACGCGTGCGCGGTGTGCCGGACGGACCTGCACGTAGCGGACGGAGAGCTGACGCGGCCGAAGCTGCCGTTGGTACTCGGGCACGAAATCGTCGGGACGGTGGTGAAGGCGGGCGAGCGGGCACGAATCCTCATGCCGGGGACGCGGGTAGGGGTGCCGTGGCTGGGGTGGAGTGATGGGACCTGCCGCTACTGCCTGACGGGGCGAGAGAACCTCTGCGACAACGCGCGCTTCACGGGTTACCAGCTCGATGGCGGGTACGCTGACTACACGGTGGCGGACCACCGCTTCTGTTTCCCCATTCCCGCGGGCTACGAGCCGTCACAAGCCGCGCCGCTGCTCTGCGCGGGGCTCATCGGTTACCGCTGCTTGCGGATGGCGGGGGACGCGGAGCGACTGGGGCTATACGGCTTCGGTGCGGCGGCGCACGTCCTCATCCAAGTGGCGCGCTACCAGGGGAGGCGGGTGTATGCCTTCACGCGTCCGGGAGATGTGGCGGCACAGGACTTCGCCCTGCGACTGGGGGCGGAGTGGGCAGGAGACTCGGACGTGCTGCCCCCCGAGCCGTTGGACGCGGCCCTTCTCTTCGCGCCGGTGGGGAGCCTGGTGCCCGCGGCATTGGCGGCGGTGGTGAAGGGCGGCACGGTGGTGTGCGGGGGCATTCACATGAGTGACATCCCCGCCTTCCCGTACTCGCTGCTGTGGGGCGAGCGCAGCGTGCGCTCGGTGGCGAACCTCACGCGGCAGGACGGACTGGACTTCCTCGCGCTGGCCCCGCGGGTGCCGGTGCACACGCAGGTACAGGCCTTCCCACTGGAGGCCGCCAACGAGGCGCTGGCGGCGCTGCGAGAGGGACGGGTGCGTGGTGCGGCGGTGCTGGAGACGGGCACCGCGGCCCCCGCGCTTGGCGGAGGCTCGCGGGCCTGAGTGCTGTACGTCAGGACGTCATGGGCGGTGGCCCATCGTGCTTGCACGCGGGGCACACCATCCGCTCACGGACTGTCTCCCAGCCTTCGCCGCCCGGGTCATCCCGGAACTTGTTGGAGCGGCTTCCGGGCAGTGGACTCAGGACACCGTGACGGTAGGGAATGTCTGCCGTTGCGAGGCTCCAGCCTGGAGGGGGCGGGAGCCTCGCGGGTCCGCGTCAGAACGCGCTGCCGTTCACGCGCACGCCCGGCGACGCGCTCAGGGCCGAGAGGCTCGTATGGAGCACGAAGGTGCCCGTGGCGCTCGCATCGGGGTTGCGGTTCATCGACACGCCGTCCTGGCTGGCCAGGGCACTCGTGTAGCTGAACGAGTCGATGGTCGTGCCGGAGGAGGTCTTCACCGTCACCGTGTCGGTGGTGTTGTTGAGGCTGAGCGTGCCGGTGGAGGCGGCCACCGCGTTGGAAGTCCCCGCGGGAATCCCGGTTGCTCCGCCGAACACCACGATGGCTTTGCCCGCGCCGAGCACCGTCCCCGCGGCGAAGGTGTGCCTCGCCGAGGCGGCATCCGAGAGGACCCATCCGCTGATGTCGACGGGCGAGCTGCCCACGTTCACGAGCTCCACGAACTCTCCGGCGGTGCTGCTGCCGGGCTCGTTGGCGAGCATCTCGTTGATGATGACCGCTGTCGACGAGGTGGGCACGGTGATGGTGAAGGTGCCGTCGCTCATGTCCGAGGCCGTGCCGGAGACATCCGTCACGCGCACCCGTGCCGCGGTGCTGGCCGAGCCGGGCACCGTCCACGTGTAGCTGCCCGTGGACGCGGCCACGCTGCTGGCGATGACGCTCCACGTACCGCCGTTGTTGAGCGTGTACTCGAGCTTCACGTTGGAGACGCTCTGGGTCGTCCAGGTGATGGCCCGGGTGCTGCCGGCGGTCCAGCTCTCGCCGCCGTTGGGGCTGGTGAGGGTGATGCCCAGCGAGGGCGTGCGTGCGGAGACGCCGACCGGCGAGGACACGTTGCCCGCCGCGTCCACGGCGGTTATCCGGTACCAGTAGGTGGTGCCGGGTGAGAGGCCCTGGTCCACGAAGCCGTTGGTGGTGATCGTCATCACCGGCGGATTGGTGCCGCTGGTGCTGCTGCGGAGCACCCGGTAGCCCGCCACCCCCATGTTGTCGGTGGAGGCATTCCACGACAGCTCGATCTCCCTGGGGGAGATGGCGAGGGCCACCGGTGCGCCAGGTGCGGAGGGGGGCCGGCTGTCCGAGCCCTTCGAGAGGTAGGAGACGCTCCGGGTCCCCTGCGTCACCATGAAGGTGTCACCCGTCGAGGAGCTGAGCTGGATATGGCCCAGCTCCGCGTTGGTCGCGGGGTCCTCGGTCATCCAGATGTCCGAGTTGCGTGCCGTCAGTCGGTCCAGACACTCCTGCGTCGGGTGGCCGTAGGTGTTGTCGCGGCCCACGGAGATGAAGGACACCGTCGGCAGCGTCGCGTCCAGGAACGGGTTGCCGGACGAGCTGCGTGAGCCGTGGTGGTGCACCTTGTACAGGTCGAGCTCGCCCACGTCGTTGAGGAGGGTGGACTCGATGTCCGGGCTGCTGGTGAGGTCTCCGCCCACCAGCGCGTCGAACTCGCCGTAGGTAACCTTCACCGTCACGGATTTGGTGTTCTCGTCGGTGCTGGAGATGCCGTTGCCGTTGGTGGCCAGCACGGTGAGCGTCACCTGGCCGCACAGCGAGAAGGTCTGCCCCCGGTACACGGTGTGGCGTCGGCCGCTGAAGTGGCTGACGTAGTCGTCATATGAGGCGGAGTTGTACGTGCCACCGTGGTCGTACACCGCGTCGATGGAGACGGCGTCCGTGCCCACGTCCACCTCGTCGATGCCGCCCATGTGGTCGGCATGCATGTGCGAGACGAAGGCCATGTCGATGTTCGTCACCCCCAGCGACTTCAGGTAGGCCTTGATGGTGGCGCCCGAGCCGGTGGGGCCGCCGTCGAACAGCGCTACACAGCCTCCCGGAGCGATGAGCACCGCCGAGTCTCCCTGGCCGATGTCCAGGGTGGTGAAGCGCAGCTCCTGCGACCAGGCCAGCGTGGGTAGCAGCGCGGTGAGCAGCAGCAGGGAACGGACGAGGGACAGCGGGTGGGTGAGCATGGGCTCGCCTCCAGGGGGAAGGGCTTGCCCTCTGACTAGCTCTCTCCTTGAGAATTCATCAAGGCGGTAAGATTTGATTTCACTGAAAATTCTGGTCAGTACGGGGCATGGTTCCGTGAGCGACACCTGGAGTTGCCGGCCGCAGGGACCGGGTGTGTGGCTCTGGGGCTGACGGAGCAGGGACACACCTGCCAGGGAGGCAGCCCGCTGGCTGGTGCGCCGTCCTTCGCTTGGGACTGGAGGGTGGGATGCGCAGCCTTGTTCCCGGGACCGTTGCCTCGCCGAGGCCCCCGGGGAGACCTTCATGCTCGTGCCCTTGCAGGAGAGACGCTTCTTCGCCGGCTACAGAGACGAGCAAATGCCGCTCGGCTCCTATGCGCTCCTGATGGGATTCTACGGCACGGCCTTGGCGGGCTTCCTGCGCTGGCGCGATGGCCGGGCCTTGCCCGCGCGCCTGACGCTGCGCGACACATTGCTGCTGGGGGTGGCCACCCACAAGCTCTCGCGCATCCTGGCCCGGGACTTCGTGACCAGTCCCCTGCGCGCGCCCTTCGTTCGCTACGAGGGGAAGAGTCCGGCCGCCGAGGTGAGTGAGTCCTCCCGCGGACATGGCCTGCGTCGGGCCATCGGGGACCTGGTGTCCTGCACCTTCTGCCTGGGCCCCTGGGTGGCCGGGGCGCTCGTCTGCGCGCACGCGGTGCGCCCGCGGGAGACGCGGCTTGTTGCTTCCATCTTCGCCCTCACCACCGTCTCGGACTTCCTCCACCGCTCCTACGAGTGGGTGGGCGAGGGGCTCAAGCGGACCCGCAGGCTCGCGAAAGCGGTGGTGGAATCCGAGGGGCCGGCGCACGCCCCTCCGCCCCAACATTCGCCCCCGCCCTGGGTGACGGTGCCCTGAGAGAACCCACGCCTACTTCGGGGGCTCCTCGTCCTTGCGAGCGGGTTCTCCACTTTCGGGCGAGAGTCGCGCCACCTGCTCCTGGCTCTCGGCCCAGGAGTCCTCCGCGTCGTGGGCGTGCACCTCTGCGGCGGCTTCGTCGTCCTGCTTGCTCGCCCAGGTCGTGTGGCCTCCGGCGTAGCCCTCGAGCGGGCGTGAGCCCCGCTGGGATTCCACTTCCAAATCTTTCGCCTCCAGCTCGCGCAACCGCTCCCGCTCTTGTTGACGCTCGCGCTGGTGCATCCTCTCCACGGGGTCGTCCGCCATCTGGCATCTCCTTTGTCCGAAGGTGCGAACGGTGCTTTCTGGCGGCAGCGGGCCGTACCGGGAGGAGGGGGGCTCGCGTGGCCAGCGGACGGGCGGGGAGGCAGGAGTCTTGCGAGGGGAAAGCATCCCCCGGAAGCTGCGCGCCATGAGGACACTCCACCACTCGTGCGTCGTGTTGCTCCTGCTGGGCGCGGTACTCACTGGCTGCGGTGCTGCCCGCGTCAATGTGCCTCCGCCCACGGGCGAGGAGGTCACGATTCTCGTCCCGGGCTACCGAGGCAGTTTTCTCGTCACCGAGGGCCCCGAGCCCGAGCGTGCCTGGCTCACGGTGGGACAGGCGCTCTCGCGGGGAGAGCGCACGCTGGCGATACCGTTCCCGGGCCAGCGCCCGGTGCCGAATTACGGGCCGCTGCGGCCGGACGGTCCGATGACGAAGCTGTCGGCCGTCTTTGCGTCGGTGGACGCGTACCGCTCGTTCATGGAGTTTGGGAGGGACCACCTGCCGGGCTTCGTTCCGTTCTCCTATGACTGGCGGAGGGACATCCGCGAGAGCGCCGGGGCGTTGTGCGCCCGCATCGAGCAGCTCGTGGCGGAAGGGGGAGGCAAGCGGAAAGTGAACATCGTGGCCCACAGCATGGGCGGGCTGGTGACGCTGCACTGCTTGCTACACGGTGGGGCGCAGACCGGTGAGCGCCCATGGGTGGGAGCCGAGCACGTGAAGCGCGTGGTCATCATCGGCACGCCGTTCACGGGAGGCCCGGGCATCTTCGATGACCTGCTGGTGGGGACCGAGACGTTGCGCAACCGGGCGCTGCTCGCGCCCGAGGCCTTGTTTACCTTTGCGTCTGCCTTCCAGCTGGTGTCCGCGCGCAGCGACTTCTTCGTGGATGCCGGGGGAGGGCCGGTGGAGGTGGATGCCTTGGATCCGGCTGTCTGGTTGAAGCAGGGCTGGGGCCCGTTCGCGGACTCCGCGTTGCGCGAGGACGAGGCCTACCGAGCGCAGCTCATTCGCATGTTGGACGCGCACCGGGAGCTGCACGAGGCGCTCGCGCCGAAGCCGGGGCTGCCGGCGGCGCCCTTCGAGACGCTGGTGGTGGTGGGGACGGGGAGGCCGACGGTGAGCGGGGTGCGGATGGTGGACGGAAAGCTGGACCTGAAGCACCCGCCGCGAGCGGATGGGGATGGCTCGGTGCTGTCCTCTCGCGCGGTACCCGTGTTGCCCATGACGTGGTGGCGGGTGGACAGCGACGCCGAGCACGTGGCGCTCATGTCCGACCGCGAGGTGCTCCACGCCGTGGAGCGCTTCCTCCGGGGCGAGAAGGTGGGGACGGCCCGCCAGCCGTATTGAAAAAAGAGCCATTGGCGGGATGCCCATGAAATGGACCCTCTGCGTTGTTCCCTGCTGTTTGATGACCCTGACGGGCTGTTCACTTCTCAGGTATGGCTTGTACGAGAAGGCGGAACGGGCGCCTCCAGCAGTGGCCGCCAAGGTGAAGTTTCCAGATTCTTATGAGCAGGGTTCCCACCTGGAGGGCCCCCTGGTGGTGGCGCTCGAAGCAGCCATGAATGATTTCCTGCCGCCCGGAACGTCGCCGCGGAAGGGAGATGATCCCGTGGCTCGGTGCCTCTCCCTTCGGGAAACGTTTCATGTGTCGATCTGGCAGCCGAACGATAACAACATCTTCTTCGTGCGCTTTACTCCGGACCTGTCGCGGTGTGCTCCTGGTGCCATCATCACGGATGGGGGCGCGGAGTACGCCGTCGATGCAGAAGGGCGCATCCTCGCCAGGCAGTGACGCCTACCAGACGAGACGCGGCCCCTCCATGCGAAGCCGCTTCCGTCTCGCCGCGTAGAAGCGGGAAGGGGGCGGAGGGGTGCCGGGGCTTCACGGTGAGTGCAAACCGGGCCATCGCGGCGGTGAGGCCACGAGCCCCGGGCCAGAGTCGTGTCTGGCACCCCACCTCCGAGGTGAGGGACACTGGCCGCCACCGCCCTGCATTCCGAAGGGTCGGAGGAGCCGCGCATGCAGCCGAGAGTCCTTCAACCCATCTACCTGCTGTTGGCGTTGGTGCTGGCGCTGGGTGCAACGGTGGCGCAAGCGCAGGAGGAGGTGCCGGTGCTGGAGCCGGTGGGGGTGAGCGGGTACCAGGGGGACGAGGGGCAGGGGCTGAGGCTGAGCTTCAAGAGGTTGAAGCCGAACCCGGCACTGGGGCTGTGGACGGAGGAAGAGGCGAGGGAGGTGGTGGAAGCGCTGGAGGAGGAATTCCAGCAGAGGGGCAGGGGGCTGAAGGAGAAGCCGAACCCGGCAACGATGTTGGCCCTGACGGGGATGCTGCCAGCAGAGGCGAGGCCCTCGGCATTAGAGAGTAGGGTGAGGGAGGAGTACGAGGAAGTGCTGGGGCCGGCGCAGGTGGAGTTGCCGGGGACGCTGGAGAGCGCCAGGTGGTTTCAGGCGTTGAAGCTTTCGCCGCGCTACATGGGGAAGGGAGTGAGGGAGGCGGCGCTGGAGCTGTTCAGCTCGCGGGCGGTGCTGTTGTCGGTGGGGATGTCGATGATGCTGTATGCGCTGGCCCGGGCGGCACCGGAGCCGGTGTTCAGCAAGGCGTTGGCGGGAGCGGTGACAGTGGGACTGCTGCTGACCTACAGCGCGGCGGAGCTCTACAACGTGGGGCATGCCTGCCTGAGGCTGTACCAGGAGGCGGAGGCGGCGAGGACGAGGGAGGAGCTGGAGGCGGTGGCCGAGCGGTTTGGGAAGGCGCTGGGAGGAGTGGGGCTGAGGGTGCTGGTGACGGTGGCGGGGGCGAAGCTGGCGAGGGGATTGCCGGAGGTGCCGAAGGGAGGGCTGTGGGCGAGCCTGTCACCGCCGCGCTTCGCCATGGCGGGAGGAGGGGCGAGGGGGAGCGTGATCTTCAAGAAGGCGGGGATGAGCCTGGAGGACCCGGCGAACATCGTCTACCTGCGAGACCACAAGGGGCCCCATCCCGAGGCGTACCACAGCGAGATTTTCGAAAGATTGAGTAACGCGGTTCGGACTTGTAGGTCCCAGGCCGAGTGCCGAACCAAGCTCGTGAGTGCGCTCGACAGGATTGCAGGGGACGTCTGTACGCCGGGCTCTCAACTCAACAAGCTGGCCACGAGGAAGCCATGAGCAGGCAGATACGGTATTTCAAAATAAATGATGACAAATACATTCCAGGGCGTTGGCATTTGAGGATGCCTCTTTTCAAGGATGGTGAGGGCGAAGGCGAGAACGATGACAAGCGCGAGTTGTTCGATACCTGGAGGTTCAACGAGGGGCGAGTCCTGGAAATCGAGAGGCCCATCCGCTTGTCCGTGAAGCCTGCGGGTATTGCGCTCGAATACATGGAGTCCATGGGGATTCCCGTCGTCCACCGGCGGGTGGTCTCGCTCTTCGAGCGTCTGGGTCTTCAGAAAGAGGTGCAGTTCATCCCGGTGGATGTGGAGGGACAGACGGAGCCCTGGTTCATCCTCAATGCCCTGCGAGTCATCCGGTGCATCGACGACGCCCGGTGTGACGAGGTGTCTTATTGGGGACCAGAGGATGGCGAACCAGACAGGGTAGGCGAATACCAGAACGTGCGAGGGCTGAAGGTGGACCCGGCGAAGATCGGGGACGCCGACATCTTCCGCCCCTGGGGTTGGCTGGTGGTCCTCATCGTCTCCGAGCACGTCAAGCAAGCCATGGAGACTGAGGGCATCACCGGCATGAAGTTCCTCGAGGTCTGAATCAACTGCCCCGCCATGGGGCTACCAGACGAGCCGAGGCCCCTCGGTACGCAGCCGCTCCCGTCTCGTCTCGTAGTCCGGAATCAGCCGCCCCAGCGCCGCCCAGAATTCCCTCCCAACCGCGAGGTGCTCCGGGCCGTGGAGCGCTTCCTCCGGGGCGAGAAGGTGGGGACGGTCCAACAGCCGTGACCTTATCGAGATGCGGGATGGGTGGGATTGGTTGCCGTGATTGGAAAACGTGCCGTTGGAGGGGCGGCCATGAATCAGGAACACATGAGCAACGGATCTCTGAAAGCCATGAGGTCTATCCGCGCGAGGGGTCGTTTCACGGCATCGCTCGAGCAGGCAGCCGCGTTCTCGCGAAGGGTATCGAGACAGGCATATACCTCCTGTCCTCCGAGAACCTGTTGCCCTGCTTCGAATGCAGCTTTCGCGCCTGAAAGGTCGCCGACCACCACAAGAGCCAAACCCGCTTCGTTCCAAAGCGAAGCGCGATCGACGCAAGGATCCCAAAAGTTGACCCGTGGCGAATGCTTCTCATCTACGGAGGCAGCCTTTGCAAACCACCGCGCCGCATCGACCGTGTGCTCTCTCGACGCTCCGGGACACTTCAACAACAGACGCGCTCGCTGCCCGAGAAGGGCGCGATCTCTCTTGGCGCCAGGCACCTTCTCAATCACCTTGTCAATGAGCGCAAGTGCCTCCTCGTAGTGCTCGACAGCCTCGAGAAGATCAACGGCATCATCCCAAGAGCCCGGGAGCTTGTCCCTTCGAAGCGCACCCATGATGCGTGAGACGGCCTTCGAGGCAAGTGCACTTGCCTCCGCTTGCCGCTCTGCCTTCCGAAGCACGGCTATTCTATGCGGAAGCACCTCGACTTTCGTGCGCGCTCGCTTCTCGGCCTCGACGAGCGCTTCCAATGCGTCCTGGGTGCGTCCCAACTGACTCAGCGTATTGGCATACGTGGTCCAGGACCATGGGCTCGCATCGCACAGTCGCTGCTGAAGTGGCACTGCCTCAGCGGCTCGGCCGACCGACTCGAGAAGCTGCGCCCTCATGCCCAACATGGAATCGGTGTTATCGCTACTCGACCATTCCAGCGTCTCTAGCGCTTCTTGCTGTTTCCCCGCTTGTCTCAAGAGGTACGCGCGAAGGTGAATCGCCAGCGACACTCGCCCGGCAAGCTCGATGACGCGATCGCAGAAGGGAAGCGCGCGCGCGGGGCGTCCAACGCGTCCCCATGAGTTGGCTAGAAGCATCAGCCCATGCACATCCTCAGGAGCGGCTTCGAGGGCACGGGCGAAATGCCCTAGCGACTCCCCACTACGAGCAAGGAACCTGGACGTCATCCCCGCCTCGAGCCACGGGGCAGGAGACGTAGGCTCGGCACGCGAGGCCCGTTGGAAACAGTCAAAGGCTGCTTCGAGGCGACCGTCGGTTACGGGCGCGATCCACGCCACTCGCTCGCCCGCCAAGGCGCGCCCCAACGCCATCCACGCCTGGTAGGCGCCCGGAGATATCGAGGTCCGCGCCTCGTGAACAATAGCGGCGATGACCTCCGGTTTCGATTCCCTGGGAATTCTGCATACGTAGGACGTGACCAGATCTTCATTGCTCATGACGATTGCTCCAGCCCACCGGAGCGGGCTGTCTTCAACGGCGCTCAGCCCCGATGGCGCTCGGCGACGCGGTAGAGTTGGGTGAGGGAGGAGTCCAGCAGCGACTGGCGCGAGCGCATGTAGCGCCAGGCGCGGACGAAGGGCAGCCAGACGCGGTCGCCCACGCGGACCTGGGCCTCCTCGAGTTTCTGGCGAGGAATCCACTGGCCGCCCAGGTTGCGAACCATCACCTGGCCCAGGTAGGCGCCGATGGCGGGCACCGCGTGAGCGTCGATGTTTTGGCGCTCGAAGACGGTGGGGAAGTCCTCGTGCCAGAACTGGTAGTCGACGTCGGTGAGGGACTGGGGAGTCTCGTTGAAGATGGAGGGCACTTTCGAGTGCAGCAGCGCCACGAGGTGCTCGGCGAGGGTGTCGTAATGCTCGCGAGCACGCGCCGGGTCCGCCACATCGGAGGGCAGGGCGGCGGAGGCGGGGAGCCACTCGTCGGGCTCGGGAGGTTGGTAGAGGTTGAGCTCGGCGATGCGGCGCTGGCGCTCGTGAATGGCGCAGTCGTCCACGACGCGTGAGAGGAGGGGAGCGACGTCCGGGTGGAAGCGGGGCTCGACGGGGGCGAGCGTGGCGCTGCGCTCGCGCAGGGTGCGCAGCAGGGTGTTGAAGTCGAGGTCGGGCCGGAGGTGGGCGTGGGCGCGGGCCTGGGCGAGGCGGGCCTCGTCGCTGGCGAAGCCGACGGCGGTGGGCCAGAGCACCAGGAGGACGGAGCCGTTGGGCAACTCCTCCACCCGGTGGGCCGGGGTGGACAGCATGCGCTCGCGGCCGACGGCTTCCACCAGCTTGGGACCGAAGACGTTGAGCCAGAACACCTCGTAGATTTTGTCGAACCCGTCCCGAATGGATGTCTGCATGTCGCGGCCGAAGAGGGGCGAATCCGCCAGCCCCCTGTCCGCCAGGCTGTGGGCTGAAGCATGAGGAACCGGGTAGCGAGAGGCCCAGTCGCGTACCATCTCCACGAACTTCCGGCAGCGCTCCACCTCCGCGAAGAAGGAGAGGGGCTGCTCCATGAGCGAGATGCCCAGTTCGGGAGGGAGCGGCGGAAAATAGATCCTGAGCCGCATATACAGCGCGGGCCACTTCGTGCGTTGGAGCACGATGGAGGTGCTCTTTTCGCTGCGCTTCTCCTCCAGGGACTTCCAGATGGCGGCGCGGGAGTATTTGCGCCGCCGCTTGCCTTCAACGACGTCCGGCATCCACCCGTCCGCGTATTCCTCGAGCGCTTGGATGACGGGCTCTAGCTCGCGCTCGAGTGCCGCCTGCTGATCGAAGACTCCGTCGAATGTGAGAAGGAGGCTATCCTCTGGACTCAAGTCGCGAAACTCCAGCACCTTCATTGGAACAGCACCTCCACTCCCGGAACCTCTTTGCGAGCTTCGTTCACGGCTCTATTCAAAAAATCGATAATCCCAGGCTTGAGGGCGCCGCCCTCATAGACGAGGCGAACCCTTTGGACCGGCACCTTGCTGCCGTCTTTGAGCAGTGGTTGGAGGGCGGGCCGACGGATGTCCAGCGTTCCGCCGTAGTATCCCAGGGCGTCACTCGCATCTGCTTTCATCTGCGCCGTCAAGGTTTCTTCCCCCAACAGGGAGAGGTCACGGCTTTTGAAGCTGAATGTCTCCACGCGGGGCAGTGTGCCAGCGGGTGTGCCCTCTTCGATGACGAGCACATCGGCGAAGCGCAGGCCGCTCTCCGGTTTCCTCACGCCCACATAGGTTTCGATGCGAGGCCGGTCGAAATCCGCGAGGAAGCGGCGCTTGGCCCTGGGCAGGGCTGCGTCGGCGCGCAGCAGTTTCACTATGAGGCGCTCGAAGGCCAGCCCCCGGGCGAACCATCCCCGCATCCGCTCGTAGCCCACCCACTTCAGGGGTGGTTTCACCGCCGTCCCCTGCTCCAATTCCGTGAGGCGCTTGTCGTAATAGGCGATGTACTCGCTCAACAGGGGATGGCCCTGGGCTCCTGACGGAGGGGCTTCGAGGGTGGGGCGCTGCTCCTTCAACAGGGCCACGTCCCCGGACAGGCGCGGGCCCGAGGATTCGAACTCCACGCGCCGCAGCTTGGCTTCCACCACCTCCAGGGTGAGGCTCGCCTCCCCGTCCACCAGCGAGGACAGGCCCGACGGGTGCTGGCCAGCAGGAGTCCGCTTCGGGGAGGGGCGCGCCGTGTCGTTCGCTACGGAGGCCACTTCTCCGGGGCCCTTGCTCGCCCCTCCCCTTGCCGCCGGGGAGCCCGAGCGCTCGGGCCTGGCCTGGGACAGCCAGGCTTGCGCCTTGGCTACATCCCCTCGTGCCTCGCGCAGGGCCAGGGCGGCGTCCACTCCTCCCACGGCCGCGAGTTCGCCCGCCTTCCGGCTGGTGCGGATGTACCTGGCCATCTCCCGCAGGCCATCTACGCCCAGCCGTGCCTCCCACTGCCGCGCCATCTCCTGAAGGGCGCGCAGGCGCAGCTCGGACGGCTGGAGTCCGCGCATGGCTCCCGTACTACCGCGGGCCTGGGAGAGGATGCGCAGGCCCTTGCCGCCCGCGTACAGGGACACCAGCAGCGCCGCCGGTGCCAGCTCGCGCGTAGCCTGCTCGTACTGGCCCTGGGAGAGGGTGTAGGCCCCGTGGCTCGTGCCGGCCACCAGGTGGTAGAAGCCCAGCGGCACGCCAAACGTCAGAGAGTCGAAGCTGCCCACCACCACATTGCTCGGGGCGAAGTGCTGCAGGCGCCGGGCCCGTTCCACCTCGTCGAAGGCCCGCTGGTAGGGCAGAGGCAACTGCCCCCTCAGGGTGGACAGTGCCATGAACCGGGCGTTCTGGCTCGCATCGCTGCTGGAGAGCGCGTCGCGGGCGGTGCGGCCCAGGCCCCGTAGCACGTCGCTGGCCTGCTCGGCCCGGTCCGGGTACTGGGAGAGCGGCATGCCCCGTGTCTCCAACTCCTCGCGCACGGTTGGCATGAGGGCCAGCGTCTGTCCCAACTGCTTGTCCGCGGCCAGCAGCCGCAGCACCTCCCGCACCTCGTCGTCGTGGGCCGAGTGCAGGAGGAAGAGGATGGGCACCTCGGCCTGCACGGGGCCGAACAGCTCGGTGGCGGTGAGGAGGAAGGCGGCGCGCTTGCGCTGCAGTAGGGAGGCGGCGTCGTCGCGCACGGGTCCCAGGGCACCCAGTCGCACGGCGCCCCAGTCCTCCAGGGCCTCCACCAACCGGGGCATGTCCACCCCTTGCTGCACCTGGACGAATTCGGCGGGCGAGCACCCCAGCAAGGGCGCCAGCAATTCCTCGTCTCGGGCCGACAGGTCGGGCCAGCCCGGAGGCAGCGCCACGCCCGCACAAGAGGATGGGGCCGGAGCGGCGCCTTGTGCCATGTCCTGCCAGGGCACCTCTTCCCACGGAGTGGCGCCCGAGCTCTGCATGGGGAAACCGCCCGCGCCTCCCGCCGTCTCTGCCTGTACTGGAGCGGTGGCAGGCCGCCGGGAGGCGGAATGGGAGCGTGAGTGGAGGCCGAAGCCGCTCGTCAGACTCCCTCGTGGGTGGCCCGTGGCGCAACCTCCGAGCAGCACCAGCAGAGCCAGGGCCAGCAGAGCCGGGCCCACGGGCCGCTCTGTTCTCCAAGACACCTGCACGCCAGCTGTGGGACCCGGCCGCACGCAGACCGGGTGAGAGCCAACACGATGGGTGGTCATGCAGCACCTCTTCCGCCAGCCGTGAGTGCTGGCATCCAGAATGACACCGAAACACCGGTGCACCCGCCGAGGCAATGCGTGGGTGGTTGGTGGAGGCCTTGAGGGATTGGTTGGAACTCGTGGCACGAGCCGCTACGGGAATGTGACGTTACCGAGGGTGATGGTGTGCTTCTTGTCCTCGTCCCAGAGCGAGAGGGTGTATGTGCCCCGCGCCTCTATCGCCGAGGCCAGCACCTCCACCACTACGCGGCCCCTTGGCCGGAGTTCCTCCCCGGTGCCTGCTCTACCCGGGAGAATTGGTTCTGGCTGCCAGAGGGGCATTGGCTTCAACACGTCGCCATTGGGGCCGCGCAGCACCGCGCCCGCCGCCATCCAGGGCTCCATGCCGGGATTCTCCAGCCACACTTCCACCGCGACGCGGCCCTCGGCGCGGTAGCTACGGACTTCGTATGGCATGAGGGCATTTTCTTTCGGCGTGGTGACGCTGTCCGACAGGTCCCTGATGGTGATGCCATTCTTTCCCAGCAACCCCGAGGCAATCGTGCCCCTGAGCCCCTCGGGTACACTGCGCTCGGCGCGCAACTGCCGCACCTCCTCGCGGCATTGCTGGGTCTCTGCCTGGGCCGCCTTCTCCGCCTCCTGGCAGGACTCCACCGGACGGGGCTCACGAGACACCTTCACCTGCGACCGGCCCAGCCCCGGGTGCGCCAGCAAGAGGAAACTGGCGCACTTGGGGGCCGCGTTGTCCGCGAAGCACACCTCCACCTTGAAACGCTCCCCGGCCTCCAGGTTCTCCGGCGGCACCAAGAAGAGGCTTTGCTGTCCGGGGGCCACGTCTTCAAAGCGCTCCCGCTCTTCGAGCCTCACGGACTCTGGTTGAAGCGGCGCGTCGAAGCGGAACGTGAGGGGCACGTCCGGACTGATACACACCACGTGCGCCTTCGCGGTGTTCTCGGCCGTCAGGGTGATGTGAGGGCTGGCCGCTTCACATGCGTCTGGCTGGGGCGGTGCGGCGGCCTCGGACGAAGAGGCGAGGAGAACCAGCGCGAGCTGGCCCACGAGGGACGCGAGGGGCACGGGGAGTCAACCTCCAAGGCGAGGCGGGGCGTGGAGACCCGAGGCGTTGGCCTCTACCACACCTCCCCGCCTCCCTGCGGCCCATGTAGGCGCTACTTGAATCGGTCCACCGCCCGGATGTACTGCGTGGAAAGGACCACGGCGGCGTCGGCGGGGCCTCCAACGTCGTACCGTTCGGCGCCGAGTGTCTCCTCGTCGCGGTGGATCAACTCCATGCAGACCGGGTACGTCTTCCCGGTATGTGTCCTGGCTTGCGTAAAGCGGCCGTAGACGCGCTCCGGCCCCAGGTAGAGCCGTCCGGTGAGGTGGACCGGGTCCAATTGCCCCAGTCGGTCCACTGTCCGCACCGGGGTGGACTCGCGCACGGTGACGCGTTTGACGCCACCCTCGACGGGGAAGGCGACACCTGCCGTGTCGCCGATGGCGATGCCCAGCTCCTTCATGGCCTTCAAGGCCTCGGGAGGGCAGTCGGCGGGCCTCGGCGGTGGGCGCACAACCTGCGGCGTGCTGGTGCAACTGGTGAGCAACACGATGCAGAAGCCCACTACGCATGTCTCCTGGCGGGTGGGCACACAGGGCAATGCCTTTCGCTGCGGCCTCGGGGTGGGCTTCTCTTCGGACTTCAAGCGGGCGTCATTCTCGCGGAGCATGGTGGCGAAGGTGGACGCGGGAGGAGGGTCCAGGACTGTGGCCGCGCCCCCTCCAGCTTCGGACGGCCCTTTCGATGCCGCCACTTCGCGGACCAGATAGGCGTGCAGCGTCGGGTTGCTCGCCAACCTCCCGGCAGGGAGTGGCTCCTCTGGTAACGCCGGAGCTGGCGTCGCTGCCGTGCGGCCCTTCACGGCCCACGCGCCCACCAGCACCCCCACGCCCAGCAGCACCACCGCGAGCGCCACCATTGCCGCGTGAATCGGCGTCATGCCCGCGGTGAGCCGCGAACGCGCGTGTGCACGGCGGACAGGGCTCGGCGGAGCGTGTGATACGCCCTGAGCCCCATTCTCGTGGGCTGGGGAGGGCGCGGCGGCTTCAGCCACCGGAGGCGGTGACGCTCCCGGGGCAGGCCCGGCCATCACCGCCGCATCTGGCGCTTCACCAACGGGCGCGGACCTGGCCGCCTCCTGTGCAGGGACGGGTTCAGGGACGGGTGGCTCCACGACGGCAGGGCCGCATTCGTGCCGCGCGGGTGCTGGCCCGCGCCTGGTTTTCTGTCCCCGCCGCAGCGGGCCCGCGGTCCACCGCTGGGCCTCCTTCGCCCCCGCATCGCCTGGTGCCATTCCAGGCACGTCCTCGGTAGGCGCTAGCTCCGGCGCCTCCACGTCCACCAGCGGCAGCACCCAGCTCTCGTCCGCCCCGGCCAGCGCCGCCTCCAGTGCTCCCGCCAGCTCCACGCACGTGGCGAAGCGAGCTCCCCGCTCCTTCTCCAACATGCGCATGCAGAGCTCGCTGAGCACCGGGGGCACGCGCGGGTTCACCTCGCGAGGCGCCTTGGGCCTCACCGTGAGGATGCGCTCGTTGAGTGCGCCCACGTAGCGCTGGCCAAAGGGCAGCACGTCCGTGAGCAGCCAGTAGAGGATGACGCCCAGGGCCCACAACTCATCCCCCGCGTCGGGCGTGTAGCGTGCCTGTCCGTCCGCGTGCTCCCGCTCGAAGCGCAGGGCCTCGGGGCTGCGGTACTCGGGTGTGCCCGGTGGGAGCGTCTCACCCGTCAGCGTCGGCTCTCCCGCCAGCCAGCCGATTCCGAAGTCCACCAGCATGGGCACCCCATCCGAGGTGCGCAGCAGGATGTTCTCCCGCTTGAGGTCGCGGTGCAGCACGCCCCGGGCGTGGATGTCCGCCAGCGCTCGCACCACCTCCAGCAGCACGCGGGCCACGCACCGCGCACAGGGGTTGTCCTCCAGTGCCCACTCCTCCAGCGTCCGGCCCGCGACGAAGTCCATGACGAAGAAGAGGTGTCCATGGACGGCATGCGGCCATCTGCCCCAGGTGTGTAGGCGCACCACGTTGCGGTGCAGGAGGTGCCGGAGGATGTTGATTTCGCGCTGACCCCGAGCGTCCAGGGAACGGGCGCGCAACAGCTTGAGGGCGAAGAAGCGCCCTTCTCGCACCACCTTGTAGACGAGCCCGTGGCCTCCGGAGCCCAGTGGCGCCACGATCTCGTAGCCCTCCACCTTGTCTCCGCGGGCGGGGAAGGGGAAGGATGCATTCTCTACAGGTGGGGCCAGCTTCATGACCTCGGAGGTTAGCACCGCCCGTCATGCACGCGGCTGGGACAGACCCGTGCTTCGCTCACTCTTCCTCGGGCACGTTCTCAATGGCTTTCAGGATGCGGTTGAGCCACTTCACCTTGATGGGGGACCAGCCGCGCAGCATGCGCACGGTCTGCCGCAGCTCCGGGGCGAGATTGTTCTCGGGTGCCGGCGTCTCCAGCGAAGGGGCCACGTCCGCACTACCCAATACCAGCAGGACATCGGAGGACAGGCCGAGCACCAGGGCCATCCTCCGCAACGTGGGGACGGAGGGCATCATATGGCCACGCTCGATGCGGCCATACACGTTGGGGGCGATTCCAATCTGTCTCGCCACCTGGGTTTGGGTGAGTCCCAGCCGCTCACGGGCGACTCGCGCCACCTCACCCAGAGACTTCATGAGCAGTTCGGTTTCCATGCGTTGCGTCTACCAGCCTCGTGCACTCCCAGTGGCACGCTGGGGTTGGGGCCTGCTCATCGGTGCAACTCCAGATCCGCCAGCTCCACCAGCTTGCGCAGCAACACCAGACGTTCGCGAGACCAGCCGCGCAGCAGGCGGACGATGCGGCTCACCTCGGGTGGTTCGTCCGGAGCGGGTGTAGAGGCTGCCTCGGAGACCTGCCCCACGGCGCTCCCCTGGGACAGCAACACATCCGGGGACGTCTCCAAGGCGTCGCAGAGGCGCAGCAGGCTCGGCACGCTGGGCATCATGTCCCCACGCTCGACGCGGCCATAGACGTCCGATGTCGTTCCCGCGCGCCTGGCGACCTGGGCCTGCGTGAGTCCCAGGCGGAGCCGTGCGGCGCGGGCCGCCTTTCCGAAGGACCGACGTACCGCAACCGTCTGAGGGTCCTCAGTTCGTGGTTTGTCTGGAGTCACATCCATCTCGTGTCTCCTGAGCGGGCAACATGGCGTTGGCCACGGTGCTCAGCGCGTGGAGCTGCCTCGGTTTCAGCCGTCTCACCGTGCGCAGGAGTCGGCGTACCGCGGGCGGCTCGCTGTCGATGGCGGGGGGCTGGGCGAGCCACACGGGCGCCTTGGTGAACGAGAACCCCAATAGCGAGTTGGCATCCACCCTGAGCGCGCGGCACACCCGCAGCAGCGTGGGCAGGCTGGGGAGCAGCAGGCCGCGCTCCATGCGGCCATACACTTCCGTTACGACGCCCACGCGCTCGGCTGCCTCCTGTTGCGTCAGTCCGGCCTTCTCGCGCGCCGCTCGTGCCATCTTCCCGAGCTGGAGAGCGAGTGCATCTCGTGTCTTGTGTCGCTGGGGCATGGTGGGTCTCAGTCGTCGAGCTCGTCGAGGTTCTCGAGGTCCATGTCCGGTGGGACGGGCAGGACACCAATCTCGACAATGGGATAGGCCTGCAGCTTGTCGAGGTCCGAGGCCTCGCCAAAGAGGCGGTTCACCTCCGCCTTCGCCTGCTTCGCACCGTAGGGCTGCTGGCCGGCCCCCTGGAGGAAGTCTCGTAGCTCATCGCGCAGCTGGCCCGCTGTCTGGTAGCGCTCGGCGGGCTCGGGGCGCAGGGCTCTGGCGACAATCCGCCGCAGCGGCTCGGGCAGCTCCTCGGTTGCCTGCTGCACCTCCTCCGGGCCGAAGTGCAGGAGGCGGTTGGCCAGCGTCTCCAGGGGGAGGAGCGAGGAAGGCCGTTCGCCACGCACCTCGGGTGGGAAGCGTTGCTCGAGGTCGTGCCACAACCTGTCGGGCGGATCGAGCGGGTAGCGGGCCAGCAGCATCTCCAGCAGCACGAGGCCCAGGGAGAAGATGTCGGCGCGGCCGTCCAGCGCCGGAGGGGTGAGCGGGTCGCGCTGGTCCGCCTTGGGCTTCTCGAAGCCGCGCAGGATTTCTGGCGCGGTATAGGCCGGGTCCCCCCGGAGAGTCCTTGGCGGAGTGGGGATGCGGCCCATCAACTCCGACCAGGCCGCGCCGAAGTTGGTGAGCTGGACGCGCCCGTTGTAGCCCAGGCGGATGCGCATGGGGCCCACGGCACGGTGGACGAGGTGGAGGGGCCTGCCCTCGTCATCCACGGCGCGGTGGGCATGGTCGAGCGCATCCGCCACCTCGGCGGCGACATAGGCGGCGAAGCCATGCGACAGCTTGCTGCCCACCGACACGGCCGCGTCCATGATGGAGAGGAGGAAGCGGCCGTGGCCCATGTCCATGACGACGTAGGCCATCTCTTCAGTGAACGCGGAGCCGAGCACGCGGGCGATATTGGGGTGGCGCAGGAACCCGGAGAGATTCACCTCTTCGAGGGCGCGGGCGCGCAGCTCGCGCTCCTCCCCCAGGAGGATGGGCTTGAGGATGACCCTCTTGAGTGGGCCGCCCCGGACGTGCTGACGCGAGGCGAGCAGCAGGGTGTCGTAGTCGGGATGGGACACCAGAGGGCGCTGGATGGAATAGCGGTGGCTGCCCGACTCGAAGTCGAGTGGAGAAGGGAGTCCGCCGGAATCCGTCGGCTCGGACATGAGTGTCTCCTGGGAAGGAGAAGGCGGGAGTCTCAGAGCGCGGCGGTGGACGGCGCGGGAACTTGCACGTGCTGCCACTGGTTGGCGTCATCGAGCCTGTAGAAGTTGCCTACCTCGAAGATGCCAGCGCGCAGCCCCCCATCGCGCACCTCCACTGGGCCCACACACTGGTTGGGTTTGCCGCTGAGCGCCTCCGCGAGATAGCCGTCCCGGCGCAGGACGAAGAGCGTCTGGAACTCCTGGATGCGGCGGCCCAGTTCGGCGCGTGTAACGGGTTGCTTCTTGAACACCACATCGAGCAGCAGCACGTCCGCCACCAGCCAGGGGGCGTAGGCGGCGGAGGTGGGGGGATTCAGGTCGAAGTGGAGCCGGAGCTGCCGCGCCTGCTCGGGCGACAGCTCGAACCCGGTGGGCAGGAACTCCGTGGCCAGGCCGGCCTTCACCAGGAGCGCGCCGAATTCATCCAACTTCGCGAGCCTGTCACGGGTTGTGCTCAATGCCTGGGGTGGGGAGTTGCTGGCGCACGCCAGAGGGCAGAGCAGCGTCAGGCAGAGCGCGACGAGCAGCCCAGGAAACGGATGGGCAGGATGAGAGGCAAGACGAGTCCTCTTCCGAGGCGAAAGAGCTTCGCTCGGCATGATGATACCTCCGGTTACTCTTGGGGTTTTGTTCGGGAAACGCCCAAATGGGTAACACAGAGCATGGTCCAAGGGAAGTCCTGTCCAACCGCGTAGGTCATGAAGCCAAGTCAACCTGTGAGAACGGGAGACGGGTTCTTTCGCGCGAAGTGGGCGAGGCTCGGCGAAATGTGGACGGATGCGTCAGTCCGCACGACGTGACCTATCCGGTCCAGGTGCCCGGACACGTCAGTGCCAATTCCTTACCTCGCAGGGCTGGCGCCGGGAGGCTCGGGCGTCTCCAGCTCCGGTGGCAGCACGTAGGGCCCCAAGGTGTCGCGGTACTCGCGGACCAGCGCCTCGGGCGCGTGCACCTTCTGGCCCGTGAGCATCGTCTGCAGCATCATCGCGTTGGCCACGCCCTTGCCTCGCACGTGGTTGTTGGTGACCACATACACGTCGCTCACGCGCGGATGCGCTGCGATCTCCTTCGTGCGCGCGGCCCAGGGCTTCAGCTCCTTCGCCGTGTACAGGTAGTCGTAGCGCTCCATCGCGCTCGCCGCCTTGCGGAACCAGTTGTGGTAGTTGCGCCCGTGTACTCGCACGTACCCCACCGACGACGTCACTCGTGCGCTCGGGCCGATCGAGTCATGGAAGAGCGGCTGGTCGATGTTCACGAAGCCCACGCCGCGCTCGGCCAGCTCCGCGAACACGTCCGGCACATTCCAGGACTCGTGCCGCACCTCCAGCACCAGCGGCCAGTCGGAGAACGTGGACACCAGCTCATCCAGCCAGTCCCGGTTCTCCTCCGTGTTGCGGAACGACCAGGGGAACTGCATCAGCACCGCTCCCAGCTTTCCCGCCTCGTGAATGGCATCCAGCCCCTCGCGAGTCTGGCGCACCTCATCGGCCGTCCACACGGCGTCCCGCTCGTGGGTGAAGCGCCGCCATAGCTTCGCGGTGAAGCGGAAGTCCCGGTTGAAGTCCGTGCGCTTCACCCAGAGCTCGGCGTTGCGGCGGCTGATGGGCCGGTAGAAGCTGGTGTTCAGCTCTATCGCGTCGAAGTACCCCGCCAGGAAGGCCAGCGGATCGAACCCCTTCGGCTTGGGTTTCGGGTACACCACTCCCGCCCAGTCGTCGTAGCTCCATCCCGCGGGGCCGATGCGAATCACGCGCACACCTCCAGCAGGTGAAGGTGGAGACGCACCTGCCGCACCGCAGCGCGCGCCCGCCCGGCTGCCCTCATGGGTTGCCCGCGGGTGTGGTGTCACTCGACTCCAGGTATGGGTCCGAGGGCCTTCCGCAAAGGCTGCGCGCCCGCCGAGGGGGCTCCGCAAAGGCTGCATGCCCGGCCCTCTCTAACCCCTCGTTTCTCCGAGGGCAGAGGGGTTGGCGCTCCATATGCAATGGAGAGTGGGCGTCACGACGGCTCCAACGGGGAGCCACTCACGAGGCGCGAAGATGAAGCGAAACCTGCAGATCACCTTCCGTGGAATGGATGCCAGCGATGCCCTCTCGGAGCACATCCGCGACAGCGCGGACAAGCTCGAGCAGTTCTTCGACGGCATCACTGGCTGCCACGTGGTGGTGGAGGAGCCGCACCGGCATCATCAGCAGGGCAAGCACTTCCACGTCCGCTTGGACCTGCACGTCCCCGGCAAGAACATCGTGGTCGACCGCGACCACGGCGAGAAGGTCTCGCACGAGGATGCCTACCAGGCCGTGAACGATGCCTTCGATGCCGCCCGGCGTCAGTTGCAGCACTACGCCGAGGGGCTTCGCGCCCACCGTTGAAGTCCGTCGTGGCGCTCAGGGAGGGCCGTTGTAGGTGGGGTCGTCGCCCGGGACGAAGTTCTGGCCGCGGATGTCGTAGGTGCACTCGAGCCGCGAGCCGTCCTCGAACCGGGCGTCGATCTTCCCCTCGAGGTCGTTGGCGTCCGCGTGCCTGACGCTGAACGTGCCCCCGCTCAGCTCGGGTGCGTCCGCGGGCGCCTGGATGTGCCAGATGGAGACCGCGCCCTCCTGGGGCATCCGCTGGGACCACTCCTCCTCGGACAGGCCGAGGGGGATGTCCCTCATGGCCTGTTCCGCGGGAAGCTTGACCTCGGTGATGACCCGCAGGTCGCTGTTCCCGTAGAAGAGCTGGAGGCGCGCCGTCCGGACGTAGGCGCCCTCGTGCTCGGGATGGAAGGTCGTCGGGACGATGACGAGCGAGCTGTCGCCGTCGAGCGTTCCATCGATGCGGGTACCGCCCAAGGTGCCCTCACACCGTCCTTCGGGTCCGCACCCGGTGAGCAGGGCGGCACCGAGGAGGAGACCCGGGATGACACGAACCATTCAGGAGCTCCGCTTGGATGGGGTTGTGCTGCTCGAGGTGGTGTCAGGGCAGTGACGGGTTGTCACACGGCTGGACCTCGATGGGACCCAGCACGGGGCCGCCGTCGGGGTTCTTGCACACGGGACACACGCCGCCCCGAGGCCAGCGCTGCGTGGGCGAGCCGTCGCTGCTCCTCACTGGCCCGGTGGAGATGAGTCCGTCGAAATCGGGGGCCAGCTCCACCGTGGTGGTGTCGTTGCCGCGCAGTCCGCTCAGCACCAGCTTTCCGTCACGGGCTTCCCAGTGGCCCCGCGCATCCCCCATGGTGTCGCAGCCGCGCATCGACCAACGCACCACGCCTCCCGGCTCGATGGACAGGTTGTAGGCGTCCGGCTTGTTCTCCCAGTGGAACACGCCGGCATAGCCCTCGGGGGGTGGTGTGTCATCCGTGGGGTGCTTCTCGTTCCCTGGCCCCCCCTCACACCCTGCGCCCACCAGGAGCACAGCGGCCAGCAGACTCCAGACTCCGCGTACAGAAGACACGCTTCACCCTCCTCCGTTGAAGACGCAGAGGCCTCGTGTCAGCAATCCCCACGCCACCCGGGAGCGCTGGCGCACGGCCCAAAAGACGCGGACTTGCCGTGGCTCCGGGTGGACAGCCTCTCTGTCATTCATGGGGGGCCCTCGGTTTTTCGTCGTCAGGGGGCCGGCGGGCTCGTCATTCAGGGGTGGGGGGCACCGGGGGTAGCACGGCCTCCACCGCGCGGAGCAGCGCCGTGAGCGAGAAGGGTTTGCGGAGGAAACCCTGGACGAGCTGGCCTTGCAGCGCCTCGCTGGCACAGGAGGTCACGACGAGCACCGCCGTGGAGGGAGTGTCCCGCCGCAGCGTCTCGAGCACCGTCAGGCCGTCCACCAGGGGCAGCATCAAGTCGAGCAGCACCAGGTCCAACTGCTCCCGCGCGAGCGTGTCGAGGGCAGCCATTCCGTTATGGGCGGTGAGCACCCGGTGGCCCTCGCCTTCAAGGATGTCCTGGAGGGAGTCCGTGAGGATCTCTTCGTCATCGACGATGAGGAGCCGGCTCATTTGCGACCTCCCGGCTTGCGCGAGTGCCGCTTGAGGGCCGTCAGGCGCTTGGGAGACTTCTTCCGGGTCTTCGGCGCCTGGGACTGGCCGGTCATCATCCCCCCGAGGGCGGCCGGGGCCTCCTGCACTTGGATGCCCTTGTGGGAGATGACGAGCTCGCGCAGGAAGGGATCGTTGTCGCTGTCGCGCATCTTCAGGATGGACAGCAGGCGGTACAACCGGCCGTTGAGCTCGACGAAGCGCAGGAAGATGAGGTTGTCGAAGATGGCCTCCGCGCCCTCGATGGGGGAGTGGATGTCCGGCCCGAAGAGGGTGTTGGTCTCCTCCGTGATGAGGGGGGTGATGTGCTTGTCGCGCAGCGCGTTGATGAGCGCGGAGAGGAAGCGCGTGGTGCGCTCGGGGTCGATGGCCTCCTTGGCGAAGGGCTCCAGCCCGTCGATGAAGACGCGCCGGTACTGGTGCTGGGAGACCAGGTTCATCAGCTCCTGCACCATGGCGTCGGGGAGCGTCTCCGCGAGAGCGCGCGACTCGAGGCGGATGAGCCCGCGCTCCAGGTAGGGCGTCAGGTCCAGCCCCATGCTCTTCATTCTGCGCATCAGCGTCTTGCCGCTCTCCGCGAAGCCGAAGTACAGGCCGGGCTCCTCGTTCCTGGCTCCCTCGGCCAGGAAGTGCAGACCCAGGAGCGTCTTGCCACTGCCGGGGCTGCCGAGCAGCAGGGTAGAGGAGTAGGCGACCAATCCCCCCTGGCACATGGCATCCAGTCTGGGGACGCCGAAGCGCAGGCGCATGCTCGACTCGGGGATGATCTCGGGTATCTTGCGGTACACAGCCTCCCAGCGCGGGTAGATGCATATGCCGTGCTCGTTGATGAGGAAGGTGTGCCGGCCGGGGATGTTGTTGCTGCCCCGGAACTTGACGACCTCCAGGTCGCGGATGGCCCTGCGCCCGAGCAGCTCCGCGTTCAGCGCGAGGATGCCGTCGACCATGGCGTACTCGACGTTCATGGCCTTGCTCATCTCGGTGCTGAGCAGCAGCGTGGTGCAGTCTGTCAGCCCGCAGAGCACCGACAGCCCCTGGAGGAACTCGCGCTGCTCGAGGGTGGATCCGGCGCGCTCGCGCACCAGGGTGAAGCCGTCGATCACCAGGACCTTGATGTGCTTCTCGCGCACCGTGCGCGTGAGCAGCTCCAGCAGCCCGGACGGGCCCTTCTCCTTCAGCACCGTGGTGCCGCTGAGATAGAAGACGCGTGTGCCCACGAACTCGGGCCGGAAGAATGCCAGCGAGCGCAGGTGCATCAACATGCGCGCGTGCGTCTCGACGAGCAGGGTGACGTAGAGGGCGCAGTCCCCCTGCTCGGCCACGGAGAAGCAGAACTGGTTGCCGAGGGTTGTCTTCCCGGTGCCAGGAGGGCCCGTGACGATATAGCTACCGCCGCGCAGCCAGCCCCCGGCGAGAAGCTGGTCGAGGTAGGGAGTGCCGCTGGAAATCCGGGGGACGTCCCCTTCCATAAAAGGGCCTCCTTGGGGTGTACGGCCTGTGCTTAAGGGTGTGCATCAGGAGGAGGGACAGAGGGCATGGAGCTGCCTCGCTGCCTCGCTGCCTGCTCTGTTTGCGGCCTGCCGGGCGTGAAATCCCTCGAAGGACGGAGGGGTTCGTGTGAGGAGTGGAGGCGAGGAGTGCCCATGAGTGAGCCGTGTGCGGTGGAGACCCAGGTCCAGGTCTGTCACCGCTGCCTGATGCGGTTGGAGGCGAGCGCCGGAGGCGTGGACCTGCCGCGCCGTATTCGCGCCACGCTCGCCGTACACGGACAGGCGGTGAGCGTCAGCCTCACGGGGTGCCTGGGGGGGTGTCCTGTGGGGCGTGTGAGTGTGCAACTCCGGCGCGAGGGGGACGTCTCGGAGGTGGTGTTGCTCGACCCAGCGAGGGATGGCGCGGAGTTGCTCGCACACCTTCCGTGCCCATCAGCGGAAACGCCGTAGTCCGGGTGTCCAGGGGTTTTCGCCTGTGACGGATTTGGCTGCGTCAGGCGCAGAACTTTTTCGCACGACAAGCGCTCGGAAGTGAAAGAAGACGCTCGTACCGAAGGACGTGAATCCTGGCTGGGGTCTCGGACGTCCTTAGGTTGAGCCACAAGCTGCCCCAGCGTCGGGTCAGCGGGGGCTGGTAGGAGGGCGTGTGGACGGGAACCATTCGAACATCGAAGGCGATCTCCTTTCTCGGGCGGGCAGTGGGGCTCAGCCTCCGCGGCTCCTGCCACCTTCCGCCGAGGCGGCACCGGCCAGTGTCCAGACGGCCTTGCGCGAGGTGCGTCCGGATGACCTGGACGCCATCTTCGACGGCGCGCTCTTCGGGCCGCCGGTGCTGGAGGCGTCTGCCGAGCTGTCCGCCACCGGAGTGGACGCGGCTGCGCCCGTGCCGGTGGGGGCCATGGACTGGTACGTGGAGCGGCATGCGCAGCCCGCGGGCCCGTTCCGTCTCGAGCGGCTGCGCGAGCTGTGGCACCAGGGCGAGCTCAACCCCGACACCCTCTTCTGGTGCGAGGCGTGGAGCACCTGGCAGCCGCTGTCCCGCGTCCCCGAGCTGGTGGCCGCGCTGACCATTGCGGGGCTGCCCACGGTGGCCGCGGATGCGACTGTCTCCACCGCTCCGGCCAGTGCTCGGGAGGCCGACTCCGGAAAGAAGGTGGTCTCCGCGCTGCACTCGCTCGTCGAGGAGGAGGTGGTGTGGCTGCGGAAGATGAAGGAGGAGAAGGAGCAGGAGAAGGAGGAGGTGCGCTCGGCGATGCTCGACGTGCCGAGCGCTCCCACTTCGGTTCCCGCTCCCGCCCCCGTGCCCGTCGTGCAGCCGGTGGTCGTGCCGGTGGCGCCGACGGGTCTGATGGCGCCGGTTCCGGCCCAGGGGCTTCCTCCGGTCGCGCCATATCCGGGACTGGGCGTGCCCGTGGCTCCGCCCGTCGTTCCCGGCATGCTGGCCGCGCCCCTCGCGCCCGAGGCACCCGCGCCCGCTCAGCGGGGGAAGGCGCTCCTGGCTGGGGTGCTCATCGGCTCTGCGGCAGTGGGCCTCGTTGCGGGAGCGCTGATTCTGCTGTCTCAGTCCCGTGGCTCGACGGAGTCGGTGGCGGTGCGGCCTGTCACTTCTTCTGAGGTGGCTCCGCGCCAGGAGGTGCCTGCCGTGCCCCAGCCCGCCGCGCCCGCCACTGTGGCGGCCCCGGTGGCGCAGGAGCCAGCTCCGGTGGCACAGGCGCCCGTGACTCCGGCTCCCGTGGCACAGGCGCCTGTGGCGGCGGCTCCGGTGGCACAGGCGCCTGTGGCGGCGGCTCCGGTGGTGCAGCCGGCTCCGGTGGTGCAGCCGGCGCCGGTAGTGCAGCCGGTGCGGGTGGTGAAGGCGCCGGTGGTGAATGCTCCAGTGGTGCAGCCGCCTCCGTCCGCTCCTGTCGCCGCCACGCGTGCGCCCGAGAATCAGGTGGAGAAGGCCATCATCCCTTCGGCGCTGCCCGAGAAGCCGAAGCCAGTCGTGGTCGCGACTGCTCAGGTGGAGCAGAAGGAGCGCCGCCCGCCGCCCACGCCTGTGGCTCCGCGCAAGGCCGCGGATGACCCCACCAACTTCGATGATTCCATCGACAAGGAGTTCGAGAAGGCGCTGGGCCTCTCGCCGGACGCGCCGAAGTTCAAGGCGGAGGACCCGCGCTCCAATCGCAACGTCTATATCCCGCCCGAGCCCGGCAAGGACCTGCCCGAGTCCCTCTCCACCTCGGACATCGTGCAGGTGGTGGGCTCGCACAAGGAAGCCATTGTCGCCTGCATCGACACGCACGAGCCGGAGCGGACGTCGGACTCGGGCAAGGACCGGTTCGTGGTGCGCTGGCGCGTGCGGCCGACGGGTGACGCCGTCGAGGTCCTCATGGAGACCGAGGGGCTCAAGGGCACGCCGTTCGCCCGCTGCATCGAGGGCCAGGTGCGCTCCTGGAAGTTCCCGCAGCACCGGGTGCAGAGCCGCGAGCCCGTGCGCTTCCCGTTCACCTACTGAGCGGGCTCAGCGCGCGGCCAGCCGGGCCGCCTTGAGCAGCGCCTCCACCATGGGGACGCTGCTCGCCTTGCCCGTGCCGGCCAGGCTGTACGCCGTGCCGTGGTCCGGCGAGGTGCGCGGCACCGGCAGCCCGAGCGTCACGTTCACCGTGCGCTCGAAGTCCAGTGCCTTGGCCGGGATGAGGCCCTGGTCGTGGTACATGGCCAGCACGGCGTCGTACGGGAAGTGCTCCACCTGTGCGAACAGTCCGTCCGCTGCCAGCGGCCCGTGGGCGTCCACCCGGAGCTTGCGTGCTTGCTTGATGGCGGGAGTGAGCACCTCCACCTCCTCGCGTCCCAGCAGCCCGCCCTCGCCCGCGTGCGGGTTGAAGCTCAGCACGCCAATCCGAGGCGCCCGGCCCACCACGGGCTTCAGGCTCCGCGACAGCAGTTGCAGCTGGCCCACCAGCCGCTCCACCGTCAGCATCCGGGAGACCTCCACCAGCGGCACGTGGTTCGTGGCCAGCGCCACCCGCACGCGCGGGCCGTCCATGAGCATCATCACCTCACGGCCGAACGCCTCCGCGAGCACCTCCGTGTGCCCCATGAACGGAATGCCCGCCCGGGAGATCTGCTCCTTCGACACCGGCGCCGTGCACAGCGCGTCCACCTTCCCGGCGCGCGCCGCCTCGATGGCCGCCTGGATGTAGCCGTACTGCGCCTTGCCGCCCGCTCGCGTTGGTTTGCCTGGGACGCGGTCCTTCTCGGACAGCTCCGTCACCACGCAGACCGTGGGCTCCGTGACGCGCTCGAGCGTCTCAGGCGTCAAGCGGGTGTACTTCTTGAAGGCCGGGAAGCGCTCCAGCGTGGGCCCGTCTCCGAAGACGACGGGCAGCAACGCCTGGCGTACCTTGGGCCTCGACAGTGCCGACGCGGTGACTTCCGGGCCGATCCCGGAGACGTCTCCCAGCGAGATGCCTACGACGGGACGCTCGTTCACGTGGGTCTCAGATCTTCACTTCGACGGAGGCATTCTGACGCAGCTCCTGCACGTACTGCTCGACGAACTTCTCCGTCTTCTGCATCTTCAGCCGGTTCTCCAACTCGCCCTTCACCTGCTCGAAGGGGGCCACGTCCACCGCGCGCCGCTCCTCCACCTTCAGCACGTGCCAGCCGAACTGCGTGCGCACCGGCTCGCTCACCTCGCCCTCCTTCAGCGCGAAGGCCACCCGCTCGAAGGCAGGCACCATCACCCCGCGCCGGAAGAAGCCCAGGTCTCCTCCGTCCGCGGCGCTCGGGCCCTCGCTCTTCTTCTTCGCCAGCTCCGAGAAGTCCACGCCCGGCTTGCGCGCCTCCTCCGCCAGCGTCAGCGCCTTCTTGCGCCCCGCCTCCACCTGCTCCGGCGTCGCCTTCGCGTCCACCTGCACCAGGATGTGCCGCGCGTGCACCTCGGCGTCCCCTGACTCCATCTTCGTGTACTGCGTGTACGCCGCCTTCAGGTCCTCCTCGGACACCTTCACCTTCGGCGTCACCTTGAGCTGCACCAGCTTCATGCGCGACATCTGGTTGCGCAGGAAGTCCTTGTAGCTCTTCACCGTCAGGCCCTCGCCCGACAGCAGGCGCTCGAACTGCTCCTCGTCCGTGACGTTGTTCTGCCGCTTCACGTCCGAAATCGCCGCATCCAGCTCCGACTCCGTCACGGCCAGGCCCAGCTCGCGGATCTGCTCCTCCATCAGCTTCTCGCCGATGAGGGCGTCCAGCGTCGACTTCAGCACCCGAGCCCGCTCCTCGGCCCGCTTCTGCGGCTCCCTCACCGCCGAGTTGATGCGCGCCAGCTCCGGCGCCGCGCGCTTCTCCACCTCGGACAGCGCGATGACGTCGCGGTTCACCACCGCCGCCACCCGGTCCACCATCTCCGCCCGCGCCACCGCGCCGCTCAGGAGCAGCGCCGCCACCATCGTCCCAATCAGCTTCTTCATGTGCTTTCTCTTTCCGTATCCGTGTCGATGGGGACGGCGCTTCACTGCTTCGCCGCCTGCGTGGCGGGCCGTCCGCGGATGGCCTGGAGCGTGGCCTCATTCACCCAGACCTGGGCCTTGGCTCGCAGCTCCTTCTCATACGTCTCCTGCGCCTCCGCCCGCCGCTGCGCCAGCAGCTTCGCCTCTACCTGGTCCCGCACTTCCGTGAACTCCAGCTTGCGCCCCGCCTTCTTCTCCAGCACGCGGAACAGGTGGTAGCCGTACTCCGTTTCCACCACGTCCGACACCTGGCCCGGCGACAGGTAGAACACCACCTGATCGAAGGTCGGCGGCATCTGCCCGCGAGGGAAGAAGCCCAGGTCGCCGCCCACCTTGGCGTCCGCGCTCAGCGAGTACTTGCGCGCCAGGTCGGCGAACTTCTTGCCCGACTTGAGCTGCGCCTGCACCCGCCGCGCCTCGTCGATGCCCTTCACGACGATCTGGGCGGCCCGCACCCGCTCGGGCTCGGAGAACTCCGTCTCGTGCGCCGCGTAGTACGCGCGCAGCTCCTCCTCCGTCACCGCCACGCGCGTGTACACGTGGTTCGTGAAGAGCTTCTCGATGGTGAGCCGCGCCGCCTCGCGCGCCTTGAGCTCCGCCATGGACAGCTGCCCCTGCGCCAGCACGTCATTGAAGTTGCCTGCCGGGTAGTCACTCGACAGCCGCAACACGCCCCGGTCCACTTCCTCGGGGCTCACCGTGACGTTGTGCGTCCGGGCATCCTGCAGCAGCACCATGCGGGAGATGAGCGTCTCCAGCAGCGAGCGCTTGTAGGGCTCCACGTCCTCCGGGGTGTGCTGGCCGGACTCGGTAGCCGAGGAGGCAAGCTCCCGCCCCAGCTCGTGCTCGAAGTCCGCGCGGGAGAGCACCTCGCCATTCACCGTGGCCACCACGTTGGCGTCTGGATCCTCCTTGTCCTTCTTGTTGCAGCCGGCCAGCCCCACGGCGAGCGCCAGGGCGGCGAGCAGCGGTGTGGCGCGGACGAAGGCCTGCGGCATGAGAGGGCTCCTCTTGAGAGTCACGGGCGCTCCACGGAAGCGGAAGAAGGGGGCGCGGCAGGGGTGGGGGCGGGAATGGTGCCGGGTGGCGGGCCGCTCGCGGGCCGCATGGGGGTGCTCACGTCCACGTGCACCCGCGAGAGCGTCGCGGCGTCCACGCTGAAGCCGGAGCGGCGCTCCAGCCCGGCGAGCAGCTCCGTCCAGGCCCGGGTGCGCTTCTCCTGGGAGAGGCGGTTGGAAATCTGCTCGCGCATGTCCTCGAGCTTCAGGTTCAGCGCCGTCTGGTGGCCAGTGAGCTGCAATACGTGCAGCCCCGCCTCGGTGCTCACCACTCCGCTGAGCGCGCCCGGGCCACTGGCCAGCAGCCCCCGCGCCGCTTCCGCCACCTCGGGTCCGAAGTCCCGTCCGAGCTCCTCGAGCGAGCGGTAGCGCAGATCTCCATCCAGAGGCTGCGTGCGGGGCTCCTCGCTGTGCGTGCGGGCCAGCCGGCCAAAGGCGGTGAAGTCCCTGGGAGGTAGCGCCTTCGCCTCGGCGAGCACCTTCGCCGCCTTCACGCGCGCCGTCTCCCCCCGGGCCGCGTCTGTCCGAGGCGCCGCGAGGAAGATGTGCGAGAGCCGCACCTGCTCCGGCCGCACGTAGTCTTCCTTGTGGCTCTCGTAGTACGCGGCCACCTCCGCCTCGGAGACGGGGGGCCTGGCCTCGTCCAGTTGCGCGCGCATCAGCCGGGACACCAGCGCGCGCTTGGTGCTGGCCACCACCTCGGGGTCGTTCTGCAGCCCGCGTGCGAGGGCCTCTTGCACCAGCAGCTCGAAGCGGGCCTGGCCCTCCACGTACTCGCGCTTCTGCTCCAATGTCTGGTAGCGCTCGCGCAGCGCGGGGCTCATCTCCTCCAGGCGCTGCTTCAGCTCCTCGGCCGTCAGCCGGTCATCCTTCCAGGCGGCAACGGGCGTACCCCCCGGCTCGCGGGAGTGCCGGAAGTCCACCACGGCGTGGCCCGGCGCGGGGCCACGCTCGCAGCCCACGAGGGCCAGCAGGGCGAGGGACAGGAAGCGGGAGACAGGAGACATAGAGTGCGGGCCCGTGGGGTAGCACGCCGGGGGAGAGCGGACAACCGGACGTCCCCCCGGGGCCTTCCTACGCCCGGGTCGCGTGCGCGGACAGGAACGCTTCCACCAGCGGGAAGATTTCGTCCGGTGCCCGACGCCCCAGCACCAGGTCCGCGTGCCCGTAGTCTTCGGCGAAGCCATGGCCTCGCCCGGCCACCACCAGCTTCACCGGCCCGCCGAGGTGCTCCTGCGCCCGCGCCACGGCGAGCGGGGGAGCGAGCAAATCCTTGCTCCCCGCCAGCAGCATCACCGGCAGCTTCACCCCGGCCAGCGGCTTGCGGTAGCAGGTGCCGTCCTCCATGCAGAAGGAGTCGGTGGCTATCCAGTGGGCGAACTGGCGCACCACGCCGCCGGAGATGTCCGCGGGCACGTTGGCCAGGGCCTTGCGCACCACGTCCGGCTCCATGTTGGAGGACAGCATCATGTAGCGGCTGAGCGGCCCCGGCGGCGCGCCGAACAGGGCGATGCCCGTAATCCGCCGGGTGGGAATCATCTTCAGCCGCAACAGCGGCTCTATCTTCTGGATGAACGTCTTGAGGCCCGGCTGCACCGCGAAGGTGAAGGGGCTGCCAATGGCCACCGCGGCCCGTACTGGAGCTTGCGGGTTGCGGGCCAGATGGCCGTACAGCGTCAGCCCTCCCTTGGAATGGCCCACCCAGAGCACTTCCTTGGCCCCCGTGGAGAGGACGGTTCGCAGGGCCGTGCGCACGTCGTGCTCGGCCTGGTCGTCGAAGGAGGCGTCACCGCACGGGCCCGCCAGCCCTCGGCCGCGCAGCTCCAGCACCCACGTCTCGTAGCCCGCTCGGGCCAGGTAACGTGCCAGGCTGTAGTGCTCGTCGAAGTCCATGTGGAACCGGTTGGCGCCCAGCCCATGGCACAGGATGACCGGCTCTGCGTACCGGCGTGCCTCTCGGGCGTGGTAGCGCCCCAGCGCAATGGCCGCCCCATCATCGGTGGGCACCCGGTACAGCTCGTCCGGTTTGAAGGGCAGGGTGAGCAACCCTTCTCCGTCGCGGTTGACCGCCCGGGAGAAGATGTCCGCCATCCGCGTCAGCCTGGGCCCGTTTCGATTCGTCACAGCTGGAATGTAATGCCCTGGCGGACGGATGCCGTGTTGAAAATCCTACGGACCCACATGTCGGCAGAACGGTTGCATTGCTCCACAGTCGTTCAAGCCGGGAGGCGAGTGGATGCGGCAAAAGCCGACTGTTGCGGAAACGTTGTCCTCGATCGACGTCACTCTGGTTCCCACGGATACCCTCCTGCGTGCCCTGCGAGTGATGGAGCGGTGCGGTGCCTCGCTGCTCCCGGTGGTGGGGGAGGCGGGAGGGTTGGTGGGGCTCGTCAGCAGGGCGCACGTCCTGGCGGCCTGGAAGGTGGACCCCCTGCTGCCGGTGGCCCTGGTGATGGCGGCATTGGAGGGGCGGCCGAAGCAGGGAAGCGAGTGTCCGGTGCCCTGGTGAGCAGACGGGCGAGCGAAGAGAGCGGCCGGACGGGCCAGGGCCTGCGCTATGCTGCCCGTCCGCCGTGCCGGACCTCTGGACCGTCTACATGGTGCGCTGCCGAGACGGGACGCTCTACACCGGCGCCACCAACAACCTCGAACGCCGCGTGGCCACCCACAACAAGGGCCGTGGCGCCGCCTACACCCGGGCCCGCCTGCCGGTGACGCTCGTCTGGAGCGAGCCGGCGGCCGACCGGGGGGCCGCCCTGCGCCGCGAGGCCGCGCTGAAGCGCCTCTCACGTGCTGAGAAACTCCGCCTTGTGGGCCGGGTGCGCCGCTGACCCAGGCTGGGTTTCGTTTGACCCCATTTTGTGTAAGTGTTCCGTTCTGAACTCTCCATTCCCTTGAAATCCTGGGAGACCGGCACGGACATGACGCAGGAGCACGGCGGAGCACCCCTGGAGGGTGCGGGGGAGATGTCGCGCGGCGAGGAGCTGGTGCTGCGTGACGAGCAGCAGCTGCTCTACCTGTTGGCGCTCACGTGTCTGCCGTTCTGGCTGGTGGACTCGCTGTCGGTGATGAGGCCGACGTGGGACACGCTGGCGCTGCGGCTGGGGTGGGCGGGGCTGACGGGGGTGATGGGCTGGTCGCTGCGGTGGCTGGGGCCGTCGCGCCGCAGGCTGGTGCGGACGGTGGCCGGGGTGGTGGTGCCCAACGTGTTCCTGGCCGTGGTGGTGCACCGGTTGGGAGGCGCGAGCAATCCGCTCTTCAGTTGGTTCTTCGTGATGCCGCTGATGACGCTGACGGTGTCGCGGGGGGAGCTGTGGCAGGGGGTGCTGAGCACGCTGATGCCGGTGGTGGCCGCGGGCACGTTGATGGGGCTGGAGGGGATGGCGCCAGTGCCGATGGTGACGCGGTTGTTGTTGCTGATGGGCGCGGGGGCGGTGGGGATGCAGATGAGCTCCTTCTACCGGCGGTTGAAGCAGGCGCGGACGCGGGCGGAGGAGGATCAGCGGGCGGTGCAGGAGGAGCTGGTGGCGTCCCAGGCGCGGGCGCTGCACACCGAGCGGCTGGCGCAGGTAGGGCGGCTGGCGGCGGGCGTTGCGCACGAGGTGAAGAACCCGCTGGCCTATGTACAGGCGAACCTGCGCTTCCTGCTGGAGGAGCGGCAGCCGACGGCGGACGGCAACGACGCCGAGTACACCGAGGCCCTGCAGGAGACGCTGCAGGGGGTGGAGCGCATCCATCAAATCGTGAAGGACCTCACGACGGTGTCGCGGGCCGAGGAGACGGCGCAGTGCGTGGGGAGGTGCGAGCTGGTGCCGGTCATCGAGTCGAGCATGAGACTGGCGTCGGTGCGGCTGAAGTCACTGGTGAAGCTGGCGGTGGAGGTACCGCCGCAGGTGGTGGCGAAGGCCGAGCCGCGGCGGCTGGAGCAGGTGCTGCTGAACCTGCTGCTGAACGCGGCGGACGCCATCGAGGACGCGAAGGTGCAGGGCGGGCGGGTGGCGGTGCGCGCGGAGGTGGAGGGGGAGCGGGTGCGGGTGATGGTGGAGGACAACGGGCCCGGCATCGCGGAAGAGCACCTGCCGAAGCTCTTCATGACCTTCTTCACGACGAAGGCGCCGGGGAAGGGGACGGGGCTAGGGCTCGCGCTGTCGCGCCAGTACGTGGAGTCGTTTGGCGGCACGCTGCGCGCGGAGAACCGCCCCGAGGGCGGCGCGCGCTTCATCGTGGAACTGCTGGTGGCGTGACTCCCTCTCCCTCTGGGAGAGGGCCGGGGTGAGGGTCTACGCCCGGTGTCCGCCGTGGACGAGCACCGTGATGCGGGGTGGACCGGCGGAGTGCGCGCGGTAAGGTGGGCGCGCGTATCGGCTGGCGAGCGGCGATGCGCGTAGCGGACCCGCGTCGACCCGGTAGGACCCCGAGCCATGGAGAAGCTGAAGCTGAAGCGTCTGAAGATAGAGAAGTTTCGGAACGTGAAGCCGGGGACGGAGCTTCACTTCCGCGACTCACTTAACGTACTGCTGGGGCGGAATGGTACGGGCAAGACGACGCTACTGAATCTGATTGTCCAACTCCTGCGCTGGGATTTCTCCCAAATGCTGGAGGAAGAGTTCGCTCTGGAATATGAGCTGGAAACGCCTGACGGGACGATGCTGCTCCGGGTGCGCAACGAGGTGTTGGAGCGTTTGGGCTTAGACTTCCTGCGGATGCTGGGCACCGAATCGCCGGTTGAGCGGGCCGGCTCCTCGGGAGAGCTTCGAATCATGCTGCCGAGCCAGGAGCAACTCTCGCTGTCATTCAAGGGCTCCAAGCTCTGGATGGAACTGCCAGACGAGGCTCCGCCCATCGCTATCGAGTATTCCTCTCCCTTGGTGGGTGAGGCCATGTTGGGCAATATGTTCCTGGCGATGGATCGTCTCTTTGATGCCCGCCGTGAACCGGAAGAGGGGGGCCGTTGGGGCAGGGTGCTGATTTCGACATTCCCCTTATTTAGAATCCGTCGCTTCGATGAGTCGCTTGCGTATTTGGAGCACATCACCAAGAGTCCATCCCTCTTCAAGACTATACGCCAGGGCGAAGGCAGCGATTATGTGACAACGTCCGGGGAAGGCGAGCCAGGTGGCTTTGCAGGCCATGTGCGCCGTACAATCAAGAGCGCACCGGATATCGATGAGGTGCGGCTTAACACGGCCGATACGAGCGCTTCCTTCCTCAAACGGGTGGTCGAGCTTCTTGGATTCCAATCAGCCCAAATGAGGCTCCAGCGTACCGCGCGGACCCCACCCCCCAACGAGCAGCTCATCTTCGGGAACCTCCAGTTCGACTTCACACGCCAGGATGGTTCCATCATCAACCACTCGGTCCTGAGTTACGGTCAGAAGCGGCTGCTGGCTTTCTATTACTACCAAGCCTGCAATCCAGGCTGCCTGGTGGCTGACGAACTCGTCAACGGCATGCATCACGAGTGGATCGACGCATGTTTGGAGGACATCGGAGATCGCCAAGCCTTCCTGACCAGCCAGAATCCATTGCTGCTCGATTATCTTTCCTTCGAGTCCGCCGAGGAGGTCCGTTCCTCGTTTGTTCTCTGCCGTACGGAGCTTCATGAGGGCCGAGAGCAGATGGTCTGGGAGAACATGACCGCGGAGGACTCAGAGGGGTTCTTCAAGGCGTACCAGGTGGCCATCCAGCACGTCAGCGAGTTGCTCCGGACGCGGGGGCTGTGGTGAGCAGCGCTGCCACGTGCCTGTCCGCGTTGGTGCTGACGGAGGACTCGGGGACGAAGGCATTCGAGACGCTGCGCAGCATCGTCAAGGAACTGCTCAAACAGGTGGATGAGTACGTCCAGACGAACAAGATCTCCTTCGAGCCCGTGCGGAACGAATTGGCGCTACAGGCGCTCCACGCCAACGTGTGGAAAAGCAGCAAGGCCAAAGATCGGCAGAAGCAGGTTGAGCTCATCCGCACCATCGCAACCCAGGTCATGCTGGAAGGCGGCTGGGTTTTCTTTCATTTCGATGGTGATCGAACCTGGAGTTCTCGTGATTCGAGCGAGAACGTGGCGAAGTTCCAGAACCTCGTTCGGGAGAAAGTCCGGGGGCTCATCGTGCTGACGCTTGCTGCGCAGCGGAGAGGCTCCGCTTCCCAGGAAATCGAAGCCCATGCCGACGCGCGCATGGCCCGGCTCAAGACCGTGGTTCCGTTCTACAGCATCGAAGCGTGGCTCTTTCAGAACACCCGCGAGGCCATCCGGCTCTGCCAGGAGCGCTACGGCGGACGGGATGTCGAGCAGTTCCAGGCGTGGGCTCAGGACCGGACCGCGCTCGATGAGGTACTGAAGCCCAAGGAGGCTGTGTGCCTGGGCGCTGCTCACAACCTGGACCTGGCTTCCGCCGGCATTCCGGCGCGGGAGGTCCGGGCGGCGGGCAAATCCTTCACGGCCGTCGTCGAGGCGCTTAATCAGGACACCGAACTGCGCGAGGCCCTGGCCCGGACCTATGCCTACGGGTGATTCACGGCTCTACGCACCCGGGACAAGACCCTCACCCCGGCCCTCTCCCAGAGGGAGAGGGTGCTCGCAACCCGAGTGGGCGAGATACCCTCACCCCGTCCCTCTCCCGGAGGGCGAGGGGACAGTAGGGCTCAAGTGGCCGCGCTCGCCTGGGGCGGGGTGGCGGGCGGCTGCTGGGCCTGCTTCTGCTTCTTCGAGCGCGCCACTACGAAGACGATGCCCAGGATGAGGAAGGCGCCCGCGCCGATGAGCGTGCCGTACACCTGGTAGCGCAGCAGATCCGCAGTGATGCCCTGGATGACCTTGGGCAGGTCGCACATCGTCTGTGCCCCGAGCGGCGCCGTGTTGTACCACTCGAGGAACTGGGGGCCGATCCACGAGGCCGTGGCCAGGCCCAGGAAGGCTCCCAGGAGCATGAAGGTAAGCAGGGTCTTCAGTGTGGCCATCGTCCGGGCACCTCGGTGAGGAGACGTGGGAGCGTCCTTTAGCACGCAATTTGTGCACGGGGGCCACGTCCAGGCGACAGCCGTGCTATCTGAGGGTCGTGCCGCTCCTCCCTCTCGCCGCCCTGTTCGGGGTCATCACGCTCGTCTGCGCCGTCTTTCTGCTCATCCACGCGTTCCGCCGCAGCCTGGGGACCGGGATGATGGTGCTGCTGGTGCCCTTCTACATGCTCGTCTACGCCTTCAGTCAGTTCGAGCACCCGCGCAAGAACCTCATCCTCGCTGGCTTCTTCGGCAGCACCGTGCTCGCCGGTGTCTTCCTCGGCCTGGGCGCCCATGCGCTGGAGCAGGTGATGCTCCGTCCGCCCCCGCCTCCCATCTTCTGATCCGGCCCGAGGCGAGCCCGTGGCCACCGCGCCGGACCTGCCCGCCTTCACCAACCCTCGCTGCCCCACGCACCAGCGGGCGGCGGTCGCCACCTGTGTCCGCTGCGGCACCTTCCTGTGCGGCGAGTGCACCGAGCTGCTCGGCGAGGCTGCTTACTGCGCCTCCTGCATCGCCTTCGTCCGCCGGCACGGCGCGGCCTCCCTGGCCCTCAAGCTGACGTTCGGACTGGGCATCGTCGCCCTCCTCACCGTGCCGCTCGCGATGCTCCTGCCGATGAACGTGGTGGTGGACATGGGCAGGGCCACCATCGTCTTTCCCCTGCTGCGGCGCCTGCCCGTGCTCAATGCCATCGCGGCGGGGCTCGGCTTCTGGCTGTCGGCCCGTGAGCTGCGCCGCCTGGAGCGTGTGGAGCTCTCCTCGCCCGCGCGCTCCTTGGCCCGGTGGACGCGCGGGCTGGCCTGGTTCAACCTCGCCTGCGTCCTGCTCCAGCTCTTCCTCGTGCTCCGCTTCGTCCTGGGCTTCTTCGCCTCGGGCCAGCGCTGAGGCGCTCGCGTCTCACACGCCGCGCTCGTTCGGGTCCCAGATGTACTTGTGCATCTGGAGCTGGAAGCGCACGGGCAGCCGGTCCGCGATGACCCACTCGGCCAGCTCCTTCGTCGTCAGCTTGCCGAAGATGGTGGAGAAGAGCAGTCCGTACGGCTTCTCCAGCAGCCGGTGCTCGGCGATGAGCCGCTTGGACCACTCGTAGTCCTCGCGGCTGCCGATGACGAACTTGAGCTCGTCGTTGGCATTCATCGACGTGAGGTTCCGGTAGTCGTTCCGGTCGCTCTCGCCCGAGGACGGCGTCTTCATGTCCACGATTTTATGGACCGCTGGAGGCACCAGCCGCACGTCGATGGCGCCGCTCGTCTCCAGCAGCACGATGAGACCGGAGGCCAGCAACTCCTCCATGAGCGGGTACACCCCGGGTTGCAGCAGGGGCTCGCCTCCCGTCACCTCCACTCGGGGCGCGCCGAGCTCCTTCACCTTCGCCACCACCTCCGGAATCTTCATGCGCGTGCCGCCGTGGAAGGCGAACTCGCTGTCGCAGTAGGTGCAGCGCAGGTGGCAGCCAGTGAGCCGCACGAAGGAGCAGAGGAGCCCCGCGTGCGAGGACTCACCTTGCACCGACAGGTAGAACTCCTTGACCACCACTGAGTTAGCGGTGGGAACACGACGAGGCTCGATGTGGGGGCGCGCGACAGGCATGGGGGATTCCGGGGGGCCTCGCTTCAACCCCACTCGGGCGGTGGATTGCAAGCGGAGAGACCCCCTGGCTCTCAACCGCCCAACATCTCTCGGGATTTCCAGCCGCCCGCCCGTCTCGGGAGGGAGCGAGCCTCGGCACGCGAGCCTCAGGCTGGGGGATTCCGGGCCTTCACCTGGGCGATGAAGGAGTCGATGAGCTGCCGGGCGATGCTCAGGCGCGGGGGAATCGGCGGGAGGTTGTCGGGGGTGAACCAGCCGGCTTCGGAGATCTCCTGCCCGTCCACATGGATATCGCCACCGGCGTACTCGGCGGTGAAGCCCAGCATGAGCGAGCGACCGAAGGGCCAGGGCTGACTGCCGAAGTACCGGAGGTTCTTGATGTCCACCCCCACTTCTTCCTTCACCTCGCGCACCACCGTCTCCTCGAGCGACTCGCCGATGTCGACGAAGCCGGCCAGGGTGCTGAACATGACTCCGGGGAAGCGAGCGTTGCGCCCGAGCAGCATGGAGTCCCCGCGGGTGACGAGCACGATGACCGCGGGGGAGATGCGCGGGTAGTAGGGCGTGTGGCAGACGGGGCAGCGGCGCGCGCGCTCGCCGGGGACGAGCACCGTAGGCTGGCCATCGCGCCCGCAGAACCGGTGGGTGATGTCCCACTCGGCGATGGAGAGGGCCCGGCCGGCGACGCCGAAGAGGGTCTCGTCCACGCGGCCGTAGAGGCTGCGCGCGGGGATGAGCTTCAGGCCCTCGGGGGGAGAGATGCCCTTGGGGAAGTCGGCGGCGTAGCAGTCCACCTCCCCCAGGGTGCCGAGGAAGTGCGCCCCCGTGGCGAGCTCGGGCAGCTCGGCGCAGGTGGGGATGCGCACGGCCTTCTCGCGCTCCTCGACGAGGAGGTCCAGGCCATGCGCGGCGAAGAGCAGGGCACTGTCGCGCGGGCGCGCGGGGACTTCATGTCCGGGAATGAATCGAGGCTGGCTCACACCCGGCACCTTAGCGGGGCGCGGTCCGCGGGGGCAGGGACTCGTTCCTGGGAGGGTCCCCTACAAGCTGCCCCTGGTGTATGGGAGACGTCGCAGCGATGACACATGACGCCCGCCGCAGTCCTCCCGGCCCCCGGGGCCACTGGCTCCTCGGCAACCTGCCCGAGCGCAGGGCCGATCCGCTCGGATTCTTCACGCGGATCCGCGAGCAGTACGGCGACGTGGTCCGCTATCGGATGGGGCCCCTCCAGCTCTACCAGCTCAGCCACCCGGATGACGTGAAGCGCGTCCTCGTGGACAACGCGCGCAACTACCAGAAGACCCGGCTGATGCAGCGGCTGCGGCCCATTCTCGGCAATGGGCTGCTCCTGAGCGAGGGCGACTTCTGGATGCGCCAGCGCCGCCTCGCACAACCTGCCTTCCACCGCGAGCGTCTGGCGGGCCTCGCCACGGCCATCACTGGCCTCGTCGGGTCCGCGCTCCAGCGCTGGGAGCCCCTGGCCGACTCGAGCCAGCCGTTCGACCTCGCCGCGGAACTCACGCGGCTCACCCTGGCCATCACCGGACGCGTGCTCTTCAGCGCAGACCTGAGCGAGGCCGTTGACGAGGCGGGGCACGCCGTCACCACCGCCCTCGAGGAATCCAACCGCCGCGTCCTGGCCTCCGTGCCCCTGCCGCTCTCCCTCCCGCTCGCGGGCCACCGGCGTCTCAAGTCCGCCATCCGGGTGCTGGACCGCCTCGTCTTCGAGCTGATCGGCCAGCGTCGCGAGGGCTCCCACCGGGCTGAGGATCTGCTCTCCCTGCTGATGGAGACCCGCGACGCGGACACCGGCGAGGGTATGAGTGACGCGCAGCTTCGCGACGAGGTGATGACGCTCGTGCTCGCCGGACACGAGACCACTGCCAATGCGCTCGCGTGGACCTTCTACCTCCTGCAGCAACACCCCGAGGTCGAGGCGCGGCTCGCGCACGAGGTATTCTCCGTCCTCGGTGACCGTGTGCCGGGCTTCGCGGACCTGCCCCGGTTGCGCTACACGGCGCGTGTCTTCGACGAGGCCTTGCGGCTCTATCCGCCGGCCTGGCTCATCAGCCGTACGGCACTCGCAGACGACGTGCTCGGGGGCTACACCATTCCCAAGGGCTCCATCGTTGTCCCCCTGCCGTACGTCCTCCACCGGAACCCGGCCTTTTGGGAGCAACCGGAGTCCTTCGACCCTGACCGCTTCCTCCCGGAGCGCTCCGCCGCTCGCCCGCGCTTCGCCTACCTGCCCTTCGGTGGCGGACAGCGCCAGTGCATCGGCAATGGGCTCGCCCTGATGGAAGGGCAGCTCGTTTTGGCCATGGTGGCACAGCGCTTCCGTTTCCGCCTCGTACCGGGTCATCGGGTGGAGCCACAGGCGCTCGTGACGCTGCGGCCACGGTATGGGCTGCGTGTCACCGCCAACAGGGTGACCATGCCCCCGGACGCGCCGGGCCAGTCCACCGTGCTAGGAACGGAGGGATGATGCGTACCTCGCTCCTGACGGTCCTGTGCTGTGTCTCCGTTGGTTGTGCCCACGCTCCCACCGTGCCTGTGCGCCATGTGGTGGGCAGCGCCGAGGCCCCCACCTTCCGCATCTCCCAGGGAAAGGGCACCGCCATCCTGCTCGTCAACGAGGAGACCGGAGCCCGCGCGGCCTCGATGGGGGTGCTGGAACTCCAGGCGGGTGCCGGAGTGCCCGAGCACATCCACGCGGACAGCGTCGAGATGCTCTATGTGGAGGAGGGTGGAGCGGAGATGACCATCGAGGGCCAGAAGATGCCCGTGAAGCAGGGGGATGCCGTCTACATCCCCGCGGGTACCCGCCACTCGGCCCTGATTCCCGAGGGCGCTCCGCGCTTCCGCGCCGTGCAGGTGTACGTGGGCCCCGGACCGGAGGCGCGCTTCCGTCAGGGCGAGCCCGTGAAGCCCGCCGTTCCTTCGCCGTGAGAGCGGGTGAGTCGGATTGCGCGTGCGCCCTCTCGAGGTCGAGGCCCGGCACCAGGCGCTCATCGAGTCCCTGTACGCGGAGGACTCCGGTGGCACTTCCGAGGCCCGGGCGGGGTAGGGCGCGGTGGCGATGGAATTCGTCCCTCGCCTCGGCTAAGCGCGACGCATGCTGCGAATGCTCCGTGACCGGGTAGCACGCTCGCCCGCGTTGGGCTGGTGTTCAGTCGCCATCGGCTGTTGGATCGTGGTCGGCGTCTCCGTCGCATTTCTGCCGCTCAAGCCGAGCACCGGTCTGTTCACGCGTGAGCTCGCCGCGTGGCCGTTCCTCGATGGCTGGGTGCGCTGGGACGCGCGCTGGTACGGCCTGATTGCCCGGGAGGGCTACTCGTTCGTGCCCGGCCAGCAATGCTCGGTGGCCTTCTTCCCGCTGTACCCGCTCTTGATGCGCGCGATGAGCGCCTTGGGCCTCTCGACGTTCATCGCCGGGATTCTCCTGACCTGTTGCTGTGGCCTCGGTGGGGTGATTGCCTTTTCCCGGTGGGCCCGGGAGCGCGAGCGGTCCAACGGCTTCGACACGGGGACGGCGCAGCTGGCGACCTGGCTGCTCTTGCTCTGGCCCTACGCGTTCTTCATCTACGGTGCGGTCTACTCCGATGCGCTGTTCTTCGTGCTGGTGGTGGGCGCGTTTCTCGCGCTCGAGCACGACCAGGTACTGGGCGCGACGGTGCTGGGTGCGATCGCGACCGCGTGCCGGCCGATCGCGCCCGCAGTCGTCGTCGGGCTCCTCGTTCGCCAGTGCGAGCGCCGCCTGCGCAAGGGTGAGCAGCTGCGCGCCATCGATCTGCTGCCCGCGCTCTCGGCGTTGGGACTGCTGGCGTGGATGGCGTACCAGTACCACGCCTTTGACACGCCCTTCGCATTCGTCGAAGCCCAGAAGGGCTGGCATCAGGCTCCGGGCGTGCGCACCTGGCTCAAGCTCGATTTCTTCACCGGTGCTCTACAGCCGCACATCTACGGCTTCGCGCTGCCTCATGCGCTGCTAGCGCTGCTGTTTACCGCATTGGCGGTGCCGACAGCACGCCGGCTCGGCTGGGGATACGGCGCATACTCGCTCCTCGCGATGGGAATGCCACTCGCCTCGAGCTACCAGTTCATCGGGCTTGGCCGGTACGCGCTCGCGGCGTTTCCCTGCTTCCTCGTCCTCGCGGATTTGCTGCGCGCGCGGCCCCGCCGGGTCACCGCGTGGCTGTGGGCGAGTACCGCGCTGATGATTTTCATGACCATGAAGTTCGCGCTCGCGCGTTACGTGTCGTGAGCGGGCCTCGAGGCGCAGGTGGAGGGCCGGTAGCCTGCGAAACTCGAACTTAGTGCGCAGGAGACACCGGCTCGCGGAACTGCCGTTGATACAGCTCCGCATATAGGCCGTTGCGGGCCATCAGTTCCTCGTGGGTGCCGCGCTCCGTGATGCGTCCGGCGTCGATGACAAGGATGAGGTCCGCGCTCCGGATGGTGCTGAGCCGGTGCGCGATGACCACGCTGGTCCGGCCCGCGAGCAGCGTGGAGAGAGCGCGCTGGATGAGGGCCTCCGTCCTCGTGTCGATGTTTGCCGTCGCCTCATCGAGGATGAGCACGCGCGGCTCGGCGATGACCGCCCGTGCGAACGCGAGGAGCTGCCGCTGTCCCTGGCTCAGCGTGGCGCCTCCCTCTCCGAGCACCGAGTCATAACCCTTGGGCAGCACGGCGATGAACTCATGGGCATGCACCGCGCGTGCGGCCTGCTCTATCTCTTCGCGGCTCGCACCCGGCCGGCCGTAGCCGATGTTCTCCGCGATGGTGCCGGAGAACAGGAACGGCTCCTGAATCACCGTCGCCATCTGCCGCCGCAGGCTCGCCCGCTTCACACGCTTGATGTCCTCTCCATCCAGCCGCACCACCCCCTCCGTCGTGTCGTAGAAGCGGGGAATGAGGTTGGCCACGGTTGTCTTCCCCGCGCCCGTGCGGCCCACCAGCGCCACCGTCTGGCCGGGCGCCACCTCGAAGCTCACGTCCTTGAGCACCGGGTGCTCGGCGTCGTAGGCGAAGGACACCCGCTCGAAGCTGATGCGCCCCTGGGCCTGCCCCAGCTCGAGTGCATCCGGAATGTCGGCGGGCTCGCGCGCTTCGTCCAGGATGGAATAGATGCGCTCCGCGCCGGCGAGCGCCGATTGCATCAGCGTGTACGTCGAGGCCGCGAGCTGTACCGGCCGGAAGAACTGCTGGGCGTAGATGAGGAACGCCGCCACCACGCCCACGCTCAATTGTCCCTGGAGCACGAGGTGTCCGCCGTAGCCGATGACGAGCGCCGTGGAGAGCGTGGCGAGCATGTCGATGGCCGGGGAGAACGCGGAGGTGATGCCCACCGCGGCCACGTTGGCGTCCCGGTTGGCGGCATTCCTGCCCCGGAAGCGCCGGATGTTCTCGTCCGTGCGATTGAACGCCTGCGCCTGCCGGACACCGACGAGCTCCTCCTGCAACTCCGCCGTCACACTGCCCACTGTCTGCCGCGTCTTGCGGTAGGCCTTCCGAGCGCGGGCCGCGAAGAACCAGGTGGTGAGCAGCATCGCCGGAATGAGGGTGAAGCACGCCAGCGCCAGGCGGACGTTGAGCGCCAGCATCGCCACCATGATGCCCACCAGCCCCAGCAGCGCGCCCAAAAGTTGCGTCAGCCCCTGTGAGAAGAACTGGTTGAGCGTGTCGACATCGCTGAGCAGCCGGCTCATCAGATCTCCAATCGGCCGCTTGTCGAAGTACGAGAGCGGCAGCGCCTGGAGCTGCTCGAAGAGCCGGGTGCGCAGCGAGGAGAGTACGTGCTGGCCGGACGCGCCCACGCGCAGTGTCTGCGCTCGAGAGGCCACCGTTCCCACGCCGTAGACAACGAGCAGCAGCAACATGGTGCGCAGCAGGCCCGCTGGGTTCCCGCCTCCGATGTCGCGGTCGATGGCCCGGCTCACCAGGTACGGTCCGATGGCCTGTGCCAGCGCACTCACGATGACCAATGCCAGCGCGACCAGCAGTGTGCCTCGGTGGGGACGCAGCTCGGTCAGCAGCCGGCGCGCTACCGCACCACGATGGACGGCTCTCTGGACCTCCATCTCCGCCATCGACTCGATTCCTCCGGGCCTCCTCATGCTGCCTCCGGGGTTCCGCGCTGCAATTGCGAGCCGAGAATCTCATTGTAGAGCGAGCTCGAGGCGAGGAGCTGCTCGTGCGTCCCCTGCGCCACCACTCGCCCCTCGTCGAGCACGAGGATGAGGTCCGCGTCACGTACCGTGCTGATGCGCTGGGCGATGACGAGGGCGGTGCGGTTCGTGCCGCGCATCAGTCGGTCGAGCGCGTCCTGGATGGCTGCCTCCGTCCCGGCGTCCACTGCCGAGGTGCTGTCGTCGAGGATGAGCAGGCGTGGGTCGGTGAGAAGCGCCCGGGCGATCGCCAGCCGCTGGCGCTGGCCGCCTGACAGTCCCACCCCCCGTTCGCCCACCACCGTGTCGTAGCCTTGCGGCAGCCCGGCGATGAACTCCGCCGCCTGGGCTGCCTGGGCTGCCGCGTGAATCTGTTCCTGCGTCGCCTCTGGCCGGCCGTAGGCGATGTTCTCACGCACCGTCCCGGAGAAGAGCAGGGCATCTTGTAGCACCACGCCGATCTGCGAGCGCAAGCTGGAGAGCGTCACCTCGCGCACGTCGTGCCCGTCCAGGAGGACCGCGCCACCGGTCACGTCGTAGAAGCGGGGAATGAGGTTGATGATGGTGCTCTTTCCAGAGCCTGTCGTCCCGAGGATGGCCACGAGCTGTCCCGGCTCGGCCACGAAGCTCACCCCTCGGAGAATCTCCCTCTCGCTGCCCGCATAGCGGAAGCGCACGTCGCGCAGCTCGACCCGTCCCTGGAGCGGTGGCAGCGTCGTGGCTCCGGGCTTGTCGGCCACCTCCACCTGGGTGTCGAGCAGCTCGAACACGCGCAGCGCGGACGCCCCGGCGCGCGAGATCTGCGCCGCGATGAAGCCCAGCGTCATGAGCGGCATGAGCAGGAAGCCCAGGTAGCTGTTGAACGCGAGCAGCTCGCCGAGGCTCAGGCTCTGGCGGAAGATGAGCACACCGCCCACGCCCACCACCACGAGCGTGCCCAGGTTGGCGAAGAAGCCCACGAACGGGAAGTTGGTGGAGATGGCGTCGATGACTCCCAGGTTGTAGGTGAGCAGCTCGTCGTTGATCTTCTGGTAGCGAGCGGCCTCGCGGGCCTCGCCGGAGAACGCGCGCACTACGCGGATGCCGCGCAGATCCTCCTGGAGGACGGTGTTGAGCCGGCTCAGGGCACCCTGCACCGCACCGAACAGCGGGCCCATCTTTCCGACGAAGTTCCGGAGGAGCCAGAGGATGGGCGCGATGGAGGCCAGCGCCGCCACCGCGAGCACGGGGTTGAGGGCGAGCAGCAGCGCCGCGCAGCCCAGCAGCATGGCGCACGAGGCCGCGAGTTGAACCACGCCGGAGCCGACGAAGGTTCGCACCTGCTCGACGTCGTTGGTGAGCCGGGTGAGGAGCTGGCCGGTCTGCGCCTGGTCGTAGTAGCTGAAGCTCAGCCGCTGGATGCGTGCGAAGAGCGCGTCGCGCAAATCAAAGGCCACACCCTGGGAGATGCGCTCGGCCAGGTAGCCCTGGAGGAAGTTGAAGAGCCCACGTCCCAGGGCGATGGCCACCAGGCCGACCACGGCCGTGAAGACCGTGGCGCTGTTGCCCTGGGCGATGCCGCCGTCGATGGCCAGCCGAACCATTTGAGGCGCCGCGAGGTTGGCGGCGGAGACGAGCAGGAGTGCCATCAGGGCGCCCGCCGTCTGCAGCTTGTAACGGCTCAGGTATCCGAGCGCCCGCCAGATGGCCTTGCCGCTGCCCGGGGGAGGCCGCGGCGGTCTTCGTCCGTGTTCCATGTCCAGGCAGACGTATCCAAGTGGGCTTCGAGCCGCAATGCCCCGGCGGTAAGTTTGGGGGGAAGTGACGGAGTGCTTGACGCTGCGTGAGGGGGACGCTCGGATGCGCCCCCATGACCGAGCTGCTCACCCGCGCCGAAGCGTCGAACTACAAGGAAACCTCACGTCACTCCGATGTGCTCGCCTTTGTCGACGAGCTCTGCCGCCGCACGAAGCTCGCCAAGCGCGTGGACTTCGGCCAGAGCGGCGAGGGCCAGCCCCTGATCGCGCTCATCGTCAGCGACCGCAACTGCTTCACCCCCGAGCTCGCCCGCCGGCAGAAGAAGCTCGTGGTGATGGTGGAGGCCAACATCCACGCCGGCGAGGTCGAGGGCAAGGAGTCCGTCCTGGCGCTCGCCCGGGACCTGACGCTCACGAAGTTGGGACAGAAGCTGCTCGACAGGCTCTGCCTCGTGCTGATTCCCAACTTCAACCCCGACGGCAACGATCGCATCAGCCCCAACAACCGCAAGCTGGATTTGAAAAACCTCGAGGGCCAGGTGAACCCCGAGGGCGGCGTGGGTATGCGCTACACGGGCGAGGGCTGGAATCTCAATCGCGACAACATGAAGCAGGAGGCGCCGGAGACGCGCGCCCTCGCCAGGCTCCATCAGACGTGGTGGCCCGACGTCTTCATCGATTGCCACACCACCGACGGCAGCATTCACGCCTTCGACCTCACCTATGACACGTCGCACTCGAACGAGCCGCTCTTCTCGGAGCTGCGCGCGTTCAACCGCGAGATGCTCGAGCGTGTGGCCAAGGCGGTGAAGACGCGCCATGGCTTCGACAGCTTCTGGTACGGCAACTACAAGGAGGAGGGGAATCCCCTCTCGGGCTGGCACACCTATCCCGCGCTCCCGCGCTTCGGCAGCCACTACCGCGGTCTGCTCGGCCGGATCGACGTGCTGCTCGAGACCTACAGCTACATCGATTTCCCGCGCCGCTGCGCGGTGATGCGGGCGTGGCTGCTCGAGCTGATCCGCGACGCCGCGAAGAACGCCAGCGCCTATCGTGACATCACCGAGTCCGAGCAGGAGCGCATCATCGCGCGCGGCGAATCGCCTGATGTGCAGGAGCTCGTGGGCATCAACTACGGGGTCGCCACGCGTGACGACAAGGGCGCGCTCGTGTTCGAGTACCCCGCTTACGCGAAGCCCGACGATGCGGCCCACATCCTCGCCTTCGACGAGGCGAGCATCACCGCGCGCCGCTACCCGGGAAAACGCCGCCGTGCATACCTCACGCCGCACCACCGGACGTTCGTGCCCACCCAGGCGGTGAGCACGCCGGCGGCATACCTCGTGCCGGCGGAGCTCGCTCCGCGCATCGAGGGCCATGGCATCCGCTTCGAGCGCCTCGACGCTCCTACGCGCTTCACGGTCGACAGCTACCGCGTGGCCCGGCGTGAGGAGACGTTCAGCCCCGACGTGGCCACGAACGTTCCGCCTCCCGGCCAGTCCGAGGTGCCGCTGAGCCAGAAGCCCAAGCCCGTGCGCTTCGAGACCGTGCTCACCGTCTCCCCCGAGCGCACCACGCGCGAGTTCCCCGCCGGAACCCTACTCGTGCCCACGGCACAGCGCGCTGGCACCCTGGCCGTGTATCTGCTCGAGCCGCACTCCGACGACGGCCTCTGCCGCTGGCAGTTCCTCGACAAGCTCATCCAGGTGGGGGAGCTCTATCCCATCCACCGCGTGGTGGGCTCGGCCAGCGCGCCGAAGAAAGCCGAGTAACCCACGGCGAGGGCGGGTCCTACTTCCCGGGCTTATGAGGGGGCAGCTCCTCCGGTAGCGGTATCCGGACGAGCTTCAGCCCCTTCGGCCCACGGTCAATCACCGTGAAGCCCTGGCCGGCGACCCTGAGGAGCTGGCCATCCTTCGCGGCACCGCTCGCGAGCCACGTCTCCGCCTCTTCCCTCGAGCCGAACGTGTGGGCCACCTTGACGCCCTCGCTGGCCGGGGTGGTGATTTTGCGAAAAAATTCGCGAAACTCTTCGAGTTTCTTGAGGTCATCACGCACGAAGAGCAACGCGGCCGCGCAGATCCGGAGGGCCTCGTCCTCGGGTGTTCCCTCCGCGTGGTGTCTGCTCACAGCCTCCACGGTCCGGAGGACAGCATCAGCATCGAAGTTCTTGTTGTATGTCATTGCAGGCCAGGGAGCAGGTCCAACCACGTGGTGTCGTGAAAGACAGACGCCCTAGAGGGCGAGAGGTGCGAGAATCAGCGCGCCGCTTCCGCCCGTGGCGAGGATGAACGCGGTGCCCGCGACGATGACGACGGTTCCAAGCGCGACCTCGGACTTGTGTGCCCGAATCCAGTCGCGCGCCTTGTCGAGACTCGAGAACTCGAGGGGAGGGTGCTTCTTCACCCGCTCCGCTTCTTCCTTCTCCAGCTCCTCGACACACTGCATGTACTGCTTCCGGCACTCCCGGGTGCAGTACTCGTAGTACCACTCGTTATGTTCGACGTGCGGGTAGGGCTGTTGAGCTGACTCCCAGCAGCGGGCGAAGCACTTGTTGAGCTCGTCGTCGCAGTCGTACCCGGCGCCCCCCGTCCCCAGTGCACTGCCGACTCCGCTCGCGTCCTCGTCGAGGACATAGGTCCGGACGCCCCTGTCCTGTGTTGGCCGTGCGTGCCCGCAACCGACGCAGGCCACCGCCACGACACTCAGCAGCGCCAGCAGCCTCATGCCTCCCCTCGCATGCTCCGAGAGGGCCACTCGGCTTCGTCACCCATGAGGTTCGAGTCGCGCGTCCCAACCATAGCCCTGCACCCTCGTCAAAAACCCGAGTAATCTCGGGGGTTTAGAGACGGAAGTGGGGGGGGGGGGGGGGGGGGGGGGGGGGGGGGGGGGGGGGGCTGTACAAAAGTTCAGCACCCTTCCCGCGTGGACGACTTCGCCACCCCACCCCGTCCGCGTGGATCTTACGGACCGGCAGGCTTCACCCTAGGAGACCGGGCGGCCGGGCGACAATTTTGTCCGCTCTGACTGCGGTGGGCAGTCGACGTTTTGCTCTGCGATGAAGTTCCATGCTCGCCCTCCGTCAAGGCAGGCGCGGCATCCCTTCTCCCTCTGATGCGGAGGAATAAGGGGTCCCCGCAACCACCGGGCATCTCCCGGGTTAGGATGGGTGCCCAGGTCCATGGACTCTCCGCCGATGAATGACGCCCCCCAGTTCCCCCGCCTACTCGGACGCTACGAGCTCGTTCACTTGCTCGGGCAGGGCGGCATGGGCGAGGTGTATCTCGCCAAGATTTCCGGCGCGGCTGGCTTCGAGAAGCCCTGCATCGTCAAGACGATCCTCCCCGCGCTCCTGAAGGACCGGCAGTTCCTGGATCGCTTCCACCACGAGGCCAAGGTGCTCGTGCACCTCGTCCACTCGTCCATTGCGCAGGTCTACGACATGGGCGAGGCCGAGGGCACCTATTACATGGCCCTCGAGTACGTGGCAGGCGTGGACCTGGCCTACCTGCAGGAGCAGGCGCGCAACGAGGGCCAGCAGATTCCCGTCCCGGTCGCGCTCTACCTCGGTCAGCGCATCGCCGAGGGGCTCGGCTACGCCCACCGCAAGACGGGCCCGGATGGCACGCCCCTGGGCATCGTCCACCGCGACGTCTCGCCCCACAATGTGATGCTGTCCTACGAGGGTGAGGTCAAGGTCATCGACTTTGGCCTCGCCAAGAGCGCCGCGCGCAGCAAGTACACCCTGCCGTCCACCGTCATGGGCAAGCTGGGCTACATGTCCCCGGAGCAGGTGCGCGCCGAGGCCGTGGACCACCGCAGCGACGTCTACTCCTGCGGCGTGGTGGTGTGGGAGCTGATCGCGGGCCGGTCTCTCATCCGTCATGGCACGGTGGGCGAGATGATGGCCGCCATGTCCAACCCCAACGTGCCCGCCCTGCATGAGGTACGTCCGGACGTGGACCCGGCCATTGATGCGGTAGTGCGCCGCGCCCTGGCTCCCAATCCCGACGAGCGCTACGCCCGCTCCGATGACTTCGCCCGCGCCCTCAACGAGCAGCTCCTGCGCTCTGGCTCCACGCTCGGCGCCGAGGAGGTGGGCGACTTCGTCCGCACGATCTGCCCGCAGGCCTTCGCCACGCAGCGCCAGCTCATCTCCCGCGTCTCCTCCAGCCCGGGAGTGCGCCGCACGCCCCTGCCTGGCGACACCCTGCCGTCCGTGAACACTGGCGCACCCGCGAACACCGGACGCCACTCCCCGCTGCCCCTGGTTCCCGCCGGGGTCGAGCCCACCATGGTGCGCTCGCCCAGTGCCACTGCCACGCCTGCCGTCGGCGCTGTCCCTGGTGCCGTGCCGGTAGAGACGCTCCAACTCGAGAAGTCCGGTCCTGGCCGCAAGGGGTGGACTGCGGCGCTCGCCCTCGGGGCCCTCGGTCTGATTGGCGCTACGGCGGGTATCACCTCGGTGCTGATGAATCGTTCGCCCGCGGTTCATCAGCCTCCGCCGCGCGAGTGGGCCGCCGAGGGTTCGCGGCCAGGTGGACCTCCGCCGCATCCTCCTCACCCCGGCATGGGACACCCGCCTCCGGGCATGCCGCCCCCGCACGAGGAAGCCCGGCCCATGCCCGGTGGTCCTGGTCCCCAGGCCATTGCCGAGGCTCCCCAGGCTCCCGATACGGGCACCGAACCCGGGGAGACCGCCGAACCCGTAGCGCCCGAGGAGGCGGGGACTCCCGCTGAGGCTGAAGCCAAGGCCGAGGTCGCAGCACCCGCGGAGGCGCAGCCCACGAAGACCAAGCCGTCCGAGTCACACGTGCGTGCGCAGAAGCTCGTCCCCGCCGAGCACGTGGCGGTGATGCGGAAGGTCGCTCGCAGCGAGTACTACAGCATCTTCGAGGGGAAGGCGGCGGGACTCACCCCGGAGATGGTCCTCCAGGTGGTGGCGGCGCCGACGAAGGATGGCAAGGCGAGGCTGGTGGGCACGGCAACGGTGGTGGTGGTGAAGGAGCGGCGCACGACGGTGCTCCCCGATGCGCGCGTGCGCAACGCGGGAAAGGCCGACCTCCTCGTGGTGCTCCCCAACGTTCCCACCACGAAGCCCACATCCGAGGTCGCCCAGGCTGGCATCGCCACGCCCCCTGCCGAGACGGCTCCCGCGCAGACGCCCGCCGAGCCCCGGAAGCTGAACGGACGCACCTCGCTCAAGAGCATCGGTCCCTTCGTCCAGAAGATCGTGCTCACCAGCACGGACACCCTCATCTGGAGCAACTGCATCCTCGTCATCCGCGGCCGTGACATGTACAAGCTGGGGGGCATGGCTCCCAGTGGCACGCGGGAGATCGCGCTGAGCGACTTCGTGAAGGGCGGACGAGATGTGCCCTTCGTGGGCAAGGACCGGGTAGGCCTCTTCTGCGCCGAAGGGCAGGCGGAGTTCCCCGCGAAGCTGTGAGCCTCGCCGGGAGTGGCGAGGTGCTCGCGCCGGTGCTGCGGCTCAGAAGCTGCCGGTGAGCTGCAGCGTGAAGGTGCGGCCGTACTGGGGCACGGGCCCGGCGGCGCGCTCCGTCCCGAGCGACAGGGCGTAGCGGGTATCGAGCAGGTTCTGCACGCCGGCGAAGTAGCGCACGCGCTGGAACTCGCCGGACAGGCCCACGCCGAGCAGCAGGGCCTCTCCATTCTCCGGGCCATCCTTCTCGCTGCCCCGGGCGCTCTGATAGGTCGCCTGGGTAGCCAGGCGCAGGTCGCCATTGCCGATGGGCAGCATCAGCCGTCCGGTGGCCAGGTGCGCGGGAGCGGAGGCAATCACCTCGTCCGAGGCATTCAGGAGGGTGACGAAGGAGTAGCTCAGGTCCACCAACAGGTAGCGGCCCGGTTGCCAGTGCAGGCCGGCCTCGGCGCCCCAGGCGAGCGTCTCGCCGGGCCGGTTGCTGAAGACGAGGCACTGCATGCTGCCGTTCGGCTTGCCGCACCGGGGTGGTCCCGACTCCTGCTCCAGCACGACCAGGTTGGTGATGCGGTTGTGGTAGCCGGCCACGGTGAAGCGCAGCTCGTCCGTCAGGTCGTGCGAGTGCTCGAGCTCGAAGGTGGTGATGGTCTCCGGCTCCAGCTCACCGGCGGGCGCCTGGGTGACGCCACCGTCGTGGTAGTCGAGCTCGTAGGCGTTGGGCGCGCGGAAGGCACGGCCGGCCACCAGCTTGGTGAGGCCCTTGTCGTAGGGGCGGCCGATGACGGCCAGCCGGGGAGTGATGGGCGTGGTGTCCAGGTCGAGGTACTTGTCCAGGCGCAGGCCCCCCGAGAGCGTCAATCGCGGGTGCAGGCGCCACTCGTCCAGCAGGTAGGTGGAGAGCAGCACGCGGCGGTTGCTGAGCAGCGGTGCATTGCCACCCTGGGGGCCGAAGCTCTCCTGCTCCACGCGCAGCTGGCCCTGGCCCTCCAGGCCCACGGTGAGGCGGTTGGTGTCGGAGAGGTTGAAGAGGAAGCGGGCCTCGGCGGTGAGCCAGTCGGCGCGGCCCGCGTCGGTGTCCCGCCGCAGGCTGTCATCCTCCTGCCTGTACATCCAATAGCCCCGGTAGCGGCTGGCGTCATAGGCGCCGCGCAGTGACAGGCTCATCCGCTCGCTCAAAATCTTCTCGTAGCGCACCTCGACGAAGCCACGGATGTCCTCCACCTGGGTGCCCTCGACGCCCAGCACCGTGCCGTAGGGGCCGGAGGGAACCTGCTTCTGCCGGCCGTGGAGCTGGGCCTGGATGGCCAGGTCCCCGAAGCGGGCCCGCAGCGAGGCGTTGGCGGCGCGCTCCCCATCCATCCCCCGCACCAGCGGCAGGTCTCCGCCCATCGGGGTCAGCTCCGCGCCCTGCATGTTCAGCCCCGACACGGACAGCAGCGCCGAGTTGCGCCCGTTGTCCCATGCCACCGTGCCGTGCAGCCGCGTGGTGCCCAGCGCCTCCACCGCCGCCGTGGCTTCCACCGTCCGCTCCAGGCCCAGCGACTCGCGCGGCACCACGTTGATGACGGCGAAGAAGGCACCCGTACCGTAGAGGGCGCTGCCCGGGCCTCGCACCACCTCGATGCGATCCACTTCCTCCAGGTCCACCGAAAAGTCTCTCGCCGAGTAGCCCTGGCCGGCCCACACGTCATTGATGGAGTGGCCGTCCCAGAGGATGAGGACGCGGGTATTGAGGTCGCCTGGAGGCGCGAAGCCGCGCACGCCCAGGTACGTGTAGGAGCGGTCGTTGGAGGTGAAGAAGCCGCGCACGCCGGCCAGGGCCTCGGCCAGCGTGGTGTAGCCAAAGGCGCGCAGCTCCTCCTGGGAGATGACGGTGGTGGAAGCGGGGGCCTCGTCCACGGAGAGCAGGCTCTTGGAGGCGGCGCGCACCGGCGGCGGCTTGTAGCGCAGCTCGGCGTGGAACTTCGTCTCCTGGTCCGCCACCACCGTCACCCGCTGGCGCAGGGGGCGCACGTCCCGGCTCTCCACCTCCAAGGTGTGCTCGCCCTCGGGGAGCGTCATGACGGTGGGGGTGAAGCCGGTGGGGCGCCCATCCACGCGCACCGAGGCGTTCTCGCGGTTGGCGGTGATGATGAGCCGGCCGGTGGGTTTCTCCTGCTTGCTCAGCGCCACCGGCAGGGGGACGCTTCCATCCGCGGGTACGTCCACCACCATCTGGGCCGGGGCATGACCGGGAGCCTTCAGGTGCAGCACGTGCTGGCCGGGCGTGAGGTTCAGCTTCCCGGGCACCCGCGCCACCACGGGGCCATCCGGGGACTCGCGCACCTCCGCGCCCTCGGGCGTGCCGGTGAGCTCCACCGTGCCGGTGATGAGCTCCAGCTTGAACTCCTGCGGCGCGGAGCGGCCCCGAGCGATGTAGACGGTCTCCTCCGCGGGCCGGTAGCCCTCCTTGCGCACCATCACCTTGTGGCGCCCGGGCGGCAGCGCGAGCGTCTGGGGTGACAGCCCGCGGATGCCCAGGTCCTCCCGGTCCACGAGCACCTCGGCGCCCGGCGGCTCGGTGGTGACGCGCACCAGGGCCACCTTGGGGCGCAGCCGCTCCAGGGAGCGGCGTATCTCGGCCTCGTCCGAGCCCGTCAGCTGCTCCTGGGCCAGGTCGTTGTAGTAGCGGTAGGCCTCGTTGTAGCGGGTGAGCGCCTCGTAGCAGCGGGCAATGTTGAAGAGGACGTTGCGGTTGGGGACCAGCCGGTAGCTGCTGAAGTAGGAGCGCAGGGCCTCGACATACTGGCCCCGGGCATAGGCTTCGTTGCCCACCTCGAAGGCCACGTCCGCTTCATCCGCGGTGTTGTTGGCCTGCGCGGCGGCGGGCAGGAGCAGCAGCGAAAAGAGGAGGGGGGCAAGGCGGAGCGCGCGCATGGCGGCCGCCATTCTTCCACGTCAGCGCGGAAGGTCCACCTGGGGGCCCCTAGAAGCTGGCGGGCAGCCGTCTCACCCCCCCAGGGCGGCTGCCAGGGCCCGCGCCGCGGTCTCCAGCTCCGCCTCTGGACGGAAATCCCCAGGTGTCCCCTCGAAGGCCCCTCTCCCCCATAGCCGCTGGGGCGTGTCCCGGTAGCGTGGCACCAGGTGCAGGTGGAAGTGGCGCAGCACGTCACCAATGGCGAAGGCGTAGGCGTGCTCGGCGCCGAGCACCTCGCGCTGGGCCCGCATGACCCGCGCGGCGAAGGGACCCAGCTCCCGCGCCGCGTCATCGTCCAGGTCATACAGGGCGCGGGCATGCCTCACGCTGGTGAGCACCACCCAGCCGGGCAGGGGGCTCGGCGAGGCCACGCCATGCAGCACCAGTCCGGCCGAGCGGGCGAGCACTCCCCCCACGGGCCGGGTGGCTCCACTCACGATTCCGCAGCCGAGGCAGGGCTCGTTCACATCCACGGGGCTCATGGCGCGCACGCTACCACCCGCTCCTCGCGGAAATGTCCACCCCCGTTGCTCCCTACCCACCGCGTTCGAATCCGGCGGCCAACTGTGCTCTTCTTGACGCGGCCGGGCCGGGTCGGAGACTGTCTTGCCGCCGCCTCGCGCGGGCTCCAACTCCAAGCATTCAAGGTGGGAAGATGAAGAAGCATTGGGCAGTCGTGCTGCCGCTCCTGGTCGTCGGATGCACGCCGCCGGAGGACAAGGACGGGGACGGCATCGTCGACGGCGTCCGCGATCCGGACTCCGTGTCGGTGGTGGTCCCAGCCAACCCCAAGGGGACCGTCTCCGGCCAGGTGCTCAACACCCGGATGGTGCCGATCCAGGACGCCGCGGTGAAGCTGACCATCGGTAGCGCGACGGCGGAGAAGCCCTTCGAGGCGAAGACGGACGCCTCGGGCAACTTCCTCATCACCAGCGTGCCCGCCGGCGCCGAGGTCCTGGTGACCATCAGCAAGGAGGGCCACGCCACGCTGCGCGCCAGCGCGCTGGTTCCCTCCCACGCGGGCAACATCCCCATCAACAACGGCAACGCCAACATCGGCGCCATCGCCCTCGCCGAGACGCAGGGCAGCGTGAGCTTCACGCTCCTCACGCCCTCGGGTAACCCCGCCCGAGGCGCCAAGGCGTACCTCGAGGCCACTCCCGCTGGCACCATCGCCTACAACGGTGGCACGGCCTCGGCTGTGAGCTCGGTGGTGGTCGCCGCCGATGCGAACAACCTGGGCGTTGTCACCTTCTCCAACGTGCCCGCTCCCGCGGAGCTTGCGCGCATTGGCGGTGTGGGTGACGCCGCCGGCGGCTACCGCCTCTGGGTGGACCCGGTGGACACCAATGGCGACGGCATCATCGACGCCGCGGGCTATGCCAAGAAGATCGACGCCTCGACCCTGATGGTGAGCGGCGGCTCGCAGCTGCTGCGGCTGCCCGCCCCGCGCAATGACGCTGGCGATGGCTCCCAGGTCTCGGGTTTCCAGCTCATTGCCACCAATGTCCCCAGCCTGAACTACGTGAAGCTCGCGGATGTGGATCCGGCCAAGGCGCAGATGGAGCTGCAGAAGAAGCCGATGCGCAACCTCATCAAGCCCGGTGAGCCCATCTACCTGGGCTTCAGCCAGCCCGTGGCGCGCGAGTCGCTGCTGGCCATCGTCACGGACGAGCACGGCCGCGACAAGTACGACGTCGGCGTGACGTCGAGCGCCGCCGGGGACGTCTACTCGCTGCAGCCCCCGTTCTCCATCCGCGAGGGCCAGGAGTACAACATCATCCTGCGTGCCACCTCGGCGTATGACGGCACCGTGCACACCTGGAAGGGTTTCTTCATCAGCGGGGATCCCAACACGCCCCGGCCGCTGGGCATTGCCTCCGCCGTCTTCAAGGATGGTGTCACCGGCACCGTCGGCACGCTGGACCCGGGCGAGTGCATCATCTTCAGCTTCACCCAGAACGTGACCTCGATGCCCGCGGCGCAGCTCGACGTCCTCGTCTCCACGGGCGAGGCGAGCCCGCCGTCCTTCAAGGCGATTGCGGCCGCTCCGCCCAACAGCAACGCCTGCTTCGGGGAGACGTCCACGCGCTTCCCCATCGACACGGTGAACTTCAACGACGCCACCACCCGCTTCTACTTCTCCTACAGCGGCCCTGCCATCAACCTGGCCGCCACCCCCGTCAAGGTGAAGGCGGATTTCACGAAGTTCCAGTCCACGGACCTCTCCCAGTATTTCGAGACGGCCTGGGGCGGGCCCGTGTCCTCGACGACCATCATTGAGAGCACTCTCACCAAGCAGCCGTAGCAGGCTGTAGCCGGGCCGCGCACCTGGAAGGGCAGGCGTCCAAGCGGCACTGCGCGGCCCAGTTGTCCCAAGTCACCATCGCTGTGAGTGAAGTGTCCGGGCCACGACAGGTTTTGTGGCCCGGATGCGCTCGGAGCCTGGCGGGGACGAGCGCATCCACGGGGCCGTACATAGCATGGTGCGGCGTTCCCACCTTGTACGCGGGGCCCGTGCCATGACCCTACCGCTCACGCAAACCCTCGAAAACAGGACGAGTGATGGCGGCGAGCCGCTTGAATCGCCCAATCAGGCCGAGCGGCGGCGCGTGCTGGTGGTCGACGACTTCGACGATGCCCGCGAGATGTATGCGGAGTACCTGGAATTTGTCGGCTTTCAGGTAGAAGTGGCACGCAATGGGGTCGAGGCCGTGGAGAAGGCCCAGGGTGTACTGCCAGATATCATCCTGATGGACCTGTCCCTGCCGGTGATGGATGGCTGGGAGGCCACGCGCCGGTTGAAGCAGGATCAGCGCACGCGTGACATTCCCGTGATGGCGCTCAGCGGCCACGTGCTGGCGGGCAATGCCGAGCAGGCACGGCAGGCCGGTGCGGACGAGTTCATTGCCAAGCCCTGCCTGCCGCAGGATCTGGAAGACCGCATCCGCCGGATGCTCAAGCCCAGCAAGTCGAAGAGCAGGCCCTGACGCAGTAGGCCTCGCACCGTAGGGAACGAGCCCGTGGGCCCTCCCCCTGCATCCCGGTCCAGCGCCGACGGGTGGACTCCACCCGAGGCCTTCGACGAGTACCGCCTGGTGCGCCTCATTGGCCGAGGTGCCACGGGACGCGTGTACCTGGCGCACGACACGCTGCTCGACAGGCCGGTGGCGGTGAAGTTCGTGCGCGCGCTGGGCTCCGGCGCGCTCACGCGCTTCCTCGTGGAGGCCCGAGCCGCGGCGCGCGTCCAGCACCCCCACGTCGTCACCCTCTACCGGGTGGGGCAGTTGGAGAACCACCCCTACCTCATCTCCGAGTTCGTTCGCGGCACCTCGCTGGAGCGGTTGCCCCGGCCCATGTCCTGGGAGCGCGTGCTGGCGCTCGGCAGGGACCTGGCGCGGGGGTTGGGGGCCGCCCACCGGCGTGGCGTGCTGCACCGCGACATCAAACCGGCCAATGCCCTGCTCACCGAGACGGGAGAGGTGAAGCTGTTGGACTTCGGGCTGGCCAAGCTGCTGGACGCGGGCGCGCCCGCCGAGGAGGGTTTCGTTCCGGGCGCGGCCCCGTCCATTCCGCCGCCCCTGCCCGAGCTGGACGGTGACAGCGTGGCGGGCACGCTGGACGGGGTGGACCTGCCGTCGCTGCCAGAAGGCACTCTGGTGGGCACGCCGTATTACATGTCCCCAGAGGCCTGGGCGGGCGAGGAGCTCACGGCCCGCAGCGACGTGTACTCGTTGGGGCTGGTGCTCTACGAGCTGTGCGCTGGCCGGGGGCCCTTCCGGCACGTGCCCTTCAAAGAGCTCTCCCAGGTGGTGTGCACCCAGGACGCACTGCCGCTGGCCGATGCCGTGCCGGGTGTGGACGCTGACTTCGCGGCCGTGGTGGACCGATGCCTGCGCCGCGACCCCGAGGAGCGCTTTGCCTCCGCGGTGCCGCTGCTGGATGCGCTGGGGCAGCTCTCGCGCGACGAGTGGTTGGGCGCCGTCCCCGAAGGCAACCCCTACCGCGGCCTCCAGGCCTTCGAGGCCGAGCACCGCGCCCTCTTCTTCGGACGGCGCCGTGAGCAGCGCGAGGTGCTGGAGCGGCTTCGGGCCGAGCCCTTCTTGCTTGTTGCCGGGGACTCGGGCGTGGGCAAGTCCTCCTTGTGCCTGGCCGGAGTGCTGCCCCGGCTCACCGACGGCGCATTGGAGGACGGGCGGCACTGGCGCGGGGTGCGGCTGATTCCAGGCAGGCGCCCTGCCGCCGCACTCGCCGCTGCGCTCGCCCCCGTGCTGGGTGCCGACGAGGAGGGACTGGTGGCCTCCCTGCGCGCGGACCCCACGGGGCTGGCGCGCCGGCTGCGGGCGCACCTTGGTGCACAGGGGGGACTCGCCATCTACGTGGACCAGCTGGAGGAGCTGGTGACGCTGGCGGGAGACGCGGAGGCCGCGCAGGCAGGGCTTGCGCTCGGGGGACTGGCCGAGGGCGTGTCCGGCGTGCGCCTGCTGGCCACGTGTCGCAGCGACTTCCTCACCCGGCTGACGGCGGTGCCGGGCCTGGGCGCGCTGGTGCCCGGGGCGCTCTACCTGTTGCGGGCGCTCGGTCCGGAGGAGATTCGCGAGGCGGTGGTGGGCCCGGCCCGAGTGAAGGGCGTGCGCTTCGAGTCCGAGGCCCTGGTGGATGCACTGGTAGCCTCGGCTGCTGGAGGCGGGCTGCCGCTGCTGCAGTTCGCGCTCGCCGAACTGTGGGAGGCGCGCGAGGAGGGCGCGGGCCTTATCACTCAGGCTGCACTGGACGGGCTCGGGGGCGTGGCGGGCGCACTGGAGAAGCACGCCGATGCGGCCGTGGAGCGCTTGCTGCCGGACCAGCGCACGGCCGCGCGTGGCGTGCTGCTGCGCCTCATCACCGCGGAGGGGACCCGGGCGCGCAAGACAGACCGGGAGCTGGTGGGGGACGACCCTCGCCACCGCGCGGTGCTGGAGGCCCTGGTGCGCGCGCGCCTGCTGGTGGCGCGAGAGGTGGACGGTGGCACCTCTTACGAGGTGGCCCACGAGGCGCTGCTGACGGGGTGGGGCACCCTGGCCCGCTGGCTGGCCGAGGCCGCCGAGCTCCGGGAGGTCCAGGCCCGGTTGGAGGCTGACTCCGCCCACTGGGAGCGCGTGGGCCATGTGCGGGACATGCTCTGGGGCTCGCGGCAGCTCGCCGAGGCCGCCCTGCTCGAGCGCGAGCAGCTCACCAGCCGCGAGCTGGCCTTCCTGGCGGCTTCACGCGGCACGGTGGTGCGCAGCCGCCATCTGCGCCGGGCGCTCGCCGCGGGTTTCGTCCTGTCGCTGGCGCTCGTCTACGCGGGCCTGCGCATGCACGAGGCGGCGGTGCGCGACAAGGCAGTGCGCGGCTGGCTGTCCCAGGCCGCCACCGTCATGTACGGGGTACAGCGCGAGCGTACCGCCTTCGCCGCGGCGCGCGAGGAGGCGCTTCGCCACTATGACGCTGGCCACAAGGAGGCGGGCGACACGGCCTGGGCGCGCACTGTCACCGCCGAGGCTGTGTTGCACCGCAGCCTGGATGAAGCGGGAGACCACCTGGAGCACGCGCTGGTGTTGGACCCCATGCGCGAGGACGTCCGCGCGGCCCTGGCGGACTTCCTCCTCGAGCGCGCCATCCACGCCGAGCAGGCCGTGGAGACGAGCGAGCTGACGGCGCTGCTGCAGCGGTTGCGGCTGTATGACACGACAGGAGAGCGCTGGAGGCGCTGGACGGCCCCGGCGCTCGTCACCCTGGAGCTGTCCGTCCCCGATGCAGCGCTGGAGCTGCGGCCTGTCTCTCGGGATGTGGAGGGCCGCGAGGTTGTCGGCGAGCCGGTGCCCCTCGCACCCGGGCCCTGGGTGGACAGGGCGGTGCCCCCGGGAGACTGGCGGCTGACGGTGCGTGCCCCGGGTTACGAGCCCGCGCTCGTCCCGCTACGCCTGGCGCGCGGTGAGCGCAGACGCCTGGCTCCTCCGCTGCTGCGCCAGGGAGAGCTTCCCAAGGGCTTCGTCTACGTCCCGCCGGGACGTGTGCTCTTCGGCAGCGCGGCGGATGCGAGTGTGCGTGGCTTCTTCAACGCCGTGCCGCTGCACGCCCGGGAGACGCCGGGCTTCCTCATCTCCCGCCAGGAGACGACGTACGCGGAGTGGCTGGGCTTCCTGGAGTCGCTGCCCGCGCCGGAGCGCGCCCGCCGCCAGCCTCGTACGAGCACCACCTACCACGGCATGCTCCGGCTGAAGCGGGAGCGGGGCACGTGGACGCTGCGCTTCCAGCCTGGCGGAGTGCCCTACACCGTACGGGTCGGCGAGCGGCTGCGCTACGCGAAGCGGGACCGGCGGGTGGAGCAGGACTGGCTGCGCTTCCCCGTCACCGGCATCTCCTTCGAGGACGCGGAGGCCTACTCGGCCTGGCTGGACAAGACGGGCCGGGTACCGGGGGCTCGGCTGTGCTCGGAGCTGGAGTGGGAGCGCGCCGCGCGGGGCGAGGACGGGCGCGAGTTCCCCCATGGCGACTCCCTGGCCCCGGATGACGCCAACGTGGACCTCACCTATGGCAAGGAGCCCGGGGGCTTCGGCCCCGACGAGGTGGGCGCGCACCCGGCCTCCCGCAGCCCCTTCGGCGTGGATGACCTGGCCGGCAACGCGTGGGAGTGGACGCGCTCGACGCTGGAGCCCGACAGCGTGGTGGCGCGCGGAGGGGCCTACTACTTCGCCGCCGCCTCGGCGCGCCTGGCCAACCGCGAGCTGCCCGAGCGCACCCTCCGGAACATCACCGTGGGCATCCGCGTCTGCGCCGACCTGCCCTCCCGTACAATGTCCCCTCGGGACTAGCACCACGGTCCCCCCCGCGAGTGCTGTCCGCTGGACATTGCAACTGCGCGGGTACCACATGTGTGGCTTGCCGAGCGGATGACCCCTGCACACCCTCTGCGCGTCTCGGGGTGGGAGTGACAGAGGGGTGGGGCCATGCGAGCAAGCAGGTGGTGCCGGGTTGTGGTGGCGGCCGTGGGCGTGGTGGCGGCCGTGGGCGTGGTGGCGTGTGGAGGCGAGGTGCCGGTGCAGTCGCAAGCGCACTTGGGGGAGCGCGAGTCGTCGTTGAGCGCACGCAATGGCGCCAACCTCAACGGCGCGAACCTGAATGGCTCGGACTTGAATGGCTCCGACCTCAACGGCCAGGCGCTCTCGGGCGTGCTGGTGTCGGTGGACTTCGCGGGCGCGTCGCTCGATGGCCAGATGCAGAGCGCTCGGCTGAGCCAGGGCTCTTCGTGGCATGAGTCGAGCTTCGATGAAGTGTGGCTGGAGGGGTCGACCTTCCATGGCATGTATGACGGGCGCCACATTTCCGGGCGGGAATTCTTGCTGGCGCGGTTCCTGGGCAACCTGGGGGATGGGAGCCAGGTGGCGCTGCGCGTGGACGCGGTGACGCCCGGCCAGGACGAGAACGCGGACGTATGGACGTACCGGGTGTCCTATCAGTCGCCGGCGGACGGCAATTGGTATCCCATCTGCCGTGACGCGAGCGGCCAGCCGGCCAATGCCATCGCCGTGGTGGGGTACTGGGACTATCGGCAGGGGCTGCCGGGCGTGGGCGGCAGGAAGTACGAGGACCCGCGTGCCTTCACCTTCGCGTGCGAGGGAGCGGCCATCGCGAAGTGCATCCGCTTCGGTTACAAGCCGTGGGCGAGCGTCGGAGGCGTGAGCCTGTCAGCGCACCACCAGGCGTGCACGCGCCTCATCCGCGCGGACTACTGCGGCGACGGCACCTCGCACACCGTGAACGGGCAGTGGGTGAACCTCTACGACGTGGTAGGGGTGCAGCAGGACACGGAGACGTGGGGCACGGAGGCGGAGTGGGGCACGGAGGGTGCGCTCTGCTACACGGACCACAACCGGGCCCATGAGCCCGTGTCGTGCCCGAACGCTCCGGCGAAGGCGCAGTGCGGCACGCCGGAGGCCTTCTCCACCGGCACGCTGCTGCAGAGCGAGACGCCGTAGCCGTCCCACTCCCGCGCGCTCCCGCAGCCAGGTACCTGGAGTGGTGGTGCACGGCTTCGCGCGGGTGCTTCGGGTGGAGTTGCTCAGAGTGCGCTGGGAGGGGAGACGATCATCTTCAGGAACAGCGCGTTGGTCTGAAAGAACTCCTTGACGTTTCTGGTCCCTCTCACACCCTCGCGAAGGGTCTCCGCCAGGGTTAGCCTCAGGCGGAAGGCCTTTCGCGCGAACAAGCCTTTGAGGAACTGCTTCGCTGGGGCGAAGTTCAGGTTCCCGAACGCGACCTTCCAGTTCTCCAGGCCCAGGATGTAGAGCACGAGCACAAGGCTCTCGAACGCCTCTGGATAGTCTTCTGGGACGAAGATGCCCACGAGCTCGTTCGTCAGGAGGAGCGTCCCTCCATTGTCGCGATACAGCCACTGGACTCCATTGTCGTAGTGGGGAGTCAACTCGCTGCTGAAGAAGAAGGCACAGGGAATGACGTGTTTGTTGCCCAGGACATATTTAAACACATCGTTGTCGGGGGCCTTGAAGTACTTGCCGCTGTCATTCCTCTGCTGGCCCTTGGTCCTGAAGAGGTACACCTGCCGGTGCTGTCTCTGAACCATCCCCGGAGCGATGCTTCCAGCGAGCAAGACGTCCAGTCCGTGGCGGGTGCAATGGTAGTAGGACTCGAGCACCAGGCTCGGGCTGCTGGGCGGATCGAAGAGCCTACAGAAGGTGCAATTCGGGTTCGGATTCGGTTGGTGCGCTGAACACCCGGCCATGGGCTGACTCCGTCTTGACCTGCCATCTTGAAGCGCCCGGGCATGCAGACCAAGAAAACGACGCGCTCACCTCCATCACCCGGTGGGGATGGAGGTGAGCCGGGCCAGGGGACGAGGAGTCTTCCGCCGAGCCGCGGACCCGCTACTGCGCGTTCACCTTGAAGAGCTCCACCGCGGACTGGTTGGTGTTGTTGGCTCCGCCCACCAGGAGGACCGTGTAAGCATCGAGCGCCGTGGCCGTGTGCTTGTAGCGGCCCACGCCCAGGGACGTCGTGGACTTCCAGGTGCCCGTATTCGGGGAGTAGACCTCGGACGAGGAGAGAATTCCCGACTGGTTGCTGAAGCCCCCGGTTACGACGACCAGATCTCCAATCACTCGCGTGGCCGTGTGCTCCTGGCGAGGGTTGTTCAGGGAGCCCTGGACGGTCCAGGTGTAGGTGGCGAAGTCGAACAGCTCCGTCGAGCTGCCCTGGTTCCAGGCCTGGGTCGAGCCGCCCACCACCAGCAGCTTGCCATTCTCCAGCAGCGTGGCCGAGTGCAGGGTGCGGCCCGTGTTCATGCCTGGCATGCCGCTCCACATGCGCGTGGCGGGGTCGTAGAGCTCCACGGAGGACAGACTGTTGCCGTTCTCATCCGTTCCGCCCGTGACCAGGACCCGGCCATTCTTCATCAGGGTCATGGTGTGGCCGCGGCGGGCCGTCTGGAGCGAGCCGGCCGGGGACCACTGGTTCGTGGCGGGGTCATACAGCTCGGCCGAGGCCAGCACGGGGCCCGAGCTCTCGCTGGAGCCTCCCCCCGCCACCAGCACCCGCCCCTCCGGCAGCGTGACGGCGGCATGGTTGTAGCGCGGGGTGCTCATGGGGCTCGCCAGCGACCAGAGCTTCAGCGCGGGGTCATACAGCTCTTCGCTCGCCGGCGCGGTGCCGCCCGCGATGAGCACCTTGCCGTTGTGCAGCACGGTGGCCGTGTGGCCACGATGGGTGGTGAAGCTGTTGCCCGCGGTGGTCCAGGCCGCCTGCTGGGAGTCGTACTCCTCCGCGGCGGTGTTGAAGCCACCGGTCACCAGCACCCGGCCATTCTGCAGCAGGGTCGCGGTGTGCAGCAGCCGGGGTTGGGGCGTATTGCTGACGGACGACAGCGTCGGCTGGAAGGGGTAGATCTTCACCTGCCGGGTGGCGGTGCTCTCGTTGCCGGAGCGATCGGAGCCCCGATAGGTCAGGGTATAGGTGCCTGGCACCGAGGTGTTGACGCTGCCGGAGCGCTGAGCCCGCGTCTCCCACCAGTAGGACCCGTCACACGAATCATCCACGAGCCTGTACCCCGGCTCCTCGAAGATCGCGCCAACGGGAAGGCTCATCTGCAGAGGGCCATACACATCCAGGTTGGGGGCATGGGTATCGACCACGGTCCAGACCGTCGCGCAGGACGTCGAGTTGCCGGACAAGTCGGTGGCGGAGATCCATGAGGTGAAGGTGCTCGGACTGCCGATGTACTCAGGCTGGTAGTTCACCCACTGGAGACCGCAGTTATCGCTGAACTCGGGATCGGCATGGTCGAACAGGACGTCCTGCCCGCTGTAGACGCATTGGACCGTGATGGCGGCAGGACAGGTCAGGACAGGCGGTTCCAGATCGGGTGAGGTGCACGATGAGCCGCTGGTGGATGCGACGGCTGCCTGGCTGTAGCCGGCGAGGGCGCCCATGAGCGTGACGCAGCGCGCGAGGGTGGGCCATCGGGTAGGAATGTGAAGAGTTGGAGGGGTGAAGCGCTTGGGCAGCATCATGGTGTTGAACCTCGCTCGGAAGACGCCGGTGTACTCGGATGCACTGAATTGCTTCTCAGCCACGGCCCTACCCAGGAGCGCTTGAAACCGGACTGAGTCCTTCGCTCGGGGTGTGCTCGCTTTGGATGCATAGAATACATTGATTAGGGAGGATTTCCAGACTGAGCGGGGTTTATTGTTTATTCCCGAGTTCTGAGAAGGCTCTGTATCCCGGCTGCACCGTCTCGAGAGCATCCAGACACTCTGTCGCGCATGGCTTCAGTGACACCGCGTCATCCGCGAGCCCCGGTAGCACGTACTCCTGTGCCTCATCTGCCCCTCTCGGAGTGCCTGGCCCGGGGGATTCAATGACAGACGCCCGGCCGTGCGCGGGCTGGGGGTGCTCACTTTCTGGATGCTCCAGATAGAGGGAGAGCTGGCGAGCGAAAGAAGCATGCAGTTCAGGGAACCCCATGCGGAGAGCTGTGCCTCTGACACCTCGGTGTTCGCGGAACGAGACGGTGAGGACGAGGCCGGAGACGGCCGCAGGCGCCTCGCACGCGGAGCGAGGGGGCAGGGGTGTCCGGCCCGACATTTACTCGAGGGGCGTGGTGGGGGCGATTGACGCGCGCGCTGGCTCACCCCAGTCTCTGGGCAATGGCACAGCGCGCACAGGAGCGTGGAGGCCGCTTCCCCCAGGCGCCCACGCAAGAAGAGTGGGAGCGGATGAGTGTGGAGGAGCGGGGGCAGGTGGTGGAGTCACTTCCTGGCGAGGTGACTTGGGACGAGATGGCGATGCCAGAGGGCGATCTGCACTCCCTGGCGAAGCTGGAGACGCGGGATGTGCTCCGTGGCTTCTTTTCCCGGCAGAGGCGTCAGGTGTACCTGGGCACGGAGCTGCCGGTGTACTACCCGGGGGAGAGGCGCTTCGCGCCGGACCTGTTGGTGGTGCGGGACGTGGAGACGCACCCGCGCAGCAAGTGGATGGTGAGCTACGAGGGCAAGGGGCTGGAGTGGGTGATGGAGGTCCACGTGGGCGGCGACCGCAAGAAGGACGCCGAGTACAACGTGGAGCGCTATGCCCGCTTGGGCATTCCCGAATATTTCATCTACGACCGGGCGCGGGAGCGGCTGGAGGCGTACCGGCTGCCCGCTCCCGAGGCGAGGCGGTACGAGCGCATTCCCCTGGAGCAGGGCCGCTACCGCTCGGAGGTGCTGGGACTGGAGTTCGAGTTGGCAGGGGGCAAGCTGCGGCTGTGGGTGGGCAACGCGCTGCTGCTGGAGTCCCATGAGCTGCTGGAGCAGGAGCAGCGACTGCGCGAAGAGGAGGTGCGGCGGAGGCAGGAGGCGGAGCGGGGACGCGAGGAGGCGGAGCGGCGCCTGGCGGAGCTCCAGGCCGAGCTGGAGCGACTGCGAGGGGCTGGGAATCGCCCTCCCCAATGACGCCGCGCAGCACCCTGTTCGCCACGTGAAACTCCACGAGCATGACCTCCCTTCAGGTGACACGCGGCGACGTTCCGGTGGAAGACGCGCTCGCTACCCGTGGACACGAGCCTGCTGGCCACACTGCCAGCGAACTGAAGACTTTCCTGATGAAAGTTTTCGAGTGTCACCGTCGAGTTTCCCCACGTTCGACTCGCAGGTGGGGAACACACGCTGTCTCCCTCGCGTGGGCGCGGAGGTATAAGGGCGCTTCAACCCAAGGAGCCTCGAATGCGCATGCGCTGGTGTGTCCTCCTGTTGGTTCCGTTGGTCGGCTGTGTCTCTCAGAAGGCGTTCGAGTCGAAGTCGCTCGAGGCGCAAAACCTCAAGCAGCAATACGACGAGCAACAGGCGCAGATGAAGGCCATGGAGCAGAAGCTCGCCGAGACGAAGTCCGCTGCCGATAAGGCGCAGAAGGAGAACACGGAGCTGGAGTCCTCGCTCGCCCAGAGTGACGCGGAGCGCCGCGCGCTGCGCAAGCGCGTGGACGAGCTGTCGGAGCTCAACCAGGAGCTGTCCCGGAGCACCGAGAAGCTCGCTGCGGCCAAGGAGGCGCTCGAGAAGAGGTCCTCCGAGTACGAGAGCCTCGCCAAGAGCCTCAAGGACGAGATCAAGACCGGGAAGATCGAGCTGTCCGAGCTGAAGGGGCGGATGGTGGTGAAGATGAAGGACAAGATCCTCTTCTCTTCCGGCAGCACGAAGCTCAACAAGGAGGGCCAGGAGGCGCTGGAGAAGGTGGCTCAGGCGCTGAAGGACGTGCAGGGGAAGCTCATCCGGGTCGAGGGCCACACGGACAACGTGCCGGTGCCGACGGACGCGAAGACGGAGTTCGCCTCGAACTGGGAGCTGTCCACCACCCGCTCGCTCGTCGTCGTGAAGCTCCTCCAGGAGCAGGGCGTGCCGCCCACGATGCTCTCCGCGCTGGGCTATGGCGAGTACCAGCCCATCGCCTCCAACCAGACGGTTGATGGACGCAGCCTGAACCGGCGCATCGAGATCGTCCTCGCCCCCGCCGAGCAGGCCCCGTCCGCGGTGGTGGCCGCCTCGGCGAAGAAGGCTCCGGTGCCGGCCGCCAAACCCGCCGCGAAGAAGAAGTAGCGGCGCTGAAAGAAGTAGCGGCGCTGAGGACAGAACACAGCGAACGCGGACACATCCCCTCTCCCGCCGGGAGAGGGACGGGGTGAGGGTATCCGGACCCCGGGTTCTGGATGCGAAGGGGTCCCGGATATAACTCCGATACCCTCACCCCCACCCTCTCCCGACGGGAGAGGGAGATCTGAACCCGAGATGCGTACGACGTCTTGTGTCCTGCTTGCGCTCCTCGTGGGCTCCGCTTCCCAGGCCGAGTCGCTGCCCATGGAGAGCGGTGCTCCCCTCTCCTTCGAGTCCTCCGAGCTGCGAGACCTCGCGGGTACGTGGGGCGAGCCCTTCCGCTCCCTCATGGTGATGCCCGGGGTGAGCCACGTCGTCTCCGGCGCGAGCCTTCCGGTGGTGCGCGGCGCAGCTCCCTCCTCCACGGGCGTCTACCTGGATGGCGTGCGCCTGCCGCGGCTCTATCACCTGTGGGTCGGCCCCTCCACGCTTCACCCCGAGCTCGTCTCCGGGCTCGACTTCCACCGAGGCCCCGCTCCGGCCCGCTTCAGCCGGGGGCTCGGTGGCACCGTGAACGCGCGGCTCCTCCCGCCGAGCACCGACGCCGTGCGCGCAACGGCCTCCCTCGATCTGTTCAACGTGGGCGTGCTCACGCAGGTGCCCATCGTCTCCACGGGCACCGAGTTCACCCTCGCCGGTCGCTTCGCCTGGTCCCCGTGGATCGCCGCGGCGGTCATCAACGGCACGCGCGGCACGCCGGGTCCGGACCTGGTGCTCGGCCTCTTCGACTACCAGGCGCGTGTCACCCAATCCGTGGGCCGAGGCTCGCTGCGTCTGTTCGCTCTCGGGGCTTCGGATGACGCGGGCCTGAGCGGCTCGGGGGATGTGGTCCGGTTGGGCACGGCCTTTCATCGCGTGGATCTCCGTCTCACCCACCCGCTGGGCGTGGGCGAGGCCGAGGCCGCCGTCACCTGGGGCCAGGACATGCTGGGTGCCACCGGGGGAGGAGCGGCCTCACGTGTCACGGTGGGACTCTCCGAGCGCACGCTCGGGGCGCGGGTGGCATGGCGGGCTGCACTGTCCCAGCGACTCGCGGTGGAGGCGGGCGCGGACGTGGAGCGCCGGAGCGCTGACGTGGAGCAGTCCACCACCTTCCGTCCTGGCGAGGGCGATGACCCCAGCCGGCCCACCGTCACCACGGGAGGACCACAGCCCCTCGCGCGGGCCACTCTTGCGGGGGCCTACGCACAGGCCACGTGGACGCAGGGCATGTGGCGGCTCACCCCGGGCCTGCGCGTGGACGGCTACCTGCTGGCACCAGCGCTGAACCAGGTCGCCGTTGAGCCCCGGCTGCATGCGCGGGCGGCGCTGTCGGAGACGGTGGCGCTGCGCCTGGGGGCGGGGCTCATGCACCAGGCACCGAATCATCTGCTCGACGTGCCGGGAGTGGAAGAAGCCGCGCTGCGCTTGGGCTTGCAGAGGGCCCTCCAGGTGGAGGCGGGCGCGGATGTGCGAGGGCCCGCGGGCTTCACCTTTGGCGCGGACGTGTTCGTCCACCCGATGCTGCGCACGGTGGAACTGGACGTGCTGTCCTTCGACATGCTCGCGGACGACCCGGTGGCGCGAGGGCGGGCGCGCACGGCGGAGGGCTATGGCTACGGCGTGGAGTTGATGGCGCGGCGCCCGCTGTCGGAGCGCTGGTCGCTGCTGGCCTCGTACACCTTCCAGCGGAGAATGCTGAACACGCGCGTGGAGCGGCGGGACGGGGCAGGCCAGGTGGTGGGGACGGAGGTGGTGCCGCTGGCCTCGGCGCTCGAGCAGATGCACGTGCTCAACGCGGCCGTCACCGTGAAGCTGCCGTGGGGCCTCACGGTGGGCACCACGCTGCACTACAACACCGGGGCGCCCGAGGCGGGAGGCCTGCTCTTCTCGTACTCGCAGCAGGAGGGCGTGGACCCGGTGAAGGGAACGGCGCGCTGGGTACCGGTGGACCGGGACCGGGTGACGCGCCTGCCGGGCTACTTCCAGGTGGACGGCCGCGTGTCCAAGACGGGCACGCTGGGGCCGCTGGCGGTGGAGGCGTGGCTGGACGTCTTCAACCTCTCGCTGACGAAGGAGACGTTCCACTACACCTACGGGACCGAGAAGGGCCAACTGGTGCGCAAGCCCTTTGGCCTACCGCCCGTGACGCTCCCCTCTCTGGGCTTTCGAGCGCATTACTGACAGCCTTTCCTGGTGTTAAACTCACCTCCATGGAACTGGAGATTGCCGCCATGGGGATGAGTTCTTGCCTCGGGCCGCTCACCACCGCTTGTGCCGCGTTCCGCGCAGGTATCAGCCGGGTGCGCGCGTCTCGCGAGTTCCGCTATTTCCCAGAGGAGGATAACGCTCCGCTGCCACTGCAGACATGCTCCATTCCCGTGAGCACGTTCGGGTTCTCCGCGGCGGGCAGGCTTGTTGCCATCCTGGGTGATACCCTCGAAGAGTTCCAGCGCCGTTTGAAATCCGAGGACCTCGGGACCGACACTGCCCTCTTTCTCGTGCTCCCCGACCCCCTGGAACGTGAGTTTCCGATGCGGGCCGCGCTGATGGAGGATCCTCCACGTCGCGTCGAGGCACTCGGCCAGTTCGTCTTGGGGCAGACCTTCGAGAACCTCGGGATGAAGTGGCGGGGCATGAAGGGGCGGTTCTTCATCGGGGGGCAGGTAGCGTTCGCACGTGCGCTACAGGCCGCGCAGGCGGTTCTCGAGTCCCGAAGCGCGGGGGCCTGCCTCGTGATGGCGGTGGACAGCTACTTGTCGCCTCCTACGCTCAGCCGTCTCGTGAGGGAGAGACGCGTCAAGACGGACGACTTTCCTGTCGGTTTCATCCCGGGAGAGGTGGGGGTGGTGATGCTGCTGCGGCCCGCCGCCGGCTCTCGGAGAGAGGGCTCCGCATCATCGGTCTTCATCCAGCAGGTCCACGTGTCGGAGCCGCCAGCTTCGAATCAGGCTGAAGGCCGGGCGTTGGCTTTCTGTGTCGAACGAGTACTCCAGCCGCAAGGCGCTCCTGCGCCGGAGGAACCGCTGCTCGTGAGCGACCATAATGGCGAGCAGCGCCGGGCCAGCGAATGGGGCAGCCTCCTGGTTCATCTCCAGGCGGCCCATCCGGATTGGAAGCTCGAGAATGCCTGGTTCCCGGCAATTGGTTTCGGCGAGACCGGCGCGGCTTCGGGTGCCGTGGGGAGCTGTGTTTCGGCGCGAGGGCTCGAACGCGGCTATGCCCGGGCTCGTTCCGCTCTGGTGCTCAGCACCTCGGAGGACGGGGCTCGAGCCGCCATTCTTCTCAATAAGTTACAGCCAGGAGCTCGCTCATGAGTGGGGGCAAGAAAGGCATCTTCGAGAATTACAATGTCTCTGGAGTCGGCCAGGACTCATTCAAGAATGAGAAGTTTCCAGAGCTGGAGGATCCCAACTATCCCCAACAACTCATCCAGGAACTGGAGGCTCAGGCGAAGTCAGCGGACCAGCAGCAGAAGAGCAATCACGCGGATGCACCCGATCCGCTCCGGCGCCAGGGGCATTACCAGTACCGGGGTCCGGCCTACGTCCATAAGCACGGAGGCCGGGATCGGTACCAACAATGGCCTTTCGACTACCTCTTCGACGGCTGTGACCCCGCCACGAAGAATATGATGCTCGACAAGGTGGAAAAACTGGCGGAAAGGCGCCCGACATGGGCCATCGTCAAAGAGAAGTCGAAATGGGACCTGTGCTTCAAGTTTCCCGAACCGGGAAGCTTTCCAGGTAAGAGAAAGCTCTTCTTCCTCACCGCGAAGCTCACCCATAAGGATGTCGCGGAAAACTATTTCTTCTTCACGAAACCCAAGCCATACAAATGGGTGGCGCACCACCTCATCCCTATCGAGATTTTCGACAGCAGCAAGAAACCCTTTTTCAATGATGATCAGCAGAAGTTGATCCGCGACTCAGGGTACGACGTCAACAACGGCCACAACATCGTGCCGCTACCGACGGAAGACGTACCGCCCCACTGCCTGCTGGCGCATAGCGGCAGCCACCTGGAGTACATCAAGCATGCCAAGAGGCAGTTGGAGCGAGTCCGGGACAAGATCGATGAGGCGAGGGAGAGCGGAGCGCCGCATGCGGCCTTTTATCCCCAGTTGATCAAGATGTTGACCCAGACGGAGGATGACCTGTGGGCCAAGCTGAAGGAGATCGGCACGGCCTCCGTCAAGCTGTATCTACAGGACAAGCGGCCCAAGAGCAGCCTCGTGAAATTCATCACCAAGGGGAAGAGTCGAGCCAGCGGGAGGCGCAAGCGCTTTCCTGAAGGAGCGATGAACTGATGTCGACCGACAACCGGACATTCTGGATTCTCGACACCGTCAGCAATCCCGGAGCGGTGATCGAGACCGTGCCAGCCGGCACTCCATCCAAGTGGCGCTTCTTCAAGGGGAAGAGCCTGGTTTCGGAATTTCCCACGGGTGCAACCGTCAAGTTCTCCGAGGACTTTCCCAAGCAGCGCAAGCTCTTCGACTTCGTGGCCAACACCTTGAGCTTGCTGATCGTCTCGAAGAAGGTGCGTGACCTCCTCGACGCGGTTGGAGTGGAAGGCTGCGAATACATGCCCATTGGGGTGCGTGACCACAAGGATAAGCTCGTGGGCCCTGACTACTTCATCGTCCATCCCCTGGGAGGTGAGGACGGCGTTGATTTGGAGAAATCGGTCTACGACAAGGATCCATTTGACGAAAAACAGATCCATGTGGTCCGTAAACTCGTCCTGAAGAAGGAGGAGATTTCCCCCAACGCCCGCCTCTTCCGCCTCAAACCGCTGATGCGAGACTATGTCGTCGACCAGACGGTGGCGGAGGCTCTCCAGAAGAGCGGTGTCACGGGTTTCCGATTGCTGGCAGCCGATGGCTGGAACGGCTCCTACATGAATCTGGAGTAGCCGTGCAATTCCAGCTCGAGGATCTGAGGGAAGAGGCCGCGAACTCCATCGACATCATCTTCGATGATCTGTTCGCGGAGACCCTGTCGGAGGGAACAGCAGAAGACCTCGTCGAGCTGGTGCGCGAAGTTTGCACGCACTTCCACACCCTGGCCACGACGACCCTGCTCATCGACGCGAGCCCGCAGTATTTCTTCTACAATCTGTATTGCGCGGCGGAGAACTGGCGCCGGCTGCTGACCCATCTGCACAGCCAAGGGGCGGCCCTGCCACCCGCGTCCGATAACACACCGCTGCTTGGGGCGGTCGCGGCGGAGCAATGGGGGCTCGCACGCGCCCTCTGTGGACTCTCCGCGACCGTTCGAGGAGCGGAAGAATACGAGGACGAGTTCGCGTGGGCGCACCTGCTGCAAGAACTCATCGCGCTTCCGGTGGGGGCCGCATTCCCCGAGGTGCTGCTGAGCCGGTATGCGAGCGTGCTCGAGGAGAGTCAGGCGGACCGGTTGGAACTGTTCCGGGCGCTGCTTGCCGCTGACGGCAGCCGCTTCTTCGCTGCCTTCCAGCGGGTGCTCCAGAGCCACGAGCGCGAGACGGAGGCCCAGGCCGTGGGATTTGGCACGTCTCCCGACAAGTTCGTGGCCTACCGATTCATCTGGTTCGAGGGGCTGGCGCTGCTGCGTCTTGCCGAGCGCGCGGGTCTGAAGAGCCAGGAGGCCTTCCTCTACTGTCCTCCGCTCGCACGGGTCGCGATGACCATGGCGTGCGACAACGACTGGGCGCTTCCGTTTGAATCCGCGGCGAAGTGAAGCATCCGCTACATCTTCTCGTTGCAGATGCCACACTTGGGGTCCTCGTCATCGCCGGCCATGGCGACGACGGGCCCCTGAATGAGAGGGAAGGGCGGCGTGTTCTTGTCGTTGTGCAGCATCAGGTCCATGGCGCGCGCCACGTTCTTTCCCTCGAACTTCACGTCGAAGGAGAAGTTGACGAACTCGGCCTTGCCCTTCGTCTTGCTGGAAGCCACGCCGCCGCCCGCCGTCCCCGCCTCGTCGCCCGTGCTGGTGCTGAAGTTCGAGTCCTTCACGCACACCGGATTGCCCTTCACCGACACCTTCTTCGTGCCCTTCGCGGTGTCGGAGGACTGGGCGATGTTGGGATAGGGGATGGGCACGGGCCCACCCGGACTGGGCGTCTTGCACACGTCCGGGAATGCCGAGGTGATACCGTTGCTGTCCTTGGTCACCACGGACATCTTGTTGACACCGACATTGACGGACATGGGTCCACCTCGTGTGAGTGGACTCAGTCTACCGAACCGGTGGCCCGGGGAGCGAGCCGGCCCCTCTGGAGAGCCAGCACCGGTCAGGCCTCTTTCGGACGCGAGACCCCCTCCGCGGTGACGCGGATGTTGCGCACGTCGTGGAGCCCCTCGTCCAGGAGCAGGTGTCCTCGCCACAGCATCAGGACCTGGTGGGTGTCCGTGTCGAGGATGACGGTGTCCAGGCGCATCTCGGGAGTCGCGTCCTCGGCGCTCGCGAGCTCCACGGTGACGGTGGGGGCTCGCTGTCCAGGAAGCCGGAAGGCGAGCCGTCCTCTCGGCGAGGCGTTGGCGATGATGACGGACTCGTCCCCCTTCAGGTACCCGGGGGCGATGAGGCCCGGGGGGGCGGCATTGAAGAAGCGCCGGTCGAAGTCCTTGGGCAGCAGCGGCTTGCGCGTCTTGTCCCAGGCCTCGTCGTAGGTGCCCGCGTACGCCGCGCGCGGCTGCCAGTGGGGCGAGGTGAAGCCAAAGCCTGTCGGCGGCACCCTCTGGCCGAACTCCCGCAGCGGATGCTCCGGATCCTCCAGGTTGGGCAGCCGCAGCTCCTCCTCGAAATGGCGAGAGCTCACCCGGAAGCCCGTGCCCACGGGGTTGCGTGGCTCGAAGGAGTGCTTCTTGGGGTCTGGATCGCTCCGGTCCCAACCCCCGAAGGCTCGCTCCCAGGTGAGGGGCATGCTCTCGAAGGGCAGCGGCTTCGTCATGGCCACGCGGCCCATGCTCCGGAACCATGTGCGCTCGCCCACCACCCGGACGCTCTTCTTCAGCGGGCCCACCTGCATCGCCACCAGCGTCTCCGTGGTGCCCTTGGGCGCGTAGGCATTGCCAATGAGCACCACGTCCGTGGCTGGCTTGATGAAGGCGCACTCCGGCTCGTACTTGTCGCTGGACTCGCCTGGCACCCCCAAGGGCTCCCCTCCCCAGTTCACGGGCACCTGCTCCTGGGCGAGCTCCAGCTTGGTGTCTCCGATGGAATAGGTGGCCTTCACCAGGAGGAGGAGCAATGGCCGCCCCTCCTCGTTCGCGAGGCCCATGATTTCGAAGGCGAACGGCGTCTCGTTCTCGAGATTGGGGTGTCCCATAGGTGTGCAGGGCTCAATCTATCAGTGCCTGAACCCCAAGAGCAGGCGAGCCGCCGGTTTGGCACCACGGCCGTGCGTCACAACCCCCTCCGAGCCCTTCCTCTCCAATGGGCTCCCCTCCACTCAGGGGAGAGAGAGGGTACACGCATGAATCCGGGCAACGAGGGCAAGGGCAACGGCCCCGAAGGCAGTGCTTCGTGGAGCCAACGCATCAGCTCGGGGGCGAAGGGCGCGGCGCGATTCCTTCTCCGCTACGCCCGCTCCAAGGCCTGTCTGGTGTCGAACCAGACCAACCGCCGGTTGAAAATTCGCCGCCCCGACGGCTCGGTGCTCATCCTATCGCCCCTCGAGTGCGCCAGGCGGGTGTCGGCACAGGAGGTCGAGGCCTTCAACCTCCGGGCTTTGGAGCAGCGGGGGACGCTCTCCCTTCAGCCCGAGCCGAGCCGATGGGTGTACCGGTTGGCCTTCCTCCAGTCGCTCACGGGCAAGCTGTCGCTGCTGTCCTTCATCGCCGCGGCCTATTTCTTCCTCATCGACCTGTTCGAGGGACGCCGCTCTCGCACGTACCTGCTCATCGCGCTGGGCTTCCTGGGGCTCTCGCTCGTGGCGATGTTGTTGGTTGCCCGGCTGGGGAGCAGGGCGGGGGCGAGGCCCTCCTTCAGGAGCTGGGCACGTAGCAAGGTCTATCCGCTTCTGCTCCTGCTCATCGGGGTTGGCATTCCAAGCCTCGTCATCCTCGCGTCGGAGGGCTTCATCGGCGATCTCCGGAAGGTGCTGGAGTCCCTGACGGAGTGGGTGCAGACCCGGGGCCAGGTGCTTCCGGACGTGCTTCCCGCGGACCGGCTCCTCGTCGCTGGCCGCGTCCTCCAGCTGCTCTTCATCAGCCTGCTGTCGCTGTTGCCGGCAGTGCTCTTCTTCGCCTTTGACCGGCAGCACCAGAGCACGCTCCGGGAGCTGTTCGTCGCCCATATCTTCCGGTTTGATCCAACCGTGGAGACCCGGCGGGACGTCCAGGTGCGCTACGGCAAGCAGATGGACGAGGCGTATGGCTCCGAGGGCGGTGGCAACGTCACCCGCATCCTGCCCGTGCGTCGCTCGCCGCTGCTCATCGCCACGCTGGTCCTCGCGCTCGGCTGGACCTTCACCATGTTGAGCGTGGCGCCGCGGCCTGGCAGCGACTCACCGGTGGACTTCCTGGCGTTCTTCCAACCCCAGAAGTCCACGCTCCCCTTCGGCTTCCTGGGCGCGTACTCCTACGCGCTGGCCACCACCTTCCGCAGCTATGCCCGCAGGGATCTCCAACCGAAGATCTACAGTCACATCACCACCCGCGTCTTCACGGTCATGGTCCTGGCCTGGGTGCTCGAGGAGAGCTGGTTGATTGTTCCTGGCTCCCAGGTGGACCGGCTGGCTCTGGCTCCCGCCTTGCACATCCTCGCCTTCTTGACGGGCATCATCCCCGAGACCGGACTGGTCTTCATCGGCGAGACGATGCGCACCACCCTGCGGAAGCTGAGGCGGTCCGCGAAGGATCCAGGCCTCCAGCTCGTCGACCCGCATGAGCCCCTCACCAGCTTGGAGGGAATCGACATCTACGACCGGGCTCGCCTCCAGGACGAAGGGGTCACGAACGTCCAGGCACTGGCGCGCCACGACGTGGTCGAGCTGCTGCTCCAGACGCGTGTCCCGGCGCCACGACTCCTGGACTGGGTGGACCAGGCCATCCTCCACCTGCACGCCAACATCGGCGGGCAGGCCGAGGGCGGAGGCCCCGACCCGCTGCTCCCGACCCTGCGCAGGTACGGCATCCGCACGGTCACGGATCTCCTGGAGACCAGTGAGAAGGCCCAGAAGCGTGGGGACCACGACAAATTCCTCGAGCTCCTGTCTGGCTCGGCAACCAACGGGGGCATTCCCCGGCTCCAGGTGGTGCTCGACGCCATCAAGGACGAGGAATGGGTGGAGCAGCTCCGGTGCTGGCACAAGACCCAGATCGTCCGGGAGGAGGTGGTGGACGTTCCGGCGCCGCCCCAGACGCCGGAAGAGCCACGGCCCAAGCCGGAGGGGCCCACTGCCCCTGCCTCCCGTCCGAGTCCCGCCGGGCGCAAGCTCGTCGACGGAGTGGGCGCTCCATCTGTTGCGTGAGGCCACGGGAGGGCATATCCGGGAGCCTCCAGCAGGAGCGCAGGAGGGTCGGGCATGTATCGCGCGGACACGGTGGTGGGCCTCATCGAGCACGGTCGCGAGGGGGACCTTGCCATTGGAGCGCCGGGGCGGCCCGGCTTGACGCATGGAGGCCTGCGGGAGCTGGCCCGGAGCACCGTCACTGCGTTGAACGGCATGGGCCTGGGGCGCGGGGACCGGGTGGCCCTGGTACTGCCCAATGGGCCGGAGATGGCGGCGGCCTTCGTCTCCTTCGCCTGTGGCACCACCACCGCGCCACTCAACCCGGCCTACCGGGCGGAGGAGTTCGACTTCTACCTCTCCGACCTGAACGCCCGAGCGCTCGTCCTGCTCGAGGGCATGGAGAGCCCATCCCGTGCCGTGGCCGCTGCGCGAGGCATCCCGGTCATCGAGTTGGTTCCCAGCGCGGCTGGGCCCGCGGGCCACTTCACGTTGAAGCCGGAGCGGCCACTCTCCGGTACACCGGCGCGGGCGGGATTCGCCGAGGCCGAGGACGTGGCGCTCGTGCTGCACACCTCCGGGACGACGGCGCGGCCGAAGATCGTGCCCCTGCGTCACGTGAACATCACGGCCTCCGCGTACCACATTGGCCAGACGCTGGCGCTCGGGCACGAGGAGGTCTGCCTGAACATCATGCCGCTCTTTCACATCCACGGGCTCATGCGGCGGTGTTGTCGAGCCTGGCGGCAGGTGGTGCGGTGGTGTGTACGCCGGGCTTCAACGCGCTCAAGTTCTTCGGATGGTTCGAGGAGGTCCGGCCGAGCTGGTACACGGCGGTGCCCACCATGCACCAGGCAATCCTCGGCCGCGCCAGCCGCAACACGGAGGTCATCAAGGCCGGGCGGTTGCGCCTCATCCGCTCGTCCTCCGCGTCGCTGCCGCCGCAGGTGATGGAGGAGCTGGAGCAGGTGTTCGGCGTGCCGGTCATTGAGAGCTACGGGATGACGGAGGCCTCGCACCAGATGGCGTCCAACCCGCTGCCGCCGCGGCCACGCTACGCGGGCTCGGTGGGCATCGCAGCGGGGCCCGAGGTCGCCATCATGGGGGAGGGTGGAGACCTGCTGCCTCCCGGTGCGCTCGGCGAGGTGGTCATTCGGGGCCGCAACGTCACGGCCGGCTATGAGAACAACCCCGAGGCCAACGCCAGGTCCTTCACGCATGGCTGGTTCCGCACAGGGGACCAGGGGGTGCTCGACGAGGCGGGTTACCTGCGGCTCACCGGGCGGCTCAAGGAGATCATCAACCGCGGGGGCGAGAAGATCAGCCCGCTGGAGGTGGACACGGTGTTGATGGACCACCCGGCGGTGCAGCAGGTGGTGACGTTCGCCATGCCGCACCCGAAGCTGGGCGAGGAGGTCGCCGCCGCTGTGGTGCTGCGCGAGGGCGCGAGCGTCGGAGAGCGGGAGCTTCAGGACTTCGCCTCTGTCCGGCTGGCTGACTTCAAGGTGCCGCGGAAGATCGTCTTCCTCGCGGAGATTCCCAAGGGGGCGACGGGCAAGCTGCAGCGCATCGGCCTGGCCGAGCGGCTGGGGCTCACGTCATGAAGATCGCCATCTTCGGCGCGGGAGCGATTGGCGGATTCCTCGGCGTCCGGTTGCTCCAGGCCGGAGCGGACGTCACCTTCATTGCACGGGGTTCCCACCTCGCCGCGATGCGCGAAAAGGGCGTCACCCTGCGCAGCGGTGGCGAGAGCGTCACCGTCCGGCCGCTGTGCACCGATGACCCAGCAGAGGCAGGGCCGCAGGACTACGTGGTCATCACGCTGAAGGCACACTCGCTGCCATCGGCGGCGCCGCAGATGCTTCCGCTGCTGGGCCCCCAGACGGCGCTCGTTACGGGCATCAACGGCGTGCCCTACTGGTACTTCTACGGCCTCGAGGGGCCCTACCGGGACCGGCCAGTGGAGAGCGTGGACCCGGGTGGGAAGCTCTGGGAGACGCTGCACCCCTCGCGCGCCATCGGCGCGGTGCTCTATCCGGCTGCCGAGGTGGTGGAGCCGGGCGTCATCGAGCACACCTATGGGGACCGAGTCACCCTGGGCGAGCCCGACGGCAGCAAGAGCCCCCGCGTCGAGGCGCTGTCGAAGCTGTTGATTCGAGCGGGACTGAAGGCACCGGTCCGGCCGCGCATCCGTGACGAGCTCTGGGTGAAGCTCTGGGGCAACCTCGCCTTCAATCCGCTCTCGGCGCTCACGGGGGCAACGCTCGATACGCTTGCGACGCGGGGAGACCTCCGGGCGGTGGCGCGCGGCATGATGGTCGAGGCCCAGGCGGTCGCCGAGGCCCTCGGGGTGCGCTTCCCCATCGACGTGGACAAGCGGATTCAGGGCGCGGCGGAGGTCGGCGCGCACAAGACGTCCATGCTGCAGGACCTGGAGCGAGGCCGGCCGATGGAGATCGATGCGCTACTGGGCGCGGTGGTCGAGCTCGGCCAGCTCGTGGGGAAGTCGATGCCCGCGTGCGAGCTGGTGCTGGCGCTCGTGCGCGAGCGTGCGCGGCAGGCGGGGTGCTACCCGGCCGCGAGCCCGTAGGGTGACAGCCGCTCCCCGCCCACCCCCCGCATGCGCATGATGGGGAAGGAGAGGGGCAGGTCGAGCTCACATCGTGCCCCTCGGGGGTTGGCCATGCAGGACCATTTCGTGCTCGTCCCCGGCTTCGGCGGATTCCAAGCGCTCGGCTCGTTGCGCTACTACCACGGGGTGACCCAGGCGCTCGGGTTCACCCCTCTGGTCTTGCACTACTTCCCCAACCTCCCCACGGCGAGCGTGCAGACGCGGGCACGGCAGTTGCGGCGATGGCTCGGCGAGCTGCAGGAGCGGGGAGTGATTGCCCGCAGGGACCACATCCACCTGGTGGGCCACTCGACGGGTGGACTCGACCTGCGGCAGCTCCTCATCGACTTCCGGGAGGAGGAAGGCACGAAGGGGGCCAGCGAGAGCCTGCTCGAGCAGATCCGCACCGTGCAGTTCATCTCCACACCTCAGCGTGGGACGAACCTGGCACGCCGCTTGAGAAAACTCAGGATTCCGTCGCGCGTCGCACGGTTGCTGCCGCGCATCCTCTTCGAGACGACCCGCGCGTTCCGGGAGGTGGGCGCGAGTTTCGTCGGCCGGCGCCTCCAGCGCGTGTTTCCTCCCAACAAGGGGTCGCCCGACTGGCTTGATGCCGTCATCCAGACGATGGTTGGCTTTGACTCCTCGAAGGACAAACTCGAACGAGCGCTCGCACGGGCCTCGTACTTCGAGACGCTCCGCTGGCTGCTCGATATCTCCACTGACATCGCCGCCATCTCCGACCTGGATCCCGTGAGGACCCCGGGCGCGCCTGAGAGCCCGGCGCACCGGAGGACGGCGGAGGAGGAGCGGGACTTCCTCATGAAGTGGGACATCCACTATGGCTCCATCGTGACCGTCGCGAAGCGCCCGGCGGAGAAGGAGGCACGAGGGCTGTACAAGCTCGTGTACGCGCTGAACGCGCGCCGCCCCTCCCCGGAACTGGGCCAGGCGCAGACTATCCCATGGCTGCTGGAGCCGCATGAGGCCGCGAGACGGCTGATGCCATCGGACAACGACGGCATCGTCAACAGCGTCTCCATGGTGTGGCCCGATGCGGAATCCAGCTTCCTGGTGGAGGCGGACCACGCGGACGTCATCGGCCATTTCAACTACGTCCAACCGCCCCCGGACACGCCTCAGCGCTACTACCAATACGACCTGCTCTGCTCGGGTTCGGATTTCGACCTGGACCAGTTCGAGGCACTGTGGCGGAAGATCGCTTCCTTCACGGAGAGCGGGACGTATCGCCCGCACGCCTTCCCACCTTCGATCGAGGCACCCGCGGACCAGATGCGGCATTGAGCGAAAGCCTGCTCGCGGAGCGGACGTAGCGCCCGAGCGAGCACGGCACCGCCCGGCCGCGAGCCTGCCGCTCGCACGCCTCCGCCCCGGCGACACATGACGGGGCGGAGGGCGGGACGTGGGCCGGACTACGGCACGGGCAATCTCAGGTCGACGCCCGTGTAGGCCGTGTACCCCTTGAGCATGACGTAGTACGTGCCCGCGGCGGCGTTGGTGAGGACGCACTGCTCGGTGCTGCCACTGATGTACGGCCGGCAGTCGTACACGGTGGGGGACGCCGGCGTGCCGAACTTGACGTGCAAGTCCGCGTCACCCGTGCTGCCTCCCGCGTTGGGCGAGATTTTGATGGTCACCGTCTCCCCGGCCGCCGCGTTGTACGCCCAGAGCTGCTGGGTGGAGTTGGCGGCCCCCGAGAGATTGGGGAACACGTACGCCCCCGCCGCAGGAGTGAACGAGGTCTTGAGGGTGAGGCCCGAGTAGGCGCTGTAGCCCCGCAGCACGATGTAATAGACGCCCGCAACGGGTGTGGGGAAGGTGCACGTCTCGGTGCTGCCGGTGATGTACGGCCGGCAGTCATACGAGGCGGTGGTCGGAATCGTGCCGGACTTCACGTACAGGTCCGCGTCACCCGAACTGGCGAGGATCTCCACCTTCAGGTTGGTGGCGCCCACGGGGACAGCGATGGGGTACGCGCAGCTCGTGGAGTTGGCGGCGCCGGAGAGAGCGGTGAGGATGGTGCCGTTGGCCAGCGGAGCACATACGGGAGGGGGCAGCCCCACGCCGACCGCCTGCCACGCCTGCGTGACGGAGCCCTTCACCACCGCGCCGTAGAGGAGATCCGCGGCTGCTTCGGTATAGGTCTTCGCCTGGGCGAGGTTGGTGGAGGCTGTGAAGAAGTCCGTATTGGCCTTGTAGAAGATGCGCCCGGCCTTCTCGACGCCGATGCCGGCGACGTTGATGGTGCTCTTGCCGCGCGGGTGCAGGCCTCCCTTGGACAGCAGCGTGAAGGCCAGGCTACTGATGCCCGAAATCTCATACGCGGTGGTCGGCAGGGGCAGCGTGTAGTAGTCCCGCAGGCCAGTTAGGGCCGGGTCATCCAGGTAGCGGATCGCATCGCCCGTGGTCGCTGGCGTATACACATCCTCGCCGATCTTCCAGACGTCCGCGCCCGTGGACCAGGCAGTGCTCCAGCTCTCACAGACGGCGGAGAAGACGTCGGACAGGCTCTCGTTGAGGCCGCCGGACTCGCCCGAGTAGACGAGGTTGGACTCGGAGGCGATCACCGCGTGGGTGAGCTCATGGGTGATGACATCCATGTCATTGCACAGCGGAGAGAACAGGGTTCCGTCGCCATCGCCACACACCATCAAGGTGCCATTCCAGAAGGCGTTGTTGACGTTGATGCCATAGTGGACGGTCGCTTTCAGCTGCGTGCCCGCGTTGTCAACCGAGTCGCGACCGAAGACATTGGAGTAACAGTCATAGGTGACGCCGAGGTTGCGGAAGGCGGTCTCCACGACCGGGTCGCTCGACGCCGCACCCGTCTCGGTCCGCACCAGGGTGCCTGGGAGCGTGGTGGTGTTGTTGGCCGTGTAGACGGAGCGGTTGCGCACGTGGTGGATGTCCGAGGTGCGCTGGACGATGGAACCGTCGAGCGCGTCTAGGAAGACATGCTCCCGGACGGGCGTGCCCTGAGACTCGCCCGTCACCACCACCTCGAAGGCCAGCTTCAAGCGCTGGTCCACGGTCGAGCGGGCATACAGCAGCCGGGGCTCGCCCTCGACGCGCACTCCGCCCGGAGTGGACTCAAGCGCGGCGCGCTGGACCGCCTGGGAGGACACCTTCGCCCGGCCAGGAGTGGGCACGGACTCACCGTCACGTGCCGAGCCGTTGGCCGCGTAGATTCGACCGGACTCATCCACATGCACGACGAGCTCATGGCCGAACACTGGCAGGCCGTTGCGTGTCTGGGCAAAGCGGATGTGCGTATGGCCCTGCTCATCTCGCGAGAGCCGCTGTACTACGAGGTCCGCGGCGCGCAGGCGGAACACCGGGGCGATGGCGTCGAGCGCCCGACCCACTCGCTCGTGCGCCTCGCGGGCCGCGAGCCCCTTCACGGGACCGCTCGCCGAGCCGAGGTCACCACGAATCATGTAGGGGACGCCGTCATCATGCGCGCCGATGAGCTGCGCGGAGGGCAGCGCGGAGAGGGCGGACTGGACGTCTGCGATAGAGCCAGTGGGACGGGCGCTCTCGTCCGGGGCCGGGCCGGACGCCTCCGTTCCACCACAGGCCGCGAGCGACAACGACAGACAGGCTGCAAGCAACCGATTGCGCATCGAGGGTTTCTCCTCCACGGGCGGCGGAATGCCGTCAGCGGAGTAAAACATGAAACCATGACAACCCGTGAATGCTGGTAAAGCGGAAGTGCGTTTGGGCCAGGAGGGGCCCTCTCAGCTCCGTCGCCTCCGCCCGAGCACCAGCACGGTCAACGCGAGCACGCCCGCGCTCCAGCCGGGTGCCGAGCCACAACCACAGGCCCCCGGCTCCATGACCTGGGGCACCGGTCCGGGAATCCCTCGCATGTCCGCGGTACGCGCAATCCACAGGTGGCTGGTGACAGTGCGCGGGTGGTCGTTGATCCACACCTCCGCGCGGAAGCGATCCTCGCCGTGCTCGGGCGCGGTGATGTCCTGCTCCACCACGAAGTCCTCTGAGGTCACCTCCACGAGCGGCAGGCGCACGCCGTTGTGGACGAAGCGCACCTGATGACCCTGCGCGCCGGTGACGCGGGCGCTCAGCCTGGCGCTCTGTGCGAGCACGGTGTCCCCGGTGGGGGCCACGCTGCTCGTCAGGTCCACCATGGGATCCTCCGGCCCCTGGAGCTTCACCACGGTGCGGTTGTTGCGAATGCCCTCGAGCAGCGCGGCCACGCTCAGCTCACGCGCGTACACCAGCGTGGTGGGGTTGCCGATGGCGCTCTGGGTGAAGTCCAGGTCCACCCCGGCGCGATGATCATCACTGCCGCCGAGCGCCGCGGTGTGCTGCCCCTGGGAGAGCAGCCAATCCCAGTAGCTGATGGCGCCCTCGGAGAAGAAGCGCCCCAACTTCTCCCAGCCACCGTTGGCGACCTCAATGGCGTCCACGCTGCCCGAGGGCACGGTGAGCTGCCACGCGCAGCCGATGCACAGGTCTCCCACGTCGTAGACGGGGTGGTTGATGGAGAAGAGCGCGCCCTGGCGGTGGAAGGCGTCGATGGCCTCCTCCAGGGTGATGTCCTCGTTCACGCGCGGCGGCACGTAGCGGGTGGCGCCGATGGCGTTCGCGTGGCCCGAGTAGGTGGTGTACTCGACACCTGGCACCAGCAGCACATCGGGGGAGCGCGACTGGGCGTCCACGAGGAAGTCGAGCGTGGACGTGGTGTTGTGCTCGGTGAGGACGACGAAGTCCAGCCCGTGGCCTCGCGCGTAGCGGGCGATCTCATCCAGCGAGGCCTTCGCATCACCGCTCTCGAGCGAGTGGACATGGAAGTCGCCGGCGTACCAGCGCGGCTGCGAGGAGAGTGCGTCGACGGGGTGGTAGGGTTGGCGCTCGGGCTGGGGCGCGAGCCTGGCCGCGGTGTGCAGGTGCACTTCAATCCGGTAGTGCGCGGGCGTCTTGCGGATCTTCGCCTTGCCCACCGTCACCTTCCAGGTGCCCGGGCGCAGCGGGCCAGCGAGGTACGAGCGCGAGGCTGCCTTCTCGCCCACGATGGCGGGCTCCTCGTTGCCACCGCCATAGCCGCGGAAGCCCTCCGGGTCCTCCAGTCCCCAGTCGAGGATGTTCTCGCTGGCGAGGTCGTCATGGCGGACCTCCAGCTCCACCGTGCCCGGCGGTACCTCGAAGGGGACGGAGAAGAAGCCACCCTCGGTCGGCACCTCTCCCTCCAGCACCAGCGGGTCAGCCGCGAGGGCGGAAGCACAGGCGAGTAAGCAAGCGAGGAGCGGGCCGCGGAACGAGAGGGGGGAACGCACGGGGCGCGGAGCGTATCCCATCCAGCCGTGCTGCCGCCCGGGTGGTGCCACGGGCCAACGTGACCCTACCGGGCCTTGCGCGTGTCACTCCGAGGACGGTGAGCCACCAGGCAGGCAGGCGGAAGGGCGCGGTCGGCGGCGCCGTCTGGGTGGGAGACAGGATGCGGCCGGACCAGCGTGTGCACATCTCTACGCGGCGTGTCAGGAGGTGGAGAGGCGTGAGCGTGAGCACGGGACGCCGGGGCGCGGCGTGGGGAGTTCTCGTCTTGCTGGGCCTGGGGGTGCTCTCGGGCTGCAAGCGAGGCGACTCGGAGGCGCAGCAGCCTCAGGCGCAGGCACCGGTGGTGCTCGGGCCAACGGACGTGGTCCGGGTGGAGCCGCAGGAGCTGCGCAGTGGGCCCGTCCTTTCCGGCACGCTCCAGGCTCGGCGCGCTGCCACCATGCGGGCCGAGGTCCAGGGCGCCGTGCTGGAAATGGTGGTCGAGCAGGGCCAGCAGGTGAAGAAGGGCCAGTTGCTCGCGCGCATCGAGGACTCCTCGTTGCAGGACCAGCTCATCGCCGCACGCACCTCGGTGCGGGTGGCACGCAATGCTCTGCAGGTGGCCCGTGCCGAAGAGGAGCGTAATCGCAAGCTGTCCAGCGCGGGGGTCATCACACGAAGGGACCTGGAGCGGGCCGTGCTTGCGCGCTTCCAGGCCCAGGCGCAGGTCTCCGATGCCGAGGCTCGGCTCGCGCTCGCGCAACAGGAGGTGGGCCGCACCCGCGTTCGCGCTCCCTTCGCCGGTGTGGTGAGTGAGCGTCACGCCAGCGCCGGGGACATCGTCCAGCCGGGCGCGGCGCTCTACACCGTCGTGGACCCCACCAGCTTGCGGCTGGAGGCCTCCGTGCCGGCCACGCAGCTCAGCACGCTCAAGCCCGGCGTCGCGGTGGACTTCAAGGTGGGCGGCTATGGGGACCGCTCCTTCAAGGGCCGCATCGAGCAGATCAACCCCGCGGTGGACCCGGGGACCGGCCAGGTGCGCCTCTACGTCACCCTGCCCAACACCGAGCAGACGCTGCTCACCGGGCTCTCCGCCGAGGGACGAGTGGCGTCGATGCGGCGCGAGGTGCCCGCCGTGCCCGTGTCGGCGGTGGATGTCCGGTCCGATCCGCCCTCGGTGTTGCGCGTGAAGGATGGTCGGGTGGAGCGGGTGCCGGTGACGCTCGGCATGAAGGACGAGCTGGCGCGACTGGTGGAGCTGCGCTCCGGCGTGCAGCCGGGGGACGTGTTGCTGCGGGCCCCGGCGGGCGACATCGGCGAAGGCGCTCCCGTGGAGCTGCGACTGTCTGAGAGCCCCCAGGAGCCCGAGCCGGGCGTGGGCGGTGGTGGCACTCCACAGGCCGAGCCCCCGCCCGAGCAGCCCAAGCCTCGCTGAGCTTCGCGCGCACCCTTACTGAGGGAGAGCCTTCCCGTGTTCATCTCTGATTTCGCCATCAAGAAGCCCATCGTCACCATCACCGCCATGCTGGCGCTGGTGGTGTTCGGCGTGGTGGCGCTGATATCGCTGCAGACGGACGAGTTCCCGGACATCCAGCAGCCCATCATCAACGTCACCATCGTCTACCCGGGTGCCTCACCGGACGTGGTCGAGCGCGAGCTGGTAGAGCCCATCGAGGACGCCCTCTTCAGCATCAGCGGGGTGGATGCCGCGCAGTCCACCTCCAGCGCTATCGACGGCCTCGCGCAGTTCACCATCTTCTTCAACTACGAAAAGGACCTGCAGCAGGCCTCGCAGGACGTGCGCGACGCCATCTCCAGCAAGCGCGCCGACCTGCCGTTGGAGATGGAGGAGCCCGTCCTCACCCGGTTCGACCCGGCGGACATGCCCATCGTCTCGCTGGCCATCACCTCGGACACGATGCCGGCCACGGCGCTCACCCGGCTGGTGGACCCAGGCATCGTGGGCGAGCTGCGCTCCATTCCTGGTGTGGCCCAGGCCTCGGTGGTGGGTGGCATCGAGCGGGAGATGACGGTGTTCGTTCGCCCGCAGGCGCTGCAGGCCGCGGGGTTGAGCATCTCGCAGGTGGTGCAGGCGCTGCAGACGCAGAACCTCGCTGCTCCGGTGGGCCGACTGGACGAGCCGCTGGAGGAGACGACCATTCGCCTCAAGGGCCGGTTGGAGACGACCGAGGACTTCGCGCGTGTCGTCATCGCCGAGCGCGGTGGTCGGCTCATCCGGCTCGGCGAGGTAGCCAACGTGGTGGATGGCACCGAGGATCCGCGCACCCTGGCCCTCTTCAACGAGCGCGAGGCGGTGGGCATCGACATCCTCAAGGCCAAGGGCTACAGCACCACCGAGGTGGCCGACGCCGTCCGCGAGCGCATTCACGCCCTCCAGCCCACGCTGCCCCAGGGCGTGAAGATGGAGATCGTCCGCGACTCGGGCGTCCAGGTGGAGAACGCGGTGGAGAACGTGCAGTCCGCGCTCGTGGAGGGTGCGCTGCTCACCGTGCTGGTGGTGTTCCTCTTCCTCAACTCCTGGCGCTCCACGGTGATTACCGGTCTGGCGCTGCCGGTGAGTGTGCTCGCGTCCTTCATCAGCGTGTGGGCGTTCGGCTTCACGCTCAACACCATGTCGCTGATGGGCCTCTCGCTGGCCATCGGTATCCTCATCGACGACGCCATCGTGGTGCGCGAGAACATCGTCCGCCACATCGAGATGGGGAAGGACCACTACACGGCCTCACGCGATGGCACGAGTGAGATTGGTCTCGCGGTGGCGGCGACGACGTTCTCCATCGTGGCGGTATTCGTGCCGGTGGCCTTCATGTACGGAGTGGCGGGGCAGTGGTTCAAGCCGTTCGCCCTCACCATTGCGTGCTCGGTGCTGGTGTCGCTCTTCGTGAGTTTCTCGCTGGACCCGATGCTCTCGGCGTACTGGCCGGACCCCGCGGTGGAGAAGGGGGCGCGCAAGGGACCCATCTCCCGGGTGCTGTCTCGCTTCAACCACTGGTTCGACCGGCAGGCGGATAACTACAAGGGCGTCATTGCCTGGGCGTTGGACCACCGGCTGGCCATGGTGACGGTGGCGGTGGCCTCACTGGTGGGAGCGCTGGTGCTGCAAGGCGCCTTCGGCGGCGCGGGCTTCGTTCCGGTGAGCGACCGCTCCGAGGTGGAGATGCTGGTGGAGACGCCCGCGGGCTCCAGCCTCGAGTACACGAAGCGCAAGGTGGATGAAGTGACGCGCATCGCGCGCGCTCACGGCGAGGTGCGCTACACCTTCACCACCATCGGCACGCCGTTGCCGCTGCGCTCGCCGGGCGTGGACCAGGCGCTGGTGTACGTGAAGCTGACGCCCAAGCACGATCGCGAGGTGAGCCAGGAGGAGATCGGCGTCGAGCTGCGCCGAGAGGTGTCGCGCGTGGCCGGGGCGGATGTGTCTGTCTTCACCAGCGGCTTCGGTGGCGCCTTCAAGTCCATCCAGTTGGAGCTGCGCGGGCCGGACGCGCGGGAGCTGACACGGCTGGCCGAGAAGCTGCGCCAGGAGGTGGAGCAGGTGCCGGGCGCGGTGGACGTAGGACTGTCCACGCGCGGGGAGAAGCCGGAGGTGGAGGTAGAGGTGGACCGCACCATGGCGGGCCGGCTCAACGTGACGGTGGCCCAGGTGGCGCAGTCGCTGCGCGCGGCCTTCGCGGGCGTGGACTCGGGAGACTGGGTGGACCCCTCGGGCGAGACGCGCGACGTGGTGGTGCGGTTGGTGCCCGAGGCCCGTGTGCGCCCGGGTGACCTGCAGCAGTTGCCGCTGGTGGCAGGCGCGACGCCGGGAGGGACTCCGGCGCTGGTGCCCCTGGGACAGGTGGCCCGCATCCGCGAGACGGTGGGTCCCGCTCAAATCAACCACCTCAACCGCGAGAAGGTCATCAACATCCAGGCCAACGTGCAGGGGCGCTCGCTGTCCGAGGTGATGACGGACATCCGGGCGAGGCTGGAGCAGGTGCGGCTGCCTCCGGGCTATGTGCTGGGGGAGGGTGGCGAGGCGAGAGACCAGGCCGAGGTGTTTGGTCGCGTCTTCCTCGCACTCGGGGTGGCGCTGCTGCTGATGTACCTCATCCTGGTCATCCAGTTCGGCTCGTTCTTGGATCCCCTGGCCATCCTCATCTCGCTGCCGCTGTCACTCATCGGCGTGGTGCTGGCGCTGCTGGTGACGGGCGACACGCTCAACATCATGAGCCTCATCGGCGTCATCCTGCTGATGGGCATCGTCGCCAAGAACGCCATTCTGCTCATCGACTTCGCCAAGTGGGCGCACACGCGGGGCAAGCCGATGCGCGAGGCCCTCATCGAGGCGGGGCGCATCCGCCTGCGGCCCATCATGATGACGACGCTCGCCATCATCGCGGGCATGGTGCCGGTCGCGCTGGGCGTGGGCGAGGGTGGCGACTTCCGCGCACCGCTGGGGCGGGCCGTCATCGGCGGCGTCATCACTTCCACGCTGCTCACACTGCTGGTGATTCCGACCGTGTACGAGATTCTCCACGACGGGCGCACGTGGATGCTGGGTAAGCTGCGGCGCACCAAGGGGCGTGGGGACCGGGAGCCGGTGCACGGTCCACCTCGGCCACGCCCGGGAACGTGAGGGAGGACGAGGTTGGCCCAGGTAACGGCTCATACGCGTTTCTGCCGGGACCTGCGGCGGCTCGCCATCCTTCAGGGCGGCCTCGTCCTCGTGGTGGGTCTGGTGGTCTTCGTCGCCTGGTTAGCCGGCATCGATTCCCTCAAGGGCTTGCGGCCGGGCCTGCCGACGATGAAGGCCAACACGGCCCTGTGCTTCATGCTCTGCGGCGCCACGCTGGTGCTGGAGGGCCTTCCCCACTTCAGCTCCCTGATACGGCGGGCTGCGCAGGTGTGCTCGGGGCTCGTCATCCTTATCAGCGTCCTGACGTTCGCCCAGTACCTCTTCGGCGTGGACCTTGGCGTGGATCATCTCCTCGTGAAGGACACTGCGCGGGGGTTGGAGCTCGGCTACCCGGGGCGCATGGCTCCCAACACGGCCCTCTGCTTCGTCCTGCTCGGGGCCGCGCTCCTGTGTATCGAGACGGAGACGCGCATCATCGGCTGGCCCTCGCAGATCCTCGCCACGTTCGCGACCATCATCGCGCTGGTGGGCTTCGTGGGCTACCTGTACGGACAGGCCGAGTTTCCCGGTATCAGCCGCTACGCGCAGATGGCGGTGCACACCACGGTGTGCTTCTTGCTGATGGGCATCGGCCTCTTCTTCGTCCGCCCGGACCGCGGTTTCATGCGGGTCGTCACCCACTCGGGACTGGGCGGTGTGCTCGCGCGCTGGTTGCTGCCGCCGGCGCTCGTTCTGCCCATCCTCCTGGGAGGGTTGGTGTTCGCGGGCTACAGGGCCGGAGCCTACGCGCTGCCCTTTGCGCTGGCGCTCATCGCCGCGGGCAATGTCATCGCTTTCGCCTTGCTGGTGTGGGTGGCCGCTTTCGCGTTGGACCGGGTGGAGGCCCGGCGCCTGCGGGTTGAGGAGGAGCGGGTGCGGCTCGAGGCTCGGGAGCAAGCCGCGCGCGCCGAAGCCGCCGCCCAGCAGCGCGAGCGCTCTCGGGCCGAGGCCGCCGAGCGCGAGGCTCAGCGCGCCGTCCGCACCCGCGAGGAAGTGCTGGCCATCGTGAGCCATGACCTGAAGAACCCGCTGGGCTCCATCGCATTGAGCACCCAGTTGATGCGGCGGCTTCTCCCCGCGGGCGAAGAGGGCGAGCGGATCCGCAAGCATGCCCATACCATCGAGCGCTCCGTGGAGCGGATGGACCGGCTCATTCGGGATCTGCTCGACATGGTCAGCATTCAGGCTGGCCAGCTCAAGCTGGACCTGAGGCGCTACGCGGTGGACGACCTGGTGCGCGACGGCCTGGTGCTGCTCGAGCCCCTGGCCATCGAGAAGCGGGTGGCGCTGCGCACGCATCTGCCCTGGGAGCGCTACTGGGTGGAGTGCGACCGGGACCGCTTCTTCCAGGTGCTGTCCAACCTGGTGGGCAATGCCTTGAAGTTCACCCCCGAGGGTGGGTCGGTGACGGTGGAGGGCGCGGCGGGGGAGGGCTTCATGCGCTTCTCGGTGCGAGACACCGGCCCGGGCATCCCCGCCGAGGCGCTGCCCCACCTTTTCGAGCCCTTCTGGCAGGTAGAAGGGACGGGCAAGAAGGGCACGGGGCTGGGCCTCACTATCAGCCGGGGCATCGTGATGGCCCATGGGGGCTCCCTGGAGGTGGAGAGCGAGCAGGGGCAGGGAAGCACCTTCTCTTTCACCCTGCCCCGGCTCGCCCCCAAGTCCGAACGGGAGCGGGAGCGGGCTCCCGAGCCCCCCGTGCACTGAGCAGGCGGGCGAGCATCCTTTATCGAACAGTCCTTGGGCCTGTGCCAGACTGGCGCCCCGCTCTTCGCGTGAATGCGGAGGGCGAAGACTTTTCGGGGGTACTTCCCATGACGGACGTGCGCTGGACGAACGAGTTCTTGGATTCCATGCGCGAGGTGTGTGATCCGCCGGCGGACGAGGCCGTGCAGAGCCTCTTCGCGCAGGGGCTGGTGGGCTCCGCCAATGAGCTGATGAAGCAGCTGGTGGCCCACGAGACGGTGACGGCGGAGCAGCTTCCCGAGCCGCTGCGCGGCTACTTCGAGCAGAGCGCGAAGCTGCCCTCGTGGGCGGACAAGGAGCTCATCCGCGAGGGGCAGGCGGCGTTCAGCCGCTGTGGCTCGTTGTCGGTGGTGGCGCTGGTGTGCGCGTCGCTGCCCACGTGCTACGCGGGAGCCGAGGGCGTGCAGGTGCTGCACATGACGGCGCGGCTGCAGACGGACACCAAGCGCCGCATCATCGAGACGGCGCAGATGGTGGTGGACGTCATGTCCCCGGGAGGCCTGGAGCCGGACGGCTGGGGCCTGAAGGACGCGCAGAAGGTGCGGCTGATGCACGCGGCGGTGCGCCACCTCATCCGCCAGCGTGGCCGGTGGGACGCCGAGTGGGGCCAGCCCATCAACCAGGAGGACATGGCCGGCACGCTGGTGACGTTCTCGGTGGTGACGATTCGCTCGCTGGTGAAGCTGGGCTACACGCTGGAGCCGCGCGAGGAGCAGGCCTACTACCACGCGTGGCGGGTGGTGGGGTACCTGATGGGGGTGGACGAGCGGCTGTTGCCGGAGACGTACGAAGAGGGGGGGCGCCTGGCGGACGCCATCTTCGCGCGCGTGTTCCGCTCCTGCGAGGAAGGCAAGGCGATGACGCGCGCCCTCATCGAGCAGGTGGAGCACATCATCCCCGGCAACCTCTTCGATGGGTTCTGCAGCACGCTCATCCGCCACCTCATCAGTGACGAGACGGCGGATCTGATCGCCGTGCCTCCCGCCGACTGGACGCGTGCGCTCATCAAGCCGCTGCAGATTCTGGGCTGGGTGATGGACGAGGGCGACGAGGCGAACGTGGTGAACGCGAAGCTCAGCGAGCTGTTCGGCCGCAAGCTGCTGGAGGGAATCGTCTGGGTGAGCCGGGGCCACGAGCGCCCGCCCTTCCGCATCCCCGAGGCGCTGCGCGAGTCGTGGAACGTGCGCAGCCGCGAGCAACAGCTCGCCTGAGGCTGCTCAGGCCTGGGAGGTGGCAGCCTCGCCGAGCGTGAAGCGGAACGTGCTGCCCTGCCCCGGGGTGGACTCCACCCAGATGCGTCCGCCGTGGCGCTCGACGATCTTCTTGCAGATGGACAGGCCGATGCCCGTGCCCGGGTACTCCTCCTTGCCGTGCAGCCGCTGGAAGATGGCGAAGATGCGCTCGTAGTACTGGGGCTCGATGCCGATGCCGTTGTCCTCCACGGCCACGGTGATGGTGTCGTCCTCGCGAGTGGCGGACACGCGGATGCGCGGGGGCTGTTCGCCGCGGAACTTCACCGCGTTGCCCACCAGGTTCTGTAGGAGCTGCGCGAGCTGCGTCTCGTCTCCCATCACCCACGGCAGCGGCTCCACCTTCACCTCCGCGCCGGACTCCTGCAGGGCCAGGCGCAGGTGTGAGAGGGCGCGCTCCACGCTGCGCTCCAAGGGCACCGGTACCAGCTCCTTGCCCCGTGTGCCCACGCGCGAGAAGGCCAGCAGGTCATTGATGAGTGCCTGCATGCGGGTGGCGCCGTCCACCGCGTAGCGGATGAACTCGTCGGCGTCCGCGTCCAGCTTGCCCTTGTAGCGCCGCGACAGGAGTTGCACGTAGCTGGCCACCATGCGCAGCGGCTCCTGGAGATCATGCGAGGCCACGTAGGCGAACTGCTCCAGGTCCGCGTTGGAGCGCGACAACTCCTGGGCGCGCTGGGCGAGCTCTGCCTGGGCCTTCTCGAGGCTCGCCAGGAGCTCGGCGGTGTGCTGGCGGGCCCGCTCTGCCTCGGCGCGCGCTGCCTGTTCGCGCACCAGCCGGCGCGCATCCTCCTCCAGGGCGAGCCGCTCGGTGACATCGGTGCACACGCCCGTCAGCCGCGAGGGCCGGCCCTGCTCGTCCAGCGTGAGCCGCCCATGTGCTTCCAGCCAACGCACCCGCCCGTCTGGCAGGACGATGCGGTACTGCACGTGGTGCTCCGGTTGGAGCTCGTCCACCACGCTCTGGATGCTGGCGAGCACGCGCTCGCTGTCTTCGGGGTGCATGTCGCTCTGGTAGTCCTCGAAGCTGCCGCCGAAGCTGCCCTCGGGGATGCCATGGATGCGTTCCAGCGCGGGTGCCCAGGTCACGCGCTCGGCCTGGATGTCCCATTCCCAGGCACCCATGCGGCCAGCGTCGAGCGCCACCTCGTGCCGGGCCTGGGCGCGCTTCGCCTCCGCGTAGAGGCGTGCGTTGTCCACCGCGAGCGCGGCCCGGCGAGCCAGCTCCTCCACCAGTCGCAGTTCCTCCGGCCCCAGCCTCCGGAAGGACTCCGCGGTGGCCAGGGTGAGCGTGCCCAGCGTCCGTCCCCGGGCGTTGAGGGGCACCACCATGAGGGAGCACAGGCCCAGCTCGCGCAGCAGGCGCAGGTGTTCCTCGTTCTGCGTGACGGCCGCCAGCATCGTGTCGGTGATGTCGGAGGCCAGCTGCGGCAGGCCCGTGCGCAGCACGTGGTGGATGCCGTGTGGGGACTGGGGGTCCGTCGGGTAGAGCTCGCTTATCCGCCGCGCCAGCTCCTCCTTGGCCGGATCCCTGTGGATGAAGGCCACCTGCCGCGAAAGGGTGGTGTCGTACGCCAGGTGTACCGCGCACCAGTCCGCCAGCCGGGGTACCAGCAGGCGCGCGGTGGCGGCCAACGTGCTCTCCAGGTCGAGCGAGGCGGAGAGCAGCTCTCCGGCCTCGGCCAGCAGGCTCAGCCGCTCCTGGGTGCGCATCATCTCGGTGACGTCTCGGAAGACGTTGACGGCGTACACCACCTGGCCCCGCGCGTCGCGCACGGGGGCCGCGGACACCCGGTTCCAGCGCTCCTCGCCCGTGCGCCTGTCCCGGAAGCGCAGCACCATCTCGGGGACGCTCTCGCCGGCGATCACCTGCCGGCCGGGAAGCTGTTCAGGTCTCAACGGGTGGCCCGAGACATCGAACATCTCGTAGCGCTCGAACACCCTGGCGCCGCCCGTTTTCAGCAATTCCTCCGGGGAGGTGGCACCCATGATGCGCGCCGCCGCGGGGTTGGCGAAGCACAGCGACAAGTCCTGGGCCTGCACGGTGACACCTTCGTTCACCTGCGCGAAGAGCGCATCCACCAGCGGGCGTGCGTGCTCGAAGAGCTGAGCCAGCATCTCCGCCGCCAGTCCCTCTCCGGTACGGACCGTCGGTAGGGAAGGGTGCGAGGGAGGAGGGGCCACCATGCTCATCACGAACTCCAGGTCGAAGAAGACGTCTCCCTGTGGGAGCCGAAAGCTCCCAATGGAACGCGGGAACGTCCATCCACATGCCCGGCCAGTGTTCACTGGTGGGAGCCGGGGGCGCAGACGCCGGCGGCTTGTGCGCCCTTGGTACGGCTGAAGATGTCCGCATCGGGGCCTTCGCCACCGGGTGCGCCATCGGCGCCGTAGCTCCACAGCACGGGTAGTCCCTCCCGAAGCTCATACCCATAGTGTTGTCCCCAGGGGTCCAGTGGAAGCTGCTCCAGGTACCGGCTGTCGACGAGCATCTGGAGGCCCTCCTCGGTGGAGGGATAGCGCTGGTGCTTCGCGTGGAAGTGTTTCAGGGCGTACTGGAGGTTCTGGAGGTCGAGCAATGCCTGCTCATGACTCTCCGCGGCGAAGTGCACGTTGCCGATGGTCATGAGCAGGGTGAACAGCACGGACGCCCCGGCCACGACGGCCCCCACGGAGGTCGCGATGGTGAGGCCGAAGTCGCGCAGGAAGGCCTTCCAGGTGAGCTTGGGATGAGGTTCGGGCGGCGCGGGAGTCATGGTGGCCAGAGCCCTTTCAAACCGCGTACCGCCCGCCCGCCCGAAGCAGGCGCTCCTTCTCAGGAGCCTGTCTCTCGCGTCCGTGCCCAGCCTGTCCGCGATGCCCCATGTCCGGCTGTCATTCTGTCAGCACCTGCGCACGAGCCGGGCGTGCCGGGCGGGAAGGGGTTCACGGTCCCGCTGCTATCTCCTAGGGTGGGAGTCTCGCCCCACTGGTGCCGATGCCCCGAGGAAGCCTGCCCGACGACTACCGGCGACACGTGACGGCGGCCCTGGCCGCGTTGAACGTGCGCAATCTGGTGCTGAGCATTCACGACCCAAGCTTCCCCAGTGCTCCGGGAGAGGACCTGGGCCGGGGCTCGCCCTACTCGGAAGGGGGCATGGGCTTCCTCGAGTTCGCGCGGGAGCTGGGCTTCAACGGCATCCAGCTCGGCCCGCAGGGGCAGACGTCGGAGGACAACGCCTCGCCGTATGATGGGACGCTTTTTTCGCGCAACGTGCTGAACGTGGCGCTCGCGTCGCTCACGCACGAGGAGTCCTGGGGCGGGCTGCTGCGGCTCGAGCGGGTGCAGGCCCTCGTCTCGGCCCGGCCGGGCGGGGAAGGGAGGGTGAAGCACCGCTACGCCTTCCGTGCCCAGAACGAGGCGCTGGAGGATGCGTGGGAGGCCTTCCAGTACAAGCGGCTCCAAGCGGCGCCGGGGAGCGCCGTCGCGTGGCTCTCCGAGCACTTCGACACCTTCCGGCGCGAGCACCAGGAATGGATGGAGCGGGACGCGCTCTACGACGTGCTCTGCACGGAGCATGGCCGCCCCTATTGGAAGGAGTGGCCGAGCGAGTGGGACCGGCGGCTGTGGAGCCCACGCTCCGGGGAGGAAGCGGCGTTCACCAAGCGTCGGCAGGTGCTGCTGACGAAGTACGCGGGGCAGGTGGAGGCGTATGCCTTCCGACAGTTCCTCGTGCACTCGCAGCACGCGGCGCTGCGGGAGCGGACGGCGGCGTGGGGGTTGAAGCTGTTTGGAGATCTGCAGATTGGGTATTCGCCGCGGGATGCGTGGACGTACCAGGGGCTGTTCCTGGGCTCGTACCTGATGGGGGCACCGCCCAGCCGCACCAACCCCGAGGGCCAGCCGTGGAACTACCCGGTGCTGGACCCGGCGCAGTACCACGGGCCACCCGATGCCGCGGGTCCGTACCCGGGAGTGCGGCAGCCGGGGCCAGCGCTGTGGTTCATGAGCTCGCGGGTGAACAAGATGCTGTCCGAGTACGACGGGCTGCGCATCGACCATCCGCACGGCCTGGTGTGCCCATGGGTGTACCGGTCAGGAGAGCTGAACGCGCTGCGCGCGGTGCAGAGTGGGGCGAGGCTGTTCTCCTCGCCGGATCTGCCGGAACATCCGGAGCTGGCGCGCTGGGCCATCGTGGCGCCGGAGCAGTTGGAGCGCTCGGTGCCGCGCTACGCGGATGGCTGGGTGCGAGAGCTGAGCCAGGCGCAGGTACGCCGCTACAGCGCGCTCTTCGATGCCATCATCGCCGCGGCGAACGCGCATGGGCGCAAGGTGTCGGACCTGCTGTGCGAGGTGTTGAGCACCATGCCCCATCCGCTGCAGCGGGTGATGGAGCAGTACGGGCTGGGGCGCTTCCGCGTGACGCAGAAGGCGGACCTGACGAATCCGCGGGACGTGTACCGGAGCGAGAATGCCGTGCCCCAGGATTGGATCATGGTGGGCAACCACGACACCAAACCCATCTGGGCCCTGGCGGAGCGCTGGCGGAAGGAGGGCGAGGCGCGGGCGCACGCGGACTACCTGGCGTGGCGGCTGCACCCGGAGGAGGAGGGGCGCGAGGACTTCACGCGGCGGCTGCTGGAGGAGCCGGGGATGCTGGTGCAGGCGAAGTTCGCGGACCTCTTCGCCAGCCGGGCGGAGAACGTGATGGTGTTCTTCGCGGACCTGCTGGGGATGAAGGAGACGTACAACGCGCCCGGCACGGTGAGCGAGGAGAACTGGAGCCTGCGCGTGCCCAACGGCTACCGGCGAGAGTACGGGGAGAAGCTGGGGAGCGATGGGGCGCTCAACCTGCCGAAGGCGCTGGCCCTGGCGCTGCGCGCGGGCGGAGAGGCGGCTCGCGCGCGGCACGGGCAGCTCATCGCGGCGCTGGAGCGGCTGGCCGCGGAGCTGCAGCGGGGGTGAGGGGCGTGCTCAGTGCTGCACGTCCACCACGAGGCGGGTGGGCTCCTTCAGCTCCATCACCCGGTACTTGTTGGGGTGCTTCACGCCGAGCACCCAGGTGACCTCGCCCTCGAAGTCGCAGGTGAGCTCCATCTCCTGGAAGACGGGAAGGGCAGGCTTGCGCTTGCGCTCGGCCACGGTGACCTGGGCGCCCTCGTGGGCCTGGGCGGGTTGGACGCGCACCTGCAGCCAGCCCTGGCCGGCGAGCTCCGTCGGGTCACCGGAGCCGCACTTGATGACGGGCTTGTCGACGTACTCGACGTGGTAGCCGGGCACCTGGTCGCCGTCGAACTGGAGCACGAGGCGATCAAAGCCCTCGTTGCGGGCCGTGCGCACCTCGCGCAGCGTCACCGGCTTGAGGGTGGAGCGCTTGACCTCCACGACTCCGGCGGCCCACTCGTGGGTCTTCGGGTCCTCGGGCTGGGCGGTCTGCGAGCCAGCCTGCGAGTCTGGAGGCGTGGGATTGGTCTGCGGGGTGGGCGTGTCGGGAGTCTGCTGCGCGGGCACGGCAGGCTCCGCGGGTGGGGGAGGGGTTGCCTCCTCCTTCTTGCATCCCACCATCGTGAGACAGGCGGCGAGCCCCAGCGTCGGCATCCAGCGTCCAAGCACCTTCATCATCGTCCTCCTGGCGGCCCGAGGGTCCGGACCGGGCGGCGCCCCATGTGGCACGAGCGGCGCCGGAGTGCCAGCACGATTGGCGGTGATGAAGGAGGACGGAGCCGCGACGCGCCCGGCTCCGCCCGGCCAAGGGTCACTACTCGTCGAGGATGGAGGAGAACTGGCCGCGGATCTCCCCTTCGTTGTGGTTCATGGTGTGGATGTTCACGTAGAAGCGCCCGGCCTCGAAGGCGTCCTTCTCCGAGTCGGTGAGCTTCTTGGTGCCGCTGAAGCTCCCGTTGCTGGCGTTGACGGTGAGGTTGAAGACGATGGGGCCGTTCGCGCCCACGGCTTCGTTGTGGACATGGGCCGAGCTGCCGGACACCTCGTGCAGGGCGCTCGACAGCCCGCTGAAGGTGCCGTTGACGGAGAGCTCATCTCCATCGAGCGTGGCGTTGGCCGTGCCGCTCGCGGTGGTCGTCACCGGGGGGACCTCGTTCTCTCCCTTGAGCGTGGTGGTGGACACGGACGATTTTCCACAGCCGGTCATCCCCAGCAGCCCGGCTCCGAGGACTGCCAACACCGCCCAGCGCTTCGTGTCACGCATGTGCATCAGTGTCTCCTGTCTGTCCGCCAGGGCTCATGGGGGCCCGGGGTGGGCCTGGAGCCCAGCGGCCGGGCAACATGTCTAAAGGACTTCCCCGCCACGATTGCTCCAGGGAGGAAGTGAAGTGCCCGGTACCGTGCACTCTATGTCCAGGCCCCTCCTTGCCGGGGCCTTGTTTCTTGGTCTTGCAAGGATGGGGAGGCGCCAGGGGTTGTTCTTACAGGGGGCGCGGAAAATCCCACCGACTGTTTGGGGCGAGGGACCCTGCCGCGTGTATCGTGCGGCCGGACGCGTAGCCCCCTCGGAGTGATGCAGCCATGGCTCTCGATCTCTCTTCCCTGCTTGGCCCTCGACGGGACGACACCGTCGGTACGATGGTGCGTGGCCTCATCGGCAGCGAAATCCTCCGCATCGCGGGGGAGATCCGCGAACTGGTGTCACAGGGGAAACAGGTGTGCAATCTCACCGTGGGAGACTTCAGCCCCCGCGAGTTCCCCATTCCCGCCGCGTTGGGCGAGGCCATCGCCACGGCACTGAATGCGGGCGAGACGAACTACCCTCCCTCGGACGGTGTGCTGTCGCTGCGGCAGGCGGTGGTGCGCTTCTATGAGCGCGCGCTGGGCCTGAAGTATCCGCTGGAGAGCGTGCTCATCGCCGGCGGCGCGCGGCCAGTCATCTACGCCATCTTCCGCGCGGTGGTGGATCCGGGCGAGACGGTCATCTACCCGGTGCCCTCGTGGAACAACAACCACTACTCATACATGGTGGGGGCGAAGGCCGTGGAGGTGGTGACGAGCCCCGAGCACGGCTTCATGCCCACGGTGGAGCAACTTGCGCCGCACCTGCCGGAGGCTCGGCTGCTATGCCTGTGCAGCCCGCTCAACCCCACGGGAACGATGATCTCCCCCGAGGCCCTGCGGGACATTGGCCAGCGCGTGGTGGAGGAGAATCGCAAGCGCGAGGCGCAGGGGCGCAAGCCGCTCATCGTGATGTACGACCATATTTACTGGACGCTGACGTTCGGGCAGGCGAAGCACGTGACGCCGCTGGAGCTGGTGCCGGAGCTGGCGCCGTACACGGTGTTCGTGGATGGAATCTCGAAGGCGTTCGCGGCCACGGGCGTGCGCGTGGGCTGGTCGCTGGGGCCGCCGTCCATCATCTCGCGGATGAAGGATGTGCTGGGGCACGTGGGGGCGTGGGCGCCCAAGGCCGAGCAGGTGGCGGTGGCGCGTTTCCTGGATGATGTGCCGGCGGTGACGGGCTACCTGGAGACGATGAAGCGGCGGGTGGACGAGCGGCTGGTGGCGCTGCACCAGGGCTTCTCGGCGATGAAGGCGGCGGGGTTGCCGGTGCGCTCCATCGCGCCGCAGGGGGCCATCTATCTGTCGGCGCAGTTCGATCTCATTGGCAAGGCGGGGCTGCGGACGAACGACGACATCCGCAAGCTGCTGCTGGACAAGGCGGGCTTCGCGCTGGTGCCCTTCCAGGCCTTCGGGTTGAAGACGGACACGGGCTGGTTCCGGCTGTCGGTGGGCGCCGTGTCCATGGAGGAGATCCAGGCAGCGCTACCGAGGGTGGAAGCGGTGCTGCGCGAGGTGGTGGGCAGGTAGCGCGCCGGGCCCCTGTTCCTGTGTCTTGGCTGGTATGTGCCTGGAGGCTCGGGAATAGTGCCTGTGTGCCGTAGTTGGAGGCGGCACGCTCGGAGGGGGGCCAACCCCTTCCCGAGAGCCCCCAGACAGCACCGGCACCCATGCTCAAGAGATTCGTGAACGTGAAGGACGAGGAGGTGGGGTCGGTCCTGCTCTCCTTCCTCTACTTCTTCACGCTGATGTGCGGCTACGCCATCCTCAAGCCGCTGCGAGATGCGATGGCCATTGAGGGGGGCGTGAAGAAGGTTCCCTGGCTCATCACCGCCGGCTTCGGGGTGATGTTGCTCGCGGTTCCGGTCTTCTCCGCGCTGGTGTCTCGCTGGCCGAGGCGGCGCGTCATTCCGCTCGTCTACCGTTTCTTCTTGTTCAACCTCCTGGGCTTCTTCGTGCTGCTGAAGCTGGGCGTGGTGGAGCGCGAGTGGGTGGCGCGGGCCTTCTTCGTCTGGGTGGGGGTCTACAACCTCTTCGTCGTCTCCATCTTCTGGAGCTTCATGGCGGACCTGTTCTCGACCGAGCAGGGCCGACGTCTTTTTGGCTTCATCGCCGCGGGAGGCACGGCGGGGATGATCGTCGGACCCCTGCTGGCCACCACGCTGGTGGGGCCGCTGGGTCCCGTCAACCTGATGCTCCTCTCCGTGGCGCTGCTGGAGGGCAGCGCCTGGTGCGTGTGGCTGCTCTCCCGTCGGGCCGCGGTCGTGCAACCCCAGGCGGCGGCAGGTGAGGCCCCAGTGGGGGGCAGCATCTTCGCCGGGCTACGGCTGCTGGCCACCTCGCCCTTCCTGCTGCTCCTGGGGCTGCAGACGGTCCTCTATACCCTCACCTCCACGTTCCTCTATTTCCAGCAGCTCCGCCTGATAGAGGCCACGGCCAATGGTCTCAGCGAGTACACCGCCATCTCCGCTCGCATCGACTTGTGGGTGCAGCTCCTCACGCTCGGATTGCAGACGGTCGTGACGGGGCGGCTCATGCCGCGGCTCGGGCTGGCGGCGACGCTGTCCATCGTGCCGGTGCTCACCGTGCTCGGCTTCCTGGGCCTGGCGGCGCTGCCCACGCTCGGGGTGCTCATCGGCTTCAAGGCGCTGCGGGGCGCTTCGCACTACGCCTTCGAGCGGCCCGGACGCGAGGTGCTCTTCACCAGCCTGGACCGCGAGGCCAAGTACAAGTCCAAGAGCTTCATCGACACGGTGGTGTACCGCGCCAGTGACACGGTGAGCTCCTGGCTCAACACGGGGCTCGCGGGCCTGGGGCTGGGCATGGTGGGGCTGTCTCTGGCTGCGGTGCCCATGGCGGCGCTGTGGATTGCCGTGTCCGTGTGGCTCGCCCGGCACCAGCGCCCCGCCGCTCCCGCCGAGCCTCCACCGCTGGCTCGCACCGCGGACGCGACCCGCTGACCGCGGTGTGCGACTCGGCACGAGTTCATCCGTTTCACTCAAGGAGGGGGTAGTTCGCATGAAGCTGTCTCGCAGACGAGTGTTGCAGGGGGCCACCGCGCTGGGTTCGCTCTGGGCCACGGGGTGTGCCTCCACCAAGCTGGAGGGCGGTGAGGCGGCGAAGGCGTCCGCGCCGAAGGGGGGCGGCAAGCGCATTCTCATCCTCGGAGGCACGGGCTTCCTCGGGCCCCAGCTGGTAGAGGCGGCTCGTGCGCGTGGCCACACCGTCACGCTCTTCAACCGCGGCAAGACGCGGCCCCACCTCTTCCCGGACGTGGAGAAGCTGCAGGGGGACAGAGACCCGAAGAATGGCGATGGCCTGAAGGTGCTCGAGGGCCGCAGCTGGGATGCCGTCATCGACACCTCCGGCTACGTGCCCCGCGTGGTGCGCGCCTCGGCGGAGCTGCTGGCGCCCAACGTGGGCCACTACGTCTTCATCTCCACCATCTCCGTCTACAAGGAGATGCCCCGGCCGGGCATGGACGAGGACACGCCGCTGGCCACGGTGGAGGACCCCACCAACGAGAACGTCCGCGAGAACTACGGCGCCCTCAAGGCGCTCTGTGAGAAGGCGGCCGAGGCGGCCTTCCCCGGGCGCACCACCAACATCCGCCCCGGTCTCATCGTGGGCCCGGATGACCCCACCCAGCGCTTCACCTACTGGCCGGTGCGCGTGGCCCGGGGGGGCGAGGTGCTCGCTCCTGGCAATGGCTCGGACCTGGCGCAGTTCATCGACGTGCGCGACCTGGCCGAGTGGACGATTCTCACCATCGAGAACCGGGACATCGGCACCTTCAACGCCACCGGCCCGGCCAGGCAGCTCACCATGAAGGAGCTGCTGGAGGCCTGCAAACAGGCCAGCAACAGCGACGCCACCTTCATCTGGGCCGACACCGCCTTCCTGGAGAAGCACAACGTGAAGGCCTGGGTGGACCTGCCCGTGTGGGTGACGCCCACGGGCGAGTTGGCGGGTATGACTTCCGCCAGCAATGCCCGGGCGGTGGCGCGTGGACTGAAGTTCCGCCCCACGGTGGACACCGCGCGCGACACCCTCACCTGGTTCAACGGGCTGCCCCCGGAGCGGCAGGCGGAGCTGCAGAAGCGCGGCGGCATCACCCCGGAGCGCGAGCGCGAGGTGCTCGCCGCCTGGCACCAGCAGCAGGCCGGTTCCGCCAGCGCCCCTTGAGGGCATGACGAGGGCAAGAGCGAGGGCAAAAAATATGGGGGACGCCTCGTTTCATGCGAGGCCTCCCCCATCACTCCGACCGCGACCTCTTTGCCTTCCCCCTCTGACAGGCAGGAGTCGCCGAGCCGTCAGCCCCGGAGTCCCACCCCCGCGGGACTCCCTGGCTGGCCCCCCGGTGCACCAGGGGGGCTTAATGCAAAAGTCCTACCAGCTGTAGATGCCCCCCACGTCCACGCCCAGGTCGAGGTCGTGGCTGCGGGCCGGTTCCATCAGCTCGCCGCGGGCGGTACGGCCCGGACTGAAGTCCTGCTCTCTGACGAGCACGATGGGGGCTACCGCCAGCCGGGGAGACATCGGTCGGACCGATGCGAGGTACGTCACCCCCGTGACTACCTCGCGCAATCCATCCGTCACCCCGGCCTCTGATAGCACCGCCAACTGGGTCCGGTTCGCCCCCGCGAAAGACGCCAGTCGGGGTACCACCAGCCGGTTGCCCCCATCGCGCTCGAACTGCCCGACCGCCTTGGATGGCCGGGCCAGAGTCTTCATCACCGGCGCGTTCTGCTCCCCCCCCACGTGCAGCACCATGACCGCCTTCCCTTCGCCCCGCCGCATTCCGTGGACCTGATGACGCGTCGCCTTCATGCTGTTCTCCAGCTCGCGTTGCATGGGCTGCTCCCCCCGTGGCACGCCCGTGAGCGCGATCGGTGACAGGCGGGATATTGGCCAAAGTGCGCTCAGGAGTTTTCCTCGCAGACGCCAACCGCTTGCGTAAGCGCGCCAAGCCATGCGCGAGGCGCCTCCCGGGAGGGCCGTGGGGCGATCGGACTGACACTCCGTGCCAGCCCGCCCGCACTCCGAGCAGGCAGGCGTCGGGCTGAACGGCCTTGCAGGTGGGTGGGGACGGCGCGGTATGGAGGAGGGGAGGATGCGATGAGGTGGGATGAACATGGGTGACGGAGGACGGGGCGTGCTGGCCGTGGTGGCGGAGAAGCCGTCTATGGCGCGCGACATCGCTCGAGCGCTGGGCGCTCGCGAGCAGGGCGAGGGGTGCTACCGCGGCAATGGCTACGTGGTGACCTGGGCGATTGGCCACCTGGTGGGCCTGGCCCAGCCGCACGAGATGCGGCCCGAGTGGAAGCGCTGGCAGCGGGAGCGGTTGCCCATGCTGCCGGGGGACTGGCCACTGGTGGTGGAGGAGAAGACGGCGAGCCAGTTCAAGGTGGTGCGCCGGGTGATGAACGCGCCCGAGGTGGACATCGTGGTGTGCGCCACGGACGCCGGGCGCGAGGGCGAGCTCATCTTCCGCTACATCTACGAGGCCGCCGGGTGCCGCAAGCCGGTGAAGCGGCTGTGGGTGTCGTCGCTGACGGAGGGGGCCATCCGCGATGGCTTCCGGTTGCTGCGGCCGGGGCGCGACTACGAGCCGCTGGCGGACGCAGCGAAGGGGCGCAGCCGGGCGGACTGGCTGGTGGGGATGAACCTGACGCGCCTGTACACGCTGGCGTGCGGCGGGGACATGCTGTCGGTGGGGCGGGTGCAGACGCCCACGCTGGCCATGGTGGTGGAGCGAGAGCTGGCCATTCGCGACTTCGTCCCGAAGGACTACCTGGAGATTCTGGCCACCTTCGGTCCGGCGGGTCGCGAGGGGCCGCCGGGGAGCTACCAGGGGACCTGGTTCCGTCCCGCGGAGCCGGGCAAGGAGAAGGAGTGGGACGCGCGCGAGGCGCGGCGTCTGCCGGCGGATGGCAAAGAGGCCGGGCGCATCGTCGAGCGCGTGAAGGCGGGCCGCGCCGCCGTGGAGTCCGTCACCTCCGAGACGAAGCGGATGGCGCCGCCGCTGCTCTATGATTTGACGGAGCTGCAGCGCCACGCCAACCGGTTGTATGGCTTCAGCGCCCAGCGCACCCTGGAGCTGGCGCAAGCGCTGTACGAGAAGCACAAGCTGCTGAGCTACCCGCGCACCTCCAGCCGGCACCTCTCCAAGCAAATCTCAGAGACGCTGCCGGACGTGGTGCGCGCCATCCGCGGGCCGTGGGAGGCGTTGCTCGCGCCAGGGACCGGGGACCGCCCGCTGGGGCGCCGCTTCGTGGACGACGCGAAGGTGACGGACCACCACGCCATCATCCCCACGACGACCTCGCCGGAGAGCGCGAGGCTGTCCCAAGACGAGCGGCATATCTATGAGCTCGTCTGTCGGCGGCTGCTGGCGGCCTGGCACGAGGAGTTCGTCTGGTCGGTGACGACCGTCATCACCGCCGTCACCTCGCCCGTGGTGGGCGAAGGCGTGCCGGAGGTGGACCGCTTCCACAGCGCGGGCACGATGGTGGTGCGCGAGGGCTGGAAGGTGCTGGACGTGGGAGGAGGGCAGAAGGCCCCGAAGCCACGCGAGGCGGGGAAGAAGGGGAGCGAGGCCGAGGCGGAGGAGCCGGAGGACGAGCAGGAGCTGCCACCGGGGCTGGCGAAGGGGCAGGCGCGCGCGGTGCGGGACGTGAAGCCGGTGACGAAGCGGACGCGGCCGCCGCCTCGGCTCACGGATGCGAGCCTGCTGACGGCGATGGAGTCGGCGGGGCGGGCGCTGGACGACAAGGAGCTGGCGGACGCGATGCGAGAGTCGGGGCTGGGCACACCGGCCACGCGCGCGGCGATCATCGAGACGCTGCTGGATCGCGGCTACCTGGTGAGGCGGGGCAAGTCCTTCGAGGCGACGGAGAAGGGAATCGGGCTCATCCGGGTGGTGCATCCGGACGTGAAGAGCCCAGCGATGACGGGGCAGTGGGAGGCATGGCTGCAGCGCATCGAGCAGGGAAGTGGGGACCTGGAGTCCTTCCTGAGAGGAATCGAGGCCTACATCATCGAAGTGGTGGGCAAGGTGCCGCCCAACCTCCTCATGCCCCATGTGGCCACAGGCGCAGCCACTTCCAGAGCGCCCACCCACCCAAGAGAGACAAATACCCCAAATACCCCTCGCCCACCGGGAGAGGGACGGGGTGAGGGTGCGACGGGTCCCAGGTTGCCCCCGCGTGAATCCCCTCTCCCTCTGGGAGAGGGTCAGGGTGAGGGTCTGTCCCAGCCGAGGCGCAACCAGGTATCCGCCGAGCCCCTCGCATCTCCCAAGAACACCGCGCGTCCCGCGCTCACCCTCACCTCTCCGAGCTCAATCCCAAGCCCGAACACGGTGAGGCCCGAGCGCACTTCGCGCCAGCCCACGAGGCCGTCCGAGCTGCGCGGGCTACTGAAGGAGGTCTTCGGCTTCGCGGACTTCCGGCCGTACCAGGAGGCGGTGTGCCGCGCGGCGACGGAAGGCAAGGATCTGCTGCTGGTGATGCCGACGGGAGCGGGCAAGTCGCTGTGCTACCAGCTTCCCGGGCTCGCGCGGGCGGGGACGACGCTGGTCATCAGCCCACTCATCGCGCTGATGGAGGACCAGGTGGCGCGGCTCCAGTCGCTCGGGCTGGCGGCGGAGCGCATCCACTCGGGGCGGGACAGGGCCACCTCCCGCCAGGTGTGCGCGGACTACTTGGAGGGGCGGCTGGACTTCCTCTTCATCGCGCCCGAGCGTCTCGGGGTGCCGGGCTTCGTGGAGCTGCTGGCCCGGCGCACGCCCGCGCTGGTGGCGGTGGACGAGGCCCACTGCATCTCCCAGTGGGGGCACGACTTCCGTCCGGACTACCGGCTGCTGGGGGCCCGGCTGCCGATGCTGCGTCCCTCGCCCGTCATCGCGCTCACCGCCACCGCAACCCCGGATGTGCAGCGTGACATCGTTCAGCAGCTCGGGCTCGAGGGCGCGGGAAGCGCTCCCGCGCGTACCTTCATCCACGGCTTCCGGCGCACCAATATCGCCATCGAGGTGCGCGAGCTCAACCCGAGCCAGCGCTCCGATGCCATCCGCGAGCTGCTCGCCGATCCCTCGAACCGTCCGGCCATCGTCTATGCGTCCACGCGCAAGCATGCGGAGCGGTACGCGGAGGAGCTCGGCATGGACTTCCGCGCGGGCACCTACCACGCGGGCATGAGCGCCTCGGAGCGCGACGAAGTGCAGTCCTCGTTCCTCGGGGGCCGGCTGGAGGTCATCGTCGCGACGACGGCCTTCGGCATGGGCATCGACAAGGCGGACGTGCGCACCGTGGTGCATTCCGCGCTGCCGGCGAGCGTGGAGGGCTACTACCAGGAGCTGGGCCGCGCGGGCCGGGATGGGAAGCCCTCGCGCGCGGTGCTGCTGCACTCCTTCATCGACCGGCGCACGCACGAGTTCTTCCACGAGCGCGACTACCCCGAGCCCTCCGTCCTCGAGCGCATCTACCGCGCCGCTCGCGACGAGTCGGAGCCCAAGGAGTCGCTAGCGGCCCGAGCACGCGTGTCAGTGGACTCCTTCGACAAGGCGCTCGAACAGCTGTGGATTCACGGTGGCGTGGAGGTGAGCCCGGACGAGTCGGTGCGTCGCGGGCGGACGGGCTGGGCGGCCTCGTACGCGGCGCAGCGCGAGCACAAGCAGTCCCAGCTCGAGCACATGGCCCGCTACGCCGAGGCACACGGGTGCCGGATGCGGCACCTGGTGGCGCACTTCGGCGACGTGCAGGACACCGGCGCTCCCTGCGGCCTGTGCGACGTCTGCGCCCCCGATTCCTGCGCCACCCTGCGCTTCGTCGAGCCCACCTCCACCGAGCTCCACGCGCTCGGGCGCATTCTCGAGGCGCTCCACGAGCGCGATGGCCAGGCCACTGGTCGGCTCCACCGAGAGCTGTTCGGCGAGGCGCTGCCCCGCCGCGACTTCGAGCGGCTCCTCGGGGGGTTGGTGCGCGCCGGGCTCGTGCATCTGTCCGAGGACGCCTTCGAGAAGGACGGCCAGAGCATCACCTTCCAGCGCGTGACGCTCACGCCCGAGGGCCGGCGCACGCGCGAGCCCTCTCCCGGGCAGGTGCAGTTGCCGGGGCGTCCGGAGGAGGCCCCCGCACGCAAGCGGCGCGGTTCTCGGACCAAGGGTGCTTCGGCAGGGGGGAGCCGTAAGAAGGCCTCGCGCCGAAAGCAGGCCGCCTCCGGGGGTAGGAGGAAGCGCCAGGCTCCCGAGCCGGCCGAGGTCGCCTACGAGTACGACGAGGCGCAGGACGAGACGAGTGCGACTCCGCGGGGCCGGGAGGCCTTGGCGCGAGCTCTGGATCGCTCCAGGCGCAGTGGAGCCACCTTGGGCGTGGGCACTCCCTCTCCCCAACTCGTGGAGGCGCTGAAGGCCTGGCGGCTCACCGAGGCCCGCCGCCGGCGCGTCCCCGCTTTCCGCATCCTCACCGACAAGGTGCTCGGGGCCATTGCCACCGCGTGCCCTCGGGATGGCTCGGCTCTGCAGCGCATCCACGGCGTCGGCCCCAAGCTGGCCGAGCGCTACGGGGAGGCCATCCTCTCGCTCGTTGGTCGCATGTCGTCCTGAGGCCTACAGCACCTCCGCGAATCCCATTCAAGAGGGGAGTGGCGAAGGCATTTTTCTTTATGAGAAAGTGAGCACTGTCTTCCGGCGAGGGCAGCGCCTTGCCGCCGGAAACGCTTTCCTGGCAGCGCGCCGATGAGGTGCCGAAGGGATCGTCATGTCGCCGGAGAAAGTGGTGTTTGGCACGGCCGTCGAGGCCTTGTTCGTCCGCGAGTTGGGGGCGAGCTTGTCGGACCTCGACCGGAGACGGCTGCGCGAGGCAGGGTTGGACCTGGAGAGGCCGCTCGAGGTCTCCTACCCGTTGGACGAGTGGAAGACGTTCGTGCATGTCGCTTCCCAGGCCATCTACCCGCACCTGTCTCCCGTCGAGGCGCACTGGTGGATGGGCATCCACTACATGGAGGGCTACCTGCAGACCTTCACGGGGCGCGTGGTGGCGGAGCTGGCGCCGGCGCTCGGCCCTCGGCGCATGTTGGAGCGCATCGGGCAGGACCTGCGCAGCGGCAACAACTTCAGCGAGGTGAGCCTGGTAGGGCACTCCCCGCGTCGCTTCGAGCTGTGGATGAATGACGTCCTCGATGACGTGCCCTCCTTCGCGGCGGGCTTCATTCTCCGGGCCCAGCAGCTCTCCGGTGCTCGCAACGTGCACGTGGACGTGGCCTCCTACGATGGCACCTCCTGCACCTTCGACATCCGCTGGCGCGAGGCCCAGGTCGTCAATGGTTGAGGCGGCTCGGGCCTACAGGTACGGCGACAGCAGTCGGGCGACTCCGTCCCGCAGGAGGATGGGCAGCGGCCGGTCATTGAGCTCCTCCAGCGTGAGCAGCCGTGAGCGCGACAGCCTCTCTTCGATGAGGGCGTCCAGGTGCTGGGCGAGCTGCGCGTCGTAGCACTCCACGTCGAACTCGAAGTTGAGCCGCAGCGAGCGCGGATCCCAATTCGCCGAGCCCACCAGCGACCACACCCTGTCCACCACCATCAGCTTGGTGTGGTCGAACGGTGGCGCGGAGAGGAAGACGCGGCTGTTGGGACGCATCACCTGCCAGAGCTGCGCGACAGAAGCCCACTGCACCACCGGGAGGTTGAGCTTCTCGGGCAGCACCAGATCCACCCGCACGCCCCGCAGCGCCGCCACGTTCAGCGCGGTGACGAGCGCCGAGTCCGGGATGAAGTACGGCGTGACGATGCGCACCGTGCTCCGCGCGCAGGCCAGCGCTCCCAGCAGCGTCAGGCGCAGCGTCTCGAAGTCTTCGTCCGGGCCATCTGGAATCCCTCGCGCCATCACCGGCCCCGCGGGCTCCAGCGGGGGGAACCAGGCCTCCCCGTGCAGGCGCTCCTTCGTGGTGAAGGCCCAGTCCTCGGCGAAGGTCTCTTGCAGCTGCCCCACCACCGGGCCCTCCACGCGGAAGTGCAAGTCCCTCGCGTCGCCGTGGCCGGGCAGGAAGTGCTCGCGGATGTTCATCCCCCCGGTGAAGCCCACTCGCCCGTCCACCACCAGCAGCTTGCGGTGGTTGCGCAGGTTCATGAAGGGCAGGCGCGCTGGCATCAGCGTGGGCAGGAAGCGCGCCACCTTCACCCCGGCGCGGCGCAGGCGGCCGGTGATGGGCGGCCAGTCGTAGCGCACGCCCAGCGCATCGATGAGCACCCGCACCTGCACCCCCCGCTCCACCGCCCGCCGGAGTGCATCCACGAAGCGCCGGCCCGCCTCGTCGTTGTCGAAGATGTAGCTGCACAGGGAGATGGAGGTGCGCGCCGCGTCGATGGCCTCCAACATGGCCGGGTAGGCGCCCGTGCCGGCCTCCAGGGGCACCAGTTGGTTGCCCGGCAGCAGGGGGCGGTGGCGCACTACCTCGTCCACCAGGCGAGCCAGCGAGGCCAGGTGTGCTGCCGGAGGCACTGTCGCCGCCAGTTGCTCCGGAGTGCATGCGGCCACGGCCGACTTCGGGGGGAACTGGCCGTGCTCCTGGCGCAGCGTCAGCGAGCGGGCTCGGCGGCGGATGCGGTTGATGCCCAGCAGCAGGTACAGCACCACCCCCACCAGCGGAACCAACCACACCAGTCCCACCCAGGCCACCGCCGCGCGTACGTCTCGCTTGCGCAGCACCGCGTGCCCAGTGGCCAGCAGGTTGGCCACCACCGTGAGCGCCGCCGCCACGTGGGGCCAGACCTCCAGGAACAGCGATTCCAGCCTCATCCTCCCTCCACCCGGTCCACTCGCCGGGCTCGGGAGACAATATGTGCACGCTCCTGGCCCGGGAGCGGGCAGGGGAGGGGGCCCCGTCCAGCATCCTTCAGAGCCACTCTGGAGGTAGGGCGTATACTGCTCCCCCATGGAGCTTCCGCCCAACGCGCCCATGCCCGACGTCACCCGCTTCTTCCACCCCGTCCTCTCCGCCCGCGAGCTGAAGGACAAGCCGGTGCGGGTGGAGCTCGCCGGCCGCGCCTATGCTCTCTTCCGGGACGCGCAGGGCCGCCCCGCCGCGCTCGCAGACGCCTGCCCCCACCGCATGGCCCCGCTGTCCGCCGGCCGCATCACCCGCGAGGGCCAGCTCGAGTGCCCCTACCATGGCTGGCTCTTCGACGCCGATGGCCGCGGCCGCAGCCCCAGCCAGCCCGACCTCAAGAAGTGTGACGCGCGCTCCTTCCAGCTCGTCGAGCGCTTCGGCTACCTGTGGCTCTCCGCACGCGACACGCCCTTGTCCGCCTTCCCCGACTTCGCCCCCCAGGGCTACGACTTCAACGGCTCGTTCTCCATGCTCTTCCGCGCGCCCTTGCACGTGGCGCTCGACAACTTCAGCGAGGACGAGCACACCCCCTTCGTCCACACCCGCTTGGGGTGGGACCGCTTCCAGGCGAAGGACATCGACTTCGAGGCTCACAACTTCGAGGATCGCACCGAGGTTCGCTACCGCGCTCCCCAGCGGCGCTCCTTCCTGATTCCCCTGCTGCTGCTGCGCAACGGCGACTTCTTCCACAACCACTGGGTGACGCGCTTCGATCCCGTGCGCACCGACTACACCATCACCTGGACGGGCCCCGCCGGTGAGCAGCGCCCCTTCACCAACCGCGCCATCATCTTCTTCGTGCCGGAGACGGCGGCCACTACGCGCCTGCACGTCTTCTCCTTCGGCCTGCTCCACGACGAGCGCCTGCGCCCGCTGATGCCCGTGGTGCGTCGGGCCGCGCTCGCCCTGGCCTGGTACGAGGTCCGCGACGACGCCCGCTTCATCCCCCTGGTGGCCCACACCCCCTACAGCATGAAGGGCATGCGGCTGGGCAAGTACGACAAGCCCCTCATCCATCACCGCAAGCTGCTCGAGCGCATCTACTTCGCCCAGGGCGAGGACGCCTCTCCACCCATCAAGCTGCCCGAGGCCGCCAACGGCTGAGCGCCGCCCCGCGTCGGGCGGGCCTCCCACTCCAGGACTGGCCCCAAGACACCCGCTGGCTGATTCCCGGGTGTGTGGTTTGCCTTCAAAATGTTGAAGGCAATAAAGTTTGAGGGTAAAGTATGGCGCTGTCTGGGAGCTTTGCCGGCTCGGCAGGGCTGTAACTCGATGCTGTAGCTGTAGTTGGGCAGGTGTGTGGCCACTCTCGTTTCCGGAGGGTCTACCCGGTACGGGAGCCGTGTGCCCACTGTCCGATTCAGCAACAGCGGCGTCTGATTCCCGGACGATCAAAATGTTATTGGCCCAATCCCTTGGAATAACAGGGGATTTCCGGCGGGAATGTCAGAGCACTTTACGCGGAAGCACGGAGGGTCTGGAGTGACCACACTCCACAGCTATTCGCGTTATTTCCGCTAAGCCCTCGATTTCCGGTGAGCCCGGCTGTTGGCCCGGGGGTTGCTCAAGGGAAGGGGCGCGAGGTCGCGGCTGGTACCCCAGGCGGCCACGTCCAACCCCACGTCGTTCCCCGAAAGAAGAAACCCCCATGCGTAAGCTTTCCATGGCCCTGCTGGCCGGTGTTGCTCTCGTTGGTTGCGGTGGCCCCGAGGCCTCCGAGACCCGTATCCCCTCGTTCGAGGAGTTCAAGGCCTCGGCCATCAACGACGAGGGCAACGTGTACGTCGTCAACGGCGACGAGGCCGTTGAGGGCGTCGAGGGCCTGCAGGCGTACTACGACAACTTCGTCGCCAACGGCGACGTGGGCGCCACCCAGGATGGCCTGGCCGTGTACTACATCGGCGGCGACATCAAGTGGAGCAGCACGCAGAAGATGAACCTCACCTACTGCATCAGCTCCTCCTCCTTCGGCACCCGCTACAGCACCATGGTGAGCGCGATGAACAGCGCCACCGCGGCCTGGGAGGCCACGGCCAGCGTGAACTTTGTCCACTCCACCACCTACGACTCGAACTGCACCGCGTCCCAGGCGGGCGTGCTCTTCGACGTGCGCATGGTGAGCGGCCAGAGCTACCTGGCTCGCGCGTTCTTCCCGAACTCCAGCCGCTCGGCCCGCAACGTCCTCGTGGACAGCAGCTCCTTCGGCAGCATCTCGCCCTGGACCCTGACGGGCATCCTGCGCCACGAGCTGGGCCACGTGCTCGGCTTCCGCCACGAGCACACCCGCTCCAGCGCCTCGGGTTGCTACGAGGACAGCCAGTGGCGCGCGCTGACCACCACCTACGACCGCTCCTCCGTCATGCACTACCCCCAGTGCAACGGCACCCAGACGGGCGACCTCGTGCTGACCACCCTGGACAAGCAGGGCGCCCGCGCGCTGTACCCGTAATCCGTCCGCTCGTCTGAGCTGACAGGGCCGGGGATGCACGCCTCCACGTGGGGCGGGGCGTCTCCGGCCTCGTCGTTTTTCACGCCGGGGGTGGCGAGGCCTCCTCGTGCACCTCCTGCGACTCGAAGTAGATGAGCGTCTTCACGTGGTCCGTGTCCTCGATGTCGAGGCACTCGAGCTCCCCACTGTCGCTCTCCTCGGCCCAGACGTGCTCCGGGTGCAGAATCCGATGGGTGAGCTCCTCGCCGGGCCGGCCCACCGTCACCTCGATGGCGCCCTGGTCGCTGCCCTTCTCTTCGATGGAGATCTCCACCAGCGGTAGGTCCCGAGCCACCGTCTGCTCGCCGAGCTCCGGACCGCCGGCCTGGATGCGGACCTGCTGGTCGCGCTCGATGGTGCTCAGCAGGAGGAGGTAGTCGGCCCACCCCTCACGGGGAATCTCTCGCGTGTGATGCATGACGCCCTCCGCACTGGTTCCAAGGTGGGCAGCCGGAGCGGGCGCGGCCACGGGGGAAGCGGGCGAAGAGTCGGGTTTCCCACCTGTCAGGGAGGCAGGCGCACGGGCGGGCCTCGAGCCCTCGTGAGGAGGGCGGACCACGTCCCGGGGAACCACCCCGCCCGGTGAAGGGGCGGGGCAGTGGGGGCGGCGGATTACAGCGTGGGGGCGCCGATGATGTTGCCGCAGTAGGCGTTGGTGCCGCAGGTGGTGCCCTTGCTGGTGTACCAGGCCGACTTGCGGGTGGCGTACTGGCGGTTGTCCGCGTGCACGTGCGGGCCGGTGGCCTGGCCGGTGCCGCCCACGAGGCCGAGCGCACAGCCGTCGCACGTCTTCGAGCCGGAGCTGACGTTGGCGTAGAAGTGGAGCTGGCGGAAGTCCCAGCCGTTGGCGCCGGTGACGACGTAGTAGTTGCCCGCGCCGCCGTTACAGGTGGAGCCGTAGCAGGCGCCCGCACAGCCACCGAAGTACTGGTAGTAGTAGCTGCCGGCCAGCATGCCGCGGTGGTTCCACTCGTTGCACGAGCCGTTGCCGATATCGAGCGCGGTGTGGCTGCTGCCCGAGCAGCTGTAGTACGTGGTCGAGTTCACGTACGCGGCGGTGTCACAGATGGGGCCCTTGGCGGTCGCGGAAACGGCCACCCCGGCCCAGCCCGCCACGAGCGCCGCGGCGGCGTACATCATCTTCTTCGCGTTCATACTTCCTCCTGAGTGCGTCACTCCGAGTGCTTCACTGCGTGAGGAACTGCCTTCCCCCCGTTACTTGCGGATGCGCTCCTTCTCGCGGAGCAGCAGGTGCCACTCCTGCAAGCCCAGGCCGAGCGCGGACTGCCAGGCGTCGATCTCCGGGTCCAACCCCGGTGCCACGCCGCGCAGCGACTCGAGCGTGGCCCGCGCGCTGCCCATGCCCAGCCGGGCGATGCCCTGCAGCGCGGCCTTGCGCACGGCCGGGTCCTTCTCGTTGCGGTAGAGCTCGACGAGCGACTGGCGCGTGCTCGTGGCCTCGGCCCCCGGCACCCCACCGAGCGCCGTCGCCGACGCTGCACGCAGGCCCGGGTGGTCCGTGCGCAGGTTTCCACGCAGCCGCTCCACCGTGTCGTGGCCCACCCGCTCCATGGAGACCTCGGAGAGCAGCTTCGCGGCCGCCTCGGGGTCCTTGGAGGCCAGGGCCGTGGCCACAGCCGTCTCGGACACCGTCTTGTCGTGGCCGAAGTACACCTTGGCGCTCTCGTGGACGAGGTTCTCCACCACCGCCTGGCGCACCTCGGGCGCGCTGTCGCGGATGAGCTGCTCGTACGTCACCACGTTGCCGTTCTTTCCCATGGCGTCCACCGAGCCCGTCCCCTTCAGCCCGCGCACCGCCGCGGCGCGCAGGGCCGGGTCCGCGTCGCTCGCCGCACGTGTGAGCAGTGGCTGGATGAGGGAGGTGTCCTCGCTGAAGCTGGCCTTGCCTGCCAGCGCCCCGCCCAGCGCCTCCAGCACGTCCGGGTCTCTCTCCTGGTGCACGGCCGCGAGCAGCTGGTCGGCCGGCATCAGGCGGGCGGCCATCTTCAGTCGCTCCTTCACGTATTTGCGGTAGGCGGGCGAGCCCGTCTTCAGCGCCGCGCGCAGCTCGTCCACCATGCCGCTGAAGGAGCACGTCGTCTGCTGGAGGGGAGGCTCGTTGCTCCCGGCGGCGGAGGCGGTGGCGGGCAGCAGCCAGGCCGCCGAGGCGAGCAGCGCCACACGCCAGCGGGGAGAGCGGTTCATGCGACTCATTCCTTCGAAGGAGTGGGGGCTCATCAGTGCGGCGCTCCTTCCTCGACGAGGCACTGGTGGCGCTCTTCCTTGCCCAGCCAGATGCGGGCGAAGTCCACCGTGCCCTCGGCGTAGAGCTTCTGGAAGTCCTGGTAGTCCTGCAGGAAGCGCGGATCCTGCGCCGCCATCTGCGCCAGCAGCGGCAGCGCCTGGGCCCCGCCGGCACGCACGGCGAAGCGGAAGATGGCCCAACGCACGCACTCGTCCTGCTCGGCTGGGAAGGCAGTGCGGTAGGCCTCCAGGGCCTTCTCCGGCGTCTCGGTGACGGCCAGCCGGAAGGCCGCCATCTCGCGCACGTCGCGCTCCTTGTCGTTGCGCATGATGGCGCTGAGCCGCTCGATGGAGTCCTCGCCGATGATGGGGTTGGAGTAGGACGGCATCTCCAGCGCGAGCAGGCGCACGGCCATGTCCTCGGACTTCTCGCCGATGTCCATCAGCTCCTTCCAATAGGGAGCGAAGTTGCCGGTGCGCTCGTAGTCCTCCTTCATCACCCGGCCCAGGGTGCGCGTGGCCACCCAGCCCGCCGAGTCCGACGACAGGTCCATCGCCACGGCCTTCAGCCGCTGCATGTTGGCCGCGGAGAGGCGCTTCTGGGACTCGAGCGTGTCGAAGGCCGCGGCCCGGTTGACGATCTGCGCGCCCTTGTCCTCGCCCATCTTCAGCAGGCGCTCCACCACCTTGGGATCATGCACGGCGGCGGCGTCCTTGAGCGCCTCCATGTACACGCCCAGCTCCGGCTGGCCGGACTTCTCCGCCCACTCGAGCACCTGGAGCGCGCGGCTGGCGTCCCCTCCGACGAGCTCCGTGAGCCGCTCCTGGAGGTACTGCGCCAGCTCCCGGTCTCCCGCGCCCACGGCGGCGGACAGGGCCTGGCGGAACTTGTCCAGCGAGGTGTCCTTGTCGAACGCCGCGATGCCCTCCCAGCACCCCGGCATGGGCAGCACGTCCTCCTTCGGCGTGGCCTCCTCGGGTTGGGCGGAGCCCGCGGCGTTGGAGGACCCCGTGGTGCCCCGGGCCTTCCCGGTCGAGCCTTCCGCGGAGGCCGTGGAGTCCGAGGACCCCTCTCCGGCCAGATCAGAGCGGCGTGACAGCAGCGCCGCCCCGAGGACAATGAGTAACAGTGCGCCGAAGAGAACGGCGACCTTGGTGGAAGTTCGTTGCATGGTGTGAAGAACCTGTTTTCCAGGTATCACACGGAATGATTGAACTTCAAGAATTTCTCATGAAATGAGGAGCCTCCATGCCACGCCATCCCAGCTACGCCCCTTCGGTCTCGGGGATGTCGAGCTCGCTGTACTCGGCGCTCGCGGAGCGGCTCGCGAGCAGAGCCGGTGAGGTGTACCCGCTGCACGTGGGGGACACGTGGATGGAGCCGCCCGAGGGCTGCCGCATGGAGGACTTCCGGGTGGCGGAGTACCCCGGGATGCATCGCTACGCGCCGGTGCAGGGGATGCCGGGGCTGCTGGGCGCCGTGGTGGAGCGGGTGCGCGCGAAGACGGGTGTGCCCACGGAGCGCTCCCAGGTGCTGGTGACGACGGGAGCCACGGGGGCGCTGGGGGCGATCATCGGAGGGCTGGTGTCGCCGGGTGAGGAGGTGCTCATCCTCGCGCCCTACTGGCCGCTCATCGCGGGCATCGTCACCGCGTTCCATGGCAAGCCGGTGCCAGTGCCCTTCCTGGACTGCGATGGCCCGGAGGCGCTGGTGGAGGCGGTGCGCGAGCGCCTCACGGAGCGCAGCGTGGCGCTCTACCTCAATACGCCCAACAACCCGTCGGGGCGGGTGCTCCCGCGCTCCTGGGTGGAGGCGCTGGCGGAGCTGGCGCGCCGCGAGGGGCTGTGGCTGCTCTCGGACGAGGTGTACGAGGACTATGTGTACGAGGGCGAGCACACCTATGCGCGTGCGCTGGCGCCGGAGCGGACGCTCTCCTCGTACTCCTTCAGCAAGGCCTACGGCATGGCGGGCAACCGGTGCGGCTACGTGGTGGGGCCCGAGGAGGCGGTGGCGCAGCTGCGCAAGGTGAGCACGCACTCCTTTTATAGTGCCCCTACCGCCGCGCAGCTGGCCGGGGAGCGCGTGCTCCGGGGCCCGGGGGATGCCTGGGTGGCCATGGCCTCCGCGCAGTACCGCGACACGGGGACGAAGGCAGCCGCGCGCCTGGGCGTTCCGCCTCCAGAGGGCAGCACCTTCCTCTTCCTGGACGTCTCCGCGCACCTGGACGCGGGGGGCCTGGCAGGGCTCTTGGAGCGGTGCGTCGAGCACAACCTGCTGGTGGCCCCGGGACCTAGCTTTGGGCCTTTCCCCCACCACATCCGGCTGTGCTTCACCTGCTCGCCGCCCGAGGTGGTGCTGCGCGGGGTGGAGGTGCTGGCGAGAATTCTAGGCCGGTAGACGCAACTTTCCCCTCCCTGATCCCGAGAATTTCTCTGAGTTTGTGAACGCGGATGGCTCGCAGCGCATCTCGATGACGCAGATGAACTACCCCATTATGTCCATCCACCAGTACCGCGGCTGAGCGGAGCCGTGCCGAGCCAGGGGGGCACTCGAGGAGGCTCCCCGGGACCTGGATGGACGCGCGGTGCCGGTACCCACACCGGCACCGCGTTTTTCTTTGCGGGAGGCAGTGTGTCCACACGTCTTGTCGGTGTTGGCCCTTGGTCTGTGATGGTGCTGTCACTGCTGCTGTTCCCGACCGCATGCTCCACGGTTGCACCTGCGCCGGCCCATTACGCGCAGAGCATGAACTCGGCAGTGGATGGCTGCCTGCGCAACCCTGCGTGTGTTGCCTCCATGCCGGGCGACGAGGCAACCATTCCCTGGCTGTCGCGTGCCCTCCAAACGGCTCGGACCCTCGTTACCCTCAAGGAGTTTCTCGACGAGGCCGAGGTGCGCCGTATCGAGACGATTCTTGTCGAGTGCGCCAAGGAGGCGGACTTCCTGGTCAACGAGAGGGAGTACGGTCCCGGCAAGTACCCGGATGACGCGGAGTGCGACAGACTGGTCCGCGACAAGGAGGGGAATGAAGTGAAGCGAGCCATCGAGCTCGGAAACATGAAGCATGAGCTCGCCTTCGCGTGTGTCCAGCGCAGGCTTTTCACGGAGTTTCCGGACAACGTCTCCGTGGAACCGCGTTACGCCCCTGGACCTGTATCAGGGCAGTACGTGTTGACCAACCGCTGGACAGGCTCCCTCCGGCCCGACATCGTTCTGCACTTCGCGCGCAATCCCACCAAGGTTCAATGCGTCTACGACTTCAAGTTTCCCTGTACGTCCGCGAGTAAGAGCAACCCGCTCGGTCCGGACGGCTCCAAAGCACGTCAGCAACTCTTGGAGTACGACGGCCTGGGAGGCAATTGCCCATCGGGCATCGTGACGCCCCAGCTGGGAATCAGCCATGAGTGAGCACTACCCCCGGATTCGCCGCGACGGACCCACTCCGCAGGGAGAGAGACTGCTGCTCCGGGAGGTGGTGCGCATCGCCTTCTTCATGCCGTACGACCACTTTGACCTGCTCGTGGGGGTGGAGCGAGCCATCGAGGCGTATCACCGTGCCGTAGGTGGAGGAGCTGAAACCCTCTGTCAGGCGTGGTTCGGCGATGACGAGACCCCCCAGTCCCTCCTTGATGAGGAGGGCTGGCGAGTTGTGCGGGACTGGCTGCGTCCACGTGAGCCCCGTTACTTCCTTGATGACCTCGGAGAAGAGACGGAGTTCTTCCGCAGCAAGACCAAGAGCGGATGCGACGTCTTCATCCATCTCACTGGGGCTCCCGCCAGACCGGCCGGATACGGCCTTACGTATTGTGCTCGCCTGCCGTGGCGTTCGCCCCCGGATGGCAGCGTGAGCGTGTTGAGTGCCACCCTGCCCACGGAGTTTCTCGAAGAGCATGGCCCGGGAAGGGTACGGGAGTTGGCTATGGAAATGGCCTCGCATCTGCGCATCTCCACCGGCCATGCCGGCCTCGCCCTCGATTTCCTGAGGGAGCGCAGCCGCCTCCTGCCCAAGCTCCGTGAGGAGATCTTTCGTTACCCGGGACTGGACGTTCCGCGCGGGGGGCTTCGCTCGCACGTGGGCACGCGAGTGGACGGCGTGCATTGGCTCAACTTCCTGGGCCAACCCGTGCTGGACGCGCTGGGCGGCGCGGCGAGCCTGCGCGCCCGGTTGCACTTTCCTGAGACCACAGTGCAGGAGATGGGTACCGAGCGTGTCGTGGTGACGCTGGGGCAGTGGCCGGAGGCCGGAGATCTGGCACAGGGCCGCGATCTCCCTGCCTATCGTGAGCTCGCACGAGTGCTGGAGTACTGGCTGGACGGGTTCTCACCCGCCTATGCCAACTCTTGGAAGGGCTACACGCAGGAAGAAGTTCAGCGTTGGTGGCGCCGCTTCCTCAAGTAGGTCATCGGGGTTCGTGCTCAGCCAGTGACAGAGCGAGGTCGCGCGGATGGACTTCAGTGTCGACGATTGACGCTCGCGTCGTCGGCGGCGTTGGCAAGCGTCGGTCAGGCTTGGTAGACGCGACGCATGGGCGATCTCGTTCTCACCACCTACGATTGGGTTCCTCCGCCGCCGCGCGGGTTCGTGCGGGACATCCGCGTGCGCTGGGCATTGGAGGAGGCGAAGCTCCCGTATCGCGTCGAGAGCGTGTCGTTCAAGGAACGCGGCCCCGAGCACCTTGCGCACCAGCCGTTCGGGCAGGTGCCGTGGCTGACGGACGGCGACATCTCGATCTTCGAGAGCGGTGCGATCCTGCTGCACCTCGGCGAGCGAAGCGAGGCGCTGATGCCTCGCGATCCGAAGGGGCGCGCGGAGGTGATCGAGTGGCTCTTCGCCGCGCTCAACTCCGTCGAGATGGCGAGCCTCCCGTGGTCGCTCTTCAAGTTCTCGGGGCAGAGCGAGAAGCGCTTCGACGACTTCCTGAAGCTGCGCCTCGATCGCCTCGAGCCGGTGGTCGCGAAGCGCGAGTGGCTCGCGGGCTCCTTCTCCGTCTCCGACATCCTCATGGCGGACGTGCTGCGCCTCGTCGATCGCTTCGAAGGGCTCGCGGCGCATCCCGCGACGCGTGACTACCTGAAGCGCGCGACGGCGCGGCCCGCGTTCGTGAAGGCCCACGCCGACCAGATCGCTCATTTCGCCGCGGCCGACTCCACGTAGACCAGGACGCGAAGAGCGCGTCGGCCGTGGCGAGGGGCCGTGCGGCGCCCAGGACTCGCCACGGCGGCTCCACCGCCTCTGCTCAGTCGCAGCGCTGGGTGTCCTCGATGACGAACCCGTTACGGGTGGAGATGGCGCGGTCGTAGCAGGTGTGATGGTCCCCGGTCAGCTGGTAGCGCTGGGTGGAGGTTCCCACCGCGTTGCGCTGCGCGCGCGGTACGCCCAATGTATAGGCGGCCTCGCCGGTGTAGAGGTCGCTGAGCTCCCGGTGCTCCAGCGTGCGCGGACCCCGGGTGGTGCGCTCATCCGCCTCGTCGTGGAGGGTGATGGTCGTGGTGAGCCGGTTCTGCGGCGATACGCTGATGAGCCCATCGAGCGTGAAGCGCTTCTCGGAGCGGCTCACGGTCGGGAAGTGACCGAGCCCGCCAACCGTCACGGTGCTGGTGTCCTTCCAGGTCGCGGTGATTCCATCCGGGTTCTCCGCGTCTCCCATCCAGCGGTGCATGCTCGAGTTGGACACCGACTGCTCGACGGTCGTCACCACCCACCCGTGCGAGGTCCACAGCGCGCCGGAGATCCTCAGGTGATGGCTGCCCTGCGTATCCAGTTGGTTCCAGCCATCCACCAGCGCGACTGTCGAGTCATTGGCCAGGGTTCCGATCCGGTGCTCGATCAGACCGCCCAGGACTCGCGAGCCGTGCGGATCCCTCCAGGCGAACACCTGGGTCGGCAGCTCCCAACCCGGGCGTCCCTCGGGGACACCCAGCACCCGCACCGCGAGCTGGTGCGGCTTGCCGTCGGTCAGCAGACCGGCGAACGGGGTGAGGTCAAAGCGGATGGGGCGGATGTCGAAGGCGCGCGGCGCCGGCAGCACGTACCACAGGAACGGGTTGGCCCAGCCGCCCGTGTAGACATGCGGGAAGGGCATGGCGATGCCGGCCACCTTGCCGTCCACTTCGATCTGCACCTCGCGGTACGGGCCCGCGTCTGCGGGGCAGGAGTAGGGCACCGTCGCCGGGACGGTGAAGTACCAGAACTCCTCGCAGCCACCGCCCGAGCCGGTCGCGTACACCTCTGCCATGAGCCGCTCGGTGTTCCGGGGGACCGTCACCTCTCCCAGGAGCGCGCTGCCCTCGCGGCGCGGGTTGGCCAGGGGAATCACGTCGCTGGCGGTGTCGGCCGGCTTGTACCGGCCCTCCGCCTTGTAGAAGGTCAGGTAGACCTGCACGTCCAGCACACCGGTGTAGGTGTCGTTGACCACGTTGCCAATCAGCATCCAGACGGGCTGCGGCCGGCTCAGCAGCGGCGCGTAGGCAGTGACGTCTTTCTCCACCGACCAGGCGATGCCCTCACGGGAAGGCTCGGGCGTGGACGTCTTGAAGATCGTCACACCGCCCACCTCCAGGTGCCCGAGCCGGTCGTACTGGACGCCCTGGACCTTGCCTTCCATGCGCAGCACCACCTTGTTCCAGGGACCGGGGCAGTCCGCTGGCGGGGTGAAGGTGCTGGTGTAGGGCGTGAAGTCATCGAACTTCTCGTCGACGATCTTCACGGTGCACGAGCTCGTCGCCGGCTTCTCCACGGCGGGGGCCGCGGTGCGGGGGTCATCCCAATCGGTACCGAACTCCGGAGGCGGCTCGGCGGCCAACGCGGGGGTCATGCCGCCGAGTGCGAGGCTCGCGGCGGCGAAGACTGCGGAAAGGCGTTTCACTGGTTTCTCCTGGAAAGCGGGGGCGCGGAGTATAGGCGGAATGGGTGACCCCTGCGCCGGTGCCCGCTTCGCAGGCTGCGAAGTTTCCTCGAGCAGTCCTGGAGCCCGTGCTCAGCCGGTGACGGCGCGCACCTGCTCGCCCTCGAGCACCAGGCGCACGGTGGACACCTGCGGCTCACCGAAGTGGTCGTACGCGGCGCGCTCCAGCTGTGGCACCAGGGCGGCACGCAGGCCGCGGGCTCCCGTCTCGCGCTTGAGCGCCCTCGCCACCACCCACTCGCGCACCGCCGGCTCCACCACCAACGTCAAGCCCTCGTGGGCGAACTCGCGCTCGTAGGCGCGCAGCACGTTGTCCTCGAGGATGTCGCCCAGCGTCTTCGCGTCCAGCGGCGCGAAGGAGAGGATGCGGTTGAAGCGGCCAATCAGCTCCGGAATGAAGCCGTAGCGCGCGAAGGCCGTCGTCTGCTCGAGCTGCTCGTCCGTCACCTTCTCCGCGATGGCCGTCTCGCGCTTGCCCGCCTCGCGCCCAAAGCCCATCCGCTCCTTGTGGCCACCCAGCTCCTCCGCCGTGCTCTTCAGCCCGCTGAAGGCTCCGCAGGCGATGAAGGTGAGCGCCGACAGCTCCAGCGGCATGGGCGGCGTGCGGCTGGTGAAGCCGAAGTCCGGTGGGAAGTCCGCCCTCGGCGCGCTCAGCAGGTTGAGCAGGCTGCGCTGTACGCCAAAGCCGCTCACGTCCTTGGTGGTCTGCTGTCCGGCGAAGCGGGCATCGGAGCGGCTGGTGGCGAGCTTGTCGAACTCGTCCATGCAGATGGCCCCACAGGCCGCCCACGCCACGTCTCCGCCCGCCGACTCGTACAGGCGCGAGAGCATCGTCGTCACGTCGTCGCCCACGTAGCCCGTCTCGGAGAACTGGGTGGCGTCCACGATGACGGTGGGCACCCCGAGAATCTCCTTGAAGAGCAGCTCCACCAGGAACGTCTTCCCGCTGCCGGTGGGCCCCAGGAAGAGGCAGTTCTCGCGCGTTCCTGGCTCGGGGGCGAGCCCCTCCAGGTGGATGCGCCGCAGCCGCTGCAGGTGGCGGTAGGCGAGCACCGACGCCGCGCGCCGGGCCTCTTGCTGGCCCCTGTAGCCCAGCTCGGAGAGGCGTTGATCGATCTCACGGGGGGAGAGCACCTCCAACGCGGCGACGCGCTCGCGAACGGAGTCGCCGCGCTCGAAGGGGAGGGCCTGCAGGTGGTCGGGACGTAGGCTCATGAAGTTGGACGTCATCTTTCCGGTTCGGGACGGCACGGGACAAGCGTTGCCTGCTGTTCGCGCCAGTGCCCGCCCGCTCTCGGAGGGGGCGTACAACGCCTCGAAGGGGGCCACCAGTGAACATCTCTCAATCCCCTTGACCCACGTGATGCATCCCCCTTGGCGCGAGGGTGGATAAGTAGGTGGACATGGAACGAGCAGCGGTGTCGCGAGGGCAGGTGCCTCGCCTGGGTGCCTGGGTGGAGCCGGGAGCGGGCGTGCGGTGGCGCGTCTGGGCTCCCCAGCACCGGCGGGTGGAGGTGGTGCTGTATGGAAGGGACGGCCAGCCGGGCGCCTCGCTGCCCATGACCGACGAGGGAGGCGGTTTCTTCTTCGCGACCCTCGCCGGAGCGGGTGCGGGCGTGCGCTACAAGCTGCGGGTGGACGGCGAGGGGCCCTTCCCGGACCCGTGGAGCCGTTCACAGCCGGACGGTGTTCACGGCCCCTCCGAGGTGGTGGTGCCGGACTTTGCCTGGACGGATGCCGGGTGGAAGGGGCCGGACCCGGAGGCCCAGGTCATCTATGAGGTGCACGTGGGCACGGCCACGCCCGAGGGCACCTTCGAGGCGCTCATCCCCCGGCTGCGCTCCTTCAAGGCGCTGGGCGTCACCACGCTGGAGCTGATGCCGCTGGCCAGCTTCCCGGGCGTGCGCAACTGGGGCTACGACGGGGTGGACCTCTTTGCCCCGCTTGCGGCGTATGGCGGTCCCCAGGGCTTGCGGCGCCTCGTCGACGCGGCCCACGCCGAGGGGCTCGCGGTGCTCATCGACGCTGTCTACAACCACTTCGGGCCAGACGGGAACTACCTGCGCTGCTACTCGCCGCACTACTTCACCGGCCGCCACCACACGCCCTGGGGCGAGGCCGTCAACTACGACGGTGAGGGCTCCGCGGTGGTGCGCCAACTGGTGCTCTCCAACGTGGAGATGTGGATCCGCGACTACCACGCGGACGGGCTGCGCCTGGATGCGGCCCACGCCATCGTGGATGACGGCTCGACCCACCTGGTGGCGGAGCTCGTCGAGCTCGCCCGGGCTTCAGCTCCCGGCCGCCGGGTGGTCATCATCGCCGAGGACGAGCGCAACGACACGCGGCTGGTGCACCCGCGGGAACGGGGCGGCTATGGGCTCGACGGTGTCTGGGCGGACGACTTCCACCACCAGATGCGCCGCGCCTTCGCTGGAGACAGCGAGGGCTACTACCGCGACTACACCGGCAACATGGAGGACCTGGCCCGCACGCTGCGGCAGGGCTGGTTCTACGAGGGACAGGTGTCCCAGGTGACCGGTCATGCGCGAGGCACGCCCGCGGGTGAGGTAGAGCCGTGGAGGCTGGTGCACTGCATCCAGAACCATGACCAGGTGGGCAATCGGGCGCACGGCGAGCGGCTGGGCGAGGACGTGTCACCAGCGGCCTTCCGCGCCATGAGCGCGCTGCTGCTGCTGTCTCCTTATACGCCGCTGCTCTTCATGGGGCAGGAGTGGAATGCGAGCACGCCCTTCCTCTACTTCACGGACCACAATGCCGAGCTGGGCAAGCTGGTGACGGAGGGACGGCGCAAGGAGTTCGCCGGCTTCGCACGCTTCTCGGGCGACACGGTGCCGGACCCGCAGGTCGTGGAGACCTTCACGCGCTCGAAGCTGGACTGGCGCGAGGCCGAGCGTCCGGAGCACGCGGGAGTGCTCACCCTCTATCGCGAGCTGCTGCACCTGCGGGCCACGGACGCCTGTTTGAAGCACAACCGCCGGGGCCACTTCGACGTGCGGCCCACGGGAGAGCATGGACTGGTGCTCGAGCGCCGCGGCCCACGGGGTGCGCTCTACGTCATCCTCAATGTGCGCGGGACATTGAAGCATCGGCTGCCCGAGCACTTCAAAGTCGTGCTGTGGTCCGAAGAGCCCCGCTTCGGCGGCACCTCGCGGGAGGCGCCGCTGCGAAGCGGGGAAGTCTGGCTCGAGGGACCCGCGGCCGTGGTGGTTCGCCTCACGGACTGAGTCCCCCAGGGGCCTGGGCGGTGTGCCTCAGAACGCGCCGCCCACCTGGAGACCGAAGTTGAAGATGTTGCCGTCCTGCGCCAGTCCCAGGTCCTCGCCACCCATGAGCCGATAGGTGGCGCGCGCGCCGGCGGTGACGCCGCCGAAGTTGTAGTCAACGCCCGCGGCCAACGGCACTTCGGTGACGAAGTCGTTGTCGAAGAGGACCTCTCCCCCCTCGCTCGGGTTGAGGGCGCTCACGCCGAAGCCCGCGCCAACGAAGGGTCGCAGGTTCCCATTCTGGAGGAGCTCGGGGCCCAGCTTGGCGAGTGCGCCCACGTTGTGCCGCCACAGACCGCCTTCAATCTCCTCGAAGGGGTTGCGCGAGCCCTCGTAACCGAGCTCCACGCCCAACAGCGGCAGCGGTCTGGAGCTGGCCTGTACGCCGAGATAACCACCCGTGGCCGTGTCGTCCCCAATGTCACCCGTGTACGTGTTCAAGCCGCCCGACAGCGAGACGTTGAGGTCCCTGAAGACACCCGTGTCGCTCCGGCCCTCGTCGTAGATGCGCTCGTCGCGATCGTCGTCCTGGATGTAGTCGTCCTGGGCGAACGCGGGCGCGGCCAACAGCACGGACGCGGCGATAGCGCCGAGCCCCCATCTCGTCTTGGAGTTCATGGTGTTGCCTCCCTGTGTCCCCCCTTCCGTTCGGGGGGCTGTCAAAAACTGGGCGCGGCACCTGAGGTCTGGAAGCACACCCTCCACAGCCGTCCCCACCACTCCACCCCCCCAGGCAGGCATTGCGCCGCTCCCGAGGCTGGCTAGGGCTGGGCGTGCGAAATGTGACTTGTTATACCCTCTTCTCCCTGCTGACCTGTCAGGTCGGCAGACAAGCAGCCGGCGGCAGGCCCTCTCGGCCCAGACGCCAACACCTGATGCGGAGGTCCATCGGCCCGATGTGACCTCACAGGGAGGGATGCGCCCATAACCCATTGAAAATACTCAGAAATCTGAGGGAATTGATGGGCGAATCAGGTGTTTGAAGGCCAACACACGGGATAGGGCGCGCCGGGAATTTCGCCGGGTGTGCCGATCCCCTCAACACGAAGGAAGCGACACAGTGAATCGACCCTCTATCCGCCGCAAGCGGCTGTTCGCCTTCGGACTTGTCTCCGTCCTCGCCCTGTCCGCCACTCCGGCGCTGGCGGCCGGCGGTTTCACTTCCGCCACTGCGAGCGGGAATGACGGGAACCTGCCCGCCTCTGCCATTGACGGGAACCTCTCCACCCGCTGGTCCTCCAATGGCATCGGCCAGTGGATCCGCGGTGACCTGGGGACGGTGCAGTCCCTCACCGCGCTGGACATCGCCTGGTACCAGGGCAGCTCGCGCGCCAGCAAGTTTGTCATCGCGACGTCCACCGATGGCAGCACCTTCACGCAGGTCTTCTCCGGCAGCTCGTCCGGGAAGTCGTCCTCGTTCGAGCGCTACACCTTCCCCGCGACGAACGCCCGCTATGTGCGCGTGACGGTGAATGGCAACACCTCGAACACCTGGGCGAGCATCTCCGAGGTGGCCGCCATCACCGGCACCACCACGCCGCCGCCGACGACCCCGCCGCCGACGACCCCGCCGCCGACGACTCCCCCGCCCGCGACGGGCAGTGACGTCTTCGGCGTGAAGATGATCTACCCGACGAAGGCGGGCGGCGAGACGTGGTTCCTCAAGGACGACGCGCTGAAGGACACGCGCTTCGATCCGCAGGACACCATCACCCGCAATGCGGACGGCTCCTGGAAGATGAAGAGCAGCCAGGTGCGCATGCATGCGCTCACCTCCACCGGCTACAGCTCGTCCAAGATTCCTACGTATGACCGGGACGTGCTGGCGAGCCGTGGCTACATGCAGGCCGCCAACGACTGGAAGAACGTGGAGATGACGGGCTTCATCAAGGTGAACGCCGTCAGCGACGCGAGCGACAACTTCGCCTGGTATGCGCGCGGTGGCCGCCACAACGATGACCTGGCCTGCGAGGGCTCCTCGTACAAGGGCAGCCTGCACTACGACGGCCGCGTGCGTTGGCAGAAGGAGTCCTGGCACGTGAGCTACGACCAGACCGCCTACAAGACGGGCACCAGCGCGCTCAAGGGCCGTTGGGTGGGCTTCAAGTCCATCATGAAGAACGTCATCGTCAGCGGGAAGCCCGCGGTGAAGCTGGAGCTGTGGCTCAACGAGAACGCGGACAAGGTGACCTGGAAGCAGGTCTACGACATCACGGACTCCGGCCAGATTGGCGGCGATGCCACCAACTGCGGTGGTGCCGTGGACGCCATGCCCATCACCTGGGGCGGCCCCCTGGCCACCTTCCGCTGGGACAGCGCCTCGGACGTGGACTTCAAGTGGCTGAGCGTGCGTGAGATCGCCGAGTAGCCATCGCTCCACCCACCAGCGGTGAAGCACCGGGCGCGGGGAGTGTGACTCCCCGCGCCTTTTTCATGTCCGGAGGGGAGCAGCCCTCCCCTGGCGTTGAGGGGGACGGTAGACTGCGCACTCCACTCGGCAGGGGGGCCTGACGTAGAGGATTGTGGATGTCTGTTGTGAATCAAGCCCTGGCTTCGCCCAACCCCCAGCCCGAGGGCGATGGAGACGCGCTGCTGAGCGCCCTGGCCGAGGTAGAGCGGGCCAGCCCGGACGGCTGCGTGGTGTTGCGCGCCATGCGGGGCGAAGACGGGACCCTCGTCGACTTCGAATGGGTGTTCGCCAACGCCAGCGCGGAGCGCATGGTGAGCGCCTTCTCCGCTCCCTTGCTCGGGCGGCGGCTGCTGGAACTCTACACCAGCCCGAGGGCCCGGGCGTACTTCACCGTGTTCCGCCAGGTGGTGGAGTCGGGACAGCCCTGCGTGCTGGAGGTGCTCCTGCCGGATGAGCGGGAGACGTGGCTGCGCACCTCGCTGGCTCGGTTCCAGGATGGCCTGGTGGTGCGCCTGCAGGACATCTCCCCGAGCAAGCACTCGGAGCGGGAGCGGGACTCGCTGCTGGTGCAGGAGCACACGGGCCGGCTGGAGGCTGAGGCGCTGGCTCGGCAGCGGGCCGGGGAGCTGAGCGCGGCACGGGAGAAGCTCGTCCAGACGGAGCGGCTGTCGGTGGCTGGGCAGCTCGCCGCGGGAGTGGGGCATGAAATCAACAACCCGCTGGCCTTCGTGACGGGCAACCTGCACGTGGCGCTCGAGCAGCTCTCGGGGGTGGCGCGTGAGCTGGGTGCTCCGGTGGCCGAGCGGCTGCGGGAGACGGTGCAGGCGCTGGAGGACGCTCGCCGGGGAGCCGAGCGCATCCGCACCATCGTGAAGGATCTGCGGACGCTGGCGCGGACGGACGACACGCGGCTGGGACCGGTGGACGTGCACGCGGCGCTGGAGTTCAGCGTGTCGCTGGCGATGCCGCACCTGCGCCACCGGACCCGGGTGGAGCGCAACTACGGCGCGGTGCCCAAGGTGCGTGCCAACGAGGCGAGGCTGGGGCAGGTGTTCCTCAACCTGCTCGTCAACGCCGCGCAGGCCATTCCGGAGGGGAACGCTGCGGGCCACTGCGTGATGCTGGTGACGCGCCGGGAAGGAGCGCGGGTGGTGGTGGAGGTGCGCGACACCGGCGTGGGCATGAGCCCCGAGGTGCTGGCGCGCATCTTCGAGCCCTTCTTCACGACCAAGTCCCAGGGAGACGGCATGGGACTGGGGCTGTCCATCTGCCTGGGCATCATCCACTCGATGGAGGGCGAGCTGAAGGCGGAGAGCGAGCCGGGTCGGGGCAGCACCTTCCGGGTGTCGCTGCCGGTGAGCGAGGACCAGGGGACCGCCTCGTCGACACCGGCGCGTACGGTGGCGGACGTGCAGGCGCGCAAGCGGGTGCTGGTCATCGACGACGAGCCGGGCATCGGCTCGGTGATGAAACGGATTCTCGGACGGGTGCACGAGGTGGTGGTGGTGCAGAGCGGCCGCGAGGCGCTGGCGGTGCTGGAGAAGGACGACGGCTTCGACCGGGTGTTCTGCGACCTGATGATGGCGGACCTGACGGGCATGGACCTGTACGAGCGGCTGGCGGAGAAGCGCTCCGAGTGCCTGTCGCGCTTCGTCTTCATGACGGGGGGCGGCTTCACGCCGCGGGCGCGCGAGTTCCTCAAGGCCGTGTCCACGCCGCGCATCGACAAGCCCTTCGAGGCGGAGGTCATCCGGGCCCTGGTGGCGCAGGCGCCGCCAAGGCGCGGCACATAAACGTTGGGCGTGAGCGTGGGGCGCGTCTATACCGGCGCTCCATGGAAGCACTCGAGCGTTTCTTCCACATTCGTGAGCGAGGCTCGTCCGTGGGGACGGAGCTGCGCGCGGGCCTGGTGACGTTCTTGACCATGGCCTACATCCTGCTGGTCAACCCGCAAATCTTGTCGGAAGCGGGGATGCCGGTGGCGGATGTGACGGTGGCCACGGCGCTGGGCGCGGCGGTCGGCACGCTGCTGATGGGGGTGTACGCCAACTTCCCCTTCGCGATGGCGCCGGGCATGGGGCTCAACGCCTACTTCACCTATGGCGTGGTGAAGGGGCTGGGGGTGGACTGGCGCTTCGCGCTGACGGCGGTGTTCGTCGAGGGCCTGCTGTTCATCGTGCTGTCCTACGGCGGCGTCCGCACGCTCATGCTCCGGGCCATTCCAGGGCCCATCAAGCTGGCCACCACCACGGGCATCGGGCTGTTCCTGGCGCTCATCGGCTTGAGGAACGCGGAGCTGGTGACGGACAGCCCGGCCACGCTGGTGCAGTTGGGGGTGGTGCGCGCGCCGGTGCCGCTGCTGGCGCTGGCGGGGCTGGTCATCATCGGCGCGCTGTCGGCGCGCAAGGTGCGGGGCTCGCTGCTGATCGGCATCACGGCGGTGGCGGTGGCGGCGTGGGGGCTGGGGTTGGCGAAGGCGCCGGCGGCCTGGGTGAGCATGCCCTCGCTGCCGCGGGAGACGTTCTGGGCGTTCGACTTCTCGCAGGTGCTGACGGGGAAGTTCCTCACGGTGGTGCTGACGTTCCTGTTCGTGGACGTGTTCGATACGGCGGGCACGCTGGTGGCGGTGGGGCGCGTGGGCGGCTTCCTGAAGCCAAACGGGGAGCTGCCGGGAGCGGACCGGGGCTTCATGTCGGACGCGGTGGGGACGGCGGCGGGCGCGATGTTCGGGACGAGCGCGGTGACGTGCTACATCGAGTCGGCGGCGGGGGTGGAGGAGGGCGGGCGCACGGGGCTGACGGCGGTGGTGGTGGCGGTGCTCTTCGTGCTGTCGCTCTTCTTCGTGCCCACGCTGGCGGCGATTCCCCCGGTGGCGACGGCGCCGGTGCTGGTGGTGGTGGGGGCGCTGATGATGAGCGGGGCGCGCGAGCTGGAGTGGAACCGGATGGATGATGCGCTGCCGGCGTTCCTGACCATCGTGTTGATGCCCTTCACGTACTCCATCGCCAACGGCATCAGCGCGGGCATCGTGTCGTACGCGGCGCTGAAGCTGTTGTCGGGGCGCCCGCGCGAGGCGCACCCGGTGGTGTACGTGCTGGCGGTGCTGCTGGTGCTGCACTACGCCACGGGCGGCGGAGCCTGACCCTCTACCGCCGCGGCGGCTACTCCTGTGCGGACACCCTTTCGACAGGCTCGACCTTGAGGCCGCCGGGGACGATGGTCATCCGGTGCTCGGCGGAGGAGTGCTGCGAGCCCCGCATCTTGAGCACCGCCATCGTCCGCTCCAGGCCCTGCGGCTTGCGCGCGTAGTCCATCAACAGAATCGCGTCTGGAATCGTCGACAGGTAGGGCGCCGCAGCGTCTTCGATGATACCCGGCCTGCTCCGCGCGGCGTTCGAGAACGGTGACAGGCCTGTCCCTTGCTGTCCATCCGTGAGCGGTGCTAGCTCTCACCTCATGGGCGAGCTCCACTCAGCGTCCCGGTATCTTGGTCTCATCGCACTCTCCGCGACCCTGCTGGAAGCGGTGATGCTGAAGTTCGTCTTCAAACGTTCGTACGACTGGCGCTCCGGCCTCGCCTCCTTCGCCGTGGCGGCGGGCCGGTCCGTCAACCTGCTCCTTCCCGTGGCGGTCGCGCTGCCGGGGGCGTACTGGCTCCAGCAGCACCGGCTCTTCGATGCCTCGAGTCTGGGCGTGGGCTCGTGGGTGATTCTGTTCTTCGGCGTCGAGTTCCTCTACTACTGGTACCACCGGCTAGGTCACCGCACACGTTGGTTCTGGCTCTCGCACGCGGTGCACCACACGCCCAATGAGCTCAACCTGACCACCGTGAGCCGGCTCGGCTGGACGAGCAAGATCACCGGGGCCTACGCCATCTTCACGCCGCTGGCGCTGCTCGGCTTCTCGCCCGAGTCCATCCTCACCGCGTACAGCCTGAACCTGTCCTACCAGTTCTGGATTCACGCGGACTGGTTCCCGAAGCTGGGTCCGCTCGAGGGCATCCTCAACACGCCGTCGGCACATCGCGTCCACCACGCGGCGAACCTCGAGTACCTGGATGCCAACTATGGCGGCGTGCTCGTCATCTTCGACCGCCTGTTCGGCACCTATCTCCCCGAGCGCGACGACGTGCCGTGCCGCTACGGCCTGGTGCACCCGCTGAACACATACAATCCCTTCAAGATCGCCTTCCATCAGTTCGGCCCGTTTCTGCGCGACGTGATGAGTGCGCGGAGCGCGCGAGAGGTGCTCGGCTACTTCTTCGCGCCGCCGGGATGGCGGCCGGATGGCAACAGCGAGACCACCGAGGACATGCGTCGCAAGGCCGCGGCCGAGCGGCAGCAGGCAGCGGTGGCCCAGGAGCCCTCGCAGGCAACCGCTGCGTAGTCTTGGGGTGGTTGTCCGAGGGCGCACTGGTGAATGGGGAGGTGCCGCCGGCCCAGGTTCAGGATCGGCCGCGGTAGGGACATCTTCAACACCCCACCCCGGGTGTCCGGCGTACAATCGATGGCCTATGAGGGAGAGCATCGATCTCAGGGCATGGCGTACGGGGGAGGGGATGGCGGGCTTGGACTCGCACCCCGGGCAGCGGGACCGCTGGGAACCGGTCACGGATATCTCCGAGACCTCCGGCGAGTTCGTGTTCGAAGTGGCGCTCCCGGGTGTTGCTCGGGAGGACATCGATCTCACCCTCAACGGCGGGGGCTTCACGCTCGAGGGGGTTCGCGGCATCCCCGAGGTGGAGGGGAGCCTGCTGGTCGCCGAGCGCCATTTCGGGCGCTTCGCGCGCGAGTTCACACTTCCCGAGGAGTTCAGGGGAGATCCCCAGGCGGACTACCGTGATGGCGTCCTCACCATCCGGTTTCCGAAGAGAGGGAATCCGCAGGCGGAGGGCTCGGGCTGGACGTCCCCCTCCGCGGAGCAGGGGCAGTTGCCGCCCATCGACGTGCTGGATATCGGGCACGGGCTGCTGTTGCGGGTGGATCTGCCCGGGATTCCCCAGTCGGCGATCGACGTGCTCTTCGAGGGGCAGACGCTGACCCTGCGAGGGCAGCGGGAGCCGGAGTCCGCTGGCAGGCGCTACCTCAAGGTGGAACGCCCGTACGGAATCTTCTCCCGCTCCATCCTTCTCCCCGGCGGGGTGGAGGGGGAGGGGATCAACGCCTCCTACAAGGATGGCGTGCTGTCGGTGGAACTGCCGGCGAGCGGGACCACCTCTCGTCCCCGGAAGCTCGGCCTCCGCAGGAGGGCGGCCCCTCCGGCCCCCGCGCGGCCCGAGGACCCACTCCAGCAGCTTCGCGAAGAGCTCGAGGAGCTGCGTGCTCAGCACCAGGCACTGCGGAGCGAGATGGATGGGTACTGGCTGGCGCTCGGCTGCGGACTGAGGCTCGCGCAGGTGCCCCTTCACCAACATCTCCCGGTGGAGGTCTCCCTGCGTGATGGGGAGCCCGCCGTGCAGGAGCAGGTGATGGCGGCGGTGATGGGCTTCGTGGAGTTCGCCGGGTTCGAGCTCTGGCGGGACCTTCCTCCCGAGAGCGGCCCCTTCCTCAAGCGCTGGCAGGTGAGAACCCGGCGGAAGGAGAGCCAGCTCGAGTTCCAACAGCGGCTGCTTCGCATGCAGGAGGCGCTGGAGCTTGCTCGCGGAGGCGCGATGCAGGCGCAGGAGCCCAGACCCGAGGACTTCGCGGATGCCGAGCGGCAGAAGCTCCTGGGGGAAGCCGCCAAGGCTTGGGCCGAGGCCATCTTCACGCTCGCGACGGCGCTGCGAGCGGCCGCGGTGGATGCCTCTGTCCTCATGGGCACGCTGTCCCTGCAGAAGCAGGAGGCGGCCGTGGTCCTGCGTACCCTGGATGAGGAGGAGCTGGTCTCCCGCTTGAGGAACTGGTCCGCCGTATCCGGCGAGCAACCCTAGGGAGTGGCGGCCACCGGACAGCCGCCAGGGTTGCTCGCTGCCCGAGAGGGCAGGGGCGGGTTGGCGGGACCTGGGGCGGGGTGCACCTTTCGCCGCAGGAGGAGTGCCATGCGCTCACGGACCGTACTCGCCGGGCTCACGGTGGCCACGCTCGCCCTGGGTGCGGCGAGGGCCGAGGACCCCACCCCCCCGGAGCTCAAGGCCGCCCAGGAGAAGGCCACGCCTGGAGATCAGTTCACCGAGACGGACGCAGGCTCCATCAACGGCACGGTGAAGGGGGCTACTGGCAACGTCCTTACACTCGACGTGGGCCGGAAGGCACCACTGGTGCAGGTCGTCGTGAAGGACGAGGACACGGTGCCCATCCGTCAGGAGGGACAGCAGGCCCCGCTCGCCCTCGGGCAGCTCCAGGAAGGTACGCGCGTCCGCACCTCCTTCCGCAACGAGGGCGGTGTTCGCGTCGTGACATCCATTGAGGTGCTCGAGCCCGCGGCGGCCCCGCGCGAGAAAGGCTCGCGGAAGTAGCCGTTACAGCGTGAGTCCCGCCCTGGTTCACTGGCTTCGCAGGGTCCGCTCGATGTGGGCCGCGAGCGCGCTGCGGTTGAGGTTGCCGGGGGACTGCGCCACCAGCCTCCCCTGGCCATCGAGCAGGGCGAGGTAGGGAATGGCATTCGGGTACGTCCCGCCGAAGTCGCTCACCGCGCGCTTGAGGGTGCCGGGAGGGTAGGGAGCGGCGCGCAGGGCCTGAAACGCGGGGCGGGACTTCTTCAGGTAGCGGACGAGGTCGGACGGATCTTCGTCGATCGACAGGCCCACCACCTCCAGGCCGCGCTCCTGGTAGTTGAGCGCCAACTGGTTCACGGTGGGAAAGGTCTGCCGGCAGGCCGGGCACCACGAGGCGTAGATGAAGACGAGGGTGGCCTTGTTGCCCGCGCGCGTCCGCTCCGGCAGCGAGTCCACGCCCACGGTCTCGATGTTGCCGTCGAACTCCGGGGGCTCGCGAGGGCCCTTCTTGGCGGCGGCCTCGGAGCCCTCCAACTGCAAGGGGGCGGCGAGGTTGGCCGCCACCATCGTTCGCAGCGCCTGCTGCTCGCGCTGGACGCGTTGCCGCTCCTGGGAGATGCGTGAGAGGAGCTCGGCCGCTGCTTCCGCATCCAGGCTCTGCTCGGGCACCCGGCGAAGCTGCTCCTCGATGGCGGTCATCTCCGGGTCGACATAGGCCTGATCCATCTTCGCGGCGGTCAACCGCCCGAAGGCGAGATAGGCCTGGGTGTACTCCTCGGAGGGCTGTCTCTTCTTGCCGCAGGCGAGGCTCGTCATCAGCAGCAGGCCTACGAGGAGCGAACGGGAGCGGAGCAATGGGGACATGTGCCCTCTCAGTCTAGCGTGCGTTGGGAAAGGTCTCGAAGGGCCAGGGGCGCGTCCCGGGGGTTTCGAGCCACAGGTCCGCCACCTGCTGAGCGAGCCTCCACGGCTCTCCGCCGGCGCGATTCGTCAGGACGATGACCGTGAGCCGCTGCTGCGGATATTTCACGATGGCGTTGGTGAAGCCCGACGTCTCCCCGTGGTGCGAGAGGCGCAGCCGTCCCCCGTCCTCATCGATGAACCAGCCGAAGCCATAGCGCGAGGAGGTGCCATCCGGCAGGGTCGGCGCCGTCCACGCGAGCCGCTGGGTGGCCTCGCCGATGAGTGCGTGCGTGTCCAATGCCCTGTCCCACGCCACCAGCTCCTCCACGGACGAGTAGATGCCGCCATCTCCCAGCACTGCGCTGGTGGAGCTCTGGTCTCGCGGGCGGAAGCCCTGCGTGTCGGCCACATAGCCGTACGCGCGCTGGGGGACCGTTGAGCGGCCCTCCTCGTGTGCGACCGTCGAGCGCAGACCCGCCGGGGTGAAGACGCGCTCGTGCAGGAAGCGGGCGAACGGCATCCCACCGACCTGCTCCACGATGAGCGCGAGCACCGCGTATCCGGAGTTGCTGTAGCGCACCGCGGTCCCGGGCGGGAAGTACGTGCGCTCGGCGCGGGAGACGAGCTCGAGCACGTCGCGGTCCTTCACCTGCACGGTCTGGGTGGCCGGGACGAAGGCCTCATAGTCCCAGATGCCCGAGGTGTGGTTGAGGAGGTGGCGGATGCGGACCTCGCGCGCGTGGGCGGGGAAGCCGGGGAGCACGTCGACCACGCGGTCGTCGTAGCGGAGCTTGCCCTCCTCGGCGAGCCGCATGATGGCCATGGCCGTGAACTGCTTGGAGAGGGAAGCCAGCCGGTAGTGCGTCTTGGGCGTGGCGGGCGTGTGCTCCGGGAGCTCGGCCAGACCGTAGGCGCGGCTGAGCACGGCCTGCCCTTCATGAATCACGACGACGCTGGCGCCGGGACCTTCCGGGCTGGCATAGGCGGCGAAGATCGGGTCCACGGTGTGTGCGTCCGGGGCCGGGCGTGTTTTGACGCTCGACGTGGCCGCGGTACAGCCAGCGAGCAGGGCGAGGGCGGCGATGAGGGCGGCGGTCGCGAGGGGGGAGTCGTTCATACGAACGTCATCCATACCTCACACCTGCCGCCTCCACTCGCGCGGAGGAGTCGTCTTGTGGCGCCTGGACCAGGCGCACGTCGGGGCCGCTCAGCGGCCCCGCTTGATGTCCAGCGAGGAGCTGTTGCGGCGCGGCGGGGGCTTCTGCACCGAGGTCTTCGGCGTGAGCTTCACCGAGACCTCGGGTGCGTCTCCGGCGGAAACCCGGCGCTCCACCGTCTCGTAGCCGTTCAGCTTCAGCGCCACCCGCACGGGTGGTGCATCCGGCGTGAGTGGCAGGTCCACGGGCGTCTCGCCGTGCTGCTTCCCATCCACCTCCACCAATGCGCCCGCTGGCTCCGAGAGCACCTTCAGCTTCACCGGCTGAGGCTCCACCTGCTCGGGCGGCTCGGGGTTGGCGGGCGGGGGCTGGGTCCGCACCACCTGGGGAGGCTCCGTCGGCTGGGTGGACGTGGCTGGCTGCTGGCGCAGCATCACGATTGCCGCCCCCGCGCATATGAGCAGCACGCCCACGCCGGCGCCAATCGCCACCAGCGGGAGGCGCCGCCGCGGCTCGGGGGCGGGAGGCATCGACAGCGTGTGCTTGGCGCTGCCATTCGTCAGCGGCCGGGATTGCTGAATGATGGGGGTCCCCGGCGCCGGCGGCGGTGTGGGGACTCGTTGCGGGAGCTGCCGAGAGAGCGAGCGCACGCTGCTCGACGGGTTGGACTTCGAGTCCAGGTCCGAGTCCTCGGTGAGCTGGTCCAGGTTGGCCGGGTCCGACTCGCGCGCGATGCGCTCCGTGTACAGCTCCCTCAGGTACGCGGACAGGTGCGCGTTGCTGGCCGGCAACCGGTACTGGAGGATGTAGTCCTCGATGGCCAGCCGGAAGGCTCCGCAGTCCGGGAAGCGCCCCTCCGGCGTGGTCGCCAGTGCGCGGAGCACCAGCTCGTCCAGGCCCGGCGGCAGCTTCGGGTTGAGTTGGGAAGGGGGCGGCACCTGGCAGTCGCGCACCAGCCGCAGCGTCATCAGGTCCGACTCACCCTTGAACAGGCGCTTGCCCGTCAGCAGCTCCCAGAGCACCACGCCCAGCGCGAACAAGTCGCTGCGTCCATCCACGTGCTGGCCGTTGGCCTGCTCCGGCGACATGTACGGGTACTTGCCCTTGAGCACTCCGGTGGCCGTCTGCGACGCGCTGCCCGCGGCCTTGGCCACGCCGAAGTCGATGACCTTCACGCCTCCGTCGAAGCCCACCAGGATGTTCTGCGGCGACACGTCCCGGTGCACCAGGTGCAGCGGTTGGCCCTGGGGATTGCGTGCCTGGTGCGCGTAGTGCAGCCCCGCCGCCGCCTCCGCGATGATGCGCAGCACCAGCCCCACCGGCAGCGGCTTGCCCTGCGTCCGCGCGAACTTCTCCAGCCGGCGCACGTCGTCGCCCTGCACGTACTCCATCGCCAGGCAGTGCCGGCTGTCGATCTCCGTCAGCTCCAGGATGGTGATGAGGTTGGGGTGCGCCAGCCGCGCCACCAGCCTCGCCTCCTCCAGGAACATGGTGAGGAACTCTTCGTCCTCAGCCAGGTGCGGCAGGATGAGCTTGAGCACGACGAGTCGTTCCAGACCGGCTCCTCGCTCGAGAGCCAGGAAGACCTGACCCATTCCGCCGGAGGCAATCTTGCGCAACAACTGGTACTTGCCGAAGGGGACTGCCATGACGCAACACGATAACCCGGCTTCTCAGAATCAGCGAATGTCCTCGTCGAGACATTCTGCAGAAGAGCAGGCAGGCAGGCACCCTTCGGGTACTCAGGCTTTCAGTTTGTAACCAGAACGTAACGCAACCCACGCCAGGGCGGTGGCGGCGAGGGCTACGGCGAGGAGGATGCCCAGGCCGAGCAGAGGCGCGAAGCCGCTGATGCCCAGCATTCCGTAGCGCAGCCCCTCCACCATGTAGACCATGGGGTTGAAGAGGCTGATGACGTTCCAGGGCGAGGGCAGCTCACGCACCGAGTAGAAGATGCCGCCCAGGAAGGTGAGCGGCAGCATCACGAAGGTGGGGAAGAAGTTGATCTGCTCGAACTTCTCGGCCCACACGGCGGCGAGCATCCCCAGGACGCTGAAGGTGTAGGAGGACAGCAGGAGGAAGAGGAGCGTGGCGGGCGCGTGCTCCAGGTGGAAGCCAGTGAAGAAGGAGGCCACCACCCAGGTGAGTCCGCCCACCAGCAGTCCGCGAATCATGGCCCCGCCGATGAAGCCGGCCATCAACTCCAGGGGTCCCAGCGGCGCCACCAGCAGGTCCACCACCGTGCCTTGAATCTTGGTGATGAACAGCGAGGAGCTGCTGTTGAGGAAGGCGTTGTTGGCCAGGCCCAGGAAGACGAGCCCGGGGACGATGAACTGCAGGTAGGGCACGCCCTCCACCTCGTGCACGCGGCCGGAGAGCGAGTAGCCGAAGACGAGGAAGTAGAGCGAGGTGCTGATGAGCGGTGAGAGGACCGTCTGGCCCGGCACGCGCATGAAGCGGCGGACTTCCTTCAGCAGCAGGGACTTCATCCCAATCGTGTTCATGAGGTCGTCGTGCGGAGTCGTGTGAAGTCGGGTGGGGCGCTCAGGCGGCGCCAGCGGCGGCGGCGGCGGGCTTGCCGCGCAGGATGTCGATGAGGATGTCCTCCAGGCGCGAGTGGCGTGTCTCCACGTCCCCCACCGGGAGGCCCTGCGTGTAGAGGGTGCGGAGGATGTCACCGGCGGGGGCACTGCCCTCGCGCTCGGGGTAGGTGAGGGTTTTTCCGTCGGCGGCGAGCGTGGCGCCCGTCTTGCGCACGGACTCGGGCAGCTCGGTGACGGGCCCGGTGAAGGTGACGATGAGGCGCTTCTCGCCCAGCCGGCGCAGCAGCGCCTTCTTCTCCTCCACCAGCAGCAGCTTGCCCTCGTTGATGACGCCCACGCGGTCGGCCAGCTCCTCGGCCTCTTCCAGGTAGTGCGTGGTGAGGACGATGGTGGTGCCCTCGGAGGCCAGCTTGCGCACGTACGTCCACAAGTCTCGGCGCAGCTCCACGTCCACGCCCGCGGTGGGCTCGTCCAGGAAGACGAGCCGCGGCTTGTGCACCAGCGCCTTGGCGATGAGCAGTCGGCGCTTCATGCCTCCCGACAGCGCGCGCGTGAGCGAGTCCGCCTTGTTCTGCAGGTTGAGCGCGGTGAGCACCTCCTTCACCCGCGCCTCGTCCCGCTCCTGCCCGTAGTAGCCCTGCTGGATGTAGAGCGACTCGGCCACCGAGAAGAAGGGATCGAAGTTGATCTCCTGCGGCACCAGGCCCACCTCGTAGCGCGGGCGCACCGGGTCCTCGTCCAGGTCGTTCCCGAAGACGAGAATCTTTCCGCTCGTCTTCTTCACCAGCCCGCAGACCGAGCCGATGAGCGTCGTCTTGCCCGCGCCGTTGGGGCCGAGCAGGGCGAAGATCTCCCCGGGACGGATGGTGAGGTTGACGTCGGTGAGGGCCGTGAGCTTGCCGCCGTACGTCTTGGTGAGGCCGCGGAGCTCGAGCGCGGGAGTGGAGGACATGGTGGGGGACGCCTTTACCACCCCCACGGCGCTCGGGAAGTCCCGACCGCGAGACCCCTCCCGTTTCAATGAGGGTGAAGCAGAAGGGGGGCTGCTCCGCCGTGGCCTCCCTGCCGGCTCGCCCGGGCTCGGAGCGGACCGCCAGGCGTGGCGCTCCGGTTGGAGGGCAGGGGACCCCGGAAATCCAGGGGAGTGCCTGCGCCGGGGAGGACGCAGTGCGCCGTGTGGGGTGTTCTGGGTCGGAAGAGGCGGAAGCCCGGGAATCAAGTGTCCTGAAGAGCGAGCGAGCGGCCGAGCGTCTTGCGCCCGCCGTGGCTCCTTAGTATCCGCCAGCGTCCACGTCACCGAGTCGGAGGCAGAAAGAGCGAGATGGCCCAGAATTTCATCTTCACCATGCAGGACCTGCGCAAGGTCAAGGGCGGCAAGGAGATCCTCAAGGGCATCTACCTGTCCTTCTTCCCGGGCGCGAAGATTGGCGTCATCGGTCCCAACGGCTCCGGTAAGTCGACGCTGCTGCGCATCATGGCGGGCGTGGACACCGAGTTCTTTGGCACGGCCAAGCCGGACCCGAGCGCGCGCGTGGGCTACCTGGCGCAGGAGCCGCAGCTCGACTCCACGCTGGACGTGAAGGGCAACGTGGAGCTGGGCCTCAAGCCCATCCGCACGCTGCTGGACCGCTTCAACGAGGTGAGCGCGAAGTTCGCCGAGCCGATGGATGACGCGGCGATGGAGAAGCTGCTGGCCGAGCAGGGCAAGCTGCAGGACGCGATCGACGCGTGCAACGGCTGGGAGCTGGATCGGACCCTGGAGATGGCCATGGACGCGCTGCGTCTGCCGCCGGGGGACGCGGACGTGACGAAGCTGTCCGGTGGTGAGAAGCGCCGTGTGGCGCTGTGCCGGATTCTGCTGGAGAAGCCGGACCTGCTGCTGCTGGACGAGCCCACCAACCACCTGGATGCCGAGAGCGTGGCGTGGCTGGAGCAGGCCCTGACGGAGTACAAGGGCACCATCGTCTGCATCACGCACGACCGCTACTTCCTGGACAACGCGGCGGAGTGGATTCTGGAGCTGGACCGCGGCGAGGGAGTGCCCTGGAAGGGCAACTACTCGAGCTGGCTGGAGCAGAAGCAGAAGCGGCTGGAGCTGGAGGAGAAGTCGGAGAGCGCGCGGCAGAAGACGCTCAAGCGCGAACTGGAGTGGGTGCGTGCGTCGCCCAAGGCGCGTCAGGCCAAGAGCAAGGCGCGTATCTCGGCGTACGAGGATCTGCTCAACCAGACGCAGGAGAAGCGCGACGCGACGGGCGAGGTGACGATTCCGGCCGGGCCGCCGCTGCGCGGGCTGGTGGTGGAGGCCAAGGGGCTGCGCAAGGCCTTCGGGGAGCGGCTGCTCATCGACGATCTGAACTTCCGGCTGCCGCCGGGTGGCATCGTGGGCGTGATTGGCCCCAACGGCGCGGGCAAGACGACGCTCTTCCGGATGCTCACGGGCGTGGAGAAGCCGGACGGCGGCGAGCTGCGCGTGGGTGAGGCCGTGAAGATGGCGTACGTGGATCAGAGCCGCGACGCGCTGGAAGGGGACAAGAGCGTCTTCGAGGAAGTGAGCGGCGGGCTGGACTACATCGACCTGGGCCGGGCGGGGCAGATGCCGAGCCGCGCGTACCTGGCGGGCTTCGCGTTCAAGGGACAGGACCAGCAGAAGCGGGTGAAGGACCTGTCGGGCGGCGAGCGCAACCGGGTGCACCTGGCGAAGATGCTCAAGAGTGGCGGCAACCTGCTGCTGCTGGACGAGCCCACGAACGACCTGGACGTGGAGACGCTGCGGAGCCTGGAGGACGCGCTGCTGAGCTTCGCGGGCTGCGCGGTGGTCATCAGCCACGACCGTTGGTTCCTGGACCGCATCGCCACGCACATCCTGGCGTTCGAGGGAGACAGCCGGGCGTTCTTCTTCGAGGGCAACTTCCAGGACTACGAGGCGGACAAGAAGAAGCGCCTGGGTCCCGAGGCCCTGGAGCCGCACCGCATCCGCTACCGCCCGCTCACGAAGAACTGAGCGAAGCGCTGACACACAATCGCTGACTCAGTAGACCCAAGAACCCCCTCCTTGCCTTCCAGGGAGGGGGTTTTGTGTGACGGTGGTCACCTCGGGTCCGGCCGAGAAGTAGGCGGCGCCCCGGCTCGCGCTATGGTCACATGCCGCGCAAGAGGCCGCGCCCGAGCTCGTCCATGAACGTCGTCTTCATCTCCCCTCACTTCCCTTCCCAGTTCTTCCACTTCGTCACCGCCCTGCGCGAGCGCGGTGTCAACGTCCTGGGCATCGGCGACTCCCCCTACGACTCCCTCCGCCACGAGCTGCGCGAGGCCCTCTCCGAGTACTTCTTCACCCCCAACCTCAACGACTACGACGCCCTCCTGCGCGCCACCGGCTACCTCACCTGGCGCCACGGTCGTATCGATCGCATCGACTCGCTCAACGAGACCTGGCTCGAAGTGGAGGCCCGCCTCCGCGAGGACTTCCACGTTCCCGGCCTCGTTCCCGCCGACATCGTCCGGCTGCGCACCAAGCTGGGCATGCACGATGTCTTCAAGAAGGCCGGTGTCGCCCACCCCGATGGCATCCCCGTCAAGGATGCCGCCGGCGTGAAGGCCTTTGCCCGCGGCGTCGGTTACCCGCTCGTCCTCAAGCCGGACGTGGGCGTCGGCGCTGCCCGCACCTTCAAGGTCTCCTCCGACGCCGACGTCGACGAGGCCCTCGAGGAGCCCCTCTCCAACTACGTCGCCCAGGCCTTCGTGCGCGGCGCCATCGTCACCTATGACGGGCTCGTGGATCGCGAGGGCAACATCGTCTTCCACCTCAGCCACGAGTACAGCGACGGCGTCATGGAGGTGGTGCTCGAACAGCGCGACATCTCCTTCTGGAGCCTCAAGGAGATTCCTCCCGCCCTCGACACCCTCGGCCGCCGTGCCGTGGCCGCGCTCGGCCTGCGCGAGCGCTGGTTCCACCTCGAGTTCTTCCGCCTCTCCGACGGCAGCTACGTCGCCCTCGAGGCCAACCTGCGTCCGCCCGGTGGCTTCATGACGGACCAGATGAACTACGCGTGCGACATGGACGTGTACCGCCTCTGGGCCCGCGTCCTCACCGGCGATGACCTGCGCGACTTCCGCTACACGCCCAAGTACCACGTGTGCCACGTCGCCCGGCGCTCCTCCCGGCGCTACCGCTACTCCCACGCGGAGCTGGTGGCGAAGCTCGGCGACGCGCTCCTGCTCCACCGCGAGCTGCCCGCCGTCTACCACAACGCCATGGGCTCCGAGATGTACCTCACCCGCCACGAGCGCCTCGAAGACATGAAGGACGCCGTGCGCCTCATCCAGGCCACCGCCTGACCCGGAGCGCCCTCAGTGCTCCTTCCAGCGCAGCAGGTAGACGGTGCCCCCGTCCTCCCTGCGCACGATGGCCGCGTGGGGCTCCGCCGCGCCGCTCGCCTTCAGGAAGTTCACGAAGAGCGCCTCCGCGTAGCCCGGCGCGTCCAGCACCGAGTTCATCCACATCTCCCAGTTGCCGGGCCCCAGCTCCTTGAGCCGCACCTCGGTGTAGTTGTCCCCGGCACGCAGGGCCTGCACCATCTGCTGCACCGTGCGCTTGGGCCCGAGCAGCCGCAGCAGCCGCATCATCGCGCGCCCCACCAGCGTATGGCCGTAGCCCTTCACGTGGTGCTCCGCGAGCTGACGGAAGCCCTCCTCGCGCGGCACGCCCGGGTACACCTCCTCCAGGATGATGTGCAGGCAGTGCAGCCACTGGATCGCCGGGTAGGCCGGCGGCAGCGGCCGGTCCAGATCCAGCCCCATCATCTTCAGCCGCTCGCGCAGCCGTGGCGTTACCCGCTCACCCACACCGTGGCGCAGCAGGCCCTCCATCACCTGAACGAAGACCTTCCGGTCTTCTGGCCTCACCTCGCCCCGGGGCTTCACGTCATCCGAGCAGCCAGTTCATTGCCACCGGGAGCCGGCGCTGCCAGGCCGTCTCGTGGTGTAGCCCGCCCGGTTCCAGCACCAGGGCCAGCTCGTGGTCCGCGTACCCCAGCCGCTTGAGGTGGAAGTAGAAGTCGCGCGTGGCCTCGCCGTAGGGCAGCGGCACGCCACCCGGATCAATCCACTCCTCCGTGCCGGCATCCAGGTAGATGCGCGACCAGCGCCGGCTGTGGGCCTTCCAGTTCTGGAACAGCTTGTACTCGCTCCACATCACCGAGGGAGACAGGGCGCCGATGCGGCCGAACACCTCGGGGTACTTCCAGCCGAGGTACAGCGACATCAGCCCGCCCAGCGACGAGCCCATGACGGCCGTCCACTCGGCGCCCTGGCGCGTGCGGTAGACGTTATCCACGTAGGGCTTGAGCGTCTCGACGATGAAGCGGGCGTAGGACTCGCCCCGGGCGTGCACGTTGGCGCGCGACTCGTTCCAGGGCGAGTACTCCTCGAGCCGCCCAGAGCCCGAGTCGATGCCCACGATGATCCACGGCTCCGCTCGGCCCTCGCCCACCATGTGCTCCAGCGCGAGGTTGGCACACCACGTGTCGAAGATGGCGGACTCGGGATGGGCGAAGACGTTCTGCCCGTCGTGCATGAAGAGGACGGGGAACCGGTGGTGGGGGGCCTGGTCGTACCCGTCCGGCGTGTAGATGCGCACGGTGCGGGTAAAGCCCTCCTGCGGGGAGACGAAGTTTCGGATGATGTGCACGTGACCCATAGGGGGGCGCAGTTGAACGGCCTGGTGGAACGATAGATGGCCCCGCGCTCCCGGCCAACCCTCTCGGAGATGGACTCGCTACGCCAGCAGTGTGGGCGGAGGCCCTCCGGGGTCCGGCGCCTGGATGGGCGTTCCCCGTTTGGGACACCTCGCGGGTCGGGTCCCCGAGGTGTCCTCGTTGGTCTCCCGCGTGCATTGCGCCGGCCGCGTGAGAGCCGCCTGCCTGCCTGCCCTGCTGACAACCTGGATGTGTCTCGCTGTGCCAGGGGCGCGGGCCGAGCCATACGCGGCCGGGCTCTCCATCACCGACGAGGCGGAGCTGCGCACGCTCTATGAGGACGGGGTTCTCGCGGAGGAGGAGTTCGAGACCCTGCGGGAGCTGCTGCGCACCGGGGTGGATGTGCGCACGGCCTCTCGCGAGGTGCTGTACGCCCTGCCGGGGCTTACCTGGGCGCAGGTGGATGCGCTGCTCGCGTACCGAGCGCGGGTGGAGGGCTCCTTCGCGCCGGAGGCGTTGGTGGACGCCGGGGTGCTCACCGCGGAGCAGCTCCGCCAGGTGCGGCCCTTCCTTACCGGGGAGGCGCGCGGGACGAGGAGCTTCTCCGGGCGCCTGCGCCTGTTGACGGCCTATGGAGCGGCGGATGGGCTGGTGCCTCCGGTGCTGCTTCAGGCGCAGGCCGAGGGACCCCTGGGCTTTCGGGGCGGTGTCGTGGCCACACTCACCCGGCGCCGGCTGGAGGCCGTGCGTTACGAGCCGCGCCGCCGCGCGTTGGTGGCCGAGCTTCCCGGTGTGGCGCCCCGGCTGCCGAAGTTTCACGTGCGTTGGGGGGGCCAGCACGCCTCGCTGTTGGTGGGGACGTATCGGCTGGGCTTCGGGCAGCGGCTCACCTTGGACACGACGGGCCGCCCAGCACCGGACGGCTTCATGCCTGATGAGGGATTTCACGTGCCCGGCACGCCCGAGCGGCGCTGCATGCTGACGGGAACGGGCGCCTGTCCGGTGGAGGAGACGCCGGGGCGCGTCACCCCGGACTTCGGCTGGGCGGAGGGCTTTCGCGGTGTCGCCGGCACCGTGCGCGGGCAGGTAGAGGGCGTGACGCTCGCGTTCACGGGCTTCGGCTCGCATCAGTCGCGAGACCTCTCTCAGTACGAGCTGTTCGACACGAGCACTCGCAAGACGCCAGACGTGCTCGCTGTGCTTCCCGGGAAGCAGGTGCCGGGAGCCGTGCGCTTCATCTCGCGCACCCTGCCGGACGTCTTCCACGAGCTGGCCGGAGGCGGCCATGCCTCCGTGGGCTTTTCACCTCGGACTCGCGTGGGCCTGACGGGGTGGGGCGCCTGGCCAGTGTGGGCAGTGGAGGGGGTGGTGCTCGACCTTCAGGAGCACTCGCGCTTTCCCGGGGGCGGTGGCTATGGCGCGGTGGGCCTCGATGCGTCATGGGGCACCGGGCCGGTGGACCTGTTCCTCGAGGGCGCGCGGAGCTTCTCGGGCCCTGGCGGGACGGGTGGAGGCTTCGGTGCTGTCCATCGCACCGTGCTTGGCGACCGGAGGCGAGAACTGGAGCTGACGCTGCGCTGCTACGGGCGCGACTTCGACAATCCCTACAGCCGCGCTGTCTCCGGCCCTGACGAGTTCGAGGGTACGCGCGCGAGCAACGAGCTGGGTGCGCGGCTGCGCTACCTCCACCAGACGGAGGATGGCGCGTGGCGCATGACGGGCAGGGTGGACGTGTGGACGCAGCCTCCCGGGGGCGAGGACTCCGGCCTCGTTCATCTGGGGACCTCCGCCCGGGTGGACTACGTAGGTGTGCCGGAGCTCCAGCCCTCGATATGGGTGGAGCATCGCAACAAGGACCTGGGCCAGAACGGGCCCGGGCTGTGCTTCGAGGGAGAGGACTGTGTCGGTGAGCAGTACCGCGTCACGGGCCGTGTGCGGCTCGACGCCACCGAGGGCCTGATGCTGGCCGCGCAGTATCAGCACACGCTGGTGGGCAGCCGTCAGCGCCCTGGGAGCTTTCAGCAGGACGGCCGGGCCCTGCTGGAGGTTCTCGTGAAGCCACTGCCATCGCTGCGCCTGCACGGGCGCGCGAGCTGGCAGGACGAGGACCTCTCCGAGAACACCCGGCTCACGCAGGCGCTGCGCACCTCGCTGGAGGTGGCCTGGGCTGTCATCCCCGAGCTGAGCACTCGCGCACGGTACGAGCTTGCGTTGGACCTCAAGGCACCCGTGGGCGCGCGCTCGCCCCCCGAGCCACCGCAACACCTCCTCCGGCTGGAGCTGGAGGGCCGTTTCTAGATGGAGCCGACCTGGATGAGAGCCGTTCCCATTTGCTGTCTAGCTGTGACCCTGGTGCTCGTGTGTGGCGCCTGTGACCTCGCCCCCGGTGCCGTGGAGCCCGCCTGTGAAGGGTGGAGGCCCGGAGATGTCGTCCTCACCGAACTCCTGCCGGACCCCGAGGGAACGGACACGGGGCAAGAGTGGATGGAGCTCTACAACCCCGGGCGCTCGGCGGTGGACCTGCGCGGGCTGCTGCTCTACGCGGCGCGTCCGGATGGCTCGCAGGAGAAGGCCTACCTCTTCGAGGCGTCCGTGTCCGTGGAGGCGAGGGGGTATGTGGTGCTCGGGGACGTGCGCTCCGAGTCGCTGCCCGCCCATGTGAATCACTCGTACAGCGACATCCTGGGCTCGCTGGGCAACTCGGGCGGGCTCGTGGGTCTGCGCTGTGGAGACGTTGTCGTCGACGAGGTGCGCTACACCGGGCCTATCCGCTCCGGTGTGGCACGCATCTACGATGGGAAGCTCGTCCCGGATGCGCTCGACAACGATGAGGTGAGCCGTTGGTGTGATGCGCCTGCTTCCGCCTCCGACGGTGGTATGCGCGCGAGCCCTGGCGTCGCGAACCCGGCCTGTGCGGGCACAGAGGATGCGGGAGTTCCTGCGGACTCATGTCTGTCTTCTCGCACGGGGACGGTGCGGAGCCTGTCGCGTCCGCGTCCAGGTGACCTGGTCATCACCGAGGTCATGGCCGATCCGAAGGCCGTCGCGGATGCGCAGGGCGAGTGGGTGGAGGTGTATGCGCTGCGCGATGTGGACCTCAATGGCGTGACGCTCACGAACGAGGGGAGTGGCCGGACCCTGCTTGGCGACTCACGATGTCTGGAGTTGAGGGCCGGTACCCATGGGGTGCTCGCGCGGAGCGCCGAGGCCACGATCAACGGGGGACTGCCTCCGGTGCTGGGGAGCTTCGCGTTTGGTTTGAGCAACGGAGAGGGGTCGCATGCGCTCCGCTTGTCTCTGGAAGAGACGTTGCTCGATGAGGTGGCCTGGACGAGCGCTGCGATTCCAGGGGTCTCCCGTCAGCTCGACCCGGCCCGCAGGGATGTTACGCGCAACGATGCGCCGGAGAGCTTCTGTCCGACGCCCAAGGACTTTCGCTTTGGCAAGGGAGACCAGGGCACCCCTGGAGCGGAGAACCGTCCATGCACCTGATGAAAGGTTGGCGGGTGCTGTGTGTGGTGCTCGGGCTGGGGCTCATCGCCCTGTGCGCGTGTGGCTCGGAGTCCGCCTGTGGCCCGAGCGCTGGTGTGGTGTCGAGGGTCGTGGATGGTGACACCCTCGTGCTGCAGAGCGGCGAGCGCGTGCGCTACCTGCTCGTGGACACTCCGGAGAGCACGGGTGGAAAACTCGAGTGTTTCGGCACCGAGGCTCGGGACTTCAACCGCTCGCTCGTCGAGGGGCGTCTGGTGCAACTGGAGTACGGCGAGGCCTGTACGGATCGCTACGGACGGCTGCTCGCGTACGTGACGGTGGATGGGCAAGAGGTGAATTCGCTGCTCGCGGAGGGCGGGTATGCCTGCGTCCTCTACGTGTCTCCGGCGGGCAAGTCCCGGCGCTCGGAGTTCGAGGCCCTCGAGTCCTCGGCGCGGCGCGCCATGCGCGGGATGTGGGGCCGTTGTTCCCCTGTGTCGTGTGCACGGTGAGAGAAGTGCGACCATCCGTCCACTGGCTTTCCATTTCCCGAGGCATTGAGAATGAACAGACAGCTTCTGTTCTCGCGGAAGAGCGTCATAGCCTGACATGCCGCTGGGTTCCGCCTGGCCTTTTCCCTGAGGAGAGCAAATGAACAAGACAGTCCGGTTGTCTGTGTTGTTGGCGGGTCTGGGTTCCATGGTTGCTGGTTGTGGCGAGAGCGTGGACGCCACGGTGCAGTCGGCTTCCTCGTCGCTGTCCACCCGGGCGGAGGCGGCCCTGGCACCCCAGTGGACGAGCAATGCCCCCAAGAACGTCCGTTCGACTTCGCACGCCTCGGCGCTGCTGAGCTCGGGGCTGGTGCTGACGGCGGTAGGCGGGGGCGCGGAGCTGTACAACCCGTACTCGGATACCTGGAGCGCCACGGGCCCCATGAACGAGCCGCGCGGGCTGCCCAGCGCCACCCGGCTGGACTCGGGCCAGGTGCTGGTGGCCGGCGGACAGAACAGCGTCGGGCCCGACATCCGGACCGCGGAGCTGTACGACCCCGCCACGGGCACCTGGACCTATACCGGCTCGATGCAGGTGGGGCGCTCCTGGCACACCGCCACGCTGCTCGACTCGGGCAAGGTGCTGGTCACGGGCGGGCTGACGCGCTCCATGGGCTTCACCCCGACCGCCGAGTTGTATGACCCGGCCACGGGCATGTGGTCGTCCGCGGGCACGCTGAGCTCGGGCGGCTTCTTCCAGGCCGCGGCGAAGCTCTACTCGGGGGAGGTGCTGTTGACGGGAAGCATCTCCGGGGTGAACGCGGAGGTGTACAACCCCACCACGAATAGCTGGAGGCAGGTGGCCCTGATGCCGCGCCCTCGCGCGTTCCACACCGCGACGCGGCTCTACTCGGGCAAGGTGCTGGTGGCAGGTGGCAACACGAACGAGGGGACCACTCCGTCGGCGTACCTGTATGACCCGTTCCTCGATCTGTGGACGCCGGCCGCATCCATGAACCAGGCGCGCAGGGATCACACCGCGACGCTGCTCTACTCGGGCAAGGTGCTGGTGGCGGGCCGCTCCGCCGAGGAGGGCGCCGAGCTGTACGATCCGGAAACCAACACGTGGACCCTGCTGGGCGATGCCCTGGTGCCCCCCTCCGCGACCGCCACCCTGCTGCACACCGGTCAGGTGCTCCTCGTCGGCGAGACGACGTCCCGCTTCACGCCGTGAGAGGGACGCGGGGACAGGTTGCACCCGTCTCCGTACGCGTATTCCCGTGGGCCCGCTGCTTCCCCGTGGTGGGTCCAAGCAATGGAGGTGGCGAGGGGCGACATCCGCCCCCGCTTGCGCTACATGAATGACATGCGCCCCCTGTTCGCGGATCCGAAGACGGACTTCGTCTTCAAGAGAATCTTCGGCACCGAGGAGCACAAGCCGCTGCTGATGGCGCTGCTCAACGGACTGCTGGAATTGGACGAGGCCCACCGGGTGGTGGAGGTAGAGCTGCTGTCCGCCGAGCAGCGGCCGAAGGTGCAGGAGCTCAAGTACTCCATCGTCGACGTGAAGTGCACCGATGCGCGAGGCACGCACTACGTGGTGGAGATGCAGGTGCTCAACGTGGAGGGCTTCGAGAAGCGCGTGGTGTACAACGTGGCCAAGGCGTACACCGGCCAGCTCGACGCGGGGCAGAGGTATCCGGACCTGGATGACGTCATCGGCGTGACCATCTGTGACTTCGAGCTGTGGCCCCAGCGGGAGGCACCAGGGGTACCGATGCTCAGCCGGTGGCGGATGCAAGAGCAGCACGGGGGCGCGCGGGGCCTGGGTCAGCTCCAGTTCGTCTTCCTGGAGCTGCCCAAGTACGACGGCTCGCGCCCTCCGAGCACGGTGGTGGAGAAGTGGGCCTACTTCTTCCGCGAGGCCTCGAATCTGGAGATGGTGCCGGAGGTGCTGGCGGAGCGGCCCTTCAAGGACGCGCTGGATGCGGCGCGGGTGGCCCGTTTCACGGACGAGGAGTGGGATGCGTATGTCCGGGCTGGCATGGCGCTCCAGGACGAGCGCGGTGCCCTGTCGCTGGCACGCAAGGAGGGCAAGCAGGAGGGGCTGCGTGCGTCCATCCGGAGAATCCTGCACAAGCGTGGCCTGGTAATGGGTCCCCTGGATGAGGCGCGGCTCGAGGGGTGCACGCAGCTCGCCACGTTGGAGCGTTGGCTCGATCAGTCCCTCTCGGCCACGGATGTCTCGGAGGCTCTGGGAGATGGCGCTCCCGGCGAACCGTCCCCAGGTGCCTGAAGCGCTCGCTCGGACACCGGAGTCAGGGAAAGCTCACGTTTCCAATCTCGACGCTCTGGGTTCCGTTTTCATCCCAGAGCCGGAGCGTGAGCTTCTCGCGGGCCACTCTCTCCGGCAGCTCTGTCTCCACCACGATGAAGCCCCAGTCCAAGGGCGCAAGGGGCTCCGGTTGCCACACTCCGGACTGCTTCGCCTCTTCGCCGTCACGCGCCAGGGTGGCCTTCCCCACCGTCCAGCTCAGTGTCCCTGGATTCTTCAGCGTCATCACCACGGCCACCCGGAACACGGGCTCTTCTCCTTCCGGGACGACCGTGTTGTAGCGGTAGGCAAAAACTGATTCTACGTTCAGCGCGTTGTCCGGAGCCCTGGTGATGGACTTCGAGAGATCGTTGAACTCGACCCCCCTGTCTGCCCATCTCCATTCGGCCCATGGCGAACAGCCGGGTGAGGAGACCCTGTTCCTCGTATTTCACCTGAAGTTGTTTCAGCGCCTGAACGAGCCTTTCGTTCTCCTCTCGCTCCTCCCGGAGCTCGCGCTCCAAGGGTTCTTCTGGACGCCCGAAGCGGAAGACATCCACCTCTCGTGCGAGCCTGGCCGGGTGGACTACCAGCACGAAGACAACGCTCGCGGGGGCGGCGTCCCCCTCGAAATACACCGTCAGTCGTGAGGGCTTCCCGCCTCGTGGTTTCCTTTTGGGCACGAGGACGAGGGTCTCCTTATCCTCGTCCACCTTCCGGAACCGCTCCGCGTTTTCCAACTCCACCCGGGCGACCCCGGAGTCGAAGACGAAGGTGGTGGAGAGTTCGGCGCTGATGCACACCTCGAGCGGTTCCCGGGCAGAGTTCGCCGACAGCTCGATGGATCTCGCGGGCTCGTCACACGCTTCCGGATAGGGGCGGCGAACTTCGGCCTCCAGAGGCGACGAGAGCAGCAGGAGCGCGGCGGTGGAGGCGAGGATCATGGTGGCCCGAAGGGGGGAGGGGTATCAGTCGAAGTGACGGACCGGGTGCGCAATGATGTTGGTGGAGAACGCCTCGCTCTCGCCGCGAGTGCGTCCTGGCCTCAACTCGAGGCCGCGCACTGTCGGCTCCCATAGCTCCGCGCAGATGGGAAAGGAGGTTCCCTGCGGCGTCCAGGCCCGTGTGAGTCGCGCGTAGGCACGCCCTTCCGCGAAATACATCTTCCCGGTGAGCACGGTGTTCGGGGGCAGCTTTCCCCACCGGCCCGAGAGGAGGATCGAGGTGTCGCCCTCTTGCACGGGAATCCATCGCCCATCTCCTTCGGTCAGGCGGATAGCGGTTCCCTTCCAGTTCAAGGGATTGCGGTATCTGAAGAGGTCGCCGAGCGTCTGGGTCATGGCCTCCATGGCTCCGGGTGGGCAGTCCTCGGGTCCGGGCGCCTTGGCGACCTGGGCTCCCGCGCAGGCAATGTTCGTCATGGCTGCGGCACCGACACACAGGTCGCGCAGCATCTTGGTGCCCGCCCTGGCCGGCTGCGGACTCTTCGGTGGAGTGGGGCTCTTCTTCTGCTGCTTCGCTTTCACGGGAGGCTCGTCCTCGGAGGGCGTCGCGCGGGAGGCGACGGCCGCGGGGGTTGACTCCGGAAGTAGTGGAGCCGCGGCCGACCCAGTTTCAGAGGACTCGGGGGCGCGCGCCATTTCGTGACCCACGGCACGGGCGGGTTTCACGTCTGGCTCCTCGCCAAATCCGTACACCGTTGCCACGGTGAGGCAGAGGCCCAGCGCTACGCCCAGCAGCTTCCATTGCCGCGCCAGGCTTCGCTTCGGGCGCTGTTGAGCCGTCGCGGCCTCGGCCTGCCCTCGTCGCACCCGCTTGGAATGGTGGCCCCCCTCCGCGAGCCTCACGGCGGGCGCGGGAGGTGTCTCCATCCGCGTGGGCAGGTCCGGCCTGCGGATGCGCCGCTGCGGTGCTTCACCCTCCCGGGCCGCAGGTGTCTCCTCCCACTCGAAGAGGCTCGCCTCCCACTGCGAGCGCTCTCCGAAGGCCGCCGCCGCCATCAGCGCGTCGTGGACCTCGGCGCCGTTCCGGTAGCGCTCCTTCGGGTCCTTCGCCAGCATGCGCATCAGCACGTTGCTCAGTGCCCGCGGCATCCGGCGGTTGACCTTCCGGGGCACGGGTGCTCGTTGGCAGGCGATCGCCACCGGCAGGAAATCCCCCAGCTCGGGCTTGAAGGGGTAGTGCCCCGTCGCCGCCCGGTACAGGCTCACCCCCAGCGCGTACAGGTCATCCGCGGCGCCCACCTTGTACGGCTCTCCGGCTTGCTTGCCCCGCTCCAGCCAGAAGCGCATCGCCTCGGGGCTGCGCAGGTGCGGAGTCCCCGGCGGCAGCGGCGCGGGCGTGAGTGGCTCGGCGCCTTCGTAGCTTCCGATGCCGAAGTCCACCAGCACCGGCTCTCCGTCCAACTCGCGGATGAGGATGTTCCCGGGCTTCACATCCCGGTGCACCACGCCCCGGGTGTGGAGCTCTCCCAGTGTCAGGGCCATCTTCGCTCCCGTCTCGGCGAACTGGAGGAACGCGGGATTGAGCGTCTCGGCCCACACGTCCAGGGAGAGGCCGCGCACCAGATCCATGACGTGCCAGGTGTGTCCCTCGACCGGATCCGGCCAGCGCCCATGGCCGTGGATGCGCACCACGTTGGGGTGGACGGCCTTGTCCATCAACAACACCACCTCTCGCTCGGCGCGTGCGTCTCCGGCGCGCAGGGCCAGCTTGAGGGCGAGGATGACCCCGGGGTGATGGATGTCCTCCACCTGGTAGGCGGCCCCGTAGCCCCCCACGCCCAACCGCTCCACCACGCGCCAGTGGCCCACCTGCGTGTCTGTGGGCAGGGCCTCGGGGCGGAGGGATCGGGTCTGGGCAGGTTCCATGTGGCGCCATCCTCCCGGGATGGCGGGTGACCTTGCAAGTCAGAAGGAGATACGCCCGGGGATGACCTACGAGGTCATGGGAGTGTCTCTGGACCCATGTTCTTGACATGCAACCCGCAGGTTGCATATTGGTAGAGGAGATGGACATGGATCTCGTGTTCAAGGCGCTCGCCGACAAGAGCCGCCGCCAGCTCTTGGATCTCCTGCACCAGGAGAATGGACGGACGCTCGGCGAGCTCTGCGGGCACCTGGACATGTCGCGTCAGGCGGTCACCAAGCACCTGGCCGTGCTCGAGGAGGCCAACCTCGTCGCCGTCGTGTGGCGGGGCCGAGAGAAGTTGCACTACCTCAATCCCGTGCCGCTGCATGACATCTACGAGCGGTGGATCGGGAAGTTCGAGCGGCAGCGCCTGCGCGCGCTGCACGAGCTCAGGAAAGGGCTGGAAGAAGATGACGACTCGTAAGCCGCAGTTCGTCTACGTCACGTACATCCAGACGACGCCAGAGAAGGTCTGGGCCGCCCTGCAGGACCCCGAGATGACGAAGCAGTATTGGGGCCTGCACAAGAACGTCTCCGACTGGAAGGTCGGCTCCCGGTGGACGCATCAGGACTATGAGACCAACGCGGTGCGCGTCACCGGCCAGGTGCTCGAGTCCGAGCCGCCGAAGAAGCTCGTCGTCTCCTGGGGAGCCCCCGAGGGCAGTCCCGGCGCGGTGGAGCCCCCGTCCAAGGTCACGTTCCTCATCGAGCCGTTCATGGGCACGGTGCGCCTGACGGTGTTGCACGACGAGCTCGTCGAGGGGGGCGTGACGATGAAGGGGATTACCCAGGGCTGGCCGGCGATCCTCTCGAGCCTCAAGTCGCTGCTCGAGACCGGGCAGCCGCTCGCCATGACGACGAAGCGCTGGGGCGGCTGATGCATTCCCTCTCCCTCTGGGAGAGGGTCAGGGTGAGGGTCTTCCTCATGAGGCGGTAACCGCAACGACGAGAGGCACGCAGGGACTACCCTCACCCCCCGCCCTCTCCCAGAGGGAGAGGGGGCATGCGGAACCCACGTGCTTGCTGGAGTTTTCCCTAGCGGCGGCGACGGGCCAGCGCGGTGAACGTGCCCAGGGCCAACAGCACCAGCGAGGCGTTACCCCCCGTGGCCGAGCACCCACTGCCCAGCAGGGCGAGGTCCGCACCCGTGACGCGGAAGGTCCGCGTGGCTGGCGTTTGATCCACGTTGCCCGCTGCATCACGGGCTCGCACCTCCAGAGTGTACTCCCCCTCGGCCAGCCCGTTGAAGGTGACAGGCGAGGGGCACGGGGTGAAGCCGGCACCATTCAGGTTGCACTCGTAGGTCACGCCCTGCTCCGTCGAGCTGAACTCGAAGGTCGCGTTCCGCTCCTGGGTGTAGCCCGACGGGCCGGAGACGATGCTGGTGTCGGGTACTCCGGTGTCCACGGTGAAGGTGTTGATCGCGCTCCTGAGACTGCGCACCGCCAGCACCTCCGCGGCGGCCTGCACCGTGTGCGTGCCGTCGGACAGGTCCGTGGTTGGGGTGAAGGAGTAGTTGCCGGTGGGCTCAGCCGTCACCCGGCCCAGCTCAACTCCATCGAGATAGATAATCACCACGGCGCCAGCCAGGGCCGTGCCCGTGATGGTCGGGCGGGGGTTATTGGTGATGCTGCCGTCGGGCGGCGTGATGATCGTGGGAGGCGTGGGCACGACGAAGCCGGTCGGGTACACGGTGGAGTTGCCAGTGCTGCCAGCCTGGGCTCCGTAGAAGGGATCGGAGTTGTCCTGCTGGTTGCCGGACGCGGAGCCGGTGATGAAGATGGGGCAAGTGCCTCCCGCGGACTGGAGCAGCACCTGCCCACCGCCGCCGCCACCTCCCGGGCCCACCCGGATGGCGTTCACGGCGCCACCGAGGCCGCCCGTGGCGGCGATCGAAGTGCAGTCGGCCGTTCTGGCGAAGCGCAGGTAGATGGCGCCACCCGCGCCACCACCACTGGCTCCATCCGAGGCCGCGCCGCCGCCCTGACCACCCGAGGCAGTGATGCCGCCCGTCCCCGTGAGTTGGCTGGCCCGGATGAAGATGGCGCCACCTCCACGCCCTCCCGGCGTGCCCGTAGCGTCGGAACCATGACCGGCCCCGCCGCCACCGCCGAACGTCAACTGGGTCAGCTGCGGGTAGGTGAGCGCTGCTCCTCCCAGTCCGCCCACGTCCCGGGTCGTTGCCTCGGCTGCGCGTCCTCCCTGTCCGCCCCCTCCACCATGGCCGCCGCCTCCACCGCCCGACTTGAAGCAGACGCCGCCTCCCGCCCCATTGGCCACGTTGCCGCGCCCCGTATGGGTGGTGCCGTAACGCGAATTGGCAACGCCCTCGCCCTTCTGCGCGCCCTTGGGGGCCGCCTCATCCAGCTCCAGGCAGCCGGGCAACGCAGCGAGGTCATTGACGTACTGGCCCCCGCGAAAGCCAAGGGCATTGGCATTGATCTGCCCGTTGTTGGTCACCAGTCCCGTGGCCAGGAACGCGACGATGCCGCCCGTGCTCCCGTCCCAGGCGGGGGCCAAGATGCTCCGGCCCGCGGCGATGGTGACGTTGGTGTACTCGGGCACCCGGATGACCTGGGTCACGTTCGCCGCGTACGCGCCGGCGAGCGGCGCCGTGAGTTCCAGCGTCGACGCCGTCACTGTCGCCACCCGCGCGAACTCCCAGCGTCCCACCGTGCTGCTGCTCAGGTCGACGGGCGCCTGCGCTCCCGAGGTGGGCGCCGGCACGAGGCCCGTCGTCTGGTTCACCAGCACCAGATCTCCGGCCGCGAAGCAGGTGGCATCTCCGGTACACGTCCCGATGGGGATGGAGGTACTTCCCGCTGCCAGCGAGGTCGTCACCTGGGCATAGCTGTTGATGACGGTATTGGGCCCCGCCACAGTGAGCGGCCCATTGTGCCCATCGCCGAGCCCGAACGTATCGGCTTCAGCGAGGGCCGCACTCGAGCCGAGGGCCAGCGCGCACAGCGTGGCCGCGAACCATGTCTTCAAGAATGGAGTCTTCATTCGCCCTCGGGGGTGACGATGGTGAACGCCACGCGGCGGTTGGCCGCGCGGCCCTTGGCGGTCTTGTTGGACAGGAGGGGCCGATCCGGCCCGAAGCCCTTCGCCTCCAGGCGCGAGGCCTCCACGCCCTTGCTCACGAGGTAGTCCTTCACCGACTGCGCCCGCGCCAGCGACAACCTGCGGTTGGCCTCCGCGTCGCCGATGTTATCGGAGTGGCCCTCGATGATGATCTTCTCTATCTGGGGTTGCTGCTGGATGACCTTGGCGAGCTGGTCCAGCATCTTGAAGGAGCGCTTCTGGATGACGGCCTTGCCGTAGGCGAAGAACACCGCCTGCTTGATCTCCAGCTTGTCCTTCTGGATGGCCACCAGCTGCTCCTGCTGCGGAGGGCAGCCCTGGTTGCTGGCCACGCCCTTCTCCTTGGGGCAGTTGTCCAGGTGGTCCGCCACGCTGTCGCCGTCCTCGTCCTTCGCCGGGCAGCCGCGCAACTCCACCAGGCCGGCTTCCGACGGGCAGGTGTCCCGGTCATCCACGACGCCGTCTCCATCCGTGTCCTTCACCGGGCAGCCCTGACGCGCCGCCGGGCCCGCCTCGCGGGGGCACTTGTCCGCGGCGTCCAGCACGCCATCCCCATCCCGGTCCTTGGTCGGGCAGCCCCCGTTCTCGGCCGCTCCCGCATCCTGGGGGCACTTGTCCACGGCATCCGTGACGCCATCCCCGTCCGAGTCCTTCCCCTTCACCTCGCCCGCGCAGCCCTGGTTCTCGGCGGGGCCCGCCTCGCGGGGGCACCGGTCCACGGAGTCCTCGAGGCCGTCCCCATCCGTGTCCTTCACCGGGCAGCCCTGGTTCGTGGCCGGACCCGCCTCCGTGGGGCACTTGTCCTGGTCGTTGCTCACACCGTCGCCGTCGTCATCCCGCGCCGTGAGGGTCTCCGGGGGCTCGGTGCCACCGAGGGCCACGCCGAGCAGCACGCGGAAGGAGGGCGTGCCCGGGGTATCTCCGAAGCCTGGGCCTCCCAGCGCATACGCCTCCCCGAGGCTCCCCAGCGGCAGCCGGAGGCCGGCCAGTAGCTCCAGCGACGCCGGCTGCTGCGTGAGTGGCACGGCGCCCCGCACGTTGAGCTCTCCACGCAACCCGCTGCCCGTGGTGGCGAGCACCGCGCCCAGACGCACCTCGGTTCCCACCTCGTCCTGGACGTTCTGGTCCGAGATGAGGGTGACGGTGGGCCGCACCAGCGCGCCCGCCTCTACGCCCGCGCGCAGAAAGCCGAAGCGCCGGCCCACCATCACCTTGGGCGAGAAGCGGAAGGTGTTGTCGCGCGCCAGCGCGTCCGCGCTCCCCACGGGAAGTCCCACGCCCAGCTCGACGGCCAGGTCCACCGGCGCCTCCCGCCGCTGCGAGAGCAGCCCCACCCGCGCGTACGCCGAGGGCGTGGACAGGCCCGTCGTCGCCGGAGCCGCCAGTCCACGGGCGCTCAGGTCATCTCCTTGCTGCCAGACGACGAAGGGCAGTTGGGCGCCCACCTCCAGCCAGCGCAGGGGAGCCCAGGCCGCCAGCAGGTGCGCTGTGGCCCGGTGCCCCACCAGCGCGCCCACCGGATTCCCATCCGCGTACAACACCAGTGGATCCTTCTCGTAATGCCCCATCAGCGAGAGGCGGAACCCTCCCGAGGGCAGCAGCTCGCCGGTCCCCATCACCAGCGAGCCCCGGCCGTTGGGGTTGAGCTCCAGACGTTCCAGCTCGAAGGTCGGCACGCCCGCGGGTTGGGCGATCGCGGCCGAGGCGAGCAACAGGGTTGCGACGGCGGATAGACGCACGTAACTCATGAACTCTCCGTATCAAGTTGTAGCCCGCAGGCAATGAAACGTCGCCAGCGCGGCCTCCGGACACGAAGGAGCCTGCTCAGAACTTCACGCCGAAATTCGAGCGCAGTTGCGTGTCGAACCGCGACACGGTGATGAGCGGAGCCGCGCGTCGTCGGTGAGGACGAAGCCCCGGCTGAAGTTGAAGCGTTTGTAGGCATCCAGCGGGGACGTTGCCTCTTCGAAGAGCGCCTGCACGTTGACGAGCTGTGCCGCCGCTTCCGGCGCTGTCAGCAAGCACCCCCACGAGCAACACGAGCAACCACATGCCGGGTGTCCGGCACCGCATACGGCGCGCTCGGCTGCTTGCCCAGGGGACGGAAGAATCCTCTCTTCCGTTGTTTATTTTGAGTTCAAACTAATTTAAGGGGTGAGGAGTGTGCCAGGGGGGGCGAGCCGTGTGGCGCCTCCCCGCGGAGCCCCGCGACGGCACCGCACCGGGAACCGATGATGCTCCGAAACCTCGTCCTCACGCTGCTGCTCCTGCTGGCCCCGTCCACCGGCTTCGCGCTCGGTCCCGCCGCTGATTCTGTTCTCAATCCGGGGCAGGGCTCGCCGTTGCAGGAGGCGCTGCCGCCCTTCCTCTCCGTGAGACCATTCGGGTTGCTGGAGCTGTGGCAGTGGCTGGGGCTCGTGCTGCTGGTGGTCGCGGCGGCGGTGGCGAGCCGGCTGCTGGAGAAGGTGGGCCTGCGTCTGGGCGCCAGTGCCGTGCGCCTGACGAGCTCCGGCTGGGATGACCAGATGTTCTCGGCCGGCAAGGGCCCGCTGCGATTCACCCTGCTGGCGATGATGGGCTCGCTGGGTTCTCGCGTGCTGCTGCTGCCCCCTCCGGCGCAGCACGGGGTGGACCTGGCCGCGCGCTCCCTGGCCATCGTGGCGGTGGCGTGGTTCGTCCTGCGCTTCGTCAAGCTGTCCGCCCACTTCCTCGAGCAGAAGGTGGTCCGCGACTCCGGCGCGGACGTGGGGCGGGTGAGGGGGCTGCGCACGCAGCTCGTGGTGATGAGGCGCATCATCGAGGCGGCCACCTATGTCCTGGCTGTCTCGCTGTTGCTGTTGCAGTTCGAGGCGGTGCGCAACGTGGGCGTGTCGCTGCTGGCCTCGGCCGGCATCGCGGGCCTCGTCCTCGGCCTGGCGGCGCAGAAGTCCATCTCCACGCTGCTGGCGGGCATCCAGCTCTCCATCACCCAGCCGGTGCGCATCGGCGACACCGTCATCGTGGAGAACGAGTGGGGGTGGATTGAAGAGATTACCCTCACGTATGTGGTGGTGAAGGTGTGGGACCTGCGGCGGCTGGTGGTGCCGATGACCCACTTCCTCGACAAGCCCTTCCAGAACTGGAGCAAGGTGTCGCCGGAGATTCTGGGCACGGTGGAGCTGTACGCGGACTACAAGACGGACGTGGCGGCGGTGCGCGTCGAGCTGGTGCGCATCCTCCACAACGAGGGCCGCGAGCTGTGGGACGGCAAAGCGCAGGGCGTGCAGGTGACGGCGTGCAGCGAGCGGGCGATGACGCTGCGTGCGCTGGTGAGCGCCGCGGACTCGGGCAAGGCGTGGGACCTGCGCTGCCTGGTGCGCGAGAAGCTCATCGCCTTCCTCCAGAAGCAGCCGCAGGGCCTGCCGGTTCTGCGCGCCGAGGCCAGTCTCCCCGCGGAGATGGTCGTGCCGCTCGCGAGCCCCGCGGGTCCGCTGTCCGCCGCGAAGCCTGGGGAGAACGTGGTGGTGCCGCACGGCACGAGAGCTGGATAGCGGAATGTCCATGAAGGCCTGGGCCGCGCATGCTCCCGCTCCCAGATGGAGAGGGGTATGAAGTGGAGACTGGCCCGTGCACGGGCGGAGGAGGGTGCTGCGTGTTCGAGCTCGAACAGGTGTCCAAGCGATTCGGCGGCACGCAGGCCCTGCACCCGCTGGACCTGAAGGTGCCCGAGGGGCGTACCACCGTTCTTCTCGGCCCGAGCGGTTGTGGCAAGTCCACACTCCTGCGCCTGATGAATGGACTGCTCCGGCCCGACACCGGCCGCGTTCTCTTCCGGGGACAGCCCCTGCGCGACGAGGAGCTGCTCACCGTTCGCCAGCGGATGGGCTATGCCCTTCAGGGTGGTGGGCTCTTCCCGCACCTCACCGCCGAGGGCAACACCACCCTCATGGCCCGCTATCTGAAGTGGCCCGCGGCGCGCGTCCAGGCCCGCCTGCGCGAGCTGGTGGAGCTGACCCGGTTTCCCTCGGATGCGCTCGGCCGCTACCCCGGCCAGCTCTCCGGGGGGCAGCGCCAGCGCGTCAGCCTCATGCGCGCCCTGATGCTCGACCCGGATGTGCTCCTGCTCGACGAGCCGCTCGGCGCGTTGGACCCCATGATTCGCTACGAGCTGCAGGGGGACCTGCGCGACATCTTCGCCCGGCTCGGCAAGACGGTGGTGCTCGTCACCCATGACCTGGGCGAGGGGGCCTTTCTCGGCGACCAGGTGGTGTTGATGCGCGAGGGCCGCATCGTCCAGCAGGGTCCGCTCGCCGAGCTGGAGCGCGCTCCGGCCGATCCCTTCGTCACCCGTTTCTTCCAGGCGCAGCGTCTGCCTTTCGAGGGCCGCCACGCATGAGGGCCCTCGCCGCCAGTGTGTTGCTCGTGCTCGCCGCGTGCTCCGGCGCCGCCGCGGATGACCCCACCGTGCGCGTGGGCTCGAAGAAGTTCACCGAGTCCGTCATCCTCGGGGACATGGTGACGCAGCTCGCGCGGAGCACCGGAGCACGGGTCGAGCACCGGCGTGAGCTCGGCGGCACCCAGGTGCTCTGGCAGGCGTTGAGGCGCGGGGAGATTGACGTCTATCCCGAGTACACCGGCACCCTGCGTCAGGAGATCTTCGCCGGCCGCGCGCTGCCGGATGATGAGTCGCTGCGCCAGGCGCTCGCCGCCGAGGGGCTGCGGATGAGCGCGCCCCTGGGATTCAATGACACCTATGCACTGGGGATGAAGGAGGCGGAGGCCGAGCGGCTGGGCATCCGGACCCTCTCGGACCTGCGCGAGCACCCGGAGCTGCGTTTCGGCTTCAGCAACGAGTTCATGGACCGGGGCGACGGCTGGCCCTCGCTGCGCGCTCGCTACGCGTTGCCTCAGCGAGACGTGCGCGGGCTCGACCATGACCTGGCCTACCGGGGCCTGGAGAGTGGCGCCATCCAGGTGACGGACCTGTACTCCACGGATGCGGAGATTGCGTACTACGGCCTGCGCGTCCTCGAGGACGATCTGCGGCACTTCCCCGCGTACGACGCGGTGCTGCTCTACCGCGAGGACCTGGCGAGGCGAGCCCCGGAGGTGGTGGAGGCGTTCGGGCGGCTGGAGGGGCGCATCTCCGAAGCGGAGATGGTGGAGCTCAACGCACAGGCGAAGCTCCAGCGGGTGCCCGAGCGACAAGTGGCCGCCACGTTCCTGGAGCGCGAGCTGGGACTGGTGGTGACGGTGCGCGGAGACAGTGTGCTCGCGAGCCTGTGGCGTCACACGCGCGAGCACCTGTTCCTCGTGGGCCTGTCGCTGCTGGCGGCCATTGCGGTGGCGGTGCCTCTGGGGGTGCTGGTGGCGCGCAGGCCGAGGCTGGGGCAGGGAGTGCTCGCGCTGGCGGGCATCATCCAGACGGTGCCCTCGCTGGCGCTGCTGGTGTTCATGATTCCGCTGCTGGGCATTGGCGCGAGGCCCGCCATCGTGGCGCTGTTCCTCTACAGCTTGCTGCCCATCCTCCGGAACACCGCGGCCGGGCTCTCCGGGATTCCTCCCGAGGTGCGCGAGTCCGCCGAGGCCCTTGGACTGCCGCCCGGTGCGCGCCTGCGGCTGGTGGAACTGCCCATGGCCGCGCCGTCCATCCTCGCCGGCATCCAGACCTCTGCCGTCATCAACGTGGGCACCGCCACGCTGGGGGCGCTGATCGGCGCCGGGGGTTACGGACAGCCCATCCTCACGGGCATCCGGCTGGATGACACCGCGCTCATCCTCCAGGGGGCTGTACCCGCCGCCGTGCTCGCATTGCTCGTCAGCGGCCTGTTCGAGCTCATCGAGCGACTCGTGGTGCCCCGGGGGTTGCGGCTCTAGGGTCACTGGCTCGGGCGCGGACTCGAGCAACTGGTCCGATGGTCGGACCAGTTGGTGAATCGCGCGCCCGGGAGGCCGCCGGTTCAGACGGCGCGCCGGGACCGCTGCCGCCGGGCCGCCATCACCGCCAGCACCAGCACGAGCAGCGGCACTCCCAGCACCACGGGCCACAGCCAGAGCGGCGGCCCGGCCTGTACCACCGCGCGCAGCTCCGTGCCCTTGCTGGCAGCGTCCGTCAGGTCGACCAGGTTGTACTTCCACTCCGCCGTGTCCTTCTTCTCGTTGAGTGTGCCGTTCGTCTCCGAAATGGCCTGACCGTGCACTCGCACGATGTAGAAGTGGTTGCCCAGCAGCGCCCGGGCCATCTGCATCCCGAAGTCCTGGGCCGCCTTCCCCACGGGATCCTTCGCGCCGTTCGAGGAACCGGGTTCGTTCTTCGGCTCCCCGAAGCTCTGCACGAAGAGGTACTCCCCGAAGCCCTTGCGTTCGATGTGGAACCCCACGTTCGCCTTGCCCTGCTTCGCGGTGGCGCTCTGCTCCATCGCCCGTTTCTGCAGCTCGCCCAGCCGGGTGGCGTCCTTCACCGTCAGGTCGTACACGAGGTGCTGCTGCCCGTTCTCCTCGTACTCCCGGAGCTCGAACTTCGTCACGTCCGGGTCCTTCTTCAGCTCGGCCTCGGTGGCCCGAGCGTCCGCGCGCAGCTGCTCGAGTGGATCTTTCCCCTGTGACCGCGCGAGGTCGAGGAAGGACTTCGGCAGGCCCACGTCCAGCACCACACGCCCCGAGCCGTCCGGGAGAAGCCAGATCTCCTGGAGGAGATCAACGCAGCCGGTGAGCGTGAGCAGCATCAAGGGTGCGAGCAGCCACCGCAGGCGCAGCGGCGGACGAACAGTCGGTGAGGTCATGGCGACCCTTATTCAGTCACACTCCGAAGACGGATGCTCCTGAGAAGGTCCTATGAGGAGGTGAGCGCGGCATGGGCCGCTGCCAGGCGCGCGATGGGCACGCGGTACGGCGAGCAGGACACGTAGTCCAACCCGAGGCGGTGGCAGAAGGCGATCGTCTTCGGGTCCCCACCGTGCTCGCCGCAGATGCCGAGGTCCAGCTTTGGCCGTGTCTGCCGGCCCAGCCTTACCGCCAGCTCCATGAGTGCTCCCACACCCCGCTGGTCCAGCGTGGCGAAGGGGTTCTCCGGGAGGATGCGCTTCTGCAGGTACTCGCTGAGGAAGCCTGTCTCCGCGTCGTCTCGCGAGATGCCGTAGGTGGTCTGGGTGAGGTCGTTCGTCCCGAAGGAGAAGAACTCCGCCTCTCGGGCGAGCTGGTCCGCGATGATCGCCGCCCGGGGAATCTCGATCATCGTCCCGAACTGGTACTCCACCTCCACGCCCTGCTCCTCCATCACCGCCCGGGCTTCGGCCTCGAGCAGCTCCTTCTCCACGCGCAGCTCGTTGCTGTGCGCGATGAGCGGAATCATGACTTTGGGGAAGACGTGCACGCCTTCCCGAGTGCAACGGCAGGCCGCCTCAAAGATGGCCCGTACCTGCATGCGGACGAGCGCCGGCAGATGGATTCCCAGCCGTACCCCGCGCAGGCCCAGCATGGGGTTGGCCTCGCGCATCGACTCCACCGCCTCGAGCAGGCTCCTCTTCTGGGCGAGCTTCTCCTCCAGCCCCTTCGCCTCGTGCCTGCCCTCGAGCAGCTCCAGCCGCGTCTCCAGCTCGGTGACGTCGTGCAGCAGCACGTCATGGTTGGGGAGGAACTCGTGCAGGGGCGGGTCGATGAGGCGGATGGTGACAGGCTGGCCATCCATTACCCGGAACAGTCCGAGGAAGTCCTTCCGCTGGAAGGGCAGCAGCGTCGCGAGGGCCTCGTCGCGCTCCTCCTCCGTGCGGGCGAGAATCATTCGCTGCACGTGCGGCAGGCGGTCCTTCTCGAAGAACATGTGCTCGGTGCGGCACAGGCCGATGCCCTCCGAGCCGAGCTGCCGGGCCCGCTCGGCGTCGTGCGGGTAGTCCGCGTTCGCGTATACGCCCAGCGTGCGGAAGCCGTCGGCCCACCGCAGCAGCTCGAGGATGTACTCGTCCTTCAGGTCTGGGATGACGGTCTCCAGCGGACCCGCGAAGACCTCGCCCGTGGTGCCGTCGATGGAGAGGGTGTCTCCCTCGCGGATGACACGCCCGGCCACGGTGAGCTGCCGCTTCTCGCAGTCCACCTCCAGCTCCGATACGCCCACCACCGCGGGCTTGCCGAACTGGCGCGCCACCAGGGCCGCGTGGCTGGTGCGTCCGCCTCGGCTGGTGAGGATGCCCTGGGCCGCCAGCATGCCGTGCACGTCATCCGGCCGCGTCTCGGGCCGCACCATGATGACGGCCTTCTTCTCCTCCTTGCTCCAGCGCTCGGCGGTGTCGGCGTCGAGGGCCACCACGCCGCTGGCCGCACCCGGAGACACGTTCAGCCCCGTAGCCAGCAGGTCCCCTCTGTCTCGGGCTGCCTGCTTGTCGGCGGGCGCGAACTGGGGGTGCAGGAAGAAGTCGATCTGCTCCGGCTTCACCCGAAGGACGGCCTGCTTGCGGTTGATGAGCTTCTCTCGCACCAACTCCACGGCGATGCGCACCGCGGCCTGCGCCGTGCGCTTGGCGTCGCGCGTCTGCAGCATCCACAGCTTGCCTTGCTCGATGGTGAACTCGACGTCCTGCACGTCGCGGAAGTGCCGCTCCAGCTTCTGGCAGTACCTGGCGAGCTGGGCGTACAGCTTGGGGTGGCGCTCCTTCAGGGCGGAGATGCGCAGCGTGGGGCGCGTGCCCGAGACCACGTCCTCGCCCTGGGCATTGGAGAGGTAGTCGCCCTCCATCTCCCGCTCGCCCGTGGACACGTTGCGCGTCGTCACCACCCCTGTGCCTGAGTCCTCGCCCCGGTTGCCGAACACCATGGTGACGATGTTGACGGCCGTGCCCAGGTCATGAGGGATGCCGGCGGCGTCGCGGTAGTCCCGGGCCCGCTTGCCATTCCAACTGCGGAACACCGCTTCGGTGGCCAGCCGGAGCTGCTCGAGCGGCTCCTGGGGGAAGTCGCGTCCACTCTTCTCTCGGATGAGATGCTGGAAGGCTCGGGTAATGGCCTCGAGGTCCTCCGCGGGCAGTGCCGCGTCGTTCTCCAGGCCCCGCTGGCGCCGGTACTCCTCCAGCACGCGCTCGAAGGGCTCGCCGGGCAAGCCGAGCACCACCGTGCCGAACATCTGCACCAGCCGCCGGTATGCGTCATAGGCGAAGCGTGCATCCCCCGTCTCGGCGACGAGGCCCTCGGCGACGGCGTCGTTCAGACCGAGGTTGAGCAGGGTATCCATCATCCCCGGCATGGAGAGCTTCGCGCCGGAGCGGCAGGACACCAGCAGGGCGTTCTCCGGGTCCCCGAGCGAGCGGCCCATCCGCTTCTCCAGCTTGCGCAGGGCCGCGAGCTCCTGCTCCCAGAGGCCCTCCGGGAAGCGGTTGCCCGCGGCGAGGAAGGCATTGCAGGCCTGGGTGGTGACAATGAAGCCGGGCGGCACGGGCAGCCCGAGCAGCGTCATCTCGGCAAGGTTGGCTCCCTTGCCGCCGAGCAGGTCCTTCATGTCTCCCCGGCCCTCATCAAAGAGGTACACCCACTTCTCCCGGGCGGTCGGGCGAGCACGGGGGCGGGTGGGGGAGCGGGCGAGCCGGGGCTCGGCACGTGCGCGAGTCCGGGTCTTGCGGAGTGGAGTCTTCCGGGCGCGGCTGGACATGGCTCCCGGAAGCTGGGGGTGGGACGCTCGGCCGCGCAAGCCGAGCCTACGTGGCCGCTCGTGCCTTGCCGAGGCTCCCCCCCACCTCACGTCTAAACGCTGGTCTACTTGCCCTTGCTGTAGTCCCGGCTGGCGATGACGCCCTGCACCTCGGCCAGCGCGCGGGCACCCGAGGCCGACTCCAGCGCCTTCTCCGCGATGGCCTGCACCTGGCGCTTGGCCTCGGCCAGCTCCGTCTGCAGCGTGAGAATGGCCTGCGCCTGCTTCGCGTTGCTCTCCTTGAGCGAGGCGATCTCCATGCTGGCCACGCGCTGCGCCGTCTCGGCGTCCTTCTGCGCCAGCGTGAACCTCATCTCCCAATCCGACTTCACCTGGTTGCTCGCGATGGCCGCCGCCGCGCCCGTCTCCCTCTTCAGCACCGCCGGGAAGTCCGCCACCTGCTTGCGCAGCTCCTCCAGCTCCTTCTCGCGCAGCTTCAGCGCCTCGTCCCGCACCGCCCACTCCTTCTCCAGCTTCTCCTTGCGGTCACGCTCGGCGGCGGCCTGCACCCGCATCTGCTCGGCGAAGGCGTCCTGCTCCTTCTTGCGCGCGAGCTGGATGCCGTAGGTGTACTCCTCCTCCGCCCGCTTGCGCGCGACCTCCAGCGCGTCCCGCTCCGCCGCCAGCTCCTGGGCGAACTTCGTGCGCGTGTCGGAGATCTCCTTCTGCAGCCGCTCCATCTCCGCCTGCAGCTCCTCCTTCTTCCGGTCGTACTCGGCCACCAGCACGTCGATGGCGCTCGCCGCGACGTCCTGGCCGTGCAGGGCCGTGAGCTCCTCCGTCTTGAGCTTGATGGCCTCGTCGAGCTGCTTCAGCTCCTCCACCAGGGCCATGACCTGCTCGTTGATGCCGGCCAGCGTCCGGTTGATGGTGAGGCCCGCCTCGGTGACCTTCTTGACCGCGGACTCCGCCGTGAGGCTGGAGACATCCGTCAGGACGCTCTTGGCGTGGGTAGAGCGCGCCTCCTGCTCCTTGGCCGAGACCACGGGCTTGTTGCGGTTCTTCCGGGCCAGCTCCTCGAAGGCGGCCTTGGTCTGCTCGGTGGTGCGGCTGCGGGAGGCCTTGCGGGCGGCGGCGGAACGAGTAGCCATGGTGTGATGCTCCAGGTTGGGTGTGGGCCCTCTCAGGTAGGGCCTGGGTGTAGCGGTGGGAGTGGCTGGCCCCCTCTCGGGCGGCCATGCGTAAGAAATACCCAATGGGTCTGACATTCCGTGGGCTCCGACGTGGCTCCCGCGGAGGGTTTTTCGCACCAGACCTGGGATGTCAGACCCACCCCTCCACGCAACCTGGCTGGTACGGTACGGCGCGGCCTACGCGCGGGTGCGTGGAAGGAGGCCCGGATGCGGCTGTGGACATGGCTGGCAGTGGGCGGGGTGCTGGGGGCGGGCGTGAGTGTGGCGCGGTCCACGTCCGTGCTGCGCGAAGAGGTTCGCGTGACGGTGGAGGGCGTCACCGAGCGCTGGCGACTCGAGTGGCGGATGCCTCCTACGCTCGCGTGCTTCGAGACGGAGGGTGTCACGTGTCCCTGTGAGGGCTTCGCGCAGGGCGAGCGCGGTGAGTTGGAGCTCGTGCGCTCGCGTCCGGGCAGGCCCGTGGAGCGTTTCCCGCTCACCCCCTTGTTCGGAGGCCCCGGCTCAGGCGAGGAGCGGCCCCAGGCGATGTTGCGAGGCTGGGAGCCGGCCGAGGGCGATGAGCAGCTTCCTCCCGGTGAGCGGCGCCAGGCGCTCCAGCGCCGCAAGCGGGTGCGGGCGATGGTGCTCGGTGACTACGACCATGACGGGCAGGCGCGCGAGTTCGTGCTGCAGACGCAGGCGTACGGGTGCGGAATGCGGGAGGCGGTGCTCATCGGTGTCGATCGCCGCGACGGTCGCGTGCGCGCGCTGGGCACCGCCGAGCATCCCGACAGGCCCCTCGTGCTGGAGCCGGAGACCTGGGCGCTGTTGCGGGCCTCGGCGCGAATCGAAGCGATCGAGACGCCGTGCGGCGACCACGGGAGTGAGCAGGAGCGGGTCCTGCGGGTGGTCGCCGATGGCAAGGGGCTGCACGCCACGCAGGAGCTCTACCACTGCACCGAGACGGGGCGCGGCGCCCGGGTGTCGAGCGAGGTGCTCTGAGCCGAGCACCTCGCCCTCACCTCAGTCTTCGTCCTTGAGCAGGAAGTCGTTGTTGATGATCTTGAACGACAGCCTGCCGCCGAGCGTGGGCGAGTGTCGCTCGGCCAGGGGGCGCACCACGATGCCCTCCTTGCGGTTGCGCGTGCCCGTGTAGAAGCCCTGGGCGAGCTTCAGGTAGTGCTCGAGGCTGTGGTCGAACGTCCTCGCGGCCTCGCCCGTGACGACGTGCTCCACCGGCACGGTGCGCAGCCCGTGCTCCGCGCAGAACGCGATGAGCTCGGCATGGCCGAGGTAGTGCCCGGTCCGCGTGTCGTGGACGCTGAAGATGAACAGGTCCGCCTCGGTGAGGCCCAGCCGGTTCTTCTGGATGCCGGGACCACACACCTCGCCCTGCACGGCGAAGCCAGCCGGGAGCACGGTGTCGAGCGCGTACCGCTCGGCCATGCGCCACGCCGGGTGCGAGGCCTCGCGCGTCAGCGCCCAGTTGCGCGAGCACGCCACCAGCCCGCCCTCCAGCGGCCGGAAGAAGGTCGCCGAGGTCCCATCCAGCTTCGTCGTCACGTAGAAGTCGTGGCCGCGCAGCTCGTCCAGGACGCCGAGCGCGGACTGCAGGCGGAGCTCATCCGTCCTGGGCACCTGGCCCGGGAACGGCCCGGAGACCTCCCGCGAGTCGGCTGCCACGGGCTCGTACTTGACGACTCCGAGCAGGTCGCGCACGTCGGTGCCGTGCGGCGGCAGCGCGCCGGGGAGGATGGAGACGGGCAGGGCGAGCCCCTGCGACAGCACGCCCCTGAGACGCGCGGTCTTCACGCGGAAGCCTCGAGGCCGCATGAACTCCGCCCACGGCGCGCTCTCGGGCAGCAGGCTGTCGAGCTCGAAGAAGATGCAGGGGTCGCCCGGGGCGAACTCGCCCTTCTTGACGACGACGTCCCAGCCCATCACGCGCGCCTTGAGGATGTTGTCCGCTCCCGAGATGGGCTCGAGGTGGTCGACACGCTGTACGGACACGAGCTTTCTCTCCATGACGGTCTCTCCCAGGTGGGACGGGCGGAGCGCTCGTCCCGCGGGGCTGGACGCGGGGCCGGCTCTCATCCTGACCAGCCCGTCTTCCCACTGGGCGTCCGGGGGGCTCTACGCTCGTTTGCGGTGCTGGTAAGGTAGCCGGGTCATGGACAATTCCCAACCCCCCACCAGCCGCTGGCTGGTTTTCCCGCGCGTCCTTTGGATCTCCCTGGCCGCCGGGCTGGCGTTCTCCCTGCTAGCGCTGATGTCGGGCTTCATGCCCGACGACTACGTCTATGTTGGCGTGCTCGAGGGGCATGCGCCTCCGGCACCGCTCTCGACGACGACCTTCGATCTCTACCGCCTCATCTCGGGAGACCCCGCCCAGATGCAGCCGCTCCTCGACAAGGGAGTGATGCCCTGGTGGACGCTGCCCGATTTGCGGATCGCCTTCTTCCGGCCCCTCTCCAGCGCCCTCATGGTGGTGGACCACGCGCTCTTTGGCACCAACCCGGTGGGCTACCACGTGCATACCATCCTCTGGTACCTGGGGCTGGTGGCGGTGGTGGGGGTTCTGCTGTGGCGGATCCTTCCCGGGGCCGTGGGGGCCATGGCGCTGCTGCTCTTCGCCATCGACGACGCGCACATCGCCTCGGTGGCGTGGCTGACCAATCGCAGCACTGTCGTCGCCATGTTCTTCGCGGTGCTGGCGGTGGTCCTGCACCTGCAATGGCGCCAGCGGGGCCGTGCCTGGGCGATGCCCCTGTCGGCGCTGGCGCTGGCGGTGGGCCTGTCAGCGGCCGAGACGGCGCTCCTGGTCAGCTTCTATCTCATCTCCTATGAGCTGCTGGGCGCAGAGGGTCCCCTCCCCGAGCGGCTCAAGGCCCTGGTTCCCACCCTGCTGGTGCTGCTCGTCTACGGCGTGGTGCGCAGCCGCCTGGGCTACGGCTCCACGGGCTCGGACATGCATATTGATCCGCTGGCCCAGCCGCTGTTCTGGCTGCCGTTCGCGCTGCTCTGGGTGCCCATCACCTTGGGTGGAGTTCTGCTCAACGCCCCCGTGGACATGTCGATCGACGCCCAGTTCGAGATGCCCCTGCTGATCGCGGGGATTGTCGGGATGGTGGTGGTGGGGCTCATGCTCCGCGCCGCCTGGCGTGGCATGAGCGAGCAGGAGCGCCGTCAGCTCCGCTGGCTGCTGGCCGCCTTCGCCGTCTCCGTGGTGGGCACGGCCACGACCGCGCCTTCCATCCGCGTGAACCTGGTGCCCAGCCTGGGCGGGGCCATCATCATCGCGGTGGTGGTGCACCACGCCTGGCGTCGGCGTGAGCGCAACTGGGGTGGGCGGGCCCTGGTCGCCGGTGCCGGCCTCCTGGTGTTCCTCCATGTGATCATCGCTCCGTATGGCTGGTGGAGCACCCTCCAGATGTTCCGCGGCTTCCAGGCGTCCAACGCGCGCATCCAGAAGCATTTCGAGGAAGTGGTGGACACGAAGACCCTTCCCCAGCAGCGCCTGGTGCTGCTCAACGCGCCCCACGTCATGATGGGCGTCTACGCGTCCGTGGAATGGTGGGCCAACGGCAAGCCGCTCCCGGCCGCCTGGTGGGTCCTCACCTTCGACCACCTGGAGCAGCGCGTCACCCGCACCGGGCCGGCCACGTTGGTGCTCGAGCGGAAGAGCGGCCGGTTCTTCTCCACCATCAGCGAGCGCATCCACCGCTCCTCCAGCCATCAGTTTTCCGCCGGGGACGAGGTGAAGGTGAACGGGATGCACGTGAAGGTGCTGGAGGCGGACGCCGGGGGCCCGAGCAAGCTGTCCTTCACCTTCGACGTGCCGCTGGAGGACCCCTCGCTGCTGCTGCTCCAGTGGAGGGACCGCAAGGTGCGCCGCTTCGAGATTCCTCCCCTGGCCAACCCCTCTCCAGCCAACGTCGAGGCGGTCCCCTAGGAGAGCGTGATGAGCCAGGAGCTCCGCCGTGCCGCCGACGTCCTCCGCTCCGCCGAGGCCCTCATCATCGGAGCGGGGGCTGGGATGGGTGTGGACTCGGGCTTGCCCGACTTCCGCGGCACGGAGGGCTTCTGGCGCGCCTACCCGGCCTACGCGAAGCTCGGGCTCGACTTCGCGTCCATGGCCAACCCCCAGTGGTTCCAGAAGGACCCCGAGTTCGCTTGGGGTTTCTACGGCCACCGGCTCGGGCTGTACCGCGCGACGACTCCCCATCCCGGGTTCACGCTGCTGCGCACCTGGGCCTCGCGCATGCGGCACGGCGCCTTCGTCTTCACCTCGAATGTCGATGGCCAGTTCCAGAAGGCGGGCTTCCCCGAGGAGCGCGTCCTCGAGGTCCATGGCTCCATCCACCACGTGCAGTGCCTCGGCTCCTGCCCGGAGCTTTCCTCCGCCGCCCCGTACTCCGTGGAGGTGGACCCCGAGACCTTCCGCGCTCGGCCACCCCTGCCCACGTGTCCGCGCTGCGGCTCGCTCCTGCGGCCGAACATCCTCATGTTCGGCGACTGGGCGTGGGATGCCTCTCGCACCGAGGTCCAGGAGCAGCGGCTGACGGAGTGGCTTCAGGGCGTGAAGCCCGGCTCCCTCGCCGTCGTCGAGTGCGGCGCGGGCACGGCCATCCCCTCCGTGCGGCACTTCTGTGAGCGGGTGGCGGCCGCCGGCAAGGGGACGCTCATCCGCATCAACGTGCGCGAGCCCCAGGTGCCCTCGGGTGGGATTGGTTTGCCGCTGCGGGCCCTCGAAGCCTTGCGCGGGATTGCCGAGGCGCTGGAGCGCGGGTGAGTCAGGTCGGCGAGAGGTTCGGGGCCGGGTTCTCCTCCACCCTCGGCGCTCCCTCCGCCAGCCCCGCCGTGCCCAGCCTCAAGAGAACGATCCACACCATGTCCGCCAGCAGCAGGTGCACCAGCTGCATCCACACCGGTGCCAGCAGCAACAGGTTCACGAGCCCCGCCACCAGTTGCAGCGCGTAGAGCACTCCCAGCTGCAGCGCCGCCCGCTTCGCCTCCGGCGAGGGCCTCAGCCTCGCCACCGTCGTCGCGGAGAACACCACCAGCGCCCCCACCACCACCGCCAGCAACGGGTGCAGCACCCTCAGCCGCAGCAGCACGTGCGCCGTGGGCGAGATGTCCTGCCGGAAGCCGTCCGCCAGGCTCGACGCCGGGAAGAGCGTGTCCCCCAGCGCGGCGATGGCCCCGCTCACTCCCAGCACCAGCAGCCCCGCCACGCTGCCCGCCACCAGCCACCCCACCAGCCCCTGCTGGCGCCACGTCAGCCGCTCCCGGCCTCCCGCCCACCAGCACGTCAGCGCCATCGCCCCCACCAGCAGGAACGTGTTGATGAGGTGAGCCGCCATCCACCACGCCCGCGCCAGCGACTCGTTGCCCGCCACCATCTTGAAGAGCACCAGCCCCGCCCCCAACGCCGCCTCCGTCAGCATGAAGACGAGCGAGAAGACGGCCGCCTTGCGCACCGGGTGCCCCTTCGCGTGCGCCCTCAGTCCCCACACGCACAGCACCACCGCCAGCACCAGCGCCAGCCCGCTCGTCACCCGGTGCGTGTACTCGATGATCGTCTGCACGGTGGGCGCTCGCGGCACCACCTCGCCGTTGCACACAGGCCAGTGGTCTCCGCACCCAGCCCCCGAGCCCGTGGCACGCACGAACGCGCCCCACAGCACCACGGCCAGCGTGTAGACGAGGGTGGACCAGCTAAAGACTCGGAAGGCACGGGAGGAGACGGAAGAGCTCATCGGCGCTCTCCTCCCTAGCCCACTTCGCCCCCGCTCGCCGCCCTCACGAGCTCTCCTCTCCCGTCCTCGTCTGGTTGCCCGGCTGGTTCACCCACCCCCCATATCCACTGGGTATCCGAAAACCCTCCCTCCGTTTCCTGGATGCCCTTTTGGATATGCCCGCCTGCCCTTGGATAGCCCTGGATGATTTCCAAACGGCCTCCAGGGGCCCCAAAACGTTGGCATGACCCCTGCTAAGTGTCCTCTCGATAACGATTTCGAGTTCGGGCGCCTCGGTGCCTGAAGCGTTCGTGGGTCAGAACTCCCCCCACTTCGGCCCACGAGCGCACCTTTACGTAGGTGTAGTTGTAGCCACGCACCGCGGGTCGGGTTCGCCCCCTGTCCTGGCCCGCGGTGTTCTTTTCCCCTCAGGCGCTCGCGGCTCCGGGCTCAGCCCGTGATGCGCAGCCTGTCCGCCCCCAGCACCGACGGCAGCGAACCGAAGGCGAGCGAGCGTTCAATGACGTTGCGCAGCTCTCGCACGTTGCCCGGCCAGGAGTGCGCCACCAGCGCGGCCATGGCGTCCGGTCCGAGCTGCGGCGGCTCCCGGCCCTCGGGGGTGAGCTGGTTCACGAAGTGGCGTGCCAGGGCGATGATGTCCTCGCGCCGCTCGCGCAGTGGGGGCACCCGTACTGGCACCACCTGCAGCCGGTAGTAGAGGTCCTCGCGGAAGCGCCCCTCGCGCACGAGCTGTCCCAGGTCCCGGTGGGTGGCGGCGATGACGCGCACGTCCACCTGCGCCGGTCGCGTCTCGCCCAGGGGGAAGATCTCCCCGTTCTCCAGGAAGCGCAGCAGCTTGGGCTGCACCTCGAGCGGCAGCTCTCCGATTTCGTCCAGGAAGAGCGTGCCCCCGTGGGCCGCGCGGATGACGCCGGGGTGGTCCGTGGCCGCGCCGGTGTAGGCGCCGCGCCGGTAGCCGAAGAGCTGGCCCTCGAAGAGCTCGCGCGGCACCGCGGCGCAGTTGAAGGCCACGTAGGGCCGATCGGCCCGGGCTGACAGCCGGTGGAGCGCGCGCGCCACCACCTCCTTACCGCTGCCAGACTCGCCAGTGACGATGACGGTGGCACGCGAGCCACTCAGCCCCGCCAGCTCCGTCTTCAGCTTGTTCATGGTGGGTGAGGCGGCGATGAAGCCGGGCACCTCGGGTGCGGCCTCGGGCTCGCGCAGGGGCGGCTCCGCCTGGACGAAGCCGCGCAGCACGGCCACCTCCAGCGCGAAGCCGGCCAGACGCGCCAGGGCACTGATGAGCGCTCGTCCATCCGCGGGCAGGGGACCGGCCACGCCCACGCGCAGTCGGCGGCCACACCCGTCGCCGAACTCCACCCACTCGCTGGCGGGCACGGTGCTCTCGCCCAGCAGCGGCGTGGTGCGGCCCTGCGAGTCCAGCTCCTCCAGGCGCGGGTTGCGGCCGGGGAAGAGTCCCTCCAGCACCGCCACCAGCTCGCGCTGGATGAGGGAGGCACCCATGCCGCGCACGGCGAGCCGCTCGAAGGGCACCCCCAGCGATTCGGCTCCCAGCCGGGGCTCCGCTTCCGGAGATGGGGTCTCCTGCACGGGGTGAATCTCCGCGCTGAAGTCCGGCGGGGGGGTGATGCCGTAGCGGCGCAGCTCGTCTTCGCTGTGCAGGTACGCGGCCTCGGCGCCCGGCTCGCCTGCGGCGCGCGCCACCGCGGCGAGGGTGCGGCGGGTGAGGGCGGCCTCGGGGGCGTCCGCGGCGAGGGTGAAGGTGGCCAGCGAGGCCTCCAGCTTCTCGCGCGCCTCGCGCAGGCGGCCCTCCCGGGCGAGCAGCCAGCCCTCGTGGCGGTGGAGCAGGGCGGTGCTCCAGGCGGAGGGGAACTGCTCGAGGATGGCCCGGGCCCGGCGCAGGGCCACGCGGGACTCCTGGAGCTGACCCGCGGCGGCGCGCGCGCCCACCTCGCAGACCGCGCTGTCACGCCGCAAGTAGGGCCAGCCTCCCAGCTCCAGGGCGCGGGTATGGGCGGCGGCGAAGCCCTCCGCGGACCGCTGCGCGTGGCCCTCGGCCCAGTCCGCCAGCGCCTCCACCCAGCACCCATAGGCGCGGGTAAGGGGCTGCTGGATGGGTCCGGTGTAGCTCGAGAGCTGGTGGGCGAGCTGGCGGAGGTCCGCGTAGCGGCCGGTGAGGTAGAGGAGGCGGGCGCGCTGCACCACCAGGTGATGCGGCGTCCAGCTCAGCTCTTCCGTCACCGTGGTGCCCTGCTCCAGCACTGCCTCGGCCTCGGAGAAGCGGCCCAGGCGCAGCAGGGCGTCCGCCTCCGCGCGCGCGGCGAAGATGAAGGAGAAGGCTCGACCCAGCCGCCCGTCAAAGGCTCCGCGGGCGCGGTGGACCAGCGCGAGCGCCTCCTCGGGCTCGCACGCCTCGTCCAGCCGGTGCTGCGCGAGGAAGGCGAGGCTGCGTGCCTCCAACAGGCCATAACCCAGGCGTGCCGCGGCCTGCGCCAGCTCTCGGAAGCGCCGGGTGGCCAGCGACACCTCGCCTCGGATGGCGGCCTCGTGCGCCAGCCCGTGCATGGCCATCAGCCGCAGCGATGGGTCCGTCACCTCCGCGAGCGCCTCCTCCAGGCGTCCGTACTGGCGGGCGAGCAGCTCGGGGGCACCCAGGTAGAAGGCGGCGGCCACCTGGGCAAGGCGAAGCTGGCAGCGCACCTCCGCGAACAGGGGGTGGTTGGGCCGCAGCAGGGCCTCGGCGCGCGCTACGTGCACGTTCATCTTGCCCGCGTCGAAGATGCGGCCGTCCGGCGAGGCGTAGAGGTTGGCGGCCGTCGCGTGGACGTACACCTCGACGCTCTCGGCGGGCAGCAGGCCCGCGTCGGCCTCGACCAGGTGGGGCAGCAGCACCGCGAAGGCTCGCCGCACATCCTCGTAGCCCCAACGGTATGCGTAGGCCAGGCCCACCGAGGCCAGGGCTCGTGCCCCCGTGGTGCGCAGCTCGCTCGAGGTCAGCAGCTCCAGCAGGGTGTTCTCCGCGGCCCGCCAGTCGGCCCGTTGCAGCAGCGTCAGGCAGGCGTTCAACCGGGCCTTCTCCTCGTGCGTCAGCTCCTGGCGGACCAGGCTGTTGGCCGGACGGAGAGCAGGGGGCAGGGCTGGCTGGCCGCCCTCGGCGAGCTGGCGCAGGGCCTCCATCACCCGGCCCCTGGGGCGGCGGGCCTGCGCGGCTTCTTCCGGAAGCTCCCAGCGGTACACGGTGAGGGGCGTCACCCCAAGCTGTCGAGCGAAGGACGCACGGCTCTGCTCTCCGCGCAATGCGCGAATGGCCTCGGGTCCCATTCCCCCTGCTTCATTCCTCGACACGACCATCCCCTTGCGGCCCCCCGCCCGCCCTGTCTTCTTCGTTCATCTGGCGGGGAAGGGCAAACCTTGGTGTGGGCCTGCGAACAGGCGGGCGCCGCGTATCCATCCCCGGTGGAGGTGGGAATCCACCGAATCGTGGGCAGAGTGGGGGCGCCCGGTGTAACACCGTGAAGTAACGCCGCCGCCGGGAGACAGCCATGGCTCCGCAACCGCCCCCTCCGCCGCCCGAGTTGCCCCTCCAGAAGCACCTGCGCCGCATGATGGAGGCCCTCGCCGAGGGCCAGAAGCGCCATGCCCAATGGAAGGAGATGTGGGAGCGCCAGCACGCAGAGGAACTGGAGCGCTGGGCGCAGAAGCACGCCAAGGGGGTGGAGAAGGGGGTGGAGCAGTGGGCCGAGGGGGTGGAGCGGTGGGCGGAGCGGCACGCCGAGGGGGTGGAGCGGTGGGCCAAGGGGGTGGAGAAGTGGGCGGAGCACATGGGCTCGATGGGCGAGCACATGGAGAAGAAGGAGCGCCGCAAGTGGGAGCGGCGCATGGCGAAGGAGCGGTGGCGCGAGGAGCAGCGCGCCCGGAGGCGGCAGCGGGAGCTCGAGGACGCCAACCCGATGATGGGGTGGGTGTTCGCGCTGGCCGCGTTGGTGATGGTGGCGATGGCGATCCGCCTGCCCGATAAGTGGTGGCTCGTCTTCGTGGCGTTGGGCATGGGGGCGGCGTCGGCGGGCATCCTGGGCCGGGCTCGGCAGCTCCGGCTCCAGCAGGGGGAGAAGCAGGGCACGGCCTTGCAGGAGGAGGCCCGGGACGAGGAGCCCGAGGCCCCGGACAGGGCGGAAGTGCCCCAACAGATGGAGGACCCCCGGACGGCGCGAGTGGACACGCTGTGCGACAAGTTGCTGGTGGAGCTGCGCACGGGGCCGGGGGTGCTGAAGGACGTGGTGCACCAGCCGGAGCAGACGGTGGAGGGGCTGCGTAAGAGCTGCCACGAGCTGGCGCGCCGGGAGCGGGAGCTGCGCGCGTTGAGCCCGCCCGAGGAGGAGCGCCGGTTGGAGGCGGAGCGCGCGAGGCTGGCGGCGCGGGTGGAGTCCGAGAGCGACGCGGTGGTGAAGGAGCGGCTGGAGGGGACGCTGTGGCTGTTGGACGAGCAGCGCAAGCAGCGGGCGGAGCTGGCCACGGCGGCTTCGCGGCTGGAGGCCGAGCACATGCGCCTGTACTACACGCTTGAGAATCTCTACACGCAGGTGCTGCGAGTGCGCTCGGCGGACGCGGCGGGAGCGGACGTGGCGGGGGCGGGGCTGCGCCGGAGCGTGGAGCAGCTCGGCCTGGAGATGGACGCGGTGGCCGAGGCCCTGGAGGAAGTCCACCGCGACGCACCGCCCCGAGGGCGGGTGCCTACTCGTTAGTATTTCCTGAATCTGAAGTGTGACCGATACATGGCCGCTGGGATGGCACTTTGAATATGGCTTCCGAACTTGATGCGGTGCTGGCGGAAATCGATGACGTGTTGTCTCGTTATGAAGCGATGCGAGCGAGATCAGAGTACGATGACTGCTCCGACCAAAAAGAAGAGCTTCCTGAAGTGGTTGCTTTGATGGCGGCAGCAATCGACAGACTTGCGCCAGAGGGCGGCCATTATCGGGAGAGTGCGAGGATGGCGACCAAGGGAGGCCCGCAGCGCTCCTAAGTGTCTTTTCTCATGTTCAAGGACAGAGTGTGGTCCCCAGGTTGATTGATACTGTCGAACAGGCTATCGGTGTGTATGAAAGTCTGGGGCGGGGGGCTGGGATTGTACAGTTGCCTAGCTCTGGAGCATTCGAGATAGAGGGTGCTATTTTGCGTGCGCTGCGCCCCGCGTTTCAGACTGGCGTGCCCAGTGATGAGAAGACCGTTCAGAATGCGATTGAAGTGATTCTGCGCTCGATAGGTGTCGAATTCACGCGCGAGCAAGAGCGTGTTCCGGTTGGTGCGAGAGCATTTGTGCCAGATTTCGTTGTTGATGCGGATGATTTGGTGATTGAGGCAAAGGTGGTGACGGCGAAGCATTCGCTCAGCGCGGTTCAAGAGGAAATAACGAGTGATGTTGCTGCATATCGTACTCGATGGAAGCGGATCTTGTTCGTGATCTATGATTGTGGGGGCTTCATTCATGATCCTGAGCGGATGCGCTCGGAAAACACGAGACAGTTTGGTGTGTCTGTGCTTGTCGTGAAGCACTGAGTTGTTGGTAGCCATTCACCGGCCGGATCTCGGCTGGCGGGGCTGCTGAGCGTCGGACGGCGGGCGGGAGGGCGATCGACGGTGGCCGCAGGCGCGTGAGACATCATTGTGCGTGGAGGCGATGGACCCCAAGGAAGCGCGTATCGCGGAGCTGGAAGCGGGCGAGATGTCGCAGGCGCTCGCGCCACCGAAGCCCTCGCCTACGTGCGGGCCTCGGAGGCGGCCAACGCCGACGAGACGGGGTTTGCGCAGGGACGAGAGGTCGGACGGGCCTGCCGCGCATGGCTGTGGGTAGTGGCCACTGCGCTGATGGTGGTGTTCCACATCGCCACAAGCAGGAAAAGTGCGCGTCCAAGCTCGGCCCGGTGGGATTACCGGGGAGACTCACCAGCGGTACGGCGTGAAGAGGCAATCGATGAGCCGCGCTTCGCCGAGCCCGAAGTTAGCCGTCTGCGGCACGAGGTCCGGCACGGGGGTGAGGAGGACGTCGTTGGGCAGGCGGGTGAAACCGAAGGTGGACTCGATGAGCGCAGCGAGTCTGGTCTCGTGAGGCTGGAACTCAAGAGGGAATGGCGGCAGGCGCAGCCAGTAGCCCTCCTCTCTGGGGGCATTCCTATCTGTATGGGAAGCGTAGAGGGCGTACACCGGGGAGAGTTGGCTTAGCAGGCAGACGACGCAGTCGTATCGGGGGTCCCCTGTCTTGAATCCCGGGAGAGAGACACGGACGCTGTAGCAGGGGTCCAGCAGGGGCACCGTGGTGTCCCAGAGTGAGCAGTCTGGGAACTCATGACGGAGCTGCGGGATGAACGCCTCCCAGGTAGGTGAGGGCGTCTCATGGACCCGCAGCAGTGTTCTGAGCCTCTGGACCTCTTCTGACGCCTTGTATTGAGGCTCGTCGACGAGAAGTCCCGCCGGGTAGTAGCGGTGGACAAGCTGGACGAGTGCGTCGGCTGTCAGCTCCGGATTCATGAATGCGGCTTCCCGATGGGCTTGCGTTCGAGAGGGCGTCCGGCCCTTGTGCTTCGTGCGATACGGGCGGGGCTTCCTGGTTTCACGGAAAGGTCGACCGTGGGACGCCCACCCGCTGAAAGCCCGTGACCCGAGCGCCAGGGATAGGGCCGATCACCGGCTCCGCCAGGATGCTCTGCATGTGGGCCCTGAACCGATGGCAGGCGAGAGCGGTTGGAATTTGCTCCCGCAGGACGATGCGTGCGGCCTTGTCAGCCGCCCTGGCGGCCTCCGCTTGTGCGAATTCATCCAGTACCCACCCATTCCCATTCCTTTCAGGAACGCCGACCTCGATGTCGCAGGTGGCGGTCGGGGAAAAGACGGGAGAAATCCTGCCCAACAGGATGAGCACCTGGGCAACCTTCCATCCCCCTGGTTCCGGTGCAGGACCGCTGTAGGGCACGACATTCTGGAACTGGAACATGGACGGCGGGATGTGGCCGCCGACGCAAGCGAGCTGAGTCGCTCCGAGAAGCGCCAGCGACAGCAAAATCCCACGTGCGGCGACCAAAAGCCGGAGATGCATATGGCCTCCTTTGTCGCGGACAGTGTGCGGATGGGCTCTGGCCTCCGATGCCTTTCGTTCCGGGTGCCTACTCGTTAGCCTGGGCCGGTGTCTGCGCGGGCGCCGGGGCGGACGGATTCGACAGGCGCACCGTCTTGATGTTGAGGAACTCGAGCAGCCCGTGGCGCGCCAGCTCGCGCCCGTGGCCCGAGGCCTTCACCCCGCCGAAGGGCAGGCGCGGATCACTCGCCACCATGCCGTTGACGGCCACCGTGCCGGCCTCCAGCCCGTCGATGAAGAAGCGCTGCTCGGCCTCGTCGCGCGTCCACACGCTCGAGCCCAGCCCGTAGGGGGAGTCATTGGCGATGCGCAGCGCGTCTCGGGCGTCCTTCGCGCGGAAGAGCACCGCCACCGGGCCGAACATCTCCTCCGTATAGGCCGGGGAGCCCGGCGGAGGATTCGCCAACACGGTGGGCGGGTACCAGAAGCCCGGCCCCGAGGGTTTGAGTCCGCCCAGCAGCAGCCGGGCTCCCGCCGCCACGCTGCGCTCCACCTGATCATGCAGTCCGTCGCGGATGCTCACCATCGCGAGCGGGCCCACCTCCGTCTTCGCGTCCTGTGGATCTCCCACCACGGCGCGGCGCATCCGCTCGACGAAGCGGCGCTCGAACTCCTCATAGATGGGCTGGGTGACGATGAAGCGCTTGGCGGCAATGCAGGACTGGCCGTTGTTGATGAGGCGGGCCTTCACCGCCGTCTCCACCGCCCTGTCCAGGTCCGCGCTGGGCAGCACCACGAACGGGTCGCTCCCGCCCAGCTCCAGCACCACCTTCTTGAGCTGCTGGCCCGAGCGCTGGCCCACGTCCCGCCCGGCGCCCTCGCTGCCGGTGAGCGTCACCGCCCGGATGCGCGGGTCCTCAATCAGCCGGCGCACCCCCGCCACGTCCACCAGCAGCGACTGGAACACCCCCTGGGGGAAACCCGCGCGCAGGAAGAGCTCCTCCAGCGCGAGCGCACACTGCGGCACGTTGTGCGCGTGCTTGAGCAGCCCCACGTTGCCGGCCATGAGCGCGGGGGCGGCGAAGCGCACCACCTGCCAGAAGGGGAAGTTCCACGGCATGATGGCCAGCACCGGCCCGAGCGGCTGGTAGCGCACGAAGCTCGTGTCCGGCGGGGTGTCCACCGGCTCGTCCGCGAGGAAGCGCTCGGCGTTCTCCGCGTAGTAGTGGCAGGCCGTGGCGCACTTCCGGGCCTCGGCGCGCGCCGCCTCCAGCGGCTTGCCCATCTCCTGCGTCATCATCCGCCCGTAGGCGTCCGCCTCCCCCTCCAGCAGCTCCGCCGCACGCCGCATCCACCCGGCGCGCTCGGCCAGCGAGGTGTGGCGAAAGGTGCGGAACGTCTCCTCGGCCCTCCTCAACCTCGCCTCCACCTCCTCCGGTGTGTGGGCAGGGAAGATGCGCAGCGTCTTGCCGGTAGTGGGGTCGATGGTGGCGAAGCTCATGGGGCTCTCCTCCAGGGGCGCGAAGTGTGGGCGCGGCTCCCCGAAGGCCACAAGACGCAGTTGAGGCCCCCGTTCACGCCTTCACGCGGCCTTCCGGACAGGGGTGTCGCGACTCTCGGACTTCAGAGAGGACAAGGCTGTCATGCCTCGCCGTGATTTCATGTTTTCTGATTCAATCTTGAAGCATGAGTTTCAGTTTCGACACGTTATCTCCGTCCCCTTTGAAAATCGGGCTTTCCTTTGTTTAGTATAGGCGTCATGTTTCAGCGGTGACGGTACGTTCGTGAGGGCGTTCCAGTCTTTTCGCGGGCTTGGGGGGTTGGCGTGGTTCCTGCTCTCTGGCTTGTGCAAGTGGGGCTGGCTGGGTGGCAGCAACGTTGCTTCTTCAGCCATGTAGAAACTCTTTTTTGAGGAACACATGCGCTTCAATCTCCGCCACATCGTCCCGATCGCCCTGCTCTCGCTGGTGGGCTGCGGTGCCGAGACTTCCGAGTCCGAGGAGCTGTCCGCCACGGCCGAGGAGGTGGGGCAGGCGCAGTCCATGCTCCAGGCCTCGGATTGCTCGAGCTGCCTGGCTGGGACGGAGGGCGCGCGCTTCATCAGCGGCTTCGAGCGCGAGCGGGTGCAGGGTGACATCTACCACTACAGCATCCGCCTGCAGGTGGGCCGCTCGGCCCACGACATCATCACCCTGCACCGCGTGGTGAAGGAGCGGCTCGCCTGGTGGCCGGTGCGCGCCCCCGAGTCCATCTTCATGGTGCATGGCGACGCCTGGAACTTCCAGGGCGCCTTCATGGCCAGCACGCTGACGGCGACGGTGAACAAGAAGCAGTCCATCGCCGTGTACCTGGCGGACCAGGGCGTGGACGTGTGGGGCATCGATCAGCGCTGGACGCACGTGCCGGAGGGGACGCAGGACTTCTCCTTCATGGCGGGCTGGAACCTGGGCACGCACGCCCAGGACGTGGGCACGGGCCTGACGGTGGCGCGGGCGGTGCGCGCGCTGACGGGCAGCGGCGCCGGGAAGATGAACCTGCTGGGCTGGAGCCGTGGGGCCACGGTGTCCTACGCCTACATGAGCGCGGAGACGCAGCTGCCGCAGGGCCTGCGCAACGTGAGCGGCTTCATCCCGGTGGACATGGTGCTGAAGTTCGGGCCGGAGGGCGAGCAGCAGCGCCAGTGGGCCTGCGTGCGCGCGGCGGTGGGGGACCTGGTGCTGCAGTCGGGGCGCGTCGAGGGCAACCTGGGCGGGCCCGGCGCGGGCGTGACCATCCAGCAGGTGGGTCAGGCCGCCATCACCTATCCGGACTTCCCCGCGCAGGTGCCTGGCGTCGAGCTGCCGCCGATGACCTACCGGGAGCTCGGCCGCACCGTGGGAGCGGCGACCTTCTCGCTCCTCACCAATGAGGAGTTCGGTATCCAGCCGTCGGTGCCCTACTACCACTTCTCCGCGGGTGAGTTCTCCACGACGACGGGCCTGCCGACGGAGCTGAAGCACCTGGAGAGTGACCGGCAGTTCTTCGACTTCCTCGCCTCCGCGCGTCCCTACCAGAGCTTCATGGAGCAGGTGGAGAGCGACCGGATGATGTGCGGCGATACGAGCCTGCCGTATGACGATCACCTGTCGCAGGTGAAGGTGCCGGTGCTGTACGTGGGCGCCGCGGGTGGCTTCGGCAGCTACGGCGTGCACAGCGCGAAGCAGCTGGGTAGCAAGGACGTGAGCGTTCTCCTGGTGAAGAAGTATCAGTCGGACGAGTACCGTCTCCTCGACTATGGCCATGCGGACCTGTTCCTGGCCAGTGGGGCGGAGCAGGACGTGTGGGCCCCCATCCTGAAGTGGATGAAGAAGCACTGAGTCTCGGGAGCGCTGCCGTCGCCCCGGTGCCCGGGCCTCGCGGAGACGCGGGGCCCGTTTTTTATTGTCGGGAGCATGGGTCTCCTGGCGGTGGCGGGATTGCCGGCGATCTCGGGGGCGTGCTGAGTTCGGGGCCCATTACAAGGACCCGACCATGACCGTCCGCTTCAATCACACCATCATCGCCGCGAAGGACAAGGAGCGCTCCGCGCGGTTCCTCGCCGAGCTTCTCGGGCTCCCCGAGCCGCAACCCCTCGGGCACTTCCTGGCGGTCAAGCTGGATGACGGGGTGTCGCTCGACTACATCCAGACCGACATCGACTTCATCGGCCAGCACTACGCCTTCCTCGTGTCGGAGGACGTGTTCGACTCCCTCATCGCCAAGATTCGCGACCGCGGAATCGAACACTGGGCCGACCCACGAGGCCAGCGCCGGGGTGAGATCAACACCAACGACGGGGGCCGCGGGGTCTACTTCCAGGACCCCTCGGGCCACTACATGGAGGCCCTCACCGTTCCCTATGGCGGCTGGTGAGCCTGCCGCGGCCTCCAGCTCCGCGCGCTCGTACCGCTCCTTTGGGGGGACTCCCCGCCCTTGTCCGGCTCCTTAGATTGTGAGCCCGCGCCCGGGATGGCCCCGGGCCGAGCGAGGGCCACCGTGGTCGACAACATCTGGACCGAGTTCGCGAGGAGCTACGATGCCATCTGCTCCCAGCTCAACTGCTACCGCCGGATGGTCGCGAAGATTCTGCGCGACACCGAGGGACGCAAGTACATCATCGACGCAGGGTGTGGGACGGGGCTGGTGAGCCAGCCGCTCGTCGAGCGCGGGCACACGGTGGTGGGCTTCGACAACAACCCGGTGATGCTCGGACTGGCCGTGGGCAAGCAGGCCCGGGCGCCCGAGGAGGCGCGCTGGCGTTGGAAGGTGCTGGAGGGAGACGTGCGCAGCTTCCCCCGAGAGGTGCCGGGCGAGGCGGATGCGGTGCTGCTCAACAACGTCCTCTTCTACGTGCGCGAGCCGGAGCAGGTGCTGCGCCAGAGCCTCGAGCACCTCAAGCCGGGCGGCGTGGTCATCGCCACCGGTCCCCGGCAGCGGCCGGACTTGCGCAAGGTGATGGTGAATTCCATCGAGGAGTGGAAGGCGGAGGGGCGCTGGGATGAGGCGCTGCAGGCCGCCACCACCTACCATGTCGATATCACGCGCCGGCTGGTCACCGATCCCAACGAGATGGTGACCTTCTTCGAGCCGGACGTGCTGGTGGACACGCTGCGGCGCCTGGGCTTCTCGCGCGCGCTCGCGGCCGACAGCGACGACTACTACGGCGAGAACTACTACGTCTGCATGGCGCGGTAGGCGCCGGGCACCGCCGCGCTGGGGCTAGGCCACCAGCCCCAGCAGGCGCGCATCGTTGATGATGCGGTTGCCGTCCACCTTCAGGCGGCTGGTGAGGAAGGGCGCGATGTCATCCGCCCTCTTGTGCAGGCGCGCGTAGTTGTTGTCGTAGATGCGCGTCACGATGAGCTGGGCCGAGGCGATGATGCGCTGGAGGTTGTGCTGCAGCTCGTTGCCCTCCATGAGGAGGTGGAGCTCGCAGATGTACTTGCGGTTCTCCTCCAGCAGCTTGAAGAGGCCCTTGCGCTGCTCGCCGTTGGGCACCCGGGCCTTGGCCCCCGTGGTGACGACGACGGAGAGCTGCTGGCGGTACGCCTCGTAGGACTCGCGGAAGCGCTTGTCCACCACGAACAGATCCTGCGGGCTGGGCGGCTGCTCCCAGCGGATGAAGAAGACCTTGTTGATAAGGCCCGTCTTGAAGTTCGGAGGGGTAGGAGTAGCAGTAGCGAAAGCGTTCATGGGACATCACTCCCAAGAGGTGGCCGGGATGAGGGCGCCCGGAAAAGTTATTCCGAGCGGCTGACGTGCCCGGCTCGCTCACAACAGGGTGCGGCCAATCTGGTGATCGAGCGCCTCAATCCCAAGCCCCACCTGGGGCCGTCTGCCGTCGAGAACACGAATGGACGGGGCGCAGTGTCCAGGGGTGCACGGAATCGCGGTGCGCTGGAGGACGGCGGGGTCGCCAAGACTCCGCACAGGTGGGAGCACTCCCGGTGTGTGACCATAGTGGGCGCATGCAACTCGCACCGAGGGAGTTATGGGTGCGCTTCCACGGGAAGCTGGGAGCCGACGGGATTGGTCTGCTGGCCACGCTGTTGACGCTGGCGGCGGTGGGGCTGGGTTTCATCGGGCTGTCGGACGAGGTGCGAGAGCAGGAGACGCAGCACTTCGACGAGCGTGTGCTGCTGTCGCTGAGGCGCGCGGACAACCCGGAGGAGCCGCGCGGCCCGAGGTGGCTGGCCGAGGCGGCTCGGGACGTGACGGCGCTGGGCAGCGTGTCGGTGCTGACGCTGGTGGTGTGCGCGGTCGCGGGCTTCCTGGTGCTGGTGCGGCGCTGGAGGTCGCTGGCGCTGGTGGTGGGCTCGACGGTGGGCGGGGCGCTGGTGAACACGCTGCTCAAGAGCTTGTTCGCCCGGCCGAGGCCCACGGTGGTGCCGCACCTCACGCACGTGCTGACGGAGAGCTTTCCCAGCGGGCACGCGATGCTGTCGGCGATCGTCTACCTGACGCTGGGGGCGTTGCTGGCGCAGCTCGTCGAGCGGCGGTGGCTGCGGGCGTACCTGGTGGGCGTGGCGCTGTCACTCACGCTGCTCGTTGGCCTGACGAGGGTGTACCTCGGGGTGCACTACCCGACGGACGTGCTGGGCGGGTGGATGGCGGGGCTGGCCTGGGCGCTGCTGACGGCCTTGCTGGCCCGAGCCGTCAAGCGTCGCAGCCCCGGGTTGCGAGAAGAGTCCCGGGGAGAGACCGCGCCCTCATGAGCCGGAGTACAAGGGCCCGTGGGGGCGCACGGGCAAGCGGATGCAGAAGGCCACGCCCTTGGGGTGGTTGTCCTCCACCCAGAGCCACCCGCCGTGAGCCTGGACGGCGCGGCGGCAGAAGGCGAGCGCGAGTCGGTTGCTGCCCTCGGCGCGCCCGGAGCTGGGCGTGTGGGCGTCGGGCAGGTGGGCCTCGAAGAGGTGAGCGCGCGCAGCGGGGGCGATGGCGGGGCCCTCGTCGCGCACGCGCAGCTCCAGCAGACCGGGCTCGGGGTTGGAGGCCTCGAGCGTCACCCGGCTGCTGCCCAGTGCGGTGTATTGGAAGGAGTTGTCCAGCAGGTTGACGAGCGTACGGCGCAGCAGCTCCCGGTCCGCGGTGATGAGGGGCTCCACCAGCTTGGCGGACTGGGTGAAGCGGCGCGGAGAGCTCACCAGACGCTGTTGGAAGTCACGCGCGACCTCGGACAGCAGCACGTGGGCGTCGAACTGCGAGGTGTTGAGGGGGAGGGTAGTCTCGTCGCCGCTCGCGTCCAGCAGGTTGGACGTGGTGCGGTGCAGGGTGTCGGCCGCGTCGCGGATGTCGCGCGAGGCGCGCAGCACGTCTTCCGGCAGGTGCGGGCGGTAGAGCGTGAAGGCGGCATTGGTGAGGATGCTGGCCAGGGGCGCCTTGAAGTCGCGCATCACCTTGTGGAGCAGCTCATCCTTCTGGTTCTGGATGTGGGCGAGGGTGTCGCGCTGCGAGCGCAGCTCCTCCTCACGCCGCTCTAGCTCGCGTACTCGCAGGCGCAGCAGCAGCTGGGCCTCCACCTGGCGTCCGAGCACGGCCAGCGCGTACTGCTGGGCGGGGGTGAGCCGGCGCGGCTCATGGTCGATGACGCACAGGGTGCCCATGTTGAGGCCGGCCGCGCCCCTGATGGGGATGCCGGCGTAGAAGCGCACATGCGGTCCCCCGGTGACGAGCGGGTTGTCATGGAAGCGCTCGTCATTGTGGGAGTCCTCCACCATGAAGAGCTCCTCGCCGAGGATGGCATGGGCGCAGAAGGCCAGCTCGCGCGGCGTCTCGGGAGCCTCCAGCCCGACGCGGGACTTGAACCACTGCCGATAGTGGTCCACCAGGGACACCAGGGCGATGGGCGTTTCGCACAGCTGCGAGGCGAGGCGCGTCAGGTCGTCGAAGCCGACCTCGGGCAGCGTGTCGAGGATCTCGAGGTTATCCAGCGCGGCGAGGCGCGCTTCCTCCTGGGGATGCGGGGGGGCTACCTTCATGGGTTCGTTCTCCGGAGAGGAGACTCGCGCCAACCATGCCCGACCACATGGAGGCTTCCCAGGACTTCCTGGGCGGGGCGCCCCTGTCCGACCGTGGCCCTCTGGCGGGGGGAGGAGGGGGGCGAGGGTCAGGACTGCGGCTCGGGGTCCTCCGGGGTCCGCTCCTGTTCCATCTTCTTGCGCCACTCCTTCAGTCCCTCGACGAGGGAGAAGGGGTGGAAGGCGAGGTGGTCGATGTTGCGATGGTACGCCGCGAGATAGGGCTCGCCCCCGAGCTGGATGACGGCCTGTGAGGGTCGCTCGGGCAGACTGTAGAACCAGGCCCGGGCCTGTTCCCGGGTGTCGAAGGTGGCCGCCGGCGGAGGTGGACGGCCGTCCTTCATCATCTCCTCGAGATGGAACTCGATGCCTGGAGTGGAGGGCATCGTGCGGTCGTTGGTGTCTCGCCGATAGTAGACGGTGTGGTATTTGTCCGCGATCAGCACCGCGGCCCTACAGGGTGGTTTGGGGTGGTTCTTCAGCCACGCCTCCGCCTCATCGCGCGTCGCGAAAGAGGCGATGACCATCTGTGGCCCTTCTGTCTTGAGATCCTGTCGATAGTCCACGAAGTCATACTGCTGGCCCGTCGTCTCGATGAATCGGAGAGCCTCGGCTGCGGTGAAAAGCAGCTCCTTCTCCTCCTCGGACTCGGTCTTCTCAAGAATCAGGCCGAGGAGATTGATTGCCTCGAAAGTGGGGGCTTCATCTTTCATGTGATGCCTTGGTGATGGAGTGAGAAGCCGACAGGGCTCATCAAGATGCCAGAAGCACTGCGGGCGCAAGGACCACGAGCCCCGCTCCGGCGGAAACCGCGACGAAGGCCACTCCGGCGATGACGACAATGCTGCCCACCAGAATGCCCTGGTGATGGCGTTTCAACCAGTCGACGGCTTCGTCCACGGCCGAGAACTCCTGGCGTTGGCGGCCCTCCAACTCCCGGCAGTCAGCGTAGGCTTGTTTGCATTGAGTGGTGCACCACTCCAGCTTTCCGCCCTCTCCCCTTCCCCCGGACTTGATGTGTCCGAATCCCCGAGGCAGAGGGCGGCTCATGCACATCTTGATGCACTGGTCGTTCTCCGCATCACAGTCACGCTGGTAGGTCTTCGCGACGCGCACGATGCGTCCGTACGTCGATGCACGGGCGCTCGTGGGAAACCGGTACCACGAGAGGTCGAACTCCTCGGCATGCTGCCAGTGCTCGGTGACCTGGCCGCTGGGCGACTCCTCGAGGACGAGCACGTAGCGGGTGAGTTCCTCGGCGGCGGGAGCGACGGCGGAGTGGGTGGTGCTGCACGAGGCGAGCAGCAGGCAGAGGGTCGAGGCGATGAGTCTTGCGGGAGCCATGCGGGTCTTCAGGTGGGAGGGCGGGTAGCACGGCGTGCCACTCGCCTCAACACTTGTCCCTCGGGCTCGCGTGTGGAGACCCTGCTGGGCGCCATCGCCGCGCGCATCCAGGACTCCTTCCGGCTCGGGCTCAAGCTGCTGTCCACCCGTGGACCTCCGGCGGGGGGAGGAGGGGGGCGAGGGTCAGGACTGCGGCTCGGGGTCCTCGGGCACCTTCTTCTCGTTCAGTGTCTTGCGCCACTCCTCGAACCGCTCGAAGAGGGAGAAGGGGTGGAAGGCGAGGTGGTCGATGTTGCGATGGTACGCCGCGAGATAGGGCTCGCCCCCGAGCTGGATGACGGCCTGTGAGGGCCGCTCGGGCAGGCCGTAGAACCAGGCCCGGGCCTGCTCCCGGGTGTCGAAGCTGGCCACCGGAGGAGGAGGACGGCCGTCCTTCATCATCTCCTCGAAGTGGTACTCGATGGAGTGGGTGGAGACCAGCTTGCGGAAGTTGTCATCACGGTCATACATGACGACGTGGTACTGGTCCGCGATCAGCACGAGGGCCATGTAGGGCGGTTTGGGGTGGTTCTTCAGCCATGCTTCCGCCTCTTCGCGCGTTGTGAAAGAGGCGATCACCATCTCGGGCCCTTCTGTCTTGAGCTCCTGGCGGTAGTCGTCGAGTTCATACCGTTGGCCCGTTGTAATGATGAATTGGAGCGCATCGGCCGCAGTGAGAAGCAACTCTTTCTCCTCGGCGGACTCGGTCTTCTCATGAATCAAGCCAAGAAGATTGATGGCTTCGAAGACGGGGCTTTTGGGTCTCATATGATGCCTCGGTGATGTGGAGCTGAGCAGGGCTCGTCAGGATGCCAGGAGCACCGTGGGTGCGAGGACCACGAGCCCCGCTCCGGCGGAAACCGTGACGAAGGCAACCCCGGCGATGACGACAATGCTGCCCACCAGCAGGCCCTGGTGATGGCGCTTCAACCAGTCGATGGCTTCGTCCACGGCCGAGAACTCCTGGCGCTGACGGCCCTCCAACTCCAGGCAGTCATCGTAGGCTTGTTGGCATTGCTCGCGGCACCACTGATCCTTTCCACCCATCTTCCGCCCTCCAGATCTGATGTGTCCGAACCCCCGAGGCAGAGGGCGGCTCATGCACATGTCGATGCATTGGTCTTTCTCCGCATCACAGTCACGCTGGTAGGTCTTCGCTACGCGCACGATGCGTCCATACGTCGATGCACGGGCGCTCGTGGGAAACGGGTACCACGAAAGGTCGAACTCCTCGGCATGCCGCCAGTGCTCGGTGACCTGGCCGCCGGGCGACTCCTCGAGGACGAGCACATAGCGGGTGAGCTCCTCGGCGGCAGGAGCGGCGCCGGAGCGGGTGGTGCTGCACGAGGCGAGCAGCAGGCAGAGGGTCGAGGCGATGAGTCTTGCGGGAGCCATACGGGTCTTCAGATGGGAGGGCGGGTAGCACGGCGTGCCACTCGCCTCAACACTTGTCCCTCGGGCTCGCGGCGCGGTGCCCGCCCCATGCGCGGCCGTGGTAGTCAAACGCCGTGGACGATCTCGACGCTCGCCGCCGTGAGCAGCACAAGCAGCGCCTCTCCTGGATGCCGTGGCTCTACTTCACGCTCAAGCCGCGTCACCGCGCCTGGGCCGAGGCCTGGCAGAAGGAGGTGCAGGACAGGCTGCGCGAGCTGGAGACGGTGGAGATCGCCGAGGGCTGTTTCATCTCTCCAGACGCAAACCTGTTCGCCGAGCCGGGCCGACCCATCCGCATCATCGGCCCCGGAGTCAGCATCGCCGCCAACACCTTCGTGCACGGGCCCGTGGTGCTCGAGGCCGGCGTCAGCCTCAACGCGCGTGTCAGCCTCGATGGCGGTGCCGCCGGCATCCACATCGGCGAGGGCAGCCGCATCGCCACCGGCGCCACCCTCTATGCCTTCGACCACGGCCTCGCCCCGGATCGCCCCGTGCGCGAACAGCCCGTCACCTCCCGCGGCATCGTGCTCGGCAAGGACGTGTGGGTGGGCGCCAACGCTGGCATCACCGATGGGGTGCGCCTCGGCGACCACTCCATTGTCGGCATGGGGGCCGTTGTCACCCGGGATGTGCCTCCCTGGGCCATCGTCGCCGGCGTCCCCGCTCGCGTCATTGGCGACCGCCGCGAGCGCCGCCGCTCCGGCACTCCCAGCGCCTCTTGGTCACCACCGGACGATTCCGATCAGTAACCACCGGACTTTTACCCGGATTTCTGTCAACTCCTGAGAAACCAGCGCGATAGGAGCGTACGCGAATTGACGTGATTTCATTCGTGGGCCTTATGCTGTGCGCCATCTCCGACTGAGCAGCTCCCCGGGGGAAAGGAGCGCGGTAATGGCGTACCAGCAGCTGTCGCAGGCCATCGCCTTCGAGGACGAGCGCCAGTCGCGTGGTGCAGTGTCCCGCCTGGGCCTGCTCGCGCTCGCCGAGAGTCTGCGCTCCGGACTGTCAGCGGACGCACTGCGTTACCACTTCCTGGCCGAGCAGCTCAGCGAGGTCGTCTTCCACCTCGATGGTCAGGGCAACCTGACGTTCCTGGGCCCCACGTGGACGGCCCTCACCGGCCTGCCCGTGGAGGATGTGCTCGGCCAGCCGCTGGCGGAGATGGTGCACCCCGAGGAGCGGCCGCGTGTGGAGGCCCTGCTGGGCGCCATCGCCGCACGCATCCAGGCCTCTTTCCGGCTCGAGCTCAAGCTGCTGGCCGCTGGTGGCCCCCGGTGGGTGGAGCTGGCCGCGCACAGCTCGCCCACGGGTCAGGGCGAGGTGCTGGGCACGCTCGCGGACGTCACCGAGCGCCGGCAGCTCCAGGCTCGGCTGCAGCAGTCCGACAAGTTGGCCACCCTGGGGATGCTCGTGCCGGGCTTCACGCACGAGATGAACAACCCGCTGGCCTTCATGCTCGCCAACCTGGACTACCTGCTCTCCAGCATGGGGGACATCGCTGGCTCTGCTCCCGCCTCCCAGGTGGCCGAGTGGCGTGAGGCGGTGGGCGAGGTGCGCGAGGGCGCCGAGCGGCTGCGGCAGCTGATCGGCAACCTGCGCAGCGTCCGCTCAGAGTCCGGCCAGGGACCGGTGGACCTGAACACGCTGCTCGACTCGGTGGGGCAGCTGGTCTCCAGCACACTGCGCTCGCGCGGGCGGCTGGTGCGCGATTACGGCGCCCGGGCCCTGGTGGCTGGGAGTGGGAGCGGGCTGCGTCAGGCCCTGCTCAACCTGGTGCTCCACGCGGTGCTGTCGCTGCGCGATGGGGGCGACACGGAGGAGAACGAGGTCCGGCTGGTCACCCGCGATGCGGGTGGGGGCTTCGTGGCCGTCGAGGTGCATGACACCAGTGATGGCATCTCCCCCGAGCAGCTCTCCCAGGTCTTCGAGCCGCTCTTCACGACGCACGAGGCTCGGCCGGCGCTCTCGGTGAGCCGGGAGATCATTCGCGGGCTCGGCGGCAGCATCACGGTGATGTCCACCGTGGGCCGGGGAACCGTCTTCCGCGTGACGCTGCCGCTGGCCTCGTGAGTTCTTAACCTCCGGGTAGGGCCGCTGCTGGGCTCTGGCTGGAGGTGGCTGTGCGTCCATCCATCATCCGTCTGGGTGCGCTCGCGCTCGCGTTGGTGCTCGCCGCCTGCGGCCAACGAGGCTCCCGCGAGGAGCGGACGGACGGCGGGCTCCCTGTGGGGAGGGGCGGACAGGGGCTCGGAGGCACCTGCGCCGGGCAGCAGTCGTTCCTCATCGGCAGTGGCATCCACGACATCACTGGCCCCGCCGCCGAAGTGGGGATGATGGGCTACGTGGAGTTGAAGCAGCAGACGGCGGGCATCCACCAGCGCCTGCGCTCGCGCGCCTTCGTCATCGCCTCGCCCTGTAACGGCAAGCGCGTGGTGTTCGTGAGCGCGGACCTGGGCATGGTGTTCCAGGGCGTGAAGCAGCAGGTGGTGCAGCGGCTGAAGGCCACCTTCGGGCCGCTCTACTCCGATGAGAACGTGCTGCTGAGCGCCACCCATACGCACAGCGGGCCCGGGGGCTATTCACACTACGCGCTCTACAACCTGAGCACGTTCGGCTTCGAGCTGAAGAACTTCGAGGCCATCGTCCAAGGCATCTACCAGTCCATCGTCCGCGCCCACGAGCACCTGGCGCCGGGCCGCATCACCCTGGCGGCGGGGGACTTGCTCGATGCGAGCCGCAACCGCTCGACGGAGGCCTACCGCCTCAACCCGCCCGAGGAGCGCGCGCGCTACGCGTACGACACGGACAAGCGGATGACGCTGCTGCGCTTCACGAAGGAGTCGGGCGCGGAGGTGGGGCTCATCAACTGGTTCGCGGTGCACCCCACGTCCATGGGGCAGTACAACCAGTACGTCAGCGGCGACAACAAGGGGTACGCCTCCTATCTCTTCGAGAAGGAGAAGGGCACGCGCTACGACGCCACCGGAGACACCTTCGTGGCCGCCTTCGCGCAGGGCAACGAGGGCGATGTGACGCCCAACATCTTCGGGGGCGAGGACGGCGGGGGGCGGGACGACTTCGAGAGCACGGAGCTCTCTGGCCGCAAGCAGTACGAGCGTGCCGCCTCCCTCTATTCGAGCGCCACCACGCCCCTCACCGGCGGGGTGGACTATCGGCACGTCTACGTGAAGATGGACGACGTCACGGTGGGGCCCGCCTTCACGGAAGGTGAGCCGGCGCACACCTGCCCGGCGGCCATCGGCATCTCCATGCTGTCGGGCGCGGAGGACGGGCCGGGCGTGGGAGGCGGAGAGGGCGCGACGTGCGCCGCCATGCACGACGTGTGGAGCGCCTTCACCTGTGCCACCACCACCACGGCCTGCCAGGCGGAGAAGCCCATCGTGTTGGAGATGGGTACGCTGAAACCCTTCCCATGGAGCCCCGAGGTGCTGCCGATGCAGCTCGTCACGGTGGGCAATGTGGCGCTGGTGGCGGTGCCCTTCGAGCTGACCACCATGGCGGGGCGCCGCCTGCGCGAGACGGTGCGGGCACGACTGGCGCCAGCGGGGGTGACGGAGGTGGTCATCGCGGGACTGTCCAACGCCTACGCCGGCTACGTCGCCACGCGAGAGGAGTACGCCCGGCAGGAGTACGAGGGCGCCTCCACCCACTTCGGGCCCTGGACGCTGGCGGCTCTACAGCAGGAGTTCGACAAGTTGGCGCGGGCCCTGCGCGAGGGGTCGTCCGTGCCCCCAGGCCCCACGCCGCGCGACCTGTGCCAGCAGCAGAGCCGCCTGCGGCCCGGCGTCCTCTTCGACGACAAGCCGCTGTGGGTTGCATTTGGAGACGTCTTCGCCGATGCGCGCGATTCCTACGCGCGAGGCGAGACGGTGCGAGTCACCTTCTGGGGCGGGCACCCGAAGAACAATCTGCGCCTTCAGGGCACCTTCCTGCGCGTGCAGCGCCGCGCGGGCCTGCTGCTGTGGGAGGACGTGGCGTACGACTGGGACTGGGAGACGAAGTACACGTGGCGGCGCGGCTACTGCCTGCCCACCCTGGCGTGCTCGCACGTCCTCATCGAGTGGGCCATTCCTCTGGACGCCGCCCCAGGCACCTACCGCATCGTCCACGAGGGCGACTGGAAGTCCGGCTGGGATGGCCGGGTGCGCCCGTACCGAGGCACCTCGCGCACCTTCACGGTGAAGTGAGCCGACGCCGGCACGGTCTCAGTTCGTGCACTCGCGCTGCGCGTTGCAGCTCTTGTTGCACTTCTTGCAGACCCCGCCGTCCTTGCCACACTTGTCCTTCGTGTTGCCCGGCTCGCAGGTGTTGCCCGAGCAGCAGCCACCGCACGAGTTGGCCGTGCACCGGCACATCCCGTCCACGCACTCCTGTCCCTGGGCGCACGGGCCGCCGCTGCCGCACCTGCACTGCCCGTTCACGCAGTGGTCCACAGTCAGCTCGCTGCAAGCGGGGTTGGAGCCGCAGACACAGATGCCGCGGGCATCGCAGGTGTCGGTTCTCACGGCGTCACACGCCACGCACGCGTTGCCGCCCGCGCCGCAGGTCTCCTGGGTGGCGTTGGTGCACACGCCATTCTGGCAGCAGCCATTGCACCCGAGGCAGAAGGTGTCCGAGGTGGTGGGCTCCAGCCGGAGCGTCACCCCTACCTCGTACCCATCGCGGACCTGCACGGTGCTCTCGCCCCGGGCCACCACGTTTCCGTCGCGCAGTCCCTCGACGGACACCTTCGCTTGGATGCCATTGGGCACGTCCCCCAGCAGCACGCGCAACGTCTCCCCGCTGGAGAGCAGCCGCGTCGGCTCCTCCGGAAGCACGTGGGGCCCGAAGGGCGCTGCTTGCTCCACCGCGCCCCCCACCCGCACCTGGGTGAGCAGCAACGTGGGCTCGAAGTGCGTGGTGACGTAGAGCGCCGTGCCCGAGGCCGTGGCCGGATCCCGGCAGGCTCCCAGCAGCACAGCGCACACGAGCACCAGCTTCCAACCCCCCCGGGTCGCCGTCTCAGGTCCGCGCATCATGGCGCACATGAGGGTATGCATGAGTACCGCAGGCGTCCTGTCCTGACTTCGCCGCCGTCGGGCGCCCGACGTTCCCACTCCCCGCAATGACGCGAAGAGGACAAGGGGGGCGCGGCTCAGATCAGCGCGAGGGCTTCTTTCACGCCTGCCTGCTGGGAGGCCGCGGATTGACGGTGCGAAGGATGCAACCGCATCAGCAGCTCGCGCAGCCGGGGTGAGGGGTTGACGAATTGGAGGCCCACGCCCGGAGACATGCGCCAGGCGCGCGCCTGGGCCGAGTCCACGTGCCGCACCACCTCGCCCACGCACTCCACTTCCTCGCCGCCAATCAACAGCGTGAACTCGAGGCGGGTGAAGATTTGAGGGAAGGGTTCGGCGCAGCACATGAAGAGGCCGCCGCGGCTGAGCTCGCTGCAGTGCACCACCACCGAGCCGGAGTCCTGGCTGCGGCGCACCCGGGCCGTCCACGTGGGAGGCGGAGTGGGGTCATTGGGATCCGGCGGGGTGGGAATCGCGGGAATGGGCGTGGCGGCGCGCGCGCGGGGAGTCTGGGCGAGGGCGGTGGCGTGGGAGGCCTGGGGCCGCGGCGCAGGTTGTACGGCGGCGAGCAGGGCCTTCTTGAACTCGAGTGCGTTGGCGAAGCGCTCCGACGAGCTGCGGGCCAAGGCACGCAGCAGGGCGCGCGAGAGCGCCTCCGGCACGGCGGGCGCCAGCTCGTGGGGTGCACGCAGTGGAGGAGGCGGCTCCGGCGAGAGGACGAGCTCCGCGAGCTGTCCACGCGGGTAGGGGAGCTGGCCGGTGACGAGCAGATAGCCCGTCACGCCCAGCGAGTAGACGTCCGCGCGCCCATCCACGGGCTGTCCCGCCCACTGCTCCGGGGCCATGTACGCGGGGGTGCCGAACACCTGCCCGGCCATGGTCTGCTCCTGGTTGCCCGTGTCGTGCAGCGCCTTGGCCACGCCGAAGTCCAGCACCTTGAGCGTGGGGCGCTCTCCGGGGCGCTGCACCATGAGGAGGTTGTCCGGCTTGAGATCTCGGTGCACCACGCCGCTGCGGTGCACTGCCTCCAGCGCGTCACAGGCCTGGGCGAGCAACCAGGCCACCAGGCCCGGCTCCGTGGGGCGTGGCAGCCGCGACAGGGGCGTGCCGTCCAGGTACTCCATGACGAAGTAGTGCAGCCCGTCCTCCGACTCATTGATGTCGAAGATGCGGACGATGTTGGGGTGGCCGATGAGGTTCACCGTGCGCGCCTCGGCGTAGAAGCGCGCGCGCAGCCGGGCGTCCTGGGCCAGGTTCGGGTGCAGCACCTTCACCGCCACCCGGGCGCCGATGATGGTCTGCTCGGCGAGGTACACCGTGCCCATTCCCCCGCTGCCCAGCAGGTGGGTGAGCCGATAGTGCCCAAGCGTTCGGCCCCGCAGATCGAACAGGGCTGGAATCGTTCGCGGAACCGAGTCCGAGGACTCAGCTCCCGTCCAGGTGTCCTGCTCATCGCACGAGAGGCTCGCGGGATGTTCTGACGAACAGTTCTCGCAGTACATGGAGGCTACCCAACACCTGCAAGCGTCATGCTCCGTTCCTGAGAGCCCAGGAGGACGCCGAGGGAGGTCGCAGCGTGTGTGTGGTGGCCGGAAATCAGGGGCTTGTAATGCCCACCAGCGCACGTGCGCTGAGCCCTCGAAAGAGGTGCTCAATTCGTTCAGCTGAAGCCGAGTAGGATTGATCAAAACTTCCACATCTCCCGGGTTTAAATCGATCTTCTGCTCTTGCTGCCCGGGGGTGGTGGATGTGCAAAAGGTGTCGTGCGGAGTAGGGCGAAGCCCGCACCTGGCGCAGTGGAGGACACGCGCGTGGTCGTCATCGTGATGGGAGTGTCCGGGTCGGGGAAGACGACGGTGGGGCAGCGGCTCGCCGCGGCGCTCGGGTGGCGGTTCCGCGACGCGGATGACTTCCACCCCCCGGGGAACATCGCGAAGATGGCCGCGGGGCTTCCGCTCACGGACGAGGACCGGGCGCCCTGGCTGGCGGTGCTGCGGGAGCTGCTCCAGAACGCGCTGGCGGCCGGGGAGGGCCTGGTGCTGGCGTGCTCGGCGCTGAAGCGCTCCTACCGGGCGCAGTTGACGGTGGACGCGGCGCGACAGCGGTGGGTGTACCTGCATGCGCCTCGCGAGCTCATCGCCGAGCGGCTGAAGGCGCGGCGGGGCCACTTCATGCCGCAGGCGCTGCTCGACAGCCAGCTGATGGCGCTGGAGGTTCCAGAGGATGCGCTGAAGTTGGAGGCCTCGGCGGACCCGGACACCCTGGTGGCCACCCTTCTCCGAGAGCTGCGGCTGGGGACGGCCTCCTGAGCGTTGAGTCTTTCGCGCCTCACTCCAGCTCGTGGAGGGCGGGCCACACGAAGGACGGCACGGTCCAGCGCTCGCGCAGGCGGGCCTCCAGCGACTCCAACGTGCGAGCCAGTCCCGTGAAACCCTCGGTGGGGGCGAGCAGGGCCCGGCAGCGCGCGAGGTGGTGCAGGAGGGCGGCGCGCTGGGACATGCCTGGGGCCCACTCGCGGTCCTCCTCCAGCACGCGCGGGTGCAGCCACTGGAAGAGATTCACCGTGCGCGCCAGTGCCACCGTGGCTCGGGCCCGGGTCCACGCCGAATCCGCCTGGGCCGCCTCGCAGTGCGAGGAGAGGGTGATGCGGTAGGTGATGTCGGCGCGGGCCACGAGCTCGTCCGGGAAGGGCACGGTGACGAGCCACATCAGCGCGTCGTACAGCGCGTGACGCATGCCCGCGTACTCGAAGTCGAGCAGGCGCGGGCCGCTGGGGGTGAAGAGGACGTTGCTCGGGGCCATGTCCCCGTGGGTGAAGGCGAGGAAGGGGCCCGGGTCGGCGAGCGTGCGCGCCACGTCCTCCAGGTCCTCGTGAAGGCCCGGAGCCGCCTTGGCGTCCACCGCCGCGAGCCAGCGCAGCAGCCGGTCCTCGTGGTCCAACAGGAAGCGCGCGTTCTCCACCCGCACCCGCTCGGGCCGGGGAGGCAGCGCCTGGCGGACGAGCTCGTACTCGGACTGAAGGCCCAGGGTCCGTGCGTGGAGCTGGCCGGTGAGCCGCGCGGTGGAGATCAGCCCTCCGGTGGCCGCGCGTACGTCCTCTCCGTTCAGCAGCTCCTCCAACGAGCGTCCGCGTCCCAGGTCCTCCAGCATGAAGAGGCGCGCGTCCACGTCGGATGCGAGCAGCCGGGGCCCGAACTCCAGCTCCTGGCGGGAGAGGAAGTCCACGCCCGCCAGGTCGTCGAGCCCGCACACGGGATCATCCCGGAAGTGCTTGAGGATGACGGCCGGCACGGGGCCGCCGCGCACCTGGGCACGCACCACCACGCTGCGCGACTCGGTCTTGAGGAGCTCGGGCACGCTGAGGAGCACCGGGCGGCCCCAGGCGGCGGACAGCGCACGGGCCCCGTGGGCCAGCAGGGACGTGAGGTCCGGCGCGCTCAGGACCGCCGCTCCACCGCCACGCCCAGCCGCTCGAGCAGCTCGCGGTACCAGGTGAAGGCCTGCTCGGTGCGTCCGGGCAGGGCCTTCGTCCCCCACAGCACGGTGAGGGTGCGGCGCGTATCGGCCTGGGTCTTGGTGCGCTGCGCGTCCTTCACCGCGTTGGCGCAGGGGCCCTCTGCGTCGAAGAGGCACAGCAGGCCCGCCAGGTCGATGGTCTGCCCGGAGGCGTTGAAGACGTACGAGGCCCCCTCGGGGGCGATGCCGATGCGCAGGGGCTGCTTCGCCCGGTCCAGGTCCACCACGCTGATGGGCAGCCCGCTGTGCAGCGACACCGCGTTGCACACGTCCACCGCGGCGTTGATGGAGCCGAGCGTCCCATCCCCCGCCGCCCGCACCAGGTACTCCGAGGCGGGCTTACCCCGGCCCGTGGGCTTGTAGCCGCCGTGGCGCAGCAGGTCTCTCACCGCGCCGCGCACCGCGTCATCGGCACTCAGGGGAGCCGAGGCCTCCAGCTTCAACAGCGCCACCAGCCACTCGGGCGAGGGCTGCGCGGACAGGGGCGAGGAGAAGGTGGCCTCGAAGGCCACCGTGTCCAGCAGGGGATGGGGATCGACGGTGAGCACGCCGTCCTTCTACTCGAAGAGGCGGCTGGCCATGCGCTGCATCTTCTTCGCCTTGTCCGTGTACGGCGGGAAGAAGGTCTGCAGGAAGGCGACGGGGCCCTGACGCAGCACCGCCCGTTCGTGGCTGAAGGTCCGGAAGCCGTACTCGCCGTGATAGTTGCCCACGCCGCTCTCGCCGATGCCGCCGAAGGGCAGGTCCGCGTTCGTCAGGTGCACCACTGTCGTGTTCACGCACGTGCCTCCCGCGGACGTCTCCGAAACGAGACGGTCCACCGAGTGCTTGTCCTGGCTGAAGATGTACATGGCCAGGGGCTTGGTGCCCGCGCGGATGTGCCGCACCGCATCGTCCAGTCGCTCGTAGCGCAGCACCGGCAGCACGGGGCCGAAGATCTCCTCCTCCATGATGGGCGTCTCCGGCTTCACGTCCGCGAGCACCGTGGGGGCGATGTAGCGGCTGGTCGCGTCCACCACGCCGCCCGCCACCACGCGCACCCCGCTGGCCACCGAGCGCTCCAGCAGTCGGTTCACCCGGGCGAACTGCGCGTCATCCACCATGCGGCAGAAGTCCTGGCTGCCCTTCCGCGCCTCCTCCGTCTTCCCGTAGAAGCGCTCCAGCGTCTCGCGCACCCGCTCCAGGAACTCCTGCTCCTTGGAGCTGTGCACCAGCACGTAGTCCGGCGCCACGCACGTCTGGCCTCCGTTGAGGAACTTGCCGAAGGTGATGCGCTCGGCCGCGGCCTTCACGTCCGCGTGCTCGTCCACCACCGCGGGCGACTTGCCGCCCAGCTCCAGCGTCACTCCGGCCAGGTGCTTCGCCGCCGCCTCCATCACCTTGCGCCCCACCTTCGGGCCGCCGGTGAAGAAGAAGTGGTCGAAGGGCAGCTCCAGCAGCGCCTGGCTCTCCGGCGCGCCTCCCTCCACCACCGTCACCTCCGACGGGTCGAACACGTCGCGGATGAGCTGCGCGAGGAAGCTCGCCGTGTGCGGCGTCTTCTCGCTGGGCTTGATGACGACGCAGTTGCCCGCCGCCACCGCCGCCACCAGCGGGGAGACGGTGAGCTGGAAGGGGTAGTTCCACGGCGCGATGATGAGCACCACCCCCTTGGCTTCGTAGTGCACCTCGCTGCGCGTGCCGGTGAGCAGCACGGGCGTGCCCACCTTGCGCGGCTTCATCCACTTCTCCAGATGCTTGATGGCGTGCTTCAGCTCCAGCAACACCAGCAGCATCTCGCTCGTCTCCACCTCGGCCGCCGGCTTGCGGAAGTCCGCGTGGATGGCCTGATAGAGCGCCTGACGCCGCTCGATGACGGCGCGCTGCAGCTTCTTCAGCTTCTCGATGCGCTCCTTCGCGCTCGACCTCGACACCTCCCAGCGCCGGGCCTGAAGACGCTCGAAGGTTTCCCGGAAGGGGTTCTTCTGGGACTGCTCTTCCATGCTCACCACGCGCATTGCGTCATCTCCTTGAAAGGCTTCTCGGTTGAAAATGGGGGGCTCAGCGGGCCTCCAGCCCGCTCAACAGGGTGCTCAGGGCGTCCGTCAGCTCTCGCGTGAAGTCCACTCGGAGGGGATTGAGGTGCGGGGCGGCCTCGTGGACCTCGCGCGCCACGGGGGCCAGGTCCGCCATCTGCCGCAGGCCCACCACCAGGGCGTGCACCTGGAGGAGGAAGCGCACGCCCTCGCCCGCCTTCAGGAAGGACAGCCGCTGCTCCACCAGCGTCCCCGCCCGCACCACCGCCTCCAGCAGCCGCTCCTTGAAGCCTCGCACCTGCTCCACGGTGACGTTCTGCTCCAGCACCGTTTGCAGCCTCGCCAGCAGCCGGGTGAGCGGCTCCTCGCCCTCGAGCGTCTCCGCCACCGTGCGCGCCACCCGCGTCCCCGTCCACGGCCCCTCGCCCCGCCCCAGCGCCTCCTCCAGCCGCGCGAACCACGCGAAGAGCTGCTCCTCCAGCAGCGCCAGGAAGAGCGCCTCCTTCGTCGGGAAGTAGAGGAACACCGTCCCCTTGGCCAGCTCCGCCCGCTCCGCCACGTCCGCCATCTTCACCTCGTCGTACGAGGTGGCCCGGTACAGCTCCAGCGCCGCGTCCAGCAGCTGCCGCCGCCTCGCCTCCTTGTCCTCTTCCTTCCTCGCCCGCTGCGGCATCACCCGCTTCGCCGTGTTGCTGACCATGAGTCATCAACTAAGAGGACCCGAAGCGCGAGTCAAGTGACCTTCGGTCATCTGTTCAGAGGTGGAGAAACTCGCGACTGCCTGGTTGGTGTGCGAGCATGTAGGTATGCGTCCCATCCAGGCGGAGCTTCTCGACGGTGGCGCGCTGTACCGGGAAGTGGTGCTGGGTAAGCTGGCGCACGCGCGCGAGTCGGTGTGGATAGCGACGGCGAACGTGAAGGCCATGTACGTGGAGCACGCGGGGCGCTTCGTTCCATTGCTGGAGGTGTTGGACTCACTGGCGGCGCGAGGGGTGGCGCTGCGGCTGCTGCACGCGGAGCTGCCGAGCCGGCCATTCCGAGCGGAGTTCGACAAGCGCTCGCGGCTGGTGAAGGGCGGGCTGGAGTTGAAGGTGTGCCCGCGGGTGCACTTCAAGACGGTGCTGGTGGACGGAGCGTGGGCCTATCTGGGCAGCGCCAACCTCACCGGGGCGGGGCTGGGGGCCAAGGGCGAGGACGTGCGCAACTTCGAACTGGGCTTCGTCACCGAGGACTTCGACGTCATCGATCGGGCGACGGCGCTCTTCGAGTCGGTATGGAGCGGGGCGGAGTGCCGGGGCTGCCGGCTGCGCACGGTGTGTCCAGATCCCATCGGGGGCGCGGGCCCGGCGAAGAAGGGTCCACCCAACGGCATCCGCCTGGGCAAGGCGCGGCGTCTGGTGCGTCGGCGCTGAGCAGGGCGCATGGGGTTGGCGGTGGCCCGCGCCATCCAGGCTGTCCGGGTGTGTCGGGGCACTCGCTAGAGTCGGCGTCAACGTTCGGAGACGCTGATGACTTCCTCGCTGCTGGTGCTGTTGCTGCGCTCTCAGGCGGAATGGCCCGGTGATCTCCAGAAGGCGAAGGCACGCTGCGCCCGGGGGCCTTCGCTGCCGTGGGCCTGGGGGTGGAACCTGCGCGCTGACTCGCTGCGGGCCCCGTGGGTGGGGCTGCTGCTCGCCCTGGCCCTGCTGGCAGGCGGCTGTGCGCCGCTGAAGCCACCGCCCGGCCGGGAGATGGACCTGCGTTACACGCCGCACGAGGCCACAGGGCCTGGGTTGGTGGCCTGGCCGGGCGACGAGTCCCCGCTCGCCCTCGCCTCCCCGCCACCCTCCCGGCCCGAGCCCGCCGCTGCGGAGCGGCTGCACCGCCGCTGGGACTCTCGGGAGGCCGTGACGGCGGCTGGCCCTGGCAGGGTTGAGGGGAGTGCGTGGCCGAGCGCCCTCGCGGCCCACGTGGCGTTTCTTGGTGCCGTGGACGACGTGTCCGCTTCCTCGCGCCGCGTCTCCAGCGAGCTCTCCAGGCTCAAGGCCAGCTACCTGGGCATCGCCGGTGCAGGCAACGGCATCTTCGTTCCCTACGTCGAATATGGCGAACGGCAACGGAGGTGGATTGACGCCGAGCTCGCTGCCGCCACCTGGCTGGCCACCGCCGCCTCGGAGGTGGAGGAGCCGGACATGCAACTGGCCCTGCTGCGTCTGGCCGGCCCACGGCTGGAGGCTGCCATGATGGGGACCATCCTGCTTGCCGTATGGCTCGACATTCTCAACCTCGCCGACGCCGTGCTCACCCGGCACCTCTACAGTGTGGAGCGGCTGTTTAGGGACATGGCGCGCTTTCAGAAGATGCTCGAGCCCGCCATGACAGCACTCTCCTCCCTGGAACCAGGGCAGGTGGAGGCAGCGGCGCAAGACGTCCCAGCCCTGGTAGGCCACCTCACCGGCGAGTTCGCTGCACTCCATGAGGCCGCGCGCAAGGGGGCGGAAGTCCTCGAGAAGGCGCTGGTACTGAAGGAGTCGATGGAGGCGCTCACCATGCTGTCGGCGCTGAGGTTTTCGCTACCCGCTCTGCGCCCGGCTGCTCCCGCCATGCTCGGCGTGGGCCTCATGGTGGGCCCCAACGGAGTGATGATGGGGACGCGGATTGTCGTCTCCGCCGAGTGGGTGGAGATGATGCGCCAGTTGGTGCGCGCGGGCGTCCTCTCCCTGCCCGCCGTCAGCGCCGCTGTGCGGATTCAGGCCGGCCAGGTGATGATGGCGCAGGTGCACGGCGAGCTGCCGCGCGGCGTGCGCGAGGCGCTGGGCGACGGGCCCGAGGTGCGGGCCATGCGTGTGACGGGCAAGGCGGGGGCCGGCATGGCCGAGCCACCCCGGCACCACGTTCTGCCAAAAGAGTTCCGCGAGTGGTTCGAGAAGCGCGGGTTTACCGGCGAGATGGACATTGACGAGTTCTGCGTCAGGCTGGAGCAGGCACACCACGAGGCCATCCACGGTGGTGGAAGCTGGGGCGCACCTGGCCCGGTGAATGGAACCGGATGATCATGGAGACGCTGCGTGAAGCTGAGACCAGGGCAGGCAGGATGTTGACGCGCAACGAGATCCTGAAGGTCGTCGCGGGACGTATGAAGGTGTACAAGATCCCGATGAATTTCACGCGCTGGGGTGGATGATGAGCAAAGATCGTTCCTGGGAGGGGAACGTGAAGGTGCGCCTGTATGAGCGGGTCCGCGAGCGTGGCTACGATTCGCTCACCGCCTTCGCCGAGGCGCGCCCTACCGCTTCGCTGGTGGCGTTGGCCGAGGAGCTGGGTCCGGAAGACGTCGCCGGAGTGCAGGTGTTCAGCGGATTGGTGGCCGAAGCCGAGCGGAACAATCGGGTCACACGTCTTGTGCGCGGACAACTCGTGCGGGAGCTGTGCGACTGTCTCCCAAACGGCTGGCCGGCTGTTCTGGACGACCCAAATCGTTTCGATGTCGCCCACGCGCTCGGCGCGTGGATTGCCTTCACCCCAGAAACCCATAAGGAGCGCGCCAGGAAGGTCAGTGATGCTCTCCTCGCCACGCCACCGCCGCCCGGGTGGCGGCCGCTCGGCCCCGACGACGAGTTGCTGCGCACGCTCCTGCCCGATGAGGAAGTCTGAACTTCACCTCCTGGTGAGCGGCTCCTCTCCCTCCAACGTCTCCGCCACCGCGCGCGCCACCCGCGTCCCCGTCCACGCCCCTCGCTCTTGACGGCCTGGTTGGTATGCGAGCATGTGGGCATGCGTCCCATCCTGCCCGGAGGCGTGGGCTCGACGAAGGCCTCCTCCAACGGCATCCGTCTGGGCAAAGCGCGGCGTCTGGTGCGCCAGCCTCAGCGAAAGTCACGCTGACGCACGCGCGGCTGCTCCAGCCTTCACTCCCAGCGGAGACTCCCCCTCCCAGCGTGCTGCTGTTCAGAATGTTACAATTGGCCCCGCATGACGGATGACTCCACCGAAACGCGGGCCCTGCGTCGGGAGAAGAGGAAGAACCACCTCGTCTGCGCGGCCCTGCTCATCGGGGGATTTGCTGCCCATGGCCTGGCGTCGGGCGGCATCAGCCTGGCGCTTACGCTGACGTATCTGGGGTGGAGCGCGAGCTTCGCGGGGATTGGGGTGGCGGTGGGGGCGGGGTGGATTCACGAGAAGTCGGCGGGGATGTGGTCAGGGCCCGTCGCGCTCGTGGCGGTGACGGTGCTCATCCACCACACCGGAGGGCCCCTCAGCCCCTGCTTCCCGATGCTCAGCGCCCTACCCTTCGCCATCGCCATCTTCACTCCGGACACCCGAGAGCCCACGGTGGTGGCCTGCGTGGGGATGCTGGCCGCGGTGGTGCTGCTGGACATGATGGCTGGCATGCCGCTGCGGGAGATGCTGGTGCAGGTGTCGAGCTTCGGCCTGATCGGCGCGGTGGCCATCGCCGGGACGCAGACGTACCGGCGCATGCGCGACGCGGGGAAGGCGGCGCAGCAGGAGCGGCTGGTGGCGCTGGAGCAGCTCGCCGAGAGCGAGCGCCGCCGGTTGCATGCCGAGCGCCAGCGCGCGGAGGTGGACCGGCTGGTGCTGGTGGGGCAGCTCGCCGCCGGGGTGGCCCATGAGGTGAACAATCCGCTGGCCTTCGTGAAGTCCAACCTGTGCTTTCTGGAGCGGGAGCTGCGGCAGGAGGACGGGCCGGCGGACCAGGAGGAGCTGTGTGACGTGCTCGCCGAGACGCAGGATGGGGTGCTGCGCATCCAGCAGATCGTCATGGATCTGCGGCGCTTCTCGCGTGAGATAGACGAGGGCGACGAGGGGCTGGCGGGGGACGCCATCGACGAGGCGAGGCGGCTGGCGTCAGTGCGCCTGCGGAGCATGGGCGAGGTGGCGATAGACGTTGGCCCGGAGCTGCCGCCGGTACGGCTGGGCCAGCGGCACCTGGTGCAGGTGCTGTTGAACCTGCTGCTGAACGCGGCGGACGCGGTGGAGGAGGCGGAGCCCGTGCGCCGAGCCGCCATCGTCATGAGGGCACGGCGGATGGAGGGTGGGGTGCGGTTGGAGGTAGAGGACAACGGCCCGGGGATTCCGCAGGACGTGTTGCCGAGGCTCTTCGAGCCCTTCTTCACCACCAAGCCGCCGGGGAAGGGGACCGGGCTGGGGCTGGCCCTGTGCCGCGAGTACGTCTCGAGGGTCGGGGGCTCGCTGCATGCCGAGAACCGTCTCGAAGGAGGCGCTCGCTTTGTCCTGTGGCTGCCGCCGCGGGGGTCCGCCCCGGCCGTCGCCTGAGACGCCAATCCCTTTCAATCAAGTCGCATGGCTGTTCGTGGCTCGACAGGTGAGCGGGCGCTCGTTGACAGGCCGTGATGCTACGAAAGATAAGGGACGTCCACCGCCCATCCTCCACCTCTCCATCCATGGCTTCCTGCCGCAGCCTCGGAGCGCTCATCTTCGCGGAGCTTCTGGTCCTCCTGCTTCCGCTCGGCATGGGGGGCGCGGCCCTGGCTCAGGAGCCGCCCGAAACGCCGCGGTCGGGAAGGCCGTCGGACATCAGCGAGCTGTCGCTCGAGGAGCTCCTGAATCTGGAGGTCGTCACCCCCTCGGCGCAGGCCCAGACAGTCGGTGAGGCTCCGTCCACCGTCTATGTATTCACCGAGGAAACCATCCGGCTCCGCGGCTACACCTCCCTTGCTCAGTTGCTCGAGGACGTGCCGGAAATCGAGATGCTGTTCAAGTCACGGCCCGAGTACAGCGAGCAGATCATCGTCCGTGGAATCCTCGGACAGGGCAATGAGAAGCTCATCATCCTGCTCGACGGCTTCCGCATCGATGCGTTGAGCAAGACTCCCCACTCCATCGGGCGCAACTTCTCACTGGTGAACGTCAAGCGCGTGGAGGTCGTGCTCGGGCCGGTGTCCGCGCTCTATGGCCCTGATGCCTTCACGGGCGTCATTCAAATCATCACCCGGAGCGGGGCGGAGGTGCAGGGCGGGCGCGTCACCGGGAGCATCGGCCGGTTCAACACGACCGAGGATTCGTTCGTCGCCGGCGCGAAGGAAGGTGGCATCTCGCTCGCGGTGTCCGGCAGTTACTACCACTCGGACGAGCCCACCCTCCCCGACTTCTATCCGGAAGACTTCCGCTGGTACAACGAGCGATACAAGACGCGGGGTGAGGTCCACGTCTCGCCCTTCGCGCCCGGGGAGCCCGTCGTTGTCGTCCCCATCCAGCCCTACGCCACCCCGACGAACAATTATTTCCTGAGCGCACGTCTCGATATCGGAGACTTCCGGTTTGGCTATTCGCGGCACTACGACCGGCATAGCTCCTCCGTTCCCGAAGCGTCGGATCTCGCCCTCTACGTCGAGGATGCGAAGTGGGCGTATACGGTTCAGTCGGTCTACGGCCAGTACACCTACCGCAGCGGGGACGGGAAACTCGAGTTCATCACCTCCCTCTCCCTCAACACCTACGAACTCGATTCCGACTCCGCCTTCATCAACTACGTCACGAGCTACCAGCGCGGCTTCAAGTACGAGCAATTCCTCGTCGGCGAGCTCGAGGAGAGGATTTCCTATCGTTTCCTCGACTGGCTTTCGGGAACATGGGGGCTGAGTTACCGCGACCTCGCCGGCATCCCCAAGACGGCCGATCTGGCCAGGCGCCTCGATCCCGATGCCTCACCGCCCGAATTCCAGGGGCACGTGTACATCGGCACGGACGTCCGGGACGTCACCGGACGCGACCTGAGCGTGCCGGTGGACTTCTACAATATCCACGAGCAGAACCTCGGCACCTACCTGGAGCTGCGCGCCCAGCCGCGCCCCTGGGTCTCCCTCACCGCGGGCGTGCGGTTCGACCACCAGACACGCTATGGGGACAGCCTGACCCCGCGCATCGGCGTGGTTCTGCAGCCGCTCGAGGGCACTCGGCTCAAGCTGCTCTACGGTGAGGGGTTCCTCGCGCCCTCGCCGAACGTGGCCTACCAGCACTTCGGTTCCTTCGCCTCCGTCACGGACGCGGCCGGCGACATCGTCGGCCTGAAGAGCTTCTTCTTCCACCTGCCCAATGCGGACTTGAAGCCCGAGCGGCTTCGCATGGGCGAACTCATCGTCTCTCAAGACATTGGGGACGCCGTTCGGGTCAGCGCCAACGGGTTCCTGAGCCATGTCCGCAATCGGTTTGGCATCCAGCTTCTCGAGAACCAGACGTTCAAGACGTGGCCGGTCGACGTCGTCGAGCAGCCGATCAACCTCGGCGAGCGTTTCCTGAGTTACGGGGGCACGCTGCGCCTCGATGCGCGCGTGCGCTCGGGCAGGCTCTCCGTCAATCCCTATGCGTCCTACACCTTCACCGGCGGGAGGAGAGGGGAGGAGCCCCTCCCGAGCTCCTCGATGCACGTGCTCAAGGGCGGACTGGACATCGCGTGGCGGGGGCTGTCGCTGTCGACCCGGCTCATCGCACGCAGCAGCGCCTTCCACCCCGTTCTGCGCGACGTGAACGGCCAGCTCGTGGTCATCCCCGGCTCCACGGTGGTGAACGCGCACCTGCGCTACTCGGACATCGTGCGCTTCCACGGCTTCTCCCCCTCGCTGTGGCTCGACGTCCGCAATCTCTTCGACAGCCGGTACTACCTCGTCTCGGGCGCCGTCGCCCACCTTCCCGGTGTTCCCCAGGATCCCCTTCGCATCCTCGTCGGAGCGGACGTGGCCTTCTGAGCGCCCACGGCTCCCCCGCGCAGCATCCGGAGTTGTCGGGAGCACTCGCTAGAATGGGCGTCACCCATTGGAGCCACTGATGACGCCCACGCTGTTGGCGCTGCTGTCGCGGATGGAGCCCCCACTCGCGGCCTCCTCGGCTGGATTCTCGATGGGGGCGCGGAGCTCGGTGTCAACCTGGGTGCCCCTGTTCAAGCCAGGCTCGGACAATGCACCCGTGGCGCCGTGGGTGGACAATGCGCGCTGACTCGTCACGTGCCCCGTGGGCGAAGCTGCTGCTCGCCCTGGCCCTGCTGTGCGCTGGCTGTGTGCCGCTGATGCCACCGCCCGGCCGTGGGATGGACCTGCGTTACACGCCGCACGAGGCCACGGGGCCTGGGTTGGAGGCCGGGCCGGGCGACGAGTCTCCGTTCGCCCTCGCCTCCCCGCCACCCTCCACGCCCGAGCCCGCCGATGCGGAGCGGCTGCACCGCCGCCGGGGCTCGCGGGAGGCGGTGACGGCGGCGGGCCCTGGCAGGGTTGAGGGGAATGCGTGGCCGAGCGCCCTCGCGGCCCACGTGGCGTTTCTCGGTGCCGTGGACGACGTGTCCGCCTCCTCGCGCCGCGTCTCCAGCGAGCTCTCCAGGCTCAAGGTCAGCTACCTGGGCATTGCCGGTGCAGGCAACGGCATCTTCGTCCCCTATGTCGAATACGGCGAACGTCAACGACGGTGGATTGATGCCGAGCTCGCCGCCGCCACCCGGCTGGCCACCGCCGCCTCGCAGGTGGAGGACCCGGACATGCAGCTCGCCCTGCTGCGCCTGGCCGGCCCACGGATGGAGGCCGCCATGATGGGCTCCATCCTGCTGGCCGTCTGGTTTGACTTCCTCAACCTCACCGACGACGTGCTCTCCCGACGCTTCTACAGTGTGGAGCGGCTGTACGTGGACATGGACCGCTTTCAGAAGATGCTCGAGCCCGCGATGACAGCACTCTCCTCCCTGGATCCAGGGCAGGTGCAGGCAGCAGCGAAAGACATGCCCGCACTGGTAGGCCACCTCACCGGCGAGTTCGCCGCACTCCGTGAGGCCGTGCGCCGGGGGGCGGAGAACCTCGAGAAGGCGCTGGTGCTGAAGGAGTCCATGGAGGCGCTCACCATGGTGTCGGCGCTGAAGTTTTCGCTACCCGCTCTGCGTCCGGCTGCTCCCGCCATGCTCGGCGTAGGCCTCATGGTGGGCCCCAACGGCGTGATGATGGGGACGCGGATTGTCGTCTCCGCTGAGTGGGTGGAGATGATGCGCCAGTTGGTGCGGGCGGGCATCCTCTCCCTGCCTGCCGTCAGCGCCGCTGTGCGGATACAGGCCGGCCAGGTGACGATGGCGCAGGCGCACGGCGAGCTGCCGCGCGGCGTGCGCGAGGCGCTGGGCGACGGGCCTGAGGTGCGAGGCATGCGGGTGACGGGCAAAGCGGGGGCCGGCATGGCCGAGCCCCCACGTCACCATGTCATGCCGAAGGAGTTCCGCGAGTGGTTCGAGAAGCGCGGGTTCACCGGCGAGATGGACATCGATCAGTTCTGCGTCAGGCTTGAGCAGGCACACCATGAGGCAATCCACGGCGGTGGGAACTGGAAGCTGGGGCGCACATGGCCCGGTGAATGGAACCGGATGATCATGGAGGCGCTGCACAACGCCGAGCGCAGGGCTGGCCGGATGTTGACGCCGAGTGAGATCCTGGGAACAGTCGCGAAGCGCATGAAGGACTACTACATCCCGATGAATTTCATCTCGTGGAGAGGACCATGAGCGAGAGACACCCTTGGCAGGGCAACGTGAAGGTACGCCTGTACGAGCGGGTCCGCGAACGTGGTTACGATTCGCTCACAGCCTTCGCTGATGCGCGCCCTGCTGTCCCGCTGCACTTGCTGGCCGAGGAACTAGGGAAGGACGATGTCGCCGGGGTGCAGGTGTTGAGTGGGTTGCTCGCCGAGGCGGAGCGGCGCAAGCAGGTCACGCGCTTTGTGCGCGATGTATTCGGGCGCCTGTGGTCCCAGAGCGTCCCCGAGGGTTGGCCGGCCGTGCTGGACGACGCCAACCGGTTCAAGGTTGCCGAGGCGCTCGGCTCGTGGATTGCCTACACTCCTGAAACTCATAAGGAGCGCGTCGATAGAGCCAGCGATGCGCTCCTCGCCACACCTCCACCGCCCGGGTGGCGGCCGCTCGGCCCCGACGACGACTTGCTGCGCACGCTCCTGCCCGACGAAGAGGCCTGAACTAAGGCGTCTTGCGGTGCCGGGCGCGCCAGGCGCTGGGGGACTCGCCCGTCATCTTGCGGAACAGGCTGCTGAAGTGCTGGAGAGAGGCGCACCCCACCTCCACGGCCACCGAGGTGAGCTTGGCATCGCTCTCCAGCAGGAGCGCCTGCGCGGTGCGCACCTGCACCGTATTGAGCTCGGACTGGAAGGAGGTGCCGGCCTCGCGCAGGCGGCGCTGGAGGGTGCGCTCGGACATGCCCAGCTCCCGGGCAATATCCGCGAGGTTGGCTTCCACCAGCCGGTAGCGCAGCACCCGGTGCAGCTCGCCGAGCAGCGGAGACTGCCCCATGAGCTACGAGTCGATGACGACCGGCCAGCTCCTGTCACTCATCCGCCTGACGCGCGACGTCCCACGCGTGGTCCGTGACTGCCTTCCCGCGCTCATGACGAAGGTCGAGGAATCAGACGCCTCGCTCAAGAAGGAGGTCGCCACGGTCGTCCGCCGAGCGTGGGACAATCACTATCCCATCGGCGAGGAGCGCGATCTGGCCTTCGAGCTCGGGCTCTTGATGGTGTGGGCGGGCCTTCATGAGGAGGCGCTCTTCTACTTCAACGCCTCGCTCGCGCTGAGCGGGGCAGAACCGGCGACACTGTGGAACGTGGGCATGTGTCACCTGGCGCTGGGGCGGTTCGACGAGGCCGTGGCCCGGCTTCGTCGCGCGCGGGAACTCGACGCCGACGTCATTCCGCTGGACGCGTTCCTCCTGAACAAGGGAGTTCGCCCCCGTTGAGTGGGCTCGACCCGAGAAGGGCTCCAGGAGTCCTCGCACCGCACGCTGCCTCTCCTCCCCCAGTCCTTCACTGCGCAGGCTGGATGCGCTCGACAGGGCTCAGGACAGGACCCGTCGTGTAGGCCGCCATCTCGGGGGGAGCGGGGGATTCCTCATGGATGATGCCCGTGACCTCCACGCGACGGCCTTCATGGTTCTCGCGCACATGGCCCCGGTACACCGGCGGAGGCTTCGGTCGCATGCGCATGTCCACCTGCTGGTAGAGCCCCACCAGCAGCACCTGGCGGCCCGAGAGCGTCTGGATATCCCGCAGCGTCTCACAGCGGGGCAGCTCCGCCATGGGGCTCTCTTTCACGTGAGGTACCTCGGCCAAGGAGCGCCCGTCCAAGGGCGGTGAACGACATCCCATGAGGACCCACGACAGGAGGAGGACGAGCGTCAGGAGTTGTCGCATGGGAATGAAGTCCAGTCCCATCTGCGCAGCCATGGCAAGCAGGAGGAGAGCCGTAAAAAGTGTCAAAGGACTCGAATGGCGCCCTGGCCCCGGCGCGAGGGCCCCCCAGACCACGTGGTGTTGAGGCTCAAGCCGCCCCAGCCAACAGAGCCAGGCCCCTGCCGCGCACCTCATGGGAGGGCGGCCTGGGCAGGCGTGTACCCCAAGGGGCTGCGCGGCTTCTCCACCAGCCTGGCGCACTGCTCGGCCGGCCCCCGTCAGCGGCCCTCCTCGGCCCCTGCCCTCCAGCCCTCTCCCTCAACATCGCCTCTCTCCCGCCTATACGCCCGGTCCGTAGTTGGGTGGTGCGACGACCACCATGGCGGGCTCCGCCTCCAGGACGCGGTCGCCGATCGTCACCGTCGCACGGACTGGACCATCCGAGGTGTCGTCGTGCCAGCCCTCGTTGTTGGCGAAGGTGGTGGGTGGGGAGCCATCGAGGGAGTTGGACTGACCGAACCCGCCCAGGACCAGGAGCCGGCCCTTGTCGTCCGTGCGCAGCTCTCCTCACGGGAGGGCTCAGACAGCCTCGAGCGGCTCGCTGATGGGGACGTGGTTGCGGCGGCGGCGGTAGTCGGCCGAGGCCTTGTAGACGGCACGGCGAGCACGGTTGATGCTGCCGGCGGGGGCATGCACCTCGAGCGCATGCCAGGGCGAGAAGGAGAGGTTGTCGATGGCCTCGGGCTGGCCAGGGGTATCGATGTCCTGACCTGCTGGCAGCACGAGGGTGGCGACCTTGATGAGCGGTGAGAGTTCCTCGCTCCAGCGCACGGTGGCCTTCTCGAGGGGCATGGCCTCCGGGTCCTTCTGGAACTGGAGGAAGAAGTCGAAGTGCGCCCCGTCCTTGAGGAGCCGCCGGCGGAGGTCCCGCCGCAGGAAGTCGGGGCCACGCTCCGCCTGAGGGCCGGGGGGCCGGGTGCCCCTTCCAGGCCTGACAGCGTATTTGACGAAGCGGTTGCCGAACGCGTAGGGCACGGTGCTGGAGTAGCGGGCGAGCAGCACGCTGTCCTCCTCCTTCGCCATCTCCTGGAGGATGGCGTCCGTGGCGGGGTGGCTCGCGAGGAACTCCTCGAACGCCTCCGCGCTCGATAAGGAGGCCTCGATGAAGTCGGCGAACGCCTCGGCATCGTCGGAGAAGAAGACATCATGGTTCTGCAGCACGAAGTCGTGCGTCAGCGCCTGCCCCTCTCCCTCGAGGAGCTTCCTGCCCGGCACGCCGAGCAGCTTGATGGCCAGGCCCAGGGTGGAGTTCGCGGCGTCAGGGACCTGGGGCACGGTGTCGGAGGAGAAGCGAACCCAGGCGGAGAACTCCCGTTGGGTGAAGACGCCGATGCGCAGTTCCTCGGGAAGGTTGGGCTGGAGGGTGAACACGCCTCGGGCGTGACCCTGGGGCTTGAGGAACACCGGTCGTTGGACGCGGCGGTCGATGTCGACGTAGCGCTCCGCCTGAAGGCCGAGGAACAGGTCCTTGAGCCGGGTAATCGCCGCGAGCTCGCGCTCTGATTGAATCTCCATGGGGCCTCCACTCCTGTGCACAGGCCTGGAGGGCTGAGGTCCCAGGCTGCAGAGGTAGAACGGGCCGGCAGTGGATGTGATGGCTCGTCGGAGGAGACGCGTGCTGTACAAGTGTGGATACCAGCGCCTGCTCATCACAGGGGGGGGCAGATGACTCCATCTTGATGCCCACTCAAGGGCGAGCGAAGGAGGAAGCCATGAGCAACAAGGAGATGATCATCCGAGCGTGGAAGGATCCACAGTACCGGGCGAGCCTGTCCACGGAGGAGCGAGCGGCGCTGCCGGAGAGCCCTGTGGGTCCGTCGATGGATGCGCTCGGGGAGGCGGAGCTGGGCCAGGCCGTGGGGGGCGGAGGTCCGGTTCGTCCGCCGCGGGTTACCACGAGGGCAGCGGGGTGCGAGCCGCTCATCACCGGGAATTTCCTCAGCCGCTGCTTCACCCCGTAGTCGTTTTGAAGGTGTGTGTCATTGGGGCTGGAGTCTGCTGTACCGGGCTCCAGCCCGTCGTAGGCACGACGAGGAAGGCATGAGCAGCAAGGAGCTGATCATCCGAGCGTGGAAGGATCCACAGTAAGCCGGGGCGGAGCCGGGGCCGGGGCCGGAGGAGGAGAGCCAGGCGCTGGCAGCGACGGTGGCGGTGGGCCGGCCGGCGCCGTGGAAGGCAGGAGCGGGGAAGGACGGGGCGGCGGCGAGCTTCGTGCTCCGGCGCTTCAGCGACGCGCGGGTGGAGCGCGTGCCCACTCAGGAGGACATCGCGCGGGTGAAGGAGCGCTTTCCGGACGCGGTGGTGCAGGTGCTGTGCTCGCCCGGCGAGCGGCTGTCGGACCACGACCAGGACGTGGGCAGCTACCGCTACGGCATCATCAACCTGGGGGCGCCCACCCGCGAGGAGCTCTTCGCCCGCTACGCCCAGGTGGAGCGGATGCTGCCCTTCCGGTTCGGGTCACCATCGGCTCCCTAACGGTCCAGCCGCACATTCTCGGATGCCAGTCAATTCAACAAATCATCTATGGATTCACCCCAACGTCCGGGCCTATAGCCTCCGCGTCTCCCAGCCGTTCTCCAGGGAGATGGGCGCCGAAACCAGGCAGTCGCGACGACACCTCGTCCACCCGGCGCCGACCACCAACTCTCGACGTTCACAGGAGCACATATGGCCGCGTATTTCGCCTTCCAGCAGCCGTCCTCGCCGGGCCAGGAGTTCATCATCGAGCTGACGGATGACGCGAGGATCCAGAAGGCCCGGGACATCCTCTCCGGAAAGGAGAAGAACGAGGTCCACGTCCACGGCCGGATCATCAAGCGCCAGCAGCCCTACAACCCCAAGTTCAGCTTCCACATCGACCCGATGACCATCAACTTCTTCGCGATGGCCATCGAGGTCTGTGATGCCAGCATGACGTACGTCGAGGAGCACCTGGACGAGGCCGGCGGCGCGTTCCTCCCGGGCGGCCACTGGTGCCCGTGGGACTCCCGGCTGGTGCGGGAAGTCACCCCCTGATGCAGATGTAACCGCCGTCCCGGCCGCGGAGGCCGGGACGCGCGGAGTGGCGCGAGCCGTCGATACGAACCCAGACCACTTCCGGGGAGCCGACCATGAGCGACAAGATCATTCACCTGTCCGAGGACAACTTCGATGCGGCCGTGCTGAGGAACGAGGGCCCCATCCTGGTCGACTTCTGGGCCGATTGGTGTGGCCCCTGCTATCGGCTCGCGCCCATCCTGGACGAGCTCGCCGAGGACTACGCGGGCAAGCTGACCATCGCCAAGCTGAACATCGAGGAGAACCGCGCCCTCGCCCAGGCCCAGGGGGTCCAGCGCATCCCCGTGATGATGCTCTTCAAGCAGGGCGAGCGCGTCGCCCTCAAGGAAGGCGTGCCCTCCAAGGCCCAGCTGGGCGAGTTCCTCACCCCCCACCTGTAACCGCCTCCGCGCGGCCGTCCCTCACCCGAGCGGGACGTCCCCCCCGGCCTGGGGAGCCGGAGCCAATGCCTGGCGCACCTCGTCCCGCAGGGCGCGCAGGGCCTCGGGCAGGACCTCGGGCGCGAAGCCCGCGTCCATCTCGCGCGCCACGCCCTCCAGCTCGAGCTTCCACGCCCCCAGCGCCTCGGCGTCCCCGTCCGCCGGCCGCGCGGCGAGCACCTCGCGTCCCGCGTGGGCAATGCGCTGCTCCCTCAAGCAGGTGCGGAGGAGGCGAGCGCGGGGCTTGAGGCAGCGGCCAGGAAGGAGAGGATGAAGGAGAGGACGCCGCGAGTGGACTGGGCAGGCAAGGATCGGATTGGCCTTGGGCAAGCAACCCAACTCAACTTGAACTCTGAGATCAGCCGTAAAAAGTGTCAAAGGACTCGAACGGCGCCCTGGTCCCGGTGCTCCCCCCGGAAAAACCAAAGGCCCCAGCAGGTTCCGGAGAACCTGGGGCCCTGAAGCGGGGACAGTTCTGTACGAGGTGGTAAGGGAAAACCTCACCACGCTGCTGGCCGACGTGTTGGCCTGCGTGAGGTGTGGAGGCAGGCGGCGGGTATTGGCGTACGTGACGGCCCCCGCTGGGGTGCGCTCGATATTGGAGCACCTGGGACTGCCCACGCAGGCTCTGAAGCGGGCCCCGGCCCGGGGACCACCCCAGCAGGCGTGGTGCTGAACCTGGCGCAGCCGCTGTCAATACGCCCCAACTCCCTGCCTCTCTCCTCTGCGAGGGCGGCCAGGGCAGGGGTGTGCCCCAAGAGGTTGTACCGTCCCGTGTACCGGCGCGGCGCGCGGCCTTGCTGGCCCCGGCAGCGGCCCTTCTCGGCCCCTCCGCTCCAGCCCTCACCCTCAACATGGCTTCTATCCCGCCTATACGCCGGCGTGGCGGTGTGTACCCTGGGGCACTCGCACCCGAAGCTCGTGGAGACGCTGTCGCGGCAGGCCGCGACGCTGATCCACACCTCGAACCACTACGGGCAGCTCGGACAGGAGGAACTGGCGGCGAGCATCGTTCCCCAGGCGTTTCCGGGGCGGATGCTGTTCTGCAACTCGGGGACGGAGGCGAACGAGGCGGCGTACAAGCTGGTGCGCCTGTGGGGCAACGTGGCGCATGAGGGCCGCAAGCGCCGCATCATCGCCTTCGAGGGGAGCTTCCATGGGCGCACGCTCGGCTCCCTCAGCATCACGCACACGCCCTCCTACCGTGCACCCTTCGAGCCCCTGCCTCCCACGGACTTCATTCCCTTCGGCGACGCGGACGCACTCGCCGCCGCCATGAAGGATGACGTGGCCGGTGTGTTCCTCGAGCCCATCCAGGGCGAGAGCGGCGTGCACGTGCCTCCTCCGGGGTTCCTGGCCCGGGTCCGGGAGCTGTGCACGCGCCACCAGGCCCTCATGGTGGCGGATGAGATCCAGACGGGCATTGGCCGCACCGGGCGGATGTTCTGCCACCAGCATGAAGGCATCACCCCGGACGTGATGTCCCTGGCCACGGGACTGGGCGGAGGCATCCCCATTGGCGCCGTGCTCGCGACCGAGCCCGTGGCCGCGCTGTTGAAGCCGGGCCTGCACGGCACCACGTTCGGCGGCAATCCCTTCGCGTGCGCGGCGGGGCTGACGGTGATGAAGGAGGTCACCTCGCCGGGCTTCGTGGGCAACGTCGTGGAGCGAGGCCTTCAGCTCATGGAGGGCCTGCGCCGCATCTTCGGTCCCACCCATGAGGTGCGCGGCAAGGGGCTCCTCGTGGGAGTCCAGCTCCAGCGGCCCCCCTCCGAGCTGGTGAAGGCCGCCCTCGCACAGGGGCTCGTCGTCGGAGTGGCGGGCAACAACACGCTGCGCATCGCGCCGTCGCTCATCATCACCCCGGCGCAGGTGGACGAGCTGCTCGAGAAGCTGGCGGCGGCCCACCGCGCACAGGGCTGAGCCCCCCGGGAACGGGCAACCGGGCTGGAGGCCTCGGGTGGCCTCGAAGCCATGGCCGGCGGCAGGCGGAAGCGGCCTGCCTCCACTTCTCCCGCTGCTGCTGCTGTGCCTTGAACATGGGCCCAGAGGGGTGACCTTCTTGGCTCACTCCCTCAAGACGCCGATCCCCGGACGGGTACGGCTCATCCGTGCGCCACCCGAAGCATGCTTCAGCAGCGGCATCGCGGAGTCTGGTGTGCGGTCAAACCGGCGGCAGTCCTGACCAGCTCAAGCCGTAGACGTTCAACTTCGCCATCTTCAGACCCTGGGGATAAGCGCTGAGGATTCCACGCCAGGTGGGGGCGGCGGAACTCTCCCACCACCTGGACGGAGGCCGCCCGCCGGGGAAGTCTCGAATGCTGCCAAAGTTTCTGTACCCCACGCCTTTGATCGAATACGCGGCGTTCGCTTCCAGCGTCAGCACACGATCCGTGGCCGCGTGATACGCCGCGATGATGAACGTGTGCCCGCTGGTGCTGGACCGCCATCCCTGGAGAAGACACCAGGCAGACGGCGGCTGATTCGCGGCGACGGGAGTTCCCATTTCCGCTTCGATCACCGCTGTCACCGGCGAAAACAGGTCACTCGCCGAAGTGATCATCATCTGGCCGTGACGTTTGCTATTCCATTGGAAGGCCTGCCCATACGTGTTGGCCCAGGCTTTCACCAGCAAGGCCTCGGCAAACGTGCAACAGTTGATGAGTTTAGGAGGTGCCAGCGGGAGCGAGACTCCTGGAATCGCCCATGGGTAGTAGGGGGATTTGAAGTCGTAGAGGAAGTCCGTGAATGCGGGCAGCAGCGACGTGAGGGCCGACTCGGACACCGGGAAGCGCGTTGCGTTGGGCAGCGGCGGCGTGGCCGAGGAGGGGACTGGCTTTGGCACCCCACCGGGTTTCCCGTAACGGGACCCGAGGTAGTCCGAAACCTGTTTCGCCGACGACCCGACGCTGCTGAAAAGACCCGAGAGGAACTGTTCCTCTCCCTCGGCTTCGCGGGTGGACCTCGTGGGAGGCTCCCCACTGAGAAGCTCAATCGTTGATCCTCTTCTGACCCATGTTCCTGTCCTTGGTGGCATGGCGGCTCCCCCATTCGAGACGCTGGCTGAATGCAGCGTCCACGGCCGGACTGCACGAAGCATGCCCGCGGGCCGCACGCCGGGTGCAATTGGCGCGAGGACACGCGGCCAGCGACCTCTTCAGCCATCCGTCCCGGGGAGATCTTCGCCCTGCTCGGCCCCAATGGCGCCGGCAAGACGACGCTCATCGGCTCGGTCTGCGGGCTGGTGAAGAAGTCGAGCGGGAAGATCCTCGCAGCCTCCTCGATGTGCGCGAGCATAGCCGGAGATTCCTGGGAGGATGGACGGCCTGTCTTGGCCGCGAAGCTCAGTCGACGCGCCGGATGCCGAGGTGCACGTGGTTGTAGTGACCCTTCACATTCCACAGCAGCTGCAGCGAGTACTTCTTCCCATCGACGTTGATGATGTGCCGGTCGGGCGTCCCGATGTTGCTCGCCGGGATGCCGTACTTCTTCGCGATGGCGCCTGCCAGCTGGTCCCCGCGCTGGCCGGTGACTCCGAAGTCCGTCGCGAACGCGTTCGTGTTGCCCGTGTAGTGGTCCGACCCCGTGGTGGAGCCCACGCGCCGCGTGTCCTCGAGGTTGCGCTTCTCGCTCGTCACCGGGATGCCCAGATCCCGCGCGATGGCCTTGGCCGCGTCAGCCACGCCCTCCGACCCGCCCCAGCCGCGGCCCGCGTGGATGCCGCCGCTGCTGCTCGTGGGGGGCATCCACGGGACCGGGACGTCGGGCGTCGAGGAGAGGAGCTCACCCCAGGTGTTGGGGCCGACGATGCCGTCGACGGCGAGTTGACGGGACCGCTGGAAGGCCCGAACCGCGGAATCGGTCATCGGGCCGAAAGTCCCGTTGATGGGCCCGGGGGGGACTCCGGCCTGCTGCAGCCGCCGCTGCAGTTCCATCACCGCCTCGCCGGTCGAGCCCAGACGAAGGGTCGGTTGGCTCGTCTCGAAGACCTCCTGCTGCGGTAACTCGCCGCGCATCGCCCCGGTGGGCACCCGCTCGACGCCCAGGACGATCAATGTCGAACCCTTGCGAATCCAGCGGCCGCTCGATGCACACGAGAAGCCTGCCTTGGGGCCTTTCACCTCGACATCAAGGTTCTCCAGGTCGAGCTCACCCTCCGAGGGCTCTCTCCAATTCCATCTTGCACGCATACACACGCCTCCCGCCGTTGAGGGTTGCAGCCCTCGTGCCGCCCTTGGGTCGCGCGACCACCGGGGCCAGCGGACCGCCGGCGCCGAAGCGCGGTTCGGCAATCCCATCCTCCTGGCTCCGCGCCCGAAGTGCGCTTCGCCATCGCGGGGGCACCGTGCACGAGCATGGACGGGCATTGTCCTTGCTGCCTCCAGGGTGCCTACACCGCAGGAGGACACGTGGCTCACACAGACCCGCGGCCGGAGTGGAAGTTCGATGAGCTGGACCCGGAGCTTGCGCTCGAGGGTGAAGCGGAGGTCGAGGCCCTGACCCGGGAGGAGCCTTTCCGCGAGACCGAGGAGATGGAGTTGGCAGCGGAGCTGCTCACCCTCTCGAGCGAGGCGGAGCTCGATGAGTTCCTGGGCGGGCTGTTCGAGAAGGCCAGGGGAGGCGTCCGGAAGGTCGCGGAGAAGACCGACCGCCCCTTGGGTGGAGTGCTCAAGGCCATAGCGAAGAAGGCGCTGCCGTTCCTGGGAAGTGCCTTGGGCACGTTTATTCCCGTGCCATTCCTGGGCACAGCGATCGGCTCCGCGCTGGGGTCGGCCGTGAGCAAGGCGCTGGAGATGGAGCTCGAAGGACGGAGCGATGAGGTGCGTGAGTTCGAGCTGTCGAAGCGCTTCGTGCGGCTTGCTGGTCTGGCGGCCCGGCAGGTGGCGCAGACGTCCCCGGACATCCCTCCGCTGGACGCGGTGAGGAGCGCCATGACGGCCGCGGCGCAGCAGCTACAGGAAGTATCGGGAGGCCGAAGTCAGCTTCGCCCTTCTTCTCCTCCAGCGTCGTCCTTCCGAAGCACGCTTCGCCCAGGCCAGGTGGGTCCCCGACGGAGAATGCGCGGGAGTCCGCTGGCACATCCACTGCAGGAAAACTCTCTCGAACCTGGTGGCGAACGCCCCCGATTTCCAAGGAGCAGGCTCATGCACGATGTGGATCGTACGTATGCTGAACTGGAACCCGAGGCATTCGAATTCAGCGCTGGGAGAAGGATGGAGGGAGAGGTGCTCAACGAGGCCGATCTGCATGAGATGGCCGCCGAGCTCCTCTCGGTCTCCAACGAGCAGGAGCTGGATCTGTTCCTGGGCGGCCTCCTCGGGAAGCTCGGGTCCGTCGTGGGCAAGGTCGTCAAGTCTTCCCTCGGCAAGCCGCTGGGTGGGTTGTTGAAGGGAGTGGCCAAGAAGGCGCTCCCGCAGGCCGGCGCCGCCATCAGCAACATCCCCGCGCCCGGCCACGGGGGCCCGAACGGGAGCGAGGGTGTCGCGGCAGCCGGAGAGATTTTCGGCCTGGAGTTGGAGGGGCTGAGCCAGGAGGATGCCGAGTTCGAGGCCTCCAAGCAGTTCGTCCGCCTCGCGGCCGATGCCACGAAGACGGCGCTCGCCGCGCCGGAGGGCACCAACCCCGCTGCGGTGGCAAAGAAGTCCGTGGTCCAGGCGATCCAGAAGCATGCCCCCGGATTGCTCCGGGACGGTGGAGGACCCGCCGGAAGAAACCTGAGCGGACGCTGGGTCCGCGAGGGCCACAAGATCATTCTCTACGGGGTCTGAGCCCAATGGCTGCCGCCGCGTTCGCCTCCTGGATGCTGTCCCAGGAAGCCCGTGCCCTGCTCACCCGGCTCGGGCTCATCAAGCCCTTCGTGCTGCAGGAGACAATGGTCCCGGCCGCGGCGCTCTCGACCGCCGCTCAGACGGCCATCGAGAGCTACCTCCTCGAGGGCCGGCGCGTGCTGCGACGACAGATTCTGCAGTTCCTCGAGTGGCTGGACACACCGGAGGGCCGCCAGGCGTCGCCCGCCGAGGCTCAGAAGCGCTTTGTCCTGCTACGGCTGCGCTTCAACGTCGTGCTCTCGCAGTTCGACCTGTTCAACGAGGCGATGAGCCAGCGGAGCGAGGCCGAGACCGGGGTGTGGCTCGCGGGGCTCGACGTGGCGGCGCAGGACGCCCTCGCGCTGCCGGGCTACTTCGAGCCGCCACCGGTGGTCTGCTACCTGGCGCGGGGGCCGGGCGCGGCCATCCGTCGCGCGCGCACCCGGCTCCCGGGGGGCGGAGACAACCCGGTGGCCATCATCCGCATCCCCCGGGAGCGGATGATCGGCAGCGGGATCGCCTCCTCGCTCATCCACGAGGTCGGGCACCAGGGCGCGGCGCTGCTCGAGCTGCTCCCCTCGTTGCGCGAGGCCGTGCAGGCGGAGCCAAGGTCCGTCGGCAGCGAGGACACCGCCTGGCGCCTCTGGGAGCGATGGCTGTCGGAAATCATCGCCGACCTCTGGTCCGTGGCCAGGGTCGGGGTGACGTCCACGCTGGGCCTGCTCGCGGTGGTCAGCCTGCCCCGCGCGTTCGTCTTCCGCCCCAACTTCGATGATCCCCACCCGAGCCCCTGGGTGCGGGTGAAGCTGAGCTGCGCCCTGGGAGATGCGCTCTACCCGCATCCGCAGTGGGGCCGGCTGTCCCGGCTGTGGGAGCAGTTCTATCCCACCGAGGGCCTGGGCGCGGAGCGCAGGGCGCACCTGGCGGCGATGGAGCAGAGCATGCCTCGCTTCGTCGAGCTGCTGCTGTCGCACCGGCCCGAGAGGTTGCGCGGCAGGTCCCTGGCGCAAGCGCTGCTGATGAAGGAGGAGCGCCAGCCGGCGCGGCTGGGCGCGCTCTACCGGGAGTGGCGGGCCGCTCCCGCGCTGATGCGTGGAGCGTCTCCCTCGCTGGTCTTCGCGGTGCTCGGCCAGGCCAGGGCCAACGGGACGATCACCCCCGAGGAGGAGGGCAAGGCACTGGCCGAATTGCTCAGGTACTGGGCGCTGCGCAGCACGCTGGACACCTCGGCGGAATGCGCCGCGCACGTGCGGCAGGCGGGGCGGGAGGCGGCCCTCCGGCTCTCCCCACCCTTTCAGCAGGCTTTCAATGACTAACAAACAGGAGAACGGACATGTCTGGCGCCGACATCACGGCTTCCCATCTATCCATCACGGAGGGTGACGAAGTCGTCCTCATCGCCTCTCCCAATCCCAACTCGGAGATCCGGAAAAGGCAGTGCGATGCCCAGCTCAAGGAGCGCGTCTATACGTTCCACGTGGATGGCGGCATCATCGACCCCAGAAAACCCCTGGTGAGCATGGCCACCCATGCCTCCGCGCGCTGGACGGCCCGGGGGGTGGGCGCCGGTAGACACAAGGTCAGCGTCGTCATCCGGGAGACCTATGTCCGACCGACGACGGGCCAGGAGGAGACGTTCGACCTGGATGGCGAAGTGGAGCTCACCGTCCAGGCGCGCCCGGGCGCGACGACCGTCGCGAAGAGCGCGGAGGCCCCCGTGGAAGTGCCCGTGGAAGTGCCTGAGGTACCACCGGTTGACGAGATACCCGAGGAAGAAGAGCCTGAGACACCACCGGTTGGCGGACCGGCTGGCGGACAACGACCCGCAGGCCGGGCCGTCCGCGAGTCCCTGGTAACGCTCCAGCGTACCTCGCGGCGATCCACCGAGGATGAAATCCTCTGGATGGTGATACGGCGAAGCACCCAGGATCTCTCTTTCGAGAACTACGAGCGTTTCCTGGACAGGATCCTCTGCGGAGAAGGAACAGGGGCTCTCCTGCCCCCCGTACCGTGCCAGCGGGGAGGTACGTCCCCCATCCGAAGAATGTCTTCCATCCGCCTGCCCTTTCCCGGAGTGGATGCCTACCGGTTGCTGAAGGCCGCCACCGAGACGTTCCTGATGTGCTTTGGCGGTGTGCAGATCGACTTCTCGACCCTGGACATCCAGGAGGAGGAGCGGCGTCTCGAGCATCCCATCGTGCCCCCTGGGGTGCCCGACCCGGCGGACACCTCGAGAGTGTTCGAGCGCCTCTTCAAGAAGTACCTGGTCCAGGTGAACGGCGCCCAGGCGCTCCCCTACCTGGCCCTCGTTCGGGAGCGGCTCAAGGATGTACCACTGAGCCGTCCACCCAGTGCGAAGGACATGGACGAGACCATCGACTGCATCGGCATCCTCCGGGAGAAGCTCACCAATCCCCTCCTGGTCGAGCTCATCTGGTCCTACTGGCATGAGGAGGGGATGCTGGCGCAGGCGCTGAATGTCATCAGCCTCCGGTTCCAGAACCGTCGGCGGGGCCGAGAGCGGGATCCGCTCGCCCAGCTCGAGCTGGATCCCCTGCGACCGCTCAACAGCCTGCTGTGGGGCTACATCCAGGATGAGCAGCACCGGCTCAGCGTCGTACGGCGTGCCTATGAGTACGACCACCACTACGGCTTCTCGCTGCACGGCAAGGCCGTGGGTGAGCTCCATTCCGCGGACCGCCGGTCGAAGTTCCTCGAGTCCTTCCACAACCTCCTGCACGAGGCCATCCGCTTCTTCCGGCAGGACGACGACACGACGGTGATCGCCGACGGGTTTCCGCTGCTGAACGCCATCAAGGAAACCCACTACATGCTCGCCCAGGGCGCACACAACCAGTACAGCGACATGCCCTCCACGGCCCGTCAGGAGATGCTCATGCAGCAGTGGTTGCTCAGCCGGCCCGAGATGAGGGAGTTCCTCGGCACGCGGGTGATGGTCCCCTATCCCGAGCCCTGGATGGATCGCGTCGACTCCCTGAAGACGCTCCTGGGCTGGACCGACGTCAGCATGGTCCATTTCCACGATCTCGCCGTCTTCGGCGAGCGGCTCCTCCTGTCCATCCGCTTCGGAGGGTGGAGCGTGGTCAACGACCCGAGCCAGGCCGCCAACTGGGCGCGCTACTGGCGACCGGAGGTCCAGGGCTATGTCCATGGCTACCGGGCCGTGACGGGCGTGGACCTGTCGGTGGAGCTCACCGATCGGCAGCGAACGGCTGAGCGCTACCTTCCACCCTCGGTCCATCTCCAGAACCGGTTGGAGGCACAGCGGCGGCGCTGAGCCGGAGGCTCCGGTGCGGCGAATTCGCGGGGAGAGGGTACGATGAGCAATGTCTTCGATTGGGAGTTCTGGGAGCAGGGGGCAGGGGAGCTGATGACCGCGGGGAGCTGGCGTCGTCCCCCGGCAGCACCCACCGGGAGGCGAGGAGTGCCCCGGGGAACGAGACCGCGCCGGCCTTCCGACCCTGGGCTCTTGCTCTCGTCGTCCCCGCGACGACCACGCCCGCGGCGGCCGTGGCTTCTCTACCCCTACCGGTATCCTGCCGTTATCGGGGCCTCCCGCGTGGAGCTCCCGGTCGAGGTCGAGCCTCCTCCAGAGGAGCGGGTGGAACCTCCGGAGGAAGGACCCCCCGAGGGCCCGGCCGCCGCGCCCGCTGCCGTTGCGCAACAGGAGTGGGAGGGGCGGAGGGCGAGATGGCAAAGGCTCGGACGGCGTTGAGCGGGCCGGCATGATCATCGACTGTCATTGCCATGCGGGGCACGGTGACGGCCTCACGGGTCCCTGGGATACCGTGGCACCGCTCGGGAAGTATCAGCGGCGTGCGGCACGTGCGGGAATCCAGCGGACGGTGCTCTTCGCCACCTTTCATTCCGACTACGCGGTGGCCAACCGGGAGGTGGCACGGCTCGTCACCCGCCGCCCCCAGCGCTACCTGGGCTTCGCCTTCGTCCATCCAGAGCGAGATCGGGGGCGGATCCACGTGATGGTGGAGGAGATGGTCCGGGGCTTCGCCTTCTGCGGCATCAAGGTGCACCGCCACGACGCGCGTATCACCCGCGAGGTGTGTGAGGTGGCCCGCGCCCTTTCCCTGCCGGTGCTCTATGACCTGATGGGGGAGGTGTCGGCGGTCGAGCCGCTGGCCACGGAGTACCCGGAAGTCCCGTTCATCATCCCGCATCTCGGAAGCTTCGCCGACGACTGGCAAGCCCAGCTGACCTTCATTGATTTCCTCGCCCGCCACCCGAACGTCTATACCGACACTTCCGGGGTGCGCCGCTTCGACCTCCTCGAACAGGCGGTGCGGCGGGCCGGCGCGCACAAGGTCCTGTTCGGCTCGGATGGGCCCTGGCTCCACCCGGGGCTCGAGCTGGCAAAGGTCCGGGCCCTGGGGCTACCGCCGGGGGACGAGCGGTTGATACTCGGCGGGAATCTGGTGCGCCTCATCGGGCCGGCACTGCGGGCTTATTGGCGGGCGCGGGGCGGCTGTCCCTCTGTGCCCGGCGCAGCTGCAGCGCCCTGTCGGTGACGCCCAGCCTTCTGGCCGCGCGCTGGAGGTTGCCCGCCTCGTCGGCGATGACCATCTGGATGGCCACCTCGGTGGCCGCACGGCCGATGTCCTTGAGCCCCGCGCCCAGCACGAGCGCGCGCCGGATGGCCTGCTCGAACCCATGCCCCTGCCATCCGTCGGGGATGGCCTCCCGTGGCAGCTCATCCGGGGGGATGTCTCCCACGGTAATGGGCCCGGGCCCCACGTGGCGCTTGCTGATGCGGGTGACGAGCTGTCTCAGGTCGCGCACGTTGCCGGGGTATTGCCGTGTGAGGAGATACCCGCGCACAGGCGCGTCGAGCTCGGGCGGCTCCTGGCCGGGGCGCAGCTCCTTCAGGAAGTGGTGCACGAGCGGCAGGACGTCCTCGGGGCGCTCGCGTAGCGGGGGCAAACGGCAGCTCCAGCTCGCAATCCGGTGGAAGAAGTCGCGCCGGAAGCCGCCACGCAAGACCTCCGTGGTGAGGTCGCGATTGGTCGCGCAGATGAGACGGAACTCCGTCTGATGCCAGACATTGCTGCCCACGCGTTTGTAGGAGTGCTCCTGCACCGCTCGAAGGAGCTGGGCCTGGAGTCCCAGGGGCAGCTCTCCCACCTCGTCGAGGAACAACGTCCCCCCGTCAGCGAGCGCGAAGGCCCCGTCGCGTGCGGCCACCGCCCCGGTGAAGGCCCCGCGCTCGTGACCGAAGAACTCGCTGCCCGACAACTCGGGGACGACCGTGGTGCAGTCGAGAACCACCAGCTCTCGCCTGCCGGCGCGAGGGTCTAGAGCGTGGATGAGGCGTGCCGCCTCCTCTTTGCCGGTGCCGCTCTCACCCAGGAGGAGCACGGACGAATCGGTGAAGGCCGCCACCTCGACGAGCTGACGCAGGGTGGAGAGCCAGGTTCTGCTGGTCCCGACGAGACGGCTCTGGACCAGCGGCGCGCGGATGAGCTGCTCCACCTGCAACCAGCGTGTGAGGCGGGCGGCGATCTCCGCGACCGGAGCCTTGGAATGGCACCACGCGAGGACATCCGAGGCCCCGGCCTGAAGGAGGTGCCATGCGGCATCACCCGCCAGCGCGTCACGGGTCGTCACGACCGCAAGGACCCGAGCCGAGCCGCTGTGGCTGAGCTCACGCAGCGCTTCCAGGACATCCGGATTCACGGAGTCGAGCAATAGCACTCCGGGGCCCGAGAGGGCTCCCTCCGCGCATGTCCTGGCCTCGATGCCTTCGCATCGGAGCGCCTCGGTCAGCGTGGCGGGTATTGCAGAGCACTGCAGGTTCAGGGGGCAGACCCATGCGTCTCTCATTCGGCCGCGAAAGGTAGGCAAGCCATGCCTCGCGGTCACCCTGCCACTTGGGGCATCCCTCGTGACTCCGAGTAGGCATTGCCTCCTGCGTGCCTCTGACTTCAAGCTCCTCTCCGATGAGCTACGAGCTGGTGAGCGATATCTCGTGCACAGGCATTGACGTACGGTCGCAGAGTCGGCGTGCAGGCTGAAGCCCTCCAGGAAACCGATCGCGTGAGGGCGCACACTGCCTGTCACATCCGCCACACAGTTCCTCTTTCTATATTGAAGTAGAAAGATTGACGCAAAAGCTGCACGGGTATCTCACCGATGCCAGCGCGTGAAGAGGTCAGACGCGTGAACGGGTACCGCAAGACTTGCCGCATTCAGGAGGTCCCATGAGCATTACCATCACAGCCACCGCAAGCGGTAGCCTCACCCCGCCTACGGGCAATTTCCCCGACTCTGTTGAAAACGGCGATTTCGTCATCACCGGCACCGGCCCCGGAGCAATCGTCATTGGCGAAGGCACCGAGGAAGAGACCCGCTGGACATTCGACTTCAACGCCGACCCGGCCTTTCAATTCTTCACCCAAGCCCAAGGACTCACATCCGCTGTCCTCACCCTCACACTCACGCCCAGGGACCCGCTCGTCACCACCGACATGGTTGTATTGGATGCCCCAGGCTTCAATCCCATCTCCGGACCGATTGTGACCCTGCCGGTCAACGTGACCAGCACCATCCAAATCGACCTCCTCGCCCAACCCACCTACACCCCAGGCGCGATCCTCGCCGCCCTCGCCGCCGGCAGCGGCAGGGTGCCCATGCGCTATGCTGACGACTCCCTCGTCTCCGGCGCCAGACTGGAGCTTACGCAAGACACCCCGGCTTACCAATACGCCGTCAAGTTCGTTTGCGGCAAATCCGAAGGCAGAATCCTATCGCCTGGGGCGTACTTCACCGCCATCAACGTCCACAACCCGACGTACAAGACCATCCGCCTCCGCAAGAAGTTCGCCGTGGGCTTGCCCTCGGAGAAGTCCGGCCCGGTCACGAACTTCTTCAACGCGAAGCTCGGTCCGGACCGCGCTCTCGAAATCGATACCGAGGACATTCTCCGCCACATCGGCACCGACGAACCGTTCGTCAAGGGCTTCGCCATTATCGAAAGCGACGTCGAGCTCGACATCGTCGCTGTCTACACCGCATCAGGACGCGACGGCCAGGTCGTTTCCTTCCACACCGAACGCGTCCACCCGCGCAAGTCAGCCTGTTGTTGCCGAGAGCAGCCACCCGTGGGACAGCCGGACCTGATCCCGGTGCCGTTACCCAACGGCGGTTTCTGCAACCGTACGGACGAGGGCTTGATCGTCACTGTGAAGAATCAGGGGACAGGCGCCGCCGGTGCATCGGTCACTCGCGTCACCTTCGCCACCGGGGCATCCGTCGACATTCCGACCCCGCCCCTCGGCCCGGGAGCTCAAGTCGTTCTGCCGCCTGCACCCTTTCCACCGAACTGCTTCCAAGGCAATTGTGCCTTCCGCATCACCGTGGACGCAACCGGCGTAGTCGCTGAATCAAACGAAGGAAACAACACCGTCAGCGGCGTCTGTCGCGGATAACCAGCCGGCATGGGCGTGGCGGCGCATGGCGGAACTTACTTCCCTAGCGAAGTGAGACAACCCCATGCGCCGTCGGCTGGAAGGCTTCTCCCTGCATGCCAATACGCACCTTCACGAAAACGACAGGCAGGGACTGGAGCGGCCAGGCCGCTACGGAGCACGCGGTGCGCTGGCACTGGAGCGTTTGTCACAAGCGGAGGATGGCCGCATCGCCTACCGCATGAAGCGCCCGCTGCCGGACGGCACGACGCATCTGCTCTTCACCGGGCTGGAGCTGCTCCGCCGGCTGGCCAGCCTGGTGCCTCCTCCGAGGGCAAACCTGACGAGGTTCCACGGCGTCTTTGCCCCAGGCGCGAAAGTGCGTCCATTTCTGCTCCCTCAAGCAGGGGCGGAGCCGGGGCAGGAGGAGGAGAGCCCCGCCTTTGGCGCGACGGTGGAGGAGCCGAGGAAGGAGAGCACACCCCGTTTGGGCTGGGCCGGGCTGCTGCGCAGGACGGAAAGCCCTGGATGTGTTCGCGTGCTTGAGGTGTGGAGGCAGGCGGAGGGTGTTGGCGTACGAGAAGGGAGCAGGAGGGGTGAGAGCGATTGTGGAGCACCTGGGGTTGCCCACGGCGAGTGCGCACCTGGCCCCTGCGCGAGGGCCGCCCCAGAGCGCGTGGTGTTGAAGCTCAAGCCGCCACAGCCAGCCAAGAGAGCCAGGCACCTGCCGCGCCCCTCGTGGGAAAGCGGCTGGGCTGGGCAGGCGTGTGTCTGCTGGAGATGAAAGGCTTGTGCGCCGGCTCGGCGTGCGGCTCATGGGCTCCCCGTCAGCGTCCCTCACCTCCCGCTCTGCTCCCGCCCGCTACGCCCAAGAGGGCTCCTGTCCTTCCTATGCTCGAGCCCTGCATATCGGTGGGCGCCCCGGGAGGAACTGGGCATCGCAGCCCCGGGGGCTCGAGTTCTTTGACACCCGTGAACAACGACTCTTTGCTCTGGCCTTCGAAACGAGGACGCTCGTGCCCCAGAAAGCCAAGTTCGGAACCAAGGCGCTTCAAGCAGCCAAGAAGGCGGTGACGCTCGAATTCACGGCCGATGACCGTCCCGGTACCGGCCCAGGTGTACCCGGCAACGTTCCACCGCTCTCGAATCACCACATCCTGAGCCAGCGGTACATGCAGCTGATCTTCCGCATCAAGGAGTTCAAGGGCGAGGCTGACTACTTCCGGCGCTTCACCAATATCAATGCCATGACGTGGAAGAACACGGCGACCAACAAGCTCGCCGAGTGGGTCTGGACGCCCTACAACCTGTTCCAAGGCCCCACGGGTCAGTATCGAACCGACGATCCAAAGAGCGGAATCGAGCAGACCAAGCCGCATGGGTTGGATGGTGCCCGGTGGGTGGCGCTGAAGATGCTCGCCTATACGCTCTTCAAGCACGTCAAGGAGGACAAGCTGCTGAAGATCCTCGCCGGCGAGAAGGTGAAGTTCGAAGTGACGGATGAACTCCACGCCGAGCTCAACCGTTGGCTGCAGGCATTCCACGACGCCATCACGGAGGCGCATGGCAACTACGCGGCCTACGGCTTCGCCGGGGCCGACTGGGCGCAAGCGAATGGCCGCTACCGGGTGCATGCCTGCAACTGCAAGGGCTGCAATGCCACGACCCACACGCTCGCGAAGTACCAGAAGTGACAAGGGGGGCCCGCGCCTTCCCAGCCTTCGTCCTCCACCACCCACGGAAGGTGTCAGACGACTCGTGGGCGCAGCGGCGCGGGCGTGGCCGGGGCCGCGGGAGCCTCGCGCCGGTACAGGACCCACAGCCCCGCGAGCGTGAGGAGGAGGAGCACCGCCGGCTCCTCCCATGCGCCCACCCAGCCCTCGCCCTCCACCACCAGGAGCCCGCCCATGTACCAGCGGCCGGTGCACAGGAGCACGCCCGCGTTCTGCCCCGTGTGCAGGCCCGCGGCGAACCAGATGTCGCGGGTGAGGAGGTAGGCCACGGAGAATTCCGCGCCGGCCAGGGTGCGGTGGAGGAAGGCCTCCATGCGGAAGGGCTCGACGGCCAGGTGGAGCAGTGAGAAGACGAGGGCGGGCAGCAGCACTCGCGCCCACAGCGGAGAGCGGCGCACGAGCCCCAGCGGCACCGCGCGGCTGCAGGCCTCCTCGTTGAGGCTGTTGAGCGTGAGGCTCGTGAAGGCCACGAGCACCACGAGCACGAGCGCACCGGGAGAGAAGTGCCGGGTGAGGGTGTCCGTCACCCGCATCGTCCCGGTGGCGAGCCCCAGCCACAGGCTCCAGGAGGTGAGCGCGAAGCCCAGCAGCAGGCCCAGCAGGTGCTGCCACAGCGCGCCACGCGAGGGAGCGAGGCCCAGGGCGGGTGCGTCTGCCCCCTGGGACCAGCGGTAGAGGCCGCGCGAGACGAGCACCATCAAGCCATACGCAGAAGTTTGGCAGCATTACCCTACTGTCCACGTAATCGGGGCAAGCCCACCCGCTCCCTCAAGCAGGGGCGGAGCCGGGGCAGGAGGAGGAGAGCCCCGCCTTTGGCGCGACGGTGGAGGAGCCGAGGAAGGAGAGCACACCCCGTTTGGGCTGGGCCGGGCTGCTGCGCAGGACGGAAAGCCCTGGATGTGTTCGCGTGCTTGAGGTGTGGAGGCAGGCGGAGGGTGTTGGCGTACGAGAAGGGAGCAGGAGGGGTGAGAGCGATTGTGGAGCACCTGGGGTTGCCCACGGCGAGTGCGCACCTGGCCCCTGCGCGAGGGCCGCCCCAGAGCGCGTGGTGTTGAAGCTCAAGCCGCCACAGCCAGCCAAGAGAGCCAGGCACCTGCCGCGTCCCGCCTGGGAAGGCGGCTGGGCTGGGCAGGCGTGTGTCTGCTGGAGATGAAAGGCTTCTGCGCCGGCTCGGCGTGCGGCTCATGGGCTACCCGTCAGCGTCCCTCACCTCCCGCTCTGCTCCCGCCCGCTACGCCCATGAGGGCTCCTGTCCTTCCTATGCTCCAGGCCTTCGCCTATAACAACCTCGGTGAGGTGTACGCCTGGAGGGCGCAGCTCCAGCTCCGGCAAGGTGAGGATCCGAACCCGAGCGGCCGCGCGGCGGTAGAGGCCTACCAGCAGGCCATCGACCGGGTTCCTCGCAACGCCCAGTTCTGGACCAACATGGCCAAGGTCCACCAATCGCTGGCCACCTGGGAGTTCGAGCAGGGGAGGGATCCCGGGCCGGAGCTGGCGCGCTCCTCGGAGGCCGTGCGCCAGGCGCTCTCGAGCTCAACCCGCGCATGGCCAATGCCCTGCGGTACCAGGCCGAGGCGCTCGCGCTTCGCGCACGCTGGCTGGCCCGGGAGAGGCGGGCCCGGGGCGAGGACTTCGAGGCGGCGGCGAGCGCCTTCCAGCGGGCCACGGAGGCGGATCCCGAGTGGCAGGAGTTTCGCCTCTTCGCGGCGCTGCTGGATCGAGACTGGGGGAGCTGGTTGGCGCGCTCGGGGGTCGATCCAACCCCTGCGTTGCGGCAGGGGCTCAAGCTGTTGGAGGAAGCGCTGGCGGCCCGGCCCCAGTGGGCGCACGCGAGAGCCGCACACGCCGGCCTGCTCCTGATGCTGGCGGAGACGCCGGCCAGCCCCCAGCAGCAGCGGGACTGGCGGCGCGAGGCCCGGGAGGAACTGACCCAGGCGCTCGCCAGCAACCCCCCACCTCGGCAGGGAGTGGGGCAGGTTCCTGAATCCGCGGTCGCTCGCGGCGGGCACCCCCTAACCGCCCGCGCCGCGCGGACTCACTTCTTGTTAGCGGTGGGATCGTCCGGCGAGGGCGGATCCGTGCTCACCTCGACATCCCCCGAGACGGTGCCGGGAGGCTCGTGGGAGACGCCCTGAACAATGGGGAGTTGGGGGATGACCTTGAACGAGTAGTGCCCCTTCTTCGCGAACGTCTTGACGATCAGATCCCGCTTGCGGTCGTTGACGGACAGGTCGATGGAGGCCACGTCGAAGGGGGACTGCTCCCCGAAGTGGATCGTGACGGGAGGGACTGCTGCTCTTGCAGGAAGAACGTCACCGTGTCCCCCTGCCTCATCTGCGGAGGAGAGGGCGCGAACGCGACGTCGGTGGCTCGGATCATGACGCGAATGTAGTTCATACGGGTTACCTCGATTCTTGAGAGGGGACAGCTTGGTTGCTGCCATGTGAATGGCGGCGCTGCTCCTTTCGAGCACTTGGAGAGATATCGGCTCGAAGTGCATTCGGTATACCGGCCTCTCGGGTATGCGAGGCCCACGGCTTCAGATGGCGCCCAGGCTGTCTCATCAAGAGGCCCGCGCTGCGCTGGGCTCCGCTGACGTGTCAGTGACACGCCGATGACGTGTCAGTGCCCGGCAGCCGCCTCGCTTCACAGCGCGGCCCTCGCGGGGCTCGCTCTGAGGCCGCTCTATCGCTGGTGCTGGCACCAGGCGTGCACTTCCGCCTGGGCGCAGCACGTGAGGGCCACTCGCTCTCACCTCCAACACCTGAAAACACAGGAGCAGAAATCGTGAGCAAGCTACTCTCCATTGGTTCTCCCAGCCTTGTCGCTGACCTCGTCGGCCAGAATGAGAAGCTGAGCATCTCCCATGCCTCGCTGGCTGACGGCGCCAGCCTGTCCGGGGTGGATCTGCTCTACCTCAATGGCTTCGAGCTCTCCGGGCAGGATCTCGTGAAGGCCGGGCTGATCGCTCAGGCCTTCGAGAAGGGCATCCCCGTCCTCTACGAGATGTCTGATCCGGACGCGATGGCTCAGGTCTCGGCCTTCACCTGCAACGCGCGGCTCGTGCTTCTGCAGCCGCTCAAGAGCCGGCGCGCCTCCTATATCAGCATCCTGGATCCTCACGGCATGCAGCAGGTCGGGTTCACCCAGGAGGAGACCCGCCTCTTCATGCACGCGAAGAGCCCCAAGGGCGGCGCTGCCAGCCGCAAGGCCTTCACGCCCGCGTACGCGGACTACGAGTCGAGCGCGCCGGTCTACCGGGTGGCCAGCAATCCCGGGGCGCTGGCCCGGCTCGTGCGGACGCACCTCGACAAGTTCTCCGAGGTGGATCAGTTCGTGGGGACGACGTCCTTCTTCGCTCCGGGCAGCAACAACCTCCCGGCGTACGCCAAGAACGAGGGCTACGTCGATCTGGGGCCGCACTCCTGGAGCCCGGATTCGAAGAACGCGCCCGGCTGCCAGGGGCAGATCAACGTCAACTTCATGTTTGGGCTCTATTCCGTCACCAGTCCGAACTACAAGTACCTCGACATCCAGACGGTGGGCACCGGGTGCAGCATCACCGGTTCACCGCAGCCCAATGGCTGGGACTCCGGGTACTACCAGGAGCAGATCGAGGTCAGCTACGGCCCCAGCTCCAGCACCCTGCCCTCGGGCTCCGCCATCGACATGACTGCGCCGCTGAACGCGGTCAACTCGTCGTCGGTGGCCGCTACGACGGGCTTCTCGCTGGGAGTCTCGTTCGAGGGGAGCAGCTCCGGCCCCAAGGCCTCGGTCTCCGCCACCTACAACTCGTCGCAGACGACGACCATCAACATCACGGACTGGGCGGTGATCAACCAGAGCCCGGCCACGCAGGGAAACTGGAAGTTCAACATGAACACCGCCGATGACGGGACGCCGTACACGGTGGGAAGCCCCGGGTCCCTGGTCTGGACCGGGTTCCTCCAGTTCGGCGTCCGGGGCACCCCGAGCCTCTCCCGGAACAACAACATGCCCACCAACGAGACGGTGTGGCGCTTCCCCAACAACTGCACGGACACGCTGCCGTTCTCGTTCAACATCACGCAGCACATCGCGCGCTGCCAGATCACCTGGTCGAACGGCTTCACCTACACGACCAACACGCCCACGAACGCCCTCTGGTGCGGCATCCAGGCGAGCTTCAACCTGGGCACGGTCAAGCCCACGCCTTGAGTCCCCGAGCCCCAGACCCGGGGCATTCGTAGACAGTGACACGGGGGCGAGCGCTGCCGTCCGGCCTTGACTCGCCCCTGTGTTGGCCCGCCGGGCGGCCTGCTGACATGTCAGCGGCCCGGGCTGACACGCGGGTTCCGCGCTGGGCATGTCACCCAGCCCAGAAGACGCTTTCCAGATCGCCCACGATGCCTACATCTATGGTCTCCCCATGGTGGAGAACTACCGGGTCATGTACTCGAACGCCGTGAAGGCGGGCCTCGGGTACAACCGGCTCACGGGCACGGCGGCGCTCTATACCCCCGCCAACCACGAGGTCCCCACGCCCAACAACGACACGGCCTACTCCAAGACGTGGGTGGATCTCCGGGCCGAGCCCATGGTGCTCACCGTCCCCCCCATCCCCGAGCGCCGCTACTACAGCTTCCAGATCATTGACTACTTCACCAATGTCATCGGCTACGTCGGCACGCGGGCCACGGGGCCTCGCGCCGGCTCGTACCTGTTCGTGGGCCCGGGGTGGACGGGCTCGAAGCGAGCATAAGAAGGACAGGAGCACTATTGGGCGTAGCGGGCGGGAGCAGAGCGGGAGGTGAGGGACGCTGACGGGTAGCCCATGAGCCGCACTCCGGGCCGGCGCAGAAGCCATTCATCTCCAGCAGACACACGCCTGCCCAGCCCAGCCGCCTTCCCAGGCGGGACGCGGCAGGGGCCTGGCTCTCTTGGCTGGCTGTGGCGGCTTGAGCTTCAACACCACGCGCTCTGGGGCGGCCCTCGCGCAGGGGCCAGGTGCTCACTCGCCGTGGGCAACCCCAGGTGCTCCACAATCGCTCTCACCCCTCCTGCTCCCTTCACGACAGCATCGACACACTGCCACGGGTCCGCCCCCCTTAATTGAGCGCGTGACCGTCACGCTACCGATCCACCCCCTCAAAGGCATGGAACTGCCAGTCGCTCGGTTCATCCGTAGCCAGGATGGTCGGCGCTACGTAGACGTGGAGCATCCTCCCGGGCAGTACATGAGACTGCCGCTCGAGTGGACGGACCGTTCCCCACCCCTCGTTCCGCCGAGCGTCGGTGGCCGAGAGGTCCGACTCTCGGTCCCTGCGCTGCTGAAGCTTGCCCAGGCCGTGCAGGCGGCGCTCGAGCAGAGACGTGGCTCGCCAGCCGAGCCCACTCCTGCGGCCAGGCATACGTTGAGACCTGCACGGAGCCCTTCGCTCAGAAGAAAGCGACGAGCAGAGAAACGATGAGCAATGAAGTTCGAGAGAATCCAGCGCTACGAGTCAGGTGACTACGGGCAGGCTCAAATAAGTATGGAGGAAGGTGGGGCATTATGAATAGGCCGTCACGTACGCCAGCACCCGCAGCCTTCCTCCACACCTCACGCAGACGAACACGTCCACCAGCAGTGTGGCCAGATTGTCCCTCACCGCCTCGTACAGCACCGTCCCTTCCGGATGCCTCCGCCGGTATGCCCACCCGCGCTCCTCCACCTGCCCCTCCCCAGCCGCACCTCGCCAGGGCACACGCTACCGTCAGCCTCCCACGGGCCTCCGTGGAGCAGGCACCTGCCGCGCCCCTCGTGGGAAAGCGGCTGGGCTGGGCAGGCGTGTGTCTGCTGGAGATGAAAGGCTTGTGCGCCGGCTCGGCGTGCGGCTCATGGGCTCCCCGTCAGCGTCCCACGGTGCGATCCATGCGCGCTCCTTGTCACCCAGGTCCACGGCCAGTTCGGCGCGGGTGGCGAGAACCCGGGCACGCTCCTCGTCGGTGGAGGGGTCCTTCCGGGCCAGCGCCACATCGAGCACCTTGGCCGCCGCGTCGAGGTCTCCCTTGTAGTCGCGCAGGTGGACGGCCGCATCGAGCGCCCTCATGGTTTGGGAACGCATTCCAGGACTGTATTCTCAGGACGTATGAATACACCAAGGGGCGCGGTTGCGCAGGTGGAGCGTCTTCACAGGCCGAGTACGAAACTCACGGGACACTCCACGCGCATCATTACCGCGGACTGGTCCGCGGATTCGTCCCGACTTGTCTCGGCTGCACAGGGAGATGACACCGTTCACATGTGGGACGTCGAAACCGCGCAGGCCGTGTCGAGAATCAAGATCGCGAAGGGCGTCAACCTCGCGCGGCTGTTCCCGACCGGGGACCGGCTTGCCGCGACGTTCGACGACATGACCGTTCGTGTGTACGAGCTCGCCTCCGGTGAGAAGAGCGCGAGCGCGCATCAGACCGGCCGCACCGTGGCGCTGGCCGTGTCTCCGGACGCGGCTCGGGTGTACTGGGCGGGCTTCTTCGGCGATGCCGTTCTCTGGTCGTGGATCCCCGGCGAGAATCCGAAGCCGCTCCTGAAGGAGGTTTTCACTTTCGAGAAGCGATGCGGCTTGTCGCTTTCCCGGGACGGGGCGGAGCTGTGGTGCTTCTTCGAGTGGGACCTTGTGGGGTTCGACACGCAGACAGGCGCGGAGCTCGCACGGTTCCGCGGAAGCCGAAGCGAGGACCTTGGGGACGGCTTCGTGCTGTCATCCGAGCGATGCGCTGTTGCCGTCGTCTCGGTTCTCAATCGCGATGACGAGCCGGTCCGGCCTCGCCTCCGCAAGTGGAACCTTGAGTCCGGCAGGACGCTCTGGAACTCTGGAATCATGAGGATCAGTCCTGACGGGTCGCTGCTGACGATGGCCCGGAGCGAGCGCTGGCTCGCGAGCGCCAGCAAGGATGGCGTGACATTTCATTCGATGCGCAGTGGGCGAGCGTTCGGGGTGCTGCCATTCGAGGTGCCAGGGGCAGGCATTTCCTGCCTGAGCCTGTCTCCGAACGACCGTTTCCTCGCGGTGGGGACTTCGAATGGTGACCTGATTGTATATGACCTTGGCGATTCAATTCACGAATCGCGCGTGGCGGTGCCGCGCATCGCCGCGTGCTCTCGCAACGGGAGCCCGCTCCTGTTGAGATTGCGGAACCGGACGGGACAGTGGCTGAAGGTGCACGAGAACGGCGACCTCGAGCGGGCCGAAGGCGACGCCCTTTCCGATACGGTGGTCACACCATTCATCGTGTCCGACCCCGGCCCTCGCCTCACCGAGCATCCGGCCCGCCTGCACATGGAGCTCTGCAGGCGCCTCCAACAGTACGATCTCACGAAGCCTCCGCCGTGGGGCCAATCCCATCCGGTGCAGGTCTTCATCGGAGGCGAACTGGTCGTCGAGGGCTATGTCGGCGTTGAGAGCGACATGGAAGCGCATACGGACATCTTTGGCCTCGACTTCGGCCTCAACGCCGAGAACCCCAGTGTCGGGGAGAGGCTCGACGGCAATCTCAGCGCCCGGCGGATCCTCGACGGCATTGTCGGGCTGCTCGCGTTGCTGCCGACCGACTGACGCTTCGAATCGCGATCCACAGGAACCGCGTTTTCGAAGAGGCACGATTTCGACGAGTGTCTGAAAAGGCCGCAAAACCGCCATGCCAGCAAGTGGCCGGAATTTGGACCCAGCGCTTCAGAGCAACTGAGCCGGCAAAGCGGATTTCGTGACGCCCGAACGGATGTCGGCTTTCGAGCGATTGCGGATATCCGGGCTAAGCCACGGACGGCTTCGAACGCCCGGTTCTTGCTGTCGTGGTCGTTCGGGCGCATGCTGAAAAGGCGGAAACGCGAGCGCCAGAAAGCGAGGGAAAGCCGATGGCGACATCACTCTACGACCTCAGCGTGCCCACCTTCCTGCAGACCGTGAGGGCCGTCGCAGGCTTTCTCGACCGTGCGGCCAAGCACTGCGCTGAGACGGGTGTTGATCCCGACGACTTCGTGAACGCGCGCCTTTTCGACGACATGGCGCCCTTCCACTTTCAGGTCGAAGCCACATGGCACCATTCCGTGTGGGGGGTGGAAGCCCTTAAGACCGGTGTGTTCGCCCCGCCGGCCTTAGTCGGACCGGTCCCTTTCGCCGACCTGCAGGCGATGATCGGCAAAGCGGAAGTGGCGCTGGAGGCGTTCACGCCCGACGAGGTCGACCAATGCGCGGGCAAGGACCTGGACCTTCAGATCGGGCCGCGGAGGCTCGCCTTCACGTCGGAGACGTTCATTCTCTCGTTTTCCCTGCCGAACTTCCATTTCCACGCCGTCACTGCCTACGACATCCTCCGCTCGCGCGGTGTACCGCTCGGCAAGCGTGATTACGAAGGCCGGCTGCGCACTAGAGCAGCCTAAGCCGGAAATTCGTTGTGGAGGCAGGCTCAGGACGTCTTGCGGTGCCGGGCGCGCCAGGCGCTGGGGGACTCGCCCGTCATCTTGCGGAACAGGCTGCTGAAGTGCTGGAGCGAGGCGCACCCCACCTCCACGGCCACCGAGGTGAGCTTGGCATCGCTCTCCAGCAGGAGCGCCTGCGCGGTGCGCACCTGCACCGTGTTGAGCTCGGACTGGAAGGAGGTGCCGGCCTCGCGCAGGCGGCGCTGGAGCGTGCGCTCGGACATGCCCAGCTCCCGGGCAATATCCGCGAGATTGGCCTCCACCAGCCGGTAGCGCAGCACCCGGTGCAGCTCGCCGAGCAGCGGAGACTGCCCCATGAGCTGCATCACCAGGTCATTCAGCTCGTTCATCAGGGCGCGGGCTTCGTTCTCGGGGCGGCCCAGCCAGGCGAGCGCCTCGAGAGGATCCGCGAAGGCGCGGGTGGGGTAGCCGGAGCTGACGAGGCTGTAGAAGCCGCCCACCACCGCGCCGGCCATGCCCTCGGGCCGCACCAGCGCCTGGCGCTTCACCGTCTGGGAGAAGTCGGGGATGCGCGGCATCATGTACTTCACCAGCACGGACAGGCCGTTGGCGTCCGGGGCCTCCACGCGGCTGGCATCCACCAGGGACAGGTGGGGGACCGCGGGGGCGAGCTCCACATCCAGCACCCGGGTGAGCCGGTGGATCTGCGACTCTCCGGGCCGGCCCCACACGGTGAATCCGCACAGCTCGGGCGTGGCATACCAATGGAGGAAGTTCTCCCCCGTCAGATAGCGGCCGATGGGGTCTCGGAGGTAGTCGTCGAGTCCTTCTGCGGAGCGCACGGCGCGGGAGCATAGCTCCTGATGAGCCGAGCCACCCAGGCAGGATGAATAGGGGCCAAGGGGGTTTGCAGTGTTGGACGAAGCATCCCCTCGGTGGCCAGGCGGGCTGTCAGGGCCGGCAGCTCGCGCCAGGGCTCCTGGGGGCGCAGGTGGTGGGCCTGGTGGTAGCCGGCGTTGAAGCACAGCAAATTGTACAGGCGAGAAGTGGAGGTCACTCCCAGTGAGTCCTTCCGCGTGGCATCCGTCTCGTGGTGCGCGGCCAGGTTGAGCAGGTGGATGGAGAGCTGCCCCAGGAGCACCATTCCGAAGTACGAGAGGGCCAGCCAGGGCCGCCACAGGGCGAGAGTCACCAGCGAGCCCTGCAGCAGGACGGTGTCGAGCACCAGCTCCGCGCGCTGGCCCTTCTTCTGGCCGGCGACCTTCCACACCTTGGCCAGCAGGCCGTAGGGCCAGAACCAGGGGGTGAGGGTGGAGCGCACCAGATAGGTGAGCGCGCCCTCGCCGTCGCGGCGCCGGCCCCAGTCTCCCTCTCCATCATTGTACTTGTGATGGTTGAAGTGATGGGTGTGGTAGCCGCGGTAGGCAAAGCCACAGGCCATGCCCAGCGAGCGGGACACCAGCCAGTGCAGCGCTCGGGGGCGCGCGATGGGCACGTGCATGTGGTTGTGGAGGACGGCGTAGTTCCAGAACAGCAGGAGGTAGCCGACCCCCAGCAGCGTGACGCGGCCCGTCATGGACCCGGTGTCCCAACTCAGCAGCAGCGTGGGAAGCCAGGCCCACCAGAGGGCATGGACGGCGAGGTGGGGCACATCGAGGGAGGGGGGAGAGGAGGGGCGGAGGGGCATACCTTTTCGATGTACGCACGCAAGGTGTGAACTGCTTCATTGCGCGCGCCAATCGGTTGCGCCAGCGCGCAAATCCGGACGTTTCGCGCCCCCTGACCCCAGAGGTTGCTCAGTCCTCCTCGCGGCGGAGCGTGGCGGCCACCAGCGAGAGCGCGCGGATCTGCGTGGGGCTCAGCTTGCGCACGTGGCGCATGAGCCGCCGCATCGCCGGCTCCTCGGGCGCTGGAGGTGGGGGAGGGGCTTCCTCCCAGACAGAGGGCTGGCCCGTGCCGAGTGCCAGCAGTGAGTCCGCGGGAAGGTGCAGGGCCATACATATCCGGCGCAGCGTGGGGACGCTCGGCATGAGCAGGCCTCGCTCCAGCCGGCCATAGACCTCGGTGGCCACGCCGATGCGCTCGGCCACGTCCGCCTGCGTCAAACCCGCCTTCTGCCGGGCCGCGCGGGCCCCGTCTCCCAGGGACTTGGCCAGCTTCTGTTTCGACTCCCGCTTCACCCGGCGCTGTGGCGGCGCCTCCTTGTCAGGCAGGGGGGGACGGCGGGGGGGGGAAATGGGGATGAGGGGGGGCTGCTCGGGGGGAACTGGAAAGGTGGTCTTCAACGCCATGGCTCCGCTCCGTCCTGACTCCAGGGTTATATGACTTCGCAAGTCATGTGTCAGCGGCTAACTTTTGAAGTTGGCTACGGGTCAACACCGCGCCCTGGCTCCTCCGGGGATTGGGAGGAAGCGGCTCGAGCCACGCGGGAGATGAGGCACGAAACGACAGAGGCTCCCGGTGCGTGGGGGTGGCCACGTGCCGGGAGCCTCGCGAGGCATCACGGAGAGGCAGCACCTCCCTCGAACGATGCCTGGATCTGTGAAGGCAGCAGCGCGGTGCCTCCATACACCGTGCTCTTGCGCGAGCCATCCGGAGCCCCCCGGAAGGCTTGCCTTGCGCATGTTACCTCTCAGCTTGAGTCTGGACTACCCACCTGTCAAGTCACCTGCACCCTACGTCAGGGGTTGAGGGCTTGCGGCGGACGCGGGGCGCTGTAGCCGGGCATGTAGCACTTGCCCTCGTGCTCGAAGGCGTCATCTCCACAAGGCGGACGTGATGCGATTTCAACCCAGCATCCACCGCGGATGACGACCTCGTGTTTCGACTTACAGGGCGGGCGGTTCTGCCCCTTGAACGGTCCCTGGGGCATGGGAAGGGCAATGGCTTGCACCGCGTCGGTGAGGAGCTGGACGGGCGGCATCTGTTTGTCCACGGCCAGCGCTGGTGGCGCGGTGGGGCTAATGGGCTCTGGCGTGGAGCTCGGCCCCGGAGTCACCCCGAGCGCCAGCAGTGCGGCCATCGCCACGGTTCCCACGAAGGAGCGGTGCCCTGTCTCCGGAGGGGGTGGGGGCTTCTGGGCGCCAGCTGCGAGGTGGGCCTGGGCCTCTGGCCGTTCCTCGATGCGCACCAGGGCCGTGGCCCATCGGTCGAGCATCCATGCGAGCTGTTGCGGTTGTCCGTCCACGGGCGCGCGCTCCACCTCCAGCGCGAGGTAGGGCGGCGCCACGTGAGAGGTGAGGCGCACCTCCCAATCCTCTTGGGGCCGCAGCTCTCCTTTCGGTCCGGGCATGAGCACCAGGGCCGCGTTGCCCGTCTTGTCGTTGCGAACCTCGTAGAGCCGGCCCACTCCTCCGCCGATGCCGCGGTAGCGTTTGAGCACGTGGTACGGCGCCGGTGGTACTTCGCTTCGGGGGATGTCTTCCTTGTCCATGGTGTGTCCTCCCGGAGCTGACTCCTAACACACCGGGCTGACCAATCGAGTCGGGTAGAAGTGGCGGGAGCCCTCAAGGCACAATGGGGGAAGATGGGCCGTCGAGCTGAGCTGAACCCGACCTCTCATGTAGGGGAGGGGAACGGAACCATGCGACGCAGACCTGCTCGCCCGGGCGCGCCGCACTCCCTCGGGTGGCTGGCTCGTCCAACTCACCCCACGCTCCTCGAACTCGACGATCCCGTGCACCTCGCCGCGCTCCAGAACGCCTACGAACGCTTCTCGGAGATCGCTGGACGCACCTCTCCCTGATCGCGCGGAGGCCCGAAAAATCGGCCCCAGCGCGATTGTCAACTCCCGAGGTGGGCCAGGACGGAAAAGTCCCAACCATTTCAGGGGTTTACCTCTCATGAGGGTCTGACATATGGTGACGCGCTCCCGGGGGTTCCCGGGTACCGGAGTCCCCGCGTTCCCAGGTGCGGAGGGCTTCTGGCGTGCCCCGGTAGGGAGGGCTGTTCAGGCTGTGAGCGACGAGCGTCCGGACGCGCTGCTCAAGAGCGCACTCGAAAAGATCGTTTACTTCGAGGCCCGTGCCGAGCAGCTCAGCCATGAGCTGACGTCCACGCGCGAGGAGCTAGAGCACCTCAAGCGTGAGCTGGTCTTGTCGGAGGATCGCGAGCTGGCGCTGCGCCGGGAGGTGGCGGGGCTGGAAGTGCGAGTCGGCCGCATGGCCTCCGAGCGCGACGAGCTCTCCCGCCTCAACCAGGCCCTGCGCACCGAGCGCAGCCAGCTGCTCGGTAAGCTGTTGGAGGTCAGCCGCATCCGCGCCTCGGACGCGCGCGAGGAGGAGGACAACGACGGCCTGGGCATCGACCTGGCTTCGTTCATCTCCCAGCTCCGCAGCGAGGCGCTCGCGCGTCCAGCGGAGGTCGCGGCCGTGCCCGCGCAGCCTGTCCCCGCCTACCCCTGGCCCCAGTCCGAGCCGCAGCGTTCCCAGGCGGTGGAGGTCGCTCCCGCCCCTGCGCTCGCGGTGGTGGCGGCGTCCGCGGCGAATGTCTCCCCGGTGATGCAGCACGCGCAGCGCCTCTTCCTGGAGGGGCGGCTGGCGGTGAGCCCTGGGCAGATGGCGGAGCTGTCCGGTGGCGGCGACGAGACGCTCTTCGGCTTCTCCGTGCGCGAGCTGTCGGCACCGGATGCGACCTCGCGCGTGCGCGCCGCCGAGCGCCTCAAGGCCCTGGGTCAGCCGGCCGCCGCGCCCGCACTGGCCACCGCGCTGCACGGTGAGAAGGACCCCACCGTCCAGGTGGCTCTGCTCGCCGCCTTCGCCGAGGTGGGCAAGGAGGAGGGCGTCCTCGTGGTGTCGCCCCTGCTGGCCTCCTCTGTCCCCGAGGTGCGCATCGCCTCCCTCAAGGCGCTGCTGAGCCTGTCACCCCAGGAGGCCGCGCCTCACCTCGCCCAGGCAGTGAAGGACCCCGACCGCTCCGTGCGTCGGCGGGCCTCGTTGCTGGCGCTTGGCCTCGAAGGCGAGGGCGCGCGGCGTCTGGGCGAGGAGGCCATTCACGACCCGGATGCGGAGGTGCGCAGCCTCGCCGCTTTGGCACTCGGGGCCGGCAGCGGGGAGCACGCCCGCATGCTGCTGCTGGAGGCCCTCAAGGATTCCGAGGTGCGGGTCCGCCGCTCCGCCTCACAGAGCCTCTCGCGCATCCTCGGCCAGGACGTCTCCGCGGTGGTGGACATGGACGAGGGCCGCCGGCGCCGGGAGATCCGCCGGCTCGCCGCGCTCCCCGTGCAGCCGGTGCGCGCCTCGCTCCTCCAGAAGCCGCCCGCGCGCGCCGCTGCCCCCGTGGCCGCTCCCGCCCCCGTGGCTCCGGCGGTCGTCCAGGCTTCAGTGCCCGCTGCTCCACCCGCGCCTTCTGTCCGTCCCGCGCCTGCCCCGTCGCTCGTCCACCGTGCGGCGGTACCGGCCGCGGTCTCCGCTCCAGCCCGGGGTGTGGCTCAGCAGGCCGTCCGGACCGCCGCTGCTTCTCCCGCGCAGGCCCAGCCCGTGTCGCGTCCCACCGCGCGCCAGTCGGCCTCCCCGGTGGAGGCCCTGTGCGGGCCCCTGATGTCGGAGATTCGCGTGGCCATCCGGGGCCGCTCGCTCGGTGAGCTGGCTACCGGCATCTCCGCGCCCCCCGAGCTGGCCGAGGAGGCGCTTACCCTCCTGGTGGCCAGGGGAGCGATTATTCGACGGGGTCACAAATACTTCGCCGCTTGAGGCAAGGTAGGGGCCGCCAGGTTTCGACGAAGGGTTTTCCATGGATGCGCCGACGTACAGCTCCAAGCAGGTGGCCGAGATGCTCGGCCTGCCACCGAAGTCCATCGCCTCGGCGCTGAAGCAGGACAGCTATACCGGCGCCGAGGTGTGGGCTCTGCGGGCGCAGCTCAACGCGTACCCGCCGCAGCTCGGCCGCCGCAAGCAGCTCTTCCTCAACTTCAAGGGCGGCACGGGCAAGACGTCCCTGTCCACCTCCTACGCCTGGCGCCTGGCGGAGCTGGGCTACAACGTCCTCATCGTCGACCTCGACAGCCAGGGCCACGCCACCAAGTGCCTGGGCTTCGAGGGCGAGGACTTCGACAAGACGCTGCTCAACGTCCTGGTGCGCAAGTCGCCCATGTCGGAGGTCATCCAGAAGTCCTCCCTGCCCAACCTGCACTTCGTCCCCTCCAACCTCACCATGTCCACGGTGGACCTGGCGCTGATGCCCATGGCGGGACGCGAGTTCAAGCTGCGCAATGCCCTGAAGGAAGTCGAAGCCCAGTACGACATCATCGTCTTCGACGCGCCGCCCTCCTTCGGCCTGCTCAACCTCAACGCGTTGATGGCGGCCAACGACTTGTTCGTCCCGGTGCTGGCCGACTTCCTCTCCTTCCACGGCCTCAAGCTGCTCTTCGAGACGGTGCAGAGCCTGGAGGAGGACCTCAACCACGTGCTGGACCACGTCTTCATCGTGGTCAACTCCTTCAACGCCACCTTCAAGCTGGCGAAGGAGGCGCTCGAGGCGCTCCAGACGCACTACCCGGAGTACCTGCTGCCCACCATCATCCGGCAGTGCACCAAGTTCGCCCAGGCCTCCAGCGAAGGTCGACCCGTCTTCGTAGCAGACCCGGGCTCCAAGGGGGCCACCGATATCGAGGCCCTCATCCAGAATGTACTTCCGCGCTTGCGGGCGGGCGCGGCTCCCGGTAGCGATAGCGGTGCGCAGCAGGCCGGTTGACGTATAACCCCTCCTCTCCTGCTTTCAGGCTCGCCCATGAAGAAGGCCTTCGAACAGAACGTGTCCCGCGCCAAGCCGCGCCTCCGACTGGGAGCATTCACCGGCGTCGTCGACCCCGCCGCGCCCGAGGAGGGCCAGGAGCCCGAGCAGGCCCTGGCTCAGGTTCCCGAGCCAGCTCCGGCCCCCGAGCCGGTGGCCGCTCCCGAGCCGCCCTCCGCCACCCATGACCTGTCCGCCGAGGTGCGTGCCCGAGTCGAGCGCGCCCGCGCGCCGCGCCCCACGGCCGCCGAGGTGATTGACGCCGCCCTGCGTGCCCCGGCTGTCCAGGCGCCCCTGGAGGTGGCCGACACTCATGCCGCTCCGGTAGCGCGGGTCGAGGCGCCCGAGCACGAGGTGGAGGTGCAGACGCCGGCCTCGCCCAAGGAGGACCTGGACAACCAGGCCCGCCGCGAGCGGCTGAAGGAGCGTCTCAAGGCGGTGCGCGAGAACCCGCGTCCCGAGCCCCTGCCGGCCAGCGTGGCCGAGGCGGGCCTGCGCGCGGTGGAGCGCATCTCGGCGCTGCAGTCCGAGCTCACCAAGGTGAAGTCGCTCAACCTCACGCTCACGCAGGAGCTGGAGGTGTCGCGGCGCCAGGCGGAGAAGGCCACCGAGGAGGCCCGCCTGCGCATGGATGAGGCGCGCCGGCTCGCCACCGACATGGAGGGCCGGGTGAAGCTGCTCGGTGACCTCGAGCGCGAGCTGGCCGCGCTGGAGGGTGAGCGCGACGAGGCCCTGCTGTCGTTGCAGGAGGCGCGTCAGGCCATGCAGGCCGCCGCCCACGAGCGCTCCACTCTCGAGTCCGCTGTTGCCGAGGCCAAGAAGGCCCTCGCGGACAGCCTCTCCGAGGAGGAGCGGCTCGCTGGCGAGCTGGAGACCGCCAAGGACGAGGCCTCCGCCCTGCGCCGTGCGGTGGACACGCTCCAGGGCGAGCGCGATGTGCTGGCCCAGCAGGTGGCCTCGCTCACCGCGGAACGCGCTGAGTTGCTCGAAGCCCGCAAGGCGCTCGAGGCCGTGCACCGCGCCCTCAGCCAGGCCGTGGTGCGCTGAACCAAGGGGCGCACTGCGCTCCCATGTCGTCCTTTGGAAGCCCGCCGGTCCTCGCGACCCGCGGGCTTTCTTGCGTCTGGGGGCATGGTGAGCAGGCGAGGGGACCGGGTCGCGTTGCCGCACACGAGGTGGAAGCGGAGCTTTATCGGCGAACCCGGGGGGGCCTGGGGGCCAGCCGGCCAACCGTGCCCTTCGAGCCGCTCAAAGGAGTGACACGTGGCTTTAGACCTCTTCAAGGAGAAGGGTGTCCCGCTGGATCGCCAGAAGTTCACTTGGAAGGACCTCACGCGGCGCACCTACAGCAAGCTGGATGACGACGCCTTCACCCGCGTGCGCGTCATCCTGATGAACGGCATCGAGTCGGAAGCCCTTCGCTTCAGCCACGCCTGTGCGCGAATGAACCGGGAGCTGCGTGAGCCTCTCGCCATCATCCGCCGCGTGGAGCAACACCAGCAGACGCTCGTCAACTGGATGAACCCACCGGACCAGTCTCCCGTGGAGACCACCCTCGGCTTCGAGCAGGTGGCCATCGAGGTGACGGCGAGCGTGGCCCAGCACGAGCCGGACCCGTACCTGGCCCAGGCGTATCGCTTCGGCATGCTGGAGGACTTCGACCACCTGTACCGCTACGCGGCGCTGTACGACCGGTTGGAGGGCAAGGACCCCAACTACCTGGTGCAGAGCTACTCGGACATCATTCCCGGGCGGCCCACGGCCATCGAGCACCGGCACCCACTGGATGACATCCGCCGGCCCTATGACGCGCGCACCGCCGAGCCGCTCACCAAGATTCACGCCCTCACCATCACCGCGGCCGAGCACCAGACGCACGACTACTACATGACCATCGGGCCCATGTTCACCGACCCGGTGGCGCGTCAGCTCTACGCGGAGATCGCCTCCATCGAGGAGCAGCACGTCACGCAGTACGAGTCGCTGATGGATCCGAGCGAGTCGTGGCTGGAGAAGTGGCTGATTCACGAGGCCGTCGAGGTCTACAACTACTACAGCTGCCTGCACTACGAGACGAACCCGCGCATCAAGGAAGTGTGGCAGCGGTTCGTGGACTACGAGCTGGGACACCTGCACTACGTGATGGAGCTCTTCCAGCGGTTGGAGGGGAGGGATCCAGCCGAGGTGTTGCCCAAGGAGCTGCCGGAGCCCATTCGCTTCGACAGCCACCGCGAGTTCGTGCGCCAGGTGCTGCGCGACGAGGTGCACCTGAGCGCCAAGGGCACGGACTTCGTGCCGCGCACCGAGGAGGCCGAGCGCACGCTGCGCTACCGCGAGCAGCTCAACTCGGAGGGCTCGCCGTCGGAGACGGTGGCCGCGGGCTACCACTGGCGTCCGGGGACGGAGCTGGTGGATGAGGCCGAGCGCCTGGGCACGCAGGCCGAAGGGAGGATGCAGTAATGGAGCGCAAGGCGAGCGAGATGGGGATGAACCGGACGGGCATCAAGACCTCCCTGGTGCACAGCAAGAAGGCCATCGAGGGCGCCGCCAAGGCGCCACCGAGCAGCCCCGGAGATGCCTCGGCCATCGCGAAGGTGCGCCAGGAGTTCTCGAGCGAGGCGGGCGGGCTGGGCTCGGTGCCACCTCCCAACCTGAAGGGGATGGCGAAGGCGGCGGTGACCCTGCTGAAGGGCGGCCGGGCCACGGTCCTCATGGACAAGCTGGGCCAGCGTGCCGGCTTCGAGCGCACCGGGGTGCGGCTGTACGAGGCGGCCCTGTCCAAGCTGGACGTGTTCGGCACGTGGGACGGCGGGCCTTCGCGGGAGCAGTTGGAGAAGATCCGCCAGGATGAGCTGTCACACTTCGCGCTGGTCAAGCGGACCATCGAGAAGCTGGGGGGAGACCCCACGGCGCTCACGCCCGCGGCGGACCTGCAGGCCAACATGTCCGAGGGCGTGCCGAAGATGCTGGTGGACCCGCGCGTCAACCTGCTGCAGTCGTTGGACGGGCTGCTGACGGCCGAGCTCGTGGACAACGCGAGCTGGGAGCTGCTCATCGAGCTGGCGCGCGAGCTGGGGCACCAGGAGATCGCCGAGGACTTCCAGCGAGCACTGGACGTGGAGCAGGAGCACCTGGCGCTGGTGCGGGCGTGGATAGCAGCCGGGACGCGGCTGGAGGCCCGGGTCGGTGAAGAGGCCGCGGGCGCTCCGGCGTAGTGGCTAGAACGAAGAGCCCGGCTCCTGGAGGAAGGCGACTTCCTCCGGAGTCGACTCCCGGCCCAGTGTGGCGTTGCGGTGAGGGAAGCGCCCGAAGCGCGCGATGATGTCGTGGTGGCGCCGGGCGTACTCCACCACCCCGGCGCCGGAGGCCGGGCGCTGCGGGGCGAGCGCCTCGAAGAGGGACACTGCGAGGCGCTGGTCGTGGATGTCTTCGCTGTGCTCGAAGGGCAGGTAGAAGAACCACCGCCAGACAGGGGGCAGGGATACATCGAGGCCGCGGGCGAGCGCATGACGCGCCACCTCGCGAGCCAAGGCGTCGGTGGCGTAGGCTTGAGGCGATTCGCGGAAGAGGTTGCGCGGGAACTGATCCAACAGGAGCAGGAGGGCCAGGGCGCTGCGCGGCTCGTCGCGCCAGGCCTGGAGCTCACCGGCGGCAGCCTTCTCGTGGGTGGCGAGGAAGCGGCGGGAGCACTCGGCATCGAAGGCCGCATCCCGCTCGAACCAGCGTCCGCGAGGCTCCGTGTAGCCCGGCTCTCTCGGATGGCCGAACCAGAAGGTGAGGATGTCGTCCACGCTGGCCATGGCTGCCTCCTGAAGGTTGTCTCTCCAGCAACCGTCGTCAGACGAGGGTGGCCGCCGGAGAGGGGAGGGCACAGCTTCCCACGAAGATGCCCCCTCGGAGGTGGTGACGATGCAGGAGCAATACAATCTGGACAACCCGTCCCTCACGAATCTGAACAACCCTTCCCTGCGGAAGGAGTCATTCGCGGCGCTGGGGACCTTCGGTGTGCTCACCCTGGGCTCGGCCCTGCTGGGAGGGGGCGTCTCGAACAGCAGTCAGCGCTGGTACCGGCGGTTGCGCAAGCCTGGCTTCACCCCACCGTCCTGGGTCTTCGGGCCGGCGTGGACGGTGCTGTACGGGTTGATGTCCTTCTCCGCATGGCGCGTGTGGAACCGGCCGGCGGGCCCCAAGCGCTCATGGGCGCTCGCGCTGTGGGGAGTGCAGCTCGGTTTCAATGCGCTCTGGTCCCCGCTCTTCTTCGGCAAGCACCGTCCGAGGGCGGCGCTCGCGGACATTGCCGCACTGGGAGTGAGCCTCGCGGCGTACACCACGTTGGCAAGCCGGGTGGACAGAGGAGCGGCGTGGATGATGGCGCCCTACCTGGCCTGGGTGGGGTTCGCCAGCGCGCTCAACGAGGAAATCGTCCGGCTCAACCCTTGATGACATGATGCCCTCCTCTCTTTCGGGGGGCTTCATGGAACTCCGCATCCAGAACCTGTCCAAGCGCTATCCCAACGGGACCCAGGCGCTCCAGGACGTCACGCTCACCATCAAGCCCGGCATGTTCGGGCTGCTCGGCCCCAACGGCGCGGGCAAGTCCACGCTGATGCGTACGCTGGCCACGCTCCAGGAGGCGGACAGCGGCAGCGCCTTCCTCGGGGACATCGACGTGCTGAAGGACAAGGACGCCGTGCGCCGGGTGCTCGGCTACCTGCCCCAGGACTTCGGCCTCTATCCGAAGGTGACGGCGGAGGACCTGCTCACCCACCTGGCAACCCTCAAGGGCATCTCCAGCGCGCGCGAGCGCAAGCAGGTGGTGGACGCGCTGTTGCAGCAGACGAACCTCCACCACGCCCGGCGCAAGCAGCTCGGCGGCTTCTCTGGAGGCATGCGCCAGCGCTTCGGCATTGCCCAGGCGCTGCTCGGCAACCCCAAGCTGCTGATTGTGGACGAGCCCACCGCGGGCCTCGACCCCGAGGAGCGCGTGCGCTTCCACAACCTGCTGAGCGAGATTGGCCAGGACGTCATCGTCATCCTCTCCACGCACATCGTCTCGGACGTGCGCGACCTGTGCCCGCAGATGGCCGTGCTCAACGGGGGCAGGGTACTGCTCACCGGCGCGCCCGAGGACATCATCTCCCGCCTGGAGGGCCGCATCTGGAAGAAGTTCGTGGACAAGGCGGAGCTGCCAGCGTTGCAGGCCGCGCTGCCCGTCATCTCCCATCGGCTGTTGATGGGTCGCACGCTCGTCCACGTCTACAGCGCGGGGGCTCCGGACGGCTCCTTCACCCCGGCCGTGCCGGACCTCGAGGACGCCTACTTCGCCGCCATCAAGGGACACCTCGCGCAGGAGGCGGCTCCCGTCCTCCAGGCCACCGCGGGCTGAGGAGCCACCCACCATGCTCTCCATTGCCCTCTTCGAGCTGCGCCAGCGGCTCAAGCTGCTGTCCACCTGGGTCTACTTCGCCGTCTTCTTCTCGCTCGCCGCCCTGTTCATGTGCGTCGCGGGAGGTGCCTTCAAGAGCGTCATGGTCGGCGGGGGAAGTGGCGGCAAGGTGTTCGCCAACTCGCCCTACACGCTGACCATGGTGCTCACCCTGCTCGGCCTCTCCGGCGTCATCGTCACCGGTGGCGTGATGGGCCAGGCCGTCTACCAGGACTTCGCCCACGGCACGCACCCCCTCTTCTTCACCGCGCCCATCTCCCGCGCCCGGTACCTGCTCGGCCGCTTCCTGGGCGGCTTCCTCACGCTCGTCATCATCTTCTCGAGCATCGGCCTGGGGGCCCGGTTCGGCGCCAGCATGCCCTTTCTGGACCAGAGCATGTTGGGCCCCACCGTGTCGGGCTCGTACCTGCGGCCCTACTTCGTCAGCATCCTGCCCAACCTCTTCTTCGCCGGCGCGCTCTTCTTCGGAATGGCCGCGCTCACCCGCCGCATCCTCCCCGTCTACGTCACCAGCGTGGTGCTGCTCGTGGGCTACCTCATGGGCAACAACCTGTTGGCAAAGCTCGACACGAAGTGGCTGGCCGCGCTGGTGGACCCGTTCGCCATGAACGCGGTGCGCATGACGACGGAGTACTGGACGGCCTCGGAGAAGAACACACTCCTGGTGCCGCTCGAGGGTTGGCTCCTCGCCAATCGGCTCCTCTGGGTGGGCCTGGGCGTCGCCATGCTCGGCTTCACGCTGCTGCGTTTCCAGCGGACCCACTCGCTTGCGGGAGGCCGTGCGGAGGCCCCTGCTGAGTCCCCGGCCGCGCAGGCGCCGCTCACGGCCCCCTCCGTCACGCGCGACTTCCGGGGCACCACCTTCCTGCGGCTGCTCCCGCGCCTGTCCTGGCTGGACTTCAAGGAGACGGTGAAGAACATCTACTTCCTGGTGATGGTGCTGGCCGGCGTCATCATGGTCTTCGGCGCCACGATGCAGCTCGGCGAGATGTACGGCACCCCCGTCTACCCGGTGACGTACCTGGTGGTGGAGCTCGTGGGCGGCGGCTTCAGCCTCTTCCACGTCATCATCATCACCTTCTATTCGGGCGAGCTCATCTGGCGCGAGCGCGACGCGCGAATGAGCCAGCTCTCGGATGCGCTCCCCGTGCCCGGATGGCTGCCCTACCTCTCCAAGCTGCTGGCGCTGATGGGGGTGCAGGTGCTGCTGAGCGCGGTGCTGCTCGTCTGCGGTGTGCTAGCGCAGCTCTTCAAGGGTTATACGCACCTCGAGCTCGGCCTCTACCTCACGGACCTCTTCGGCTTCCGGCTGTTGGACCTGTGGCAGCTGTGCGTGCTCGCGGTGGTCGTCCACGTGCTGGTGAACCACAAGTACGTGGGCCACTTCGTGATGGTGCTCTACCTGCTGGCCAGTACGTTCGCCTCGTCGATGGGCTTCGAGCACGGCCTCTACAATTACGGCGGCGCGCCCTTGCACATCTACTCGGACATGAATGGCTACGGGCCGTACGTCGCGCAGATGGTGTGGTTCCGCGCGTACTGGGCGCTCGTGGCGGTGGCGCTCGCCTTCGTGGCGCACCTGTTCTGGGTGCGCGGCACGGAGAGCGAGGCCGGGTGGCGGCTGCGGCTGGCCGGCGCGCGGGCCTCGCGGCCGGTGCGGGTGGGCCTGGGCCTGTCGGTGATGGGAGCCGTGGCCGCGGGTGCCTTCATCTTCTACAACACCAACCGCCTCAATCCCTACAAGACGGAGCACGAGCAGAACACGGAGTCCGCCGACTACGAGAAGAAGTACAAGCCGCTCGCGAAGGTGGCGCAGCCGCGCATCGTTTCGGCGAAGGTGCAGGTGGATCTCTTCCCCGAGGAGCCGCGCATGCGGGCCCGGGGCACCTTCGGGCTCGTCAACAAGACGGCCGAGCCGGTGAAGACGGTGTACGTCAACCTGCCCACCAACCTGAAGGTGTACCGGATGGTGGTGGCGGGCGCGGAGTCGCCGTCCGAGCACGACAAGCGGCTGGGCTTCTTCACGTACACCCTGCCCACGCCGCTGGCTCCGGGGGCCTCGGCCGAGCTCCAGTTCGAGCTGGGCCTGGAGCCGCGTGGTTTCCTCAACAAGGGCGCGCAGACGACGCTCGTGGAGAACGGCACCTTCCTCCACAGCACCCTCTTCCCAAGGCTGGGATACCTGGAGGACGCCGAGCTGGGGGACGACGAGGCGCGTAAGAAGCAGGGGCTCGCGCCCAAGGCTCGCATGGCGGACGTGAACGACCTGGAGGCCCGGCGCAACACGTACATCGCCTCGGACTCGGACTGGATCTCCTTCGAGGCCACGGTGAGCACGTCGCCGGATCAGATCGCCATGGCGCCCGGCTACCTGCAGCGTGAGTGGACGGAGAACGGGCGGCGTTACTTCCACTACACGATGGACAGCCCCATCCTGAACTTCTACTCGTTCCTCTCCGCGCGCTACGAGGTGAAGCGCGACAAGTGGAACGACGTGGCCATCGAGGTCCTCTACCACCCGGGCCACGCGTACAACGTCGACGGGATGATTCAAGCGGTGAAGGACTCGCTCGACTACTACACGAAGAACTTCGGGCCCTACCAGCACCGGCAGGTGCGCATCCTCGAGTTCCCCCGGTACGCGACCTTCGCCCAGGCCTTTCCCAACACGATTCCGTACTCGGAGGCCATCGGCTTCATCGCGAAGGTGGACCCGGACGACCCCGAGGACGTGGACTTCCCCTACTACGTGACGGCCCACGAGGTGGCGCACCAGTGGTGGGCCCACCAGGTCATCGGCGGCAACGTGCAGGGCTCCACGCTCCTGTCCGAGACACTCTCGCAGTACTCGGCGCTGATGGTGATGAAGAAGAAGTACGGCGAGGCGCGGATGGGCCGCTTCCTGCGCTACGAGCTGCAGAGCTACCTGCGCGGGCGCGCCTTCGAGCGCAAGCAGGAGATGCCGCTGCTGCTCGTGGAGAACCAGCAATACGTCCACTACAACAAGGGCAGCCTGGTGATGTACGCGCTGCAGGACTACCTCGGCGAGGAGAAGCTCAACCGGGCCCTGTCCGAGTACCGCCAGAAGGTGGCCTTCCAGCAGCCGCCGTTCACGCACTCGCCGGAATTGCTCGCCGAGCTGCGCGCGGTGACGCCCGAGCACCTGCAGTACGTCCTGCATGACTTCTTCGAGCGCATCACGCTGTACGAGAACCGGGCGCTCAAGGCCACGTACAGCGAGCTGCCGGACGGGAAGTTCGAGGTGAAGGTCACGGCGAAGGCGCGCAAGGTGGAGGCCACCGGCACGGGCACCGAGTCGCCGCTGAAGCTCGCGGACTGGGTGGACGTGGGGGTGCTCGACGAGGACGGCAAACCGCTCTACCTGGAGAAGATTCAGGTGACGAATGAGGACGTGGAGTTCACCGCGCGGGTGGACAAGCGTCCGGCGAAGGCGGGAGTGGATCCGCTCAACAAGCTCATCGACCGCAAGCCGGACGACAACACGGTGGCGGTAGAGAAGCTCTGAGCCTCGCCAAAATCCCTCCAGCGGCGAATCCCTCCAGCGGCGAATCCCTCCCTCTCCCACCGGGAGAGGGTCGGGGTGAGGGTATCGAGGTCCCCGAGTTTCGACCTTTGACCCCCAGCCGCTCTGGAGCCATGGTTGCCCGCCATGAGGAAACCAGTGCGTCGGGTCTGGAAGGTGCTGCTCGGGTTGGTCGCGGTGTTGGCGGTGTTTCTCTCTATCGCACTCACCCCCGTGCCGATTCCCGAGCGCACCGAGTTTGGCCCGTCGCTCTCGGAGCTCCGCGCGCTCGCGGCATCGACGGGCGAGCCGCTGCCCACGGAGTTCCGGCGCATCGTGGTGGGCGAGGGCGCCATGCCGGCTGCCGCCGTGGTGGCAGGACGGTTCTTCGGGATGCAGCCGCTCGTGTTCCAGGCGCACCAGGTCATCTACGGAGATGGGCGGACCGTCATCCTCGACGCCGGGTGCGATGCGCAGACCCTGGAGGCCAACCTCCCTGGCTCGCGCCTCCAGGCAGACAACTACGCGCGGCTCCAGGAGGCGATGCGGCGAGCCGACGCCATCGCCATCACGCACGAGCACTTCGATCACAGCTCAGGCATCGCGCACTCTCCGTACTTCGATGAAATCGCTCCGCACGTGGTGATGACGGAGGAGCAGATCCACGGGCCTCAGGCTGGGCTTGCTGGCTTCACGGGGGACGTGGTGAGTCGGCTGAAGCCGCTGCGTTACGAGCGGATGCACCTGCTGCGCCCGGGCCTCGTGCTCATCAAGGCACCGGGGCACACGCCGGGGACGCAGCTGCTCTACGTGCGGCTGGCGGACGGCCGGGAGTTCCTCCTGGTGGGAGACATCGCGTGGCACCAGGACAACATTCTGCTGCCGCGCATGCACCCGAGGCTCGTGAACTGGCTCGGCGGCGAGGACGGAGCGGCCATGGCGAATCAGCTTCGCTACCTCCACGAGCTGCGCAAGAGCACGCCGGAGCTGAACCTCGTGGTGGCTCATGACGAGGAGCAGATGCGTGGGCTCCTCCAGCGTGGACTGGTCCAGGACGGACTGCGGTAGGACGCATCGAGTCCCATGCTCGGCTCCTATCCTGCCGTGCGGTGACGTAACCGAACAGGTAGATAAGCCAACTTGACGTGATGGGTCATCGCGGCAGATACTCGTCTGCGCGGCACGCGCACGGCCGGTGCGTGGGCAATGAATGGCGGGGAGGTGCGATCACAACGCGTGTCAGAGGGGCTCGTTAGCCTTTGCGTATGTGAGGGCGTGGTCGGTGGTTGGGAGGTGGGGGGGACAGTGGGAGCAGGTTGCTGGGGCGGTCTACGTCGATGGTCTCTCGTGTCTTGTCGAGTGCAAGCACTGGCGGGAGCCGGTCGACTTCAGCCCTATCGCTAAGTTCAAGGTCCGGATCGATCGGCGGCCTCCAGCCGCCCTCGGTCTGCTGTTCAGCGTGAACGGGTTCACGGAGCCCGCGCTGCGGGAGTCCTACGCGCAGCCCTTGCGAAATGTCCTGCTGTGGCACGGCAGGGATGTGTCTCTAGCTCTGAGGGGCGGCATGCGTGCGGCGCTCGGAGCCAAATGGCGAAAGGCCGTGGAGGAAGCCCAGGTGGACTACGAACTCAAGGCGGAGGATCTGCGATGATTCCGTGTCTCGTTGTGCGAGGAGAGGCGAATGCCCTGGTGCTTCGCAAGCTGCTCGAACCGGAGTTCGGGCCTGAGCTCCGGGTGCTCGGAACAGACTTCTTCTCGGAGAGTGTCTCTCTGGCCAGGTCCGTTCTCAGCAATCGCAAGGCCATCGTGGCCCTGGTCGCCGATACCCGGTCCACCGAGCTCCAGAGGATTCGAGAGCTGCACCGCTTCCTCGTCTACGCGTTGGTCCAGATTGAATGCCCGGACCTGTGGAAGGTGGTCCTGGTGGTGCCAGACACGGAGATCCTGCTGTTCCAGAACCGGGACGTGCTGCGTCAGGTGCTCGGGCGGGAGCCGACAGAGGAGGAGTGGACTCGCGGTCAGACCGAGCCCCTCCGCGTTCTGGAGGAGGTGTTCGGGCTCAAGGAGATACGCCTCGACAAGGAGCTGTGCCGGCGCCTGGAGACAGTGGACGTGAGCTGTCTGTCCGAGCACCCCGCCGTGCAGCAGGTGCGGCAATTCTTCCGGGACCACCGCGAAGGACGGTCCACATTGAGCCTCTGAGCCACCGCGTGGGTTAGCGCGGGGACAGCCGTCCCATCATCATCGGGCTGCCAGAGGCCGCCAGCTTCCGACGCCGGAGGATGGAGCGCAGGCCCAGCCACATGGCCCCGAGCGACACCACCATCCACACCGCTGCCCAGAAGGGCGCGGGCAGGTAGGTGAGCTGCGCCATGGCGTGCGCGTCAGAGACACCCACCTCCAGGCCGTAGCCGAACAGGCCCTTGATGTCCTGCAGTGCCAGGAGGCACGAGAGCGCGGCGATCCACACGACGAGCCCGCGTCTCATCCACACCGGCCCCTTCCACGCCACCACTCCTAGGAGGGCTCCCATGCCGGCGATGAAGCCGAGGGTGAAGAGTCCGTCCGATTGGGAGGAGCCGGTGGCGAGCGCGTGGGCCTGGCCCGGGTCCGGCGGGAGCAGCGGTACCCATAGGACGGCCACACCCACCATCCAGACCACCAGGCCCCACAGCAGCGCACGTCCGCTGCGCATGCGCCCGGCGGCCATCAGCAGCAGCGCCCCGGCCAGCGACGAGCCCACATAACCGCCAGAGGCGATGAGCAGCTCCTTCCAGAGCGAGCCGGTGAGGGAGTGGTAGGTGAGCCCGCCCGTGGCAGGGCTGATGGTGACGCTGCTCACGTGGGAGCCCACGGCCCAGGCTGCGAGCGCGTGTCCGCTTTCGTGCATCAGCGTGACCAGCAGCCGGAAGGGGTACAGCCACACCGTCTGCCAGAGGAAGACGCTGGCCGCGGCGGCGAGCACCAGGCACGCCAGGAGGGCGCGGGTGGACATCGGCGGCGGCTCGGGAGCGGGACGCATACCCCTTGGACGCTAACACGGGGGCTTTCGTTCCGCTGGCCCCCCGGGACGGCCGGTGGGGGAGTAAGCCCTCTCTCCCAGTGAAGCACCACGGGCCTGCCCCATGCGTCCGCGAAGAACTGAAGCACGTGGGCATGTTCGAAGACGATTTCGTGGGGTTGCTCCGTGAGGTGGCCGTGCTCGGGGACGATCATCAGCGACACCTCTTGGTGGCGGGCCCGGGCCCTCCTGACGAACACGTCCGCATCGGAGAGGGAGACCTTGGGGTCGCGCCCTCCGAGCATGAGCGCGAGCGGGCCCTGGAGCCTGTCCACGTAGGTGATGGGAGAGATGGCCCGGAGCAGCTCGGGCTCGGTGTCTGGGTCTCCGTACTCGCGCGCCCTGGCCTTCCGCAGGTCCTCGGGTGCGTTCTTGAAGAAGGAGTAGAGGTCCGTCTTCGCGGACAGGGCGAAGCCCGCGTCGTACGTTCCGGCGAACCGGGTCATGCCGAGCAGCGTCTGGTTGCCGCCGTAACTCCAACCGAGGATGCCGACCTTCGGCGCCCTGCCATCCCGCGTGAAGCGGGTCCTGACATACCGGCCGCAGGCCTCGATGTCCGTCTGCGCCTCGGGTTTTTTGGGGCCGTTGTCCGCGTCCGCCCAGGCCTCATTGCAGCGGTTTCCTCGGATATGGGGCTCGACGAAGATGTACCCGGCCCGCAGGAAGAGCTCCGGCCTCCAGTGGTACTGGGGTCCGTTGCACGCTCCATTGTAGAAGACGATGACGGGGCAGACGGTGTCCTGGCATGGGGGCGGAATGCGGATGACGAGGGGAATCGTCACGTCGCCATTCTGGAAGGACTCCACGCTCCCAGAGGCACTCCAGCGAAGGGTCTTGCCTCCATCCGCGAGAATCTCGGCCAGCCGCGCGGCAATTCCCGGATCGGGCTCTCGCCTGGGCCAGGCCGCGTAGAGCTCCTGTGCGGAGCTGTCGCCCGTGACGAGCGCTGACCCGACATACCCCGGACTGTTCGCATCGGGATGCGCTCCCAGGACCGGAGCCGGAGCGGTCGGACGCTGAACCTCTGTATGAGCACAGCCTGAAATCCACAGCCCCAGCAGGGCGCCGAGCCACGCGGATGCCGTGAGTGTCTTCACCCTCGCCATTCCGGCATCTTGCCACCCCCGTACCGTGGAGGTTGGCCTCGTCATAGAGTGTGGGGCAATGGCGCCCAAGACGAGCACGGCCGAGACGTACGCCGCCCAGCACCGCGGCGATGCGGACCACTACGCCACCTATTTCGCGGGCATGGATGCGTCCATGCAGCAGAAGGTGGCCCTCACCACCGCGCACTTCCCCACGCGCGGCCGGGTGGCGGACATGGGGAGCGGCTCGGGCCGGGGCACCTACGACCTGGCCTGTCTCTACGGCGGCCTGGAACTGGTGGGCGTAGACATCAACCCGGTGTCCGTGGACATGGCCTCCTCCGCCTACCAGCGCCCCAACCTGCGCTTCGTGGTGGGCGATATCGCCGACCCCGTCTTCCCTCCGGAGTCACTGGATGGGGTGCTCGACTCGTCAGTGCTCCACCACGTCACCAGCTTCAACGGCTTCTCGCTCGCTCGCCTGGAGACGTGTCTGGACAACCAGGTGCGCGCGCTGCGCACCGGTGGCATCATCATCATCCGCGACTTCCTCGTCCCCGAGGGGCCCGAGGAGGTGTGGCTCGATCTGCCCACCACGAATGGTGCCGCCGAGGGCCCCGTCCAGGGTTTGTCCACCGCCGCGCTCTTCGAGTGCTTCGCCCGCGACTTCCGCTGCAGCGTCAACCGGGACGGCCCGGTGCCGTACACGCGGCTCGACTCGCCCCACCCGGGGCACGTGCGCTACCGGCTCGCTCTGCGCGCCGCCAACGAGTTCATCCTTCGCAAGGACTACCGCACCGATTGGGACGTGGAGCTGCTCGAGGAGTACTCCTATTACTCCCAGGCCCAGTTCGAGGCCGCCTTCCGGCGCCGCGGGTTGCGCATCCTCAGCTCGATGCCCATCCGCAACCCGTGGATCATCGCCAACCGCTATGAGGGCCAGTTCCACCTGGCGGGGCTGGACGGACGGCCTCTGCCGTACCCACCCACCAACTACCTCATCGTGGGTGAGAAGGTTCCCTCGGGAGCGGGTGTCGAGCTGCGCGAGGCGCACAGCGAGCCGCTCGCGGCGCCGCGTTTCCTGTCCCTCAGTGCCTGGCGCCATGCGGACTCCGGCCAGGTTTGGGAGCTGGTGGAGCGCCCGGGGCGGACGGTGGATCTGCTGCCCTGGTTCCGTCAGGACGGCCAGGTGTTCGTGCTGGCCAAGAAGGGTTTCCCGCGGCCCATCGTCAACGCGTGCGCGGACCACCCCAACCTCGGGGGCGCGGAGCTGTCCGGCTACGTCACCGAGCCCCTCGCCGCCATCACTCACGCAGGCGAGGCTCCGGACAAGGCCATCGCGCGCATCCTGCATGAGCGGGCAGGGCTCCCGGCCGACAGCATTCGCGCCCTGGGAGAGCCCGCGCACTACTTCACCTCGCCCGGCGGGGTGAGCGAGCGTGTCTCTGCTTACCTGGTGGAGGTGGCTCTGGCCGCCGGACTGCCAGCGCCCGATTATGGCTCGTTCACCAGCTCGGGTTCGGTGCGAGAGCTGGACGCGCGGCAGGTGCTCCGCGCCTGCCACGTGGGCGGCATGGTGGATGCGCGGTTGGAGCTCAACATCCATCGTCTGCTGCGCCACCTGGGCACCTCGCCCGGGCCGTGGATTGGTGCCTCCATCCAGCTCACCGAGCAGTCTGGTGGACCGAAGTGGGCCGACGATGCACTGACGCCCGCTCGGCGCGCGGTGTTCTCCACGCACGAGGACGGGACGGTGGGCTACCTGGACCTGTGCACTGGCACGTTCTCTGAGCACGACGCGGAGGGGCGTGTGCTCGCGAGCGTTCCGCGTGAGTACCTCGTGCCCCGCGAGGCCAGCCGCAACACCACGGTGGCGCTCCCGGTGGTGCGGACGCGCGAGGGCATTCGGGTGGGGATTGAGCACAGGGAGCTACCCGTGGTGCAGCACTTCACGGGGAGCGCGAACCTCGCGGTGACACCGGCCTGGCGGTTGCCCCGGACGCTCACGGACTTGAGCGAGGTGCCCGCTTTCATCGCCGAGCGTTTGCGCGAGGAGTTCTCTGTCACGGTGCGCCGCACCTGGGAGCTCGGTGGCTCGTACCATGCGACCCCGGGCATCACTCCCGAGCTGGTGTGGCCGTTCGCCGTGGAGGTCGAGGCCGATGCGGCCTGCGACTCGCGGCTGCGCTGGATACCGCTGGAGGTGCTCGTGAGCCAGTTGGATGCGGTGCAGGACGCGCACCTGCTGGTGGTGGCATGGCGGCTGGCGCACGCGCTGGGCGTGCTGGGGTGACCTCCCCCTACCATTGAGCCGCATGCTCTCTCTCATGGGACCTGGGATGGTTCGGCCAACAGCGTGGATTTGTCTTCTGTCCTTGCTGCTTCAGGCGTGTACGACGGTGGGGTCGGCCGGAGGTATGGGCCGAGAGGATGCGCTTCCAGACGAAGAGATCGCGGGAGACCTGGCTCCACCGTGGGAGATACGTGGTCGTGAGCAGGACGAGGAATCGCGCCGAGCTGAAGTAGCAGCGGCTCTGGCGGGCATGCGTGGAGTGGCAAGTCTCGTGGATGAGGTGGGGGGCGAATTGGTCTTTCACTTCTGGGCGCAGGATGGTGCGCTGACGCTGCTGTCGTGGAAGCGGCGCATCGGAGGAACAGGCCACTCCGAGGGCGTGACCTCATTGGTTCCGAGTCTTGATGTCAACCTGCCCGTCTATGTGGGAACGCGCATGGGAGAGGTTGTTCTCACCTTGCGTCGCGAGGGACAGGGTTGGCGCCTGCATTCCTTCACCAGGATGGAGGGTACCAGACCGCTGGAGGCCAAGACGTTACCGGTGCGGCGCACAGGCGTGACGGCGGATACCCTCGCGCAGGCTCACGCAGTGGCCTCCCAGCTGACCCGTGGCCTGGAGGTACCTGAGGGGGGCAGTGCCTCCCTCCTGGTAGAGGTACTGCTGGACGACGACCGGGTCCTGGGGGCGGAGACCGTGCGTTACGAGTCCCTGGGAGGCTCATCTGCCCGGCTCACCCCGCCGAACCTGGCTGTTCAGCTCACTCAGGCTCTCCTGCCGTTCACTCAAGGTGTAGGGCCGCGCACGGTGCGGCTGCGGTTGGAGGTGGACTCTCATCGGGCGGAGAGCCCTGCCCGTTGGCGTGTGATGGAGGCCGAAACGCTGCGACCTGACGTGCCGGGTCCGCCCGCTCTCACCACCGAGCACTACGCGCTCTACGAGCGGATCCTCCGCGAATGGCGGGAAGAAACGGCGGCTTCCTTTCAGCAGGCGGGGATCTCCAGTGCCGAGTTCCTCGCGACGTGGTTCATCGGCAGTCTCGCTCTACGTGGTGGCTTCGCGCTCTTCGAAGCGGTGGCACCCCGCTTGGCTCCCATCCTGGCTCGTGGAGGTTCGGAAGCCATGGCGTGGTTCCGCTCCTTTCTCGCACGAATACGCCCGCAGGAGAGGGAGAAGTTCCAGCGCTTGTGGATGAAAGCCCAGACAGAGGGGCTCTCGGCCGCGGAGAAGAGCCAACTCCACAAGCTCATGGAGCGCTTCGAGAAGCTCCTCGATACGAAATTGGACGAGGAGGCGCGCAAGATACTGCGACGTCAGGCGAATGCGGACTTCTACAAACTGCGTCCGGACCTCGCGAAGACCTTGGTGGATGGGGCTGGGAGTAAGTACCCAGTGCATCACCGGATTCCTCTGGAGCACGCCCACCGCTTTCCCGAGATGAACATCAACGGTTCGGTCAACCTCAAGGCGCTGCACTCCGCCGTGCATGAGCGGGTCAACAATGTCTGGACGGCATTCCGGCCGGCGGGCAGCAAGGCGTCTGCGGGTGACGTGCGGCAGGTGGCCGATATCGTCGACCGGCACTTCCAGCGTTGGTACGACGCTGTCTACCATCAGTCCTCCGACACCATGCTCGAGGAAGCCGAGAAAGCGGCTCTCCGGGAGGTGCGGGTGCTGCTGGCACGTATTCCGTAGCAGAGGTGTTCATGGCCACCGAATTGCCGTTACCGGGACTCGAGCGGTTGCTGGATGTGTGTCGGAAGCACGAGTTCTCCGTCGAGTCGTCGCCACCGGGGCGCTCTATCCCAGCCGCAGGTGCGCTCGTCGCGGGCCATCCCTTCGACCCGATTCTCGCCACCCTCTACAGGCGCATGGGGGGGCTGCACATCTCGGGAAGCGACGGTGAATTCCTGCTGCACCGTTTTGATGATCAGGTGGATGGGCTTACTCTCGCGACAGGTGCGCGGAGACGGGGCGCGCAGGAGCCCTTCCACTCCTCTGTGGCCTTCGGCTGCATCCCAGATCTCGCCTACTACTACGCCGTGGTGCCGAGCCTGGCCGACGAGCGGGGGCTGCAACCGGTCATCTACATCAATGCCTATTCGGAGAGGTATGTGCTGCCCGTGGCCTCGGACGTGGATCGCTTCCTCGACACGCTCTCGCGCTATCTGGAAATCCTGGTGGAGGATGAGGGGTATCGCCTCGATGGGATGCGAGGGGTCGACTTCCCTACGGGGGTGCCTGAACTCATCGCCCGCGACCGGCGGCTCGTCGAGATGCTCGGCGCCGGGCGCTTCGATTTCATCATGAACCTGGGGGACGAGTATCAGGGTTGGCTCTCCCGGGTGAAGTCGGCCTGAGAGGAAGGGGTACTCCTACCCCCGCCCCTCTTCCTGGTGGGGATGGGGGTCATGATGGTCATGCTCCGGCTCCCCATCCGCAGGTATCCGCACCGTGGCCACGGCTCCGCCTCCCTCGCGCGGGCGCAGCGAGATGCGGCCCCCGTGGCGGCGGACGATCTCCCTCGACACGTACAGCCCCACGCCGATGCCCGCGATGCCCGTCAGCTCGCGCCGGTCTCCCCGCTCGAAGCGTCCGAAGAGTTGCTCCTCGTCCTCCACCCGCAGGCCAATGCCGCGGTCGGCCACCACGAACTCCGCCTCCCCGTTCGGCAGCCTCCGGGTCCACACCTTGATGGTGCCTCCCGTCGGGCTGTACTTGATGGCGTTGGACACCAGGTTGTGCACCACCTGCTCCATGCGCAGCTCGTCGAACTCGCCCACCAGCGGCTGCGCCTCCAGCTCCAGCGCGTGCAGCGGTGAGGCGCTCACCAGGGCCTCCGCCACCCGCCGCACCACCTCGCTCAGGTCCATCCGCGTGCGCTGCAGGGGCACCTGCTCCAGGCCCAGCTGCGAGGCATCCAAGAGCTGATTCACCAGCCGCGTCACCCGGTCCACCTGCCGGCTCACGTTGTCCAGCCGCTCCGTGTGCTCGCTCCCCAGCTTGCGCCGCAAGAGCTGCACCTGGGCCTTGAGCGCCGTGAGCGGCGTCTTCAACTCGTGCGAGGCGATGGAGAGGAAGGCGTCCTTCTCCCGGCTGGTCCGCTCGATGGCCTCCAGTTGCCGCGAGAGCTGCCAGGCCATCCGGTCAAAGGTCTCCGCCAGTTGGTTCAGCTCGCGCGGCGCGTCCTTGGCCGCCTCGGAGGCGCGGGCCGTGCGCTCCCCCGCCGCCAGCCGCGCTGCCGCGTGAGACACGCCCTGCACTGGCGCGACGATGGTGCGCGAGAAGGCCAGCGCCAGCAGCACCGCCGACACCGTGGCCAGCCCCATGGTCCCCAGCAGGCCGAAGTACGAGCGCTCCACGTCCCGCTGCAGCCGCGTGCCCGGTTGCTGCACCACCACCCGCCAGCCCAGCGGCGGTACCTCCACCACGCCGAAGTGCTGGAGGGTGCTCACGCGCACCAGGGTCAACCCATCCTGCTCGGCCTCGTAGGTGCCGGTGCCTTTGGAGCCCACCTCCTCCAAGGCTCGCGCCAAGGGGGTGCTGATGATGCTGCGCACCTGCCCCGCTCCTTCCTCCGCCGAGTCGAAGACGAGCCCGCCTCGTGCGTCGATGACCAGGATGCGCCGCTGCCCATCTCCAATCTGCGCGTGGGCATGCCGGCGCAGCCGCGGCAGATCCACCGCCGCCAGCACGTACCCGGCGTAATGCTCCTCGCGGCGGATGGGGGCCAGGGTCACCACCAGGGGTCCGTGGATGCCTCCTCGCCCGAGGAAGACATCGCTCACGAGCGGCTCGCGCATCCTCTGCACCTCTCGCACATAGGTCCGGTCCGAGAAGTCGGTGCCCGCCAGCGGACGGCCCGCCGAGTCGGTGCGTGGGGAGAACGCGAGCGCCACTCCCTCCGGACTGCCCACGTAGGCGTTGAGGACCTCGGGCGAGTAGGTGACGAGCGCGTCCAGCTCCCCCTCCAGGAAGTTGGAGCTCGGCAGCACCCCCTCCGGCGAGAGGCTCGCCGAGAGCGTGCGGGCCAGTCGCGAGACGCTATGGCGTGCATGCGCGAGGCTGTTCTCGATTTCATTGGCCACCACTCGCGCGGCATGCAGGTTGGCCTCGTCCACCTGCCGCACCTCGGAGATGTAGCGCGCGCGGCCCTCGGCGCCGCCCACCACCAGCAGCGGGATGATGGCCCCCAGCGTGAGCGCCGTGCCGATGGCCCGGCCCAGCGACATGTCCGTCAGTGGCAGCGGAATCAGGGGTCGCAGGCGCCTGCGCACCCAGGGGATGAGCAGCACCACCTGGAGGAGGAGCGCCGCCAGCAGCCCATTCATCGCCTGCTTCACCCCCGCCACCAGGGTGGCCGAGGTGGGAATGCCTGCCACCAGGACGTAGGTGGCGAGGAAGTAGAGCGGGCTGAGGGCCCAATACAGCGCGTCCGACACCAGCGGGGTGAGGCGCCGGCGCAGCGCGCCCACGAAGAAGCCCTCGAGGATGATGTTGAGCCAACCCCATGGGTGGCCCCACAGCCACAGCGTCCTCACGCCGGACACGGCGCCCGCCAGCGCTCCGGCCATCGGTCCGAACAGCACCGCGGCGATGAGCACCAGCAGGGGCCCGAGCAGTAGATGCACCCCGGGCAATACCTCCAGGGCCGCCAGGTTCAGCAACCACCCAAGTAGCCCGAGGCCGAGGCCGCAACCGATTCGCCCCAGGACGCTCATCCGTGTGCCCAGGGTGCGCACCTGCTGCGGGCACGGCAACGTTTCTTTGCCCTCTGGACGTACTGGGAGTACGAATGCCCGGTTCACTGAAGGACAGAGCAGACGGGCGCGAGACTTCTCCAGCAGGGCTGGAAGCCAGAATCGCGGTCCCTCGAAGGACAGGCTGGCGTGTGCCATACCCTGAACGATCTCTGGACACCTCGCCGCGGGTCGGGTCTGTATGCGCTCGGCGTCATCCAGGGACCGCACGGGGAGTCTTCCTTCTCCTGCTCTTCACCTGGGATGCGGAGACCTCATGAGCTACACCAAGCGTCCGCCGAAGCGACTGGCGGGATACGCGCGCCTGTCCGCTGTTGCTACCCTGCTGCTCGCCTCGGCCGCGCTCGCGCAGCCCGCGGGCCTGCCGCAGTTCGAGCTGGAGCGTCTGGAGCTCAACCCCAACGGCCGGGGCTCGCTGCTCATGGGCACCGGCGAGCTGCTCCCCAAGGGCGGCTTCCGCCTCTCGCTCGCGGGGCAGTACGAGAATGACCCGCTGGTGATGTACCGGGACGGCAACCGGCTGGGCTCGGTGGTGGCGGACCGGGTGACGGCGCACCTGCTGGCGGCCTGGGCTCCGATGGAGTGGCTGGAGCTGGGTGTGCAGCTTCCGCTGGTGGCCTGGCAGAGCGGGGATGACCTCAGCGCGCAGGGCGTCGCGGCGCCGGCCAGCACGGGACTGTCCACGCCCACGGCGCACGTGCGGCTGGGACTGCTCGCGCAGCGGCGGGAGGCGCCGGTGGACCTGGCGCTCGAGCTGGGCGTGGGACTGCCCGTGGGCAGTGTGGACACGCTCTCTCGCGACGGCATCGTCCGGCTCTCGCCCAAGGTGATGGTGGGCCGGAGCTTCGGCCTGCTGCGCGCGGGCGTGGAGGCGGGGGCGCTGATCCGTCCCGCCGTCGTCCTCGGTGACTCGGGCGAGGTGCAGGACGAGCTGGGCAACGAGGTGCGTCTGGGCGCGGTGCTGGCCACCACGGGTCCGGGTCTGCGCGGCGAGCTCAACGTGCGCGGCACCGTGCCGCTCACCCAGCAGCCGGCGTCGCTGGAGCTGCTGGCCGGCCTGCGGCTTCCCGTGAGCGACTCGCTCGAGGCCTACGCGCTGGGCGGTCCTGGTTTCGGCAGTGCGCCGGGCACGCCCTCCTTCCGCGTGCTGCTCGGCCTGGCCATGGGCGGCGGGGAGCGGGTGGATACCTCGCTCCGCGATGACGATGGCGATGGCGTGAAGAATAGCGTGGACGCGTGCCCCGCCGAGGCGGGCCCGGCCGAGCACCAGGGCTGCCCGGTGAAGGACACGGACGGTGACGGCGTGGCGGACCGCCTGGATTCCTGCCCCACGGAGGCGGGCCTGGCCGAGCGCCAGGGCTGCCCGGTGAGGGACGCGGACCAGGACGGCATCGAGGACGCCGAGGACTCGTGCCCCACGGAGGCGGGCCCGGCCGAGCGCAAGGGCTGCCCGGTGAAGGACGCGGATCAGGACGGCATCGAGGACGCCGCGGACAAGTGCCCCACGGAGGCGGGCCCGGCCGAGCGCCAGGGTTGCCCGGTGAGGGACGCGGACAAGGACGGCGTGGTGGACGAGCGGGATGCCTGCCCGGCGGAGGCTGGCCTGACGGAGCTGCGCGGCTGCCCGGCGAAGGACACGGACGGCGACACGGTATCGGACCACCTGGACAACTGCCCCGCCGAGAAGGGCGTGGTCACCAACGCGGGCTGCCCGGCGCAGCAAAAGCAGATGGTGGCCATCCAGACGGGCAAGCTGGAGATCAAGGAGCAGGTGTTCTTCGCCACCGGCAAGGCGATCATCCAGAAGCGCTCCTTCAAGATGCTGGACCAGGTGGCCAAGATCCTCCAGCAGCACCCGGAGGTGGACAAGATGGTCATCGAGGGCCACACCGACGACCGCGGCAACGCGGAGGCCAACCGCAAGCTGTCGCTGGCGCGGGCCGAGGCGGTGAAGGGCTACCTCGTGAGCAAGGGCGTGGAGCCGTCGCGCCTGGAGGCGAAGGGCTATGGTCCCGACCGGCCCATCGCGTCGAACAAGACGGAGAAGGGCCGTGCGGTCAACCGGCGTGTGGAGTTCATCATCGTCACCCCCGAGCGCGAGCTGCAGTAGCCGAAGGAATCCAAGAACATGAAGAACGGACTCTTCAAGAAGTTGCTTTCGGCGGCGCTGTGCACGCTGGCCCTCGGTTCGACGGCGGCGCTGGCCGAGCCGGATACGTTCGGCCTGGGCACCGGGCGCAACGGCACGCTCACGGTGTCGACCGCCGGTACCAACTGGATCAACAGCTATGCCCCGGTGACGGGGCCGCTGGCCTCGGGGGACACCGTCATCCCGGTGGGCACGTGCACGGGTGAGGCGTCCTGCTTCGCGGCGGGGGACCTGGTGCTGGTGCTCCAGACGACGGGCCTGGTGCCCGAGCCCGCCTCCGGTGACACCACCCTGCTCGACCTCAACACCCGGTACAAGGAGGTGGGCCGCTGGGAGTTCGCGCGGCTGGCCTCCGTGACGCCGACGGCGATGACGCTGACGGCGCCGCTCGTCTACGACTACGCCGCCAACGTGACCCAGGTCATCCGGGTGCCTGAGTACACGGGCGTCACCATCAACGCGACCCGCAGCATCACCGCGCCCTCGTGGAACGGGAGCACGGGGGGCGTCATCGCCTTCCTGGCCCAGCAGACTTTCACCAACAATGGAACCGTCAACGCGAACTCCATCGGGTTCCGCGGAGGCCGGTTCGTCGACGACGGCAGCGGCGATGCGGGCTGCCTGGAGACGGAGCTGGACAAGTCTGCTCCCCAGGGCGCGCAGAAGGGCGAGGGTCTGGCCTTCACCCGCTACGGAGACACGCACACCGGGCGTGGCAACGTGGCCAACGGTGGTGGCGGTGGCGTCTGCTCCAAGTCCGGTGGTGGTGGCGGCGGCAATGGTGGCGCGGGTGGTAATGGCGGCAACTCGGGTGATGGCAACAGGCCCGTGGGCGGCCTGGGTGGCGCGGCGGTTGATGGCACCTTCTTCGCTCGCCTCACGCTCGGCGGTGGCGGTGGCGCGGGCCACGGGGACTCTGGAAGCAATGTGACGGGAGGCCGGGGCGGTGGCATCGTCTTCATCCGTGCCAACCAGCTCACCGGGACGGGCAGCATCTCCTCGGGTGGTGAGTCCGTCAGTGTGGCCGCGAGCGATGCCTCCAGCGGCGGTGGCGCGGGCGGTACGCTCTATCTGCGCTTCGCCACGTCGGCCGCGTGCAATGCCAACAGCGTGTCGGCGAGAGGTGGCATCGGTGGCAACTCGGGCCTTGTCCAGGTCGGGCCGGGCGGCGGTGGTGGCGGTGGCCGCATCCTCTTCCAGTCGGCGAGTGGTACCTGCAACATCGGTCTCTCCAACGTCAACGGTGCCGCCGCGGGCACGCAGCAGGATACGGGGGCGCCGGGGGGCGGCACCTACGGCGCGCAGCAGGGAGCGGTGGGTGTCTTCGGTCGGCTGAACACGGGCTTCCCCGTCTCGCTGCCGGCTCCCACGGTGAGCGAGCCGGCCAACAACACCTCGACCAGCAACCGCCGGCCCGACATCCGGGGCACGGCCCAGCCCAACTCCACGGTCGTTATCTACCTGGATGGCGTCGAGGTGGGCCGGACGACGTCCAACTCTTCCGGCACCTATGTCTTCTCCCCGCCCGCGGACCTGGCCGAGAAGACCTATACGGTGCAGGCGGCCATCGAGGTGGATGGCGTGCAGAGCCCCAAGAGCGCGGCCAACACCTTCACCGTGGACGTCACGAAGCCGGACACCTCCATCGTCACGGGCCCGCCTGCGAGCACCAACGCGACGAGCGCTACGTTCGACTTCAACGCGAGCGAGACGGGCGTGCGGTACGAGTGCAGCCTGAACGGCGCTCCCTTCACCTCCTGTCAGGACCCGGAGACCTTCTCCGGTCTCACCGAGCGCTCGCACACCCTGCAGGTGCGGGCCATTGACGCCGCGGGGAACGTGGATGACACCCCGGCCAGCCACACCTGGACGGTGGACCTCACGGCGCCGAATACCCGCATCGTCGCGAACCCCCCGAGCCGCACCAACGCGACGAGCGCCACGTTCGACTTCGACGTGGAGGTGGCGGAGGCGGGCGTGACGTATGAGTGCCGCCTGGATGGCGGTGCCTTCGCCGCGTGCACGGACCCGGTGACCTTCAACGGGCTGACGGAGAAGTCATACACCCTGGAGGTGCGCGCTGTGGACGCCTTGGGCAACGTGGACCCGTCTCCGGCCAGCTACACCTGGATGGTGGACCTCACGCCGCCCAATACCGTCATCGTCTCGGGTCCGCCGAACCGCACCAACGCGACGAGCGCCACGTTCGACTTCGACGTGGAGGTGGCGGACGTGGGCGTGACGTACGAGTGCAACCTGGATGGCGCTGGCTTCACGGCGTGCACGGACCCGGTGACCTTCACCGGGCTGACGGAGAAGTCGTACACCCTGGAGGTGCGCGCGCGGGATGGCGCGGGCAATGTGGACCTGACTCCCGCCAGCTACACCTGGACGGTGGATCTCACGCCGCCGGACACCACCATCGTCTCGGGCCCGCCGGCCTCCACCAGCTCGACGAGCGCCGCGTTCGACTTCAGCTCGGAGGCGGGTGCCACCTACGTGTGCCGGCTGGAGGGCGCCATGTCCTTCACTCCGTGCTCGGACCCCGAGACCTTCACGGGCCTGGGTGATGGGGAACACCGGCTCGAGGTGAGTGCGGTGGATGTCGCGGGCAACATGGACCCGACCCCGGCGGTCTACACCTGGACGGTGGATACCGCGCCGCCGGACACCACCATCGTCTCGGGCCCGGTGCTGCTCGGCAACTCGCCGGACGCGACGTTCGATTTCAGCGCGGAGGTGGGCGCGACGTTCGAGTGCAGCCTGGACGGCGGTGCCTTCGTCGCGTGCACGGACCCGGTGACCTTCACGGGCCTGGGTCAGGGGGATCACACCCTGCAGGTGCGTGCGCGGGATGCCGCTGGCAACGTGGACCCGACTCCCGCCAGCTACACCTGGACGGTGGATCTCACCCCGCCTGTGGCGCCCGGCGTGGCGAGCCCGGAGCAGAACGGCATCGTGGACACCCTCACTCCGGCCATCACCGGCTCGGCGGAGCCCAACAGCACCGTCACCATCATCATCGACGGCCAGGTGGTGGGCACCGTCCAGACGGATGCGGCCGGCAACTGGAGCTACACGCCCACCACGCCGCTGACGACGGGCCCGCACCAGGTGCAGGTCAGTGCCACGGACGAGGCTGGCAACGTCAGCACCACCACGGATCCGCGCGACTTCACCATCGTTCAGGACACCTCGGCGCCGGAGACGACCATCACCTCTGGCCCGTCGGGCACCACCTCGGAGCGGAGCGCGACGTTCACGCTCGAGTCGAACGAGCCGGGTGTCACCTTCGAGTGCAGCCTGGACGGCGGCGCCTACATGCCGTGCACGTCGCCGGTGACCTTCTCCGACCTGGCCGAGGGCGAGCACACCCTGCAGGTGCGCGCCCGTGATGCCGCTGGCAACGTGGACGCCACCCCGGCCACTCGCACTTGGACCGTGTCGGGCGGGGACATCGCCTTCCTGGGTGATGGTGTCGGCTGCTCGGCCACGGGCGGTGACGCCTCGCTGCTGGTGCTGGGCCTGGGCACGTTCCTCACGCTGGCTCGCCGCCGCCGTCGGAGCTGACCTCTCAAGTGTCGTGAATCGGGCCGGGCTCCCCTCTCTTCGCGGAGGCGGGGCCCGGCCTTTTTCATGGGCTCAGTGCACCTGTTGGGACGAGCCCGTGGCGGGGCGTGGATCCGGCGGTGTGGGGTTGGCCGCCGACAGCAGCGGGAGGGCCACGTAGAAGGTGGCGCCCCGGCCTACCTCGCTCTCCACCCAGATGCGGCCACCGTGGCGCTCGACGATGTCGCGGCTGATGTAGAGGCCCAGCCCCAGCCCTCCGTAGGACGTGACGGAGACGTTCCGGGCGCGGAAGTAGCGCTCGAAGAGCTGCTCCTGCTGGTCGCGGGGAATGCCAATGCCCTCGTCCGCCACGGACAGCAGCGCGAAGTCGCCGCGCACGTCCAGCGTCACGCGCACGGTGCTGTCCGCGGGGCTGTACTTGAGGGCGTTCTCCAGCAGGTTGGCGAAGACCTGCTCCAGCCGGTACGGGTCTCCGCGGATGCGCACGGACTCGGCCGGGTGTGAGTAGTCGATGCGGTGCTGGCCGCGCTCGGAGTCCATGCTGGTCAGCGCGCGCTCCACAATTGCCTCCTGCCGCGTGGGCTCGAAATGCAGCGCGAGCCGGCCAGCCTCGATGCGCGAGGCATCCAGCAAGTCATTGATGAGTGCCGCCAGCCGGACCAGGTGCTGGCGCGCATGGCGCAGCAGGGTGGGGTCCACGGGCTCCTTGCGCTCCAGCCGGCGCTCCAGGCTGGCCAGCCGCAGCGACAGTGGGGTGAGCGGCGTCTTCAGCTCGTGCGAGGCGATGGTGAGGAAGTCATCGCGGACGCGGATGGCCTCCTGGGCCTCGCGGAAGAGGCGGTCGCGCTCAGCCTGCACGCTGCGCTGCTCGGTGACGTCCTCGACGATGCCCACACCTCCCTCCACCTGGCCTTTCTCATTGAAGCAGGGCGCGAAGTGGGTGCGCACGGGAGTGACCTTGCCCGAGGTGACGGCGTGGTAGTCCCCCTCGTAGTAGGCGTGACGTCCGGCGAGCACGTCGCGTACGCAGTGCGTGATGGACTCATCCTGCAGGGAGAACAGGTTGAGCCCGATGAGCCTCCGCTTGGAGGCGCCGATGATGCGCACGAAATACTCGTTGCACGCGACGAGGATGGGCGTGGTGTCGAAGTGGAAGAGGCCCAGCGGGGCGTTCTCGAAGACGAGCTGGTAGGCGCGCGTCCCGGCGGCGCCCGGGTAGGGACCGCGCGGATGCGCAACGGAGGACAACAACCGCTCCAGGGGCTCGTCGGTGTAGTCGGGGAACTCGGGCAGGCGTCGCAGCACCAGGGTGATGCGCTCCTCGCTGCCTTCCTTGGAGGTGCCCACCGTCACCTCCGCCTCCAGCTCCGGCCCTTCGTGGCATAGTAGGAACGCCCGGACGGGCCGCCCGCCCAGCGCACGCCGCCGGCCCAAGAGGTAGCGCAGGAAGGATTGCCCGTCGAAGGACTGCATGCGCTCGGGAAGGAGGCGGGCGAAGGGCTGGCCCTTCAGCTCCTCCAGCTTCCAGCCGAGCATGCGCTCGGCCGCGGGATTCAGGTAGAGGACGCGCTCGTCGCCGTCACAGGCCACGAGTGGATCCGCCATGGCGTCCATCAGCTCCCTGAAGTCCTCGCCGGTCATGTCTCCTCGGGGAAGAGGGTTGGCCTCCTGATTCCTACAGGTTGGAGATGGCGGCTCTGCCCCGTGAGTCCTGTCAGGGGGGGCACCAGAGGGCCGCGCTCCTGCTCAAGGCGCGAGGGGCGGGCCAGGACGGAGGCTGCCTGGCCGATGGGCGTTGGTGCGAGCAGGAGGCTGCCAGCGCTGTGCTGCATGGACAGCTTCCATCCATGAGACCCATCGACTGGTCTGGCATGTGGGTTCCGGAGATGAATCCGCTGGAGGTCGTCCTCCGCGTCTCGATGGTGTTCCTCTTCGTGCAGCTCGTCCTGCGGTTGCTCGGGCGCAAGGAGCTAGGGCGTTACTCCACCTTCGACCTGGCACTCCTCTTCCTCCTCACGGTGTGCCTGCGCCGGACACTCGTGGGCGAGGACAACAGCCTCACCACTGGCTTCATCGCCCTGGCCACGCTGGGCGCCTGGGACTGGCTCTTCTCCTGGCTGGCGTTTCGCGACCGCCGCGCGGCCCGGGTGCTGGAGGGCGAGCCTCGGGAGCTGGTGCGAGAGGGGGAGCTGTTGCACGAGAATCTCCGCAAGACTCACATCTCCCGCAGCGAGCTGCTGAGCCATCTGCGCTCCCATGGCCGGGACGACCTGAAGTCCGTGCGTGCGGCCTTCCTCGAGTCCAATGGCCGGGTGACGTTCCTCTTCCGCGAGCCGCCGCAGTGACTCATGCCCCGGTGGGGGCGGACGGCTCGGTGTGCGTGGCCGGCGGCTCCAGGTCGAAGCGCGCGATGAGGGGCATGTGGTCCGACAGGCCGTGGAAGCGGCTGCGTGGGTCGCCGAAGGGAGCCGTATCGGCGGTGTCCAGCCAGCGCACCCCGCCGCCGGAGAAGATGTGGTCCAGGTGCATGCGCATGTGCATGAAGCCGGCGGTGGGGAAGCCCCGCGGCAGCAGCGGGTTGATCTGCCCCACCGCCACCTGTGCGTCGATGAAGCAGGCCTCGTCACACAGGTAGTGGAAGACGGGCGAGGCCGGTGGAGAGTTGAAGTCTCCACAGATGAGGAAGGGCTCCCCGGCTGACCCGGTACGCACCAGCTGGGCGAGGGCACGTGCCTCATGGAGCTGGTTGATGCCGTTGCCCATCTTCTCCCGGGTGGCCCAGAAGGCGCGGGAGAAGGGGGTGGGCAGGCTCAGGTGGGTGTTGAAGATGTGAAAGGGGACTCCATCTTCTTTGCGCAGCAGGCGCATGTGCGCGCAGATGCGGCTCTGCTTGCGCTCGCGCAGCGCCCGCACATGGTGGTGGGTGATGTGGTGGGGCGCGTCCACATTGTGGGTGTCCACGGCGAGCCGGTGGGTGTTGACGAGGATGGCCAGCCCGGTGGTGTAGAGCGAGAACTCGCCCAGCTTGTAGTGGTGGGCGCGGAAATAGAAGGCCTCGTAGGGCATGGGCCGGCGCAGGTTGGCGAACGTCTCCTCCATGCGCCTCATGAAGGCCTCGAGCTGTGTCTCGTCGGGGCGGGCGCGCCGGTGGGCCACGCTGCTGCGGAAGGACTGCGTCTCCACCTCCTGCAGGCAGATGACGTCCGGCAAGGGCTCCAACGAGGCCAGCGCCGCGGCGACCCGCCGCTTGGGGCCCAGCGTGCTGGCGAGCCCGCGCAAGGCATGTCCGAAGTAGCGGACGTTGTAGCTGACGATGCGTAGAGGCGTGTGGGCCATGCTCGCTCATGCACCGCGCGGAGGCGGAAGGTAGGGGGAAGTTACTGTCGCTCCTCGTCAGCGGGGAGCACCCTGGACCTTGCGCACCACCCCTGGCCGCGGATACTCCGCCGCTACCGGGGTTGCTTGGCTCCCCCGGAAGCAGACAGACCGCCCGCTGGCCGGCAGCGGGCCTGGAGAGAAACAAGCATGAGCATGCGTTCGACGCTGTGGGTCGTGGCCGCCGTGGTGGGGGGAGGTCTGCTGGGTTGTGGTGAGCAGCCGCGGTACTACCGGGTGGCCATCGAGAGCTCGCGCCTGGCTGAGGTGCCTTCCTCCTGCTACCGCTCGGGGTCGGTGCCTGAAGACAACGACAAGACGAACAACGTCGTCCAGGTCGGACAGTGGATCATCTGGGACGGGGTCGAGGGCCAGAAGTACCTGCAGGTGGGTGCCATCAGCTACCCGCTGGGAGATGCCTCGGTGACCATCACCGAGGGGGACGCCATCGTGAGCACGGAGGCGGACAAGCCGACCTTCACCATCGAGCGGGTCCAGACCAATCCCAACAGCACCGTCCGCGCCACCTATACCTTCGATTCGCTGGGGGAGACCGCGCAGGGCACCATCTCCCTGAGCTATGTGTGCAGCGGGAGCGCGGCCTGCGCCCCCAACTGCGAGGCCTCGGTGCCCTTCGTGGGCCGCCGCCTGGAAGCTGAGCCGATGCTCGTGGTCTCCAACACGGCCAACAACTAAGCGGTCCGCCATCGAGGCGGTGAAGCCGCTGCGGCCAGCGGAGAGCAGCTCAGCGAGAGTGGGGTCGCCGAAAGCGGGCTCCACCTCGTTGGGCTCTGGCGAGTTCGAGTTCAGCGGCAATCCGTTTCTGGTACTCTCCGTGTGCATCCCTGAACGAACAGCTTCACGCGAGCTGTGTCGTTGCATGCACATGGCGCCCAGGCGCGGGCGGTGACACGAGCGCATCCTCGTCTGGCATCGCGGTTGCTTTTCGCATGTCCCTCGGCTGCGGACTTCAACCCCCGGAGCCAACCTATGGTCGCATTCGTCATGCCCCCTGGAGCCTCCTTGCGCCCCTCTTGCCTCCACGCGAGCCGTCTGTTGGCGTGCCTCGCTCTTGTCGTGCCGGTCTTGCTCGGACTGCCTTCCCACGCCGCAGGGAGCTCTCTGCTGCGGGACGCCCGTTCCGGACAGGACGACACCCCCAGCGCCTGCCGTTCACTCGTCGCCGTGGGCAACACGGTGTACTTCTCCAGCGAGAGCGCATCGATGGGCTCGGAGCTGTGGAAGTCGGACGGGAGCGTGGGAGGCACCGTCCTCGTGAAGGATGTGCTGCCAGGCCCGGGCAGCTCGACGCCTTACACGTTCGGGGAGCTCGAGGGCTCGCTGTTCTTCACCGCCCGCGGAAGTACCCAGCGCCTCGAGCTGTGGAAGACGGACGGTACCCCCACCGGCACCGTGCGCCTGTTCACCGTGCCCGACGAGGGAGATTCCTCCGAGGTGTCCATCACCGAGTGGGCGCGCGTGGGTGGCACGCTCTTCTTCTCCGCCCATTTCATCGGCAGCCAGGAGCTGTGGAAGACGGATGGAACCCCGGCGGGCACCGTGCGGGTGAAGGACATCGTCCCGGGCGACGTCGGCTCGATTCCCTCCAGCCTCACGGCGCTGGGCTCCACGCTGTACTTCTCCGCGAGGGCCTCGGGCGGCTCCCCCCCCTCCTCGGGCCTGTGGAAGTCGGACGGCACGGAGGCCGGCACCGTGCAGGTGTGGTCGCCTCCCTCGTCCGGCAGCGTGATTGGCGTGGATGAGGTGGGCGGCTCGCTGCTCGTGCAGGTCATGTCCAGCTCCTCCACCGAGTCCTCTCTCTGGAAGAGCGACGGAACGGCGGCGGGCACCGTGAAGGTGGTGGACCTGCCCCACGTCGTGCTGGAGCGCGCCGTTCTCGGCGGCCAGCTGGTGCTGTGGATGGAAGAAGAGGTGTGGGTCACGGATGGCACCGCTGGCGGCACGCGCCGGCTTCAAGCGGTCTCGCGCGACCGGTTGCGTCCCTCGATGGTCGTGGTGGGTGGTCAGGCCTTCTTCCTGGGCAGCGACCCGAGCCGCGGTCTGGAGCTGTGGACGACGGACGGAACCGAGTCTGGCACTCGGCCCGTGAAGGACCTCTTGCCGGGAGGAAACGGTGCCCTGGGCGCCATGACGGCCCTGGGGGGGACCGTGTACTTCATGGGCAAGGACACCGCGGGCGCCGTCCAGCTCTGGAAGACCGATGGCACCGAGGCCGGCACCGTGAAGGTGGCGGAGCTGCCTGTCGAGCGCACCTCCTCCAGCTACAGCATGGCGAGCGCTGGCGGCCGGCTCTTCTTCACCCATGAGGATCGGCTGTGGGTGAGTGACGGGACGGCGGCGGGCACCGTGCGGCTCGTGTCCTCGCGGCCCGAGCCCCGTGGCTCCAATCCCTACCGGATGACCCGGCTGGGAGGGGGGGCGATCTTCGCCAGCCACGACAGCGAAAACGGGCACACGCTGTGGAAGACGGACGGCACCGTGGCCGGCACCGTGCGGGTGAAGGACCTCCGCCAGGGCTCGGGGCTCCTGGCCTTGGATTCGCCCGAGCCCTGGGTGGTGCGGGGAGACGTGGCCTTCTTCTTCGCATCGGAGCTGCCCGTTGGCGGATGGCTTCAGCGCAGCCTGTGGCGGACGGATGGCACCGAGGCCGGCACGTCGCGGCTGAAGAAGCTCGATGGCTTCTTTGGGGAGGGCTGGCCGCTGGCGCTCGTGGGTGACACGCTCTTCCTGGCGCTCAGTGACTCGACGCGCGGCGTGGAGCTGTGGAAGACGGACGGCACCGCGGAGGGGACGGTGCTCGTCAAGGACGTGAAGCCCGGCTCCGGCAGCTCCCAGCCCGTGCAGGCGGCGGCCCTGGGCAACCGGCTGTTCTTCTGGGCGGATGACGGCACGCATGGGGTCGAGCTGTGGACGAGCGACGGCACCGAAGCTGGCACCGTACTGTTCAAGGAGTTCGCCCCGGGCCTGGCCAGCGGCCTTGGGGAGTCCGAGCTGCGCCGGCCCCTGATGGCCGTCCTCGATGGGACGCTCTACTTCGGCGCGAGGGACACCGCGCACGGCCTGGAGTTGTGGAAGACGGATGGCACCGTGGAGGGCACGGTGCTCGTCAAGGACGTGAATCCCGGTTCCTGGGACTCGCTCTCGAGGATGACGGCGGTGGGCGGGCGGCTCTACCTCTCCCTGTACGACGAAGCGCACGGCCTGGAGCCCTGGGTGAGTGACGGCACCGAGGCGGGGACGGTGCGGCTCGCGGACGTGAAACCCGGGGAGGCCAGCGGGTCTCCTCTGGGCTTCACGCGCGTGGGTGACACGGTGCTCTTCCTGGCGCGCGACACGGCCCACGGCGCGGAGCTGTGGAAGACAGATGGAACCCCGGCGGGCACGGCGCTGCTCGCGGATGTGTGGCCCGGTCCGGATAGCGCCCTGCGCTTCGACAGCAGGACGGGGGAGGTGGCGCTGTGGGGAGTGGAGGAGCTGGGGCTCGCCTTCTTCATGGGCACGGAGGCCTCGAGCGGGCAGGAGCTCTGGGTGACGGACGGCACCGCGGCGGGCACCCGCCAGGTGGAGGACCTGGTGCCCGGCGAGGGCTCCTCGACGCCCTCGAACCTCGTGTACCTGGGAGGGAAGCTCGTCTTCGCGGCGATGGACCCCCTCGTTGGCAACGAGCCGCGCGTCCTCCAGTGGGGGCTTACACCCGATACCACCGCGCCGGTCCTCACCTGTCCGGCCTCCCTCTCCTCCACGGCGCCGGACGCGAACGGCATGGCGGTGTCCTACAACCCAGCCTCCGCCACGGATGACCGGGACACCCCCGTCATCGAGTATGGACAGGCGTCAGGCAGCCTCTTCCCGGTGGGCACCACGGCGGTGACGGTGACGGCGACGGACTCGGCCGGCAACCGCAGCAGTTGCACCTTCGAGGTGACGGTGAAGACGGAGCCGACGGAACCCGCGCCGAGGCCCGAGGGTTTTGCGTGCTCGTCCGGCGGGCCCGGGGCGAGCGCCTTCTGGATCCTGCTGGCGCTGCTGGCGGTGGCCTGCGTGCGCCGCCGCGAGTCCCCGCGGTGAGCAGGTGGCCTCCCCCGGCGAAGCCCGCGGGCCTTGCCGGGGCGGAGGCCATCACCCTGTCCGGACCGCCAGCCAGGCGCGCAGCCCCATCGCCGGGCAGGCGGCGGGAGCCGGTCGGTGTTAAAGGAGGGGACAGCCATGACGTCCCCTTCTTCTCGTTTTCGCGGAACCGATTCCTACCTCTCCAGCGAGGGCCTCCAGGCCGCCGTCAACTGCGCGCTGACGCTCCAGCGCCCGTTGCTGGTGCGCGGAGAGCCCGGCACGGGCAAGACGCTGCTGGCCGAGGCAGTCGCCGAGAGCCTGGGCCATCGCCTGCTCACCTGGCACGTGAAGAGCACCACGCGCGCCCAGGACGGCCTGTACGTCTACGACACCGTGCAGCGCCTGTACGACTCGCGCTTTGGCGACGGGGACGTGCGCGACATTCGCCGCTACATCCGCATGGGCCCCCTGGGTGAGTCCTTCGCCTCGAAGGAGCGCGTGGTGTTGCTCATCGACGAGGTGGACAAGGCGGACGTGGAGTTCCCCAACGACCTGCTCCACGAGCTGGACCGGATGCGCTTCCGCATCTCGGAGACCAACGAGGACGTGGCGGCCGTGCACCGCCCGGTGGTCATCATCACCAGCAACAACGAGAAGGAGCTGCCGGACGCCTTCCTGCGCCGGTGCGTCTTCCACTTCATCGACTTCCCGGACCAGGAGCTGATGCGGCGGATTGTTGCGGTGCACCACCCCGGGCTGGACGAGTCGCTGACGGAGCAGGCCCTCAAGGTCTTCTACGAGCTGCGCAACTTCACGCGGCTGCGCAAGCGTCCGTCCACGAGCGAGCTGGTGGATTGGATTGCCGTGCTCAAGGCCAACGGCGTCACGAACGTGAAGCTGGACGACAACCTGCCCTTCCTGGGTGCGCTGCTGAAGCGCGAGCAGGACCTGATGGCGGTGGCGGAGGCCTTCGGGCGAGGCCGCCGGACGAAGGCCTGAGTCGGAGCCAGCCATGTTCCTGCCCTTCCTCTATGAATTGCGGCGGCGCGGTGTGCCGGTGGGCGCGCAGGAGGCGATCGCGCTCGCGGGAGCGCTGAAGGCGGGGCTGCACGACAGCTCGCTGGACGGCTTCTACCACGTGGCGCGCGCGCTGCTGGTGCACGCGGAGACGCACCTGGATGCCTTTGACCAGGCCTTCCTGGCGCACTTCAAGGGCATGGAGGGCGCGGGGCAGCAGCTCACGGACGAGCTGCTGGAGTGGTTGAAGGAGGCGCGCGAGCGGCGCGACCTCACCCCGGAGGAGCGGGCGCTGCTGGAGCAGTTCAACACGGAGGAGCTGGAGAAGCTCTTCCAGCAGCGGTTGGACGAGCAGCGCGAGCGGCACGACGGCGGGACGCGGTGGATTGGGACGGGGGGCGCGTCACCCTTCGGGAACTCGGGGATGCCGCGCGAGGGCTTCCGGGTGGGCGGTGAGGGCGGCGGTGGCCGCATGGCGGTGAAGCTCGCGGGAGCGCGCAAGTACCAGGGGTACCGGGGCGACGTGGTGCTGGACACGCGGCAGATGGCGGTGGCGCTGCGCAAGCTGCGGGCCTTCGTGCGCGAGGGCGTCCCGGACGAGCTGGACGTGGATGGCACCATCGCGGCCACGGCGAAGAACGCGGGCGAGCTGGAGGTGGTGACGCGCCCGGAGCGCCGGCCGAACACGCGTGTGGTGCTGATAATGGACGTGGGCGGGTCCATGGACCCATACGCGCACCTGGTGAGCCGGCTCTTCTCGGTGGCGAAGCAGGCCACGCACTTCAAGGAGCTGCGCACGTACTACTTCCACAACTGCGTCTACGGGCGCGTGTTCGACTCGCCGTACCTGGTGGGCGGCATCAGCGTGCCGGACTTGCTGGGGCAGGTGGGGCGGCACCACAAGCTGGTGGTGGTGGGCGACGCGTTGATGGCGCCGTACGAGCTGTCGATGCGGACGAACTCGGAGGGCCGCTACGACCCTGTGGATGGGAAGGAAGGGCTGGTGTGGCTGATGGAGCTGGCGCGGCACTTCGAGCGCAGCGCCTGGCTCAACCCGGAGCCTCCGCAGACGTGGCGGGGCAACACCATCCAGGCGGTGAAGAACGTCTTCGACATGTTCCCTCTGACGCTGGAGGGCCTGGGAGACGCGGTGGCGCACCTGACGAAGGGACGCACCGTACGAGGCCGCCGGTAGGAGGGCTCTCTTAAGTCGTGAGATTTTCGGAGTAACGTCCGCTCTGCTTTCAGTCCAACAGGGGAGCAGAGATGGCGACGACGATTCTGGTGACGGGTGCCACGGGCACCATCGGTTCTCAGGTGGTGTCCGCGCTCAAGGGGCGCAACGACGTGACGGTGCGCGCGGCCGTCCGCAGCGCGGCCAAGGCCGAGTCCCTCAAGGGCGCCAACGTGACGCCCGTCGATTTCGAGTACACGAAGCCCGAGCTCATCCAGAAGGCCGTGGCGGGCGTGGAGAAGCTCTTCCTCGTCACGCCCTTCACGCCGGACCAGGTGGACCTGGGCGCGCGGCTCGTTGACTTCGCCAAGGCCGCGGGCGTGAAGCACATCGTGAAGCTGTCGGCCATGGGCGCGGACTTCGAGCCTGGCATCCAGCTCGGCCGGTGGCACCGCACCCTGGAGCGCTACATCGCGGGCTCGGGGCTGACGTACACCTTCCTGCGGCCCAACAACTTCATGGAGAACTTCATCAACTTCTATCCCCCGGGCAAGGACGGGAACATCTACCTGCCCTGGGGCCAGGGCGCGTGCAGCTTCATCGCGGGCTCGGACATCGCCGCGGTGGCCGTTGCCGCGCTGACCTCGAGCGCTCACGAGAACAAGGCCTACAACCTCACCGGCCCCGAGGCCTTCACCATCGGCCAGGCCGCCGCCACCATCGGCGAGGTGTCCGGCAAGAAGGCGAACTACGTGGACGTGCCGGAGGCCGCCGCGCAGAAGGCCATGCTCGACATGGGCATGCCGGCGGGGTTGGTGGACGCGATGATGGAGCTGCACGCCATCGACAAGGCGGGCTATGCCGGCGAGGTGACGGACGCGGTGAAGAAGATTACCGGCCGCGCGCCGATGACCTTCGCCTCGTTCGCCAGGCAGCACGCCGCAGCTTGGAAGTGAAGCGCCCCTGACAGTGAGGCGCCGGGACTCCTCCGGAAACCATGCGGGCGGGAGGCGAGCGGATTAGAAGGGCCGCTCACCTCGCAGTCCACTCCAGAGGAGTCTCCCCATGGCCCCTGTCACCATCCAGCCGCTCTACACCGCCACCGCCACCTCGCACGGAGGCCGCAACGGCCGCGTCCGCTCGGACAACGGGACGATCGACATGGCGCTCACCATGCCCAAGGCGCTGGGCGGTCCTGAGACGGCGGGTTCCACCAATCCCGAGCAGCTCTTCGCGGCGGGCTATTCGGCCTGCTTCGAGGGCGCGCTGCGGCTGGTGGCCGGGAAGATGAAGAAGCAGATCAAGGACGCGCACATCACGGCGAAGGTGACCATCGGGAAGACGGAGGCGGGCGGCTTCGGTCTGGCGGTGGTGCTGCACGGCAAGATCGAGGGCGTCTCGCAGGCCGAGGCGGATGAGCTGATGCACGCCGCGCACAAGGTGTGTCCGTACTCGCTGGCCACCCAGGGCAACATCGACGTGAAGCTCTCGGCCGAGGCGGCCTGAGCCACTTCGGGCTAGAGCGGGGAAGGGGGCTCTGCCACCTCGACGATGGATGTCCCCTCTCCCGTCGGGAGAGGGTCGGGGTGAGGGTAGCCGAGCCCGTTCTTCAATCCGTGACACTCAGAGTGGGCAGGGGGTTGAACCCGTGCCCTGGCCCGGAGGGTTGGGATTACTTCGGCCGCAAGCCCAAGAACGTCAACCGCTCGTCCGGGGCCAGCCCCACGGAGTAGAGGAAGGTCCTGGTCCCGAACGGCACCTCGTACGTGTAGAGCCGGTCATCGCCCAGGGTGCGCCGCTGGACCAGCACCAGCTTCCCCGCGGGCTCCAGGGTGCTGAGCATCTCCTGATATGCCTTGGCGCCTTCCGGGAAGAATCCCTTTCGCAGGTACGCGAAGTCGGCCGGCGTGAGCGCCCCGCTCCGCACCTTCTCGAGCAGCGCCGCCAGCTTCTCGGTGACCTGGGGCTCCGCGTCCGTGATGGGCTTGGAGATCGGCGAGGCGAGCGCGGGGTTCATCATCGTGGCGATGCCGTCCGTGAAGCGGGAGGGCCTCCCGTTGGCGGAGTTGGTCAGCACGATGATGGAGAGGGAGTCTCCGAGGAATCGAGAGTAGTGCGTCGTGAAGCCCTGCCATGCGCCTCCGTGCTGGTGCGCCGGCTTGCCACCGCGCTCGTCGATCGCCCACCCGAAGCCATACGGATAGGTGGCGCCGCTGGAGAGCTTCACGGGCGTCAGGATCTCCTGCCAGCTCGCCGGGGTGAGGATGGCGCGGGCCTGGACCGCGGCATCCCAGGCGATCATGTCCTTCAAGGAGAGGTAGAGCGAGCCGTCTCCCGTGGTGTTGAGCGAGGGCGAGACCCACTCCTGGTTCTTCACCTCACCCTTGACCAGGCGGTAGCCGGCCGCGCGGTGGGGAATCACATCCTCCTCGTTGATGGTCCGCGCCGTCGTCATGCCCGCGGGCTTGAAGACCTTCTCGCGGAGGATGTCGCCATAGAAGGTGCCGGCAACACGGTTCACGATGATTCCCAGCAGGACATAGCCGCTGTTGCTGTAGCTCCAGCGAGAGCCGGGGGGGAACTCGAGGGGCAGCGCGTAGCAGAAGCGCGCGAGCTCCTCATCGGTGTAGTCCTTGCGGTAGTCGAGCGTGCCCTCGAGATCGGGCATGCCAGAGGTGTGCGTCAGCAGGTGGCGCACGGTGATGCCACTCCACGTAGCGGGGGCCTCGGGAAAGAACTTCGTCAGGGGATCGGACAGCGAGAGCTTGCCCGCCTCCACCTGCAGCATCACCGCCATGGCGGTGAACTGCTTTCCCACGGACCCGGACTGGAAGATGGTCTCGGGGCGCACCGGGACTTGATGCTCGAGGTTGGCGAAGCCGTATCCCTTGGCCAGCACGACCTTTCCCTGCCGCACGATGCCGATGGCGACACCGGGCACCTTCTGGCGCTCCATCTCCTCACGCACGAAGGTGTCGACCCGTTTCTGGATCGAGCCTTGTGCGGCGGCAGTGGGAACGGCGGCGAGCCCCAGCAACAGGAGGACAGCGGAGATCGCTAGAGGGCGGGATGAGGGGCGCAGGTGGGGACTCCTGGTTGGCATCCCGCGGACACTACCACCCCCGTTATTCCAGCCCCGGTCTCAGGCCGCCCCGTCGAGAACGCGCAGGGCAGGGGCGCGAGGCTCGGCGGCGGGTTGCGGCTCCATTCGGAGCGCGGACCGGTCGAGGTCTGCCAGCCGGGGCCGGCCGAGCAGGGCGAGGGTCCGATCGATCTCCTTGGAGAGGATGTCCAGGGTGAGCTCCACGCCGGCCTGTCCGTCCGCGGCCAGCCCGTAGAGGAAGGGCCGGCCGATCATGCAAGCCCGGGCTCCCAGGGCGATGGCCTTGACCACGTCGGAGCCGCGGCGGATGCCACCGTCCAGGACGACCTCGGCGCGGCCCTGCACCGCATCGACGACCTCGGGCAGGACGTCGGTGCCCGCCGGGAGGAAGTCGAGCTGCCGGCCACCGTGATTGGACACGATGATGGCCTGCACGCCGTGCTCCACCGCCAGCCGGGCGTCCTCGGCGCAGGTGATGCCCTTGAGGACCAGCGGCCCCGACCAGATGGAGCGCAGCCACTCGATGTCCTTCCAGGAGACGGAAGGATCGAACTGCTTGTTGGTGAAGCCCGCGACGGAGACGGCGTCCTTCTTGGCCAAGTCACCGGTCTCGATGAAGTTGCCGAAGGTGGCGCGGGGACTGGATGACATCCGCAGCACCCAGCCGAGGTGCCGGAAGACATCCAAGAGGTTGGTGAAGGTGACGCGAGGCGGGAGGGTGAAGCCATTGCGCCGGTCCCGCTCCCGGTTGCCCATCTCCTGGACGTCCACCGTGAGGCAGAGCGCGCGGTAGCCGGCCGCTCGGGCCCGCTCGACCAGCGAGCGCGTGACGCCCCGGTCCTTCCAGACGTAGAGCTGGAACCACAGGGGAGAGGGCGCCGCGGCGGCCACCTCCTCGATGGTGCAGATGGACATGGTGCTCAGCGTGAAGAGGCTGCCCCGGTTGGCCGCGGCCTTCGCGGCGAGCACCTCGCCCCAGGGTGCCACCAGCCCCGCGAGTCCGGTCGGCCCCAGGATGATGGGCGTGGACAGCTTCTCGCCCAGCAGCGTGGTCGACTGGTCCCTCGCGCTGACGTCTACCAGCGTGCGCGCGCGGAAGAGGTAGCGCTCGAAGCCGCGCCGGTTGGCGTTCACGGTGTACTCGTCCTCAGCGCCTCCCTCTACGTAGTCGAAGATGGTTCGGGGAAGCCGGCGGCGAGCTCGCTGTCGAAGGTCTTCGAGATTGATGATCATGTTGGGGGCTTCCGTGGACGCGACGCCAGCAGGATACCAGCGAAAGCCGGTGAGTCGGCAAATCTAGGGGGACGGAGGGCAGGCGGGCAGGCGGGTTGATCGAAGGCCTTGGCCTTGAGCGCGAAGGCCGTTGCCGGTGCCCATGCCCATTCACACTGGATGCCGGGCAGTGTCGGGTGCAGGTAGGGCTCAATGGGGCTCGAGGTGTCCAGAACCTCGAGCTCAGTGTCTTTGCCCGCTGCTCCCTTGATGACGCGCCGCTGTCGCCGGTGGCGTTGCCCCCAAGAGGGCCAAGAAGGACTCCTGCTCGTCCACCTCGAGCTCGAGGACCTGCGAGGACAGATCGACCTCGACGTCCAGGCCGTGATGCTTCGAGGTGAACAAGTAGCCAGACATGGGGCGGGTCTAGTTCACGTGCGCCACGCTGAAGGAGTTGGACACGACCGCCTCTCGCTCATCATCCCATTCCACACTGATGACGTAGCGATACGTTCCCTCCGGGAGGCTCGCATCGAGGGGTTGGAGCTCCTCGGAGCTTTTGCCGGGCAGCAGACGGTCCTGGTACGCCGCGCAGACCGTGCCGTCGGGGCGCGGAACCTCCGTCCAGGTCTCTTCCGCCTGACGCTGCAGCGTGGCGAAGCAGAGATTGTAACCGAGTGACTGGAGCGACACGTTCTGGAGCTGAAGCTTCAGCTCGGAGCCGGGTGCGTAGTGTTCCTGGTCTGTCCTCAGGACCGCCTGCCCCTCCAGGGGCGCACCACAGGCCGACAGCCAGAGCACCGCACCGCCAAGAAGCATGTTCCAACGAGACATATTGCCTACTCCCCATCGCTGCCCGCCGGCCCGAGCCTCGTGGCCAGGATGATACGGAGAACGCAGGGGGAGAGCCAGCAGGAGTGAGGGCCGGAGAGCGCAAGTGTCTCCTCGACTCGGTTATCTCAACCGAAGCTGGCCACCTCGGTGAGCACGGCGCGTGAGGGTCGCGTCACGTAGCCGAAGTGTTTGTCCGACTCGGCGCGCAGGTGCTTCGCGGCGTCACTGGCCACGTAGCGCTCCACGGCCTCCAGGCCCGTCAGCTCGTAGTGGCACACGTAGCGCCCCCAGCCGTCCGGGGCGTTGTTGGTGTCCTTCCACTTACGGCAGCGCAGGAAGCCGGGCTGGCGCAGCACCTCGGGGACGTGGACCTCCTCGTGCCAGCGGTTCCACGCCTGCTCGGACCCGGGCGCGACCTCGATGGTGACGACGTAGAGGGCCGGCTTCAGGGGCGCGGAGGATGGGCGCATTTGCATATGAGACTTGATACACCGAGGGGGTTTTCACTCCCATATTTCGTCGGAGCCGCGCGCATGTCCCCGTCCCTGCCCATCCGCCGCGTCGTCCTCTCGAGCTGACGAGGAGACGCGGTTGACCGGAGAGCGGGAGCAGCTCTTCAAAGACCAGGAGCGCATCCGGGCCAACGTCGATTCGCTCAAGAGCGGGGTTTCCCAGCGGGAGCTGGCCGAGCGCTTCGTGACGAAGCTCAACGAGCAGGAGGATCGGTTGGAGACAATTGCCCGGGAGCTGGAGCGAGTGGTGCGCGAGCAGAAGGCCGCGCAGAAGGAGGTACTCGACAGGGTCCAGGCGCTGTCCTTCACCGCGGATTTGGGCACGCCGCCGGCCGACAAGGGGCAGGGGCGCGACGGGAGCAAGGGGTAGTCCGCTCCGGGTCCATGGAGCGCATCCTCGCCACCGGGCGGTGTAGATTCGCGGGCCATGCGTGACGGTCTGTTGGATGATGAGAGTACGGTCTCCCTGCCGAAGAAGCGGGGGGCCGGAGAACGGGCGCCTCGCCTCGTGCCGGCGCTGACCCTCATCTCCCACCCCGTCACCCAGCGGGTGGGCGAGCGGCTCCTGCTGGAGGAACTGCTCGCTGGCAGGGAGGTGCCGCTGTCGCGCAAGGCCCCTGAGTTCCTCCGGGCCGGCGAGTCCCAGGGCACGCCGCTCGCGGACCCCTGTGTGAGCCGCAAGCCCATCGTCTTCGCACCTGGGGAAGGGGGCCGGGTTCGGCTGCGCGTCGAGGAGGGCGGCACGCAGGTGGTGGCGGGCGAGCCCATTGTCGGAGGCCGGGAGTTCGGTCCCGAGGAGCTGGCCTCGGGCATTCCGCTGGAGCTTGCCGAGCGCGTGGTGTTGCTGCTTCACCTGGTGGAGCCCGAGACGGATGGTCCCCAGGACTCGCTGGGCATGGTGGGGCAGAGCCCGAGCATCCGCCGCGTGCGCATGCACATCCAGAAGGTCGCCGAGCTACAGGAGCCCGTGCTCATCCGCGGTGAGACGGGGACGGGCAAGGAGCTGGTGGCCCAGGCCATCCACCAGCACAGCACGCGCCGCGACGAGCGTTTCGTCAGCGTCAACCTGGGCGCCATCCCCAAGGAGCTGGCCACCGCTGAGCTCTTCGGCGTGAAGAAGGATGCCTTCACCGGCGCCACGCGCGACCGCGAGGGCTTCTTCCGCGCCGCCCAGGGCGGCACCCTGTTCCTCGACGAGGTGGGCGAGGCCTCTCCCGAGGTGCAGGTGATGCTGCTGCGCGTGCTGGAGTCGCGGGAGATGTACCCCGTGGGCGGGCACACCCCCATCCCCACCAACGTGCGCCTCGTTGCCGCGACGGATGCCAACCTCGAGGAGCAGATCCGCGACGGGCGCTTCAAGGCGCCGCTGATGCACCGGCTGGCCGGCTATGAAATCCGTCTGCCGCCCCTGCGCGAGCGCCGCGAGGACATCGGCCTGCTCTTCTTCCACTTCGCCCGGGAGGCCCTCGAGGCGCTCGGAGAGGCGTGGCGCCTGGAGCCCGAGGACCCCCAGGCCGAGCCGTGGTTGCCCGCGGCGCTCGCGGCCCGCCTCGTCCGCTACTCCTGGCCCGGCAACATCCGCCAGCTGCGCAACCTCACGCGCCAGCTCGTCATCGCCAACCGGGGCCAGCCGCAGCTCCGCGTGGATCCTCAGCTCGAGAAGGAGCTGGGCTCAGGTGCGACCCCCTCTGGACGTCCCCTGCGCGTCGCGGAATCGCTGGAGCCGAGGGCCGTTGCGCCCGACTCGGAGCCGAGGGCCACGCCCCGTCGCAAGCCCTCGGACATCACCGAGCAGGAGCTGCTCACGGTGCTGCGCGCACAGGCCTGGGACCTCAAGCGCGCGGCCGACCACCTCGGGATTCCTCGGCCCTCCATCTACGATCTCATCGACAAGAGCCCGAACATCCGGACGGCGGGAGACCTCACCCCGGAGGAGATCTCCCACTGCTACCGCGAGTGCGAGGGCGACCTGGACGCCATGGTGCGGCGTCTGGAGGTCTCCAAGCGGGCGCTGCGCCGCCGCATCAACGAGCTGGGACTCGACTCCTAGCTCTGTCGACGTGTCGACAACGCACCCGGGCCCGGGTTTCGACACTTCTCGACGTGTCGAACGGCTTCCCAGCGCTCGTGTTCGAGCCTTTCGGGGGGACGATGTGTGCTGACCGCACGTTTTCGTAGGTGTGGCATGCACGTTGCTAGGGCACGCGCAGCCGAAGCAGGGTACGAGAGGAGGGGGGCTTGGCCCTGGTTTCGGCAAGTTCCCAAGCTCCCGCTACAATCCGCGGAATCGGAGGGGAATCCATGCTGTCGAAAAATCAGACGGAAGTGCTCGAGGAGCCGAAGCCCGAGGCCTCGACGGACATGCTGCTCAGTCAGGACGGGGTCCAGAAGTCGCTCAACCCGGCCCCCACCGCCATGGCCATGGCGGGCAATGGCGGGATGAATGATCCGCCCGTGGGGACGTGAGCATCCGGGCGCCATGAGCCGGCGCTCCGTCGCTGGCTCAGTCCTCATGCCGCGCGAGTGAACGGGAGCCGTCGAGCAGTTGCCGCATGCGCGGGAGCCGCGGCTCCCATTCCCGCGCCAGGTGGGGGTTGTCCTTCAGCGCCTGGGTGAGCTCCTCCCGGGCCTGGTTCAAGAGCCCCTGTTGTCCGGCGGCGGAGTCCTCCGCCTGCTCCAGCAGGAGGCTCGCGCGCAGGAGCCGGGCCTGGGGCCAGCGAGGACGTGCCCGCAGCACGTCCTCGGCCAGTGTGAGCCCCTGGGCCAGCACGGGCGCGGGGTCCTCGCCGCTCTTCCTCTTCCAGAAGGCCCACTCCCGATGGAAGTGGCCGAAGGCCAGCCGCGAGTCCTGGTTGGCCGGGTCCAGGTCGAGAGCCCTTCGGAAGGCTCGCGCGGCTTCCTCGAAGTCCTCGTCGCGCGCCTGTCCCCGCTGGGCCTTCCACCGGGCCTGGAGCTCACGCACCCGTCCCAGGTTCAGGGAGTTGTCGGAATCGCTGGGAGTCCGGTTCAGTGCCTGGAGGACCGCCTCCGACGCCCGCTCGAGGCTCCTGCGTGGGTCGCGTTCGTGCTCCAACTCGAAAGCCGCCCGGGTGTAGTGGGCCAGGCTCAGATTGGCCCAGGGCGTGTGGTGCTCTGGAGCGCGGTCGATGGCCTGCTGGAAGGCTGCCTCGGCCGCATGCACGCTGGGGCTCGGTTCCTCTCCGCGGGCGGACAGGTAGGTGGCGCGTCGCGCATGCACCCAGCCGAGGTTGTTGTAGGCGTTCACACCCCGCGGAGCCAGGGCGATGGCCCGCTCGAAGGTGCGCTGGGCCTGGTCGAGCCGTGGGAAGGGGTCGCCCCCGTGGTCCCACGTCTCGTGGGCGAGCTGGACCAGGACCAGGCCCGTGGCGTTGAGCAGGTAGGTGAGCCCGGCGTCGATGGCGAGCCCTTCCTGATACCGAGCGAGTGCCTTCTCCAGCTCGGGCCGGGCATCCTCGCCCCGTGCCCTGACGTGCCTGGCCAGGTGCTCGTGGAGCTGCCCTTCGTAGAAGTAGCGCAGGACGTAGCGGGGATTGCGCGTCCGGACCTCGTCCAGCACGCCGCCGGCCTGCTCCAGGTCTCCCTCCGGCTCCGGGCCGCGCGGAAGCGAGGCGCGCAGGAGGTACGCGTTCACGAGGTCGATCCGGGCGTGCAACTGGCTCTCGTCCAGCCGGATGGCCAGGCGGAAGGCGTCGATCGCCCTGCCGAGCATGGGCAGGGAGTCCAGGCCGCTCTGCTGCTGGTGCTTCGCCCACGTCATGTAGACGAGCCCGCGCATCAGGTGGACCTCGCCATCCTGATCCTCCGGGGCGATTCCCTCGAGGAGCTCGGCGGCCTTCTGGAGCTGCGCGTAGGGCTCCAGGTTGTCCTTCTGGCGGAGCCGGCCCCAATGCAGGAAGAGCGCGCCCAGCTCCAGCCTCGCTTCGGGCCGCGCGGGGGCGGACTCCCAGGCCTCCTGCGCGGCGGCCAGTGCCTTCTGGAGGTGCTCCCGGGCCTCCGCGCCCCGGGTGGCGTGGTGCTCCGCCAGACGGCGGTGGAAGCGCGCCTCCAGGACGCGGGATTCGTAATGATCGGGCGCCACCGTGAGCGCGCGAGCCACTGCCTGGAGACCGCGCTGCAGGGGGGGCTCGATGTTCCCCTGTCCATACAGCTCCATCTCCAGCTCGGCGCGCTCGAGCTGCGCCAGCGCATGGTGGACGGCCGGGTCGCTCCGGCCGATGTCCGCGGCCCGCTCGTAGCTCCGGCGGCTGGCGCCAAAAGCGGCCCGGGCCTGCTCGTACCTGCCCTGGCTCCAATGCCGGGTGGCCGACGCCAGGAAGATGTCTCCCCGGAGCATGGGGGCCGCGTAGAAACCGGGAGGCCCGTTGCCCAGCGCGTCCAGGCGCGCCAGGGCCTCATCGTGGCGTCCCTCGAAGAAGGCGATCAGCGCCGCCACGTAGTCGGGCGGCACGGGCGCGCCCTCGCTCCGCCGGAGGAAGCCCAGGGCCGGGTCCCTGAAGTGACGCTCGAGCTCACGCTTCCGGGCCTCGAGTTGCTGCAGGGGAGAGGTGTCGCCGGGGCCCGTCTTCGCGCGCAGCTGCTGGTATTGGCGCTCGGCCTCCAGGAGCTGTTGCTGGTAGAGGTTCCCCAGCACGAGGGCCAGCGCATAGGCGGCCCGGGGCTCGTGGTAACCCCGCGCCCACGCGGCGTCCAGGTGCTCCCGGGCTTTCGCCGTGTCTCCGAGCGCGAGGTAGCCCTGCCCCAGGGCGTAGTGGCCCGGCCCCTGGCCCAGGTTGCCGGCCTCGCGCATGTCGGCCTCCAGCTCGCGCATCCACGCGCGGATGCTCTCCCGGTCCGGGCGGGTGTCATGCGCGGGCGACAGGTGGGACTGGAGCGCGTGGCTCTCGATGTCCTTCACCTTCGCGGTGAATCGACTGGCCAGGCGCGCGCGCTCGGAGGCCTCGCTGCGCTCCAGGGCGGCCTGCCCCAGGGCGAGTGTCACCAGGACGAGCGCCCCCGAGCCCATGGCCACGGCGGCCCGGTGCTTGCGGACCTTCTTGCGCAGGCGGTACCAGGTTCCGGTGGGACGTGCGTGCACCAGCTCGCCATTGAGGAAGCGGCTCAGGTCCTCGGCCAGGGCGCGCGCCGAGTCGTAGCGGGCCGAGCGCTCCTTCTCCAGGCACTTGAGGACGATGGCCTCCAAATCCGCCGGGATGTCCGCGTCGAGCGCGCGCAGGGGCCGGGGCTCCACGGTGGAGATGTTGCTGAGCACTTCCAGGTGGTTGCTGCCCTGGACGGGGTGGCTGCCGGTCAGCAGGTGGTAGAGCGTGGCGCCCAGGCTGTAGACGTCCGCGCGCCTGTCCAGCCGCGACACCTCTCCCCGGGCTTGCTCGGGCGCCATGTAGTGGGGCGTGCCCACCACGGAGCCGGTGGCCGTCACTCCCTCCTTCCAGTCGCGCGCCAGCCCGAAGTCCACCACGTAGGGCTCGAGCTTCCCGTCCTGGGAGCGTGCCACCATGATGTTGGAGGGCTTGAGATCCCGATGGATGAGGCCGGCGCGGTGGGCCTCGTGCACGCCCTCGGCGACGTCCCGGAGCACCATCGCCTTCTGCTCGACGGTGAGCTGCTTCGCCAGCAGGTTCAACGGCTTCCCGTCGATGTACTGCATGGCGATGTACGTCTTCCCCTCGACCTCGCCGACCTCGTACACCTGACAGACGCGCTCGTGCACCACGCGGGCCTGGGCGCGGGCCTCGAAGACGAAGCGGCGGGCGGAGTCGGGGTCATCGTCGCGGACGAACTTGAGGGCGACGTCGCGGCGCAACCGCGGATCATGCGCGAGGAAGACTCGGCCCATGCCGCCCTGGCCGAGCAGGCGGATGGGCTGATAGCGCTCCCAGCCAGGCACCGGAAACTCCATGGCCCCCACGGCGGGCAGCTCGCGCGAGGGAGGCTTCACCGTCATGGTGTCGTCGTGCGGAGGGGCTCCCGCCGGGAGTATCGAGGTCCGGGTCGGCTCCTCCTGGTACTCCCTGCGCAGCGAGGCGAGCGAGTCCGCGGACAGCCGCCCCTGCTCCACGAGCAGCTCCAGCGGAGGCCGCCCCAAGCGGAGCGCCTCCGAGTGCAAAGCCTCCGCCTCCTTTTTGGAGAGAAGGCCCTCGGCCACGGCCATGCGCAGCTCCGAGTCAAACCCATCGGGCACGGAAGACTCCCAGCGTGAGAGCGCCATGTTACCGCCACCTCCGAGCGGATGGAGGCCCCTCAGCAAGGGACACGCCAACGTCCGGCCCTTGGAGTTCCCAGGACTTCGGCGGAGCCGACACGTCGGTTGCCTGCTCCGACGTGTCGGAAAGGTAACTCAGCGGGCCTGGTGGACCTCGGCGCCGGCCACCACTGTGAGTTTCACCTGGGCCTGGAGCAGTTCCGCAGGGGGCGCCTCTACCGGATCCACCGAGAACGCCACGAAGTCCGCGTCCATGCCCGGCTTCAATCGGCCCCTCTCGTTTTCCGCGAAAGCGGCGTAGGCCGCGCCCACCGTGAAGCCCTCCAGGGCCTCCTCGCCGCTCAGCCGCTGCGTGGGAAACCACCCGTTGAGGGGCTGGCCCTCGGCGTCCTGCCGCGTGCGCGCCGCATACAGCCCCAGCAGCACGTCCGGACGCTCCACCGGGAAGTCGCTGCCAAACGCCAGCGGCGCCCCCGACTCCTTCAGCTTGCGCCACGCGTACGCACCCTGGATGCGCTCGGGCCCCACGCGCGTCTCCGCCCAGGGCATGTCGCTCGTCGCGTGTGTGGGCTGCATGCTCGCCACGAAGCCGGCCTGGCCCATCCGGACGATGTCCTCCAGCCGCATCACCTGCGCGTGCTCCACCCGGTGCCGCAGGTGGCGCGTCCCGGTGGCCTCGGCCTGGCGCAGCAGCGTCTCCAGCACCAGCGTGTTCGCCCGGTCTCCAATCGCGTGCGTGGCCACCTGGAAGCCGCGCGCCATGAAGGCCTTCGCCCGCGCCTCATACTCCTCGGGCGTCAGCAGCAGCAGCCCGCGGTGGCCCGGCTCGTCGCTGTACGGTGCGTGCAGCGCCGCGCCCCGGCTCCCCAGCGCCCCGTCCATGCTCAGCTTCACCGAGCGCAGCGTCAGCATCCGGCCCTGGAAGGGGCCGTCGCGCAGGTACGTCTCGCGGGCCACTCCCATGCCATCCGCCATCACGTAGACGCGCACCGGCAGCCGGCCCTCCTTGTCCCAGCGCTGCAGCAGCCGGAAGGTGCGCAGATCCATGCCCGCGTCGTGCACGCCCGTCAGCCCCACCTCGGCGCAGCGTGCGAGTGCCGCGGCGAGCTGTGCCTCGTGCTGCGCGCCCGTGAGCGGCGGCAGCACCGCGGTCACCAGGTTCATCGCGTTGTCCACGAGGATGCCCGTGGGCTCGCCGTCCGGACCGCGCAGGATGCGGCCTCCCTCCGGGTCCGGCGTGTCCTTCGTAATCTTCGCGCGCCGCAGCGCCTCGCCATTCACCCACAGCGCGTGGCCGTCAATGCGCTCGAGCACCACGGGCGTCTTCGGCAGCTTCGCATCCAGCTCCGTCCGGCCGGGGAAGCTCTTCTCCGGCCAGTCGTTCTGGTCCCAGCCCTGGCCGATCAGCCAGTCCCCCTGCCAGGCCGTGGTGGGAGCGGAGGCCACGCGCGACAGCACTTCGTCACGCGAAGCCGTGCCCTCCAGCCGCACCCCGGCGAGACTGCCGCCGAGGCCCGCCAGGTGCCCGTGCGCGTCGATGAGGCCGGGCACCACCGTTGCGTCTCCCAGGTCCACCACCCGCGCTCCCGCTCCTGCCGCGGCGAGCACCTCGTCTCGGGTGCCCACCGCGAGCACCTTCCCCGCGCGCACGGAGAGCGCTTCGGCCATGGGTCGCTCCGCATCGAGCGTCCGCACGCGCCGCGCCACATACACGGTGGTGGTGGAAAAAGAGGAGGCCTGCTGCGTCTCCGGCGAGTGCCGGGCACATCCGGCCACGCACGCGACGAGGAGCACCGCGCCAAGGAGGGACTTCATACCGTGCATCGCTCACCTTTCAGACTGCCCCGGTTGCCGGGGTCGGTGGCGCTGCACTCTGGCGCACTCGCGCGTGACTGGGAAATGCGTGGGGACTGCTAGCGCTTGACGGGCTCGGCCACCCCCTTCCGCACCGCGTCATCCAGGAGGGCCCGCGCCTTCTGCTGGGCCTCGCGGTTGGCCTTCTCCATCTGCTCGCCGAGCTCCTCCATCGGCTCGCTGTACTTCTCCATCTCCTTGCCGAGCGCATCCATCTGCCGGCCGAACTCCTCCATCGGCTCGTTGTGCTTGTCCATCTCGTCGCCGAGCGCATCCATCTGCCGGCCGAGCTCGTCCATCTGCTTCTCGAGGGCGTCCTGCTCGCGCTCCAGTTGCTCCTCCTGGCGCTCGAGCTCCGGGGACTCCTTGTCGTGCTCCCGCTCGTAGCGGCGCTGCGCGAGGGAGACCTCCGCCAGCTTCAGCCCGATCTCCCCCATCTTCTCGCCGAGCTCGCCCTGCTTCTTCCCGAGCGCGCCCATCCGCTCGCCGACCTCCGACTGCTTGTCGCCGACTCCGGACTGCTTGTTTCCGAGCTCCGACATCTTCCGGCCAATCTCCTCCTGCTTCTTGCCCAGCTCCTGCTGCTTCTTGCCGATCTCCTCCATGGGCGCGAAGAGGCTCTCGAAGGTCTTCAGCGTCGCCGCATCCCGGATGAGGTACTCCTGCTCATCCTGGCGCATATAAAGGAGGGGCTGGTTCCCACCCGCCGCGAGGGCGCGGGCCCGGCGCAGGTCGCGCATCGAGCCGGACATCGACGCGCTGTCGGACGAGCGCAGGAGGACATAGGAGAACAGGTCCTCGTCCTCGTCCCCCTGGACGTCGATGACCTGCGTGCTCGGGGCAGCGGGGGGCTTCGGCGGGGCGGCCGGGGGCGCCGCGAGGGCGAGTCGGGGCAGGGCGGCCGGAGCCTTCGCGGGGATGGCCAGGGCGGGCTCCGAGGGCTTCACGGGCACGGCGGGCGGAGTGACCGCGGCCGGCGCCAGGGCGACCGGGGGCGCGGCGGTGGCGGTGGCGGGCGTCTCCCGGGCCACCACCTGGAAGGGGACGAGTGCCACCACGGCGAGTCCTCCCAGGGTCCAGCGAATCCACTGACGGCGCTGCTTCGAATCAGTACTCGCGTGTTCCAGCATGGCGATTCTCCGTTTCAGGGCTGCGAGGTGTGACGAGGCACCAGGCATCGCCGCGGCAGCCGGAGCGCGGGCGACACCAAAGACGAGGAGCAGCCGCCCGTACTCGCGGGGCGCGGCACCGGTGGCCTGGAGCGCGGCGGCGTCACAGGCCTCCTCTCGGGCGAGCGCGTACTCACGGCACGCCCGCCGCACGAGTGGATGGAAGAAGAAGGCCACCTGCGCGAGCGCCGGCACCCAGCCGAGCCACAGGTCCCCGCGCCGCACGTGGGCGAGCTCGTGTGCCAGCGCCATGCGCTGCTCCAGCGGGGACAGCGTCTCCAGCGCTCGGCGCGGGAAGATGACCTCGGGGCGCAGCAGGCCCATCGCGAGCGGGCTGGGCGCGTGCTCGGAGACGAGCAGCCGGGGGATGCGTGTGAGGCCCAGCTCGCGCCCGAGGACCTCCGCCGCCTGTTGCAGGGTGGACTCCTCCAGGGGCCGGGCCTCACGCCGGATGCGGCGAAGCTGCACGAGCCCCCGAAGCAGCTCGCGGCCCTGCCATGCAATGCCCCCGAGCCACAGGAGCAGCGCTCCCAGCAGCAGCGGCCGCCAGTCCCTGCGCGTCTCGCGAGCCTCGGGTGCGTGCACTTCTGGAGTAGGCGTGCCCCCCTTGTTGCTGGCCATGGGCCTCGTGCCCTCGAGGGCCACGGCGGGGGCCTCCGTCTTCACGATGGCCACGGGCACCTCGGACGCGGGCAGCAGCGGCAGGCGCACCGCTCCGGGCATGCACAGCCCCACCAGGCACTTGAGCCCCACGAGCCACCAGAGGGTGGTCCGCACGGAAGCGGGGAGCTTCGGCAGCAGGCGCGTAATGGCCCACACCACCAGCGCCCAGAGTGCTCCCTGCCACGTCACCTGCAGCAGCGTCCGCAGCACACCGAGCCCGTGCTCCATCACCGTGTGCACGTCCATGGCGCTCATTCCTCCCCCTCCTTCTTCGACTTGAGCCGGGCCACGGCTTCCTCCAGCTGGCGCAGCTCCTCGTCACTGACCTCATCGGCCTGGGACAGCCACGTGGCGAAGGGCGACAGCGAGCCCGCCAGCGACTTCTGCACGAAGTCCCCCACCACGCCCCGCAGCAGCTCCGCCAGCGGCACGCTCGAGCTGTACTGGTAGACGCCCTCCACCTTGTGCCGCGTGAGGTGCCCCTTGCTGCGCAGCCGCTCCATCACCGTGAGGATGGTCGAGCGCGCCAGCCCCTGCGGCTCGCCGAACTTCTCCGCCACCTCACCCACGGTCGCGGGGCCGTGCTCCGCCACCCAGCGCAGCACCACCAGCTCCTGGTCTCCCACCGGCTTCTTCATGCGCTCCATCCGCGTGACTACAAGTGTCGTCACGAAGCAAGGTAGCCGTGACTACGGTTGTAGTCAAGTCGATGGGGCGCCGCTCCGTCCGGTGGGGGGAAGGAGGGCTGGGGGAGGGGCTCAGGTGCGCTCGAGCACGAGCTGCGTCCAGTCCCCGCCCAGGCGCAGGCGGGGCACGGTGACGCTGCCGTCCGCGGCGGCGGCGACGGTGCCGCTGGCGGAGCCGAAGGTCCAGCGGATGCGCTCGCCGGGCAGGCACCGGAAGCGCTGCACGCGCCGAGGCGTCACGTCCACCACGGGCGGCTCGGTGACGCCGGGGCCAATCACCGCGCGCAGCGGCAGCGCGAAGCGCCCGTGCGTGTCCACCAGCTGGCGGGTGTCCCAGCGCAGCGAGCGGTTGAGCATGCCCGCCACGTCTCCATCCCAGCCCGTGTCACCGGCCACCTTCGGGTCTCCCGCGTAGCCGGAGTCGTTGCGCCAGGGTTGGCGTCCGTTGCTCGCGCTGCCCGGGTGTCCGTCCCACGAGGAGCGGCTGAAGGCCGGGAAGGCCAGGTCGCGCCGCAGCAGCGTCTGCTCGTCCGAGCGAGGGTTCCAGCCCCGGGTCCACCAGGGCGGGCCCAGCCAGGGGTCTGACTCGACGTGTCCGCCCTCGTCCCAAACGGCGACGTGGCCGATGTGCTGCGTCTGCAGCATCTCGTAGAAGGAAACGCCGGTGAGGCTGCTGGGCCCCACCACGGAGCCGAAGTGGATGATGGGGTCATCCTTGCCGTGCTCCAGGAAGAGGAACTGCGAACGGGCCCCGGACTCGTCGCGCAGGGCCCTCGTCAGGTCCAGGCGGCTCCAGACGCCCAGGCCGTCCGCGTCCGGCACTTCCTCCTCGGGCATGCCCCACAACGAGGCGAGCTGTGCCAGCCGCCAGGGGCGGTGGGACCGCGCCACCGGCTGCGCATGCTTGGCGAACACCCCCGCGAAGTGCCGCGCCTCCAGCAGGCCGAGCGCCAGCGCGCCCGCGCCGCCCATGGAGTCTCCCTCCACGAAGACGCGCTCGGGGTCGGCTCCCGGGTAGCTGCGCAGCACCCACTCCAGCAGCGCCAGCACCCGGCGCACGGTGTACGGCGGCACGGCGCTGGCCATGGCCGAGCTCCGGGGCAGGCTCGCGGAGTAGCCCCACCAGTACGTGAGGTTTGGATCGCTCGGCTCGATGACGAAGCGGTCCGGGGACACCTGGGCCTGGGGCGGCCAGTTGCCCACGCCGTGCAGGCGCACCGTCACCGGCATGGGGTAGCCAGCCGAGGCCGACAGCGGCACCGACACCACCGCGGGGAAGGTGCGCCCGGCATACCCGGGGCTGTCCAGCCACGCGTCCGTGGGCTGCTCCAGCGTCAGGCGCAGCGTGCCGTGCAGCTCCTCGCTCTGGAGGATGCGCGGCTCGGGCGGGCGCACGGTGTCGCGCACGGCGATCGTCATCCGCGCCGTGGCCGTGCTCTGGCTGTCCCGAGCGGTGAAGGTCACCTCGTGGCGCCACCCGCCCTGGATGAAGTCCGGCTGGAAGGTGAGCGTGCGAGAGGGCTCATCCCAGCGGGCCCCGGGGGGCAGCCCATCCACGAAGATGCGGGTGTCTCCCCGCGCGCCCTCGAGCTCCACGGTGACGCGCAGCACCTCCTCCTCGTTCACCGTCTGGAGGGGAGGCACACGCAGCGTGAGAGTCTGGGAGCCGTTGGGAATCAAAGGATCCGTCTCGGACTGGGCGGACGCGCTCTGGGGCGAGTCCAGCAGCAACAGGACCAGCAGCGTCAGCGCGAGCGCTGGATGCCGCGGAATGCAAGACCGGAACGTCCTCCCCCAACGCATCGTGCCACACCCTCATGAGCGGCTTCCGAGGGAGCCGAGTCCCCCGGGCCGCGGTTCGAAGCCCTGCCGAGTCCTAGAGCAAACCTCGTGCCCCTGACGCGCACCCCAACCGACGCCCCGGCGCCGCTGTTCCCGACGCCGCCTCCCCCTTTCACCCCGTCTTCACGGATGGTCCGGATGCAGCCGGTGCCGCCACCCGGTGCGCTGGGAGGTGAGCGCACGATTCTCGAAGAGTTTCACCAGCACCAACCCCGCGATGAAGCCACCTACGTGGGCCCACACGGCGACACCTCCCTCGGGCTTGAGCTGGTTGAGCTGGGGCAGGCCGGTGATGACCTGGATGCCGAACCACCACAGCAGCACCACCCAGGCGGGCAGGGGGATGACGCGGATGATGATGAAGATGATGAAGAGCATGTTCACCCGTACCCGCGGGTAGAGGATGAGGTAGGCACCCATCACTCCGGAGATGGCGCCCGAGGCTCCTACCACGGGGATGGGCGAGGCCGGGTCCACCACCACCTGTGCCGCCGCCGCCGCCAGGCCGCACACCAGGTAGAAGAGGAGGAAGCGCAGCCGGCCCATGCTGTCCTCGACGTTGTTGCCGAACACCCAGAAGAAGAGGCAGTTGCCCAGGATGTGGCCCCAGCCCGCGTGGAGGAACATGGAGGTGATGGGCGTGAAGCGGTTGATCGCCTCGTTGCCGACGACGCAGTCCAGCCCCGGTCCGAGAGGCACCGCGAGGCCTGGGGGGGCCAGCCCGGTGAGCTCTCCTGGGACGAGCCCGAGGTTGCATACGCTGGCGGACAGGACTTTCGCGTCCAGGCCGGCGCCCTGCACGAAGACCCAGGTGGCCCCGATGGCACCGAGCAGCAGGTAGGTGACGATCGGCGTGCGGAGTGTGGGGTTGTCGTCGCTGAGGGGAATCATCGGGCGGCTCCAAGATGTCCACGGCGAGGGGGTGGGGCAGGGGAGTCGCGTCCCACGTGTATGGCGGCGGACGGACGTTCCGGCTCACTCCTTGATGTGCAGCTTGCGCACCAGTTCCTCGTACTTCTCCGGCGGGAGGTTGGCCTTCAGCAGCGCCTGCCGGAGCTGCGCGCCCTTCTTGTACGAGGCCGAGTAGCCGCACTCGGGGAAGAACTCCGGCAGCGCCGAGTAGACGAGGTTTCGCGGGTAGTCCCGGCACATGCCCGGCCGGCTGTCGTAGGCGTCGCACTGCTTCGTCACCGGATCGTAGTGCGTGCAGCGGAAGACGAGGAGCCTGGCCCGCCGGTCGTCGCTCACGTACTCGAAGCCGTTGATGACCCGGTGCCACGTCAGCGTGAGCCAGCGCAGCGAGCGTAGGAAGAAGACGGGCCGGCTCACCGGGATGACGGGCGTCTCGCAGCAGCGGCCGCAGCCGTTGCAGGCTCCCGTCAGCCGGTAGCGCGGCTCTCCCCGGGCCCGCAGCAGCAGGCGCGTGAGCCACAGGTCGATGGTGTAGCGCATCAGCGCTAGCCGTTTGATGGCACGGCGGATGGGCCCGTCCTTCATGGAGGCGTCACTCTACCCGGGCGCGACGCTTCCATGGCCTCCCGGATGGGTTGCAGGCAAGCTGCTGGGTTGCAGGTTGGCTGAATAGTGTTTGCCACCTGGATGCGTTCACCTGCGGTGACTTGGCGCGAGCGAGGGCTCGTGGTTCAAATCTACACCGCATCTTCAACTGCTCGTGGGGAAGAACCCGATGAATCCGTCGAAGCGCTCGCCGTGGTCTCTGTCATTGGTGCTGCTCGCCGTTGCCTCGCTCGCCACCGGCTGCGCGGCCAGCCGCCGCGAGGCCTATATCCAGGACAAGGCGGCCCAGCACACGTACCGCAAGCCCATCGCCGAGGTGTGGCCGCAGGTGCGGATGCTGCTGAAGGAGAAGGAGCTGCCGGTGCGCGAGGCTCAGGGCGGGTATGAGATCAGCACCGACTGGCACATGGTTGGCGCGCCCTCGACGCTGGGCACCAACTACGTGCGCTACCTGGTGCGCGGCAAGCAGCCGACCCCGGCCATGTGCATGGTGGAGATCTTCAAGCAGAACCGCACCGAGTCCGGCCCGGGCCCCGTGGACGCGACGACGGGCCAGCGTCGGGAGCTCGGCACGGACACCACCAACATGGTGCGCGACATGGAGATGGAGTGGGAGCTGCTGCAGCGCGTGGACCCGGACGCGGCCAAGGCGCTGCGTGATGAGGCCGAGAAGACCATCAAGTAGGGGCACGGCCCCGCGCGCTCAGTCGCGCAGGGGCAGCTCCACGGTGAGCCCGTCGTACGCCACCTCGACGGGCCCCTTGAACTCCTCGCGCGCCTGCGAGAGCAGCCGCGAGGGGTCGGTGTCATGGCGGCTGGACAGGTGCGTGAGGATGAGCCGCTTGGCTCCCGCATCGCGCGCCACCTGCGCCGCCTCGCGAGCCGTCGAGTGCCGCGTCTCATGCGCGCGCTCCTGCTCGTCGTCGGAGAAGGTGGACTCGTGGATGAGCAGGTCCGCCTCCTTCGCCGCGCGCACCAGCGACTGGCACGGGCGGGTGTCTCCGGAGATGACCAGCCGTCGCCCGGGCCGCGCGTCCCCCACCACCTCCTCGGGACGGATGGTGCGGCCGTCTGGCAGCGTCACCGTCTCGCCCCGCTGGAGCTGGCCGTAGATGGGCCCCGAGGGAATCCCCATCGCCTTGGCCTTCTCCAGGTTGAACTTCCCCGGACGCTCGTCCTCCTGCAGCACGTAGCCGAGCGCGTTGATGCGGTGGTCCACCCCCACGGCCTGCACGGTGTAGCCGCGCCGCTCCACCTTGTCGCCGTCGCGCAGCTCGTGGAACTCGACGGGGAAGGACAGCGTCTCCACGCCCAGGTGCACCGCCTGGTGCAGCAGCCGCCGGGCCGGGGGCGGGCCGTAGAGCTGCACGGGCGAGTCCCTCCCCATCATCCCCAGCGTGCGCAGGAAGCCGATGATTCCCAGGTAGTGGTCCGCGTGGAAGTGGGTGAAGAAGACGGCATCCACGGTGAAGCCGGTGCCGAAGCGCACCATCTGCCGCTGGCTGCCCTCGCCACAGTCGAAGAGCAGCAGGTCCGAATCCGCTTTCACCGCCAGCCCGGACAGGTTGCGGTGCAGCGTCGGCTGTGCGGCCGAGGTGCCGAGGAACGTGAGCCTGAGAATGGACATACCGGCGCTGCCCACGATGGAGACCCTCCCGCGCAGCATCCGAGCGCTGGCGACATGCCCCATCTACTACCAGAGGTTGACGCGGGGGTGCTTCCCCCTCTGACGCCGCTTGCGGTATAGGCGCCAGCCCCCGAACATGAGCGACTCCCTCACAGTCTCCCCCACGAGTGACCCGCGCCGCGTGCGCGCGGCCGACGGCTCCATCCTCTCCGTGCCCCCCGGCTGGGCCCTGCTGCCCCCGGGCGACGCGGGGCTCACGCGTCGGGTGAAGGCCGCCGGCCCGAGCTGGACGGTGGTGGAGAAGAAGGGCCGCAAGGTCTTCTCCCAGGGGGTGTGGGCGCCCGAGGCCCACATCACCGCCGCCCGGGCCGTCCTGGACGTCGAGCGCGCTACCCCCGCCTATGCCAAGCGCCGCGAGGCGGATGTGCGCCGCCGCGAGCGGGAGCAGGCCGAGTACGAGGTGGATTTCGCCAACTCCGTGCTGCGCTTCCTCGCCTTCGCACCTGTTTTCACCGCCCAGGCAAAGAAGCTGGCGGTGGCGGTGGCGGCCCATGCCACCCCGGTGGGCAGTGGCACCGTGGCTCGCACCGAGCGCATCCCCATCGAGCGCCGCGCCGAGGCCGCCGTCATCGCCTGGATGCGCCATCAGACTACTGCCTACGACAACCTCTCCATCGCCCGGGTGAAGGGGGCCCGCCGCGAGGTGCGCCGCGAGCTGGCCGAGGTGTCCCGTGCGGTGTTGGACCTGCATCGCCGCGACGCGCCCCACGCCCCGGCCGCGTGCCCCTTGTGCACCGCGCTGGGCCGGCTTGGTGCTCCCGCTCCGTAGTGGCCCCGGTTCCAGTATCGGCGGAATCTATTTCAGCCTCCAATACCTCGTGAGCGCGAGGCGGGGCTCCTGCCCTTGCGAGAAGTAGTGCGACGCCTTGTCCCTGGCGTACTCCAGGAATGCGCGGACAGCATGTTTCTGGGCGGGAGATAGCTGTTCGAAGCGTTCGAGCTGCCAGGCCCGAAGACGCTGCTCTCCGGAGGAGGACCCCGCTGGAAGGGTCAGCCCATAGACGGTATGGGGCATCAGGTTCCCGTGGTCCTCCAACGCGGCGAGCAGGTAGGCGGGGAGGTAGTACCTGAAGCCCTCCGAGCTCAGGAACGAGCTGGAGTGATACTGAAGCTCGGCAGGGGTCAGTTCCTTCCAGTGCTTCCCCTTGAAGGCGCGGACCAGTTCGGCACTCTCCCAGTCCTCGGTGTCGTAGCCGATGTGATCGTCCCCGGGATAGGGCGCGTCGGCGAAAGCGGCTTCGAGCTGCTGCCGGATGGCTTCACGCCTGGAATTCAGCATCCTGATTCACCGGCACTGTTCCGAGCAGCGTTGCAGAGCCATGAGCCGTGAGCATTCGGAGGCGCCGCTTCGATAGTTCTCGACCTCCCTGCGATGGTTCTCATCCCCTCCGCGGAAGCATTTGTCCATGATGGCCACCCTGGCGCTGATGCAGCGCTGATACTTCAGCCAGTTCGCGAGCAACTCGGCACAGCCCTGATGCTCGTGGCACTTCATGCTTGTGGCCTTGCAGGCCCGTCCCACCTCTTCCTTCAACAGCTTGTGTTCCGCCTCGGAGCAATCGCCGGGGGAACGGAGCGGCTGCTCGGCATTCAGTGGGCCAGAGAAGGTGCAGAGGGCCCCAATCAGCAGGAATGAGCACGTGCCTCGGATGCATCGAGCAAGGGGCGCAGGCCGCATGGGCATGCATGATAACGCCGGAGACTGGACGGCGATGCTTGAGACACCGCGTGCCAGGGATGCAACGGTGGATGCTCATTGCTCTTGGCGTGCTGAGTACGTGCATGGTGGTGAATTAGTGACTCTGATGTGTTCGATAAGTACGTTGGGTGGTTTCTGACCCGAGATTCAGTAACCCCCTGGCGGAGTTTCTGACCGGCGGGTTAGTTATGCGCTCGTCATGGCTCGTCCCGCGGATCCGCATGCTCGTGCAGCCCTCATCGCAGCCGCGCGAGCGGAGTTCGTGAAGAAGGGTCTGCGTGGGGCGCGCATCGAGGACATCACCGCCGCCTGTGGCCTCTCCAAAGGCGCCTTCTATCTGCACGCCGCCTCCAAGGATGCCCTCTTCGCCGAGGTGGTGACCGAGTTCTCATCGGCGATGGACGAGCTCATCGAGCGGCGGATGAAGCAGATGGAATGCTTCTTCGCCGAGCATGGCCCGCTGGAGGCTCGCGACGTGGCCGAGCGCTCCGAGCGCTACGAGCGCCTGGTGGAGATGAACACCGAGGCGGACCTGGGCACGCTGGAGCTGATGTGGGCCTACCGCGACGTGGTGCACGTGCTCATGCGCGGCAGTCAGGGCACCGAGTTCGAGTCGCTGATGTGGGGCGTGGTGGACCGTGAGGTGACGCGGGTGTCGCAGGAGTTCCAGCGCCTGCAGGCGGACCACGTGAGCCGCGCGGACGTGCCTCCCACCGTCATCGGCTCGCTCATCGTTGGCACCTACGTGCTGCTGGCGCAGCAGATGAGCCAGATGGCGCAAAAGCCGGACCTGGAGGAGTGGGCCCGCTCCATCCATCGACTCATCCGCGAGGGCAGCATGCCCCCGGGTTGTGTCACGCCGGCTCCGGCCGCGCCCAAGAAGAAGACTTCCCCGCGCCGGCCCAAGGCCCGCGCTCTCTCTCGTACCCGTAGCACCTCGAGGTCAGGACCGTGAAACTCTCCAGGACGCCGCTCGTCGCCGGGCTCGCCGCCGTGGGCATGGCTGCCACCGTGCTTCCCCTCTCGGGCTGCAAGGCTGACGCAGCTTCGCCCGCCGCCCCCACCAAGGCCGCTGCCTCGGAGCTGCCCTCGGTGACGCTCACCACCCCGCGCTCGGTGACGACCTCGCTGCGCGAGGAGGTGACGGGCACGCTCTTCCCCGCCCAGGCCCTGCAGGTGGGCTTCGAGGTGGGAGGCCGCCTGGACAAGGTGCGCGTGAAGAAGGGCCAGGCGGTGCAGGAGGGCCAGGTGCTCGCGCAGCTCAACGCCGAGATTTCGGACGCCCAGCTCGCCCAGGCCCAGGCCGCGGTGGCCGCCGCCGAGGTGAGCGCCGCCATGGCCGCCGACGTGGCCGGTCGCAACGCGAAGCTGCAGGAGCAGGGCAACGTGAGCGACCTGCAGAACCTCACCTCCACCACCCAGGCGAAGCAGGCCGAGGCGCAGCTGCTCGCCGCCAAGGCGCAGCTCGCGCAGGCGCAGGCGGGCCGGCGCAAGCACGACCTCAAGGTGCCCTTCTCCGGCACCGTCGTGGACGCGCCCGAGCAGGTGGGCGCCATCGTGGGCCCGGGCGTCCCCATGTTCTCGGTGGAGAACCTGGGCACCCTGCTGCTGAAGACGACGGTGGCCGAGTCCATGCGCGCCCGCCTCAAGCCGGGCACGAAGGTGCGCGTGGAGGTCATCGGTGGCGGCGCCTCGACGGACGAGGCCACCATTCGCACCATCATCCCCTCGGCGGACGCGGCCACGCGCCGCATCCCGGTGGACGTCCTGGTGCCCAACAAGGATGGCCGCTTCGTGGCCAACACCCTGGCGCGCGTCATCCTCCCGCTGAGCGACTCGCAGGAGGCGCAGGCCCTGCCCAGCTCCGCGCTGTCCTCCTCGGGCGGCGACCACGTCTACGTGGTGGCCTCCACCGGCGAGGTGCGCCGCGTGGACGTCCAGGTCATCGAGCGCGGCTTGCGCGAGGTGGTGGTGAAGGCCGCCTCCCCGCTGGACAAGGTCGTCGAGTTCCCCACGCCGTCCCTCACCGAGGGTACGCGCGTCTCCGTGAAGTAATCCCCGCCGCACGATTTCAGGGCGTCCCCCATGCTCCTCAGCGACGTCTCCATTCGCCGGCCGATCTTCACGGCCATGATGTCCCTCTGCCTCATCGTCCTCGGGGTGATGGGCTACACCCGGCTGGGAACCGATCTCTTCCCCGACATCTCCATCCCAGTGGTGGTGGTAAGCACCGTCTACAAGGGCGCCGGCCCGGGTGAGATCGAGACCCAGGTCATCAAGCCCATCGAGGATGCCGTCGCGGGCATCAGCGGCGTGGACAAGATTCACTCCTGGAGCCGAGAGAACGTCGGCACGGTGGTGGTGCAGTTCAAGCTGTCGGCCAACCTGGACCGGTCGGCGCAGGAGGTGCGCGACAAGGTCTCGGCCATCGTCAACAAGCTGCCGCAGGACGCGGATGCGCCGATGGTGGGCCGCGTGGACATCTCCGCGGTGCCCGTCCTCACCTACGCGGCGAGCGCGCAGGCGGACTCGCGCACGGTGCGCAAAATCATCGAGGACAAGCTCAAGCCCGCCCTGGCGCAGATCGAAGGCGTGGCCGACGTGAGCATCCAGGGCGGTGACGTGCGGGAGATCCAGGTGGACGTGGACCTGGACAAGGCGCGCGCGGTGGGGGTGTCGCAGATGGACATCGCCCAGCGGATTGGCTCGGAGAACCTGGACCTGCCTGCGGGCCGGTTGCAGCTCGGTCCCACGGAGCTGACGGTGCGCTCGCTGGGCCAGTTCAAGAGTGTGGACGAGCTGCGCCAGCTCCCGGTGGCCCAGAGCCGCACGGGTGCCCAGGTGCGGCTGGAGGAGATCGCCACCATCACCGACGGCGCGGCCGAGCGGCGCACCACGGCACGCCTCAATGGGGTGGACGCCGTCATCCTGGAGGTCGTCAAGCAGCCCGGCTCCAACACGGTGGCGGTGAGCGATGCGGTGAAGACGGCGATGGCGAAGATCATTCCCACCCTGGGGCACGACTTCCAGACGCGGTTGCTCATCGACCAGTCGGTGGACATCCGCGAGAACGCCCACGAGGTGTGGATCGCCCTGCTCTTCGGCGGCGCGATGGCGGTGCTCATCATCCTGATGTTCCTGTTGGATCCGCGCGGCACCTTCATCTCCTCGCTGGCGCTGCCCACCTCCGTCGTCGGCACGTTCTTCGTGATGTACCTGCTGAACTACTCGCTCAACCAGATGACGCTGCTGGCGTTGTCGCTGGCCATCGGTCTGCTCATCGACGACGCGGTGGTGGTGCGCGAGGCCATCACCCACCGCCTGGAGCAGGGCGAGGATCCGGTGAGCGCGGCCTCCAACGGCACCAAGGACGTAGGCCTGGCGGTGCTCGCGACCACGTTCGCGCTGGTGGCGGTGTTCGTCCCGGTGGCCTTCATGCCGGGCATGGTGGGCCAGTTCCTCCAGCAGTTCGGCATCACCATCTCGGTGGCGGTGCTCATCTCCCTCTTCATCTCCTTCACGCTGGACCCGATGCTGTCCGCGCGGCTGGCGAAGCAGCGCAAGCCAGGCGAGCACCACCAGGAGAACGCGGTGGCCAGCGCCATCCGCCGCTTCCTGGATGGCAGCGAGCGCGTCTACTCGAACATCCTGCGCTGGGTGCTCGACCACAAGTGGCTCACCACGGGCATCACCGTGCTGGTGATGGTGGTGTCCTTCGGGGCCGCCAGCCGCCTGGGCATGGAGTTCCTTTCGGCCGAGGACCGCTCTCAGTTCATCGTGCAGCTCATCCTGCCCGATGCCTCCAGCTTGGAGCAGACGGGCACGCGCGTGGCGCAGGCCGAGAAGGTCCTCAAGAGCATCCCCGAGGTGACGGACATCTACGCCATCGTTGGTGACAACGGTGACGTGAACAAGGCGCGCCTGCGCGTCATCACCACGGACAAGAAGTCGCGCCAGCGGGGCATCCAGGCCATCAAGGAGGAGGCGCGCGAGCTGCTCACTCCGGCGCTGCCCGCCACCCGCGTCAACCTGCAGGACCTGCCCATCATCGACGGCCTGGGCGGCGACTTCTTCCCCGTCATGGTGCGCGTCACCGGCCCGGAGCTGGCGACCATCCGCGAGGAGGCCGAGCGCATCGCTCAAATCCTGCGCGACATTCCAGGCACCGCGGACGTTCGCGTGGACTTCAACCCGCCCAAGCCGGAGCTGGCCATCGAGGTGGACCGGGCTCGTGCCAAGGACCTGGGTGTGAGCGCCGCGGCCATCGCCATGCAGATGCGCCTGTCCATTGGCGGTGACGTGTCCGCCAAGCTGCGCGAGGGCATCGACGAGACGGAGATCCGCGTGCGGCTGAGCGAGCGCGACCGCGGCACCCCCGAGCGCGTGCGGCAGATCATGCTCGCCACGCCCAAGGGGCTCGTCCCGGTGTCGGACGTGGCGAAGGTGGAGCTGCGCGATGGCCCCAGCGTCATCGAGCACGAGAACCGCCAGCGGCAGATCGCCATCTACTCCCAGCTCAATGGTGCCCCCCTGGGTGAGGTGGCGGCGAAGCTCAAGCAGGCGATGACCGAGAAGCCGCTGCCTCCGGGCTACTCGCTCATCTACGACGGGCAGATCAAGATGATGTCCGAGCAGAACGATGCCTTCAGCACCGCGTTCCTGCTGGCCTTCGTCTTCATCTACATGGTGCTCGCCAGCCAGTTCGAGTCGCTCAAGCACCCCTTCACCATCATGGTGTCGCTGCCGCTCGCGCTCGTGGGCGCGCTGCTGGGCCTCGTCTTTGGCGGCTACCACGTGTCCATGGGCGCGATGATCGGCATCATCCTGCTGATGGGCCTGGTGACGAAGAACGCCATCCTCCTGGTGGACGGAGCGCTGCAGTACCTGCGCGAAGGCGCCACGGTGGACGAGGCGCTCATGAAGGCAGGCCCGCGCCGGCTGCGTCCCATCCTCATGACGAGCGCCGCCATGGCCATCGGCATGGTGCCCACCGCCATCGGCAAGGGCGTGGGCTCCGAGTTCCGCGCCCCCATGGCCATCGCCGTCATCGGCGGTGTCATCACCTCCACCTTCCTCACACTGCTGGTGGTGCCGGTGGTGTTCGCGGCCATGGAGCGCATCGGCTTCTCCAAGCGCGCCCCGAAGAAGGACGAGGCCCTGCCCGTCCCCGTCCAGGAGTCCAAGGAGCAGCGCGCCGCCTGAGTGGCCCGGGCGCGCTGCCCCTCCCCCCCATCCTCCTTCGCTTCTCTCTGCCCATGTTCATCCGATTCGCTGCCGGGTCCTCCCGGCGCCCCCTGTCGCTCGTTCTCCTCGCCGCCCTTTCACCGCTGGGTGCGCTCGCCCAGGCTCCCGCCTCGCAGCCCGCGACGGTGGGGGCTCCTGCTCCCGCCTCGCTGCGCACGGTGACGCTGAAGGAGGCGCTCTCCCTGGCCGCGGTGCAGAGCCCGGACGTGGCCGCTGCCCGCGCTCAGGCCGCCGTGGCCGCTGCCGGTGTTCGTCGCGCCTGGACGGCCTGGCAGCCCGAGGTGACGGTCGGCGGCCAGTTCGTCCACGCCAGCGCGGAGGCCCTGCTCGACCTCGGCAGTTTCGTCGGGCTGGTGGCCGGCGTGTTCCAGATTCCCCCGGTCAATCCGCAGATGGTCCCGGAGCCCGTCGTCATCACGGCGAGGAACTCGCGCTACGCGTCGGCGCAGATCTCCCAGCCCCTCTTCACCCCGGCTGGCGTCTTCCTGCTCGGCCCGGCGAAGGCGGGCGCGGAGGCGGCGGAGCTGGGCGCCTTGGAGGCTCGCGAGCAGGTGCTGCTGGCGGTGGCGCGCACCTTCCTGGGGCTGCAGGGCATCCAGCAGATGATGGACGCGGCGCGTGAGGCTGAGTCGGTGGCCCTCCAGCGCGAGGGCGAGGCCAAGGCGCAGCTCGGCGTGGGCATGACGGTGGAGGCGGCGCTGCTGCGCGCTCAGTCGGAGACGGCCCAGGCCCGCGTGCAGCTCGCGCAGCTCTCTGGCCAGTATGCGCAGCTCGTGGCGCTCCTGGGCGCGCTGGTAGGCGAGTCGGTGCAGCCCGCTCCGTTCGAGGCCTCCGGCGGCCCCCGCTGGCTCATCCCTGCCGAGGACCAGAGCCCCTGGGAGGACACCTACGCGGTGCGCTCGGCCTCCCTGGCGGTGAAGGCCAACGAGGGCAAGGTGACGTACGACCTCTTCTCGTGGCTGCCCAGCGTGGTGGCCCAGGCCCGCGGCCTCTACAACTCCAACTCTGGCTTCACCGGACAGAACCTCACCTACGAGCTGTCCGTCGCCGCCTCCATGCCGCTGTACGACCGCGGGCAGCGCTACGCGGCGCTGCACGAGGACCGGGCTCGGCTGGCGCAGGCCAAGGCGCAGTACGAGTCGGCGCGCGCCAGGGCCCACGCCAACTGGGTGGCGGCCAAGGCCAACATCCAGGCCGCCGAGGCCGCGCTGGCTCAGGCTGAGTCCCAGGCACATCTCGCAGCTCGGGTGCAGCAGCAGGTGGCGGCGGCCTTCCGGGCCGGCATGTCCACCAGCCTGGAGATGTCGGACGCGGACACGCGGCGCTTCCTCGCCGCCAGCGCTGCGGCCCAGGCCCGTGCCACGCTCGAAATCCGCCGCGTGGAGCTGGCTGGCGCCGCGGGCCGCATCGCCGCTTCGGTCGAGGAGTCGGAGCAGGCGAAGCAGTAGTGAGAGGTCCCCTCTCCCAGAGGGAGAGGGAGCGCTTGCCGGACACTCACCCCGGGTAGAGCGGGTCCATCACGTCCAGCACGTTCGAGAGCAGCTGCCGGCCCTCGGACGTGTCCGGGCACAGCCCGCCCCAGGCGAGCGTGAGGTTGGAGCCCACCTGCTTGTAGATCATCCTCCCGCGCATCTTCACCGGCTCGTAGCTCTGGCGCCCGCCCGCCATGAAGTCGCCGTGGGGCAGACCGAAGACGGCGTAGTAGCGGAGGTCCGGCGACACGGCGTCCCGCAGGTAGTGCAGCCCGCTGGGGATGGTCGCCGTCACGTCCAGCACGTGCCAGGAGCGGTGCCGGCCCGGCTTCAGCTCCTCGGTGCGGAAGCACATGCGCGGCGGCGGGCACCCGAGCGCGCCCGCGGTGAGCCAGTTGTAGTCGAGCTCTGGTACCTGGAGCATCTCGGGGATGTTGGGGCTCCCGTCCGCGTGGAAGCCCCAGGCGCTCCCGTCCGGCTCGTACGAGCGCAGCCCGTAGGCACCGTAGAACACGTTGTACCAGGGGCTGTGCGGGTTGTAGTACTCGGAGCACCCCGTCGTGTCGGCGAAGTCGCCGATGGTGAAGGCGACCAGCAGATCAAACGAGCGCCGCGTCTCGCGGGCCATGAAGGGCTCGTGCGCCACCGCGCCGATGGAGCCCGGCAGCTCTGGCACTGGCGTGGGGATGTTGGCGGCGGCCATGAAATTGTCACCCCCGCCGGGCAACGGGGTGGCGCGCATGGCCAGCGTCGCCAACTCTTTTTGTAGTCCCATGAAGTGTCTCTCCCGTCCACTGTAGACTCCCCGGCCATGCCGGAGCGGCTCGTCTACGAACATACCTTCGAGGGCCTCTTCGTGCGGGGGCTTGCCGGCCGGATTTCTCCGGCGGTGAAGGAGCGGCTGCGCCGGGCCGGGCTGGACCTGGAGCGTAAGCTGCTCCCGGCCTACCCCTTCGAGACCTGGGTCCGGTGTGTCGCCATCGTCGCCGAGTCGCTCTACCCCGGCGAGCCCGAGGAGGTCTCCTACCGGCTCCTGGGCGAGCGGATGGTGGATGGCTACCGGGACACCTTCACCGGGCGGATGATGTTCCGCGTCCTCCAGTTGCTGAGCCCGCGCCGCCTGGCCGCGCGCACCGAGCAGAACTTCCGTTCGGGCAACAACTACACCGAGGTCCGCCAGACGGACGAGGGGCTCAGCGAGGTGGAGCTGTGGGTGAACGAGCCTGGGCCCACCCGCTATATCGTCCAGGGAGCCATGCTCGCGACGCTGCGTGCCTCCCGGCCCGGAGACGAGGGCGTGGGCGTGGACGTGCTCGACTTCACCGCCGAGGGTGTCTCCCTCCGGGTGTCCTGGACGGGCGAGCCGTGAGCCCGGAGTCGCCCGAGGGGCCGGCGCTGCTCGCGGTGGACCTCGGGTTGCGCTCGGGGCTGGCGCTCTACGGCCCCAACGGGCGGCTGCGCTGGTACCGCTCGCAGAACTTCGGCAGCCAGTCTCGCCTCAAGCGCGCGGTGCCCTCCGTCCTGCACTCGGCCGGTCCGCTCGCGTGGCTGGTGCTCGAGGGCGGCGGGCCCATCGCCGAGGTGTGGGAGCGCGAGGCCCTGCGGCGCGCGCTTCCCGTGCTCCGCGTGTCCGCCCAGGACTGGCGCGCCCGGCTCCTGTATGCCCGTGAGCAGCGCAGTGGCGGTCTGGCGAAGGATGCGGCCGATGTGCTCGCTCGCCGGGTGATTGAGTGGTCCGGTGCGCCCCGGCCTACGTCTCTCCGGCATGATGCCGCCGAGGCTGTGTTGCTCGGGTTGTGGGGCTCTCTGGAGGTGGGCTGGTTGGAACAGGTTCCTCCCGAGGTCCGCAGGTAGGGGCCTCAGGCCCTCTTGGAGCTCTCTCCCGTCATCACCGCCGAGCCGATCAGGTGCGCCAGCCGCAGCGCCTCCGGCACGTTCCCCCGGTCCGTCAGGCGCTTCAGCGCTTCCTCCACCCACGCTGGCTCTGCTCCCTGCACCTGGAACGTGAAGCCTCCTCGCTGGTGGATGGGGCCTGCCCTCCTCAGCAGCTCCAGCCGTTTCTCCGGCCGCGGCAGGTGGCGCAGCGCGCGCTCCATCGCCTCCAGGTCCGGCAGCTTCCTCATCACCGTCACGCACGGCTTGCCCAGCGTCTGCGCCAGCCGCGGCAGGTCCACCACGTTGAAGCCCCCGAAGGCGATGCCGTCCAGCAGCACCAGGTGAAGCTGCGGCAGGAACTTGCCTCCCACCAGCAGCCGGCACACCTCGTCCGTCGCCGTCCACCCGTCCTTACGCACCCGTCCCCAGACGAGCCCCTCGAAGCGCGTCCCCGCGCACACCACTCCCACCAGGGGCACCTTCGCGCCGGGGCGCTTGGCGAAGGGGGCATCGTCGAATCCCGCGACTCGGGGCAGGGGCGGCAGGCGCATGGTCACCCAAAAAGAAAGAGCCCGACCTCTTGAAGAGGTCAGGCTCCTTGGCTCATCCGCGGGGGCGGATTAGCTGGCGGCGCGAACGTTCTGGGCCTGCAGGCCCTTCGGGCCCTTGGTCACCTCGAACTCCACGCGCTGACCCTCGGCCAGGGTGCGGAAGCCATCCATGTTGATGGCCGTGTGGTGGCAGAACACGTCCTCACCACCGCCGTCCTGCGTGATGAAACCGAAGCCCTTCGCGTCGTTGAACCACTTGACAGTACCAGTTGCCATGAACCGTTCTTCTTTCGTTACAAGGCGGAACATGCCGCCTTTCGGACTCGGACTTGAGCCTGGGCGTAAGGCGTAGTCCGTTCATTTCTGAATGTCGAGAGGGGAATCCCCCGATTGTTCAGCTTCGAGCAGCGTTGATGCCCGATTCCAGTGCGTCCACGTCCTCGGAGGTCATCCGCACGGACTCGCCCGTGGGCGGATCGAAGGGCGCGCGGCCAATCTGCTTCGTGCCCAGGCTGGGGAAGAAGGGCGCCAGCACGTAGTTGCTGATGCACCAGCCGAAGAAGCTGCGCTGGATGAGCTCCGGGTTGATGTGCGGGGCAATCTTGGCGTGCAGCTCGGGCAGGGTGCTCCAGTGCGCGCCCGCCATCTCGTGGTGGGCCGTGTGCAGGCCGTTGTTGAAGAGGAAGAAGTTGATCAGCTTGCCATCGAAGCTGCGCGAGTGGTCATGCTCGCTCCAGGGGTCCGTGTGGACGTGCTGGATGTAGTTGAAGAACATGATGGTCCACAGCGCGAAGAGCGCCGGGATGAGGAAGGCGAACGTCCACACCTTGAAGCCGAGCCCCAGCCCGTGCATCGCGATGGCCACGCCCAGCAGCGCCAGATGCGCGCCCGCCCACACCACGTACTGCAGGATGATCTGCCGGAAGAGCGCGGGGTTGGAGCGGCGCGCCTTGGCGATGTACTGCTTGATGGGATCGCTCTGCCAGTAGGAGGAGACGAAGAAGTAGGTGAAGGCCACCAGCCAGTTGTTCTTGTTGGTGTGGCGCCAGGTGATGGTGGCGTCGCCCGCCTTGTTCACCAGCTTGTGGTGGTTGAGGTTGTGCGTCGGCACCCAGGCGAAGGTGGGGTAGCCGTAGAAGTGCGAAATCCACAGGCCCATCAGCGTGTTGAGGCGCCGGTTCTTGAAGGTGGGGCAGTGGTTGTGATTGTGCGCAATGACACCCGCGGCCAAGGCCAGATAGCAGCCGAGCGGGCTGAGGTACGGAATAAGCTCGGGCCTGGCGTACTGCGCCAGGGCGACGACCGGCATGAAGAGACACCAGAGAAGGGTTCGGTAGTCGGCTGCATAGCGAGGAGTCATGGTTGTCCCGGGGCTATAACCGACCCAGTATGGGACACCTAGAGCCGTTTCAGGAAGGGAACACGCCTCGCGCTGGCCGAGCGGGCATGGTGCGTGAGCGCCAGCGGCGGAGCGTGACTACTCTCAACGTGGGAGGTAGCGGCGTATGAATCCCAGCCCTGTTCCCCAACCTCGAGGCGCCACGGTGCGCGGCGCGCTGGAGGCCGAGCTGTCCTCGGCACCGGAGACGGGCCTTACCGCGAAGGAGCTCTCCGCGCGGGTGGGCATCTCCGAGAAGGACGTGGCCGGACACCTGGAGCACCTGGAGAAGTCCCTGCGCGCCGGGGGCGCCGCGCTGGAGGTGATTCCCTCCGAGTGTCTCGCCTGCGGCTTCGTCTTCAAGGATCGCAAGCGCCTGACCCGGCCCGGCTCCTGCCCCGAGTGCCGCTCCACCCGCATCGAGCCGCCCGCGTTCCGCATCCGCTGAGAGGCTCGTGTCAGGGGCTCGCCGGAAGGGGCCCGCAAAAGCGAAGCGGCGGGAAGCCCAAGGCCTCCCGCCGCTCGTGTCACTTCAGCCCGTGGGGGCCGCGAGTGACTAGGCCGGCTTCACGCCCGGCTTGCCCTCGGCGATGGCGGCCATCGGGGTCTCGATGCGCATGCCGTAGAAGGAGCGGTACACGAACACCATCGAGGCGACGAAGAAGGCGCACGCGAGCACCGTGGTGAGGGTGCCCTGGCCGGACGCGTTCAGCTCCACCGCCAGCTCCACGGCGAGCAGGCCGAAGAGGGTGGTGAACTTGATGACCGGGTTGAGCGCCACGGACGAGGTGTCCTTGAACGGGTCGCCGACCGTGTCGCCCACGACCGTGGCCGCGTGCAGATCCGTGCCCTTGGCCTTCAGCTCCGTCTCCACCAGCTTCTTCGCGTTGTCCCACGCGCCACCGGCGTTGGCCATGAAGACGGCCTGGTACAGACCGAAGATGGCGATGGAGATGAGGTAGCCCACGAAGAAGTACGGCTCGAGGAACGCGAAGGCCAGGGTGCTGAAGAACACACCCAGGAAGATGTTGAGCATGCCCTTCTGCGCGTACTGGGTGCAGATCTCCACCACGCGCTTGGAGTCCTCCACGCTCGCCTTCTCCACGCCCTCCAGCTTGATGTTGGCCTTGATGAACTCCACCGCGCGGTAGGCGCCGGTGGACACCGCCTGCATCGAGGCGCCGGAGAACCAGTAGATGACCGCGCCGCCCGTCACGAGGCCGAGCAGGAACGGGGCGTGCAGCAGGCTGAGATAGCCCTGCTTGGTCGCGTCCAGCACCACGTTGCCCGTGGCCGTCTTGTTCCCGATGAGGATGACGATGATGGAGAAGATCATCGTGGTGGCGCCCACCACGGCGGTGCCGATGAGCACCGGCTTGGCGGTGGCCTTGAAGGTGTTGCCCGCGCCGTCGTTCTCCTCGAGGTACTCCTTGCCCTTCTCGAAGTCCGGAGTGAAGCCGAAGTCCTTCTTGACCTCCTCCTTCACGTTGGGGACGTTCTCGATGAGGGACAGCTCGTACACGCTCTGCGCGTTGTCCGTCACGGGGCCGTACGAGTCCACCGCGATGGTGACCGGACCCATGCCCAGGAAGCCGAAGGCCACCAGACCGAAGGCGAACACCGCCGGGGCGATCATCAGCGTGCTGGGGATGTCCATGCTGAAGAAGTAGGCGCCGCCCATCAGGCCCGCGATGATGATGCCCATCCAGTAGGCGGAGAAGTTACCAGCCACCAGGCCCGAGATGACGTTGAGGGACGCACCACCCTCGCGGGAGGCCGTGACGACCTCGCGCACGTGGCGGCTCTCGGTGGAGGTGAAGACCTTGATGGCCTCGGGGATGATGGCGCCGGCCAGGGTGCCACAGGTGATGATGGCCGACATCTTCCACCACAGGGTGCCGTCACCGGCCAGGTTGGGGATGAGCAGGTAGGAGACCAGGAACGTCAGCGCCACGGACACAATGGAGGTCAGCCACACCAGGAACGTGAGCGGGTGCTCGAAGTTCATGTGGTCCGCGTTCTTGTACTTGCCGCCCTGGATGATGCCGTTGAGGCCGTAGGAGCCGAGCGAGGCCAGCACCATCACGATGCGCATCATGAAAATCCAGACGAGCAGCTGGACCTGGAACGCCTCCGGCACCGCCAGGAGGATGAAGGTGATGAGCGCCACGCCCGTCACGCCGTAGGTCTCGAAGCCGTCGGCCGAGGGGCCCACCGAGTCACCGGCGTTGTCACCGGTGCAGTCGGCGATCACGCCCGGGTTGCGCGCGTCGTCTTCCTTGATCTTGAAGACGATCTTCATCAGGTCGGAGCCGATGTCGGCGATCTTCGTGAAGATACCGCCGGCGATGCGCAGCACCGAGGCGCCGAGCGACTCACCGATGGCGAAGCCGATGAAGCAGGGACCCGCGAAGTCGCGCGGGACGAACAGGAGGATGATGAGCATCAGCAGGAGCTCGGTGGAGATGAGCACCATGCCGATGGACATACCGGCCTGCAGGGGGATGGCGTAGGTGGGGTAGGGCTTGCCGCGCAGCGAGGCGAAGGCGGTGCGGCTGTTGGCGAAGGTGTTCACCCGGATGCCGAACCAGGCCACGCCGTAGCTGCCCGCGATGCCGATGAGGCTGAACACCAGGATGGTGACGACCTTGACGGGCGCCATGTGCTGCAGGAAGCCGAAGTACACCACCATCACGGCGCCGATGAGCACCTCGAGGATGAGGATGAACTTGCCCTGGGTGACGAGGTACGTCTTGCAGGTCTCGTAGATGAGCTCGGAGATCTCGAGCATCGACTTGTGGACCGGCAGGTTGCGCAGCGCCGTGTACTGCATGAAGCCGAACACGAGGCCGAAGATGGAGACGGCGATGCCCGCCATCAGCAGGGCGCGGCCGTTGAGACCACCGACGAAGGTGATCTGGCTGAAGTCAGGGAGGACGAGGTCCGCCTCGCTGGCGCGGGCGGAGCCGGAGGCCAGCACGGCCAGGAGTCCGAGGACCCTGACGGCGGTTCCGGTGACGCTCGCGCGGAGAGCGTCCATCCGTGAAGTGGGGTTCATGGGGTTCAACTCCTCAAAAGCTCATCATCTGTGGCGGCGGCGCTCTCGGCCTCCGCACGCCGGGAAGAAGAGGGGGTGTCGAGGGGTTGGCCGCCTGCGGGCGGGGGGACCGCACGCCGACGCTTCAGCACAGCCTCGCCCTTCAGGGCCGGAGAGCACGCCTGAAGGCGGCCCGCGTGTACCACGGCCCCGGTAGGGAAGTCGAATTCCCGTAAGAGCAAGTGTTGCAACATCCCCTCTCCCCTCGGGAGAGGGACGGGGTGAGGGTATAGCGGTTCCCGAGTTCAACCCTCTCCCTCTGGGAGAGGGACAGGGTGAGGGTGTTCCGGCGCGCCCGGGCCGCTCCGGGCCTTATCCCACAGGTAAGGTAGGCTTCTCGTAAAGACCCTCACCCCCACCCTCTCCCAGAGGGAGAGGGAGTACGTCTCAGAGCACCTTTACCTTGATGCTCTTCAGCTCCTGATCGCCGCGAAGGATGCTGACGGTCCACTCGCCGGGCTTGTTCATGCGCACGCCAGTCCACTGGCGGGAGCGCCAGCCCTCGCCCTTGATCTTCACGTCCTTGGTCTCGCGCACCACGGTGCCCTGCTTCACCTGGACCATCAGGTCCTCGATGCTGTCGCCCTGGGGAACCAGGTAGGACTGCCACAGCATGATGCTGGTGCCGGCCTTGATGCTGTCGGGGTTGGCCTCGACGGTGCACTCGAACTTGTTGGGGCCATCCTTGGCGACCTCGGTGCACAGCTTGGCGTCCACCAGCACGGGGCCCTGGCCCTGGCCCTTGTAGAAGTACTCCCAGGTGGTCTTCACCGCGTCGGCGGACGGGGCCTTCACGGGCTCTTGCGCCGGGGCGGCGCTCGGCTCCGCCTCCTGAGCCATCGCCACGCCACCGAACGCCACCACCGCGCACATCGCCAGCTTCTTCAGATTGCTTGCCATGATGTTTCCCCCTCGATTCGGGCTGAGCAGGGCCAGCCAGGACCGCCGGCCCGCTGGGAGCAGGTGTCTACCACAGGAAGAAGGCGAGGGTGACGAGCGGCAAGTAGACGAAGAAGGCCACCAGCAGGAAGCCGAGAATGTCCTTGAAGTCGAGCCGCGCCACCGCCAGCAAGGGCAGGGCCCAGAAGGGCTGGATGAGGTCGGTGGCCATGTCCCCCCAGGCGTACGCGAGCACCACCTTCTCGGGTGCCACTCCGAGCGTCTGGGCCGCCTGCAGCAGGTAGGGTGCTTCGATGGCCCACTTGGAGCCGCCCGAGGGCACGAAGTAATTCACCACACCGCTGTAGAGATAGACGATGGCGGGGAACGTCTGGGTCGTGGAGAGGGAAACGAAGAGCTGGCCGATGCGCTCGGTGAGGCCGGTGGCCTTGAAGATGCCGTAGATGCCCGCGTAGAGCGGGAACTGCAGCACGATGCCGTGCAGCACGCTGGCGGCCTCCTCGCTGGCCTTGAGCAGCCGCGCGGGCGTGCCGTGCAGCAGCACCGCCAGCGTGAGGAAGAGGAAGTTCACCACGTTGAGGTTGATGGCCTTCCAGCCGCCGTTGAGCCACAGGTGGCGCCCGAACCAGACGAGGCCCAGCACGCCGAAGACGACGTTGAGCAGCGGCGAGTAGTCCATCCACACGGCGGCGCTCTTCTCGCTCGGGCGCACGGGCGGCTCGAAGTCCTTGAGCTGCTCGAGGATGGCCGGGTTCACCCGCACGGCGCGCTCGGGCCGCGGGTGCAGAGCCCACGCCAGCAGCGTGAGGCCGCCCACCACCGCCACGGTGAGCCCGAGGTTGAAGGGGGAGAAGAGTGTCCGGTCGATGGGGATGATGCCGAGCTGCTTCTCCAGGAAGTGGCCGGGGGTGGCCACCAGCAGCGGGGCGGAGGCGGACAGGCCGGCGTGCCAGGTGGCGCCCAGGCCGAAGTACGCACAGGCCACCAGCAAGCGGTAGTCCACGTCCGGCTGTCGTCGCACCACGAAGCGCACCAGCATGGCGCTGGCCACCAGGGACAGGCCCCAGTTGATGTAGGCCAGGCCCATGGACACCGAGGCCATGAGCACCACCGCGCCCCGAGGGCTGCGCGCCAGCCCCGCCAGGTGCTCCAGCAGCCCACGCACCGGACGGGTGAGCGCCAGCAGGTACCCGGTGAACATCACCAGCGCCATCTGCATGGAGAAGGTGAGCAGCTCCCAGAAGCCGCTTCCCCAGGCGTCCACCACCCGCCCAGACGGCGTGTCCGCCCAGCCCATCGCCAGCCCCATGGTGAGCAGCGAGAGCAGCACCGCGATGGCGAACGAGCTGGGCACGAAGCGCGCGGAGAAACGGCCAAGGGCCTCCGCGATGCGAACGAGTGTTTCCACGGGACGTCGGGCTCCAATGAGGGGGGAGGTCGTACCTTCCCTCGGCGCATCTGAACACGGAGCAGCACGCCTTCCGAGAAAACCGGCGTGACCCCGTCACGGCTCAGCGGCCACTTCGGTGACGACTGGCGCACACTCCAGGCCCTCCGAGTGTCTGGATTCCATCGGAAAGTCCTCGTGGGACGGCCCCACATGTCAGGGAATGCGCAGCCCCCCACTTGTCGCTCTGAAGTGCAATGGCCATCTGCCCCCTCATGGCCTACCGCGTCCATATCCCTGTGGAGCTGTGGAGCACCTTGAAAGCGCTTCCACCCGGACTCGTCGAACGCGTGCATCGGCGCATCGACGACATCGCCCAGCTGGCCGAGGTGGCTCCTCCCCTCAACCCGCTCTGGTTCAAGCTCGGCGCCACGGACCGGCCCTTGCTGCGCTGCATTGTGGATGGGTACGCCCTCCTCTACGAGGTCGACGAGTCCTGCCGCACCGTCTCCGTGCTCGACGTCGAGCAGGAGGAGACCGAAGAGGCCTCGCTGTCCTTGGATCTCCTGGCCGCCAACGGCCGTCACTGACGCGGCTCCCCCCGTCGCCCGTTGCAACCTCACCCCTTCGGGGAGAGGAGATGTGGCTTCACCCGGTGCGCAGGAGGCTGTACGCCGTCATCGATCCCCCCTCGGCGATGATGCCCCGCACTCTGGCTGGTTTCTCCCCGCCCTCCAGCACCTCGCTCGCGAAGCCCCCCGCCGCCATCCGCGGTGCCCGCTGATCCTCCACCTCGCGTGAGTCACCACTGTTCCGCGCACTTCGCGCCGCCGAACCAGGAGCACCTGCCGGGCCCGAATTCGAGCAACTGGTCCGATGGTCGGACCAGTTGGTGATGCGCGCGGCCAAGGCGCTGCCTGCTCAGGAGGCTCCGCGCAGCGGCAGCGGATCAACCCGAGGGGACTGGAAACGGGCGGAGGAGCGGTAGAAGTTTCAGCCCGGTTATGGTGCTTTTTACAGGCCCTCGGGCGTCACCCTGTACCAGCGAATGAGGGGATGCGCGCCGATAGTGGCCTACAGGCAGGGTTCTTCAACCACTTCGCGACATACCAAGTGCGCGAGCCCTCGTCGGGCGCGGCGGCACGAACATGGCATGGCTCCAGGGCGCTGTGGAACCCGACTCCCGCCCGAATTGCGCCTGCCACACTCCGCACACGGAACTGGCGGAGTGCCCCACCGTCGTGCGGGCCCCTGTGGCCTGCACGCCGAGCTCGGTGACCCTGCCGCCTTCGGGCGGGCGGGCCGAGAAGCTCGTGGGCCAGCGCTTCGGCAGCTTCATGTCCCTATGCGAGCTGGGCCGCGGTGGCATGGGCACGGTGCTGCTCGCCGAGCACGTCCTCATCCCCAAGCGCGTCGCGGTGAAGGTGCTCCACCCCCACCTTGCCGACGAGCCGGAGCTCGTCTCCCGCTTCCTCGCCGAGGCGCGGGCGATGAGCCTCGTGCAGCACGAGAATGTCGTCACCGTCTACGACCTCGACACGCGCGAAGGCCACCCCTACTTCGTCATGGAGTACCTGGAGGGCCAGAGCCTCGCCGCCTTCGCACGCGGGCCGCTCGAGCCGCCGCTTGCCGTGGAGCTGCTCGCCCAGGTGTGCGACGCGCTCGGGGCCGCTCACGCGCGCGGCATCGTCCACCGAGATCTCAAGCCCGCCAACCTCTTCCTCGTGACGGGCCCCAACGGGCGCCACCGGGTGAAGCTGCTCGACTTTGGCATCGCCAAGCGACTCGTCCGGCTGGAAGGGGAGACTCCCACTCGCACCGGCGTGCTCATGGGCACTCCCGAGTTCATGGCCCCCGAGCAGTGTGGCGGCTCGGACGTGGATCCACGCACCGACCTCTACGCCGTGGGGGTGCTCGGCTATCTGCTGCTCACTGGCACCACGCCCTTCAGCGGCAGCAACGCCGCCGAAATCCTCGTGGCCCACCTGCAACAGGCCCCGCGCCCACCGCACGAGGTGCGCCCGGGGATTCCGTCCGCGCTCTCCGCGGTGCTGTTGCGCGCGCTCGCCAAGCGGCCCGAGGCGCGCTTCGCCACCGCCGCCGAGCTGCGCGCCGCCCTGGAGGCCTCCATCACTCCGGCGCGCACGCCCGTGCCGCTGCCTCTGTCCGGCTTCTTCGCGCGTGTGCCCGTGCATGGCTCGCTGGGCATGCGCGAGTACCCCTGTGAGCGCGTGGGCCGTACCGGCCTCTTCGTGCGCACCGGCGACGAGCCACCGCCGCTCCTCTCGGACGTGTCGCTGCTGCTGCGGCTGCCCGGGGGCGAGCTGCCCTGCACCGGCCAGGTGGTGCGCCACGTGACGGGCGAGCAGGCCCGGGCGTGGAACATGGTGCCAGGCTTTGGCGTGGAGCTGCGCGACGCCACCGCCGCCTTCCAACAGACCTTCACCCGGCTGCTCGCGGGGGAGAAACCCCCAGAGACCACGCCTCCCACCGCTCCCCAGGATGACGCCCGCGCCGAGCCCGTGCTGCGCGAGTTCCGCCAGCGGCTCTCCGGGAACCATTACACGGTGCTGAGCGTGCCCCGGGACGCGGACGCCGACATGGTGCGCGCCAGCGCCCGCGACTCTCGCAACCGACTCGAGCCCCTGCTCGCGCTCCCCCTGTCTCCCGGCCAGCGCGCCCTCGTTCAGCGCGCTCTCGGCAAGGTGGCCGAGGCGCTCCTCGTGCTTGGCCACCTGGAGCGGCGCGTGGAGTACGACGCGGAGCTGCGCAACCTGGACGGCGTGGTGCGCTGCCTCGCCGCCGGCCTCACCGTCACCGCCCTGGAGACGTGCCGCCGGCGCTACCTCACCCGCCACCCGGAGACCGAGGGCCACTCGCTGCTGCACCTGGCCTCCGGAGACGCCTTCCGCTCCGCCGGCCGCCTGTCCGAGGCCCTCTCCGCCTACGAGGCTGCCCTCCGCGTGGATCCTCTCCACCTCGAAGCCCTCAAGCGCTGGCATGCCCTCCGAGCGAGGATGCGCGGTCATGCGTCCCCCGCGCCCCCCCGTTAGTATGGGCCGCGCGCATGGCCTCCGACCCCTCTGACCTCGATGACAAGCTCCCCCTTCAGGGGCGCTTCAACCGCTTCCGCAAGCTGGCCGGTCTCTCCGCTCAGATCAGCGCGGACGTCCTCAAGAGCGGGGCGAAGCGGCTCGTCGGCCAGGAGCCGGAGCTCCTGAGCAAGGCCGCCGCCGAGAAGCTCGTCTCCACCCTGGGAGAGCTCAAGGGCGCGGCCATGAAGTTCGGCCAGGTCGTCTCCATGGACACGGAGTTCCTCAGCCCCGAGGTGCGCCAGGTCATCGCCCGCCTGCAGAACGAGGCCCCGTCCATGCCCCAGGAGGTGGTGGTCCGCGTCCTGCGCGAGGAGCTCGGGGACACCCCAGAGGCGCTCTTCCGCGAGTTCGACCCAAAGCCGCTCGCCGCCGCCTCACTGGGCCAGGTGCACCGCGCCGTGCTGCATGACGGCCGCGAGGTGGCGGTGAAGGTGCAGTACCCCGGCATCGCCGAGACGCTCTCGGGCGACATGGACAACCTGGGCCTGGTGGTGAAGACCGTCTCCAAGGCCTCGCGCCTCGCCGATGGCACCGCCTACTTCCAGGAGCTGCGCGAGGAGATGCTGTTGGAGACGGACTACCTGCGCGAGGCCGCGCTGTGCTCCGACTTCGCCCGGGCCACTGCGGCCCTGCCGGACCTCCGGGTGCCCGAGGTCATCGCCGAGCGCACCTCCCGGCGCGTGCTCACCCTGGAGCTGCTCCAGGGCCGCACCCTCAAGGACTGGGTCGTCTCCGAGCCCTCCGCCGAGGAGCGCTTCCGCGTGGCGCGCCAGCTCATCTTCGCCATCTACGCGCCCTTCTTCACCCACGGGCAGATGCACGCCGATCCGCACCCGGGCAACTTCATGGTGCTCGAGGACGGGCGGTTGGGAGTGCTCGACTTCGGCTCCATCAAGCGCTTCAGCCCTCGCTTCGTGGACGCCAACCGGCGCATGTTCCTGCACGCAGTGCGGCTCGAGTCCATGGACGTGATGGGCTTGAGCCGCGAGGTGGGCTTCACTTCGGAGCTGCCGGATGAGGAGGCCACCCCCCTCATCCAAGAGGTGCTGCACATCGCCGGGCGGCCCATGCGCTCCTCGCCCTACGACTACGCCTCGTGCTCCATCACCCGAGACATGAAGCTGCACTTCGCGCGCAACGCTCCCCGCTTCCTGAAGATTCGTCCGCCCGCTGAGGCCGTGATGTTCTTCCGCTCGACTGGGGGACTGGCGCAGAACCTGCGCCTGATTGCGGCCCAGGGCGACTTCCGCGGCGTCTTCCAGGAGGTTGCCTCGCTCCTGTGAGCGAGGCCTTCTCGGAGCGCTAGCGGGTGCCTGACGCTGGCAGCCGGCTCTTCTTGTAGATGCTGATGAGCTTGCGGGCCAACGACTCGCCCTGAACACTCTTGGAAATATAGCCGTCGGCTCCCGAGGCCAGCGCGAGCGAGCGCAGCTTGGATTCGTCCGAGGCGGAATAGAGGATGAACCGCGTGGTGGCCGGCGCCTGGTTGCGCGCCAGCGCCAGCACCTTGTCGCCACTGAGCGCGGGGATGTTCACGTCCAGCAGCACCAGGTCCGGTATCGCATGGCGCACCAGGTTGGACACGCCCAGCGACGAGCGGTGGGTGCGAACCTCGAAACCGTAGGCATGCAACGACCGCTCCAACAGCATCAGCTGATCCACATCATCGTCCACCACGAGGACACGAATCTTGTTCTCGCTCTCGGACATGGGCTCCCCTTGGAGGCTTGGCAAGATGATCTCCAGGATATCGCCTCGGCCTGTGACTGGGAGGCCCACCCCCCTCTCCAGAAGACGCCGAGATCACAATTTTGCCGTCTATAGCTCGGGGAGATGTGCAAAGCCGGTAAGAGCCCATGGACGTGGGTCCAGCGAGATGGGCAAAGCCAGAAAGACAACATCGCAGCACCAGGGCCGGGGTGCTCACGCACGTCGGGAGGTCACCCGAGGCAGTCGGACGGTGAACACCGTGCCCCCCTCGCGTGTCGAGCGCACCTCGACACTGCCCCCGTGCGCGACGGCGATCTGCTGGACGATGTAGAGCCCCAACCCCAGTCCGGACGTGGGCCGGGTCCCGCGCAGCTCTCCCTGGCGGAAGGGCTCGAACAGGTCGGGCACCAGTCCAGCGGGAATGGGCTCGCCCTGGTTGCGCACCTCGAGACGCACCTGCGCTCCCTCGTCGTGGAGGGCCAGGGTGATGGGCGTGTCCTCGGGGCTGTAGTCGACGGCGTTGCGCAGCAGGTTGCCAAGGAGCTGGGCCAGCCGATCCTGATCCCACTCGCCCTGGAGATTGCCGCGCGCCTCCAGCCGCAGCTCACGTGTGGGGTGGGCCACCTCCAGCTCGCTCACCACGCGGCGGCCCAGCGGGCCCAGGTCGCAGGGGGCCGGCTCAATGGGGATGCCGCCGCCCAGCCGCCCGCGCGTCAGGTCCAGCAGATCTCCGATCATCCGCGCCATCTGCTCCGCGTTGAGGGCGATGCGCTGGGCCAGCCGCAGGCCCCGCTCTGGCAGCGCCTCCTGGCGCAGCATCAGGGTGGCCGACAGGTTGATGATGCCCAGGGGGTTGCGCAGGTCATGGCTGACGATGCCGAGGAAGCGCTCGCGGAACTCGGCCGTCTGACGCAGCTGCTCCTCGAAGCGCTTGAGGTCGGTGATGTCCACCACCGCCGAGGCCACCATGAGGGTGCGGCCCTCGCGGTCCTTCACTGGGGCGTAGCTCAACAGGTAGTGGCCGATTGCCCCTCCCTGTCTCGGTGGGGGGACGGAGACCTCCATGTTGCGCTCCGGCTCGCCGGTCTCGAAGACCCGCAGGTAGTGGGGCTCGATGATGGAGGCGAGGTCCGGGATGACCTCCCCCAGGGTTCGCCCGAGCGTCTGCTCCACGGAGACGCCGTTGATGGCGGCGAGCGTCGGGTTGATGCGGACGTAGCGTAAATCCCTGTCCAGGCAGGAGATGCCCACCGGGACGGTGGCCAGCAGCGTGTCCAGCAGCGCCAGGGCCTCCTCGCGCTCCTGCGCCAGCGCTCGCCGCAGCGCAATGTCCCGCGCGGTGAACACCGCCCCATCGGGAGTGCCGTCGGGCCGGACCAGGGGCCGGGCCGTGACGGAGATGGGCAGCCGCGTGCCATCCGGCCGGCGGATCCACAGCTGCTCGTCACTCACGTGCTCGCCCTGGAGCGCGCGGTAGAGCGGCACCCGCTCCAGGGGTAGCGGATGGCCCTCCTCATCGGACAGCCCATACGTCTGCACCCATTGCCGCGGGCCCACCTCCCTCAAGGGCACGCCATGCTGGCGCTCGGCCTCCGGGTTGAAGAGGCGCAGCACGCCCTGGGCATCCGCCACGATGATGGCATCGCCGCTCTGCGCGATGACGCCCTCGAGCAGGGCCCGCTGCTGCTCGGCCTCGGACCGGGCGGTGCGCTCGCGCTCCAGTAGGGCCGCCCTGTCCTGCTCCGCCTTCTGGCGCTCCTCGTCCTGGCCGTGCTCGGAGTCGGCGACGGCATCGGCCATGGCGACGTCCAGGCCGCGGTGCAGAAGGCGCTGCTCGGCGATGACGAGTGCGTCACCGGCCTCCTCCAGCAGCGCGAGGATGCAGTCGCGCAGGAGTCCGTACTCGCGGACAATCTGCGTGACGTCGTAGCCAAGCGCTCGCCGTTGGATGCGGTGCGTGCGTGCCGTCTGGCGCACGCTGTTGTCGACCGCAGAGGCCGTCTCACCGCTGGAGGTGGTGCGGAGGAGCTCGTACAACTCCTCGAGCAGGACGGGGACGGTGTCGAGGATGGCGGAGCGCGGCAGCTGCTCCATGGAGAAATGGGCCCGCACCTCGTGCTCGAACCGCTGGAGGATGTCCTCGCGCCGTGTGGCGAGAAGGTCGGCCAGTGCACCCATGAGAGTGCAGCTAGACACGGCGGCGGCTGGCTTGCAACGCGGCTCAGGCCACGTGGCGCAGTACGCAGAAGAGCGCGGGAGCGCTCGAGCACCTCCATCATTTCGATGATGCCTGGAGGACAGACCGGGGTGGAGAAGGGCTGCATCCGCCACCTGCCCCGGGCGGGACTCAAGGCCGCAGGGCGGTGATGAGCTCGAAGGGGCCGGGCAGCACGCGCACCTCCCGGAAGCCGAGTGCAGTGAGGGCTTGGGTGTAGAACCCGGCCTCGCGCAAGCAGCTGACGCACGAGTCCACGCCCATGAGGAAGTAGGACCAGAAGAACTGGGCGGCGAGTCGCTCCGGGGTGCGGAACTCCTCGCAGATGAGGACTCGGCCGCCGGAGGGAAGGGCGTCGAAGGCGGCATGCAGCAGGGCGCGGGCGGTGTCCGCGGGCCAGTCATGCAGCACTCGGACGAAGGAGAGGGCGCGGTAGCCGCGGGGCAGGGGCTCGCGCAGGAAGTCCCCGGCCACGAAGCCGAGCCTCCCCTCGAGGCCGCGCGATTGCCGGGTGCGCGCCACCAGCGGCTCGCAGGCGGGCAGGTTGTACACGTCCGCGTGGAGGCCAGCGTTCCACTCCAGCAGGTGCGCGGCGAGCGTGCCGTCTCCGCCGCCCACGTCCAGCAGCTGAGTGCCTGGCTCGAGGAGATGTGGCGCATGCGCGCGGAACGTCTCCAAGATGGGGCCGAGCCCCGCGGCCATGCTGGCCTCGAAGCCCGCCACCTGGGCGGGGGTGCGCGGAGGCCAGTCGAAGGACTTGGCGGGCATGCTCCGCTCGCCGCACAACACCTCGGGCAGGTGGCCGTGCAGCTCGCGCCAGGCATACCCCTCCCTGTCGCGCTCCAATGAATGCGGTCCCAGCACGGCCTCGGCCGCGGCGCGCAGGCCGGGCACCGCGCTGTAGCGGGCCTCCACCAACGCGTCCGTGGGCTGCTCGCGCCGCACCAGCCCGAGGCTCTCCAGACAGTCGAGGAACTTGTAGAGACGCCCAGGCACCAGGCCGAAGCGCTCGCTCAGCGCACCCAACGTCACCGGGCCCGGCTCCAGCGCGTCCAGCAGTCCCAGGCGCAGCGCCGTCTCCACCACGTCCACCGCCCGCGCCCCGTTGAAGAGGAGGTGGAGGAGGGCGCGAGGCGAGGAGCTGGCCTCGCTCATGGCGTGCCTGTCCCGGAGGCCATGACAGCCGGAGGTGTGTCCCCGGCGGTCTCCGTTTCTCCTCGGGGCGCTCCTGGTGCGTAGCCGCCCTCGCGCCGCCAGCACGCGGTCAGCTCCACCCGCACCTGCCACAGCGCGGGGAAGAGAGGCTTTGTCATGCGTCCGGACAGCACCCGCGTGGGCAGCCCATCCAGCGCCTTCACCGTGGCGTCCACGCCGATGGTGCGGCGCACCAGTTGGAAGTGCGCGTAGAGCCAGTTCTGGAAGGCCTCGTCGTAGTCGACGAGTTGCTCACACAGCCGCTTGAGGTCCGCCGCTACCGCCGGCCCCGTGTAGAGGGCGACCAGTGTCACGCCCCGTCGCTGCAGCAGCCGCTCCAGTGCGCCCTCCAGACCCTCGGCCGCCATGCGCACCGCGTTGTAGCCTGGTGATTCCTGTCCGCTGCCATTGCCCAGGCTGCGGCGGATGACCTGGTAGGTGTCCGGGGTGAGCGTCTCCAACACGCCCAGCTCCGAGGCCATGCACCGCGCCACCCGCAGCATGCGCTCCAGTCGCGCCGAGGCCTCCCACAGCGCGTCCCGGTCCAGCTCCGATACCGCCTCCACGGACTCGTGGGACAGCAGCTTCAGCCACAGCTCCTGCGTCTGGTGCGCCACCTGGAAGAGCAGCTCGTCGTCCGACACCCGCTCCTCGGGCGGCGTCTGCAGCGCGAGCAACTCGGGCGTACGTACATACTTCTCGTAGTCCAGCTCTCCCCGGCCGACCCATTTCTTCAGCAGCGGGTTGAGCCACGGGCCCTGCAACTGACGCCGCAGACGCTCGGCGTAACTGTAGGGGTGGATGTGCTCCATGGGTCCTCCTGAGGGCTGACTGCGTGAGGGGACCTCGGGAAGCGGCGGACTCAGGCGGGGACGGTCTGGTCCTTGTCGCGGAACGCGGTGAGCTTCTGGATGAGCTCAGTGCCCTGGACGCTCTTGGAGAGGTAGCCATCCGCGCCGGAGGCCCGCGCGAGCGAGCGCAGCTTGGACTCATCCTCCGCCGAGTAGAGGATGAACTTGGTGGTGCGTGGCGCATACCGGCGGGCCAGGCTCACCACCTGGTCCCCCTTGAGCGCCGGGAAATTCACATCCAGCAGCACCAGGTCCGGCTCTCCGTTGCGCACCAGGTTGGACACACCCAGCGCCGAGCGGTGCGTCTGCACCTCGAAGTGAGGAGTCAGGGTGCGGCGGACGAGCTCCAGCAGGTCCGGGTCGTCGTCCACCACGAGGACCCGGACTTTGGGGGCTGTCACATCAACCATGACTGCTTCTCCCCAGGTGCTTGCGGATGGTCTCGAGCAGCTGGTCGCGGTCGAGAGGCTTGGTGAGGTAGCCGTTGCAGCCGGCGGCCGAGGCCTTCTCCTGGTACTCACGCCCGGCATGGGCGGTGACGGCGATGACGGGGATGGAGGCTGCCGAGGGCATTTGCCGCAGGCGCCGCGTGGCCTCCCAGCCGTCCAGGCGGGGCAGGGACAAGTCCATCAGGATGAGGTCCGGCGTCTCCTTGGCGGCGCGCTCCACGCCAAGCTCACCGTCCTCGGCCTCCAGCACCTCGAAGAGGCCGCCGAGGTAGCGCCGGACGATGTCTCGGTTCTGCGGGTTGTCCTCGATATAGAGGATGCGCGGCAGGCGGCTGGCGCGTTGGGCGCTCTGCTTGAGGAGCAGCCCCTTGGCCTGGCCGATGACATCCTCCAGGGCATGGCCGCCCTTCTGGACGAAGCCGGCGAAGCCGTCGCGCAGCACGGACTGTTCCTCGCTGGTGAGCGTCTTTCCGGTGAGCACCACCACCGGGACGTTGAGCTTCTCGGCGCGCAGGCGGCGCAGCACCTCGAAGCCGTCCAGGTTGGGCATCATCAAGTCCAGCACCACCAGGGTGGGTGGGGAGACGCGGGCCTTGAGGAGGGCCTCCTCTCCGCTGTGGGCCTCGCTGGTGGAGAAGCCCGCGCGGCGCAGGGAGCGGCTGACGAGCTCGCGGGTGGTGGCGTCGTCATCCACCACCAGCACCTCGCCCGCGCTGGTGGCTCCGCCGATGTTGCGGCGCACCACGTCCACCAGGTGGTCGGGCTCGACGGGTTTGATGAGGTACTCACATGCGCCCAGGGAGAAGCCTCGCGCGCGCTGCTCCTCCACGGAGATGATGATGACGGGGATGCGCGCCAGGTCCGGCTCGCTCTTGAGGGTGGACAGCACGCTCCAGCCGTCCAGGCGTGGCAGGTAGAGGTCGAGCACGATGGCGTGCGGGCGAAGCTCGCGTGCCTTCTTGAGTGCCTCCAGGCCGTCCGAGGCCGTTATCACGGTGAAGCCCGCGGGCCCGAGCTGTCCGGCCACCAGGTGCTGGACGAGCGGATCATCATCCACCACCAGCACGGTGCCGCCCTGCACGGGCGAGAGCGTCGCTCCCATGCCCTGGGGAGCCACCGGCTTGTCCAGCTCGCGCGAGGCGCCCAACGCCTCCCCCTCGAGGATGCCGGCCAGCCGCACCGTGAAGGTGGTGCCGCGGCCCAGGGTGCTCTGCACCTCCACACCGCCGCCCATGACCTTGCTCAGCTCCTTGACGATGGCCAGCCCCAGCCCGGTGCCGCCCACCTTGCGCGTGGCGGAGCCGTCCACCTGACGGAACTTCTCGAAGATGAAGGGCAGCTGGTCCGGCGGAATGCCGATGCCCGTGTCCTCGACGATGAAGACGGCCTCGTTGCCCTCCGCGCGCGCGGTGAGCGACACCTCGCCGGACTCGGTGAACTTGGCCGCGTTGGACAGCAGGTTGAGCAGGATTTGACGCAGCTTCAGCGCGTCCGTGCGCACGTACGCCACGCGCTCGTCGATGTCCGTGCGCAGCTCGACGTCCTTGCCCTTGAGGTACTCCTTCACCGTGGCCGTGCACTCCTCGGCCAGCTCCTGCATGTCCACCCGCTCCACAACGACTTCCACCCGGCCCGCTTCAATCTTGGACAGGTCGAGGATGTCGTTGATGAGCGCCAGCAGCGTCTGCGCGTTCTTCTTCACCACGTTGAGGTCGCGCCGGCCATGTGGCGTGAGCCGGCTGCCCTCCTCGCGCATCAGCAGGTCGCAGTAGCCGATGATGCCGTTGAGCGGCGTGCGGATTTCATGGCTGAAGTTGGCCAGGAACTCGCTCTTGAGCCGGGCGGCGGCCTCCGCCTCGCGGGCCCGCTCCTCCTCGTTGCGCTTGGCGGAGGACAGCTCCGTGGCCAGCCGGTCCAGGTCCTCGTTCTGCTGGCGGATGATCTCCATCTGCAAGGCCCGCTGCTGGTAGCTGGCCAGCGTGCGCGCGGACACGGCGCGGCTCTTCTTGAGCTCCTCCAGGTTCTCCGCCAGGCGTTTGTTGGACTCCTCTAGCTCGGCCTTGGACTTGCGCAGCGCCTCCTCGGCGGCCTTGCGCTCGGTGATGTCCTCGGTGATGCCCAGCACGTAGCGGGCCTCGCCGGACTCATCCAGCAGCGGCAGCTTGCGGGTGGCGTAGATGCGGTCCACCCCACTGGTGCGCGCCACCTCCTCGAAGGCCTTGAGCTTCTTCGTCTCGAGGATTTCCGTGTCGATGGCCACGAAGGAGTCGGCCTGCTCCTGGGGGAAGTAGTCGTGGTCCAGCTTGCCGAGCAGCCACTCCTTGGTGACTCCGAAGGCGTCCGCGAAGGTCTTGTTGGCCACCTGCAGCCGGCGCTCCTCGGCGTCCTTCACGAAGAGGACGAAGGGGAGGCTGTCGACGATGCGCTCCAGCAGCCAGCGCGAGCGCTCCCGCTGCTTCTCGGCCTCCTGGTGCTGGCGGCGCTCGATGACGCGCTTGAGCTCGCGGCGGATGACGGGCACGAGCACCGACAGCCGATCCGGGTCGATGTAGCTGCAGGCGCTGGCCTCCTCCATGGCCACGCTCATCTCCGCGTCGTCCCACTTCGAGGAGAGGACGAGGTAGGAGAGCTGAGGGGCCTTCTCGCGCAGCTGCGGCGCGGCCTCGCGGAAGCTCAGTCCCGGCTGCTCCGAGCCGCACACGGCCAGCTCCCACGGTTTGTCCAGAGCCGCCGCCAGCTCCTCACGGGAAGACACGCGCTGCGCGAACACCTTCAGGTCTGCGCGCCGTAGCGCCTCCATCACACGCGCGCACTCCCCCTCACCGCCCACCAGGAGCAACCGGGGCGTCTCATTGCCTGGCACCGCCGGAGCCGTGCTCATCTGTCAGTTTCCCCCAAACGCCAGGACCGTCAGCGTCGTGTTGATGTGGAACCCCGAGTAGATCTCGAAGTGCACATTCATTCCAGCCGCCGAGGGTGCATGGCGCAAGGTCTCGGCGAGCTGGGGGACGGTACCGGTCGCGCTGGCGTACCACATGCGTCCACTGCAATGGAAAAGCAGGGTGGCCTGCGGGTTCTGCACGCGACGCGGGAGCTCCTCCTGGAAGAAGGCGCGCGTGAGGCTGGCCATGTCTCCCATCTTCATCAGCTCCAGCTCGGTGCCCTCCTCCAGGAGGTTGGCGAAGAGGATGGAGCCATCGGGCAGGGGCTTCCAGGGAGAGCGGATGAAGTACTCGCGGCCCACCTTGAGGGCGGTGGGGTGGACGGCGAAGCCATGGGGCTTGCCGAATTCCAGCTCGTCCACGGGTACGCCGAGCAGCTCGGCGTAGCGCTGGGCCGCCGGCTTGCCGTCGATCTCCAGGGCGCGGGTGGCGCTCTCGTCCACGCGGGTGATGGTGATGCGCTCGCCGGTGGGCAGGTACCAGTGGGAGCGCAGGGCGGCCCAGGGCGCGCTCGTCTTGAAGAGGGCCACCAGCACGGCGTCAGTGGCCACCTCTCCGTCCACGTGGAGCAGGGCGGACTGCTTCGTCGGGTCCTGCTCGTGGTCAGCGGCGCCACCGCCCACCAGCACCAGCGTCTGGTTCTTCTCGAGGATGCCGAGCAGCAGCTCCTCTTTCTTGTAGCGGAAGCCGTCGTCGATCACGAGGCCCACGTACTGGCGCGGGTCGATGTCCGACTGGCGCACGCCCAGGTCCTGCGCGGCGCGCTTGATGGCGGCGGCACCGGCGCCCACGGCGTCCACGGACAGGCCGCTGCCCAGGCCCAGGCCCACCTCGAAGTCGCCGGAGAGCGCGCCCAGCACCACGCTGCCCGAGTAGATGCCCTGGTTGTCCAGCTCACCCGCGGTGGTGGCTCCCACCAGGCGCGTGCCCTGGGGCAGCCGCTCGCGCACGGCGCGGTTGAGGGCCAGTTGGTCTCGGTCCCGCGAGGCGAACAGGGTGATGAGCTTGGGAGTCTCGCCGCCCTGCAACTGCCGGATGAGGTCCTCCGCGGCTGCGACGGGATCAGACTGCGTGGTACGTGCCGTCTGCATCTTCACTCGAGCCAAGGAAGACCTCCGGGATGAGGGGCAGCGGTCTAGAAGCCGCTCCCCGGGTGGGTTTTGTGGCAGGCGCCGGTGCACTGCTGGAAGGACTCGCGAGCCCCGCCGACATACATGCTCTCGATGGGGCCGAACCGGGCCACGTGCGACTCGGGGTAGCTCTTGTGGCACGAGAGGCAGGCGGCCTGGCTGGTGCGCTGGGTGCTCTCCTGCGTCAGGTGGCAGGTGGCGCACTGCTGCTTGGGAGCGTCGAAGCGGTCCGAGCGCGAGTGGAGGAAGTGGGTGCGCACCACGATGGGGCCCTCCAGCTCGAAGCCCAGCGGGGCATGACAGGCGGCGCACGCGGCGCGGTTGTCATTGCCGTGCAGCACCTGGGTGAACTCGCCGCCCTCGGTGTGGCACGTCTTGCAGCCGCCGGTGGTGAGCTTCGCCTCGGTGTGCTGGCGGGTACCCACCTGGATTTCGATGGTGCGGCTGGCGGGGATGTCCTCGCCCATGTACGTGCGGCGGCCCTTCACCGTCACCAGGTAGGTGCCGGGCTCGGCGTTGGCCGGGAGCTGGTACGTCCAAGAGGTGCTCACCGCCGCATCCCAGCCCTTCGTCTCCGGGAAGAAGGCGCCACCGAAGAGCTTGTTGGATGGCGGGAAGGTCTGGAACTGCGCGTAGACGCCGTCGCGCTCGAACGTGGCGATGGTCTGCACGTCGTCGGGGCCCAGGAACGCCGCCAGTTCCACGATGCTGCGGATGGGCTGGATGCGCTGGGCGGGTCCGATGATCTGCGTCATCAGCATGCGCTCACGGTGCTTGCGGCGGTAGTACGTAGTGGAGGGGTCGATGAAGGCAAAGGCGCGGTAGTACTGAAAGCCTGGCTCATTCTGCCCGAAAGTGACCTCGTTGTAGGAGGGCAGGCTGCCCTCCGGGTGGAGGCGCTTGCCGGCCCCGTCACGCAGAGCGAGCTGGAACGTCACCGCCGTGCCGGGCGCGTAAGTACCATCCGCACGCGGCGGGGTGACGGCCTTCACGTCGATGGAGAAGCCATACGCGTAGGTGGGCTGGGCCACCTGCTCGACGGGGATGGTGTAGGGGGCGCTGGGGCGCAGCGACCAGCTCAGCTGCAGGGCGCGGGTGTCCGCCGAGAGGGTGAAGGGGGTGGCGCCGGTACGGGCGTTGCGCACCTCGACGAGCGCCTCCTCGGAGAAGCTCTGCGTGTTGGTGCAGTCCGTGCCGCTGCGGCAGTTGTAGCCCCATTGGATGGCGCGCAGGCGGCGGATGAAGAAGTCGTCGTTGGACTTGAACCGGTCATCCTTGCCGATGTGCATGGAGATGGCCCGGCCGGTGGGGCGGCCTCGGGCATCCACCGGCTGCACGGTGAAGACACTCGGCTGCTCCATCCACTGGGCGTCCCGGTAGAAACGGCGGCGGGTGAAGGTGCCGTCCGGATTGGCAACGGGCTCCGCGTCCACCAGCCGCACGCCCTGCCAGGGAATCTGCGCGAAGTCCCCCGCGCGCCGCAGGCCGTCCACGCCCTCGTCCTTGGTGGCGGTGATGGAGGCCCGGAGATCAATCTGGTTGATGAAGAAGGTCTGCCCGGCCTTCACCTTCAGCGGGATGCCCGTCCCTCCATCCACCTCCAGTGCCAGTCCCACCGGAGCGGGGGCGGGGGTCGGGCGCGCCTCTGCGGCGTCGGACAGGTGCTGGGCCAGGGTGGCCGCCGGCGCCGTCGCAGCGGCCTCGGGCTCCGCGCAGCCTCCAGCGAGCAGGGCGAGTGCCGCGAACCACACCCCCTTCATCCGGCTCGGAGTGCGGACAGACGACTGCGACGGCACACAGAGTGCTCCCATTCCGCTCATGGCGGCCCCTCCTCTTTTCGATTGGGCGCTGGGCGAGGTCCCGCCCGGCCCTGTTTCTCGTCACCGGCTACCGTTCCCTACCTGTCAGGTCGGAGCCGATGCTTCGGCGAGCGCTCCCCTGTACGGCAGGGAACTGCTCGATTTGAGCTACGACAGAATAAAGTGATTCGACCTGGAATTTCAACTTCTAGAGGAATTATTCACCTTCCCGCTAAGTCCACTTTTGGCGGTTTGTGTGAGCACTTGTGGGTGACGTGGAGGGTAGGGTGAGAAGACGTGTCGCGTTCCCCCACCACGTTCAGCACGGAAGGTGAGAGGAGGGCAGCTCCACGGTGAAAGTGGCCCCGTGGCCTGGGCGGCTGGAGACGTGGATGGTGCCGCCGTGGGCCTCGACGAGCTGGTGGACGATGTAGAGGCCGAGCCCAGAGCCGGGGCGTCCGGTGTCGCCCAGTCGCTCGAAGCGGCCGAAGAGACGCTCCTGGGCATCGGGAGGCAGGCCCACGCCGTGGTCCTTCACCGCGAGGCGGGCCCGGTCCCCGTCGGCGAGCACGTGCACCTCGATGGGATGGCCCTGGCCAAACTTGAGGGCGTTGCTCAGCAGGTTGGTGGCCACGCGGTCCAGGCGTTGGCGATCCCACCGGCCGCGCACCGGACCCTGGGCGTGCACCACCAGGGAGCTGCCGGCTGCGGTGGCCTGGTCCGAGAAGCGCTCGGCCACCTCGCGGGTGAGGGCGGTGAGGTCCAGCTCCTCGAGGTCCAGGGGGAGTCGGCCGGCGGACAGTCGCGAGAGGTCCAACAGGTCATGCACCAGCACGCTCATGCGGCGCGCTTCGCGCTCGACGAGGGTGAGTCCCTCCTGGGCGCGGGCATCCTGCCGTGTCTGGGCGCGCAGCCGCTGCAGGCGGAGCTGGAGCGCCAGCAGGGGGTTGCCCAGGTCATGCGCGGCCACGCCCACCAGCTCGAAGGCCCCCTGCACCTGGGCGCGCAGGCGCGCGTTCTCCCGGGCCAGGGCGTCCAGCTTGGAGTCCGGCGCTTCGGGGTGGAACGTCTGGCGCAGCGTCCAGCCCAGGGCGCACCCCATGGCCAGCCCGACGAAGCCCATCATCATCACCAGCAGCCGCGGCCCGCGCGTCACCCCCTCCAGGGTGGGCAGGGGCCCCGGCGCCAGGAGCACGTACCCCACCAGGGTCAGCAGGAGCAGGGCGAAGGCAAACAGGTTCACGCCCGCGCGCGGTGCGGTCGTCGGATGACGCGGCAGCATGTGGCTCTCCCCCCCAGCGGCCCTGGACTCCTGGCCCGCAGGTCGCGCCACCTTGCCTGGAGCGGGGGGGTGGAGAAATCGCCCTGGTGGGCAGGGCCCTGTCCAATGGATGACAGCGGCATCACCCCGGGGTACGAGGCCGGTCCTGAATTCGAGGGGTTCGCGGGATGGCTGCGGGGGCGTTGCGGGGTTATGAGCGAACCCCCTTTTCACTTCGAGGGTCCGTTTTCGACCATGTCTTTCGTCCCTGGCAACAAGGTCCGCTATCTCCCCCAGCCCGAGTGGGGCGTGGGGCATCTCCTGTCTCTGCAGGATGAGGGCGCCAAGGCGCTCGTCCTCTTTCCCGCCCGGACGGGGGAGCCGGTGCTGGTATCCACCAAGGGTGGGGCGCTGGTGCACTACGCGCTGATGAAGGGCGAGCCCGTGCAGACGACCAAGGGCCGGCGCGCCACGGTGCTGGGCGAGGAGGAGGGCGGACGGGGCCTGCGCCGCTATGTCATCCGCTACACGGACACGGGCGAGGAGGACGAGATGCCCGAGTCCGAGGTGCACGCGCTCGCCCCGCGCTCGGATCTGCTGTCCACGCTGCGCGAGGGCCGGGTGGGGGACTCGCGGGCCTTCTCGCTGCGCAAGCAGGCGCTGGTGCTGGACGACGAGCGGCGGTGTGACGCGCTGGGCGCGCTGCTGGCCAGCCGGGTGATGGTGAAGCCGCACCAGGTGGGCGTGGTGCAGCGTGTGCTGAGCGCTCGCCGGCCGCGCTTCGTGCTCGCCGACGAGGTGGGTCTGGGCAAGACGATCGAGGCGGGCATGGTGTTCAGCGCCCTGCGTCTGTCGGGCCTGGCGAGGCGCGTGCTGGTGGTGGCCCCCAGCCACCTGACGGTGCAGTGGTTGGTGGAGCTCTTCCACAAGTTCAACCAGCTCTTCACGCTGATGGACTCGGAGCGCTACGCCCAGTCGCTCAAGGAGATGCCGGGAGTGTCGCCGTGGGCGCGCTTCCCGCTGGTGGTGACGAGCCTGGAGATGCTCGCGCGAGGCGAGGAGCACCGGCGGGCGGTGGCGGGCGAGGACGCCTTCTGGGACCTGGTCATCATCGACGAGGCGCACCACCTCAAGGGCGAGAAGGCCTTCGAGGCGGCCGAGGCGCTGGCGGGCAATAGCTGGGGCCTGCTGCTGCTGACGGCCACGCCCATGCAGTTGGACCCGGCCGAGTACCACGGGCTGCTGACGCTCATCGACGCGACGACGGCGCCCACGGTGAAGGGCTTCGAGCAGCGGCTGGCGCGTCAGGAGGAGCTGAGCGCCGCGGTGCGCGGGCTGCTGGAGGGCAAGGACGCGGCGGGGGCGGTGAAGGCCCTGGCGGCGCGCTTCCCGGATGATCCGAAGCTGAAGGGGCTGAAGGATCGCGACGCGCTGATGCAGCACCTGGCGGAGACGTACAGCCTGTCGGACCGGCTGGTGCGCAACCGGCGCGCGGTGGTGGGAGGCTTCTCCACGCGGCGTCTGCACCGGCACCCGGTGAAGCTGTCGGGCGAGGAGCTGAAGACGCGGGATGCGGCGCTGGAGGCGCTGGCGGAGAGCAACCTGCGCGGCGCGCCGCTGGGCAACCTGCTGCGCCGGCTGGAGTCCAGCCCCGCGGCCTTTGGCGAGGCGCTGCGCACCAACAAGGCGTTGGCGAGCGTGGCGGGGAGCCTCAAGCTGCCCACGCGCGATGCGAAGTTCGGCGCCTTCCTGGAGGTGCTGCGCGGCCGCATCTGGAGTGCGGAGCCCAACGCGAAGGTGCTCGTCTTCACGGAGAGCCGGGACACGCTGGAGGCGCTGCGTACGGAGCTGGGCCGTGAGGGCGTGGAGGCGCTCGCCTACCATGGAGACCTGCCCATGGTGGAGCGGGACCGGCAGGTGGCGCGCTTCCGGGACCCGGAGGGCCCCAAGATGCTGCTGTGCACGGAGGTGGGCGGCGAGGGCCGCAACTTCCAGTTCTCGCACCACCTGGTGCACTACGACCTGCCGTGGAGCCCGTCCACGGTGGAGCAGCGGATTGGACGCCTGGACCGCATTGGCCAGAACCACCCGGTGGAGATCCACGTCTTCGACCCCGCGGGGACGCTGGCGTCGGACGTGCTGATGCTGCTGGCGGACGCGGTGGGCGTGTTTGGCGAGACGGTGGGTGGCCTGGACGCGGTGCTGGAGGAGGTGGAGGAGCGGCTCACGGAGATGGCGCTGCTGCCGCGCGAGTCGCGGGTGGCGTACGCCTCGGAGCTGAAGGCGCGGGTGGAGGCGGCGCGGGCGCAGGTGAAGCGCGCGTATGATCCGCTGCTGGACATCCGCTCGTTCGACAAGGACGCGGTGGCGCGGCTGGTGACGCGGGCGCAGGAGCGCATGGGCGTGGAGGCCGACGAGGAGGAGGAGCAGAGCCTCGAGGAGGGCCTGTGGAGCGTGGCGAGAGACCTCGATGAGAAGCTCGAGGAGACGGTGACGGAGCTGGCGCGCCGGGTGGGCATTGGCGTGGACACGGACGAGCAGGTGGATGCCTTCCAGTGCGCGTTCCAGTTCGGCCATGCGCTGAAGGTGGAGGGCCTGCCGGGCATCGACATCAACGAGGACCGGACGGTGCTGGGCACCTTCTGGCGGGACACGGCGGTGGAGGCGGAGGAGCTGGAGTACTTCGCGACGGGCCACCCGATTGTCGAGGCGCTGTTTGGCTTCCTGAGGGACGGGCCGTACGGGCGCAGTGGAGCGCGCTTCATCGAGAAACGCGGGCCGATGAAGGCCAAGGGCGTGGAGCTGCTCTACCACGTGCAGATGCCGGAGCCCGAGGACACCTCGCCAGGAGCGCGAGTGCCGAGCCGGCAGATCGCCCGCTTCCTGGAGCGCACGCTGGTGCACGTGGCGGTGGTGGAGAGCCCCACGGGCCCGAAGGCGGACACGTCAGTGCTGCCGGCGCTGGAGGCCGAGGGCAAGGGGTTGAAGGGAGACGAGGTGCTGCGCGTGTTCCCGGGCTTCGGGGCGTTCGTGGACAATGGCGTGCCGGTGGCGCAGAAGGCGGCCGAGGCGGAGCTGGCGAAGCTGCAGGCGCGGGCGCGCAAGGCGATTGAAGCAGAGCGGGACGCTGCGCTGGAGCGGATGAAGCTGTCGCTGACACACCAGGGGCTGGAAGCGGATGCGGTGGAGTCCCAACTCTCGGCGGAGCGCACGCACTATGAGCGGCTGCTGACGGCGTTGGCGGGGGCGAAGGTGGTGCTGGACTCGGCCTGCGGCTTCGTCATCAACCGCTGAGCTCGCTCGCCTCCCCCCAGCCCATTCGCGGACAGCCATTCCCAGACACCGATTTCCCCTCTCCCTCCGGGAGAGGGACGGGGTGAGGGTATCGAGTCCCCGTGCTCCTCCCCCGTGCCGCGGGATTGGAAAATTCAAACGGACTACCGAGTGCCTGGCCGCTTGCTGGCGCTGCGAGACTCATGGAAGAGACTCGTGATCGGAGGCGTATCTGTTGGGACAAAAACGAGTCCTTTTAATCCCAGTTTCCGCGAGCCTCCGCGGCGATACATCTCTCTAGAACCGCACCATGCACGCCCCTCCACTGAGTCACGACATCGTTGAGCAGCACACCCGCTCCAGTGGCCGCGGCCTGCCGAGCGCTTCTTCCCGCTCTGGCGCGAGCGCCGGGAACTGAGCCGGGGAGACACCATGTTCGAACAGAACTCGCAGGCAGTCCTGGAGATGGTGGAGCCGCAGGATGATCAGGCTCGGACCCTTCTCGACAGCATCCAGGACTACGCCATCTTCATGCTCGACCTCACGGGGCGGGTGCGGAGCTGGAACCGTGGTGCGGAGCGCGTCAACGGCTACTCCCGGGAGGAGATCCTCGGGAAGCACTTCTCCATCTTCTACCCACCCGGGGACATCATCGACGGCAGGTGCGAGCGCGAGCTGCAGACCGCCGAGACGGAGGGCCGCTTCGAGGAGGAGGGCTGGCGCGTCCGCAAGAACGGCGAGCGCTACTGGGCCAACGTGGTCCTCACCGCGATGCGCGACGCCGCGGGTCAGGTTGTCGGGTTCGCCAAGGTGACGAGGGATCTCACCGAGCGCCGCAAGACGGAGGAGCGGCTCCGGCACAGCGAGGAGCGCTTCCGGCTGCTGGTCACGAGCGTGAAGGACTACGCCATCTTCATGGTGGGGCCGGATGGGCGTGTGCAGAGCTGGAACGCGGGGGCTCAGCGCATGAAGGGCTACGAGGCTGGGGAGATCATCGGCGAGCCCATCACGCGCTTCTACCCGGAGGAGGCGGTGGCCCATGGCAAGCCGTGGGCGCTGCTGCGCGAGGCGGCGGAGGTGGGCCGCGTCGAGGACGAGGGCTGGCGCGTGCGCAAGGACGGGTCGCTCTTCTGGGCGGACGTGGTCATCACCGCCGTGCGCGATGAGCGCGGGCAGCTTCGAGGCTACGCCAAGGTGACGAGAGATCTCACCGAGCGTCAGCGGGCCGAGGCGGAGCGCCTGCGACTCGCCCAGGCCGAGGAGGCCGTCCGGCTGCGTGATGAGTTCCTCGCCATTGCCTCGCACGAGCTGAAGACGCCGCTCACAGCGCTCCAACTCCAGCTCCAGAGCCTGAAGTTGCGAGGTGGGCCGCTCGAGCCCGGAGTCACCTCGAAGCTCGACCGTGCGGTGCACAGCACCGAGCGGCTGGCGGGCCTCATCGAGACGTTGCTCGACGTCTCGCGGCTCAGCACTGGCCAGCTCACGCTCAAGCCGGAACGGATGGAGCTGTGCGCCACGGTGAGGGATGTGATCGATCGGCTGCACGAGGCGGCGGCCCATGCGGACTGTCAGGTCCTCTTCCAGGAGGGGACGCCTGTCGAGGGGACCTGGGATCGCCTCCGCATTGAGCAGGTCGTCATCAACCTGCTGTCCAACGCGTTCAAATACGCGGCGGGAAGCCCGGTCGAGCTCTCGGTCTCGCGGGAGGGCTCGGACGCGCTCCTCGTCATCCGGGACAAGGGGCCCGGCATTCCGGAGAGCGCCCTGTCTCGGTTGTTCAACAGGTTCGAGCGCGCCGCGTCCATCAATCACTACGGCGGGCTGGGCCTGGGGCTGTACGTGACCCGGGAGATCGTCCAGGCCCACGGTGGACACATCTCGGTGGAGAACCTGGCGGAGGGCGGGGCGCGCTTCACGGTGCGCCTGCCCACGTGAGGCTCGAAACACCACTCGGAAGTCCATCAAGCTCGCCGGGTACACGATCAGGCGAGCGAGCCGCACTGCCCGTCGCTGCTGGCAGCGGTTCGCTGGGAGGTAGGAGAGAGCTCATGCTCCTGAAAGGGTCTCTCGGCTTCCGGTTCCTGTTGGTGGCGGTGGTCACCCTCGTGCTGCGTGCGGCACCGGCGGAAGCATTCGGTGCAAGGCAGCCGAGTGGGTCCGTCGAGGTGCGTGAGCTGCCAGGAAGAGGGCTCGAGCTTGTCTTCGCTCCGCTGGCACGATCACCGGAAATGGACAGGCTGACCTTGGAGGACGCGAGGCTCGTGCTTGACATCTTCCGAGAAGACTTTGGCCAGCTGCGCTCTGTTCGGCCATGTGCTGGGGAATCGGGACCTGTATTGGCTCTGGCGGGAGTGGGCGGTTGTCCTGCGGCGAGCCGGGAGACGGTGCTGCGCGAGGAATACCTCTCACGGTATGGCGAACCGAAGGTGAAGCTGCCACTGCAGCTTGGGTACTGGCGCTTGGCAGAGGTCCTGCGACTGTCTCCGCGTTATATGAAGGCGGGAGTACGGGAAGCAGCGGCCGAGCTGTTCAGCGATCCGCTCTTCCTGGCGGGAGTTTCTACGTCGGTGGTGGCCTACTTCCTGGCCTGGGCCGTACCCGAGCCCCTGTTCAGCAAGTCCTTCGCGGCGACGGTGACGGTAGGGCTGGTGCTGGCCTTTGGAGTGGTGGAGCTCCGCAATCTGGGGTTGGCCTGCCTGCGGCTATACGAGGAGGCGGAGAAGGCCAGCACGCCGGAGGAACTGGAGGCGGTGGCCGAGCGCTTCGGCAAGGCGATGGGCGGAACGGCGCTGAGGGCGCTGGTGATGGTGGCGAGCGCGGGTGTGGGCAAGGGGTTGCCGAAAGTGCCCGAAGGCGGGCTGTGGCGGATGTTGGCGCCCCGCCGGTACGCATTGCCCGGGGGTCTGACGATGAGCACGTCAACCACTGCTCAGGCCGTGGCGGACGGCACAGTGGTGCTGATGGGGGCGTCGGTGGGCACGGCACCTGTGGCGGCGCGCGTGACCGGAGCCTGTGGGGATGGCTCGAAGAAGGATGGCCACTGGCATCACATCGCCACCAACAAGAATGACACCTGCGAGCTCCGTGGAGGCCCGTGGACTCCGGTGTTCAAGAAGCTCTTCGAGCAGGCGGGCATGAGCCTCGACGACTCGGCGAATCGCATCTATCTCCAAGGCCACAAGGGCCCTCATCCAGAGGAATACCATGCGGAGATCTTCGAGGTGCTCCGGCGAGCGATGAAGGGCTGTCAGGACCAGGTCGGGTGTCGGCGCATGCTGGAGGGGGCGCTCGACAAACTGGCGGGTAGGATCTGCACCCCCGGCTCAAAACTCCACGAACTTCTTACGAAGAAGTCGTAGCACCGGGAACGCGAGCGGACATGTCCAGGTACTTCAAGCTTCGTGACCACATGAGCATTCCAGGACGTTGGGTGCTGGACGGCCCTTTCGACGAGCAAGGCACCGAGCTCGACTCCTGGCAGTTTGGCAACGGCCAGCGGATAGAACTGGAATGCGTACCGCGCTTCACCTTGTCCCATGTTGGGGGCGCTGTCGACTTCAGCCAGACGGGTCTAGGGGTCCCCGTGGTCCATGGTCGAGTGGCTGCCATCCTCGGGCGCCTGGCCATTCAGGATGTGCAGTTGCTTCCGGCCAGGGTGGAAGGCCAGACGGAGCCTTGGTTCATCCTCAACGTCCTTCGCATCATTCGTTGTATCGATGATGCGCGGTGCGGCGAGGTGGAATACTGGAAGCCGGAGGATGGGCAGCCAGAGAAGATAGGCCAGTACAGTTACATACACGGGCTGAAGGTGGACCCGACGAAAGTAGGGGACGCGCACATCTTTCGCCCATGGGGATGGGACGTGGCCATCATCGTCTCTGACACGCTCAAGCAGGCCCTGGAGCAGGAAGGTATCACCGGTATGAAGTACGTCGAGGCCTGACTTGGCTAAACTGGCGAAGAAGAGTGTATCGGCGAGTTCTCCGAGGGGATGGAGCTCCGCCTCGCTGGGTGGCTTCCCGTGGTTCTTCTGCTGCCACCAGTCTCGCAGGGCTTCTCGCGGGTAGCGTAAGGGTATCTCGCTCATAGTCAGTGTACGCGCTGATTATCCAAGAGAGCCTAAGGGTAGACCCTCACCCCAACCCTCTCCCAGAGGGAGAGAGAGCACACAGGGGCCAACCCGGGTGACGGGCACCCTCACCCCGTCCCTCTCCCGGCGGGAGAGGGGAGGATTCGGCTCAGACTCGCAGCTTCTCGCGCAGCGCCTTGGCCCGGCTCTGCATGTCCGGATCCAGGCTGGTGAGCTCGATGCCCTTCAGCCGCTGATCCATGCTCTTGGGCACCTTCGTCTTCACCAGCTTGCCCTCGGCCTCCAGCCCCTCCAGCCTGGCCAGCGCCTTGTCGACGATGCGCTCGCGCGGATGGCCCAGCAGGCTGTCCAGGAAGTACGGGTCCTCGGGCAGCTCGGGATACTTCTCCAGGTAGTCCAGCACGCCCTGGGCCCAGGCCCGCGGGTCCTCGGCGGACTCCATCAGCTTCTGCATCGCCTGCTTCTGCGCCTTGCGCTTGCCCTCGGGGTCGAAGGCCTTCGCCAGGCCCTCGGGCAGCTCGCCGCCGGTGAAGAGCGCGTCGGCGGCCGCCTTGTACTTCTGGTAGGACGCGCTGCGCTCGATGCGCTGCTGCGCCGGATCATCCTGCCGGGAGGTGGGGCCCCGGCCCTTGCCGCGCGAAGCGTCGATCTCCCGCCAGCTCTTCGTCCGTTTGCCGGAGAAGCCCCCGCCGCCCCGATCGTCGTCCTTGTCACGTGCCATTCGTCACTTTCCCTTCCGAGCACTCCACAGCGCCGCCAGTCCGCGCTTCACCAGGGTGCGTACCTTCGCAAGCTCCTCGGGTGACAGGGGGTGCTCCTCGTCCTGCTCCGCCTCGAACAGCGCCTCGTCCGCGTACGCGGCCAGGGCCGTGGGCACTGGCGAAGTCTCCATGCCCGGTGTCTCCAGTGCCGCCGGAGCCACGCTCGCCAGCCCCTGCGGCCAACCGAGCTCCAGCATGGCATGCAGCTCGAAGAGCAGGTGGCGGGCAACGCCGTATCCTTCGTCCGTCAGCCCCGCGGCGTCAAGCACACCCAGCAGGGCGTCCTGCTTGTTTTCGAACGCATCGTGCAGGCGGGTGCGCGCCTTTTCGTCGTCTTCCAGGTAACGCCAGGCCGCCTCCACGAATGCCGTGTCCGGCTCGTCCGGGGCAAAGGGCCTGGGGGGCTCTGTCTTCTGCTTCTTCGGGCGCGGGGGGCGGGGCCCGTCCTCCAGCCTCACCTGCTTGCCTTCCTGCACCAGGTCCCACAACCCCAGCAGGTTCTGGAAGAGGCGGCGGGCCAGCTCGGGGGACTCGAAGCGCGGCTCCTGGCTGAAGAGGCTGGGAATCACCTCCTGCGAGGGGCGTCCCTCGGCGTGGGCCTGCCGCATGTGGGTCAGCACCGTGAGGCTGTCGTGCGAAGTGCCTGCGAGCTCCAGCAGCCCGTCGAGCACCTGCGCACCCTCGAAGTGGTGGACGAATTCCATCTGTTTGGATCGGGAGCGACTCATGAGGTGCACACCGTAGCGCCCGGACGGCGGGGAGGCACGCGGCTCAATGCGGCTCTTCCCACTCGCCCATCAAATCGTCCTGGCGTTGCTTGGGGTTGGTGGGCCATTCGTAGTCCTCGGGCACGTGGCCCCCGCCCTGCTGGGCCGAGCCGATCCAGCTCACGTCCGGGAAGCGCGGATCGTGGCTCGCGTTGTACGGCTCTGGCTCGTCCGTTATCTCCGGGCGGTTGGGGGGCACCACGAAGGGGGCCTCGATGGGTTTATCGGATTTGATGATCGCCATGAGCAGACTCCTCCCGCCCAACCATAGGGATGATTCCGGCAGGTGGCCCGGGTCGCCCTGGGGAGACCGGCCGGGGAGCCAGCGGCATGCCCGACCCGTCCTGTCCTGGACGAGACCCGGCTCACCCCCTTTGCACCTTCCGTTTCCGCCCCTCCGACCCTAGGCTGACGCCCCGTCCATGAGCGAACTGTCGTCGGAGAGATTGAAGGCCGCGGTGCTGGCGCTGTACCAGGCGCGCCCGGTGGAAGGGCCTCCCGGTGACGACGGCCAGCGCTCCGTCTGGCACCTGTCCACCCAGGGGGCGGAGCTGCTCTCCTTCGTGGACCCCGAGGGCCGCGTCCAGCGCCAGGAGCTGACGTTGCTGGATGAGCACTGTGTGTGGTCCAGCGGCGTGGGCCTGCGCACCGGACGGGTGGAACAGGACGGGGCCGTGCGCACCGAGACGAGCGTCGTCCACCCGGATGCCCAGCCCGTCCCCGCCCGGCTGTTGCGTGCCGCGCTCGCCCTCGAGCACTACCAGGGTGAGGACCGTTACATCCTCCATATCCAGCGCGTGCTCGCGCTCGCGCGCCAGGGCCTCGTGCTCGCTGGAGGCGCCAACCCCGCGCCCGGGCCGGCTGCCCCGGTGGCCTCCGCGCCGGTGGCTTCTGCGTCTGCTGTACCGGCTCTCAAGGCTCAGGGGCCGGTGCCCACGGCTCCGTCTCCGCTGCCGCTGCAGGTTCCCGCCATCGACCCCGTCATGCTGCGCAGGCAGAAGACGGAGGGCCTGACGATGCTCATTGTCCTCGGCATGGGTCTGCTGTTCAGCGTGCTGCTGCTGTACTGGCTCTTGTGACCGTCGACATCCCCTCTCCCTCTGGGAGAGGGTCAGGGTGAGGGTTTGCCTCGCTGTGACGAGGGAATGCTCGGGCGACTACCCTCACCCCCCGCCCTCTCCCAGAGGGAGAGGGGGCATGCGCAACTCAGGCGGCGACAGCGCCCTCTCCGAGCAACTGGGCATAGCGGCCACCTCGGGCGGTGAGCTCCGCATGGGTGCCCGCCTCCACCACCTGGCCGGCGTCCATGACGACGATGAGGTCCGCGTCCCTGACCGTGGACAGGCGGTGCGCAATGACGAGCACCGTGCGTCCCTTCATCAGCGCCGCCAGCCCCGCCCCCACCGCGGCCTCGCTCTGCGCGTCCAGCGCACTGGTGGGCTCATCCAGCAGCAGCACCGAAGGCCGGCACAGGAAGGCTCGGGCCAGGGCGAGCCGCTGCCTCTGTCCACCCGACAGCCGCGCCCCACGCTCACCCACCGGCTCGTCCAGGCCACCCGGTAGGGCGCCCACGAAGTCCTCCGCGTGCGCCAAGCGCAGGGCCTCCCACAGTTCTGCGTCGGTGGCCTCAGGTCGTCCCAGCAGCAGGTTGTGCCGCACGCTGCCCGAGAAGAGCACCGGCTCCTGCGGTACCCACGCCATCTGCGCGCGTACGCTGGAGGGCTTCAGCTGGGACATCGGCATGCCGTCCCACGTCACTGCGCCGCCGCTCGGGGGCACGAAGCCCAGCAGCACGGAGAAGAGCGTCGTCTTGCCCGCCCCCGAGGCTCCCACCAATGCCACCCGGGCCCCCGCGGGCACCGTGAGGTCCACCCCGCGCAGTGCCTCGCGGCCGTCCGGGTAGGTGGCGCGCACGCCCTCGAGCGTCAGCGCGCGGGTGAGGGGAGCGGCCTGCTCGCCCTCGTCCGGTGGCACCGGCACGTCCGCCAGCGCGAAGAGGCGCTCGGCGGCCACCAGTCCGATGAGCACCTGGGAGAGCGTGCCGCTGAGTGACTTCACCGGCTGGTAGAGGAGCAGCACCGCGGCGAGGAAGGACAGCAGACGCCCGGAGAGCGACGGGTCCGCGGAGATGGCCCGCGCGCCCCACGCCACCGCGAGCGCCACGCCGACAATCCCCATCACCTCCACCGTGGGGCTGTACGCCCCGCGCAGGAAGAGCGAGCGGCGCATCTGCCCGAGGTAGCGCTCCGACTCGGCCTCGAAGGACTCCAGCGCTCGGGACGTGCCTCCATAGGCCTGCACCACGGGCAGGGCCTGCAGCTGCTCCGCGGTGAGCGCCGTGAGGGCGCCCAGGCTCGTCTGAGAGCGGTTGGCCACCTTCTTCAGCGAGCGGGCGAAGCTGCGCACTGGCAACACCGTCAGCGGCATCACCACGAAGGTGATGAGGAAGAGCTTCGCGTCGATGAGCAGGCACGAGACGAGCAGCGCCAGAATCTGCAGCCCGTCCTTCACATAGGAGGAGAGCGCCTGCGTCACGGAGAACTCCACCAGCGGCACGTCCGCGGTGAAGCGGGTGAGCAGCTCGCCCGAGTGCTGCCGCTCGAAGAAGGCTGGCGGCTGGGAGAGCAGCCTGGCGTAGAGGTAGGCCCGCAGGTCTGCCATCACCCGCTGCCCCAGCCGCTGCATCCACCCGCCCTGGAGGAAGCCAGCCGTGGCCTTGACCGCCGCCATGGCCACCACCAGCAGGGGCAGCACACGGAGCAGCTGCTCGCCCGGCAGCGTGAATCCCGCGAGCTTTACCGGTGTTCCAGTGAGGACAGCGTGCAGCAACGGCCCCACCAACCATGCGTAACCCGAGGTGGCAGCCGCGGCGGCCAGAGAGGCGCTCATGCCGCACAGCAGCAGCCGCCGGTAGGGACGGAGGTAGCCCAGCAGGCGGCGATAGACGTTCGGAGAAGGACGGGGGGCCACGGCGGAGCGCTCACTCTCTCACCGTCAAGCGCCCCGGGCAAAGCCCCGCGTCCGCCCGCCTGCCGTGCTGCCCGGCACTCGGTCCATGTAGGCCCTTTCATTGCCCCGGCGGGAAGCGGCGGACAGCTTTTCGCTAGCCATGGACAACACCAACACGGGGAAAGAGGCGCTGTTCAGTCCGGGCTGTGAGCCGGTGGTCGAGGATGAAGAGCGCCGCCGGCTCCTGTGGCTGATGGCGGAGTACTTCCGCACCATCGGCTGCACGGACCTCAAGGCCCGGCTGCCCGGCTTCATGCCACCGCCCATTCTTTCGGGCACCATCGAGGACCATCGGCCAGACTTCACGTGCCGTCAGTCCGATTCAGCTCGCACCCCCATCATCCTGGAGATTGTCACGCCGGGCATGGTGGAAGACCCCACCACGGAGAACCGCTGGAGCCTGCTGTCCAGCGCCGCCAAGCTCTACAACGCGGAGCTGCACTTCGTGGTCCCCAAGTGGGCTCCCAGGGGAGCGGTCGACCCCGTGCTCAAACGGCGGTTGGCCCGGATGGAGCTGACGGCCAACCGGGTTTGGACGGTTTGAGCCCCAGCGCCCGCCCCAGAGATGGGGCGGGCGCGGATTGCCGGACCTCTCGCCTGCGTTATAGTGATTTCGAAGACTACGCGAGCGTAGAAAGTCCAATAAATCCAGGGGTTTGAACGCAATGCCAGCGGCTGCGGGCCAGAAGCGCGACTACTACGAGGTACTGGGGGTCCAGAAGAGCGTCTCGGGGCAGGAGCTCAAGAGCGCGTTCCGCAAGGTGGCCCTGCAGTACCACCCGGACCGGAACCCCGGGAACACGGATGCCGAGGAGAAGTTCAAGGAGGCCTCGGAAGCCTATGAGGTGCTGAGCGATCCCGAGCGCCGGGCCCGGTACGACCGGTTCGGCCACGCGGGCGTGGGTGGCGCCGCCGGGGGAGACCCATTCAGCGGGTTCCAGGGCGTCAACATCAACGACATCTTCGGGGAGATTTTCGGAGACATCTTCGGTGGGCGGGGTGGCCGAGGCCGGGTGAGCAACCGCGGCGCGGACCTGCGCTTCAACCTGGAGATTTCCTTCGAGGAGGCGGCGTTCGGCTGCCGGCCGAAGGTGCCGATTCCGCGCCCGAAGAAGTGCGACCTGTGCAGCGGCTCGGGGAGCAAGAGCGGCTCGGCGCCCAAGGCGTGCGGCACGTGCGGTGGCACGGGCGAGCTGCGCTTCACCCAGGGCTTCTTCGCGGTGAGCCGGCCGTGCACGGACTGCGGCGGGACGGGCGCGGTGGTGCCGGACCCGTGCAACAAGTGCCGGGGCTCGGGCAAGGTGCCCTCCGAGGAGGTCATCGAGGTCAACATCCCCGCCGGCGTGGACAACGGCACACGGGTGCGGCTGGGCGGCCTGGGCGAGCCGGGAGACCGGGGCGGGCCTCCGGGTGACCTGTACGTGACGGTGATTGTGCGCGAGCACTCGCTCTTCCAGCGCGAGGACTACGACGTCTTCTGCGAGGTGCCCATCTCGTTCACCCAGGCGGCGCTGGGCGCGAAGATCGACGTGCCCACGCTGGACGGGAAGGTGAAGATGACCATCCCCGAGGGCACGCAGTCGGGCAAGGTGTTCCGGCTCAAGGGCAAGGGTGTTCCGCACCTGCACAGCGGGCAGCGGGGAGATCAGCACGTGCGCGTGGTGGTGGAGACGCCCACGGGGCTGACGCAGAAGCAGCGCGAGCTGCTCGAGAGGTTCGCCGACGCCAGCGGGGAAGAGGTGCACCCGCAGTCGAAGAACTTCTTCGAGAAGGTGCGCGAGCTGTTCGGCTGATACCTGGCCGTGTTGGATTCCGAGGGCCTCGTTCCACACGGTGGAGCGGGGCCCTTCGTGTTTGAATTTTCTGATCCGGCGCAACACAGCGCACCGGAGTGGAGGCACATGTGCCGTCACCTGCCCCGGTGCCGCAGAGGGCCCCACCGGCCCTGAAGTCTGAGAGCGTTGACCACCTGTGAACGCCTCGGGGGCGCAGTGCGTCATCCGAGTGCTGCCAGGTGGACGTTCACCACGTCCTGGAGCGATGGGCACTCACAAACCCGCCCTCTCGTGAGCATACCGAGCACGCAACCAAGGGAGATGGGGGAGGTGCCGGCATGGCCACATACCGACTCATCCGCAAGCTGGCAGCAGGCGGCATGGCGGAGGTGTTCCTGGCCAAGGTGGTCGGGGCCGAGGGCTTCGAGAAGCCGGTCGCGGTGAAGCGAATCCTTCCGTCGCTCGCGCAGGATCGGGAGTTCGTGGAGCTGTTCCTGCGTGAGGCGAAGCTGACGGTGTGCCTGCAGCACGCCAACGTGGTGCAGGTGTTCGACCTGGGCTCCATCAACGGCCAGTACTACATGGTGATGGAGTTCGTGGACGGGGAGAACCTGCGCGCCGTGCAGCGGGGCGCCGCGGGCAACCAGGTGCCCCTGGGCCTGCGCGAGGTGTGCTTCATCGTCCAGCAAGTGACGGAGGGCCTGGCGTACGCGCATGGGCGCTCGGACGCGGTGGGCCGGCCGCTCAACATCATCCACCGCGACGTCAACCCGTCCAACGTGATGGTGGCCAGCAGCGGCGAGGTGAAGCTGGCGGACTTCGGCATCGCCAAGGCGGCCAACGCGCAGAACGGCACCCAGGCGGGCGTGGTGAAGGGCAAGGCGGGCTACCTCGCGCCAGAGCAGGTGAAGGGCGCCGAGGTGGATCAACGCGCGGACCTCTTCCTCATCGGCCTGATGCTGTACGAGCTGCTCGCCGGCAAGCAGCTCTTCAGCGGGCCGGACTACTTCCTCACGCTGCGCAACATCGCCCAGTTCGACGTGAAGAGCCTGGCGCCGCTGCCGGGCGTGCCCCCCGCGCTCTGGAGCATCGTCACCCGGGCGCTGGCACCGGAGCCGTCGGCGCGCTTCCAGCGGGCGCGGGACATCTCGGACGCGCTGCAGAACTTCCTCTTCGACCACCGGCTGCGCGTGGGCCCGCAGGACGTGGCTGCGCTCTTCTCTCGCTGCTTCCCGGACCGCCGCTCTCCGCTGGATGGTGCCACCGAGGTGCGTGGTGAGGAGATTCGCCTCGGCTCGGACGCGGGCCAGCAGCGCCCGCCGCCGCTCACCACGGTGCGCTCGCGCCCGCCCTTCCCGGGAGGGCCTCGTCCGGGCACGCCATCGATTCCCATGATGAGGCCGGTGACGGACCCGGGCCGGTCGACGCCACCGCCACCGCCTCCCGAGGCGCGCGCGGGTACCTCCGTCACGATGCAGGTGCCTCCGCAGCCTGGCCTCCGGAACACCTCTGCCACCATGCCGCTGCCTCCCGCGACCGGTGCACGCACGGGGACGCAGCCAGGTTTGGGCACCGCCCTCAACCTGCCGACGCAGACGCGCGTGATGCGCCCGGCGCGCCGCAAGCTGGGGGAGATGCTGGTGGCCTCCGGCAGGCTGTCAGAGACGCAGCTCAAGGGCGCGCTGGAGCGGCAGAAGCGCACCGGCGGACGCATCGGCGAGCTGCTCGTCGCCGAAGGCATCGTCACCGAAGAGGACGTGGTCCGCGCCCTCAGCGAGCAGGGCGGCATCTCCTTCGTCTCGGACAAGGTGCTGCGCACCATGCCAGTGCCCAAGGCGCTGCTGGCGCTGCTGCCGGTGGAGAAGGCCGAGCGGCTCGAGGCAGTGCCCGTGGCCCAGCAGTCCAAGGAGCTGGTGTGTGCCATGCGCGAGCCGCGCGACCTGGCCCGCCTGGACGAGCTGAAGTTCATCACCGGCTGCTCCGTGCGAGGCATCTACGCCACCGAGGGCGCCATCCGCCGCGCCATCGGCCGCTTCTACCGGGGGGATGACCCGGACCAGATGGATGACTGGTCCAACATCATGCCGCTGGCGGGCTCGGAGTCCGAGGCGGGTGTCACGCCCTACGCCGACAAGCACACCCGCACGCGCGAGCGTCTGCTGGACGAGTCCGCCTTCGAGGAGATTTCGGCCGCTCCCTCTCCACCGCCCGCGCCGCCGCCGCCGGTGGCCGAGCCCCCGCCTGCGCCTGTCCTCGCACCGCCGGTGCTGCGTGCGACGCCCGCGCCCGCCTCGCTGGCGCGCACCATGCTGGTGGTGTCGGACGACGTGGAACTGCGCGAGGCGGCGGTGCGGCTGTTCACGCGTCAGGGCGTGGCGGCCTCGGGTAGCAGTGCCGCGGACGTGGAGAAGGCCGTGGCGCTCGGCGGCACCGAGGTGGCGCTGGTGGCCGCGGACACGGTGCAGGACGCGCCCGCGGTGGTGGCGCGGCTGATGACGGTGGCGCCCTCCATGGAGGTCCGCGTGCTGCCCTCGCTGGCCGAGGCGCTCGGGGGCGAGGCCGGTCCGTTGAGTCGTGCGGCGCGGTTGCATGCGCGCGTGGTGGACGCGGCGCTCGCGGCGCTCGGTGGAGTAGGGGTGCAGGGCGCGGCGTTGGCCAAGCTGGCCCGGCGTGTGGCCCGGCGGCTCGGCGCGGGTCGCGCGGAGGCCGAGCGTGCCTCCGCTGTGGCCTATGCACTGGCGCTCGCGGCCTTCCAGGAGTCGGGCTCGGGCGAGCGCTTCACCAGGCCTTCGTGCGAGTCGATGCGCGCCATCCTCGGCCGGGACGCGGGCGAGTTGGTGGGGCTCATCGGGGCATGCACCCGGGACGCGCCGCCACTGACGGAGAAGGCCGACAAGGCCACGCAGGCCCTGGCCGCGGCGGTGTCGCTGCTGGAGGTCGCGGGCACGGCCATGCTGGAGGCCTCGGCCGCCTCGCAGTCGCTCGTCAAGCTGCGCGCCGAGAGCCGGTTGCCCGCGGCGGCCCTGGAGGCGCTCTCCGCGGAGGTGATGGAGTTGGTGCTCGGTGACAGCGCCTCGCACACGGTGGTGCTTGCTGAGCCCAACGTGGGACGGGCCTCGGCGCTCCAGGCTCGCTTCCTCGCGGACGGGGTGCGGGTGGTGCTCGCGGATTCGGCGGCCCGGGCCCGGGTGCTGCTGTCGCAGGGCAGTCAGGCGCTCGTGGTTGCCTCGCGACTCCCGGACGGGGACGGTGCCGAGCTCACGCGTGCGCTGCGCTCCACGGCGGAGACGGCCTCGCTGCCCATCTTCGTGCTGGCGCCTCCGGAGGATCCGGGACTCGTGGAGGCCGGGTTGGATGCCGGTGCGGACGATGTCCTCACATACCCGGTCAACCCAGAGGTGCTGGTGGCCAAGCTGCGGCGTGCCCTGCAGCCTCGCAGGGCTTCCGTGACTCCGACGCCGGCTCCTTCCGTGACGGCGGCGATGGTCACGGCCTCTGCTTCCGCGTGAGGGTTCCGCATGCCCCCTCTCCCTCTGGGAGAGGGCGGGGGGTGAGGGTAGTCATCAGCGTGTAGACCCTCACCTTGACCCTCTCCCAGAGGGAGAGGGGATATGAGTTCACGGGAGCGCCTCGACGAGGCGGAAGCGCACAGCGGGGCGCCTTCCGGGCAGTCTCTCTTCCAGGGACTCGGTGAGCACGCGCTCCATGCGCAGCGCGTCGTCGTGCACCAGCCGCTTCAGCTCCGCCAGGTGCGTCAGTCCCTCCAGCACCGCGTCCACGTCCACGCCGAAGTCGATGAGGCACGCCACCTCGTCCACGCCGCTCGTCATGAGCCGGTCCACCATGGGCAGGCATGAGGTGACGGTGCCGATCAGCGCTCCCGTGCGGTAGTAGCGTTCGAAGGCATACGAGGCCAGGTAGTCCAGCCACTGGGGCTGGTTGATGTCCACCTGCAGCTCCAGACTCTTCACCAGTGTCTGCATGAGCGCCACGTGCGCGCGCAGGTAGCTGGTGAGCGGACCCCGCACTTTGTCGAGCACCTCGTCCGCGTCCCGTCCCACGAAGGCGTGCATCATCAACGAGGTGATGTGCTCCTCGCGCCGGTGCCCGGCTCGCGTCAGGGCCGCTCCGTAGAGGCCGAGCTTCTCCAGCGCCTCGTCCAGTGACTGGCCGATGACCGACGTCAGCACGTGGTAGCCCAGCGTCCCCGTCTTCTCGAAGAGGCCCGGGTCCGTGGAGCACGTCACCCAGAGAGGCAGCTTCGGCTGCACGGGGCGGGGGAAGACCCGCAGCTGCACCTCGTTGCCGGCGCCGTCCTTCGCGGGGATGGCCTCTCCCAGCCACAGTCGCTCCACCTGCTCGAGCCGCTCGAAGAGGATGTCGCGTTTGCGGGCGAAGTTCTCCGGCGCGAGGGCGAAATCGTTGGGCACCCAGCCGGACACCACCGAGAGCCCCGCGCGGCCCCGGGAGAGGTTGTCCACGATGGACCATTCCTCCACCACTCGGAAGGGACTCTGCAGCGGCAGCACCACGCTCCCGGCGCGCAGCTGGATGTTCTCGGTGACGGAGGACAGCGCGGCGGCGAGCACCGACGGGTTGGGATAGAGGCCGCCATGTGGATGGAAGTGCCGCTCGGGCGTCCAGATGGCGCGGAAGCCGTGGCGGTCCGCGAACTTCCCCGCCTCCATCAGCAGGCGGTACTTGTCCGAGGCTCCGTCGTCCTCGTCCGCGAAGAAGAAGAGGCTGAAGTCCAGCTTGCGCGTCTGGCGGCTCACCGGGACGACGTGTGCCACCAGCTCCGAGCCCTCGGCCCGCACCGCCACCTCGCGAACGGCAGGGTGCTGCGCCAGCAAGGTCTGGAGCTCCGCCACCTCCACGCGCGCTCCCGCGGTGATGACGGGCTCTCTCTTCTCGGACTCCAACTCACGCAGGAGCGAGGACAGGTCCTGGTCCGGTTGCGTGGCCAGTGTCTCCAGCAGCGCGCCCAGCCGGCCCACGAGGTGGATGGCCTTCAGCGCCGAGAAGCGCCGCGGGTCGTGGTGGAGGCGCAACGTCAGCCGCTCGCCGGAGAGTGCCTCGACGGTGAGCGGGAAGGGCAGGGGCAGAACCCGTGGATGCAGCGAGCGCAGGCCGAGGCTCCGGCCGAGCTCCTCCAGCGTGTTCTCCTCGGGCGACTCCCAGGTGGTGACGGCGCTCTGGAAGAGGGGCGCGTCCTCCGGCAGCCCGAGCCAACTGCGCACCTGGGCCAGCGAGACGGACGGGTCACGTTGCCGCCCGGTGAGCTCCGCCTGCTGTCCGCGCAGCCAGCGCAGAGTATTGCCATCCGCGGGCACGGCGACGCGCCAGGGGCGCACATGGGCGAAGCGGCCGAGCATGGACTCCCCGCGTGGCAGCGAGGTGGGGCGGCCCGGCACGAGCACCCCAAAGAGTACGTCCCCGCCGGATGCGTAGGGGCGCAGCAGCAGCGCCCACGCCGACTGGACGAGCGTGGCCAGGCTCAGCTTGTTGCGGCGCAGGAACAGCTGCACGGCACCGCTGGCCGCGGGCGTGAGCACGAGCTGCTGCACCTGGTGCGTGGGCGTGCCCTCTGCCGCTCCCGCCGCCGGAGACTCGGGCAGCAGAGTGGGCTGGGCTTCGCGCAGCACGTGTCGGAAATGATTCTCCAACTCGCCCATGCCCTGCTGCTCGAGCCAGGCGAGATACTCCCGGTAGGGCCGGGGCTTCTCTGGAGCCTCCGTCCCCACCGTCTTCTCCCGCATGGCCTGGAAGAGCCGGAGCAGCTCCTCCAGGCACAGGTGCGCGGACCGTGCGTCCAGCACCAGCGGGTGGTAGCCGAACACGAGCGTGCCCGACTCCGGAGCGGTGCGCAGCAGCGTCAGGCGGGCGAGCGGCGCGGCGGTGAGGTTCATCCCCCGCCGCCGGTCCTCCTCCAGCCATGCGGCGAGCTGCTCCGCCCGCTCCGGTTCCGCGACATGGGGCAGCTCCACGCGCTCGAGGACGGCGGACACCTTCTCCCGCACCACCTGCATCGGCTCGGCGAGCCCCTGGGTGAAGAAGGCGGTGCGCAGCACGGTGTGCCGATGCACCAGCTCCTTCAGGGCCTGCTCCAGGGCGCCCTCGTCCAGCGGGCCCCGGAAGCTCCAGCACAAGTGCTCCAGCCGCGTCTCCAGGGCGGGCTGGCGCCAGGTGAGGAGCTCACGCTGGGGTGGGGAGAGTTTGTACGCGTCCTCGACGTTCTTCATGGAGTGTCTCGTGAGGGCTTACTCACCCGAGAGTCGCGTCGTCCCGAGCGCCGGGTCGTTGGCGATCTCCTTCTCCGCGAAGACGATGGGGCGCCACTGCTTCTGGGAGAAGCGCTGGAGCTGGTTGCGGTACAGGTTCGACTCCGGGTCGGCGCTCTGGCCGTAGGTGAGGAACGCCCGGGCGCGGGGACCGTTCTCGGTGTACTCCAGCGCCATCAGGAAGCTCGTCCCCGTGTTGACGACGTAGCCGTCGACGGACAGCCGGGTCTCATTGTCGAGCGACGCGCCCCGCGGAGTGCTCGGCTCCAGCGAGGAGTTGATGCTGTTGTCGTAGGTGCAGATGTTGGTCACCCCGTCCACGTCGATGCCACCGTGCACCGGGATGCGCTCGGTGCCACGCAGGGCGTACTGGGCCTGGCCCAGCGGGGTGGACACATCGAGGCCCGCCTCCTTCAGCTTCAGCACGGCCGCGGCCAGCTTGTCGGCCAGCGGATCCGTCCCCGACTCAGGGGCCGGCTTCAGGGTGCTGGGCGTGGTGAGCGGCTGTGCCGGCGAGAAGGGCGTGGCGAGCAGCGTGCCCGCGTTGTAGAGGGCCCCGGAGCCGTACGCGCTCAGGAGCTGGCGCCACAGGATGGCGCCGACGCTGTCCGTGTCGTAGCGCCCATTCCAGGCCGCCAGCACGTTGCACGCCGGCTTCACATCCACCGTCTGCCCGCTGGCAGTACCCGTGGTGAGAGACGCGCAGCGCGTCACCACGTCCGCGAGCAGCATCTCGGCGGTGGAGCTGCGGTTGGAGAGGATGGCGTCCTGCAGCTCATTCAAGGTGAAGCGGCTGTCCGCGCCCGAGGCCGTGCCCGCGCCCGTCTCGGAGAGAATCTTCGCGTTCATGCGCGTGCGCAGCGAGCGGGGCGTACCCTCCTGGCCCTGGAGCGGCGAGAAGCCCGTCAGCGGCTCCGCCGGGTTGGCCAGCCAGTGGCTGTCGTTGGCGTTGAAGACGAAGTCCCGCCGCAGCAGCTTCGGGGCGCGGGTGAAGGGAATCAGGCCCGGGCTGCGCGAGCCCGTCTCCACCACCCACTCGTCACGCGAGGTGCTGCCGTCCAGCAGCACGATGCTCGAGCGCAGCAGCTGCGCCTGCGGCGAGTCCGGGTTGGCCAGCGCCTGACCCCAGGCCTGGAGCGTCTCCTGGCTCAGGTTGGGCGTGGCCGCCGCATCCGCGTACCAGGCATTGCCCTGCTTGTCCGTGGCCATCGTGTGCACCCAGGGGATGCCGCCCACGTTGGCGAAGACCTGCTGGAACTCCTCCATGCTGTTGGCCTGGCTCATCCCCAGGAACTGGGCGATGAGGGACTCGTTGTCGATGTTGGCGTCGCGGTAGGTGATGGTGAACTGCGTGTTCCAGCCGATGCCCGGCAGCGCGAGGATGGGGCCGTAGTGGCTGCTGTAGTAGGTGCGCGACACGTCGGCGAGCGTGCCGTCCGCCTGCAGCACCTGCACGGTGATGGGCAGCGCCGTCATGTCCCGCACCTGACCGTCATAGACATAGGAGGTGGGCTTGCCGGGCACGAGCGGCAGCATGTACGCGGTGAAGCGCGAGCTGGCGGACACGGTGTGCGTCCACGCCACGTTCTCGTTGAAGCCGATCAACACGCCGGGCACGCCGAGGATGCCCACGCCGTACACGTTGAGCTTGCCGGGCACGGTGAGGTGGCTCTCCCACAGCCGGAACTCACCCTCCCAGGGGAAGTGCGGGTTGGACACCAGCATGCCGCGCCCAAGGTTGGTGCGGTTGGCACCCAGGGCCCAGCCGTTGCTGCCCATGGTCGTGGTGTTTACCTCGCGCACCAGCGGCAGGCTCTTGGGCTGGATGCTCGGGGGAGCGCCGGGAGGCTGCGCCGCGGCAATGGCGCCGATCAGGCGATCTCCGCTGAGCAGCAACCCCAGCGAGCGGTGGTAGGCCGCCAGGTCCACCTCGGTGATGGGCTTGACCCACTCCTCTCCCGCGCAGGGCAGCCGCTGGGCGAGCGGCAGCGAGAGGAAGTGGTTGAAGCCGGCCACATAGCCGGAGATGAGCTCGCGCACGTCCTCTTTCTCGCGCGGCCAGGACTCCTGCGCGCGCCGGGTCAGCTCCAGCGCCCGGTACGCGAAGTCCGTGGCCACGTTGACGCCGTTGGGGCCCGCGCCCAGGTAGCGGGCGCGCTCGCCGCGCACCTTGATGATCTGATCCAACAGGGTGCAGGCGTTGTCCTGAGCGAAGGCATAGCCCTGGCCGTAGCCCGCCGAGCCGAGGTCGTCGGCGGTGATGTGGGGCACGCCGAAGGCGGTGCGGCGCACGGTGGCCTCGTAGCGGGCCCCGTTGGTGGAGGGGTCGTCCGTCTCACCGCAACCGGTGGCGGAGAGCGCGAGGGCCAGGAGGGTGGTGCCCAGGAAGCGGCGGGAGTGTAGGGATTCGAGTGGGGTCATGTTCAGGGGATAGGGGTGGAGTACAGCGGACGACTACGACAACTCATGCACCCAGCGTTGGGAGCGATAGCGCCAAGAGAAGGCCGCCAGCTTGAGCAACTCCTCGCAGGCCTTGCCTACGAGGACGCCCAGGAAGCCCCAGCCGAGCGGGACGCCGAGAGCATATGCGCAGGCGATGCCCACCAGCATGAGGAGCTCGCATGCAAGATGGAAACGTACATCCCCACCACCCCGTAGCACCCCATTGGCCAGCACCATGTTGAGGGCTTTCACGGGTTGGAGGAGCGCCAGCACCATCAGTCCTATTGACGCCAGCGCGAGTGTCCCGGGCTCCAATCGCGGGTAGAGCGTGCCGAGCAGCAGCGTGCCCGCGGCTACCGCGGCCCCCGTCACCACCGACACGCCGAGCGCCAGCCGCAGACATTCGGCGGCGACCTCGTGCGCCTTCGCCCCATCCCGGCGCCCCAGCTCCTGGCCCACCAGCGTCAGGCAGGCCATGCCGAAGCCGAAGGACACCATGAGGCACAGCGTCTCCAACTGGCCGATGGCGCTGGCCGCGGCGAGCTCGGCGGTGCCCAGCGCCGCGAAGACTTTTGTGTAGCCCAGCAACCCCAGCATCCACACGCCTTGGCCCGCCGCCATGGGCAGCGCCAGCGCAACGAGCTGCCGCAGCGGAGTCAGCTCCAGCCGCCACAGGTGCTCCACGCGCACGCGCAACGCATGACGGCGCGACAGCAACCGCTGGCACACCAGCACGAAGCCCAGGCCCCGCGCGACGACGGTGGCCACGCCCGCTCCCGCCAGCCCCATTTCTGGCAGCACCCACCAGCCGAAGATGAGCGCGTAGTTGAGCACGCTGTTCGTCACCAGTGACACCGCGCCGATGAGCGCCGGGCTCCTCGCCTCTCCCCGCGAGCGCAGCACCTGGTTGCCCACCTCCGTCAGGGCCATGAAGGGCAGGCTCCAGGCCACCAGCCGGATGAAGAGCACGCCCCGCTCCACCACGGCCGGCTCGGCCCCGAGCGCCCTCATCAGCGGCCCCGCCCCCAGCCCCATGCCCGCGGCAAGGGTCACCGCCACCAGCAGTGCCAGCCAGAGCACCTGCACCGACAGGATTGAGAAGGACTCCTCGTCCCCCGCGCCCGCGTACCGCGCCAGCCGAATGGCCGCGCCGCTGCCCAGCGCCGCCAGCACCACGAACGCGAGCCCGAAGAGCTGCCCTGTGAGCCCAGCGGCCACGAAGCTCGGCTCGCCCAGGCTGGCCACGAAGAGCTGATCCACCAGCATGACGAGTTGGAAGAGCACCACCTCCAGGCTCGCGGGCAGGGCGAAGCGGAGGATCTCCCCACGCTTCGAGCGCGCCCCGCTGGCTGGTGTCTCCTGCGCGTGTTCCACCGTGCCGGTGCTCATGGCAGCAGCCGCTCCAGCTCCTCGAAGTAGCTCCGCGCCAGGGCTTCCACCGTGTCACGGCGGTGTACCTGCTCGCTGTAGATCCACTCCACGTGCAGCGCCTCGTGGGCGATTTGCGCGTTCACCATGAGCAGGTGGCGCCGGACCACGCTCAGGCTGTAGCCGATGCCAGCGCTCTCCCGCGCGGGACGCACGCCCGGAGGCAGGGCAGTGGTTGCTCCCGTGAAGTGGCCTCGGTAGTTGAAGAGGAGCTGGGGCTGCGGCAGCGCCTTCAGGGCCTCCATCAGAGATGGCTCGCCGCTCAGGTAGCGCAGCAGCCCATGGCCCAGGCCTCGCTGGGGAATCGCTCGCAGCCGTTGCTGGGTGTTTCGCAGGGACTCGGCCGGCGCCAGGCCCTGGCCCGCGTCCAACACCACTGGGAAGAGGAAGTTGAGCCAGCCCACGGTGCACGAGACGTCCAGGTCCTCGACGATGTCGCGCCCGTGGTCGTGCAGGTCCACCAGTGAGCGCGCATGCCCCGTCCAGCGCGCCAGCGTCCGAGCCAGAGCGGTGAGCAGCAGGTCGGTCATCTGGACTCCTCGCTCCACGGAGGCCGCACGCAGGAGCGCCTGGGTCCGAGGCACATCGAGCGACACGGTGAGCCGCCGCGCCGAGGCTCCCGTGTGCTGACCGCCGGGGATGTCCACCGGCAGCGCGAGAGTGTGGCGGCGCTCCTCGTCCAGCCAGTAGGGCGCTTCACGCCGCACCGCTTCCGTGCGCGCCAGCTCCTCCAGCTTGCGCGCGTAGGCTCGCAACGAGGTGGTTCGCGCGGGCAGTTGCACGGACTGGCCCGTACGCAGTTGCTGGTAGGCGGTGAGCAGCTCCTTCCACAGCACCTCGAGCGAGTAGCCGTCGCACACGGTGTGGTGCACGAGCAGCAGCAGGCGGCGGAGGCGGGCAGGCCCAGTGTCGAAGAGCGCCAGCCGCATGAGCGGGCCCTCTGTCAGGTCCAGGCTGCGCTGCAACTCGTTGGCCTTCGCCTCGATGGCGGTGGACAGGTCTGCATCCGAGGTGGAGGCGAGGTCCACCTGGACGAAGCAGCCCGCGTGCGCCTCTATCGTAGCCAGGTGCTGTCGCCACCCGGAGGACTCGCGCATGGAGCGCACTCGCAGCGCATCGTGCCGGGCTACCAGGAGCCGGACCGCCTGGGCCAGCAACTCCGCGTCGAGTGGCTCGTCCACCTCGAAGAAGGCCGAGGAGGTCCAGATGTGGCGCTCTGGATCATCCGTCGCGAAGGAGATGTGCTGGTTGGGCGTGAGGGGCAGTGGACCCTCGGGCTCCAGTGGCTCGTCCCCTCGCTGCTGGAGCGTGCCCACCGCGGCCGCCAGTCCGGCGACCGTCTGGAATTGGAGCAGCTGGCGGATGGTGAGGTCCAGTCCCGCCTGCCGAGCCAGGCTCACCACGCGAAGTCCCAGGAGCGAGTCGCCACCGAGCGAGAAGAAGTTGTCGTGCACCCCTACTGGGTCTACGTGCAGCACCTGCGCCCAGAGGGTGGCCAGTGTTTGCTCTGTTTCGTTGCGCGGCGCGACGTACAGGCCTCTCTGCAGGTGCGTCCCATCCGGCGCGGGCAGCGCCTTGCGGTCCACCTTGCCGCTCGGCGTGAGGGGGAGGGATTGGAGGCTCACCAGCGCATTGGGCACCATGTACTCGGGCAGGCGCTGGTGCAGGAAGGCCCGCAGCTCCGTGAGCTCCAAGCTGGGAACCGTGGCACCCTCACCCCGTCCCTCTCCCGGGGGGAGAGGGGAAGTGGGGGGAGTGGGGGGCTTGGTTGAGATGGGGACCACGTAGGCCACCAGCCGCTTGTCGCCGGGGCTGTCTTCGCGTGCCAGGACCACCGCCTGTTGCACCGCCTCGTGCCGCTCCAGCGCGGATTCGATCTCCCCCAGCTCGATGCGCAGGCCGCGCACCTTCACCTGGAAGTCGTTGCGGCCCAGGTACTCGAGCTCTCCATCCGGTAGCCACCGCGCCACGTCCCCCGTGCGGTACAGGCGCGCTCCTGGCTCGTCGCTGAAGGGGTCCGGAATGAAGCGCTCGGCGGTCAGCTCGGGACGGGCAAGGTAGCCCCGCCCCACCTGCACTCCACCGATATACAGCTCGCCGGACACCCCCACCGGCACCGGTCGCAGGTGCACATCCAACACGCGGATGGACGTGTTCGCCACCGGGCGGCCGATGGGCACCGAGCGCTTGCCGTCCGTCGGTTCGCACTCGTGGAAGGTGACGTCTACTGCCGCCTCGGTGGGCCCGTAGAGGTTGTGCAGCCCGGCTCCAGGCAGCCGCTGGAGGCAACGCGCCTCGAGCTCCTTCGGGAGTGCCTCGCCGCTGCACACCACGCGCCGCAGCGGCGTGCACCGGCCCACTTCCGGCTCCTCCAGGAAGGCCTGGAGCATGGACGGGACGAAGTGCAGCGTCGTTACCTTCTCATCGGTGATGGTTCGCACCAGCCAGGCCGGATCCTGGTGGCCTCCGGGCCTCGCCACCACCAGCCGCGCGCCCGCCATCAGCGGCCAGAAGAACTCCCAGACGGACACGTCGAAGCTGAAGGGCGTCTTCTGCAACACCGTGTCCCAGGGCTCCAGGCCATAGGCGTCCTGCATCCACAGCAGGCGGTTGCACACCGCGCGGTGGGTGTTCATGGCTCCCTTGGGCCGGCCCGTGCTGCCCGAAGTGAAGATGACGTAGGCGAGGTTGTCGGGCGTGGCCAGCGGCGCGGGAGGTTGCACCGAGTGCCGGGCCACTTCGTCCCACCCCGAGTCCACGCACACGACACGGGCCGCGTTGGCGGGCAGTGCTGGTAGCAACCGCTCTTGGACGAGCAGCACGGCAGGGCGCGAGTCCTCGAACATCCAGCTCAGGCGCTCGGGGGGAAAGGTCGGGTCGAGCGGTACGTAAGCTCCGCCCGCCTTGAGCGTGCCCAGCAGGGCCACCACCAGCTCCAGGGAGCGTTCCAGGCACACGCCCACGCGCACCTCGGGGCCCACGCCGAGGCCGCGTAGATGGTGCGCGAGCTGATTGGCTCGGGCATCCAGCTCCCGGTACGTCAGGGAGCTGTCCTCGAAGCGCAGCGCTACCGCCTCGGGCGTGTGTCGGGTCTGTGCCTCGATGAGCGTGTGGATGAGGGCGTCCGCGGGGTAGCTGGCACGGGCGCCGTTCCACTCGACGAGCACCTGCCGGCGCTCGGTCGCGGTGAGCAAGGGCAGGGCCGACACGGGCGCGTCGGGCTGGGTAGTCAGGGTCTCCACCAGCACCTGGAGGTGGCTCGCCAGGCGCTCCACGGTGGTGCGCTCGAAGAGGTTGGTGTTGTAGACGAACGAGCCGCGCAGGCCGTCCGGAGCTTCGGAGAGGTAGAGCTCCAGGTCGTACTTGGACGAAACGCTCTCGATGGGGAGCGTGTGGAGGGTGAGTCCGGGCAGGCGCAGCTCGCTGGCCGGTGCGTTCTGGAGGGCGAAGAGCACCTGGACGATGGGCGTGCGGCTGAGGTCTCGCGGAGGGTGCAGCTCCTCCACCAGCTTCTCGAAGGGCAGATGCTGGTGCTCGAAGGCGGAGAGGGTGGAGGTGCGCACCTGGGCCAGCAGCGAGCGGAAGGACTCGTGCCCGCGCACCCGGGTGCGCATCGCCAGTGTGTTGACGAAGAATCCGATGAGGGGCTCGGTCTCTCCCTGGGTGCGGTTGGCGATGGGGGTGCCGACGAGGACATCCTCCTGGCCCGAGTGGCGTGAGAGTAGGAGTTGGAAGGTGGCGAGCAGGCCCATGAAGGGCGTGGCGCCTTCGCGCTGGCAGAGCGCCCGCAGCGGCTCCGTCAGCGCCGGAGGCAAGTGCACGGGCAGCGAGGCACCCTGGGAGGACTGCACGGGCGGGCGAGGTCTGTCGGTGGGCAGCTCCAGGGCATGGGGTGCGCCGGCCAGGTGCTTCTTCCACCACTCCACCTGCTCCTGGAGCGGCTCGCCCTTCAGCCACTGTCGCTGCCAGACGGCGTAGTCAGCGTATTGGACGGGCAGGGCCGGGAGCCGGGGCTCGTGTCCGGCGCGGAGGGCCTCGTAGAGGGCGGCCACCTCGCGCACCAGCACTCCAATGGACCAGCCATCCGAGACGATGTGGTGCTGCGTGACGAGCAGCAGGTGCTCCCGCTCGCCGAGGCGCAGCAGCGTGGTGCGCAGCAGCGGCCCGGTGGTGAGGTCGAAGGGGCGCAGCGCTTCCTGCTCGGCCAGACGCAGGGCTTCGGCGTGGCGGTTGCCCTCGGGCAGCGCCGAGAGGTCCACCACGGGCAGCTCCCAGCGGGAGGCGGGGTGGATGACCTGGAGTGTGTCTCCCTGGTTCGGGGAGAAGGTCGTGCGCAGCGACTCGTGGCGGCGCACCAGGTGCTCGAAGGAGAGGCGCAGGGCCTCGGCGTCCAGCTCGCCCTCGAGGCGCAGGGCCGCGGGCAGGTTGTAGGCCGCGCTCGTGGGGTGCAGTTCGTGGAGGAACCACAGGCGCTGTTGCGCGAAGGAGAGCGGCTGCGGGCCGTTGCGGGGCGCGGGCCGCAGTGGCGGTGTGCTGGAGCCGGAGGCGGCTCGGATGCGTGTGGCGAGCGCCGAGAGGGTGGGGGCCTCGAAGACGGCTCGCAGGGGGAGCTCCACGCCGAAGGTGGCGCGGATGCGCGAGGCCACCTGCGTGGCCAGCAGGGAGTGGCCTCCGAGCTCGAAGAAGTGGTCCTCGGCGCCCACCTTCTCCACGCCCAGGAGTTTGGACCAGAGCTCGGCGAGCTTGCGCTCCACGTCGTCACCCGGCGCGATGTACGGGCGCCTTGCGAGGTTCGCTCCCTCCGGCGCCGGCAGGGCCTTCCGGTCCACCTTGCCACTGGTGTTGAGCGGCAGGGTCTCCATCGGGACGAATGCCGTAGGCACCAGGTACTCGGGCAGCTTGCGCTGCAGGAAGGCGCGTAGGTCGGCGAGATTCAACCCGGGGGACGAGATACCCTCACCCCGTCCCTCTCCCGGAGGGAGAGGGGATATTGGCACCACGTAGGCCACCAGTTGCTTGTCCCCGGGTTTGTCCTCGCGGGCGAGCACCACGCTCTGGCGCACGGATGGGTGTTGGGCGAGGACTGCTTCGATCTCCCCTGGCTCGATGCGGAAGCCTCGCACCTTCACCTGGAAGTCGACGCGGCCGAGGAACTCGAGCTGGCCATCTGCTCGCCAGCGCACCTGATCGCCGGTGCGGTACATGCGAGTGCCGGACGGGCCGAAGGGATCGGGCAGGAAGCGCTCGGCGGTGAGCTCGGGGCGGTTGAGGTAGCCGCGCGCGACGCCAAGGCCTCCCACGTACAGCTCTCCCGGAACGCCCGTGGGAACGGGCCGCAGCGAGCCGTCCAGCACGTACGCCCGCGTGTTGGCGAGGGGCCGTCCGATGGGTGGTGGTTGCCCGTTCGTGCTGCACTCGGTGAGGGTGGCGCAGACAGTGGTCTCGGTGGGCCCGTAAGCGTTGATGAAGCGGCGAGAGCCAGTGGCCCAGCGTGCCACGACTTCGGGTGGGCAGGTCTCACCCGCGGAGATGACGGTGGTCAGCGAGCCGAGCTCCCCGGCGGGCAGCATCGCCAGCACGGTGGGCGGCAGGGTGGCGGTGGTGATGGCCTGCTGCTTCAGCAGCTCCACCAGTGAGGGCCCGGGGAGGAGTGAGTCTCTCGGTGCCAGGCTCAGCGTAGCGCCAGCGAGGAGGGTGACGAAGACCTCGGAGACGGTGGCGTCGAAGGCGGGGGAGGCGAACTGAAGAACGCGGCTGTCCGCGTGGACACCGAAGGCGCGGGCCTGGGCGAAGGCGAGGTTGGGCACGCCACGGTGGGGCACCATGACGCCCTTGGGAGTGCCCGTGGAGCCCGAGGTGAAGATGACGTAGGCGAGGTTGTCGGGCGTGGCCAGCGGCGCGGGTGCTTGCGACGGGTGCCGGGCTACTTCTTCCCATCCCGAGTCGAGGCACAGGGCTGGCACCGGGGAGGACGGCAGCCGGGCCTGGAGCGATTGCTGCGTCAGCACGACGCGAGGCGCCGCGTCCCGCAGCAGTAAGGCCACGCGCTCTTGGGGGACGGAGGGATCGATGGGGACGTAGGCACCGCCGGCCTTGAGCACGCCGAGCATGGCCACCACCAGCTCCGGGGAGCGCTCCAGGTAGAGGGCGGCGAGCACCTCGGGGCCGATGCCGAGCGAGCGCAGGTGCCAGGCGAGCTGGTTGGCGCGGGAGTCCAGCTCTCGGTAGGTGAGGCGCGTGCCCTCATAGGTGAGGGCCACCGCCTCGGGCGTGCGGTGCACCTGCTCCTCGAAGAGGGGCATGAGGCAGGCTCCACTCGGAGCATTGTCCCGCACGCCGCTCCACTCAGCCAGCAATCGGCGCTCTTCCTCGGGTGCGAGCAGGGACAGCTCCCCGAGCCGCCGCTCCGGCGTCTCCACCAGCGCGCATAGCAGGGTGCCAAAGTGCTCCAACATCCGTCGGATGGAGACCGCGTCGAAACGCTCGGAGTCGTAGAGGCATTGCACCTCCAACTCCACGTCCGGCAGCACGACGACGGTGAGCGGATAGCCGGTACGGCCCTCGGTGCGGGTGAAGCCCTCCACGGGCAGCCGCCCCGTCATCTCCGCGGGCAGGCCGCGCCGGGGCAGGTTCTCCACCACGACGAGGCTATGGAAGAGCGGCTGTCCGCGCGGCACCTCGGAGCACCCCTGCACCTCCACCAGCGACAGATACTCGAATCGGCGTGCGTCGAGCTGCTCCGCCTGCAACTGCTTGAGCCAGGGCAGCACCTGCGACTGGGAGGGAAGCTTCACCCGGCTCACCAGCGTGTTGATGAAGGTGCCCAGCATGGTGTCCACGCCGGGGAGCGCGGGCGGACGGCCCGACACCACCGTGCCGAAGGCGACGTCCACATTCCCGCTGTAGTGGCCCAGCAGCAGCGCCCACGCGCCCTGAATGAGGGTGCTCAGCGTGAGCTGGTGCTGCCGAGTGAGCGCCGACAGCTTCATTCCGAGCGATTCGGGCAGCCGCAGCGTCTCCCCACCGTAGCGCTCCGCTCCCGGTGTCGTTCGCGTGGAGGCGCGCTCTACTCGCAGTGGCGTGGGCTCGGTGAATCCTCGCAGCGCCTGCTTCCAGTAACGCTCGGCTTCTGCCCTGTCTTGCTTGGCGAGCCACGCGATGTAGTCGCGGTACAGGCGCGCGGGCTCCAGCTTCGCCTCGCTTCTGCGCAGCGCGGCGTCGTAGTGGAGGAACGCCTCGCGCAGGCACAGGGGCACCGACCAACCATCCATCACCAGGTGGTGGTAGGTGAGGAGGCAGCGGTACTGCTCGGAGGTCACGCGCACCACGCACAGGCGCACCAGTGGAGCGGCCGAGAGGTTGAAGCCCTGGAGCTGATCCTTCTCCAGCAGCTCCGTGAAGCGCGTTTCCTGCTCGGAGGTGGGCACGTCGCGCCAGTCCAACTCCTGGCACCCCAGCTCGACCTTGCGGCGCACGGCTTGGAGCGGCTCGGGCATGCCCTCCCAGAAGAAGGCCGTGCGCAGGGCTGTGTTGCGCTCCACCGTTTTCTGCCAGGCGCGGCGCAACTGCTCCGTGTCCAGCGGCCCTCTCCACATCCAGTACACCTGCTCGACGTAGGTGCCCGTGCCCGGCGACTGCAGGACATGGAAGAGCATGCCCTGCTGCATGGGGGAGAGGCGGTAGATGTCTTCGACGTTCTTCATGGACATGATCAGGACTCGTCCGCGTCCTGGATGAGCTGCGCGAGCATTCCGAGCTGCGAGTCATCGAGCCCGGTGAGCGGGAAGTCCACCGCGGAGATGGCCGGGCGAGCCTGCTCCTCGTTGCACAGCGCCCGCAGCGCGCCGAGCACGTTCTCCGCGAGCTGTCCGAGCGTGGCCCCGCGGTACGCACCGTCGTCACCGCTGACGCGCACGTGGAGCCGGTCTCCGGACAGGAACGTCTCCACCTCCAGCAGGTATCCGCCGGGCCAGGTGCTCTCGCTGGGAGCAGATGAGCCCAGGTGTTGGAAGGCCACCTCGGCCCGGGGCAGCCGGCGCAGCTTCTCGGACAGCTCACCGTGGGCGCCGTCCCTCAACAGCGCGAAGCCAAGGCCCTTGCGAGGTACGCGGCGCATCCGCTCCTTCACTGCCTTGAGCGCATCGGGCGTGGCCGACTCCCCCAGCTCCAGCGTCAGCGGCCAGGTGACGGTGAAGGGGCCTACGGTGCGCGAGCAGTCGAGGCCGTCGAAGGATTCGCGCCCGTTGGAGCGGACGTCCAGCAGCAGCCGGGTGCTGCCCGTCCACGAGGACAGGGCCTGCACGAGCGCCGCCAGCGCACCTTCCTCCAGCTCCGCGCGCCAGGTGGTGGAGAGCCGCTCGGTGAGCTGCCGCGTCTCCTCCTCCGTCAGACCCACCGTGTGCGTGCGCACCGTGCCCGTCGCACCATCGGCCCGGTCCACGGGCAGCCGCGCGAGTCCCTCCCACGGGCCCGCCAGCCACACCGCCTCCTCCTTGCGCACGTCCTCGGCGGTGGCTTCGTCGGCGAGCCGCTCGGACCAGCGCTTGACCGAGGCCGTCTTCGCGCGTGGAGCCGCTGCGCCATTCGGAGCCCGCAGAAGCGCAGTCAGGTCCTCTTCCAGCAGTCGCCACGAGGCCGCGTCCAGCACCAGCTCATGGCCCGCCAGCAGCAGCCGGCTTCCGGAGGAGAGCCGCACCAGGGACGCCGCGAACAGCGGCCCGGTCGACAACTCCAGCCGCGCCCGAAGCTTTTGCTCCTCGGCGTACAGGGCGGAGGCGTGCTCGCCCGAGGGGAGCGCCCGCAGGTCCACCTCGGTCAGGGCCACCTCGTCCGTGGGCTCCGAGCCCTCCTGCTTCCACTCCGTTCCCTTCTTCGAGAAGCGCAGGCGGAGCGCGTCGTGGTGCGCGAGCAGCGTCCCCATGGCCTTGGACACCGTGGCGGCTTCCACGCTGCTGTCCACGTCCAGGCCCAGCACTCGGCTGATACGAGACGGCTCGCGTGGAGCCTGCTCGAAGAAGTGGCGCTGTCCGGGCGTGAGCAGGGCGGGGCCCGTCACGGGTCCCTGCTCGGCCTGCTTCGACAGCATGCTGGAGAGCATCCCCGCCAGCTCCGCGATGGTGGAGTACTGGAAGAACTGCTGCGGGTTGAGCTGGAGCCCGAGCTGGTTACCCCGGGCGATGATCTGGATGGCCTGGACCGAGTCTCCGCCCAGCTCCAGGAAGTTGTCGTGAATGCCCACCTTGTCGATGCCCAGCACGCCCTGCCAGGCCTCGGCGATGCGCTGCTCCAGCTCGTTGCGCGGGGCCACGTAGGGCGCCTTGAGGGACGGACGGGGCGTCTTCTCGCCCGAGGCGTGCGTCTCGCCCATCGCCTGGAGGAAGCGCTCGCGCACCTGCGCGTCAGTGTGCTCGAGCGTCGTCTGGAGGTCCCTCACGGACACCACCACCTGGGGCATGACCCGGGCGGCGAGGATGCGCTCCAGTGCTGTGACTCCCTCGCGAGGGAGGATCTCCTGCGTCTCCTCGGTAGGCAGCGCGCGGGCCTTCGCGGATTCACGAGCCGCGGCGGCGAGGGCCCGCAGCTCGGCGGCGGGGTCGTTCACCCGCTTCTGGGTGAGCCGCTCCACCTCGGCGAGCACCCGGCCGCGCTCGTCCATCATTACTACGTCGAAGGCGAGCGTCTCTCCGTCGGTGAGCTCGTCCTTGCGGAAGCGCGCGTAGCTGACCACGCGGCGCGGCACGTCCGCGTACAGGCGCAGCTGCTTGTAGCAGAAGGGCAGGTAGTAGCCGTGCTCGGACAGGAAGCTCTTGGCGATGCCCGACGTGCGGTCGATGAGCGAGGGGTGGAAGAGCATCCGCTCGAAGTCCGGGGCGAACTCCGGCATCAGCTCCAGGGTGACGAGCAGCTCGCCATCACCGGGGTGAATGCCCTGCACGCTGCGCCAGCGGGGGCCGAGCCCTTCCTCGTGCTCTGTCTCGAATGAGGCGGGCTGGGGGCGGTGGCACCGGCGGCGCAGCTCCTCCAGGTCCATGAAGCGCGGCTCTTGGGGCCCGCCGATGCGGACGTGGCCCGCGGCGTGGTCCGTGCTCGGGCCGGTGCCGCCCTTCGGCAGGCTGCGCGCCACCCAGCGATAGCCGTCACCGTCCTGCTCGAGGATGAGCCGCAGCTCGCGCGTCTCCTTCTCCGGCACGCGCAGCGGCGTGAGGAAGTACGTATCGAGCAGCTCGATGACCCGGCCCTGGGCTCGTCCGGCGATGGCTGCACGTACCAGCTCCAGATAGGCCACGCCCGGCACGGTGGGATTGCCGAGGATGCGGTGCTCGTCCGTAATCCACAGCGAGCGGGCCTCACCGAGCGTGCCGGAGAACACCAGTCGCTGCGGTGTGTCCACGAGGCACTGGTGCAGGATGGGATGAGCGAACGGCTTGCCCTCCTGGGCGCGGGTGGCGGGGCGGGCGGCCATACCCACCTCGTCCCAGGCGCCCCAGTTCACGGACACCGCGTAGGTGCCCGTGCGCGCCTGCCACGCCCGCATGAAGGCATCCTGGAAGGTGTTGGCCGCCGTGTAGTCCACCTGTCCGAAGCGGCCCACCACCGACGTCAGTGACGAGCACGCCACGAAGAAGTCCAGCGGCAGGCCCTCGATTGCCGCCACCAGTACCTGCGTACCCTTCACCTTGGGCGCCAGCACGGCCTCGATGGCCTCGCGCGTCCGGAGCTGAAGCATTCCGCCACCGGGCACACCGGCCGCGTGGATGACACCGTGGAGCGCACCGAAGCGCTGGAGGGTTTCGGCAATCACGGCACGCATGCGCTCCGCGTCCGTCACGTCTGCTTTCAGCGCGAGCACCTGCGCCCCCTGCGCCTCCATCCGCTGGAGCGCGGGGATTCGGCCCCAGTCCTCATGGGGAGGCGGCTCCGAGCGGCCAGTGAGCACCAGCCGTGCCTTCACCTTGCTGGCGAGCTCCTCGGCGAAGGACAGGCCCATGCCGCCGAGGCCACCGGTGATGAGGTAGACGCCGCCCTCGCGCAGGGGCATGGCGGAGCCCGCGCCGTCTTCCAGGCGGAGCGCCTCGAAGTCCTGCACCCAGCGGCGGCCGTTGCGGAAGGCCACCGCGGGCTCCCCAGCTTCAGAGTCCAGCTCCGCCACCAGTTGCTCCACGAGGCGCTCGGCCTGCGCGCTGCCCGGGGGCGGGAGCACCACGTCCACACTGCGGGCGCGCACGTCCGGCAGCTCACGAGGGATGACGCGGCACGGGCCCAGCGCCGTCGCCTGCTCAGGCGAGGACAGGTCTCCGCCCACCACCTCCTGCATACCGTTGGACACCACCGTGAGGTGCACGGGGGCCCCAGTCTCCAGCCCGCTAAGCGCCTGCGCGAGGTGCAGCAGGCTAGAGAAGGAGCGGGAGAGGATGTCCTCGGATGCCGCGCCTGGGCCCTCGGGGGTGAGGCCAAACAGGTGCACGATGCGCGTGGGCAGACGTCCCTCGGTGGCCAGCTCCAAGAGCAGGTTCGCGTAGTCCTCACGGCGGGCGGGGTTCAGCTCATGGGCGTGCGCGCCCGTGCGGCGCCACTCGCGGCCCAGGGACGCCTCGACCACGTCATGTCCGAGCTTCCGCAGGCGCTCGGCCACGCGCGAGCCCAGGCCCGTCTTGTCCACCAGCACCAACCAGGAGGCCTTCTTCCGCGAGCCCTCCGCTGCCAGCACGCGAGGCGCGGACTGCTTCCAGACGGGAACGTAGAACCAGCTCGCCACGTCCGAGCGTTTCTCCAGCGAGCCGCGCCTTGCTCCTGCTGCGCCGGACGCACGCAGGTCCACCCAGTAGCGCTGGCGCTCGAAGGGGTAGGTGGGGAGCTGCTCGCGGCGGCGCTCCTCTCCAGCGAATAGCTCCGGGGCCTGCACACCGAGCGTCCACAGGTGGCCCACCGTGCGCAGCAGGAACTCCAGCGCGGGCATAGAGTCTCCGGCGGGAGGCAGCGTGGTGAGCATGACGTGTCCCGGCTTGTTGCGGGGACGCCCGCGCGCCAGCGTCTGCAGCACCTTGCCCGGGCCCACCTCCAGCAAGGCGGCCTCGGGCTGTTGCAGCATCGTGTCCAGCCCGTCCGCGAAGCGCACGGGGGCGCGCAGGTGCCGGGCCCAGTAGTCTGGGTCCACAGCCTGCTCCGCGGTCATCCACTTTCCCGTCACGTTGGAGACGATGCGGAGCTGGGGCGCATGGCGCTGCACGCGGGCCACGGCCTCGCGGAACGGCGCCACGGCGGGCTCCACCATCGCCGTGTGGAAGGCATGCGAGGTGCGCAGTCGGCGGCACAGCACGTCGCGTGCGGAGAGCTGCTTCTCCAGGGCGTCGATGGCCTCGAAGGGTCCGGCCACCACGGACCAGGAGGACGCGTTGATGGCGGCGAGCTCCAGTCCCGGGCCCAGCAGCGGAAGCACGTCCTGCTCGGCCATCTGCACGGAGAGCATGGCGCCCGGAGGCAACGCGTGGAGCAGCCTGCCGCGCAGTGCCACCAGCCCGAGCGCGTCCTCCAGCGAGAACACGCCCGCGAGGCATGCCGCCACGTACTCGCCCACGCTGTGGCCGATCATCGACTCGGGCTGGAGGCCCCAGCTCAGCAGCAGCCGGCCCAGGGCGTACTCCACGGCGAAGAGGGCAGGCTGGGTGATGTCCGTCTGGTCCAACTCGCGGGCCGCTCGCGCATCGTCCGGGGTGGAGTCCAGCAGCAGCCGCCGCAGCTCACCGCGCTGGCGCCCGAGGATGTCGAGGCACCGGTCCAGCTCGCGACGGAACACGGGCTCGGAGCGGTAGAGGTCCGCGGCCATGCCGGGGTACTGCGAGCCCTGGCCGGGAAACATGAAGGAGAAGGAGCGGTTCACCGGCTCCTGGACGCGGGTGAAGACGCGGTCCGGGGACATGGTGGCCAGCGTGCGCGCGGCGTCCTCCACGTCCCGGCATACGGCGAAGCGACGGTGGTCGAACACCTTGCGGCCCTTGTGCAGGGTGTACGCCACGTCCGCGAGCTTCAGGGACGGGGTGCGCTGGAGGTGCTCGGCGAGCCAGGTGGTCATCGCCTCCAGGGCTGCCTCGGAGCGGGCGGAGAGCACCAGGAGCTGCGGCCCGCGCGAAGCGGTGCCCGAGTCCTTGCGCGCGGGGGGCTGCTCCAGGACGACGTGGGCGTTGGTGCCGCCCAGGCCGAACGAGCTGACGCCAGCGCGGCGCGGCGCGGGGGCAGTCCAGTCGCTCAGCTTCGCGTTGACGTAGAAGGGACTGTTGGCGAAGTCGATCTCCGGGTTGGGCTTCTCGAAGTGGAGGGTGGGGGGCAGCTTCCCGTGCTCCAGCGACAGCGCCGTCTTGAGGAGGCCCGCGACGCCAGCCGCGGTGTCCAGGTGGCCCAGGTTGCTTTTCACCGAGCCGATGGCACAGGCGCCCTTGCGCTCATCACCCCCGTTGCGGAAGGCCTGGGTGAGGGCCTGGATTTCGATGGGATCTCCGAGCGGCGTGGCGGTGCCATGGGCCTCGACATAGGAGATGGAGCCAGGCTCCACGCCGGAGACGGCCTGGGCGAGCGAGATGACCTCAGCCTGGCCATCCACGCTCGGGGCGGTGTAGCCCACCTTGCCGGAGCCGTCGTTGTTGAGGGCGCCGCCGCGGATGACGGCATGGATGTGATCGCCATCGGCGAGGGCCTCGGACAGACGCTTGAGCAGGACGACGCCCGCGCCACTGCCGCCCACGGTGCCCTGGGCCTTCGCGTCGAATGGCCGGCAGTGCCCGTCCGGCGAGCCGATGCCGCGCTCGTGGTGCAGGTATCCCGTGTTCTGCGGAACGGTGAGGGTGACACCGCCGGCGAGCGCCAGGTCACACTGGTGGCTGAGGAGGCTCTGGCACGCGTGGTACACCGCCACGAGCGACGTGGAGCACGCTGTCTGCACGGTGACGGCGGGGCCCTTGAGGTTCAGCTTGTAGGCCACGCGCGTGGACAGGTGGTCATTCTTGTTGTGGATGACGGCCTGGAAGGCGTTGGCCGTGCCCACCAGGTGCCCGGCGGAGGACAGGTTGTGGAGCAGGTAGCCGTTGGCGCCCGCGCCCGCGTACACGCCGATGGGGCCCGGAAAGCCCGAGGGCTCCACGCCGGCCTTCTCTAGCGCCTCCCACACGCACTCGAGGAAGACGCGCTGCTGCGGGTCGGTGAGCTCGGCCTCGCGCGGCGAGAAGTCGAAGAAGCGCGCGTCGAACTGGTCGATGCCGTCGAGCACCGCGCGGGCCTTCACGTACTTCGGGTCCCTCAGCTCGGCCGAGTCGATGGCGGCGCGGTCCAGTTCCTCGTCGGAGAGGAAGCGGATGGACTCCACGCCCTCCTGGAGGTTCTTCCAGAACTGCTCCACCGTGGCGGCGCCGGGGAAACGGCACGCCATGCCGATGATGGCGATGGCCTCGGGCTGAAAGGACTCCTGCTCGGGGGGGCTCATTTCCGACCTCTGCCTGCCTTGATGAGAAGGGCCTGCTGCTGCAAGGCCTGACGTTGTTTCTGCGCGCGGTCCTCGACCCGCTGCTGGCTCTGTCCGGAGGCCGCCGTCGCGCCCCCTTGGGCCTGCCCGATGTGCCGGGCGAGCGCCGCGACGGTGGGGTGCTGGAAGAGCTCCACCATGGAGAAGCGTCGGCCGAAGGCCGCGGCGAGCTTCTCGTGCACCTGCACCATGAGGAGTGAGTGTCCGCCCAGGTCGAAGAAGTTGCTGTGCAAGCCCACCTTGTCGACCTTGAGGGCCTCCTGCCAGATGGCCGCGATGGTCTGCTCTATCTGGTTGGTGGGTGCTTCGTAGGGGACGTCGGACTCGCGAGCAGCGGTGCTCGGATTCGGCAGCGCGGCGCGGTCCACCTTGCCGTTGCGCGTGAGTGGCAGGCGCGCGAGTGGCACCAGGGCCCAGGGCACCATGAACTCGGGCAGCATCCGCCGCAGCAGGCCCCGGAGCTGATTGGCCAGTTCTTGTCCCTCGGCTTCGGCGCCCGGAGTCAGGCCGCGGCGCGGGACGAAGTAACCCACGAGGTGTTGCTCGCCGGGCTGGGTCTCGCGCAGCACCACGATGACCTCGCCCACCTCGGGGTGAGTGCGCATCACGGCTTCGATCTCCCCCAGCTCGATGCGCAGACCGCGCAGCTTCACCTGGTGGTCCGCTCGGCCGAGGAACTCGATGCGGCCGCCCTCGCGCCAGCGGCCGAGGTCTCCCGTGCGGTAGAGGCGCGAGCCCAGCTCGCCGAACGGATCGGGGATGAATCGCTCGGCGGTGAGCTCAGGCCGGCCAATGTAACCACGGCCCACGCCCGCACCACCGATATAGAGCTCGCCCGGGATACCAGGGGGCACCGGGCGCAGGTACGCGTCCAGCAGGTGCACGCGCACGTTGCCGAGCGGCCCGCCGATGGTGGGCTCGGGCGAGGCGGCGACGGGGCAGGTGGTGGAGTTCACCGTGCACTCCGTGGGGCCGTACATGTTGACGAAGCGGGTGTGCGAGCGGGCGCGCAGCTCCGTCCAGGTGCTCGCGGAGATGGCCTCGCCGCCCACCAGCACGAGCGCAGGGGAGAAGTCCGGCTCGCGGCCCAGGCCCTGGTCCAGCAGGGGGGCCAGCAGCGAGGGCGTGGTGTCCAGGACATCGAGCGCCTGCCGCTGCACGAAGCCACGCATCCGCGAGGCGTCCAGGCGGGCCTCCTCGGGGACAATGTGCAGCGAGTGGCCGTTGAGGAGCTGCACCCACTGTTTGACGGAGGTGTCGAAGACGAGCGGCCCGTTGAGGCTGACGCGCAGTCCGGGACCACGGCCTTCGTAGACGGTGTCGCGCAGGGTGGCCGCGAGGTTGAGCAGCGAGCGGTGCTGGATCATCACCCCCTTGGGCCTGCCCGTGGAGCCGGAGGTGAAGAGCACGTAGGCGAGCTGCTCGGGCTGTACGGTGACGTCTGGCGCGGTGTCCGGCGCGCTGGAGATCCGCTCGGCGTCGGAGTCCAGGAGGACGGCCGTGGCCATGCCCTCGGGGAGCAGGGACTGGAGGTGGGAGCGGGTGACGACGAGCCGGGCGTCGGCCTGCTGGAGCATGGAGCCGAGGCGCTCGCGAGGGTAGAGCGGATCGAGCGGGACGAAGGCGCCGCCGGCTTGGAGGATGGCGAGCAGGGCAACGACCTGCTCCACGGAGCGCTCCAGGAAGAGGCCCACGCGCGTCTCGGGGCCCACGCCCAGCGAGCGCAGGTGCCACGCGAGCCTGTGGGCGCGGGATGCGAGCTGAGAGAACGTGAGCCGCTCGTCCTCGAAGGCCACGGCGAGCGCGTCCGGTGTGCTCCGAGCCACTGCGGCGAAGCGCTCGGGGAAGCTGCCCGTGGTGTCGTAGGGGCGCTCGGTGTGGTTGAAGGACTCCAGCCGCTGCAGCTCCTCCGGGCCCATCAGCGGTAGCGACTCCAGCGTGCGCTCCGGATTGGCGGCGGCGGCTTCGAGCAGCGCCAGCAGGCGCTCCCCCAACTTGTCGTCAGGGTAGCGCGTCGGGTCCCGATGGATTTCCAGGTCGAGCATGTCCTGGCGCTGCCCGCAGAGCAGCTTGAGCTCGAAGCGGCTGGTGCAGGCGTTCATCCGCCAGGTGGTGAAGGTGAGGCCGTCCTGGTGGAGCGCCTCGGGCCAGGTGAGGTCCTCGAAGGCGAAGGGAAGGAGCGGGGCCTTCGCCACGTCGAAGTACTCCTGCCACGCGACAGTGTCCTGCGTGGCCCGGGCCACCTCGCGGGCGAAATCGGCGAAACGGGCGTGCGCGCGTACCTCGCAGCGCAGCGGAAGGTAGCGCTCGAAGAGGCCCATCGCCTCATCCAGCCCATCGTAGGTGCGGCCATCGAAGTGCACCGCCACGGACCATTCGAGGCGTCCGGAGAGGCGGGCCAGCAGGAGCTGCCAGCAGGTCAGCACGAAAGTCGGTACCGGCACGCCGATGCGCCCAGCTCCGGTTCTCACCATGGCGGAGAGTCCGGGCGGCAGCTCCCATGGCCGCCACCGGTTGATCCTGAAGGGCTCTTCGGGTGCACCTGGCCCCCGGGTGGGGAGCTCGATGGTGGTCGGGCCCGACAGGTCGAAGCCTTCCCAGTAGCGCCGGCCATCGCGGGAGTCCTCGGACTCCAGCAACTGTTGGAACACCTCCGACACGTCCGCGTACTGCATGGGCGGCTCGGGCAGGGGCTCGCCGCCGCCTTGTGCGGCATAGGCCTTGACGAGCTCGCGGATGAAACAGCTCAGGCTCCGCCGGTCCGCCGAGAGGGCCGGGAGGTCCACCAGCAGCAGGTGCTGGGTGTCACCGCACGCTGCCAACGCGAGGCGACTCGGTTCCTCTGGCACGCGGGATACCTGCCCCTCTGGTCCCTGCTTCAGGAGCTTGTTGATCAGGTCGCCGCGGAGCCAATGCTCCAGACCATGGGGCCAGGTGTCGCGCCCACGCCAGTCGAGCTCTTGCAGCAGGGGCGCGGGCACGTCACCGGGCACCTGGACGGCGGTCTCGGTGCCCGGGAGCCGACGGTACGTGGTGCGGAGGATCTCATGCCGGGAGAGCACCTCCCGCACGGCGCGCTCGAGGCGCGGCTTGTCCAGGGCGCCTTGGAGCTCCACCACGCACTGAGTGCGGAAGGGCGTGTCCAGGCTCGGGACGAGCTGGGACCAGAGGTGGGCCTGCTGCGGAGACAGACGGAAGCCGTTGGAGGAGGACAAGGCGGAGTCTCCTAGGTGGGGGAGGGGACGGGGCGCACGTCGTCCCAGGGGAAGAGGCGGGCCATTCCGACGAGCACCTTGCGCGGGCCGGAGAAGGGCGTGCGTGCGTGCGCGGCGAGCATGTTGTCGACGACGAGGAGGTCTCCGCGCTCCCAGGGGAAGGAGACCGTCTCGGCGTGGTAGGCCGCGCGCAGCGCCTCCAGCACCTCCGGCTCGATGGGCGAGCCATCGCCGTAATAGGTGTTGTTGGGCAGGTCTTCCTGGCCGAACTCCGCGAGCAGCGCCGAGGCCACGGCGGGAGGCAGGGTGGAGACGTGGAAGAACGTGGCGTGATTGAACCACACCGGCTCGCCGCTGGCGAGGTGGAGCCCGGCGGCGCGGCGCACCTGGCGCGTCCTCAGTCGCTGGCCCTCGCGCCACTCGAACTGGATGTGATTGCGGCGGCAGTACGCCTCGACCTCGGCGGGCGACTCCGTCTGGAAGGCTGTCTGCCAGCTCAGTCCGAACTGGCCGCCGAAGTTGCGCACGTATGTGTAGCCCTGTTCGAGGAAGCGGGTGCGCAGCGCGGGGGGGAGGCGCTGGAAGACGCGGCGCGAGTCCACCAGGGGCGTACGGCCTCCCTCCTGCGCGGGCGTCACGCAGCAGAAGAACAGGCGCAGGGGGAAGGCCTGGTTATAGGACTGCTCGTTGTGCGGGAAGATGTGCTCGGCGGGCGGGTGGTCCGTGGAGGTGTAGACGTTGCCACTCACCTGCGAGCGCGGTGAGGAGCGCTCCTCGTAGGGGAGGGATTCATCGGCCACTGCGCGGATGGAGCGTTCCAGGGCCTCGGCGGAGGCGATGTCGAAGCCGCGGAAGAGTACGGCACCGTGGCGATGCAGGTGCTCGTCCACGCGAGCACGGTGCTTGCTGGCCCAGTTGGCGAGGTCGACGCCCGGGAGCGTGGGACGGGCGAGCACGGGCAGGTGGAGTCCAGGCTCGAGCGGCTCGAAGCGGACCCAGTCCTCGCCGGACTCCGCCACCTCCCGGCGTTTCACCTGGGGGAGTGCCTTCTTCATGGTGTGCCTTCCATGGTTGCGCATGCTCCCTCTCCCTCTGGGAGAGGGCGGGGGGTGAGGGTTTTCGCGTGTGGGGTTCCCGTGGAGCGGGGGATGACCCTCACCCTGACCCTCTCCCAGAGGGAGAGGGGATATCGGTCTTGCGGCGCACGTTGCGAAACATGTCCTGCCGCTTGGACTTCAGCTCCTCGGCCCGTTCGCGCTCGCGCTGTCGCTCATGCTCGGCGAGGACATCCCGCAGCTCCTCCAGCGTGGCATCCGGGCGCTGCACTGCGGCCGAGAGCACCGTTTGATAGCCCTCCCCGAGCCGGACGATGGTGGCGTCGTCGAACAACGCGGTGCTGTAGCGCAGCACGCCGCCCAGTTTGCCTCCGTGCTTCGACAACAGCACCGAGAGGTCGAAGGGCGAGCCGCCGTCATCGAGCTCGAGCAGCTCCAGGCGCAGGCCGGGCAGCTCCAGTGCGGGCAGGGGCGCGTTCTCCAGGACGAACATCACCTGGAAGAGCGGGTTGTAGCGGGTGTCTCGTGGAGGGCGCAGCGTCTCGACGAGCTTGTCGAAAGGAACATGCGGGTGCGCATAGGCGCCGAGCGCCACCTGCCGCACGCGGGCGAGCACCTGCCGGAAGGTGGGGTTGCCCGAGAGGTCCACGCGCAGGACGAGCTGGTTGACGAAGAGGCCCACGAGCTGCTGGGTGCGCGGGTGCTCGCGGTTGGCGATGTCCGTGCCCACCACCAAATCCGTGCGGCCGGTGCGCTGGTGGAGCGTCACGAGGAAGCCAGCGAGCAGCACCATGAAGGGCGTGGCGCCCTCGGCCTGTCCGAGCTGCTCGAGGCCCACGGTGAGGGGAGCGGAGAGGTCCAGCGGATGGCGAGCGCCCTCGAAAGACTGAGTGGCGGGGTGGGGTCTGTCGCCAGGCAGCTCCAGCAGGGGAGGCAAGCCGGTGAGGCGCTCCTTCCACCAGGACTGCTCCGAGGCAAGTGTGCCGCCCTCCAGCCAGCGCCGCTGCCAGGCGGCGTAGTCCGTGTACTGAATGCGCGGTGCGGGCAGAGGAGAAGGGCGGCCCTCGGCGAAGGCGGGGTAGAGGGCGCCCAGCTCGCGCACGAGCACGCCCATGGTCCAGCCGTCCGAGACAATGTGGTGCACCGAGAGCACCAGCCGGTGTCGCTCCGGGGCGAGCTTCAGCAGCTTCGCGCGCAGTAGAGGGCCTCGCTCCAGGTCGAAGCGGTGGCGGGCCTCTCGCGTGGTGAGCCGGGTGGCCTCGGTTTCGCGCTCGGCCTCGGGCAGGCCGGACAGGTCCACGACGGTGCCCTCTCCATCGAGCGGGCCCATGTCTGGCACCTGCGCCGCGGGGAGCAGCACCTGTACGCGCTTGCTGTCCACGAAGGGGAAGCGGGCGCGCAACGAGTCATGCCGGCGGAGGATGGCCGCGAGGCTGCGTCCCAGGGCCTCCACGTCGAGCCGTCCCTCGAGCCTCACCGCCGCGGCGATGTTGTAGGCCGAGTTAGCCGTCGCGAGCTGGTCCAGGAAGAGGAGCCGCTCCTGGCCATAGGAGAGGGGCGGGTGGGGGCCGTGGTTGGCGGGCTCGAGGGGCGGAGGTGCGGAGGACGCCGAGTGTGCGGAATGCAGTGCCTCCAGCGCGCGAGTGGTGAGCGTGCCCAGGGTGGCGCCATCCAGCAGCAGCGCCACCGGCAGGTGGATGCCCAGCTCCTCCTCCAGTGCGCCCTTGAGCTCGATGGAGTGGATGGAGTCCAGGCCGAACGCGGTGAGGGGCCGCTCCTCGTCCAGTGCAGAGGCGGGCACGGCGAGGGCACGTGCAAGGCGGTGCCGCAGGTGCTCTCCGAGCAACCGGGTCCGCTCCGTCTCCGAGGCGCTCAGCAGGGCCTCGCGAGTGAGGGCGGGCGGCTCGGCCGGTGCCGGGGTCTCTGCCTGGGGCGCGGCGCTCTCCGTGATGAGCTCCAGCTCGCCCGCGAGGTACATGGCGCGGCAGGTGCTGCGTTGAATCTTGCCGCTGGACGTCTTGGGGATGTGGCCCGCTGGGACTAGCACCACGCGGCCCGGTGCCACCTCGTGCTGCTCGGCGACGGCGCGGCGGATGGCCCCCACGACCTCAGAGGGCTCCGAGAGCTTCGCGCGGTCCACCTCGTGGACGAGCACGAGGAGCTCCTGTCCATCCGCCTCCAGACTGAAGGCGGCGGAGCAACCCGGACGTAGCGCGGGGTGGCTGGCCTCGGCGGTCTGTTCCAGGTCCTGCGGATAGAGGTTGCGCCCGCGGATGATGATGAGGTCCTTGATGCGGCCCGCGACGAACAGCTCTCCGTGCAAGAGGAACCCGAGGTCCCCGGTGCGCAGCCAGGGTCCCTCGCCGGTGTCGCTGCGGCGGGCGCGGAAGGTCTGCTCGCTCAGCTCGGGCCGGTTCCAGTAGCCCTGGGCGACGCTTCCGCCGCGCACCCAGATTTCCCCAATCTGTCCCTCGGGCACGGGAGCGAGCGTCTCGGGATGGACGATGAGCAACTCCTGGTCCATCGCGCTCGTGCCACAGCCCACGAGCTGGCGCACGCCCCTGGCACCCTCGGGCTTCCACTCGCGCACCACGGGAGGCTCGGACTTGCGGCCCCCGGTGACGAAGAGGGTGCTCTCGGCCAGGCCGTAGCAGGGGTAGAAGGCCTCGCGGCGGAAGCCGGAGATGGCGAAGGCCTCGGCGAAGCGGTCGAGCGTCGCGGCTCGCACGGGCTCTGCGCCGTTGAAGGCCACGCTCCAGGAGCTCAGGTCCAACGCGGCGCGCTGCTCGGGCGTGGTCTTCCGCACGCACAGGTCGTAGGCGAAGTTGGGCCCGCCGCTGTGCGTGCCCCGGTAGCGCGAGAGGGCCTCGAGCCACCGCGCGGGACGCTTGAGGAAGTCCAGCGGTGACATCAGGACGACGGGGAAGCCGCCGAACAGCGGCTGGAGCACTCCGCCGATGAGGCCCATGTCGTGGTAGGGCGGCAACCAGATGACGCCCACGCTCCCGGGCGAGGGCTCGAAGCCGCTCTGGATGGCCTTCGAGTTGTGCAGCAGGTTGCCGTGGCTGAGCATCACTCCGCGAGGCGTGCCCGTGGAGCCCGAGGTGTATTGGAGGAACGCGAGCGACTCGCGCGTGAGGCCCGGGTCCTTCCATGCGCTGGCGCTCTCCGCGGGCACCTCGTCGGTGGCCACCCACTTCAGCCCGGCCAATCCGGGGAACTGCTCCGCGAGCCCGTCCGCCATGGAGCGGATGAGCTCGTTGGTGAGCGCGAAGCGGGCGCGTGCGTCGGAGATCAGCGCCTCGAGGCGCGGGAGCGTCCGTCCCAGGCGCATCGGATCCGGCGGATAGGCCGGTACTGCGATGGCTCCAGCGTAGATGCAGCCGACGAAGGCGGTGACGTAGTCGAGCCCTGGCGGGTAGAGCAGCAGCACCCGCTCGCCCTGAGCGCCCAGCTCCTGCAGGAGTCCACCGATGGCCCGTGCCCGCGCATCCAGTCCCGCATAGGTGAGGCGCGCTTCCTCGGTCTCACCGTCGACCAAGAAGGTGTAGGCGAGCTCCTCTGGCTGGGATTCGGCACGGCGGCGCGACAGCTCGAGGAGCGAGGACGAGTCGAACGTGGAGGACGATGCCAAAGCCCATGGGCTCTTAGCACGCGTTCACAAAGATGCCTATCCCGCAACAATCATTTAACGCGCCAGACAGGTAATTCACTCCCAGTCTGGGAAACCGGTTCCTGCTCAGACAGGACAGGGAGCTGGTTGGTGCTCAGTGGCGAGGATGGGTCCGCTCTCCGCGCAGCAGCCCCAGGAGCTCGCTCGCCGCCTCGATGGGATGGGTCGCGTAGTGAATCACCGTCTCCCGCATCCCGTGTTTCGAGGGAGGGTCGTCCCGTGAGGCGTGGCGGGTGTCGGAGTCCCAGGACTCCTCCGGGGCACCGCCGCTCCTGCGAGGCTCCTCCTCGGACATCGGCACATAGCGAGGATGAGGGACGGTGCCGCGCTCCACGTGGATGGGGTAGGCCTCGGCGTGTTCCGCCGCGGCCACCATCTCGTGCGAGGCCAGAGTGTCTGGCTCCTCTCGCTCCTCCAAGGGCCGCTGCTCGTCGCGCGCGCGCTTCGAGGACCAGAAGACCTCCACGAGGTCCGTGGCCTCCAAGCGGGCTCGCGGGTGGCCATGTTCCGGGCCTAGCACGATGCCGTGCTCGTCCAGGGACTTCACGTCCTCGAGGCTCACCCGGTGCTCGCGCGTGACGACCACCCGGCGCTCGAGCACGAAGCACTCGTCATCGACGGAGATGACGCGCCCGAGCGGCTCGCCATCGTGACTGCGCACCACCATTCCCGCCTGAATCTTCCTTTGGGACATGACTGGCTCCGTTCGCTTCCTTCAGTCCCCGCTGTCCTTGTCGAGCGGCTCGGCCAGGGCATTCACGTGCACCACGTGTCCTCCCTTGTCGGGCGGGGCGCGGGCCGCTTCGCTCTCCTCTGGAGTATGGGGCGAGCGCTCCTCGAAGTTGTCGCCCTCCAGGTTGCGCTGCCGCTGCTCGCTCGTGCTCCCGTAGCCCTCCCGCAACCGTTCCTTGCCTGCCATGCTCAGCTCCTGGGTGAGAAAGTCCGAGCCCTAACGCTTGGGATGGGGGGCGGGGGCCGCAACGCCTCCCTTCCAGGGAGAGCCCGGCCCAGGTCCAGTCCTGGAGGGCGCCTTTTCTGCTGTCCCCTGGGCAGGCGAGTACCCGAGCACACACCGCTGCGGTCCGGAAACCACACAGGCCCGGCTCCCGAGGCTTCCAAGGGGGACTCCGGGGGCGGCACGTCTGGTGCAAAACCCAGCGGACGGCGCGGGGAATGTCCTCCGCGCTCGACTGTCGACGGAGGCGCGCCCCGCTGCTATGCACACACGCACCATGGATGTCCGCCCCTCTCCGCGCCGCGCGCTGCTGCTCGCGCTGACGCTGTTGATGACCGCCTGCAAGACGCCCTCCGCTACGGGCGGTGGCTCTTCTCCTGACCGCTCGTCCGGTTCTTCCTCTTCGGGACAGGGCCGGAACGAAGACGTCCCCCAGGGAGATCCGTTCCCGTCGAAGCCCACCGTCGAGGCGCGCAAGGACGCGCAGGCGGACCAGGCTCTCGCCCAGGCCGCTCAGCAGGCCGAGACGGCGCCGCGCAAGCAGGCTGCCGAGGCCTTCCTCTCGGTGCGCAAGGCGTATCCGCAGACGACGGCCGGCCAGGAGGCCCTCTACCGGGCGGGCGTGCTCTTCTACGACTCGCAGGACTACGTCAACGCGCGGAAGAGCTTCAACGAGCTGCTCTTCGAGAACCCGCTCCACCCGCAGGCCACGGAGGCCAAGCGCCGGCTGGGCCGGGCCGCGCTGGAGGTGGGGGCCTACCGCGACGCGTACCAGACGCTCTACAGCCTCGCCGAGCGGGCCGAGGGAGCCGAGCGCACCCAGTTGCTCGAGGACTCCGTGAAGGCCGCGGAGAAGGCGGGCCTCTTCGGGCAGGCGCTGAAGATCTCCGTCGCCCTGGCCGGTGACGCCCAGACGCCCGAGGCGCAGCAGGCCGCGGTGGCCCGGGTGCAGCAGCTGGTGGAGGGCCGCGCGGGCTTCATGGATGTGGCCCAGGTGATGGAGGACCTGCCGCCGTCCAACCCCGCCTGGCCGGTGCTGAGCTTCAAGCTGGCCCGCATCTACTACCACCTGCGCGACTGGACGCGGCTGGAGGAGACGCTCAACCGCTTCCTGGCGGAGGCGCCCAACCACACGTTCGCCCCCCAGGCCCGCGAGCTGCTCGCGCGTGCCACTCGCCGCGTGGACGTGCAGACGAAGACGGTGGGTCTGCTGCTGCCCATGTCCGGCAAGTACAAGGCGGTGGGCGAGGCCGTGCTGCGCGGGGTGAAGCTGGCCCTGGCCGGCAGCGACATCGAGCTCGTCGTCAAGGACACCCAGGGCGATGTGAACATCACCGGCCAGGCCATGGAGCAGCTCGCCTTCGACGAGGGCGCCATCGCCGTGCTGGGTCCCATCACCACGGACGAGTCGCGCCGTGCCGCGCTGCTGGCCGAGGAACTCCAGGTGCCGCTGCTGACGCTCACGCGTCAGGAGGACATCACGGGCATCGGGCCCTTCGTCTTCCGCAACATGCTCACCAACTCGGCGCAGGCGCGGGCCATCGCCGACTTCGCGATGAAGCAGAAGGGTTTCAAGAGCTTCGCGATGCTCTACCCCAACCTGCCGTACGGGGTGGAGCTGGCCAACGACTTCTGGGACCACGTGGTGGAGAACGGCGGCCAGGTGCGCGGCGCCGAGACGTACAACCACGACCAGACGACGTTCACCACCGAGGCCAAGAAGCTGGTGGGCCGCTACTACCTGGAGGACCGGCTCGATTACATCGAGGGTGTGCGCGAGGTGCAGCAGCAGACCAGCGGCCAGGACGCGTTCCGCAAGCGCAAGGCCATGGAGAAGATGAGGGGCGAGGTGGATCCCATCATCGACTTCGAGGCCATCTTCATCCCCGACGAGTGGCGGCGGGTGAGCCTGGTGGCTCCGGCGCTGGCGGTGGAGGACATCGTCACCAACGCGTGTGATGCGCGCGACGTGGAGCGCATCCGCAAGACGACGGGCAAGAAGACCATCAAGACGGTGATGCTGCTGGGCACCAACGCGTGGAGTAGCTCCAAGGGCGCCAGCGGCATGCCCGAGCTCGTCGAGCGCGGTGGCAAGTTCGTCACCTGCTCGGTGTACGTGGATGGCTTCTTCGTGGACTCGCAGCGGCCGGCCACGCGCCGCTTCGTCCAGGCCTACCGTCAGGCGAACCCCGGCGACCCGGGCCTGCTGGAGGCCTACGGCTACGACTCGGCGCGCATGGTGCGGCAGATTCTGGATTCGAAGCAGGCGCCTCGGACGCGTGGGGAGTTCCGCGAGGCGCTGGCCAACGTGAAGGACTTCGACGGCGCCACGGGCAAGACGTCCTTCGACGAGAAGCGTGAGGCTCGCAAGCCCCTCTTCCTGCTCTCCGTGAGCAACAAGGGCGTGACGGAGGTGCCGCCGGAGCAGTCGGCGGCGCTGGGTGGCTCGTGAAGGCTGCCGCGCCTGGTGCGCTGTGGCTCGTAGGAGTGTTGTCGCTGGCTGGGTGTCAGCACACCGCGCCGGTGCTCGCGCCGGATACCGCCTCCCGGCTGGAGTCCACGCCGGGCGGCTTCCTCGCGGGTGAGGCCCTGGGGCTCGAGGACAGCGCTGTCCTCGACCGCAAGGACTTCGTCTGGACGCTGGCCTTCTCGCCGGATTCCTCGCGCGTGGCCTACTCGCACCTGGGCGCGCGCGAGTACCAGCTCGCGCTGTGGACGCTGCGGCCCTCGTTGGCGCGCGTGGTGGACCAGGGCATCAACCCCTCTGAGTTCGACGTAGAGGCATTGGCCTTCTCTCGGGACGGCTCGCTGCTGGCGAGCGCGGGCTGGGACGGCACGGTGCGCCTCTACGACGCGGCCACCGGTGCGCTGAAGGCCAGTCTGCGCACCGAGGAGCCCCTCACCGCGGTGGCCTTCCACCCGGCGGGTGGGTACCTCGTGGCGGGCAGTGCCCAGGGGCTCCTCACCGTGCTGCGCGTGGGGGACCTGGGCTTCTCCTCCGAGTCGCGGCCCCATACGGACCGGGTGAGCGCGCTCGCCTTTGCACCGGACGGGACGCTGTACTCGGGGAGCTGGGACAAGCGCATTCGGGTCTTCGATGCGCGCGAGGAGGCTCTGCGACGCGAGCAGGCGCGGGTGCGCTTCGAGCGGCGTGGCGGCTTCGCGGTGGTGGGCGGTACCCTGAATGGGAAGTCCCCGGTGGCCTTCGCGCTGGATTCGCGCGCCCCCGCGGTGGTGCTCGGCACGCAGGCGGCGGCGGCGGCCGGTATCGACACGGCCATGCTGCAGGAGACGGTGTCGCTGCCTACGGCGCTCGGTTCCACCTTGGCTCGGGTGGCTCGTGGCCAGCACCTGCGCCTCAAGGGGTTGGAGCTGGACGGGCTGGACGTGGCGGTGTGTGACGCGTGTCTGCCTCCGGGCGTGGGCGGGGTGCTGGGCGCTCCCTTCGCCGAGCGCGTGGATGTGGCCTTCGACGACGCCACGGGCGAGGCCGTCCTCACCTTGAAGGATCCTGTGCAGGCGAAGCAGGAGGCGCAGCAGGGGCTGGTGCTCGTCCCGCGCACTGGGTTTGGCTTCGAGGCGCACGTCAATGACGTCACGCTCGATGCGGCCGGGCGCCGGTTGGGCGTGGCCTTCTCCGAGGCCAAGGCCGAGCGCAATCGCGCCGTCTACGAGCGCGAGAAGAAGGGGCTCGTGGAGCCGCCCGCGGAGTGGAACGCCGCGGCGTTGGTGGATGCGGGCTCGGGCCAGGTGCTGCGGAAGTGGACGGCGCACCGAGGCGTGGTGGCCTCCGCCGGCATCTCTCCGGATGGGCGCTCGTTGGCGAGCGGGGGTTGGGACAAGCAGCTCTACGTGTGGCGCGAGGGCCTGGATGCTCCGGTGGCGGAGCGGAAGTTCGGCTGGTCCGTGCGCAGGGTGCGCTTCAGCCCGGATGGGCGGCTGGTGGGCGTGGCTGCGTGGACGCCCCAGAAGGCCTCGGGCAATCAGGAGAGCGATCCCGCCGCGGCCCTCTTCTCCGTGCGCTACGCCGCTCCCACTGTGGAGCGGTGATGCGCGGAAGACCTTCTCCCGCGAGCGATATTCCCTCTCCCTCCGGGAGAGGGTCAGGGTGAGGGTTCCTGGGTCCGTTCTTCAACCCGTGGCTCTCGATGTGGACAGAGGGTTCAACCCGGGTTCACCCGATACCCTCACCCCGTCCCTCTCCCGAGGGGAGAGGGGAAATGGCCGCGGGGAAATGGGCTAGGGGAAGTTGTCAGCGCTTAGTCCCGGGGGTTCACCCTCGGTCTCGGGCTCGCGCAGCACGGTGAGGATGGGCCGGGCATTCGCCAGTGATGGCGCGAAGAGGGAGGGCTGCTCGGGGTCCGCGAACACCTCCGCGAAGTCCTCGGGCGCCAGCGCTCGCACCAGCCGGGCGGCGAAGGTCTCACGGAGCTGCCGCGCATAGAACTCGGCGTCATAGTCCCGAGGATCTCCGCCGTTGTCGCCGGCCTCCGGCTCGGGCAACAGTGCCGCACGCCCTCCCACCGCTCGATAGACCCGGACCTGCTCGCCGGAAGCCCAGTGCTTCTGTCCGCTCGCCAGCATGGCCTCGTAGGGCAGCTCACGCCTGCGCGCGGCGAGATACTGCTCCGGCGTCTTCGTCAGCCTCACGTGTGCCGCCACACTCAAGGTCGGGAGCGTCCGCCGGCGCAGCGCCGTCACGGTCTCGACATAGGCTCCCCGCACGCCCGGGATGTCGCCCGCGAGCAAGCAGCGCAGCGCTCGGCGCAGGAAGTCCTCCCCGAAGGGCTCCGCCCGGCTGGAGCGGAACGCCACGCCGCGCAGGATGAGCGCTCCATCATAGGGCTGCAGCGCGTAGTTCTTCGGTTCATGCGAGAGCATCGCGGCGTAGCGTCCGTCGAACTCGAGACGGACCTTGGGGGGCAGCAGTTCCGCGACCTCCGAGACCACGCGCCGCTCATCGGCCTCGCCCCAGCCGTCCGGCACGGAGAAGTACACACCGTCCGTGTCAGCTTCCAGCAGTGTGACGCCGCGCCGGGCCAGCTCGTTGCAGATCAACCTCAGCACCTCGCGCCCGCGCCGCGTCACCTCGTTGGCGGCGTGCACGTCCGCGAAGCGCGTGAGTCCGCCCGCGCCCAGGTAGCCATAGGCCGAGTTGACGACGATCTTCATCGCCGCGGAGAGTGCTTCGTTCGTGTAGCGCTCTGGCGAGCCGGATGGTGCGGCGCGTGCCCGGGCCTTTGCCGCCAGCCGCTGCTCCACGAGCCGGTCCACCAGCGCGAGCATTGCGCCGAGCCGATCTCTCTTCGGCCCAATGCGGTACTCGCGCATCAGCGAGGGGTACAGGCTGGCAACGTCAGCCTTGACCACGTGCCTCGCGACACCCGTGGCGAACAGGTGGAGCGCCGCTCCGCTGTGAGGAGTGCCGTCGCCCGGCTCATGGGCTGGCAGTGCGGCCCCCTCCCGGAGATAGGCGCGCACGAGCATTGGGTCGATGACGCCGGTGGCGGGCCCCGCATCCGCGAGGCGCTCGTAGCGGCGCGGTGCCATGCGAGCCAGTGCAAAGGCAGCCCCACCGAGCATGCGTGCCAGTCCGGCGGCCTCCGTCACGTCGTCGCGGGCGTAGCGCCGCACGCGCTCGGGGTTGCTGCCGAAGACCTCATAGACCTGGGCCCCCGGAATGTGCTCCCGCTCGGGGCTCGAGAGACCCAGGTGCTGCGCGACGGCCTTGAGCCCATGTCCAGGCAGCTCCCGGGTCGAGAAGTCGTGCCGCCGCACGGCATCCAGTGTGTCGATGAACTCGCGGCCGGGAACCGTGTACCGCGCGCGGCGCATCGCATCGTGGCCGGGCCCTCCTCGTCCGGGGGCAGCCCCACGAGCAGCCGGGCGCTGCCGCAGGCCTGGTGTTCCGGCACGTCCCAGCGCGAGCGTCACGCCGAGCAACCGCGCACGGTGGGCGAGGAACGGCAGATCGAAGCCGTGCAGGTTGTGGTTCTCAATCACGTCCGGGTCGATGGCGCGCACCCGCGCGACCAGACGCTGGAGGAGGTCGGCCTCGGCGGCATCGCTGTCGCCATGGGCTTCGAGGGTATCGGTCTTGCCGTCCGCATCCCGAATCGCCACGAGGAAGATGCGGTCGTGCTGAGGCTCCAGCCCGGTGGTCTCGAGATCGAACTGCATGCGGCGCAGGTCATCGAACCCGAGGTCGCGAAAATACGTGCGTCCGGACGCGACGAGGTACTGCTCCTCGGGGGGCAGCGAGAGCACCGCGTGGGCGCCCAGCTCCCGCAGGTTCCCGACCGGGTGGCCGAGTCGCCGCGCGGCGCCCTGGAGCACGGCTGTGGCCAGCATGCGCCCATCGTCCGCACGCACCACATAGCGGAGCGCGCCGGGTCCCTCCAACTCCTGCCAGGTTACCCGGTGCGGCGCGGGCCCTTCGTGCTCGGGCCGGAGCCTCGCGCCGAGGTGCGTCAGGTTCTCCAGCGAGGCGAGCAGCAGCCAGGGGCGAAAGCGCACATCCTCGCGCACGAGCGCGCCACTTCCGGGCAGCCGTCGCCATACGAAGGCACGCCCATCAGGCTCCGCCCAGACCGAGACGATGCCCGGCGTGGGATCCCATCCCCAGAGCCACTCGTCCTCCCGCGCGTGGGCCATCGGGGTGTCTTCAGTAGTTGAGGTGAATGGCCTCGCGGGCCAGTCCGCGAGCCCGCAGCGCGTCGATCACCCCCTGCACCATGCCCGACTGGCCGCAGAGGAAAGCCAGGCTGTCCTCCACCGGCTCCTCGCCGAGGTGCGCCTGCACGTAGCCGATGAGGCCCTGCCAGCCACTCGCCCCCGGCTGGCTCACCGTGCGCACCACGCGGATGTCCGCCGCCTCCCAGTGGTGGAACTCGTCCTCGTAGGCGAAGGCCAGCGGGGTGCGTGCCCCGAAGTAGAGCGTCACCCGCCCGTAGGCACTCCGCTCCTGGCGGATGCTCTCGATGACGGAGCGGATGGGGGAGATGCCCGAGCCGGTGGCGAAGAGCAGCAGGTTCCCGCCGCGTGCGTGGCCCAGGGGGAAGCCCCGGCCCTCGGGGCGCTTGCTGGTCACCCGAGCCCCCGGCTGGAGCTTCACCAGGGCATCCACCAGCGGGCTGCCCCCCTTGAGGAGGAACTCCCAGCGGGTGCCAAAGGGCTCCGGCGGCGAGGCGATGGCGAACATTCCCTCTCCCAGCTCGGGCAGGGCCAGGCGCACGTACTGCCCCGGGGTGCGGTGGGTCCCCACCAACGGGGTACCGCCGATGTCCAGGACGAGCTCGGTGAGGCCCTCCGCCGCGGGGAGGACGGCCGCCACGGTGGTGGGGTGCCAGTCGTTCATGTCGATCCCTGGTTTAACCCGGACCCGGTCCGCCGTCGCCCTTTGATACTCTGGGGGCGTGAAGACCCTGCTCTGGTTGGTGTTGTTCCTCATCGGGCTGGCGGGCGTGGCGCTGCCGGCCCTCTACCTCCATACCGCCAGCAAGCTGCCCCAGCTGGAGACTGAGTTCGACCTGGAGAAGCAGCTGCGCCACTCCATCGAAGGCGAGCGGATGAGCCTTCAGGCCGGCACTTTCGACCGCAAGCGGTCCATTGCCTACACCCGGCCGGACTTCTCGCGCCTGCCCAAGGACCTGGTGGCCCTCTACATCTCGCAGCTCGGGTGCCCCACCTACTTCCAGACGCGGCGCGAGGACGGTGCGAAGTGGGCCTGGCGCCTCTTCTCCGTGGTCACCTTCGGCACTGAGCCCCCAGGGGATGGGGTCTGCGAGCGGCTCATCGCCGCACGGCTCGCCACGGCGCTGGGCATCTCGGGCGCGCTGGAGCAGGCGGTGGCGGCCAACCGGCTGCACTCCTTCCTCCAGAAGGACCAGCTCATCGCCTATGACCTGTCCACCCTCTACTTCGACCGGGGCGTGGTGGGCGTGGAGGACGCGGCCTTCAAGGTCTTCGGGCGCGAGCTGGACACGCTCAAGCTGTCGGAGATGGCCGAGCTGGCGCTCACCCTGCCGCCGCACAACATGTACGGGGATGCGCTCGTGTGCCGCAACGCGAGCCTCATCCGGCAGAACCGGGACGTGCTGCTGCTGGACCTGGCGGGCTTCAAGCTGGTGACCGAGGAGCGGGCGCGCACCGCCATGGCCCAGCCCGTCATCTGCCGCTGAGTGGGGACGGGGGATCTGGCGCGGGCCAGGCCCCTCTTCACTTGCGGCGCAGGAAGAACTTCTCCCAGCCGTCCAGCTCCCGGGCGACCTTGCGGCGCTCCTCGGAAGTCGTGGCCGCCTCGGCCTTCTTGCGGATGTCCTCGAGCATGCGGCGCGTGGCGGGGCTGAGCTTCTGGCCGGACTGGGCGAGCGTGTCGATGTCCTTGTCCAGCTTGCGAATGCGGTTGATCAGCGCGGCTTGGGTGATGACTCGCTTCACCGGCTCGGCGGGAGTCACCGTGGCACCCGCCGGCTGGACGTGGTTGTCCGGGTGCTCCGTCGCGTCGGCATGCTGCACCGGGGTGCCTGCGTCGGGCGTCGCGGCCGGGGGCGGCGTCTGCTGCGCCAGGCCCGCATCCGGGGTGGGCTCCACCACTGGTGGGGGCTGAGGCTGAGGCTGGGGCTGGGGCTTCACCGGTTCCGGGGGCGCGGTGACCACCTGCGGAGGGGTGGGGGTGGTGGTGGGCTCCCCGCGCAGGGCGAGCGCGAGGCCTCCGCCCACGGCCACCAGGGCCAGTGCTCCCGCGCCCATGAGCAGCCGCCGCGAGGACGGATTGCCGCCGGTGGGGCGCGGCCCCTCGGGCTGGGGCTCCGGCTTCTTCACCGGCTCGGGCGTTGGGCGAGGCTCGGGCTTGACGGGCTCGGCGGGCGCCAGGGCCTCCGGGGAGGCCTCACGGGCAGGCTCGCGGATGGGAGGCTTGGGCTGGGCGGTCGCCGGCTGGCTGAGGGTGTCGCGCAGCCGCTGGAGCTGGCGGCGCAGCTGCTCGGCGGAACCGGGGCGCGCCTCCGGGTCCTTGGTGAGCATCTGCAGGATGAAGGCGTCGAGCGCGGCGGGCAGCTCGGGGACGAAGTCCGAGGGCCTCGGCGGCCGCGCGTCCACGTGCTTCATCAGCAGATCCACCGGCGAGGTGCCGGTGAAGGGCAGCCGGCCGGTGACCATCTCGAAGGCCACCACGCCCAGGGCGTAGAGGTCCGTCATGGGCCCCACGGGCTGGCCCCGGGCCTGCTCGGGCGCCATGTACTCCGGGGTGCCCACCACCATGTCCGTGCGCGTCTGCGCGGTGCGTCCGGTGGGCAGGCCCATCTTCGCCAGGCCGAAGTCCAGCAGCTTCACGTAGCGCGAGCCGTCCGGCTGCTTCACCAGGAAGATGTTGCTCGGCTTGAGGTCGCGGTGGACGACGCCGGCCCCGTGCGCGGCTCCCAGCGCGCTGAGCACCTCGTCGAGGATCTCCAGTGCCTCGGGCACCGGCAGCCGGTTCTTCTCCGTCAGGTGCGCATCGAGGGCCACGCCCTCGAGGTACTCCATGATGATGTACTGGCGCCCGTCGGGCACCTGGCCGAAGCCGAAGATGTCGACGATGCCGCGGTGGCGGATGGCGTTGACGGCCCGGGCCTCGGCCAGCAGGCGCGCCACCTGCTCCTCGGCCGCGGCCAGCTCCGGGCGCAGCACCTTCACCGCCACGCGCTTGCCGATCAGCGGCTGGATGCCTTCGTACACCAGGCCCATGCCACCCACGCCGATGCGCTGGCGCAGCTCGTACTCGCCCACCTTCAGCCCGGTGAGCGGATCCTGCGCGGAGGAGTCATCCATCACGTGCACCGTCATCCCGGGCGAGGTCCGCCGTGCGCCTCCCATGTCGCCGCTGAAGGGCGAGAGCGAGGCGTCGAGCAGCACGGTGCCATCGCGTGGGCAGATATCCGTGTCCGCCGGCACGGAGAGACCGCAGGTTTCGCAAGTACGGGAGTCAGCCATCGGGGAAGTGCCCCCAGGGTAGCAGACCGGGAGCGGATTCCCACAAGCGGGCGAGCAGCCAGGGGGGACCCGCCCGGTCGTGCCCCGTCAGGGGGACGTGGCGGGGCAGTGGTGGAAGTCCGCCTGGAGTACGTCCGTGATGGTGCGTCCGGGGCCGGTGCCGGGCGTGCCGGCGGGCCCTCGGGTGAGGCGCGTGTCCTTCTGGGTGAGGGACGAGGTGGACGTACACCAGGCTCCCACGGACGGGCCGCCGCCGCCGTTTCCGCCGTGGCCCCCATTGCCGCCCTTGCCCCCATTGCCGCCCTTGCCGCCCGTGCCTCCGGTGGAGGTCACGTTGCTGTTCGTCGTCGTGTTCGCCAGGCCACCGGGTCCTCCCACACCACCGGTGCTGCCAAGGCCGCCCTTTCCGCCGTCTCCGCCCTTACCCCCTCCCACCGTGCTCAGGGTGCAGCTCTCCATCTCCACGTGCCCGTTGACGAGCAGCAAGGCGATGGAGGCCCCACCGCTCTGGCCGCCCTTGCCGCCCTGGCCAGGGCAACCGCCAGCGCCTCCGCCTCCGCCTCCGCCTCCCTTGGACGTGCCCAAGGTGTTCATCGTGCAGTAGCCGCCCCCACCCCCACCTCCGCCCGCGCCCCCGGACGTGCCCACCGTGCCAGCCGTTCCGGTGCTCGCGCGCCAGGTTCCACCCTCCAGCACGCCGGTGCCATCGCCCGGGTCACCGTTCGGTCCATCGCTCCCATGGAAGCCATCCTGCCCGGCGGTGCCTGGTATGCCCGTGCAGACGCAGTTCGTGTCGGAACAGGTGGGGGGGTAGTGGTTCTGCGCGCCGGTTCCCCCATCCGCGGAAGGAGCACCGCCCGTTCCGTTGGTGGCGAGGGCATTAGCGGTACCGCCCTTGCCCCCTGTTCCTCCGTGGTAGGTGCCACACACGCTGGAGCCAGGCGTGCCACCCTGGGCCTGCAGCATGTCCGCCTCGATGGGCTTCGCGGGCTGGCCGCCATCCGCGGCGTGCGGGATGTCACTGGAGTCGTCGCCCGGCTTGCCAGCCGAGCCAGCTCCGGCCGCCATCTCCACATGGCGCAGCTGCACGTCGTTCGAGTCCAGCACCCGCAGGCCGATGGAGGGGGCTCCGGGGTCGGTGCTGGTCGTGGAGGAGATGCGCAGCCGCTCCAGCGTGACACCCGCGTCCAGCCTGTTCACCGTCAGGCCGATGTTGTTGCCGTTGAGCCGGGTGATGTTGTCGGCGCTGCGCTTCCACTCCCCCTCCAGGCCGGCATAGCCACCGTAGAGGGAGACGGGCACGTTCAGCTCCAGCCCCGGCTCGTTGTAGTCACCCTTGGCCAGGTAGAGCACCTTGCCTTCGGTGGCGGCGCGCGGCAGGGCGTACTTGAGGGTCTTGAACGGGGCCTGCGACGTCCCGGGATTGACGTCGTCCAGGCCCCGGGCGGGGTCCACGAAGAAGCCGCCATCGGCCATGCCGTCGATGCCGTCGCAGTTGGCATCGTGGAAGAGATCATCCGGAGGGTCCACCGCCGCGGTGTTGCAAGTGGAGGGCTGGCAGCGCCCGGCATTCACGCAGTCGTCGAACGCCGCGTCGAAGTTGTAGCAGCCGGTGGAACCCAGCAGCGTCAGCGTGAGCGCCGCGGCGAGAGGCTTCTTCTTCTCGAACATGTGAGTCCTCACGGTAGCGTTCCGGCCACGCCTACCATTCCGCCCCCGTTGCCTACGGAGGCAGTGGGCCGCACCAGCACGGGCTCGCCCTTGTCCTTGCCAGACAGCAGATAGATGAGTCCGGTTGTCACCACGCCGACCGCGCCCACCCCGAAGGATACCTGGCTCAGCAGCTGCGAGCGCTTGCCCGAGTCGCGCAGCCGGGCGCCGTCTTCGGGACCGGACACTCTGTGCTCCTTGAGGGCGGTGTAGTCATTGGTCGCCTGCACGTAGAAGACCGTGCCCACGCCCAGCAGTACCGCGCCACCGGCAGCGGGCAGCCACGCCCAGCCCGGCGCGCTCGAGCGCGAGGCCGTCAGCTCCGGCCGCGGCTGCACCGGCTGGACGGGAGTGGGGGTGGTGGGCTGGGGCTGCACCTCGACGACGGGCTCCGAGGACGGGCGCAGCGCGCGGCGCACCGGGGGCATCACCTTGTCGCTGGCCTGGGTGAGCGCGTCGAGCAGCTGGTCCTCGCGCACGCCCGGCACGTAGTGCTCGGAGAGCTGCTCACCGTCGCGCGTGGCGTAGGCCTTCAGGCCCACCCGGTAGCCGCTGAGGAACTGCACCAGCTCGGCGATCATCACCACGTCAGCCTGGGCGGCCTCGCCCAACGTAATCCGGCAGGCAGCCTCCATGCGGTTGCACCCGAGCACCGTCTTGCGCTGCGCGGGCGGCAGCCGCTGGGACAGCTCCGAGGCGCGCACCACCTGCAGCCCCTGCGCCTTGAGCTGCTCGTACACATGCTCCTGGGCGAAGGAGACGATGTGGGAGGGGACACCCGCGGCCTCGGGCGGGGCGATCAGGACGGTGAGGGGAGCCTCGGAAGTCGCGGGCGCCTGGCCGAGCACGACGAGCGTGGCGAGGAGTGAAAGGAACACGGTGCTCATCACTTTCCCCCCATGTTGCGCCCACCGCAAGGTCACGCACTCCAAGTGACGGCAAGTGCGTAATCCCGTGTGCCCAGCCGGGCGGGCTCAGCGGCGAGGCTTCTCGGGCATGGGCTTGATGTGTGTCTTCTCCGAACTGTCCAACTCGCGCGGTGCGTCATCGTCCTCCAGGTCCTCGGAGGGGACGGGGGGAGGCGGGCGGGCGGGAGCGGGAGGCGCGGGCCGGCGAGCGGGAGCCGCCACGGCGGGGCGGGAGCTGGTGGCCGTGGCGGGGCGCGGTGGGGGCGTGGAGGGGCGGGCCGGGCGCGGCGGGGGAATGCCCCGGCCCTGGGTCTCGAGCTCGTCGGCCAGGAGGTCCGCGGACACCTGCACGCTGGGCTCGTCGTCGCGGGGAGCGCCGAGCGCGTCGTCCTCCTCGGAGGCGAAGGGGTTGCGCGTGGGCGGGGGCGTCTTGTCGTCGTCCACGGGCGGGGCGGGCTTGTTGGAGGGCAGGTTGGGCCGCAGGGCGGGGCCGCCGGTGCGCGCGGCGGGGACCTCGGACGTCCTGGAGCGGGCGGGCGGCTCGGGGGCCTTGGGGGCGGCGACGGGGAGGTTGGCGGGCACCTGCACTTGAACAGGTGGGGAGACGGGTGGGGCGGCGGGCTTGCCACCCTTGGCCTCGAGGGCCTCGTCCTTGAGGCGCTGCTCGAAGTCCAGCCACTCCTTCTTGTAGCTCGCGGGGTCCTGCTCGCCACGCTCGCGGTGCTTGAGCGAGGGGGCCCAGCGCACGGAGTAGCTCTCGCCAGCGTGGAAGGAGGGCGGCGGGGGCACGCCGTAGGTGGCCGGGTCGAAGAAGGAGTCGTCCAGGTCCGAGAAGCCGTAGGCGCGCGCCCGGGCGACGAAGTGGGGGACGATGCCGGTGGGCGCGTGGTAGCCGAGGATGTGGCCGTCCTCGTCCTTCGTCACCGGGGTGAAGACGAAGATGTCCTGGGTGCGGTACTCGCCCTTCTCGTTGAGGGGAAGCACCTCGGAGAGGGCAATCGTCTTGCGGCTGCCGTCGTGGAGGCGCTCGCAGCAGACGATGAAGTTGATGGCGCTGGCGACCTGGGCGCGGATGGCCACCATGGGCAGGTCGATGCCGGACATGAGGCAGAGCGACTCGATGCGGCGCAGCGTGTCGGTGGGCGTGTTGGCGTGGGTGGTGGCCAGCGAGCCGCCGTGGCCGGTGTTCATCGCCTGCACGAGGTAGAAGGCCTCACCGCCGCGCACCTCGCCCACCACGATGCGGTCGGGGCGCAGACGCAGGGCCGAGTTGAGCAGGTCTCCCATGTCCACGCCGCCCTTGCCGAACTTGTCCGGGGGCCGGCTCTCGAAGGGGACGAGGTGGGACTGGTTGAGCTGGAGCTCGGCCGAGTCCTCGATGGTGAGGATGCGCTCCTCGTCGGGGATGAGGGAGGAGACGATGTTGAGCAGCGTCGTCTTGCCCGAGCCGGTACCACCGGACACCAGCATGTTGAGCTTGGTGTGAATGCCCGCGTCGATGAGCCGCGCCATCTGCGGCGTCATGGACTTGAACTTGATCAAGGACTCGATGGTGAGCTTGTCCTTGAAGAACTTGCGGATGGAGATGGTGGTGCCCTTGCGGGCGATGGGCGGGATGACGACGTGGATACGGCTGCCGTCGGGCAGGCGGGCGTCGAGGCGGGGGCGCTCGTCGTTGAGGAGGCGGCCGACGAACTGCGCCATGTTGCGCGCGGCGCCGATGAGGCCTTCCTCGGTGAAGGTGGCATCGGTCTTGGAGACCTTGCCCTTGCGTTCGATCCAGACGTCGGTGGGCCCGTTGATCATGATCTCGGAGACCGAGGGGTCGTCGAGATAGGGGAGGACGGGCTTGAGGAAGGCGCGGAGCGACTCGGAATACATCGACATAGCGCCCCCGAGGGTAGCCCGAGACTGGCCGAGGCCCAAGCGGAGGGCCTGGTTACCGGGAGGGCAGGGGGGCGGGCGGCTCCGGCCGGGACGGGCAACAGCTCAGCTCGCCGGGGCCCTGGATACCACGGGCGCGAGCAGCCCCTGGGTGTGCAGCGTGTCCTGGATATGGCGGCCCAGGGCGAGGTGCTCTGGGTTGGAGGCGGTCAGGCGCTCGGGGGTGAGAATCAGGAGTGTGCCCTGGTCCTCCACTGCTTCGGTGCGTGCTGGAGCTGGCAACGCGGGGACCTCTCCACGCGAATGGGAGAAGTACGTCAGCCAGCCCGGGAACGTGCCGGCATAGCCTTTTTCGGACAAGCTGTCCCGAAGGTCATCGGAAGTCACAACGCCCCAGTCTGGCGCCCAGGCCAACACCATGGCGCGCATGATCTCGGTCAGCACGGGCACGGTGAGCACGCGCTCTTGTCCTGGCTGCTCTTTGGGCAACTGGAGGAGGCAACTGTTGGAGGCGCCCAGGGCATCGGAACCACACAGGAACCGGACCATGCCGCCCCGTTCATCCTCCATATGTCCCGTCCAGGTGCTGAAGATGAAGCCGACCTTTCCAAGCCTGTTACTCCTCTTCTTGAAGAAGCGGATGAAGGTTTCGGTGGTGGGCTCGAACTGGAGTTGCAACGCCTTCTTGAGGGAGTCCGCCTGCTCGAACCAGCGGGTGTAATCAGGGGCGCACCGCGAGAGGCGGTGGAAGAACATCTCCGCCCGGCGTGCGCACTCTTCCGCGGTCTCCACCCGGCAGCCCCAGTAGACGGCGGCGTAATAGGTCTCCCTCACCTGGGCCATCCTCCAGAAGGTCATGGTGGCGTGTGGACCACGTCAATACCTTGGACCCCCGACTTCCTGAACAACTTCTGGAGGATGTCCACCATCCTGGGCTCCGCGACGTGCCAGCGGATGGGGATGCCGTTAGCCACCCGGCTCTGCCGCTCGGCCTGCCTGACGAGTCGCTTCGCTCCCTGGAAATACTTCTTGGGTTCGAGGTCTGCGTCGAAGTGCTTGTCGTAGCCCAGGCCCTTGGTCTCTTGTAGGAAGCCCTGCTCAAAGTCGAAGCCGTCGAAGTCCGCCTTCTCGCCGTTGCGCCGCACTCGGTACACCCAGCCCGCGGGCGCCTTCGTCACCTTGTGCTGGAAGGCGCGCGAGCGCGGTGACATGCGCTCGTTCTTGGGCACCCACTGGCCCGGTCCACCCACCGGAGGCACCCAGTTGCCACCTCCGCCCGCTCCCACCTTCGCCAGGTGCATGCCCCAGGTAACGCTCAGCCCCTGCCCCGCCACAGTGACGGCTCTCCCGGGCACCGCCACCAGTCGCAGCACCAACTCTCCCCGCTTCGTCAACGTCAGCAGGGGCAGCGACAGCCGGCTGAGCTTCTCCCCCCACGTCACCGCTTTCACCGCGCCTGCCCCAGCAGTGCCCACCGTCAGCAGCACGTGGGCCGTCAGCCGGAATACCGTGCGCACCCGCTCGCCTCGTGGCTTCTGACGGAAGTCCTCCCAGTACTCGGGGGCGTTCTGGAAGAGCACCCGCACCGCTCCCGGCAATTGGGCCAGGCCCTCCAAGGATTCGACGGGGTGGAAGACGAGCCGGGCAAGTCCCTCGAGCGTGTCCCCCAGTGCCAGCCCCGCCCCCTCCAGCGCCGGTAGCACTACCCCGTCATCCGGCACATAGGGGCCCAGCGGCTTCGCACCCCGGGGCACCTCCAACCCCGTGTCCACCGGCCACAGTTGCTCGTCCTCCACTGCGTAGAAGGGGCCCACCTCGTAGCCGCCCGCGCGCAGCGTGCCGTCCTTCGCCAGCCACACCTCGCCCGCTCGCTGCACCGCCTCCCCCGTCACCACCCGCACCAGGTAGCCGTCTGGCCTCATCACCCTCAGCCGGTGAAACCGGTCCATGCGCGCGTGTAACTCCTGGCGCGTCACCGGCCCCGGCCCTGTCGCCACCTCCAGCAGCAGGTGCGCCGCCATGCGCTGGCGGGGAAACTCCCCCAGCCCTGCCTCCGCCTCCACCAGGTGCCCCAGCAACTGCACCGCCTGCTCGGGCGACAGGGTGCGCCCATCCTTCGGCAGCGCCTCGTCAGGCACCCCCACCTGGTGCAGCAGTCCCTGGAAGTAGTCCCGGCTGAAGGGCACCGCGGAGGGGCGTCCATCGCCTACGCCATCGGGCCAGCCCACCGGGCCCTCGCCCCTGTTCTCCGGCGGCCCGTCCGTCAGGGCGAGCGCGGCACCGCTCTCCTGGTCGAAGTCGTCCTCCGTGTCGTCGTCCTCGTCGAGCGCGGGAGAGTCCTCTGGTAGCGCGGGAGTCCGCACGGCGTCGGCCAGAGGCCGCGACTGGCGCGCCTCGTGGGAGGAGGGCAACAGGTGGCGGGGGCGTGGACTGGCGAACGGCCCGGCCCGAGGCCCATGCGTGGCGCACCCGCCCAGCACCAGCAAGGCCAGCGTGAGCACCACTGAGGCGCGGCGCCCCCACCCGTCGGAGTGGGCGTCAGCAGAATGCAGGGACATGCGGGCCTCCCGGAAAAAGCGAGTCCCCACCTGTACCCGCCCAGACTGACCTCCCCGGCGCATTCCTCCCTCCCTCGGCCCGGCCACCGACGTGCGGTCTGGGACAAGCCGGGCCCTCACTTGTCATCATGACAAGTGTAGTTTATGAAATATGTAGGATAAAGATATCTTCACTTGTCATGATGACAAGTCACCTCCACCCAGGGAAGGGGCCTCCAGACTGGCTCCCGGTGATGGAGGCGGGACAAGGGCGACCGTCCGCGCACACCAGCTTTCAGCGGTCATGTTAGGCTGACCCACCTCGGAGGTGAGGCGCGCATGAGCGAGGCCGGGACGCACAGCGCTGGGGACGAGCCGCGAAGGCTGAAAGCACCGCCGCACCTCAAGCAGGACTCGCCGGAGCGCTACCAGCCCCGGCCAGGCCTGGAGGTGGCCGGCTACGAGTTGCAGGCGAAGCTGGGCAGCGGCGGCCAGGGCACCGTGTTCCGCGCCGTGCGCCAGGGCCGCACCTATGCGGTGAAGTTCCTCCCCCTGCCGCGCGGCCGGCACTGGGCCCTGCGCGAGCGCGACGTCATGCGGAAGCTGAGCGAGGCGGGCGGCCTGCCCCTGGAGGAACATGGCCTGTGGCCCGAGCACCAGCCCCTCTTCCTCTTCCTCGTCATGCCCTATGTGCGCGGGCTGCCGCTGGACGTGTGGACTCGCGTGCACAACCCCGACTCGCTCCAGACGGCGCTTCTCTTCCGCCAGGGCGCGCGCCAGCTCTCGGCGGCACACGCGGCCGGAATCATCCACCGCGACGTGAAGGGGGCCAATCTGCTGGTGTACGGCGAGGAGCGGCTGGTGCTGGTGGACTTCGGGGTGGCCACCTACGAGGGCGCTCCTCCGGTGACGGGGGCCTTTCCCCCGGGCACCTGGCCCTACCTCAGCCCTCGCGTGTGGCGCGCCTGGCGCGGCCTGGAGGACTCGCGCCCCTGCCCGGCGGATGACCTCTGGGCACTCGGGGTGGAGCTGTACGTGCTGCTCACGGGCCGGTTGCCCTTCCAAGGCAGCGAGGGCGAGCTGGTACACGCCATCCTCCACGAGGAGCCGCCAGTGCCGCACGAGCTCAACCCCCGGGTGCCCCGGGAGATGGGCGAGGTGTGCTGGCGCATGCTGCGCAAGCGGCCCGAGGAGCGGTACGCGGACGCGCTGGCGGTGGACGCGGCGCTGGGCGAGGCGTTGAAGCAAGCGGACGGGGCGTGGCGCACACCGCTGTGCGAGGCCTGGGGGCCGCACCACGCCACCACCGTGCGCGAGCGCGACATGTGGGCGGGTGGGGACGCGCTGGCGCTCTACGCGCGGCTGGCCTCCTATGAGCACCTGCTCGTGCGCGGCAAGCCGCGTCCTCTGGACGAGGTGTCCACCTTCGCCTCGGACGGGGAGCCGCCAGTGTCTGGGTCCCCAGACGCTTCGCCCGTGCGTGAGGAAACCTCAGGGCAAGCCGTGGAACCAGACGCCGCGGACAGGCCCCAGGCAGCCCCGGGGGAAACCGCGCCGCTCGCCGGGCCGCAGGTGGCGAGCGAGGCGGACGCACCGCAAGCAGAGGCACCACCGACTCCGCTCACCCGAGAGGCTGCCCTGCCCGCCGCACGCTCGCAGCGGGTGCTCCAAGCCGCAGGGTTGGTGCTGATGCTGGGCCTCGGTGCATGGCTCGCCGGGCACCTGGTGCTGCGCGGCTCCGTGTCGACCTTCCCACCGCTGGGGACGCCGCGCGCCAGCCTACCGCCGGAGTTCTTTCGTATCACCCTGGAGCCGGAGCACCAGGAAGTGGCGCCCCTGTGGAAGCGGCCAGAAGGTGACGGCGGCGCGGCGCCCGCGGTGGCGGCAACCCCCGCGCCCGTCGCCCGTGCGACGCGCTCCCAGGAGACGCGCATGAAGAAGAAGACTCCAGCCAAGGCTCCCGCTCCCCCGCAGCCGCCGAAGGACACGAGCTCCGTGGCCGCGACGGTGAGCGCGGCCGTGCTCACCTGTACCCTCGGCAGTGGTTGTGCCACCGCCACCACCACTCCCCCGGAGCGGTCCACGCCTCAGCACCCGCCTCCCGCCGAGTGCCCTCCCGATGCCGCGCAGAACATGAAGGAACTGGGCCTCATCTACCCTGGCTCCCGTGGGAGCGTGTTCGTTCCTGGTGGCGTCTATCCCATCTCCGTGCGCCCCGGCCCGGTGTCCTTGCGTCTGTCGGGCACTTCCAAAGGCTGGTGGGGCAAGCTGCCCGAGGGCACCCTGATGACCGGCGAGGCGCTCTTCGGCGAGCGCCGTGTGCACGGCCGCTTCACACAGGCGCACACGCCCGAGGGGAAATCGTACGTGGTGTGCCTGGAACTGAAGTGGGGACCGGACTGGGGCTGGAAGAAATTGGAGGGCAGCGGCCAGGATGTCGCCATGATCGGCAATGGCGGCTCCCTCTGGCCAGTGGAGCGCTTCGGGGAGGCCTGGAAGTTCGAGGAGCGGGAGAAGCGGTAGGAACTGACGCCGGAAGTCTCTGTTACCCTGGGTCACTCCCGAGGTCACTCCACCCATGTCTCCCCTGTTCGCCGCCCCCCTGCTGCTCGCGCTGCTCACGGACCTGTCCGCCTCTGCCAGACTCGCTTCCGAGGAGGGGGACATGCCGGGTGCACGCCGCCTGGAGCTCACGGTGGAGAACGCGAGAGAACAACACCCGGTGCACGTCAGCCCTCGTCACTCCACCCATCTGGTGTTCGACACCCCATTGCAACCCGGTGGCGTGGAGGTGGACGAGCGGTGGGTGAAGAAGGCGGTGAACGAGGCCGAGGGCATGGTGACGCTGCGGCTCGCCGGCGTACCACCGCCGGACGAGCCGCTCACGGTGACGGTGCGCTTCGCGGAGGCGCAGGGGCCCGAGCGTGTCACCTTCCGGCTGTGGGTGCACCCCATCCGGGGCGAGCACGAGGTGCAGGTCGTCCGCCAGCCTGGTGTCTGTGCGTCGTCGCACCAGGAGGCCCGGTGGCAGCGCGAGCGGGCCGAGCGGTGCGAGGCCGCGCGGGAGCGGGAGCGCACCGGCCCGGAAGCGCCGCGCCCCGAGGGCTTCTCGGACCTGGTCGACGCCGGGCTGGTGGGTTACGGCGCGGGCATCGTGGGTCGGGTGCTCGAGCGCGGCAAGGACTTCACCCAGCGTCCCGGTGAGACGCTCGTGGTGATGGAGGCCTACAGCTATCGCGTCGAGGTGCAGGGCCGCGTGGCGGTGGAGCTGCACGTGGACAACACGGACACACGGCCCTGGGTGGCGGAGGGCGCCGGGGCCGCGGAGCTGGTGAACGAGCAAGGCGTGCGGCTCAAGGTGGTTCGGGTCTGGCAGCCCAAGCCCCTGGTAGCGGGGACACGGCACCGACTCGTAGTGGAGGCGGAGGCCACGGTGGAGCAGGCCCGAGGCTCCTTCCGCCTCGAACTGGGCGAGGCGGAAGGAGCGCGCACCCTCACCGTGCGCGGTGTGTCCTTCCCATGAGCCGGGAGCGCCTGCTCCTCGCCCCGGTCATTTCTTGAGCGGAGGCATCAGGCCCGCCTTCACGAGCTGCTCGCGGGTGTCCCTGGCCAGAGCGACGTGCTCCGGGTTCTTCAGGGAGAAGCGCTCCTGGGTGAGGATGATGAGCGTGCCCTGGTCCTCCATCGGCTCGACGTGCACCTGCCGCGGCAGGGGCGGCACGTTTCCCCTCCCGCCAGCGATGTACGTGAGCCATCCGAGGCAGGGGTGTCCGTCCATCATCTCCTTCCTCGCGGCCAGGTCGCCATCCGCGATGATGGCGCATCCGTTCGGGTCCCACGCCTGCACCATGGCGCGTACCACCTCCCTCAGTACAGGGACGGTGAGCACCCGGCTGGCGGCCGGCTCCTCCCGGGGCAGGTAGAGCAGGCACTCGTTGAGATAGGAGGGGCTTTCGGAGCCGCAGACGAAGTTCAGCTTGCCGCCTCGCCCCCGTTGCTCCTGCCCCGTCCACGCATCGAAGGAGAACACGCCCTTGGCGAGCCGGTACCTCCTTCTCTTGAAGAAGCGCAAGAAGGCCTCGTAAGTAGGCTCGAAGGGAAGCTGGAGCGAGTGCTTGCGCGAGTACGCACACTCGAACCAGCGAGCATAGACCGGGTCACACCGGCCCAACTGCTGGAAGAGCGTCTCCGCGCGCCGGGCACACGTCTCGGTGGATTCACTTCGGCCTGACCAAATGACTCCCGCATGGAAAAGTCCCATTGGCCAATACATACGCTATCTGACCGCAAAAGTAGTGTAGAACGTGCGGGTCAATGAGGTATGACACGTGGGAGACGCGATGGGCTCGATGAAGGACCGGCTGCCGGCGGACTGGAAGAAGGTGCTGAAGGACGTGCTGGCCAGCCCGGAGTTCGCGGAGCTGGAGGCGTTCGTGGCGGAGGAGCGGCGGGAGCACACGGTGTACCCGTCGGAGGAGGACCTGTTCTCGGCCTTCCGCCTGACACCCTACGAGCAGGTGAAGGTGCTGCTGCTCGGGCAGGATCCGTACCATGGACCGGGGCAGGCCCATGGCCTGGCGTTCTCGGTGAAGCCAGGAGTGAAACCACCGCCCTCGCTGGTGAACATCTTCAAGGAGCTGCAGAGCGACATAGGCGCTCCGAAGCCGAAGGATGGGTCGCTGGAGCCGTGGGCGGAGCAGGGCGTGCTGCTGCTCAACGCGGTGCTGACGGTGCGCCAGAGCGAGCCCAATGCTCACGAGGGACACGGCTGGGAGCGCTTCACCGACGCGGTCATCCAGAGGGTGAGCAACAATCCGGAGCCCGTGGTGTTCATCCTGTGGGGCAGCTACGCCCAGAAGAAGAAGGCGCTCATCGATACGTCGCGGCACATCATCCTGGAGGCGCCGCACCCCTCCCCCTTGTCCGCGAGCAAGGGCTTCTTCGGAAGCAAGCCCTTCAGTAGCGCTAACAAGGCCTTGAAGAAGGCGGGGCGAGAGCCCATCGACTGGGCGCTGCCGGAGTGAGGCGGGGAGACGTCCGGGATCTGTCCGAGCCCCCATGACTCGGGATAACCTGCCCCCCTCTCGAAGAGGGGGGAGGTCCACATGAGTCGTGAGGCAGCGGGTTCTCAGGTGAGGTGGTGGGTCGCGGGGGCTTTCACGCAGAGCCCCTCGGGCAGGCACTTCCTGGTGACGTCGGACACGTACGCCGAGGAGCTGGCGCGCTCCGCCACCGGGCTGCGCGTGAGCGTGGCCGACCGGTTGGGGGCAGGAGAGACGCGTGCCTTCGAGCTGAACTTCCCCAAGCTGCGCTCCTTCACGGTGGCGGAGGTGGTGTCGGCCCTCCCCGAGCTGCGCGCGCTCAAGGCCCTCATGGACGGGCTGGACAAGCTGCCCGCGGAAGCGGCGGTCAAGAGCCTCGAGGCGGTGGTGGGAGCCGGGCGCCTCTCCGAGTCCGTGGGCGAGGTGCTGCGTGAGAAGCAGGCCCCGTCCGCTCCCGCGCCGAAGGGGAGCAACGGAGTCGTGCCGCACTCGCCCGCGGCCCCCAAGCAGCCGGACCTCGTGGACTCCATCTTCGACCAGACGGACGCGGCCAGGCCCGCGCAGGCGGCGAAGGCGGGAGTGGATGCCTTCCTGCGTGCCGTGGGCACTCGCTCGTCCTCTCCGGCGACTTCCTCCTCGGTGGCTGCCCCGGCGCGCGCCCTGGTGGAGGAGGCGGTGCTGGCCACGGCCCGGGATGTGCTCGCCCACCCGCTCGTCGCGCGGCTCGAGTCGGCCTGGCGCGGCCTGAAGATGCTGGTGGACCACTGCCCCGCGTCGTCCGGGATGGCCGTGGAGGTGTTCGACGTGGAGGGGCCGGCGGCGGTGGAGGGCCTGGAGTCGCAGCTTCCGCTCGACCGCTTCGAGCGCCCCGATGTCCTCTTCGTGGTGGAGGCCGTGGACGATGTGGCCGTGCTGGGACGGCTGGCGGCGCTGGGTGAGCGCGCGCAGCTTCCGGTGGTGGCGGAGGTGCGGCCTTCGCTCTTCGGCGTGACGTCGGCCGCGGAGGTGGCGACGCGGGTGGAGGAGGAGGGCAGCGGGCTGTCGGAGGCCTGGGCCGGCCTGCGCGCCGAGGAGTCCTCGCGTTGGCTGTGTGTGGCGCTGCAGCGGGTGGTGGTGATGGTGGATGGGCAGGGCGCCCGGCGGCGGACGTGCTTCACCAGCGCGTCCCTGGGCGTGGCGTCGATGCTGGCGTCGAGCTTCCGCGAGACGGGCAGCTTCGCGCGGATTCTCGGGGGCACGGGTGGGGTGCAGGCACCCGCGGTGTGGCAGCTGCCGCCGGGACGCGAGGGCGGGACGGCGGTGCCGACGGAGGCGTTCTTCCCCGTGCGCACGCAGTCGCGGCTGGCCGAGCTGGGCGTGCTGGGGCTGGGGAGCGGGAAGAACTCGGATGTGTTGCAGCTCACGGCGGCGCCCATGGTGTACGGAGGCGAGCACAAGGTGCCGCTGCCGGCGCAGATCCTCACGGGCCGCATCGTGCGCTTCGCCCAGTGGGTGAGGGATCAGCTCCCGTCGAGCGCGGGTGACGCGGAGGTGTCGACGCTGTTCTCCCAGGCCGCGGACGTGTTCCTCTTCGGCGGAGCGACGCCGGCGGGCCGGGTGCGCGGCGAGGTGGTGTCCACCGGAGAGGGAACTCGGGGCGTGCGCGTGACGGCGCTGGTGCGGCCGGAGTACGCGGGCATGCCGCTGGAGCTGGGCTTCGTCCTGCCGATGCGCGGGTAAAGGGAGAGACCTTCGCGCCTGCCGCGAGCGTGAGGCGGTAACGGCGGACCACCGCAGAGCCCGTGCCATGCCGGGCTCTCTCCCACGTGTCGTGGGATTACACGTCAAAACATACGCGCTGACGCGTCAATGGACGGGCTGACGCGTCAAAACCGCTGGCCGCGTGGCCCGAACGGCTGCTCCCGTCTGGTTATACGCGAATTAATACATTGCCAATGAGAGGCACGTGAATTGCTGAGAACACCGCATCGTGGGTCGTGTTTGCACAAACAGGAACCAACCCAAGATGAAAACGTTCGCGGTCCTCTCGTCACGTCCTCGTCGAAGTTCCCTTCTCGCCTTCGGCCTCTTGTGGGGGGCCCTGCAGGCGTTGCCCGGCTTCGCCCAGAGCGCCGCTCCCAAGCCCGCCGCCCCCGATCCACAGCAGAGTGCCCTCAACAATGGCAGCCCGGAGGAGGCGTCCAAGTACTACAAGGAGCTCTCCAAGACGCTCGGAATCCTCACGCCCGCGACGATCGAGACGCAGGCGACCTTCAAGGATCTGTTGAGCTACCTCGGGTACAAGGAGCTCACCCCCGAGGACGTTGAATTCGCCACCCCCGAGTCGTTGATGGAGGGGAGGGCGACCGTCGCGCAGGCACTGCCCGTGGGCAGCAAGGTCTCGCTCAAGGCGGACACGGGCTCGTTCATGGCCCGCTGCGATGGCTGTCAGCAGGTCGTGACGCCCCCACTGCCGGATACCGTGACCGTTCACGCTACCAGCGCGGACGCTGGGCCCTTCGTCCGCTTCGAGGTAGTGGATGCGGGCAATGGCAAGATCGCCCTCAAGGCGGACACGGGCAAATACGTGGCCCGGTGCCATGGATGCATCGTGCAGGCCACCATCGAGGAATTCGCGACCATCCACGTGACCGGTGCCACCCCGCCCGGTATCGCCCGATTCACCCCGGAGCTCCTTCCCAACGGGAAGGTCGCCTTCAAGGCAGACACGGGCAAGTACCTGGCCCGGTGCAAGGACTGCTCGCCTACCTCCAAGACTCCCAACACGGTTGGGATCCACGCCACCGATGCCCGGAAGCAGGCCGTGGCCCAGTGGACCGTCGTCGTGCAGAACGGTGTTTCGCCCGGAGACATCCTCGTCTCCCGTTTCTTCGCGCCCAAGATCGTCGACTTCAGCGTCGATCCCGCGCAGCGCAAGGTTGGCTGGCGCCGGCTGGTGCGCATGAAGGCCCGCCCTGGTTCCCAGGCGCAGAAGCATTTCGTGGAGAGCGCCTGGATCCTCTTCAACCACTTCACCAGTCCCCCCGTCCACAGCCCCTTTGGCGGCACCAACGTGCCCCTGTCGGCGAAGAATGGCTCCGTCAACACGCAGGTGGCCCTGCTCACCCAATGCAAGGCCGGCCAGACCGCGTGCCAGAACGCGGAGCTCAACAGCATCTATTGGATGGACTTCGGAGCTTCGAACCAGGGCTACAAGCTCTCCTACAAGCTCGACGCCTTCTTCGATGCCGGTTCGCTTCCGGGCGCCGCCCCCTACTTCGTCCCCAACGGGTGTGACACCTGCCATGGCTCGCTGCGTGGCCAGGCCGTGCTCAACCACCTCGACACCGACCACTGGTTGGACCGCCTCACGGATGGCGACTTCCCCGCCCTGAACAAGCCCGATGCGCCTCCCGCGCTCTTCGACGCGGGCAAGGACGCCAGGTCGGCCCGGTACGCCGAGGCCTTCGGCGTGCTGCGCCAGCTCAACCAGGAGGTCGCGGCCATGCAGAAGCGTGTGAACCCCAAGGGCTTCCACCTCGCCGCGGCCAACAGGTGGTTGGAGGTCCACAAGACCTCGGTGGCGCCGGAGCCGGACCTCGTCAAACGCTCCTTCACCTTCTTCAACACGGGCCATCCGCTCAAGAAGGACCGCAAGCCCACCGCGGCTCCCCTGAACTGGACATCGAGCGCCGATGACAAGGAGTTGCTCGGCCTGATGAACAAGTATTGCTACCGCTGCCACGGCGCCGTCCGCTACGACATCTTCAGCAAGGACATGGTCGCGGACCAGAGCAGCCCCATCCTCGACCGGCTCGATCCCAATCCCACGCAGGCGAAAATCACTGGCTTCAAGATGCCCGTGGACCGGGAGATGAGTGACAAGGACAAGAAGCGCCTGATCGAGCTCATCGAGAAGCTGTACACCCAGACCCACTGATTCGGAGGTCACGCCATGGCCCGGTTCTTTCGCATCCATCCTGCCGTGGGCATTGCCCGCGTCGGCAACTCCCCGGACGAGTTCTTCATCGGTCCGGAGCATCCCAACCAGCCGCCCAACTTCGACATTACGCAGAAGAAGTTCCAGCCCTTCAAAGACAGCCAGGGCCGCGTCAAGCGGCAGGCGGCTCGCTTCCGCATCTTCGAATACACGGTGCAGAACGGCGTGAAGACGCCCCTGCGGGAAGTGACCGCGGGCAGCTTCGAGGTCACCGGCATCAAGTGGAATGTCCACCTGGCCAACCGCAAGGCCGCCTTCTTCAAGTTCGATGGGCAGGACGGGGCGAACGGCGTCTGGAAGGGGAAGCGCAATGCGCATGTCCAGGCCGCGGCCGAGCGCGAGCGGCTGCTCGTCATCGACCCCGGGCTCAAGTCCATCTCGGGTCAGAGCAAGCCGCCCGTGAACCTCACCAACCCCAATGCCAACATCCCCATCACCACCCTGGGCGAGCTGCGCACGGATGCGAAGGGCCGCCTGCTCGTGCTGGGCGGGCTCGGTCAGGCCAGCAAGACCGCGCAGGGCAAGCTCATCGACGACTACGTGAACAATGACCACTGGTTCGACGACATGTCGGACGGGCCCGTGAGCGCGGAGATCACCTACACGGAGGGCGGCAAGACCCTGACGGCGAAGCTGGAGGGCACCGATGGGGCCTGGCTGCTGGTGGCGCCGCCAGATTTCGGTCCCGCGGTGGGCAACGTCGTGCGCCTGTTCGACACCATGTGGGACGTGGCGGTGCGCTCCAAGGAGGTGCCGCTTCCCGCCAGCGACGGTTTCTTCGACAAGGGCCTGTTTGCCCGACTCGAGAAGCAGCGCGCCGACTGGAGCACGGCGAGCCATTCCTTCCAGACGTACAAGCCCTCCTACCGGCTGGAAGTGTTTCCCATCCTCGAGCGGGCCCTGGGGCACCGCCATGTCCACAACCCCGAGGCCTCCAAGGCCTTCCATGCCACCCTCGCGGGCGTGGAGCAGGATCTCGGCACGGTGGCCTCGGTCAAGGGCCAGCGCCTGCGCAAGACGATCTTCAACTACTTGCGTGACCCGTTCAGCACCACCCAGGAGCCCCTGCTGATGCCCAAGGGGCTGGGCGACGGCTACAGGGACGAGGCGCCCGACGAGGGAACGAAGAAGGGCTACTTCATGACCCTCACGCGGGTGCAGTACGCGCTGCTCAAGCGCTGGTCCGAGGGGCAGTTCGAGGAGGACTGGGACGCGGCGAAGGCCCGCGCCATCGACCCGGACATCAGCCCCGGAGGGCTGGATCGGGCCGCGATGGAGAACGCCGTGGGTGGCCCCTTCTTCCCTGGCATCGACTGCAGCTGGCTGGTGCGCCAGCCGGAGCTGTACGCGGCGCCCTTCCGCATCAAGCACTCGGGCACGGTGTTCCCCACCGCGGCGAAGCTCGCCATTGGCCCGGGGTTCTTCTCCCAGCAGATGGCGCTGCCCTGGCAGGCGGACTTCTACCAGTGCAAGAAGCAGTTCTTCGACCCCAAGTCCTTCAAGAAGGACAACTTCCAGGGCGACGGCATGTACCACATGTGGTGGGCCGCGCATCGTCCGGATGATGTCTACGCGAAGAAGGGAGACATCCAGATGGTGCCCTGGACTCGCGCCCTGGATGCGGTCGCCGAGACCGAGGCGAAGAAGCCGGAGATCAAGAACAGCGCGCCCGAAGGCACCAGCGCCGTCGAGATGGCCATGTACATCCAGATGCAGAAGAACTGGTGGCAGCTCGGCTTCGTCATCAACGAGGGCGACGCCTATTTCGAGACCCAGGAGCGCAGCGCCCCGGCAGCGGTTGCCTCCGCGGGTACCGGGACCGCCAAGGCTTCCTAGCCACGCTCATGCTCACCGCTCCCATCTCCTCGGCCTTCGAAGCGCAAGAACCACGGGCCTCCTATGACGTCGTGGTGATGGGCGGCGGTGTGGCCGGCTTGAGTGCCGCGCTCACCCTGGTGAGGGCGGGTGCCTCCGTCTGCGTCCTGGAGCGCACGGACTACTCCCCGTGGCGCCCGGGGGAAACCCTTTCCCCGGTGGCCTTCGCCGAGCTGCGGCAATTGCTGGCACCCGAGCCGTTGGAGACCGAGGGCTTCCTGGAGTCCCATGGCCTGGAAGCCACCTGGGGCTCGGAGCAGCCCCACCACCACTCCTTCCTCGCCAATCCCTATGGGAGTGGCTGGCACGTGGAGCGCCGGCTCCTGGATGCAATGTTGGCCCGTCAGGTCCAGTCGCTCCAGGTGCCGCTGTGGCGGAGCACCTGCGTCACCCACCTGGAGCGCGAGGGACATGGGTGGCGGGTGCGGGCCAACATGCCCCAGGGCCCCGTGGAATTGCGCTGCGCGGCCCTGGTGGATGCGACCGGGCGCTCAGCCCAGGTGGCGCGGTGGCAGGGCGTGCGGCGGCACGACTGGGATGCGTTGTGCAGCGTGTCCACGGTCATCGACAGGCCGCCCGGATTCCAGGCGCAGCACCTGGTGGTGGAGGCCGCGCCCCAGGGCTGGTGGTACGCCGCGCCGTTGCCCGAGGGCCGCCTCATCCTCTCGCTGCTGAGCGACGTGGATGTGCTCCAGCGCCACGGCGCCTTGCAGCCGGCGGGGTGGGGCGCCCTCTTCTCCACCACCCGGCACCTGAGCGAGAGGGTCGGGGGGCTCGCGGCGGTGTCACGGCTGCACTTGCGCCGCTGTGAGACGAGCCGTCTGGAGCATGCGGCGGGGGTGGGCTGGGTGGCGGTGGGGGACGCCGCGGCGATGTGGGATCCGCTCTCCTCGAGCGGCATCCTGAAGGGGCTGCGCACCGGGTGCGCGGCGGCGCGGGCCCTGTGCGCCGCACTGGGCGGAAACAGCAGCGCACTGGAGGACTACGCACGGCAACAGGCGGAGGAGTTCAGCCGCTACCTGTCCGCGCGCCAGGCCCATTACACCCTGGAGCAGCGCTGGGCCGGAGAGGACTTCTGGCGGCGCCGGCTGGACGCACCCGCGGGGTGAACCATCGAGCAAGCCGGCCCGCGACTGGTTAGAGTCTACCCACCATGGCGAAGACCGCATCCCGCAAGGCCCCGGCGAGCCAGAAGAAAGCCGCCCGCAAGGCACCGAAGAAGAAGAGCGCCGTTTCCGCGAAGAAGAGCGCCGTTTCCGCGAAGAAGAGCCCCGCGCCCGTGAAGAAGCGTGGAGTGCCGGTGAAGAAGCCCGCCGCCGCGAAGAAGCGCGCTGCTCCGGTGCCGCCTCCCGAGCCCGAGGAGACCGCTTCGAGTGAGACGGCCTCCAGCGCCGAGCCGCTCCCCGAGATGAAGGCCCTGCCTGCCGGCGAGCCCCTGGCCGGCCCCACGCTGCCCTTCGAGATTGACCCCAAGCGCGTCGAGGAGAGCCTGGGCAAGCTGCGCGAAGAGCTCGTCCACTGGGCCAACAAGGGCCGCTACACCAAGGTGCGCTTCAAGTTCCGAGGCAAGCAGCTGCTGCCGGACCTGCCCATCGCCGCCGTGGTCGCCGCCGAGGGCCTGACCTTCTACTGGGGCGGCATCCTGCGCGCGCTCGTCTTCACCGTGGCCGGTGGCAGCCTGCTCCAGGTGGAGTTCGTCAACGACGCGGACAAGCGCGTCCAGGCCGGCAAGGAGGCCCTGCTCGCGGGTGACCTGGACGACGCCCTCGCGCACTTCCGCGACGCGCTCGCCATGGACCGCGACAACATCGGGGCGCACCTCAATGTAGGCGTGGCCCTCAAGCTGAAGGGGGATAAAACGGGGGCCCTCGCCGCCTTCGAGCGCGCCAAGGCGCTGGACCTGGAAGGCCCCCTCGGCGCTGAGGCTGAGCGGCTCGCGGTTCCGCTGCGTCCGAAGGACAACACCATTGCTCAGGCGGGCTGACGCCTGTGAACGAGGGGCGTATCCTCGTTCTTGAGCCTTGGAGGTGTGCATGGCCTGGATTCTTCAGAGCCTGATGTGTGTCGCGTTGCTGCTCGCCCCCATCCAGCACGCGGACGCCTCTGGGGTCGTCGGTCATCCGACGCCAGTCCAGGCCTTGGGCCATCCGATCCGCTTCACCGACTTGTCAGGCGGAGTTCCCGATTCCGTTCGGATGCATACGCTCGCGCTGATGCTGCGCGGAGAGGTTGCGGCAGCCGGCGATTACTACTTGCTGGCCACGGGGGCGTCGCAGTTGCCGGGATGGTTCACGGCACTTCAAAAGGCTTTCGATACGGCAAGCCGCGCTCCCAACGCTTGCCAGTCTGCGGCCAAGGCGATCGCCGAGGGATTCAGGCAGTTGGGCCAGAGTCCCCAACTCATCCGCATCTCGAGCACGGGTGGAGACATGCTGTCGTGGAGGGGCAGGCAGCTGGTTTCGGACAACAACTTCCATGTGGCCGTGCGCAATGATGGAAGAATCTTCGATGCCTTTACGGGCTCGGCGGGAATGGCCTGGGCCGAGTATCAGGCAGCCATGACGTACCTGGGGACGCTTCAGTACACGGTGATTCCATGAGCGCGATTCGTCCCCCCGAGGAGTGGAAGGGTCGGTTCGTTTCGACCCTGGACGTCCTGCTCTTCATCCGGGAACAGGTGCTGGGTGGAGTGATGCCGGAGATGTTCTTCGGCCGGCTGGACGTATGGGCGTTGGCGGCATTCGTGCACGGCGTGCGGTTCCACCTGTACTGCGGTGGAGTCGAGGACTCGCGGTACCAGGAGTTTGGCGCCTGGCTCCGAGACGTCCGGAATGAGTTCCCGTCAGGCAAGGGGTGGGCCGGGCTGTATCTGGAAGAGTCAGGGGGAGACCATCGGGCGGCCATCCTGAAGTTCCTGGAGCGCTGCGCGGAGTACGACTCCCTGACTCGGGCACGAGCCCCCTGAGCACTTGGATTGGACCGCATAACGCCGGTTTCGTCCTGATTCCCAGCGGCCCCTGGCCAAGGCCTCGCGGGGGGTATACTGCGGGGCACCATGGGAGCGCCGCTCGACGAATACCGATTGCGCCTGGAAGGCAGGGCGGAGCTGTTGGAGCCCGCTCGGGAGCGCTACTACCGCCTGGTGCTGGTGCTCGCTGACTCCCGCTGGCAGCAACGGCTGCGGCAGGAATTGCCCCTGCTGCGTGAGGTGACGGCCCACCAGGGCGCATTGGACGAGATGCTCGCCCCCGCCCTGCGCCGCGCCCAGGCCGAGGCCTGGCCTACCAGCAACCCGACCGTCCGCTGCCTGTACGAGGTGCACTCGCTCCATGAGCAGCTCGTCCGGGACGTGGCGCGCAAGCTCGGACGCAGTGCCCATGAGCCCCTGGGCAGCCTGATGAGTGCCCTGGAGGACTGGCTCATCACCATCCCGCGCGAGGTGCCTCCCCACCTGCGCGCGAGCACCGCGCTGGAGCTGCTCCCGGACTCGCTGCCCGCGCTCCGGGAGGCCGCCGCCTTCGGGGAGTTCCTGGAACCGCTCTTCGCCCACCCGATGCTGCTCACCGGCCGCATCCCCTTCACCCAGGCACAGCGAGAGGAGCTTCACCTGTGGTGGCCGAGGGGCGAGGCAGCGCTGGCCTCGCTCTGGGGCCGGCTGTCCGGGGTGGACGCGAAGGGGCTCATGGTGGCCGAGCTCCGCAAGCAGGCCACCCGGGCGCCGCTCTACCCGCCGCGCACCGGCCCCGAACGCCTGCTGCATGCCGAGTACTGGCACCAAGAAGCCTGGGCCCGGATGCGCCAGCTCGTCCAGGTGCGGCTGGCCCCCCTCGTGCCCGAGCCGCACGAGTATGCCCCCGTGCTCTGGTGGCTCTTCGAGCGCGAGTACGTGCCGCGTGTCCGGCTCCTCGCCTCGGACGCCATCGAGGAGGCCCGGGCGGGGCTGATCGAGGTGGCCTACGAGCTGTGGGATGCCCAGCGGCCGGATATTCCCGACGAAGAACATTGGACGCCCGCACGCTGGGCGCGGCTGGAGGAGCAGGCCTGGAGGGCGGATGAGGGCCGGAGCGGGGCGGACGGCGAGCGGGTCCGCGGAGTCCTCCGGGAGCTCATCCAGCGGCACGGCATTGGCACCCAGAGCCTGCGTGGCTGGAAGGATTCCTCGCGGCTGGTGAACCTGGTGCAACAAGCCCGCGGGCTCATGGGTTGAAAGAAGAAATCCGACGCCCGGAAGGGTGTCCGAAACCCCCCGGCCGGGCAGGCTCCGGACCGCCTTTCTGGCTACCCCCCACCACCCCCGTGTTTCCCTTGTTGACGCAGGAAAATCCGGGGGTTAGGTAACCACGTTACCCAGATGGGCCCCCTCGTGCGGGCCCCCCTCGAGACCTCCAGATTTCATGGCCGACGACACCACCGACAAGCCGGCAACGCCCCCCGCTCCTCCGCCTCCGGGCAGCGTGGGAGAACTCATCCCCGTCAACATCGAAGACGAGATGCGCCGCTCGTATCTCGACTACTCGATGTCCGTCATCATCGGGCGCGCACTGCCCGACGTGCGTGACGGCCTCAAGCCCGTGCATCGCCGCGTCCTCTACGCGATGAACGACCTGGGCAACTACCACAACCGCGCCTACAAGAAGTCCGCGCGCGTGGTGGGTGACGTCATCGGTAAGTACCACCCCCACGGCGACACCGCCGTCTATGACGCCATGGTGCGTCTGGCCCAGGAGTGGAGCCTCCGCTACCTGCTGGTGGACGGCCAGGGCAACTTCGGCTCGGTGGACGGCGATTCCCCGGCCGCCATGCGTTACACCGAAGTGCGCATGGACCGCCTGGCCGAGGAGATGCTGGCGGACATCGACAAGGAGACCGTCGACTTCGGTCCCAACTACGACGACTCCACCGTCGAGCCGCTCGTCCTCCCCACCAAGTTCCCCAACCTCCTGGTCAACGGCAGCACGGGCATCGCGGTGGGTATGACCACCAACATCCCGCCGCACAACATGACCGAGGTGCTCGACGGGACGCTGCACCTCATCGACCATCCCGAGACCACCGTCCGGGAGCTGATGCAGTTCATCCCCGGTCCGGACTTCCCCACCGCCGGTTTCATCTCCGGCCGCGAGGGCATCGTCCGCGCCTACGAGACGGGCCGCGGACAGCTCACCCTGCGCGCCCGCACGGAGATCGAGACCTCCAAGAAGGGTGACCGTGAGAGCATCATCGTCACGGAGATTCCCTACCAGGTGAACAAGGCGCGGCTCATCGAGAAGATCGCCGACCTGGTGCGCGAGAAGAAGCTGGAGGGCATCAGCGACATCCGCGACGAGAGCGACCGGCAGGGCATGCGCATCGTCATCGAGCTCAAGCGCGATGCGATGTCGGCGGTGGTGCTCAACAACCTGTTCGCCAACACCCCGCTGGAGACCACCTTCGGGGCGGTGATGCTGGCCATCGACGCGGGCCAGCCGCGCACGCTCACCCTCAAGGAGCTGCTCGAGCGCTTCATCTCGCACCGCCGCGACGTGGTGACGCGCCGCAGCCGCTTCGAGCTGCGCAAGGCGCGCGCCCGCCGCCACATCGTCGAGGGCTTGCTGGTCGCGCAGGACCTCATCGACCTGGTGGTGAGCCTGATCCGCGCCTCGAAGGACCCGGACGAGGCGCGCTGGGGCCTGATGAACATCCTGTCGCCGGCCCTCTACGCGCACGAGCGCTTCAAGAACCTGCAGCGCATCGACTACGAGAAGGCCAAGGCGCAGATGGAGCTGCTCGTCTCGCGCGCGCGTGCCGAGGTGCCGAGCTACTCGGGCCTGGAGCACAAGTACGAGGGCGCGGGCTTCAGCGAGGAGCAGGCGAAGAACATCCTCGAGATGCGCCTGCAGCGGCTCACCGGCCTGCAGCGCGAGGAGCTGTTCCGCGAGTTGGTGGACCTCATCCGCGAGATTCTGCGGCTGGAGGACATCCTGGCCAACGAGTCGAGCCTGCTCAATGTCATCAAGACGGAGCTCAAGGAGATCCGCGAGCGCTACGGAGACAAGCGGCGCACGGAGATCACCGGCGCGGTGGATGAGATTACGAGCGAGGACCTCATCGCCGAGGAGACGATGGTGGTCACGCTGTCGCACACGGGCTACGTGAAGCGCTCGCCGCTGAGCGAGTACCGGGCGCAGAAGCGAGGTGGGCGCGGCAAGACGGGGGCGACGACGAAGGAAGACGATTTCGTCACCGACCTGTTCGTGGCGAGCACGCACGCCTACCTGATGCCGATTACCAACAAGGGCCGGTTGTACTCGCTGAAGGTGCACGAGATTCCGTCGGCGGGCCGCACGTCGCGCGGCAAGGCCATCGTGAACCTGGTGCAGTTCGGTGAGGGTGAGCGGCTGGCGCAGGTGCTGGTGACGCGGGAGTTCGCGGAGAACCAGTTCGTGTTCTTCGTGACGAAGCGGGGCGTGGTGAAGCGCACGGACCTGTCGGCGTTCGCCAACGTGCGTGTCAGCGGCATCATCGCGCTGGGCATTGACGAGGGGGATGAGCTCGTCGCGGTGAAGATCACCGATGGGACGAAGGACATCCTGCTGTCGACGGCGACGGGCATGAGCATCCGCTTCCCGGAGGAAGAGGTGCGCTCGATGGGCCGTCAGGCGTACGGCGTGAAGGGAATCACGCTGGAGGACGGGGACGAGGTGGTGGGGGCGGACGTGGTGGAGAAGGACACCACCATCCTGACGGTGACGGAGAACGGCTACGGCAAGCGGACGGAGGAGAGCGAGTACCGTCAGCAGGGCCGAGGCGGCAAGGGCATCATCGACATCAAGACCACCGAGCGGAACGGCAAGGTGGTGGGCCTGGTCCAGGTGACGGACAAGGACGAGGTGATGTTGGTGACGAACGGCGGGATGCTCATCCGGATGAAGGCGAAGGAGATCTCCGTCATCGGCCGCAACACGCAGGGCGTGCGGCTGATCGCGCTGGAGAGCGCGGAGGAGAAGGTGACGGGCATCTCGAAGCTGCCGGAGTCCGACGAGGAGTCGGAGAACGGAGGAGAGACCACGACGCCTGTGGAGGCCGCCGCGTCGGAGGAGCCGTCGGAGGCCGGAGCTGTCACCGAGGCCGCCGAGGAGCCGTCGGAGTCCTCGGACTCAGAGCCGGAGCCGGAGCAGAGCTGACACCCCTCTCCCACCGGGAGAGGGACGGGGTGAGGGTGCAACGGGCCTCGAGTTGAGCCCGTGTAAAGCCCCCTCTCCCACTGGGAGAGGGCTGGGGTGAGGGATTTCCCTCCTCCGGCCCTCTTCGCATTTTCAGAGCACCGCGGCCCTGCGGGACGTGGCAGACGTAAAGCCCCACACACAACCCGTCCCGAATCGCCCGCGGGCTGTCTGGGGCCGGACGGTCAACCCCGCCTTGCCCGTGTCATTAAGTTCTGGAGGCAGGCGCGCCTTCGCGTCCGTTGCGACAGGCGGCCTGCGGAGGGGGGTTCAATGCGTTCTTTCTTACTCCTGGCCCTGGCTGGAGCCACGGCCCTCACGGCCTGTAGTGCGTCCGTGGAGCAGCCAGCTGTTCCCACCACACCGCAAGTGTCGCGGCACCCGGAGCGCCGAGGCATCGGTCTGCTGCCCGCGGGCGGGCTCCAGACGCTGGCGAAGCCGAAGGCGGACTTCGTCGTGGATCCACGGCGCTCGTTGGCGGTGACGGACGAGGTCATCCTGGCGCGCTTCAGCTTCGAGGAGGTGATGAACCGGCTCGCGGAGCAGAGCGGCATTCCGGGACTCACGGGGCTGCAGCTCTACCAGGAGTGGTGGGACTCCCAGCGGAAGGGGCCAGGGTTGAGGCTGGGGGGCCCGCATTGCGATGACGAGCGGCAGCCGGACGGAAAGCCGGCGTTCAAGGGCTTCGCCTACATGTGTCCACGCGAAGAGTGGCGTCAGGCGCTGGAGAACCCCTTCGCCGAGCCCGCCACGAATCCCGGGGCGTACGTGCCCATCGGACTCTTCAACCGCTTCGACCTGGCGGCGGAGGATGGGAGTGACTGCGGGGAGTACCGCATCGTCTTCGCGCGCCGCTCCGGCATCACCGATTCGAGCAATCGCAACCTGCTCGCCTTCGAGGGCGTGCTGCCCAACCCGCGTCCGAAGAAGGGACTCGATGGGTGCCGCAAGGTGGCGCGCTTCTGGGCGGAGCTCTCCCAGGAGCCGGACGCTGCGGCACGCGCCGAGGCGCTGCATCGCTTCTACTTCGAGGGCGTGGGGAAGTTCCCGCCGGTCCTCCACATCGACCACTTCGGCAACGCCACGGAGCATGGCACCGGCCAGGTGCGTACCAACCAGTTCATGCACAATAGCTGGACGCTGCGCGAGTTCCGTCTGCGCAAGCGCTGCACGGGGAACACGTGCGTGATGCGCTTCGAGCCAGACACGGTGAAGTCGAACCCGGCCGGCGTGCTCTTCAGCGCGAAGCAGGACCACCCGCTGAAGGAGGAGTTCTCGGAGGTGTTCGCGTCCCAGATAGGGTCGCTGTCGGGCAATGATCTGCTGCTCTACACCATGGACATCGATGATCGCTTCAACAGCGGGCAGAGCAATTCGAGCGGCACGGAGAACCTCTACGCCCACCAGATGGGCAACGGCCCGAGTCCGCTGCGCACGAAGCTCCAGGAGCGGCTCCACCTGGCGGGCAGCCCGCTCACGGTGGCGAACATCGTCGCGCGGGCGCAGACGCTCACGTGCGCGGGCTGCCACCAGCTGAGCACGAAGGTGGACCTCGGAGGCGGGCTCACCTGGCCCGACAAGACAACGAACTTCACCTTCGTGCACGTGAGCGAGCGCACGATGGACGAGGGGCCGGATGGCCCGCGCTTCGGGCTCTCGGAGCCACTGGTGGGCACCTTCCTTCCGTACCGGCAGCAGCTGCTGGAGGCCTTCCTCGAGCGGCGCCCGCCCTTCGACAAGCACCCGGACCCCGATGACCACTGCGAGGCGCCGGCGCCGCCCGGGGCGCAGGCTGGCAAGAAGGACAAGCCCGGCAAGGACAAGCCCGGTAAGGACAAGTGCGATGACGAGGACTGAGGACACTCGGGAGCGAGGTGGCTTGCCCCACGAGCAGCCGGGCGCCTACGGTGGAGGGGTCGCAATGGAGATGGGCCTCTATTCGTAGGAGAGGACATGAACGTCGCAGGCCTTCGAGCAATGGGGACCCGGTTCTTCCGCTACGTGCGAGACCCGCGCGTACCGCTGTGGCGGCGGCTCTCGGGGTTGCTGGCTGTCGTCTATTTCATCGCGCCCGTGGACGCGCTGCCGGACTTCATCCCCATCCTGGGCTGGCTGGACGACGTAGGCGTGCTGTCGGCGGCGGCCCTCTTCATGGTGCGCGAGGTGCAGCGCTACCAGCCGGAGGGAGAGACGTCGGCGTGGCCGCAGCCGGTGGAGGATGGCCGGACGGGCGCTCCTCCGCTGCGCGAGCGCTGACCGTACTCCCTCTCCCTTTGGGAGAGGGTCGGGGTGAGGGTCTCACCGTCAGTGCGAGCGGCTTGTCCTCCTCCCAGGGAATGCGTTAGCGGCATGACTTTCCGCCGGAGAGCTCCTCCGGTGAAGGGAGAGCCATGTACCGACGTTCGCCTTACGCCCTGCTCGGCACCGTGTTGCTGTGGGGGTGTGGTGGCAAGCCGCCGCCTGATACGAACACCCCTCCGGACCTGACACCGCCGGCCGTGTCGCTCGCCTCGACGTACGAGGCGCGGCGCCTGGGCACCTACCAGGGACTGCGGCTGGAGGGCTCGGCGAGCGATGACACCGGGGTGGAGCGGCTCACCTGGAGGCTCAACGACGGAGAGCCGCAGGTGCTCGAGTCCGCGGAAGCGGAGGGCGGGCGGGCCTTCGTGCTGGAGTTGAAGCCCCGGCCTGGCACCAACACCGTGGTGGTGCGCGCGGAGGACTCCGTAGGCCACATGGCCGAGACCTCCGTGTCCTTCTACTTCGGCAACCTGGTGGCGGCGGGTGGCCTGCATGGCGGAGCGGTGCGCGGCGGGCGGCTCTACACGTGGGGGCAGAACACCCAGGGCCAGCTCGGGCAGGGGGACACCACGGCGCGCTCCACGCCCGTGGTGGTGGCGGACCTGTCGCGGGTGGCCTCCATCGCCATCAACAGCAACAGCTCGCTCGCGGTGCGCGAGGACGGCACGGTGTGGACGTGGGGGGCCAACGCCAGCGGGCAGCTCGGGCTGGGAAGTCCTCCGGTGGAGGGGGAGACGCGTACTCCGGATACCCAGGCTCGCAACCGGCCCACGCAGGTGCCTGGTCTGACGGACGCGGTGTCCGGCGCGCTCGGCTTCAGCCATGCGCTCGTGTTGAAGGCCGACGGCACGGTGGTGTCCTTCGGGAAGAACAACAACGGGCAGCTTGGTGACGGCACCACCACGGATCGGGACCATCCGATGCCGGTGCGCGGGCTGACGGACGTGGTGAAGCTGGCGGGCGGCTCGCAGCAGTCGGTGGCCCTCACGCGGGACGGCTCGGTGTGGGTGTGGGGCAATAACAACTTCGGCAATCTGGGCCAGGGCACCGAGGACTCGGATGCGCACTCCGAGCCGGCGAAGGTGCCGGGCCTCTCCGGTGTGGTGGATATCGCCAGTGGGCGCGACCATGTGCTGGCGCTCCACTCGGACGGCACGGTGTCCGCATGGGCCTCAATGTCAGCGGCCAGGTGGGCAATGGCGAGAGCGGTACAGGCACCGAGGTGCACGCGCCGGTGAAGGTGGTGGGCCTGACGGACGTGGTGGCCGTTGTCGCCAACTCCAACTTCAGCCTCGCGCTGAAGGAGGATGGCACGCTGTGGGGGTTCGGCCAGAGCTTCAACGGGCAGCTCGGCAATGGGCTGAGTGGCAAGGAGCATCCGGTCCATCCGCTCGCGGACACGGCGGTGCTGGGACTGTCGGAGCTGCGGGACGTCGCCGCGGGCTCCACGTTCGCGCTGGGGCTGCGCCGGGATGGCCAGCTCTTCGGGTGGGGTTGGAACAGCAACGGCTCGCTCGGCAACTACGAGCTGCAGAACGACTGGAGCTTCCCCGAGCCCGTGACGGTGAAGCTGCCATGAGGACGCGCCACGGCTGGACGCTGGCGGCGGCCCTTGCCCTGCTGGCGGTGGCGTGCCGCGAGGAGCCTCCGTCTCCTCCGACCGAGGAGCCCCCGGTCCGCTGGGACGTGGTGGAGCCTGGTGAGGTGCTGTCGGGCGGTGAGGCAGGGACTGTCACTCACTCGGGCGCACAGGCCTTCGCTCAGGCGCTGCCCGCGCTGACCCTGGAGCGGCGCTCGGGGTTTGTCTCGGGGCGGGGCGTCTTCGAGATTGATTGGGTGCCAGCACCGGCCTCCAGTAGCCGGGCGGACCGGGACGGACTGGGGCCTCTCTTCCATGCGGTGGCCTGCATCTCGTGCCACCCGGCCAACGGACGAGCCGCGCCGCCGGACGAGCCCGGCTCCACGGGTGAGGCGCTGCTGGTGCGCCTGAGCATCCCGGGCACGGCGTCGAATGGAGGCCCGCTCCCGGAGCCCACCTATGGAGACCAGCTCCAGCCGAAGGGCATTCCAGGTGTGCCAGCCGAGGCACAGGTGGTGGTGCGTCACACGTCGCGGACGAGCACCTTCGCGGATGGAGAGACCTTCACCCTCCAAGTGCCGGAGTACGTGCTGGAGGCACCGGCCCACGGCCCGTTCCACCCGGACACGATGCTCTCACCACGGCTTGCCCAGCCGCTGCACGGGCTCGGCCTGTTGGCGGCGGTGCCCGAGGAGAAGGTGCTGGAGTGGGCGGACCCGGACGATGCGAATGGAGACGGCATCTCCGGCAGGCCCAATCGCGTCTGGAGCGTGCGCCAGGGCAAGCAGGTGCTGGGACGCTTCGGCTGGAAGGCCAATCAGCCGGACCTGGAGCAGCAGAACGCGGGGGCCTTCCTCGGGGACATGGGACTCACCACGCCCCTCTTCTCCGAGCAGCCCTGCACCTTGGCGGAGCAGGCCTGCGGGGACGCGCCCTCGGGTGGAGCCCCGGAAGTGGAGTCCCACCGGCTGGCGGCGCTCACCTTCTATACGCACGTGGCGGCGGTTCCTGCTCGGCGGGATGTGGATGCGCCACGGGTGCTGCAGGGCAAGGCCATCTTCCATCGCGTGGGGTGCGCGGGCTGCCACCGGCCCACGCTCACCACGGGGACGCTGGAGGGCTACCCGGAGCTCGCGGGGCAAACCCTCCGGCCCTACACGGACTTGCTGCTGCACGACCTGGGCGAGGAACTCGCGGACGGGCGGCCGGACTTCGAGGCCTCGGGACGTGAGTGGCGTACGGCGCCGTTGTGGGGCATCGGCCTGACGGCCACCGTCAACGGGCACACGCGCTTGCTGCACGATGGGCGGGCGCGCTCGTTGATGGAGGCCATCCTCTGGCACGGTGGCGAGGCCGAGGCCTCACGCGAGGCGGTGCGGCAGCTCTCGAAGGAAGAGCGCGAGGCTCTCCTCACCTTCCTGGAGTCGCTGTAGCCACTCAGGCGAAGACGTCGGCCAGGTAGCGCTGCTGCTGTTCCATCTCCCGCAGCCAGTCCGCTGCCTGATCGCCGGTGCACCCGGCCCGCTCCTGGTGGATGCGGGCCACCGTCTCGCGCACGGCGGGGGCCATGTATCTCCCATCGCCGCAGACATACAGGCGTGCCCCCGTGTCGAGCAGCGCACCCACTCGTGCCCGCTCCTCCCAGAGCCGGTGCTGCACGAACGTCACCCCGTCGCGTTCCTGCCGGAAGAAGGCGGGGAACACCTCCACCACGCCTTGGGCCTGCCAGGCCTCGAGCTCCTCGCGGTAGAGGAAGTCCACGTCGGGATGATCGCACCCGAAGAACAGCAGGGCCTTGCCGAGCGGTGTGCCCCGCTCCGCGAGCCGTGCCCGCTCCTGGATGAACCCGCGGAAGGGCGCGAGCCCGGTCCCGGCGCCAATCATCACCAGGGGAGCGCTGGGGTCCTCGGGAGGACGGAAGGGGGAGTGCGGCTCGCGAAGCGTGGCCAGCAGCCGCGAGCCCGGCTCGACGCGGGCGAGGTGGCTGGAGCACGCTCCCCGGTAGCGGCCACGCCCCGACCAGGCCGGCGCATCGATGACGGCGACCGTGAGCGCGCACCGCTCCGGCGCATCGAGCGGAGAGGAGGAGATGGAGTAGCGGCGCGGCTTCATCGGGGGCAGCAGCTCGAGGAACACACCGAAGGGCAGCTCACAGGCGGGGAACTCCTCGAGCAGGTCCAACACGCTCACACGCTTGTCGAGCACCTGCGTGCGGTACAGCTCCTGCTCCGAGTCTCCTTCGCCCGCGAGCGCGAGCAGCCGCTTCTTCTCGGGCGGGCACGCGGTGTACTTCGCCAGGAGCAGGAGGTCGCGCCGCGTGGCGGGCGCCGACAGCTCGACGTAGTGCCCAAGCAGCGAGCGCACCGTCACGGGCCTGTCGAGCGGGAGGGTGCTCTGCTCCTCCCGGGTGCGCCGGATGAGGACCGTCTCTTCTGGCTTCAGACCGAAGCGCCGGGCCACCCGCTCCACTTGCTCGGGCGCGTTCTCCGGAAGCACCGCGAGGTGGTCTCCCGTCCGGTAGGACATGCCCTCGGGCAACCGCACCTCCAGGTGGCGCTTCGAGCGGCCGAACGGTGACGTCATGTCTACGAGCTCGCGGTTGGCTACCACCTTCACCGGCACCACTCCGTGGGCGGCCTCCAGCGGGTCCGCCACCTGCTCGAGCCGCTCCACCTCGTAGCGAGGCCCCTGGCTCGCTTCCGAGGCCGTCACGCCGAAGGCCTCGCCGAGCCTGGGCCACACGCTCTCGTACCAGCCATCGAAGTCGCCGAAGAAGTCGCCGCGTGCATCCGCCTCGCCGCGGTCGAGCAGCCGCTGGGCGCCGGCGGCGGCCAGGAGCTCGTCCACGCGCTTCGGCACGGACTGCCAGGTCGCGGCCCAGTCCCGGTTGCCGCAGCCGAACACGGTATAGCGCACGCCCGTGAGTGCTCCCGGGGAGAGCTCCTCCAGCCAGTGGCAGAAGGCCTTCGCGTTGTCCGGGGGATGGCCGTTGTACGAAGCGCTCACGATGACCACCGCCCCTTCGCGAGGCAGGCGCCCGCTGTAGGCATCCATCGTCGCGACAGTGGACGCGTAGCCCTGCAGCTCGGCGTCACTCGCGATGCGCCGCGCGAAGGCCTCCGACGAGCCCATGTTCGAGCCGTACAGCACGAGCAGGGGCGTGCCGTGCCGCGCCACGGGGCCAGACGTCCAGGTCGGCTTTGTCGGGGCCGCCTTGGGCGCCGGCCGCAGGGCCACCACCGTCTTGTCCTGCTCGTCACCCCGCGCGCGCACGCGGATCCGGAAGTCCTCCGGCTTGAGTGTCAGCGTCTCCTTGATGCGGAGCTGGTACCGGGTGTGGTCGATGAGCTGGAAGCGCTGCAGCAGCATGGCGAGCACCAGCGTCGCCTCCTGCATGGCGAACTGGCGGCCGATGCACGCGCGCTGTCCGTTTCCGAAGGGCTTCCACGCATTGGGTGGACGGGCTGCGACGGCCTCCGGGGTGAACCGGTCCGGGTCGAAGCGCTCTGGCTCCGGCCACACCTCCGGGTCGCGGTGCAGCATTGGCGTGAGAATCATGAGCGGCTCGCCCTTGCGCACTGGCCACGTGCCGCCCAGGAGCGTGTCCTCGCGCGACTGGAGGGCGAAGGCCGGCGCCGTGGGCCAGAGGCGCAAGGACTCACGGAGCACCTGGTCCAGATAGGTGAGCTGGTGCATCTGCTCGAAGGTGGGGCGCTGCGATACATCCCTGCCGAGCACTCGGTCCACCTCGGCGGTGGCACGCGCGAGCACGTCGGGGTGCTTGAGGAGCAGGTAGAGGGCGAAGGACAGCAGCCCGCTCGTCGTCTCGTGGCCGGCGATGAGGAAGGTCACCACCTGATAGCGGATGTTGAGGTCGTCGAGCCCCTGGCCACTCACGGAATCCACGCCCTGGAGCATGAGGCTGAGCAGATCCTTGCGCGTGGCGGCATCCCCGGAGCGGCGCCGCTCTTGGATGACCTGATCCACGACCTCGTGCATGTACGCGATGTCGCGCTGGTACTGCTGCCGGGTCATCAGCATCAACCGCGTTTGCAGGGGCAGTCGCCGGGTCCGCTCGCCCGCCTCGGCGAGGCTGCGCACCATGGCGTCCACGAAGGGGTGCATCTCCCGCTGGTAGAAGCTGTTGAATCGGTACCCGAACCCGCAGAGCGCGATGGTGTCGAGCGTCAGCCGCGTCATGTTGTCGGGCACGTCGAGCTCCGCATCGGGCCCGAGCCGCGCCCACTTCTCCACCAGCTGCTCGGCGATATCGAGCATGAGGTCGAAGTAGCCCCGCATCGCCTGGGGACCGAAGGCCGGGAGCAGGATGCGGTGCGCGCGCTCCCAGTTGGGCTCATGGGTGTGCGCGGTGAAGAGCCCGTCCCCGGCGAACTCGCGGATGTTCTCCAGCGCGGTGATGACGAGCTTGTCGAAGCGCTTCTCGTCGCACACCTCGTTCACCAGGGCGTGGGAGCCGAGGACGAGCATGGACCTGCCTGGGAAGGACAGCCGGAAGAGGGGGCCGTACTCCCGGCTCAGCCGCATCATCGACTGGATGGGCGTCTCCGACGCGACGTCGGGGATGTTGCCCACCAGGGGACGCGTGCGGGGCTGCGGGATGGACGCTCGGGCCGGGGTGGCGCGCATTCGGGATGCTCCTGTCTCAGGGGACTTATAGGTCTATAAGCCTTATAGAGCTATAAGCCCCGTCCCGTGGCCCGTCAACCCGGCGTGCCCCGTCGTGCGTGTGGGTGCCTGGCAGCTGTATGTGCTGCCGGGCAGTCCTGTGTATTCAAGGTGGGGTGTCAGTCCTGCCCGCGGCGGGGCTTCCGGGCGGCCGGGCGCTTCTTCCGAGCAGGCGCATTCCGGGGCGGAGGCGGGGACGCCGGGGCGGCGAGCAGTCCCCGCAGCACCATGCTCACCACGAGGTCCGCGTACTGCGAGATGAAGCGCTCGTCCTTCACATCCAGCCCCCAGATGCGCCGGGCTGTCTCGGGCTCGGCGAAGGGCTGGTTGGTCGCGCCGATGATGGCGAAGTAGGCGTGCCGCGAATCGATGGACTGGACCGTCCCGTCCTCTACCGCGGCGGAGAGCTCGCGCTGGAAGAAGGACAGCGGCCCTGGGCGCAACATCGCGAAGAGGGCCTCGAAGGCCTCTCCCCCCGCGCTGCTCTCGTTGCGGATGATCCGGGAGAACTCCGGGTGGCTGCCATTGAAGAGCACGGAGGCACGCAGCAGGTGCGCCAGACGGGTGACGCGGTCCGCCCCCTCCACCTCTCCCTTGGCCCGGGACATCGCCTCGTGGAACTCCTGGATGAGCGCCTCGGTCACGGCCTTCCAGAGGCCCTGCTTGGAGCCGAAGTGGTGGTGCACCAGGGGCTGCGTGACGCCGGCCAGCCGGGCGATGCCCGCTGTGGTTGCTCCTGCATAGCCGCGGTCCGCGAACTCCCTGGTGGCCGCGGCCAATATCTCCGCTCGGCCGCTCCCTGCGAGGTGACGAGTGCTCACGGCTTCATCGTGCTGGCTCGGGGGTCCACTGGCCAGTTATTACGGGCCTCATGACCGCCACCAATCATCAGTTCCGCCTCGCCGCCCGTCCCGTTGGTCTGCCCAAGCGTGAAGACTGGTCCTACACCGAAGAGCCCGTGCGTGAGCCGGGCGAGGGAGAGCTGCTGGTCAAGGTGCTCTACCTCTCGTTGGACCCGGCCATGCGCGGCTGGATGAACGAGGGCAAGTCCTATATCCCGCCCGTGGGCATCGGTGAGGTGATGCGCGCCGCGGCCGTGGGCCGGGTCATCGCCAGCAAGCACCCCGGGTTCGCGGTGGGGGACCAGGTCTCTGGCATCTTCGGCGTGCAGGAGTACGCCCTCTCCAATGGCAAGGGCGTCACCAAGGTGGACACGCGCGCCGCTCCGCTGCCTGTCTACCTCGGCGTGCTCGGCATCACCGGCCTGACGGCCTATTTCGGGCTGCTCGATATCGGCAAGCCGCAGCCGGGCAACACCGTGCTTGTCTCGGGCGCGGCCGGTGCAGTGGGCACGGTGGTGGGGCAGATCGCGAAGCTCAAGGGCTGCCGCGTCGTGGGCATCGCGGGTGGTGCCGACAAGTGCCGGTACATCGTCGAGGAGCTCGGCTTCGACGCCGCCATCGACTACAAGTCCGAGGACGTCAGGAAGGCGCTGCGCACGCACTGCCCCAACGGCATCGACGTCTACTTCGACAACGTCGGCGGCGACATCCTCGATGCGGCGCTCACCCAGATTTCGCGCGGTGCACGCATCGTCATCTGCGGGGCCATCTCCCAGTACAACAACACGACTCCGGTGAAGGGCCCGTCCAACTACCTGTCGCTGCTCGTCAACCGCGCGAGCATGACGGGCATGGTGGTGTTCGACTACGCCGCGCGCTATGGCGAGGCCGTGCGTGAGATGGCTGGCTGGATGGCCGAGGGCAAGCTCAAGTCTCGCGAGGACATCGTCGAGGGACTGGAGACGTTCCCTGACACCCTGCTCAAGCTCTTCAAGGGCGAGAACACGGGCAAGCTCGTGCTCAAGGTGGCCGGGGAGTAACGGCGGGCGCCGGAGCACACAGAAGGTGCCCCGGCGCTATGGGACGGGGGCCCGGCTCAGCGCGTCGCGAGCGTGTCGACGTGCTGGCGCAGGGCCACCTCGTTCTCCAACCGAGCGCTGAGCCCAGCGATGGGCTGGGCGGCCTGGGCGATGCGCCCGCGGGTGCGAGGACCCGCGGCCACGAGCCAGGCCACACCGAGGGCGAGCTCGGCCACCTCGGGAGCGCCGCTGAGCTGCGGGATGAGCGCGAGCAGCGCCTCCACGGCCTTCTTCACCTGCGCGCCGTGCAGGGCGTGGCTGCTGGTGATGCCCTGGCGCAGCAGCTCCAGCAGGGCGAGCGCGGTGGCGCGGGCCTGACGCACGGGCTCGTCGCCCGTTCCCGTGCCCGCCCACAGGCCGCTGGCGAGCTGCTTCTCGAGCAGGCCCACTCCACCGTCGGCGGCGGGCTCCGGCTCCATGGGCATCTCTGCCCTGGACAGCATGTCGCGCGACTCGGCGAGCTCCTCCGCCTCGTAGCTCATGGAGTCCATGACGGGCCCCGCATCCGCGGGCGCCGGAGCCTTGTCCTTGAACAGGCCACCGAGGAAACCACCCTTCTTCTTCGCGGCCTCCCTGGCGGGAGCCGGAGCGGGCGGTGCGAACGACGCGGCCGGTGAAGGCGCGGGCCGGGCGGCCATGACCCTGGGCGGCGGAGGCGGTGCTCCCCCGGGGGCACCCCCGATGGACGCCTTCTGGAGCGCCATGCGGCGCCGCGGCATTCCGCCCGAGGCGGGGGCGCCGCCCTCTGCCTCCTCTTGCTTCGCGGTGCCGAACATGGCCCAGCCAGCGGGGGCGTGGACGGGGACGACGCGGGTCTCGGGCTGGCTCGAGGCGCGGCGCTCACCGGTGCGCTCCTCCACCACGACAAAGGAGGTGTAGGGCGTGACGATGCCGTGCGCGAGCGCCAGTTGGACGATGCGCTCCTTGAGGGCCTGGGCACGCCGGCCCACCAGCGCCGCGTCCTGCCAGGCGCGGATGCGCTCGGCGGCCCACAACTTCTCCACCGCGGGGCGGTCGCTCTGGGCGGGAAAGCTCACGGGGATGGAGAGGGAGAAGGTCTCCGCCCCGGACTTGCCCTTGAGCAGCACCTTGCCGCTGCCGGGCGTGGTGTAGCGGCCGAAGAGGCTCCACGGAGTGCCGTCCACGAGCTGCGGGGGCTCGGCGGGGGCCAGGTCCGAGGCCTCCACGCCCTCGAAGCGCACCTCCACGCCAGTGACGCGAGGCGCGAGCGCGCGGGAGAACTGAGCTACCACCTTGTCGTCGATGCGCTCGCCGGGGTGGATGAACTCCACGGCACCGCCCGTCTGACGGGCCATGTCCTTGAGCAGCACGTCACTGACGTTGGTGCCGATGCCGAAGGAGTAGATGCGGGCCGTCTTGCGGGCCCCCATCACCGCGTTGAGGATTTCGGACTCGTTGCCCACCTGGCCATCGGTGAGCAGCACCACCACGCCGTCGGGCACGGCCTGCACCGCGGCCAGCATGGGCTGGAGCAGCTCGGTGCCACCGTCGGCACGCAGCGCGGCCACCCACTTGTCCGCCTGCTCCAGCGTCTTCTGGGTGAAGGTCGCCGGCTCCTTGGAGAAGAGCTGGAAGGAGTTGTCGAAGGCGATGATGTTGAAGCGGTCGCCCTCGCGCAGGTGGCGCAGGCACAGCCGGAGGGCGCCCTGGGCCTGGGGAAGGCTCTCGCCATCCATGGAGCCGGAGGTGTCCACCACGAACACCACCTCCTGGCGCTTGGGGCCCGCGGCCATGCCCAGCAGGTCAGGCACAACGGTGAGGGCGAAGGTGCCCGGCTCCTCGCCCTTGCGGTGGGTGACGAGCGTGGTGAGCGGGGTGCTGGTGTCCGGGCTGCGGATGCTGAGGATGAGGTCGCGGTCCAACGCCACGTTGGGCTGGGAGAGCTTCACGCGGGTGCCGCTCTCGGCGCGCGACACGTCCAGCTTGTGAGAGGGGCTCTCCACCACCACCTCACGGCCGAGCGAGACGAGCAGCTCCAGGGTGAGGCCGTAGCGAGCGTCGCCCACGGGCGGGGTGATGCGGTCCGCGTCGGGAACGCGGTTGGTAGGGTTGGCCACGCCATGAGCGGAGCGGTCGCCGGTGGGAGTACCGGGGATGTAGCGGGGGGCGACGAGGGTAGGCAGGGCCCAGCGCACACAGCCTTCTTCCACCTGGATGGCCTGGAGGAACTCGACCTCGACGAGGGTCTCCTCGTTGGGCAGGAGGTTGCCCACCTGAGCGGTGAAGACGTTGGGGCGCTCCTGGTCGAGCAGGGCGGCGCCGTGGCCGGCAGTCACCGCGTCGTCATAGGCGCGGAAGGCCTCCTCGCGCTCCTTGAGGACGCCCTGAACGCGGCGGCCAGCACACTCCATGGAGAAGGCGGTGAGGGTGGCGTCGGAGGGGAGGGGGAAGACGTAGACGGCCTCAATGGGCTTGGACTCGGTGTTGCGGTAGCGCTGGCGAACGCGAACCCGAGCGTGACCGCCGAGTAGTTCACCGGTGACGTCCACGCCCTGAAGGGGAACCTGAGCGCCGCTCTGCGTGTACAGACCTGCCTTCTCGATCTCCATGGCTCTACCTTTCCTGGGACTCCTGGATGAGGGCGCGCACGCGTTCTGCGAGCGCCCGGGTCTTCGCGTCCGCCGTGTCAGCGAGGTGCAGCTCCAGCCCCAGCGCCAGCTCCCACCGCTGCCAGCTTGTCACTCCAGCGGAGGAGGGTGCAGGGGCCTCGGCCTTCACCGGCCCGGCGGGGGACGGCGAGGCGGGGGCCGGTTCAGCCTGTTCGGCAGCGGGGGCCGCTACCGAGGGGGGAACCTGGGTGGGGTCCGCCTCGGAGAGCGCCTTCAGCTCGTCGGGGCTCAGCCGCAGGAGCTCCACCTGGATGGCATCGAGCGGGAGGAACCTCGCTTGTAGGACCCGGATGGCCTTGAGGCGCACCAGGTGCTCTTCACCATAGACGGTGTCCGGCCCCTTGAAGGGCGGAGCGGGCAGGAGCCCGCGCTGGACGTAGTAGCGCACGGTGCGCGGGGACACGCCCGCCGCTTCCGCCAGCTCCGTCAGCTTCCACTCCTTGCGTGTGTTCGTCGTGCTCACGGGACTGACAGTAAGACTCGACAGTGGTGGTGTCAAGTTGTCACTGGTGAATTGTCACTGTCATGAAGACAGTGGCGGGATGTAGGAGAGCAGGCGACCGAGCTTGCGCAGGCTGGGAGCGGGTGTGACAGAGGGGGGTATGGACGCGACAGGCGGCATGGACATCTCCTCCATCCGGGTCATTGGAGCGGCGGTGACGCCGGCGGTGATGGTGTCCGCGTGCGGCATCCTGGCCACGGGGTTGGACAACCAGATCGCGCGGATGACGGCGCGCACGCGGGACATGCTGAAGGAGTGGCGCTCGCTGCCGGAGGACAACCCGCGACGCGAGGTGCTGCGCTTGGAAGTGGCCATCCTGGACCGGCGGCACCTGTTGCTGGCGCGTGCGCTGGGGATGGCCTACGGGGCGCTCATCTCGTTCGTGGTGACGTCGCTGCTGTACCTGTCGCAGCGGCGCTTCGGGGTGTCGGACGTGCTGCCGGTGTTGTCCTTCTCGGTGGGTGTGGTGCTGCTGGGAGCCCTCGCGGTGTTCGCGCTGGCGTCGCTGCGGCTGGGGCGCGATGCGCTCGAGCTGGAGAAGCGCGAGATGTTCGGAATCGTCGTGCAGCCCGGGCCTGGTGGCGAGCGGCACAAGTGAGTACCTGGCTCGTCACGAAGCCAGCCAGCGAGCCCGCCCTCCCGAGGTGGCGGAGCGAGGCACGACACGACGGGCACGGAGGGACCTCAGCCGGTGATGTCAGCGGGTGACTTCAGCTGGATGCCGAGCGCTCGTATCAGGTCCAAGGGGATGGGGATGATGGTCTGGTTGCCACCGCCGGTGATCTCCACGAGGGTCTGCAGGTAGCGGAGCTGAAGGGTGATGGGGTTGCGGTTGAGCACCTCGGCGGCGAGGGAGAGCTTCTCGGCGGCCTGGTGCTCGCCCTCGGCGGCGATGATTTTGGCGCGGCGCTCGCGCTCGGCCTCGGCCTGGCGGGCGATGGCGCGCTGCATCTCCACGGGCAGGTCAATGTGCTTCACCTCCACGTTGGAGACCTTGATGCCCCAGGGGTCGGTGTGGGCATCGAGCACCTTCTGGATTTCGCGGTTGATGCGGTCGCGCTCGGAGAGGAGCTGGTCCAGCTCCACCTGGCCGAGGATGGCGCGCAAGGTGGTCTGTGCGAGCTGGCTGGTGGCGTAGAGGTAGTCCTCCACCTGGAGCACGGCCTTGTCGGCGTGGATGACGCGGAAGTAGACGACGGCGTTCACCTTCACGCTGACGTTGTCCTTGGTGATGACGTCCTGCGGGGGCACGTCGCGGGCGACGGTGCGCAGGTCGATGATGACGATGCGCTCGACGAAGGGGATGATCCACCGGAAGCCGGCGCGCTTGAGGCCCACGAAGCGGCCGAGCCGGAAGACGACGCCGTTCTCGTACTCGTTGACGATGCGCACGCCGGAGAGGAAGGCGAGCACGAGGAAGCCCAGGGGGACGAGCAGCCCGAGGGCTCCGAAGAAATCGTTCATGACTTCACCTCATCGACGAACAGGGTGAGTCCCTCCACGCGGCGCACCACCACGCGGGTGCCTGCGGGAAGGGGAGAAGAGGAGAGGGCGGCCCAGCGCTCGCCATGGACGAACACCTCGCCGCCGGAGGGTGAGACGGTGTCGAGCACCTGGCCCATTTCGCCGACGAGGCCCGCATCACCGGCGAGCTGGGGCTTGCGTCGAGTCTCTGCGGCGCGGAAGGCGAGGTAGACGGCAGCCCCGGCGACGAAGACGGCGGTAGGCAACATCGTGCGCAGGGGAACCTGCAAGGGGCTGTCGAGGAACCAACCCGGATCGAAGCGGTCCACGAGGAACACGCCACCGAGCACGAGCAGTCCCAGGCCAGCGGTGCCGAGCAGTCCACTGGTGACGAAGAGCTCGGCGACGAGCAGGGCAACCCCGAGCAGCAGGAGGACGATGGCACCGGTGCGCACGGGCAAGGCGGAGGAGGCGAGCAGGGCGAGCACGAGGCACACCACACCGACAACACCAGGGGCGAAGAGACCGGGGTGGGTGAGCTCGATGGCGATGCCGAGGCCGGCGATGAGGAAGAGGATGTAGACGACGGCCGGTTGGGCGAGGGCGTGGAGGAAGCGCTGGGAGAAGGAGGGCCGCAGGTCCACCACCTGGGCGTTGGCGGTGCGCAGCGTGACGGGCGTGTCGCCGACGGTGACGGAGCGACCATTGGCCCACTCGAGGAAGGACTCCTGCGTGGGGGCGACGTGTTCGATGACGTGGAGCGCGAGGGCCTTCTCGGCGGGGACGCTCTCGCTGTTGCGGACGGCGCTGATGGCCCACTCGACGTTGCGGCCGCGTTGCTTGGCGATGGCCTCGACGAAGGCGACGGCGTCGTTCTCTATCTTGCGGGCCATCTCCTTGCCGCCGGCCTCCTCGGGGTCCTGGCCGGAGAGACCGACAACGGGGTGAGCGGCGCCGATGTTGGTCCCGGGCGCCATGGCCGCGAGGTGGGAGGCGAGGGTGATGAAGACGCCAGCACTACCGGCCCGTGCGCCGGAGGGGCCGACCCATACGAGGACGGGGATGCGGGCCCCGAGGAAGGCGCGGACGATGTTGCGGGTGGACTCGAGCTCTCCGCCGGGAGTGTCGAGCCGGATGAGGAGTGCCTGATGACCGGCCTCTTGGGCGCGGCGGACACAATCGACGAGGAAGGCACTGGAGCCGGCATCGACGGTGCCATCGAGGACACAGCGGGAGACGACGGCGGGGGCGGGAGAATCCGCACGACTGGTTGCCTGTCCGAGCAGCAACAGGCCCAGCACGAGCACCCCGAAGACCGAACGCCCGAACCCACCCATCACGCCTCCAACTCCCTCTGCCATCAAACCCAGTCACCAACCCTCACCACCAACCCTCACCACCAACCCCCGCCAACAACCCCCGCCAACAACCCCCGCCAACAACCCCTCTCCCCCCGGGAGAGGGACGGGGTGAGGGTATCCGTCCCCGTGCTCCAATCCGTGAATCAGCCCGGACCACGTATCTACTGCGCCCCGCCGTGTCGCCCAGCCCCCGAGGGCATCCGTCGAACGGCGCACGTCCCAGGGCGGCTGGGGTTTCCTGAACTACACAGATGACCTGCTCAGTGCCCCACGTCGCCCGCGAGCCGGCTCTCCGCTTCGTTTTCGAGCTGGAGAGACGCGGTGGGAGCCGAGGCGGCCCGTTCTACGGCGAGCGCCTCCAGCAGGAGGAGCTCATCGAGGAGGAGGCGAGGCATGAGGAAGTGCTGGCGGACGCGCTCGCGGCCGCTCGCGCCGAGTGTCCGAGCGGTCTGCGGGTGGCGCAGGAGGTGGAGCAGGGCGTCGGCGCACTCCTCGACGCTGTCCACGAGGATGCCGCCGATGCCGGGGGGAATCTGCATGGGGATGCCGCCGACGCGCCCGGCGACGACGGGGGTGCCCTTCCAGAGGGCCTCGGAGACGACGAGCCCGAAGCCCTCGCGCAGGGACTTCTGGATGATGACATCGGAGAGGGACTGGAAGGCATTGACCTCGACGTTGCCCACGCCGACGAGGTTGGTGAAGACGTGGATGAGGTGGTCGTCGGTGGTCTCGGCGCGGACCTTCTCGTAGATGTCCCAGGCCTCGGGGTCGTCGAGGGCCATGGAGCTGACGAGGGCGAGCTGGAGGTGGGGGATGTGTTGGCGCACGAGCCGGTAGGCGGCGACGACGCCGAGGGGGTCCTTCCACTTGTCGAAGCGGCTGACCTGGGTGACGAGGGGGCGGCTGAGGCGGACGCCGATCCACTCGAGGATGTGGCGGGCGAGCTCCTTCGGGAGGGTGAGGTTCTTGGGGCTGAGGGGATCGATGGCAGGCGGGAGGATGGCGACGCGGCGGATGGGGAAGCGTGGGGGGATGAAGCTCTCGAGGGTGAAGACGGCGGCGTCGTAGGCGCCGAGGTAGGGCGTGAGGAACTCCCAGATGGCGGGATTGGGGTGGGAGGTATCGATGTGGCAGCGCCAGATCCACCGGGAGCTGCGGTGGTGGACGAGCCCGGCGATGGCGGCGGGCTGGGGGTCGTGGACGACGACGAAGTCGTAGCCCTCGGCGAGGTGGGGGGCGTTGAGCTGGGCGTTGCCGAGATAGAGGGCCTTCTCGGTCTCGGAGAGCTCGCCGGGAGCGCCCTGCAGTCCGTTGTGGAGACGCTTGGTGATCTGAAAGAAGGCGTCGTCGCCGCGGATGATCTTCCACTCGGCCTCCAGACCGAGGTCCCTGAGGAGGGGGACGCAGGCGCGGAGGATCTCCGAGACGCCGCCGCCGTAGGAGGTGGCGTTGACGTGGAGGATGCGGGCGCCGCGCAGACGTTGGGCGACGCGGACGAGCTCATCGAGCTGCTCATCGGGAGCGACGCCGCGGTACGCATCGAGGGACCTGTCACCAATGTCGACGACGTCGAGCATGGGACCTCCAGGCCGCAAGGGATGCGGCACCGAGGAAAGGTGACGATGGCGGCGAGGGGAGGCGGAAGGGAGCAGGCTGGCGGGCGGAGCGGGGGGCGATGGGGGGAGCGCTCCTTGGGGCGCGTGCATCCGATGGAGGACGGAGCGAAGGGGGGCGCGTTGCGGCGTGGAGAGGGGCTCCCTACGGTGGGAGGGGAATGCCTTCAGGAGGACGCATGCGCCGTGCCCTGCTCATCACGATAGGAGTGGTCGTTTCCTTGCTGGCCTGCCGGACGACGCAGCCACCGGGAACGGAGAACGCGCCGCCGATCCAGGATCCAGCCCAGAAGGAAGGAGGGCAACTGGTGCCCGCGGAGCCACCGGGGCCAGCGGAGCCGCTCCCGGTTCCGGATGCGGGAATGCCCCCGTAGTCCTCTCTGGAGACTGACCGACTCCTCCCTCGCCCACCGGGAGAGGGGTCGGGGGTGAGGGTATCGAGCGCCCCAGGTTGAGCCTGCGTGAACCCCTGTGCCGCTGTGAGCGGGCCAGGGGGACGTGCGCGGCTATGCCTCCAGAACGGCTTTACGCATAGACAGTATCGAGTGGGCGCGCGATGCCGATGCGCAGATGCCTCACCAAGTCATCCTTCGCCATGGCGGAACCTCCTCCTTAATCACGAAGGTACGTACTGCACCTGGAGAGCAGGCAGGAAGCTCCAGCGAGGCCCCACGGCGGCCGTGACAGGAGCGAGCGGCTGGCGCACAGTGTCGCCGCTGATGCAGGGACGTTCATCCCAACACATTGCAGGAACGAGAGCCCGAGGTGCGGTGCTGCTGGCCCTGATGGGGGCACTGGTGCTGGCGCTGGGGGAGGGGTGCGCCCGGAGGGCGCCCGAGGGAGCGCGAGTGGAGACGACAGTCTACGTGGCACGCCGGATCCGGACGCTGGACGAGCGGAAGCCGGAGGCGGAGGCGCTGGCGGTGCGTCGGGGCCGGCTGGTGGCGGTGGGGACGAAGGCCGAGGTGCTGAAGGCGGCGGGCGAGGGGGCGCGGGTCGTCGATTACGGCGACGCGGTGGTGGTGCCTGGGCTGGTGGACGCGCACGCGCACATTGCGGGGCTGGGCAGGAGCCTGACGGTGGCGAGGCTGGAGGGGGCGAGCTCGGTGGACGAGGTGGTGCGGCGCCTGGCGGAGGCGCCATCGACGAGCTTCCAGGGGGACTGGCTGATTGGGAAGGGATGGGACCAGAACGGGTGGCCGGGCAAGGAGTTCCCCGGGCGGGGCGAGCTGGACGCGCGCTTCCCTCGGACGCCGGTGTACCTGACGCGGGTGGACCACCACGCGGCCTGGGTGAACGGGGAGGCGCTGAAGCGGGCGGGGATTTCGCGCGAGACGCCGGACCCGGCAGGAGGGCGGATCCTCCGGGATGCGAAGGGGGAGCCGACGGGGGTGCTGGTGGACAACGCGATGGACCTGGTGGCGCAAGTGGTGCCGCCACCGACGGACGAGCAGCTAGAGGCGAGACTGTCGGCGGCGCTGGAGCGCTGCGCGCAGGTAGGGCTAACGGGGGTGCACGACGCGGGGATGGACCTGAGGACGTTCCGCAAGCTGCAGGCGTGGGACATGGCGGGGCGGCTGCCGGTGCGGGTGTACGCGATGGCGGACGGGCAGGGGGAGGACCGGCACACGTACCTGGAGCTGGGGACGTACGGGGGGCGGATGCTGGAGATGAAGGCGGTGAAGTTCCTGTTGGACGGGGCGCTGGGCTCGCGAGGGGCGGCGTTGCACGAGTCCTACAGTGACGAGCCGGGGGAGACGGGGCTGCTGCTGATGGAGCCGGAGGAGCTCTCGAGGAGGACGTGGGCCTTCATGGAGCGGGGCTTCCAGGTGTGCATCCACGCGATTGGAGACCGGGCGAACACGCTGGTGGTGGACACGCTGATCCGAGCGTCGGCGGGGACGGGGACGAGGCCGCTGCGGCACCGGGTGGAGCACGCGCAGATATTGAGGCCCGAGGACATCCGGAAGCTGGGAGAGGCGGGGCTGGTGGCGAGCGTGCAGCCGACGCACGCGACGAGCGACATGGGGTGGGCGGAGGCGAGGCTGGGGGCGGAGCGGCTGAAGGGCGCGTACGCGTGGAAGAGCCTGAAGGAGGCGGGGGCGGTGCTGGCGCTGGGGAGTGACTTCCCGATCGAGAACCCGGACGTACTGTCAGGGCTGTACGCCGCGAGGACGCGTCAGGATGCGTCGGGGAAGCCGGAGGGCGGGTGGCAGCCGCAGGAGCGTCTGTCAGGACAAGAATCGCTGGAGGGCTTCACGGTAGGGCCGGCGTGGGCGTCGTTCGCGGAGGAGCGGCGGGGGAGGCTGATAGAGGGGATGGACGCGGACTTCACAGTGCTCTCGGTGGACCCGGTGTCGGACGAGGCAAAGTCACTGGTGGACGCGAAGGTGGTGGCCACGGTGGTGGGCGGCCGCGAAGTCCACCGTGCCCCTGACAAAGCCCTTCCTGGTCGTGGATTCGATGCTCGCCCTCCCGGCGGACAGTCGGTCGAGCCCAGAACACATTGAAATCACAAGACATTTCCTTGAATACGTAATCGGAGCCCAGGAAAACGTCCAATCAGACGTTGTTCGGCTTGACGCTTTCGCCTGAAATGGGTATTTCTTCGCCGTCTTCACCACCTAGATGGACGTGGATGAAGGCTCTGCCCACGCAGAAGTACAAACCGGTAGTTGACGGTGGATACTGGAGTACGTAGTATCGCATGTGTTTTGAACGTCCATATGGGCGTTCAGAGCACGGATAAAAACGTAGATGATTCTTATCGGGGCGTTGAACCGATAAAAAAGGCGGGTACTCGGCCAGGAGTCCCGCCTTCAGTACGACGCAGCCCCACTGGGGGAGGCCGAGTCTCTATGCACGACGATCATGGGGGGTGACCCCCGGGTTGTCAATGCTCGCTCCTTTGGCTGCCTGGACGGAAGGGTCACGTTCACGCGCGTGGACCCGGACTGAACGAGGAAAGGAGGGAGCTGAAGATGAACACATACATCTGCTGCTATTGCGGTCAGCCGATCATCTTCCGCTGGTCGCACAAGATCGGTCGGGTCATCCCGATCCACATCCAGGGTCGCTGCACTCAGTTCTAGCTGAGTGATGGGCGGCCCTGATGGGTGACCGCGCGCCGCCAGCCCTGGTGGTGGCGCGCCGGTCCGTGCTTCGCGTCCGACTTCAATCCTCGGTTCCACGTCTGCGTTTCGTGGACGGGTTTCCCCCCATTTTCCCAAGCGAGGTTTCAACATGAGGCAGACAGTTTTCGTGGAGAAGTCCGTCGGCAAGACTGTGCTCGTGGGCACGTTTTCGGCGGCCGAAGTGGTGTCGATGCTGCTGAGCGGCCACCTGGGAGTCAACCCTGAGGCACAGCGCTCGTTGTCCAAGGGCGCCTCCAAGGAGACCACCAAGGAACTCCTCCAGGACGAGCGCGTCCACCGTACGCCGCGGATGGAACGGTTCGTGGACTTCCTCAGGACGGTGATCCGCTACCTGGATCAGGGGTACTCCTCCCACGGGTTCCTGGGCGCCATCCAGTTGGTGATTCCCGAGGAGTTCCAGGGGGCCCAGGTGCGCTTCATCGAGGCGGACACGGGAAACCTACCCGGAGGCCTCTCGATTGCCCTGGCTTCCTTGGGCAAGCACACCCGGATCGCTACCCTGGAGATGAACCCTAGCCTTGATGAGATTGCCATGGCCGTGGGTGATGGTCAGGGCCGGTGCTTCGGCTTGTACTCGCTGCGCAAGACCGCCCAAGACATGCTGACCAAGGCCCGCCGCGAGCAGAAGAAGATCTCGCCCGGAAGTCCCGAAGCGGAAACCCTTCGAGTGAAGATCGAGGAGTGCGAGGGCTACCTCAACAAGGTGAGCGAGTTCCTCTCGAATACCGCCATCCCGTTCGTCATCTATGCCAAGGAGATCAAAGCGAACGGTTCGATCGTCGGACTCGACCTCACGGCCCAGAAGCGACTCTACATCGAGGGCAACGCCCTGAACTCGCAGGCGTCCAAGGAGGAGCAGGTCAAGTTCGAGTCGTTCTCGCCGGTCACCCTGTCTCTCCAAGAAGACCGCATTGAGGACGAGAATCGCTGGATGAGTTCCGATTTCATCGAGGAGGACTCGAAGTCGGTGTCGAAGAGCAGCATCAAGCTGTTCACGCTCTCCGCACTCGTCCAGGCCTACAGCCTCTCCATGCTCGGCCGGAACGATGGGATCAAGGATATCAGCGAGGAGGCTTTCCAGGATGTCTCGTACCAGAAGGAATTCGTGAAGGCGTTCTGGAAGCGGGTCTCGAACGTCTTGAATGACCTGTGGATCCCCGAAGTCAAATCGTCCGGAGACCGCCTGAAGTACCTCAACGAGCGCAGGGAAGAGCAGAACGTGGCGTTCCAGGCTGTTTTCCTCCAGGCGCTTGGCAAAGTGGGCTACACCCTTGGGGAGAAGGCGCTCTGGGCGCCAGAGTCTCCCCTGCTGAGCGTCGTGGATCAGCTCAAGAACATTGAGTTGCGCGCGAAGGTGGGCGATCCCTCCACCTGCTCCAATCCGAACGGACAGGTCAACAAGCACGAGGGGTGCTGCTACACCGCCGGATGGGTCCAGAGCATGATGGTCGCCAAGCATGACGGAGGGGAGTTCGCGGGCTACACCTTCAACAACACCCGTGACACCATCGAGCGGACCTACCAGCACCTGCTCACTCTTTTCGGGCTCTCCGGCGCTCCTTCCAAGGACTCTGCGGCGGCCTAGACGCCTGGGGGGAGTCCGGCACTGACGCGACTCTCCCCCGGAGCCTGGCCCTGCATTCCACAGCACTTTCGACGGCTCTCCAGCGTGCCGATATGACACTCCCACTTCCGACGAACACCCCCGCCTCTTCGTCCGCCCTGGTCCTCTTCTCCGGTGGACAGGACTCCACGACCTGCCTTGCCTGGGCCCTCGAGCATTTCGACCGGGTCGAGACGATCAGCTTCGACTATGGCCAGCGTCACGTGGTCGAGCTCGAATGCCGCACCCGTGTCGTGGCGGCGCTTCGGGCCCAATTTCCCAAGTGGGCGGCGAAGCTGGGCAACGATCACATGATCGACCTGAAGGTGCTCGGGCAGATCAGTGACACGGCCCTGACGCAGGCGAAGACGATTCAACTGAACAAGGACAAGCTGCCCAACACCTTCGTGCCCGGGCGGAACCTGATGTTCCTCACCTTCGCCGCCGCCGTGGCCTACCGGCGTGACCTCAAGGTGCTCGTCGGCGGGATGTGTGAGACGGACTACTCCGGCTACCCGGACTGCCGGGATGACACCCTCAAGGCCTTGCAGGTGGCGCTCAATCTCGGGATGGACCAGCGCTTCGTCATCGAGACACCGCTCATGTGGATCGACAAGGCCAGGACGTGGAAGCTCGCCGAGTCCCTCGGTGAGCAGCGACTGGTGGAATTGATCCGAACGGAGACCCACACCTGCTACCTGGGGGCGCGTGACGTGCTCCACGACTGGGGCTACGGGTGCGGCAAGTGCCCTGCGTGCGAACTCCGCGCCCGGGGATGGGCTGCCTACCGCTCCGCACGGAAGGACTGAGCTCCCGGACCTGGCTCCAGGAGCTCTGCTCCCCCTAGGAGCCTGTCGGAATACCTCGGCTACCCACTACATGAGGGGTAGTGCGACTCAAACACACCGCTATGGTTGGTATGTAGGAGTCGTTTTTCGGCGATTCTCCGACAAGCTCCTAGCCGAACAACCGTGAGCGAGCGGTCTCCGCGATGGCGACGACAGCCGGATGGCGGAGCCGCCGCTCGACGGAGATGGCGTAGAAGCATGTCTCGATGTCATCAGTGCGGCCGATGACGGAGACGTTGAACTGGCGGGAGACCTCGGCCTCGATGACGGAGGGAGCGGGGAAGACGCCATGGCCGCGCTGGCCGAAGGCCATCAGGAGAGCGCTGTCGTCGAATTCGCCGACGACGAGGGGGTGGACGCCCTGTCTGCCGAACCACATGTCGAGCGAGCGACGGTCGGAGGAGGACTCAGAGGGCAGGAGGATGGGGGCGGCGTCGAGGGAGCGGGGGAAGCCCTTGGAGAGGGAGGCCAGCTTGGGAGCGGCGAAGAAGGAGACGCCGCACTTGCCGAGTAGGTGATTGAAGGCACGGATGCTGGCGGGCTCGGCGGAGGGGGCGTCGGCGAGGACGGCGTCGAGCTCGTGGAGGGCGAGGGAGGCGAGGAGCTGGGGGAGGGGACCTTCGCGGCAGGTGATGCGGATGTCGGGGGAGACGTCGAAGGCGGGCTGGAGGAGGCGCTCGGCGACGAGCTTGGGGATGACATCGGTGACGCCGACGGAGAAGCGGAGCTGCTGGCCGGAGGGGAGGCCGTTGACGACGTTCTTGAGCTCGTTGCCGAGGCGGAAGATGTCCTCGGCGTAGCGCAGGACGGTGCGGCCGACATCGGTGAGGACGAGGCGGCGGCCCTGGCGCTCGAAGAGCTTGTGGCCGAGCGACTCCTCGAGGAGCTTGAGCTGGGCGCTGATGGTGGGTTGGGCGAGGTGGAGCTCCTGGCTGGCCTTGGCGATGGAGCCGGCGCGGGCGACGGTCCAGAAGTAGAGGAGGTGGTGGTAGTTGAGCCAGCTCACGCGAGGGGTCTCCGGGAGAAGGCCAGGGATTTAACGAAAACGCACAGGCGGTGCGTGAGAGGACGGAGGGCGGGAGGCCGGGCGTGCGAGCGGGGGAGGGGAAGGAGAGGAAGTGGAGGGGAGTTGAAGAACCAGCTTGACGCGAGGGCCGAGTCCCCGTAAATCGCCGGTACTTCGAGCGGTTGAGCAGAACGCCCAGGTAGCTCAGTTGGTAGAGCAGGGGACTGAAAATCCCCGTGTCGGTGGTTCGATTCCGCCCCTGGGCACTTCCTACAGAATTCCGCAGTACACCGAGGCCGATACGCACCCCGTATCGGCCTTTCGTGTTTTCAGCGCCTAGCGAGCTCCGCGGTGAGGCTGCGGCACGGGGCCGTGTTCATTCACGGCCCCTTGGGGAGTGGCTCCTCAGCGTCGTGCGGCGCGCCCGGTCTTCTCGGACTTGGGAGGCACCCGGTTCCACACCAGGTTCTTGTATTGAGCGATGAGGTGGTTGGCGAGCAGCTCGATGTCCTTGGACGTGTTCTGCAGCTCGTTCCACTTGCGCTGCTGCCCGCCCCCGAAGTCCCAGTGACCGGCGGTCCACCGGCAGAGCTCCTTGAGCGGCTGGAGATCGGCCTCGTAGTGCATGACGGTGGGGATATGCGTGTCATGTAGCCGATCGCTGATGGTGTCCATGATGAAGCCCATGCTGACGATGCCCGCGCCGTGCATGAGCCGCGACTTCCTGGGCGCCAGTCCCCAGGCTGCCTTGAAGACCCGGGCGACCGCCATCCAGTAGTTGCGCAGCAGTTCCAGCATGGGCTCGACATCGCCCTCCAGGGTTCCCGGCTGCCTGAACTTATAGAGCGCGCCATCGCTCAAGCTGTTCTCAAGCATCTTGAGGATGGAGTTGTCCTTGATGACCCCCGTCGGATTGGTCGCGGTCTGGATCATCCCTCGCAGAGGCGAGCTGAGGTCCAGGTTGAGCCGCTCTAGGATCTGGGCCGGGAGCCGGCGCCGGTTGAGGAGTGACGGTAGCTGGGCGGTCGTCTTGGGGAGCAGTTCGTAGATGAGCCCCTTGGGCAGGGGCTTGGTCGAGTTGACGAGGATGAACTGCTCCGTCTGCTGGCTGACGTCGTTGGTGATGAACGCCGTCACGCAGATGGGGAAGCTCTCGATGGAGGCCTCGCGGATGGCTGCCAGGCGCTGTTGGCCGTCCACGATGAAGCCTGGCTTGCGCTCGTCGGCGAGGTTCTCCTCCATGGGGATGGTGATGAAGCCCGGACGCGCATAGTCCGTGGTCAAGGTGCCCTTGGCCGCCTCGAAGCGTACGCGCGAATCGAAGGCCAGGACGATGGCGTTGGGCACCATCGGCGAGGGGCTCTCGAGGTAGTTGCGGATCTCATCGATGTGCGAGAGCACCTCGGGCCGCTGATAGCCATGCAGGCCACCATCCTCATGACGGTTCACGCGCGAGATGGTGGCGAAGCGATGGACCAGCTTTCCATCCACCGCGAAGGAGTACAGCTTCCGTCCGGGGGACTGGTGCACTTCCACGGCGGGAAGCTTCAGTTCTTTCGACATGTTTCTTCCCTTGCTCATCAGCCGCGGGCCTGTGCTTTCAACCGGTGCGAGGGCTGCCGGGACTCCGTGAAGGGCTCCTGGGGCGTGTCCAGCCCGAGCCGTTGCAGTTGCCGATAGAGAGTCCAGATGTTGTGGAAGCCCCGCCTCCGGTTGCGCTCGGCACCCCGGAAGAGGATGACGTGGTATTTCAGGCTCTGGCACACCTCGCAAGGGCAACGGCGCCAGGGAGCCTCGCGCAGCGTCTTCTCGTAGGCGGGGGCGTGGTTCTTCTTCGTGTCGGGATCGTAGAACCGCTCGTACTCCATGAGCACCTCCACGACCTGGGTGACCGTGCGCCGGCCTTCCTCGAAGAGCTTCATGGCTTCCAGGCAGGCCCGCTCCAACCGGCGCGCCTGCTCCTGGGAGACCTGCCCGGAGGAGATCTTCCGCTGCAGACCGGGGTTCCCCTCGACCTGCGGGATGCGGATCGCCGTGTACTTGAAATCGTCCGAGTAATAGTTGTCGCGGTCGTCCTTGAAAGCCTGCCGCAGCGGGGACGTGCTGTCGAATGAAGCGACGCCCAGGCGGGAGAACTCCGCGAGGTGCTCGGTGCGCGTCACGCCCAGCAGGTGCAGGCGTGTGCCTGGCTTGCGCACCGTCTGGATCTCCTCCAGGCACATGTGGAGCTCGGGAGTCTTGAGGGGGACCATGCCGCCGAGCGCGATGTAGTCGTAGCCCATCTTCTGCAGCGCCTTCACCGCCGCGGCGTAGGACTTCGGGCTCCAGCCCTGGGCCACTCCGAGCGGCTCGAAGGAATAGCGCCCCACCTTGTGCTTGTGGAGGAACTCCTGGGCCAGCTCCAGCGTGAGCTTCTGCCTGTCCCGGACGGGCTCGGCGATCTCCACCCCGGAACCCGGCGTGTCCGCCGCTGGCTTGAACTCGAGGATGACGTGGTCGAGTGACACGCCCATATCGAAGCGGCAGTTACCGTAGAACTCGAGCACCTCGTCGACTGAATACGGTGGGACCTCCTCGGCCACGTACGTGAAGGCACCACAGTCGCCCATGATCTTGAGCGGGTGAGGAGCCCGCTCCAGGCGGAAGAACTCGGGTGCGCCGCGTCGCAGCAGCCGGTGGCGCTGGGCCGCTGTGTAGCGGCTGCCCAGCGCGCCGAAACCATCGACGATGCCCTTGGAGACCAGCAGCCCGTCGAAAGCGGGCATGGAGAAGATCTCGTGAGCGTAGAGGTCGTCGGTCTGGCGCTGACGGGCCACCGAGCGGCGCTCGCGCTCGAAATCGAAGGTGGGATCGACGAGATCCTGGCTGTCTGGCAGGAAGAACTTCAAGCGGATGTCCGTCGGTTGTTCAGGTAGGCGCGAATCAGCGCGCTGGAGAGCAGGCGGATGTGCTGCGGCGTGTTCTGGACCTCGTTCCACGCCAGCCCGCCGAGCTCCTCCCAGTTCCCATCCGTCCAGCGGCAGATGGGTCGGATGCGAGCCAGCTCGGTGCGCACCACCTGGGGGGCCCGGGCACCGTGCAGGTCGATGCTGCCCATGACCTTGTCCATGAGCCGCCCCATGGCGCAGAGGCCCGCGCCATGCATCAGCCTGCTGCGGGTAGGAGGGCGGCCCCAGGCCTCGGGGAAGATGTCGCGGACCGCCTTCCAGTACATGAGGAGCAGCTTGCGCACGGACTCGAAGTCCGTCTCTCCACTGGCGATGTTGCGGTAGGGGAAGAGGGCTCCGTTGGGGGAGGAGAGACTCTCCTGGAGCATCTTCACTATGGCGGTGTCGGTCACCACGGCGGAGTGGCGGGAGTCGGCGTCTAGCGAGGCGCGCCGGATGAGACCCCGGAAGGGCGAGTCGGGGTCCCGGTTGAGCAGGTCGCACAGGGCTGCAGGCGCGCGGCGGGCCGCGAGGTTGCTGGGCAGCAGCGAGGACACCTCGGGGAGCAGCTCGGTGATGAGTCCACGCGGCAGGGGCTTGGTGTTGTTGACGCGGAGGAACTGGTCGCGTTGCAGGTCCACCTCATCCGCCACGAAGGCGTTGACGGGCACGGGGAAGTCCTGCCGCCTGCACTGTGAGAGTGCCAGGGCTCGCTGCTGGCCATCCACGATCCACGCGGGCTTGCTCTGGCCCGGCCTGGGCAGGGGGATGCGCAACGTGCCGGCCTCGCCGATGCCGGAGTCCACCTTGGGCCCTCGGACCTGCTTGAAGAGGGTGCTCGAGGACAAGGCGAGGATGATGGAGTTGGGGAAGAGGACCTGCGGACCGTCGAGGTACTCGGTGATGCTGCGCACGTGCCGCTTCACCTCGGGGCGCTGGTAGCCGAGCAGGGCCCCGCCCTGGTCCCGCGACACGCGGGAGACGTCGGCCACCCGGAGCAGCTCGGAGGCCGTGAGGGTGAAGAGGTAGAGCGGATGCCGGGGGTGCTGCGCGATGCGGATGGCACGGCGCAGCAGCGCATCGGGTTCGCGGCGGCTCATGGGCGCTCCTGGAGCTCGTGGAAGAGCCGGCCGAAGCGCTTCTGCTCACAGGCGAGGCCGCTGTCTCGCAGCTGCCTCAAGGTGGCGCTACAGGAACGTTTCTGCGTGCGCAGCGCCTGCACGATGAACTGGCGTACCTCGTCGTCCGTCATGGGCGTCCGCTCATAGCGCACGGGGGGAGCGCTGCGGTGGATAAGACGCTCGTAGTACTCCCGAGCGTGGGTTGCGTCCACTTCGCTCCCCGTATCGCGAGCGCGCTGGAGGATGTCCCGGGCGACACGGGCGTGGAGCGACTGGCGTGCGCCTCCCAGGCGATTCTGGAGGTGGGCGTTGGAGGGAACCTGGTGGGGTGCCAGGACACCCTTGAAGAGGGGCGCAGGCGTCGAGACGATGAGGAGATGCTCGGGCTTGTTCAGGGCCTGGGCAGCGCGTGCCAGGTCATCCGCGAACGCGGCGACATAGGCCGGTGAGGCCACGACCAGGATTCGGGCGCGCGGTGAGGACTCCACAAGCTGGTGGATGTGGCGGGGCGTTCCCGGGGCGGGGCCGGATTCCCGGGCGAGTGCCTTCCACCAGAGCTGGAGCAACTCAGCCGTGGGGCGGGATTCTCCCTTGGGGATGACGGAGTCCGCGTGGCCTCGGGAGAAGGTGGCCGAGTACGGGCGGATGGGAGCGTTCGCGGGGATGAGCCCGTATCCCGCCGAAGCCACCCAGAGGTGGGAGCGCAGCCCGGCCTCGGTGGCCAGCGGAGGCAACTCCTGGACGACACTCCAGTGATCACCCGCGTACAAGTCCTGTGCGGAGCGCTTGGGATGAGGGTGGTCGCGGAGGCAGTTCCACCAGAGTTTGGCGCGGGATTCGGGTGGCGCCGCCTGGACGGTTCGCAGGTGAAGCCCTGGAGGAATGGGGACACGCTTCCGGTCGCTGCAGCTGGCGATGATGTGGAGATCGGTCGACATGGCTCCCGGAGCGGCTCGGGGCCGGTATACCCGCAGATGGTGACGTGGGCGAAAATCCGAGTGCTGATCTCCGCATCCCGATCGGGGAGCTCCGCGCGCTGCCCCGTGAGTCCGTGGGTACGCATGGGTGGTGACGTTGCATGTGGTTCTGGCGAACATGACTTCCACGGTTGTATCGCCGGAACCGCCCGGAGAGAAAGTCCCGAGAGAAGGCGGTTTTTTGGATCTGTGGCTTCGCGGAAACTGGGTGCGGCCGGGTGTGGGGTGGCGTGCAGTTATACCCCGGGTGCGGCCGGTTTTCAGTCGATGCTCAAACCAGCCTGCTGGAGCAGGGCTTCATGATGCTCGCTTGGGAAGTGGTCATTCATCAACGTGCGAGCAATACGTCGAACGAGCTCCGGCCGTGCGCGGAGTAGCTGGTCGTATTCTTCGATGAAGCCGCCCCGGGCATTCGATTCGCGCAGAGACGTCAGGGTCGGATCGGTGTTGCTCTTGCGCTGAACCAGTTCCGCCTTGTTGCGGACCTCGACTTCCCAAAGTCCATCGTGCTGTAGGCGCCAGAACGGGTAGCCCGCATGAGGAGTGTTTCGTGCCTGGCCGTGGCTCTTCAGGAGTGACACGAGCTTGGGCTCGATCTCCACGAAGGAGACGAGCCTCGGTTCGTCGCGTTGAATACGTCCCAATGCGAGGAGGAGAAGCAGGGGTTTGTGTGCTGCCGTCTGCCCCTGGCGCCTCCAGGTCTGGAGGTTCTGGATGGCACTCAGGAGCCTCTGTTCTTCATTCATGGTGGCTCACGCGTGCAACGTACCCCACGTGCACTGTGTCTCGGCACCACCGCCCCGGGTCCTTTGCTGCCTGCCCTGGTGCTTGACTGGGGTCCGGCGAGGTACCGGTGGGTCTTGCCCCATCCCCGTCCCTCGAGCCGACGAGAGTGCACCCGCAGTGTAGGCGGTCAACCCCCCGTTCGGGCGCCGGGCGGGTAGTCCCGTGACAACGGACGTGGTGGGACGGCTTGCATCCGGTACATTCCGTCCCGCCAGGGCCCCGCGGTTGGGGTCCTCGGGCAGGGAGTTCCATGACGCCACGGGTCGAAGAGACGGATGTGCTCATCATCGGCTGCGGCCCGGTGGGGGCGCTGACGGCCAATTTCCTCGGTCTGTACGGGGTCCGCACGCTCGTCCTCGAGCGCCTGCCCACCCCCCATGGCCAGCCACGCGCCATCACCTGTGACGACGAGGCCCTGCGCATCTACCAGGCTGCTGGCCTCTCCGAACCCATGGACGCCCATATGTACACCGTCCCCGAGGTCCAGATGACCGGGGCCGACGGTGAGCTCTTCGCCCGCGTCGTCATCCAGGGACTCGACTTCGGCAACGGTTTCCCCGCCCTCCGCTTCTTCAGCCAGCCCTACGTCGAGGACGTCCTGCGCCAGGGCCTCTCCCGCTTCCCCCATGTAGAGCTGCGGTTCGGCCACTCCCTCGAGGCCTACTCGCAGGACGCCCAAGCCATCTCCGCCACCGTTCGCAACACCCACGACGGCTCCGAGTACACCGTGCGCGCCCGCTATCTGCTCGCCTGTGACGGTGGCCGCAGCACCGTGCGCCGCATCGCCGGCATCGAGATGGTGGGCTCCACCTACGACGAGCAGATGCTCGCCATCTCCCTCCTCCTGCCCGAGCCGCCGCCGCCCCTGTGCCGCATGGTGTGCGATCCCCATCGCCACATCTTCGTCGCCCGCTGTTCCGGCAACGAGATGCGCGTGGATTGTACGATCCGCCAGGACGAGAAGGCCGAGGACCTGCTCCAGCCCGAGCGTCTCCGCGAGTTCATCGCCCCCTTCGTGGACCCGGATCGCGCCACCATCCTCCGCGCCGCCGCCTACGTCTTCAACCGCCGCATGGCCTCGCGCTGGCGCGACGGGCGGATGTTCCTGCTCGGCGATGCCGCCCACCTCATGCCGCCCGTGCTCGGCCAGGGGCTGTGCTCCGGCCTGCGCGACGCCCACAACCTCTCCTGGAAGCTCGCGTCCGTGCTCCACGGCCACGCCGATGAGCCGCTCCTCGACACCTACGAGCAGGAGCGCCGCCCCCACGTCGAGGCCATGCTCGACACCAGCGTCCAGATGGGTCGCGTCGTTCTCACCGGCAACCGCCCCATGGCCATGCTGCGCGACCGCGTCTTCCGGGCGCTCGACCACATTCCCCGCGCGCAGCGCTTCATCCGCAACTTCGAGTTCAAGCCCCGGCCTCTCATCTCCCGCGGCTTCATGCTCGGGGGCTCGCGGGGCCACCGCCAGGCCCCCGAGGGCACCTACTTCCCCCAGCCCCGCGTGGGCGCTCCGGGTGGTGGGGAGGTGCGGCTCGACGAGCTGATGGGCCCCGGCTTCGCGGTGCTGGTGCACCCGGATACCCGCGAGGCCTCGCGCCGTGGAGCCCAGGCGCTCGCCGAGAGCCTCGGGGCTCGCTGCCTGCGCATCATCCCGCCTCGCTCCGGACAGGCTCAGCCCGGTGAGGTGGTGGATACCGAGGGGAAGCTCGACGAGTGGTTCCGCGAGTACAAGGTGGAGATCGCCGTCATCCGTCCGGATCGCTATCTCTTTGGCGCGGTGCGCGGCTCGCATCTGGCGTGGCTGTCCACGGCGCTGCGCGGGTGGATCCACGGGCCACTGAGCGAGCGGGAGATGCCCGCTCCCGCGTCCGCCCTCAAGTCGTCGGTGGGCTGACGGCGGAACAGTCTCTCGGGGAATTTCCCGCGAACCCACCCGTTGGGGGGGCTCTTCGCGGCATGGAGGGAGAGCGGATGCTCAGACAGAAGTTGCTCGTCACGGGGTTGGTGCTGCTGGCCGGAACGGCTGCGTGCGCCCAGGGACGGTCCGCGAGGACCGAGGCGGCGGCCACCACCGCCGCTCCGAAGCCCGGCGCCCAGGTGACCACGAAGACGCTGAAGAACGGGTTGAAGGTCATCGTCTGGGCAGACCCAGACAATCCCAGTGTCGCGCTCTACAACTGGTTCCGCGTGGGCAGCCGCAACGAGCGCCCCGGCATCACCGGCCTGTCCCACTTCTTCGAGCACATGATGTTCAACGGCGCGAAGAAGTACGGCCCGGGTGAGTTCGATCGCGTCATGGAGGCGCACGGCGGCCGCAACAACGCCTACACCTCCGAGGACGTCACCGTGTACCAGGACTGGTTCCCGCGCTCGGCGCTGGAGAAGATCTTCGACCTGGAGGCGGACCGGCTGCAGCACCTCGCCATCGACCCGAAGGTGGTGGAGAGCGAGCGGGGCGTCGTCTACTCGGAGCGGCGCTCGGGCGTGGACAACAACAACGGCGGGATGCTCATGGAGCAGGTGCAGGCCACTGCCTATGTGGCCCACCCCTACCAGTTCCCCGTCATCGGCTGGCCCTCGGACATCGAGAGCTGGAAGCAGGAGGACCTGGAGCGCTACTTCCGCACCTACTACGCGCCCAACAACGCCACCCTCATCGTGGTGGGCGCGGTGACGCCCGCGGAGATCTTCTCGCTGGCGGAGAAGTACCTCGAGCCCATCCCCGCCCAGCCCGAGCCCGAGCCGGTGCGCACCCAGGAGCCGCCGCAGCAGGGCGAGCGCCGGGTGGTGGTGCGCAAGCTGGCCCAGGCGCCGCTGCTACAGATGGCCTTCCACGGCCTCAAGGCCAGCGACGCCGAGGCGCCCGCGCTGGACTTGCTGGTGCGCATCCTCACCGAGGGGGATTCCTCGCGGCTGCACCGGCGGATGGTGGAGGAGGAGCGGGTGGCCATCAGCGTGGCGGGGTACCGGGGCGCGGGGTTCGATCCCTCGCTCACGTGGATGTTGGTGGACCTGCCGCCGGGAGGCGATCTGGGCAAGGCCGAGGCGCTGCTCGACGCGGAGCTGGCGAAGGTGGTGTCCGCGGGCGTCACTGACGCGGAGCTGCGCAAGGCGAAGAACATCGTCGTGGCGGACTTCTGGCGCAGCCTGGAGACCAACAGTGGCCGGGCGCAGGCGCTCGGCACCTACGAGGTGTTCCACGGGGACTGGCAGAAGCTCTTCCAAGCGCCGGAGCACTATGAGGCGGTGACGCGCGAGCAGGTGCAGAAGGTGGCGGCGAAGGTGTTCTCGAAGAACAACCGCTCGGTGGGGGTGCTGGTGCCCGAGGCCGCGGCGGACGAGGCGAAGAAGGAGGCGGCGCGATGAAGGTGCTGAACGGGAAGGTGGCGCTCGCGGCGCTGCTGGTGGCCTCCACGGCGGGGGCTCAGGAGACGAAGGTCCAGGGCCCCACGGCGCAGCAGGTACGCAAGGCCGCGGCGCAGGACGCGGTGAAGCTGCCCAAGGCCACGGTGCTGGAGCTGAAGAACGGCGCGAAGCTGCTCCTGGTGGAGAAGCACGAGGTGCCGCTGGTGTCCTTCAGCGCGAAGGTGCGCGGCGGGGCGCTCGGAGACCCGGAGGGCAAGGAGGGCGTGGCCGCGCTCGCCGCCGAGCTGCTCCAGAAGGGCGCCGGCAAGCGTGACGCCGCGCAGTTCGCCGAGGCGGTGGACAGCGTGGGCGGTGTGCTCGGGGTGTACTCCGGCCGCGAGTCGCTCGACATCGGCGGGCAGTTCATGGCGCGCGACACCGCGCTCATGGTGGAGCTGCTCTCGGACATGCTGATGCGGCCTCGCTTCGACGCCGCTGAGCTGGAGAAGATGCGCGAGCGCATGGTGTCGGAGCTCGCCGCGGCGAAGGACGGAGATCTTCGCGGCGTCATCGGCACCTACTTCCAGGCCTTCCACTTCGGGCCGCACCCCTACGGCCGGCCGGTGGGCGGCAGCGAGGCCTCGCTGGCTACGCTCACGCGCGAGGATGTGCTGGCGTACGCGAAGTCGCACCTGGGCGGAGACCGGCTCATCCTCTCGGTGGTGGGCGACTTCGATGCGAAGAAGCTCGCGAAGCAGCTCGAGGTGGCGCTCGGTGGCTGGAATCGCGCGGGTGCTCAGGTCCCGGTGGCTCCTTCCACCAGTCCGGTGAAGGGTCGGCGCGTGCTGCTGGTGGACAAGCCAGACGCCACGCAGACGTACTTCTGGGCTGGCAACACCGGCATCTCGCGCACCGACCCCGAGCGCGTGAATGTGGCTCTCGCCAACACGGTGCTCGGTGGTCGCTTCACCTCGCTGCTCAATACGGCGCTGCGCGTGAAGTCGGGCCTCACCTACGGCGCCGGCTCGATGGTGCTGCCCAACATCCAGCCGGGCCCCTTCGCCATCTCCTCGTATACGAAGACGGAGTCCACCGGCCAGGCGCTGGATATGGCGCTGGACGTGCTCGCCAACTACCGCCAGCAGGGCCTGGATGACGCCACGCTCGCCTCCGCCAAGGAGTACGTGCTGGGCCAGTTCCCCCCTACGCTGGAGACGGGACAGCAGATCGCCTCGAAGCTGTCCGAGCTCGCCTTCTACGGGCTGGATTCGAACGACGTGGATGAGTTCGCCTCCAAGGTGTCCGCCGCGGACAAGGCTCGCATCCAGGCTGCGATTCAGCGCGTCATGCCCGCCCAGGACGACCTCACCGTGGTGTTCATCGGCAAGGCCGCGGCCATCCGCGACGTGGCTCGCAAGTACGGCCCTGTGACCGAGATGAGCATCACTGACCCGCACTTCGCTCCTCGGACGGCGGCGAAGAAGCAGTAGGCGCATACCCTCACCCCTGCCCTCTCCCAGAGGGAGAGGGAGTTACGTCTGGCCCTCTCCCTCTGGGAGAGGGTCGGGGTGAGGGTCTTCCCCAGTGCCGCTGTCCCCCTACTTCGGCAGCGCCGCGTAGCGGTTCATGCACTTCTGGTAGCGCCTGTTCACCGACTGCGCGAACCACGCCGTGGATTTCTCCCCGCTCATCTTCGGGCTTCGGATGACCACCGTGGGCAGTTGCTCGTAGGCCGGTGTCTCGCTCGTCTCCTCCTGGTACACGCGCTTGATGGCGCTCCAGGTGTCCGTCTCCTCGAAGGCGAGCTCCTTCTCCTTCTCCACGTCTTTGCGCACCCGCCGCTCGCTCACGTCGTCCGGCACGTACCGCTCCCGGAAGGCCAGAATCGCTTTCAGCGAGTTGCTGTCCGCGTCCACCGGCTCGCCCTGCTTGTCGTAGGCCAGGAGGTCTCCATCCGTCACCAGCTTGATGCCGGTGAGGCGGCTTATCTGCGCCTGCACCGCCGCGTTGCGCGAGGCGTAGAAGCCCGCGTTGTAGTCCGCGAAGCGGTAGAGCGGCTCGCTGTAGTGCGCCTCGTAGCCCAGCAGCCGCGCCGTGCCGTAGTACACCCCTCCTCCCCGCGTGTAGAGCTCCTCACGCACCCTCTGCAGCGCGCGCTCGTCCCCTCCGGCCAGCTCCTCCGAGAAACGCACGCTCACCTGCATGGAGCCCGCCGTGGTGATGGGGTTGAGGTCCTCCAGTCGCGTGGACTTGAAGAGGCTGCTCGCAAGCTGCGCCGCGATGTACGTCTTCGGGTACTCCGTCTCGTAGTACTCCAGCAGCTCGCGGAAGATGCGATCCAGGTCCCGCTCCGTCTTCACCTGCGCGAGCCGCTGCTCGAAGGTGCGCGTCTGGCCCGGCCCCTTTCCCTCCAGCAGTCCTTTGATCGCCGGCGGCCCCAGCGGGCCCAGCTTGTCCGCATACGCCTCTAGCTTCTGCTGAACGATGCGCGCCAGGCCCGGCACTGCCGGGTTCGCCTCAAAGCCGGACTCCTGCTCGATGACGGCCAGCACCGAGCACACCGCCTCCGCCGAGGGGTAGAGCCGGTGCGCCTCCAGCGCCGCCAGCACATCCGCCGCCCAGCCCTCCCGGTCCTTCTCATCCGGGGGCACGAGCTGTGTCGCCTGCTCCTCGGTGACTCGTGGTGGCAGCGGCGCCTGCGGCCTCACCTGGCGGGGAGCGCATGCCACCAGCGCCGAGAGCACGCACGCGGCCAGTACAGTCCGGCCCGCGTGAAAAAATCGCGCACCGTTCCATCTCTCCCGCGCGGAGACAAGTGTCATGGGGCCAGCGTTTACAACCCATGAAGCAGAAAAATTCCTGAAAACCATCATAACCCCTTGTTCACGGCTTAAATTGGAGTTCAAGTGAACAGTCTCTTCTTACGAGGAGTAGTGAATTGGCCAATCGAGTGATGCGGACGCTGTGCGTGGCGTGGTTGGGCGCGAGCCTTGCTGCCTGCGGTTCGACGGCGGAAGTGAACGAGGAGGCGGTTCGGGCGGGTGAGAAGGACGTGGACGTCCAGGCGGCGCTGGCGCGCTTCAAGGACGTGCGCGTGGTGGGCAGCGAGGCCGGCGTTCCCTACGCCGTGACGGGCAAGCTGGGCCGGTTGTCGCCCGCGGGCGCCGTGGGCGAGCTTCGCGCCCGGGACGAGCTGCGCGAGGCGGTAACGGACATCGCGCCGGTATTCCGCGTGAGCGGCGAGGACCTGGTGCTCAAGCGTTCCTCCGTGGACGAGCAGGGCCACCGGCACGTGCGCTTCCAGCAGACCCTCAACGGTCTGAAGGTGGTGGGTGGCGAGGTCGTCGTGCACGCGGATCGCGCGGGCAACATCTATGCGATCAACGGCTCGGCCCGCACGGGGGAGCAGGTGTCCGCTGCCGCGACGGTGGCCCCCGAGGCCGCGCTGACCGCGGCTGTGGCCGGCTCCAGCGCGCGCGGTGCTTCCTCCCAGGGTGATGCGAAGCTGGTCTACCTGCGCCCCGAGCGTAGCCAGGAGCTGCGGCTGGCCTACGAGGTGCGCGTGAAGGGCGAGCGTGACGGCATCCCCGCCGACGATCTCGTCTACGTGGACGCGCAGCGCGGTGGCGTCCTGCTGGAGAACCCGCTCATTCACACGGCGCTCAATCGTCGGGTGTACTCGGCCAACAACGGTTCGAGCACGCCCGGCACGCTCAAGCGCAGCGAGGGCCAGGCGGCCATCGGAGACGCCCATGTCGACATCAACTACGACATGCTGGGCGTTACCTACAACTGCTACAAGACGCTCTTCAACCGCGACTCGTACGACAACGCGGGTGCCACGCTCACCAGCACCGTTCACTACGGCTCCAACTACGTCAACGCCTACTGGGACGGCACCCAGATGGTGTACGGCGATGGCAATGGTGTGGACTCCATCGAGCTGGGCAAGGACCTGGACGTCACCGTCCACGAGCTGACCCACGCCGTGACGGACTCCGAGTCGGACCTCATCTACTCGGGTGAGTCCGGCGGTCTCAACGAGTCCATGTCCGACATCTTCGCCGGCGTGTGCGAGAGCTGGAACCGCAGCTGGGCCGTGGACGCGGACGTGTTCATGATTGGCGAGGACATCTGGACGCCGGCCACCGCGAACGACGCGCTCCGCTACATGGATGACCCGGCCAAGGACGGGGTCTCGCTCGACTTCTACGGCGACTACGCCCCGGGCGTGGACGTGCACTACAGCTCGGGCATCAGCAACCTGGTGTTCTCGCTGCTGACCAAGGGCGGCACGCACCCGCGCGGCAAGTCGACCAACGTGGTTCCGGTCATTGGCCCGGAGAAGGCCGGCCGCATCTTCTACAAGGCCAACACGGACCTCTTCACCGCCAGCACCACCTTCGAGCAGGCCAAGACGTACACCATCCAGGCCGCTGATGCGCTCTACGGCGCGGGCTCGGCCGAGTCCCTGGCCGTGGACGAGGCCTGGAAGGCCGTGGGCGTGCCGCCTCCGCCGCCGGTGATCAACCCGCTGACCAACGGCGTGGCGGTGACCGGCATCTCCGGTGGCAAGAAGTACTACTCGCTCGATGTGCCCGCCGGTCAGTCCAACCTGGTGTTCAACATGAGCGGTGGCACGGGTGACGCGGACATGCACGTGAAGTTCGGCGCGCTGCCCACCGCCAGCACCTACGACTGCCGTCCGTACACGGGTGGCAACACGGAGAGCTGCAGCTTCACCAACCCGTCCGCGGGCACCTGGTACGTGATGCTCAACCCCTACTCGTCGTACTCGGGCGTCACCTTCACGGGCACGTACAGCGGTACTGGCGGAGGTGGTGGCGGCACGCCGGTGACCCAGACCATCAACGACAGCGTGGCCTCGGGCGCGGCGGACAACTTCGGCCCGTACAGCGTGGTGGCTGGCACCAAGTTCAAGGTGGTGATGTCGGGCTCGGGTGACCCGGACCTCTACGTCCGCTTCGGCGCGGCGCCCACGACCAGCACCTACAACTGCCGTCCGTACACCTCCGGCGCCTCCGAGACGTGCGACCTGACGGTGCCCGCGGGCACGACCAGCGCGTACGTCATGGTGCGCGGCTACACCGCGGCGACGTACACCCTGAACCTCAGCTACACCAAGCCGTAGTCACGGTGAGCAGGATGGGTTGACGGCGGGCGGCTCTCCACTCGGGGGCCGCCCGCTTTCTTTTTCCGGAGCACCGTGGGGCGTGCTCACCGCCGGAGCTGGATGTCACGCGCGAGGCTCTCGCCTCCGCCCACCAGGTCGAACGAGGCCCGCACGGGAGTGCCCTCGGTGATGTCTCTCAGCGGGATGTGCCGGCCCCGGCGCAGACCGCGGCTGCGACCGTCGATGCGCAGCTCGTAGATGTTGCCCTCGTCGTCGCTCACCTCGATGGTGCCGGGGCGCACGCGCTTCACCCGGCCGTCCACGGTGCCGGTGGCGATGGTGATCTCCTCGGCGGGCTCGGTGGGGGAGATGCTCGCGTTGCCGGCACGTGCCGCCTCCGCGGCCTCGAGGAAGCCAACCCGGTCCTCGTCATCCATGAGGGAGCGGTCAGCCTGGCTCCCCGGCCTCTCCCAGGACCCGGAGTCTGTCTCCAGCAGCTGCGAGGGCGGAGTCTCCGTGTCCGTTTCGTCCGCGAGGCGCTCTCCTCCAGGCTCGGCCTGTTGGGTTTCAGTCGCGGGGGCCGCGAGCTCTGGCAGCTCGACGACGTCGATGGTCTGGACGGGAGCGGGTTCGGAGGGAGCCTCTGCGGCCACCGCGACCTGCGTGACATCCGTTCTCGGCTCCTGCTTCCGGCACCCAGCAAGACAGAGGACACAGCAGCCCAGCAGTCCCCACCCCACCCATTTCGCCATCCCCCTCACCCCCACCCTTGCCCGCGGGGAAGGTGGGGCGCCGGTACGACCACGGCAAGCCACCCGGCCGGGCGGCTGTCCACCAGCGCTCACCGCACGGAGGCGATGAAAGCAGGCAAGCCAACGTGCGCCCGTGTGTATCCCCTCTCCCTCCGGGAGAGGGCTAGGGTGAGGGTATCCGCCTCATGGGTTCCCCCCACGCGGCCCGCGCCACCGTTCCATCAACTCGCGCGCACTTCCTCCGCGCTCGAGCCGTGCGTCCGCCACCGAAAGGTCCGGCGCCAGCTCCAGGACGAACGTGAGAGTCGGCTCGCCACGCAGGTGGTAGCGCAGGTCTCCAATCCGCACCACGGTGCGGCCCTGCGCGCTGGTGGCCGAGGAGATGACGGGGAAGCGGGCCCAGGCGAGCGCCTCATGCACGGTGGGCACGGCACGCACGGAAGCGGGGAGCGTGTCCATCGCGGGTCTCGGCAGGCGGCGCTCCTCGCGCGGGGGCTCGCCGGGAGACACCGAGCCAGCGATGTACTCAGAGGGGAGCACGGCCACGTAGCGCCAGGTGGTGAGCGAGAACCACGCGGGGAAGACCTGCACCCGCTCCGCCGAGGGCCAGGCCTCGTGCACCCGGGACGTCAGCGTGGCCTGAAGGACAACGCGCAGGCCCACGTACGCGGCTGAGCACGCGAGTCCCACGAGCAGCGCCCTCCGCCACTGCGCCCGGCGGCGCCAGGCCCATATCGCGCCGGCGAGCAGGGGCAGGGTGACGAGCGGGTCCACCACCATCGTCCAGTCGAGCGTGAGGCGGCGGTCGGAGAAGGGGAGGAGGAGCCGGGTGCCCCAACCGGTCCACAGGTCGGGCAACAGGTGGGCTCCATAGAGCGCGAGCAGGCTGGAGAGGTAGACGGGGAGGAAGCGGGCGCGGCGGAAGAAGAGCAGGGCGAGCCCGGTGGCGGCGAGAGCCACCACGGGGGCGAATGCGAGCGCATGCGACAGGCCGCGGTGGGCGCGCAGGGCGTGGTCGACCGAGTTCGCAGCGGGCAGAAGGGTATCGAGGTCGGGCAGCTCGGCGGCGAGGACGGAGCCGAGGAGCACGGCCTTGTCGGTGGGAGACAGGGGCGAGCCGGCGGGGGCGTCGGGCCGGCGCAGGGCGCCGAGGGCCAGTCCCAGCAATCCATGGGTGAGGTTGTCCATGGCGTTACGCTCCCAGGGCGTGGGCCACGGCCCGCACGTGCGTGCGGACGAGCTCGCGGGCCCGGGTGAGCTCCTCCTGGTGCGTGGGCACATACCCAAGGCACAGCACCACCTCATCCTCGGGGGCAGCGCGTGCACCCAGCGCGGCGTAGTCGAGCGTGCGCGAGAGGGGCTCGCCCTCGGTGTCCGGGGTGAAGCGGCCGAACACTGCGGCGTGGGTGCCACGGCCCGGCGCGGTCTCCTTCAGGGCGAAGAGCTGGCGCACAGCCTCGAGCGTCTCGGGGCGAGCGGCGAGCACCTCGGGGTCCACGGGTCCCGCCAGCTCCCACTCGAGCAAGCGCAGGCAGCCGCGGACGAACTCCACATCGGTGATGACGAGCCCGTACAGATACCAGTCCGCGCACGCAGCCTGGACGAGCAGGGCCTGGGCGTCGGAGAGCCAGGTGAAGGAAGGGCAGGTGAAGGTCTCGCAGATGTCGGCGCGGTAGACGCCGCAGTCGCGCAGGTCCGCGCCGCCCGTCACCTTCGGGTGGCCGAGGCAGCCCACCCGTGTGTGCTCCGCGTCGATGAAGCCCAGCAGCGGGCAGACGCGCACGGCGGGGAAGAGGGGGCTCTCGCGCCGGGACTCCAGGAGGGCCCGGGCCGCGGTGTGCCAGGCGTTCGGCTCGTGGGGCACGGTGCGCAGGGCCTCGGTCTGAGCGGCGAGCTGCTGGGTGAGCGTGGCGCGCGAGTGGTCTCGGAAGTTGTAGAGGCCGCAGCAGGCGCCGCACGAGGCGCCACGGCCGGGCTGGCACAGGTGAAAGGAGACGGACACGGTTCCTCGGGAGGCTAGACCCTCACCCTAGCCCTCTCCCAGAGGGAGAGGGGACTCAGGTTTGGCCCTCTCCCGCTGGGAGAGGGGCGGGGTGAGGGTCGTCCGTCTGCCCGTGTGCGACACCTTAGAACCACTCGGGCCGCATGCGCGTGTACGAGTCCTCCCCCGAGCGGCACAGCGCCACCAGATGGCGCACCCGCGGCAGCTCCGTGTGCAGCCAGTACTGCGCCGCCGCCAGCTTCCCCTCGTAGAAATCCCGGCCCTCGCCGCCGCGCGCCAGCCCCTCGCGCGCCGCTGCCGCCTGCGCCAGCCACCGCCACGCCACCGCCAGCACCGAGAACAGCTCCATGTAGTCCGCGCTGTGGCGCAGCATCCGCTCCACCTCGCCCGCCATGCCCGCCGCTCCCAGCTCCATCGTCAGCTCCACCACCTCCTGCAGCGCCCGGCCCAGCGCCTCGCCCCACGCAGGGTCCACTCCCGCCCGCCGCGCCCGCTCCACCGTCGCCCCCGCCTCCTCCGCGAAGGCCCTCATTGCCTCGCCCCCCGCCGCCATCACCTTGCGCCCCAGCAGGTCCAAGCCCTGGATGCCCGTGGTGCCCTCGTGGATGCTGTTGAGCTTCTGATCTCTCAGGTACGCCTCGGGCAGATACTCGCTCGAATAGCCGTAGCCCCCGTGCACCTGCACTGCCAGCGCGTTGGCCTCGAAGCCCTTCTCGGCGGGGAACGTCTTCGCCAGCGGCGTGAGCAAGTCCAACAGCAGCCCTGCGCGCCGCCGCTCCTCCTCCGTCTTCCCGTGTGCCGCCACGTCGGCCTGAAACGAGGCCATCGCCAGCAGTGACAGGCCTCCCTCGACGATGGCCTTCTGCCGCAGCAGCATCCGCCGCACGTCCGCGTGCTCGATGATGGGGCGCTGCGGCCGGGCCGCGTCCTTCTCCCAAGCGGGGCGTCCCTGCGGCCGGTTCTGCGCGTACGCCAGCGCCTCGTGGTACGCCACCGAGGCCGTCGCCACACCGTTGAGGCCCACCATGATGCGCGCCTCGTTCATCATCTGGAACATATGGGCCAGCCCCTTGCCTGCCTCGCCCACCAGCCACCCGCGGCAGTCCCCGCCCTCGCCGTAGTTGAGCGCCAGGCTGGGCAGCCCCTTCCAGCCAATCTTGTGGATGGCCCCCGCCACCCGCACGTCATTGTCCACCAGCCGCCCGCCCTCGGGCCGGCGCGCGGGCACGGCGAAGAGTGACAGGCCCCGCGTCCCCGCCGGGGCGCCCTCGATGCGCGCCAGCGTGAGGTGCACCACGTTCTCCGTGAAGTCGTGGTCCCCGCCGCTGATGAAGATCTTCGAGCCGGTGATGCGGTACGAGCCGTCCTCCGCCGGCGTGGCCCGCGTCCTCACGTCCGCCAGGCTGCTGCCCGCCTGTGGCTCGGTGAGCGCCATGGTGCCCGTCCACTCGCCCCGGTACATCCGGGCCATGAACTCGTCCTTGAGCCAGGGGCTTCCGAAGGCCTCGATGAGGTGGGCCGCGCCGCTGGTGAGCCCGACGAAGCCGTACGCGCTCAGGTTGGCCGCCATCAGGTACGCCGAGGCCAGCGAGTACACCGTGATGGGCAATTGCTGGCCTCCCACCTCCACGGGATGGGTGGCGGATAGCAAGCCCAGCTCCACGAGCTGCGGGTACAGCTTGCGCATCAGCGGGTGCACGTGGATGCGGCCATCCCGGAACGCCGGTGGCTCGGCGTCCATCAGCCGGTACGTGGGCAGGAGCACGTCCCTCGCGAAGCGGCGCGTGCTGTCCAGGAAGAGCGTGAACGTCTCGCGCGAGTGGTCCGCGAAGGCTGGGAGCTTGCACAGCGACTCGGTGTCCAGCACCTCGTAGAGCTGGAAGTCCACGTCGCGGTCGGAGAGCAGCGGGTTCGAGGCGGGGGCGGTCATAGGAGGGGTGTTATCACGGTGTTACCAGCGGTGTGCCAGGCCTGCTCCTGCGTACACGGACAGGGGCGGCGCCGGCTCGAAGTAGCGCCCCCGGTTTGCGTTCACCCGCACGTTGTCGCTGTAGCGCGCCGACAGCAGGTTCTGGAACCCGAGGAACGGGCTCACCTCGAAGCCCCCCATCGGGAAGCGGTGCCCCAGCCTCGCGTTCACCACCCAGGCCGTGTGCTCTCGCACCGTGTTCGCGTCGTCCGCGTACATGCCGCCCGCACTGAAGACCTCCACCGCTGCCCGTGCCCCGCTCGCGTGCTGGTACACCGCCTCCGCGCTCACCTGGTTCGCCGGTATCCCCGGCACCTGCTTGCCCCTCAACTGCCGGCCCTGTGACACGTAGTCACGGAACGTCGCCTGCAACGCGTTGTAGGCCGCCTTTATCCGCAACTCCTCCGTCACCTTCACCTCCAACGCCACCTCCGCTCCCAGGTGCCGCGAGCGCCCCGTGTTGCGGAAGTAGGCGCGCGCCTGCTCGTCCTCGAAGCGCACCAGCCCGTCTTGGATCCACACCGCGAACAGCGCTACGTCGTAGCGCAGCCGGCTCCACAGCAGCCCGCGCGCCCCCAGCTCCACCCCGTTCGAGCGCTGGGGCTTCAAGTCCCTCGACAGGCCGCCGCCCGTTCCCGCGGGCACCACCAGCTCCGTTGTCGTCGGCGCCTCGAAAGACTGCGTGACGCTCCCGAACACCGACACCTCCGGTCTCGGCGCCCAGATGAGCCCCAGCCGTCCCGTTGGCTGCTGAAACGTCCGCGCCCCCGTCCCGTCCCCGTCACTCTTCAGGAAGTCCTCCACCGTGTAGCGCGACACGTCGTACCGCGCCCCCGCCACCATCGTCAGGCGCTCGCGCAGCTCCAACTCCTCCTGCGCGAAGAGGCCCAAGCCCAGAACCCCTTCGTCCTGGTCGAGCTGCAGCGTGTCGCCTGGTAAGCCCTCCGCGTTGTCGAAGTTCTTCCGCCGGTCCGCCTGGGATTGCACCTCCGCCCCCACCGTGAAGCGGCTGCGCAGCCCGAGCAGCGGCCCCCGGTTGCCGTAGCGCACCGATACCCCGCCGAATGTCCGATCGAACGCCACTACCACCTGGGGCAGCGCATTCTGGAAGCTTCGCAGCGCGAGGAAGCTGCTTGCCTCCACTTCGTGCTCCTCGCCCAGGCGCCGGCGGTACGTCAGTCCCAGCCGACCCTGCCGCACCGACTCGCCCGCTCGGTACTGCGCATTGAGGGGCGAGGCCTGTTGAGGGTCGCTCTCCACCTCCGCCCGTGACAGCCCGCCCGCGTCCCCCGCCTCAGGTGCGTCCACCAGCGACAGCACCGCCTTCAGCTCCGAGCGCCCATCCGGTGTCCAGCGTACCTTCCCGTTCAGCAGGACCTGCTCTGTGCTCGACAGCCGCCGCCACCCCTGCTGCGTCAGCCGCGACGCTCCCAGCGTCCAGCGCACGTCCCCACTCTTGCCCCCGCCCTTCACGTTCAGCTTCCACAGGGCGTTGTCCCCATGCACCGTGCGCGCCTCTACGAAGGGCCGCTCCGGGCCGTCCTCCGTGGTGATGCTCACCACTCCGCCTGCTGCGTTCCCGTACAGCGACGAGGCCAGTCCCCGCAGCACCTCCATGCGCTCCGCTGAGGCCATGTCCAGGCTGTCCACGTTCGACTGCCCGTCCGGCAGCGTCTCCGGGAAGCCGTCCACCAGCACGGTGATGCCTCGGATGCCGAACGCCGAGCGCGCTCCGAATCCCCGAATGGACAGCCGCAGGTCCTGCGAGGCGTTGTTGCGGCTCTGCGTCACCAGCCCCGGTACTCCCACCAGTGACTCGTACAGGCCCAGCGTGGCTCGGCCTTCCTGAATGTCTTCTTGCTCCACCACGCTCACCGCCGCCGGCGTGCGGCTCAGCGGCGTGGGCACCTTCGGCGCCACCACCGTTGTCTCCGGGGGCTCGGCGGACCTCGTGTCCGATGGGGGCGTGGGGGATTGCGCCAGGGCGGCGGAGAGGAATGCGCAGGGAAACAGCCAGGACATCCAGGGGGTCCTTCCACTTGGGGAACTCGGGGGACAGATACCCTCACCCCGACCCTCTCCCGGGGGGAGAGGGGAGAGGCTAGCGCTCCACCTGTACGCCCTGGGAGAGGGGAGAGGCTAGCGCTCTACCTGTACGCCCTTCCAGAAGGCGATATGGCCCCGGATGTTGCGCGCCGCGTCCTTCGGATCCGGGTAGTACCAGGCCGCGTCCTTGTTCACCTTCCCGTCCACCTCCACATCGTAGTAGCTCGCCACTCCCTTCCACGGGCACGTGGTGTGCGTGTGGCTCTCCTTCAGCACCTCGCGCTTCACCGCCTCCCGTGGAAAATAGACGTTCCCCTCCACTACCTCGTACGTGGCACTCTCCGCGAGCACCGCTCCGTTCCACATCGCCTTGGCCATGGCTTCCTCCTCACGTCGGCTCTCCCCTCATCTCTGCACCGCCCTCACGGGCCACGCCATGGGCGGCGGGCCCCAGGGGGAGCGGCCAGGTGAGTGCTCCACACTCCGGCCCTCGGGAGGGCTGCCGTATCGCGGGAGTGTCCGCTGGTTGAAAGGCGGGGGAGTGGGAATGGGGTGGGGCGCTGCTGGCTGTTCTGGCCCTGTTAACGTCCCCCGTCCCCTTTCATGAACCCCTCCGAGCGACGCGTCCCGGACGTGCCCCCGTTGTTGAACCAGACCCTGAAACTCGACGGCCAGACGCGCACCGCCGACTCGCTACAGCTCCTCGCTGAGGCTGGCGTGCTGCTGGGCTCCTCCCTGGACTACGAGGCGACTCTGGCGGCCCTCACCCGGCTGGCCGTGCCCCGGCTCGCGGACTGGTGCTCCCTGGACATCCTGGGCGAGGACGGCGTCGTCCGGTTGCTCGCCGTGGCGCACGTGGACCCGGCCAAGGTGAAGTGGGCCCACGAGCTGCGTCGGCGCTACCCGCCTGACCCGAAGGACCCTCACGGCATCCACGAGGTCATCCGCACCGGCCACTCCTCGCTGCTCGCGGACATCCCCGACGAGCTGCTGGTGGCGGGCTCGCGCGATGCCGAGCAACTGCGCATTGCGCGCGAGCTGGGTCTGCGCTCGGCCTTGACCGTGCCCCTCACCGCCCGAGGCCGCACCTTCGGGGCCCTCTCGCTCGTCACCGCGGAGTCCGGCCGGCGCTTCACCCCCGCGGACATGGCCCTCGCCGAGCAGCTGGCCGGCCGCGCTGCCCTGGCGGTGGACAATGCACGCCTCTACACCAACGCCGTGCGCGCCGAGGAGCGCTTCCGCTCGCTCATCCACGCCACCGCGCAGGCCGTCTGGGTGACGCTGCCGGATGGGGAGGTGTTCGAGGACTCGCCTACCTGGCGCGCTTTCACCGGGCAGCCGCGCGAGGAGTATCACGGCTATGGATGGCTCGCCGTCGTCCATCCCGAGGACCAGGAGCGCGTGCGGCGCGGGTGGCAGGCGGCACGGGCCATCCGGCAGCCCTATGAGGTGGAGATGCGCGTGTGCCGGCCGGATGGAAGCTGGGCCGTCACCCTGTCACGCGCGGTGCCCATGCTCGATGCGCAGGGGCAGGTGCGCGAGTGGATTGGCACGACCACGGACATCACTGCCCAGCGTCGCGCCGAGGAGACTTCTCGTCGGCTGGAGAGCGAGCAGCGCGCCCGCCAGCTCGAGGCCCTGCGCGCCGAGGTCAGCGAGGTGCTGTCCCGGGAGGACACCCCGTCCCGATTGATGCAGGCCTGCGCGGAGGTGATGGTCCGCAACCTGCCGCTGCCCCTCGTGCAGCTCTGGACCTTCAACCGCGAGGCCCAGCTGCTGCTGCTGGAGGGCAACGCCGGCCCTGCCGCGCCCCTCTCGGCGGTGCCGTCCCGGCTGGAGCTGGGGCAGACGCTCGTCGGTTCAGTGGGCCAGTCGCGCCAGCCGCAGCGGGTCAATGACTTGCCGGCGGATCCCCGGTTGCGCTCGCGCGTCTGGGCGGAGAGTAACGGGCTGGTGTCCTTCCTGGGTGCTCCGCTGCTGGTGCGCGGACAGCTCGTGGGGGTGCTCGCTGTCTTCGGCCAGCTGCCCTTGGAGGAGGAGACGCTGGCCACGCTGTCCACGGTGGCTGACGCGGTGGCCCAGGGCCTCGAGCGCCGTCGCGCCGAGGTCTCCCTCCAGGAGCATGCTCGGGAGCTGGCGCGCTCCAACGAGGAGCTGCAGCAGTTCGCCTACGTGGCCTCCCATGACTTGCAGGAGCCCCTGCGCATGGTGGCCAGCTACACGCAGCTGCTGGCGCGGCGCTACAAAGGAAAGCTGGACGCGGACGCGGACGAGTTCATCACCTACGCCGTGGATGGCGTGAACCGCATGCAGCAGCTCATCCAGGATCTGCTGGCCTACTCGCGCGTGGGCACCCGCGGCCACGAGTTCAAACCCATCGACTCCGGCCAGGCGTTGGGCAAGGCGCTGGCCAACCTCAAGGCGCTGGTGGACGAGACGGGCGCCACCATCATCCAGGGGAAGCTGCCGCAGGTGATGGTGGATGAGACCCAGCTCACTCAGCTCTTCCAGAACCTGGTGGGCAATGCGCTGAAGTTCCGCGGGCAGAGGCCGCCCCGGGTGCTGGTGGAGGCCGAGCGCCAGGACAACGAGTGGCGCTTCACCGTCGAGGACAACGGCATCGGCATCGAGCCCCAGTACTACGAGCGCATCTTCGTCATCTTCCAGCGGCTCCACGGCAAGGAGGAGTACCCCGGCACCGGCATCGGGCTGGCCATCTGCAAGAAGATCGTCGAGCGGCACGGCGGCCGCATCGGACTGGACTCCCAACCCGGACAGGGGACGACGTTCTGGTTCACCCTGCCCGCGATCCCCACCCCTTCAACCTCGGGCACCACCCCATGAGTGACAACACCCTCGGACGCCCCATTGAAATCCTCCTGGTGGAGGACAACCCCGGCGACGTCCGCCTGACCATCGAGGCCCTCAAGGAGGGCAAGGTCAGCAACCGCCTCTCCGTCGCACGTGACGGGGTGGAGGCGCTGGCCTTCCTGCGTCGCGAGGGTCCTCACGCCAACGCGTCGCGGCCGGACCTCATCCTGTTGGATCTCAACCTGCCCAAGAAGGACGGGCGCGAGGTGCTGGCGGAGATCAAAGAGGACTCGCGTCTGCGCCGCATCCCCGTGGTGGTGCTGACCACGTCGAAGGCGGAGGAGGACATCCTGCGCACCTACGATCTGCACGCCAACTGCTACATCACCAAGCCGGTGGACCTGGAGCAGTTCATCGCGGTGGTGCGCTCCATCGACGACTTCTGGCTGTCGGTGGTGCGGCTGCCCTCCGCGGAGTGAGGTCACCATGAGCATGGACGAGGTGAAGCCCCTGCGGCTGCTGCTGGTGGAGGACAACCCCGGAGACGCCCGGCTGTTGCAGGAGGAGTTGAAGGAGGTGTCGTCGGCCCGCTTCGAGGTGCGTCACGTGACGCGCATGGCCGAGGCCCTCGCGGCGGTGGGCGAGCCAGGGCTGGACGTGGTGCTGTTGGACCTGTCGCTGCCGGATGGGCACGGGCTGTCCAACATCGAGCGGGTGGTGCAGGCCGCGCCGGCCCTGCCGCTGGTGGTGCTCACCGGCACGGACGACGAGCAGCTGGCGATGCGGGCGGTGCACGCGGGCGCGCAGGACTACCTGGTGAAGGGCCAGGTGACGGGTCCGCTGCTGGTGCGCGCGCTGCGCTACGCCATCGAGCGCAAGCGGGCCGAGGAGGGCCTCAAGCGCGAGGAGGCCGCTCGGGAGACGGCGCTCTTCCGCGAGCAATTCCTGGGGATTCTGGGGCATGACCTGCGCAACCCCTTGCAGGCCATCTCGGGCAACGCGGCGCTGCTGCTGCGCTACGGCGGCCTGTCCGAGCCTCAGCGCAAGGCGCTCAACCGCATCTCCATCTCCTCGGACCGGATGGCGCGGATGATCAGCGACATCCTGGACTTCACGCGTACGCGGCTGGGCGGAGGCTACACGCTGCAGCGCACGTGGATGAACGTGCACGAGGTGCTCAATCAGGTGGTGGAGGAGCTGGAGGTGGCGCATCCGCAGAAGCGCTTCGAGCTGAGCGTGTCCGGCACCGGCTGGGGCGAGTGGGACGCGGACCGTGTCGCCCAGGCGGCTTCCAACCTGGTGGGCAACGCGGTGCAGTACTCGCCAGAGGACAGCGCGGTGCGGGTCGTGGCGCGGGACGAGGGGGACGGAGTCCGGGTGGAGGTGCACAACCTGGGCACGCCCATCCCGGACGAGCGGTTGCAGCACATCTTCGACCCGTTCGTGCGCGGGCGAGATGGCACCCGCTCGGGCTCGCGCTCGGGGCTGGGACTGGGGCTCTACATCACGAATGAGATCGTGAAGGCGCATGGGGGAGTGCTGCAGGTGCGCTCCACGGAGACGGAGGGCACCTGCTTCTGGCTGAAGCTGCCGCGCCATCCGCCCACCGCCGCGAAGGCCTGAGCCTCCCTCCCGGGACGCGGCACATGCACATCCATAAGATCCAGCTTCGCATTCGGGTCTCCAGTCGATGACTCCCCTGCCATCCCGGGCTCGGCCATGCGAGGGTAGTACCGCCGGAGGCTCCACCGAGCGTCCGGCCGGTTGCGGGATGAGCCGCACCGAGTCTTTCGCGGGGCCTGACGGTGACTCCGTACGAGCAGATCTTCCAGAACAACCGCCGCTGGGCTGAGGAGCAGCTCCGCGCCGATCCCGAGTTCTTCACCCGGCTCGCGCGTGAGCAGCGCCCGGACTTCCTCTACATCGGCTGCTCCGACAGCCGGGTGCCCGCCAATCAGATCATGGGCCTGCCGCCTGGCGACGTGTTCGTACACCGCAATGTCGCCAACCTGGTCAACAACGTCGACCTCAACGTGATGTCGGTCATCAACTATGGGGTCCGGCACCTCGACGTGAAGCACGTCATCGTGTGCGGCCACTACGGGTGCGGCGGCGTGAGAGCCGCCATGCAGCCCAAGGACCTGGGCATCCTCAATCCCTGGTTGCGCAACATCCGCGACGTGTACCGCCTGCACAAGGCCGAGCTGGACTCCCTCAAGGACGAGGCGCAGCGCTACGACCGCCTCGTGGAGCTCAACGTCACCGAGCAGTGCATCAACATCATCAAGACGGCCGCGGTGCAGCAGTCCTTCCTGGCTCGCGGCTTCCCCTCGGTGCACGGCTGGGTGTTCGACATGCGCACCGGCCAGCTCAAGGATTTGCAGATCGACTTCCAGGAGACGCTGCGCAGCATCCAGGAGGTGTACGACCTGACGGGCACGGTCTGGCGCTGAAGAGGCGAGGGAGCGAGCTCGGACCTCTGCACCGTGACATCCGGCCTCCGTGGCGTCGTCCTCTGACAAGGAGGCCGGACATGAAGAAGAACGCGAAGGACCAGGCACCGCGCGAGGGCAAGAGACCCTTCTTCGCGCGCTTGTTGGAGGAGCAGGAGCTCGACCAGGTGGGGGGTGGTGTTGCTGCCCAGACGGAGAAGTTCCCCTCGGACTCGGACGAGTGCGACAGGGACCCCAACCCCGTCACGCTGAAGTACCCCTCGGACCGGGACGAGCTCTCCAGCAGCTAGGCAACCGGACGGGAGAGGGCCGGGGTGGAGGTCCACCGATCGCCACCCCGCTCGATATCCAGAGCCTTCCTTGCCGACTGTGCGTGCTCACCCTAGTTGCAAGTGGCTGGGTGGTACAGAAGCAGGAGCGGAGCGGGATGTCCGAGATCCAGACACCGCAGGATGGGGCGCTGGAGCCGAGAGCGTACACGCTGCGGACGAGGCGAGGCCCGGTGGACACGCTGCTGTACGAGTCCCTGGGTGCGAAAGAAGGAGCGCTGCTAGCCGGAGGAGTGGGCGGCGGCTTCGACACGCCGGCGCTCGGGCTCTACCCGCGGCTGGGCGAGGAGCTGTTGCGGCACCAGATATCCACGATGCGGTTGAAGTACCGCCACTCCACGGACCTGGCCGAGGCGGTGCATGACGTGCTCGCCGGGGTGGACTTCTTGGTGGGGCGGGGGCTGGAGCGGGTGGCCCTGGTGGGGCACTCCTTTGGCGGGGCGGTGATGATCGACGCTGGGGCGCAGTCCCCCTGGGTGTCGACGGTGGTGGGGCTGGCGTCGCAGAGCTACGGGACGGAGGCGGTGTCTCAGCTCGCGCCGCGCTCGCTGCTGCTCATCCATGGCTTGTCGGATGCCGTATTGCCCCCGAGCTGCTCGCTGAGCATCCACGAGCGGGCGAGGGTGCGGAAGGAGCTGGAGCTCGTGCAGGGTGCTGGGCACGTGCTGGACGAAGCCGCCGAGCGCGTCTTTACGAGGGTCCGTGACTGGCTGCTCCAGGAGCTTCGCGCCTGACCCCAGCGGGGCGGCCTGGAGGACGGACGGGCAGGCGGACGCTCATCCCGGCCGCTGCCCCACGCACGCCAGGGGCGGCCCTAGCTTGAGTGGGAAGGAGGTCGCTCGAATGGCATTCCTCATTGGATTCGTCGTGTTTTTCCTGGTCATTGCGCTCACCATCATTCTCGGGGGCATCAGCAGGTTCGGGGACAGGCGGGTGGAGATGGAGGGCCGCGCCACCGAGGGGCAGCGTCTCCCCACGGACCGAGAGGCCCAGGCCTACTGAGACCCGTCTGGAGCGCCGGGAGGGCGCGGGTTGTAGTAGCGCCGCAACCAGCGGGACAGCCCGTCCAGGCCAGGAAAGAGCACCCGCTCGGTGATGTTGGCCTGGTCGAGCTTGTCTCGCACCTCCTGCTTGAGGTGGGCGGGGACGATGAGGCGGCGCACGCCCCGCTTCTGCTTCTCGAGGAAGGTGTCCAGGCGCGCCGAAGCGTCGTTCATCACCGAGAAGAGGGCGAACTGGTTGACGATGCGCTCGTCCAGGGATGGAGGCTCGAAGAAGAGCACGAAGGTGTGGCGGGTGAGCCGGTCAAAGGTGGCGAGGTCCTGGGCCACCGTGGCGAGCATCTCGGCGCTGAAGACGTCCGCGCCCTCGGCCTGGAGCTGGGCCTTGAGCGGGCGAGGAAGCAGCCGGTTCGTCTCCCGGTAGTCCACGCTCCACACCACGCCGTCCACGTCGTACAGGTCCGGGTTCTCCGACAGGAAATGCAGCGCCACGTAGGGGCTGAAGGTCCAGTCGAGCAGGCGGGTGGGCAGGCCATGGTGCTGGGCGAGCGACAGCCAGTCCCAGAGGGACTCGCAAGGGTTGGAGGTGCCGCGCGCGTACTTGCGGAAGGCGCGCAGCATGACGTGCTCCTGCCGGGAGTAGTCGCCGCCGCGCCGGTTGAGGCTGGTGGCCAGATCATGGCGCGAGTCGGGCATGCCACGGAAGGCGAGCGTGGGACGGAAGCGCCGGAGGCTCTCGTTCCACGAGCCCGCGAAGAGCGCGTCCTGCAACTCCACCCAGCTCCGCACGCGGTGTTCCAACACAGGCGGGAAGATGGGCAGCCCGGGGCTCCCTGGCACGTGGGTTCGCCGGTCCTGGCTGGAGGCAGGGGTCTCGTGGTGGACAAACATGAAGCCGCCCGTCAGGTCCCGGGCGTCGTAAGGTGCTTACGCCATGCTCATCGATACTCTCCTGGGTGATCTCCCGCGCTCCGCCTTCCTGCAGGAGCACTACCAGAAACAGCCCCTCGCGAAGCCCTCCACGGCCGCGCACTTGCGGGAGCTGGCCACCTGGGCCACCGTCGATCGCCTCGTCGAGACGACCTCGTGTGATCTGCTGCTGGTGCGCGATGGCAAGCTGTGGACCGGCTCGCGGCCCTCGAGCGCCCAGGAGGCCCGCGCGCTCTTCGCGCAGGGGTACTCGTTGGCCCTGCGCAACCCGGATCGGTACGACGCCGGTCTGGCGGAGCTGGGGCGCACCCTCTCCGCCGAGCTGCAAGGCACCGTCAACCTGCAGGTGTATTGCACGCCCGCGGGATACGGCAGCTTCGGCTGGCATTGCGATCCGGAGGAGGTCTTCATCTTCCAGACCGCTGGGGCCAAGCGCTACCTGCTGCGGCGGAACACGCTCAACCCGACGCCCCTGCACGAGACGCTCAAGGACGAGACGGACGTCTCGCGCGAGCGGACCCCCATTCAGGAGTGTCGGCTGGAGGCCGGTGACTGGCTCTACATTCCCGGCGGCTACTGGCATGAGGTGACCGCGCCGGACCAGGAGTCCATCTCCATCTCGGTGGGGCTCATGCCTCCTACGCCCATCGACGTCCTGGACTTCGTGCGCACGCACCTGCTGCGCTCGCCCACGTGGCAGCAACGGATGCCGATGCTGGGACATGCCTCCCCGTTGTCGGACCCGGAGAAGATGGAGGCGTATCGCTCCCTCTTCCGGGAGCTCGGCGGCGAGCTGCAGCGCATGCTGGAGGACCCGCGCTTCGTGCTCCGCTTCATGGCCGCCGCCGCCACCGCGGGCCTTCGCTCCTCGGTGCTCCGCGAAGCGCCCTCTCGCGAGCCGAAGCAGTGAGCCGCCTGCGCTGCTCCCACCTCTCCTCGGTGGTAGACGCCTACCATTGAAGACGCATATTTTCTTACATCGCTGGTAGACGTCTACCGGCCATTGACCAACGTTCGTGACAGACTGCGCCGCTCCACGGTCACATGGCGTACCGTGAAGGTTCGCAGCACCCTCGCACCGTGACAGGCCAATCGATGGATATGGATCTCGACAATCCCCAGTTCGCGCGTGACGGCTTCGACGCCGCGAGCTTCCGTGAACTGCTCGCCCGGTACAAACGGGGTGAGCTCATCGAGGCCCCGCCGCTGGCGGGTTCTCTCCAGCCGCTCCAGCCCGGGGACATCCAGCCGCTGCCGCGAGAGGGCACGCCCGAGTATGAGGACTGCCGGGCGCGCGGTGAGGAGGCTTTCCGCAAGGGCCAGGTGGCCGGCCTCGTGGTGGCCGGTGGCGCCGGCACGCGTTTCGGTGGTGGCGTGAAGGGGCTCGTCCAGGTGGTGGGTGGGAAGAGCTTCCTCGACTTCAAGCTGCAGGAGGCCCGCCAGCTCGGGAAGCGCTACGGGCGTCCGGTGCCCATGGCGCTGATGACGTCCTACCTCACGCACGATGAGATCGCCGAGTACCTGGCGGACCACCGGCTGCAGGAGAACGTGTTCCTCTTCCGCCAGCGGATGCTCCCGCGGCTCACGGCTTCCGGCGAGCTGTACCGAGACCCGAAGGGGCAGCTCTCGTTCGCCCCCTCCGGGCACGGCGACGTCTTCCGGGCGCTGAGCGAGAGCGGCGTCGGGGACGAGCTGCGCCGGCGTGGTGTGCGCAGCGTGTACTTCTCCAACGTGGACAACCTGGGGGCGACGCTCGACCCGGTCGTCATCGGGCTGCACCTCAAGCAGGGCAAGTCCATGACGGTGGAGGTGACGCCGCGGAAGAACCCCAGCGGAGCGCTCGACTCGGGCGCGGCGCCGGTGCGCCTCAAGGGACAGCTCCAGCTCGTGGAGAAGGTGGACCCGACCCAGCACGGGTTCATCTCCACCAACAACATCACCTTTAGCCTGGAGGCGATGATTGGGCAGGACGTCCCGATTCCCTACCGCGTGGTCTCCAAGAAGGTGGACGACCAGCCCGTGATTCAGCTCGAGCAGGTGACGGCGGAGGCGAGCAGCCTCACCCGCGCCGATGGTCAGCCGCTGCTGCCCGTGGCCTTCATCGAGGTGGAGCGCGTGGACCAGGCGACCAGCCGTTTCGAGCCGGTGAAGGCGCCCGAGGACCTTCCGCGCGTGGCGGAGCGGCTCAAGGCGCGCCTGCTGGGCGCCTGAGCAGGTAGAGGTGATGGGCCGCGCCGGGGTTTCACGCCTCGCGCGCGGCCCCGTGCCAGAGGGTTCGCCGGTGGTTGTGCTGGCCCGTCCGGGGATTGAGTTCCCTCGCCTCGGTGTGCTCGCCCCAGCCGTCGGGCACGGGGGTGTACAGCAGGGCTGAGTCCTCCCGGAGCTGCTCGAAGACGCACGTGTCCCAGAGCTCGCTGGTGAGGGCGAGCCAGTTGAACAGGATTTGCACCCCATGCGGGGCGAGCACTGGGTCCATCAGCACATCGAGGTGGTCGGCGCTGCCCTCTCCGAGCAGCCGCACCACGCGTGCTCCGTCCTCCTCGCGGATGGCGAGCGGCGCGAGCCCCACCAGCCGGCCCTCGCTGCGCAGGGTCACCACCCAGGGAGGCCGCGGCGAGAAGGTGGTGCCGACGCTTCGGTACCAGGGCAGCAGCCACTCGGGCCGTTGGAAGTTGGTGGCCGTGGGGCAGCGGGTCCATAACCAGCGCCACTCGCCCTGGAGCTGCTCCAGGCCTCGCAGGGTGACCACTTCCTCCACCTCGAGCGGAGCGGGAGCCCGGACTGTCCGGAGCCGCGGCGCTCCGAAATCGGTGATCAATGCCATGGTGCCTCCGGGAGCTTCAGAGCCTCGAGTGCCTCGCGCGCCAGCTCCCTCCAGCGAGCACCTGTCATGCGCCAGCCTCGGGACTCGTACGGGAGCGTTCCCTCGTGAGGCGGGCGGGTGAAGTCGTAGCGGGGCGCGGCCCGGTAGCGCTCCTCTCTTACGGGGAAGGTGTCCAACGTCCGAGTCTGCGAGGCGTAGCACGCGAGCATCCGCCGTTTGGCAGCGCACTCCGCCTCGGTGAAGGTCACCGTGGCCACAGGGCGGCCATCCGGGGCGGCGAGGAAGTCGACGATGACGAGTCCCTCTCGGTGGCGACAGTAGGACGCCATCTCCAGCAGCACCGGGGGCGTGCGTCCCGTCCGGGCCAAGAGCGCCACGGCCGCATGCGAGATGAAGGCGGCGGAGTCGTGGTCTGGATGACCGCCTTCGTAGGCGGGGACGACGAGGAGCGCTGGGCGGAGCGCCTTGATCAGCGCCACCAGGCACTCGGTGAGCGTGACGAGCTGTTGCGCGGACTCCTGGTCCACCGCACCGAGCGAGAGGAGGTTGTCCCGGGGGACGCCAGCGAGGGCCAACGCCGCCAGGGACTCCTCCTCGCGGATGCGAGCGTAGGCCTCGCGTGTGGGAGGCGCGTCCAGGGTGCGGAGGGCCGCGTCTATCGGGGCTCCATCGGTGACATGGACGACGTGGCAGCCGGGGCTGCGGCGCAGCAGCCACGAGGCGCCCAGCACCTCATCGTCTGGGTGCGCGGCCAAGAAGAGGAGCGAGCCACGCAAGGCCTGGGGCGGTAGCAGGGGCGCGAGAATGTCTCCGATGGTGCGCCCATCACCTCCCAGATGTTTGTCCTCGGATGCCGATTCATCAGGAGGCCGCATGCAAGGGCCTCCTTCCTGGTGCTCTCCCCATCGCCGCCTCCCGTCCGTCCCGTCCCGTCCCCATCCACCCCACCCCACCTCATCCCATCTCTCCCTCTCCCACCGGGAGAGGGTCAGGGTGAGGGCATCCGTCTCCGTTCTTCCCCTCCGTGTGCACGGGTGGGGGATGCAACCCGGGTAGACCCGGTACCCTCACCCCGTCCCTCTCCCGGGGGGAGAGGGGATATTGGGCTCCCGCTCATGCCGACTCCTGCAGCGTACTGGGCAGGGTGATGGCTCCAACGGCCTCCTCGAGGAGGCGGCGCACCTGGGGCGCGAGTCGCACGCGCGCCAGCCGCCAGCGCTGGTTGGGGCGCAGCCGTCCGAGCGTGTAGACCACCTTGCGGCGGGTGTGCTCGAGCGGGAAGTAGCGGGCGAAGCCCGAGGCGTTGAGCGAGAAGAAGGAGAGGGCGTCCGCGTCGTTGAGGAGCGTGAGGCTGACGTCCGCCGCGGGGCGCTCGTGGTGGCCGATGATCCAGCGCACGCGCTCGATGGTGGCCTTGTCCATGCCCACGTCCGCGAGCAGCGTGCACGCCACCTCCGCGCCGCGGGCGGCATGGGCGTCCTTGAAGGCCTGGTAGTCGTGGGCGTGATGCTCCACGCGCGCATCGGACTCGGAGAGCAGGCGCTCCACATCATGGAAGAGGGCCGCCGTCTGGAGGGCCACGTCCGCATAGGGGGCGAGCCGCAGCACCCATTGCCAGGTGTCCAGCGCGTGTCGGTAGTCCGCCACGACGAGCGGCTTGCTCAGGTCATGCAGGGCCAGGTGGCGCGTGAGGATGGCGTCGAAGAGGGGCCCGGTGGAGGCGGCGTTGCGGCGGCCGACGAGGCCCTGGTAGCGGGTGAGAATCTCCAGGGCGGTGGCGGCGAGCGCCTCGTGCGGGGAGCCGGTGATGTGCAGGGCCAGGTCCTTGTCCGAGAGGCCCCCTCCGGCGGCGGCGAAGACGCGCTCGTCCCAGTCGATGGGATCGAACCCGGGGGCGCGCCACTCCTGGGCGTTGAGCTGGAGCACGTTCGCGTGCCCATCCAGGGTGAGCGGCCACACGGTGATGGTGGGGAACTCTTCGGCCAGCAGGACAAAGGCCCCCGAGGGCGCCGGTGTCGCGTCTTCAGCCCGAAGGTCGGTTTCGGACAGCAGCAGCTGTCGGATCATCGCGTCTCCCGCGGGTGGCCCGCACGTGAGGACGCGGCAAATTGCTGTCGCCGTGCTGGAAAGACCAGGGCCCGATGTATGGGCGCGTAGGCCAATGCCCCGGCGGACATGCCCCACGTGTGCCAGTGCACGGTGCCAGTGGGGGCGCCCGTGCGCTGGCGCACAACCAGGTGGAGTCCACCCGGGAGACGGTTGGCCTACGGGCGGCCGTTATCGGCCGGCTGGTCGAAAGCGTACTGCTCCGCGCGCGGCGCGGCGTCGTTGTGGAACAATGGGCACTTCTGGCAGGTGAAGCCTTCCCAGTCCTCACGCACGGCCGAGTCGATGCACATCGCGTAGTAGCGGCAGTGGACGTTGCGGTAGTCCTCGACGCGGTGATGCTCTGCCCACATGGGCAGGCGGAGCTCGGTAGGATTGGGCTTGGGTTGCGAACAGGCCATGTCGCTGAAACTCCTTTCTAAAGTCTGTGGGCCCCCCTCGGGATTCTTCATACCCGCTGGTGCGTCGCGTCATTCCCGAGCCGAGGGGGGTGAGGCGAAGCCCCTCGTTCGCACAACAGGCGAGGGAGCGGGCGCTCCGTAGCGGGTTTGTCACGCAGCCGTTGCCGGGAGCCTGCCCGGCTGGTGGTTGGACCCTCAATCAGCGCTTCATCCGGGTGGCGCTTTCCCCGAGAATGCCCCCCGTGCGTTCCCTGCTCGCCCCCCCCTCGTCTGCCCTGGCCCGCCGGCTGGGGATGATCGTCCTCACCGTCTTCACCCTGGTTGCGGCCGCCGGCTGTTCGCCCTTCGCCCGCGCCCTCAAGGAGGGGGACGACTTCTCCGCCCAGCAGAAGTGGGCCGAGGCGGAGGCCGCCTACCTGCGAGCCCTCGACGCGGAGCCCAGGGATGCGGAGGCGACGGCGAAGCTGCTCAAGCTGCGCCAGCAGTGGAGCGGGGTGGTTCTCGAGGAGGCCAAGGCGAAGCACACCGGGGGTGACCTGGCCGGTGCCACGCCACTGCTGGTGCGCGCGCTGCAACTGGACCCTGAGAATGGCGATGCGCGGGCGCTGCTGGCCCAGACGCTGGACGCTCGGGTCGCGGCGGCGCAGAAGGCGCTGCAGGAGGAGCGGCTGCAGGACGCCCGGGCCGAGTTCGACGCGGTGCTCGCGGTGGACGAGGGGCACGCGGCGGCGCGCAAGGGCGTGACGGCGGTGCAGGTGGCGTTCGCGCGCCGGTGGTTCAACACCGCGCAGCGGCTGGAGGAGGAGGGGAAGCTGGGCAACGCGCTGCTGGCGTACGTGCGCGCCAACCAGGAGAAGGTGGGCGCCACGCCGGCCCTGGAGCGCGCCGAGGTGGTGCGTCGCAAGCTGCAGGACGAGGTGGCCTTCCTGGTGGTGACGGGGCCCGCGGAGGACAAGGCGGAGGCGCCGGACGTGGCGCAGCGGCTGTCGCCCGGGCGGCTGTCGGCGCTGCTGCCGCAGGAGGTGCCCATCCGCGTCATCACCACCGAGGCGCCGAAGGACCACGAGGGGGTGCGCCTGGGGCTGTCGGTGGAGCGGGTGATGCCGGTGAAGTCGGTGGAGCAGGCGCAGAAGTCGCAGCGCTACATGGTGACGAACAAGGCCGTGCCCAACCCGCGCCGGCTGCAGACGGAGTCGGCGCTGTTGGAGCAGGAGCGCAAGCTGGAGGACGTGGAGCGCAAGCTGTCGGGCGTGCTGCGCGACTACCTGCGCAAGCAGGACGAGCTGGCCCAGGCGCGCGAGGTGGCCAGCCGCTGTCGCTCGCGTGAGCGCCAGGCGTGCAGCACCGCGCTGGCCGAGTGCGTGCGGGCCTTTGGCCAGTCCAAGCCCGGCGAGGTGCCCAAGGAGTGCAGCCCCTCACGCTGCAACCCCCAGTGCGAGCAGGAGGAGGGTGCACTGTCGCAGCGGGCCTCGGCGGGGCAGGAGCTGGAGCGCCGGCTGGAGTCGGCGCAGGAGAACGCCGAGGCGCAGCGGCGCGAGGTGCAGCGCGGCCGGGATGCCTACTACCGCGAGCCCCTCACGGTGGACGAGCCCGTCTACGCCGACTACCCGTATGACGTAGAGCTGCACCGGCTGTCGATTACCGCGAGCGTCACGGAGCGGCTGATGGCGCTGTCCAAGGACGCGGCGGCGTCCTCACCGCACAGCGAGGATTACGCGGCGATGCACGAGGACGCGGCCAACAAGGCCTACGACAAGGTGGGCGTGCTGGCGGACCCGGTGCAACTGCGCACCGAGGCGGAGCTGCGGGTGGAGGCGGGTGACAAGGCCATGGCGGCCATTGCCACGCGGGTGATGGAGCACTTCGACGTGTACCGCCAGCGCCGCGTGGAGGATGCGCGCCGGGGCATGGTGCGCCCCAGCGCCGAGGACGTGGTGGAGACGGCGGTGCGCGCGCTGCTGCTCACCGCGGACCAGCCCCCCCAGGACATCCTCCAGCCGCTGGCCAAGGCGCGCGGCCTCACGAATCCCGAGGCCATCTTCGGCCGCTGAGGCGCGCGCGACGGGCCGGGCGGGGCTTCAGCAGGCCACCGCCTCGTGCGGAGTCCACAGCGCGGCCTCGGCCGACTGCAGGCAGTCCCCGAGGAAGCGCAGGTAGATGTCGAGCGCCTCGGCGCCGGTCTCCGCGAGCGTCCGGGCGTTCTCCGGCATCAGCTGCAGCAACTCCTCCATCATCCGAGAGTTGGGGCTCCCCACGTCCAGCTGTACGTGCTGCTTGAGGAAGCTGAGCCCCTCCAGCGTCTCCCGGCCGAGCACCCGCGCCACGTTGGACAGCAGGTGCGGCCCCAGCACCAGGGACAGGTTGGCGATCTCGAACTCGATGGCGATCTGCGCCGCTGGCATCTCACCGGCGATGGTGCGCTCGTGGAGCTGCCGGTAGGCCCGCATCGCGTCGGTGGGGTACTGCGCCAGCAGCCGCTCCGTGTGGAGCATGGCCCGGCGCCGGATGTTCCACCGGCGCACCAGCATCCGCACATCGTCCATCATCATCTGGTGGTGGCCGGCCTCGTGCTTGGAGTGCAGGAGCAGGCCTTTGCCAATGTTGTCCAGGCCCAGGGAAAGGCAGCGCTGGCCTGCCCGGCGGATCCACCCTTCCACGGGCTCGGTCATGTACACACCGAACGAGTGGTACTGGATGAAGAAACGCTCGAGGACCATCGGCTCGATTGCGGGGTCCACCAGCCTGCGCATCACCGGGTCCGTCGAGATGCGGGCGCGGGCGGGCAGGACGTAGGGCTCATACAGCTCTTTGACCAGACTCATGGCGACGACTCCTTCGGTACGGCTCTTCTGCGGTACGACGCTTCTGCACGACGGCTCATCAGGTGGTGGGAGTCGTAGGGGTGAGGCGGCCCACGGTCGCCTCGCTCACGTACTCCAGGAAATCGGGCAGCATCCGGGCGGAGAGCACCCAGAGGCAGGGCTTCGCGCCGGGCTCGTCATGCAGCCGGGCGGCGGCGGTGTAGCTGTCGTCCTCGTCCTCACGCAGGAAGACGAAGGCGCTGCGGCCCCGTCGCGCGTACCACTCGCGGGCCGCATCCAGCAGCGCCACGTAGGCGTCCGGGCCCTCGAGGGCGAGTGGGAACAGGCGCGCGGTGTCCAGCAGGCGGAAGAGGTTGGTGCCGGGCTGTCCCAGCTCGAGGATGATGGCGGCCACCGCCACGCCGTCGCGACGCGCCACCAACACCTGGCGCTCGCGCTCCAGCCCGGCCTCGTGCCACGTCTCCATCGTGTGCCGCAGATCCATCCGCTCACGCGACAAGTCCAGCGCGTCCACGTAGCAGGCGGGGCGGGTGCGGGCGATCTCCTCCGCCAGCTGCGTCTTCTCCTCGGGGCGGGCTGGGCCGAGCTCGAACCCGTTGTCGGGCAGCCCGCTGGGCTCGTCGCAGCTCACGTGCATCAGGCGCACGGGCATGGCGAGGGCCTCGCCGCTGGCCTCGTGCTCCCTCGCGTAGGCGTGGTGGACGCGCTCCATGAGGGGGACGGTGGACTCGGTGTAGGCGATGAGCCAGCGGAAGTGGGGATCGCTCTGGGCGTGCTCCAGCGTGCGCACGTGGACGTCGCGCAGAATCTGTCCGGGCGGCATGTCCACCGCGGGCTTGCCGGGGCGCTTGGCCAGCTGGTGCACCAGCCAGGAATGGCGGTAGGGCCTCACCGAGGATAGCGTGGCCTCCAGGCCTCGCTCCGAGGGCCACACCGTCTGGCAGAAGAGCCGGGGCAGGCGCGCCGCATGGCGGCCTGTCTCCAGGAAGCTGGCGCGCAGCTCCTCGAAGTGCTCCGTCGTCTTGCCGGCCAGGTTGAAATAGCCCGAGTCCACCAGGAGCTCCCACAGCGGCTCCAGCACCTGCTCCGCGCCGCGCGTGGAAGGGCAGAGCGCTTGGGAGACGAGCTGCACCCAGCGCGCCTCGTCCACCGGCGTGCGCGGGACGACCTGGAGGCCGAACACCTGCTGCCCCTCCTGGGGCTTGCCGCCCACGTAGCGGACCTCCCCCCGCAGGAGGATGGACTCGCCGTCCGTGCCCCGTACCTCGATGGGCTGGAGCAGCAGCCCTGGGAACATGAGATCCTCGGGCGTGCCGCGCAGGCAGAGGCCGGTGAAGGACAGGTCCACCACCTCGCGCTCGAGCATGCCCAGCTCGCCCCACAGCGGGTGGTGGAAGTGGGCCGTCATGCCAGCGGGGGCGGGCACGCGCCGATGCGAGCGGTGGCGCACCTTCCACAGCCGCCGCGGCAGGGGCGTCACCATCCGGCCGCCCCGCGTCTCCAGCGCCGGCACGCGCAGGCGGTAGGCCGTGTTGTGGCCCACCACCTCGATGTCATAGGGCGCCGTGCCCCAGTTCGCGTCCGGCTCCTCCAGGCGCCAGTGCAGCTGCGAGGACGCCACGTCGAAGTACTCCAGCGACACGCGCAGCGTCCGGCCGAGCTGCCGCAGCAGGCCCTCGTGCTTCATGACGCACACGGACTTGAGGATGGAGCGGATGCGCTCGGGCTCGACGAAGGCTTCCTCGATGGGCTGGGGCGACACGGCGGGCAGCGCGCGTCCCTCGCGGGCCGCCGCGTCCAGCAGGGAGAGGATCTGCCGGCCCTGCTCCTGCGTCACCCCCACCAGCTGGATGCCAATGGGCGCGTCGTACCGGCGCGGATCGCTCCAGAACAGCTCCCCGCGCAGCGGACCAATGGTGCGGCCGTTGTCGTCCAGCAGCAGCTGCAGCGTGCGGTCTCGTGGAGGCAGCTCGGCTCCGGGCTCGGGGAGGGCCCACACCACGGTGGGGCTCAGCCGCGTCACCCGGCTGCTGCTGATGCCGGGCTGCGACAGGATGAGGTTGATGCCTTTCTCCGGACCCTCGGAGTGCAGCGAGTAGCCTGAGTAACTCCCGGCGATAAGGGCCGGCCCGCCCGATGTCTCGATGTCTCCACGCATGATGTGGCTCCTCCTCCCTTGTCGGGATGGCGGCTGCTGGCGCCGCCTCGCCGTGGTCGTGCTTTTCCACGACGAGGGTAATCCCTTGCATGAAAAGAGAACGCCCGACCCCCCATTTCGTCAAGGCGGACAGTGCCATTCTTTGCTCATGCGGTTCTCGTGGGTCCGCGGTACTGGAAAAGTCCGTTCCTCCGGGTCGAGACCCTGGAACCCCGCTTTATCTCAGGGAAAACGGCTCCCGCGTAGAGTCGGGCAAACAATGACTTGCAGGGCGCGCGTGGAGCGTTGTCAGGCTTTTGCTGGGCTGGCGGTTCTGCAGCCTCGCCGTAGCCGTGCCCCGGTGGTGTGAGGCCATGGCCAAAAGGTGAAAGGGATTGCTGGGAATGGCGGGAATGCGCGGACGCGGCCCTGGGAGGCGGTGTCGGCGGGTGGGCAGCGGACGGTCCCGAGCTGGCGCAGGATGTGCGCAGGAGGACGGAGTCGAGGTCCAACCTCCCGCCGAGAAGTGGGGGCTCTCGGGCTTTCTGGGGCTTTGGGGTCTCCTCCCCATGGACGTTCGCGGCGGGAACGGCGAGGCTGCGCTCGGGAGAACCCATGGCGAGACCCACCCCCGAGGATCACTTCAATATCGAGGTGCTCAAGTTGATGCTCCAACTGGCTTGGAGCGATGGTCAGATCGACGTGCAGGAGGTGGGGACCATTCTCGGTGCGGCGCACAGTTGGGGCGTGCCCGAGCTGGAGATCGCCACCCTCAAGAAGGCGCTGGAGGGCAGTGCTCCACCGCCGGCGCCCGACCTGGCGCTGCTGCGCGACCGGCCGGACGAGGTCTTCGAGGCGGCTCGCGCGCTCATCGCGAGCGACGGCAGGTTGCAGGCCGCCGAGGCGGAGATGCTCGAGGAGCTGCGCGTCATCCTGAGTCCCGGGCGCTGAGCCGCCAACAGCTCCATGAGAGAGTCGATGGAAGCGGATACACGAGAGGCGGTGGCCGAGCGCATCCTGCAGGCCACGCCGGAAGAGAAAATCTCCGGGATGTTCTGTGAGAGCGCCTTCCTGGCAATGCGGGAGCTGCTGGGCCGGGAACAGGCGGATGAGGTGCGTGCCGCCACCTGGCCGACCCGGCCGTGGGTGAGCTTCGTGCACTACCCGGTGGTGGACCTGCTGCGGATGGTCAGCGCCTCGGCGGAGTTGCTCGAGAAGCGGGGGCTGATGTCCTACGCGCAGGGACTGGAGGAGCTCGGCGGGTGGGTGACGCGCATCATCCAGAGCACGCCCGTCAGCAGGGCCTATCGCCTGGCCGCCGGCAATGATCCGCATGAGCGGATGGCGCTGGCCCTGGGGTCAGCGCGGATCCTCGTCACGTATGGCGAGCGAAAGTACGAGCGCGAGGGACCCACCGATGCTCGGTTGTTGTTCAAGCGCGAGCTGATGGGGCCCTCGTGGATGCTGGGGTCCTACATCGTGGTTGCCCAGGCCATCCCCGACGTACAGATCTCCGTCACCCTGGGCCCGTGCAGGGAGCCCGGGATGAACTTCCAGCTCCACTGCTCCTGGTGACGGGAGCCGGGAGGCGCCCTCACTCCGCTGACTTCGCCACCGGGGCGGGTGCTGGCACCAACTCCTCGCGGCGCAGCAGGAGCTGGGCGTTCGCCCTGGGCAGGATGCGTACCTGGAAGCGCCGCTGGTACGTGTCCTCCTTGGAGAAGACGTTCCGGTCCGTCACCAGCAGCAGGGCCGTGGGCACCGCGTAGCGCTGCGAGTTGTTGCCGTAGTAGTGCACCAGCACGAAGTACGTGCCCGGTGCCGCCTTGCGCGCGTGGTACAGCTCCGGCCCCAGCCCGTCCGTGATGTCCCAGTGCAGCTTGCCGCCCAGGGTCGTCTCCTTGTGGCTGTAGAAGCACTTCTCGCCGTTGGGCTCCATCACCCACAGGTCGATGTCCGTCCCGTCCGAGTTCCAGTGCGTGGTGAGCTGGTAGTCGATGGGGGCCATCTCCTCGAGCCTCTGCAGCTCGCGCCGCCGGGCCTCCAGGGCCGCGGACTGCTCGGCCAGCCGGGGATGCTTCGCCAGCGCCGCCAGCATCCGGCCGTAGTGGTACGCCGCCACCGTCTTCGTCTGCCCGTCGTGACGATTCCAGCCGCGGGCCAGGACGATCTCCCAGTTGCGAGCCGCCTCCGCGGGCCGCCCCGCCGCGTCCAGGGCCAGGGCCTCCTCCAGGTAGGACTGGGGCTCGAAGGGACGGTTGAGCCGCACGTGCTCGAAGAGCTCCGCGGCGGCCGGGAACTGGCCGAGCGCCAGCAGCCCGTAGCCCACCAGCCGCAGCGCCTCCGCGTCCTTGGGGCGCAGCTCCACCGGGGAGGAGAGCGCCCGCACCGCGCCCCACGTGTCCCCCGAGAAGGCCCGCTTGCGCGCCACCGCCTCGTACACCAGCACGTCGTCCTTGTTCTCCCGCCGCGCCCGCCGGTACGTCAGCTCCGCCTGCAGCCGCTCCTCGCCTCCCGCGTAGGGCTCGTCTCGCAGCGGCTGTGCCTTCACCCGCGAGCCCAGCTCCGCCTGCTTCGACTTCAGCACCCCCAGCACCTCACGGCCCGAGGCCGGCACTCCGTCCAGCGACAGCCCCAGCAGCTCGTCCCGCCGCTGGTCCTCCTGCTGCCGCCGCAGCGTGTCCAGGTCGGTCAGGTCCATCTGCTCGTTGCGCACCGCGTAGCGCACGTAGTCCCCCTCCGACTCCAGCACCAGCATGGAGGCCCGTGCGTTGGCGAGCCGGTAGTGCTGGCTGAGCGCCACCACCATCCGGTCCAGCTTCACGTCCTCCAACGCCACCAGCCGCGACACGAAGAGCTCGGCCCACGCGCGCGGGGCGAAGGCGCTGTCCTCCTCACGCGGCAGCGGCACCGACAGTGTGCGCTCCTCACCCGCGGCCTGCGTCACCACCTCCAGCTGCGCCTGGCCGTCTCCCACCAGCCGCCCGGCCACCCGCAGCTCCTGTCCGGCGTAGACGAGGTGCGGCCGACCCGCGACCACCAGGTCCTTCACCTGTGCGCCCTTCACGCTCACCCGGGCGAGCACCACCGAGGTCTCCCGGTGCGCGCGCGCCGCCGCCTCCACCTCGGCGCCGGAGAGCACGTTCACCACCCGGCCTCCGCCCGAGCGCGCCAGCGCGTCGAAGAGGTCCGTGTTCACCGCCGACTCTCCGAAGCGGTAGCTCACCCACCGCAGCGTCTCCGCGGCCGGGTGGCGGGAGATGAGCTCCTCCACGTTGCTCTGTCCCCAGGTGACGTTGCCGTCCGAGAGCAGGAAGGTCGTCACCCGCCCACCGCCCGCCGAGGGCTTCAGCCAGTCGCGCCCGGCCCGGTCCAGCTCGGCCAGCATGCCGCCCACGTTGGAGGCTCCCTCCAGGAAGACGTGCTCCAGCTCGGCGAACGTCTGCTGGCGCGCCTCGGGCGTGTTGCGCCGGAAGCCCGTGCCGTGCAGCCAGCGAGGGCGCACGTCGAAGAGGAGCACCGCGTACTCGGTGAGGCTCGTGTCCTTCTCCAGCAGCGCGCGCAGCATGGCTCCCTGCAGCGCCCAGGCGTTGCCGTCCTCCGCCGACAGCGAGGTGTCCACCACCAGCACCGCCCGCCCCGTGGCCGCCTCCTCGCTGCTCACGGTGAGCCGCTCGGGCAGCCGCACCCGTGTGTAGAAGGCCTGTCCGGGCAGTCCCGCTGGGTCCGCGCCCACCAGCACGTCCGCGTCCTCGCTCCGAGGCTTGAGCGCCACGTCCAGCGCTCCGTCCCCTTGCAGCTTCGGCCAGTCCCACGCCTGCCAGGTGCCGAGTGTGAGCGGCTTGCTCGTCTCGGGGCTCACCACCATCTCGCCAGCATGCTTCGGGTCCACGTGCACGCGTGCCGAGACCTTCAGCCCCTTGCCCGCCCCTGGTGGCACAGGCCACGTGTAGCGCAGGCGCTGCCCGTCGAAGAGGAGCGTCTGCTCGTAGGCGATGACCACCCGCTTGAGGGACTTCGGCGGCAGGGGGAAGACGCGCGCGCTGAAGTTGGAGGACCCCGCCCACTCCAGCAGTGCCGGATCCACATTGCGGCGCACCACGTCCTCGTACACCTCGCGGGCGCGCTTCTGCTCGACGACGCGGGCCTCCTGAGGCTCGCCCCACGAGCGCTTCGCTCCCGGAGGGCTCGGCGGGGCCGCCGCCACCAGCGCGTCAGCTCTGCCCGAGTCACCCAGCGGTGGCAGCAGCTCCTCGGACTGGAAGAGTGAGGGCGAGTTCACCGCGACTGCCCCCGAGTACAGCGCGAAGCCCGCCACCGTCGCCCCGCCCGGCAGCGGGTAATAGAAGGTGCCCTCCAGCGCCCGTGGGGTGTTGTTCTCGAAGAGGTAGTCCACCACCGTGCGCGCGCGGGCTCCCTGGATGTACGTCACCACGCGCACCTCGCGGGTCACCAGCGGCTGGTAGCGGCCCTCCTCGTTCTGCACCAGCACCTTGGCCACGCGCTGCGCGGTCTCCACCTTGGGCAGCACGGGACGGGGTGCCTCGGCTGGCTTGGACTTGTCCTTGGCTTTCTCCGGGGGCGCGGGCCTGTCCGCGCTGGCCATGCTCGGACTCGGAGCGGCGGCCCCGCCTCCTCGGCCCGTGCTGGAAGCGCGTTCCGAGCCACCCTTGATGATCTGGATGATCTCGCGCCGCTTCTGCTCCAGCACTCGGGGGCGCTCCTCCGCGAGCTCCTCGCGGTCCATGGGAGCCGCGGCCGCGGGTTCTGGCGCCGGCGGACGATGGTCAGGCTCCGCACGCGGGGGGGCCTCGGTCTCGATGATGGGGGCCGGTGGCGGAGGCGCTCCCCCCGGAGCCCGTGCCATCTGCTCCTCCATCTCCTCGGAGCCCAGGGACTCGTCTACCTCCGCCTCCCCAGGGGTCGTGGGATTGCGACGGCTCGGCTGCGGCGCACCGGTGCGCGGCCCGGTGACGGGCTCACCTCCGCGCCAGTTCGCCTCTCCCACGAGGCGCATGAGCTCCTCCTCGGTGACGGCCTGCGGGTCGGCGACGGCATCGCGCAGCGCTGGGAGGTCCACTGTCCCCGGCTCCTGCACGCCCGGCACGGTGGCGGGAGCGGTGAGGCCGGCGCGGGCGAAGGCGGGCGCTACGTCCACCTTGGGGGCCTCGGGGACCTGGGGCTTCTCTTCGTCCGGTGAGCTGCGCTTGCAGCCTGGTAGGGCCAGGACCGCGAGGAGGAGTCCGGTGAGCAGGGCGCGCGGGAAGGGCATGGGACCAAAGGTTAGTCCACCTGGGCCCTGCTCCGTTACGCCCTGGCCTCTACCCGAGCCACGGCGGTGCTGGTTGCCTTATGGGCTCAGAGGTAGAGGCAGTCCTCGCCCATGGCCATGTAGCGCGTGCCCGTGATGCCCGCCCCATCCAGCAGGGCGCGCAGGTCGTCGCGGATGATGAGGGTGTTGGAGCGCTTGGCCAGGCGAAACAGCTTCAGATGGGGGTCGATGCGCGCCGGGTCCAGGTACAGCTTGTAGAGCGCACCAATATTACCGGGCCAAAGCTTTGAAGGTTTGGAGACCGTGCGATCCAGTCGACGCAGTCCTGTGCCTCCAGCACGTTGGCGATGAAGCAGCCCTTGGCGGCCACGCGCCGCTTGTGGTTGAGGATGCGGAGGGGAACGTACTCGGCTCTGGCGCCTGACTCCTTCTCCAAGAGGTCCTTGAGCTTGCTGGAGACGATTTCAACCCCGAGCGTGTTGCTGACCAGGTCGGGGACGTTGAGACCCGGATGGCCCTTGTCCATTCGCACGCTCAGGTCAGGTGCAAACGCTCCACCCGCCTGGGTGCCCTGCGAGCTTCCATAGGAATTCCCTCAGCTCTGGAGAAGCCGTGTCGATGAGGCAATCGGTGTCTTCAGCCGAGTTGTCGAGGACGAAGTAGGCGTGCATGAAGGGACGGTTCAGTACCTGTGGGCCCCGGCTCGTTAGGCCGGAACGTTCGCGCTCCAGTCCATCCATGCGTCGGGGCGCAGAGTAGGCAGTGTCATCTCGAGCCTCGCCAACCGGGGAATGGTTGGGTACTCGGGCTCGGTGGGCAGTTCCAGGCGTTCCGCGATCCGCAAGAAGGCGAGCCCATTGAGGAAGACAGGACCCTCCGTCCACCGGAGGTCTGCATTGGGGCCCGACTCCTCCGTGACCTCCCGGAATCGGAGCTCCCGGTCTGTGATGACTGTCAGGAGGGCGCCATGGAACGCTTTGGGGTCCCGTGCGAGCAGCGCCCGGCAGACGTCGAGGTATGGGTCCTCTCCTCCTTCGAGCACCTGCTCCCAGCGAGGGAGGAGCCCGGGAAGGCTGGACCAGTCGCCGGATTTCAGTGCCAGGGCGGAGCGGCGCAGGAACTCGTAGAGCAGGAAGTCGTCCTCGTATTCCAGCGACGGCGTGTGCCGGTCCGTCGAGACGCTCGCGATGTCCGCCGCCAGCCCGAACTCACCCGTGGCAAGCGCGTCGACGAGGGAGCGATTCTCGCTGCCACACACGTAGAGCGGTTGCGTGGCATGGCCTTGTGCCACTAGGCGCAGGAAGTGGAGGCGTACGAGAGCCGACTTTCGCAGGAAGACATGGAACCGGTCCGCGCGCGCGTCCTTGAGCATGTCGCACAACGCGAGGCGCCGGTACATGTAGGCGGCTTCGAAATATGAGAGACCGTGGTACTCGCGCACGTCTCGCGCCTGGATGCTCTGGAGGGCCTCTTCCAGGAGGGAAATCGTGTTGGCGCGGAGCGCCTCCAGTCGGGTTGGATTCTTGCGCATGGGCTCAGAGGTAGAGGCAGTCCTCGCCCATGGCCACGTAGCGCGTGCCCGTGATGCCCGCCCCATCCAGCAGGGCGCGCAGGTCGTCGCGGATGATGAGGGTGTTGGGGCGCTTGGCCAGGCGAAACAGCTTCAGATGGGGGTCGATGCGCGCCGGGTCCAGGTACAGCTTGTAGAGCGCACCGATCTGGTCGGGCCACAACTCCGAAGGCTCGGATTTCGTGTGCTCCATGTCGACACAGTCCTGTGCCTCCAGCACGTTGGCGATGAAGCAGTCCTTGGCGGCCACGCGCCGCTTGTGGTTGAGGATGCGGAGGGGAACGTACTCGGCTCTGGCGCGTGACTCCGTCTCCAGGAGGTCCTTCAACCTGTTGGAAACGATGCGCACCCGGAGCGTGTTGCTGACCAGGTCGGGGACGTTGAGACCTGGATGGTCCTTGTCCATCCGCACGCTTTGGTCTGGGGGATATGGCTCTCCTACCTGGACGCCCTTGGCGAGTTTCCACAGCAGCTTGCTCAGCTCTGGAGAAGCCGTGTCGATGAGGCAATCGTCTTCCTGAGAAGCGCTGTCGAGGATGAAATAGGAGTGCATGGAGACGTTCTCTGGCGGGGCGGTCTATCTCTTGGAGAGGAGAGAGGCAAACTGGGGGCGGTTCTCAATGAACTTGGGGAGAAGGTTCAGGTTCACCTTGTCCTGGAGGCTGTCGACACCCAGGGAGCGGATCGGCTCGCGCATTCGCTGCGAGAACTTTTCCAGGGAGTTCTTGGGGCCGCTGCAGTCCTTGTCGCTCACCAGGGAATGTCCGCCCTTCTGCTCGGCCATCTCCTCGAAGAACTGACGGACTTCCATCACCTTGTCTTTGACCATCGTGCTGTAGTGGACGTGGAACTTGGCGGCCGGATTCTTCTTGGACTGGGGATGGGCCGGGAGCTGGAAGACCTTGCCGTAGGGGTAATGCACGGGCAGGAAGATGATGTTCCAGCCCTTGTGGACGTTGTAGTTCGCCTTCTGGAGCACCAGGAGCATCCAGAGGTCCAACTTCTTGAGCTCGCCCACTGCCACGACGTGGTGCGCGTTCCAGACCCAGGGAATCCCTGGCGTCTGGAAGTTGGCGCCGTTGCCCATCCACCAGAGGTTCGCATTGCCCGGCTCGCGAGGATCCTCGCTGGCCGGTTTCATGCTGAAGGTGAGCCCCAGGCGCGTGTTGAACCGGTCCCGTGCCTCGCCTTCCTTGGAGAAGTCCAGGTTGTACCAGTCCTTTTCGGCGCAGGTGCTCTGGTAGTTGAACCCGTTCTCCCGGTAGTTGTGCCCCGGGACGTCACAGATGTAGCCGCCCGAGCCCCTGGTCACACACCCCCCGTCTTGTGTCGGCCGGTGGGTCTCTGGAGCCAGGAGTTGTTGCAGGTGATCATTGTCCTGCTTCGCTTTCTGCTGATCCGCCTCGGCCTTCTGGACCGCCTTCTGCCGCGTCGAGGCCAGTTCCTGTTTCTCCTTGAGTCTGTTCTTCGCCCGCGCCCGGGCCGCGGGCGTCTTGCGTGTCTTCAGGTACTCACGCGCCCGCTGCACGGCCCGATCCGCTCTCGCGGCGGAGTCCTTGGCCCGTTGCGTGGCCTTCTCGGCCTGCTCCAGTGTCTTCTTTCCCACCGAGATACCTCCTCTGGTGATGTCAGCCCTCGGGCGCTTCCAACAGGAATGCCCCGCGCGACGTGTCGTCCGACAGCAGGGCCCCTAGGATACACCGGCCCCCTGCGTACCCGCGCTCCATTGCCCGGACTCCCATGCACACCGCGACCGCTCCGGTCGCCGCGCCCAACTCTCCGAAGTGCTCGGCCGGAAACCAGTGGCCAAAGGCCGTGGACAGCCCAGCGTTGCCCAGCCGCAGCAGCGTGTTACCGAAGTCCATGGCCCGGAAATCGTCTCCATTCAGGCTGACGATGGCCCGCCCGACGTCCCGCAGCCCTGGTGCCGCCTGTCGCGCGCACGCGGCAATGGCCTCGGACAGCGCGGCGCCGCCCGGCGTCACCCCGGAAAAGCGGTGGAAGGGCTCCTGCGCCGTGGCGGCGGCCCGGAGCACCGCCTGCACGCGGGCTTCCCGAGTACGCGCCGCGTTCGGGCGCTCCAGCAAAATGAACGCCGCTGCTTCCCCTGGGAAGAAGCCCGTCGCCACGTTGGGACCCCGCAGCAGCCCCAGCCCCTGGACGACTCCCAGCGGGCGGCCATGCACGTAGGTGTCGATGCCACCGACGATGCAGCGCTCGACCGTACGGCTCCCCATGAGCTCCATGGCCCGCTGCAGGGCCCTGGCCAGGATCGCCCCGCCGCCGAAGAAGCACTCGCTTACCTGGGACCGGAGGACTGGCTGATGCAAGGCGAGGAGCTGCGGGAGGAGTCGGCGCTCCAGGGACTGACGATGGTTCTCCAGTTCGGCGAGGCCCTCGGTGCGCAGCCGCTGCTTGAGCGCCCCTTCGGGCAGTGCGCTCAGCTCTCGCCGCTCCAGATAGGTGTCCTCGTAGAGATTTCCCGGAAGACACAGCAGTACCGCCGTCCGGGTGGGTGCCGCCCGGGCGAGAGCCGCCTCGCGCACCAGGTCTCCTAGGGCCGCGTCTCCCAGCCGGACCAGCCGGCCTACACCCTCGAAACCCTCGGTCAGGCCCCGGACCGCATGGCCTCGCAGGGGCTCCATCTCCAGGGTGTCCTCGTCCGAGACCTCGGCATCCAACTCCGTCCAGCGAGTCAGTCCGGCCCGGGCCGCGGCGCACGCCTGGACGACCCCGCCCAGCGAAGACACCATGCCCACCCCGGTGATGGCGAGGGGATGGCCGCTGACGGTCAGGGATGTCTGGGGAGAGGTGGAGCTCATGAGGTTGTCGTAGGCCAGGGCTCTCAGGGCTGCTCGGGCAGGGGCACGGCCGCGTCCATGAGGGGTCCCAGGTCCTGCTCACTGTCGACGACGAGGGTCCTCACCTCGCGAGGCCCCTCTGCCAACAGGGCCTGCCCTCTCCAGAGCAGGAAGACGCAGCCCTCGTCCGCGTTGAGGATGACGGTGTCCAGGGCCATGCGCACCTTCTCGTCCGTGCGGCGCGTGCGCTCGAGGAGTACGTCGGGAGGGCGTATCCCTGGGAGCTTGAAGGTGAGCGTCCCCTTCGGCGTGACGTGGTGGAGCGCGACCTCCTCGTCGCCACGCAGGTAGCCGGGTGCTACCAGCCCGGGAGGCGCGGCATTGAAGAACCGGCGATCGAAGTCGGTGGGCAGCCACGGCATGCGTGTCTTGCGCCACGTCTCGTCGTAGGTCCCGGCGAGCGAGGCGCGGGGCTGCCAGTCTGGGCTGATGAAGCCGAAGCCCGCGGGACGTACCACCTGTCCGAAGCGCACGAGGGGCTCATCGGGATCCTCCAGGTTGGGCAGCAACAGCCCCTCCTCGAAGTTCCGGGTGCTCGCGCGAAAACCCACCCCGACGGGGTTGCGGGGCTCGAACCGGTGCTGCTGCGGATCCGGATGGCTGCGATCCCAACCCCCGAAGGCCCGCTCGTAGCGCAGGGGAATGCGCTCGAAGGCGAGCGGGCGCGTCATCGAGACCTGACCCAGGCTCTTGAACCAGGTCCGGTCCCCGACGACCCGTACGGTCTTCTGGATCGGGCCTACCCGGAGCGAGACCCGCACCTCCGTGGTCTGGCGCGAGGGTGCATGCGCGTGGCCGATGAGGACCACGTCCGTCGTGACCTTGATGAAAGCGCACTCCGGTTCGTACTTGAGGCTGGAACTCCCGGGGTTTCCCCAGGATTCGCCGGCGGTGTTGACGGGCTCCGGCTCCTCGCAGAGCGGGAGCTTGCCGTCTGCCATCACGAACGAGGCCTTGACGACGGGAACGAGCAACGACCGCCCCTGCTCATCCATCAGGAAGAGCATCTCGACCAGGAAGGGGGTGCGGTTGTCGACGTCAGGCTGTGCCAAGCCTTCTCTCTTTCCCGGGTGTCAGTGAACAGGGTTCACAGCTTCTTCTTGCAGACGAGGCACTTGGACTCGTCCTTCCCTTTGTCGCCGGCCATGACGATGGGCTGGATGACAGGGGATGGTGGCGTGTTCTTGTCGTTGTGCAGCATCAGATCCATGGCACGCGCCACGTTCTTACCCTCGAACTTTACGTCGAAGGAGAAGTTGACGAACTCGGCCTTGCCCTTTGTCTTGCTTGAGGCCACGCCGCCACCTGCGGTGCCCGCCTCGTCACCGGTGCTGGTGCTGAAGTTGGAATCCTTAACGCACGCTGGATTGCCCTCCACGGACACCCTCTTGGTCCCCTTCGCTGTATCGGAGGACTTCGCGATGTTGGGATAGGGGATGGGCACGGGCCCGCCCGGGCTCGGCGTTTTGCAGACATCCGGGAAGACCACGGTGGTGCCGTTGCTGTCCTTGGTTACCACGGACATCTTGTTGACGCCGACGGTATTGGCCATGTCGTCCTCGCTTCTAGTTTAACAGGTCCCGTTTGGCACGCTCGCCGTCAGTGCCAGGTGTGCGTTCACCCCTGGGAGTGCTGAGCGCGCCGGGAGAAGCGCAGGACGGCTCGGAAGATGGACTCCACGCCATCCGGGTCCAGCCCCAGCTCGGTGGCCCAGGTTCGGCGTGTAGCGATCACCTCGTCCTCCCGGGCTGGATCCGGCACCGGCTGGCCCGCCTCGGCCTTGGCTCGAATCGCCCGCCGCGCCAGCTCGGCCCGCCGGGCCAGCAGCTCCACCAGCTCCCGGTCGAGCTGGTCGATGTGCTCGCGGGTCTCCTTCAGCTCGGGCAGGCCCGTCTCGAGCGCTGGCAGCTCCATGCGGGGCGTGTCTGACGTGGCGGCCTCGGGAGGAATCGTCTCCAGCTCCTGGTGAATGGTCCCGAGCGCCTGGAGCAGATGCCTGCGTGCCTCGTGCGCGAAGGGGTTCTCGTGCTGGATGGCGGTGAAGAGGTGCCCGGCGTCCGAGCGGACGATGTCGATGGTTCGCGAGAGCGCCTTGAAGCTGGCAGGCGCAAAGGGCACATCCACCCCCGAGCCCGCATCCACCATTCCCTTGGCCACGAAGAAGGTGAGCGCGTGCGTGTGCGCCATCACCCGGTCATGGCCCTCGGGCGTCTGTTCGATGATCTCGCAGCCCAGCCGCTCGAAGAAGGCTCGGGCCTGCCGAGCCGCTTCCGGGTGGAGCGGGTTGGGGCAAATCACCACCCGCAGCGGGCGCTCGGCCATGGCGAGGCTGAGCGGACCAAAGAGCGGATGAGTGCCCACCCAAGGCACCCGCGTGCCGAGGACTTCACTCATCGCCTGCACGGGCTTCACCTTGACGCTGCCCACGTCGAGCACGAGCTGCTCCGGCTTCAGGTGCGGGCTCAGCTCCTCGAGCACCGACTTCATCCGCGGAACCGGAACGGCCACCACCACCTGCTCGGCCCCGGTGAGCAGTCCCTGGAGGGAGCCGGCCCGATGGGGCTCGGGGATGTCGGCGGTGGGGTCCACCGCGCGGTAACCGATGCCCGCCGCGTCCAGAAGTGAGCCCAGTGCGCGGCCAAAGCGGCCAAATCCAACGATAGCGACCGTCATGCCGCCAACTGTACACGAGGGGGCCCATGGCCGTGTTTCGCCCTTCGGCGCACAGTGGGCTCTCGCAGTGCCAGAGGGAGTCGACGTGTCCGAAGCGAAGAAGAACGTGGAGCGGACTCGGTCCATCTTCGAGGAGATGGCCCGGACCGGCAGCAACCAGCCCCTCCTCGATCTGCTGTCCGATGACGCCGTCTTCAAGCTGTCCCTCCCCAAGGGCACGCCCCTCAGCGGCGAGTTCCGGGGCAGGACCGCCATTCTCGAGTACTTCGAGCGACTCGAGCAGGTGCTCGAGGTCCTGGATGTGAAGACCTGGGACTTCGTCGGCAATGGTGACCAGGTCATCGTCCTCGGTGACGAGCAGTTCGTCGTGAAGAAGACCGGGAGGACTTGCTACAGCGAGTTCGCCTTCGTCCTCGACTTCAGCGGCGGGAAGATCGTCCGCGCGCTTGTTATCGAGGACCTGTCCGGGGTCGTCGAGGCCTTTGCTTCCGCGGGGACACGGGCCGCCTCGCGGGCCTCGGGTGCCTGAGGGCTACTCCTCCTCCACGGCCAGCTCGAGCTCGCAGGTGAGGAGCAGCGTGGGCCGCACCTCCGCGACACCCTTGGGACCCAGGCGCGTGGGGAGGCCCAACCCCAGCTCGAGCCAGGGAGTGGAGCGCCAGACGAGCCCCGGGCTGAGCCACGCACGTGTCTCGTCTTCCCAGGCGAGGCCCAGCTCCAGCAAGGGCACCAGCGTGCCGAGCGGCAGAGTGGCCGCGAAGGTGGCGCTGGGCTCCAGTTCGAGATCCTGCCGTGCCCCTCCGGCCCGCAGCTCGAGCGCGAGGTTCAGGTGGAGGCGTACGGGCCCGAGGGACTGCGCCACGGCCACGAAGGGAGTGGCCGCCAGACCCGGAGCCTCCGAGCGCGAGAGGGACAGGGGTAGCTCGACCTCGAGCCCCGGGGAGAGGACCAGGCCCAGGTCGGGCCGGTGGACGAGCGCGTAGAGCAACCCGGCCTCGATGCCCGACTCCGACGGCTCCTCCGGGCCTGCAACCACCCCACCCAGTTCCCACCGGAGCGGCGCGCGCACCTCGATCTGGAGCCGGTCCGTCAGGCCCCATTCCGTGAGCAATGAGAGTGTCATTACCTCCCAGGTGTTCCTCCACTCGCCACTCATGCCGAGCGTCGTCTGTAGTTCGAACGCCTCCTGGGGGTACGCGTTGTCCGCGAGGAAGAGCTCCTCGACGTCCTGCATCCGCGGCTGTCCGGCGTGGACCGGGACACTCAGGAACACGGCCAGCACCGGCGCGAGCAGGACGGGAGAGCGCATGGGTCTCATCCTTATTCATCGCGTCACTTCGGGTCACACGGCCACCGTTGGCCCTGAACAATGCAATCCCCGAACGAGCCTGGGGCCCTCCATGCTCATTCGTTGAGCCCCCTATGATCGGTGTCTCATCTCCGGGGGGAGCCCATGAACAGACCATCCATCCAGAACAAACTGTTCCTTCTGCTGGCCGTCGCGACGGCCCTGCTCATGGGGTTGTGGGGGACGATGTACTGGCTGGGTGGACTCATCCACGGCGGCACCATCGCCACCTCCAAGGCACATGAGGGGGCGGAGTTGAGCGATGAGGTCAACCAGCTGCTTCTGCAGCTCAGGGAGCCTGTCAATGACGTGCTCGAGAGCTGGGATGCCGAGAGTGAGGGGGAGAAGCTCGACCGGTACACGAGGGAGTACGAGCAGCGCTTGCGCGAGCTCGAGGAGGAGCTCGAGGCCGACCCGGAGTGGCGGCGGGTCCTGGCGCCGGTGAAGCAGGAGGCCGGGGAGATGCTCTTGCACGCCCGGGCTGTCCTGGCGGCGGTGCGTGAGCGGAGCGAGGCGGAGCGCGCCAGGGATTACGAGGCCTCTGGGTCCGCCACCTCCAGGGCTTTGCAGCGGATGGTGATGATGAACCGGGCATTCGTCCGCGCCTCCCGGCTCCTCCAGGAGGTGGAAGACTCTCAGCGCGAGCAGGCCCACGCCCTGGTGTTGGAGACTGCGCGCTCCAGCGAGCGGTTGGTGTCGTGGACACTGGGGGTCCTGCTCGTCTCGCTCGCCATCCTCACCACGCTGGGGATGGCCTTGGTGCGCGCGCTGATCGTTCCGCTCCGCACCGCGGCCGGGGTGCTGACGGACGTCTCCCAGGGAGACCTGCGCCATCGAATCGAGGAAGGCTCGAAGGACGAGGTAGGGGTGTTGATGGGGGCCACGCGCCAGATGCTCGTCTACCTCTCGCACATCATCGGGGAGATCCGCGGCAGTTCTCACGGGCTCGCCACGGCGGCCAGCCAGCTCTCGGCGACCTCACAGGCCCTCTCGCAGGGTACCCAGGAGCAGGCCGCCTCCGTCGAGGAGTCCAACAAGAGCCTGGAGCGGATGCGCGCCTCCATCGAGCGGACCGCGAGCAACGGTCAGCGAATGACGGAGATGGCGCTGCGGGGCGTGAAGGATGCCGAGGAGAGTGGCAGGGCGGTGGGCGCGACCGTGGAGGCGATGAAGGCAATCATCGAGAAGATCTCCATCGTCGAGGAGATCGCCTACCAGACGCACCTGCTCTCCCTGAATGCCGCCATCGAATCGGCACGCGCGGGCGAGCACGGCCGAGGGCTCGCGGTGGTCGCCTCCGAGGTGCGCATGCTGGCCGAGCGCAGCCGGGTGGCCGCGCGGGAGATCCTCGGGCTGGCGGGCTCCAGCATGAAGATCGCCGAGCGCTCCGGCTCTCTGCTCGAGGAACTGGTGCCCTCCATCCGCCAGACCGCCACACTGGTCCAGGATGTGTCCGCGGCCTGTGCCAGCCAGTCCCAGGCCGTGATGCAGCTCAACCAGTCCATGCGGCAGGTGGGGGAGGTCGCCCAGAAATCCGCGTCGGCCGCCGAGGAGCTCGCGGCGACGGCGGAAGAGGTGGCCTCGCAGGCCGAGGCGCTGCGGCAGCTCGTGGCGTTCTTCCGGCTCGACGCTCAGGACGAGGCCTCCACGGCGGGGCTCCTGGCACGCTCCACTCTGGCGCCAGGCAGGGGCTCCGCGGGGCCTCATACCTCGATGGCGGCCTGAGGTTGCCTGGCTGTGAGCCCCACCCTCAGCTCAGCACCTTCATCGTGCCTCGCGTGACGCCGAACTGCTCGTGCACGGCCGTGCGTCGCACCGCCTCGGCCGGGGAGATCCTTCCGGCCAGCAGCTCCTGGTAGGCCCCCAGCACGCGCGTGGCTTCCTCCTGTGACTCGCGCACGAACTCCACGCGGAACCGGCGCACCCCGCGCTCCAGCAGCTTGGGCACCAGCGAGGCCGCGCTCTGCGCCTGCGCGTTGAACACCGTGTTGCGGCAGCCCACGTCCACGATGACCGGGTGCTCCAGCCCGATGCGATCCCTCAGGGAGATCTGATGCTTCTCGCACGGCCGGCCGCAGCTCTTGAAGTCGCGCCCGTTGGAGAGCGTGTGCGAGTACACGCAGTGCTCCGTGTGGAACGTCGCGATGTGGTGGTGCAGCGCCACGGCGAAGCGGTGTGCCGGCGTGTGGTCGAGCAGCGAGAAGAGCTGCGTCTCGTCCAGGTCGTGCGAGAAGGTGAGCGTGTCCAGCCCCAGCCCCAGCAGGTGCGCCGCCGTCAGCGAGTTGGTGACGTTGAGCGAGAAGTCCCCGTGCAGCACCGGGCGTGGCTGGCCCGCCGGCCGCTCCAGGAAGTGCATCAGCGCTCCCCAGTGGCGCACCAGCACCGCGTCGGGGCGCAGCTTGTCGATGCGCGCGTCGTAGCCCTCCTCGCCTGGTTTCTGCACGCGCACGGTGGCGATCGTCACGCGCAGCCCGGCGGCCTTCGCCCGCTCCACCGCGCGCTGCAGGCCCACCATCTCCATCCAGTCCAGCTCCACCTCACGCAGGCCAGCGGCGAGGACTGCCTCCAGCTGTGCGTCGTTGCGGCACAGCGGCAGCAGGCGCGGAGTCTCCTCGGCCGCCACCTCGGGCACGCGCGCCAGCAGCGAGGCGCGCACCTGCTCCAGCACCGGCGTCTCCACCACCGTCCGCTTGTGGCCGCGCTCTACCGCCGCGGTGAGCTCCGCCACCAGGTCACGGCGCAGCGCCTTGAGCTCCGAGACGGGCAGGTGCAGGCCCGGCGTCAGTTCCGTGCAGTCCATCCCCGCCAGCGTGAAAGGCGTGCCGCCGAAGGCGCCCAGCTTGTCCTTCAGCAGTGCCTCATCCAGGCCCTTGCCCCGGGATACGGTGAGCGGCGTCGGGCTGGAGGCCGAGCACTCGTGCCCCCAGGCGCTTGCATACAGGCGCAGCGGGGTGCCCTCGGCGCCGGAGACCTTCAGCGTGAGCGGGATGCGGCCCTCGGGCTCGCCATGGGAGATCAGGCCCTCGGTGCGGCGCACCAGGGACGGGTCGCTGTTGAGCCATACGCGCTGCCCCGGCGCCACCCGCCCCAGGTCCGGACCCGGGTGGCCGAAGCCCAGCACCCAGCCCTGGCCCTTCCGGTCCACGCGAAAGATGGGGCCTCCCGGCTCGTGCTTGTCCTCGGGGGTGCTCGCATCGAAGACGACGCCCATGCCCGGGCGCGGGTCCACCGCGGCCGGGGTGGGCTCTCCGCCCGGAAGGGGAGAAGAGATCGGTCCGTTGGGCGCCTCGGGGCGCTCCTCGCCCAGGCCGAGACCTCCTGTCCACGGGCGCTCCTCGGAGGTGACGAACACCTCCTTGCCAGACACGGAGCGCACGCGGCCGAGGTACACACCCCGGTGCTTGGGAAAGCGGCCCTCGACGAGCGTCTGGTGGTCCGAGCCCCCGAGGAAGCCATTCGAGAAGCCTCGGCTGTACGTGAGGGACATGTCGGCCAGGTCCTTCTCGAGCTGGCGCTCATCCGGTCTGCCGGCCATGACTCCGTCTACCCACCGCCGGTAGCCCTGCACGGTGGTCACCACGTACTGCGGGCCCTTGAGGCGGCCTTCGATCTTCAGGCTGTGAACGCCGATGTCGACAAGCTCGGGTACGGCCCGCACGCCCGCCAGGTCCTTGGGGCTGAGCAGGTAGCGCACGTCGCCGAGGTCGCGCGTCTGGTTGTCCACCACCAGGTCATAGGGGAGGCGGCAGGACTGGGCACACTGGCCGCGGTTGGCCGAGCGCCCGCCCCAGGCCTCGCTGGTAAGGCACTGACCACTCCACGACATGCACAGCGCGCCGTGGATGAAGACCTCCAACTCCATGTCCGTCTGGCTGGCCAGGCGGCGGATTTCGACGGTGGAGAGCTCGCGAGGGACGACGACGCGGGTGACGCCCAGGCTTCGCGCGAAGCGGATGCCCTCGGCGCTGGAGACCGTCATCTGCGTGGAGGCGTGCAGCTCCAACTGGGGGCAGATGGCGCGGGCCAGCAGTGCGATGGCCGGGTCCTGGATGATGAGCGCATCCACGCCCGATTCGGCCACGCGCCGCAGGATGCGCTCCACCAGGGGCAGCTCGGGCTCGAAGACGAGCGTGTTGAGCGTCACGTAGGCGCGGGCCCCGGCCCGATGGACGGCCACCATCGTCTCGGGCAGGCGCTCGAGCGAGAAGTTGTCGGCGCGGGCGCGGGCGTTGAAGCCCTCGTCCAACCCGAAATAGACGGCATCCGCTCCGCTGGCGAGCGCTGCGCGCAGTGAATCGAAGTCGCCCGCGGGTGCGAGGATTTCAGGACGTCGGGAAGGCATGCTGCCTCCATAACACGCGGCCCGCCTTCCGGTGCCCGCTCGGAGCAGTCCCCCGGTCCTCCCCCGGGCGAGAGAGGGGCGCACGGGTGTGTTTCCAAGCTCATGCCCTGAGGTGTCGCCGGATGAGGACCCCGGTGCTCTGGCGTTAGGCTGTCTTCATGCACCGAGGCCTCCGGGCAGTCACCCTGCTTGCCGTTTTCATCGCATCCACGGGGTGTCTGGGGCCACGCTTCGCCCGGTGTCCCGGCGAGGGGGGCCGTCCCTGGCTGGAGGTGGAGAGCGAGCACTTCACGCTGCGGACGGACCTCTCCATCGAGGAGGCTCGGAAGGCCGCAAGCTACCTGGAGCAGACTCGCATCGCCCTGCTATCGGCCGCGTGGCCCTCGGCCGCTCAACGGCAGATGGCCAGGGTCACCGTCTACGTCTTGGCTGAGAGTTCGGACTTCGAGAGCCTCTTTCCCCGGCGGGTCTCTGGGTTCTTCTCCCTGCAGGGCCATGAGCCGCTCATCGTCCTCCATGGCCCTCCCAAGACGTGGGAGCAGCGCTTCTCGAGGCGCTCGGAGGCGTCTTCGTCCACGTTGAAGCACGAGCTCACCCACCACCTGAGCACCTATGTCCTGCTTCGTCAGCCCCGCTGGCGGTCCGAGGGACTGGCCCAGTTCCTGGAGACGCTGCGGCTGTCCGAGGATGGCAGGACCGCTATTCTGGGCACCCCGCACCTGCGTGCCTCCCTGTACATGAAGAGGGTGCTGGACCTGTCCCAGCGTGGGCTGCTGCGCGACAGGGAGTGGTCCATGCAACGGGTGCTCACCTGGGATGACCGGCCGCTCGATGCGTACGCGGATTGGGAGTTGCTCACCCTCTATTCGGGGAACTGGTTGCTCGTGCACTGGCTCTACAACACCCAGCCCGAGTCTTTCGCGCAGTACCAGGCCCGGTTGGCGCAGGGGAGGGCGCCCGCACTGGTCCAGCCCGAGGTGCTGCCGGAGTTGTGAGATGTAAGCGCGGTCAACGAGCTGACGTGGTTGTATCTCTCCCAGCAGCGTTACGAGGAAGCGATGCCGCTAGCGGCGCAGGCCCTCGAGCTGGCCCCCTGGAGCATCGCCATCTTGGATACCTACGCCATGGCCGCCGCGGGGCTCGGCCGTTGCGAGGAAGCCCTCGTGACCGAGCAGCGCGCTCTCGGCATGTTGCAGGAGCACCCGAACGCGGCGCTGGAGAAGGAGCTCCGCGAGCGGCTCGCGGTCTTCGCCTCGACGCCGTGTGTTCCCTCGCTCACGCCTTGAGGTGGGTGCCCGTCAGGTAGCGCTCGCGGACGAACGCCTCCAGCCGGTCGAAGGCCATGGTGAGGATGTCCTCCGGCGGGAGGAACACCACCCGGAAGTGCTGCGTGCCGGCTTTCTGCCCGAAGCCGCTGCCGTGGACGAAGAGCACTCCCGTCTCTCGCAGCAGCGACAGCACGAACTGCTCGTCATCCGTCACGCCGGGCAACTGGAGGCGGACCATCGCGTAGAACGCGGCGGCCGGCTCCACCACGGACAGGCCGGGGGTGGCGTTGATGCGGCGCACCATCAGGTCACGCCGCGAGCGCATCCGCTTCATCATCTCCGGGATGTGCTCCTGCGGCCCCTCCAGCGCTGGCTGGATGGCGTACTGCTGCGGGGCGGGCGCGCACAACCGGGCATCCGCCAGCCGCATCACCGCGCTCTTGAGCTCCGGCATCAGGTGCGAGTTGCAGAAGACGAGCCACCCCATCCGCCAGCCACAGGCCACGTACGCCTTGGACAGGCCGTTGAAGGTGATGATGGGCACGTCCGTCGCCAGCGACGCGGTGGGGGTGTGTGCCTTGTCGTAGAGCAGCTTGTCGTAGATTTCGTCGGAGAGGATGACCAGCCCGCGCCGCCGGGCGAGCTCCAGCAGCCCCTCCAGCACCTTGCGGTCGAGCACCGCGCCCGTGGGGTTGTTGGGGTTGCACAGCAGGAGCGCGCGGGTGCTGGGCGTGCACAGCGCGTCGATCTCCTCCAGGTCCAACGTCCAGCCGTGCTCCTCGTCCAGGGTGTAGGGCACGCCTCGGGCGCTGAGCTTGGCCATGAGCGCGCTGTAGAGCGGGTAGCCGGGGCAGGGCAGCAGCACGCTGTCCCCGGGCTCCAGCAGCGCCGTGAGGGCCAGCTCCAGTGCCTCGCTGGCGCCGCTGGTGACCACCACGTCCGAGGGCGCGACGCCGGGGATTCCAATGCGCGTGCACTCGCGGGCGATGGCCTCGCGTGCGGCCGGGATTCCCGCCGAGGGCGCATAGCCGTTGTGCCCGTCCCGCATCGCCCGGTGCACCGCCTCGATGAGGTGTGGCGGCGTCTGGAAGTCGAACTTCAGCGGATCCCCGATGTTCAGGAAGAGGATGCGCCGGCCTTGGGCTTCCAGGCGGTTCGCCTCGGCCACGACGTTGCGGATGGCGTATCGGACGTTCTCGATGTGCTTGGCAGGGCGGACCAAAGGAACCCTCGATGATGGATGGGAACATCTACCACCCGGTTCGCGCTTCGTCCTGGCTGCTCTCCTGCCGTGCCACCTGGCGGAGGTGGGGTCCGGCCTCGCCTCGTGACGCGGGCGAGGCCGAATCCGGAAGCACTTCGGGTCTCTGTCTGGCGACAACATGAAGAGCTGGAAGCCTGGACTCACCCTGGGACTCGTCGCGGGCGCTCTCTCCGGTGGCATGGCGATGGGGGCCAGCAGTCCCTCGACGGCGCCCCTTGTGTGGGGTGCCGCACCAACTGGCAGCGGTGCGTGACCCGCTGCAATGGCAACACGAGCTGCCAGGCCCTGTGCGCCGATGACTACGACACCTGCATGAGCCTGTGCACCTACGACTACCCGCTCCCTCCGTGATGCTCCTGGAGGTTGTCCCAGATAAGGACAGAAATGTCCGATTTTAGGACAGGCATGAACTGCGTGAACAAACCCATGGAATTACGATGGATTTGGGTGGATTTGTCACGGAGCGTTACATTTATGCGATGAAGGAGTGGAGCCCTGACGCACCGGGTCAGTGTTGGCGCCCCAGCAATATCGAGGGGTTGGCTGCTGGCACGCCAAGTGCTTAAGAGAGGCCTACACCCCGAGGCAGGCCGTCAACTCCTCCTCCTCTGACGGCCCGCTATGGTGCGCGGCGGGTGAGCCTCCCCCAGAGGGCTCGCCCGCCGCTGTTTTTTTTGGCGGGCCAGGTGGGCGCGGACTCGAAGAGTTCCTGCACGGCCCGCGGTCCTGCTCATCAATCTTCAATGCCGTGACGCCCTTCACCTCTCATGGTGCTTGAGCAGCTTCGTGCGGGCCGTCTCCACCAGTGTGTACAGCACGGGGATGAAGATGAGGTTGACGAAGGTGGACAGCAGCATGCCACCGAACACCGCCGTGCCCAGCGACTTGCGCGAGGCGGCACCCGCGCCCGTGGCAATCACCAATGGCACCACGCCCAGCAAGAAGGCGAAGGACGTCATGATGATGGGCCTCAGCCGCGTGTCGGCCGCTTGAATGGCTGAGTCCACCACGCTCTTGCCTTGATGACGCAGCTGCTCGGCGAACTCCACGATGAGCACCGCGTTCTTGCTGGACAGGCCCACCAGCATCAGCAGACCGACCTGACAGAAGACGTCGTTGGCGAGCCCTCGCAGGTACTGGAAGCCCAGCGCGCCGAGGATGGCCACCGGCACCGCCAGCATGATGACGAAGGGCAGGGCGAAGCTCTCGTACTGCGCCGACAGCACCAGGAAGACGAAGACGACGCCCAAGGCGAAGATGAGCGCCACCTTGCCCGCGGACTGCTTCTGCTCGAGCGACAGACCCGTCCACTCGAAGGTGAAGCCGGCGGGCAGGCCCTGGCGGGCGACGGCCTCCATGGCCTCCAGTGCCTGGCCCGTGCTGACCCCGGGCGCGCCCTGTCCGTTGATGGTGGCGGAGCGGAACAGGTTGTAGTGCTGGATGTTCTGCGCGGTGGTGACGGGCTCTACCTTCACGAGGCTCTCCAGCGGCACCATGTCCCCCTGCGCCGAGCGCACGTAGAAGGCGGAGATGTCCCGGGGCTCGTTGCGGAAGGGCATGGCCGCTTGCACGTAGACGCGGTAGACGCGGTTGGCGAAGGTGAAGTCGTTGACGTACTGGCTGCCCATGTAGACCTGCAGCGTGGAGTAGAGCGAGTCGAGCGACACGCCGAGCGACTTGGCCTTCTCCCGGTCCACCGACACGTTGAGCAGCGGGGTGCTCGCCGTATAGGAGGAGAAGACGCCGCGCAGGTCCTGTGACTGGTTGGCCCGCGCCGAGAGCTGCTGTGTGGCCGCGGCCAGCTCGGCCAGCGAGTGGTTGCCCTGCTGGTCCTCCAGGACGAACTCGAAGCCGCCCACGCTGCCCACGCCGCGGATGGTGGGGGGCTGGAAGGGCAGCACGCGCGCTCCGGGGATGGAGGCGAAAGGCCCTCGTAGCCGGTTCACCAGCCCGGCCACGCTCTGCTCCTTCTCTTTGCGCTCCTCCCAGGGCCGGAGGTTGATGAAGAGGACGCCGTAGTTCGGGCCGGTGCCCAGCAGGGAGAAGCCGCCCACGGTGAAGATGTCCGCTACCTCCTTCTGCTTGCGCAGCACCTCCTCCGCCTGAAGGAGCACCTGCCGCGTGTAGTCCAGCGACGTGCCCTCGGGACCCTGGACGGCGACGATGAGGTAGCCCTGGTCTTCCTCGGGGATGAAGCCGGTGGGCATGACGCGGTAGAGCAGCGCCGTGAGGCCCAGGAGCACCACGAAGGCGCCCAGCACTGCCCATCGCAGGCCAGGCCGCAGCAACCGACCCAGGAAGCGGGCATACCCGCGCCGGAAGGCGTCCATGCCCTGGTCCACCCAGTGGAAGATGCGCCACTTCTGGCCCTCGTGCGCGCGCAGCAGCCGGGCGCATAGCGCGGGGGACAGCGTGAGGGCCACCAGGGCCGACAGGCTGATGGAGAAGGCGAGGGTGAGCGCGAACTGCCGGTAGATGGAGCCCGTGGTGCCTGGGAAGAAGGCCACCGGGACGAACACCGCGGAGAGCACCAGTGCGATCGCCACCACCGCGCCGCCCACCTGCTTCATGCTCCGGTGGGTTGCCTCGCGCGCGGGTACGTTCTCCTCCACCATGACGCGCTCGACGTTCTCGATGACCACGATGGCGTCGTCCACCACCAGGCCCGTGGCCAGCGTCAGGCCAAAGAGCGTCAGCGTGTTGAGCGAGAAGCCGAACGCGCTCACGAAGGCGAAGGTGCCCACCAGCGACACCGGCAGCGTCGTGGCCACCACGAGGATGCTGCGCCAGCCGTGCAGGAAGATGAAGATGACGAAGATGACCAGCACGATGGCCTCCGCCAGCGTTTGCAGCACCTCCTCGATGGAGGCCTGCACCGCCCTCGTGGTGTCGAAGGCGCTCTCGTAGACCATGCCCGGCGGGAAGTTGCCCTTGAGCCGCTCCAGCTCGGCCACCACGCCTTCGCGCACCTCCAGCGCGTTGGAGCCGGGGAGCTGGAAGATGCCCAGGCCCACCGCGTCCCGGCCGTTGAAGCGCAGAAGCTGGTTGTAGTTCTCCGCCCCCAGCTCCACCCGGCCCACGTCCTTCACCTGCACCAGCGAGCCGTCCCCGCCGCGCTGCAGGACGATGTCCCCGAATTGCTCCGGCGTGGAGAGCTGGCCAAGCACCTGCACGTTGATTTGATACGTCTGCCCCTGGGGCGAGGGCGGCTGGCCCACCTGCCCGGCGGCCACCTGCACGTTCTGCTCGCGCAGCGCGCTCACCACGTCCTGTGCGGTGAGGCTCCGGCTCGCCAGCTTCGTGGGGTCCAACCACAGCCGCATGGCGAAGCGGCGCTCGCCGAAGATGCGCACATCGCCCACGCCGTTCACGCGCAGCAGGGCATCGCGGATGTAGACGTCCGCGTAGTTGCTGAGGAAGCCGGTGTCGTAGCGCCCCTCCTTGTCATACAGCCCGAAGGACATGAGCAGCTGCGACTGCGTCTTGTTGATGGTGATGCCCAGCGCGTTCACCTCGGCGGGCAGTCGTGCCGAGGCGGTGGCCACTCGGTTCTGTACGTCCACCGCGGCGACGTCCAGGTCTCGCTCCGGCTCGAAGGTGACGGTGATGGTGCTGGTGCCGTTGTTGCTGCTGGTGGAGGAGATGTAGCGCATGCCCTCCAGGCCGTTGAGCTGGCGCTCCAGCACCGTCGTCACCGCGCTCTCCACCACCTCCGCGGAGGCGCCGATGTACGTGGACGTCACCGTCACCTGCGGCGCCGCGAGGTTGGGGTACTGCTCGATGGGCAGGCTGGGGATGGAGATGGCCCCCACCAGGGTGATGAGGATGGAGACGACGCTGGCGAAGATGGGCCGGCGGATGAAGAAGTCGGAGAACATGGGCGCTCACTTCCCCCCGTCCGGGCTCGGAGCCGTGCCCGCGTCCCCAGCGCCACCCGTGCCCGCATCCGCCGCGCCGCCCACACCCGGCCCTTCACCTGGCAGGTGCTTCACGGGCCTGGGCTGGATGGGCTGCCCATCCTGTAGCAGCTGCAACGAGCCGACGATGACCTGCGTTCCCTCCTCCAAACCCTCCAGCAGCTCGTAATAGTTGCCCTGGAGCCCGCCCAGTTTCACCGGCCGGCGCTGCGCCACCATGGAGCCGCCGTCGCCCTGCACCGCCACCATGGCGAAGTACTGGCTGCTCTGCTGCGTCACCGCGAAGCTGGGCAGCCGCAGGGCCTCGCGCGTGGCGTACACCACCTGGGCGTGCACCACCTGGCCTGCGAGCAGCCCATGCGTGTTGTCGAAGGCTGCCTTCAGCTCCACCAACTGCGTGCGCGGGTCCGGCGTGGGGGCCACGAAGAAGACGGGAGCGCTCACCAATGGCTGGCCCTCGTCGTCCAACACCGCCACTTGCGTGCGACCGACCTTCACCTCCGCGGCACGCTCGGGTGGCACCGCGACGGACACCTCCAGCGCCCGGCTCTGGTCCACGTTCGTCAGCACCGTCTGCGGGGTGACGTAGTCGCCCACCTTCACGGGGATGTCGCCCACCACGCCGGCGAAGGGCGCTTCCACCCGGTAGTAGCCGAGCTCCACCTGCTGTGCCTGGAGCTGGGCCTCTGCCGCGCGCGCGCTGGCCTCGGCCGCCGCTGCCTGGGCCTCCGCCTGCTCATAATCCTGCCGGCTCATGAGCCCCTCGCTCAGCAGCTGCTCGGCGCGCTGGCGGGTGCTGCGCGCGAACTGCCGCTGGGCCAGGGCCGAGGCGCGCTGGGCCCGGGCGCCCTGCAAGCCCGCGCGCTCGCGCCTCGGGTCCACCTCCAGCAAGGGCTGGCCCTGCTTCACCTGCTGGCCCGGCTTCACGGAGATGCGCTGCACGTAGCCGGCCACTTGCGGATAGACGGTGATGCTGCGTCGGGAGATGAGCGTTCCCAGGTACTCGCCCGTGTCTCGCACCTGGCCCGGTCGCAGCTCCATCACGTCCACCTGCATCGCCTGGGCGCCTCCGGGCCCTCCATGACCTCCGGCTCCGCCCTGCGGCCCTCCCTGTCCTGGCGAGCGCTGACACCCGGCCAGGACCAGGGCCACCAGCCAGACTCCCCACACTCCCTGCCTCACCAGTCGCATGCCGCCTCCACCAGGAATGCCTCGATCCGCGCCTGGAACAGCTGGAACTCCCTCACCACCAGATTCAGCTCCGCCTGCCGCAGCGCCGCCGCGGACACCACCAGGTCCTGACTCGTCCCGGTGCCCACCTCGAAGGCTCGGCGGGTGAGCCGGTCGTTCTCCGCTGCGAGCTCGCGCCCCCGGGTGGCGATCTCCTGCTCCGCCCGCGCCACGTCCAACTCGCGCCGCACCTGCCGCACCTCGACTGTGGCCGCGCGCTGCCTCCCCACCACGTCCTGGCGCACTGTCTCCTCCTGGGCCCGGGCCTGGCGCACGCGGCCTCCGCGCGCTCCTCCCTCGTAGAAGGGCAGGGTGAGCACCGCGCCGATGTTCCACACGGGCACTCGCGCGAAGCCCGGGTCCACCGTGAGGCCCACCACCGTGCTCTGCGCCTCCAATGTGGGGATGTACTGCGCCTGTGCCGTCGACACGTCGTGCCCGGCTGCCTCGAGCTGCGCGCGCGACGCCGCCAGGTCCGGCCGCTCCTCCAGCGACGGGAGGCTCCGGCACTGCTGCCGGCCGCGGTTGAACAGCTCCTCCAGGGACACGTTCCGCGCCAGCCCCACTGGCTGATCCTGGCCCAATATCAGCGCCAGGGCATCGCGCGACTCCTGCAGCGAGTTGTCTCCAGACACCACCAACGAGCGTGCCGACTCCGCGTCCTGCCGCAGGCGGATGACGTCGAGCTGGGTTCCTGCGCCCAGCTCCAACCGCCGCTCGGCGAGCGCCAGCCGCTCCAGGGCGGAGCGCAGGTTGACGCGGTTCACCTCGGCGAGCCGCTCGGCGGAGGCCTCCCGCGCCAGCGCTCGGGCGAGCTCACCGGTGAGCTGGCGCCGCGTCTCCTCCAGCGACAGCTCGGCGGCGCGGCGTGAGGCGCTGGTCGAGCGCAGGGATTGGATGGCGCTCCAGTCGAACAGGGGCACGGAGGCCGTCACCGTGGCGGTGCCCAGGGGCGAGGTGGGCAGGGGGCCGTCCCCACCGCCACCGCTGACTCCTCCGCCGATACCCCCTCCACCAATGCCGCCGCCGAGGAAGGGCGTCGAGCTCGGGTTGATCACGTTGTATTGGACACCGGCCGAACCGGCGACAGTGGGCAGCAGTCCGGCGAGCGCCACGCGCCGCAGTCCCGCGGCGGACTCCACGCGGGCCAGTGCGACGCGCAGGTCCGTGGAGCGCTGGCGCAGCAACTCAAGGGCCTCGTCCCACGAGCCCACCAATATTGGAGCCGGAGGCACGGGCTCCAGCAGCGGGTCGGAGACCTGGGGTTGGAAGGGAGGAGGCACGGCCGTGGGCTGCTGCGCTCCGGCGGGGAGGCTGGCGTGCCAGAGCAGGGCTGTGAGCAGGAGGGCAGTCATGACAGGCCGCCCACGTTGATGCCTGCTGCTGCGCAATGCCTCCTACCGAGGGGCAGTCCTGACACATCAGGACATTGTGTGTGCCCGGTAGCGAGCACTTGCGTCACCCTGGCGCAGGAATGCGACAGCGGGACGAGGCGGATGCTCGCCAGTGGGCACTCGAGTCCCGGTGTTTCGGCGTCAGCTCAGGTCTTTCGAGGCCGTCCTCGGCTCCTCCACGGGCCGGGGTTGGCCGAGGCAGTCGGTGTCTGGAGGAGGCGCGCGGGTGGTGCGGGGCCGGTACTCCCAATGCCACGGCTCGGAGGGCACGGTGCGTCGGAAGCCATGGCGGCACGCGTTGGCCGCGAGCCAGCGGTAGGTAGGCGACTCCTCGTCCCCTACGACTACGTCCACCGCGAGGCCCCGCTGGTGGTTGGAGCGGCCGGGGCGTGCGGCCTTGGGGCCCAGGCCCTTGCGGTAGCGTTCGTAGAGGAGGCGCTGCTCCTTCCGGGTGCGGTAGCCGCTGGTCACCCAGAGCCAGATGCCCTCCGAGCGGGCCGCGGTGGCCATCCGTTGAAAGGAGGCCGCGGCGTCACGGCGCAGCGACTCACCGCCGGGAAGTTTGACGAGGTGCCTGGCGGTAGCCGTCTTCGCCCGTTTGCGTTTCGCGTCCGCGGCGGGCGCGAGATCGGGAACGAGCAGGCACACGAGGGCTAGCAGGAGGCTCCAGCGGAGCGGCGGGAACGGCATGGGGCGGTTCCTGTCCAGGGGGGCAGGAGAGGGTGCTCTCACATTCATTCCCGGAATGCGAGCAGGCGGCCGGGCAGGCGCCACGTGGTCCGCTGGCTTCAAACCGCTCTGAAACCAGGCTCAACAGGGGGGTGGCTCGTCTGGCCGTCTGCTCTCCCGGTAGAGTGAGGGCCTCCCATGACGACTGCCCTCCGTCCCGTGCCTCCGAGCGAGGAGTCTTCTCCTGCTCCTGTTTCCCTCTCCTCCGCGGCCCCGCTGCCCGCCGCACGCCTGATGGCGCATGCCGCTGCATGGCTGACGCTGCTGGGTCTGCTCACCGGTGGCTACGTCTCCGCGGCCATGACGGGCAAGGTGCCCGCGGATCCTCAGGTGGCGCTCGCCTCACACCTCAACGCGTTGATGGGGGCCTTCCTGCTGCTCGGCGTGGCGTGGACGCTGCCGATGCTGCGCTATGGGGCCACGGGACAGAACCGGCTCGCGTGGGCCTTCATCGTGGCCAACTTCGCCAACTGGTTCGTCACCGGCGTGAAGGCGTGGCTGCGCGTCGCCGGTGTGGATGCCACCGGCGAGCCCGTGAATGACGCAGTGTTCGGCGTGCTCACGCTGTCCGTGGTGTTGCCGGCGCTAGGAGCGGCGGCGGCCTGGGTGTACGGCTTCCGGCGTCCCGCTGCTTCTCCAGAGCCCCGTACGTAACAGGCCTGCACCTGGCCTGAGGCGCCTCAGTCGAGCGAGGCGCTCAGGTCGGAGCGGGTGCGGCGCAGGGCCTCCATGCGGTGGCGTCGGGCATCGGCGACGGCCAGATGCCAGCCGGCCGCGAACACTCCCACCGCGAGACAGCCGCCCCACAGCGTATAGGCGCCGTAGTGCCCCATCACCCAGGAGCCGAGCGTGGGGGCAATGCCCGCCGACAAGGCCCACAGCATGTAATAGGCACCCTGGTAGGTGCCGCGCTGCTCGGGGGGAGCCAGGTCCGCCACCACCGCCGAGGCCACGGGCGCCTGGGCGATCTCCCCCAGCGTCCATATCACCACCGCGAGCACCGCCAGTCCCGGGCTCGCGCCGAGCGCGTGCATCCCGAAGCCCAGTCCTGTCAGTCCCGAGGCCCAGGCCAGCGAAGTCGCGCGCCGTATCCGTCCGATGGCCCGCCCGGCGAAGGGCTGCAGCAGCACGATGAGCACGCCGTTCACCGAGAGCACCGTGCCGAAGGTCGCCAGCGACATGCCTCTCGAGGTCAGGTCCAGCGGCAGCGTCACGTTGTTCTGGGAGAAGATGATGCTGGTGAGGAGGATGGGCAGGGCGAAGGCGAGGAACACCGCATCCCGGAAGGGGGCCAGCGAGGGGAGCCGCTGGGTGGAGTCCGCTGCTGGTGCCGCTCGTTCGGGGCGCGTCTCCGGCACCTTCCACCAGACGATGAGGCCGTAGAGGAAGGTGGTGCAGGCGTCCGCCACGAAGAGGGCGAGGAAGCCGAAGCGCGAGGCCAGTCCCGCCAGGGGCAGGGCGATGGAGAAGCCTACGTTCACGACCCAGTAGAGCAGGCCGTAGGCGCGCGTGCGGTCAGCGGGCTTCACCACGTCGGCGATCGCCGCAGACACCGCCGGGCGGTACAGGTCACCCAGCAGGCCCAGCATGAAGGCCGACACACAGATGTGCCAGGTCGCCTGAGCGAAGCCCAGCGACAGCATGGCCGCCGAGCCCAGCCACAGTCCCGCAACCAGCGTCTTGCGCCGGCCGATGCGGTCCGCCAGCGTTCCGCCCACCAGTCCCGCCAGCACGCCTCCGGTGCCGTGCAGCGACACCACGAGCCCGGCCTCCTCCACTCGGAAGCCGCGCTCGCGCGTGAGGTACAGCGTCAGGAAGGGCACCACGAAGGCACCCAGCCGGTTCACCAGCGTTCCCGTCCACAGGTACCAGTACGTGCCCGGCAATCCTCCCGCCGTCGCCCGGAACTCCGCCCGCAGTTGCCCCAACAGGTGCTTCATGACGGGGCGCAGCTTGCGGGAAGTGGCTCGAGGGCGCCAGAGGGGGCCTCGGGGCAGTCCCTTCCCGCCTTTCCCATACTCCGGGAGCGCGTGACCCGCGTAGGATTCACGCCAGGAGGAGGACGAGTGAACCGACCCTACAAGCCGGAAGGCTATGCGAGCGTCTCGGTCTACGTGATGGCGAATGGCGCCCAGCGGGTGATCGACTTCTTGAAGAAGACCTTCGACGCCACGGAGCTGCGCCGCTACGACAACCCGGATGGGTCCATCATGCACGCCGAGGTGCGGATCGACGACACGGTGGTCATGCTCGCGGATGGTGGAGGCTCGTTTCCGGCGTTTCCCGTCTGGCTCCACGTCTATGTCCCGGATGTCGATGCGACCTACCGGCGCGCGCTGGCGGCGGGCGGAGTCTCCGTTCAGGAGCCGCAGCAGAAGGGCGACCCGGATCGCCGGGGTGGTGTGAAGGATCCCTCGGGAAATACGTGGTGGATTTCCACCCAGATGGAGTGAGACCGGAGCTTCTCGCATGCGCTTCCAACCGCCCTGGGGCGGGGCCTTTCGCCTCCAGACCTTCGTTCACCGCACGCCCGAGGCTCTGCCCGCCGGATCCATCGAGTCCATCCGGTCGGCCATCCTGGGTTCCTCCCTGCTCGGGGAGACCAACCTGTCGTCACAGTTCTCGGGCACCTATGGCTTCTCGGTGACCTTCCGGCGCGAGGCCCTGTCCGAGGTGACGGGCCGTTTTCCTGCCTTCGCTCCGTTCCTCGAGACCGCGCTCCTGTCGGACTGCAACGCGTTCCTGCTCAACCCGCTGCTGATCCAGAACGGGCGCGGAGTGGAGGCCCACCTGGACAGGAGCATGGGGCACTACGGAGCGGGCATCGGCTGTCCGGTGGCCGTGAGTGTGCTCTACGTCCATGTGCCCGAGCAGCTCGCGGGAGGAGAGCTGCGGCTGTACCACCGAGGCGCGCGGGTGGCGGCGTTGGCGCCCATGGCGCGCTCGCTGGTGACGTTCCGGGGAGACCTGGTGCACGAGGTGGTGGCGGTCGAGACCGGCGCCCCGGAGCTGTCGGAGGCGCGTATCAGCCTGGTGGTCGAGCAGTACCGCCTGTCGGAGGCGCTGCTCGAGAAGGTGCCTCAGCTCGAGCTGCGGACGCGGACGGGAGCGCTGGCATGAGCGAGCTGGAGACGGAGTGGCTGGAGCTGGAGTGGTGGGTGGCGCAGAGCCCGGAGCAGGTCTTCGCGGCCATCGAGGACCCCTTCCAGATGCGACGATGGTACGGGGCTCCAGCGGGAGGCCATCGCCTCGGAGAGGAGGGTGACGTGGAAGGAGGTGAGCCCTTCCGGGTGAACGTGCTCGATGCGAAGGGGGCTCCCCTGACGCAGACGGGCCGCATCCTGAAGGTGCACCCGGGCAGGGGCTTCGAGATGGAGCTGGCCTGGAACGGCGGGGACTTCGGCTACGAGACGACCCGCCTCTCCTTCACCCTCCAACCCGCGGAGGGGGGCACGCGCATCGAGGTCCGCCAGGGGCCGATCTCGAGCCACGCGGTGGAGGATGCGCATCGGGCGTTCTGGAAGGCCAACGTGGGACGGCTGACCCGCGTCGCCTCCGGAGAAGCCGTGCCCTGCTTCGAGGAGTTCTGGGAGGAGTCGAGTGGCTTCGTCGAGCCGCTCGGCATGGCGGCCTATACCGTCCTCGCGGGCATGAGGGAGGCTGGGGCGGCGCCCGAGCTCCTCGCGCAGGTCGAGGAGACGCTCTACTCGCATCTCTCGCGCCTGCCGGAGGAGACCGCGAAGGTGCTCGGGGCCGTGCTTCGCGCACGCCTCCAGGGGGGCCTCCCGAGCGGTGGAGGAGAAGGCGGCGGAGCCGGGAACGCCCGTTGAGGGGGTGGCGCGGGTTGCACTACCCTCGCGCGCACCTCCCCGAATCGGAGTTTCCGTGCGGCGTCTCCTCGCGCTTCTCTTCCTCCTCGCTCCCCTCACCACCGCCCTCGCGCAGTCGATCCCCAAGGAAAAGGAGCTCGACACCCTCGTCCAGCGGACGATGACGACGTTCGAGGTGCCAGGAATCGCGATTGCCGTCGTCAAGGACGGCAAGGTTGTCCTGTCCAAGGGCTATGGCGTGCGGAAGCTCGGCGAGACCGCGCCCGTGACGCCCGAGACGCTCTTCGGCATCGCCTCCAACAGCAAGGCCTTCACGGCGACCGCGCTGGCGATGCTCGTCGACGAGGGGAAGCTCCAGTGGGACGACCGCGTCATCGACCACCTCCCGTCGTTCCAGATGTACGACCCCTACGTCACGCGCGAGCTGACGGTGAGGGACCTGCTCGTCCATCGCAGCGGCCTGGGGCTCGGTGCGGGTGACCTGCTCTACTTCCCCGCCTCTTCGTTCACCGAGGACGAGATTGTCGCGAAGCTGCGCCACATCCGGCCCGCGAGCAGCTTCCGCAGCCGCTATGCCTACGACAACATCCTCTACCTCGTCGCCGGGAAGGTGATTGAGAAGGCGAGCGGCCAGCCCTGGGGAGACTTCATCCGCGACCGCATCTTCACGCCGCTCGAGATGAAGTCGAGCAACACGAGCGTGGCGGACTTCCGGCCGGGTGCCAACGTGGCGATGCCGCACGCGAAGGCGGATGGGCGGCTGCAGGCCATCGCGCCGATGAGCTTCGACAACAATGCACCCGCGGCGGCCATCAACTCGAGCGTGAATGACCTGAGCCGCTGGATGCTCGTGCAACTCGCGAAGGGCGCGATTCCCGGGAGCAGCGGAGCGAAGCGGCTCTTCAGCGAGAAGCAGTCACGGGAGATGTGGTCCGCGCAGACCGTCCAGCCCATCAGCGAGCCCCCCAAGCCGCTGGCCGCGCTGAAACCGGAGTTCTCGGCCTACGGGCTGGGGTGGGGGCTGCGCGACTATCGTGGCCACAAGCTGGTGACTCACACGGGAGGGTTGCCGGGCTACGTCTCGCGAGTGGTGCTCGTGCCTTCGCTGGGCCTCGGGGTGGCCGTGCTGACCAACCAGGAGGAGCGCGGCGGCTTCGAGGTGCCAGCCTTCGCCATCCTGGATTCCTACCTGGGTGCCCCGCGCACGGACTGGGTCGCCGCATTCAAGGCGGCGGACGAGGAGAAGACGAAGAAGGCCGAGCTGGCGGTCAACGAGAAGCGCACCGCTCGGAGCACGGAGTCGAAGCCCTCGCTACCGCTCGGCAAGTACGCGGGGACGTACCGGGATGCGTGGTACGGCGATGCCACGATTGCCCTGGAAGGGGACCGCCTCGTTCTGCGCTTCCTCCGCACGCCGGCACTCACCGGCGAGCTGGAGCACTGGCAATACGACACCTTCGTCGCTCGCTGGCGGGACCGGACCCTGAACGCGGATGCGTTCGTCAACTTCTCCCTGAAGCCGGACGGGGCGATCGACCAGCTGAAGATGCAGCCGGTGTCGCCCCTCACTGACTTCAGCTACGACTTCCAGGATCTGCTCTTCACCCAGGTGAAGCAGGCGGAGGGCGCGGCGGTCACCCAGACCCAGCCATGAGGGCGTCCGCTATGTGTCCCAGGCCAGCATGAGCTGCTCGTGGTGACGCACCGGACCAGGCACCAGCCGAGGGGGCTCCACCAGCCGGAGCCCTGGCAGCTTGCGGGTGAGCACCTCCAGCATCACCCGGGCGTCCAGCCGGGCCAGGCCCGCTCCCACGCAGACGTGGATGCCCTTGCCAAAGCCCAGGTGGTGTCCCACCTCGGACCGGCTGGGGTCGAAGCCCTCGGGCTTGGGGAAGCGCTGCTCGTCCCGATTGCCCGACAGCAGGATGAGGGTTACCCGCTCGCCAGCGGGCACCTTCACCCCACCCACTTCCACTTCCGTGACCGTCTTCCGGGCCACGATGCTCACTGGCGACTCGTAGCGGAGCACCTCCTCGACCACCCGGGGAATCGTGTGCGGCTCCGCGACCAGCCGCTGCCAGCGCTCGGGCTGCTCCAGCAGCACGCGTACCGCCATGCCCAGCAGGCTGGAGGTGGTCTCGTGGCCGGCGGAGATCAGCACCATCACCATCGCGGCCAGCTCCTCCGGGTCCCGGTCCGTTCCCTCGCTCAGCCGCTGAGCCAGCACGGTCATGCCGTCCTCGCGAGGATGGGCCACGCGATCGGAGATGAGCCCCGCCACGTAGCGCTGCATGTCCACCACCGCGCGGATGCACTGGAACTGCAGCTCCAGTGTCTGGGCGCGGAGCGACAGCAGCATGGCGAGGTGGTAGGCCCAGCGCTTGAAGGTGTCCATCATCTCCAGCGGCAGGCCCAGCCACGCGAAGATGACCCGGATGGGCAGTGGGTAGGCGAAGCGGCTGATGAGGTCCACCTGCCCTTCCTGGATGAACCCGTCTACCAACTCCTCGGCGATGCTCCGGACGAGGGGTTCCAGCGAGGTGAGCGTCTCCTTGGAGAAGAGCCGGGTGAGGATCTGCCGGGAGCGCGTGTGCTGGGGCGGATCATCGAAGAGCAGGGGGATGTTGCGGTAGCCCGACTCCGCCAGGTACGCCTGCGCCTCCGGGTGCAGCGCCCCGCGAATCTGCGATTCGAGATTCGAGGAGAAGCGCTGCGGGTCCTGCAGGACGGAGTAGATGTCCTCGTAGCGTGTCACCACCCAGGCGCCCAGCGCCTCGCTGAAGAAGACGGGCTGTTCACGCCGGGCCTCGGCGAAGAGGGCCTGGATGTTCTCGTGCAGGGGCGGCACGAAGGGATTGAAGGTTTTGCCCGAGAAGGGGCAGCCGGAGGTGCTCATGGTTTGTTTCCTCAGCGCTTGTGCAGGAAGCCTTCCAGCACGCCAGCGACGTTGGTGCCGATCTCATCCACCGCGTAGCCGCCTTCCTGCACGAACACCGTCGGCACCTTCAGTCCGGCCAGCCGCTGTCCCATCTGCGGATAGTGCTCCTGGGCGAGCTTGAAGGCGCTGATGGGATCGCCCTCATAGGTGTCGACGCCGAGCGACACCACCAGGGCATCGGGTGAGAACGAGCCGATGGCGTCCATGGCCGTATTCAGGGCGGCGCTGTACTCCTTCCAGACGGTGCCGCGAGGCAGCGGGAGGTTGAGGGTATAGCCCTCTCCTGCGCCCGCGCCGCGCTCGTCGGCGTAGCCGAGGAAGTAGGGGTACTCCGTCTCGGGAGTCGCGTGGATGGAGACGAACAGCACGTCCGAGCGCTCCCAGAAGATGTCCTGGGTGCCGTTGCCGTGGTGGTAGTCCACGTCCAGCAGTGCCACCCGTGCGAAGCCACGGTCGCGCAGGTGCTGGGCCGCCAGGGCGGCGTTGTTGAGGAAGCAGTAGCCGCCGTAGAGGGAGTGTCCGGCGTGGTGTCCGGGTGGACGGCACAAGGCGTAGGCGCTCTTCTCGCCTTCGGAGACCAGCGCAGCGGCGGTGAGCGCGCAGTGCGCGGCGGCGAGGGCGGCCTCCCAGGTTCCCTCGACGATGGGCGTGCTGGCGTCGAAAGCGTAGTAGCCCATCCTGCCGTTGATGCCGGAGGGGATGTGGTCACGGCGCAGGCCGCGGGCGGGAAAGCCGCTTGGCAGCATGAAGCCCTGCTTGCCGAGCGCCTGCCACTCCGCATGGGCGGTGCGCAGGAACTCGACGAACCCGGCGTCATGGACGCGCAGCAGCGACTCCTGGGGGAAGGAGCGCGGTTCGAGCACTTCGAACCCGGCGCGCGTCACGGCCTTCAGGATGTAGTCGGCGCGAACCGGCATCTCGAAGCAGGGCACCAACTCGCCGCGATGCAGTTCCTTGCCACCGTCGTGGCGGGCATGCAGGGGGGAATGAACGACTTTCACCGGGTGAGCTCCACGGCTGAAGGGGGAGAGGCGCCCGGCGAGTTCTAACGCAGCGCTGGCCTACCATCCAAGGTGGGGGGGGCCTCCGTCCAGCATGGGGGTGAAAGGTGGAGACACCCGGCGGCTTGGCACGTCAGGTTTCCAGAGCGGAGTGCGTCGTTGAGCTCGAATACTCGCTTGCGATGTGACGCCGGCCGCTGCCACCGCGGACTGGCCGCTGCGCATTTGTCAGCCCTCGCGCCGAGCCGCCGTCTGGGGTGCACCCACCCACTGACGAGAGGTTCGCGAATGGCGACGAGCTCCCGCATCAAACGGGCCATCGTGTTTGGCCGGAATCCGCATCAGTCCGATTCCTTCGACACGGAGGCCGAGGCGGCCGAAGCACTGGGCATCGAGACCTTCCAGCTCGATCTGCACGCGCTGCTCGAGGGCAACACGGAGCGAGCGCTCGCCGCCATTCCAGACCGGGGTCATCTGCGGCTGCTGTATCGAGGGTGGATGCTCACGGGCGAGGAGTACGAGTCGCTGGACGAGGCGCTCGGCGAGCTGGGCCACGAGCTGATGACGACCCCCGATGAGTACGCGGCGGCGCACTACCTTCCGAACTGGTACCCGCGGCTGAAGGGGTACACCGCCCGCTCCGTGTGGACCGAGGGCCCGGACCCGTTGGAGGCGTGGCATGCCGCGCAGGAACTGGGCTCGCCGCCGTGGTTGGTGAAGGACCATGTGAAGTCGGCGAAGGAGCGCTGGGCGGAGGCGTGCTTCGTTCCGGCCGGAGCCACGCGAGAGGACTTCGAGCGGATTTGCAGCGCGCTGCTCGAGGAGCGCGGAGACCGCTTCGAGCGTGGCTTCGTCGTCAGGCGCTTCCTGCCGTTCAAGGTCCGAGGGCGGACGCCGAGCGGGCCCGCGCATCTCGAGTTCCGGCTGTTCTTCGGCCGGGGGCGGCTCCTGGCGGCGGAGTCCTATGATGACTTCGACGTCGACGTTCCAGATTTCTCAGCCTTTGAGCGGCTCGCACGGAAGATCGACGCGCGCTTCTTCACCATGGATGTCGCGATGCTCGAGGACGGCCGCTGGGTGGTGGTGGAGGTGAACGATGGAGGGGTCTCCGGGCTTCCAGCGAGCATCGACCCCCGCGAGCTGTTCGCGGCGTTGCTGGGCGTGGAGCGTTGAATGACACGCCCTGGGCAGGGCTGACGCGTCACTGACGTGTCATTCGCCCGGGCCCGGGCGTCTCTGTCGGTGAGGCTCCCTCTGACGAGGTTCGGGCACGCGCATTGCTTTGGAACCAGCGTGCGCGCACAGGACGTGCGCCGCCGCATTCAAAGGAATGAAGGACATGCTCTCTCTGCTCAGCTCCACCGCTTCGAAGGGGCCTCGCTCGCGCTCGTCCAGGCTCCTGCCCTGGTTGGCCTGCCTCGGGCTGGGTCTCGCCGCCCCTGGCTGCGAGCCGACCGATGACGGCAACAAGGACCCTCTCGATTACACGCACCCGTTGGAGGAGGGGACTCCCATCTGCGGGCGGCCCGACTTCAACCAGATGTTCCCGTACTCCATCCGCTCCGAGACGCTTCCGGTGCTCGTCCACTACTACAAGGAGTCCGAGCGGGAGACGGCCCAGCAGGTGCTCGCGTTCGTCGAGAAGGGCTGGGACTATCACGTCAACCGGCTCGGCATGCGGCCGGGGCTCACGGACAAGGGCGAGTGCGGCCCTGATGATGCCTTCGACGTGTTCGTGTGGAAGGGGCACCGAAGCTGCCTCGTCAACGTGCTCTCGGGTGAGCCCTCCACCTGGTGGGATGACCGGCGCGGTTTCATGGTCGTCGATCCGTGGGGTCCCTACGGCGGACCCGAGCTCGAGGAGACCGTGGTCCATGAGATGGCGCATGCCTCGCAGGCCGCGGACGACTGGTACGAGGCCCCCCACACCTTCGAGATGTCCGCCGTCTTCGCGGACCAGGTGTACGCGGACTGCTACATCAAGACCTACTTCGACGACTTCCAGGCCCACCCGGACTGGGCGCTGGACCGTGATGACAAGTACGAGACCTGGTACATGTACGGCTCGTCCATGTACCTGCTCTACCTGAAGGATCGCTTCTTCGAGGGCAATCCGCAGTTCCTCTCGCGCATGTGGTTCGGCTCGCGCAACCCGCCGAGCGCGGAGAATGACCAGACGCTCAACGAGCCGGACTTCGCAGACGCGCTCGATGCGATGCTGAAGGACCAGAACTCGAGCTACGTGGAGACCGTCCCCGAATTCTCGCGCTGGCGCTGGTACACCGGCGATCACGTGGATGACCGCCACTTCCATCACTTCAAGGACGGGCTGGACAACCTCAAGGCGGCGAAGCTCGCGCTGGCGGCCCAGCAGGAGGCCAGGCCGGGCACCATCAGCATCAATGAGAACGCGCCGATGATGCTCGGCACGAGCTACATCGAGCTGTCGGCCGGTGCGAGCACGCCTCAGAAGGTGTACGTGTCCCTGAACGCGTCGAGCGACGCGGGGCGCCGCTTCGTTGTCCAGGCCGTGCCCGGGCTGACGCCGGACTCCGATGGTGAGTTCCTGGACCTCGCCTCGGGCCCCAAGGAGTTGAAGTTCGTGGCGGACCAGAAGCGGACCCTCATCGTCACCGCCCTCCCGACGGGTCCGTATGATCCCGACCTGAGGACCGAGGACCGGTATCCCTTCTCGATCGTCGTCTCGGACAAGCCGTAGGTGGTGGGCTCAGGGGGAGGCTGAGCGCTCGGGCCTCCCCAGTCCCGCGAGTTCGGATGCGAGCAACTGAGCCACTTCGGCTGGGAATCGCTCCGACAGGAGAGGCATCAGCCTGCGAGCGAGGTCCTCCTGCTCCTTCCGGGCCGCGAGGGCTGCTCTCGCGAGCGCCAGGGGTGAGAGGTGCCATGCATGGAACACCCCGTTCCTGTCCGGCTCTTCTTCCCGGAGGAGCAGCCACGGCTCCTCCCAGGCGGCGAATACCTGGGGGTGGCCGATCCAGAATCCGTCGGCGTGGAGGCGGGTGGCGTCTTCCCAACTGCTCAGGTTCCCCAGGTCGCCGCAGCACCTGGGGGTCAGCACGACGTGCTCGCCTTCGAGCAGAACCTGTCCTCCCGCCATCGGGGAGACGTGTTCGAGCGGCTCCTCCGCCTTCGTGGAGTCGAGCGACTGCAGTTGGACCCGGAGCAGCTGGCGAAGGACGTGAGGGTCCGTGAGCCGTGAGACCGGGACGAGCCAGCTCCCCGGGAGCAATGGCTCCAGCCGGATGCCCGCTTTCGCGAGGCTCCGCTCCCAGTAGTGCTCCATGTCCATGGGAACTTCCTCGTGTGAACCCTCGGGAAGATCCAAGCGGGCATAGGGCCCCGGCTCGAACTCGACGAGGGGCACCAGTCGGAGGTCGCCAGACAGCGTGACGGTCTCACGTGTGGGGGGAGGCGGCATGCGGGCTCAGCGTAACAGGTGTGCTCCCCCGGCTGCTCCCCGTGCCAGCACGGAGAACGTCGGGTGGACGAGCGAGTGACGGTGCGTGGAAATGGCGTTGGTCAGGCAAGGACGTTAAGGGTGAGGACCATGGATTCCACGACCACCGACCTGGCCACCTGTCTGCTCTGTGGCGCTGGAGCCTCTCCCGCGCTGCACCTGCCTCGCTTCGCTGGCGCCTCGTGTCAGGGCTGTGCTCAGCGCGTGGGACACCTGCTGGTGCAGGACCCCACGCTGCTGACGGACATCTGGCCGCTGCTCTCCGACGACTCGGAGCTGGAGGAGCCCGAGCCCACGGTGCAGCGCGCGGATGGGAAGACGGTGGAGTTGCGCCAGGTCATCGCGGAGATGAAGCGTGAGCTGACGGTCGAGGACCGGATGAAGCTCGCCGAGATGTACGGGGAGATCGGGTTGATTCGCGAGCAGCTCGAGGAGTGTGGCCGGGTGCTCGTCGCCGCGTCCTCCGTCGACCTGGCCCAGCGTGCGCTCAACGTGCTCTTCTCGTCCGAGCTGTGCTCGCCCCGCGGGCTCGAAGAGCTCCGCGGGCGCTTGTTCCCAGCCTGATATGGCTGGAGATCCACCCGGATTTGCAGCACAACGCGCGGGTGCGCGTCACCCTCCACTTCCTCACTGAGCTCATCCAGCGTGAGCGCCCGCTCCTGTCCGGAGAGGGTCGCCCCGCCTCGCGTTCCTCCGGGAGGCGATCCTCGTGAGTGCGCTCGTCAGCGTGCTGGCCGCCAGCCTGCTCCTCGGTGCCATCGCGCGGCGCAGCGGCCGCTTCCCGGAGCAGACGGCGCTGGTCCTCAACGCCTTCGTGCTCAACGTGGCGCTGCCCGCGCTGGTGCTGCGCGCGGTGCACCACCTCACGCTCGCCCCTGAACTGCTCGCCGCCGCCGCCACGCCCTGGCTTGTCTTCGGTGTCTCGTGGCTCTTCTTCCGTACGCTGGGCCCGCGCCTGGGCTTTCCGCCCGGCACTGTGGCAGCGCTCGTCCTCACGGGCGGGTTGAGCAACACCGCCTTCGTGGGCCTGCCCCTCATCGAGGGCCTGATGGGCCGCGAGGCGCTGCAAGTGGCCGTTGTCATCGACCAGCTTGGCTCATTCCTCGCGCTGGGCACGGTGGCCACCCTCTTCGCCGCGCGCGCCGCCGCGAAGGACACCCGCACGGGGGCCTTGCTCAAGAGGGTGGCCGTTTTCCCGCCCTTCGTCGCCCTGGTGGCCGCGTTCCTCTCCCAGCCGTGGGACTGGCCCGCGTGGGTGGACGTGGTGCTCGGCCGGCTCGGGGACATGCTCACCCCGCTGGCTCTTTTCTCGGTGGGTTTCCAGTTGCGGCCCTCGGGAGTGAAGGGCCGGATGCGCGCGCTCGCGCTGGGGCTCGGCTACAAGCTGGCGCTGGCCCCGCTCGCCATCGCGCTCCTGCTGTGGTTGCTACCTGGCATGAGCCGGCTCACCTTCGAGGTGTCCGTTCTCCAGGCCGCCATGGCTCCCATGGTCACCGCCGCAATCCTTGCTGCCGATCACGAGCTGGACCCGGAACTCTCTGCCCTCATGGTGGGGCTGGGCATTCCGCTCTCGTTCGCCACGGTGCCCATCGTCCTGTGGCTGCTGCGCTGAGAGCGTGCGCCTACGCGAAGGCCTGCGTGGCGTAGGCGATCTCCAGACCCTCCTTGCGCATGCGCAGCCGCGTGCGAGACAGCCAGTGGCAATGCGGACAGTAGCTGTGGGCGCCGCCGCCCGGAGTGCTGCGGATGGTCACCGCACCGCCGCACAGCATGCAGCCCTCGGGCAGGGTGAACTCGGAGACGGCCTCGCCCGTGTTCTTCTCAGTTGATCCGGTCATACCCCTTCACGTAACGCATCAATCGGCGGCCACAAGTCGCCGGGCCGCGTTTTCCGTGCACCCTCGGAGGGCAGGCAGGCGGGCCTGTAGCGACTACCGTCTCATCGCATCCTGTTCACGGCCGCACACCGCAACCCGGCGGACAGAGGGGCGCGCGCTGGCACGCCAATTTCAAGAGAAGGGCGTTCCAGAGGGGGAGGGCGGGCATGGAGATTGCGCGAGTAGCGCTTCGCCGACGTGGAAAGAGATGGGGGGTGGAGGTGACCCTCAAGGAGGGTGGTGTGCGGCGGTATCGCTATGGGAGCGAGGCACAGGCGCGCTACTTCGCCGCCGTGTTCGAGCTCGGACCGACCTGGCTGCCTCCGGTGTCCCGGGGCGGGCGCTCCCGGGCCGGGGCCTCCTCCGCCGAGAGGGCGGCGAGCGGGCCCGGGTAGGCCTGGGGGTCCGGGCATTCCCCGGGCCCCCGTGGGGGTTCCGGAGAGGCCGCGCACCTGCTAGGAGTCATGCCTCATGAGCAAGAGCTACTACACCCCCCGTGCCAACCGCGAGCCCATCACCCGTGAGACGGATCCGGCTGGCCGCTGGTCCGCGACGTTTCCGGACATGATTGGCTACAAGAACCAGGGTGGCGGCAAGGTGCCCGCGGACTACGGGTGGAACACCAACCCGAAGCAGTGGCAGGAGGAGATGACGCCCGAGTCCCTCGCCACCGAGTACCGCAACCTGGTGATTCCTCGGAAGGCTCTGGACGCTCCCGCCGCGCTGCCCGAGGGCGCCAAGGCCGAGTCCAAGTAGGCTCAGGTGAAGGGCAGGGCCGCGAGACGCTCCCGGAAGACCTCCAGCGTCTCGCGCAGCTCCGCATCACCGAAGGACTGCTCGAGGATCACTCGCACCTTGCGCAGGAAGGCGTCGAACACCGGCGCCCGGCCGTAGAGCGCCTCCGCCGCCGCCACCGCCTCCCGCACCACTCGCTCGGTGCCCGGCGAGCCCAGGAACAGGTGCATCGCCGCCTGCTCCAGCCGCGCCCCGCACGCCGCCCATACCGCCCGGTCATGCGTCGTCAGCGTGCGCTGCGTCAGCTCCGCGCCCACCCGCCCCAGCTCCCCGAGGAACGGCTCCATCAGCGTCTGGAGCTCCCCCGCGGGCACCTCCGGGATCGAGGCCAGCGCGTGCAGCCGCTCGCGCAGCTCCACCACCAGGCGCTTGTCCCGCGTCTTCATCGTCAGTGAGGCGGGCATCCCCGCGAAGGCCGCCAGCATCTCCTCCAGCCGCCGCGCCTGGGCCGGCAGGGCCCGGGGCTCGGCGTTCGCCAGCTTCTCCAGCCGTGACTGCAGCGAGCGCCGCAGGTCCGCCACCGCGCTGCGCAGCGCCGCCGCCGATGCCACCTGCGTCTGGTACCCCGGCACCACGTCCTCGCGCCGCACGTCCCCGAGCGCCGCCGCCGTGAGGTACACGAGGTCCCCCATCTGCGCGCGGAAGTCCGCGCGGAACGCCTGCAGCTCCGCCATCAGCGCCCAGCGATCGCTCACCACCTCGGGCCGCCGCACTCGCTGGCCCAGGTCCGCCACGCGCCGCGACAGCCGCCCCGCGCACGCGCCCAGCACCACCTTCACCTCTCGCGCCAGCCGCTCGTCCACCCCCGCGGGCGCCCACGCGTCCTCGCGAGCACCCTCCGGCGGCGGGAAGGCCTCGTGGATGGCCGACACCAGGGCGTTCACGTCCACCACCGTGTCCCGGATGGCAGGGGCCATCGTCTCCCACAGCGACAGGTCCGCCCCCGCCTCCTCCAGCGAGGTGGGCTCGTACTTGACGATGTTGAGGTGCCCCAGCCGGTCGATCGCCAGCGCGGCGGCCCGGTACACGCGCGCCAGCCGCCCGGCCAGTGCGCGGTGGGTGATTCCCTCGAGCAACACCTCGAGCTGAGGAGGCAGCGTGTCCTGGGGCGCTCGGGGCTTCTTTTCCGTGGGCGGCATGGCCGCAGGCTAAGCCATCCCGCGAGCCTTGTGGACGATCGCGTCCGCCAGTTGTTCCACCGCGCGCGGTCCGCCCTGACGCAGGAAGAGGTTGGGCTCGGTGATCTCCAGCTCCATCAGCCTCAGCGCGCCTTGCTCGTCCCGAGCCACGTCCACGCGGGCGTAGAGCAGCTCGAAGCCCGTGGCGGCAAGCACCTGGCGGGCGAAGGCGCGCTCCTCCTCGGACGAAGGGGCGGCCTCGGCGGCGGTGGCGTCGTAGCCCGGGTTGCCCGACAGGGCGGGTTGCCGCTTGATGGCGTGAGTGTGCTCGCCACCGAAGAAGAGGATGGAGCGCTCGCCATGGCTCTCCACCGAGGCCAGGTAGGGCTGCACCATCATGTCCTTGTGCGGGAGGATTCGCTCCACCAGCGCTTGTGCGGCGGGAAGGTCCTCGGGCCTGCGCACCCGCAGCGTGTCACGTGCGCCCGCGGACACCGCTGGCTTCACCACCGCGTCGCTCCAGCCGCGCTCCGAGAGCAGGGCCTTCACGTCCGCCCGCGAGCCGCGATCCATCCATGCGGTGGGGACGATGGCCACGCCGCGGGCTTCGAGCTCGCGCAGGTAGCCCTTGTGCGTGTTCCAGCGGAGCACCTCGGGCGGATTCCACAGCGGGCATTTGGCCCCGGCGCGGTCGGCCCAGGCGACGAACTCGTCGCGGCGTGCGTCCGAGTCCCAAGCGGTGCGGATGAGCGCGAGCCGGAAGTGGCTCCAGTCCACGGACGGGTCATCCCAGATGACCGGCCCTGCCTTCAGTCCGCGTGCTGCGAGCGCGTCGGCGAGGAGTTTCTCGTCGGGCATGCACTCGGGGAAGGTGGACGCGGTGACGAGGGCGATGTCGAAGGCTTTCCAGTGGGTGGACATGGTCGCTCTAAGGGGCTTCAGGTAGAGCATAGGACGAACTGGAGCCCTGGTCGCCCTCTCCAGAGGGGCGCGGCAGGAGATGAAAAGCCCTGGGTTCCTGCCGTGCGTGACGAGCTCGATGTCGGAACCGCAGTCAGCTACGCGAACAGGTACAGTGACGTTGCCTATTGGCGGATCCGCGGGAGGGAGCAGCAGTTGATAGACTTCCAGGGGGGTGCTCAGTCCGATAATCAAGCACCGTATCGCACCGAGAACGTCCAGCGTGGCGTGGCAAAGGACAATCCGCTGGGCAGGCTGTTCCACGACGCCGCCACAAGGCTCTGGGGGCAGCTCCACCCCTACACCGGAGACTGAGAGTTGGCCAAGCCGAAACACAAGACAGGCACGTTTGTCAGACTCATGCTCGCCGATGGCTCCTTCGGGTACGGTAGACTGCTCGAGCCACCCCATGTTGCCTTCTACGATTACAGGACCACTGGCCCAGACCCTGATTTGGACAGGATTGCGTCAAAGCCCGTCCTCTTCAAGATTGCCGTCAACTTGCTGGCCGTGAAGGCGTGGGAGCTCATCGGATGGAGAGCGCTCGAGGAGCACCTCACTCAGCCGCTCGTTCAGTTCAGGCAAGATGTGGGCGACTTCCGTCGCTGCACCATCTTCGACACCGCTGGTAATACGAGGGCCGCTAGCCCCGAGGAATGCGTGGGACTCGAGCGGGCCGCGGTCTGGGAACAAGATTCTGTCGAGGAACGCCTGCTCGATGCCTTTCTGGGGCGACCCAACGCCGCCGAGGAACACCTGAAGGTACGCCTGCGTTAGTGCACCGAATGGCTTGCTGGGGCGAGCCGGCCCATGCGGCCCGCTCGGTAGCGTTCGAGCGCTGACGCGATCTGTTCCTCGCTGTTCATGACGAAGGGCCCGTACGAAACGACCCGTTCGCGAAGTGGACATCCAGCGAGCAGGACGAATGGCGACACCCCCACGGGGGCAACATCCCGTGCCTTCCATGTAAACTGACGGCTCCTCAGGGGGGCGTACGCGGTTCCCCGCGGCGTGGAGGAGGAGCCCGGGGAAGGTGTCAAAGGACTCGTACAGGCATATTGCCTTACGAATTGTCTGACACCTCGGCCCGGCGCTTGCGGTAGGCGGCCAAACTCCTCGACAGCGGGCGGGCATGGCACCAACAATGCTGGAATGCTCACGCTCTACGGCTTCGGTCGCGTCAACTCGAAGGTAGTGGGTCTCACGCGCGATTTGCGCGCCCTGTGGACGCTCGAGGAGCTGGGCGTGCCCTACCGGGTGCACGGCCTGGATCATCCCGCGGGGGAAACCAGGAGCGAGGAGTACCGGCGGCTGAACCCCTTCTCTCAGGTGCCGGTGCTCGAGGACGACGGCTTCGTGCTCACCGAGACGGGCGCGATCCTGCTGTACCTGGCGGAGAAGACGGGCAGATTGATGCCCGCGGATCTCCAAGGCCGCGCCCAGGTGACGCGCTGGTGCTTCGCCGCGCTCAACACCCTGGAGCCCCCGCTGTTCCAGATCGCGATGATCGATCTGCTCGGCGCCGCCGATCCCACCGGCGCGCAGCGGCGTCCCGAGCTGGTGCAGTGGGCCGGGCTCGCGCTGACAGCGCTCGATGACTGGCTTCGGGAGCGTCCGTATCTCACCGGCGAGGCGTTCACCGTGGCGGACATCCTGATGACCACGGTGCTGCGCGAGGTGCGCAACGCGGGCGTGCTCGACGGCTTCCCCCGGGTCTCCGCCTACCGCGAGCGCTGTGAGGCACGGCCCGCCTGGCGGCGGACGCTGGAGGCCTATGAGCAGCGCCTTGGGGCCCCGGCGGGCAGCGCGCGCTAGCCGCGTCTGGATTTCGGAGAAGTGGATGGGCGCGAGTTTCGACCTTACCCAGAATTTTGGAGCCCCCTCCGGAGAAGGTGTCAGACGACTCGTGGAGCGCGAGATGTTGGAACGAGTTCTTTGACACCATCCCCCGCTGACGTGAGCCGCGCCACCAACCATCAGTGGCTCACCGCGACAGGGAGCCGCGGTTCGAGGCGACGCGCGACCGCAATGCATCCAGCTCTCGGCGCGAATAATAGAAACAGGGCAGCAACGACGCCGCCTGCGAGTAGGCGCAACACGGGCAGGGGCCGCTTCCCATCAGCAGAGACAACACCATGGCCAGTCTCCTTTCCTCGTGCTCAACCAGCTCACCGGGTTGACTGCCCTGGGTGCCCATTGATGTTCCGCAGCGCCTCCACCAACACGGGGGTGAGGACGGAAGCCACCCCATCGCGCAGCCCCCATTCTGTCCTGAATAGGAACTGTTGAGAGTACCACCATTCGCAGTGGTAGGCCGGCGAGTCCATGGCCACGATCAGGGTGAGGCCGGGCAGAAACCGCTCGCGAGGCCAGGGCTTCTTGTGCCGCCTCAATCGGGCCATCGCCGCACCCAGGGCATCCAGGACACCTTGCACATGACTCCCACCCCTGCGCGTGCGCACGGTATTCACGAAGGACCACACCTGACAGTCCTCCCCCGCGGTCCACTGCAAGGCGCAGCGCACACGAAAATCCTCCCACCGCGCTTCAACCACGAGCGGAGTCGCCATTCGAGGCAGCGTGTACAGCGTCAGCTCGTCGACGAGGTCCGCGAGCCCGCGCGGATACTGGATCCACTCCTCGAGACGGGCGCTGCGAAAGTGGATGCGCAGCCCTGGCCTCAGTCCCGCCAGCTCGCGACAGCGCAGGTGCAGACGTCGGGCGTCGAAAGTGATGCCGGGCTCGAAGAGGGTGAGGTCCGGGGTGAGCTTGATTCGAGTGCCTCGTGGCCCAGGAAGTCGAGTGCCCTGGAGTGGCTCAGGCGTGGGGTGCTCATGGATGACGCCCGCCTGGCCTTTGAGATGCCATCGCCGGGCATCCTCCCAGGCCTCCAGCTCGTACTGCTCGGAGAGGGCAAAGACACAGACGGCCTCGGCCCTCAGGGACGCGTAGGGAGGCGCGACCGTGCCGGGCCTGCCGCCTGGCCTCATCTCGGTCAGGATGTCCGGTAGAGACTCGGGGGGAAGAGGCTGTCCATCCTCGAGAAGCTCCAGGCTTCCATCCTCGCCCAGGGAGAGGTGCAGCTGCTGGAGATGGCCACCGCGATCCTCCGCCATGGCGGCATGCAACAGGAAGTCGACGAGACGGGAGAGCCCGCGCACCCCTGTGTCGCCGAGATACATGCCGGGGCGCTTGCGTACGGCCGTCACAGCATCCAGTACAACCACATCATCCTGGGAGTACTCGCTCACGGGCCAGAATCTACCACCACGCCAAGACATGGAGTTGCTTCCTCATTCTAGGATCTATTCCAACCGAGCCCCCATTCCTCTTATGCGCCTCGAGGACGTGCGCGCGTTCTTCCGGGAGCTTCGCCAAGCTCGGCGATAAGCTGAGCGGAATGTTGACCACCGAGGACTGCACGACAAGGAGCGCGCGCGGTCGCTCCTGGAGCTCGCGACCACCGGGACCTCCGACATCCGAACGCTCACCGCCCTGACGATCGCCTGGCACTCGATGTTCCAGGACGAGGAGGCGCTGCGTGGCGCGCTGGTCCGAGGGGAGACGCTCGCGAGGACGCTCGAGGATTGGCTCGTGCTGGCCGAGGGCTACCGCGACGGCGGTGACAGCTCACGCGAGGGCACGTGGGATCCGGTGGGGGTCCAGCGCTGTCTCGAGGCGGCGCTGGTGGCTGGGCCCGCGCCGTCGGACCCGCAGCGCGAGCAGCTCGCGGTGGCGTTCCGGCGCTGGTTGGGGGATGAGGCGCGGGCGGCACAGCTCGCCCCCACGATGCGCTCGCTGGAGAGCGAGGGGGTGCCTTGGCGCCACTTCGAGGGGTGGGAAGCCCGCGACCCGCGCGCACTTCTGCATCGCCTGCGCACCCAACTCCGCCCCGAGGATCTCACGGCGATCGCCAACGCCGACTACGGCAGCGACGCGGGCAAACACCACCAGGCGCTCCTCGAGATCCAGGCCACGGGCACCTTCCCGCTGCCGCTCCCGTGGGAACCACGCGAGGTGCTCGAGCTCACACGATGGACCCGGGGAGCGGACACGCCCCACGTCCGGCGCGCGTTCGCGTGCACCGTGCTCGCGCTCGATGTGGCGCTGCCCATCAGTCAGCAGACGGGCGAGCTCGAAGATGCGCTGGCGCCCCTGCTCGAGAGCGCGTGGGTGCTCGGGCTCGATGCCGAGCTGGAGCAACTCCTGGTGTGGCTGGCGGAAGTCATCGAGCCGGCGGCGGGATATGCGTGGCCGCTGTTCGCGCTCGTGCTGACGCTCGCGCGCCGCGCGCCCGGGGATCCGCGGCTCGGTCCGCTCGTCGCGGCTTTCGAGGCGGTGGAGCCCGTGGCCTCGGACCCTCACCCGGATTTCGGAGCACTCTTGTGTGCGACCGGGAATGAGCGTTACCGGGACCTGTGGCACGAGCTCGCCACCGAGGTGCTCGACCCCGCGCGGGTGCTGCCGCCGCACCTCGAACAGCTCGCCCGCCGCATCCGCTGAGGGCCCAATCAGGAGTCAACCTCGATTGGCGGCGGCGGGAATCGAACCCGCGCCGGGCGGTGCGAAAATCCCAGCAGAATCGCGCCCTTACCTCGCAACTGCCCGGAATGATTAGGAGTCGATATCCCGCCGCGTCCCGTGTCGTCCCGTCCTGTCCCATCCGGTTCCGCAGGCTCGTGCGACATACGTGCAACATGGCGGACGCGGTGAGCGCTGGGGCTCGTGGCGAGCGTCCAGGCCAGACGCGTAGGACGCGCGCCTCGCGGTGAGCGCTGGGGCTCGCCCAGCCTCGGGCTCGTGGGCGGACAACCGGGCGCCTGCAAAAACCTTCGCTGGCCGCTTGGCGCACCTGAGCGTAGGGCTACCTCAATCCGCAAAGTCCTCAAGCGAGATCACGCGTTGTGGCGCTTTTTCGAAATGCGATGCGCCGCAGGAATAACTCCCTCCTGGGCTCTTCATGGCTCGGGCCTCGTCTGCGGTGAAGATGTAGACTAGGAAGTCGCCTTCGTGGACGGGGGCGCGAACAATGCTTTCCCGGCCCAGAACCACATGAGTAACAGTTCGGCCCAATCTAAACGCGCGCACTGCCTGTCCGGAAGAGTTCGCCGTGCCCCGTGCCCTACCGAGTGGACCTAGCTTGCCTCCTGGGGCAAGCTAGGTCCATCTCAAACGGCATAGGGGACAAGAAATGTCTTTGGTTACGATTACGCGCAGGGCTCTTCTTGCTACGCTGCTGGCGCTCACTTCGAGTTGCTATACACTCTACTCGCCCAGCAAGCAGCCACAGGAATTCTCGCGCCCAGCTATTGCCGTCCGCTTGGCGTCTGAGATGCCGCCCCACTTTGATTCGCACGTACGCTGTGCACTCTCCCGACTTGATGCAGTGCGCATGCTTCCGACGTTCGACGAAAAAATCCTAAACGGCGGCTATGAATTCACAGGCCAGCCCTCAGAGCTTTCGACGCCGCAGAGTGTCCTTGAGTGCGCGCGCCGCCCGTTGAATCTTGAGTGGACCGCTCGTCACTGTCCCTGGGTGCCAATCTGGCCGTTCAAGCGCGAGGTCGGCTCCACCTATTATTCTGCCGAAGGCGTGTGGAAAATGAAGACGTACGACTGTGAGATCACCGCCCAGGATACAGGAAAACTGGCAGGGCACTTCCTCCATGAGCATATGCACACGTGCGGCTACGTCGATGGAGAAGGGAATAAAGATGGAAAGGTCGTCACGTACCGCATCAACAAGATTATTGAGGAGTTGACCAAACAAACGCCGGTCTGCCCAGGGCTCTAACACGACGTGCGGGCATTGACGGAGCTACGCGAGCAGTACGGTGCCTTCGTCGCGGCGTTCCGAGAGGCGGCGGCTCGTGGAGGCGGGGGGACTTCTCGGCCGCCTTTCCGCTCTTCTCATTCCCACCGCGTATCGTGCCGGGTCGCGTCGCTCAAGTTCTCAGACACACCGCTCCCGAGGCCGTCCATGGGCGTGCAAGCCCACTCCACCCGGCGCGTCCCCTTTGCCGCGTGGCCCACGAGCCAAAAGCGCGCGCTCGCCGGGACAGTCCCATCCGCGAAGCGCACCGTCACCTTTACCCGCTCCCCTGGCAGATAATCCCCCTTGGGAATGACATTGAGGCTCAGGCCCTCTTTCCCGGGGGACCAATCCGCAAGGCGGCCTTCTGGCTGAAACTCGACCGTCCCCACGGCGACGCGGGAATCAAAGACGAACGTCGTCGGCTCGTCCGCACTGACGCACACGTCCGGCGCCCCCTCCGAGGACTCCGCCGCCAAGTCAAAACGCGTCGTCGCGGCGCAGAGAGAGACGGGGGGCGGCTCTGCGGCTTGCGCGGCACCAGCGAGCAGGGCGACCACCAGGACGGCACCGGGGGACGAGGGCAGCACGGAATCTCAACCTCCAAAGAGCACGGAAATAATCAGGGTTGCCCGGTGGGCACCTCGAGAGAAATGCGCCGGGGAAGGTGTCAAAGGACTCGTACAGGCATATTGCCTCCTACGAATCGTCTGACACCTCGGCGGACACCTCGGCGCCGCCTCCTACGAATCGTCTGACACCTCGGCCGACACCTCGGCCGGCGGCCGGCAACGGTCTCGAGCGTGTCAGGCTCGCAGTCGATCGACCGCCGCTGCCGCCGAGTCCAGCCCGTGGAGCGACGAGCGCGCCCCCGTTGACAAGTCCTCGGGGCGAGGACCAGGAGGAGTGGTCGTCCTGGCCGTGAGTCGGAAGGGAAAGAAGCGTCAATCCAACTTGGACTGCAAGATGCCGAAACGCTCAATGCCGAGAGCGACTGCGGAGCGCACCGCATGGATGATGGCCTCATCCGTCAGCCGGCTCACGACGAGCATGCCGGGGGATACGAAGGACAGTTCGCCCTCGATGAGTCGCTGGAGATTGCGGATGCTGAAGACGGTGAATCCGAAGGAGCGACCATCTTTGAGCAGGACCGACAGGTCGATGTTGTCGTCCTCAGGATCGCTCACCTCGCAATGGAGGGTGAGCGAGGCGAGCCGTTCATCTTCGAGTTCGAGGCTGCGAAGGACGAGTGCCTTCGCTCCAAGCTCAGTTGTTTCCATGGGCCCTCCAATCACCTTCTACATGCCGAATGACCACCCGGACATCTCCGCCGGAGTGTCCCACGCCTTCGACTAAAGCGGAGAGGGTGTCAAAGGATTCGACACGCGGGACTCAAGCCACGGAACGAGACCGGGTATCCCTACGAGTCGCCAAGTCTTTCCAAGGACTTGAAGCTGGCTCGCCGGGTGCATTTGGCCTGGCGACTCGCTGGTAGGGGATGGGGATGGGCTGGCCGCTGAGGATGTTCCAAGAGGAGGGCTATTACTTCGTTACGTCCAGGTGCTTCCAGGGACGGCTGCTGCTGCGCCCCAGCGCGGAGGTGAACGAGGTGGTGGGTGGGGTGCTGGCGCGAGCCGTCCAGCAGAGCGCCGGCAACGTGCGGCTGCACGCCTTCACCTTCGCTTCCAATCACTTCCACCTGCTGGTGTGGGAGAGGGGGGCCGCGCTCGCCGGCTTCATGCAATACCTGCGCGCCAACGTGTCTAGGAAGGTGGGGAGGTTGGTGGATTGGAGTGGAGGCTTCTGGGAGAGGCGCTACTCAGCGGAGCCAGTGCTGGACGACACGGCGCTGGTCTCAAACGTAGCTTCGACTTCGGTCAGTTCCGCCTATGCGTCCACCCGCTGGAAGCGCACCTTCCGACCCATGCGCCCGCCGTTGCTGGGGTAGCCTCCCCGCCCGCCCCGGCGGTCCGGGGCCTCGGAGGCTCGGATGGCAGCACGCAAGGCGATGGCGAAGAAGACACCCAGGAAGAAGACACCCACGAAGAATCCCCCTGCGAGGAAGAGCGCCGCGAGAAAGACGCCCGCGAAGACCCCGGCGAAGGGCGCGGCTGCGAAGAAGGCGCCTGCGAAGGGCGCGGCCGCCAAGAAGACCCCTGGCCGCCAATACCTGCGCCGCGAGGACCTCGGCGCCCCGGCGGACGCCTTCTTCGCGCAGCAGCCCCCGGAGCGGCGCGAGCACCTCGAGGCCCTGCGTGCCCTGGTGAAGAAGGCCGCCCCCGGCGCCCGCGAGTCCATGAAGTGGGGCATGCCCTACTACGAGCTGAAGGGCGGGTTCTGTGCGCTCTACACCTCGACGACCTACGCCGCCCTCAGCATCATGGCGCCCCCGGAGAAGCTCGACGACCCGGAAGGAAAGCTCGAGGGCACCGGGAAGACCATGCGCCACCTCAAGGTGCGCAGCGCCGCGGACCTCGACGAGGCGAGCATCCTGCGCTGGGTGAAGGCCGCGGTGGCGCACCACTCCTGAAGGAGAGGGGGGAGGCCGCCCGCGGAGAAATAGCGCAGCGCTGAAGCTCGCCCCCCGAGCGTGCAGGCGCCCATACGCTTTGTCTGGGGCGGAGCGTGCGCTTCGGTGCTAGGCCTTGCCACCATGTCCGGCGACTCACCCGTCCCCATCCCCGGCGACTTGCCCATCCTGCACTTCCCCCCCGAGCTCCCCATCTCGAGCCGGGTGGAGGACATCACCGCGGCCATCGCCGCCCATCAGGTCGTCATCGTCGCGGGGGCCACCGGCTCGGGGAAGACGACGCAGCTGCCGAAAGTCCTGCTCGCCATGGGGCGCGGCCGCCCGCGCCAGATTGGCGTCACCCAGCCCCGGCGTATCGCCGCGACGAGCGTGGCGGCGCGCGTGGCACGCGAGCTCGGCACGGAGCTGGGCACGGACGTCGGCTACCAGATTCGTTTCGAGGACCGCTCGTCCCGGCGGACGGCCGTGAAGTTCATGACCGACGGCGTCCTGCTCGCGCAGATTCACGGCGACCCGCTCCTGAGACGCTACGACACGATCGTGCTCGACGAGGCCCACGAGCGCAGCCTCACCATCGACTTCCTGCTCGGGTGGCTCAAGCGCCTCCTCCCCAGGCGCCCCGACCTCAAGGTGGTGGTGAGCTCGGCCACCATCGAGACCGAGCGCTTCTCGCAGTTCTTCGGGGGAGCTCCGGTCATCCAGGTGGAGGGCCGTACCTTCCCGGTGGACGTGCTCTACGAGCCTCCCCCCGAGGACGCCGAGCTCGCCGACTCCGTCGCCGATGCGGTGGCCGACGTGCTCTCGCTCGACCCGGACGGGGACGTCCTCGTGTTCCTCCCCGGCGAGCGGGAAATCCGCGAGACCGAGAATGCCCTGAACGCGCGCGAGCTCCGCGGCACGGTGGTGCAGCCCCTGTACGCGCGCCTGTCGGCCGCCGAGCAGGCGCGCGTCTTCGCCACCATCCCCGAGCGCCGGGTCATCCTCGCCACCAACGTGGCCGAGACGTCGGTCACCATCCCGGGCATCGTGTACGTCGTGGACACGGGGGTGGCGCGCCTGTCGCGCTACGAGCCACGCTCGGGCACCACGCGCCTGCACATCGAGCCGGTCTCCCAGGCCAGCGCCGACCAGCGCAAAGGGCGCTGCGGCCGCGTGCGCGAGGGGGTCTGCGTGCGCCTCTACGACGAGGCGGGCTTCACCACGCGGCCAGCCTTCACCGACCCGGAAATCAAGCGCACCGGGCTCGCGGGGGTCATCCTGCGGATGAAGTCCCTCGGCCTCGGTGACGTCGAGGACTTCCCCTTCCTCGACCCGCCCCAGCCGAAGTCCATCGCCGAGGGCTGGCGGGTGCTCGAGGAGCTCGGGGCCATCGAGGGCAAGGAGCGCACCCTGACGCCGCTCGGGCACCAGCTCGCGCGCTTCCCGGTGGACCCGCGCATCGCGCGGATGATTCTCGCCGGCGCCGAGTACGGGTGCCTGGACGAGGTGCTCATCGTCGCCGCGGCGCTCAACCTGCAGGACCCGCGCGAGCGGCCACGGGAGCTCGCGCAGAAGGCGGACGAGCTGCACCGGCGCTTCCGAGACGAGCACTCGGACTTCACGGGCCTGCTCAAGCTGTGGGCGTTCGTGCGCGAGGCCGAGGGCCGGGGGACGTCCCACCTGCGGCGCGTGTGCCGGGACAACTTCCTGTCCTTCCTGCGGGTGCGCGAGTGGCGGGACGTCCAGCGCCAGCTCGAGGAGACCGTCCGCGAGCTGCGCCTGCCGCGCAAGGGCCAGGGCGCCCCGGCGCGCGGGGACGCCCTGCACCAGGCGCTGCTCACCGGGCTCCTGTCCCGCATCGGCCAGTGGAATCCGGAGCAGCGCCACTACACGGGCGCGAAGCAGACGCGCTTCATGGCTCACCCCTCGTCGGCGCTCGCGAAGAAGCCCCCTGCCTGGGTGATGGCGTTCGAGCTCGTGGAGACGTCCCAGCTGTTCGCGCGCACCATGGCGAAGCTCGACCCGGAGTGGCTCGCGGCGGCGGCCCCCCATCTGCTCAAGCGCAGCCACTCCGAACCGCACTGGTCGGAGAAGTCCGCGCGCGCCGTGGTGAAGGAGAACGCGACCCTCTTCGGGCTGCAGGTCTTCAAGGAGCGCCCCGTGGCCCTGGCCAGCATGGACAAGGAGCGGGCACGGCTGATGTTCCTCGAGCATGCCCTGGTGCGCGGCGAGTACCGCACGCGGGGGGCGTTCCAGGAGAAGAACCGCCAGGTGCTCGAGCGCGTGGCACGCCTGCGGGACAAGGCCCGGCGCAGCGAGCTGCTCGACAGCGAGGCGCTGCTGACGTTCTTCGACCAGCGCGTCCCGGCGGACGTGACGGACGGGGCGAGCTTCGAGGCCTGGCGCCGCAAGGCCGAGGCGGCCGACCCCGACGTGCTCGTCCTCTCGATGGAGGATGCCCTCGCGCACGACCCGGGCCTGTCCCCGGCGCACTACCCGGACGCCATCACCCTGCACGGCGCGTCCGTGCCGGTGACGTACACCTTCGACCCCGCGGCCGAGGACGACGGCCTCACCCTGAGCGTGCCGCTGCTGCTGCTCGCCCAGCTGGTCCCGGGTGAGCTCGACTGGACCATCCCCGGGTGGCAGCGGGAGAAGCTCACCGCCCTGCTCGAGCAGGTCCCCCGCGCCCAGCGCAAGCAGCTGGGGCCGGTGCCGGACCTGGTCGACCGTCTCGAGAAGGAGCTGGTGCCCTTCCGCGGGCCGATGATTCCAGCGCTCGCGAGTGCGGTGTTCCGGCTGTGCGGCGTGGACCTGCCTGAGGAGTCCCTCCGGGCGGATGCCGTGGCGCCGTACCTGCGCATCACGCTCCGGGTGCTCGACGAGCGGGGAAAGGAGCTCGCGCGGAGCCGCGACGCCGACGCGCTGCTCGAGCAACACGGGGGACGTGCCCGGGCGGCGCTGCGCAGCGCGGCACCGGCCTCGGACTGGGAGCGCAAGGGGCTGACGGCCTGGACCTTCGGAGAACTGCCCCCCGTGGTCACCCGGCGGGTCGGTGGGCTCGAGGTCCGCAGCTACCCCGCGCTCGTCGACCGGGGCGCTGCCGTGGACTTGGTGCTGCTCGAGACCTCCTCCGCCGCCGACGCGGCCACGCGCACGGGGGTCCGCCGGCTCCTGATGCTCGCCGCGCGCGGACACGTGGCCGTCAGCGCCGCACGCATGCCGCTGCCCTTCCCGTCCCTGGACGGCGCGCCGCCCGCGCGGGGCCAGGCCGACGCCTTCCGGGCGCTCGTCCTCGCACGCAGCGTCGACGATGCGTTCAAGCTCGCACCGGGTGCGCCGCTGCCCCGCACGAAGGCGGCCTTCGAGGCGCTGGTCCATGAGGGCTCACCGCGCATCGAGCGTGCGGCCCGGGACTGGGCGAACGCCGTCGTTGTCACCTCCTCGGAGCTCGCTGCGACGCTCGCTGCACTCAAGGCAGCATCAAAGGGGCCGAGCGGCGCGGCGGCCGTGCGGGACATCCGCTCGCAGCTCGGGCACCTGTTCCCTGTGAACCTCATCGAGTGGATTCCCTTCCTGCGCCTGCTGGACTACCCGCGCTACCTCCGCGCCGCCCAGGCACGGCTGGCGCGTGCGGTGGCGAACCCCGGCAAGGACGCAGGGAAGGCCGAGCCCTTCACCCCCCTGTGGGAGACCTTCCTCGCCAGGCGCGCCACCGTGCGTGACCGGGAGGCGGCGCGGGAGCTGCGGTGGGCCTTCGAGGAGCTCCGCGTGGCCATCTTCGCCCCGGAGGTGACGACGCCCGTGTCGGTGACGGTGGCGAAGGTCGGCGCGGCCCTCGCGGCGCTGCGCTAGAAGCGAGCGGCTGCGCGGCCGAGACGAGCGCATCGGCATCCTCGAGGTGCTGCCGCCGGCCCCGGGAAGGCCGGGAAGGTGTCAGGCACCTCGTACGGCGAGTCCCCGTCGAGAACGAGGTGGGACTGAGCGAGTTGGGCCTGGCGCTCTCCCGTCCCCTGCGCTCCCGCCGCTCGAGTCGTTTGACACCTTCTCCGGCGTGGGGGCCGCCCGTCGAGGCGAGGCACTACGTCGGCTCTGCGGAGGGCTTCAAGCTCGTGATGGAGGGGCGCGCGGACCTGGGCGGCCTGGCGCGCGCCCTCACCAGCACGGAGAAGGCCCGGCACCCCCGAGAAGGTGTCAGGCACCTCGTACAGAGAAGAGGTGTGCGACTACGAACAGTTCCATTCCTTTTGCACCAGCTTCAAGACCGGATGGCCACCCATGCACGAAGGGTCTGCTGAAGCCACTGTAGCTGCATGGGGGCAAGCATGAGCAGTTGGCGTAAACAGTACAACATGCGACTAAGCGGTCCGCCATAGATGTTGTACACATCTGCGATGCTGCGTGCAGATGTGAGCCCAGAGGATAGGGAGCGGCTCCGAGAGCGGGGCCGCTCGTCCTGGGCCACTCCGTGGGAGCGCGACCGCGTGGAGATGATTCTTCTGTCCGCCTCGGGCTGGTCGCCCCCACGGATTGCGGAGTACCTGGGAGTGCATGCGGCTACTGTGCGCCGTGTGCTCAAGGCCTGGAGCCACGAGGGCCTGGATGCGTTGGAGCACAAGCTACCGGGGCCAGTGCCGGATGTTGAGCGACACGCCATGGTAGTGGGCATGCTCGAGAAGTTCCTCTCGGAGCCACGTACCTGGACATCATCCCAGTTGGCTGAGGCATTGGCTGGGGTGGGCATTCAAATGAGTGCCCGGCAGACGGAGCGCTACCTGGCGGAACTGGGCGCTGGCTGGCGCCGCACCAAGTCGAGCCTGGAGCATCTACAGCAGCCCGAGGCGGTGGAGCGGGCGCGCCGCAAGCTCACCACGCTCAAAAAAAGCCCGCGCCCGGAGGCTAGACCTCTTCTTCCTCGATGAGTGCGGCTTCGCACCCACGCAGCCGACGGGCTACAGCTGGACGCTCCGAGGCAGTCGCAAGCTCATTGCCTATGAGGCCACCAAGGGCAGGCGCGCCAACGCCCTGGCCGCCTACGGCATTCGCGACGGCCAGCGAGCCCTACGTTTCACCGTGAAGGGCCGCTCCCTCACCAGTGCGGATGTCTTCGACTTCCTGCTGTTGCTACCCACGGGGAAGCGGCCATGCACCGTTGTCCTGGACAACGTCAACATCCACACCAGCCGCTTCATCCGCCAACGCCGTAGGCAACTGCGCAAGCGCGGCGTGCGCCTCTTCTTTCTCCCGGTGTACTCGCCGGAACTCAACGAGGTGGAGCCCGTCTTCGGCGTGGTGAAGTCCTACGAAATGCCCCGTCGGAGCTACCCCACGCTCGCTGAACTGCTCGCCGCTGTCCGCAGCGGCTTCATGAGCTACCGAAACCGCCTGCGGAAAAAGTGAACAACATCTATGGCGGACCGCTTAGTAACTTGGCGGACGTCGTGCCCCGTCGTGAGCCGCGCGAGCAACACATCGACCAATGCATTCCGATTCGGTGCTGATGCCGACTCCAAAACGATGGCTTTGAGCACCTTCGCCCCCACAAGCGCAGCACTCGATGTGTTGCAGTCGGGCCCCTCCAGGCAGGAAAATACAGCCATCACCTCGGAAGTGGGCCGCCACTGATGGCGCTCAAGGATGGCTTCAATGACGTCTTCATCCACCGTGATGAACCGGTATCTGGCCACCGCCAAACGTTCCACTATGGCCGAATATTCTGGAAGAGTCATGCGGCCTTTTCTGTGAGCCGCCAACGCCACCGCTTGAATCGAAGCGGTCGGCGTCTGGTTTTGAATTTGAGCAAGCATTCCAAGTGCTTGGTCATCACAAAGCACCATGCCGCCTGTCGCCGCCGCCTCCCAAAGCAGGTCTGATGTGGGCTCCCCAAGTACTTTAGAAGCCACTTCCCGCTCAGCAGGAGGCGCGTTGAATTGAGAGTAGGCAGCGCACGGCAAAGCCACCGCACGCGCAACCTCTTGCACTCGCATAAGAAACCCGTGCTCGTCACCTAACGGTGCAACCCTAAGCCGCCCGTCCTCACCTACCGACACGTTCATTCCTTCGCCTGTGCCTTTCGGCATTGCCTGAACGGCGTGGGAGTGCAAGTCATCAAGAAGACTCTGCACAACACGAACTGGGCTGATCAGTTGAGCAATCTTCGTGCGCGATTCAGCATCGAGCAGCATAAGAGTCATCAGCGCGGAGTAGTCAAGGTACACTGGTTGGTTGCGTTCCCCAATGATGCGCTCGGCTACTTCAAATTCTTGGCCTGCACCGCGAGAAAAGAAGACCCTGCCGCTATCATCGTGAATGAGCCCAGACCATGTTGTCGGCACAGAGCGATGGAGCGCGCCTGCGAGCGCAGCGAGTGGCAAGCGCCCCTGAGTATGCATGGCCACAAGTTCCTTGATACGGCCCGAGTTTCCCGGAATAGAAAGCAACAACTTGGTAAGCTCTGATGGATCGTCGCGCGGAACCTCGAACTTCCACAACCCTTCCGCGTCTGGGAAGCGCTCATTGAATCCAGACATCGTCTCCTGAAACGCTCGGACAAAATTTGATTTAATTTTGTCGATTCGGTAGACCGTCTGGACCAGCGGGTTCGAGGGCCCAGCAATCTCGTCTCCCACCCGTTTTCCGATCAGGCGAGTAGCCAGCGGGTCAGAGGCCTTAACCCAGGTTGCAGCATCTGGAATCAGGTCCCCATCCTGAACAATGGACACTACGCGCGAGCCGCTCCTACCCACAACGGAAAGCGTCGCTGTAGTCCCAGGCACTATGACATCTGACTCCAAACGATCACTATCGCCCCGCTCCCTGTTCAGGAAGAGCCCAACGTAACCTAGCTGAATCTGTGCTTGGTCCCTGCCGCGTTCCCACGAGCGGTAACCATATGTCAAAGCCCGCTTGTCTCTCACAGCACTCAGAAGGAATGCGAACACCATCAACTCGTGGGCGTCTTGCCCACCTTCCATCTCGCTCGCATCAACGGACAACGAGTCCACCGCCTGTTGTCTGTCTCCCTTCCGTAGCAGAAGGGTGGCCAAGCAGTTGATGTCGCGAAGCCGAGGCTTGCGCTCCTGAAGCAGCCTACGCTGAAGCTCCGTCGCTCTCTCGAGGTCACCCGCTTGCGAGGCAATAGCAACCGCCACCTCAAGAACCTGCTCTGGAACGTGCTCGCGCGTTAAGAGAGTGTCGACGACAGTGCGTGCCCGATTTAGGGCGCCCGTGTTATATAACGACACCACAAAGGCTTGCGCCGCACCATCACCAAGAGTGGTGATATTCAGAGGCTCTAATGTGGTGATGCATCCTGCATAGTCCCCCCACATGGCCTGCCTGTAGCCCAGTTGCTCCCTCACATCACAACTGTCTTCCTCGTTAGCGAGCGAGAGCGCCTTTTGAAACGAGGATAATGCTTGGGTTTGGTCTCCTAAACCAGCAAAATAGCGTCCCAGGTGGAACCAAGCATCCCAGGAGTCAGCGTACTCGCGGGCAAGTACGTCACAGATCTCTCTGCCAAGTTCCGCACGCTGGATGCGTCGGCATGAGTCGAGCACCAGCGTTGCTCCGCGAATGCGCTTCTCCTTAGCGGGAAGATTTTGCCAAGCATTGGCGAGGAGTTCGATGACGTCGGCATCGGCATGTGCGGCAAGAAGAGCTGCCCCAAGTTGAAGTCGGACGTGTGGGTGCTGGTCGACCAATCCGGAGTCTCGAATGAGGCGCGCAGCGGCAGAAAATTCGTTGCGCTCCATTAGTACAGCAGCATGGTTGACCACTGCCAAAACATTGGGTCGTGAACTGGTACTTCGACTAGCTTCGAAAGCCTCCAATGCCTTTTCCAGCTCACCGAGCAGGGACAATACCAAGCCGCATTGAGCCAGAAGTCCTGCGCGAGTGTCGCGCAGGCCAGACGGGCACAGGTCCAGTGCATGCCGGAATTCCGCGAGCGCCGTCTCCAACCGGTCCCGAGGCAAATCCTTGCTCACCGGTACGAAATCAATGCCATTCCCAAGCCTCGCGGCGACTCCCAGGGCACACATCCCATGGAGTATATGGGCATTCAGGGCTGTCTCCTCGTTGCCCACAGCGACACGCAGAGCCTTGTCCACCCTGTCTGCGTCACCTTTGGATGCCATAGCATACGCGACAGCAAGCTGAACACGGGCATCGTAGGCTGCCCAGGCTTCCTCGCGGAGAAATCTCTCTATGTCGTCGTAGCGCCCAAGTTTGGACAACGCGGCGACGCGGAGTGCGCCGCCTTGCCCCCGCATGGATACGTTTGTGATAGGCTTATCAAGCAAGTCCAAGGTGAGCGACGGCTCGTCCGCGTGTAAGTTCGCCGCTGCAAGGTTCACCCTTACCAAGTCGCTGTCAGGCTCAATCGAGAGCGCCTTGTTAAACTCGGCCCTTGCCTCGGAGTAACGCTCGAGGCCCATGAGGCACACGCCGGTGTTGTTGGCGATTCGGAAACGTGACCTTGACAGCCCCTGCTTGGTACCACACTTCTGTTGGAGCTTGCGGAACCCATCCAACGCCTCGCTGAAAAGGTGGCGATCAATGAGTCCCACGTTTGCGTCAATCTCAGAGGCGAACGGGTCATCATCCGCAGGTGCTCCACTGCGCTGCTCGCGCGATAGGACAACGCGGAGAAACTCCTGCACATTGATGCCCGTACCATTGATGTTTAGGGTGAGCTGGTCGACGCTGCCAGCGATAACCGCATTTTGCGCGACCACCTCCTGCACCAACGGGATGGGCTCAACGGGTTTGGGCAAAGCATTCTCGTCGTTGGGCATCGTCACATGTTGATGTTGTGAATGTTCTGGGCCACGATGACCTTCTCAGCGTCGATGCGGCCGACGAGCATGCCGACCGAACCCGCGTCCTGCTTGAGCACATGGATGACCTGCGCCGCATGCTCAGGATGCGACTGGAGATGCTCGGCGGTCGTTTGTGCAAGTCCGTCAACAGGCGGGGCCGCGCTCCAACCAAAAACTTTGAGCACGCGATCCCACATGGTCTTGCCTGCCTGAGTGGCTACTCCCTCGGCCACCTTGGTGCCAAGAACGGTGATGGCAGAGGTCACGGCCGCGAGCGTTACCGGTTCCATGCGATATCTCCCCGTAGAGGTAGGTAGTGTGCTGGGTGAGACGGTTGAGTATGATGTGTGCTCGACACGGGGGCAAGCGCAGCGCTGCCTAGGCCGAGAGCGGGTACTCGCAACCCGCTTGGTTACCGGGCAGCCTATTCCTCCCCTCTCTCGCTCCTACGCCGAGTGCGCACCCGGCCCGGTCCCCATTCGGTACACTCCCGCGCCGTTTTGTTCGTCTCCTCCGTCCAGTCTCGTAGGGCTTTCACCAGGGTGCGGTCCCGCGCGTGGGTCCTCGGGCTCGTACTGCTTCCTCGGGGGCTGGGGCTCGGGCTGCCAGAAGCCGGCCGACACGTCCCCGTCCCTCGTCTACGCGGGCTCCGGCAGCATCGGCAACGCCGTCCTGCGCCCGTTCAGCGAGGGCTTCGAGCGGCGAGGAGGGCGGCCCATCGAGGCGAAGCACTACGTCGGCTCTGCGGAGGGCTTCAAGCTCGTGATGGAGGGGCGTGCGGACCTGGGCGGCCTGGCGCGCTCGCTCACGAGCACGGAGAAGGCCCAGCAGCCCTATTACGTCATCATCGGTTACGCCGCGCTCGCGGTGTACGTCCACCCGGACAATCCCGTCCCCAACCTCAGCCGGAACCAGCTCAAGGCGTTCTTCACCGGCGAGGTGAAGAACTGGAAGGACGTGGGCGGGCCGGATGCACCCGTGGAACTCGTGACGGTGGAGCGCTCCTTCTCGCGCTGCGAGGACGCGCTGACGGACAGGGGCATCTACCTCCTCCACCGTTCCCACCCTGGGGATGTTCGCGGACGTGCTCTGGACGCGCTTCTTCGGGAGCAGGAGAGCCGTCCTGGCGTTGACCGGCCTGCGGCCGCCGAGCGCGAAGAGGAAAGACCTGTGCTTTCTCAGGGAGCTCGCCGAGACGGGACGGCTCCGCGCGGTCATCGACCGCCGTTATCCCTGTGAAGACAGCGCCCAGGCCCACCGCCGCGTCGACTCGGGACACAAGCAGGGCACCGTGCTCCTCCAGATGGGGGCGTAGGTGAGCTGGCGAAGACGCCGCCTACGAATCGTCTGACACCCTTCAAGGCAGCGTGCGCTTCGAGCCGTTGCCGCCGCCCACGCAAGCCGAGGTGGAGCGGCTGCTGAAGGGGGTACGCCACCGAGTGCTGCGCCTGCTGGAGAAAAGAGGGGCCCTGCCCGCGCACGGGCCCCAGGACGCGCTGCAGGTGTACCAGGCGCACTCCCTGCAGCAGCGGCTGCGCTGGACGGAGGTGGACGTGCGGCCCCCTCCCCGAAAGCAGCCCCGGTGCGCCTTGCTGGAAGGCTTCTCCCTGCATGCCAATACGCACCTTCACGAAAACGACAGGCAGGGCCTGGGTGCGCTATGCATAATGCCCCTCTTCTCGGAAACGGGTTTTGGAATGGCCGCGCCCTTCTCATTCATCGCTTTCCTTCGCGTTTGCGGCCTCGGCGTGGAGCACCTGGTGCAAGAGGGGTGTCCACGCTCCGAGAAGGGCCTATCGGATTGCCGCGGGTCGTGTCGACCGAGGTGACTTGGATGAAGCTATGCTCAACCGCTGAGCCAGGAGCAGGCGGTGGGGCAGGCTCCCGGCGAAGTGCCACCTCTACAGCATCAGCGAGCTTGAGAAGGTCGGAAATGCGGAGGCGAACCTCACGACCGCCGATGCTGGGTGGGACCAGAGGTGAGGAGCGGTCTGTCCACTCAATCGGAAGCCTCATGCACCAGCCAGGTGGGTGCTCCACGTCGATGTACCGCCTGCCGTCCTGGCTGCGGACGGTGCGGATGACCGGCAGCTGCACGCCTTGGAGCGGATGAGTCGGCAGGGTGATGGTCACGCAGCCCGAAACCGGCTCTGCATGTATCGTAGTCTGCGAATGGGATGTGGAGCGGCTGTGCCGCTACGGAGCACGCGGTGCGCTGGCGCTGGAGCGTTTGTCACGAGCGCAGGACGGCCGCCTAGCGTACCGGATGAAGCGCCCGCTGGCGGACGGCACCACGCATCTCTTCTTCACCGGGCTGGAACTGCTCCGTCGCCTGGCGTCCCTGGTGCCTCCGCCTCGGGCGAACCTCACGAGGTTTCATGGCGTCTTCGCTCCGGGCGCCAGGCTCCGGCCATTTCCGCTCCCTCAAGCGGGGAGGGAGGAGGGACCACAGAAGGAGAGCCTCTGCTTGGCCGCGACGGAGGAGGAGCCGAGGAAGCAGAGGACGGCGCGGGTGGAGTGGGCCGGGCTGCTGCGCTGGACGTTCTCACTGGACGGGCTTCGCCTGTCCGCGGTGTGGAGGCAGGCGAAAGGTGCTGGCGTGTGTGACGGCCCCCGCTGGGGTGCGCTTGAGAGTGGAGCACCTGGGACTGCCCACGCAGGCTCTGAAGCGGGCCCCGGCCCGGGGAGCACCCCAGCAGGCGTGGTGCTGAACCTGGCGCAGCCGCTGTCAATACGCCCCAACGCCCTGCCTCTCTGCTCAAGCGAGGGCGGCCAGGGCAGGGGTGTGCCCCAAGGGGTTGTAGCGTCCCGTGTACCGGCGCGGCGCGCGGCCTTGCTGGCCCCGGCAGCGGCCCTTCTCGGCCCCTCCGCTCCAGCCCTCACCCTCTACATGGCTTCTCTCCCGCCTATACGCCGGCTCGAGCCGGATCATGAGCCGACGCAGCGGCTGCTCGCGGGGCTCGATGCCCGGCGGATGGATCCCCAGGCTCCGTCGGGGCCCCCCGTGCCGAGGCTCCTGACGCGGGTTTCGGCCAGCCTGTCGCGTGCGAGCGGGGAGGCGGAGCCCGAGCGCGTCTCGCTGTTCGCGCGGCTCGGCGAGAAGGAGTTCCTGTCGGTGATGGAGGCCCTGGAGCTGCGGGAATTCCAGCCGGGGGAGGTCATCGTCGAGGAGGGAGAGCCGGGCAGCTCCATGTTCGCCATCGTGGAGGGGAGCGTGGAGGTGGTGTGGACGCTGCAGTCGGGGCGGCGGCGCACGGTGGCCTTCCTGGGCGAGGGCGACTTCTTCGGGGAGATGTCCATCCTCTCCGACGTGCCGCGGCTCGCGAGCGTCAAGGCCTTCGAGCGCACGGCGGTGTTGGAGCTCTCGCGGGAGCGGCTGGAGGGCATCATCCAGCGGCTCCCCTCCGTGGCCGAGGCCCTGCGGGCCTACCACCGCGAGCGCCTGCTGACGGACGTGCTGCGGGGCAACTCGCTCTTCCGGCTCCTCTCGCCCGAGCGGCGGGAGGCCGTCGCGCGGGACTTCCAGCTCTGCGCCAGGCCCGGGGGCGCGACCCTGCTCGAGCAGGGCAAGCCGGTGGACGCCCTGTACCTGCTGCTGCGGGGGCGGTGCCAGGTGCTGCACCCCCAGCAGGGCGGCGGCGAGCAGCTCGTGCGGACGCTGGGGGAGAGCGACATGTTCGGGGAGATCGCCCTGATGCTCGGCCTGTCGGCCACCGCCACCGTGCGCGCGGAGACGTCCTGCCTGCTGCTGCGGCTGGACTGGGGAAGCTGCGAGCGGCACCTGCTGGATCAGACCGGGCTGTGCGAGGCGCTCTCGCGACTGGGCAACGAGCGCCTGCTGCACTCCGCCGGGCTGCTCTGGGCGCCCCAGGCGCCCGGCGAGGCTCCATCGCGCGCTTGAGGTACCGCCACCGCGCGCCGGCTCAGGGGGCCGGCTGCGCGGTGGGGGCCGGAGTCCCTGGTTGCTCGAAGCGACGGAAGAAGCTGTCCTTGTTCCAGCTCGGGCGCTCGGGGGCATCGGCCACGCGCGAGGTGAGGTCGGCCAGCAGGCTCACGAAGCGGGCCGCGCCCTCGCGATCCACCGGCTGCGACAGATCATCCCCCGGTGCGTGGTAGCGCTTCGCGTGCCACTCCTTGTGCAGGCGCTCCTCCTTCGAGCCCTTGCGGTAGCCGAACCGGAAGGACATCGCCGGCACGCCCTCGAGGATGAAGCTGTACTGATCGCTGCGGGTGAAGCCGTTGGCCTCGGGGTTCGGGTCCCTCATCACCTCGACGCCCATGCGCGAGGCGGTCGCTTTCAGCGGCGCGGCCAGCGAGGACTCCTCCACGCCGTAGGCCACGAGCCGCTGGAGCGGCGTGAGCGGCAGGAACATGTCCAGGTTGAGGTCGGCCACCATCCGGCCGCTGCCCTCGGGCGGGTGCGAGGCGAACCAGCGCGAGCCCAGCAGGCCTTTCTCCTCGCCCGTCACGGCCACGAAGAGCACCGTGCGGCGCGGGTGCGCCTTTTTCTCCTGGAGGACGCGGGCCACCTCCAGCAGCGCGGCCACGCCGGTGGCGTTGTCCATGACGCCGTTGTAGACGCGATCCCCGTCCCCGTTCACCGGCTCGCCGAGGCCCAGGTGATCCAGGTGCGCCGAGAGCACCACGCTCTCACCGGCGAGCTTCGGCTCACTGCCCGGCAGGCGCCCCACCACGTTGACCGAGGAGAGCTCCGACTTCTCCAGCGCCACCTCGCCGCGCAGCGAGACGGGGAGGGTGAAGTGAGGCATCGGCTTGCCCGCGTCCGCCAGGGCGAGGAGCTCCTCGAAGGTGTGTCCGCTGCCCTTCAGCAGCGTGTTCGCGGCCGCGGGGTTGAAGGCGGTGACGAGCGGAATGTCTACGCTCTGCTGGCTCGTGGGGTGGGCCAGCACCATCACCGGGTGCTGCTGGCCCTGCACCGCGCGCTCCCAGGAGACCTCCAGGACGCGAAGGTTCGGCAGCGCCAGCACGCCCACCGCGCCCGCGCGTGCGAACGTCCTCGCGAGCTCATCGGGCGAGCTGTAGTGGGCGGCCAGGTTGCCGGGGACGCCCGAGGGCATTCCTCCGAGGACGATGACGGCGACCTTCCCCTTCAAGTCCTGGCCGGCCAGGTCGTCGTACCCCGGCCTCGGGGATGCTCAGGCCATAGCCCACGAAGACGAGCCCGGCGTCCACGGGACCGGAGCGGCTCGTGAGCGAGCTGAGGAGGAGCTCCTGGTCGAGGGTGAGCGGCTGCTCCTGGCCGTCGCGGACCAGGGTCATCCGGCTGTGCTCCTTCACCACCCGGCGGGAGACGAGGGGGACGTCCTGGAGGTACCCCTGGCCGGCGCCGGGCTGGACGCCGAGCTCGGCCAGCTTCGCCGCGACGTACTCGGCGGCGCGGCGGTGGCCCTCGCTGCCCGTGTCGCGCCCCTCCAGGCCGTCACTGGCGATTGCCTCGACGTGGGACCACCAGCGTTGCGCGGCGGGCGAGGGCGCCTTGGCGAAGGCGAGCGAGGGGACCAGCAACAGCAGGGAGGAGCAGGTTCGAAGGAGGGACATGGTCTCGCGAGCGTTGGAACGGGGAAGTGCCCCGTACCAGTCCTACGCGCGAAACCCAGCGACATTGCGTGTGCCACTACATGTTGCCGGGGGGCTCCACGCCGGGGTTCGGGCTGACCGGGGCCTCCAGGTTCACCGGGGCCACGCCCCGCCGCAGCACGGAGTTGCGGTAGCCGTAGGCGAAGTAGACGACGAGGCCGATGGCCAGCCAGATGCCGAAGCGCTCCCAGGCGTGCACGGGCAGGCCCTTCATGACGAAGAGGCACGCGGCGGCGCCAGCGAGCGACACCGGCCACACGAAGGGCACCTTGAAGGGCCGGGGCCGGTCCGGGTCCTTGAGGCGCTGCACGGGCACGCCCAGGCACACCAGCATGAAGGCGGACAGGGTACCGATGTTGGTCAGGTCGTACGTGGCGGCGTCATCGGCCACCAGCGAGCCGATCGCCACCAGCACGCCGGTGATGAGCGTGGTGACGTGGGGCGTGCGGTACCTGGGGTGGATCTTCGCCGCCCAGGGGGGCAGCAGGCCGTCGCGCGCCATGGCGTAGAAGATGCGCGGCTGGCCGTACTGGAACACCAGCAGCACCGCCGCCATGGAGACGACCGCGCCCAGGGAGATGATCCAGCTGAACTTCGTCAGCCCGGCCACCTCGAAGGCGTGCGCGAGCGGGTCCGAGGACTTGAGCTGCTGGTACGGAATGAGGCCCGTGGCCACCGCTCCGACGATCACGTAGATGACCGTGCACACGGCCAGTTCCCTCAAGCGGGGACGGAGGCGGGCCCACAGAAGGAGAGCCTCTCCTTGGCCGCGACGGTGGAGGAGCCGAGGAATCAGAGGACGGCGCGGGTGGATTGGGCCGGGCTGCTGCGCAGGACGTTCGCATTGGCGGTTTAGCCACAAACGACAAAAGGCTGGTGCGGTTCACCCTGCACCGTCGGGTGCCCAAGCGCAGCTGGCCCTCGGCTACACCTCCTGAGGTGAAGCAGGAGGGCGGCAGCGCTGGCCGTCCACGTTCGGCTGCACCACGCGAAAAGGGTGCGCAAGAGAGAGTGGAGCGTCGAGTGGAAGCCCGCCCCGACAGCCGACGGCCGCGAGCGGATGGGGCGCGCCGTGCAGCTGCTCCTGGACGCTGCCCACGGCGCGGCCGGAAGGCCCCAAGGGCCTCCAGCCGAGGCAAGCGAAGTAACAAGTCCCGACGTCGTTGAGTTGGGCAACAAGAGAGGAGCCGATGATGGCTGAAAGAGCTGCGCTCTACGCTCGCGTTTCCACGGCGCGGCAGGAGCAGGAGCAGACGGTTGCCTCGCAAATCGCGGCGCTCCACAAGGCTGCCGCGGAGCTGGGCCTGCAGGTGCCCCCGCAGCACTGCTACGTGGACGAGGGCTTCAGTGGTACCCGGCTGGACAGGCCTGCCTTCGACGCCATGCGGGACGCGGCGGCCGACGGCCTCCTCGATGTGCTGCTCGTCTTCGCACCCGACAGGCTGGCGCGCAATTACGTGCACCAGCAGGTGGTGCTCGAGGAGTTGGCTGCGCGAGGCGTGCGCGTGCACTTCGTCGAGCGGCCCATTGGGGAGAAGGCCGAGGACAAGCTGCTGGTGCAGATGCAGGGTGTCATCGCCGAGTACGAGCGGGCAAAAATCATCGAGCGCACCCGACGCGGGCGCCTGCACAAGGTGCGCACGGGCCAGACGCCTCCTTTCTCGCGGCCACCGTACGGCTACCGCCTGGTGACGAGTCCGGACGGGCGGCAGAAGACAGTCGTCCTCCACGAGGAGGAGGCCGCGCGAGTGCGCGACATGTACCGCTGGGTGCTGGAGGAGGGCCTGAGTGCGCGCGCAGTCGCACGACGACTCACCGCCCAGGGCGTGCGGCCACGGCGCGCGGCGCGCTGGACGGGCGCCAGCGTCCGCCACCTCCTCGTCAACCCGGCATTCACCGGCACCGCCGTCTACAACCGGCTGATGGCCGCCGTGCCGACACATCCGCGCAAGGCCGCGGCTCTGCGCAAGGTAGCCAAGAGCAGCTACCTGCTCCGCCCGCGCGAGCAGTGGCAGACGTGGCCCATTCCGCCCCTCGTCGACGAGGCCACGCAAGCGGCGGTGAAGCTGCAGCTGGCACGCAACAAGGTGCTCTCCTCGCGCAACGTGCGCTACAGCTACCTGCTGCGCATGCTGGTGGTGTGCGGCCAGTGCGGACTGCGCATGTCCTGCTTCCGTCGCGCGCAGTCCAACGGACGGGGCGACTACCACTACTACGGGTGCAGCCGAGGCCCCGAGGACAGTGGGCGTGCAGCACGCTGCAAGGCCCAGTACCTCAGGGCCGAGGCGCTGGACGCGACGGTATGGAGCGCAGTGTGCCAGTGGCTGCGCGAGCCCCGCATTCTGGTGGAGGAGGTCGCCTCCTGGCAGGAGCGCCGAGAGGGAGAAGAGGCCTCGGCACGCGAGCGAGCTCGCCTCGAGTCAACGTGTAGAAACCTCGAGAGGCAGGTGGAGCGCCTGGTGGACGCCTACCAGCAGGGCGCCCTGCGGGTGGACGAGTTGAAGGTGCGGCGCGCGCAACTGGAGGCTGCCCTTGAGGCAGCGCGCGCCCGGGCCAAGGAACTCCAGGCGCAGCATGCCGATGAGGAGCGGCTGGGCGAGCGGAAAGCGCAACTGGAGGCCTTTGCCGCGGCCGTGCGTGAGGGGCTCGACTCGCTCGACTTTGAGGGCAGGCAACGGCTGGTGCGCCTGCTCATCGAGCGCGTCGTGGTGACGGGAGAGCACGTCACCATCGAGCACGCGGTCCCCCTCTCTGGCCGGTTTTGTCGTTTGCGGAAAAACGACGCTGGACGTCTTCACCTGTGCGGAGGGCGGGGCAGGCGGCGGGTGCTGGCCTGGCTGACGCATGGGCCCGTTGTGAGGGGCATCCTGCGGCATTTGAATCTGCCCGAGGTGCCGCCTCCGCTCGCCCCGGCGCGAGGGCCGCCGCAGGCCGCATTCTGGCAGTGAGTGTCACCTCGGCCTGCAGGCCAGCCTTTAGCGCTCCTCTGCCTGGCGCGGGCAACCAGGCGTGCGTCCAGCGGGTGTCCGCAGCCATTCGCCTCGGGGGACTCGGCACCTTCCGCTCACGCTCGAGGACCCACTGCGCCCACTGTCTACCTCCCCGCGCGCTCTTAACCGGGCCTCTATACTTCTTATGCTCCGGACGGGGGTGGAAGGGCTGGCAGCACGCGTCCCAGGCGAAGCCGGGCGTGCGGCAGAGCAGGCGAGCAGGCGCGCCGGGACACCCTGCCCACTCAACCCTGGCGGCAATGCTGGGCCGAGGACCTGGTGTTAGCCACTTCAGGAAGCGGCAGGCAATTCCTCTTGCCCGTCGGGGAGCTAGTAGCGCCATGGAGTCCGTGATCTGCATAGCCGTTGATGTGCCGACGGCGGCGCTCTTGAGAGAGGGCCATCCGGAGGTTGCCTTCACGGATGAGTCCAGTCCCGCACGGATCCTGGCCCGCCTGCGGGAGCGTAAGGAAACCGTCAACGCCGTGGTCCTTGGGACTGGCGTTGAGGAGCCGCTGCGCCTGAGTGAGGAGCTTCACGCCCTGGATCCCATCCCGGCGGTGCTCATCCTGAGCGAACCCGCGCGTCACCTGGGTCTCTTGCGCCAATGGCGGCTCTCCCCCGTTGGCAGCGGCGAAGTTCGTTGCCGCAGCATCACCGAGGAAGAGGCACTGACCGCGGAGCTTGCGCAGGCGATCGCGGGAGCCAAACTACGCCGCAGAAATGAGCTCGTGCAGAGAAAGGCCGAGGAGGCGGCGACCCGCAGTGAAACCCGACTGCGAACCCTGATCCACAATGAGCCTGAGTGCGTGAAGCTGGTCTCGCCGGACGGGACGCTGTTGGAAATGAACGCGGCCGGCCTGGCCATGGTGGAGGCGGACAGCGCCCAGGCGGTTGTTGGGAAGAAGGTCTTCCCCCTGATTGCACCGGAACACCGTGAGGCATTCCAGAACATGCACGCGCGCGTGATCCAGGGGCACCATGAGTCCCTTGAGTTCGAGACCGTTGGTCTGCGCGGCACGCGCCGCTGGTTGGAGACCTGCGCAGTTCCCTTTGGCGATGAGGCAGAAGGCGCGGTGGTCCACCTGGCGGTCACGCGGGACGTCACCGCGCGCAAACAGGCCGAGCAGGAGATCCTGGAACGCGATCAGCGGCTCCGCCTTGCGCTGGAGGCCGCGCACATGGGGACCTGGAACTGGGACATCCGCAGTGACAAGATCACGTGGTCGGACGAGATGGAGACACTCTTCGGGGTCCAGCGGGGTGAGCTTTCCGACAGCTGCGAGGACTACTTGCGCATGCTGTCCCCCGAGGACCGGGCCGAGACCGAGCGGGCCCTCACCGAAGCGCTGGACGGAACCCGCCCGTCCTATTCGTTGGAACACCGGGTTCTCTGGCCCGACGGGTCGCTCCATTGGATTGAGTGCCGGGGCCAGGTCTTCCGCGACGAACAGGGCAAGCCGTTGCGCATGGCTGGCATCTCGGCCGACATCTCCGAGCGCAAGCGCATGGAGGAGGAGCGCAGCCACCTTGTCGACGAGCTGCGCCAGGCGGTGAAGGTCCGGGACGAGTTCCTTTCCATCGCTTCCCACGAGCTCCGCACGCCATTGACGACGCTGACCCTGCAGGTTGACGGACTGATCCACCTTCTCTCGTCGACATCGGGGATGAGCGAGCGGCTGTTGTCGCGTGCGCGAACGATCCGCCGTCAAGCAGACCGCCTTGAGAGCCTGGTCAGTGGGCTGCTGGACGTGTCGCGCGTGGATCCAGGTCAGCTTCAACTCCAGCCGGAGAATGTGGACCTTGCCCGGGTTGCCAAAGACGTGGTCGAACGGCTGACGCCCGAGTGCGGTTCACCCATCTCCCTTCAGGTGAACGGCCCGGTGGTTGGATATTGGGATCCCCTGCGCCTTGACCAGGTCCTCACCAATCTTCTGTCGAACGCGCTGAAGTACGGGCAGGGAAAACCCATTGACGTCTCAGTGCAGGCGTCTGCCACCGAGGTCATCCTGGCGGTGCGGGACCAGGGCTTCGGAATCGCACCGGCGGACCGGGCTCGGATCTTCGAGCGCTTTGAGCGCGCCGTTTCGGAGCGCCACTTCGGGGGACTGGGATTGGGCCTCTGGATCGTCCGGCAGATCGTCGATGCCGTACATGGCACCATTGTTTGTGACAGTCGGCCTGGAGCGGGATCGACCTTCACCGTCGTCCTCCCGAGGAGTGTATGAGCGTCACGAGGAAGATTGCAGTGATCGACGACGACGAGGATCTGCTCCAAGCGGTGTGCGATGTCCTAGGTGACGTCGGGCACCAAACGTTACCCTTCTCCGGGGCCGAGGCAGCGCTCGCTTCGCTCGACCGCGACAATCCGCCCGACCTGATCCTCCTTGACCTCATGATGCCCGGGATGAGCGGGTGGGACTTTCGCGAAGCGCAGCGGAGCCAACCTGGGTTGAGCTCCATCCCGGTCGTCGTCATGACCGCCAGCCGCAACCTGTCAGACAACCCGATTGACGCGAACGAAGTGCTTCTCAAGCCCCTTAACTTGGATCGCCTCCTCTGCGCCATCGCTCGGCACGGCGGAGGAGCGGTCAGCGGCTGACTGAGGGGACCGCTCTGCCCCACGCTGGAGGTGCAGGCAGGCGCTTAGCGCAGACGGAGGAAGGGCTACATTCGCGCTCCTCATCCCGTTGCGGGGAAGGTGTCAAAGGACTCGTACCGGGGAAGGTGTCCGGGGAAGGTGTCAAAGGACTCGTACAGGCATATTGCCTCCTACGAATCGTCTGACACCTCGGCGGACACCTCGGCGGCGGCTGGGGTGCGCTCGAGAGTGGAGCACCTGGGACTGCCCACGCAGGCGCTGAAGCGGGCCCCGGCCCGGGGACCACCCCAGCAGGCGTGGTGCTGAACCTGGCGCAGCCGCTGTCAATACGCGCCAACTCCCTGCCTCTCTCCTCAGCGAGGGCGGCCAGGGCAAGGGGTGTGCCCCAAGAGGTTGTACCGTCCCGTGTACCGGCGCGGCGCGCGGCCTTGCTGGCCCGGCAGCGGCCCTTCTCGGCCCCTCCGCTCCTGCCCTCACCCTTCTACATGGCTTCTCTCCCGCCTATACGCTGGTGCGGACGCTGAAGTCGGGGCGGCGGCGCACGGTGGCCTTCCTGGGCGAGGGCGACTTCTTCGGGGAGATGTCCATCCTCTCCGACGTGCCGCGGCTCGCGAGCGTCAAGGCCTTCGAGCGCACGGCGGTGTTGGAGCTCACTCCTCTCGCCCGAGCGGCGGGAGGCCGTCGCGCGGGACTTCCAGCTCTGCGCCAGGCCCGGGGGCGCGACCCTGCTCGAGCAGGGCAAGCCGGTGGACGCCCTGTACCTGCTGCTGCGGGGGCGGTGCCAGGTGCTGCATCCCCAGCCGGGCGGTGGCGAGCGCCTCGTGCGGACGCTGGGGGAGGGCGACATGTTCGGTGAGATCGCCCTGATGCTCGGCCTGTCGGCCACCGCCACCGTGCGCGCCGAGACGTCCTGACTGCTGCTGCGGCTGGACTGGGGAAGCTGCGAGCGGCACCTGCTGGATCAGACCGGGCTGTGCGAGGCGCTCTCGCGGCTGGGCAACGAGCGCCTCCTGCACTCCGCCGGGCTGCTCTGGGCGCCCCCGGCGCACGGCGAGGCTCCGTCGCGCGCCTGAGGTACCGCCACCGCGCGCCGGCTCAGGGGACCGGCCGCGCGGTGGGGGCCGGAGCCCCGGGCCGCTCGAAGCGACGGAAGAAGCTGTCCTTGTTCCAGCTCGGGCGCTCGGGGGCATCGGCCACGCGCGAGGTGAGGTCGGCCAGCAGGCTCACGAAGCGGGCCGCGCCCTCGCGATCCACCGGCTGCGACAGATCATCCCCCGGTGCGTGGTAGCGCTTCGCGTGCCACTCCTTGTGCAGGCGCTCCTCCTTCGAGCCCTTGCGGTAGCCGAACCGGAAGGACATCGCCGGCACGCCCTCGAGGATGAAGCTGTACTGATCGCTGCGGGTGAAGCCGTTGGCCTCGGGGTTCGGGTCCCTCATCACCTCGACGCCCATGCGCGAGGCGGTCGCTTTCAGCGGCGCGGCCAGCGAGGACTCCTCCACGCCGTAGGCCACGAGCCGCTGGAGCGGCGTGAGCGGCAGGAACATGTCCAGGTTGAGGTCGGCCACCATCCGGCCGCTGCCCTCGGGCGGGTGCGAGGCGAACCAGCGCGAGCCCAGCAGCCCCCTCTCCTCACCCGTCACGGCCACGAAGAGCACCGTGCGGCGCGGGTGCTGCTTCTTGTCCTGGAGGGTACGGGCCACCTCCAGCAGCGCGGCCACGCCGGTGGCGTTGTCCATGACGCCGTTGTAGACGCGGTCTCCGTTCTCCGGCGCGCCCAGGCCCAGGTGATCCAGGTGTGCCGAGAGCACCACGCTCTCACCGGCCAGCGTCGGATCACTGCCCGGCAGGCGGCCCACGACGTTGAGCGAGGAGAGCTCCGACTTCTCCAGCGCCACCTCGCCGCGCAGCGAGACGGGGAGGGGGAAACGCGGCATCGGCTTGCCCGCGTCCGCCAGGGCGAGGAGCTCCTCGAGGGTGTGGCCGCTGCCCGCCAGCAGGCTGTTGGCGGCCGCGGGGTTGAAGAGGGTGAAGAGCGGAATGTCACCCGTCTCCTGGCCCGTGGGGTTGGCCAGCGCCATCACCGGGTGCCGCTGGCTCTCCACCGCGCGCTCCCAGGGGATCTCCATGACGTGAAGGTTCGGCAGCGCGATCACACCCACCGCGCCCGCGCGGACGAACGTCCTCGCGAGCTCCTCGGGCGTGCTGTAGTGGGAGGCCAGGTTGCCGGGGACGCTCGAGGGCATGCCTCCGAGGACGATGACGGCGATCTTCCCCTTCAGGTCCTGACCGGCCAGGTCGTCATACCCGGCCTCGGGGATGCTCAGGCCGTACCCCACGAAGACGAGCCCGGCGTCCACGGTACCGGAGTGGCTCGTGAGCGGACTGAGGAGGAGCTCCTGGTCGAGGGTGAGCGGCTGCTCCTGGCCCTCGCGGACCAGGGCCATCCGGCTGCGCTCCTTCACCACCTGACGGGAAACGAGGGGGACGTCCTGGAGGTAGCCCTGGCCCGCGCCGGGCTGGACTCCGAGCTCGGCCAGCTTCGCCGCGACGTACTCGGCGGCGCGGCGGTGGCCCGCGCTGCCCGTGTCTCGCCCTTCCATGTCATCCCCGGCGAGTGCCTCGACGTGGGACCACCAGCGTTGCGCGGCGGGCGAGGGTGCCTTGGCGAAGGCGAGCGAGGGGACCAGCAGCAGCAGGGAGGAGCAGGTTCGTAGGAGGGACATGGTCTCGCGAGAGCTGGAACGGGGTGGTGCCTCGTACCAGCCCTACGCGCGAAACCCAGCGACATTGCGTGTACCACTACATGTTGCCGGGGGGCTCCACGCTGGGGCTCGGGCTGACTGGACGGGCTTCGCCTGTCCGCGGTGTGGAGGCAGGCGAAAAGTGCTGGCGTATGTGACGGCCCCCGGTTCTACGAGGAGCTGGCCCGGGTGGCGCCGGAGCAGGCCGAGCGGGTCATCTTCATGACGGGAGGCGCCTTCACGGAGCAGTCTCGCGCCTTCCTGGCCGGGACGGGCCTGCCCTGCCTCGACAAGCCCATCGACGCCCAGCGGCTGCGCGCCCTGATGGCCGCGATGCCCCCGCTGGGCTCGCGCAACGTGCACGCCGAGCCCGTGGCCCCCATGGTGTGAATGAGCAACTCTATGCGCGCTTACCCGCCGAATAGATGGCGAACACACCGCCTTGCGGATCCATGCACTGGGCGATGCGGTCTCCGCCGGGGATGTCCATCGGGCCGTTGAGCACCTTGCCGCCCTTTTCCTTGATGCGCCTGGCGGTCTCGTCGGCGCTCTTCACGTTGATGTAGTGCATCCAGTGAGCGGGGGCCTTCATCCTCGGACAAACCTCACGAGGTTCCACGGCGTCGTTGAGCCTGGCGCATGCCGCGAGCACGCGGTCGAGTGCCCGCGCGAGACGCGACAGGCCGCGAGGCCGGGCCGTACCTCTCCAGCAGGGCAACGAGCTGTTTCGCGCCCCGGATGAAGTCGAGGCGGAGCTGGCGCCCATCCACCAGACGCACCTCCACACTTCCGGTGAATCGGAGCTGGACGCCGCCAGGGCAGATGGCGTGGAGGGGAATGTGGATGGCGTCTCTCCCCGTGGGCTGCCAGACCAGTCGCTTCTGGGTGAGCCAGAACCTCCCGGAAAGATGGCGCTGGAGCATCTGGCAGACGAAAGGAAGGAACGGAATCATCAGGGAACACACCAGTTGGCTCAGGGTGAGCCACAGACCCCCTGACGCGACGAAGCCCGTGCAGAAGACGAGGAGCATGGGCAGGAAGCAGAGCAACGGCAGGAGCAGCAGTGTCGCCGTCGTGTCCAACTTGAAATCGCCTTGATGCAGCAGCAGCTCCTCGGAGGAGACAGGGGGAGCAAGCGTCCGGGCCAGCAACTGATGGAGCCGGGCGAGCACCTCCCCGAGGCGGGCCGTCGACCTCGCTGGCATGCAAAGACGCCTGCGCGTGAGTGCTTCCAGCCGGGTCCGGAGCAACTCCAGTTCCCGGACTCGCGCGTGTGTGGGCTCCGTCTCGGGCCACCGCTCCACCTTGGCCCGATGGAGGAGGCGGGCCAGGGCCTCCTCACACTCGGGCTCCTGGAGGATCAGCTCCCCCAGGCTGTCCCACCGCTCCTGCACCGCCTCTTGCCAGTGCTTCTCGCACAGGGCCTTCTCCAGGAGGACGTAGCGCGCGTGAGCAAGCTCCAGCGTCTCGATTCCACCTTCGAGCTGACGACGGAGGTCCGTGGACACCAGGAAGAGGGTGTTCGGGGACCGTGCTTTCTCGCTCCGGGGCTGCCGAAGCGGCGGGAGAGCTCCCTTGACCTCTGAGCGGGTGTGGATGGCTCGACCTCCAGGGACCTCAGGGCGGTGCCCCTTCCTTCTCATCATAAGAAGCGGAAGGTCGCCGGTGAGCCGGAGCGCCGCTATGCGTCCGATGCTCGACGCTGTTGGAGTCGGCGACCCGTCATGCCGTCCCTGACGAGCGTTCATGCTCGACCCGCCAGGAGCTCGAGGTCTGGGCGGAGGCCCACTCCGTAAGCCGTCGCAGTGCCCCAGAAAACCCACGCCCCTGCTGCGCCGCATGGGCCGGCGTGTGCCCAAAGGGGGCTGCACGGCTGGAAGTGGCGGGAATCGAACCTGTCAATACGCCCCAACTCCCAGCCGCTCTGCTCAAGCGAGGGCGGCCAGGGCAGGGGTGTGCCCCAAGGGGTTGTACCGTCCGGTGTACCGGCGCGGCGCGCGGCCTTGCTGGCTCCGGCAGCGGCCCTTCTCGGCCCCTCCGCTCCTGCCCTCACCCTCTACATGGCTTCTCTCCCGCCTATACGCCACGGCGATGTCCGCCGCCAGGATGAGCTCGATGCCGAGCGTGAAGCACAGGCCCTGCACGGCGACGATGAGCGGCTTGGTCCGCACCTCTCCCTGGATGGCCCACGGGTCGATGAGGCCCTCGGGGAAGAGCCGCTCCCCGCTGGAGATGGCGGTCCGCCTCGGTCATGGCCGCGGCGAAGGCCCGGAGCATCGTGACGTCGAAAGCGTTGCGTTTGTCGGCGCGGTTGATGCCGAGCAGGGCGAGCGGTCCACTGAGCTCGAGGGTGATGCGCGGGGAGCGGTGGGGTTCATGGCGGTTCCCGGGTGAGAGGGCAGGGCGCCATGTTCTACCGGAAGGAACCGGGGAAGGAGAGGAGGCGAATCAGCCCGCGTCAATCAGCCCGTGTCAGAGGTTTGGATTTAGATGCGTCTGAGGCGGACTTCTTCCGCCCAGCAGATACATGCACTCATTCAGACCCAGAATCCTTCTCCTCTCCTTTTTCGCGCTGGTGGCCTGTCAGTCACCCCTCGAGCCTTCCTCCTCCGACACCCCGAGCACCGTCCAGGGCTGGGTCCAGGTGGGGCGCTCCGGTGACCAGCAGGGGACTCCTCCTCGCTCCCGTCCCACGCTCGAGGCGCTGAAGGACGTCCGCTCTCGGGAGGATGACGCGCTGGCGCTCGTCCAGGCGTATTACCCCGACCTCGCCGACGGCGAGACCGCCGTCCCCCTCGAGCCCGAGGGGGCCCTGGAGGTGGAATTGCCCGCCACCGAGGGCCAGCCCATGACCCTCGCCACCCGGGGCCATCTCTTCCAGGTCAAGGCGCTCGGGGTGACGGGCGAGCAGCCCACGCGGCGCACCGTGCGGGGAGCCGCCTTCTATGGTCCCCATCACCTGTGGACTCCGGTCGGAGAGAGGACCGAGACGCACGCGGGACGCTGGGTGACCCAGCGCGCGGAGGAGTACCTCGTGCTGCCCTCGGGAGGGCAGGAGCACCGCGCCCGCTATGACGTCTCCGTCCCGGAGGGCATCGTGGCGGTGCGCGACGCTCAGGAGTACCTCGAGTTCCTCGATGCGAACGAGCGGCCGGTGCTTCGCATGCATTACGGCGTGGCGCGGGACGCGCGGGGACTCTCCCGCCAGGGCGAGACCCGGCTGCGGGGCGTGGTGCCCACCCACCGGGAGCCCGCCCGGTACGCGCTCGTGGACCGGACCCTCTCCGTGGAGCTGGTGCTCGGACTGGAGGGCCTGAGTGGCCCCGTGGTGGTGGATCCGGGCTGGTCCTCCACGGGAGCGATGGCGGTTGCTCGCTGGAATTTCGCGACGGCCTTGCTGCCCAACGGCAAGGTCCTGGTCGCCGGCGGGTCCAACAACTCGGGCTACACGGCCACCGCGGAGCTGTATGACCCCGCTTCGGGAAGCTGGTCCTCCGCCGGCTCGATGAGCACCGTCCGCGCCGATCACACGCTGTCCGTGCTGCCCAATGGCAAGGTCCTGGCCGCTGGTGGGACCACCGGGGGCGGCTCGCTCGCCACCGCGGATGTCTACGACCCGGCCACCAACACCTGGACGGCCACGGGCTCCATGGCGGTCATCCGCTCCAAGCACACGGCGACCGTATTGCCCGATGGGCGCGTGCTCATCGCCGGTGGCTTCAATGGCTCCAACCTGTCCGGCGCGGAGCTCTACAACCCGGCCACGGGCACCTGGGCTTCCACCGGTAACATGCCCGAGCTCCACGCCCAGCACATCGCGGTGCTCCTGCCCAACGGCAAGGTGCTCGTCGCGGGGGGTTATGGCCCCTCCACCACCATCATCACCACGGCCGCGCTATACGACCCGGCCACGGGCACCTGGTCCTCCACGGGCAGCATGCTCAATGCCCGCCGTTCTCCCTCGGGAACGCTGCTGCCCAACGGCAAGGTGCTCGTCGCGGGCGGCTACAACAGCACCGCGTCGCTCTCCAGCGCGGAGCTGTACAACCCGGCCACGGGCACCTGGTCCGCCACCGGGTCGATGACCTCGCCCCGAGCCTATTGCGCGACAGCGCTGCTGCCCAACGGCAAGGTCCTGGCCGCGGGGGGCAATGGGACGAGCAACGTCGCGCTCGCCTCCACCGAGCTGTACGACTCCGTCACGGGAACCTGGACCGCTTCCACCCCCCTGCCGCTCGCCCGCACCTCTCCCCTCGCGACGCTCCTGCCCGACGGGCGGGTGCTCGTGGTCGGCGGCCAGGGCAATGGCATCCTCAAGAACGCGGATATCTTCGACCCGACCAGCGCCAGCCAGTCCCAGCAGATCTTCCTGGCGACGGCGCACGCCAGCCCCACGGCGACGTTGCTGCGCAGCGGCAAGGTGCTCGTCGTGGGAGGGCGTGACGCCACTGGGAACAATGCCGCCCCCGAGCTCGTGGATCCGGTCAACAACAGCGTGAGCACCACCGGCGCGCCCGTGGTGTCACGCAACGCCCACACGGCGACGCTGCTGCTCGATGGCTCGGTGCTGGTGACGGGTGGAGCCGACAGCTCCGGCACCACCGCGTTCGCCTCGGCGGAGCGGTACGACCCCGGCACGAACGCCTGGATCGAGACGGGCTCGCTGTCCACGGCGCGCTCGTGGCACACGGCGACGCTCCTGCCCGATGGCCGGGTGCTGGTGGCGGGCGGCGTGGATGCGACGGGAGCCCTCGTGGGCTCGGCGGAGCTGTATGACCCGGCCACGGATACCTGGAGCCCCACGGGCGCCCTGGTCCAGCCGCGCGAGGGGCATGTCGCGCTGCCGCTGTCCAATGGCAAGGTGCTGGTGACTGCGGGGAACGGGGGCGCGGGCGTCCTCGGCTCGGCGGAGCTGTATGACCCGGCCACGGGCACCTGGAGCCTCACGGGCAGCCTCGCGACGGCGCGCGTGGGCCACACGGCGGTGCCCCTGCCCACCGGCCAGGTGCTGGTGGCCGCGGGCCGCGATGCCGCGGGCACCTTTCTCGCTTCGGCGGAGCGGTATGACCCGGCCACGGGCACCTGGAGCGCCGCGGGCAACCTCGCGACGGCGCGTGACAACACCTCGGCGACGCTCCTGCTCTCGGGCAAGGTGCTGGTGGCCGGCGGCCGCAAGGACACCGCGGGCACGGGCCTCTCCTCGCTGGAGCTCTATGATCCGAAGACGAACGCCTGGACGGTCAGCTCCCTCACCCTGGTGACGAGCCGGGGCTCGCACGCGGCCGTGCTCCTGCCCTCGGGCCGGGCCCTCCTCCTGGGCGGCGGCAGCGGCGGTTCCCTGGTGACGGTGGCCACGGCCTACGACGACGTGGGGGCCAACGAGGCCTGGCGTCCGCTCCTCACGCAGCCCGAGCTCCTCACCCAGGGCGCTGCCTTCACGGTGACGGGCACCCGCTTCCGCGGTGTCTCCGAGGCCAGCATTGGCTACTACGCCTCCTCCCCCACGAACTACCCCTCCGCGGTGACGCTCATGCCCCTGGGAGGTGGCGCCCTCACGCGGCTCGCCCCCACCGGCTTCTCGAGCACCACGGTGGACGCCGTGGCGCCCGGACTCCGGCCGGGCCACTACCTGCTGTCGTTCTCCGTCAACGGCATCACGGGTGGGAAGGTGGTCCGGCTCGATGCTGGCACGGTCACGGCTCCGGACGTGGCGTTCACCACGGCCGAGGACACGGCGGTTGCGGTGACGCTTGCGGGCACCAGCAGCCTAGGCCAGCCCCTCACCTACTCGGTCATCTCCAGCCCGGTGCGTGGCACGCTCTCCGGCACCGCGCCCAACCTGACCTACACCCCGGCGGCCGGCTACTACGGCAGCGACTCGTTCCAGTACCAGGTCTCCGATGGAACGGGTCTGGCCATTGGCACCATCTCGCTGATGGTGACGTCGGTGAATGACGCGCCCGTGGCCAGGGACGTGTATGTCGTGGCCACCGCGGGCTCGCCCGTGGGGCTGACCCTGTCGGCCACGGATCCGGACGGCGACGTGCTCGCCTACCCGGTGGTGACGGCGCCCTCGTATGGGACGCTCTCCGGCACCGGCCCGGGCCTGACCTACACCCCCCAGAGCGGCTACGCGGGGCCGGACTCCTTCACGTATCAGGCGACGGACGGGAACCTGAGCTCCGACGTGGTCACCGTGGCGATCACCGTCAACGCCGTGAATGTCCCCGTCGTGGCCACCGCGCTCTACGACAGCGGCCTCAAGGTGCCCCGGTGCGCCAGCTCGGCCTCAAGCTGCGGCTCGGGCACGCTGCTCGATGGCCGGGGGCCTCTGGGTCCCGAGCCCAATCAGCCCAACACGCTCGGGGGCACGTGTCCGGACGGTACGAGCGGCACCTATCACTCCACTCCGTCGCTGGATCAGCTCAAGGTGTCCACGGTGGATGGCTCGCTTCTCGCGACGGGAAAGACGGTGAAGATCGAGGCGACGGTGTGGGCCTGGCTCACCGGAGGCCTGGATACCCTGGACCTGTACTACAGCCCCCGGACCACCAGTCCGAGCTGGGTCCGCATTGGCACGTTCAATGTCCCCACGGCCGGTGCACAGGTGGTGACGGCGACGTACACCCTGCCGGCGACGGCGCTGGCCGGAAACCATGTCATCCGTGGACTGTTCCGCTATGGAGGCAGCCCGACCGGGGCGTGCATGAGCAACGCGTACACCGACCACGACGACCTGGTGTTCAACGTCGGGGCCGGGGATGCCAGTGCGCCCACCACGGCCCTGACCGCGCCCACCTCGGGAGAGGTGGTGGGCGGCTCCGTCAACCTCACCGCTACGGCCTCCGACAACGTGGGCGTGACGAAGGTCGAGTTCTACGACGGAGCCAACCTCCTGGGCATCCGCACGGTGGCGCCCTACACGTACACCTGGAACACGGCCAGCGCGGCGAATGGCACGCACACGCTGACCTCGCGGGCCTATGACGCCGCGGGCAACGTGGGCACCTCGGCCGCCGTGACCGTCACCGTCGACAACGGGTGATGCCACCCCGGGTCATCCGCTCCGCACCTGGCCCGCGCGTGGTGCGCGGCCTGGTGACGGAGTGTCGCGGGTGGAGTGGGCCGGGCTGCTGCGCAGGACGGAAAGCACTGGACGTGTTCGCCTGTCCGCGGTGTGGAGGCAGGCGAAAGGTGCTGGCGGAAGGGCCCGGATTTCCTGACGACCACCGGCGACATGGCGGCCCAGGGCTATCTCAACCTCTCCGGCCCGGCGCCGATGGGTCACCCCCGGGTTCGTTCGAACCCGGCTCCGCGTCCGTAGACCCGCCGCCACATCGCGGGCGTCATGCCATGTGCCCGTCGGAAGGCCTTGCCGAAATGCACCGCGTCGGCAAAGCCTGTCGCCTCGGCGACCTGCTCCAGCGAGGCGGACGTCGTCACCATCATTTCCTGCGCGCGCTTGAGCCGGGCCTGCAGTTGCCATTGATACGGCGCTACGCCGGTGGAAGCCTTGAAGGCCCGGCTGAAGTGCGCTTGAGACAGGTCCACCAGCGCGGCCAACCTCGACAACTCGACCCGCTCGGGCAGGCGCGATTCCAGGAAGTCGATGACCCGCCGCAACTGCCACGGCGCCAGCCCCTTGCGAGTCGCTGGGGTTTCTTCACGACGAGAACCCAACAAGGCGAAGATGGCGGCCGTCAGCCCGTCGCCGTAGAGCTGGGTGGAGGGGTCGTTGGTCTCCACCGCTCCGGCGAGCAGGCGCATCAGTGTCCAGAGACGGTCGTCGGCGAAGCGCAGGCGCGGCGCGGTCAGGGCGTCCGAGCTCAACACCTGCCCCAGGCGTTCACCCAACCTTGGCAGGTCGAAAGCGAGCACGACATCGCGCACCAGCCGGGAGTGGGCGCTGTAGCCCCACAGCGGCATGCCGGCGGGCATGATGTTCAACTGACGGGGGACGTAGCCGATGGGACAGGGCCGCCCCGCGCGGAGGCGGGGCTCGCAGGGTTCCCCCACCTCCTCCAGCAGCGCGCTCAGTCGCGTGTGGTCAGCCAGGAACAAGGAGTGCTCGGTGGGGCCCGAACAGCGAATCTCGTTCACATCCGCGCAGACCCCGTTCCATTCCCGCCGAACCACGGCAGCGCAAACCACATTCTCAGGCAGCGGGCTCAGTCGCTCCGCGCGCGTCTCCACGACATCGTCCTCCTGAATCTCCCTGAAGGAGACGGACCTCAGGAGAACGATGTCAGCGGAATGGAGGAGTGACATCCCCCGAATAGGGGAGAGGAAGACAGCTCGCTCACATGCCCCGGCGGGTCCGACCCGCCAGCAGTTGCATCTCCCAGGCGTAGGCCACGGCGCTGCCGCCTCCATGGTCGCCGACGATGCTGGCGAGCGCGGCGGCACTGGCCTCGCGGGCCCAGTCGCGCTGCCACTCGGCGATGACCGCCATCCAGGTGATGGGCGTCACGCCCGCCATCTGCATTCGCCGCACCGCCATGTCGTGCGCCTCGGCGCTGACGCCGCCCGAGGCGTCCGTGACCACGTAGACCTCGAAGCCTTCACCTGCGGCCTGAATGGCGGGCATGGCGAGGCAGATCTCCGTCCATAGCGCGGCGAGCAGCAGCTTCTTCCGCCCGGTCTTCTTCACCGCGTCCACGACGCGGCTGTCCTCCCAGGTGTTGATGAAGGTGCGGTCGATGGGCTTCTGCTCGGGGAAGACGTCCTGCAGACCCTTGACGAGGTAGCCGCCGCGCTCCTCGATGACGGTGGTGAGGATGGTCGGCACGTTGAAGGCCTTGGCGCCCTTGGCCAGCCCAATCACGTTGTTCAGCACCATCGTCGGCTCGTGGCTGTGCAGGTTGGCGAACTGGTAGGGCTGATGGTCGATGAGAACCAGCACGGTGTTATCGGGCGTCAGCAGGGCATCGAGTCCGCGGTGGGAGGAGACAGGGGTCGAGCTCATGATGTGGAGACTCCGGGTGAGGGGGAGACGGGGAACGGCGAGGACAACGCGACCGGGCGAACGGACCGGCGACGTCATTGGGCCCGAATCCGTGGGAGAAAACACGGTACGGACCTGCGCTGTCTGGTCTGTTCCTGCTCTCGAATGGAGCCGGGTCCCGGTCCCCTGGCGAGCCGGCAGGAAGGCCAGCGCCGCCTGCCCCTCCACGGTCGGCCATCATGCCGTGCGGCCCTCTTGGGGCACACGCCGGCCCAGGCGGCCCTGATCTACAACTCTTGAGCAACGGAACTGCGGAGCCTCAACCCACGCGTGCGAATCGAACAGGTACAGGACGCCTCCCACGGCCTTCCGTTTGAACAACCCGAGCGCCTGGGAAGGTGTCAAAGGACTCGTTCAGGTATATTGCCTCCTACGAATCGTCCGACACCTCGGGTCGGCACCGCCAGGCCAGCCGCGTCTCATCGCCACCCAGGCAGAGGTCCCCGCGGTCCTTGTACGAGCGTCACTTCGGGCGCTTCGACGCGCGATAGGCCGCCCACGCGCCGGTTGACCAGAGGGCACAGGCGACGAGGACGGGTTGGAAGAAGAGCCGGATGAACCGCGCCCTGTCGGTGTCGAGACCGAACGCGCTGATGCCGTTGGTGTACTGAGAGATGTTGCCCGGGAAGACGGCGACGAAGAACGCGGCCACCACCCACCCCACTTGAGTGCGCAGGCGGCGCGCGAAGAGGAGTGCCGCGCCGAGCACGAGCTCAACCACGCCCGAAGCGAGGACGACGAAGTCGGCGTCGAGTGGCACCCACTTCGGGACCTGGGCCAGGAACTCGGTACGGGCCCACGTGAGGTGGCCCGCCCCCGCGAGGAGCAAGGAGGCTCCCAGCCAGAGGCGTGCAATGGTTTTCAGGAGACTGGGCCGTGCCACTGCAACGTCTTGAGACATGAATCCTCCAAGGGAATTATGTTGTGCGCAATATAATAGTCCGCAATGTTTTTTGAAGGGAAACGAGGGGCTGGGGAAGGTGTCTGGGGAAGGTGTCAAAGGACTCGTACAGGCATATTGCCTCCTACGAATCGTCTGACACCTCGGCCCGGGCTCTGAAGCGGGCCCCGGCCCGGGGACCACCCCAGCAGGGGTGGTGCTGAACCTGGCGCAGCCGCTCTGTCAATACGCCCCAACTCCCTGCCTCTCTCCTCAATCGAAGGCGGCCAGGGCAGGGGTGTGCCCCAAGGGGTTGTACCGTCCCGTGTGCCGGCGCGGCGCGCGGCCTTGCTGGCCCCGGCAGCGGCCCTTCTCGGCCCCTCCGCTCCAGCCCTCACCCTCTACATGGCTTCTCTCCCGCCTATACGCCTCGACGGTCCGGAACATGAAGGCTCCCTCGGCGGGGCCGCCCTTCTGGATCCGGAGTACGGCGGTGCGCGCATCCTTCTGACACATGGCGAGCGCGCCCCGATAGTCTCCGGCACGGGCCACGCTGGAGACCGCGAGAGAGGTGACGAGGATCAGGGGAAGGGGTTTCAAGGATGAAGTCCTCCTGTGTTTGAAAGAGGACAATGCCATTCCCATGGGCGGACGGGCGAAGCTTCCTGAAGTCCTGAGAGGGAGGCGCAGGTGCGGAGGAGGCGAGCGCGGACTGGAGTAGGGTAGCCCATGCGTCTCCTGCAATGAGACCGCCCGGCACGCGTAGGGGGGTTGCCATGAAAGCCATCGTCTGTCCCCGATACGGTTCTCCCGATGTCCTCCGGCTCGAGGAGGTCGACACGCCGGCCCCTCGCGACGACGAGGTCCTGATTGCCGTCCGGGCGGCGTCCGTGAACGCGGCCGACTGTCACCTCATGCGAGGGGAGCCGCTCATCATGCGTCTCGCGATGGGGCTGCGCGGCCCCAAGTACGCCATCCTCGGGGCGGATGTCGCGGGGCGGGTCGTCTCCGTCGGCAAGAACGTCACGCGGTTTCAGCCGGGCGACGAGATCTTCGGAGACATCTCCGACTGCGGCTTCGGCGCCTTCGCGGAGTACGTCTGTGCGCGCGAGGCGAAGCTGTTGCCGAAGCCGGCGAACCTGACCTTCGAGCAGGCCGCCGCCGTGCCCATGGCCGCCGTCACCGCGCTCGAGGGCCTCCGCGGCGCCGGAGGGCTTCAGGCGGGCCAGCGCGTCCTCATCCTTGGCGCGTCGGGCGGCGTGGGTTCGTTCGCCGTGCAGCTCGCCAAAGCCCTGGGAGCGGAGGTCACCGCGGTTTGCGGCACCGGGAAGCAGGACATGGTGCGCTCGCTCGGCGCCGACCACGTCATCGACTACACCCGGGAGGACGTCACCCGGACCGGGCACCCGTACGACCTCATCCTCGACGCCGCAGCCTACCGCTCCATCTTCGACTTCAAGCGAACCCTGAGTCCCACGGGGACCTACGTCCTGGCCGGAGGCTCCACCGGGTCGCTCTTCCAGGCCATGCTCCTCGGCCCGCTGGTTTCGAGTTCGAAGGGCAGGAAGTTCCGCAACTACCTGTCGATGCCGAACCGGGAGCACCTGACCTTCGTCAAGGAACTCCTCGAGGCCGGCAAGGTCGTCCCGTTCATCGACCGGAGCTTCCCGCTGAGCGAGGTCCCCGACGCCATCCGGCATCTCGAGGCAAGACGCACGCGGGGGAAGGTGGTCATCACGAGTTGACGGACAGGCCCGGGGCTCGCACGGCTGCTCGGGCTCGGCTTCCCTCTCACGGTCGTCGTCGCCCCCTGCACTCCTCTTCAGTGCGCAACGCAGGGCGTGCGACGGCGCATGCGTGGGCCCTGTCGGCAGCCCTCGAATGGCGACAAGGAGACCTTCTGGCGGCTCGTCTCCGGCGAGGTCAGGACGTCACGGGCGTCCTCTCGTCGTGGAGCGAGAAGGTGAATACCGATTTTCGGCATAAGCTACATTTTCACGACATTCTTTTTGATTTTGTTAAATGGCTTTTCCTTGAAAATCGGCATTTGATGATATCGGGCATGACGGTGTGCGCGAACACCTGCTGGGAGGGGTTTTCCGTCAGCCCGGGAGTGGAACGCCTCCGTGCTACGGCGTGAAGAGCTCCGAGGAGGAGGAGGAGCCCACATCGTTACGTCCGCCAGCCACCAGCACCTGGCCCGAGGGCAGCAGGGTGGCGGTATGGACCGCGCGGATGGAGCCCAGATCGGCGACGGGGACCAGGAGCCGGTGGTGGGGTCGTACAGCTCCGTCGAGGCGAAGTAGTAGCTGCCGGCGCGGCCGCCGGAGACGAGCACCTTGCCCGAGGGCAGCGGAGTGGCCGTGTGCGAAGAGCGGACGGCTCTCATGTTGCCCGCAGAAGACCAGGAGCCGGAGGCCGGGTCGTACAGCTCCGCCGTGGCGACGATGTCGCTGCTGGCGTCGCCGCCAGAGACGAGCACCTTGCTGGAAGGCAGCAGGGCGGTGGCGTGCTGGATGCGGGGGACGTCATGGTGCCGGTGAGGGACCAGGTCCCCTGGCTCGGGTCGAACAGCTCCGCCGTGGCGGTGACTCCCCGCGTGTTGAAGCTGCCCGTGGGAGCTGACCACGTGACGGTGGGGGTCTGTCCGTACGAATCGATGATTTGGATGCTCAGCGTGACCGGCTGTCCGCCACGAGTGCTGGTGGCGGATTGAGCGCCATGGGCGATGCGCAGCTCGTTGGAGCCGATGTAGCACGCGGTCAATACTCTGGGATGCCCGATGTTTTGTCTTTGGGATGAGCTGCGTTCCATTCGACCTGGCCGGGGTGTTCCCCATGGTTGCAGCACGGTTTGATCTGGCTGCCGAGTCCTCGGAAGTAGCTCCAGTTTTCTTTGCCGCAGTGTCAGGAGTTGTTTATACTCCAACTGCCGTGCCCGTACCTGCCCGATATGTGGCAATGGCGGAGCCAAGGCTGACGTCGGACAGTGACAGATCAATCCAAAGAGGTGTCTTCGTGACAACGGATTTGCAGGCCAAGAAGTTCAACTACGTGTTCAGGTGGTTCGACCAGAATGGCGATGGATGGATCACCCAGGACGACATCGAGAAAATGGCCAGGCTGTTCACGGCCCTGGCTGACGAGACTGATCAGAAGAACAAGAGTGCGATGAATAAGGGTTTCATGAACTGGTGGAACCTCCTGCTGGAAGCCCGCGAGAACAAGGCGAGCGAGAAGATCGGGAAGCAGGAATTCATCCGCATCATGGATGCTGTCGTGATCGCCCCGAAGAATTTCGAGATTGCCGTGGGCAACATCGTCGACGGGTTGCTGGGTGCTCTTGACCGCGACGGCAGTGGCAGCCTCTCGCGGGAAGAGTACGTGGGGATGTATAACGCGCTTGGAATCCCTCCGACCACCTCCACCGAGGCCTTCATGCGACTCGACCGGGACGGCGACGGCGAGATCAGTCGTGCGGAGTTCCATCAGGCCCTCTTCGAGTACTACCTGAGTGCGGACCCGAACGCTCCCGGCAACTGGCTGCTGGGTCCCATGGATGTACTCGAGTAAGTGCGAAACTCGATGACTTGCAACGGGGCGGGACGGGGGTGGCACGGCGGGATGACGACTCCCAACCATTCCGGGCGGTTGCGAGGTAAGGGCGCGATGCCGCTGGGAGTTTCGCACCGCCCGGCGCGGGTTCGATTCCCGCCGCCCCCACTGGATGGAGCAAGCCCACCCGCGCGGACCTGATGCAACTGCTCGACCCTCTCTCCTCAGCGAGGGCGGCCAGGGCAGGGGTGTGCCCCAAGAGGTTGTACCGTCCCGTGTACCGGCGCGGCGCGCGGCCTTGCGTGAGCGACGGCACGGCCGCGGGCACCTGGTTGCTCAAGGACATTCACCCGAGCACGAGCACGTGGAGCCGGGGAAGGTGTCCGGGGAAGGTGTCAAAGGACTCGTACAGGCATGCTCGACATGGACTCCGCGAACCTCGCCGAGGCCGCGCTGGCCGTGGAGCGCGTGAACGAGGACATCGGCTTTCCGGTGTGGCGCGTGCTGCCGACGCTGTCCGCGACGTACACCGCGACGCTCGAGCACACGGGCGCGCTGTCGAGCCGGGTGCTTGAGTACGCCATCGCGCTCCTACATGATGCGCTGCTGCGCGAGCCGCCCGTGTTCAGTGCGCAGCTTGGAGTTGGTCCGCCGTGATTGCCCGATCTGCTCGAGAGTGCTTGCTGTACATCCAGCTCCATCCGTGTGCTTGTGGTGCGCCGAATCCCGCGAAGAGCCAGGGCGTTCACTCGACGGAGAACGGGCTCGTCGCGCGCTACGCGGGCACGTGCGAACGGTGCGGGCGCGAGAACACGTTCGAGTTCACGCTCGCTCCCGAGACACCGCCGCTCGACGCGTACGGTGGTGAGCGGCCGTCGCAGCTCATCTGCCCGGGGCAGTTCGCGCAGCACTCCGACGAGCTGGCAGCGCGGTGGCCCGCCGACCCCGCGACGCTTCCCGCCGACAAGCGCGGCGCGGCGCGCGAGGAGCTGAGCTGGGCGATTCGCGACCTCGAGGAGGTGGCGAAGTTCATGGTCGATGGTGCGGTCCCCGAGGCCGCGTTCACGTCGGACGCGGGACTCGCGCTGTACCGCGCGCAACCCGGTCGATTCCGCAGGATGCGCCTGGAAGCGCGCATCGAAGCGTATCGCCGCCTGGTCGCAGCGCTCGGCGGAACTGGGAGACCTGCCACGATGAACGCGTTTGAACGAGTGCTCGCGGAGCCGGGCTCGCTTGCCGCGCGCAAGGAGCTGCTCGCGGAGTGGAAGCGCAAGGGCGATCGGCGTGCGTCGGTGCTCGAGAAGCAGCTGCTGCTGTTCGAGGCGGAGAAGGCGGGCGGCGACGTCGAGCCGCAGCGGCGCGCGGTCAACGTCGAGCTCATTCGCGACGGCAAGGCGCTCGCCGGCGAGCTCGCCGGGTTGGTCCAGGACTTCAAGTTCCAACGCGGCCTGGTCGCCGAGATCAAGATCAGCGGCGCGGACTTCGTCGCGCGCGCGGCGAAGCTGTTCACGCTCGCGCCGATCCAGCACGTGACCATCACGCTGCCGCTGCCGTCGGTGACCGCGTTCTTCGATGTGCCGCAGCTCGCGAAGCTGACGTCGCTGAACATGCCCCTCCTCGGCGCCGCGTTCGGGGACGCTGGGGCGAGCGCGCTCGCGGGATGTGCCCACGCCAAGGGGCTGAAGTGGATCTCCCTCAACAAGGACGAGCTCACGCTGGTGGGTGTCGAGTCGCTCGCGGCCTCGACGTACCTAGCCGACGTCGCCTTCCTCGGCCTGGACGGAAACCCCGTGGATCCGACGCCGGTCAGCCAGGAAGTGATGGAAGGACGCTATGCGGGCGCCCGGCCAGTGTTGGCCGAGCAGCTCGAGAAGAAGTTCGGCCCGCGACGATGGCTGCAGGTTCCGGAGAATCCCGAGGACTGGCCGCCCCACCGCGAGGCGCTCGCGATCACGTAACCCTCGGAGTCAACTGGCCCCGGGGAAGGTGTCAAAGGACTCGTACCCGGGGAAGGCGGGCCTGGAGCCAGGAGACGCCGAGAGCGTGACCCAGCCCTGCTGGGCACTGGGGCCACGGACTATGCCGCCGCCACGGCGCGGCGTCTCCTCTGAGTCCTCGCCCTTGCTCTAAGCCCCCGGATGCTCACCGGGACGCAGGCGCTGGTGCCCGAGCGCGCCACGCGCGCGGGCTGACGTCCGGGCTTGCTGGCGAGCAGGGGCAGGGTCATCCGGCTCGGTGTACGCCACGAGGTATCCGACACCTTCCCTGGACGCCCCGGGAGGCACCGTCACGAATCACGACGACCCCCCTCTTTCCTTGCGCGAGATGGCCCTTTCTTCCGTTCCCGTGGAAGGGCCTCGTGTCAAACACACCCCACTTCGTGGGGAGCAAGGAGTGCACTGTGCGCGGAGTCCTCGTGAGCATGTTGATGGCCGTGACCTTTTTCGCGACCCAGGCGGGTGCCGCCTCCTGGGCATTCATCGGTCCCAGTGACTGCAAGTGTGACGGGTTCCGCACGTACATCGGGTTGTTGGTGGACATCCCCGCTGGCCAGAATCCGACCGAGGTGTGCAAGAACACGCCAGCGACCATCAACGGCCACTTCTTCAGAGGCGCGCAGCAGTGCGTGACACCCGTCACTCCCACGTGGGGTTTCTTCGAGGTCGGTGACGCGTCCTGCTCGTCCCGGGGGATTGATCCGATGATCAAGAGCTGTGTCCCGGTGAGCCCTACGAACCCGGAGTGTAAGAAATGCTCGCAACGACTGTCCTGCGAGCTGTCCGTGATATCGACGCCCCTCTGTCTGGCGGCTCCCTGAGTCGCCCTGGGATGAAAAAGAAGAGGACCGGGCAGCCCGTGGGCCACCCGGTCCTCCCTTGCTACTCACACGGCGTTAGCGGCTCAGGCGCTCCAGCCGCGAGCGCGGACGCCGCAGGCCGAAGCCGAGTGCCGCCAGCAGCAGGAGCGCGGTGGTGAGCTGCTTCGCGTTGTGTGGAAGTCGCCCGTATAGAGTGTTCACGGCAAGAGAGCTCAGCGTGCCCGCCTCCGGCGGCTCAGGCCGAGCCGCCGGGGAAGGTGTCAAAGGACTCGTACAGGCATATTGCCTCCTACGAATCGTCTGACACCTCGGCCGCATGCCAATACGCACCTTCACGAAAACGACAGGCAGGGCCTGGAGCGGCTGTGCCGCTACGGAGCACGCGGTGCGCTGGCGCTGGAGCGTTTGTCACGAGCGCAGGACGGCCGCCTGGCGTATCGGATGAAGCGCCCGCTGGCGGACGGCACCACGCATCTCTTCTTCACCGGGCTGGAACTGCTCCGTCGCCTGGCGTCCCTGGTGCCTCCGCCTCGGGCGAACCTCACGAGGTTTCATGGCGCCTTCGCTCCGGGCGCCAGGCTCCGGCCATTTCCGCTCCCTCAAGCGGGGAGGGAGGAGGGACCACAGAAGGAGAGCCTCTGCTTGGCCGCGACGGAGGAGGAGCCGAGGAAGCAGAGGACGGCGCGGGTGGAGTGGGCCGGGCTGCTGCGCTGGACGGAAAGCACTGGACGTGTTCGCCAGTCCGCGGTGTGGCGGCAGGCGAAAGGTGCTGGAGTATGTGACGGCCCCCGCTGGGGTGCGCTCGAGAGTGGAGCACGTGGGACTGCCCACGCAGGCTCTGAAGCGGGCCCCGGCCCGGGGACCACCCCAGCAGGCGTGGTGCTGAACCTGGCGCAGCCGCTGTCAATACGCCCCAACTCCCAGCCGCTCTGCTCAAGCGAGGGCGGCCAGGGCAGGGGTGTGCCCCAAGGGGTTGTAGCGTCCCGTGTACCGGCGCGGCGCGCGGCCTTGCTGGCCCCGGCAGCGGCCCTTCTCGGCCCCTCCGCTCCAGCCCTCACCCTCAACATGGCTTCTCTCCCGCCTATACGCCATTATTGGAGCGGCTCGAGTCTGCATGGGGAGTCAAACTTCCCGATGCTGCACCTCGGAGAGGTAGTCGCGCGGGAGCGCGTGGCCGCTGTCGAAGGTGTGCCGGCGCACAGCCCTCGTGGCACCCGTCAGCAGCCCTCCTCGACCCCTCGGCTCCAGCTCTCTGCCTCAACACCGCCCCCATCCCGCCTATACGCTTCGTGGGGCCTGGACGCGCTACGACTTGCGCGGGGGGGCCGAGGCAGCGGCCGCCTCTCGCAGCTTGTCCTTCTTGCTCTTGCGCTTGCCCTTGATGCCGCCGTGCGGGTCCAGCGCCGGCGGGGCGAGTTCGGTCGGCTCAAACCCCGCGATGCGCTCCCGCGGGAGCGCGAGGTGGTGACGGCGCTCGATGAGCCGGAAGTGGGCCTCGGTGCTCGCGGTCACGAAGCTGACCGCCACGCCCGGCTGTCCCGCGCGGCCCGTGCGCCCGATGCGGTGCAGATAGTCCACGGTCGAGCGCGGCAGATCGTAGTTCACCACCGCCGGAAGCTGCGCGATGTCCAGACCGCGGGCGGCCACATCCGTGGCGACGAGCACCTTCACGCGCTGGGCCTGGAAGTCCGCGAACGCCTGCGTGCGCGCGCCCTGGCTCAGCTCACCGTGCAGGGCCGCCGCGACGATGCCGGCGCGATTGAGCTTCAGCGCGACGTGGTCCGCTCCATGGCGGCTCGCCACGAAGACGAGGACATGGGACCACGCGTGTGTCTCGAGGAGTCGGCGCAGCAGCGGTGTGCGCTTGTCCGTGTCCACCTCGATGGCTCGCTGCTCGATGGCGTGCGGCGCCTTGGGCTCGCCGGCGGGCGGCGAGGACGGCTCCACGCGGACGCGGGTGGGTTCGTGCAGGAGCTGCGCCGCGAGCGTCCGCACCGCTGGCGGGAAGGTCGCGGAGAAGAGCAGGTTCTGCCGACGGGCGGGCAGCAGCGCCAGCAGGCGCGTGAGCTCGTCGGCGAAGCCTGGCGAGAGCAGCTGGTCGGCCTCGTCGAGCACCAGCGTCTCCACCGAGGAGAGCCGCAGCGCGTTCTGCTTCGCGAGATCCAGTGCCCGCCCGGGCGTTGCCACCACCAGGTCCGCCCCACCGCGCAGCGCCATCATCTGGGGATTGGCCGAGACGCCGCCCACCGCGAGACAGCTCTTCAGCGGCTTCGTGAGGTAGCGTCCGTAGCGGCCAATCGCCTCGGAGATCTGCGTGGCGAGCTCGCGCGTGGGGACGAGCACGAGGGCGCGCACTTGTCGAGGAACGCGGCCCGGGTGCGCACTCAGGGCCTGAAGGATGGGCAGGAGGAACGCGGCGGTCTTCCCCGAGCCCGTCCCCGCACAGGACAGGACGTCGCGGCCCCGCAGCACCGCGGGAATGGTCTCGCGCTGGACCGGAGTGGGCGCCTCATAGCCGAGGTCGGCCACGGCACGGGCGAGCGGCTCCCGGAGGCCGAGGGAAGAGAAGGTCATAGGGCGCGGAGACTACCCCGCCCAGACCTTCCATGGCATCCAGGCGGACAAGCGCCGGAGGCTTCGCACTGCCGGCGAGGGTGTCCGGGAGGATGCTCCACGTCCACGTAGCGCCGAACGTCCTGGCTGCGAATGAACCGGGCGACCGGCAGCTTCACTCCCTTGAGAGGGTGAACTGGCAGCGTGACGGTCACGCGCTCAATCAAGGGTGGAGGACTCGTGGCAGTGTGTCGGTGCCGTCCTGACGGCACCCAACGCAGTGCGCGCCATTGTGGAGCACCTGTCACAGCCCACGCGGCCTGCTCAGCTGGCTGCGGCGCAGGGGTCACCCCAGCACGCGTGGTGTTGAACCTCGAGCGGGGAAGGTGTCAAAGGACTCGTTCAGGCATATTGCCTCCTACGAATCGTCCGACACCTCGGGCTGACACCTCGGGCTGACACCCCGGAGGGGTCTCTTGCGGAGTGCTTCTCAAACTCTTGAGCCAACTACCTGAAAGCCCTTGGGCTGCGTGGTGTTGAGGCTCGAGCTGCCACAGAGGCTGCAGGTCCAGTTCTCTGTCGAGCACCGCATGGGATGGCGGACTGGCGCGCGAGATGTTCGAGCCCACCGAGAGCTGTGCACCGGAGAGCACAACTCCGGCGCGAGCCTCCGCGTCGCCTCCCAGCACCGCCAGGCCAGCGGCGTCTCATCGCCACCCAGGCAGAAGTCCCCGAGGTCCTTGTGCGAGCGTCACGTCGGGCGCTTCGACGCGCGATAGGCCGCCCACGCGCCGGTTGACCAGAGGGCACAGGCGACGAGGACGGGCTGGAAGAAGAGCCGGATGAGCCGCGCCCTGTCGGTGTCGAGACCGAACGCGCTGATGCCGTTGGTGTACTGAGAGATGTTGCCCGGGAAGACGGCGACGAAGTCGCCGCGCGCCAGCTCGCCCATCTGGCACAGGCGTCGCTGGGCGCTTCGGCGTAGCTGGCAACGGCTCGCCGATGCGAGCGCGCGGCCGGGCTCAGCCCTGGACTTCCGCCCTGAATGCAATCTCGATCAGCTGCTCGGGGAAGGCCAAGGCAGACACGCCGATCAGATTGCTGGCAACCTGCGGCACCGCCTGCTTGTAGACCAGCGGCCGCACCTTCGAACTGGCTGCGAAGGCAGACGGAACGTCGAGCACGAACAGCGTTTCTTCCACCACGTCCGCCAGGGTCGCGCCCAGTTCGGCCAGCAGCACCTCGGCATTCTCGTAGGTGCGCTTCATCTGCGCTTCCATGGTCGAGAAGTCCGCGGGCTTGCCGTCCGCGCCCAGCGCTGCCGGAGCGACGAGCTCGCCCTGCGGGGTGTGCGAAAGCTGGCCGGAGACGTAGATGGTGTTGTTCAAGCGTACGGCCTGCACGTAGCCATACGCCTTTTCCCAAGGAACCCCGAAGCTGGCGGTCTTTCGATTCGAGCTGCTCATGATGTCGCCCTCTGAGTGGAAGCCGAATTCTGAACGGCCCCACCGCCGGCAGCACCCCCCATTCGAGGGAGCCTCGCACTCCTCCGGCGAGGCATCGCGGCATGCGCCGGGCCAGGGCGGCGATGCGCGCCCGCCTCAACTCCCGAACGTCTTGCGCCACTCGCTCGGACTGACATGCAGCGCGCGCTTGAAGCTCTGGCGGAAACTCACCGGGCTCTGGAACCCGCTTTGTTCGGCCACCGCGTTCCCCTGCTACGTCCTACCCCGGGGAAGGTGTCCGGGGAAGGAGAGTGCGATGACGTCCACCGTACTGCACGGCGCCACCGCCACGCTGGAACTTCCGCTCCCGTAGGAGGTGGCCCCTCCAGAGGTGCCCTCTCCCAGGGGGGAGAGGGCGCGCGCTCACTGCGGTGCCGAGCACTTCACCGGGCCGCGCGTGGCCTCGAAGTAGTAGTCGTAGACGCTGGGCGTGAGCGAGAAGTTGCACGCGTTCACGTCGTTGGGGTCCACGTTGGGGTGGTTCTGGAGGTAGCGGGCCACGTAGTCGCGCACGCCATCCGCCGAGGTCCAGAGCACCCGGCCCTCCTTGAACATGGAGTAGCCGCCTCCGCCGCCGGCCCGGTAGTTGTTGACGGCGACGTGGAAGACGTCGTCATCGCGCACGTCCGCGCCCTTGAACCGCAGGTGGGTGAGGCGCGAGCCCAGGGGCTTCGTGAGATCGAACCCGTAGTCGATGCCCGAGTAGAGGTCCCAGTTGTAGTGCTGCACGCTGCTCACCCTGGCCGCCTCCGGGCTGGAGGCATTGGGCGGGGCACTGGGGTTCCACTGGACGAAGTACCCGGCGTTGTGCTCCAGCGCGCGGCGCAGGATGGAGCCGTTGATCTCCATCACATACAGCGTGTTGTCATAGATGTAGATGCTGTAGGCGTCGCGCAGGGTGATGTCGCCAGCGGGCAGGCCATCATCGGTGAAGAGCGCGGCGAGCGAGAAGTCCACCGGGTGGCCAGCCTCCTTGGCGGCCCGCTCCTGCACGGCGTTGATGAGATCGGCCAGCGAGCTGTCCACGTAGCGGGCGGCGTAGCCCCCGGGGAAGGCGGCGCGGGTGGTGCCAATCTTCCTGCTCACGTAGTTCAGGGTGGTGTCGTGGTGGCCTTGGGTGAGCTGCGTCACCCGCGCGTCCTGCTCCACGCTGGCGTTCACCTCGAGCAGGCGCGAGTCCTTGCCCTCCACCTTCCAGTGGCCGTCCGCGTGGACGAGCGAGAGGTCCACCACGCCCAGGTGGCTGCCCCAGCGGTTGGGCTGGATGAGCAGCACGTCCTGGCCCTGGGTGTTCTTGAGCAGCATCTTGGGGATGGGCTGGTGGGTGTGGCCGGTGAGCAGCACGTCGATGCCCTCGACCTGCTGGGCGATCTGCACCGCCTGGTTCTCTCCGGGCAGGTTGCCGCGGTCGGTCCACTTCGTGGGGTCGGCGTAGTCGGTCAGCCAGGAGGCGGGATCCGTGGCCCTGCCGGTGGGCTGCTTGTCCGGGCCGCTGTGGATGGCCACCACCACCACGTCCGCGCCGGCCTGCCGCATCCTCGGCACGTACTCCCGGGCCGTCACGAGCGGATTATCGAAGCGCAGGCCGGAGATGTTCTCCGCGCGCTCCCACGTCGTCACCCCGGGCGTCACCAGGCCGAGGATGCCCACCTTCACTCCGCACACGTCCTTGAGCAGGTAGGGGATGACGGCCTCGCCGCCATCCGAGCTGCGGCGGATGTTGGCGCCGAGCAGGGGGAAGCTCGCCTCGCTCTTGAACTTGTTGAGGACGTCGAGGCCGTAGTTGAACTCGTGGTTGCCGAGCGCCATGGCGTCATAGCGCAGCTCGTTCATGGCCACGGCCATGGGGTGCTGGGGAGCGTTGTCCACCAGGGCGTAGTAGGTGCCCAGCGGCGTGCCCTGGATGGTGTCGCCCGTGTCGACGAGCAGGTTGCACTCGGGATGCTCCGCCCGGGCCTGCTTCACGAGCGTGGCCACCTTGGACAGGCCGCGCAGGGGATCCGGCTTTCCGGTGAAATAGTCCCAGGGGAGGATGTTGGTGTGCAGATCGCTCGTCTGCATCAGCCGCAACGTGCGCGGCGAGCTATCCACCGGCGGCTGGGGCTCGGGCTGGGGCTCGTCGCAGGCGGTAAGGGGGAGCAGGGCACAGGTGCCCAGCAGCGAGAGGAGGGCCGAGCGGCGACGGCTGGCTGGAGAACGCGGAGACATGACAGGTGACCTCGAAGGAGAATCCAGACGCCCGGGATGAAATTCCCGGGCGCGTTCCTCCTACGAGTCCCCACGGGTCATTGCAATCGCATGTTTCTTTTCTACGGCAAGCCGGCTCTGCGGAGCGCGAGAATCAGTGCTGTTGCAAGGCGCGTCCACCTGCTGCTATCGCGCAGCCTTCCCCAGTGGCGTCTCCCAAGACAAGACGAAAGCACCCTCCCATGAAAGACATTACTCCGGTCGTGAAGGCGGTCAGGCGGAGCGCCGTGCACGAGAACGGCGCCTTCTTCAAGCTGGCCTTCGCCCTGCTGGGCGTCATCATGTCGAGCGCGATGGTCCTCTCGCCCACGCAAGCGAGCGCCTTGAGCGAGCCCGCGCCCAGTCAGACCGCCTCGAGCGATTCTCCGGCTAAACAGACCCAGCGCTCCGAGACGGCCGGGGGCAAGGCGCCCACGGCCGAGGTACCGTCGAGCGACGCAGCGGAGCGCTTCGCCCAGGGTGAGCACGTCGCGCTGGACTCGCCCCTGCTGAAGGTCGAGAAGATCACGCTGACGATCGCCGAGGATTCCTTCGGCAACCTCGAGCCGAGCATCCAGCTCTCGGTGAAGAACACGTCGGAGAAGACCCTCTCGTCCGCGGACTACGACGTGCGGCTGTTCATCGACAGCCAGCCGCAACCCGTGCTCAAGGAACAGGCGTCGGGGCTGTCGCGAGGCGGGCTGTTCGTGTCGTTTGGGGAGCAGGGGCTGAAGGCCGGCGCTTCGGCCATGGTCACCCCGCTGCTGAGCAACGAGCGCGCCTGGACCATGCCGGACATCCTCAACGCCAAACGCTGGCAGCTCGTCCTCCGCAACAGCGGTGTGAGAGATGGGAGCAGGAAGTCCGTCGACGTGAAGGCCCCCGCGTTCACGCTCCTGCCCGACACGACCCCCATCTACACCGCGCCGGCGCCTTCCGCGCCAGCGAAAGCGGCCGGCCCTGTGGACTTCGCCGCGGCCTTGCGCGATGGCGTGAGCGCTGGGGCGGGGAACGAGGCACTGTCGTTGCGGAACCTGAACGTGAAGCTCGAGCGCGACAGCTTCGACCGGCTCCAGCCGGTCATCACGTTGGACGCGACCAATATCGGCGATCGGACCCTCTCCCATGCCGGGATCCAGGCACGGCTGTACCTCGATGGCCAGGACACACCCGTGCTGGAGACACAGGATGGGCGGGCCGCGGGAGGTGCGTTGCTCAGGGGCTTCTCCAGAGCACCGCGCGCCCTCTTCGCCTATTTCGGCGAACGGGGACTCGCTCCCGGCCAGACCCAGCAGATCCAGTTGCAGCCCGACGACTCCGAATGGACGTCGCCCGACGTGCTCAACGCGAAATCGCACCTGGTGCTGCTGCGTGTGGTGGAAACCCGAGATGGGCTGAAGAAGCCCTATGGTGGCACGGCCCAGAAGCTGCCTTGATCCGGACGGTTGTTCGACTCGTTCGTCATGACTCGCCTTTTTCCACCGATTTCTCACTGACCTCGACCCCGGGCTGGATGCCTCTGAGCAGCGACGCGATGCGCGCGGCCGAGGTCCCCAGCCCCGTGGGGCTCCCCGGCAGCCGCACGAGCTTCCGGGTGTTGCGCAACTCGAATTCCTTGTAGCGACCCACCGCGAGGTGCCACTCGAGCACTCCCCGCATCCACTGCTGCAGCTTCTCCACGTACCTGTGCAGCTTCTCGCGGGCCTTCGCGTCCAGGCGGTAATCCTCCACGAGCGCGGGCAGCTCGGTGGCGACGATGTGCTCGAACTGCTGCATCCGCGCCGTCATCAGGTCATTGACGACCTCGACGGCCCTCGGCTTGTCGAGGTCGAGGAATCGCTGGACGACCAGCACGCCGTTGTTGAGCTCGCCCTCGAACTCAATCTCTTTCTGGTAGGAGAAGATGTCGTTGGTCATCCAGGCGTAGTCCCCGGCCGAGTTCTCCAGCGAGCGCAGGGTCCGCGTATGGAAGATCTCCGGCGGAATCTCGTTGCCCTGCGACAGCCGGAGGGACAGGCTCATGAAGAAGTCCGCGCCGAACGTCTTCCGGCGCATCTCCACGTAGTCGACCGGATCCGGGATGCGGTTCTGGATCTGATTGGCGAGTTCCCACAACCAGCTCGCGGCCATGTCCAGGAGGGCCTTGCGGAACAGATTCCGAGCGCTCTGGGACAGGGTCACGGCGGTGCGAGCCCACATGTCGGCCAGTCCGCGCTCGACCGGGTTGATGGGGACTGCCGTGCAGGTGGCGGGGTCGTCTGGCAGGAACGTCGCCAGCCGGGTGGTGAAGACCTTCGCCCCCGCCATGTCGCGGGTGTGCCCGTAGAACGCGGGGAAGTAGTCGTCGGTGTAGGTTCCCCAGACGAGCCAGCCGACGGTCAGGTTGAGCTCGGGGCCCGACATGCCCGGGTGGATCAACGCGGCGCACAGGGCCATGTCGGCGACGTCGAACGTGTGATCATCCCAGATGTACACGCCCGGCAGGCCCGGCAGCGGGTCCAGCATCCCCATCTGGCGCGCCCAGTCCTTGGAGTGCTTCCGCGCGGCGTCCAGGTGCGGGTTCAGACCCGTGCTGTACGGCATGTAGAACTTGGGCAGCTTCACCGGGCCCACGGGGGTGTAGGGCACGTGGGCGAAGCTCTTGAACCGGCTCAACCCCAGGGAATCGGGCGACAAGCGGAGGCGCGCCGCCGAGGTCCCCAGGCCCGTGGGAGCGAGCGGGAGCAGCCCCTCGTTCCGGGTGCCCTTGTTCATGTAGCGGCTCGAGCGCATGTGCCATTCGTGGCCGCCGGACTGCCAGTCCTGAAGCCCGCGGATGTACGTGAGGACGTGCGCCTGCTCCACCGGGTTCACGCCGAACTCCGCGAAGAGCGAGGGCAGCTCCGTCAGCGTCGTGTTCTCGAACTGATGGAGCCGCGACGTCAGGAGATCGTTGGTCAGGTTGGCGGCGCGCTGGGTATCGACTTCGAGGAACTTCTCCATCACCAGGACGCAGTTGGAGAGCTCCCCCTCCTCCAGGATTTCGCGCTCGTAGGAGAAGAGATCGTTGCGCAGGTGCACGCCGTCGGAGAACGTGTCCTTGAGGACGCGCATCGGCCGGGATTCCGCGATCCGGTCGGGAATCTCCGCGAAGACGGCGTGCTCCACGAGATCCGCCGACCACGGCGCCCCGCCCACCTTGCGGCGCATCTCGATGTACTCGATGGGATTCGAGACCCGTTGCACGCTGATGTTGGACAGCTCCCACGTGGACTCCTCGAGCAGGTGCTTCGTGCTCGTGAAGAACCGGCGCCGCCAGGCCTCGGAGCGATTGGGCACCGTCCGCGCCCACAGGTCCGCGAGGCCGCGCTCCACGGGATTGGTCGGCTCCGGCGGAGTGACGGAGAGGTCCACCGGCATGAACGCGGGCAACCTGTCGAGGTACTTCTTCGCCCCCTCGCGATCCTTCGTGCGCTTGTACAGCTCGAGGAAGTGGTCGTCGAAGTAGAAGACCCAGACGTACCAGTCGGTCACCAGGTCCAGCTCAGGGCCCGGAGCCTCGGGATGGGTGTACGCGCAGAGCAGGGCGTAGTCCATGGCATCGAACCTGGCCTCGTCCCAGATCTCGGGGGCGCTCCCGTCCTTCGGCTTGCCGATGATTCCCAGCTCCCGCGCCCACGCCTTGGAGTGCACGCGGGCCCCTTCGAGGTTGGGATTCAGGCGCGCCGGCCAGGGGACGTAGAAGTCTGGCAATTGAAAAGGTTGCTTGGCTTGCGTTTTCATGAATTGCCTTCTGGGATTGGGCCTGCGTGCTGCGCGCGTGCGCTGAGCAACCGATGTACCAGCGTCCGCCGAGGCCCACAAGGCTCGCAAGGAGGCGGAAACAGGCGTTCAGAACCCGCGCGAGGGCGAAGAGCTCAGGCCGCTAACGCGTCAAAGGGGCCGGCTGACACGTCAACGGCTCGGTTGACGTGTCAGCGGGCTCGCCATGTCAGACCCCATTTTACATTCCGCGTCACATTCGGATTTTCAGGCCATCTCGCCCATTCCCGACGACGAGGAGCAACCAAGCGTCGAAGTCTGATGTGCGCAGTCCTGGGCGCGCTCATGTTCGCCGGGGAAGGTGTCAAAGGACTCGTACAGGCATATTGCCTCCTACGAATCGTCTGACACCTCGGCCGGGGCTCAGGGTTTGCCCAGGAAGGGTCTTCCCCGCTCCATATCGGTTCTTGACCGCGGTAGGGAGGTACTCCGGGCGCTCAGGCCGTCTCTCCTGGGGGCTCAGGGTTGGCTTTCCGGGCGAGCGGGCCTTCCGGACGACGGATGGTGTCCGGGCCATGCGCCAGGCGGGTGGAGAGGACCGTGCAGCCCCGGCGGGCACACACCTGCCCCGGCCCCTGTCCGTTGAGCGGAGAGTTGGAGCGCCTGACCCGGTGCGCGAGCACCGCCGCCCAGCCATGCGCTACCTCCCATGACACAAGGGGCGGTAATCAGCCAGGGCCCGCATCGTCGGAGCGGGAGCGGAGTGCGAGACGCGAGTGCCGGCAACGCATCTTTCACAAGTGAGTGGGCGGGAGGCGTAGCTTCCTGAGTGCTCATTCGTATCAGGGCATGGCTGATTGCAAAGGGCAAACGCAGGAGGAAGAGCGTGTGGGCGCCTGTCTCGGGGCATGAGCAGGCCATGGGGTGGCGGTTGCGGCCCGCGGGGCCGCCCGTTCTAGACGAAGAAAGAGCTCGTCTCCATCTCGTCGCGCGCCCAGGATCATGAGATCTTTCTTTTGGAGTCCCAAGCAGATCCTCTTGCGAGAGCTGCTCCCCCGCACGGCCGTCGTCGTCATCGCCGCGACGATCGCGGGTTTGGCAATGAGCGCGTACCAGGCGCGTCAGCACCTTGTCATCAGCCCCGTGGAGATCGGGAACTCGCTGTTCCGCGCTGTTCTAACTTCGGCATTCACGCTCCTGGTGTGGGCGCGCCAGGAGGGCGCAAAGCTCCAGGAACTGCGGAAGACGGCACGTCTCACGCTGGGCCAACTGGAGAAGCTCCTGGGCCCCGGGCTCAGCTCCGCTCTCTCCGAGAGCGAGGAGGCGAAGTGGCGCCAGGAAATCCATGGAACGACCCTCCTGAGGGATGTGGGCGCGCTCCGTGATGCGGTGCTTCGATTGTCTTCTCTCAAGCTCCTCCCGGAGGACGCGCTTGAAGCAGCGACGACCCTGCAAAACACCGTACAGGGCGGTTGCGACAGGGACACGTGCAAGGAGCTACTGGCCGCTCTGAACGGGCACTTCGATTCGAATCAACGAACAAGGAGTCGATGATGAAGCCACGAGACAGCTTGAAGATTCCGCTATCCAGGAGCCAGGACAGTCTCGACACCTTCGTCACCAACATCATGATGCCAGAGGAGCCGAAGGCGCGCAGCATCCTTGATTACTACGTCTATTCGAAAGCCGACCCCCGGAGGTATGCGCGCCATGGTGTCCCTGTCCCCGTCGTTTCCGACTCCATCAAGCTCGAGAACAAATACATCTCGGACTTCGCCAGCCTCGGCAGCAACGAGCAGATCATCCTCAACAAGGTCATGGTCAGCAATACACCGCTCACGGTGATCGTCGCCACTGTTGGGGCGGGCAAGACGACACTCTGCAAATTCATCCAGTGCAAGCTGGAGGCGGTCACCGTTCCCGAAACGGACTTACACCCCCTCCAGATCTATGTCGACTTCAACGATCTGAAGCCGGAAGTGATGCACAAGTCCACCAACGACAAGGAGATCGAGGAGGTCTTCTACGAGCACCTCGTGAATGAGTTGTGCTTCTATATCTCGAAGGTGTGCTCCGTCGACCAGGAGGTCGAGCATATCTGGAATGACGCCCTGAAAGATCCCCCGCCTCGAACACTGGGCTCGGAGTTCAGGCGTGTCGTTGTCGCACTGAGGGAGAACGGTCTCGATAGCTGGAAATTCAAGAAGAAGAACGCGGGCTCTGATCATGAGGCGGTGATGGAAGGACGGCGCGCCCTGCGCGCTGAATTCAAGAAGGACAAGCGCAGGTTCTGCGGGTATCTCTGCGAATTGATCAGCCACCTTCGCCACAAATACTACGCGGGAAACCGCTGGGGAGTCATCGTCTATATTGACAACATCGATCAGTTCTCGGTTCATGCGCAGCGGGTGATTCGTCCAGGTCTCTTCCCGATCCTGATGGCCGCCGATGTCCGCTCCCTGGTGATGATGCGCGAGTCGACGTGGTCCATGACCAACAACGATGCGTTCACCACTCCCATCGATAGCATCCCTCATACTGGGCCAAATCCGTGCAAAGCGGTCGCCGAACGCCTGCAGGTGGCGAAAGTCATCCCACCGGAGGAGCATGGCGTCAGATTCGAGGATCCGTCGCAGTGGAAGGCCCATGTGGACATGGTGCTGGATGCCGTGAGCTCGGAGTCAAGGGTTTCAGAGTGTCTCGATCGCTTGAGTGGCTTCAGCATTCGAAAGGCGTTCGTCCTCGCTCAGCATTTGTTGCTGTCATTTGAACATCCACCGAAGTATGAACACCTGTGGAAGCATCATCTCAAGCGGATGATGATCTCCCAGGGGAAGCCCGCTGGCTATCAGTGGAAGGAGAGGTGCGTGGTCGACAACCTCTTCCAAATTCATGATGATGTCGCGGGCTCTCCGCTCTTGAAGGTGCGGCTCTTGCTGGCCCTGTCTCGTACGAAGAAGCAAGTGATGAGGCTCGTGGAGTTGAACGAAGTGCTCCGCTGGTTCGGCTACGAGAGCGATGCGATCCGCGTGGCACTCAATGAACTCATGCATTGGCGGAAACGGATCGTGTGGGCGGATTCCGTTCTTTGCTTTCCAAGCGATGCGGCGTTCCTGGCTGGAATGCAATCGAGGGTGTACGCCGCAACGGTGGCCAAGGGGTATCTACTGCTCGCCAGGGATCTGGACTACATGACCGAGGTTGCGATGGATACCGATGTGCCGGATTTCACGTTGAGCGAAGAGCCGCACCAGGGAAGGTCGCCTCCCGCGCGGCTCCTGCTCGAGGCGCAGTTGCGATTCATGCAATGGTTGAGGCAGACGGATGAGGATGAGATGGCCTTCTTCCTGAAGGCGCATTCCCTCGATGAGTACAAGAGGTTCTACGGAGACGGAAAGCTTCTCGTGTGCAATTTCCTGCCCGAGTGTCTCGGCGAATTCGAGAAGAGAGTTGGAGGGCTGCTGGACCCCAAGGCCGAGAGGTTGAGGGAGGAGTTGGTGAACTTCAAGCTCCTGGTCGACTCGCCTTTGGAGATGAGCCCCAAGCTGTCGGCACTGCTGTAGACGCCGCCGCTCGCTCTGTCCGGAAAGTATAGAGGAGATGAAGCGGCCGGGCGGCCACGGGGCGTGGAGGCCCACCGAGCCCTACCTACATTGCGGCGGTGCGGAAGTGACCGCCGAAGTGGGGGGAATGGGCGATTGAGTACATCGGCATCGACGTGCACAAGCGGGACAGCCAGGTATGCATCCTGGGCGAGGGTGGCGAGGTGGTACTGGAGCAGCGGGTGCGCACGCAACGAGGCCTAGGCAAGCGTGTCCCTCAAGGGGCTGCGTGGCCTCTCCACCGACCGGGCGTACTGCTCGGGCGGCCCCCGTCAGCGGCCCTTCTCGGCCCCTCGGCTCCAGCCATCACGACCCAACTGACCTTCCATCCTTCTTATTCTCCGCGAGCCCTTGCCATTTACCTTCACCCGGCCGCGGCGCTCGCCCAGCTCCAGGTCCTCAAGCTTCACGTGGACGAACTCGTCCTCGCGGATGGCGGGGAAGGTGTCAAAGGACTCGTACAGGCATATTGCCTCCTACGAATCGTCTGACACCTCGGCGGAGCTCTCCTCAAAATGGCGAAAGTCGAGTCTGACACCTCGGCCGGCTGGATGCGCGCGAGAGCTCCTTCTGCGTCCCGCTCAACCGCGCCTCAAGCGTCCTGGCGGGCATCGTGGCGAGCATTTTCCTCGGCGCGGGCCTCATGGTGGCAGCCATCGTCGCGCTCTCGCTGCCAGAGCACCGCAAGCCCCAGGCGCAGGGTGTCCGGGGCACGTAGCGCGGGGCGGGGGAGACAGGATTTGAACCCGTGGACGAGGGGTGCCCTAAACCCGCACGGTACACGCTCTCCGAAGAATCGTGAGTGAATCCAGGCACTTCGAGTCCACGGGTGAGTCCTCGGCAGTCCCACCTGTCACCCGGAGTCCCCTCCAGTCTTGGAGACATTTTGGAGACGAAGCCAGGGGCTCACTGAGCCCCTCTATGGACGAGGCGTGAGGTTGGGTGTCCACGGAAACGGGGGCAGGCTCAGATCAGGCCAGCTCCTCGAACCAACGCTGCTTCTCAGCGGTTTCGTAGCAGAGCTGCGCGAAGTCCTGCACCAAGCTTGCGCTCGGGAGGTACTCAGCGATCCGCTTCCGCACGTCCGCGAGCTGACGCTCCGCGGCACAGGCGTCCAGGAAGTAGTCCTCGAAGGCGTACATGGCGGCGCATCCGGGCGCGGCTTTGAATCCCTGCCGGGCCAGTTCCTCGAGCACCGCCTGCGCGCAACGGAGCATCTCGTAGCAGTAGAGGCAGGCAGGAAGGCTCGAGAACTCCCACTGCAGCGTGGGCTCCTCCTCGTCGATCTCCGGCACATCCGGTCGGGTGGCCTGCAGCCCGTTGCGGTACAGGAACGCCCGCAGGAGGCGATCCTCCACTCCGGAGCGCTCGGGGATGGCGCCGCTCCGGATGTCGAGGTCGACCTCGGTGATGGGCTCACCCTTCCTGCCTTGCGGCCCGGCGTACGCCGTGACGAGGTTGACCGGAACCCCCTGGTAGGACCGAAGTACCACCGCGGTGAGCGGCGCGCCGTCGCGCGGGAGGTACTCTGCCAGCGCGTCCACGCACGCCTCCACAACGCGCCGCCCGTAGGCCTCGAAGCAGTAGGAGCCCCGCTCCGCCGGGTCGTACCTGGGCCGGCCTCCCGTGAAGCCCGCCTCCGCGAGCAGGTTCATCGCTGTCCGGAGATCTCCGCCGCTCGCGTCCACGGCTTTCTTGCACTCGACGAGCGGAGCCCCAGTTCGGCGCTGGACTTCGCGCACCAGCACGGCGGGCGACTTCTGGTCTGCCATGGGTCAATGCTGGTGCGGGACAGGCTTGTGCCTATCCGTTCCCAGCGCCTCCTTTCAAAAACGCGCGCACATTTCCCGCACGCGGCTCGGCGTTTCCGGGGTTCACTTCTCCTGAGCCATCCATCATAACAGGAGATGCAGCGCGGCACGGCTCCGTCCGCCGCGCTCGCGACGTCCTCGGTGACGCCTTCACGACGAACCTTGCGCTGCGCATGCGACATCTCGACCTCCGTCAGGCGGTGCCGTACACTCCGGGGAAATCTCTCGCCGAGGACCCGTTGACACTGGCGATCACCAGCCTCGGGATGATCTCATCGATTGGCCACAGCGTGGTCGAGGCGTGCGCGGCGTTGCGGGCCGGGATCGTCCGCCCGAGGCCGCTGCCGGGCTGCGATGCGCTGGACGTGGATCTGGGCGAGCTTGTCCCCGTCGTCGGGCACCCCGTCGCCGGGATCACCGACGGCTTCTATCTCTCCGGCGTGTGGCTCCGGCTCGCCGAGCGCGCGGTGAGTGACTTGCTCTCCTGGGGCGAGGTGCCCGGTCCGGAGGACGCTGACTTCTGGGCTGGGTGCGACGTGCTCCTGGTCACCCCGTGCCTGGACCCTGAGCGTTTCCCCATCCTCACGGATGCAGAGACAGTCACGGCGATGACCAGCGAGTACGTGGAGGGCTTCCTGGAGTTGACCCGCCTGCCGGTCGCCTCGCGGAGCATCCAGGTGCTCTCCGCGGGCCACGTCGGCGTCGCCCGAGCACTGGAGCTCGCCGGCCAGCGGGCGCGTGCCGGCTCCGCGAGGCGCTGCCTCGTCGTCGCCGCCGACTCGTATGTGGATCCGGACGCGCTGGACTGGCTGGCCTGGCATCGGCGGCTGAAGGTCCCAGACCGGGCGGTGGGGTTGATGCCTGGAGAGGCCGCCGCGGCAGTGATGGTGGAGTCGCAGCAGAGCGTGCGGGCACGGAAGGCGAAGGTCCGCGCATGGGTGGACCGCGTGTCCTTCGGCGCCGCTCATGACCGGGCCTCCTCGCGCGACGGCGCCGGGCTGGCCGCAGCGGTGGCGCCGCTGCTGGAGCCTGGCACCGGTCTCGCCGCGGACGTGCTCTGCGACATCAATGGCGAGGAGTGGCGGGCGCGGGGTTATGGCAACGCACTGGTGAGGTTGGGAGCGCGCCTGGGTCAGCACGCCCTCATCCTACCCGCGGGCTCCCTGGGTGACACCGGCGCGGCCAGCGGCGCAATCGCGCTGTGCGCGGCGACCCGAGCCTTCGAACGCAACTACGCCCGGAGCGACCTGGCGCTGGTGCTCTCCACCTCGGAGAATGGGGAGTCAGCGGCAATCAGGGTGCGACGGGCCTGAGCTGGAGCGAGAACCATGTCCGATTCGGATCACATCAAACTGGAGGACTACAAGGATCTCCACCAACCCAAGGGCGGCGCCGGCGGCAAGGGCTGCCTGTGGGAACATGAGAGCGAATACAAGGAGGGCCACCGCTGTTCGCACCGCTGGCAGGCGTACGAGCATGCCAAGGAGGACAAGCACCTCTACAACTACCCCGCCTACAAGAGCCTCAGCGTCGACCACAAGCCCTCCCGCCGCGACAGCTTCCCGACCGCCGCCTATGCGGGCCCCAAGACGCGACGGCCTACCGACACCTACGCGATGCGGAATACCTTCTCGGGCTACGGCGTGACACCGATCTCCGAGCCGTTGAAGAAGAAGCCGCGGCCCGGTCAGTGGAACCTGGAGTATCCAGGCAACTTCACGGACAAGATCGTCAAGCCGTATTGGCACAACGCGCACCACATCATCCCCAGGTCGGTCCTGCAGGACGAACTCCAGGAGGCCAGCAAGGACGACGCGCGCATCGCCCCGATGATCGCTCAGGGGCTCCTCAGGGCAGAGTACAACCTCAACGACAAGCTCAACATGGTCATCCTGCCCATGGACCGTGCGGTGGCGGAGGCACTGGGCTTGCCACGGCACCTGCTGGGCCACCAGGCCAAGGTGGGAGAGGACCTGTTCGGTAAACGCCGCGAGACGGACCACCCGAACTACTCCAATCGCGTTCGGATCCTGATGCGGCCGGTGATGAATCAGTACCGGGCCATCATGGCGGCGAAGCTGAAGGAGGACCACCCCGGCCCGCCGGACGCACTCGCCCGGCAGCAACTGGAGCAGGTCTCGCGGACCATCTACAAAGCCATCGTGACGGCCGGAAAGTTCATGAAGGGCAAGTCACTGGATGAGCTCAAGTTCGGCGGGGTGGGGGGGCGCTGAGCGATGGCGTATTTCCATATGAACACCCTGGGCGACGACGTGGACGAGGCTCTGGCGCGCGTCCTCGAGGAGCCGGACAGGATGGGGGGCTTGGGTTTCAAGCTGGCCCAGGGTGAGCCCATTGGCGACGCGTACCCGCAGGACGCCCGCGTGCACCTGGACCCGTACTCCACTGGCGTCAAGCTGTGCTCGCTGCTGGGCAACACGGTGGGCTACCTGATCGTCAACGGTGCGATGAAGGCGGTACTGGAGCGCCACGACGTGCACCCCGTGGAGATCCGCCCGGTCAACGTCTACAACCAGCGGAAGCGGCTGCACGGGCGGGACTACTGGATCGTCAATCCTCTGCGCTTCGTCGACTGCGTGGACCGCCGCGCCAGCCAGATCCAGTACTCGACCTCGGACCCCTCGCAGATCGTGGCCGTCGAGGAGTTGGTGTTCCGCAGAGACGCGCTAAAGGACGCTGGCGACTTGTTTCGGATCCGCGAACAGCCCATGTCGTATTTCATCAGCGAGCGGGTGGCCGCGGACCTGCAACGCGGCGGTTTCACCAACGTCTTCCTGAACGAGGTGCGCGAGGAAGGCTGAGGCCACGCCCTCCGAGCGCTGAGTCGACATGGGTTCTCGCTTCGTTCCCGTCATCCTCGCTAACGCGGACCAGGAGATCGGCGAGCTCCTCGCTGATGCCAGCCACGACGCGCCGGGGAAGGTGTTCCAGCGTCTGTGCCGGGCGTACCGCGTCCGCGGGTGCGCCGCGTTCTTCATCTCCTGCCGCGCCGCCCAGCTCCATGCTGACCTGCAGCGGAGCGGGGCCGCGCACGCCGCGTTCCTGGAGCATGCGCCGGAGGCGGAGAAAGCCACAGGCCGGGCGGCACCATTCTTTGACGCGCTGGCCTGCACGGACCTGGCCACCGCCGAGCGCATCGCCTGGCGGTCCTCCCGCGCGCTGAAACCGGACCTCGAGCTGCCGGAGGACTTCCACTATGTGGACTTGCTGATGGAGCGGTTCTTCCGCGGCGGCCGAAAGGGAGGAGAAAGCGAGGCGATCCTCGCCCGGTTCGAGGAAGCGGTGGAGGGTGGGGCGAGCACGCGCCTGGACATTTGCCGCGCGCTGCTGGCAACGGACGCGGCGGCCTTCGAGGAGGCGCTCGCGGCGCTGGTGCAGGAACACCGCGACCACTACGCCACCGGGTTGAGCAAGGGCCGGATCCCCGAGGAGGTATGGGCGATCGACGGATGCCTCTTCGTGGAGGGACTGGCGCTCCTGAGGGTGGCGGAACTGGCCGGGCTCCGCGTCTCGACCGACTACCCGCTGCTGCCGTCGCTCGCGCTGCCGGTGCCGCGGATCGACTTCGGGCCAGACACCTGGCGGTCGCCATAGCTCAGCCGGTGGCCGCGGTTGGGAGCTGGCGGGGGTGGAACTCTGGCCTGAACTGGTCCTCCGTTGGCGCGGCGACGAAGGGGAGCTTTGCAAGCCGCCGCTGGCAGAACCCCTGGAGGACCAGGTCCGTGAAGCTGCGCGCCAGCTTGACCAGTCGCGGGGGTGTTTCCCCGGCGCTGGCGCGCTGCCTGCGGTCGAGTGCATAGAGCGCCCACTCGCTCTCGCTGGTCGGCTCCGAGGCGGCGAAGAAGAGCGGACCGCACTGATCTGTGAAGGGCCGCGGGACAGGTCCGGGCCCCAGGACCACCACGCCGATCTGGATCGCCTTGCCAGTGAACTTGGTTCGCGACCCGTTGCTGGCGTCCACGAACGATGCGAGATCCCGGTGGATGCCCCTCGGCGTGGCGAGGAAGCCCTTCACGTTCCAGGGCACGATGATCTCGAGCAGATCCCCCAGCCGGCCGGGGCCGATCTCGGTGCAGAACGACCGGTAGCTGGCGGGAAAGGTGACCTTGAGGCGCTCCTCCGCAGCGGCCAGTTCCACCTCGGTGGGCAGCGGGCCTGGCGGGGCGCCACGCCACTGAATCCCGCACTGGTCCAGATGCTCCTTCCATGTGGTCATGGGCTGGATTGTAGCCGCGTCCTTGCGCGGATGTCCTCCGCCCGAACAGGAGCCAGTGGCTCGTCGTCTCACGATTTCTCGAGCCCCCTCTCTGGGGAGTCGCGGCTGTGAGCAGACATAGGACGAATAGGAGCCCTGAAGAGGGTGGGGGCAGGTGCGGAGAGGGCGAGGGGGCCTTTGACGGGTGCCGCCCGGGCTATGCGTCGGGCGGTGCATCCCCTTTCTGGCACATGCCTGCCCAGGTCGCCCTCTCCAGGGGGGAGCGGCCGGGGATGGGGGGCGTGAGGGCAACGGCTGGCTGGCGCTCAACACCACGCGGTCCGGGGTGGCCCTCGTGCTGCGGCCATTGGTGCAGGCCGCGTGGTGTTGAGGCTTGAGCCGCCACAGAGCCAACAGGCCCAGACTCCTGCCTCGCACCTCATGGGAGGGAGGTCTTGGCAAGCATGTCCCTCGAGGGGCTGCGCGGCCTGTCCACTGGCCTGGTGCAATGCTCGGGTGACCTCTGTCAGCGGCCCTTCTCTTCCCCTCGGCTCCAGCCCTCACCACTCCACGGGCCTTCCATCCTTCCTATTCTCTCCACAGGGTCGCGCCGTGCTTGGGAGCGCCCACCTGGGTAGTAGGGAACGCGGGAGCCACCGTGTAGCTCCTGGAGAGGTGGCTCGGTCCGGTGCAGACATGGGGACTCGGGCCTCGCGCAGCGGGGAAGGTGTCAAAGGACTCGTACAGGCATATTGCCTCCTACGAATCGTCTGACACCTCGGCCGGGGCCCTCGCGCCGGGGCCAGGCTCGCATCAGGGTGAACGCAGCATCGCCCTGAATCCTCCCGTGACACGGCACCTCACGTTCTGACAGCGACGATGCGGAAGCCGATGTGCTCGTGCCTGCGTTCGGGCTCGAACCGCTGGCGAAACCCCGCCCGGCACGCCCATCCATCGTCGGCGTAGCACCCGCCACGCCGCGCCCTGGGGTACGTGCCGTCGCGGTTGGCTTCGCCGCGCACGGAGTATGAGTCGGGGTCCACTCCGCCCGGTAGCTGTTCGTGGACCCAGTCACGGCACCACTCGTTGACGTTGCCGTAGAGGTCGTACAGGCCCCAGGGGTTCGGCGGGTAGCTGCCGACGGGGGTGGTCTGGTTGATCGACGGCCCAGGCGCGCCCCCGTTGTATGGCCTTCCCTGGAAGTTCGCCTGGGTGCTGCTCAGCGACGTACCGAAGGAGGTCGGCGTGGTGGTGCCGGCGCGGGCGGCGTACTCCCACTGCGCCTCGGTCGGGAGCCGGAACTCCCAGTCGGCCGGCAGCTCGCCCGAGGCGTGCGCGAGCTCCGTGAGTCGACGGGAGAAGTCTTCGACCTCGAAGTAGGTGACCCGGTACATCGGAAAGTCACCGCCCTGCCCGACGTTGAACTCGGCGGGGAACGCGCCCATGACGCGGGCCCACTCACCCTGGGTGACTTCGTATTGGCCCATCCAGAAGCCCTTGCTGATCATCACCTCCACCTGGTCTTCCCCCGGCCGTCGCTCGGGCTCGCCAGGCGGGCTGCCCATGATGAAGGTCCCCGCGGGACACCACCTGAGCTTCACTCCGAGGATCTCCCGCGCGTCGCCGGCACTCGCTCCATCAAAGGGCGACGGCGGGGCGAGCGTGGCGTCCTCTGGCAGCGGCTTGATGGAGTAACAAGCGACGAGGCCGGCGACAACCAGGCCGAGCCGCCATGTGCTTGACGAACGCGACTTGAGAGCGAGGACCCGGACCATGGTGGTCACGCTACGCAATCACAAGCGCGCGTCCAAGCGGACGAGAACGAACTCCAGCGGGCAAGCGCGGGGAAGGCGCGGGGAAGGTGTCAAAGGACTCGTACAGGCATATTGCCTCCTACGATTCGTCTGACACCTCGGCCGACACCTCGGCCGGCGCGGCGTTGCACATTTCCTTGCATCACTCTCCAACTCGCCGTCTCCTGACCTTCGAGGGGGGAGCGAAAGACCGCTCCCGTGAACGAGTACCCTCGAACCCACCCAGGAGCGTGCATGCGGAATTGGATGAAGCAGCTCGGTACCCGCTTCAGCCTCGTTGTCTCCCTCGGTGTCTCGTCGACGGCCCTGGCATATCCACCGCAGTGCGTGGATGTGTGCACGTGCGAAAGCTACTGCAACATGGACTGTTACGCTGGCACCACCTTCAAGACCACCTGTGGAGAGGATGGCGCGCTCTGCAGGGAGGTTTGCGGGGTCGGCGTCACCCAGGCCTCCCTCAGCCAGGCCTCCCTCAGCCAGGACGCCCAGGAGCAGCAGGACGCCTCCCGGGACGTGTGCACCGAGCAGGCCCAGCCGTCCGCTTCCGCGGAGAGCTGAGTCCACGGCCGAGCGGGAGGAGCGGGTCCGGCTGCGCACCTGAAAAGCCTCCGCCCGCGAAGCACTTCTGGCCCGCTCTTGGTCGCCATGCCGGAAGCCTTGAGCCATGATGCGGGTCAGGTCTTTATTGCCGCGGGAAGGTGTCAAAGGACTCGTACAGGCATATTGCCTCCTACGAATCGTCTGACACCGAGAAGGTGACACCGAGAAGGTCGTGGAGGGCAACGTCGCGCGGCTCCACCCCTCGCGGCGTGCTGGGCCACGCTACGCGCTGCCCTCCGCCGCGAGCTCGCCGGTTCCCCTTGACATTGCGCGCCCGAAACTCGAAGGCGGGACATGTCTTTCGTCCTGAGCTGGCAGCGAGAACGCTACGTCGAGCCCGAGGAGCTGATCGCTGCCATCGAGGAGACCGGGCGCGCGCTCTCGCTCTCGTTCGTGGCGCGTTCGGTATCCGCCGACGACGAAGAGGTCGACGATCCGGGCGGGTCCGGTGTGACCCTGCTCCTCGCGGGCAAGGAGGAGGACGACCTCGAGCTCGCCATCGAAGGACCGATCCCGATACGCGCTTTGGCCTCCTTCACGGGCCATGGGCTCGAGCTCTACCAGTGCACCGTGAGCACCGATTGGGCACCCGCTTACTTGTTCATGCTCCACGTGGCGACGTTGCTCGGGATGGTGCCGAAGGACCGGCTCGAGGACGACTCCGACTTCGTGAGCGAGGTCCGCTCCTGGGTGGGCGAGTGCGTCGAGGGAGAGGTCGATGAAAAGGCCGGGCTACGCGTCGCAGCGAAGGCAGGCGCCGTCGGCCCATTGCAGCTCCAGGCCCGACGCGAGGCAGACGGCCCCGTGCTCGAGGTTCGCGGCGCCGGGACCGACCTCTCCTTTCGCCTGACCGGCGGCGCGGCGAGCCTCGACGCTCACGGCCTCGAGCGAGTCCTCGCATCCGTGCGCGGGGACGAGCTCGAGTCGCTCGTGGCGGAGGAGCGCGCTCGTCGACTCGCCACCACCGAGCCGGCCGCCGATCCGGCGCATGGCGGAGCGAGCGTCTTTCGGGTCTGGGTGGACGGTGTGGCGGGGCCCGCGCGTTCGCTCGCGATGTCCGACTGCATCGACGAGCTGGACCTTCCAGCGCACGTCGACGCCGCGCACGTCGTTTGCGACCTCGTTCATTACCTCCCGCACGGCCAGCCGATGGCCCGCAGCGCCAGGCTGGAGATGCCGCTCGATGAGCCACTCGATGACCTCTGGTTGCTTCCGACATGGTGCTGGACGCCGACCGTCACCGAAGTTCAGCGCGTCTTCGAGGAGTTCAGGCGCAATCCGCGCGCGCGCTTCGTTCCGCCTCTGCCGCAGCCGGACGAGGAAGGGCTCACGCTGGAGAGCTGGCTGGATGCGTTTGCGCGCATCACGGGCCGGCTCGGCAGCTTGAGAGCTCGCGACCTCATTGTCGCCGACACAGGCGCGGCGGCGCTCCTGCCCGCGGGGCTGACCCCGAGCATGCCGATCCGGGTCGAGCAAATCTCCGACATCCTGGCGGCGATCGAGGCGGCCATCACGGGGGGACATGGCGCTTGGGGCGCGCATGAGGGGCTGCTGCTCTCGGGCGAATGGGCGAACGACTCGACGGATGATTTCGTCGACGGTCTCGTGGCCATGCTCGGGCTGCCCGAGCCGCCCGAGCCCGCTCCGTACGACGAGTACCTCGCGACGCTCAATGCGGCGGCCGAGTCGCTCGGGAAGGAAGAGCACCTCTACGTCGTCCCCAACTCGGTCGGCCTGACCTTGGTCATCAAGCTCCACCCGCGCACGTTCGACGAGCTGACGGCCAAAGGCCTCCTCGAGGCTCACCTCGCGTCGGGGCCAGGCGTCGCGCGCCGCGGCTACTGGCGACAGCTCGCATCCTGGTGGTCGAAGCGTTTCTCGTAGCGGCCGAAGGTGTCGGCCGAAGGTGTCAGAGGATTTGTACAGCCGAGGGTCTCCTTGAACCGGAGGACGGCCGGCTTCGTTGCCGGTGATGCCCTCCTCGCGGAGCAGCAGGCTCCGACTCGAATTCTCTGACACCTTTGTCGGGCGCGCTGTCGAGCCGGGTGCTTGAGTACGCCATCGCGCTCCTACATGATGCGCTGCTGCGCGAGCCGCCCGTGTTCAGTGCGCAGCTGGGAGTTGGTCCGCCGTGATTGCCCGATCTGCTCGCGAGTGCTTGCTGTACATCCAGCTCCATCCGTGTGCTTGTGGTGCGCCGAATCCCGCGAAGAGCCAGGGCGTTCACTCGACGGAGAACGGGCTCGTCGCGCGCTACGCGGGCACGTGCGAACGGTGCGGGCGCGAGAACACGTTCGAGTTCACGCTCGCTCCCGAGACACCGCCGCTCGACGTGTACGGTGGTGAGCGGCCGTCGCAGCTCATCTGCCCGGGGCAGTTCGCGCTGCACTCCGACGAGCTGGCAGCGCGGTGGCCCGCCGACCCCGCGACGCTTCCCGCCGACAAGCGCGGCGCGGCGCGCGAGGAGCTGAGCTGGGCGATTCGCGACCTCGAGGAGGTGGCGAAGTTCATGGTCGATGGTGCGGTCCCCGAGGTCGCGTTCACGTCGGACGCGGGACTCGCGCTGTACCGCGCGCAACCCGGTCGATTCCGCAGGATGCGCCTGGAAGCGCGCATCGAAGCGTATCGCCGCCTGGTCGCAGCGCTCGGCGGAACTGGGAGACCTGCCACGATGAACGCGTTTGAACGAGTGCTCGCGGAGCCGGGCTCGTTTGCCGCGCGCAAGGAGCTGCTCGCGGAGTGGAAGCGTAAGGGCGATCGGCGTGCGTCGGTGCTCGAGAAGCAGCTGGCGCTGTTCGAGGCGGCGAAGGCGGGCGGCGACGTCGATCCGCAGCGGCGCGCGGTCAACGTCGAGCTCATTCGCGACGGCAAGGCGCTCGCTGGCGAGCTCGCCGGGTTGGTCCAGGACTTCAAGTTCCAACGCGGCCTGGTCGCCGAGATCAAGATCAGCGGCGCGGACTTCGTCGCGCGCGCGGCGAAGCTGTTCACGCTCGCGCCGATCCAGCACGTGACCATCACGCTGCCGCTGCCGTCGGTGATCGCGTTCTTCGAGGTGCCGCAGCTCGCGAAGCTGACGTCGCTGAACATGCCCCTCCTCGGCGCCGCGTTCGGGGACGCCGGGGCGAGCGCGCTCGCGGGATGTGCCCACGCCAAGGGGCTGAAGTGGATCTCCCTCAACCAGGACGAGCTCACGCTGGTGGGTGTCGAGTCGCTCGCGGCCTCGACGTACCTCGCCGACGTCGCCTTCCTCGGCCTGGACGGAAACCCCGTGGACCCGACGCCGGTCAGCCAGGAAGTGATGGAAGGACGCTATGCGGGCGCCCGGCCAGTGCTGGCCGAGCAGCTCGAGAAGAAGTTCGGCCCGCGACGATGGCTGCAGGTTCCGGAGAATCCCGAGGACTGGCCGCCCCACCGCGAGGCGCTCGCGATCACGTAACCCTCGGATTCAACTGGCCCCTGCGGTTGGCCGCAGCGGGGAAGGTGTCAAAGGACTCGTACAGGCATATTGCCTCCTACGAATCGTCCGACACCTCGGGCCGACACCCCGGAGGGGTCTCTTGCGGAGTCGGAGAGCACAACTCCGGCGCGAGCCTCCGCGTCGCCTCCCAGCACCGCCAGGCCAGCGGCGTCTCATCGCCACCCAGGCAGAGGTCCCCGAGGTCCTTGTGCGAGCGTCACGTCGGGCGCTTCGACGCGCGATAGGCCGCCCACGCGCCGGTTGACCAGAGGGCACAGGCGACGAGGACGGGCTGGAAGAAGAGCCGGATGAGCCGCGCCCTGTCGGTGTCGAGACCGAACGCGCTGATGCCGTTGGTGTACTGAGAGATGTTGCCCGGGAAGACGGCGACGAAGAACGCGGCCACCACCCACCCTACTTGCGTGCGCAGGCGGCGCGCGAAGAGGAGGGCCGCGCCGAGCACGAGCTCAACCACGCCAGAAGAGAGGACGATGAAGTCGGCGTCGAGTGGCACCCACTTCGGGACCTGGGCCAGGAACTCGGTACGGGCCCACGTGAGGTGGCCCGCCCCCGCGAGGAGCAAGGAGGCTCCCAGCCAGAGGCGTGCAATGGTTTTCAGGAGACTGGGCCGTGCCACTGCAATGTCTTGAGACATGAATCCTCCAAGGGAATTATGTTGTGCGCAATATAATAGTCCGCAATGTTTTTTGAAGGGAAACGGGGGGCCTGGAATCACGCGGCTTCGCGGTGGATGCATTGCGTGCCGGCTTTTCCATCGATTTCAGCCCTCAACGCGATGGAGGGTTGTTCCTTGAACGCCCGCCACATCCTTGGGGAATGCACATGAAGTCGAGCGGGAATGACATTTAGAGGAAGGTGCTCAGGTCAACTGGCCTTCCTTCCTATTCTCCAGGTGGAGCTGATGGACGGAGGGCGGGTGTCGGGGCACAAGCCGAGCGTGGACGTGCTGCGCCGGGCCCGCCGCATCCGAGCGTCCTGAAGCCACTGAACCTACGAACAGAGACTTACCGAAGCCCGGAGACAGCGCTCTTCCGAATCAGCTCCTCGAGCTCAAGGGCCTTTTCCTCACTGATGCCGAGCCTGGTGCGGCGCCGATGGAGGATGCGCCGCGCATCCTCTGAAGGTGCCCCTTCACTCCAGCAATCCTTCAAGTCCTCCAGGAATTCGCGCTCCGCTTCCGTGAGTTTCCACTCAGCGAGTACCTTCTGCTCGATGCGCTCGGCTTGTTCGGTGTTCAGACCGAAGCGTTGCCGCCGTCGTGCCAGGATGCGGTAGGCGAGTTCGCTGAGTGAGCCATCGACGCAAACATCCGCGACATCCTGGGCGTACTCTGCTTCCGGGTCGATATCAGGCTTCGCATGAGAGGGGGCTTCCTCCGCCGCGCTTCCCACGGGCGGTTGAAAGCGCGCGGTGATCTGCCAGGACGTCTGCCGCATCTCCTGGAGGAATTGCTCTGTCTCATTCCGGAGCGAGAGCTCTATCTTCCCTCCGAATAGAGCCAGCTCCCCGCGCATCCGGTCCAGTCGCTTGCGCGAGACCGCGTACTCATCGCTCATCCGGAACTCGACCGAGAGTTCCTGGCATGCACCGGAGAGCGCGGTGGAGGCTAGCCGCTGCCACGTTGGCTCATGAGGAAGCCAGACGAGGTTGCTGGGAAGATGTGGCGTACGTGACGGCGACAGGCGCAGACGGTAGTGGACCGCTCGCTTGACGTCGGCCCGCGCCTTTTCATTCTCTTTCGTTTCGAGCTCGGCTGTAGCCCCTGTCACAGCGGAGTCGCTGACATTCTGCCTGGTCCGATAGGCTGACAGCATCTGCCGACCGAACTCCTCGGAGGCGTCGAGTTCGATCTCGACAGCGCCTAACGCCGCCATCAACTCCTTGAGCTCGCCGAAGCGGTCCTGGAAGAGCTGCTGGTGATAATCGTCGATGAGCAGGTAGAGGTCCGGTCGCAGCGGATGCCGTGCGTAGAATTCTCCCTCGATGGGATGCCCCACGGGGAACTTCCAGGGAAGCTGACGGAGCACCTCGGGACTGGTGCAGCGGAACTCGAGGGCCGGCCAGGAGGGCAGCAGCGTCGTGCACAGGATGATGTCACGGCGCTCCGGACGTAGACGGCCGAAGCCCGCTATCAGGTCCAGTTCGTGCATTCCGCGAAGCGCGGCGTGGCGGAGCTCTATGGAGGCTTCGGAGGCTTCCGAGGCCGCCATCCGGTACAGCAGCAGCTTCGCGTCTGGAGCATCGCTCTGGTTCGCGAGGTAGTGGAGCGCGCAAGTCAGGGCCGGGCGCAGCACGGGTTCCACCCACGCGGAATACTCATCCGGCGCCTCCCTGGTTTTACGCAATGCGGTGGTGAGGCGGCGGAGTTCTTCCACCCCTTCCGGCCGCCCCGAGGCAATCAATGCTCGCGCATGGAGCACGGCCAGGGATGCGTACTCGACGGGCATCACCACGATGTTTCCGTCAGCCATCCTGGTTCTTGGGGTGAGGTTTTCTGGAAGCGCATCGGGCTTTTGCCCCAAGGCGCTCAGTTTCTGGTGCAGTTGCCCGAGGAGTGTCGCTGCCTGCGTGTCCGTTGGCCGTTGCCCTCCTGGCTGCTCCCACGCGGAGACCGTGGACTCGATGGCCTCGACGCTCTTGCGCCAGGAGCTCTGACTGGCAGCGGCGAAGGACTGCAAGAGTCGCAGGAGCGCCCCCTCCGCGATTCCTTCCAGAGGTGTCGTCGCGTAGGGTAATTTCAGCAGGGACAGGGCTCCCTTTTCCTGCACTGCGAGCACCGAGCCCGAGGAACTGATGGCATCTATCTCCTGCCAGGTCAGATGGACTGCGGGCTCGCCATCGTCGAGCTTGAAGGAGAGTCCGCATCTGCCGAGCAAGATGCTCTTCTTGGCGCTTCCGAAGAGAGTGCCGTCATACAGGAAGAAGACATCCTCGGAGTACCCGTGGGCCGTTCGTGCATTGCGAAGTTTGTCCGCCGGGATGTTCAGGCCGAGGTAGACGGACTGAAGATCTCCTGAATGCTGGTCGAGCAAGCTGCGCAGATCGTCTTCAAGAGCAGTGGAATCCACCTGGCGCTGCCTTTCCAATGAGCGGGAAGGCGGGGCAAAAGGGCCTACCCCGCGGGAGTCCTACTTGTCGTAGCCGCTGCCCCCGGCGGTCACGTAGATGAACGATTGTACGTCGATGAAGTCGCGAGCTCCGAGTGGCTTGAGCTCCTCCAACAAGAGACGGGAGAAACCGTGTAGCGACGAGTACGTCCGCCAGTTCGGATGTGGGGCGTAGTTCAACTCATAGCCCAGCCGCTGGGCCGCCTCTTGCGTGTACTTCGGTCGGAAGAACATGTGCCGGTCAGGCTGTGCCAGGTAGAGGAATACGGTGGTCACGGGCCACGTGGCGACCGCGGAGCCAGGGGCTGGCAGCGCATCCAGTGCGCCGACGAAGTCCTCGAAGGCGCTTTGGGTAGGCTCGGGGAGCGCGAGAAGCGCGAAGAGCGTGCGGTGGAATCGTTCCGCCGCCTGCTCATCCTTCAGCCCATCCCGAAGTGGAGCCTTGTCCCAGTTGGGGTGCAGCAGATTCGTCTTGGCGTCGATGTGCAAGAGCCTGTGCGTCAGCTCGGCGACCTTCCCTTCTGCGAGGAGTTGCTCCGCCTTTCCACCGCCAAACGCCTCGTTGAAGGCCTTGTGAGCCGCCACCTTGTAGTGGCGCTCTCCCGTCTGCAGATTGCCCTCGTAAGCCGGATCATTGAAGCCGAGAGGGAAGACCTGCTTGAAGTGTCCGATGGCTTGAGGCTGGGTCAGCCGCTCGTGAGCCAACTGGTAGGTCCCGTCCTTCAGGACGAACGGTGGCAGATGGTCGAGCCACGGGTCGCTCTGTCGCGCCGCGGGTCGGAGGAGTGGCCTCTTGGGGTCGAGCTTGATCCGTGTGGCGGCGTGCCCATTCCTGGACGGGAAGAAGACATGGAGCATGTCTCCCTTGGCGGCAATGACCTTGCCAGGGCCAAGCGAGGCGTGCTCCACCAACATGCCAGCGGTGAACGAGTCCAAAGGAACTCCTTTTCTCTGCGAGCCAATCCCTGGAGCAGTATCGCTGGAGCGTTGAAGAAGGGCACGTCCCCGTGAAGCCGTTCCGGCACAATGAAGGGGTGCTCCTTTGGCGCTACCCGATGGTGCTCAGGTGCCCTTACCGGGTGGCGGACTCGCTGGTGGGCCCGCGGCATAGCCCGCCTGGGAGAGCCGCTCGGCGCTGCGCTCGTAGACCTCGGCGGGGTGCTCGCGAACGCCCATGGCGTCCGCCCACCGGTTGTAGAAGTCGAACAGCGCGCAGACGGTGATGGCGTCGTAGACGGCCTCGTTCGTCCACCCCGCGACCTTCACGGCCTCCACGTCCTCCTCGCGGATGTGCTCCGCCTCGCGATTCACCTTCTCCAGGAATGGGAGCCGTCTCAAGGTCCTCCAGGACGGCCTGGACCTTCTGCTCATTGCCCGGGGAGGGTGTCAAAGGACTCGTACAGGCATATTGCCTCCTACGGGGAAGGTGTCAAAGGACTCGTACAGGCATATTGCCTCCTACGAATCGTCTGACACCTCGGCCGGTCCCTGGCGCCGCAGGGCTCGCATGACCGCGGAGCGGCTGGTGTGGACCTGGGTGCGAGCTACCAGCGCCTCGAAGTGCTCCTGCACCGTGGCATCGGGCCGCATGCGTACCTGGCGCCCGAGCGTCTCCAGGACCTCTCCCTGGATGGGCGAGAAGTGGCCCCCGCCCCTCGGTCGGGGCTCCAGGCGTCCCGTCTCCGCCTCGAGTTTCAGCCAATGAGAGAGTGTCTTGTCGCAGACACTGAATTCAGCGGCCACCTCCTCCAGGGTTCTGCCACCGCGCCTGAAAGCCGCAACGGCTCGCTCACGCAGGTCCACCGAATAGGGTCGGGGCATGATTCCTCCTCCAGCCCTGGTAGAACAATTTTGACCGGAACATTCAACTGGCCGGCGTAGTCAGACGACTCGTATCGCCATGGTGAAAGCCCCACCTTCGCGCCCGTCGAGTCCTTCAATACTGCCCCGGATGCCGTCACTCAGGATGGGGAGGTGTAGTTGTCGTTGATGGGGAGATGTAATTGTCGCTGAGCAACGCTCGACACGCTCCTCCCGCGGCCGTTGTCGCGGACCACCACGCCGCCGCTCACTGCTGCATATACATGCCGTATCGCTCGTCCCAGATGAAATACAACGCCTGGGCATTCGAGCCGCCGCGCTGAGAGATGTCGTACGGCGAATAGCTGGTCACGTACGAGTCTCCCTTTTCGGCCCATTGCCAACCGTTCTGGAACGACGAGGAGAACACATAGCCGACCTCGCCGCGGTAGAAGCCGAGCGCCACCCAGTCGTAGCGGGAGTGCAGCGTGCCAGACCAGTGCAGCACATACGGGTCGTAGACGCTCTTGCCGGTCTCGAGCCATGCCCGGCGCGGTTCGTCGGCGGCCCTCGCCGCGGACGCGACCGCTTGGGAGGGTCGTGCGAGAAGGGTTGCGGCCTCCCGCGGCGACGCGACCGTCACCCCTGTGCTGGGCTGGAACGCGTCCCGCGCCTTCGGCGCCACTGCGAACTCGCTCTCCTCGACCTGCTGCAACACTGCGCCATTTTTGAGCTTGAACATCTCGATCCTCCTGGTTTTTTCCACGCGGCGACAGGTGGAGCAGCCGAAGTGATGCCCGCGCCACCGATTCTCGTTATACACCCGCCCGCCCATCCGTGGACGAACGCACGAGCGATGGCGAGGCTGGGGCTGGAGCCACAGCGCATCGTCCCGCCGGGGCCCTCGCTGGCGCGCCAGAGGGGTCCGATGTGGATGACTTGACCTATGCACTTTGGCGCAAGCGTCATCCAGAGTTGATCCCCGCTGTTCGTGGAGCCCTGGAGCGGATCGCTCCACCTGCTTCCGAGGGCCTGCTGGCCCTCCTTCGCTTGCTGGAGAACTCTTCGGAAGAACTGCGAGTGTGGATTGAGGACGAGTCGGTGCCTGTCGAGCAGAAGACCAAGGTCCTGACCGTGCTGGACGAGGAGGTACTAGATGAACTGGTCCCTTTGCTCCCCTCATTCATCTTCCTGGCCCGGTCCATCATTGGAGTGGCATCCACACGCAAGGGGCAGGAAAGGCGTTTCTGTGATCGCCTGTTCACCCTGCTGCTCCTACACCGCGAGCGTCTTCTTCCCGCGCTTCCACCCAAGGCCCGCGCCGGATTGCGCGAGGTGGCCCGGAGAATGGTTGCGGCCCCGGAGACTGTACGCATCATCAAAGCCGCGACTATCCTTGAGTACGTGGGACATCGGGAGGACGCCGACCTGCTGGCGGAATACAAGTCCCAAGACGATGTGCTTGGCAGGGTGTACGAGGAGGCTATCGAGGTACTGCGCAAGCTCCCCCATACTTGAAGTCAGGAGCCCGGGGAAGGTGTCAAAGGGCTCGTACAGGCATATTGCCTCCTACGAATCGTCTGACACCTCGGCGGTCAGGGTAGAGACAAACAAGGCTGCGGCCATCATCATTTTACGATTTGCATGGCAGCGTCTTCCTCTCGTTGTGTGACTGCCCCGGCCAGTTGATCCAGAATTGCTTCGACATGCGAAACAGGGCGCCTCACCCTGTGAGGTGCCTGTGGCTTTTCACCTCATGGAGAGAGAGGAGCGGTGTGCCGGATGTGAGAGAGGCACCCATTCACTCGCTTGGTTCTCTGGCGGGCTCACCGACGCGGCAGTGCCCTGAGTCCGCCCCGGTTTGGTGGCCCTCCCGCATTTTCGGCGATTCAGCGGCGGCGATCTGGCGAGCCTCATTCGCGCGGCCATCTGCATGAGTCCAAAATCCACACAAACCGCGGGAGAGCCACGCAATTGGGGCAATCCCACTTAGTCACAAATGACAAGCACGGACTCCCTCCAGGTGGCAGCTCAGCCCGCCAACCTCAATAGTGCCCCCGTCCCTCACATCCCTGTACTTTCCGTCCAATTGCTGACCAGGAGAACAGTCCCATGCGACACCTGCGATTCTGTCTGGTTATCCTCTCATTGCTCACAACCCCAGCCATTGCCGCCAACTACTTCACCGGTGCGGAGCGTGACGCAGCGCTCGCTGCCGTCGAGCTCCTGAAGCCAATTCAAGCGCGCTCTCAAGCGAAGATCCTATCCGTGCCCGGTGTCTTCGGCCTTGGAATTGGCCTGGACCGCACGACGGGGCGATTCGTGTTCCAGGCGTTCGTCGACAAGAGCAAGCCGCTCCCGACGTTGCCCCCGGCTCTGGAGGGCGTGCCGCTGCGAGTGGTCCGGGACACCCCTCCGGTCGCAGTCGATGGCGGCTCGGCGTGCATGCCGTGTCATGCCAACCAGCTCGTACTGCCGGTTGAGATGGGCAATTCCGGCAGGCCCGTCGCTGCCGGGTCCTCCTGCGGCTCCTGCACCATGGGATTCAAGGCCTGCGAGCCCCAGACAGGAAACACGGTGTGGGTGACCGCGGCGCACTGCGCGACCGATGCCACGCTCTGTCCAGGAACCGCGCCGGTTGGCACGGCCAGCTACCACTCATCGCCCGGGGATGCGTTCTTCCAGTGCAACCTGACCACCAACGTTGGCTCGGTCTCCTTGCAGGCCCCTCCCGTGCCCAACGGGACGGTGGATGCCGTCTCCGTCGTGAGTGATGTCTCGCTGACGTTCCCCTCCGTGCGCGACATCGGCGGACTCGCGGTGACTACCGGCACCCCGCTCCTTGGGGATGACGTTCAAAAGTCAGGGCGAACCACCGGCAAGACCACCGGCTCCGTGGATGCGACCAACACCGCAGTCATGATTAGCTACAACTGTGGCGCCATCACCCTGAACCAGCAGGTGCGGATTGTCGACACGACGGGAGACATCTTCTGCACGGGCGGCGATTCAGGGTCGGGGGTCTTCGACATGGGCAGCCCCGCGCAGGTGGTTGGACTGCTCGTCGCCCGCAATGCCGCCGGAACCACATGCTGGGCCAACACCGCGAGCAACGTCCTCTCCGCGCTAGGAGCTTGTCGGAGAATCGCCGAAAAACGACTCCTACATACCAACCATAGCGGTGTGTTTGAGTCGCACTACCCCTCATGTAGTGGGTAGCCGAGGTATTCCGACAGGCTCCTAGGACTCTCCATGAACCATGCGGCCTGTGTGGAGAACGCCTGTCCCGCCATCGACTTGGCGGGCGCCACCTCGGCCCCAGTGCGCGTGACGAGACTGCTCTACCTGTTCCGCGATGACGTGCTCGCGGAGAGCGAAGCGGGGCGAGCGCGGATCCGGACCTTCTACTCGGTCGCGGCGGAGTGGGTTGCGCTCTACGCTCAGCGTCCGGGGTTGTTCCAGGCGACACGGAACAGCCTCGAGCAAAACCTTCCCGTCCTCGATGCGCTGGCCCATCGGCGACCGGTCACCGTGTCGCGAGCGGCGCTGGACTCGGTGAGACAGTTGCTCGACAGGCACATCGCCGCCGCGCAGAGCGAGTCCCTCAGGGCGGCCTTTCAGACGTGGCGAAAGGAGCTCGACAATCCGGCGGTCTGGAGCGAGTTCAACGTGACCGTGCGGTAGCCGGGGTCTCCTGGCCGGGTCCGCGAGCGAGCCCCCAAGAAGGGGAGGAGGGCGCGAGCGTGGACCTACCCCAGGGGGGCAACGTTCCGTGCCTTCCATGTAGACTGACGGCTCCTCAGGGGGGCGTACGCGGTTCCCCTCGGCGTGGAGGAGGAGCAACATGAAGGCCAGAGGGTGGCTCGTGGCGGCGGCACTCGTGCTGGCTGGCTGCAAGTCCGAGCGCGAGAAGTACCTGGAGGGGGTTGAATCCGAATGGCAGCGGCTCACGGCCAGCGAGCCCGCGGTGGACACTGAGCGCGTGCGCGCCTACGAGGCCTTTCTCGCGCGCTTTCCCGAAGCAAACCCCCATGGCAATCCCCACGCCGAGGAGGCCCGGCGCCACATGGGCGAGGCCCAGGCCCGGCTCGACGCGGAGGCGAAGCGCCTGCAACTCGTCCAGAACCGGCGCACCCAGCTGCTGCCGCTCATCGCCGATACGCTCTTCTCGCTGGCGGGCGGGGCGCGCGACATCGGGCGCGACACCCACCTCATCCGCATGGAGAACCGGGGAGTGCACCAGGTGGGGCGGGGCGTGGTTCGCACCGCCAACTGGGAGGTGACCTCCGAGCTGCCCGCGCTGAGCCGGTTGCGCGAGGTGATGGGAGCGGCCCTCTATGACAAGAGGCGTCGCGCGTATGACCCCGGGCTGCTGCGCGAGTTGCTGGAGTCGGCCTACCTCTCGCCGGGCACACCGCTGCTGGGTACCACGACGGAGGCGCTCTTCCCGGTGTTCCGCCGTCGCCTGCGCGTGGAACTGCGGCTCCACCGCTGCCTCGCCGAGCTCGTGGCCCCGCGCATCCCCGAACTGGAGCGCGAGTTCAACGCCGCGCTCAAGTCCAGGTCCACCACCCGCCGCTGGCTGGAGGACACGCCCCCCGAGACCGATGGATGGTGGGAGTCCGAGCACGCGTGGGACCGTTCCTGGTGGGACAACCCCAAGGACAGACGTTCCTTCTACGCCTGGGTGTATTACACCCGGGGCCCCCACAACTGCGGCATCGCCCCGGGCGAGGTGACCTCCCTGGATGTGGGCTTCTGGATCCGCCGCTTCGAGGATGGCACCGCTCCCGTTCTCGCCGAGGCCATCGAGCGCGTCCTGAAGGCCTACGACGGGGAGTGGCTGAAGTCGCTCGAAATCCATCCCATCTGGGACAAGGTCGCCTATCTCGATGATGGCCGAGGGGTGGAGTACCTCGGGACTCGCCGGAGGACGGATCCCGCCCGTTTCGAGATCGTCTACCGGGACTGGCATGGGCAGCCCGTGGGGGAGGACGGCGAGCAGGAGACCCCCGAGGAGCAGACCGTCGAGGAATACGGCTCGCTCTTCTTCGAGGAGCCTACGCCTTCACCGGAGTTTCGTGACGAGAAGACGGGAGACCGGCTCATCCGCCTGGCCGAGCCTCAGCCCCGCAAGCTCTTCTTCTCGGAGGACGGCAAGCAGCTGCTCGCCTTCTCCGAGCGGCAGGTGGAGTGGCTGGACGTAGAGACGCTGCGGAGCGAACGGAGTGTCTCGATTCCCTCCGCGCCGAGCCGCGTGGACCACGTGGTGCTCAGCGGTGATGGGCGCACCTTCGCGGTGAAGTTCGAGGAGGGCATGAGGCCGGCGGGGGTGCGGATGCAGGATGCCCAGACGGGGGAGACCACCCGGTGGCTCATGCAGCTCCGGCTCGACTACGTCGCGGTCAACGCGGACGCCACGCTCCTGGCGGGCTTCGGACCGAACCGGACGCTGGAGGCACACTTCCTGGGACCGGAGGGAAGCCCCGAGCGTCCGGTGGTGCAACTGCCGCTCGAGTCTTCGCAGATCGCGCTCCATCCCACGCGGCCATGGCTGGTCACAGGCAACTCGAAGCTCGAACTGTGGGACTTGAGCACGGGCGAGAAGCTGGGTACGGCCGAGGGAAATCACCTATGGGAGCGGGCGTTCGATGCGGAGGGCAAGCGGCTGTTCGCGGTGAACGAGCAATATCGCGAGGGGAACTACGGGCGGGAGGGAGTGCTCTCGCGGCTCGACCCGGAGACCCGGGCGTTCACCGTCGAGAAGCGCTTCAAGGGGGCCTCGGAGGGCCACTGGCTGCCCAAGGGACGGCTCCTGCTGCGCAAGGGCGATGTCTTCCGGGTGGTGGACGGCAAGACATTCCAGACCGTGGGCCGTCCGGTGCGCGCGCGCTATTTCAAAGCGGCCTCTCCAGATGGGCGCTGGCTGCTCCTCGATCTGGAGGACGACATGCTGCTCTGGTCTCTACCTGCCCCTGCGGTCGAGCAGGGAAGTGCGGCGGAGGCGGGTGTTCAGCTGGAGGCCAGCGATGCCGGCATTCGGGCCGAAGCCAGTGCTGCTGGCGCCCAGAGCGAGGCCAGGGACGCGGGATCGTAGGCTGCGTCCCCTGACGGGCCGGAGTTCGTCGCCTGCCGGGGAAGGTGTCAAAGGATTCGTACAGGCATATTGCCTCCTACGAATCGTCTGACACCTCGGCCGGGCTTGATCTCAAGTATCCACTGCTAGATACTGTTAATTGACAGCGACGTCTGCTCGAGAGCAGTTCATGACCGCTCGATGACCATGCCCCACAAACGACCTTCACACCATCGCCTGACACAAACCACTCACCCCAAGAATCAGAATGAGTAACGCCCACAGCGGAAACATCGTTGCGTTTTTCGCGCGCTCCATAGCAGAGGCATCAGGCATACCAAGACCAGTCCTCATCGTAACACCAGACACAGATACGGGCTGGAACGATTTTGGACATAAATTCCAGGCCCGCCTCTACTTACTCAGAACCACTCCACAAGGAGACGAAGGCTTTGACTACTTCCCCATGCGCCTCATGTTTCAAGGCCAAGACAACACCATTTCGTACTTGAATCAACTCTTCGATCAGCATGGGCCACTAGTCGCATGCACCCAAGTCAAGGAGCCTTTTTGCTCAATCCTTACTCAAGATAGTTCCTACAGAGATCTGGTTTCGGAATTGAAATTAGAAGAGGCTGTGCATGGCCTTAGCCAAATCGGAGATGCTGTAGTTCTTGAATCCAGAGGCATCGCCCATCCACGCTTGGAGCTTGTTCAGTCAGAATCATTTCATATGGGCGCCTTAAGAGACAGTAAGTCATACTCCGCATGGAGACACGCTAAGCGCCACCTTCGACATGACCCGCCGCCTCCCATAACCGATGCAGCTACCAACTTTCTGGTCAAAACCCACATACCGGGCTTGGCCAACGCCTACGAGGTCAATTTTGAGTTCAATAAGGAGGAGCTGCTTCGCAATCGAATCGCTGTCCTTATCGGTCAAAACGGCGTTGGAAAGACGCAATTTCTTCTGTCGATCATAAAGAGAGCAATCCAATCCAAAAAAAACGATTTAATCCCAGGAGCGCTGACTGAAGCGCAGATCGAGCCAGCACTCTCATTCAACGGTCTTATGGTTTTCTCCTCTGTCTCATCCGATCGTTACCCAGAAGCAATCGCTCCGTGGGATGGGGGACTCGACTACAATTATTTTTCGCTTCTCCCCCAAGATCCACGCCTCTCATATGGAATCGATACACTCACTGCGGCACTTGCCGATATAATTCGAAGCAAGGATTCTTTTGGCACTCCCGGTAGTGAAGACAACACACAGACAAGGTCCGACGTATTGGAGGACGCCCTTAAATACTTTACGGACTGGCAATCCATCCACCTGCCAATCCTAAAAGAAACGCCAAGCGGCGTCATACGCACAGTTGAGTTGTCCAATGGCCGTTATGCATCCCTGCATTCAATCAACGGCGAACAACGAACACTGAAGACTATTCGCTATTTGGACTGGAAGCGGCCTCCTGTCATTATCAAAGACGGCGTTTTTAGGCATCTCAGCAGTGGGCAGGTCGCCTTGATGCGGTTCGCCGTTCAAGCGATCGGGTCCATTCAGCAGGGAAGTCTCATCCTCATGGATGAACCAGAAACCCATCTTCATCCAAACTTCATATCTGTCTTGATTGAAGTTCTACACACAATACTAGAGGCGACTCGTTCTTGCGCCATCATCGCCACCCATTCTGCCTATATTGTTCGTGAGGTTCCCCGCAGCAGAGTTCTGGTCTTCCGAGTCCAAGATGAGGCGGCGGAAGTATCCCATCCCAGATTGCAGACATTCGGCTCGAGCATCGACTCCATCTCGCAGTTTGTTTTCGGAGATTCGGAAATCGAGCATCTTCACGAAACGCTCTTGACTAAGTGGCTCAGCAACGAAGCCAGCATCGAGGCGGTTTTGGAGAAATATGGCGCAGAACTCAATCCCGAGAGCCTTTCTTACATCAGAAAAATCATCAGCGAGCAGGAGCCGTAATGAAAAGCGCTCAACCAGTCCCTTACGACGATCAGTCGACAATAAGCAAAATATGCAAAGATAGAGCAGGCTGGTCGGTTCACGAAACATCGTGGATACAATCCGTAGTCGCATACAAGGCCGCACAAGGTGATCCCTGGGTTCTTCAACCCAACGCATCGCTAAAAATCATTGCAGAAAAACTAGAAAATCTTTACGAGAGCCGACACGATAGCAAGTACATTAAGGATGCGCGCGACATCTTTACGGGCTGTTGTCCTATGTGTGGCTCACTTAGTACAGGAACGCTTGATCACTATCTGCCCAAGGATGAATATCCGGAGTTTTCTATTTTTTCATTGAATCTCATTCCGGCATGCAGTCATTGCAACTCCTCACAAAAAGGCACTGTGTTCAAGGGGGCGAAGGCGCCAGAACGCTTCATACATCCATACTTTGACAACTTCCTCAACAAACCCCTCTGGCTTGTTGCGCTTAAAGAGCCGTACAATGCCGTTAAAATTGGCGCAATCCCAGATCCAGGCCTCTCTGGGAATGAGCTTGAGATTGTTCGTTTCCACATCACACGGCTGCTTGGAAATGAGTTTAAGAAACACGCTCGCAGTCTCTGGACAAACCTACCTCAAACGGTGGCCAAACTACTGCTCGAAGCCAAGAAGGGTGCATCTGTAGCTACAATCAATGAAATAAAAAATCAAATTCAATGGCTGATGACGGCGGGTCAGTTCTCCTACGGTCTCAATAGCTGGACGGTTGGCATCTACCGAGGCATCCTCGCAGATCCGAAGGCCTTGGACTATTTGACCAAGCAGGTCGGTGTGGTTCTAACGACTGTATAAACTAAAAAACTATGAGAGCCTTTGTCTAAATTTGTTGGTGCTTTCTCTCGTTTTGGTGCCGTAGGCCTCCTCCAGGCGCCGAGCCTAGTCCCAGCCCCGGCGCTTCGCGGCCTCCACGTCGAGGCCGTCACCCTGGCCCTCGAGCACAGCCGATCGGGGACGGGCGGGCTGCTTCCGCGCCGAGCGCAGCACCTTGCACGGCAGCGCCTCCTGGGCGTCATAGACCGTGCCTTCTTCCTGCTTCGTGCTCAGGTACAGCACTCGCCCCGCCTCGAAGCGCACGCCCGCCTCTAGCATGGCCTCCTCCCGGACGCGGGAACGCTCTTCCCGCCAGGGCTCCACCCCGCCCGGGGAGAAGGGCAGCCAATCGCCACCGCATGGGCGGCGTCCGGAGCGCCCTCTCGTCCTCGGGCTGCAGCGGCTGCCCGCGTGCCGATCGCTTCCCGCTGTATCGGCAGGCGTCGGGTGCTGGCGTACCTGAGGGCGCCCGGTGGGGTGCACGCCATTGTGGAGCACCTGGGATAACCCATGGCATGTGCGAGCCTGGCCCCGGGGCAAGGGCCAACTCAGGCCGTGTGGTGTAGAGGCTCGAGCCGCCACGGAGCCAACAGGCCCTGGCTCCTGCCGCGTACCTCATGGGAGGGCGGTCTGGGCAGGCGTGTACTCCAAGGGAACTGTTGCGGCCTATCCACTGGCCTAGCGCAGTGCTCGGGCGGCCTCCGTCAGCGGCCCTTCTCGGCCCTCGGCTTCAGCCCTCACCACTCCACTGGCCTTCCCTCCTTCCTATTCTCGCCACAGGGTCGCGCTGTGCTTGGGCGCGCCCACCTGGGTAGTAGGGCACGCGGTGGTCACCGTGTAGCTCCTGGAGCGGTGGCTCGGCCCGGTGCAGACATGGGGACTCGGGCCTCGCGCAGGTGGGGAGGCCAGCGAGGAGCACGCGTGGACGAGGGGAAGAAGTCCGAGTCGAGCGGGGAGGATGTGGAGCAGGTGGGGCCGTACCAGCTCCACGAGCAGGTGGCGCAGGACGAGCTCAGCCAGGGCGAGCTCTACCGGGCCACGCACGAGACGAGTGGGGCGAAGGCCCTGGTGCTTGTGCCCTCCACCGGGGGCGATGCGGCGCCGCTGAAGAACTGGCGGGTGCGGTGCACTTCCTCGGCCTCACCGGGCTACGTGGCACTGGAGGTGGAGGACTCGCGCTGGGCCGCTGCTCCCGACAGGTACTCCGCAGAGGCGCTGGTGTGCCTGTTCGAGGAGGTGCACGACGGGGTGGGGCGCATGGCCCGGGCCCTCTCCAAGGACAAGGAGCCTCACCTCCGGTGGCGCCTGGGGCTGGTGCTGGCGGGCGCCGCCGCGGCGTGTGCCCTGGCCTTCGCCCTGCTCCGACAGGCCCCCATGTCTCCGCCAAGTGATCCGGAGCCCTGGGTGAGTGCCCTGCCAGCGCCTATGCGCCAGGAGGTGCCAACGGACACCGAGTTGTCTCCCACGGGCAGCTCGCTCTCGGCCACTGCGGAGGACGGAGGACCACCTGTGCTCGCCCGACCCTTTCCGCGCAAGCCCTACAAAGGGCAGCGGCTCCCTCCCTGCAAGCCTCGTGTCGAGGTGGAGATCATGGGCGCCTGCTGGGTGCCCCACAAACTCACGGCCCCGTGCCCGGAGGACCTCTACGAGTACAACGGGGAGTGCTTCACGGCCTCCATGGCGTCCCCACCGCTGCCGCGCTCGCTCGGGCAGTGAGTGGCGCGGGACCGACCGGGACGCGTGCCATTCGAGATGTTTGACTGACTTTCAGGAGGAAGTGACATGTACGGATTGATTGGAAGGATGATCGCCGCACCGGGCAAGCGGGATGAGTTGCTCGCGGCGATGAGTGGCAGCACCAGCGGCATGCCTGGGTGCCTCAGCTATGTCATTGCGCTCGACCGCGAGAACCCGGATGCCCTCTGGATTACCGAGGTCTGGGACAGCGCGGAGAGTCACAAGGCGTCCCTGTCGTTGCCCGCGGTGCGGGAGGCCATCGCCAAGGCTCGACCGATCATCGCCGGGTTCGACAACCGGGTGGAGACCATCCCCGTCAGCGGGCTGGGTTTGCAGGGCGTGAAGTAGCGGCCCCTGTGCGCCCACGTTCGGGGAGCATCCCCTTGAACAGGACCGGGAGGATTGCTCTACAGTGCGCGGCACCGCACGGGGGTGCGGCCCCTTCTCCTCCCAGGACGTTCCTTGTCTTCGCTGCGACTCCTCGCGGTCCTCCCGCTCGTGCTGGCCTTGCTCGCCGGCTGTGACTCCTCGCCGTCCGTCTCCACCTTCTCCACGAGCACGGTGCGGCTCGCCGTCTCCACGCCCGCGGCCGTGCCGGGCGACATCTCACGCGTCACCGTGACGGTGTCCGGTCCCGACATGGCCATGCGCTCCACCGACCTCGTGCTCACCGCGGGCGTCTGGGGCGGCGTGCTGGGAGACATTCCCGTGGGCACGCACCGTATCTTCCTCGCCCGGGCCTTCACCACGGCCAACACCTTGCGCTACGAGGGCCACGCCGAGAACATCACCATCAGTGCGGGCACCACGGGGCTGGTGTCCCTCACCCTCCACGAGGTCTCCAAGCCGTTCACCAACGAAGCGCCCCTCGTCGACGCGCTGGTGGTCGGTGCCTCCCGTGTGTCGGCGGGCGGCACCGTTTCCCTCTCGGTCCGAGCGCATGACCCCGACGCGAGCGACACGTTGAGCTACGCCTGGTCGGCGCCCTCGGGCACCTTCTCCGCGACAGGTCAGGCGGACACCACCTGGACGGCCCCCTCCTACCAGGGCCAGGTGAACCTGTCCGTCCGCGTGAGTGACTCGCGCGGCGCGGCCCTCTCGGTGAGCCTGTCCGTCACCGTCCTGGCGGTTACCCCGGGAAGCTGGACCGCGACGGGGCGCCTGACCACGGCCCGCTACCGGCATGCGACGGCTCCGCTGCCCGGAGGCAAGGTGCTCGTCGCGGGGGGCACCTCCAGCACCCGCCTGGCGTCGGCGGAGGTGTACGACCCGGCCACGGGCTCCTGGAGCCCCACCGGCTCCCTGGTCACGGCGCGCTACGCGTATACGGCGACGCCACTCGCCAACGGTCAGGTGCTCGTCGCGGGAGGCAATGGCGAGACTTCCCTGGCGTCGGCCGAGGTGTACGACCCGGTCTCGGGCACCTGGAGCTCCACCGGCTCCCTGGCCGCTCCTCACTATGAGCACACGGCGACACTGCTCCCCAATGGCAAGGTGCTCGTCGCGGGCGGATTCCAGGCCTCTAGCCCCACCGTGAACGCGGAGCTGTACGACCCGGCCACGCGCACCTGGAGTCTCACCGGCTCCATGAGCCTGGGACGCCATAGCCACACGGCGACGCTGCTTCCCAACGGTCAGGTGCTCGTCGTGGGCGGCGAATACACCGGGACAGCGCCTTCCAGGGCGGAGCTGTACGACCCGGCCTCGGGTACCTGGAGCGCCGCGGGCAATCCGTCCGTCCAGCGCGATAGCCACACGGCGACATTGCTGCCCAACGGCAAGGTGCTCATCGCCGGAGGCTTCGGCACCCTGGTCTCCCAGAAGTCGGCCGAGCTGTATGACCCGGCCACGGGCACCTGGAGCCCTACCGGGAGCCTGAACTCCGCCCGCCACTTCCACTCGGCGACGCTGCTGCCCGACGGCAAGGTGCTCGTCGCGGGGGGCAATCTTGTCACCTCCAGCAGCAGTGAAATCCTGGCGACGGCGGAGGTGTACGACCCGGCCACGGGCACCTGGAGCCCCACCCTCAACATGCTCTCCCCACGCCGGAGACATGGCGCGATGCCACTCGCCTCGGGCCAGGTGCTCGTCATGGCCGGCTACGGCAACTTCAACAACCTGGCGACGGCGGAGGTCTACACTCCGGCCACGAGCCCTTGAGGCAGCGCCCCTCCGCGCCTCGCGTGCGACCCCTTTCTCCCACAGGATCTTCCGTGTTCCGACTGCCTGCCTTCGCGGTTCTCCCGCTCGTGCTCGCCCTGCTCGTGGGCTGTACCGATTCCCCGCCGACCCCCCCCGGTACGTCCTCCACCGGCACGATGCGGCTGCTCATCGCCACGCCCACCGCGGCGCCCGGTGACATCTCGCGTGTCACCGTGACGGTGTCCGGTTCCGACATGGCCTCGCGTTCCGCCGACCTCCTGCTGACCGACGGCACGTGGGGCGGCCTCGTCGGGGAGCTTCCGGCGGGCCCGGAGCGCACCTTCCTCGCCCAGGCCTTCACCTCCTCCGACACCTTGCGCTACGAGGGCCGCGCCGAGAACGTCACCGTCATCGCCGGCGCCACGGGGCTCGTGTCCATCACCCTCCAGGAGCTCACCCCGCCCCCGCCCTTCACCAACGAGGCCCCGGTGGTCGACTCCCTGGTGGCCACTCCCGCCACCGTGCTCACGGGCGGCACCCTCTCCCTCTCCGTCACCGCGCATGACCCGAACGCGGGCGACACGGTGAGCTACGCCTGGTCGGCCCCCTCGGGCACCTTCTCCACGCCAGACCAGGCGAGCACCACCTGGACCGCGCCCTCCACCCCCGGCCTCGTGCGCCTGACGCTCACCCTGAGCGACTCGCGCGGCGCGACCCTGGCCACGTTCGTCGAGGTGACGGTCTCCCCGACCACGGGTGCCGGGGAGGTGGTGGTGGGCTTCAACTCCGCCCCCACGCTGGTGGGCCTGACCTCCTCCCAGTCCCTCCTGGACGTGGGCCAGACGACGGCGCTGTCCGTCCTCGCCCAGGACGCGGAGGGCGACACGCTCGGCTACCAGTGGAGCGCCACGTGCGCGGGCACCTTCACGGGCGCCACTTCCTCCAAGGCCACCTTCACGCCCTCGGCCCTGCCTCCGGAGGCGTGCAACAACTGTCAGGTGAGCGTGGTGGTGAAGGACGGCCGGGGAGCACAGAACACGGGCAGACTCGCGCTGTGCGTGGCGGCGAGTCCCCGGAGCGTGCCGCCCACGGTGACACGCTCCTTCCAGTCGGGCCTGACGGCGAAGGATGCGCAGACGCTCACCTTCGAGGTGGGGGCGAGCGACCCGGCGGGCTCCGCGCTCACCTTCGCCTGGGCGGCCAACCTCGGCACGTTCGGCACGCCCACGTCGGATGGCTCCAGCAGCCGGGTGGGCTGGACGGCGCCTGTGTGCCTCCTTCCGGGCACGACCCCCAGCCCCACCGCCATCGTCACCAATGCCTTAGGACTCCAGGTGACCCGGAGCTTCACGGTGACGGGCCCGCCGGCATGCGGGTCGACGCGTTGGCTCCCCAGGGGCGCGATGAGCCTGTCGCGTAGCGTCCATACGGCGACGCTGCTCTCCAACGGCCTGGTGCTCGTCGCGGGGGGCGCCAATTACGGCGGCCATATGGCGAAGGCGGAGGTGTACAACCCGGCCACGGGCACCTGGAGCCCCATTGCCGATATGGCCTCGGCGCGCTCCTGGCATACCGCGACGCCGCTCTCCAACGGCCAGCTCCTCGTCGCGGGGGGAGCCGGCAACGGTGGCATCCTGGCGACCGCGGAGCTGTACGCACCGGCCACGGGCACCTGGAGCAGCACCCGCGCCCTGTCCCTGGCGCGCTACCACCACACGGCGACCCGGCTCTCGTCGGGCAGGGTGCTCGTCGCGGGAGGCCAGGGTGGCAGTGGCGCCCCGCTGGCGACGGCGGAGGTGTACGACCCGAGCACGGGAAGGTGGACCGCGACGGGCGCCATGACCACCGCTCGCGGCTGGCATACGGCGACGCTGCTCTCCAACGGCAAGGTGCTCGTCGCGGGAGGCAGTGGCGTCCTGACCGCGGAGGTGTATGACCCGGCCACTGGCACCTGGAGCCCCACCGGCTCCATGGCCACACCGCGCCAGGACCATACGGCGACGCTGCTCTCCAACGGCAAGGTGCTCGTCTCGGGAGGAGGCAGCGGCAGTGGCGTCCTGGCGACCGCGGAGCTGTACGACCCGGCCACGGGTACCTGGAGTCCCACCGGCACCATGAACGTGGCACGCAACTACCACACGGCGACCCGGCTCACGTCGGACAAGGTGCTCGTCGCGGGGGGATTCAACGGCAGCAGCTACCAGGCGACGGCGGAGGTGTATGACCCGGCCACGGGAGCCTGGATCGCCGCGCCCTCCATGTCCTCGCCGCGCCTCGAGCATGAGGCCACGTTGCTGCCCAATGGCCAGGTGCTCGTCGTGGGGGGACGGAACAGCGGCAGCAGCTACCTGGCGGCGTCCGAGGTGTACGACCAGCTGCCCGCGAGCCCCTGAGCCTTCGGGTCCCACAGGGTGCTCCCATCGAACAGCACCCCCTCGGCGGGCGATCAGCGAGCGATATTCGAGCGCGAGGCCCTCCTTACTGGACCCAGCCGGAGACCTTCCATTCGTCGAGAGTGGTGTTTCCCCACTGTCGGTTGGAGCTGTTGACCTTCAGCCTCAATCGCGACGTGGTGACACCGCTGAATTCGAGATGCCGAGACTCCAGGGCCTCCGTGTTCGAGTTCCAGGTCAGCGAGGCATTGTGGAGGTCCACCCACCCGAGACCGCTCACGTAGGACTGCACGTCCACCTGGGTGGGCCCCTGACCCTGGCCATAGTGGGTCACGAGGGTGATTCTCCCCGTGGTCACCTGCCTGGTACCAAAGTCCAGGACGAGGTAGCCGGGAAAGCTCGCGTCCGCCGTGCTGGCCCACGGGGAGCCGTCGTCCTGGTCATTGACGTTGTAGATGGGGTAGTCGGAGGCGAACGTCGTGCTGGCGACGGCATACTTCGCGACATTGGTACGGCCGCTCAAGGAGCCGGAGCCCCAGAGCCGGAGGTCATTCGCGGAGAAGCTGCCCCATTGCAGGTTCGCTTGACGGACCTTGAGTCGCAGCTTGCTGCCAGAGATGTCCGGCAAAGGGATGTCTCGATACTCCACGGTGGACGTGTTGCTGTTCCAGGTGAGGGCCACGCCGGTGGCGGCGGTGTTCCACCTGCCGCTGTTCCAGTACTCCACGTCGAGCAGGGTGATGCCCTGGCCCATTCCATAGTGGGTGGCCAGCGTGAGCTTCTGGGTCCGGAAGGTCTGGTGGCCGAAGTCGAGCGTGATGTACTGCGGAAAGGTGACTCCGGCGAGAGATGACCAGGTTGTCCCGTCCACGTCGTCAATCAAGGTCTGCACGCTGCCGAACGCAGGTTGGGTGGTCGCGGTGGTGGAGGCCACGGCGTTCGGTGCGATGTTCTGGACGGGGGCTACGTTGGCGGAAAGCCGCCCCCACACCTTGAACTCGGACAGCGCGTAGACCCCCCAGAAGAGGTTCGCGCCGTGAATCTTGAGCCTCAGGCTCTTCGTGGAGACATACACGCCGAAAGGGAGCTCCTGAGTCTCGATGGCGCTGCCATTGGTAGCCCAGGAGAGGTGCTGATCCTTGAGGATGGGCTTCCACCGCCGCCCATCGAAGTACTCCACGTCCACGTGGGTGATACCCTGACCCTGGCCGTAGGACGTCGACAGGGAGACCCCATTCGTGGAGACCGTCCGGCCACCCCAGTGGAGCTCCACGACCTGCGGAAGGCCGACCTGCGGGGTGCTGGCCCAGATGCTCGTGTCATTGCCGTCCGCGACAACCTGGATGGCTCCATTGCCAGTGGACTCCGTGGTGAACGCCGCCGCTCCGGTCTGCACCGCGTAGCCCGCGCTGCTCCCGGTGACGACGGTCGTCCCCAGCTTGTACCAACCGTCTGGAGAGGTGGGGTTCGTGATGGCCAGCTTGAGCTCCGGCCGGGCGGCGTTGTCCCGGTTCAGGATGGCCACCGCGAAGTCGTACGTCCCGGCCGGGACTCCCACGAAGCTCATGGCCGTGGAGTAGCTGTAGAGCTGTCCCCCGAGCCAGTCGGCGGGCTCCGCCGGATCCACGAGGGTGTAGACGGGCTGCCCGGAGGTCTGGTCCAGGAGCGCGAAGGCCAGCTTGTACTTGTAGCTCCAGTTGGGCAGATCGTTGGGCAGCTTGCCCACGCCGGTGTTCTTCCACGTGTGGCTCACCGTGTACTCACCGCCGGAGACGATGCTTCCCGGAAAGGAAGCCTGGGTCAGGACGAAACGATAGCCGCCCCGGACGGCGAAGTCCTGAACCAGGCCCGGGTAGTGGGTCATCCAGTATGAGGCATCATACGGCCCCCTCAGGTCGAGCGTGTTGGCGTGGGTCTCCATGGCATCGTTGAAGACCCGGTGCATCACATCGCTCCACGGGCTCGTCATGCGATCGCAGGATTCCAGCCAGTGCCCCAGGCCCTGGTAGCAGTTCTCTGCGAAGATGGGGACACTCGGGAAGTGGGACTTGAGCTTGTTCTTGTCCAGCTGTGGCAGGTAGATCGGGCTGCCGTAACTGTCCCTGCGAATCACGTAGCCCTTTTCATTGAGCGCCCATTCCTGCACCGCGTAGTCGAAGGAGTTCGGGCCGTACTGGCCGCCCAGGACCACCTTTTTGAAACGCGAGGCGTAGAGGTTGACCAACCATTGGAAGACCTCCTGACTCTGCACTGGGCCCAGGTAGTCGAGATGGTGCATCTCTCCCCACCAGCCGAGCCCCTGGGCATCGATGAAATCGACCACCGCGGGGTTGTCGTACTGCAGCGCGAACGCCTGGACGAAGTTCTGGAACTTTGTCCTGAAGACGGGGTCCGTCACGTAGGGCGTCTTGAATGCTGGATTCCCACTGGGATAACCCTGCGCCCCCGCGTCAAAGACGAACTGCGGCGTCGCCTGCGAGCTGCAGTCCTGGCTGTCCACGATGATGCGGAACGCCAGCTTCAAGCCTCGGTCCCGCGTCATCTGGATGAGCTGCTTGTAGTTGGCGTCGCTGTTCCAGACGTAGTTTCCTTCGGTCGGCTCCATGCGCGACCACGGGACACGGAGGTACAGGATGCTCGCCTTGTGGCGGTTTGGATCCTGCTGATTCCAATAGAGGGTCGGATCAGGCCAGCCCGAAGACGAATCTTCCAGGTACAGCACCCATCCCATGGCGGGATTCCTGAGGAAGCCGCTCACATCTTCCACGGGAGTTACCACTTCGGCCCGGGCCGCCTGGTCCGGGATGAACAGCGCGCCCAGCATCAGCAGCGTCCACAGTGCACCGCACCTCGGTAATGAGGCAGAAGTCACTCTCACGTGTGCACCGCTCCTTTTGGGGCCCGAGTGTCAACGTAGTGAGCGCGAGAAGCTGACTCAAGCAGCAAAGCCAGTTTCAGTTGCAGCGGCCTCCCAGGTGATGAGCGGGGCAAGACCGGAGGGGGGCGCCCGCCTGGGTGCTCCCCCGCTCGGGCACGCATCACAAAACCGCACCCCGTGCTCAGTCCGGACGAAACGCAGCACAACCGAGGAGCAGGCACATGAAGGTCAAGACGAACATTCGGGGTGGCTTCAATCCCCAACCCGATCCGCCGGGTTAGAGGGGTTCAGGTGCGTGCTGGTCAGAAGTACTCCGGATGCTCGGTGGCCAGCCGCTCCTCCCAGGCGCGGATGTCATTCACCAGCGACAGCTCCGGCGCGAGCCTCCGCGCCGCCTCCCAGCACAGCCAGGCCAGCCGCGCCTCATAGCCACCCAGATAGAGGTCTCCGAGGTCCTTGTACGCCCCGGCGAGGAACGGGTTGCCCTCGATGGCCTTCAGCAGCAGCGCGCGCGCCTCATCCAGCTCGCGCAGCAAGCGCCGGGTCGTGGCCTCGAAGGTCCCGAGCACATGCGCCTTGCGTCCCGCGGGCTCGCGCAGCTCGACGTAGGTCGCGGCCTGAGCCCGGGCCTCCGCCTCGTTGTTCGGCTGCCGCGTCAGCGCGTCCACCAGCCGCCGCACCTGCACGTCCGGGTCACGCTGTATGGCCTCCCCAAACCCTGGCAACTTATCACCGGTCTCCAGGGAGAGCTCGAACAGGGTGAGCACCATCTCGAGCCGGCGGCCGGCCTCGGCGGACTCCTCGGCCTCCGCCATCCTCCGGGCCATCACCTCTTCAGGGTTGGGCACCTCTCCGAGCGTCACACGCTCGAGGGCGGAGTCGATTTCAGGCGACTCCCTCGGAGTCATCACCCGGCGATAACCGTCGAGGGACATCACGGTCTCGGGCACCGCGTCCACGGCCTTGAGGCGCAGCGTCACGGTGCTGTACGGCATCCCCTGGGGATGACAGGCATCCTGGCGAATCTCCCTGGGGATGCTGCCCTCGGAGGCCAGCCGTTCGAGGATGAGCGGATGGCCGTAGAAGCGATACCGCAGGAACTGGACGAACCGCCGGGCGATGTCGGGTTCGACGCTCTTGCCACCTTCCGAGTACGCGAACAGTCGGCGTCCCTCGGCGATGCTGAACACCGTGTGTCCCTGGGTGGACTCGACCGTGATGTCGCTCCGTGCTGGCTTGGAGAAGACGGACCGCAAGCGCCCGCCGAGCCCGGTGGGCTTCACCCCGTCGATGGTCCGCTTTCGCTCCGGGTCGAGCACCGACAGGTGGTGCTCCGTCATGATGGGCGCGAAGTCGGACGCATCCCCGCCCCCGGCCGTGATGACGGAATGGATGTGGTCGCGGTTGGGCAGCTCCATGTGCCGGAAGCCGACGATGGGATAGAGCGACTCGTCCACGTAGGTGCGCGCGGCCTCGTCGACCTCGATGAGGCGGCGGCGAGCGAAGTCCAGGATGACGTCCTTCCCCTCGGAGTCCTGGTAGCGGATCCACTCCCGCCGCAGTCGCACCTGCGTCACAGCGGGTGGCTGAGCAGCGGACGGCCCGGCCTTGCCGCCGGACTCGCTGAATTCGAATGTCAGGTCGAGACCCATGGGACGGAGCATAGCGGTCGGACCAGGTCCGAGCCCATCCAGCCGTTCCGCCGTGAGCTGCTCAGAGGATCTTCATGGACTGGGCCGAGAAGGACTCGCTCTGCGATTGGGAGAGGTAGTCCTTGAGTGCCTTGCGCGCCTCCGCCTCGCTCGCATACGCCGAGTCGGGACCGAGCGTCTTGTCCGGCCGGACGGCCTGGAGGTCCTGCAGCTTGTCCCCCACGAGCGGATGGAAGACCACGGGGCGATTGGGCGAGAGCTGTTCGAGGGTCTGGAGCTCCTGGCGGTAGAGCACGCTCTTTGGATCATGGGTCCGCATGAAGGCGTGTGCCGGCCCCTGCGGGTTCTGCCTCACGAACTCCTCGGAGAGGTGGTTCCACATCGGCGTGACGGCCTTGGGGTCCTTGTAGATCTCCAACCCCGAGAGCGCCCGGCCGGCCGGTGTGCTCTCCAGCGTGGTGTAGCCCTTCAGCTGGGCGTGCTTGCTCACATCGTAGCCGCCCGACCAGAGCGCCAGCGGTCCCTGGCCCTCCTCGATGCGCAGGTGGGGTCCCAGCTCCTGGGCGACCTTCTCGTAGTGCGGGTTGGAGGTGTCCGGCTTGGGCTTGTCCAGGGTCGAGGGCGTGGTCCGGCTCGTCTTCACGTCGGCCCGGATCTGCTCCTGGCGCTTCACGCCGTGGAGGATGTCGCTCCAGACCTCTGCGGTCTTCGCCTCGCTCATGCCGAGCGCGGTGAAGGCTTTCTGGAACTCTGGCGCGTCGGGGTGCGAGAGGGGCGCGTTCAGGTCGAGCTTCTGGGCGGCGGTGGTGCTGTGCTTGCCCGACGAGAGGGCCGGACCCATGGCCTGCTCCACGGGGACTCGCATCTCCGCCAGGGTTCCCGTCAGCTCCGGACGACGGGAGGGCGCTGGGGTCCGGAGCTGGCTGTCGAAGCCGTCGGTGCTCCCCTGGGTCCGGTGATTCTGGAGCCCGCTCGGCGAGCTCTTGATGGGGTTGAGGCTCGTCGGAGTACTGCCCGGGGTAGAGCTAGGCCGAATGCTCGTCGGCTGGGGGAGGTTCACTCGGGGCGGCCGGAATCGGATGGTCATGGGAGCACCGTGGTTCGGAGTTGGGTCTGCCTGTGACCCATCAGTTCGCGGAGGTCGCTTCCGGCTGGGCCGCGGCGCCCGCCAGCCCGATCCTCTGCGAGACGACATTCGCCAGCTGGGGCGCGACCTCGGTGGCAGCCTTCTTCAGGGTCTGGGTCGCCCCCTGGTCCACGAGCCCCTTCACGGTGTCGAGGGCCTGGGTCGCGGCGCTGAGCACGTTGGCCACCGAGTTGAGGAGGTTCCCCAGGTCCGACTGCTGAGGGGCGGACGCCGTCGGGGAGCCCAGCTCCTGGGGCAGGCCACCGGCGGCGTACGGGTCCATCTGCGGGCCAGCGGCCAGAGCGTACGGGTCCATCTGCGGGCCAGCGGCCAGAGCGTACGGGTCCATCTGCGGGCCAGCGGCCAGAGCGTACGGGTCCATCTGCGGGCCAGCGGCCAGAGCGTACGGGTCCATCGCCTGCTGGCCACCAGCCAGGGCGTACGGGTCCATCTGCGGGCCACCGGCCAGGGCGTACGGGTCCATCATGCCCAGGGCGCCGGGCAGCATGGTGGCCGCCTCGAGGCCCGCGCCGACGAGCCCGGCCGCACCGCTCGCCACTCCACCGACGACATCACCCACGGCCGACAGACCATTGCCGAGCCCGTTGCCGATGCCGCCGAGCTTGTTGCCGAGACCACCGAACTCATTACCCAGGCCGCCGAGGCCGTTCGGCTTGAGCTTGTCCAGCCCACCCATGGGCTTGTCGAACCCATCGAGCTTGAAATCCGGCCTCTTCATTTCCGGGAGGTTGCCGTTGATGTCCGGGCGGGGCGAGAACGTGGGCTTGGTGTCCGGCTTGATGTCGGGCGTCTTGCCCGGGAGGTTGCCGTTGATGTCCGGGCGAGGCGAGAACGTGGGCTTGCTGTCCGGCGTGACGTCGGGCTTCTTGCCCGGGAGGTTGCCGTTGATGTCCGGGCGGGGCGAGAACGTGGGCTTGGTGTCCGGCTTGATGTCGGGCGTCTTGCCCGGGAGTTTGCTGGGGCCCTTGAGGTCGGGGATCGAGAGCTTCGGGAAGTTCTTGCCGATACGCATGGACTTGTCTCCGGGAGGGAAGGGGCTTGCTGCCGCGAGAGGGGAACGCCTTGATGTGAAGGCGTTAATGCAGCGCCCGTGCCAGGGCGGATGGGCCCGGAGACGAACGGGATTCCGCGGGTTTACGCGGAGGCGGACCCGCGGGAAGGCCTCGGTGATGACGGCAGACACCGGAGCCCCCTGGAGAGTGCAGTCACCACTGGTGTCTGTTGTCACCAGTCACGGCTTGGGTGGGCTTGCCCCGGGCAACGTGGGGCAGGCTCAGGTCTCATCTTCCCTCGGGGGGAAACGGCAGCGAGTGCCCCTCGCGCACCAGATAGGAGACGGCGACCACCTCCGCCCCGGTGTTCTCCTCCCGGAAGGTCATCGAGGCGCCCTTCCAGAGCCCCTCGCCTTGAGTCTGCCCGCTCATGAACCGCTGAAGCTGCTCCTCCTCCGAGAATGAGAGTTCGAGCCGGCACAAGGAGCTGTGGCACTCGAGGGAGCGCACCTGAGCCTTCTCTGGAAGCAGGGTCGTCAGCCGGTCTCGCAGGCCCTGCACGGCGGAGGCCTCCCACTGAGGATCCGACGGCTCCTGGTAGAAGACCTCCTCCACATGGTCACTGATCTCGCGAGGCGTCGGAGCCTCGGGCGCGAGGGCAACGTCTGGAGGTGAGGCCGGGGCGGCCTTCTCCGTGCTCGCTGTTGGTGCCTGGGCCTCGGCTGCCGCGAGCCGGCGTGCCGTCTGCACCTGCACCTGGGTGGTCTGCTCCAGGAGTTGGCGCGCCGTGGCCACCTCCGCCGCGTTCTGCCGGGCTTGCTGCTGCATCGAGGCCCGCAGCTCGCTCATCTCGGCCCGGGCTTGCTCCAGCTCCGCGGCGCGCTCGTGGTGGGCCCAGAGCGTCCAGGCCACGAGTCCCAGCAGCGGCACGAGGGCGTAGGGAACGATCTTCTTCATACACACTCCGGCGGTGGGCTCCAGGGGGCGAGCAGCCCCCCTGGAGGTGGATGCTTCGGCTCTCACCAGAGGACGTTGTTGAGCCGGCCCCCGGGCGCGACATCGCAGCACGCGTAGAGCGAGCCACCAGGGGGAACGTAGGCGCCTGAGAGTGAGATCACCTGGCTGGAGCCGAACGCCGGCAGGTAGGTCGTCGCCGAGCTCCACGCCGCGGTCAGCTCACGGTTGACGCCCGTGGCGAAGCAGCCCACGTTGTTGCTGGGGGAGGCCCCGTAGGCGGCGATGTACACGTTGTACGAACCTGCGGGGTCCACGGTCAGCGGCATGCACCACCGCCGAGTCGCGGTGCAGTTGTTGGTGATGCCTCCAAAGCCATGGTTCCAGCAACTCGCCTCCGAGGGGTGGCTCGCCAGGCCATTGAACGCGGAGACGCTCCGAGCCGACGCGACCTCGGGGAGCAGCCCGAGCGTCAGGGAAAACAGGGACAAAAGCAGGGTCTTCTTCATGGTGTGCCATTCCTTGTGGGATGGATGACCGCCTCTGGGCGGCTGTGAAGAAGACGGGGGCCGTGAGGATTATTACCTCCGCGGATTTCCTCCCTCCGGTGCACCCTGTTCGTGAAATAGGCCCCAGCAGCCTGCCCTCTGAACGGTGAGCCCAGAGCTAGAGACGAGGCCATGAGACCCCTGCTCCTGGCTTCGCTCACATTCGCCGAGGGCTCAGCGTGTCGGCATACGAAAGGGCGTGTGCAGAGCGTCGCGTCGTCACCTCAAGTACGCGGTCGCCTGGAAGGCCGCGACCTGTCGCTCCTCCGAATCGAGCACGCGCACTTCGTACGTGGCCAGCTTCCGCCCGCGTGAGAGCTCGCGGGCTCGCGCCTCCAGGGGGCCGTCGCCCGAGGCGGACAGGTAGGTGATGTTGGCCTGGATGCCGATGGCCGTTTGGCCATGGGAGTTGCAGGCCGTGGCGAAGGCGATGTCGGCCAGCGCGAAGATCAAGGCACCGTGCGTCGTCCCGAGCCCGTTCAGCCGACGTGAGGATGTGGGTAAGCGGACACGTGCGGCCCCCGGACTGATTTCCACCAGCTCGAGCCCCAGCTCGCGCGCGAGGAGATCCTTCTCGAAATAGTCCCTGCTGTTTGCATGTGCTTCCATGGTCCGCAGGATGGCTCGCACGGGGCGGTTCGCCCAGAGGGCCGGCGGACGAAAACCATGGCAAAACGGACAACATCCAAGCGGCTCGCCCACGTTGGCATCTGCCTCTATCCAGGTGTCTGGGGCTCGAGCGCGAGCCTCGCCAGGGATGTTCTCCACATCGCGTCGGCCATCTCGCGGGCGCGACCCGGCAGCGGCGGCATCGAGGCCCGGTTCCTGGGCGCGCGGCCGGGAGACGTGCCTACGGCAAGTGGGATGGCGATTCGCGCGGAGGAGAGCTGGGACCGCACGGACGTGGACGTGATCATCCTTCCGTCGAGGGCGGTCCACTTCCTGGAGCCAGAGGGGCATCCGCCGGGATTGGCGGACTGGATTACCCGGCAACATGCCCGAGGATGCTCGGTGCTCACGATGACCACGGGGAGCTGGCTGCTCGCGGAGACAGGTCTGCTCCAGGGCCACACGGCCACGACCCACTGGGCCTGCCTGGACCGCTGCCGGCGCCAGTATCCGGGTGTCGACTGGACGAGCGACCTGCGCCTCACCGTCACGGGGAGGATCGTGACCGCGCGCGACATGCAGGAATGGCTCGAAGCACGCTACGGCCAGCCCATCTCCGCGAAGGAAGCCGCCCGCATGGTGCACATGAGTCCGCGCAACCTGCGGCGACGCTTCCTCGAAGCAACCGGGCAAACCCTGTCGGCGTACCTCACCGACATTCGGTTGGCGCGGGCGCGAGCGCTGCTGCTCTCCAGCAACGACGCCGTCTCCCAGATCGCTCACCGAGTGGGATACGAGGATCCATCCACGTTCACCGCGCTCTTCAAGGAGCACCACGGACAGACGCCGAGCGCCTATCGCAAGTCGGCCGCGGGCACCGCGGACTGACCGAATCGACGCTGAGCGTGTCCATGCCTCCCTCGCGCGCGAGGGCTCCGTGCGCCAGAGTGGGCCCTAGAGGGGTTGGCTGCCCGGGGTCCGCTCACAAAAGACGCGAGGGGGACTCCATCTCGAGAACCGGTGGCGCTATGCGCCACCCGCCAGGGAGGAGTGTCATGGCCCATCCTCATGAGCAGCTCATTCGCGCCGTCTATACCGAGTTCGGGAAAGGCAACCTCGATGGTGTCCTCGCGCTCTGCTCGCCGGACATCCAGTTCCACTTCCGCGGCGACAACGTGCTCGCGGGCGACTACGACGGCGCGGGCCTGGCGCAGATTGCCATGAAGCTCGGGCAGATCGCCGGCCCGTCGCTCCAGATGAACATCGAGGACGTGCTCGCCGATGACACGCGCGGCGTGGTGTTCCTGCGCGACACCCTCACCCGCCAGGACAGCGGGGAGTCGTATGAGCTGAGGCTGCTCCACGTGTACCGCATCGAGAACGGCAAGCTCACGTCCTTCGACGAGCTACCGTTCGACCAGGGCGCCTTCGATGAAGCCTTCCGCGCCCTGGGCGTCCCGTCCATCACCGGCCCGGAGGAACCGGTCCACTCGATTCACTGAACCGGGTGGACCCGGGCCTTGTCACTTCTGGGCGGCGATGACCGCACCGAGCCGGCGCATGCCTTCCTCGATGAGCTCCGGCGGGCGGTTGGAGAAGTTCAGGCGCATGAACTCGGTGCGCGGCTCGGAGGCGAAGAAGGGCGCGCCGGGCACGAAGGCGACGCGCTTCTCGAGCGCGATCGGGAAGAGTGTGTCCGCGCTCATGCCTCGCGGCAGCTCCACCCAGAGGAACATGCCGCCGTCCGGCTGCGTCCACCGGGTGCCCTCGGGCATGTGCTTCTCCAGCGAGGTGAGCATCGACTGGCAGCGCTCCCCGTAGACGGCGCGCAGCTTCTCCAGGTTGGCGTAGTAGTCGAAGCGAGACAGCAGCCGCGCCGTGGCTCGCTGCGCGACCGTGGCGGTGTGCAGGTCCGCCGACTGCTTGACGACGGTGAGGGTGCGGACGAGCTCCTTCGGGCCCGCCGCCCAGCCGATGCGCAGCCCGGGGGCCAGCGTCTTCGAGAACGTCCCCAGGCTGACGACCACTCCCTCCTTGTCGAGCGAGGCCAGCGACGGCAGGTGCTCGCCCCGGAAGCGCAGCTCCCCATAGGGGTTGTCCTCGAGGATGAGGATGCGGTGGCGCTGGGCGAAGCGCACCAGCGCGTGCCGGCGCTCCAGCGACAGGGTGGTGCCCTTGGGGTTCTGGAAGTTGGGGACCAGGTAGATGAGCTTGGGCTTGCGAGCGCCACGGAGGAGCCCCTCCAGCTCGTCCACGCGCATGCCCTGGTCATCGCTGCCCACGACGGCGTAGGAGGCCTCGTACCCGCTGAAGGTCTGCAGCGCGGCGAGGTAGCTGGGGTTCTCCACCACCACCACGTCTCCCGGGTCGAGCATCACCTTGGCCACCAGGTCGATGCCCTGCTGCGAGCCGTTGGTGATGAGCACCTGGTCCGTCGTCGCGTGCTGGCCCTGCCTGGCCAGGTGGGCGCAGATCCACTCGCGCAGCGGCCCGTAGCCCTCGGTGGTGCTGTACTGCAGCGCGGCGCGACCCTCCTCGGCGAAGACCTCGGCGTGCGCCTGGGCGATGGCCTCCACTGGGAAGAGCTCGGGCGCCGGCAGCCCACCAGCAAAGGAGAGCACGTCAGGGCGCTCGGCCACCTTGAGGATCTCCCGGACCGCGGAGGCCTTCATTCGTGACATCCGCTGGGCGAGTGGGAACGGCTTGGGGGCGGGAATGCTGATGGCCGCGGTCATGGTCAGGCTCCTTTCAGCTCTTCGGAAGAGACGTGGACGTACGTCTCCTCCTTGATGGATGTCAGAACGATGGTGGTGTGCGTGCGTGTGACGCCGGAGATGGTCCGCAGCGTCTCCACGAGCAGCGTGTCGAGCGTCTTCGTGTTCGAGGTCCGCACCTTGAGGATGTACGAGTCCTGACCGGCGACGCGGTGCGCCTCGAGCACCTCGGGCATCGCCAGCACCTTGCGCGCGAAGCCCTCGAAGTACTTCGGGTGCTCGATGCTCACGCCGATGAAGGCGGTGATGTCCTTGCCCAGCTTCGACGCGTCCACGCGCGCCGTGTAGCCGGTGATGATGCCCCGCTCCTCGAGCTTGCGGATGCGCTCGGCCACCGCCGGCTGCGACAGCCCCACCGAGCGAGAGAGCTCGAGCTGCGTGGCCCGGCCATCCCTCTGCAGCAGATCAACGATGCGGTGGTCCAGCTCGTCCATGTGAAGCCCAGCGACCTTATTTTTATAAGTCCCAGAAACCGGATACCTATAAGCTATATGTCTCTCACAGGCAGTGCAAGAGGCCAGCAGGCGGTCAGGCGAGCGCCTCTCCCGTCTGAGCGTCCGGGTCATCACGAACGCGGGTAGCCTCCTCCTGTAGACAGTCAGTGCACGTCTCGCGCCTGCGGGCTTCGAGGAGCGCATCCATGGATTCCGCCTTCCGTCAGCAGTTCCTGGAGCTGGACCTGGCGCTGGCCCGGCGTTTCGCCTCGGTGGAGGCGCGGCCGTGGGGATATTTCGTCCACGACGTGGGAAATCCCGACCACTGGGATGCGAACACCGCGCGTTGGCTGCGAGCGGAAGCGCCGGAAGCCGCCATCGAGGAGGTGGTGGCGCTCTACCGTGCCCGGCGTCTCACATCGCGGGTGCGGTTGGATGACCTGAGCGCACCTGGCGACATGGTGGAGCGGCTCATGGCGCGAGGCTTCCAGACGGACACCCAGCACCTGCGCCTCATGCACTGGGCGCCGGGGCCCTCGCGTCCGCACCCGGTGTTGTTCTCGGGCCTCACACTGGAGGTGGCAGGCCCGGAGACCATCGGGGCCATGGCGGAGATCCTGGGGGCAGCCAATATCTGGGAGGGACGCGAGTGGCTGGTGCGCTACCTGGATCGGCTGGTTCCTCACCCCGCCTCGCACTACTACCTCGCACGGGTCGAAGGCGTGCCCGCGGCGGTGGCGGCACTCCACGAGGGAGTGGGCTGTGCGCTGGTGCAGGAGGTGGCGACGCACCCCTCCTACCGCCGGCGCGGCCTGGCGACAGCGTTGATCACCTGGCTGCAGCGCAGGGCCACCACGCCGCTCTTCCTCCAGGTGAGCAACCCCGAGGCGGAGTGCATCTACGCGCGCGCGGGCTTCCGGGTATGGGCAGAAATCGAGCAGGCGGCCTGCCGTCTGCCCGAGCCCTGAATCGAGCGCTGGGCTTCACGGGCCCGGGAGCGCCTCCAGGGTGAAGTCGTCGGAGAACAGCGGCCATACCTTCGTCTGGTTCTTCAGCGTGTCCGCGAAGGTGAAGGTGACAATGGTTGCGCCTGGCGGGATGACGGTGGGCCTCGGCTCGAGTTCATCCGCCTCCTCCCAGGTCGACTCCGTCCCCGAAGGCTGGGCACTCCAGTCACAGGCCCCGAAGAGGATGCCCGTGAGGGCAATCACGGATAGGGCGCCGCACCAGCGCCCCAGGCGGAAAATTTTATGTATGAGCATGGGGCCGCCAATGTCTGGCCATTGGCTGGTTTTGGACCATGGCCCGGGGGTCTGGGCTCACTGCCTTCCAGCCCGCAGTCTCCTCCAGCGCCAGGGCCGGTTGTTGCCTACCGAAGTACCTGACAGGAGGGACACGGCTCTTCCTCGGTGACCCGCGCCGAAATCGGGCCCGGGCTGTCCACGGGGGGGCGGGCGCGTGCGGTTTCTCTGGCCATCGGCGTAGGATGCTGGCCGAGGAGAGCTGATGAACATCCGTTTCAATCGCCGGGGCGCCCTCGGCATCACCGCGGTGCTCGCCTTGGGCCTGGTGTGGTGGGCCACTTCGGACGTGTGCGTGTCCGCCTGGGTCTTTCAGGGCGTGAAGGTGAACCGCTGTCCGGATGGGAACTTCCGGCAGACGGTGGGCCTGCGTGTCGACGGGCTCGCCCGGGAGGTCACGGGTGCCGTTCAGGTGTCGGCCCTGGCCCACGGTGTCACCGAGAATGCCGGGGAGCGGCTGAGCGCACCGGTGCGGCGCCTGGAGGCCTCTCTCTTCCTCGTGGACTCCGAGGGCAAGGAGTCTCCTCTCGCCCTCGAGACGCCTTTGGAGCAGGAGGACTATGACTTCATCCTGCGTGCCCGGGTGAAGCTGCCCGCGCTGCCAGATGGGGATTACAAGCTACGCGCCCGCGTCACCACGCCGCTTGGCACCGGCACCGAGGAGGTCCCGCTGGCCCTCTACGCCCCTGCCCGCGTTCACGTCCTCACCGACAGGCCCCTCTACGAGCCCGGCCATCAGGTCCGCTTCCGCGCCCTGGTGCTGCGCGCGAAGGATCTCTCGCCCATCGACGGGCGCCCGGGCACGTGGTTCGTCACCGACCCCTCTGGCGAGGTGGTGCTGGAGCAGCGCATGCCCGCGGGTCCGTGGGGCGTGGTGGCCGGAGACTTCCCACTCGACCGGGGTGCGCCCACGGGCAGGTGGACGGCGCGTTGGACGAGCGGAGATGTCTCCGGCGAGGCCTCCTTTCAAGTGAAGCCCTTCACCCTGCCGCGCTTCCGCGTGGAGGCGCTCAGCACCCGGCCCTTCTGGCGGGTGGGTGAGTCGCCCATCGTCGAGGGCCGGGTCGTCTACAGCTCGGGCGCGCCAGTGGCGGACGCGGCCGTGGACGTCTCCTGGAATGTCTCGGGCGAGTGGCCCGCTCCCCTCGAGTGGCTGGACGCGAAGGCGAAGGACGGGCTGCCCCGGAAGGCGCGCACGGATGCCTCGGGCCGCTTCCGGCTCGCCCTGCCGCGCGTGCCCTATGACCTGCGTGGCCAGGCCACCCTCTCCGCATGGCTGTCCGCGACGGACCCCGCGGGAGACCAGGTGCAGGGTGGCGCCTCGGTGCTGCTTGCCGAGGACGCGCTCTCCGTGTCGACGGTGACGGAGCTGTCGGACGGACTGGTGGAGGGCTACAGCAACCGTGTCTACCTGCGCGCTACCACCGCCGATGGTCAGGTGCTGCCCGGCACGGAGCTCACCGTGAAGCGTGCGTGGGACCCGCGAGACGAGGGGGTGAGCGCGGTGACGGACGAGGACGGTGTCGCCGCCTTCCAGCTCGACCCGGGCCCTCCCGTCAACGTTGTCATTCCGCCCATGCCGGTGCGCCGCCAGCCGCCACCTCCTCCGGTGGGGTTGAGCTCGGTGAGGGACCTGCTCTCGGACACCCACTCGCCCGCGCTGGAGGATCAGCTCGCCCTGGAGCGATGGCTGGAGTCCCTGCATCCCTGCGCGCGTTTCGTGCCGCCCGAGGAGGGCTCCATCCAGGTGACATTGGGCCTGCGCGTGGCAGCCGGGGGCTCGGTGGTGGACGTGATGTCGGAGGGTTCGCCGCTGGCCGCCTGCCTCGCCTCGGTGGTGCGCGCGCGCTCGTTGCCGCCCGGCCGTGAGCGGATGCTGGTGCTCACCCTGAATGTGTTCGACCCGGGCCTGCCCTCGTTCTACTTCCAGGTGCTCGACGTCTCCGGAGCCAGCGAGGGGTTGCGGGAGGCACTGGCGCTCGCGGCGCTCGATGCACGCGATTGTCTGCCCGGCGCACTGTCGTTGCCCGCTCCACTGCCGGCCGCGCTCACCTGGCGCACGCGCCCGAAGCAGCGTGAGGTGGAGGTGGGCTGGTCGTCCCTGCCCCAGGTGCAAGGCATGCTGCCCGCTGCCCACCTGTCCTGTATCCAGTCCCGCTTCTCGCGGCTGGTGCTGAGGGCCGAGCCGGAGAGTGCCATGGGGGTGGTGCGCTTCACCGCCAGTCCCGCGAGTGGTGGCTCCGAGAGTGAGGTGGCCCAGGCGACGACGCTGCTCGGCTACGAGCTGAGGGTGAGCGCGAAGGCGGGCAAGGAGGAGCTGGGCTCGACGAAACTGGTGCTGTCGCCGGCGGGGTTGCCGCGCGCGCGCCTGAGGGCCACGCCGGTGCTCGCGCGGGCGGGGGACGAGGTCCGAATGGAGCTGCTGCGCGGTCCGGACTTCCATGGGGAGCTGCCCAAGGAGCTTGTCCTGCGGGCGGGGGAGAAGGAGCTGAAGGAGAAGGTGGAGAACAAGGCGGTGCGCTTCCGTCTGCCCGAGGACTTCGAGGGCTGGGCCGAGGCCACCTGGGAGGGCGCGGTGGCCCGGGTGTACGTGGCGCCGCGCGCGCAGCTCGCGCTCGAGGTGACGCCGGACAAGACGGCCTACGCGCCCGGCGAGCTGGCCCACCTCCAGGTGCACACGCGGGTGGATGGAAAGGATGGCCCGGCAGCGGTGGGCCTCTTCGGCGTGGACGAGAGCCTGTCGCAGCTCGTGCCGCTGCCGGGGACGGGGGCGCTCGACGACCTGCGTCCGGCGCCCACGGTGTCGTCGCCTGCCTTCGACGTGCTGGACGGGACAGCGCTCGCCATGGGCCGCATCCGGGGCGCCAACGCGGCCGCTGCCACGCTGCTGCGGGTGTCGGGTGTGCCGCAGCGGGATGGTGGTGAGCGGCGGGTGTCGCTCTCCGTGTCGAAGCCCTTCGAGCCGGAGGTGGAGCTGACCGAGCCCTTCTACCGGGTGCTCTCGGAGCTGGCGGTGCAGGCGCGCGCCTGGGAGGAGTCGGCGCCCCAGGGAGAGACGCTCTCGCCCGCGGGGATGGCGAAGCTGTGGGAGAAGGCGCTCGAGGCCTGTGAGAAGCGCGGCGAGGCGGTGACGGACGCCTTTGGCCGCCGGTTGAAGCTGTCGAGGTTGCCGCCGGAGCTGCTCGCCCTCACCGACCCGCGGGCGGTGGTGGTGAACGGCACGCGGCTGCCCGAGGACGTCGAGAACTGGGGCGCGTGGGTCGCCCGGGAGGCGCCATGAAGCGCTACTTCGTTTTGGGTGGGGTGTGCCTTGTCGCGGGCTTCGCGCTGAACACGTGCGTGCGGAACCTGGTGCTCTACGAGTCCGCTCCCGCGTATGCGCTGGCGGCTGACAACCGGCTGCAGAAGAAGAGTCTCAAGACGTTTGGCGAGGCGGACGGGGATGAGTTGGAGGAGGCGATGGCGCCCGCCCCTGCCCAGGTCGCGGGGGGAGTGGTTGGCGGGCTGCTGGGAGGAGGAGGGGAGGGGTTTGGGATGAGGGCCGATGCGCCGGGTGCGCCGCCCCCGCCCCCACCCCCCGCGCCTCCGGCCGAGGCTGCCTCTACGCCGGGACGGGCCTGGTTCCCCGAGACGTTCCTCTTCGAGCCGCTGGTGGTGACGGATGCGTCCGGCTCGGCCTCGGTGCCGGTGAAGGTGCCGGACCGGCTGACGAACTGGCGGGTGCTGGCGTTGGCACACTCGCGCTCGGGGGCGCAGGCCGGGGCGGTGAGCAGCTTCGCGGGCACGCTGCCCACCTACGTGGACCCGGTGCTGCCTCCCTTCCTGCGCGCTGGAGACGTGGTGCGCGTGCCGGTGCAGGTGGTGAACACCACGGGGACGCCGGTGACGCGCCCGCTGAAGGTGGAGGCCCAGGGCGCGGCGGTGGAGGGCGGCTCGCGCACGGTGACGGTGCCGGCGGCGGGCAGCGTGGTGGAGTACGTGACGGTGCGGGCGGCCCAACCGGGGCCGGTGACGCTGAGGGCCTCGCTGGGGGGAACGGACTCGGTGGTGCGCACCTTCGACGTGTGGCCCACGGGCCGGCCGGTGGCGCGGACGCACGGAGGCACCCTGGCCGCGCCGCGCACCCTGGAGCTCACGGGCCCCGAGGACGCGGTGGCGGGCAGCGAGCGGGTGCGGTTGCTCGTCTTCCCAGGGGCGTTGGGGGTGCTGCGTGCGGAGCTGTCCGCCGCGTCCGGGCGCGGGGGCGTGGCCGAGGATGCCTATGCGTTGCTGCTCGCTGGCCGCGCGCCGGAGCTGCTGAAGTCACTGGGCGGCACGGCGGACGCGGAGTCGTTGAAGCACCTGTCGGCGATTGCCGGGCAGCGGGTGCTGCGGGCAGGCCGAGCGCCGGACGTGGCCACCGCGGCGTTGCTGGCGGAGGCGGCGTTGGCGCACCCGGACAACCCCGTGCTGGCGCGGCTGGGCGAGCGTCTGTCCGGACAGGTGGCCACGGCCCAGCGGCCTGATGGGACGTGCCAGGGCGCGGACGGGTGGACGTTGCAGCGGTTGCTGGTGTCCACCGCGGACTGTGCTCGGGCGGTGCGTGCCGGGGCGGGCTCGGACGCGGGACGCCGCAGGGCCTCGGGCTTTGGCGCGCGTGTGGCGGGCGCCTTCGAGCGTTACGCGTCCCGGGTGCAGGACGGCTACACGGCGGCGGCGGTGCTGGCCAGCGGAGGCGTGTCCGGCTCGGTGCGGGACACGCTGCGAAAACAGGTGCGAGAGGCCATCCAGAAGCGGCCGGATGGCTCCGCCTTCCTTCCGGTGGGCCCGGGCGTGGTGCGTTCGGACGGGCTCGTTCCCTCGGAGGCCGAGGCCACCGCGCTCGCGGTGCTGGCGCTCGTGGACGACAAGGAGGCGCCGCTGGCGGACCTGGGCACCTCGCTGCTGGCGGACTACCGGCCCGAGCGCGGATGGGGTGACGGGCGCGCCAACCTCGTGGGCCTCCAGGCGGCAATTGCGCTCTTCAAGGAGCCGCTGCCCGCTCAGGTGAGCGTGGTGCTGGAGCGCGACGGCAAGGTGGTGACGGAGGGCACGTTCGACGCGAAGGCGCTGCGCGAGGTGCTCGCGCTGGAGGGCGCCGCGGCCGGTTCGGCGGGCAAGCACACGTGGACGGTGCGCGCGGAGCCGGCGGTGCCGGGGCTGGGCTTCTCCCTCACGCTGGGCGCCTACGTGCCGTGGCGCGCGAGCGAGGCGGGCAGCGGGCTGGAGCTTGCCGTGAAGGGCCCGTCGGAGGTGAAGGTGGGGATGCCGGCGGAGGTGACGGTGCAGGCGGCCTCGCCCGCGGGGATGGCGCTCACGCTGCGCCAGGGACTGCCCGCGGGAGTCCAGGTGGACCGCGCGAGCCTCGATGCGCTGGTGAACGAGGGGAAGGTGACGTCCTACGAGGTGGAGGATGGGGCGGTGAGCCTCACCCTGCCGCCACGAGGCGCGGCCGAGCCCTTCAGTGCTCGCTTCCGGGTGGTGCCCACGCTGGCGGGCTCCCTGCAGGCGGGGGCCTCGAGCCTGACGCTGGTGGAGCGGCCGGAGCTTGTCTTCCACGTGCCCCCGGCCACCTGGGCGGTGCGCTGAGCCCAGCTCCCTCCAATTCCCTCAACATCCCCCAAACATCCCCCCAACATCCCCCCAACATCCCCTCTCCCCTCGGGAGAGGGACGGGGTGAGGGTATCGAGTACCCCGGGTTGCCACCGTGTCCGTGCCCCCGATTTCACGAGGGCGAAGGCAACCCGCTCCGTGCTCCCCAGATAATGAGAAGCGCGTTTTAAACACTAAGAACGTGCTGCGGGTTTTTCTCGTTCAAGTCTGGGTCACGAAGCACGGAGGTTGACGGAAGATGAATCACGGGTGGATGAGGAAGTCGTATGTCTTCGCGCTGGCCCTGCGGGCCGCCGTTTACGCGGGGCCAGCCGAAGCGGTCGCGCCGACGAATGTGACCAAGGTTTCACGGGTGACGGGAGCCACGCCCGCGGGAGAGAGCCTCCCCAATCCCAATCAAACCCATACGAATTACGAGGTGATGGGCACGGACCTCGGAATCATGTGGGACAAGGGGGGCGGAGAGATCTTCATCCTGTTTGGCGACACCTTCGGCAATGGCTGGTGTGGCAATGGCGGGTGCGGAGGGGGATGGCGCAGCAACGTGCTCGCGAGGTCCTCCGACAGGACCCTGACGGACGGCCTGTCCTTCTCCACGATGATCCAGGACTCCTCACGGCACGCCAAGGAGCTCCTGTACTCGAAGAAGATCAACTTCGATGAGATCACCGTCATCCCGACGGCGGGCGTCACCGTGGGCTCGCGGCATTACATCCACTACATGTCCGTGAACAACTGGGGCGATCCGGGCAAGTGGTACACGAACTACGCCGGAATCGCGTACTCGGACGACAACGGGCAGAACTGGATCAAACACCCGAGCGCGAGGTGGCAGAACACCAGCACCTGGACGAACAACTTCCAGGTGGGGGCCTTCGTGAAGAACGGTGGTTTCGTCTACATGTACGCGACGCCGAATGGCCGCTTCGGGAACGTGTACCTGGCCCGAGTCCCCGAGAACGCGCTGCTGAACATCAATGACTACCGGTACTGGGATGGCAATGGCTGGTCATCCTCCCAGGCCGTGGCCGTGCCCGTGACGATGGGGGGCGCGGGCGAGCTTTCAGTGGCCTACAACACCTATTTCGGCCGGTTCCTCATGACCTATCTGAACGAGAACCGTCAGGCGGTGGTGATGCGGGACGCCCCGACGCCGGCGGGGCCGTGGAGCGGCGAGAAGGTGCTCGCGAGCGGGACGCAGCATCCTGGTCTCTACAACGCGTTCATCCATCCCTGGGCCACCAGCGGAACCGACCTGTACTTCGTCATGTCCCAGTGGACGCCCTACAACACCTTCCTGATGAGGGCGACGCTGACGAGCGACACGTTCGGCGACAACCTCCTCTCCGAGCCCGGCTTCGAGACACAGGCGGCCACGGCCGTGATGGCGCCCTGGTACGTGCAGGGCAGCGGAGGCATCGACCGCAATCTGGGCACCGCGCGGACGGGCCAGGACGCGGGCTACGTGCGCGCCAGCAGCGGCTGGAATGCCCTCAGGCAGAGCGTGGCCGTCCAGCCCTATACCGACTACACGCTGCGGGGCTGGGTGCGCACCTCCGCCAACAACACGGCGGGCTATTTCGGCGCGAGGGGCGTGAACAACGGCCCCATCGTGGGTGAGACGCCGTTCGGTGCCTCGACGGGCTACACGCAGCTCACCGTGTCCTTCAACTCAGGGCCTCACTCCGTGCTCGAGGTCTACAGCGGCATGTGGGCGGACAATGGGGACACCTGGGTACAGCTCGATGACGTCAGCCTCACCCGTGGCACCAACGTTGGCCGGGTACACCCAGGTGACGGTCCAGTTCAACTCCGGCGCGAACCACAGCGTCGAGCTGTTCGCGGGACTCTGGGCTACCAGCGACACCTGGATGCAGGTGGACGATTTCAGCCTGACCCGGAATTGAGGGGTCGCCCTACTCGATGACGACGGTCGTCGAGAGGGTGTTGGTGTCGTAGAGGTAGATGGGGGCTTCGCAAGCAGTGAAGCCCTCACAGGCCTCCACGCCCACGTGCGCGATTGCAGTCAGGCTCAGCACGTAGCGGCCGGGCGGCAGCGCGTCGAGCGTGAAGCGGAGGTGTCCGCCATCTACCCAGGGGAGAGGAGCTCCAGGGGACGGCCCGGCATCGGTGCTACTTTCATACCGGTGGAACCCCTTCCCGAACCGGATTTCCGTCCGCTGGGCCGCAAGGCCTATGGCTCGATTCCCCATCTCCCGGGCTCACGCACCGGGCCTGCGGATCGCCACCTGTCCCCCGCGCTGGCGCGCATCTGCACCGAGCGAGTCCGTGACGCGAGAGAGCACATCGTGGTGCTGGAGAAGCTCGATGGCTCGTGCGTGGCCGCGGCGCGCGTGGGGGACGCGGTGCTTGCCCTGGGCCGCGAGGGTCGTCTGGCGGCCCGGTCTCCCAATGAGTCCCGCCGGCTCTGGGCGGCCTGGGTCGCCGTGCACACGGAGCGTTTCCTGGCCGTGCTCCAGCCAGGAGAGCGGCTGGTGGGCGAGTGGCTGGCCCTCGCGCACGGCACCCGCTACGTGCTGCCGCATGAGCCCTTCGTCGCCTTCGACCTGATGCGGGACGGTGAGCGGTTACCGTGGCATTCCGTCACCGAGCGCGTCCGAGCGGGCGGCTTCGTGACGCCAGGGCTGATCCACGAGGGAGGGCCGCTGGGAATCGAAGCGGCGATGGAGCGGCTCCAGGGGGGTGGCTTCCATGGGGCCATGGAGCCGGTGGAGGGGGCCGTCTGGCGGGTGGAGCGGCGAGAGGGCTCTGCTGTCAGGGTGGAGTTCCTCGCCAAGTATGTACGGCCGGAGAAGGTGGATGGCAGCCTCCTGCCGGAGAACACGGGGCGGGCCGCCGTGTGGAACTGGCGCCCCGAGGCGCCGCCGCCGTAGGGAGGTGCCGCCGTGGCTCGCGCGATCGTCGTCAACGGGAACCCGTCCAAAGCCGAGGGCCAAGGGGGTGCCTTCGAGGCGCACCTCACTGTCTCCGCGCGCTCCGAGGAGGACTTGCGGCGGTTCCGCGCGTTCTGCGACGCGGCCTCGGTGAAGTGCATCTTCATCGAGCTGGGTCGAGGCGCGGAGCCCTTCCAGCCCATGACGGCCTCGTACCATCACGGCACGCTCCGCCAGGCGCTCGAGGAAGTGCAGGCCATGGCTCGCTCCCTGGCGGCGGAGGGCTTCGACGTGACGCGCCTGAAGCTGGAGGCCCTGGGCAAGAACCGGGACATTCCCGAGGACGACGCGACGGCACGAGCCCAGCCCGCGAACTACTTCGAGTTCCACGTGAAGGTGCTGCTGCCCTCGGGGGACACGGAGGTGGACGCGCTACGGGCCCGCTGTGAGAAACATGGCGCGCACCTGTCTCGCAACGCGCGGAAGGTGCGGGAGGACGGTGCGTCCGAGCGCTTCGTCACGCTCCGGGTGTATGGTCTGGGCCGTGCGAACGCGGACGCTCGCTTCACGGCGCTGCTGGAGGACCTGGCGGGAACGGGGCTGACGCTGACGCAGCGGCTGCGGGAGTGGACGGTGTACGACTCCAACCACGGGCTGGACCGGGGCTGGCTGGGAGCGGCGACGTGAGTGTCCATGAGTTGCCGCTTCGCGCGGGGGCGGCGGTGTTGCGCCGCCTCGCGCGATCCTCGGAGTTGGAGTCTCTGGTCCTTCGCGGCGGGCTGATGATGCGGCTGTGGAGCGGCCCGGTGCCACGGCCGGTGGAGGACCTGGACTTCCTCGCTCGGTTCCCTTTCGACGCGGCGGACACCGTGAAGCGGTTGGAGTCTGTCCTCCGTGTTGGGGTGGAGGATGGCTTCTCCTTTGGCGCACTGCGGTCCGAGGTCATCTGGGCGGAGACGGCGTTTCCAGGCGTGCGTGTCTTCGTGGAGACGCGACTGCCGGGCGTAGATGGGCGCTTCGAACTGCGCATCGACACGGGCTTCGGAGACCCCATGGACCCGGGGCCCGCGTGGACGGAGTACGAGGTCGGAGAGGCAACCGCGGCGCGGGTGCTCGCGTGCCGGCCGGAGACGCTGCTCGGCTGGAAGATGCACGGCCTGTTCGAGCGGGGAAAGGGCCGCTTCCGTCCCAAGGACCTCTTCGACGTGTACCTGCTCACCCGGCACGCGCCGCTGGATGCTGCGTTGCTGCCACGGGCGCTGCGGCTGGCGTTCGAATCGCGCGGGGATTCGTTGGAGCTGATGGAGCGGTTGATGGCGGGTGAGTTCGGCCGGAGCCCATGGAGCAACGAGAAGTGGGCGCGCTATCGGAGCAGCCAGCCAGAGGGACGTCCGGAGGCCTTGGCAGAGGTGGTGACCGCGGTCGCCACGGCGCTCCGGCCCGTTTGGGAGGTTGCCCTCTCCCGCCGCTCTCTCCTCGGCATCAATGCGTCAAGGGCGGACCTTGATGCGTCCTGTCCCGAGACAAACCCCAGGCCACCAGCGCGACGAGGATGACGGCGAGCACCGCCAGCCAGAGCCAGCCCAGACCCCAGCGGGTGGAGTCGTAGACCTCATAGGGCTCGATGGGCTCACCCGACTGGGCGAGCGCCAGCGCTGGCGTGAAGAAGAGCGACCACAGGAATACTTGCAGTGTGCGGAGATGGATCATGGGCGGCCTCCCGCGGCCTGAGCGCACCGGGCCGCTCCTTGAACGGTCGTCACCTCCAGGGACCTGGACAAGGCACGGCTCCAGGGCACTCGGGCGAGCGGCGGGAATCCGGGAGCCTCTAGAGCGGGGGACGGACGTAGGCCCCGTCCTCCCGGGAGTAGTCCTGGATGTAGACGCGATCGGACGCGCCTGTCTCCTTGCCTTTGCGCGGGGGCTTTTTTGTCTCCACTGGCGTGTCTTGCTTTGGCTCGGGAGCTTCCACGGCGATTGTCTTCATCTCGGCATCGGAGGCACGGGCCCTGTCGATGGCGGCCGCGTCGTAGATGGAGATCCACCACCCGCCGAAGCCGTCATTCGCGGTGGGGGGAGTGACCTCGAACGTGAGGCCGGCGCGCTCCAGCTTGTCTTCATCGAGCGACAGGCCGTGGACCAGCTCTCGGTCGGCGGCTTGCTGGAGAAGTCCGGCCATCAGGTTCCGCAGCTCCTGCTTGGTGCTGGTCTTGCCCGCGTAGATACCGATCTCCACGCCCGCGGGGTGTTGGGGGTCCCCGTAGATGTTGAGCTCGCCCCGGGACGTCTCGTACGAGAAGTAGGGGACGTACCGGAAGATGCCGACGTCGATGACCTCCGATGGAATCTGCTTGAGATCCTTCGCGCCGAACCTTGTCGCGAACGTCTCGATGATCAATCCGGAGTCGATGAGGCGCCCCTCGGTCACGGGTTGCTTGGGCGCCGGAGCGGACGACAGCGGTGCCGAGGCGGTCTTCAGCGCCGGGGTGGCAGGTTGGACGGGCTGCTCACGGAGCTGCGAACGGCTCGGGTTCGGGCAGCCCCCGAGCAAGGCCATCGCGAGCAGTCCACTGGCCAGGGCCGGTTTCGGATTCATCTTCCCCTTCGTACGGAACGGAATCATCACGTGCGAGGACTCTACCGGATGCCAGCACGGGCTCGGTAGTCGTGCCTGCAGTGGGGGCTCGAAGCACGGGGCGTCACGGCGGGGTCAGCTTCCCGGAGAGGGTGGGAAGAGCGACGCCGGTGGGGCGAGGACTGCCTCGGGGTAGAAGGGGGAGACTCCATCCAACAGAGGGGCCGGCGCGCCCTGCAGGTGCCGGTCGAAGAAGGCCCGCAGGTAGTCGCTCAGCACGCGCCACATCCGGCGGCCCTCGATGGTGCCCAGGGCTTGCTTCGCGAACGAGCCCCGCTTCAGCGGGAGCAGACCGCAGTCCGTGAAGCTCGCATGACCCGCGCCGAGAATCTGGACGCTGTAGCCGGGCAAGGCCCGCGCATACAACCGTTGCCAACCGTCCACCGCGAACTCGCGGTTCGCCTCGCAGTACTCGACGGACGTGAAGACCTTCTGGTCCACCGACCTGGCGCAGGACTGGACGTACTCCGGGTGCTCGGCGAACAGCTCCAGCAGCGGCTTGGGCAGGCCTTCCTGGCCGACGGTGCTCCACACGCCTCCATCCAGGTTGGCTGCGGCACGGCACCGCTCATCGCGCGCGCAGAGCTCCACCGCCGCGTTGCCACCCATGGAGTGACCGAAGGCGCCGAGTCGCTCCAGGTCCATCCGCCCAGCGAGCAGACCGGAGCCGGCGTCCAGTCGCTCCAGCTCGTTGATAAGGGAGCGCAGGTCCTCGGCCTTCACGCGGACGACCTCGGCCCGGGCGTGCACGTCCTCGTCGTGCGAGGCGTGTGAGGCCTTCAGGGCGCCTCCCACGCTTGCTGGCCGGAACAGCCGCAGCCGACCATCCGCGAAGGCCGAGAGGGGGAGTGCCTCGTAGGTGTGGCTCACCGCGGCGACGATGTAGCCGTGGCTGGCCAGCTCCTCGAAGAGGGATGAGTAGTAGAGCGGTGGGAACCCGGCCGGCGAGAAGACGAGCACGGGATGGCGTTGGCGGGGCCGAGCCACGGGCGCTCCCGGTATGGCGTGGGCCCGCACCCGCGAGGCCTGGAAGCGCCAGAAGAGACTGGTGAGGCGCCATCCCGCGGGCAGGTAGGAGCCGGGCTTCGCCCCACGCTCGGGCTCGGCGGGATACCAGAGCCAGGCGGACAGCTCTCGCAGCCGGTTCCCTCGGCGGGCGTAGGGTTCCTCGCGCTGCGGGTCCACCCAGTCGAAGGCGGCACGGCCGACGTCATAGGGCCCCGTTGGCTCCGGGAGGATGACTGGGAAGAGCTGGGCGCGCAGCCGCTGGAAGAGCCAGGTGAGCGCAGCCGCCCCGGCCATAGCTGTCACAACCGGGTGCCGCTCGTGGAATCGGGTGAACGCCTTCATGGTCACACCTCCGAGGCGGCTCGGTGACGGCTCAGCCGTTCGGGCCCGAGTGGGGCTGCGACGTGTCGCCGACCGAGGCTCGCAGCCGGCGGATGGCGCGCAGCAGCAGCTCGCCATCGAGCGGATTGGAGACGTAGCCCCTCGCTCCAATCTGGTGGGCGCGCTCGAGCTCCTCGTCCGTGGAGGTCCCGGAGAGGATGAGGGCGCCGGAGATTCGCGCCTCTCCGGCCAGCAGTCCCTCCATGGCCTGCACCGGCGCGAACACGATGTCCGAGGAGGTCGAGTGCATGACCTCCAGCGGAGAGGCGACCTTGGTCCGCAGGCCGTGTCTCGCGAGCGCCCGCGAGATGAGGGTGGCGGTGACGGGGGGCCACGCGTAGAGCAACAGGGGCGCGTCCGGCCCCTGGGAGCCGTTGGCCTCGAGGGCCGGCTCGGTAATGTCCTCCTGGAGGCCATAGAGCGCGGCGAGCGCATGGTTCAGGGCTGTGTCCGACGCGAGGTGGGGCTCGACGCGGGGCTTACCGGAGACCGCGCGCACCGCGTCCAGCGCCTCGAGCGAAGCGGGGGCAGGCATGGCGATGTGCAGCACCACGCGCTCCCCCTTCTCGAGCCTCAGCGGCACCACCCGGTACTTCTGGGCAATGCGCTTGGGCACCAGCCGAGTGAGCTTGGGATCCAACCGTTCGCGATCCAGGTCGATGGCGTCCAGGCCGAGCTGCAGCGAGAGGGCGCGCAGGATGTCGGCCTCGGTGCACAGCCCCTCGCGCACCAGCGCTCGTCCGAGCGGAACACGGGTCTCATGGTGGTGCACCAGACCGAGCCGGAGCTGGGCTCGGTCGATGAGCCCTAGCTCCATCAGGATTTCACCGAGCATGCGCCTGGACCCGAGCTGCATGGCTGTAACCGTTGCCATGCGGCCCCTGTCCGGCGATGGGCATCCAGACGAGCCCTTGCCTTGCCGGCTGCCCTCCGGTCAGAAGTCGACGATGGAGGCGCGGCCCCGGAGCGGAACGGCGATGTACGTCTGTAGCTGGGCGTCGGTGGGGAGCCGAGCGAACCGGCTGCGGGTGAGGAATCCATGCGTCTCGATGCGCACCTCGCGCTCCGGGCCATCGACGCGGGCCCTTGGAATCACCACGGTGAACAGGAGCGAGCCTGCATCGGCATCCGGCTCGAGCGTGATGGTGACCAGCGTCCCGAGCTCCGTCTCCTCCTGACGAATCTCATCTCCGCTCGCATTCACCTCCCGGCAGGAGTCCTGGTACTGGAACCGGGCCTCGCCGGTGAAGCTGGTCGTCGAAAAGTGGATGGCGACCCCCCGGCCCAACAGCTCGAACATGTTGGGCGCGACCGGCTCGGTGCGGGTCTCCGGGATGGTGTGGACGGGTGCGGCTTCCATGGTGTTCCTCCTGTCGGGTCCAATGCAGTCCGAGAGGGCTGCCACGGAAGATGGAGGGGGCATTTCCCGGAAGTGACGTCAGCCGTGTGCGCCGAGGACATGCCGCTCGATCACACCCACGGTGGCCACGAGCGCCAGCCCCAGGAGGAAGCCGAGCAGGCGACCGCGTGCGGCGCCCGGAGTCTGGATGCGGCGCAACTCTGGCAGCAAGTCCGTGGCGCCGATGTAGAGGAAGGTGCCGCTGGCGAGCGCCAAGATGATGCCCTCCAGTCCATCCATCCACTGCGAGCCCAGCAGCACCGCCCCGGCCCCGGCCAATGCGGTGAGCTGCACGGCCCCGAGTGCCAGCAGGGCGCGCACGCGCGACAGCCCCGCGGCACGCAGCAGCGCGTAATCCCCCACCTCCTGCGGAAGCTCGTGGGCAATCACGGCCAGGGCAGCGGCGAGGCCGGCCTCAGGTGAGGCGAGGAAGGCCGCCGCCACCGCTGCCCCGTCTCCGAGGTTGTGCAGCGCGTCCGCCGCCAGCAGTGACGGCACCACGGTGGAGGGGGCGCTCGTGAGCCCGTCGTGATGGTGGGGATGGCCCGGGGCATGGGCCGAGTGGTCATGGTGATGGGGCCCGAGGAACCACTCGACGAAGGTAAGGGCCAGGAAGCTGGCGAGTGCCCAGCGGAAGGCGCCTGTTCCCGCGGCTTCGACGGCCTCGGGGAGGATTTCCAGGAACACCGCGCCAATCAGTGCCCCGGCCGCGAAGGCAACCAGGGCCGACAGGTGACGCTTCAGCCAGCGCTCGGAGAGGAGCCCCCCCGTCAATCCCGCGAGGCCGTCCGCGAGGACCGCCAGCAAGATGAAGAGGGTGGTGCGTTCCATGTTCAGGCTTCCATGTTCAGGTTTCCGAGGTGAGCCACCGCAGCAGCGCGTCCGGGGCGTCCACGTGGACGAAGTGGCCCGCGTTCGGGAGCGTGGCCACCGGGCAGCCCAGGGCCTCCATCCGCGCCAGGTCCGAGTCAGAGACGTAGTGGGCCCGGCCGCCACGGATGCAGCGCACCTTCGCGCCCGGGCGTGCCAGCGCGGCCCACAGGTCCTCGCCGTTCACCCGCCCGTGGAACTCGGCGAGCGACTCGCGGTCGAAGCGCCAGCGCACCGTGCCGTCCGGCGCCGACTCGAGGTTCATGAGGAGCCAGTCCGACAGCGGTCCGGACAGCCCGCGCCCCATCAACTCCGCGCGCATCGTCCTGCGATCCGGCGCACTGGGAGGCGCGGCCCGGAGGATCTCCAACACCTTGCCGCTCTCCGACAGGCTGGAGGGAATGGGGTTGGGGGAGATGTCCAGCAGCGTCACGCTGGCCACGTCGGCGGGGGAGCGAAGGCTGGCGGCGAGCGACACACGCCCTCCCAGCGAGTGCCCCACCAGGTCCAGCGGTCCATGAAGCCCGGCCGCGCGCGCCGTCTCCAGCACGTCCCCGGCCACCGTGGACAGCGTGGCCCCGGGCGGCAGCCGCGGCGAGGTGCCGTGCCCCGTCAAATCCACGAGGAGGAAGCGGCGGCTCTTGTCCACCTCGCTCCACGCAGTGGCCAGCGAGCGCAGGTTGCGCCCCGTGCCGAGGAAACCATGCAGCAGCACCGTGGGCCGCTGCCCCTCACCCACCTGGAAGCTCTCGAGAATCACGGTTGCCTCCTATAGCCCGAGAGCCTCCGCACCGCAGCGTCTTCGCTCACATACCGAAAGGCCAGGTATCCGCGGCATCCTCCTCCTCGTGGCCGGCGTCGCGATCCAGGGGCTGCAGGGCGCTGGTGCGGTCATAGTGAAGCACCGCGTCGAACTGTGCCGGCAGGTCCGCGTAGAAGTAATGGCTGTAGCGCTCGCTGTGGGGCGCGTAGATGACGCCAATGGCCCGCTCCAGCCGCCGCTCGCGCAGACCCGAGCCCGCCTCGCCCAGGTCCTCCATCCTCAGCAGGAAGCCGGGGAGGCCCACCTCGTGGAAGAGCGCCTCGTAGCTGCCTCGCATCGCCGGCCGCACCCGCCGCCTCAACCCCGGCATGTCCCACTGCCGCGCGGCGATGACGCTGCCCGAGTGCGTGGTGAAGCCGACGTTGTACGTCTCCCGGCCATGGCGCTCTCGCAGGAGCTGGCCCAGGTTCAGCTCTCCCTGGTCCCCCATCTGCGTGGCGCGCGCGTCCCCCAGGTGCGAGTTGTGCGCCCAGATGACCAGGCGCGCCGGATTGCCGTAGCGGCGCCCGAGGTACTCGGCCAGGGCATCCGTGGTGTCCGCCATGTGCGTGTCGCGCAGGTTCCAGGACTCGTCGCGCCCCGCGTACATGGTGCGGTAGTAGGTCTCCGCGTCACGTGCGAGCTGGGCGTTCTGCTCCGCGTAGAAGAGCGCATCTTCCTCGCGAGCCCCATCCATCACCTTGCGCTGGCGCAGGTCCAGCAGCTGCTCGACGACCTCGGCCTCGCACGTGTCGGCGAAGCCATAGGCCGTGGCATGGCCGTAGGCCTGCGGGTCCGTGCCGTAGCGGTCGAAGCATGCGTAGCGGTGCCGGGCCCGTGCCGCCGCCGCGGGGTCCCTCGGCTCCAGGTAGCGAATCACCTCGCGCATGGAGGAGTGCAGGCTGTAGAGGTCCAGCCCGAAGAAGCCCACGAGGGGCGAGTCCTTTCCCCGCGCGGCGTTGTGCGCGCGCAGCCACTCCATCAGCTCCAGCATCTCCTGGTTGCGCCACATCCACCGGGGGAAGCGCTGGAAGTTGTCGAGCGCCTGCCTCGCATCCGCGTCCGAGCCCTCGCCATGCACGTACTGGTTGAGCCGCAGCGCGTCCGGCCAGTCCGCCTCCACCGCTACGGCGCTGAAGCCCCGCTCGACGATGAGCCGGCGAGTAAGCGCGGCACGTGCCTTGTAGAACTCGTGCGTGCCGTGAGTGGCCTCGCCCAGCAGGACGAAGCGCGCATCGCCGATGCCCTCCAGCAGTGCGTCGAAGTCCGAATCCTCCTTCTTCAGGGGAATGGCCGCGGTGCGTACACCGTCGATGAGCTCTGGACGGAATTCCTGCGCGCCTTGCCTGTCTTCATCGAACGGATTCATGCAGTGAAGGTGGGCAGGTGGCCCGGACCTGCCCAATTGGCCCGCGCAAGCCGGAGGGTTGACAGACGGGAGGGCGCGCCCGCTCCCCAACTGGCCCTCCCTTGGCGAGCAGGCGAGCGCTCTCTGCCAATACAGGAATAAGCAGGCTGGCCGACCCTAGAGGGTATGACCACCTTCGACGACATGGAGCCCAAGCGGGAAGACACCATGGGGATGGTAGGGCGGGGTTTGCTGGGCGTGCGCTGGCTGGTGCTGGCAATGACGCTGATGGCGGGGACGGCGCAGGCCAAGGTGATGGCGGGAGTTCGCCTGCCGGATGCCATCTCGCTTCAGGGCAAGGAGCTGCTGCTGGAGCACATAGATCTCAAGAAGAAGCTCTTCTTCGAGCTCTACGTCTGGGGTCTCTACCTGGAGCAGAAGCCGGCCTCTACCCAGCAGGCCATCGCCTTTCAGGGCCCCAAACAGCTCCAGCTCCACTTCCGGCGCAGCATCAAGCGCGAGCAACTGGCGGAGGCCTTCCGCACCTTCCTCTCCAACAGCCGGGTGCTGCGCTCACCAGCGATGAAGCTTCAGTCGGAGCAGCTCATCCAATCGCTCAAGAGCGTGCGCAAGGGCGACTCGCTGCTCATCACCTATCTGCCGGACAAAGGCCTGCTCATCTCCGGTGAGGGCAGCCGGGGCGCGATGATTCCCGGCAAGGCCTTCGCGGACGCGCTCTTCGACGCGTGGCTGTCGGAGAACCCCATCTACGCGCGCTAGATGAGGAAGGAGCCCTGGACCTCGGCTCCCTCGGCGAGCAGGGCAGCCGTCCGGTCCAGCCGCTCGCGGCTGAGGTGGGTGAGCGCGCGGCGCACCTCGGGGTGAGGGAGCACCCGCTCCTTGACGGTCTCCTGGTCGAGCACCAGCAGCAGGCACGAGGTGGCGGCGCGCACGGTGGCGGTGATGCGCAGATCCAACAGCAGGGAGATCTCCCCGAAGAGGGCGCCCTCGGTCATGTCCGGGTAGGGACGCTCACCGCCCTCGGGATCCTGGTGCACCACGGAGCAGCGCCCGCGCAGCAGGAGGTAGAGCGCGTGGCTGCGCTGGCCCTGCTGGAGCAGCACGGTGCCTGGCTCTACGGCGCGTGTCTGGAAGCGCTGGGCAATGGCGCGCTTCTGCTCCTCGGGGAGCGGCCGGAAGATGGGGCTGGACTTGAGCAGGTTGTCCAGCAGCCGGTCCTTGTAGAACTGCTGCACCGCCAGCTCGAAGGAGGGGAAGCGGGCGCCGAGCTGCGCGAGCATCTCCCGCGTCACCTCCAGCAGGGTGCAGTCCCGGGTGGCGATGACACTGGCCACGCGCGGGGCATCCGAGATGAGCCCCATCTCGCCGAAGAAGGAGCCCTCTGTCAGCTCGGCCAGCGTGCGCGGCGGGGCGTTGTCGGGCGCGTGCACCACGCGCACCGTGCCCTGGACGAGGATGAACATGGAGCTGCCCCGCTCCCCCTCGGTGATGATGTGCTCGCCACCGCGCACGCGGCGCATCTCCAGCAGCCCGAGCAGCGCGAGGAACACGTCCCGGGGCAGCTTGGAGAACAGGGGCGTGGGGGGCAGCGACTTCTCCTCGGTGCCGGACTCGGGAGCACCGGGGTGCTGGCGCTCCTCGGCGCTCTGCATGGCGATCAGACTGGCCAGGTTCTCCTGGGTCTCCTCGTGATGCGGGTCGATGGCGAGGATGAGCTTGCAGGCGGCGATGGCGTGGATGGTGCTGCCCTCGGCGGCGTAGCGGATGGCGAGGTAGTGGAACTCGCGGACGGCCTCCTGCCGGTGCCCGAGCTGAGCGAGGAGCTCGGCCACCTTGAGGCGGGCGGCGGAGTCATGGGGGGTGAGCTCCACCACCTTGCGGTAGTCGGCGAGTGCCTCTTCAGGCCTGCCTTGGAGGATGTTGGCGGCGGCGCTGTCCTTGTATTGCCGGATCAGTTGCTGGGCTTCAGCGGGGGGGATCGCCACGGGTGCCTCCAGACGGGTGCTACGGACGGCAAATCGGGGGGGCGCCGTCCGGGGCCGCATGATTGACGAGATGGAGGGCCGGGTAAAGTCACAGAGGGTGTGCTGTGCTCCGTGGTGCTGAACGCATGACCTGCTGGGTTATGCTGCGAGCACGAGTCCGGTTCCGGGTGCCGTCTCACCACTGAAGGAGGGCGCTTCATGCGTTGGCCGTTCGTGCTGGGTATCGCGCTGCTCACGGGATTTCTGGGGACGGGGTGTCCGGAGGTCTATGGAAAGAGGGGTTCCCTGGACGACGCGATGGCCGAGGACATGGAGGAGCAGCAGGACGAGCGGCGGCGGGAGTCGGGAAAGGATGTTCCGTGTCGCGGTCACAAGCGGCGGGTCTGGGAATGCGACGATGAGAATCGGCCAGAGACGTGTGACTGGAAGTGCCGATGAAGCGGCGTACGATTCTGGGCGTCATCGTGGGCTTTCTGCTCCCGCTGCCGTTCATGTTCGATCATTGCGGAGCTTGGTTGCAGAAGCACCAGACACAGGTCCGCACCCCACGAGGCGCGAAGCTCGTTCCCATCCTCGCTGGAGATGAAAGACGCGCACTCCTGACCTACGGACGTTCCTGCCGGGAGCCGAAGGACTGCGATCCTCCGCTGGCATGCCTGGCCCTCGCTCCTGGAGGGGACCGCGTCTGTGCCGACAGCTCGTGCATGACGGACCTGCAATGCAAACAGGGGTTCACCTGCCGGACCCGGCAGGCACCAGGAAATGGCCCTTTGGTGCGCCGGTGTGTCCTCATCGGGGTTCGAAAGGAAGGGCAGCCCTGTTTTGACAATGCCAGAGAAAAGGAAGCCGCCTGTGAACGAGGGCTGCTGTGCGGTGGTGGTTCTTGCGGCCGTCCCTGCCAGTTGGAGGTGCCTTCGAGCTGCCCCGAGGGGTTCGTTTGCCGGGCAGGTCCGGAGGCTCCTTCCTGTCAGCCGTTCTGCAAGGGCGGAGATTGTCCCGCAGGACAGGAATGCATGAGGGCCGGCACCGATGATGCCGAGTGCATGGCCGTCATCGGCGAGAACTGCCAGCGGCAACCCTGCTCCGAAGGGCAGCAATGCAAGATCCTCAGCTACACGCCCGGAACGGAAGTGTGGAGCGCCACCATGGAGTGCGTGACCCCCTGTGACCAAAAGCACCCATGTTCCGATGGTTCCACATGTTTCCTGGGCGGATGCCGACGGGAGTGTGGACCGGACGCGGAAGACGTCTGCGGCCCAGGTCGGCAATGTTCCGAGTATGTGCCCAAGCGTCTCTGGCTTTGCGAGCCGGCTACCGGCACGTGATGCGACCTCCGGATTCCAAGGGGATGTAGGGTCGCGAATCAACCTGGGAAGTTGCTGCCCGGAATCCGCTTCTTGAGGTAGTATCCTCTCGCATGGATGACAACGGCAGGTTGAAGCACGTGCTGGGTAGTGCGCTCCTGGTTGCACGGGAGCGCTCGGGGCTCACGCAGGCCGAGGTCGCCTCGCAGGTGGGTATTGCCTCGGCCGTCTACGGCCGCATCGAGCGCGGGCAGATGCTCCCCAGCCTGCCCACGCTGTGCCGGCTGTGCGTGACCCTGAAGGCCTCCTCGGATGTGCTCTTGGGCCTCGATGCGGCGGAGCGGGAAGCCATCTCCTCCGAGCCCATCCTGGATGCACCGCCCGAGCTGCAACGCCTCGCGGCTCTCGTGCGCACGCTCTCCCCCGCCGCGCTCCGCACCCTCACGGCCGTCGTCGCCGCCGTGAGCAGATAGAGGCTCGCGCCGCTGCTCACCCCCGGCGCCGCATGGCGAGGTAGCGCGCCAGGGGACCCCAGTACATGGTGCGCCAGTCCTCGTCGAGCCACGCGTAGCCGTCCGCCGGCACCCCCATCTGCGTGAAGATGAGGCGCGTGCCCCTTCCCATGGGTGCCAGGTCGAACGTGGCGACGGAGTAATGGTGCTCGGGCCAGTCCCGGTGCCTCCAGGCCTGCACGATTCGGCGCCCAGGCACCAGCACCAGCGTGTAGCCGCTGTTGCGTCCTCCGCAGGTGGCGAAGGCTCCGCCCTCGCGCGCGTCGATCTCCGCGTCCAGCCCCGTGAAGGCGGCGTGCTGCTGGGCATCCATCAACGCCGTGTAGACGGCCTCCGGCGGACCGGATAGCTCCACCGTTTGCTGCACGGGGCGGACCTCGAGAGTCTGGCTCATGACTGCCCGCTTAAGAGCCTATTTCGGAGAAGATGCCAAGCACCCTCCCATCGTCCGTTCAGCGGGCCGCAGTGGAAGCGGGCGGGGGCGCCGCGAGCGCCCCGACGGCACACTGGACGCCCTGCACCACCCTGGCCATGCGCTCGTAGTCCAGCGTGTCCCAGGTGTCCTGGGGCGTGTGGTAGTGCGGATTGCGGAAGAGGGCGGTGTCGGTGACCATCACCGCGGAGTAGCCCTCGTCCCAGAAGCTCGCATGGTCGGAGAAGTCCACACCCTTGAGGGCACGGGGCGCGGCGAGTGACTCGGAGAGCAGGCCGCCCGTGGCACCCAGGGTCTGGTGCACGGCGTCCACCAGCGCGCGCTCGTCGGTGCGGCCCACCACGGCGATGAAGTGGCCCTGCGTGGGGTAGCGCAGCCGCAGCGAGGTCACCGGGTAGCGCTGGCTGTCGGGGGCCTCGGAGAAGTAGCCAATGCTCTCCAGGGAGATCATCGCGCGCACCTTCACGCCCTGCTCGCGCAGCCCCCGTGCGTGCACCTTGCTGCCCATGGTGCTCCGGCGGAAGTGGGGCGGCTCTTCCAGGGTATAGCCCACGAGGTCCACCCGCATGGGGGGAGGGTGCTTGCCCAGCAGCGCCGCGAGCTCCAACAGGCCGGCCACTCCGCTGGCGTTGTCGTCCGCGCCGGGTGCGCCTTGCGCCGCGTCGTAGTGCGCGCCGATGACGAGCCGCTCCTCGCTGTCCGGGCCGAAGGTGGCGATGACGTTGCGGTAGCTCGCGCCCCCCGTCGAGTACGGCTCCGAGCTCACGCGCCCGCCCGCCCGTGCGAGCGCGTCGGCGAGGTAGCCCGCGGTGCGCTCGAGGTTGTCCGGGTGCTGATGGTCTCTCGGGTGGAAGGTCTCGCTCAGGGTGCGCACGTGCGCCTTCAGCCGCTCGGGGTCCACCTTGCCGGGAGTACAGGGGGGGACCACCGGCTCCGGCGAGGCCTGCCCCTGCCAGGCCGCCACCGCGCCCATCACACCGAGCCCCATCACCGCGCCGAGCACGAGGGGGCGCCTGCTGGACAGCCACGAAGCGCTCATAGGTAGGACGAAGCCACGCCGGACGGGGCGTGTCCAGGGGGGCCATGCGGACCTTTCGTCCACGGGTGGGCATGGGACACTCCCGGTGTGCTCGCGCGCTCCGCTCGGCGTATCCTCATGGGCCATGGTGCTGAAGATTGTCCAGGCCGGAGAGCCGGTGTTGCGCCGGCGTGCGAGAGACCTCACCCCCGAGGAGATGACGAGTCCCGTGGTGCGTCAGCTCATCTCCCTCATGCGCGAGACCATGCGGGACGCGCCGGGGGTGGGGCTGGCCGCGCCGCAGGTGGGCGTGGACGTGCGGCTCGCGGTCATCGAGGACAGGGCCGAGTACCAGGCGCCCCTCTCCTCCGAGGAGCTGGCCGCGCGCGAGCGTAAGCCAGTGGACTTCCACGTCATCATCAACCCGCGCCTCGTGGTGGAGGAGCCGGAGCCAGTGGAGTTCTACGAGGGCTGCCTGAGCGTCAGCGGTTTCTCCGCGCTGGTGCGGCGGGCGCGTGCTGTGCGCGTGGAGGCCTTCAACGAGAACGGCGAGGCCATCACCCTCCAGGCCCGTGGCTGGTACGCCCGCATCCTCCAGCATGAGATAGACCACCTGGACGGCACGCTCTACATCGACCGGATGGAGCCGCGCAGCTTCTCCACCCTGGAGAACCACCGCCGCCACTGGGCCATGCGCCAGGTGGCCGAGGTGCGCCAGGTGCTCGGCCTGCCCGAGCGACAGGGCTGAGCCTGGTTGTGGGGCGATGAAGGCGTGCACGGGCCAACATGAGAAGCCTCGGGAGGGCTGCGTCGTGTCAGAGTGCCGGGTAGCCTGGAGGTGATGCTTCAGTGGTCCGGCATGGTGCCCGACCGCCGCGAGTCGTGCATGCGTGCTCCTGTCTTGTCGGTGTTGCTGCTCACGGCGGTGGCCTGTGGCGAGGACTCCCTGGAGTTGCTCCAGGAGGAGGCCTCGGACTGTCCCGAGGCGCCCGCGATGCGGCTCGGCGCGGCGCCCTCCGCAGCGGTGGTGCTCAACGCCTACTACCTCCAGGAGGAGGCCACGAGGGACCTGCGGCGAGGCCGCACTGAGTCGCCCGTCGTGGAGGAGACGCTCGCCAAGGCCTCGGCACTCGGAGCCCATGCTGTGCGCACCACCGGCTACAACGACGCAGCCGACAAGCGCGGAGACTCCGCCATGCAGGTGGCGCCGCTGGAGTATGACGAGGTGGCCTTGCGCGGGCTGGACCTGGTGCTCACCCGCGCCGCCGCGTACGGCGTGAAGCTCATCCTGCCGCTGGGCAACTACTGGGATGCCTATGGTGGCGCCCGGCGCTACGTGGAGTGGGCTGGGCTGCCCTCGCCCGTGGAGGGGGACCCGCGCTTCTTCACCGAGCGTGCCGTCATCGACCACTACAAGGCGCACGTGGCCCGGCTGCTCTCGCGTGAGAACACCTTCGACGGGCTGCGCTACGGCGAGCACCCGGCCGTGCTGGCGTGGGAGCTGCTCAACGAGCCGCGCGGCAAGGGGCTGGACACGGACGGCGTGGCGATGCGCGCCTGGGTGGACGAGGTGGCCGCGGTGGTGAAGCAGTACGCGCCCGGGCACCTGGTGGGCACGGGCGAGGAGGGTTTCGACACCTCGCTGGCGGGCTATGACGAGCTCTTCTGGCGCAGCGCGGCCTCCTCCCCCTTCTTCGAGGGGGGCAGCAGCTTCCGTCGCAATACGGCCTCGCCCTTCATCGACTTCGCCAGCGTGCACTTCTACCCGGAGGCCTACGGGGTGAAGCAGGAGGAGATGGCCCGCGCGGGGGCACACTGGTTCTTCGAGCACGCTGCCATCGCTCGGGACGTGGGCAAACCCTTGTTCATTGGCGAGTTCGCCCTGCGCAACCAGGAGGGCTTCTCCCTGGACGAGCGGCGCGCCATGTACCGCGGCTGGTTTCGCTGTGCGTGGCGCACTGGCGCGGGTGCCAGCGGCCCGTGGATGTTCGCCAACGATGCGCGGCCGGACGATTGGGACGAGTTTACCTTCTATTACCGTGACGGCACCGTCCCGGCGGATTCCCGCAATCGCTATGCGGACCTTGTCGTTGAATCCGCGGCGCTCTCCGGCACGCGTTGAGCTGTCTTTCCTCGCGGCTTCCCTCAAAGAAAACCACATCCCCAGCTGAATTCGTTTTGGATTGGGGTTGTCAGGAAAGGCTGGGATGACCAGTTTTCCTGACAGGGGGGATTTTTCATGAGGAAGGACCGCCGTATGAGGATCTCGAGCAGGGTGGCCGCGTGGCTGTGTATCGGTGCGCTGGGTGTCGGAGCGCAGGCACGCGCCGGGGACGAGGGGGGGGAGCGCGCGTCCATGGCCACGGAGAACCTCGAGGAGCCGTGGAGCGACGGGGTCACCAGCGAGTCCTTCACGCTGGGGAACGTCGAGCGCCGGCAGGTGTTCGAGAACGTCTTCGAATACAGCTACCGCGTGCGGGTGGGGCTCGGCTCCTACGACGTCATCACCCTCCACCGGGTGGTGCGCGAGGCGGGCCCGTGGTCGCCGATGCGCACGGCGAAGTCGGTGTTCCTGGTGCATGGAGATGCCCTGGGCTTCCGGGGTGCGTTCCTCTCCAGCGCCGCGAGCCAGGCGGTGTCGCCGGGTCAGTCCATGGCCGTCTTCCTCGCGCAGCAGGGGGTGGATGTGTGGGGCATCGACCTGCGCTGGGTGCACGTCCCGAGCGGAACCACCGACTTCTCCTTCATGAAGGACTGGAACCTGGGTCTGCATGCCCGGGACGTTGGCACCGGGCTGGCCCTGGCGCGTGGGGTGCGTACCCTCACCGGCAACGGAGCCGGGCGGATGGTGCTGCTGGGTTGGAGCCGGGGGGCGGCCGTCGCCTATGCGTACCTGAATGCGGAGACGCAGCTACCGCAGGCCAAGCGCCACGTGAGTGGTTTCATCCCCGTGGACATGGCCTACTCCTTCGCGCCCACGGCGACGAAGGAGCGCCAGGCGGCGTGTCAGACCCATGCGGAGTTCGTCGAGCGTCAGGCCTTGGGGCAGTACGAGGGGGGTCAGCTCGGGCTGCTCCTGAAGGGCCTCGGGTCGCTCGCCATCGACAAGCCGACGGCGCCCTCGGACTTTCTCACGGGGGCCACGAACCGGGAGGTGGGGCTCCTTTTCGGCGCGGCGACCTACTTCTTCCAGAAGCCAGTCGTCATTATTGATGACTACCACTGGGCCGGGGGAGCGTTCAGCGAGGCGGGCCTTCCCACTGGGCTGGCGTGGACGAACGAGCGCTTCTTCTTCGACACGCTCACGCAGACCTCGCCCTACCAGAGCATTGGCGAGCAGGTGGACACCCTGGCGATGTGGTGCGGAGCGCCCAACGTCCCGTATGACGACCACCTGGGACAGGTGAAGGTGCCGGTGCTGTACGTGGGCGCCGCGGGGGGGACGGGCGGCCACGGTGTCCACAGCCTCTCCCTGCTGGGGAGCACGGACGTCTCCACCCACCTGGTGCCGGGCTATGGCCATGCGGACCTGTTCCTGGCGGACGGCGCGAAGGCGGCGGTATGGGCGCGCATCCTCGACTGGGTGCAGCACCACTGAGGCGCGGCGGGCTCAGAGAGACGCCGCGGCCCGTCCGAGGCCCTCGGCCACGGAGGTGAAGGCGTCCTTGGTCTTCACGCGCTCCTCGCCGAAGCGCTCGGTGTAGAGCCGGCGCACGGCGGGAATCTGCGAGGAGCCTCCGGTGAGGAAGACGGCATCCACCGCGCCGGCGCCTGCGCAGCGCTCCAGCAGCCCCTCGGTCACCTGGCGCAGCTCGGCGAGCAGCGCCGCGGAGGCCTCCTCGAACTCGGCGCGGGTGATGGGCTCGTGCAGGTGGATGCGGGCCTCCTCGAAGTCGAGCGTGGCCTCCTCTTGCGAGGAGAGCTGGACCTTGACGGCCTCGATGGCACGGAAGAGCCGGTAGCCGAGGTTGTCCATGACGAGGTCATACAGGGCCTCGGCCTCGGCGGGCTTGTCGCTGGACTCCAGCAGCAGCTCCAGCAACTCCTGGGTGGACTTCTCGCGGATGAAGGACATCTCGTGCCAGGAGAGCAGCTTGGACATGACGTGCTGAGGCACGGCCAGCCGCTTGTCGCTGAAGCCACGCACCTTATAGGTGGAGCCAGCGCCGAAGCGGGGCAGCAGCTTGTAGCGCATGATTTCGGCGTCGAAGCGGTCGCCGCCGATGCGCACGCCGGTGGAGCCCACCACGTCCGCACGCCGATCCGGGTTGCCACGGCGCGAGGGCCCCAGCCGCATGAGCGTGAGGTCCGTGGTGCCGGCGCCGAAGTCGGCCACCAGCACCAGCTCGTCGCGGGTGAGCTGTGCCTCGTACGAGAGCGCGGCGGCGATGGGCTCGATGAGGAACTGGATATGGGTGAAGCCGGCGATTTCAGCGGCGCGGCGCAGGCGCTGCTCGGCGAGCACATCCGCCTCGGGATCCGGGGAGAAGAGGGCGGGGCGACCGAGCACCACGGACTCGGGGGCGCCGCCGGTGTGGGGCGCGGCGGCCTCGCGCACCCGGCGCAGCAGCAACGCGACCAGGTCCTCGATGAGCCAGGTACGGCCGCGAATCTGCGTGGCGCGGAAGGAGGCGCTGTGCAGGAAGGACTTCACGGACTGGATGAAGCGGCCCGTATGGTCCTCGAGATAGCGGGCGATGGCTGGGGCGCCCGTGTACACCTCGCGCTCGTCCTCGGGGAAGAAGATGACGGAGCGGTAGAGGCGGGGGTCGCTGTAACCGGGCGAGACGGGGAGCACCGTTCCGTCCGGCAGGGCGATGGCGGTGTTGCTGGTTCCGAAGTCGAGTCCGCAGGCGGCCATGGGGGCGCCTCCTCTACGCGCAAACGGTGCGCATGGGTAGCGCCGAGTGCATGCGGGGGTGAGGGTAGCCGTGCCCGTGGAGTGCCGCCTGTTGCATGGAGCATGGGAGTCCCGGTTTGAGATGTAGGCTTCTGGCGGCTCACCGCGCCGTGAGGGCCTCTGAGGGCCTCAATCCAAGAGCTGGCGCAGGCCGCGGGCCAGCCGCTCGGCGTGCCAGCGTTGCAGCTCACGAGCCGTTCGGGCGGCCCGCTCGGCCCGCTCCTCGCGTACGTGCTCCTGTAGCTCGCGCGCGGCGGTGCGTTCGGCGGCGGTACCCTCCGCGGCGAAGCCCTCGAGCAATCCCAACCGCACGTCTGAGTCATGCAGCTCGCCCAGCAATTCCTGAAGGGGTACCAGCGCCTCCAGCAGCGCCTCCATCTTCCGGCGCAGGGCAGGGCGGAAGATCTCCGCCTCGTAGCGGAGCTTCTTCACCTCCTTGCGCAGCTCGTGGGCCGTGAGTGCGTCCGGAGCGGCCATGTAGTCCTCCATGAGTCGCTCTACCTTGCGCAGGCGGCGGCGGAGCTGACGGCGGACGCGCTGGCCCCCATAGCGTCCAGGGCCCTCCAGGTGCTTCGCCTCGTCCAGGAGCGCGGGCACCGTCCGCTCCTCCCAGCGCTTCAGCGCGCGCCTCAGCCGCTTCTCCTTCGTGCCGAGCTGGGACTCCACGCTCGCGCGCAGGGCCTCGAACTCGGCCCGCTTCGCCGGCTTCTCCTTCCGGGCTGTCTGTTTCAACCAGGCTTCCTGCACGTGGACGTCGCGCACCTCGCCCAAGGCGTCCTGGAGCTTCTTCACCTCACGCTCCAGAGGCTCCAGCCCACCCAGGCTACGGAATACCTTCAGCGCCGCGCGCAGGCGGCGGGTGGACACGCGCATGTCATGGACACCGTCCTCGGTGAGCTGCCCGGCGAGCCCGTCCTGCTCGTGGCGCACGTCGGCCAGGCGGCTGGAGACGAGGCGGCGGGCGGCCTCGGCCAGGCGGCTGTCGGGACCGAGCCCTCGAATGGGGGTAGGGCGGGGCATGGCTTCTGTTTCCCTAACGACGGGCCTTCATCTCGTACGTGCTGGCGGCCTTCCCGACCATTCGCTCGGCCGCTTCCGCTCCTTCCCAGCCGAGGATGCGCACGTCCTTGTCCGCGAAGGCGACGGCGGCGGTGAAGAAGTGCTCCAGCTCCTGGCGCTCCCGGCGCGACAGGTCCTTGATGGACGTCAGGTTCTCCGCGCGCGCGGCGATGACAGGAACAACGAGCAACCGGTCATTGCGCTCCCGGCCACTTCCTCGCCGCTTCTTCTGGTCCACCTTCAGCACGCCGAGTGCGCGGCAGGGGAGCACCACGCCGGGGTAGGTGGACTGGTCCCAGTACACCAGCGCGTCGAGCGGGTCTCCATCGGGGGCCTCGGTGCTGGGGACGAAGCCCCAGTCGAAGGGGTAGCGCAGTCCATGCACCAGGGGCCGGGAGACGGTGAAGGCGCCGAGCTTCGGCTCGTACTTCAGCTTCACCGTGGAGGCGCGGGGTGACTCGACGACGACGTGGAAGGCGCCATCCCTGCCGCGCAGGGGCAGGCGGGTAAGGTCCGTGGTCATGGTGTCGAGGCTCGAACGGACTGTCTCCGGGGACAAGTGTCTCCGGAGGCGAGTTTCACCTCGGCAACCTTCGGCGCCCGCGTCAGTCCGTGGTGGAGGCCAGGAGCGAGCGCTTCGCGGCATGGGCCGAGCCGAGGCCCCCGAGGGTGTACCAGGCCACGGTGAGGAACGCGGTGGAGCGCTTCGCGCGGCTAGGGCGTTTACCAAGCCCGAGGTAAGGGGGGAGCACCACAGCGCCCAGTCCCGCGAGTGCACCGAGGAGGGCACCACGCAGGTAGATGTGGCGCGGGCGGCCCATGGCGACGAGGGCGTAGTAGAGGGTGTTGCTCAACAGGTCGCCGATGAGGGTCTGCACGTACAGCGCGCGGCCATGAGGCGGACGCACGCCGAGCCGCTTGGAGACTTTCTTGATGGAGCGCATGCCGAGCACATCCATGCGCGGAGGGTGCTCGAGCACGGCGCGCGCACCCTGGTGGACGAGCGTGAGGGAGATGGCGCCGGCGAGGCCGGGGCCGAGTGATTGGAAGAAGCCTCGGGGTTGGGAGACGAGCTCGCTCATGGTGCCCCTCAAGCTAGGCACCGGGCCCGCCCTGTTCCCGCTGCGACTGCCCGCCCGTCTGGCCGGTGGGCGAGGAGTCCGTCCGGCTAGGGCTCGACGAAGCTCAGGTCCTCGCCGTAGGCCCAGTCGCCTTCCCATTGCGTGGCGCCCAGGAAGGCATGACGGAAGTCGGCCTGGCCTCGCATGGTGCCATTGCTCATCTGGAAGAAGCAGGCGGCCTCGAGCTGGCCCGGACCCGCGCCGCGCGCACCACATAGGTCCACGCGCCCATCCGTATCGAAGTCGGTGAAGTGCAGCGCTTCGCCATACTGCCAGCGGTTGGTCCACCCCCGGTTGCCCAGGAACTGCTGGAAGGAGAGCGTGTCCGGGAAGCGGCCCTCGGCATCGCGCTGGTAGCAGAACACCTCGAGGTTGCCCTCGTCATTGGCTCTGGCGCCACACAGGTCCACGCGCCCATCCTTGTTGAAGTCGACGAAGTGCAGGGCCTCGCCGTACCGCCAGCGCTCTACCCAACCCGTGCTGGCCGTGAGGGTCTGCTGGAAGGAGGGCTCGTCGGGGAATCCTCCGCCAGAGGTGCGGTGGAAGCAGGACACGTCGAGGGTGCCCTCGGTGTTGCCCCTGGCGCTGCACAGGTCCACGCGCCCATCACCGTTGAAGTCGGTGAAGTGCAGGGCCTCTCCATACTGCCAGTCGTCCACCCAGCCCGTGGCGCCGGTGACGGTCTGGTTGAAGGTGGCGGTGCCCGGGAAGTCGCCGTTGGCCTTGCGCTCGTGGCAGGCCACGTCGACGTACCCCTCGGCATTGCCCCGAGCGCTGCACAGGTCCACGCGCCCGTCACCGTTGAAGTCGGTGAAGTGCAGCGACTCGCCATATTGCCAGCGCTCCACGTAGCCCGAGGTGCCTGCTAGGGTCTGAGTGATGGCAGGGATGTCGTCGAAGCTGCCATCGCTGAAGCGGGTGAAGCAGGTGATGGAGACCTTGCCTTCGGCATTGCCCCGGGCGCTGCAGAGCTCCGGAAGGCCATTGGGGTTGTCACAGCCCGTGGCCAGCCCCAGCAACACCGTGCCCACGAGACGTACCGTCATCCGTTTCATGTGCGCTCCTCCTCGTGGACGCCAGTGTGGAACATCCACGAGGAATGCGCAGCCGGGATGGCGTCAGGAGCTACAGCTCACCGCGAGGTGGCGGCCCCACGTGGGCGGCGGCTCGGCAGACGCCTCGTGCCCGGGATGCTCGGAGAACGGGTCCTCCAGCAGCGCACGCAGCCGATCCACTTCGCTGAAGTCCCCCTTCTGCGCGCGCTCGATGGCCGTCTGCGCCAGGTAGTTGCGAAGCACGTACTTGGGATTCACCCGGTTCATCTGCGCTTGCCGCTCCGCGTCCTGACTGCCCTCGGCCGCGAGCCTCCGCCGGTAGTCCGCTGCCCACGTGTCAAAACCCTCGCGGTCGGGGAACTGCTCGCGCAGTGAGTCGTTGCGCGCGTCTGGCGAGGTGTCGAAGCGGCCCAGTGCGCGGAAGAAGTTCGTGTAGTCCACCCGCGCCCCGGCCATGAGCGCGAAGAGGGACTCGAGCAGGTTCCGGTCCTCGTCGCGAGCCTCGCGCAGGCCCAGCTTCTCGCGCATGCGTGCGAGGAAGTGCGCGGAGAAGGACGGCTGGAAGGTGCCGAGTGCCGCGCGCGCTTCGTCCTCGGAGATGAGGGTGAGGAGCGCCTCGCCCAGGCAGGCGAGGTTCCACATCGCGATGCGCGGCTGCCGGTCAAAGGCGTAGCGGCCCTGGTCATCCGAGTGGTTGCAGATGAAGCCCGGCTCGAAGTCGTCGAGGAAGCCGAAGGGCCCGTAGTCCAGGGTGAGCCCGAGGATGGACATGTTGTCCGTGTTCATCACGCCGTGTGCGAAGCCCACCGCCTGCCATTGAGCGATGAGGCGCGCCGTGCGCTCCACCACCTCGGCGTAGAAGCGGGCATACCTGTCCGGCGCGTCCACCAGGTGCGGGAAGTGCCGGGTGAGGACGTAGTCGGCGAGCGTCTTCAGGTGCTCGTGCTGCTCGGTGTAGTGGAAGTACTCGAAGGTGCCGAAGCGCACGTGCGAGGGCGACAGGCGCACCAGCATGGCTCCCGTCTCCACCTCCTCGCGGTACACCGGCTCGCTGCTGCCGAGGATGCACAGCCCACGCGTGGTGGGGATGCCCAGGCCGTGCATGGCCTCGCTGCACAGGTACTCGCGGATGGTGGAGCGCAGCACCGCGCGCCCGTCCCCCATTCGTGAAAAGGGCGTGGGCCCTCCACCCTTGAGCTGCACATCCCACCGCTCGCCCGCGGCGTTGATCACCTCGCCCAGCAGCAACGCGCGGCCGTCACCCAGCCGGGGCACGTACACCCCGAACTGGTGGCCCGCGTACACCATCGCGAAGGGCTCCATGCCGGGGAGCAACCGCGTGCCACCCAAAGCTTGGACGAGCTCGGGGCGGCTGGCCTCCGAGGGGTCCAGGCCGAGCAGACGCATGGCGCTCGGACTGACGCTGACCAGGCGGGCATCCGGGAAGGGGGTTGGGCGAAGGGCGACCCCGAAGCCGGCGGGCAGGCGGGCGTAGGTGTTGTCGAAACGGAGCTGTTCGAGCGTGGGCATGACAGAAGGAAACAATCGGGGGCGCGGAGCACATCCGCGCCCCTCGGGGGGACTACTTGATCTCCGGAACCTTCATGCCGCGCTGCACCGCCGGGCGGGCGCCTACGGTATCCAGCCAGCGCCGCACGTTGGCCACGGGCGACAGCAGCTCCGGGTAGAACTGGGGCACGCCCGCCAGCCACGGGTACGTGGCGATGTCCGCCACCGAGTACTCCGGCGCCAGGAACTCGTGCTGCGCCAGGTGCTTGTCCAATACCCCCAGGATGCGCGCGGACTCCTGGGTATAGCGCTCGATGGCGTACGGAATCTGCTCCTTGGCGAAGCGCTTGAAGTGGCCGAGCTGTCCGAGCATCGGCCCTACGGCGCTCATCTGGAACATCAGCCACTGCACCGCCTCAGTGCGCCCGCGAGGATCCGCCGGCAGCAGCTTCCCCGTCTTCTCCGCCAGATAGAGCAGGATGGCCCCGGACTCGAAGACGGACAGCGGCTTCCCGCCCGGACCCGCGGGGTCCACGATGGCCGGAATCTTGTTGTTGGGGTTGATGGCGAGGAACTCGGGCTTGAACTGGTCCCCCTTCGTGATGTCCACCACGTGGGCTTTATAGGGAAGCCCCAGCTCCTCCAACGCGATGGACACCTTGCGCCCGTTGGGCGTGGTGAATGTGTAGAGATCGATCATCTTCCTACCCCCGTCAGCTCGGCGCTCTTCTGCCACAGCTTCTCGGCGCCCTCTTCACTCTGGGCAGCCTTGGACTCGCGGGCCACCTTGCTCTTGATGAAGTACTTCGCGCTCACTCCCTCCACCTCGGGTGAGGAGGAGAGGAAGACGGAGGTGCGGGCGCCGCCCTCGGCCGAGAGCATGAAGGGCCCGGCCAACTTCACCAGGTGCTTGAAGAAGCCCTCGGAGTTGAGACCGAAGCCGGTGCGCACCACACCCGGGTGCAGGCTGTTGACCGTCACCTTCGTGCCCTGCAGTCGCTTGGACAGACCGCGGGAGAAGAGGATGTTGGCCAGCTTCGAGTTGCCGTAGACCGTCATGCCGCTGTAGCCGCCGCGCTCGGCCTGCAGGTCGTCGAGGAAGTCGAGCGAGCCCATGCGGTGGGCCTCGGAGGCAACGTTCACCACGCGCGAGGGGCCGCTGGCCTTCATCAGGTCCAGCAGCAGGTGGGTGAGCAGGAAGTGCGACAGGTGGTTGGTGGCGAGGGTGGCCTCGAAGCCATCAGGCGTCACCTTGCGGCGGTCGTGCATGAGGCCCGCGTTGTTGAGCAGCACATCCAGCCGCGAGTACCTGGACTGGAAGTCCTGGGCGAGCTGGCGGACGGAAGCCAGCGAGGTGAGATCGGCGAGCAGCAGCTCCAACTTCGCGTCGGGCACGGTGCGGCGCACCTCGGCGAGTGCAGCCTCGCCTCGGCCCTTGTCCCGTCCAGACAGCACCACGGTAGCCCCCTGGCGCGAGAGCGCCCGGGCCGACTCCAGCCCGATGCCCGAGGTGGCTCCGGTGATGAAGCAGACCTTCCCTTGCATGTGTCCCGGCGTCATCCAGTATGGCCCTCCAGAAATGAGGGCCATCTATATCCGCTGAGTCGCCCGCGCGCATCTCGACGCGCGGAATCAGGCGTTGGGAGAGGGGCTGCGCTCCTCGATGATGGAGGGGGGAGCGGCCTCGTCGCGCGTAGTGGCGGCCGAGCCGTACAGGTGGCTCTCCAGGAACCAGAGATCCTGCTCCATCTGGCCGAGGGTCTGGGTGAGCAGATCCTCGGTGACCGGATCGTTGAGATCGCCAATGCGCTGGAGGCCGTCACGGATGGTGGCGGCGTAGCGGGAGACGCGATCCACGAGGACGCGGACGTGGTCATCGCCGTTCATCGCGCTCAGGTCGTACTCCTCCAGCTCGCTGTTCTCAGCGGCCAGGCGGATGGTTCCCCGGGCATAGCCACCCAGAGCACCGGCGCGCTCGGCGAATTGGTCGGCCTGCTTGCGCACGTGTTCGGCCACCTCGTCGAAGAGCTCATGGCGGCTGATGAAGTCCTTGCCGCGGATGTTCCAGTGCGCCTGCTTCACCTGCCAGTGCAGGTCGATAGACGTAGCCAGGCAGGTGTTGAGCAGCTCGATGAGCTCCGCGCGGGCCTCGCGTGGGAGATTGATATGGCTGGGGAACTTCATGGTCATGCGTCGTCCCTCGTCGTAGTTCCGCCCGGTCGGAAAGCCGCCGGTTTTTACTGACGGTGGGGACGGTGGGGGCCCACGCCAACCCGGCAGTCACCCGCCTGGAGGGCAGGCGGGCGTGGGCGAAGAGACGGGCGTGCGAGCCCCCGCTCCCTAGTCCCCGATGCGACGCAGCTCGGCCTGGTAGCGCCGGGCGTTCTGCACGTAGTGGGGCGCGGAGTGCTCCAGCGCCAGACGCTGCTCGGGGGTCACGGTCTTGACCACCTTGGCCGGTGCACCCAGAACCAGGCTGTTGTCCGGAATCTCCACGCCCTCGGTGACGAGCGCGTGGGCGCCGATCAGACAGTTGCGGCCGATGCGGGCTCGGTTGAGCACCGTCGCGCCGATGCCGATGAGCGTCCCGTCACCCACGGTGCACCCATGCAGCATGGCTCGGTGTCCCACGGTGACGTGACGGCCCAGCTCCAACGGGATACCCGCGTCGGTGTGGAGGATGGCGCCGTCCTGGATGTTGGTCCCCTCACCGATGGTGATGAGGTCCATGTCTCCACGAAGGACGGCGTTCCACCAGATGCTCACGTCCTTGCCCAGGCGTACCTGGCCGATGACAGAAGCGGTGGGTGCTACCCAGTACGCGCCCTCGACCTCGGGCGTCCAATCTCCCAGTGCATACAGAGGCATGCGCGGCAGCCAAGCGCGATGCGGGGTGTTCCGCAAGGGCCGTGTCGGGTGGCCCTATTGCGGCGAAGCCTGTGCCAGCACCTCCACCGTCGCGGAGATGACGGCCGGGGCGCTCAGCATGAGCTGGTGGGCGGGCACGAAGAAGGTGCGCTCGGTGGCTCCGGGCAGGCGCGCGCTGTCGGCCGGGACGACGGTGCTGTCCAGCGGCGTCCAGAAGGAGAAGACCTGGGTGTCTCCGAAGGGCTTCTCGCGGCGGTTCAGCTCGCGCAGGAAGGCGCTGTCCGGACGCATCTGCACCAGGGCCGGGTCCGCCTTCAGGTACGCCGCCCTCGTGCCATGGTGCGGCCCCGAGATGGAGACAAAGCGGCGCACGCGCGGCTGTCCCCCCAGCTCCTGCATCCAGTAGCGCGTGGACAGCGTGCCCTGACTGAAGGCCACCACGTCGATGCGCTCGGCGCCGGTGCGCTTGCGCAGGCCCTCCGCCGCGCGGCGCACCTGATAGGCCATCACCTCGATGGGAAGCTGGCCGTTGTTGGGGTGCAAGCGCACCGCGTGCAGCCGCTCCTTTGGCCAGCCCGCCTCCTGGAACGCATCGAGCATCGCGAAGAAGGCACCCGGGGTGTCATCGGTGCCGTGCACGAACAGCACGGGCACGTGCTCGGACGGCGGCGTGGGCCCCGCCTCGGGCACGGTGGCACAGCCCGTCACGACGGCGAGCAGCGCCAGCACGAGCGCCTGGCGGGCGCGTGGAGAGACGTCACGAAGGTGGGAGGACATGATGGACTCCAGGTCGACGGCTGGGTCCGCTGTGTATCAGGTCTCCAGCAGGACGAAATCCACCACGGTGTTCCACAGGCGCTCGAACTGGAGCCGGCGGAAGCCGGAGCCCGAGATGAGCCAGTCCACGTGAGGGGGCCGGTGCGCCGGCTGGTCGAAGTGGCCAATGGCGTCCAGGTGGTCCGCGCGCACCGCCGTCAGCACCCGCCCGTACACCTGCGAGCGCGTCGGGACGATGCCGTCACAGGCTTGCGGGCCCGGCATTGCTCCGTAGGCCTGCACCAGCGCCTCCGTCTGCGCCGGGGTGTGCAGGGGAATCGCCGTCAGAGGCATCCGCTGGGTTCGCCCGTAGAGAAACCCGTACACGGTGTGTGTGAGTTGCGCGTAGGGGTCCAACCCCGCGCTCAGCCGCGCGCGCAGCGACGGTGGCCGCGCCTGGGTGATGACGGAGCCGTAGCGCACTCCCGGCCGGTCGAGGGTGCTCGCGTTGAAGAGATCAATACCCTCGGGGGTGAGCTGGGGGATGAGCGAGGCGTCGTTGGTTACGTCACCCAGGAAGCGGACGAGGTCTTCCCGGCGCTCGACGGAGAAGTCCCCCAGGAGCTGCTCGAAGAGCTGGTCCAGGAGCGTGGGGCGGAAGCCGAGCTGCTCGTCCCAGCGCGTCAGGAGGCTCCCGAGCCGGAATGCCACGGTCAACGGCAGCCGGCCGAAGCGCAGCACGTACACGGTGAAGAGCGACAGCAGCTGCAACAGCTTCTGCCCGAAGAGGCCCAGGAAGAAGGACGCCAGCGGGGTGCCCGAGTGCGGCGTGGACACCGTCACCACCGTGCGGACCCGGCGGGCGTAGGGCTCCACGTCGATGTCGTCGCCCAGCAAGGCGCCCGGACTGACGAGCAGTCGCGAGTCCAACCCTCCAGTGGAGTGGCCAATGAGGTGGATGGGGCCGTCGTCGTCCTTCGCGCTCGCCTCGATGGCCTTGAAGAGGTCCGCGGCGCGCGTGCGGATGGAGCCGGTGGGGTGCGAGAGCACCTGTACCACCTCGACCTCCACGCCGCGGCGCGCCATCTCCGTCACGAAGTAGTCGCGCACGTGCCCGAAGTAGAGCAGCTCTCCCAGGTTGGCGAAGCCGAAGAAGCCGGGGACCAGGTAGATGTGGTGCTTCGTCGCCATTGGGCCCAACCTTCCGCAGTCCCCGCCTCTAACTCAAGCCCGACGTGCATCCCTCCGTCCGCTCGGGTTGACGACGCGCCACTCCCGGGCCACAACCGGGCCCCTCTCCCTCCCTGGAAGGAACGTCTGCCCGTGCAACGATTGCTCGCCCTTGGCCTGCTCCTGTCCCTCCCCGCCGCCGCGGAGGAGGGGATGTGGACCTATGACGCCTTTCCCCGCGCCGCCGTGAAGGCCGCCTATGGTTTCGAGCCTTCGCAGGAATGGTTGGATTCCCTGAGATTGTCCTCCGTCCGGCTGGCCGGCGGGTGCTCGGCGAGCTTCGTGTCGCCGGATGGTCTGGTGATGACCAACCACCATTGTATCCGCTCCTGTGTGCAGGACCTGTCCTCTCCGAAGCGCGATTACCTGGCCACGGGCTTTCTCGCGAAGGAGCTGAAGGACGAGCTGCGCTGCCCCAAGGTGGAGGCCAACCAGCTCATGAAGATGACGGATGTCACCGCGCGCCTCCAGGGCGCCACGAAGGGCTTGAGCGGCGCGGCCTTCAACACCGCCCTCAAGGCGGAGATGTCGACCATCGAGAGCGAGTGCGCCACCGGGCCCGAGGTGCGCTGTGACGTGGTGACGCTCTTCAACGGCGGCAAGTACCACCTCTACCAGTACCGCCGCTTCCAGGACGTGCGCCTGGCCTTCGCCCCCGAGTTCTCCATGGCGGCCTTCGGCGGGGACGCGGACAACTTCCACTTCCCGCGCTTCGGCTTCGACGCGGCCTTCCTGCGCGTATGGGACTCCAAGGGCCAGCCGCTGAAGACGGAGCACTACCTGCCCTGGGCCAAGGAAGGCACGAAGGAGGGGGACCTGGTCTTTGTCTCTGGCCACCCCGGTGCCACCCAGCGGCAACTCACCGTGGCGGAGCTGGAGTTCCAGCGCGATGTGGCGCTGCCGTTCCAACTGCTGTTCCTGGCGGAGCGGCGCGGCATGCTGCGGGAGTTCGCCTCGGCCACGCCGGAGCGTTTCCGCACCACGCGGGCGCGGCTGCGCTCGGTGGAGAACGCGCTGAAGGCGCTGCGTGGCCGGCACCAGGCCCTGGCCGAGCCCTCGCTGCTCGCCGACAAGCGCAAGGCCGAGGCGGAGCTCCGGGCGAAGGTGGAGGCGGATCCGAAGCTGAAGGCCACCACCGCGGGCTCCTGGGACGCCATCGCTCGCGCTCTGGACACCTACAGGCCTCTGCTGGCCGAGTACCGGCTGAAGGAGGACGGTTATGGTTTCCCGTCCGAGCTCTTCGACATCGCGCAGAATCTGGTGCGCGCAGCGGAGGAGCAGCCCAAGCCCAACCCGGAGCGGCTGCGCGAGTACACGGATGGGCAGCTCCCCGGCCTGCGTCAGGGGCTGCTGCGCGATGCCCCCATTCCCGCGGAGCTGGAGGTGGTCTCGCTCACCTTCGGCTTCAACAAGCTGCGCGAGACGCTCGGTGCGGATGACCCGTTCGTGCAGACGGTGCTCGGCCGCGAGGCCCCGGAGGAGCTGGCGCGCGCGCTGGTGAAGGGCACGAAGCTCTTCGAGGTGAAGGAGCGTCAGCGGCTGCTCGAGGGCGGCAAGGCGGCGGTGGAGGCCTCGAAGGATCCGATGATTCTGCTGGCGCGCCGGGTGGACGCGCAGGCCCGCGAGGTGCGCAAGCGCTACGAGGACACGGTGGAGTCGGTGCTGAAGAAGAATGGCGAGCTGCTCGCGCAGGCGCGGCTGGCGGCCCATGGCACCACGGGCTACCCGGATGCCACCTTCACCCTGCGCCTCAACTACGGCACGGTGAAGGGCTGGGAGGAGAACGGGCGCATGGTGCCGCCGGTGACGACGTTCGCCGGCGCCTACGGCCGTCACACGGGCAAGGAGCCCTTCCGGCTGCCGGACTCGTGGATGAAGGCCCAGGGCAAGGTGCCCGGTGAGACGCCCTTCGACGTGGCCACCACCAACGACATCATCGGCGGCAACTCGGGCTCGCCCATGGTGGATCGTGAGGGCCGCGTGGTGGGGCTCATCTTCGATGGCAACCTGCACTCATTGGGCGGCGAGTACGCCTATGTGCCGGAGAACAACCGCGCGGTGGGCGTACATGGCGAGGGGTTGCTGCAAGCCCTCGAGCACATCTACGGCGCCGGGCGGCTCGTGAAGGAGCTGCGCGCCCATCAGCGCTGAGCCTCGCTCCTCTCAATTTCTTCCCTCAATTTCTTCCCTCAATCCCTTCCCTCAATCCCTTCCCTCTCCCCCCGGGAGAGGGTCAGGGTGAGGGTATCGGGGCCCACGGGTTGAACCCGTGTGGATGCGAACCCGAGTCCACGAGATACCCTCACCCCGTCCCTCTCCCGGGGGGAGAGGGGAAATGTGCTTGGGGAAATGTGCTTGGGGAAATGTTTGGGGAGATGTGTTTGGGGAAATGTGCTTGGGGAGATGTGCTTGAGCAAATGTGCTCAGGCGGCCACGTTGCTGTTCAGCTTCATGACGCGGCCGGAGATGGCGGTCGGGTTGAGGATGTTGTCGAACATCGGGCTGGTCTTCTCCGTCGCCATGCGAATCTCCTCCAGCGTGGCGGCATCCGCGTCCGTGTCCACCTCCACGGTGTACTGGAGCTCGGAGAAGCCCGCGCGCACCTTCGGGTCCAGGTTCAGATAGCCCCTCAGGTCAAACGGCGCGCTCACCTTGATGCGCAGGTTGCGGTAGTCCAGGCCGCGCATCCGCGCCTGCGTTACCCAGCCAATTGTCAGACACGTGCCCAGCGCGGCCAGCAGTAGTTCCATCGGATCGATGTGCTGGTCCTTGCCACCCAGCGCCGTGGGCTCGTCCGTCTCCAGGGTGAAGCTGCGAGCCCGCGTTACCGCCTGGGCCCCATCACGCCACTCCGTCACCGTCTCGAAACGGCCCTTGCCCGCCTCTGGGTTGGCCGACACGTGCGCCTTCGTCTTCTGGAACGTGTCGAGGTCGAGCGTGCAGCAGCTGCCGAGGTTGTCCATGGCTGTCTCCAGATGTTCGAGGGGCCATCGACGCTAGGTCGGTGCCATTCCGAGCCGCAAGCCATCCACCGGTTGGGGGTGCTCCGTGACGGATGCTGCCAGGCACGTGTCACAGCGCGCGGCGGTTTCCACTTGGAGTAGCCCAGGCCCAGTAGAGAAGGGTGCCCAGCACTCCCGCCCAGGGCACGTAGGGCGCTCCTGCGAGCACTCCGTCCAGGCACAGGCGGATGCGGCACTCGGGCCGGTCCAGCGTGGAGCATGCACCCAGCAGCAGCGGCACGTGGCAGGCGATGTAGCCCATGCCCAGCCCTCGAATCACATCCCCGCGCACCCACCGGCGTGTCAGCACTCGCCACAGCGTGGGCAGCACCACCAATGTCGCCAGCGCGGCGAGCACCAGCTTCTGTTGCCGGGCCTGGGTGGCCACCCACAGCACTCCCGCCGTCACCAGCAGCGGCGGCCAGAGCGGGGCGTGTGCGTCCTGTTCGTCCTCGGGTGCCGACATGGGTGCAGGCTCGCCCACAACAGTAACAGGGCGACACTCTCGTGACGCCCGATGTCTCCTCGTAGACCCTCGCTCTCGCCGTACGTTGTGCGCTGCGTCAGGAATGAATTACTCTCATTCCTACCAGCAGGTGGGATTAGGCGCGGCTGTCGGGCTGCCCTCCGGCGGGCCAGGCGAGTGTCACTAGGGTAACATTCGCGGCTGTCAGGTGGGGGGGAGAAGGAGACGCGTTGATGATGGCGGAAGTGCCGCAACCGGAACCCAGGAAAGTAGCGGCCATCATGTTCACGGACATGGTGGAGCTCAGCCCCGAGGCCCGGCGGGACGAAGCGCTCAACAACGAGCTGCGCCAGGAGCATGGCCGGCTGGTGCGCGGGCTTCTCACCGGTCATGGGGGACGCGAAATCAAGCAGCTGGAGGATGGCTTCCTCGTCGAGTTCGACGAAGCCCTGCCCGCGGTGGCATGTGCACTGGAACTCCAGTCGGCGTTGTGTGCGCGCAACGAATGCGTGCCGCAGACGCGCCGGGTGGAGCTGCGCATCGGCATCCACCTGGGCTCGGTGGTGCACCGGGACGGAGACATCTTCGGCGAGGGCGTCAACGTGGCCGCCCGGCTGGAGTCACTCGCCCGGCCCGGCTCCCTCTACGTCAGCGAGCCGGTGGTGCAGCAGGTGCAGAGCCAGGTGATGGCTCCCGTGGTGCGCCTGGGCCGGGGAGATTTGAAGAACATCCGCCTGCCAGTGCCCGTCTACCGCATTGATCCGCCCGTGCGCCGACGCCGTGGCTCGTGGATGTCGCGCCTGCGCAACCTGCTCCGCCCCGCGAGCTGAGACCTCGCGCGGGACGGGGGCGCTATATGGTGCGCCCCCATGAAAGAGCTCACCCTCGTCGTCGCCTCGAAGAACTACTCCTCCTGGTCGCTGCGGCCTTATCTCGCGCTCGCCCATACTGGGCAGCCCTTCCGCGAGGTGGTGGTGCCGCTGGGCCAGGCGGACACCGCCGCGAACATCGCGAAGTACTCGCCCAGTGGCCGGGTGCCGGCGCTGCAGCACGGCGAGCTCGTCATCTGGGACTCGCTGGCCATCTGCGAGTACCTGGCCGAGCAGTTTCCCCAGGCGAAGCTGTGGCCCCAGGACACCGCTGCTCGCGCCCTGGCCCGCTCCGTCACCGCGGAGATGCACTCGAGCTTCACCCACCTGCGCAACCACATGTCGATGAACCTCCGCGCCCGCCTGCCTGGCGAGGGCCGCGCTCCCGGCGTCAGCGAGGACATCGCGCGCATCACCTCGCTGTGGAAGGAGTGCCGCTCGCGCTTTGGCCAGGGCGGGCCGTTCCTCTTTGGCGCCTTCTCCATCGCGGATGCCTTCTACGCGCCCGTCGTCACGCGCTTCGTCACCTACGATGTGGCGCTGGACGCGGAGTGCGCCGCCTACCGGGATGCGGTGCTCGCCCTGCCGGCGATGAAGGCCTGGACGGAGGCCGCTCTCCACGAGCCCCCCGTGGCGCGCTACGAGAAGAAGTAGCCGTCCCTACAGTCCGAGCGCCTTCAGCTGTGCGTCGAAGGACGCGGCGGTGGTGAAGAGGTGGCCGCGAATGCCCAGCGCGTTCGCGGCCTGGACGAACTCGGGCAGGTCGTCGAAGAAGGCGGCCTCGTGTGGCTCGCAGCCCGCGTGCCGGAGTGCCTCCTGGTAGATGGCGGGCTCGGGCTTCACGTGGCCCACCTCGCAGCTGAGCACCAGGTGGTCGAAGCGCTCCAGCACCGGCAGCCTCGGCCGCAGCCAGGCCGCATGCAGCACGTTGGTGTTGGACAGCAGCACCAGCTTCACCCGCCCCACCAGCCCCTCCACGCGAGGCAGCACTGCCTCGTGGACGGTGAAGTGGCTGCTCCACAGGGCGTTGAACTCCTCGGCCGGTATCTCCACCCCCAGCGCGCCGCACACGTCGCGCCGGATGCCCTCGGCGCCTAGCAGGCCCCGGTTGGCCGCCGTCCAGCCCGCGCCCGACAGCCGCTGCTCTGCCTCCGCGGGCGGCAGTCCTGCCCTCGCCGCCAGCCTGCGGAACAGCAGGCTGTTGTCGTGGAAGACCAGGACGTTGCCCAGGTCGAGGATGACGGCGCGGGGCGGAGGGCTCATGGGCCCGGGGTTATACCCGGTAGCTGCGCGCCACGTGCTGCATCTGCTCGGCGACCTCGCGCAGCGACTGGGTGACGCGCTGGGTGGCCTGCAGCCCCACCATGGTGTCGTGCATCAGGGAGGAGAGGTCCGTCAGGGCGCTGAAGATTTCGTTGATGCCCGCGTTCTGCTGGCTCACCGCGCCGGAGATCTGCCTCACCGCGTTCATGTTGTCCTGCACGATGCCGCTGAGCGCCTGGATGCTCTCACCGCTGGTGCGCGCCTGCGCCATGCCCGCCTCCATGCGCACCCGGCCCTGCTCGCTGAGCTCCACCGTCTTGAGGATGGCCTGGGTGATGTCCTCGAGCAGACCGCCCACCTGACCGGTGGAGTGGATGGACTGGTTGGCCAGGGTGCGGATCTCCTTGGCAACGATGCCGAAGCCCTTGCCGTGCTCGCCGGAGCGCACCGCCTCGATGGCCGCGTTGAGCGCCAGCATGTTGGAGCGGTCCGCCAGCCCCTTCACCGTCTGGGTGATGCCGCCGATGCGCTGGGCTCGCTCGTTGAGCCCGCTGATCTGCTCGGCCATCTCGTTCACCTGATCTCTCAGCGTCTGGAAGCCGTTCATGCTCTCCGCGAGCGCGCGCGCGCCACCCTGGCCCAGCTCCTCGGCGCGCGTGGCCACCATCAGCACCGCGCCGGCCCGCTCGGCCGCCACCTCCGACGTCTGCTTGATCTCCTGCGCCGTCACCTGCGTCTGCTGCAGCGCCGCTGCCTGGCGGGTGAGGTTGCTCTCCTCCTCCTCGGCGGCGCGCGTCAGCTCGGCCACGGTGTCGGTGAGCACCTGCGTGCCGCGCTGCAGGCTCTCGGTCGTCTCGCGCAGGTGGTCCACCAGATGCACGAAGGAGCGGGCCAGCTCGCCCACCTCGTCGTTCGAGCGCACGTCGGGCTTCTGGGTGAGGTCTCCCTCCTTCACGATGCGGCGAACCACCTGGCTCAGCCGGGAGATGGGGGCGGTGATGCTGCGCGCCACCAGCAGGGAGGCCAGGGCCGCCAGGACCACCACGCCCATCGCTCCCGCACCGATGGCGGCGACCAGCTTGTTCATCGTGGCGTAGACCTCCTCCGGGTCCGAGAGCGCCACGAAGCGCCAGCCGTCACCCACGTCGGGGATTTCCGAGCCGTTGATGGCCTGCTCGGACACGACGTTGGGGATGCTCCAGGCCTCCTGGCCTCGCGAGTCGAAGAGCACGGTGCCCGAGGCGGTGCGCACCTCCAGGGCGAAGCTCTCGTTCTTGCGCGAGCGGGCACGGGCCACCGCGGCCTTCACCACCTCGCCCACCTGGCCCCAGTCATACGCCGCCAGCAGCACGCCCATCCGCCGCCCGCTCCGCGACTCCATCACCGGCGCCGCCAGGTGCAGCACCTGCATGCCGAAGACGGGGTCCTCCTGGGTGAGCGTCGTGCTGGTGAAGCGCCCCTCCTGGGCCGCCTTGAACCAGGGCGCGTTGCGTACCGCCTCCTCCTGGCCTGCGAAGGAGTCGCGCAGTGCCGGCGTGCTGGCGGAGACAGCCCGGCCGTCATCGGTGAAGAGCACCAGCCCGGTGAAGGTGGTGTAGCGCAGCTGCAGCCGCGCCAGCACGTTATCGCTCATCGCGTAGCTGTCTCGCTGCAGCGACTCGCGTAGCAGCGCGTCCTCCGCCCAGCTGCGCACGCTCGTCTCGCGCTCCACCAGCGAGGCCTCCACCAGGTCTTTCAGACCCTCGGCCTCGATGCGGAGCATCTCGTGCACCTGCTCCTGCATCATCTTCTGCGTGGTGCCGACCCCCAACCAGGTGGAGAGGAGCAGTGGCGCAACGGCCAGCAGGGTGACGTACAGCGTCAGGCGGCCACGCAGCTTGAGGGTGCCGATCAGGGGAAGTCTCATGAATCTCGTTACGTCCGCGTGATGGCGCCAAGAGGGACTCCAATGTCCTCCAACTGACGCCCCTCCCACCTGTACCACGGAGCGCGCCCGAGCGGAGGGGGCGTGTTCCAGAATGTAGGTCCAGGTGTGGGCCAAGAGCCCCGCACGGACGAGGCCCGGAGCGGGGAGGGGCTCCGGGCACTCGACCTGGCTGCTTGCCTACCTAGGAGAGCGGGATGCGCTCGGGCAGCTCACGCTCCGGCACGTTCACGTAGTCCGCCCGGTAGTCCAGCATCACCCGCTGGTGCACGCGGTTGCTGATGAACTTGCGCAGCAGGCCCAGCAAGCCGGGTGGGGCGGCGATGACCAGCCGGTCATAGGCATGGTCGTTCAGGCCCCGCTCCAGCCGAGCGGCGAGCTCGCGGGCAAAGCGTTCGTGCTCGAGCTGCTGGCGAGCATCCGGCTGATTCTCGGGTTGGGGTTTGTGCAGGGAGCCCGCGTTGGGGTTGTCCGGCTGGTTGAGGAGCTGCCGGGACATGGACCGGCTCTCCTCGTGCTGGAACTCCTCCCTCAGGTCCCACACCTCTGCGCGCTCGTCCGTCGCGAAGAGCTTGGCCCGGCTCCCATTGGCCACCAAAATCCACAGCGCGTCCGCCATCGTTCATCCTCCTGCCTCTTGAGGTGCGGACCCCCACCGTCCCCGGCAAGCTTCCTTCCCCCGAGTGGCACGTGCTGGGGCGTCGGGCGGGCGGGCGCCGGGGCACCTTCCCTGGAGGCGGGGGCCTGGCATATGCCCGGGTTGCAACCGGGGATGCACCCCGGGGCGAAACTTTTCGGCGGGAGGCCGAGGACGATGCGCGAGATGGGTGAAGCGGCGGCCAGCTGGCTGGTGGGCAGGCTCGGGGAGATGGAGGAAGCGCTCGCCGCGCTGGTGGAGGTGAACTCCTGGACGGAGAACGCGGAGGGCGGCCGCAAGGTGGGCGCCCTGCTGCGCGAGCAGTTCGCCATGCCGGGGCTGGTGGCCGAGGTGGTGCCCAGTACGCGGTACGCGGACCACCTGGTGTTCCGCTCGGAGGGAAGGGCGGGGCTCGCGCCGCTGGCGCTGGTGGGCCACCTGGATACGGTGTTTCCCCCGGGCAAGTTCGAGGGCTACCGGAAGGATGGGGCGCTGCGGCGCGGCCCGGGCGTGCTGGACATGAAGGGTGGGCTCGTCGTCATCGCCTGGACGCTCAAGGCGCTCGCGGCGTCGGGGGGATTGGACAAGCTGCCCCCGCTGCGGCTGGTGGTGGTGTCGGACGAGGAGGTGGGCTCGCCCGAGGGCGCTGGTGTCATTCGCAAGGCCATCGCTGGGGCGCAGGCCTGTCTCGTCTTCGAGTCCGGTCGGGCCGCGGACGCCATCATCACTCGGCGCAAGGGCACGGGCATGGCCACCGCGGTGGCGCACGGCAAGGCTGCCCATGCGGGCAATGCGCACCAGGAGGGGGCCAACGCGCTGTGGGCGCTCGCCCGCTTCGTGGACCGGGTGCAGCAACTCACCGACTACCCGCGCGGCATCACCGTCAACGTGGGCAAGGTGACGGGTGGCCAGGGGAAGAACACCGTGCCGGACCATGCGGTGGCGGAGGTGGACCTGCGCTTCTGCACGCGCGCGGATGGGGAGGACCTGGTGCAGCGCTTCCGTCAGGCGGCCGAGGAGGCCGCGGCCGGCGTTCCTGGCACCCGCGTCGAGGTGAGCGGTGGGGTGGCCCGCGAGCCACTCGAGCGCACCGAGGCCTCCGCGGCGCTGATGGCGGCGTATGGCGCGTGTGCCCATGCCTCCGGGCTGGGCCATGGCGAGGCTCCGCTGGTGGGCGGTGGCTCGGATGCGAGCACCTCGTCCTCCATGGGGATTCCGTCCATCGACGGGCTGGGCCCCCGGGGCAAGGGCTTCCACACGGTGGACGAGTTCATCGAGGTGGACACCCTGATTCCCAAGGCCCAGGCGCTGGCGCGCTACCTCGCGTCCCGCGCGCTGTAGCACGGCCCTCTCCCGGTGCTTCAAGCAAATCAATAGGGTCTCTGGTGTTTCAGTGTTCGTCAGACCCAAGGGGTATTTGCCCGGTATGGCTACCCAATAGGGCGTAGCCATCATCCCGGGAGAATGCCCATGAAGCTGTCTTGGACGGCGGTGCTGGTGGTGCTGCTCGCCGGATGCGGTAGTGCGTCTCGGGTCGTGCGCCTGGACACGGGCCAGACCGACACCATCGTCTTCACCCCTCGTTCCGGCGCCGAGCCGGTGGCACTGGGCAACGGCGAGTTCGAGAAGGCCGTGTCGGATCTGGCTCGGGATGTTCGGCCCCCAACTCGGCCCGAGGAAGCCGCCCGGCGGCTGTTCGAAGTGGAGGCGCGGAGCGGTTCGTACACGTACGAGACACCCAGCCGCCGCATCACTCCGCTCGGGGCGAGCGAGCACCTGGAGGGGCAGACAACGACGGCGGAGGTGGAGTTGACGCGCGCCTACCTGCGCTGGTGCGAGCGCACCGGCAGGCCCGGGGACTGTCTCCGCCTGCTGACGGGAAGCCCCACAGTCAATGGGGATGGTCGTTTCGCGCTCGCCATGGCCCTGGCCAAGGGCGCCGTGCTGGACGAGATGCTGGAGGCGTTCAAGGACATGGCCGACCCACACGCCATGGTGGCGGCCGTTCTCTGGACCTGGACGACGTACATGATCCTCGTCTCCATTCCCGACGTGACGATCTCGAAGGGCATCGCGGCAGTGATGACCGCCACGATTATATCCTACGTGGGCGTCGATACCTTCTGGGGCCTCGTCGTGGGTTTCAAGCGGCTGATGGATGAATCGGACCGGGTCACCACGTTCAACGAGCTGCGCGAGGCGGGCGAGCGCTACGGCAAGCGGATGGGCCGCAATGCGGCGCGGGCGTTCGCCTTGCTGGCCACGGCGGCCATTGGCAACACGGCGGCGGGGCTGGCTGCGAAGGTGCCAAAACTGCCCGGCGCGATGCAGGCGGCGGCGCAGGCAGAGACGCAGGTGGGGTTTCGTCTCGCGGCGGTAGGGGAAGTGGAGATGGTCGTCGTGAGTGCCGAAACCGTGACCATCGCCCTTGCCCCAGGGGCTGTCGCCATGACGGCCCATGGCTCGGGCGGAAACGGCGCTACCCCCAGGAGCGCTCTGGAGATTGCCGAGAGTGGGGGAAAGCATGCTGGCTTCTTGAGGAATTACGAAGGAAAGTCGCCAGATGAGCTGAGAAAAGGAATCGCGTCGCTCCAGAAACAGATTGAGCTCCACAAGGACAAAATAGCCAATCCAGATAAGCACATCCCGAATTGGTCATCACTGGAGCCACGGCAGCGAGACGCCCTGACCCAAAAGAAGTGGCCTTCGGATATAAATCGGCAAACCGAGCAGCTTGAGATTCTCGAGGGCCTGCTCAAGAAGCTGAAAGGAAACGGACAGCCATGAGCATGGACCTCTACGTTCGCGACCTGTGTACCCTTCTCAAGGAAAAGGCGATGGAAGCCAAAGCCGAGAGCCGCTCCGCAACGGAAACCCAGCGTGAGTTCGCGCTGGGTCGTCTGATGGCATTTCATGAGGTCATTTCCTTGATGCAGCAGCAGGCCCAGGCTTTTGGAATCGCGCTTGAAGCCCTTGGACTGGAGGACATTGAACCGGAGCGGGATCTCGTCTGATGACCAGGGCGGTGCACCCCAACTGCTTGGGGAACCATTCCAAGGGTCAGCTGTACTTGTTGCGTCCTGCCATGACGCCGCCGTCGACATCCCAGATTGCGCCGGTGACCCAAGCGGTCTCGTTCGACAACAGATGGGCGATGGTCTGCGCAACATCCTCTACGCGGCCCACGCGGCCGAGCGGATGGAATCCGTTGAACCCCTGGAGCGCACTGTGAACCTGCTCCTTCGGGATGAAACCCTCGTAGATGGGGGTCTCGACGACTGCCGGCGAAACCACGTTGACGCGGATGCCATGGCCAGCCAACTCCATCGCCAGGTGCTGCGTCAGCGAGTGAAGTCCTGCCTTGGCCATCGAATAGGCCGAGGAGGGAGTGGCCTGGATGGCCTGCCTGGCCCACATCGAGCCGATGTTGACCATCGCGCCCCCCTTGCGCAGCGCCACCATGGACCTGGCGACGGCCTGCGTGATGAAGAAGGTGGCCTTGTTGATGTCAAGATACAGGTCGTAATCGCGTTCCTCGTGCTCCAAGAAGGCCTTCGGCAGGAAGACGCCCGCTGCGTTGACCAGCAGCGTCGCGTCGGCGTGGTCCCTGTGCAGTTGGGCCTCCAGAGCCCGTCTCTCAGTGCCAGAGGTGATGTCCGCGCGCAGGCCATCCACGGGACCGAACGCAGCCAACTCCGCGACGGCGGCCTGGAGCTTGTCGTCTCGATGCCCGATGACAACGGCTCGCCCGCCCTCCTCGAGGACGATTCGGGCAACGGCCTTCCCCATCCCGCTGGTACCGCCCACAACGATGAGCTTCTGGTTGGTGAAGCGCGCACGCATTGAAAGTTGCTCCCTTGCTGGTGCCTGGTGAACGTCGGGCCACCGCAGTCGGCGGCGGCCCGACACGGAAAGCCTCAGGCGGCCTGATAGATTCGGACGTTCGGGGCGGCGTCGAGGAGCGGCTTCAACGCGTTCACAACATCGGCGGTGAACAGGTCGCTCTCGAGGTAGGCGCTGGCCTGCTGCGCCGTGTCGAACCCGTGGAGCACCTGCACGTCCTCGTCACGGACGAGCAACTCCTTCGACTTCGCGCCGGCGATCGTCTCGAGGAATGGCGCCTTGTAGTGCTGGTACACGCCCGCAGCCGCGGGCCGGTTGGCGGGAGAAATCTGCAGAGTGATTTGCAGGTAGACCATGGGTTTCCTCCATTTTGACGTCTGTACTGCGTGTAAGATGAGCTATCCCGCAGGGGCAGCTTCGACGGCAGTCTTCGGCTCCGATACGAGCCGGGGACGGCAGGTCGGGCTCCTCTCACCGAGGGCCGACGAGGAATTCATGCTGCTGAGTACCCGCCGCCGCAAACGAGATGTTCTTGGCTCCCGGCAAAGGAAATCTGACCGCCCATGAGCGCGCCCGAATACCTCAACGCCCTGCGTGCCTTCGAGGCGAGTGCCAGGCACGAGAGCTTCTCCGCCGCGGCCGCCGAGCTTCACGTGACCCCGGCGGCGGTCGGACAACTCGTGCGAAGCCTCGAGGAGGCGCTCGGCCTACCGCTGTTTCACCGGGGCACGAGCGGACGGAAGCGGCTGGTCCTCACCGAAGCGGCCCAGCGGGCGCTGCCGGAAATCCGCGCGGGGTTCGAGCGGCTGAGCGTCGGCGTCGCGCGGTTGAAGGAGAGCTCGTCGGCAGGTGTGCTGACCGTGACGGTCAGCCCCGCCTTCGCGGCCAAGTGGCTCCTGCCGCGCCTCGAGCGGTTCCAGGCCGCATGGCCGGAGCTGGACGTGCGGCTCGACGCGTCCACCGAGTTGCTCGACTTCGCCGCGCGCGGGGTGGATATCGGCGTGCGCTACGGAGCTGGGGTCTGGCCCGGGCTGATCGCCGACAAGCTCTTCGACGAGGAGGTCTATCCCGTCTGCTCGCCTGCGCTCCTGCCGCAGAGCCGCCGTCTGCGTCGGCCGTCGGACCTGGGCGGCCTACGACTCATCCACGACCGGTCCGTGGATGCCCGCGCGGGATTCGCCACGTGGGATGCCTGGCTCGAGAAGGCGGGCGCAAAGGACGTCGAGACGAAGCGAGGCCTGCGTATCAACAACTCCGCCGCGGTGCTGCAGGCGGCAATCGACGGGCAGGGCGTGGCGCTGGCCCGCAGCATCATGGCGCATGACGACCTGGCGGCCGGGCGGCTGGTGCGCCTGTTCCCGGAGGTGGAGTTCCCTTCCGTGCTCGCCTACTACGTCGTCTACCGGCCCGAGTGCGCCACGCTCCCGAAGCTGGTGGCGTTTCGTGAATGGCTCGTTCGCGAGGCGTCCGAGCGCTAGGCCCGAGCGCTAGGCCCGAGCGGGTGAGCTGACGGCGGAGGTGGTTTTTGAGTCAGACCCGGCCGTGACTTGCTAGGTTACGTTCCCAGCACCCTGGAAGCGGGAGCGGGCCCGATGTTCACCAACCAAGAGGGAGTAACGGTGTACCCGGATGCGCTGGCGCCGGGGACGGAGGTGGGGAGCTGGCGCGTGGTGGAGCGGCTGGGCGTGGGTGGTTATGGCGCTGCCTACCGGGTGGAGGACATGGCCCGTCCCGGCGACTTCTGCGTCCTCAAGCTGGCGCTACACGCGGGGGACGAGCGCGCCGAGCGCGAGGTGGTGCTGATGATGACCAGGGCGGTGCACCCCAACGTGGTGCGCTTCCATGGTTGCGCGCGCTGGCCCCATCCGAAAGACGGACTCCTCGGCATCGTCATGGATTGGGTGCCCGGCTCGCCTCTGCACCTGTGGGCCGAGACGGTGGGCTCCACCTTCCGGGAGCTCGCGAAGGTGGGCGGGAAGGTTGCCCTGGCCATGGGGGCCCTGCACGAGCGGGGCGTCTTCCACCGCGACCTCAAGCCCGAGCACATCATCATCCGCGAGCCGGACGGGGAGCCGGTGCTGCTCGACTTCGGCGCGGCCTGGTACGAGGGGGCCATTCCACTCACCAGCGGTACGCTCCCGCCGGGCACCTTGCAGATGCGCAGTCCGGAGGCGGTCCGCTTCCTGTGGCGCAACCACAAGGACCGCGGGGCTCACTACCCCTTCCAGCGCACCGATGACCTCTACGCGCTGGGCATATGCCTCTACCGGGCCGTCACCGGGCACTACCCTTTTCCCGAGGCGATGCCGGACCTGGCGCAAGACGCCATCGTGCACCAGCGGCCCCCCGCGCCTCGTGACTTCAACCGCCGGGTGCCCCGGGCGTTGAGCGACCTCATCATGCGCCTGCTGGCGAAGAAGCCGGAGGAGCGCTACCAGAGCGGTCGGGAGCTGAACGAGGCCCTGGTGGCGGCGGTGGCCTTTGGCGACCCGAAGCAGTGGGATGCGGCCATCTTCGATTGGGAGGCGGTGGCGCCGGAGAAGGAGGGGGACAAACCCCAGCGGCGCATCCGCCGCCCGGCGTGGCCCACCCGACCCGTGACGCCTCCGCCACCCAAGCTCGTCATTCCCCCGCCGCTCCCTCCCTTCCACCCGCCCCGGCGGGGACGGCGCGGACGGGCTCGGGGCCAGTCCGCCCCGGAGCTGGAGCAGGCTGGACGCGTCACCCCGGAGCCGGCGCGGACGGTTGCGCGGCGAAGGGTGGGCTTTGTGCTGGGCGGGCTGCTGGGGCTCGGCGGAGTACTCCTGCTGGCGGAGGGGCTCGGTCCTCGGGCCCGAGTCGAGCCGCCTCCACCCGAGGTGTTGTCCGCCTCCCATCCCACGCGCCAGCCGATCTCCGGACAGGAAGTGGCGCCTCCCTGGTCACCACTGGAGATTGAGCGGGCCGCAACCCCGACCCCCGTGGAGGACACCCCTGCGGCCGCCGCCCCGCTGGCGGTGTCACCGAAGGACGACGCCCCTGTGAAGAAGCAGAAGACTCCCATCTCGCAGAAGGACAACACGAAGAGCGGGACGGCCGCCGTGCGCGGTGCATGTGCGGGCCTCGTTGGTGTTGCCTTTCAAGCCTGTGTCAGCGCGCAGCAGGCGATTCCCGTGAGCCCGAGGCCTCCACCCCAGGAGTGCCCCGCGGAGGCCGTCAAGGCCATGACGGACACGCTTGGCATTCCCATCGGGCGGAAGCTGCGGAATTTGGAACTCGCCGAGATCGGAGCGCAGAAGCGCCTCCCCGTTCGGGAGGGTCTCGTCTCGGTCACGGCCGGTCCTCCCTATGGGGGAGAAGCGCACAAGTCATTGCCGAAGGGCACCGTGCTCACCGGCCAGTTCTACTTCGGGGAGGGCCGCGTCTATGGCCGCTTCACCGAGGCCCGCCTGCCCTCGGGGGACACGTTCAAGGTGTGCATGCAGGTGTTTGAGGGGGACAAGCTCGGCGTCGAGATGGAGCCAGGCAGCACGGCGGACCACGTGCTCCTCTGGTCCCGCCTGGAGGTGGAGGCGGTACGCCGCTTCGATTAGGGCGGGGCTGGGGCCCGGTGGGCTACGACGTCTGTACCCTACCGGACGGGAAGGTATGCTAGGGACCACGTTTCCGGTCTCTTCCCCGTCTCGAGAGAGGTCCTCGCTCCGTGTCCGTCTCGTCCCCCGCCGCCCTCCTGGCGCTGCTGCTCCCCGTGGCGACCAGCGTCACAGCCCAGCCGCTCCTCCCGGACGTTGATGCGTGCGCATCCCGTATCGAGCTGTCAGCCGGGTCTGGCGGCGGCGCGCGGGAGGTGTGCATCAGCCTGGAATTGCCCACCACCTTCCGCTTCGACTCACCCCTGGTGTCCGGGGCGGTGGAGTTGCAAGACCGCGGGCGCTTCGAGGACCTGACGCCAGGGACGCGCAGCTTCACCGTCCTTCCCCCGGCGGACATCCAGGCCGGGGAGCGGTTCAGGGTGGTGGTTCGCTTCGCGGACGGAGCGGCCCCGGAGCGTGCCACCTTCATCCTCGTGGGCCATCCGGCATTCGGTGCACGGCAGGTGGAGGTGTTCCGCGACAAGCGCACCGTGGAGGGCTTGCAGCGGGAGAACCTGGAGGAGCGTGCGAGGTCCTGGCGGCTCGGTCAGGAGTTGGAGCGGAGGCGGGCGGAGAATGGGCCCGGTGGCATCGCGGGGCTGATCGCCAGCGGGTTGATGACGGTGAGTAAGGAGGCGCAGGGTGTCGTGGCCCGCTCGTTGGAGAAGGAGGTCACCCAGGCACCGGGCGATGCCCTTCTCGCCGAGACGGTCATCAGCTTCCGCTCCATCACCACGAGCGGTGAGGGGGAGTCGCAAGGGGTGCGCGTGGCCGTGGCCATGAGGCTGACGAATCCCGGCGTGCGGCCCTGGACGGCCAGGGAGGCGGTGCTGGTGGGCAAGGGCCAGGAGGTGAAGCCCGTGCGGGTGCTCTGGCAGTCCGCCCCCATCCTGCCGGGCGCGGGGGAGTCGGAACTGGTCGTGGTGGAGACGGAGCTGACGGCCCGGGAAGCCCGGGACACCTTCACCCTCAAGCTGTGGGACGAGACGGGGACACGGCTCGTCACCCTCGGCCAGGTGACCTTTCCATGAGCTGAAGAGGACCCCGCACATGAACGATTTCTTGAAGAGACTTCTCGCCGCCACCGCCGCCATTCCCCCGGAGCAACTCCGCGGCGACCGTGGTGCTCCGCAAGCTGGGAGATACGCCATGCGTCAGCTCCGCCCCTTGAACTGGATCCACCATGTCTCCAGTCTTCCGGAACTGCACGCCGTCACCCTCCGGGCCTGGGCCTCGCTCGCACACGCGCGGCGCACACGTCCCTCCCGCTCGGAGTGGGACGTGCTGGACAGACAGCTTCGCGTGGCGGTGTCTTGCTTGCGGCGCCTCGCCCTCCCCGGCAATCCCGAGCAGGCCAGCACCTCGCCCGCGACCTTCGCCTCGCACTTCAATGTCGCCTGTATTCTGCTGCGTGAGGCCGCGTTCGCGGTGGAGTTCGCGCTCGCCCGCGCGGAGGGACGAGTGACCGACGAGTGGCTTCTCGCGGAGGCCCCTTCGCCCGTGCGGCCCACGGCGTGGACGGAGGCGCTCGAGAAGGCTCTCCGGGCACGAGGACTCCCTGGGGAGTCAGGCTGGCCCTCGCCAGTGAAAGCCCCCGACCTCACCGGCTTCGCGCGGTGCGGTCCTCATGTGGCCGACGCCCTGCACGCCCTCTACTCCGTGGCCACGCCGCTGTTCTATTCGGGAATCCTCGAGCGCGAGCGATACGGAGGGGCTTTCCCCACTCACCTGCTCGTCGCACGGGTGGACTTCGCCATTTCGGACTTCGACCAGCCCTCCAGCCCCTCCCGTGAGGACATGGAGGTTGCCCGGCGCGCTCTGCCCGCATTCCTGACCTTCCGCGAGGCCGTCATGTCGTGGGCAACGCCCCCAGAGATCCTCCCGCTGGCCGCGAAGTGCATGAAGGTACTCGGCGTCCCCCGGCACCTCCGAGGCGCTCCCGGCCCTGTCCCTTGACGCTTGGACGTTTTGCACTCACTGGAAATGGTGGGTCCGGCGCTTCAGACTTCGATGAAGCTAATGCCGGTGATGCCCTCTTGCTCCATGGCCGACTTGACGCGCTCGGAGACGATGAGGACCACCAGCCAGCCCCAGGTGCGGAAGATGTTGGCGCTCCCCACCTTCTCCGGGTCTACCTTCAGCCCTCGAACGTTCTTGTATTGGCCCACCCTGGAAGGATCGCCGTGCTCCGGTAGCCGGTAGAACACTTCTTCACACCGGGCGTCATCAATGCACCGGATGACTTGCAGGGCATTGAGGATGAACCAGGGCTCCGTCTGTCCTTCCACCTCCACGGGAATGAACTGCACCTCTTTCTGGAGCCCCAGACGCTCGAAGAGCGAGACGACCCGCCGGTGGACGATGGGAATCCCTATGGTCTCCGTGTAGTCGAGCGCGACACCCGCCGGCTTCATGGATAAGCGGATCGGCCTCTCGATTTCCAGGACTCGCCCCTCGGTGAATCGCCAGGTGTCGAACAGCTCGCGCTCGTCATCGTCCTCACGCCCGACCTCATCCTCACCATCCTTGAAGAGAGGAAACCTCAAATGCCAACGCCCTGGGACGTATTTGTTGTCATTTATTTTGTAATACCTTGCCTGTCTGGTCATGGCTTCCTCGTAGCCAACTTGTTGAGTTTGGAGCCCGGCGTACATACTTCACCTGCAATCCTGTCGAGCTCATCCACGAGTTTCGCTTGACACTCGGCGCGGGTCCTACAGGTTTTAATCTCGTCATTCAGCCGCTCGAAAATCTCGCTGTGGTACTCCTTGGGATGGGGCCCCTTGTGGTCTCGCAGGTAGACGATGTTCGCCGGGTCATCCAGGCTCATCCCCGCCTTTTTGAAGAGTATTTCGAAGTCCGGCGTCCAGGGGCCACCGTTGTTCTCTGATATGTCATTCTTGTTGGTACACAGGTGGTGGCGCTGGTGGCCGTCCTGCTTCGACTCCGTACACGCCCCAGTCGTCCGCGCCGCGCTCACCGCCGCCGTCGCCGTATTCGCCGTCACCCCCATCAGCACGACCGTCCCGTCCGCCACGTTCACCTGTGCCCTCGTCCCCGCCACCACCCTCACGCTTCCCCTCGGTCCTCCTCCAGCCAGGGCGAAGCGCGGCGGCGACAGCTTCGCCCACAGCCCTCCGTTCGGCACCTCCGGCAGCCCCCGCGCCAGCTTCGCTCCCGCCACCGTCACCAGCACTCGCAGTCCCACTCCTCCCAACGCCTTGCCGAAGCGTCTGGCCACCGCCTCCAACTCCTCCCTCGTCCTCGCCGCCTCCGCCTCCTGGTACAGCTTCAGGCACGCCTGCCCCACGTTGTAGAGTTCCGCCGCGCTATACGTCAGCAGCAGCCCTAGGGTCACAGCTCCCGCAAACGCCTTGGAGAACACTGGCTCCGGTGCCGCCCAGGCCAGCGCATACAGCATCATCGACAGCCCCACCGACAGCAGCACCGTCGGCGAGCTGAACAGCTCCAGCGCCGCCTCCCTTACCCCCTCTCCCATGTAGTTCGGCGAGAGCTTCAGCGCCTGAAACCATTTCGCACTTTCCAGTGTCCCTGGCAGTTCCACCAGCGCTGGTCCCAGCAACGCCTCGTACTCCTCTCTCACCCTCCTCTCCAGGGACGACGACCTCGCATCGACTGGCAGTATTCCCAGCATTCCCACCAGGGTTGCCGGGTGCGGCTTCTCCTCCAGCCTCCTGCCCGTCTGCTGGAATTCCTCCTCCAGCGTCTCCACCACCTCTCTCGCCTCTCCCACCGTCCACAGCGCCAGTGCCGGGTTCGGCCTCAACCTCTTGAACGTCAGCCTCAGCCCTTGCCCTTCATCCCCCTGGTACCCGCTCACCCCCACTGGCTCCAGCACTGGCAGCTTCTCCTCGGCTCCCGCCGCCGTGGCCCCCAGTGCAAGCCCCCCCAGCAGCAACACGTAGAGGGCATGAATGACTCTTGTCTGCATGTCCGGCTCCTCCAGCGCTTCGAATGCAGGGCGGTAAGTTCGAGGTTCGCACTTTTCAGACTTCGATGAACTTGATGCCAGTGATGCCCTCTTGCTCCATGGCCGACTTGACGCGCTCGGAGACGATGAGGACCACCAGCCAGCCCCAGGTGCGGAAGATGTTGGCGCTCCCCACCTTCTCCGGGTCCACCTTCAGCCCTCGAACGTTCTTGTATTGGCCCACCCTGGAAGGATCGCCGTGCTCTGGTAGCCGGTAGAACACTTCTTCACACCGGGCGTCATCGATGCAGCGGATGACTTGCAGGGCATTGAGGATGAACCAGGGCTCCGTCTGTCCCTCCACCTCCACGGGAATGAACTGCACCTCTTTCTGGAGCCCCAGACGCTCGAAGAGCGAGACGACCCGCCGGTGGACGATGGGAATCCCCATGGCCTCCGTGTATTCGAGCGCGACACCCGCCGGCTTCACGGACAAGCGGATCGGCCTCTCGATCTCCAGGACTCGACCCTCGCTGAATCGCCAGGTGTCGAACAGCTCGCGCTCGTCATCGTCCTCACGCCCGAGTTCATTCTCACCATCCTTGAAGAGAGGAAACCTCAAATGCCAACGCCCAGGGATGTAGACGTCATCATACATCTCGTAATACTTCATCTGTGCGGTCATGGCTTCCTCGTAGCAAGCCTGTTGAGTGTGGAGCCCGGCGTACAGACTTCCCCTGCAATCTTGTCGAGTTCATCCACAAGCCTATCTCGACAATTGGCTTGAGGCCGACAACCCCTCAGCTCATCATTCAATCGCTTGAAAACCTCGCGATGGTACGCCTCGGGATGGGGCCCCTTGTGGTCTCGCAGGTAGATGATGTTCGCCGGGTCATCCAGGCTCATCCCCGCTCGTTCGAAGAACTCCTCGAACCGGGGCGTCCAGGGGCCGCCGTTGTTCTCTGATAGGTCATTCTTGTTGGTACACAGGTGGTGGCGATGGTGGCCGTCTTGCTTCGACTCCGTACACGCCCCAGTCGTTCTGGCCGTGCTCACCGCCGACGTCACCGCCGCCGCCGCCGTATTCGCCGTCACCCCCATCAGCACGACCGTCCCGTCCGCCACGTTCACCTGCGCCCTCGTCCCTGCCACCACCCTCACGCTTCCCCTCGTCCCTCCTCCAGCCAGGGCGAAGCGCGGCGGCGACAGCTTCGCCCACAGCCCTCCGTTCGGCACCTCCGGCAGCCCCCGCGCCAGCTTCGCTCCCGCCACCGTCACCAGCACTCGCAGTCCCACTCCTCCCAACGCCTTGCCGAAGCGTCTGGCCACTGCCTCCAACTCCTCCCTCGTCCTCTCTGGTGCTCCTCACAGGCTGCGCGACGACTCGAGGAACGGGCGGGTCCGGACCGGAAGGCATGGGCCTTACGCCCTCGCCAGGAGCCACGCCCGCGGTGAAGAAGGAACTGCCCTGGTTGAACGTGTCGGGCGGGCGCATGAAGACGACGCTCTTCTATGGCCCCTGGCAATGCAGACGGGAATTCATGAACAGCTGCCAGACGGAGTGTGCCCGGGAGCTCCTTCCGCTCAAGGGCTGCATGTGGCTGGCCGACTTCAAGTTCGACTGGGAGGGAAGCCTCGTCCTCCTGCCCGTCCCCGTCAAGGCTGGGAGCCGCTACGGCATCTATCACTGTTGCTGTGACTACCCGACGCTGCCAAAAGCGAAGAAGGAAGTTGAGCGCAAGAAGTGGGATGGCATTCGAGAATCCTTCCGGCAGAAGTGGAGCAAGCGGTTCGGGGAGTGGCCCGAGGAAGGGGACGTGTCCTGGCCGGGCCATCACATCCGGGACCTCTGGCATGGCGGCGATCCGGTCGACCCCAACAACATCATTCCCGTTGGACCCAACGTACACGACGAGTACGGCAGGCAGTACCCCGGCTGCTACGCTGGTCAGGCGCCCTGGAATACAGTTGGACCTGACCTGCCCTACACGGACACCTGACGATGAACACGTCCATGAGCAGCTTGCTCGAAGAGGTCTCCCGCGAGCACTTTCCGCAGCCTCCTGCCACCCCCGAGGAAATCGAAGAATTCGAGCGCCGGGTGGGCTGGAAGTTGGATCCGGATCTGCGCGCCTTCTACCTGCACTGCAATGGGGCATCACTCATTCGATGGCAGGATTCACCTTATAAGCTTCTACCCTTGTCGAAGATCATCCGGGCGCGGGTAGCCATTCGTCGCGAAGATGATGACAAGTGGGGCCCCGCCTCAATGTATGCGCTCTGCTACGTGCGTGATGGCAACTATGTCGTTCTGGACGTGAGCCGCCAGGTAGACGGGCGATATCCACTCATGGATGGAGACCATGAGACCTGGCCCGACCCGGAATACCGCACGCAGATCGCCAGCTCGTTCTCGGAGTTCCTGGCGCAGGTCCTCCGCACGCGGCGCAGCCTCTACTGGCTACCGGAGTGACGAAGAGGCGCGCTCCCGTTGGACTCCGGCGTCACCTGGGCAGGACGGCCCAGGCTCGCGATGTCGACGGTCAACAACTGGTACAGCAGCACGTCCCACCACCAGAAGAAGAGCGCGCTGAACTTCACGTAGACGAGCGGTGCGTTCGTCCACACCTGCAGGGGGAGGTGAAACACCTGGTCGGCGACGAAGCCCGCCAGCCACTCGCCCGCCCAGCACACCGTTCCAGCAATCACCATCCGCTTCACCAGTCCCACGTCCCGGCGCAGGAACCAGAAGAAGTTCAAGCACCAGATGATGACCACCGAGCCTGCCCACAGTCCCAGGCTCTCGAAGGAGAACCAGTGGTAGGGCGAGCGGGGATAGGTCCACCCGGGCTCGCCCGTGAGCTTCCAGTAGAGCTGGTTCTGCAGCAGCTCCACGAACCAGAAGATGGGCGTCACGTAGCTGACGTGAAAGGCCAGCGAGCCGAGATACCCGGCCACCCTCCGCTGCGTACCGCTGCCTGACGACTCCGCCCCATCGCTCGACACAGTGGCCTCCTCCTCGGCCCGGTCTGCCCGAGCGCGGTACCTCGTTCGCTCGAGTCTGCCATGCGCGGACTCAGGCACCGGGGCTCGAGAGCGCCTCTACACAGGGAAGTCAGAGGTGTGTCTGGAAGCCACATGGCTGCTGGATGCCCACCAGTCACATGCCTGCTCCCATGGCAAGGGTGGGCTGAAGGGCTGGCGGTGCTCCGCAGCGGGCTCTGTTCGCGGTACAACAGAGGCCATGCGTACCCCCGTCGTGTATGTGGCCGGCCTGCTGGCACTCGCACTGGCCTCCGGCCCCGCCAGGGCTCAGGAGGGTGGTCTCGGGCTGGACCTGTCCGGCGATTCGAGCACCCAGAGCAACGAGCAGTCAGAGGACTCTGGTGAGGGCACTCCGCAGGATGCTGGGAACCTGGGCCTGGACCTGAGCGGCGGTACCGCGGGGGCAGACCTGCAGCCGCGCTTCGCACTGGTGGGGTTGGACACGCCCGAGCGCGCTGGTGCCGCGGCGGCGAAGCGGTGGGTGGGCTGGCTCCAGTCGGTGGCGCTGCGCACCGGCCGGGTGGTGAAGGTCTCTGACCCCGCCGGAGCTCGGGAGCAGCTCGCGTCGGACTATGCGTCCGCTCTGCGCTGCGAGGAGCCCTCGTGCTTGAGCGGGCCGGCGGAGACGCTCGACGCGGACCTGCTCACCACGGCGCGTCTGGCGCTGGAGGACGAAGGCTGGACGCTGCGGCTGTGGACGTACGACCGGGACCGGGGCGTGGTGGAGACGGACGTGGTCCGGGGCCGCAAGCCGACCGACAGCAACTTCATCCGCGAGGCGGGCACCGTGCTGTCCAAGCGGGTGACGGAGCTGGCCAGGCCGCGCTCGATGCTCAAGGTGTCCAGCAACGTGTCCCAGGCGGTGGTGCGCGTGGGCGAGCGCATGCTGGGCGTGGGCAATGTCGAGGTGAAGCTGCCGCCCGGTGAGGTGCAGCTCTTCGTGGAGGCCGACGAATACTCCACCTATACGAAGACGCTGACGCTTGCCCCGGGTGAGACGCTGGAGGTGGCGGCTCGGCTGGAGCTCAATGGGCCCGCGCCGGATGGCCCCCCGGCAGACGCTGTCGCGAGCGCGAAGAAGAAGAAGTCGAGCAGCAAGTCCTCCGGAGGCCCCTCCCTCTTCAGCCGTCCCGCCTTCTACACCACGGTGCTGGGGCTGGCGGCGGTGGGCGCGGGCGTGGCCATGGGCATGGGCCTCCAGGGCAAGGTCCAGGACGCCAACGGGGACGGGGTGATGGACCTGTCGCGCACCGAGTACCTGGCCCTCCGGCAGCAGTCGATGCTTTCCACGGCGCTCATGGCGGGCGGTGGCGCGGTGGCGGGCGGCAGCCTGCTGTGGCTCGTCGTCGTCCCGGCACGCTCCGAGCCGGTGTCCTCCTCGGTGGCCCCCGTTTCCAGCGGGAAGGGCACCAGCAGCACGGCGCTGCACTTCGTGATTGGCGGGAGCTTCTGAATATGAAGTCCTTCTCTTCCCTCGTTTGCTGTCTGGTGCTCGCGCTGTCTGCCGCGGGCTGTTGGGTGCCGGAGCTTTCGGACGACGCCGTCTTCAGCTGTGACGCGCCCGAAGACTGCGCCGCCGAAGGCGCGGTGTGTGTCTCCCGCGCGAACCAGCGCGGCTTCTGCTGCATGCCCACCGCCGAGGTGTGCAACGGCAAGGACGACAACTGCGATGGCCAGCTGGACAACCTGGCCAACCCTCCCGCCGAGCTGTGCAACGGCCTCGATGACGACTGCGACGGCAAGGCGGACGAGGACTTCAACTTCCAGTCCGACATCGCCCACTGTGGCGGGTGCGGCAAGGCCTGCGACGTCGAGACCCAGCGGTGCAGCGCGGGCTCCTGCGTGGCGCGCGGCGAGCTGGTCTGCGATGACGGAATCGACAACGACGGCACCGAGGGCACGGACTGCGTGGACCCCGATTGCGACAAGCTGTCGTGCGGCACTGGCTGCCTCTGCGACAACGGCAAGGCCAACGAGCTGGTCTGCGATGACGGCCTCGACAACGACCGCAACGAGGGCGCGGACTGCGCGGACTCCGACTGCGACAACCAGCTGCGCACGTGCGCGGCTGGCGAGACCGAGAAGAACTGTATCTGCACCGGTCGTCAGCTCGACGAGGTCGCGTGCGGCGACGGCGCCGACAACGACAAGGATGGTGACACCGACTGCACGGATTTGGGGTGCTCCAACAAGTCGTGTGGCACCGGCTGTGTCTGCGAGAGCTTCATCAAGAAGGAGATCGCTTGCGGCGACGGCCTCAACAACGACGGCCGCGAGGGCACGGACTGCGCGGACCCGGACTGCGCCAACCAGTCGTGCGGCACCGGCTGCCTCTGCCAGGGCGGCAAGGCCGTGGAGATCGTGTGCAGCGACGGCGTCAACAACGACGGTACCGAGGGCACGGACTGCGCGGACTCCGACTGCAACGGCAAGGAGTGCAGCAGCAGCGGCGGTTGCACGTGCTCGGGTGGAAACAAGCTGGAGACCACGTGCAATGACAACGTGGACAACAACGGCAACGGCGGGATCGATTGTGTCTCCGGCAATTCGGACGCCAACTGCGTCAGTGGGACCTGCGGCACGGGCTGCGCCTTCGTCAACTGCGTCAAGACGGAGACGACCTGCACCGACGTCACCGACAACGATGGGGATGGGCCGATCGACTGCGCGGACAGCGACTGCAACAACAAGTCGTGTGGCACCAACTGCATCTGCTCGGGCGGGGTGAAGAAGGAGAACTCCTGCACCGATCGCGCCGATAACGACGGTGACACCTTGATCGACTGCGCGGACAAGGTGGATTGTCCCGCCAACTCGACCTGCACCCGGAGCAACGGTAACGCTGGAAAGTGCCAGAGCAACGGTACTTGCGCGTGAGGGGGTGCGGTTGATGCACTCCTGGGCGCGGGCTCGCCCCTCGGGGCGGGCCTCTTCCCACTGATGGCTCCTTGGCGCCGTCCGCCGCCTTGGGTGGGACAGAAGAGTCGTCACCCTGGCGACAACGTTGGACACGTGGGTTGCCGGGGATTGAGAGGATGAAAAGCTTTGCCGCCCATGCGCGGCGACGACCTCATCTCGGGCACGGTGCTCTCAGGCAGCTTCCAAGCCGCAGACGGTTCGACAATCGCGGACCGCGAGCTTCAGGAAGGCGCCATTCTCGGCAGCTACCAACTGGAGCGCCTGCTAGGCGAGGGCTCCATGGGCCAGGTGTTCCAGGCCCGCCACACACGGCTCGGGCGCCAGGTGGCCCTCAAGGTGCTGCGCTCCGCCTTCGCCCATGATGGCGGCTTCGTGCGGCGCTTCTTCCAGGAGGCGCGCGCCGTCAATCAGATCAACCACGAGCACATCGTGGAGATCTTCGACTTCATCGAAGATGAGCAGCAGGGGCATGTTTACTGCGTGATGGAGCTGTTGCGCGGGCAGAGCCTCTCCGCCCTCCTGAAGGAGGAGCGGCTCTCCGTGTCACGCATCCGCCGCATCCTGGTGCAGGTGTGCGCGGCCCTGAGCGCGGCACACCGGCTCGGGGTCGTGCACCGGGACATCAAGCCGGACAACCTCTTCGTCACCCACAAGGGCGGGCAGCAGGACTTCGTGAAGGTGCTCGACTTCGGGGTGGCCAAGCTGCTCACCGCCGAGGGCACCAGTGGGACGCTGGACGGCACCATCATTGGCACGCCCACGTACATGTCGCCGGAGCAGGCGGCGGGCCTCCCGGTGGATCACCGCGCGGACATCTACGCGGTGGGCACCGTCCTCTACGAGCTGCTCAGCGGGCAGCCGCCGTTCCAAGCGTCCAATTTCGGCCAGCTCATGGTGAAGATCCTCACCGAGCCGCCGCCTCCGCTGCCCTCGCACACCCCGGCGGGAGAGCCGGTGCCGCAGGTGCTGGCACAGCTCGCCTTGCGCTGCCTGGCCAAGGAGCCCGGGGACCGGCCGCAGCAGCTCGCCGAGGTCATTACCGCGCTGTTGGTGGGGGCGGGGCCGGAGTCGGTGCCTTCCCCGGTGCTCTCTGAAGATGAGCGGCCCACGCAGCCCATGGCGGTACCCGCGGCCCTGTTCGGTGCGCGGCGCCCGTGGCCGCTGATCGCCGCGGGTGTGGTGGCCGTGGCCGTCGCGGGGCTCTCGCTCGCATGGGGCGTGCATCGTGGCGCCTCCCCGGTCGTGGCGGGAGAGCTGGCCGCGCTGGCGCCCGTCACCCTCACCGTGCACTCGGTGCCCGAGGGCGCGCGGGTGGTGCGAGCCGACACCGGCGAGGCGCTCGGAGTGACGCCGCTGGTGAAGCAACTGCCGCGGGCCGCCAATCCGCTGGGCCTTCGGGTGGAGCTGGCCGGCTTCGCACCGAGCGAGCAGGAGGTACGGCTCGACTCGTCTGCCACCCTCGAGGTTCCTCTTGTCCCGGCGGTGGCGCCGCAGCCGGGCCACCCAGCGGCGCGGGAGCCCTCACGTACCCCTGTCCACCGTCAGCAGAATCCCGGAGTGCGCGATGACGTCATTGATCCATTCGCTCGCTGATCGCTCCGTGCTGCCGGTGCTGGTGGCGGTGGTGCTCGCCGTGTCGCCCCTGACAGCGCGCGCTGCCAACGTGGACGGGGGCTCCGAGGTGGAGTCCCAGGCCCGTGCGAAATTCTCCGAGGGCAACCTCGCCTATGACCTGGGCGAGTTCCAGAAGGCCCTGGACGCCTACAGCGAGGCGTACCGGCTGATGCCGCTGCCGGGCTTCCTCTTCAATATCGCCCAGTGCCACCGGCAGCTGGGCCGCCCCGAGCGCGCGGGCTTCTTCTACCGACGCTACCTGACGCTCTCGAAGGAGGAGCCGTCCAACGCCGCGCTGGTGAAGGAGCTCATCGCGGAGGTGGAGGAGTCCGTGCGCAAGGAGCAGGAGCGGCGCCTGACGCGCGAGGAGACGGCGAGGGATCAGGCGAAGGCCGCGGCGCTGCGGGCGCAGGCGGAGGCGACCGCCGCGCGCCGGGTCCAGCAGGGTGAGGGCAGGCGCACCCTTGCGCCCCGAGCTCGCGCGCCCGGTCAGGCCGAGGCCGAGGTGAAGGGCGGGGACAGCCTGTTGAAGAAGTGGTGGGTATGGGCGGGAGCGGGCGCCGTGGCGGTGATCGCCGGCGGTGTCATCTACGCGGCCACCGCGCCCCAGCCGCGCCCCACCACGCTGGGCACCGTGCGCTAGTGCGGGGCCGGACGCCCCGGGCGTTCAGGCCGGGGTCTCCTGAGTCCCGCCCCGCTGGTGGGCGAGCATCAGCGCCGCCGTGTGGCCCATGCGGGTGTGGAAGCTCTCGGCATCGTGGAAGGTGAGCCGCACGTCGCCCAGCTGGAGCTGCATGCCGGACTCCAGCAGCAGGTTCTGTCCGGGCCGCATCCGCTTGCCGCTGAGCATGGCCGGCCCTCCCTGGGCCAGCGCCTCCACCATCCACCGGCCGTCTGGCTGGGTGTGGAGCACCAGGTGCTCGCGTGACACCGTGGCGTCGTTGATGACGAAGTCGTTGTGCGAGGCCCTTCCCAGCGACAGCACCTCTCGCCCCGGAGCCGTCGCCAGCTCGAAGCACATGGCATCTCCCGAGGGCAGGCAGTCGCGGAGATCCGAGGTGGGCAGCCGGGTGGTGCCGTGGTTCTGCTCGCTGTTCTCCGGGACGTTCCACACCCCTGCCTCCCACACCAGCCAGCAGTGTGGGTAGCGGGCTCGGAACTTCTCCTTGAGTGCGAGGTGCTGCCGCACGAGCAGCGAGAGCAGCAGGGAACGCGCCATGAGGCGGGAGAGAAACACCTTCGGGGCGTGATCGCCACTACTCCCGTCGTCGGGAGTCTCCGGGTTGTCCAAGAGTGCGCGTTTGGAAGGCGGGTTTGCGGGCCAAAGCAGGCGTCCAACCGGGGGGTAGGGATTTTCCCCAGGCCCACCTCCGGCGTAAGGTGTCGCTCAAATGTTTCAGTGGGCTTCACATGGTTGTCACAAACCCGGAGCCCACTGCGCAGGTCCAACCAACCCACAACCCCCCAGGGACTGCATGCGCAATCACCCCCGCCTACTCCTCGCACTGTTGAGTGCAGGACTGCTCCTGCTCACCGCGTGCCCATCAGAGCAATGCGGCAATGGCCGCGTCGAGGGCAAGGAGCAATGTGACGACGGCAACACCTCCAATGGTGACGGCTGTTCGAGGACCTGTACGAACGAGGTCGCCCCGGCCGTCTGCGGCAATGGCGAGGCGGAGGTAGGCGAGGCGTGTGACGACGGCAACTCCGTCAACGGTGACGGCTGCCAGAACGACTGCAGCGTCACCAAGCCGGGGGATGAAGTCCTGTCCGTGTGCGGCAACGGGAAGCGGGAGATCTTCGAGGCGTGCGACGACGGCAACACGACGAACGGTGACGGGTGCGAGAGCACCTGCGTGGTCACGCCGCTGGCGCAGACAACGTGCCCCGGGGCGGCGAGCCTGCCGCAGCCGGAAGAGGGTGCCACCTGTAAGGTGACTCCGGGCGCCGCCGACAACAAGGCGCGCCTCTACATGGGCGTGGTGCTGATGGATGGCAAGACGCTCATCGGTGGCCAGGTACTGGTGGACGACAAGGGCGTGATCGCGTGCTCGTCGTGCGACTGCTCGGGTGTGCCCGCCGCGACCGGGGCCACGAGCATCTCCTGCCCGCAGGGTGTCATCTCCCCGGCGCTCATCAACGCGCACGACCACATCGACTTCCAGAGGGGGCCGGAGAACTGGACCGCGGAGCGCTACGAGCACCGTCACGACTGGCGCGTGGGCGGGGCCGCGCATGCCGGGCACACCCGGATTGCCGCTGGCAGCACCGCGACCGACCTCGGCGTGCGCTGGGCCGAGCTGCGCCAGGTGATGGCGGGCACCACCGCCATCGTCAGCAGCGGCGGCCGTCCCGGCTTCCTGCGCGACCTGAACTCCTTTGGCACGGCCCAGGAGGGCCTCGGCGAGCCGAAGGTGAACTTCCAGACCTTCCCCATCGGTGACTCCGCCGGCGAGGAGCTGGAGAGCGGGTGCGGCTACAAGACCCCCCTCGACTCGCCGAGCGCGATTCCGCCCCTGTCGGCCTATATGCCGCACATCGCCGAGGGCATCTCGACCTCGGCGCGCAATGAGTTCCTCTGCCTGTCCGGCCAGGGCGAGGGCAGCAAGGATGTGCTGACGTCGCGCACGGCCATCATCCACGGCGTCGGCCTCACGGCGGTGGACATCGCCAAGATGGCCGAGCGTGGCACGGGCCTCATCTGGTCGCCGCGCACCAACATCGCCCTGTACGGCGACACGGCCATGGTCACCACCTACAAGCAGATGGGCGTGAACATCGCGCTGGGCACGGACTGGCTGCAGGCGGGCTCCATGAACATCCTGCGCGAGCTGCGGTGCGCCAGCTACCTCAACCAGTCGCACTACTCGCAGGCCTTCACCGACGAGGAGCTCTGGCGGATGGTCACCGTGAACGCGGCGGACCTGACGGACATCTGGGAGAAGCTGGGCCGTATCGCCCCCGGCAAGGTGGCGGACCTGGCCATCTTCAAGCTGAAAGACAACGCCTTCTCGCCGCACCGCGCCGTCATCCAGGCCAATCCGGACGACGTGGTCCTCACCGTGCGTGGCGGCAAGCCGCTCTACGGCGACAAGGCCGTGGTGGACGCGCTGACCGTGGGCGCGGCGGACCCCTGCGAGGAGCTGCCCGTGTGCGGCAGCACCAAGGCCGCGTGCGTGAAGTCCGAGACGGGCAAGACCCTCGCCGAGCTGAGGGACGCCAACAAGAGCGCCTACGATCTGTTCTTCTGCAGCGATACGGTGCCGACGAACGAGCCCACCTGCGAGCCGCAGCGCACCGCCACCACCCCGGTGGCGGCCTCGCAGAACGGCTCCACCCTCTACACCGGCGCGCGCCGGCTCGCCGACTACGACGGTGACGGCGTCGCCAACGCCCAGGACAACTGCCCCATCGTCTTCAACCCCGTGCGCCCCATGGACAACGGCGCCCAGGCGGACACCGACTCCGACGGCGTGGGTGATGCGTGCGATCCGTGCCCGCTCGCGGCCAACTCCACGACCTGCACGGCCGCCAACCCGGCGGACGAGGACGGCGACGGCATCCTCAGCCCCAACGACAACTGCCCCGGCGTGGCCAACGCGGACCAGGAGGATACGGACGGCGACTTCCGCGGTGATGTGTGCGACGCGTGCCCCACCGAGAACCCGGGTGACTCGGTCTGCGAGGTCTCCCTCTACGACGTGAAGAAGCCGGTGAACGGCGTCACCCCGCTCATGGGTTACAACGTCACCATCCCCAGCGCGGTGGTGACGGCCATCGCCGGCAACAGCTACTTCGTCCAGATTCCCACGGCGGAGCTGACCAACGGCCCGGAGTGGTCCGGCGCCTACGTCTTCAACTCCTCCTCCACCGCCATCAAGCCCGCCGTCGGTGACCACATCAAGATCACCTCGGCCCTGGTGGCTGACTACTTCGGGCAGCTCCAGCTCACCAGCGTGACCTTCACGAAGCTGGGCACCGCCGCACAGCCGACGCCCATCATCGTCGCCCCATCCGATGTGAACACGGGGGGCTCTCGTGCCGCCGCGCTCGAGAGCGTGTTGGTGGAGCTCCACAACGTCTTCGTGTCCAAGCAGGAGCCCACCCCGGGCACTGCCGACAGCGCGCCGACGTACGAGTTCGTCGTCGACACCCATGCGGATGGTACGGAGGTCCAGGGCGTACGCGTGAACGACATCATCTACCGGCACCCCATGCCGGCCGTGGGCACGGAGTACCGGAAGGTTCGCGGCATCCTCGAGTGGCGCAACGGCAACTCCAAGGTCGAGCCGCGCAACGTGGATGACCTGCTCCTGCCCCCGCCGCCGCTCGCCTCGCTCGGGTCGTCCTCTCCCCAGTTCATCCGGGAGAGCACCACGTGCAGCCCCAACGGGTGCTCGCTCATCGGTACGAAGCTGCTGGTGACAATGGCCATCGCCTATCCCGAGGACCTCGAGGTCACCGTCGGCTCGTCCGACACGGCCAGCCTGCAGGTGGCCCAGGGCGGCAAGGTGATCATCCCCAAGGGGCTGCTCAGTGCCGAGGTGAAGCTCATCCCCCTGGCCGCGGCCAGCAGCGTGACGCTGACCGCCACCCTGGGGCCCTCGAGCAAGCAGACGACGGTGCGCGTGCTGGGCACCGCGGAGCAGCCCACGCTCAACGGCCTCACTCCGCGCCGCGTCCTCACCGCGCCGTCCAACGACGTGACGCTCGTCGCGTCCCTGGACATCCCCGCGCCGGCCAACACCACCCTGGAGTTCGTGGTGACGCCTCCGGAGCTCGGCTCGGTGGAGCCCGCGACGGTGACGTTCGGAACCGACGCCTCCGTGGTGCCCTTCACCTTCAAGACGTCGGCGTCGGCGACGCCCGGCACCAGCTCGGGCACCATCACCGCCCGGTTCGTGGGCGCCTCCACGGGGGTGACCTCCGACATCGAGGTCGTCGCGAGCCTCCCGGAGCTCGTCAGCATCACCCCGAGCCCGGTCATCGTCTTCCAGGGCACCACCCAGCCGTTCACGGTGACGCTGAACGGGGCGGCGCCTGGAGAGATGCTCGTGAAGCTGGTGGCGGCGCCCACCACGGCGGGTGCGGCCTTCGGCACGGTGCCCGTCGCGGTGCCGGTGGCAGCGGGGGCCAGCTCGGCCACCTTCGACTTCGCCGCGGATGCCACGGCCAGTGGCACGGGCACCATCAAGGCCTCGCTCGGTACGAAGGATGCCACCGCCAACGTGACGGTGCGCCTGCCCTACCCGAAGATCGCCAGCCTCAGCCCGACCACGGCCAAGATGATTCCCAATGCCTTGCGGACCTTCACCGTGAAGCTCGACAAGAACGCCGAGCCCGGTGGGTTCATCGTGGCGCTCACCCTCACGCCCTCCTCGCTGGGCACGGTCCCCGCGACGGTGACCATCGCCGAGGGTAGCAATACGGCCAACGTGACGTTCACCTCGGGCGCGGTGGATGGGACTGGCAAGCTGGAGGCTTCCAATACCCTGGGCGCGGGTAGCAAGGCCTCGGCGGACATCACCGTGGAGACGCTGCCTCCGCACGTGGTCATCAGCGAGTTCGCCCCGCAGGGCCCGAACAGCGCGGGTACTGGAACCACCGCCACCAACGAGTTCATCGAGCTCTACAACCCGACGAGTGAGGAGGTGGACCTGGGGGGCTGGGTGCTCCAGTACAAGAGCGCCACCGGCTCGACCTACGCGGGCACGTACACGTTGCCGACGGGAGCGAAGATCGCACCCAACGGCTACTACCTGGTGACCGCGGGCGGCTACATCGGGACGGTGACCGGGGACGCGAGTTACGGCACCACGCTCTCCATGGCCGCGGGAGCGACCGGTGGTGGCCACGTGCGCCTGGGCATGCCGGGCACCTCCGTCGCCATTGTCGACCCGCTGGCGGTGGACACGGTGGGCTACGGCACGGGCAACTCTCCCGAGGGGACCGCCATCACCCCGATGGCCGACGTGGCCGGCAGCTTCGAGCGCAAGGCCTACGTCACCTCGACCGTCGCCTCGATGGCCTCGGGCGGCGCTGACGTGGCGAAGGGCAATGGCTACGACTCGGACAACAACTCGACCGACTTCGTGCTGCGCACCGTGCGGGATCCGCAGAGCTCGACGAGCCCGACCGAGCAGCCGTAACTGACTCCGGACCTGCCCGCCTCCACCGTGGGGCGGGCGGGGCCGGCCGCGGTCCTCACGCCCTCCGTGTCACGCAGTCCGGGTGATGCGGGGGGCGTTGTCGTTTCAGCGCGAGACGATGCCGTCCACCAGCAACTGCTCCAGCGTCGTGAGGGTGGCGTCGTACGTCACCGACTCGCGGAACAAGTTCTGGTGCAGCACCGCGCCGATGAAGCCGCCGATGATGGAGTTCGCGGCCTGGCTCGCGTCCACGTCCAGGCGGAACTCCTTCGTCTTGTGCTGGCCGTAGCGGATGATGTTCTCCGCCACCGCGACGTACAGCCCCAGCTTCTCCCGGATGGCCTCGGCCACCCGGTCGTTGTTCTCCGCCGACTCCGCCGCCACCATCCCGAAGAAGATGCCGTACTCGCGGTGGTAGCGCAGGAACTGCTGCGTGCGCTGCATGAACGTCTTGAGCTGCACCCGCGCCGGCTGTTTGCGGTGCTCGCTCAGCACTTCCTGGAACTCTTGGAGGTAGCGGGTGTGCAGTTCGTCGATGGCCGCCAGCAGCAAGTCCTCCTTCGTCGGGAAGTGCCAGTAGAGCGCTCCGGGTGTCATCCGGATGGCCTTGGCCAGCTCCGCCATCGTCGTCGCCAGGATGCCCCGGCGAGCGAACAGCGTGATGGCCGCCTCCATGATTTCCACTCGCGTCCGAGCCGCGCGCTCTTGCTTGATCTCCCGCTTCGTCGCTGCCTTACGCATCTGTCCGGTATCCTACTCACCCCGGGCGCGCAACGTCACGTTTGTGTCAGGCGAGCAGCGTCACCTTGACGATCTCCGGCGGAGCGGCCACGCGCAGGGGAGGGCCCCAGAAGCCTGTGCCACGGCTCACGTAGATGTGGCTGTCGCCCTCGCGGAACAGCCCCGCGTCATGCTCCCAGATGGCGGACACCACCAGGTTGAAGGGGAAGAACTGCCCGCCGTGGGTGTGTCCGGAGAGCTGCAGCCCCATGCCTGCCTCGAGCGCGTGCTCACGCCAGCCGGCGGGCTGGTGCGCCAACAACACCGAGGCCCGCGAGGGGTCTCTCCCCGCGATGGCTGCCGTGAGATCATAGCTGCGCTCGGGATAGCCTGAGCGCCGGGCCCCCCAGTCGTCCACGCCCACCAGGTCGAACGAGGCCCCCGGCTCGCCGATGCGCACGTGGCGATTGCGCAGCACCGTGATTCCCATGCGCGTGAGCGCCTCGGCCCATTCCTCGTCACCCGAGTAGTACTCGTGGTTGCCGGTGACGAAGTACGTGCCGTACCGCGAGTGCAGGTTGCTCAGCGCGCCCACCCCGTGAGCCAGGTGCGCCACCCGGCCGTCCACCAGGTCTCCCGTGATGCACACCAGGTCGCCCTTCAGGGCGTTGCACTGGGCCACCACCGCGTCCATGAAGCGGCGCTGGATGAGCGGCCCCACGTGCACGTCGCTGAGCTGGATGATGCTGAAGCCGTCCAGCGCCTTGGGCAGGCCGGGCAGCTTCACCGCCACCTCGTTCACCACCGGCGGGTGGAAGGCGCGCCACACGCCGTAGCTGGCCACCCCTCCGGTGGCCGCGATCGCTGCGCCCGCCGTCGCCCGCGCGAGGAACTGACGCCGCTCCTCGTCCACCACCGGGGCCGGGGCTGCGTCCGCCTGGCGGCGATTCAGCCACGCGCTGAGCCTGCGCAGGCCTCCCAGCGACAGCACCCCCAGCAGCAGGTAGACGGCCACGCCCATCCATACCCAGTTGAGCCTCGAGACGATGGCCGCCGTCTCCCCGGGCAGCAGGCGCGGCACGAACCACCCGCCCGTCATGATCGTGGCCAGCAGCCCCATCAGCACCACGCCGGCCCGCCGCCAGTGGGGGTGCTTCGCCGTGTCTCGGAAGAGCCGGCGGTACAGGTAGATGTGCCCCAGCACCACCACCACGTTCATGACGACGAAGAAGAGGATGGATTGCAGAGAGAAGCGCATGGCGTTCCGAATACTCACCGGCGCTCCGCGCGCCGCAACCCAATCGTACGTGAAGAAACGTGAAGCCGCTCGCTTGTGCCCACCGTCACCCCATGCCATGAGTCCCTGCTAGCCGCTGCTCTCCGTGAACGCTTCCCACCGCGGCAATCGCCGCACCGCTGAACCGTATATCCGCGCATGAATTGGGAGACCGAATGAACTGGTTCAATACGCGTGTCGTGAGCGCGCTCGCCGTTTTCGTACTGGTCGTACCCGCCGCCGACGCAGCGACGCGGCAGCAGGAACTGGATCGGCTCGTCACGAAGTACCACCAGCTGCGACAGTTCAACGGCTCGGTGCTCGTCGCCGATGAGAAGGGAGTCGTCCACAAGAAGGGCTACGGCTTCGCGAACTTCGAATGGCAGGTGCCGAATACCCCCGACACGAAGTTCCGCCTCGCCTCCATCACGAAGCAGTTCACCTCGATGGTCATCATGCAGCTCGTCGCCGAGGGAAAGCTCGGACTCGAGGACAAGCTCACGGCGCACCTTCCGGACTATCGCAAGGACACGGGAGACCGCGTCACGATTGCCCAACTGCTGAATCACACCTCTGGAATCCCGAGCTACACGTCAGCACCCGGATTCTTCCAGAACGACTCACGCGACCCGTACACCGTCGCGGACTTCGTGAAGAAGTTCGCCAGCGGCGACCTCGAGTTCGAACCCGGGACGAAGTACGCGTACAACAACTCCGGGTACTTCCTGCTCGGCGCCATCATCGAGAAGGTCACCGGGAAGACGTACGCGCAGGTGCTGCGGGAGCGCATCTTCGAGCCGCTGGGGATGAAGAGCTCCGGCTACGATGTCTCCGCGACGGTGCTCTCGAAGCGCGCGAGCGGCTATCAGCCCGGGCCTGACGGGTACGTCAACGCTCCCTACCTCGACATGTCGCTCCCGTACGCTGCCGGCTCCCTGTATTCGACGGTGGAGGACCTCTATCTCTGGGACCGGGCGCTCTACCTCGACAAGCTGCTGCCCGCGCCGCTCAAGCAGCGGCTGTTCACGCCGGGGCTGAACCAGTACGCCTATGGCTGGGTCGTGAATCCGCTCAAGCTGCACGATGGCAAGACGGAGCTCGCCACCATCCGCCACAATGGCGGAATCAACGGGTTCAGCACGATCATCGTCCGCGCACCTGAACGCAAAGAGCTCGTCGTCCTCCTCGGCAACGCGGCGGACGGCAGGCTCGAAGAGCTCGCGGCCGGGCTGTTCAGCATCCTCCACGGCATGACGCCCCAGCAGCCCCGGGTGTCGGTTGGAGAGGTCGTGTCGCAGGTCATCGACAAGGCGTCCGTCGCGGAGGGAATCGCCCGCTACAGGGCCTTGAAGGCCACGAAGGCGAACGAGTACGACTTCTCCGAGGGCCAGTTGAATGGCGCCGGGTATCGGCTTCTCAGAGCCGGGCGCGTGGCGGACGCCATCGAGCTCTTCAAGCTGAACGTGGAGATGTTTCCGAGTGCGGCGAACCCCTACGACAGCCTGGGTGAGGCGTACCTGGCCAGCGGAAACAAGGAGCAGGCGCTCGCGAACTACCGCCGGGCCCTGGAGCTGAGCCCTGGCAATAAGGCCGTGGAAGAGCTCATCCGGAAGCTCGAGAGTCCGGCGGGTGACATGCCCGCGTCCAAGGCCGCACCGTAGCGGCCCTCACCCCAGGAGCGCCCGGAGTGTTTCGGGCAGCTCGGGGTGCTGGAAGCGGTAGCCGGCCTCGAGGGCGCGCCGGGGCAGTACCCGCTGGCCGCCCAGTACCGCCTCGGACATCTCTCCCATCACCGCCTTCAGCACGAAGGCGGGCACCGGCAGCACCGCCGGCCGGTGCAGCACTGTCCCCAGGAGCCGTGCGAATTCCGCATTCGTCACCGGCTCGGGTGCCGTCACGTTCAGCGGGCCCGTCAGCTTCGGATGCTCCAGTGCGAAGAGCAGCAGACCCAGTGTGTCCTCTCGGTCCACCCAGCTCATGTACTGCTGCCCCGAACCCATCTTCCCGCCCACCCCCAATCGGAAGACGGGCAGTACCTGCTTGAGCGCACCTCCCTCCGGGTGCACCACCACGCCAATGCGCGCCATCACCGTGCGGATGTCCGCCGTGGCGGCCTGCTGTGCCTCGGCCTCCCAGTCCCGGCACACCTGGGCGAGGAAGTCGTCTCCAGGGGGACTGCTCTCCGTGAGCGGCTCGGCGCCTCGATCGCCGTAGTAGCCGATGGCCGAGGCCGACACGAAGTGCCGCACCGTGCCCGCTGCCCGCATGGCCTCCACCAGCAGTCGTGTGCCCACCACGCGGCTGTCGTAGATGCGCTGGCGCGCCTGCACCGTCCACCGCTGGGCCACTGGCTCGCCCGCAAGGTGCACCACCGCCTCGACTCCCGCCAGCGCGTCCGGGGACAGCGGCGTGGCCGCGTCGAAGACGGCCCCCGTCACCCCTTGGGGTAGCCGCCCGAGTGCGCGCTTCACGTCTCGCGCCAGCACGTGCACGTTGTGGCCCTTCTCCAGCAACCGCTGCACGAAGAGGGGACCGAGGAATCCACTGGCTCCGGTGAGGGCAACCTTCACGGGTTCGACTCCTGGGGAATGTCCTTGCCCAGCAGGGCGCCGAGCGTCTGGAAGAAGGTCTTCTGGTCTTCTTCCTTCATCCGCCCAGAGTACCGGTAGACGAGCGTCCCATGGTCATCCAGTAGCACCACCGAGGACGTCTTGGTGGGGAGGTTCCAGGGCGCTCGCCCCAGCGTGCCCTTCAGGTCCACCAGGATGGGGATGCCCCACTTCTTCTCCTCGTCGCGCACATGGGACAGCGCGATGCCCCGGGCAGGGAAAAAATCGAACGACTCCAGGTTGGCCACCGCCACCACGTGCGCCGCGTCCAACAGTCCCAACTCCTGGCCTCGGGAGAAGAGGGCCTCCTTCAAGGGCGAGTTGAGTGTCGTGGAGTGGCGATCCTCATAGAAGAGAATGACGGGTTTTCCCCGCCATCGAGAAAGGGCCACTTCCTTTCCGTTGGAACCCCGCAACGTTGCGTCCATCGGTCCTGCCCGTGACTCGGCGGCGAGTGCCGGACTCGTGGCCAATAGGGCGGCCGTCAGCATGCCAGCAATCCGTTTGGTCATCGGGGACTCCCGTGAACGAAGCTTGTACAAACATTGAACATCGCCTTGACATAGGCTGGACGCAAAGGTTACCTCCACTCCTGAAAGCACCTACCCGCTTGGAGGAAGGTTGTATGGGCCTCACGCCCTACATCGCTGCACCGCCCGTGCCGGCTCCCTCGGTGGAGCAGGCCTGGCTGCAGTTGGTGCAGGCCCGGGTGGAGGCCTCGCTGGCGGAGTTGTTGGAGCTGCCGGACGAGTCCAGGTTGGACATTCGTTGGACACAGGCGCTGGGGTACGTGCGCGAGTACGTGTTGCGCCCCACCTGGAGGATGCGCCCGGCGCTGCTGCTGGCGGGCTACTGCCTGGCCCGGGGCTCGGCGTCGGTGCCGGCCGGGTTGTGGCGCTTCGCCGCGGGGATGGAGCTGCTGCACGCCTTCCAGTCCATCCATGAGGACGCGGCGGAGCAGACGGTGCTGCGGCGCGGAGGGCTGACGCTGCACCACGTGCTGGCTCCGGGCGCGACGGGGCAGCACCTGTCGGTGGTGGTGGGGGACCATCTCTTCGCCCGCGCCATGGAGACGCTGCTGAGCTCGCAGCTGCCGGGGGCGGCCCAGGCCAGCCGGTACTACCTGCGGCTGTGCCGCTACACCGCGGTGGGGCGCTACGTGGACCTGGAGCAGGGCGGTGCGCGGCTGGGTCCGGGCGGTGTCGTCCAAGCCCTGCGGCTGGCGCGCATGAAGATGGTGCGCGAGGGCCTCGCCTCGGCCTTGGTGTGCGGGGGGATGTTGGCCGGAGCGAACGCGGACCTGCGGCTGCGGCTGGCACGGGTGGGCTGTCACGTAGGGCTCGCTTACGAGCTGCGTGAGCAGCTGCTCGGACTCTTCGGCGAGCCGAGGAGCAGCGAGAAGGCTCCGCGCTGCGACTTCATCCGGGGCCGGCGCACTTTCCCGGTGGTCGCGGCCTGGTCGCGGGCTGTCCCCGAGGTACGCTGGGAGCTGGAGTCGCTGTGGGGCCTGCCCATCGAACGCAGGGACGAGGCCGCGCTCGCGAGGGTGCGCCAGTTGGTGGAGGGGGCCGGGGGGCGGAGCGCTACCGAGCGGTTGGTGGCGCGGGCGTCGCACGGGGCCGTGCGTGCGCTGGCGGAGCTGCCCAACCCCAACGGTCTGCGCGAGCTGGTGCAGGCACTCATCGGCCAGCTGGCCCACCGCATCGCCTGAGAGGAGACGCACCGTGAGGAGTGGCAAGCGACAGGCGGTGGTGGTGGGCGCGGGCGTCGGCGGACTGGCAGCGGCGGCGCGGCTGGCTCACCAGGGCTTCGACGTCCAGCTCTTCGAGAAGACGGACGGCCCGGGCGGGCGCTGCAACCGCCTCCAGGTGGACGGCTTCACCTGGGACATCGGCCCCACCATCGTCCTCATGCCCGAGGTCTTCCAGGAGACGTTCGCCGCGCTCGGTCGGCGCCTGGAGGACTACCTCACCTTCCTGCGGTGCGATCCCAACTACCGCATCCACTACCGCGACGGCTCGGCCATCACCTTCACCTCGGAGCTGTGCGCCATGGGGCGCGAGCTGGAGCGGATTGAGCCTGGCAGCTACGCGCGCTACCTGGCCTTCCTCGCGCAGGGCCGCACCCAGTACCGCACCAGCCTGGACCATCTGGTGGGCCGCAACTACGAGGGCATCTCCGACTACTTCGCGCCCTCGGTGCTGAAGAAGATTTTTCAGGTGCGGGCCCACCGCCGCATGTACGCGGACGTCAGCCGCTTCTTCCAGGACGAGCGGCTGCGCGCGGCGATGACCTTCCAGACGATGTACCTGGGAGTGTCGCCCTTTGCCTCGCCAGCGGTGTACGGGCTGCTGCCATTCACCGAGCTGGGCGTGGGCGTGTGGTTCCCCAAGGGGGGCCTCTACGCGATTCCCCTCGCGCTGGAGAAGGTGGCGCGCGAGGAGGGCGTGCGGTTGCACTACAGCACGCCGGTCAAGCGCATCCTCACCGAGGGCTCTCGTGCGGTGGGCGTGGAGCTAGCCGACGGGCAGGTGGTGAAGGCAGACGTGGTGCTGTGTAACGCGGATTTGCCTTACGCGTACGAGAAGCTGCTGGACCCGGGCGTCACCCGGCTCAAGCGCGCGGAGAAGCTGCGCTACACCTCCAGCGGCTACATGCTCTATCTCGGACTGCGCCGCCGCTACGAGGGGCTGCACCACCACAACGTCGTCTTCGGCAACGACTACAAGGGCTCGTTCGACGACATCTTCGAGCGCTTCCGCGTCCCCGACGACCCCAGCTTCTACGTCAACGCTCCGGCCCACACGGACCCGAGCCTCGCGCCTCCGGGCAAGGACGCGCTCTACATCCTGGTGCCGGTGCCGCATCAGCACCCGGGCCTGGACTGGAAGGTGGAGGGCCCGAAGGTGAGGGCCAAGGTGTTCCGGCGCCTGGCCGAGCTGGGCTACCCGGAGCTGGAGCAGGACATCGAGGTGGAGCGCGTCTACACGCCGGACGACTGGGCCTCCACCTTCAACCTGGCCCGGGGCAGTGCCTTCGGGCTGGCGCAGAACTTCTTCCAGATTGGCCCCTTCCGCCCCGCCAACCAGGATGCACGGGTGCGGAATCTGTTCTTCGTGGGGGCCTCCACTCAGCCGGGCACCGGTCTTCCCACGGTGCTCATCTCGGCGCGGCTGGTGGTGGAGCGCATCCTGACCTGGACGGGAGCGACAGACGCGGTGGCGGAGCCCGGGAGTGCCGGGCGCGGAGTAATCGAGGAGGCAGCATGACGAAGAAGCACGACAACACCCTGGTGACCCGTGGTTACGAGATGGCGGAGCGCGTGACGCGTCATCACGCCAAGAGCTTCTTCTTTGCCTCGTTCATGCTCTTCGGGCTGCGGCGCAAGGCGGCCTTCGCGCTCTATGCCTACTGCCGGCGACTGGACGACATGGTGGATGTGGCGGACGGGGCGGACCAGGGCGCGGTGCCCGAGGGGCTCGCCGAGCGGCTGGTGCGTGCGCGCCGGGCGGTGGCCGAGCTCTTCCTGGAGACGCCGGAGCTGGGAGACCCGCGCATGCCCCCGCCCGCCACGCGCGCCAGCGATGGCGATGGCCCGTGGGATTCGGCGGAGCTCGCTGCCCTGCAGGACGTCATCCACCGCTTCCGCGTCCCCGAGCAGCCCATGCAGGACCTTATCTCCGGCATGGAGATGGACCTGACGAAGCGCCGCTACGAGAGCTGGGCCGAGCTGGACCTGTACTGCTACCGGGTGGCCGGTGTGGTGGGCCTGATGATGGCGCCCATGCTGGGCTGCTCGGAGGAGTGGGCGCTCGGGCCGGCGGCGGACCTGGGCCGGGCCATGCAGCTCACCAACATCCTCCGGGACGTGAAGGAGGACCTGGATCGGGATCGTGTCTACCTGCCCCTGGAGGAGCTGGCGGCCTTCGGCCTCACGGTGGATGACCTGCGCCGGGGCGTGGTGGATGACCGGTGGCGTGGCTTCATGCGCTTTCAGATCGACCGGGCACGTGCCTACTACTCGCGGGCGGCGGCGGGCATTCCGGCGCTCACCGGCTTCGGCTGCCAGCGCATGGTGAAGCTGATGGGCTCCATCTACGGGGACATCCTGCGCGTCATCGAGCAGAACGACTACGACGTCTTCAAGGGACGGCTGTCGGTGCCGGGCAAGCGCAAGCTGGCGCTGGCTTCCACCATCCTGGTGCGGCCCTCGGCCGTGCTGCCCGCGCCGCCGACGCCCGAGGTGTCGGTGCCTCTTCTTCCGACGGGGGCCCCCACGGGAGTAAGTCCATGAGCGACGACAAAACGGGTGTCTACCGGCAGTTGCCGGAGAGCCTCCGGACACGGCTGGTGGAGCGCCTCACCGAGGAGGTCCGGCGCAAGGAGTCCGCGCGATGAAGACAATGCGTGTCGCGGTGGTGGGCGGCGGAATCGGGGGGCTGACAGCCGCCGGGCTCCTGGCGAAGGAGGGCCACGACGTCACGCTCTTCGAGGGAGGCCCAACCCTCGGAGGAAAGGCGCAGTGCGTGCGAGTGGACGGGCTGCGGCTGGACACTGGGCCTACGCTGCTCACGCTACCGGACGTGGTCAAGGGGCTGTTCGAGCGGTTGGGCGCGGCGGAGCTGCTGCCGCCTATCACCGAGCTGGAGCCCCAGTGCACCTATCGCTTCGCGGATGGGTGCAGCTTCGTGGCCTACAAGGACCTCGAGCGCACTGCCGAGAGTGCGGGCGAGCTGCGCCCCAGTGAGCGGCGCGGAGTGCACGGCTTCTACGAGGAGGCCGCGGCCATCTGGCGCGCCGCGGGAGAGCCGTACCTGGAGGCGCCCTTCGAGGGCATGGCCGGCTTCATGGCGCGGGTGGCCCGGCGGGGCGTGATGGCGATGGCCAGGGGAATGAAGCTGGCCACGCTGGACGAGCTGGCTCGGAAGCATTTCAAGACGGACCACCTGCAGCAGTTCGTGGGCCGCTTCGCGACATATGCGGGGGCCTCGCCCTACGAGGCGAGTGCGGCCTACGCCCTCATCCCCCACATCGAGCGCGCGTATGGCGTGCACCACGTGCGGGGCGGCATCGGCGCGCTGGTGGATGCGCTCGGGGAGGCGGTGAAGCGCCAGGGCGTGAAGGTGCACCTCAACGAGCGGGTGGGTTACACGCGCGATGCGCGGGGCTACCGGGTGGGGCCTCAGGGCGGTGAGGAGCGCTTCGACTCGGTGGTGGTGAACGCGGACCCGCTGGACAAGCTGGGGCGGGGGAGCGAGCCCCTGTCGCTGTCGGGCTACGTGCTGTTGCTGGAGGTGGACGGCCGTCCCGCGCTGCCGCACCACACCGTGCTCTTCAGCCAGGACTACCGCCGTGAGTTCGACGAGCTCTTCGGTGGGCAGCTCGCCGATGACCCGACGGTGTACTTCTGCAACCCCTCGGCGACGGACCCGACGGTGGCGCCGCCGGACAAGACGGGCCTCTTCGTCATGGTGAATGCCCCGGCGTTGCCGCGCGAGCCGGGCGCGTCCGAGCAGGCGATGGCTGCATGGGAGCTGCAAGCCGAGCGGGTGAAGGCGCAGATGTTCGACAAGCTGCTGGCGCACTACCCGGAACTGCGCGGACGCATGCGAGTGGTGGGGCAGCGCACGCCGGTGGATCTGGCGGCCCTGGGCGCGCCGGGGGGTTCCATCTACGGCTTCCTGCCGCACGGGAAGTTCGGTCCCTTCCGCCGTCCGCGCATCCGGGGCTGTACGCCGGGACTCTTCTTCGCGGGCGGGGGGACGCACCCAGGTGGTGGTGTGCCGCTGGTGATGTTGTCGGGTCGCTTCGCCGCGGAGATGGCTTCCGAGCACCTGCGGAGGAGTGCATGAGGCGTATGGACCTCGCCATCCCGGGCACTCCGAAGGGGACTGCGTGGTGGGACGAGCTGCCGGCGCTGCCGAACAGTCCGGGGGCCTACCGCTGGTTCTACGCCGATGTGACGGCGGGCGAGTACAGCGCGGTCTTCATCTTCATGGTGGGCTCGCTCTTCTCTCCGCGCTACTCGGTGGGGGCGAGGCGTGGAGCGCTGCCCCTGGAGCACTGCGCGGTGAACTTCGCGCTGTACCACCGAAGCACGCGCCGGCGCTGGGTGTTGAGCGAGTACCCGCGAGCGGCGGTGCAAGTGCAGCAGGAAGGCCGGGTGCTGCACATTGGCCGCTCGGTGCTGGAATACGGGCTGGACGGCACGGTGCGCATGGAGGTGGACGAGCGCTGCGCGCCCTTCGGTGGAGAGGTGCGGGCGAGGCTGGTGCTGGAGCCCCAGGCCGCGGCGGCCGAGGAGGTGCAGCTGGTGCCCGAGTTGCCGCACTTCTGGCGGGTGCTGGCTCCGCGGGCGAAGGCGCGGCTGGAGGTGTTCTCCGAAGGCGTGGCGTCGGAGGGAATCGGCTACCACGACAGCAACCATGGTGCGGAGCTGCTGGGGGCACGGTTGCCGGGATGGCATTGGGCGCGCGTGCACGGGCCGGAGGAGACGGTGGTCGACTACCACCTGCCGGGCGGGGTGGCGCCGCTGCGGGTGACGGCGGGTGTGCTGGGTACGAAGGCCGAGCGGAGGCCGCTGTTGGCGGAGGCGCGCGACACGAGACTGACAGGCTGGGGCCTGCGCGTGCCGGCGCAGCTGTACGCGGGCAACCAGGCGGTGGGCGAGCCGAGGCTGCTGGAGTCCTCGCCCTTCTACGCGCGGGTGGAGGCGCGGCGGGATGGGCTGGACGTGATGGGGGAGGTGGCGGACTTTCGCCGCTTCCACTCGCCCTTGATTCGGTGGATGGCGCACTTCCGCACGCGCGTGGAGCGCCCGGCATGAGTGCGCTGGTAGCCATGGGCCTGGGCTGGGTAGTGCTTGCCGGAGGCTTCAGCGCGGTGGCCCTGAGTCGGCTGCTGCGGCGGCGCCTCCGTGCCGTGGAGCCCACGCGGGTACCGGTGCTGCTGCTGCGGCCGGTGGACGCACCCTCGGAGCGGGAGCTGGAGAACCTGTCGAGGCCCATCGACTACGCGGGGCCGCTGGAGCACGTGGTGCTCTCGCCCCATGAGCCGCGGTTGCCAGAGGGCGTGAGGTGGCTGCGGAGCGACCCGGTGGCGCCGAACCGGAAGGTGGGGCACTTGCTGCACGCGCTGGACACGCTGCCGAGGGACGGGCGGGTGGTGCTGGTGGTGGACGCAGACGTGGCGGTGACGGGGGCGCTGGTAGAGGGCCTGGCGGCACCGGTAGTGGCGGGGGCGGCGCTGAGCACGGCGGTGCCGACGCCGGTGGGCGAGCGTGCGCTGGCGGACCGGGCGGTGGCGGGGCTGCTGCGCCGAACGCACCACAGCTTCCGGGCGCTGCATGTGATGAGCGCGGGGGCCAAGGCGGTGTGTGGCAAGGCGCTTGGGTTGAGCACCCGGGCGGTGGACGAGCTGCGGGCGCTGGCGGACCACATCGGCGAGGACCTGGAGCTCTCCAAGCGGTTGCACGCACGGGGCCTGGACGTGGAGCTGTGCGAGGTGCCGGCCCTGGTGCCGATGGCGCCGGGCAGCTGGGGCGCGGCGCTGGAGCGCTTCACGAGGTGGATGCAGGTCCTGGGAAGCCACCGTCCGGGGCTGTACCCGACAGTGCCGCTGCTCTTCACGCCGACGTGGCCGCTGCTGGCGCTCTGTCTATTGACGGGTTCGATTTGGCTGTCCGTGGGAGTCGCGGGTCTCCTGACTGTGAGGACCCTGCTCTCCTGGCGCCTGACCGTGCTCAGTACCCCTCTCCCTCCGGGAGAGGGACGGGGTGAGGGTATCGGGTTCGCCACTCCGAGCCCTGTCCTGTGGGACTGGCTGCTAGGCGAGGCCCTGTTGCTCGCCGCATTCATGGCATCTCTCGTGCGGCCGTCGCGGGTGACGTGGCGAGGCCGTACCTACGCGTTGCATTCCGGGGGCCGCATGTCGCCGGAGCTCGGTGGAGGCCGGGGATGACGTACGCACGCTTTCTGGGACTGTTCGTGGTGTTGCCCATCCTCTTTCTGCTGGTGCGCTACCGGCGCACGCTGACGATGAGGGGGCTCGCGCCCATGGGCCTGCTGCTGGTGGTGGTCTACGCGGCGACGTCGCCGTGGGACAACCTGGCGGTGAAGTGGGGGCTGTGGGGCTTCAAGCCCGAGCTCATCTGGGGCATCAAGCTGGGCTACCTGCCGCTGGAGGAGTACCTCTTCTTCGGGCTGCAGACGCTGCTGGTGGGCCTATGGGCACGCGAGCGCCTGCGCCGGGTGCTGGAGGCGCCCGAGCCTCAGCAGTTGCGCCCGACCGAGGGCAGCGAGGCGAGCAAGCCGCGGCTGGACGCCGGGGAGGTGGCGTCATGATGGAGTCGCGCTGGGCGTACATCATCCACCTGCTGGCGTGGGCGGTGCCCTTCATCGTGTTGCAGCTCGGATTCCTGATGCACCACTTCAAGGGGCGCACCTGGGCGGTGCTGCGCGCGGTGCTGCCGCCGGCGCTGGTGGTGGGCACGTACCTGGCGGTGGCGGACCACCTGGCCATCCGGGTGGGCATCTGGAACTTCGGCGAGGGCAAGCACCTGGGCGTCTACGTGGCCGGGGTGCCGCTCGAGGAGATCCTCTTCTTCCTGCTGACGAGCGTGATGGTGTCGTTGGGGCTGACGCTCTTCACGGTGCTCCTGTCGCGGCGGGAGGCGCGGGCGCCGTGATACGCGCGGCGAAGGGCGGACTCTTCGGGTGGGTGTTGGACGGGTACGTGGGGTGGAAGTTCCGGTCGTCGTTCCGGGGCCTGTGGGTGCGCGGGCAGCTACCGGGAGGAGAGGGCGCGCGCCTCGTGTACGCCAACCACTCCAACTGGTGGGACGGCTTCGTGCTGCACCAACTTGGCATGGCGGCGGGCTGGGATACGTACTGCGTGATGGAGGAGCAGAACCTGGAGCGCTACCGCTTCCTGGCGAGGCTGGGGGCATTCAGCATTCGCCGGGGTGAGGGGGCCTCGTCGCTGGAGACGCTGCGCTACGCGCGCGAGCTGCTGCGCAAGCCGAGGGCGGCGGTGTGCATCTTCCCGGAGGGCGAGCTGCGTCCATTCGGAGTGCTGCCCCTGCGGCTGGAGCGTGGAGTGGAGCTGCTGGGGCGGGTGGGGCAGGTGGAGTGCGTGCCGCTGGCCATCCGCTACGCCTTCTTCGAGCACGAGCGGCCGGACGTGCTGGTGGAGGTGGGCTCGCCCCACGCGGCGGGGGCGCTGCCGCACTTCCAGTCGGAGCTGGAGGGCGCGGTGCGCCGGCTGACGGGGGTGACGGGCCTGGAGGGCTTCTCGCGAGTGGTGTCGGGAGGACTGGGGGTGGCGGAGCGCTGGGACGCGGTGCGGGGGAGGGCGCCCTCGGCATGATGCTGCGTATCCGGACCATCGCCCGGCTGACGGGCATCCGCGAGGCCACGCTGCGTGCGTGGGAGCGGCGCTATGGCTTCCCTCGCCCGAGCCGCAACGAGAGCAACTATCGCGTCTACTCCCGCGAAGAGGTGGAGAACGTCCGCCGGGTGGCGAAGCTCATCACCGAGGGCCTGTCGGTGAGCGAGGCCATTGCCCAGGTGCGGACGGTGCCGGTGGGGGCGCTGCCAGTGCTCGAGCAACTGGAGGATCGCTTCTGGTCGGCGGTGATGGTGCTGGATGGGGACGAGGCGGACCAGGTGCTGGGCGAGGCGCAGGACTCCATGGAGGTGGAGCCCTACGTGGACACCCTGCTCCTGCCGTTGCTGCGGGAGATGGGTCACCGGCTGGACATCGCGCGGGAGCATCTGGCCTCGGCGCTCATCCGTCAGCGGCTGGGGGCGTTGTTGCTGGCCGAGGAGGCTCGCCCGGGGGGCCCTCGGGTCGTACTGGCCTGTCCGGAGCGGGACATCCACGAGGGCGGTTTGCTGGCACTGGGCCTGCATCTCAAGCGCAGGGGATGGCGGGTGACGCTGTTGGGGGCGGACACCCCGGCCGAGGCCCTGCGGGGGGCGTGCATGCAGGTGAACCCGGACGTGGTGGCGCTCTCGTGCGTGCGGCGGAGGGAGGTGGAGGAACTGAGACAGGTGCTGCAGGCCGCGGTGGAGGCGTGTGCTCCGACGATGGTAGTAGTAGGAGGGCCGGGCGCTCGCGAGCACCTGAAGGCCGTCTTCAGTGCGGGAGCGCAGTACGCGGAGTCCGCGGAGGAGCTGGTGGCCCTCTGGCAGCAGGCGCGCGGCGCATCGAACCGCACCTGAGGAGGCTGTGGGGCGAGGAGGAGTGGGATGGCCGAGCGCACCTATAGAATCCATGTCGCCGCGGAGTTGTCCGGGGTGAGGGTGGAGCTGATCCGCGCCTGGGAGCGGCGCTATGGGGTGCTGACGCCCAGGCGCACGCCCTCGGGCTACCGGGTGTACACGGACCGGGACGTGGCGTTGCTGCGGCGGCTCAAGCAGCTCACCGAGGAGGGCGTGTCCATCAGCGAGGCGGCGACGATGCTGCCGCAGCTGCAGGCAGAGCTCGAGACGGCGCCGCCCGCTCCCCCAGCCAGTGCCGAGCCGAGCGCCACGAGCTTGAAGGCGTGGCAGGAGGAGGCGTTGGCGGCGGCGGCGGCGTTGGATCAGCGGCGGGTATCGGAGGTGCTGGACGAGGTGCTGTCGGCGCTGACGCCCCTGGCTGCCTATGAGCAGGTCCTGGTGTCCTTGCAGCGCGAGGTGGGCGAGCGCTGGCATTCGGGCGCGTTCTCGGTGGCGCAGGAGCACCTGGTGACGCAGGAGGTGCGTGCGCGGCTCATCAGCCTGCTGCACGCGGCACCGGGAGCGGGGGGGCGCCGGCGTGTGGTGCTGGCCTGCTTCCCGGACGAGCAGCACGAGCTGGGCCTGTTGGGGGCGGCGTTGAGGATGAGGCACGCGGGGCTGGCGGTGACGCTGCTGGGCCAGCGGACGCCGGCGGCGGAGGTGGGCCGAGTGGCGCGCGAGCTGAGGGCGGAGCTGGTGGGGCTATCCGCGGTGACGGACCACGGGGCGCAGGACTTCGAGGACACGCTGTCGCGCATCGTGGCGGGGGTGCCCAGGGGGGTGCCCGTCTGGGTGGGCGGGTCGGCGGCCCTGGTGCACCAGGACGTGTGCGAGCGGCTGGGCGTGCACCTCTTCGAGAGCGGGGACGACTGGTCTCGCCTGCTGGGCGGGTGAGTTCTCAGTTGGCGCTTGCGGTCTTACCTGGGAAATGGGCAGCACATCACCGGGCGTCTGTTGGACCTTGAGTATCAGACCTGATTCTTCGGGCGCCTTGCCCGGGACGTCATCGTGGCCCTGAGCGCGGTGCTGGGTCTCACCTTCACGCATTCGCCGCAAGTGGGGGCTTGTGTCAGCCTGGAAGAGGTGTGGCGGTGTCGGCGAGGGGGTTCGGCTCTTTGGCGTACCAGCCCATGTAATGCCCGCAGTCTCCTCCGTATCTCTTTTAGGAGAGGAGACCCCCACAAAATGCTGACCGTGGCGCAGGCGTTCGAGCAGTTCATGCACAACCTGGAACTCCAGGCGGGCGAGGATCGTGAGGCGAAGCGTCAGGAGCGGAATGTCTTCGAGGCGATGCGCCGCCATCTGCGGCCCCGTGAGTCTATCCTCAGTGGCTCATACGGCCGGAATACGGCCATCCGACCGCTGCACGACATCGACCTCTTCCTCATCTTCACGGCGGCAGCGAGCGGCACGGGAGAGGCCGTCGGCCCCGAGGCGTTCCTCAAGCGCGTGAAGCAGGCACTCGAGCAGGAGTTCCCCGGCAAGCAGGCAAAACTGCAGAACCGCTCGGTCAACATCGAGTTCAGCGGGACGGGCATCGGTTTCGATGTCGTCCCCGCGCTGGAGGATCCGCGGCGGCCGGGCATCTACTGGATTCCCGACGTGCGCAAAGGCGACTGGATCCAGAGCGATCCACGCAAGCACATCGAGGCCTGTGACGCGGCGAACGCCAGGGCCACGCAGCGGCTCAAACCGCTCATCAAGGCCCTCAAGCGCTGGAACCAACTCCAGGGCAAACCCGTGCCGTCATTCCTCATGGAGGTGATGGCCTACAAGGGCATCGACTCGTTCCAACCCGATGGCCGCCTATCCGTCTACGCGCAAGGCATGGCCCACCTGTTCCAGTTCATGAGCGGACGCATCATGGAGCAGTGGCCGGAGCCAGCGGGGCTCGGGCCTCCCGTCAATTCCGGGGTGGGCCAGACGAACCTCCTGCAAGGACAACAACGGCTGTCGGGAGCCACCCGCAGGGCCGCCCAGGCCCTGGAGTTGGAGCGGGTGGGCGACATGGCCGGAGCAAACGCACTCTGGCGGGAGCTGCTCGGAACGGACTACCCGGAACGGTAGGAAGCCATGCCTGGACCACGAATCCTGACCATCGAGCTGGGCCGCGTGAAGAGGCCCAATGAGCCCTTTGCGTTCGACGGGAGGCCGCAGCAGTACTCAGCGCGACACAAGCAGGGGAAGCAGGGGGTGGCCGAGCTCCGGTGGGACAAGGTGGAGAAGTTACGTGCGGAGTTCGTGCGCGCGGCTCCAACGTCAGCTGCGCGGAAGCAGATGGGTGATCTGCTGCGCCGGTTCCTCGAGGACGTACTGCAAGAGCTGGAAGGCTGGGGTCATTACGAAAACGCTTTACTCGAAGCCGAGGCGAAGAAAACGCCCATCAGATTGCGCTTTCGCTTTAGCGCGGGTGAGCTGTTCAGCCTGCCCTGGGCGCTGACCACGCTCCGTAAGAACCGGAGCCTTGGTTACATCAAGCCGTATCCCCTGCAATTCGAATGGGCCAACGACATCTGGGTTCCCCAGTCCGCGCTTGGCCATGGCCGAGTGCTGTTCGCGTGGTCCAACGCGGAGGACGATGTCTCGGAGGACCTCCATCGCGAGGCCATCCAGAAGGCGTGCCCGGAATTCAATCCGGAGCAGGACGAGCTCAAGAACCTGGCGCTGGACTCCCTTCGCGACACGCTGGACAAGGCGCGCCAGGAGGGCAGGCCATTTCGCATCCTCCACATCCTGTGTCACGGTGGGCCCACTCCCGGAGGAACTTTCGGGCTTGTCTGGACGAATCCCTATCGGCCGCAGAGGCCCATCCCTGTGGATGGGGACAGCCTTTGCAACGTGCTCGGTCCCTTTCAAGGCGACCTGCAGGCGGTCGTGCTGAGCGCCTGTCACGGAAGCAATCCCGGTCAGGTGGGGAGCACGTTCGGAGGCGTGGCGCATGACCTCAACCGCCTCGGCATCCCAGCAGTCATCGCCTCGTTGATGCCTCTGACGATCAATGGCTCCATTCAGATGACGGGGGCGTTCTATGAAGCTCTCTGCCAGAAGAAGCTCCCCATCGACGAGGCCTTCCAGAACGCCCATGAGGCGCTGAGTCCCTCGTCGCTCGACTGGGCATCGCTCCAATTCTTCACGTTGTCTCCGCCCGCGGAGGCCCGTTCCGGAGGGCGGCGCATCGTCTTCTCGCCGACCGAGCCACTCCCTGAGCTCCCAGAGGAGCTTGTCGTGTCCTATGAGGTGAACTCCTCCGTGTCGCCCCCCGCCATCATCGAGGCCCTGGAAGGACGCGCTGGGGGGGATCCGGACATCATCGTGCTGCAACCCCTTGGCGGGGTAGAGGATGCGCTTCCCAGGACCTCCCAGCAGTGGCGGCGCGCACTCGGGCAAGCCGATCAACTCGTGGATGCGCTGGGGACCCAGGTCTCAATGGTGAACCTCTTCGGGCGAGCCCCGTTGCCGCTCATGTTCCACCTGGGGTGGAGGCTGAGCCGGTGGAAGCTTCGCGTGTACCAGGAGGAGCGGGGACGCACCGGCAGGTGGACCTGCGGCTACGACTCCATGCAGGAGCCTTCGCCCGAGGAGAGGTTCTTCCGGGAGGAGGCCTGGCCGGATTCCGAGGCTTGCCAAGCGGCAGGGGGCCGTCTGGCCATGACCATCGAGGTGAACCTGACCATCCACCCGGAGGAACTGGCGAAGTGGCTGGGAACGAAAAACCCTCCCGCGTTGGTGCGCCTGGTGGCAGCTCGAGGCACCTCTCCCACGGTGGTGCGGGGACCGATGGACACGGCTCGCGCCGTGGACGAGTTCCGCGCATCCCTGGACCGTATCCACGCGGAATGGCCCGACGTCCGCGAGGTGTGGCTCGCAATGGCGTGCCCAGCCAGTCTGGCGGCGGCGTTGGGTAGGGCCTACAACCCGAAGACCCAGGCGACTTTCAAGCTTTTCAACTTCCGGAAGTCCGAAGGCTATGTAGAGGTCCCCTGGACCGGAGGCGTTACCCCCAAGCCCAGGCGCCGCTCATGACTTCGCCCAGTCGCCTGCGGGGCGGGACGTAATATCCGGCGTGCCCTCCGTATCCCCTATGGGGACGGACCAAAGACGCGATCATGACGAGCGCCGGGGAGATTGTGGCCAGCAAGTTCGACGAGTGGCACGCGAAGTGCGACAAGCTGCTGTTGCCTATTGCCAAAAGACTCTGCCGTGGCGCCGAGGGCATCGACCCCCAGGACCTCGTGCAGGAGACCTTTTTGCGCTTCATCGAGCGCTTCGGCAGTGCGTTGGGCGAACTCGACGACGCACGGGCGGACGGCTGGCTCATCCGCGTCATGAACAATCATTTCTATGACTTGCTCCGAGGCTCCATGGGACGCAAGAAGGCGGAAGACGATCCGACTATCACCCGCTGGACCCTTGCGCAGGGAGCGGACCCGGACACGTACGAGCGCATTCCCCAGGAGCGCTTCGATTGGGCCGTCGAGAAGCTGCCTCGGCAGCAGCGGCTCACCTTCCTGCTCCGCGCCCAGGGACTCGGTAACAAGGAGATCGCCCGCGAGCTGGGCGTGACACCCAACGCCGTGGCCACGCGCCTGTTCTATGCCCGCCAGAGGCTCGACGAGCTGCTCAAGCCCTACCTCGATGAGGGAACCCACTGATGTCCACGTCCTGCGACTCACTCCAGGCCTTCGCGGATGGGGAACTCCCGCCCGCGGACGCCCAGGCTTTCGGCAAGCACCTGGCCGGGTGTGAGCGGTGCCAGTCAGAGCTGACTCGACTGCTGCAGCTCGAACAACTTGGTCGGCGCTATCTCGAGCGGCACGGCCCGGTCGAGGTTCCATGGCACGCCATCCCCCGGAACCGGCGGCTGGTGGCCGGTGCGGCGGTGCTCTCCGCCGTGGCCATTCTGCTGCTCATCACCCCGCGCTTCTCGGGCGGGCTGACGGCGCGAGCAGTGCCCGAGCTGTGGGCAGGGCAACAGCGGACACTGGAAGCGCGCGTCACATACCCCGAGGCGGACACGTACCGCCCGATGGTCCAATCCCTCATGGGCGCGACGAAAGCGCCGGCGGGAACCGAGGTCTCCCATGTCGTCATGGGCCAATTGGAGGAGAGGGGAGACCTGCCTCAGCTTGTCGCGGCCTACCTCGCTGGCGGTACGCCCGACACCTCACGAGCGAAGCAACTCCTGGAGCGGATGCGGAGCGAGCGCAAGTGGGACGCGAACGTGCTCTGCGACCTGGGGGTGGCCCACTATGTGGACGCCCAGGCCCAGAAAGATTCACACAGAACGGGGGTGCTGCGCGAAGCCCTCCGCCTGTTCAATGAGGTGCTCCGCGGGGCGCCCACGCATGTCCAGGCCCGGTGGAATCGCGCCCTGGTGTACCGGGACCTGGGACTGCCGCTGTTGGCCATGGAGGACTTCGCGGCGCTGGAGCACACCGAGACGGATGCGCAATGGCGGAACGAGGCCCGGGAGAAGCGGAAGCGGCTCGAGGGCGTGCTGCAACGACAGGCCAACTGGCAGGCCGCCGACACGGCGGGATTCGAGCTCATCTCCCGAGGTGTCTCCGCGCTGCCAGAGGCACTCCGCTACGCCGACGTCCCGCTGATGCGCCGTGACTTCTATCACGCCGTACGTGCCCGGACGACCGCCGCGGAGGTGCGCAAGTTCCTTCCCCTCGCAGAGAGACTGGATGAGCTCGCGGGAGGTGGCACGGTGCTCCAGGAATACGTCCAGCGCATTGCCGCACGGGACTTCACCGTCCGCGCCCCGCTGGCGGCGCAATATGCCCGGCTGATGACGGGGCAGGTGGCCTCGGGCGACGAGGAAGCCTTGCTCCGGACATTCCTCGCCTCAAGCGAGGACGACATCGCCCTGGGCGCGCTCATGTATGCGGTCCCGCACCTGCCGCAATACACCCGCCAGCTCGTGGAGCGGAGCCGAAACAGCCCGGACCCCTGGTTCCGGGTGGTGGGCCTCCAGGTGGAATCAACCCAGGAGCAGAAGCAGGAGCGCTACGACCGGGCACAAAAGCTGCTCGAGGAGGCGCTCGGCCTCTGCAAGCGGGGGCAGTTGGTCTACCGGTGCATCGAGGTCGAAAACGACCTGTCCCATGTGTCCGGCTGGCTCTTCCACGTGAGCGATGCCGAGCAGCACGCGCGCGCTGGGCTCGCCATGGCGCGGCAGGCCCAATGGGACCAGGAGCGGATGCTGTTGCAGACGCTGGGGAATGCCATGCGCGTGGCGGCGGACGTCACGCTGGGCCGCGCCTATTTCGGTGAGGCCCTCCTCATGTCCGAGGGCGACCGGAAGAGCCTGCGGAACATCCATCAGAACCTCGCCCACCTGGCCATTCAGGCCCTGGAGTTGGATGAGGCACGGGCCGAATTGGACCGGGCCATGGACGTCGGGCTGCCGCTCACACAGCATGGAATTGCGGCGCTGGTGGATGTGGCGCGGACGCGCCGCTCCCCCCGGGACGCGCAAGCCGTGGAACAGGCGCTCACGTTGGAGCCCGGCAACACCCCGGGGCAGCGCGCCTACGCGAAGTTCCTTCGAGGGCGTTTCCTGCTGGAGGTAGACCACGTCAGGGGACGCGCGTTGCTGGAGGAGTCCATCCACGAGGCGGAGTCCGCAGCCCCTGAGGACGTCACGGCAAGGCATGCACGTGCGTACAGCTACACGTCCCTCATCTTCGCCGACGCCGCGAAGAGCGACTTCGTCGCGGCCCTGGGTCGCTTCGGCTCGGAGCTGGATCTGGCCGCCTCGGGCCGGTGCATCCTCGCGCTCACGGCAGACACGGAGCGCAGCCTGCTGGTGGCGCGGGGAGCGGAGGGGCAACTGGTCAGCCGGTACACCCCCGAGCGGAGCGCACGGTTCGACCCCGCGAGCCTCGCGGGCGTGGTGCCCGCGGACATGGTGGACGCCCTTCGTCCCTGTGCCTCCGTGGACGTCCTGGCCCGGCCTCCCTTGCAGGGGCGAGCGGGGCTCCTTCCGCCCGAGCTCGCCTGGCGCTACGTAACGCGAGCCATCTCGCCCCAACCTCCAGACGGACGAGGCCTGCACCTCGTGGTGAGCGAGGTGCGGTACGACGAGCAGCACAATGACCGCGTCCTGACGTGGTCGCCCACCATCACGCCGGGAGCGGCAGTCCGGACCCTTCGGGAATTGGATGCCACCCCGAACCGCGTGCTGGCGGCCATGTCGGAGGCGACGGACATCGACCTGGCGACCCACGGGAAGATCGACCCTGGCTCGAACACGGCCTATCTGCTGCTGGCTCCAGGTCCGGACGGAAACGATGCGCTGTACGAGAACCGCATCCGAGGGCAACGGCTCTCGGGCGCTCCGCTCGTCGTCCTGGCGGCGTGCGAGGCCGCGAGGGGAACCTCGGCCCTGCATGAGCATGGCAGCCTGCCGAATGCATTCCTCGCCGCTGGAGCGCGCACGGTGCTTGCGGCGACGCTGCCAATCCCGAACGACGACGCGTCGGCCTTCTTCGCTGCCGTGCGCGAACGTACCCGTGGGGGCGTTCCTGCCAGCGTGGCCGCTCGCGACGAACGCATGAAGTGGCTGAGCAACGGGAAGGACGCCGAGTGGGTCAACGGTGTCCTCGTCTTCGAGTGAAGAGCGATTGCTACATCACGCGCAGCCACAATGGAGCAGGGGAGGGCCAATGCAGGGTGAGTCGCCGGAGACGCAGGACTTCTCGACGTGGGATGGCACGCCGTTCTTCGAGGGGTATCCCGAGGAGGGGCGGTACGTCTACATCGTCAAATCGCGCGAACAAGGGAGCTTCACCGCCTATGGAGCGCTGGATGACCAGCAGCAGGCCATCTTCGTGGTCCAGGGGACGCTGGCGCAGCTCGATGACTTCGTGGCGCAAGTGGAGAAGGAGGGGGCCAAGGTGACGTATGGCCCGCCTCCTTTCGACACCAACACGGGGGGAGACAAGGCCACTACCACCAGCCGGCCCGGCCTCATGGCGGACGATAAGACGGACGGCACCCGCCAATCTGTCCCCACGGAGGGAGACAAGGCCACCGGCACCAGGCAACCCGGCAGCAAGCGCAACCGCGGAGGTAAGAAGTGACACTGCAACTGTTGCTTGCTCAGGCTGGAGACGGGCGCCCCGTCATCGAGACGCCCCTGCCTACGGAGTCGCTGCTGGAGGCCCCGCTTCCAGAGCCCCTGCCGAGCCCCTCCCACCTGTACAGCATGTCCGCCGAACCCGATTCGCTGCGGGAACAGCGATGGGCGCTCGTGGTTCCCGACAACGACCGGGGCCGGAAACTCGAGGCCATCCTGTCGCCGCTGTGTGAGCGCCGTGCGGAGGAGCAGGGCCGGAAGGTGGATGTCTACCGCGCCCGGCCTGGGATGGACGCAGCCAAGGCTCGCGAGTTCGTGGACGAGGAGATGTATCCGACGTCCCGAGCCTCGCGGGAGCACGCCCGCTACGTCCTGCTCGCAGGGACGCCGGAAGAACTCTCGATGGAACTGCAGGAGGAACTGACGGGCGATGGCTCTTGCTTCGTAGGACGCCTCCCCTTCGAGCGGGAGGATGACTACGCGGCCTACGTGGAGAAGGTGGTGGCCCGTGAGAGGGAAGCGGCGCGCCCCCGGAAGGCCCGGGCCGTCTTCCTGACCGCACAGGACATGTCGCCCCAGGTGCGAAGTGGCCACGACTTCATCACCAGCCCGGCGGCACGGCGTTGTTCAGAGGCGCGTGCGAGGGGCTACTTTCCGGCGAGCGGGGTTCTCACGGAGGAACTGCCAGCAGGCGCCAAGGGGCGGCTGTTGGAGTTGGCCGGTGTGAAGGAGCCGAGTCTGTTCTTCACGTTGAGCCATGGCGTTGGGGGACCGCTGTCGGGCTGGCAGAGCGCGGAAGAACAGCGGCGGACGCAGGGCAACATGTGGCTCGGCGACCGGACCCACCTGGCCGCCGAGGATGTCCGCCAGGGGGCGTTCCTTCCTGGAGGCATCTGGTTCTACTTCGCCTGCTTCGGCGCGGGAACGCCGGCGCGGAGCGTGTACCAGCCATGGATGGAGCACCTCGTGCGGTCGGGCAAGATGCGACAACGGGAACTGGAGGGAGTCGAGCGCTCCCGCCCCGTGGGGGCTCGGCCCTTCATCGCCGCCTTACCCCAGGCGGCGCTGGCCAATCCCGAGGGGCCGCTCGCCGTCATCGGCCACCTGGACCAGGCGTGGATCTGCTCCTTTCACGATCCCCGCACCGGGCAGACGCACGCCAACCGGCTGGAGGATGTGCTCACGAGTTTGGTGGAGGGCTACCGGGCGGGGCTGGCGCTCCAATCCCTGTCACGTTTCGCATCGAAGGCGGACCGGGAGTTGCGCAAGCAATACCAGGCGGACGCAGTGGCCCACTCCTCCGGTCATCCCTTGGCCCCCAATATGGCGGAGCGCGCATGGCTGTGGATGGAGCGGCACGACGTCACGAGCTACACGCTGTTGGGAGATCCGGCGGTGCGGCTTGTGGATCGGCCCTCCCGCTGAGCCGCGGGAAGGGGATGGCGGTGCACGTAATAAACGCCGCGCCATTCGTGATCCATATACAATGACACTTCCACTTCCCTCGTATTTCACTGACTTCCTCAATGACATCCGCCCGACGCCTGCCCAGCGTGCTGACATGATCGACGGGCACACCAGACTCCGGGAGCGCCTGGAGTCGGACACGCAGCTCAAGACAGGGTTCGTCAGCATGTTTCTGCAGGGCAGTTACAGGCGTCACACGGCGGTCCGGCCCAAGGACGGCAAGCGGGCGGATGTCGACCTCATCGTCGTCACCCGCATGAAGGAGTCCGAGTTCACGCCCACCGAGGCCATGGCCTGCTTCAAACCCTTTCTGGAGAAGCACTACAAGGGCAAGTACCGCCAGCAGGGCCGCTCCTTCGGCATCGAGATGTCCACCGTGGAGATGGACCTCGTCATCACCGCCGCGCCGTCGGAATCCGAGGCGGGTGTCTACAGCTCCCTCTCCGAGAGTGAGGATGACCTCCATCTCGACGAGGATGAGACGCAGCCGCTCGTGAAGACGGCCTTGGACGGCCTCCCCCAGTGGAAGACGGAGCCGTTGCGGATTCCGGACCGGGACCTTGGCAGGTGGCAGGACACCCACCCCCTGGTGCAGCTGAGTTGGACGAACCAGAAGAACGCCCGATGCTCGGGGCACTACGTCAACGTTGTGAAGGCCCTCAAGTGGTGGCGGCTCGTTCACGCCAGTGAACTGCCGGACCGACCCAAGAGCTACCCTCTGGAGCACCTCATCGGCGACTGCTGCCCGGACGGCATTTCCTCGGTAGCCGAGGGTGTGGTCCGGACCCTGGAGCAGTTCAGCCAGCGCTACGCCTTCTATGCCGCCTGCAACCAAGTCCCCTACTCACCGGATCGGGGCGTGGACCAGAACGTCCTGGCACGCATCGACGGTAAGGACTTCGCGAAGTTCCATGCACAGGTAGTGGCCGCCTCGAAGACGGCACGTAATGCCTTCGAGGCTCCGGACGCGCAGACCGCGGCACCGCTGTGGCGCGAGCTCTTCGGCGACAAGTTCCCCCAGGCTCCCGATGGCGGCCCCTCCTCGAAGAAGGATGGCTTCACGCCCCACCAGGGCGGGCCTGGAGTTGTAGGACCCGGTAGGTTCGCGTGAGAGGCGCTCCCGCGCTGACGGACGAGCTCCGCGTGGGCCGCCGCGCCCTAGACGGGGTAGCCGGCGTGGAGCTGCTCGCCGAGGTGCTCTGGGCTCCGCAGGAGCAGTGCTGGGTCCTTCCCCTGCGCCTACGGGCGGACACCTCGGGGAGTAGCATTCCCGAGTGGACGGACTGGTACGTACTCATCGACGAGCACTACCCCTGGGGGCGAATCGACATCCTTCCCTCCAAGAAGGGGAGCATCGAGGACACGCATCCGCACCAGCGCCTGAACCGGCCAGGGTCGGCGGCTCGACCGTGGCGGGAAGGGCGGCTGTGTCTGCAGACAGGACTGGCGTCTCTCGGATTGAGGGCGCGTCCGGAGGAGCCACGGAGTGCGGAGACGCGGCTTTCCTGGCACGTCGCGAGCGCACGGGAGTGGCTCGAAACCGCGGCCCGGGGCCAGCTTCTCGCCCCGGGTCACGCTTTCGAGCTCCCCGACCTGCCCACGGGTGGAAACCCGCAGGTGGTCTTCCGCGAGACGGCCCAGTCGCTTGGCACCTGGACGGCGAGCACGGAGCCCCGAGGATGGGTGGAACTGAGCCCCGTCCCCGGCAACTCGCGGCTGCTCGCCGTGAAAGCGTTCTCATCGCTCGATGGCCGCCGCGTGTTCTCTCCCGAATGGGGAGACCTGCTCCGCGCGGGGCCTCGTCGGAACCGCATCCGTGTGCCGTGGATGCGGTGTGACTCGCTCCCGGTCCTGCAGCCCTACGCGCCCCCCACCACCTGGCCCGAGCTGGAGGAGGTGCTGCGCTCCCAGCGGCTGGACCTGCGCAAGGAGCTTCAAGCCTTCGCCTCGCGGCTTCGCGACGGCAAGCGCCACCTGTGTCTCATCGGTTTTCCCATTCCGGAGAAGGTGGGCCAGCCGGACCTACGCATGCACTGGTGGGCGCTTCGGCTGCCCATGTTTGCCCATGGCAACGTGGCTCCGCGCGGCTATCGCCGTAACGAGCGGGCGTACTGGCTTCATGACCAGACCCAACTGTTCAAGCACTCACTCCCCCTCAACTGGCTCCGCACCGACAACTGGGCACCCGAGGACCTCCGCAGCCGGGGTGCAATGCCGGAGCCTCTGCGGAACTCCTGGGTGTTGCTGCTCGGGGCGGGGGCACTGGGCTCCGCCATGGCGGAGTTGCTCGTTCGCGGTGGGATCTCCCGCCTGGTCATCATGGATGGGGAAGTCCTTGAGGCGGGAAATCTCGTCCGCCACACGTTGGATGTGATGGACGTGAGGTGCTCCAAGGCCCATGCGCTCGCGCGTCGCCTACGCAACCTCAATCCGGACTTGCAGGTCCACGCCATCCCTGAGCCGCTGGACGAGCAGACTGCTCGGAGCAACTGGCTCGTCTCCCGATGCGAAACCATCCTGGATTGTACCGCCTCGGACGAGGTTCTTGAGGTGCTGGGCCGACACACATGGGACAGGCCCCACCTGTTCTTCTCCGCCTCCTTTGGTGTGGGGGCGCGGCGCCTGCTGTGCTTCAGCGCCACGGGCTCCTCATTCCCGTCGGGTGAGTTTTGGAAACGGGCCGGAGCGTGGATCCAGCAGGAGAACGAGGAGCTCCGGCGCACCTCGCTGCCCAGAGAGGGACTCGGTTGCTGGCATCCCGTCTTTCCTGCTCGAGCGGATGACGTAGCGTTGGCCGCCGCGATCGCGGTGAAGGCGCTGGTGCGAGCCACGGCCACGCGCCCCGACGCGCGGCTCGATGTCTACGAGCGTGAGGAACACGAAGACAGCTTTCGTGGAGTAACCCATGTGTCCCCTGTGGAAGCGCATGCCAGCCCTTGAGTTCCGTTCCGCGGATGCACGCTTCCGGGTGTACGTGCCAGGAGCCACCGTCCGGCGGCTTCTCCATCTGTGCCGCTCGTCTGGCACGATGGAGACTGGAGGCATCCTCGTCGGTGGGTACTCCGCCACGCTCGACTGTGCCCGGGTGCGTGCCGCTTCTGACCCCCCCACGGACTCGGTTCGTGGGCCAAGCTCGTTCCAGCGCGGAACGAGGGGCCTCCAGGTCTGGCTTGAGCGCCGGTGGGCCTCGCGTGGCGAACATTATCTGGGCGAGTGGCATTTCCACCCCTATGCCGCGCCGGTGCCGAGCGGCACGGACCTCCAGCAACTCGGGCGCATTGCACGCACTGCCGATTACCGTTGCCCTGAGCCCATTCTGCTCATTGTGGGTGGGGACCCTGCTGGGGCGTGGTTGATCAGTGCCCATGTTGTTCCTAGCGGTCAGGCTGCCGTCCCGCTCCAGCGGCTCCCGGACCTTGCTGAGTCAGACTTTGTCAGGCGTTCGTATGGCAGCGACTGAGCCATGAAGGAGGAGGAATTGTTCCAACGCGCAGCGGTTCGCCCCGGACGTATGGGCTGGGCTCGCCTCGGTTATGGGCTTGCCCCGGTTACGTGGACAGTAGGATTAAGATGCCAACTTCTGCGGTGCCCCCGCCCGGCTCGCCCGTCGATGTGTGGTGAGCGGGGACGACTGGTCTCGCCTGCTGGGCGGGTGAGCGCACCCCGAGTGCGGGCCTTCGTCAGCTGGTGTCACTCCCTCTATAATTCGTTGCACAGCTGCAATGTCGAGAGGACCTCACACATGAAGACCTCGCGGACCTGGACTCTGCTGGGTGCCAGCCTTCTCTCCCTCGCCGGAGCGCTGCTGCTGCCCGGCTGCGTGCGCGAGGTACAGCCCACTCCGGCCAACTCGGAGAATGCGACCGCGTTCATTGGGGTGAATGTCGTCCCCATGGACGCCGAGCGCGTGCTGGAGGACCACACGGTCATCGTGCGCAACGGGCTCATCACGTCCCTGGGCCCGTCCGCGACCATCACCGTGCCAGCGGATGCCGAGCGCATCGATGGCAAGGGTCGCTACCTGATGCCGGGGCTGGCGGACTTCCACGTCCACCTGCACTCGGAGGAGCAGCTCCTGTCGTACCTGGCCCACGGCGTCACCAGCCTCTTCGAGCTGGACGGCTCGCGCGAGCACCTCGAGCTTGGGGTGCAGCTGAAGGGGAACAGCGCCCTGGGCCCCACGCTCTACACGAGCAGCCCGCTGCTGGATGGAGGGCCGCCGGGCGGCAAGGTGGTGTCGGTGAGGACGCCCGAGCAGGCGCGCGTGGCCGTGGTGAAGCAGAAGAACGCGGGCTACGAGGCGCTCAAGGTCTACGACAACATCACGCCCGAGGTGTACGCCACGCTGGTGGCGATGGCCCGGCAGCAGCGGATTCCGGTGGTGGGGCACGTGCCGCGCACGGTGGGAGTGGAGGCGGTGCTGCGCTCGCGCCAGGCGCTCATCTCCCATGGCGAGGAGTACTTCCACTCCGGGGCGCGGGATGAGGCGGGGATTGCTGGCCTCGCCCGCGCGACGAAGGAGGCGGGGACGTCGGTGGTGCCGGACCTGGTCCACATCGACACCGCGCTGCGGATGCTGACGGACCTGGAGGGCGTCTTCGCGGACCCGGAGGCCCGGTACCTCTCGCCGGAGGTGATTCGGAACTGGCGCTTCTCCAACCCCACGCGCCGGGTGGACGTGGCGGCGTACGCCGAGCGCGAGCGGGCGGCATACCCCTTCGTCCAGCACCTCACGCTCGCGCTGCAGAAGGAGGGCGTGCGGTTGCTGCTGGGCTCCAACGCCTCGGATGCCGGGCTCTTTCCCGGCAAGTCGACGCAGCTGGAGCTCGCGGAGCTGGTGAAGGCGGGCCTGTCGCCCTACGAGGCCCTATCCGCTGGGACGCGCAATGCGGGCAGCTTCATCACGGAGCACGTGGATTCGGCGGCGCGCTTCGGGACGGTGGCGGTGGGACAGCGGGCGGACCTGCTGCTGCTGCCCGGCAATCCCCTGGAGGATGTGAGCCAGGCGAACCGGGCGCTCGGGGTGATGGTGCGCGGCCAGTGGCTCCCGCGCGAGTGGCTCCAGAAGAAGCGGGAGAAGACCGCCGAGGCCTTCTCCAAGCGCTGAGCCTCCCGGGCGGTGGTGGCCCTCAGTGCACCCCGCCCATCATCCGCCGGATGGGGCGCACGAGCAGGGCCAGCACCACACCCGCGGCGATGCCGACGGCGGCCACGGCGCCGAAGGTCGAGGTGGGATCCGTCCCGAGCTGCCCCGCCACGCGCCCGGCGATGAGGTTGCCCAGCGACATGGACATGAACCACACGCCCATCATCTGCCCCACCATGCGGTGCGGCGCCAGCTTCGTCACCGTGCTCAGTCCCACCGGGCTGAGGCTCAGCTCGCCCAGGGTGTGCAGCAGGTAGGTGAGGACCAGCCACATCGGGCTCACCTTGGCGCTGCCCTCGGACGCCAACGAGGCCGCCACCATTACCAGGAAGCCCGCGCCCATCAGCACCAGCCCCAGTGAGAACTTGGCCGGGCTCGAGGGCTCCAGGCCGCGCTTGTTGAGCTTCACCCACACCCAGGCGAACACGGGCGCCAGGCAGATGATGAACAGCGCGTTGATGGCCTGCAGGGTGCTCGCCGGGATGTCGATGCCGAACACCACCCGGTCCGTGCGCTCCTCGGCGAAGAGGTTGAGCGAGGAGCCCGCCTGCTCGAAGCCCGCCCAGAAGATGGTCGAGCAGATGAAGAGGATGCCGATGACCCCCAGCCGCCGCTTCTCCGTCGCGTCCAGCCCGCCGGCGATGAACGAATAGACGAAGAATGCGACCGCCAGCGTCAGGATGATGAACCCGCCCGCGCTGTTCAGACCCACCGCGGTGGTCAGCTCCACCATGCCGAGCAGTTGCAGCACCACCAGCAGGCCCACCAGCGCGCCCGCCAGCGCGAGGGCCGGCACGGGGGAGGCCTTCTTCCCCTGCTCCCCGTTCCGCTCCCCCGCGCTCCTGGGCTTCCTGCCTATCTCGCCCAGGTTCCTCCCTCCCCACAGGTACATGGCGATGCCAATCACCATGCCGAAGCCCGCGAGGCCGAAGCCCAGGTGCCAGTCCACCCGCTGTCCCAGCGTGCCCACCATGAGGGGAGCGAAGAAGGCACCGAGGTTGATGCCCATGTAGAAGATGGAGAAGCCCGCGTCCCGCCGCGCGCCGCCCTCGGGGTAGAGCTCGCCCACCATGGCGCTGATGTTGGGCTTGAGCAGGCCCGTCCCCAGCACGATGAGCAGCAGCCCCAGGTAGAAGAGGTTCACGCTGGGGAAGGCCATGCTGAAGTGGCCCAGCGCGATGAGGATGGCGCCGTAGAGCACCGCGCGCCGCTGGCCGAAGAAGCGATCCGCCAGCCACCCTCCCGGCATGGCGGTGAGGTACACGCCCGCGCCATACAGGCCGTAGATGGCGCCTGCCTTCGTCTTGTCGAAGCCCAGTCCACCCTTCTCCACGGCCGCCGTCATGAAGAGGATGAGCAGCGCCCGCATGCCGTAGAAGCTGAAGCGCTCGAACAGCTCGGTGAAGAAGAGCGTGGAGAGCCCGCGCGGGTGGCCGAAGAAGCCCCGCTGGTCCGGGATGGGGGAGGGCGTGCCTCCCGGGGGAACGAGGGGGGCGGCCGAGCCGCTGGCGGACTGCGTGGCGGGGGTCTGGGTCATTCCGGGCTCCTGGACCCGGACTCTACCCGCGAAGGCGGGTTCGCGCTCAGCCCTCCTTCGGCGCCGAGGCGACGGCGGCGAAGCGGTCCCCGTACGGTGGCACCTCGCGGTAGTCGATGCGGCACACCAACACCTGCGGCCGGCGCTCCTCGTCCGCGCGCTTCAGCACCTGCGGCAGCAGCTCCGCGAGCTGGCCCGGTCGCGTCACCTCATAGGCCCTCGCGCCCAGCGACTCGGAGAACTTCACCAGGTCCGGGTTCCCCAGGCTGAAATAGGGGTCATCCAGCGGGTACTCACCCGCCGACTGGGCGTGCTCGCCGTGGTTCACCATCCCCAGGTAGTTGTCGTTGAGGACGATGTAGACGGCCCCCACCCCGTAGCGCACCGCCGTGACGAGCTCGGTGCCATTCATCAGGAACGAGCCGTCCCCCGTGAGCGCGATGGCCGTGTTCTCCGGCTTGCCCACCTTCCCGCCGATGACCGCGCCCATGGACCAGCCCATGGAGGACAGGCCGCAGGGATAGAAGACGCGGGCCGGCGGGGTGATGCGCAGACAGTGCGTGGCCCAGCCGGTGCAGTTGCCCATGTCCACGTACAGGTCCGTGTGGGCGCGCAGGTGCGGGTTGAGCTCCGCCATCACGTGCTGCGGCTTGAGCGGACCGTCCTCGGGCAGCACGGGCGCGGCCGAGCGGTGGGCGAGGTTCAGCGCGTTGAGGTGCTGGCGGCGCTCGCGCACCTGCGCCTCGTTGCCCGGCGAGGCCGTGTGGCCGAACTCCACCAGCCCCGCCACCACCGAGCTCACGTCCGCCACGATGGGCAGGTTCACCTGGAGGAACTGGCCAATGACAGACGGCGTGGCGTCCACCTGGATGACGGTGTGCGCCGCCTGGAAGAGCGAGGAGAAGCTCTTGGTGGCCCACTCCCCCAGACGGCTACCCAGCACCAGCAGCACGTCCACGCCCTCGCTCAGGTACTGCTCGGCACGCTTGCTGCCGGCGATGCCCAGCACACCCAGCGACAGCGGATCCTCCTCGGAGAAGAGCCCCTTGCCGCGCAGGCTGGTGGCCACCGGCAGGCAGTAACGGCGCACGAGCGCGGCGAACTCCGCGCCCCGGCTCTCCAGCGCCTCGCGCGCGCCCGAGCCCAGGTACACCAGGGGCCGCTTCGCATGGCGCAGCAGCTCGAAGGCCGTGTACACCTCGGAGGCCGGCGCCGCGGGCAGCGTACCCTTCCATGCGCCCGGCGCCGTGGGCACGCTCACCTTCGGCAGAGTCTGCCGGGCGATGTTGGTGGGGATGCTCACGTGCACCGCCCCGCGCGGCACTGCGTGCGCCGTCTTCAGCGCTCGCTCCAGCAGGCGCGGGAAGCTCTTGGCGTCCACCACGGTGGTGCTGGAGGCCGTGCAGTGACGGAACATCTCCCCCGTGTTGATGCCGCCCTCGTCGGTGCTCTCCTGGATGGCGCCCAGGCCAAAGCGCTCGGTGGACACCTGGCCGCTGATGGTCAGCACCGGCACCTGATCCAAGTGCGCCGAGGCCACGCCCGTCATGGCGTTGGTGGCCCCGGGGCCTGCCGTCACCGCGCACACGCCCAGCTTGCCCGTGGCGCGCGCGTACCCGTCCGCCATGAAGGCCGTGCCTCCCTCATGGCTGCCGATGATGAAGCGGATGCGCTGCTGGCGCCGCAGGGCCTGCACCAGCGGCGCGATGTTGCCTCCGGGGATGCCGAACACCGCATCCACCTGCTCCGCCTCCAGGTGCGCCAGCAGCGCCTCGGCCACCGTGATGTTCTCGAACGTTCCAAAGGAGCGCAGCTTCTTCAGCTCGGCCTTGGGCTCCTCGGGCCGCACGAGCGGCTCCGGAATCGCTCCGCCGTCCCTCGAGACCGCGACCGCTTCCACCCTTCCGTCCCTCAACAAGTGCGTCCCCTGTGAGAACTGGACGGGCGGCTCTCCGAGCAGCAGAGGACTCGGCAGGGCCTTGGTGAGGGCGGGTTGGGACACGGGCTCCCCTTTCTTCTGGGACGTTCCGGGTGTGCGCGCCCCCAGAACAGCGGGTTTGTGGACCTCGACTGAATCTCGGGTGATGAGAAGGCGAGGAACGCGTGCGCGCAACGCGGTGTGTCGGGACGGTGACGGTCTCGCAAACTACCCCAGTTCCTCCATCCAGCAAACAACTAAATTAAAAAATTTCAGGTCTGCTGGATTCGAGATGTGCTAGGGGGCGCGCGCTCTCACCATGCCCAACCCCTTGAATTTCCGAGCGGAAGTCAGTTCGCGCTAAGCTGCGCGCCACTCTCTCGGCTGCCTCGGGCGCGAGGCTCTTCCCCCGCCGAGACACGAGGCAAGTGATGCCTGTCCCACAAAACTTCGGCACGGATTATGGCTTTCGGGTGCACGCGCCCGGGTACATCACGCCTGCGGAGGCGCGGGCCTGGTTCGAGGATCTGAAGTCCCGGGTGGTGGCCCTGGAGGGCAAGTCCTTCGGGTTGCTGGTGGACTCGAGGACGCAGAAGGCCAACCCGCCGGACACTCAGGAGCTCATCAAGGAGTCCATGGTGTGGCTGCGCAGCCATGGCATGGAGCGCTCGGTGGTGGTGTTGGACAGCACGGTGGCGTTGATTCAAATCCTCCGGTTGGCGAAGTCCACGGGCGTGTATGCCTACGAGCGTTACCTGGACGCGCTGAAGGATTCGGAGTGGGAGAGCAAGGCGCTGGATTGGATCATCCGCAGCATTGATCCGGATCTGCCGCAGCCGGAGCAGAAGCAGCTTCGCTGACGCCGAAGGGAGAAGGCTGTCCATGGCGCGCTACCGTTATCCGTGCACGGGCCCCGTTGAGACGGAGGGCTTCGAGCACTTCGTGGCAGAGCACCTGGGCCCCGCGCGGGCGAACCTGAAGGCCTTCGCGGCGGAGCTGGGCGAGCACTTTGGTGCGAGGCAGCTGGCGCTGGTGAACTCGGGCAGCTCGGCGAACCTGGCGGCGGCGCTCGCGCTGGCGGAGCGCACGGGACCCGGGGCGCATGCGGTCACCGCGGGCTTCACCTTTCCCACGACGTTGTCGTCGCTGCGCACCGCGGGCTTCGCGGTGACGGTGGTGGACACGGAGCCGGGCGGTTTCTGCATCGACCCGGAGGCGGTGCGGCGCGCGCTGCGGCCGGAGACGCGGGTGGTGTGCGTGACGCACTTCCTGGGCTTCCCGGCGGCGCTGGAGGCGGTGCTCGAGCTGGCGCGGGAGCGGAACCTGCTGGTGCTGCAGGACGCCTGCGAGACGATGGACCTGCGCATCGGCGGGAAGCCGGCGCATGCGTACGGGACGCTGGCGACGTGGAGCTTCTACCACCCGCACCACCTGTCCTCGTTTGGAGGGGGCGCGGTGGTGTGCCCGGACGCGAGCTGGCTGCGGGTGGTGGAGTCGGTGACGCACTGGGGTCGCGAGTGCACCTGTCACTATGACCCCGGAGCGTGCACGGCGCCGCCGGGCATTCACCACAACTTCCACTACGTGCGCATGGGCCACAACCTGGAGATGTCCGAGCTGAATGCCTGCTTCGGCCGCTTCCAGCTGCGCAAGTGGGAGGCGCACGAGGCGAGGCGGCGCGCGCACTACGCCACGCTGTACGAAGTGCTGCGGGACGCACCGGGCCTGACGGTGTACGCGGCACCGGCGGACAATGGCTCGCCTTTCGTCTTTCCCTTCACGGTGAAGCAGGGGAGCGCGGCGGGGCTGGCCGAGCGGCTGATGGGGCGCGGGGTGGAGGTGCGCACGCTGATGGGCGGAGCCATCACCCGGCAGCCGGCATGGAAGGACCTGCCGCACGACGGGCTGGCGAACTGCACGGCGCTGGCGGAGGCCTCGCTCTTCGTGGGCATCCACCAGACGCTGGGCGAGGAAGACGTGGCGGCGGTGGCGCGCATCGTCTCCGAAGAGGCTCGGCGGTGAGCTGGAGGCGGGCGCTGGCGCTGGCCTCGGCGCGGCCGCTGGACTTCACCATTCAATACCCGCCGTCGCGGGAGTACTTCCGCGAGCGCTTCATGTCACCGCCCGGAGCGGGCGTGGCCTTGGAGGCGCTGAAGCGGGTGCTGCTGTACGTGCACGTGCCCTTCTGCGAGGCGAAGTGCTTCTACTGCAACTTCGCGGTGGACCTGCGCAAGGGAGCGGGAGTGCACGCGCGCTATGTGGACGCGCTGTGCGCACAGCTCGAGCGGTTGGATGCAGCGCTGCCGGCGGGGTGCACGGTGCCTGGCATCGACATCGGCGGAGGGACGCCCACGCTGCTGGAGCCAGAGTTGCTCGGAAGGGTGCTGGAGGCGTTGCGCCCATGGAGGCGTCGGTACGAGGTGGCGTGGCCGCTGTCCATCGAGACGACGCCGCGGGTGGCAGCGACAGACGGGGAGCGGTTGGCGGTGCTGAAGGCGGGCGGGGTGGACCGGGTGTCGATGGGGCTGCAGAGCACGAACGACGAGACCCTGGCGCAGGTGAACCGGCGGGCGCAGCGCAGCCTGGGCGAGCGGGCGGTAGAGGCGCTGGCAGCGGTGGGCTTCCGCCGGGTGAACGTAGACCTGGTGTTCGGGCTGCCGGGGCAGACGCGGGAGCAGTGGTGGCAGGACCTGGAGCGGGTGGCGGCGCTGCCGGTGGACTCGGTGACGACGTACGACTGCCTGTACCGGGGAGCGGGGAGGGCGATGCCGAAGCTGACGGCGGTGCGGCCCACGCCGGGGGATTACGGCGCGCTGTACGACCTGGCCTATGAGCACCTGACGGCGAACGGCTTCCATGCGCCCTATGGCTCGGTGAACTTCTCGCGGCATGCGGGGGAGACGGGGACGTCGCCGTACTTCGAGGGGCGGCTGCTGGACGGGCTGCCCTACGTGGGGGCGGGCAACTATGCGTCGAGCCTGGTAGGGACGCGCTGGTGGTTCGCGCCGTACGAGGTGGATGCGTACGTGGCGGCGGTGCAGAGCGGGGCCGTGCTGCCGGAGGAAGACGGCTACACGCTGCCGGACGCGGAGCGGTGCGCGAAGTATGTGCTGCTCTCGTTGAACTTCGGGCTCATCGACCCGGTGCGCTTCCGAGCCTTCGCGGGGGCGGAGCTGGAGGCGATGTACGGGCCTCAGTTGGAGCACGCGCAGGAGGTGGGCTGGCTGCGCAAGGAGGGCGGGGTGTACGGAGTGGAGCCAGGCCGGTTCCGCGAGCTGCCGTGGATCCGCGCGCTCTTCTATGCACCGGGAGCGGTGGAGTGGCTGTCCGAGCGGATGTCGTTGCCGGAGGCGTTGCGGACCACGGGGTGAGCCCGCGTAGTCTGGGGCGCCATGAAAGCCCTGCACCGCAAAGACCTCTACGGCTGGTCCGTCTTCGATGAGTCGCGCAACCTGGACTTCCACAGCGCCCTGTGGGTGCGCCCCGAGGGCAACGTGGTTATCGATCCGCTTCCCCTGTCCGCGCACGATGCCGCGCACCTGCGCTCGCTCGGCGGCGTGGCGTGGGTGGTGGTGACCAACTCGGAGCATGTCCGCGCCACGCGCGAGCTGGTCTCCACCTTCGGCGCGAAGGTGGCTGGTCCCCGCGCCGAGGCCGACACGTTTCCTCTCAAGTGCGATCGATCGCTTGCCACGGGTGATGCGCTTGTTCCTGGGCTGGTGGCGACGGAACTGCACGGCTCCAAGACGCCCGGCGAGCTGGCTCTGACTCTTGAGGATACGACCCTGGTGACGGGAGACCTCATCCGTGGCCACGTGGGCGGCCGGCTCAACCTCCTGCCAGAAGCGAAGCTGAAGGACCCTGCCAAGGCCCGCGCCTCAGTGAGCGAGCTGGTTGCATCCTGGCCGCGCATCGACGCAGTGCTGGTGGGGGATGGATGGCCCGTATTCCGCGGCGGGCACGCTATCCTGCAGGAACTGGTGGCCACCCTGGCGGCCACTCGCTGAGTCACGCGCGGCTCCATCACAACTCCTGGCTCGGCCATCGATCCTTCTGGTGCCGCGCTCGCGGGCCACATCCACGCCAACCAGGAGAAGACCATGTCACCCGATGGAGCGTCTCCATCGCCTCAGGCCCCCATGGGTAAGGATCTCCACGCCCATCGGATCCTCATCACGGGCGCCTCGGGCTTCATGGGCTCCTGGCTGGCCGAGCACCTCCTCCAGCGGGGCGCGTTCGTCGTGAACCTGCTCTCGCACTGGGATCCGCAGGGACACTTCGTCCGCAGCGGGCTCGTCCATCGGGTCAAGAACGTCGTCGGAAACGTCGAGGACTACCTCTTGCTCGAGCGGCTCATGACGGAGCAGGAGGTGGATACGGTATTCCACCTCGCGGCCATCTCCGTGGAGGGGCTCGCCTTCTCGTCGCCGCACCTGGCGCTCGAGGTCAACGTCCGCGGGACGTACAACGTCCTGGAGGCGTGCAGGAAGAACGCACGGAACGTCAGGCGTGTCATCGTTGCTTCGAGCGACAAGGCGTACGGTGACAGCCCTGTGCTGCCCTATACCGAGGAGCTGCCACTCCAGGGCCGGCATCCCTACGACGTCTCGAAGTCCTGCGCGGACCTCATCGCTCATGCCTACGCGCACAGCTACGGGCTGCCCGTGGCCATCGGGCGGTTCGGCAACATCTACGGAGGAGGAGACCTCACCTGGAGCCGGCTCATCCCCAACACCATCCGCCGGCTGCTGGCGGGCGAGCCGCCCATCGTCCGAAGCCCTCCTCGGGGTGACTTCATGCGCGACTTCCTCTACGTCCGCGACGCGGTGCGGGCCTATATGGCCATGTTCCACGGCCTCGACGACGGAGTGGCTCGGGGGCAGTCCTTCAACTTCGCGATGGGCGGCAGTTGGACGGTCCTCGAGGTCGTGAGGCGGCTCCAGCGGCTTCTCCACCGAGAGGAGCTCGAGCCCCTCCTCACCCAGGCCACACACGGGGAGATCCTCCACCAGCACCTCTCCGCCGAGAAGGCGCATCGGCTCCTGGGCTGGGCTCCGCGGTACTCGTTGGACGAAGGTCTGGCGGAGACCGTTGATTGGTACAGCCAGTACCTGATGGAGACTCGCGCGCCTTCCATGGCGGGGCGGCAGGAGCACGTCCAGGCGTTGGCCTCGTGAGCCGCTGGGAGTCGTCCGGGCTCACACGGGCGATGTGCGCGGAGTGCCGAGCAACTGCAGCGTGCGCACCGCGACATCAACGAGTGTCTGCGCGCACGGGTAGCAGCCTCCGCCGCAGCACTGGGGCCACTCGCCCTCGGGGTCGCGCAGGAGCGGATGGACGCAGCCGCGGTAGGTGAGGGGCAGCCCGAGCTCGTCGCACGCCTGCCTCAGCGCGTCCTGTACGCGCGGGTCTCTCACATCGGTCACCCGATGGATGTAACCGCCTGCTCCCCCACCCGCTATGTCCCCTGGCCATCCCTCCCTGGGACCGGGCATGCCGTGGCCCGGTGGCCCGTCTTGATGAAGACCCGGGTTGGACCCGCTCGAAGTCTGGGGGACACCTCGGGTGATTCCGCGCGGCGGCACGCGGGGTAGGCTGGGGGGCACCACCCCGCCCGGAGCCCTCCGTGATGAGACGCTGGCTCGTTCCCTGTCTGCTGCTTGCCCTGAACGTGGCGTGTGCCACGGCCCGCCCTGTTCCGCCCCGGTTGCTCTCTTGGTCCGAGCAGATCGCCGTGCGCGAGGCCTGGCTGGTGAAGCGCCACGAGATGCTCCTGCCGATGATGCGCCAGCACGGCGTGGGCATGTGGATCATCGTCAACGAGGAGTTCCACGATGATCCGCTCACCCAGTACGTGGCGCCGCCGCGGCCCTACGCGGGCAACCGGGATATCTTCGTCTTCATCGACGCGGGCGCGCAGGGGCTGAAGAAGTACGCGCTAACGGGCTACCCCGAGGAGAACCTCACGCGTTTCTTCGAGTGTCCCAAGGAGCCGATCAAGCCGAGGGAGGAGGAGCTGGCCGAGCTCTACACGCGGTACCGACCGGCCACCATCGCGCTAAGCATGGGCGGCAAGCGAGGGGTGACGCGCAGCCTGACGCGGGACTCGTACGCGCTCCTCGCCGCGGGGCTGGGGCCCGAGGCGGAGGCGCGCTTCATCAGCGCCGCACCGCTCATCGAGGAGTACCTGGACACGCGCATTCCCGAGGAGCTGGAGCACTACCGCACACTGGTGTTGCTCACGGAGCAGGTGGTGAAGCGGGCCTTTTCGTCCGAGGTGGTGAAGCCCGGCGTCACGAAGGTGGGGGACGTGCGCCGCTGGCTGTATGACGAGCTGGGGCGGCTGGGCGTGGGCACCTGGTTCCAGCCGGACCTGCGCGTGCAGCGCAAGGGGCAGGGCAACGCCTCGTCGCGCGGCTTCCTCGCGGTGGCGAAGGAGGACCTGGTCATCCAGCGGGGAGACCTGCTGCACGTGGACTTCGGCATCAGCTACCTGGGCCTGCACAGCGACTGGCAGAAGATGGCTTATGTGCTGCGCGAGGGGGAGTGGGACGTCCCCCAGGGCCTGAAGCGGGCGCTGGGGAACACGAACGCGGTGCAGGTCGCGCTGGTGGTGGCGTCGCGTCCGGGGCGCCCGTCCGCCGAGGTGTACGAGATGGTGATCGCCTGGGTGAGGGAGAAGGGAATCGTGGCCCAGGTGTACTCGCACCCGCTGGGCAACCAGGGGCACGCGCTGGGCGCCTCCATCGACTTCCGTTCGACGAGCCGGCAGGAGGAGCCCAAGAAGCTGCGCGAGGGTTCGTATATCGCCATCGAGCTCAACACGCGCACCCCGGTGCCCGAGTGGGACGGCCAGGAGGTGTTCGTGATGCAGGAGGACCCCGCGTACCTCACCGCGGACGGCTGGAACTTCTTCGTGCCCTGGCAGGAGGCGTACTACGTCATTCCATAGCCGCCTCCCGCTCGAGCTGGCTCAGCGTGCGTAGATGCGCTTGTGGTCGCGCGTGCCCTGGTAGCGGAAGCCCTCGCCGGGCGTCTCCTCGGCGGGCTTGTCGTCCAGCTTCTCGCGCGCCGCCATGATGGCCTCGTACTCGGGGATGCTCAGCGCGCGCCGCTTCTCCAGCAGCGTCTCCAGGCCCAGCGCCTTCACGCGCGCCTGCGCCTCGGGCTGCACCACGGCGCTGAAGAACTCCGCGCACGAGCCGCTGCCGTACGAGAACAGGCCCACCTGCTTGCCCGTGAGGTCCTCGCGCGAGGACGACAGCAGGCTCGCCAGCGCCAGGTACATGGAGCCCGTGTAGATGTTGCCCACCTGCGAGGGCAGCACGAGGCTCGGGCCCACCAGCCGGTCGAAGCTCGCGTCCGGCTCCTTGTCCCCGTCCAGCGTGCGCACGTGCCGGTGCGCCTTGCGCGACATCTTCCCGTACGGCACGTGGTACACGAGCGCGGCGAACCGGTCGCTGTACTGGCCCTCGCCGCCCGCGTCCTCCCTGGCGTCTGCCGACGCTTCCTGGTAGGCCCTGTACGCCCCCTCCAGCGCGTCCAGGTAGCACTGCACCGAGTAGTGCCCGTCCACCACCGCGTCCTTCGAGTAGAGCGGACGCCAGAAGTCCATCACGTCCTTGGCGTACGCGCCCGTCTTCCCGTTCTCGAAGGCCAGCAGCTTCGGCTTGTCGGACACCAGCAGCGCCACCGCGCCCGCGCCCTGCGTGGGCTCACCCGGCGTACCCACGCCGTAGCGGGCGATGTCCGAGCAGATGATGAGTGCCTTCTTCCCCTTGGCGCTGCCCGAGCGCACCCAGTCCATGGCCAGCAGCAGCGCCGCGGTGCCGCCGTAGCACGCGTGCTTCGTCTCGAAGACGCGGCAGCGCGTGGGCAGTCCCAGCAGGCCCTGCACATATGAGGACACCGGCTTGGAGTGGTCCACCGCCGTCTCGGTGCCCACCACCAGCATGCCCACGTCCTCCGGAGCGCACCCGGCCGCCTCCATCGCCATCCGCGCCGCCCGCGCCGCCAGCGTCACCGTGTCCTCTTCCACCAGCGGCACGGCCATCCGCGTCACGCCCAGCCCATCCACGTACTTGCCCGGCGCTACGCCTCGCGCCTTGGCCAGCTCCGCCAGCTCCACGTACGTAGGCGGCACCGCGATCCCGAGGCTCTCCAGTCCTGCCTGCATCCAGCGCTCCTTCAATTATTCAGTGGGGGGGGTCACTGTTGTTGGGGGGAGAACAGTCTGACCCATCGGCCGGGTGTGTTTCCACCCTCCCGTGTCGCCCTTGTCCTGGTGACAAGGTGGGAGGATGTCGCCGGGTTGCCGGAAGGGGGGGACCTCGGGTTAGGGTTCGGCCTTTTTTGAGCTCAAACGGAGTTCGGGGATGCATTTCGAGCTGGCCTTCGTGCTGCTCTTCTCCATCGCGACGGCGGTGGCGATCGCAGCGCGCTATTTCAAGTTCCCCTACACGGTGGCCCTGGTGGTGGCGGGGCTGGTGCTCGGCTCGGCGCACGCCTTCGAGCCCCCCCACCTCACCAAGGAATTGCTCTTCGCCATCATCCTGCCGGGGCTGCTCTTCGAGGCCGCCTTCCATGTGGAGTTCCGCAAGTTCTGGAAGAACAAGCTGGCCATCCACTCGATGGCCATTCCCGGGGTGGCGGCGTCGGCGGGGCTCACCGCGCTCATCCTCTCGCCGGTGGTGTCGCGGTGGAACTTCGCGCCCGGCTTCGGCTTCATCCACGCGCTGGTGTTCGCCGCGGTCATCGTCTCCACGGATCCCATCGCCGTGGTGGGGCTCTTCAAGGCGCTGGGAGCGCCCAAGCGCCTGGCCATCCTCGTGGAGGGCGAGAGCCTGCTCAACGATGGGACGGCCGTGGTGCTCTTCACGCTCATCGTCGCGGTGGCCACCGGAGGCACCTTCACGGTGGGCGGGGCGGTGTTGGATTTCGTGAAGGTGGCCGGCATGGGCATGCTCGTGGGCGGTGCGGTGGGCTTCGCCGTCGCCCAGGTCATCCAGCGCGTGGATGACGCGATGGTGGAAATCACCCTCACCGTCATCGCCGCGTACGGCTCGTTCGTGGTGGCCGAGCACTTCCACTACTCGGGCGTGATTGCCACGGTGGTCGCGGGCATGCTGTGCGGCAACTGGGCGGCGCACGAGGGCATGAGCCCCGCCACGCGCGTGGCGGTGGAGAGCTTCTGGGAGTACCTGGCCTTCGCGCTCAACTCGGTGGTGTTCCTGCTCATCGGCCTGGAGGTGGAGGTTGGCTCGCTGCTGGCCTCCTGGAAGCCGATTCTCGCGGCGTACGTGGCGGTGGTGGCGGGGCGCGCGTTGGTGGTGTACGGCGTGTCGGGCCTGCTGCGGTTCACCTCGGAGCGCATGCCTTGGAGCTGGACCGCGGTGCTCACCTGGAGCGGGCTGCGCGGGGCCATCTCCATGGTGCTCATCCTCGGTCTGCCGGCGGACTTCCCGCACCGGGAGCTGCTGGTGAACATGACGTTCGGCGTGGTGGTGCTCGCCATCGTCTTCCAGGGGCTCACCATGGCGCCGCTGCTGCGGCGGCTGGGCATCACCGGCATGAAGGATGAGTACCAGGAGCAGTACGAGCTGGCGCGGGGCCGGCTGGGGGCGGTCCATGCCGCGCTGTCCGCGCTGGAAGGCATGCGCCGCAATCGGGAGATTCCCGCCGACGTGCTGGAGCAGCTCGAGCGGGAGTACCACCAGAAGGAGGCCGCCGCCCAGCAGGAGCTGACCGCGCTCAAGCAGCAGTCCATGCGCTTCCATGAGGAGGAGCACCAGGAGGCGGTGCGGCGCATGCTCATCGTGGAGAAGGAGTCGCTCCACAAGGCGTACCAGAAGGCGGCCATTGGCAAGGAGGCCTTCGAGCACCTGATGGCGGACCTGGACGAGCGGATCGCCCGGGCGGACGTCGCCGAGAGTCATACGCCCCCGGCGCAGGGTCCCTCCGCCACCCCGGGCGCGGTCGGTACCTGAGCGGCTGGCCGGTGTCCGGGCCGGCGGAGCCGACGGTGGTGGGCCTCGGCCTCGGGCGGAGCTATGAAGCCGGTTCCGTCCGCCCAGGAGGCCTTGCGTGTCCCAGCGTCCCGCCGAGTCCGTCGTCACTTCCGCCGAGCCTGGGATTGATCGCCTCAGTCCCACGCGCCGGCCGGACGAGCGGCCCGTCATGTACCAGAGCTGGCGCCACCTGCTGTTCCTGCACTGGGCGCTGCCGCCGGAGGTGATGGCGCCGCTGCTGCCGCCGGGCCTGACGCTGGACACCTTCGACGGCAAGGCCTGGGTGGGCCTGGTGCCCTTCACCATGTGCGGCGTGCGTCCCCGAGGCTTGCCCGCGGTGGGCTTCCTGTCGGACTTCCACGAGACCAACGTGCGCACGTACGTGCACTTCCAGGGGAAGGATCCGGGCGTCTGGTTCTTCAGCCTGGAGGCCGCCAACGCCATCGCGGTGCGGCTCGCGCGGGCGTGGTTCAAGCTGCCCTACCACTACGCAAGCATGGAGCTCACCACTGGAAGCGAGGGGAAGCCCTACTCCTATCGCTCCGAGCGCCGCTGGCCCGGGCCCACGCCCGCCACGTGCTCCGTGCGTTGCACGCCCCGGGGCTCTGCCGCCCCCGCCACCCCGGGCACGCTCCAGCACTTCCTCGTCGAGCGCTACTTCCTCTACTCCACCGCCAACGGCTCGCTCTTTCGCGGCCAGGTACACCATTCGCCCTACCAGGTGCGGGGCGCCGACGTGGAGGGACTGGACGAGTCTCTCCTGGCGGCCGCTGGCATTCCTCGTCCCTCCGAGCCCCCTCTGGCCCTCTTCTCGGAGGGTGTCGACGTCGACGTCTTCCGCCTCAGGCGCGTGGCCTAGCAGGAGCCGCAGTCGGCGGCGCAGCTCTTGGCGGTGGTGCCCGTGCCGCAGCTCTCGGTGGCCTGGCACACCCCGTCGCCACAGCTATAGAAGTCCGCCGGCCTCATGCGCGTGGTGACGGGCCGGTAGGTGACGCTGTTGTAGGTGCACGAGGTGTAGAAGGTGTTGGTGGCGTCCAGGGTGCAGTACGTGGAGCAGCTCCCCACATACGTCATGGGCGTGCACTGAGAGGCATTGGGGGAGCCGGCGAGGCCGCACACGCGCGGGCTGCTCTGGCTGCTCGTCAGGGACAGGCCGTCGTTGCCGCCGAAGACGCCCGTGCTGCCGTCGAAGAGGTTGCCGAAGAAGCAGGCCTCCTTGACGTTGTAGTCCGTCAGCTCCTGGGTCGTATAGGTGATGGTGTTGCCGGCCCCGTCGAGCCCCAGCAGCGAGATGTTGACGTTGATGCCGAACTTGTTGGCATGCGCCGCCATGCACGCCGACACCACGTGCAGCTCCGCCGTGGTGGCCGCCAAGCCGCCGGCCCAGCCCGTGGCGAGCCCCAGCACTCCGTTCCACGTATAGGTGGTGCCCCCGCTCGTGTAGGAGCGCGACTGGCCCGACGGCACCGCGCACGCCACCACGTACTTCATCACCTCGTTGCGCACCGTCGGGTCGGCATTGAACCAGGTGCTGAAGCTGCTCGACGACAGCCCGGTGGGGCTCAGTCCATTCAGGCTCAGTCCATTCAGGCTCAGTCCATTCAGGCTCAGTCCATTCAGGCTCAGCCCGTTGCCCACGATGATCTTCTGGGTTGTGCTCCCCCACTCCTCCTGCCCGCCCGTCTCTTCTGGCAGCCCCTCCGCCGGTCCGCAGCCAACAGCGCAGGCCAGCATCAGTGCCAGAAACTCCCAACCACTGCGCCGAGACTCGAAGGTCTTCAACAGCATGGTCCACCCCCTGGGAACGGATGACGCGGGATATTTCAATCTGCCTGTAACTCCCCCTCGTGGAGCCCCTCGGAATTGCTGCCCGACAACCTGAACTCCACGCCATCAGTGTGATTGCTGCGACCGATGAAAAAAAGGATACCCAGGTTAAAACCGTCTAATCGGTCAAAATTGAGACACCTGAGATGTCGGTTCTGGGCAACCAACCCACGTACGACGTCAGCAAGTGAAAGACCTTTCACGAGCTGTACGTGGAAATGTGAAGACGACGCGAGGCAAGGGAACGCCTCACGTCGTCTGTGATTGAGAGGGGAGGGGAGTGGGGCTCAGCCGGCCAGCGGCAGAGAGCAAGCGCGCGCGGCCGAGGGGGTGATGCCGAAACCGCTCGCGTCGCGCACCACCCAGCCGGCGATGTCCGCCAGGGGACCGCCGGTGATGTCGAGGCCCTCGGGGCCGCGTCGTGCATCCACCTGGCCCACGTGGACGCAGGCGTGGACGCTCACGCGCGTGCCGGCCGCGAGCTTCTGGGCGTGCTGGTGCAGCGCTCGCGCCGTCTCCAACAACTCATGGGCATCCGTGCGAGGCAGCTCCTCCAGCGGATGCACGCCCAGCAGCGCCATGCCCGTCTGCACGGCGAGGACGAAGCCCGCCGCGCGCAGCTCCTGCTCCAGGCCGTCGAGCACCTCGGAGACAGCGGCATACGCGGCGTCGTCCTCAGCGCCCTCCTCGAGCACCACCTCGGCGTGCAGGGCGAAGGCGCGCACGCTCTTGCCCGAGGCTGCTACTCGCTCGGCGCCTGCTGGGGCCACCGCGTCGCGCAGCGCAGCGCGGAAGGAAGCCACGTCCGGGTAGCGCCGGTCCGCCTCCTTCTCCAGGCAGCGCAGCACCACCGCGTCCACCGCGGGCGGTACGGGCACCTCGGTGCTCGGCCTCGGCGCTGGGGCCTCCAGGTGCATCCGCTCCACCTCCAGCCGATCCTCGGATTGGAAGGGGTAGTGGCCCGTGAGCATCTGGTACAGCAGCACTCCCAGTGCGTAGATGTCCGTCGTGGGGCCGATGCTGCCGCTGCGGAACTGCTCGGGCGCCATGGCCTGCGAGGTGCCCAGCCGCTGGCCCGCCACCGTCAGCCCCTCCTGCCCCGGCTCGGGGTGGATGAACTTGGCGATGCCGAAGTCCAGCAACTTCACTACCGGTGGCTCTCCCTCGGACACCACCGCCACGTTGCTCGCCTTGAGATCTCGATGCACCACGCCCGCCTGGTGCGCTGCCTCCAGCGCCGCGCACACCGGCTCCAGGTAGGCCAGCGCGCGCTCCGCCGTCAGCCGCCCCCGCTCCTGCAGGAGCTGGCTGAGTGTCCGGCCCGGCAGCAGCTCCATCACGTAGTACGGGCTGCCGTCCTGCAGCATGCCGAAGTCGTACACATCCACGATGTTCGGGTGGCGGATCTGATTGACGACCCGGGCCTCGCGCACGAAGCGCTGCAACATCTCTCCCTGGTCCGTCAGGTGCGGATGCAGCACCTTCACCGCGGCTCGCCGGCCGAGGATGCGATGTTCAGCTTCGTACACCGCGCCGTGGCCCCCCGAGGCGAGGACTGCCTTGAGCATGTACTCACCCGCGAGGGCTCCGGGGGCAAGCTGCATGCGGGCGGGCTGGTCTCGGGGCGGGGTGCGCTCGCCGCGAGGAGGGAGGATGTGAAAAGTGCTGTCCGTGTCCGCCATCGTTTCAAGATTACCACCGCCGGCTCAGCGCCTCCGCCGGGGGGCCCCCCTCTGTCGAGCGCACGGCACTTGAGTTACCCTCGTGGGGTGTTGTGTCCAGTGGTGGATGGAGGGGCCCACAGGACGCCGGGAGGGTGAGGTGCTCTGGGCCCCAACTCTGCTGGATACTTCCACGGCTGATTGAACAACTCCTGCCCCCGGGAAGAGCATGGCCATGAAGATGGTGGACGATCTCACGATGTGTGGAGGGCCCGCGAAGCCGCTCCAGTCCTCGGAGAGCGCGTGCCTCATCCTCACGAGCACGACGACGCCGGCGGCGATCGGAAAGGTGTTCCGCATCGAGTCCGCGGAGCACGTGCTTGGACGGGGAGCGGACGCGGGCTTTCAGATCAACGACCACGGGGTGTCGCGCCGGCATGCGCGCATCACCCGGGCGCCCGAGGGCAGCTTTCACCTGTCGGACCTGGGCTCGACCAACGGCACCTACCTCAATGGTGTGCGCATCGCGTCCGCCGAGCTGCACGAGGGGGACCGGGTCCAGATTGGAACGGTGACGGTGCTGCGCTTCTCCATGCGCGAGCTGGTGGAGCAGGGAGAGGAGCAGCTTCGCCAGGCGTTGAGCGCGGCGCGTGTAGGCATCTGGGATTGGAACGCCGTCACCGGCGCGGTGACGTGGTCCGAGCAGGTGGACAGGTTGCTGAGCCTACCGGTGGGCTCGCTGTCGGGGCGCCCCACGGATTTGTCCGAGGTGGTGCACCCGGGAGACCTGCAGCGTGTGCGCGAGGCGCTGGCCACGGCGCTCGCCCAGCGCGCGCACCTGGATGTGGAGTACCGCATCGAGATGACGGGCGCGCGCGGCCGGTGGCTGTCCTGCAAGGGGGACGTGCTGTGCGATGAGACGGGCACCCCGGTGCGGATTACCGGCACGGTGATGGACATCACCGAGCGCAAGGTGGCCGAGCAGGAGCTGCGCCGCCAGGCGCTCATCTTCGAGAGCCTGTGTGAGGGCGTCGTCGTCACGGACCGGACCGGGCGGATCATCGACTGGAACGCGAGCGCGGAGAAGATGTTCGGCCGGGGCAAGGCCGAGGCGCTCGGACAGACGCTCTTCTCGCTGCTGCACCCGGGTGCGGAGGACAAGCGCACGGGGGAAGTGCTCGCGGCGCTGGAGCGCGACGGCCGGTGGACGGGCGAGATGGACTTCAAGCGGGCCGACGGCACGCAGAGCTACTGCGAGTCCGTGGTGGCGCCGCTGCGCGACGCGGAGGGCCGGACCATCGCCCACATCATGGTCCACCGCGACACCACCGAGCGCCGTCTGCTCCAGTCGCGGTTGCAGATGGCGGACCGGCTGGCCTCGGTGGGTACGCTGGGGGCGGGCGTGGCGCATGAAATCAACAACCCGCTGGCCTACATGCTCGTCAACCTGCACCTCATCTCCGAGGGATTGGACCGACTGAGGAGCTCGTCGGTGGCGGAGACGGTGGATCCGCTGCACCAGGTCATCCGCGAGACGGTGGAGGGCGCCGAGCGCATCGCCTCCATCGTGCGCGACTTGAAGACGTTTGCCCGCGGTCAGCAGGAGGACAGGCTGGGGCCGGTGGAGGTGAGCAAGGCGGTGGAGCTGGCGTGCAAGATGGCGGACAACGTCATCAAGCACCGGGCGCGGCTGGTGACGCAGTTCGAGCCGGTGCCCTCGGTGCAGGGCAACGAGTCGCGGCTGTGCCAGGTGTTCCTCAACCTGCTGCTCAACGCGGCGCACGCCATTCCCGAGGGGGATGCGAAGGACCACGAGATTCGTGTCGTCATCCGCGAGAGCGGCACGGGCGATGTGGTGGTGGAGGTGCGCGACACGGGCGTGGGCATGTCGACGGAGGTGCAGGCGCGCATCTTCGATCCTTTCTTCACCACCAAGCCGGTGGGTGAGGGCACGGGGCTGGGCCTGTCCATCTGCCACGGCATCATCGACTCCATGGGCGGCCGCATCACCGTGGAGAGTCAGCCGGGCAAGGGGAGCTCCTTCCGCGTGAGCCTGGGCGTGGCCGGTTCGCAGGTGGAGGTGCGGGCCGAGCCCGCGCCGGTGCCCACCGCGGGTCGGGCGCGCATCCTGGTGGTGGACGACGAGCCCTACGTGACTCGGGCGCTCCAGCGCTCGCTGTCGCCGGACCATGAGGTGGCCACCGTGAATGGCGCCCGGGCCGCGCTCAAGTTGATGGATCAGGGCAACCGCTTCGACCTCATCCTCTGTGACGTGATGATGCCGGGGATGACAGGCATGGACCTGTACGCCGAGCTGAACCGCACCGCGCCGGACCAGGCCCAGCGCGTGGTCTTCATGACGGGTGGAGCCTTCACCCCGCGGGCGCTGAGCTTCCTGCAGGAGGTGGCCAACCCGAAGCTCAGCAAGCCGTTGGATTTGCGTCAGCTCCGGGCCCTGGTGAGCCGCTCCGCCCAGTCGCCTGCGTCCGCCGCGGCGCCGTCCGCGCCCCAACTGGTGGCCGTGGCTCAGGGAGGCGCGAGATGAGTGAGCGGCCGTCCGGGCGTGCTGCGGCCACCCCCGTGCTCGTCCCGGACGAGTCCGCGTCTCCCGCGCTCCACCCGGTTCCCGCGGCGTCACTCCCGGCGCCACCTTCGCCCGAGCTGACGGTGCGTGCGCTGGTGGCCGGAGGGCTCATCGGCTCGGTGGTGGCTGTCACCAACGTCTACACGGGGCTGAAGACGGGCTTCTGGGAGTCCGGGTGCGTGCTGTCCGCGCTGTTGGCCTTCGGTGGCCTATCGGCGGTGGCCCGGCGGAGCACTCCGCTCTCTCCGCTGGAGACGAACCTCTCCCAGACGGCCGCTGTCTCCGTAGGTGCGTTGCCCGCCAGTGCGGGGTTGCTAGGTGCGGTGCCCGCGCTCGCCATGCTGGGAACGCAGCCGCCTGGCTGGGCGGTGGCGCTGTGGGGCGTGGGGCTGGGGACGCTGGGGGTGCTGTTCGCTTTTGCGCTGCGGCGTCGCCTGCTCGAGGACGAGGCCCTGCCTTTTCCCACCGGTGCCGCCACCGCGGAGCTCATCTCCACGTTGCACTCCACCGGCTCGGCCTACGCGGCGCGGGCCCGGGGCTTGTGGGTGAGTGGCCTTGCCTCCATGGGGCTCACCTGGTTGAGGGACGCGCGGGGCCTGGTGCCTCCGGCGTCGCTGTTGCCCGGGACGTTGAAGGTGGGTGGGTTGGGCGCTGACAGCTTGTTGGTGGGCATCGGCTGGAATCCGATGCTGCTGGGCATCGGCGTGCTGGTGGGCCCCCAGGTGGGGCTGAGCATCCTGCTGGGCGCGGCAGTAGCGTGGGGCGGATTGGCCCCCTGGCTGGTGCGCGAGGGGCTGGTGAAGGAGGCGGGTTACCTGACGTTCTCCGGGTGGCTTCTCTGGCCTGGCGTGGGGTTGATGGTGGGCGCCGCGGCCGCGTCGCTGGTGTCCCAGGTGCGCGCTCTTCCGTCCGTGGTGAGGGACCTGCGCGGGCTCGGGCGGCAAGGCGCGGGTTGGGAGGCCACGGCTGGTCAGTGGGTGTCCAGGGCGGTGCTCCCGGCCATCCTGCTCACTGGGGTGATGGCGTGGTTCGCCTTCCAGCTCAGCCCGCTGTACTTCCTGCTGGCGCTGCTGCTGACCTTCCCGCTCAGCGCGGTGTGTGCCCGCGCCACGGGCCAGACGGACATCGCGCCCATGAGTCCTGTGGGACAGCTCGCGCAGGTGGGCTTCGGCATGGTGGTGCCGGGGCAGCCCAGCCTCAATGTCGCGGCCGGCGCGGTGGTGTCGGGCGCCGCGTCGCATACCAGCGCCAGTCTGTGGTCGCTCCAGTCCGGGCGGCTGTTGGGCGCCAGCGCCTCGCGCCAGCTCCTCGTCCAGCTCCCGGGGGTGCTGCTGGGCGCCGCCGTGGCCATCCCCGCCTATTCCCTGCTGGTGTCCGCTCACGGCCTGGGCTCGGAGGCGCTTCCCGTGCCCACGGGGCAGCAGTTCAAGACGGTGGCGGAGTTCACCTCGCGGGGGCTGGCTGGAATGCCGCCCTCGTCCACGTTGGCCACGGGCCTCGCCTTCCTCGCGGGCGTGCTGCTGTCGGTGGGCGCGCGCGGGCGGCTGGCGCGGTTGCTGCCCTCGGCGGCGGCCATGGGCATCGGCTTCGTCGTGCCGCCCTACTACGCGGTGACGCTGTGCCTGGGGGCGCTGCTGGCCGCCATCGTGGGCCGTCTCCGCCCCTCCGCCACGCAGACGGTGCAGTCGGCGGGGGCTGGCGCCATCATCGGCGAGTCCCTCCTGGGTGTCTTCATCGCGGCGCTGCTCGGCCTGGGCCTGCTCCAGTCCTCGGGGTGAAGCGCCTCACTCCGGGGGGAGCTCGAGCGCGCTCCGCAGGCTGCGCTTGAGCCGGTCCCTCATGACGTTGGGAATCTTCTCGGCCCGGCGCAGCGCTTCCTCCAGGCAGCGGATGGCCGCCGCCCGCTTGCCCCGCCTCATCAAGGACAGCCCCATCAGCTCCAGCACCTCCAGCGGCTCCTGCTCCACCGAGTACTCGTTGGAGCGCTCCAGCAGTGCCTTCCACTCCTCGGGCGTGGCGTTGCGCGTGGCCAGCTCCACCGCGTCGAACATGACGGCCTCCGAGGGGCTGAACTCCGCCCCGCTCTGTTTGAGCGTCTGGCGGATGTCCTCGAGCAGCGCACGGGCCTTCTCCTCCTGCCCGGTGTAGGCCAGCGCCCGGGCTTGCAGCAGCAGCGCCCAGGGCCGCGGCGCCATCTCCGGGTGGTGGCGCTCCAGCGCCATGGCGCGGGCGATGTGCGGGGCCGCCGCCTCCGCGTCCCCCGCCTGGTAGAGCAGCTCGCCCATGTTGTGCGCGGCGAAGTACTCCCAGCCCACCATGCCCAGCTCGCGCCCCAGGTGCAGGAAGCGCTCCTGGTCCTGCATCGCCCCCTGGAAGTCGTTGCGCGCCACCCACAGGTTGCGCCGGTTGTTGATGGCGCTGCCCAGGTGCAGCCGGTCCCCGCGCTCGCTGCACTCGGCGATGACTTCCTCGAAGATGCGCTCGGCCTCGTCGATGTGGCCGATGTTGGGGAGGATGACGCCCAGCAGCAGCTGCGCCACCACCAGCGACTCGTAGCCGGCATCCCCCAGCTTCCGGGCCCGCTCGGCCGCCTCCCGCAGCGGCTCGCAGCACTCCTCCCACTGGTGGTTGCGGAACTGCGCGCGCCCCAGGCCCAGCAGCAGCCGCACCTGCAGCAGCGGGGAGCTGAGGTTGCCAGCGAACGCCAGCTCCTGGGCCGCGTACACCAGCTTCTCGGAGCTCGCGTAGTCGTTGATCCAGTCGTAGGCCATGGCCTCGTCCAGGAGCAGGTCTACCTCGTCCGTTACCGCCTCCAGTTGCCGGGCCAGCTCGCGCGCCGCGGCGAAGTCCGCCAGTGAGTCCTCGTAGCGCCCCACGCGGTAGCGCATGAGGCCCCGTCCCCGGAGCACCGTGAGGCGACGGCGCCGATCGTCGGCCTCCAGCAGCTCGAGCGCGCGCGTATAGGTGGACTCGGCCTCGATATAGGCGTGCCGTCCTCGCGCGGACTCGGCCAGGTCGATGTAGAGGGCGGCGGCCTCGTCGCGCAGGCCGGCGGCGGCGGCGTGCAGGGCCAGGCGAGGCAGGCGCTGACGCTCGGCGGCTCCCGCCTTGCTCTGGTAGTAGCGGAACGCGGCGCGGTGGATGCGCACCCGGTCCGCCTCGGGCAGCGAGCGCTCCACCGTGGCGCGCAGCAACTCGTTGCGGAAGCTGAGGCCCTCCTGGCGGTGGCTCACCAGCAGGCCCAAATCCAATAGCCGGCGCGTGGCGTGGCGCGGGTCCAGGGGGAAGTCCGCCGCGCCCCCGTCCTCCTCCAGCGAGTGCACCACGCCCTCGGCCTCGGCGGCGGTGAAGTCCGGGCCGAGCAGCGCGCACAGCCGAGCGTGCGCCGCCAGCTCCACCGGCAGCGCGCCCAGCTCGCGGTCCGCCAGCCAGTCCACCAGCCGCAGCTCCGGCATCCGGTCCAGCTCGTCCGTGGCCAGGTACCAGCTGCCACCACTCGCGCGCTGGCGCACCAGCCCCTGGCGCTTGAGGCCGCGCACCAGCTCCACCAGGAAGAGGGGGACGCGCTGGGCGCGCTCGGCGAGGTACTCGAGCGCGGCGGCGGGGATGTTCTCCGCGGGGCGCAGCAGGGTGCGGCACAGCTCCACCGCGCTGGGTGGAGACAGGGGGCCGAGCGGCAGCACGTGGCGGCGTGCGGCGCGCGTACCCCAGGAGGGACGCAGGCGCTCGAAGCCAGGGCGCGCCAGCACGCACACCCAGAGGGGGAGGCGGGACTCGGCGAGCGCGGCGTACTCCAGCGCGTCCAGGGCCGTCTCCTCGGCATGTTGCGCGTCGTCGAGCAGCAGGCACAGGGGCCGGCGGCGGGCGCGCGCGGCCAGCAGCTCACCGGCGGCGCGCATGGCCAGCGAGCGTAGTGCGCCAGGGGCCGCGGCCCAGCTCTGCAGTCCGGCGGCGCCCGGAGCCAGCCACCCCAGGGTGGAGGCCACTCCGGGCCATAGCTCGGTGGCGAGCTGCGGCCCCAGCAGCTCGAAGCAGGTGGCGCGGCCCTCGTGGTCGGAGCCCGTCAGCTCGGTGTCGCCGCGGAAGTCGTACAGCGCGCCGCGCAGCAGCATGCGCAGGGTGCCTTCGGGGTCGCCCTGCACCGGCTCGCGGGCGCGCCAGGTCACCACCCGCGCGTTGGGCAGGCCCACCTGGAGCCGCTGGACGAGCGCGGCGCTCAAGTGGGTCTTCCCGTGGCCTCGGTCCCCCAGCACGGTGACGAGCGTGGGCGCGCCCTCCACCAGCGCCTGGCCCGCGCTCTCCATCAACTCGGCCAGCTCGCTGCCGCGGCCCACCAACACGCCGCTGCCATGTTGGAGGATGGTGACGTCCTCGCGCCCCAGGCTCGCCGAGGCGCGCCGGAAGACGCCCTCGCGGCCCGTCACTGGCTCGCACGGTAGGTCCGGCAGGGCCTCGGTCGCCGCGGTGGTCAGCAGCAGGGTGGAGGGGTCGTCGTCGGTGGGGTAGCGGTCCTTGCGCGAGAAGATGGGGCCGAGGTAGCGCGCGGGGCCCCCGGGGCGGCGCTGCACCGTCACCGTGGCCACGTCCACCAGCGCGGCGGACGCCAGGTTCTGCGCGGCGAGGCCCTCGGCGGCCTGCCGGGCGCGCTGCACGGGGTTCTCTCCCGCGTCCGGATCGAAGACGCCAGCGAAGCGGGTGCCCTCATGAGAGGCCATCTGCCCGCTGAAGCTGGCGAGCGCCTTCTGCACGGTGACGGGGTTGGCGCCCGAGCGGAAGAAGAGCACCGCCACCGAGCGCCGCACGGGCGCGGGCGGCGTGGGCGCGGCCTTCTCCAGCGTGCGCGGGGCGGGGGCTGCGGTGGGAGGCTTCTCCGCGCTGGCCAGTGCCTCCTGGAGGACGAGCCGCAGGGCGGCCACGGTGTCATAGCGGCGCTCGCGCTCCTTGGTGAGGCAGCGCAGCACCACCTGCTCGAGCGCGGCGGGCACGGGCACCAGCTCCGAGGGACGCAGGGGCCGGCGCGCCAGGTGGGCGTGGATGACGTCGGCCGGGGTGCCGAAGAAGGGCGGGCGGCCGGTGAGCATCTCGTAGAAGAGGATGCCCAGGGAGTAGATGTCCGAGCGGATGTCGAGGCTCTCCTGGCCCGAACACTGCTCCGGGGACATGTACTCGACGGTGCCCGCGAAGGAGTCACCGATGGGAGGCGTGGGCTCATCGGTGGGAGAGAGGGCCGGGGTGCTCACCGCGCGCGAGAGGCCGAAGTCGAAGAAGCCGGCGGAGCGCGAGGCGTCCTCCAGGAAGACGTTCTCTGGCTTGAGGTCTCCGTGGAGGTAGCCGTGTCCGTGCACCACCGCGAGCGCATCCAGCAGGGCCTGTGCGCGTGAGGTGAACTCGGTGAGCGGAATGGGGCCAGCCACCTGCGCCATGCGCTGCGCCAGGGTGGGCTGGGCGATGAACTGCATGACGAGGTAGGGGGCGCCGTTGGGCAGGGTGCCCGTGTCATGCACGGTGGGGACGGTGGGCGGGCCGATGATGCGCAGCACCTCGGCCTCGCGGGCGAGCTGGGTGCGGGCGAGGGGCACTTCGGGGTGGGCCACCTTGATGGCCACATGCACGCCGTCGTGCTCGCGCCGAGCGGAGTAGAGGGTGCCGAAGCCGCCGCGTGCGACCTCTTCCTCCAGCCGGTAGCCGGCAATGACGAGGGACGGCGCCGCCGACCGGCCACGCCCCGGGGAAGGGGCGTTGGTCGGGGTAGCTCCTCGAGGACAGTGCGCGTGGGTCTCCTCCCAACGCTGCCCACATGTCACACAACGCGGCACGTCCCCAATCTACCGCAACCCGGCCAGGTTTCCCTCGCTTGACAACAGAGACACCCGCTCCTGTCGAGATGTCGTGGAACGGAGGGGCTCATCCTCGGAAAGCCGTGAATGGTGGGCCCGGCCAGGCGCACCGGGTCTTCACGGGGCGCGTGTGGCGTGAGCCCGAGCGTGCGAGGCGGTGCGGTGGCTGTCAGCCCCGCGCTCCGCGAACGAGCTCGACCGTCATGCGCGCAAGTACCTGGAGGTACCCCGCACTCGTTGACGTCAATGAGTGATGTGGGTTTTTGTGCGATGCTCGTTGACGTCAACGAGTGCGGCGGGGATGCGCCCCGTGTCGAGACGGGTGACGTCATGATGATGCCCAGCGTGTCCACGCTGGTTCCCGGCGGGACGCGGAGCGCCAGCGCACCGTCACTCTCGGCAACGTGATGTTTCCTCAGTAGCCGTCGACAGCCCTATCCGCTGGGCTCACCCGGACCCTCTGTCTCGTCCGTCGTCGAGCGCTCGCTTGTGAGGAGTGAATGTTGCCCTCCCAAGCACGTTCGTTGCTCATGGCCCTCGCCAGGGGATGAAGCTCAGACTTCTTCGTCGGGCAGGAGCGTGAGTAGCAGCTCGTCGTCGGGTCCGAGTGGCCGCCAGCCCGGGGGAGGTGGCGTGGCGAGGAGCGCTGTTCTGACCCGCCTGGCACGATCCTTATGAGTTTCGGGGGTGTAGGCAATCCATGAGCCAACCGCCTCGGCGACCTTGAAGCGATTTGCATCGTCCAGTACGGACGGCCAGCCGTCGGGCACGCTCTGGGACCACAGGCGCGTGAACACGTCGCGCACGAAGCGAGTGACCTGCTTGCGCCGCTCCGCCTCAGCGAGCAGCCCACTCAACACCTGCACGCCGGCAATGTCGTCCGGACCCAACTCCTCGGCCAGCAAGTGCAGCGGGACGGCAGGGCGCGCCTCGGCGAAGGTGGTGAGTGAGTCGTAACCTCGCTCGCGGACCCGCTCAGACAGGCGCGCCTTCCAGTTGCCCTCCCAGGAACGTCCGTCGGTCATCGCTCATTTCCCACGACAGCGGATGAAGTTCATCGGGATGTCGTAGTCCATCATGCGCTTCGCGACTGTTCCCAGGACCTCGCTCCGTGTCAACATCCGACCGGTCGTTGTCTCGGCTTCAAGCAGTGCCTCCATGAGCATCCGGTTCCATTCACCGGGCCACTTGCGCCCCAGCTTCCAGTTTCCACCACCGTGAATTGCCTGGTGGTGCGACTGCTGCAACGTGACGCAGAACCATTCGATGCTCATCTTGCCGGTGAAGCCGCGCTTCTCGAACCACTCGCGGAACTCCTTCGGCATGACGTGGTGACGTGGGGGCTCAGCCATGCCGGCGCCTGTCTTGCCCGTCACGCGCATAGCCCTCACTTCGGGCGCATCCCCCAGCGCCTCACGCACGCCTCGCGGCAGCTCGCCGTGTCCCTGTGCCATCATCACCTGGCCCGCCTGAATCCGCACAGCGGCGCTGACGGCGGGCAGGGAGAGGATGCCCGCGCGCACCAACTGGCGCATCATCTCCACCCACTCGGCGGACACGACAATCCGAGTCCCCATCATCACGCCGTTGGGGCCCACCATGAGGCCCACGCCGAGCATGGCGGGAGCGGCCGGGCGCACGGCGGGGAGCGAAAACCTCAGCGCCGACAGGAGGGTGAGCGCCTCCATGGACTCCTTCAGCCAGCACCAGCGCCGTCTCAAGGACTTTCGCCCCCTTGTGCGCGGCCTCGAGGAGTGCGGCGAACTCGCCGGTGAGGTGGCCCACCAGGGCGGGCATGTCGTCCGCTGCGGCCTCCACCTGCTCTGGCTCCAGGCAACCCAGACGGTCAGCAGGGTGGAGCCCAGCATGGCGGCCTCCAGCCGTGGGCCGGCGAGGCGCAGCAGGGCGAGCTTCATGTCCGGGTCCTCCACTTCCGAGGCGGCGGTGGCCAATTGGGTGGCGGCGGCCAGCTCGGCGTCAATCCACCGCAACTGACGTTCGCCGTAGTCGAGGTAGCGGACGAAGAGGCCTCCAGCGCAGCCGGCGATGCCCAGGTGGCTGGCCTTGAATCTGGAGAGCTCGCCGGAGATGCGGCGGGTGGAGCTGGACACCTCACTCACGCCACTGTGAAAGGCCAGGTGGGCCGCGAGCGCGCTCTGCCTCACAGTCCCCTCGGAGCTGCCGGGGCCGGTCGCCGTCACCTCCTCCCGAGAGCCCCGGCGACGGAGCAGCCGCTCCGGTACCTCGCGCCCAGGTGGGGAGGGGGGCTGGGAGGCGAGGGCGAGCGGCGGCTCCTCGCCCGGCTCTCCGGCCACCACGGGCCGGGTGGCCTCGTGCGGGGCGTAGCGCAGGCTCCCCCCATGGCCGGGCGGAGGCATCAACGACGCACAGGCGTTGGACAGGAGGGCCAGGGAGAGCAGCAGCGCCAGCCGCGTGGACGTCATCAGCGCCTCCGAACGGGGATTCCCATCCTAAGGGCCACCTCCGACGGCTCTGGACGGCCGGGAGACGACGGACTCGGAGTAACTGGCCTGCACCGCGGTGGCACAGGTCTTCGGACACGGTGTGCCACCTGAAGTGTGCCAACTGCTGTGCCATCGGCCCGCGGTTCACGGGCTCCCGCGGCCAGGATTCGCGTGCTTACGACGGTCCACCCATGTCTCGACAGGGCTTCGAGCCTCGGCACGCGCGCTGCAATCAGGCTCCAGCGCAACCGCAAATGCCGCCGGGAGCTCCATCCCGGCAGGAGCCAAATCATGTTCAACCTTCGTTCCCGACTGCTCTCCGCGCTGGCCCTGGCCGGCGTGACCTTCTCCTCCGCATGCGGCCCTGTCGAGCCCATGGAGGGCATCGACACCTCCGCCGCGGCCGAGCCGGCTCAGCGCGAGGACGCCGCACTGGGCGAGTCGCTCAACACCACGCCTACCGCCGCATGGTGGTACTACGGCCAGACTCCCGAGCAGGTCTCGGACCTGCTCAGCGCCAATGGCGCCCGCCTCGTCAGCCTCCAGGTGGAGCAGGAGTCTCCCCTGCGCTTCACCGTGGCCATGGTGAAGAACAGCGGCAGCTACGCCAAGGGCTGGTGGTGGTACCACGGCGTGACGGGCAGCCAGCTCTCCTCGTACCTCAGCACCAACAACGCGCGCCTCGTCAGCCTGTCTCCCTATGAGCTCAATGGGACGACGTACTTCGCGGCGGTGATGATCAGCAACACCGGCGCCGATGCCAAGGGATGGTGGTGGTACTACGGCGCCACCCCGGCGCAGATCAGCACCGCCCTCCAGCAGAACAACGCGCGGCTGGTGGACTTCGAGAGCTACTCCACCAGCGCCGGCACGCGCTACGCGGCGGTGATGATTCCCAATACCGGCTCCGACGCGCGGGCGTGGTGGTGGTACTACGGCGTCACCGGTAGCCAGCTCTCCAGCTACCTCTCTCAGAACAACGCGTTCCTGACCAACATCGAACCCGCGGACGCCAGCGGCTCCACGTTCAACGTCATCATGGAGCAGAACCCGGGCATCGGCTGGTGGTGGTACTACGGCGTCACCTCGTCGCAGCTCGGCGACAAGCTGTCGCAGAATGGTGCGCGGCTGCTGGATGTGAAGACGTACTGGTCGGGTGGCGTGCGCAGGTTCGCGGCCGTCATGGTCAATAACTCGAACGCGGCCACCACGCGCATCGGCGAGCTGATGCGCGACGGGACGGATGGCGCCACGGGCCACTACCTCAAGCAGGTGGGAGGCTCCGTACAGGCGGCTCTCCAGGACACCCGCGCCTTCGAGCCCGCCAGCACCATCAAGGCGCTCATCGCCCTGCACGCCATGCGAGAGGTGGACGCTGGCCGCGCGAGCCTGAACCAGCTCGTCAACGTCTACGCGCCGCCCGCCAGCGGGAGCTGCCCCACCAGCACCGTCACCGGCTCGGAGACGCTGGGAGACGCCATCTACCGGATGCTCGAGTTCTCCGACAACCAGCGCACCCGCGCGGTGATTGACGAGTTTGGTTTCGCTCCCATCAACCAGACGGCCGATACCGTGGGCATGGCCTCCACCCAGCTCAACCACTACCCGGGCTGCGGTGGCCCGGTGGCCAACGTGCTCACGCTGGCGGATGCCGGCCGCATGTACGAGGGCATCGCCAACGGCACGCTGCTCTCCGCCTCCAGCCGCACCGCCCTGTACCAGCGCATGCCCGAGCAGGCGGGTGACTTCACCGGCATCCGCAGCGCGCTGATGACGCTGGTGGACCAGGAGGGGGCGAGCCTCGGGTTGAGCGCCAGCGCCCGCAGCCAGTACAAGAGCCGCCTCATCACCCACTACAAGGCTGGCGGCTACACGCTGTGCGGCAGCGGCTCGTGCCTGGAGTACCGCTCGGTGGCCGGCGCGGCGGAGGTCCCCCGGTGCACTCTCGGCGTGCCCGTCACGCAGAACTACGTGTGGGGCATCTTCATCAACGGAGCCAGCAACAAGGCCGCGGCGGACAGCACCTTCACCAACTCCAAGGTCGAGCCTCTGCGCGAGCCCATCCGCGCGGCCCTCTCCAACTGGAGCGCCTGCTATCCGTAGTCTCCCTCACCTGAGATGACTCCGGGCCCTTCCCCCTGCAAGGCGGGAAGGGCCCGTTGGTTTTTGCTCACGCCGGCCCCAGGGAGGGTGGGGCGAGGGTGGCCGGGAGCCGGGCGCCGTGCCTGGCGGACTCACCGCGCTCCAACCACCACTCGGCGATGAGCAGCGGCACCACCCAACCCAGCCAGGTGGTCAGGCCAGCGATGGTCCAGGAGAGCATCTTCTCGCTGCCCTCGAAGGTCGTCTCCAACTGCGGCGCAAGGACGAGGTACGCGAGTACCCCCCAGAGCCGGTTGGTGATGGTCGACGCGGTGAGCGCGAAGCTGCGGATCATCCACCGACGATGCTCGACATACCGGCGCTGCCGCGCCCTCCGGTACCCGATGACCGTGAAGCTCAGCCAGAGCAGCGACAGCAGGACGGTACTCATTCGGGCCACCGGGCCGAAGGGAGTGAACACGCCGATCACCAGGCCCGTGAGTCCGGCGGGGAGCACCCCACCGAAGACGTACACCCGGCCGATGAGCCGGTGGGCAACCGGATGACGCTGGCGGAACCATGGCCACACCTGCAACCAGGTGGTCAGCAGCGCCACCGCGCCGAAGACCACGTGCACGACCAGGAACGGGTAATGCGCCGCAAAGTCATCCGGCTGCGGTACCCGGGAACGTTCTGGGTTCAGTGACAGATAAGGTGGCAGCGAGAACGCCACGAAGAGGATCGAGATGATCGCCAGCGGAGCGATCCAGGGGCGTTGCCACCACTTCCGCCCCAGGGTTCGGCCTGTCGAGGCAGCGGTACTGGTGGGCCGCGGCTGTACATCCGGCAAGTCGGTCGTCGTCCTCATGAGTGGCTCCAGTCGGGTCGTGGCACCCGGAAACGCACCTGCTTGCTCGGCAGCAGGGGGTCTCGGCGGTATCTGCGTATAATATACGCAATGCGTACGAGATACGCAATGCGTGCGCTGCACGCGAATGGGCGATGTTGTATCTGCATGCACGGGAACGGAGGTGAGGATGAGCAACGAGATCGACGACAAGCTCCCGCGCAGCCTGGAGGTGCTCTGGAAGCGGGCCGACCGGCGCTCGCGCGGACCCCAACCGGCGCTCAGCTTGGAGCGCATCGTCGCCGCGGCCATCGAACTGGCCGACGCCGAGGGCCTACAAGCGCTGTCGATGGCCCGCCTCGCCGAACGGCTCGGTTGCGCCACCATGTCGCTCTACCGGCACGTCGCGAGCAAGGACGACCTTCTGGTCTTCATGATGGACACCGCGCCGGGAGAACCACCCGACATCGAGCTTGCCGTCCACGGTTGGCGCGGCGGGCTGGAGCGCTGGGCCCGGGAACTGCGGGCCCTCTACTACCGACACCCCTGGATCCTGCAGATCACCCCTGGCCGGCCACCGTTGGAGCCGGGCCAGCTCGCCTGGCTCGACTGCGGCCTTGGCACCATGGCCGGTATCGGTCTGAGCCCGCATGAGAAGCTGGCGGCGTGCATGCTGATCCTCCATTACGTCCGCGGCGAGGCGCAGCTCCACCTGAGCCTGTCGCAGGCGAAAGAGCACCAGGACTGGAACAGCCGGGAGATGCAGGCCTGGTACGGGCGGACACTGGCCAGGTTGATCGACGCCGAGCGCTTCCCCGCGCTGGCCGAGCTCTCCGCCGCCGGCGCCTTCGAGCCGGGTGACGACGAGGCCAGCGAGTCCGCCGAATTCGACTTCGGGTTGTCGCGCATCCTCGATGGTGTCGAGATGCTCGTTCGCCGCTAGCACCCTCGGCAACGTGACGTTTCCCCCGTAGCGGGCACCAGATGCTATGGACGCGGCTCGCCCGCGTCCTGTCACGTCAGGCGGCCTCTGCCCTGGAGGCGCAGGGGGTCAAGCCTCTTCGTCGGGCAGGAGGGTGAGCAGCAGCTCGTCGTCGGGGCCGAGCGGGAGCCATCCGGGAGGCGGTGGCGTGGCGAGGAGTGCATCTCCGACTTTGTCGACGCGCTGTTCATGTGTTTCTGGGGTGTAGGCCCCCCAATGGGCGAGCGCCACGGCAACCTTGAGGCGGTTTGCGTCGTCAAGCACGGCCGGCCAGCCGTTGGGGAGTGCTTCAGCCAGTTCGCGCACGAGTTGCCCGCGCACCAAACGCGTGATCCTGCGGCTCCGCTCCGCCTCTGCCACCAACCCGCTGAACACCTGCACTGCCGCGATGTCATCCGGGCCAAGCTCGTCCGCCAGTTCCAACAGCGAGGCGGTGGGGCGTGCCTCGGCGAAGGCGGTGAGCGAGTCGTAGCCGCGCCCGCGGACCCGCTCATACAGGCGCGCTTTGATGTTGCCCTCCCAAGCACGCCCGTCGCTCATTTCCCACGACAGCGGATGAAGTTCATCGGGATGTCGTAGTCCATCATGCGCTTCGCGACTGTTCCCAGGACCTCGCTCCGTGTCAACATCCGACCGGTCGTTGTCTCGGCTTCAAGCAGCGCCTCCATGAGCATCCGGTTCCATTCACCGGGCCACTTGCGCCCCAGCTTCCAGTTTCCACCACCGTGAATTGCCTGGTGGTGAGCCTGCTGCAACGTGACGCAGAACCACTCGATGCTCATCTTGCCGGTGAAGCCGCGCCTCTCGAACCACTCGCGGAACTCCTTCGGCATGACGTGGTCACGTGGGGGCTCGGCCATACCGGCGCCCGTTTTGCCCGTCACGCGCATGGCCCGCACCTCGGGCGCATCACCGAGCGCGTCGCGCACACCCCGTGGGAGGTCGCCGTGTCCCTGAGCCATCATCACGTGGCCGGCCTGAATCCGCACAGCGGCGCTGACGGCGGGCAGGGAGAGGACGCCCGCGCGCACCAACTGGCGCATCATCTCCACCCACTCGGCGGACACCACAATCCGCGTGCCAATCATCACGCCGTTGGGGCCCACCATGAGGCCCACGCCGAGCATGGCGGGAGCGGACGGGCGCATGGCGGGGAGCGAAAACCTCAGCGCCGACAATAGGGTGAGCGCCTCAATGGACTCCTTCAGCACCAGCGCCGTCTCGAGGACTTTCGCCCCCTTGTGCACGGCCTCGAGGAGTGCGGCGAACTCGCCGGTGAGGTGGCCTACCAGGGCGGGGACGTCGTGCGCCGCTGCCTCCACCTGCTCTGGCTCCAGGGATGAGAGCGCCTCCATGGAGGGCTCCATCATCTTCTGCCAGCGCTCCAACTTCACGAACAGCGTCTCCACGTCATAGAGGTGCCGGGAGAGCGCGGCGTCGGTGAGGTTGAGGAAGTCAACCCATACGGCTAGGAGCCCATCATGGCGACCTCCAGCCGTGGGCCAGCGAGGCGCAGCAGGGCGAGCTGCATGTCCGGGTCCTCCACCTCCGAGGCGGCGGTGGCCAACTCCGAGGCGGCGGCCAGCTCGGATTCAATCCACCGCACCTGAGCTACGCCATGATCGACGTAGCGGACGAAGATGCCGTTGCCCGCGCCAGCGATGCCCAGGTGGCTGGCCTTGAGTCTGGAGAGCTCGCCGGAGATGCGGCGGGTGGAGCCGGACAGCTCACTGACGCCCTTGCGAAACGCCAGGTGGGCCGCCAGGGCGCTCTGCCATGCCGTCTCCTCCGCGCCGCCAGGGCCCACCGCCGTCACTGTCTCCCTTGCGCCCTGGCGGCGGTGCAGCCGCTGCGGGCCCTCGGGCTCGGGCGCGGATGGCTCACCCGGGCCTTGTGCCCAGGCGGGCGGGGCGGCCTCGTGTGGCGTGTAGCGCAGGTGTGTCCCCCGGCCGGGCGGTGGCGTCAGCGACGCGCAGCCGGTGGACAGCAGAGCCAGGGCGAGCAGCAGCGCCAGCAGTATGGACGTCATCAGCACCTCCGGTTGGGGGACTCCCATTCTGAGGGCCACCTCCGACGACTCCGGACAGCCGGGAAAAGACGGGTGGATGCATCCGGATTCCCAGGTCTGGTACCCAAGCCGGACCTTCACAGGAAGTGTGTGGTGTGAGCCCGTGCGAGCAACGCGGGGGCTGTCAGCTCAGCGCGCCGAGACGAGTTGGACCGTCATGCGCGAAAGCACCTGGATGTGCCCCGCACTCGTTGACGTCAATGAGTGATGTAGGTTTATGTGCGATGCTCGTTGACGTCAACGATTGAGGAGGGGGAGAGGCCGCCCTTGCTGCTCATCTCGTTGACGGGCCCGTCCATGCTTTCCTGTGCTGCCGCGAGTCTCCAGTTCCCAAGCCTCATGGCTCGTTGAGAGGTGCGGTATGTCTACCCGCCTTGTTGGCCCGGGCCCAGCAGGCGCGCGGCGGTTCGCTTTGCCCGCAGGCGCTCTCCCTCACATTCTCGTGCTCCCGTGTGAGGTTGTTGGAAAGGGAAGGGGCGTGGAGCTGTCGACGGGCACACCGACCTCCAGGCGTGCCGGCGGGCTCTGCGCGAGGACTCCTATGGAGCGAAGGCGGTCGTGTCGGAGTTGTTTGTGGCGCGGACGGAGGCGGAGGTCTCCCCTCGGCGCGAGGATGCCGGGCTGCTCGAGTGGGGCATCTTTCTGGACGACGTGCCCAGGCAGTCATGAGCAGGTCTCGGAGCTGAAATTCTTTGATTCCCTGGGATGCGCTCTTTGGCACGGGCGCTCCTGCGCCCACCGAAGCCCGGCGCTCCGGCCGGCTCGCCCCCCTCTCATCCGAGGCCCTGCGCCGACAACTCCTCGCCGCCGAGGAGACCGGTCAGCGAGGAGAAGAGCTCTTCGGGGCGTGGCTTGCCTCCATGGGCCACGAGGAGGGGGACTTCACGTGGATTTCGGAGACTCATGCACGCTCGGCGTACGACTATGAAGTGCATTCGGCCAGGTGGCTTGACGGCACACCGAAGGTTTTCATCGACGTGAAGACGACGCGAGGCCCCTTCGACCGGCAGATACACCTGAGCATCTCCGAGCTGCGCTTCGCGGCGGAGACGGGGAGCTATCGGATCGCGCGCTTGTACAAGATTGATGGTGAGACGCCGAAACTCCGGATTCTCTCCGGCGTCCAGCCGGTGGCGGCGCGGATTCTCGAGCGGCTGGAGGCGCTGCCAGAGGGCGTCACGGTGGTCAGCCTGCAGCTCGACCCGGGGCTGTTCGAGGTCGAGCTGAGGACGACGCTCCCGTCGCGCCGCGTCCCTGGCGGGCACGAAAAGAAGCAGGGAGGGAACACCGGCCATGTCTGGTCGGCATCCCTCCCTGCCCGGGTGCTTCAGCTCATGCGGATGGGTGCTTCTACTTCGCGGCCAGGGTGGGCTCCGCGTTCATGCCCTCCTGGAGCGCCTTGAGGAGCCGCGCCACCTCGGACACCGGCACGTCCTGCACGCTCAGCAGCGTCTTGCCGTCCTGGGTGCGCGAGCTGAGGCGGACCGGGGCCACCCCATCGAAGTTGCGGAAGAGGCTGTCCTCGAAGAAGAGCAGGCGCGCCCGGTCCGGCACGGGGACACGCACCGGGGCCGGGGTCTTCTTGGCCTTCGTGGCCCGCTCCACCTCGTCCACGCTGCACTCGGCGAAGGGCTTGTTCACCACCTTGCCGTCATCCTGTGGCACGTCGATGAGCATGGCGCCCGGGTTGCCCCTGTCCAGCACGATGCCGGTCGCCTCCACGTAGCGGAGCAGGGCGCGCAGGGTGTACACGCCGAAATGCGTGCAGATGGCCTCCGGGAAGTTGCGGGCCACGGTGCCGTACACGGTCAGGGTGGACTGCGAGAGCGCCTTCACGTTCTTGCTGAAGTACTCCTGGGCGCTCTTGTGGCCGGCCAGCTCCGCCAGCTTCCGGTCCACGACGTGGTTGTAGAGCGTGCCGATCTGGTGCGCGGCGGTGTTCCCCTGCTGGATCAGCGAGTTGATGGTGTCGCGGATCTGCTCGAGCGTCATGTCGGTGCCAACTGCCTGAATCACTGCCATGGTACTTCCCCCCTCTGGGTGGAGCCGCTGGAGTGCGGCTGCCCTCGGCCATGGCAAGCCACGTGCCAGGATGGGCGGTCCCTGTTTTCGGACGGTTGCGCGATGGAGCGGTTCCAGAACCGTCTGCTTTCCGGGCAGGGAGTCCGAAATAGGGGACGGTCACTCGTTGACGTCAACGAGTGACGGCATTTCCACCCGAATTCGGGGTGCATGAGGGTTCACGGGCTCCTGGGCACGAGTCCGCCCGGGTGAAGCGGGGCATGACTCAGACGGGGTGTTGCTTCGGGCCCGGCGGCCCGAGTTCCGCCGGGTCCCACACGAGCTGCTCGGTGGGCGTCAGCACCATGTTGGTGAAGCCGTGGCGCTCGACGAAACGGGCGAAGCGCTCGGAGACGGTCACGCGTCCATACAGTCCTCGGGGACGGAAGATGTCCTCTCCGCGCCAGGTGTCCGCCTCCAGGGTGTAGCCGTAGATGGCGTTCTTGGTCGCCTCGCGACAGTCCTCGCACGTGGGCGGGTTGTCGGCGTAGACGATGCGGCTGCGCGCCAGGTCCACGGCCGTACGGCTCAAGCGGGTCCTGACGACGAGGTAGTGGGGGACGTGGGCGGGCTTGGGACCGCGCCGCTTGCGGCGCACCCGGACCACCTCCACCGGGTGGAAGCCCTCCAGCCCCGTCAGTCCTTCCTCCTGGAAGGCCCGGGCGAACCGCTCGGAGACGAGCAGGTCATGCCCCGAGGGCTTGAGGAAGTCCCCGAGTTCCTCTCCGTGCAGTACCAGCTCGACACGATAGGGGGGCAGCCACGGCAGCATCCCTATCGCACCACCGCACCGCGGGCAGTCAGGCGCCTCTCCGAGGTTGACGGGCTCGAGCGTTTCGACGTCGACATCGTAACGGGACCAGAGCGCGCCCTTCTCCAGGACGAAGAAGGGCAGGGAAGCAGCCGGCTCAGAAACCATTGGGGAACCTCGCACGCATGTCGGGCCGGTTGTAGATGAGCCGGAGAAAGGCCTCGAACTCCTTTGCGGTCGCTTCGCCGTTCTCCTCGAGCCATTTGATGACTTCGGCGTCCACGTCGCGGTGCCACTGCTGGTAGCCGCAATGGGCTTGCTCATCCACGGCCCGGGTGACGAAGCGTTCGTCGCGTGGCTTGTACTGGCCCTTGAGCGTCTTGTGCTTCTCCAACGCCTTGGCGATGGGCCGGGAGATGACGTGGTGGTTCTGCCCCGTGCACTCCTTGGGCTCGGAACAGTCCGAGGCCGCAGCCTGTGCTGCATCATCCCCCTTGCGGACGACCTCCTCCGCCCCCCTGATATGCGCCGTGATCTTGTCCACGAGCTTCACGGCCTCATCGGCTATCTGCTCCTCGCATAGACACCCCGCCATTGTCTCGCCGGGGGTGGATGGACTCTGCGTGAGCAGCAGCAGCAGCAGGCTTGCGATCATGGGGCTCCTCCGAGTCAGTCAGCGGGCCCGGAGGATACCGTCGCCGCGCGGCCTTGTTGATGGGGCCGTGAGCACCTAGGCACGAGTCTTCCCGGGTGCAAGTGGACGAGGGAGGGGCGCGCCGTCCGCCGGTACAAGAGGGTAGGTGGCGTGACACCTTGCGCCGTGGGGTAAGCGGCTCCACCTAGAAGGGGTCAGGGTCACGGGTGGAGGTGGGGCGTGCCACTCCGGGAGGTGTCTCCGTGAAGCTCGATCTATCCTCGTTCCTGCTGGGCTGTGGCGTGGGGGCCAGCTCACTGCTGTTGGGCAAGCATCTGCGCCCGCTGCTGCTGGAGGTGGCCACGCTCCTCTTCCGCGTCCAGGAGCGGGTGATGGCGGAGACGCCGATGGGACACGAGACCCTGGCGGGGTTGCTTTCGGAGGCCCGGGCCCGGGCCCGGGTGGGTTCCTACCGGGCTCCCCTGCCGAACCGTGCGCGGAACATGCCCACCAGGTCCTCGTCGAGCACGTAGTCCTCCACATACAGCCGTGCCGCTTCGAACCGCAGCTCGCGCAGCTTGCGGTAGTGCAGGTCGAGGTCCCTCGGCGTCGGCGTGCCCACGAGGCAGGGAGCATCCTCGAAGCGGGAGCTGAGGATGCTGGAGAAGACGCAGCCCATGAGCGTGTCGTCGATGGGGTGGAGCAGCTTGAGCGCGGCGCGGATTTTGTGGTCCCAGCCGGTGGCGAAGGTGATCTCCCGAATCTCTCCGACGGGCCTGTGGCTGCGGATGGCACCGGCCTCGGTGAAGAGGACATCGCGGCGCTCCTGGAAGCGGCGGATGGCGCGGCGCGGGTCGAAGCAGTGGGGCGCTGAGTCATCCACCACGAGCGTCCCGGGCCGCAGCCTGTCCACGTCGAGCAGGTTGGCGGCGCTGGTGGCGCTGAGGATGACGGAGGCCTCGTACACCTCATCGGGCGCGGTGTTGCCGGAGATGCACGTCACCTCCACCTTCCCCCGGAAGCCCAGCTCCGTCATCAGCTCCTCGGTGAGGTGCAGCAGGTGCTCGCGCTTGGCGGGGACGTCGCACAGCCGCAGGCCGCGCGGGTGGGGCAGCGTCCGCAGCAGCAGGCGCAGAATGGCGGTGCCGATGGAGCCGGCGCCGAGGAGCGTTACATGCTCGTCCTCCATCCTTCGCCCCCCGGCGCGCAGCACCTGCTCCACCATCATCACGAAGCAGGCGGCGGTGGTGGCGTGGCCGGTGGTGAAGCGGGGCAGGCCAGAGCGGCCGGCGATGGCGTCCTGGAGGGCGTGTCCGTAGTCCGTGGCCGAGGGCACCAGTCCAGTGAGGGACACGGTATCGGCGCCCAGGCGTGCGGCCTCCTCGAGTCCCCGGACGACGGCATCCACGGTGCGCTGCTTGTCCACGTAGAGGGCGGCGTCCTCCAGCGGCAGTACGATGAGGCCGATGCGGCCGAGGAACGTCTCGTACACGCTGACCAGCGAGGCCTCCCCGTGGAGGCAGTCGCGGATGAACTCGCGGGGCGTGAGCCGCAGCTGCTCCAGGAAGGCGCGGGGCAGGGTGGCGAGTGCGGCGGCGTCTACGGAGAGCTTCGCGCTGTACTCCACCTTGCGAGCGGGCTGACGCTCCTCGGAGCCTACGTCGTTGTAGACATCGGCGACGGACAGCAGGTGCACGGCGCTCTCGGGCAGGGTGGGGCCGGCGTAGTAGAGCGAGAACAGCACCTTCTCGAAGAGCACGGGGAAGGACAGGTTGGACGAGACGAGCTCCTCCAGCCTGGGGTCCAGCGTGCCGCGCAGGCCGTGGCGCTGCTCGCGCAAGTGCACCTTCAGCCGCTCCCAGATGTGGAGGACGGAGAGCATCTCCAAGAAGTCGGGCCGCTGGAACTGGTGGGGGAAAGGACTGGGCAGCGTGGTGGTGCCGTTGCTCTCGGCGGTGAGGAAGACGCGGACGGTGTGCGCCAGCAGGTTCAGCATGGCGAGGAAGCTGGCGTAGAACTCGCGATCTCCTCCGAGCTGGCGCATGGGGATGACGGAGTCCAGGTCCGCGAAGGTGCCGTTGAGGAGCACGTTCTGCGGCTCGATGCACTGCCCGTTCTTGAAGTGCTGGATGTCGCTGGGGAAGTAGCCGAGCAGCAGCAAGCGCGCGGTGAGCCGCACCCAGGAGTCGACGACGGCCTCGGGGTCCAGGTTGTGCTTGAGGGTGGCGTAGACGAGGCGCGTGTTGGAGAAGCCGCCGGAGCCGGTGCGCTGGCTCTCCTGGGCGAGTGTGCCGGCGAAATGACTCACGCGCGGGAAGGGCGCCTTGGGAAACCAGTAGACGTAGCAGGCCAGCCCGTCGCGCAGCTCGTTCTGGGCGATGGTGAGCGTGAAGCCGGACAGCAGCGGCAACAGCCGGGAGCGGAAGCGCGCCACCACCTCCTCGGACCAGCGCACCACCAGCAGGGGCAGGGGCAGCCCTCCGGGCTCGTGGAACTCCTCGAGGAAGCGGCCCTGTAGCTCGGCGGCGCGCTGCGCTTCGTTGAGCGCCTCGGGCAGCGTGACGGCGCCGGGCACCTTGCGCTCCTGGATGAGGAAGTACTCCAGCGTGTTCGTCACCGAGTGCTTCGCGAAGCGCTCGAAGAGCCGCTGCTGGAGGAGCTGGAAGAAGCCGATCTGATCCTCGCACCGCACCTCGGCGCCCTTGATGGCCAGTACGCTCTCGCCGGGGCCTCGCCGGTAGAAGGAGCGGAAGTGGCCCTGCGGGCGGAAGTAGCCCTCGGTGTCGAAGGTGCCGTTGGTGGGCGGCACGGGGATGTCCCGCTTCATCCGCTCCAGCTCCTCGGCCACCCAGGGCTCGGCCTTGCGCAGGTAGCGCCAGAGGGCGGGGGCATCGCGGGCCACGTCCCAGGCGATGGAGAAGGGGCCCGACTCCGCGCGCGGCTTGCGCGTGCCCAACTCCTCCAGAAGCTGTCCGAGCGGATGGCTCAGCAGCTCCTCCATCCGCAGCGCGAGTCCGTACCGGCTCTCCAGCAGTTGCTGCAGCTCGAGCTGGCGCATGGAGTCCAGCCCGAGCTCCGCCAGGGTGCGCCGTGGATCCACCGCCTCGGGGGCGATGCCGATGAAGCGGGCGAGCTGCTCGCGCAGGAAGGCTGAGGGGCTCGCGTCGGTGGGCTCGGCGCGGGGAGGCGCGAGCCGGGCCGTGTGAAGCACCTCGAGTGTGCCCGCGAGGAAGTCCTGCTTGCAGGCGTTGCGCTGAATCTTGCCGCTGGACGTCTTGGGCATGGTGCCGTGGCGCACCAGCACCAGCGTGTCCAGGTGGATGCCGTGAGCGGCGGTGACGGACTGCCGGGCGGCGTGGGTGATGTCCTCGAGGCTGTCACCCTCTCGGTCGCGGTGGACCTCCTGGACGACGACGAGTCGCTCCTCCTGTCCGGAGTCGATGGAGAAGGCGGCGCTACAGCCGGGGCGCAGCGCGGGGTGGCTCTCCTCGACGGTGCGCTCGAGGTCCTGCGGGTAGTGGTTGCGGCCCCGGATGATGACCAGGTCCTTGATGCGGCCGGCGAAGAACAGCTCGCCTTCCTGGAGGAAACCCAGGTCTCCGGTGCGCAGCCAGGGGCCGTCGCCCGTGTCGGCGCGCAAGGCGCGGAAGGTGTGCTCCGTCTCCTCGGGGCGGTTCCAGTAGCCCTGGGCAACGCTGGGGCCCGAGACCCAGATCTCCCCCACTCGGTCCGAGGAGCAGCGCGTGCGCGTGATGGGGTCCACGATGACGACTTGCACGTCCAGCCACGGGCGGCCCAGGCCCACCGTGCGCCGCGAGCCCGGAGTGCCCTCGGGCAGCTCGACGACCCACCAGGACTCCAGCGCCGCGCCGTCCACCGTGCGCACCGAGCGGCGCGTGCCCTGGAAGCCACCTGTCACCATGAGCGTGGCCTCGGCCAGCCCGTAGAGAGGACGCAGCATGTCCGGGCGGAAGCCGCGGGATGCAAAGGCGCGGGTGAAGCGCTCCAGGGTGTCGGGGCGCACGGGCTCGGCGGCGTTGAAGGCGTAGCTCCAACTGCTCAGGTCCAGCCCCTCGCGCTGCTCCGGCGTCACCTTGCGCGCGCACAGGTCGAAGGCGAAGTTGGGCCCGCCGCTATGGGTGCCTCGGTAGCGGGAGATGGCTTGCAGCCAGCGCACCGGCTTCTGCAGAAAGGACTCGGGCGGTAGCAGGACGATGGGGAAGCCGGCGTACACCGGTTGCAGCACGCAGCCGATGAGCCCCATGTCGTGGTACATCGGCAGCCAGCTCACGCCGACGGAGTCCTCCGTTCCGCCGAAGGCCCGCTGGATGATGGCCGAGTTGTGGAGCAGGTTGCCGTGCGTGAGCAGCACGCCCTTGGGGACGGCGGTGGAGCCCGAGGTGTACTGGATGAAGGCGAGCGTGCTGGGCGTCACCTCGGGAGGCCGCCACGGCTGCTCAGCGCCCGGCTCCAGGGCATCGGTGGCCACCCAGCGCAGACTGGCGAGCTCTGGCGCGTGGCTGGTGAGTCCGTCCACCAGGTCGCGGATGGCGCTGGTGGTGAGCACCAGGGTGGCCTGGGCGTCCTGGGCAATGGCGCGCAGCCGCGGCAGCGTGCGGTGCAGGCGCGTGGGGTCCGGCGGATACACCGGCACGGCCACGACTCCGGCGTACAGCGCTCCGAAGAAGGCGGCGACGTAGTCCAGCCCGAAGGGGTAGAGGAGCAGGGCCCGCTCCCCGGCCGCGGCGGACTGCTGGAGCGCGGAGGCAATGGCCCGGGCTTGCCGGTCCAATCCCGCGAAGTCCAGGTGCCGGGTCTCCGTCTCTCCATCTTCCAGGAGGGTGAAGACGCGGCGCGAGGGCTGCTGCTGTGCCCTCCTCCGCAGGAGGTCTACAAAGGTCGAGCCGGGCTCGGGCCGCACCACTGCCAGGGGCTTCATGTCTCTCGGCACCGCTTCAGGGGGACGCCGCGTGGGGGACGCGGCGGTGCCGGGGAACTGGAGTTGTCCCCGACAGACGGATCTTCATCCGCCCGCCCGTGGGCTTCAATGGCGGTGGGAAAAGCTCTGAGGCGCCGGGTGGGGTACGCAGACCCCACCCGGGTGCTCAGCGACGCCGCGAACGGCGAGCGTGGGCGGGTGTGGCCTTGCGCCGGCGCAACAGGGTGGCCAGGGCCAGCCCGACGGCGGCCAGCAGGGGCACGCCACCGGTCGAGGAGGCACCGCAGCCCCCGGGAGGCATCGCCGTGCCTGCGAGCGTCGCGTCATCGGGGACGAGGCCGCCCGTGCCCGGGACGGAGTCCGGGGGCATCTGCGCAATGGGCTGCTCGGGCTGCTCGGGCTGCTCAGGAGGGGGATCTCCCTCGCCGGAGGCGCCATCATCCGGCGTGCCCTCGGGAGCCGGCTGCGGCTCCGGGGTGGCGACGACGGGAGCGGGTAGGACGTCCTCCAGCTGGGTGGCCTGGATGAAGCCGTCGTGGAAGACCACACCCTCTGGGGCGATGGACGCATCGCGGTAGAGGCCGAGCTTGAGGTAGTTGAGCTGGCCCGCGTACTGCGTGGCCACCTTCGTCAGGGGCAGGACGACCTTGCCATTGTGGTACAGCTCGACGAAGCCGACCTTCGGATCCGGGGACCACTTCACGTGCAGGATGAAGTCGTTCCAGAGCTCGCGCTGGAGCGGGGCCCGCCAGACGATATTCCCGCTGCTACCGCCCACGCGCAGGCGCAGCTGATCATCCACCACGTAGAACTCGAGCGGCGGAGAGCCACCGTTTCCTTCGTGGTGCCACTGGGTGAAGATCTGCCACTTGGGGGAGCGTGGGAAGCTGCTCGGGAAGAGCGTGCTCCACTTGTAGAAGAACTCGGAGCCAGCCGGCTCACGGTCCATGTAGACCAGCTCGTTGCGGTTGCCGCTGGCGTTGATGGGATCATCGCCCTGGCGGACGATGGTCTTCAGCGCGTAGCGGCCCTCTCGCACGGTCGAGTCGACCACCTGCAAGCGGCTCGAGGAGACAGTCTGCGCGCGATCCCATTGTGAGGTGTTGCCCGTCTCGAAATCCCCCGTCCACACGGTGGAAGCGGTGGCCAGGGTGGGCAGCAGCAATGCGAAGGGGGCAAGTTTCAGCAAACGCTTCAAGCTCAGTCCTTTCGTTCCGTTGGGTTCCCACGGACAAACGGACCCCCTTCAGACTTCCCGGTGTGACTCCCTGTCAGCCCTCCCTGGAGTAGGTGCCTCCTGGCCCTCTTGTGCAGCCTCGGGACCCACGAGCGCCTCGCCGGAAGTCCGTCCGGCGAGGAGGCACGTGCCCTCTATTATTTCAGGAGGTTAGAGCCACGGCGTGGTGGCGCAGGTGGTCCGCGATGAAGGTCGAGACGAAGTAGTAGCCGTGGTCGTACCCGTCCTGGGAACGGAGCGTCAGGGGCTGCCCCGCCTGGTCGCAGGCCTCGCGGAGGAGCTCGGGTTTGAGCTGCTCCACGAGGAACTTGTCGCGCGTGCCCTGGTCCACGAGCAGGGGCGGGAGGCGCGAGCGCCCGGAGCGGATGAGCTCGAGGGAGTCCCACTCCTTCCAGGCCTCGGTGTCGGGCCCGAAGTAGGTGGTGAAGGCCTTCTTTCCCCAGGGGACGCGCATGGGCGCGCAGATGGGGGCGAAGGCGGAGACGGAGCGGTAGCGGCCGGGCTGGCGCAAGGCGCAGACGAGGGCGCCATGTCCTCCCATGGAGTGGCCGAAGATGCCCTCGCGGTCCATACGGGCGGGGAAGTTCTTCCCGATGAGCTCCGGCAGCTCGCGGGTGACGTAGCTGAACATCCGGAAGCGTGAGGCCCAGGGCTGCTGCGTGGCATCCACGTAGAAGCCGGCGGCGGTGCCCACCTCCCAGTCGGCGTTCTCATTCGGGATGCCGGTGTCGCGCGGGCTGGTGTCGGGGACCACGAGCATCAGCCCCAGCTCCGCGGCGAGCCGTTGCGCACCGGCTTTGATCTGGAAGGTCTCCTCGGTGCAGGTAAGGCCCGAGAGGAAGTAGAGCACGGGCACCTTGCCCGCCTGGGCCTGCGGGGGCACATAGACGGAGAAGCGCATCTCGCCGCCACACACCGCCGAGTCGTGGCGGTAGAAGGCGACGGTGCCTCCGAAGCAGCGGTGCTCGGAGGCGAGCCGGAGGACTGCATCCATCACGAGTACCTCACCACGGCGCGGATGGACTCGCCCCGGTGCATCAGGTCGAAGCCCTCGTTGATGCGCTCCAGGGGCAGGGTGTGAGTGATGAGCGGGTCGATCTGAATCTTCCCGTCCATGTACCAGTCGACGATGCGGGGCACGTCGGTGCGGCCGCGGGCACCGCCGAAGGCACTGCCCTTCCACACGCGCCCGGTGACGAGCTGGAAGGGACGGGTGCTGATCTCCTGCCCCGCCGCGGCCACGCCGATGACGATGCTCTCGCCCCAGCCGCGGTGGCAGCACTCGAGCGCCTGCCGCATGGTCTGCACGTTGCCGATGCACTCGAAGCTGTAGTCGGCGCCGCCTCCGGTGAGGTTGACGAGGTAGGGCACCAGGTCCGCGCCCACCTCCTTCGGATTGACGAAGTGGGTGAGGCCGAACTTCTCGGCCATGGCGCGACGGGAGGGGTTGATGTCCACGCCGACAATCTGGTCCGCGCCCACCATGCGGCAGGCCTGCACCACGTTGAGGCCAATGCCGCCCAGCCCGAAGACGACCACCCGGGCGCCCGCCTCCACCTTGGCGGTGTAGATGACGGCGCCGATACCGGTGGTCACCCCGCAGCCGATGTAACAGACCTTGTCGAAGGGGGCGTCCTCGCGAATCTTCGCCACGGCGATCTCTGGGAGCACCGTGTGGCTCGCGAAGGTGGACGTGCCCATGTAGTGGTGGATGGGGTCCTTGCCGATCCGGAAACGGCTGGTGCCATCGGGCATGAGTCCCTTGCCCTGGGTGGCGCGGATGGCGGTGCAGAGGTTCGTCTTGCGCGACAGGCAGGACTTACATTGCCGGCACTCGGGGGTGTAGAGCGGGATGACGTGGTCGCCCTTCTTCAGCGAGGTGACGCCGGGCCCGACGTCCACCACCACGCCCGCGCCCTCGTGGCCGAGGATGCAGGGGAAGAGGCCCTCGGGGTCCTTGCCCGAGAGGGTGTACTCGTCGGTGTGGCAGATGCCCGTGGCCTTCAGCTCGATGAGGACCTCGCCGGCCTTGGGACCTTCGAGGTGAACCGTCTCGATGCGCAGGGGCTTGCCGGGTTCGAACGCCACCGCTGCCTTGATGTCCATGCTGTGCTCTCCAGTTGCGGGATGTAGCGAGTTGCGGCGGAGGGTAGCGGGCAGGGGCGGGCCCTGGGGGCTTCACCGGCCGAAGAATTGCGCTTCCCGACAGTCGCGGTAACACATGGTCGGATTTGCTGGTCACCTGAGTAGCACCGGACGAGGCGCATGAGAGGCGTGGCCGACAGAGCGAGGGCGGTAGGGCGGCCCGGCGGGACGAGTGTCCTGCTGGTGTCGCTGCTGCTCGTCGTGTCGGCCTCCGGGTGCGGCCAGCTGGACGATTCGATTGATTCCCTCACCCTCCAGTTGGAGGAGCTGAGCCGGCACCGGCACGACACCGCCGGGAAGTCCGGAAAGGGCACGGCTCTCCCGCACCAGGCCTCGGTGCGTGAGTGGGAGCCGGAGCCAGCGCAGCGTTCCGCCCGAGTACGGGGGACGCTCATCGCGGGCCTCGCGGTCAGCCGCGCGGACACCCCGCCTGTCGTAACGGGGACCGGGCTTCAACGGTCCCCACCGGGTCAGGAGGCACAGCCTCCGAGGCAGGCCCGGAGATATGAGTCCCCGCAGGTGAAGAAGGGACTCTCACCCGGTGTCGGGTCCGCCATGGTGCGGACACGGGTTGCCGCGCCCGAGGGAATGGCGCGGCTATTGGCCGCCGGTCCGCAGCCGGTGAAGGCCATCCGTCAGGCAGTCAGCGTGAGCGCACCGCGGCTGCAGGGCGTCGTCCGAGGCAGGTGGATTCAATCCACCGAACCGTCGGACGTGGAGCGTCCATTGATGGGGATGGGCGGAACATCCCCGCCGCAACTCCTCGCGCAACGCGACGCCGTCAGGGCACCTGACGGGACCGCGGGTGTGGAGGGGCCGAGGAGACGTCCACCTGAAGCGGTGGGGCGTCATCCAGGTCAAGAGGCGCTATGCGCTCACGGGAGCTGTGTGGCTTCCTACGGGCGTATGGCAGGGCTACCACTAACCGCCGTGACCGGTGGTGCTGCCGGAGGACGCGGGCTCGTGCTCGCGCGCGGGCCCGAGGGCCCACCGCCTCGAGCACACCCGGTGATAGGACGGGAGGGCACGCGCCGAGTCATAGGCCTGCGCCCCGAGCACCTGCACGCCTCCGCGAGGCGTGGGCGCGTGGCGAGCAGGCGTCTCGAATGGGACGCTGGGCCGCCTCATCCTGGGCCTGTCCGAGGTGGCCTGGAGCGACGCGCTCTAGAACACCACCAGGAACATCGCGTCAGCCCTCCGCTTGGAGATCGCGCTGAATACCGCGCTCGACTCGCCATTGCGGGCCTATGGGATGCCGCGCCTCCAGGGCTAGGGCGTGTCCACGAAGTTTTTGGACATAGTCAGGAGAGTGGTCAGGGCTACGGAAAGCACCGGTCCTTCTGGATGCCTTGCTCTCCGGAGGTACAGCACCAGAGAGCTCTGGCCCCCTGGCCACAAACCCGGAGGCGGGAGGTCTTCCGGTCGCACGTGGCTCGAACTGGTCCGACCATCGGACCAGTTGCGCGAACTCGCGCCCGGAAGTCGTCTCTCCCCACTGCGCGAATACGTCCAAGAGCTCCGTAGACACTCCACTAGGGATGCCGGCAGATGTCGGGCGTGGTGGTGTCGGACACGGCATACACGCTCTTCAACAGTGCAGTCTGGGAACAGGGTAACCGGGACCGCAGTGGTGGTCTGGCGGCCATGTTGTGCGTCAGCGGCAAGGCGCTCTTCCGGTGCAACCGGGAGATGTGGCGCCGCGTTGCTCGCACAGTTGGGTATTACGCGCCTACCGCAATGACGTACCCCTATCCTCGAATTCGCCCTGTGGGCGTCCCTCTCGTGGACGGCGCTGACCGCGAGGAGCTGCTCGCCCGTGAGGTCATCCGGCTCGCATTCTTCCTGCCGCACGATCATCCGGACGTCGCTTCGGGTGTGAGTCTTGCCCTCGATAGCTACATGCAGATGGTGGGGGAAGGCCCTGAGAGCATCAACGAGGCTTTCGTCGATGACGACGAGGGGGCACCGCTTTCACCGGACCGATGGAAGTCCATCCGACACCGTCTCCGGCCCGAGCGGCATTGGCGCTTCGCTGACGACTACAGCGAGTCCTACGCGAATCGAGTGGAGAAAAGGCGCTACGAGACGCAGCTCTTCCTCGATGGAGGTGGCGCTCGGACTGGCTACAGCTTCCGGTATCGAGCACGCATCCCCTGGCGGACGCCTGCTTCGAACAAGGTGAGCCTGCTGACGGCGACCGTCCCCACCGAGTTCCTGGAAGCCCATGGGCCTGCCCGTGTGGCTGAGCTCGCTCGCACGATGGCTTCCCAACTGCAATTCACCACGGGGCATGTAGGCCTCAATCTTCAGCTCTACTGGCCTTTGCGGTCCACGGATGACGCCCTTCGAGCCGCGGCTTTTCGCTACCCCGGTGTCGATCTGCGCCCGGCTTGGCTTTGGGAGGAGGACGTGGGCTTCCACGTGGATGGTGTCCACTGGCTGAACTTCTTCGCTCCGCCAGTGCTCAAGAAGCTCGGGGGGGCACACGGTCTCCGAGCGCGGTTACGCTCCGACAACACTCGTGTCGAGACGATCAACGATAAGCGTGTGGTCGTTTCGCTCGGGGAGTGGCCTGAGTCGGGTGATTTGGTCCAAGGGCTTACCCTGCCAGCCTACCGGGAGCTCTCGCACGTTCTCGCGCCGCTGCTCGAACCGCTGGAGAGCTCATCTCCCGTTACCTGGATGGCCGCCGGCAATTCCTTCCTGGGCTTCACCGAGGAAGAGGCACTGAAGTGGTGGCGCCGCTTTCTCGATTGATGGAGGTCCTTTTGGCCAGGGCCAGGCGGCTCCACCGGGAGGGTTCCTGCTCGGGCCTCCCGGGTATTGCCGCGCTGGCATGCTGTGCGCTCAGATGAGCGTCATGCTCGCTCCCGCTTCCGCTCCGCTACTCCTGAACGGCGTAGAGCTGACCGCGCATCTCGCCGTAGTAGGTGTGCGCCTTGGTGTGGAGGTTGAAATAGAGCACGCCCTTCCTCGCCAGGCTCTCGAGGCCGGCGAGCGTCTTGACCTGCCCGGGGAGTCCCAGCTCGGAGGGGCAGCCCTCGGGCAGCGAGGGCTTCAGGCCCGGCATGTCCTTGACGAAGACGACGTTCTTGTTGGTGAGCTCCACGGAGAACTTGCCGTCGACGAACTTCTTCGCCGGGCTCCCGGACTCGCCGAAGTCCACGATGATGGGGCCGAGGATCCCCGGGGGGCCGCAGTGGATGTGGAACATGAGGATGTCGGCGGGGTTCACTCCTTGAATCTGGACCTCGACATAGGCCTTGCTCAGGTCCTTGGCGAACCGGAGCTGCCCATGGCCCCTCGACTTGCGGTTCTCGCGAAGCACCGACGGGGCCGTGGACCCGAGGCTCTTCTCCAGCGGCTTCGGGACCTCCGTCTCCTCTCCGGGCTCCTGGGCGGGACTCATCCAGGCCTCGTAGACCGTGTAGGTCGTCGCGCCGAGTGAAGGGTCCTTGGCCTGGGCGGGCAGGGTGGACAGAGCGAGAGCGAAGGCGAGGGCCGTAGGCGTGCGCATGGTGCATTCCTCCTTGGGAACTGCGGCTTCCTTCGTAGCCCCAGCGGCGCGCGGCCGATGGCCAAAGACGGACAGGCGGTGGCCGTGCGCTGTACAGCGGCCCTCACAGCGGCCAGGAGCAGCGAGGTAGGAGCATGGATCTCGAAGAGTTGCGCGCCTTTCTCGACGTCGTGGAGACGGGCTCATTCCTGGCCGCCGCGGAGTCCCTGGGTGTATCGCGCACGACCTTGAGGCGCCGCGTCGAGGCGCTCGAGGCGCGCGCCGGCGTGCCGCTCCTCAAGAGCACGGCGCAGGGCATCATCCTGACCGAGGCCGGTGAGGTCCTCGCCCAGCGCGGGCGGATCATGATGCAGGAGACAAGCGCGCTGCTGGCGTCCATCCGTGAAGTGGGTCAGGAGCCCTCGGGGGTGCTCCGGCTGGTGCTGCCCGTGGGGCTGCCGCCGCACCTCCTCGCCCCGCTCTTCGGGTTGTTGCGGACCACCTATCCGCTGTTGCGCGTCCACGCTCGTTTCAGCAGCAACCCCCTGGCCGAGCCGCTGGATGGCGTGGACATGGCGATCCACTTCGGGGAGGACACTCCCCGAGGGCCATGGCTCTCCTACGTGGTGATGCGCGTGCGAGAGGGGCTGCTCGCCAGCAAGGAGTACCTGCAGCGGCGGGGCACTCCGGGCTCGCTGCAGGACCTGCAGAACCATGAGCTCTTCTCCTGGGAAGCTCCGGGAGAGGATGCACGCACCTGGCCCACGCTCCGGGGCGCCACCTTCACGGTAGAGCCGGCGCTCATCACGCCGGACATCCACCTGATTCGCTCCTGTTGCCTCGCGGGGCAGGGGATAGGGCTGATCCCCAGCGTCGAGCTGGCCGATCCAGACACTCCCACGGACCTGCTGGTGCCTGTGCTGCCGGAGCTGGTGGGGCGTGAGCGTCCGGTTCGCTTCAGCGTGCCCGAGGCGCTCTCCGAGATCCCAAAAATCAAACAGGTGCTCACGCACATCCGACGGGCCTTGGAACCGCTGTGAGCGGTAGCTCCCCGGGCGTGCCGTCGAGCGTGCAAGCCCACTCCGGGACCAGGCGGCTTCACCGGACGGGTCCCTGCGCGGACCATCCGGCTATTGCCGCGCTGGAGCCGCCTGCGGTCAGATGCGCCCCATGCTCGCTCCCGTCCCGCTCTCTCCCGATGTGCTCAGCACCCCCGAGGGAATCGCCAATCCCTACCCGGCCTACCGTGCCTTCCAGGGCCCCAACCCGGTGCGCTACCTGCGGCTCCCGGCGGGGCCTCTGACGGGCCGGACGGAGCCGCTCTACGCCTGGGCGTTGCTCCGTCACGCCGATGTCCTCGCCGCCATCCGCGACCCCGCCACGTTCTCCTCGCAGACGCCGACGGTGTTCAAGACGATGCCCAAGTTCGCGCTCCTGCACGATGACCCGCCCCACCACACCCACCTGCGGCGGCTCGTGAGCAAGGCGTTCAGCCCGCAGCGCATCGCCTCGCTCTCGGAGTGGATTGGCCGCCTCGCGAACGAGCTGCTCGACACGGCGGGGAAGGGCTCCGTGGAGCTGATGTCGGCGTATGCCGTTCCCCTGCCGATGCGGGTCATCGCCGGAATGCTGGGCGTCCCGGACGAGGACTATCCGTCGTTCAAGCTCTGGTCGGAGGCCGTGATCGGCTACGCCGGAATGTCCGCGGAGGAGCGCGGACGCAAGATGCAGGAGATGATGGGCTACCTGGCCCGGATCATCGCCGCGCGCCGCGCGCAGCCCGCTGAGGATTTGATCTCCGCGCTCGTGCAGGCCGAGGTCGAGGGCGCGGCACTCTCCGATACGGAGATCCGCAGCTTCGCCGCGGTGTTGCTCGTCGCTGGCAACGAGACGACCACCAACCTCATCGGCAACATGATGGCCCTGCTCGCGGACCGTCCGGAGCTCTGGCGCCGGGCCCGTGAGGACCGCTCGCTCGTCGATCCCATCATCGAGGAGGTGCTGCGCTACGAGAGCCCCGTGCAGCGCTTCCCCCGGGTGACGGCGAAGCCGGTGAAGATCGGCGACGTGGAGATCGGCGCGGGGGAGATCGTGGACATCGTCTATGGCGCGGCCAATCGGGATCCCGCCGTCTTCGAGGATCCGGACTCGTTCCGGCCGGAGCGCCCGACGAACTCCCAGCACCTGGGGTTCGGGCTCGGCACGCACTTCTGCCTGGGTGCTCCGCTGGCCCGGCTCGAGGCCCGCATCACGCTGAACGCGTTCCTGGAGCGCATCCCGGAGCTCGGCCGGGGTGAGGGCGCCGCGGTGCGCCAGGGGGCCGCCCCGGTGAGCCTCGGCTACAAGTCGCTGCCGCTCGTGCTGGGCTGAGCCGAGGGCCTACGCCAGCGGCAACTCCAGCGTGGCCGTGGCACCCTTGCCCGGCCCGTCGCTCTCCAGCTTCAGGCGCCCGCCCATCATCTGGGCGGCCAGTGCACTCGAGTGCAGGCCCAGTCCATGCCCGCCCTCGCGCGTGGTGAAGCCCTGGGAGAAGAGCCGCTCGCGCAGCTCTGGCGCGATGCCCATGCCGTTGTCCACCACCTGGATGCGCGCCACGCCGCCCTCCGCGTCGAGCCGCACGTGCAGGTTCCGCTCTCCCTGCGGCTGCGCGACCATGGCGTTCTTGGCGTTGCTGATCAGGTTGATGAGGATCTGCAGCACCTTGTGCTTGTCCAACCGCATCCGGGAGAGCGTGGACAGCTCCCGGACGACGTTGACGCTGTGGCGCCTGAGCGCTGGCATCTGGATGCTCAGCGCTTCCTCGACGACCAGGGGGAGATCGCACTCCTCGGTGACGAGCGTGTCCCCCGCGTAGGTCTGCTGCACCTGGACGATGGCCCGGATGTGCTCGACGTGCTGGGTCGTCGCCTCCAGGCCCTCTTTCAGCTCCGCCTGCTCGCGGAGCAATTCGTCGGTGAGCGCGGAGAGGTACTCCGGCAGGTGGGTACCGCGCGGATCCCGGGTGATGAAGTCCGCCAGCTCCTGCTGGTGCGCCTCGAGGATGGCGGAGACCTGCTTCAACCGCCCCAGGCGCGAGGTGCCCATCGTCTGATTCATCATCTGCACGTTGATGATGGCGCTGGTCAGCACGTTGCCAACGTTGTGGAGCACGTTGGTGGCCACCTCGGCCATACCCGCCGCCCGAGCCGTGTCCACGAGCTGCGCCTGGGTCTGCCGCAGCTCCCGCGTCCGCTCCTCCACCCGCTTCTCCAGCTCGTCGTTGGCACGGCGCAGGGCGGTCTCGGCGCGCTGGACGTCGGCGTACAGCCGCGCGTTCTCGATGGAGATGGCGGCCTGCGAGGCGAGGTGTCCCAGGAGGGAGATGCGCGACGGCGTGAAGGCGTTGGTGGCGAGGCAGTTCTCCAGGTAGAGCAGCCCGCGGAACTCCTCCTGGCGCAGCAGGGGCAGGCAGAGCACCGAGCGGGCCCGGCCGCGCTCCAGCCACGCATCAGACGAGAAGGGGTGCGGCTGGGAGGCATCGCCGATGAGCACGTGCTCGCGCGTGCGTTTGACGTAGGAGATGAGGGTCCACGGCAGGGGGGCCTTGTCCGGGACGGCAAGGGAGTCCTCGGGCACAGCGCCTGAGAGGGCCACCACCGAGAGCGTGTTGCCGTGAGGCAGCAGCAGGGCGCCGCGCTGTGCACCCGCGTTCTCGATGGCCACCTGGAGCAGCGTGGCCGCCAGCCGCTCGAGGACAATCTCTCCGGAGATGGCCTGCTGGGCCTTCACCACCGTGAGCGCGTCGAGCTGCGTCGAGCTCGTGTCCGTGACGGTCTCCTCGGAGGACGCGCTGGAGGCCAGGTGCGGCCACTGGGCGTCCAGGTGCCTGACCTTCCCATGGGCACCCCAGCGCACGTACGCCTCCCGAGCCTTGAGCACATAGGTCTCGGCGATGGTGGGCACTTGCCGCTCGTTCCAGTAGTGGGCCGCGAGCTCGCTGGCCAGGGCGACGTTCTGGATGAAGCCATGCTTGCGGGCGGACTGGATCGCCTCCTCGTAGGCGTGCAGGGCTTCATCCTTGCGACCCGTGAGACGGGCGAGCTCCGCGAACACCATTCGCTCGGGCGCGCGGAAGGTCGAGGGGGTGTTGCTGGCCCACTCGGCCAGTTGTTGCTGGTCCTGCCGCAGCGTTTCGAGGGCTTGCTGCTGCTCCTCGGTGCTGAGCTCCTGGAAGCAGGCGGCGAGCGTCAGGGCGCGGTAGAGGTGGAAGTCCAGGAGCTGGAGCTGGACGATCGTGGACCAGGTGAGCCCGGCTGCTTGGATTCCCGCCTCGCGCGCCTCCGCGTACGCCCCGCTCATGAAGCGCGCCCGCATCTTGAGGATCCAATAGAAGCACCGCATGGTGCTCATGCGGTTGGCGGACAGCGCGGCCTCGAAGGTCTCCTCGTCGAAGTCATCCCCACTCAGCGAGCCGAACGAGCGCGAGAAACCGCGCAGGTGCTGAGCGAAGCGCTGGAGGTGGTGGAGGATGTGTTGCGCGTCCAGGAAGCCCGCCTTGCGGACGAAGCCGAGCCGCGCGACGGATTCCTGATGGACCTCGTCCAGGGGGTGCCCCACCGCGAGGCGGTCCGTGACGATGTTGATGCAGCAGTAGCAGGCGGTCTGGAACTCACTGGCCTGGAGCGCGAGCTGGAAGGCCCTGCGCAGGGGCTCCAGGGTCTCGGAGAGGGGCCGCGTCCAGTAGGTGATCATCGCCATCAGGTAGATGATCCGGCTGCGGAAGGCGGTCAGGTCGTAGCGCTCGACGAATGCGCAAGCCAGCCGGCCGAAGGCATTGCCCTCCTGGTACCGCTTGAAGGCGGAGCCCAGCACCGCGCCGTACCAGCCAAGCCCATAGGCCGCCGCATCGGTGATGCCGTGGCGGAGGGTGAGAGAGGCCATCCGGCACAGGACGAGGATGAACAGGTGGCGGTCGAAGAAGGACGCGGGCGCGGAGAGCGAGGCGAGGGCACGCATCACCACCTCCGTGTCCGGGTCCGTCATCCGCGGCAGGTCAATGAGGCTCTCGATGGGGCGCTCCCCCAGCAGGGCCTGGACCTCCTCGTTGGCGGCGACCACCTCCTCCCAGGAGGGGTGCGGTGAGATGGGCATTCCCACCAGGGTCAGACACTCCACGAGGCTGAGGGTGGAGGCGTGGATCTCACCGGCGGCGATCTGGAGGCTGCTCTTCAACCGGTAGACGGTCACCAGGTCCGCACGGGTGCTCGCCCGGGGCAGCAGCTCCTCCAGCAGGCGGCGGGCCTCGGCGGCGTTGCCGCTCATGAACTCGCAGTTCGCCTGGTCCAGCCGGAGCTTGAAGGCCAGCTCGGGGGCCGCCTCCCACGGGTTTCCGGGGAGCAGGTGGAAGGCCGTCGACAGATAGGTGACGGCCGAGCGGAAGGCGGTCGAGGCCTTGGCCTTCCCTCCGGCCTCGGCGTTGAGGCGTGCCACGCGGTGGCGCTCCTCGGGGGTTTCGATCAGCTCCACGCCGGCGTTGAGCTGGCCCACCACGTCGAAGAGCTTCTCATGCACCTCCTCGGGAGACAGGCTCGCCAGCAGCAGGCGGCCGATGTGCAGGTGCACGGCCTTGCGCTGGTCCTCGGGGATGAGGGCATGGGCCGCCTGCTGGATGCGGTCATGCAGGAAGCGGTACTGCTCGGAGCCGGCGCACATCAGCAGGCCTTCCTGGAGCGCGGGCTCCAGGTCCTGCTCCACCTCGGTGGCCTCCTCGATGTTGGAGATGAGGAGCAGGATGCGCAGGGAGAAGGTGTTGCCCACGCACGCGGCCAGCCGCAGCAGGTGCTGCGTCCCGTAGGGGAGCTGGCGCAGCTTGCCCACCAGGAAGTCCACGACGTTGTCGGAGTAGCCCTTTGTCCGGGCTCCCTCGGCATCCCAACGCCACGTGCCCTCGATCGTGCGCGCCAGCAGGCCGTCCTGGTTGAGCGTGAGCAGGAACTGCAGCAGGAAGAAGGGATTGCCGCCGGTCTTCTCCCGGGCCGTGGCCGCGAGCGGCTCGATGATGTCCGTCCCGGCGCCGGGGAGGGTGTCGGCCACCAGCCGCTGGACATCCTCGAGGCCTAGCGGCTCGAGCTGGAGATCCGTCATCCGTGCGCCGGCCCTGCGCACTGTCTCCAGCACTGTTGAGAGCGGATGGGCGGGCCCCACCTCGTTGTCCCGATAGGCCCCGATGAGCAGGACGGGCGGTGTCTCCGTGTGGGTGAGCAGGTGTTGGAGGAGCTGGAGGCTGGCCAGGTCGGCCCACTGGAGGTCATCCAGGAACACGACGAGCGGATGCTCGGGCGTGGCGAACACGCCGAGGAGCCTGCGGAACACGCGGTTGAAGCGGTGTTGCGCCTCGGCGAGCGGCAGCTCCTTGACGGGCGGCTGCTTGCCGATGATGAGCTCCCACTGCGGCACCACGTCCAAGAGGACCTGACCATGGCCCTCCAGGGTGTCGAGCAGCTGCTTGCGCCAGTGAGCCAGCTCCTCGTCCGTCCCGGAGAGGAGCTGCTGTGTCAGCCCGCGGATGGCCTGGGCCAGGGTGGAGTAGGGGATGTCCTGCTGGAACTGGTCGAACTTGCCGCTGAGGAAGAAGCCGCGCTGGCGCACCACCGGCTTGTGCAGCTCGTGCACCACCGAGGACTTGCCAATGCCGGAGTAGCCGCGCACCAGGATGAGCTCCGGCCGACCGTGCCGGGCCACGCGCTCGAAGCTCTGGAGCAGGGCGGCGGCCTGCGTGTCGCGCCCGTAGAGCCGCTGCGGGAGCTGGAAGCGGGTGGGGACATCGTGTTCGCCGAGCGGGAAGTCCTCCGGTGTGCCCCGGCTCAGGCCCTCGCGGCACCGCTCCAGATCCGCCTTCAGCCCCTCCGCACTCTGGTAGCGCTCCTCGGCCACCTTGGCCAGCAGCTTCAGGACGATGGCGGATAGGACGGGCGGCAGCCCCTTCTCCCGCTCGTGCGGGGGTTGAGGCGCCAGCGCCATGTGGGCATGGAACCACTCGAGCGCGTCGCGCCCATGGAAGGGCCGGCTGCCCGTCAGCAGCTCATAGAGCGTGATGCCCAGCGAGTAGAGATCGGCGCGGTAGTCCACCGTGCGGTTCATGCGCCCGGTCTGCTCCGGGGACATGTATGCCAGCGTCCCTTCGATCACCGTCGCCTGCAGCGCGTCCACGTGCTCGACGCTCTGGATGCTGGCGATGCCGAAGTCGATGAGGTAGGTCTCTCCCGAGGGCGTGAGGATGATGTTGGAGGGCTTGATGTCCTTATGGATGACGCCGCGGCGGTGGAGCTCCGCGAGCGTCGAGGCCAGGGAGATGGCCAGCTCCAGGGCATGGAGCACCTCGAACGGTCTGCCGGTGAGCTCGGACAGCGGGGAGCCCTCGATCGTCTCCAGCAGCAGCACCGGGCGCTCCTGGAGCTGCTCGCAGCCCAGGGCCCGAGTCACTCCGCGCACGTCCCGGATCCGTTGGAGGATGCCGAACTCGCGGCGGTAGCGCTCACGCTCGCGCGGACCCGGGGAGGCGGCCGCCGGCGTCTTGAGGATGAGCGGAATCCCGTCGGCGTCGCGCACGGCGTGGAACAGCAGGTTCATGCCCGTGGACTTGACGGTTCCTCGTGGCGTGTAACCTGGGGTGTTCAGCATGTGGGGAGTCCTGGGCTAGGAGCCGCCCCGCACGGCGGCTCGGTCACCCTGGGCGACCCTCAGATGGGACCAGACCCGAGTGGGTTCTGCAATGCAGGAGTGTGTCCTCCGAGCGCGCTTCCTCCCCCGCAGAGCGGCCGCATCGAGAAAACACCCCTGGACAAAGGCCCGATATGGCCTGCTCGCCCCTCTGCTCCCCACCCAGGCTCCTCTGGAGGCCGGGGAGCCGGACCCTGCTTCCCATCCGTTGCCGATGTTGAAGCCGAGGGTCCTCACCGCGGGGACCGCCCGCGGCGGCACGCACGTGTGCCAGGGCCTCGGGGGCGAGCGTCGCGAGAGCGCCGCGCTGCACTCGTCAGGGCGGCGTGCGTTTCGGAGGTGGTATGTCATGGTGGAAGAGCAGGCCCCCCACACTATGAGCATCATTTCTCTCCTCCCTGGGTACACGCTCCAGGGCCCCTTCCAGGAGACGGGGGGCAACCTCCTCTACCGAGCGGTTCGTGATGCCGACGGGCTGCCCGTCATCGTCAAGACGCCACGTGCCTGGCACCCCGGCCCGCGCGAGCGCGCCCGCTACCAGCGCGAGTACGACTTCCTGCGGCACCTGCGGGGCACACCCGGAGTGCTCACCGTCCACGCGCATGAGGTGCTCCAGGATCGGCCCGTTCTTCTGCTGGAGGACGTGGGGGGCAGCGCCCTCTCGGAGCGGCCAGGCCAGCCCCTCGAGCCGTCCCACTTCCTCACGTGGGCCCTCTCCCTGGCGGCCACCCTGGCGGAGGTCCACCGGCGTGGCGTCATTCACAAGGACATCAAGCCCGCCAACATCCTCGTGTCCTCGTCGGGAGCGGCCTGGCTCATCGACTTTGGCATCGCCACCCTGCAGCGGGTGGAGCACGTGGATGCCGTCCTCCAGCACCAGCTCATCGAGGGCACTCCGGCCTACATGTCCCCGGAGCAGTCGGGGAGGATGAATCGCGCGGTGGACTACCGCACGGACTTCTACTCGCTGGGCGTGTCGTTCTACGAGGTGCTGACGGGGCGGCTGCCCTTCCGCGGGCAGGACGTGCTGGAGTGGTTCCACGCTCATCTGGCCCAGGCTCCCGTGCCTCCGCACCGGGTGGTGTCGTCCATTCCCCCCGCGCTCTCGGCGGTGGTGATGAAGCTGTTGGCCAAGGTGGCCGAGGAGCGCTACCAGAGTGCCGAGGGGTTGCGGGCAGACCTGGAGCGCTGCCAGGAGGCGCTGCGTGATGGGACGCTGGAGCCCTTCCCCCTGGGCAGCCGGGACGTTCCCGCCCGCTTCCAACTCCCCCAGCGGCTGTACGGCCGCGAGGCGGAGGTGGACTCCCTGCTGAAGGCCTTCGAGCGGGTGGCGCTCTCGGGGCGCACGGAGTGGATGCTGGTGCGTGGCTACTCCGGCATCGGCAAGTCCGCCGTCGTCCGCGAGCTGCACCGACCCGTGCTGCGGCAGCGTGGCTTCTTCCTCAGCGGTAAGTTCGACCAGCTCCAGCATGACGTTCCCTACTCGACCCTGGCCCGGGCCATCCGGGAGCTGGTGCAGCAGTTGCTGGCCGGCAGCGACGAGGAGGTGGCGCTCTGGCGTCAGCGGCTGCTGGAGGCCTGGGAGGGCCATGGCCAGGTGCTGGTGGACCTGGTGCCCCAGCTCGAGCGGGTCGCCGGCGCGCAGCCCTCCCTCCCCGAGCTGCCCCCCGTCGAGGCGCGCAACCGCTTCAACCGCGTCTTCCAGCGCTTCCTCGGCGTCTTCGCTACCCCCGAGCGCCCTCTCGTCTTCTTCCTGGATGATCTGCAGTGGGCGGACTTCGCCAGCCTCGAGCTGCTCCGGTACATCTCCACGCATCCGGATACGCCGCCCCTGCTGTTGATTGGCGCCTACCGGGACAACGAGGTGAGCCTCTCGCACCCGCTGGCGCGGACCCTGGCGGAGGTGCGCGAGGAAGGGGGGCGGTTGGGGGACATCCACCTGGCCCCCTTGTCCCTGGAGCAGACGCAGCGGCTGGTGGCCGATGCCTTTCCCGGGGCTGGTGAGGCGCTGGTGGTGCCCCTGGCGTCCCTCGTCCAGGAGAAGACGGGGGGCAACCCCTTCTTCCTCCTCCAGTGGCTGCAGACGCTCCATCAGGACGGATTGGTGGTGCGGGCCTCGGAGGGCGGCTGGCGCTGGGACGCCGAGGGCGTCCGGGCCAAAGGGTATTCGGACAACGTCGTCGACTTCATGGTGGGCCGCCTGCGGCAGTTGACGGAGCAGACCCGCGAGTTGCTTCGGCTGGCCGCGTGCGTGGGCAATGTCTTTCCCGTGCAGATGCTGGCCTTCCTGTCGCACCAGGAGGTTTCCCAGGTGGAGCAGGGCCTGGAGCCGGCGCTCCAGGAGGAGCTGCTGGTGCGGGTGGATGCGGAGCGGTACCGCTTCTCGCACGACCGCATCCAGCAGGCGGCCTACAGCCTCCTCTCCGAGGAGGAGCGCAAGGCCGTCCACCTGCGCGTGGGCCGCCTGCTGTTGGAGCGGCTCTCACCGGAGGAGCTGCACGAGCGCCTCTTCGAGGTGGTGGGCCACCTCAACGCGAGCGTGGAGTTGATGAAGGATGCCGCGGAGCGCTCCCGCCTGGCGCACCTGAACGCCGAAGCGGGTTGGAGGGCCAAGGCCGCCAATGCCCACCGCTCGGCCGTGGCCAGCTTCACCATGGCCTTCTCCCTGCTGCCCGGCGATCCCTGGGAAGAGGAGGGGGAGCGGGTCTTCAAGCTGCGCCTGGCCCAGGCGGGCAGCGAGGTGATGAGCGGCAACATCGCCGAGGCGCGCCGGTTGGTGGAGGACCTGCTGCCGCGGGCGCGCACGCGCGCGGAGATGGCGGAGGCCTATCACTTCAAGAGTGATCTGCTCGTCTCGTCCAGTGATGCGGAGGGCGCCGTCGCCTGCCTGCTGGAGTGCCTGGAGAAGTTCGGCATGCCCCTGCCGCTGGAGCCCTCCTGGGAGGAGGTGGTGGCCGCCCACGAGGAGGTGTGGTCCCTGCTGGGTGCGCGTCCCATCGAGAGCCTCCTGGAGCTGCCGCCCCCGACGGACCCGGACCTGAGGGCGGCCATGAGCGTCCTCTCGGCCCTGTTCGCGCCTTCCTTCTTCAGCCGGAGGAACCTGCTCCTCCTCCACATCTGCCGGATGGTGACGCTCTCCATCCGCCATGGGAACGTGGAGTCCTCCGCGCACGCGTATGCGTGGTTCGGATTCCAGAGCATCAACATCTTCAAGCGGTACCGGGAGGGGCTGGCCTTCAGCGACATCGCGTGCCGGCTCGCCGAGCGCCAGGACAGCCCCGCCTTCCAGGGCGAGGCGCTCCATGCCCGGTCGATCAATGGGGTCTGGGTGCACCCGTTCTCTTCCTCGCGGGAGTTCATCCACAAGTCCCACCAGCAGTCCGTCCTGGCCGGGGACTTCCGTAATGCCAGCCTCTGCTTCAATCACAGCACGCTGCTCCCCCTGGCCATGGGGCGCGAGCTGGAGGACGTACAGCGGGAAGCCGTGGTGGGGTTCGACTTCGCCTCCAAGGTGGGATTCGGGGACGTCGCCCACATGATGGGCGTCTTCCAGCGCTACGTGGCGCAGCTGCAGGGGCGTTCCGACTCCTTCTCCTCCTTGAACGGAGAGGGTTTCGATGAGGCGGCCTTCGAAGCGAGGCTGGCCGCCGGGAGTCTGCTCCCGCTGCGCGCCAGCTACGGCATCGTGAAGATGATGTCGCGTTTCATGTGCGGCGCTCACGAGGAAGCGCGCCAGGCAATCGAGCTCGTCAAGGAGCTGCTCTGGTCGATCGCGGGGCAGGTCTACGATTACCTCCATCACCTGTACCGGGCGCTGACCCTGGCGGCGTGTTGCCGGGACGCTCCACCGCCGCGGCGGAGCGAATACCTGGCGGACATCGAGCAACACCACCGGCAGCTCGCGGAGTGGGCCGGGAACTGCCCGGAGAACTTCCGCGCGGCCGAGAGACTGGTGTTCGCGGAGCTGGCGCGCCTGAACGGAGAAGTGGAGAAGGCCCACCGCGCCTACGAGGAGGCGCTCCAGTCCGCCCGCGAGCAGGGCTCCCTGCAGAACGCGGCCCTGGCATGTGAGCTGGCGGCGCGCTTCTGGAAGGAGCGGGGGATGTCCACCACCGCCCTCCTCTTCATCCGCGAGGCCCGCGAGGCCTGGAGTCAGTGGGGGGCCGAGGGCAAGGCGCGGCACCTGGATGGGCAGTGGCCCGCGCTGGCTTCGTCCGTCGTGAAGCGCGAGGGCTCCAGCACCAGCTACGACACGGACACCAACCACCTGGATGCGCTCACGCTGGTCAAAGCCCAGCAGGCCATCTCCAGTGAGATCGTCCTGGAGCGGCTGGTGGACACCCTCATGCGGGTGGCCCTGGAGACCGCCGGAGCCCAGCGCGGCGCGCTGCTGTTGCTGCGGCAGGACACGCTGGAGGTGGCGGCCCTCGTGGACTCCACCTCCGAGCGGACCTCACTCCTGGAGGAGACGGCCCAGCGGCTGCCCTGGTCTCTGCTCACGTACGTGCGGCGCTCGGGAGAGCACGTCCTCCTCGACGACACCGCCCAGCCCCACGCCTTCTCCAACGACCCGTACTTCTCGCACGGTACGGCCCGTTGCCTGCTGTGCCTCCCCCTGGGACGTGGAGAGGCGCTCGGCGGGTTGCTGTACCTGGAGAACGACCTGGCCACCGGGGCCTTCTCCCCGAGCCGCATCGCCCTGCTCAAACACCTCGCCTCCCAGGCCTCCATCTCGGTGGAGAACGCGCGCCTGTACGAGGAGGTGCGGCGGGCCGAGACGGCGCTGCGCCGGTCCAATGACGAGCTGGAGCGGCGCGTGGAGGAGCGCACGCGCGAGCTGAAGCAGGCCCAGTCCCATCTGGTGGAGACGGCGCGCATGGTGGGCATGGCGGAGATCGCCTCCAACATCCTCCACGAGGCTGGCAATGCCCTCACCAGCGTCGTGGTGGACTCCGGCATGCTCCGCTCGACGGTGGAGGCCTCGCGCGTGAGCCAGGTGAGGCGGATCGCCGAGCTGCTGGCGTCGCAGCGTGAAGGACTGGCGGACTTCCTCTCCGGGGATCCGCGTGGTCGCCTCCTGCCGGACTACCTCACCATCCTCGCCGGGGAACTGCTGCGGGAGCAGGCGGCGCTGCAGCGGGGCCTGGAGACCCTGGATGGGCACGTGGACAGGGTGCGAGCCATCATCCAGATGCAGCGGGCCCATGCGAAGTCCACGCTGCTGACGGACGAGTACGACCTGGCCGCGCTGGTGGAGGAAGCCCTGCGTCTCCACCAGGTGGCCTCGCGGCAATCCCAGGTCACGGTCACGAAGGAGCTCGCCGCTCTACCCCTGGTGAGGGTGGACAGGCACCGGGTGTTGCAGATCCTCCTCAATCTGCTCAGCAATGCCCGCCGAGCCCTGGAGCCCGTTCCCGAGGCGGAGCGGCGCCTGCGGGTGCGGTTGGCCGCCGAGGGCGAGTGGGTCCGCATCCAGGTGATGGACAATGGAGAGGGCCTGGCGCCGGGAGTCCGCGAGCGCCTCTTCACGCAGGGCTTCAGCACGCGCAAGGACGGCTATGGCTACGGCCTGCATGCCAGTGTGCTGGCGGCCCAGCTCATGGGAGGACGGCTGACGCTGGAGAGCGATGGGCCGGGAAAGGGCGCCATCGCCACCTTCGAGCTTCCCTTCACGCCTTAATCCCCGTCAGAAAAGTGACCAATGTTCCCTCTCCCGGGGGGAGAGGGGAAATTACCGCGGGCACTCCTTCACGGATCTACTTGAAAGGGATCAACCAGGACAGCTCGGCGTGGACGATGGGATTCATGAGGCGCTCAGACGTCCGCGGGCGCGTCGTAATCGGGCGTGAGGTCGATCACATACGCGGTGAGCAGGTGGTAGATGATGACGTTGCTCACCCAGAAGAAGATGGCCGGGAAGCTCACGTAGACGAGCGTCGTGCCCGGCCACACGTGCAGGTGCTTCCCGGTGAGCTCCACCGCCATGAAGCCGCCCACCCACTCGCCCACCCAGCACACCACCGAGGCGATGGCGACGCGCGTCCAGAGCTTCATGCCCTTGGGATGGAACCAGTAGTAGTGCAGCGTCCACATCAGGAACACCGAGCCCGCCCAGAGCACCATGCTCCCGAACGAGAACCAGCCGTAGGGCGAATCCGGGTACACCCAGCCGTACGTTCCGTTCACCGCCTTCCACGCCTGGTTCTGGCTCAGCTCCAGCAGCCAGAGCAGCGGGGCGATGTAGAGAATCTGGGTGGCCAGCACCCGGGCATAGAGGCTGAAGGGGCGGCGTTGGGCGCCGGCGGGCAGAGCAATCGCGTTCATCGCGTTCCTCGGGGAAGGTCGGGTTGGGTGACGTGACAGCCACTGCTTGCCCCAGTGCAGACCCCGCCGCTTCTCCCGGGCCGTCAACTGCTTTCATTCTGGCGCCAGTGCCCGGTGCTTTGCCAGCCCGTGAACGATTGTTCCCCGGTTCGGGAGGAACGGACGGCTCACGGGAGGGGGCGTCCGTGGCAGGCTCGGGGAGTCCTTCGACAGGAGCGAGTCGTGTCCACACCCTCACCGCGCAACATGACCGACTACGAGGCGACCCGCCGAGCCTTCCAGTGGGAGCGTCCCGAGTACTTCAACTTCGCCATGGACTTCGTTGACCGCTGGGCGGCCGAGCGCCCTGACGCTCCCTCGCTTCAGTGGAGTGACGAGGCCGGGCACACGCAGCTCTTCACGTGGAAGGAGGTGAAGCAGCGCTCGCTGCATGCGGCGCAGTTCCTCACCAGTCAGGGTCTGCGCAAGGGCGACCGCGTCTTCGTGATGATGCCGCGGATTCCGGAGTGGTGGTTCCTCGTGCTGGGCTGCATCCGGGCGGGCATCGTCTTCATGCCGGGGACGCCCATGCTCACCGCCAAGGACATCCGCTACCGCCTGGTGGCGGCGGATGCCAAAGGCGTCATCTCGGAAGCGAGCTGCCTGGATCGGTTCGAGGGCCTGGTGGGGACAGGCCGCGTGGAGACCTGGGTGGCGGTGGGGAATGCGCCCTCGCCCTGGGTGAGCTACGCGTCGGGCGGGGCAGACACGAGCCACCACGGGGCGCAATTCGAGCGCACGCGGGCGGATGACCCGATGCTCATCTATTTCACCTCGGGCACCACGGGCATGCCGAAGATGGTGCAGCACACGCAGGCCAGCTATGGCCTGGGGCACCAGATTACCGGCCGCTACTGGCTGGACCTGACGCCGGAGGACCGGCACCTGACGCTGTCGGACACGGGCTGGGCCAAGTGTGCGTGGGGCAAGCTGTTTGGTCCGTGGAGCCAGGGCGCGTGCAACGTGGTGTATGACTTCCGAGGGCGCTTCGACGCGACGAAGATTCTCCGGATGCTCGAGCAGCAGCGGGTGACGACGTTCTGTGCGCCGCCCACGGCCTGGCGGGCGCTCGTGCTGCAGGACCTGTCGCAGTACGACCTGTCCTCCATCCGGCATGCGCTGAGCGCGGGCGAGCCGCTCAACCCCGAGGTCATCGACACGTGGAAGCAGGCCACGGGGCTGCACATCCGCGAGGGCTACGGGCAGACGGAGTCGGTGATGATTGTGGGGATGTTCTCCGCGCTGGAGCCGAGGGTGGGCTCGATGGGCAAGCCTTCTCCGGGCTTCGACGTCTCCGTCATCGACGGGGAGGGGAAGGAGGTACCGCAGGGCCAGGAGGGAGACATCGCGGTGCGGGTGAAGCCGGTGCCGCCGGTGGGTCTCTTCACCGGCTACCTCAATGATGACTCGGCCAACCTGGCGGCGTTCCGCGGCGATTGGTACGTCACGGGAGACCGGGCGGTGAAGGACGCGGACGGCTACTTCTGGTTCGTGGGGCGCAGTGACGACGTCATCAAGACGTCGGGCTACCGGGTGGGGCCCTTCGAGGTGGAGTCGTCGCTGCTGGAGCACGCGGCGGTGGCGGAGTCCGCGGTGGTAGGCGTCCCGGACGAGCGCATCGGTCAGCGCATCAAGGCGTACGTGGTGCTGGCACCGGGGTTCACGGGCTCGCCGGAGCTCATCGTGGAGCTGCAGGAGTACGTGAAGAAGACGACGGCCCCGTACAAGTACCCGCGGGAGATCGAGTTCGTCACGGAGCTGCCCAAGACGGTGAGCGGGAAGATTCGCCGCACGGAGCTGCGGGCCATGGCCCAGCAGCCAGCGAAGAAGGACTGAGCCGGCCTTTGATGAATACGGGCCAACCCGCTTCAGGGATGTGACCGAATGTTCCCTCTCCCTCCGGGAGAGGGGAAATGGCCGCAGTTGTGCGAGAAGGCCCGCTCAGTGGGAGGCGAGTGCTGGACCGTGACTCCCGGACTCGGCGTGCCCCGTGCTGGCCGCCGGGCCCGCCAGTGCCGACACCTCGTGCTCGCGCAGGCGCAGCAGCGGCCCGGGGAGGATTCCTCCCAGGAAGGCCAGCACACACAGCGCCAGCGCGGCGATCCGCTCGCGCGGCAGCAGGTCCTCCACCGTATCGAGCACCGACGCCTGGCCGTGGGCCGGCGTCCCGAGGAAGGTGCGCTGGAAGGCGCGCAGGAAGGTGATGCCGTTGATGGCGGTGGTGAGAAGCAGCGGGAGAGCCACCAGCGGATGGGCCCCGAGGATGCCGTGGAGCAGCAGGTCCTCCCCTACGAAGCTCATCGAGCCCGGAAAGCCAAGGCTGGCGACGCCGAGCAGGAAGAAGAGGGCCGCCATTCGCGGGCCGCGGCGCACCAGGCCGCCCAGTCGCGTCATGTCCGTGGTGCCGGTGCGCGCCTCGATCGCCCGAACCACCAGCATCAGCCCCGTCAGCGGCACCGCCGCGGCCACGCTCTGCAGCAGGGCTCCCGCGATGCTCTCGGTATTGCGCTCCGCGAGCCCCGCGAGCATCAGCCCCGACTGGCTCACCAACAGGAAGCCCACCGTGCGACGCAGGTCCATCTGTGCCAGCGCAAGCACCGCCCCGTAGAGCGCGCCGAAGAGGCCCAGGCCCTCCAGCAGCGGGCTGGCCGCCTTCCACGCCTCCGGAAGCAGTGGCATCGCCACTCGCACCAGCAGGTACAGCCCCGCGTGGACGTTCACCATCAGCAGCCCCGCTCCGAAGGGGCCACGCGCCAGCAGCACGGGCAGCCAGGAGTGGAAGGGCACCACCGCCATCCGGAAGGCCACCGCCAGCATCAGCAGTGCGAGAATGGCCGTCTGCCGCGGCGCAGGCACCCCGCGCGCGAGCAGCTCGGACAGGCCGAGCGGCGTCTCCGCCCCGGACTGCCAGCCCGGCAACCCCAGCAGAACCACCGCGGCCACCAGTGGCAGTGAGCCCGCCAGCAGGTAGATGCGGAAGGTCCGCAGCGCCCGCGCCTCGGGCTGCGCCTTCGCCCGGCGGGAGATGAGCACCTCGGCCGGCAGCACCATGGCCACCCAGAAGAAGAGCATCAGTCCCAGGTGCTGCGTGCAGAAGAAGCCCAGTGCGGCGCTCTCGGTAAGCAGGAGGGCCCCGAGTGTCCCGCGGTCCAGCATCTGGCGGGGACCGGCCGCCACCAGCCCAAGGGTGAGCAGCGTGGCCAGCAGGATCGCCACCATGCTCATCCCGCTCATCCCCGCCCCGCCGGCCTGGAAGAGCACCAGCACGCCCAATGCCAGCACCAGGGTGAGGGCCGCCACCGTCACCGCCACCCGGCGGGCCCGCTCCGGCGAGTACACCCGCCAGAGCGCCGCGCCGCCCAGCGCTGGCAACGCCACCAGCATCGACAGAAGAGGAATCAAACCCGCTCGCATGTCACACCACTCCTGTCGACTCGTTACGCGAGGTCTCGTTGGCCGGACGGCGCTCAGACGCCACCGGGCCAGGCTCCGCCGCGCGCGGCATCCAGCCGCTCAACAGCCCCACCCACATCCGCTCCGCCTTGTCGATCCACGTGCCAATCCACAGCAGGGGGCGCAGCGCCCACTGCTCGTGGAGCACATCCAGCGCGAAGCGCTCGAGCGCCAGCCGGTAGAAGCGCTGCCGCAGGCTCTCGGGCAGCACGTGGTGGGCCACCGCCACTCGCGGCGGCTTCTGGCCCTGGATGGCCGAGTGCCGCGCCTGCACCTCACGCAGGGCGGACGGGGCGCGCAGCAACTGCAGGCAGCGCAGGCAGGCGTGCGCCACCAGGTGCACCAGCGCCAGCCGGTACCACCCCAGGCCCACCTCGGCGAACATCAGTCCCACCTGGGTGAGCACCGCATAGGCCAGCGCGCTCTTCACGTCCGTCTGCACCCGCCACACCAGCGTGGCGTGCAGTGCCGTCAGCAGGCCCACTCCCACCAGCACCGCGGACGCCACCGGCGAGCGCTCCAGCAGCGGCGCCGCCCGCAGCAGCAGGTACAGCCCCGCATGCACCGAGAGCGCTCCATAGAAGAGCGCGCTCGAGGGCGTGGGACCCTCCATCGCCCGCGGCAGCCAGCTGCTGAAGGGAAGCTGCGCCGACTTGCCCATGGCCGCCAGCACCAGGCACAGCCCCAGCACCGTCGCCGGCCCCACCCCCAGCACCACCGACGGGCCCGGCCAGGCACTCTCGCCCAGCGCGTCCATCCACTCCGCGCTCCCGGCGTAGTGGTGCAGCAGCACCACCGCCAGCAGCAGCCCGATGTCACACAGCCGGTAGATGGTGAAGGCCTTCAGCCCCGCCCGCACCGGCGTCGACCGCTCGTGGAAGAAGCCAATCAGCAGCGCCGAGGTGAGCCCCACCAGCTCCCAACCCACGAACAGCAGGTCGATGCTGCCCGCCTCCACCAGCAGCAACATCCCCGTGGCGAAGAGCGCCAGCAGCAGGAAGAAGCGCGTGAAGCCCAGCTCCCGGTGCAGGTAGTTCACCGAGAACCGGCCGATGAGCAGGGTGATGGCGCTCGCCAGCACCATCATCGTCACCGACAGCTTGTCCACCAGGAAGGACACCTCGAAGGTGTACGTCCCCGTGGAGAACCAGGGGGCCACGTCCACCATCAGCAGATCCTGGTGGTGCGTCGCCATGAAGAGCGCCGTCAGCACCGAGCCGGCCAGCGACAGCCCCAGCGCTCCCTGCACGCACCTGCTCACCGTCCGCTCGTGCGGCGTGCGGTGCACCAACGTCACGAGCCCAAGCCCCAGAAACGCGAGCAAGGGCCAGAACGGAACGGTGGTGGCAATCCACCCCACCATGACATCACTGAGCTGCATGATTGGAGTCTCCCTGAGGTGAGGAGAGGGATTGGATCAACGCCGGAGACAGGAAGTCCCTCTGCCCGCTGTACCAATCGGGCGAGGTGGCTACCACCGGCAGCTGTTCCGACGGAGGGGCAACCGGGCGGAAGCCCTGGGGCGTGAAGCGAGACATGGCGCCCGTCTCCGGGTCCACGCTCACGAGTTGTATCCACCCGTTGCCGACAAGCTCGCGAATCGGGGCCTGGCGCTCGTAGATGGCCGAGAGCGTGGCCACGCTCGCCTCCACCACGACGAGCAGGCGCATGGGCTCGTGGATTTCGATCATCTGCCGGGGCAGCCCGGTGCGCAGATCGCTCTCCACTCCGTCCATCACCCCGAGCAGGCTGGTGAGGTTGTGGGGCAGCTTGGTGCCACAGCCGTAGCGGTCATTGTCGACGCACGAGAAGTAGTACTCGAGGTTGATGCCGGCGCCCACCGGGCCCACCGCCAGCAGGATGCGCTCGAGGATGGCCCCCGTGGCGTCGCGGGCGGGGTCGTACGAGACGAGGAAGGCGCGCCGGTCCAGGAAGAGGCCGCGGGTGAGGGCGCGCCGGCCCACGATGCAGCTGGCATTGGTGACGTGGCCCAGCTCGGGACGGGCCTGGCTGAGGTCCACCGCGCGCTCCTCCACGTGGCGGAGCGCCGCCCTGGGGGAGAGTCGAGCCGGAGCGGACTCGAAGCGCCGGCAGCGCTCATGCGCGGAGAGGGCTCGTGCCTCGTCCATCGCCCGCCGCAGCTCGTCCAGCTCGCCGCGCAGGGCCCGGGGCACCTCCTCCGTGTCGTAGAGCACCACCTCGTCCGTGGTGGTGTTGTGCATCCCGCCGATGAACCAGGTGCCCGCGGGGATGTGGATGCCGCGCTCGCGCAGGAGCGCCCGCACCTCGGGCCGGTTGGCCATCTCCGCGAAGAGGCGCGCGTTGGCTCCGCCGTGGCGTCCGCCGCAGGCGCCGCAGTCATAGGCGGACATGTGCGGGTTGTTGACGCTCACCGCCCCGTGTCCCAACAGCACCACCAGCGGGGCGAAGCCCTCCACCAGCCCCACGTTCTCCAGCAGGTTGGCCACCCGGTCCGCCTTCTCGGCCAGGCTGAAGCCTCGGGCCTTGCCCACCGCGGGCGTGGGCTGCGACTCGTCCCGCAGGCTCGCCAACCGCGTGCGCGGCTGGGGCACCATCCGTGCGGCGAGCGCCCGGCGCATCCGGTCCACCTGGTGCGGGAAGACCACGTGCAGTGGCAGCAGCAGCGCGGAGAGCAGTCCCACCAGCGGCGTCAGCAGCCAGCCGAGCTCCAGCGAGTGCGCCCCGCCATGCAGCCAGTGGTCGAAGCGGGCCCACAGGGCGCGGACCCGCGCGCGGGCCTGCGCCAGGTGCTCGTGCTCCGGGTGAGGGTGCTCCACCACCTCGTGCGCGGGGGTCACCACCACCGGACACAGCGAGGCATGGCTCGCGTCATCCAGGCCCCGGTAGTCCATGGCCACGCCGTAGAAGCCCGCCACGCCGAACGTGTCGTGCACGGGGCTCAGCTCCTCGAAGTGCCGGCGGATGCCCTCCTCGCGGTCATCCAGGCAGAAGAACACCTGGAAGCGGGCGTTGCGCACCGTGCGCAGCGACTCCGGGCGGCGCCGGTTCTGGTCGAGGCCGTGCAGCACCTCCATGCGGTAGTGGTGCTCGTAGGCCTCCTGCCACACGCGGCGGCGGGACTTCTCGTCGAAGGACTCCAGCCATCCGAGCAGGGCACGGCGCCGGGACAGCGGCAGCTCAGTCACATCCAACGCGGAGAGGCTGGCGAGCTGTGCGAGCTGGAAGAAGCGCCAGCTCCCTTCCTCCTGAGGACGCTCCTGGGTGGCCTGCCGAGGAGGCGTGCTCCGCACGTGCGCCAGCAGCCCCGAGAGGGGGCCCGTGTAGTCCAGGCGCCGCCGGGCCACGTCACGCAGCGCATACAGCTCCAGCGCGAGGCGCACGGCGAGGAAGTCCATCAGCGAGGCCGGAGGCGCTCCTTCCGGGCGGTCCGCGGGGGTGTGCTCCAGGCGGTTCACCATGCCGGCCCATCCGGGCAGGGCCTGCAGCACTCGGGTGAGGTACCCCTCCCACTGCTCCGCGGGCACGCCAAGCGTGTCGAGCGCGGTCAGCACCGCCTGCTCGGAGGTCGTGCCCTGCCGCTCGGCCTCGGTGAGCTCCTCCGTCAGCCCCTCCAGCCAGTGGGGCAACACGCCGCTGCCCCGCAGCTTCAACGCGCGCCACGCGGCATACAGCCCGCGCTCCCGCTCCGGCATGGGCCAGTGCGACACCCCCTCGTCGAGGAAGGCCGCGCAGGCGCGGATGAGGTGCGGGTGCACCAGGTCAGCCGGGTCTTCACCCGTGACGTCCCGCAGCACCTCTCGGTGGCTGCGCACTGCCTCCGGAGCCGTCGCCTCCTGGGCTCGCGAGGGCTCCGGCACGAGCAGCGGCTGCTGGCAGGCGGCCCACAGGGCGCTCACCGCGAAGGCCTCCAGCTCCTTCGCCAGACGCTCGCGCAGCGAGGGCAGGCTGCCATTGCCACCGAAGGCCGCCGCCAGCTCCCGCGTCACCGCCTTCGGGTCCGCCGACTTCCACGCCGGCCCGAGCAGCGCCGCCGCCAGGTCGTTCATCGTCCAGTCCTTGCCCACCCGCTCCAGCCAGGTGCGCAGGCCCGCGGTGGAGCGCTGCAGCAGCCGGGCTCGCGCCGCCTCCGGTACGTCCGGGCGCAACCGCCGCGAGGAGGTCTGCTCCGTCATCTTCCAGCGCAGCGAGGCCGGCGTCTCCACCGGCATCGCGTGGCGCAGCGCCAGGCGCTCCACCTCCAGCCGGGTGAGGGAGCCGGGGGAGAGCTCGTCCACCGGTGCTCCCGCATGGCGCTCGGCCAGGGCCGCCTCGAGGTCCTCGGCGGTGATGCGGCCGTTCCGGTACAGCTCGCGGTAGCGCGCCTCCGGCAGGTAGCCCTCCGTTCCGAAGACGGCGCTGGCGGCCTCCACCGCCTCGTGGAAGGGCTGGTGCTGGAAGGCGTGCAGCGTGTTGTGGTGCACGAACACGCTGATGGGTCCCTGGACTGGCAGCAGGTGGGCCGTGTGCGCCAGCACCTCACGCAGGTGCTGGCCTCGGTCCGCCGGAGTCCCATGAGGGGAGGTTCGGGGGTGGCTCATCTGAAGAACTCCTGTCTCAGGATTATTGGGCGCCGATGGGGGTGGTACCGGGGAGCTTCTTGCGCGCGGCCAGCGGGTGTGCGGAGAGGCCGCGGTGCTGCTCGAGCCCGCGGATGCGCAGGTGGCGCCCCGCTCGGGCGAACTCATCCTCCAGCTCGTGCAGCCGCTCCATCACCGTGTGGTCCACCAGGCGTGCGTGCTCGAAGTCCAGCTCCACGTGCTTCGCGTGGGCGTGCCGGGAGATCTGCTTCTTGAGCTTGAGGTAGTTGCTGAAGACGGCCGCCTGCCGCACGCGCAGCACCACGCCCTCCGCGTGCGGATGCTCCTCGATGACGGGCCGGAAGAGGCCGCCGAACGGCGCGCCGTTGAGCAGGTGCATCACCAGCTTCAGGACGATGCCCGCGGCCACGCCCACCAGCAGGTCCGTCGCCAGCGTCACCACCAGCGTGAAGCTGAAGATGGTGAGCTGATCCACGCCGATGCGGAACGTCTTCACGAACTCGCTCGGCGAGGCCAGGCGCACGCCGGTGAAGATGAGCATCGCGGCGAGCGCGGCCAGCGGAATCCGATGGATGAGCATCGGCGCGAAGGTGACGAAGAGCAGCAGGAAGAGGCCGTGGAAGAAGTTGGACAGCCGGCTCTTCGCCCCGTAGCCGATGTTGGCCGAGCTGCGGACGATCTCCGAAATCATCGGCAGGCCACCGATGAGGCCGGCGATGAGGTTGCCCACGCCCGTGGCCAGCAGGTCCTTGTCCAGGTCCGAGCGGCGCTTCTGCGGATCCAACATGTCCACTGCCTTGGCGCTCAGCAGCGACTCGATGCTGCCCACCAGGGCGAACATGACGATGTACTTGAGCGAGGCCCCGGAGGTGACGACGGAGAAGTCCGGGAAGGTGACGGCGGACAGCAGGTTGCCCGGCAGATTGACGAGGAAGTTGGGGCCCACCGAGTACACGCTCTGGGAGAAGGTGAAGGTGTGCTCGTGGTCCAGGTCGAAGTAGAGGCCCAGCGGCACCGCGACGAGCAGCACCAGCAGGGGCGCCGGCACCCGCTTGAGGAACGCCACCTGCTTCGACAGCGCCATGTGCCCGAAGAGCAACACCAGGCTGATGACGCCAATGAGGGCGATCTCCGGGTTCATCCTCGCCAGGCTCTGGGGAATCTCGCCCAGCAGCGCCAGCGGCTCCTTGCTCTTCGGCGCCACGCCCAGGAGCGTGTGGGCCTGCTTGGAGCAGATGATGACGCCGATGGCCGCCAGCATCCCGTGCACCACCGAGGAGGGGAAGAAGTCCCCGAGCTTCCCGGCCCGCATCAGTGCGAAAACAATCTGTATCACCGCCGCCACCACGATGGTGGCCAGGGCTCGGCGGTAGCCCAGGGACATGTCCCCCTGGCCCAACTCCTGCACAGCGCCGATGGCAATGACGATGAGACCCGCGGCTGGACCTTTGATGGTCAGCCGGGCGCTCCCCAGCCATGAGGCCAGGACGCCGCCCACCACCGCAGTGAGGATGCCGGAGACCGGGGGAAAGCCACTCGCCATGGCGATACCCAGGCAGAGGGGCAGCGCGATGAGGAAGACCAGGAAGCCTGAGACGAGGTCACTCTTCCAGGTCGACGTGTCCGCCTGGCTGGGACGCTGCTCGGGAGACGGCGTGGAGGGCGATTGCATTGGATTGAATACTCCTCGTGCACACAAGCCGGCGGTCCGAAGGGGATCGCCGGACTTCTGCATCGGACGCATCGAGGACGGGACAAGCTGCGCGCCGGTTCCAGCGCTGGATTTTTTCTCCGTCGCTCGTTCGCACTCCGGTTGGGCATGCGGACGGGCGAGGGCTCGCATCCGTTGGTTTTCACGGCGCTTTGGCTCGAACCCCAAGAAATCGAGATGCGCGGGAACCAGCTGACGGTTCATTCCATCTCGAGAGAGGACACCATGAAGAGGCGAGGTGCTCGCGGGGCCGGAAGGGACGGCACACCCAGCGGGCAGAGGGATGGGACAACAGGCGGCCAGGTGGATGGAGGTCACGGCGGGGGGTGGGAGAGGCAGGGGCAACGTGGCCCATAACGAGCAGGCCCGTTTCGAGACCGAAGTGGAGGAGCTCATGCCCCGGCTGCACCGGTTTTGTCTGGCGCTGTGCAGAGACCGGGAGGAAGCGGAGGATCTGCTCCAGGACTCCCTCGTGCGCGCGTACCTCCACCGGGACAGCTACCAGGGGCACGGCTCCTTCTTTGGCTGGCTGTGCGGAATCATCCGCAACCAGTTCATCGAGGGTCGGCGGTCCGCCGCCCGGCGCCGCTCCCTGCTGGACAGCGTGCTGGAGGGGGCGTCCTCGGTGCTCGGCGCGCTCTTCACGGGCGGGGTGGAGCATCCGGACCCGGAATCCCAGGCCTGCCAGTCGGAGCAATCGGCGCTGCTGCTGCGTTGTCTGCACTCGCTGCCCGAGAAGTACCGGCTGGTGGTGTTGCTGTGTGACGTGGAAGAGCTGGGCTACGAGGAAGTAGCCTCCATCCTGGGGCTGCCGGTGGGGACGGTGAAGAGCCGCCACTCCCGGGGACGGGCTCAGCTGGGAACAGCCTTCCAGGCCGAGTTGGACCAACAGCCGTGCGTCGCGCGCACAGGAGGAAGCCCGTGAGCAAGGACGATGAAACGAAGCTGCCGCCGCTGCCCGACGAAGCCCGCATCGCCATCCAGGCGTTCCGTGCCGAGCGTCCCTCGCAACAGGCCCGGTTCCGCATTCATGCGGCGCTCCAGGCGGCCGAGTCCAGCAAGGCCCTGCCGCAGCGCTCCCCGCCGCCTCCCAAACACGCGCCCTGGCGTTCCTCCGCCGGGCTCCGGGTGTTGGCGGGGGCGGTGCTGACGGGGGCGCTCATGCTGGGGGTGACGGTCCAGCTCGACGGCGGCAATGACACTCAGTTCGTCTCGGGCGAGTCCCTTCCGTCCCGGCACGTGTCCATCCAGCTTCCCAAGGATGGCTTCGGCTGGGTCGAGCTCCCCTGGAGCATCGACGCGCACCCCAAGGGCATGGCCATGGTGCACATGGAGACTCCGGCCGAGATGAACTTCCACGAGCACCACGCCGAGCATCTCCCCTCCCTGCAGCTCGTGAGCTGCGAGGGGAATCGCTGCCTGCACCAGTTCGAGGCCCAGACCGGGCCGTCCGCCCAGCCGCTGCGCGTGCGCATCCACAAGCCCGGGCGCTACGAGTTCCGCGTCTCGCACGCCTCGGACGACCGTCACATCAACGAGCACTTCGTGGTGGAGGCGGAGCACTGACGAGCCTGGCCCTCCGGCTCGTCCGTGCAGGTGAGGCCGCACTCCGGGGCGGCGCCTGTCTCAGAAGTTGAGCAGTGCGCCCGCCTCGAGGCCCAGCGACGTGCGCTCCGACCCGGTCCGCCCCTGGTCCATCTGCAGCAGGCTGAAGCGCGACTGGAAGAGGAATCCCTCCAGCACAAGGGCCAGCTTCTGGGCGGGCCTGAACTCATAGCCCAGGCGCACCGTGCCGTTGTGCACCAGGCCTGGTCCGTTGCTCGCGAGGGTGGCGCTGCTGAAGGCCGGCGGCGTGCCATCGCCCGACTGGGCGCCATAGCCGTAGCTGGGCAGCACCTTCGAGGCGTCCAGCACCTTCTGGTAACCCGCCATCCCGTAGACGGCGTGCCGGTCCGTCAGACTCTGGCGCACCGAGATGTAGCCACCCACCTCCTGGAGATCATCGGAGAGCCGGCCCTGCGCCAGCGACAGCACGCCCAGGTTGGCGGCGTTCTGCCCGAAGTTGAGCTCCATCCGCACCTGGGTGTTCGCGCTGGGGGCGAGCTCGGAGAAGAGGGCCGCGGCGAAGGCGTTGCTGATGCGCTCGTCCGGTTCGCCCAGGTTGAAGGGCAGCCGCGTGGCGATGGCGGATGCACCCACCCTGCTCTTGCCGAACTTGTACGCGCCGCGCACCGCCAGGGTGGGCAGGGTTCCAATCTCCAGCGACGCCGCCTTGGCCGTGTTGTTCGGGGTGGGGAAGCCCACCGCCGCTCCCAGCTCGAAGTCCGGGGCGTTGTAGACGTACTTGAGCTGCTGGCGCATGAAGCCGGAGTTGCCCGACTCGAAGAGGGCCCCCACCAGGTTGATGCCGTGCGGGTTGAGGGGGGCGTGGAGATCCCAGTCCTGACCCATGGAGAGCTGGTGGCCGGGAGCGAAGGAGTAGTCCACTCGGGCGATGCGGACGCGGGGCAGGCTGGCCGTGGTGGGGGTGGACTTGGCGAAGTCCACGAAGTCGATCTCGAGCTGCGCCCGCAGGGGCCCCTTCTCGTTGAGCCAGAAGCCGACGCGCGACTGCGCGACCTGGAAGGTGTAGCGGGCCTTGTCCGGAGCGACGGAGAGGACAGGGTTGCCCGCGGCGGTGACGGCCACCGCGTTGGGCTGGCTGAAGGACTCCATCGCGCCGGTGGAGGCCACGAAGCGCGGGTTGAACATGCCGTAGAACCGGAAGAAGTTCCCATCGTCCACGGCGGGTGCGGCGGCCGGCTGGGCCGGGGCAGGCTGGGAGTTGGCGGTCGGGGTGGCCTCCGCCGGCGTGGGGGCCTGGGCGGATGCACTGGTGGCGGTGCAGAGCCCACCCGAGACGAGCAGGGCGGCGAGTCGAGCATTCTTCATGGCTTCTCCTGGGGGGATGGACCGGTATGACGGTCCCGTGCGACGAGACGGCACGGGATGCGTCGGGGTTCCATCCGCCGCTAGGAGGGCGCCGCGGGGGGCGCTCGGGACATTCCGCCCCACGGGGCATTCTGCCCCTAGCTATCGGACAGGTTGGACAGGACGGGGCGGGCGTGCTGTGGAAGGTGGCATGAAGCTCGCACGGAAGCTCGTTTTCGCCCTGGTGCTGCTCGCCTTCGTGGTCATCGCGGGGCTGGAGACAGTGGAGGTGCGGCGAGAGCTGGCCCGCTCGGCTCAGGACATGCAGCATGATCATCGGCTGCTCGGCCACACGTTGGGAGGCTCCTTCGTCCGGGCCTGGGAGTTGGAAGGTGAGGAGCAGGCGCTGACGCTGCTGTCGCAGGCCAACCGCTTCCAGGAGCAGGTGCAGTTGCGCTGGCGTTGGCTGGACTCTCCCGAAGTGGCGACGCTGTTGCCCGAGCAACGGGCGGAGCTGCTCGCGGGGCGGGACATCTCCTTCGTGGACGAGCGACCGTTGCCGGGCGTGCTGCGCTCCTTCACCCCCGTGAGCCTCGGCTCCAGGCAGGGGCTCATTGAGATCGCCGAGCCCCTCACCGAGCAGCACCTGCACTTGCGCCAGACGGTGGTGGGCGCCGCGGTGGCCACCGGCGCCATCTTCCTGGCCTTCCTGGTGGTGGCCATGGCCATGGGCCGGCGGCTGGTGGGCCGTCCGGTGGAGCAACTCGTGGGCCTGGCGCAGCGCATCGGCCAGGGAGACCTGGAGGCGCGGGTGCACCTGCGTCAGCAGGACGAGCTGACCACCCTGGCCGATGCGATGAACCAGATGGCGGGTGGACTGGCGGCCGCGCGTGCGCAGGTGACGGCGGAGACGGCGGCGCGCCTGGCCACGCTCGAGCACCTGCGGCACGCGGATCGGCTGGGCACGGTGGGGAAGCTCGCCTCCGGCGTGGCCCACGAGCTGGGCACTCCGCTCAACGTGGTGCTTGGCCGGGCGAAGATGATTGCCTCCGGGGAGGCCGAGGGAGACGAGACGCAGGAGTCCGCCCTCATCATCACCCAGCAGGTGCAGCACATGACGGGCATCATCCGCCAGCTTCTGGACTTCGCCCGGCGGCGCACGCCTCAACGGGCCCCGGAGGACCTGGCCGAGCTGGTGGCGCGCACGCTGAAGCTGCTGCACCCGATGGCGACGCGGCGCGGCATCATCCTCGCCAGCGAGGCCGAGGGGCCGCTGCTCCTGGAGGTGGACGGCGGGCAGATTCAGCAGGCGCTCACCAACCTGGTCGTCAATGGCATCCATGCGATGAAGCGCCCGGGGACGCTGCGGGTGCGGCTGGGCCGTGCGCGCGCTTTGCCTCCGGTGGAGTTGGGCGGCCCCGAGGCCGAGTGGGTACGAGTGGACGTGGTGGATGAGGGCGAGGGAATCTCCCCGGAGACGCTCCCGCGCGTTTTCGAGCCCTTCTTCACCACCAAGGACGTGGGCGAGGGGACGGGCCTGGGCTTGTCCGTCTCCTACGGGCTCATCCGGGACCATGGAGGATGGATATCCGTGAGCAGCGAGCCCGGGCGCGGGAGTTGCTTCTCCATCTTCCTTCCACCCGAGGCCCGCGGGCCTCAGGAGGCCGAGGCATGAGTGCGACGAAGGGCCGCATCCTGGTCGTCGAGGACGAGCGCGAGATGCGCACGCTGTTGGAGAAGGGGCTGGCACGCCGGGGGTTCGTCCCCACGGGGCGGGGCAGCGCGGACGAGGCCTTCTCGCTGTTGGGGGAGGAGGACTTCGACACCGTGCTGACGGACCTGCGGATGCCGGGCATGGACGGGCTGGCGCTGTGCGAGCGCATCGTCCTCAACCGTCCGGACATTCCGGTGGTGGTGCTGACGGCCTTTGGCACCCTGGAGACGGCGGTGGCCGCCATCCGGGCGGGGGCGTACGACTTCGTCACCAAGCCGGTGGACGTGGATGCGCTGGTGTTGGTGCTGGAGCGGGCGGTGCAGCACCGGGCGCTGCGCGAGGAGGTGCGCCGATTGCGCCAGGCCCTGGGGGATGTGTCCGCGGATGGGCGGGTGGTGGGGGAGAGTCCGGCGCTGCGCCGGGTGTACGAGTTGATTGACCGGGTGGCGGACTCGGACACCTCGGTGCTGATTACCGGGGAGAGCGGTACGGGCAAGGAGGTGGCCGCTCGGGCCCTGCACGCCCGCGGCCGGCGCAACGAGGGGCCCTTCGTGGCCATCAACTGCGCGGCCATGCCCGAGCAGCTCCTGGAGAGCGAGCTGTTCGGCCACGCTCGGGGCGCCTTCACCGATGCCAAGGCCGCGCGCACCGGTCTCTTCATCAAGGCCAATGGCGGCACCCTCTTCCTGGACGAAGTGGGGGAGATGCCCCTGGCGCTGCAGCCCAAGCTGCTCCGGGCCCTGCAGGAGCGCACGGTGCGTCCGGTGGGAGGCGACTCGGAGTTGCCCTTCGGCGCGCGCATTGTCGCCGCCACCAACCGCGACCTGGAGCTGGCCGTGGAGGAGGGGCGCTTCCGCGAGGACTTGTACTACCGGCTCAACGTCATCGGCCTGGAGCTGCCCCCGCTGCGCGCTCGCGGCAATGACGTGCTGATGCTGGCCCAGCGCTTCGTGGAGCAATTCGCCGTCCGCAGCGGCAAGCGCGTGGTGGGGCTCAGCCCCGCAGCGGCCCAGCGCCTGTTGGCCTACTCCTGGCCCGGCAACGTGCGCGAGCTGCAGAACTGCATCGAGCGCGCCGTGGCCCTCACCTCCTACGAGCAGCTCACCGTGGAGGATTTGCCCGAGCGCATCCGCGACTACCGCGCCCCGAGTCACCGCGCTCAGGGGGATGATGTGTCCGAGCTGGTTTCACTCGAGGAGATGGAGCGCCGCTACATCCAGCGTGTGCTGGAGACGGTGGGGGGCAGCCGCACCCTGGCCTCGCGCATCCTGGGCGTGGACCGTAAAACCATCTATCGCAAGCTGGGCCGACGCTACGGCGGCGCCGAGGACAAGGACGACAAGGCCTGAGCGCGGCTCCCGCTGTCTGGCATACCGCGTGCTTCCTCCGGGGCTCCCCCTTGGAGGCGGTTGCGATGTTCCAGAGACACCAGCAGAAGACGCAGGAGCGTGGTTCCCCCGTGATGAGCGTGCGCCCGAGTGCCGGGGCGGCTCGCTTTCTCACCCTGGCCGCGGGGTTGTTGCTCACCCCCGTGGCCCTCGCAGAGCCGGCGGACGCTACGGAGGAGAACCGCGCCAGCATGGATCGCTTCTTCCCGCTCTCGGAGAGTGCGGCGACTCCTCCCACGTACGTGCGCGCGGAGACCGCGGGCCAGGCCACGTCGAGCGAGGGAATGGGCTACGGCGTCTCGCAGCGGGTGGAGCTGGTGGTGGTGCGGGGCCTGTCGCTGCGCGTAGGCGCGGAGCTGCGCAACACCGAGAATGGCTTCACGCCGAGCGCTCAGGCGAAGTACCAGTTCCTGCGGCAGGGGGAGCAGGGGCTGAACATGTCGGCGGGCCTGCGCTACAAGCAGCAGGGCTTCCAGTCGACGGGTGGTGAGGCGGAGGCGTTCGTGGCGGCGGGCAAGCGCTTCGGGAACGTGCTGGCCACGGCGAACTTCGCGGTAGGCCGCGAGCTGTCGAGCCCGGAGGGAGATGTCGAGGGCCACCTGGGGCTGGGCTATCTGCTGATGGAGAACCTGGTGGTGGGCCTCAACGCGCGCTACCAGCACGAGTTCGAGACGGAGAAGGCGGGCCGTCACCCGGGCCGTGAGTTCGAGCTGATGAGCGGAGCGATGGTGGGCTACGGCATCGGCATCGCGGAGCTGTCGTTGCTGGGCGGCTATTACATGCCGCGTGCCTCCAACGCCGCCGGACCGATGGGAATGCTGAGGCTCGGGCTCAACTTCTGAGCAGAAGCGCCCTCTCCCTCTGGGAGAGGGCGGGGGTGAGGATAGTCCCTGCGTGTAGACCCTCACCCTGACCCTCTCCCAGAGGGAGAGGGGATGTTCCTACGGACGCGAGTCGGACGGGGGCTCCTCCCGGATGTGAGGGCCGTGCCCTTCGCGACTCAGTCGCGAAGCGTTGAGATCGCCCGCTCGAGGACCTCGTCCCGTCCCGCGCGGATGCCCTTCACGGTGGGCCGCACCTCCACATCCGGAGTGACTCCCACGCCCTGCACCGGACGGCCATCCGGGTAGAGCAGGAGCTGGCCCGTGAAGAGGACGCAGACGGCCCCGGGCAGGCACACGTTGGTGGTGTCTCCCACTGCGCCCGCGGTGGGCGCTCCCACGAGCCGGGTGCCCGCGGCGGCCTGGAGCATCATGGCGGTGTACTCGGCCTGACTGGAGGCGCGCTCGTCCACGAGCATCACGGTACGGCCGGTGTAGCGCGGTGGGGTGGCTTGGGAGATCTCCGTGTCGGAGAACCGCAGTTCCTGGCGCTGGCCGGAGGACACCAGGGGCCGGGCGACCACCGCCGCGTGCCTGGCGCCCTTCACGTTGAGGCGGGGCGCCAGCGCCCACGCCGTGCTCTGGGGCTGGCCGCGCATGTCGAAGATGATGCCGCGAGTCCCCTTCAAGGCTTCCAGCATCGGATCGAGCTGCTCCACCCGGAGCAACCGCAGGTCGACATAGCCGAGGTTGCCCTCGAGCTTCCGGTAGGGCTCGCCCTCGGCGGAAGGTTTCCGGAAGGGCGCGAGGAAGGCGCGGGAGCGGGGCAGCTTCAGCTCCTTCTGCCTGCCATCCGCGGACCTGACGCGCAGCGAGACTTGCGAGCCATCCGGTCCGGCGAGCAGCATCTCCGCCACCTTCAGCGAGAGGGCGGCGGGCGTCGAGGCCGCGAGGTGACGCCGGAGGAACTCGGCCCGCTCCTCCACGGGCTGTCCATCCACGGTGAGCAATTCGTCTCCGACGACGAGCCCGGCCTCGCGAGCCACGTTGGCATCGAGGAGCTCCGTCATCAGGGGGCGGCCCTCCACGTAGCGCGGGAGGATGGGAGCGGTCGCCTCGCCCAGCGTGCGGAAGACGGTGCCGCGCTCGGCCAGGAAGATGTGGCCGTCATGGACGCGGGCGGACAGCTCGTAGAGCGTGAGCGCGTAGGCGCGGGCATCCGTGGCCTCGCGGGCCTTGCGGAGGAACTCGGGCAGCACCGCGTCCCAGTCGCCGAGCGCCTTCGGGTCGGGGTGGAAGTAGCGCATGACATTCCAGAAGCGGCAGATGGCCAGCGTCCTGAGCCCAGGGGATGGGTACTCCTGGTCCGCGTAGGTCTCCTCCGCGTGCCACGTGGGCACTCCGGCCCGTTGTGTGGCATGGCGCGCGAGAGTCTTCGCCTTGCTCGTGCGGACGAGCTTCAGCGCGGCCTGGATGGCGGGGCCCTGCTCTCCCTCGTCGGCGCTCGCGGGCACGGTGACATCCGCGCGCAGGCCCTGTGAGCCCTGGGGAAAGACGAGCTCGGAGGTGCGCACGACGGCGCGGTGGCCACCCGCGAGGGGCAACTCCATCGTCTTGACGGCGGAGCTCTCGTCGAGCGCTCCCTGGGCGACGAGGAAGGTGCGGGACGAGGAGCCCACCATGGCCAGCAGCAACGGAACGAGCGGGGTGCGCGCGTTGACGAGGAAGGCCACGGAGCGCTTGAGGGCACCGGGCGCGGAGGCGAAGCCCTCGGCGAGCTTCAGGTCCATCGTGGTGCCGTAGCCGCCCGAGGTGGCGCCGAATTGAATCCGGTAGCCCGAGTGCTGGAGGTACCGCTCACCCGGGCCGGTCACCGGTTCGGAGGGCAGCGCGCCCGCGAGGAAGCCCAGGGCCTGGTCCATCCAGATGGCCTCGTCGGCACCACTGGCTCGGAGGTCCACGACGACGCGGCGGGCCTTCGCGAGCTCGGGGCCCAGCGAGGACACCGCCAGGTAGAGCTCCTGGAAGTTCCCGAAGCGGCGATCGAGGTCCACCACCAGCACGTCCCCCACCTGCCGTGAGAGGGGCGTGCTCCCCGCGCTCGGAGCGGGGGCGGACGGTGCCTGCCGGGCGACCTGCGTCACCGGGTCACCGAGTCCGCCGAGCATCCCCTGGAGGGTCTCGGAGAGGGCTTCGGGGGAGCGGGCCTCCATCACCCGGGGCGCCGTCTCCACCAGCGCCGCGTCCCAGTCGATGTCCCGGGAGGGCAGGGCGGGATGGAAGTGCTCCACCGCGCCCCAGACGCGGCAGAGCGTCGCGAGTCGCGCATCGGGAGTGGCCTCCACGAGCTCCGGAGTGCCCTCGGCCGCGGGAGCCGCACGCGCGGCGAGTCCCATGATGAGTGCGACTAGAAAAATCGCTCCTGGCTGACGGCGAACCTGTGTCATGGCCATGCTCCCTCTCGCGAGTGTCGCCGCAGAGACACCGGGAGGAGCCAGAGGTTCCCGAGGCCTGTTTTTCGGCCGGCGGGTTGAGATGGATCAGCCGCGCGCTTTGCCGCAGAGCAGCCTGGCCAGGCCGTAGACCAGGCTTGCGTAGATGGCAATAATCAGCAGACAAGCCGGCCAGCTCGGCACGGCGACCCACTCGCCGGAAGTCAAGCCGAGCGGGCGGAGCATGGGATTCCACACCAGCAGCAGAAGCACTGCGGGCGCCGCCAGCACGCTCAGGCATTGCTCCAGCCAGCGCGGCGGTCCCAGTGCGAAGGATGCCACTGCCCCGATACTGAGCACAAAATAGGCTGCGGTGATGACCGCGGCCACGGCCGGAACTCGTCGGCGTTTCATGGGTTCTTTCAGCGCGTTTGCCGCGGTGCGCGGGCGTCCCGGATGTCGCTCACGCCGTCGCGATTGATGTCGCGGCGGTCGCCCAGACCGAGGACAGTGGCACCGCGGCATTGCGAGAGCAAGCAGGGACCGGGGCTCCGCTAGGACTGCTGCGCCTGCTCGGACATCCACTCCCCCGGATGCCCGCGCTCCAGGCTCTCCCTCGCGTGGCGCTCATAGGTGAGTGAGCCCTGCTCGCGGGCGATGCGCAGGGCCCGGACGAAGCATTCCCGCCCCTCCTCCTCCCAGCCGAGCTTCTGGAGGATCTCTCCCCGCAGCCGGTGCAGCTCCGCGTCGAAATAGTGTTCTTGCTCCTGCTCCACGAGCTTCAGCGCCTCGTCCACGTTCGCCAGCGCCTCCCACCGTTGTCCCAGCTTCAGGTGGAGTTCCGCCAGCCGGGCGAGGTTGTAGTTCATGCCCGCCGGGATGCCCGAGGCCCTCCAGTGCGCGAGCGCCTGCTGCATGAGCGCCATCCCCTCTTGGGGTTGCCCCAGCTCGGACAGCGCCCAGCTCCGGACGAGCGTCGACCAGGCGGACCACAGCCGGAACCGGTGCTCGTTGGAGAGGGCGATGCACTGGTCCGCCCACTTCAGGGCGCACGCCGCGTCCCGGCGGAGCTGGCAGGCCAGGGCCAGGTAGTTCAGCGCGAAGGCCAGGGTGTGGGGGTGGCCGATCTGCTCGGCCAGCTCCAGCGCCTCCTGGCTGTAGCGCGAGGCCAGCTCTACCTCCCCCAGCGGAGAGAGGACGAAGGCGGCATAGGCCAGCGCCGACACCCGGGGATTGAGCCAGTGCCGCACCGCCAGCGCCCGGTGCTCCTCGAGCGTGAAGTCCGAGCAGGCCAGCGCGCGCTCGATGTAATCCCGGGCCTCCCGCATCCGCCCATGGATGAAGAGGCACGAGGCGACCATCCGGTAACCCAGGACGAGCAGCTCCCGGCTGTGCTGACGGTGGCCCAGGTCCACCAGCCGCTCCCCCAGTTCCTGGGCCATGGAGTACTCCGTCCGCGCGAAGTAGTAGGCGAAGGGCCCCCAGTACGACAGCTCCAGCTGGGGCAGCGCCTCGCCCACCTCCTGGAACAGCTCCCGGGCCCGCGCGTACGTCTGCTCCACCTCGGGCGTGTGGTAGCCCTGCACCTGCACCAGCGGGATGCCCAGGGTGATGAGGAGCTGGAGCTCCTCGCCCCTCCGGCGCTCGGCGTCCGGCATGCCACGCAGCAGCTTCAGCGCCTGCTTCAGGTGGCTGATGGCCTCCAGGTTGGCCGAGTGCAGGCTGGCGTGCATCCCCGCCCGCGTCCATTGGGGGATGGCCAGCGCGTACTCTCCCGCCCCGGTGTAGTGGTGCGCCAGCACCTCGGGTCTCATCTCCGCCACCTCGGGAAACTTCTCCACCAACACCTGGGCGATCCGCAGGTGGTGCCGCCGCCGGGTGCTGCGCAGCAGGGACTCACAGGCCACGTCCTGGATGAGCCCGTGCCGGAACTGGTACCCGGGCTCCGCGTGCTCCTCCTGCCGCTCCAGCAGCCCCGCGGCCACCAGCTCCTCCAGGTCTCGCCGGAGCGAGTCCCCGCGGCGCTGCGTCAGCGCCTCCAGCAGCGCGTGCGTGAAGCTGCGCCCCACCACCGAGCACAGCTGCGCCAGCGCCTTCTGCCGGGAGGGCAGCATGTCCAGCCGCGCCAGCAGCAACTCGTGCAGGCTCGCCGGGATGGAGGCTGGCAGCTCTCCCGTGGCGGGCCCCCGCGCCAGCACCATGTTCGTCATCTCCTCCACGAAGAGCGGGATGCCGTCCGTCTTCGCCACCAGCTGCCGCACCGTCTCCTCCGGCAGCGGCCGGGCCCAGGCCGCCTCCTTGATCAGGGTCTCCGTGCTCTCCGCGGACAGCCGCTCCAGCGTCATCCGGTGGAACCACGGACGCTGAGGCCAGGACGGGTGGAACTCCGGGCGGGCGCTGAGCAGCAGCAGGAGGCGGGTCCCCTCGGTGTGCTCCAGCACGTAGCCCAGCAACTCCAGCGTGGACGGGTCCGCCCAGTGCAGGTCCTCCACGACACCGAGCACCGGGTGAGCCCGCGTCACCCGCAGCAGCAGGTCCACCAGCGCCTCGAAGAGCATCGCCTTCTGACGCTCCGGGGAGAACTGGTGGAAGGGCAGGTTCTCGGGCACCGGCAGTGACAGGAGCGAGGCAATCATCTGCACGTGCTCCTCGGACAGGCCGAGCCTCGCCAGCCGCTTCTCCAGCGCCCCCATCCGCCCCTGGGGGCCCGCCGTGTCCAGGAGCTCTTCCTGGAAGAGGTGCTGCAGCATGTCGATGATGGGACGGAAGGCGCTGGCGCTGGACTGCGGCCAACACTGGCACCGCAGGCGGGGGCTCGACTCCAGGCTCACCCGGCGGCGCAGCTCCTGGATGAGGCGAGACTTGCCGATGCCTGCCTCCCCGCTGAGCAGGACGAAGCTGCCCTGCCCCTGCCGCGTCTGCTTCCAGAGCTCGAGGAGCCGTCGTAACTCATTCTCCCTCCCCACCAGCCGCGAGAGGCCGTGGGTCGCCAGCGCCCGGTCGAACCGGAACGCGGTCTTGCTCTCCCGGAGCAGGCGGTGGAGGTCGATGCTCGAGGTCCTCGTCAACCCCGCGAAGGCGCGGGAGTCGAGCTTCTCGGTCTCGAAGGCCCCGCGCAGCAGCAGCCAGGTCTTGCCACTGAGGACCACCGTCCCGGGCGAGGCCTGCCTCGCCAGCCAGGAGGCGATCTTGGGGGCCTCGCCCTGGATGACGAGCCCGCTGCCCTGGAGCCCCTGGGAGCGACGGTCCACGGTCACCATGTCGGTATGCACGCCCACGGTCACCGCCAGCTTGGAGGACGCCAGGCGCGGAAACCGCCGCTGGATGGCCTCCGGGACGCCCCGAACCAGCTGAAGCCCGGCATGGCCCGCATGCGCCGAGTCCTCCTCCCGCGCCACGGGATGGCCGAAGCAGGCCAGCACCTCGTCACCCAGCGCCAGGGTGATGACGCCTCCGTGCTGCTGGATGATCTCGGAGCAGCTCTTCAGGAAAGCGGACTCCAGCTCGCCGAAGTCCTCGGAATCGAGCTGGTCCGCCATCACCACCAGCCGGCACGCCACCAACGTCATGTGCCGCCGCTGGGGTTCGGTGCCCCGCTGCGCCTCGCGCCGGAACCCCAGGCGCTCCTCCACCTCGCGCAGCTCCTCGCGGAACTCCTGCGCCGAGGGGATTCGCCGCTCCGGACGCTTGGCCAGCGCCGAACTCACGAGCCGCTCCAGCTCCTCGGGCAGCTCCGGGTGGCGCTGGCGCACCGAGGGGACCGGCTCCTCCGAGGTCACCTGCTCCCTCAGCTCTTGCAGCGAGGTGTTCGGGTAGGGCGGCGCTCCTGTCAGCAGCTCGTACAGCATCACTCCCAAGGCCCAGATGTCCGTCCGCTCATCCTGCGGCTCTCCGCGCCACTGCTCCGGAGCCATGTATGGCGGCGTCCCCGCCGTGGGCAGGAGCGGAACGGCGGGCGAGCTGGCGGCCATCACGTACGACAGGCCGAAGTCCAACAGCTTGACCGTGCCCTCGCTCGTGATGAACACATTGCTCGGCTTGAGGTCGCGGTGGATGAGATGCTGCTGGTGCGCGTGCGCCAACCCCGCCGCGACACCGCCGATGAGTTCCACTGCCCGCTTCAGCGCCGGCCGCTCGCGCCGCAGCAGCTTCTCTAGCGACTCACCGTGCAGGTACTCCATCACCAGGAAGGGCACCGGCTGCTCCCTGGAGCCCTCTTTCCATTCCGACACATCGAAGATGCGGATGATGTTCTCGTGATTGAGCTGCGCGATGGCTCTCGCCTCCCGCTGGAGCAGCATGACCATGCGCTCCCTGGCCACCTCCTCGCGGGGGAGCAGGAACTTGAGGGCCACCTCGCGCTGCAGCTCCTCATCTCGCGCACGGTACACCAGCCCCATGGCGCCCTGGCCCAGTTGCTCCAGCAGCTCGAACCGGCGGCCGTCCTTGCCCCCCAGCCTCTCACCGAGCAGCGGCTTGAAGGGCTGTGGGACCCGCGCTACCTGCTCCAGGAGGGAATCCCCGAAGTCGGACTCCTTCACAGAGGCCCCCGTCATGGAAGAGAGCTCCTGCTCGCCCTGCTGGCCCGCCTTGCCTTGCATAGCTCCCCCGTTTCACTGCGTCGGCGGCTCGATGGGCCACCATGGAAAAGCTAGGAGCCGTCGAGGGCTCGGGCAACGCGAGGCGCCGTCCGAGCGAGCACCTGCGGAGGCCTGTGAGTACAGGAATCGCAGCGCTGGGATACCTCACAGGAACTCGACGCCTGCTTCCACCCCCCGGGTGAAGAGGTTCACCTGCGCGTCCTTGCCCAGGTTGAAGTCCAGCCACTCGTGTTTGCCCGTGTCATCTTTCGAGGACGTCCCGTACTCCCGCGCGAAGCGCCGGAGAGGACTGGTTCATCATTCAATGGCGAGCACTTTCCTCCGGGTTGCGCGCCAGGCAGTCCCAAGCCGTCAACAGTCGGAATGGACAGGTGGGATGCTGTCGCTCCCCTGCCGAGGTTTCCATCTTGGCTGCCTCATGCCCGCTCGATGAGAGCCATGGGACGTTCGCGCTCAGCCAGTCCCTCGGAGGATGCCATGTACATGATCAGTTCGAGAGAGAAGTTCTGGAGCAGCACCGAGCTATCCGACTCAGACGAGATCCGCGACGTCGATCTCACAGATGATTCGCTCGGCCAGAAGGTCAGCACCGATGAGCTCCGGAATGTGTTGCGCAGCAAGCGCGTCCTCCTCCTCATCCACGGCTACAACAGCGAGGAGGACGATGTCGTCCGTGCCTACACCATCATCGAGAAGATGCTGACGAGCAACCTGGGAACCCGAACGCAGTACGACCACATCCTCGGGTACAGCTGGCCTGGCGGCGACGACCCGCTCGACTATTTTGCAGCCAGGCGCAAGGCCAGCGCCATTTCGCGCCGCGTCGCCTCGTGGCTGGGGGTCTTGAGCGAAGAGGCCACCGCGTTCGACATCATGACCCACAGCATGGGAGGTCGCGTGGCCCTGTTGGCCTTGTCGGATCCGACGATGAAGCAGCCGGCGAACAAGCCGGTGGTACGTAATCTGTTCACGACGGCTGCCGCCGTGGACAATGAATCGATCCAATACGGCGAAAAGCATTACACCGCCACGCAGGCCTGCCAGTTCTTCTTCGTCTTCCACTCCAGGAAGGATCCGGTGCTGGAGCGTTGGTACAGGGCAGCGGAATTCGACCGCGCCCTGGGCTTGGACGGTCCCGAAGACCCCGCTAGCATTGTCCGGCACTCCCCGAACGTCCGGGTCGTCAATTGCAAGCAGTTCATCGAGGAACACGGCGGCTACAAACAATGCCTGCCGCTCTATGACCATTTGGGCAAGGTCTTATCCGACCAACCTGATGCGAATAGACAGTATGTAACCCTCGGCGAGGCACCCGCGGCTTGACCTCTCCCCTGCTGCGTCCTTCCTGGAGAATGGGCCGCCTGGGTCGGCGTGTGCCCAAAGGGGGCTGCACACCCTCTCCACCGGCCTGGCGCACAGCCCGGGGGACTCCCGTCAGTGGCCCTCCTCGGCCCCTCGCCTCCAGTCCTCTCCCTCCACAGGGCTCCCATCCCTCCCATACGCTGCTTGAACAAGGGCTGTTCCTCGGATGGGTGCCGTGTCAACGCTCGAGTCCGACCCGCGCACGGCTTGGGTCTCGCGTGGCCTTGACCACCTTCCCCTCCGGCCACTGCCTGGGGACCGTGGCCAGAGCGAGGATCCAGGGACATGGGAGCACGAGAGCAAAGGATGTCGCGCATCCTGGCATCTGCGGTCGCGGTCGTGGCATTCGCGGGATGTGGTGGCGCAGTCCCGGACGAGGAAATCGCGGGTAGGGGCACGGGCGAGGCGGCGGTCGAGCAGGCCGAGGCCCGCACGGATTCGTGGGCACCCTGCGGCTTCACCGCAAAGCGCGTGAAGGACATCTACCCGGGGCCGCCTGGCTCCAGCCCGGAGGGGCTGATCCACGCCGACGACGTGCTGGTCTTCTCTGGGGATGATGGCACTCACGGCCGCGAGCCCTGGTCCAGCAGTGGTGAGGGGCACGGCACGCGGCTGCTGAAGGATCTCCGCGCGGGGACGGCGGGCTCGGACCCGACGCTCTTCACCCGAGTGGGGGATACTGTCTTCTTCGTGGCCGACGATGGAACGAGCGGCCGCGAGCTGTGGAAGACGGACGGCACGCCCTCTGGGACGAGAAGGGTGAAGGACATCCAGCCTGGAGCCATCGGCTCTGACCCCAGGAACCTGACGGTGTTCAAAGGGCGGCTGTATTTCACCGCGGACGACGGCGTGCACGGTCGCGAGCTGTGGCGCAGTGATGGCACGTCGGGCGGCACGCGCCTGGTGCACAATCTCACCCCGGATGCTTTGACGGCTTCCGGCTACGAGCTCGCCGTGGCGGGCGACTTCCTCTACATCAAATACATAACCTTTCGCGTGATCCTGGTGAGGACGGACGGCACCGCTGACGGCTTCGTCCAGTTACTGAATTTCGTCAGGGACAACTCCATCCGCACGCTGACAGCGGTGGGCGACCGGCTGTTCTTCATCCACAACAACGACGAACCAGAATGGAGTCTCTACGTGACGGATGGTTCGCCCGCGGGCACGCGCCGCCTGCGCTTCTTCCCTGATGATCCCCACGATCTGGCCGCGTTCCACGGGCAGCTCTACTTCGCTTCCGGACGGGGCACCCTCTTCGATGAGCCGGACTACGCCGGCGACGAGCTATGGCGCAGCGACGGAACAGTGTCCGGAACGGTGCTCGTCAAGGACCTCCGGCCGGGTGTCGAGGGCTCGGTGCCGCGCGGACTGACGGTCTTCAAGGACTTCCTCTTCTTCACCGCGGACGACGGCGTGCACGGCCGCGAGCTGTGGCGCAGCGACGGGACGGAGATCGGCACCCTCCTGCTGGAGGACTTCGAGCTGGGGCCGGTGGGTTCCTCGCCGGAGGGGCTGGTGGGCCATGGGACGCGGCTCTTCTTCAGCGCCGACACCACCGGCCGTGGACGCGAGCCATGGATGCATGACGGAGGCATCGACGGCGCCACGCCTCTGGACGAAATCGCTCCGGGACCGGCGTCCTCGTCGCCGGGCATCTTCGTCCGCTCGGGCTGGGACCTCTTCTTCGCGGCGGACGACGGCGTCACCGGGCGCGAGCTGTGGGCGCTACCCTTCCGGCCGCCTGGGCGCTGCGGCCCCCCGGCCTTGTAGCGGCATCCGCTCCGCCGCCGCGTGGGCTGGTGTGCCCTGCGGCGCGCCCAGCGCCTTGGAACCGAAGCCAAGGTACGCGACGGCAAGAATCCAGAGCAACGGTGAGTGGAAGGACATGTTGGGCGTGGGGCTTAGAGGCTGTTGAACTGGGCGGACTGATCGCTCCGAACAATGGCCCACTGTTCGCGGTCGGGGCACGAAGTGCATGCGCCTGATGCCGCACGCACCCGTACCGACCACCACGCTGGTGGACGACTCCTGCTCTGCCGCTGCCGCCACGTCCGCTGCCGCACCACCTCCTGGTTACCGTCCAGAAAGGTAGGGTCGTGGATATGACCGGGCAAGTTGTGCCCTCGGGGAGGCGTCCTTACCTCAAGAGGCATGAGCGACCTTCCCATGCCCGCCAGGAAGCCGTACCCCACCGACCTCAACGACGAGCAGTGGCGTTGGTGGAGCCCTTTGTCCGGGCCAGCGAGTGCGGACCCCAGGAGGTGCTGCATCCGCGTCGGGAGGTGGTGAACGCCATCCTCTACATCACCCACACGGGGGCGCAGTGGCGCTACATGCCGCACGACCTGCCGGACTGGCAGCTCGTCTACCACTACTTCGACCTGTGGAAGAAGAACGGAACCCTCAAACGGATACACGACGCGCTGAGAGTCAAGGTGCGCAAGAAGGCCGGCCGAAAGGCACAACCCACCGCGAGCATCCTCGACAGCCAGAGCGTGAAGACAACGGAAGAGGCGGAAACGAAGGGCTACGACGCAGGCAAGAAGGTAAAGGGGCGCAAGCGCCACCTGCTTGTGGACACGTTGGGCCTGGTGCTGGTGGCGTGGATATCGACGGCGGATGTGCAGGACAGGGATGCGGTCCAAGCCGTGCTCCCCATGGCTGCGCAGGAGTACCCCATGCTCCAGAAGACGTGGGCAGACGGAGCCTACCAGGGGGAACAGGTGGAGAAGGTGGCCAAGGAGAGTGGCATCAACCTCGAGGTGGTGAAACGCTCGGACAAGGACAGAGGCTTCGTCGTGCAGGCCAAGCGCTGGATTGGCGAGCGCACCTTCGGCTGGCTCAATCGCGAGAGACGTCTGTCCAAGGACTACGAGCGCAAGGAGGAGTCTTCCGAAGCTTTCATCCACCTGGGCATGATAAAGCTCATGCTACGCCGGCTTGCCTGACCGCCCCTGTTCAACACCCTCTTAGTTGTTGGACCAGATGACGGAGGCAATCTTCCAGCCGGAGTCCGTATTCACCAGGTGCCAGCTCTCCTGGCCACGATTGATGATCCGGTCGCCCAGGTGGAAGGTGAACTCGAAGGAGACGGAGGCGATGGTGCCGTCCGTGTCGATGCGGACGTTGGTGAACTTCTCCTCGCTACGTTCTGCGTCCGCCACGATTTCATCGATGAACGTCGTCGGGTTCTGCCGCGCATCGATGGAGAGCCTGGTGGCCTTGGGGTTCTTCTGGCGGCGGCGCTTCAGGAGCTCGTCTCCATCGACGGACTGCCAGGTGATGTCCCCACGCAGGAACAGGCCGAGAAACTTCTTCCGGTCCTTCTGGATGATGGCTTCGCGGAAGTCGTCGACGACGGTGGTGATTTGCTGCCGGGCGGCGGCGGTGTCCTTGGGACTTCCCTGGGCGAAGGAGGGCAGGGACACGAGGCAGGTGAGCAGCAGGAGAGACAGCTTCACGAAAGGCTCCGAGGCGGGACGGTGGGGTGTATTCGCGGCCGGCCGGGAACCCGGGCACCTCGCGAATATTCCGTCGGCTCCTATTGCGTCGCGTGCGCCGGGAGAAGCCTCTACTCCAGTCCACCAGCCTGCCCACCTTCCTGGAGAGATTGGATCGCAGGTATTGCACAGCAGGTGGAAGTGATTGGAGGCGAAGGTGAAGGCGTGCAGCCGTATGCAAGCCGTCACACTTCTTTCGGGCCTCGTCTATCTGAGTGAAGGACTACGAAGTTCCGAAAGAGAAGTACTCGAAAGAGAAGTACTCAATGATGAAGCTCCTGAAGTCCACGGCCAGCGCCGCCGCACTGGGCGTCAGCCTGCTCGGTGCCGTGGTCGCCAGCACAGCCGCCCACGGCACCGCTGCGGTCGATGGCGGCGTGAGTGTCGCCGTCCCCGCGGTACTCGCTGACAACCTCGCGCCCTTCGACCCGGCCATGGCTCAGGCGCCCACCATCGAACCCAACCCCAAGAACGTCGACTACCCGGTGCCCACAGTCGGGTCGGTGTACTTCGTCTCGACCACCGGTAACGACGCCGCCGATGGGCGTTCGAAAACCACGCCGTTCAAGACCCTGGGCCGAGCGCTGACCGTGGCCAGGGCGGGCCCCCGACCGGCGACCGTCGTCCTGCGGGCCGGCACCTACGAAGAAGGGGCCGCGGCGGCGGGCCCGAGCGGCGCTTACACCATCGACTTCCCCGTCACGATCCAGCCCCACCGCGGCGAGAAGGTCTGGATGAAGGGCAGTGTCATGGTCACGGGCTGGTCCTCGGTTGGGACCAACCGCTGGCGCCGCACCGGGTGGACCACCCGCTTCTGCCAGCGACCGACCGACGGCGGCAGCGACCCGTTCTGCAAGCACCCTTCACTGAACAACCCGACCTATCCCATGGCCGGTGCCCAGGACATGGTGTTCCGCAATGATCAACCGCTGCGCCAGGTGAGGACCCTCGCCGAGGTGGGCCCCGGTCGGTTCTTCGTCGATACCGCGCTCGGACACCTCTACATCGGTGACTCGCCGACCGGTGCCAGGATCGAGGCCTCGAATCGCGACCTGGCCCTGCACGTCTCGGGCTTTGGTCCGGGAACTGGCGGTAGCGGAACCGTCATCCAGGGGCTCGGGTTCAAGCACTACGCCTCCGAGCAGCAGACGGCGAAGCAGTCGACGGAGCGCCCGCCGAAGGGCGGTGTCGTGCTGCTCGACAACGTCTCGAACACTCGGGTGGAGAACAACACCATCACGCGATCCGCTTCCACCGCCCTCACCGCGGTGAAGGCCACCCGCGCGGTGATCCGCGACAACCTGCTCGCGGAGAACGGCTTTGTCGGCGCCAACATCACCGGTACCGCTGGCGGGCTGACCTTCGACGGCAACCGCGTCTTCCGCAACAACACCGAGGGTCTGCACGACACCCTGACCGGTGGCGAGGCCGAGAGCGCCGCCGGGGTCAAGATCACCTCCACTTCGCCGTTGACCGTTCGGGACAACATCTTCGACCACAACGACGGCAGCGGTTTCTGGTGTGACCTGGATTGCGCCGACGCCACCATCACCCGCAACGTCAGTCGCAACAACATCGGGAACGGCATCTTCTACGAGGTCTCGCAGCGGGCGATCATCGCTTCCAACGTGCTGACCGGCAACACCGAAGCCGGGTTGTCCATCGGCGGGGCGGACGGGGTGCAGATCTACAACAACACGTTGTACGGCAACGCCGACACCCGACCCGGTGAGTTGTTCGGCGCCGAGTTGGTCGTGTTCGATCTGCAACGACCCGGTTGTCCCCCTCAGACGGGGTGCGTCGAGCGGTGGCGGACCCGCAACGTGGTGATCAGGAACAACCTCACCGGCGGTGCGGGCTCGCGGCGGCTGTTCAACTCCTCCACGGGCGTCGCGAACCTGGCAGCTCGGGTGCCCGCCGACACCTTCATCACCGCCATGGATCACAACGGCTACCACCGGCCGACCGCCGCCGGCGGCCCGCCCACGCCGCCGACGTTCGCCGGATGGCTCCATCCCCGCCCGGCGGCCCAGGGTGGCCCCTTCCACGTCGACCACGCCAGCCTGGCGTCGGTGCAGGCTTTCACCGCGACCGAGGATCACGGTTTGGCCTTTGATCAGGCGGCGGACCCCTTCTTCGTCGACGCGGCGGCCGGCGACTTCTCCTTGCTGGCCAGTAGCCCGGCCCGGGCAAGCGGGGACCCGCTGTCGGCCGCTGTGGCCGCCGCCATCGGCGTGCCCACCGCCCCGGCACCCGTCGACCGGGGCGCGTTGGCGTGGCCGACGCTGCAACTGCGCGTACCGGCCTACGGGTCGACGGTGGGTGGCCCGGCCGTGGCCCTGGCCACCAACGTGCCGGACCCGGCGAGGGTGACCAGCGTCGAGTACCACGTCAACCGGGTCGGCTCCATGACGGCGACGAAGGTGGGCTCGACGGTCAACCGGGGGTTCGGATACGCCGTCGTCTGGAACACGACCGCCGTGGCCGACGGCTCGTACGAGCTCCGAGCCCATGCCGTCAGGGTGGAGGGCACGACCCGCACGGTCGTCAAGAGCCCGCCCATCCTCATCACGGTGCGCAACGGGTGACCGCCTGACCGGCGCGGAGAGGGTGTCAAAGGATTCGCGCGACACGACGAGACAACGGCCAGCACGTCCGCTGGCCTGAATACCGCGGAGGCTCTTCATGAAGACTCACCAGACGCGAAAGATGTGGCTGGGCGTGGTGCTGGTGGCGGTGGTTGCGGCGGGCTTTGCCCAAGTGCAGGAGCGGTGCAGAAGCGAGGGGACGGGATGTGCCGAGGACGTGCTGGATACGACGGCCGTCTCGCTCGCCCTGAAGAAGCAGTACACGGGGCAGGTGGCGGCCAGCGGCACGTCCTGGGTGACGCACGAGTTCGCGATCTCCTCGCCGGGGACGATCACCGCGACGCTGGGCTGGACCAATGCCTCCGCGGACCTGAACCTGTTCCTGAAAGCTCCGAGCGGCGAGACGGTGGCCTTCGCGAATGAAGTCACCCCTCGGCCGGAGCGCGTGCGCTTCGAGGCGCGCACGCCGGGGACCTACCAGCTAGGCATCAAGAGCACGAAGGGCTCGACCGCGTATACGCTGAACGCGACCCTGACGACGGCGAGCCGGACCTTCCCGGGCCGCGCGCCAGCGGGCAAGCTCGTGTGGGGTGCGTCCATCCAGGGCAATGGGGACCCGGTCGCACGCCACGAGAGCGTGGCGGGCCACCCGCTCGCGTTGCGTCGCACCTTCTGGCAGTGGAACCAGCGCACCGGTGGCCTGGTCACCACTGCGCGCGATGACCTGGCCCACCACCGGCTGCCCTGGGTCTCGGTGAAGACGCCCTCCTGGGCGGCAATGGGGGCGGGCCAACACGACGGCGAGATCGATGAACTGCTGCGCGCGCTCAAAGCGCTGCCGGGGCCGGTGTGGCTCACCCTCCACCACGAACCCGAGGGCGGTGAGGGCGTCAACACGCCGGACGATCCGGCCGGCCCCGCCGGTCACCTCGCGATGAACCGCCGGGTGCGCCAGCGCATGACGGCGCTGGGCGTGGACAACGTGGCCCTGGCCCCCATCCTGATGGCCCACACGTGGACCCAGGGCTCGGGCCGCAACCCCGACGCGTGGTGGGCGCCCGGCATCTACGACTTCCTTGGGGTCGACATCTACAACCACGGCGAGGGCTCGCTCATCACCGACAACTGGCTGCGCGTGCGCCAGTGGGCCGCGGTACGGGGTGTGGATGTGGCCGTGGGCGAGTGGGGCATGCACGGCTCCGACACCGCCGCGGGCCAGCGCGTGCGCGCCTGGTACAACCACGCCGCCGGCTCGAACGCCGACGGGAAGGGGGCAAGAGTCATCGGCCTGGCCGCCTTCGACTCGAACCTGAACTCGCCCAAGGGGGGGTGGATGCTCCAGGGGGCTCAGCTCAGCGTCTTCCACGAGCTGCTTCGCGACCCGCGCACTGCGGACGTCGTAGCGCGCTGAAGTGATGCTGCTGGGACGCCGGCAGTCTGTGAAGAGAAACGAAGTTCCGAAAGGGACCGCGCTGTACGCCAACGGTGGCGTGTTGAAGGTCGCCGCCGGTCGGGGCACTGGCAACCTCGCGGTCGCGGCACCCGCGCACATTTCGACCGCGACCGGGACGCCCAGCTGTGTCCTGCGCCAGCAGACCACGACGCTCACCGCCAAGGCCACCCAGGTGCTCGAACGCAACATGTGGTACCGCGCCGTGTGCAACCGGACGACGACCGGCGGGGTGACAACGGTGACGTTGACGGTCACCCGCCTCGGCGAAGGCACCGCGGTCCCAGCCCAGGCGGGGAAGGGACCGGCTCATCCAGCAGACCGTCCAGCCGGACCGGGGCGGTAGCGCGCCCGGCCTGAAGGAACTGGTGGACCCCAGGACCCTCCATGGCGGCGGAAGCGGGCGCCGTGGCCAGCAGGATCGCGGTCAGCACCAGCCTTCGCGACACTCAAAATGATCCAATCTGCCACCTGAACAGAGCGGAGCGCCGTCCGGGAGAGGAAGAAGCTCGGACCCAGCAAGAGGCCTTCTTCGAGGGTTGCGACGCTCACCGGACCTTCCCTCCGAAGTTGCTGGCCTTCGATGATGCCACAAGTGCGGAACGAACCGCTCGCGCTCTACCGGATTGGCGGTGACGAGGCGGTGCTGCTCCAAGGTGTCTGCTCCAAGGTGTCGGAGACGCGTAGGGAGCGAGGTGGACTGGCGAGGGGGCTCGCCGTCACATCCGGCACTTCCCTCTTCTGCCTTTATGAATTCTATTCATAGAAAGAAGAGGTCAGCTCCATGGCTACCAACACGCAGCGCGAGGGCTCTCGAGGCCCCGCGGTGGTCCAGCTCCAGAACATGCTGAATAGCAAGGGCTTCCCTGTCGGAGCGGCGGACGGCGCGTTCGGCCCGAAGACGAAGGGGGCGGTGATTGCCTTCCAGCGCGCCATGGGCCTGGCCGCGGACGGCGTCGTCGGCCCCAAGACGTGGGCCGCCCTGGGCGCCGCTGGTGCCACCTTGGGCGCCACGCACACCTCGCCACAGCCCGGTCAGGGCACGGCGGCGGCCTTCGTGGCGAAGGCGCTGGCACAGAATGGTGACCAGTACAGACTCGGCGCGGAGGCGAACCCGAACGATCCAAACCCGAAGGTGTTCGACTGCTCGGAGCTGGTGGAGTGGGCGGCGCGCCAGGTGGGCGTCACATTCCCGGACGGGACGATGAACCAGCTGCCGTACATCAAGCGGAACAACAAGACGATCTCTGTCGCCCAGGCCATCAAAACACTCGGGGCGTTGCTCTTCCGGCCGGGACACGTCGCCATCAGTCTGGGGGATGGGCGCACCATCGAGGCCAAGGGCAAGAAGTACGGCGTAGGCATCTTCAGCGCTCACAACCGCAAGTGGACGACCGGAGGCCTCATCCCCGGCATGACGTACTGAGTCACTCAAGGACCCCAGAAAGGGTGTCAAAGATGGAAGGGAGCGGGGGGCTCTCCGTCTCATCCGGCACTTCCCTCCTCTGCCTTTATGAATCCTATTCATAGAAAGAAGAGGTCAGCTCCATGGCTACCAACACGCAGCGCGAGGGCTCTCGAGGCCCCGCGGTGGTCCAGCTCCAGAACATGCTGAATAGCAAGGGCTTCCCTGTCGGAGCGGCGGACGGCGCGTTCGGCCCGAAGACGAAGGGGGCGGTGATTGCCTTCCAGCGCGCCATGGGCCTGGCCGCGGACGGCGTCGTCGGCCCCAAGACGTGGGCCGCCCTGGGCGTCGCTGGCGCCACCTTGGGCGCCACGCAGACCAACGGCGGCACTCATCTCACCGCGCGCCTCAACAACCAGCCCAACGGCCCCGGGCTGGCCACCGGCTCCATCACGGTGGACGGCCGCACGTACCAGTTCAACTCCGGCTCGAGAAAACTCTTGTCGGTGCCGCAGGGCACGTACCGCGTGAGGGCGCATCGCAACAGCCGCTCCGAGCCAGGTTTCGTGCGTGATGGCGTCGGCTTCAGCTTTCTCATCGAGGACGCACACCGCCCCAACTCTGACGCGATGTCTGACAGGCGCGACAAGGCGGACGGCATGCGCACGCTGCTGCGCATCCACCCGGACGGTGGTTCGATCGGCACCGCAGGCTGCATCGGCATCGTCGGTAATGGGGCGACGTTGCGTCAGTTCCGCGACGGCATGAACGCGGAGCTCCGTCGACACGGCGGCACGTGCACGCTCCGCGTGCAGTGACGCTGGCAGGCTCACTCGACCCGACCACCTTCCCTTGGACACCTTCCCTCGACACCCTCCCTCGGGTCTCTCGGGGTTAGTGCGCGGGTTGTTCCTGGTCCAGGTCCTCTTCCACCTGCGCCCGCTCTTCTTCGGTCAGCAGGGGGAACCCGTCGCCCAGGCGGACCACCAGCGGCAACTTCAGGGGTACTCCCGCCCTCGCCAGCTCGAATCTTTCCCACTTCAGGGTGGCCTCCGCGTCGCCCTGCCCTCCACTGAGGCTGACCAGTCTGCCGTCGCTCACGCGTGCGACGAGGTTCTTCACGGTGAGCGTCACCGTCAGCTTGAAGTGCAGGACGTACCGACGCCTGCCGTCGATGAGCAGCTCCGCACGAAGTTTGTGGACCGAGGTGAACACATGCGGCTCGTTCAGGGTCACGAGCTCGGTGCGGTCGGGGTCGGCAACGGTGTTCCGAGCCGCGGCCTTGAGCCGGCGGTACTTCAGAAACCCCATCAGGATGAGCTCACCGAGGTCCATCTCGAGCAACCCGGTAAGGGTGGTCGCGATCTCCCCCTCGAGCGCCTTCAACGTGATGCGCGACAGGTGATGGAGGACACCGCCGAGCTCATCGAAGGCTTTGCGCTTTTCCAGGCGGCCCATCAGCACGCGGGGGTCGCCATCGATTCCGCCGAAGAGGAGCTCGCGGACGGTCAGGGGGTGATCGATCGTCTTGGTCATCATGGGGGTGTTCCCTTCTCGAACACTTGAGAACCGCGATCTTTTTGGAGCACGACCGTCACGGAATGCCCCTGCTCCTCGCGCGATTCGATTCTCGGCTCTCCGAGTGTGACCTGCGACTTGATCTGGACGTGTTGATGGACCCATTCCCGCTCGCGCCGGGCGCGGTTCGCGCGAACGGCACGGATCACCGTGAGCAGGAGCCACAGCACGACGACAAGGGACCCGGTGACCAGCCAGGGGGTCAGAATCGCGGGACTGGCCACGACGGCCACCCTGGTTCCCGGGCGCACGAGAGTGCCTGGTAAAGGCTTCTGCCAGAGCACGCGGCCGGCGCCTCTCCCCTGGCCGGACGGCCGGCTCTCGAACTGGAGCCTCGCTTTCCTGGCGGTTTGTCTGGCTTCGGCGACCGGCATCCCCAACACCGTGGGAACACGCACGAGCCGTGGCGGGGGGGACGGGGTGGGCCGAGGTGGCGGGGGAGGCGGGGGAGGCGGCTTGAAGCCGAGGCTCACCTCCTCATTCAGTCGCACGAGCGCTCCTGGCCCGAGGGACTGAGTCGTCACGAGCCAATCGTCTCCGCCTGGGGTCGATTCGGCCTTGGGAGTCAGGCCGTGCTCGCGCAGCATGCGCGTGGCTTCTTGCCATGTCTGGCCCTTCAGGTCCGGGACCTTCGTTTCGAGCACGAGGGTGACGTAGAGGATGCTCACTGTCCTGGTGGTCCTGCTCGGGATTTCGAAGGACTCGTCTCCGCTGCCTTCGCCTTCGTGGACCAGAATGAGATCACGATTCGCGCCATCGGGAACTTCCGGCTTGTGCGTGATATTGACCTGCCATTCTCCTTCTTGATTCTGACGCCAGGTGTTCAGGGCCTCCGTCGCCTCGTCGAGCTTCATTCCCGACAGCGCTGGCAGGTCCTCCGGCCGCGCCATCGCCGACCGGGATGCGATACCGCTCATGGCGAACGAGAGACAGACGAGCAGGATTGCCCATGGACGGCGCCCTGCAGAGCGTCCGCGTATGCGTCGTTCCATAGCTGTGCCCCCTGACATCCATGATGGACACTGCGGACGGACGTTGTGCCGACGGCGGACAGACCTCGACAGGTAAGCCCAATCAAAGATGCACTACTACTGGAGCCAGGACTCGGTGAATCCCTCGCGCCTCATCCCGATGGGGCCGCAGGTGGACCTGCTCGCCGAGCACAACCGCGCCCGGCTGGGCCCCCGCAGGCTCGCCCCCGCGCCGGGCGTCACGCGGCACTGAGCGTCGCATCTGACGTTTCCGGACTCATACCTTCCAGAGTGGACCACTGCTCGAACGGCGTGGCAGCGGCGTCGCTGGGAGAGCGGATGAGCATGAGCAGGGACGTCACGCGGGAGGAGGCGCACGAGGGGGAGGCCTCCTCGGGAGCCTCGGACTTCGAGGACTCCTTCCTGAGGGAGCTGCGCGAGTCTGAGCCGTTGCTCGGGCTCCCGCCCCCAGGGGCGCGGCTCGGGGGCCCGGATGGCCGCCGGTATCTCATCCTCGCCTGGATGGGCGGCGGGGGAATGGGCCAGGTCTTCCGTGCCCGGGACGAGACCCTGCAGCGGGAGGTGGCGCTCAAGTTTCTCCTGCCGCGCCCGGGCTCCGAGGCCGAGGCGCTCGCGGAAGCGCGGGCGGTGGCCCGGCTGGACCACGAGAACATCGTCCGCATCTTCGACGTGTCCGAGTGGCGGGGCAGTCCGGACGAGCCGGGCCTGCCCTTCCTGGTGATGGAGTGCCTGGAAGGGGAGTCGCTCGCCACGCTGCTGAAGCGGGGACGGCTGGAGCCGCGGCGCGCGCTGGAGGTGCTGGACGGCATCGCCGCGGGGCTGGCGCACGCGCACGAGCGAGGCATCGTCCACCGGGACCTCAAGCCGGCCAATGTCTTCCTCACCCCGCCAGGAACGGTGAAGCTGCTGGACTTCGGCCTGTCGCACCTGATGGTGTCCAGCGACCCGCGGGTGCCGCACCATGCGGGAGCGGGGACGCCGGCGTACATGGCGCCGGAGCAGTGGGGCGGCGGGCTCCAGGACGCACGCACGGATGTGTGGGCGGCCGGAGTCGTGCTCTACGAGATGCTCACCGGGGAGCTGCCCTTCCCACGCCTCCTACTCCCGGAGCTGCGCGAGCGGGTGGTGTCGGGGGAGCCGATGCCCCCGGTGCGCGCGCGCAACCCGGAGGTGCCACCGGAGGTGGAGTCGCTCCTGGCCACGGCGCTGGCCAAGGAGCCGGCCCGGCGTTTCCCCTCGGTGCGGGAGCTGCGGCACGAGCTGCGCGAGCTGCGGGCGCGCCTCGCCAGTCCCGGCTTCGAGGAGCCGGAGCCGGTGAGCAGTCAGCGCCGGCAACTGGTCCTGCTCTGCTGCCGGCTCACGGGCCTCTCCGGGCTCGTGGGGCGGCTGGATGCAGAAGACCTGGGAGAGCTGGAGGTGGCCTTCCAGCAGGGCTGTGCGGAGGTCATCCGGCAGCGCGGCGGCAGGAACCTGTCCATGGGGGGCGAGGTGTTCGCCTGTTTCGGTTGCCCGCGGGTGCGGGAGGACGACTCGGAACAGGCCGTGCGCGCGGCGCTGCACCTGGCCCACGCCGTGCCGGAGCTGCTCCAGCGGAGGCTGCCACACCTGCCCCTGTCGGGGCTGGGGGCGAAGGCAGGCCTGCACACGGGCCGGATGGTCCTGGACCTGCGCGCCATGCAGGGCGAGGCCCCCAGGGTGGTGTCCTGGCTCGCGGAGCAGGCCGGGCCCGGGGAGGTGCTCGCCAGCGAGGCGACGTGGAGGCAGGTGCGCGGGGCCTTCGAGACGGAGAGCCTCGGGGCTCGTGACTTCATGGGCCTGGCGGGGCCGGCACCTATGGAGGTCCACCGCGTGCTGCGCGAGCGGGAGGTGCGGGTCCGTTTCGACCGGACGCTGGTGGCCGGTGGCCTCACGCCCCTGGTGGGGAGGGAGCCCGAGCTGCGGCGGCTTCTGGAGCTCTGGGACGGGGCGAGGGACGGGCGGGGCGCCTTCGTCCTGGTGCGCGGCGAAGCGGGCATCGGCAAATCCCGCCTCCTCCAGGAGTTGCGCGAGCGCGTGCCCCCGGAGACCGCCACGCGCTGGCGGTTCCAGTGCTGGTCGCGGCTCGGCGCCAGCGCTCTGCCTCCGGTCGCCGAGGTACTCCAGCGCCTCCTGCGCTTCTCCCCGGAGAGCACGCCCCAGCGGCACCTGGAGGAGCTGGAGGCGCAGCTGGGCGAGAGGGGCCTGCCGGAGGAGGACATTCAGTTGTTGGGACTGCTCCTCTCGCTGCCCGTGCCCGAGGGCTCTCCGGTCTACCGCTTCACCCCCGCGCGGCGGCAGGAGAAGACGTACGAGGCCCTGGTGGACGTGCTGCTGTGCATGGCGAGGCAGCGCCCGGTGCTCCTCGCCGTCGAGGATCTGCAGTGGGCGGACTCCTCCTGGCTCGAGTTCCTCGGCACCCTGCTCGAGCGTCTCGAGAGTGCGCGCCTGCTCGTCGTGCTCAGTGCTCGCCCCGAGTTCCAGCCCGCGTGGCCCTCCCGCGGCAGGTTCCACCGGCTCTTCCTGGAGCGCCTGCCGGCCGGGCTCGCGACGGAGTTGGTGAGGCAGGCGGCCGGGGACCGTGAGCTGCCGGAGGAAACGGTGCGGGAGCTGGTGGGGAAGACGGATGGCATTCCGCTCTTCCTCGAGGAGATGACGCGCTGGGTGCTGGAGGGAGGGGCGCTGGCATCCATCCCGGTCACCCTGCACGAACTGCTGCTGGCGCGGTTGGATCTGCTCCCCTCACGGCAGAAGACGCTGGCCCAGCTCGGGGCGGTGGTGGGGAGGGACTTCTCACGGGCCCTGCTGGCGGCCGTCACGGGGCGCGAGGACTCCGACCTGCGGCGTGAGCTCGGGGGGCTGGTGGAGGCGGGGTTGCTGCAGGAGGAGCGGGAGGAGACGGACGAGCCCCAGTACCAGTTCCGGCACGCGCTCTTCCAGGAGGCGGCGTACCAATCCCTGCCGCGCAGCGAGAGGAGACAGCATCACCAGCACATCGCGCGAGTGCTGGTGGCGCGATTCCCCGCGGTGGTGGAGGCAAGGCCCGAGGTGCTCGCCTACCACTACACGGAGGCGGGAGAGCCCGCGCTGGCCATCCCCTCCTGGTATCAGGCCGGGATGCTCGCCTTCAAGCGCATGGCCACACCGGAAGTGGTGGGGCACCTCTCGCGGGCGCAGGCACTGCTGCGCGGCCTGCCGGAGCCCCTTGGCCACCCTGTCCAGGAGCTGCAGCTGTTGACGGGCCTGGGCTACGCCCAAGCAGTGCTGCAAGGGTTCGGCTCGCCAGAAGTGACGCGGACGTATACGCGGGTCTGGGAGCTGGTGCGGCGGATGGACGAGCTCACGCCCCAGCTCGAATCGAGTCTCTGGATCATCTTCAACTTTCACCAGCAGCGGGCGGAATTGCATTTGTGCCACGAGTTGGCCGAGAAGGTGGTGCGCCAGGGAGAGCGCCAGCGAAGCCCGGAACTGCTCGCCATGGGCTATCAGATGAGGGCGGGCGAGTTGTCTTCCAAGGGCCGTGCGCGGTCCGCTCTGGAGTCCAGCGAGCGCGCGATGGCCTGTGCGCGCTCCGTCCCCGAGGCGCACCGGGGAAGGTTGTTGGCGAGGTTGCTGGCCCATGCCTCCATCCTCCAATCGGTGTCAGGCAGGCTGGAGCAGGCCCGGGAGTCTGGGCGGGAGGCGCTGTCCCTGGCCCGGAGCACCGGCGAACCCCTCTTTCTGTCCATGGTGCTGTTCTACACACTCTACGCCTGCGTGCTCCGCTTGGATGTCCAGGAAGCCCTGAGGTTGGTGGACGAGTCCCTCGCCATATCCGGCGAGCGCAGCGATTGGTTCTGGTCGGTGTGGGTGAATGCCACTCGGGGTGGGTTCCTGGCCGGGCTGGGGCAGCCTCGAGAGGGTCTGATGCTCGTGCAACAGCAAGTCACACGCTGCAGAGCCCTGGGGATCCAGGACGCACTGCTTTACTGCCTTGTTGTGCTCGCGCATGTCCACCTGATGCTGGGTCAGGCCGGCGAGGGACTGAGGGCGGTGGATGAGGCATTGGGCGAGGTGCGGGAGAAGGGAATGCTCGGCATGGAGGACGAACTGCACCGCGTGCGCGGAGAGTTGCTGCGCGTCGCGGGGCGGGAGCGCGAGGCGCGGAGTGCCTTCTTCCGTGCCCTCGCCGTGGCCCGGGAGCAGGGGGCGCTCCTCTTGGAACTGCGCGCGACGGTGGGCCTGGGCCGGCTGCTGGGGGACACGGGGCGGCCGGAGGTGGCGCGGAGGCTCCTGGAGCGAGTCCTCGGCCGGTTCGAGGTGGGCGTGGACTCGGTCGACCTCTCGGAGGCGCGGACGCTGCTGGCGCGGCTCTCCGGCGGTGAGCCGCCGGGCGTCGCGCCCCACTGAGTCACCTCCGAGGAGGCCGCGGAGGCGGTGACGGCGGCGGGCTTCCCGCCCGGCTCGGCTGTGTTCCGCTATGTCGTCACCGAGCAGGAGGCCACCTTCCGCGAGGGCAACCCGGGCATCGCCTTCGTCAACGGCGCCTCCCACGGCTTCACGGTAGTGGAGGTGGGCGTCGAGGAGGCGCTCGCCTCTTACCACCTCCTCCCCATCAGCGAGGTTCACGTTGGGGGTCCGCGGCCCGGCTCCCTCGATGCGGCGTGAGTAGCCTCAAGCTGGGAATGCGAGCCCCGCGGCCCATGGCAGCGGCGAGGGCGGCGCCTCGAAGCGAGCTGGTAAAAGCTCCTGCAATCCGCGAATGGGGGGAAATGAAGAATGGCTGACGACAATCAAGGCCGTGAAGTATCGATGACGGATTTGCTCAAGACGATACTCACCGACCCGGGCCTTACCCCGGAACAAAAGAAGAGTCTGGTTGACGAGGTCCGTAAGAATTCGCCGGCCCTTTCGGACCGTTGGCTGTACCGATGGGTGATCTGGTTCCTCGGCGTCACCGTGGTCCTGGCCGTCATCTGCCTGGCCCTGCTTGCTGGCTTGGGCAAAGAGATTCCGCAGGGATTGGTCGCCCTGGGTTCCGCGGCGGCAGGCGGACTGGCCGGACTGCTGGCGCCATCTCCGAGAGCCAAACAGAATGAGTAGGGACCACAGCACCCGCTTCCCCGGCCCGAGCACCTCAGAGGCCTTCCTATGAGGCGGGCCAGCGCCCCACTGCCAACTCCGTTGTCGCGGGTCGGCGCTGTGCCCATTTTTCTTGAGGGGAAGGAGATGGGGGATGCGTCTTTCCGACAAGAACCTCGTGGGGCTGACGGTGGTTACCGCTGATGGACAGGCACTCGGAGAAGTGTCCGTCCTCTTCATTGATAGCCAGACGTGGCACATTGAAGCGCTTCAGGTGAAGTTGCGCCGAGAGGCCGCTGAGCAGCTTGGCGCGTCGCGGTCGCTCTTCCACGCGGGGACGATTGAAATCCCGCTTCGAATCGTCCAATCGGTGAGCGACGCGGTCGTTCTCTCCGTTTCCGTGGAGCAACTGCACCAGGTACTGCCTACGGAATCCGCGTCCGCACCTGCACACTGAGGAGGCGGGCTTGGGCCGCACCGCTCACCGTGCCTTGAAGGTGGCACTCGGTTTCGTGGCCGCCGCGCTGGTGCTGAAGTCGTCGTGGATCGCCGAGCGTCTGCGCGGACAGGTCGAGGCCATCGCCACCCAATGAAACTCCGCCAGGCCCACTCTGGGAGTGCCGCACCTGGAAGTCCTATGGCAACCGCGTGCGCCCGAATAGGTTCGCTCTTGTCGATGAGGCTCGACTCGTTTCCAGGGACCAGATGAACGTCCGGAACCCTCCCACCGCTTGAGGCGCGGCCTCCACTACAACCCGGGCGGCCTCGAGACGCGGAAGCCCGTGAGCAGTCGGGACCGGACTGTTCGCCGCACACCGGATGGCCCTCTCGGCGGTGGTGGGCCACTTCACCCGGGCGCTGGAGCTGCTTTGCTCCCTTCCTCCCTCTCCCACCGGGAGAGGGGCGGGGTGAGGGTATCGGACACCCTGAGTTGGCTCACGGGTCACATCCGGGCTCCCGGAGTCCTACCTCAGAGGAGGCCCCTGTCCGGGGACGAGGAAGCGGCGCCGTCGGAGCACGGGATGAGCAGGGACGCCACACAGGAGGGAGAGCACGGGGGCCTGCCCACGAGTGGACAGCAAGCCTCCTCGGGAGCTTCGGACTTCGAGGACTCCTTCCTGCGGGAGCTGAGTGAGTCCGAGCCGCTGCATGTGCTGCCGGTACCCGGCGGGGTACTCGGGGGCCCGGATGGCCGGCGGTACACGATTCTCGAGTGGATGGGTGGCGGGGGGATGGGCCAGGTGTTCCGCGCACGCGACGAGACGCTGCGACGGGAAGTGGCCCTCAAGTTCCTGCTGCCGCGTCCGGGCTTCGAGCTGGAGGCGCTCGCGGAAGCGCGGGCGGTGGCGCGGCTGGACCAGGAGAACATCGTCCGCATCTTCGACGTGGCCGCATGGAGCGGCATCCCCGACGAGCCAGTCATCCCTTTCCTGGTGATGGAGTGCCTGGAGGGAGAGTCGCTCGCCGCGCTGCTCAAGCGGGGGCGGCTGGAGGTGCGGCGCGCGCTGGAGATTCTCGAGAGCATCACCGAGGGGCTGGCGCATGCGCACGAGCGGGGCATCGTCCACCGCGACCTCAAGCCGGGCAACGTCTTCCTCACCCGGGAGGGGACGGTGAAGCTGCTGGACTTCGGCCTGTCGCACCTGATGGCGGCCCGTGTGGGGCTCGCGCCCCACCTGCCCATGGCGGGAACGCCGGCGTACATGGCGCCGGAGCAGTGGAGGGGCGAGGCGCAGGACGCGCGTACCGACACCTGGGCGGCGGGCGTGGTGCTCTACGAGATGCTCACCGGAGGGCCGCCCTTCGTGGGTGGCACGTTGGGGGAGTTGCGTGAGCGGCTGGTGTCGGAGGAGCCGATGCCCCCGGTGCGTGCGCGCAATCCGGAGGTGCCGCCCGAGGTGGAGTCGCTCCTGGCCACGGCACTGGCCAAGGACCCGGCCCGGCGCTTCCCCACGGCTCGCGAGTTCCTGCGGGAGGTGCGCGAGCTGCGGGTCCGTCTCGCCCGGCCTGGATTCGAGGAGGCGAGGCCCAGGAGCCAGCAGCGCCGGCAGTTGGTGCTGCTCTCCTGCCAGCTCACGGGCCTGTCCGGGCTCGTGGGACAGGTGGATGCCGAGGACCTGGGAGAATTGGAGGCGGCCTTCCAGCAGGGCTGCGCGGAGGTCATCCAGCGGCATGGCGGGACCATCAACCTGTCCATGGGAGGCGAGGTGTTCGCCTGCTTCGGCTGTCCGCAGGTGCGGGAGGATGACGCGGAGCGCGCGGTGCGTGCGGCGCTGCACCTGGCCCAGGCGGTGCCGGAGCTGCTCCAGCGGAAGCTGCCGCTCCTGTCGCTCTCCGGGCTGGGCGCGAAGGTGGGCCTGCACACGGACCGGATGGTGCTGGACACGCGCGCCCTGCAGGGCGAGGCCCCGAGGGTGGTGTCCTGGCTGGCGGGTCAGGCCGAGCCCGGGGAGGTGCTCGTCAGCGAGGCGACGTGGAGGCAGGTGCGCGGGGCCTTCGAGACGGAGAGCCTCGGGGCTCGTGACTTCATGGGCCTGGCGGGGCCGGCACCCATGGAGGTCCACCGCGTGCTGCGCGAGCGGGAGGTGCGGGTCCGTTTCGACCGGACGCTGATGGCCGGTGGCCTCACGCCCCTGGTGGGGAGAGAGCCCGAGCTGCGGCGGCTTCTGGAGCTCTGGGACGGGGCGAGGGACGGGCGGGGCGCCTTCGTCCTGGTGCGCGGCGAAGCGGGCATCGGCAAATCCCGCCTCCTCCAGGAGCTGCGCGAGCGCGTGCCCCCGGAGACCGCCACGCGCTGGCGGTTCCAGTGCTGGTCGCGGCTCGGCGCCAGCGCGCTCCCTCCGGTCGCCGAGGTACTCCAGCGCCTCCTGCGCTTCTCCCCGGAGGGCACGCCCCAGCGGCACCTGGAGGAGCTGGAGGCGCAGCTGGGCGAGAGGGGCCTGCCGGAGGAGGACATTCAGTTGCTGGGATTGCTCCTCTCGCTGCCCGTGCCCGAGGGCTCTCCGGTCTACCGCTTCACCCCCGCGCGGCGGCAGGAGAAGACGTACGAGGCCCTGGTGGACGTGCTGCTGTGCATGGCGAGGCAGCGCCCGGTGCTCCTCGCCGTCGAGGATCTGCACTGGGCGGACTCCTCCTGGCTCGAGTTCCTCGCAACCCTGCTCGAGCGCCTCGAGAGTGCGCGCCTGCTCGTCGTGCTCAGTGCTCGCCCCGAGTTCCAGCCCGCGTGGCCCTCCCGCGGCGGGTTCCACCGGCTCTTCCTGGAGCGCCTGCCGGCCGGGCTCGCGATGGAGCTGGTGAGGCAAGCGGCCGGGGACCGTGAGCTGCAGGAAGAAACGGTGCGGGAGCTGGTGGGGAAGACGGATGGCATTCCGCTCTTCCTCGAGGAGATGACGCGCTGGGTGCTGGAGGGAGGGGCGCTGGCATCCATCCCGGTCACCCTGCACGAGCTGCTGCTGGCGCGGTTGGATCTGCTTCCCTCACGGCAGAAGACGCTGGCCCAGCTCGGGGCGGTGGTGGGGAGGGACTTCTCACTGGCCCTGCTGGCGGCCGTCACGGGGCGCGAGGACTCCGACCTGCGGCGTGAGCTCGGGGGGCTGGTGGAGGCGGGGTTGCTGGGGGAGGAGCGGGAGGAGACGGACGAGCCCCAGTACCAGTTCCGGCACACGCTCTTCCAGGAGGCTGCGTACCAATCCCTGCCGCGCAGCGAGAGGAGACAGCAGCACCAGCACATCGCGCGAGTGCTGGTGGCGCGCTTCCCCGCGGTGGTGGAGGCAAGGCCCGAAGTGCTCGCCTACCACTACACGGAAGCGGGAGAGCCCGCGCTGGCCATCCCCTCCTGGTATCAGGCCGGGATGCTCGCCTACAAGCGCATGGCCATACCGGAAATGGCGGGGCACCTCTCGCGGGCACAGGCACTGCTGCGCGGCCTGCCGGAGCCCCTTGGCCCCCCTGTCCAGGAGCTGCGGCTGTTGACTGGCCTGGGCTATGCCCAATCAAGGCTGCAAGGGTTCGGCTCGCCGGAAGTGACGCGGACGTATACGCGGGTCTGGGAGCTGGTGCGGCGGATGGACGAGCTCACGCCCCAGCTCGAATCGAGTCTCTGGAACATCTTCACCTTTCACCATTGCCGGGCGGAATTGCATTTGTGCCACGAGCTGGCCGAGAAGGTGGTGCGCCAGGGAGAGCGCCAGCGAAGCCCGGAACTGCTCGCCATGGGCTATCAGATGAGGGCGAGCGAGTTGGGTTCCAAGGGCCGTGTGCGGTCCGCTCTGGAGTCCAACGAGCGCGCGATGGCCTGTGCGCGCTCCGTCCCCGAGGCGCACCGGGGGAGGTTGTTGGCGAGGTCGCTGGCCCTTGCCTCCAACCTCCAATCGGTGTCAGGCAGGCTGGAGCAGGCCCGGGAGTCTGGGCGGGAGGCGCTGTCCCTGGCCCGGAGCACCGGCGAACCCTTCGTTCTGCCCGTGGTGCTGCTCTACACACTCCTTGCCTGCGTGATCCGCTGGGATGTTCAGGAAGCCCTGAGGTTGGCGGACGAGTCCCTCGCCATATCCGGCGAGCGCAGCGATTGGCTCTTGCCGGTGTGGGTGAATGCCACTCGGGGTGGGCTCCTGGTCGGGCTGGGGCAGCCTCGAGAGGGTCTGATGCTCGTGCAACAGAAAGTCACACGCTGCAGAGCCCAGGGGCTCCAGGACCTACTGCCCTACTGCCTTTTTATGCTCGCATATGCCCACCTGAAGTTGGGTCAGGCCGGCGAGGGGCTGAGGGCGGTGGACGAGGCATTGGACGAGGTGCGGGAGAAGGGAATGCTCGGCTACGAGCCCGACATGCACCGCGTGCGCGGAGAGTTGCTGCGCGTCGGGGGGCGGGAGCGCGAGGCGCGAAGCGCCTTCTTCCGTGCCCTCGCCGTGGCCCGGGAGCAGGGGGCGCTCCTCTTGGAACTGCGCGCGACGGTGGGACTGGGCCGGTTGCTGAGAGACACGGGTCGGCCGGAGGTGGCTCGGAGGCTCCTGTCGCGAATCCTCGGCCGGTTCGAGGTGGGTGTGGACTCGGCCGACCTCGCGGAGGCGAGGCTGCTGCTGGAGCAGCTCTCCGGTGGTGAGGTGCCGGGAGTGGTGAGTCCCTGAGCTGCGCCTGATGCACCATGCGCGGACCAGGGGGAAGGCACCTGGGACGTCTCACCACCCTGTCGACGCTGCTGGGGACGAGCTTCACCACGGCCGTGCGGCGCCTGAAGCGAGGGCCCCATCGACCTCTACACCACGTTCCCGTGGGAGGCCCTCTGTACGGTCAGTCGAAGGACTCGTTCCGGCTCTTGGGCTCCCGTCAGCGGCCTTCCTCTGCCTCTCTGCTCCAACCCGCTGCCCTCGCCATTGCCCCCATTCCTCTTATGGGCTGGCGGTTGAGGTCTGGCAGCATGCCAGCGCCCTCCTACTGTGGGTTCAACTGGTGCGGGGTGGTCGTGCCGAACAGCGCATTGCCGGGTACGCACGAGGTGTGAAGCGTGGGGCAGCGTCGCTCCTTGACACTCGCGCGCTGTTACGGCCACGCTGCGACGATGCCAAATACTCGTGACAGAGGCTCCCTTCGACAAGCGCTGACTGTAGTGACTGCGTTCGCGCTCCTGCTCGGCATCGGCAACGAGGCTGAGGCTCAACAAACGGGCAAAACGACCCGATACTGGGATTGTGGCAAAGGAAGCGCTTCGTGGCCTGGGAAAGCCTCAGTTACCCGTCCGGTTATCGCTTGCGCCAAGGATGGCGTCTCCGCGATCAGTCCGGATGCGCAAAGCGGGTCGAATGGTGGTACTGCCTTCGCGTGTAACAACAATCAGCCGTGGGCTGTGAATGCAAATTTGTCGTATGGGTTTGCCGCAGCTTGGGTGAGCGGCGGGTCAGAAGCCACTTGGAGCTGCGCCTGTTACGAATTGAAATTCACCAGCGGGCCCGTGACGGGCAAGACGATGGTGGTTCAGGTGGTTAATACGGGAGGGGATTTGGGTCAAAACCATTTCGACCTGCTAATCCCTGGCGGGGGTGTTGGCCTTTTCAACGCCTGTACGAGTCAGTGGGGTGCTCCAGCCGATGGTTGGGGTGCCAGATACGGCGGCGTCAGCAGTCGCGATCAATGCAGCCAGCTGCCGGCTCAATTGAGGGCGGGCTGTCAGTGGCGATTCGATTGGTTCATGAACGCGGATAATCCTACCATGAGCTTCAAGCAGGTCACCTGTCCATCCGCAATCACTAGTAAATCTGGCTGCATACGCAAGTAAGAGTAGGCGAACGTATCGTTGACCACCTGCGCGGGCCGGGTTCCTTCTGGGACTCGGCCCTTTGCTTTCTGTAGGAGTGAGCGGGCGAATCAGCCAGGTACGAGCCCGGATTGCGTGTGCACTCTGGGGGCGGGGAAGGTGTCAAAGGACTCGTGCTGACACCTCGTCTCCTACGAATCGTCTGACACCCTTCCTGGTGAGTAGCGCGGAGCGCTTCGCCTCTGGCACCCGGGTTGGCTCGTCCTCACCCGTGGAAGCGTCGCGCACATGGCAGTTCACCCCGCCCTGGGTCGCATCGTCCGGGGTCTGGGGCCCCGGTACCTTGCGCCCTCTTGTCCTCCTCACAGAACCTCCATGCACATCCAAAAAAGAAATGCCCTGAGCCGGTGGATGAAGGTCGGCCTCGTACTCGCTCTTGCGGGCTGCCCCGATCCGGGCGATGGCGGCAGCCCGGGTGCCACCTACTCGGTCAAGGTACAGCGCACGGCCTTCGGTATTCCCCACGTGCTGGCGGAGGATTACGGCAGCCTCGGCTACGGCGTGGGCTACTCGTTCGCGCAGGACAACCTCTGCTCGCTCGCTGAGGAGATCGTCACCGCCACCGGGAAGCGGGCGCTCTACCTTGAGCCCAGCCAAGCCAACATCCTCAGTGACGTCTTCTACACCTGGCGCAACCGGCAGGAGACCCTCACCGCCTTCCTGAATGCGCGGCCCGCGCAGGTGCGGGCCGCCATCCGTGGCTACGCCGCAGGCTATAGCCGCTACGTGCGTGACACGGGGCCCGCGAACGTCGACGCGCGCTGTGCCGGCTCCCCGTGGGTGCGAGAGATCTCCGAGCTGGACCTGGCGGCCGTCTATAACAGGGCCGCTACGCGGGGCGGCCTGCTCAACTTCACCGACGCCATCGTCAGCGCGCACCCTCCGACGGGTACAGGGGGGGGCGGCGTTGGGCCAGCCCCCCGCATCTCGACGCTCGCTTCGAGTGCGACTCCGCTGATCGATCTGGCACGCATCAACCAGGAAGGGGACTTCACGGGTGGCAGCAACGCCTACGCCTTTGGCGCGGAGGCGAGTGAGAATGGTCGCGGCCTGCTGCTGGGCAACCCGCATGAGCCCTGGCAGGGCGTGCAGCGCTTCTACCAGTTCCATCTCACCCTGCCGGGCGAGCTGGACGTGATGGGCGCGGGCCAGCAGGGACAGCCCTTCGTCAACATCGGCTTCAACAAGGATGTGGCCTGGAGCCACACCGTCTCCTTCGCACGGCGATTCACCCTCTACCAGCTCCAGCTCGTCGAGGGGCAGCCGCTCAAGTACATCTATCGCAACGCCAGCGGCGAGACCGAGCAGCGCTCCATTGAGCGCCACGAGGTCACCGTGGCGCTGCCGAACGGCGGGAGCCACACCGGCGTCATCTACACCTCCCACTATGGGCCCATGGTGGAGCTGAACTCGCTCTCCAACCAGCTGCCTGCCTGGGGGACGAACAACGTTGCCTTCTCCATCCGCGATGCGGCCGGCGAAAACCTGCGTGGCATCGAGCAGTGGTGGCGGATGAACCAGGCCACCAGCGTGGCGGACCTCGAGCAGAAGGTGAGGACCCTCATGGGGCTGTCCTTCATCAACACCATCGCCGCCGACCGGGAGGGCAACGCGCTGTACGCGGACCTCTCCACCGTGCCTCACGTCACCCAGGAGAAGTTCACGGCATGCATGGGCTCGAACCCCATCCGGCAGGCGCTCGCCAGCATGGGGCTGCCGGCGCTAGACGGCAGCACGGCCGCCTGCGAGTGGGGGAGCGACGCGGACTCGCCTCAGCAGGGCACCTTCGGTCCGGGCAACCTGCCCGTACTGACCCGGCGCGACTACGTCACCAACTCCAACGACAGTTACTGGCTCAGCAACCCACAGGCCCCCCTGACCGGCTTCTCGCCGCTGATGCGGAGCCAGATGCTGCAGCCCGAGACGAGCGAACGCTCTCTGCGCACGCGCATGGGGCTGGTGCAGGTCCAGGACCGTTTCAGCAACGCCGACGGGCTCGGTGGCAACCTGTTCTCCCCCGAGAAGTTGCAGGCGGTGTTCTTCGGGAATCGCAGCTATGCGGCGGAGCTGGTGCTCGACCAGGTGCTCGCCGACTGCCATGGCGCGGACGAGGCAACCCGTCGGGCCTGGCCGGCCTCTGGCGGGCAGACCGTGGACGTGACGGCCGCCTGTGCCGCACTCGCGGCCTGGGACCGGACGAACAACATCGATAGCCGCGGGGCGCACGTCTTCCGCGAGTTCTGGCGGCGCGTGACGAATCCGGTATGGGCGGTGCCATTCGATGCCAGCAAGCCCGTCGAGACCCCGAACACGCTGGTCATCAACGCCGCGACGCGGGCGGCACTGGGGGACGCGGTGCGCCTTTTTCAGCAGGCCGGGGTGGCGATGGACGCCACGCTGGGCAGCCTGCAGTACGTGACCGCCGACGGCACGCCCCACGGTGAGCGCATCCCCATGCATGGAGGGCTGCACGGCGAGGGGGTCTTCAACGTCGCCACCACGCCAGGGCCGAATGCCAAGGGTGAGTACACGCCCGTCATCCAGGGCCCCACCTATATGCAGATTGTCACCTTCGATGACGCGGGTCCGGTCGCCACCGCCCTGCTCGGCTTCTCTCAGTCCGCCGACCCGGCCAGTCCCCACTACGTGGATCAGACCCGTCGCTACTCGCGCAAGGAGTGGGTAGCGCTGCCCTTCTCATCCGAGCAGGTGCAGCAGGCGGCCCTGGGCGAGGCCCTGTACCTGAAGGAGTGACTCCAAAAACTTCGTGGACACGTGGCTCCGGCTCTTCTCGTCAGAACGTCCCGGCGATTCCGTTGGGCGCAAGAGAGAACGTCACGGGCGGTTGTCCATGGTGAGCCTTGGTTTGGAATGCCGGGAGGACGTGCGCCTTCGGAGAAGAGTCAAGCAGCATCCACAGGGCAAAAGCAGTGAGCGGGACGGAGACACCGCCCGTAATCAGCCCAGCCGTGCACATTCCTCCGCGCTCCTGCACCTGGCTACACCCGACCGCGGTGAACGTGATGGCCGTGACCACGCCCATGCCTCCAAGCGTGGTGAAGACGATTCCATTCACTCGTTTCGCATACGAAGTGCCCTCTGCCACCAGAATGGCGTGGCGCGCCCGCAGCGCTTCCCGGCCGACACCGGGGATGAAGAGCTTGTCACCATTCCCCGATTTCAAAACCAGATGCTGCCGCGGGCTGAACCACTGCGTGCACGGCGTGGTGCAGACCAGGTCCCTGCCGGCGTAGACGTCCCAAACCTGATCTTCAGGCTCCGAGACGACGCTCACCGAGACCATGCCCGGCGGCGGTTCCTCGACAGGCCCGTCCTCGGCCGAATGTGGAACGGCGACGTGCCGGATGCAACCGGGCAGCACTGAGCTGAGGAACAGGGGAACGAACAGGGTGAGTGCGCGCATGAACTGGACCCTTCTCATGTGAATGCGTGGGCACCGGACAGGCCGTGGATGGTGTCAAAGGACTCGTTCTTCGACCTTACCCAGATTTTGAAGCGCGCTCAGCCCGTCGGCCTGCTTGCGCATGTCGCACGGCTCCTTCGCCACCCAGATTCTTACTCCCTCCGGTAGCTTCAGCACCCCTCCACCTCCTTCACCGCCCGCAGGACACGCTCCACCAGCGCCTGGCTGGCTCCCGCCTCCACTCGCACTCCTGATGGCCCCTGCCGATGAGAGCAGGGGGCGCCTGGCTGACTGGCTACGCGCAAAGCCGACGGGCGCCTGGAGAGCCTGAAGACCCGACGGTGAAGCGAGAAGCGGATGGGGTTTTTATGAAATCTCCATCAACAAGCGTACGCGGTAACATCAAGAAAGCCCCCCAGGGACATGATCGGTTCCCTTGGCGATGCGGTCGGTCCAGCTCTCACGAGGCTTCCCGTTGGGGACCTCCACCATGCTGATGCAGCCGGGCACCGGGCAGATGAGGTGGCAGAGGTTGCAGCCGATGCACTCCGGCTCGTCCACGAAGGGGACGCGGGCGCCAGGGAGTCCACCCCGGGCCGTCACCGGGCGCTGGGGGATGTGCTCGGGGATGTGCGTGTGCCCGGCGCGGCGCGCCTCCTCCTCGGAGCGCCCTGGCAGGTGGATGCACTGGTGCGCACCATCCATGCAGGCCACGTAGCAGAGCTGGCAGCCAATGCACTTGTCCACGTCGATGTTGGCCACCACCTGGTAGGACAGATCCAGCTCGCCCCACTCCCGGTACTGGGGGATGGCGCGGCCGCGCAGCTCATTGACGGACTTCATCCCGCGTGAGTCCAGGAAGTCCGACAGGCCCTCGAGCATGTCCTCGATGATGCGGAAGCCATGGTGCATGACGGCGGTGCACACCTGCACCGAGGTGGCGCCCAGGGCGATGAACTCGGCCGCGTCCCGCCAGTTGGAGATGCCGCCGATGCCCGACAGGGCCAGCTTGCCGCACTGGGGGTGGCGGGCGAGCTGCGCCAGCAGGTGGAGGGCGATGGGCTTGACGGCCGGGCCGCAGTAGCCCCCGTTGGTGGCGGCGTCCCCGACCCGAGGCAAGGGGCTCATCCGCTCCAGGTCCACCCCCATGAGGGACTTGACGGTGTTGATGAGCGAGAGCGCTGGCACGCCCGCGCGCAACGCCGCCTCACCGGGCTCGAGGATGTCGCCCACGTTGGGCGTGAGCTTGACGATGACGGGGACGCTGGCGAACTCCACGGCCCACCGGGCGATCTCCTCGAGCACCTTGGGCTCGGCGCCCACCGCCGAGCCCATCCCCCGCTCGCACATGCCGTGCGGGCAGCCGAAGTTGAGCTCCAGCATGTCCGCCCCGGCGTCCTCGGAGCGCTGGATGATCTCCCGCCACTCCTCTCGGGTGTTCACCATCAGCGAGGCGACGAGGGTCTGCCGGGGGTAGCGCTTCTTCACCTCGCGTATCTCGCGCAAGTTCACGTCCAGCGGGCGGTCAGTGATGAGCTCGATGTTGTTGAGCCCCATCAGTCGGGCATTGCCGTAGTCGAGGCCACCGAAGCGGCTGGACACGTTGACGATGGGGTTGCCCAGCGTCTTCCACACCGCGCCACCCCAGCCGGCGTCGAAGGCCCGCATCACCTGGCCCGCGGTGTTGGTCGGCGGGGCCGAGGCGAGCCAGAAGGGGTTGGGGCTGTGGATGCCGCAGAAGTCGATCGAGAGCTCGGCCATCGTCTGTCACTCCCCCATCAGGTAGCGGTGCATGGACTGGACGGCGAGCCTGGCTTCCGCGACGGCGTTGACGACCTCCTTGCCGCCGTTGACGCAGTCACCCCCGCTCCAGACCTTCGGGTTGCCGGTCCGGTGGGTGAGGGGCTCCACCTTCACCCGGCCCTGGGCGTCCAGCTCCACGCCCGGGAAGGCGAGCGACACGCGGGGCGCGCGCTCCTGACCGATGGCCACCGCGACGAGGTCCGTCAGCAGCTCCTCCGTGTCCGGCAGGGGCTTGCCGTCCCGGTTTGTCGCCAGCAGCCGCACCGCCACCACCTTGCCTTCCTGGCGGAGCACCTCCAGCGGCTGACGGTTCTCCAGCAGCCGCACTCCATCCAGGCGTGCGCCCGCCAGCTCATGGGCATAGCCGCTCATCTCCTCCTCGGAGCGCCGGTAGACGAGCGTCACCTTCACGCCCAGCAGCGCCAGCTCGTGGGCCATGTCGAGGGCGGTATTGCCTCCGCCGACAACCGCGGCCCGTCGCACCCCTTCCAGTCGGAGCCCGGGTTCCGCCTTGATGCGCTCGATGAGGTGCAGGGCGCCGTGGACACCCTCGCCCGCTTCGCCGGGAATGCCCAGGTGCGAGTCCACGCCCAACCCCAGGCCGAGGAAGACGGCGTCATGGGACTCCAGGAGCTCGGCGGCCGTCACCTGGCCCGGCCCCGAGGCCCGCTCCACCACCTCCACCCCCGTCCGCAGTTCGATGCGCCCGAGCGAGAGCACCCACTCCAGCTCCCGGAGTGCCTCCGGGCCCTTCAGCTTGTAGGGGGCGATGCCCAGGGAGTCGAGGCCGCCTGGCAGTGCCTGGCGCTCGAAGAGGGTGCACGTGTGCCCCTCGAGCGCGAGCAGGCCCGCGGCGGTGATGGAGGCGGGGCCGGAGCCCACCAGCGCCACCCGCTTGCCCGTGGATGAGCGAGCCTGGAAGAGCGTGGGGCCCTGGGCCAGGGTGGTCTCCACCGCATAGCGCTGCAGCCTCCCGATGGCGATGGGCTCGCGCCCCCACGCTTTGTAGACGCAGGCGCCCGCGCACAGCACCTCCACCGGGCAGACCTGGCCGCAGCTCTGCCCGAGCAGGTTGGCCGAGAGGATGGTCCGTGCCGCGCCCTTGAGGTTCCCGGTGCCAATCTTCCGGATGAAGGTGGGGATGTCGATGGTGGTGGGGCACGCCTGGATGCAGGGGGCGTCGGAGCAGTACAGGCAGCGGGTGGCCTCCGCCATGGCCTCGGCCTCGTCGTAGAGAGGCTTCTTGTCCTCGAAGCCCTCCTCCAGCCGACCCGGCGGGAACTGCCAGTGCTTGGGCGCGAGCATCGTCATGACCCACCCCTCCTCCATGAGGATCAACCTGCCGTCCTCGCGGCTGATTTCATTTTCAATGTCAGACAGGGCCGCCTGGTCTGTCGTGTCAGGGCTCCACGTGGAATTCCCGCGAGTCTTCAGTCTGGATGAGGTGCTCCCGGCGGCCCGTTCTGGTCCACAGAGGGGTGGCCATATGAAGACGATGTATCGGATGCAGCCTCGGCGTGCGCCGTCACGAGCCCTCGCTCCGGCGCCCGAGGGACAACGCTGCATGCCGATCGCTCTCCTGGGGTGTAAGGAGGAGCAGCCGCCCGCGCCCCCGCCGGGCGTATACATCCCCTCGGTGAAGGCGGGGGAGAGCGTTTTCGGCTACCTCGCGCGCACCCGAGGTGGCTTCGACTTGCCCCTCTACCGGCAGCTCATCGGCGCGGCCAACGAGTACAAGGAGGGCGACGAGGCCGCGGGACTGGCCGCCGCGGATGCCACTTCGCGCGCCAACGCGCGCCTCTTGCTGCGGCCCGAACTCACAGTCCCGCTGCCTGAGGGCCCGGACCCGCTCGGCCGGCGCGCGTGAGACACTCCTCGGCCGAGGTCGAAGAGGCGATCCGCCGCCTCGTTCCGTGGTTCCTCCAGGCGTGGGAGCGGGTGGCGGCTTGGGGATCAGGCGCTGGGCTCCCCCAAGCAGGTGCGGAGGAGGCGAGCGTGGCGCTTGAAGCAGCGGCCAGGAAGGAGCCGATGAAGGAGAGGACGTCGGGAGTGGACTGGGCGGAGGTGCTGAGGAAGACGTTCGACTTGGACGTGTTCGCCTGCGTGAGGTGTGGAGGCAGGCGACGGGTTTTGGCGTACGTGACGGCAACCCGGTGGGGTACGCGCCATTCTGGAGCACCTGGGGCTGCACACGTCGAGGGCGAGCTAGGCTAAAGCCCAGGGGCTCGCCCAGCGCGCGTGGTGTTGAGCCCCAAGCCGTCACGCTGCCCCACAAGCCCACGCTCCTTGCCGCCCCCCATGCTGGGTGGGCCGCTTGGGCCGGCGTGTGCCTCAAGAGGGCTGCAGCGCCTCTCCTCCGGCCCGGCGCACAGCCCTGGCGGCCCCCCTCAGCGGCCTTCCTCGCCCCCTCCGCTCCATCCCTCACCCTCAACAGGGCCCCATCCCGCCTTCTGTGAAGCGGCCCCCCGATGCAGGCACCTCGCCCTGTTTCACTTTCAACAACAGACACCCCTACCCAAATACTTTCCTTCGGCCCCTCGTCGCCGCGGCCGCGCCCGCCTCGCCCTTGGCCCCACGTGTGGGGGCGGGCGCGGCCGCGGCGACGACCCCAAGGGGCAGTGCCTCCTGTGCGCCCTCTGGCTTACAGCTTCCTCTCCGCGAGGTCTCTTCATCCTTCTGTTCGCGCTCAACCGAGGGCGGGCTGTGCCGCCGGCGCATGGGGAGATTCGTATCCGTCCGGCGGACGACGTGCTGAGGGAGCTTGAGGGCGGACGAGGGCCGTGCTCGGCGGAGGGCGCGAGCTGGCTGGTGGCAATGAGCAGGGCGGGCGGGCACGAGCGCAGGAGCGCTCAGGAGGAGTCCGCGGCGCGCAGCCGCTTCCACTCGTGCGGCAGCAGCTCGTCGAGGCGCGAGTTGGGGTGCGTCTGCACGCGCAGCAGCAAGTCCGCCAGGTACGTCTCGGGGTTGATTCCGTTCGCCTCGCAGGTGGCCACCAAGGCGTAGAGGCCCGCGAGATTTTCACCCGCCGCCTCGTGCCCGACGAAGAGGAAGTTCTTGCGGCCCAGCGCGGCCTTGCGCAGCGCGGCTTCCGAGCGGTTGTTGTCCAGTGGCAGCCGCTCATCATCCACGAAGCGGCAGAGGGTCTCCCACTGGTTGAGAGCGTAGGCGATGGCCTGTCCCATGGGTCCCTTGGGCAGGTGCAGCGGTTTCTGCTCCGTGAGGTAGGTGTGCAGTGCCTCCAGCACGGGACGGCTCTTGTTCTGGCGCAGGGCGCGGTGGGCGAGCGTGCGCACCACGCCGGCCTGGAGCGCCTCATGTTCCACCCGGTACAGCGCCAGGATGGAGTCGAGCACTGTCTGGGCCTCGGGCGTCTTGGAGAGCGCGTCGAAGAACTTGCGGCGCACGTGCGACCAACAGCCAACACGCACCCGGCCCTTGGGCATCGTCACCGTGTTGTAGCCGGTGTACGCGTCCACCACGAGGCGGCCCGTGGTGCCCCCCAACACATCCTTGGGCGTCTTGCCCGCCCGGCCCATGCTGAAGCGATAGCCAATGAGCCATTCGCCCTTTTCATTCCAGGTGAGGAATGTCCACAGGTAGCCCAGGCTCGCCTTCTTCACGTCCAACACACGCACGGGCGTCTCGTCAGCCCACACCACCTCGGCGCGAGCAATGTGTTGCAACAGACGCACTGAAACCGGCGACAGCACCTCGGCCGCCAGGTGGAACAAGTCCGTCAAGGTGCTGCGGCTCATGGGCACTCCGCCGCGCTCCAGCCTCTGTGCCAGGCGGTGCAAGGGCATGGAGTCGGCGCACTTGGAAGCCACTACGTGGGCGATGAAGCCAGGCCCGTACTCGCCCCTGTCCACCACCTTCGGCGGTGCGGGCGCCATCACCACGCCCTTTCCGCAGGCGCACGCCAGCGTCTGCTGCACATGCACCTGCTTCTCGAAGCGGGCCGCAATGTACTCGTACACCACCGTGGTGCGCCCCTGTCCCAGCGGCTTGAGCTCGTCGCTGCCACACGCGGGGCAAATGCGCTGCGCCTCGGGCACCAGGTGGTGTACCTCGCGAGTGGGTGCCTCGGCCCGGCGTGCCGCTCGCTGCCGCCGCTTCTCCAGTGCCTGCTGCCGACGTGTCTCGGTGTCCGCGCCAGCCTGCTGGTGTCGCAACTGCTGCTGCACCGTCGGCATCCGTTCGCTCTTCTTACCGAAGACGCGCTTCTCCAGCGCCGCCACCTTCGCCTCGAGCACCACCTGCCGCTGGTGCAACTCCTCGGCCTCCTCGCGCCAGGGGCAGAAATGGTCCGGGGGAAGGTAGCGAGCCATGCCCCCGCCAACACACTACCGGGGCGGTAACGTTTCCGGGGCGACTTCCGAGGAAGGCTGGCGGCCAGGAGTCCAGGCGCGCGGGCGCTCCACTCGCTGCACATCGATGCCGTCCAGAAGCATGGTCAGTTGCGTGGCGTCCAGTTGCACCGCCCGGGCCTCGGCATCCACCATCGGCAGGCGGAAGCGGCCCGTCTCCAGGCGCTTGTAGTAGAGGACAAAGCCCCCGCGGCTGAAGGTGAGAATCTTCACCCTGTCGCCCTTGCGGCTGACGAAGACGAAGAGGTGGCCCGAGTACACATCCTCGCCCCAGCCGGTGCGCACCAGCCCCATCAGCCCGTCAATGCTGTTCTCCATGTCCACCGGCTGCGTGGCCAGCAGAATCCTCACCGAACCCGGCAGCGTCAGCACGCTTTGCGCTCCAGCGCGGCCACCAGTCTGGCCACGTACTCCACATCCGTGTTGATGGTCACCAGGAAGCGCAGGTTCCTGGTCATGGGTCGCCGGGAGTTGCCTGACTTCAAGACCACTCCCTGAGATGGGTGTGGCCGAGAAGTTGAGGGGGGGAGAGTGCGCCGGTGGAGTCCACGGTCGCGCGCGTCCTGAAAAGACGGAAGGCCCACCAGTAGCGGCTGGAGGGCCCTCCTTGGAGGCGCGCCCTGGTGTGCGAGAGGGGCGAGCCGGTGAGCAAGAGGTAGCGCACTCCGGGGCGCGGCGCCAGAAGCAGGCGCGTGCGAGGAGCCCCCGTTGGAGGCGCTGCGCTTCGTGGTGTGCGGCCGGCCCGAGTGCCGGCAGGTGTTCTTCCTCTGCTCTGCGTGCGACCGTGGCCAGCGCTACTGCGGGCCGCCGTGCAGTCGAAGGGCGCGGGCGGAGTCAATGCGCGCGGCTGGTGCGCGCTACCAGCGCACCCGGGACGGACGGCACGCACATGCCGCGCGGCAGGCGGCCTGGCGGGAGCGGCGGCGAGAGAAAGTGACGCATCAGTCTCCCGCTGCCGCGGCGCGGACAGCCAGTGTGCCCGTCGCGCCGGCCCCGGCCGCCACGCAGGTGGCCGCGGAGCCGAGCGCAGCGAGGCCACTGCCGCATGCACCGCCGCCATCCATCCCCGCCTGCACCTGGTGCGGGCGTCAGAGTCCCTTCCTGCGCCACACCACCCTTGCGCGCACCCACGTGGGCCGGCGCTTCAGGGCTGCCCGTCCGCCGTGAGGTGGGCCCATGATTTCCCCCGAGCTCGCCGCCCGCATCCGCCGACTGCACTTCGCCGAGCACTGGAAGGTGGGCACCATCTGCTCCGAGCTGGGCGTGCACCACGACACCGTCCGGCGCGCCCTGACGCTCGAGCGCGTCAGCGGCACGGGGGTGAAGTCCGTCAGGCCCACGCTGCTGGATGCCTACAAGGGCTTCATCCAAGCCACCCTGGAGGCCCACCCACGCCTCACCGCCATGCGCCTCTTCCACATGGTGAAGGCGCGCGGCTACGTGGGTGGCCCGCTCCAGGTGCGCCGCTACGTGCGCACGGTGCGTCCCACCTCTCGCGCCGAGGCCTTCCTGCGCCGCAGCACGCTTGCGGGCGAGGAGGCCCAGGTGGATTGGGGGCACTTCGGCACGCTGCCCGTGGGTAACACGCGCCGCCCTCTGTGCTGCTTCGTCATGGTGCTGGGCCACAGCCGCGCCCTCTATGCGCGCTTCTTCCTCGACATGACGCTGGAGAGCTTCCTCAAGGGCCACGTGCTGGCCTTCCAGGCGCTGGGGGGCGTGCCGCGCGCGCTGCTGTACGACAACTTGAAGTCCGTGGTGCTCGAGCGCGCCGGAGACGCCATCCGCTTCCACCCGCGCCTGCTGGAATTGGCTGGCCACTACCACTTCGCACCCAAGCCCTGCGCCCCCTACCGCGGCAACGAGAAGGGCAAGGTGGAGCGCACCATCCGCTACCTGCGCGACTCCTTCTTCGCCGCGCGCACCTTTAGCGGCGTGGATGACCTCAACGCGCAAGCGGCGCGGTGGGCGGCCGAGGTGGCCCACGCGCGCCAATTGCCCGGCGACGTCACCGGGCGCACCGTCGCCACGGCCCTCGAGGAGGAACGCCCGCGGCTGCTGCCCCTGCCCGCACACCCGTTTCCCACGGACGTGGTGCGCCCCGTCGCCTCCGGCAAGACGCCCTACGTGCGCTTTGACTCCAACGACTACTCCATTCCACACACCCTGGTGAAGAAGCCCCTCACCCTCGTGGCCTCCGAGACACGCGTGCGCGTGCTGGACGGCTCCCAGGAGGTGGCCTCCCACCCGCGCTGCTTCGAGAAGGGCCGCACCCTGGAGCAGCCCGGCCACCTCGCCGCTCTCGCCGACGCCAAGGCCCGCGCGCACGAGCTGCGCGGCCGGGACTTGCTGCGCGCCTCCTGCCAGCAGGCGGAGGGCTTCCTCGCGGCCCTCGCCCAGCGCGACCTCTCGCTGTCACACCACACTGCTCAATTGCTGAAGTTACTTACGCTCCACGGCGCACGCGCCCTGGATGAGGCCCTCGCCGAGGCCCTGCGCAAGGGGGCGGTGAGCGCCCCCGCCGTGGCCCACCTCCTGGAGCAGCGCGCTCGCCGCCAGCGTCAGCCTCCACCACTCACCGTGGTGCTGCCGGATGACCCGCGCATCGCCGCCTCCCGCACCCGCCCCCACTCCCTCGCCGACTATGACCGCCTCCTTAACAAGGACTCCGCCGATGACGACTCCACTCGCTGACCGCCTGGCCTCCCTCGGGCTGCACGCCACCTCCCAGGGCCTCGCGGACCTCATCGCCCGCGCCACGAAGGCCAGATGGGGCGCTACCGAGTTGCTGGAGCACCTGGCCGACGAGGAGCAGAAGGAACGCGGCCGCAGAAGTCTCGAGCGGCGCCTGTCTCGCAGCCGCCTTGGCCGCTTCAAGCCCATGGCGGACTACGACTGGGGATGGCCCAAGAAGATTGACCGCGAGGCCGTCGAGTCCGCCTTGCGCCTGGATTTCCTGGAGCGCGCGCGCAACGTCGTCATTGTCGCCCCTCAGGGACTGGGCAAGACGATGATCGCGCAGAACATCGCCCACCAGGCCGTCCTCAAGGGGCACTCCGCTCTCTTCGTCACCGCCTCCCAGTTGCTGCTCGACCTGGGCGCCCAGGACACCAGCCGCGCACTGGACCGCCGCCTGCGCCACTACACCAGCCGCACCAGCCTGCTCGTCATCGACGAGATGGGCTACCTCGCCTACGACGCGCGCAACGCGGACCTCCTCTTTCAAGTCGTGGCGCGCAGGTATGAACAACGCTCATTGGTGATGACCACGAATCTGGCGTTTTCGGACTGGCCGACCATTTTTCCCAACGCCGCGTGCGCCACCGCGCTGATTGACCGCGTCATCCACCACGCGGACGTCCTCGCTATCGAAGGCGAGAGCTACCGCCGCCGCGAGGCCGAGGAGGCCGCGACGACCAGGAGGGCGAAGTCCAAGCGCTGAGCCTCACCTCGGACCGGGATGCCGGACCCCCGGCACACCTCCAGCGTCCCAGTCCAAATTTCCGCGTTTCCTCGTGAACGCCAACAATCCGTGCCCGCCACGAAGCGCACCCGCTCACCGCTACCCAGCAGCACCTCCAGGCTCGCCCCCGTGCCCGCCACCGGGGCTGTCGCCGTCATCACCTGCACCGGCAGTAATCGCACGGGCTGGGCCGGCGTCGCCCTCTGCTGGTGCCTGCGGCGCTACACCCACGACTGCAACGTGCTGAGCGTCATGCTCCGTCGCTCGGCGAACTCCCTCTGCGTCAGCCCACTCGCCTCGTACTCCTCCGCGACGCGGACCCACTCCGGCTTCTCACTGCGCTTTGTCATGGCCGGCAGGGTCCGCCGCCGCCTTCACCCCAGCCAAGCCCCGCAGCACGTCACCGGCCGGACGGATACGGAGATTCGATGGCGGGGGCGCTCTCTATGCTTCGGCCCTGTGCTGCTGGCCAAAGGCGGAATACGCGCTCACCCGCCCGTCGAAACCTGTTGGAGAAGCCGCTCACCTTCAGGCGGCAGGCCGTTGATTCCTCAGCTCAGGCGGCCTCCTTCGCTTCCTCCTGTGCTTGGGGTGGCCGGTATTGCGTCCCATCGCGCATCATGGCGAAGAGGATTCCGGCCAGCCTGCGTGCCAGTGCCACCACCGCAATCTTCTTGCCGCGCCGGGCGGCAATCTTCTCGGCCCATTCTCGCAGGTGGGCCGTTTCTGGCCTCTTCACCCGCAGCAGTGAGAGGGCCGCTTGTATCAGCAGCCAGCGCACCCGGCTGTTTCCTGTCTTCGTTATCGGGCCTCTGTGCTGCTTCTCTCCCGAGCTCTTCTCTCCCGGCACCAGCCCCAGGTACGCCTCCACCTGGTGCGGTCCGCTGAAACGCGCGGGCTCATCCACCGCGGACACGAAGGCACACGCCGTCACCGGCCCCACCTGGGGCACTGTGCACAGGCGCGACACCTGCTCGTCCTTCTGGGCCACTCGCTCGAGCACCCCATTCATGAAGGCAATCTGCTCGTTGAGGTGCTGCATGAGACTGAGCAGCGGCGCCACCTGAGCCATGAGCCTGCCCGGCAGCGACAGGGCCGCCACCCGCTTGACGAAGGACTCCGCCTCCCCATCCGCTATCCGCAACCCCTCGTGCCTCACCAGGGCACTCACCAGGGAGATGTAGCGGGTGCGCGTACGCACCAGCGCCTCGCGCACGGCCAGCTGCGCCCTCATGTGCCTCTTGGCGTCCGAGGTGCGGTGCGCCGGCCGGTACGCTCCCAACTTGCACGCCTCCGCCAGGCTGCGAGCATCCCTCTTGTCTGTCTTCACCCGACGGCTGCGCGTGGCGTACATGGGCGCGAAGTTGGGGTCGGCCACCACCACCTCGTGGCCCAGTTCCTCCAAGCACCGCGCCACCCATTCGCTCTCGGTGGAGGCCTCCAACAGCACCCGGGCCTTCGGCCGCTTGCTCAGCAGCTCGCCCAACCGCTCCCGTTGCGTGCGGATGCGCTGCTCCAGCACCACCTCTCCACCCTCGCCCAGAATGCACACCTGGCTGTCCCGCTTGTGCACGTCGATGCCGATGTACTCCATCTCCCATTCCCCCCACTCCGGCGGTCACGTCCTCGCCGCCGCAATGTAGGGCTCGGTGGACCTCCACGCCCCCGTGGCTGCCTGGCCGCTTCATCTCCTCTATACGCAGCGCCTGGGCTCGCTCCATAGCCGTCGACAACCCCGCAGGATGTAAGGACAACATCTCCCAGTAAACAACGCATTGCATTATTTTGCTGTTGCGTGCCAACCGCCAATAACATCGCTCCAACAACATCGCCCGGTGAACAGATGTCCCTAAATATCAAGTCCGCTCTGAACTGGCTAATCGAAAACAAGGAACGGCTTGCGGTTCTCACCCAGAGAGCAGGCCCTGCTCTCAACAACGGCATTGGTGTGTACCTGATATCCGCCATCCTGTTCGCATTCGCTCTGCTCTGCGCACGCGAGGTCTTCCACGAAGCGAATCGCGCCAGCAGCGCTGACAAGGAACTCCGAACGATCCTCCAAGCGGAGCAGGAACCGCTACGACCGACCTCGTATCCCGCGCTCGCAGAGGCAGTGCTTGGAGACACTCGCTGGAACCTCTGCGAAGAAAACCGACAATTCGTCTCACAACTGGATGACATCGCACTCGCATTCGACGACCTCTACAATGGCGAGCACACGCATTCGCCACAATACATAGAAACAATAAACTCAGCAGATGCAGGCATACAAATCCACCCGGATGCCGGATGGCAGGGAGACATCGCTTTTCCACCGCTTCAACTCAAAGACACAGACGCTGGCTCTCCACAACTCGGACCCTCTTTGACTGACGGCAGCCCACTATCAACGCTACACGTCCCCAGCACCCTGCGTTCCATCGCACTCAGTCACGGAAGCCTCCCACGCATCGACAGGGCAATCGAGCGCTCTCAAGCCATTCATTCATTCCGCGGATTTGTCGGCCGCCCCATCGAGACACACCAGGGCCCAGCGAGAACAGAGTCCATCTACTTCATCTCACTGGATGGAATCCTGAGAATATACCCCAGCCTCGAAACGGCACTGACACCGCATCAAGTCATGCACGGCAGCAGTTATTTCATAAACACTCTATCGCAGGACACATGTGACGAACGTCGCTGCTGTGGAGGGCCCCTGCTACGCCGGTATCATTCCCTCCCGTATCTCGATCTGACGGGCGGTGGATTCGTTGTCACGATCTGCTACAGAATCACCAGCCAATCAGTTCCAGAAGGAATTTTCTGCGCCGACATCAGCCTCCCCCGTTCCGCATACTTGAAACATCTGGCGGACTCAAAAATATTCCACACCACTCTGTTGTCCACAAAAGTTCCAAAGAGCGGCAACAAGGCCGAAGCGCTCTTCTGCGGCTTTGAAGACAAGAGCTGCCAACAACTCACAACCACGGATACCCGCCCCCCGGAAAAGATACGCGATTTCGCACGCGACTGGGCATTGGATCTCTACAAAAAAACATCATCATCGGGCGCCGCGGATCCATTTGTTATAAAACAAGAGCAAAACAACAGCCTACTGTTCGCAATCACAGTCGGCACCCTACCCAAAAACGACTATGCCACGGCACACGAAGTTGCCGTTGTAGAAGTCGTCAAGGGGAATTTTTCCAGTTGGGGGAGCGTCGTCGCGCTGGTCACAAGCCTGTTCTCCCTGGCCGTCCTGGTGGCTTGCGCGCGGTACACCCAGGACTCAGGCAGACAGGCGACCCTGCTCCGTGGACTCCCTGTAGGCGTTCTACGGATAGACAAACACGGACGAATCATTGCCGCGAACGACCGCGCTGAAGAACTGCTTCGTCGCCGCTTGCCACGATGGGGAGTCACCTCGCTCGTGCACCACACGGCAAGGAACGAGGAAAGGCGGAGTTCCAAAGAGCAGGCCGACACCAATCAAAGGACAATCATCTTCAAGCAGCTACTCAAGGACCAAAATCAACTCTATCTACCACAGCCAGACGGGAGACTCCGGAAAATCACATACAAAGACATAGAGGAAATGCGTTCCAAGGGAATAGCAAGCGAATACTACGCCGAAATCCACGTAAAGGATCTCGGCGCCCAATGGTTCCGCATATCCGGAACACCCCTCATCAGACCTCGCAGAGACCGACACTTGTTCGGGATATTCGAACCCGCGAGCGGAATCATGATCGCTCAGCTCCAGAATCAAATCAAACGAGACACGAATGCCTGAGAATTGGTTCGATTGGATTCTTCCAACAGGATGCCTGAGCGTACTCCTGGGGTACCTGCTTGCGCATTACTCCAAGCCAAACATCGGGTACCACTCCTTCCAACGCGACGAGGACAACGGGAAGTCTCTCTGCTTCCTCGTGCGCAGCTTCGAGCCTGTTGATCTCGAGGGGGAATTGAGGCTCGTGGTGTCGTCAGACTGCGGCATAACTTCATTGGAAGTATTCGGCGGCCCATGGGTCAAAGACAACCCAAAGGACCTGACTCGAACCCAGATCGAGGTTGTTTTCGAGGGGTTTCCCGCCGAAGGAGTCGTCTCCATTCATTTGACCGTCGAAACGCCTGCTCCAAACTTGAAGTTGCTCGTGGCGGAAAACTCAGCAATAAAACCAAGGCGATTCGGTGAGCTTCGTAAGTGGACCTTCGGCGAACGTGCAAGGACATTCGTCTTTCGCTGGCTTACCGGACTGGCATTGTCCTGCGTCTCCTACTACTTCGGGCGTCGTTTTCTCTTTCCTGATCCGGTCAGTCAATCGGAGCTGCTCCTGACGGTGCTCACATTGGCAGCGGGCTGTGCCTTTTTATTTTTCTTCGTGGTCCCATTTTCAGGAAAAGAAACAGTATTGGGGTACCTGGGTTGGCGAGAAGGAGCCCAGCGGCTCGACAAGATGCCCCCATCACCACACAAGAAATAAAGCATTCCTACTCTGGTTGTATCGCCGAGCGGTTCTTCTGCGGCCTGCCCAAGTGTACCACTTCCACCACTTCCCCAGCCCTGCGCGACGGGGTCATGCGGAAGCAGTGGCCTCCACCCGCCGGGCTTGACGAGGCGCCTCTACCCCCAGCCCGGCGGCGAGTGCCTCCAGGGCCTCGGGCGAGAGCCGCGGATCCTGCCGCAGACGGCCGAGCGCGCGAACCGATTCGGCCACTGCGGGCTCGGCACACTGGACCTGATCGACGAAGGCCGCCGCGCACAGCAGGGCCCTCGCGGCGCATCCCGAGGGAGGCCCGGAGTCGCGCCCCGCGAGCAGCACGTCGGAGAGGAGCTCGCCCAACTCCGGTGACTCCCCCACGAGGGTCCGCACGCGCGCGAGCGTGGGAAGGACGAAGCGCCGGGGCTCCTCCAGCCGCTCCCCCAAGCAGGTGAGGAGGGGGCGAGCGTGGCACCTGGGGCCGCGGTCAGGAAGGAGCCGAAGAAGGAGCGGATGCCGCGAGTGGACTGGGCCAAGCTGCTGCGCAGGACGTTCGCATTGGACGTGTTCAAGACGCAAACGGCAAAAACCCCATCCGCTTCTCGCTCCACCGCCGGGTCTTCAGGCTGTCCAGGCGCTCGTCGGCTTCGCGCGTAGCCGCCCAGCCAGGCGACCCATGTCCACAGCAGCAGAGGCCGTCAGGCCGACTGGATGGGCAAGCGTGTTTGGAAGGTGAAGTGGAGGGCGCGCCCGACCCCGGACGGCGAGGAGCGGCTGAGCAGGGCCGTCAGGCTGCTGCTGGAGGCAGCCCGCAGCGCCTCGTCGGCAAGAAGGACAGGCCCCGGGGCCGCGTCGCGCAACCAGGAGCCAAGGGGCGAGGAGGACGCCCAGGAGGAGGGCCATGACGCACAGGACGGCGTTGTATGCGCGCGTGTCGACGACGCGCCAGCAGGAGGAGAGGACGGTGGCCTCGCAGCTGGCGGCCCTGGAGAAGGCCGCTGAGGGCATGGGGCTGGTGGTGGCCGCCGAGCACCGCTACGTGGATGAGGGCTACAGCGGCTCGCGCCTGGACAGGCCCGGCCTGGATGCGCTGCGGGACGCGGCCGCTGACGGCCTGCTCGACCTGGTACTGGTGTACGCCCCCGACAGACTGGCCCGCAACTACGTCCACCAGCAGATTGTCCTGGAGGAGTTGGGCAAGCGAGGCGTCCAGGTGCACTTCCTGGAGCGGCCCGTCAGCCAGAAACCCGAGGACCTGCTGCTGGTGCAGATGCAGGGCGTCATCGCCGAGTACGAGCGGGCCAAGATTCTGGAGCGCACGCGCCGCGGACGCCTGCACAAGGTGAAAAGCGGGCAGATGCTGCCCTTCTACAATCCCCCGTACGGTTACCGGGTGGTGCGCACGCCCCAGGTGCCGCAGGGAGTCGTTGTTGTCGACGAAGTGGAGGCCACGCACGTGCGGCAGATGTACGGCTGGGTGTTGGAGGAAGACCTCAGTGCGCGCCAGGTGGCCAGACGCCTCAATGCCCAAGGTGTCCGCCCGCGCAAGGCTAGCCTGTGGCGCCAGTCCACGGTGTATACCCTTCTCACCAATCCGGCCTACGCGGGCATGGCCACCTACGGAAAACGCGAGCCGGTGGAGCCCACCCGGCCACGCCACCCTGGCAAGTACCGCAAGAACCCCAAGAGCAGCCACCGGGCGCGACCCAGGGCGCAATGGCTGCTGGTGCCTGTGCCTGCCCTGGTGGGAGAGCAAGAGCAGCGCGAAGTGCGAGAGCGTCTGGCGCGCAACAAGCTGCTGAGCCCGCGCAATGTCCGCCACGACTACCTGCTGCGCTCGCTGGTGGTGTGCGGCGGGTGCGGTTTGAGGATGGAATGCCATCACCTGACCCATCGCCAACGACACCCCTACGAGTACCACTACTACGCCTGCCAGCGTCGGTCCGCGGTGGACACCGGCCGCGCCGAGCGTTGTACCGCCCGGCGCGTGAGAGCAGAGGAACTGGATGCGGTGGTGTGGAAGGCTTTATGTGATTGGCTCAAGCAGCCGCAAATGCTTCAGAAGGAGGTGGAAACCTGGCAGGAGCGCCGTGAGAACTCGCAGGCCGCGCACCAGGAGAGAGCGCGGCTGGAAGGGGCCTGCCGGCACCTGCAGGGGCAGATTGACCGGCTCATCGACGCCTACCAACAGGGCGCCATCGAGGTAGAGGAACTCAAGGTCCGGCGCGAGCGGCTGGAGGCCTCGCTCCAGGCCACGCGCGCGCGAGTCGAGCATTTGGAGGCTCAACACGCCGAGGGTGCACGCATGGAGCGGCTGGGTGCCGACCTCGAGGCGTTCGCCGCAGCCATCCGGGACGGCTTGGAGGCGCTCGACTTCGCAGGGCGCCAACGCCTCGTCCGCTTGCTCGTCGAGCGGGTCATCGTGCTGGGGGAAGACGTCACTATCGAGCATGTCGTCCCCCTCTCCGGCCGTTTTTGTCGTTTGCGTCCCGATGATCGATGTGTTCGCGTGCTTGAGGTGTGGAGGCAGGCGGCGGGTGTTGGCGTACGTGATGGCCTACTCATAATGCCCCACCTCCTCTGCACTTATTTGAGCCTGCCCATAGTCACCTGACATGTAGCACTGGGCTCTCTCGAACTTCATTGTTCATCGCTTCGCTGCTCGTCCCTTGCCTCTGCGTGAAGTGCTCCTCCGTGCAGGTCTCAACGTAGGACTGTCCGCGAGAGTGGGCACGACCGGCGAGCCGCGTCTCTGATCGAGCGCCGCCTGCACGGCCTGGGCAAGCTTCAATAGCGCGGGGACCGAGAGGCGGACCTCCCGGCCACCGACCCTCGGCGGAACGAGGGGTGGGGCACGGTCCGTCCACTCGAGCGGCAGGCGCATGTACTAGCCGGGAGGATGCTCCACGTCCACGTAGCGCCGGCCATCCTGGCTGCGGATGAACCGAGCGACTGGCAGCTCCACTCCCTTGAGGGGATGAATCGGCAGCGTGACGGTCACGCGCTCAATCAAGGGTGGAGGACCCGTGGCAGTGTGTCGATGTCGTCTGGAGCGGCTATGCCGCTACGGGGCGCGTGGCGCACTGGCGCTGGAGCGTTTGTCACGAGCGGAGGACGGCCGCATCGCCTATCGCATGAAGCGCCCGCTGCCGGACGGCACCACGCACCTGCTCTTCACCGGGCTGGAACTTTTACGGCGTGTGGCGTCCCTGGTGCCTCCGCCTCGGGCAAACCTCACGAGGTTCCACGGCGTCTTCGCTCCAGGCGCCAGACTGCGGCCATTTCTGGTCCCCCAAGAGGAGGAGGCGAGCGCGAGGCTTGAGGTAGCGGCCAGGAAGGAGCGGATGAAGGAGAGGACGCCGCGAGTGGACTGGGCGGAACTGCTGAGGAGGACGTTCAACTTGGACATTTTCGCCTGCGCCCGTTGTGGGGGCAGGCGCCGGGTGCTGGCGTACCTGACGGCCCGCAGAGCGGTGCGCTCGATATTGGAGCACCTGGGCCTTGCCTGGCAGCCGCCGAGGCGGGCCCCGGCACAGGGGCCCCCGCGGAGCTCCTGGTGCTGAACTCTCAGCCGCTGGCGCCAAGCAACCCCAGGACGCTGCCGCCTCCCTCTGCTGGGGCCAGGCTGAGCACAGGTGTGCCTCCATCGCCTGCAGGGCCGGGACACCGGCCCGGCCAACGGCTCGGCTGGCACCCGGCAGCAGCCCTCCTACCCCGCTGGGCCCGGGGCCCCACCCCGCAAAAGGGCCTTCATTTTTCCTATGCTCTGACGTGACGGCGCTCCTCGGTGATGGCTACGCCATCGTGCGGTGGTCCGGTGCCAACAACCCGGACCCCCAGTACTGCGGCCGCATGTCCTGGCTGACGTGCATCACCGCCTACACGGTGACGGCGCAGCCCGGTGGCGCCACGGTGACCGTCGAGCAGCCCGTCAGCGTGGACCCCTCGACCTACGTGCACCGCGTGGGCAACAGCCACGCCGTGCTCACCGGATTGGTCGCGGGGACGACCTACACCTTCACCGTCCAGGCGACCAACAGCGTGGGGACCGGGCCTGCCTCGAACACTACCCCTCCCGCCATCCCGCAGTGCTCCACCTTCGCCGCCCAGGCCCTCCAGCCGCTGACGCCCTCCTCGACGAACATCAAGGCGTACGCCAGCGTCGAGACCGGGGACGTGAATGGTGACGGGCGACCGGACGTGGTCGCCGTGGGCCACTCGGTGGACGTGCTCCTCAACCCGGGAGACGGGAGCCTGTCGGCGCCGACGAGCCTCGCGCGGGGGGAGGGCTTCCACTCGGCGGTCCTCTCGGACCTGGATGGAGACACGCAGGTGGACCTCGCCGTCGGACAGGGCGACACCGTGCGGGTCTTCCGCAATACGGGAGGCGGCACCTTCGCCGCTCCCACCTCGCTCCCGGTGGGGGCCACCCTCTCGGACTTTCGCGCCGCGGACGTGAATGGGGATGGCGAGGTGGATCTGGTGACCTCGGGGGACAAGGCCGTGCGGGTCCACCTCAACACGGGCGAGGGCAGCTTCTCCCCGCCCACGGTCCTGGCGCTGAACGGCAACGCCGGTTGGCTCGCGCTCGGCGACCTGAACGGAGATGGGAAGGTGGACCTCGCCGTCACGGAAGGCCTCCACGTGAGCGTGTTCCTCAACGCGGGCAACGGCGCCTTCGGGACCCGCACGACCTATCTCGTGGGGTACGCCACCTTCACGACGGCCGGGCCCGCCTCCCTGGAGCTCGCCGACCTGGACGGCGATGGCCGGCCGGAGCTGCTCACCTCGGCCTTCAACGTGGCCGTGCTCCCCAATCAGGGGGACGGCACCTTCGGGCCGAAGCAGGAGTTCTCGACGGGGGCCATCCCCGCGGGCCAGCTCGCCCTCGGCGACGTGAACCGCGACGGAGCACGAGACGTCGTCCTGGTCATGCAGAGCGTCTTCGGCCCGACGCAGGTGCTGACCGGGAACCTGGTGGCCGTCATGATCAATGACGGGCAGGGGATGCTCGGCGCCCCCATCCCCTTCCCCATCCAACCCCATCCCGGCGATCTGGCCGTCGAGGATCTGGATGGGGACGGGCGGGTGGACATCGCCGTGGTGAACAAGGCGTCCGAGGAGCTCGGCATCCTGCTTCCTATGCTCTGGCCCCAGGCTGAAACCCAGCTGCGCGACGTGGTCGCGAACCTGATGTCGCCCGACCCGTACGTCCTGAAGACGGGTTCGCCGGTGCAGAGGGCCATGGAGATCTTCGAGGACGAGCGCATCGGCGCGATCTTGATCGTGGATGAGGGCGAACGGCTGGTGGGAATACTCTCCTACGTTGACGTGATCGATGGGATTCAGCGCCAGTTGGCGCAGCCTGGGAAGGCAGAGCGGTCGTCCTCCCCTCCCGTCGTTCCGCCCGCGGAGAACCTGGAGAAGACGAGAGAGCTCACCGGAAACGATGCGACACCTGCCGAGGCCACCTTGGGTTCGATCGAGCCTCCGCCTCAGCAGCAGGCCGACCTCACCCCCGGGGGGCGGGAAATAGAGGAGGAGCCGGTTCCGGAGGACCTACTCCCCACCATGTCGAGGGCCCCGGGGCCAACGAGGAGGAGCCCCAGGCCTGGGCCGCTTCGGAGAGCGAGCGACCGGAATCCTGACCCCGAGCCCAGGACCTACGGGCACTGCCGTGGGCCGCCGAGCGTGCCGCCCCGTGGAGTGAAGCCTTCTCACACTGGGACAAGCCCTGGCTCTCCTCCTTGCCTTGTGAAGGGCTGACCGCACGTTGCCCTTCTACGCAAAGGGGAACACGGGGGACCGGGCATGTCATGCCGACGCGTTGGAGGGGATACATCGTTCCTTTGAGCATCACTCTCCAGGCCGAGCTGGAGCTGAAGGAGGCCAGCACGGCCATCGGGACCCCCGGACCAGGCAGCAGTGAGCCCCGGTACAGCATGGGCCGTCGTCTCGACGGCTCGTCGAAGGTCTCCCGGGTGAAGGAACGCGTGATGGAAGAGCTGCGCGACCGGCATTGGACAGAACTGGTGACCAACCTTCAGTTCGGGCGGTGCGTCCTGGTCCTGGGGCCGGAAATCGAGGTCGAGCCGCCTGCCGGTGAGGCGCAGGCGGGGTCGGCCTGTACCTGGGCGGATCGGCTGGCCGAGCACCTGACCAACGCCCTGCTGGAGGAGAAGAAAAACGTTCCCCAGCGGGCCCTGATGGCCGTTGCGCAGCAGTACGAGGATGAGCGCGGTTTCGGGCCCGACAGCCTGCAGTCCCAAACGGCCAGGTTCGCTCGGACGTGCGGGCTCAAGCCTTCCGCGACGCATCGCCTGCTGGCCAAGCTTCCGTTCAACCTCGTCCTCTCGACCAGCCACGACGAGTTGATCACCCAGGCGATGTGGGATGAGCACAAGCATCCTGACGTCGCCTTCTATCACCTCCGGGGGGATAGGCGTGACAACCCGGAGCTGCCTGCTCTTGGAAGCCCCAGCTCTCCGCAGATCTACCATCTCTTCGGAAGCACGAGGGACCCCTACTCCCTCGTCCTGAGCGAGAACGACCTCCTCGACTTCCTGATTGCCGTCGTCTCCAAGAATCCGCCGCTCCCCAACAACCTCGTCAAGGTCCTCGAGCACGCCTTGAGCTTCCTCTTCGTGGGTTTCGGCATCAGGTACTCGTACCTCCGGGTGTTGTTGAAGTTCCTGGTGCGGGCCCTGAACCTGCCGAGCGCCAGCATCCGGTTCGTGATGGAGCCGCTGGAGAGCCTGCCGCGAGCGGACCGAGAGGAGATGATCCTCTTCTATCAGCGCGGGACGCAGATCCTGTTCTGTGATGATCCCCCCATCCCCCGCTTCTTCGAACTGCTCGGCGAGAAGCTGGCTGCCGAGGGAGGGTACAGGGGGCCAACGCCCTCGAGGGGCACGCGGCCCAAGGTCTTCATCAGCTATACGCGGGCGGACGAGCCGCTGGCGGCGAAGCTGTACTCCACCCTCAAGAGCAAGTCGTTCGACCCATGGTTCGACAAGCAATCCCTCGAGGGCGGAGACCCGTGGGACCAGGAGATCGAGAGCGGCCTGAGCGACACGGACTTCGTGCTCGTCATCTACTCTCGAGCGTTGATCCATCAGTGGGATGGGTATGTGAACAAGGAGATCGGCCTTGCACGCGAGCGGGCGAAGTATGTCCGAGGGAAGTTCCTGGTCCCGCTGCGCACGGTGGAGCTCACCAACGAGGAGCGGATCAAGGAGCTCCAGGGGTATCATGAGATGGTCTTGCGTGAGGAGCAGTACGAGCAGGACGTCGGGCAACTCGTCTCCCTGATGACGCGCGAATTCCAGCGACGAAGCCAGTAGCCGGGCCATGGATGGATCCCACAAAAGATATCCGGGCGCTCCGCCCTTCGAGGACGACGAGACCTCGCGGAAGGTGTTCTTCGGGCGGGAGCGGGAGTCGTGCGTCCTCAGCGATCAGATCATCACCAACCGGCTCGTCGTGGTGTACGCGAGATCGGGCGCGGGAAAGACCTCCCTGCTCAAGGCCGGGGTGGCGCAGCATCTGCGTGACGAGGGATTCCTCCCGCTGTTCATCCGGGTGAACGTCGTTGGCAGGAAGCCCCTCGAGCTCATCAACGAAAGCATAGGCCGCGAGGCCGCGCGGCAGGGCATCGAGTATGTGCCCGGCCGCATGGATTCCCTCTGGCTCTTCGTCAAGACGGCGGAGCTGTGGCGGGGGGACTTCCTGCTGACGCCCGTGCTCATCTTCGACCAGTTCGAGGAGTTCTTCACCCTCCAGCCTCCTGAGTTCCGCAAGGAACTGCTGGAGGGGCTGGGGGCCCTGGTTCGAGGGGTCCGGCCTTCGGCGGCCCAGGGGTCGGGCGGCGCGCGTGAGGTGCCCGGTGCGCGACAGGACATCACTGATTCACCCCCCGCGGCGCGGGTGGTCCTGTCCCTCCGGGAGGACTTCCTCGGCTTCCTGGAGGAGGCCGCAGATGTCCTCCCCCAGATTTTGTCCCAGCGTTTCCGCCTGGTGCCGCTCTCGGAGGCGGCCGCCATGCGCGCCTTCCAGGAGCCGTCCCGGGTCGACGACGCGGCCTTCGCGACGAGGCCGTTCGACATTCCCTCCGAGACCGTGGAGCAGGTGCTCAAAATCCTGTCCCGGAGGGGGCCGTCGCATGTGCAACAAGCGCAGTCCCGCACGACCATCGAGCTCTTCCAACTCCAGTTGCTCTGCCAGCACATCGAGGAGCTCGCGGCCCGGCGTCAGGCAGGTGGCGCTGACAGGGTCGCCGTGACGCTGCAGGACCTGGGGGGCGAGAGCGGGCTGCAGAGCATCCTCTCGGACTTCTACGTGCGGGTGCTCAACCTGATTCCCTCGATACAGAGCCGAAGCGCGGCCCGGAGTTTGTGTGAGCGCGCGCTGATCAGCCCCACCGGACGCCGGCTCAGCCTGGAGGAGTCCGAGATCGAGCGGAGATTCCACCTGTCCGTGGAGACACTCAGAATACTCACCCAGCAGCGGCTCCTGCGGGCGGAGCCGCATGCTGACTCGGTCTACTATGAGCTGAGCCATGACAGCCTCATCGAGCCCATTCTCGCGAAGCGGCAGTACAGGCGGGAGCTGCTAGCAAAAGTCGGCGGCGTGCTCGGCGCCGTGCTGTATATTGCTATCGTTTCGCGCTCCCTATGGAAGGACAGGCGGAAGGGGAGATGAGCGGCCTCGTCCGGATGCGCCCTATCGGACTCCCACCTGCTCCCCTTCTCCAGCCTCGAGATTCCACCCGACGAGCGGTACGGAGTGGCGACAGGGAGCCGATTGCGGTTGTTCCCGGCGGCCTCGACAATGCGGGAGGCGCATGAAACCGCCGGACGGGGGTGTTGTGTCCCTGATGAATCCGCAACTGCTCCTTCAGGACTCGCCGTCCTTCCGGCGCACGGTGGTGCTGATGGTGCTGATCGCCATCCTGCTGTTCGACTGGCAGCCGGACTCCCGCCTGCTCAGCAAGCCGGCGCAGCGGCGGGAGGAGGATAGGCCGCTGCCCGAGGATGGGAACGCGGTGGGCGCGCAGGCCGCGAGACCGCTCCGTTCCGCGCATCTGGACGCCGTGGTCCGGCCGCTGCCCGGAGTGCGGCAGGCGGCGAGGCGCCGTCCGGGACGTCACGGCTGAGCTCCGCTCCTACCCGGCCTCGGCCCGCTCCTTGATGCGAGCCAGCGCCTCACGCACCTGCGCGAGGTTGCTCCCGTCGTAGCGCAGGGCGTTGGGATGGGAGAAGCCCTCGTTCCAGCGCTGCGCGGGGAGGATGACGAGCCCGCGCGGACGCCACTGCAGCCAGCGCTCCACGTAGGGCGGCCAGTCGTCGACGAGCACCTTCCCGTAGACGAGCCCCTTGTCCATGGTGATGGTGACGGGGACTCCGGGCAGGTGCTCCTGGCACCACTCGAGCTTCTCCGTCCACGCGCTGGGGGCCGCGGCCGGGCCCTTGGTGAGCACGTGCACCTCGAAGTGCTGCGACTGGAGCTCGCCGAGCACGTCGAAGCCGAGCTTCAACCTCGGCAGGTGGCGCCACCAGCCGGGCTGACGCCGGATGAGGGCGCGGCGCTCGCGCAGCCACGGGTTGTGCTCCTCGTCCTCGGGGAACATGGCCGGGTCTCCGGGGCTCCGCAGCCGCTCCATGTCCCGGGCCATGGTGCCCTCGTAGTCGCACAGCGTCCCGTCCATGTCGACGAGCGCCACCAGCTCGGATTTGCGCATGCGCGGGAGACTACCCTCACCGCGAGGGCGCGGGGGCCTTGCGCTGGCGCGCGAGGAGCGCCAGGAACACGCCGCACAGCAGTGCGGAGCCCGCGCCCACCAGCCGGGGCGTCAGCGACTCGCCGAGCAGCAGCACGCCACCCACCGCCGCCACCACCGGCACCGCGAGCTGCACCACGGCCGCCCGCTGGTACCGGACGGCGTCTTCGTGCCGCGAGAAGGCGGCGTGCGCTTCGAGCCGTTGCCGCCGCCCACGCAAGGCGAGGTGGAGCGGCTGCTGAAGGTCGTGCGCCACCGGGTGCTGCGCCTCCTGGAAAAAAGAGGGGCCCTGCCCGCGCAAGGGCCCGAGGACGCGCTGCAGGCGTATCAGGCGCACTTGCTGCAGCAGCGGCTGCGCTGGACGGAGGTGGACATCCGGCCCCCTCCCACCAAGCAGCCCCGATGCGCCTTCATGGAGGGATTCTCCTTGCACGCCAACACGCATCTGCATGCCAACGACAGGCAGGGTCTGGGTGCGCTATGCATAATGCCCCTCTTCTCGGAAACGGGTTTTGGAATGGCCGCGCCCTTATCGTTCATCGCTTTCCTCCGCGCTTGCGGCCTCGGCGTGAAGCACCTGGTGCAAGAGGGGTGTCCACGCTCCGAGAAGAGCTTGTCGGATTGCCGCGGGCCGTGTCGACCGAGGCGACTTGGATGAAGCTATGCTCAGCCGCTGAGTCATGAGCAGGCGGCGGGGCAGGCTCCCGGCGAAGTGCTACCGCTACAGCATCAGCGAGTTTGAGCAGGTCGGAAATGCCGAGGCGAACCTCACGACCGCCGATGCTGGGTGGGACCAGAGGTGAGGAGCGGTCCGTCCACTCGATGGGAAGTCTCCTGCACCAGCCAGGTGGGTGCTCCACGTCGATGTACCGCCTGCCGTCCTGGCTGCGGGCGGTGCTGATGACCGGCAGCTGCATGCCCTGGAGCGGATGAGTCGGCAGGGTGATGGTCACGCAGCCCGAAACCGGCCCTGCATGTGTCGTAGTCTGCGAATGGGATGTGGAGCGGCTGTGCCGCTATGGAGCACGCGGAGCGTTGGCTCTGGAGCGTTTGTCACGAGCGGAGGACGGCCGCATCGCCTATCGGATGAAGCGCCCGCTGCCGGACGGCACCACGCACCTGCTCTTCACCGGGCTGGAGTTTTTACGGCGTGTGGCGTCCCTGGTGCCTCCGCCTCGGGCAAACCTCACGAGGTTCCACGGCGTCTTCGCTCCAGGCTCGAAATTGCGGCCATTTCTGGTCCCCCAAGCAGGTGAGGAGGGGGCGAGCGTGGCAGCTGAGGCAGAGCTCAGGAAGGAGCCGAAGAAGGAGCGGATGCCGCGAGAGGACTGGGCGAAGCTGCTGCGCAGGACGTTCGCGTTGGATGTTTTCACCTGTGCCTGGTGTGGAGGCAGGCGCCGAGTGTTGGCGTACCTGACGGCCCCCAACGAAGTGCGCGCCATTCTGGAGCACCTGTCACTGCCCACGCGGCCTGCTTGCGCTGGCTGCAGCGCAAGGGCCACCCCAGCACGCGTGGTGTTGAGCCTCGAGCAGTCACGGTGCCAAAGACGCCCACGCCCCTGCTACCTCCCCCTGGGGAGGTCACTGGGCCGGCGTGTGCCCCATGGGGCTGCACCGCTTCTCCACCGGCCTGGCTCACAGCCCTCGTGGCACCCGTCAGCAGCCCTCCTCGTCCCCTCGGCTCCTGCCCTCTCCCTCAACACCTTTCGTCTGGATGCGGAAGGCGCCCGTGGTGCCGTTCACCGCGGCCCGGGCAACTTCCGCCGAGCACGAATAGGAGTCCTCCACGAGGAGCACGGTGGTACCGCGCTCCGCGTAGCCGAAGAAGACCGGGGAGTCCGTCTGGTTGCTGGGCGAGGCGGGCTCGGTCGCCGACGAGAGGTAGGGCGTGGCCGGCGCGATGTCGTCGTGCACGTACGTGCCGAGCACGTGACAGGCGGAGGTGTTGCCCGCCACGTCCGTCACCCGGACCCAGTGCGTGATGGAGCCATTGGCGCGGGCCGTCAGCCGCACCCCGAAACAGGGCCCGTGAAGGCCGTCGAGCCCCCCGCTCAGCGCAGGCCCGAGAACAAGAAGTTGAAGGAAGAGCTCGAGCAATACGAGGCCCAACAGAAGACGGCCCGCTCGCGCCAGCCCACGCAGGCCCTCGCCGCGGCGGCTTCCCAGCCGACGAGCGCGCAGAAGGCGGCCAGGGTCGAGGCGCTCATCAGCGAGAAGGCTTTCAAGAAGGGAGCGCGGCGCCATGGGACGTTGATCACCGGCAAATGCACGGGAGGCAAGCAGTGCCTGGAAGGCTCCCTGAACCTCGCCACGGTGAACATCTGCCCGGAAGGCGGCGGGCACGGAATTCCGCGCCGAGGCCATCTGGGATGGCTACCGGGACGCAGCCTGCGGCACGTGCAATGTCAGTTTCAGCGCGGCCTTCTCGCTCCAGTTGCAGCGCGCATGGGTGGAGACCTTCTATTACAACCGCCTGCCAAGCTGTCGTCCGCATACCCAGCCGTCCACCGTTCTCGCCACCACGAAATTCGCCATCAAAACGAATTGGTGAGGGATGGCCGTGAGGCTCCGCGAGCGCTTCCTCGCGGAGCCCGCTGCCCCTGGCAGAGCCCCTGCCGCGTACCTCATTCGAATCCCTTGACGGCATTTATCTGAAAGGGGTAGCCCGTGGGGCATCCCTGCATCGCGTGGAATGACGCCCCGTCTGCGGCACCCACAACACCAGAGCAACAGCATGACCAACGAGCTGACCCATCCGCGGCCGCCTGCGCTGACGGAGGATGACCTCCGCACCTTGATCGCATCCCTTCTCGCGGAGCGGCTGCGCATCGAGCCGCGATCCATCGATGTCCGTGAACGATTCAATCGTTATGGTCTCGATTCGCAGGGCGCGACAGGCATGCTCGCGGACCTGGCGCAGGCGCTCGGGCGCCCCCTGTCGCCCGTCCTGGTGTGGAAACACCCGACCCCAAAGGCGCTGGCGCGTCACCTGGCCGGTGGGGCGAGCGATCTCGAGGCTTTTGTGCCCGGACGCGCCGAACGTGCCGAACGCAGTCCCACGCAGAACGAGCCCATCGCGATCGTCGGGATGGCCTGCCGGTTCCCCGGGGCGCCGGACCTGGACAGCTACTGGAGACTCCTGGAGTCCGGGGTAGACGCGATCACCGAGGTGCCCCCTGACCGGTGGGATACCGACGTGCTCTACGATCCCGATCCCCTCGCGCCCGGCAAGGTGGGCACGCGCTGGGGTGGCTTCATCGAGGGGATCGACCGCTTCGACCCGACGTTCTTCGGCATCTCTCCGCGAGAGGCCGCCGAGATGGATCCCCAGCAGCGCCTGATGCTCGAGCTCTCCTGGGAGGCTCTCGAAGACGCGGGCGTCCCGCCGCGCTCTCTCAAAGACAGCAGGACCGGCGTGTTCTTCGGCGCGATGTGGCAAGACTATGCCAGGCTGTCTGGCAGCTCCCTCGCTCGCCTCACGCAGCACAGCGCCACAGGGCAGGATCTCAGCATCATTCCCGCGCGCGTCTCGTACACGCTCGGCCTGCGCGGCCCGAGCGTCGCCATCAACACCGCCTGTTCGTCCGCGCTGGTCGCGGTCCACTACGCCCGTCAAAGCCTGCTCCTCGGGGAGGCCACGCTCGCGCTCGCGGGCGGCGTGAGCCTCATGAGCGGGCCCGAGAGCATGGTCGCGATGGCCAAGCTCGGGGCGCTGGCCCCCGACGGCCGCTCGAAGTCCTTCGACGCCCGCGCGAACGGCTATGGCCGCGGCGAGGGCGGGGGCGTGGTGGTCTTGAAGCTCCTGTCCCGTGCCCTTTCGGACGGCGATCGCATCGATGGCCTCATCCTCGGGAGCGCGATCAACAATGATGGCTTCAGCAACGGCCTGACCGCGCCGAGCCCCGCTGCGCAAGAGCTCGTGCTCCGGGACGCGTATGCGAACGCGGGCGTCGACCCGCGGGACGTCCAGTACGTCGAGGCGCACGGGACAGGGACCGTGCTCGGAGATCCGATCGAGGCCAGCGCCCTCGGGGCCGTGCTGGGTGCAGGCCGGCCCGCTGATAGGCCGCTACTCCTGGGGTCGGTGAAGACGAACATCGGCCACCTCGAAACCGCGGCGGGGATCGCGGGGCTCATCAAGACGGCCCTCGCGCTGAAGAACCGGACCGTTCCGCCGAACCTCCATTTCGAGATCCCGAACCCGTACATCGCGTTCGACGCCCTCCACCTGAAGATCCCGACCTCCAAGGAGCCTTGGCCCGAACGAGATGGAAGGGCCCTGTCGGGCGTGAGCTCCTTTGGCTTCGGCGGGACGAACTGTCATGTCGTCCTCGAGGGCGCTCGTCTGGAGAGCGCTTCTCTGGTGCCTCTCGCCTCGATGGACGGCGAGCGTCTCCGACAGCTCGCGGCCAGGGTGAGGGACCTTTGCCTGGATGGCTCTCGACCTCTCTCGCTCCCGGAGCTCTGCGCTGCCGCGGCCCCTCACGCGGGCGAAGGAGACCAGAGGATCGCCGTCACGGCGCGCACGCGGGACGACCTCGCCGCGCGGCTCGACGGTCTGCTGCAGGATCGCCCGCTCCCGGGCGCGGTGGCAGGCATTGCCCGCGGGGGGCGCCTCGGCCCCGTCTTCGTGTTCGGCGGGCAGGGGTCACAATGGCGCCGCATGGGCGCGGACCTGCTACGCGAGCCTGCCTTCCGCGCGTCGCTCGAGCGGTGCGATCGGGTGATGCGTCCCCACCTCGGCGGATCGTTGCTGGACGCGCTGCTCTCGGGCGACGCGACATGGCTCGAGGACATTGCGTGGGTCCAGCCCGCAATCTTCGCCGTCCAGGTCGGCCTCGCGGCCCTCTGGCGGTCCTGGGGCGTGGAGCCGGCGGCCGTCGTCGGGCAGAGCATGGGCGAGATCGCCGCGGCTACCGTCGCCGGCTGCCTGAGCCTGGAGGACGCCGCGCGCATCATCTGCGTCTGGAGCCGGCTCCAGAAGCGCACCGCCGGCCGCGGTACCATGGCGCTCGTCGAGCTGTCTTTGAAGGAGGCGCGGCGCACCCTCCTGGGGCGAGAGGACAAGGTCTCCGTCGCGGGGCTCATGAGCCCGAGCTCCGTCGTGATCTCGGGCGATCCGGCCACGATCGACGAGCTCCTCTCCGAGCTCGCGCGCTCGGGCGTGTACGCCAGGAGGATCAACGTCGATGTTGCGGCGCATTGTCCGCAAATGGATCCTCTCCTGCCGGATCTCCTCTCGGCCCTGGAAGGGATACGACCCCGCTGCGCCCTGGTGCCGTTCTACTCGACCGTCACGGGCCATTGCCTGGAGGGCTCGGAGCTCGACGCCGACTACTGGTGCAACAACCTCCGGAAGCCGGTGCTCTTCGCGGAGACGATCGAGCGGCTCACCGGCAGCGGGCATGACGTCTTCATCGACGTCAATCCTCATCCGGTCCTCGTGCGGGCCGTCGAGCAATGCCTCGCGCATGCTGGCTCGACCCGGAGCCCCATCGTCCAACCTGGGCTCGCGCTGCCCTCGATGCGCCGCGAGGAGCCAGGACGGGCGGTGCTCCTCGATTCCCTGGGGATCCTCTACACCCGCGGCCAGCAGGTGGCCTGGCGGCAGCTCTACCCGGCAGAGCGGCCGTCCGGCGCGGCGTTCCCGGAGCTCTGGCCATCCTCCGAGGACGGGCCCACTCCGGGCTCTTCCGAACAGGCAGCAGGAACCGAGGTGCCCGCGGCGCTGCCGTTGCTCGTATCGGGCAAGACCGAAGCGGCCTTACGGGCGCAGGCCGAGCGGCTGCGGGCACACCTCGAGGCCCATCCGGACCTCGGGCTGTCGGACGTGGCCTGTTCGCTCGCGCTCACGCGAACGCACTTCGAACGACGCGCGGTGGTGGTCGCGAAGGGCCGCGCAGCCCTTCTCGAGGCGCTCGGCGCCATCGCTCAGGGCAGCTCCGCTGTCAACGTGGTGCTCGGCGAAGCCAAGGCCCAGGGCAAGCTCGCTCTGCTCTTTACCGGACAGGGAAGTCAGCATCCCGGCATGGGCCGGGCGCTCTACGATGCTTTCCCCATCTTCCGCGACGCCCTCGACAACGTCTGCGGCCATCTCGATGCGCAGCTCGAGCGGCCCCTGCGTCCCATCCTGTTTGCAACCGAAGGCTCGGAAGATGCTGCCCTGCTCCACCAGACCGCCTTCACCCAGACTGCCCTCTTCGCCCTGGAGGTGGCCCTCTTCCGGCTCACGGAAAGCTGGGGAGTCAAGCCCGATCTGTTGCTCGGCCACTCCATCGGCGAGCTCGTGGCCGCCCACGTCGCCGGCGTGCTGTCGCTCGAAGACGCTTGCACCCTCGTCGTCGCACGCGCTCGCCTGATGCAGGCCCTTCCCCAGGGTGGCACCATGGTCTCGCTCCAGGCCTCCGAGGCCGAGGTCGCGCCGCTGCTCGTCGGACGCGAGGCCCACGTCGCTATCGCCGCGCTCAACGGCCCCTTGTCCACCGTGGTGGCGGGGGACGAAGAGGCCGTGATCGAGGTCACAAGGCAGGTGAAAGCCCTCGGCCGCAAGACCACACCTCTGCGGGTCAGCCACGCCTTCCACTCCCCTCGCATGGATGAAATGCTGAACGCGTTTCGACACGTCGTCGAGGGGCTCACCTTCCATCCGCCGCGCATTCCCATCATCTCCAACATCACTGGAAAGCGTGCCAGCGCCGAGGAGCTCGGCTCGCCCGAAACCTGGGTACTTCACGTGCGCCACGCCGTCCGCTTTCTCGAGGGCGTGCGCACCCTCGAGGCCGAAGGCGTCACCACCTTCCTCGAGCTCGGACCTCATGGCGTGCTTTGCGCCATGGCCCACGACTGCCTGTCCGACGAGGCCCAGGCCCGCGCTCTCTTCTTGCCCGCCCTCCGCAATGACCGTCCCGAGGTTGAAACGCTCACCGCCGCCCTGGGGGGCCTGCACGCCCGCGGACACGAGCTCGATTGGAAGGCCTTCTTCGCCCCCTTCGGCGCACGTCGGATCGAGCTGCCCACCTACGCCTTCCAGCGCGAGCGCTACTGGCTCGACGCTTCCAAGGCCGGCAGCGCCGACGTGGCCTCCGCCGGCCTTGTCTCCGCCGAGCATCCGCTTCTCGGCGCCGCCGTTCCCTTCGCTGATGCCGCTGGCCTGCTCTTCACCGGCCGTCTCTCGCTGCAAAGCCACCCCTGGCTTGCCGGACACGGGGTGTTCGATACGGTCCTCCTGCCTGGCACCGCCTTCGTCGAGCTCGCCCTCGTCGCCGCCCACCGCGTGGGGCTCGACCGTATCGAGGAGCTCACCCTGGAGTCCCCGCTTGTGCTGCCCTCGAAGGGCGCGGTCCATCTTCAGCTCTCCGTTGGCAGCCCGGATGAGGCCTTCCGCAGGTCGGTGACCCTCCACGCCCGGCCCGAGAACGCCCCGCCCAACACTCCATGGACCCGCCATGCCACTGGCACCCTTGGATCCACCACGGAGTCGGCCTCCTTCGACCTACGCGCATGGCCGCCGGCGGGAGCCGCCCCGCTCGACCTGAACGGCCTCTATGATCGCCTCGCCGACGCGGGTCTCGCCTATGGCCACGACTTCCAGGGCCTGTGCGCCGCCTGGAAGCAGGGCAACGACCTGTTTGCCGAGGTTCACCTCTCCGAAGAGGCCGCGCAGCAGGCCGACCACTTCGGTCTGCATCCAGCCTTGCTCGACGCTGCCCTTCACGCGCTCGCGCTCGATTCCCTTCTTCCCGATGCAGGCGAGGTGGCGCTCCCCGCCTCCTGGGTGGGCGTCTCCCTGCGCGCGACCGGAGCCTCCTGCCTGCGCGTGCGCCTTTCTCGCCGCGATGGCGAAGGGACGGTCTCGCTTGCCATCGCCGACGCCTTGGGCGAGCCAGTCGCATCCGTGGACGCCCTCCGCACCACACCCGCATCGAAGGCGCAGCTCCGGAGCGCCCTCGCCTCGCGCCCTGAACCGCTCTATCAGGCAAACCAGGTGACGCTGCCCAAAGCCTCCAACCCGCTGCTCGTGAGGAGCCGGGCGCTGACGGCGAGCCACGAAGAGCAGAACCTCGACGATCCGGCCACGGTCGAGCGGCTCATCCGCGGCATCTTTCGCCAGGTGACCTTGCGCGACGATGCAGGAATCGATTCCGACCGCTCTCTCCAGAGCGTCGGTGTCGACTCGCTGATGTATCTCCAGATGCTTCGACGAGCAGAGCAGACATTCGGCGTCACGATGTCCGCACAGATGGCCCTGCGATCCGATGCATCCCGCCAAACTCTCACCTTGAGCACGTTGACGAACCTGCTCCTCGGAATCCGTCAGGCGACGCTCACGCGACCCTCTCCGGACGAGGTCGGCGATGGCGCCGCAGCGTCACGCAAGGCCGAGGAAGAGGAGCCGGCGCTCTCGGTCGAGCGGGTCGAGCGCGATGTGAACATCACGCACGTCCCTGGGGCGCGCGTGGGCTCGGGCACTCCCCTCGAAGCCTTCATGGTCACGCTCTCCTCCGGAGAGATCATCGACGTCCTGTGCGCGGGCACGGGCGCTCCGCTCGTGCTGCTCCCCCCCATCATGGCGTCAATCCCGATCTGGGTGTTCCAGATCGAAGAGCTCCGGCGTGACTTTCGGGTCATCGTCCCGAACCACCCGGGTTATGGTCGGAGCACGGCGCCCCATGGCTCGCTGTCGCCGGCGCGGATCGCGGGGCGGATCGCCGCCGTGCTCGATGGGCTCGGCGTCCACGAGGCCGTGCACCTCGTGGGCTGGTCCCTGGGCGGGATGGTCGCGCAGGAGTTTTCGCTCGCGCTGCCCCACCGCGTCCGCTCGCTCGCCTTGGTCAATACGACCTCTCACCTCGAGGAGGAGGACAGCGTCCGGAACATGGAGGACATGATGCGGAGGCTGCGCGCGGATCTCCGGCGGACAACGCCCGAAGAGGATCCCTCGACGCTCGCGCGCCGCACCATGGCGCTCGAAGCATCGCAGCGCGACGCGGGCTATGAGCGCAGCTTCGACTACCTGGCCGAGGTCCTGCGTTTCGATGCGGCCGATCGCATCGCTGGAATCAAGGCGCCCACGCTCGTGGTCCAGGGAGGTGAGGACACGCTCACCGTGCGGCGATACGGCCGCCACATGGAACGAGAGATCCCGCGGGCGCAGTATCACGAATTCGAGCACGGCGGTCATTACGTGCCGCTCCACCTTCCCGGCGCGTTCAATGAGCTCCTCCGCTCGTTCTTGCGGCGGTGGAGCGTGTGAGCTCAGGAGGGGGGAGAGCGATTGTGGAGCACCTGGGGTTGCCCACGGCGAGTGCGCGGTTGGCCCCTGGGCGAGGGCCACCCCAGGCTGCGTGGTGTTGAAGCGCAAGACAGCCAAGAGGCCCAGGGCCCCTGCCGCGCACCTCATGGGAGGGCGGCCTGGGCTGGCGTGTACCCAAGGGGGCTGCGCGGCCGCGCATAAGAGAAATAGGGGCACGGTTGAGGGCAGGGGGTTGGGGCAGAGAGGCGGGGGAAGGCAGCTGACGGGAGCCCAAGAGAAGTGAGCCATGCCAGTGCACGCAGGGTGCGGCGGCCTTGAGGCACACGTCGGCCCCGGCCGTCCTGCCAGCAGGGGCAGCGCAGGGGAGCAGGGGGCTTGGGCCTGTTGGCTGTGGCGGCGCGAGCCTCAACACCACGCGGACTGGGGTGGCGCTGGCGCCGGGGTCAGGCTGGCACCTGCCGTGGGCAAGCCCAGGTGCTCCAGAATAGCTCGCACTGCTCCCGCTTGCTTCACGTACGCCAAGAGCCGCCGCCGGCCTCCACACCTCACGCAGGCGAATACGTCGAAGTCGAACGTCCTCCTGAGCACCTCCGCCTGGTCCACTCCCGACGGCCTCTCCTTCATCGGCTCCTTGCTGGCCGCTGCTTCAAGCGCCACGCTCGCCTCCTCCTCACCTGCTTGGGGGAGCCCAGGACGTCAACGCCTCGGAGGTCGACGTGGGCGTGGATTTCTCCAGGGGCCGGCGTGACAAGGAGGAACTGCTGGAGGCGATGCGCCAGGCGCTCGCAACAGGGCGGCGAAGCGGAGACACGAGGCTTCCAGATGCTGCGGCGCGGAATTCCCTTCGGCCCGCCGTATCACCACGATGTCCCCGGCCACGCCGACAACACGCGGGAGCGAGGGCTCCTGTTCCTCGCGTACCAGCGCTCCCTCAAGCGGCAGTTCGAGGTGCTCAACAGCGATTGGATGAACCAGTCCGAGGCGCCGACCACGGGGGGGTTCGATCTCCTGGTCGGGCAGAACACGGACTCGGGCCACCATGGGCCGAAGGACTTCAGGGCCCTGAGGCCCAAGGCCAGCACCAGCCAGTCCTTCTCCGTGAGTGCGCAGTGGGTCATCCCGACAGGGGGCGCGTATCTCTTCGCGCCCTCCCTGCGTGCCCTCCCAGGACTGGGGGAGTCCTCCCTAGGAACGGGTGAAGGTCACGAGCGCCCCCGTCACGGACGCGAGTCGGACGGGGGCTCCTCCCGGGGCTGGGCATCCAGCTCCTCTCGGTTGAGCGAGGCCGGCAGGAACGCGTTGGCGAGGATGCCGACGAGCGCGGCCAGCGCCATGCCGTGCAGCTCTATGTGCACCTCGCCGAACGTCACCGGAATCTTCGCGCCGCCCAGGCCGAGCACGAGGATGAGGCTGACGACAATGAGGTTGCGGCTGTGGGCGAAGTCGATTTGAGCCTCGGAGAGGGTGCGGATGCCCACGGAGGCAATCATCCCGAAGAGCAGGATGCTCACGCCGCCGAGCACTCCGGGCGGGAGGCTCTGGAAGACGGCGGCCAGCTTGGGCGAGAGGCCGAAGAGCATGGCGAAGCCGGCGGCGATGCGCAGGACGGCGGGGTCATAGACGCGGGTGACGGCGAGCACGCCAGTGTTCTCCGCGTAGGTGGTGGCGGCGGGGCCACCGAGCACCGCGGAGGCCATGTTGGCGATGCCATCGGCGAAGAGGGTGCGCGGCAGGCCGGGGCGCTCGAGGAAGTTCTTGCCCACCACGCGGCCGTTCACGATGACATCGCCGATGTGCTCGATGAAGGTGACGAGCGCCACCGGGGCGAGCACGAAGATGGCGCTCCACGAGAAGCTCGGGGCGTGGAAGGGGGGCAGGCCCACCCACGCGGCGTCGCGGATGGCGTCGAGCTTCGCGGGCTCCACAGCGCCGAGCACCAGCGCGGCTACGTAACCGGCGATGACGGCGATGAGGATGGGAATCATCTTGAAGAGGCCGCGAGCGAAGACGCTGGTGAGGATGGCGGCCAGCAGCGTGACGAGCGCCAGCCCCCAGTGGCTCTGCGCCTGATTGACGGCGACGCCGGCAAGACTGAGCCCGATGACGATGATGACGGGGCCGGTGACGATGGGCGGAAACACCTGCTGGACGCGCCGGATGCCAACGACCTTCACCAGGGCGGAGAAGACGAGGTACATGGCGCCAGCGGCGACGAGCCCACCGCCCAAGGCGGCAAGGCCCTCGGCCTTGAGCACGGTGATGATGGGGGCGATGAAGGCGAAGCTGCTGCCCAGGAAGATGGGCACGCCCAGCCCGGTGAGCACGTGGAAGAGGAGGGTGGCGAGCCCCGCTCCGAAGAGGGCGACACTGGGATTGAGGCCGGTGAGCAGCGGCACCAGCACGGTGGCGCCGAACATGGCGATGGTGTGCTGGAGTCCCAGCACGACCTTCTTTTGGAGCGGGAGGGGCATGGTGCGGCCTTAGAGCTTCAGGGGGAGGCTCCGCAAGCGCTTCCCGGTGAGTGCAAAGAGCGCATTGGCCACGGCGGCCCCCACCGGTCCCATCGGCGGCTCGCCCAGGCCCATTGGCTTGTCACCGTCGCCCACCAGCAGCGTGTCGATGTCCGGTGCGTTTCGCATCGTCAGCAGCGGGTATTGGTGGAAGTTCTCCGCCTCCACCTGGCCATCCTTGAGCGCAATCTGCTCGGACAGGGTTGAGCCCAAGGCCATCGTGATGCCGCCCTCCACTTGGGCAATGGCTCCGTCCGGGTTGATGACGAGGCCGCAGTCCACGGCGCAGGTGATGCGATGCACCCGCACCCGGTCTTCCTCCACCGAGACCTCGGCCACCTGGGCCACCACGGTCCTCGCGTCCACGGAGCACGCGAGGCCCCGGGCCCGGCCCTCCGGAGCGGCCGTCCCCCAGCCTGCCTGCTTCGCCGCGGCCTCCAGTGTCCGGCGCATGCGGCGTCCCAGCTCGTCCTCTCCCAGGTGCTTCAACCGGAACGCGAGCGGGTCCTCGCCAGCGGCGTGGGCCAGCTCGTCCATGAAGCTCTCCAGCGCGAAGGTGTTGGCCAGCAGCCCCAGTCCTCGCCAGGTGGCGGTAGGCACGGGGAGCTTCACGCGCTGGGCTCGCACCCGGCGGTGGGCCATGGCGTAGCGGATGCTGGCCCCTCGCCAGGCGCCGAAGTCCGCTCCCAGCACAGCGCTCGCGGCCTCCGGTAACAGGGAGAAGAGCACGTCCCCGCTGGCTTGATGGTGCTCGAAGGCCAGCACCCTGCCGGACTCCTCCAGCGAGGCGCGCAGCACGTGGTGCGTGGGCGGACGGAAGAACCCCTGGCGGAACTCCTCGGCGCGCGTCCACCCCACGTGCACCGGTCGGCCCGTGGCCCGCGAGAGCCTCGCGGCCTCAATGGCGGCATGCGCGTCCAGGCGCCGTCCGAAGCCACCACCCAGGTACGTGGGAGTGACCTCGACACTCTCCTCCTCGCGCTCCAGCGCATGGGCCACCTGCTTGCGGACATTCAGGGGCATCTGGGTGGACATCCACACCCGTACCCGCTCCGGCTTCACCTCCACCAGTGCCGCCTGCGGCTCCAGGTGCGCATGTGCCGCCAGGGGCGTGCGGTACTCGGCGCTCAGGGATTTGCCGCGCCCCAGCTGCTCCGGCACGTCGCCCTCGTCCTGGACGAGCACGCCCTCCCCATCCTTCACCGTCGTCAGCGCCTCGATGTCCGCCTGCTGGAGGGCCTCACCCTCGGACCACTCCAGCTCCAGGTGGGCCAGGGCCGCGTGGGCCTGCTCGCGGGACTCGGCGGCCACGGAGGCGAAGCCTTCCCCTATCACCACCTCCACCACGCCCGGTTGCTGGCGTGCCCGTCCTTCGCGAGCCGCGCGCAGCGTGCTCCCCAGCCGTGGCGGCCGGGCCGTGGCGCCATACAGCATGCCGGGCAGCCGCTGGTCATAGCCATACACGCCCTGGCCGGTGAGCTTGGCCTCCAGGTCCACGCGCGGCATCGACTGGCCGATGAACTGGAAGTCCTTCGCCTGCTTGAGGGTAGGGGGCTGCTCGGGTACCTCCCACGCCCCCGTGTGCCGCGCCACCACTTCGCCATAGCGCAGCGTCCGCTCGGGCTGGCCGCGCACGCTCATCGTTCCGCCAGCGGCGACGAGCGACTCCGCGGGAACGCCCAGTTGGCGAGCGGCCTCGGCGCGCAGCATCTCCCGGAGGTTGGCGGCGGCTTCGCGCAGGGGTTGGTACAGGCCGGCTACGGTCGTGCTGCCCGAGGTGCCACGGGGATCCACCGGGCCATGGGCCGTGTTGGCGTGCACCACCTCCAGCCGCTCCCAGGGGACCTCCAGCTCCTCGGCGGCGATCTGCGCCAGCGCGGTGTGGATGCCCTGGCCCATCTCCGCCTTGGGCAGGTGCAGGCGCACGCGGTCATCCGGCAGGAGCTCGAACCAGACGGTGGGGTCAAGGCTCTTTCCAGAGGGCATGAGGCCGTCGTCCACGGCTCGTGCCACGCCCAGTCGGATGGCGGGCAGGCCCAGGGCCAGGGCTCCCACGCTGCCTACACCGCCCACGCCCAGGCCGACCAGGAACTGCCGGCGCGTCGGGCGCCAGCCCTTCTTCGGGGTTACGGGGTCGCTCATGGCTCCTTCTCCTGGGCCAGCTGGCTCGCCGCCGAGAGCACGGCCTTCTTGATGCGGCAGTAGGTGCCGCAGCGGCAGTAGTTGCGGTCCATGGCCTCCACCACCTGCTCGGGCGTGGGGCTCGGGTTGTGCTCCAGCAGGGCGGCTGCCGTCATCATCTGCCCGCTCATGCACCAGCCGCACTGGGGCACCTGCACGTCGAGGAACGCCCGCTGCACGGGGTGCAGCCTCGGTTTGCCATCCGGCCCCGGGCTGGACAGGCCCTCCACGGTGCGGATGCGCGTGCCGGCCAGCGCGGAGATGGGCGAGATGCACGCCCGGGTGGCCACCCCATTCACATGGATGGTGCACGCCCCGCAGATGCCGGCACCGCAGCCGAACCGTGTGCCCACCAGCCCCAGCTCGTCCCGCAGCACCCACAGCAGCACGCGGTGGGGGTTCTCGTCGGGGACCTCGTACTCCCGGTCATTGATGATGAGCTTCATGTGTCTCCCGGGGGGGCGGATGTCCTGCTTTCTCGCCTCCGTCCGGGTGGACGATACCCCAGGGATATGGGCGGGCAGATCGAGTTCGCACCCCTGCGCCTGCCCCCATGCTCGCCGCTACTCCAGGTGCGCATTCCGTGGGATGCACCCCTCCGGGCATTGATGCTCGCCGCCAGAGCCATCAGCATGAGGCTCCGCATGAAGAAGACCGTGCCCCCCGCTCGTCTCCTGGCCGAGGCCCTTCGTGGGCTCTCGTGGCTGGCGTGTCTGGCCTTCCTGGTGATGTGGCCGTTCAGCTACGGGTTCTACACCTCGTTCGGCATCGACATGGACCGGGTCCAGGAGGGCTCTCGGGTGCGGAGCCATCATCGGCTCCGCTGGCCGGGAGACGGCTCCTTCTGGATGGGGGGCGAGGCGTTCTGGCTGCCGGACTCGGAGCCCGTGGACCCCTTCGACCTGGGAGGTGCCTTCTTCCAGGCACCGCGCCGGCCGAAGCAGCGCTCCGCGTGGAACAAGGTGGGGTTCTGGCTTTTCCGCGGCGAGCATCCGAAGCCGACCGTCCCGGTGCAAGCCGCGACGTATGCGAGATCGTTCTGGGTGGGCGTCCCGAGTTGGTTGCCTCCGCTGCTCCTGGGCTTCTGGCCTGTTCGCAGGTGGGTCCGCAGGCGCCGGCTCGGGAATTCCCCCGAGTCCCGGTGAACGCGGAGCCAGTGGCATCAAACACTTGCAAAATTGGGCGAAGTGAGTGGAGGGCATGGTGAATCCACATGCGCTCCGATAGGTTTTGCATGACAAGCTTTGGAAGGAGTTGCGTGCATGCTGAGCCGGCGCGGTTTCCTCCTCACCAGTGCGCTCGCCGCGGGGGCGGGTGCTGTTCCCACCGGATCCGCCGCGGAGAAGAAGCGGCGGGCCTCCACCGATGACCTGCGCGACTGGGGGGCCGTGCGGCGGCAGTTCGAGCTGGATTCCCGCTACATCCACCTCGGGCTCTTCTTTCTTGCCTCACATCCACGCTCCGTGCGCGAGGCCATTGAGAGCTATCGCCGCCAGCTCGAGGCCAACCCGCTCCATACCGTGGAGCGTCTGGTCTTCGGCGGACCGCAGGACTACATCCCGGCGAAGGTGTGCAATGCCATTGCCTCGTACATTGGCGGGAGCGCTGATGACATTGCCCTGACGCAGAACACCACGACCGGCCTCGCCGTCATCTACCAGGGGCTGCCCCTGAAGCCGGGCGATGAGATTCTCACCACCTCGCATGACCATTTCGTGCACCACGAGGCCATCCGCCTCGCGGTCGAGCGCAGCGGCGCGACGTGGCGGAAGGTTCCACTCTTCGACTCGTATGACGCCATCTCCGCCGATGGCATGGTCGAGCGTCTGCGCAAGGCCATCCGCCCGGAGACGCGTGTGGTGGGCGTGACGTGGGTGCACTCGAGCAGCGGGCTCAAGTTGCCGCTCCGGCGTATCGCCGATGCTCTCGCGGTGGTGAATCGCGAGCGCGCACCGGAGCGCCGGGTCCTCTTCGTCGTTGATGGTGTCCATGGCCTCGGCGTGGAGTCGCCGGACATCGTGGCCATGGGGATGGATGCGTTCTCCGCGGGGACGCACAAGTGGATCTTCGGCCCTCGCGGCACTGGCTTCGTCTGGGCCCGGCCCGAGCTGTGGTCCGTCATGCGGCCTCTCATGCCGAGCACCTCGTCCGCCGAGCTGTTCTTCGCCTGGGCCGGCGAGAAGCCTCCCGAGATGCCCGCTCGCGCGACCTGGTTCTCCCCCGGCGGCTTCCAGGCCTTCGAGCACTACTGGGCCGTCCCCACCGCCTTCGAGTTCCATCAGGCCATCGGTTCGCAGCGCATCACCGAGCGCATCCACGAGCTGAATACGCAGATGCGCGAGGGGCTGGCCAAGATGCCACACGTCACCCTGTACACGCCTCGCTCCACGGAGCTCTCGTCGGGCATGGTCTGCTTCGACGTGAAGGGCATGTCGCCTCAGCAGGTCGTGCAGCGGCTCGCCGAGCGGAACAGGATTCTGGCCTCGACCACGCCCTACGCTGTGCCGTATGCGCGCGTGGCCTTCGGCATCCAGAACACCCCCGACGAGGTGGAGAAGACGCTCGCCGCCATTCGATCGATGGCTTGAGCGGGCTTCCGAGCCGCTACTGCTCGAAGTAGATGCGCGGATACGCCCGGCGGAGCTTTTCCGCGCAATGCCCGAGCTCCGACGGGTCGTAGATGCCGAAGAGGAACTCCGGCTGCCCCGTCTGCTGGATGCGGAGCTCGCTCGCGGACAAGAGCTGCCTCCGAAGCTCGATCCGCTTCACGGAGCTCAGGGGAATCCTCCACGCGTTCTTCGGGAGCTTGGTGCTCTCGATAGTGCTCCACTCCTCGCGCGCCCTGGCGCCCTGCTTCCAGTCCACGGCGTAGGCACGAGCGCGCATGAGGACCGCGGCGAAGAACCCCGTCTTGAGGATGATCGGCCAGGGGGAGTGCGGCACACCGATGATCTCCTCTGGCAGGAAGATCAGGGTCCAGCTCTTGAACCCATAATGCGAGAACACAGGGGCGATGACGAGGTGCGGAGTCCTGGCTCGGTTCTTCGGTTCGTTGGGGCTCAACCCGGGAGCTTCGATACCCTCACCCCGTCCCTCTCCCGGAGTACTACTTGGTCACTTTGTGTTTCTCCGAGGGGATTTCCTGCGGAGAATTACTGGGTCGCCGAGAGAAGTGACTGAGTAGTACTCACCGGAAGGTGGAAGGATATTGCTCCCACCGAAGGTGAACCTCCTCATGCTCCTCGTCGAGAAGAGTCTTGCTCCACTCGAATGAGGGTTTAAGCGTCCTCAAATACTCCATCCTATTCCACACGTCCGGATAAAAATTTCTGAAAACAAATCTAATAAACTCATTCGGACCGAGCGGATATGCCACAGGGATTCTGGTTTCAGGGTCGCCAAATGTGAAGTGTGACGCAGGATGTCCTGGCTTTGCAGCGACTGGGTCGTAGTCAAACCTCACCGCTCCTCGCAGCACGATATCGGGACGAGGAGAGTCTCTGGCAAGTTCCCACACGTCAAGAACCGGTTCAGTACGGAGGAGTTCTTGATCCAAAATGAGCGGGCAAGGGACATAAGCGAGACGATGTCCAATAACATCTCCAGCAGCAATGCTCCAAGTCAACTGGATGAGCGCTCCGTCAAAAAGCAGGCCTGAAAAGGCGTTCGCAGAAACCCAGGCGGCATAGCTGTCAAGCCGGTCACCGGCAAGCCTGAACAGTTCCCCAGGCGCAGGCGGAAGCCAGCTAATACGCGAAATTCCCTCGCTCTCCTCTAACCCGACCCTATTCCATAGTAGGAAGACCCCGGCATCACCCAACACATCCAAAATATTTGCCACAGACGATCGAAAATAGTGAGGACTCGGCATGGGCATTTACTCAGACATTTTGGGAAGCCTTGCGAGCCGTTCGAGACGCCGCTTCATGTCCTCCGGGAGTTCATCCATTTCGATGTCGCCTCGGTCCAAAGCCTCAAGGGCCGTTTCAACAGTCCGGATAGCCTCCCGGCGCCTAGCATTCTCAGCCTCGCTACGATCGCGGTGCAATTGACGCAGGTGCTTACGCTCCTCTTCAGTTGGAATCTTGAATCGAAGCTGGAAATCTTCAGAAACCACCCTTTGGAACTCCGCAAGCAGAGCATTCATCTCTGCGCCCACACCAGAAACTCGCACCCATGCCTTGGCCCGTGTAATCGCGGTGAAGAGCACGTTCCGTCGGCTAGCGAGTCCAGTAGCGGATGCCCAGCGTTGGTCAAGAACCGCATACTCAGCATCAATCACGTACACCATTGCCGCCTCATTCCCCTTGGCGCGGTAGATATGCGTGATGGCGACCGACCCCTCCTTAAACATCAAATCCTGACTCGACGTAGCCCCAACATGATGAGCGGAGATTCCATGCTGCGCCAAAACACGCACCAACTCCACTGCGCGCCGCTTGGCTGTATAGGTATTCGGCAGCACAATTAGGATGTCATCAGCATCAAGCTCATCACGCTCCAGGTTCTCCCTGATGTTTTGCGCAACCCAAGCCAACTGTTCATTATCGGCAGCGAACGCCTGGAACTGAACCGCATCCTCCGGAGTGAGTTGCTCAGCAAAAAATCGGGGGAATGAATCTGGGTCACGAGAGAGTGCGACTTGCTGGCCATCCTCAAGTTGACCAGCGTTAACTCGGTACCCAACTTCCTTCCAAAGAGAGGCTTTGTCGAAGTGTTGAACGAGTCCCCCTTCTCGGTAAATACCGAAGCCGAGAGCATGTGCGACGGTAAGCGTCCATGGTGGATTGCGATAACACACTGGCAGGACCACATCCGTGCGAGCATGACTGCCACTATGCAAACGGAGTCTTGGTTGACCGACCTCATTCCGGCCGAATAGGTCCTCAACGGATGGGACAGACGCGGCGTTCAGTTGTTGCAGTTCGTCATAAGCAAACGCAATCCGATGCGGCATACGAGTAAATAGAGCGATTAGCTCGAAGAATTCTTGTGGCAGATCTTGCGCCTCGTCGATCAGCACAGCATCAAAGATGGGCTCGATCGTCTTGCGCGCGCGGGCCACATCCAGAAGCTCCTTACAAATCCCAGCAAAGGCGTTATCAGCTCCGTAGGTAGCTTTAGGGGCTGTCGCAAAATAAGTGTAATGAAAGTGATAATGAGCCCACCAGGCAGGCAGCCATGGGGCTGGTCGCTGCGTAAGAGGCATTTCGTGGGCATGTTGTATGCGTGAAAGTAGATCTCGAAGCCTTGCGCGCCAAGTTCAAGGCCCTGGCCCCCATCATGGACGAGAGGGTCAGCCGCCTGTGGGCTGCGGCTGAAGTGGAAAGCCTTGGACGCGGAGGAACCGCAGCGCTCCAGCGGGCAACGGGGATCAGTGGTCGTCGCATCTGGAAGGGCAAGAAAGAGCTGGCGGAGCTTCGGCGGCAACCGCCTTCAAGGGCTTCAACGTCGCGAGTGCGTCGGCCAGGAGGAGGAAGAAGGCGCCTGAGCGCAAAGGACGCGAGGTTGCTGGGTGACCTCCAGGCGCTGCTCGAGCCGGTGACGCGCGGCGAACCGCAATCGCCGCTTCAATGGACGACGAAGAGCGTGAGGCACCTTGCGTCGGAGTTGAGAGAGCGAGGGCATGAGGTGAGTAGCGACACCGTCGCGCGGATGCTGCACGAAGCGGGGTATAGCTTGCAGGCTCCGCGTAAGGAGGAAGAGGGAGGCAGCCATCCAGATAGGAATGCACAGTTTCGTTACATCGCTCGACAAGCGAAGGCCTTTCAGCGGCGCCGACAACCAGTGGTGTCCGTCGACTCGAAGAAGAAGGAGTTGATTGGAAACTTCAAGACCCCGGGTCGGGAGTGGCAGCTCCAAGGCCAAGCGCCCAGAGTCAACGCCTACGATTTTCCGGATATGGCTGAGGGCAAAGCGATTCCCTATGGAGTGTATGACTTGGCCCGTGACGAGGGCTGGGTCAACGTTGGGACGGACCATGACACTCCTGAGTTCGCAGTCCAGTCGCTTCGGCGTTGGTGGCTCACGATGGGCAGGCATGCATATCCTCATGCAAGAGAGCTTCTGGTGGTAGCGGATGCTGGGGGTTCGAACTCGGCACGGTCGCGGGTATGGAAGAAGTGCCTGCAAGAATTTGCAGATGCCACGGGGTTGAAGGTCTCCGTCAGCCATTACCCTCCGGGCACGAGCAAATGGAACAAGATCGAGCATCGACTCTTTGCCCAGATCACGCTCAACTGGCGAGGCCGACCGCTAACGAGCTATCAAGTTGTCATCAATCTCATCGGCAGCACCACGACACGCACGGGACTGTGTGTTCGGGCTGCCCTGGATACGAGGGAGTACCCCCTTGGCGTTCGCGTCAGCGCAGCGGACTTTGGGCAACTGAACATCCGAAAGAAGCGGTTTCACGGGGAATGGAACTACTCGCTCTCTCCGAGACGGCAAGCGAGCGCTCAGCTGGTGAAATAATTACACTTATTTTGCGACAGCCCCTTAGCATAGGACCAATCGCGCACTGGATGTCCTAGATGGGTGGACAAAGTCGTATAAACGCCTGCCTTTTCACGCATGGACCCCCAAGCATGAAGAATTTGGAGCTTGCTCCAGTCAGGCTCATCGAGAATGTGCTCGAATGAGAACCGACGAGTCAAATCTTCCATCTGCTGGTACAGCGACCGAGTATAGAAAGTCAGCCCAATTCTCCAATCCGGATGCTGCGCATGGAGATAGGCAGCCTTGAGAGCCAAGACGACGGTTTTGCCGGAACCAGCCAAGCCCCTGACACGCTGGACACCATCGGGAACCTCGATTGCGGAGCGCTTCTGCCATTGGTCAAGGTGCGCAATCTCCTTCTCCATGGCTTTCAGCTTGGATCCACGAGAATCCTCCCGAGTGACATTGGCCCGCTTCTTTGCAGGACGGATTGTCAAAACCTTGTTGATAGCCGAATCAAGGTTTCGCTGCACAGCTTCGGGAATCTGCGCCAGACTGCTCAATACGCTTGGTAGTTCCTCCAAATTGACATAGTGCCCTTCGGCTCCGTGAAGTCCCGCAGCATCAGGCGGCCGCGATGGCAATAATGTGACTGTATTTATTTCAAACGCAAGCTTGCGGCCAGCGCGAAGAGAAGCATGTCGGCCCAGGTAGCTTTCCAATGCTCCGTAAAGCTCATCCTGTTGCTGGCGCAATGCAGCCCATCCTTCGCGCTCCCCATTCATGGGGGCTTGACCGAAGAGAAATGCAACAAGCCCATACTGCCGCGAAATGAGCATCGCATCGACACTCACCCGTGAATCTGCTGAAGCAAGAACGGGGTAGCCCAAGTATAGCGTGCCGACAGGATCAAGCTGCCGAAAGACGCTGACCAACCCTCGAAGCAGGGGGGGATTGGTGACATCCCCGTAAACAATATCAAGGTTAGGCACAGTAAGACCTCGCAGGAAGAGTCTGAAATAGCCGATTAATCAGAGGGAGAGGGGCGTTAGGGGAATTAGGGGCGTGGGCTTCTTCGCGTCAGCTCCAGTCCGTGTGGACGTAGCCCGCCTCGGGTTTGTCGCGGCGCTGGTAGGTGTGTGCGCCGAAGGCGTCGCGCTGGGCCTGCGTGAGGTTCTGCGGCAGCTCCGCGCTCCGGTAGCTGTCGAAGTAGGCCAGGCTCGCGCTGAACACTGGCACCGCAATCCCCAGCCGCGTCGCCACCGCCACCGTCCGTCTCCACGCCGGTGCCATCTTCTCCAGCACCGGCGCCAGGCTGTCCGCCAGCATCAGGTTCGGCAGGTCTGGCTTCTTCTCGAAGGCCTCGCGCAACGGCGTGAGCAGCTTCGCGCGGATGATGCACCCCGCTCGCCAGATGCGCGCCATCTCCGCCAGCGACACGTTCCACTTGTACTCGTTCGACGCCGCCTGGATGAGCCGCATTCCCTGCGCGTACGTCACCACCCGCGCCGCGTACAGAGCGTCATGCGCCCACGCCGCCAGGTTCGTCTTCTCCTCCGCCGACAGGTTTTCACCCTGCGGACCGCGCAGGATGCGGCTCGCCGCCACACGCTCGTTCTTCATCGAGGACAGGTTCCGTGCGTCCAGTGCCCCCGCGATCGACGGCACCGGTACCCCCAGATCCAGCGACACCTGCACCGTCCACTTCCCCGTCCCCTTCTGGCCCGCCTTGTCCAGCACCAGGTCCACCAGCGGCTTGCCCGTCTCCGCGTCCTTCTTGCGCAGCACCTTGATGGTCGTCTCCAGCAGGAACGACTCGGCAATGCCCTCGTTCCACTTGGAGAAGAGGTCCGCCAACTGGTCCGCCGACAGCCCCAGGCCCCGGCGCAGCAGATCGTACGTCTCCGCCAGCAGCTGCATGTCCGCGTACTCGATGCCGTTGTGCACCATCTTCACGAAGTGCCCCGCACCGTCCGGGCCCACGTGCGTGACGCACACCCCTGCCTCGCTCTTCGCCGCGATGGCCTCCAATACCGGCCTCACCTGCGCATACGCCTCCACCGACCCTCCCGGCATGATCGACGGGCCGTACCTCGCTCCCTCCTCTCCGCCCGACACTCCCACCCCCATGAAGTGCAGCCCCTTCTGCTTCCACGCCTCCTCTCGCTTGCGCGTGTCCAGGAACCAGGAGTTGCCCCCGTCCAACACCACGTCCCCCGGCTGCAGCAGCGGCTCCAGCTTCTCCATCATCGAGTCCACCGCCGCCCCCGCCGTCACCATCAGCAGGATGCGGCGCGGGCGCTCCAGCGCCGCCACGAAGTCCTCCAGCTTCGCGTGGCCCTGCAGGCTCTCGGGCGCGCCCTTCTTGCGCAGCTCATCGAAGCGCTCGGGATGCCGGTCCCACACCGCCACCCGGAAGCCATGGTCCGCCACGTTGAGCGCGAGGCTCTGCCCCATCACCCCCATCCCCGCCACCCCGAACTGCGCTCGCCCTTGCTGCCCCTGTGCTGTGGTCATTGCGTTGACTCCTGTATGGCTACTTGTCCTGGTCCGCCGCCGCCCGGTCCATCATCCACTGTGCGTGCTCCACCTTCGCCGCCGGTAGGTCCTCGCCCGCCAGCATCCGCCGCACCATGTCCCGCTTGCCCGCCCCACTCACCAGCCCCAGCACCTGGTGCGCCGACTGGAGCACCGGCAGCGTCAGCGTCATCCTCCACGGCGGCGGCTTGGGCCCCACCACCGTCAGCACCCGCCGCTCCTTCTCCTGCAAGGCCTCGTGGCCCGGGAAGAGCGAGGCCGTGTGTCCGTCCTCACCCATGCCCAGCACCACCACGTCCAGCTCCGGCGGCAGCAACTGCTCGTAGTCCCTCGCCGCCTGCTCCCGGTCCGCCCGCTCGCCCTGCATCCGGAAGATTTGATGCGGCGGCACCCCCAGCGGCTTGAAGAGCGCCTCCTCCGCCAGCAGGTAGTTGCTCTCCGGGTGGTCCGGCGGCACGAAGCGCTCGTCCACGAAGTAGAAGTCCACCAGCGCCCACGGCACGTCCCGCTTCGCCAGCTCCCGGTACACCGGCCCCGGCGTACTTCCGCCCGACAGCGCCAGGCTCACCCGCTGGCCTCCCGCCACTGCCTCCACGAGCTGCCTTGCCACCCAGTCCGCGCCCGCCTCCGCCAGCGCCTCCTTCTCCACCACGATGGGCGTCGGCCTCATCCCTTCAGCTCCATCCAGCGCCTTCCATCCCGAGACAGCAGCGCCGCCGCCGCGTCCGGCCCCGCACTCCCCGGCTCGTACGTGTGCAGCGCTCCTCCCTTCCCCGAGTCCAGCGAGTCGATGATGGGCGTCACCCATGCCCACGCCTGCTCCACGCTGTCCTGCCGCGCGAAGAGCGTCGTGTTGCCCCGCATGCAGTCCAGCATCAGCCGCTCGTACGCCTCCGGCACCGGCTTGTGGAAGCTGTTGGCGTAGTCGAAGTCCATGGTGACTCCGGCGATGTTGATGTCCTCGCCCGGCACCTTCGACTCGAAGCTCAGGGCAATCCCCTCGCGCGGCTGGATGCGCAGCGTGAGCACGTTGGGCTGCAGCCGCTGGCACGTGTCGCTGGTGTTGAAGAGGCAGTGCGGCACGGACTTGTAGTGGATGGAGACCTCCGTCACCCGCTTGCTCAGGCTCTTGCCCGCTCGCACGTAGAAGGGCACCCCCTGCCAACGCCACGTGTCGATGTACGTCTTCAGGGCCACGTAGGTGGGCGTCCTCGAGTCCTTTCCTACCCCCTGCTCCTCGCGGTAGCCCCGGTACTGCCCCTGCACCACGTACTTCTCCACCTCGCTGCCCACCATGGGGCGCAGCGCACGGAAGACCTTGTTCTTCTCGTCCCGGATGTCCTCCGCCGCGAACGACACTGGCGGCTCCATCGCGCACAGCGCCAGCACCTGCAACAGGTGGTTCTGCACCATGTCCCGGATGACGCCCGTCTCGTCGTAGAAGCGCCCTCGCCCCTCCACTCCAATCTTCTCCGCCGCCGTTATCTCCACGTGGTCGATGTGCTGCCGGTTCCACAGCGGCTCGAAGATGGCGTTGGCGAAGCGGAAGACGAGGATGTTCTGCACCGTCTCCTTCCCCAGGTAGTGGTCGATGCGGAAGATCTGCTTCTCGTCCAGCACCGCCGCCAGCGAGCGGTTGAGCTCCTTCGCCGTCGTCAGGTCCCTGCCGAAGGGCTTCTCGATGACGAGCCGCCGCCAGGGCCGCTTCACCTCGGGGTTCTCCCGGTACAGCAGCCCGGAGCCGGACAGCCCCTCCAGCAGCGAGGGGAAGGTGGAGGCCGGAGTGGCCAGGTAGTAGAGCTGGTTGCCCTGGGTGCCGAAGCGCTCGCCAATGCGCTCCAGGTGCTCGCGCAGGCGCTGGTAGGAGGCCGGGTCGTCGTAGGCCCCCGTCATCATGTCCAGCTTGGAGGAGAGCAGCTCCCAGGTGGCCTCGTCCAGCGGCTGCGTGCGGGCGAACTTCTTCAGCCCCTCCTTCACCTGGGCGCGGAACTGCTCCAGGTTGTGCTCCGAGCGGCTGAAGGCCACCACCGCGAAGTGCTGGGGCAACAGCCTCTGCCGCGCCAGCTCGAAGAGCGCCGGGAAGAGCTTGCGCTGCGCCAGGTCCCCCGTGGCGCCGAAGAGGACCATGATGCAGGGGTCCGGCCTGCCCGCTCGCAGCAGTGGATCTCCCTCGCGGGGATGGGTCTCGATGTGCACGCCCTGCTCGTCCATGTCTCCCTCCGGAACCGCGGATGCCGGGAAACATATGCGCTCGTGCCTCCCCGGGCGCATCAATACGTCGTCACGGGCCCCCTCCCACACGGCCGACACCGCCGTCCGATGCCAGATGGGGGCGGCACAAGCGTTGGCCGGATGACGTGCCCAAACCCCCCCTCTCGCGGGTGCTCGGGGCGGGCGTTTACGCTCGGACGGTACACCCCCGAGTCCTTACCCCCCCTCGGTGGCCCCAACGCCTCCGACCCAAGAGTGTCGCCATGCACGAGTCCGCGCTTGCCCGGCAGGTGCTCGAGACCGTCCTCCAGCAGGCTGTCTTCCTCCGGACTTCCCGCATCCGCGTCGTGCGGGGCTGGGTGGCGGAGACGAAGTCCCTTTCCCCTGAGAGCCTGTCCTCCCAGTTCGCCACCCACGCCCGGGGCACGCGAGCGGAGGGGGCTCGGCTCCTGCTCAACCTCATCCACGTGGAGGTGCGCTGCCGGACGTGTGGCCGCACCTACGCCCCCGAGCACCACCAGCTGCGCTGCCCCGTGTGCGGCAGCGCCGATGGTGAGCAGCTCGGGCAGACGGGGCTCGCCGTCACCGCCATCGAGGTGGACTGAGCCTTCTCGGTAACGTCCTGTGAAATAGGCCCTACCCAGCACGTCCGGGGCCCCCACCCACCGGTCGAGTAACCTCACCGCCGGAGGTGGGGTGGATGCACGATGAGATGGGCGGGGCCGGTGGGTGGCCCCTGCTGGAGTTGGGTCCTGGCGAGCGCGTGGCGGGTTTCACCCTCGAGGGGAAGATCGCCACCGGCAGCTTCGGCACTGTCTTCAAGGCCTCCCGGGACGGGCGCTCCTTCGCCGTGAAGCTGGTGCGCCTGGGCCCGCGCGGCGAGCGCGAGGTGGATGCGCTGCGCCGGGCTCAGTTCCCCAATGTCGTCAGCTTCCTCGGCTACAGCCTCTGGCCGGATGACGAGCCCCGCTTTCTCGTCCTGGCCCTGGAGCTGGTGGAGGGCCGCCCGCTGGACGTGTGGGTCCGGGAGGAGAACCCGTCCGCGCTCGAGCTGCTCCACCGCGTGCTGCTGCCCCTGGCGGGCACCCTGGCCGATGTCCATGCCGCGGGCGTGGTGCACCGGGACGTGAAGGAAGCCAACATCATCATGCGCGAGGCGGATGGGCAGCCGGTGCTGGTGGACTTCGGAGCCGCCGCGTACGAGGGAGCCCGGCGCCTGACGATGCAGTTGCCGCCGGGCACCCCGGAGTACCGCAGCCCCGAGGCGCTGCGCTTCGCGAGACAGTGGGAGGGCGAGCCCTATCCATTCGGCCCCGGAGACGACCTGTGGGCGCTGGGCGTCGTGCTCTATTGGCTCCTCACGCGCGAGCTCCCCTTTGGAGACAGGCACGGCCCGGGTCTGGTGCGGGTCATCCTCGAGGAGACGCCTGTGCCCCCGCAGGCGCTCAACCCTCGCGTGCCTCCGGCGCTGAGTGCGCTGTGCCTGCGCATGCTGGAGAAGGCCCCCGAGGCTCGCTACGCCGACGCCGTGGCGCTCGAAGAGGCCCTGACGGACGCGGAGGCCCTGGCGGATGAGTCCTGGCGCTTGCCGCTGTTCCCAGGGGGGAAGGTGGCGAAGCGCCCCGAGCAGGCTCCTGCTCTGGCTCCGGTGGTGCACGCCCGCGCGGTGCGGCGCTGGTGGCCTTGGGCCGCCGGGCTCGGCACGGCCGTGGTGGTGGGCCTTCTTCTGATGGTTTTCGGGCGGCGCGCTCCCGTGGCGGAGGCGCCCGCTCTGAAGGTTGCTTCCGCCACCCAACGTACTGAGTCCACCACCCATACCCCGCCGCAGCAGGCTGTCCCACGCCAGGAAATAGCGTCCCCCCAGACGACGGGAGACGTTGGCCTGGGCGCGGCACCTGAGGCGTCACCCACTCCCGCGCTCGTCGCCGGTGCGACGACGCGAAGCGAGGAACCCGCGATGAAGAAATCCCAGACGACCCGCTCCCTGCTCGCCGCCGGCTGCCTGGCTGGCTCCGCCTGCGCGGGCGGTCCCCAGCAGCGTCCGCCTCCCGAGCCGGCGGAGTGCCCCCCCGGAGCCGACGCCACCCGCGAGCGGTTCGGCATCAGCATCGGGGATACCCAGCCCACCATCTTTCCCGCCTTCGAGAAGACCCGCATCGCCGTGATCCGGGAGGGCGAGGTCACCGTCGAGATGATCGGCACCTGGGGTCGGCTGCCGCACCGCACCCGTTTCAGGGGCCAGGCCATCTTCGGGGCGGGGCGCGTCTATGGCCGGTTCACCCAGGCCCTTCTACCCGACGGGGGGATCGTGCCGATCTGCCTGGAGTGGGTGTCCACCTCCGGGCTCGGCTGGGAGATGGAGCCGGGTAGCACGGCGAAGGAGGCTCGTATCTGGTGGGACCCTCGCGTCCGATCCACGCCCAAATTCCGCTAGCCGCAGCGTTGGAGGCCACATCTCGTGCTCCCATCCTCTCTCTCATCCCTCCTGGCACTCGTGCTTCTTCGAGGTGAGCCCGTCTTGGAGCTACCCGCGCAGGCCGCCTGCGACGACGTGCAGCGCATCGAACTGGCACTCGCCCCCACTGTCGTGAGCCGGGAGATCTGCGTCAGTCCGGGTCTCATGACGAGCCTGCGCTTCGACGCTCCCGCGATGGTGGACCTGCAGGACGAGGTGCGCTTCGAGGAGGTGGTCCGTGACCGCAGACTTCTCACGCTGATGCCGCCTCCAGACATGGTTGCAGGGGAACGGCTGCGGCTCACGGTGCGCTTCGAAGGGGCGCCATCCTCGAGTGGCATCACGTTGATGCTGGTGGGCCATTCGGGGCAGGCGACGCACCAGGTGGAGGTGTACCGGGACGAGCGCACGCGGGAGTCCTTGCAGCAGGAGTTGTTCCAGGAGCGTGCCAGGACCGCGAAACTGCGCGAAGCGCTCGCGCGAGCACAGGCCCTGCTCGAGCAGTCGGGGGAACTGAGGAGTCTCATTGCCAGCAGGAAGATGGGTCCTGACGGGATCCAGGCTCAGCGGCTCCAATTGAAAGTGCCCGGGCCGTCAGAAGGAGGCCTCTCCTGGGTGAGTGGGGTCAGCTACCGTGGGGAAAAAGGTGTGGCGGCGGAGGTGTTTCTGAGTAACTCCGGGTCAGAGCCGTGGCGGGTCGCTGGAGGCTCCCTGATGGACGCTCGGGGCGTGGAGCTGAAGGGGATGAAGTTCCGGCAGGACGAGGTCATCACGCCCGGCCAGATCAATCCGGTGATCGTGGAGGTGGATGCGGCCCATGAGCAGGCTCGCGGCGAGTTGACGTTGACGCTGTGGGACGAGGCAGGACGCACCATCACCCTTCCCAAGGTCACGTTCCCGTAGGCGGGGCGGTGAGCCTGTCCCAAGGCCGACGCGGTGTTCAACGCGGAAGGTCCTGCCTCACGGCTGCTTCAGGGGGGGATGGCAAGGTGATGGCGAAGGTAGTTCCCTCATTCTCAGTGCTATCAAACTCCAGTGTGCCCGCATGCCGTTTGGTGATGATGCCATGACTGAGCGACAGCCCTAGCCCGATCCCTTCCCCAGGCCGCTTTGTTGTGAAGAACGGTTCAAAGATCTTTTCGCGAACCGCTGCCGGAATCCCGGTCCCGTTGTCCTGGATGCGAATCACCACACGGCCGTCCTGGTGGAGGGTGGAAATGCGAACGGCCGGGACATATCCGCTGAGCCCCTTCTTGTGCTGCTCGCCGACGGCATGGAAGGCGTTGAGCAGAAGGTTCAGCAGTGCGCGCCCTAGCTCCTGAGGAATGACCTCGACCAGGGGGAGTCCCGGCTCGAGAACCCGCTCCACCGAGACATGGAATCCGGACCGCTGGCCCTTTGTGTCCTGAAGGACGAGTCCGATGTGATCCTCGATGAGCCGGTTGAGGTCGACCATACACCGCGCTCCTGGCCGCACGGTTGAATGCTCCAGCATGCTGCGGACAATTCCATCCGCGCGTTTTCCATGCTCGGCAATCTTCTGGGCTGTCTGTCTGAAGTCGCTGGCGAGCACCTCCAGGTCAGCCTGCTTGTCTGCTGGCAAGCTCTTGAGTTCTTGCAACAACTCATCCGTCATATCCACCAGCGAGAGCGAGAAGTTGTTGACGAAGTTGAGCGGGTTCTTGATTTCATGCGCAATTCCCGCCGCAAGCTGCCCCATTGAAGCCAGCTTCTCCGCCTGAACAAGCTGCTCTTGCTTGCGGAGAATCTCCTCATTGGCCTGCCGGAGCTCGATACTCCGCAACCGGTAGATCTCGCCCTCGAGCGCCTGGCGCCTGGCCGCCTCGCTCTCTTTCCTGGCCTCGTTGATTCGGTTTGCCAGCGCAAGCGCAAATAGAATCATTTCCACTGACGAGCCAATCATGACGAGGTGCCGGGTAACGAAGCTTGCAGGCAGCCACCCTTGATTGGAGATGGGAACAAGAACAACGGCCATGCAGAGCGTACTCCAGCCAGCAAGGAAGAAGCGCGCTGGCTGGAAGCCACGCCTCCAAACGACAATAGAAACCACGAGCAGCAACGGCCCAGACACCAGAGCCAATGTATTCCCAATGATGAGTGACATTCGAACCGGCACGAACGCAGCAAGCAGCATCGAGACGCCGCAGGCTGCAACCCATACGCGCAGGAGCCGATCCAGCTTGGGCACCGTTCTGGAGGTATGCAAGAACGAGCGCGCGAACAGCACAACGAACAGCCCCCCAAGATGCGCAAGAGACTGAGGGATCCGCACCAGCCAGGGGCCACCATCGGGAAGGTATTCGTAGCCAATCCCTGAAAATCTCAACAGGATGAAATGGCCGAAGAAAACGATATAGAGAACGTAGTAGAGGTATGCCCGGTCCTTCAGAAAGACGTACAAGACCGCGTTGAACAGCACCATGCTGGCCAGTATGCCGGCGTAGATCCACCATGGAACCAGGAGGGATGCAGCGACTCGTGTCAGCTTGTCGCCAGTCAGGATTTCCACGGGCAGCTTCATGAGGGACGAAGTTTGAACACGGATGTAGACGGTGACCGGTTCGGGGCTGGCCTCAGGCAGGTGGAAAGCATGAAATCGGTGGGCGACCTCCCGCCTGGCCCATGGAACCTGCGCCCCACCACGCCGGACATCAAAAGACCCGTCTGGCCGCTGAAAGTAGACGTCTATATGCTCCAGGGGCGCGTCCATCACAACCAGGACCCAGCGCCGTTCTGGTGCCAGATCCTTTCTGAGATAGGAGAAGCGCACCCAGTAGGCGCTCCGCGAGAAACCATAGGTCGGCGGGTCCATCGACGAGCGGATGAAGCGATGGGCAAACTCGGCCCGAGATACATCCCCGATGGTCAAGGCCTGAGACTCATCCTCCAATACGAACAGGCTCTGCCCGACGTGCCAGATGTCTTGTGTGCCGTCCACCACGACATCCGGTTGAGCCGCAAAGGAGGCTGACACGCTGATGAAGAACAGAAAGAGCGCGATTGTCTTGGGCCTTCTCAAGCACTTCACCATGGGATTGAGCACGGAGTTGGGAGGGCAGGGGGGCACAGGAAGGGTGTCCAGCTCACCACGTGCCGACGCCGAGGTGCAGCCCGCCGCGGCCTTCGATTTCCTCCAGCAGCGCGGAGCCGCCGAGCGCCAGGCCATAGGCGGGCATGGACTCGGTGACGAGCCGGCCATCGTCTCGGGCGAGGTACGTCACCGGGGCCGTGAGGCGGGAGAAGCCGGAGGCGCGCAGCAGCTTCTCCGCGGAGCGGCCAATGAGGAAGGCGAGGGCGAGCTCCACCCCGTGCTCGGCGAGCAGCGCCAGCGCGCGCTGGGTGAGGCGCGTCCCCAGTCCCTGCCGCTGGTGCTCGGGCGCCACGGCGATGCCCAGGCCCGCCACCTTCACCGTGCGGCCTCCCAGCAACACCTCGCGGAAGGTGATGGTGCGGAAGCCCGCGAGCACCCCGCCTCGCCGCACCGTCACCACCCGGTCCGGCCGTGTGTCGTAGTAGTAGCGGCCCTGCACCGAGGTCTCCCCCGGGAAGCAGCGGGCCACGAGCGCGCACAGCTCCGCCTCCAGCCCCGGTGGTAGCGCTTGGGTGTCGTGCACCTCGAGCGTCTCGTCCACGCTCGCGGAGGGACGGGCCCTCCCGCGTGTCTTCACCGTCTCGTTGTAGAGCACCACCTTGTGCAACTCCACGGTGCCGCCGAAGACGGAGAGGCACAGCAAGTCCCTCAGCATCCCCTCGGCGCCCTCACCGCGGCGCAGCCCCTTGCCCCCGAGCACCCGCATGAGGCCCTGGGCCGCGTCCACCGCAGCCTCCACGCCGTGCAGCTTGATGATGGACAGGATGCCGAATACCTCTTCGCCCCGAGAGAGCGCGCCGAGCGCCGAGTCGAGCAGTGCCTCCAGTGTCTCCTCGGCCACGCGCATGCGCACCAGCCGCTCCTGAATGTACTGGTGGCGCCCCAGGGGCTCGCCGAAGGTGCGGCGCGACTGCGCGTGGGCCAGTCCGCGATCCAGACAGCGACGTACCGCCGCGAGGTACAGCACGCCGGTGAGCAGCCGCTCCTCGGTGAAGGTGGCGCGGAGCAGGCGCACGCCGTCTCCCGGCTCGCCGAGCCGCGCATCCGAGGGCAGCGTCACCCGGCGGGCAATGAGGTTGCCGGTGGCGGAGGTGGCCAGGCCCGTGAGGTCCGTCACCGGGCGCTGGTGCATGCCTGGCCAGGCCGTCTCCACCAGGAAGAGGTTCACCGCGTGCGCTGGAGGCACGCCGGCCAGCCGCGCGGAGACGATGGCCAGGTCCGCGGAGCCCACATTGGTGATGCTGCACTTGCGCGCGTCGAGCCGCAGGCCCTCCTGTACGGGCGCCACGCGTGCCCGCAGTGCGAGGATGTCCGTTCCCGCGCGCGGCTCGGTGTTGGCCAATGCGCCCACCCATTCGCCGGATAGGAGGCGGGACAGGTGCCGGGCATGCTGGGCCTCCGTGCCGGCCCGGGCCAGCAGCCGCACGCAGACGAGGTGCGCCAGCAGCGAGGTGGCCAGCCCCAGGTCTCCCGAGCCCGCGGCGAAGCCCGCGAGGGCATGCACCGCACCGGGAAGCCCTTCGCCCCCCATGGCCGGCTCCAGGGCCACGCGGAACAGGCCCGCGTCGCCCAGCCACCGGAACGCCGCCCGGTTCAGTCCCGGGGCCACGCCTTCGCCCCCGCGCCGCTTGCGCCCTTCCTTTGTGCGCTCGGCGCGGTAACGCTCACCCAGGGTGCGGAATCGCTCGTGCAGCGCGCTCCTCATACCGGCCTCCTGTCAGGCCGATTCTACACCCGGGCAGGGAGGAGGGCTGGGGCGCGCCGGTGCTTCAGGCCTTCGCCAGCGCCTGCTCCAGGCGGGCAGCCTCCTGTCGCACCTCATCCGTCTCGGGCAGCGGCAGGGCCAGCACCTTCTTCACCTGCTCGCGCGCCTTGGCCTGCTGGCCCGCCCGCGACAGGGCCAGGGCGAGGTTGAGCAGGGGCTCGGGCCGCTGGGGGGCGCGCCGGACAGCCTCCTCCAGCACAGTGATGGCGCGGGGGAGGTGTTGCTCCGCCGGCTCGGCGGGCATGCGCAGCAGGAGCTGGCCCAGGTTGTTCGCGGCGCGCCAGCCGTCGGGCGCCAGGCCCATGCCCGCCTCGTAGGCCGCTACCGCCTTGTCGTACGCGGGCGGCTCCTCCGACTCGTAGCAGGTGGCCTCCGCCATCTTGAGGGACTCGTTGGACAGGCCCAGCGAGTCCATGGTGCGGCACAGGTGGAGCACCTGCTGGTACTGGCCGCGCGCCAGCATGAGCTGCGCCAGGTTGGCCTGGGCGTCAGGATCCTTGGGCCGATTCGCCGCCAGCGCCGAGGCCGCCTTGTAGGAGGCGTTCACATCGCGCAGCGCCATGCTCAGCACGGTGAGCGACGCGAGCAGTCGGGAGTTGCGGGGCAGCTCCTTGAGGCCCTTCTCCAGCACGCGCTTGGCGCCCAGCAGGTCGTCCCGCGACGCGAGCGCGTGCGTCAGGCTGAGGTACGCGGGCACGAAGCGGGGCATGTCGGTGATGGCCTGCTGCAGCGAGGCGATGCCCTCCTCGTCCTTGCCCGCCTCGAGCTGCACCTGGCCCAGCCGGTAGCGGAATGCGGCGTTGGTGGGGGCCAGCTGCACGGCCTGGGCGAGCGCCTCCAGCGACTGCTCCGTCTTGCCCAGCTTGATGAGCATCAGCCCGCGGCCGAAGTGGGCCTCGGCGCGCTTGGGATCCTTACCGAGCGCCTGCTGATAGAGCTTGAGGGCCGGCTCGAGCTCACCCTTCTGGGCGGCCACGTTCGCGCGCACCAGCAGGGTGTCCCCGGTGGCGCCCTGGGCCTCGGCCTTGGTGACGAATTCCTCGGCCTGGGGCAGCTTGCCATCCATCAGGGCCAGCTTGGCCATGACCACCAGGGCATCCCGGTTCGTCGGCTGGCGGGCGAGCACCTTCTTCGCCTCTGCATGAGCCTGGGGCAGTTGCCCCGCCGCGAGGAGCTTCTCGAGAGGATTCATGGCTGTTGAGTCTCCCCCAGGCACTGGGGGCTGTCGAGCGTGTGCTGGAAATGCAAAGGGCCTCGCCGAAGCGAGGCCCTGAGAGAACGACGAACTGAAGTGGATTACCAGCCGCTGAAGACCTTCTCGGCGGCGTTCGCGATGCCACCGCCGATGTCCTTCACGGTGTCCACGGCCTTGCCCACGTCCAGCTCGACGCCGAACTCCACGCTGGCGCCGATGCCCAGCGCCGCGCCCACGTCGAAGTTGGCCGACAGCTTGCCGTCCTGCAGGCCCACGTTGGCCTCGAACTCGGCGCCGATACCGGCGAAGGCCTCCGCGCCCACCGTGGCGGTGGCGGGACCAATCTCCTGCGACACCTCACCGCTGGCGCGGGCGCCGGCGAACGCCTCGCCGCCCACCTGGGCCGCCACGTCGCCGTGGAGCGGATCCACCACCACCTGGCCCGTCACGCTGGCCTCGGCGCCCACGTTGCCCTCGGCCTGCCACGACGTCTTACCCACGGGGCTGTCCACGTGGCCCTCGACGGAGCCGCGCACCAGGTTGGCCTGCACCTCGGCACCGCCCGAGGCGATGACCTTGCCGTTGGCCGGGTCGAAGGCCACCGAGCCGTTGGCGCTGGCGCCGGCGGTGAGGGCCTGGCCCTCCACCGTGTTGTGGAAGGAGCCGTTCACATCACCCGAGGTGTGCGAACCCTGGAAGGCCGCCCACTCCTTGCTCACGTTGCCGGAGACCAGCTCCTGCTCGAAGCCGCTCGTCTCCAGCGTCTTCTGGGTGGCCGTCTGGCCCGGGCTGTTGGTCTGCGTGGTGCTGGTGGTGCGGCGCTGCCCGTCGATCAGCCCCTGCTCGTGCGGGTTGAGCGTCTCGCCGCGCTTCTGTTTGGCGACGGCGGCGTCGAGCTCCGCCTGGCGCGCCGGGTTGTTGTCGGCGCGGAAGTCACGCTGCACCTCGCGGTACGCCTGATTCCGCTCCGCACCCGGCTCAGCGCGGGTCTGCGACACAGGACGGTAGCGGTTGAACTCAGCGGAACGCGAGATCGAGGTCATGACGGGACTCCAGGGGGATTTTGGGCGAGTGCGGCGTTGAATGGGTTATCGGGGGAGGCCGCGGGAAGTTTCCTAGCCGCTGATTATTTTTGCATTTCACTGCTTTGTTCTGGGGCTTCCCCGGGAAATCCGGGCACATAGCGCTCCGGGGCCAGGATTCCGGAAGGATCAACCGCCTGCTTCAGCCGCCGCAGAAGCGCGGGCGAGTCATCTCCGGTGGGCAGGGCGTCCTCCGCCGACTGGAGGCCCAGCCGGGTTGGGTAGTACCCGGCGGTACTCAGCTCTCGCGCCAGCGCCCGGTAGCAGGCCAGGGCGCGCTCATCCTCCCCGCGCTTGTCGCGATCAAAGGCGAGGGCCACGACCAGGTAGAGGCAGCGGGGGGAGAGGGCCAGCAGCGCCAGGTTGGGCTCGAAGCCGAACATGCGGGGGATGCGGTCCGCGAGGCCCACGGCCCGCTGGGCCTCCTCACCCGTGAAGGGCACCGCCACCGAGCACCAGATGAAGCCGCAGCGATCCCGGTCCGGGTGCGCATCCTCCGGCTTGGGTGTGCGCTTGCGCCAGTACGCCATGGCCAGGTTGATGTCGGTGGGGACTCCCTGGAAGGGGCTCTCCCCGTCCGGCGGGGGAGGGGCGAACTGCAGCGGGCGCGGCACTCCCTCGAGCGCGGCGGCCAACCGGCGCTCCAGCACCGCGCCCAGCTCCTCGTCCGGGGCATGGAGGGCACCACTGATGGCCCAGCGGCCGAAACCCTCGCGGAACTGGTCCAGGAGCCAGCCCGGCAGAGGGGTACGCCCGAGGGTCGCGGCATACGGGTACTGCTGCATCACGCTGAGCGCCTTGAGGTCGTTCCAGAAGAAGAAGCTGCTTCGCAGCGTGCCGTCGAGCGCGAGCTCCTGGAGCCTGTCCAGCCGCTCCCAGAGCTGTGCCTCTTCGTCCACCGCGCAGAAGAACTCGCGGAAGTAGGGCTGCTTGCGCGCGAGCCAGAACGTCATGCGCGTCACCACGCCCAGCGAGGACTGGCTGAAGAGTCCGTCCAGGGAGGGGCCCACGCCCCAGCGGAAGACAGGAGCGGCCCGGGCGCCGGGGAAGCGCGCCAGCCCCGTCTCCACCCGCTCGCCTGTGGGAAGCACCACCTCCAGGGCACACACGTGCTGGAAGATGTCCGCGTGCGGCCCGCGCCCGTCGCCCCGCTCGAGCGCGTTGCCCACCATGCTGGCGTCCGGCGAGCCTCCAATGCTGGTGATGAAGAGCTGGGAGCCCTGGGCTCGGAGCCACGCATGGGCCTGACGGAAGGTGACGCCGGGCTCGACGGTGAGGTACGCGAGCTTCTCGTCATGGGCGAGGATGCGATTCATCCGGCCCAGTTCCATCAACACGCTGCCGTCCTTGGGTGGCACGCGAGAGCCGTAGCCCCAGTTGCGTCCGGCGCTTACGGGATAGACGGGGACGCGGTGCTCCTGGGCGATGCGCAGGCAGGCCTGGACCTCGGCGGTGCTCGCCGGGCGGAGGATGGCGGGGATGCGCTGGGTGGTGGCGAAGGTGGCCGTCTCCGCGGCCTTGAGGGCCTCCGGCTCGGTGACCACGTGCTCCTCACCCAGCGCGGCGCGCCAGGCGGCCAGGGCTGTTTCCAGCGCGCTCATTGCCCGCCCCCGGACGGCGACGGGGACGGGAGTGGGGGAGGAGGGCATGGCTTCCGGCGGTGGATGCTCACGCCCCCATCATGCCAGACAGCGCGAGGGGGGCAGCATGGGTGTAAGGGGGCGTCGCGGTGCCTCTGCGCCATTGATACCCTGGGAGCGGATGAGCAGACTCCTCCCCCTTCGTGCCGTGCTGTCGTTGTCCCTCTCCGCGCTGCTACTGGCCGCGTGCTCCACTTCTTCACCTGCGGTGCGTGAGTGGGAGAGCGCCGAGCATGACGACGCCAGTGCCTGTGAGGACGCGGACGCCGATCAATGTGTCGTGCTGGCATGTGAGGAGGGCGAGTGCGGCATTTTCGGCTGTGAGGATGTGGAGCCGGAGGCGGTCGCGCGTGCGCCGCTGAACCATGGTGCGGAACTGGTCCGAGGCTACCGCCCTTCCTTCCGCACTCCTGGTACGCAGCGCAACTGGAGGCGTGCTGGGCTCAGGGATGGTGTCCGGCCCCGCATGACGTTCCACTTCGAATACCGCCACGGTTACCTTCCGGCCTTTCCCCGGCTCGAAGGCAGGCTGATCAAACACCACCTGTTCCCGCAGCAGGAGAAACTGGCGACGTGGTTCAAGCTCCAAGGTATCGACATCCATCAGTGGACGATGCTCATTCCGGAGCATGTGCACCTGCGCATCCACCGTGGCGCGCGGGGCGGTGCATGGAATGCGGCGTGGGAGCAATTCAGGATTGCCAACCGGCATCGACGTGTGCCGCCGGAGGAGTTGCTGCGCACGGCCTTCGAGTTCGCCTTTCGCTTCGACATCGTCGGTCCCCTCCTGCCGTACTCCGCCACGGCTTCCCCACCAGGCCCCCAACTCCTCGCTCCGTGACCGCCGAGGATGGAGACACGAACGCATGAAGTTCTATCGACTCGAGCGAGACCCTTCGCCGCGCTACACGGGTTATCTGAATGCCGCGCACAAGTTGGGGTTACCCGGTTTGGAGCCCTGTCCGACATGCAGATGCGGGGGGGCAGGGAGCGGCCTCGAATACCCGTGCGTGGACCTGTCCAGCCTGCCACCGCACGAGTTGAAGAAGCTGTCCGACTTCTGGCCCGTTCCACTCAAGGAGATCGAGCGGCTGCGGGAGGTGGTGCGCCCGTTGGTCCCCAAGGACGCGATGCTGGAGCCAGGAACGCTGTTTGGGCCCCTGGAAGGCACCGGGGTGGGCTACTTCGGCCAGCTGGACCTGTATGTGCCCTGGGCGCTGTGCCTGCGCCGCGAGGCGTTGGAGCGCTTGCTGGAAACGGGCGTGCGGGGCCTGCAGGGGTGCCCCACCCGCATCCGCTTCCGCACCAAACATGCCCCCACGTTGCTCGAGATGCAGATGGAACTGCACGGCCAGTTCCACCCCGACTGCCTGCCGCCAGACCTCCAGCCCCCATGTCCCACTTGCGGGAATGACTTCCTCATGCTCCCGGACCCCATCATCCTCGACGCCGCTTCACTCCCCTCGGAGCCCGACCTCTTTCGTTTGAAGCAGGGCGCGACGCTCATCGTCGCCAATGAGCGCTTTGTGGAGACGGTGCGGCGCCTGGAGCTGGATGGAGTGCTCTTCCACGAGCTGGAGGTCCGCTGACCCGTGCGGCTCAGTTCACGGTGAACTCGCGCGACGTGCCGCTGTAGGCGCGGATGAGCCCGTCCCAGCCGGACTTCCAGTCCCCGTCATGGCGGATGCGGTAGGTACCCGGCGTGGCGTCCGCCGGAATCTTCCACTCGGTGGTGACGTACGAGCACCCGAAGGTGGGGGCGCAGTCGTAGCGCTGCCAGCGGTACTTCGTCTCCCAGTCCCAGTCGTTGGCCACCGTCACCCACGAGGTGCCCGACTTGCGCTGCACCTGCAGGTAGCTGCCCTGGCGACGGAGGTTGTTCTTCGGGTGGCCGCCCCAGAACTTCACGCTCACCGTCTGGCCCCGGGTGTAGCTGGCGAGCGCGTTGGTGACGATGCCGCCGAAGCTCGCCGTGAGCGGTTTGTCGTCGTACACCACGCCCGTCTGCACCGTGGACTGGTTGTTGCGCAAGTCCCTCGGAGTGGGGCCCGCCGCCACGGTGGTGTCCGTGCGCAGGGCCACCGCCAGCCTGTCCACCTCCTGCTGCACCGCCGCGAGCGTCCACGGGCCGAAGTGCGTGGAGGCACCCTCGTAGTCCTGCTTCGCGTACTCCTCGCGCGTGGCCAGGTAGCCCGCGTAGGCGTTGGCCAGGCCGGCGATGAGCACCTGGTTCACCCCCACCGACGAGAGCTGTGCGAGCACCTGCTGCCGCACCCGCCGCCCCGCCATGGTGGTGGGCTCGAAGGGCAGCGCCACCAGCGCCACGTTGCCCAGCTTCACCACCTGCAGCGGCAGCGCTTCGGGCGTCCACGGGTAGGGCTGCATGGTGCCCATCTCCAGGGCGATGGGCTTCTCCCCCTGGCACGACGTGGTGAAGAGGGTGCAGTTGAAGACGCTCCAGACGTTCCGGATGCTCTCGCAGGTGGAGCCCTCGTAGCCGAAGCCCGGGCCGTCCTCGGCGCCCGCCAGCATGGAGTCGCCAATGGCCGCCTCGCACGTGGTGCGCCACAGGCCATCCGTGTACGCGGGTGCCACCTGCACCGAGTCCATGGCCACGTAGGTGTGCCGGAAGTCCACTCCGCCCGTCAGCGGCGCCGAGGCCGTGTCATAGAGCGTCTTCGCCAGGTTGAACTGCTTGCTCCCGGAGAGCTCCACGCTCTCGAAGTCGTTGGCGCCGCCGCCGTTGGTGCCACCGTAGATGTTGGGCGTCACGTCGCCCTCGTTGCTCTGCGCGAAGGCCGCCACGAAGGTGCGCTGGGCGGTGTAGTTCGTCCCCTTGAGCTTCTCGAAGAGGTACGAGGCGTAGCCCTTGTTGTCGCCGCTGATGAGCAGGTTGTCGTTGCCCATGGAGGTGGCGTGAACGGCGAACCAGTTGATGAGGCCTACCTCGCTCCCATCATCTCCCTGCAGCCGCAGCAGCGTCATCCGCTTGTCCGTGTCATGGGTGTACTGCGCGCGCTCGGTGGCGGGGTTGCGCAGGTAGGCCTCGGGGGAGCGGTTGATGCTCGCGTTGAGCAGATCCCCAGAGGCAACGCGGATGCTGCCGGGCGCCAGGTTGTCATGAGCGCGGACGATGGACTGGAAGATGCCGTCCACGATGGCGTCGAAGCCCTGCTTGTCGTAGCCGAGGGTGGTGAGGTTGTAGAGCGCGTAGTGCGAGTGCCCGCCCGGCCCCGAGTGGGTGTGCGTGGCGCTCAGCAGTACATTCTCGTCCGTGTAGAGGTTGCCGTACTTCGCGCGCAGCTTCTCCACCACCTGCTGCCGCACGCCCTGGAAGACCTGGCCGAGGTCCGCGCTCACGAACACCGCGCGCTTGCCGTTGCAGGGCGAGGAGATGACGAAGGCGCGCGAGCGCAGGCGCTGGTGGATGCCCGCCGTCTTCTGATTCACCATGGCGTAGCCCATCATCCCGATCTCCGCCGCCGGGCCGGTGATGTCATAGAGGCCCGCGCCCACCTGGAAGCTCTGGTTGGTCGCGCAGGGGTCGGTCAGCGCGGCGCTCTGCGTGGAGAAGGATGTCTCCTCGTCGGGGGCGTTCGTGTCACAGGCGCCCAGGGCGAGCGCGAGCACCACGGCTGCCAGCACTCGGGGTGAGGAGAAGAGACGCTTCTGCATGGAGGGCTCCTGTGTCGGGATTCCGGGATTGTCGGCGGGAAACCGGTTCGTTTGTAGCCCTCTTCGGTTGGTGCGGTGCGTCGAAAAGGAGGGTTCTGTCCGCGACAGTGAAGCCAGCCCCGAGCCGGAAGCGCTGCCCGGGAGCGAAAACCCCGTGCTCTCCTGTTCGCGGATGCAGTTTGCCGGGGAGGAGCTCGCCGCATGTGGAGGCTCGGCCGTCTCGGAGTGCTGCTGGGGGTGTTGCTCGCCGGAGGGAGTGTCTCCGCACAATCCAAGGACACCGCTGTCCCCGAGGCGCCCGAGACGCCCGGCGGTGTGAAGACTCCCGAGTCCCCCGAGGAACCGGAACCGGAGCCAGGAGATGCGCGGCCCTTCGGAGAGTCTCCGGGCTCGGAGCCGGCGGTGGTGGACCCCTCCCTCACGGGCATGGTGATGAAGGTGGGCCCGGCCTCGGAGGACGACCTGAAGCGCGGCTATGTCTCCTTCCGGGCCCGCCTCAAGGTGGACCTCAATTACGACTTCCTGCCCATCCTCAACGAGGAGGATTTCGTCCCGGCCTCCATCCCGGTGGGAGCGGATCCCCGGGGCACCAACCTGAACTTCAACGCGAAGCAGACCCGGATCTTCTTCGAGGGAGGGAAGCTGACGCTGCTGGGGCCGCTCATCGGCCACATCTCCGCGGACTTCTACGGCGAGGGCTCCAGCGGCGGTGACTTCCGCGTCTACGAGGCGTACGCCCTCGTCGGCCCGCTGCTGGCAGGGCGGAAGTGGACGACGTTCATGGACCTGGAGGCCGTGCCGGACACGCTCGACTTTCAGGGGCCGGGCTCCATGCTGGCCACACGGCGCGAGGTGCTGCGCTACGGAAACACCTTTGGCCCGCTGCTGGTGCAGGTGGCGCTGGAGCGGCCGTTGCCGGACCTCACGCTCTCCAACGCGGACACGCAGGAGGCGCGCACACCCTTGCCGGACGTGACGGGCGCGGTGGAGTGGAACTTCGGGGAGGGTCGTCACGTGCGCGCGGCGGGCGTCGCGCGGTGGCTCACCTACTATGACGCCGGCGGAGTCCACGGCACGGCGCTGGGATGGGGCGGCATGTTGAGCGGGCTCTGGACATGGGGCGACACGGGCTGGCGTGCCTCGACCCAGGTGCACTACGGCTCCGGCCTCGGCGCCTACACGTCCGACGTCGCGGGGCTGGGGCTCGACGCCGTGGTGGTGGCTCCGGGCAGGTTGGAGGCGGTGCCCACCTTTGGGGTGTTCGCCTCCATCGAGCCGCACTGGAACGAGCACCTCACCTCCTCGTTCGTCTACGGCTACCTCGAGATGTTTCCTCTGGAGGCCCAGCCGGGCGGCACGCTGAAGCGCACGCACTACCTCTCCGGCAACCTCCTCGTGACCCCAGTGCGCTCCGTCACGTTCGGCGCGGAGCTGCTCTTCGGGCGGCGGGAGAACAAGGACGGCGCCGCGGACAACGCCGTGCGCCTCATCTTCTCCACCCGCTTCTTCTACTGAGCGCTCCGCGTCCGGGCCGTAGGGGTGCTAGCCACTTGCCTCGCACCAGCACTTTCCGGCCCCGGATGGCGGTGGCCACGTTGTCGTACAGGCCACTGCGCTGCAGCAGCTCGTACACCTCGCGGTTCTTCCGGCTCAGCACCCGGTCGATGGCTTGGTCGAAGACGTCACTCATGAGATCATTCGGGCCCGTAGAATCCTGGAATACACAGCCCGATCCTCCGTCTAGACGCTCATGAACCGATTTCTTGGCCCCGCCTCCCTTGGTCTCTCCGTCCTGGCGCTCGCAATCGCTCTCTTGGGCGGGCGGAGCGAGCCGGTGGCCGCCCCTCCGGCCAGTGAGCCGGCTGCCGATGCCGACACCTTCACTGCCCTGGAGCTGGAGGCTCTTGAACGGAGGGTGGAGTCCCTCGAGCAGACCTCGCTGAGCCTGTCCAAGCGGCTGATGTTGCTGGAGCAGCGGCCGATGGTGGCCTCCGATGGAGGCGTGGTGGCCGCGGTCCCTGCCTCCCTGGCCGCCGACGTGGAGCAGCTCCGCTCGGAGGTGCGCGGCATGATCGCCGGCGAGGCCCTGAACTCCCAGGGCGGGCGCGATTACCTCAAGGACGCGGTGCGCTCGGTGCAGGAGGAGATGCGGACCGAGCAGCGGGAGCTCCGGCAGCAGCAGATGCTGCAGGCGCAGGCCCAGTCTCAGGCAGGGCGCGCCGAGCGCCTGCGCCAGTTCGCCTCCGACGCGAAGTTGAACTACACCCAGGAGCAGGAGCTCTCGCGGCGCATGCAGTCCGAGGACACCCAGCGCCAGGCTCTCTTCGACGCGGTGCGGTCGGGCGCCAAGTCACCCCGGGATGCCCGGCAGGAGGTCCGCCAGCTCCGCCAGCAGACGGACAAGGAGATGGCGGCCGTGCTCGATGAGTCGCAGCAGGCGCAGTACCAGGAGATGCGGCGCGAGGAGCGGCGCGAGGAGCGTCCCCGGGGCGGAGGGCAGTGGCGGGGGCAGGGACAGGGCGGCGATCAGCCCTGAGCGGTACTCCGCCGGACTCGGCCTCTCGCGGACGCCCGGCCCGGCATGCGTCAGGCGGTGTTCTACCGGCCAGCCCACCCCGAGAGGCATGCGCTCACGCGGGTTGCTCCTCGGGGGGAAGCTGGAGGGGCTCGATGCGGGAGAAGGCATCGAGGATGGCGCGGATGATGGCGCTCCTCCCTGTGAAGAAGGCGCTCACGTGTCCTCCGGACAGGTAGCGCAGCTCTGCTCCGCGCCAGTGCTGCAGCAGACGCAGGGTGGAGGAGGAGGGAACGAAACCATCCTGGCGTGCGGCCATGAGGATGGCGCGGCGCGGGTTGGACAGCGGGGGCAGTGCGGTGGTGGCCGCCGCTGAGAGGAGCTCTCCCAGCCGCTGGCGCGCCGCCTCGGGGCCTCCGTTGGTGCGGCCCAGTACCTCCCAGTCGGGGACGGCGGACAGCACGCCCTCGGTGAAGACGGGCGCCGAGGAGTGCGCGGCGGCCAGGGGGATGACGGCCGCGGGCAGGGGGAACATCGCGGCGGCATAGGCGGCGATGCTGCCACCCATGCTGTAGCCGGAGATGCCCACCTTGGGGTGTCCCGTCGCCAGCAGCCACCCGAGCAGCGCCGTCGCCTCCACCGCCGTGGCGCGGAACATGAGCAGCAGGTCCACCACCGTGCGCACCGCGGCGCCCTTCTGCCCGTGCGGACGGCGCGAGCCGTAGTAGGGATTCTCCAGCAGCAGTGCGCCCACGCCCTCCCGAGCCAGCTCCTTCGCGATGAAGCGGCGCAGGCCAAAGCCCTCGTCACCCGAGGCGGCCAGGAAGACGCACACCGGGGGACGTGGGCCCGCGTCGTGGGGCAGCAGCAACTGGAAGCGCGCCTCGCGGCAGGCCTCGGGCAGCGAGCCCACGGCGGCGGGGCTGGGGAAGCGGCCCTCCTGGACGAGCAGGTGCCCCTCGCGCCGTGCCTGGCGCAGCGTCACCTCGGAGAGCTCGGGGAAGGCGAAGCCCTGAGGGCCTCGAGTGAGCTTCTCCAGGAGTGCGTTGGAGCCCCAGCCGTCCTCGAAGAAGCGGGGCTGGCGCGCCACCGTGACTCTCGCGGCGAGCGCGTCCAACCAGTGCATGCGATTCATTCTCTTGGGACTCCTGGGGAATGCCGCCCGCATCCTCGCCGCGTCCGGGCGGCATTCCAACCGGAAGTACCAGGCTACTGCTGCTCGAGGGCGGTGGCGGGCACCGGCTCGGGCTCGTCCGCCACGGACTCCAGCGTGTCGGCCGGCGGCACCGGCTTCTGGTTACGCAGGAACTCGGGCAGCTGGGTGGGGTCGTATGCCGGGCCCGGAGGGGTGTCCGTGGACATTCCCGAGACACTGGACGGCGAAGCCACCGCGGCGGGCAGCGTCTTCGTCAGCGTGAGGGTGTCGCGCACCGCACCGCTGGTGTTGAGGAACTTCGCGGTCAGCGTGCCTCCGTCCACCACCACGTCCAGGTAGCCCATGTTGGTGTTGTCGCGGAAGGCCGACCAGCTCGGCTGCGAGCCAGGGAAGGGGCGCAGGGTGGCGCCACCGCTGCCCACCACGATGTAGGGGATGCCGCGCGTTCCCGCCGGGGCCACCACGTCTCCCTTCATCGGCTTGGAGCGCTCGTAGTTGTGGTCATGGCCGGTGAGGACCAGGTCCACCCCGTACTGCTCGAAGATGGGGCTGTAGTCGCGGCGCATGGCGGTGCTCGAGAGGTGCTCGCCGCTGGACCAGGGTGGGTGGTGGAAGAAGACGACTTTCCAGGGACGGCTCGTGGCGGCCAGGTCCTGGGTCAGCCATGCCTTCTGCAGGGCAGTGGTGCAGTCGGCGATCGTGAAGCTGCGGCAGTTGGAGTCGAGCGAGACGAAGTGCACCGGACCCCAATCGAAGGAGTAGTAGCGCTCGCTCTTCGCCGGGTTGTTGGCCGGCAGGTAGAAGTTGTCCAGGTAGGGCTTGGCCGCGCTGGTGACGTACTCGTGGTTGCCCGGCGTGGGGAAGAGGGGCACCTCGCGCAGCAGGGCCGCCATGGGCTTGAACATGTTGCTCTGGAACTCGGCCTCGGTGCCGGAGGAGTACGCGTTGTCGCCGAGCGTGAGGAGGAACTCGCCGGCGCGCGCCGGGGTGAGCTGCTGGAGCACCTTGGTCTGGTTGGTGCCTCCGGTGCCGAAGTCACCCATGGCGGTGAAGTGCACGCGCTTCGTCTCGGGGCCGGTGGCCGTCTGGAAGCGCCGCACGCCGGTGACGGAGCCGCAGGCCTCGACGACGTAGCTGTACGTCCGGCCCGGGAGCAGGCCCGTCAGCTTCACCGCGTGCTGCCACCCGGCCGCCGTGGCCGTGGCGGTGCGCGAGATGTCCGAGCCCTCGCCGAAGCGTATGAAGGGCGTGCAGGACACACCGGTGCGGAAGGCGACCAGGGCGCTGGTGGTGCTCACGCTCTGCAGGTACGGCAGGCGCGGCAGTGCGGGGCCCGAGTCCGTGGTGGGCGGCGTCGGCGTTGGAGGAGGCGTGGTGGTGTCCTCGCCACAGGCGCGCGCCTCGGTGATGGAGGCCCAGTCGTTGACGGTGTTGCCGTTGACGGTGACGCGCAGGTAGCGGGCCTTGCGCGTGCCGGTGAAGCGGTACGTCTGGGCCGTGGTCGTCAGCGCGCTGTCGGCCGCGTACGCCTGGGTGAAGGTGGTGCCGTCCTCGGAGGTCTCGAGTGTGAAGTGGTTCTGGCGCGTGTCGCCCTGGTGCCAGGCGATGGCGGCACCGGCGAGCGACTGCGAGCTGCCCAGGTCGAGCCTGAGCCACGCGCCCTTGCCGGGGCCGCTCCAGCGGGTGGCCAGGTTGTCATCCTGGGTATTGGCGGCCACGCTGCCAGTGCCGTCATCACCGCTGGCGGTCGCCAGGGTGGTGGTGAGCGTGCGGCAGTTGGTCACGGTCAGTGCGGACTCGGCGCTGCCCAGGTTCCCGGCGGGGCCATCGGTCGCGGGCGCGTTGGTAGAGGGCGGTTCAGCCGGAGGCTGTGCCGGGGTCGAAGGGGCCTCTGCCTCGGGGGCCGCCGAGGGAGCAGGGATGGAGGGGGCTTCACAGGCCGTGATGAGCAGGACGCCCAACAGACACGAGGATGAGAGCAATCGGGTTCGTTTGTGCATCGTGGGGCCACCAACGGAGGCGTTCCCCAGGCATTCCTTGAGGGAGCCTCACGCTCCGGGTGCCCGGCTGCTGTCCTGCCGGGATTCCTGCCCCTCGGGTGTCAGGGCGAGGTCTGGACGAGGAAGGGGCGCAGGAAATCATCCGCCTCGGCGGCGATGCGCCCGAGCGAGTCCACCAACTCGTGTCCGTCATCCACCTCGACGAGCCGGACGTGGCGCTTGCCGCGCGCCCACTCGCGCGAGTAGCGGATGTCCGTCGTCGTGTCCCGGCGCCCGTGAATGAGCAGCGTGGGCACGCGCACGTCCGGCCAGCCTCCGGAGCGGGCCTCAATGGTGTCGAGATCGTGAATGAGGCCGAAGTGCACGCGCGTCTTGCGCTTCTCCGCGTAGTCCTGTGTCTCCAGCCAGCCCGTCTCCTGCCAGCGGCGCATGCCCTCCTCGCTCACGGTGCGCCGCATCTGCTCCGGGGCTCGCAGGGCGGGAGCCAGCAGCACCAGCGCGCACACCCGTGCGTCCTCCTCCGCCACGCGGCAGGCTGTCAGCCCGCCCAGGCTGGAGCCGAAGACGATGGCCCTGTCCCGCTCGCTGCCCATGGCGTCACGCACCGTGCGCATCATCGCGCTCAAGCTCAGGTGCTCGAGCGAGGGCTGCCGCAGGTTCAACCGCTCCAGGTGGATGCCCTGGCGCGCATAGTGCTCGGCGAGCGCCACGCCCTTGGCGGACTGGGGCCCCGAGGCGAAGCCATGCAGATAGAGCCAGCGGGGGCCGGCAGGAGAGGACGGGCCAGGGGGGACGTTCATGCCCGCGCACTCTATCCCCCGCAAGGACGAGGGCCCCGGGTTGGTGGGAAACCCGGAGCCCTCCAGCTCGCGTCAGCGGCTACGCGCGACGCGAATCACAGACTGACGCGCTCTCCTTGAGCACCGGCCGTGCCAACCTCCAAGTGCCCGGATTTCCTCGCACGGGCCGGCTCGGCCCTGGAGCGCCTGGAACATGGTGGCGCAGAGATTTTGTAAAGCGGCCATGCACTCTGGGGCTCAACCACAGGGATTCCCTCTGGAAATCAACCGAGCACGGCCCTGTCTCGGATTGGGACAGCGAGGCGCGAGGGTGATTGGAAGCAGGACACCCCGTGGATGGCCGGGAGGCGCGCCCCACCCGGAAGGTGGTATGCCCTCAGGCCTATGACTGCACCCGTGGCGCTCATCACTGGCGGCTCGCGAGGCGTGGGCCGCGCCCTCTCATTGCGGCTCGCGAAGGCGGGCTACGACATTGTCTCCACCTACCGGCGTGACGCCGAGGCCGCTGCCGACCTCGTCAAGGAGGTGGAGACGCTCGGCCGTCGCTGCCGCTCCGTCATCGCCGACCAGCTCGAGCCGGCCAGCCTCCATGCCGCCTTCGATCTGGTCCAGCAGGAGTTCGGCGGGCTGGATGTCTTCGTGGCCAATGCGGCCTCCACCGCCTTCACCCCGCTGATGCAGATGAAGCTGCACCAGATGGACAAGACGTTCAACGTCACGGTGAAGAGCTTCCTGCTGGGCGCCCAGCGTGCGGCGCCGTTGATGGAGGGCCGCAAGGGCCGCATCGTGATGGTGTCCGGCATGGACTCGCGCATGCCGCTGCCCTTCCACGGCTTCCTCGGGGCGATGAAGGGCGCCATGGAGATTCTGGTGAAGTACCTGGCCGCCGAGTTGGCCTCCTCCGGCGTGCGCGTCAACGCCGTCAACCCGGGCTACATCGACACCGACTCCAGCCGCTTCTACATGGGCGAGGCCTGGGCTGCGCTCGAGGCCAAGGTGAAGGACAGCGTGCCCGTGGGCTACGTGGCCAGTGCGGATGAGATCGCCAAGACGATCGAGTGGCTGTGCTCCGAGGGCTCCTCGTACGTGAATGGTCAGACGCTGGTGGTGGATGGAGGGCTGGAGGTGAACTACGCCATGCAGTTCGCCAGCGCTCTCACCCAATCCGGCAAGTGAGGTATCTGGCCACGCTCTGGTTCTGGGTCGTCTTCGGGATCACCCTGGTGCCGGGGTTCCTGGTGGGCGTGGCATTGTGGCTCGTTCTGCTGCCGTTTGACCCGGACCGGCGCGTGTTGCACGCGTACGTGTGCCGCTGGTGCTTTCAGTACCTGCGCGTCTGGCCGGGGTGGCGTGCGCGGGTGGAGGGCCGCGAGCTGCTGCCCCGAGGCGCATGCGTGCTGGTGGCCAACCACCAGTCCATGGCGGACATCTTCGCCGCCATGGGCCTGTTCCACCCGTTCAAGTTCGTCTCCAAGGCCTCGCTCTTCCGGATACCCCTGCTGGGGTGGATGATGAGCCTCTTGCGCTACGTGCGCGTGGAGCGCGGGAGGCTCCAGTCCATGCGCGGGATGATGGACGTCTGCCGCGAGTGGCTGAACCGGGACATGCCGGTGCTCATCTTCCCCGAGGGCACCTATGCCGAGGAAGGTCGCTTGCTGCCCTTCCGACGAGGCGCCTTCCGGCTGGCCCTGGATGCGCGGGTGCCGGTGGTGCCGGTGCTGCTGCGAGGCACCACCGAGCTGGTGGAGGGAGACGGCCCGTGGATGAACCCCCATGCGCGCGTGAGCATCCGGGTGCTACCGCCGGTGCGTCCGGAGGACTTCAGCGGGGATGACGGGGCGCTGGCGGACCGGGTACGCGACCTCTTCCTCCAGGCCCTGGCTTCGCAGGACTCCTCGGGTTGAGCTAAAGAAAGAGGTCACCCATGCCCACCCGCCTGCGCCTCTACCAGGTCGATGCCTTCTCCTCCCAGGTCTTTGGAGGCAATCCCGCCGCGGTCTGCCCGCTCGACGCGTGGCTGCCGGACGATGTGCTCCAGGCGATTGCCGCGGAGAACAACCTCTCCGAGACGGCCTTCGTGCTGCGCGACGAGGTGCGCGGCTGGCAGATTCGCTGGTTCACCCCCACGCAGGAGGTGGACCTATGCGGTCATGCCACGCTGGCGGCGGCCTACATCCTCTTCACGCGCCTGGCGCCGGGACTGGAGCGAGCGCAATTCAACTCGCGCTCGGGGCCGCTGGTGGTGACGCAGCAGGAGGGGGAGTGGATGGAGATGGATTTCCCCTCGCGTCCGCCGGAGCCGTGCCCGATTCCGGAGGGGTTGGTGGAGGCCCTGGGCGCCGAGCCGCGTGAGACACTGTTGTCGAGAGACCTGCTGGCCGTCTTCGATACCGAGGCGCAGGTGCAGGCGCTGGCCCCGGACATGGGGAAGCTGGCCCAGCTGGAGTACTTCGCGGTGACGGCGACGGCGAGGGGCTCGGAGGCGGACTTCGTCTCGCGCTTCTTCGCGCCTCGGGTGGGCGTGCCGGAGGATCCGGTGACGGGCTCGGCGCACTGCACGCTGGTGCCCTTCTGGGCGCAGAAGCTGGGCAAGAAGCAGCTGCTGGCGCATCAGATCTCCCACCGTGGCGGCGTGCTCCAGTGCGAGGACCGCGGCGAGCGCGTGGGCATCTCCGGCCAGGCCGTGCTGTACCTCGAAGGCCACATCACCCTGTAGGCCCAATCCACTTCTCGCCGACGAGAACCGGAATGCGGGAGGCGCATTCCACTTGTCGTCGGCGACAACCGGAATGCGGGGGGAGGCGCATTCCACTTCTCGCCGACGAGAACCGGAATGCGGGAGGCGCATTCCACTTGTCGTCGGCGACAACCGGAATGCGGGGGGAGGCGCATTCCACTTCTCGCCGGCGAGAAGTGAAACTGTTCGGGCGGCTGTGCGGCACTTTTACAGAACGCCTGCATTCGCCCGCTCCCCGACGGGTTCTCCATGTAGGTGTCATCCCCCTTGTTGGCGCCGCGCCCCCCAGCGGGCAGACTGCGCGCCGCCTGAACGTACGAGCAGGGGGAGGGCTCCTCTCCGGTGCTCGTAGCGGACACAGGAGGGGAGCGCACGGATGCGCCTGCTGCATACGTCGGACTGGCACCTGGGGCACACGCTGTACGACACCTCGCGCGAGGCCGAGCACGCGGCCTTTCTCGAGTGGCTGCTCGACACCCTCGAGGCCCACAAGGTGGATGCGCTCCTGGTGTCCGGCGACATCTTCGACACCGCCAACCCCAGCGCCGAGGCCCAGGCGGCCTGGTACCGGTTCGTCGCCCAGGCCCGGATTCGCTGCCCCAAGCTCGATCTCGTTGTCATCGGCGGCAACCATGACTCGGCGGCCCGGCTGGATGCGCCCGACCCCCTCTTCGCCGCGCTCGACGTGCGGGTGGTGGGCGGGTTGCCCAAAGCACGGGGCTCGGTGGACCTGGAGCGCCTGTTGGTGCCGCTGAAGAACGCCCAGGGCAAGGTGGGCGCATGGGTGGCGGCGGTGCCGTACCTGCGGCCCGCGGACCTGCCGCTCGTCTCCGATGAAGCAGGGGACAAGCTCGTCGAGGGCGTGCGCTCGGTATACGCCGAGGTGCTGGAGGCCGCTCGCGCGAAGCGCAAGCCGGGCCAGGCACTGGTAGCCATGGGCCACTGCTACATGGTGGGCACCGAGCTGTCCGCGCTGAGCGAGCGCAAGATTCTCGGTGGCAACCAGCACGCGCTCCCGGTGGACATCTTCCCCGAGGAGGTGGCGTACGCGGCGCTCGGACACCTGCACAAGGCGCAGCGGGTGGGAGGACGCGAGGGCGTGCGCTACAGCGGCTCGCCCATTCCCCTGTCGCTCTCCGAGGCCAGCTATGCGCACCAGGTGCTGCTGGTGGAGCTGGAGGGCGAGCAGCTCTCCTCCGTGCGGCCGCTGCACGTGCCGCGCCGGGTGGAGATTCAGCGGGTGCCCCAGCGCGATGCGGCCACGCTGGATGATGTGGTGCAGATGTTGGAGGCGCTGCCCGAGCTGGAGAAGGACGCGCCCGACTGGCGGCGCCCCTATCTGGAGGTGTGCATCGCGCTGCCTCGCCCCGAGCCCGCGCTGCGCCGACGGGTGGAGGCCGCCCTGGAGGGCAAAGCCGCGCGGCTGGTGAAGCTCACTCCCGCCTATACCGGCAGCGGCCACACGCTCGCGGAAACGCGGCCGGGCGTCTCCTTGAAGGAGCGCACCCCCGAGGACGTCTTCCGTGCTCGCTACGCTCGCGACTACACCGAGCCGCTGGAGCCCGCGTTGCTCGAGGCCTTCCACTCGCTGCTCACCCAGGTGCAGGAGGACGCGTCATGAGGATTCTCGCCATTCGTGGCTGCAACCTGACGAGCCTCGCGGGTGACTTCGCCCTGGAGCTGGACCAGCCGCCGCTGGACAAGATGGGGCTGTTCGCCATCACTGGTGCCACCGGTGCGGGCAAGAGCACGCTGCTGGATGCCCTGTGCCTGGCCCTCTTCGACCGCACCCCGAGGCTGGGCGAGCGCGGGGGCGTCCCGGTGGGCCGCGCGGATGAGGACGAAGAGGCGCGGCTGATGGCCAACGACGTGCGCGGCGTGCTGCGACGCGGGGCGGGTGAGGGCTTTGCCGAGGTGGACTTCCTGGGCAGGGACGGCCGGCGCTACCGCGCGCGCTGGTCCGTGTGGCGTGCGCGCAAGCTCGCCGAGGGGCGCTTCCGGCCGCAGGAGATGACCCTCACGGACGTGGCCACCCAGCAGCAGTTTGGGCGCACCAAGTCCGAGGTGCTCAAGGCGATTGAGGAGCGGCTGGGCCTGTCCTTCGACCAGTTCCGGCGCTCGGCGCTGCTGGCGCAGGGCGAGTTCGCCGCCTTCTTGCGCGCGGACGCCAATGAGCGTGCGGAGCTGCTGGAGCGGATGACGGGGACGGAGGTGTACAGCCGGGTGTCCATGGCCGCGCACCAGCGCCACAAGGAGGTGCAGGAGGAGCTGACGAAGTTGGAGCAGGGCGTGGCGGCAATTCCCCGGCTGTCTGACGAGGAGCGCGCGGCGGCGGAAGAAGGGCGGGGGCGTGAGGAGGCGGCGCTGGGCGAGGCGCAGGCGGTGCAGGCACGGGCCGAGCAGGCGCAGCACTGGTACACAGAGCGCGCGCGGCTGGTGGCGCAGGAGGCCGAGGCGGAGCAGTCGCGTCAGCGTGCGGTGCAGGCACTGGAGGCCGCGGAGCCTCGGAAGGCGGAGCTGGAGCGGGTGCGGGCGGCGGAGGTGCTGCGGGCCCCGCTGAATCGGGCGGATGAGGAGTCCCGGAGGCTGGCGGCGGCGGAAGCGGCGCTGGTGACTCGGCGCTCGGAGGCGGAAGCGGCACGGGCCTCGGCGCAGGTGGGCGAGGAGGCGCGGGCGAAGGCGGATGCGCGGCGGACTGCGGCGGTGGATGCGGAGGTGGCCGCGCGCCCGGCGTTGGAAGAGGCGCTGAAGCTGGACGGTGAGCTGGGGCGGGCGCAGCACGATGAGCAGGAGGCGGCGCGCAAGCTGGAGACCGCCCGCGAGTCCGAGCGAGTGGCCCGAGAGTCCTTGGCGCGAGTGGCCCGGGAAGAGGAGGCCGCGCGTGCGGAGGTGGAGACGGCGCGGGCGTGGCTCAGCGAGAACGGGCGCCTGGAGGCGATGGCCCGCGAGTGGCCTCGGTGGGAGGCGGAGCTCGTCCGCTACGGCCGCGCGGCCCAGGACGAAGCCAAGGCGCGCGAGTCACTCGTGCAGGTGCAGTCGCGCGCCGGAGCGCTGCGCGCGGAGTTCGAGCGCCGGGGCGAGGAGCAGCGCAAGGCGGGAGAAGCCCTGGAGGCAGCAAAGGCCCGTGTGGTCGAGGTCGAGGCTGCGCAGGGTAAGGAGGCCGGTGCGGAACGGCGGGCCCGTCGCGTGGAGCTGCAGTCCCGGCAGGAGGGGCTGCGGGCGTTGACGGACGCGCGCAGGGGCACGAGTGAGGCGGCTCGGGCGGAGCAGGAGGCTGCCGAGGAGGCCGGCAAGGCCCGCGCGGAACAGGCGTCCGCGACGGCCGAGGCTGAGGCCGCGAAGGTTCGCCGCCTCGAGCGGGAAGCCGCGCTGAAGGAGGCACGGCGGGCGTTCGCCGAGGCGCGGGCGACATTGGACCTCGCGGAGCACCGTGCGGAGCTGCGGGCGGGACAGCCCTGTCCGCTTTGTGGTGCCACCGAGCATCCCTATCGCCAGACTGGAACCGCGCTGGAGGGGCTCGCCACGAAGGCGCGGGCGCGGGTGGAGGAGCTGGAAGGGGAGGCCGCGGTGGTGACCCGGGCGGAGGCCGAGGCCGTTGCACGGGCGGCGGCGGCAGGCCCTCGCACGTCGCAGGCGGACGCCCGGAGAGAGGCTGCGGCCAAGCAGCGAGCCCAGCAGCGCACGGCGTGGAGTCAGGCCCGTGCGAAGCTCTCGGGGACGTTGCCCCCGGAGGATGTAGAGGCCGAGGGCCTCGAGGCCTGGTTGGAGGCGGCGTTCGCGGAAGTGAAGGCGCTGCAGGCCGCGCTGAATGCCGAGGAGGAGGCGGCAGAGAAGCTGGAGCGTGCTGCGAAGGAAGCCCGCACCGCGCTCACCGCCGCGCTCGAGCGCCTGGAGGTGGTGGAGAAGGCCCTGCGTCAGGCCGAGGAGGCGCTGCGCAAGAATACCGAGGCCGAGTCCGCCGCCGGGCGCGAGGTGGAGCAGGCCGCGCGCGTCCGCCAGGAGGTGTTGGAGGTGCTGGCGGCTCCCTTCAAGGAACTGCCGCGCTGGCAGGAGTCGCTGGCCGCGAAGCCGGGGGACTTCCGTGCGCACTGCGCGAAGCGGGTGGGGGAGTGGAACGCTCGCGAGCAGGCAGCGCAGGACGCGGAGGCCCGCGTCGCACAGGCGAAGGAGAAGCGGTCTTCCGAGGAGGCGGTTGCCGGACTGAAACACACCCAGGCCGAGGACTGTGCCCAGGCGCTCTCTCGGGCGCGGGAGTCGCTGCGGGAGAAGCAGACCGCGCGTGGGGCGGTGCTCGGTGGGCGTCCCACCGCCGAGGTGCGTGATGGGCTCCACCGGGAGCTGAAGGACGCGTCCCAGGCCTTCGAGTCCGTACGCGCCCAGGCCGAGCAGGCGAAGCAGGAGGCCGCCGCCGCCGCTGCGCGTGCTCAGGGCGCGGAGCAAGCCCGTGAGTCCGCGGGCACCGCCAAGGCCGAAGCCGAGGCCGCGCTCTCGGCGCTGCTGTCGGCACGGAGTCTCACGCTGGAGGCCACGCGTCTCCTGCTCGCGCGAGACGCCGCCTGGTGCGAGGCCGAGGAGCGTGCCCTGTCGGCGCTTCGTCAGGCACAGGAGCACGCCCAGGCCGTGCTGACGGAGCGCCAGGCGCAGCGCACCCGGCATGAAGCCTCCGGTCTCCCTTCCATCGCCGAGGTGGACGCCCCGGCCGCCTGCCAGCAGGCCCGCGACGATACCGAGGCCCGACGCCAGGCCGCTGCCAGGATAAAGGCCCAGCTCGACCAGGATGACGAGGCCCGTCGCCGCCACGGTGAGCAGGCTCGGCTCCTCGAGGAGAAGCAGCGCGCCAGCGGCGTGTGGCGCACCCTCAGCGAGCTCATTGGCTCGCACGATGGACGCAAGTTCAAGGTGTTCGCCCAGAGCCTCACCCTGGACGCGCTCCTGCACTACGCGAATGCGCACCTCGAGGAGCTGGCCCCGCGCTACCGCCTCATGCGGGTGCCGAAGTACGACCTCGACCTGCAGGTGGTGGACGGCGACATGGGCGACGAGGTGCGCGGCGTCTCCAGCCTCTCGGGTGGAGAGAGCTTCCTCGTCTCCTTGGCACTCGCCCTGGGCCTGGCCTCGCTCTCCTCGGAGACGACCCAGGTGGAGACGCTCTTCATCGACGAAGGCTTCGGCACACTGGACCCCGAAACCCTGGAGATGGCCCTGGCCACGCTCGACGCGCTCCAGGCCACCGGCCGGCAGGTGGGCATCATCTCCCACGTGTCCGGGCTCGCCGAGCGCATCGGCGCGCAGGTGCGCGTGGTGAAGCAGGGCGCCGGACGCAGCCGGCTCGTCGTGATGGGAGAGGCGGGCCTCCTGGACTCTTCGGCCCCCGAGTCACGGCCTACGGCGTCGGTGGGGTAGGGCTTCAGCTCGCCGGGGTGCTGGCCAGGCTCGCCAGGTAGCGGTCCAGCGTCTCGGCGAAGGTGGGCTCGTCGTTGAGGAAGGCGAGCCCCACGCCTCCCTTGTACGGATCATCCACGACGTGCACCACCAGCGCGTCTCCTTGCAGGCGCTCGCCGTTGGGCAGCTTCACCTGGACCGTCACCACGCTGTCCACGGGAGGGCGGTGCGCTGTGCGCACGAAGAGGCCCCCGTTGGAGATGTTCGTCGCGTGCTCGCGCACGAAGTCCAGCTCCGTGCGGAACTCCATCTCCAGCTTCACCGCGAAGCGGCGCCCCTGCCGCTGCGTGTCGAACGTCTCGTACGTCCGGGTGCCCTCCTGGTCCTCCTCTTCCACCTGGGCGGGGGCGGGAGCTTCAGGCTCCTTGGCCGTCTCGGGCTGTGCAGGGGCCTGAGCCCCCTTGGCGAAGAAGTCGATGGTGACGGAAGCAGGCCCTGACGGTGGCCCCTCGGGAACGGGCTCCCGGACGGCGAGCTGCTGCAGGTGTCCGTGCAGCACGATGGCCGCGGCCTCGAAGTCCTCCAGCTCGTGGGTGTCCGGGCCTGTGAGCGAGTGTGTGCGGAACTCGTCACGAACCGCCTTGGGTAGGCGCCACAGCTCCACCAGGGTGCCACCGCTCTGCTGCACCTGCTGGCTCAGCGACTCCAGCGCGGTGCGGGGGTAGCTGGGTGCCTCCAGCTTCAACTCCAGGGTGGCTTCGGCTTCCCTCAAGGCCACGAGGATGCCCGGCGGTTTCGGCGAGGGCAGCAACGCCCCCAACCCCTCCACCAGCTCTCTCACCCGCTCTGCACGGGCTGAGCCATTCCACAACGCCGCGAGACCGAACACAGGCACGTCGACGGACAATAGCCGAGCCCGCCCTGGGGTGGGTCAACCATCGTGCATTTCCCACTACTGAACGCTTCGCCAGCAGGCGGGCACAAGAGACTTGGGGGCTGCCTGGACGCATTCCGTTCGGCCCGGGTCAAAGCGGAGCAGTGCGCCTAGACTCCCACCTGGGTAACGGGGGAACTCCATCCCAGCTTCGCGGGCCCATTTCTCCCCCTTTCAGCTAATGTTGATTGCCATGAGTACTCATTCCCGATTCTTCGCGGCCGCTTTGCTCATGGCCGCTCTTGTCACGGGTTGTAACTGTGGTGGTACGCCCAACCCTCAGCCAGACGCTGGTGTGGATGCAGGAGGTGACGCCGGTACAGGCGATGGCGATGGCGGTACGGATGGCGGCGATGGCGGCGGTGGCGACCCGGTGAATCCGGATCCGCTTCCGGAGGATCCGTTCGGTGACCCTCCGGGCCCGAAGAATCCCACCAACGGAGGGATCGACACGGACTGCGACGGTCTCACGGACGAGGAGGAGTACGGCAACGTCTATCCCGGCGGTCTGAGGACCGATCCGAGCAAGTGGGACACCGACGGCGACAACATTCGCGATGGTGTCGAGGCGGGCCGCACCTCCACGGTGAACGGGAGCGCGGAGTGCCAGGCCATCTTCCTCGCGGACACGGAGCCGTCGAGCCGGACGAACCCGACCATCCTGGACACGGATGGAGACGGCCTGTTCGACGGTCTGGAGGATCGCAACCGCAACGGCAAGGTGGACTCGGCCGAGACGGACCCGGCCAACCGCGACATGGACGGTGACGGTCTGGTGGATGGCGTGGAGGACGCCAACAAGAACGGCCAGAAGGACTCCACCGAGACCGACCCGCGCATGCGCGACACGGACGGTGATGGCCTCTCGGACTCCATCGAGAAGAACATCACCGGGACGGATCCGCTCGTCGCCGACACGGATGGGGACTCGTGCCGGGACGGTGCCGAGGACATCAACGGCAACGGCCAGAAGGACTCGGGCGAGACCAACCCGCTGGATAGCAACGACTGCGGCGGGAGCGCCTCCCAGGACAAGGACAGCGATGGCGTGCCGGACCACATCGAGGACGCCAATGGTAACGGCGTGAAGGACGGGACCGAGACCGACCTCAACAACGCGGACACGGACGGGGATGGCCTGAAGGACGGCGTGGAGGACCGCAACCGCAACGGCCTGGTGGACTCGGGCGAGAGCGACCCGCGCCTGAAGGACACGGACTGCGACGGTCTGCTCGACGGCGCGGACCAGGCCTCCTACAAGGGCGAGGACACCAACGGCAATGGCACGCGTGAGGCGGGCGAGACGGACCCGGCCAATCGCGACACGGACGGGGACGGCCTGTTGGATGGCGTGGAGCGCGGCATTTCCGCCGCTTCGGCGCCCATCACCACCTGCGGCTACCCGGGCGACGTGGACCCGACCACCACCACGGATCCGGTGGACGCCGACTCGGACAACGACGGCATCGCCGATGGCGCCGAGGACTCGAACCAGAACGGCCAGAAGGATCCGGGCGAGCTGGATCCGCGCAACGGCTCCGACGGTGCTCCCACCACCCCGGCCGGCCAGGCCTGCGCGGCGCAGAACCTGCGGCAGGTCGTCTTCAAGGAGGACAGCGGCGCGGACATCCGCCTGGCGCTCCGGCCCACCTTCCAGGAGGTGAAGCAGATCGTCATCGGCGGCAATAGCCGTGGCTACGTCGGCTACGACGATACGAACAAGGTGGCCTTCGTTGCCTACAAGCGGGGCCAGGCGGGATCCTCCACCACGGTGGTGGGTGACGAAGCGTTCGTGCGCGCTCAGTTCTCTCCCTCGGTGACGTCGGCCACCACCCAGACCTTCACCACCTGGGACGGCCATCCCGCGCTGCAGGCCGTCTACGACCAGAGCGCGGGCACCAACCTGCGCGACTACGCCAACGATGTGGCCAACGATCTCGTCGGCGCGGGGGCCGGGACGCTCACGGGTGGCTCGAACGTGGCCGGGCCGCACAAGCTCCAGGTGCAGTATGTCCACCGCTCCAACTCGAGCGTGCTGGTGGTGGTGGCCATCACCAACCGTGACCTCTTCAAGGAGCCGGGGCTCTTCGTCATGAACGACACCTCGGGCGGCACGGCGCTGGCCCAGTTCGGTGACGCGGACGCGGTGCAGTGCGAGACCTTCACCACCGGTAACGGCATGGCCGACTTCCTCTTCGTGGTGGATGACAGCGGCTCCATGGCGACGTCCCAGAAGGCCCTGGGCGACGCCGCCAACGCCGTGGAGAACCGGCTGGGCAACTCAACGCTCGACTGGCGCATCGCCATGGTGACCTCGACCTATACGCAGTCGGGGGCTGCCAACTCGAACGTGTTCCGGGGCTTCACCACCAACATCAATCAGTTCAAGGCGTGGTTGCAGGAGAACCCCACGCCTCCATGCCCCGACCCCACCCAGGGCTGCTGGATTGGCACCAACGGCTCCAGCGATGAGCGGACCCTGCAAAGTGCGCGCGCCGCAGTGGACTACATGACCAACGCCAGTACGCCCGCGGCCAAGAGGTACCGCCCCGGGGCCCGGCTGGTGGTCATCATCCTCACCGACGTGCGCGACACGGGCGACAGCACGCCCGTCAGCACGTACATCGACTACTTCATGGGCGCCAACCCCATCACCCAGCTCATCCCGATGCACGGCATCATCTGTGACCCCGCCGGTGGCGGCGAGTGCTACCCGGGCGAGCCCATCAATGATCTCCGGCACGTGGAGGTCATCCAGGCCACGGGCGGCCTCGTGGGCAGCATCCGCACGACCACGTCCATCCAGAACACCATCAACGCCATCATGGACAGCGTGATTGGCTCCACGGGTTACCGGACGCTCAAGCCGCCGATTGGTGCCTCGGTGCGGGTGGCCATGGAGGCGGTGCAGAACTCCACGCTGTGCCCGCCGGGCGACTTGCCCCGCAGCCGCGTCAACGGCTTCGACGTGGACGGCGTCAGCCGGGCGCTGGCCTTCTACGGCGCGTGCCGTCCGGCCACGGCGGGCACGACGAAGGCCGCCATCTCCTACCGCTACTGGAGCGACCTCACGCCGAACAAGGATGGCAACCCGCCGCCCTGCTCGACGGACACGGGCTACTACGACCCGTCGCAGGCGGACTTCTGCAAGGGCAACCTCACGTGCAACCGGCAGACGAACCGGTGCGAGTGCCCCTCGGACTGCGGCGGTGGCGGCTCGGCGAGCGAGGTGTGCAACACCAGCAAGGACGTGTGCGACTTCACCTGCGCAGCGGACTGCGGTGGCACCTGCGGCAGCTTCCAGGCGTGCAACATGAACACGTGCAGCTGCCAGTGCGTGCAGAGCGCCACGTGCGCGCCGGGCTTCAAGTTCGACCCGGCGGCCTGCGGCTGCGTCTGTGACACGGGGGCGCTCAACTGCGGCGCCACCTACCAGGCCGACGCCAACGCCTGCGCCTGCGTCTGCAAGGACAACTGCGGTGGTTGCGGTCCGGGCCTGGCTTGCAGCCAGAGCCTCTGCCGCTGCGAGCCGAAGCTGAACTGAGCGCTCCCTCGAGGAGCAGCCCCGGCGGGCTCATCGCTCGCCGGGGTGTTCAGAGACCGGGCCGGAAGCCGCTGAAGCTCAGCGGTCTCCGGCCCGCGGTGTTTCAGGGCTTCGTCGCCACTCCGCCATTCATGTACGGGGGCATGTCGGCGGGCGGCTCCGGGTTGCGCCAGACAGCGACTGGCTGGATGCCGTCCTCGGTGAGCTTCCACGGCCCGAGCACCGCCGCGAGCTGCTCCGCGGTGCGCATGTGGAAGCCAGGGCCCATCATCTTCACCAGCTCGGGATGATCCAGGGCCTTGGGGCTGTCGCAGTCGAAGGCGATGAAGCTGCCCGGCGGCGCCAGGTCGTAGAGCTGCTGGAACGAGGCGCGGACCTGCTCGTCCGTCATGAAGGCCTCGACGCCCACCACGATGATGCCCAGCCGGCGCAGGGGGCCGAGCACCTGCCTCACCGTTCCCAGGTCGAGCGTGGACAGGTTCGTGGCGTCGCACCGGATGTAGCCCGTGCCCGGCACGCCAGCGAGGATGCGCTGGCCCAGCGCCACGTTGGAGTCATCAATGTCCGTGTACAGCACGCGCGCTCCGGGCACTGTCTCGTGGACATTGCCCTGCGTGGGCAGGCCGGCGCCCAGCACGAGGAACTGATCCACACCCTGGGCTTGGATGTAGCGCGAGGCCCGCCCGATGAAGCCTCTCAACGCGCGGAACACCGGACGGAAGTCCTTGAAGACAGCCTCGAAGGCCTTCGCCGCCGCCACGTCGACGGGGTAGTGGTGATTGCCTCCGAGCCAGTAGTCGAACATCCGGCCCGTGTTGGGCACTGTCGGCTCCGCTTCGTGACTCATGTCTTCCTCCCTCTCCCGCACGGCGGGTGCGGGCGTGACCATAGCCGACGGGAAAGTCATGTGCCGGGGCTGTTAGAGTCACCCGCGCCGGAAGCCCGGCCCCCCACTCTGTTACGGAGCTCATCAATGCAGAGCCGATTTCCCCTCGCCCTGGCTGCGACGCTGCTTGGCGCGGCCTCCCTGTCCGCTTGTGGCACCACCCCCGCCGAAGATCTGGAGCGCGTCACCTTCCCCGCACGCGACGACTTCCCGGGACTGAGCAGCGTGGATGCCCTGTCTTCCCTCTCGCGCACCTATACGTTCGATCCAGGCCTGGAGCGGAGCCACCTCTACGTGCAGATCTTCAGCGCCTCGCTCGGGCATGACCACGTGGTCCGCGCTACGGACTGGTGGGGCTCGCTTGCCTTTGACCCGGCCAACCTGTCTGGCTGTGCTGTCTCGGTGACGGTGCAGGTGGAGGGGCTCGAGCCCGAGCGTGATGAGATGCGGGACCTGACGGGACAGGATCGCGTCTCCCAGAGTGACCGGGATCAGATTCGCGAGCACCTGAGGGCCAAGGACCAGCTCAACCTGGAGGAGCACAAGACGCTCGAGTTCACCTCGAAGTCCTGTGCGCTCACCGGTGAGAAGGGGGCGGCCGGGCTCTCGAGGGTGGAGGTGACGGGAGAGCTGAAGCTGCGTGGCGTCACCCGCGAGGTGAAGCTGCCGCTGGAGGTGGCGGTGGACGAGGAGCAGGTGGCGGCCCGGGGCGTGCTGACGACTCGCCACTCGGACTTCGGCTTCGAGCCCTATTCGATGATGGGCGGGCTCTTCAAGAACAAGGACGAGCTCTACTTCGTCGTCGACGTGCGCGGGCGGCGCGTGGCCGGCAAGTGAGGGAGTGAAGCCGGGCGGGGTCCGCATCCTCCCCTGGGGGAGTCCAGGGGAGAAGCGGTCTCTTCCGTGCGGCCGAGGGGTGTTACTGGACCTGCACCTGGAAGCTGGTGCTGCCCAGCTCGGCGCCGTCCGTGCCAACGACCTTCGCCGTCCAGGCGCCGGAGTCACCCGCGCGGAAGGTGCGGTAGGCGTGCGTGCGGTACGAGGCACGGGGCACCTTCAGCTCCGTCTTGGAGACTTCCTTGCCGTCCTTGGACCAGATGATGTTCACGGTGCCGGGCTCCACGTCGGTGAGCTTGGTGGCGGCGTAGATGCGGGTGTTGGGGGCAACGGTGAAGCTGTCGGAGGTGCCGACGATCTCGTACTTCTCGACCCCGGTGCCGACCTTCACGGTGGCCTCGGCGGCGTAGGCGGTGGTGGTGAGCAGCAGGGCAGGCAGCAGGAGCTTCAGGGCGTTCTTGAGCATGAGTGTGTCCTCGGTGAGAGGAGCACCTACGCTAGTCTATCTCCCTGACGCGTCGAGCTTTCGGTGTGCCGGCTGGCCTCCTCCATGAGCGTGCGGTGGGCGGGGATGGACAGGAACGAGCGCCGCAGCCCTTCGTCGTGAATCTTCTCCGCCCATTCCTGGAGTTGACGATGGGCCGTCTCCAGGAGCCGGGCCGCGCGGGTGTCCTCCAACTCCCGGAGGACACGGAAGCACGTCAGCCACATCCCGAAGGGCTCCTCCACCCCGCGGAGGGGGCCCTGCTCCAGGTGCGTGAGGAGCTCCTCGGCGTACTCTCGCGCCTTTTGTTGCTCGCCGGCTGCCAATGCCACGGCGGCCAGGCCCGCGACAGACTCCATCTCCAGGTGCCGCATGCGCGTCTCCACCCGGATTCGACGGGCCTGCTGGTACGACTCCCGGGCCTCGGGCAGTCGCCCCAGGGAGAACAGCGCATGGCCTCGGCACATCCACGCATAGCCCTGGTAGCGAGGGCTGCCAACCTCCTGGCTGATGCGCAGGGCGTGCTCGGCGGTCTCGAGCGTGGCGGAAGCATCCCCCAAGTGGTGGAGGATGAGCGCCAGCATGCTGAGGTCCACACACTCCCAGAAGCGGTAGCCGATGACGCGGCTGAACTGGAGGGTCTGCTCGAGCTCGGCCCTGGCTCCAGAGAAGTCGCCCAGGGTCTTGCGCACATACCCCAGGTGCCGCATGGCGGAGAACTCGAGCCAGCGATTGCCCATGGCCCGGCAGAAGGGGAGCACCCGCTGGATGTAGCTGAGGCTCGGCTCCAGGTCTCCCAGCTCGTTGAGGGTCGCGCTGAGGTTGAGCACGCTCTCCACTTCGATCTGCTCGAGCCGCGTGGATTCGGCGAGTGCCAGGCTTCGCTCGAACTGGGTCCGGGCGCTCTCGAAGTCCCCCTGGTGGTGGCGCAGCATCCGTCCCCACCGCAGGTGAGCGAGTGCCTCGCTGGCCACGTCCCCTGTCTCCTGGGCCAGCTGGATGGCCTTGCGCACCGCCTCCACGCCCTCGGTGACCTCCCCAATCTCCGCGGCATAGAGGGCACGGCGCAGGGCCACCTCGGTCTGCCGCCGCACGTCGCCGAGCAGCTCGGCCAGCGCCTCCATCAGCTCCAGGTCCAGCCGCTGCGCCTGTCGCTCGCCGAGCACGCCGTGGACCTTCTCGAGTGCGGCCACGATGGCGTAGCGCTCGGGGAGGTCCGCCTCGGACGTCACGTCCAGGGCCCGGTCCAGGAAGGCGCGTGCCTCCGCGTTGGCGAACAGGGACAGCGCTTCCTCTCCTGCGCGCCGCAGGTAGGTGGCCGCCCGGGCTCCCTGTCCGGAGGCCTCCAGGTGGTCGGCGATGAGTCCGAGGTGCTCCCGGGAGCGCTCGCCTCCACGGGCCAGCAGCCACTCGGCGATGCGTCCATGGAAGGTACGCCGCTCGCGCTTGAGCACCGTGTCGTAGGTGACCTCGCGCACGATGGCGTGCTTGAAGATGTACTCGCGTGCCCCGGCGAAGGCGGGAGTGGACTGCTCGAAGATGAGCTCGCGCTCCTGGAGGGCGGCCAGGGCCTCGTGGACGGGGATGTGGGGCTCCTCGCCCTGGCCCATCCGCTCGAGCGCCTCGTCCCAGAAGATGCGTCCCACCACCGAGGCCCGCTGGAGGATTTCCCGCTCATGGGCAGGAAGGCTGTCCAGCCGGGACTGGAGGACGCCGCTGAGCGTGGAGGGCACCTTGAGCGAGGTGAGCCGGCGTGGCTCGACGCGCCAGCGCTCCCCCTCCGTGAGGATGACGCCTTCCTCGAGCAGCATCTGGATGAGCTCCTCGAGGTAGAAGGGATTGCCCTCGGCGCGCGAGACCACGAGCTCGTGGAGGGCAGGAGGGATGGCTTCCACCTTGCGCAGCAGCTCCGCCACGAGCCGGTGGCTGTCCAGCTGGGAGAGCGGCCGCAGCTCGAGCCGGACGTGGTGTGGGGCGGTGGCCCATTGCGGACGCCGCTCGAAGAACTCGGGCCGCGCGGTGCACAGCACGAGGAGCCGCGCCGGCGCGAGCGTCTGGAGCAGGCGCTCCAGCAAGTCCAGCGCGCTGTCGTCGGCCCAGTGAATGTCCTCCAGGAAGAGGACCATGGGCTCGCGGCTGAGCAGGGCCTGGAAGTATTCGCTGAGGGCGACGAGGCCGCGGGCCCGGAGACCCTGCTCGTCCAGGGGCGTGCCCTTCAAGAGGGGGCTGTCGCTGAAGTCGAAGCCGATGAGGGAGCCCGCCAGGTGGGCGCGGAAGCGACTGGAGGTCTCCGGGCCGAGCGCCTCGAAGAAGCTCTCCTCCAGCCGGGCACGCACCACGCTGGGCAGGTCGCTCTCCTGGACCTGGAGGTGGAAGGAGAACAAGTCCCGCAGCAGGGCGTTGGGGTGCCTGCGCATCTCCGGGCTGGCGCGGCCGCGCAGACACAGAGGCGGCTCCGGCAGGGACTCCAGCCACGTCTCGAACTCGCCGAGGAGCCGGGACTTGCCGATGCCCGCCTCGCCGGTGAGGGTGACGCGCTGGCAACCTTCCCCGGAGAGCGCCGCGGACAGGGCCGTGCGCAGGTGGCGCGACTCATCCTCGCGCCCCACCAGCCGGGCCCAGATGCCGTCCAGGCCGCGCCCCTGGCGCTGGAAGGTGCGCGGCCGGGCCGCCGTCACCCGGTACACCTGGAGCGGCTCCTGCTTGCCCTTGAGCCGGAGGGGCGGCCGGGGCTCGGACTCGAAGGCGCCGCTCACGAGGCGGTACGTCGCGTGGGAGATGAGGATGGCACCCTCGGGGGCGGCCTGCTCCAGGCGGCTGGCCGTGTTGACGGTGTCTCCCATCACCGTGAGCTCGCCGAGTGTGCCCACCACGCCCAGGAGGACAGGGCCGGTGTGGATGCCGATGCGCATGCGCAGGCCCTCGGGGGGGCCGGCGAGGAAGGAGTCGAGCTGGGCCTGGATGTCCAGGGCGGCGTGGAGGGCCTGCTCCGCGTCGTCCTCGCGCGCGCCGTCCGCGCCCCAGAGCGCCATCACGGCATCGCCGATGTGCTTGTCGATGCGCCCCCCGTGCCGGACGATGGCCGCATCCACGCGCGCCCAGAGCTGGTTCATCAGCTCGCTGACGTCCTCCGGGTCCATCTGCTCGCTCATGGCGGTGAAGCCGCAGAGGTCGCCGAAGAGCACCGTGACGTGTCGGCGCTCCAGGGGAACGCGGGAGGCGAGGGTCGCGAGCCGTGCGCGAAGAGCCGCGAGCGCGGCCTCGGTGGCCTCATGGCCCAAGATGGGGCGCTGGGCCTCCAGCATGGCCATGCCCTGCTCGAGCAGGTCGCGTTCTTTGCTCATCGTCCTCCCAGAGCCGGCATGGGCCGTATTTCACCACATGACCGGCTCTCGACCCACCAGCATAACGGGGAGGATCAGGGCCTGCCACCTACATGGAGTGAGGAGCGCCCTTAGCGCACTGGAGAGAGGCCCGCGGGGGCCGAGTCCGTGCGGAAGACAGGGTAGAGGTTGAAGCGTGAGTCGTAGGCCGGGTGGCGCTCGTAGAAGAAGCGCAGGCGGGCGCGCGGGTTCTTGGTGAACTCCGGGTCTTTCAACTTCTCCTCCCAGGCGGCCTTCACGGCGGGGTTCTTGGCGAGCAGCTCCCGTGCGAAGGGCTCCAGCACGTATTCCTCGACGTATTCCTTCTGCTCGAAGTGGTTGTTGAAGAAGCCCCAGGCGAGCAGCGAGTCCGGCCCGAGCGGCTCGAGCAGGTGCGCCAGCAGGGGCACGTTCGTCTGTGCGATGGGGACGTAGATCGTTCCCCGGGGCAGCGGCTGCGGCTCCTTCTTCCAACTGCCCATCACCGACAAGGCCTGGTGGCCTTCGACGGAGGAGGGGCGGAACTTCGCCTCGGTGGCGCGGAACACCTCCACCGTGGTCGAGGGGAGGTCCTGGCCGATTCGCTGGAAACGCAGGCCGTGGGTGGTCAGCTTCTCCGCTACCCACCCCGCGTGAGCCGGGGGAATCAGGTAGCCACCCGCGGGCAGCGCCGCGGTGAGGACCGGGCGCAGCTCCTCGTAGTAGGGAATGGTCCACACCTGGGGCTTCGTGTCGTCGTAGCGAATCCACGGCAGGGTGGTGAGCTCGGAGGGCGAGCGCTCGTAGGCGTAGCCGCGGAAGGCGAAGGGGCGGTGCTTCTCCGTGTTGTCCCAGGTGAGCACCACCTCGCGAACCTTGCCGGACGTGGCCTCGCTGTCCGCGGCCTTCACGGCCGACAACAGCGCCTGGTTGTCCCGGGCGGTGAGGCGCAGCAGGCCTTCGAGCACGTGGCGCGTGGTGGCCACGCGGTGCGCGTAGGGCTTCCAGGAGTGTGTCTCCACCAGCACGCCGTAGCGCCGGTTGGCTGCCCAGTACTGGTGGCTGAAGCGCGGGGGCGACACGCCGTAGGTCACCCCCGAGGTGGGGTCATCGTTCTCCCGGAAGGATGGGTAGAAGGGCAGGGGCAGGTGGCCTTTGCCCTCCAGCTCGGTGAAGAGCTCCTCGCGCAGCTTCACGCCCAGGGTGCGCATCGCCTCCGGGCCCACCACCTGCGGCTCCATCTGCACGCTCACGTCGTGCTCGAACTTGGCGCCGTCGGTGACGTGCAGGTCCACGTAGAAGAGCGGGTCCCAGGAGTGCAGCAGCTTGAGCAGCGCCACCATCTCCGGGGCATCGGCCTTCACGTAGTCGCGGTTGAGGTTGAGGTTCTGCCCGGTGACGCGCCAGCCCATCTGCTCGGGGCCCACCTGGTTGGGGCGGTTGTTGGGGCCGAAGCGCTCGTGGCCATCCACATTGAAGACGGGGACGAAGACGGCCGTCACCTGTTTGAGCACACCCGGCAGCGCCTTGCCGTCGAGCAGGTCGCGCAACAGCCAGAAGCCGGCGTCCTTGCCGTCGATCTCCCCGGAGTGGATGCCGCCCTGGAAGAGGACGACGGGGCGGCCCTTCTTCGAGGCGGCGGCAGGGGTGAGGGTGCCATCCGCGCTGGCAACGAGGGCGAGCATGGGGCGGCCCTCGGGGGTGGTGCCGAAGGTGTCGCAGCGCACCTTGCCGGGGTAGCGCTGGGGGAAGGCGCGGCACAGGGACTCCACCTCCGCGTAGCGGCCGGTGCGAGCCCAGCCGCTCTGCTCGGCGACGGTGGTGAGGGGAGCCTGGTGGAGGGTGAGTGCGAGGAGGGCGGGCAGGAGCATGGCACCCCCCTCACAGCACACCGTTCGCCCACCCTCAACCCTGGAGCGTCATCCCGCGCGGCGGACGGCGAGGCTCTCTCCCACGGCGAGCACATGGAGTGGCTCGCGGGGGAGCTTCCGGCGGCCCCACTCGGCGTCCAACCGCTGGGGCGGCTCGTCCAGGGGCTCGTCGGTGAGCTTGAAGGTGCCCCAGTGCATGGCGAGGAAGCGCCGGGCCCCGAGGTCCTCGTAGGCCCGCACTGCCTGCTCGGGGTTCATGTGCTGCTTCTCCATGAACCAGCCCGGGTCATATGCACCAATGGGCAGCATGGCCGCGTCCAACCCGGGGAAGCGCCGGCCAATCTCCTTGAAGCCGTCGAAGTACGCGGTGTCGCCCGAGTGGTAGATGCTCGCGCTGGAGCCCTCCACCACGAAACCGCCCCAGAGTGTCTCGTTGACGTCGTTGAGGCCGCGGCGGCTCCAGTGCTGGGCGGGGACGAAGTGCACTGTCACCGAGCCCACCTTCGTGGTGCCCCACCAGTCCAGCTCGGTGACGGGCGGCGAGCCGGGGCTGAAGTAGCGCGCCATGCCCAGGCCGCTGATGACGGGGGCGCCCACCTGGCGCACGGTGGGCATGTCCAGGTGATCGAAGTGGTTGTGCGACACCAGGGTGGCGGTGATGGAGGGCAGCTTCTCCAGGGGGATGCCTGGGGCCACGTTGCGGCGGATGAAGCCGGTGATGGTGTCGCGCAGGGCGGGATCGATGAGCAGCGACACCCCATCGAGCTGCACCAGCCAGCTCGCGTGACCCAGCCAGGTGAGGCGCGCGCCCTCTCCAGGGGCCGGCGGGGTGGCCAGTGCGGCGAGGTCCGGCTCCACGCGGCGCATCGGGCAGGTGTCCGGGCTCTTGCGACGCTTGCCTGCCAGCTTGTCCCCCACGGCCCACTTGAAGACGTTGCCGAGGGGGTGGGGGAGGCTGCCATCCAGGTTCTTGAAGCGTGCGGCCATGAGGCTCTCCCGCGGGCCCGGGCGAAGGGGGCCCATGCCCTGTCTTGTTCCGGTGCTGGCCTCGGATGCAAGGACGATGTGGGAACGCGTTTGCTCACTCGGGGTACTGGAGGACTGTCCAATGGGGACACCGGCGACCTCCCTTCTTTCGCCTGCTGACCAGATGCGGGCGAGCCCCCGTGCACGGGCGCCTCGGGATGAAGACAAATTCCCACCGTGGGAAGGGGAAGGAAGGGTTGGAGGAGCCATGCGACTTGGTCGCTTGCTGGTGGTGGCGTTGGCGTGGGGTGTTGCTCTGGTCCAGATGGGTTGCAGCGGGTGTGGAGATCCACCTGTCACCTACAGCATGCCGGGTAGCGGCGTGCCCGGCGGCCGAGGTGACCTCTGCCAGGACGACGCGGACTGCCCGGGTGGCGGGTGCCGGAGTGGCGTCTGCCAGCCGGAGCCGGCGAGCTGCACGGGGAACTCGTGCGCGGAGCCCTCGTGCACGGACGGAGTTCAGAACGGAACAGAGACGGGCGTGGACTGCGGTGGCGGCTCCTGCCCCGTGTGCTCGATGGGGGCGACCTGCGGGGGGAACGCTGACTGCAAGTCCGCGCTCCTGTGCCTCGAGGGCATGTGCGCGAGGTGCACGGAGAGCGCGCAGTGCGCGCCCGGCTTCGAGTGTCGGGCAGGCGGCTGCGAGGATGACGACTTCTCGCCTCGGGTGCAGCTGGCCTTCTTGCCGGGCAGCACGGTGCTCCGCGTGCGCTTCTCCGAGCCCATGCGGCAGGACGACTCCGCCGCCAGCATGCTCAACCCCGACAACTACTGCGTGGAGCTGACGGACGAGACGCCCCACGAGTGCACGCCCTCGGATGCCTTCTGGCTGGGCAGCGTCCTCACCGTCGTGGACCCGAGCACCGTCGACATCGAGCTGCCCTTCGCGCCGGGAGGGGGCCGGTACACCGTGCATGTGTCCGGCATGGTGGACCGCGCCGACAACGAGCTGGGCTGGCCGCGCCAGGCGGACTTCGAGGTAGGGGGGCCGCTGCGCCTTCTGAGTGCCACCTCCCTGGGGCGGAACCGCGTCGTGCTCACCTTCTCCCGTCCCCTGCTGCCAGGGCCGGATGTCTCGGGGAGTGCTGGCTGCACCTCGCTTGCCACCTGTACCTCGCGCTATCGGCTGACGGGTTCCACCTCGCTGGGCGCCGTGCTCTCCGCCAAGGTGCTTGACCGTCTGAGTGACAACGAGGTGGTTCTCACGCACGAGGGTTTCCAGCGCGGCGGGCAGTACACCGTCCTCGCTGCCAACGTGGAGGGCGGTGAAGGGCTGCAATCCGTATGGGGCGAGCGCCTGGGTGCGTCCCCGCTGGACCGGGTCACCTTCACTGGCTTCGGCCCACTCGTGAGCACCGTGGAGGAGGGGCCGGTGCAGGTAGATCCATTCTCGGATGGCGTCGCCTCCACGTCGGTTGTCGCGTACCGGGGCCGCGTGTACGTGGGCCCCAATGCCAATGGCACGCGCGCGGTGGGCATGGACCAGGATGGTGTCCGGCCCGATGACCTGGCCTTCCGCTTCCGGAAGGACACCCAGCGACTCTCCGGCGCGCGCAGCTCCAACACCGTCGGTGCGCCCTTCCCGTCCATCGGCTTCGCCGGCTGCCAGGAGAACTCGTACCAGTGCGGTCCGGACAACGAGGACGGCCGTGCCCTCTTCGCCTCCGGCACCCTGAGTGGCACCGAGTGGTTGATGGTCAGCGGCACCCGGAGCGGGGGAGGGCTCGACTACGTGTACATGTCCCGGGACGACGACGCGACGCTGGACCTGAAGTACGTGGACCTGGGGCAGGCGCTGGACGGGACGTCGGCGCGGAGCTTCTCCGCCCTGGGCTTCCTTGGGGGCCGGGCCTACCTGGGCGTTCCCATCACGGGGGGGACGCGCCGGCCCGAGCTCCTCGCGCTCTTGCGCGCTCCGGCGGAGACGGCCGAGGGCCTGGAGGCCCGGAGCAACAGCACCACGGTGGGGGGGTGCAATCCCTCGACGCACGAGCTGTGCAACCTGGCGGCGCACCGGATGCCGGGCATTGGCGCGGCGGGCTCTCCCGCCAACCCCGCGCACACGGTAGGCATCGACTTCGTCGGCGAGTTCAATGACAAGCTCTACCTGGGCAACAACGGAGGTCTCGTCCGCGCCACGGTGGAGGAGCCGCTCGACTACGAGAGCTCGCCCTCGCACTGGGTGTCCATCACCCCGAGCGCGCCGGAGTACCGCGCGAAGCAGTCCATCACCACGGACACGGACCTGGACCTCGATCCGTCTGACCGGGCCTGGTCGCGGATGGCTGTCTTCAACGGCCACGTGTACCTGGGCCGCAACACCACCGCGGGCCCGCAGCTCTGGCGGTGTGACCCTGCCCGTGTCTCCGGCCCGGCGCCGGCCAGCGCCCAGGACTGCGATGCGGGGGACTGGGTGCTCGTCGCCGCCAACGGGCAGGGGGATGTGCAACTCACCCAGTTCGACAACCCGCACAACACCCGGCTGACGCTGCTGGCCGTCAGCGGTGGAGCCCTGTACGTGGGCTTCGACAACGCGGTGGACGGGGTCGTCGTGTACCGCACGGCGGTGGACGAGCCGGCGAGCCGCTCGGACTTCACGGGTCAGGACTGGTGCGTGGCGACCACTGCGCGTTGCGAGGGCCTGGGGCGCAATGGCTTCGGCCAGCCCAGGGCAAACACGCGGCTTGGTGAGGCCACCACCGTGGCTGCCGGGGAGTACGGCTTCCTCTATGTCCCGGTGAGCGGGGGCCCGGGGACGCCCGTGCGCCTCTACCGCCAGCGAGACTGAGGGCTCGCTTACCGCGGCTCATCGACGGGCCGGAGCGGCGGGGTCGATTCCCGCCGCTCCCACCACTCAGCTCTGCAACTCCCGCAGCGTCACCGAGGGCGGCGCGTCCAGCACCCGCCGGGTGGCGAACATCCCCGCGCTGACAGCCGCCAGCACCCCCAACCCGCCACCGACTCCCACCATCCGCCAGTCCGCCTGCCACGGCAGTTCGAACACCTGCGTGGCGATGACCCCGGCGAGGACGGAGGCGGCGAACGCCGCGGTGAGGCCCGACAGCAGGCCAATGGCCGCGAACTCCGAGGCCTGCGCGAGCCGCAACTGCCGGCGGCTGCCGCCCAGCACCCGCATCACTCCACCTTCCAGCAGTCGCTCGTCCTGACTGGCGCTGACCGCGGCCATCAGCACCAACAAGCCCGCGAGCAGCGAGAAGTAGAACACCACCTCCACCACGGTGGAGACCTGGTCCGCGGTGCTGCGCGCCTGCTTGAGCAGCGCATCTACATCCACCACGGAGAGGTTGGGGAAGCGGGCCACCAGCTCCGAGGTGAAGCGCGTGCGCTCGGGGGGCACGTGCACCGCGGTGATGTAGCTGGCCGCATAGCCCGCGAGCGAGCCCGGCGACACCAGCACGATGAAGTTCGGCCGGAAGCTCTCCCACTCCACCTTGCGCAGGCTGGTGACGGTGGCCTCGAGTTGCTGGCCCGCGATGTCGAAGGCCACGCGGTCACCGAGCTTCCAGCCCATGGCGGCGGCGAAGCCCTCCTCCACCGAGAGCTCTGGCTTCTCCGGGCGCTGCTGTCCCCAGAAAGTACCCGCGGTGACGCGGTTGTCGTCGCGAAGCGTGGCGGCGCTGGAGAGGTTGTACTCGCGGTCCCTCCGCCGCTGTCCGCGACGCTCCTCCTCGGAGCTGGGCGCACCCTCGGCGGGCGTTACCTTCACCGGCTCGCCGTTGTGAGCCACCAGGCGGCCGCGCACCATGGGGAAGAGGTCCGGCGCGGGCAATCCCTGCTCGGCCATGAACGCACGCACCGGCTCCTGCTGATCCTCCTGCACGTTGACGATGAAGCGGTTGGGCGCCTCCTTGGCGAGCGCCACCTGCCATCGGTCGAGCAGGTCGGTGCGCACGAAGGTGAGCAGCAGCAGCGCCATCAGCCCCAGGCCGAGCGCCGACACCTGCGCGACGCTGGTGGCCGCGCGCCGGCTCACATTGGCCAGTCCATAGCGCAGGCTCCCGCGCAGCCGCGAGCGCAGCCGCCGCACGACGGAGATGAGTCCCCACGCCAGGACGGCCAGCACGCCCAGCGTGGCGAGGAGGCCGAGCAGCATCGTGGCCGCCAGCTTCGCCGAGCCGGCCTTCCACCACAGCAGTGCGGCCAGCCCCGCCACGCCCGCGAGCCCCACCAGCCAGGAGCTCGGCTCGGTGCGGTCGAGGTCCCTCCGCAACACGCGCAGCGCGGGCACCCGGCGCAGCGCGAGGATGGGGGGTGCACCGAAGGTCAGCAGCACCACCAGGCCCACTCCATACCCCTGCACCGCGGGCACCCAGCCGGCCGCCGGGATGTCCAGCTTCAGCGCCTCGGAGAGCCACCTGCCCACCAGCCACTGCATGAAGAAGGCGAGCAGAACGCCAATGGAGCTCGCGATGAGCCCGAGGAGGAGCAGCTCGCCACCGTGGGTGGCCACCAACGTGCGCTGGCTCGCGCCCAGACACCGCATCACCGCGGTGCTCGACAGGTGCCGCTCGCTGTGCCGGCGCGCGGCCATGGCCACGGCCACTGCTGCCAGCACCACCGACACCAACGCCGCCAGGCTCAAGAAGCGGTCGGCCCGGTCGAGCGCGGAGCGCATCTCCGGACGTGCATCCTTCACCGTCTCCAGACGCTGGCCACGTGCGAGTCCCTCCTGCGCGGTGCGCACGAAGCGCTCCACCGCGTCCGGCTCTCCAGCAACCACCAGGCGGTAGCGGAGCCGGCTGCCCTCCTGAACCAGCCCTGTCGCGGGCAGGTCGGCGAGGTTGAGGAACACCCGGGGAGCGATGTTGAAGTAGTCGATGGCCGCGTCCGGCTCCTGCACCACCAGCGCGGCGAGCCGCAGCTGCGACTCGCCAATGCCAATCATGTCCCCCAGCTTGGCATCCAGCGCGTCCGCGCCAGCGCGGCTCATCCACACGCTGCCCCGCTCGGGAATGCCCATGGCGTCGTGCTCGGGGCCGCCAGCTGTTTCCACGATGCGGAAGCGACCCCGCAGGGGAAAGCCCTCTCCGAGCGCCCGGAGCTCACCGAGCTTGAGCCGCTCGTCGTCCGCGTCGCCGACCCGAATCATACTGGGCAGCTCCTGCGTCTCGGTGCTTCGCAGCCCGGGCGCACCCGCTGCGTCGCGCACTCCCCCGCCGAGGGGCGTGTCGCCGAGCACCACCGCATCACCGCCGAGCAGCCGGTTGGCCTCGAGGGCGAGCGCGCGCTCGGCGCGGTCGGTGACGAAGCCGATGGCCGTCACGGCCAACACCGCGAGCACCAGGGCACCGAGGAGGATGCGGAGCTCGCCGGCGGCGAAGTCACGGCGCAGCTGGCGCCAGGCCATCTTGAGCAGCCTCATGATGCTTGCCGCTCCGATGTGACCAGGCGGCCCCCGTCGAGCCGCAGCCGCCGCCCGCAGCGCGCCGCGAGGTGCTCATCATGGGTGACGAGTACCAGGGTGGTGCCAGCCTCCGCGTTGAGCGAGAACAGCAGCTCGACGATGGCCTGGCCGGTGCGGGTGTCGAGGTTGCCGGTGGGCTCGTCGGCGAAGAGCACCGCTGGTCGGGTGACGAAGGCACGCGCCAGGGCGACGCGCTGCTGCTCTCCGCCTGACAGCTGGCGCGGATAGTGGCCCAGCCGCTCGCCCAGCCCCACCTTGTCGAGGATGGCCCGAGCGGGCGTCTCCACGTCCGCGTCTCCGCGCAGCTCGAGCGGCAGCATCACGTTCTCCAGCGCCGTCAGCGAGGGCAGCAACTGGAAGCTCTGGAAGACGAAGCCCACCTTCTCGCCGCGCACGCGTGCACGGCCGTCCTCGTCCAGGGCGGACAGCGGCTCGCCGTCCAACAGCACGCTCCCGGAACTGGGCGTGTCCAGCCCGGCCATCAGCGACAGCAGCGTGCTCTTTCCCGAGCCGGAGGCCCCGACGATGGCCACGGTGTCGCCATGGGAGATGGAGAAGCCCACTCCGTCGAGGATGGTGAGCGCGCCGGACGGCAGGGGCACGCGCTTGCCCAGTTCCGACACCTGGAGGGCCAACCGCTGGGGGTCGGGCTGGACTTTGGTGTGCATCGCGAGGTCGTGGGGCATATTTGAGTTCTTCGTCAGGGGAGCGTCTGCTCGAGGAGCAGGCTTGTAACGGCGGCCCGGAGGAGTTTCAGCGGATGAGCCAAGGATACATGAGGGAGCGCACCCGGACCGCCGGTGTGCTCGGTTACCTGGTGGTGACACTGGCCGTGGGGCTGGCCGCGCTGGGCGCATCGACCGCGGAGGCCGGGCCCGTGCGGACGGTGCTGGTGATGGGGGACTCGTTGTCCGCTGCCTACGGGCTCGCGCCGGAGGAGGGCTGGGTGGCGTTGACGGGAGAGCGGATGGCCAAGGAGACGCCTGGCTGGCGGGTGGTGAACGCCAGCGTCAGCGGTGAGACCACCGCGGGAGGCGCCTCGCGAATCGAAGGCGAGCTCGCGCGCAACAAGCCTGCGGTGGTGGTCATCGCCCTGGGAGGAAATGACGGGCTACGGGGTCTGCCGCTCAAGCAGACTCGGGCCAACCTGGAGAAGATGGTGAGCGCGGCAAAGGCCGCTGGTGCCCGGGTGTTGCTGGTGGGCATTCGCATGCCGCCCAACCTGGGAAAGGCCTACACGGAGGGCTTCTCGGCCAACTTCCGGACCGTGGCCGAGGCGCACCAGGTGGCCCTGCTCCCGTTCCTGCTGGAGCCTATTGCCATGGACCGCGCCTCCTTTCAGGCCGACAACATCCACCCCGTCGCCGCCGTGCAGCCCAAGCTGCGCGACCATGTCTGGCCCGCGCTGGCGCCGCTGCTGAAGTGATGGCCCTTGGGGCCTCACTCCGGTGACACCCCGAGGAGCCCCTCGAGGCGTTCGGCTCAATCTCCGAGCACCAGCTTCGTCACCCAGAACGTGTCCGGCACCTTCGCCGCCGCGCCCTTCAGCAATCTGTCGCGCAGCCTGGCCTCGGTCACCCAGACGCGGCCGTTCGCTTCCACCGTGAGGTTGACGGGAGACTCCATCCCGGAGGCCAGCACCTCGATGGGCCTCGGGCCGGAGGCCTTTCCGAGCACGTCGATGCGGACCACGCGCCCATCGCCACTGTTCGCCGCCCCTTCCAGCACGATCAGCCGGCCATCCCGCGCGAAGCGCATTCCATCCGGATTCTCCAGCCGGCGCGGCAGCTCCACCTCGCTCACGGAAGGGGTCGCTCCCTCCGCTCCCGGACGCACGAGGAAGAGCCGGCCCGGCCCATACGTGTTGATGGCAAGCGTCCGCCCATCTGGTGCCTGCGCGATGCCGGCGGGGCCAACGCCAGACAGCCCCGCCGCTTTGGACGCGAAGCGGGCATCGGACACGTAGGTCTCCAACTGCTCACCCCCGGGACGCAGGTAGAGGACGGAGGCCCGCGAGCTATCCGTCACATACAGGCCGCCATCGAGAGCGACGGTGATGTCATTGCCCAGGCCTCCCTCCGGTACGGGGACGATGCGCCGGACCTCGCCCGTGCTCGCATCCACCGCGAAGAGCCGGGGCGCACGCTTCCCCAGGGTGCCATCCGGACGCAGCAGTCCCATGACGTCGGGCGAGGTGCCCCACAGCAGGCCGCGCGGCGCATCGAGCCGAAGGCTCGTCACGGCGAAGAGCTCCTCGGAGCCAGGGAACAGCACCGTCCATTCGCCTCCCGGGGTCCGGCGCAGGATGCGCCCGTTCGACACCGAGCCGATGAAGAGCGTCCCGTCCTCCGCGTGGGCGATGCCATTGGGGTACGTGAAGCCCTCGGGCAGCGGCAACCGCTCGCGATGGGGCTGTGCGGGAGATGCGGCAGTCAGCAGCGCAGCGGTGAGGGCGGCTCCCAGGACGCGCAGGCCACTCATCTTCTTCTGGAACGACTTCGAACCCTTCGTGTCTGCCATGGTGCCTGCACTCCGTGGGAGCCCGGAAACACACGCGGCCCGGATGGCCCCCGTGCTCTCCGTGGCGTGCGGTGCATGAGTAGCGCAGGGCTTTCGTCCCGTCATCGCGGGGCGCCGCACTAGACTCTTGCACCGCACGCAACAATGCGGAGGCGCAGGGCATGGAGCGCGTGGCACTGAGGGACAGGCTGGAGGACATGCTCAGCTTCACGGCGGTGGCGCGGACGCTGTGCTTCGCGGACGCGGCGCGCGAACTGGACATCAGCGCCTCCGCCCTGAGCCGGCGCATCGCCCGGCTGGAAGACGCGCTGGGCACCGCGCTCCTGAGGCGCACCACGCGCCACGTGTCGCTGACGGAAGCCGGGACGCTGTACCTGGAGCGGTGCACCGACGTGCTCACCCGCGTGGAGGAGGCGGAGGCGCTCGTCTCGGGCCTGGCGGGGGAGCCCCGGGGGCGGCTGCGGGTGGCCGTGCCCAACCTGTTCGGCCAGCTCCAGGTGGCGCCGCTTCTGCCGGACTTCTTGCGCCGCTACCCGCGCATCGGACTGGAGCTCTCGTTCATGGACCGCTACGTGGACCTCGTTCAGGAGGGGTTCGACATGGCCATCCGCATCGGTGCGCTCACGGACTCCAGCCTCGTGGTGCGCCGGCTCGCGACGAACCACCGCCTCCTCGTCGCGGCCCCCTCCTACCTCCGGGGCCGGCGGGCGCTGGCGAAGCCGGAGGACCTCGCGCACCACGCCTGCCTCTATTTCAGCCCGCTGTCGGGCGGTCGGGCGTGGGACCTCCAGCGAGGGGAGGAGCAGGTGACTGCGCGAGGCCGCCCGGTGCTCGTCGCGGACAACGCCGAGGCGTTGCGGCAGGCGGCGGTGGCGGGCTGTGGCGTCACCGTGCTGGCCACGTTCCTCATCGCGGAGGATCTACGCGCCGGGCGGCTCGTGCGGGTGCTGCAGGGGTGGTCCGTGCCCGACACCGGCATCTTCGCGGTGCATCCGCCGGGGCGGCTGGTTCCCTCGAAGGTGAGGGCCTTCGTCTCCTTCCTGGTGGAGCGGTACGCGGGCACGCCTCCGTGGGAGCGGGTGGGGGAGGCGGTGGAGCTCAGGCCTCGCCTTCGTCGACGATTGCCTGCGTCTGAGCCTCCAGCCAGCGGCGGGTAGAAGCGAGGCGTGCCCCGGTGAGCGCCGGGAGGGGCAGCAGCTTCCAACTGGTAAGGAAGCCGTTCCAGAGGATGCTGAGCTTCGCCGCACGGCCCTCGCCGTCCGGGGGACCCAGCCACCGGGCCAACGGGGTGAGCACCTTCTTCTGGAGGAACTCGACGCTCGCCGCGTGCGCCTCGGGGTCGGCCGCCGAGAGGAGCATCATCGCCAGCGGGCCCGGTGCGTCCGGTGAGTCGAAGAAGGCCGCCACCATGGCCACGCCGAAGCGGTGCCGCTCCAGCTGGAACATCGGGGTGATGTCGAGCACCTCCAACGTCGCCCGGAACAGGCCCAGCTTCGAACCGAAGTAGCGGCCGACGAGCGCGGAGTTCACCCCGGCGAGCTCCGCCACCTCGCGCACGCCGGTGTGAGCGTAGCCCCGCGTGGAGAACAGGGTTCGTGCGGCGGTGAGGATCGCAGCACGCGTGCGCTCGGCATCGCGCTGGCGCGTCAATCTCTTGGGCTCGGTTGGGCCGGACATGTACACGGCCGTTTACTTACGACAGGAATTGAGTTATGTCCAGACATGTACACAGCCGTGTACATGCGCTGCGGCTGTCAGGTCGAAAGGACGTGTACGGATGATTGCGTCGAAGAAGGGTGAGGCCTCTTTTTCTCCGGAAGCACTGCGGGAGAAGTACCGGCTCGAGCGCGAGAAGCGGCTGCGTGCTGACGGCAACGCCCAGTACCGCGACCTCAGCGGCCTCTACGCGGACTTCGACAAGGACCCCTACGTCGAGCCCGGCTTCACCCGTCCGGCGCTAACCGAGCAGATCGACGTGCTGGTTGTCGGCGGCGGCTTTGGCGGCATGTTGGCGGCGGTGCGGCTGCGCCAGGCTGGAGTCCATTCCTTCCGCATCATCGAGAAGGGCGGCGACTTCGGTGGCACCTGGTACTGGAACCGCTATCCGGGCGCCGCCTGCGACGTGGAGTCCTATATCTACATGCCGCTGCTCGAGGAGACCGGCTACATCCCGACGGAGAAGTACGCCAAGGCGCCGGAGATCTTCGCCCACTGCCAGCGGATCGGCCGGCAGTTCGACCTCTACAAGGCGGCGCTGTTCCAGACCCAGGTCGAGCAGATGGACTGGGACGAGAACACCCGGCGCTGGAACGTCACGAGCAGCCGGGGCGACAAGCTCGCGGCGCGGTTCGTGGTCATCGCTGGTGGCATCATGCACAAGGCGAAGCTGCCTGGCATCCCGGGCATCGAGACCTTCAAGGGCCACAGCTTCCACACGAGCCGGTGGGACTATGGCTATACCGGCGGTGGCCCCACGAGCCCCATGACCCGGCTGGCCGACAAGCGGGTGGGCATCATCGGCACGGGCGCGACCGCGGTCCAGGCGATCCCCCACCTCGGTGCGTCGGCGAAGCAGGTGTACGTCTTCCAGCGCACGCCCTCGGGCGTGGGTGTGCGGGCCAACCAGCCCACCGACGAGGCCTGGGCGAAGTCGCTCAAGCCCGGCTGGCAGGAGGAGCGCATCCGCAACTTCACCGCGCTCGTCTCCGGTCTCCAGGCGGATGTCGACCTGGTGCGGGATGGGTGGACCTATCTCTTCGATGCCTCCGAGACTCGCCGCGCCAAGAGCCCCGAGGAGGCGGCTGAGATTCACCAGATGGCCAACTACCGCAAGATGGAAGAGGTCCGCGCGCGGGTGGCCTCCATCGTCAAGGATCCGGTGACGGCCGAGTCGCTCAAGCCCTACTACGATCCTCTGTGCAAGCGGCCCTGCTTCCACGACGAATACCTGAACACGTTCAACCGCCCCAACGTCCAGCTCGTGGATACGGACGGCAAGGGCGTGGAGCGGATTACTCCCACCGGCGTGGTGGTGAATGGCAAGGAATACGAGGTCGACTGCCTCGTCTACGCCTCGGGCTTCGAGGTCACGGGCGACTACACCCGCAAGCTGGGCTTCGACATCCGCGGGCGCGGCGGCAAGTCCTTGCGTGACGCCTGGGCCAACGGTCCTTCGACGTTCCACGGCATGACCAGCCGCGGGTATCCGAACCTCTTGATGATCAGCCTCATCCAGAGCAGCTGGGCGATCAACTTCGTCCACATCCTCAGCGAGCAGGCGCGGCACGCCGCCTACCTCATCGAGCAGAGCCTGAAGCGGGGCGTCGAGGCGCTCGAACCGACGGAGCAGGCGCAGGAGCAGTGGTGGGCGACGATCATGGCGAGCCTCCAGCAGGGGGGTCACGCCTTTGGCGGTGCCGAATGCACGCCTGGCTACATCAACAACGAGGGCGCCAAGCCTGACTTGAGCCTGATTCGCAGCGCGGGTTTCGCGGGCGGCACGCTCGGGTTCATCGACATCCTGCGGAAGTGGCGCGATGGCGGTGAGCTCTCGGGCCTGGAGCTCACCCGGGGAGGGAACAACCCGTGATGCCGCGTTTCCTCTCCAAGACCCTGGCGGCCGGGCTGCTGCTGGTGAGCGGCCAGGCGCTCTCCGCCCCTCCTTCCGCTTATCGGCAGGAGGTGGTGGTGGCCGCCTCTCCCTTCCAGGGCGTCCATGGGCTGGCGCTCGATGGCAAGGGGCACCTGCTGGCCAGCAATCTGCTCGGCCAGTCTGTCCACTCCATCGACTTGAGCACCGGCGCGGTGAGCACCCTGGTGGGGCCGCCGATGGGCGGCGCGGATGACGTGGCCCTGGGCCCGGATGGCTCCATCTACTGGACGGGTTTCTTCTCCGGGCAGTTGATGCGGCGCACCCCGGATGGAAAGACGCGCGTCATCGCCAAGGATTTGCCGGGCCTCAACTCGCTGGCCTTCCGCCGCGATGGCAGGCTCTACGTCACCCAGCTCGGCCGGGGCGATGACGTGCTGTGGGAGGTGGATCCGAACGGGAAGAAGCCTCGGCGGCAGATCCTCTCCGGGCACGGCTTCCTCAACGGCTTCGAGTTCGGCCCGGACGACAAGTTGTACGGCCCGCTCCTGCTCAAGAGGCAGATTGCCCGTATCAACGTGGATACGGGGGCCATCGAGACCGTGGCGGAAGGCTTCGGGATGCCGGTCGCCACCAACTTCGATTCGAGCCGCGAGAATCTTTACGTGGTGGACTCGGTGTTGGGCCAACTGGTCCGCGTCCGGGTGGCCACGGGAGAGAAGACGGTCGTCGCGCAGCTGCCCACCGGGCTCGACAACCTGACGGTCGGCCCCGACGACCAGGTGTACGTGTCCAACATGGTGGACAACGACATCCGCGTGGTGAATCCCGCGGATGGCTCCATCCGGCCGCTCGTCGAGGCGCGCTTGAGCGTGCCCTCTGGCATCGCCGTCGCGCCGGATGATGCGGACGAGAACGTGTACGTGGCGGATGTGTATGCCTTTCGCCGGGTGGGAGGGCGTGATGGGAAGATTGCCCAGACGACCCGTGTCCTCTCCTCCCGGGTGGCCTTCCCGATGCACGTGAGCGTGGGCGCGAAGCACGTGGTGCTGAGCACCAGCTATCTGGGAGACCTGAGCGGTGTGCAGGTCCTGGATCGGGCCTCCGGAGAGGTGTTGCGGACGATTCCCAACAAGAATGGCCTCCAGGGCGCCATCGAGCTCCCTGATGGCACGCTGCTCCTCGCCGAGGGCACCACGGGCAGGCTCGTTCGGGTGGATGCCTCCGAGTCCGCGGGGACCACGGTGCTGACCGAGGGCCTCGAGGGACCGGTGGGGCTCGTGGCTGACACGGAGGCGAAGGAGCCGGGGGTGTACGTCACCGAGGTGCGCTCGGGGCGGGTGACCCGGGTGCGCCTCTCGGATGGGGCTCGGAGCACGGTGGCCAAGGGCCTGAAGGCACCGGAGGGCATTGCCCGGCATCCCGATGGTGGATTGATTGTCGCCGAGGTGGGCGGCAAGCGGTTGGTGCGCATCGATCCGGCCACGGGACGCTCCACTGTCATCGCGAGCGGCTTGCGCATCGGGCTGCCCGAGAGCAAGGGCTTTCCGCCAGGGTACATCCCCACGGGGGTCGCCGTGGGCGGCTCGGGGACCATCTATCTGTCGTCCGACGTGGAGAGCGCCCTCTACCGGTTCGTTCCCGCGTCAGCCCCCGTCACGGAGAAGGCACAGCCATGAAGGTCCAGAACAAGATCGTCGTCGTGACCGGCGGCGGAAGTGGTCTGGGCAGGGAGCTCGTCCTCGCTCTGCTGTCGAGGGGGGCGAGCGTCGCCGCTGTGGACATCAACGCGCCTGCCCTCGAGGAGACCGTCAAGCTGGCGGGGATGAACAGCGCCAACCTGGCCACCTACACCGTGAACATCGCGGACCGGGCCCAGGTGGATGCGCTCCCCCAGCAGGTCATCTCCCGCTTCGGGGCTGTCGACGGCATCATCAACAACGCGGGCGTGATTCAACCCTTCGTCAAGTTGAAGGACCTCGACTACGCGGCAATCGACCGGGTGATGAACGTCAACCTGTTCGGAACGCTCTACATGATCAAGGCGTTCCTGCCGCACCTGCTCGCGCGCCCGGAAGCGCACATCACGAACATCTCCAGCATGGGCGGCTTCCTGCCCGTGCCGGGACAGACCATCTACGGAGCCTCCAAGGCGGCCGTGAAGCTGATGACGGAAGGTCTGAGCTCGGAGCTGCAGGGGACGAACGTGCGGGTCACGGTGGTCTTCCCGGGCGCGATGGGCACGAACATCGCGGAGAACTCGGGGGTGATGAATACCCTGCAGATGAAGGCCGGGGAGGCGCCGCCGGTGAAGATGCTGACCCCTGACAAGGCCGCGCGGATCGTCCTCGACGGCATCGAGAACAACCGCTACCGCGTCCTGGTGGGCTCCGACGCCAGGCTCATGGACGCTGTCTACAGACTGCACCCCGAGCGCGCGGCACGGTTCATCCTCAATCAGATGAGAGCCCTGTTGCCGCAATAGGAAGGAGCGCTTCCCATGGTCGACCCCAACACCCTGTCCCTGCCCGACGACCCCTCCCTGTTCACCCGCCTGCGCGTGGCGAGCCAGTGCCTGGAGGTGCTCAAGGACGACCCGACGAATCCCAACTGCGGCCAGCTGATCAACATCTGCCTGGACCTCAACGTCTACGCCTCGATCGTCCAGCAGTTCCAGCACAGCGAGGGGGGACGACGCCTGCTGTCCGAGCGCCCGTCCCTTCAGGGCAAGGTGCTGGACCTGGCCGTGCTGGAGAGCCTGCCCGAGGGAACGCTCGGCTATGAGTTCGCGCGTTACTACCGCGACAACAAAATCTCGCCCTTCGAGACGACGCTCGAGCTCAAGAGCGACATCGACTACATCGGCAAGCGCTACCGCGAGACGCATGACCTGTTGCACGTGCTGACGGGCTACGCCACGGACCAGGTGGGCGAGATGGAGCTGCAGGCGTACGCCCTGGGCAACCTGGGAATTCGGACCGCGGCGTTCATCCTGCTGATGAGCTCGTTTCAGCTCTTCAATGTTGTGCGGTCTGGCATCGGGGGGTCCGAGTACCTGCGGCGGCTGTGGGCCGCGTACCGCCGTGGCCGCGCGTCCCCTCAGTTTCTCGACGTTTGGTTCGAGCACCATTGGGAGACCCCCGTGGCCACGCTGCGCGAGCGGCTGTGCGCCCCCGCGCAGCAGACGAACTGACGAAGGGCGGAGGCTTCGCGGGGACAGGGAAGGGGTCGGAACCTCTTTGTTACACAATATTTAAGCAGCTTATTCTTGACATTAGTTTTAATCATTATTTATCGTTCCCGGACACCCCCTCTGCAGGAGGAGCGCTTTGTCCTGGCTACGAGCAATCGCTGTATCCGCAGTGTTGTCGTTGTGCGTCATTGCTGGTCCTGCGTCCGCTTCCTCGTCCTTCCGTCTCATCGACATCACCACGCGTGATGGAGTGACCCTGAAGGGCAACGTCTTCACGCCAGATACGCCGGGGCGATATCCGGCAATCATTTTCATCACCAGCTGGGCGCTGCCCAGCTTGGAGTACCTCGCGCAGGCGCAGCAGTTCGCCGATGCCGGGTACGTCGTGGTCTCGTACACCCCGCGAGGCTTCTGGACCTCGGGGGGAGCCATCGACACGGCTGGCCCCAAGGACATCGGCGATGTGACCGAGGTCATCAACTGGGCGCTGGCCAATACTCCCGCAGATCCGGCTCGCATCGGTGCGGCGGGGGTTTCCTATGGCGCGGGCATCTCGTTGATCGGCGCGGCGTTTGACTCGCGCATTCGCGCCGTGGCCGCGTTGAGCTGCTGGACGGATCTGACGAACTCGCTGTTCGCGAACCAGACGCGCCATCTACAGAGCGCCGGGCTGCTGTGGCTCTCGGCGGAGCTGACCGGGAAGCCCTCTGCGGAGCTGCGGCAGGCCCTCTCGGACTTCTTCGCCAACCAGAACCTGGATGGCGTCATCTCCTACGCTCAGGCCCGCAGTGCCGCAACGTACCTGGATCGCGTCAACGCGAGCCGTCCCGCCATCCTCATGGCCAATGCCTACGGCGATACCTTCTTCGAGCCGAATCAGCTTGCTGACTTCTTTACCCGGCTGTCGGGGCCGAAGCGGCTCGAGCTCCGTCCGGGTGACCACGCCATCCCCGAGCTGACCGGCATCTTGGGCATTCCCAACGACGCTTGGACGAGCACGCGCCGCTGGTTCGACCAGTACCTGCGCGGCGTGAACACGGGCATTGCCGCGGAGAATCCGGTTCAGCTTCAGATCCGGGGCCAGGGCTCCTACGAGTCATTCCCGTCGTGGGGCGCCGTCTCGACGAGCACCGCGCGCTACAACCTGAGCGATGTGCACTGGTGGAACAACGAGGGCGACCTCAAGACGGGCTCGGAGACGGGCTGGAGCGCGACGATCTTCGCGGGCGCTGACACTGTCGCCAACGGAGGCGTGGTGCTGCTGACGAACGGCGTGGAGGCCATCACGGGTGAGCCGCCCACGGCATGGATTCCGGTGGTGGACCGGTCGAACGCGGCCGTCTGGCAGTCGGACTGGCTGACGAGCTCGCGACGCGTGCGCGGGTCCCCGCACCTGCGCCTGACCGTCACTCCGGGCAGTTCCGGGCAGACGACGGTCATCGCCTACCTCTTCGATACGGACTGGGCAGGGACGGGGAGCCTCGTCACGCACGTCGCGGTCACGCTCCGAGACGCCGTTGCCGGCCAGCCCCGTGCCGTGGACGTGGACTTCCCGGCGACGGCCTATGACGTTCCGAGCGGCCATCGCCTCTCGCTCGTCATCGATACTGTCGATCCGCTCTACGCAGACAAGGCGCCGGCCCTCTCCACGCTGACGTTCTCCTCGCCGTCGAGCAGCCCGTCCTATGTGTCTCTGCCGCTGAAGTAGAACGAGGCGCGCCGGCCAGCACCCAGGACTGCGATGCGGGGACAGGGTGCTGGCTGCCGCCAGCGGGACTGAGGTCCAGCCGCACAACCGAGCACTTCTTGTGCGGCAAAACCAGGAGGATGAAGCTCTGACAGGGGGGCGCGGCGACCCTCTCATTCGAGACCGACATTGTTTGTCAGCGCTGCACGGCCACTCGCGGGAGTGGCTGTGAGCGGTGCGCCGGCACCGGTCGTGAGCGCGAGCTGGTGTCCTTCTGGCTGAGGATTCCAGCTCGCGTCGCCAACGGGACGGTGCTGCACCCCTCCGTCGAGCCGCTCAAACTGGTGAAGCCGGTGGCTTTCGTCGTTCGAAGTGCATGAAGCCGTTGATGAAGACGCCCGTCATCTACTTCATGGTGAGATGGAGGGGGCCCACGAAGGTGACGGCGGGCTTGACGATGGGCGTGGCGGGCAACGTGTCCGCCAGAGGAATCACCCCTTGCTCGTTGTTGTTGTTCGAGCACGTCTTCTCGTCGTACCGGGAGGATTTGAGCTGGACCGTGGTGAGGGTGAGCGTGTCGGGCAGCGCCCGGAACGTGTCAGCGGAATCGCCAGGCACCTGGATGACAAGGCGAGACAGGTTGCGGCCCACATAGGCATTGCCCGTGCAGTCGGCTGCGTCGTAGTGGATGGTCATCTTGTCGGTCCTGAACTGGCCGGTGATCATGTCCAAGGTCCAGATGAAGCCCCTGGCATCGAAGTAGGCCGCCCCATCATCCAAGAGCACGCCTGGGCCGACCAACGTGTTGTTCGCATCCTCCCACACGGCGGTGGGGACCGAAGGGCCGGCGGGCCCTTGAGGGCCAGCGGGCCCCTGCGCACCAGTGGACCCCTGCGCACCAGTGGGCCCCGGGTCTCCCTTGGGCCCTTGAGCACCCGTGCAGGCCATGAGCGCCCCCAACAACATCACCCCAGCAAATGAATGGACGTTACGCATGATGATTCCTTAGTGAAGGCTGCGCGCGAGAGCCCGCATCGGACTCCTCCAGCGCGGCAAGACATGGGTTTCCTGAAACACACTCGGGGCTACTGCAAGGCCAGATGGAGGGGGCCCACGAAGGTGACGGCGGGCTTGACGATGGGCGTGGTGGGCAGCGTGTCTGCCAGAGGCACTACCGCTTGCTCATGGCCGGTGTTGAAGCACGACGTGCCAGTCCGGGTGGATTTGAGCTGGAGATTCGTGGCGGTGTACGTGTCGGACTGGGTCCGGAGCGTGTCAGCGGAATCGCCAGGTACCTGGAAGACAAGGCGAGGCAGCGTGGCGTTCACATAGGCATTGCCCGTGCAGTCCGCCGCGTCGTATTTGATGTCCAGGGATTCAGCCTGGAGCTGTCCGGTAGACGGATCCACGAACCAGACACGCCCCCCGGCATCGAAGTAGAGCACCTCCTCGTTCGTGAGGACCGGGCCGACGTACGTGTTGTTCGCATCCCGCCATACGGCGGGACGAGAAGTGGCCGAGGGGCCCTGGGGGCCAGTGGGCCCTTGCGGGCCGGCGGTGCCAGCGGGCCCGTCCGGACCGGCCGGTCCCGGCTCACCCTTGGGCCCGGCGGTGCAAGCCATGAGCCCTCCCAACACCATTGCAACAGCGAACTTCCTGACTCCATGCATGATGACTCCTCAGTTGCGGCTGCGCGCGCGAACTCAACACGACCGGAGACCGGAGACGGTGTCAAAGGATTCCCGGAGATGGTGTCAAAGGACTCGAAACGAGGTTCTTGAACGAGAAATGAGACTCGGCGTAGATGGGTCACCGACCGCGCTTCGAGTCTTTCTGAGGACTTGGAGTTGGCCCACAGGGTGCATTCCTCCTGGCGTAGGCGTAACGCACGCAGGGGATGGGGATGGGCTGGCCGTTGAGGATGTTCCAAGAGGAGGGGCTCTATTTCGTCACGTCCAGGTGCTTCCAGGGACGTCTGTTGCTGCGTCCTAGCGCGGAGGTCAATGAGGTGGTGGGGGGCGTGTTGGCGCGAGCCGTCCAGCAGAGTGCCGGCACCATACGGCTGCACGCCTTCACCTTCGCATCCAACCACTTCCACCTGCTGGTGTGGGCGCGCGGTGCCGCGCTTGCGTCCTTCATGCAGTACCTGCGCTCCAATTTGTCCAAGAAGGTAGGCAGGCTGGTGGACTGGAGTGGGGGGTTCTGGGAGAGGCGCTACTCGGCGGAGCCGGTGCTGGACGACACAGCACTGGTGGGCCGGCTACGCTACGTGCTCGCCCATGGGGTGAAAGAGGGACTGGTGGAAAGGTGCGCCGAGTGGCCGGGCCTCACGTGTCTGCCACAATTGCTGGGTCCGGCGCGGCGACTGTTCAAGTGGTTCAACTGGACGAAGCGCTGGAACAAGAGGGGGAGCGAAGACATGGCTGGAGCGCAGGAGCGCTTCGCGCAGCAATGGGCCGAGCCTGTGGAGTTGGAGGTGGCGCCCCTTCCGTGTTGGAACGGACTGGGGGAGGAGTCGAGGCGGCGTGCGGTGCAGGGATTGGTGGAGGAGGTAGAAGCTGAGGCGCGCGCACGCGACAAGCCAGTGCTTGGGGAGCGCGCCGTGAGAGTACAGCACCCGCATACCCGGCCCGAACATCTCAAGCGCAGCCCGCGGCCGTTGGGGCATGCCTCCACGCGCCAGGCGTTGCGGGAGTTGCGTGAGCAGTACGGTGCCTTCGTCGCGGCGTTCCGAGAGGCGGCGGCTCGGTGGAGGCGGGGGGATTTCTCAGCGCCCTTTCCGCTTTTCTCCTTTCCTCCGCGAGTCGTGCCGGGTCGCGTCGCTCGAGTTCTTTGACACTCTCTCGCTGGCTCGAGTTCTTTGACACTCTCTCGGGCCCCTCGACGAGCCGCTGGTTCCCTTTCCTCGCCTGCTCGATGACCTCGATGTCACCATGCGCTTTCTTCGCGAGCGCGGACGTACGGAAGGTGTCGAGGTGAGCTGGGCTCCCCAGGGGACGCGTTTCGACCCGTTCGTGGGGCTTTGAGACGCAGGGGAGCGGAGGTATCCCAGGTGGAATCCTCTCCCGTTGCACCAGTGGCAGCATCAAATAGAAGTGCTCCGCCGCCTGGCCATGCACTGTGCCGGGGTCGTGCCGAGGAACCGCTTGAACATGGCGATGAACGCACTCACGCTTTCGTAGCCCAGGGCGAAGGCCACGTTCCCAACAGGCTCACCCTCTGACAGCAGCGCGAGGGCGCGCGCCAGCTTCGCCTGCTGCCGCCAGTGCACGAAGGTCATGCCCGTCTCCTGTTTGAAGTGGCGCGTGAGGGATCGCTCGCTGATGCCCGCCCAGGAGGCCAGGGCTCCAATGCTTCGCGCGTCGGCCGGATTCGCGAGGAGCGCCCGGGCGATGGCGGCGAGCCGCCGCTCTCTCGGCATGGGTAGACGCAGCGCCAGCTCCTCTTCCGCGACCTGGAGCTCGTCGATGGCGATCTCCGCCAGACGGGCCTGAGGCGGGCTGAGCGGCGCACCGGGCTCCCAGTCCGTGGCTCGCTCGACAACGGCCTCCAGTACCCGAGACATCCGCACGACACGGGCTTCCCCGGGCAGCCGTTCACAGGCTCGGGCCGAGACATAGACGCTCCATCCGCTCGTTGGGCCGTGCCACTGCGCCGAGTGCCATGTGCCGGGAGGAATCCAGCCGGCCATTCCCGGAGGCATGAGCCAGTTGCCGCGCGAGGTATGGATGACGAGCAGCCCGTTCTGGATGGAGAACAGCTGTCCCCTCTCATGGCGGTGCCGGGCAAGCTCGGGCTCCTGGCCCGAGTGGATGGGAATGGCGATGAGCGTCGGTTCGTCCGGACGCTCGATGGCAGCGATGATGTGCGCACTCGGCTTCGGCATGTTGGCGGAAGATCGGTATTCTTTGGCTGGATGACGTTACCACGCCACACATGCCGGGCCCTATGGTGATGCATGAACAATCATTGCCATGGAGCTGAACATGAAGGATGTCATCGAGGTCGCCGTCGTTGGCGGTGGACCGACCGGATTGATGCTTGCCTGTGAATTGGCCCTGGCGGGCATTGCCGTGACGGTATTCGAGCGCAGGAATGAGCCGGTCCAGCAATCGCGCGCATTGACGCTCCATCCGCGCTCGCTCGAGGTCCTGGCGCTGCGCGGATGGGAGGGGCCCTTCCTGGAGCGCGGCAAGCCCCTGCCGACCGGCCACTTCGGCATGCTCGACACGCGGCTCGACTTCTCGGCGCTCGACACGGCCTTCAAGTTCACGCTGTTCATCTCCCAGGCCGTCACCGAGATGCTGCTCGAGGAGCGCGCCCGTTTGCTCGGGGTGGACATCCGGCGCGGATACGAGGTGCGGGAGTTGCGGCAGGATGACGAAGGTGTGGACCTCGTTGGAGCGGCCTCGGGTCAGGCCTTCCGCTGCCGCGCGCGTTATGTGGTTGGCGCGGATGGGGCGCGCAGCATCGTCCGGCAGCTCGCGGGGATCGGCTTCGTGGGAACGGACACCTCGGTCACCGCCATGCTGGGCGACGTGGTCCTCTCCGAACCCCCCTCGACGCCTGCCTTCTCCACCATCAACACCCGGGGCGGCATCATGATCGTCCCGCTCAGCCCCGGCATCCACCGGCTCATCCTCTTCGACCCCGAACGCATGCAGGTGCCGGTCAAGGAGGGCGTCACGCTCGACGAGCTGCGGCGGAGCGTCACGAGGATTTGTGGCACCGACCTCGGGATGAGGGACCCCCAGTGGCTGTCTCGCTTTGGCAACGAGACGCGGATCGCCGAAACCTACAAGGCCGGCCGCGTGCTGCTCGCTGGCGATGCCGCGCACATCCACTTTCCTGCTGGAGGGCAGGGCCTCAATGTCGGTTTGCAGGACGCCATGAATCTCGGCTGGAAGCTCGCCGGAGTGCTGCGAGATCGGGCCCCGGTGTCGCTGCTCGATAGCTACCACCGGGAGCGCTACCCGGTGGGCCATGCGCTCACGCGCAACACGGAGGCGCAGACCGCCCTCATGGCCTGTTCACCCTCCGTCCTGGCCTTGCGCGACATGTTGTCGGGCTTCTTGAAGGACCCGGCCTTGAATCGCTCCCTGGCGGAGCGTCTGGGAGCCATGGACGTGGTCTATCCGGACCTGGACGTGCCCGCTCCCCGCTTCGAGGGAGGGCTCGTGACGGCCTTGACCGGTAAGAGGCTCCCCGACCTGGAGCTGAAGCTGCTCGATGGGGTCGTGAGGAGGCTCTACTCCTTCATGCATGAGGGAAAGTGGCTGGTGCTGCAGCTCCGGGGCGGCCACGGCCCCAACGTTTCGTTGGACCCGGCGTGGAAGGGCTGGACGAACGTCGTTCAGGCTCATCCAGGCGATGACTGCGAGGAGCTCCGTGGGCTGAGCGGACTGCTGCTCCGCCCGGATGGGCACGTGGGCTGGGCCTGGGCCTAGGCATGTTCTAGACGGCCAGCAACCAGAGGGACTTCTCACACGGCCGGCGACTCATGGGGAATGCACGCGAGGAGCGTGCCTGGGTTCAAGACGGCCAGAAGTAGTACGTGACCAACACCCCGAGCACCGGCACGCCAACATTGATCCCCACCTGGCGCAGCAGTGATTGCGTAGCCGCGACCTCACCCGCGACGAGCTGCACTTGCAACTCAGTGCTGGCGTCTTTGACCTCATCGTCGAAGGCCTTGAGGCCGGCTTCCACTTGGAGTCGAAGCTGCTCGATGTTCATTCTCCCGCCGAAGATCGCGTTGTCATTCAGGATGACCGGCGAGAAGCCATTCTGCAGCAGGAGCTTGTTCAGCAGGAGCATCGTGTTGAGGCGACCGTTCGCGTCCGTGTAGAAGTGCCCCACGTGCAGAGCGCGGACGAGGCGGACGATGGCGCGAAGGACGTTGCGAGAGTAATCCTCTTCGGCGTTCTTGAGCTGCCTTTCATTCTCCTCCTTGTCATCCTTCTCGTCATGCCCGCTCAAGGTGCTACTCAAGGTGCTCAGGGTTCTGCTGAAGAAACTCGAACTCTGGTAGAGCGTCCGTGATTGTGCTTTCAGCTCCTGCACCCTCTTCACGAGGTCGCGAGTCGAGGCCGCGCTTTCGAGATCTTTGTAATACCGGTCGAGCAGGGCCTGCACCTTCCTGGGCATCTCGCTCGCCCGGTAGTTGGTTTGGATGACATACTGCTCCCCCTGCCTCGTCAGCACCTTCTCGTAGAGAGACGTGGCTGTCGTGCTGGAGGACTTCTTGCCCAACTCGCCGGCCAATTCCATCTCCTGGAGCCCGAACGCGTTCGGCACCTGGGGCGGCAACGTCATCGGAAAAGTCGTGGAGTTGCTGCTCTGTTGGTGCGGCACCGGCTCGAAGTTCGTCTTCTTCGAGTCGGTGCTGCGCAGGACACCATCCACGACCAGCCGGTGGAGCTCGTCATACTTCTTGGCGTCAATGAGCGAGTTCCCCTGCTTCGGGAGGAGCTCCTGCTCGAACGCACGGGTCATCGTGTCGTAGAAGCCGGGAGATTGATCGAGATCGAAGTAGAGCGGGCCGTTGGGCTCGGCGTGGTGCCTGCCTTCGATGAATATCTTCCACCACCGCCGCCGGGGGAGTCGGGCCAGGGCGGAATAACCACCGTTCAAGGGGGCCCAGCTGAGGACGTCGAGCGCGTGCTGCACCCGGCTCGCGGCGATGCGCTCGCCCCGAGTCCCCCCTCGGAGCTGGGCGAGGGAGGTGCGGAGCTTGTGAAGGGTCTGCTGGGCGTTCTGGGCTTGCAGGTAGTCGATCCAGGCACCGAACGCCTTGGGGCTCTCGGTGTCGTGGTAGCTGTACACCTTGCTCGAGAAGGAGTTGAGCAGGGACCCGTCGGCGGAGAACCGCGCCATCTGCACCACGCCGGCTGGGATGCCCGTGGCTTCGGTTGCTCGCCGCGACGAGTCCCCACGGGGCGTGGCGAAGGCCTTGGGGGCGGGGCGGAGCGTTCCCGCGAGCGCTCCCATGAAGGCGGCCTCCGCCTCCAGGGCTCGGTCCTCGAAGACGATGGGCAAGACCCCTGCGGGGACAGACACGCGGCCGGAGCGCTGCTGCAACACGTGCGCGAGCTCATGCGCCAGGAGCTCGCGGCCGGAAGCCGTGTCCGGCTGGTACTGCTGCGGGTCGATGAAGATATGGGAGCCCAGTGTGAACGCCCGCGCCCCGAGCCGCTTCGGCTCGGGGCTCAGGTGAAGGCGCACCCCAGAGAAGTCCGCCCCGAAGTACGACTCCATATGACGTAGGAGCAAGGGCGGCAGCGGCTTGCCGCTCCCGGGCTGGAGCTGGCCGAGCACACTCGAAGGCAGAGGGACGGAAGAGCGTGACATGTGCACGCCTGCTCGCGGTGCCCCCGGAGCGCCCTGGCGGTTGAGGGGCGGGTTCCGAGCGAATGTGGGTCGCGGGTTCTGGTCCATCGAGCGTGCCTTGGTGTGTCTGGAGGGTGATGAGGCGGGTGGTTGGCACCATGGCTCAAGCTGTTCGTGCCGCCACAACATGCCATTCAGGCTCGGTTGGCATCGTCATGTGGGGCTGCGGGGAGGTCAAATTCACCGCGGGAGGTGTCAAAGAACTCGTTTCGACACTTCGGGGTATCCGAGTCGTCCCTACGAGTCGTCTGACACCATTCTCGGACACCATTCTCGCCATTCTCGACACCATTCTCGGCCGGGTGATTTCTTCCCCCGTCGCCCGGGCTGGAGAGAATCCGGCCATGAGCGTGCGGCAATTCGACATCGTGGTGATTGGCTCGGGACCGGGCGGCGAGGGGGCCGCCATGAAGGCCGCCAAGTCCGGCAAGCGCGTGTGCATGGTGGAGCGGCTCCCGCTGGTGGGCGGGGCCTGCACCCACACCGCCACCATCCCCTCCAAGGCCCTGCGTCACGCCATCCAGCGGCTGGTAGACGTGCAGGTGGACCATCCCGAGCTGCGCGTCGAGCTGGCCAAGAGCTGGAAGTTCAAGGACATGATGCGGACGGCCACGTCCGTGGTGTCGCGCCAGGTGCGGCTGCGCACGACCTTCTACGAGCGCAACCGGGTGGAGCTGGTGGTGGGGCAGGCGCGCTTCGTGGATGCCAACACGGTCGAGGTCAGCGAGTCCCGGGGCGCCAGCGAGCTGCTGTCCGCCAAGGCCTTCGTGGTGGCCACGGGCTCGCGCCCCTACCGCCCTCCGGACCTGGACTTCAAACACCCGCGCATCTTCGACTCGGACACCATCCTCACGCTGGGTGAGACGCCGCTGACGATGATCATCTATGGCGCGGGCGTCATCGGCTGCGAGTACGCGTCCATGTTCCGCATGCTGGGCGTGAAGGTGGACCTCATCAACACGCGCGAGCGGTTGCTGTCCTTCCTGGACGACGAGATTTCCGACGCGCTCTCCTACCACCTGCGCGAGCAGGGCGTGCTCATCCGCCACCAGGAGATGATGGAGCGGGTGGAGACGCGCGAGGACGGCGTGGTGCTGCACCTCAAGAGCGGCAAGCGGCTGAAGGCGGACATCTTCCTCTGGGCCAACGGGCGCACCGGCAACACGCAGAACATGGGGCTCGAGGCGCTGGGCGTCCAGCCGGACTCGCGTGGCAACATCCCGGTGAACGACGCGTACCAGACGGCCGTGTCCCACATCTATGCCGTGGGAGACGTCGTGGGAGCCCCCTCGCTGGCCAGCGCCTCATATGACCAGGGGCGCTTCGCCGCCACGCACATCGTCGAGGGGCGGTTGGAGATCAAGCTGGTGAAGGACATGCCCACCGGCATCTACACCAGCCCGGAGATCAGCAGCCTGGGGCGCACGGAGCAGGAGCTCACGCGGGATGGGGTGCCCTATGAGGTGGGTCACGCCTTCTTCAAGAGCCTGGCGCGCGCGCAGATAACAGGCCGCACGGTGGGGATGCTCAAGATGCTCTTCCATCGGGAGACGCGGGAGATCCTCGGCATCCACTGCTTCGGGGACAACGCCTCGGAGATCATCCACATCGGCCAGGCCATCATGTCGCAGGAGGGGCCGGGTAACTCCATCGACTACTTCATCAACACCACTTTCAATTATCCCACCATGGCCGAGGCGTACCGGGTGGCGGCGCTCAACGGCCTCAACCGCCTGTTCTGACGGGTTGAATCCTGGCGTGCCTCGGGTAGTAGACGGGAGACGGGTTGCGCGAGGTGCGCGCCCGGTGCGTCCGAGGCACGGCATGCGGGAAGACATTGGCGAGGGGGTGTTGAATCCGGCGGTGGTGGAGTCGCTGGTGGGGAACCACCGGCGCTTTCTGAGCTTCCTCGAGAGGCGGGTAGGCAGCCGGGCCCAGGCCGAGGAGATTCTCCAGTCCGCCTACGTGCGAACCCTGGAGAAGGGCGGGGAGCTGGAGGAGGGCGAGGGAGCCGTCGCGTGGTTCTACCGGCTGTTGCGCAACGCGCTGGTGGACCACTACCGCCGGCAGGGGGCCGAGGGGCGGGCCCTGGAGCGAGAGGCGCGCGAGGTCTCCGAGCTGGGGCCGGACCCCGAGCTGACGCAGACGGTCTGCGCGTGCATCCACGACCTGTTGCCCGCGCTCAAGCCCGAGTACGCGGAGATGGTGCGGCAGGTGGACCTGGAGGGGCGGGGCGTCCCCGAGGTGGCCCGGGAGGCGGGCATCACCGCGAACAACGCGGGAGTGCGGTTGCACCGGGCGCGGCAGGCCCTCAAGAAGCAGCTCGAGCGGAGCTGCGGCACCTGCGCGGCGCATGGGTGTCTGGACTGCACGTGCGGCAAGCCGGGTGGGGGCTGCAAGCCGTCGGCGTGACGGGGGGCGTCAGGGCTGGAGGGCGCCGACCACGCTCTCGGCTTGCACGTCGAAGTTGCGGAAGCCAACACAGGGCCGCTTGAGCTTCAGCATGTACGGCAGCGAGCGCCACGTCATCCGCGTCCAGGCCACCACCCGCTTCAGGGAGGACGACTGGAGCGACAGGACCTGCGACGGCTCGATGGCGGCCATCGGCACGTAGCGCAGCGTGTACTGGCCCAGGCCCTCGAGGTCCTCTTGGATGGACAGGGCCCGCTCCCGCAGCTCGGGCGTGAGCTGGCGGGCCAGCGTGTCGGTCATCAGCACGTACTCGCGGATGGGCACCGTGTTCTTCAGCATCCGGTGCACGACGATGACGTCCACGCCACCCAGCTCGGTGAAGCGCTTGATGCGCTGGAAGGCCACGTCGCCCTGGTGCACGACGAACTTGAGGGTGAGCTGCTCCACCTGGGTGCAGCCCTCGCAGGTGCAGGACCGGTCGATGCGGAGCTGCTCCTTGCGGCGCTCGAAGGCCCAGCGGATGGCGTTCACCACGGGGGCCACGTCCACCCGGGAGTCCTCGGACAGCGGGGCGTAGAAGAAGGCCGCGTCTCCCTCCAGCTTGGCCAGCTTGAGCGGCGAGGCCGCACCGTCGATCACCGCCTCCAGCAACTGCGTCACCATGTCATGGGCATGGGCCAGGTTGATGGAGTGAGTCTTCAGGAAGCGCGTGTATCCACCGATATCCGCGATGAGGAGCAGGGCGCGCTGGATGGCCATGGTGGAGTCGATATCAAGAGAGATGCCGGTGGGGCAATCCACGGACGGGCCCCTGAGGCGTCTCAATCCCAGCGCCCGCGCTGTTTCGGGACAGAAGAGTCCGCGGACTCTTCCGGTGGCACGGTTGGCGAGCCGGGACGCAGTGGCAAGCCGCCCGCTTGATGGGCAGGGGGCCGCGGTGACCCACCTGTCTGAGCCGGGCCGCGGAGCGTGACCACTGTAAGGGTCTGGCGGGAGCTCCGTCAGCCCGGGTGAAAGGAGCAGTCCCTTCTCATGGCCCACGAGCACACCCACTTGCACCATTCCCCTGCTGCCTACCCGCCTGGCCCTCCTTCTACCGGTGAAGGCAAGGTGCTGGACCCGGTCTGCGGAATGACGGTGGACCCCGCGACCGCCAAAGGTGGCAGCCACGTCCACAAGGGCGCGACCTACCATTTCTGCAACCCGAAATGCCGTGAGCGCTTCGCCGCCGAGCCCGAGAAGTTCCTCGAGGCGAAGAAGGCGGAGCCCGAGCCTGTGGCGGCCCCTCCGGGCACGATGTGGATCTGCCCGATGGACCCCGAGGTCCGCCAGGACCATCCGGGTGCCTGCCCCAAGTGCGGCATGGCGCTGGAGCCCGAGCAGCCGGTAACGCTGACGGCTCGTACTGAATGGGTGTGCCCCATGCACCCGGAGATCGTGCGAAGCGAGCCGGGCGCGTGCCCCATCTGCGGCATGGCACTGGAGCCGCGCACGGTGCTGCCCGAGGAGCAACCGGACCCCGAGTTGTTGAGCATGACGCGGCGCTTCTGGGTAGGCGTCGTCCTCACGCTGCCGCTGCTCTTCCTGGGCATGTCCGAGATGATTCCCGGCCAACCGGTGCAGCGCGCCTTTGACCCGCGGGTGCTGGCGTGGGTGCAATTCGCGTTGGCGAGCCCGGTGGTGCTCTGGGGCGGCTGGCCCTTCTTCGAGCGTGGTTGGGCGTCAGTGAGGAATCGGCACCTCAACATGTTCACCCTCATCGCCATTGGCACGGGGGCGGCGTACCTCTTCAGCGTCTTCGCCACGCTGGCGCCGGGGCTGCTGCCGCATGCCTTCACCGGCCATGGTGGCGCTGCGCCCGTCTACTACGAGGCGGCGGCAACCATCATCACGCTGGTGCTGCTTGGGCAGGTGCTGGAACTGCGAGCCCGTCGTGCGACCTCGGGGGCTCTGCGTGCGCTGCTCAGCCTCGCCCCGTCCGTGGCCCGGCGTATGCGCGAGGACGGTCGTGAGGAGGACATCTCCCTCGAGCAGGTGAAGGTCGGGGACTCGCTGCGCGTGCGCCCTGGCGAGAAGGTGCCGGTGGATGGCGTGGTGGTGGAGGGGGAGAGCGCGGTGGACGAGTCCATGGTGACGGGGGAGTCCATTCCGGTGGAGAAGGTACCGGGAGCCCGCGTCACGGGTGGCACCGTCAACGGCACGGGCAGCCTGGTGATGAAGGCTGAGCGGGTGGGGCGAGACACGCTGCTGTCGCGCATCGTCCAGCGGGTCAGCGAGGCCCAGCGCTCTCGTGCACCAATTCAACGGCTGGCGGACAAGGTGGCGGCGGTATTCGTCCCGGCGGTCATCGCGGTGGCGGTGCTCACCTTCCTCGTCTGGGCGCTCGTCGGGCCCGAGCCGCGGCTGGCGCATGCGCTGGTGAACGCGGTGGCGGTGCTCATCATCGCCTGCCCGTGCGCGCTGGGCCTGGCCACGCCCATGTCCGTGGTGGTGGGGACGGGGAAGGGTGCTGGGGTGGGCGTGCTCATTCGCGACGCTGAGGCGCTGGAGCTGCTGGAGAAGGTGGACACGCTGGTGGTGGACAAGACGGGCACGCTGACGGAGGGAAAGCCGCGGCTGGTGTCGGTGGTGGCGGCGGAGGGGATGGACGAGGCGCGGCTGCTGCACCTGGCGGCGAGCCTGGAGCGGGGCAGCGAGCACCCGCTGGCGGCGGCGGTGGTGGCGGGGGCCGAGGAGCGCGGGGCGGTGCTGTCGGCGGCGCAGGGCTTCCGCTCGGTGACGGGCAAGGGGGTGACGGGGCGCGTGGGAGGCTCGGAGGTGGCGTTGGGCAACCTGGCGTTGCTGGAAGCGCTGGGCGTGGACGCGGGGGGGCTGCGGGCTCGCGCGGAGGAGCTGCGGCGCGAGGGGCAGACGGTGATGTACGTGGTGGTGGATGGGAAGCCGGCGGGGCTGCTCGGGGTGGCGGACCCCATTAAAGCCACGACACCCGAGGCCTTGGCCACGCTGCACCGCGAGGGCGTGCGGGTGGTGATGCTCACAGGGGACAGCCGCACCACGGCCGAGGCGGTGGCGCGCAAGCTGGGCATCGACGAGGTGGTGGCGGAGGTGTTGCCCGAGGGCAAGGGGGACGTGGTGAAGCGGTTGCAGGCCGAGGGCCGCACGGTGGCGATGGCGGGGGATGGGGTGAACGATGCGCCGGCGCTGGCGCAGGCGGACGTGGGCATCGCAATGGGGACGGGAACGGACATCGCGATAGAGAGCGCGGCGGTGACGCTGGTGAAGGGGGACCTGAGAGGGATTGCCCGGGCGCGAAAGCTGAGCCGGGGGACGCTGCGCAACATCCGGCAGAACCTCTTCTTCGCCTTCATCTACAACACGCTGGGCGTGCCCATCGCAGCGGGCGTGCTGTACCCCTTCTTCGGGCTGCTGCTGAGCCCCATGCTGGCGGCGGCGGCCATGAGCCTCTCGTCGGTGTCTGTCATTGCCAACGCCCTGCGGCTGCGCAAGCTGGAGCTGTAACCCCTGTCGTGCCCCTCATCCGGTGCCGTGTCGTCTCGCTGACAGCACCTGACACTGAACATCGCCATCGTTCCGTGGTTGGAGCCTTCGCTGCTCGGGTTTATTGCTTGAGCCGTGCTTGGCGGTGCGCAGCGGACGCGCACGACTGGAGGGACGTCGATGAGGCCCGGGGCCCGTGTTTCCTGGATGATCGCTGCCCTGCTGTTCGCCGGGGCAGCTTCCGCGGAGGAGCCTCCCAAGGGCGCTCCGCCTCCGAAGCTGCCTCCCGGTGTCTCCGCCATTCTGTACAAGGTCTCCGTGCCTCCTGGCTCCGAACCCACTCCGGAGAAGGTGGCCCTGGGCGAGAAGCTCTTTCTCGACAAGCGGCTGTCGCTCGACAACTCCGTCTCCTGCTCCACCTGTCATGACCCGGAGAAGGGCTTCGTGGACGGCAAGACCGTCTCCGAGGGGGTCGAGAAGCGCAAGGGCATGCGCAACAGCCCTACTGTCCTCAATGCCATGTTCAATGCCACCCAGTTCTGGGACGGGCGCTCGGCCACGCTGGAGGAACAGGCGAAGCTTCCCATCCTCAACCCCGTGGAGATGGCCATGCCCTCGCCCGAGGCGGTGGTGGCCAGGTTGCGTGGCATTCCCGAGTACGCCACGGAGTTCCAGCGCGTCTTCGGGCGCGAGGTGAACTACGACGATCTGGCCTCCGCCATCGCCGCCTTCGAGCGCACCCAGTTCTCCGGCAACGCGCCCTTCGACCGGTTCCTCCTCCAGGGGGACGGGAAGGCCCTGGATGCCTCGGCGAAGCGCGGCTGGGCGCTCTTCAACGGCAAGGCCCGCTGCAACCAGTGCCACGCGGCCAACGCCACCTCGCCGCTGTTCTCGGATCAGAAGTTCCACAACATTGGCATCGCGGCGCACAAGCAGGACTTCGTGAAGCTCGCGCAGCAGGGCCTCCGGGTGGTGCGCACCGGGGACGAGAAGCAGATCGACGAGCTGGCCATCCAGACGGAGTTCTCCGAGCTGGGCCGCTTCCTGGTGACGAAGCACGAGAACGACGTGGGCAGCTTCAAGACGCCCACCCTGCGCAACACGGGCATTACCGGCCCCTACATGCACGACGGCTCGCTGGTCACGTTGTGGGACGTGATGGACCACTACAACAAGGGAGGCATTGCCAATCCCTTCCTGGACGGGGGCATGCAGCGGCTGGGCCTCACCGAGCAGGAGATCGACGATGTGGTGGCCTTCCTCTTCACCCTCACGGACGAGCGCTTCGCGAAGCTCAATGCGAAGGAGCAGGCGAGGCAGCGCGCGCGCAAGAACGTGCGCCCGGAGCGAGACACCGCGCTGGCCATGGGCAAGAAGGGCAACCTGGGGGACATCGGCTTCAGCCCGAACGTGCAGGTGAAGAATCCCGCGGAGGTCGGCGCGTACGGCGGCGAGACGGAGGCGGGCAAGGTAGCGGACAAGGCGAAGGCACCGGCGAAGTAGGAGGCGCACGGCTCATGGGCAAGAGACACAAGAGCATCGAGACGAAGTACTACGAGGAGCGCGCCGCCTTCTTCGACGAGCTGGGGAAGCTGGACCGCCGGGCCTTCCTGCGTGTGGCGGGACTCTCCGCCGGCATCGCCGCGGGCATGGGGCTGGTGACGCCGCACGGCTTCCAGCTCGTCCGCGTCGCCGAGGCGCAGGGCTCCAAGCAGCGCTTCAGCTTCGCGTACATCTCGGACACGCACCTCTACACGAAGGAGCTCAATGACCGCTTCGTGCGCTCCATCATGCGCGCGGTGGACGACGTCAACGGGTTGGATCCCCAGCCGGACTTCGTCCTCTTCGGAGGGGACCTGGCGCAGCTCGGCCAGCGCGAGGAGCTGAAGCTGGGCGCGGAGATCCTCAAGGCCGTCAAGGCGCCCGTGAAGATGATGGTGGGCGAGCACGACTGGTTCCTCGACATGGGCGAGACGTGGCGCGAGTTATTCGGCGCGCCCACCTACTCGTTTGACCACAAGGGCGTGCACTTCGTGGTCCTCAACTCCATTCTGGAGAAGGACTTCTGGACGAAGCCAGGTTACACGCCCATGGAGCGCATGAAGATCGTCGCGGGCCTGGACAACGCCATCCAGTCCCGCTTCGAGGTGGGCCCCGAGCAGCGTGAGTGGTTGAAGCAGGACCTGGCCAAGGTGGACAAGAAGACGCCCGTCATCGTCTTCAGCCACTCGCCGCTCTACAAATACTACCGGCCGTGGAACTTCTGGACGGATGACGCGGACGAGGTGCAGGCCCTGCTGCGTCCCTTCCAGCAAGTCACGGTCATCCACGGGCACACGCACCAGCTGCTCACCAACCGCATCGGCAACATCGACTTCCACGGGATGCTGAGCACCGCATGGCCTTGGCCTTATGCGCCCGAGGGCCTGCCCTCGCTCACCGTGCAGATGAACCGTCCGGATCCTTTCAGCAACTTCGATGGCATGGGGACGGGGCGGGTGGATGTGCTCGAGTCCGGCGCTGTCGACAAGCTGTACAGGCTGTGGGACCGAGCCCCCATCTCCGTGAAGGCGAGCTACCTCGCGTCCAACGGGAAGAAGGACGCGCCCCCCCGCCCCACGCTGCCCAGCTACTAGCGAGTACCCCCGAGAGGAAGCCATGACCTACCGGAAGAAGCTCCTCATCGGCCTGTGCGCGCTGCTGTCCGGAGTGGGCGGCGCGGCGCTGGCCACCGACTCCGCTCCTGGCGAGCGCCCCCGCCACGTCCTGCCGCCCTCCAAGGATGGCAACCTCGTGCTCGGCCTGTGCGACGGCGAGACGTCCCTGGAGGTGAAGGGCGTGAAGGAGGGCGAGGCGCTGTCACGGGAGCAGGCGCTGGAAGTGACCGCGCAGTTGATGAAGGAGTGGCGCCGCAAGAACCCGGATGCGCGCTGGGACGTGGTGGCGCAGGCTCCCGCGCCTACTCCGCCGCCGAGCCCCAATCCCCAGGGCGCACGCAGCCCGCCCGCGGTGCCGCAGACGCCGCAGAAACCCTCCGCGGGCAAGACGAACCAGGCGGAGGGCCCCACTACGTCCTCGGGTGCCAAGGGGGTGGCGGCGGGGAAGGACGCCAACGTCCAGACGGGTCACACCTACGGCGCCTTCAGCCAGCGGGACGAGGAGATCTGGGCCGCCTCTACACAGGCCTTCGTGGAAGAGGGCAACCGGGTCTTCCACGACGCGGAGGCGCTCGGGAGCAAGGTGGCGGTGTCCTGTGACATGTGCCACCCAGATGCGGCGAACACGCACCCGGAGACCTATCCGAAGTACCAGGTCCAGTTCGGTCGCGTGGCGCTGCTGCGGGACATGATCAACTGGTGCATCGAGAACCCGGTGCGCGGCAAGCCGCTGGCAGACGATGACCCGAAGATGCGAGCCATGGAGGCCTACATCTACGCGAAGCGTAAGGGCGTGCCGCTGGAGTTCGGCAAGCACTGAGGGCGCGACCCCGAGCGGTGCTCACTTACGGGCGTAGAGCAGGGCGACTGCCTCGATGGAGCCGCCGTCCAGGTGCCCGTCGGAGACCCGGACCTGCTCATGCCCCAGGCCGATGGTGTGGCCGATGGCGTGGAGCACGTCGTCTGTGCCGGAGGTGTCCGTCAGGGTGAGGGGCTGCTCGCCGCCGGCGCGTCCCACGTAGGACTGGCTGTGCTCGCCACGAGTGATGGCCACGTAGTGGGGATAGCGCGAGGCGTTGTCATGGGTCCGCTGGACGAAGCGGATTCCCGTCTGCTGCTGCCACTGCTGGAGGGCGGCGGTGACGCGCTCCGGGTGGGGCAGGTCCGGCGATACGGTGTAGGGGATGACGCCCTCGGGCCAGGGCTGGCGGATGGAGAGGATGCCCATGCCCTCCAAGCGCGACGAGCGGTTCGTAGGTGCGCGGACCCGCTCCTCGGCCTTCTCCATCAACCGAGTGGGCCCCAGGACGATGTCGTCCTCGAGGATGGCCAGGCCACGGTCATCGGTGTACCGCACCTCGAGGACCTGGCCGGAAGTGGCATCCCGGAGGTGACCTTCTTGAATGGCGGGCGGCGACGCGAGGGCCGCCGTCGATAGGACGAGGCCCAGCGCGGCGAGGGAGAGCGGGAGGAGTTTCTTGTTCGACATGGACGGTCCCTGGGGGGTCGGGTGCGAAGACCCACGTCAGGAGGAGGCCGTCCAGGCGAGATGTGATGGAGGCGCGTGGGCCGGGTGAGGGGTGGGGGGATGGCTTGTCCGCTCGCTCTCTCCACGGGCTGGCGATGAGCCCGGTACCTCCCGCTTCGACGAGGCGAGCACCAGCGTCTCGGGGCGAGGTGGAATATGCGCACGCCGCTCCTCTTTCTGGGCCTGCTCCTGGCTCTTCCTGGAGAAGCACAGACGCAGGACTCGGAGCACGGACACGAAGCGCATGGTGTTCCTCCGGCCCAGGGCGAGCACGAAGCTCCCGGTGAGCCCGCTGCCCCAGGCGAGCACAGCACCGGTCACATGGGGCATGCGGGAGCGGAGGCTCGCGAGGTCCAGTCGCTTCGGGACATTCCCTTGATGCGGCGGGGCTCGGGCACGTCCTGGCAGCCGGACCTCATCCCGGGGTCGATGCTGCACTGGGACGTGGCCGGGTGGGGCCTCATGTTTCAGGGCGTGCTCTTCGGAGGCTACGACGTGCAGGGCGGGCCCCGGGGGGACAGCGCGCTCGCGGGGATCGGCTGGCTGATGCTCATGGCGAACCGAGAGCTGCCCTCGGGGCAGTTCGTTGCGAGCGTCATGCTGAGCCCCGAGCCCTTTACCGCGGGCGCGGACGGTGGCTACCCGCTGCTGCTCCAGACGGGAGAGACCTACAACGGGGAGCCGCTGCGAGACCGGCAGCACCCGCATGACCTGTTCATGGAGCTGGCCGTCTCGTACTCGCACTACTTCTCGGACACCTGGGGGCTGATGCTCTACGCGGCGCCCGCGGGCGAGCCAGCACTGGGCCCCGTGGCCTTTCCGCACCGGGTGTCGGCCTGGTACGACCCGCTGGCGGCGCTGGGGCACCACTGGCAGGACGCCACGCACATCTCCTTTGGGGTGCTGACGGCGGGCATCCTCACGCCGAAGGCGAAGCTGGAGGTCTCCTGGTTCAACGGCCGCGAGCCCGACGAGGACCGCTACGATCTGGACCTGCGGGTGCCTGACTCGTTCTCCCTGCGGCTGTCGGCCAATCCCACGGCGCGGGTGAGCGCGCAGGTGTCCTACGGCTACCTGAAGAGCCCCGAGCTCCTCGAGCCGGACGTGTCGGTGCACCGGCTCACGGCGTCGGCCACGTACCACGCGCGCTTTGGAAGCAACGGCTTCTGGGCGACCACGGCCGTCTTTGGCCGCAACGTGGAGAGCGAGGAGGTGCCGACCAACGCATTCCTCCTGGAGAGCAGCCTGGACCTGGACGGGCACCACGTCGTCTTCGGGCGGGCGGAGTACGTGCAGAAGGCGGGGCACGACCTGGTGCTGTCCGAGGCGCTGGAGCACTCCGTCTTCGACGTAGGCAACCTGGTGCTGGGCTACGTCTACAACCTTGGCCCCTTCGGACCGGTGCGTCCGGGGGTCGGGGTACGCGGCGCGCTGAGCGTAGTGCCGGAGGGGCTCGAACCCTTCTACGGCAGCCGCACTCCGGTGGGCGGCATGGTGTACCTCCGCCTCGCTCCGGCCGGTGGCCACCGCTGAGCATCGATCTTGACAGCGCCCGCCATTGGTCGTAACACAATTTGAAAATGAGAATGGTTATCATTTTCATATTCTGCCTTCTGGCCGGAGCCAGGGCAGGGTGGGCGCAAGAGACGTCCGAGCCCACTGGCGAAGCGGAGGAGGCCATCGAGATCTCCGTCGAGGGCACGTCCGTGGAGCAGCGCCGGCGCGAGTCGGCCGAGTCGGTCCAGGTGCTCGACACGGAGCATGTCCAGCGCGAGGCGGCGGACCTGGGCGAGGCCCTGGCGCGCACCGAGGGAGTGGGAGTGCGGCGCGCGGGAGGGCTCGGCAGCGCCACGCGCTTCTCGCTCACCGGATTCACGGACGAGCAGGTGCGCTTCTTCGTGGATGGGGTGCCGTTGGAGCTGGCGGGCCTGGGGCCCGAGCTGGCCAACGTGCCCGTCAACCTCGTGCAGGGGGTGGAGATCTACCAGGGGGTAGTGCCCATCCGGTTCGGAACGGATGCACTGGGAGGCGCCGTGCACCTGCTCACCGACTCACGGGTGCAGGGCACGGGCGCCGCCGCCTCCTACGCGGTGGGCTCCTTCGACACGCATCGCCTCACCGCGAGCGCACGTCACCTGGATGCTCCGAGTGGATTGCTGCTCCGGGCCCAAGCCTTCCTCGACAGCACCCAGAACGACTACTCCATCGACGTCGAGGTCCCCGACGACTCTGGGAGGCTGCTCCCGGCGCGCGTGCACCGCTTCCACGATGCCTACCGTGCGTGGGGAGCGAGCCTCGAAGGGGGCTTCCTGGACAAGCCCTGGGCGCGGCGGCTGCTGCTGCGTGTCTTCGCGAACGACTACGAGAAGGAACTGCAGAACAACATCACCATGGAGGTCCCCTACGGGGCGGTGAACACGAGAGCGTCATCGGCCGGCGCTCTCCTCCGTTATGCGCAGGGGTTCTCGAGAGGGCTGTCCGCGGAAGTGGTGGGGGGCTACACCTTCCGGCATACGCGCTTCGACGACCTCGGTACGTGCTCCTACGACTGGTATGGCCGCTGCGTGCGGCAGCGGTCCCAACCGGGGGAGATTGGGGCGCGGGCGGTGGAGCGGCGGGTGAACCAGGGCACCGGCTTCGCACGGCTCCATCTGGAATGGGCGCCCTCGGAGACCCAGACGCTCCGGCTCTCGCTCGCGCCGACGGCCGTGACGCGCACAGGGGAGGACCGGCAGCTGACCGCACTGGGACAGGTGGATCCCCTGGCTCCGGGGCGCGGGTTGTTCTCCCTCGTCACGGGCGTGGAGTACACGCTCTCCGCGCTCGAGGACCGGCTGGAGAACATCGTCTTCCTCAAGGACTACCTGCAGCTGGCGAGCGCGCAGAAGCTGTTGCCCAGCGGCGTCTTCTTACCCATCGACCGGGACCTGCATGGCGTGGGCGTGGGGGACGGCGTGCGGGTACGGCTGGTGCGCGGGCTGTACGCGAAGGCCTCCTACGAATTCGCCACCCGCCTGCCCCGCCCGGGCGAGCTCTTCGGAGATGGATTGCTCGTCAATGACAACCTCGACCTGCAGCCCGAGCGCAGCCACAACCTCAACCTCGAGCTGGCCTTCGAGGGCGCGCCGGGCCGCGCGGGGGCGGTGCGCGCCAGCCTCGTGGGTTTCGGACGGCTCGCCGACCAGCTCATCGTCCTCATCGGACGTGAGAACTTCTTCACCTACCAGAACGTCTTCGAGGCCCGCTGTTTGGGTGTCGCGGGCACGGGCGCGTGGACCTCTCCGGGGCAGTACCTCACCCTGGAAGGCAATGTCACCTGGCAGGACTTCCGCAACACCTCGCGCGAGGGAGCGTTCGGCTTCTTCGAGGGTCAGCGCATTCCCAACCGGCCCTACCTGCAGGCCCATGGAAGCGCTCGGCTCCAGGCGAGTGGCGTGATGAGTGACCGGGACGAGCTGTCCCTGACGTGGCATGCGCGCTACGTGCACGCCTTCTTCCGGTCCTGGGAGGGCGTGGGCCAGAAGGACTCCAAGCAGGTGATTCCCTCCCAACTGCTGCACTCGCTGGCGCTCTCCTACGTCATCCGAGGTGCGGCCGTGACCTTGGGCTGGACGGTGGACGTGGAGAACCTCACCGACACCCCCGCGTACGACTTCTTCGGTGTGCAACGCCCCGGGCGAGGTCTCTTCGCCAAGCTCCTGGTGGAGCACTGACCCCCCATTTCCCCCCAAGCAGAAAGGCCGTACCCATGAAGCGTCTCATTTCATTCCTCGCTCTCTCCCTGCTCGCTGGCTGCGAGAAGGACCCCGTCGATCCGGATGGCAATGGCGACGGGCCGCTGTACGCCATCACCACGCAGCTGCTCACCACCGACACGCCCCAGAGCTACATCATCGTGACGGACAAGGCGGAGGAGGCCGGCACGCTCTCTCTGGACAACGCCATCGAGGTGCCCGGACGCGCGCTCGGCGTGGGCATTCCCAAGTCCGGTTCGCTCTACGTGGTGACCGACGAGAACGCGACGGTCGTCCGGTATACCCTCACGAGCAGCGGCACCCTGGAGAAGTCGGGAACCGTGAGCTTCGCGGGCAAGGGCGTCTCGTCGCTCGGCGAGTACCAGAACAACTTCCAGTTCGTCTCGGCGACCAAGGCGTACTACTTCGATGGTGAAACCCCCCAGGTCATCATCTGGAATCCCACCGAGATGACGGTCACGGGCAGCATCCCCCTGGACTCGCTGGCCATCGCGGGAGCGACCCTGTCCTTCTCGGGAGCGACCGTGCAGCTCACCAACCAGGTCATCATGCCCGTGGGCTGGCGCCCGGCCACGGGCGTGGGCATCACCAAGAAGGCGGCCGTCGTCTCCATCGATACCCAGACCGACGTGGCCACCATCGCGACGGATGACCGGTGCGGCTACACGCACGACGCCGCCGTGGGCCCTGACGGCAAGGTCTACATCGCGACGGAGGCTTACGGGGCGGCGGTGTACCGGGTGAAGCATGGGGAGGACACGCCGGCGCCCTGCCTGCTCAAGTTTGATCCCCAGACGCGCACCTTCGATCCTTCCTTCTACAAGACGCTGAGCGAGCTGGTGGGTGGCGGCACCGCGGGTGCGCTCATCCCCGGTCCCCAGGGGACGGCCTACGTGCGCGTGCTCGACGAGGCCGTGGCCCCCGTGAACGAGGGCACCCATCCGCGCCTCGTGGCGAGCGGGGCCGGCTGGCAGTGGTGGCAGCTGAAGCTCGACACCCTGACCGCGACCCGGATGCCGGCCTTCCCGTCCACCACGGGCAGCGTGTTCCTCTTTGAGTCGGAGAATCAGATCCTCTACTCCGAGTTCGCGGCGGGTTCCTCCGCGACGACGCTGCACGTGCTGGGCGACAACGGCAGGGCCACCGTGACCACGCAGGGCCTGTCCTTCTCCTTCCTCCAGCTGCGCTAGCCGCCCCCATCTCAGGAAATCCCATGCGTTTCGTTTTCCATTCCGCGGGCATGGCCGTCGTCTGCCTGCTGTCGACTCCGGCCCTCGCCACCAGTACGGGCATCTCTGGGCAGTCCGGCAAGGACGGGCTGACCTGCAACACTTGTCACAAGGGTGGCACGTCGCCGGAGGTCGAGTTCACGGGCCCCTCGGCGCTCGTGCCCGGTGCCACGGGTCAGTACAGCTTCATCATTCGGGGAGGGCCCGCGAAGAAGGGCGGCGTGGACATCGCCGTGAGCCACTCGGATGCCCTCCTCCAGCCGGGCGTGGGCACGAAGACGCTGGGCGTGGAGCTCAGCCACTCCGAGCCTAGGGACTTCGAGGGCAACGAGCTCCGCTTCGACTTCTCCCTCGTTGCGCCCGCCAGGGATGTCACCCTCACGCTCTTCGGCGCTGGCAACTCCGCCGACGGGGACCAGCGCGGTAGTGGCGATCGCGCCGCGACCTCGAAGTGGCAGGTGGTGGTGGGCAACGGCACGCCCGACGCGGGCACACCCGACGCGGGCACGCCTGATGCGGGCACGCCCGATGCTGGCACGGGTGACGAGCCCGAAGATCCGCCTCGTGGTGGTTGCTCCACGGCGGGGAACTCGTCCGTGTGGGCCCTCGCGCTGGCCGGAGCCGTCTGGCTTCCGCGCCGCCGCCGGGGCTGATGGAGTAGGGCTCTCCAGCCCTTGACGGTCCGCCCCCGGAGCACCCGGCCCTCACCGGATGCTCTGGGGGCGGTCACCGGGGGAGCGCTCTCAGGCCGGAGCGGGGCTCAGTGCCACGGCGCGCCGGGTGAACACCCAGAGGGTGAAGAGCGCGCAGCCGGTGACTCCCACGGCGATCCATCCCACGAAACCAAAACCCACCAGCGCGCCGTCCGGTGCCACCGTGATGAGCAGTCCGCTCACCCACGCGCCGAGCCCGGATGCACCATCGCTGGCCGCCATGTTCATCGCGAGGTAGCGGCCGCGCAGCGCGGGCGGCACGCGGGAGGCCACCAGGGCCATGGTGGGAATGGCTCGGCCCGAGGTCAGGCCCATGAAGAGGACGAAGACTCCCGCCACCACGGGCAGGGGTGACGCGGACAGGTGTGTGAACACCAGATGCGGCACCATCGTGCCGACGAGCAGCGCCCCCAGGATGCGGGCCGGGCCGTAGCGGTCCACGAGGCGGCCGATGCCCCGCGCGCTCACGAGCGAGGCCGCGCCACCGCACAGGTATATCCAGGAGAGATCCGACAGCTGCAGGCCCAGGTTCCCCACCATGAAGGGGCTCAGGTAGGGGATGAGCAGGAAGCCGGAGAACACCACGCTGAACGTCAACACCCAGCCCAGCGCGAGCCCGGGCGTCCACGCGGGAGCGGGCACAGCGGAGCTGGAGGCCTCACGAGCCGGGGACAGGTGGCGATTGACCGCGGGCAGGAGCACGAGCAGTCCCAGCCACGCTCCCGCGGACAGCGCACCAATGACCCAGAAGGGCGAGCGCCACCCCCACTGAGTCGCGAGCCCGAGCCCCAAGGGCACCCCGGCCACCGCGCTCAGCCCATAGGACGCCATCACCGTTCCGATGGCTCGGCCCCTGCGCTCCATGGGGATGAGGTCTCCGATGATGGCCTGGATGACGGCGCTCATGAGTCCCGCGCAGGCCCCCGCCACCGTTCTCGCGGCGAGCAGCCCGAAGTACCCGTCCGCGGCGCCGCACAGCAGCGTGGCGGCGAGGAAGCCCGCGTACAGCACCAGCAGCGTGCGCTTGCGATCGAAGCGATCCAGCCACAATCCCCCGAGCAGTCCCATCCCCGCCGAGGCCAGCGTGTACGCGGATACCAGCACGCCGAAGCTCGCCGCCGAGATGCCGAACAGCCGCATGAACTCCGGCCCCAACGGCATGACGAGCATGAAGTCCATCATGTGGGTGAACTGCACGGCGGCCAGTAGCAAGAGCACCCAGTGCTCCCGCCGAGATGAGAGGGCTACGGTCACGACACGCTCCGGAAAACTGAGTTCACGGGGAGATATTGATAATGAGAATCAAAATCAAGAATTAAGCGCAATGGAGATGGTTCGAGGTGGACAACCGGGGCGGGGCTACCGCCGCACCTGCGCGGATTTGGCGGTAGGTTGGGCCCTGCCCTCATGTTCCTGAAACGACGACTCCGGCCCCACCGAGCACTCCTGATGGCTTTTCCGGCGGCCCTGCTGCTCGTCGCCGCGTTCGTGCCGCTGCGCTGGGAAGGGGCGCGGACGGCGCATGACGCCTACCACCCCCTGCGGGCTCCGACGGCACAGGAAGCCGCCGCGCTCCTGTCCTCCTGGCAGCTGGATGGGCGCCCTGGTGCGGCGCTCGTGCGGATGGATGCGGACACCGTCGTCCTGCGTACGGGCTACTACCTGCTGCCTGGAGCCGGGGGCCCCGAGCGGGCGGGGACCGTGAACTGGGCGGGGAAGACGTATGGCCTGATCTCCGCCAACTGGAGCTCCGCCTGTTCCGAGCACCGCCTCGACAGGGCGCCCCTGGAGAAGGAGCTCGGGCGTCCCCTGACGGACGCGGACGTCCAACCGTCCTTCCTCGCGGATCGGCCGGTCTCCTTCGCGAGTAACCGGGTCCCTCTGTACTTCCTCGCCGAGGTGGGCTTCCTCACGCTGCTGCTGGCCTCACTGCTCTTCTTCCTGAGCCGGAGTGGGAGCCGGTGGTGGGTGATTCCCCTCGTGGCGGCCCATATCGTGCCCGTTCTCCTCCTGGTGCCCATCTACTCCCCCGCCTTCTTCGATGCCGACACCTTCCACCAACGTGTCGCCGTGGAAGCGCTCTGGGACGGGTGCCTCATGGCGCTCCTGCCCCTTCTGCTGGGAAGCGTCCTGTGCTTCGTGGGCCTTGGAATGAGGAAGAGGGCGGTCAGCGCCTTCTGAGGGCTTCACCTGCCGGGAAGCGTGCACTCCTTGGGCGTCCCATTAGACTGGGGCCATGTTTTCTTCTCGTGAGGAAGGGCGGGGCCCCGCCGCGCCGTCAGGACTCGTCTCGGTGGTCCGGCTCCCCCAGAGCTGGTTCATCCTCTGCTCCTCGCGCGAGCTGGGACGCAAGCCGCTCGCGCGCATGTTGCAGGGCATGCCGCTCGTCCTCTTCCGCAACGAGGCCGGCAAGCCCGCAGCGCTGGTGGACCGCTGCCCCCACCGCAACGTGCCTCTGTCCATGGGCCGGGTGGTGGGCGGCCAGCTCCAGTGCGGCTACCACGGCTGGCGCTTCGACACGACGGGCCAGTGCCGCGCCATCCCCGGCCTCATTGGCGAGCCGGGCGCGAAGTCCCGCTGCGCCTCCTGGCACGCCGCGCGCGAGCAGGACGGCTTCGTCTGGGTGTACTCCACCCCCGGCGTCGAGCCCACGTCCGAGCCCTACCGCTTCCCCCTGCTGGACGCCCATGGCTACAGCACCGTGCGCCGCGTGCTGCGCGCGAAGGGCTCGCTCCACGCCCTGCTGGAGAACACACTGGATGTGCCCCATACGTCCTTCCTCCACGGCGGCCTGTTCCGCACCGAGAAGAAGAAGAACGAAATCGAGGTGGTGGTGCGCCGGGGCGCGGACCGGGTGGAGGCCGAGTACATCGGCGAGCCCCGTCCGGAAGGCCTCGCCGCGCGGTTGCTGGCCCCGGGGGGCGGCGTGGTGCAGCACTTCGACCGCTTCCTGCTGCCCTCCATCGCCCAGGTGGAGTACCGGCTCGGTGACGACAGCCACGTCATCATCACCTCGGCGATGACGCCCGCGGACGACTGGGACACGGTGGTGTACGCCGTCGTCACCTTCCGCATCCCCCTGCCGCACTGGCTGGTGAAGCCCTTCATCACCCCGGTGGCCCTGCACATCTTCGGGCAGGACGCGCGCATCCTCGAGCGCCAGACGGAGACCATCCGCCGCTTCGGCTCCGAGACGTTCGCCTCCACCGAGGTGGACGTGCTCGGCCCGCCCATCCTCCGCCTGCTGCGCCAGGCCGAGCGCGAGAAGGTGGCCACCTCGGCGGAGGTGCAGGAGACGCGGCTGAAGATGCAGGTGTGAGCGCGGCTCCTGCGCACCAGCGGACAATCCGGGACCTTCCGGCTCCCCGAGTTTCCACCAGCGCACAGACTCGCAGGAGGAGGCATGGCTGGAAGTCGGGGGGAATTGTCACCCTGCGGGCATGCGTCCCACGCCGACCACCGAGAAACTCGTCTTCGCGCAGTCCGTGGATGCCCTCTTCGTGCGTGCCCTGGGGCCGCACCTCACGCGGGAGGGGCGGCGCCGGCTGAAGGACGTGGGGCTGGATTTGAATGAGCCGCTGCGGCCGGCCTATGGGCTGGAGCTGTGGAAGAGCTTCCTACGGGTGGCGGTGAGCGACGTCTTCCCGGCGGCCTCGCCGCAGGAGGCGTGGTGTGGCCTGGGCGAGCGCTACCTGCAGGGCTACCGGCAGACGGCGCAGGGGCGGGCGAGCATGTCGCTCGTCACGCGGCTGGGGCCCCGGCACACGCTGGAGCGCGTGCCGCACAACGTGCGGGCTGGCAACAACTTCAACGAGGTGCGGGTGGATGAGCTGGGCACGCACGCGGCCACGCTGTGGATGAAGGACGTGGCCGCGGACAACCCCTTCTTCGCCTGCGGCTTCCTCTCCGAGACGCTGCGCGCGGCTGGGGCCGGTGACATCTCCGTGCACCCGGTGGCCTTCGACGGCACGGCCGCCACCTTCCGCCTCACCTGGACGCACGCTGCTACTCGGCCGGCCGCGGTGGGGCTGACGCGGCGCTGAGCACGGTCAGGTCCCGGGCGTCTGCTTTTCCGGTGGCCAGCGTCTTGGCCAGCTCCAACACTTCCACTGGCACGGCGAGCAGCACGGTGTTGGATGGCGAGGAGCCCAGGCCGTCGATCGTCTGGAGGGTGCGCAGCTGCATGGCGCCGGGGCTCTGGGCCATGGTGGCGGCCGCGGCGGCGAGGTTGATGGCGGCCTCGCGATCGCCCTCGGCCTTGGTGATGGTGGCGCGCTTCTCGCGCTCGGCCGAGGCCTGGCGGCTCATCATCCGCTTGAGGTCCTCGGGCATGTTGATGTCCAGCAGGCGGATGGAGTCCACGTGGATGCCCCACGAGCGGCTGCGCTCCTCCACCGCCTGGGCGATGCGCGATTGAATCTGGTCGCGCTCGGAGAGCAGCTCGTCGAGCGTCATGCTGCCGATGACGTCGCGCAGGCTGGCCTGGGCGTACTGGCTGATGGCGTAGCGGTAGTCCTGCACGGTGACGACGGCGCGCTCCGGATCCTGCACCTGGAAGAAGATGACGCCATCGACCTGGACGGGGACGTTGTCGCGGGTGATGACCTGCTGGTGGGGGATGTCGAGCGTGAGCAGGCGGGTGTCGACGAAGCGCGCGTAGTCGGCCACCGGGAAGACGAAGAGGATGCCCGGGCCCTTGATGCCATGGAAGCGGCCGAGCCGGAGGATGACGGCGCGCTCCCATTGAGCGGCCACACGCACGATGCGGCTGATGAGGAACGCGGGGATGGCCGCGAGCACCATTCCCAGGGGCAGCGCCACCCCCAGGCCCGCGGCACCCCCGAACGCTCCGCCCAGGAGGGTGAAGAGCCCGGTGAGCACCAGCCACATCACGAGGAACACCACCAGGCGAAGTTGGCTCCCGAGCGAGACGTGCTCACTGGCGGGTTGCGCGTACTTCTGCCTCGCGGCACTGGCGTACTCGGCCACCTGCTTCACCTGCTCGAGGTTCATCTGGCTCACTCCGGAATCCTCCCTGGGGGACAGGTCATAGGTGAGTTCCGGAGCGGCTGACGAGCCCTTCCTCCCGGGTCTATCCATCACCCATCGCGGCACTGCCGATCAGGCCAACATCATCCCGCTCGCCATGCTCGCCCTTCCGGGCTTCTTCCTGCTGCACGGGGCTGGGTCGGTGGCCGTGGAGACCTGGCTCGCTGGGCACCGCTCGCACGACGTTGCGCGGGGGACGGGGTTGCGAGACCGACTCCTGGGCCGGGATGCGGCCTGTCAGCTCCTCCAGCACGCCCAGTATCCGGCCGCGGCGCTCGTTGCCGGTGCCTGCGCGGACCCGCAGCGCGTGCCGCCGCTCCGAGCCATCCGGGGCCAGTACGCGGTACGTGAGTGACACCTCACCCGTGCTCGTGGCGCAGCGCGCGAGGCCCTCGGTCACTGACAGCCGGTCCTCCGGGTGGACCCGTGCGAGGAAGGTCTCCAGCGGCTCCTCGGAGCCCAGCGCCTTGAGCGCGAAGAAGGCTGAGGCTCCGCGTTCCCAGCGCAGGCGCCCCTCTGGCAGCCGCAGGTCCCACAGCGTCATCGACGCGGCGGACAGGGCCTCCAGCACCCGCGCCTCGTTCTGCCGCAGGGCCTCCTCCAGCAGCTTCAGGTCCGTGATGTCTCGAGAGATGCCGAAGAGGCCGAACATCACGCCCGTCTCGTCGCGCAGCACGCCCTTGGTGGACAACCACACCCGCTTGACGGGCCCTGACTCGGACTCCTCGTAGGTGAAGGTTTGCCGGAAGGCGAGCACCTCTCGGTCATGGGAGGTGGTGGCGCGCGCCGCCTCGGGCGACCAGAGCTGCGCGTCGGTGTTGCCGACGATGGCCTCGGCGGGCCTGCCCATCAGCCGTGCGCCGGCCGCGTTGATGCGGGTGTACCGGCCCTGCATGTCCTTGGTGTAGATGGCGTCGGTGGCGCCCTGGAGCACGGCGTTGAAGAGGGCGCTGGCGCGCCGCGCGACTTCCGAGGCCCGGTGGTGCGCGGTCATGTCGCGCAAGTAGACGAGCACCCCGCTATCCGAGGGCACCGCCGTACCCTCCAGGTGCAGGGAGTTGAAGCGCTCCTCGAAGTCCACAGGGGCGCCGGTGGCGAGTGCTCGCTGCACCTGGGCGCGCAGCACGGAGCCGGGCTCCTCGGCGTACTCCTGCCAGAGGTTGCGCCCCACGAGCAGTTGGCGCCGCTTGCCCAGCAGCCGCTCCGCGGCGCGGTTGACGTAGAAGAAGCGGCATTGCCGATCCAGCGCGAGGAAGGGCTCCGGCATGCACTCCATGAAGGAGAGCATCCGCTCCTCGAAGGCAGCCGTCTCACTCACGAAGCGCTCGGTGTCCGTCACGTCGGAGAGCCACACCGCGAGCAGTCCGTCCTCGACGCGCACTGCTCGGGCCAGCACCCGGCGCGCTGCGAGGCCTCGGCCCAGCGCGAGCATGTTCGTGCTGGGTGCGTCCGTGGCCAGCACCTGGCCCCAACTCCCCATCACCTCGGAGAGCTCGGGCCGCCGCACCAGCAATCGCCGGCCCGTCAGGTTCTCCTCGAGCAGTGTCTCGGAGGCCGGGTTTGCGTATTCGCAGACGAAGTCCTCGGGTGCCCCGGTTCCCTCTCCCTCCGGACGAAGGGCGAGGAATCCATCCGGGTTGAGGGCCTCGAAGGCATAGCGGCTGCTCGGGGGGTGCATGCGGGACTCCTCACCCCGCACGAAAGCACGGGCCCTCCAGGCGGGTCGCGCGGCCACCCCCACGCCGAGCTGGGAATGGATGGGGAGGTGACAGTCCTGGGTGGGCGCTGTGTGCTGCTGTACGTGCGTACACCCTTTGCCCAGGGAGTACACAGCGTCCTGCTCACCGGGCGGCTCGGAGGTTCTCAGCTGGCTGAAAAGTGAGGCGGGGCGAGGTCTCGCTGGGTAGGGCATCCACCCAGCGAGCGGTTGAAGACATCGGTGGGGTCAGCGCACCTCGAACTCGTAGATGCGCGTCGCGGGATCGCCGTTCTGGGACGGGGTGGTCACGTTGAACTTGATGTAGCGCGCCGAGGTAGCGCTGATCGAGTGGGTCGAGGAGCTGGCGGTGTTGTTGGTCACCGTCACCGGGGTGCTCCAGGTCGTGCCGTTGCTGGAGGTCTGGATGGTGAAGGCCTTGGTGTTCCAGGTGCTCGACTCACCGCCCGCGCCAGCATGCTTGACCACGAAGCTGCTGACCGTCTGCACCGAGCCGAGATCAACCTGCAGCCAGGACGGGGAGCTCAATGAACAGAACTTGTCGGTGGTGCCGCCGGAGACGCTGCCGTTGACCGCCTTGGCCGGCGTCTCGCTGCTGTTGCAGGCGGTGGAGCCGGTCGCCGGTTTGTTGAGCGCCAGGTTGGCGTAGCCAGCACCAACCGAGACGGTCTGGGTCTTGGTGTGGCTAGCGCCGCCGTTGTCGGTCACGGTCAGGCTGACGTTGTAGTTGCCGGCACTGGCGTAGACACGGCTGGGATTCGTCGCGGTCGAGCCGCTGCCGTCGCCGAAATTCCAGCTGCGCGAGGTGATGCTGCCGTCGCTGTCGCTAGAGGCATCGCTGAAGGTCGCGGTCAATCCGCTCACGGTGACGCCGAAATTGGCCACTGGCGGGGTGTTGCCGCTGACAGCGGTGTTGATCGCCGCCGCGTACTGCGCGGCCGTACCCTGAGACCCGCACGCCTGGATATCGTCATACAGCCACATGAAGCCGCCAGAGATGCCGGCGGAGGCCTTCCAATTGCTCATCTTGCTCTGCACCGTGGCCGGACTGTCGCCGCTGCTGCAGCCGGAGCCGTGACGCGACCACAGGCCCGGGTCGACGGTCATGCCCATCGCGGTGTTCCAGCTCGCCGGGTTGTTGCCGGCGCCTCCGTCGTACACCTGCAGGTAGATGGTATCGACCGCGCTGCCGAGGTTGTCCTTGAGGCTCCTCCAGAAGCTCTGATTGGTGTAGGGCGCGAAGGTGATCTTGTAGCCCAGGCCGATCAGCATCTGCCCGAACTGGGTGGTCGGGGCGAGATTGTAGGCGCTCTCGTCATCGAAGTTGACCGCGGTGGCGTCCGTGACGGTCTTCAGCACTTGGAAATTGCGGTACAGGATGCTGTTGCTGCCGGTGCCGCAGACGAGGGTGCTGCCGCAACCGGCGGCGGTGCCGTTGACCAGCTTGATCATGCGCTCGAAATCGGGAACGCCCCAGGCGCCGATCGATACTTCGATGCGATTGACCGAGGTCGGCGCGGTCTTGAGCGTGGCCAGCCGCGCCGGCCAGGCCGGGTCGCCAACGTAGGCGCCGTTCTTGACCACCGGGATGTCGTTGTAGACGAGGTCGCCGTTGTCTTCGATGTGGAAGCTCCACAACATCACGGTGGTGAAGCCCGAGTTGCGCAGGTCGTCCATCACCGCGGTGCCGCCGGAATAGAACGGGCCGCCGCCGTAGACCGCCGAATCGGCATGGGCGGCCGACGTGGCCGCGGCCAAGGCAAGGGCGGTGAGCCTCGGCCAGGCTTGGCGGGCGGAACGGATGCAGGACAAGAAGCTCTTCGACTTCGGCATTGTGAAATCCCCTGCGATGAGCGTCATGGACGCGGTGGCCTCGATGCGCGCCGTGCGCGCGCTCCCTGTCGCCAGCCTCGGCGACGGGCTCACATTGCGAGCGCCGAAACCGGGTTGTCAACATGCAAATCGATCTAAACAGGTAAATCGAGTCCGGCACCCGGTACGAATTCTTTGACACCTTCTCGGACACCTTCTCGGATTCTTTGAAACCCTCTCGGGCGTGTCGTGCCGGGTCGTGTCGCACGAATTCTTTGAAACCCTCTCGGCGTGTCGTGCCGGGTCGTGTCGCACGAATTCTTTGACACCCTGGTCGAAGCGGGCGCCTGGCACACCTGCGGATTGAAGACGGATGGGACACTCGCGTGCTGGGGAGAGAATTCCCACGGCCAGTCCTCGCCGCCGACGGGCAGCTTCACGCAGCTCAGCGCGGGTGGTCATCACGCCTGCGGAATCAAGAGCGACGGAGCCGTCGCGTGCTGGGGAGACAACAGCGATGGTCAGAGCACGCCGCCGGAGAGCTTCGTCCAGGTCAGCGTGGGCTCGTACCACAGCTGCGGATTGAAGACGGACGGGACGCTGAGCTGCTGGGGATACAACTACCACGGTCAATCCTCACCGCCCTCGGACGCCTTCACCCAGGTTAGCGCGGGCATGGGCTACACCTGTGGAGTGAAGACGGATGGCTCGGTCGCGTGTTGGGGGGAAAGCTTCTCCGGTCAAGCCTCACCGCCCGCGGGCACCTTCACTCAGGTCAGTGCGAGCGCGAGCCACAGCTGTGGAGTGAAGACGGACGGGGCGCTGGCGTGCTGGGGCGCCGACTACGACGGTCAATCCTCACCGCCCGCGGGCACTTTCACCCAGGTCAGCTTGGGCTGGGGACATAGCTGTGGAGTGAGGACGGATGGGACGCTGAGCTGCTGGGGAGCCAACGCGGACGGCCAGTCCTCGGCTCCGGCGGGCCTCTTCACCCGGGTCAACGCGGGCGCGTACCACACCTGTGGCGTGAAGGCGGATGGCACGGTCGCGTGCTGGGGCATGAACTACTCCGGCCAGAGCCAGCCCTGACGCCTAAGCGCCCGGACATGAATGTTGTACACCTCCGGCGTGAGGCTCCTGCTGCGCTACCTCGCAGGGGGCGGGGCAGGTAGACAGAATTGATGTCCGGGCGCTTAGGAGCTGCCGGAGTACCTTGTTGAGTACCCGGATGGTCCTACTTCTCTTCCGGCCCCGGGGCCTTCGGTGACAGAGGCTCGTGGGGTAGGGGCGCGAGGATGGAGCGGCGGGATATGCACCCCTCCGCTCCAGGGGGGGCATGTCACTGCTTCGGCTGCACCGTAGGGGCGGATTCGAGCTGCGGCGATGCCACCACCTGACGCTGGGAAAGCCTGGAGAAGACCGTGCCCGCGGCTCGAGGTGTGATGCGCTGATAGCGGGCGTAGGCGTCCACCAGCCACCCGGCCATGGTTCACATCCAGGAAGGCCTTGCTCCGGCCCGGCGTGCCCCGGGCATCGAGCATCATGACGACGAAGCCCATCTGCGCGATGGCGTTGGCGATGCGCGACATGGCGTTGCCGATGAAGTTCCAGGGCACTGCCGTGATGAACGGTCCGGCGTAGATGTACACGATGACCGGATAGTGCCGGGTGGGATCGAAATCGCGTGGCTTGTAGAGCACGCCATGGAGAGGCGTGACGCCATCGGCGGCCAGGAACGTAAGCGCCTCGCCACTGCGCTCTCGGATGGGACCGGGGCGAGGTTCCTCGCGCAGCCGGCGGCCGTGCCGAGCGCGAGCAGCACGAGCCACGAAGGGGGGCGCCACGTTCGCAAGGTGACGATTCTGGGGCGCTCGGGGGGCGTCGCACAACCTCGCAGGGGGCGGCGCGGTCCATTGCGATGGCCCCGGGTCGTCTGGGCCGCGCTGACCCGAGCAGGCTCTGAGACAGGCCTCATGCCTGGGCCCGCGGTGCCTCGCTCAGCGGGGGGCGCGCATGGAGGCGGGGACCTTCTCGTTCCGCTCGATGCCGGGTGCGATAGGAAGGGTGAAGAAGAACGTAGTGCCCTGCCCGAGCGTGCTCTCCGCCCAGATGCGTCCCCCATGGGCCTCGATGATGCCCTTGGCGATGTAGAGTCCCAGGCCGGCGCCTCGCCGGTCCGTGGGCCGTTCCTTCCAGAATCGGTCGAAGAGCCTCGAGAGGTGCGCTGGCGCTATTCCCTTGCCCGTATCCGCGACCAGGAAGCAGACCTCGCTGTCGCGGAGCTCGGCGCCGACGCGAATGCGGCCGCCAGGGGGCGTGAACTTCACGGCGTTGCCGAGGAGGTTCGAGAAGACCTGCAGAATCCTGTCCCTGTCCGCCATGACCTGCGGAAGCATCTCCGGCAGTTCGGTCCACAGCTCGAGAGAGGCGTTGGACGCCGCCGCGGTGAACAACGGGGTCACCTCGGCCATCAGCTCCCCCGGCGCCACGCGACCACGCTCGATGTGAAGCCCTTGTTGCTCGATTCGCGCCACGTCCAGCAGATCCTCGATGAGGCGATTCGCCTGGTCGATGCAGCGTTGGATGGACTCCCCCGTCTTGTGGATGGCTCTCCCCATGCCGTCTTGCGGCACCTTGTGCCGGAGCGACGCCGCGGCGAGCCCGACCGCGTGGAGCGGGTTGCGAAGGTCATGCGCGACGATACCGAGCACCTCGTCTCTCGCGGCAATGGCCTGCTGTGCGGCCCGGTAGAGGCGCGCATTGTCGACCGCCAGGGCCGCACGGTGGGCCAGTTCCTCGCCGAGCCTGAGATCCTCCGGCTCGTAGTGGCAGTGCGGGTTCGAGGAAACGAGCAGGAGGACTCCCAGCAATCGCCCATGGGCCAGGAGCGGGAACCCCATGAGGGAGGCGGGGTGAAGCTGGCGGAGCAGCTCGAGGTGCTCGGGCCCCTGGGCAACGGACTGGAGGAATTCCGCGGAGACGTTGGTCACCAGCATCGGTCGTTTCGTCTCGAAGACCTGCGAGTCGAGAGAAGGACGGGAGCGGTCCAGAGGCACATGCTCGAGCGCGGTGGCGAGCTGCATCCTGGCAGGGTCCCGGTGAACGACTCGGAGCCGGCGGACCAGCCCCTCCTCCTCGAGGTCGAGGATGCAGGTGTCCGCCAGGAAGCGGACCGCGAGCTGGGCAATGAGGGTGAGGACCTCCTGGTAGTCCAGGGTCGTGGAGAGGACGGTTCCAACCTCCGCCAGGAATCGCTGGTTGCGCTCGAGGCGGGCGCGGTAGGTGATGTCGCGCAGGACGACGTTGAAGAACACCTTCTCCCCGACTTCCATCTTCGAGATGGCGGCCTCCGCCGGAAACTCCTGGCCATTCTTGCGCAGGCCGAAGATGGAGGGGCGATGCTCGCCCATGCGCCGCGATCTCTCGGGCCCGGCCGCGAACTCATGCATGTGCTTCCGGTGGATGTCCCGGAAACGCGCTGGGATCAGCAGGTCGAGCGGCTTCCCGAGGACCTCGTCACGCCGCCAGCCGAAGATGCTCTCGGCGCCCTCGTTGTAGATGACGATGTGTTGCTCCCCATCGACCGAGATGATGGCGTCCAGGGCAATGGAGACGATCCCCGCGAACGTCGCCTCCGATGTGCGCAGCGCCTCCTCCGCGAGCTTGGCGCCCGTCCGGTCAACGCCTACCAGATAGATGAACTCCGGCCTTCCATCGGGGAGCCTCGACACCTGCGCCGACCAGGCAATCCACCGGTGCTCCCCCTCTTTCGTGACCACGAGGGATTCCGGAGGGATGGGCTTGCCGCTCAGGATCTGGGCGAGCATCCGCCTGGTGGTCTCGGCTCCCTCTGAGGAGGGCTTGAGCTCCCCGGCCTTCCGGCCCCGGACCTCCTCGAAGTCATACCCGGACACCTCCGAGCACGCCCTGTTCCAGAGGAGGATCCGCCCATCGGGGTCGAGGACGACCACGAGGGGCTCCCTCATCCCAAGAAGCCTCATATCGAAATCGATCATGGGGCGGACCTCTCCCATTCCGCACCGATTGCTCAATCTCAGCGCTTGCCGCTGCTCCTATCGTGAGCATTCCCACAGTGCCTTGCCATTCTCGGCCCCGCGAGCCCATGCCCCTGGCGGAGTGCATCGCCTGTGCGGCCTTCCAGGACAGAGGGGTTGCGAGGCGCTGTCCGGCTGCCTGGTGTCCGGCGGCGCAGGCGGACAGCTTGTGCCGCCAGGTGGCTTCAGAAGCTCACACCGAGCTGGAGCTGCGGCGCCGAACGAACCGCCCAATGAATTACCGGGTGGCGGTGGGTTCCTCTCTACGCGGGGGAGCCGCAGGCCTACTGGAAATACGGCCTGAAGTCTGCCGAGTACGCGCTGAGCCAGGGCCAGCTCAAGGCGATCTTCAGCAAGGGGGAGCACCGGCGCTTCGCGCTGTTCACCCCGGGCATCTGGAAGGGCTACTTCACCGAGGGCGAGCTGTCGGCACAGTTCCACGGCAACGTGGTGGAGCTGCGCATCACGGGCGTGCCCCGGCCACACATCTACTTCGAGCTGTCGGTGATGGGCTTCGCGTCCGGCGGGCTCACCTACCTGAGCGGCAAGGAGACTCCGCACGAGGTGCTCAAGGGCTTCAGCAGGGGCGACCCGGAGGTTGTCTACCGCTTCACTGTTCCCGCCTGCTCTCGCCTTTCAATCGGTGTACGCTGCCACCCCTTGCCAATCTGGCATGTGAAGGAGCGATACAGCGATGGCCGCGCAGACGATGGAGCAGTTGGTTTCCCTGTGTAAGCGCCGGGGATTCATCTTTCCTGGCTCGGCGGTCTACGGCGGTCTTCAGGGCACCTACGACTACGGTCCGCTCGGCGTCGAGCTGAAGAACAACCTCAAGCTTGCCTGGTGGCGCGCCAACGTCTGGGAGCGGGAGGACATGGAGGGGATCGACGCGGCGATCCTGATGAACAAGCTGACCTGGCGCTACTCCGGCCACGAAGAGACCTTCGTGGACCCGATGGTCGACTGCAAGAACTGCAAGATGCGGTGGCGTGCGGATCAGATCTCCGGCAAGTGCCCCAACTGCGCGTCGACGGAGCTCACCGAGCCGCGTCCGTTCAACCTGATGTTCAAGACCCAGATCGGGCCGGTGCCGGACCCCGAGTCGTTCTCGTACCTGAGGCCGGAGACGGCGCAGGGCATCTTCGTCAACTTCAAGCACGTCCTCGACTCCACCTCGCGCAAGCTCCCGTTCGGAATCGCGCAGATTGGCAAGGCGTTCCGCAACGAAATCACCCCGCGCAACTTCATCTTCCGGGTTCGCGAGTTCGAGCAGATGGAGATCGAGTTCTTCGTTCGCCCGGGCGAAGACGAGGCGTGGCACAAGAAGTGGGTGGAGGATCGGATCAACTGGTGGCTGTCCGTGGGCCTGTCCCGGGAGAACCTCGAGCCGTACCACCAGAAGCCCAACGAGCTTGCCCACTACGCCAAGGCGACGGTGGACCTGCTCTACCGCTTCCCGCATGGCCTGGAAGAGCTCGAGGGCATCGCCAACCGCACCGACTACGATCTGGGGTCGCACAGCAAGGACCAGGGCTCGCTCGGGTTGAAGGCGCGCGTCAGCCCCAATTCGCACAGCACCGACAAGCTCACCTATTTCGACCCCGAGACGAAGCAGCATGTGGTGCCCTTCGTGATCGAGCCGTCGGCGGGAGTAGACCGCGGCGTGCTCGCGCTCTTGAGTGAGGCTTACGCGGAGGAGCAGGTGAAGCCCGCCCCAGTGGACCGCCTGAAGCCGGTGGAAGAGGCGCTCGGCACGTTCCTCAAGTCGGTGGGTCGCAACGAGAAGCTTCCAGCCCAGGCCAAGGAGGCCCTCCTCGCCGAGGGTGAGCGGATCGCCCAGTCACTGGGCGAGCGGCTCCCGTCCATCGCGGGGCTCCTGTCGATGCCCGGCGCGGAGGGCATCGAGGTGGCGAAGAAGCTGCGCGGTCAGGTGGACCCGGTAATCGATGAGTTCTACCGGACGGTGCTGCACTTCAAGCCGCACCTGGCGCCCATCAAGGTGGCGGTGCTTCCGCTCAAGAAGAACCACCCGGAGATCGTCAGCACCGCGAAGAGCATCCGGAGGAAGCTCCAGTCCACCGGCGCGATGCGCATCGTCTACGACGACACCGGAGCGATTGGAAAGCTCTATCGGCGCCAGGACGAGATCGGCACACCGTTCTGCATCACGGTCGACTTCGACACGCTCGGAGAGGGGAAGGACGCGGCGCTCAAGAACACGGTCACCGTGCGCCACCGTGACAGCATGGCGCAGGAGCGTGTTGCCATCTCCGAGCTCGAGGCCTACCTGCGAGAGAAGATGCAGTGACGCTCGCGACGTGAGCGATTGGGCGGTCCGCGGCGCTCACTCCCAGGAGAGCGTCAGTACGTTCTCCATGGGGGCTGTGCGCCGCACCTGGACGAAGAGTGCCGAGGGGTGGAGGGCCCGGAGCACATGGAACACCGCTCCCTCGATGAATGGAGCAGGGAGCAGGTTGCCGTGGAGGCGGAGCTGGCCGCTGTTCTCCTCCGTCCAGCTCAGCAAGCACGAGCCATGGCTATAGATTGTCGGGTACGCCACCGGGATGCCGTCGACGAGCCGCTTCACGTTCGCGCCTGCTAGGGACAGCAGCGTCTTGCCCACGACGGACTGCAAGAACTCCGGAGCCGACCTGGCTCCCAGATGCCACATCGCCCTTTCGAATCCCCCGTGCCTGGCGCCCAGCTCCCACGCCGCGGTGTAGAACAGCCGCAGCAGCGAGCGAATGGGGTAGTTGAAGAATGGGATGAACGTCTCCCCCTCGGCCGCCTCGGTGCAGCGCTTCAGCACGGCCTCCCCCGCCTCGTTCCGCACTGCGTTCAGGGTGGTGGTGAAAATGAAGCCTCGCGCCATGTCTCTGGGAGGGGCCAGGCTCAGGCGCTGAGCCAACTCCTCGCGCGAGCCGAACTCAAGGACAACATCCCGTGCGGTATCGCTGTCGCTCATGCGTACTCCGGGGAGAATGATACCGCCATGCCGCATGCGGGACGGCAGGCCACGGCCCTGGCGCAATGATAGCCACTTTCTTGACGCACTGGGCAAGGTTCACCGCTGACACCAAGAGTCCCAGGGAGTGAATGCTGACCGTGATTGGAAGATGCCCTTCTGACTGGAACTGGCGGGCTGGATGCGTAAGGCAGGGTCTGGACGTGTTAATAATTGGACTTGCCGTGCTTGTCTGTGAAGTCGAGATGAACAAGACGAAGGGCGAGCCCATGTCGAACATCTCTCCTGGACGGATTCGCTCGCCGATGGGCGGCTCCTTCACCATCGTCTCCGCCGAGGCGGCGGCGAGCCTCCCGCGCGACGACTCGGCGCGCCTCCAGTTTCGTGTGCCGGAAGCATGGCGGTCACCGGTCGCCCGGAATCCCTTCGCCGGTGAGGCCCAGGGGCGCGTGCTCGAGTGGTTCGCCGCGCTCGGCTGCACGTCCGAGGAGCTCGAAAGAGCGAGGGCGTTCGATATCGCGGGCTACGTCGGCGTGCCGTTCCCGATGCTCTCTCAGGAGAAGACGGTCCTCTTCGCCAGGTTCCTCTCCCTCTGGTTGCTCTGGGATGACATGCATGTGGAGAACCTGGAGCACCGCTGGAGGATCGGAGCCGAGCACGTGCTCACCGGGCGCCGCCCACCGGAGATGACCCGCTTCGACGAGGGGTGGTGGCAGCTCTTCGAGGAGCTCGCCGCTGGGCGCAGCGCCAGGTGGAGCCGGGGTATTTGTCAGGCCATGGCCACCTGGAGCGATGCCGCCGTGGAGGAGGCCACCGCCATGCGGCACTATGGCGAGACTGGAGTCCCTCCCCGCTTCGAGCGGCAGCTCGAGCTGCGGAGCGCGACCATCGGAATGTACGTGACCTTGTATCTGCTCGAGAGCGGGTACGAGACCGAGCTCCCGTACAAGTTCCACCAGCAGCCGACGGTGCGGCGGCTGAATCTGCTCGCCAACGAGCTGGTGGGAGTGGGCAACGACATCTTCAGCTTCGCGAAGGACCAGGCGCAGCGGCAGCCCAACCTCGTGTCGACGCTGATGGCGGAGCGTGGCCTGTCGGTGGAGGAGGCCATCCAGGTGCTGATCCGCAGGCATGACGAGGCGATCATCGAGTTCGACCAGCTGGCGAGGTTGCTCGGGAGCGGAGCTCGGACCGACCTGCGCATCCATCGCTGGCTGCGGGACGTCCGGTACGCGACGCTCGGCTTCAGCCTGTGGGAAGCGCAGGCGCCGCGCTACACGTCGTACAAGGTGGTGGTCAGGGAACGCGCGATTGAGCCGATGTTTGCCTTCGTCTGACCCGAGGGAGCCTACCCGCTACTTCTAGCCAAGGGTCGTGACCAGGTTCAGCGGGCCGGCGGGGACACCCACATCGCGGCCCGCGGGGTCATCCGAGGGCGTCTGCCAGGCGTTGGTCTCCGTCACGGTATGGCCCGTGGCCTCGTTCGTGATGGACATCTTGCCATTGTGGCCCGCGGGGCTGATCTGACTGGTGTCGTATCCGCTCCAACCGGTGGCGGCGTTCGCGAACGTCGCCTCGCCCCAGGTCTGCCCGGAGTTCGCGCCCGGCTTCGCCGTGCCGTCCTTCGATGCGCACCACGCCACACTGCTGTTGTTGTCGAACGCCACGAGCTGCGACTCACCGGGCTGCAGCGTGAACGTCTTCGGCGTGCTCTTGTCGAAGTTCTGTCCGTCGTTCGGGTTGCCGTTCTCGCCTGTCTTGTTCCAGAGGGTGATGGTCTGCGGCTGGTTCGTGTTGTTGGTGAACGTGTTCGTGTACTTGAACTGGCTCTTCTGGCTCGGTTCGATGAACAGCATGTTGCTGTTGTAGGGCGAGCCGACGTTGTTCTTGGCCAGCCAGGGCTCGCTCGGATTCACCGGCTCGGTGGACCCGGCGGATGGCGCGCCGAACCCGGGACCCGCGAAGGACTTGGTGAAGGCACCCGAGACCCCGCCCAGCCTGCTCGGGCCCTGCTCGAAGGAGTCGGTCATGAGCTTCTGCCGCAGGTCATTCCCAGGCCGCGACACGGGGGTGCTCGCCACCCGCTGGACTGGCGAGGACACAGGCTCGAGGCGGGGGGCAATGACGGGACGGTGGGAGACGGAGCAGATAGACATGAGAGGACCAGGAGCAGGACGCATGCCAGCCCTCTGCCCCCTCCGCCCGCGCATGCCCGGGCCCCCTCCTCTCGGAAAATCAGTCACTTGGGACGAGCACGCCCGTCCTCCCGCATCGCGCGGCATGGTGACGGCATTCACCACCTGGTGTCCGGGGTCACCAGGCGGGGGCGATAGCCCGGGGAAGCTGTCAAAGGACTCGTTCCGACACCTCGTCTCCGCGAATCGGCCAGCGTCCCAACGAACTGAGCGGGTCCACTGCCTCCCGCCCGGGATGGCCCTCTACCGCGCCGAGTAGACGATGCCGATGGGGCGGACGAGCGTCGACGTGGGGAGCACGAAGAGGGCGCCAGGATTGCCGTGGGAGGGCAGCGGCATGTTGGTGCGTCCGTTGAAGCGCAACACCGCGCCGCTCAGGTTCGGATCCGTGAAGTCGAAGCCCACCGTGTAGAGGCGAGCGTCCTTGCCTTCGGCCAGAACGTCATCGTGCGGCGCCTGGGGGAGATTCGCGAGGGGGATTCGGTGGAGAGTCTGGAGTAGGCCGGAGCGAACTGAGCAGGGCCTCCTCTTCCCTTCCGGCCATTCGGAGCAGCTCCCCCTGGAGCCGGCGCAGCTCGGACTCAAACACGCGCGCCCCTGTCTCCTCGATGAGCGCCAGTGCCTCCCCCACCGCGGCCAGTCCCTGCTCCACCTGCCCCAGCAGGACGGACACGTCTGCGAGCAGGTGGAGGTGATAGGGCAGCAAGATCCTGGCGCCCAACTTCCTCATCAGCTCGATGCCATGGCGTAGGGCCTCGATGCCTTCCCGTGTCTGCCCGAGCCTGCACAGCGCCCATCCCCGCAGCCCACCGGTGATTGCCCTGAACCATCCCCTCATTTCGACGAAGCCCAGTGATTTCAAAGGCTTACAAACCAGACATGCCGCGGAAATCCCCGGCAATTACGGGCACTTGCGAAAATGAGGGGATGCCTCAGGTCACCGACACCCTCTCGCTCACCGGCTGCCGTCTCCCCCTGCACACCTGGGGCACTCCGTCGACGAGGGCACCAGCTTCCACAGGCCCGTATAGGTTTCGCTGCTGTGCCCCCACAGCCAGATGCCGTCCTTGCCGTCTATCTGCAGTTGCAGCGCGCTCGGCAGCCCGGTCACCACCGTCACCCACTCGTCCGGCGCATCGCCGCTGCGGTGGGCGAGCACGTGCCCCTCACCACCGAGCTCCTCTGTGCGCATCACCACGTAGGCGGTGCCTTCGCTGTCGACGACCAGTCCCTGCGGCCTACCGAAGTACCCCTGCTCGTTGATGGGCGAGCGGAGCACCGCGCGCTTCGTCAGCTCGCTGTCTCCCGGCCGGAACGAGTACAGCTCCGGCTCGTCGTTCGTCTTCCCGAACGTCAGCACGCCATCTCCTCCGAGCCGGAGTCCCCCGGTGACGAGCAGCCAGCTCTCGCCGCAGGGGCCGAGCTCGCGCGTGTCGCAATCGAACAGCGTCGTCGCGCTCGACAGGTCCCCCGCGAGCTCGAAGATGCGAGAGCCGTTCATGGCGTAGATCTTCCCGTTGGGATGCCGGACGGCGCTCGCGGGCGCCGGCCCCGACCTCGTGCTCGGATCGGTGCCGGGAATCTCCACCCACGCCGATGCTCCCGGAGCGAGTCGCAGAAGCTTCGAGTTCGTGCTGCCGTATTCCGGCTCCGGCACGCCAATCACCGCGCCGTTCTCCGCCACCAGCAGGGGCTGGATCTGCGTGCCGTCCGCGAGCCCGGGCAGTTGCGTGGTGCCCTGATCGGTGATGGCGAGGTGGGCCCATCTGCCGTCGCGGATGCCGGCCCCGATGAGGCCCAGGCCCTCCACGAAGCCGCGGAGAAAGCGCGACATCATGACGGGTTGCTCGCGCCGCACCCAGACCTGGGAGTCCTCCTCGAGCGAGCCCTCGAGCTCCGACAACCTGCTGGCTGTGAGGGTGGACATGAGCACGAAGACGCGCCCCCCGGGCGACACGGCGAACGAGCCCATTCCCCCTACATTCGGCGGGAAGCCGATGTTCACCGCCTTGAGTGAGACTGGGCGTGGGACCGGGTCGGGTTCATCGCACCCGGTGCTCTCCACCGCGAGGATAGCCACGAGCAGCAATCGGAGGACGAACGCGGGAAGCCCGTGCTCCAAGAACGAGAGATTCGAAGATATGAGATTCAAACCGCACTCCCCGCCCCTGCCGTGAAGCCCCAGGAGGGTTCGCCCCAGAGCGCAGGTGGCACCCTGAGTGAATCCTTACAGAGATTCCGCTCCACCGCCAAGATACCTCAGGGGCGCATAGGACAGACAGGGGAGTTGCTGAGGAACATGGGACAGACAGGTGTAGAGCGACAGCAAGCTTGGGTCTGAGGGCAATTGCTACTTCGGGCTCAACACCAGGCGCATTGGGGTGTCCCTCGAGCCGCGACCAGTTGAGCAGGCCGCGTGGGCAGTCGCAGGTGCTCCAGGAGGGCGAGCCCCCCGCCTTTGGCTGTCAAGTACGCCAGCACCCTGTGCCTGGCTCCACACCGAGGGCGGGCGAACAATCCAGCGCGAACGTCCTGAGTATCAGCCCGGCCCAATCCACTGGTGGCGTCCGCTCCTTCTTCGGCTTCGCCCTCGCCGCTGCCTCTGGCGAAGGGCTCGCCTCTTGCGGCTTCGGCTCCGCTCCCTCTTGGGGGAGACGGCGAGGGCCGCTCGGTGGAAACGGCCGTGGCCGAGGCCTGTGACGGCAAGCTCACCGGGTGCAACCCGCCCACGGTGTTGAACGCGGGCGACAGCACCTGGCTCATGTGGGACGGGCGCGCGGACCGACTGTGGAACCAGGCCCTGCTGCCGCTGCTCAACCCCGTGGAAATGAACTCCAACGCCAGCCTCCTGCTCGCCCGGCTGTCCGCGGAGTACGAGGAGGAGTACCGCGCCATCTTCGGCAAGCTGCCCTCGGAGGAAACCGACGACAACCAGTTGCTGGCCCATTTCGGCAAGGCCATCGCCGCGTACGAGCGCGCACTCTCAACCGCCACGACGCTCCGTTCGACCAGGACGTCCTCCGCTTCCTGCAGGCGGTGGAGGTCGGCAAGGCGGAGGAGGACCCGGCCTACCTGGGACTGAAGACCTTCGTGTGCAAGGCCCAGTGCAGCGCGTGCCACAAGGGCCCCATGCTGAGCGACGACCAGTTCCACAACATCGGCGTGTCGGCGAACTTTCCTCTCTATTCCTTCCCGCCGCGTGTCGTGCCGAGTCGTGTCGCACGAATTCTTTGACACCCTCTCGGCAGACACACCCTCTCCGGCTCACACCACCGTGCCCACTCTACCGTTCCGCGGGCGAGGGCACGGGCATCAGGTCGCCGGAGAAGGAGAATCCGAGTGCCAGATACGGGAAGAACGGAGAGGAGTCCACGCCCGTGCGGTAGCGGTGGGCGAGCCACCAGTTGACCATCAGCAGCACGGTGGGCGAGTTGAAGCGCGCGCCGTCCTGCTCCGCGAAGGTATAGGCCACCACGGGGCCCAGGCGGTGGGTCGTGTTGAGATTCGCCTGGGACTCGCCGGGCGAGAAGTGGCTCGGACCGTAGAAGGCGTGCGAGGACGCCCATCGGAGCCCGAGCGTGAGGCCACGCCCCGTCTGGTACAGCACGTCGGCGTCATTGACGAAATACCAGCCCTGGTTGGGGGCGAGCACGTCGTAATAGATGTCATAGAAGACGCGGTTTCCCTCACGCAGGACCATGTCGGGGCGGACCAGACGGAAGAGACTGCGCGCAACCACCGGACCCACCTTGAACTGGAGTGTCGCGCCGAGCGTGAGTTGCGAGCCCATATTGGAATAGGGCCGCCGGGTGTCTCCTGATGGGAGCACGTCAAGGGCATTCAGCTCCGTGTCGCTGAAGTTCGAATGCGCCGAGGGAAAGGATTGCAGCTGCCGGAAGGAGCCGAAGTTGCCAATGAACTCATACATGCCCCAGACCTGGAGGATGCTGAGCGGCTGGAGCTCCACCACCACCCCGAGCCGTCCGAACGCGGGGCTGAGGGCGGGCGCGAGGCCAACACTCACGAAGTTGTCGCGCAGCGCGAGTGACTCACTGCGGTAGAGCCGGTAGCGATAGCTGATCCGCGCCTCGTCCAGCAGGCCCAGGGGATTGAGGCGGGCCACCATCAAATTGCGGTACACGAACCGGTGCTGCGGCGGTGGCCCGTCCTGGAGGGTTTGTGCGGAGACATCCAAAGCGGCGAGGGAAACCAGTGCTGTGAGCACGGCGAGGCAGCGGGAGTGACGCGGCATCGATATCTCCGGGGGAGGCGTGGGGAGGACCTTCCGGAACAGTGTAGCGCGCCTCCTCGGACTCTCGCGCATCGCCAGCCACACTCTTCCACTGCCCCCCTGCGCGAGCGGTTGGAGTCCGGACTGCAGGGGAGCATGCTCTGGGCTCGGAATCGAGGAGGCGATGTGCGGCTGCTGATGGTGGAAAACCACGCGACGTTTGCCGCGATCGTCAGCCGTCAGTTCCTCGGCGAGCACGAGGTGGTCATTGTCCCGAGCCTCGCGGCAGCACGGGAGCGGCTTCGGGGAGGCTTGTTCGATGGAGTTCTCGTCGACTTCGACCTGGATGACGGGAAAGGAGATGTTCTCGTCCGGGAGTTGAAGAGTTCGGGGTTCGGAGGACGCATCGTGGGCATCTCCTCGCACGAGCAGGGCAATGCCGCTCTCCTGGCAGCGGGTGCGCATGTGTCGTGTCCCAAGTCGGAATTCGCGCGCATCGCGGAGCGCCTGAAGCCCGGTGCTGAGGGGAGCGCGTAGGGCCTGCGGGCCAGAGCCGAAGTGAGTGTGGCAACTCACGGGGTTGCTAGACTTTTCCACGGACGTTGTGCGGCCGCGGCCCGAGCCCTTATTGCAACTCGAGCTTGAATAAGAAGACCGACCGCCCGTCCCTCGCTCGCCGTATCCACCTGCTGGGCCGGAAGCCGGAATTCCCATACGACAACTCGATGGGTCCAAAGGAGATGCAGCTGATGCTGATGCGGGAGCTATGTCCGAAGAGCCTGTTTTCATCCACACCCGGCACGGTCCAGGGACTGTGCCTGCTGGCGCTGGTGGGTGCATTTCAACTGCTGGGATGCGGCTCGGGAGGAGCACCAGCGGAGTCAGAGGGAGAAGCGCGGCGCCTCTCGAAGGCGGGCCTGCTCACCCAGAGCGCTTCTATCAGCGCGGGCAGCGAGCACACCTGCATGGTGAGAAATGGCCAGGTGCTCTGCTGGGGGAGCAATGCCTGGGGCCAGGCCTCTCCCCTCGAGGGCTCCTTCACCCAGGTCAGCGCGGGCTGGAGGCACACCTGTGGCCTGCGAGATGACGGCACCGCGGCCTGCTGGGGGTACAACGACGACGGCCAGTCCTCTCCGCCCACGGACACCTTCCTCCAGGTCAGTGCGGGCGGCATGCACACCTGCGCCATCAAGAGCGACGGAACCCTCGCCTGCTGGGGCTCCAACTTTTATGGCCAGACCTCGCCACCGGCGGGTCTCTTCACCCAGGTCAGCGCAGGGGCGGACCACACCTGCGGGTTGAAGACGGACGGGTCTATCTCCTGCTGGGGCTACAACGACGTAGGTCAACTCTCCGCGCCGGTGGGCACCTTCATCCATGTCAACGCGGGCAGCGGGCACACCTGTGCGATCGCGACCGATGGGACCCTGAGCTGCTGGGGGTTCAACTACGACGGTCAGTCCTCTCCGCCGACGGGCACCTTCACCCAGGTCGAAGCGGGCGGCTGGTACACTTGTGGGTTGAAGACCGATGGGACGCTGAGCTGCTGGGGGGATGGGTGGTTCGGCCAGACCTCGCCACCCGCGGGGACCTTTGCCCAGCTCAGCGCGGGCTCGACACACTCCTGCGCCGTCACGCTGGACGGAGAGGTCGCCTGCTGGGGCTTCAATGAGCAGGGGCAGGCTTCGGCCCCCTCCTTCTTCACGGAGGTGGAGGTGGGTTATTTCTACAGCTGCGGATTGAAGACGGACGGGACGATCGCGTGCTGGGGAGACAATCCCAGCGGCCAGTCCTCGCCGCCGACGGGCAGCTTCACGCAGCTCAGCGCGGGCGGTTCTCACGCCTGCGGAATCCAGAGCGACGGAGCCCTCGTGTGCTGGGGAGACAACAGCGATGGTCAGAGCACGCCGCCGCCGGAGAGCTTCGTCCAGGTCAGCATGGGCTCGTACCACAGCTGTGGACTGAAGACGGACGGGACGCTGAGCTGCTGGGGATACAACTACAACGGTGAAGCCTCACCGCCCGCGGACACCTTCACCCAGGTCAGCGCGGGCATGAGCAACACCTGTGGAGTGAAGACGGATGGCTCGGTCGCGTGCTGGGGATACAACTACCACGGTGAATCCTCACCGCCCGCGGGCACCTTCACCCTGGTCAACGCGGGCGCGAGCCACAGCTGTGGAGTGAAGACGGACGGCACGCTGGCGTGCTGGGGCGCTGACTCCGACGGTCAATCCTCACCGCCCGCGGGCACCTTCACCCAGGTCAGCCTGGGCTGGTCACATAGCTGCGGAGTGAGGACGGACGGGACGCTGAGCTGCTGGGGAGCCAACGCGGACGGCCAGTCCTCGGCTCCGGCGGGCCGCTTCACGCGGGTCAGCGCGGGCGCGTTCCACACCTGTGGCGTGAAGGTGGATGGAACGGTCGCGTGCTGGGGCATGAACTACTCCGGCCAGAGCCAGCCCTGACGCCTGGGGCTTATTTGCAACGCAGTACAGCCGCGCCCACCGTTTAAGTTGCCATGAGTGCGGTGGGTAGAGGGGAACTGACGGACGAGGAGTGTGCTCCAGGATGGCGCGCACTCCACCGTGGGCCGTCAAGTACGCCAGCACCCTGCGCCGACCTCCACACCGAGGGCAGGCGAACACATCCAGCGCGAACGTCCTGCGTAGCAGCCCGCCGCGAGGTGCCCTGGCTGCTCAACTCGGCGATGGCGTGGGGGGCCGTCAGGGCGCGAGCCCTAGCGCGGGAGGCAGGAGCGTGTTGAGCGCGCGCACGCTGGTGCGCCAGTCATGGCCGTGCTCCCGGAAGCCGTACTGGTGGGCCAGCCGGGTGACGAGGAAGTACATGGCGGCGACGGTGCGCGCCTGCCGCAACCCTCCGGCGTCCACCGGCTCGAAGGGCAGGGTGCGGATGAGCGCCAGGAGCTCGGCCTTGGCGCCCACATGATCTCCGAGCACGAAGACGGGAGTCTTGCACCCGTCCAGCAGGGGCGCGTCGAAGAGCTGGGCCCACGTCACCTGGAAGGCGCCGAGCACGTGCGCGCGAGGCAGCCGCCGGGCGGTCCGCTCCTGGGGGGATTCGAAGGAGGGCACCTGGGTGAGCGGGTTGAAGTCGGAGGGCGGCTCCTCGTGGTACGTGGAGATGTCCACCACCACTTTGCCCTCGGTGACGGGGGCGAGTTCCTCCAGCAGGGTGTCGTTGGAGTGGTAGGCGAGGAAGAGGAGGGAGGCCCGCGAGGCGGCTTCCACGTTGCCCATTCCCTGCACGCGTCCGGCGCCGAGCTCCGTGGCGAGCTGACGGGCCCGCACGGGTTCCCGTGAGCCGAGGAACACGTCATGGCCCGCGGCGGCGAGTATCCGGGCGAGTCCGCGCCCCATGTTCCCCGTGCCGATGACCGCGACGGATTGAGTCTGTGTCATGACCCGCATCATCCGCTGGAGGAGCCCAGGGGAGAAGGGGCGTGCACCCGTGCGGCGGGGTTACTGCACCTGCACTTGGAAGCCGGAGACGGTGTCAAAGGACTCGAGCCGAAGGACTCGAGCCAGAATGAGACGCGGCATGGACGGGTGAACCTACCGACTCCCAAGTCTTTCTGTAGTGGGTGGGGTGCTGGCGAGAGCCGTCCAGCAGAGCGCCGGTAACGTGCGGTTGCACGCCTTCACCTTCGCTTCCAACCACTTCCACCTGCTGGTGTGGGCGCGGGGGGGCCGCGCTCGCGGCTCGGTGGAGACGGGGGGACTTCTCGGCGAGCTTTCCTCTCTACTCCTTCCCGCCGCGTGTCGTGCCGGGTCGTGTCGCGCGAATTCTTTGACACCCTCTCGGAGCCGTGCAGCGCGCGGAGGCCATCGCCCGGTCGCTGGTGGCGTTCTTCGACGCGGCCACGGGCTCTCGCCTGAAGATCACCCCGGCCCACTGAGCTCAATAAGAGACGGTGCTGATCAGCACGACAGGTGGTCCACGCCAGCAGGTTCACTCCACTCCGAATGATAGATGAGGTGGGAGTCCTGTCCTGAGTGCGGGGTAGAGTCGCGCTCCGCCGGGAGGCGCCCCATGGACGAGGTCATCCAGCTTCAGCAACAGCGGCTGCTCGTGTTCGGCCTGCTCGTGTTCTTCGCGGTGGGGGCGTGGCTCGGGCTGGGGAGGTGTCTGCTCGTGATGAAGGGGCGCCGGCGTCGCGTGCCGCGCGGGCTGCTGCTCCTCTTCACGGGTCTGCTGTTCGCGGGCCTCGTCGCCTTGGTGGATGCGTTCGTCCTCGAGCCGGACTGGCTCCAGGTGACACGGGTGGAGGTGCGGACGGACCAGCTGCCCGAGGGCCGCTCGCTACGCGTCGTCCACCTGTCGGATCTCCACGTCGATGGCTGGACGCGGGGGCTCGAGCGTCTGCCGGACGAGGTCAATGCCCTCCAGCCGGATCTGCTCGTCTTCACGGGGGACTCGCTCAATGCGCCCGAGGGGCTGCCGGTGCTCCGGGAGGTGCTCTCGCGCATCCAGACGCGCTACGGGCGGTACGCCGTCCAGGGCAACCATGACGTCGCACGCTGGGGGGCGCTGGACCTGTTCGGGGGAGGGGTGGCGGAGGAGCTCCGGGGCCAGGCCCGCGTGAGCGCCGAGGGGCGCGTGGTGCTCTGTGGCGCGCCCTATGGCGAGCCCGGACTCATCGAGGACTGCCTGCGGGCCACCCAGCCCGCGGGCCTGCGCCTCGTGGCCTACCACACACCGGATCTCGTGGAGGAGCTGGCCCCGCTGGGACCGGACCTCTACCTCGCGGGCCACACCCATGGAGGACAGGTGCGCATGCCCATCTACGGCGCGATCCTCACCCTGTCCCGCTTCGACAAGAAGTACGAGATGGGGCTGTACCAGGTGGAGCGCACGGCGCTGTTCGTCAGCCGGGGCATCGGCGTCGAGCCACATGTGCCCCGCCTCCGCTTCCTCTGCCGGCCGGAGATCGCCGTCATCGACCTGGTGGGCACGGGCACCCGATGACCCGGGCGGCGGGGCGCCCCGGCCGCCGGACACGCCCGTGGCAGTCTGCCGGGCTTCTGAACCTGCTGCGGAGATCGTTTTCTCGGCTCGCGGCGTCTAGCATCCTGCTCATGCGCCTGTTGTCACCCCGTCAGCGCCACGCGCGCTCACTCGCCGCCCCACGCTCCGGCCTTTCCAGGAGGGGCGCGAGCTCCCATCTCCCGCTGGCACTGGGAGGGGCCGTGCTCCTGCTGGCGACCCGGGCCTGGGCACAGGGCACGGAGAACGCCGTCGGGTTCCTGGTCGACCTGGCCGTTGGCACCCTCATGTTCTTGGTGCTGGGCATCGTGGGCGTGGTGACCCTGATGATGAACCACCGGGAGTACCGGCGGCCCGTACCCATCATTCTGGGGCTGCTCGTGGGCATGGCGAAGCTGGGCTGGGGGCTCCGGCTCGCCGAGCAGGTGTTCGACAGGAGCGGCAGGAACCCCAACGCCTACTCGGGTCTCGTCCCCGGGGATTACATGATGGGAGTCCTCTGCGTGGTCCTACTGGGGATGGGCGGCTTCGAGCTGTTGCTGGCGGTGAGGGCCATGGTTGAACCCGCGGAGCCTCTCGACTGATCCACCGGGCATCGAAAGCACCCCGAGCCACGCGGCCGCTTCGCGGTCCTATCGATATGGCCCCCAACGAACAGACCCCGTCTCGAGAAGAGGGCGCGGCGTTCTCAAGGTCCGCCACGGCCCATCCGAGCGGACGACCGCCTCGTCCCACCTGTCTTGACATCATGCGGCATGACGGCAACTGTGCCCAAACCCCTTTTCGTTCCAGCCGCGCAGCCCCCTCCGGCTCCCCTCTGCGCGTTGGCGACGAGAGGCCTCGTCATCACCTGGGCCTCGACGACCGTGCGGGAGCCGGAGTGGTCGTGGTGTGTGATCGAGCTTCGTGACGTGAGCAAGGTGTATGGGCAGGACGGGCGGGAGGTGGCGGCACTGCGCGACGTGTCGCTGCGAGTGGCTCCCGGTGAGGTGTTCGGAGTGCTCGGCCAGAGCGGCGCCGGCAAGTCCACCCTCATCCGCTGTATCAACCTCCTGGAGCGTCCCACCACCGGCGAAGTGCGGGTGGACGGCCGCGACATGATGGCGCTCGGTCCTCGGGAGCTGCGCCTGGCCCGGCAGGGCATCGGGATGATCTTCCAGCACTTCAACCTCTTCTCCTCGCAGACGGTGGCCAGCAACATCGCCTACCCGCTGGAGGTGGCCGGCTGGCCGCGCGAGCGCATCCGCGAGCGCGTGCGCGAGCTGCTGGAGCTGGTGGGGCTGGCGGACAAGGCCCTCGCCTACCCCGCGCGGCTTTCCGGCGGTCAGAAGCAGCGGGTGGGCATCGCCCGGGCCCTGGCTCCCCGGCCCCGCCTCCTGTTGTCCGACGAGGCCACCTCCGCGCTGGATCCAGAGACGACCCGCTCCGTGCTGGGATTGCTGCGCGACATCAACCGCCAGCTGGGACTGACCATCCTGCTCATCACCCACCAGATGGAGGTCGTGAAGGACATCTGCGACTCGGTGGCGGTGCTGGAGCGGGGGCGGTTGGTGGAGCAGGGCAAGGTCGTCGAGCTGCTCGCCCGGCCCGGCACGCGACTGCACGAGCTGTGCTACCCGCCGCTCGCCGCGCGAGACTGGCGGGTGAGCCCCGGAGGCCGGCTGGTGGAGGTGAACTTCCAGGGTGAGAGCGCCACCCAGCCCGTTGTCACCACCATGGCGCGCCGCTTCGGCGTGGACGCCAACCTGCTGGAGGGCTCGCTGGAGCGGGTGGCCGGAGCCCGGATGGGCCGGCTGCTGTTCGAGCTCACCGGCGCACCGGAGGCGGTGGAGCAGGCACTCGCCTTCCTCCAGGAGCAGGGCCTGTCACCCGAGGAGCGCGCCCATGTCTGACGAGCTGCTGCATTCGTTGTGGGTCGCCACGGGCGAGACGCTCTACATGACGTCGGTGGCCGCGGTGCTCGTCCTGCTGGCCGGGTTGCCCCTGGGCGTGTTGCTGGTGGTCACCGACCGGGGTGGGCTCTGGGAGCGGCCGATGCTGAACCGGGGACTGGGGACGCTCGTCAACGTGGGCCGCTCCGTCCCGTTCATCATCCTCATGGTGGCCATCGTCCCCCTCACCCGTCTGCTGGTGGGCACCACGATCGGCACCACCGCCGCCATCGTGCCCCTGGTGGTGGCGGCCATCCCCTTCATGGGACGCGTGGTGGAGCAGAGCCTGCGGGAGGTCGAGCCCGGACTCGTGGAGGCCGCCGTCGCCATGGGCTCCACGCACTCGCGCATCATCTTCCGCGTGCTCATCCCCGAGGCCCTGCCGTCGCTCATCCGCGGCCAGGCGCTCGTGATCATCAGCCTGCTGGGCTACAGCGCCATGGCGGGTGCGGTGGGCGGCGGCGGCCTGGGCGACCTCGCGGTGAAGTATGGCTACATGCGCTTCCGCACCGACGTCATGCTGGGCTGTCTGGTGGTGCTGCTGGTGCTCGTGCAACTCGTCCAGCTCATCGGGGATGGATTCGCCGCCCGCTTCGACCATACGGCCTCCCGCTCCGCGCGCTCGCGCGACTGATTCCTTCCTGGAGATTCCAAAACCATGAAGCACCCTCCCAAGACACTGCTCCTCGCCCTCCTGCTCTCCGCCACGGCGCTGCTGCCCGGCTGCAAGAAGTCCGATGCCCCCGCCGAGCAGCGGACTCCGGGTGTCCTCACGCTGAAGGTGGGCGTCAACCCCGTTCCCCATGGGGAGATCCTCCGCGTGGCCATCCCCCTGGCCGCACGCGAGGGCGTCCGCGTCGAGGTGGTGGAGTTCACCGACTACATCCAGCCGAACATCGCCCTGGCGGACAAGCAACTGGACGCCAACTACTTCCAGCACGTGCCCTACCTCGAGATCTTCAGCGCCGATCGCAAGCTCGCGCTGGCCAGCGTGGGCGCGGTCCACCTCGAGCCCCTGGCGCTCTACTCCACCCGGTACGCGCGCCTCGAGGAGCTGCCCGAGGGCGCTCGGGTGACCATCCCGGCCGATCCCACCAACGCGGGCCGCGCCCTCCACCTGCTGGCCCAGCAGGGGCTGCTCCGCCTGCGCGAGGGCGTGGGTGTCGCCGCGACGGTGAAGGACGTGGTGGACAACCCCCGGAAGCTGGACCTGCGGGAGATCGACGCCGAGCAGCAGCCCCGCACCCTGGAGGACGTGGCCGCCGCCGTCATCAACGGCAACTACTTCCTCGAGGCCCAGAAGAATCTCAAGCTGGATGCGAAGGTGCTCGCCCGCGAGTCCGCCAAGGATAACCCCTATGCCAACGTGCTCGTCGTCCGGAAGGGAGACGAGTCACGGCCCGAGGTGCAGACGCTGCTGAAGGCGCTTCGCTCCGAGGAGGTGCGGCGTCACATCGAGTCCACCTACGGCGGCGCGGTGATCCCCGCCTTCTAGGCGGGGCTTACCACTTCCAGAACGGCCCCCACTTCCTGCCGGCTGCCCACCCCACGTGCGGGCGTTCACATTGACGCTCCCCCTAAACCGGTGTTCAGTCTGAGGAAGAGAGCGCCATGGCCCCCCAGATTGCCCTCGATTTCGTCCCGTCGTCCCAGCAGCCCGTTCACCCGGCCCTCGAGTCGTTCCACCCGGTGGTGCAGCGATGGTTCACCGAGCGGCTCGGCGAGCCCTCCCGCCCCCAGGTGGAGGGCTGGCCGCTCATCCAGGCGCAGCAGGACGTGCTGATCGCCGCGCCCACCGGCAGCGGCAAGACGCTCACCGCCTTCCTTGCCGCGCTGGACCGGCTTTTCCGGTTGGCGCTGGAGGGGAGCCTGCCGGACCAGACGCAGGTGCTGTACGTGTCGCCGCTCAAGGCGCTGGGCAACGACGTGCAGAAGAACCTGCTGCAGCCCTTGGAGGAACTGCTCCAGCGGGCCCGCGCGGCGGGCTTCTCGCCGCAGGAGCTGCGTGTGCAGGTGCGCACGGGGGACACGTCTGCTTCCGAGCGCGCACAGATGGTGCGCCGGCCGCCGCACATCCTCATCACCACGCCGGAGTCCATCTACCTGTACCTCACGGCGGACCGGGCGAGGGCGACGCTGCGCTCGGTGCGGACGGTCATCGTGGATGAGATCCACGCGCTGGCGCGGGACAAGCGGGGCAGTCACTTCGCGCTGTCGCTGGAGCGGTTGAAGGCGCTCACGGAGGTGAGGCCGCAACTCATCGGCCTGTCGGCGACGCAGAAGCCGCTGGAAGCCATCGCGGGCTTCCTGACGGGGGAGAGGGCGGGGGAGTGCCGGATGGTGCAGGTGGGGCACCAGCGGCCGTGGGACCTGAGGGTGGAGATTCCGGACGCGGAGCTGGGCTCGCTTTCCACGAACGAGATGTGGGGCCAGGTGTATGACCGGCTGGTGCAGCTCGCGGGGGAGCACCGCACGACGCTCGTCTTCGTGAACACGCGGAAGATGGCCGAGCGGGTGGCGCACGACCTGGGCGAGCGGCTGGGGACGGACAAGGTGGCGGCGCACCACGGCAGCATGTCGAGGGAGATGCGGCTGTCGGCGGAGGAGCGGCTGAAGGGGGGACAGCTCTCGGTGATGGTGGCGACGGCGTCGCTCGAGCTGGGCATCGACGTGGGCAACGTGGACCTGGTGGTGCAACTGGGGACCACGCGCTCCATCGCGGTGCTGTTGCAGCGGGTGGGCCGTGCGGGCCACTACAAGGGAGGAATCTCGAAGGGGATTCTCATCGCGATGACGCGCGACGAGCTGATGGAGTGCGTCGGGCTGCTGAACGCGGTGCGAGAGGGGGACCTGGACGCGATCCGGATGCCGGAGAAGCCGCTGGACGTGCTGGCGCAGCAGGTGGTGGCGGCGTGCGCATGCGAGGAGTGGGACGAGCGGGCGCTGTACAGCCTGTTCCGCCGGGCGTACCCGTACCGGGACCTGACGTACGAGGAGTACGAGAAGGTGCTGGAGACGCTCTCGGAGGGCGTGTCGCTGAGGCGGGGGCGGGCGGGGGTGCACCTGCACAGAGACAGGGTGAACCAGCGGCTGAAGGCGCGCCGGGGCGTGCGGATTACCGCGTTGACGAACGGGGGAGCGATTCCGGACACGTTCACCTTCAACGTGGTGGCGGAGCCCGAGGGCAAGGTGGTGGGGACGCTGGACGAGGACTTCGCGGTGGAGTCGACGCCCGGAGACATCTTCCTGTTGGGGACGACCGCGTGGCGAATCCAGCGGGTGATGGGGGCGTCGGTGATGGTGGAGAACGCGCACGGTCAGCCGCCGACAGTGCCCTTCTGGCGAGGCGAGGCCCCGGGCCGCACGGACGAGCTGAGCGTGCACGTGGGGCGGTTGCGTGAGGAGCTGACGGCGCGCAAGGACGCGGCGCTGTTCCTGGAGAAGGAGCTGAGGGTGCCACCGCCGGCGGTGGACGCGCTGCTGGCGTACCTGCGAGCGGGGCAGCAGGTGCTGGGGACGGTGCCGAGCAACACCACGGTGGTGGCCGAGCGCTTCTTCGACGAGGCGGGCGGGATGCAGCTCATCATCCACGCGCCTTTCGGGAGCCGGGTGAACCGGGCGTGGGGACTGGCGCTGCGCAAGCGCTTCTGCCGCACCTTCGACTTCGAGCTGCAGGCGGCGGCGACGGAGGACGGGCTGCTGTTGTCGCTGGGCGAGCAGCACTCGTTCCCGCTGGAGGACATCTTCCAGTTCCTCAATCCGGAGAACGTGGAGGAGGTGCTGGTGCAGGCGGTGCTACAGGTCCCGCTGTTCGGGACTCGGTTCCGGTGGAACGCGACGCGGGCGCTGTCGCTGTCGCGCTTCTCAGGGGGCAAGCGGGTGGCGCCGAACCTCCAGCGGGCGAGGAGCGAGGACCTGCTGGCGGCGGTGTTCCCGGCGCAGGTGGGGTGCCAGGACAACCACGGCGGGGCGGATGTCGAGCTGCCAGAGCATCCGCTGGTGAAGCAGACGATGGAGGACTGCCTGCGCGAGGCGATGGACGTAGAGGGCCTGCGCGAGGTGCTGAGGAGGATGAAGGACGGGCGCATCAAGCTGGTGGCCAAGGACGTGCCGGAGCCGAGCGTGTTCGCGCACCAGATGGTGAACAGCCAGCCGTACACGTTCCTGGACGATGCTCCGGCGGAGGAGCGTCGGGTGCGCAACGTGGTACTGCGGCGGACGCTGCCGGCGGAGGACGCGGCGTCGTTCGGAGCGCTGGACGCGGACGCCATCGAGCAGGTGGTGCAGGACGCGGCGCCGCCGATGCGGGACGAGGACGAGCTGCACGACGCGCTGCTGCAACTGGTGCTGCTGCCGGAGAGGGAGGTGCCGAGGCACTTCGTCGCGAGCCTGGTGGCGCAGCGGCGAGTGGCGTGGTTGGAGGCGGGCGGGACGCGGTTCCTGGTGCCAGCGGAGCGGCAGAGCGCAATCCGGGTCCTCTTCCCCGAGGTGCCGTTGCAACCGGAGCTGCAGCCGTTGCCTGGGGACAAACCCGTGGAGCGGGATGCGGCGGTGCAGCAAGTGGTGCGAGGGTGGATGGAGCTGCTGGGGCCGACGACGGCGGGGGAGCTCGCGGCGCAGACGGCGCTGGACGAGTCCGAGGTCTTCATGGCGTTGCACCAGCTGGAGGCAACGGGAGGAATCCTGAGAGGCCGTTTCCGTCCGGTCATTCCCTCCCACCATCACCACCAACAATCACGGACCCAGCCTCAGCCCCAACCACAGACAGATCCCCTCTCCCCCTGGGAGAGGGACGGGGTGAGGGTGTCGGAGACCTCGAGTTCTTCCCCGGCCGTGGTGGAGTGGTGCGATCGGCGCCTCCTGCAGCGAATCCACCGGCTCACGGTGGGACGGCTGCGCAAGGAGATCGAGCCCCTCAGTGCACAGGACTTCATGCGCTTCCTCTTCCGGTGGCACCACTTGGAGGAGCTGGACGCGCTGCGAGGCTCGACGGGACTCTCCAAGGCCATCAGCCTGCTGCAAGGGTACGAAGCGCCAGCCTCCGCATGGGAGCGCTACCTGCTGCCCGCGCGAATGAAGGGGTACCTGGGAGACCTGCTGGAGCGAGCCTGCTACTCGGGCGAAGTCGCGTGGGGCCGACTCACGCAGAAGGACGCGAAGCCCGTGCCCGGCCCGCGCCGGGGAGCCCCAGCAACCCCGCCCGAGCCCGAGGCCCCCCGGTCCCGAGCGGCGACACCGAACCGGAACGCGAGCCTGACGTTCGTACGCCGGGAGGACCTGGACTGGATGCTCTCGGCGGCGAGGCCGAACGCGGTGCTCTCGGACGGTGGCGTCTGGGTGCCACCGGACCTGTCGGGGCCGGCGAAGGACGTGGTGTCGGTGCTGGAGCAGCGAGGCGCGTGCTTCTTCAACGACCTGTGCTCGCGCTCACGCCGTCTGCCCGCGGAGGTGGAGGACGCACTCTGGGAGCTGGTGGCGCGAGGACTCGTGACGGCGGACGCGGTGCAGAACCTGCGAGTGCTGCAGAGCCCTGCGCAGCGCAAGCGGCAGAAGCTGTTGCAGCGAGGAGGCCCGGGCCGGTGGAGCCTACTGGTGCCCTCGGAGCCGAAGGGCGAGGACGAAGTCCGTGAGTCCCTCGCGCGGCTGTTCCTCCAGCGCTACGGCATCGTCTGGCGGGATCTGGTGATGCGCGAGTCGCTGGCCCCCACCTGGCGCGAGCTGCTGTACGTGTACCGGCGGATGGAGGCGCGAGGCGAAATCCGAGGAGGCCGCTTCGTAGCGGGCTTCGTGGGAGAGCAGTTCGCGCTCCCGGAGGCGGTGGACGTGGCGCGAGCGGTGCGGCGGCAGGCGCCCTCGGGAGTGCGAGTACAACTGTCGGCGGTGGATCCGCTCAACCTCACGGGCGTGGTGACGCCGGGCCCGCGAGTGGCGGCGACAGTGGGGAACGTGGTCACCTACGTGGACGGAGTGCCGCAGGGCTTCGACGCGCAAGGGGACGACGAGGAAGGGGAGGAGTCCAGCCCCGGCGACACGGCCCAGACCAACTGACTTCACCACCTCCACCTCTAAAGGAGGGTGGACCATCACCCCAGGGCGGCCATGGCCGAAATTCCCTGGAAAGTTTGTTGGGCCTCGTTCGTAGAGACACCGCACTCTCGACGAAGGACTGCTCGAATGCGGTTCGATAGGAAGCTCATCAACGCCTGCTGGGCGGCGCTCGCCGTGCTGGCCTCCGGGTGTGACGCGGGCTTTGTGGGGGGGTTCCCCGACCCCAACGCCCCCGGCCCCAATGCCCCTGGCCCCAATGGCGACGTCATAGGAGATCCCTCCCTCAACAACGTGGCCCGGGCGCCGCTCTATCAGTGCGATCCGGCCCAGGCGCCCCCGGTTCAGCCGCTCCGGCGAATGACCCGGGCCCAGGTCCGCAACACCTTCCAGGAGCTGAGCTCGAAGTTCGCTCCGACCTCCGCTGGCACGGTGTGGACGGCGATGGGGACCGCGTTGAATCGCCTTCCCCAGGATCTCCGCAGCGGCTCGATCCGGTCCCACGGCGGCTTCGCCCAGTTCGATCAAGCCGTACAGCAGGAGCACGCCGACGCGCTCTATGATCTGGGCGGTGTTCTGGGCGCGGAGTTCACCCGGACCACGGCGCGGCGAACGGAGGTCTTCAAGGCCTGCGCGACCAACGCCGACACCAGCGACGATGAGCGCTGCCTGAGCAACTTCATCCAGAGCTTTGGCGCGCGCGCCCTGCGGCGTCCGCTCACCTCCGAGGAGGTCCAGTTCTTCAGGACCGCCAAGAGGCCCGCGGACACGTCCGCTGTCGCTCCCGCCGTCCTGGCTGACGTGGTGAGCCTCATCGTCCAATCGCCGGAGTTCTTCTACTTCGTCGAGCAGGGGCAGGAGGGCGCCGAGGCGGACCTGAACGGTTACGAGCTCGCCAGCCGCCTCTCGTACCACTTCTGGCAAGCGCCACCGGACGACACCCTGTGGGACGCAGCCGCGAGCGGTGAGCTCCTCACCGACGCCGGCTACCGGGCTCAGGTCGAGCGGCTCTCGAGCTCGCCGCGCGCTTTCGTGGCCATGGACGACTTCTTCAAACACTGGCTCCACCTCGAGAACCTCCCCGAGCTGGATCTCCTCCTGGTCACGCCCAAGTTCGCGGCCTACGCTGGCCCGGACGCCCCGGGCCCCGACACCCGGGAGGCGGTGATCGAGGACGTGCTCGCCGCCGTGCGCTACGAGGCCAGGCGGCAGGGGAGCCTCTCGGACCTCCTCAACAACCGGTACTCGTTCGCCCAGGATCCCCTGCTCGCCCGCATCTATCGAGCGCCAGTCTGGGACGGAGCCAGCGCCCCTCCGGCATTCGGCTCGCAGGCACGCCCCGGCCTCATCGGCCGGGCGGCCTTCCTGATGACCGGGGCCGCGAAGACACGCCCCATCATGAAGGGGGTGACGATACGTCAGGATCTCCTGTGCGAATCTCTGCCTCCGCCTCCCGCGGACGCCACGTCGGTCCCGGTGGACCCGAGTCCGGACGCCACGACACGTGAGAGGGTCGAGCTGGTCACCCAATCCCCCGGCTCCGGCTGTTCGGGATGTCACATGGGCCGGATCAATCCGCTCGGGTTCGCGACCGAGGCCTTTGACGGGCTCGGGCGCGAGCGAACCTCGGAAGCGATCTTCGACGATGCGGGGAACAAGGTGGCGGAGCGCCCGGTGCGCACCGACTCCGTGCCGCGGATCCTCAGCGGTGACGTGACGCCGTCCGAGGGAGCCGCCGACGTCGCTCGCCTGCTCGACGAGAGCGGGCACGTCCATAGCTGCTTTGCCCGCATGGCCTTTCGCTTCAGCTTCGGGCGGAAAGAGCAGGACGGGGATGGGTGCAGCCTGTCCCGGCTCGAGAGTCTCACGCTGGAGAACCGGCCGCTGATGGAAATCTGGCGCGAAGTCGCCTTCCTGGAGCAGTTCAAGAAGAGGTCATTCCCGTGAGTGATTTGTCCTTCCGCCCGACGCGGCGATTCTTCCTCAAGGGCGCGGGCGGCGCCGTGCTCGCCCTGCCCGTGCTGCCTTCGTTGCTCAGCACCTCGGAGGCGCGTGCCCAGGCGGCGACGGCCAACAAGTGCTTCGTGGGGTTCATGACCCTGCACGGCGGAATCCAGCCGGGCAACATGTTCCCGGCGGACGCCACGCTGACGGAATCCATGTCCTACGCGGGGCACACCATCTACCGGGGGGCGCTCAACACCGGCTCGACCGCCCTGAGCCCGGTCCTCACCAGCCCGCTGCTGAGTCCGAACCTGGTCTCCAAGCTGAACGTCCTGCGCGGGTTGGACATTACCTTCCTGATCGCCCACCACTACGGGATGGCTTCGCTGGGAAACCTGGCCGCCACCAACGACCCCCACCCGATGCGGAGCTTTCCGCGCCCGTCGATCGATCAGGTGATGGCCTGGTCGAGCGCCTTCTACCCGAACCTCACCGGCGTCCGGCAGCGCTCCATCGTCGCCACCCAGAACAGCGTCTTCTCGTACCAGTACGCGGATCCCATCGGCCGGAGCGGCGGAATTCAACCGGTCTCCGACCAGAGCAGCTCTCTCCAGATTTTCGACCGGCTCTTCCCCAACGTCGGCGGAACGCAGCCGACGCGCAAGCCGATCGTCGATCTCGTCCTGGGAAGCTACTCGCGCCTCCGCTCCAACTCCCGGCTCTCTGCCGCGGACAAGCAGCGGCTCGACGAGCACGTTCAACGGGTCCACGAGCTCGAGCGCCGCCTGGCGACCGTGCCCGTGTCCTGCGGCTCGGCTCCGCGCCCCACCCAGAGCAATCATTCGCTCCTTGGCGGCTCCCTGGGCAACCCATCCTCGTCGTACCAGCTCAACCCGGACACCCAGGTCAGGTACTTCCAGCTCCTCAACGAGGTCATCGCGCTGGGCTTCAACTGTGGGGTCACGCGCGTCGCGTCGGTGATGGGGGACGCGTACGTCAACACCTTCTACGCCTATTCCAGGGATCTCTGGCACGAAGAGGTCGCGCATGCGGAGACCACCGCCACCGGGCAGGAACGGTTGGTCGCGGCGCAGCGACAATTCTTCTCGGGCGTGGTGATGGACCTGGCGACCCGGCTGGAAGGTCTCAGCGACGGGGCCGGAAACACCTTGCTCGACCAGAGCTTGATCCTCTGGATGCAGGAGCACGGGCCGTTGGCCCACGAGGGATTCAACATTCCGGTGGTGACCGTGGGCAGGGCCGGAGGCTTCCTCCGGACCGGGAGCTACTGTGACTACCGGAACCGAAGCAAGGTGATCGACAGCTCCGTGGGGATGGCGCCGGGCCTCACCTGGAACCAGCTCATGGGCACCAGCCTCCAGGCGATGGGCGTGCCCCGCACCGAGTACCAGGAGCCGGACCACGACGGCTACGGCAAGCGCTACGTCCAGACCACCAAGGACAACCCGGACAACCCCTACGGGCGCTACACCGGCGCGCAGGCCTGGCCGGACAGCGTCTGGTCCGCGGCGGGGGACGTGCTCCCGTACCTCCGGGCCTAGCGGTCAGGCTGCGAGTGGATGGAGATCCCGTCCACCTCGAGGGCGTCGCCGGGGTCTCCCTCGCTCCCGGTCAGGTCCACGCTGACGCGCTCGGCGTTGGCGGGTGCGACCATCTCCAGACGGGCGTTCGCCCAGTCGGCCCCCAACACCGGGCCGGCCAGCCGGTGCGCCTGGAGCTCCTCCCCCCTCGCGTCGCGCCAGCTCACCCTCATCTCGACCCTGAGCGAGCTTCCTCGAACGGCTCGGGCCCAGAACGTCGCCCGGTGCGCTCCCGGCGTGGCGGGAAAGCCCGGGTAGTTGTCGAGTGCGACTCCCCAGCCGTAGGGCTCGGTGAGCTCGATTCGCAGGCTCGCTTCCCCCTGCCTGGCGGCGCCCGGGGCGCGCGAGATCTTCGTCCCGTACCAGGCCGTCCAGTGGCCCACCCCCGCCTCGAGCGAGGCGGTCTCGGCGTCGAGCAGGTTGGACGTGGGGGAGTGGTCGACGACGGCCGGATCGCAGGCGGTGAGCGAGCCCAGCAGCGCCCAGGCCAGATTCCATCTCTGGAGCCTCATGGTTCGCGCTCTTGCCCATCCCGCGGGCAGTCGAGAACGGCTTGGGCCCGGCTCACTTCGGCATCGTACCGGCCGCGGATGAACTGGCGCCCATGCCATGCCCAGTGAGTGCACGCGCGCCGGGGGTCGCGGAGCTGATAGGTCAGGAGCGAGCCAAGCTCGAAGCTGAGGAGCTCGCGCATGGCGGGCGGTTGGGTTCGCAGGCCCTCCCCGAGCAGCCGGGCCGCGCCCTCGAACTCCTTCCGGCTGCGCAGCACGTCCACCTCCCGTAGGAACTCCTCCGCCGAGAGCTGCGGAGTCTTGGGCTCGCCCGGTGGCCTGGCTTTCGAGGACCGCGGCCCATTGGACGGAGGAGCGGGGAGCGTACTGATGGGGGGCGGCGGGCCCGGCACGGCCGGCTCCTCCGGCAACGGCCAATCCAAGCTCTGCCCCGGCTGGAGCCGGACCTCGGAGCCCCCCCGCGCCGGAACGAAGCGGATGGCGCCCTCGTGCAGCGTGACCGTCCCTCTGCCTTCTCCCTGCTGGACCGTGAAACGTGTTCCCAGGACCTGGATCTCCCCGTCCGATACCCGCACCACGGCGGGGGCCGAGCCCTCGAGGCGCGTCGTGACCGACAGCTCGGCCCCTCCGCGTACAATCCGAAGCCCGCCGGACTCCTGTCGGAAGACCAGCGGCCCCAGGTTCTGCACCGTGACGCCGCTCTCGGCGTCCACCAGCGTGGCCTGGCCCTTTTCGATCTCGAGGTCCTCCGCGTGCTGACGGGTCGTCAGCTCGCGGGACGCCGACACGATCTGGAATCGCCCGAGCGCTTCCGGCGTGGGGGGAGCCCTCCCCAACACCAACAACACCACCACCATCGCCATGGTGAACGCCCCGGCCCATATCCAACGGGGTACGGTCCGCCTGGCCCGGGGTTGGAGCGTGCCCTGCAGGCGCAGGCGTACCGCGTGGCGTGCCGGGACCGGCATTCCCTGCGTGGCTCGGAGGGTCTCCTCCTGCTTCAGCTCGGCGCGAAAGTCACGGTGCGACATCATCCACCCTCCAACCCCATGACGTGAGCCGCGCCCTGGCCCGGCCCAGCAGCTTGGAGACGTAACCTTCCGAGAGGGACAGGAGCTGAGCGATCTCTCTCTGACTCAGGTCGTCCATCGTCTTCAGGGCCATGACCACCCTCTCCTGGGGGGGCAGCCGCTCGAGCGCGCTGGTGGCCGAGTCCATCGTCTGACGACGCGCCAGGAGCTCCTCGGGGGTCGAGGGCGTCGCGGGACGCAGCAGCGAGTCCACCGCGCTCTGAAGCCGGCCCGCAAGCGTGCTCTCCCTCCGGAGGGCGGTGAAGGCAACGTTCTGGGTCACCCGGAACAGCCAGCCCCGCACGTCCTCTTCGCGAAGCCAGGCGCGATGCTCCCAGGCCTTGACGAAGACGTCGTGAGTGATGTCCTCGGCCCAGCTTCTTCGGCCTTGCGCATAGCGCATGGCCCAGACGAACACCTGGTCCGCGTGCTCGTCGTAGAGCGCCTCGAAGGAGACCGCTCCCTCGGGCGGGCCTGGACTCATTTTTCCGGCAGGAGAAGCGGGCGACACCTTCAGCAAAAGGTACCACGTTCGGGGCCGCCTGGAGTGGGCCCGGCTACGGCGCCCACGTCAGGCCCAAGACTGTTTCCCCCCGGAGACCGCCTCTCGTCCATAGCGTCATCCCTTCACTCACATGTTCGATCGGCGTGGAGAGGCCGAGGGCGAGGCGCAGTTCCAGGGAGAGGCGCGCTGCGACGGCCCAGCGCGCCCGCAACCGGGCCCAGCCGGCGGGCCCGACGAGGGTGCCCCCGCTGGCGGCCGCGAACGGGTCCGTCACCTGGTAGCCGTGCAACACCAGGCCGAACGCGGCGCTGGGCTCGACCTGCAAGGGGCCGGCAAGCGCGAACCGGTAACCCAGCCCCACGCTCCCCTGAGTCTCGAACACGTGCATGTCCAGCCCGCGCGACGCGGAGATGCCCGCCTCGAGGTCCAGGCCGATTCGCCCCAGCCCCAGGCGTGCGGAGGTGAGCAGGAGCGGGTCCACGGCGCCAGTGCGCCAGAGGGCACCCGCGCCGAGTGACAACTCGAGCGGCGAGCCGCGTTCCGCAGCAGGAGCCGTCACCGGCGGAGGAGTTGTCTCGGGTGATGGCACGTCCATCGCTCGCGACAGCTCCGCGACTTTCTGGGTCACCTCGAAATGAAGCGCGTCCAGTGAGCCCGCATCGAGCCGGACCACCCGTTGAAGGCTCCCGGCCGGCCCGAGCGCTTCGACCACCAGACTGTTCTCGACCCGGCGGGCCCTCACGCGAATCTGCGCGGCCGGGTGGTCCGGGGAGACCACCGCGAACCCCTCCTGGGTCAGGCGAAGCGATACCTTGCGCTCGAGGGAGAGCCCGTCGAGCTGCCGATAGTCTTTCTCGGACAGCGAGCGGAGGTCGAACGAGACGGAGACCATCGAGGTCTGCGCGACCAGGATGGTGGAGACGAGGACGGCCAAAGCATTCACGGATGCGATTCGCTTCTCCGCCGTGGAACGGCGATCGAGAGCACCAGTGTATGCGAACCGGCCGGGCTTCCAAGTCTCGGGGGAAATGGGGAGCGCACACGTTCATGGCATGCGCGCTCCCCAGCAGGACTGCGCGCTACTTCACGCGTCCTTCCTTCCACGCCTGGAGGAGCTGCTCATAGGGCACGGTCTCGCCCTTGGGCTTCTCGTTGGCGAGCTTCGGATGGGGTGCGCCCGGAGCGTCGAACCAGGTCTTCGCGTCCTTCACCGGGTTGAGCTTCGGCGGGCAGTTCTGCATACCCGCGCGCTCCAGCCGTCCCATCACGTCATCCATCTGCTCGGCCAGCGAGTCCATGGCCTGCTGCGGCGTCTTCTCGCCCTCGACGGCGAGGCTGATGTTCTGCCACCAGAGCTGCGCCAGCTTCGGGTAGTCCGGCACGTTGGTGCCCGTCGGTGTCCACGCCACGCGAGCGGGGCTCCGGTAGAACTCCACCAGGCCGCCGTACCGGTCCGCCACCTTCGTCACGTGCTCGGAGCGGATGTCCGAGTCACGAATCGGCGTCAGGCCCACGAAGAACTTCTTCAGCGACGTGCTCTTGGCCACCGTGAACTGCGCGTACAGCCACGCGGCCTTTCGCTTCTCCAGCGGGGTGCTCTTGAGCATCGTCCACGAGCCCGTGTCCTGGTAGCCGAGCTTCGTGCCCTCCTCCCAGTAGGGGCCATGGGGCGAGGGCGCCATGCGCCACTTGGGCGAGCCGTCCGCGTTCACCACCGGCAGCCCCGCCTTCGTCAGCGGCGCGGTGAAGGCCGTGTACCAGAAGATCTGCTGGGCCACGTTGCCCTGGCCGGGGACCGGGCCCGCCTCGGAGAACGTCATGCCGGCGGCCTGGGGCGGCGCGTACTTCTTCAACCACTCGATGTACTTGGTGAGCGCGTACACTGCGGCGGGGCCGTTCGCCTCGCCACCGCGCGCCACCGAGGCGCCCGCGGGGTTGCAGCCCTCGACGCGGATGCCCCACTCGTCCACCGGCTTGCCGTTGGGGAGGCCCTTGTCGCCCACGCCCGCCATGGACAGCCACGCGTCCGTGAAGCGCCACCCCAGGGACGGGTCCTTCTTCCCGTAGTCCATGTGGCCGTACACCCGGACGCCATCGAGCTCCTTCACGTCGTTGGTGAAGAACTCGGCGATGTCCTCGTAGGCGGACCAGTTCACCGGCACGCCCAGCTCGTAGCCGTACTTCTTCTTGAAGCGCTCCTTCAGCTCCGGCCGGCTGAACCAGTCCTGGCGGAACCAGTACAGGTTGGCGAACTGCTGGTCCGGCAACTGGTAGATCTTCCCGTCCGGGCCGGTGACGAAGCTCTTGCCCATGAAGTCGTCAATGTCGAGCGTGGGCAGCGTCACGTCCTTGCCCTCGCCCGCCATGAAGTCTGACAGCGGCACGACGTGTCCGTAGCGGACGTGGGTGCCAATCAGGTCGCTGTCATTCACATACATGTCGTAGATGCTGCGGCCCGACTGCATCTGGGTCTGCAGCTTCTCGATGACATCGCCTTCCTGGATGAGGTCGTGCTTGACCTTGATACCGGTAATCTCCTCGAAGGCCTTGGCCATCGTCTTGGCCTCGTAGACGTGTGTGTCGATCGTCTCCGAGACCACGTTGATCGTCTGTCCGCGGTAGGGGGCGGCGGCCTCGCGGAACCACTTCATCTCCGCGAGCTGCTGCTCACGGGTGAGGGTGCTCGGCGTGAACTCCTGGTCCACCCACTTCTCGGCGGCCTTCTCCAGCGCGGCGACGTCCACCTGCTGCGCGGTGGTGGCGGGCTTCGCACCGTCCTCCGGCTTCGACTCCTTCTTGCACCCGACGACGGGGACTGCCACGGCCAATGCCAGCGTCCATCTCAACGCGTTCTTCAACGGGTTACCCCCAGCGAGCAATGAAGAGCATGAACAGCAACGACAGACCTACGGCGAACCAGACAGAGGCATCCGTGAGCCCCACCCACGCGAGGTGGATGAAGGCGCTGCCCATCAGCCCGACGAAGAGGCGGTCTCCGCGGGTGGTGGCCATGGGCAGCAGGCCGCGGCGGGGCAGGGAAGGGGAGCGGATTCCCCAGACGGTATAGGCGGCGAGCAGCAGCGCGATGACCACGAAGAAGCCGGCCGTGGGCGCGGTCCAGGCCATCCATTCCAGGTCCATGGTGGCTCACACCCTTCCCAGGGCGAAGCCCTTGGCGATGTAGTTGCGCACGAAGTAGATGACGACCGCGCCCGGCACGAGCGTCAGCACTCCGGCGGCGGCGAGCAGGCCCCAGTCCATGCCGGCGGCGCTCACGGTGCGCGTCATGGTGGCGACGATGGGCTTGGCCTCCACGGATGTGAGCGTGCGCGCCAGCAGCAGCTCCACCCAGGAGAACATGAAGCAGAAGAACGCCGTCACGCCCACGCCCGAGCGGATGAGGGGCAGGAAGATGCGCACGAAGAAGCGGGGGAAGCTGTACCCGTCGATGTACGCGGTCTCGTCGATTTCGCGCGGCACGCCGGACATGAAGCCTTCCAGAATCCACACGGACAGGGGCACGGTGAAGAGCATGTGCGCGAGTGCCACGGCCCACGGGGTGTCGAACAGGCCGATGCTCGAGTAGAGCTGGAAGAAGGGGAGGAGGAACACGGCGGGGGGCGACATGCGGTTGCTCAGCAGCCAGAAGAAGAGGTGCGAGTCACCGAGGAAGCGGTAGCGCGAGAAGGCATAGGCGGCGGGCAGCGCCAGCAGTACGGAGAGCACGGTGTTGATGCCCACGTACGTGAGCGAGTTGATGTAGCCGTTGCTCCAGTCCGGGTCGGTGAAGATGGTGACGTAGTTGGCGAACGTGGGATTGCGGGGCCAGAGCGTGAAGCCTCCCAAGATCTCCTCGTTCGTCTTCAACGACATGCCCACCAGCCAGTAGATGGGGACGAAGCTCAGCAGCAGGTAGAGGGGAACTGCGAGGCGTCTCATCGCGCCTCCTGCGAGCCCGACTTGGAGCCCGTCGAGCCCGTCATGGCGGTATAGAAGATGTAGCTGAGCAGCAGGATGACGAGGAAGTAGACCAGCGAGAAGGCGGCCGCGGGGCCCAGGTCGAACTGGCCCACCGCGAGCCGCGTGAGGTACTGGCTCAGGAAGGTGGTGGCGTTGCCGGGTCCGCCGCCGGTGAGGACGAAGGGCTCGGTGTAGATCATGAAGCTGTCCATGAAGCGCAGCAGCACGGCGATGGTCAGCACTCCGCGCAGCCGGGGCAACTGGATGAAGCGGAACGTGGCCCAGGCCGAGGCGCCGTCGATGCGAGCCGCCTGGTAGTAGGCTTCGGGGATGGCGCGCAGGCCCGCGTAGCAGAGCAGGGCCACCAGGGGCGTCCAATGCCAGACGTCCATGAGCAGCACCGTGAGCCAGGCATCCAGCGCGTTGGCCGTGTAGTTGTATTGGAAGCCGAGTTCGGTGATGACCACGCCCAGCAGGCCGATGTCACCGCGGGCGAAGATCTGCCAGATGGTGCCCACCACGTTGAAGGGGATGAGCAGGGGCAGGCCCAGCAGCACCAGGCTCAAGGACGCGGCGCGCCCCTCTTTCGGGAGAACGAGTGCCAGCGCCACGCCCAGGGGAATCTCCAAGGCCAGCACCGCCAGGGAGAAGCCGAGCTGCCGCCGCAGGGCTCCGTGCAGCTCGGGGTCCCTCAGCACTTTGCGGAACCACTCCGTCCCCACGAAGACACGCTGGTCCGGTCCGAGGATGTCCTGCACCGAGTAGTTCACCACCGTCATCAACGGGATGATGGCGCTGAAGGCGACGGCCACCAGCACGGGCAGCACCAGCAGCCAGGCTTTCTGATTGGTGGGTTTGCTCATGGGATGGCCCGGCCTCCGGCGTACAGCGTCGTCCAGCGAGGCGGCAGCTCCAGCCAGCAGCTCTCTCCGGGCGCGAGCCGCTCCTCCTCGGGCAGCCGCACCTTGAGGGCCTGGGCTCCCAGCTTCGCGGTGGCCAGCTTGTGCCGCCCCAGGTTCTCCACCTGCGTCACCTCGACGCGCACCGAGGACGGCGTACCCTCGGGGACGCGCCGGAGGAACTCGGGACGGATGCCGAGCCGCAGCTCACCCCCGGCCGACCGCGCCCGTGCGCACACGCCCGCGTCCAGGGCCAGCCGCTGCCCCTCCACCACCACCGCGTCGTCCTCCACCGTGCACGGCAGCAGGTTCATCCCCGGGCTGCCGATGAAGTAGCCGACGAAGGTGTCCGCCGGGCGCTCGAAGAGCTCCTGCGGCGTGCCCACCTGCACCACGCGCCCCTGGTTCATCACCACCACCCGGTCCGCGAGCGTCAGCGCCTCCACCTGGTCGTGCGTCACGTACACGAGCGTCATCTTCAACTGCTCGTGCACCTGCTTCAGCTTGCGGCGCAGCAGCCACTTCACGTGCGGGTCGATGACCGTCAGGGGCTCGTCCAGCAGGATGGCGGCCACGTCCCGGCGCACCAGCCCTCGGCCCAGGGAGATTCGCTGGCGCATGTCCGCGGACAGCCCGCTGGCTCGCAGCCGCAGGTCCGGAGTCAGCTCCAGCAGCTCCGCTACCTCTTCCACCCGCGCCCGCGTCTCGCTGGCCCCCAGGCCCCGGTTGCGCAGCGGGAAGGCCAGGTTCTCGGAGACGGTCATCGTGTCGTAGATGACTGGGAACTGGAACACCTGGGCGATGTTGCGCCGCTGCGGCGGGGCCTCGGTGACGTCCACGCCGTCGAAGAGCACCTGTCCCCGGGTGGGCCGCAGCAGGCCGGAGATGATGTTGAGCAGCGTCGTCTTTCCGCACCCCGAGGGCCCCAGCAGCGCGTAGGCGCCGCCGTCCTCCCAGACCAGCTCCAGGGGGCGCAGCGCGTAATCCTGCTCGGAGGCGGGGACGGCCACATAGGCGTGGGCGATGCTGCGGAGCTCAATCCTGGCCATGCGCGGGCTCCTCGGAAGTGAAGGAAGGCGCGGCCACGAGCCGGCCCTCAGCGCTGAACACGAACATCCGGGACGGCGAGACGAACAGCTCCACCGGCGCGCCAAACGGGTGCCGGTGCACGCCCTCTACCTGCGCGGTGAGCGCGAGCGAGCCGTGCGCCGCATGCACGAGTGTCTCGGAGCCGCTCACCTCCTCCACCTCCACATGCGCGGGGATGCGGATGTCCCCGGGGGTGCTGGGCGCGAGCCGTACGTGGTGGGCGCGGACGCCCAGGCGGTAGCGGCCGGGCGCGAGGCCCTGCAGGTGCCCGGACAGTGGGAAGGCCACCTCAGGCGAGAGGCGCGCTCCCGCGTCCGGGGAGACTTCGGCGTCCCACAGGTTCATCTGCGGATCGCTGAAGATCTGCCCCACGCGCTCGGTGGCGGGGGACTGGTACACCTCCAGGGTGCGGCCCGTTTGCAGCACGCGGCCCTCGTGGAGCACCGTGGTCCTCCCGCCGAGCAGCAGCGCCTCGGTGGGCTCGGTGGTGGCGTACACCACGACGGCGGGGCGGTTGCGGAAGAGCTGGCGGATCTCCGTGCGCAGCTCCTCGCGCAGCTTGTAATCGAGGTTGGCCAGGGGCTCGTCCAGCAGCAGCAGCGAGGCGTCCTTGGCCAGGGCGCGGGCCATGGCCGTGCGCTGCTGTTGCCCACCGCTCAGCTCCGAGGGGAGTCGCTCCAGGTAGGGCTCCAGGCGGAGGGCGGCGGCTGTCTCGCGCACGCGCCGATCGAGCTCCTGCTTGCTGAGCTTCCCCGCCAGCCGCAGCGGCGAGGCGATGTTCTCGTAGACGGTGAGCGAGGGGTAGTTGACGAACTGCTGGTACACCATGGCCACGTTGCGGTGGCGCACGTCTACGCGCGTCACGTCGACCCCGTCCGCGCGGAGCGTCCCCGTGGTGGGCTTGTCGAGCCCCGCCATCAGGCGCAGCAGCGACGTCTTTCCCGCGCGTGTGCGACCCAGCAAGATGTGGAAGGTGCCGGGTTCGAGCTTCAGGTGGATGTCCGCGAGGTGTGTCTCTCCCTCCACCACGCGTGTGACGTTCTCCAGCTCGATGCCGTGCCTCACCCGGTGTTTCCCCTCGATGCGCTACGCCGTGAGTGACCGCGGGCGCATCGTAGGGAGAAGGCTCTCGCCGGGTCCAGCATCAGGAGAGCGGGCAGCGCCGGTAGCTGGGGGGGGTGCTCTGGACGCGCTGCCTCACGGCACTCTAGCGTCCGGCCTGAAACACCTCTCCTTCATCCAAGGAACCCGAATGATCCGCCGCCTTGCTGTCCTGGGGCTGTTGGGCCTCACGGCCTGTCCCTTCATCGAGATCGATGACGATGATGATATCCCGCTGCCCGTGTCTTCCGGCTCGGTGCAGGGAGCCCTCACCCCGTTCCAGGGGCAGTCCGCTGGGGTCCACATCACCCGTTCCCCTCTTCTGGAGGAAGCGGGGGCTCGGGAACTGTCGCGGGCGGTTGCCAGCGCCCTGGCTTCCAAGGGGGTGCTGCGCACGGGCTACCCGGCGAGCCCCCTCTCGGCGCAGGAGTCCATCATCACTGGAGAAGTCATCGTCCGCTTCAACGAGGCGAACCTGCCCGCGGAGACGGTCCTCGAGCGGGTGCGGGCTTCTGGCTACCGCGCCGTGCACAAGGGCTATATCAGCGAGCACCTGCATGTCATCCGCTACGAGCCCACGGGGGTGCAGGCCCAGTCCGGCGCCCAGGGCTCGGCACCCGTGCGCGCCCTGACGAGCGCGGAGCACACCTCGCTCGTCCAGCGGCTCTCGGCCATTCCTGGGGTGCGCTACGCGGAGAGCAACCTGCGCGTGAAGGCCTTCTCCGTCCCGAATGATCCGCTCTACTCCCGGCAGTGGCACTACCCGAACATGAACCTGCCGGCCGCCTGGGACATCACCACCGGTGATGACTCCATGGTGGTGGCGGTGGTGGACACCGGCATCGTCCGGCACCCGGACCTGGACTCCCGCATCATTCCGGGCATGGACCTCATCTCGGACTCCACCAACGCGGGGGATGGCAACGGCGTCGACAACGACCCGACGGACATGGGCAAGGACTCGCCCAACGGTGGCTCCTCGTTCCACGGCACGCACGTGGCCGGCACCATCGGCGCGGTGTCCAACAACGGGCTGGGCGTGTCCGGCGTCACCTGGAAGGGGAAGCTGCAGGCGGTGCGCGTGCTGGGCACCTCGGGTGGCTCGCTGGCGGACATCGCCGCCGGGATGAACTGGGCCTCGGGCGGTTCGGTACCCGGCGTGCCCGCCAACACCTCGCCCGCGCGTGTCGTCAACCTGAGCCTGGGTGGCACAGGGACCGCGCCCCAGTCGGTGCAGGACATCGTCAACGCCGGCGTGGCGCGGGGCTCCATCTTCGTCATCGCCGCGGGCAACGAGAACCAGAACGCCACCAACACCTTCCCGTGCAACATGCAGAATGTCATCTGCGTGGGCTCGGTGCGCTTCAACGGCAAGCGCAGCAGCTTCTCCAACTACGGCTCTCCGGTGGACGTCATGGCCACGGGTGGCCAGACCAGTGAGGACCGCAACGGCGACAGCTACCCGGACGGCGTGCTCTCCACCCTGCCGGACGCCCGGAATCAGCCCGGCTACGACTGGTACAACGGGACGAGCATGGCGGCCCCTCACGTAGCGGGCATCGTGGCGCTGATGCTGGCGGTGAACGAGTCGCTCACCTCCGCCCAGGTGGAGTCCATCCTCAAGGAGACGGCCGACACCGCCAGCCAGTGCACCGAGGGTTGTGGCGCGGGCCTCGTCAACGCCCAGGCCGCCGTGCTGCGGGCCAAGGGCGCCTCGGACCCCAGTGCGCCACCAAAGCTCGGCGTGAGCACCACCCAGCTCTCCTTCACGGGCAACGGCTCCCAGCAGCTCACGGTGCGCAACGTGGGAGGCGGCACGCTCCAGGTGAGCGCGAGCGTCGCCGGGGCGCAGGCCTCCGCGGTGTCCCTCTCCAACAGCACGCTGTCGATTCCCGCCTACAAGTCCGTCCCGCTCACGGTGAACGTCAACCCGGGGGCGCTGTCCAACGGCAACTACGTGGCCCAGCTCACCCTCAAGGCCACCACCGGGACGGGCTCCGCCGAAGTGCTGGTGAAGTTCCGGGTGGGTGCCTCGCAGGACAAGGACGCCGTCATCGCCTTCGCCTACAAGAACCTGCTCGGGGAGTGGAAGGTGGATGAAGAGGGGGTGGCGCTGGTGCCGGCGGACAGCGGCTACAGCTACGCCCTCGAGCTCCCTTCGCGGACCTACTACGCGCTGGCCACCATCGACGATGACGAGGATGGCGAGTTCTTCGAGGAGGGGGAGCGCGTGGGCTTCTGGCGCGACGCCACCGAGCTCGAGCCCATCGAGGTGAAGAAGGACCAGGTGGTGAAGGACATCAGCTTCACCCTGGTGCCCTACAGGTCCACTGAGGAGGAGCCGACTTCGACGGTGGGACAGCCCTGCACCAGTAACGCGCAATGCGGCACGGCGGGCCTGTGCGTGCCGGCCTCCGAGGGCTACCCCGGGGGGTACTGCACGCAGGACTGCCTCTCCTCTGGCTGCCCGGCGGGCTCCAAGTGCTACTTCAACACCGCGGAGACTGCGGCCTACTGCTTCGCCACCTGCACGGGCGTTGGTGGCCAGGGCACGTGCCGCTCGGGCTACGTCTGCTACGACGACGGCACTGGCGGCGGGGCGTGCGACATCCCCTGACGGGAGGATGAGGGGTGACCCGGCTGTTGTCCGAGGCCGGGTCCCCCGCGCGGCTGTCTCTGAGAACACGGACAGGGCGGCAGGGGCCTGTTCCCCCTTGCTCGCCTGCCCTCCGGGCTGGCGGAAGGTTGACACTCGGATGCATTCTTCGTTCCCCGCATCGGGGAACGATGGACATGCTCGGAGACGCCTTGTTTCCCCCAGAGCCCCGCACCTTGTTACAGACCTTGAAGGCGGAGACCCGCCCCCACCATGAGCGCGCTGAGCGCGTGGTGCGCCTGCTGTCACCGGACCTCACCCTGTCCGGCTACCGTCGTCACCTGGAAGCCCTCTACGGCCTCTACGCGCCGTTGGAAGCCGCCCTCGCTTCATGCTTGGAGGGCCTCTTCCCCGCGCTGCGCCTCGCCGATCGGTGGAAGTTGCCGCTGCTGGAGGCGGACCTCCGGGCACTCGGCCATGACGATGCTTCGCTGGCTCGCCTGCCGGTCTACTCTTGCCCGCCCGCGCTGCCTGGAGTGCCCGAAGCGCTCGGGACGCTGTACGTCCTGGAGGGCGCGACGCTCGGTGGGCAGCTCATCCTTCGTCACCTCACGCGCCACTTCGAGCGGGGGGCCGCGGGTGGCTTCTCCTTCTTCCGGGCCTATGGAGAGTCTGTAGGGCCCATGTGGAGAGCCTTCGGCGAGGCCCTGCTGTGCGCCTGTCCGGACCCGGTACTGACTCCCCGGGTGGTGAGGGGCGCCCAGGACACCTTCGAGGCCTTCGAGGCCTGGCTCCGTGAGGTCCACGCCGATGCGCCCTCCAGTCTCTGAAGCGGACCTCTCCCAGTGCGAGCGTGAGCCCATCCACCTGCTGGGGGGCATTCAACCCCATGGAGTGTTGCTGGCCTTCTCGGAGCCGGACCTCACCCTGCGGCTGGTGAGCGCCAACACCGAGGCCTGGCTGGGGCGCCCACCGCAGGCACTTCTGGGTCGGCCGCTGGCAGAAGTCCTCCACTTCTCCTCTCTCGTCCTGCTCACCCGGGCGCTGTCCCAGCCCGTCAACGGTACCCTGCGCCTCGAGGCCGCGGGTCGCTTCTTCATGGGTCTGCTGCACCGGAGCGACGAACTGGCGGTGTTGGAGCTGGAGCCCACCGAGGCGGACTTCAGCGAGGAGGAGGCGTTGGGCATGGTGGACCTGCTCCTCTCGCCGCTGGCCCGCGCTCAGGGGCCGCTGGGGCTGCTCCAGGCGGCGGCGGAGGCGGTGCGCGCGCTCACCAGCTTCGACCGGGTGATGGTGTATCGCTTCGACGTGGACTGGCATGGTGAGGTGGTGGCGGAGAGCCGCGACGAGGCCATGGACGGCTTCCTGGGCCTGCACTTCCCCGCGAGCGACATCCCCGCCCAGGCCCGCGCCCTCTACACGCGTCACACGCTGCGGCTCATCGCCGATGCGCGCGCCGCGCCCGTGTCGCTGGTGCCCTCCGTTCTGCCCTCGTTGGGGCGTCCGTTGGATCTGTCCGGCGCGGCCCTGCGCAGCGTGTCCCCTGTGCACCTGGAGTACCTCGCCAACATGGGGGTGGGCGCCTCCATGTCCATCTCCGTGCTGCGGGACGGCCGCCTGTGGGGCCTCATTGCGTGCCACCACCGCACGCCCCTCCTCGTACCGGCCGCCACGCGCCGCGCCTGTGACGTGCTGTCCCGGCTGGTGTCGCTGCAGCTCGCCGCCGAGGAGCGCGCCAGCGTGTCCGCCGAGCTCGCCCGCCGTGCCCACCTCCAGACACGGCTGGTGGAGCGGCTCTCCGAGCAGGCGGGGACGCTGCCCTCGGCGCTCTCCCGAGAGGCGGACCTCCTTCTCGGAATCACCGGGGCGGGTGGGGCGGCGCTGCTGCTGGGCGAGGCCCCCGTGCTCTTGGGCGCTACGCCCTCCTCCAAGGACGTGGTGGAGCTGGCCGCCTGGCTCGCCGGGCAGCACTTCGACGGCACCTTTCACACGGAGCGGCTCGGCCGGCTCCACCCGCCGGCTGCCGAGTACGCGGACGTGGCCAGCGGTCTGCTCGCGGTGCGCCTGGATGCGGTCACGCCCCGCTTCGTCCTCTGGTTCCGCCCGGAGGTGGCGCGCACCGTCACCTGGGCCGGCAATCCCCAGAAGCCCGTGGTGTCTGGGCCCGGTGCCAGCCGCCTCCACCCGCGCGCTTCCTTCGACGCCTGGCAGGAGACGGTGCGCGGGGCGAGCAGTCCCTGGACTCCCGAGGACGTGGCCGCCGCCATGGGCTTCCGCGGGGCGTTGGTGGGCGTGTTGTTGCGCCATGCCGTCGCCCTTGCCCGCTCCAACGTGGAGCTGGATGCCTTCAGCGGCACCGTGGCGCACGACCTCAAGGAGCCGCTGCGCGGCATCCAGCAGTACGCGGGCTTTCTGCTCGAGGACTACGGCGAGCAGCTCGGCGAGGACGGGCGCAGGCAGCTCGAGGAGGTGCGGTGGCTGGCCGGACGCACCCAAGGCCAGATGGATGCCCTCTTCGAATACAGCCGGGCTGGGCGTGTGGAGCTGGCCTGGGGCGAAGTGGACATGCAGGGTCTGGTGGAAGACGTGTTGCTGACCGTATCCGCCCGCTTGCAGGAGAATCAGGTGGAGGTGCGCACCCCCAGGCCGCTGCCTCGGGTGGAGTGTGATGGGGTCCGCATCCAGCAGGTCTGGGCGAACCTCCTCACCAATGCCGCCAAGTACCACCAGACGGGCGGGCCGCGTTGGGTGGAGCTGGGCTTCTATGGCCCGGGCGAGCCCCTCTCTTCCCCAGCGCGGCGGCGGCCGGATGAATACGTCTTCTACGTGCGGGACAACGGCATCGGCATCGCGGAGCGGTTCCACGAGGACATCTTCGAGATGTTCCGCCGGCTGCACCCTGCCCATTCCTATGGGGGCGGCAGCGGGGCGGGCCTGACCATCGCACGGCGGCTCGTCCGGCTGCACGGGGGCGAGCTGTGGGTAGAGTCCTCGCCCGGCCAGGGCTCCACCTTCTATTTCACGCTGGGAGAGAGGCCTCGTTGATGGAACGGCCCCTGCTGCTGGTGGAGGACACGGTCAGCGCGGTGCTGCTTCCCGGACTGGAGGAGCCCCAGGGATGAGCTTGCGTGTGCTGCTCGTCGACGACAGCCTCGCGGATCAGCGGGGGCTGCGAAGGGCGCTCGAGAAGGATACGGAGGTGCAGTGGGAGGTGGAGCTGGCCAGCTCCGCCGAGGAGGCCCTGGAGCGCATGCGGCACGAGCCGGTGCCCGACGCGCTCGTCCTGGACTTCCACCTGCCGGGCATGGATGGGGTGACGCTGCTGCGCGAGCTGCGCGAGCGGTGCAAGGCGCGCATGCCCGCGGTGGTGGTGTACACCGGCAGCGGCAGCGAGGCCGTGGCGGTGGAGGCGATGAAGTCAGGGGCCCACGACTACCTCCTCAAGGAGACCTTCTCGCCGGAGCGCCTGCGCCACAGCCTCCACAATGCGGTGGAGGCGGTGCGCATGGTGCGCGAGCTGGAGGAGCACCGCCGCCAGGCGGAGAGCGCTGCGCGGGCGGCGCGCGAGGCTCTCGCGGTGCGCGACGAGTTCTTCGCCATCGCCACCCATGATCTCAAGGGGCCCCTGCAGAGCATCCTGTTGAGTACCCAGCTCTTGCGTCGTCAGCTGCCCCCGGAGGCGCAGACGGCCGGGGTGAAGACGCGGCTGGATCAGATCCTGCGTGGCACGCAGCGCATGGGCGAGCTGATCGACCACTTCCTGGAGGTGACGCGGGGAGGGGAGAAGCCGCTGAAGCGCGAGCCGGTGGACCTGTTCGCGCTGGTGCGCGCCAAGGTACGCGAGCTGGGGCCGTTGATGGCCACGCACCCGGTGCACCTGCACGTGGAGGGCACGGACTTCCAGGGCAGTTGGGACGAGCCGAGCCTGGAGCGGGTGTTGGACAACCTGCTGGGCAACGCCGTGAAGTACAGCCCGCGGGGTGGCTCCATCGACGTGTGGCTGAGCGAGGAGTCTCCAGGCCCGGAGGGCTGGGTGCGGCTGCGCGTGCAGGACCAGGGGATGGGGATTCCGGCGGCGGACCTGCCGCACATCTTCGAGCGCTTCCGCCGGGGCCGGAACGTGGCGCCGGTCATCTCCGGCAGTGGCGTGGGACTGGCGAGCGCGCACCGGCTGGTGGAACTGCACGGCGGGACCCTCACCGTCGAGAGCGAGGAGGGCAAGGGCTCCACCTTCACCGTGCGGCTGCCACGAGGGATGGGCGCGCGCGAGTCCCAGGTGGAGCAGTCGGCCTGACGCTTCAGGGGCCGATGGAGGTGGGCACACGCGGCGCGGTTCCCACCGCTACGTAGCACTTACCCTGGTAATCGGCAGCGCCTTCGGAACAGGGCGGGCGTCTGGCGATTTCCATCCAGCAGCCTCCGTGGATTTCCACCTCGGCACGCTTTGCATCGCACGGAGGCTTCTTCTGCCCTTCGAAGGGTTTGCTGGGCATGGGGAAGCCCTGAATCCCTGTCGCGGACTCATCGCTCGGACGGGTGAAGACTGGCCGCTCCACCATGGCGTTCACCGTTTGGTGATGCACGGTGGACCGTGGCCAGAGGACCACCGGGAGCGCAAGCAGCGCGGCCATCGCCAGACCAATACGGGGTGAACGGAGCCATCCACCCGGACGAGACCGCGGCTCCTTCGGGCCTCCGGTCAAGTGGGCTTGGGCCTCGGGCCGCTCATCGAGGCGCAGTAGGGCCGTCGTCCACCGGTCGAGCATCCATGCGAGCTGCGTGACCTGACCTCCTTCGGGTGCATGCTCCACCTCAAGCGCGAGGTAGGGGGGTGTTACGCTGGAGATGGCGCGCACCTGCCAGACATTCTCTGGCCGCAGCTCTCCTTTTGGTCCGGGTGAGAGCACCAGGGCCGCGTTGCCCGTCTCGTTGTTGCGAGTCTCGTACAGGCGCCCCACCCCTCCGCCGATACCGCGGTAGCGCCGGGTGATGTGATACGGCCCCAGCGTTTCTCCGCTCGAGGGTTTGTCTTCCTGCTTCATGGTTTCCTCCCAGGGCCGGGTGCCTCTTATGGAGGACGTCCCTTCAGGTTTCCATTGCGATTCTGGCGATAGCACGTTCGCGGTAGGGCGGCGAGGTTCGCGCGAATTCCCAGCGCATGTCATGTCGGAGGTGCTCTTTAGAGTCCTGCATCACATTGCCTACCCAATAGGGGCGGGGAGTCATACATGCGCAACGGATGGCGTGGACTCGGTTTGTTGCTGCTGGTGCCCTGGCTGGCGGGCTGTGTGAGCGGGCCGAGGGTTCGGCTGGAGACGGGCGAGGGCCCGCCCATCGTCCATGTATCCCCGGCCACCGAGCCCCCGCCGGTGCAGGTCGGCATGGAGGAGCTCGTGGGGGCCCTGACGGAGCTGGTGCTGCACATGCCGCTGAAGCTCTCCCTGCCGCGGAGGGCGGGCCGGGTGGTGCTCGCCTCGTGGGGAGGGGAGGAGGAGGGGGTGCAGCAGCGGCTGCGCGGGCAGTGCGCGCCCTCGGAGCCGGAGGACGGGTGCCTGGTGCTGCCGGGCAACGCGCCGCCTCCGGAGACGCTGGCGCGCCTGCGGCTGGCGCTCTCGTTCGCCATGGACAGCATCTGGGAAGGGGCGGCGGTTCCGCTCAGCGAGTACGTCGATCCGCTGGCCTTCAAGGTGATGGTCTATACGGCGCTGAGCACGTATCTGCTGACGTTGATGCTGCCGGACCCGGTGACGAAGGGACTGGCGGCGGTGCTCACGGTGTACCTGGTGGCCTACCTGGGGCTGGGGCCGGTATGGTCCATGGTGGAGGCGGGGTGGGTGTTGTTGGAGGAGGCCGGGCGGGCGAGGACGGTGGAGGAAGTGAGGGGGGCGGGCCAGCGCTTTGGCCGGGTGCTGGGGGACAACGGGATGCGCGTGTTCCTGCTGCTGGCGACGGCGGCCATCGGGGGCCAGACGCGCTTCGTGGGCAGGGGGCCGAAGTTGCCCGGATTCCGCCAGGCGGCACTGGCCTCTCCGGTGCGCACGCGGGTGAGCCTGGAGGCGGCGGGGCAGGTGAGGACGGTGGTGCTGGGCGCCAGGGAACTGGTGGTGGGACTGGCGCCCACGGCGGTGGCCTCCCAGGCCATGGGGCCGGGGGGCAGTTTGCCACCCGACCAGAAGTTACAGGCCAACGACAGTCTCGATGCGCAACCTCCGCAGGCATTGCTTGATTCGCAGGCCAAACATATCCAGAAAATAGAAAATATTATCCGCGATCACGCCAAGCCAAGTGATTTTGAAGGGGTCGCCAAAGAGCTTGCTGGTCAGAAATTTCCAAAGCCTGGTGGCGGCTACTGGGATCATCGGCGCGAGATGCTCCAGTCCATCAGGGATCTCAAAAGGCACGTCAGGGCTCTTGAGGGCAGCCTGGAGAGTCCGGCACACTCATCTGTCGTTCGCTCATATGTACAGAGGGCGATAGACAAGGCCCGTGCCATGATCTCCCGTATGGAGGAAGCTCTTTCCGGAGGAGAGCCGCGTGGACAATAGAGAGCGAGTACGGCACCTGGCTTCTCATGACCGTGAAGAGGTCTTGGAGGCCCTTCGGGAGTTGAAGCTGGATAAGGAGACGCCACCATCCGAAGAGGTTGTGGATGCCGGGCTGAAGTTGATGAAGAGCCCTGATCCCGAGACGAGGTATGAGGCCGTTTGGGCCCTGTGTCTCCATTGGGGAGACATGCGCACGCTCCCCATGCTGCGGTCAATGCTGGAGGGACAGGAGACGGATCTTGAGGTGCAGATCATCGTTGCCCGTTCCGTGGGTTCAATGGTCCAGCGATGTGGCCAACCTGATGAACAGTCGTTCAAGTCGCTTGCGCGTGTCGCGTTGGATGAAAGCGCGGCCTCCGAGTTCAGGGGAGTTGCGTATATCAGTCTTCGCGCTGCTGCCGGGTTGCTACCAGCAGCAGAGGAAGCACATCTTCCAGAAGATATCCACCACCTGGAGGTGGATTGGAAATGGCTGCGCGCGATGGACGGTTTCAGCGCATGAGGCGGGAATGAGGATGGCTCTCATGACCAACGAATCAAGGGTGGAAGGCTGTCTGGTGCGAGAGGTGGTTGAGTGGAATGCTCTCGGGGCGCGCTCCCACCACCTGGGGTAGCTTTGGCGCATGTTCGAAAGCCAGCGGCCCTTCAGGGCGCTCTACGAGTCCCTCCTCGCGTATGAGGGACGGCGCGTCTCGGACGAGGTGCTCGGCCCGTGGCTCGCGCGGAACGGCGCGGAGCGCACGTGGCTCCGCGAACTCGGGGCCCGCCCCGGTGAGCCCTGGCCGACCATGAGCGACGAGGACCTCTGCCGCCTCTATGCGGTGTCGCGGGTCAATGACGTCCTGCTCCTGCGCTTCCAGCCGCTCCGGCGCGAGGGCTGGCACGGGCTCGATCTGCGGCTGGAGGAGTACATCTCCTTCCTGGAGGCGCTCGGCTTCGTGCGCGTCGAGCACGGGGGCTTCCACCCGTTCTTTCACGAGATCGTCTCGGTGCAGGCGTCCGAGCAGCCCGTGGACGGAATCGCGCTCGTGGAGTCGAGGTGGCCCTGCTTCATGCTCGGCGACCTGATGTTCTCGCGTGCCGGAGTGACGGCCCGTGCGGGCGCGCGGGAACTCGTGCCTGCCATCGCCGAGAGCTCGCCCCTGTACTGGGCGCACCGGAGAGCCAATCGCCCCACCACTGACCTCTCCGTCGGCTGGGGGAGCAACTCGCAGTGGCGCACGCAGTTCCGGCGAGACTACCGGCGCGGGGGCACGGTCTGCTTCAACGTGGACGGTCGTCTCGCGCCCCATGCACCACTCACCGCCAAAGATGCCGAGCGGCTGGGAGGCCTCACCCCCGAGGAGCGGGTGGAGCTCCTCGTCCACCGGTGTTTCGTCCGGACACGGAAGGCGGACAATGACCTCTGGCCCTACGACGACACGCTGACGTTGTCCCTATGAAGTACCAGGATGGGTGTCAGACATTTCGCACGGAGCGTCCCAGGTGCTTGGACTCCGGGACAGGGGCCTCAGTGCACCGCGGGCAGGCTGCCGCGCAGCATGAAGAAAATGACCACGCCCGTCACGGATACGTAGAGCCAGATGGGCGCCAGCCACCGCGTCACCTTCCGGTGCTTCTCGAAGGCCTTGCGCCACGCGAAGTAGAAGGCCAGCAGCGCGCCCGGCACCACGAACAGCGACAGCAGCACGTGGCTGGCCAGGATGGTGAGGTACACCGTCCTCATCACGCCGGTGCCCGCGTAGCGCGTGTCGCCGTGGACGAAGTGGTAGGCCAGGTAGCACACCAGGAAGAGCCCCGAGGATGCGAAGGCGGACACCATCAGGTACTGGTGCACGCGCCTCGCCTTGCGGCGGATGGCCACCCAGCCCGCCGTCAGGAACGCCGCCGCCAGCGCGTTGAAGCTCGCGTTCACCGCAGGCAGGAAGCGCAGGTCTACTCCGCCCACCGCGCCTCCTCGGCGGATGAGAAGAATGTACGCAAGAAATGAGAGAGCAGCGGCGGAGACCACCGCGGTGAATACGTAGAATCCGCGGTCGCTCACGCGGGAAAGCGGGGCAGTCGTGGCGTCAGACATGGCGTAGCTTTCTGTCCCGACTGTGCCCCGCATGCAACTCGCGAAGTTTGCTTCTCTGTTGCATGAGCAAGCGTGTAGCCATTCGTGGGAATTCCTGGCATAAGGGGAAATGCAGTCCCCCCGCTGCGCTTTCCCGGAGGTACCCGTGCGATTCGCACGACGCTTCCTCGCCCCCCTGGCGACAGCTGTTCTTTTGGCTTCTCTCCCTGCCCTCGCGGAAGAACCGGTGTGTGCCCCGGTCTCGAAGGTTCCGCTCGAGCGCCACCTGCGCCAGCTCACGTTGGATCTGCTCGGCCGCCCCCCCACCTATGAGGAGTACCAGGCCGCCCGCGCCAAGGGCCAGGTGTCGGTCGAGGATGTCCGCGCGCTGATGGACAAGGAGGAGTTCTACGCGCGAATCCGCGGCTACCACCGCGCGCTCCTGTGGAGCAACGTGAGCGCCAGCGTCTTCAACAACGGCAACTCGCGCCTGAGCGGTGCGGGCTCGGCCACGGACGCCTTCTCCCTGCGCGGCAACAGCAGCCGCCCGCTGCGCGGTGCCAACGGCCAGGGCTGTGACAGCTACATGGCCCAGGACGTGTGCAACGCCCGGCAGGATCCGCATGCGGACCCCGCGCTCCCCGCTACGACGGCGGCCTGCTCAGCCGAGCGCTACGACGAGCGCGGCGTGCCGAAGCCGGTGAGCTGGGACTACGACACCAACTTCTATAACTGCACCCGGGTGGATCAGAACCTGGCGGACGGCACCCCCGTCAAGACCTGCCAGGAGGCGGCCGCCGCGAAGCGCCTCGGCGACAACGGGGAGCGCATCTACTTCTGCGACATGCGGCGCATCAACGTTGGCAGCCCGGCGGTGCCGACGTTGGTTCCGCACGAGTGCAAGCCCAGGACGGCCACGTATCAGCCGGTCGCGGACGCGGCGGACGGCAACCGGGTGACCTCCTATGAGGATCCCACCGTCACGTCCAACGCCCCGCTCAAGCGCTGCGGGCTGACGCTCGGCCAGAAGCGCGCCAGCAATGGCGTGGAGATCAAGGGCTCCTACGAGCCGCAGCGCGGCTGCGTCCATCGCGAGGGCTACGTCACGCGGCCCGCTCCCTTCTGGAACGCCGGGACCGCGGACGTGAGGGTGTGTGCCATCGAGGCGCAGACGCGCTCGGCCAACCCGTGGACGTTGGAGCCCTGCACCACCGCGCGCTTCAACGGGGACCGGAGCTGCGGCTGCGGCGAGGGCATGCGCCGCTGCGAGGCGACCAATGGCAGCACGCACGATGCCCGCGTGAAGGCCATCAGCGCGGAGCCCGAGCTCATCGCCGAGTCGGTGGTGCGCCGCGACGAGCCCTACTTCAACATCCTCACCACGCGCCGCTCCTTCCTCAACGGCCCGCTGTCGGAGATGTACAGGGATCCGCAGCAGGCCGTGGGCGTCTTCAGCGCGACGGCTCCGGCGACTCCCGAGGTGCTGCCCAACCTCCCCTTCGCACAGGCGGACACCTGGAAGGAGTACGTGCGTGACAGCGAGCACTCGGGTGTGCTCACCACGGCTTCGTTCCTCTACCGCTTCCCCACCCAGCGCGCGCGCGTCAACCACTTCTACGCGGCCTTCCTCTGCAAGGCCTTCACGCCGCCGGACAACGCCAACCTGCCGCCCGCCGAGGATGCGTGCAACCGGGAGAACAACCTGGCCAAGCGCTGTGGCTGCAACTACTGCCACGCCACCATCGAGCCCACCGGCGCCCACTGGGGCCGCTACGCCGAGCGTGCCGCGCTCTTCCTCCAGCCGGAGCAGTTCCCCCGCTACGATCCCAAGTGCCGCGACTGCGCGCTCTCGGGCAACACCTCGTGCGGTGGCGAGTGCGGCCAGTACGTGATGCAGGCGTATGACGGCGACGGCGCCAACTCGCTGGGTCTGCTCAAGACGTACCTCTACCGCACCGCGGACGAGGAGAAGAACATCGAGAGCGGCCCCGCCCTGCTGGTGCAGCGCATGCTGCAGACGGGCGACCTGGAGCGCTGCACCGTGCGGCGCGTCTGGCAGGAGTTCCTCGGCCGGCCCATGTCGGTGGAGGAGCAGCGCCTCTATCTCCAGCCGCTCGCCGACGACTTCGCGCGGGACGGCCACCGTTTCAAGGCGCTCATCGAGCGCGTGTTGATGTCGGACGCCTACCGGAGGATCGACTGATGCGACGCCTGCTCCTGTTCGCGCTGCTCGCGCTCGGCGCAGCCGCGTGTGAGAAGACCCCCGCTGCTCCGCCCCCGCTGGATGGACAGCTCGAGCCAGTGGCCAACCCTCATGGGGACATGGCCGACCCCCTGCCGGACCCCGAGCTGCAGGATGGTCGGGTGGGGCGCTCCGCTCGCCGGCTCACCGTGGACCAGCTCGACCGCTCCATTGAGGTAGCGGTGGGCCGCTCGTGGACGGGCCTCGACAATGGCCTGGGCACCACCCTGGGCCGGGCCGACTTCGCGCTCGTCAACCAGGAGAGCACCGAGCCCAACCTCGTGTTCGCCAAGTTCCTCGAGGACGGGGCGCGCGAGGTGTGCATGGCGCAGGCGGCGGCCGAGAAGAGCCTGGCCTCGCCCGAGGCCCGCGTGCTCAGCCGCACGATTCCCGGACCGCTCTCGGACCTGCGCAAGCTCTCCGACGACCAGGTGCGCGAGCTGCTCGTGTACCTGTCCATCCGCTTCTGGGGCTCGCCGCTGCAGGGTGAGGAGCTGACGCGCTGGTCGGACTTCTTCAAGAAGGCGGCGACGCGCGCGGAGGCCCTCACCAATGGCCGTGACCAGGCCCTGGCCGCGGTGTGCATCGCGCTGATGACCGACTCGCGGTTCCTCACCTACTGACGGCTCCGGGGAGATTCATCCATGAAGAAGAACCTCGAGACTCCTACCTCTCGCCGGACCATCCTGAAGGCCGCCGCTGGCTTCATGGGCACCACCGTCTTCGGGGGCCTGCCCTTCAGCGCCTTCGCGCAGGCGGCCACGCTCAAGCCCGCGGACCGCTGCTTCGTCTTCGTCTACTTCTCGGGTGGGTGGGATCAGCTTCTCGCCTTCGATCCGAGGGACCCGGAGGTCTTCACGCCCGAGCGCGTTGCCGAGACGCGCATCCTTCCGGGCTACAACCTCTTCACCGACGGGACGGATCCCTTCCCCATCATGCCGGCCGAGCTGCCGGGAGCGGGCCCCTCCAACATCACCTTCGGCCCGGCGGTGGGCGAGCTGGCGAAGCACTACGACGTCATGTCGGTGGTGCGTGGCATCAACATGACCACGCTCGCGCATGAAGAGGGGATGCGCTACTTCATCACCGGCAAGCGCCCCATCGGTGCGGCGGCGCGTGGCTCGTCCACGGCGACGGAGATCGTCGGCCAGATGGTGCCCAACGTCCCCATCCCCTCCATCGCGTACGGCGTCGAGTCGTACAACGATCGGTTCTCCGGTAGCGCCAACGCGCTGCGGGTGAGCCGCTCGAAGGACCTGGTGGACACGCTGTCACCCAGCAAGAAGCGGCTCGACAGTCAGATCGAGGCGGAGCTGCTGGCGCTGGGCAGTGCGCCCATCACCTGCGACGAGGCGGCCCTGAGCGCGGGCGGCGTGGGGCAGACGTACGAGTCGAGCCGCGAGCAGGTGAAGCAGGTGATCAACAGCCAGCTCAACGAGGCCTTCGACTTCGCGTTGGCGAAGAACGACACCGTCCGCACGACCTACGGGCTGCAGCCCAATGGGTCCAACTCCTACGACTCCGCGGCCGGGCGCGCGGCGCTGGTGGCCACGGCGCTCAAGCTGGGCATCAGCCAGTGCGTGTCCATCAACCTGGTGGGCGGCCTGGACACGCACTTCGGCACGCAGACGACGCACCTGTCCAACCTGCGTTCGGGCTTCAACGCGCTGGCAGCCCTGGTGAAGGACCTGAAGAACAGTGTCCACCCGGTGTCCGGCCGCAAGTTCATCGAGCACACCACCATCCTGGTGTTCTCCGAGTTCGCGCGCACCCCGCTCATCAACGCCACTAACGGCCGCGACCATCACCTGACCAATAGCTGTCTGCTGATGGGCGCCGGGCTGAAGCACAACATGGTGTTCGGCCACAGCGGTGACATCGGCATGGCGCCGGGGCTGGTGGACCTGAAGACGGGCGCGAAGGACTCGAACAACGGGGAGAACATCCTGCCCGAGCACATCATCGCGACGGTGCTGGCGTCGGCCAACCTGGACTACAGCATCACGCGTGTCGACCCCCTCAAGGCTCTGCTGAAGTGATGGATACCCGAGCTTCGTTCCGTGTAGGCCCCCTCTCCCGCTGGGAGAGGGCAGGGGTGAGGGTCTCTCCCCTGTTGCTCGCGGCCCTGCTGTCCGCCTGCGACCCCACGCCTTCGGTGCCGCAGGACCACCCGAGTCCCGAGCCGTTCCAGCCGATGCAGGTGCAGGCTGCGGTGGATGTGGCGCCAGCGCCGGGCTTCGCGGACCAGACGGGAGGCGGCATCTTCGCGACAGCGGAGGGCAACGTCATCCGCCTGCGGCTGGACGGCACGAAGGCGGCGCTGGAGAGCCACCCGGGGAACACGGTGACGCCGGGCCGGGCCCGAGCCGTCTTCCGGATGGGACCGGACTCGGCGCTGGTGGAGGCGGACAATGGCCTCTTCCTGGCGCAGTCGGGCTGGCTCATCGCCCCGCCCTGGCGCGAGGTGCTGAGCACGGGGCTGGCGGCCACGGCGGCGACGCCGGACGGAGCGGTGTGGCTCGGACATGCCTCGGGCCTCTACCGGTTGCAGGACGGCGCGCTGTCCGCGCTCAAGGTGAATGGCCAGGCGCTGGAGGGCATCACCACGCTGGCGTCGGCGCCCGCGGAGGATGGGTCGCAGGGCCTGTGGTTCCTTCGTCAGGAGACGCTGAGCGTCGCCGTGCGCACGGCCCCGGGCACCTGGCAGGTGCGTCAGGTCACCTCGCTGCCGCTGAAGGAGGGCGAGCGTGTCGTGGGGCTGGCGGGGCTGGGTGCCTCGGAGAAGGGGAAGGGCGAGGCGTGGGTGCTGACGTCGGAGCGGCTGATGCGGCGCGCGGCGGACGGGTGGCGGCAGGTGGCGCTCGCGCGCAAGCCGGAGCAGCTGCTGGCCGCGGGGCGCTTCATCTGGGTGAAGGTGGACGGCAAGCTGCTCTCCCATGACGCGGAGGCGGGCACGTGGGGCGAGGCCTCGGGCGTGGACACGCGCGAGTTCCGCTTCCTGGCGGCTGACGAGAGCGGCTGTGCCTGGGTGCAGCTCGGCGCCGACACGGTGGCGCTCACCCGCGGCCCGATACCGCGAGTGCTTGGGCTGCTCGAGGGCTCGCAGGTGGTGGAGGACGCCCTGGTGGTGCGCTCGCGCGTGGTGCCGGGCGTGGCGCCGCTGAGCTTCGTCTACGAGGTGGCGGGCGTGGAGGTGCCGGTGCGCGGGCCCGACTACAGCCTCGGCGGCTCGGAGGCGGACGGGACGCCGAAGCCCTACTCCTTCGTGGGCCTGGAGCCGGGACTGCACACGCTGAGCGCCGTGGCGCGCTACGCGGATGGCACCGAGGCCCGACGCTCGGTCTCCTTCGACTACCAGCCGCTGTCCACCGTGGCGCTCGGCTGGGACAAGGACATCCGTCCCATCCACGAGGCGCGGTGCGCCAAGTGCCATGACTCCGGGCCCGCGCGGCCCCTCTCCACGTACACGCTGTGGAAGGACAACGCGGAGCTCATCATCGCGGCGGTGAAGGATCAGCGCATGCCCGCGGATGGTCCGTTGGATCCGCAGCTCATCTCCCTCATCCAGCGCTGGGCGGCCACCGGCGCGAATCCCTGAGGCGCTTCAACATGTCCCGAGTCTTCCGCACGTCGCTCGTGCTCGCCCTCCTGTCCACGGCCTGCGAGCCCGAGGAGAAGCCCCCCGAGCAGCCCGTGGCGGTGGACCCCTGCGCGGGTCTGCAGCCCCTGGCCCTCTCCGCGAGCCCCACCCGGACGCGGGTGAAGGAGCCCGTCACGCTCACGGCCACGGGCGGCAGTGGCCACTACCGCTACCTCGTCGAGCCCGGAGGCTCCTCGGGAGAGATGCGGGGCTCGCGCTTCATCGCCGGGCTCACGCCGTCGGTGGACACGCTGGCGGTGGAGGACATGCGCTGCCCTGGGGACGCGCGGACGCAGGTGGAGGTGGTGGCGGCCTTCGACGTGGCTCCCGCGCGGGCCACGCTGAAGCCGGGAACGACCTTCCAGGTACAGGTGACGGGGCAGATGGGTGCGCCCGTCTTCACCCTGGACCGCAGCGACGCGAACAGCACGGTGACGCCCTCGGGCCAGTACACGGCGGGGACAGGGACGGGCGTGGACCTGGTGCGGGTGCGCGATAGCCGCACGGGTGACGAGGCCCTGCTCCAGTTCGAGGTCCGCACGGACGCGGTGCTGCGCGGAGACCCGGAGCGTCTGGCCGTGCCCGCCGGCTCGTCGGTGCAGCTCTTGACGGTGGGCGGCAGTGACCGGATTGCCTGGACGAAGGTGTCCGGACCGGGCTCGGTGGAGGGCGGGCGCTTCTCGGCCGAGCAGGGGGCGACGGGCGCGGCGGTACTGGAGGGGACGGATCCCTTCACGAAGCAGAAGACGACGGTGTCGGTGCGCGTGCTGGACGAGCTGACGCGCGCAACGCAGCCGCACGGCCAGGTTACCGACACCGCCGCGGTGGTGACGGCGGACTTCGACGGGGATGGAGTGGCGGACGTGGCGGTGGGGCGGCCGGAGAGTGATCTCAACCGGCCCCAGGGTGGCGTGGTGTTCATCTTCAAGGGGAGCACGGCGGGCCTGCCCGCGCAGCCCACGTGGGTGCTCACGGGAGAGACGGACACGGCCCGGTTTGGTGATGGGCTGGTGGCGGGAGACATCGACAAGGATGGGAAGGCGGAGCTGGTGGTGTCCTCGCCGGGCGCGGACGTCACCATCGACAGCTCGGGCGCGGTGTACCTGTACCGCTTCGGAACCAACGGGCCGGAGCGCATTCGGCCGCCGCTGGCCGGGTTGGGCCGGGGTGCCTTCGGCACGGGCGTAGCGCTCGAGGACGTGGACGGGGATGGAGACCTGGACCTGCTGGCGGGCTCGCCAGCGGGTGACCTGGCGGCCACCAACCAGATTTCGACTCGCGGCGTGGTGGACATCTTCCAGCTCACCCCGGGGCAGCCGATTCCGGACCTGCCCTCCATCCGTCTGGGCGGGAGCGACATCAGCGTGAGCGGCGCCATCGAGCAGCGCTCGCGGACGGGCATCGGCCAGGCGGTGGTGGTGGCGGACCTCAATGGGGACGGACGGCCGGACCTCGCGGCGCTGGGGAAGACTTCGCGCTACCGGGCGGATGGCTCTTCCCTGGGCGTGGTGCAGCCCGCGGTGTCCGTGTTCTTCGCGCGCGCCGAGGGCACCCGCTTCCGCGCCACGCCGGACGTCTTCGTGCTGCCGACGAACGCGTCGGACGGCAACGAGGGCTCCTGGCGGCTGGGTGCCATTCCAGGTGACGGGACTCGGCCCCCGCTGCTGATGGTGTTGCTGGACCGGGCGGACTCGCCGGATCTTCGCACCAGTAACGGGCTGAACTTCATGACGGACGCGGGCGGAGCGCTGCTCTTCGACGTGAGCACGTACGCGCCCACGGGTGATCCCGCATCCACGCCGGCGCAGGTACTGCTGGCGAATGCCTATGCCCGCTTCTACGGGGACGCGGCCTCCATCGTGGCGGGGCGGAGCTGGGCCCTGGCGGACGTGGATGGCACGCCCGGAGTGGAGCTGCTGCTGGGGGCGCCCTACGCGAGCATCCCCTCGGGGACGACGTCGCTGCGCTACGGCGGCAAGGTGCTGGTGTACCCGCTGACGGGGCTGGCCCGGGGCACGGCCCTCAACAGGCCGCCCTCCTTCCTGCCGGGGCTGGCGAAGTCGGACGCCTTCGGGGTGGGTATCGCGCCCTGGACCTTGCCGGGGACCTCGGGGCTGGTGGTCTTCGCGGGGCGGGCCTCCGCGCCGGACGGCCGTGCCTTCACCGGCAGAGTGGATGGCTTCGTGAAGGCGGGCGAGTCGCTCGCGCAGTGGACGCGCTCGAGCTACCTGGTCCCGGCGAAGCCGAGCGTGGAGCGCTTCGGTGAGGCGGTGGCGGTGGGCAGGGGCAAGGACGGAGCCGTGGTGGCGCTGGTGGGCTCGCCGGGTTTCGCTGGCCCGGGGGTGAACGCGGACGGCAATGACTTGTCGGCGGGCCGGGCGTGGACGTATGGCGCGGCGGGCGGCGCGGGCACGCTCGTGGCCGAGGGGACGAACTCCCCCTTGTACAACGGGCGCACCGTGGGCGCGGACGTGGCCTTCTCGGACTTCAACGGAGACGGGAAAGCGGACCTGGTGATGGGCGCGTCGGGCTTCACCATCCCGAGGACCGCCTCGAACGTCTCGGAGCTGGGGAACGCCTACCAGGTGGTGAGGACCCAGTGCCTGCCTACCGGCTCCACGGACCTGCAGGCCGGTGGCGTGCTGGTGTCGCTGGCCCAGGAGGATGGGAGCTACAAGGCCGCGTACCGGCTGTGGGCCATTGGCAACATCACGGAGAACTGCCCCTCGGGCAGCACCTGCACGCGCGCGGGCATCGGGCGCGGGGTGGTGGGTGGCTTCGACTTCAACGGGGACGGCCTGCAGGACATCGGAGCGCTGCGCAACAGCGGCTTCGAGCTCTTCCTGGGGCGGGCGCCGGATGACGCCACGCTGGCGAAGCGGACGATGGCGTGCGACCCCGTCTACTCCTCGCCCTACTTCGTGACGTCCACGACGGCGCAGACGACCTCGGTGCCCGTGTCGCTGGGAGACCTGAATGCGGACGGCTGCGACGAGGTGGCGTGGCGCTACTCGGATGGAAGCCAGCGCTCGGGCGTGGCGGTGCTGTTCGGCTTCGACGCGGGCGGTACCCGGTGTGGCGGGCGCACGGCCGCGAAGCTGGTGCGGCTGGCAGCGGACCCGGAGGTGGGCATGAACTACATGGGGCTGGGGCTGGCCGTGGCTCGCGTGGGCCGCGTGCTGGGCAAGACGGGTCCGGACTACCTGGCGGTGAGCGCGACGAACGTGCCCTACAACGGCGTGACGCAGCCGGCGGTGCTGCTGTTCGACACGGCGAAGCTGAAGGACGCGTGGCTGGGCTCGGGGGGCAAGGACGTGGTGGGCGCGATGGAGAGCGCGGTGATTCCCCAGATAGTGGTGCACCGCTCGCGGGCGGTGGGCTTCGGGACGGCGCTGGCGGGTGGCGTGGACCTGACGGGCGACGGTGTTCCGGAGCTGGTGGTGAGCGCACCGGGCGCGTCGGTGGCCTCGGATGGCGGAGGCGCGGTGTTCGTGTACGCGGGCGGGCCGGGGGCTACCGGAGCGCTCACGCCCATGTTGACGCTCACGGGCGACGTGACGGAGCGCGCGGGCTTCGGCAACGACCTGGCGTTGATGGCGGGGAGTGGGAGCTCTCCGCCGACGCTCGTCGTTGGCGCACCGCTGAGCTACCGCACGGGCACGCAGAACGGCACGGCCTTCGTGGTGCCGCTCGGCTTCTGAGCCGGCGCCTCAGTGCGCCATGGACATGGATGGCTCGGAGATGCCTTCGAGCACGCGGCCGGCGAGCTGCTGGTCCTCCATCTCCATGGCGAGGTCCCCCAGGGAGACGATGCCGATGAGCCGCTCCCGCTCGTCCACGACGAGCAGACGGCGTACCTGCAGCTCGCGCATCTGATGGGCGACGTCCTCGACGTCGTCCTCCACGGAGCATGTCTGCACGTTGCGGGTCATCACGTCAGCGACGGTGGCCGTGCGGGGGTTGAAGCCCAGGGCCAGTCCGCGCACGACGATGTCCCGGTCTGTGAGGATTCCTATGACGCGCTCGCCCTCGACGACGGGCAGGGAGCCCACGTTGAGCAGGCGCATCATCTCGGCGGCGGCCATCAACGTCGTCTCCGGGTGGGCGGCGACGGCGTCCGGAGTCATCACGTCACGAATCTTCATGGGACGCACCTCGGGGCTGTGAGTGGATGCCTTTGGAGGAGAGGGTGTGTCCGCTTGGGTGAGGATGCCGTGGAATTCCCCACCCTTCTTTTGTGACTGGATGCCCGCTCACCAGGCGCGGCGCAGAAGCAGGGCCACGCTTGCCCGTCTGCCCATCGGGAGGGTTCTCCACGGGGCCGCGGGCGTGCGCATCGTTGAGCCCATGGGGAGCGAAGCCATCGGATGGTTCAGCTCGTTCGTGCTGGTGCTGACCATCTCCAATCAGGTGTACAAACAGTGGAAGTCGGGCACCAGCAAGGGCGTGTCCAAGTGGCTCTTCGTGGGGCAGATCACCGCCTCCACGGGCTTCACCATCTATAGCGTGATGGTGGGCAACTGGGTCTTCGTGGTGACCAACGCCCTGATGTTGCTGAGCGCGCTGGTGGGGATCGTCATCGTGGTGAAGCACCGGCGCACGGAGCGGCGGGCCGAGCGGCGCGACACGGTGCTAGCGGGCGCGAGCCCCGCGAGAGCGTGAGCCGCTCGGAAACGCGAGAGCCCCCAGGCACACCTCCCGAGGGAGGGGCAGGGGGCCCGGATGCGCGAGCCGTTCAGCTCACCGGCTGTGGAGACATCTGGTGGGTGAGCTCCTCGGGCGACTTCAGCATGGAGGCATGGCCGCCGTGCCGGACGCGCTGCTGCTCGTCGAGGGGGGCGGAGAACGTCTTGGCGATCTTGTTGTAGGTGCCGAGGATGAGGATGGTGGGGGCCCACTGTCCGATGAAGTTCGCCCAGTGCTTGCGGCCGGTGATCATCAGGAAGGCACTGGCGGTCATGCATCCGATGGCGACTCCAAGGAAGCCGATGGAGGGAATGCGCCGCGTCTGCAGCTCGACATTGGTGGTGACCATGTCTTCGTTCTTCATGTCCGGTGCCTCCGGTGGTGAGAGGTGCATGACAAAGGTGCGCATGGGAGGAGTCGGTGAAGGGCGGGGGTGATGCCCCCCTGCCTGCTGTCCGGGCGAGCGCCGAGTCGGTGGGGTTGGCCGTGCGGGCGGGTCCGAGCAGATTGCCGGGGACTCTGACGCGAGGGCGGGGGAGGACGAGATGGGACGTAAGTCCGAGGTGGAGAAGCTGCGGAGCCTGGCGCAGATGGACGTGGATGCGGTGGGGGCCTACGACGCGGCCATTGCCCGGGTGAAGGAGCCGCTGGTGCGCGAGCGGCTGAACGAGTTCCGGGTGGATCACGTGCGACATGTGCAGGACCTCAACGCGTTCATTCGCCAGTTTGGGGGAGAGCCAGTGGAGCTGCGGCCGGACCTGAAGGGCGCGGCGATGAAGGGCCTGACGGCGATGACGAGCATGATGGGGACGGAGGCGGCGCTGGTGGCGATGCTCGGCAACGAGGAGTTCACCAACCGGGCCTACGAGCTGGCGCTGAGCTTCGAGTGGAGTCCCGAGGTGCGCACGCTCATCGAGAAGAACCGGCGGGACGAGGAGCGGCACATCACCTGGGTGAAGGAAGCGGTGCGCAAGCGCCCATGGGTGATGGAAGGCGCCGAGGTGCAGGCGTAGAGCGGCCAGGGAACTCGCCGTCAGGGGAGACCCACTGCGTCAAGAACCCTTCGCCCACAGGGAGAGGATCCCCCCCTTCGTTCAAAGGGGGGGCAAGCCCCCCGGGGTGAGGGTGCCACGGATCCCGGGTTGAATCCCGAGTCAATCCCCTCTCCCTCTGGGAGAGGGCCAGGGTGAGGGTCTACATTCGGTGGGCACCACCCGCGCGGAGCGCGGAACCCGAGCCCCGGAGGCCCCACTGTGAGTGACACACTGCCCGAGCTGAGGGCGACGTTGAGCGAGCTGGTCGCGCTGGACACGACGTCCTCGCGCCCCAACGCGCCGCTGGTGGACCTGGCGAGCGGGAGGCTGGAGGCGGCGGGCTTCCAGGTGGAGCGGGTGAGGTACCGGGACGAGGCAGGGGTGGAGAAGGTGAACCTCGTCGCGGTGAAGGGGGGCGGGGGGGAGGAGCGAGCGGGGCTGGCGCTGGTGGGGCACACGGACTGCGTGCCGTACGACGCGGCGTGGACGGAGGCGCTGCGGCTGACGGAGCGGGACGGGAGGCTGTACGGCCGAGGGGCGTGTGACACCAAGGGCTTCATCGCCTGCGCGCTGTACGCGGCGACGCACTTCACGGGGCGGCTGAAGGCGCCGTTGATGGTGCTGCTGACGGCGGACGAGGAGGTGGGCTGCGAGGGAGCCAAGCACCTGGTCGCGCTGGGCAAGGGTCGGGCGCGGCACGCCATCGTGGGAGAGCCCACGTCACTGGTGCCAGTGCGGGCGCACAAGGGGTACTGCCTGGCGGAGGTGGAGGTCCAGGGTCGGGAGGGGCACAGCGCGTACCCGGATGAGGGGGCGTCGGCCATCTTCCGGGCGGGGCGCTTCCTGCAGAAGTTGGAGACGCTGGCGCGCACGCGGCTGCGCGAGGAGCGAGACGAGTCCTTCGAGCCGCCCTTCACCACGGTGAACGTGGGCCTCATCAGCGGGGGCAAGGCCCCCAATGTCATCTCCGGGGCGTGCCGCTTCACGGTGGAGTGGCGCCCCATCCCCCGGCAGCCGAAGGAGCGGGTGTTGGAGCTGCTGGAGTCCATCCGGCACGAGCTGGTGCGGGACGAGCCGGGCTACGAGGCGCGTATCCGGCTGTTGCGGACGGAGCCGGCGGTGGACACGCGGGCGGACGCCGAGGTGGTGCGGGTGCTGGCGGAGCTGTCTGGCAACGCGCCCATCACGGTGCCTTTTGGCACGGAGGCTCCGCAGCTCACGGAGCTGGGCGCGCAGGCGGTGGTGTTTGGCCCGGGGGACATTCGGGTGGCGCACCAGACGGGGGAGTACGTCCCGATGGAGGACCTGGTTCGGTGCGAGGCGTACCTCACGCGGGCCATCGCGCACTTTTGCGGCGCGGCCATACAGGGTTCCACCTACTGAGCGTCAAGGCGCACCGGGTCATGGGAGGCGGGGAGCGCAACGGCTCTGTCTGATTTCCTGACCTGGAGGTACAGTCCTTGGAGGTAGGGCCGGGGAACCGGTCCACGAGCGTCGCGAAGGGCCATGGGGAGGGGCCGCGATATGCAATTCGTCCCTTTTGAAGACGGTATCGAGGTCAAGGGACAGACGGTGAAGGCCGTCGTGGACGGCTTCAACACCTTCGTGGTGCTCGGCAGTGCCTACCTGTTGGACGAGGGCATCGGCACGCCCGCCCGGAATGGCCTGGTGAACCTGGAGCTGGAGGGGTGGTACCCGCAGAAGTCCTGGCTGCTGTGCCTGCAGCAGATCGGCAAGCAGCTGGGCGACGGGCTGTTGATGCAGAGCGGCATGGCCGTCCCCCGGAACGTGGCGCTCCCGGAGGGCATCCATGACATCCACAGCGCCATCAAGGCCGTGGATGTGTCGTACCACCTGAATCACCGGAAGAACGGTCGGCCCATGTTCGACCTGGAGACTGGGCGCATGCAGGAGGGGATTGGTCACTACGGCTACGAGCCGGTGCCCGGTCAGCGGAAGATCATCTGCCTGTGTGAGACGCCGCATCCGTGCGCCTTCGACCATGGCGTGCTCACGGCCATGGCCCAGCGCTACGAGGTCCACGCACGCGTGGTGCATGACGAGAAGCAGCCCTGCCGCAAGCGGAGGGGAGACCGCTGCACCTATGTCATCACCTGGTGAACGATGGCTTCCCAGCTGGGCTGGGGGGCAGGGGAGGGTGATCCCTTCCGCGCCGTCCACCTGATAGCCTCACGGTCAGACAGAACGGAGCCCATGGCAGCGCTCAATACCCTCGGAACCACCGGCCGCGTCCTCCTGGTGGATGACAGCCCCATTGCTCTCGAAGCCATTGGCTCCCGGCTGATGGAGAGCGGGCTGGATGTGGTGATGACCACCTCGCCCCGCGAGTCCCTCGGGCTTGCCACCGAGGGGTCCCATCCGTTCGATCTGATCATCCTCGACGTGATGATGCCGGAGATGAATGGCCACGAGCTGACGCGCCGCCTGCGCAGCAACACGCGGACCAACAACACGCCCATTCTGCTGCTCACCTCGCTCGACTCCACGGATGATCGGGTGAACGGCCTGGTCGCGGGCGCCGACGACTTCTTCACGAAGACGGCACCGGACGCCGAGATGCTGGCCCGTGTGCGCTCGTTCATCTCCCTGGGGAAGATGCGCGCCCAGCTCCAGGCGCAGCACGAGGCCATGGCCCGCGTCATGCGCGAGCCGGAGGCCCCCACCCCGCCCCAGGCCCGGGTGGAGATCATCCACCACATGCCCGTGGTGAGCGAGCGGCTCGCCCGAGCGGTGCGCGGCTCTCCGGTGGGCGGTGAGTTCCAGCTCACCCAGCGCGCGCCCTCGCAGCGCATGGCCACCTCCGACGCCGACCTGCTCGTTGTCAGCTACGCCGTTGCGCTCGAGGGGGATCAGCCGCTGCTCAAGCGCTTTGGTTTCGACGAGGAGGCGCCCGCCATCCTCGTGGTGGACGAGACGGAGTCCACCTCGCGGCGCGTGATGGCGTTCGACGCCGGTGCCGATGACTACCTCACGCTGCAGACGCCCATGGCCGAGCTCGCTGCCCGTCTGGGCAGTGCGCTGCGCCGCCAGCGCCGCCAGCGCCAGCTTCGCACCTCGCGCGATCGGGCCATGCTGGTGGCGGTGACGGATCCGCTCACCGGGCTGTACAACCGCGCCTACTTTCACGAGGCCCTTGGCGTCGAGTTCCGGCGCGCGCAGCGCTACAAGCACCCGATGACGCTGGTGCTGCTGGACCTGGACCACTTCAAGCAGGTCAACGACAACCTCGGCCATACCGCTGGGGATCAGGCGCTGCGCGAGGTGTCCCAGCGGCTGCGCCAGACGGCGCGCTCGACGGACGTGGTGGCCCGGCACGGTGGCGAGGAGTTCGCGATGATCCTCCCAGAGACGGACCTGGAGCATGGGCTGATCGCCGCCGAGCGCTTCCGGGCCGCGGTGGACGGGGCCACGGTGCATGGCGCCCGGGGAGGCAGCCGCGCGTTGACCATCAGCGCCGGAGTGGGCTGCTACCCCGCGCACGCTACCTCCATGTCCGAGCTCATCGAGCTCACCGACGCGGCGCTCTACAAAGCCAAGCGCCAGGGCCGGAACCGGGTGTGTGCGGTGTCGGTCGGGGCGGAGCCTGCCGTTGCTCCCCCTGCCAGCACCAACACCCCCAACAGCGTCCTGGAGCGGCTGCGCCGCCTGCTGGCGGAGGATGTGGAAGGGCCGCTCACGGCCACGCGCACGGCCGCCCGCATGCTGCACGAGGCCTCCGCTCCGGGCGACACGCTGCACACGATCACCTCTCAGCTTCGCATGTCCACGGATGAGGTGCGGCAGGAGCTGCTGCGGCTGATGGACGAGCTCTCCCGGGCCGTTCTGGATGCGGGCCGGACGGGAGCGCCTCACGGCGAGCAGAAGTGAGGCCGGCCTTGGACGGGGGGCGGGGCGAGTAGCAGAGGGCAGCCGAGCGCCCCCCATCGTGAGGAGCAGCGGGAGTGGGCGCTTCCTGCTCGCCAGCGGCCCCTCACTGGATATTATTGGCGCTCAAACTATCCATCAGGAGAACCGGACATGCGGAACAGGCTGTTGGCACCCCTGTGCGCCCTCGCGCTCGCGGCGGGGTGCGTGCCGCAGGGCAAGTACGACGCGGCGATGCAGAGGGCCCAGACACTCGACGAGCAGCTCGCGGAGGAGAAGGGTGCACGCGCGGCGGCGGACGGGAAGGTGCGCGAGTTGGAGGAGCAGGTGAAGGGGCTGGAGGAGAAGGTGTCGGGGCTGGAGAAGGACAAGGAGGCGCTGGCCACGCGGCTCAACACCGCGGAGGCGAGGCTGACCGCAGGGGCCGCCGAGCGCCGCGCTCTGGAGCAGACGAACGCCGAGCTGGCAGCGCTCAACGAGGAGCTGGCCCGCTCCAAGCGCAAGCTCACCGAGGCCAAGGAGGCGCTGGAGAAGAAGAGCTCCGAGTATGAGAGCCTGGCCAAGAGCCTGGGGAAGGAGATCTCCGAGGGGAAGATCGAGCTATCGGAGCTCCGGGGCCGGATGACGGTGAACCTGAAGGACAAGATTCTGTTCGCCTCGGGCTCGTCGCGGGTGGGCAAGGAGGGGGTGGAGGCGCTGGGGAAGATCGCCGAGGCGCTCAAGGGCGTGCAGGGGAAGATCATCCGGGTAGAGGGGCACACGGATGACGTGCCCACGGATCCAAAGGGACCGTTCCCGTCGAACTGGGAGCTGAGCCTGGCGCGGTCGATGGCGGTAGTGCGGGCGCTGCAGGACGCGGGCGTAGACCCCACGGTGCTGTCGGCCGCGGGCTATGGCCCGTACCAGCCCATCGCGCCCAACGATTCGGCGGAGAACCGCAGCCTCAACCGGCGCATCGAGATCGTCCTCGCGCCCGGGGCGGTGACGAGCGGCCGCTGAGTCATTCGGGGGAAGCCCTCATCTCCTCTCCCTCTCCCGCTGGGAGAGGGTCGGGGTGAGGGCATCTTCTCCCCACGAGGCGTTCGCTTCGAGCAGGGCCGACCCCCGTCCCCGGAATGCGTGGGGCCTCCCAGCTATGCCTCCGGCAGCGCGCAGGTGCCGAGATCGCGCAGCACCTTCTTGGCTTCGGCGATGAGCGCCTGGCCCTTCACCTCGGCACCCAGCTTCACCACCAGCTTCATGTCCGGGGTGAGCCGGTAGACGCCCTTGGACCTCTGGACCAGGCCCGCCACCTTCATCCCATCCAGCAGCGCGTCCGCGCCCAGCGTCACCACCAGCCGGCCCGGGCCTCCCTCCAGCGCACGCAGGCGGAGGTCTCGCATGTCGATCTTCAGCAGCGTCTGCTCCGAGAGGTTGTCCACCTCGTCCGGCGCCTCGCCGAAGCGGTCCACCAGCTCCGAGCGCAGGTCCTGCACTTCGTCCGGATTACTCGCCTGGCTGAAGCGCTTGTAGAACACCAGCCGCTGATGCACGTCCGGCACGTAGTCGTCCGGAATGAGCGCCGGCATCGACAGGGTGAGCTCCGGTTCGATCTGCACCCTCGGCGGCTCGCCCCGTACCTCGGACACCGCCTCCTCCAGGAGCTGCGCGTACAGGTCGAAGCCAATCGCCGAGATGGAACCCGACTGCTCCGAGCCCAGCAGGTTGCCCGCGCCGCGGATCTCCAGGTCGTGGCTCGCGATGGAGAAGCCCGCGCCCAGCTCGGTGAAGCGCTGCAGCACCTCCAGGCGCCGCTGCGCGTCCTTCGTCACCGTGCGCCGCGTGGGCACCAGCAGGTACGCGTACGCACGCTCCTTCGAGCGGCCCACGCGCCCTCGCAGCTGGTAGAGCTGCGCGAGACCGAACGTGTCCGCCCGGTTGACGATCATCGTGTTGGCGCTCGAGATGTCGATGCCACTCTCGATGATGCTGGTGCACAGCAGCACCTGGTACTTCTTCTCGGTGAAGTCCAGCATCGCCTTCTCGAGCTGGCCCTCGCCCATCTGCCCGTGCGCCACGCCCACGGAGATATGGGGCACCAGCCGCTTGAGCATCTCCTCCATCGAGGGCAGCGACTCCACCCGGTTGTGCACGAAGAAGACCTGGCCGCCGCGAGCCACCTCGCGCTCGATGGCCTCCTTGATGGTCTGCTCTTCGTACTTCATCACGAAGGTACGGATGGCGCGCCGGTCCTGCGGCGGCGTGGCGATGATGCTCATCTCGCGCACGCCCGACATGGCCATGTGCAGCGTGCGGGGGATCGGCGTCGCCGACAGCGTGAGCACGTCCACCAGCGCCCGCAGCTTCTTGATCTGTTCCTTGTGCTTCACCCCGAAGCGCTGCTCCTCGTCCACCACGAGCAGCCCCAGGTCCTTGAAGGCCACGTCCCCGCCCAGCAGCTTGTGCGTGCCGATGAGGACGTCCACCTTGCCCTCCTTGGCGCGCTTGAGGATCTCCCGCACCTCGGCGGGCTTCCTCATGCCGGAGATGACATCCACCACGACGGGGTAGTCCTTGAAGCGCTTCTTGAAGGACAGGTAGTGCTGCTGCGCCAACACCGTGGTGGGCACCAGCACCGCCACCTGCTTGCGGTCCAGCGTGGCCTTGAAGGCGGCGCGCATGGCCACCTCCGTCTTGCCGTAGCCCACGTCGCCGCAGACGAGCCGGTCCATCGGCTCGGACTTCTGCATGTCGTTGAGCACGTCCTCGATGGCCTTGCCCTGGTCCGGCGTCTCCTCGAACTCGAAGTCCGCCTCGAACTGGGCGAAGTACCGGTCCGGCGCACTGAAGGCGTGGCCCGGGTGTGCCCGGCGCGCCGCTGCGATGTTGAGCAGGTCCGCCGCCATCTTCAGCAGCTGCTCCTTGACCCGCTTCTTCGTCTTCTCCCAGGACGTTGTCCCCAGCTTGTCCAGCGTCACCTGGGTGGGGTCCCCACCGGTGAACTTCTGGATGAGCCGCATGCGGCTCACCGGGAGGTAGATCTTGTCCTTGCCCGCGTACTCCAGGACGAGGAAGTCCCCGGGCACCCCGTTCACCTGCATCTTCGTCAGGCCCGCGTAGCGGCCCAGTCCGAAGTCGGTGTGAACGATGATGTCGCCTTCCTTCAGGTCCTTGAAGCCCGAGGCGAAGGCATCCAGGCTCTTCGAGCGCCGCACCCGCCGGCGCGCCCGCGCTCCAAAAATCTCCTCGTCCGAGAGCACGGCGATGCCGCCCGTGCCGTCCACGAAGCCGTGGCTCACCTCGCCCGTGAAGAGGTGGGCGAAGACCGAGGGCTCATAGAGCGTGGCGGCGTCCGCGAGCGGCTCGGTGTGGACGCGGACCATCACGTTGCGATCCAGCAACAGGCGCTTGAGCCGGTCCGCCTGGCTCAGCGTGCCGCAGGCCACGGCGCAGGCAGTCCGCGTGTCGCGCCAGCGCTGGAGCCGCTCGACGAGTGGGGTGAGCGCGCCCTCCTCACCGTGGTGGGCCAGGATGGCCTCGCGCACGTCCTGCGTCGTGCCGAAGGGGAAGTGCACCGGCGGAGCCTCACTCTGGGTGAGCGACAGGCCCCCGCCCTCCATCACCCGGAAGGCCTTGAGCTGCTGCTCTGCCTGCTCGCGCGTGAGGAAGTGCTCCAGGGGCGGGTAGGTGAGCTCCTGCTCCGCGTCGGCCGTCGCGGCGGAGCGCTCCACCTCGGTCCACAGCTCCTCGGCGATGCGCTCGAGGCCCATGGGGTCGTCCAGGTAGAAGAGCGGCTCCGCGTGCCACAGGCGCAGGTAGTCGAAGACGGTGCCCAGGCCTCCCTCGAAGAAGCCGGGCAGCAGGCCCTCCAGGCCGAAGCCGGGCAGTCCCTCGCGCATGGCCTCGAGGCGCTCGCGCAGCTTCGTGGTGGGCAGGTTGATACGATCCGCCACCGCGCGGGCAGCGGCCTCGGCGCGCGTGCGTGTCTGCTCGGAGAAGATGACCTCGCGCGCCGGCAGGAGGATGATCTCCTTGAGCGAGTCCACCGTGCGCTGAGTCTCCGGGTCGAAGGCGCGGATGGACTCGATGGTGTCGCCGAAGAACTCGATGCGGACGGGCTTCTCGTATAGCGGGCTGAAGACGTCGATGAGGCCGCCGCGTACGGAAAAGGTGCTCAGGTCCTCGACGAGCGGGCTGCTCTGGTAGCCCATGTTGGCGAGCTTGCGGGCGAGCTCGTCCCGGTCGAAGTCCTGGCCCACGGTGAGGCGCTCGGACAGCTCCTTCATCACCCCGGGCGGCAGCACGCGACGCAGCAGGCCGCGCATGGAGAGCACGAGCGCGGGAAAGCGGGTGCCCTGGCTGAGGTGGAAGAGGGCGCCCAGCCGGTCCGCGACGACGTCCGCGTCCGGGGACAGCTCGTCATAGGGGAGCACCTCGTCGGCCGGCAGGCGCAGCACATGGGGCTCGCGCGGGCCGCCCTTGCCGCCGAGGAAGAAGGCGAGGTCGCTGGCGAGGGCATCCGCGGCTTCCTCGTCCGTGGCGATACAGACGAGCGGGGCCTTCAGGCCGCGGGTCAGCCGGGCGAGCGCGTAACCACGAGCGGCTCCCTGGAGGCCTTGCGTGCGGACACGCTGTCCCGGGCGGAGCAGCTCCTGCACACGGGCGAAGGGGTCCCCTGCAACGGGAGGCGTGTGAAGCGCCTCCCCAACGAGCTTCTGGGTAAAAGGAGTTTCCATCCGAGCGGGCGCCTTGGAGCGCCCCCCGGTAATTAGGAGCCAGATCTGTGTAGGTCAACGGAAGAGCGAGAGGGGCAGTTGGCGACAGTCAACCCGCCCCCAGGGCCTACAGCGCCCTACTCAGCCCAGGGCCCGGACATCCTCGTCGTCGTCGTCTTCGTCATGGCCGCCGTCGTCGCCGCCATCGCCTCCGCCACCGTTTCCACCTCCGTCGAGCACGGGGGAGGCAGAGCGGCGGGCCTCGGCGCCCGGAACGGCCAGCGGGGTGCCGACAAGGGCGGTAAGGGCAAGCAGGCAGACGAGAGCGGTGGTGAGGATGCGCATGGGGGGAAGGCCTCCTGTCCCGGAAGACGACACGGATGACAGGGATATTCACCCCTGGCCCGGTTGGGAATCAGCCCTTCTTGAACGTGCGGATATAGGCGACAAGGGCGTCGATCTGCGCCGGGGTCAGCTTGTCCTTGTAGGCCTTCATCTTCTTGTTGCGCGGGGATCCCTCGGCGATGGCCTCGCGGATGTCCGCGTCCGTCTGGGCCTGCTGCCAGGCCGGCTGGGACATGTCGACGATGGCTTCCTTCTTCCCCATCTGGGTCTGCGCCTTGCCATCCGGCCCGTGGCAGGACTTGCACTTGGCCGTCCACACTTCGGTGGTGGTCTCGTCGGCGTGTGCGGCGGTGGCCACGGAGAGGGAGAGGAGCAGGGCGAGGTGAATCTTCACGGAGGGGTCTCCTGGGCGTTCAGGTGGGTGCCGAGTATAGGCCATGCGCCTGGAGCCTGGCGCACCAGCTCCTGACCGAGCAGCCGGGTGTACTCAGGCGCTGCGCGGTAATCGAGGTGCGAGCCCTCGGGGCACTCGAAGCGGGCCAGCGTGGGGACGTCCTCGAAGGTGATGCCCCTACTGCCGGTGCGTTGGAGGAGCCGGTCCCAATACTGCTCGCGCGGGTAGCGCGTGTCCTCGATGCTCCGGAGGCCCCCCGAGGTGACCATCCGTACGAAGACGACCTCTCCGCCGCGCGAGCGGATGCGCTGTACCAGGGAAGACACCCGCTCCAGCAGGGCGTCCAACTCAGCGAGCTCCGGTTCCTTCCCATGTGCGCTCTGGTGGCGCTGCTCCCAGAGCTGGCGCAGCGGCGCCAGGTCAACGCCTTCGAAGTTGGACTGCTGCTGGCGGTTGGCCAATGTCCGGCTGTAGGGCGGGGCCGGCAGCGAGCGGTTCACCAGCACGTGGTGCAGCACGCTCTTGGGCTGCACCGCCGACAGCAGCAGCACGAGCCGCTCCTGGAAGGGCACCCGCATCGCCGCTTCCCAGTCAGCCACGAAGGTGCGGTGCCGGTGCTGGGTGACATACGTGCCCGCCCGCGTGCGCACCTCGGTGGGCTCCACCGAGAAGAAGAGCGTGGGGCTCACTTCGCACAGCACCAGTCCCCGGAACTGCTCGTCCGAGGCCAGGTCCTCCAGCATCGGCAGGCTGCTCGAGCCGTTGATGGAGAGTTGCACGGTGCGTGCGCCTCCCAACGCCTTCGACAGCTCCTCGGGCACCAGGCCCACCTGGAAGCGGGAGGAGCCCAGCAGCGCCACGGTGCGTCCGTCGCCTGTGCTCGCCTCGGCCCGCGCCAGCGACCACAGCTCCGGCGTGTCCTTCACACTCGGCTGGAAGCCGCGGCGGCGCCAGCCCAGCTCGGCACCCGCCAGCAGCACCCCGGCCACGAGCAGCGCTACCCACCACACCCGCCCCAACGAGCCGGACGTGGGCGTCTCGCTAGAACTGAAAGTAGATGAACGCACGGTCGACTCCGGTTGCGGTGACCAGGGCCACGAGCATTGCCGTCACGGCGCCCGCCGAGGCCCACCAGGGAACGGACTCGAACATCTTGGGCAGGGGCTCGTCGCGGTAGCGCCACTGCAGCGCGAGCAGCGCGCCCACTGCGAGCACGGCGAGCAGCATGTCCAGCCGGCTCAGCAGCCCACCGGCCTGGGCACCGGTGAAGCCCACCATGGCGCGCACCACGGTGAAGGCGGTGGAGAAGTCAGGGGCGCGGAAGAAGACCCATGCGAAGCAGACGCACACGAACGTCACCGCCACGCCCGCGAACCGGCCCAGGGGCCCGTGGGTCCAGCGCTGCTTCTGCAGCGAGGGCCGCAGCAGCCGCTCGGCGACGAGGAACAATCCGTGCAGGCCGCCCCAGACGACGAAGGTCCACGAGGCGCCGTGCCACAGGCCGCCCAGCAGCATCGTCACCACCAGGTTGACCTGGGTGCGCACAGGCCCCTTCCGGTTGCCGCCGAGCGAGATGTAGAGGTAGTCGCGCAGCCAGCTGGACAGGGAGATGTGCCAGCGGCGCCAGAAGTCGCTGAAGCCCACCGAGGCGTAGGGGCTCTGGAAGTTGTCGGGCAGGTGGAAGCCGAAGCACAGCGCGACGCCGATGGCGCACAGCGAGTAGCCCGCGAAGTCGCAGAAGATCTGTCCCGAGAAGGCGAGCGCCGCGCTCCAGGCCTCCCAGACGTTGGGATTGGCGCCGGGGGCGAACACGGTGTCCACCAGGGGCGCGAGCAGCCCGTCGGCGATGACCGTCTTCTCGAAGACGCCCAGCACCAGCAGGAGCAGGCCCCAGAGGAGCTGGGGCGGGGTGGCGCGTCGCTCCTCGGCGCACTGGGGCAGGAAGTCGTTGGGCCGGACGATGGGGCCGGCCACCAGGTGAGGGAAGAAGGTGAGGAAGAGGGAGAAGTCGAGGAACGAGCTCCAGGGCTTCTCGTCCCCCCGGTAGACGTCGAGCGTGTAGGCGAGCGACTCGAACGTATAGAAGGAGATGGCCACCGGCAGGACGACATCCACGCGGGGCACCACCAGGGGCACGCCGAGCGCCTGGAAGAATGCGTTGGCGTTGTCCGAGAGGAACGGGCCGTACTTGAAGAAGGCGAGCAGCCCCAGGTTGCTGACGAGGCTCAGCACGAGCAGGGCCTTCTTTCGCCCCTGGGTGGGGGCCGCGGCGATGGCGCGCGCGAGGAACCAGTCCAGGGTGATGGCGTACCAGAGCAACGGCAGGAAGAGCGGATTCCAGGCCGCGTAGAAAAGGCTGCTCGCCACGAGCAGGTTGGCCTTCCGGGCGCGCCAGGACAGCGGCAAGTGATGCAGCCCGAGGCAGACGGCCAGGAAGACCAGGAATGAGAGGGAGTTGAAGACCATGGGCCGGGGCCGGCGAGAGTACGTGCACACCGGCGCGCTTGCCAGCGGACACCATGGCCCCTGGCCTCTCGAACCACCAGCGGCCGGCCGTGCTCGCGCGGGGCCTCCTGGTCCGGGTGCTTCTCGCTGACACTCATGGCGGGCGTCGTGGTTGGATGCGCGCCGGACCGTGCGCGAATGAAGACTCCCCCCTCATCGGCTTCGCTGCGGCGCGACCTCCTCTGGGTGTTCGCGGGCGCAGCCCTGCTCTACCTGAGCCTGCTCTCGCGTGAGTACATCGGGGACGGCTTCCGCTGGCTGGAAGAAATGTCCGCGCCGGAGCTGCCGAGGCCCGGAGGCAACAACCACTTCCTTACCCCGTATGTGGGGTGGCTCGCCTGGCGGCTCGCGACGGTCACGGGCTTCTCCTCGCTGCTCGAGCACCTGACGGATAGGCCCGCGGCGCTCGCGTACTTCCAGGGACTCAATGCCCTCTTCGGGGCGGCGGGGCTGGCGGCGCTCTTCCTGCTGCTGCGCTGGAGTGACGTGTCGCGGCGCGGTGCCTGGCTCGGCGTGGCCATCACCGGGCTGTCGCATGCGTACCTGCTGCATGCCACGGACATGACGGAGCCCATGGCGTCCGTACCCTGGATGGTGCTCGGAGCCGCCGTGGTGCGGCGCGCGCCAGAGTCCCGTGGGGCGAGGTGGCTGGGCGGAGCGCTCGTCGGGCTGGGGGCGGCCTTCTACCTGTCGGCGCTCGGCATCTGTGTGCTGATGGGCGCCACGGTGGGCCTGCGCTACCTGCGGCGCCGCGAATGGGGACGTGGGGTTGTAGCCGTGACGGAGCTGGGCGTGGCCGCGGTGGGTTGTCTCGGGACCATCTTCTTCCTGGGGCGGCTCCTGGTCGCGGCCCCGCGCAACCTGACCGGCCACGCGCAGTCCTTCGCCGAGATTCCCACTGGCAGCGGCCTCTTCGGGCACTTCGACCCTCGCCACCTCGTGGGGGCCTTCTTCGGCTTCGCCAATGCCTTCGCGCCGCTACGGGACTGGCTCGGGGCCGCGCGGCTTCGCGAGTCCCCGCCCGGCGTGCTGGCCTACAACCTGGCCCTCGTCGGCTTTTTCGCGCTGCTCGTCCTCCTGGTGGGACTGAGCCTGCGGCGGGCCGCGCCAGCGCTCCTGCGCTCGGACAAGGTCGCGGACCTGACGGGGGCGCTGCTGTGGACGGCCTGCATCTACGTGCTCGCGAGCCTCTGGTCCGCGACCTACGAGAAGCTGTGGATTGGTGGCGTGCTGGGCACGACCCTCTTCCTATGCATCCTCTTCGAGGGTGGCGAGCAGGAGCAGCCGGCCCGTCCCTCAGGGGAGCCCGAGAGGCTCTGGCGCCACTGGCTCCCCCTGACCCCGCTCGCGCTGCTGCTGCTCATGAGCCTCGTGGCGGGAGGCGTGTGGCGCCGGGTCACGATGAACGAGGACCTGCGCGTGGCCACCGAGCTATCCAAGCGTCTCCAGCCCTCGGACGTCGCCATCTGCTCGGGCTGGGACGCGCCGAGCTCCCTGTTGGCCCATGTCGTCACGCCCACCTTCGAGTGCTGGAGCATCGTCAACGAGATGATTGCCGCGGGGCTTCGCGAGGAGGTGTTCACCGAGCGCCTCCACAAGCTCCTCGACGAGGCGCGTGCCGGGCAGCGGCGCATCTTCTTCTTCGGGCTGCTCGACATGGACGAGGTGGAGTGGAGCCGCTTCAACGGGAACAGGTTGAAGCTGCCCTATTCGGTGCTCGACCCGTACCGCGAGCACGCCATCGTCGTGGAGAAGCTGCGAGGCAAGGAGGGACGGGAGCTCACGCTCTACCAGCTCTGCGACGCTCCTGCCCCGGGCTGCCCCCAGACGACGCCCTCGGCTGCCTCCGGGAAGTGACGCTCTCGAGTGGTAGACGTCTACCGCTCAGAAGCCGAGGGTGCGCCCGGGAGGCACAAGCCAGACCTTCGCGAGGAAGCGCACCGCGCCCAGGTCCGCGTCGTGGTGTTTCACCGTCGCAACCTGCACGCCGCACAGCAGCGCGAGCGTCGCCAGTCCCGCGAGCAGGGGCGTGGCGCCGGGCCGGCCCGTTCCGCTCAATCCCAGCCGCATGAACACCCAGACGGCCAGGCCGAGCAGCAGGGCTAGCAGCAACAGTCCAGCTCCCGGGTTGGGCACGCCGAGGATGTTGAGCGCATTCGGAGGCTGATAGCCCGCCTTCAGCAGCGGCACGGCCAGTCCGAGGACCACGTTGGACACGTCATCGGGCACGTAGTTGACGAAGGTGGCCACGCCCGTGAACACGATGGATGCGGTGCACAGCGCCGCGGCCGCGCCAGCAAGCTCCCATCGCCCCGCGCTCCGCAGCCGCTCCAGCACGAGGCCCGCGGGCAGCAGCAGGAAGGGCACCAGTCCGGTGAGGTGGCGCGGGCCCGTCGTCCAGCCCCACGAGTCGTACGAGAAGGAGGACGTGAAGTACGTGTATCCGGCGAGCAGCGCCACCACGAGCCACAGGTGCGCCCGCATCTCCACGCTGGCGCGGGCCTCGCGTCGCAGCACCACCACGCCGGGCAGCGCGAGCAGCAGGAAGGGCGACAGGGTGAACAGCCCCCGCAGCGGCGAGAAGAAGGACAGGGCGAAGGCGCGCGGGTCCGGATAGCGGATGCCCAGGAAACCCCCCAGGTGCCACGGCTGATAGGCCGCGTCGTTGAGGTGCTTGTACCCGCTCTCCAGCGGGTGTCCGAAAGCCGCCTGGTGATACAGCATCAGCCCCACCACGAAGGGCAGGGCCCCCAGCGTGGCCAGTCCAGCACCTCGGCCCAGGCGCACCAGCCGCGCGCGTAGCGGCTCCTCGCGCCACAGCACGGTCAGCACCGCGTACAGCATCAACCCGAGTACGCCCAGCGCACCGGTGTACTCCGCGGCCACTGTGGCGCCCGCGCAGGCCCCCACCACCAGGTAGCCCCGCTCGCGCCACTCCCCGCGCGCCAGCCGCCACAGCGCATAGAAGCCGCCGAACAGCAGCACCGCCGTCGTCTGGTGGCTCATGAAGAGCAGCGAGTAGCTGAATGCCAGCGAGCCCAGCCCGTACGTCACCGTCACCGCGTCCGCCACCGCTGGAGACAGGTACGCGCCCAGGAAGCGGCGCACCAGCCAGAGCATCACCAGCGTGGGCAGCACCGTGAGGAAGAGCCGGCTGAAGAAGACGAGCGGCACCTCGCGCACCGCGTACAGGAAGCCGCCGCTCCACCCGCGCAGCACCGCGTATACCGGCACCGCGGCGAAGGACAGCAGGGGCGCCTTGGACGGGTAGTACTTCCCGTCCTTCACCGACAGGTCGCCGACGTAACCGAAGTCCTTCAGCGCCTGGTTGATGTCCAGCGTCCCGTACTCCACCAGGGCTCGCGTCTGCCAGAGCCGGCATAGCTCATTGGGCGAGCGCAGGCCCGGGTGGTACGGGAACAACAGCACGTACAGCGCCACCAGCACCGCATACGCCGCGCGCGAGCCGGGCAGGGCACTCACAGCGCGTCGCTGCCCCGTTCCCCCGTGCGGATGCGCACGGCCTCGTCCACCGGCAGGACGAAGATCTTCCCGTCTCCAATCTTTCCCTCGGAGCCCGAGCGCGCCGCGCGGACGATGGCGTCCACCACGCGCGTCACCATGTCGTCGTCCACCACCACCTCCACCTTCACCTTGGGCAGGAAGTCCACCACGTACTCGGCGCCCTTGTAGAGCTCCGTGTGGCCCTTCTGCCGGCCGAAGCCCTTCACCTCCACCGCCGTGAGTCCGTGCACGCCCACCTCGTGGAGCGCGTCCTTCACGTCATCCAGCTTGAATGGCTTGATGATGGCTTCGATCTTCTTCACCCGGCACCCCCAGTGGCACGCGCCACCGCGAAGAGGCTCATTCCCACCGGCAGCTTCACCTGACTCTCGGCCTTCGCCAAGAGCGGAGCAATCCGGTCATACACCTTGAGCTGCAGCTTCGGCACCGAGCGGCGGCGCATCACCCGGCTGTTCATGAACCAGCCCGGAATCCCCACCAGGTTCATCCACTCCAGCAGCTCCACCTCGAAGCCGTTGCCCTCCAGCACCTGGCGCAGGCCCTCCTGCGTGTAGCGCCGGTGGTGTCCCACCGCCTCGTCGATGGCGCCGAAGAGCTGCGGCAGCGCCGGCACCAGCACCACCACCTTGCCGCCCGCGGGCAGAATCTGCCGGAAGCGGCGCACCGCCGAGGCGTCGTCCGGGATGTGCTCCAGCACGTTGGACAGCACGATGGTGTCCAGCCGCTCGGCCTTCAGCGACTCCCAGTCCGCCAGCGCCACGTCCGACAGGTACGGCCGCACGTGCGGCTTGCCCCGGAACTTGTTCTTCAACCGGTCCACGTAGAAGCGGTCCACCTCGAGCGCGACGAGCAGCTCCAGGCCCGGCTCCAGCTTCTCGGTGATGGTGCCGATGCCCGCGCCAATCTCCAGCACGCGCCGGCCCAGGTGCTCGCTGAAGCGCTGGCCCAGCCACGCGTTGTAGTTGTTGGCGCCGTCCATGCGCTCCAGCGTGGTGTAGCCCTCGTGCTGGTTGTCCGCGTCGTCCCGCACCGTGGCGTAGCGGACCAGCGTGCGCAGCCGTGCGAGCTGCGAGGCCAGCGGCCGGCGCGGCGTCGCGTCCATCGTCACCGGCACTTCTGCCATCCGGTAGAGCTGCGCCGCCAGCTTCACGACGATCTCCGCGTCCACCGAGTCATCATCGCTGGTGAGCGACACCGACTTGAGCGCCTCGGTGCGGAAGGCGCGCTGGCCGCAGAGCGGATCCTCCAGCGACACGTCCGTGACGAAGCGGGTGACGTGGCCCATGGCCCGGTCCGCCAGCTGCTCCGCATTCACCTTCGGCACCCGCCGGCTGCCAAAAACGGCGTCCGCCGCGTCCTCCCGGATGGGGCGGCACAGCGCCTCGCAGGCCTCCAGGGAGTAGGCCGCGTCCGCGTCCTGGAGGACGGTGATGTCACCCGTCACCCGGTCGAGCGCCGCCCGGATGGCCGCTCCCTTTCCGGACAGGCCGGAGAGGACATGCACGTTGGGCCTGGAGGGCGCATCCAGGGGCCCGTCTCCGGCGAGGATGACCTCGGCGCCGCGGGCGGCGAGGACATGGGCGAAGCGGGAGGCGTCCGGGGCGGACGTGGGGGTGAAGGGAATGACGTACGAGAGGGACTGGCTCACGCCCGCGTGACTACCACACGGCGGGCGCGGGTGCTCGTACGGGTGAACGGTGCGTGGCCGGAGGGCTTGCGAGCAAGTCCGGGAAGATTGACCCCCCCGTCCCTCCGGGGCAGTCTGACCCATTGTGGAAGAGACTTCGAACGAAGCCCCAGAGGCCCCGGAGCCGTCGCTGGACGTGATGCAGTACGTCCGCGCGCTCTGGAGGCGCAAGTGGCTCATCGTCGGCGTGACGGCCGTGATGGTGCTGCTGGGCCTGTTCCACACCCTGCGCCAGCCGAAGATCTACGCGGCCAGCACCTCGCTCATCATCGACGTCGCCGCGCCCCGGGTGCTCGACACCGACGTCAAGGAGGTGATGGGCGACGAGCGCGGCAACTACTGGGCGAATAAGGAGTACTACCAGACGCAGAGCGAGGTCATCACCTCTCGCGCGGTGGCCGCGAGGGTGGTGGACCGGCTGGGGCTGCGCACCGACGCGGCCTTCCTCGGGGTGGCGGGCATCCAGGACGAGGAGGCACGCAAGAAGGCCATGGCCTCCGTGGACGCGGTGTCCCTGGTTCGCTCGCGCATCACCGTCATTCCCTCGGCGAACTCGCGCGTGGTGCGCGTCGCCGTGGAGGACGTAGACCCCAAGCGTGCGGCGCTGCTGGCCAACGAGGTAGCCGAGGCCTACATCGCGGAGAACCTGGCCCTCAAGCTGAAGACGACCGAGGGTGCCAGCGTCTGGCTCGAGGAGCGGATGGGAGAGCTGGGCTCGCGCGCCAGCACCAGCGAGCTGGACCTCTACAAGTTCAAGCGCAGCGCGGACGTGCTCTCCCTGTCCGTCAATGGCAAGGACGGGGAGCAGAAGCCGAGCTCGGCGAAGGTGGCCTACGACACGTACATGGCCGAGCTCATCGCCGTGCGCACGAAGATGGCGGCGGTGCAGGCGCGGGTAGACGCCATGCGCCAGCTTCGCAAGAGCGCGGGGCCCGACACGGAACACTGGGCCGAGGGTCTCTCGGAGGCCAGCGAGGGCGCCCTGCGAGACCTGCGCAACAAGGTGCTGGAGCAGCGCACCGCCTGTGTGGAGCTGTCCGAGCGCTACCTGGCGGAGCACCCCAAGATGCAGGAGTGCCAGGGGAAGTTGGCCGTGCTCCAGCAGGAGCTGCGGCGCAGCCTGGAGAACCTGGTGAAGGGCGCGGAGACGGACCTGGCGGCCGTCAAGGCCAACGAACGCACGCTGCTCGAGCGGGTGGGGCAGGCCAAGGCCGAGGCCTTCGAGCTGACGGAGAAGGAGATTGCCTACCACAAGCTCCGGCGCGAGGCGGAGAACGACCAGCGGCTGTACGAGATGGTCCTCAAGCGCTTCAAGGAGCTGGAGCTGTCGGGCCAGCTGCGCACCAGCAACGTACGCGTGCTGGACGCGGCGCTGCCCAACCCTGTGCCGGTGCGCCCCAACACTCGCAGCGCGGTGATTCTCTTCTTCCTGCTGGGGCTGCTGGGGGGCGTGGCGGTGGTGCTGGGGTTGGAGGTGCTCGACGCGAGCGTGGCCAGCCGCGCGGACGTGGAGGAGAAGCTGGGACTGGCCTTCATCGGCGCCATGCCGCCGCTCAAGCCCGAGGATGGGGGCCCGGCGGACCTGTTCATCCACCGTCACCCGCGCTCGCCGGCGGCGGAGATGTGCCGGGCCATCCGTACCAACCTGCTCTTCATGTCGCCGGACAAGCCCTTCCGCACGGTGGTGGTGAGCTCGGCCGGGCCCGCCGAGGGCAAGTCCACCGTTGTCATCAACCTGGGCATGGTGATGGCGCAGACGGGCACCCGGGTGCTGTTGATGGACACGGACATGCGCCGGCCGCGCCTGCACAAGGCCTTCGGCGTCCCCGACGACGTGGGCGTCAGCTCGCTGGTGGTGGGCGAGGGCTCGCTGGAGCGCGCCATCAAGTCCACGGACGTGCCCAACCTCTTCGTGCTGCCCTGCGGACCGCTGCCGCCCAACCCCGCCGAGCTGCTCCACACGCGTGCCTTCTCCGAGCTGCTCGGCAAGCTGCGCGAGCGCTTCGACTGCATCCTGCTGGACAGCCCGCCGCTGGGGCCCGTCTCGGACGCGCTCGTCCTGTCCAAGCAGACCGATGGCATCCTGCTGGTGCTCAAGGCCGGGGTCACCCAGCGAGAGCAGGCGAAGCGGGCCATCCGCTCGCTGCGTGACGTGAAGGCCCGAGTCATCGGCGCCCTGCTCAACCACGTGGACCTCAAGGGTGGCAGGTACGGTGCCGAGTACGGTTACAACTACCGCGCCTACGGCGGCGAGCGCGACGAGCAGCGCACCGCCACCTGAGGACACCACGGTATGAAGGTCCTCCAACTGGGCAAGTACTACGCTCCCTACCGGGGCGGCATGGAGACGCACCTGTCGGGGCTGTGCGAGGAGCTCAAGGGCCGCGTGGAGCTGGAGGTGCTCGTCTCCAACACGGCCCTGCGCACCGTGCGCGAGGTGGTGAACGGCGTACCCGTCACCCGCTGCGCCGAGCTGGTGAAGGTGGCCTCCACTTCGCTCAACCCCACGCTGTCGCTGGAGCTGTCGCGGCGCCGGTACGACCTGCTGCACATGCACTTCCCGCACCCCATGGCGGTGATGGCATACCTGGGGAGCGTACGGCCGCGGCGGCACGGGCTCGTCATCACCTACCACAGCGATGTGGTGCGCCAGAAACGGCTGCTGAAGGTGTATGGCCCCTTCATGCAGCGGGCATTGGCACGTGCGGACGCCATCCTGGTGGGCTCGCCCAACTATGTGGAGACGTCCGAGGCGTTGCGACCGCACCGGGACAGGTGCCACGTGGTGCCCTTCGGCATCGACGTGTCTCGCTTCGTCCGCACGCCCGCGCGCGAGGCGGCGGCCGCGGCCGTGCGGGCCCGGTATGGCGGGGCTCCGCTGCTGATGGGGGTAGGGCGGCTCGTTTATTACAAGGGCTTCGACCACGCCATCCGCGCGCTGCGCGAGGTGGAGGGTGCGCACCTGCTGCTGGTGGGTGAGGGGCCGCTGCGCGCGGAGCTGGAGGCACTGGCCCGGGCATGCGGCGTGGCCGGGCGCGTCCATTTCCTCGGGAACCTGGGAGACGAGGAGCTGCTCGCGCTCTACTTCGCGTGCGACGCCTACGTGCTGTCCTCCGTCACCCGCGCCGAGGCCTTCGCGCTGGTGCAGCTCGAGGCGCTGGCGTGCGGGCTGCCCGTCATCAATACCGCGTTGGACTCGGGAGTGCCCTTCGTCAGTCGCCACGAAGAGAGCGGTCTCACCGTGCCGCCAGGGGACGAGGCGGCGCTGGCCGCGGCCATGCGGCGAATGCTGGGGCACCCGGAGCAGCGGCGGGCCTGGGGCGAGGCGGGCCGAGCGCGCGTCTTGGCCGAGTTCACCCAGGCGCGCATGGGTGAGCGGGTGCTCGCCGTCTACCGGGAGGTCATGGACGCGAGAAGGGGGAGGGGATGATCGGCCTCCTCCTGACGCTCTTCTCCCTCATCGGGACGCTGCTGGCCACGCGGCGCAGCCTGGGCCACGGGCTGGGCGCGCTGCTGCTGGTGGGCTACTTCTACGGCATCCTTCGGGCACGCTTCGCGGACGGCTTCTCGCACTTCATGTTCGACGCCGCCGTGGCCGGCCTCTACCTGGCTGTCCTCACCAACCGGAGGCGGAAGATGCGCTTCGGCCATGACGGCCAGGTGCTGCGGCTCTGGGTCAAGGTGCTGATGGTGTGGCCGCTGTGCACCATGCTGCTGTCGCCCTTCTTCGACTCGCAGCACTTCTTCATCCAGTTGGTGGGCCTGCGCGTGGCCATCCTGCTGCTGCCGTTGATGGCCATCGGCGCGCGGATGACCGAGGAGGAGTTGGATTCGCTGGGGACGTGGGTGCTGTGGCTCAATGCCGTGGCGTTCCTCTTCGCCGTGGCGCAGCTTGCCATTGGCGTAGAGCCCTTCTTCCCGCGCAACGCCGTCACCACCGTCCTCTACCTGTCCAACGACGTGGGCGAGGAGCGCGCCCTGCGCATCCCGGCCATCTTCAACACCTCGCACGCGTACGGGGGCACCATGCTGCTGTCGTTGCCGCTGCTGGTGCGCCGCTGGCAGCGGTTGTCCTCGGGCCGGAGCCGGGTGTTTACCGGGATGGTGCTGGCGGCCAGCGTGCTGGGAGTCTTCATCTGTGCGGCGCGTAGCCCGGTGGCGCAGCTCGTGCTCATCCTCGGGCTGCTGCTGCTCGTCGCTGGGTTGTCGTTCAGGCTGCTGGCGGGCGTGGTGGGACTGGCGGGGGTGGTGGGGTTGATCGTTGCCGCCAACCCGCGCTTCCAGCGCTTCGCCACGTTGGAGGACACCAGCTATGTCTCGGACCGGGTGGCGTTGAGCGTGAACACCAACCTGTTCGACGTCATCTCGAATCATCCGCTGGGCAACGGGCTGGGCAGCGCCGCGGGAACGAGCATTCCCTTCTTCCTGTCTCATCTGGCCCGGCCTCAGTACGGCCTGGAGAATGAGTTCGCCCGCATCGCCATGGAGCAGGGTCTTATCGGCCTGGTGTTCTGGGTGCTCTTCCTCGGCTGGCTCTTTACCCGGTTGCCGCCGCGCCGCCGCGGTGGTTCGCTGATTGCCGAGCGGATGATGTGGGCCACCGTCCTGACGGTCTGGGCCACTGCCGTCATGGGTACGGGCACGCTCTCCTCGATTCCTGGCACCGCCTTCCTGCTGCTGTGGATGGGCATCATCGTCGGGACGCGGCGTCCCGCACCTGTCCCGCAGCGCCGGCTGGTGGTGTCCCAAGCCCTCGTGCCTCAGGCTCCTGTCACGCCGCCGCCGCCCGTGGGGCTCTCGGAAGGGCGCGCATGAGCCCACGCAGGAGGCGAGTGGCCTTCGTGGTGAATGGCACGCAGGGCAGCCCCATGAGCACTCGCGCCGAGTCCTTCGCGCGGGCCTTGGAAGCGGACTTCGACTGCGTGCTGCTCCACCGCCAGCCCCGAAAGCTGCGGGCCATCTCCGAGCTGGCGTCTGGGCTGAGCGCCTTGCGGCCCGACGCAGTGTACGTGCTCGACCTGGGATATTCGGGTATCGCCGCCGCGGCTCTTTATGGAGTGCTCGGGAGGGTGCTCGGGCGCTGCCCTCGCGTCGTGGACACCGGGGATGCCATCGCGGCCCTCGCGCGCTCGGTGGGAGGCCGAGGCCGGGTGGGGGAGCTGCTCACCGAGGGCCTCGAGCAGTTCGGCTTGCGTACCGCGGATGCCATCGTGGTGCGGGGCACCTTCCACCAGCGATTGCTCTCTGAGCAGGGCCTCGCCAGCACCGTCATCCAGGATGGTGTGCACGTTGACGCATTCCTGCCCCGTCCCGCGGCGGAGCTGCGCCGGAAGCTGGGTTTGGAGGACGTGCTGACGATTGGCATTCTCGGCTCCTCCATCTGGAGTGAGCGGCTTCAGGTGGCCGTAGGCTGGGAGCTGATTGAGCTGATGCGCCTGCTGAAGGGTCGGCCCGTGAAGGGCGTGCTCATCGGTGATGGCAGTGGTGTGCCCCATCTGCGTGAGCGGTGCCGGCGTTATGGCATTGAGGAGCAGGTGCTCTTCATCGACCGCGTGCCCTACGCGTCCGTGCCTGAGTATCTCGGCGCGCTCGACGTGGTGTTGTCGACGCAGAGCAACGACGTCGTGGGCCAGGTGCGCACCACGGGGAAGCTGCCCCTCTACATGGCCAACGGGCGCTTCATCCTCGCCACCGACGTGGGCGAGGCCTCACTGGTACTGCCGGAGGAGATGCGCGTGCCCTATGCGGGCGTGGTGGATGCGTCCTACCCATCCCGTCTGGCCGAGCGTGTGGAGGGATTGCTCGCCAGGCCCGAGCGATTGCGCGCGGGTGAATCACTGATAAGCGTGGCACGGCAAAAGTTTGACTACACCGTGTTGGCCAGACGCGTCAGGGATGTGCTCGAGCGTGTTGTGTCATCTCGTTGACACTCTTTCGGCACCCGGGTGATGCGATAAATCCTGAGTGAAATGTATTCACTCTATGTCTGTCTGTGTACATTTGCGCTGATTACGCCCATCAGGGGAAGTCAGCGCTATGAGCAACCCGGTTTCCTTCTTCCTCAACGGTCAGGCCGTTACCATTGAGGACCCGTCGCCCGACCTGCTGCTGATCGACTTTCTGCGCTCGCCCGAGGTGGGGCTCGCAGGGCCGAAGAAGCCCTGCGGACAAGGCGGATGTGGTGGCTGCACGGTCATTCTCTCTCACTGGAACGAGGACGAGGGTCAGGCCGAGCACCGCGCCATCAACTCCTGTCTGCGCCCGGTCTGCTCTTTGGGCGGGCTCGTGGTCACGACAGTCGAGGGGACGGGTGCCGCGCGGCGTCCGAACCCCGAGCACCTCACCCACTCCCTGACCTTCGGCCGCTCGGCGGCCCCACCGCAGACGCCGCCTCCCGCGGTGCTCGAGGCGCAGCATCAGGCGGAGGCGAAGCGGATGGCGGTGCTGAAGAAGGCAGGCGCGGCGGTCGCAACTGCCGCGTCCCCTTCCGTCCGGCTCAGGGACGAGATGGCGGACCACCCCTCTGAGCTGTCGCACGAGGGCATGAACCCGGTGGCTCACCGCCTGGCCATGAACAATGGCACCCAGTGCGGCTATTGCACCGTGGGGTTCGTGATGAACATGTCGGAGTTCATCGCCAACAACCCGAGGGCCACCAAGCGGGAGATTGAGGATGCGCTGGATGGCAACCTCTGCCGCTGCACGGGCTATCGGTCCATCCTGACGGGCATGAAGACCTTCGCCTCCAACTGGACGGCGGAGGATGAGAAGAACCGGATGAAGTGCCTGCCGGACGACGAGGCCCTGTCCCAGAAGCCGGCAAGCTCTGTTGTCATTCCCTTCCCGCCCGAGGCCCAGACTCCGGCTCAGGGCGTTTCAGTGGATGACGGGCAGCGCATCTGGCGCACGCCGGCCACCCTCGCCGAGCTCGCCCAGCTGATGCGCGAGCATCGTGGCTCCAGGCTGCGGCTTGTCTACGCCAACACCTCCTACGGTATCTACCCGGAGGAGTACCTCGCGGCCCAGGTGCTGCTCGACATCCGGCTCATCCCGGAGCTCAACGCGGCTCCGGTCGTGACGGAGGAGGGGCTCCGCATTGGTGCCGGCATCACCTATTCCGAGCTGCTCACCGTCCTGGAGTCGGTGATGCGCGAGCGGGGCGAGCTCTCGGCGGGCCCCGACAACGAGCTCCAATACAAGGCGACGACCCGGCTCGGGGCCGCGCACTTCATGGCGCGGCGCACCGCCGGACGCATCGTGCGCAACGCGGCCTCGCTGGGCGGCAACTCGATGCTCGTGCTGAAGCACATCACCGGAAAGTCCGAGCCGTTCCCGTCGGACATCTTCTCGGCCCTGGCCGCCATCGAAGCGGAGGTCGAGTATCTCGACACGCGGAGCACGAAGGACTCCTCGCTCCGCCGCAGCACGGTCGAGAAGCTGGTCGCCCTCGTCCAGGAAGAGCCGGAGCTGATCGACGCCCTGGTGCTGGTTGCCTACCACCTGCCCTATGGCTCGTCTGGGGAGGTGGTGCTGCCGCAGAAGGTGGCGCTGCGCGAGGTGAATGCGCACAGCATCGTCAATGCCACCAGCCGGTTCGGGTTGTCCGATGACTTCACCGTCGAGACGGCCGTCCTGGTGTTCGGCGGCATCGCTCCCTTCCCGTGGCGGGCTCGGCAGACGGAGGAGAAGCTGCTGGGCAAGCGGCTGGCGCTGACCGACATGCCGGAGCTCGCGAGCGTGCTGGAGAAGGAGGTTCGTGCCGAGCTCCAGCGCTGGGCCGAGCGCATGAAGGGGTTGCCGACGGAGGGCTTCACCAACGAGTACCGGGTGCAGCTTGCAATCTCGTTCCTCTACAAGGCCGTGGTGAACGCGCTCGTCGAGCGGCACGCTCCCGTTCCGGAGCCGGTCCGCTCCAGCGGGGAGATCACCTGGGGCCGCTGGCCCGTCAGTGACGGCAAGCAGTCCTACAAGAGCCAGTCCTTCAAGAAGCCTGTCTCGCAGCCCTACATCAAGTACATGGCGATGGAGCAGGCCTCGGGGCAGATTCACTACGCCCACGAGCTGCCGGTGCCGCCGCTCACCGTCAATGCGGCCTTCGTGCAGAGCCGCCGTGCGCTGGCCTCCTGGAACTTCGTGATTCCTGGCCAGAATGGGGCGGTGAGTGCGGGGGCGTTGCGCGAACATCTGAGCGAATACTCCGCCTCCTTCGTCGACCTCATCACCTCCGAGAACATCAAGGACGGTGGCATCAACCTGCAGGGCATGGGGTCCGACCAGCCGCTGTTCGCGGTGAAGCAGGTGGAGTACGTCGGACAGTCGCTTGCCCTGGTGAGCGCCGACACTGAGCAGGAGGCGTTCCGGCTCGCCGACTACGTCACCAGCCAGTGCGTGGCCTACGGGCCCGTCGAGGTGTCTGAGTGCTCGCCGGCCTGGTGGAGCAAGCCCGTGCTGGGCCTGGACGAGGCCATCCGCCTCAACAGCATCTTCCCCGACTGGCCGAGCGCAGCTCCCTTCATCTCGCACATCTGGAAGATCACTCGGCCGGGCAGCCGCTTCGACTGGGCCAACGTGGGGAAGGATCCCCTGGACAAGTCCATCGTCAACCGGAAGGCGGTGTTGGACGGAGTGCCCTGCCAGGTGGTGGAGGGCACGCAGGCCACCGGCGGTCAGGTCCACTTCTACATGGAGCCTCAGGCCGCCGTGGCCGAGCCCGCTGACGGTCGGCGGTTGATCATGCGGCCCTCCACGCAGAGCCCGATGGAAATGCACCAGACGGTGGCCTCGGCGCTGGGCGTCCAGCACAACCGCATCGACGTGCAGGTTCCGCCCGTGGGAGGTGGCTTCGGCGGCAAGACGGAACAGGCCCGCTTCGTCGTGGGTGCCGCCGCGGTCGCCGCTCACGCGATGAAGAGGCCAGTTCGCCTGACGCTCACGCGCGAGCAGGACACGGCGATGATTGGCAAGCGCCACGCCTATTACGGTCAGTACCAGGTCGCCATCGACCGGGGTGAGTTGAACCCAGCCGACCGCGGCCTCATTCGCGGCTTCCTGAACCGGATGTGGGGCGACGGCGGCGCCTTCTACGACTGCTCCTTCATCGTCTCCAACTGCATCCAGACGCGCGCGGACAACGCCTACCGCATCCCGAACTTCGAGAACCAGATCGACGTCTGCCGCACCAACACGGCTCCCAGCACCGCCTTCCGGTCCTTCGGCGATGTCCAGGCCAAGGTCATCACGGAGAGCGCGCTCGACGACGCGGCCTTCAGCGTCGGGATGACGGCCGAGGAGGTCCGCGAGAAGAACCTCTACGTGCGTGGCGACGTCACGCCGTTCGGCCAGGCTCTGTCGTACTGCTACATCCGTCAGGTCTGGGACTACCTGAAGCAGGTCTGCAAGTACGAGCAGAAGCGGCAGGAGGTCGAGGCGTTCAACGCCGCGAATCGCTGGCGCAAGCGCGGGCTGGCCATGCTGCCCGTCAAGTACGGCTCGGGCTACAACCTGGCGCAGCTGGAGCAGGCGACGGCCGTGGTCTCCATCTTCCAGGCCGATGGCTCCATCGTCATCCACCAGGGCGGCGTGGAGATGGGGCAGGGCCTGCTGACCCTGGTGCGGCAGATTGCCGCCTACATCCTGAACGTGCCCATGGAGATGATCCATGTGGAGGGGCCGAGGACCAGCGTCACCCCCAACCCGTCCAGCACCGGCGGCTCGACCGGAACGGCCTACAACGGCGAGGCGGTCAAGCGCGTCTGCGAACAGCTCCGCGGCCGCCTGGCGGAGTTCGCCTACAGCATGCGGGACGAGAACGGCGGCGACTGGTGCACCGCCAACGGCATCGACTTCTGGAACTTCAGTGAGACGGGCTGGAACACCGAGGTGACTATCAATGGGCAGAAGTCGTTGATCTGGCAGAAGCTGGTGCAGCTGGCCTACTCGAAGCGGATCGGCCTGGTGGCGAGCTTCACCGCGCCCATCCCGGGTGGCACCACGCCCATGCCAGCGCTGACCTTCAAGACGCATGAGCAGCAGCCCGTCATTCCGGGCTACACGAGCGACCCGAACTTCAGCGGAGGGGGCTTCGACAGCTTCGTTGGCTTCACCTACTCCGCCGCCTGCTCGGTGACGGAGGTGGATGTGCTCACCGGCGAGGTGAAGGTCATCAGCTCCGACATCGTCTACGACATGGGGTGGAGCCTCAACCCAGCCATCGACATCGGCCAGGTGGAGGGCGCCTTCGTTCAGGGGCTCGGCTACGTGCTGTCGGAGAAGCTGGAGTTCGAGCAGGACGGCGAGGATGTTGGTCGCCTCAACACCCTGAACACCTGGCGCTACAAGCCGCCCGCCGTCACCAGCATCCCGCTGGAGATGAACGTGCACCTGTTCCCGCGCGACCTCGCCGGTGTTCCCATCAGCCCGACCGACGGCGTGCTCTCCTCCAAGGAGGTGGGTGAGCCGCCGCTGGTGCTGGCCACCAGTGCGTTCCTGGCGACGAAGGCGGCCATCCGCGCCTCGCGCCTCGAGCGTGGCCTCGCGGGGCTGTTCCGGTTCGACGCTCCCGCCACCGTGCAGCAGGTGCGGACTGCCTGCGAAGTCAGTGCAAAGGATCTTGCCCTGTAAGTGGTTGCATCCCCCGTAATGGAAGGAAAGACATCAGGCATGACACAAAAATGGAATGCAGCGGCGGCGCTGGCCGCCATGGGTCTCTCGCTGACGGGTGGTGTGGCGTCCGCTCAGCAGAAGCTGGCTCCGAAGAAGCAGCTGACGGCCCAGGCGCCGGCCGCCGCCGAGGCCCTGCTGCGTACTCCGGAAGGATACAAGCTGAAGGAGACCCCGTTCCCCGACTTCGGCTACATGGTCTCCACTCAGGATTATCTGAATAAGTATTCCGACCAGCCGATCTTCCGCCTGAAGACGGACTTCCCCACCGTCAAGCCGAAGAAGCAGCCGGACTTCGTTCAGAAGATCGACTTCCGGAAGAACCCGAAGGAATACCTGCTGGCCGTTCGCGACTACTCCTTCGACGGCAACCTGCCGGATTGGGATCCCTTCAAGAACACCAAGCGCGGCTGGTATCACATTCCCTGGCTGCATCCGTCGACGGAGGGTCCGAATGCCTATCCGCCCAACGGAGGGACGGAGGGGTTCCATGGTCTCATCAAGGAGGCCCCTCTCAGCCCTCTGCAGCTCGGGCCTGGGCAGAAGGGCAAGGATGGCGGCTACTCGGTCTATGCCATCACGCTCGTCAATGACATGGCTGGCTACACGCTGGGCCGGATGTGGGCCGATCCCAACAATCCGGATCCGCGGGCGACGGATCGACGCTACGGCGGCGGCTTCCCGCCCGGCACGGTGTTCGCCAAGCTGTTGTTCACCGATGCGCCCCAGGGGGATGACCAGCTCCCCTTCATGCAGAACCCGCTGCAGTGGACGGCCTACATCACCGAGAACTTCTGGAAGTCCTCCAAGCGCATCGTCACCAAGGTGAACCTGCTGCAGATGGACATCGCCGTGCGCGATACCCGCGCCGATGGGCCCGGCGGCACTGGCTGGGTTTTTGGGACGTTTGCCTACAACGGCCAGGTGAACAACCCCAACAAGTTCCTGAACCTGGTGCCGGTGGGCATGATGTGGGGCAATGATCCCGACAACAAGGTGAATACCACCAACCCGTTCCCGCCGACCGAGACCAAGGTCAATCCCGACCTGAAGGAGACGGTCATCTTCCCGTCGAAGGAGCTGCCGCCGCAGCACCTGGGCTGGAACGGGCGGCTGAACGGGCCCGCCGACCTCAACACCACCTCGTGCCTGAGCTGCCACAACGCGGCCCAGTACCCGGCGGTGTCGAGCCTGGTTCCCGACGGGGCGGTTCCCGACGGCGGTCCGAAGCCGCCCCCGCAGGGTGGCACCGCGGAGTGGATGAAGTGGTTCCAGAACGTGCCGGCCGGCACTTCCATGGACCAGCGCGTCTACTCCACCGACTTCTCGTTCCAGGTGGCCATCGCCCTGACCAATTTCTTCACGGTGAAGGGCAAGGAATTGCAGGGCAACTGGGCCAGTGACTACCAGCTGGCCCCCGTTCCCATTACACGCGGCTTCCCGGATTGATGAAGGCCCTCGGGCATCCGTTCCCCATCCAGGGTGGAGCGGATGCCCGGGTTTGTCAGGAGTACTGATGGCTGGGCGGCGCTCCTGGCCAGCACCCCACCGTCATTCTCTATGACCCCATAATGCAGTCCGGGGCACGGTGAGTGGAGTCAACGAATGGAGGAGTCCGCGAGCCGCTCGTAGAGACGGAAGTAGGCCTCGGCCATCTGCGCCCAGCCGTGCTCCCGGGCCACCTCGCGAGCCCGGAGCCCCATGCGCTCGCGCAGCGGAGCATCCTCCACCAGGGAGCGCATGGCCCGGCTGAGCGCGGCGGCATCCTCCGGATTCGGCAGGACGACACCGCACTCGGGTGTCACGAGGCTCGCGGCCCCCACCGAGCGGGCCGTCACCACCGGGACACCCGAGGCCAGCGCCTCGAGCACCACCAGCGCGAACGTCTCGTAGCGCGAGGGGAACACGAAGAGGTCGCTCGCGCGCAGCAGCCGGGCCACGTCGTCGCGGAAGCCGAGGAAGCTCACCCGGTCCGCTACCCCCAGCCGATCGGCCAGGGCGGGGAAGGGCGAGCCTCGCACGTCTCCCACGACGGCCAGGTGCAGCCCCGGTACCTCGCGCAGCGCGGCCAGCACCGTGTCCAGGTTCTTGCGCCCCGTGCGAATACCTCCCACGAAGAGGGCCAGCGGCCGGTCCTCCGGCAGTCCCCACGTTGCGCGCGGCTCCCTCCCCGGGCGGAACTCCTCCAGGTCGACGCCGTTGGGCACCGTCACCACGTGCTCGGGCGGGAGGCCTGTTGCAAGCAGATCCGCGCGCACTGGCTCCGACACCGCGGCGACGAGCCGAGCCTGACGGTAGGCCCTCTGCTCCCAGCGCGCATTGGCCGCCGTGTAGAGCCACTGGTAGGTGGACTGCAGCCGGCCCGTTACCTCGGAGGCTCGCACGCTGGAGTGCAGCCACGCCGCGTGGACGAAGTGCGAGGTGTTGAGGTGGTGCGGCTCGTCGAGCACGTAGCCGTTGGCGTGGAGGATGTCGACCTCGTCCCTCACGCGCCGCACCAGGGCGGAGGTCCGCTGGGTGAATTCGGCCACCTTCAGCAGGTGGGGTTTCTGCACGCGGGGGTGGATGCGCAGCCAGCGCGCGCCTCGCTCGAGCAGGTCCGGCTCCACCTGGTCCGCCAGCAGCAGCACCTCGTGGCCCCGGGCGAGTGCATGCCGGGCGAGCTGGTAGTTGACGCGCCCTTGCCCGTCGCCGCGGATGACGTTGTGGGTGACGAGCGCCAGCTTCATGCGTCTCCCAGGCTCCGGCTCAATGCCCCGCGAGCCGCCGGTAGGTGTCGAGGATGGTGCGCGCGTGGTTCGCCCACGAGTAGCCGCGCCCGCGGGAGAGCCGCTGGCTTCGGGCCGCCTCGGGCTCCGGCGACCCCAACAACTGGTGCACCGCCTCCGTCCAGGCTCCGACGTCTCCCACCGGGGCATAGGTGATGGTGTCCCCGCCCACCTCGCGCAGCACGGGCAAGTCGCTTGCTACCACGGGCGTCCCGCAGGCCATGGCCTCGATGACGGGCAGGCCGAAGCCCTCGGCCTCGCTCGTCACCAGCACGGCCCGCGCCTTCCGGTACAGTCCCGCGAGCGATGCCCGGTCGAGCTTTGGAGGTTGCAGCAGCGCGTCGCCAATGCCGAGCCGCGTTACCTGGTCGCGCTGCGTGTCGGTCAGCGCGGCCCCCTGCTGCACCAGGCGCAGTTCTGGATGCCGGCGGCGCAGCGCCGCGAAGACCTCGAAGAGCACGTCCAGGCGCTTGCGGGGAATTCCGCTGCCCACGTGCAGCACGTAGGGATGGCCGCCGAGCGGACGCAGCATCTCCTCGCTGATGTCTCCCGGTATCGGCTCGGGCCCGAATTCAGACGAGACCCCCATGGGGGCGTGCACCAGCCGCTCCGGGGGGACGACGCCGTGGCGCAGCAGCTCATCGCGCACCGCACGGGTGCTGTGGAACACCACCGCCGCCCGCTGCAGCCCCTTCAGCGAGGTCCATGCCATGGCTCGGAACCACGCCGGCCGCGGCTCCTTCTCCGGCTCCAGGACGCTGCGGAAGGCATCCAGGTCGTGGCAGTACACACCCGCGCGCCCGGGCGGTAGGGCGTGCACGAGCTGCGCGTACGTGTGGTCCACCACGTGCCAGACGTCCTGCCCGCGCGAGCGCAGCGCCACCCGCGCTGGGTAGGCGAGGAAGCGCGTCAGCACCCGGTCCACGTTGAGTGCTTCCCGTCGCTCGCGCAGCACGGGCAACCGCCGCGCCAGGGGCACCAGCTTGGGGCGCACCGACGTCACCCAGACCTTCTCCGCTAGCGGGCCGTGGAACTGCTCGTGCAGGGCCTCGCCCGCGAGGTCCATGCTCGGCCACTGCTCCTCGAGCGGGTCCATCAGCAACGCCAGCCGCAACGGAATGTCGGTGTTGCTCATGTGTCCTCCACCACGCGCGCGCGGACGCGGTCCTGCAGGACGTCCAGCGTATGCGCGAGCGAGAAGTTCTCCATGTAGAATTCGGCCGCGCGCCGGCCCAGGGCGGGCCAGCTCTCTGGCTCGGACAGCAGGGCCTCGGCCGCCTCCAGGACAGCGGCGCTCGTGGCCTCGGGGGCCAGGGCGAGCGCGCCAGAGTCCCGCCAGGGAGGCTCCGTGGCGGGGCCCGCATTGGACACCAGCGGCATGCCCAGCCCCAGTCCCGCCATGGCGCTACCTCGGCGCGTGCTGATTCCATCGGGGAAGGGCTGCACGAGCACGTCGCAGGCCTTCAGCGCGGCGGCGAGCTCGTCCCCAGGCAGTCCTCCCAGCGCCTGCACACGTCCGGCGAGCTCTGGATGGTGCCTGGTGAGTTGCTCGGCGAAGCGTGCGCTGCCCCGGCCCGCCAGCACCACCCGGCGGCGTGCGTCCTTCCGTAGCAGCGCGGGCAGCACTTCCTCCAGCAGCCCTGTGATGAGCTCCCCGTAGGTCCCCAGGTGGCCGATCAGCACTGCCTCCGGAGAGGGATGCAGCGAGGCGCGGCGGGACTCCACCGCACTCGCGGGCGGCCGGGTGGGTAGGTTGCTCGGCACGGGCAGCCACTCGATGGGCACCCGGCGTGGAGGCGAGTGGAGGAGCCTGTTCCACCACAGCGTGGAGACGAAGACGCGGTCTGCTCGCGCCAGCGTGAGCGCCGCCATCACCCGCGTGACGGCACCCAGCACGTTGTGGCGCCACGGCAGCTTCCAGCCCCAGGGGAAGCAGACCTCGTGGAAGAACATCCACATCTCGTCCTCTCGGCGCCGCGCGAGCCACAGCGCGAAGGGGACATTCATCGCCTTGTAGCCGAAGGCGTGGGGCACGTACTGCACCACCAGCCGCTTGGGGCCGGGGAGTCTCTCCAGCTCGCGCTCCAGCCGTCGCAGGCCCCGCACGCCGAAGCCCTCGGGCAGCCAGTGTACGGTGACGCCCTCGGGGGCCTGGGAGTCTCGTGACTCGCCCGGGGCCCAGACATGGACGGTGCAGCCCGCGCGTGCGAGCCCTTCGGCCACCTGCCACGTGTAGTCGCTCACCCCGCCGGGCTGCGGGGGGAACTCGCCGGTGAGCAGGTGCCAGGAGACGCCGAGCGCGTCCGCATGCCGTTCGCTCATGCCCGCCCTCCGAGCACCTTCATGTAGACCTCCTGCACCTGGGCGGCATAGCGCTCGCGGGTGAAGCGTGCGAGCACCGAGCGCCGGGCCTCCTCACCCAACCGTGCGCGAAGCTCCGGCTCTCGGACGAGCCGCGCCATCGCTCCGGCGAGCCCCTCCACGTCCCCGGGCGAGAAGGTCAGCGCGTCGTGCCCGGAGCGGACGAGCTCCGCGGCGCCGCCCGCCGCGGACACCACCACCGCTCGGGCACACGACATGGCCTCGACGATGGTCATTCCGAAGGGCTCCGGCCGCGTGCTGGCGTGCACCACTCCGTCGAGTGCCCGGTAGATGGGGGCGGGCTCGGACTGGAAGGGGATGAAGCCCACGTGCGCCTCCAGGCCCAGCGCGTGCGCGGTGTTGCGCAGCTCCGCCTCCGAGAACTGAGAGCCCGGGGTGCGGTACACGGGGCTGCCCACCACGTAGAAGCGCACTGCATGCGTGGGGTGCTGGGCCCGCAGGCGCGCCGCGGCCTGGAGGAACACCTCCTGCCCCTTCCAGCGCGCGTAGGTGGCCACCAGCCCGAGCCGCACCGTTCCTTCTGGCGCCGGGGGCAGGCCCGCGAGCGTGTCGAGCCATCCGCCCTCAGCGGGGCCGGGCGAGAAGCGCTCCGTGTCCACGCCATTGTGCACCGGGTGTACCGGGACACGGCCGAGCACGTGCCGGGCGTCCTCCGCCACTGCCGCCGAGTTGGCGATGGCCGCCGCCGCGCGCACCCCGGCCAGCCGCAGCACGCGTCGCAGCAGGGGCCGCTCGCCCAGGAAGTCATGGAGGTGCCACACCACGGGGGCACCCGGGGCGCAGAGCGCGGAGAGCAGGTGCGTCTTGAGGCCGTTGGAGTGGACGAGGGTGGGGCGGAAGTGCCGCAGGGCCCGTTGCAGGGCGAGCAAGTGGGCCGCCGCGGAGGGCGTCGCCCGGGCCAGGGCGGTTCCGAAGCGCAGATAGCGCTCCGCTCCAGCGCCGCGCAGCTGCGAGTCTCCGAGTGAGGCGAGCTCGGTGGACAGGGGCAGGGCGAGCGTCTCCACGCCCAAGGCCCGTGCCTGCTCCGTCAGCGGCCCCTCCGCTCCGGCGATGAGCCCGAGCCAGGGCGCCTGGGGTGCACGGCGCAGGCAATCCAGCAGGTCCAGGAGCGTCCGCTCCGCCCCACCCACCACCCCCACTGGACTGAGGAAGAGCAACCTCACCGGGCGGAACCCACCAGAGGTCGACCGGCCGGGTCAAGGCAACGATGCATCCATGAGAGGTGGGAACAGGCCCGGGAGGACCGGCTGGCCGCCCGGAGGAGGGGGGGCCTGGCGTCATTCAGGCGAGGTTGGGACTGCTCCCGGGCCGGGCGATGGCAGTATAGGAGCGTCCTTCTATGAGCCGAACACGCCGCTACCTCCGTGGCATGGGGGTGGGTTACGCCTACCAGCTCCTCACCATGGGGGTCGGGCTCTTCCTGACCCGATTCCTGCTGGAGCGTCTCGGCTCCGAGCAGTACGGCCTGTGGCTCGTCGGCTTCCAGTTGCTCAGCTGGCTGCTGCTGCTGGACGTGGGCGTCATCGCCTTGGTGCCCCGGGAGCTCGCCAGCGCCACCGGCCGCGCGGACGGCCCCGAGGCCACACCGCGCCTGGTGGGCTTCACCCTGCGGCTGGCGTTGATGCAGTCGCTGCTCGTTGGATGCGCGGCGCTCGGCCTGTGGTGGCTGCTGCCCTCGGACTGGGAAGCGCTGCGCCCGGCCTTGGGCCCCACGCTGCTGGCCTTCGTCCTCTTCTATCCGCTGCGCATGCTGTCCGCGCTCCTCGAGGGACTGCAGGACCTCGCCTGGCTCTCCGGCGCGCAGATGGTGGGCTGGGCCGCGGGCACGGGGACCACGGTAGGGCTGGTGCTGCTCGGCCACGGGGTGGTGTCGCTCGCGTGGGGATGGATTGTCCAGCAACTGCTGCAGGCCTCGTTGGCGGGCGTGCGGCTCGTATGGCGCCACCGGCATGTGCTGCCTCGGCGGCTGCCCCGGCTCGAGCGGACCGAGGTGCTCGGTTGGTTTCGCCGGGGCGCTTGGGTCACCGTCAATCAGCTCGCCACCGTGCTGCTCACCGGGACGGACCTGTTGCTGGTGGGCAAGCTGCTCGGCCCCGAGGCCGCCGTTGCCTACGCGTGCACCTCCAAGGCGGTGTCCATCCTCATCCACCAGCCCCGCATGCTCGTCAACGCCGCGCTACCTGGCCTCAGCCAGATGAGGACCGGCGAGTCCCGCGAGCGCTTGCTGCAGGTGTGCACCAGCCTCGTGCAGGCCTCGCTGCTCGTCAGTGGCCTGCTCACCACGGGCGTGGTGGCCGCCAATGGTGCCTTCGTGGGCTTGTGGGTCGGCCCAGACAAGTACCTGGGCTTCGGCGTCTCCGGGCTCATTGCCCTCAACATGCTGCTGCGGCACTGGAGCGGCGCCACCGCCATGGCCACCTTCGCCTTCGGTGACGAGCGCCGCATTGCCCTCACCGCGCTGGCCGACGGGCTGGTGGCCCTCGTGGTGGGCGCGGTGGGCCTGCAACTCCTCGGCTTCATCGGTGCGCCGCTCGGCACGCTCGCGGGCCTGGTGCTGGTGAGTCTCCCGGGCCACCTGCGAGCGCTGGCACGTCACTCCGGCGTCTCCCTGGGGCAGTTGCTCCAGCCGCTCATCCCCTGGTTCTGGCGCACCGGGGTGGTGTTGGTGCTCGCTACCACGCTGTCCCTTGCCTGGGCGCCCGACCACCTGTTCGGCTTCATCACGGTGGGGGTCGCCGCCGCGCTGCTGTACGGGCTCGTGGTGGGCCCCGCCGCCTTTGTCGGGCCGCTGGAATCCTACGTGCGGCCCAGGTGGAACGCGCTCTCCGCGCGCCTGTCTTTCTCCAACAAACCCTCTGGGACGGTATGAGCGACGGCCAGCGCATCCTCCTCGTCGCGCGGCACCGCGCAGTGGTGGGCGGAGTGGAGTCCCACCTGCGCACGCTGCTGCCACTCCTCCAGGCTCGCGGCCACTCCCCTGGGCTGCTCGTCGAGCATGACGCCGCCCCCGGGCAGGCGCGCATCGATGAGGGGCTCGGCATCCCCGTGTGGAGCACTGCCGCGCTCGGACGCCAGGGGGTGCTCGAGGCCGTGGCGGGGTGGCGGCCCGACCGCGTCTACCAGCATGGCGTGCAGGACCTCCGCCTGGAGGAGGCGCTGCTGGAGCGCTACCCCGCGCTGCTCTTCCTCCACGCCTACTACGGCACGTGCATCAGCGGGATGAAGCGCCATGCCTTCCCCCGGCCCGTGCCCTGCCAGCGCGTGCTCGGCCCGGCGTGCCTCGTGCACTACCTGCCGCGCCGCTGCGGCGGACGCAGCCCCCTCACCGCTCTGCGCGAGTACCGCTATCAGCAGCGCCGCCTCGCCCTCGCTCGCCGCTACGGCACCGTGGTGGTGGGCAGCCGCGCCATGCGCGAGGAGTACCTTCGGCACGGACTCTCCGCCTCCCAGGTGGTGTGCGTGCCCCTGTTTGGCGATGGGGCGCCGGACCCCGAGCCTCCCGCCTCGCGGCCTCTGTCCGGGCAGGTATTGATGGTGGGGCGGCTCACGGAGCTGAAGGGGGGCGTGGAGCTGGTGCGCGCCCTGCCCGAGGCCCGTGCGGCATTGGGCCGCGAGCTGGAGCTGGTGGTGGCCGGGGATGGTCCGGAGCGCCCACGCATGGAGGCGGAGGCGGCGGCCCGGCGCGTGCCGGTGCGTTTCGCGGGGTGGGTTGATTCGGCCGGGCGGGAGGCGTTGATGCGGCGGGCGGACCTGCTCGCGGTGCCCAGCGTCTGGCCCGAGCCCTTCGGCATGGTGGGTGTGGAGGCGGGCGGCGTGGGCCTGCCCTCGGTGGCCTTCGCGGTGGGCGGCATCCCCGACTGGTGCGAGCCAGGTGTGTCCGGTGAGCTGGCCCCGGGTGACCCGCCCACGTCCGAGGGCCTCGCGGGTGCCATCGTCCGGGCGCTCGCCGATGCAGGCCACCATGCGCGGCTGCGCGAGGGGGCCTGGCGCATGGCTGGACGCTTCAACGCCGGAGCCCATGTGGACGCGCTGTGTGCGCTCCTGGCGGCCGCTGGGCGGTAGCGCGCGTCTGGATGCACGGCCGCTCTCCCGCCACTGGAGCGGTGCGAGGCCCTCATGCCGCTCGCGCGAAGGGGCGCGGTGTGGCAAGACGGGCAGAGTCCTCCCACGTATGCGCTCCCTGCTCGACTCCGTCCATCGCAACGTCATCGCCGTCCAGGAGCGGCTTGTTCCTCTCCTCGAGGGACGGCCTCGTCTCGCGTACGTGGGCGGCCATGGCTTCCAGAACCTCGGGGATGATGCCCTCTTCGAGGCCGCTCGGCAGGTCCTTGATGGCTTCCACGTGGCCACCTTCCGCTTTCCTGCCCGGGAGATGCGCCTGGCGCGTTTGGGGCTGTCCGGATCGCGCTACTTCCAGCAGTTCATCCTCGGCGGAGGGACCTTCATCAACCCCTATGGGTTACCCGTCGCCCGTACGGCTCTCCGGCAGGGGCTGCCCGCGTGGACGCTGGGGACCGGGGTGGGAAGTGCCGGCTTCAACATGAAGCCCCGGCCGGAACTGCTGGAGTGGCGCGAGCTGCTGCGGGACTTCCGGGCCGTGGGCGTACGTGGCCCCCTCTCGAAGGCTACGCTCGATGCGCTGAACGTTCCACGGGTGGAGGTCATTGGCGATCTCGCCCTGGTATTCGCTCGCGAGGCTTCCGAGCCGCCCGCGCTCCCTCGCCGGTTCGCCGTCAACACCATGCTCTCCCCTCCAGGAGAGAAAGAGGGCTACCCCGACGAGCGATTGGACGGGCTGGCACGTGCCGTCCAGCACTTCCTGGCCCAGGGGTGGGAGCCCGTCTTCGTGGCCATGCACGACTGGGATGCCCTGTGCCTTCGCCGTCTCGCCGCCACGGTGGGCCGGGAGGGGGCTGTCATCCATGAGCCCAAGACGGCCGAGGCGTACATGCGGCTCGTCGGCCCGTGCACCCTCACGCTCACCGTCCGCCTCCACGCCGCCGTGCTCTCGTGCTGCGCAGGGACGCCGCCGCTCATGCTCGGCTACCGTGAGAAGTGCCTCGACTTCATGGCCTCCCTGGGGCTGGAGGCCTGGCATGTGGATCTGTCCTCGCCGGAGCAGGACATCTTCTCCCGCGCGCTGGCGCTGGCCGAGCAGGCGGATGGGCTCCGGGCCACGATCCTGGCGCGGGCCCAAGAACGGCGGAGGAGCATCCAGGAGTACGTACACACGCTGCTCTCTCCGCCTTGAGGTTGCTTGAGCCCTTCTGGGTGGAAGCCTATAAGCAGAGCCCCATGCGGATGCCTTGGTGGATGCAGGCGCTCAAGCGCCGGGTGGCGATTCCTCTTCTCTGCCGGATGAACCCCGAGGTTCAGGTCCAGGTGAACGGCAACCTGATGAAGGTGGACCTTCGGGATGAGATCATCGGCACCTTGCTCTACGTCGAGGGTGACTATGAGCCCGAGTTTCGCCGGTTGACGGAGCACCTGGACCTGGACGGCAGGGTGTGCCTGGACGTGGGCGCCAATATCGGCCTGCACACCCTGACCCTGAGCCGCCGGGTGGGGCCGCGTGGCAGGGTCATCGCCTTCGAGCCGGAGCAGCACAACCACGACCTGCTGCGCGAGAATCTGCGCCTCAACCACGTGGAGAACGTGGAGGTGCGCCGCGAGGCGGTGGGTGACCGCATGGGCTCCGTGCGCATGGCGCTCCACCCCTACAACTACGGCGATCATCGCGTGGCGCGCGAGGGCGCGGCTGCCTCGGGGCAGGAGGTGCCGCTCACCACGGTGGATGAGGCGGTCAAGGACATCCCAGACGGGGAGATCCGCCTGGTGAAGATCGACGTCCAGGGCTACGAACAGAACGTGCTCGAGGGCATGCGTAGGACGGTGGCGCGCAATCCCGACCTGGTGCTCATCCTCGAGGTCTTCCCCGAGGCGCTCCAACAGGCCGGCTCTTCCGCTTCCAGGCTGGTGCAGACCCTGGTGGACCAGGGCTTCGATGGGTGGGAGATCCACCAGCGCCGGCTCATCCCCCTGGGCGAGCCCTGGGTCTATGACCAGATGTGGAATGGCTGCGAGACGAACCTCGTGCTCTCGCGAGACACCGCCACGCTGAAGCAGGCCGTGGGGCGTTGCTTCGGCCGCACGCTGCCCTGACGCGGCCACACCCGCCCATCGGTTCACGGCGGATGCCGTGAGCGAGCCGGGCGGGCGTGGAGGGCCCCCGTGAGCCGGGGGGCGTCAGGGGAACGAGACGAGACCCGGCGACTTGCGGTAGGCCATGTCGCCGTTGCCGAGCATGCCGTACAGGTTGTTGCCCCAACTCCAGACGGAACCATCGGAGCGCAGGGCCGTAGTGAAGGTGATGCCTCCGGAGATTCCTGTCGCGTTCCCGAGCCCCACCTGCACCGGTGCGATGCGCGTGACGGCCGTCCCATCGCCGACCTGCCCATGCGACGAGTTCCCCCAGGCCCACACGGAGCCGTTGGTCCCCAGGGCGAGGGAGTGGTTGGCGCCGGCGAAGATGGCCGAGATACCCGTCAAGGAGGACGCCTGGACCGGGGTGGCTCGCGAGAACTGGGTGGCGTCTCCAAGCTGGCCATAGACGTTGGAGCCCCAGCCCCAGACGGTGCTGTCGGAGCGCAGGGCCAGTGAGTGGCGCTCACCTCCGGCGACCGCCGTGATGCCCGTCAGATTGGGAATCTGTACGGGAGAGAGGCGCGAGGTCGTGGTGCCATCGCCGAGCTGATTCCACAGGTTGTCACCCCAGCCCCAGAGGGTGCCGTCGGAGCGCACGGCCAGGGAGTGGCCGTCCCCTGCGGCAATGGCCACGACGTCGGTGAGGCCGATCACCTGCATGGGGATGTTGCGTGGGGTGGTGGTGCCATCGCCGAGCTGGCCGAGGGTGTTCCGCCCCCAGCTCCACACAGTGCCGTCGGAGCGCAGGGCGAGGGAGTGGGCGATGCCCAGGGCGAAGGCCGTGATGCCGCTCGGCAGGGGCGTCTGTACAGGGGTGGTGTGCCGGATGAGGGTTCCATCACCGAGCTGTCCCTCGTTGTTGGCGCCCCAGCCCCAGATGGTGCCGTCGGAGCGCAGCGCCAGTGCGTGGTAGGCGCCCGTGGCGATGAGCGAGATGTTCGTGAGTGAGGGCACCTGGATCGGCAGGGGTCGATCCGTGTTGGTTCCATCACCGAGCACCGAGAGGTAGTTCTGGCCCCAGCCCCAGACGGTGCCGTCGGAGCGCAGGGCCACGGTGTGGTTGCTGGCTGACTTGATGGAGACGACGTTACTCAGCTGGGCCACGGCACCTGGGGCCGCTACGACGCTGGCCGGGTCATTCCCCAACTGGCCGTACTGTCCATCACCCCAGGCGCGGATCGTTCCATCCTCGTGGAGGATGACCGAGTGATAGGCGCCGCATGCAACGGCGGCGACGTTGGTGAGACCGGGCACCTGCCGCGGAAGGCGGGTGTGATTGAGGGTCCCGTCGCCGAGCTGCCCATAGAAGTTGGTACCCCAGGTCCAGCTGGTTCCATCGGCGCGCGCGACCAGCATGTGCGCGAAGCCGGCGTCCATGGAGACGATGTTGGACATGCCGGGGACCGGGCCGGGAGTGTTGCGCCCGATGTTGGTGTCATCTCCGAGCTGGCCGTCATGGTTGCTACCCCAGGCCCAGAGGGTGCCATCGGTGCGCATGGCGAGGGAATTGCCAGGAGTTGCGACGAGGAGTTTGACACCCGAGATGCCCTCGACCAGCACGGGCAGGTTGCGCTGGGTGGTGGTGCCATCACCGAGCTGGCCAACGTTGTTGTTGCCCCAGGCCCAGATGGAGCCATCGGCGCGCAGTGCCAGGACGTGGGCGCCACCCGCGGACAGGGCCACGACATCCGTGAGCCCCATCACCTGGGTTGGGACGAGACGGTGCTCGATGGTGCCATCACCCACCGTCCCATCCCGGTTGTAGCCCCAACCCCAGACGGTGCCATCGGCGCGCAGCGCCACGGAGAAGCGGCCACCCGCGGAGATGGCCACCACGTTGGTGAGCCCCTGCACCTGCACGGGAGTGTTGCGCTGGATGCGTGTCCCGTCGCCGAGCTGGCCAGCCTCGTTGGCCCCCCAGGACCAGACCGTGCCGTCACACCGCAACGCCAGGGAGAAGTAGTAGCCAGCCGACGCCGCGGTGATGCAGGAGAGCCCCTGTATCTGCACGGGGCCGGGGCGATGGACGCTGGCTCCATCGCCGAGCTGGCCGAAGGTGTTGTGGCCCCAACCCCACACCGTGCCATCGGCGCGCACGGTCACGACGTGGCTGTGGCTGGAGGAGATGGGGATGGAGCCAGGAGTGCCCCGCACCTGCATCGGAGTGCTCACCCACCGGGTACCAACGCCGAGCTGTCCGTGGAAGTTGTCGCCCCAACCCCAGACGGTGCCGTCGGCACGCAGTGCCAGGGAATGCTGGGGGCCCGTGGCAAGGGCAGTCATGCCGGAGAGGATGGGCACCGGGGTGTTGCGCTGGGTGGTGGTGCCATCGCCGAGCTTTCCGTTGGCGTTGTCACCCCAGGCCCAGACGGTGCCCTGGGGGCGTAGTGCGAAGGAATGGAGATGCCGGGAGACCACCTTCGCCACACCGGAGAGGCCCGCCACCTGGGCAGGCGTGAAGTGCGGGGTGGTGGTGCCATCACCGAGCTGGCCGTAGGTGTTGTCACCCCAGGCCCAGACGGTTCCGTCGGAGAGTACGGCCAGGGAGTGGTGGAGACCCGCCGCGATGGACACAGAGCCCGAGACACCCGAGACCTGGGCGGGGGTGGGACGCGCGAAGGTGGTGCCATCGCCGAGCTGCCCGTTGAAGTTACCACCCCAGGCCCAGACGGTGCCGTCGGAGCCCAGGGCCAGGCAGTGATAGGTGCTGGTGGCGATGGCCACGATGTTGTTGGGAAGCCCGGGGAGCTGTACTGGCACGGAACGGCTGGTGAAGGAACCATCACCGAGCTGGCCGTAGGTGTTGTCACCCCAGGCCCAGACGGTGCCGTCGGAGCCCAGCGCCAGGGAGTGATGGGCCGCGGCGGCGACGGACGAGATGCCCGAGAGACTCGAGAGCTGGACGGGGGTGGAGCGCTGGGTGGTGGTGCCGTCACCGAGCTGGCCGTAGTCGTTGCGGCCCCAAGTCCACACGGAGCCGGTGGCGCTCACGGCCAGGGAGTGGCCGGAGCCCGTGGCGATGGCGGAGATGCCAGAGACGCCAGGAAGGAGGACGGGGGACTGGCTCGGGATGGTGGTGCCATCACCGAGCTGGCCATGGGTGTTGTTGCCCGAAGCCCAGACGGAGCCGTCGGAGCCCAGGGCGAGGGAGTGCTCGTCTCCCGTGGCGAGGGCCGAGATGCTGGTGAGGCTCGGGGCCTGTCCAGGCGACGCGCGAGTGCTGCTGACACCCTGACCGAGCTGGCCGTAGAGGTTGTAGCCCCAGGCCCAGAGCGTGCCGTCGGCGCGCAGGATGAGGGAATGGGAAGAGCCGGCGGAGATGGCTTCCGTGTTGGAAAGACTGGCCACCTGGATGGGCGAGGCGCTCGCGGCGGTGGTGCCATCGCCGAGCTGGCCGTAGTTGTTGTAGCCCCAGGAGAAGATGTTGGCGTTCACGAGGAAACGCGGAAATTTGGACTGGGACGCTGGAGGTGTGCCGGGGGTCCGGCATCCCGGTCCGAGGTGAGGCTCAGCGCTTGGACTTCGCCCTCCTGGTCGTCGCGGCCTCCTCGGCCTCGCGGCGGCGGTAGCTCTCGCCTTCGATAGCGAGGACGTCCGCGTGGTGGATGACGCGGTCAATCAGCGCGGTGGCGCACGCGGCGTTGGGAAAAATGGTCGGCCAGTCCGAAAACGCCAGATTCGTGGTCATCACCAATGAGCGTTGTTCATACCTGCGCGCCACGACTTGAAAGAGGAGGTCCGCGTTGCGCGCGTCGTAGGCGAGGTAGCCCATCTCGTCGATGACGAGCAGGCTGGTGCGGCTGGTGTAGTGGCGCAGGCGGCGGTCCAGTGCGCGGCTGGTGTCCTGGGCGCCCAGGTCGAGCAGCAACTGGGAGGCGGTGACGAAGAGAGCGGAGTGCCCCTTGAGGACGGCCTGGTGGGCGATGTTCTGCGCGATCATCGTCTTGCCCAGTCCCTGAGGGGCGACAATGACGACGTTGCGCGCGCGCTCCAGGAAATCCAGGCGCAAGGCGGACTCGACGGCCTCGCGGTCAATCTTCTTGGGCCATCCCCAGTCGTAGTCCGCCATGGGCTTGAAGCGGCCAAGGCGGCTGCGAGACAGGCGCCGCTCGAGACTTCTGCGGCCGCGTTCCTTCTGCTCCTCGTCGGCCAGGTGCTCCAGCAACTCGGTAGCGCCCCATCTGGCCTTCGTGGCGCGGGCGATGAGGTCCGCGAGGCCCTGGGAGGTGGCGTGCAGTCCGAGGGAGGCCAGGCGGTCAGCGAGTGGAGTCGTCATCGGCGGAGTCCTTGTTAAGGAGGCGGTCATAGTCGGCGAGGGAGTGGGGGCGGGTGCGGGAGGCGGCGATGCGCGGGTCATCCGGCAGCACCACGGTGAGTGGTGGAGGCTGACGCTGGCGGCGAGCGCGCTGGTCCAGGAGGTGGGCCACGGCGGGGGCGCTCACCGCCCCCTTGCGCAGGGCCTCGGCGAGGGCCTCATCCAGGGCGCGTGCGCCGTGGAGCGTAAGTAACTTCAGCAATTGAGCAGTGTGGTGTGACAGCGAGAGGTCGCGCTGGGCGAGGGCCGCGAGGAAGCCCTCTGCCTGCTGGCAGGAGGCGCGCAGCAAGTCTCGGCCGCGCAGCTCGTGCGCGCGGGCCTTGGCGTCGGCGAGGGCGGCGAGGTGGCCGGGCTGCTCCAGGGTGCGGCCCTTCTCGAAGCAGCGCGGGTGGGAGGCCACCTCCTCGGAGCCGTCCAGTACGCGTACGCGTGTCTCGGAGGCCACCAGGGTGAGGGGCTTCTTCACCAGGGTGTGTGGAATGGAGTAGTCGTTGGAGTCGAAGCGCACGTAGGGCGTCTTGCCGGAGGCGACGGGGCGCACCACGTCCGTGGGAAACGGGTGTGCGGGCAGGGGCAGCAGCCGCGGGCGTTCCTCCTCGAGGGCCGTGGCGACGGTGCGCCCGGTGACGTCGCCGGGCAATTGGCGCGCGTGGGCCACCTCGGCCGCCCACCGCGCCGCTTGAGAGTTGAGGTCATCCACGCCGCTGAAGGTGCGCGCGGCGAAGAAGGAGTCGCGCAGGTAGCGGATGGTGCGCTCCACCTTGCCCTTCTCGTTGCCGCGGTAGGGGGCGCAGGGCTTGGGTGCGAAGTGGTAGTGGCCGGCCAATTCCAGCAGGCGCGGGTGGAAGCGGATGGCGTCGCCGGCGCGCTCGAGCACCACGGACTTCAAGTTGTCGTACAGCAGCGCGCGCGGCACGCCCCCCAGCGCCTGGAAGGCCAGCACGTGGCCCCTGAGGAAGCTCTCCAGCGTCATGTCGAGGAAGAAGCGCGCATAGAGGGCGCGGCTGTGGCCCAGCACCATGACGAAGCAGCACAGAGGGCGGCGCGTGTTGCCCACGGACAGCGTGCCGAAGTGTCCCCAATCCACCTGGGCCTCCTCGCCCGGAAGCGTGCTGCGGCGCAGGAAGGCCTCGGCGCGAGAGGTGGGACGCACCGTGCGCACGTAGCGGCGCACCTGGAGCGGGCCACCCACGTAGCCGCGCGCCTTCACCATGTGGAAGAGGCGCATGGCGGTGAGGCGTGGGTGGGCCTCCAGGGTGGCTTGGATGAAGCCCTTGTAGGCATCCAGCAGCGTGGGCCTGACGGACTTCACCCCCGTGCCGCTGACGCGCTCGAGCGTCAGGGCGCGCCGGACGGTGTCGTGGTGCACGCTCAGCTCGGAGCAGATGGTGCCCACCTTCCAGTGCTCGGCGAAGTGCAGTCGGCGGATGCGGGCGGCGAGTTCGGGGGAAATCATGGGCCCACCTCACGGCGGACGGGCAGCCCTGAAGCGCCGGCCCACGTGGGTGCGCGCAAGCGTGGTGTGGCGCAGGAAGGGACTCTGACGCCCGCACGAGGTGCAGGCGGGGATGGAGGGCGGCGGTGCATGCGGCAGTGGCCTCGCTGCGCTCGGCTCCGCGGCCACCTGCGTGGCGGCCGGGGCCGGCGCGACGGGCACACTGGCTGTCCGCGCCACGGCAGCGGGAGACTGATGCGTCACTTTCTGTCGCCGCCGCTCCCGCCAGGCCGCCTGCCGCGCGGCATGTGCGTGCCGTCCGTCCCGGGTGCGCTGGTAGCGCGCACCAGCCGCGCGCATTGACTCCGCCCGCGCCCTTCGACTGCACGGCGGCCCGCAGTAGCGCTGGCCACGGTCGCACGCAGAGCAGAGGAAGAACACCTGCCGACACTCGGGCCGGCCGCACACCACGAAGCGCAGCGCCTCCACGACACTCCTGCGCGCGCCGGCTTCTGGCGCCGCGCCCCGGAGTGCGCTACCTCTTCCTCACCGGCTCGCCCCTCTCGCACACCAGGGCGCGCCTCCAAGGAGGGCCCTCCAGCCGCTACTGGTGGGCCTTCCGTCTTTTCAGGACGCGCGCGACCGTGGACTCCACCGGCGCACTCTCCCCCCCTCAACTTCTCGGCCACACCCATCTCAGGGAGTGGTCTTGAAGTCAGGCAACTCCCGGCGACCCATGACCAGGAACCTGCGCTTCCTGGTGACCATCAACACGAACACCGGCGTTCCAGATATTGATGCTCGGAGAAAAGTCCCGTCTCCAGGGGATTATCAGCAGAATCACCTGCTGCCAGGGTTCTTGATTCAGCCTAGTGGAAAGGTATTTGAGTACCCCACTGTTATCCCTCTTTATAAAAATGTCCCAATTCCGTAACTGCAGGTGGGGGGGCTTGATGCTAGCCCTCACGTCTTTGGCCTGTCGTCATGTAGGAACCCATGACATGAGCCCTCGGGCCAGCGCCCTCGATGGGCTCCATCGGCGCTGCGAGGTGCATGGGCGCTGTTCGGAGGGCCAGCGCTGCATGACCTGGGGCTTGGGCGAGATCGCCACTTGCGAGATTGCATGTTCCGAGCACGCCGATTGTCCCGCTCCGACCCTCTGTCGGGGGGAGCTCTATCTGGATGGGCCCGGTTCGGTATGCATGGAGTCTGGTGAGCCACCTGTGATGCCGGAGAAGTCCGCACTGTCTCTTCCGAATTTCACCACTCAGGGCTGACCCCCGGAGGGGACCGCCAGCCTTGATCAGGGCGCGACGGACTCGAACCACGTGCGCAGCCGGGCCTGAGGGTCCGCCGCCATGCGGGCCTCGACGGCGGCGCGCGCCAGCTCTCCCATGCGCGGCAGCTCGGAGCGGCGGCGAATGGCTTCCTCCAGCGTGGCCACGAGCGCCTGCTCATTGGCGGCGGGGATGACCCAGCCCGTGCGGCCGGGCTCGACCCAGGCGGCGGCGCCACACGCGTCCGTCACGACGACGGGCAGCCCGCTGGCCATGGCCTCGCCCACCACGAGCCCGAAGCCGTCCTCCAGTGTCGGCAGCACGAAGAGCTCGGAGCGCTGGTAGACGGGGCGCGGGTCTCCCGGAGCCGCCTCTAGCTGGAGCCCCTCGCGCTCCCGCTCGAAGAGCCGCCGGGACACGCGGTCTCCCGTAGCGCCCACGAGATGGAGCTGCACACGCCCGGCGCCCACCTGGCGCACTGCGCGCAGCAGGTAGTGGAAGCCCTTGCGCACGTCCATCGAGCCCACGAAGCACACGCGCAGCGGCCCCTCGGCGGCAGGCCGCGTGGCCGGTGGGCGGAAGCGCTCCACATCGATGAGCTGGTCGAGCACGGTCACCTTCGCCGCGGGTACGCCTCGGCGGACCATGGAGTCGCGAGACCACGGGGAGGAGACGCGGATGGCACTGGCGAGCGTGTACTCGCGCTCAATCCGCCGTACGGCCGCGGAGGTGGGGTGTCCCAGGTGGGGGCGGCGGGCCTGGCGCCATGTCTCGCGGACGTAGACGTCCCGGAAGCCAGCGATGTGTCCGTTGGGATTGTCGACCACGCAGGGCACGCCCGTGCGCCGGGCCCACTCGAGCGACTCGAGCCCCACCTGGGTGAATGCGTACAGCCGCGAAGGGCGCAGCTGCTCCAGGCGGGCTGCGGTCCACTTCCCGAGGTGTTCATCATGGTGCAGTTGGAGTGCCCCGGTGAGCCACCGGTAGGGCGTCCACCGCTGCACAGCCGCGAGCAGGGTCCGCGGAGGCGTGTGCCAGACGACGCCAGGGAGAGCGGCCAGGCGGGCGTCGGCAGGAGGAGGCCCGAGCACGTGGAGTGGTGTTCCCGCCTGTGAGAGCGCGCGCAGCACGGTGGCGGCGAATCCTCCGAGCCCGCCCGAGCCCGCGGCGGCACCACAGATGAGGGCCGTGCTCGAGGTATGTGTGCTTCCGCCTTGCATTCATTCCCCTTACCCAATTCCAACCTGGCGCAACAGGACATGAACCCAGAGTGCACGTTTACCGGCTGCCGGCTCCTCCAGCATGCAGGCAACACAGACGTGGCACTGAGGGACATTGACGCTCCGCGCCAGCCCCGCCACCATGCCCGGCCCTGGGGATGGAGGTCGAGAGATGATTACCTACCTGGTCGCCTTCCTCGTCGCACTGATGGTGGCCCTGGTGCTGACGCTGGTGGTGCGCAACCGTGCGCTGGCCTGGGGTCTGCTCGACCAGGCCAACTCCAGCCGCAAGGTACACGTGCGGCCCATTCCGAGGCTGGGTGGCATCGGCGTGGTGGGCGGCTTCTTCGCGCCCCTGTGCGCGCTCTTCCTGGTGGACTCGGGCGTGGGCTACCACTTCCGCTCGCACACGGACCTGGTGTGGGGCTTGTTCGGGGGCGGACTGGTGGTGGCGGGGCTGGGCCTCTATGACGACCTGCGCGGCGCGGGCGCGAAGCTGAAGTTCAGCGTGCAACTGCTGCTGGCGCTCGGCCTGTACGTGCTCGGGTTCCGCATCGAACTGATCGCCAACCCCTTCGGGCCACCGGTGCCACTGGGGTTGCTGGGCCTGCCCTTCACCGTACTTTGGGTGGTGGGCGTCATCAACGCGCTCAACCTCATCGACGGGCTGGACGGGTTGGCGGGCGGGGTGGCCTTCTTCGGGGTGGGCACCAACTTCATCCTCGCGCTCAGCCGCGGGGACGTGCTGCTGTGCCTGGTGATGGCGGCGCTGGCGGGCGCCATCCTTGGCTTCCTCGTGTTCAACTTCAACCCAGCCTCCATCTTCATGGGGGACACGGGCAGCATGTTCCTGGGCTTCGTGCTGGCGGCTGTCTCCATCAAGACGAGCGCCAAGAGTGGCACCGCGGTGGCCATGGTCGTGCCGGTGATGGCGCTAGGTCTGCCCATCATGGACACGCTGCTGGCCATGGTGCGGCGCACGGTGCTCGGCCGGCCCATGTTCAGCGCGGACAAGGAGCACATCCACCACCGGATGATGAGCCGCATGGTGCTCAGCCACCGCTCGGCGGTGCTGGTGCTCTACGGCTTGTGCGCCCTCTTCACCCTGACGGCGCTCGGGCTGCATTGGGCCAACACCGCGCAGAGCGCCATGCTGCTGACGGGCATGGCCGTGGTGGTGGCGGTGCTGATGCGCAAGCTGGGCTATCTGGACCTGCGGCATGCTGGCGGCGTGGGCGAGGCCCGGCGCAAGAACATCCGGCTGCGTTCGCTGGTGAAGGATGTGACGGATGCGGTGCGCGTGGGAGAGCGGGTGAAGGACCTCTGGGACGCGGTGCGCCCGCTGTCCGACGCGCTCGAGGTCTCCCGTCTGGAGTTGCGCCTGGAGCGTCAGCGCGAGGGTATCCGGGATGGCCTCACCTTCGAGACGCACCGGTCCGCGGGCTCGGCGCTGCCGCTGGAGGTGTTCCTGGAGGTGAAGGGCGGGGACGAGGCGCTCGGTCGCCTCACGATTGTCTGGAGCGACGGGCGCTCGGAGATCAACCGTGACGAGGAGCTGGCGCTGGAGCTGGTGGCGGACGCGGTGGGAGAGCGGGCCGCGAAGCTGCTGGCCCGGGCGGAGGCGGATCCCCAGCGTGTCGTCGCGATGCGGCGGTGAGTAGCGTGGGGGCAGGGGCGCTCCTGGAGGTGCTCCGGGCCTGGCCCGAGGCTCCACGTGACGCCATGCCCGTGGACGCGCAGGCCCTGGTGAGTGCGGCGGCCCGGCATGGGCTCGCGGGCTTCGTGCAGCACGCGCTGGGGCGCTCGGGCCTGACGCTGGACGAGCCGGTGCGCACGAGTCTGCGCCGCGAGGCTCTGGCCCAGGCCGCTCGGGGCATGCGGGTGAAGACGCTGCTGATGCGCAGCCTGGACGCACTGGCGGCCGTGGGCGTGGTGCCGGTGCTGCTCAAGGGGTACGGATTGGCCCTGCGCCTCTACCCGGAGCCGCTACAGCGGGCCACCACGGACGTGGACCTGCTGGTGGCGGACGCGGAGGTGGGGAAGGCGTCGAGTGCCCTGGTGGGACTGGGGCTGAGGCCGCTTGGAGAGGCGGCGGCGGCGCATGCGCGAGCGCACGAGCACCACCTGACGTTCACCGGTGCGGCGGGGATGGTGGAGCTGCACTTCCGCGCGCTGGTGGGGTACGGCCAGACGCTGGAGGCGGAGGCGCTGCTGGCTCGTGCGGAGGAGGCCGTACTGGAGGGCCGGCGCGTGCGCTATCTGCGTGCGGAGGACGAGCTCGTGTACCTCGCCATCCACGCGAGCAACCACCTGTTGCAGCGGTTGGCGTGGCTCTTCGACCTGAAGCTGCGGGTGCTGGCGAGCCCGGGGGTGGACTGGGGACGGGTGGTGGAGGTGGCGAGGGGGACGGCCTTCCCGCACCTGGCCTGGTACGCGCTGGAGGCGGCGCAAAGGCTGGTGGGAGCCCCGGTGCCGCAGGAGGTGCTGGCGGCCCTGGCTCCACCTGCGTGGCAGCGGCGGATGGCCGCGCGCTTCTTCACGCTGGGCGGCTGCTGGAGACGGAGCTGATGAACCACAAGCCGGCGTGGGTGGCGGCCAAGCTGCTGCTCGCGCCCCGGCTGCTGCCCATGGCGCGCTACACCCTGCGCCGGCTGCGGGAGGACGGGCTCGCGGCGCTGCGCCCGGCCCCCTGAGCTCGGGAGGGCCGGACTGTGCCTCTCGACTTCACCGCGTGGGTGTCAGATGGCCGTAGCGGCCGCGGCGGTGGGGACCACGGGCTGACGCATCGGCTGAGCCTTGCCGTACGTCAGCGAGCGCCACACCCACTCGGCGGGGCCGAAGCGGAAGCGCGCCAGCCACCAATGGCTGATGACCGTCTGCACCGCGAAGACAGCCAGCGTGAGCCCGATGGTCGTCGCGGGGCTGATCTTCCCGATGAGCCCCAACCCGAAGCCGTAGTACATGAAGAGGCTGATGACCGTCTGGCTCAGGTAGTTCGTCAGCGCCATGCGGCCCACGGGGGCGAGCACCATCAGCCGCCGCTGCCACGCCTCTCGCTGGAAGAGGAGCACGAGCCCCGTGACGTAGACAGTGGCGACGCCCACCTCGTTGAGCTGCCGCACCGGGGACAGGAGGATCGTCCACGACGCCTGCGGATCGATCATCTTCTGGCGCATCATGTACCCCACCACGATTCCGACCGCGCTGGCGACCACGCTGATGCCCAGACTCCAGCGGAACAGCTTGCGGAAGAATGGCAGGTGCTGGGGCGCGTCGTGGAAGAGGCGCCGCCGCCCGGCCACGAGCCCGAGCAGGAACCGGCCGAACAGGGCGAACAGGAAGGGCCCCAGGTTCTGGACGAACTGGCCGAAGTAGTAGCGGGCGTTGGCGCGCACCACCTCGAAGTAGGTGCCGCTCGTGAAGGACGCCATCGTCTCGGCCTTGAGCTGGTTGGTGCGCTCCATGGCCGCCTTGGCCGCCTCGGCCCCAGCCTCCGCGCCACCTCCACTCAGCAGCACCGGCAGGACCTTCATGGCGCTGGTCACCACCATGGGCGCGACGAAGATGAGGACGGCGGCCCAGATGAGCAGCGTCTTGTCACCGCGCTTGCGGAACAGCAGCAGCGCGAAGCCCAGGGCCGCGTAGGTGCTGAGGATGTCGCCGAGCCACAGCCCGAACAGGTGCGCGCACCCGATGAGGAACATGATTCCCAGCCGCCGCATGTAGAGCGGGGCGATGGCCGCACCACGCGACTCGGCCCGCATCATCTGCACGGAGAAGCCCAGGCCGAAGAGGAACGAGAAGATGGTGACGAACTTGCCGAAGATGAGCGTCCCGTTGGTGTACATCAGGGCGGTGTCCAGCCACGACGCCGAGGCCATGGCGGCTTCCATCTGCGGGCGCGTCAGGTAGGCACGGCCGGAGAACCACATCACGACGTTGGAGATGAAGACGCCGCACAGCGCGAAGCCGCGCAGGACGTCAAGCAGGGCGAGTCGCTCGCTGCTGTCGACCGGGCGGGCTTCGGCCTGTGGAGCGGGAAGGGACGAGGGCGGTTGGCTCATGGCGGGAAAAGGCATGCCGAACTTGTGCCAGCCTGCCCCTATTCCCTGCAGCCAGGTGACCCCCCGGTCCAGCCCCCTCCGGCTGTCCGTATCCGGACAGCGCCGTTCCATATCCGGACAACCCCGCCCCGAAGGCCGCGATGTGACAGGCCCGGCGGCTTCCGATTGCGTCATGTACGTGGGAGTCGTTAAAGCTGCGGCGCCATGGCCATCAGCCTCCTCGACACCGTTCGCGTCCTCTCCTCCTTTGACCCGCCCCGTGGCTCGCTGCGCGGGGCCCCCTGGGAGGAGTACGTGGATTGGGCCATCGCGCAGGGTCTGGCGCCGCTGGCCTCCTACAACCTCCAGTACCGCCTGCCCGGAGCGGATGCGCCGGAGTGGGTGCGTGACCGACTGCTGAGCGTCTACTCGGGCTCGGTCAACGACAACGTGATGAAGCTCGTCAACTTCAAGCGCTGCGTGGACGAGCTGGAGGGCCGCAAGCTCCTCCTTATTGGCGCGGCCGCCTTTGCCGACACGCTCTACCCTCATGTGGGTTTCCGCCCCGTGCTGGAGCTCCAGGTGTTGCTGCGGCGCATGGACGTGGATGGCTTCGCCGGCTACCTCGCCCAGCACGAGTTCCGTCCGGAGCCCGATGAGCCGGCCCATGGCGCGCTCAAGGTGGTGTCCGACGGCCGCACCGCCATCTTCCTCTATGCGGACGTGCTCGGCGCCGATCGCCGCGCCGAGGTGCAGGGCATCTTCGACCGGGCCAGGCCCATGAAGATGTATGGCCCCTCCATGTTCCGTCCGGACCTGGAGGACGCGGTGCTGCTGGTGTGCCTGGAGCAGGCGCGTGAGGGCTACCAGGTGCCCTGGCTGTCCTTCTTGGACCTGCGCGAGCTGATGACGGGGGCGCAGTCGATGGGGGGCGTCTACTCGCGCCCCGTGGACGTGGCGGTGCTGCTGGAGCGGGCGAAGGCGTGGCGGCTGGAGCGTGCCCTCTACACCTCCCTGTCCATCGTGGCGCGGCTCTTCCCCGAGACGGCCGAGGGGTTGAAGCCGGCGCTGCCGCCCCTGCGCCGCGCCACGCGCGAGCTGCTCGAGCGGCTGGTCGTCCTTCCGGCGAGCGAGCCGGGGAAGATGAGCCATATCCGCGGCTCGGAGCGGCTGCGCCGGCTGCTCACCGGTCAGTGAGGCGAGGGGTGGACCGCTACTGGCCTCTTCCCCCCGATGCCTGTCCCGGCGTAAGAGCATTTCCTGCTGCTTCTAGCCAGGACGCTCATGCATATCGCCATCATTGGAACCGGCTACGTGGGACTGGTCGCGGGTACCTGCTTCGCGGACTCGGGTAACGACGTCATCTGCGTGGACATCGACGCACGGAAGGTCGCCCAGCTCCAGCAGGGTGATGTTCCCATCTACGAGCCAGGGTTGGAGGAGCTCATCCGCAAGAACACGCGGGACCGGCGCCTGAGCTTCACCACGGAGCTGGCCCCGGCGGTGGCGCGCTCCCAGGTGGTGTTCATCGCGGTGGGCACGCCCGAGGGCGAGAGCGGTGAAGCGGACCTCCAGTACGTGCTGGCGGCGGCGGAGCAGATTGGCCGGGCCATGCGGCAGTACACGGTGGTGGTGGACAAGAGCACCGTGCCGGTGGGCACCGCGGACAAGGTTCGCGAGGTCATCTCCCGGGTGACCGAGGTGGAGTTCGACGTCGTCTCCAACCCCGAGTTCCTCAAGGAGGGCGCGGCGCTGGACGACTTCCTCAAGCCGGACCGGGTGGTGATTGGCGCCGAGTCGGAGCGGGCGCGCAAGGTGATGGGCCAGCTCTACGCGCCCTTCGTGCGCACGGAGAACCCCATCCTCTACATGGACATGCGCTCGGCCGAGCTGACGAAGTACGCGGCCAACGCGATGCTGGCCACGCGCATCTCCTTCATGAACGACATTGCCGCCCTGTGTGAGCGGGTGGGTGCGGACGTGGACTTCGTGCGCAAGGGCATGGGCGCGGACAAGCGCATCGGCTACCCCTTCCTCTTCCCGGGCGTGGGCTACGGCGGAAGCTGCTTCCCCAAGGACGTGAAGGCGCTGGTGGCCAAGGGCCGCGAGCAGGGGCTGGAGTTGGATTTGTTGCGCGCGGTGGAGCGCACCAACGAGCGGCAGAAGAAGGTGCTGGTGCAGAAGGCACTGAAGCACTTCGGCTCGCTGGAGGGGCGCACCTTCGCGGTGTGGGGCCTGGCCTTCAAGCCGAAGACGGACGACATGCGCGAGGCCCCGTCCGTGGAGGTCATCGAGGGCCTGCTGGCCAAGGGAGCCAAGGTGGCGGCGCATGATCCCGTGGCCGAGCGCACCGCGCGCCGCGTGCTGGGTGACCGCATCCGCTACACGAACGTGCCCTACGAGGCGCTGGAGGGCGCGGATGCGCTCTTCGTCGTCACCGAGTGGAACGAGTTCCGTCACCCGGACTTCGACCGCATGAAGTCGCTGATGAAGTCCCCGGTCATCTTCGACGGTCGCAACATCTACGACCCGTCGCGGATGCGCGAGCTGGGCTTCACGTACATGGGGCTCGGCAGGAAGTAGACCCCCACCCCAACCCTCTCCCAGCGGGAGAGGGGGGGCTTGGCTCAGCGCGCCAGACCGCAGGCCTGCTTGCCCTCGTCCGTCAGGAGGAGGTCGCAGGTGTTCCGGTCATTCGAGTCGATCCTGCAGGTATCCAACCGCGCCTGGCAGGTATCGAGCTCCTCGTCGGTCGTCTCGATGTTCCGCTCGCGGTCGGCTACCGCCTGGATGCATTCGTCCCGCTGGAACTGTTCGACGCAGTCGCAGAGTCGCTCCGACAGCTCCCGGCACGGACTCTTGCAACCGGCGAGGGCGAGCAGGGCGGAGAAGAGCAGCGTGATGGTGGCGGAGCGGCGCATGGGGTGGGCGAAGATGCCAGAAGGCGCCCGGGATGCAAGCAATGGCAGCCGGAAGGTCGGATGGTAGCTTCTTCGTCTGCTCACTTTGCGCTCTCCTTCTGAGCAGGCGGGCGGGTCCGCTCTCCCCGGGTCCGGCGCCGTCCACTTCCGGGCGTCTCCCAGGACCCGTGACATACTCGGGCGCCCTCCATGTCCCCCGCGTCCCACTCCCGCTCGCGCACGTCCAGGTACACCCTCGGTGCCGAGGGAGCAATGGCGGTGCTGCTGGTGCTGCTGCCCCTGTCGCTCGGGAGCGCGCCCACGTGGGTGCACGGGCCCCTGGTGGTGCTCGCGGGCCTCGCCTTCGTGCTGGCGTGTGTGGGGGCCTGGCGGCAGCACCGGTCGCTGCACCTGCCCCTGCTCGCGCTGCCCCTCGGAGCGGGGGCGCTGCTGTGCCTGCTGCAGCTCGTTCCGCTGCCGCCAGGGCTCCTCGCCGTCCTCAGTCCCGAGGCCGCCGAGCTGCGCGACTTCGTCCTCGTCCCCCTGGGACTGGACGGCTCGCGGCCCCTGTCGATGGATACCCCGGCCACCTGGCGTGAGCTGGCCAGGCACCTGGCGTACCTGCTCATCTTCGTCGCCGCCGTGCAGGTGTGCCGCTCCGGACGCTCGCGCCGCCGGCTGTTGACCACGCTCGCCTTCACGGGGGCGGCGGTGTCCGTGCTGGGCCTGCTGCACGCACTGCTCGGCGTCGACAAGCTCTTGGGCGTCATCTCCTTCGTCCACGCGCGTCCGCCGCTCGTCACGCCCTTCGGCAACCCCAACCACCTCGCGGCCTTCCTCGGCCTGTCGGCCACGGTGTCCTTGGGGCTCGCGCTCTCCAGCGAGGGGCGGAGGCGTGCGGCGCCCTACGTGCTGGCCACCGTGCTGGGCGGAACGGGCGTGCTGCTGTCCCTCTCGCGCGGGGGCATCGCCTTCTTTGTCTTCGGCATGCTCGCCTTCGCGCTCCTGTTGCTCATGCGCCGTGCAGGGACGGAGCGAGTCCTCTCGTGGCGCCGGGGTGGCGCCGTGCTGCTGTGTCTGCTCGCGGTGCTCGCGGTGGGGGGGCAGGTCGCCTCCGAGCGGCTCGTGGCCGAGCTGGAGACGGCCGACAGCGTGGCGGAGCTGCGACACAGCAAGCTGGAGCAGTGGCCCGTCCTGGCCTCGGTCGCGCGGGCCTACCCGCTCGGCCTGGGCCGCGGCGCCTTCGAGTCCGTCTTCCCTCGCTACCAGACACGGCCCGTCATCAACACCTCGACGCACCCGGAGAACGCGGTGTTGCAGCTCGCCACGGAGTTTGGCGTGCCCGGGCTGCTGCTGCTCGTCGTGGGGTTATGGGGCTTTGGCCGGCTGCTGCGCCGGGAGGGGTTGGGCGCGGCGGAGCTGGCGGTGCTCGCGGGGGTGGCGGCGCTCGGGCTGCATGACCTCTTCGACTTCAGCCTGGAGCTGCCCGCGAGCGCGGTGGCGGCCTGGGTGGTGCTGGCCAGCGTGGCCCGTCCCGAGGACCGGAAGCGTGCCGAGGCCTCGCGTGGCCATGCGCCCCTGCGCGGGCTCGCGGCGGGAGTGGCCCTCACCGTGGTAGCCCTGCTGGCGCTCGTCCCTGGCCGGAGCACGCTGGAGACGGCGGAGGCGGAGCTCGGAGCACTCGTCGCCGCGCGAGCCCCGCTCGAAGAGGTACGCGCTCGCGGGCTGGCCCTCATCGACCGGCATCCGGCCGACCATGCCCTGCAAGACCTGGTGGGCCTGGCCTACGCGAACGCGGGACGTGAGGGCGCGGCCGAGGCCCTTGCCTTCGCCAACCGTGCCCTCTACCTGAACCCGGTGGATGCGCGGGCCCACCGCGTGGCCGCGCGCGCTCTACTCAACCTGGGACGTCGCACGCAGGCCTTCCTCGAGTACCGGCTGGCCTTCGAGGCCGGGGACCGGGGGCTGCTGTGGCGCGAGGCGCTCGGGCGGGCGCGGACCCTCGCTGAGCTACAGGCCCTCACGCCGGACGCGGCTCGGGAGGTGGTGCAGTTCGCCTCCGAGCTCCAGCGCGCCGGGCGCCACGAGGAGGCCTTGCCCTGGCTCGCCTGGGCGTGTGAGCGCTTCGACGCAGCGCCGGAATCGGTTCAGCTCTGGGAGCATGAGGCCCGGGTGCGGCTCGCTCGGCGCGAGCTGGCGGAGGCCGAGGCGGCCAGTGCGGAGGTGTCCCGCCGGGCCCCGGACGCGCTCTCTTCGTACCTGCTGCGCGCGGACGTCCTCCACGCGTTGGGCCGGAAGGATGAAGCGCTCGAGTCGCTCGAGGCGTTGGGCCCGCGCTTTCCTGGCAATGTGGAGCTGGCCTTCACGCTCGCGCGGCTGCAGGTGGACCTGGGGCTGACCCGGCGCGCGAGGGAGTCGCTCCAGCAGGTGAGCCCCTTCGTGTCCAACCTGTCGCAGCGGGCCCAGATCTTCATGCTCGAGGCCGCCAGCTACGAGAGGGAGGGGCTGCGGACGCGGGCGCTGGAGTCCTGGAAGTCCGTGGTGCGCATGCAGCCGGGTCCGGGTGCCTGGTTCAAGGTGGCGCGCCTGCACGAGTCGCTGCACCAGTTCGACGCCGCCGCGCGGGCCGTGCGTGAGGGCGTGCAGCTGCTGCCAGAGGCACAGCGCGCGGAAGGGGAGGCGTGGGTGGCGCGCCTGGAGACGGCGGAGCGCCAGCGTGTGGAGGCTCGGCGCCGGGAGCGGGGTGGCTCGGGCGCGGATTCAATCCTCCTGCGAGCGATGGGCGCGGACGAGGACCTGGGGACGGTGGAGGGCGAGGAGCCCTGAGTCAGACAGGTCACGCGTGCAGGTCGTGCTGCACCGTGTTCCGCTCCGGGTGCTCCAGCGAGATGGAGGCCGTCCTGGGTGTCTCGAGGCCGATGAAGTCCTTGACGCTCACCTCCAGTGCCTCCTCATGGGAGCCGGCGCGTAGCAGCAGGTCCTCGGCCCCTTCGAGCTTCTCGTCCATGAGCAACGGCAGCCCGTAGAGATGGCCAAAGGGCGGCTCCGCGCCCAGCTCGCACTCGGGGAAGCGGTCCGCGAACACGTCCTCGGTGGCCAGCCGGGCCTCCTGGGTGCCGAGCACCTCGCGCACCTTCTGCAGGTCCAGGATGTCCGCCGCGGGAATGAGGCAGATCCACAACTGCCCGTCGGCCTCGATGATGACGGACTTGGCCACGCGGTAGCCCGTCACATGGAGCGCCTGGGCCAACTCCTGCGCCGTGACCGCGCGCGGATGCCAGTGGCGAAGAAACGGCACGTGCTGCTGCTGGAGATAGTTCTGGATGGGCTCGGGAATCATGGTGGCACCTTCTGTCTCGAAGGTGGACTGTCTTTGCCCTTCAGGCCATGGCTGGCCGGGCGCGTGCCTCCCAGGCGGGCGGACTCACGCCCCGCGACTCGCATGCCCGCACTCGTTGATGTCAATGATTAAGAATTTTTTATCACACATGTTTATTTATCTTACTCGTTGACGTCAATGAGTAACCCGCGCGGGTGCCAGTTTCTGCTGGCCGCGGCTGCGGGGTGAATGCCCTGCGAGCGCGCCCATCAGTTGTCAGCGGTCATGTTAGGCTGGATGACTCTGGAGGTAGCGCGCATGAGCGAGGCCGTCGAGGGGCAGGTTGCGGCGCAGCGGCGGTGGGCGGCGAAATGGCCGCGTTGGGCGGAGCGGGAGGAGGCGGGGCCGCCCGCGCTCGGGACGGTGGTGGACGGCTACCGGCTGGAGCGGCGGTTGGGGGAGGGCGGACAGGGCACGGTATACCGAGCGCGCCGGGGAAGGCGGCTGTACGCCATCAAGTTCCTGTCGCTGGACTCGCCGGATTGGGCCTGGCGGGAGCTGGAGGTGCGGCTGCGGCTGCGGCGCGTGGGCGGCCTCGCGGTGGAGAGCCACGGGTTGTGGCCTCACGCGGCGCCGCGTTTCCTCTACCTCGTCACTCCCTACGTGCACGGGCGCCCGCTGTATGCGTGGACTCGGGAGAAGAATCCCACCGCGCGTGAGGGGGGCTGGTTGGCGCGGTGGTTGGCGCGGCAGCTCGTGCAGGTGCATGCGGCCGGCGTGGTGCACCGGGACCTCAAGGGCTCCAACGTGCTGGTGGGCAAGAAGGATGGGCGGCCGGTGCTGGTGGACTTCGGGGTGGGTACATACGTGGGCGCGCCCGAAATCACCAATCCCCTGGGGCTGCCGGGCACTCGGCACTACCGCAGCCCCGAGGCGCTGCGCTTCCGGCGCGAGAGGGCAGGTGAGCACTCCCCGGCAAGGGCCTCGGATGACCTGTGGGCCCTGGGCGTTCTCCTCTACTGGCTGCTCACGGGTGGTTATCCCTTCGACACCGAGGAGGTGGACGAAGGGGCGCTGGCGGACCTCATCCTGAAGCACGAGCCCGAGCCCCCGCACGTGCTCAACCCGCGAGTGCCCCGGGCGCTGAGCGAGCTGTGCCTGCGCATGCTGGAGAAGTCGCCCGAGGCGCGCTTCGCGGATGCAGAGGCGTTGGGTGCGGCGCTGGAGGCGGTGCTGGCGGAGGCGGACGCTGCCTGGGACGTGCCGCTGTGCGAGCAATGGGGCCCGGATGATGCCACCACGCCCCAGGAGAAGTGGCTGGACTGGGGAGGACTGAGGGACAAGGCGCGGCGGCTGCTGTCGTATGCGAGGCGGCACCCCCGGCGTGGCCGGCCCGTGTCCCAGGCGGAGGCGTCCACGCTTCCGCGCGCTCCTGAAGACACTCCGCCCGCGGCGAGCACGCGGTCCAGCTCCTGGCGCGCGCTGGCCTGGGGCGGTGCCGCGTTGGCTTTGGGCCTGGCGGGTTTGCTCCTCCTGCTGCGTTTTCCGTCTGGCCCCACTCCCGAGGTGATGCCCGCCCCCAGCATGCGACAGGTAACGAAGTCCGGCCAGGAAGTGGCGTCAGCCGTGAAGCCGCCGGAAGGTGACGCAGGCGCAGCGCCCGAGACGGCGCCAACCCCTGCGCCCGTCGCGGTTGCGACGCCTCGGAAGGACGGCACGCGCGTGAGGACTCCCAAGCAGACTTCTACCCCCCGGCCGCAAACGCAGCGGGCCACACAGGGCTCGCTGCTCGACGCCGCTGGAAGGACATGCGTCCTGGTCTGGGCCGCGGGTCAGTTCGCCTGTGCCAGCCCCGAGCCCCAGGTGCGCCCCGTCGCCACGACCACCGCGCGCCAGCCTCCGCCCATAGATTGTCCCCCCGGCTCCGTGGAGACGATGAAGGAGTTGAGGATGCCCGTCACGTCGCGCAACGACGCCGTCTTCCTCATCGACGGAGAGCTCGTCATCAGTCAACGCATCACCGTGCGCCCGGGTCAGGCGGTCACGCTCACCATGGGGGATGAGTGGGGGAGGTTGCCGCCCCGCACCGTGTTCTCCGGGCAGCTCCTTTTCGGGGAGGGGCGCGTCTACGGACGCTTCACCCAGGCGAGCACCCCCGATGGGCTGACGTACTCCGTCTGCCTCAACCTCTATGACAAAACGGTGGACGGCGAACGCGGTGTGGTGATGAAGCCCGGCAGCGGTCAGGACTCCGCGATCATCTTCTCCTCGGTGTTTCTCTATGCAGTGAAGCGCTAGGCGGAGTGGGAGCGAAAGAAGCGAGACCAACGTGGGAGGTTCTGCTAGTATCTCCACTTCAGAGGTCTTGTTCCCATGCCCGCTTGCTTCCCCAACGCCGCTCTGCTGCTCTTGCTCTTTGGCGCGCCCGCAGTCGCCCAGCCGTTCACGACCTCTGGGGACCTGTCGGGCACACCCCGCTTCACCGTGACGGCGGACACGGCGGATGAGGCACGGGAAGTGCCCATCAGCCCGAATCGCGCTGTCATCTTTCTCTTCAACACGCCCGTCCAAGCTGGGGGCGCAATCGTGGAGGAGCGTGAGCGCTTCCGGCAGGTGTCGCTGTCGGAGGACGGGCTCATGCTCACGCTGCTGCCCTCGGGCGAGCTGAAGCCGAGCAGGCGGTTGACGTTGACGGTGCGATTCGCGGATGGAGCACCGCCCACGAGTCTGGACTTCACGTTGGTGGTGTCTCCGCGGGCCGAGGTGCAAGTGGAGGTCTACCGCCAGCTGCGCCCGTGCGACTCGTACCGGCAACAGTCCGAGGAGGCGGAGGCGAGAGTTTTGCAATGTCAGACGCAACTGGCACGGGAGCGCGCGGAGCGTGATGCACCTGGGGGGCTCATCGGTCTGCTCGTCTTGAATCACATGGACGAGGATGGCATCCGCTCCAGGCACATCACCGAGGACATCTCGCTCCGCCCCGGAGAAGCCTTCACCGTGGACCGTGCGGTGAGCTACCGCGCCATGGGTGGAGAGAAGGACGCCAAGGTGACGCGATTGGCGGTGGAATTGAAGCTCTGGAACCGGGGCACCGAGCCCTGGACTCCCACGCACGCGCAGCTCGTGGGCCAAGGGGGGCGGTGGGATTTGGAGGTGTGGCCGCCTCGGCCCATTGCTCCGGGCGAGTCGCTTCGTGTGCTGGTGGAGGTGGAGGTGCCTGGAGAGCCGGCCTCCGGCCCCTACCTGCTCAAACTTTGGGACGAGAGCACCGCCCGGACGCTCACGCTTTCGGGAGTGATGTTCCCGTGATTCACGACAACAGGAGTCTTCAAATGCAGAGCAGCTTCAATTCACCTCGTTACTCGGAGATTACTCATGTCTGACATTCGCTATGCCTGGGGCGGGTTTCTCGTGCTCGCGATCACTCTTCGGACCGCACGGGAGCAGGCGGGCCTCACCCAGCAGCAGGTCGACGAGGCCACTGGCATGCACCCGGGAGTATGCAGCGAGATCGAGAACGTGCAGAGGAGGCCATCCAACGAGATGCTCCGACGCCTCTGTACGCTTCTGCGTATGGATTACCCGGCGGTGTTGGCCATCTTGGACCGCGGAGGCAACACCCTCCCGTGCTGACGCGCGGCGCTTCCGAGGTGGCCCTGTTTTAGCTCCGTCACGCTCAGGGCCCTCTCGTTTTCTCACCAGGCGAGTCTCTATCGGCGAGCCGTTTTGTGTTCATGGTGGCGCAGCGCAAGCCTTTGTCACAATCGTGTCGCTGCGTGGTGTAATGATGGGTTGGGATTGTAATGCTTGATTAGTCAGACAGGCATGCGATACGAGAATTCATGTCGCAGGGCGGAGTAGCGCCTGTGGCATGACATCAACCACAACCGAGAGACCGGCTCATGGCCGGACTGGAGACACCATGAAGCAGCAGATTTTGCTGGCGGCACTCGTGTCGGCGAGCCTTTTCACGGGGTGCGGCGAGCCCATGGACGAAGCTTCCGCCGAGCAGCAGCCGGCGGTCGAGGCGACGGGCCAGAAGGAGCAGGAGATCGTCGGCGGCGCGTACGCCTATCAGAACCAGTTCCCCTACCAGGTGCGCATCCTGGTGGACGGGAACACCTACTGTGGCGGCTCGCTCATCAAGCCGAACTGGGTACTCACCGCGGGCCACTGCGTGGATGGCATTGACCCGTCGCGAATGACGGTTGTCGCGGGTGACCACACCATCACCGGCTACGAGTCCACCGAGCAGTCGCAGACGGTGTATGGCCATGCGAAGTACCCCTATTTCCAGTACATTTCTGGCGCGCCCGTGCACGACGTGGCGGTCATCCTGCTCAACGGCTCGTTCTGGCTGAATGGCGCGGTGCAGACCATTGCCCTGCCCTCCTACCCGGCGCCGCAGACGTCCATGACGGCGAGCGGCTGGGGTTGGCCGTGGGGCGGTGCCTACGGCGCCTCCGACCAGTTGAAGTACGCCGGCCTGCCCGTCAACCCCGTCACCTCGTGCAACGGCTGGCTGGCGCGCAACCTGTACGCCGGCCTGGAGCTGTGCGTGGGCTACTCGAACGGTGTCTCGGGTGGCTGCCACGGTGACAGCGGTGGTCCGCTGGCCTACGGCGGGCAGCTGTTTGGCGTGGTGAGCTGGGGCCGCGGCGTCTCGTGCGACTCGTACACCGTCTTCGCGGACGTGTACTCGTACGTGTCGTGGATTCAGTCCTACACCGGCCCGTGATGTTCCGGCGCCGCGCGCGGCGGCCTTCGTCTCCGCGCGCGGTGCCTTCTTCCTCGAGTCCCGCCCTCAGAGGGCAGGCTCACCGTCTCACTTCTGGAAGTCGTAGACGCTGCCCAGGTTGAGGATGCGCGTCAGCTCGTCCAGCGCCGTCATCGTCTCGCGGGCCAGCTTCGGGTCCGCCAGGTCCCCGGCGCGCAGGTCCTCGCGGTAGTGCCGCTTCACCCAGCCGGCGAGCGCCTCGTGCAGCTCCGGCGTGTAGAAGACGTTGGCCTTCACCGCGGCGCGCTCGGTGTCGGTGAGCCACACGCGCTGGCGCAGGCACGCCGGACCGCCGCCGTTGTTCATCGACTGGCGCACGTCCAGGTAATGCACTCGCTTCACCGGGTTGTTCTCGGCCACCACGCGCTCCAGGAAGCGCCGCGCCGGCTCCGTCTCCCGGCTCTCCTCGGGAGCGATGATGGCCATGGTGCCGTCCGGCAGCGTCAGCACCTGCGAGTTGAAGGGGTACGCCTTCACCGCGTCCCGCGCCGGCAGCTCGTCGTTGCTGGCCAGCACGTAGGTGAAGCCCTCGCCCAGCTTCTCGCGCAGCGTCTTCAGCAGCCCCTGTGGGTCCACGAAGGCCAGCTCGTGCAGCATGAGGAAGCTCTGGTTGCCCACCGCCAGCACGTCCGTGTGGAAGGCGCCCGCGTCGATTCCCTCGGGGGCCTGCTGCGGCAGCAGCACCTGTGCCGGGTCCAGCTTGTGGAGCCGCGCGAGGGCCTGGCTGGACTCATACGTCTGACGGGCGGGGAAGCGGGTGGGGTGGCGCACATCGTCCCGCCACGCGCTCCGGCCCCAGGCGAGCAGGTGCACCGCCTTGTGTCCCGGGGTGACGAGCCGGGTGTGGTTGGCCGCGCCCTCGTCCGCGAAGTGCCCGCCGCCGGGCAGTGGCGCGTGCACGGCGAAGTGCTTCTCGTCCGCGAAGATGGAGCGCAGCACCGAGTGCGTCGTCTCCGCCTCCAGCGCCCGGTGGAACATCTGCTGGAGGTTGGCCGGCGTCAGGTGCATGCGCCCATCCGCTGTGTCCTCCGACGGCGCCCCCGTGGCCGCGTTCGCCGTCCACATGGCCGCGGAGCTGGACGTCAGCCGCAGCAGGTGCTCGGCCTCCTTGCCGGCTCGGGTGATGACCTCCTCGTCCGTGCCGCTGAAGCCCAGCGCGCGCAGCGCCTTGAGCGAGGGCCTCGGCTGGGGCGGCAGCACCGCCTGTCCCACCCCCAGGTTCGCCACGAAGCGCATCTTCTCCAGGCCCTGGAGGGCCGCCCCGCGGGGGTGGCTCACCTCGCCGCCATGGAGGGCGGAGGCCAGGTTGCCGGGCGACAGGCCGCCGTAATTGTGGGTGGGACCGACGATGCCGTCGAAGTTGTATTCGCGCATGGGATATGGAACCGCTTGTGGAGCGCCCTCCCTTAGCAAAGCGCCTCAAGCGTTTCCTCCGCTACCTGCTCGTCCGGGTGGTATTGGCCATTGTCAGCCGGCTCCCGCTGGGCTTCGCCCGGTGGTTGGGGGTGGGCTTCGGCCGGCTCGCCTTCGCCGTGGCCGGTGGGGAGCGCCGCAAGGCCTTGAAGTCACTGGCCCGAGCCTTTCCGGAGAAGTCCGACGCGGAGCGGCATGAGCTCGCCCGCGCCTCCTTCCTCCACCTGGGCATGGCCGTCTTCGAGGTAGGCGCTACCGCCTCCATGGACCGGCAGCTCGAGCGCCTGGTCCTCTGGCAGGCGGAGGATCGAGCCGTGTTGGAGGCGGCGCTCGCTCGGGGCAAGGGGGTCGTCTTCGTCTCCGGCCATGTGGGCAACTGGGAGCTGCTGGCCCGGCGGGTGGCGCGCGCGGGCTACCCCAGCCAGAGCATCGCCAAGGAGACCACGGACCCACGGCTCACTACGCTCGTCGAGCGCTTCCGGGCCCAGGGCGGGGTGCGGAGCATCTGGCGTGGCCAGGAGGGGGCGGCGCGGGCCATGCTGCGCGCCCTCAAGGCGGGGGAAATTCTCGGGCTGCTCATCGACCAGGACACGAAGGTGCAGTCCGTCTTCGTCCCTTTCTTCGGCGAGCTGGCGGCCACCCCCCGGGCGGCGGCGGACCTGGCCCTGCGTACGGGCGCCGCGGTGGTGGTGGGCTTCTGTCAGCGCGAGGGCGACGGCTACCGACTGTGGATGCAGGAAGTCCCCTGGCAGGCGAGCGGAGACCGCGAGGCCGATGCGGTGACGCTCACGGCCGCTCTCTCGCTGAGCATCGAGGCAGCCATCCGCCGGGCCCCCGAGCAATGGGTGTGGATGCACCAGCGTTGGAAGACCCGTCCCACGCCCAGCCAGTGATAGAGATCGGCCTCGTGCCCCGTACCTTCCTCAGCCTCCTTGCCCTCCTGGCGGCCTGCACCCCGAAGCAGGCGCCTGAAAACGCCTCCGCGCCTCCCGCAGTGGTGATGCACGGGGTGCGGCTGCGCTCGTACGACGGCAGCACCCTGAGCATGACGGGCGAGGCCGAGCAGGCGACCTGGGAGCGCACGGGCGACCTCACCGCCACCCGGGCCACCGTTCGCGTGCCAGACAAGGGCGCTCCGTCCGGACAGAAGGCGGGCAGTACGACGGTGTACGCGAAGCTCATGGAGGGTAGCCCCGGCACGCGGCAGATGGTGGCCTCGGGCGACGTGGAGGTGCGTACCTCCTCGGGGATGGTGGCGCTCACCCCCCGGGCCACTTATGACGGTACCCAGCAGGTGGCGCGGGGCACGGAGGGCGTGGTGGTGACGGGGCCGAGCGGCCGTATGCGCGCGGACTCCTTCTCCTTGTCCTTCGCCAGCGGGCAGTTCGACTTCGAGGGCTCGGTGCAGACCATCGTCCAGGGAGCCGCGCGTGATTGAGTACCTGGCCACGGCCTTCTTCGTCACCCAGCCGGTGCAGCCCACCCTGGTGGCCTCCAGCGCGGAGACGCGCGCCCCCACTTCGGCGGTGGCCGCCCCGCAGGGCAGCGAGACGGAGATCACCTCCAAGCGGATGACCATCCTGCGCGACCAGTCCACCCTCTCGTTCAAGGACGAGGTGCGGGTGAAGCGCGACACGCTGGACCTGCGGTGCGACGAGCTCACCGCCCACTACGCCCAGCTCAAGGGCAAGTACACGGCCACGCACGGCGAGTGCGTGGGCAACGTGCGCGCGGTGGACGGCGAGCGCACCGCCCAGGGCGAGCGGGCCGACTTCGACGTGCCCAACCGCCTGCTGGTGGTGACGGGCAACCCCGAGGCGCAGGAGCCCTCGGCCCACCTCAAGGGCTCAGAGCTGCGCCTGCTGCTCGGCAGCCAGAACTTCGAGGTGAAGGACGCCACCATCACCCTGAAGTCGGCGCCCCTCGAGGCGAAGGGTTCTCAGCAGGACAGCCCGGTGGTCATCACCTCCAAGCGGGTGAATGGAACCCGGGCCCAGGCCGTATTCACGGGCGACGTGGTGGTGAAGCACCGCACCATGGACCTGCGATGCGACAAGCTGACGGCCTCCTACAACAATGCTCGCGAGGTGACGCGGGCGGACTGCACGGGCAACGTGCGCGCGGTGGATGGAGATCGCCGGGCCAAGGGCGAGCGGGCTCGCCTCAACGTGCCCTCTGGTACGCTGGTGGTGACGGGCAATCCCGAGGCGGAGGACCCGATGATCCACATCAAGGGCACCGAGGTCCGCATGACGCTCGGGGGCAAGAGCTTCGAGGGGAAGGACACCACCGTCGTCTTCAAGACGGCGCCCCTGAAGGAGCAGCAGCAGCGCAAGGGTGCCCCGGGTGGGGCGGTGGGTAACACGGAGCAGTCTGGGGGGACGAAGCAGCCATGAGTCATTTGTTCGCCGAGGGCCTGCAGAAGAGCTTCCGGGCCCGCAAGGTGGTGCAGGGTGTCTCCTTCCACGTCTCGCAGGGCGAGGTGGTGGGGCTGCTCGGCCCCAACGGCGCGGGCAAGACGACGAGCTTCAACATGGTGGTGGGCCTGGTGCGGCCCGACGCCGGACGGGTGCGCGTGGACGACGAGGACCTCACGCCCCTGCCCATGCACCGGCGCGCCCTCCGCGGTCTGGGCTACCTCCCCCAGGAGGCCTCCGTCTTCCGCAAGCTCACCGTGCACGAGAACTTCCTGGCCGTGCTCGAGCTGCAGAAGAACCTGGACAAGGCCAGCCGGGAGCGGCGCGCCCGCGAACTGCTGGAGGAGTTTGGCCTGAGCCACGTGGCCCACTCCTTCGGCGAGACGCTCTCCGGGGGCGAGCGCCGCCGCGCGGAGATTGCTCGCTCGCTCATCCCCAACCCTCGCTTCATCCTCTTTGACGAGCCCTTCGCCGGCGTGGACCCCATCAACGTGGGCGACCTCCAGCGGCAGATCGCCCTCCTGAAGTCCCGTGGCCTGGGCGTCCTCATTACCGACCACAACGTCCAGGACACCCTGGGCATCTGCGATCGCGCCTACATCATCGCACAGGGTGAAATCCTGGAAGAGGGCACGCCGCAACAGATTGCCTCCTCGGCCCGGGCGCGGGCGGTGTACCTGGGCGAGCGATTCCGCTTGCAGTCGGTTTGAGGGCCGAAATTCCGGCTTCGCGGGCCCCTGGTAGGCCGGCTACCACCCCTCGCGGTTGGTTGCCCGCACGTCCATTCTCCAACGTCTGCACGTTGGGATGAGACAGTGCAAGTAGGCGGAATAAAAGAAGAATTTCACGAAATGCAAAGTGCGGGCCGGACTCTCGGACACTGGACGAAGTCAGGGGGCCTTGCTACTTTGGCACGGTCCTTGATGGCGGGCCGCCGTCGAGTCGATTGTTGAAACGGGCGGGAGACAGAGAATGGCGATGGAACTCAAGCAGAGCCTGAAGCTTTCGCAGCAGCTGGTGATGACGCCCCAGCTGCAGCAGGCCATCAAGCTGCTGCAACTCTCGCGGATGGAGCTGCTGGAGCAGGTCCGTGAGGAGATGGACCAGAACCCCCTCCTGGAGCAGCCCGACGAGACGCCTTTTGGCGATACGACCGACAAGGAGCCCGGTGAGGCCTCCATGGAGGCGGCGAACACGGAGCTGCCCGCGGGGGTGGAAGCCCGGACGCCGGACGCGGCCCCCGAGTTCAAGGCGGATGGGGATGGCCCGCCGGAGATCGACTGGGAGGCCTACCTCAACAGCTACCAGTTCAACGAGCCCACGACTGCCTCCAACAAGGGCAACGTGGCAACCGAGGACCTGCCTTCTTTCGAAGCCAACCTGGTGGAGAAGGAGGACCTGGTTGACCACTTGCAGGAGCAGCTCGGGACACTGCGGCTCAACGAGGCCGAGCGGCGCATCGGGATGCTGATTCTGGGCAACCTGGACCACGACGGGTACCTGAAGCTGGACGATGTGGAGGGAGATCCGCTCATCCGCCTGGCCAACGAGGCGGACGTGCCCATGGGGCTGGCCGAGCGGACGCTGCGGCGCATCCAGAACCTGGATCCCAAGGGCTGCGCCGCCCGGGACTTGCAGGAGTGCCTGCTCATCCAGGTGTCGGCGCTCAAGGACAAGTCCGCGCCGCTGCTGGGCCTCATCATCAAGCGCCACATGAAGTACCTCGAGAGCAAGAACCTTCCGGCCATCGCGAAGGACTTGAAGGTGCCGCTCGAGGAGGTGGTGGAGGCCTCCAAGCTGCTGCCGAAGCTGGACCCGAAGCCGGGCCGCAACTTCAGCGGAGACGACGCGCAGTACATCACCCCCGACGTGTTCGTCTACAAGATGGGCGACGACGAGTACACGGTGGTGCTGAACGATGACGGCCTGTCGAAGCTGCGGATTTCGGGCACGTACCGCAACGCGCTGAAGAGCGGCGGGGTGGGGCCGGGGCAGACGAAGGAGTTCATCCAGGAGAAGCTGCGCAGCGCGCAGTGGCTCATCCGCTCCATCCACCAGCGCCAGCGCACCATCTACAAGGTCACTGAGAGCATCGTGAAGTTCCAGAAGGACTTCCTGGACAAGGGCATTGCCCACCTCAAGCCGCTGATTCTGCGGGACGTGGCCGAGGACATCGGGATGCACGAGTCCACGGTGTCGCGCGTGACGACGAACAAGTACGTGCACACCCCGCAGGGCATCTTCGAGCTGAAGTACTTCTTCAACTCGTCCATCGCCCGCGTGTCCGGAGAGGACACGGCGAGCGAGGCGGTGAAGCACCACATCAAGCAGCTAGTGTCGCAGGAAGATACGCGCAACCCGTACTCGGACCAGAAGATCGTCGAGCTGCTCAAGGCGCAGGGCACGGAGATCGCCCGGCGCACGGTGGCCAAGTACCGCGAGGTGCTGGGCATCCTCCCGAGCAGCAAGCGCAAGCGCTACTTCTGAGCCATTTCCCCCTACTTCCCCTTGAGCCCATTTCCCCTCTCCCACTGGGAGAGGAGCCCCCCGTCGTTCAAAGGGGGGGCAAGCCCCCCGGGGTGAGGGTGCCGGGGACCCCGGGTTGAGCCCCTGGTTCGCCCGGCACTGAAGTTACTTGCGCGAGGCCACTGCCCCCGAGAGGTCGGGCGTCTCGGTCGGGGTGGCGGGCGGGGTGCTCAGGTGCGGGTCGTTGATGCTGTCGACGATGGCCACCATGTCCCCGACCTTCAGTGCGTCGTAGAGGACGATGATGTCGGCGTTGTCGTGTCGGACGCACCCATGCGACACATCGCCTCCTTGCTGGGCCGGAGCGCTGGTGCCATGGAGCTCCTCGCCCGAGCGGGAGCCATCGGGCCACGAGAGGTCGATGATGCGAGGCCCGAAGACGGGGCCGCCCCACAGCTTCTTGCCGAGGGCGTGAGACTGGGCCTCGTTGAGCTTGCCCGTCACCAGCTTCAGGCCGGGGTCCGTCTGGGTGGCGCGAGTGCCCACGGCGTTGCCGAAGATGGACTGGAGCCGGCCCTGGGCGTCGAAGAGGAAGGTGCGGTGCTCGTTCTTCACCACCACCACGCGCACGGGTGTGCCCTTGTAGCGGGAGCCCGGCAGGTGCTGCGTCTGCCCACGTTGTCCCGGCGCCGGGGCGAGCGCGTCCAGGGCGCGCAGGGTGACGGCGTCTACCTTGCCGGTGGCCAGCACGGCGGGGAAGGCCGGGCGGGCATGCACCTGGAAGTTGCGCACGGCCTTGGCCGACTGCGCGCCAAAGGCGCCATCCGCGCCTCCGGGCACGCTGAAGCCCATCTCCGCGAGGGCTTGCTGCACGGCGCGCACGCCCGGCCCCTTGGAGCCCGTGGTGAGCGAGGTCTGACCGGCGAGCACTCCCGCCAGCTCTGGCTGGGTGGCGAAGCGCTCGTTGCGCAGAGGGGTCTGGCTGCCAGCACCTGCCGGAGGTGCGGCCGCGGGGGGAGTCGAGGAGCCAGTGGAATCAATGGGCATGGTGTACCTGGTCCGGATGAGAGCGGCGGCTCGTGAGCTTAATCCTCCCTGCGGTGGCGGGGAGGTCCTCTGTGTTGTACGTGTCGCCCATCGATATGTCCTCGACCGACCCCATCCTCTACCGAGAGCCCACGCCCCTCGTCATCCCCTTGGTGACGCTGGAGGGGCAGGTGGTCCGCCTGGAGCCGCTGGCGATGAGCCATGCGCCCGCCCTGGCCGCGGTGGCCGAGCCCGACCTCTTCGAGCAGTTCCCTCAAGTGCTGCGCACGCTCCAGGACATGGAGGCGTACATCTCCGACGCGCTGGCGGCGGCGGAGCGCGGGGTGGAGTGCCCCTTCGTCATCATCGAGAAGGAGACGGGCACGCCGGTGGGCAGCACGCGCTACCTGGATATCCAGCGCAAGCACCGCACGTTGGAGATTGGCAGCACGTGGCTGGCCAGGCGCGTGTGGCGCTCGCGGGTGAACACCGAGTGCAAGTACCTGCTGCTGCGCCACGCCTTCGAGGAGCTGAAGGTGATGCGGGTGCAGCTCAAGACGGACCGGCGCAATGTGCGCTCGCGGGCGGCCATCGAGCGCATTGGCGCGCGCTTCGAGGGCATCCTCCGCCAGCACATGCTGGTGCGCGGCGGCGTGGTCCGCGACAGCGCCTACTACGGCCTCATTGACGGTGAGTGGCCCGAGGCGAAGACCCGCCTGGAGGCGATGCTGGCCGCGCGCTGAGCTCGAGCGCGTCCTCCAGCAGGCGCACCCGGACGGAGGGATGGTAGAGGCTCTCCGCCCGTTGACGGCCCGCGCGTCCCAGGGCCTGTCTCGTCCCGGGGTCCGCCACCCAGCGCGCGAGCACTTCGGCGATGGCGTCTGCTCGGGGCGGCACCCGCGCTCCACAGGTCTCGTCGACGATCTCCCGCGCTCCGCCCATGTCCGTTGTCAGCACCGGCAGGCCCGCGTACATCGCCTCGACGAAGACGATGCCGAAGCCCTCGGGCACCACGTTGGGATGACAGAACACGTCCGCTCCGGTGAACAGCCGCGGGATGTCCGCGCGCTGGCCGAGGAAGCGCACCCGGTCCGTCAGTCCCCACTCCGCTGCCTGGGCTCGCAGGCGCTCCTCGTAGGCTCGCTCTTCCGGACGCTGCACGCCGCCCACCACCAGGCACTCCCAGGCCGTGTCCCGTCCCAACCGCGCGAGCGCCTCCAGCAGCAGCGCGTGCCCCTTGCCCGGCTCCATCCGGCTCAACTGGAGGATGACTGTCGTGCCCTCCGCGACTCCTAGCTCCTGGCGCACGGCGCGGCGCACCTCGGGCTCCTTCGGGATGCGGTCCTCGACGGGACAGCCGGCGACGCGAGGCTCAGGCTGGGGCACCAGGGCTGAGACGGACCCGGCCGTGAACGCCGAGTTGGTGAGGAGCGCATCCGGAGGGAACCGGGCCATCAGCCGGTCCAACCGGTTGTGGGGGTCCACCAGGCTGTGCACGAAGAGAGCCTGCCGGTAGCCGAGCAGCGCCGGGGCCGCGACGAGCTTCAGCCACGTGGAGTGGTACACCACCAGGTCCGGGCTCCACGCGCTCAGGAGCCGGCGCAGCCGGAGCTGGGGCCCCACGAGCGTCCACGGACGCCCCAGCCTCGCCGGGCCGAGCACCTCCACGGAGGCGCCCGCGGCCCGCAGCTCCGTGGCCAGACGGCCCTCGAAGAACAGCGCGAAGCGGTGCTCCAGCCGTCGCGATGACTTCGCCAGCGTCACCAGGAAGGTCTCCACTCCGCCGTACAGGTTTCCCGCCGCCAGATGGAGCACTCGGCCAGCCACGTTGCCTCCTCGCTGCCGCGTCCTACCCCATCCCCGTGGGCTCCGGCGCGACGCGAATCATCCGCTTGCCGATGTTGGCCCCATGCAGCAGGCCCATCAAGGCCCGCGGCGCGTTCTCCAGCCCGTCGATGATGTCCTCGCGGACCTTCAGCCGTCCCTCGGCCACCCAGCCCGCCAGCTCCTGCTCGGCCTGTTTCCGCCGCTCGTAGAAGTCCATGACGATGAAGCCCTCCAGGCGCAGGCGGAGGCTGATCAGCAGCCCCGGAACACCGAGCAGCCTCGGGGGTGGGGTCTCGGTGTCGAGGATGGACACGCAGCCGCAGCAGACGATGCGCCCGTGCTTCTTCATCCGGAACAGCGCCGCCTGGAAGACCGCGCCGCCCACGTTGTCGAAGTAGACGTCCACGCCCTCGGGGCAGCAGGCAGCCAGCCGCTCGGGAAGGTTCTCCGATTGGTAGTCGATGGCCTCGTCGAAGCCGAGCTCCCCGGTGAGCCAGTGGCACTTCTCCGGGCCTCCGGCGATGCCGATGACGCGGCAACCCTGGAGCTTCGCGATCTGCCCGGCGAACGAGCCCACCGCCCCCGCCGCCGCCGACACGAGCACGGTCTCTCCGGCGCGCACCCTCCCGACCTCCAGCATGCCGAAGTACGCCGACTTGCCCGTTATCCCGAGCACGCTCATCCAGTGGGACAAGGGCTTGTGCGGCTCCAGCTTGTAGAGCGCATCTCCTGGGAGCAGGGCGAAGTCCTGCCAGCCGCCCTCGCACTCGACGAGGTCTCCGGGGCGGAAGCGCGCGTCCCGCGAGTCCACCACCTCGTTGAGCGTGAACCCGGCCATCACCTCGCCGAGCCCGATGGGCGGGCGGTAGGTGGGGTCGGGGAACATCCACGCCCGGTTTGCTGGATCCACGGAGAGGTAGAGGGTGCGTGTCAGCACCTCTCCGGTTCCTGGCACGGGGACCGGCGTCTCGCGGTAGTCGAAGTCGGACTCCCGCAGCCGGCCCTCGGGTCTGCGCGCCAGGAGGAACTGGCGGTTGATGGAGGGCATGAGGTGCATCTCCTTTCCGATTCCAGGATGGAAGGCCGGGGGACGGCCTGTGAGGGGGACCTGGGAGTGCTCGGCTGCCTGGTTGGAGTAGGAAGGAGCGTCATGGACCGGGACCTTCCGAAGGGTGATGGTAGGGTGACCTGATGGCTTCCGCTTCGTCTCTCCGTTTCGTTCTGGGCGCGCTCGCCGCGTGTGGGCTTCTCGCCGGTTGTGGCCGCACCGTGGCCCAGCCCGCTACCCTCGCTGACCTCCAGGAGCGCACCCTCAAGTTCACGCTCACGGACGTGGACTCGCTGGAGCGGGACTCGACCGTTGGGGCGTACCGCTTCACCCTCGTGTTCTCCGAGGGGACTTCCTGCGCCCGGCTCGCTGACGGCGCCACCGCCACCCTCAATGGCCAGGCCATGAAGCTCGAGCCCGGTGGCGTGCCCGATACCGGTGTCGGCGGGCGCGACGTGTGCGAGCCGCCGCGCGCCACCTTCGACTTCGACCCCGAGCGCTGGGACAACGAGCCCACCGAGGACCTCCGCGTCATCCTCCAGGACGACACTCACTCGATGGTGCTCGTTCTGCGGGATGCCAAGGCCAAGCGGCGCTTCCTGCGCAGCGGGAGCAGCTCCCCGGGCACCCTGCGGCGCGGGCAGTCCTATACCTACGGTTGGCTGCCCGAGACCGATGTCCTCCAGGCTCCCGCGAAGGTCAGCCTCATCCACAAGAACAGTGGCGCCCTGGCCATCCTCGATGTTCAGCAGGAGGGCAACGCGGCCCACTTCACCGTTCCCTCCGAGACCGTCGAGGGTCAGTACATCCTGCGGATGAGCGGTACTGCCGTCGCGCAGGTGCTCTCCTGCGAGGGCGTAGCCGGCTGCGAGGGAGGTCTCTTCCACTCGGGCGACGTCGACGTCAACGTCAGCAACTGAGCCCGCTCGCCTTCCCGGCAAGGGTCCCTCCCCCGGTGGTTGCCGGGGTCCGGCCGCCTCCCCACCGTGGGCAGGGTAGGCAACCTGAGAGGACCCCACCATGGCTCAGAAGAATCCGCGCGACGCAGGACCCAAGCCCCCGCTGCCTCCCCAGGAGCAGCCACCCCCTGGGCTCGAGGTCGAGATGACCCCCGAGCCGGACTACGGCCTCACCAGCTACAAGGGGCTCGGCCGGTTGAAGGACAGGGTGGTGCTCGTCACCGGAGGCGACAGCGGCATCGGCCGGGCGGTGTGCCTGGCCTTCGCCCGAGAGGGCGCCGACGTGGCCTTCGCCTACCTCAACGAGGACCCAGACGCCGAGGTGACCCGGCGCGCCGTGGAGGACTCGGGCCACCAGGTGCTTGCGCTCAAGGGCGACCTCACCGATGAGAGTGTCTGCCGCCGTATCATCGAGGACACGGTGAAGCGCTTCGGCCGCATCGACGTGCTCGTCAACAACGCGGCCTACCAGGGCAAGTCGGTGGAGAAGTTCGAGGAGCTCACCGCCGAGCGCATCGAGCGCACCTTCCGCACCAACATCATCGCCATGTTCCACCTGGTGCGCTTCGCGCTGCCGCACATGAAGGCCGGTGGTTCCATCATCAACGTGGCCTCCATTCAGGCCTACCAGCCGTCACCGGGCATCCTCGACTACGCGAGCACCAAGGGCGCCATCGTCACCTTCACCAAGGGCCTGGCGCAGGAGCTCATCGAGCGAGGCATCCGCGTCAACGCCGTGGCCCCGGGCCCCGTGTGGACGCCGCTCATCCCCCAGTCCTTCGACGCCGAGAAGGTGAAGAAGTTCGGCCAGCAGTCGCCCATGGGCCGGCCCGCGCAGCCGGTGGAGCTCGCGCCCTCGTTCGTGTTCCTCGCCTCTGATGAGTCACGCTACGTGAACGGCGAAATCCTCGGTGTCACCGGTGGCAAGGCCCTCGCCTGAGCGGCGGGGCCACGCGTGGGAGGCGGCGGCTTCGATTCCCGCCGCCTCCACTCTGTATCTCTGGAAAGGACTCAGCTTTCCGAGAGGCTGTAGCAAGGGGATCGTGGCGCCGTTCGAGTCCTTTTTTGACACCTTCTCGGGCTTCGTCTTGGTGTGGCCCTTGTCGTAGGAGGTGGCGATGACGAGCCGTCCCAACATGGGGGTGTTCGGCTCGTAGCGACCACCCCGGGCGCGCCCCAGTAGGGCGTCATGCCTGCCGCACAGGGGGCTGGCGTGGTCCGGCGCCACGGCCGCCACGCTGGTGAGCGCCACGTTGGAGCGGGAGCCAGCGGAATCGCTAACAGGTCCGCTACCCAACACTCGGACCCTGCGACGCGGCGCGCAGTGACACGGGAGGATTCATGCCACCTGGCGCACCGCACGGGGGCCTCTCGTCACCGGCGGCTCCGCACCGTTCTACGCACAGTGTCAGCGTGTTTTACTGAGCGGCATGTTCCTGCCCAACTCCCGCCGGAGGAATCGGCCCGCGTCACCCGACGCGGCTCCGCTGCGAAACAGCGTGCAGAAGCCAGGAACCGCGCAGCAGGGTGTGCCGCGCAACCTCGGGGAACAGGGACCCGCCCCGGAGGCCGTGCCCGTGCAGCAGGGGGGGCCGCGCTACCTCGGGGGACAGGGACCCGCCGGCGGTGTGGGAGTGCCCAGGTACCTGGGGGGACGTGGCCCGGGGGTGCAACACCAACCCGAGGCGGGAAAGAAAGACTCCGGGACTGGCATTCCGCTCTTCCTGCGCCAAGCCGCGGGCGCCAAGCCGGCCCGCCAGACGGAAAGCGGTGCGGCCGGCGCCAGGGGCATGGGCGGTGGTGCGGCCGCGAGCACGGGCGGTGGAGGCGCCAGCGCGGCTGCCCAGCCAGTCACCGTGGACACGCACAGCCCGGGCGCTGTCCTCGACTCGCTCGCGGATGAAAGAGGTCACGAATCAGCGCGAGCTCTACACCCTCATCAAGCAGGCGCTCGGAGGCAAGGGCGCACGAGGCCTCAATCCGGCTACGAACAACAAACTCCTGATCAATCTCCGTGGATACCAGCTTGAAGTCTATGTAGGGCCGTTGAAGCAGCCCGCTGTAGGCTTGAAGGCCAACTCCATCTACATCAAGGGCGGACCAAACACGTTGAACCCGGCACAAGTCGAAGCGTACGCGAATGCCGTAACCTCCGGGACACGTAGCGTGGATGATATCCGCCGCGAGATTGCCGCACGCTTCGCACGAGGTTTCTAGATGAGCCCCCTGGAACGTGAGTTGAGAGACCGCCTCCGCAAGATCTACGTTGATGGGTGGGTCTATTGGAAAGACCCGCCGGACTATATGGAGCGCATAGAGCGCCAGGTCGAAGTGCTGCGGGAGTGCGTGTCCAGGTGCCTGGGTTGTACCGCTACGGTGCAAACCACTCCAGGAGATATCAACGACTACTACGATATCGAGTGCCCACTGACCTCGGGGTTCCCCGAGAGCAGAGCTGAGCTCGACTACGATCAGCTAGAGCAGGAAGGGCCCGCGGAGTACTTCCAACTGCTGCTGAGCACCGTGGCACCAGTAGTTGCCGGGGTCTGGCATCGCTTCTTCATCCGCGATGGCATGCGACAGCATGAGATGTTCGACTTCCTCAGTGAGGAATGGTTCGCGGGGCACACCGAACACAAGCCGATGGCCCTGGAGATCATACGCAAAGCAGAAGAGCAAGGGCTCACGGTGCTCGGCTGGGATATTACGCTGCTGCCCGCTGACAAAGACTGGCCCCTGGCTCGCCTGATGCCGGAGGACCCAGACCTGCGGCATTATTTGTTTGGGGGCTACTATGATGACTGGGGAGGAATCGTCAAACCCGTTCGTGATACGTTCTGATGCTTTGGGACAAGAACACCCCATGTCGATCCCAGAGAAATTCCGCAGTAAGCGTTCACCGGATCAGGCTTCGAGTAGGTGTCAAAGAACTCGTTCCGACATTTCGCGCTCTCCGAGCCGTCCCTACGAATCGTCTGACACCCTTCCTGGGAAATGAGGGATGCGACAGGTATTGTCTGGCGCAATGACGACCGACCCACGCCCCAAGGACGTACCTCCCGAAGCCACTTTCGATGCCAACGCCAACCTCTGGCGTGAGGGGAGCCCCAACGACCCGCGCGAGCGCCTGTGGATTCATCCGTCGGGCCTCCTGCTGCTCGATGCCACGCGCAAGGACGGCAAGCTCGAGGGTGAGCTCAAGTGGTCGCTCGCCTACCACCAGATGTCCGAGTACGCGCCGCGCGTGGCCATGCAGATGGCGCTCGGTCTGCCGAAGGGGCCGAAAACCACGATGCTCGCGACGTTCGCGGACGGCGTGCTGGTCGAGGTGCGCTTCCGTCCTGGCTTCGACTTCCCGGACACGCTGCGGGTCGAGCTGCGTGACGGTGTCATCGACGGCACCGTCGAGTGGGTCGTCGGGCCGGTCGAGGGAGCACTGTTCGAGCACGGTGACACCAGGCTCCTGCCCAAGGCCTTCAAGCTTCCGAAGCCGTGGCCCCATCGCCTGACGGCGGTCTTCGCCAAGGGCAAGCTGAAGAGCACCACGTACTTCGACAAGGACGGCAACACCCTGGACGTGAGCAAGACGACGCTCACCGAGTGGGGTGAGACCGTCGAGGCGGGCTCCCTGGCTGGCTACATCGAGCGCGGCGACTTCGCGGCGGACGCGGCGCGCTTCTTCCCGAAGGCGTCCCGCGTGTCGAAGCCCGGCAGCGAGAAGGTCCGCGCCGTTCCCGCGGGTCTCGCGCTGGACAAGTTGGTGAAGGACGGTGGTGTGCCGTCGATGACCACCGCCTTCGACTTCGACAGCTACGGCTTCGACTGCAAGAAGGAGGAGCTGTACGGCGCGGCCGATGACAAGTACGTCGGCATCGCGAGCGACGGCTCCGGCGAGATGTTCCTGCTCGACGTCACCACGGGAGAAGTCGTCCGCTACGCGCACGAGGAAGGGACTGTCGCGCAGGCCTTCGCCTCGCTCGACCACCTCGCGTTCTCGCTCCTGCGTGTCGAGGCGGCCGCCAAGAAGGTGATTCCCAAGGCGAAGCTCTCGGCGCTGTTCAAGCGGCTGGGCCTCACCACGGCCGTCGCGCTCCTGAAGGAATACTGAGCGCGCGGCGCCAGGCCGTGTGGAGGCGCTGCTTCGTGGAGCCGAGGAGGACCCGCGCTTGTTCCCCCACGCAGGAGCGGAGGGGGCGAGCGTGGCACCTGAGCAGGAACGCCACCTCGCCCGCAGTCACTGCGTCATCATCAGGCCAGCCCTTCCAGGTGGATGGACCCTGGCGGAGGCTGCGCGGTGGTTGGTTCCTGTTCCAGGGTGATGTGCTGATCGGGGCAGGTGACCCGTTCCCACGTCGAGCCGTCGAAGCGGGCGAGGTCGGTCAACCCGATACACCACATCACGCCGTCGCACGCGTGCAGCAGGCCGCCGCCGAAGGAGGGCGTCAGTCCGGTCTCGACAGGCTTCAACGTGTCGCCCTCGAGCACGAGGATGTCGAGCCGGGAAGCAACGTAGAGGCGGTCCCCGAGCACCGCGACGCCAATCAGTGGGGCCTCGTCGCCGGTTCGATATGTCTTCCAGGGGCCCTCCGCTCCGCGAACGAGGAGCGTCCCCTGGTCGCCGACGACGGCAATTCCATCCTTCGTGGCCGTTACCGCGTGCAGCTCGACCTGGACCGGTGCATTCAGTGAGTTCCACGACTCGCCATCGAAGTGCATCACCCGCCCGCCGGTTCCCACGGCGGTCAGGTCGCGCAGGGTATGGCCCGTGATGTCCCGGAAGGCTCCGGTGGCATCCTCTGGCAGCCCTGCTTCCAGGCGGTTCCAGGTCTTGCCCGACGAGGCATAGACGAGGAGGTCATCACCACACACCACGAGTCCATCAGCCACCGCGCGGATACGGTGCAGGGGCGCGGGAGCGTTGAGCACATCGATCCGAAGGTGCTCGCTGCCACTGAACGCGACGGCGACGACGCCATCGTTGAGCAGCATGCGTATCGAGCGCTGTTGGTCGGCGCCGATGAAGAAGCACATGGAAACCGGAGCCCCGCCCGGAGTCGACGACGCACACCAGCCATGCTGGGCCGAGTACGTGTAGTAGCGGCCGAACTCCGCTTCGCGCCACCGCGAGGTGTGGCACACGGCGAAGGCCGCGAGGCCGGCTCGCACGCAGATGCCATCGAGATAGTGCACGTTCGCACGCCAGCGGCCGGTGGGCGTCCGCGTCTTCCGTGGTGGCGCTTTGAAGGCCCGCTTTCCTCGCACCAGCGGGCGGCCCGCGTCAATCGCATCGAGAATGAGCTCCCGCTCGAGCCTGATGAAGGCGAGCTCTGTTTCACCTCCGGCTTTCGACGCCTTCTGGCCCGCGGGCCCGAGTTCCACCCAGGAGGACCAGTTGAACAACTCCGGGGAGAGCTGCTGGAGCGCCAACGGCTCCTCGGGCACGGCCTTGCCCGACACCTCGAGGAACTTCCCCCCTGGGACGACGGGTGAGACGAGCCCTCCCTCGAGGCGGATCGCATGCTCCTCCGTCAGCACGCACGCTGCCTGCGTCGGCCCTTCCACGACGATGGAGCCGTGGTTGTAGAAGCCGAACAACGCGCCCGACAACGTCAGCGCACCTTCCACTCGCACCTGGCTGCCGCCGCAGGCGACGTCGCGCGCGCGGAGGTCGCCTCGCACGAGCAGGAAGGGGCCGAAGTCCATCTCGGCATTCATGACCGCGCCCTCCACCGTCACGTCGCCGTCGATGATCAGACCGCTCAGCGCATCCAGGGAGTTCCCGCCTTGGTCGCGGCGCGGAATCCCCAGGAACCGATCGAGCTGCCAGAAGTCGAGCGGAATGTGGTCGAGCACGATGGAGCCGCGAAGGACAGCTACCCGTCCGCTCGAGTGCTTCTTCAGGTCGAAGCGCTTCTTCAGCTGGAATTCCTGGTCGAGCGCGCGGACGGTGGCGACGGTGACAGAGGACTTCTTCATCGAGGGGCAGCCCTGCTCATGGGGATGGAGATGCGACGAGACCCTGGAGCATGGCCTATCCCGGGACCGCGATGTGGGCCATGTCGTGGTGGCTTCATGTAAGTCACTGGCTCCCGCCACCTCGAGTCTTCGAGTAGCGATGCCGAGCCTGCGCCTTACCGGACTTCCCTGAAGCAGGTTGGATGTATAGGCGGAATGGGGGCCCGCTTGCTCGGCGGCGGGCTGGAGCAGGGAGGCGGAGGAGGAGAGGGCTGGGGCCAGCAAGGCCGTGCGCGACGCATAAGAGGGATGGGGGCCCTGTTGAGGGGGCGGGAGGGTGCAGAGGGGCCGAGGAGGGCCGCTGACGGGGCCGCCCGAGTGATGCTCCCGTCCGGTGGACAGGCCGCGCAGCCCCCTTGGGGTACACGCCTGCCCAGGCCCCGGCGTATAGGCGCAGCACCCGGTGACGCACCACCCGCAGCAGTCGCTCCACCTCACCTTGCGTGGGCGGGGGCAAAGCCTCGAAGCGCACGCCGCCCTCCCGCGGCACGAAGACGCCGTCCGGTACCAGCGCGCGTCGGAGCTCTTCAACCCGCGGCGAGCATCAGAGCGAAGTCCCGGACATGCCGCGTCGCCCTGAACCTGAACCGCATCGAGGCCGACATCGACCCGCGCAACATCGGCTCGGCGCGGGTGCTGGAAAAGCTGGGGTTCAGGAAGGAAGGCGATATGCCCGAGCGCTGGATCGTGCACGGCGAGATGGCCGACACCGTCAACTACGGGCTGCTCAGGCGCTACTGGGACGAGCGCTGAGCAGTCCGGCCGGCCGCATCAGGCCTGCGGAGCCGTCCAGACCAGGTTCCACAGGTGGCCGTCGAGGTCCTCGAATCCCTGGTCATACATGAAGCCGCGGTCCTCGGGCGGATGCGGAGTACGGCCGCCGGCGGCGACGGCCTTGGCGATCAGACTGTCCACTTCTTCCCGGCTCTCGCAGCTCAGGCAGATGACGACCTCGTTGGCCTCCTTCGCCTGCACGACGGGCTTGTCGATGAGGGTCTTGAAGAACGCTTCGGTCGTCAGCATGGCATGAATGCTGCCATCCGCGATGACCATGAACGCCGCGCTCTCGTTGCTGAATTGTGGATTGAAGCTGAAGCCGAGAGCGGAAAAGAAAGCCTTGGATTTGTCCAGGTCCCTGACCGGCAGGTTGATGATGATCTGCTTGTTCATGACGTCCCCATGTCGAAAGGTGAGTTGAATAACGGGTCCTGCATCCGGACGACGAATGATGACGCATGAAATCGACAAGCGCGCGAAAAAGATTTTCGCTACGATGGTGCTCAACAGACCGCTTCGCTGTTGCGCCACGCCGGCAGTTCTCGCACACGGTCGAATCACGCCAGCAGATGCGGGTAGTCGTCCAGGGCAGGCGCGCCCGCTCGGGGAGCGCGGCCTGAGCAGGCGTGTGCCATCAGTTGCCGCGATTCCAGGACCGGAACATGCCGAACAGCCACAAGGCGCCGATGAACAAGAGGCCGCCCGACATGCCCCAGAGTTGTTTCGCGTCCCCGTAGCGCGCGGTACCGACCGGGTTGGTCCGCCAGTACAGGAGCTTGACGGTAGTCCCCGGCTGACGGTTGCTCGGCTGCCCATTGTAGAGGGTTGTGGTGTGGGCGTTGCCGGATGAATCCGAGAACGTGATCACCTCCGGGTAGCCAATGAACGTCATGTATTGGCCGTCCCCCCGTGTGCTCGAAGAGACCACCACTCCGTGCGCCGCCTCGGCGTGCAATACGAAGCGCGAGGTGCGAAGGAAACCGAAGCCGCCAACCGCCAAGAAGGGCACGGCGATGACGAGCAGGGCCCAGGCGCGGCTATTGTCGACAGAGGACATTGAGTCAGCCTAGCAACTCATCACTGGCGGCAGCCACAAATGGCGATCCTTCGCTCCTACCGCCTCCTGGTGGGCCACTCCCTCGGCGGTCTCTTCGCGGTGCATGCCATGCTTGCGTTCCTTCTCGGCGTGGCGCTGCTCCGTCACGTCCCGCTGCGTTCCCCAGGCGCCCAGCAGGTGCCCTTCCTGGACGATGCCCACCAGGTTGTTGAGGAAGACCTTGGGCGTGCCGTCGTGGGTCAGCTCCCGGGACTCCGCGTCCTCGAGCCGGTAGCCGTTCTGGAGGAAGGCCCGCAGGAACTCGGTGTTGCGCGGGTCCTCGTGAACGAGCAGCGCGTCCAGCCGGGTGCCCGTGAGTTCCGAGGCGCTGCTGAAGCCATACATTCGCGCCATGGCGTCATTGCTCTCGGCGATGTACGTATCCCGGAACATCCGGTCGATCTGCTCCTTCTCGGGCAGCGTGGCGTATAGGAGGGAAGGGTGCGGTGTGGAGGGAGAGGGCAGGAGCCGAGGGGTAGAGGAGGGATGAGGACGGGAGCAAAGAGGGAAGTGCGACGGGCCGGAGGAGACGAGGTGCAGCCCCATGGGGAACACGCCGGCCCAGTGGCCTCCCCAGGGGTAGGAAGCAGGGGCGTGGGCGTCTGGGCACCGTGACGGCTTGAGGCTCAATACCAAGCGTGCTGGGGTGGCCCCTGGGCTGCGGCCAGCTGAGCAGGGCGCGTGGGCAGGGACAGGTGCTCCAGAATGGCGCGCACGGCGTTGGGCGCCGTCAGGTACGCCAACACCCGGCGCCTGCCTCCACACCAGGCAGAGGTGAAGACATCCAACGCGAACGTCCTGCGCAGCAGCTTCGCCTGGTCCACTCGCGGCATCCGCTCCTTCTTCGGCTCCTTGCTGACCGCTGCCTGGGGTGCCACGCTCGCCCCCTCCTCACCTGCTTGGGGGAGAGGGCTTCGAGGCTGGGCAGGTCCAGGCCGCCAGCAAAAGACCGCCAATGACTGGCCACCGTCCAGCCGGGCAGACGAGGGGCGTGGGGCCGCAACAAGCTTCCCACTACCGGGCCACCACGCCACCACCGCTACTTCTTCTTGTCCTTCTTGTCCCGGCGCCGGCAGCCCAGGGGCTCCGCCTTGTAGGGCGTGGCCGGCGGCGGGGGCACCCCCTTGGCCAGGCTCGCGGTGCTCGGCTTCAGCCCGTTGTTGAAGATGGCTTCGGCGATGTCGAGCCCCAGCGGCACTCCTCCGATGGAGTCGCGCGGCACCACCACGCTGTCGGGATCGGGGTTGAACGTGGCGGAGGGGCCCTCGCCGCCCGGGCCGTCGGAGTCGTAGCCGCCCGTCGTGCCGTCGAACCGCCAGTGCACCCCGAGGTAGACGCGGCTCACCGAGTTCTCGACGATCGCCTGGAGCAGGCTCGCGAAGCGACGGACGTGCCGGGGGCGCACGCTGCCATCGACCTCCCGGTTCACCCCGTCGAACTCTTCCGAGATGAAGTCGAAGCCGACGTCATCGCTCCCGTCGGGGTAGATGGTGGCCTTGCCAATCGACGCGAGGTAGAGGCGCGTGATGTGCAGGACGGACGCACCGAAGGTGGCATGGCCCGAGGGATAGGCCGGGAAGTTGGGCGTGAAGCCCGTCGTGGTCAACTCGTTCGTCTTGGGCGCGCCGAGCGGCTTCCAGAACACATCGGAGAACGGCAGCCGCGCCGCTCCGGGATCCGCGCTGGGACCGAAGAACGGCTCATGCTCGCGGACGCCGAGCACCGGCCGCCACAGATCGTAGTGGAACTTGTAGAACCAGGCATGGATGCCCGCATCCGCCATCGCCACGTTGGCGAGCGCGAGCAGCTTGACGTTCTCCGCCTCGGTGAGCCCCTTCTGGGTGGAGATTGTCTTGATGATGCGGTTGTAGATTCGCGGCGGGGTTCCGAGCTTCTGCGAACCGTCATAGGCCCAGAAGACACCGATGAGGGACTCTTCCGATTCGCGAGTCGTCTCCGACGAGGTGGGGCTGCCGCCCAGCAGGTAGATCTCCTCGTGATGGGCCGCGTAGACCGGGTCCGTCGGGGTCAGCACGCCCGTGGCGGCGTCCAGCCCGGGAGGCGGCGCGAGGAAGACCGGTGCCGGGGTGGCGAAGAACGGCATCTCTCCCCAGAAGGCATTGAGGAACCCCTGGCCCGGGCTCATCGGATCGGGCCGGTGATGGCCGTAGGCGGGGCTCGCGACATGGCTCGGCCGTGTTGGACTTCGCTCGTCGAAGGCTGCGTCCCCCTGACGTAGGGCGATCAGCGCCTCCGCGATGGCCTCCCCGTAGGTGGCGGCCGTGTTGGGATTACCCGTCCCCCGCGGAGCGCTGGCCAGCCGCTCCTCGATGAAGGCCCGCTGCTTGGGATAGAGCACGGACAAGACCTGGGCGCAGGCGACCCCGCCCGCGAACTGCGGCGAGGCCAGCGCGACCGCCGGTGGTACCGAGCTGAGATAGGTCGGTTGGCCCTGGATGCCAAAGAAGGCATCGTGGACCGCCAGCATCGCGAGCGCCCCCGCTCGTGCGGTCCGAGTCGGCCCCGCCTGATCCGCCAGGATGGGAGTCCCGGAGTGGTCACGGGCATTCAAGTCGTCGACGACATCACTCCAATAGATTGCGACATCCATGTTCAGCCGCTCCTTGCTGGGGTGTTCTGTTCAGGAAGAGCGGCTGAGCGTTGGATGTGATGGTCAGCCTGCTCGCTGAGGGGCTGTCCGAAGCTCGAATGAGAGCGGCTCGTCCACCTTCTCGTCGAGCACGAGGCGCTCTGGCCGGAAGAGGAACCAGAGGCTGACCAGGGCCACGACGGCCAGGAGCCACCAGAGCAGTCTCTTCATGACGCCTCACCGGAGCTGGCCGACAGTGGAGCCGCGGCGAAGTTCACCCCGAAGCGCTTGCACCAGATGCTCACCGAGCGGTACCGGTCGAGGTCGAGGTCCGCGGGGAACTCGTAATTCTGGTTGCCGATGTTCCCCTTGAGTGCCCCCAGTGACACGAAGCGGCCCGCCTTGATGACCGCATCGTCCGAGGCGTCATCCCCTTCCACCAGGTAGACGTGCAGGTCGGGCCCGTTGGACGTGTGGAGCTCCTCCAGGCGGAGCACTCTCCGTCCATCCGGAAGCTGGTACACGCTGGCCGAGCCGGACGTCTCATGCGCCAGTCCCTTGAAGAGCCCGGAGCGTAGCCGCGTGGGGCCCTCCTCGTGCTGGGACATCTCCCCGTGCTGGGACATCTCCCCGTGCTGGGACATCTCCCCGTGCTGGGACATCTCCCCGTGCTTCATCGCCGTGTCCTGCCGTGCCCAGACGGGCGTGCTCACCCCCAGCGCGGTCACCGCGACCAGGAGCATCCGGGCGCCTCTCATTGTCTGCTTGCTCATAGGGACTCCCTGCGTTCGCCGTCCCCGGGGCGGGCTGTATTGCCTGCGGACCGGGACAGCGCCTCGTACCTTCTGAAGGAGATGTCTTCGCTCGAGGCCACGCGTTACAGCCCGAGGAAGAGCGAGGCCATCTCGTGAACCAGAAGCGCATGGACCGGGGGTCGGAGATGCGCACGCTTGGAGATACAGCGTGGCTCGGGAGTGACAGTGACCAGGAGCTCGTTCAACGCCTGTTGAGGAGGGACGAGGCGGCCTTTGTGAGGCTGGTGGACACGTACCACTTCCGGCTCCTGCGCCTGGCCCTCCCCCTTGTGGGCAGCCGCTCGGTGGCCGAGGAGACTGTCCAGGACACCTGGCTGGCGATCCTCGACGGCCTGGCGGGCTTCGAGGGGCGCTGCTCGTTGAAGACGTGGATGTTCCACATCCTGCTGAACCGGGCGCGCAGCCGAGCGGCGAAGGAGGGGCGGAGCCTGCCCTTCTCGGCGCTGGGGCCCGCCGAGGAAGGGCCGGTGGAGGAACCCGAGCGCTTCACTGCCGCGGGGATGTGGGCGGTACCCCCTTCATCCTGGGGAGTGGAGAGCCCGGAGGCCCTGGTGCTGCGAGGCGAGGCGATGGAGTGTATCGAGGAGGTCCTGGCGCGGTTGCCAGCCAACCAGCGTGCGGTGGTGACGCTGCGAGACGTGGAGGGGCTGGAGGCGGAGGAGGTCCGTGAGCTTCTCCAGCTCAGCGAGTCCAACCAGCGGGTGTTGCTCCACCGGGGCCGGGCGAAGCTGCGCCGGGCGCTGGAGGAACGCTTCGGGGAAGCGAGGTGAGGCCCATGCTGACGTGCCAGCAAGTCACGGAGTTGGTCACCCGGTATCTCGAGGGACAGATGGAGTGGAGGCAGCGGGTGGCGTTCCGGTGTCACCTGGCGGTGTGCCCGCACTGCCGCCGGTATGTGCGGCAGATGCGGGTGACCATCGCCACGCTCGGGAAGCTGCCCGAGGAGCCTCCACCGCCCCAGGTGAGGAAGGCGCTGCTCGAGCACTACCGCGCCTGGAGCCGGGAGCCCGAGTAACGCTCACTCGTACCGGACACTCGCGACGGTGAGTGTCAACGCAGTTGTCGCGAGAAGCTGACTCAAGCAGAGATCTGAAACGAAGGCACAACAGGGGTGGGGGGCGGGGAGGGGTTGAGGCGAACGGGACCAGTGGGAGTCCAGTCGCGGGTGTTGCCGCGCCAGCGCTCGGGGTGACGGTAGCGAGCGCGCTGGTGCACCTGGTGGCGGCGAGCCAGCAGTTGAGCCTCGCGGCCAAAGTGCCTGTCATCGGGGGTGACGAAGCGGATGGTCCTGCACCGATAGGGACGTCAGCCACCCTGCCCGCATCCGCGTCGAGCGCGCCTGACGGAGCCGGAAGGGCGGAGGCGCGAACGGGGGGTTACACGTCCCCCGTGCCCAGCCAGAGCTCCCCCAAGCAGGTGAGGAGGAGGCGAGGGTGGCGCTCGAGGCAGCGACCAGGAAAGGAGCCGATGGAGGAGAGGACGTCGGGGGTGGACTGGGCAGAACTGCTGAGGAGGACGTTCGACGCGCACACCTCCGCGCCCGTCCCTGGTGGCCTCCTCGCTCATCGCTGCCGGCCTATCTCTGGGACGTGCTCGGGAGCTGCTCGAGCGCGACCACGGCCTTGATGGCGCCCGCCGCGTCGAGAACGAGCAGGCGGGCCGACACGGCGGGGCTTTTCCGCGCCGGATGCAGCACGAGTCGTAGCGCGGGCTCCTCGGCGCGCAGCGGCTCGAGTGAGAACAGCCGCTTGCCGTCGCGCTCCTCGAGCAGCGAGAGCTTCGCCTCGAACATGCGAATGGCGATCCTCGTGCATCCGGCGGTGTCGCCGAAGGGATCCAACTGACAGATGTTCGGGTCCAGCGACACCCGCGCCGCGCCCGCGTTGGCGGAGATGGCGATGCGGTGGACCGCCTGCCCGTTCGAGAGCGGAAGCGGCGTCACCTGGTACGGCGTCTCGAGTTCCAGATCGAAAGGCTTCATGGTGTCCTCCTCTCCGAATGGAGGGGCGCCGACGAAAATGTGAGTCACCGGCTCGCGACGATGGTGAAGTCCCGGCTCATCTGGTACCTGTCATTTCACAATCCGTGAAACCGTATCACGCTGGGAGGATGCATGCGCACGTTCGAGCAGCGAGCAAGATCGTGGAGTTCCTCTTCGCGGAAAGCCTCTGGCGCCTCGCTACTCCGGGCGCTCTTCCTGCTCGTCGCGTATAGGAGGGAAGGGGGCGGTGTTGAGGGAGAGGGCAGGAGCCGAGGGGTCGAGGAGGGCTGCGGACGGGAGCAACGAGGGCTGTGAGCCGGGCTGGAGGAGACGAGGTGCAGCCCCATGGGGCACACGTCGGCCCAGTGGCCTCCCCAGGGGTAGGAAGCAGGGGAGTGGGCGTCTTTGGCAGCGTGACTGCACGAGGCTCAACACCAAGCGTGCTGGGGTGGCCCCAGCGCTGCAGCCAGCTGAGCAGGCCGCGTGGACAGTGACAGGTGCTCCAGAATGGCGCGCACGGCGTTGGGTGCCGTCAGGTACGCCAACACCCGGCGCCTGCCTCCACATTGGGGGAGCTCTGGTTCGACGTGCGGTTGGCGTGGCGGGTGGAGCTGATGCGATTCCGGCGCGGCTACCAGGACGACACGTTCGTGGGCGCGAGCCTCGGCACGGCGTTCTGACGAGCACTCCTCCCCTGCTGTACCCCTCTGCCCACAACCTCCCCTCTCCTCCCGGGAGAGGGACGGGGTGAGGGTATATAGGCCCCGGGTAAGTGAAGGCCGCGGCGGAGCATGCGCTCGGGCAGGTGGGCGCCGGACAAAAAAATCAGGACCGGTGACCGGTTTGGGGCCTGTTCATCGTTATCAGGGCATGAACAGAAGACTTCTCCGCAGTTCCCTGCTGTTGACCGCACTCGTGCTGGGCGGATGCCCTGGAGGCCCCGAGGAGACGGAGAACCCGAACAACGGCGAAGCGTCGCTGTCCGGGTCGCTGGCCTTCGAGGTGAAGTCCGCCCAGGTGAAGGCGCGAACCCTGCCCGATGGGGGGCCGGACTATTCGCGGCTGGATATCGGGATGACGAGCATGGACGTCTCCTGCGAGCAGCTCGGCAGCCCGATCAAGGGCCCGGGTTGGGGATTGGCGCTGGAGGCCAGGAGGCCGTCGGGCACTCCCGCGAAGGGAACGTTCGAGTCCACGGGCAGCAACATCTACCGGCTTCAGTTCAACCCCGACGGTGGAGAGCCCCTGGGGGTCGATTGGCTCGGGGGCTCCTTCACCGTGCAGTTCGATGCGGACCCGGCCGCGGGTGTCACCGGCACGCTCGATCTGACCTCCGAGGACGGAGGAACACTCCAGGGCAGCTTCAAGGCGACGTACTGCGGAACCCATTAGCGGGGGAGCGCCCTGGTTCGGAACTTGCTCTGGACTCCGGAACACCTCGACGTCCGGAGAAGAAGATGAACCTGTTCCACGGAATTCAGAACGAAGCGCAGCACCAGTGTCATGGGTTTGGGTGGGCGGTGCTGACGCTCGAGTAGGTGTCCTCGAGTAGGTGTCAAAGAACTCGTTCCGACATTTCGCGCTCTCCGAGCCGTCCCTACGAATCGTCTGACACCCCGGACGGAGCAAGGGTCCCTCCCCCGGTGAGGCCGGTGGCTCCATCATCAACGTGGCCTCCATTCAGGCCTACCAGCCGTCACCGGGCATCCTCGACTACGCGAGCACGAAGGGATCCATCGTCACCTTCACCAAGGGCCTGGCGCAGGAACTCATCGAGCGCGGCATCCGAGTCAACGCCGTGGCCCCGGGCCCCGTGTGGACGCCGCTCATCCCCCAGTCCTTCGACGCCGAGAAGGTGAAGAAGTTCGGCCAGCAGTCGCCCATGGGCCGGCCCGCGCAGCCGGTGGAGCTCGCGCCCTCGTTCGTGTTCCTCGCCTCTGATGAGTCGCGCTACGTGAACGGCGAAATCCTCGGCGTCACCGGTGGCAAGGCCCTCGCCTGAGCGGCGGGGCTATGCGTGAGAGGCGGCGGCTTCGATTCCCGCCGCTCCATGCAGAACAACCCGCCGTTTCGAGCCGCGTCCGCTCCTATGAGCGTGCCTATTTCAGGCGCACCTTCAAGCGCTCCACGTCATCGTTGGGCCGCCCCATGAAGGTGTCGAGCAGGCGTTGCTCGACTCCCACCTCTTCCCAGACAGCCGAGCGCTCAAGTCCGACACACTCCTAGTATCCCGTGTAAGGGTGAAGTTGGCCCCACAACTCCGTCGCGGCGGCGTGGAACCTTCTGCACGGGACGGGACATAGGCACAGCGTCTCTGTGCATCCGGGGCATGACGGACGCTTGGAGCAGCGTCGCCACACCCCACCAGGGCCACGCAGAGCAGCACCCGTGAACAACGCATCACGTAGTATCTCGGTGTGTGGACCCCTGCCTTGAAGCGTTCGAGTCTACGGAATCCCATGAGTGGCGCATAGGGCTGCCAGGGGAGGGAGCGGAGGTCGTGGCGCGGACCCTCGAGCACTGGCGGCAGCGTCTATCTTCACAGCCGTGCAATGCGAGTTGAGCTACAACGATCGGCCGCCCATCGGAACTGGTCGGCTGCGCGCTCGGCAACCATGCGGCTTTCCATGAGTTTCGAGCGGCCCGCTGCCAGGGGCTGGTGAAGCTGTCGCGGGTGCCCTGGGCCGAGGGGCGGCCTCTGCCTGGCCGTGTACTGCGAACTTGCTGTTGAGCGGGTAGGATGGCGGGCACTCCAGCTCAGCCGTGCGGTGCGGCTGCGACCTGCCCCGGAGCGTAACCATGAGACAGGCCCTGAGCCGCCGGCTCCGCACGTGCTATCTCCTGCTGCTCATCCCGGCCCTGCTGGGCTACACCGGCGCTCTTGCTGGTGGCCTGCAGCTTCCCGACGCGGGCGTCCCGACGCGTATCGACGCTGGCGTCGATCTCAACCTGGATGGCGGGCTTCCGGATCCGGGGGCTCCGGCTCGCTTGAAATTCGTCGAAATGCCCGCGCCGCTCGTGGCGGGCGAGTGTCAGGCGATGACAGTGGAGCTTCAAGACTCCTCAGGCCAGCCGAGCACGGCCTCCACGGACACCTGGGTGGTGCTCAGCAGCAGCCACTCCACGGGCCACTTCTACGGGCGTGGCTGCACCGGGTCCACCACCATGCTGCTCTTCGGCCCGGGCTCCACGCGCCAGCAGGTCTGGTACAGCGACACCCTGGCCACGGACGTGTCGCTCGACGCCTCCGCGAGCGGGGGGGGACTGGCGAGCGACACGTACGGGCCGGTTCCCGTGCAGCCCGGTGCACTTAAGTCCCTCAAGGTCGAAGGCTTTCCGTTCACCATCCCCGCCCTCGAGGAGCACCCCTTCAGCGTCGTCGCGTACGACGCGTTCGGCAACCAGAAGAGCGACTACACGGGCCAGGTAGAAGTCTGGCTCGACGACACCAGTGCTGGCGCCGGAGTCTTGCCGGCCTCCCCCTACACCTTCACGGCGCAGGACCGCGGACGCGCGAACTTCACGGCGCGCTTCGGCGTCACGGGTTTTCATGTCATCTACGCCAAGGACCACGCCGCCCCGGTGACGGGGCTCCAGGGTGAAATCCACGTCCTACCCGCCGAGGCCGTCCGCTTCGAGTTCTGGGGGGTTCCCCAGTCCGTGCAGGCGGGGAGCACGATCACCGCCCATCTCAAGGCCCTCGACAAGTCCGGCAACATCGCCGCGGGCTACCTGGGCAAGGTCCAGTTCACCTCGGCCGACCCGAAGGCGCGCCTGCCGGGGGCGGTCCAGTTCACCTCGAATGACGGTGGAATGATGTATGTGGACTTCTCGTTCGGCACGGCTGGCACCTGGAGTCTGGTGGCCTCGGACGTGGCCAGGCCCCAGCTCCAAGGGGCGGCGTCCACCGAGGTGCTTCCCGCCGCGTTCGAGCGGATCGTGGTGACCCCGGAGCCATCGGATCTGGTGGTGGCCTGCACCGAGGTGAAGCTCGCGCTCAAGGCGCTGGATCACTACGACAACATCGTGCCCGAGGCTCACCTGGTGCACATCTGCACGGAGCCGGCCACGTCCTCGGTGACTCTCGTGGAGAACAACCTGTCCCTGGCGGCGAGCGGCTCCGTCGCGGGGTGCCTCGAGGGGACCCTCCGGGGCACAGGGTACGTGAAGTGGAGAAATCCGCAGCCCGAGCTCGTCACCTTCGTGCTCTCGGACAAGGCCTCCTGGAATACCGCCCTCCGCGTCAACTGGGGGCCTCCCACCTTCAGCCCTGCGCACTCCACCCTCGTGTTTCAGAACAAGACTCTCGACGTGCCCCAGCTCCGGAGCTTCGTCGGCCAGCTGGGCCTGTGGTTCGAGCCGCGCGACACCTGTGGCAGCCTCGTGAAGCTTCCCGCGGACAAGGTCCTCTCCTTCACGGGCGATGCGCCCCTGTTCTTCAGCGCGCCCGTGGAGCAGCAGGACGGACGGTGGACGGTGGACGTGCGCCTGCCCCAGTGCCCCACGACGGGAGAGCAGCCACTGCGGATCTTTCCCACCCTCAACCAGGAGCCTGTCCTCAAGCCCGATGGAACGAAGCTCAAGCAGGCCGTCCAGCCGGTATGCCTCCCCTCGGATGTGCGCATCTCGCTGCGCACCGAGCCCGAGGGTTTGAAGCAGGTGGCTCCCGGCGCGGTCGTGGACTTCGTGGTGGAGGTCCAGAATATGGGTCAGGAGCGCTTCCTCCAGGGCCTGCTCATGGTCTCCGCCAAGGACTTGACCCTGCTCGAGGCCACCTTGGACGGCCAGCCCCTCGCGCTGCGCAAGGGAGGGTTTGTCCTCCCCGAGCTGGCCCCGGGCGCCACCCTGACCATCCGTGCCAAGGCCCAGGCCTCCGTGTCGGCCGAGCTCTCCGCGGGGGCCTCGGTGTGGTACGCGAACGCCGAGGGCGCGGCGCTCACCGAGCGGGTCGACCTGGCGTTCGAGCCGTCGGCGGGGTTGGTGGACGTCGGCTGCGGCTGCCAGGCTGGCCCGCTGTCGAGCCAGCTTCTGCCATTGCTGGCCTGGCTGGCCGCCCTTTCGCACGCCCGTGCGCGATCGCGTAGAGTCAGGCGGGGCGAAAGGATCGATCCGTAGGCACCATGTCGGCAGCGACACTCACACTCATGGTCCTCGCCTTGGCGGGTCACACCGTCGAGCTGCGCTCCGAAACGCCCTTCGCCACGCCCCGGGACAGCGTTCGCATCCAGCTGCAGGTGCTCGATGAGGCGGGTCGGCCCTTGCGCGACGCGAGCGTCTCACTGACGGTCAACGTCGGGTCCGTCACCGAGCCCACCGCCACGCAAGAGGGCGCGCTCGCGGCCACCTACCGGCCTCCCGCGCAGGAGGGGCCCCAGGTGGCCCTGTTCCACGCAGTGGTGAGGAGCGGTGCCGCGGCGGGCTCGGTCGGGTGGCTCGCATTGCCGGTACATGGCCAGCATCAGCTTCGGGTCCCGGCGCCGCCGCGTGCGCGAGTGAGCGTGTCGATCGGGAGCGCCTCCTTCGGGCCGGTGGCCGCCGGGGCCAGAGGGAGCGCCGTGGTGTCAGTGGAGGTTCCGCCGGGGGTCACCAGCGCCGAGGTGACCCTGACGGAGCGCTCGGGGCGCCGCCGCACGCTGCAGGTGCCGCTGCCAGCGGCGCGCTTCGCCCGTGTTCGGATCGTGTCGCCCCCCGAGTCGCCGGGCGGGGAGCATCCGGTCCGGCTACAGGGCTTCGTCGTGGACGAGAGCGGCAGTCCGGTGCTCTCCCTCCCGCCCCTGGCCGTGAGCGTGGATCGAGGCAGGCTCGGCCCGATCGAGCCTCGGGAGGGGGCCACCTTCGAGGTGCCCTATACCGCTCCGGAGCGGACTGGAGAGCCAGTGACGCTCTCCGCGGCCCCCCTGGAGGAGCCCGAGCGCTCCGCCTCGCTCAAGCTCGAGCCGAGGCCGGGCCCTCTGGCCCGGCTCGGGCTCACCCTGTCATCGCCGAGCTTCACGGCGGGCTCGGACGAGCCGATCACCGTCGAGGTCGTGGGCTACGACGCCAAGGGCAATCTCCTGCCGGCGCCTCCCGCGACCTTCTTTACCGAGCTGGGCACGCTCGAGGCAGAGAGCGGAGGCCGGCGCGCACGGCTTCGGCCGCCCGACGCCTTCGGCGCGAGGAAGGCGCTGGCCCTTCGCGTTCAGGCCGGAGCGCTCCAGGGCGAGGTGGCGCTGCCGCTCCAGAGCGGCCCGCCCGTGCGCGGAGAGGCCATTGTCCAGCCTGCCTCCCAGACGGGAGGAGGGGACGCCGAGGTGATCGGCCGGTTCGTGGACGCCTGGGGCAATCCGGTCGACGGCCTGCAGGTCAAGGGTTCCTCGCCCGGCGGAAACCTCCAGGGTCCCGAGGCGCTGGGTGAAGGCCGCTACCGGTTTCGTTTCACACGGGCGCCCGGGCAGCCCGCCGGCCCGAGCACGTTCGAGCTTCAGCCGGAGGGCTTCCCCGTGTTGGCCACGGGCACTGTCAGCGTGCGAGCTCCGCGCGAGCCGTGGCAGCCCGCCGTGGGCCTGCTCCTGTTTGCGCAGAGCAATACGGCGCTCTCCAAAGGCCTCGGAGTCCGGCTGGAGGGCTCGCTGCGGATCGCGGACCTGCCGTGGGAGGCGCTGCTGCAAGTCGAGGGTCGCCAGAACGCGCGAGAGAGCCAGCAAATCTCTCCCGTTGGGGGGACCGAGGTGCAGCAGGCCTTCACGCTGAGAGGCGTGAGCGCGAGGCTGGGAGCGCGCTGGAGCCAGCCCTTCCTGGGCCCGGGAGTGGTGTTCGCGGACGCCACCGTGGGCCTGCTGGTGATGACGGGAGACCTGGAGCTGACCGGTGGCGGGGGCACGTTGGCCCTGCCGATCCGCTCGCAGGGTCTGGCCGCCTCGGTGGGAGGGGGGCTGGGGTGGCCGCTGGGCGCGGGGCGGGTCGTCGGGCAGATCCAGTTCGCCTACGCGCCGGGCAGCGACCAGGTGCGCGGCAACCTGGGCGGGCTGTCGGTGGGGGTGGGGTATCAGCTTCCGCTCTTCGGAGGTGCGGGTCGATGAGACGGTGCGCGGTGAGTCTCGGGCTGCTGCTCCTGGGCGCTTTGACCCTGGGCGCGGCCCCGGCACCGGACGCGGCCGGGACCATGTGGATCTCCGTCCGACCCCAGCCCTCGGGGGCTCTCGAGGGCCTGCGCGTCCAGGTCGAGGGCAAGGAGGCCACGGCGGAGTCGGGCGGGGCGTTCCGGGTGGAGGGGCTCGCGGCCGGGTGGGTGGCCATCCAGGCCTCGGCGGAGGGCTACCAGCCTCTGGCGCACAAGGTGTGGCTGCCAGCGGGCGGGCAGACCAGTGTCCTCCTGCCGCTCAACCGCCTCCCAGGGCCAGGGACAGTGCGAGGCCGCGTCATCGGCCCGGAGGCCGTGGAGGGCTCGAAGGTGCCGATCGCCGACGTCGAGGTGCGGGTCGGTGGCCAGGTGCTGGCCCGGAGCGACGCGGATGGCTACTTCGTGCTGCCCTCGGTGGGACCGGGGCCCGTGGCGCTCGCGCTGGCGGGCGCGGGCGTGAAGTCACAGGAGGAAGTGGTGGTGGTGCCGTCCCACGGTGAGGCCTCCATCGAGGTCATCATGCGGAAGGCCGAGGATGTTCTGGCGTGGATGCGCGGGCGCGTCCGCTCCACGCGGGGCCGTCCCCTGGTGGCCACGTTGAGGATTGCCGAGACGAAGCGCCAGACCCGCACCCGCCCGACGGGGGAGTTCGAGCTCCGGCTTCCCGCAGGGCGCTATCATGTGACCTTCGAGGCGCGAGGCCATGTCTCGCAGGACAAGGTCGTCGACGTGAATGCGGGCGACCAGGCGATATTCTACGTGGACCTGTCTCCCCTGGAGAACTGAGCCTTGCGCACGCTGTTCCTCACGCTGTCGCTGCTCCTGGTGCTCGGGGCCTGCAAGAAGGCCCCGGTCGAGCCCGGGCTGGCGACACTCATCCAGGTCCAGGGCCAGGTCACGGTGCAGCATGGCGCGCAGTCGCTCGCGGGAGCGGCGGAGCAGCCGCTCTACTCGGGAGACATCCTGGCGACCGGGCCCGCCAGCACGGCGCGGGTGCGCTACGTCAACGGCGTCGAGGTGCAGGTGAAGGAGAAGAGCCGCTTCCGGATCAGCGGCGTGCCCGGAGCGCTCACGCTGGAGTTGGAGGAGGGGTTCATCATCTCCACCGCGCCCGCGGACGCCGGCACCGGGCTCACCGTCACCGGACGCTTTGGCCGGGCGGAGCTGGTGACCGCCGCGGAGATGGTGTTCGACCTGAGCTCGGGGGAGCCGCGGCTGGGCCTCGAGTTCGGGGAGATCCGCGTGGTGGGCCCGGACGGGAAGCAGGTGCCTCTGGTGATGGGAGAGGAGCTCGTGTTGTCCCTGGGCAAGCCCAAGCCGGCCCCCCAGCCAGTGGCGACCGCGGAGGAGATCGTCTTCATCCTCAAGCCGCAGGGGGGCAAGGCCCGCGTGCGAGCCGCCCAGGAGTCCGCTTTCACCGAGGTCTCCTCTGGCCAGACTCACGAGCTGGGCCCTGGCTCGGTCTTCGAGATTCCCCCACAGGCCCGTGCGCGCCTGTCCTCTGGCGAGCTTCAGGTGAACCTCCAGGGGGACACCGCGGGCACGCTCACCGCCGCCTCCCGCCAGGGCGAGCGGCGCTCCTACGGCCTGCAGCTCAGCCGGGGCCAGGCTCAGCTCCAGTTCGCGCCGGGGCAGCACACCCTGAAGCTGACGGACGGAAAGGGCGAGTTCGAGCTCAACGTCTCCGAGCAGAGCGCGATCGCGATCAACAACCCCCAGGAGGGCTCCACCGTGACGGTGCTCACCGGCCAGGTGGAGCTGGTGACGGACGGGAAGGCCGCCGTCCTCAAGGCGGGCGAAGAGCTGAGCCGCGCCGTGGCCGAGCCCAGCGCCCTCCCAGACACGGAGCCGGCGCTGGTCATGGCACCGGATGCGAAGGCGCGCATCCTCTGCGATGGCGTCTGCGAGGCGGGGGTCCAGGTCCCGGAGAACTCGGAGGGAAAGCTGCGGGTGGAGGTGGCGGGTGACTCCGCCTTCCGTGAGCCGCTGCTGGCGGGGCGGGCGGGCTCCAAGTGGGTGATGCTCCCCGCCCCTGCTCGGGGCGAGCTGTACTGGCGCTTCCTCTCGGAGGATGGGACGCCGCGCGCGCAGGGCTCGGCGCGCTTCCAGCCTGATCGCGGCCTCTCGGAGCTGTCCGACGGCAGCCCGCGCGCCGAGGTCCTGGAGACGGGGCTCAAGGCCTCCATCCTCTTCCAGGGAGCCGTCCCCACACTGCATTTCAACTTCTCCGCTCGAGAGGGCGCCCGCACCTACCGGCTCCGGCTCTACCGGTCCAGCGACCCCCAGAAGCCGCTGCTGGAGCGCGCGGCGAGCCGCACGGAGTACACGCTGGAGGCGGGCGCGCTGGGCGAGGGCAGCTACCTCTGGTACGTGGCGGCTCTGGGCCCGGGCGGCGAGGAGCTGTCCGGCGGCCGGATGAACAAGCTCGAGCTGGTGTACGACAACGCCCGGCGCGGGCTGGCCATCCGCCGTCCCCGGTCCGGAGAGCGCGTGGGCGGCAAGGGGGTGCCGCTGGAGGGGGTGGCCCCCATGGGCTCCCGCCTGTTCGTCAACGGACAGCCCGTGGCGCTCGATGCCAAGGGCCGGTTCTCACAGCGTCTGGCGCCCGCGCGGGTGCTGGTGTTCCGCCTCATTTCAGCTCAGGGTGAGGCATACTGGGTGCGTACCCTCCGGAGCGATCGGTGACTGGTCCCTCGACAGGCGTGATCCCGATTCCACTGACCGAGCCGGCCCTCTCTCCGCGCCGGTTCGGCCAGTACATGCTCCTGCGCAAGCTCGCCGAGGGAGGCATGGCCGAGATCTTCCTCGCCAAGCGGCTCGGCGCGGAGGGCTTCGAGCGCGATGTGGTCATCAAGTGCATGCTCGACCACTTCACCCAGAACCAGGACTTCATCTCCATGTTCCTGGACGAGGCGCGGCTGGCGGCGCGGCTGCACCACCCCAACATCGTTCAAATCAGCGATCTGGGCATCGTGGACGGCCGCTACTTCATCTGCATGGAGTACCTGGCGGGAGGGGATCTGGAGTCGATCCTGCGCCTCGCCCGCCACACGGGCGAGCCGGTTCCCATCCCGATCGCCGCGCGCATCATGCTCTCGGTGCTCGAGGGGTTGGAGTTCGCCCACGGCTACCAGGAGCAGGGCCAGCCCGTCGGGCTGGTCCACCGCGATATCTCGCCCTCGAACATCTTCGTCACCTTCCAGGGCACGGTGAAGGTGCTCGACTTCGGCATCGCCAAGGCCTCTTCCCGGATGACGCAGACGCAGCCGGGGCTGCTCAAGGGCAAGTGGGGCTACATGTCGCCCGAGCAGGCCCGGGGCGAGGCCATCGACGCCCGCAGCGATCTGTTCTCGCTGGGCATCACCTTTCATGAGCTGCTCACCGGCCGCCGGGTCTTCGAGCTCAACAACGAGATCGGCGTGCTGCTGGCGCTCATGGCCCAGCCCATCCCCTCGCCCAGCACCCGCCGCGCCGAGATTCCTCCGGCTTTGGACCGGATCGTGATGAAGGCGCTGGAGCGCCAGGCCGATGACCGCTACTCGAGCGCCGCGGCGATGCGGGCCGATCTGGAGGAGTTCCTCCGCTCGACGCCGTCGGTTCCGGGCATGTCCCAGCTCGGCCAGTACATGCGGGGCCTGTTCGGCCAGGCCGAGGTGGAGCGAAAGACGAAGATTCCCTCGCTCACCGAGCTGGCCGTGCCCTTGCCGCTCCAGGCTCCCGCGGAGGAGCGCATCGGGTTCGAGAAGACGCTGGTGCGGGGTACGGGTGGGGGTGAGGCACAGCCCCTGGCCGAACCGAGCCGTCCACTCACCGAGGTTCCCACGAGCCCGGCGGCCGTTGTCCCGCGGAGTACCGGCAGGCCGGTGGTCATCGGAGCCCTGACCGGGCTGGTGCTGCTGGGGCTGGGAGGGGGCGCGGCGTGGTACTGGCTGCCCCGCACGCCCGCACCGGCTCCTCTCGTGGTCGTGGCACCGCCTGCCCCAGCCCCCGAGCCTGCGGTGGAGTCGCCTATGCCGGTTGCTGCCGCCACCCCAGCCCCGGCCGAGGCGCAGCCGCCCGAGCCGGCGACGCCCGATCCCGACGAGGCTCAGGTGCAGACGCCCTCGGCGAGGCCGAAGGCGCCCGTCCTGCTGACGAGCAGGGCGGTGAACCGGGTGCTCATGAAGTACCACGGCAAGGTGCTCGACTGTGGCAAGACGCACCTGCTCGACCTTCCCGCGGACCGCCGGGTGCTGCTCAAGCTGACAGTGAAGAACTCGGGGGAGGTGCGTAGTGCGCAGGTGTCCGAGCCGGCTGGCCTGGCGCCGGACCTGGCCCGGTGCCTGGAGAGCCGCGTGGAGCAGGTGCGGTTCCCTCGCAACACCAATGACCCTGAGTTCCAGATCGTGGTCCCGATGCGCTTCACCGACGGCTGACACGGTCCTTTCCGCGAGAGTGGGGAGGAGAGTGCCCGCAGTCCTCTCTGCCGAGGACGTGCGTGCCTTCGTCCGTCATCCGACGGATGGGCTCTTTGGGTTTCCAATCACGCATCGCTTCTACCGTAGGCCCCGACCCGGAGCATCCCCGGGTCTCAGTTGCGCTGCGGGAAGAGGGGCCGGCTGAAGCCGGGAGCGCCCCACTCAATGAGGGTGATCTCGCCCGAGCCGTTCTGCATCGTCCTGGCATGGGCCCGGAAGATGCCGTCCTTGTCGAACAGGACTGGCTCGGCATGCGGGAACTGCACCGCGGCATCCATGAAGCACAGCCGCACGGAGTCTGGGTTCAGCGAGAGGGAGGCCCACTTCTCGTAGAAGAATTTCGCGAAGTGCAGGGCTTGGGCAGTCTCGTAGCGGCTGCGGAAGGCAATCACGTACCGTGTCCCGGCATCGATGAACAGCCGGGCCATCGCGCTGTTCCACCCGAGCAGGCATGAGCTGAAGAACGCGAGGACGCGCGGCACGGGGACATCCTTCTGGGTGAGGTACTTCTGGAGGGTCTCGAACGTGAGCTCGACGTCCTTCGACGAGTCGTCCAGCTCGACCGTCCATTGGATGACGCCGCGCATGGGGTGGCTGTCGTCCTCGGGATGGATGAGCTTCCGGGCGGCCCATTTCTCCATCTCGTTCTTGTCGCGGAGGTGCGTCACCTCCTCGTCGGAGAAGGAGGCGGTCAGCAACTCCCGGAACCTGTTCCGGGCGCGCACGCGCGAGCCCAGGGTCTTCTCGTAGGCGGCGTGAGCCCCTTGGATGAGCGTCTGGACCACTTCGTCCGGCAGTGGCTTCTGCGGGTGGGACCGGATGCCTGCCACGACCTTCTTGAGCTTGGAGTCGCTGTCGAAGATGGCACCGTGCTCCAGACAGAAGGCACGCATGAGCTGCTCGTCGGCGAGGCAGCAGTACGGGTAGCGCGGCGTCGCCAGGTCCATGGAAGGGGCCCGCCATCCATGGCGGCTGCAACGCACGTTGCCGTGGGAGACGTGGTGGAAGATGTCGCAGTCGAGCATCCTCAACCAGTTGTAGACGACCGGGTTCCTGTCGAACGCCAGGACCTTGAAGGGAGCGCGGGAGGCGCTCGTCACCGCGTTGCGCACGGTAGCGAGCTCCGTGGTGGCCATGAGGCCGGGGTCGGCCGCATCGTAGGTGAACACCGTCGTGAGCGTGTCGGCCGCTTCGCTCTCCTGGAAGTCCGGGTGGAGGATGTTCCAGCCCCGGAGCTTGAGGTTGCACTTGCCGCAGAAGTGCGGCGCATAGTTCTCAGGTTTCTGGTGGCTCGGCCCCTCGGTCTTCGTGTAGCTCATGACGCAGTTGTGATCGAGCGGGTCATGGTCCTGCCGGGAACGGTTGCTGTCGGGGGCATTCTCGTGGTGGCGCAGCCAGAAGCAGTGGCCCGCCTCATGCGAGAAGATGTAGTAGGGCGCACCGGGCACCGACTGATCGATGATGCCGGTCAGGTCCCCGTTGCCCGAGGAGAGGGTGGGCACCTGGCCCAACACCGTCTCGCAGATCTCCCGTACCCGCTGGCTCTGGCTGTACTCGATGAAGAGGAGCCCGCCGGATGGGTGGCCGACGCGCACCTGGGACGCGACCAGCTCCGAGAGGAACTCCGCAGCCGAGGGATGGACCGTAGTTCCCTCACCGGTATTCACTCGCAGCTCGGAGAACATCCGGTCCACGAAGAAGCTGATCTGCATCTTGCCGATATCATCGTATTGCGGCGAGAGCAGGTGGATGGGATTCGGCCGCACGTTCTGCGTGTCGATCAAGGGCTCCAGGTCGGAGATTTTCGCGCCGAGCGTCCGAAGGTGCGTCATCCATTGCTGGTACTGCGCGTCGCCGAGCACCGTGTCGAGCGCGGGGTAGGTGGTGGCGCCGAAGTCCAGTTCGACGAAGGCGTGCGCGTACTCCTCCTTGCACTTCTGTGCGAGCGGCCCGAGCTGGCGCGTGGGCCACCCCACGATGGCGACCACCGCGGTGCGTCGCCAGACCTCGAGGGTCGCGGTCTCCGCCCGGAGGGTGCCGTTGGCCTGCTGGAGCGCGACCGCGCGGGAACCGGTGAAGTGCAGCTCGGCGCTGAGACGGTAGCGGTCGCCCGCGATGATGGATGGGTGGAAGTAGAGGCCAGCGCGGCCCACGCGCTCCGCGTAGGTGGAGTCGGTATTGGCGTGGACGTAGACCGAGGCATTCGTGTCATCCGCCTGGGCCGGCTCGTAGGGCGCGTAGGGCTGGGCCTCGCGCCAGAACGGGTTGCGGTGGTTGTTCTGCGGGGTGCGGATGCCACCGTACTTGTCCAGGCAGTTGGTGCCGCCCTGACCGTTGTCCACGAGCTGCCTGTACACACGTTGGATGTAGGAGCGCGTGTGGCTCGACACGGATGCATCGAGCGGCAGCAGGCTCGTGTCCTCCGGTGGCTCGGTGGCGCGCCAGTCGACGCGGACGGGGCCGACGGCGCGGGGGGCGGAGATGCGGGAGTCATTCCGGGCCTTCAGGTAGATGACCGCCTCCAGCGGGATGAGCGGACGGTTCAGCCGCTGCGCCTCCTGGGCCGGCTTGCTCGTGGGGTGCTGCTTGTCGTACTGCAGGTTGAACTCGTCGCGGTTGTTGGCGAGGTCGACCTCGAAGCCGATGGCTTCGACATAGACGCGCAGCGGCTGGGCGTCAGAGGTTGGGAGGACCGCACCGGCCTCCACGGGAGCGCCCTGGTGGGTGACGAGTGTCGGCCGTTGCGTGTTCGCCACCTGCGTCAGGGCCTGGGCGTAGTCCGGGTTGGCGAGATTGTCGCGGGTGCGCAGCGTGCCGTGGTTGCTCCGGAAGCGCTCCTTGGCCCGGTGGAGCAGGGTCGCGTCGTGGGCGGCCCGGGCGGGGGGGCCGGCGTAGTAGCCCAACTCGTTGAGCTGGTGGCAGAGCGCCTCGTCCGAGTTCGGCGGGAATGTCTGGCCCGTGGCGAGCCAGGGGCCCCGGACGATCTCGACGGAGTGGTAGAGCACCGACACCTGGACGACGCTGGTGGGCTCGGGTTGTCGCGGTTGCTGCGGCTCGGTGAGCCCCGAGAGCTCGGGGCGGGGGCAGTGGGTCTGCTCGTTTGGCGGCTCCTGGGAGTCCGAGAGGTCGCTCGGGCGCTCCTGTGGGATGGGCGCATCCTCGAGGTCCGCCAGGAGGCGGAGTGTGTATGGGGAGCGGAGCGGCGTCGCGAACGGCTCGGCGGCCAGGTCCACACCCTGGTTGAGGCTGCCGTCCCAGCGAATGACAGGCAGGCCACTGGTGCAGTCATGGCGCTGCTCGAAGAGCAACGTGTCATCCGCGTCCCGCACCTCGAGGGTCAACGCCAGGAAACGGCCCCGCGCCGGCGGGTCATAGTCGAGAGCCACGTCCTCCACCGAGGGCGCGAAGTGCGCGTGGGCACATCGGAGCGGGATGTACGTCATCGGGTCTCCGTCTCGTCTCGCCCGCCTGCTTCAGGATGGCGCATCAGGACGTGGAAGTAGTGATAGTCGAGCCGATCCAGCTTCCGTCGGCCATCCAGGTCGTTCCGGGCGAGGATGTCACGGGCCCAGGCGAAGCGGGGGTCGGTCTCGAATCCGCTGCCCAGTCGGAGGTGGTGGAGCACGAAGCGGCAGAGGTCCCACTCGGTGGTGATGCCATGTCCGGCGGCCCGGGCCAGTCCGGCCTCCGCGACCGCACGCAGGGCGGCGTCGTCCAGCGACCGGGTTTGCGCGGGAGCGAGGCGCCGGAGGTGGGGCATCAGGCGATCGGTGAATCGCCGCTGCATCGCCGCGCACAATGCGGCCATCTGTTGGCTGCGGATGATGAGCATCGGAGGGGGATGCCATGAAACCCATTCTCCGGCGGGCTCGCAAGCCGATGAGCCCGTGGGAGGGCGGCCTGGGCAGGCCAGCGCGAACGTCCTGAGTAGCAGCCCGGCCTGGTCCAGTCGTGGTGTGCGCTCCTTTTTCAGCTCTTCCAGCGTCGCTGCAAAGGACGGGCTCTCCTCCTCCGGCTCCGGCCTCGCCCCTGCTTGGTTGAGATTCTGAATCTTGAAGAACCGAGTGGCATGGCAGGCTACGCGGGCGGCAGCCGGGACTGGGCGAACCGGGCCGCATCCGTGCCCGGGTATCGGCCCACCACGTGCCGGTAGAGCTTCTGCGCGCTTGCCGCGTCCCCGAGCCGCTCTCCGTACAGCCGCGCGAGGATCACGCACGACTTCGGCGCGAGCGGATCCTCCGGGCTGTGCTGGGCCACCTGCTTCAGGGCCCGCACGGCCAGGGTGTAATCGCCCACCGTCGCCGCCTTCTGGCCCATTGCGAGGTGACAGGCGGCGGGCAGCGGCGGCAGGCGCTCGGGCAGTTGCCGGTAGAGCGCGAGGGCTTCGTCCAGCGCGTTCGCCTCCACCGCGCGCACCAGCCGGGCCTCCAGGGGCTCTGGCGCGGCTACGGGGGCGGGCTCTGGCTCCAGCTCGATGAAGCGCTGGCGGGGCGCGGGCTGCGCGGCGGGGGCGGACGCGGGCTCTATCTCGGTGAAGCGCTGGAGCTCCGGACGGTGCGTCTCCCGCTGCTGGGGGGCGGGCACCTTCGCGGCGCGCTTCTTCCCCCGAGGCTTCACGCCGGGCAGCGCCGGCTCGTAGAACTCCGAGTCCACCCCGTAACCCACCCGGTCCCCGTACGCGTACAGCAGCAGCCCGATCAGGCGCGCCATCACGAACGGAGCGAACAGGGAGATGGCCTCGGCGACCAGCGGCGCCATGAGGGGGATGGGCAGCGAGGAGACCCAGGCGGCCACCATCATCACCAGCGCGTGCACGAGGGCGAGCGGCACCATCCAGGCCACGACCATCAGGTAGGGACGGCCCAGCTTCACGCTGATGCCCACGACCTTGATGGGGTTGAGCAGGGACAGCTTGCTCTCACCGGTGGCCGCGAACAGCAGGGCCATGGGTGCGTAGAGCAGGGTGACGAGCACCATCAGCCCGAACAGCGGGAGCGGTCTGTGCGTCTCGTCGAAGTGCCACAGGAAGAGCGCCCCTGGGACCCAGATCAGCGCGGTGGCCACCACGCCGCGGATGGCGGGGTCCACCAGGTCGTCATGGATGCTCTGGAAGTCGGGCGCGGTGAAATGCTGGGCGCCCATCGAGGTGCTGCGGACGATCCAGAAGAGCGAGCCCCAGAAGCTGCCCAACCACGCCGCGAGGGCCACGAGCCCGGGCAGCAGGGGAGCGTATTGGAACACCCATCGGGAGAACGCAACCACCGCGCCCACCGCGACCAGGGCGAACAGCCCCGAGGGCCGCAGGGGATAGAGCCATGCCCCCAGCAGCCGCTTGCCGAAGGGCGCTTGCGAGCGGTGCACCTTCAGCACCTCCGCCGCTCCACCACAGCGCCCGCAGGAGAGCAGCTCGGTGTTGCTGGATTCCTGCAACTCGAGGACGGTGCAGCCGGGGCACAGGTTTGCCTTGCACGCCGGGCAGAACCAGCCGGCGGCGGCACTGGGATGGAATTGGCAGTGGGGGAGCGCTGAGTCGGACATGAAGGGGCTCGGCGAGAGGCCGCGCACTCTACAGGTCGAGGCGAGAGGGGCGTGGGAACATTCGTTGGAGCCGTGGTTGTGATGACACGCTCCGTGACTGTCGGGACCGCGCATCCGCACTTTGAGAGTGCGGACAGTCCCTGGCGGTCCTCCTTGCGGACGAAAGAAGGACCATTTCCACCACCACGCCCATGTGGGCACGGAGAAGGATCCGACCTCCTGGCTGACGGAATGCCGTTCTCCAGTGACCGGCTTCCTGCTGAGCCTCATCGAGGCCGAGGTGGCCTGGCTCTTCCACCTCCGCCGGCATGGCGCCTCGCGCGACTTCGTGCTCGCCACCTTGCGTCACCTGGTCATGACAGGAGTGCTGATCGCCCTCACGGGGCGGTTCGCCGTGTACTGGTTCGCGCTCACCCGTCTCGGCAACACCCTGGCCTGGTACGTCTTCGATTACTGGCTGCACCAGCCGCGCTTCTTCGGCCGGGGGCAGTACCTGCCGTTGCGCGGGCCCATCCGCCTCGTCTGGGGGGCACTCTTCAGCTTCGACAACGTCCATGCGGTGGAGCACCACTCCCTGCACCACCGCTATGCCTTCGTGCCGGCCGGGAAGCTGCCAGCCCTGGCCGCCTTCCTCCAGAGCCAGCCATGAGACAGCGCAAGGGTCCTTCCTCTCGGCGCCCCAGAGTCGCCGTCCTCGGGGGCGGTATCGCCGGACTGACCGCCGCCCATGAGCTCATCGAGCGGGGCTTCGACGTCGACGTCCTGGAGGCGCGTCATCTCTTCGGGGGCAAGGCGCGAAGCATGGGCGTGCCCGGCACGGACCGGGAGGGCCGCGATGCACTGCCGGGCGAGCACGGCTTCCGTTTCTTCCCCGGCTTCTACCGCCACCTCGACGACACCCTGGCGCGCATCCCCTTCGGCCGCAACCGGCGCGGCGTGCTGGACAACCTCGTCGACGTGCCGCAGACCGAGCTGTTCTGCCACGAGGGGCCCTCGCGCATCCTGCTGAGCCGCTTCCCCAAGGCCCTGTCGGATGTCCCCGCGCTGGTGGCCTCGCTGGGCTTCTTCGACGACATCCCCCCTCGCGAGCTGCTGTTCTTCTTCAAGCGGCTGCTGCTGTTGCTGACGAGCTGCCACGGCCGCCGCCTGGAGCAGTACGAGCGGCTCTCATGGTGGGACTTCATCCGTGCCCAGGAGCACTCCGAGGTGTACCGCCAGCGCTTCGCGCACGGGCTCACCCAGGTGCTGGTGGCCATGAGCCCTCGGGACGGAAGCGCGCGGACCGTGGGCAACACGCTTGCCCAGCTCTATGCCGGCATCCTGCTCCCGGGAGGTGTGACGGACCGCGTGCTGAACGGGCCCACCAACGAGCGGTGGATCGATCCCTGGGTGGCGTACCTGAAGGCGTGCGGCGTGCGCTTCCTGCCGGGCACCCGCGTGGGTCGCATCCACTGTGCCCAGGGGCGCATCACCCATGTCTCCGTGGAAGGAGCCTCGAGCCGATGGGACGTGGTGGCGGACCACTACGTCGCGGCACTGCCGGTACACGTCCTGGGGCAGCACCTCACCCCCGCGCTGCTGGCGGCGGACCCCTCGCTGGAGGGCATCCAGCGCTTGCGCACGGAGTGGATGGTGGGCATCCAGTTCTACCTGCGCCACGAGGTGGACGTGGGCTCCGGCCACTCCATGTACCCGGACAGCCCCTGGGCGCTCACGGCCATCTCCCAGGGGCCGTACTGGGAGCGGGCGCCCTCGAGCTATGGCGACGGAGGCGTGAAGACCCTCCTGTCCGTGGACGTGTCCGACTGGAACACGCCCGGCCTGCTGACCGGGCGTCCCGCGCGGCTGGCGCGCTCGAAGGAGGAGATCCGGGACGAGGTGTGGGCCCAGCTCAAGGCCAGTCTCAATCGCCCCGGCCGTACGGTCCTCCGGGATGAAGACGTCGTCGGCTGGCACCTCGATCCAGGCATCGTCCAGGGTGAGGACGGCACCTTCACCAACGAGGAGCCGCTGATGGTGAACACCCGCGGCTCATGGTTCTCCCGGCCCGAGGCCACCACGCGGATCGCCAACCTCTTCCTGGCGGGAGACTTCGTGCGCACGCACACGGACCTCGTCACCATGGAGGGAGCCAATGAGGCGGCACGGCGCGCGGTGAACGGCATCCTGGCCGTGGCGGGTGTGCGCACCGCGCCCTGCAAGGTGTTGGCTCTCGCCGAGCCGCCTGTGTTCGCTCCTCTGCGCGGCCTCGATCAGCTCCGCTTCACCCTGGGGCAACCGCACGTCTGGGACACGCCCCAGGCCATTCCGGACTCCCTGCTCGAGCAGCTCCCGTTGCCCGTACGCGAGCTCCTCCGCCAGGCCTCCTGAAAGTGTCAATCCGCTCACGTACGCCAAGAGCCGCCTGCTGCCTGCACACCTCAAGCTCCCTGCTCTGGACAGGAGCAATGCGAGGGCCGACGCCAACCCCGCGAAAGCACTCGGGCGCCCGGGGTCTCCCGTCCCCACTTCCCCCGCCGGGGAGTCCACGCACCGGGGACTCCAGATCCCACCCCGGGACAGGGCTCCGGTAGGGTCTCGGGCCATGGCCCCCTCTCCCGCCTATCTCATCCGCACCGAGCGCCTCGTGCTGCGCTGCTACTCACCCGAGCTGGCGCCCCTGCGTCAGGCGGCCGTCGCGGCCACCCGGGAGGCCCTCCTGCCGTGGTTCACCTGGGCCAAGGACGAGCCCCGTCCCGTGGCGGAGCACCTCCAGCTCGTGCGCCAGCTACGGGGCAAGTTCGATCTGGATCAAAACCGCATCCACGCGGTGCTCGATGGGGAGCAGCGGGAGTTGGTGGGTGAGTTGGCGCTGCTGGCGCGGGGGGAAGAGAGGGCACGGGAGCTGGGGTACTGGGTGCACTCGCGGCACACGGGGAAGGGCGTGGCCACCGAGATGGTCTCGGCGCTGGTGCGGGTGGGCTTCGAGTTGGATGGGCTCGAGCGCATGGACATCCAGGTGGCGGTGGGCAACGAGGCCAGTGCCGCGGTGGCACGCAGGCTGGGCTTCGCGCTGGAGGGGACACTGCGGCAGCGGGCTCGCGGGGACGGAGGCCCCGCGGAGGACACGTGGTACTTCTCCCTGCTGGCGAGCGAGTACCCCAAGAGCCCCGCCGCCCGCGTGCCCGTGAAGGCCTACGACTTCGGGGGCGTGCTCCTGCCCGGTCTGGTCTAACGTCGCCGGCTTCAGCGCAACCAACCAATGAAGCCCTGCAGGGGACGGCCCAGTTGGGACACAGGAGCATCCACCCGGACACTGGCGGCGATCAGCTCCTCCAGGGACGTGCTGGCCTCGAAGCGTGAGCGCTCGGCCACGAGGAGTGACTCGAAGGAGTGGAGCGCACACCCGTCCCTGTCCTGCGGGTGGCGCGCGACCACGGCCATCAGCACGTACGCATCGTCGGGGGAGAGCTCGAGCACCAGCAGCCAGGGGTGCTCCGTGCGCCGCTCCACCCGGGGCGAGCTCCCGCCCACCTCCAGGCGGTAGAGCACGGGCGGTGGCGTCCGGAAGATACACTCGGCTCCGCGGTAGGTGGTGATGTAGGCCACCGGCTGCCCATGCATCCAGGCCACGCGCTGCACGAGGAAGGAGCTGAAGTCCTGGGGAACCACCAGCTCCTGGCCATCCCACAGGGGGGGCCCGAGCTTGTCTCCCCAGCGAAGCATGGAGGGAAGCAGGAGCAGATGCTGGCCATCCGGGGACAGGGAACCCTGCGCGGGAAGGGCCCGCGTGCTCTCCCCGGAGCCTAGCCGCAGGGTGACGAAGTCACCGACCCCCCAGGGCGTGAACTCAGGTGGAGACGGAGTCTCGCGCTCGAAAGTGAAGTAGAACTCCCCCCGCTCCACGGACCAGCCCCGGGGTTCAAATGACGACCCGCGCTCCGGCCACTGGAACAAGGTCTCCCGGCGGCCGGAGGCGAGCTCCACGGCGTCGACGATGGCCAGGGGATGGCGTGTCCGGGAGCGGGGCTTCTTCTCATAGGAATACAGCACGTACGCCACCCGGCTTCCATCCGAGGACCAGAGGATGGGCCCGGCACGGATGACTCCCTCGGGGGGGAGGTGTTCGCGCAGGTCCACGAGCAGGTGGCGGCCCGAGCCGTCGGCGTTCACGACCCAGAGCAGACTCCATCCCCCGATGGTGTTGGCGTCTGGGTTTTCGGCGGTCTCGACATAGGCCACCTGGCGCCCATCTGGAGAGATGGCCACACCCGTCCATCCCAGCTCATGCCCGCCGAGCATCTCGGAGACCACCCGGCCTGACCGGGTCAACGCGTAGCCTGCGTCTCCCAAGGGCGTGCGGACCCACAGGTTCGACTGATGCAGTTGCAGGAGCCACGGCCCCGTCCCCATCCGGCCAGGGGTGGGCGCGGGCTCCGGCACGACGGCCTCCCTCGTCTGACGAGGACCCCTGCACCCAAGGAAGAGGAGCAGCAAGGCCAGGACGGCCATGGACTCCGCACGGTTGAGACGCTTGCGTTCCATCTGCTTCCTCCAAGGCCCCTGGTGCGAGGCGTTCGGTGCCGCGCCCGGGCAGACGCTCTACCTCGCCCCCGAGCAGCGCGTGCGCATCTGGTAGAACAGGGCAGGGGAGGCTGGGATGGGCAGGCCGCCGGGCAACGGCCCATCCCGAACCACGGTGCTCCCGGCCCCCACGAACTGGAGACAATAATGCCTCGTCTGCTGTTGAGCCTTCTTCTGGTGTCCACGGTGTCGTTCGCGCAGGAGGGAATCATCGTCGAACAGACGGTGGAGACCCGCGTGGGCAAGCTCCAGGTCCAGAGCGGAGAGGAGAGCAGCGACCGCGAGCTTTTCCTCGAGGGCAAGCGCATCTACAAGAACGAAGGCAAGCACCTGGGCGTCGTGAAGGTGTTCCACACGCGCAACGGCGAGGTGGTGCTGCTGCGGGAGAACTTCGGCGGCTCGGGGTATCAGATCGTGGAGAAGTGAGCCTGCCCCGGTTTGTGGCTCTTCGCGGTCTGTGTGAGCGACTTGCTCACGCGGCGAGCAGGACGCGACGGTGCAGCAAGTCGAAGCTGGCGCGGCCGTACATCTGGCGCTTGCTGAGTTTGAGCTTGCTACTCCACGCCGGTGAGTGAAGAACAGTGGCACCGCCTCACACCCGGGTAGTGGTGCACTGTCGTGGCGGTGCTCTTCCTGGCTCTCCGACTCCACTCTCTCAGAAAGGTAGAACTCCCATGAGTAGGAACATGAAGTCCCCCGACATGAAAGGGCTTCTCCAGACGGCGGCGGCCGGCCGGTACTCCCGGCGCGACCTGCTGAAGCTGCTGGGTCTTTCGGGCGCGGCGCTCGCGATGCCCACGCTCATCGGCTGCTCGGACTCCACCGAGTACGACTACATCATCATCGGTGCCGGCTCCTCGGGCTGTACCCTGGCCGCCCGGCTCCTCACCGACTCGGACGCGCGCGTCCTGCTCATCGAGGCGGGAGGCACGAACGACCGCGAGGAGATCCGGGACTTCACCCAGTCCTACCGGCTGACCCAGCCGGGCGCCGAGACCGACTGGGCCTTCAAGTCCGAGCCGCAAGCGGCGTTGAAGGGCAAGACCCAGTCCTACTCCTGCGGCCGGGTGCTCGGCGGCAGCAGCGCCATCAACGGCATGGTCTGGGTTCTCGGCAACCGGGCCGACTACGACGGGTGGGCCGCGGCCGGGTGCTCCGGCTGGGACTTCGCCAGCGTCCAGCCCTCCTTCCAGGCCCTGAGCGGGCCCATCCGCCCCTCGAACGCACTGACCTCTCGTCACTCGTTGTCCCAGGCCATCGTCCAGGCCGCCGTCAACCTCGGCTACCCCTTCAACGAGGACTACAACGGCGACAACCAGCTCGGCGCTACCTATAGCCAGCTCAACGTGGTGGAGGGCATCCGCCAGGACGCCTTCTCCGCCTTCGTCTCGCAGCACCTGGCCAACCCCCGGCTCACGCTCATGATGAATGCCTGGGTGAAGCGCCTCTCCTTCGATGGCTCGAAGAAGCTCGACCGCGTCATCATCGACCAACAGGGCGGGGAGATGTCCGTGCGGGCCAGGCGCGAGGTCATTGTCTGCACCGGCACCATCCAGACGCCCCAGCTCCTGATGCTCTCGGGCATCGGCGCTTCGGCGGAGCTCGGGGCCCACGGCATTCCCGTGGTGGCCAACGTGCCGGGCGTGGGGAAGAACCTGCATGACCACCTGGTCTCGGTGGCGGTGCGGAAGCTGCGCCAGCCCGAGCCCGCCGCCCACACCACCACCATGGACGTGAACCTCTTCGCCGGCAACGGGCCCCGCCCGGGGTCCCCGAAGTTCCAGGTCCAGTCGTATTACATGCGCTACGGCTGGGGCTCCTATCCCTCCGAGGCACTCGCCCTGGGTCTCATCAACCTGCACCCGACGAGCCGCGGCACCGTGAAGCTGCGCTCGGCGGACTACCGGGACGCCCCCATCATCGATCCGAACTTCCTGAGCACGGACGAGGACATCGCCAACCAGCTCGAGGGCTACAAGCTCGTTCGCCAGCTCCTCGGGTCGCCGGGCCTGCGCGACGCGGTGGAGGACGTGGAGCACTCGCCGGGCCCCGGCATCGTCACCGACGAGCAACTGGTGGAGGCCCTCCGTCAGTATTCCGAGTCCGACTTCCACTCGGTGGGGACGTGCAAGATGGGCACGGATGAGCTGGCCGTGGTGGATCCGCAGCTGCGCGTGCGAGGTGTCCAGGGCCTGCGGCTGGCGAGCGCGGCGATCATGCCTATCATCACCTCGGGCAACACCAACGCGCCCGCGATGATGGTCGGCGACCGCTGCGGACGGCTCATTCTCGAGAAGGCCTGAGCCTCGCTTCTTGAAGTCTCGGCGCCAGGGTTACTCGCCGGGCGGAGCCACTTCGTCCCATGGCTCCGCCGGGCCCTCTCTCGAGCGCCCTACCTGACACTACTGAGAGATTTGATCTGCGTGCTGATCCAAGGAATGTAGTTGGAGACCCGGGTGTAGACGCCGGGCAAGCCCGCCCTCGCACAGCCAACGCCAAAGCTCGTGATTCCCTGGAGTACGTATTTGGAACCAGACTTCATGACCAGCGGCCCTCCGCTGTCACCCTGGCATGCGTCCTTGCCCCCTTGGGAGTACCCAGCCCCGAGCATCGCCAACGGGTCGATGAGGATCCCTTGACTCGCATACGCGCTGGCCAGAGCCCGAGAATTGACGGTGGGAACCCCCACTTGCATCAAGATGCTGGAAGTGTCGTATCCACCCTCCCTCGTCAGTCCCCACCCCGCGACCGTCGCTTCCGTGTTGTCTGGAACCATCTCCCCAGAGGCCGGGAGGCAAACGGGCAGGATCGCAGCTCCAGAACTGAGTTGAGGGCCAGGAGAGAGACTATTGGGGCGTGGCGCGACGGGGGTCTGGCCGCACCCCCCACCGCTGAACTTGATGGGCCTTTCGAGCTTGAGGACAGCGATATCGTTCATCGTCGTGTCCGGGTCGTAGGCCGGGTGATAGACCGAGCGCGCCACGCGGACAGAGGTCTGCCCGGATGATGGCTGATAAAAGTCATGGGCCCCTGCGACCGCATAGACGCCGGAAATACCATCCGCGACACAATGGGCAGCAGTGAGAATGATATCGCTCTCCTCCTTGGGGCCTACCCTCACAATGGAGGCACCACAGAAGTGACTTGCGCCTTGCTGCAGGCTGACAATCCACGGGAAGGAGTGGGGACGGGCCTCGATTCCTCCCACGATCTCCTGGTCCATGCGGCCCACCGCATCGGCCTCGTCCATGTCCATCTCCCCCCCGCCACACCCCAGAAGACTGACCGCGACGACCACTCCGCTCACGAAGCGCAAGGCGCCCTCCTGTTTCAAGTGACGCGGACATGAGCAAGCCGCATGCCACGTCCATGCGGAATGCTGTCGAGGAGATACACGCGTGTCTCCGCGTCACAGCGCGCTGTTGACACGTCATGACACGACAGCGGAGGGGGATGACGCGTCAACCGCCCTGACACAGGGGGGGAGCACTATGCCGCTGAGCCCGTCTTCGTCCCGCGTCCGGGCAGCCGGGCCGAGTACGACGCGACGCGCGACAGGACCTACATGGCCATCCTGGATGCGCGGTCACCCGAGGCCGGTCCCCGGGCGCGTGTCTGGTTTGAACATCCATTTCCCTTCACATTCCATGGCACGTGGATGCCCGCGTGACGCCCCTCTTCTCGCGGGATTCGATCTTTCCAGGATGACGGGTATCGCGCGAATCACATTGGTTCCGGAGGCTGATTGATGTATTAATGGCAGCGTATCGCTGCTGTAGGCAGACAGGCTTGTTCGGGTTGACCTTCAGGAGCCAGCGATATGCGAAGTGATTCGTTCAAAAGGGAAGGTTCCTTGAAAAAGAAGACGCTTAGCTCATGGCTGGGATTGACGGTGGGGCTGGTGGCTGGGGTTGTGCAAGCGGCGACCCCCGGCAACGCCCTGTTCGTGCTGGACAACCACACCTCCATGCAGGACTACCCCGAGTACCTCCCGGAGGCCTTCACGCCAGGGTATTACCCGACGCCCACGGATCCCGCCCCAGGAGATCTCGGAGGGGACGGGTCTGCGGGATACAATATCAATACAGGGTGCTCGGATCCTGCGCTGGTTGCCGCGATGAGCTGGTTCGACAAGGACAGCTCGGATCCCGCCCAGAATGGCTCCGTCGCCGTCGATGCGGACAGCGACCTGGGTTCGTCTTTCTTCGAACCCAATCAATTCTATCAATCCCGTGGACGGCGCCTGGGTTGGCAGACGGAGGAGTACCCCTACGCGGTCTCCGCCGACTTCCGCTCGCTGAACTCCTACGGTGACGCGTTCTCCGCCTGCTACACGGTTCCTAACTGGTCGTCCGACTACTTCTTCTCTCCCATCATCGACGAGTGCATGGCGTGTCTGGCCACCAAGGGCTGGTGGCGCGGCCCCATCGTGTCCGCCAAGACGGCGCCCGGGCTCAATGGTCCTTCCCAGGTGGTGGGCCAACCCCCCCTGCCCCCCGAGGCCTTCCGCAAGTGGGTCATCAGTGGCCGCGTGCTCAACGTGCGTCCTCCCAAGTTCGTGACGGCGCGCAAGGCCCTCAAGGACGTGCTCTCCGTGGTGACCGACAAGCGCCTGGGCGTGGCCACCCAGGGCCAGGATCAGGGGTGGTTCGATCCCCCCTCCCTCGTCAAGGGGATGAGCCCGGCGTGTGACAAGTCCTCGCCCACCATCGACGAGGTTGCGCTCAATCGGCCCGCGCTGAAGAGTGCCGTCAACAACATTCGTTTCAACAACCCGGATCGCAACCTGGGCGAGGCGCTGTTCGGCCTGGGGGCGTATTTCTCCTCGCAGGTGCAGGACGGGCGGTGGGCCAGCTGGTTCGCACAGCCCATCAACCCGGGCTGGGGTTGGCCGGGCTGCTGCGATGGGGGCACCACGGACAATCCCGACACAGGCCAGCCAGGTTCGACCTGGGCCGGCTCACCCGACGAGTGGCTGAAGGCGCCCTACTCGGACCCGGTGTACGGCAACCTGCCGGGCCAGCCCTGGGAGGGGACGGGCAACGACAAGTCCATCTGCTCCGGCGACCAGGCTACCTCGATCGTCGTGCTGACGGACGGCACGCCCCGCTACGAGGACAACTCGGTTCCCATCACCCGGATGATGAGCCTGCTCATCGCCCAGGGGGCGCGGCACCCGGATGGGACGCTGGTGCAGTTCAATCCCACGGGCTCACCCGTGGGGGGCATCAACTACTGCGGCGACGCGCCCAAGCTCCCTTCGGGGACCTACACCGCGGCGGACTGCGACTACACCAGCTACAACTGGCCCACGGGCCTGAGCGCGGGGAACAAGAACTTCATGGACGACGTGGCGTTCTTCCTGTCCCACTCGGACCTGCGGGGTGACACGACGGGCGACCAGACGGTCCGCACGTCCGTGGTCGGCTTCGGGGACCAGAGTCCCATGCTCTACAGCATCTCCAAGGCGGGCCAGGGCACGTTCACCCGCGCGGACACATTGACCGCGATCAAGACGGGCCTCCTGAACAGCCTGTAGTGATTCACCGGGGGCCCTCCGCCGCCGGGCGGGGGGTCCACGGTTGTCCCAGGCGCTCAGGCCACATTTCTCCTCAAGGGCCGCGCGACGGCGCCGAGCGCGCCTCGGTACGTTTCAGCAACCGCCGACGTTGTGCAACCTCCGCGACCGCTGATCCCAGAGCAGAAAGCGCCCATCCTTCTCGCAGCACCCGATATAGAGGACATCACAGTGGTGCTTCTGCGCCCAATTCACATCGACATCCTTGGGGGTCACCTCGGTGCAACCCAGCGTGCGATCCGCGGGCAACGGTCCGCGGTTGCTCGGCTGGCTGCCCGGAAATGATTGCCACTTCAGACCGGACGGACTGCTCAGACCCACCCGGACCTCGGCCGCATCGTCGTACCTGAACCGACGGAGCTCGTTCGAAAGCGTCTCCAATCGAGGGCCAGAAGGATTGGGTTCGGAGGTCAACCCCCGGGCGAGCTCCGACTGGGAGCTCAAGCCCGGTAGCGCATAGTCCACCGCGCCGTCGCAATTGAAGTCACCCTTGACTGCCTCCGGTCCTGTTGCGGATGGATCCAGGATACCGAGCGGGGTGAAGTCGGGGGCGGCCTTGCGGAGCGAGGCCTTCACGTCGGCGGGAAGCGCGGAGAGAAAACGCTCTTGTGCCTTCACGGCGTCTACCCACTGGGCCCGGGCCTCTTCCTCGGAGGCGAACCCGCTCGAGGCCCACCAGGGTTTCGCACTGGGGGCGACCGCCTCCAGAGGTGCCCCCGCATCGGCGAGCGCCGAGGGAGACGCTCCCCGGTCAGGGAGTGCCTTTGCATCCACGGCGGCTGGCGCCTCCGAAGACTTGCAATTGCTAGCCAGAGCGCCTGCCACCATCAGCCATGCGAGCGGGGTCGTGCGGAGGGGATGGCTGCGTCGATCTCGGATGGGCATGTCGCCCATCCTAAGTCATCAGGCGCGCCATGCCGAGGGCTCGTCGCCGAGGTCCCGCCCGGCCAGCGCGCGCAAGGCGAGCAGCGCCGCCTCGAGGTCAGAGCGCTGGCGCATGCCCACCATCTGCTTCAACACCTCCCCGGCCTCTCGCAGCGCCTGGGCCCGGAGTGAGCAGCTCGCGCATGAAGTCCTCGCTCGAGAAGTCCACCAGTCCGCCGGGCGTCACCCCGAAGGCCGCGAGGAGTGCCTCCTTCGGGTAGCGGCGCGAGCCAAGCACCTCCGCGCTCTCGAAGCGGTAGAGCTTCGGGGCCGAGGCCCCGGAGGGCGGCGGCGAGGCAGCGGGCGCCGATGGGGTGGGAGGCGGTGTTGCACGCGACGCATGTCGAAGTCAGCGTCCAACCCGTCGAGCGCATGGACCTCGACTCTCATCACATGAATGGAGTGCTCTCTCTATACATGAGAGGAGGTGCACGCGCTTTTCATCTCAGGATGGCTCATTTCAAGGAGATGCACATGGCAACCGTCAAGCTGGTCAACATACGGCCGGGCAAGAGGAACGGTGACGTGCTCATTGTCCAGAAAGCCCTCGCCGCTGCTGTAGGTCTGGATTACTCGTCTGCTCCGGGGTTCTTCGGATCCAGGACCAGGGCTGCCTACACGAAGTGGCAGCAGAGCCTCGGGCTCCGCGGTGCTGATGCCGATGGCGTGCCAGGAACGAAGTCCCTCAAGGCCCTGGGAAAGAAGTACAAATTCTCCGTGAGCGCCGCGGATGGCGGCGGCAAGGTCGCTGCCTCTGGCCGGGTCAAGAGCCCGGTTCCAGGCCATCGCGTGACCTATCGCTTCGGCGTGCGCAATCGGAGATACCAGGCGGGATTCCACACCGGAGACGACTATGCTGCCCGTACCGGAACTCCAGTGATCGCGGTTCGCGCTGGCAGAATCGCCTGGTCGAACGGCGCCGGCCGTGCCTATGGCAACTGGATTGGTCTCAAGGCCGACAACGGCCGTGTCTACGTCTACTGCCACCTGTCGGCTCGTGCCGTGAACACCCGCGCCCTGGTCAAGGCCGGGCAGGTGATCGGCCGTGTGGGAGCGACAGGCCGCACAACGGGTCCTCACCTTCACTTCGAGGACCATCCCGCGGGCCGGTTCCGCTACGGCCAGTGTCGCGAGCCGAGTTGGTAGGCCTGTCTCCCTGTGTCAGGGTTGTTGACCCGGCGCTCCCGGCGGATTGTCTATATTCGTGTCATGCCTCGCGCCTGGCGAACAGGGGGGGCCTGGAAACAGGCCCCCCTTCGCCACCCGCTCACGTCTCCAGCAGGTTGTGGATGCGGGTGCGCAGGCTGCGCTCCGTCTTGTCCTGGGTGAGCAGGTACTCGAGCACGTCGCGCACCGCGGGCTCCTGGGCGAGGTAGGGCTCCACCAGCGTCACCAGCGAGCCGTAGCTCTGGGGATCCAACTGGCCGTTGAGCACCTCGTCGCGCAGCTGCACCAGGGCCTGCGGCTCCAGCTTGAAGCGGGTGAGCGTGTCCAGGGCGGTCACCTGCACTCGCGACGCCTCGTCACCCACCAGCCCCAGCAGCACCTGCTGGGACTGCTCGGAGGGCACCTTGCGCAGGGCCTTCGCCGCCGCCCGCCGCACCTCCTCGCTCGAGGATTGCGCATAGCTGGCGATCAGCGGCGTGTGCTCCGCCACCCCGGCATTCCCCAGACCCAGAAGCAGGTGCATCTGCTGCTCGGACGCGTCCGAGGCCCGGAGATCCTCCACCAGCCGCTGCACGGCCGCCCGCGCCTGGTCCGCGCCCCCGTTGCGGTGCAGCGCGCCCGCCGTCGCCCCCAGCACGTACGTGCTCGCGGTGTGCACCGCCCCCTGGCTCTTCTCATACTCCCGGCGCGCGAAGTCCACCGTCGCCTCCGTGGGCTCCTGCACCAGCGCCAGGCGGCTGAGCAGCATGTGGTACTGCTCGTCCCCGCGCGCCTGCGGGGTGCTCAGCGCCTCGAGCATCGCCGCCTGCGCCTCGGGCGTGCCCGCTCCCGCCAGCAGATCCAACAGCACCGCCCGGCCCCTCACGTCCGTGCCCGGCTGACCGAAGAGCTCCACCAGCTTCGCGCACAGCTCGGGCTCGCGCTCCAGCAACCCCGTCGCCTGGAGCAGGAAATGGTTGTGGTCGGGGAAGACGCCGCCATTCACCGAGGCGCGCAGCACCGCCATCAGCTGCTCCGCCGTCAGCCCCGCCACCTGCTGGTCCAGCATCTTCTTGCGCGCCAGTGGGTCCACGACCAACCGGCCCGGGGGCAGCTTCTCCTGCGCTCCCTGCTCCAGTGTCGCCACGGCCGCCGTGTCGAAGGCGGTCTCGGACTCGCGCACCACCTTCAGCGCGAACCGCATGTGTCCCGCGGGCCTGCCATCCTCGCCCAGCCGCTCCACACGCTCCTCGCCTTCCAGATGCTCCAGCACCCCGCCCTCCACCGCCGCCTCCCAGCTCGAGCCCACCCGCACCGTGCCACCCTGGCCCAGGCCCACCAGTTGCTCATACCCCACGCGGCTCCTGCTCACGCGCACCCTGTCCCCGTCCTCCTCCAGCAGCCGGTACTCGGCGCGCGCACGGCCCCGCGCCGTGCTCTCACTCACCGCCCACTGCTCCCCCTGCCGCAGCACCACCTGCAGCTCCCCCAACACCGTCTGCACCGTGTTCTTGTAGAGGCTGGGGTCCTCGGGACGGAAGGAGACGCTGAGCACGTCTCCCTCCGGCCCCACTTCCAGCATGGCCTCGCGGCCGTGGAAGAGGCTCCGCACCGCCGCCTCGTCCGGCAGCAGCTCCTGGCCGAACACCTGGAGCGAGTGCTGCTGCACGGGCTCCAGGCTCAGGCCCACCCTCCAGTTCTCCCCTTTCTGGCCCAGGCCGCGCAGCACCAGCCGCCCCACCAGGTCCACCTTGCCACCCACCTCCGAGCCATTACCGGAGGCCACGGTGCTCAGCCGCACCCGGCTGTCCGCGTGATACTCCAGCCGGTAGCTCCAGCTCTGCCCCCGGGGATAGGAGAAGCGGCGCGTGCGCTGCTCCTGGACGAGCCCGGTGACGGACTCCGGCGTCCGGACAAACAGGTAGGTGACGGTCAGGACTGCCAGCACCACCAGCACGCTGGCGGCAAGGACCTTGCGAGACTTCATGACTGTGCTCTCCAGAAAGGGGAAAGGAAGGAATCAGTTACTGCACGCCGCCTGGCCGATGAGCGCCTGGACGTCCACCAGCGGCACGGCGAAGCTCTTCTTGAAGAGCGGGATGTCGTGGCGGATGCCGTCCCAGCTCACGATGGACTCGTCGTACTCGACGCAGAAGGGGCAGGGGCCCAGCGCCACGTAGACGTCGATGCTGCCGGACATGAAGACGAACTTCAGGTCCGCACGGCCCGCGACCTCCAGCGCCAGCGTGTTGTAGCCGCCCAGCCCGTAGGCCAGGCCCACGCTCGCGTTGAGCGGCACCCCGGCATGCACGAGCTGCAGCCGGCCCTTGATGCCCGCGGAGACGACGAACAGGTCCACCCCGGCATACAGCTCGCCGTCCACCGAGGCGAAGGGCTCCAGGCGCCCGCCCAGGCCCACGCTGTTGACGTTGCAGCCATTGGAGGTGGTGCTCACCTTGTGCTCCACGTCCAGCCCGTAGTTGAAGCCCACGGTGCCACCCAGCCGGGCGCCCAGCTCCACCGGCACCACGACGATGATGAAGGTGGTGCTCACATCCACGAACGTGAGGCTCTTGCTCTTGCTGCCGGAGACGATGTTGTAGGTGCCGAGCGGCAGATCCTTGTGCACGTCCACCAGGTGGATGCTGTTGTCCAGCACGTCCAGGTCGATGTCGGCGCGGGTAGAGGAGATGTTGGCGGAGGCGTTGATGAGCTGCACGCTCATGCCCAGGGCGCTGCCGGTGGCGTTGAAGGTGCCGATGGCCCGGGGCGAGGGGCAGGTGCTGTTGGTGGCGCTCAGGTTGTTGAGGCTGAGCGAGACGTTGTAGCTGGCCGAGGCGCCGAAGGTCTCATCCCCCATGCTGTACGTGTCGCTCGCGCCCCAGTTGAGGCGGGCCTGGCAGGTGACGGGATCGATCAGGTCTCCGGTCACCTTGCGCAGCGCCTTGAGGTACAGGTCGCGGCGGGTGAAGTACTGCTCGAGCCGGGTGGGGCTGGTCGTGTAGTCCTGCGCCGGGTAGTTGACGGTGCCCGCCACCAGGGCCCGGTTCTTGAGCAGGGCGAAGTTGTTGTCCGTGTAGTCCATGCACTTCTGGAACGCGGTCTCGCGCTCCTTCTGGTAGAGCGAGAGCACGCGCTGGGCGAAGCGCTTGGGCGACCAGTCACAGGTCACCGCTCCGGTGGTGTTGAAGGTCAGGCACCCGCGGTTGCGCGCGTTGACCAGCGCCGCTTCAATGGCGTTGTCGATGGCCTCCAGCTTGTAGAGCAGACAGAAGATGGGGTGCTGCAGGCAGGCGGTCCGCACCACGGTGGTGTCCAGCACCTGCGCGTAGATGGGGATGGTGCTGATGGGAGTCGGCAGGGCAGTCGCCTGCAGCGTGGAGCTGGTGCTCGACGTGGAGCTGGCGCTCAGCGTGGAGCTGGTGGTCGGTGCGGTCAGGCCCGCCGTGGGGGTCGAAATGGAGTCGATGATGTTGTCCAGGGCGATGGGGTCCGGGTTCCACACCGGGTCCCGCCACCACTGGCCCGAGTAGATGGGCACGGGCTGCGGCAGGGGCTTGGGGTTGAGATGGCTGGCGATGGCGGCCACCGTCTCCTCGCGCTTGCGCAGCAACGCCTCGAAGTCGTCTTGCAGCCGCTCCAGCTCGTACATGTCCTCGTCGAGCACCCGGGCGTTGCGCTCGGACATGCTCTTATGCCAGGCCCAGCTCTCGTCGTAGTACTCCTGGCCCGCGGCGATGGTGCTGTTGAAGGTGGTGTCCTGGAAGACCACGCCGTTGAGGCTCAGCCCCGGGCGGGTGAGGTTGGCCAGGGTGATGAGCGCGATGCCCCCGGGCATCTCCGTCACCGAGTTCGTGGGGCCATGACTGATCTGCACCTTGCTGCTGGTGTGGAGCGGCACGGTGAAGAAACGGTTCTTCGGCTGGTCCACGGGGAAGGTGATGGGCGGGTTGAGGGGCGTGCCATCCTTGCCCCGCTGCACGGGGTCGGCGATGCCCCGGGTGCCAATGGCATACGCGGGGGCGGGGAAGCCCAACCGCCCGACGGCATAGGCCGAGTTGTAGATGGCCCGGTAGTCCGAGCCCAGCGTGGTGAAGCGGTCCTCGAAGGTGGTGTAATCGTAGTACTTCTCGTGGACGTACTCGCGGCAGGAGTCCACCACGTAGCCGTTGGCGTTCCATGAGTCGCGCAGGCTCTGGCGATAGGAGGTCAGCCAGGTCGCGTAGGCGCTGGTCTGCTGCAGGTAGGTCTGCTCGCGCAGCACCAGGCCGAGCGCGAAGCTGTTGAGTCCGCTGCCGGTCCGGGTGTTGGGGTTGTCCGGCTTGTAGGCCACCGAGTGCGTGGACTCGGTGGGCTGCACCTGCGTGCCATCCGCCTTGGTCAACACGGGCACCTTCACCGTGCGCGTCGGCATGGACGCCGCCTGCTCCTCACCCGCCTGTTGGATGAGGGTGTTGCAAAGGGCGTTGGGGTCGGTCTTCGCCGCATCACGCGCCCGCTGATCACAACTGTTGGCGGGGTTCTGGCACCCCTGCAGCGTGTACGTATAGAGGACGCACGGGTCGATGATGATGGGGCCCGTGGGGGAGGTGGATGCGGCTTCGGCGGCAGCGGACAGCAACAGCCCGCTCGCGGCCAGAGAAGCCGCGAGCCAGCGCAGTGGTAGGGACATGGACTTCGCTCGTTGAGTTGGAAGGCCCGCCGTGCCCTCCACCACCCTGGCGGAGGGGACAGCGGGGCCGGACTCGCCGCGGCGGCACTCGCTCAGTTCCGCGGCTCACCCTTCCAACGAGCCCGCCAATTAATCTTCCCGCCAGCCGGATTTTTCCCGCTCATTCAGGAAGAAGAGGGCGTCAACCAGAAACAGAAAAAATGCCGGGAAGAAAATCGCGCCGTGCCGTTGAGGGGGTGTGGAGTTCCCCGGCCAGTCCGGGGCAGGAGGCGCGGCACACATGTTCGCCCAGGTGGCAGTCACACGACCCTTAGAGGAACGACGAATGCTCCGGGGGGCCGCCTTGACGGAGCTGGAGCGCGCGGGCCAAGGTGCACGCGTGGAAGTCCGGCCTCCCACCACGCCTCGATTGGACAGCAGATGGTACGCCGCCTTCGCGCGGCAGCACGAGCTCGCCCTCCACACCACGGCGCTGCGCCTGTGTGGTAACGCGGCGGACGCGCGCGACCTGGTGCAGGACACGCTGGAGCGGGGGCTGCGCAACCTGGAGCGCTTCCAGGTGGGGACGGATGGACGGGCCTGGCTGCTCACCATCCTCCACCGCCTCTTCATCGACAGGTGCCGCTCCCGCACGCGCGAGCCTCGCGCGGACGTGTCCACGGATGAGCTGGCGGAGCGGGTGGCGGCCCCAGAGGGTGAGGCCGCTCCGGCCTGGGCCTCCATCAGCCTCGAGCAGCTGCGCGAGGTGCTGGGCCAGGTGCCCGAGCCCTTCCGCGAGGTGTACCAGATGCACTGCCTGGAGGGGCGTTCGTACGACGAGATCGCCCTGCGGCTGGGCATCGCGAAGAACACGGTGGGCACCCGGCTCGTCCGCGCGCGGCGCATGCTGCGCGAGCTGCTGGCCGGCCCGGTGCAAGGGGCCGAGGCCAAGGAGGAGCGCCATGAGTGAGATTCACGACCAGGTGCATGCCTTCGCGGACGGGGAGCTGGAGCCCGCCCAGGCCGAGGCCTTCCGCCAGCACCTGGGGGTTTGCGAGCAGTGCCAGGCCGAGCTGGGAGACATCCTCCAGATGCAGGCCATGGGCGAGAGGCTGGGCGCGCAGCCCGCGGTGGCACCCGTGGAGCAGAAGGCACGCGCCTTCCGCCCGGCCTGGAGCCGGCGACGCCAGGCGCTGCTGGCCGTGGGGCTGGGCGGAGCGCTGGCGGCACTCTTCGCCCTGGTGGTGCTGCGCCCCGGGCTGGGAGCGGAGCCGGTGGCCCTCGCACTCGCGCCCACGCGCTCGTTGGAGGCGCGGCTGAGCTGGCAGGGGGCCTCCGGCTGGCGGCCCTACGGCGTGCGGCGCTCGGGCGAGGAGCGCCCCCGAGAGCAACTGTCCCTCAAGGCGCTGGCGGCCCTGGAGGAGGCCCGGGACTGGCACGGGCTGGCCGTGGCCCAGTTGCTGGCCGGCGAGTCGGGACGAGCGGTGGAGGCGCTGAAGCAGGCGGGACACTCGCCCGGCGAGGACAATGATAGGGCGGCACTCGCGCTCTCGCGCGGTGCGCTGGAGGAGGCCCTGGTGCTGCTGGAGGGGGTGTTGGAGCGGGAGCCCCGCCACCCCGCGGCGCTGTGGAACCGGGCCCTGGTGCTGCGCGAGCTGGGGTTGGACCTGCTGTCCGCCGAGGGCTTCCGCCAGGTGGCGGCCCTGGGCGAGCCGGGCTGGAGCGAGGAGGGTCGCCAGCGCGCCGAAGCCGTGGAGCGCGCCACTCAGCAGCGCCAGCAGCGGTGGAAGGCGGCCTGGGAGGCGTGCAAGGCGCTGGCCGCCCAGGGCACACCTCTGCCCGAGGGCACCGTGCGCGAGGCCCCTGGACTGGTGCGCAAGTACCTGTACCTGTCGGCCTGGTCCGCGCCCACCGCCGAGCGCGTGCGCGCCCTGCTGCCGGTGGCCCGCGAGCTGGACACCAGCTATGGCGGGCAGGTGCTGGAGCGCTACGTGGAGCGCACCGCGCGGCGTGACTTCCGCACCCGCGGACCCCTGGCCACGACCTTTTCCCAGGTGCTGGCCGGCAAGGCCCTGGAGCCGGCCGCCGCCGAGCGCTTCCTGCGCGAGCTCGAGGCCGCCGGTGAGCTGGACATCCTCCTGGGCGCGCTGCCCATGCTCAACCGGCTGCCCGCCCAGCTCGACCAGTACGCCGCCGCGGCCCGCTCGGTGGGAGACCCCTGGTTCGACGCCAGCACGGAGCTGCAACGGGCCCAGGCGCAGGTGGCGGTCAGCCGCCTGGCCCAGGCGGAGCAGATCCTCCTCGAGGCGCTGCCTGGCTGCGAGCGCCTGCGGCTCGGCTCGCGCTGCGGCGAGCTGGAGGGATTGCTCACCTATCTCTACCGGGTGCAGCACCGGCTGGTGGAGGCGCGCGAGCACGCGCTGCGTGGCCTGGAGCGTGCCCGGCGGCTGAATGACGCGGACCAGGAGACGCGCTTCATCCAGGATCTGGGCAGCATCGAATACTTCCGGGATGCCTCGGCCCTGGCGCGCGCATGGCTGCAGGAGTCCGCGCTGCGCCAGCCGGACTACTGCCGCACCCAGGTGTACGTGGCGGAGACGCTCGCCCAGCTCCGGCTGGCGGAGATGAAGCCCGCCCAGGCGCGCGCCGAGCTGGAGCGGGTGCCCTCCTGTGGAGCCCCCCGCTCCATCCTCAGCGCGTACACGTTGATGGAGCTGGCGCGGCGGGAGCCTCGGCCGGGGGATGTGGAGAAGGCGCAGCAGTGGCTGACGGAGCTGCGGGCACAACCCGGGCAGCGGCCCGGACAACTGCTGGTGGTGGACCATGTGGAGGGGAGGCTGCGGCTGCTGGGGGACCGGGCCCAGGGCCAGCGCCTGTTGCGCGAGGTGGTGGCCGCCGCCGGACGCCTGCCCCTCGAGGACACCACCGCCCTCAAGGCACGTGCGGACAGCTACTCGGCCCTCATTCTCGACGCGGGTCAGGCGGGTGAGTACGCCGAGGCCCTGGCGCTCTTCGCCGAGGAGGCCCAGGGGCCCGCCCCCGAGCGCTGCACCCTGGGCGTGGAGCTCTCCGAGGGGCGCACGCTGGTGGTCGCGCGCGGCGCGGACGGGCAGCAGGTGGGCGCGTACGAGGCCAACCGCCGCACCTCCGAGCTGGACCTGGGCCGGCTGGTGCCCGAGCCCGTGCTGACGGCCCTACGCCCCTGCGACTCCGTGTCCGTATATGCCCGCTACCCGCTGCATGGCCGCGAGGGCTTGTTGCCCGCGGACTTCGCCTGGAGCTACCGCCGCGGCCCCCTCCATGCCGCCCCTCCACCCGCTGGCACGCCCCGCTCGCTGGTGGTGAGCGATGTGGCCGCCCCGGCGGCCCTGGGGCTGCCCCGGCTGGCCGCATGGACCCTCGCCCAGCAGACCCCAGGCCGGGTGGACCTCATCGGCGCCGAGGCCACGCCCTCCCGAGTGCTGGCGGAGATGGCGCGCGCGGATGAGATTGATCTTCATGCCCACGGTCTGGTGAACCTGGGCCTCTCGGACGCCTCGCTGGTGGTGCTCGCCCCCGAGGCGGATGGCCACTACGCCTTGACGGCCGGAGACGTGCGCCGCCACCGCCTGGAGCGTGCCCCGGTGGTGCTGCTGGCCTCCTGCCGCGCGGCTCGCACCGCGCCCTACTACCACGAGCCCTGGAGCCTCCCGGTCGCCTTCCTCGAGGCAGGAGCCCGTGCCGTCATCGCCTCGCCCGTGGACATCCCCGACGACGAGGCCGGCCCCTTCTTCGACGCCGTGCGCGCCCGCATCCGCGCCGGTGAGTCCCCCGCCGTTGCCGTGCGCAATGAGCGCCTGCGCCTGCTCTCCAGCAATCCCCAGAGCTGGGTGCGCACGGTTGTCACATTCGAGTAATCAATTAAAATCAAGAAAAACAAGGACATGGAGGAAGCCATGAAGCGATACGTGTATCCGCTGTCCGCGGTGATGCTGCTGGCGTTGAGTGCGTGTGGTCCGGAGGCACTGGAGGAGGCGACACAGACGGCGGAGCAGGAGCCGGTGGGAGAGGCCTCGCAAGCGTCACTGGTGCTGACGCCCGTGCTGACCCCTGTCTACATGCCCGTGGCGCAGGTGTACCAGCCGCCGCAGCCGGCCCTGCTGGATCTGTCCTCGGTCCGGGCCTGGCCCACGCGCTTCTTCCCGTCGACCGTGAAGAGTGCCTACACGGTGTATTACACCTTCCCCACCATACCCAGCACGTTCTATGCCTTCGGGTTCGACGTGAAGAGTTACAAGGCCGTCTTCGTGGTGCGAGGACAAGTCACGCAGAAGACAGCGTTCAAGTCCGCGATAGACGATGATCTGCAGGCCCTCGCCTACGAGGCGTCCATGGGGATGAACACGGGGTACGAGGATGGCCGTCAGGTCGACGTCCCCCCTCCGCCCTCCCCCACGCCCAATATCAACGATCTGGGCGTGAGTGCCTGGGACACGTCCAAGGATTACTACATGGCGGACGTGGCTCAGCCGCTCGTCTACATGCCGAGTTCCGTGGTCTACCTTCAGCCGTAGCTCGAGCCAGCGCCAAAGCCAGACACGTTGGCAACGCGTGGGTGATGTGTCGGCCGGGGGGGTCCACTCACGAGTCGCGACGCCTGAAGGGCTCACCGGCACGCGATTCGTCGAGGTGTGAGGCGTCGGGCCAGGGAAGGGTACACTCCGCTCCCACCCGAGTCCCCCGTTGGAGCGCCGACCATGCCTCACATTCCACTTCCCGAAGGGCTGCCCGGAATCACCGGCGGCTTTGCCTTTCGCCCGGAGACCGCGAAGCCGCTGCGCGAGCTCGCCCACGTGCTGCTGCACACCGCTGGCAACACCTCGTTCAGTGCCCGAGACCGGGAGCTGATCGCCACCTTCGTGTCGTCCCGCAACACCTGTTATTTCTGCCAGACGAGCCATGGCGCGGCAGCGGCCCACCTGAGCGGCAACGCCGACCTGGTCGAAGCGGTGTGCCGCGACTACACAACGGCGCCCATCCCCGAGAAGCTCAAGGCCCTGCTCGCCATCGCAGCCGAGGTGCAGGTGGACGGCAAGCGCGTCACGAAGGAGCTCGTCGACGAAGCACGGCGCCATGGCGCCACCGACACCGAGCTCCACGACACCATCCTGATCGCGGCGGCTTTCTGCATGTACAACCGCTACGTGGATGGACTGGGCACCTGGCAGCCCAGGGACGCCGAGATGTATCGCGTCATGGGACAGCAGATGGCCGAAGCGGGCTACTGCCGGCCCGCTCCGCAGCCGCCTCACGACGGAAATGGCCCCGAAGCCCTTCCCGTCCGCCCGGCGGAATAGCTCCCGCCATGGAAGTACCAGAGGTCATGGAGCTACCTCTGCTTCCTCCGCTTCCACCATGGCCTCATCTCCCCAGCCACGTCTCCTACGAATCGTCTGACACCCTCCCTGGACACAGGGGGGTAGAGCCCGTGGTCGACGCCCGTGCTTGCTCGCAGAGGGTGGTGGCAGACGTTGACTCCAGTCCGCGCTCGAATCACGCGTCCTGCATGGGGTTATCAGGACATGGAATCTCGATCGTGCGCGGCGCCCTCCGCTCCCTGCCCGCCCGAACTCCGCTCCTCCAACGCCGCCCCCGTGAAACTCCCCAGCTTCCGCTGGGCCGCCGCCGTCCTGGCCGCCGGGCTGGCACTCGGAGCCAGCCTGTTGCTCAAGCCACTCGAGCCGGCCTTCCTCCTGCTGGCGTTCGCGATGGTGGCGGTCAGCGCCTCGTATGGAGGGCTCGGACCGGCGCTTCTCACCCTCGCGCTCGAATGCCTGGTGTTTGCCTTCCACCCCGAGATGAGGCTGTTCGGGCTCTTCGTCCCGTTGGCGATGGGGCTCGCCATCTTCAGCACGCAGGTGAGAAGCCCCTCGGAGCGCCGGCTCGCCTCTCGGCTGGACTCGGAGCGGGAGTTCCTCCGGCGGGACTGGAGCAAGGCTCAGCGGGACCAGGCCCTCTTCCACTCCGTCATCGAGCGGTTCGGCCAGAGCCTGCTGGCCCGTCCGGAGGTGCCTTCGCTCCTTCACGAGGCGGCCTTCCTGTTGGCCAACACCCTCGAGGTGGAGCTCGTCGAGCTCCTGGAACTGAGCAGCGATCGTCAATCCCTCCACCTCCGGGCGGGAGCAGGCTGGAAGGAGGAGAGGGTGCGCCAGCCGCTCCATGAGACAGGGAAGCGCTCACCCGCCGGTTTCGCCCTGCTCACGCGCGAGCCGGTCCTCATCGAGGCACTCCCGGAGGATGAGCGCTTCCAGGTGCCTCCACGGCTCCGCGACCACGAGGCCGTCAGTGGGCTCTGCGTCATCATCGAGGGAGTGGACTCCTCCTTCGGCGTCCTCGGGGCGTACACCCGGAGGCAGCGGAGCTTCACCCAGGCGGAGCTCCATTTCGCCCGGGGCGTGGCTGGGGTGCTCACGCGCGCCATCCGGCTCCAGCGGCAGTTCGAGACGCAGCGACAGCTCGAGGAGTGGCTCCAGCTGCTCGCCGGAGAGCTCCAGGACTACGTGCTCTGCCTGCTGAGTCCCATCGGGCACGTGACGGACTGGAATGCCGGAGCCGAGCGGCTCACCGGCTGGAAGGCCGAGGAGATCCTCGGCCAGGACTTCTCCCGCTTCTATCCCGCCGAGCTCGCGGCCCGGGGAAAGACGGGCCGCGCACTGCAGAGGGCGGAGGCCGACGGGCGCTTGGAGGAGACGGGCTACCGTGTCCGCAAGGACGGCTCGCGCTTCTGGGCGGACATGGTGCTCACCGCGCTGTACGCCCCGGGAGGTGCCCTCCGGGGCTTCTCCCTGGTGATGAAGGACCTCACCTCGCTCCGGCAGGCGGAAGAAGAGCGGGGGCGGCTGCTGGAGCAGCTCGCGGAGGAGGAGCGCCTGGCCGCCGTCCTGACACAGCTCCCCGCGGGTGTGATGATCGCGGAGAGCCCCAGCGGGCGGACCGTGCTCTGGAACCGGCAGATGGAGGAGATAACGCGTCAGCCCTTCCAGCCCTTCTCCTCGCTCGAGGAGCTCAAACACTACCGGTACCGCCGCTTGGACGGCCAAGCCTACCAGCCGCACGAGCTACCCCTGGCACGGACGGTCCTGACGGGCGAGGTGGTGAAGGACGAGGAGGTGGTCATCGAGCGGGGAGACGGGACCTGGGGCATCCTGCTCGTGAGTGCCGCGCCCGTACTGGACGCGGAGGGACAGCCGATCTGGGCCGTGCTCACCCTCTTCGACGTCACCGAGCGAAAGAAGGCCGAGGAGTCCCAGCGTTTCCTGGCGGAGGCCAGCCGCATCCTCGGCGAGTCGCTGGAGCTCGAGGAGACGCTGACGCGGCTGGAGCATCTGGACTTCCACCAGAGCACCGACGGGTGCGGGTTCCTGCTCCTGGCAGAGGATGGGAGTCCCGAGCGGCTCTCGGCGGACGCCCCCCCTGCCCGGGCCACGTTGCTCCACGCGGTCCTTCGGCACACGGTGGGTGAGGTGCTCGAGACGGGCAGGCCGGTGCTGGTGCCCGAGGTAGGGGAGCAGCATCTGCGAGCCCTCGCGCTGGACGAGGAGCGCCTGCGCCAGTTCCGTGAGGCCCCTCTCGTCTCCTATGTGGTCGTCCCCCTGGTGGCCCGGGGCCGCATCATCGGCATCATCGGCTACGTGTCCACCCGAAGGGAGAGCCCCTTCGGCCAGCAGGAGCTGGCGACCGTGGAGGAGCTGGCCCGCCGCGCTGCGCTGGCCATCGACAATGCCCGGCTCTACCAGCAGGCCCGGGACGCCATCCGCGCCCGGGACGAGCTCTTCTCCATCGCGGCCCACGAACTGAGGACACCGCTCAACGCCCTGCATCTCAAGGCCCAGGTCCTCCAACGCTCACTGAGCAAGCAGCCCGCCACCGAACAGGACGGCCGTTTCGGGGAGGGCATCCAGGTCATCGCCCAGCAGGCCGACCGGCTCTCCCGGATGATCGGAACCCTGCTGGACATCTCCCGCATCCGGGTCGGCCAGCTCCAGCTCGAGCCGGAGGAGCTGAACCTCGCCTCCCTGGTGAACGAGGTCGTGACGCGCATGCGGGAGACGCTCTCCGCCGCCGGTTGCGAGCTCCACCTGGAGCTGACGGAAGGAGCCCCCGGCCACTGGGACCGGATGAGGCTCGAGCAGGTGGTGACGAACCTCCTCTCGAATGCGCTGAAGTACGGAGTGGGCAAGCCCGTCGAGGTGCGGGTGTGGGAGGACGAGCGACTGGCGATGCTGAGCGTGCGCGACCACGGGATTGGCATCCCGCCCGACAAGCTCGAGCACATCTTCGGCCGCTTCGAGCGGGCCGTCTCCGGACGCCAGTTCGCCGGGCTCGGGCTCGGCCTCTACGTCACCCGGCAGATCATCGAGGAGCACGGCGGTCGCATCCGCGTGGAAAGCCACCCCGGCGAGGGCTCCATCTTTACGGTGGAGTTGCCGCGCGAGCTGGCTCGCTGCGGTAAGGTCTTGGCCGAGGCCCTGGCCCCAGCTGGGACGTGCTCACACGAGGCCTGATGCCGGACGTGCCTCGCCGGGGGCCGCCTCCAGGGTGGGCAGGCGCGGTGGAACTACTGCGCGACGATGTCGATCATCTTCGCTTTGAGGTCCTTGTCGCGCGTCACCTTTTTGAGGATCGGACCCGTCAGGCGATTGCTCATGAGGCGGATGAGCACTGTGCGAAAGACTCGCTGAGCCTCGTTGGCCGGAGTGAAGAGCGGTCTCGCTTTCAGCGAGTCGCGCTGCTGGTACTCGATGAACGGGCGCAGCTTCTCCTCCCACCGGGTCAGCGCACGTTCCAGGTCGTCTGGATGCTTCTCCAGCATGTCACCCAGGAGCTCACCCCCGGCCAGACCGGTCGACACGCCCATCCCTGAATACAGGGTCAAGCACCACGCGGAATCGCCCACCAGCACGACCCGCCCCTTGTGCCAGCTCGGCATGCGGACATGGTTGGTCGAGTCGAACAGATATTCGTCCGCGGTCTCGAACTCATTGAGCAGATGGCTCAGAACGGGCCCCGTCTTTTCCGGTCCGTACGCCTTGCGCAGCGATTCGATGGGACGGCCGCGGAACTGCGCGGCCACGTCCTCGACGCGGTAGGAGAACAGCACGGTGGGGTTGTGATTCGCGAAAGGAAACACCCACGCCGACCTTCCCGCTTCGGCCAGGACCAGTCCTTCGTGCGTGGCGTAGCCCTGCACGGGGTTGCGCAGGACGAAGGCGGCGATCATGTAGTTCAGCGGATGCAGGAAGTTCTCGTGCGGACCAAAGACGAGCTGACGGACGGTCGAGCGCATGCCGTCAGCGCCCACCACGAGGTCGAAGCGTTCGGTCGTGGTCGTGCCGCTCTTCGTGTGAGTCATCGTGACGTCGACCCCGCGCTCGTCCTGCTCTATCCGGGTGGGCACCGTCGAGAAGCGGAGCTCCACATCCTCCGGCAACGCGGAGAACAAGGAGTTCTCCATGTCGCCGCGCAGCAGCGGACGAGGCGCGCCGGGCGCGTCCACGAAGTTCATTCCCTGGTGCCGACGGCTGGCCCGGTCAATCTCGTAGGTCTGCATATGCGGGGAACTTCGATCGACCAGGGTCTCCATCAAGCCGAACCGCTCGGCGGAGGCCTTGCCGGTACCGAACAGGGCGATGAAGTAACCGCCCTTGCGGCGCTCGGGTGCCCGTTCAATGAGCACAGGCTCCCAGCCGAGCTTGTGAAGCCGGATGGCCGTGGCGATGCCGCTGATGCCAAGTCCAACCACCAGAACGCGGCGACGAGGTGTCGTTGAGTTCGTCATGATGGCCAGACAGTAAAGAGCGGTGGCGTCTGTCTCCAGAGCGTGGCCTGGGGCGGGAATCGGCTTGGATTGGGCCGGGGAGGGCCGCTGACGGGTGCTGTGCGCGGGGCCGGAGGAGAGGCCGTGCAGCCCTTTGGGACACATGGCGCGGCAGGGGTTCGGGGGCTTGTGCCCTCCTCGCCGTTCTGGGCGGCAGGCGGCGTCGGCACTCGCTCTGGAAGCCGCGGCCTCCTCGCCTTTTCCTGGTGGGCCGCCTGATGTGAGGTCCTTCCGCGAGGAGTAGAGTAGGAAGTGTGCACCACCCTCTCGGGTGTTCGCATGGTGAGGTTCGCATGGAGCACAATCCCGAGTCCCCGCGTGACACGCCGAACGCACCGGTTCAAGAGCAGCGAGCGCTCACCGGGGACGGGGACGAGGGGACGGGCGAGCGCGGTCCAGTGGAAGCACGCCTGGCGATGCAGAGCAGGCTGCTGGAGCTGGTCGCGAGAGGCACGCCGCTGCAAGACATGCTGAATGCCATCACCCGTGGCATCGAGCAACTGGCCCCGGGAATGATGGCCTCGGTGCTGTTGCTGGACGAGGAGGGCAGACTGCGCATGGGCGCGGCGGCGAGCCTGCCGCTGGCCTACAACGCCGCCGTCGAGGGGCTGGCCATCGGCCCCAACGTGGGCAGCTGCGGCGCGGCCGCCTACTGGAAGACCATGGTCGTGGTGACGGACATCAACACCCACCCCAACTGGGCGTTCTTCCGGCACAACATGAAGGGATATCGGCTCCAGGCCTGCTGGTCCGGCCCCATCCTCTCCTCCGAGGGGCGGGTGCTCGGGACGCTGGCCATGTACTACAACGAGCCGCGCGCCCCCGAGCCGCACGAGCTGCACATCATCGAGACCATGGCCCATATTGCCTCCGTGGCGCTGGAGAAAGCCCAGGCCGAGCGGGAGCGGGAGCGCCTGCTGGCCCGCGAGCGCCAGGCCCGCCACGAGGCCGAGGCCGCCAGCCGGATGAAGGACGAGTTCCTCTCCACGCTCTCCCACGAGCTGCGCACGCCCCTCACCTCCATCCTCGGGTGGGCCCAGCTGATGCGCACCCGTCCCATGTCCGAGGAGAAGCGCCAGCGGGCCCTGGAGACGATCGAGCGCAACGCGCGGGCACAGACACGGCTCATCGAGGATCTGCTGGACATCAGCCGCATCGTCACCGGCAAGCTGCGACTGGACGTGCATCCGCTCGAGCCCCAATCCGTGCTGGAGGCGGCACTCGAAGCGGTCCGCCCGGCGGCGGAGGCCAGGGGCGTGCGGCTGGAGCTGCGGATCTCCCCCGACGTGGGGCCCTTGCCCGTGGACGCCGAGCGGTTGCAGCAGATGGTGTGGAACCTGCTGACCAACGCCATCAAGTTCACGCCGGCGGGAGGCCAGGTGGTGGTGCGGTTGGAGCGCGGGGAGCGCGAGGCTCGGCTGGAGGTGGAGGACACGGGCCAGGGCATCGCCCCGGACTTCCTGCCGCATGTCTTCGAGCGCTTCCGCCAGGCCGACAGCAGCACCACCCGCGCCCATGGTGGACTGGGCCTGGGATTGGCCATCGTGCGCCACCTGGTGGAGATGCATGGAGGCTCCGTGTCGGCGCACAGCGAGGGGCCAGGCCGGGGCGCCACCTTCTGCATCCGCCTGCCGTTGACTCCACCGCGCGCACCGGAGCCGCCACCGGCCCGTCTGGCCCGGCCGGATCATCACACCCAGCTCCCGGCGGCCGAGACGCCCTCCCTGGAAGGACTTCGCATCCTGGTGGTGGAGGACGAGCCGGATACACAGGCCCTCCTCTCCGAGGTACTGGAGGGCAGCCACGCCCAGGTGTTGCGCGCGGCGAGCACCCGGGAGGCGCTGGCGCTGCTCGGCTCCGTCCGGCCCGACGTGCTCGTCTCGGACATCGGCATGGCGGGAGGCGAGGACGGGTACTGCCTGATTCGCCGGATTCGCGCCGAGGAGCGTGACGGGCAGCACCTTCCCGCGGTCGCGCTCACGGCCTTTGCCCGGGGCGAGGATCGGCGGCGCGCCCTGGCCGCGGGCTTCGACATGCACCTCGCCAAACCGTTGAACACCTCGACGCTGCTCTCCGTGGTGGCCTCGCTCGTCCCCTCCCGAGGCACCTGACGGCATGCGAGCGGCCATCGCCTGGAAGCTGGCGAGGGGAGGGGTGGCTCGGGAACGGCGCCGCCCCTCATCGGGTTGAGAGTTTGTGCTCAGGCGGGGAGGCGTTGCCAGTTCGCGGAGCGCCCTGGAGGTGGATGTGCAGACGTTCTTGTCGATGGACCTGGTAACTCGAGCGGAAGAGGCGGGGGTCTCCTTCCAGGATGCCCTTCAACTCCTGGACGCTTCTCGTCTGCTCGCCCGGGAACAGGATGTCCGCGGCATCGCCCAGTGTGTTTGTGGGCTCGTGAAGAGGCTGGTGGGGGCGGACGGCGTCACGTTCGTTCTGAGCGAAGGCGAGCTCGTCTACTACGCCGAGGAGGAGTCGCCCGAGCGTCTCTGGAAGGGGCGCAGGTTTCCCGCGAAGCATTGCATCTCCGGCTGGGCGATCATGAACCGCCAGGCGGCAGTGATCGAGGACATCTACGCCGATCCTCGCATCCCCATCGAGGCCTACCGTCCCACGTTCGTCAGGAGCCTCGCCATGGTGCCGATCGGACAGGCGCAGCCGCTCGGCTCGATTGGCGTGTACTGGGCTCGAAACCACAAGGCGACCGAGCGCGAGTTGTTCCTGGTGGAGATGCTCGCCGAGGCCTCGCTCTCCGCCCTGACCCGGGCCTCGCTCCAGCAGGACGTGGAGCACCTCCGGTCGCGGCTCGCTCCCGTGGAGGGGACGTCTCGTGGCGAGGAGGAGCCCTCGCTCGCGCAGTTCCTCCCCGTGGTCGCGCACGACCTGAAGAATCCGCTCGGTGCCATCTCGCTCGCGTCCCAGTCGCTCATCCGGCGGGGGGGGCTCGGGGGGGATGAGCTCCTGAACGTCCGGCGCATCCTCTCCAGCGTGGAGCGTGCCCGGCGTCTGGTGGAGGAGGTGCTCGAGTACGCGCGGCTCAAGGCGCGGGGAGGATTGCCATTGGACCTCGAGGACGCGCGGCTGGATGACGTCGCACGCTCCGTCGTCGAGGAGGCAAGGACCGCGTTTCCCGGACGCCGGATCGAGCTCATCGCCGAGGAGACGAACGGAACATGGGACTCCCTCCGGCTGTCCGAGGTGATGGGGAACCTGCTCGGCAACGCGCTCCAGTATGGCCATCCGGAGCGGCCGGTCACGCTGCGCGTGGAGGCTCGGGACGGTGAGACCTGTGTCGAGGTGCACAACTTCGGCCCCGTCATTCCCGAAGAGCTCCTGCCGGTCCTGTTCGAGCCCTTCCGGAGGGGACGGGGCGACGGTCGTGGCTCGGTGGGTCTGGGGCTCTTCATCGTGAAACAGATCATCCAGGCCCATGGCGGGCACATCGGGGTGCGCTCCACCTCCGAGCAGGGCACCTCATTCTCGGTCCACCTGCCCAGGTGTCAGGTGCAGCCCATCGATCCCCCGCGCGAAGGCGCCGTGGCCCGCCGCGCGAACCCGAGCAGGCAACCCGATGGTGGGTGGACGAGCGCAACCGTCACTGACCTGGAGGGGGGCCTTGCCGGGCCGTGGTAGAAGCGGGAGGGATGCCAGCACCCATGTTCCCTCCCTTCTCGAAGCACTCTCTTGTTCTCCTCTCGAGCCTGCTGCTGCTGAGCGCCTGCCAGACGACACGCACGGTGACGCTGGTGGGGATGTCAGACTACCACTCGCACGCGCTGCCCATGTTCTCGGAGGGCGAACCCGGGCAAGGAGGGGTGGCTCGGGCGATGGCTTACTTGCGCGCGGCCCGGGCGAGGCCGGACACGATCGTCGTCTCCGGGGGAGACACGGTGAACAAAGGCGTGCCCACGTGGAGTGATGTCTACGGGTGCGTGGAGTGGCCGTGGTTCAACGGGGTGGTGGACGTGATGGCGCTGGGCAACCATGACCTGGACTACGGAGCCGAGGCTTTCGCGCGCTGCCGGGCCTCCATCTCGTACCCGGTGCTCAGCGCCAATCTGGTGGGCGCGGAGGGCAAGCCCTACTTCCAGGTGGACGGCAAGCCGTACCTGGTGCGTGACCTGGGGGGCCTGCGGGTGGGACTCTTCGCCCTGGCGGGAGCGGACATGCAGCACCTGGTGAAAGCCGAGCACCTGCCGCCGGGCACGCGGTGGACGGCTGCGACCGAGGCGGCCCGGGCGGTGGTGGAGGAGCTGCGCGGGCGCGAGCGGGTTGACGCGGTGGTGCTCATCGGACACCAGACGCGCGAGGAGGACGTGGCGCTGGCGCGGGCGGTCCGAGGCATCGACGTCATTCTTGGCTCGCACTCGCACCAGAAGGAGGAGCTGCGGCGGGTACCCGGGACGGACACGTACGCGCTGTCGCCCTATCAGTACCTCACCTACCTGTCCGAGGTCCGGCTGCGCTTCCGGGAAGGAAGGCTGGTGGGGGTGGACGGAGGCCTGGTGAAGATGGACGCCTCGAAGCCGGAGGACCCCCGGACAGCGGCGGAGGTGGCGCGGATGCAGGCGGCGCTCGAGGCGGATCGGCCCGAGCGCTTCGTGGAGGTGGGCAGGCTGGCGGCGCCGCTGCGGGACGGCGACGTCACGACGGGCAGGTCAGAGGTGGGCGTCTGGGCCACGGAGGTGTGGCGGCGGGCGGTGGGCGCCCATGCCTTCTTCGCGACGGCATCCACTTTCCGGGCGGGACTTCCCGCGGGCCCGGTGGCGGCGGAGGACTTCTTTGGCGCCTTCCCGTACCGCAACACGCTGGTGACGGCGAAGATGACGGGCGCGCAGCTCAAGGCGTGGGTGGAGCTGAGCGAGTCGAAGCGAGGCACGGATGCCTACAGTCAGCTCAGCGGGGTGCGCTATTCGGTACAACAGGGCAGGGTGGTGGACTTGAGGGTGCTCGTGAACCCCGCCGCTCCCGAGCGGGGGGACGAGCCCGTGGTGCCCGAGCGCACCTACCGGGTGGCGACGACGGAGTTCCAGGCATTCGTGGCGGCGGGGTACAAGGAGGCCTGGGCCCGGGCGAGCTCATCCCAGCGCACCGAGTGGGACTCCCAATCGCTGCTCGCGGGGGCACTGTGCGCGGACAAGCCCTAGGGTCCGGGGGCGCGCGCGGCGGGCGATCTGCGAAGGGGTTGTGCCTCAACAGGCGGAGGGTCGCCGGGTCGTATAGAACGCGGCGACGCTGTGTCGTTGAGTTCGTCATGATGGCCAGACAGTCAAGAGCAGCGGCGTCTGTCTTCAGCGCGTGGTCTGGGTCGGAAATCGGCTTGGATTGGGGTTAGCGGCGGCGCTGCGCGCGCCAGGCCCGGGGGGTCATTCCGTGGACGCGCCGGAAGGTGCGGATGAAATGGGTGACGTCGGTGTAACCCACCTGGCTTGCGATGCGCTCGATACTGGCTTCCGTGTCCAGCAGGCGCCGCCGGGCCTCGGCCATGCGATGCTCTCGCAGCCAGTCACCCACCGTCAGCCCTGTCTCCTTCCGGATGACGTTGGCCAGGTGCGAGGGCGTGCACCCCACCGCCGCCGCGACGTCCTGGAGCGAGAGCGGCTGCAAGCAGTGCGCCTCGATGAAGGCGAGCGCATCGTGCACGAGCCCGCCGATCATGGGCGGCGCGAGAGGCGTGTGCTCCTGCAACTCGCGCACGAGTTCCGTGACCAGCAAGATGAACCATGCGTGCGCGGCGTGCTCCACGCCCCATTGGGCCTCTCGCAGTTCGGCTTCCAGCTCGGCCACCAACTGCACGATTCGACGCCACCGGGGTTGTCCGGGCCGCAGCCGGAGCAGTCCCCGGACAAAGAGGCTCCGCGCTGGAGGGGGCTTCGTCTTTCCAGTGCCTCGAGGCGGTGCTGGCAACCACTCCGGTCCGAGCGAGCGGAGCAGCAGCGGATCAAACCCCACGATCCACCCCTCGAGGTTGCCAACATCGAGGGGCTGGTGCTCTACGCCCGCGGGGACGAGGTGGATGTCCCCCTCATGGAGCTCGAGCTCCTCCAAGTGACGGGCTCGCCCCCTTCCCGCCGTCAGCACGAAGACCATGAAGAAGGTCGAGACGAGCGGCACGGGCGGAGGCACGGGCCCGTCTCCTGGGATACGAACGACACGCAAGGGCAGGCCCCCAGCACCCATCGCGTCCAGGGTGAGGAGATGGGGAGGCGAGCGCTGAGGCGTGCGAGTCATGGACGGCGAGTATGTCCCTCCGTTCAGCCACCCCGGAAGCCGCGCACGCCACTCCCTTCGATCCCAATCCAGGCCGATTTCCGCCCCAAGCTACGCTCTGTCAGCAAAATCCGTGAAACATTATTGTCACGAAATTATGGAGAGCCCCGCGGCCACACGGTCGCCTGCCGCGCAGCGGCTCCATGCCAGAGGAATCACGAATGCAAAGCCTTACTTCTTCAGACGTGAAGTTCGAAGCCCCCGGTCCGGGAAGCTGGGAGCTGGAGACAGCGCATACCCATCGCCCCGGGTCCCGGTATTCCTCTGAGCTGTTCATCGCCGGGCTCAGCGCGGGATTCACCGAGGGAGCGGCCCGGTATGGCCTGATGATCGACGCGATGCGCGCGGTGAGCATCCACGGGTTCATGTATTCCCAGCTCGTCCCCTTCGGGGCCCCCGCGGGCGCCTCGGGCTCACCGCCCCCCCTGTTCCTGATGAAGCTGATGACGCGCCTGCACCCGGGAATCCGCCGCCGGCTGAACGTCTCGAAGCAGGCCCTGGAAGGCAAGCGCTGGCGCGAGGATCTGCGGTACTGGGATACGGTGGAGAAGCCGGCGGCCATCCGCGCGCACCTCGCCCTGCAGGCCGTGGAGCCCTCCACGCTTCCCACCGCGGAGTTGGAGACGCACCTGGTGGCGTGCCGCGACCACCTGGTCGCCATGGCCCGCCTGCACCACCTCTACAATGTCGCGCACATCCTCCCCGTGGGGGATTTCCTCGTCCATGCGCAGCGGTGGACGGGCAAGAGCGCCGGAGAGCTCGCGCGGCTCTTCAAGGGCGACTCTCCTCTGTCCGCTCAGCTCGCCACCCAGGAGACTCCCGCCCTCATCCAGGCCCTGCGCGCGGATGCGGCGGCACGCGAGCTGCTGTTCTCCAACACCCCCGCGAAGCAGGTCCTCGAGCAGTTGGTGGCCATGCCCGGCGCCGTGGGCGAGCAGCTGCGGACCTACCTGGAGTGGGTTGGTTACCGCAGCCTGGGCTATGACATTTCCGATCAATATGCCCTGGAGGTTCCCGAAGCGCTGGTGCACGGCATCCAGGGCGCGGTGACGGGACGCACGCAGACGGAGGGCGCCTCGAACCCCCGGCTGATGGAGCAGGTGCGAGAGGCCGTGCCGGAGGCGCACCGGCAGGAGTTCGACGAGCTGTTCGCCGAGGCGAGGCTCGTCTACCGGCTCCGGGACGAGCGCAATACCTACAGTGATGGCTGGGCCCTGGGTCTGGCTCGCCGGGCGGTGCTCGCCGTGGGGGCTCGCCTGAAGGAGCTGGGGCGGCTCACCGACGCGGAGCTGGCCATCGATGCGAGCCATGAAGAGCTGCTCGGCCTGCTGCGCGCCGCCAACCACCCGACGAGCGAGGAGCTCCAGCGGCGCGCGCAGTGGAGGAAGACGAAGACCCACGCGGATGCGCCCCCCTGGCTGGGCGCGCCCCCCTCGCCTCCCCCTCCCATGGACTTCCTTCCCCCGGCGGCGCTGCGCGTGAACAACGCGATCATGTTCTACATGCAGGGCGTCTTCGAGTCGCCCCCGGCCCAGACGACGGAGACGTCGGTCCGCGGCCTGCCGGTGAGCCCGGGTATCTACGAGGGCATCGCGCGAATCGTGAAGGAGCAGACCGACCTCGGCCGCATCGAGAAGGGCGACGTGCTGGTGGCGGCCACGACGTCGCCCTACTTCAACGTCGTGCTGCCCCTGCTCGGGGCGATCGTGACGGACCGGGGCGGGCAGCTGTGCCACGCCGCCATCGTGACGCGGGAGTATGGGATTCCGGGCATCGTCGGCACCCGGGAGGCCACGAAGGTGGTGCGCGACGGCGCTCGCGTGCGGGTCAATGGAACGACCGGAGAGCTGCAGGTGCTGTCATGAGTCTGGTGCCCTTGAATGAAGCGCTGTCCGAGGAGGAGTTCGGCGGCAAGGCGGTCCATCTTGGAGCCGCGCTGCGCGCCCACCTGCCCGTCCCCCCAGGGTTCGCGCTCTCGGTCGGGCTGGTGGAGCGGGTCTCCGCGGGAGAGCCTGGCGCCGTGGCCCAGGTCCGCGGCCTGCTCGACCGGGTAGGCCCCTCCGTGGCGGTGCGCTCGTCCGCCGTGGGCGAGGACTCGGCCAATGCGAGCTTCGCGGGTCAGCACCTCACCGCGCTCGCTGTGCGCACCCAGGACGGTTTGATCGACGCCGTGAAGCAGGTGTGGGCCTCGGGCCGCTCGGAGGCGGCCCTCGCGTACCGCCGCAAGCTCGGAAAGGAGGGCACACCACGCGTGGCCGTGGTCGTCCAGCATCTCGTTGCGTCCGAGTGCGCGGGCGTGTTGTTCACGTGCGATCCCCTCACCGGGGCCGACGAGCGGGTCATCGAGGCGAGCTGGGGCCTGGGCGAGGCCGTCGTGGCGGGACTCGTCACGCCGGATCGCTACCGCATCAGCCGGGAGGGTCTCATCCTCGAACGGGCAGCGGGAGAGAAGGACCTGGAGATCCAACCGCTCCCGAGCGGGGGTACGCGCGAGGTGGCGGTGGCGCCCGAGCGGGTGAATACCCTGTGCTTGAACGAGCAGCGCTTGCAGGAACTGCACGCGCTCGCCACCCGGTGTGAGAACCATTTCGGAAGAAAGCAGGACCTCGAGTGGGCCTTCGCCGGCCCCCAACTCTTCCTCCTCCAGCGCCGGGCGGTGACCCGTGTCGGCTGAGATTTCGGAGGTGGCCGCCCACGCCGAGCCGCAAGCGCTGTCCTCCCGGACCCTGGCGTCGCTCGCGCTGACGATGGCGCTGGTGCCCCTCAACTCGACGATGATCGCCGTGGCGCTCCCGACGATTGGCCGCGAGTTGGGCGCGGGGCCCGACACGTTGAGCCAATGGTTGGTGACCAGCTATCTGCTGGTGGGAATCGTCCTGCAGAGCCCCGGCGGAAAGCTGGGAGATCTCTGGGGTCATCACCGCGTGCTGGGCGTGGGGCAGGCGCTGTTCGCCCTGGGCGCCATGACGGGCTTCCTGGCCCGGCATGTGGCCCTGCTCGCGCTGGCGCGGGTGCTCATGGCGACAGCGGGCGCGGTCATCGCGCCCAGCGCCATGGCCTTGCTGCGCAACGGGCTGCCGGCGAACCGCAGGGCGCGGGCCTTCGGGCTCTTTGGGGCGATCATGTCCCTGGCCGCGGCGACGGGCCCGATGCTCGGCGGAGAGCTGGTGGCCCGCCTGGGCTGGTCCTTCATCTTCATGGTGAACGTCCCCGTGATCTGCCTCGCGCTCCTCCTGGGGCGCGGGGAGGTACCCGCCGAGCCCGTTCCCGCCCAGCGTCCCGCGTTCGATGTCCTCGGCAGCGTGTTGCTCGGCACGGGGCTGGCGTTGCTCGTCGTGGGAGGCAAGAGCCAGGGGGCGTGGATGGCGGGATTGCTCGCCGCGGGAGCCGGGGTGCTCGTGCTGATGTACCGCTGGGAGCGGCGCCAGAGCCACCCGGTCATCGACTTCCAGCTCTTCGGCTCGCGTGCCTTCACTGCGGGCAGCTGCATCCTCGCGCTCCAGAACCTGGCCATGTATGGGTTGCTCTTCCAGCTCCCCTATCTCTTCGCGCAGCGGTTTGGAGAGGACACGGGCCGCACGGGTCGCACGATGCTCGCGATGATGTCCATGATGGTGATTGGCACGCCCTTGGGAGGGAGGCTCTCCGAGCAGCTCGGAGCGCGCGTGACCTCGGTGGCGGGCGCGCTCCTGGCGCTCGCGGGAGTGGGGCTGCTGGGCATGCGCACGCTGGACGTGCCAAATGAAGCCATCCTGCCGCTCATGCTCCTGGGTTTCGGCTTGGCGCTGGCGACCGCGCCGTCCCAGGCCGCGGCGATGGGGGCCGTGGATAAAGCGCGGAGCGGAATGGCCGCCGGGGCGATGTCCACCATTCGCTACCTCGGAGGCGTGGCGGGCATCGCGGTGCTCGGAGGGGTGCTGGCCAAGGGCGGAGCGGTGGCGACGCTCGAGCAGCACCGCGCCGCGATGGCCGTCTTCGGAGGAGCGCTGGCGGTTTCGGCCCTCGCGGCCCTCGCGCTGCCACGCCGAGACACGACCGGGCCTGGAGTTCCGCATGGCCGAGGAGCGGCATAGCGCGAGGTGAGCTTGCTTCACGTCGCTGGCAATCCCGGTGCCGCTTCGGGCACGCTGTATCCCTGGAGCCGGGGAACAGGTGCGCGATGTCAGCGGGTGCGGCGATGAAGGGCTACGAGGAGCTGGCTCCCCCGGCCAGCATGGCGGATGCGGTGGACGCGTTCTGGCGCTACTCCGCGCCACCTCGTGGCGCCGGAACCGGGCCCGAGCTCCATCGGATACTGCCGGACGGCTGCACCGACCTCATCTTCCATTTCCGAGACACGGGAGGCCCGGTGTGGATGGCCGACCCGTCCCTGGAGGTGGTCGGCCCCATGGAGCGCTTCGCCCTTGTCTCCATCGAGCCCGGCTCGGTGAGCCTGGGCGTCCGGTTCAAGCCCGGGTGGGCGCTGCCGCTGCTCGGCGTGAGTCCCCGTGAGCTCCGTGGACTCAGTGTTCCCGTCGCGGACTGCTCGCCAGCGCTCGCCCTGCTCCAGCGGCGGCTCGAGGACTGTCGCTCACCGGCGGAGGCCCAGGCCCTCCTTCAGGAGAGCGTCGCCCGGCAGCTGGCGTCCTTCGGACAGGCGTCGCGGCCCCGAGCCACCCAGGCCCTGCGCTGGCTCCAGTCCTCGGGAGGACAGGTGCGAATGTCCTCGCTGGCGCGGACGCTGGGGGTGAGCGAGCGCACCCTGCACCGGAACGTGCTGGACGAGGCGGGCGTGCCACCGAAGCTGCTGGCCCGGGTGCTGCGCTTCCAGCGAGCCGTGGCGATGCTGCGCTCCAGCGGAGGGGAGGACCTGAGTGCCGTGGCGCTCTCGTGCGGTTACGCCGACCAGGCGCATCTCTCACGAGAAGTTCGAGACCTGGCGGGCCTCACTCCCACGGCGCTTCAGCTCGAGGGATGAACCCTGTCCGATTCCTTCAAGACAGGCCGGGGCGGGCTGTGCGAATACCGCCGCACGCTGTTCCACTTGTGCACCGGAGTCCGCCGCCATGAAGCTCGGCTACGTCATCCTCTACGTCGCGAACGTGCCCGCCACCGTCGACTTCTACGAGAAGGCCTTTGGCCTGCAACGCCGCTTCCTCCACGAGAGTGGCCAGTACGCGGAGATGGAGACCGGCGCGACGGCGCTGGCTTTCGCCGCGGAGGAGATGGCGAAGGACAATGGCCTCACCGTGCGCTTCAACCGGCCGAAGCAGGACGCGGCGGCGGTGGAGGTGGCGCTCGTCACGCCAGACGTCCAGGCCGCCTACGAGCGCGCGGTGAAGGCGGGCGCCGGGGCCGCGCAGCCTCCCAAGCAGAAGCCCTGGGGGCAGACGGTGGCCTACGTGAGGGACCTCGACGGAGTGCTCGTGGAGCTCTGCACGCCGATCTCCCCCTGAATCGTGTGGGACCGGGCCTGTCCCTGGCTCACTCGCAAATCTGCCCCCATTCGAGGAACCCCTACGCCACCCAGGCGCCGCGGCCGAACGCCAACGCCAGCGTGCAGAACAAGGACAGGCTCGCCAGGAGCGCCGCAGCGCGAACCCGCGGACGGTTCTCCAGCAACACCGCCAGCTCGAGGAAGCATGGGTAGGCCGCCAGCACGTAGCGCCCCATTCCCCAGAAGTCCTTCATGTTGAGCGCGGGGATGGCCAGCACCATCACCACGTAGACGCTGTAGCCCCAGCCGAGGTGGCGGCGCATGGGCCAGGCGAGCGCCAGCGCCCCGAAGGTCAGCAGCGCGTGCAGGGCGAACTGCGCCTTGCGCGCGAAGATGATGCTGCTGGCCATGACCCGGAAGAAGCCCATCTTGAGCCACGTATCCCAGCCCGGCACGTGGTCCCAGCCCGGGGCGGCCTGCGCCTTGGCGAAGCCGAGTGGCTCGCCGAAAGACAGCCATTGGAACAGCATGAAGCCCGCCATGCCGGCCCCGGAGAGCAGGAGGATTGCATCCGAGCGCCGCGGCGACTCCCCTTGCTGACGCCTGCGCTCCCATTGGCGGACCACCAGCCCGACCAGGATCGCCGGTGCCACCGGGCGGGTGGCGGTGGCCAGCGCCCCGAGGAGTGCCGCTCCCCAGAGCACATCGCGCTCCAGGCACAGGAAGCTGCCCACCACCAGCAGCAGGAAGAAGGGCTCGGAGTACATCACCCCGAACAGGTAGAAGGCGTAGGGGTACGCGGCGAGCAGCAGCGTCGCGAGCCAGGCCACCCGCTCACCTCCGACCCGCCGGGCCCAGGCGAAGAAGAGTGGCAGCACGAGCAGCCCGCACAGGGTGCTCACCATCACCCCGGCGAGGAAGGGGTGGACCCCCAGCAGCCAGGAGACGCCTCGCACCGCCATGGGGTAGCCGGGAAAGAACACCACCGGACTCTGCTCGCCGGGGGTGTACGAGTAGCCGCTCGTCGCGATGACTTCGTACCAGCCCGAGTCCCAGTGGATGAGGGCGTGGAGCGGGTAGAGGGTGGGCCAGATGCCCTCTGCACCACTGGTGCTGTACTGGCGGAAGTACAGCCGCCCTGCGGTGGCGAGAGACCAGGTGAGTACGGTGACCGCGACGGCCAGGGCGAGCGTGCGCGTCCAGCCGAGCTTGACGGGTGGGACGGGAAGCATGGATGGGGTCCGCTGATACCACGCCCGCCGCTCGCAGGGGAGCAGAGAGGATGTCGCGTCAGGTGTGGAGCAACTCCAGCTTCCGCTCCACCTGGATGAGACGAGCGCTCCATATGATGGAGCGCCGAGCGCCGATGGGGCATGGATACCTCGCGCCCGAGCTTATCGCCTACGCAGTCTATGAGCGGCGCTTCGGCGAGAACTTGTTCACCTGAAGTAGAGCCAGAATCACAAGTGATGGGCCCAGACTCCCTCCGTTTGAGGTGTTGTCTATCGAGGCCAGCCATTCCGCGATAACTATTTTCACGCGGCGTTTTCCCTGCCGAGTGAAATCCCACTCTACAATCAGAAAACGGATCCAAGGCCCTAGCGTCACCCCTGTAGCGCGATGTTTTTTGGCCCCCCTTGCTGGACCACGATAGATTGCAGTGGGCCCAAAAATGCCAAAGCACGAGACCAAAAAACGTTCGCTCACCCGCTTTTCAGACGATGGGCCAACCAACAAGATCGTCAAGCAGTCCAAGCTCACGCCCAAGCCCAGCCAAGACGACTTCCGCAAACAATGGCTCAAGAGGCTCCGGTCTCGAGACACCCTCGTCAAGAGGGGCCAGGCGACCGCGCTCGGCATCCAGCTCGTCAAGAATCAGCTGAGAACCGTCAACGCCAGCCTGAAGAAACAGCTGCTCACCAAGTCTCCTCCCATCGGCTTCGGCACCCTCACGAATCAGCCGTCCCGGGAAGACGAGCTGCTGGATTGCCTGTACGAGCTGAGAGAGATGATCGCCACGCTGCAGTTTCACCTGGACATGGACGACGTGACGACGTTGCCCACCGCGATCCCGGTCACGCGATCTCTCGAGCAGTTTAGCTTCGACCAGACCTCCGACGGTTACCACTCGCTGCTGAGCCCGAAAGACAAGAAGGTGGGCCAGATCAAGCTCGTAGGCCTCGTCAATCGATACTCCAGCGCCGTCTTCAGCGACCACCACGGGCTGCTTATCCATGCGCAGGTCGACGGCAAACCGGACCTTTACATCTACTATCAATCCCTCGATGCCACGAGCCAGTTTTCCGGCTCGACCTCCGTTCGAACCATGGGGGGCATGCTGCCCTTTACGGGCCCGCTCGACCATGGCACCTCCCTGCGAGGTGCAGTGGGGTTCGCGGAGCAGCTGTTCAAGCTCATGGCCTCGCAGCCCAACATCAACGTCATCATTCTCGCCGAGGCCGGTCTGGAAGAAGCCAATCAGCTGATCCAGCAAAGCATCGACCCCAACTGGATACGCAAGACCAACAACGCGAAGGGGGAGTCGGGGGTAAATGATATCACCATGATATACGAGCCTTCTCTTGCATCCGATTATTCATTCTCGGTTGAAAAAACCGATCTCGGCAACGCCGCGAAGATTGTCTGCGATTCCGGCACCAGTTCAGAGTGCACCCTGTTGGGCTGCCACATCTTGAACAAGATGGCCAAGAATAAGAGCGTGGGCGACTTCTTGAAGGAGGATAAGGTCTCGGCGCTCTTCGGCGACACCAACATGGGGACTCTGAGCAGCAGCAGCCTTTCGTTCGGATTCAAGACGATCGAGAGCCACAACAGTGTGACGGACTCGCTGACGTTCAATTTCTCGAACAGCGCCAGCAACAAGATGTTCGACAAGCTGCTCGTCCGAAAGCGCTTCAGCTGAGTCCGTAGGTTGCGCATGGCTCAGGAGGTCGTCGCACGCGCCGTGCGGAGCTTCGAAATTGTCGGCTCACTTGGCGAATCGTTGTCGGACACGGCGCTCCGCTGCGCCCGGTAGAAGGCGGTGCTCTTCTCCCCGGGGCGTGTCCTCCGCGAGGGCAGGATGCTGTACCCTCGGAGACCCTTCTGCATTCAACGCGGGGGGGGACCTGGTTGGGAGCGTTCATGAACAGGCTACTTCGGTTGTCAGGGTTGCTGTGGGGAGTTGTCGCCACCGTCGGCTGTGGTGTGGCGGACGAGCCGGTCCGTGCGGACACGAGCACTTCATCTTCTCTCGGCACCAGCGCCAGTGCCGTGACGTCGACGCCCTGGGCCCTCAGCGCCCCGATGAGCATCTCTCGCGCCAAGAGCGCGGTGGCCCAGCTCGATTCCGGACTGGTGCTCGCCGCGGGCGGGTTCTACATCAGCTCCCGGGGCGCCACCTCCGTGCTCGGGTCGGTCGAGCTGTACAATCCCTACTCGAACACCTGGCAGCCCACGGGCAATCTGAACACGCCGCGTTACCAGGCCGCCATGTTGAGGCTCCCGTCAGGCAAGGTTCTGCTCGCGGGCGGCAGGGGTCCCTCCTGGGGGAACGGGCCGCTCGACTCCGCCGAACTGTACGAGCCGAGCACCGGCACCTGGACCACCTTTGAGCGGCAGGATGCTGCGGCCACGCAGTTCTCACTAGGCTACGTTGCTCGGCTCGGGAAAGGTATTGGTCACCGGTGGGGACGGGGCCACGACGGCGGAACTCTACGATCCGGCCACCGACACGTGGAGTCCGGCGGGAGACCTGGGTCACGACACCAGCCGCTCCGCCCCGGTGCGGTTGTATTCGGGCGAGGTGCTCCTGGTGAACGGCGACACGCAGCAGGTGGACCTGTACAACCCAGACACCAACACCTGGAGGCAGGTGGCCTCCATTCCCACCGACCGGACCAACGCGTACTCGCACAACACCTTCACCGCGACTCGGTTGTACTTGGGCTCGGTGCTCGTGGTTGGCGGTAGCTCGGTGGATTTGTATGACCCCTACAATGACCGGTGGACCGCCGCCGCTCCCGTAGGCGCTCCCTTCTGGGGCCATACGGCGACCCCGCTCTACTCGGGGCAGCTGCTGAGCGCGGGAGGCGCTGCGAACCCCGAGACCTTCATGACCTATTTCCAGCTCTATGAGCCACTGAGCAACACCTGGACCCCCCTCAGTGACATGGGGACCAGTACGTTCGGCGCCACCTCCGTCCTCCTGGATTCGGGCCGGGTCATGCTGTCGGGACCCGGCGTGTTCTCGACGAGCTACTCGCCGATCTTCACCCCCTGAACAAGGAGAGGACGGTTGCGGGGGGCTGGCGGGTGCGGAGTGGCCGAGGGGGGGCCGCTGACGCGGCCATGCTGGCCTGCCTGAAGGGAGCTCGGATGCTCTGACTCGGGAAGTGCAACCGCCTTGCGGTGGCGAGAGACAAGGTGAGTACGGTGTAGAGGATGATCCTGTGGCGCTGAAACCCTGACATCCTCGTGAGTCACTGAAGTCTGGTTGGTTCAGACAGGGCTTGCCCGACCTCCAGACCTGTATTGATTTAAAATGTGTCGCGAGCGACTCGCGTGCAGGCAAGAGCACGACAGGTTGAATGCCACCTGATATTTAGGTGCCCGCTGAACCTGAGAGCGCGTCCTCGCGGGAGTCCGGCATGGAACTGTCGGATCCGCTGGGAAAAGAGGGGACCCGTGACGCAACAGCAACAGCTGGGAAAGTACGAATTGGTGCGGAAGCTCGCCGCGGGGGGCATGGCCGAGGTGTTCCTCGCCAAGGCCGTCGGGCCCATGGGGTTCGAGAAGACCCTGGTCGTCAAGCGCATCCTGCCTGAGCTGGCCGCGGAACCTGACTTCGTTCAGATGTTCCTGTCCGAGGCCAAGCTTGCTGCCCGGCTCACGCACCCGAACATCGTGCAGATCTTCGACTTCGGCGAGTCCGAGGGAAGCTACTTCCTGGCCATGGAGTACATTGATGGGCCCAGTCTGCGCACGCTCATCAAGCGCGCCGCGGCCCAGGGGAAGCCCCTGCCTCCCGAGGTGTGCGCCCGGATCATCTCCCTTGCCTGCGAGGGGCTGGCCTTCGCCCACGACTTCACCGACCCCGAGACGGGCGAAGCGCAAGGCCTCATCCACCGAGACGTCAGCCCGGACAACATCCTGCTGTCCCGGCAGGGCGCGGTGAAGGTGGTGGACTTCGGCATCGCCAAGGCCACCGGGCAGAGCCGCAAGACGGAGAGCGGTGTCGTCAAGGGCAAGCTCCCGTACATGCCGCCCGAGCAGCTGCGCGCGAAGCCATTGGATCGGCGCGCGGACGTGTACGCGCTTGGCGTGGTGCTCTACGAGCTGCTCACGGGCCAGCGGCCGTACGCCTCGGAGTCGGAGGCCGGGCTGATGCAGGCCATCCTCTTCGAGCCGCACACCCCGGCGGCCGAGATCCGTGAGGATCTTCCCTTCCCGCTGCGGCGTATCCTCAACAAGGTGCTTTCCAAGGACCGCGACCAACGCTACGCGGATTGCCACGCCTTCCAGGCCGACCTGGAGAAGTTCATTCTCTCCGTTGGGACGCCCGTGACGATGCAGCAGGTAGCGCATCTCATCAACCGGGCCAACACGGACCCAGGGGAGAGCATCCCCGTTGCGAAGGAGCCGCTCAAGACTTCCTCTCCTGTGCCCCCGGGCCTCACCAGGAAGCGTTCCTCCTCACCGCCGAATGAGGCGGTGACGGCGAACCACCGTGGCCCCCAGGTCTCGAAACAGGAGGCACAAGGGGCCCCCATCTCACCTCCATCCCGGCGCCTCTCGTCCGAGCCACAGACTGCCCCGGGGCGGCCCCGACGGCCGTCCGGGCCCATCGAGATCCCGGCATCCAATAGAAGTCTCCCGCCGCAGGCTCCGACGATGCGTCGGCCTTCGATGCCGTCATGGGCGCTTGGCTTGTTGGTGTTCCTGCTCACCTCCACGGGAAGCTGTGATTTGCCCCAGCAGAACGCCGATGCGCAGCCCAGCCAGGCGACGAAGTCATCCGAGCAGGAGGTGAACAACCAACCTGAGCAGGTGGCGAACAACCAACCCGCGCAGGGGGGATCCGCCCAGCCATCCGTGCCCGTCTCTCCGCCGCCTCCTGTCGACCCCACGCCCGCCCCTCCGCCTGCTCCCAAGGTCAGGGGCAAGGGGACCCTGGTGCTGCGCGTCTATCCCTACGCCACTGTCTTCGTGGATGGTCGGAAGATGGGAGACACCCCCATGCAGCCCCTGCAATTGCCCGCGGGGCTCCACATCATCAAGTTCGTCCACTCGGACAGGACGATCGAGCGCGAGGTCGACGTCAAAGCCGGGCAGGACAACACCCTCAAGATCAACATGCTCGAGGGTTGAGGAGCGTGCCCCCTCCATGGCTCCATCCCAGGAGTCGTGGAGGGCGGCGCTTCAATGCCACGTGCTCTGCCAAGTATCGATGTCGAGCGTGGTGGCTCGCAATTTCTCTTTGGTGTCGGCCTCCCGAACCCTCCTGCCCAGGCGCAGCAGCTCTGCTCTCGCGGTGAGCTGTTTCTCGGACGCCACCCCGGAGATTTGATTCTGGAGCAGAAGCAGGCGCCGCATGAGCCGCTCGCAGTCGGGAACAACGGCTGCCCGGCACCCGAAGAGACTCGCCGGCTCTTCATCGGGTGACTCGGGGGCCGCGGGTAGGGCCACGTCCTGGTCCTCGTCCCCGAGCTCCCAGCGCTCTTCTGGCACGAGAGACTTCGCGTGATCCCAGTCCGCCTTGAACGGATAGACGGCGTACTCCTTGGCGAACTGGTCAACCTCCTGAATGGCGCGGACCCACTCGGTGGGCGAGCCCGCTTGCGAGACCTGGGCTTTGAATTCCGACAAGCGCCTGGCCACCTCTCCACCACGTATATCTCGCAAGCACAGCATCTGTTCCATCATGGCCAGGCGCCACAACTGCTGTGCTTTCAAGGTCCTGCCAGGGGGGATGATGTGCCCGGACGGGCAGTTCGTCGAAGCCCTCGGAGAAGGCTTCTGCTTGCCGCCCGAGGTAGTGCTCGGCTCCTGCTGAGCCTTTTTCCGGACGGTCTCGAAGTGACTCTCGATCTTGGGCGAAACTGGCTTGGGAAGCGTGGCGTCGGGCTCGATCAGCAGTGCCATCTCGAAGGCATCACCGGACTCCACGAACCTTCCCACCTCATACAAGAGGATTCCCTCGTAGAGGGACAGGGTCACCAGCGCGCGTGTCCCCAACGGACGCTGACGCGCGCGCCCGATGAGCTCGAGGGCCAGCTCGTAATCGCCGTTCTGGCGGGCATGGATGATCATGTCAATCGTGACAACCCCTTCCCTCTTCGGGTCGGCGGCGCCCTCCTTCTTGGCGTCGACAACCTGCTCCTTCTTGGCGCCGACAGTCCCTTCCTCCACCGCGTGCGCGGAAAGGAACGGCGTCCAGCAGGCGAAGAGTAGGACGGGGATGATTCTCTTGTGGAACATGGCACACACGTAATGGGGTATCTGGGCGAGGACTGGCGTTATATCAGATTGAAGGCCAATTCCTTCTCGTCTGCAAACTACGGGATGCGCCAGAGCACGGCCTCCTCCTTTCTGGGCTCGTCCGCTCGCGGAATTTCTGGGATTGCTGGCGTGGCGTCTTCTCCTCCCGGCCTCCCGGCAGCCGCAACACCAGCCGTTCCCCGGGCCGAAACTCCGTCGCCGCCACCCGGCGCAGATTGACGAGGTGCTGACGGCTCGCCCGGAAGAAGCGCTCTGGACTGGGGTGCTCTTCCATGTGCTGCGCTCGTGCGGGCCTACGCGTGGTTATTGCCAGCCACAGCGTAGCGGCGCGCGACGGACCGAAAATCGATCCCCGGGGCTACGAGCCCGGCATCTCGTACGGCATCGACCCCCAGTACGAGTAGAACGTGTCGTCGAGCTTCTTCCACGCCTCCGCGACCGTCGGCTCGTTCTCCCGCAGCCATCGCACGAAGTGCGGTCGTGAGCCGTCCGCGTCGGTGACGCCGTACTCGTCGCCGAGATCCCAGGAAGCGATCACCCGCCCGTTCTTCGCCGCGACGTTCGGGTCGGCAGCGAGCGCGGCGATCCCTCGGCCAACGAAGAGAGGTGTCTCGGAGGCGATGAATGACTTCACCTTCTTCGCTGCGTCGCGCCAGTTCGCCTCGGTGACGCCGAAGTTGTCGAGCATCCACTCCGAACGCAGAAAGCCGGGGGTTACCGCGACCGAGGTGATGCCGCGTCCCTTCAGCTCCTGAGAGAGCCCGAAGGCCATCCGGATGACCGACGTCTTCACCAGGTCGTAGAAGAAATGCCCCCGGTAGAAGTAAGCATCGCCGTCTGTGATTTCGACCACCAGCCCACCGGAGCGCAGCCGGGGGAGGCCGTAGTAGCTGGTGATGATGTGCGTCTTGATGGCGCGATCGATCAGCAACAGCCCATCCTCGAGCTTCGTCTCCCAGAGCTTCTTTCCCCACTCGACCAGCTCGTCGCCTCCCCAGATGTCGTTGATCAGGATGTCGAACTCGCCGACGCGTTCGAAGAGGCTCGAGACCTCCGAGGCCACCGTGTGGTCGACCCGCAGGGGGATGCCCTTGCCACCCCGCGCGGTCACCAGCTCCGCCGTTTCGTTGATTGTCTCCGGGCGGTTCTTCATCCCCGGGTTTCCGGGGACGCTGCGGCCGGTGCAATAGACTGTCGCCCCCGCTTCGCCGAGCGCCGTGGCGATGCCACGTCCTGCTCCGCGGGTGGCTCCGGCGACGACGGCGATCTTCCCAGCGAGTGGTTTGGCCATGCCTCCTTACTTAGCTGAGGCCCCGCTGGTGCCCCTGTGGCTTACTGCCCCACGGAAATTTTCTCCTGTAAGTCTTACCGACTTTGGGGCAGGTTCCCATCGCGGCTAGCGCGCAAACCATTGAAATCACAGGAGTTCATTCCGAGCGCTCTGCTGGCACGCGGGATGCTTTGTTTCTGGAGCAAGAAGTCAGCGGGGCAGGGCGGGTGGGGTGGTCAGGGTAGGGCGGGGCAGGACGGGGTAGGGCGGGGTGGGGCGGTACGAGGGGTAGGACGGGCGGGGCGGTTGGGGCGTGACGGGGTCGGTTGGGGTGGTGGACGGGGGTCGGGAACAGATTGAAGGGTAGGGCGTTGTTGGGGGGCGGGTCGGTCGGGGTCGTGCGGTGTGACGGGTAGAGAAGTCTTCGGGGAAGCAGAGCAGTCTTCGGGGGAAGTAACGGGGAAGTGGATCGGGGAGGAGCTACGGGGGTGGCTCCTCCCCGATTCTTTTTTCGCCCCCCTTCACCGACTCGGTTTTTCGTGGTGGAAAACCGAGAGGGCGCATTCTGTCTCTGGGGTCTGCTTTGCAGGGCTCTCGGGGGCTGAGAGGCAAGGCGCTTGCAGTCGCGCGGCCCCGAATCCCTCACCCGGAGGCAGACCATGAGACACAAGCTGTTCGGTCTCGGCGGGCTGGTCGTGGCACTGGCCCTGCTCTCAGCCTGTGGCGCGTCCAGCCAGGGCAACAACCAGGATAACTATTCGGAAGGTGGGGGCTCGCCCACCTCGCCGGGCACTCCGCCTCGGGATGGAGCCGGGGGAGGTGTGGACTCGGACTCGGGCTCGGGAGGCGGTTCTTCCCAGTCGCCTGGGCAGCTCACCGCTGGAGACTGGGACGACAACCGCAACTTCCCCTTCTTCCAGAAGTACCTCTCCGATGCGCCCCAGGGCATGCCCGCGCATCCCAGCACGGATCGCGTGATCATCACCGTGCGTGACGCCGAGGGCCGGCCGGTTCCCAATGCACGTGTCACCGTGGGGGATGCCGCGGGCAAGCGGCTCGAGGCTCCCACTGCCTCCGATGGCCGGCTGCTCTTCCTTCCCACCCATGATGGCGCGCAGGCCAACGCGACCTTCTCGGTGACGGTGGCGCCTCCGCCCGGCCAGAGCGGCGAGCCGCTCACCACCTCCCTTGAGGGCACCGCGTGGAACCTCACCCTCCCGGGGGTGCAGGGCGTTCTGCCCTCCGAATTGGATGTGGCCTTCGTGGTGGATGCCACCGGCAGCATGGGGGACGAGATTCGCTACCTGAAGGCGGAGCTCCAGAACATCGTCGACTCGGTGCAGGGCTCCTTCCCGAATGTCTCGGCGCGCTTCGCGCTGGTGATGTACCGCGACGATGGAGACGCGTACGTCGTGCGGCCCTTCGACTTCACTTCGGACGTGGGCCTCTTCCGGCAGCAGCTGGATGCGCAGTCCGCGGAGGGCGGCGGAGACTACCCCGAGGCCATGGAGCGCGGGCTGGGCGCCATCCATCAGCTCTCGTGGCGCACGGGCAATACCGCGCGTCTCACCTTCCTGGTGGCGGACGCGCCGACGCACACGCCGCACTACCAGGCCTTCCTGCGCGAGGCCAACCGCGCTCGCCTGTCCGGCATCAAGGTGTACCCGGTTGCCGCCAGCGGGGTGGCCGATGAGGCCGAGTACCTGATGCGCCTCGCCGCCCAGCTCACCCTGGGCCGCTACATCTTCCTCACGGACGACTCGGGCATCGGCGCCCCTCACGCGGAGCCGCACATCCCTTGCTACCAGGTGCAGCTCCTCAAGAACCTCCTCATCCGCGCCATTGGCTCCGAGCTGGAGGGACGGCGAGTGCCTGCCTCGGGGACGGAGGTCATTCGCACGGTGGGCAGCCCCCGTCAGGATGGCTCCTGCACGCTCCAGGATGGGTCGGTGACGTACCTCTGAGTCACGTCAGCCCCGGGCCGGGCTCCGCGTGAGCTCACCCGGGAGCTCCACCGTGAACTCCGCGTACTGTCCCTCCTCGGACTCCACCCGCATCTTTCCTCCGAGCGCGGCGATGATGTCGTGACTGAGGGACAGGCCCAGCCCTGTTCCCTCTCCCGTCGGCTTGGTGGTGAAGAAGGGGGTGAAGAGCTTGTCGCGCACCATGGCGGGGACACCTTTGCCGTTGTCGCGCACCCGGAGCTCCACCGAGCTGCCTGTCCAGTGCGTGGACACCTTCAACCGGGGTTGCTCCGCCATGGGGCGTTGCGCCTTCTCATGAGCCGAGTAGCAGGCGTTGTCCAGCAGGTTGAGGATGACGCGGCGGAGATCCTCGGGGACCAGGTGGCACTGGGGCACGGTGTCGTCGAGGAAGGTGTCGATGGTCACCTGACGCGGGGGACGCATGGCCCGCTGCCCGTGCTGGACGAGACGCACGGCCTCCTCCACGAGCTGGTTGATGGAGGTGGGCTGCTGCTCACCCCGGTTGTTGCGCGCGTGCCGCAGCATCCCATTGATGATGCCGCTGGCCCGCTGCTCATGCTCACACACCTTGGAGATGTTCTGCTCCAGCTCCTTCAGCAGGGGGCCGGGCTCCTCCCGCTTCTCCACCGTCTCGCGCAGCTCCTGCACCAGCTCGAGGGAGAGCTCGGAGAAGTTCTTCACGAAGTTCAGGGGGTTTTTCAGCTCGTGGGCAATGCCCGCGGTGAGCGAGCCGAGCGAGGCGAGCTTCTCCTGGGTGATGATCTGCGCCTGCATGGTTTTGAGGCTCTCCAACGCGCGCTGCAGCTCGGCGTTCTTGGAGTGCAGCTGCTCCGTGCGCTCCTGGACCCGGTGCTCGAGGGTCCGGTGGGATTCCCCGAGCCTGCGGTAGAGCCCGGCGTTCTCGATGGAGATGGCGGCCTGGGCTGACAGCATGCCGACCGCCTTGAGGCGATTGGCATTGAAGGCGCCCGCGAGGAGGTTGTTCTCCAGGTAGACGAGGCCGAGCAGTTGCTTGCGGTGGAGAATGGGGACGCAGAGCACCGAGCGGACGTGGTGGAGGACGATATAGGAGTCGCTCCGGAAGGGCTCCTGCGTGGAGGCATCATCGAGGAGCAGGGGGCCGCCGGTGCTCAGCACGAGCTCGGCGATGGTGTGGCAGAGCGCATCGCTCTCCGCCATGCGCTGCACGGGAAGCAGGGGAGCGCTGCCGCTGCCCACCTCACCCGAGGCCTCGACGAAGAAGTCCTCCTCCCGCTGGAGCACCAGTACGCCGCGCTGGGCGCCCGTGCTCTCCATGAGGATGTCAACGAGGTTGGCGGCGAGCTGTGGGAAGTGCAGCTCGCTGGAGATGGCCTGGGAGGCCTTCATCATCGAGGACACGTCGAGCACTTCGGCGAGCGAGTCGGTGCTGGACAGGTCGGAGGTGACTGTGAGCTCCGGGTACTCGCTTCCCTGGAGCCGTGCCATCGAGAGGCCAGTACCCTGGAGCTTGTGGTCCCAAGCCCGAAGGGTGCCACTGTAGGAATGCAGGAGGTATGATTGCTCGGCGGAGAGGATGTGCACCTTGCCCGCCGCACCCCACCGCTCGTACGCGTTGAGGGCTTCCACCAGGTAGGCAGCGGCCAGGGGTGGACGGCTCAGCTCCGCCTGGAAGCGGCAGGCCTGTTCACAGGCGATGGCCTCCACGCTGGTGAAGCCGCTGGCGCGCGCCGCGGAGATGGCTTCCTCGTAGCGGGTATGTGCCTCGACGTGCTGCCCCTTCACGCGGGCCAGCTCCGCGCGGACCAGCAGGTGGTAGGGCGAGAAGTTCTCCGGTGCGCGGTGGGCGCACCTCTCCAGGTACGCACGCTGCTGCTCCATGATGGCGAGCAGCTCCTGCTTCCGGCGCTCACTGGCACGCGGGTACACCGCGGCCGCGCTCAGCGCGTAATAGAAGGCGTGCGTGGTCAGCAGGAAGAGTCCGGGAACCGAGCGCATCATCGCGGCGCTCTCCTCCGCCACCGCCATCGCCTGTTCGAGCTGACGGAGCAGATAGTGCTGCTCGAGCAGCACCAGCCCGGCATGGGCCTTGTTTGCCGGCCACTGAAGGTGGGAGAGCGGGAGGGTCTGCCGCGGTAGCTCCTGGGCGCCAGTCAGCAACAGCAACGCCTGCCGGAACGCCAGGAGCACGGAGGTGTTGTCGGAGTCCTTCTGGGTCTTGGGCAGGTCGAGGAACTTCTGGTTTTCCTCCAGCAGCTCCTGGATCGGCTCTCCCAGGGCGAGGCGCCGCCAGGACAGCACGGTGAAGCAATGCCCCGCGAGCTGCCAGTCTCCGCTGTCCAAGAGGATTCTGTAGGCCTCGGTGAGCTGGAGGACGCCGGTGCGGGTGCTCCAGGTCCAATGATCGATGAAGGTCGCGTGAAGATAGAAGGCGCGAGCCTGCTGTAGCGGGTCCCGGAGGAGGGTGGCGAGCTCGAAGGCGAGCAGGCCGAACCGCCGGCCAGCGGCGGGGTCATCGAAAAAGGCCGAGAGGACGAGGCCGTGGCAGACGTAGGCGTAAGGCGAGAAGCGGCTGTTGCCGTGCTCCAGGCTCAGCCTGACATGCCGGAACGTCATGAGGACGAGGAGCTTCTGGGCGGTGAAGTAGGCGGGGGGCGCGATGGCGCTCATCAGCTCGGAGGCGAGCTTCGCGTTGGGCTCACTCATCAGAGGCAGCGCGAGCAGCTCCGAGGTGTCACGGCCCGCCAGTGCGGTCTCTAGCGCCCGTAGCTCCGCGGCGATGGCAGCGTCGTCGGGGTGGGCGGGAAGGTCGATTCCGAGCAGGCGGAGCCCCTCGAGACCGTACTCCAGCGAATCGGTGTGCCGGTCGTGGAGGGTGCTCAAGATGGCCTGCAGGCAGAGCACACTGGCTCGCTGGGCCGGGGTGCGCGCCTGGGCGTGCAGGGTGGAGAAGCCGGAGGCCGCCGCTTCAATCTCTCCGGCGAGGTAGAGGGACTCGGTGAGCTCCTTCTGGAGCGCGAAGCGCCGCTCGTGTTCCTGTTCCCGGAGCGCGGGAGGGATGAGCACCTCGCCGGTCTGGAAGAGCTCACAGGCGGTGCGGTAGGTGCCCGAGGTCTTCGCCCGCCGGCCCGTCGCCAGATGGAGATCAGCCAGCTCCAGCCGCAGCGAGTCCGGGCCAATGCGCTCCGGTGCATGGCCCAGGTGCGGCAGAATGGCGAACACCCGCTCGTCGAGCGTCTTCGTGGCGCGGGCATCCTCGTACAGGCGCAGGCCCACCTCCAGGTGACGCGTGGCGCGCTCGTCCTGGGGAATGTGTGAATAGGCGGCCTGACGGACCTGGTCGTGCACGAAGCGGAAGGAGACGTCCAGGTCCGTAGGTTCCACCGCGCCGCCCTGGGGATCGAGCAGCACGTAGTCCTTGCTGAGCGGGAGCACGAGTCTCCGCTCGAGGGCGGTCCAGAGGGCGCGTGCCGTCTCCCCGGCCGTGGCCCCGTAGGCCACCATGAGGTCATGGAAGCCGAACGTCACGCCCAGGCACGCCGCGACCTGGAGCAGGGCCCGGGTCTCCTGCGGCAGCCGGAGGCTCTCGGCCACCATCAGCGCGGCCACGTCTTCCGGAAGCTCCTGGGACTCGATGCGAGCGAGGTCCCACTCCCACTGGCGGCTGCGCGGGTCGAAGCGGAGCAGGTCCCGCTCGTGCAGGAAGCGGAGGGTCGCCTTGACGGAGAAGGGGTTGCCACCCGTCCTGGTGTGGATGAGGCGGGCCAGCTCCAGCCCACGCTTGGCTTCCACGGCGGTGCTCTCGCACACCATCCGGGCCACCTCCTTGAGGCCGAGGGGCGTGAGGTGGAGCTGCTCCCAGGTGGTGCCGGCGGTGCGCAGCTCGTCGAGTGCGAAGGTGAGGGGGGAGGTCGGGGAGAACTCGGTATCGCGGTAGGCGCCGACGAGCAGCAGGTGCCGGGTGGAGAGATCCCTGGCGAGTGTCTGCAGCAGCGTGAGCGTGGCGCTGTCGGCCCACTGCAGGTCATCCAGGAAGAGGGCGAGTGGGCGCTCTGGGGTCGCGAACGCCTGAAGCGTGCGCGCGAGCACGAGGTTGAGGCGGTTCTTGGACTCGGAGGAGGGGAGCGGAACGGGTGGGGGCTGCTCGCCCACCAGCGCGCGGGTGTCGGGGACGGCCTCGACGAGGACGGAGGTGTTCGCCCCGAGCACTTCCTGGAGGCGCTCGCGCATGAGGGTGGTCTCCGCCTCGCCCTCCCCGAGCGTCTGCCGCACCAGATGCTGCAGCGCCTGGTGGACGGCATCGAAGGGCTCGCTGCGCAAGAGCTGGTCACACTTGCCCATGGCCACGTGTCCCCGGCTGACAGCCGTCACCCGGTACAGCTCGTTGACGAGCGAGGTCTTGCCAATGCCCGCCGGGCCGGAGATGAGGAGGAGCTGGCCGCGGCCGGCCGCGGTGCGCGCATATGCCCGGGTCAGCAGGGCCACGCTCGAGTCGCGTCCGTGCAGTCCCTGCGGCGGGCGGAACTGGTGGGGTCGGTCCGAGAGACCTATGGGAAAAAGCGGGAGCGTGGCCCCTTTGCGGAGCTGGCGCTGGCACTGCTCGAGGTCAGCGATGAGTCCCCAGGTGCTCTGGTAGCGGTCCTCCGGCTCCTTGGCCAGCAGCTTGAGCACGATGGCGGCGAGCTGCTCCGGCACCTCGGGGTTGAGCTCCCGCGGCGAGGGCGGCACCTGGGCGACGTGCGCGTGGAGCAGCTCCAGGGGGGCGTTCGTGGAGAAGACGCGGCGGTCGGTGAGCAGCTCGAAGAAGGTGGCGCCCAGGGCGTAGAAGTCCGCGCGGTAGTCCACGCCCCGGTTCATGCGTCCGGTCTGCTCGGGCGCCATATAGGCCAGCGTGCCCGTCAGGAGCGTGGGGAGCTCGGGCGGGACGGTCTCCAGCGAGAGCCCCACCGAGAGGGAGAAGTCGGTGATTTTCAGCACCCTGGTGGCGGGATTGACGATGATGTTGTGCGGCTTGATGTCCTTGTGAATGACGCCGTGCTGGTGGATGTGTCCCAGCGCCGCGCTGATGCGTACGGCGAAGTCGAGGAAGGTCGTCACGTCCAGCGGCCCACTCTCATCCAGCAGATGGCGCAGGGAGGTGCCCCCGAAGTCCTCCAGGACGAGTGCCGCCCGATCGGGAAACTGCTCCAGCCCCAGGACCTGGACGATGCCGTCCCCCTCGACGCGGCGGGCGATGGCGTACTCCCGGCGGAGCTCCAGGGTCCGGCGCCGATCGAGATAGTCGCTGCCGGTCAGCTTCAGGATGACGGGGCACTGGTCCCGGAGCCGGGTAGCCCGGAAGAGCGTCGAGCGGTTGCTGGAGTGGAGCTGCTCGTGAAGGGTGTACCCTGACCGGTGTGCCACGGAGTCTCCGTCGAGAGCCAGCGTCTGTTCCTCCGCTGGGCGGCCTCGCGAATCTATCCCGGCACGCCTCCCCCGCGCTGTGGACCGGATCACACGGTCTCACAGAGACAGGGCTGGCAGCTCAGCGGCCTCCGCGGCGCCCCAGAACCACTCCACGCGTGCGCGGCGCCGTCCCTCCGCAAGCCACTCCTCGAAGAGTTGGTCCCGCACCTGTTCGCAGGTGGCCTCGTCGAGCCGGGCCGGCAGGAAGCGCAACACGCGCACCAGCTCGTAGCCCTCCCCGCTGGGAACGGGCTCGGCCATCCGGCCTTGTTCGGTGGAGAACAGTCGCTCTGCCTGCTCGGGCTCGAGCTCCCCGCGCCGCAGTGTGGCGAACAGGTTTCCCGCGCCGCCTCGCTCCAGGAAGGACACCTGCGCCAGCTCGAGGAACCGGCCGGGCGCCTCGCGAAGTTGCTCGTACAGCCGCCAGGCTTCCTCCCGGCTGGGGACATATAGCCGCGCGACCTGGACGCGCTCGAAGTCGGCCCGGTGGCGCTGGAACCAGGCTTCCTCGCGGCCCGCGGCCACCTTGTGCCGCAGCTTCCGGCGCGACACGTCCTCGCGCAGGTGCTGCTCGAGCTGCACCTGGGTGGTGCCGTGCTCGGCCATCCACCGCTCCACGTCCTCCACGCTGAAGAGTCGCCGCTTCGTCCGGAAGTCGTGCAGGGCCTCGGCGAGCTCCTCGTCCGTTACCACCAGCCCGCTGTTGCGGATCTCCTGGTCAATCAGACTCATGTTGATGAGGTGCCGGCCGATGTGCAGGGTGCTCCAGGCATGGTCCAGCGAGGTGATGGCCTGGGTGATGAACACCGGGTCATCGTTGACGCGCAGGACGAGCGACTCGTTGACGCGCTGGAGGCCTCGCGCCGGCCAGGGAATTTCCTCGTCCGCGCAGTAGCTCAGGGAGTACGTGCCCGCGTCATCGGCGACGAGGATGTCGTAGTGGACCGTGCTGCCATAGGTCTCCTGCTCCCAGACCATGTTCATCCAGTGTCCGGGGTGGCGGGCCTTCAGAAGCTGGAAGGACTCCTGGGCTTGCTCGGGCTCGAGGTGCTCCTCGCGCCACTTCACCAGCGAGGTGAGCGCGTCGCGGACGGCCGCGGAGAGGGACTCGTTCATGGGTGGGCCTCCAGGGCAGGGAATGGGGACGGCGTGGGGGCATGGCCCGCGGGGTCCATGAGCGTGGTGCAGATGGCCTCGGCGATTGGCAAACCGGTCTCGTCTTGGATCCACAGCCACTGGCCGTTGGGGTTGATCTCCAGGAAGACGTAGCGGCCGTCGGGGGTGACGATCATGTCGATGGCGCCGAAGCGCAGCCCCAGCCGTGCGACCAGCTCCAGACAGGCGTGGCGGATGGCCTCGGGCAGGGAGTGCACGCGATAGGGCGTGTGCCCCCAGTCATAGTGGCGCCAGTCGAGCTGGGTGCGCCGGGTCGCCTGGGAGTGAATCTCCGCGGCGAGCACCTGGTCGCCGACCACGGTGATGCGCAGCTCGAAGCGCTTGGGGACCTGGGCCTGAAACAGCATGGGGCTGTGGCGCAGGCGCCGCGCATAGCCCACGTCGCGGGTGGTGACGGCCTGCGTGAAGCGCATCAGCGTTCCGCCCGTGCGCTGGCTGGCGGCCATGATGGTGCTGGGAAACTTGTCGATGATGTGACCGCCGTGCTGGCGGTGGAACTCGAGGAACTCGTCGGGGTCGCTGGTGATGAGCGTAGGCGGAATGTCCATCCCGAGCTCCGTGGCGAGCTGGAGCTGGAGTTGCTTGTTGTCGGCACGCCGGATGGCGTGAATGGGACCGGGCAGCCAGGGGATGTTGAGCGCGTTCCAGGTGTCCTGGAGCAGGCGCATGCACTCCTCCTCTGCGTAGGTCTCGAGCAGGGGATCCGCGATGCGTCCGGAGGGAATGGGCTTGCCAGGCCGCCGCAGCCAGCCCGCGGTGCACCGGGTCAGGTCGAGCCTCTCGCCGCCTCTCTTCAGCCAGACGTGCTTGCGGCCCGCGCGGAATTCGGTGGAGAGCGACGCGGTGCCGGGAAACTCGCTCCAGTCGAAGCGGCAGACGCTGGCGCCACGTTGCCGCAGCCTGGCCTCGACGGCATTGGCGTGCGGGTCATTGGGCTCGGTCAGGATGAGAATCATGGAGTATTCAGCGTGAGCACGGGCTCGCCTGGTCCGCGGCCTGCCGGACCAGGGAGCCCATCGTGGACCAGGGATTACTCGTCACAGTCTCCACACATGGAGCAGGTGCCGCCCTGGCTCGCCATGCCGCCCGCGACGACCTTGAGCTCAACTTCGCTGAGCTCCCGCTCGCCGAGCTTCTTCTGGGTCGACTCGATCTGGGTCATCTGCAGCCGGGCACGCTTCTGGTTCTTCATCGTCTTCTCCTCTTGGGGGTGCGGCGCTCCGGGGGTCCGTGTCGCCGCGATTCGCCCTGGATGGAGGGGAGACGCGGGTGGATGTGACACCCGGGCGAAAAAAGAGGGTGCCAGTTTTTCCCGCTGCCTCGGTCCTGGGGTCGATGTGACGCAAACCCCTCTGGGAGACACACGATGAGACGCTGGCTTTCGCTTCACCTGCTCTGGGCCCTGGCCCTGTTCATGCTTCCGCCCACCGTCCAGGCCTCCACCTTGATGGCGCTCGATGTGCCCGCGCTCACGCGAGGTTCGGAATGGGTGATCCACGGCCGGGTGGTGCAGGCCACCAGCCGTTCGCTTCAGGGCTCGGGGCGTATCGTCACCGACGTGGAGGTTGCGGTGGCCGAGGTGCTGCTGGGCTCGGTGCCGTCTCCCTCCGTGAGGATCGTCCTACCGGGAGGAACCGTCGGAGACCTCCGCCAGCACGTCAGCGGTGCGCCGGAGCTCACACCCGGTGAGGAGGTGGTGCTCTTTCTCGCGCCCGGGACAGACGGCCCTCGCGTGGTGGGCCTGGCCCAGGGCGCATTCCGCGTCCAGCGCTCGGAGGATGGCCAGAAGGTGCTTGCTACCCCGGTGCTCCCCGAGGACCTGCGCCTCCTGGACCCGAGGTCGCTCCAGCCTGTCTCTGGCACCGCGCGGCCGCTGGACCTCGAGGAGCTTCGGGCCCGGGTTCGCGCGACGGCCCGTGACGCGGCATCTCCGGTTCTCCGCTCCACGCCCCTCCAGGCCCTGGAGACCCAGGCTCCTCCAATTCCTTATTCCCGCACGCGCACCCAGCCTGGAGAAGGGGCCCACTGCCTGTGGTGGCCAGGAGGCAGCACGCTCACCTTCCATCAGCAGCAGTGCATGTCTGGGGAGGCGGACTGCGCGGCGCGTCAGGCGGCGGTGGGGCTTGCGCTGCGGAGCTGGGATGACGTGCTCGCGGAGTGCGCGAGTCTCCGTGTCTCCGAAGGCGCCGCCACGGCCTCGCGGCAGGTGGGCTACGTGCTGAACGGCGAGAACGAGAACATCATCGTCCTGCGGGACCGGGCCTGTACGCAGGCGGGGGGCTCCTCGGAGGGCGAGGACTGCTGGCGGTATGCGGCGGAGACCCTGGCCCTCACGACGGTCACCTTCCAGTTGCGTACGGGCGAGGTGCTCGATGCGGACGTGGAGCTCAACGCCGTGGCCTTCGCTTCCCCGGACCAGACGCGGGACCTCCAGGGGACGATGACGCACGAGCTGGGACATGCGCTCGGCCTGGACCACTCGACGGATCCACGCTCGACGATGTACCCCACGTCCACCCCGGACCAGCGGCTCGTCGACGCGGGCTCGCGGGAGGCCATGTGCACCATCTACCCGCGCGGGGCTCCCGCTGTAGACTGCGTGGCCGAGACGGACGAGTCCCAGCAACCGCTCGAGTCCTGGGGATGCAGCGCGGTCACCGGGGGCGGCGGGTCCATGCTGTCCGGGTTGGTGGCTCTGATGTTGTTGCGGCGCAGGAGGAGGGAGAACGGCGGATGACTCATCCACGTGTACCGAGGCTCACCTCGTGGCTGGCTACGCTCGCGCTGGGCGTGGTCGGCTGCGGTGAATACGGGCTGGCGGACGAGACGTATCCCGTCGAGCCGGTAGCGATTCTGGAGGGAGAGCTCCGCGCGGGTGTCGGCAGCGGGAAAGGCCCCACGGCGATGACCCTGGCCTGGGCGCCCGACCTCGCTGCCACGGAGCGGCTCGCCGCCTTGCTACTGGCGGAGGGCTCGTCCTGCGGCACGGAGCGTGGGGCGTTGCTGCAGCCCATGTCCTTCCAGCCGTATTTCCCCTCGAGCTTCGCGCTGCCTCTGTCCACCACTCCCGTGCCGGCCGCGCAGCTCTCGCTGGAGCCTCTCGGTGGTCAGGGCCGTCTGGCGCTCGGGTGGGTCGTCTTCTTCCAGGACGACAACCGAAACGGAGCGCTGGACCTGGGCTCGGAGAAGCCAGAGCGTGTGGTGGCCACCTCGCTCGATTCGGGGCTGGCGGTGCTCTTCCTGGATGGTGCCCTCCCGCCAGACCGCTCGGGGTCTTGGACGCAGTGGCCTCGCGAGGTACCTCGGGGTTTCAGCCTCCTTGGGGTAGAGCGCGCTGGAGGTGGGCCTCCGTCCTTCGCCGCGCTCCCGGCCTCCACCTCGTTGTCGCTGGAGGCTTCGCGGCACGCGTGCCCGTGAGGTGGGATGGACGCGGCGACGCTCGAGCACTGGTACGCGCTGTACGGTTACGCCGTGCACCGCCGCTGCGTCCGCCTCCTGCAATCCGAGGCCGAGGCGGAGGATGCTTTGCACGAGGTGTTCCTGCGTGCCTGGCGCTACGCCCATACGCTCCAGGGTGAGGAGCCGCTGCCCTGGCTTTACCGCATCGCGGACCGGCATTGCCTCGATGTGTTGCGTCGGCGCGCGCGTCAGGTTCCCACCGAGGACGTGAAGGGGCCTCTGCCTGAGGAGGCCTCCGCTCCGGACGCATCCGAGCAGATGCACCTGTTCGGCCAGGTGCTCGCGGCGTGCAAGGAGCGCGTGCGGGACGCCGCGGTGCTCTACTACCTGGACGAGCTCACGCAGGATGAGGTGGCCGAGAGCCTCGGTTGCTCGCGCAAGACGGTGAAGGAGCGGCTCGCCCAGTTCAAGACCGTGGCCGCCCGGTTGCTGACGGGTGGCCGGGCGAAGCGAGGTACAGGATGAGCGACTTCGAGTCCCTCCGAGGCTCGCGCGAGGCGGGCCATCCCGCGGCGCGGGCCCTCGAGCTGCTGGCCTTCGCGCCCGAGGGGACACCCCGGCCCCAGGACGTGGAGGAGCACGTGCGAGCCTGCGCCTCCTGCCAGTCGCATGTGGCGGCCCTTCGCGAGGAGCGGGTCCGATTCCTTCAGGCCCGGCCGGCGCGTGCCTTCGCGGCGCGCATCGAGGAGCGGGCACGCCGTGTCCCCTGGTGGAGGCGGCCCATCTGGGCGTTCGGGGCGCTCCCCGCCGCGGTGGCCGTGGCCCTGGTCCTCCTGGTGGTGTTGCCTCGCGTGGCGCCTCGGGACGGGGAGTCGGGAGGCGAGCTCCCCGTTCGTCTCAAGGGCGCGCCCGCGGTGCGGCTGGAGGTGCTCGTCAGCCGCGAGGGTCAACCCGCTGTCTCGCTCCCTGAAGGAGTGCCCCTGCTTCCGGGAGACGCGCTGCGCTTCCGGGTGACCGTCCCGGAACGGGGCTATGTCTTCATCGCCAACCAAGATGGGGCGGGCCAATTCACCCGCTATTTCCCCGCCAGTGGCTCACGCAGCGTGCCGCTCGATCCGGGAGAGCACCTGCTGCCGGGTGGTGTCGTGCTGGATGACTGGCGGGGCGAGGAGCGCATCACCCTGTTCTTCAGCCCGGCGCCGCTGGAGGAGCGGGACATCGAGGCGGCGCTGCGCCGCGCCTTCGAGCTGGCGGGTGGGTTGCGCTTCGAGGACACCGGGTTGCCGGGCGAGTCAGTGGTGCACTTCCATCGGAAGGGGACGCGGTGAGGTGGGGCGTGCTGGCCGCGCTGCTGCTGTGCTCCGGGGCTTGGGCCGCTGGAGTGGCGGAGGAGTTGCGGGTAGCGGTGGTGGTGGGGAGCAACACGGGAGTCAGCGGGGACGCACCACTGGAGTATGCCGAGGCGGATGCCCGGCGTTTCCACCAACTGCTGCTCGGGGTGGGGGGCGTCTCTCCCGAGCACGCCTTCCTGGTGACGGCGGGAGACGCTTCGGCGGTCCGGCGCGCGCTGGCCGAGGCGCAGCGGTTGCTGGCCCGTTCTCGTCCTCACGGACGGGGCACGCTGGTGCTCTACGTCTCCGCCCATGCCGACGCGGAGGCGTTGCACCTCGAGGGCACACGGTTGCCCCTGGCTGAGCTGCGGCAACTTCTCACGGCTGCGCCGGCCACCTTGCGGCTCGCCATTCTGGATGCATGCCGGACGCCTGTGGTCTCCCGCGCCAAGGGCGGCGTGCCTGTCTCGGACGAGGCGCCGGTCCGCCTGGAGGTGCCCTCCCAGGTAGAGGGAATGGTGCTGTTGATGTCGGCCGCGGAGGGCGAGTCGGCTCAGGAGTGGCCCTCGCTGCGCGGCTCGCTCTTCACACACCATGTGCTCGCGGCGCTGCACGGCCTGGCGGATGGGAATGGGGATGGGGCCATCACCCTCTCCGAGCTGTATGCCTATGCTTGGCGCCACACCCTGGCGGCTTCCACGCGCAGCGGCGCTGGGACGCAGCACCCGGGCTTCGACATCCGCCTGAGTGGCTGGGGCGAGTGGGTGATGGCACGTCCGGCGCGACTCGGGGCCAGCCTGGTGCTCGGCGAGGACGTGGAGGGAAGCCTCTGGGTGGCGGACCACCGGCAGGAGTTGGTGGCCGAAATCCGCAAATACCCGGGTGAGTCCACGCGTCTGGCGGTGCGGCCCGGCCTCTACCGGGTGGTGCGTCCGGAAGGACAGTTCGCGGAGGCCACGGACGTGCGGGTGGGCTGGAATGCGGAGCGGGTGCTGACGCGTGCGGACTTCGTCCGGGTTCCGCTGCAGCGGGCCCGCCTGAGGGGAAGTGGTCCGCTGGTGCTGCGCCCTTGGGATGTGAGCGCGGGCTACGCGCTGTCCACCGGCTCGGTGCGAGGAATGGGGGCGGAGCACTTTGGCGAAGTGGGGCTGCGTCACCGCTGGTCACGGGCCGCGGCGCATGCACGGCTGGGCTTCACGCGCGCCTATATGGAGCGCGAACTCTTCTCCCTGTCGCAGACGGAGTTTCGGCTGTCCCTGGGCGGAGGCTTTCTGCTGCACGCGGGACCTGTGGAATTCACGCTCGGTGCTGAAGGCCAGGGAACTTGGGTGCGGCAGACGATCCGCCGGGTGGACGCGGAGCAGGCCGGGCGCATCTTCGGCATCAAGGAGCCTCCGCGCTGGGGACTCATCTGGGGCCTGGGGCCCTTCGCTTCCGTGACGTATCCGTTGGCGGAGCGTCTCCTGGTGGGAGTGGAGGGCGCGGCGGGTCTCACGCAAGCGCCTCGCCACGATGGCTCGACGGACCTCCGGCCTTCCGCTCAGCTCCACGTGTCCGTTCACTGGGCCCTCTGATTCCGCATGCTCCCTCTCCCTCTGGGAGAGGGCGGGGGGTGAGGGTTTTGCCTGCGGGAAGACCCTCACCCTGACCCTCTCCCAAAGGGAGAGGGGACATCGTCGCCGGAAATGATCCGCGCAGTCGGGTGTTGGGGGCCGCGCTGATTTCTCCGCGCTCGGACTTCTCCGGGCCGAAAGCGAGTCCTTCATGCGCTGTTCTTCTCGTGCTTCCCTCCTCGCTGCGCTCGCCCTCCTGTGCGCTCCCGCCGCTCGCGCTGAAGCCCCCGCTCACAATGGTGCGAGCTGGTGGAAGCACGTGGAGTTCCTCGCCAGTGATTCGATGGAGGGCCGGGACACGGGCAGCGAGGGCTACCGCAAGGCCGCGGCCTACGTCATCGAGCAGCTCGCGGCGGCTGGCGTGAAGCCCGGGGCAGGCGACAGCTACCTCCAGGAGGTGGAGCTGGTGTCACGCCGGCTGGTGGAGGAGCGCTCGCGCCTGGCGCTGGTGCGCGGTGGCAAGGAGACGCGGCTGACACTGGGCCAGGATGCCATCATCTCCTCCCGTACGGGGGTGGCCGGCACGGTCGACGCTCCAATGGTGTTCGTGGGCTACGGCCTGTCCATCCCCGAGGCCGGGTACGACGACCTCGCGGGCGTGGACCTCCAGGGGAAGATCGCGGTCGTCCTCCAGGGAGGCCCCGAGAAGGTCCCGGGCGCGCTGCGTGCCCACCACAGCTCCATGAGTGAACGGGTGAAGGTACTGAAGAAGGCGGGAGCGGTGGGGCTCGTCACCCTACAGAACCCCAAGCTCGTGGAGGTTCCCTGGGAGCGCGCTGCCGGAGCGCGCAAAAAGCCTTCGATGATGTTCGCCGACTCGTCCCTCAACGAGGATGAAGGGCTGAAGGTGAGCATCGTCGTCAACCAGGCCCACGCGCAGAAGCTGTTCGCAGGCGCTCCGCATACCTACGCGTCGCTGGTCGCGCTGGCGAATGCGGACAAGCCGATGCCGCACTTCGAGCTGCCCGCGCGCCTGAAGGCCGAGGTCGCCTTCGAGAACGCGCCGGTGAAGGCCGCCAATGTGGTGGGCGTACTACCCGGGAGCGATCCCAAGCTCGCGGGGGAGTACGTGGTCATCTCCGCGCACCTGGACCACGTGGGCGTGGGCGAGCCGGTGAAGGGGGATCGCATCTACAACGGCGCCATGGACAATGCCTCGGGCGTGGCGGCGGCGCTCGAGGTGGCGCGGGTGCTCCAGGGCGCGGCGGAGAAGCCCAAGCGCTCGGTGCTCTTCGCCCTGGTGATGGGCGAGGAGAAGGGCTTGCTGGGCGCGAAGTACTTCGCTGCCCGTCCCACCGTGCCGGCGGCGGGCCTGCTGGCGGACTTCAACATGGACATGTTCCTACCGCTCACGCCCTTCACCCATGTGGTGGCCTACGGCATGGAGGAGTCCTCCCTCGGCGTGTCGCTGAAGCAGGTGGCCGAGGCCCACGGCGTGAAGGTGCTGGCGGACCCGCAGCCCAACCGCATGGGCTTCGTGCGCAGCGACCAGTACGCCTTCATCCGCGAGGGCGTGCCGGCGCTGGCCTTCAAGTTCGGCGCCGAGCCGGGCTCGAAGGAGGAGCAGTTGCTGCGGCGGTGGTACCAGGAGCGCTACCACGCGCCGTCGGATGACCTCTCCCAGCCGGTGAACAAGGAGGGCGCGGCGAAGTTCGTCCGGATGCTCGCCGACCTCTCCCGCACCGTGGCGGACGCGCCCGAGCGCCCGCGTTGGAACGATTCCAGCTTCTTCCGCCGCTTCGCCCGGTAACCGTTTCGCCTACCTTCACCGCCTATATCGGATTTCCGAAATACTTGGAATTATCCGTTATCTGTGCAATATGCGCACGCGCTTCCAGCGGCCGGGCTGGGGTGGGGTTCTTCTGGGGATGGGGTTCCATGTTCAAGGCGATCTGTTGGTCGTTGTTGCTGGCGGGAGCGGTGGTGGGGGGCGGGTGTGGGGGCTCGGAAGTGCCGGAGGCGGGGGCGGTGCGTTCTTCCGAGGGGCGGGCACTCACCTCGTCGCGCTGGAGCACCAGTGCGGCCATGAGGACCGCGCGCAGCCTGCACACGGCGACGCTGCTCGACTCGGGGCTGGTGCTGGTGGCGGGCGGTTCGACAGGGGGCGGCACGAGCGGCCTCACCCGGAGCGTGGAGCTGTACAACCCGTACTCGAATTCGTGGAGCAGCACGGGCTCGTTGAACGTGCCGCATCAGAACTTCGCGGGCGTCCGGCTCGCCTCGGGCCAGGTCCTGGTGGCAGGTGGGCAGGACGGCAGTGGCTTGCCCTATTCCAGCGCAGCGGAGCTGTATGTCCCGGCCACCGGCACGTGGAGCCTCACGGGCTCCATGGTGGTGCCGCGCGCCTTCTTCACCCTCACGCTGCTCGACTCGGGCAAGGTGCTGGCCTCGGGCGGAATGATGCCCTCGGGGAGCGTGTCCACCAGCGCCGAGCTGTACGACCCGGCCACCGGCACGTGGAGCCTCGCGGGCTCCCTGTCCGCCTCCCGCTTCTTCCACACCGCGACGCAGCTCTACTCGGGCGAGGTGCTGGTGCTGGGCGGCCTGGGCGCGACCACCAACAAGGCGGACCTGTACAGCCCGGCTGCCAACACGTGGCGGCAGGTGCAGCCCATGCCGGTGACGCGCTCGGGCCACACCGCGACGCGGCTCTACTCGGGTTACGTGATGGTCGCGGGCGGCTTCGACCCGAGCACCTCCGGCAACCCCGTGCTGAGCTCGGTGGACGTGTACGATCCGTACAACGACCGGTGGTTCACCGCTCCGCCGATGAACCGGCCGCGCAGGGACCACACCGCCATCCTGCTCTACTCGGGCGCGCTGCTGGTGACGGGCGGCACCAACGGCTCCACGCCGGAGACCAGCACCGAGGTGTACGACCCGCAGTACAACCGGTGGTTCACGATCGACTCCATGCCCGAGCCGCGCACCGCCCATACCGCTACGCTGCTGGACACGGGCGCGGTGCAGATCATCGGTGGCTCTGCGGGGAGCGTGGCCCTGCCGTCCTCCGTGCGCTTCACGCCGTGAGCCGTCGAACGCCCGCGGGGTAGGGAGGCGGGCCCGGGACTGCGCACCTCGGAAGGGGTGTGCACCTTCAAGCCGAGAGGGCGCGCCATGTCCGCATCCGGTGAGAGTGACGTCGCCCGCTTCAAGCGCCTGGCCGCCGAGCGCGCGGTGGAGTCCATCCAACCGGGCATGGTGGTAGGGCTCGGCTCGGGCAGCACCTCCGCCTTCGTGGTGCGCCGGCTGGCCGCCCTGCGCGCCGAGGGGAAGCTGCTCGACGTGGTGGGCGTGCCCACCTCGGTGGGGACGGAGGAGCTGGCGCGCTCGTTGGGCGTGCCCCTCACCACCTTGGAAGAGCAGCCGGTGTTGGACCTCACCCTCGACGGCGCCGACGAGGTGGATCCCCAGCTGCGTCTCATCAAGGGTGGGGGAGGGGCGCTGCTGCGCGAGAAGATCGTCGCCCAGGCGAGCCGGCGGGTGCTCATCGTGGTGGACGCGGGCAAGCTGTCACCTCGGCTGGGGACGCATTGGCCGGTGCCGGTGGAGGTGCTGCCTTTCGGCTGGCGCTCGCAGGCGCTCTTCCTGGAGGGATTCGGCGCGCGCATCACCCGCCGGGAGGGCCGGGAGGGAGCGCCCTACCGGACGGACCAGGGCAACTTCATCCTCGATTGCGCCTTCGGTCCCATTGAGCATCCCGAGGAACTGGCCGCGCGGCTGGAGGCTCGGGCCGGCATCGTGGAGCATGGCCTGTTCATCGGCCTGACCTCCGAGCTGGTGGTGGCTGGACCGGGTGGGGTGGAGCACCGCCGTCCCGCGTGACACTCATCCCTGCCGGCGGACGAAGCGGCGCTCTCCTGCCTGCCTGTCCCCTCGGCTCCGGATGCTCGGGTGCTTACCTGATGGGGGACTCGAACCCGAGGGTACTTCTCATGTCCATCGAAACACTCGTCATCTGGCTCGTCGTCGGCCTCATCGCGGGCTGGCTGGCCTCGGCGGTAGTGGGCGGCGGCTACGGCGTCGTGGGAGACATCGTCATCGGTATTGTCGGCGCCTTTATCGGAGGCTGGCTCTTCCGGGCCCTGGGCGTCGGCGCACCCGGGGGTGGCATCGTGTCCACCATCATCGTCGCCTTCGTGGGAGCGTGCATTCTGCTCCTCCTGTTGAGGGCCATTCACCGCACGAGATACCGCGCTACCTGAGTCGGGCCATTCGGAATGGGGGCCTGCCGCCGGCGGGCTCCCTTCTTCTCTCTACGGCCGGCGTTGGACTCACTCGGGCTCGGGCATGATGAAGCCCTTCACCCGCTCGAGGTTCGCGCCGTGGAAGCTCGCGCCGGTGAGGGTTGCAGCCGCGAAGCTGGCGCGCTCCAGGTTGGCGCCGTCGAAGCAGGCGTTCGTCAGGTTGGCCCGGTCGAGCTGAGCCCTTTCGAGGTTGGCGTCCCGGAGGTTGGCGCCCTCGAGGCGGCTGTCGCGCAGGTCGGCCTTCTCGAGGTTGGCCGAGCGCAGGTCCGCGCGCGCCAGGTTCGCCCCATCGAGGTCCACGCCCTCCAGGTTCGAGCGCCGGAGGTTCACGCGCGTCAGGTTGGCCTCGCTCATCCGGGCATCCTCCAGGTTGCAGCCCTCCAGGTTGGCGCCGTCCAGGTTCGCGCGGGCCAGGTCCACGCGCTCCAGATTGGACCCCTGCGCGTTGATGCCGACGAGGTTGGCGCCGACGAGCCGCGCGCCCTCCAGGTTGCAGCCCTCCAGGTTGCAGCCCGCCAGGACCACCTCCCGCAGGTCGGTGTGCTCCAGGTTGGAGCCGCGGAGCTGGGCCTCGTGGAGGTTGGCACCGGCGAGGTTGGTGTGCTCCAGGTTGGAGCCTCGCAGGTTCGCTCCGCGCAGACTCGCCTGCCGCAGGTTCAGGTTCTCCAGGTTGGCCCCGGACAGGTCCACCCCGTCGAGCACGGCTTTGGTGAGGTCGACTCCCTCCTCGGCTGCCGCTTCCAGGGTCTCGCGCCAATCTCCCTTGTGGCTGAAGAGCTCCGTGCCCTCCTTGTTCTTGATCTGCGTCATCGCTCGTCCTCCGGTGAAGTGACGCGCACCAATGTACGGGGCGGCCCCGGGGCACCGGTATGACCCGGGATGCCGGAAAGCATGACCGAGCGTGCCATAATCCGTGCCCCGTGGCGCGCGTGCGCAAAGAGACTCCCTTCCGCTCCGGGTTGGTGCCGGCACTCGTCCGTTTCGTGCGCGCGCACGGCGGGGACGCGGAGCTGCTCGTCCGTCGCTTCGGCCTGCCGGCGGGAGTGGAGGACCAGGTGGACGCATCCATCACCGCCGTGGACTTCGGCCGGCTGTTGGAGGCGGCCGCTGGCGAGCTGGATGACCCCTTCCTCGCGCTGAGGCTGCCCGCGGAGCTGGTGCCGCGCGGCTATGGGCTGGGCGAGCTGGCGGTGCGCGCGAGCCCTACGGTGCGAGAGGCGCTGCAGCGGATGGTGCGCTATGCCCCGTTGGACAACGATCGGCTCGTCCTCGCGCTGGAGAATCGAGGAGACGCGGTGGCCTTCACCTGCCGCGTGGCCGGACATCCTCGGGGTCTCACCCGGCACGCGCACGAGTACGTGCTCGCCTCGGTGCTCGCGCACGCGCGCACGTTGACGGGCCTGTCGGTGGTGCCGCGGGCGGTGTGGTTCATCCACGCGCGTCCGAGGCTCGTGGATGCCGCGCACCGCTTCTTTGGCACGGAGCAGCTCGACTTCGGTCGCGCCGACAATGGCCTGCTGTTCGACGCGAAGTGGATGGAGGCTCGGCTCACCACCGCGGACCCTCGCTTGCTCGTGACGGCCGAGCAGCTTGCCGACTCGGCACTGCAGGCGCGGGCCCCGACGGAGGACTTCACCGCCACGGTGGCCGCACGCATCGAGGAAGCACTCAGCTCTGGGGTGGGCGCGGAGGACATCGCCGCGCGGCTGCACATGAGCAAGCGCACGCTCCAGCGCCGGCTGGAGGAGGGCGGTCTCTCCTTCCAGGAGCTGGTGGACCGGGTACGCGCGGAGAAGGCGCGGGCGCTCGTGCGCGACGAGCACCTGGCCCTGGCCGACGTGGCCTTCCGGTTGGGTTTCTCGGACGTGAGCAGCTTCAGCCGCTCATTCCGGCGCTGGACGGGCGTGTCCCCCGGTCGCTACCGGCTACTGGCGCATCCCCACCCGCTTACGCGCTAAGGCCTGGCCGGCGTGGGCTCGCACATCGCTCCGCGCCCGCGCGCCTCAGTGGATGGACGCCCGGGTGCGCCGGCAGCTCGACGAAAAAGGTCGCACCTAGGCCGGGGCCCTCGCTCTCCACCCAGATGCGGCCGCCGTGGGCCTCCACGATCTGACGGCTGATGAAGAGTCCCAGGCCGAGCCCCGACACGTCGCTCGCGGAGATGGCCCGCTCGAAGCGGTTGAAGATGCGCTCCTGGCTCTCCTTCGCGATGCCGATCCCCTGGTCCTTCACACTCAGCAGGATGCACCCTTCGTGTGAGCGCAGCCTCACGTCCACCGGCTTGTGGTTGCCATAGCGCATGGCATTCGTGAGGAGGTTCGTCACTACCTGCTCGATGCGGAAGTGGTCCCACTCGACCTCGAGCCGCTCTGGTGCCTCCAGCGTCGCGGGGGTGCCCGCCTCGGCCAGATGCGGGCTCATGCGCTCCAGCACCTCGCGGGTGAGCTCGACGGCGTTCACCGGTCCCGGCTCGATGGCGAGCCGACCCGTCTGGATGCGCGCGATGTCGAGCATGTCGCCGACCAGCCGCGCGAGCCGTGAGACCTGGTCGTGTGCCTGCTCCACGAGCTTGTCCACCCGCTCCGGCTCATGGGCATCCGGGTCCCCGCGCTCGATACGGCGATGCATCATCTGGAACTGCAGCTTCAGTGACGTGAGCGGTGTCTTCAGCTCATGGCTCGCGATGGAGAGGAACTCGTCGCGGGCTCGCAGGGCCTCCTTGAGCCGCTCCTCGGCCTCGAGCTGTTCGGTGATATCCGTGTTGGTGCCGAACCAGCGTCGCACCGGTCCTCCCGCGCCATCACGAATGGGGCGGGCGCGGGAGAGGAACCAGCGGTACTCCCCCGTCTTGCTGCGCAGCGGAAACGTGTCCTCCCACACCTCGCCCGTGGCGATGTGCCGCATGAATCGCTCGGTGACGCGCTGCACATGGTCCGGGTGGTGGAACTTCTGCCAGCCCCAGCTCTGCATCTCCTCGGGCGTCGTGCCCGTGAAGTCGAACCAGCGTTGGTTGTACCAGAAGATGTACCCCGTCTCGTCCGTCATCCAGGCGAGCTGCGAGATGTTGTCGGCGAGCGCCTCGAAGCGCTCCTTGCTCTCTCGCAGAGCGGCTTCGGCCCGGTGGTGTTCGGTCAGGTCCAGCATCGAGCCAATCATGCGGATGGGCTTGCCGGAGGCATCCCGGCCAATGTGCCCGCGATCCAGGAAGGCGGCATAGGAGCCGTCGCTCCTGCGGAAGCGGTACTCGTCGGTCCAGGTCTCCTGGCCGCCGTCGATCGCCGCGCGGATTCCTGCGACCACCCGGTCGTGGTCCTCCGGATGGATGCGGTTGCTCCAGTCCTGGATGCTGGGGCCGAGCTCCTCGCGCGTGCAGCCGATATGCACCAGCACCGCGTCGTTCCAGTCGACCAAGTCCGTCGTGAGATCCCAATCCCAGATGACGTCGTTCGTGGCGCGGCTGACGAGGCGGTACCGCTCCTCACTCCTTCGGACGGCCTTCTCGGCCTCGAGGCGGGCCGTGATGTCCATCTGCGCGACCACGGCCCCGAGGATTCGTCCCGCCGCGTCCCGCACCGGCGCGCCGGAGTTGACCATGGTGCGGCGTGTTCCCGGCGCATTGAAGGGCTCGATCTCCACGATGTCTCCGGGGATGAGCTCTCCGCGCAGGGCACGGGCCAGGGCCCACTCCTCCCCCGTCACGCCGCGCCCGTGCCGCTCCGAGCCATCCGCCCACCAGCCCTTCCAGTTGCCGTACTCATCCACGCCCGCGGTCGCGGGCGCGGGTCCCCACAGGCGCTCATTGGCGGGATTCATCCGGACGACCCTGCCGCTGGCATCCGCCAGGATGATGCCCGCGGGTGCCGCTTCAAGTACGGCGTCGAGCAGTCGGCTCTCGGCCTCGGCCTTGGCGGCGGCCTGGTGCGCGCGGGCCTCGCTCTCGCGGAGCGCCTGCTCGGCCTGCTTGCGCACGGTGATGTCCTTGAAGACGATCGCGACCTGCCGTTCCTCTGGTTCGCCCGCGCGGGTCGCGTAGACCTCGAACCAGCGCTTCATCGCCAGGGCATGATCCTCGATGCGGATGGCTTCGCCGGTGAGCGCCACGTTTCCATAGAGTCTGAACCAGGACTCCTCGAGCCGCGGGACGAGTTGGCGGGCCGTCTTGCCGACAGCGTTCGCGAGCCCCGTGTGTCGCTTGAAGGCGGCGTTCGTCTCGAGAAACCGGTAATCGCTGGGCTTGCCGTGCTCGTCGAAGAGTATCTGCACGATGCAGAAGCCCTCATCGATGGACTGGAAGAGCGTCTGGTAGCGCCGTTGCGAAGTGCGCAGCGCCTGCTCGGCACGGACGTGGTCCGTAAGGTCTCGGGTGATGACAAGGGCGAGCACCTGCTTTCCCGTCTCGTCACGGACGGGCGCGCCGCTGAACTGGATGTGCCACGCCTGTCCGGTATCCAGCCGCCGGGCACGGAGCCGCAACTCGGTGATGGTCTCTCCTCGCAGCACTCGCGAGACCGGCCACTCTGTCACCGGAATGATCTGCCCGTCGTCCGAGGAGAGCTCGTAGCACTCCGCGAAGAACGACAGATCTCGCATCATCTCCGAGGTTGTCTCGAAGCCGTTGATCCACGCCTCCGCGTCATTGAGGAGCACGACGCTCCCCGCCATGTCGAAGACGACCACGCCGTCGGCCATCGCGTTGATCACCGCATAGAGCTGCGCCCGGCTGCTCCCGATGTGGTCCATGCTTCGTGTGAAGGTGGGGTCCGTCCGCCAGGGAGCGAAGCGATCGATCGCGTCCTCGATGGCTCGGTTCAGCGCCTGCATGTTCAGCGCGTTTCTCTCGATGAAGTCCATGGCGCCAGCCCGCAGCGCCGCTCGTCGAGTTTCGCGTCCATCCGCCGTGGCGACCGGGAGGATGACGACCGGGCAGGGTGGCATGGGACGATCCGCTTGGAGCACGGCCAGCACCTCCAGCGCATCCAGTGCAGGTGGCTCATGCGCGAGGAGCACGCAGTCAGGCACCAGGTCTCCAGCGTTCAGTCCGCGCACCCCGGCCGGGCCGGTGACGAACTCGGTGAGCTCGTAGCCATTCTCGGGAGCATTCTCCAGCCACCGACGAAGCTCGGCACGCAATCCGGCGTGACTGGAGATGACCAGGAGCTTGCGGATCTGCCCGCTCACGTCGATGACCTCCCGAGAGGTGGCTTTTTCATCCCAGCATGTCTCCTAGGGGCAGGGCGCGGTGCCGGCTGCCCGAACGCTCCGGAGCCGGGCAATGGGGGTCGCGTCGCGGCATGGCTGCCGCTCTAAAATGGATGCGACCGGTTTCTCGGACAGCGCTTTGACGCACCCTCGCCACCATGCCAGCCAATGAGGCCGGCGAATCCCGGAATGTTCCACAGGGGCCTGTCCACCGGACAGGAGGAGGGGCGCTACTGTTGCTGACGCAGCAGTGTGGCTGCTACCCACAGCAGCTCTGCGGGCTCGAGCGGCTTGGCCACGTGCGAGTTGAATCCCGCCCGCAGTGCCGCGGCCTGGTCCTCCGGACGGGCATAGGCGGTGAGCGCCACGGCTGGAACTCGCCCGCCCTGCTCGGGTGCCCGGGTGCGCACCTCGCGAATGAGCGCGTAGCCATCCATCTCCGGCATGCCGATGTCCGAGATGAGCAGCTCCGGCTGCTCCCGGCTCAGCAGCTCGAGGGCCTGGGCCGCGGTGGCCGCGGTAGAGACCCGGGCCTTTCCCTCCTGGAGCAGCGTGGCCACCAGCTCGCGGGTGTCCGTCTCGTCGTCGACCACGAGGATGTGGCGCCCGTGCAGCTCCTTCGGGTAATCGGTGGGAAGCTGCGGCGGGTGCTCGAGGAGGGCGCGTGCCGGCTCGGCCGAGTCCGTGCGAGGCGCCACCAGCGGCAACCGGACGGTGAAGGTGGAGCCCTGTCCCTTGCCCGCGCTCTGGGCCTCGACCGTGCCGCCGTGCAGCTCCACCAGGTGGCGCACGATGGCCAGCCCCAGTCCCAGCCCTCCGTGGCGACGCGTGGAGGAGGCATCCGCTTGGGTGAAGCGCTCGAAGAGGTGGGGCAGGAAGCCCGGCGCGATTCCATCGCCGGTGTCCCGCACCTGCAGCTCCACGTGTGACGGGCGCCAGCCGAGGGACACCATCACGTTGCCGTCCTGGGGCGTGAACTTCACCGCGTTGGACAGCAGGTTCCACACCACCTGCTGCAGCCGGTCCGGATCTCCATGCAGGGGGACTGGCTGCGGCCCCAGGGAGACCTGGAGGTGGATGCACCGCGCCTCGGCGGCAGGGCGCACCACGTCCACCGCGCTCTCGATGACCTTCTCCAACTGTGTGGGGCGCACGTCCAGCCGCAGCTTGCCGCTGACGATCCGGTTGACGTCCAGCAGGTCCTCCACGAGTTGCGTCTGCGCCCGCGCGTTGCGCTCGATGGTCTCCAGGGCTCGCTCGCGCTTGTCCTGCGGCAACTGCCGCGTGCGCAGAATCTGGACCCAACCCAGGATGGCCGTCAGCGGGGTGCGCAGCTCATGGGAGAGCACTCCGAGGAACTCGTCCTTGAGACGGCTGGCCTGCTGCGCACGCTGGCGCTCCGCCTCGGCTGCCTCGTACAGGCGCGCACGCTCCAGGGCCTGGCCACACTGCTGCGCGAGCATCTGCAGGAACTGCAGCTCCTCGGGGCCGCAGCTGCGCGGGTCCGGGTAGCTCAGCACGAGCGCGCCCACGGCCTGTCCATGCACCCACATGGGGAGTACCGCCACCGCATGATCGGCGGGCGAGGCACGCTGAGCGACGAGCTCCGGGTACTTCGTGGCCAGCTCCGCGGTGGAGCGGAACCAGAGCTCCCGGCCGGTGCGCACCGCGTCGAGGACGGGGTTGTTCGCATCGGCGGGAAGGCTGCGGATGTGGCGGACGAAGCTCTCCGGGTAGCCCACGTCATGGAGGGTCTCGAGCGAGCCGTCCGGGCGGTGGCGGTAGACGGCACCCGCCTTGGCGCCCATGCCGCCCAGTGCCACCGAGAGGACCGTCTGGGCCACGTCGCCGGGAGTGAGGGCCTGCGAGAGCGCGGAGGTGACGACCTGCAGGCGCGCGGCATGTTCCTCGGCCTGCCGTGCCTCGGTGATGTCGTCGAAGACGCTCACCGCGGCGATCGTCCGGCCGCGCTCGTCGCGGATGGGGGCGGAGTTGAGCTTGATGAAGCGGTTGTCCTTGTCCGGCCGGTGCATCCACAGCACCTCGCCGCGCACCACCTCGCCGTGCAGCACGCTGCGCGCCAGCGGCAGCTCCTCGGGCGGGCACTCGGTGCCGTCCAGGCGGTGCTGGCGGTAGGCCGCGTAGCCCTTCACGTCCGAGGCCCGGATGAGCGGGTGGCCCCAGATGGCCTCCGCCTGGGCGTTGGCGTACGTCAGCTCCCCCTCGGGGCCCGCCAGCAGGAAGCCCGAGGGCATCTGCTCGAGGATGGCCGACAGCAGCCGCTCATTGGTCTCCAGCTCCGCCAGCAGCCGGTCGCGCTCCGCCTCGGCCTTCTTCCGCTCGGAGATGTCCGTGTTGGTGCCCACCCACTCGCGCACGCTGCCGTCCAGGTTGAACACGGGCACGGCGCGCGACATCACCCAGCGCCAGCTCCCGTTGGCGTGGCGCAGCCGGTACTCGTTGGCGAAGGGCGTCTTCGTGGTGACGGCGTTCCGCCAGGCCTCGCGGGCCGCCGGGGCGTCCTCGGGGTGAATGGCTTCCAGCCAGGAGGTGCCATCCAACCACCGCTCGAGCGTGAGGCCCGTGAAGGCCCGCCAGGTGGGGGCGTCCTCCACGGGAATTCCTTGGGCATTGGTGGTCCAGATGGCGGACGCGGACGTCTGCACCAGCGAGCGGAACCGCTCCTCGCTCTCGTTCAGCGCCGCCTCGGTGTGCTCCCCTCCACGCCGCTCGGTGACGTCCTCGCCCAGGAAGAGCCACTCCACGAGCCGCCCCGTCTCGTCCTTCACCGGGAGCGCCCGCGCGAATACGTCGCGCCAGACGCCGTCTGCCCGGCGCACGCGGCAGGTGAGCTCCCCGCCGCCCGTGCGGCCAGGCGAGAGCAACGCACCTTCTGGATCCAACGGGCCCCGATCCTCGGGATGAATGGCCTGCTGCCAGTGCCAGCCCATCACCTGCCCGGAGGACTGGCCGGTGAAGGCCGTCCACGAGGGGGAGGGCTCCTGCATCCGTCCTGCCTCATCCACCATCCAGACGAGCCGAGCGTCATCCGCCTGGAGGGCGCGGACGCGCAGGGTGTCACGAGCGGGGAGCGCCAGAGCGAGCATGAAGAGGTGTCTCCTGAAGCGGGGATTCCCCCCACCGAATCCGCGCCCATTATGACCTCAATTCAGGGCGGTTTGCTGTCGCGGCACTTTTACTCTGACGTTGCGCGTCAAGTGTCAGGGTTCCGGGCTCTCCTGGAGGGGGGCGCGTGGGAGCGCCTCCTCGGCGAGACAGCCCGCCACGTCGACTCTGTCCGGATGCGAGGACGAGGAGAGTCCGTGGGGGGTGGGCCGGCTTCTAGGAGCCTGGAATATGCGCATGGATTTCGACACCGTGGGACGTGCGAGGAAGCGGTGGTTCAACCGTCGCGTGGGACTGACGGCAGGGCTGTTGGTGGCGGGAGCCGCGGGGCTGGTGGCCCTGCCGGGCCGCTCCGGCAGCGTGCCGGTGCCTGGGCAGGCCGCGTGCTGCACAGGTGCGGCTTCGCTGGGTGACACGATGATCAACGCCTCGGGTGGAGGCGACAAGGAGTTCTTCGAGGTGCCCTCCAGTCCACCGGGCGCCATCTTCCTGTTGGGCAACAACGCGTCCATGCAGGAGTACACCGAGTACCTGCCCGAGGTGGGTGACACCTCGAAGCCGGGCTGCTCGGACGCCGCGTTGGTGAACGCGATGAAGTGGTTCGACCTGAACAGCGCGGATCCAGCGTTCAACGGCTCCATCCCGTTCGACGCGGACCCGGACTTCTCCACCACGGAGACGCACTTCTTCGATCCGAACAAGTACTACCACTCGCGCGGCCGGCGCCTGGCGTGGCAGGTGGAGGAGGGTCCGTACTCGCTCCCGGTGGACATGCGGAGCACGCTGGGCTTCACGGACCTGATGCAGGTGTGCGGCAACGCGATGGAGTGGAGCGAGCCGTGGGGCTCGCCCGTGTACGCGGAGTGCCAGAAGTGCCTGACGGACAAGGGCTGGTGGCGTGGGCCGCTGGCGAGCAATCCCACGCCCGCGCCGGGCGAGACGCTGCCGGTGGAGGCGCGGCGCAAGTGGATTCTCAGCGGGCGCGTGCTCAACGTGCGCCCACCGAAGTTCGTGGTGGCGCGCAAGGTGCTCAAGGACGTGGTGTCCACCGCGGTGGGCCTGCGCATGGGCGTGGCCACGTTTGGCCCGGACCATGGCTGGTTCGATCCGCCGGTGCTGCTGCGTCCGCTGAAGCCCTCGTGCGACAAGTCCCATCCGCTGCTGGATGAGACGGCGCTCGCGCGGGCCGAGCTGCGCAAGGCCATCAACAGCATCTCCTTCCGCAACGACGAGCGCTCCATCGGTGAGGCGCTCTTCGGACTGGGCGGGTACTTCTCCTCGCAGAAGGCGGATGACCGGTGGGCGAAGTGGTTCTCCAACCCCATCAACCCGGGCTGGGGCTGGCCGGGGTGCTGCAATGGCGGCACGGTGGATGATCCGCTCACGGGCAAGGCGGGACTGCCGTGGGGCTCGCAGTCGCCCGACGAGTGGCTCAAGGACACGCAGCCCTGGGAGGGCATGGGCCAGGACCGCTCGGTGTGTTCGGCCTGCCAGGCCAGCTCCGTCATCGTGCTGGCGGATGGCGCGCCCCGGTACGACAACACGGTGCCCATCACGAAGATGATGGAGGTGTTGCTGGCGAGGAATGCGAAGCACGCGGACGGCACGCCGCTCACGTTCGACCCGAGCAACCCGGAGACGAACCTGGCTCCGGGTGGCGTCAACTACTGCGATGAGTTCGGTGCGACGAAGGCGGACTGCGACTACGCCAACTGGCCCACGGGTCTGGCGCAGACGAACAAGAACTTCATGGACGACGTGGCCTTCTTCCTGGCCAACGCGGACTTGCGCGATGACCTCGCGGGGGACCAGTCGGTGCGCACGTACACCATCGGTTACGGCGACAACAGCCCGATGCTCCAGAGCATCGCCAAGGCGGGCAAGGGCCGGTTCTTCCGCGCGGACAACGCAAGCTCTCTGCGTGATGCCCTCATGGCCGCGCTCGGGGATGTGAAGGAGGTCTCCACGGCGTTCGCATCCGCCAGTGTCGCGAGCGTGCAGGCCGGTGGCTCGCAGTCCTCCTTCGTGCCGCGCTTCAACCCGCGCCAGGGCCGCCCCTACGAGGGCCACCTCTACCGGTTCTTCTACTTCAGCGAGTTCTCGCAGGGCTGCCAGGCAGCGCTGGCCAAGAGCCCGACGGGAGACGCTCGGGACCTGAACGGAGACAAGGACTGCGATGACTCGTTCTTCCTCGACAAGCCGGCGGGCTTCACGCCCGCGCCGGGAGCGGTGCTGAACGTCTCCAGCTTCACGCGCGCCAACATCGTCCAGGAGAACACCGAGGGTGTCTGGGTGAAGGTGCAGACGGCCACGCTCAACAGCGAGGGCCGGCTGGTGGGCGGCGTGCCGGCGCAGCCCTTCTGGGACCTGGCGGAGACGCTCGGCCAGCGCAGCGCGAGCGCGCCGTGCGACCCGTCCAATCCGCTGAACCCCACGGGAGGCCGCTGCATCTTCACGCTCGTGGATCGCGACAAGGACGGCCGCTTCACGGAGGCGGACAACCCGCCCATGCCCTTCGACATGGCCCATCGCGGCGAGCTGGAGGAGTACCTGCTGGCGGCGGGGGACGGCTTCTGCGCCGGTGCCTTCGCGAAGCTGAAGAAGGCCTGGACGGGCACGCCCGCGGAGCGCGCCGAGTGCGTGGACACGCTCATCCGCTTCGTGCGGGGCGTGGACGTGTTCGACTACGACGGAGACCTGCTCACGGATGAGGATCGACCGTGCGTGGGCTCCACGTCGCGCTCGTGCAAGCTCGCGGACATCTTCCACTCCACGCCGGTGACGGTGGAGCCGCCCATCGAGCCCTTCCTGTGCACGCTGGGGCTGAGCGGCCAGTGCTTGTCCACGCTCTACGATGACTTCTCCGCTTCGGTGTCGTCCGAGACGTCGTGCGCCACGCCGGCCGCGGGAAATCCCTGCTACGCGCCCACGCCCATGGACCCGCCGCGTGGCTCCAGCGCCAGCAGGTTCGGCTCCTATGACGTGTTCCGCAAGGCGAACGCTCGGCGGGAGCGCATCGTGCTGGTGGGCTCCAACGGCGGCATGCTGCACGCCGTGCACGCGGGCACGTCGCTCGGCCGGGACAAGACGAGCGCCATCGACGACGCGCACGACCTGGGCTCCGGCCAGGAGCTGTGGGCTTTCATCCCGCCGGACCTGCTGCCCAAGCTGGGGTTGATGATGAACGGCCACGAGTTCTACGTGGACGGCACGGCCATGGTGCGCGACCTCTGGGCGGACGGCTCGGCGAGCAGCACGGGCCTGGGCAACGACGTGAAGGAGGCGGATGAGTTCCACACGCTCGCCATCCTCACCGAGCGCTCGGGTGGCCAGCGCTTCGCCGCGCTGGACGTGACGGATCCGCGCGAGATGTTGAAGCCGAGCGGCAAGCCCTTCCGCTGGATGTTCCCCAACGCGTGCGAGCCGGAGTCGGCCCGGGTGGGCCAGTCGTGGACGAACTTCGCGCCCAAGCCGCCGCCCATCGGTCCGGTGCGGCTCGCGAAGGGCAATGCTCGCGGTTGGGAGGAGCGTTGGGTGGCCGTGCTCAACGGTGGTTACAGCACGGACCTCTCGCGCGGGCGCGGTGTGTACATGCTGGATGCGTGGACGGGCAGCAAGCTGTGGTCCGTGGAGGCGCGGCCCGGTGCGGCTTCGCCGGATGCGTACACGACTGACGTGCTGAACCAGATGCAGCCCATCGCGGCCGCGCCGGCCCTGGTGGACATTGGCAAGGCGGACAATGTGCAGCTGGATTTGGATGGCTTCTTCGACACGCTCGTCGTCGGTGACCTGGGCGGCCAGGTGTGGACGTTCCGCTTCCACACGCCGGGAGTGCTCGGGAGCGATGGCCTGGTGAACAACTGGTTTGCCGCGCGCTCGCTGGAGATGGCACGCGGAGGCAAGGCGTTCCAGAAGCAGCCCTTCTTCCACATCGCCTCCACCGTGCGTCAGCCGGAGACGGGCTGGCTGCGCAGCTTCCTGGGCACGGGTGACCGGCAGCACCTGCGCTCGAAGGAGGGAACGAACTGCGGCCCGGATGACCTGTTGGCTTGCGTGCGGATGAAGTGCGACGTGGAGGCGGAGCTCACCGCCGACATCAACGGTCTGCTGCGCACGTCTGTCATCGAGTACGACGACGGCGTGCTGGTGAAGAACGCGGAGTCCGTCTCGGGCTCGACGTCGCCCGTGTGCTCGTCCGCGCGGATGGAGCTGACGAGCCTTCGCATCCGTTGCGACAAGAGCACGGCGCTGGGCAGTGGCTCCTACGCCTTCCCCGCGGTGGGTTCGCCGCCGGCCAGCACCGATGCCGAGTGCGGGATTGTGGCGGGCGAGTGGTCGTGCTCGCTGGCCAGTCTGGCCACGGACTCGCACGGGGACTTGAACCTGGGCGCGGACCTCGACAAGGTGCCGCACAACCGCTACTTCGGCTTCCACGCGTATGGAGGCTGGCAGCGCCACTTCGCGAGCGCCACCGAGGCCATGGCGTTTGATCAGAAGCGCGTGACGGATGGAGCCTTCAACTGTGGTGCGGGAGTCGACTGCTCGCTGGTGGATGTCACCATTCCGGACAGCGCGTATGCGACGTACGTGCACCCGACGCTGGGCACCCTTCGCTACGTGCCCGCGAGCACGATGGCGTCGCTGCCGCGCGGCACGATGGAGGGGCCGGGCTGGTTCCTCCAGTATGGAGGCCCGCAGGAGAAGACAGCGGCGGGCTCGGCCGTGCTGGGCGGCATCGTGTTCTGGCCGAGCCTCACGCCTCCCGCGGGGGCCACGGTCTCTGCCTGCAAGCTGGCGGGTGGCGGCGATCTCAGCCGCTCGTGGCAGGCGGACGTCATCACCGGTCTGCCGGACGAGGCGGAGGGGTTCCGGGTGGACGACAAGGACGGCAACCTGCTGGGCTACGTGCCCGCGAAGACGCGGGATGCGTGGGCTCCGCCTCCGGATCCAGTGGCGGTTGTCTCCGTGTCGCCGACGGGCGGCATCCGCTACGAGGTGGTGATGCCGGGAGTGGGCACGGCGCCCGTCAGCGAGACGCTGCGCGAGCGCAAGAACACCACGCCGGACATCTACTGGCTGGAGGTGCCGCGCAACCTGCACACGTGCCGGCACACGGATACGGGCACCTGCCGGTAAGGCGGGCCGAAGACGGCCCAACGCGGATGGGACGGCCGGGTCAGGTGTTTGACGACCCGGCGTCCTCCGCGGTCTTCGCGTGGCGCGCAATGCGCACCGTGAAGGTGGTGCCTTTCTCCTGGCTGGAGCGCACCTGGATGTCGCCGCGATGGGCGCGCACGATGTGATTCACGATGAACAGCCCCAGGCCAATGCTTCGCTGGGCGCTGTCCGTCCCGGCCGCCCCGCGTTGCAGGGGCTCGAAGATGCGCTCCAGGTCTTCGGGCGGAATGGGGCGGCCCAGGTTGTGTACACGCAGCAACAGGGCGTCTGGCTCGCTCGTGCTGCTCACGGTCACTGCGGTGTCAGGCGGGCTGTATTGGAGGGCATTGGTCAGCAGGTTCGTCAGCATCTGCGCCATGCGGTCGGCGTCCAGCGTCCCCTTGCCGTCGCCCGTGCACTCCAGCAGGACTGTTCGTCCGGGATGGGCGAACTGCACCTCTTCCACCACCTGTCGTGCCAGCTCGTGCAGGTCCTCGGGGTGGGGATTGAGGGTGATGCCGTTTCCGACGCTGGCTTGGGTGAAGTCCAGCAGCTCCCTCACCATGCGGGTCATTCGTTCGGCGCTGCTGCGGATGCGCGTGAGCAGGCGTACCTGGGTGGCCGCGTCCTGGCCCTCCTTGCGCAGGCCTGACTCCGCCGCCAGGGTGATGGCGGTGAGCGGGTTGCGGAGATCATGCGAGACGATGCCCACGAGCTGTTGTGCGAGCTCGGCCCGGCGCAGGGCCTCGGCGCGCAGGCGCCGCACCTCGGTGATGTCCCGGCTCACCCCGATGAAGCCGATGGGTTCTCCCCGGGCCGAGCGCATGGTGACGGTTCGGACGGTGGCCCATACCTCGCTTCCGTCCTTGTGCTTTCCCTGCCACTCGGTCGTGCGCTCGCCGTGCTCGATGATGTGGTCGAGTTGCTCCGCCAGCTCCCGCTCCCGGGTGGCCTGGCTTGGATAGATGGTCGACACCGAGCGGCCCAGCATCTCCTCGGCCGTGTAGCCGAAGAGCTGCGTGGCCCCCCTATTCCAGTAGGAGATGATGCCGGACAGGTCCGTGACGATGACGCTGTCATGCACATTCGCCAGGATCTCCACCTGGGTGCTGAGCTGGGCGTTGGCGGCCTCCAGGGCGGCGCGGGCCGAGCGCTCGGACTCCAGCAGCTGCTCTCGCTCCCGGGACACCTCGTGGGTGCGCAGCACGGTGCGCAGCGTGGCCACCAGCTCCTCGGGCTCCACGGGGGCCACGAGGTAGCCGTCCGCGCCTCCGAGCAGTCCCTGGGTCCGGTCGTGCGTGGTGGTGAAGCTGGCAGACATCTGGATGATGGGAATGGAGGCGGTGGCCGGGTCCTGCTTCAGCTTGCGGCTCACCTCGAAACCCGACACGTCCGGCAGGCGCACGTCCAGCAGGAGGACATCGGGCGCCTCCCGGGCGAGCATGAGTGCTTCATTCCCGGTGGCCGCCTCCCGAGTCCTGAAGCCTGCCAGCTCCAGTGCCCGCGCGAGCAGGTAGCGCTTGGCCTCGTCGTCTTCGACGATGAGCACGACGGGCGAGGAGGGCTGGGAGGATGGGGTCTTTTCCATTCGGTGGGCCAGTCCCGGGGGGCGGTGCGCCCTCATACAACAGCGTTGTGCCGAGGTCCCAACCCACGCGCCGTCCATTCCCCTTCACTCGTCGTATTGCGTTCTTGACGGGGGGGACTATGCCAGCGACCGTGTGAAGGTGAGCGCGCCCTCAGTTCCTCGCGCGCCCGGTTCCGGCCAGGCGCCTCCTCCCGAGTCCGATGGCTCCGCTCTACCAGCCTCGGAGCGGCTGAGGCTGCTGCTCGAACACATGTCCGAGGCCTTCCTCTCGCTGGATACGCGCGGGCGGGTGCTCGAGTGCAACGCACGGGCGGGGACGCTGTTCGGGGTGCCGCCCGAGCAGCTGCGCGGCCAGGAGCCCTGGACGGCGGTGCCAGTGCTGGCAGGCCGGACGTTGCACGGGCGGTTGTTGACGGCGCTCGAGACGCGCCAGCCCGCGAGATTCCTCGCGTCGCTGCCGCCGCGCTCCTGGATGGAGGTCTCCGTCGTGCCCGTGCGCGACGAGCTGTGGGTGCTTGCCTCCGACATCACCCAGCGCGAGGAGGCCCAGGCCCTGGTGGAGCAGACGGAGAAGCGCTTTCGGCTGTTGGGTGAGCGCTTCCAGGTGGCGCTCGACTCCGCGCAGATGGCCGTCTGGGAGACGAACCTCGTCACCGGCCAGGTGTTTCGCTCCGAGGGGCATGATCGGCTCTACGGCTACCCCGAGCCGCTGCCGGAGTGGACGCACGAGAAGTTCCTGGCCTCGCTCCACCCGGAGGACCGTCCGGAGGTGGAGGCTCAGGTCTCGGGCATCTTCTCCAACGACGTGAAGTCCTATACCTCCACTTTCCGCACCCGGTGGGAGGATGGCACCTGGCACTGGCTCACCAGCCGCGCCACGGTGATGCGCGATGGTGAGGGCCGGCCCATGGTGGTGCGTGGCGCCATCCTCGACATCACCGCCTTGAAGGAGACGGAGCTGGCGCTGCAGGAGGCGGTGCGCGTGCGGGACGACTTCCTGTCGCTCGCCAGCCACGAGCTCAAGACCCCGCTCACCGGCCTGTTGTTGCAGATGCAGATGGTGCGGCGACTGGAGTCCGAGGCCCCCTCCACGTCACTGGATTCCCCCAAGGTGCGAGCGCGGATGGAGGCCATCGAGCGCTCCCTGCGACGGTTGGGCCTGCTCGTGGACAACCTGCTGGACGTCGGGCGCATGCGCCACGGCAAGCTGGACTTCCTCTTCTCCCAGGGGGACCTGTCGGCGCTGGTGTCAGAGCTGGTGGAGCGCACTCGCGACGAGGCCCGGCTGGCGGGCGTGTCCCTCGCCGCGTTCATCACCCCGTCGCTGGTGGGGCGCTTTGATCGGCTTCGGCTCGAGCAGGTGGTGACGAACCTGCTGTCCAATGGCCTGCGCCACGGCGGGGGGCACCCGATGGAGGTGCGGCTGGAGCGGACCTTCGAGGGCGCTCGGCTGGTGGTGCGTGACGAGGGACCTGGCATTCCCGAGGCCGACCGCGAGCGCATCTTCGCTCGCTTCGAGCAGGTGAAGGGTGCGGCCCGGGCGGGTGGCCTGGGCCTCGGCCTCTTCATCGTGCGGCAGATCGTCGAGGGCCACCGCGGCCACGTGCATGCGGAGCCGGGGCCTGGCGGACGGGGTGCTGCCTTCGTAGTCGAGTTGCCTCTGTAACTCGGGCGTTCGTCCAGCCATTCCCCGTCATTCCCCCGCCCGCACTGGGTGTGTCAGGAGTTCAGTCGCGCTGGAAAGTCAAGCCGACACTGCCTGTTGAGTGGAGTGCGATCGACCGTCCTTTGAAGTGGGCGGGTTGCTTTCGTCCCTTCAGAGCGTTTCTGATCCGTAGTGGAGTTCCGGTCGTCTCACTCCAAGCCCCCAACGGAGGCATTCAACGCATGCAGCTCAACATCACCTTCCGCCAGTTCGGCTCGTCCGATGCCCTCAAGGAGTACGCGAAGGAGAAGGTCGAGCGGGTGAACAAGTACCTGGATCGAGCCGGTGAGGCTCACGTGGTGCTGTCGCTCGAGCGGCATCTGCACCACGCGGAGATCACCATCCACTCCGGTGCCTGGGTGCTGCGCGGCAGGGAGAAGAGCGAGGACATGTACGCGTCCATTGATCTCGCGATGGACAAGATCGAAGCCCAGCTCCGCAAGTACAAGGAGAAGATCAAGAACCACCACGGGCGGGATCGCGTGCACCACCGCCAGGGGCTGGTGAACCAGCTCAAGGTGCGCCACAAGGTGTTCGAGCTGCCCGAGGAGCTGATGGACGAGGCCGCGGAGGTTCCCGCCGCGCAGCCCGCGCCGAGCACTCCGGCGGCCGAGCAGTCCTCGACGCGGATCGTCCGCACCTCGGAGATCACCGTGAGGCCCATGCCGGTGGACGAGGCGGTGATGCAGATGAACCTGATGAACCAGGACTTCTACGTCTTCCAGCACGCCACCACGCACGAGGTCTGCGTGGTGTACCGGCGCAAGGAGGACGGGCAGTACGGCCTCATCGCGACGCACGGCACCACGCCCACCGGGGGCTGAGCCTCAACGCGCGTCGCGCTCCGAGCGGATGACCGTGTCGCCGTCCTGCTTCTTCTGGGCGGCGGCGGTCCTCCGGGGGCCCGGCGACTCCAGTCCGTGACCGAAGGCGAGCCGGCTCAGCCCCACAGGCAGCCGGCCCGGCGTGCCGATCTCCCCGAAGAGGGCGGCGGCGGCGGCCTCGGTGGCGGCGGGCTGGTGCGAGTAGATGGCCAGCACGGCTCGGGCCTCGTCGGCCTGTTCGGCGAGGTAGGGCAGTCCCATGGACACCACCACCACCGGGCGTCCGGTGGCGGCGGCCATGGTGACGAGCTCGAGCTGGCGGGAGTTGATGACCCCCACCACCACCACGTCCGCGGAGAGCGCCAGGCGGCGGGCCTGCTGCCTGAGGACGGAGCGGCGGGCAAGGGTGGGCCAGGCAGGCACGTCGAGAACCTGGGCGCCGGGCACGCGCTCGAGGATGGCTTCGCCCAGCGAGTGCTCGGGGGTGATGAGGCCCAGGCGCGTCCCGGTGGACAGGGGGAAGTGCTTGCCGTCGGTGCGCAGCAGGGTGACGGCGGCGCGGGCGATGCGGTGGGCCACCTCGGCGTTCTCCGGAGAGGGCGGGGTGGCCAGGCGCTCCTCCAGCAGGGGGGGCTGCTCGAAGAGGCCGCGGCGCACCTTGGAGGAGAGGATGCGGCGCACGGCCTCGTCCAACCGCGTCCGAGGTAGCTCCCCGCTCCAGGCCGCGGTCATGAGGGCCTCGTACACCTCCGTCTTCTTCTCCGCCCGCCAGGGGACGAGCACCATGTCCGCGCCGGCCTTCACCGCCATCACCGCGGCCCGGCCCACGCCGTAGCGCTGAGCGATGGCGTCCATCTCCAGCTCGTCGGTGAGCACCAGCCCGTCGAAGCCGAGCCGCTGGCGCAGCAGCCTGTCCAGCACCTGGGGGTGGAGGGTGGCCGGCAGGTCATCCCCGGTGAGGCCGGGCACGGCCACGTGGGCCGTCATCAGCCCGTCCAGCCCGTCCTGGATGACGGCGCGGAAGGGCTCCATCTGGGCGAGCACCTCCTCGCGAGACTCGCTCATGATGGGCAGGGCCGTGTGGCTGTCCGTGTCGGTGGAGCCATGGCCGGGGAAGTGCTTGGCGACGGTGACGAGCCCTGCGTCCTGCTGGCCGCGCACGAAGGCGCGCCCCAGCTCGGAGACGAGCGGCACCGAGTCTCCATAGGAGCGGATGCCGATGACGGGGTTGCGCGGGTTGAGGTTGACGTCCAGCACGGGCGCCAGGTTCATGTTGAAGCCCAGGCGCTTGAGGTCCTCGCCCTGGGCGAGCCCCGCGGCGTAGGCCAGCTCCGCCGAGCGGGTGGCCCCGAGCGCCATGTTGCCCGGCAGCACCACCACCCCGTCCCTCACCCGCACCACGTTGCCCCCCTCCTGGTCCAACGCGAGGAAGGGGGGGATGCCGTCGGCCAGCAGGCGGCGCAGGCCGTCGTTGAGCCGGGCCACCTGCTCGCCGTTGGCGATGTTGCGCTTGAAGAGGCACACCCCGCCCACCCGGCGGCCGCGCACCAGCGCCTCCACGGACTCGGTCACCTCCGTGCCCCCAAAGCCCACCATCATCAACTGGCCCACCTTGTCCTCGAGGGACAGGCCCACCATGAGGCGCTCGACCCGGGCCGGGAGCGCGTCCTCCACCAGAGGGACGACCGGGGCGGGGGCTTCCTCGGGCTGGGTGGGAGGCTGGGGCTCGTGAGCTCCGGCGGCCTCGGGCTGGCCGGAGGTGGTGGCACAGGCCCCCGAGCAGAGGACGAGCGAGAGGATGAGGGCGCGGAGGGGCCGGGGGAACACGGTGGCCCTGGAGCCTAGACGAGCCCTCCGTGCCCTCCATTTTCTGGCCTGAGAAGTTGAAGAGGCTCCGGTTACAGTTCAGATGGCAGATGAATCCACCCGGATGCGGACAGGGCAGGCAGGCGACTCTTGCGCGAATCCGGGCTCAGGAGTAATTGCCCGCTCAGGGAGCGCCACCGCGGGAGGGCCAGCTTGCGAATCTCCGAGTTCCTCAGCCCAGAAGCCCTGATCGCGGACCTTCAGGCCCGCGACAAGCAGGCGGTGCTGCGCGAAATGAGCGCAGTGCTGGCCCGGGCCCATCCCTCTTTGAAGGAGGAGCGCCTGGTGGAGGTGTTGCGCGAGCGCGAGAAGCTCGGCTCCACCGGCATCGGCGAGGGCGTGGCCATTCCCCATGGGAAGCTGCCCGGGCTGACCAGCCTGGTGGCCGCCTTCGGCGTGTCGCGTCAGGGGGTGGACTTCGAGGCCATCGACGGCAAGCCCACCCACCTGTTCTTCGCCCTGGTCGCCCCGGAGAACAGCGCCGGTGTCCACCTCAAGGCGCTGGCGCGCATCTCGCGCCTCTTCAAGAACCCCCGCTTCCGCGCCTCCATCCTGGAGGCCACCTCGGTCGCGGACATTCACGCGCTGATCGTCCAGGAAGACGCCCGGCCCTGAGGGGCGCTGGACGCCTGCTCAGCGCGCGGTGGTGGGAGCCCCGCTCCCCGGGCTCTCCAAGAGGATGGTGACGGGGCCGTCATTGACGAGCGCCACCTTCATGTCCGCCGCGAAGATGCCGGTGCCCACGGTGAGGCCCCGGCCGCGCAGCACCTCGCAGACGCGCTCGTAGAGAGCCTTGGCGCCCGCGGGCTCCATGGCGTCGATGAAGCTGGGCCGCCGGCCCTTGCGCGCGTCGCCGTAGAGGGTGAACTGGCTGACGACGATGAGCTGCCGGGAGGTGTCCTCCAGCGAGAGGTTCATCTTCCCCGCGGCGTCCTCGAAGATGCGCAGGGTGGCGAGCTTCTCCGCCATCCAGGCCACATCCGCCTCGGTGTCACCCTTGCCCACCCCGAGCAGCACGAGCAGCCCCGGGCCCACCTGACTGACGCGCTCGCCGTTGACGGTGACGGAGGCCTCCAGGACGCGCTGCACCACTGCCTTCATATTGTATTCACTCCCAGGAGAAGTCGTAGGCGCCGTCGAGCGGGGACTCCCGCTGGCCGCGCACCTTCACGTCCTTCACTCCATACAGCGTGAAGAGCTCCTCCAATACGCCCTCGTGGTACTCCACGGGCAGGAAACTGCGCCGGATGAGGAGCCTGCCACTCCTCGGCCCGTTCCACGTCACCGTGCGCTCGCCGTAGCTGGCTGCCATCCGGTAGATGGTCTGCACGCTGCCCAGGAACAGCCGGATGTCCTTGCCAGCCACCACTCGCACTGCGTTGCCCACCGCGGAGGCCAGGAAGTCCACCATGGCCTTGCGGCCCAGGGCCCGCGCTGCCTTGTCCGGCCCTCCGTACCGGCCGCTCAGCTCGCGCGTCGCCACTCCGCTCAGCCGCACCAGCTGCTCGATGGGGTAGTTGAAGAAGCCCACGAAGTTCTGCCCTCCGAGCACCTGCTGGCAGCGGGCCAGCGCGGCCTCGTCCCCGAGCGCCCGCACCGCCTCCAGTATGCTGGTGAAGAACAGCCCACGCGCGGTGTCCTGTGGGGTGGCCAGCTCGCAGCGGCGCTCCATCTCCTCGTCCCAGCCCTCTGGCACACCTTCCTCCATCCTGGCTTCGGGGCTCGGGCTCATGGGAGAGGGCGGGCTGAGGCCGGATGGCTGGTGGGGGAAGGAACGACTGGACCGCCGGGAACGTATCTGGGGCCGTTACTCCCAGGCAAATCCGCCTGCTCTCGGGGCGAATATCCCGGAGGGGGTGTCCAGATGACCTGCCGGAGGGGGTGTCATAGGATGCGCGACAGCATGACTGTTCAGCGACCTTGTCGCACCTGTGGGGGGGCTCTTCCAGAGGGTGCGAAGGAATGTCCCCGCGACGGAACTCCCGTGTCCCTTGAGGCCTATCCGGACGAGAGGACGGTCGTGCACGCCGCGCCCTCGGAGCTGGAGGCAGGTGCCTCCGCGGACTCGGACGAGCCGGAGGAGGTGTGGGAGTCCACCGTTCGCAAGGACATCATGGTGGGCCAGCGCATCGGCGAGTACGTGGTGCGCCGGCGCATCGGCAGCGGCGGCATGGGCGTCGTCTACGAGGGCGAGCACCCGGTCATCGGCCGCAAGGTCGCCATCAAGATCATCCGCCCGGACTCCTCCGAGGGCATTCGCGCGAGAGATCTCGTCGGCGAGGCCCGCGCGGTGAGCGCCATCCGCCACCGTGGCATCATCGACATCTTCGGCTTCGGAACGCTGCCGGGCATCGGCCAGTACCTGGTGATGGAGTACCTCAACGGCCGGCCGCTCGATGAGGTCATCCTGGACCGGGCGCCGATACCGCCCTCCGAGGCCATCCGGCTCATCATCGAGGTGCTCGGCGCACTGTCGGCCGCGCACGCGGTGGGCGTCATCCACCGCGACCTCAAGCCTGGCAACATCTTCGTCGTGCTGGAGTCCAACGGCTCCGAGTACGTGAAGGTGCTCGACTTCGGGCTCGCCAAGCAGGGCGCCACGCCCAACGGCCCCACGCCGCAGACGCGCGCGAGCATGATTGTCGGCACCCCGGAGTACATGGCGCCGGAGCAGGCCTGCGGTCAGCCGGTGAGCCCACGCACCGACCTGTACGCGGTGGGCATCATCCTGTTCGAGATGCTTACGGGACGGCTGCCCTTCCGGGGCGACTCGCCCATGCACGTGGCCATCCAGCAGGTACAGGCCCAGCCGCCCTCGCCAGCGTCCCTGGTGGAGGGTCTGCCGCCGGAACTGGATGACCTGGTGCTGCGGCTGCTGGCAAAGGAGCCCGAGCAGCGGCCCGCTTCAGCCGAGGCATTGACGCGCGAGCTGAAGGCGATCGCCCGGACGCTGGCGGTCGACATGACCCAGCTCTCTGGCTTCGCCCGGGCGGTGCCGGAGGCTCCCGAGCCCGCCTCGCGTCCCGCTCCCCAGGCCTCCGCGGCGCCCCCGCGTCCCGCGCGTCCGACCGCCCCGCCTCCTGCTGAGACGGTGGAGGCCCCGAAGACGATCGCCGGTTCGCGTCAGGCCCTCCCATCGCCGGAGTCCGAGGCCGCAGTGGCGGCTCGCCCGGCCCCATCCGCGCGTCCCCCAGCGGCACGCCCCCAGGCCGCGCGCCCGCGGGCCGCCGCCCCCCGCACTCCACCCACCACCGATGTGGTTCCGGTGCAGGGCTTGAGCCGCGGCGCGGACGTTCCCGACACCGCGGAGATCGCGCCTGTCCGATCCGGCCCCTCCATGAAGGTGTGGCTGGGCGTGGGTTTGGCGGCTGTCCTCATAGGGGGCGGTGTGGGCGTGGTTGCGCTCAAGCGCGACAGCGGTCAGCCCGTGCCCGACGTGAGCGGGGCGTCCGCATCGAAGGACCCGGCGTCAGGGACCGGTTCGGCGCAGCCCCCGCCTACTCCGGGGAAGGAGCCCCAGGGGGAGACCGGTGCGCAGCAGGCCGCCACGCCTTCACCGGACGCACAGCCGAAGGTCGAGACGCCCGCCCAGCCGGAGACGCCGCCCTCCGCCCAGGCCGTGGCCGCGGTCGAAGATCCGGCTTCTCAGAAGACCGAGACGAATTCCGCGCGGCCAGATGCGACTTCTGGGACGAAGCGCCGTTCTCCTGGCAATGAAACGGGAGTGCTCCGGGTCGTGTCAGGGTGTTGGGCGAAAGTGTTCATCGACGGCAAGCGCAGGGGCGATGCGCCGCTGGCTCGCCTTGTCCTGCCCGCTGGTCAGTACACCCTCTCGCTGCTCGGCACGAATCCCGCGCTGAAGAACCATCGGGAGGCGATCGTCATCGAAGCGGGGAAGACGCTCGAATACAAAGCCCCGCCATGTAAGTAAGACCGTAGAGAAGGAAGGGAGAGACGCGTTCTCTCCCAGGAGCCGCCATTCCCCATGTTCCCGCGTTCGCTCTTGTTGCTGCTGGTGCTCCTGCCCCTTTCTGCCTGGGCGGCGCGGCTCCAGGGCCTCCGGTACTATGAGCGAGGTGAGTACGCCAAGGCGAGCCGCACCCTGAAGCGGGAGATCAGCAGCCCACAGCTCTCCGACGAGCAGCGGGCCCTGGCTCGTGTCTACCTCGCCGCCTCGTTGTTGGCGCTCAAGAAGGAGGACGAGGCGTACCTACAGCTCGAGGAACTGGCTCGCACCTACCCGGAGCAGCGGGTGGATCCTTCCCTCTTTCCTCCGCGGCTGGTGGAGCTGGAGCTGGAGGTGCGCGAGCGGCTGAAGATCGAGCGGCTGCGCGAGGAGGCCGAGAAGGCCGAGCAGGCCGAGCTCAATCGGATCGCCGCCGCCGAGGATGCCGAGCGGCGCAAGCGTGAGCAGGAGGCGGCGGCCCGGAACCCGGCGCAGGTGGAGCCGCAGGGCGAGCTCCAGGACACGGCCACCGCTCAGCCCGCTTCCTCCTTCCGGCTGCGTCCGGAGCTCACCGGCTACAGCGACGTCGCGGGAGCCTTTACCCCTGGGGGCAAGCTCTCGATTGGTCCAGCGGTAGCTCTCACCGCCGGTGTCGGGCCGGTGGAGGCGACGGTGCGGACGCTGATTGGCAAGGAGCGTTGGGCCTGGGAATTGGAGGCGGGCTACCTCTTTGGGACCGGCGCCTTCCAGCCGCGGCTGTCGGTGCGGAGCACCTTGTTCCCGGGCATTGGAGAGCCTCCCGCTGATGATCCCAACGGTGGGGGTGCCCGCTTTGGCTTCGGGGGCGCGGTGGGCGGGCGGTTGGCACTCACCCCCCAGCTCACGCTCCTGGCGGATGTGGGCGGTGAGCTCCTCGTCGGTGCGTCCGAGACGTTCAACGGCGGCGTGTTCGTCATCTCCGCTGGTGTGGGCTACAGCCTGTTCTAGGAGTTCCTCGTGTCACGACGTGTGTTGAGTGCGCTGGCCGTGGCTGGCGTCGTCCTCGTGTCCTGGGGAGCGGTGAGCCAGCCCCGTGCCTCCTCCAGGGGAACGCCCGTAGTGCGGATGGGAATCGCCCCCGTGTCCGCCGGCTCCGAGGGGCACTATGAGCTGCGCTCTCCGCATGCCCGCGTCGTCTTTGGTGAGGCGGGCCTGACGATGTCGCTGCCCTCGCGGCTTCAGCCGTCGCGGGAGCTGGGCTGGCGCGTGGCGGGCGGGCACCGGGTGACACCGCGGGCGGAACAGCTCCGGGATGCGAAGTTGCACCGCCTCGTGGGGCCACGGGAGGACTGGGAGCAGGACGTGCCCACCTACGGTGGCCTGCACTACCGGGGCGTGCTGCCGGGCGTGGACCTGTGGTTCGAGGAGCGTGCCGAGGGCCACGAGTACGGTTTTCGTGCCGAGCGTGGAGCGGACCTGCGCCGGGTGCGGTTGGAGTACACCGGGGCGCGGGCGGTGCGGGTGGTGGACGCAGGGCGTGGGCTGGAGGTGGACCTGGGCGAGGGTGTGTTGCGCGAGCGGGGCCTGCGGTGCGAGCAGGAGGCCGCGGATGGCTCCCCGTGCGCGGTGGGCTGCCGCTTCGCGGACGCGCGGCCGGTGGGGCTGGACCGGTGGGAGTACGCCATCGAGGTGGATGTGAAGGACCCCGAGCGCCCCGTGGTGGTGGACCCGCTCGTCCTCTGGAACACCTACCTCGGGAGCGCTGGCCTCGACGAGCTCCGGGGCATCGCACAGAACGGCGCCGGCGATGTGTACGTCGTCGGCACGGTGCGTGGTTCCCCGGTGGTTCCTTCGCCAGACGCAGGCCTTGGAAGTCTGGGAGGCAGCGCGGATGTGTTCGTCGCCAGCTTCAAGCCGGATGGTGGGCTCTCCTGGTCGACGCTGCTCGGTGGCGATGGCTCTGATGTTGGCAAGGCCATCCTGGTGGGGAGCGCGAATGAGGTGTACGTCGCGGGGACCACGAAGTCGTCGAACCTCCGGGGAAAACTGGCCGATGGTGGGGTGGGGGACTCCTTGCGGGGAAACTCGGATGGCTTCGTGGCCAGGCTCAGTCCCTCTGGCGCCGCGCTCGACTGGTTGCTCCACATCGGTGGAAGCAGCGACGAGACCGTCAACAAGATGGTCTTGGGCGGGGCGGGCAAGCTGTTCGCCGTTGGAGAGACCCGGTCGGAGGATCTGCCCAATATCGCGGGTCCCATGCCTCTCCCCGTCGTGGATTGGGAGGGGTTCATCACCCGTGTCGATCTCAACGAGCCCAAGACGGACTGGTTCATCGTCATCCAGGCGCCTGGCGACGAAACCGTGACGGACGTCGTCTACAAGGACGAGACCGGACACATCGCCTACTTCACGGGAGGGACCCGCTCCCAGACGGATATGTCGATGGACGCCTTTCTGGGGACGATCGTGGCCGCCCATGGCGACACGCCGGTCTTTTCGTCGCGCGTTGTCCGTCTGGGGGGCTCGAACAAGGATGAGGGCCGCGGGTTGAGCCTCACTTCCTCGAAGGTGGTGATGTGGGGGGTCACGGAGTCGTCCAACTTCCCCTCGGACGCCGGGACGCCGAATGGAGTGTCCGACATCTTCGCGGCGGTGGTTGGGGACTGGTTGAGCTCGAATGGCACCATGCCGGTAGAGAAGACGCGCTTCATCGGGGGCAAGAATGGGGAAGAGCTCTACTCCGTGACGACGGATTCGTCTGGGCGCGTCTACCTGGGCGGCTCGACCACTTCGCCGGACTTTCCCGTGCGGAACGCCTTCGACTCCCAGCACGAGGTGGGGCTGGATGGTTTCGTGGCGAGGGTGCAACTCGAGGGGACGCCCATGGTGGAGTGGGCCTCGTTCGTTGGCGGGACCGGCTTCGACGAGGTCTACGCGCTGAAGGTCGACGACCTGAATGAAGAGCGCCTGTTCATTGGCGGCTACAGCAGCTCGGGCAACCTGCGCTATTCCGACGCGGGTTACCGTCCGACCCAGATTGGTAGCGAGGACATGTTCCTGATGGCGGTGGACGTGAACGCCCTGCCAGACGGGGGCAGTCCCGAGCCGGACGCGGGCACGACTCCGGACGCGGGCACGACTCTGGATGCAGGCACGGGTGAGCCGGATGCGGGCACGACTTCGGACGCGGGGGCGGGTGGCCCGGTGTCTCCGCTGGGCTGGTCCTGCAACTCCACGAACGATGGCGGGGGATGGAGGGCCCTCTCGCTCGGCGTGCTCGTCGGGCTGGCGCTGTTCGTCTCGCGCCGGAGGGCACGCTGACCTCCCGGGCCCCTGCATGGTGTCGAGCGGGGTAGTACGGAGCTGCCAGTACGCGCAGAAGGGCTGGCCGGGCTCGGCCTACCGTGTCTCGAAGGTGGGGCTCAACGCGGGGTGGAGGAAGGGGCGGACACCCTCGTCTGGGCCGCGACCCTTCCCCCGGGTGGCCCCTCGGGTGGTTTCTTCCGCAACCGCCGGCTCATCCCCTGGTAGTCAGGCGCGCACCCGCGTCACCGTCCCTGGGCTGTCGGAGGCCCTCTTACTCCATGGGAACATCGCCGCCATGTCGGCACCGGTGGGTAGGCTCCTCCCTCGGGAATCCCGCCTGCTCGCCTGCCCGTTTTCTCTCGCCAAGAGAACACTGGTCCACAGATGGGGCAACGCTTTGCCGCCTGGTGGAAGGCCGGGCGCCCAGGACGTCGGTGCCAACGAAGTGTCTCCCTTGCCGCCCCCCAGTCCCCCTCCCATAATGGCCGTCACCTTTCCCGGAGAGCACGTGCAGGTCCACCGAGCCAGAACACTCTTGGCCGTGACGATCGCCATTTTCGTCACGCTTCCGCGCGCGGGTGTTGCCGCGCCGGACGACAAGAAGCGCGCGGAGCGCGAGGCGCTCAAGGCCTCTTTGATGCAGGTGCTGCAGCGCGAGCCCCTCAACGCCAGCCGCGTGGCCGTCCACATGATGAGCCTCGATGACGGCAGCGTGGTGTTCAGCCACAACGCCGACGAGCTGCTCAACCCCGCCTCGAACGTGAAGCTCGTCACCTCGGCGGCGGCGCTCGCCACACTGGGCCCCGAGTACCGCTACGAGACCGAGTTCCTCGTGGAGGCCGAGTCCGATGGTCTCAAGGCCAAGACGCTCTACGTGCGGGGCAAGGGCGATCCCTCCATCACCTCCGAGCGCCTCTTCGGCATGGTGAACGACCTCTTCCACACCGGCCTGCGCGAGGTGCAGGAGATCATCGTGGATGACTCCTGGTTCGACGCCGAGCGCACCCCGCCCGGTTTCGATCAGGAGGACTCGGACCGGGCCTACATGGCTCCCACGGGTGCATTGAGCCTCAACTGGAACGCGGTGGGCGTGTACCTGCGTCCCGGTGACGCCATTGGCGCCAAGGGCGTGGTGGAGCTCGAGCCGCAGAGCGACTTCTTCGTGGTGGAGAACGCGCTGACCACCGGCAACGCCCGGGCCCGCCGCTTCTCGGTGGCCTCGGACGCCGCGGGGAACCAGCAGAAGATTGTCGTGCGGGGCCAGGTGCCGCTCGGCGGCGCCTACATGAGCGTCTACAAGAAGATCGACAACCCGCCCATGTACTTTGGCCAGACGCTCAAGCAGATGCTCAACGCGCGGGGCGTGAAGATGAAGGGCAAGGTGAAGCTGGGCCTCACGCCCTCCAAGGCGAAGCTGGTGTACGTGGCCAGCTCGGACACGTTCGACATCATCCTCAAGCGGCTCAACAAGCTCTCCAGCAACTTCGTGGCCGAGACGCTCCTCAAGACGATGGGCGCCGAGGCGCGGGGTGCGCCGGGCAGCTTCGCCAAGGGCATCGACGTGGTGGAGGACTTCCTCTCGCGCGAGGTGGGCATCCCCCGCGGCACCTACGTGATGAAGAACGGCAGCGGGCTCAACGACGCCAACCGCTTCTCCGCCACGCAGTTCGATCGGATTCTCCGCTACATGTACGAGCGCTTCCCGCTGGCGCCCGAGTACCTGTCCTCACTGGGCATCGCCGGCAAGGACGGCACGCTCAAGTACCGCTTCGATGGCACGGAGGCGGTGGGCCGGCTGCGCGCGAAGACGGGCACGCTGGAGAACGTGTCGGCGCTGAGCGGCTACGTGCAGGCGGCCGGCGGGGAGAAGTTCATCTTCTCCATGATGGTGAATGACTACCCGGGCCGCTCCGGGCCGGTGGTGCGCGGGCTGGACGCGCTGGGCGCGGCGGTGGCCTCGGTGGGCTCCACCATGGGCCCCGGGCGCGCGGTGGCGGAGCTGGCCAGCGGCGAGCAGTCCAGCAGCCCCCAGACCGAGGTGGTCAGCCGGGTGAAGACGTACCTGGCGCTGGGCAGCCAGCGGGACGCGCGCAACATCGGCTTCCTGCGCACGGCGTGGCGCAGCGAGAAGGATCCTGCGGTGCGGGCGGTGGTGGCCGAGAGCCTCTACCAGTCCAACCCGCAGGACTACCTCGGGGTGCGCACGCTGCTGGACAGCTACTCGGCGGGCACGGACGTGTATGGCCGGCTGCGCTCGGTGGCGCGGGAGCTGTCGGTGGAGGTGCCTGGTCTGGGCAGCATGGTGGAGCTGGCGGCCAGCGGCAACGCCGAGGCGCTCTCGCGCGTCATCGAGCTGGCCTCGGCCTCCTCGGGTGACGCTACCTCCGAGTCCGAGATGGCCGAGGGCTTGGGCGCGGTGGCCCGCACGGCGCCGGAGGAGCTGGTGCTGGCGCTCAAGGGCGCCGCGGTGAAGGACCGCGAGCAGGCCACCACGCTGCTGGCGCGCGGGCTGGTGGTGGCCGGTGAGGCGGAGCACCCGTTCTGGAAGGCGCTCAAGAAGAGCCTGGGCTCCACCGACGCGAAGCTGGCGGACTTTGCCCGCTCGCTGGATGGCTCGCTGTCGCGCAAGGTGGCCGAGGAGAAGGCGCCCAAGCCGCAGTCGGTGCCCGCGCAGGTGGTGGCTCCGGCCGCCGCCGTCCAGGTGGGGCCCGGTGCCGTCGAGCGCACTGCCGAGACCCGTCCGGGCGGGTGAGCCAGTCGGTTGCTCGCTTGCTCCACGTCCCGGCAGGCAACACCTGACCGGGTGAATCCCTGTTCAGGTGGGGACTCGACCGGTATGCTATAGAGCGAGGCCGGTGGCGGGCAGCAGGCCCGCCCCAGTCTCATGCGACCGGTCCGTGATGGACCGGTTCTCGGAGAAAGGCACGGCATCATGGCTGGCGGAGTCAACAAGGTCATCCTCATCGGCAACCTCGGCGCGGATCCGGAGGTGCGCTTCACCCCAGGTGGCCAGGCGGTTGCCAACTTCCGCATCGCGACCAGCGACGCCTGGACGGACAAGAACGGCCAGAAGCAGGAGCGCACGGAGTGGCACCGCATCGTGGTGTGGGGGAAGCTCGCGGAGCTCTGCGGCGAGTACCTGAAGAAGGGTCGCCAGTGCTACGTCGAGGGTCGCCTGCAGACGCGGGAGTGGACGGACAAGGAGAACCGGAAGAACTACACCACGGAGGTGGTGGCCAACGCGGTGACCTTCCTCGGCGGGCGTGACGGCGCTGGAGCGGGCTCGGGCGGTGGTGGCGGTGGTGGCCGCGGCTACTCGCAGCAGCAGCGCGGGGGCGGCCAGCAGCAGGGCGGTTACGACGACTACGGCCCGCCGCCGATGGGCATGGACGAGGGTGGTGGCAACGGCGGTGGCGGTGGCGGTGGCGGGGACGACGACATCCCGTTCTAGGTTGCGCGGCGTCTCGGCGCACGAAAGTGAAACGGCCGCTCCCGGGAGACCGGGGCGGCCGTTGTCATGTCTGGAGTCCGTTGCACCTCCCTGAGGCGTCAGGAGTAGATCATGGACTCGTGCATGTGGATGTAGAGCCAGCGCTGGCCATGCTTGCGCAGGGTGATGGTGGCGCGCGTACTGTTCACAGCCACGTGTCCATTCTCCACGTACTTGGAGACCCAGGTGTAGCGGCAGGAAACGATGGCGATATTGCCCATGCGCTGGATGTGCACGTCGCTCACGTCACCGTCGAGCGTGGTGATTTGTCTCAGGTGCCCGGCGTAGTAGGCGCGGAATTTCGAGAGGCCAACAACGGGATGCTCGTTCTCCACCTGGATGAAGGACACCTCCTTGGCGGCGCTGGCATCCCAGAGGCCCATGATCATGTCCAGGTCTCCCTGGATGAAGCCGACGGCGAAGCCCTGGACGGCCTGGAGGATGGCCGCCTCGTCGGACCTCCCCTTGTCCAGGCCATAGCGAGCCAGCTCTAGCTCTGTATAGGCCTCCGACGCCCTGGCGACACCTGGGATGCCCAGGACGAGAATGAGAACGGTGGCGATTGGGATGATGCGCATGATTGGCCCCCCTCGTTGAACGGCGGAACTGCGACTGGACCGATTCTCTGCGTTGGATCTGACTTGCTGCTTCCGTTGCATCTGAGTCACCGGGCCGAGGCCCTTGTGTCTGGAGCGGCGTACTGCCGCTGGTGTCGATCCGACTTTACGGGGTTTGAGGCCTAATCACGTCAATTGTAGCTTACCGGAGTCTTGGACGATGTGAAATACTCCACACATTTGGATTAAAGAGAGAAATACGTCTTGACGAGTCAATTCCCGCCCATGCCCTCGTGACGCAATCCGTCACATCGGACCGACGCTCCTCGTCATTTTCCATCAGCAAAACTGATTTATTAGAGAAGGACAAGGCGCCTTCCGGCCCATCGTTGGTCGCTGGAAGCCAGCTCGGCGAGGTGGCACTCAGGTGCGGAGGCGAGAAAAGCGAAACGGCCGCTCCGGAGGTCCGGGGCGGCCGTTGTCGTCAGGGCTCGCGAGCACCGCGGGAAGGCTCACGGTGCCGTGTCGGCCTTCGGCTGGTAGGTGATGGACTCATGTAGGTGCAGGTAGCGCCAGTGCTGACCCTGCTTGCGCAGGACGAGGGTGGCGCGAGTGGGTTGGTACATCTCCGGGCCGCCCGCCACGCTCTTGACGACCCAGTGGTAGCGGCACAGGACGTAGGCCATATCCCCGAAGCGCTGGATCTGCACGTCGCTCACCTCGCCACTCAGGATGATGAGGTGGGCCAGGAAGCCCTCGTAGTAGGCGCGGAAGTTCTCGAGTCCGCGCACAGGCAGCTCGTTCTCCACCTGGATGAACGACACCTCGTCCGCGGCCCTGGCATCCCAGAGGCCCATCAACATCCGCATATCCCGGCGGATGGAGCCCTCCGCGAAGTCTTGGACGGCCTGGAGGATGGCGGCCTCGTCCCTCCGTCCCTGGTGCGTGCCGCTGTGAGTCCTGTCCTGCTCGCAGCAGGGCTCGGAGGCCTGGCTGATGCCGTGGAAGCCCAACACGAGAACGAGAGCGATGACGAATTGCATGGTGCGCATGACTTCCCCCCTCGATGAAACGACTGACCTGTCGACTGCGGTGATGCTCTTCGTCTGACGTGGCTTGTGGCCTTCGCCGCATCCGCCGCACTTGCCGGATGCACTCGCAATGCTTAGCGAGAATGGTGCCGACCCTTCTGTGCCGCCTTCGCACGGTTTCCAACGTGTCCCGGGGGGTCGCATCTCATTGGAAACACTGGTTCTGTGAAATGCGTCACACCGCTCGGGTGGGCGGGTCAATCACGCCTTGCCGAGTCAGTTCAAACCCAGTCGCGGAGGCCTCGTCTCATCATGCCCTTCTGCAAGGGTTTGGAGCCCGCGGGTGGGGGAGGGGGGGCGGTGAAAATCAACCCAGCCTGGAGCTGCCCCAGCGCTGATGGGCCAGCTCGAGGGTGCGAGCATTCTCGGGCACCTGACGCAGGAAGCGCTCGCGCACGGCGGCGTCAGGAATATCGGCGGCGCGCTCATGGACACACCTCAGCGCCTGGTTCAGGGCGGACTCACCCGCGTGGGTGTCGCCCTGGGCGAAGCAGGCCTCCGCCTGCGCCAGGTGTGTGGCCACCGAGCTGATTCCCTTACCGCCTATCCGCTCCAGCTCCTGGACACCCAGCTCCGCCACCTGTCTCGCTTCCAGGCTTTGCCCCCGGGCCAGCAGCGCGGCGCTGAGAACCGGGCTCACGAAGACCCGGAAGCTCGCGAAGGGCACCAGCAGCTCATAGGCCTTGCGCGCGTACGACTCGGCTTCGGAGTACTCGCCATGGGCCAGCAACACCTGGGCGACGATGGTGTAGCCCACGCCCAGTCTGAAGGGGGGCGAGTCCTCGTCGTCCATCCACTCATGCACCAGGGCGTAGGCCTCCTGGCGATGCGCCGGGTCGGGGCTGGTGGCGAGCGCCTGGAGCAGGTAGTGCCGGGCATGTGTGGCCGTGAGGTGCTGCTCGGAACGCAGGCCGGTGGCCAGGGCCTCCCGGAGGAACTCCACGGCGCGGACCTGATCTCCCAGCCCGCTCAGGAACATGCCGGCGCTGACCTGGAGCATGGTCGCGTTCCGCTCCGAGCCGAGCTCGCGGAAGTCATGAAACCCCGCCTCGGCCAGCGAGAAGGCCTGCCAGGGCGCCTGCTCCAGGAGGCCGAGGAGCTGGCTCTTGAGCAACCTCACCCAGCCACGCACCAGGCCGTCATGCTCCATGACGCTGGTGCTCACCTCCAGGAGGCGCCCGAGGATGGCCTCCGCCTGCTGTCGCGCACCCACCCAGGTGCCCGAGACGGAGCCCAGGAAGGCGAGGGCCTCGGCATAGGCCGCGAGCGCCTCGGGCTCCGGCGTAGTGCGCAGCAGCAACTCACTCAGCCTGGCCGCCTCCTCCTGGTGTCCGGCGGCGGCGCCCCCGAGAATCAGGCCTCCCACCAACCAGCACCACAGCCGGTTGCCCGCCTTGAGCTCGCGCAGCACGGGGGTGCCGAGCTCCAGGGCCCGGGGCACCTGCTCCATCCAGAGGGCCACCAGCGCTTGGAGCGCCCGCAGCCGCGCCAGGGACTCACCCCTGACGCCGCAGGCCAGCGCCGCTTCGATGCACCGCGTTGCCCCCTGCTGGTCATGCCGCTCGAAGAGTTGCTCCGCGGCCCGCGTATGGAACAGGGCGGCGCGCTCCGGCCGCAGGCCGAGCTGATAGTGCCGGGCGAGCACCATCGCATCGGTCTCGCCCATGCGCTCCAGCCAGGCCCCCGCCAGGCGGTGGCTCACGGGCCGGTGGTCCTCGGGGATCAGACCATGGGCCGCGTCACCCACCAGGGCATGGCGGAAGCGGTACTCGGCTTCGGAGGCAAAGCGGCTGTCCTGCTGCGGCTCGATGACCTCCTGCTCCACCAGCCGCCGCAGGTGCTTCTCCACCCGGCCACCCACCGCCTGCTCTCCGAGGAGGGCCTGGATGCCTCCGGGCCAGAAGGTGCGTCCGAAGAAGCTGGCGGCGAGCAGCACCTGTCTGGCTTCCGGCTCCATCCGCCTCAGACGGGCCTGGAGCATGGCGAGCACCGTCTCCGGTGGTGCCTCCCCTCGCCCCTCGACCTCCATGCGGATGAGCTCCTCCAGGAAGAGGGCATTGCCGTCGGACTGCTCCACCACTCGCCGGATGACGGAGTCGGTCGCCCGAGGCCCCAGCACCTCGCGCACCAGCCGGGCGCCGGCCTTGGGACTCAGTCCGTTGAGGGGAACCTCCAGCATGCGTCGGGACCAGAGGCCGGGGAAGAGCTCCTTCACCTCCGGCCGCGCCAGCGCCAGCACCATGAAGGGCTGGTCGGCCAGTTCCCGCAACGCCTCGTCCACCAGCCGCACGGTGAGCGCGTCGCTCCAGTGCAGGTCCTCCAGCACCAGCAGCACCGGACCGCGGGCGCACTCGGCTTGGAGGAAGGTCACCAGCGCCTTGGCCATCTGGGCGCTCATGAGTCGCGGATCCTGCCGGGCTGCGCGCAACCGGGGGCTGTCCTCTTCCGGGAAGGGGATGGCGCACAGCTCGCCCAGGAACCAGGCGGACTCCTGAGCCTGCGCGGGTGACAGGTGCTGGGCCACACGTTGGTACAGGCGGGCGCGGCGCGCCTCCTGGTTGGAGCCCTCCATGATGCCGCACAGCCGCCGCAGCGCCTGGCCCAACAGGCTGGACGAGGCGCCCGCGCTCATCGCGTCTCCCCGCCCCAGCAACACCAGCGCCTGGGAGTCCTTGCGTCCGAGGCGGTGGAGGAACTCGTGGCGCACTCGCGACTTGCCCATGCCCGGGGGAGCTGTCACCAGCACGGCGCGGGCGGCGGGCTCCTCCACGCAGGAGGTGAAGGTGAACTCGAGCAGGGCCAGCTCCTGGGCTCGGCCCACGCAGGGAGTGGGCTTGCCCAGCAGCGGGCGGGACTCATCGGCCCCGAGCTGCTCGCCGTGTAGCAGGTAGGTGCCCGCCTCGGAGCGGGACAGCAGGAAGCCGGGTCCGAGCAATCCGGCCGTCACCTCGTCCAGCACGACGAGGGCCGAGGAGGCGCGCAGCCCCTCCAGCTCTCGCAGCAGTTGCCCCGCCCTGTCCATGGCCTCGCCCACCGGCAGGCTCTCGCTCAAGACGCCGAGGCCGGTGACCAGCACCACCTCGGCCTCCGTCCAGCGCTCCTTGAAGGTGAGGGCGCAGCGGGCCGCCAGGGCCGCCTGGTCCGTGGCGGTGCCGCGCTCCGGTACCAGCGTGGCCGCCAGCGAGCCGTCCGCCAGCAGCTCCACCCGGCCCCCATAGGGCGTCAGTGCCGTGCGCAGGGCGTCGCGCAGCGCGAGCCTGTGGGCCGTGTCCGCCTCCTCCTCTCCCTTGACCAGGGCATGGAGCGACACCAGCAGGATGCTCACGAGCTGTTGCTCGGCCCCGGCGAGACCGGGGAGCGGCTCCCGCGGCGGAGGCGGGGACACCGACAACAGCTCGGGCACGGACTCCAGCGCCGCGAGCGACGCCAGGAGACTGGGGGCATCCGGTAGCCGACGCCGCGGGTCCTTCTCCAGCATGCGGTCCACGAGCACCTGCAGTCCCGGGGGCAGGCCGGGGCGCAGGGTGTTCAGGCGCGGCGGCTCGGCGAAGAGAATCTTGGCCAGGGCGGCGGCGAAGTGGGGGGCGGCGAAGGGGGGCTGCCCCGTGAGGCATTCATAGAGCACGCACCCCAGCGAGAAGATGTCGGCGCTGGGCGTGATGTGGGGCTGGCTGGAGGCCTGCTCCGGCGCCATGTAGCCCGGAGTGCCCAGCACCATGTTGTTTCCCGTCACCGCCACCAGGGTGGGTACGGCATAGCGGGCGAGCCCGAAGTCCAGCAGCACCACGTCCTCGGGGCGGCCCCCTCGCAGGAAGAGATTGGAGGGTTTGATGTCGCGGTGGACGATGTCCTGCTGGTGGGCGGTGGCGAGGGCCTCGGCGGCGCGGCGCAGCAGGGCCAGGGATTCGGTGAGGCTGAGGGGCTGGCGGGCCAGGCGGCGGGCCAGGTCCTCGCCCTCGAGCCACTCCATGGCCAGGAAGGGCTGTCCCGCCTTGGCGACGCCATGGTCGAGGTAGGAGACGATGGCGGGGTGGCGCAGCTCCGAGAGCAGGAAGGCCTCGCGCTTGAAGCGGTAGGCCGCCTCCGGAGAGGTGAGGGCGTGCATCAGCTTGAGGGCGACGCGCTGGCCGGTACGTGAGTCGATGGCCCGGTAGACGAAGCCCATGCCGCCGCGGCCGGCCAGGTCCTCGACGGTGAAGCGGTCGGCGATGGTGACTCCCTGGAGGACCGTCGTGCCTGGAATGTATTTCGTGGGGGCGGCGGCGCCGTCTTCCGTTTCGTCGCGGTCCATGGTCGGGTGCAGCTGAGCATACCTTCCGACAGGACCCCTTCCCAAATGATGAGACTCCGGGTGTTTGGAGATTGTCCCGGGCGGTGGGCGGAGCTGAAAGCCAGACGGCCGCTCCTGGGAGAACCCGGGGCGGCCATGGTCGAGTCTGGTCTGCTCGCACCGTCAGTTGGGGATCTGCCCCGCGGTGAAGGACTCGTGCATGTTCAGATAGAGCCAGCGCCTGCCATGCTTGCGCAGGACGATGGTGGCGCGCGTGGTATCCATCGCCACACGCCCCGTCGCCAGGTACTTGGAAAACCAGTTGTAGCGGCAGGAGACGATGGCGAGATTACCCATGCGCTGGATGTGCACGTCACTCACCTCGCCGCCGAGGATTTGGATGTGCCGCATGTGCCCGGCGTAGTAGTCGCGGAAGTTCTCGAGCCCGACGACGGGCACATCGTTCTCCACCTGGGTGAAGGACACTTCGTCGGCGGCGCTGGCATCCCAGAGGTCCATCACCATGTCCACGTCCATGTTGGCGAAGCCGACGATGAAGCCCTCGACGGCCTTGATGATGGCCGCCTCCTCGCCCCGAGAGCCGCGAGCCAGCTCCGTCTCCTGGTAGGGCTCCGCGGCCTGGCTGACGCCGTGGACGCCCAGCATGACAACCAGAGCAATGAAGAATGGCATGGTGCGCATGACTGACCCCCTCGTGGATGACCGCTGGCCGCTGACCTGCGACTGGGAAAGTCGAATAGCGAGAACGGTGCCATTGCCTTGCATGCGCTTCGAAAGGGCTTTGGGCCCTGCTCTCGAGATGTATCTCTTTGGAATGACTGGCCTTGTGAAATGGCCCACACCGCTCGGGTGGGAGGGTCGCTACACCCGGGCGAGTCAATCCAAACCCGCTGAGGTGGGGAGCGCGCGCTATTTCCAGTGCAGGCACTTCCTCTTCAGCAGGGCTGCCGCTGACAGGCCGCGGAGTGCACACGCGGGCTGTATATGATTGGCCTCACTGATTTGTCGGAAGACGAAAGTCGTGGGGGAGGCTCGTTCCGAGCACGGACGAGGACACGGAGGACCCAGGGCGGTGGGTCTATTTCCGCGTCTCGGGCGGGTGAGCGGGGAAGCGTGGAATTGAAAGCAGAACGGCCGCTCCCGGGAGACCGGGGCGGCCGTTGTCGCTTCCGGAGCCTGGGAGCTCCAGCTCGAGGTGGGGATTAGTGGTCCGACTGCACACCGCGCTCCTGCATGATGCGCGTGCGCTCCACCTTGATCTCATCCGTCTCGCCCGCCTTGAACAGCGAGAAGAGGGCACCCCAGCCCATGCCGAGCAGCACGAGGAAGATGACGATGGACCACGGCTCGAAGCGGCGCATGGAGCGCTCGGAGGCCAGCAGGCCCCAGCCCATGGCGAAGCCCTGGAGGCCGTTGGCCAGGTGGTACGCCGTGCCGAGCACGCCCAGGACGTAGACCATGAGGGTGGGCGGGTGCCAACGCATCTCATAGGCGATGGCGGCGAAGGGCTCCGCGCCGCCGTAGATGAGCCGCGGCTGCAGGAAGGCCAGCCACACGTGGGCGCCGATGAAGAAGAGCACGCCCAGGCCGGCCACGCGCTGAACGAGGTACTTGACGTTGCCGTAGTAGGGGTAGGCGAGGTTGTTCGGCTTGAAGCTGAACATGCGGACCAGGCCCCACCCGGTGTGGAAGAGCAGCGGCAGCATCACGATGAGGAACGTGAAGGCCTGCGCGTACGGGTGCTTGTACTGGGTCACCGACGTCTGCCAGGCCGCGCCACCGTTGAAGGCGGCGAGGTTGTTCCACAGGTGGTTCACCACCCAGATGCTCAGCGGCACCACGGCGAGGAACGAGCCCAGGCGGGACTGGAGGAGCGGTGTCTTCTGGGGGATAGCGGTAGCGGTGGCGGCGTGCGTGCTCATCGATACTCCGGACTTCGCGCGGTTGGGGGCCGCATCGAGTGACACAGTCGGACGGACAGGGCGTTATAGCCCGTCCCGCGAGCGGGTAGGATTTTCTGCCATCAGCGGAGGCAGCCGGGGCGCACGAAGGTATCAGCCGGGGTGATGCTTCCCAGGAGGCCCCGCTGGCCGGACCCCGGGCGGGGGAGCCTCGTCCCGGATTGTCATTGGCGAGCGGCCCGCGGGTGGGCACGCTACTTCCAGACCTTATGGCCGATGAACTCGTCAGTGGATTGTTGAAGGAAGCCGACCTGCGCGTGGTGCTCGTCACCGCCAGCGAGCTCGCCCGGCGGGCGCGCGAGCTGCACCGCTCCGCGACGGCCTCGGCCTCGTTGGTGGCCGAGGGCCTCGCCGCTGGCGCCCTGCTCGCCGCGCTGCAGAAGAGCGACTCGCGCATCAACCTCCAGCTGGAGTGCGACGGGCCGCTGCGGGGCCTCTTCGTGGACTCGGACACCACGGGCGTGCTGCGCGGCTACGCGAAGAATCCCCTGGTCTCCCACCTGGGCGCCGAGGGGACGTACCACTGGCGTCCGGCGCTGGGGAACAAGGGCTTCCTCTCGGTGATGCGCGACCTGGGTGGTGGCGAGTACTACCGTTCAGCGGTGGAGCTGGAGGCCTTCGATCTGGCCAAGGACCTGGAGCACTACTTCGCCATCTCGGATCAGCTGCCCACGCGTGTCTACCTCACGGTGCTGCCGGGCGTTGCCAATGGTGCCCCCGAGCCGCTGGGCACCGTGGCGGGCCTGTTCCTCCAACCGCTGCCGGATGGGGACCAGACGGCCTTCCGGGAGCTGGGCGACAGGTTGGCCCGGGACTTCGAGCCCACCGTGAAGGCGCACGCCGCTCAGGGGGCGGGGGCGCTCCTCAAGGCGCTGGTACCCCTGCCGGACCTGGAGGTGATGTCGCGCTACCCCGTCTCCTTCACGTGCGGTTGCAGCAAGGAGCGGGTGAAGCGGGCCCTGGTATCCATGGGCAGCGAGGAGCTGAAGGACATCCTCGCCAAGGAGGGCGAGGCCACGGCCGACTGCCACTTCTGTACGACGCACTACGTCGTTACCGGGGACGAGATTCGCGAGCTCCTGGCGGCGATGTCCCAGGCGTCGAGCTGAGGGGGCTACAAGCAGGCGGGCGGGCTCCGGCGGGAGTGGCGGCACCGCGCGGCCCGGGGTATGACGCGGCCCGCACCCCATACCGGAGTCCTCCCCGTGGCCACCAAGCGGGCAACGCTCAAGGCAGCGCCCACCAAGGCAATGCCCAAGAGCTCGAAGGGCAAGCCCTCCCAGAAGCAGGTGGAGAAGCTCGTCTCCATCCCAGCGGACATGATCCTCGCGCCTCAAGTGGAGGCGCCACGCCAACACACCGGGCGTGACCAGTCGCGCTCGAACCGAAGCGTCCAGGAGCTGTCCTGGGCGGAGTTCGACCGCGCCGTGCAGAAGCTCGCGCGCACCATCAGCCAGTCCTTCAAGCCCCAGGCCGTGGTGGGCGTGGCGCACGGCGGGGTGTTCGTAGGCGGGGCGCTGTCCAGCGCGCTCGGCTGCGAGTTCTACCCGGTGCGCATCAGCCGGCGCAGCCGGGACAAGGGCGCGCCCCGGCCGAAGCTGAGCGGGGAGATGCCGCGCGAGCTGAAGGGCAAGCGTGTGCTCATCGTGGACGACGTCGTCTCCAGCGGCGACACGCTGGAGCTGGCCATCACCCTGGCTCAGAAGGTGGGAGCCCGGGAGGTGCACACCGCCTCGCTGGTGGCTCGCCCCGGGGGCTTCACCCCGACCTTCTGTGCGCTGCCGACGGATGCCCTCGTCGTCTTCCCGTGGGACTATGAGGCCGTCACCGAGGACGGGCGCTTCGACGTGGACCCGGACAAGGCGGGGGCCTGAGACGAGGGGAGAGCCTGGAGCGAGATGATCATCGGCACCGCTGGGCACATCGATCACGGCAAGACGTCACTGGTCAAGGCGCTCACCGGTATCGATACCGACAGGCTCAAAGAAGAGAAGCGCCGGGGGATTACCCTGGAGCTGGGCTTCGCCCACCTGAAGCTCGACGATGGCTCGATGGCGGGCGTGGTGGACGTGCCCGGCCACGAGCGCTTCGTCAAGGCGATGGCGGCGGGTGCCGGCGGGGTGGACCTGGCGGTGCTGGTGGTGGCGGCGGACGAGGGCGTGATGCCCCAGACGCGCGAGCACCTGGACATCTGCCGGTTGCTCGGCGTGAAGGCCGGGGTCATCGCGCTCACCAAGGCGGACCTGCTGGTGGAGCTGGGCGCTGAGTGGCGCGCGCTGGTGGAGGCGGACCTGGCCACGCTGGTGGGGGGCACCTTCCTGGAGGGCGCGCCGGTGGTGCCCGTGTCCTCGAAGACGGGGGAGGGGCTGGATGCACTGCGCGCCGCGCTCACCCGTGCGGCCCGGGGCCTGTCCTCGCGTCCCGCCGAGGGCCCCGCCTTCCTGCCGGTGGACCGGGCCTTCACCATCAAGGGCTTCGGCACGGTGGTGACGGGCACGCTGCTGTCCGGCACCTTCGGGGTGGAGGATGCGGTCTCCCTGCTGCCGGGCCTGCCGGGCCCCCTGCGCGTGCGTGGGCTACAGATGCACGGCGAGGCGGTGCAGAAGGTGGCGGCGGGCCAGCGCACCGCGGTGAACCTGACGGGCGTGGAGCCCGAGGCGATTGCTCGCGGCATGGTGCTGGTGAAGGCCGGCGAGGTGCCCGAGACGCGGATGCTGGACGTGGAGCTGAGCCTGTTGCCCGCGGCGGAGGAGGGACTCCCCAGGCGCCGCAAGCTGTTGCTGCACCTGGGCACGGCGCAGGTAGAGGCCACGGTGGCGCTGTTGGATCTGGAGAAGCTGGAGCCGGGGGAGACGGCGCTCGCGCAGCTGCGTCTGTCCGAGCCGTTGGCGGCGCTGCCGGGCCAGCGCTTCATCCTCCGGGGCTCTCGCGCGCTGCCGGGCCGGGGTGCCACGCTCGCCGGTGGCCGGGTGCTGTCCATTACTCCGCCGCGCCGTCGTAAGGGCGGTGCCGAGGTGGTGGCCCCGTTGCTGGAGGCGGACGCGGGGGGCCAGGTGGCGTGGTTGCTGCGCCAGGTGGGCTACCGGGGACTCACGCAGCAGGAGCTCTTCGCCCGCTCGGCGCTCGCGCCGAAGGTGCTCACCCGGACGCTGGAGCTGCTCGGCGCGCGAGGCACGGCGCTGCTGGTGGACCGGGAGCGGCGGCTCTACCTGTCGGGCGAGGTCTTCGAGGGACTGCAGGCGCGTGCCCTGGCGCTGCTGGCCGCCTTTCATGAGCGGGAGCCGCTGCGCGAGGGCCTGTCGCGTGAGGAGCTGCGTCAGCGGCTGTCCGGCGAGCTGGACGCGCGCCTCTTCACCCGGGTGGTGCAGGCGCTGACGGACGCGGGGAAGGTGGAGGTGGACAAGGAGGTGGTGCGCCTCAAGGGGCGTGGCCGCACGCTCTCGCTGGACGAGGACGCGGCGCGCACTCGGCTGGTGGTGGACCTCTCCGCGGCGGGGCTGGCGCCGCCCACCCTCAACGAGCTGTCCGAGAGGTTGCGGTTGCCAGCGGCCCGGGTGGCGGAGCTGCTCAAGGTGGCGGTGGCAGAGGGGCGGGTGGTGCGGGTCAGCGAGGAGCTATTCTTCGATGCGGGGGCGCTGACCGGACTGAAGGAGCGGCTGGTTGCCCACCTTCGTGAGAAGAAGGAAATTTCCACCCAGGCGTTCAAGGAATTGGTGGGGCAGAGCCGGAAGTTCGTCATTCCCCTCTCGGAGTACTTCGACCGCGAAAAGGTGACGCTCCGGGTCGGAGAGAAACGGGTGCTGCGGCGCGCATGACGACGAAGCGTTACAGCGAGGCAGCCCTGCGGGCCCTCATCGAGTCCCTGGGCAACCCCATGTACGTGGCCCGCGGGGGCCGGGTGTGGGCGGCCAACGAGGCCTACCTGGAGATGCTGGGGCGGGGCCGGGCGGAGGTCGAGGGCCGCCTCTTCCTGGACTTCGTGCGTCCGGAGGACCGGGTGCGCCTCGAGGCTCGCTACCGGCGGCGCGAGGAGGGGACGCTGAAGGAGACGGGCCCTCAGCGCTACCTGTTGCCAGGACCGGACGGGGGGACGCTGGAGGTGGCGTCCCACGTGCAGGAGGTGGAGGTGGAGGGGGTGGGCGCGGCGCTGCTCATCAACTGCCTGGTGCTGGGCCAGCGGCCGGCGGAGCTGGTGGTGGCCGAGCGCCTGGTGGAGACGAGCGCGGAGCTTGTCGCGGCGCGCTCGGAGGAGGCGGTGCGGCGGGTGGCGTTGGTGGGCCTCTCCAGTGCGGGCTTCTCGGCGAGCTTCCTGGTGCGAGATGGGGAGCGCTTCCTCACCCGAGACGGAAGTCCGCCTCCGGAGGATGGGGCGCTGGGGCTGCGGGCGCTGTCCGAGGGACGGCCTGTCTTCGGCGCCTCCGGCGGGGAGGAGTCCACTCCCGTCTACCTTCCGTTGGGCACCACGCTGTCGGAGGTGCTGTGGGTGTCTGGTGTGGGGCTGTCCCCCTCGTACAGCTCGGTGCTGGCGCTCTTTGCCAAGGTGGTGGGGGCGGCGCTCACCGACGCGCGGTTGCTGACGGACGTGGAGCGGGGCCGGTGGGAGATGGTGGCGGTGGCCGAGGCGGCGCGCTTTGTCGCCCAGCCGGAGCCGCCCTCGCCCGAGGACTTTCTCTCGCGCCTGGCGTCGCTGATCGGCGCGGACGCCGTGCTGCTGTATGCCCCCGCGGCTCCCGAGGAGGAGCTCGTCCTCACGGCGCAGGTGGGGCTGGATGGTGAGCTGCGGGCCATGCTCGCCGCGCCGCTGGGGGGCATGTCTCCGTCGGCGGTGGTGGCTCGGGGCGCGGTGCTCTCCAACGAGGCCGAGGAGCGCGCGCTGATGGAGGCCACCGGCGGCCGTCTGGGCTGTGGCGCGGCGGTGCGTCTGGCCCATGGTGGCCACCCACGAGGGCTCCTCCAGGTGCTGCGTTCCCCGGGTCGCCCCTTCGGTGGGGCGGACCTGCGGCTGCTGGGAACGCTGTCCGAGCTGTTGATGACGCTGTTGGATCAGCGCCGTCTTCGTAGCGAGTCTGCCCGGCAGCTCGCCGACACGCGCCTGCTGTTGGACCTGGCCCGCACCACCACCGCCACCCTGGAGGTGGCCAGCATCCTGGATGTGGCCTCGGACTTCCTCGTCAAGCTGCTGGACGTCTCCAACTGCTTCATCCTCCTGCACGACGAGCATGCCGGTGTCCTGCGGGGAGCGGCCGCCTCCGCCACCCACCGCGACTTCTTCCGCGGCGTGGTGATTCCGGTGGACGAGCCGGGCAGCGTCACCGCGCTCGTGGCCCGCGAGCGTCGGCCGGTGGCCATGCCGGACGTGTCCAAGGTCGAGGGCATGGAGCAGCGTGAGCTCGTCCGCCGCTTCGAGGAGAAGGCCCTGCTGGCCCTGCCGCTCACCTCGCGCGATGAGCTCATTGGCGTGGTGCTGCTGGACGACACCCGCCAGCCGCGCAACTTCGACTCCGCCTTCATCGAGCTGGCCGAGGCCACGTGTGGGCAGATTGCCCTGGCCATCGCCAACGCCCGGCTCTACGAGTCGCTCTGGGCCTCGTACGCGGAGCTGGCCGCCGCGCGAGCGGAGATGGTGCAGCGCGAGCGACTGACCGCGCTCGGCGAGCTGTCCGCCATCGTGGCCCACGAGGTGCGCAACCCGCTGGGGGTCATCTTCAACGCTGTGGCCTCGCTGCGCCGCCTGCTCAAGGCCGAGGGCGACGCGGCCATGCTGTTGGACATCCTCTCGGAGGAGAGTGATCGGCTCAACCGCATGGTGGGAGACCTGTTGGACTACACCCGCCCGCGCGAGCTCATTTTGCAGGCAGAGGATGTGCCTCGCGTGCTGCAGGACGCGCTAGATGCCGCGCACTCCCAGCAGGGAGGCTCCCACCGCGTCGCCGTCTCTGTCGACGTGGAGTCGGATGTGCCCCGTGTGCCGTTGGATCGGCGCCTCATCCGCCAGGTGCTGGTCAACGTGCTCGTCAATGCCATCCAGGCCATGCCGCAGGGTGGGGTGGTGCAGGTGCGCGCCCGCCGGGAGGCGCACGGCAACAAGGATGTGCTGCGCATCGACGTGGCGGACCAGGGCTGCGGCATTCCCACCGAGTTGATGCACCGTGTCTTCGAGCCCTTCTTCACCACCAAGGCCCAGGGAACGGGTCTGGGGCTCGCGGTCGTCAAACGCATCATCGACGAGCACCATGGAGAGCTGGCCCTGGAGAGCGCTCCGGGCCGTGGCACCACCTTCACCTTCCGTCTTCCCCTCACCCAGCCGACGAGCCCGCCGTGAACGACGCATCGAAGCCCCAGCCTCGCGGTACCATCCTGGTCGTAGACGACCAGCGGAACATGCGAGCCACCACCGCGCTCCTCCTGAGTTCCGAGGGCTACACCGTCCTCCAGGCCGCCACAGGGGAGGATGCGCTCTCCACCCTGTCGAACAACGGGGTGGACCTGATGCTGACGGACCTGAAGATGGAGCCGATGGACGGGCTCACCCTTCTGAAGAAGGCGCTGGAGGTGGCCCCGCGCCTGCAGGTCATCATGATGACGGCCTTCGGCTCCATCGAGAGTGCGGTGGAGGCCATGCGCCAGGGCGCGTTCGACTACGTCACCAAGCCCTTCAAGGAGGGTGAGCTGCGCTACCGGGTGGAGCGTGCGCTGGAGCGGGCTCGGCTGCAGACGACGGTGGACCTGCTGGCCGGCGAGTTCAACGAGCGCCACAGCCTGAGCGCGCTGGTGGGCCGCAGCTCGGCGATGCGCGAGCTGACGTCTCGCCTGATGCGCGTGGCGCAGAGTGACGCCACGGTGCTGGTGCAGGGCGAGAGCGGCACGGGTAAGGAGCTCGTCGCGCGCGCGGTGCACGCGCACAGCCGGCGCAAGGACAAGCCCTTCGTTCCCGTCAACTGCGCCGCCATCTCCGAGACGCTGCTGGAGAGCGAGCTGTTCGGCCACGCGAAGGGGGCCTTCACGGGTGCGGTGCGGGCCCGGCGCGGCCTCGTGGAGGAGGCGGACGGTGGCACCCTCTTCATCGACGAGGTGACGGAGACGACGCCCGCCTTCCAGTCCAAGCTGCTGCGCACGCTGCAGGAGGGCGAGGTTCGTCGCGTGGGCGAGTCCTCCTCGGTGACGGTGGACGTGCGGATTGTCGCCGCCACCAACCGGGACATCGAGCTGGAGGTGCGCGAGAAGCGCTTCCGCCAGGATCTCTACTACCGGCTCAACGTGGTGACGCTGCGCGTGCCGCCCCTGCGCGAGCGCCTGGAGGACGTGCCCGAGCTGGCCGAGCACTTCCTCAAGCGAGCCAACGCGCGCAGCCCCAACCCCAAGCGCCTGTCGGAGGCGGCGGTGGGGCACCTGATGGGCTACAGCTTCCCCGGCAACGTGCGCGAGCTGGAGAACCTGGTGGAGCAGGCGGCGGCGCTGGCCGAGGGCGTGGAGCTACTGCCCGAGGACTTCCCGCTGCGCCCCAACGCTCGCGTGGAAGCCAGTGGTCCAGTGGGGACGGCACCCACCTTGTCCTCCCTGGACCCCAGTACCCGGATGCCCACGCTGGCCGAAGCGGTGGAGGATGCCGAGCGGCGGGCGATTGCCCAGGCGCTGGAGCGGCACGGGGTGGACCTGGGCCAGGTGGCCGAGGATCTGGCCGTGTCCTCCACCACGCTGTGGCGCAAGATGAAGCGCCTCAACCTGCGTCCGCCCGGACCGGATCACCGGGACTGACTCTGTACGGACGGTGTCCTGTACGGCACACCTCGCCAGGAATGAAATCGCCCTTCAATCCTGAAAAGCAGAAGTGCCCGAGATGATTGCGGATTTTCACTTCTGCAAGGGGATTTCAGGGTTGCAATGCAGTGGAAGGGGTTCTGGGGCGACAGTCAGATTGCTAAGTGCTTGAAGTTACTGGACTCTGAGATTTCGGAGCGAGTTCGGAAGCGCTGGCATGGAGAGTGCTAAGGAACAGACCCGAAGCACGTCGACGTGGCCTGAAGAGGTTCCCCCCCACCACTTCAGCGTCTCCGATGCGCTTAATTTAGAAGAACCCGCGGCCCGGTCCCCTTCTTGAGGGTGCCGGGCCGCCTTCTTTTTGGGGCTTCGGCGTCCCACCTTTCACTTCTGAAAGGGCATTTCAGGGCTGCAATGCAGGGCTGCAAGCCGCTGGAGAGGGGACGGGGACGCGAGCGGAGCCAGGTGCCCGGAATCATTGGGCTCTCCTGCGAAAGTGGAGCTGGCACGGCGAGTGCTAAAGGGTAGACACAGAGCACGTCGAAGTGAGGCTGAAGAGGTTCCCCCCCACCCCTTCAGTACTTCCGGTGAGCTTCCTGAGAAGAACCCGCGGCCCGGTACCCTTTCTGAGGGTGCTGGGCCGCCTTCTTTTTGGGCCCAGGGCTCTGGGCCAGCTCCCACGCGAGGTGGTTTTCACTTCTGCAAGCGATTTCAGCGCTGCAATGCAGGGCTGCAATCAGCTCGCGGCTGCGGAGCACCCCTCCTATCGCCAGATGCCTGGAATCATTGGACTCTTCTACGGAAGAGGGGCTGGCATGGTGAGTGCTAAAGGGTAGAGACAGAGCACGTCGAAGTGAGGCTGAAGAGGTTCCCCCCCACCGCTTCAGCACCTTACGGTGCGCTTCTTAAGAAGACCTGCGGCCCGGTGTCCTTCCTGAGGATTCCGGGCCGCCTTCTTTTTGGGGCTCAGGGCTCTGGGCCAGCTCCCACGCGAGGTGGTTTTCACTTTTGCAAGCGATTTCAGCGCTGCAATGCAGGGCTGCAATCGGCTCACGGCTGCGGACCGCCCCCTATCGCCAGATGCCCGGAATCATTGGACTCTTCTACGGAAGAGGGGCTGGCATGGCGAGTGCTAAAGGGTAGAGACAGAGCACGTCGAAGTGAGGCTGAAGAGGTTCCCCCCCACCGCTTCAGCACCTTACGGTGCGCTTCTTGAGAAGACCTGCGGCCCGGTGTCCTTCCTGAGGATTCCGGGCCGCCTTCTTTTTGGGGCTCAGGGCTCTGGGCCAGCTCCCACGCGAGGTGGTTTTCACTTTTGCAAGCGATTTCAGGGCTGCAATGCAGGGCTGCAATCGGCTCGCGGCTGCGGACCGCCCCCTACCGCCAGGTACCCGGAATCATTGGACTCTTCTTCGAAGAGGGGCTGGCACGACGAGTGCTAAAGGATAGAGACAGAGCACGTCGAAGTGAGGCTGAAGAGGTTCCCCCCCACCGCTTCAGCACCTTACGGTGCGCTTCTTGAGAAGACCTGCGGCCCGGTGTCCTTCCTGAGGATTCCGGGCCGCCTTCTTTTATACGCTCCGTGATTCGCGCCTGGGCGAGTGGCGCGGAGGGAGGGGCTTTCCGACATGCGCGATGCACACGGCGAGGCGCCGGAGCTGCGGCCAGGGCGGGTGGAGGACCACGCCGACTTCGTCCGGCTGTTTGCTGAGCTGGGAGTGGAGGATCCACCGCCGCCGCTGGACGTGTGGGTGTCGGACCTCGTGAAGCGCGCGTTCTTCGTGGATGGGCCGGAGGGCGCGGCTGCGTATGCCGTCGTCGACGTCTTGGGAGAGACCGGCTACGTGGTGAACCTGGTGGTGGCGCCGGGCCAGCGGGGAAAGGGGTTGGGGAGGAAGGTGATGCGGGAGCTCGCTTCCCATTTCCGGGCGAGGGGCTGCCGCGAGTGGATGCTGTACGTGAAGCCGGACAATGTGCCGGCGCGGACGTTGTACAGCTCGATGGGGATGGAGGCGGGACGGCTGGAGACCACGTGGCGCCTGTCGTGGCATCACCTGGAGGCCTTGCCGCTAGCGCCCGAGGGGCTCGAGGTGGTTCCGGTGGCCGAGCTGGACTTCGCTCCACTCACGAGGGCCTTCGGGCTGGTGCCTGGCAAGCTGGCCCGCTTCGCCACACAGGCCACGCACCGGCTGCGGCGCCTCGTGGACCCGGAGCACCCAGAGTTGGCGGAGCTGGGGTGGATGGACGTGCGGCCCCTGGCGCGTGTGCTGGTGCCCTTCTTCGCGGCGACTCCCGCGCACGCGAGCGCCTTGCTGGAGGCGGCCTTCCTCGAGCTTGGCGGCACGGAGGAGCTGCGCGTGGTGACGGGAGACTCGGTGCTCGAGCCCCTGCTGCACGAGGCGGGAGCTCGGGTGGTGCTGCGGACGCTGGCGATGCGTGGGCCGCTGCCGAGCCCGCAATGAAAACGCCCGGGCGGAAGCCGCCCGGGCGCTGGTGAAACCGGAGGAGGGGCGCCTTAGCGGGTGAACAGCGTGCCCGCCTGGGCGATCCACTCGGTGAGGGGGCCGGGCAGGATGCCCAGCAGCACCACGGCGACGGTGGAGACCACCAGGGCCACCTCGGTCATCCAGCTGCGCTCCAGGGGGTGAGCCCCCTCGGGGACGGGCCGGATGTACATGTGGACGATGACGCGCAGGTAGTAATAGGCGCCGATCGCGCTGGAGAGCACCGCGATGATGGTGAGTCCGACGAGGCCCGCGTCCACGGCGGCGCGGAAGAGGATGAACTTTCCGATGAAGCCGATGGTGGGCGGGATGCCGGCGAGCGACAGCATGAAGGCCGCCATGGCGAAGGCCCAACCCGGACGGCGCTGCGCCAGACCGTTGAAGCGCTCCAAATCCCAGGCAGTTCCCTTCTCCTCGTCCTCGCGGCGCTCGAGCAGGGAGACGACGGCGAAGGCGCCCACCGCGGTGAAGGTGTAGGCGAGCAGGTAGTAGAGGATGCCGCGCAGGGCCTCGACGCGGGCCACGGCCTCGGGGCTGGCGCCGAAGAGCGCGGTGGGGCCGAGCAGCTTGAACTCCTGGCCCGGGGTGGACACGAAGAGGGCCGCCACGCCCAGCATCAGGTAGCCGGCGTGGGCGATGGAGGAGTAGGCCAGCATGCGCTTGACGTTGCGCTGCGGGATGGCCAGCAGGTTGCCCACCACCATGGTGAGGAGCGCCAGGGTGGAGAAGATGGCGAAGGGCAGCTTCGCGTCGATGCCGCTGCCCACGCTGACGAACACGCGCACCAGGGCCACGAAGGCGGCGGCCTTCACGCCCGCGCTCATGAGGGCGGTGACGGGGGTGGGAGCGCCCTCGTACACGTCCGGCGTCCACATGTGGAAGGGCACCGCGGCCACCTTGAAGGCGAAGCCGGCGGCCACCAGCACCGCGCCCGCGTAGACGAGCGCCCCGTTGTTGCTGGCCATCGCCGCGCGCAGCGGCTGGGCGATCTCCCCCAGCATGGTGGTGTGGGCGGCGCCGTACAGCAGGGCGGAGCCGTAGAGCAGCACCGCGGAGGAGAAGGCGCCGAGGATGAAGTACTTGAAGCCCGCCTCGCTCGGCCGAGTGCCGCGCCGCAGATAGGACGTCAGCGCGTAGGTGGCGATGGAGAGGACCTCGATGTTGACGAAGAGGGTGATGAGCTCGTTGGACAGACCCAGGAGGCTCATGCCCGCGCCCGCGAAGAGCATGAGCGCGTAGAACTCACCGCGCTCGGCGCCGCGCTTGCGCAGGAAGCCAGCCGAGGTGAGCGAGGCCAGTGCCAGCGACACGCAGACGATGAACGTCAGGAAGCTGGAGAAGGGATCCAACGCTCCGAAGCCGAGGAACACCTCGCGGGCCGGCTCACCCAGCAGCGACAGCGACACGATGCCGGCGATGACGGACGTGGCGGTGGACAGCACCGCCTGGTAGCCGCGCGACGAGGTGGCGGAGAGGAACACCTCCGACAGCAACAGGACGCACGCTCCCACCACCAGGATGATGGCGGGCAGCAGCGGGAGGAAGTCTGCCGAGGTCAGGTTGGGCAAATTCATGGTGGAGACTCTCGACTAGCGCCGGTCGGCGAGCGGGCCCGTCGTCGGGGCGTTGGGAGCAGCGGCCAGGCCGGCCGGGGGCAGGCCCATCACGGAGATCTGCACATCGCTGGCCTGAATCTGGTTGCCGGGGATGCCCAGGTGGCCGCGCGCGATGAAGCGCTCCGTGGACGGGTTGATGCGATCCAGGAAGGGCTGAGGCATCAGGCCCATCACCAGCACCAGCGCCAGGAAGGGCACCACCGTGGCGAACTCGCGCAGGCTCAGGTCCGTGAGGCCCTGGTTCTCGCGATGGGTGAGGGGGCCGAAGAACACCTTCTGCACCATCCACAGCATGTACGCCGCGCCGAGGATGACTCCCAGGGTGGCCAGAGCGCCGAAGGCCATGCCCAGGGTGCTCTTGAAGGTGCCCAGCAGCACCAGGAACTCGCCCACGAAGCCGTTGGTGCCCGGCACCGCCACGGACGAGAAGGTGATGATGAGGAAGGACGCCGTGTACACCGGCACCACCTTGGCGATGCCGCCGTAGTCGGACATCAGGCGGGTGTGGCGCCGCTCGTACAGGAAGCCGAACAGGAGGAAGAGCGCGCCGGTGGACACGCCGTGGTTGAGCATCTGGTAGGCGCTGCCGGTGGCGCCCTCGGCCGTGAGGGCCAGCAGGCCGATCATGCAGTAGCCCAGGTGGCTCACCGACGAGTAGGCGATGAGCTTCTTGATGTCCCGCTGAGCCAGGCACATGAGCGCGCCGTAGACGATGCCAATCACCGCGAGCGTGGCCAGGACATAGCGGGCCTGGTACGCGGCGGACGGGAAGAACGGGATGGCGTAGCGCCAGAAGCCGAACGTTCCCATCTTCAGCATGACGCCGGCCAGAATCATGGAGCCGGCCACGGGCGCCTGCACGTGGGCGTCGGGCAGCCACGTGTGCACCGGCCACATCGGCACCTTGATGGCGAAGGCGATCGCGAAGGCGGCGAACATCCACGGGCCCCAGCGGTGCAGGATGGCCGCCATGCCCGTCAGCCCCGAGCAGTCGCCGGTGGCCATGCACGAGGAGATCTGCGAGTTGGCGCCCACCAGGCTGTTGTAGATGGTGGCGTAGTCGAAGGAGCGGTTACCCGGCGTGCTGGCGATGAAGTACAGCGCGACGATGGCCACCAGCATGAGCAGCGAGCCGGCCAGGGTGTAGAGGAAGAACTTCACCGCGGCCTTCTGACGATCCTCGGCGCCCCACACGCCCACCAGCAGGTACATGGGGATGAGCATCGCCTCCCAGAAGATGTAGAAGAGCAGCACGTCCAGCGACACCAGCGCGCCGAGCATCACCGTCTGCAGCACCAGCAGCGCGAGGTGGAACTCCTTCACGCGCTCGGTGATGTACGTCTGCGAGGCCATCACCACCAGGGGCCCCAGGAAGACGGTGAGCAGCAGCAGGCTGACGGCCAGGCCGTCCACGCCGATGTGGTAGCTGACGCCGAGCTGCTCCAGCCACCGCGTGCGGTACTCGAGCTGGAACTCGGGGCCGGCCGCGTCGAAGCGCAGGTAGGCCCAGACGCCGAACACCAGGTCCACCAGCATGCCGATGAACGTGATGGTGCGGATCTGCCCGCGCTCCGCACCGGGCAGCAGCCAGATGAGCGCCGCGAAGAGCAGCGGCAGGTAGACGACGAGGTTGAGCAGATGGGTATCGAAGAAGCTCATTGCAGCACCTGGATGATCGCGTACACCGCGCCGCCGAGCAGGGCCAGCGCCATGACGGCGGCGTAGGCCTGTGCGTCTCCCGTCTGCACGTAGCGCAGGACGCTACCCACGCGGGCCGTGACCCACGCGGTACCGTGCACCGCCACCGTGTCGATGAGGAGGGTGTCCACCAGCTTGTAGAGGATGGCGCTCACGTTCTTCACCGGCCGGATGACCAGGAACTCGTAGGCCTCATCCACGTAGAACTTGTTCTGCGTGAAGCGCCGCACCGCGCGGGCGTAGGCCGGAGCCGGCTGGCCCGCTCGCGAGGGGAAGAACTTCAGGTACATGAAGCCCGCCAGACCACCGCCGAACAGCGCCACCAGCCACGCCTTGAAGTAGTCCGCGAGGCTCGGGACGCTGTGGTCCAGCGCCACCTCACCGCCGCGGGCGGCGATGCGCTCGGCACTGGAGAACACGGGACCCAGGAAGTTCTCCATCACCGGCTGCATGCCACCACCGCGGCTCGCCGGCATCAGCGGCAGCGCGTAGGTCAGTGCCACCACGCTCAGGAACGCGAGCACCCACAGGGGCGTCGTCATCCGCCAGTCGCTCTCGTGAGCGTGGGGAATCTTCGCCTCCGGCGAGCGCTTGCCCTCGAAGGTGAGCAGGTACACGCGCGACATGTAGAAGGCGGTGCAGGCCGCGATGAGCAGGCCCACGTAGTAGATGCCATTCGAGGCCCACTCGTACCCGTGCAGGTGGTTGTGGTGGATGCCGTGGAAGATGGCGTCCTTCGAGAAGAAGCCGGAGAGCGGGAAGATGCCGGTGATGGCGAGGGTGGCCACCAGGAAGGTGAACCACGTCTGCTTCATCTCGCGGCGCACGCCGCCCAGCTTCTTGATGTCCGTCTCGTCCGCGTTGCCGTGCATGACGCTGCCGGCGCCGAGGAAGAGGCAGGCCTTGAAGAAGGCGTGGGTGACCAGGTGCAGCACGGCCGCCCAGAAGATGCCCATGCCCACGCCCATGAACATGATGCCGAGCTGGGACACGGTGGAGTAGGCGAGCACCTTCTTGATGTCGTCCTGCGCGAAGGCGATGAGCGCGGCCAGCAGCGAGGTGATGGTGCCGATGATGGCCACCGTCACCATGGCGGTGGGGCTGAGCACCAGCAGGTAGCTCATGCGGCTGAAGAGGTAGACGCCCGCGGTCACCATCGTCGCCGCGTGGATGAGGGCGGAGACGGGAGTCGGGCCGGCCATGGCGTCCGGCAGCCAGACGTACAGCGGGAACTGGGCGCTCTTACCCGCGGCGCCGAGCAGGAACAGCAGCAGCGTCACCGTGAGCACGCCACCAAAGGTGCGGCCCTTGAGCGGACCCTCGGAGATGGGCGTCTGCAGGTTGATGCCGCCCTGTGCCTTCTCCGGCGTCACGTGCAGCGCGTTGGCCATGACCTCCAAGCCCTGGAAGGCCACGGGGCCCTTCTGCTGCAGGCCCTCGCGGAAGCGCACCTGGGCCGTCTCCGCGTTGCCGCCCACCATGCTGAAGTTGGCCGGGGTGGCCTGGGTGTTGAACGCGCTCACCAGCAGCACGATGAGGAAGGTGGCGATGAGGAACGCGAAGTCACCGATGCGGTTGGTGACGAACGCCTTGCGGCCTGCCCACGCCTTGGCCGTGTCCGAGTACCAGAAGCCGATGAGCAGGTAGCTGGCCATACCGACGCCCTCCCAGCCCACGAAGAGCAGGACCAGGTTGTCGGCCAGCACCAGCGTCAGCATCGCCGCCACGAAGAGGTTGAGGTACGCGAAGTACCGCCAGTAGCCCTCGTCGTGGGACATGTAGCTGGTGGAGTACAGGTGGATGAGGAAGCCCACGCCGGTGATGACCAGCAGCAGCGTCCCCGACAGGTGGTCCACCAGCATGCCGAAGTTCACCCGGAACGTGCCGGCCGAGAACCACGTCCCGTAGTCGAACCCGAAGGCGTAGCGGATGACACCCGACGAGTAGGCGTTCGGGAGGGACGCGGCCTGGGCGGCCTCCAGCGGGCTCACCGCCAGGAACGCCGAGACGGATAGCAGGAAGGAGCCCGCCACCGCGGCGCAGGCCACCAGGTACACGTTGGCGCGGCCGAGCATCCGGCCGAACACGCCGCAGATGAACGCTCCCACCAGCGGTAGGGCGATGATCAGCCACAGGGCGGAGGGATCCAGCCGCAATTGAAGAAGGACGTCTTTGAGGGCTTCCATGGGCAGAGGGGCTCTCTTGGCGGAATGAGGTGCCGGACCGTCAGTGTTTCATCGTCCGGATTTCTTCGATGCTGATGGTGCCCCGGCTGCGGAACACTGCGATGACGATGGCGAGACCGATGGACGCCTCGGCCGCCGCCACGGCGATCACGAAGAAGGCGGACACGTGTCCCACCAGGTCTCCGTTCTGCTTGGCGAAGGCGAGGAACGTCAGGTTCGCCGCGTTGAGCATCAGCTCCACGCACATGAAGACCACCAGCGCGTTGCGGCGGATGAGCACACCGAACATGCCGAGGCAGAACAGCGCGGCGGCGAGGATGAGGTAGTAGGAGATCGGGACCATGGCCGGTTGAAGGGCGAGCGCGGCCCGCCTTCTAGCAGAGGGTTGAAGGGGACGGGCTCAAATCCGCGACTTGGCCACCACCACCGCGCCCACCATGGCCACCAGCAGCAGGAGGCTGACGGCCTCGAAGGGCAGCAGCCACTGCGTGTAGATGACCCCACCGATGGCCTTCAGGGTGCCGAAGCTCTGGATGGCTTCGCTGGACATCGTCTTGGCGCCCGCCGGAATCCGCCAGATGGCCATCACCAGCACCACCAGCAGACCCGCCGCCGCGCCGCCGCCCGCGATCCGCGAGAGCGTCAGCCGCGGCCCGGGCGAGGAGGTCTCCTCACCCAGGTTGAGCAGCATGATGACGAAGAGGAAGAGCACCATGATGGCGCCCGCGTAGACCAGCACCTGCAGCACCGCCACGGTGTGGGCCCACAGGAGCACGTAGATGCCGGCCAGGAAGAAGAACGTGGCCACCAGCGACATCGCCGAGCTGATGGGGCTCTTGGCGAAGATGACCAGTCCGGCGGACAGCAGCGTCAGGAGCGCAAAGGCTCCGAAGAGAACCAGCTCGACGTTCACGACCAGTCTCCGAACGCGCCCCAGGGCTTGTCGCCGAACGGGCAGCGGTGCTCGCGGATGTGCGCCTCGAACTCGTCGCGGAAGCGCATGAGGAAGGAATGGGTCGGCAGCGCCGCGGCATCGCCCAGCGCGCAGATGGTGTTGCCCAGGCCGATCGGCGGGTAGGGCGCGATGGAGGACGCCACGTTGGAGAGGATCTCCACGTCACCCGGCTCGCCCCGGCCCTCTTCAATCTTCCGGAGCAGGCGGGTCTGCCAGGGCGTGCCCTCGCGGCACGGGGTGCACTGGCCGCAGGACTCCTCGGCGTAGAAGCGCGCCACGCGCCACAGGCTGCGCACCATGCAGGTGGTGTCATCCATGACGATGACGCCGCCGGAGCCCGCCATGGTCTGCTTCACCTTGACGGCCTCGAACTCCATGGCCACGTCCAGCTCGTCCGGGCTGAGGATGGGCGCCGAGGAGCCGCCGGGGATGACGGCCTTCACCTTGCGGCCCGCGGGCAGGCCCCGGCCGTACTTGTCGTCGAAGATGAGCTGGCTGAAGGTGGCCTCGAGCGGCACCTCGTAGACGCCCGGCCGGTTCACCGTGCCGGAGAGGCACACCAGGCGCGTACCGCCCGACTTGTCGGTGCCCAGCCCGGCGTACCAGGCGGAGCCGCGGGTGAAGACGTGGGGCACGCTGGCGAGCGTCTCCACGTTGTTCACCACCGTGGGGCTGCCGAACAGGCCCACCACCGCGGGGAACGGCGGCTTGAGCCGGGGCCAGCCCTTCTTGCCCTCGAGGCTCTCCAGCAGCGCCGTCTCCTCGCCGCAGATGTAGGCGCCCGCGCCGCGCACCACGTAGCAGTCCAGCTGGTAGTCCTTGCCCAGCATCTTCTTGCCGAAGATGCCGGCGGCGTACGCCTCGCGGATGGCCGCGTTGGTGCGCTCCGCCTGGAACTTGAACTCGCCGCGCAGGTACACGTAGCAGGTGTGCACGCCCAGCGCGTAGGACGCGATGGCGATGCCCTCCAGCATCATGTGCGGATCCTGCTCGAGGATGTAGCGGTCCTTGAACGTGCCCGGCTCGGACTCGTCGCCGTTGACGGCCAGGTACTTGGGCTTGGGGCTGTCCTTGGGGACGAAGCTCCACTTGAGGCCCGTGGGGAAGCCCGCGCCGCCGCGGCCGCGGAGGTTGGACTTCTTCACTTCGTCGATGATCTGCGCCGGCGCCAGCTCCAGGGCCTTCTCCAGCCCCTTGTAGCCACCGCGCTTCTTGTACTCGTCCAGCGTCCAGGAGTTGGGCTTCCCCCAGGCGGCCGAGATGATCGGTTCGAATGCCGTTGTCGCCATGGAATCAGGTTCCTTGATGGAGCAGGTCAGGAGAGCTTTTCGAAGATCGCGTCCAGCTTGGCCTTCGTGAGGCTCTCGTGGTGGTCCTCGTTGATTTGCAGGCACGGCGCGGTGCCGCAAGAGGCGAGGCACTCGGTCTCGCGCAAGGTGAAGCGCTCGTTGGCCTCACCGGCCTTCAGGCCGAGCTTCTGCTCCAAGTAGGCGAGCATCTTCTCCGCGCCCCAGAGGGAGCAGGAGAGGTTGGTGCACACGTCCACCACGTACTTGCCGGGCTTCTTGAGGTGGTACATCACGTAGAAGCTCGCCACCTCGTAGGCGCGCTCGGGCGTGACGTCCAGCCGGCTGGCGACCAGCTTGAGTCCCTCGGGGGGCAGCCAGCCTTTCAGCTCCTGCAGCAACCGCAGCGCGGGGAGCATCGCGGCGCTTTTACGATCGGCCGGGTAGTGCGAGAGAATCTCTGCGATCTCCGCATCGAACTTCTTCTGCTCTTCGGGGGTGAACAGGGGCTCCGCCATGGCGGGCGCTTCGTAAGTCCCGAAAGGCTTCGTTGTCAACATAAACCCACGGCGCTACACTCAGCCCCATCAGCGAAATGCCGAGCGATTTCAAGCCCTTGTTATGAACCGGGGATCAGACGACAAGCGCGACGAGCCCCGGGTGCCGCTCATGCTGCGGGTGCAGTTCCCGAATCAGGAGCGGATGGTGGCGGTCACGGAGAACCTCTCCAAGGGGGGGATCTTCGTGCAGACCGAGCGGACATTCACGCCCGGGCAAGAGCTAGGACTGGCACTTTCTTTCCCGGGGCTCTTGAATCCGGTAGAAGTCGTGGGGACGGTGGCCTGGGTACGGCCAACGACGGCCGAGGCGCCGGGTGGTGTCGGCATCCGGGTGGTGCGCGATCAGGACCGGCAGCGATTGGGTGAAATCTTGAGTTCGGCAGGACAGACCCGCGCGTCGGACCGGACGGCCCTCCCCGCCGAGGGCTACCGTGTGCTCATTGTCGAGGACAACCCGCACATCGTCGAGATGTACAGCTACGTGCTCAAGAAGCTGGCGAGCGGCGAGCTGGCGGGCAAGGTGCCGCTGGAGGTCCACTTCTCGCCGGACGGGCACCACGCGCTGCAGGCCCTGCGCTCCACCCAGTTCAGCCTGGTGATGACGGACCTGTACATGCCGGTGATGGATGGGTTCGCGCTCATCGAGCGCATCCGCGCCGAGGAGCCGCTGAAGTCCATTCCCGTGGTGGCCATCTCCGCGGGAGGCCCAGAGGCGCGCGAGCGTGCCATGCAGCTGGGCGTGGACATCTACCTGCGCAAGCCGGTGCGCTTCCAGGAAGTGCTGGAGACGGTGAAGCAGCTGCTGCACATTCCCTGACGGCCAGCCAGGGGGGCTGATTTGAGGCAGGGCGCCGGGACGCGTAGAGTCCGCCCCACATGCCCAAGCCCTCCATCCACCGCGATACCGTCTGCGGCGAGGCGCTGTTCATCCTCCAGAGCCTGAGGGAGAACGGCCGTCTGGGACGCTCCAGCAAGCTGGCCGATGTGAAAGCCGCCCTCGAGCCGTCCGTCTCGCTGGAGTTCGACAGCTACTACCTCTTCCTGCGCAAGTACCTCTACATCGCGCTGGATCACCGCGAGGCGCAGCTGCGCCTCACCGAGCTGGGTGAGCGTGTGGTGGATGGCGAGCTGCAGGACAAGTTCGCCATGGAGGTGGGGGAGTTCTTCGCCGAGCAACTCGGCACCGACGCGTCCTCCGCCCATCGCGATGACGAGGTGGCTGATCCCACGATGCCGCCGCCTCCGCCGGACATGTACCTGGAGGACTCGGATGTGGTGCGGCCCGTGGAGCCTCCGCCTCCCGCGCTGCCGAGGGCTCGTACGTCCGCGCCGTTCGGCCTCGAGATTCCGGTGGCCGCGCCCCTGCCGGCGCCGCCTCCGGTGGCCAGTGTTCGAAACGAGGCCCTTCCCCTGCCTCCCGCCGCGCCCGTTCCCCCCATCGCGCCCATGGCACCTCCCGCTCCCGTCGCCGCCTCTCCCGTGGCCAGGGCCGCGGAACTGCTGGATCAGCGCTACCAGAAGCTCGAGGCCCTCGGCGCCGGGCCGCTCGCCACTGCCTACAAGGGCCGCTTCAACGCGCTCGGGCTGGACATCTGCGTCAAGGAGCTGAAGGACATCTTCGGCTACTTCTCCTTCCTGCAGCGCGGCGAGGTGCTCAAGCGGCTGAAGAAGGAGCTGTGCGCCCAGGCCCAGGTGCGCCACCCCGGCATCGTCCAGGTGTTGGATCAGAACACGGAGACGGCCCGCCCCTACTACGTGCTCGAGCTGCTGCACGGCAGCCTCAAGAGCAAGCTGGAGGAGGGCGGAGGCAAGGGAGTGCCGGTGGCGCTCGCCCTGCGCTGCTTCCTGCAGATCGCCTACGCGCTGCGTGCCGCGCACGCCGTGGGCCTCACCCACCACAACCTCAAGCCGGAGAACATCCTCTTCGACGTCTACGGCAACGCGAAGCTGGGCGACTTCGGCCTGGTCCGCGTGGTGGAGCAGGATGCCTCCAAGGGCCTGCCCCAGGTCTTCGTGGGCGCGGGCGGCATGGTGTACCTGGCCCCCGAGCTCATCCATCAGCAGCGCGCGAAGGACGCCGGTCCCGCCGCGGACGTCTACGGGCTGGGCATCCTCCTCTACGAGATGCTCACCGGGCAGATTCCGGGCCGCCGCTCGCCGCTGCCCTCCGAGGTCAACTCCGAGGCCCCTGCCGGCCTGGACGCCATCTTCGACAAGATGACCCAGGACCGCGTGGACCAGCGCTACCCGGACCTCGAGGCGATGCTGGAGGACTTCTACAAGTCCTTCCCCGAGGCGCAGTTCCTCGCCAAGGGAGACCTCATTCTCTCCTCGGAGCCGCAGTAGCGACTGCCGTGTGACGAGTGCTCGCGGTGGGCGGGTCGGGCTGTCAGACTCGCTTCATCATGAGCGACAGCCCGAACCCGAAGGACGCCGTGCTCATCACCGTCACCGGGAAGGACCATCCCGGCATCACCGCTCGCCTGACGGGCATCCTCTCCGAGGTGGGTGCGGCGCTGCTCGACATCGAGCAGGTGGTGGTGCAGGGGCAACTCACCCTGTGCCTGCTGGTGCGCCTGCCCGAGACGCGCAGCGTTCTCAAGGAACTGCTCTTCGTGGCTCGTGAGCTGGGCGTGTCGCTCGACTTCCAGCCGGTGGCCACGCCGAAAGTTCCGGTGGCCTCGTCCCCCAACCGCCATGTCGTCACCCTGGTGGGGCGCTCCCTGGGCACGCGCGAGCTGCACGCCGTGACCGAGCGGCTGGCCCAGCACGCAGCCAACATCGAGCGCGTCCACCGCCTGTCCGAGGCGGAGCTTGGCTCCGTGGAGATCCACATCGCCCTGCCGCCGGAGCGGGAGCCGGAGGAGCTCAAGCGCTCGCTGCTGGAGCTGTCCATGTCCACCAACGCCTTCGACGTGGCGCTGCAGCGCGAGAGCCTCTATCGGCGGAGCAAGCGGATGGTGGTGATGGACATGGACTCCACGCTCATCCGCATCGAGGTCATCGATGAGCTGGCGCGAGCCTACGGCGTGGGCGAGCAGGTGTCGCGCATCACCGAGCGCGCCATGCACGGGGAGATGGATTACGACGAGTCCCTGAGGCAGCGCGTGGCCCTGCTGAAGGGGTTGGACGCCAAGGTGCTGCACGACATCGCCGCCAACCTCCCGCTCACCGAGGGTGCGGAGACGCTCATCCGGGTGCTCAAGCGGCTGGGCTACCGCACCGCCATCCTCAGCGGGGGCTTCTCCGTGGCGGCCGAGGCACTCAAGGCCCGGCTGGGCATCGACCAGGCCCACTCCAACATGCTGGAGGAAGTGGACGGCAAGCTCACCGGCCGCACCTTGGGGCCCATCGTCAACGCGCGCCGCAAGGCCGAGTTGCTGGAGAGCATCGCCCAGGCGGAGGGCATCCTCCTCGATCAGGTCATCGCAGTGGGCGATGGCGCCAATGACCTGTTGATGCTGGAGCGCGCGGGTCTGGGCATTGCCTTCCGCGCCAAGCCCAAGCTGCGCCAGGCGGCCGATACCTCCATCTCCGCCGGCGGCCTGGACACCATTCTCTACCTCCTGGGACTCACTGGCCGCGAGCTCCAGGAGGTGTTGGGGTAGGGCACCTCAGGAGGGGCGCATGCGCGCCGCCAGCTCCCGCTGCTGAACCATCCTCTTCTCCAGCAGCAGCTCGAGCAGGGCGCGCAGAATCTTGGAGCTCTTCTCCTGGTTGGCCTGCACCGCCTGCAGCCGCTGCATCTCCTCGGGGGAGAACACCTCGGTCGGGGCGGGCGAGGCGCTGAGAATCTCGTCGAGCAGGTCCGCGGCGCTCGACGTACTGGCGGCCCGAGAAGGAACGGGGGCCGGAGTGGGCTGCCGGGCGGCGTTCTCCCTGGCCATGTTCGGCGCGATGTCGGCGATGGCCTTCACCACCGTCTTCCCGCTCATGTCGACGATCTTGAACTCGTCCTCGTCACCACCGGAGGAGCCGCCGCTCCTGCCCGGGGCCGTGTGGGCCGAGTGGGTAACGGCCGGATCCTGGTTGCGGTAGTGGCGCAGGATGGCGTTCTGAATCTCCCGGTCGCCGGCCACCACGGGGACGACACGCGTGCGGCTGCGAGCGGCCACCTGGTCGATGGTCTGCAGGTCGGTGGGGTCCGCCATGGCGAGCACGAGCGTCTTGCCATTGTCACGCAGGGACACGGGGAAGATGCCCTTCTGCTCGGCGACGCCGACGTCCAGCTTGGCGAGGGCGCCCACGTCCTTGGCGGTGCCCAGCTGGACGCGCTGCATGCCCAGGCCCTGGGCGATGGCCTCGGTGAGGGTGTCCTCCTTGGCGATGCCCATGTCGCTGATGATGCGGGACAGGCGCCCGCCCCACTGGTCGTGCTGGGCAAGGGCGCTGCGCAGCTGCATCTCGTCGATGACGCGGGCCTTGACGAGAATCTCTCCGATACGGTTGCGAGGTGCGGCCATGGCCGCCAGTCTACGGAGGAAGGAGCCCGGAGTCGCGTTCGATGCCGCGTGGATTCGATACCTGCCTGGCGGAGGGGGTGGCGCTCTTCAACGCCGGGCACTTCCACGAGGCGCATGAGGCCTGGGAGGAGGCCTGGCTGTACGAGCGCGGCCCGCGCCGGCTGTTGCTGCAGGGCCTCATTCTCGTGGCGGCGGGGTGGCTCAAACGCGACGCGGGCAATGCCCGGGGCGCCTGGACGCTCTTCTCCCGCGCCCTGGACCGGCTCGAGTCTCTACCACCCCTGTGTGAGGGCGTGGACTTAGGCCGCTTGCGTCCCCAGGTGGCGTGCTGGCGTGAGGGCGGTGCCAGCGCTCGGCCCCAGCTCGCTCGGCTGTCTACCCACCAGGCAGGAGACTCTTGATGCAACCCTTCGTGGACGACGCCCTGCTGCTCTGCCCCTACTGCGGTGAGGAGGTGGAGGTGACGGTGGACCCGGGTGGCCCCTCGTCGGAGACGTACGTGGAAGACTGCCCGGTGTGCTGCCGACCGTGGGTGGTGCACGTCTCCCGAGAGGGGGAGGAGGTGTCCGTCTACCTCGGGCGCGAGGACGACTGAGCCGGCCGGAATGGGCCCGCGGCGCGTCGCCTTGACACGTTCCGAAGCATGGTTCTCTTGAAGCTGTGAGAGACGCCGGGCCCTGAAGACAGCGGGCGCGGCGCCAACAAACAACCACTCGCTTTCAACTCAACCAGCGCGCCGCTGCTCCGCCCGGAGTGCGACGCGATAAGGAGACGTCCATGCTGAACCGTTGGAACCCGTTCGAGATGAGCAATGGTGCTGTGGCGCTGGGCCCCCTCATGGCCAAGGAGTTCGACCAGCTCTTCCGCGAGCTGAACGTGCGCCAGGGCAACTCGCGCGAGCTCGTCCCGCCCGCGGACATCTACGAGACGGCCGAGGGCATCACCCTGCAGGTGGACCTGCCGGGGCATGATCCGAAGGCCATCGAGGTGAAGGTGGAGAACGACACCCTCACCCTCAAGTCGGAGCGCAAGGTGGTCGAGCGCCCGGAGAAGGACAGCGCGCGGCGCCTGGAGCGCAGCTTCGGCGTGTACGTCCGCTCCTTCGTGCTGCCGCGCACCGTGGACGCGTCCCGGGTGGAGGCCCGCTACGAGAATGGCGTGCTCACCCTGACGCTGCCGCGGCGCGAGGAGTCCCGGCCCCGCGTGGTCGAGGTGAAGGTCAACAGCTGATGGGGAAGCGGTGCTGATGGGGAAGCGGTAGCGGACGGGCGGGACGGGCCTCTGGGGTGGCTCGTCCCGTCCGTTCGCAGGCAGCGCAGGACACACGGGCGGCGATGCGCACTCACCGGGGCCTCGGAACAGGCCCCTGGAGACGCTTCGCCGCTCGTGTCGTTGGCGCGGACTAGCGCTTGACGGCGGTGGTGGTGCCGCCGAGCGCCAGCGGCACGCGGAACAGGTCGAGCACCTGCTGCACGTCCAGCGGCTTGGGCAGGCACGCCACGGCGCCGGCCTGCTTGGAGCTCTCCACCACCTCGGGCGAGTGGGCGGACGTCATGGTGATGAGCCGCACGCCCTCCATCTGCTTGCGGGCGCGGATGCGGCGGCACACCTCGATACCGTCGATGTCCGGCATGTTCAGGTCGATGAGCATGCCGTGCGGCTTCTGCTCGCTCACGAGCAGGAGCGCCTCGACGCCGCTGGTGGTCGTCTGCAGCTCCACCTGGTTCGCGTAGGGCTTGAAGGCGCGCTTGATGGCGTCGAGCACCTGCCGCTCGTCATCCACCACCAGCAGGCGCACGGTGCTGCTGCCCAGCTCCTCAGGCACCGGCATCTGGTGGGTGATGAGGAAGGTGCGAAGGTCCGCCGAGCGCACGCGCCGGTGCCCACCCGGCGTCCGGAACGCCATGAGGATGCCGCGGTCGATCCACTTGCTCACCGTGGACGGGTCCACCTGGAGCAACCGGCTGATGTCATGGGTCGTGTAGAGCTGATCCGTCATCGAACTCCCCTCACTCTGCACTGCTACGTTCCGGCCTTCATAGGATAAGACACCTAAGCCGGAAGCGAAAATTCTTCGATTTCACAACTTGACAGCTTGTAGGGCATCAGGGTCCCTCATGTGTTGAACGGTGGCCTCCCACCGTCCCGATGCCCTCAAGCACAACTCCACCAGCTCGCGAGCGGCCCCGTAACCTCCCCGGCTCCGCGCCACGTAATGCACTGACTGACGTACCTCGGCGGCGGCGTCCGCCGGGCAGGCCGACAGGCCCGCCATCCCCAGGGGTCCCAGGTCGTTGACGTCATCCCCCATGTACGCGCACTCCTCGGGGGATGCCGTGAGCTGGGTCAGAAGCTCTCGGAAGCCGGCCGCCTTGTTCTTGCGGCCCTGCAGCACCGCGGTGAGGCCCAGCTCCCGGCCACGCACTTCCACGATGGAGGAGCTGCGCGCGGTGAGGATGGCGGTACGCAACCCCGCCAGCCTCGCCATCACCAGACCGTGGCCGTCCTTGACGTCGAAGCGCTTCATCGCCTCGCCGCCATCGCCGTAATACAGGCCACCATCCGTGAGGACGCCGTCCACGTCGAAGACGAGCAGACGCACGCGTGCCGCGCGCTCTGTCAGCTCGTCCCTGCTCGGTTTGGGCGGCAGCTCCGTCATGTCGTGCCCCTAGGACTCCCTCCCCACGACTTCGTTCACACTACTTACCGCGAATTTCCCCACTACGCAGGTTCGTGACCCAACGCCCGCCGTATGGCCAGCACCTGACGTAGCACGTCCTCGAACATCTGGGGATTGAGCGAGCATGGACCGTCACACAGGGCACGGTCCGGGTCTTCATGTACTTCCGTGAAAAGCGCGTCTATTCCGGCAGCCGCAGCGGAGCGGGCCAGCAGGGACACGAACTTGCGCTCCCCGCCCGTCTGGCCATCGCCGGAGGAGGGCAGCTGCACGGAGTGGGTGGCGTCGAAGCACACGACGAGCCCGGCCTCGCGCATCTGGGCGAAGCCGCGCATGTCCACCACCAGGTTGTTGTAGCCGAAGGTGGCGCCGCGCTCGGTGACGAGCACGTTGGGGTTGCCCGCCTCCACGGCCTTGCGCGCCGAGTGGACGATGTCCTTGGGGGCGACGAACTGGCCCTTCTTGAGGTTGACGCCCTTGCCGGTGCGCGCCACCGCCTCCACCAAGTCCGTCTGGCGGCAGAGGAAGGCGGGAATCTGGATGATGTCCACCACCTCGGCGGCCGGGCCTACGTGGCTCGTCTCGTGGACATCAGTGAGGATGGGCACGCCCACCTCGCGCTTGATGCGGTCGAGGATGCGCAGGCCCTCCTTCAGGCCGGGGCCCCGGAAGGACTTCCCGCTGGTGCGGTTGGCCTTGTCGTAGGAGCACTTGAAGGCGTAGGGCACGCCCAGCCGGCTCGTCATCTCCTTGAGGAACTTCGCGTGGCGCAGCGCCATCTCCTCGGACTCGATGCTGTCCGGGCCGGCAATGACGAAGAGCTTCTGGCCGGGGCCGACCTGGTGGCCGCACAGCGTAATCTGCTGGCTCATGCCTGCGTCCTCCCCGCGTCACGCTGCGCGAGGGCCGCACGGATGAAGCCGGAGAAGAGCGGGTGGGGCGCGAAGGGCTTGCTCTTGAACTCCGGGTGGAACTGGCAGCCGATGAAGTAGGGGTGGTCCGGCAGCTCAATCATCTCCACGAGGTTGAGCTCAGGGTTGTGGCCGGACACCACGAGGCCCGCCTCCTGCAGCCGGCCGCGGTAGGCGTTGTTCACCTCGTAGCGGTGGCGGTGGCGCTCCTGAATGACGTCCTCCCCATACAGCTTGTGCGCCAGCGAGCCCGGTTTGAGCGCGCAGGCGTAGCTGCCCAACCGCATGGTACCACCCTTGTCCTGCACCTTCACCTGGCTCTCCATGAGCGTCACCACCGGGTGGAGGGTGTGCTCATTGAACTCCAAGGAGTTGGAGTCGGCCAGGCCCAGCACGTTGCGGCTGAACTCCACCACCGCCATCTGCAGGCCCAGGCAGATGCCGAAGAAGGGCACCCGCTTCTCCCGGGCGTAGCGCACCGCTGTAATCTTCCCCTCGGTGCCGCGCACCCCGAAGCCGCCGGGCACCAGGATGGCGTCCACCCCGCCCAGCAGCGCCTCGGCGCCCTTCTCCTCGACGTCCTGCGAGTCCACGAACTGCAGGTCCACCTTCACGTCGTTGGCGATACCGCCGTGGAGCAGCGCCTCGTTGAGGCTCTTGTAGCTCTCCTTGAGGTCCACGTACTTGCCGACGATGCCCACCTTCACCTCGCCGCGGCTCGGCGAGTACACCTTGCGGATGATGTCCTCCCAGCGGTCCAACCGGGCGGCGCGCGTCCAGATGTTGAGCGTCTCGGCCAGCCGCTCGTCGATGCCCTGGCGGTGCAGCTCCAGCGGCAGCTCGTAGATGCTCTTCACGTCCGGCGAGGTGAACACGTTGCCCGGGTCCACGTTGCAGAACATGGCAATCTTGTCCTTCATCTCGCGGGAGATTTCCCGGTCGGTGCGGCAGATGAGGAAGTCCGGCTGGATGCCGATCTCCCGCAGCTTCATCACCGAGTGCTGGGTGGGCTTGGTCTTCACCTCGCCGGCCGCGCCGATGTAGGGCAGCAGCGTGAGGTGCATGTAGACGGTGTTGCCCGCGCCCACGTCGTAGCGCATCTGGCGGATGGCCTCGAGGAAGGGCAGCGACTCGATGTCGCCCACGGTGCCGCCCACCTCGACGATGACCGCGTCCATGCCCTGCGCCGCCTGGCGGATGCACGACTTGATCTCATCGGTGATGTGCGGAATCACCTGGACCGTCTTGCCCAGGTACTCGCCGCGCCGCTCCTTCTGGATGACGGCGTGGTAGATGCGCCCGGAGGTGAAGTTGTTGAGCCGGGACATCCGCGCGTTGGTGAAGCGCTCGTAATGGCCCAGGTCCATGTCGGTCTCACCACCGTCGTCGGTGACGAAGACCTCGCCATGCTGGAACGGGCTCATCGTCCCCGGGTCGATGTTGATGTACGGGTCGAGCTTGAGCAGCGTGATGTCGAGCCCGCGGTTCTCGAGCAGGGCGCCAATGGAAGCAGAGGCGAGCCCCTTGCCCAGCGAACTCACGACCCCGCCGGTCACGAAGATGAACTTGGTCTTCTTGGAGCGCATGGCCCTTCCTGCCAAGAGACCCCGGGGGCGTCAATGATTCTGTCAACGCCCCCGGACGGTCGCCTGGTCGCGGAAGTCCAGCAAGGGGTGCATTTCACTCCTGGCTCTGGGTCCGAGGGCGGGATTCGGCGTAGTCGCGAGCCCGGGGCTCGCAGTTGCGCTGCTCCCGCAGGGGACAGTGGCGGCAGGACCACCCGTCCCAGCCGCGTTTCACCGCGAGATGAAGACAGGCGTCATAGTTGAAGCAGAACAGGTTGCGCTGGACCTCCACCGCCGTCTCGTCACGCAGGGCGGAAGGCAGAGGACTCGGGCAGGGTGTGATGGACAAGGTCTGGGCCTCCAGCGGATGAACGGGCCTTTCCCCCCGCACCTGCAACAGGGTTGTTGCACGCGCATTCCCGAGGACCCGGCAAAAAAAGGACCGCCCGTCCCGCGGCCCCAAGCGTGGAGGGGTGCGCGAAACGGGCGGGCCCGAACTGCCAGCGTCAACACTTCCGCCGCCTGGTGGCTTCTTCAGCGCGCCAGACGAGCGGAGGTGGACGCCTGACTCTTGCTGTCGGTCAAGGCATCACCTCCTTTCTGCGGCGCCATATGTAATGGCGGGTATTTCACCGCGCCACTCTGCTTGAGAGGTGTGCCTCGCCTAGGGGGAGGGCAGGCAGGAGGAGGAGCGCTCCTCAGGCTGCCACGAACTGACGCTCCACCAGCCGGCGGTAGAGGCCCTCCTGGCCCATGAGCGCCGCGTGGTTGCCGCTCTGCACCACCTTGCCGCCCTCCAGTACCAGCACGCGGTCCGCGCCAATCACCGTGGACAGGCGGTGGGCGATGATGATGGTGGAGCGGCCCTTCATCAGTCGATCCAAGGCCTCCTGCACCAGGTGCTCGCTCTCCGCGTCGAGCGCGCTGGTGGCCTCGTCCAGCACCAGCAGGCGCGGGTTCTTGAGCACCGCGCGGGCAATGGCGATGCGCTGCTTCTGGCCGCCGGAGAGCTGCACGCCGCGCTCACCCACCATCGTGCGGTAGCCCTCGGGGAAGCGGGAGATGAACTCGTGTGCGTTGGCGGCACGTGCGGCGGCCTCTACCTCGGCGTCGGTGGCGTCCATGCGGCCGTAGCGGATGTTGTCCGAGATGGAGGTGGCGAAGAGCATCGGCTCCTGCGCCACCGTGCCAATCTGCTGCCGCAGCCACTCGGGGTCGAGCGAGCCCAGCTCCCTGCCATCCAACACCACGCGCCCGCCCTGCGGGTCGTACATGCGGGCCAGCAGCCCGGCGATGGTGGACTTGCCCGCGCCCGAGGGGCCGACGATGGCCACCACCTCGCCCGGGTCCAGCTTCAGGTCGATGCTCTGCAGCACCGGCACGTCCGGGCGCGTGGGGTAGGCGAAGCGCACCTGCTGGAACTCGACGCGGCCCTGCACGGACGCCAAGCGCTCGCCGACCGAGGCGGGGATGGCGGGCTGGCGGTCAATGAGCTCGAAGACGCGCTCGGCGGCACCGGCGGCGCGCATGAAGTCGGCCCACAGGTCCGTCAAGGCACCCAGCCCGAAGGCCACCATCATCGAATAGATGAGGAAGGAGGTGAGGCTGCCCACCGTCATCTTGCCGTCCAGCACCAGCCGGCCGCCGAACCAGAGCACTGCCGCCGAGGCGAGGTAGCCGGCAGAGGAGGCCGCGGCCATGAAGACGGCGGACTGACGCACCCGGCGGCGCGCGACGTCATAGGCGCGCTCAGTGGCAGAGCGGTAGCGCTCCACCTCGTGCCGCTCGGCGGCGAAGGAGCGCACGGTACGGATGCCGGAGAGGCTCTCCTCGGCCACCTCGTTGGCGGTGGCCAGCGCGTCCTGAGTCTGCTTGGAGAGCCCGCGCACCCTGCGGCCGTACGTCACGGCCCCCACCGCCACCGCCGGCACGATGGCCATCATCAGCCCCGTGAGGATTGGCGAGGTGTAGAGCAGCAGCGCAATGCCGCCCAGCGCCTGCGCCGCGTTGCGCAGGCCCATGGAGATGTTCACGCTCACGGCGTTCTGTAGCACCGTGGTGTCCGAGGCCAGCCGGTTGGTGAGCTCGCCCGTCTTGCGCTCGTCGAAGAAGCCCACCTCCTGGGCCATGAGGCTCGCGAAGAGGTCCTGCCGCAGCTTCGTCACCACGCGCTCGCCCGCGGTGGTGAAGAGGTAGTAGCGCAGCGCCATCGCCACGCCCTGCAGCAGGAAGACAGCCACCATGCTCAGGGCGATTTTGTCGATCTGCGAGCGGTCTCCCGCCTTGAGGGCCTGGTCGATGATGTCGCCGATGGCCTTCGGGTACACCAGCATCAGGCCGCTGGCGATCAGCAGGAAGGCGATGCCGCCCATGATCCTGCGCGCCTGGGGGCGGGCGAGGCTCAGGACGCGGCGCACCGTCACGCGGGAGATTCTGGGCTTCTTGGAGGCGTCGGGTTTCTGGGGGGCGTCGGACACGCGCGCAGACTAACGCGGGTCGTGCCACTCCGCATGTCTACCTGGAGGACAGGGGGCCAGGTTCAGCGGTCCCGCATCGCCGCTTCCACCCTGCCCACGTCCTCGGGCACGTCCACCGCCACCGAGCGCCCCGTCACCTTCCCGCAGCGGATGCGGATACCGTGCTCCAACGCTCGTAGCTGCTCCAACTTCTCTGCCTGCTCCAGCGGGGTGGCGCTCAGCTCCGCCAGCCGCAGCAGCGTGTTGCGCCGGTAGCCGTATAGCCCCAGGTGCGCCCAGCGCTTCACCGCCCCCGACTCGCCCGGCTCTCGGACGAAGGGCACCGTGCTGCGGCTGAAGTAGAGCGCGTCCCCGTTGAGCGCCAGCACCGCCTTCACCACGTGCGGGCTGTCCTCCTCGGCCGCCTCCAGCGGGCGCGCCAGCGTCCCCATCTCCACCGACGCGTCAGCGAAGAGACCCGCCAGCACCCGCAGTGACGCCGGGTCCACCAGCGGTTCGTCGCCCTGCACGTTCACCCAGACGTCCACCTCCGGCCGGGCCCGCGCCACCTCCGCCACCCGGTCCGTTCCCGTGGCGCACTCGGGCGACGTCATCACCGCCTTGCCACCGAAGCGTTCCACCGTCTCCTGGATGCGGATGTCGTCGGTGGCCACCACCACCTCGTGAAAGACGCCTGCCTCCTGGCAGCGCCGCCAGACGTGCTCGATCATCGGCCGGCCGGCGATGAGGGCCAGCGGCTTGCCGGGAAAACGCGTGCTGGCATAGCGGGCGGGGATGACGGCGACAGTACGAGGAGCGGACATGGTGCGCCCCTCTCTATCAGATCCACGACGCTGCAAAGCCTCGGAGGGAGGGGGGCACTAGGCAGTCAGGGGCTCGTGCCTACCTTCCCGCCACCATGAAGAAGGTCCTCCATATTGTCGGCGCTCGTCCCAACTTCATGAAGGTGGCCCCCATCCATCGGGCCATCTCCGAGCGCGACGCGCTCGAACAGAAGTTGGTGCACACCGGGCAGCACTACGACGTGAAGATGAGTGATGTCTTCTTCACCGACCTGGGCATGCCCGCCCCGGACATTTATCTCGGCGTCGGCTCGGGCAGCCACGCGGAGCAGACCGCCAAGGTGATGCTCGAGCTGGAGAAGGTGTTCGCCAGCGAGAAGCCCGACCTCGTCTCCGTGGTGGGCGATGTCAACAGCACCCTGGCCGCCGCGCTCGTGGCGGTGAAGATGGGCATCCCCATCGCCCACGTGGAGGCGGGCTTGCGCAGCTTCGACCCCGCCATGCCCGAGGAGATCAACCGCGTCCTCACCGACCGCATCTCGAACTTGCTGCTGACGCCCTCGGCCGACGCGGACGCCAACCTCATCCGCGAGGGCTTGGAGCCCGAACGCATCCGGTTGGTGGGCAATGTGATGATCGACTCGCTGCTGGCGGCCCGGGAGAAGGCGCTGCGGCTGTCCACGCTCGAGGACATGGGCCTCAACGCCCGCGGCTACGCGGTGTGCACCCTGCATCGCGCCTCCAACGTGGATGACGCCCAGGTGCTCACCGGGTTGCTCTCCGCTCTGGGCCACGTGGCCAGCCGCCTGCCCGTGGTGTTCCCCGTCCACCCGCGCACCCGTAAGCGCATCGCGGAGCTGGGACTGGGCGCCTCGCTGGAGCGCACCCCGGGCCTGCGGCTGGTGGACCCCATGGGCTATCTGGAGTTCCTCGCGCTCACTTCCCAGGCCCGACTCGTCTTCACCGACTCCGGCGGCCTCCAGGAAGAGACCACCGTGCTCGGCATTCCCTGCCTCACCGTGCGCGAGAACACCGAGCGCCCCATCACCGTGGACCTCGGCACCAACCTCGTGGTGGGCACCGACCCGGTCCGCATCCGGCAGGCCGCGGACCGCATCCTCGATGGTTATGAAAAGAAGGGCCGCGTCCCGGACCTGTGGGACGGGCGCACCGGCGAGCGCATCGCTCGTCTCTACGAGGAGTTCCTCGGGTTGGGGAAGGCGCCGCGGCGCGCGACCGAGAGCCGGATTCTTTCCTCCACTCCGGGAGCGGAGCACCACCCCGTTTGAGGGGGCGGCCGGGCGGGACGCTGGTTCTCGCCCGCTCCTGCTCATTGTTCACGGGGAGTGCTCCCCGTGCTTGCTAGAAGCGCGGTGGCAGGCCTCCGGGGCTCGGGTACACCGCCTCCGTGAGGTTCGTCAGCCCGCAGTGATGCGTGCAGACGCACTCCGTCTTCGCCAGGATGGGCCTGTTGAGCTGCAGCACTTGCGGATTGAGGAGCAGCGCTCCTCCCGTGATGCCCTGACAGTCTTCCTCCGAGAGCTCTGCCATCGACTTCCCGCAGGTGCCCTCGGGTAACGAGTCCCGCTGCTCCGAGGTAAGGCTCGCCCGGAAGCGCGGGTCCTTCCACGCCCGGATGATGGTCGCGTGTCCATCGCGCCTGACCACAGGGCGTGTTGCACTCCACGCCGAAGTTGATGACCGAGATGCAGCACGAGCGGCGATAGCTGGCTCATCACCAGCGCTTCGATGGGGACGTCGCGGGTGCCGGGACTGGCGGCCGGGTGACTCGCCGCGTTGCTCCGGCCCCCGTCCGGCCCCGAACACTTCCGGAGGACCAGACGCACTTTCTCCTACGAACCGGTGATGACGACGACCTTCGACGTAGCGAGCGTGTGCGCATGGACTGGGTCCTCGGCCAGGCGGGCGGTATTGGCGTACGCTCCGCCCTCTCGGAGGTATCCCCCCCTCTCCGTGCGTCCGCCCCGGCGGCCTTCGACTCACAGCTCCTGACCCGCGCTCCTGGCTGCTCCCATGACCGAGCCCCTCCACTCCACAGCCACCGCCACCCCCATCCTGATAGTCGACGACGACCCGGACATCCGCGAGGCCCTTCGCGACATCCTCGACGACGCGGGCTACAGCGTCGTCCTCGCGTTCCACGGCCAGATGGCGCTGGAGCTGCTGGGGACCATGGGCCCGCCGTGCCTCGTCCTGCTCGACTGGATGATGCCCGTGATGGATGGGGCGCAGTTCCTTCACCTGCTCCGCGAGAATCCCCTCTACGACACCGTGAAGGTCATCCTCTGCACCGCGAGCGGACGGGACGTGCCTCCCGGAGCACAGGGGCTCCTGCGCAAGCCCTTCGAGCTGGATGAGCTGCTGGCCGTCGTGTCCGAGTCCTGCGGCTGAGCACTGTCGGCCGCGCTTCTCGGGCTCCTTGAAGCAGGGGAGCGTTCCGGGCCTCGGGTGCCCGCACTCATTGACGTCAATGAGTAATAATTCTTTATCACACATATTTGATATTCTTGCTCGTTGACGTCAACGAGTGGCCCGTACGAGCACGGGTGTCCCCCGGCCGCGGCTCTTGGCGTCCAGGGCCCGCGAGCGCGCCCACCGGTTGTCAGCGGTCATGTTAGGCTTTCCCACTCCGGAGGTAGCGCGCATGAGCGAGGCCATGGAGGGGCAGATTGCGGCGGAGCGGCGGTGGGTGGCGAAGTGGCCGCGTTGGGCGGAGCGGGAGTGGGAGGACGCGGGGCCGCCCGCGTCTGGAACGGTGGTGGACGGCTACCGGCTGGAGCGGCGGTTGGGGGAGGGCGGACAGGGCACGGTGTACCGGGCGCGCCGGGGCGGGAGGCTGTATGCCGTCAAGTTCCTGCCGCTGGACTCGCCGGATTGGGCCTGGCGGGAGTTGGAGGTGCGGCTGCGACTGCGGCGCGTGGGCAGCCTGGCGGTGGAGAGCCACGGGTTGTGGCCGCACAAGGCCCCGCGTTTCCTCTACCTCGTCACGCCCTACGTGCACGGGCGCCCGCTGTACGCCTGGGCCCGGGAGAAGAATCCCACCGCGCGGAAGGGGGCCTGGGTGGTGAGGTGGTTGGCGCGGCAACTCGCGCAGGTGCATGCGGCCGGCGTGGTGCACCGGGACATCAAGGGCAGCAACGTGCTGGTGGGCAAGAAGGACGGGCGGCCGGTGCTGGTGGACTTCGGGGTGGGCACGTACGTGGGCGCGCCCGAAATCACCAGCCCGCTGGGGCTGCCGGGCACTCGGCACTACCGCAGCCCCGAGGCGCTGCGCTTCCGGCGCGAGAGGGCGGGTGAGCACTCCCCGGCGAGGGCCTCGGATGACCTGTGGGCCCTGGGCGTTGTCCTCTACTGGCTGCTCACGGGCGGCTATCCCTTCGACACCGAGGATGTGGACGAAGGGGCGCTGGCGGACCTCATCCTGAAGCACGAGCCCGAGCCCCCGCACGTGCTCAATCCGCGAGTGCCCCGGGCGCTGAGCGAGCTGTGCCTGCGCATGCTGGAGAAGTCGCCCGAGGCGCGCTTCGTGGATGCAGAGGCGTTGGGTGCGGCGCTGGAGGCGGTGCTGGCGGAGGCGGACGCTGCCTGGGACGTGCCGCTGTGCGAGCAATGGGGCCCGGACGATGCCACCACGCCCCAGGAGACGTGGCTGGGCTGGGGAGACGTGAGGGACAAGGCGCGGCGGCTGCTGGCGTACGCGCGGCGGTACCCCCGGCGTGGCCGGCCCGAGCCCCTGGCGGAGGCCTCCACGCTCGCGCGCTCCCCGGAAGACACGCCGCCCGGCGCGAGCCGTGCTCCCCAGGGAGAGGGGCCGCCATCGCCGCGACCACGGCTCGTGTCCTGGCACGCGCTGGCCTGGGGCGGTGCCGCGTTGGCGTTGGGACTGGTGGGGTTGCTCTTCCTGCTGCGTTCCCCGTCCGGTCCCGCGCCCGAGCAGTCCGCCCCCACTTCCGAGGTGACGTCCGCATCCACCATTCAACGGGTAACGGAATCCGGCCAGGAAGTGGCGAGAGTCGCGAAGCCGCCGGAAGGTGACGCAGGCGCAGCGCCCCGGAAGGCGCCAACCCCTGCGCCCGTCGCGGTTGCGACGCCCCGGAAGGACGGCACGCGCGTGAAGACTCCCAAGCAGGCTTCCACCCCCCGGCAGCAGACGCAGCGGGACACACAGGGCTCGCTGCTCGACGCCGCTGGAAAGACATGCGTCCTGGTCTGGGCCGCGGGTCAGCTCGCCTGCGCCAGCCCCGAGCCCCAGCTGCGCCCCGTCGCCACCACCTCCGCGCGCCTGCCTCCGCCCGCGGAGTGCCCCACCGGCTCCGTGGAGACGATGAGGGAAGTGGTGGGGGTGAAGAACTTCGGTGGGAGAGGCGGCGCCGAATTCCTCATCGACGGAGAGCTACTCAGCCGTCAATACATCACCGTGCGCCCGGGTCAGATGGTCACGCTCAGCATGTATGAGGCGTTTGGGAAGTTGCCAGAAGACACCGTGTACTCCGGGCAGCTCCTCTTCGGGGAGGGGCGCGTCTACGGGCGCTTCACCCAGGCGCGCACCCCCGACGGGCTGACGTACTCCGTCTGCTTCGACCTCGACGATGCTGCGACAGACGGCGAGCGCGGTGTGTGGATGGAACCCGGAAGCCGGCAGGACGCCGCGATCATCTACTCCTCGGTGAAGCTCAGGTCAGTGGAGCGCTTCAAGTAGAGACAGCGGGCGGAGCGGGAGCGGAAGAAGGGGGGATCCAACGTGGGAGGTTCTTGGTAATATCTCCACTTCGGAGGTCGCTCCCATGCCCACCTGGTTTCCCACCGCCGCCCTGTTGCTCCTCCTTCAATCGAGCGCACTCGGCCAGCCCGTCACCACTCCCTGGGACATGTCGGGCGCGCCCCGCTTCACGGTGACGGCGGACACGGCGGGTGAGGCACGGGAAGTGCCCATCAGCCCGAATCGTACCCTCTCATTCGTCTTCGACACGCCCGTCCAAGGCGAGGGCGCCGTGGTGGAGGAGCGTGAGCGTTTCCGTCAGGTTGAGTTGTCGAAGGACGGGCTCATGCTCATGCTGCTGCCCTCGGACGAGCTGAAGCCGGGCAAGCGGTTGAGGCTGACGGTGCGCTTCGCGGATGGGGCAACGCCCAAGAGCCTGGACTTCACGCTGGTGGTGTCCGCGCGAGCCGAGCCGCAGGTGGAGGTCTACCGGGAGCTGCGCCCGTGCGACTCGTACCGGCAGCAGGCCGAGGAGGCGGAGGCGAGAGCCCGGCAGTACCAGACGCAGCTTGCACGGGAGCGCGCGGAGCGTGATGCGCCCCGGGGGGTTATTGGCCTGCTGGCCTTGAATCAGATGAACGAGAAGGGCATCCGCTCCAAGCGCATCACCAAGGACGTCACCCTCCGCCCTGGAGAAGCCTTCACCGTGAAAGAGGCGGTGAGCTACCTCGCCACGAGTGGAGAGAAAGATGATTCGGTGACGAGGCTGGCGGTGGAGCTGAAGCTTCTGAACCGGGGCACCCAGCCCTGGACTCCCACGCACGCGCAACTCGTGGGTGAGGGCGGGCGATGGGATTTGGAGGTGTGGCCGCCGCAGCCCATCGCTCCGGGCGAACGGGGTCGCGTGCTGACGGAGGTGGAGCGGCCTGGAAACGCGGCTCCCGGCCGCTACCTGCTCAAGCTCTGGGACGCGAGCACGACCCGGACGGTCACCCTCTCGGGGGTGACTTTTCCGTAGGGCAAGACGCAACAGGTCTTCAAGCGCGTGCTAACCTCGGCGGGTCTCTTCGCTGGAGCCGCCCATGTCCTCGTTGCCTGTTCCCACCCAACGCCTCCGCCAGCTCGCGCTGTGGCTGCGCGCCACCCGGGTCAAAGCGGGACTCACCCAGCATCAGGTGGCCCAGGCGGCGGAACTCTACACGGAGGTGTACGGCCGGATTGAGCGCGCGGGGATGATTCCCACCGTGCCGACGCTCCAGAAGATATGTCTGATATTGAAGCTGGATTACCAGTCCCTGGTGGACAGGGTGATGCGCGGGGAGGAACCGCCGGAGGATTGAAGCCAGACCCAATGGGTTGCTCAAGACAAAGGAGCGTCAGTGGGGAGGCGTAGGGTTTCCGGGCAGCACGAGCCCCGGAGGCCCTATGAGGCGTTCTTGTTTCATTCCCGGCATTGTTGCGCTGCTGTGCCTGACGGCGTGCATGTCCTTCGTGGGCGGGCGGTGGGGTATCTCGCCCTCCCAGTTCCAGTTCCGGTCCATCGTTCCGCTGCGGGAGCCTGGGCCCGGTGGATGGAAGAGCGCCCGGGTGACGATCCAACTGTTACATGTGACGCCGGAGGGAATTGAAAGGAACGTGACGTGTCACATCGAAGTACAGGTACCGGAGTTCAATAAGTACGGTATCGTGCTGGATGAGATTGCGCAGTTGGAGGCTGCGGTTGCGGCGGACATCGCGGCGGAGTGGGTGTTGAAAACGGGAGGGTTCACAGCGACGATGTGCAACAACTTCGAAACGGAAATGGACAGCCTGCTGAGGAAAAGAATTGACGGCGCTCGCGTCATCAAAGCCATGTAATTCACCGTCCCGCATGGAAGCCAAGGCACAAGGCCGCCCTCGCAAGAGATCGATATGACCCCCACGGGCCCATTCCCTACCAGGTTGCTCGAAGTGGTTCACCAGCACTACCCGGCCAATCTCTGGACGAGCGAGGAGGGCTATGTCGAGTCGGAGCAGTACCAGCGCTTGTTGAAGGCGCGCCGGGAAGCCCTGGAGAACTCCGGGCAATGGAAGCGTCTGCTGTCCAGGCTTCGGGAGGCGCTGCCGGAATGCAGTGTCGAAGACTGGAGTGTGCTGTTCTCCGATGACAACTGCTGGCGTGTCCGGGTTTACCTGCCCGAGGTCCTGCAACACGAGGGAGGCATCAAGGAACACCGGGCCGTCGTGGTCCTCGTCAGCATCCTGGCGCCCGTGTACGTGTGCTACAGCTCCTTTCGCAGGTACAGCGGACCCCACTTATGGGGAACGCCAGGGCTCTTCTACGAGGACGTACCGGAGACGAAGCCCTACGCGGACAAGGTGGAGGCGCTGGTGCGCTCGGAGTTGGACGTGCGGCCCCTGCCTCATGAAACGCTCTTCATGCCGGTTCCTGACATCCAGTGCCGCCACACCCGTCTCGGCGAGGCCCGGCTCATCGACTGTCTCTTCACCGACGACCGCTGGTAGGGGCGCCTCTACTCCCAGGAGAGCTCGTACTCGTTGACGTGGGGCCCCGCCTGCCACGAGCGCACCTTGGCCCCTTTCACCCTCGCGGCCTCGAACGTCGCCAGGAAGCCACCCTCCACATACGGGCGGGGACTGAAGTCGCGCTTGACGGTGAGAATCCCGCTCCAGGGCCCCGTTGGCCTCACGCTGACCTCCACGCCACTCACCCCCACCAGGATGGCCCACGGCAGTCTGTTGAGCAGCCGGTAGGGATCTCCCTGCACCAGCACCAGCAGCGTCCTGCCCGCCGCCGACACCAGGAAGTTCGTCGCCGACTGTTGTCCCAGGTAGCGCAGCGCCCTCTCGAAGCCCTCCCGGCCACCGCTGTGCAGCCGCGCCGCGGCGTAGAGCAGCTCGAGGTACTTGCCCGGCGGATAGCTGAAGTAGTCGAGGAACGTCTTCTCTCCGGTCACCGCCAGGCACTGCTGGACCGCGGTCTCGCCGTCCGACTGCCGCATCACCTCCAGCACCGCGTTGAAGAGCATCCCGCGCACGGCGGCCTTCTCCGGGAGCGAGGCCAGGAGCCCGCGCAACTCCTCCTCGGAGCCGGGTGGCGGCGAGTGGCGAGCGGCGGTCGGGTCCTTCATGTGCTTCTCTGCTCCTGTCACAGCGGGGGGGCTGGGGTGATTCCACGTACACCCCTGGCAGGGCAAGGGGAGGTTCGTGCGAAACCCCGTGTACCCGTCCCGCTGCCAGAAGGGCAGAGGGCTTCGAAGCTCTCTCCGTGAAGGGTAACGGACCCTGGGAGAAAGCGGCCTTACCTCTGTGTTAAGCCGGCACTGCCGCATGAGAGAGCAGAGCGAGGACACTCCCACTCCGTCTGACGGAGCCCCCGAGGGTTACGTCGACATCCCGTTCGTCGTCGAGCCGAACTATGCCGGCTGGCGGTTCGACCGCTACCTTTCTGAAAAGCTCCGCCGTCTGACGCGCGAACGTCTCCACGGCATCATCCAGCGGGGAGTCCTCTGCGAGGGGCGTCGGCTCAAGCCCTCCACGCCCGTCTACCCGGGCCTCTCCTTCCGCATCCGCCGTCCCGTCAGCGCGGAGCCCGAGACGCCCACCACGCTGCCCACCATCTTCCAGGATGATTGGCTGCTCGTGCTCGACAAGCCCGCGGGGCTCCCCATCCACCCCACGGCCCGCTACCACAAGGGCACGCTCGTCACCCTGCTGCGCGAGCGCTTCGGCGAGGCCTTCGCCGAGCCCGCCCACCGGCTGGACCGTGAGACGAGTGGCCTCGTCGTCTGCGGGCGCACCACCGAGGCCTGCCGTGTCCTCGGCCGCCTCTTTGTCTCCCGCGATGTCCACAAGGAGTACCTCGCTGTGTGCGAAGGCCACCCGCCCGAGGACCTCTTCCACGTGGATGCCCCCATCGCCGAGGGCACCGAGCTCATCCGCATCGCCGTGCGCGTCGACGCCGTGGAGGGCAAGGAGAGCCGGACCCGCTTCGAGGTGCTCGAGCGCTTCACCCGCGGTGGCGAGCCTTTCGCCCTGCTGCGCTGCTACCCGGAGACGGGGCGCCAGCATCAGATTCGCATCCACCTGCGCGAGGCCGGCTTCCCCCTGGTGGGCGACAAGATGTACGGCCCGGACCCCGGCTACTTCGACCGCTTCAGCAAGCGCTGCCTGGAGCCCGAGGCCTGGGAGCGCCTGCGCCTGCCGCGCCACGCCCTCCACGCCGCGCGCATCTCCTTCCCGCACCCGGGCACTGGGACGGTCGTGAGCTTCGACTCGCAACTGCCTGAGGATCTCCAGGACTTCATTGCCGGACGGACTGTCACATGAGCGAAGTCCAGGGGCCTCCAGCTGATGTCAGCACGAGGGACGGGGTACCTCCCGAGGCCCTCCTGGATGTGCTCTCTGACGGCGTGACGGTCTTCGACGCAGACGGTCGCTTCACGTACCTCAACACCATGGCGGAGGGGGTGCTCGGGTTCCCGCGTGAGAAGCTGCTCGGCCGCGCAGTGGGGGAGATCTTCCCCGACTTCCGGGAGACTCCCCTCGGCGCAGCCGCCCAGCGGGCCTTGAGCGAGCGCGTTTCCATGACCATCGAGGCGTTCTACGCCCCCCAGGAGGCCTGGCTCGAGGCGCGCATGGTGCCGCGCGGGAGCCACCTCGTGGTGTTCCTCCGCGACGTGACGGTGCGCCGCCAGGCGGAGGAGGCCAAGGCGCGGAGCGCCGCCCGGCTCTCGTTGTTGCAGGAGATGACGGCGAGGCTGTCCGCGGCGGTCTCTACCGAGGAGGTGGGGGCGGTCCTCGTGCGCGGCGCCGTGGCGGCCACGGGCGCGGAGCTCGGCTGGGTGGGCCTGCTGGAGCCGGATGGCAGGGGGTTGCGGATGGTGGCCAGCGAGGGCGTTCCTCCCGAGCTGCGGCGCCAGTACGAGCATCTCCCGCTGGATGCCGCGCTGCCCCTCGCCCGGGTCTGCCTCACCGGTGAGCCTGAGTGGCTGGGCTCACTTGCGGACTTCGAGGAGCGCTACCCGCACCTGGTGGAGTTCGTGCGGGTTTCCCCCAGTCATGCGGGCGCCTATGTGCCCATGCGTGCCAAGGACACGTCCCTGGGCGCCATCACGCTCGCCTTCGCCCGGTCCCGCACCTTCAGTGAGGAGGACCGGGGTTTCATCATGGTGCTGGCCCACCACGGCGCGCTCGCGTTCGACCGGGCCCGGCTCTTTGACCGCGAACACGCCGCGCGCGCCGAGGCCGAGTCCGATGTGTCGGATCAGGTGCGTGCACGCCGCGAGCTGGAGGCCGTGGCCTGGCGGCAGCGCTTCCTCTCCGAGGCCAGCTCCCTGCTGGCCGGCTCGCTCGACTACACCACCACGATGGAGAGTGTGGCGCGGCTGGTGGTGCCCGAGCTCGCGGACTGGTGCGCGGTGGACATGCTCACCGCGGAGGGCCGCGTGGAGAACGTCGCCCTGGCGCATGTGGACCCCTCCAGGCTGGAGGCGGCACGGGAGGTCATCCGCCGCACTCCCATTGATGTGTCCGCCAAAACAGGAGCGGGCAAGGTGCTGCGCACGGGCCAGTCGGAGTGGGTCCCGGACGTCACCGACGCGCTGTTCTCCACCGTGGCCCGGGGTCCCGCGGTGCTGCCGATGCTGCGAAGTCTCGGGGTCTGCTCCTATCTGTGCGTGCCGCTGGTGGCACGCGGCCGGGTGCTCGGCTGTCTCTCCTTGCTGCAGACCGGGAGTAGCCGGCACTACTCCGAGGCGGACCTGCGGCTGGCCGAGGAGCTGGCGCACCGGGCCGCCCTCAGCGTGGACAACGCGCGGCTGTACCGCGAGGCCCAGGAGGCCGTCCGCCTGCGCGACGAGTTTCTCTCCATCGCCAGCCATGAGCTGAAGACGCCGCTCACCTCGCTGCGGCTGCAGCTCTCCCTGCTCGCACGGCTCATGAGCCCGGACTCGCTGGAGCAGGTCAGCGGCAAGCTGGGAGGGGCGCATCGCCAGGTGGACCGGCTCGCCAGCCTCGTCACCACGCTGCTGGACGTGAGCCGTATCGCCACCGGCCGCATCAGCCTGGAGCTGTCCGAGGTGGACATCTCCTTCGCCGTGCATGAGGCACTGGAGCGGCTGCGCGAGGTGTTTACCCAGGCCGGCTGTGCCGTGACGTTCCAGTCCCGGGGGCCGATGGTGGGTTGGTGGGACGCGCTTCGGTTGGATCAGGTCATCGTCAACCTGCTCACCAACGCGGCCAAGTACGGGCAGGGCCGGCCCGTCATCGTCACCGTGGAAGGAGACCGCGACAGCGCCCGGCTCACCGTGCGAGACGAGGGCATTGGCATCGCTGCTGAGGATTTGCCCCGCCTCTTTGGGCGCTTCGAGCGCGCGGTGAGCGTCCGGCACTACGGCGGCCTGGGCCTGGGGCTCTACATCAGCCGGCAGATTGTCGAGGCGCTCGGAGGACGCGTGAGCGTGGACAGTTGCCCGGGCGAGGGCTCCACCTTCACGGTGGAGTTGCCACGCGAGGGGCCGCGCCGCTGAGGCGGGCGCCGAGGGACTCGGCCTTCCGGACGAAGCCAGACAGTCCCCGCGCCCGAGCGTTCTCCTCCAGCACTCGCAGGCGCTGCCAGGCCAGGGGGAGTCGGCCCCACGCAAACTCCACCTCCGCGAGTGCCAGCCGGGCCTCGTACTCCAGTGGGATGAGCCCCTTGCGCCGTGTCTCGGCGAGCACCGTCTCCAGTCGTTTCACCGCCTCGCTGTGCCTGCCCTCCGCGGACAGCACCCGCGCCGCCACCAGGGCTGAGCCGAGCCGCGTCTGCACGTTCTGGCTTCGGGCCGCGAGGGCTTGCGCCTGGGTGCTCGCCTCGCGGGCCTGGGCGGGTTGGTTCTGTGCCAGGTACACCAGGGCCAGGGAGGTGTGGGCCTGGGCCTCTCCATCCGGCAGCCCCAGGCTGTGCAGCGTCTCCACCGCCGCGAGCAAAGGCTCCAGTCCGGCCTCGGGCTTGTTCTCCTCCAATGCCAGCAGCCCGAGCGCTACCTGCGTCTCGGCCACCTCGCTGCGACCCTCCAGCTTCCGGCGCAGGCCCAGCGCTTCCTCGTAATGGCTGCGTGCACGCACCAGGTTCCCTTCCAACAGCGCCACCGTGCCGATGCCCTGGAGGAGGTAGGCGGTATAGCGGTCGTCCTGGGTCTGCCTCGACAGGGCCAGCCCCTCTTCATAGTGGCGCCGCGCTTCGTTTGGATGGCCCTCCGCCAGCTCGAGGTTGCCCAGTGTCCACAGCCCCACCTGCAGGGCATAGCGGTAGCCTGTCTCGCGGTTCAGGCGCACGCCCTCCTCTCCGGGGTTGCGCGCCCGGGCGATGTCTCCGCGCATCAGCCGCAGCTGGGCCAGGTTGACGCGCGTCAGCCCCTCGTTGCGCCGGTCGTTGATTTCCTGCTCGATGGCCAGCGCCTCCTCGAAGAGGGGCTCGGCCTGGGCCAGCTCGCCCTGCATCATCAGGGTGTCGGCGATGTTCTGCAGCGCCAGGGCCACGCCTCCCCGGTGGTTGATGCCCTTCCAGATGCGCAGCGCCTCGGAGAAGACGCGCTTGGCCTCCTCGTAGTTGCCCTCCTCATAGGCGACGTTGGCCAGGCGGTTGAGCGTCTGGCCCTCGGAGCCCGGATCCCCTGTCTCGACGAAGATGCGGAGGGCCTGCTGGCAGGCCTCGGTGGCATCAGCGTGGTCGCCCAGGCGCAGCAGCGCATTGCACTGAGCCAGGCGGGCGCGGCCCACCAGCAGGCGAGAGCCCCGCGCGGTGCCTTTCTCCACCGCGCGCGCGGCCAGGGGCAGCACACCCTTGTAGTCGGAGAGGCTGTGCCGCACCTGGGCCTCGGCGAGGTCGATGCGCCCATCCCCGGAGGCGAGTGAGTCCATGCGGCGCAGCGCGGCGAGGGTGTCGAGGGCGTCGCGCCCCTGGCTTCCCGCGGACTGGGCGCTGGCGAGCCTCAGGCCGTGGTCCAGGTTGTCCGGGAAGAGGCTGGAGAGGGTGCGGTAGTCGTTCACCGCCTTCACCCAGTTCTTCTCCATCTCGTGGACGCGGCCCTCCACCAGCAGCTGCTCCTCGCGGGACAGGCCCTTGGCGAGCGCGAAGGCCCGGCGGGCTGCCTCGAGCGCGTGCGTGTCGTAGCCAAGCACCGCCCAGGTCTCCGCGAGGGCGGAGTGGGCCAGAGCAAAGCGGGGGTCCGCTTCGATGGCCTGGGTGAAGAAGTCCCGGGCCTTCAGCGGCTCGTAGGCGCGCAGCCGGGCGAGGCCCTCGGCGTAGAGGCGCAGTGCGGTGGTGTTGGCGGGCAGCGCAGCGGTGGAGCGCCCGGCATCCTCCGCCATGCTGGGCGGACCGAGCCTTCCCCTCAGTTGGTCGCCCATGCGCGTGACGAGCTCGAGGATCTCCGCCTGCGTTCCCCGCTCCCGAAGCATGGCCACCTCCTCACCGCTGGAGGCATCCTGCAGCCGCAGCAGGAGGCTGAGCTGGCCGCCCGTCTTCTCCGGCAGCGCCAGGTAGGAGCCGAGCACCACGAAGTCCACGCCCAGGTGCGCGCGGATGCGCGAGATCGTGTCCGGTGCCAGGCTCTCGCTGTCCGCCAGGGACAGCTCGCGCTTCATTCGCTCGACGGTCTCGCCTGCCACCAGGCGGAGATCCTCCCCCGCGGCGAGCTCGGCGGTGAGCGTCTCGGAGAAGGCCGTGGACATCCATGAGACCTCGGCCTGTCCGGAGAGGTTCTTGAAGCCAAGAACCGCCACCGAGCGGCGTGGCTTCACCTGCCGTGCCTCCACGTTGACGGGAGCGGGGGCATCCTTCCTCTGCGCCGCGTAGCCGCCGGCCAGTGCCGCGAGCATGAGCCCGCAGAGCATGAGCAGACCTCCGCGCACCCGTCGGCCCTGCTCGGGCCCGGGCACCGCGGGAATGGCGGGCAGCGAGGGGCTCGAGAGGGTGATGCGCCGGGCCTTGGCCGTGTCCAGGGGCGCTGTCTGCGGCGCCTTGCCCACCACGCCCACCTCGCACACCTCCACCGGATCCTCCACCCCGGCCAGCAGGTAGAAGCCGTGGGCTCGCCAGGCCAGCTCCGGCCCTGTCCCGCTGGTGCCCACGAAGGCGCGGCGGGCGATGTCGAAGGCGGCACGCGTCATCAACGTCTGCCCGCCCCGGGCCAGCGGCATGATGCGGGCGGCGATCAGCTTGGTGAGCCCCTCGACGTCCACCGGCTTGGCGCCCTGGGCCACCAGGTGGGGTGGGTTCTCGCGCAGCACCACCTCGCCCAGGTGGATGCCCGCGCGTGCTCGCAGCCGCACCCCCTGTTCTTGCTCCATCAATGCCAGCCGCTCGTGGTAGGCGAGCGTGTAGCGGGTCGCGTCCACCGGCCTCTCGAAGAGCAGCAGGAAGCCGTCGGTCTTGTCGATCTCCTGCCCACCGTGCTGGTGCAGCAGCTCTCGGGCCTGCTGGTCGTGCCGGGCGAAGAGCTCGGCGGCGCGGGCATCGCCCAGGGACTCGACGAGCCGGGTGCTGTCGATGAGGTCCAACAGCAACACGGTGCGGATGGCCACGCTCGGCTCGTCGAGCGGGCGGGGCACCCCGCTGGGCTGCACGAGCGTACGGACCACCTCGCGGGCGCTGGTGAAGCGCTTGCGCGGCAGTGGATCCATGCAGCGGCGGATGACCACCACCCAGCGGTGGGGTAGCCCCAGTGTCTCCGAGGACGCCGAGCCGCGGCGCAGCTGTTCGAGCAGGGCGGGCGTCTCGGACTCCGGCGAGGACAGGGCCCCCGCGAGCAGCTCCAGCAGGACGAGCCCCAACGAATAGAGGTCCGAGGCGCCCGTGGGGGCAGAGCCCTTGTGCCGCTCGGGTGCCTGGTGGGGCGCGGTGGTGACCAGGTTTCCGCTCTCCCACGTCCACGTGGGGGCGGCGAGGACAGCGCGAGTCCCCTCTGGCGCCGCCACGAGCTTCACCCGAGCGCTGCGCAGGTCCCCGTGGACGAGCCCCGCGTCATGCAGCGTGGCCAGGCCCTCGCAGAGCTGGCGAGCCAGGGGCAGCGCCTCCTGGGGCGTCAGCGGACCCCGTTGGAGCAGCCGCTCCTCCAGGCTCTCGCCTTCGAGCAGCTCCGTGGTGAGGAAGGGCTGCTCCACTCCGGACGTCTCGTCCTGGTGGCGACCCACTTCCAGGATGCGCTGCACATGGGGACTCACCACGTCTCGGGCCCGGTGTAGCTCGCGTTCGAGGCGCTCCAGCGACTCCGGGTCTCCGGCGCTCGTGCGGACCATTCTCACCGCGACGTGCTGCTGGCGCTCCACATCGAACGCTTCGTACGTCTCGTCCCGACCCACGAGGGTGATGGACCGCAGGAGCTTGTAGCGGCCCACGAAGAGCCGCTCGCTACCAGATTGGGTCATCGGAGCCGTTCCGGACGCCGGGATCGTGGCGGATTGTGCCACACGCCATCCGGGAGGCGCTCCCCCAGCCATGTCGGGAACAGGGTGCTACAGCCAAAGGAGGGGCGCTGGAAACCTTGTAAGTGGAATTCCACTTTTAGTGAACGGAAGGGGCCCCCTGTCTCGCCAGGTCCCGGGTGTGTGTCCTACCTGTTCACGGCTGCTTGCTCTTCGAGCCGAAGACCAGGAAGAGGGGCACCAAGGGAAAGCACACGAACAGCGGGAACAAGAGGGAGGCCAGCAGTCCGGGCAGCACGGAGTGGCCCTTGGCCTTCGAGTAACGCATGCAGGTCCAGGCGAAGAGCGCGAAACCCGCGGGCATGAGCGGGGAGGCGTTCTCTGGCCCCGGCCCCGTATAGGCCCCCACGTAGAAGAGGGCCATGCTGGCGGCGATGGCCACCTGGTGATTGTGGTCTTGCCACCAGTTCCTCAGCGGCTGGGTGAAACGCGCGAGGGGATGGCGCTTGCTCTGCTGGCTGGGCTGCGCGGGGGGATGGCGCTCGAGGAACTGGAGGACGGCGCCCGATGACGAGTCCACCACGAGGAGCTGCTTCCCAGCCTGGAGCCTGACGCTCAGTGCGGTGTTCTCGAGGCGCTGGAACTCGGTGGAGGGCCAGAACGTCCCGCCACGGGCCTGGGTGAGCTCCCACAGCGCCTGGTTGAACGCATGGGTGGGCAGCCGCCGCAGCATCTCCACCAACGACTCCAGTCGTTGCAGCTCCTGAGGCGGGGGCCGGTGGAGCTTGAGGCCCACGAGGTTCCGGCAGAAGTCGAGCAGGGCGCGGTGGCGTACCGGAAGGAGGGCCAACCCGTGAGGCCCGAACACGCTCAGGCCCCAGCGCTTGGGCGCCTCGTGGGTCTCATGACGGAGGTATGCCGGGCTGGTGACCACGTCGGGCACCTGGGGCTGCTCGTGCCACTGGATTGCGACCCGGGCTCCGAACTGGAGCAGCGAGGCCAGTGTGTCGGCGTAGGAGAGGGAGAACAGGGTGAGGCCCACCTTCTTCACGTGGAGGCCGATCCAACCCGGCAGCAGGGTGATGGCATCGCGCTCGAGCGTGCCCAGCGGCACCTGCACTGGCTCACCGGACCAGGGCTGCCAGAGCAGCCGTTTCGGCGTGAGCCAGACCCGCCCGGGAGAGGTCCAGGAGAGCATCCAGTCCTCGAAGAGCATGGGCTCGTCCTTTCCAGGCAGCTGGGGCAAGGGCTCGGCGGCCACCGCTTCCAGTGCGCCCAACGCTTCCTCGAAAGAAGCGCCGACCTGGGAGAGGGATTGTGTGAGCCGTTCGTGGACCAGGGCCTCCAGCTTCGCGCGCAGGGCCCGCAACTCCTGGAGGACGCGGCGCCCCGGATGCTCCTTGGGCCACTGCTCCCTGCTGGCGCGGTGCTCCACGTAGGCGAGCACCTCGGTGAGCTCCGCCTCGTGCTCCCGTGTCTGTTTCAGCAACTCCGGTTGGCTGCGCAGTGCGCGCTTCCATTGGAAGGAGCCAAGCTGCCGTGTGAGCTGGGTGTAGCGCTCTCGGGCCTGCTCGATGTGCTCCCACCGGCCTTCGAGCTGGCGGCGCAGGGCGTCGAGCGGTTGGGGCATGGGCGCGGACATTTCGGAGATTCTGCCATACGTACGGACACGCATTGGCGAGGGGGGAGGGCTCTCCTATGCTGCCCGGCTCATGAAGATCGCCCTGGTCGTGATGCCCCTGGCGGCGGTCCACCGTCCGAGTCTCGCCGCGGGCCTGCTCCAGGCCGCGGTGAAGGCCCGGGGCATCGAGTGCCAGACGAAGCACTTCAACGTCACCCTCTGGAAGATGCTGGGAGCGGAGTCCTATCGCTTCTTCTGCCATGAGGCGCCCATGACGGCCCTGGCCGGGGAGTGGGCCTTCGCGCAGGCCTTCCACGGGCGGCGTGAGGGGGCGCGGGAAGCGTACGCGCGCGAGGTGTTGGACCATCCGGTGTGGGGGTTGCCACCGGCGCTGCGCGGGCACGTGTGGGCGCTGGAGGAGGTGGCGCCCGCCTTCCTGCGCGTGGTCTTCGAGTCCTGCGATTGGAGCCAGTACGACCTGGTGGGCTTCACCAGCACCTTCGAGCAGACGATGCCTTCGCTCTGCCTCGCGCGGATGATTCGCGAGCGCTACCCGCGGGTGAAGCTGGTGGCCGGCGGCGCCAACTTCGAGGCGGGGATGGGCCGGCAGTACATGGAGCAGTACGGGTTCCTCGACTACGTGGCCACGGGCGAGGCGGACGTCTCCTTTCCCCAGCTCTGCGAGAACCTGCGCGAGGGTCGCGGCGAGGTGCCTCCGGGTTTCTTCTACCGAGAGGGCGGAGCGGTGCGCGAGTCACCCCGGCGCAAGGAGCCGGGCTACGCCAACCTCGATGCGCTGCCCACGCCCGACTATGAGGACTTCTTCCACCTGGTGCGCACGAGCGCGCCGGAGCTGGCGGCTGGAATGTGGCTGCCCCTGGAGGCCTCGCGCGGCTGCTGGTGGGGAGAGCACTCGCACTGCACCTTCTGCGGCCTCAACGGCGAGGCGATGACGTTCCGCCGCAAGAGCTGGCGGCGCGTGGTGGAGGAACTGGAAGAGGTGGGCCGGCGCCATGGCGCCACACCCGTGCAGTACGCCGACAACATCCTGGCGATGGACTACTTCAAGGACCTGCTGCCCCACTGGGCGGGCCAGCCGGTGCGGACGGAGAAGTTCTTCGAGATCAAATCCAACCTCAAGCGCCGCCAGGTGCGGCTGCTGCGCGAGGCGGGCATCACCCGGGTGCAGGCCGGTGTGGAGACGCTGGCGGACGGGACGCTCAAGGTGATGCGCAAGGGCGTGTCGGGTGCGCAGAACGTGGCGCTGCTGCGCTGGTGCCAGGAGCTGGGCGTGGACTCGCTCTGGAACGTCATCTACGGCTTTCCCCGCGAGGACATGGACGACTACGCGCGCACGCTCGCGCTCCTCCAGAAGATGGCGCACCTGCGGCCCCCCGACATCTGCTCGCCCATCCGCATGGATCGCTTCAGCCCCAACCACGCGGGCTGGCGGGAGCAGGGCTTCACCCGCATCCAGCCCATGCCGGCCTATCGGCATGTCTTCCCGCTGCCGGACGAGACGCTCCACGAGCTGGCCTACTACTTCGACTACGAGCACCCGCGTTTCAGCGAGGTACTCGCACGGGGCGCGCAGCTTCAGTCCTTCATCCTCCAGTGGCAGGAACGCCACCGGCGGCGGGAGAACGGAGAGCTCGCCGTGAAGCCGCACTGGCAGGGAGGCTTCGTGCTCGTCGACAGCCGCTTCAACCTCACGCCCGCCAGCGAGCGCCTGGCCGAGGCCACGGTGTCGCTGCTGCTGGCATGCGATGCGCCCGTCTCTCGCGAGCAGGCGCTGCGGACCGCGGCCGAGGCCACCGGCTCCTCGAAGGCCGAGGCCCTGGAGGGAGAGCTGTCCCGGCTGCTCGAGCGGGGCATCATCGCCAACATGGGCTCGCTTCTGGTGACGTTGGCGATGCTTCCGGAAGGACTGCGGACGGAGCGGCTCGCGAGAGCTCACTGACAACCAAAGGGAGGGGTGATGTCGAAGCAGACGAAGTACTTGCTGACGGTGGACTCGGCGACGGGTGCAGCCGTGAAGCTGGAGCGCCTGGGTGAAGCGGGAGACCTGACCGAGGTGCCGTTGAGCACGCTCGCGGTGGCGATTCCGGGTGCACAGCCCGCGGCCGGAGTGGGGGCTCCGTTCATGCCTCCACCGATGATGATGCCCATGATGGCCGCTCCGCAGATGCCGGCCGTGTTCCCCGTCCTCGTGCCGGCGTACGTCTATATGTACGGCATGGTTGCCCCCGCCCCGGTCGCGAGCTTCGCCCCACCAGTAGCCCCCGGCGCGAGCACGGGTTTCGCCGGCCCTGGAGCGCCTGGTGGTCCCGGGTCATATGCGGCGTTCTCCGGGCCGGGTGCGCCCGGCGCGCCGGGTGTGTCGACGTTCGCTGGCCCCGGTGCGCCCGGCAGCACCTCCGCCACGATGCAGGGACCCGGTGCACCGGGCAGTCTGGCCGGCAGTACACAGGGAACGGGGGGGACCTCTGGCGGTGAAGAGGGGGGCTCGCGGTAGGCTGACTGCGTGGACCTGACCGCCGCTGCCAAGAAACTCCAGTCGCTCCGCTCCTTGATGACCGGTCACACCGACCGGAGCGAGGAGCGGCGCATTCTCGAGCTGTTCACCGGCGCGACCGCCGCCGAGCTCAACTACCTGCTCTCCAACGTGGACTTGGACGCGTTGCTCGGCGACGTGGATGACCGCGTCGTCGGCCCGGACAACCTCACCGCGTTGCTGGAACTGTTGTGCGTGAAGCGGGCACCCGAGCTGGGTCTGCCCCTTCGCGCCGCGCTCATTACCGCGCTCCAGAAGGGAGAGACCCCCGGTCTGGCCGAGCGCATGGTGCGCGCCCTGTTCCTCGGGCTGCGCGGACGCGAGCTGTCCGAGTTCAAGAACCTGCTCGACGGCCGTGGCAGCTCCCATGATCTGCAGCAGCTGCTCTTCCACGACGTGGACGACGCGGGCATCCGGCAGGAGATCCTCACGCACATCCGCCAGGAGTCCGTGGGTGCCCCGAGTGGCGAGAACAAAGTGCTGAGCGACATCGACGACACCTTCCTCGCCAACTGGAAGGACGATCGCTACCCGTCGAAGACGGTGTACCCGGGCGTGCTCCAGTTCTACCGAGAGCTGGACCGGGGGCCAGGCATCATCCCCGGGCGCGAGGGGGACCTCACCTTCATCAGCGCGCGGCCGCAGGATCCGCTCGGCCTCATCGAGGACCGCACGCTGGAGACGCTGCGCGGGCACGGCGTGTCCTCGGCGGTGATGCTCTCCGGCGCGTTCACGCACCTGCTGGGCAACTCGCGCATCGCCGAGATGAAGTTCGAGAACTTCAGCCGCTACATCCAGCTCTATCCCGAGTACGGCTTCGTCTTCACGGGGGACAGCGGCCAGGGCGACGTGGCCTTCGGTGAGAGGATGCTCGCGGAGTACCCGGAGTCGGTGCGGGCCGTGTTCATCCACGACGTGGTTGATACCCCGGAGTCTGTTCGCCAGACGTGGCGGAGCAGGCGCATCTTCTTCTTCGACAACTACGTGGGTGCCGCGGTGGAAGCCTTCGAGGTAGGTGTCATCGCCCGGGACGGAGTTGCCCGCGTGGTCCGCGCTGCCCAGGAGGACCTGGGCCGTGTGCCCTTCACCTTGGAGGCACAGCGGCAGGCCCGGCAGGCTGAGTTGGAGCGAGATGTGCGGCGCGCGGAGGCCATTACGGGGACTCCTCGCGCCGGGTAGCAACTCCCTCACCCCAGCCCTCTCCCAGAGGGAGAGGGAGCTGCCAGGGGCTTGTTGTCGGTGAGCCCGGCAAGCGAGGGGACGAGGCCCTGCTGCTCGGGACAGTCCCGATTCCCATCTTCGCTCCGTTTCCCTACCGCAGCGAGGAGCGAGCCATGGCTCAGCGGATGGATGTTCGGGTCGGCATGGATGTGAAGAGCAGGGACGGCCACCGGATGGGCAAGGTGATTGGTCTGGCGGATGACGCCTTCGTGGTGGAGAAGGGCGTGTTCTACGCCAGGGACTATCGGGTCCCCTTCCGCTCCGTGGAGACCATCGAGGGTGATGACATCCTTCTCTCCCTGGACAGGGACCAGCTCCAGAAGGCCAGCCTGGGCGAGGTGCTGCAGGCCGCCGACCGGTTGGACATGGGGCCGGACTCGCCCTCGCGCTACTAGCCTTCCTCAGCGCCCCGTGAGGCTCAGGGTGCCGAGCTTCGTCTCGTTGCGCAGGCAGGCCTCGTGCGACTCGGAGACGCCGAGGTCGACCCGGCGCGACTGGTTGGCGCGCGTGAGGCTCTGCAGCCGGACCTCACAATGGGCGGGGTTGCCGAAGCGGTCTTGATGGAGGGCGTAGAAGGTTCCGGGCTCGCGCGGCAATACGCCCACCTGGTCGAGCAGGATGTCCCCGGAGCCGGCCGTCCAGTCGAGGTCCGCGAGCAGCCGGGCCTGGGGTTTGCCATCGAGGCTCCACACGCAGACGTCCGTCTTCCCGTCCTTGCCCGCCCGAGCCTCGCCGTAGGTGATGAGGCGGTCTCCCGAGAAGCGCGCGTTCGAGCCCGAGACGCATGGGAGCGCCGGCAGCGGCGTCTTGCGCTTGGTGTCGAGGTCCACCAGGCCGAGGAACTCCTGGTAGCGGCCGTTCTTGCGCTCGTTCTGGCGGAAGAAGAGGACGGGCCTGGTGGGATGCGCCTCGAAGTGGAGCACGTGCTGGTAGAGCCCGTGGCGCTTGCCGTTGCGCGAGATGTCGAGCACGGACGAGAACTCACCCGCGCATCCGAAGGTGTAATGGGTGAGAGCGTACGGGCTGGGGAGCTTCACCACGCGCTCGTTCTCCTTCAGCCAGCCATTGATGTTCATCTCCTCGCCGGTGGAGAGCCGGTAGAGCGCCGGGGGTGTGCCCTCGAGCTCGACGCGCTCGTAGCGTGTCTCGCCTGGGATGAAGTTCTCCGGCTGGCATGGAGCGGGCTCGGCAGGCTTCTGCTGGGCCGCGGGCAGGCGGGCCGGGACGGATTGGAGTTCGGCCCAGGTGCCCCCCTTCGGTTCGGCAGCGGAGGCGGTGGCGGCCAGCAGCAGCAGGCCGAAGGGCAGGGCGTGACGGTTCGAGGTGTGGCGCATGGCGGGCTCGGTGCTCAGGCTGCGATCGGGCGCTTCGCGCGCTCGTAGTGGCCGGCGAGGATCTCCAGGTAGTTGCCGTGCTCCACCCACTCCAGCAGGTGCATCACCCGCCAGGCGACGAATGGATGGCTGCTGTCCATGGTCATCAGCGTCGCCAGCAACCCATCGAACCAGTTGTCCTCCTCCAACTTCGCGAGCGTGCGCGCCTGCCGGATGAAGGGGGCCAGCTGCATCTTCGTGCGCCGGGTGACGCCCGGCCGGTGGCCACCTGCCAGCTTCATCAGCACGTTGAGCGAGGCGCCCAGGTCCCTGCACGCCAGCAGGCCCGCGCGGTCCGCCGTCAGCTCGGAGCAGCGCATCCACTTATAGAGCGCCTTCTGTAGCGGGAAGCTCAGCACCTGTCCCACCGTGCCCAGCAGGTGGGTACCGCTCGCCATCACCGTGGCCACCGTGCGGTAGAGCCCATGCTCCGCGTGCATGTGGCCCAGCTCGTGTCCCATCACGGACAGCACCTCCTGATCATCGAGCTGGTCGAGCAGGCCCGCATAGATGGTCACCGCCGGCTCCTCGCTGCCGTAGGTGGTCGCGTTGGCGTGCGGGGACTCGGAGAGGAACAGCGTGGGCCGCTGGCTCAGGTCCAGGCTCTTGCGCGAGCGCTCCAGCAGCTCCACCAGCTCGGGGAACTGGTCCTCTCCGCAGAGGACGGAGCTGGACAGGTTCAGCAGCCGCAGGCTGCGCTCGCCCAGCTGGGTCATCAGCCAGCGCATCAGCGCGGGGAAGCCGGAATGCCCTTGAGGGCCGCCAGCGTCGTGCGGTCCAGCGAGTGCTCGTAGGCATTCGAGGCGATACCCGTGAGCGGCTCGTGGGGCGCGAGGAACAGCGGCTCGCCGCAGGCACCGCACTCACAGTGGTGGGGCTCCAGGATGGCGCGGGGCACCTGGACCCGGTTGCGCCGGCCGCAGTGGCGACACTCCAGCAGCTTCACGGGAGCTTGCTTCGCGTCCGGCCAGAGGGCCTGGGCCAGGGGGGCGTGGGACTCGTTCTTCATGACTTCCTCCCAGCGGCCCGGCGGGCTGGTGCCTTCGCACTCTTCTTGGCGGCGCTCTTCTTCGTCGCGGGCGGGCGCACCCGCGCCTCCACCACCTCCTCCTCTTGCTCCTTGCGCGCGGACTCGGTGGAGAGGAACTCGCGGCGCGTCTGGAGGTCGCGGATGCACCGCTCGCCCACCCGCTTGGTGAGGACCTTGTTCATCGACGAGCCCACCGCGATGCCCACCAGCGGCAGGGCCCGCACCAGGCCCTTGGAGAGCTGGAGGAGGGCAATCTTCGTCATCACGCTCACGAGGTGCTTGGAGACCTCGCGCGGCGCGTACTTCCAGATGGCCACGCCCTCGGCCTTGGCCATGTCCACCAGGGCGTTCTCGCCGCTCTTGGCGTCGTAGGTGCTCACCGAGGCGAGCAGGAACGCGAGCTGCCGCTCCTCGTCCTTGCGGATGTCGAAGCCGTGCAGGTAGCTGAGCACGAGCGCCATCTCCACCTCGTACTTGAGGAGGAAGCCCATGTCCGCGAGGGCTCCGCCCAGTGCCGCCACCAGGGTGCCGGCTCCGGGAATCAGCGCGGGCGCGGCGGCGAGGCCTCCGGAGATGGCGGCGCGCGTGGAGAAATACCGCACCACCTCCTCGGAGGCCTCGCGCTTGTCCTCCCGCGCCTTCCGCAGGTGCTGCTCGGCAAGGGCGATGAGGCTGTCCGTGTCCGAGAGGATGCGCTCGACGGCGGTGAGGAGCTTGCGCCCCTGGCTCTGGTCTTCGGCTTCCTTCATGGATTCCCCCTAGGGACGGCGCGGAGGACGCCGACATGGCGTCCGATACCGGAACGCTCGCGAAGCCTCGCAGACCTGTCAAGCCAGGGGGCGGCGGTCCCTCTCTCTGCTCCCCGGCGTGGCGTGCCCTTCCGATGGCGAAGGGAGGCGCAGATTAGGGCTGGAGCGAGGGGCCAGGACCCGGCCCCGGCGAGACGTGAGGAGACGGCCATGTTCGTGGTGACGGGAGCATCGGGGCATACGGGGTCGGTGGTAGCTCGGACGCTGCTGGAGCAGGGGCGGCGGGTCCGGGTCATCCTGCGGGACGAGGAAAAGGCCGAACCGTGGAGGCAATGGGGCGCCGAGGTCGTGCTGGCGGACCTGCGCGACGTCGCCGCCCTCGCCATGGCCATGGTGGGCGCTCGAGGCGCGTACCTGATAGTGCCACCTCCCGTGCCCGCGAGCACCGGTGTGATGGAGGCGTGCTGGTCGGTGGTGGACTCGATGAGGCGGGCGGTGGAGGAGAGCGGGTTGCCGCACTTCGTGCTGCTCTCGTCGGTGGGCGCGCAGCACCCGGAGGGAACGGGCTTCGTGAAGACGCTCTACCTCGCGGAGCGGGAGCTGGGTTCGCTGGGCAGGCCGATGACCATCCTCCGCTCGGCGTACTTCATGGAGAACTGGGGCGAAGGGCTGCCCGCGGTGGTGGACTCGGGCGTGATGCCGGACTTCATCGCCCCCGCGGATCGCAAGCTCCACATGGTGGCCACGCGGGACGTGGGCGAGCTCGCAGCACGGTTGTTGCGCGAGCCCACGCTCGGCCGGCGAGTGGTAGAGCTGGCGGGGCCGGTGGAGTACAGCCCTCTGGAGGTCGCGGACACACTGGCGCGGCTGCTCGGTCGGCCCATCCGCGTGGAGGAGCACACGCCAGCGGCCCAGGTGCCAATGCTCATGGGGATGGGCTACTCGGCGGAGGTGGCCCACCTCCTGGAGGAGCTCGACGAAGCCATCCACCATGGCCGGCTCACCTTCGAGCACCCCATCCACGTGGTGCGCGGCTGGACCACGCTCGACGAGGTGCTGGGCAATCTGCTGCGAGCCATCGGTGCCCTGCCGTACATGGGCGAGGGCACGACGGTCTCGCCGTAGTCCTCAGCGCTCCGAGTGCCTTTCCGGCCAGCGCAGCTCCGCCCGGGTGCCGTGCGGAGAGAGGGGCGTGAGCAGCACCCGCCAGCCGAAGTGCTGCGCCAGGCGCTCCACCAGCGACAGCCCCACGCCGAAGCCGCTGCGCTCGGGCGCGACCGCGCCAAGGCCCTCGCCGCTGTCACTGACGCTCCAGCAGCCCGCCTCCACCCGCACGCGTACCTGCCCGGCGCGCGTGTAGCTGAAGGCGTTCTTCACCAGATTGCCGAGCAGCACGCGCGCCACCGAGGACGGCACCGGCGCGTACACCGCGCCTTTCGCCTCCACCACCACCGCCACCTCCGGGCTGCGCAGCCCGTCGTAGAGCGCCACCACCTCGCGCGAGACCGAGGTGAGGTCACAGGTTTCGCCCGTGTGCCGCTCGCGTGCCAGCCACAGAATGCCCTCGGTGAGCAGGCCCATCTGGTGCACGGCATCGCGCAGCCGTGCGAATGTCTCACGGTCTTGCGGCGGGTGACGCTCGAGAATCTCCACCGCCCCCTGCGCCACGGCGAGCGGCGTGCGCAGCTCGTGGCTCGCGTCGCGGTTGAACTGCCGCTCGCGTTCGAGCAAGGACTGGATGCGGGCGTCTCGCGCGCGCAGCGCCTCGAGCAGCGCGTGCACCTCGGCCACCGCCCCGTCCTCTTCGGGAAGCGCCGCGCCCTCGGACTGCAGCGAGCGCCTGAGTCCTTCCAACGGCTCGCTGAGGCGGCGGGCAGCCCGGCTGGCAATCACCGCCGCCGCCAGCAGCGCGAGCGCCGCGCTCGATGCGAGCAGGCCCCCTCTGTGCAGCAGACTCGACGTCGTGCGGGTGAAGGCATTGGCGCGGAAGGCGACGTACAGCGTGTCGCCCGAGGCCGCCCGAGGGCGCACCGCCACGTGGAAGTGCCCCGCCTTGCCCGCCGCCACCTCGTACTCCCCGTGCGCGAGGAGGGGAGACAGCTCCTGCGCGAGTGCGGCCGGCAGGGCCGCGTGCCCTCGATGCACGCTCATGCCCACCGCCGGCTGCGCAGGAGCCTGGCCGGACGCGAGCGCCTGCGCCTGCCGGTCAGCCTCGGCCGCCACCAGGCGTTCGAAGAGGACGTCCTCCAGGTCGTAGCTGAAGAGCACGAAGATGCCGCTCATCACCGCGAGCGCCAACACGGACGAGAGCAGCAGGGTGCGCCGGAGCACCGCGCGCAGAGGGCGAAGCCCCTCACGCAAGGCGAACCTCCAGCGCGTATCCCTCGTGGCGCCGGGTGACCACGAGCTGCTCGAGGCCCAGCTCGCCGAGTGCCTTGCGCAGGCCATACACGTGGGTGCGCAGCGCGCTGCCCTCCCGAGGTGCCTCTCCCCACAGCCGGTCGGCGAGCGTCGCTGCCGGTACGCTCTCCGGGGCTGCCTCCATCAAGAGCTGGAGCACCCGCGCCTCGGTGCGACTGAGCCGGACCCGCCGCTCGCCCCGGCTTGCCCACCCGCTCTCGGGCTCCAGCAGCAGCGAACCCAGGGACAACGTGCGACCGCTGGGCGGCACGGGCCGGCGTGCCAGGGCCTCCAGGCGCCAGCGCAGCTCGCGCAGGGAGAAGGGCTTGACGAGGTAGTCGTCGGCGCCGGCGGCGAAGCCCTCCTCCTTGTCCTCGAGCGTGTCGCGCGCGGTGAGCATCAGCACCGGCACCAGCCGCGGGGCCGTCTGCCGCAAGTGTCGGCACACCCGCAGGCCGTCCATGCCCGGCAGCATGAGGTCGAGCACGATCACGTCGTAGGGGTGGGCGAGCGCGAGCGCCAGTCCCTCGGGGCCCGTGGAGGCGAAGTCGAGGGTGATGTCCGGCTCGAGGAACCTGGCGATGTTCGCCTGTAGATCCCGGTTGTCCTCCACCACCAGTACGCGCATCGCGAGAAGGCCCTCCTGGGGGAGACGTTACCTCACGCATGTCAATCCCACGTCAACGCGCGGCTGACCCGTGGCCGACCCCCTCCGGTGCAGGGTGAGCGCCTCTCTTCACAGGAGGTTCCCGAGATGAAGCACCTGCTGCTGTCCGCGCTCGTCCTGCTCACCCCGCGCCTGTCGCCCGCGTCGGAGGCCGCACCCGCGCCCGCGCCCGCGCCCACTGTCACGGGCGCCGTGACGCGTGAGGTACGCGCCACCAATGGCGAGCGCATTCCCCTGCTCGTTCTCGAGCCGCACCGGCCGGCCAAAGGCCCGGCGCCGGTGGCGGTGCTCGTGCACGGCCTGACGCGCAGCAAGGAGGACTGGCTCGTGGACGCGAAGCCCACCTTCGGCGGCGCCTTCACCGAGGCGCTGCGCGGGGCGGGCTACCGCGTCTACCTGTTCGATGCGCGGCTGCACGGCGCGCGTGCGGTCGAGGGGGACAAGCCCTCTGCGCGGGTGAAGCGCTCGCACGAGGGCGACAGCGGCCCCTACCGCTCGATGGTGGCGGGCACCATCGAGGACGCACACGCCGTGCTCGCCCACGCGCTCGAGGGCGCCCGTCCCCCGCGCGTCCTCCTCGGCGGCTACAGCATGGGTGCCCAGGTGGCGCTACTGCTGGCCGCGCGGGAGCCGCGTGTCACGCACCTCGTCACGATGGTGCCGCCGTACGTGGACCCGACGCTCACGGAGGTGGCGCCCGTGCTCGCCGCTGGACGCATCCAGCAGCGCTGGCTGATCCTGACGGCCAGGCGAGATGGCTTCGCGACACCCGAGCAGAACGAGGCCCTCTTCACCGCGGCCCCCTCCCGGCACAAGGTGCACCACACCTTCGACAGCGGCCACGCACTGCCGCGCGACTACCTCTCCGAGGTGCAGCGCTGGTTGGCCGCCGAGCCCTGAGCGGTCGGGTCTCACGTGCCGGTCTTGCGCGGCTTGTCCACGGCCGGCACGGCCCTCAGCAGTCGCACGGGCATCTTGTCCACGAGCTGCTCCGTGTACTGCGTGAACAGGCGGTACATCACCGGCAGCAGCACCAGCGTCAGCGCGCAGGCGGAGATGGTCCCCGCGACGATGACCACCGCCAGAGGCTTCTGCGTCTCCGAGCCGATACCGCGACTCAGGCAGGCGGGCACCAGGCCCAGGGCGGCCAGGGCCGCTGTCATCAGCACCGGTCGCAGCCGCTCCTGCGCGCCGTTGAGGATGGCCTCGTCCAGTGTCTCGCCCGCCGCGCGCCGCTCGGCGATGGCCGACATCACCAGCACTCCATTGAGCGCCGCCTGGCCGATGAGCGCGATGAAGCCCACCGCCGCCGCCACCGACAGCGGCATGCCCGCGAGGTACAGGCCAAACACCCCGCCCATCAGCGCGAACGGGACGTTCATCAGCGTGATGACTGCTCGCCCGAACGATTCGAACGCCTTGAACAGCAGGAGGAGGGTGAGGAGGAGCGCCACCGGCACCACCGTTATCAGCCGCTTCATTGCCCGCTCCTTGTTCTCGAACTCGCCGCCCCACTCGAGGGAGATGCCCGCAGGGTTGGGCGCCAGCTGCTGCACCTTCTCGCGCGCCTCGTTGACGAACGAGCCCAGGTCTCGCCCGCGCACATTCATGCGAATGCCGATGTAGCGCCGGCCATTCTCACGATTGATGGAGGCTCGGCCAAAGCCCGTCTCCACACGCGCCAGGGTCTCCAGCGGCACCGTGACGCCTCCCTCCACCGGCACGCGCAACCCGGCCAGCTTCTCCACGTCGTCACGGCTGGACAGCGGCAGGCGCATCACCACGTCGAAGCGCCGCTCTCCCTCCCAGAACTCACTCACCGGACGGCCACCCACCGCCGTCTGGAAGACGTTCTGGAACTCGCCCAGGGACATGCCATGGCGAGCCAGCGCCACCCGGTCCGGTATCACCTTGATGTCCGGTACCTCGCCGCTCTTCACGATGCCCAGGTCCGCCACGCCCGACACACCGGAGATGACGTCCTTCACCTTCTCCGCTTGCTCCTGCAGCACCTTCAGGTCATCCCCGTAGAGCTTCACCGCCACCTGTCCGAACTGGCCGCTGATGCTCTCGTTGACGTTGTCGCGGATGGGCTGGCTGAAGTTCACCTCCAGGCCCGGCACCTCGTCGATGGTCTTCTGCAGCACGGCGATGACCGAGGGCAGGTCCGGTGTCTCCTTGGGCCACTGCTCGGGTGGCTTGAGCTTCACGAAGAACTCAAGGTTGTTGGTGAGCGTGGCGTCCGTGCCGTCCTCGGGCCGGCCGAGTTGGCTGAGCACCCCGTCCACCTGCGGCGCCTGGCGGATGAGCTGGGTGATGCGTGGCACCAGCTTGCGGCCCTCGGACAGCGAGACATTGGAGGGCAGGGTGAACGTCATGTAGAGGCCGCCCTCGTTGAGATCCGGCAGGAACTCGCTGCCCATGCGCGGCAGCATCCACCCGGAGATGGCCAGGCCCAGCGTGGCCAGCGCGATGACGAGCCAGGGCTTCCTCAGCGCGAAGCGCAGCGTGGGCGCGTACGCCTTGGCCGCCGCGCGCAGTACCGGCGACTCCTTGTGCTCCACCGGCTTGCGGTACACCAGCGAGGCCAGCACGGGAATCAGCGTCACCGAGAAGACGAGCGCTCCCACCAGCGCGGCCACCACCGTGTTGGCCATGGGCGCGAAGATGCGCCCCTCGACTCGTTGCAGCATGAAGATGGGCAGGTAGGCCGCGATGATGATGAGCAGCGCGAACACCGTGGGCCGCACCACCGCCTGGGTGGCCGCTTTGATGCGCTCCATTGGCGTCTGCGGCGTTTCGCCAGGGTGACCATGCTTGGACAGGCGCAGGAGGATGCTCTCGATGATGACCACGCCGCCGTCCACGATGACGCCGAAGTCCACCGCGCCCATGGAGAGCAGGTTGGCCGACATGCCCCGCAGCTTCAGGTAGATGAACGAGGTGAGTAGCGACAGCGGGATGAGTGTGCCCACCACCAGGGCCGCTCTCAGGTCCAGCAGGAAGACGAAGAGCACCAGCGTCACGAGCAGCGCGCCCTCCAGCAGGTTGCGGCCTACCGTGCGCAGCGTGGTGTTCACCAGCTCCGTGCGGTCATAGAAGGGGGAGATCGTCGCTTCGTCCGGTTGCAGCCGCATGTTGAGGCCGACGACGGCGTCCCGCACCCGGCTCAGCACCACCGAGGGGTTCTCCCCACGGCGCATCAGCACGATGCCCTCCACCACGTCGGTGTTGTTCTCGCGGCTCACCACGCCCTGGCGCGGCGCCCAGCCCTCTGTCACCTCCGCCACATCCTTGATGAAGACGGGCGTGCCCTCGTGCGTGGCCACGCGCACGTGGCGGATGTCGTCCAGGGTGCGGAACAGGCCCTCGCTGCGGATGACGAACTGCTCGCTGCCACGCTCCAGCGTGCCGCCACTCGCGTTGAGCGAGCCATCCCGCAGCGCGTTCTCCAGGTCCTCGAGCGTCAGGCCGAAGGCCGCCAGGTGCGTGGGGTCCGGCTGGACGTGGATCTCCTTGAGCAGGCCGCCGTAGCTCACCACGTCCGCCACGCCGTCCACGCGCAGCAGGCCCGGTCGCACCACCCAGTCCTGCAGGGTGCGCAGCTTCATCGGGTCTCCCTTCGCGCCATCGAGGGTGTAGCGGTAGATCTCCCCAATGGGCGTGGCCAGGGGTCCGAGCTCCGGCACCACGCCCTCGGGCAGCTCCGCGTCGCGCAGCCGCTCCAGCACCTGCTGGCGGGCGAAGAGCGCGTCTACCCCGTCATTGAAGGTGAGGGTGACGAAGGACAGGCCAAAGAGCGAAAGGTTGCGCAGGCGCCCCAGGCCCGGCGTGCCGTTGAGGGCGCGCTCCAGGGGAATGCCAATCTGCCGCTCCACTTCCTCGGAGGGCTGTCCTGGGTAGAGGGTGATGACGTTCACCTGGGTGTCGGTGGAGTCCGGGAAGGCTTCCACTGTCAGGTCGGTGAAGGCCATCCATCCCCAGAGCGCCACCAGCACCGTGAGGAAGAGGACGGCCGCGCGGTTCTTCAGGCTGAATTCGACGAGCTTCTCGAACATGGGCGTTTCCCCGCGGGCCTAGTTGGCCAGCTCGATGGTGTTCTCCAGCAACAGCGCGCCGCGAGCGACGTAGCGGCTGCCGGGTTCCAGTCCCTGGCGTACCTCGACCTCGCCGTCTCGGCGGCGGCCGGTCATCACCGCCACGCGCTCCAGTTGGCCCGCCTCGCGCGCCACGAAGATGACCGAGCGCGCTCCGTCCGTTACCACCGCGCTGGCTGGTACTCGCACGCGCTTCACCGTGGTGGCTGCCTCGGGCGTCACCTCGACGAATGCGTTGGGCCGCAGGGCCCGGTCCTCGTTGGTGACTCGGAGGCGGACCTCCACGGTGCGCCGGCGAGGGTCCACCACCTCGGAGATGCGCTCCACCGTGCCGCGCCGCTCCACCGCGCCGGACTGCGTGCGCACGAGCGCCTGCTGGCCCTCGCGCAGGTCCGCGGCGTCCGTCTCCTGCACGTCCGCGATGACCCGCACCTCGCTCAGGTCCGAGAGGCGTACGAGCGGCCCGTCCCGCTCCGGCGTCACCTCTTGGTTTGCCACCACGTCCAGGTCCACCACCGTGCCCGCGCGAGGGGCCGTCACCCAGAAGAGGTTGTTGCCCTCGGCGGACACCGCGAGGCTGGCCTTCTTGGCCTGGGCGGCCTGCAGGGCGAGCTGGGCCTGGCGCAGCTCTGCCTCCGCGGCCACCAGCTCCTTCTCCGGCGCGGCCTGCAGGCCCACCAGCTCGCGCACCCGGTCCGCGATGCGCTGCTTGTTGGCCACCTCCGTCTCGGCGCTCTTTACCTCGCGCTCGAGGTCCGCCCAGGCTCCGGAGCGCACGGAGAAGAGGCGCTCGCCGGCCGTCACCCGATCACCCAGGCGCACGCGCACCTGGTCCACTCGGCCAGCCAGGGGCGCACCCATCGAGGCGGTCCGGCGCTCGTCCAGGTCCACCCGGCCCGGGGCCGGCAGCGGTGCGAGCATGGGCGCCTCAGCGGCCACCGCGAGCTCGATGTACTGCCACTGCGGCCCTTCGGGCGGCAGGTGCACGCTCTCGCCCCGCACGACGGGGCTGGCGGGGGGAGCGGGCTCGGCCTCGGCCGGAGTGGGGCGACCGAGCACCAGTCCAGCGGTGACAGCGGCGCCCAGGCCGAGGCCCGCGGCGGCGAGCCAGAAAGGACGGCGGGGAGGACGGGAGGAAGACGAGGTCATGGGGGTCTCCAACGAGGGAAAGGGGTTCAGAAGTGCTCGCTCAGCTCGGGAGGGGGCTTGGGGCCTCCGGCGTGCACGCGCTCCAGCGCCACCGCGAGGCGGAAGGCGGAGAGGTCGAGCTCCGCGGCGTCCAACAGGAGCTGGCCATAGGTGCGGCGAGCCAGGAGCAGCTCCAGCATCGAGGCGCCTCCGGCCCTCACCGCTGCCTCCAGCCGCTGCACGAGCTGGGAGGCCTGGGGCAGGGTCTGGGTGCGCACCCGCGTGCGTCGAGCCTCCATCGCATCGCGCTGGGCGGACAGGGACGTCAGCTCCCTCTGAGCCTGGGTGGTGAGCTGGGCGTGGGTCTTCGCGGCGGCCTCGGAGGCGGCGCTCGCGGCCAGTACGTCCGCCTGGCCCCGGTCGAAGAGGGGCAGGGGGATGCTGAGGTTGATGCCCACCGAGTGGAGCTGATTGCCGGAGATGACGAACTGGTCGTACACGTAGCCGGCTCGCACGGTGGGGTCCGGAATCCAGCGCCGCCGAGCAAGGGTGAGGGCGGCCTGGGCACTGCGCTGCTGGGCCTCCAGCGCTCGCAGGTCCGGCCGCTGCTCCAGTTCAGCGGTGGGCCGCGGGTGCGATAGGCGCGTGGCGAGGAACCCGGCCGCCGCCTCCGAGCCTCCGAAGGGCATGCAGGTGAGGCCTGCTGTGCGCGAGCACTCCAGGAGCGCCTCGGCCAGGTGGTTGCGCTCTCCGGAGAGCTGCTCCTGAAGCTGAGCCTCTTCCAGCATGGCCCGGTCCGCATCCAGGCCCGAGGTGTCCCCTCGCTGCGCACGGGCACGCTGGAGCTCCGTGATCCTCGCTGCATCCCCGGCCAGCCGCTCCAGCTCGGACAGGCGCACCTCGACGGTGGCCACCTCCGCCGCGCGCTCCAGCACGTCATAGGTGCGTGCGCGCAACCCGGCCTGCACCTCGAGCGCGGTGGAGGCGAGGGCCGCACGGGCCGCATCCTGACGGGGGCCGCGCTTGCCCGGCTCGATGAGTTGGGAGAGGCCCACGCTGAAGTTGGGCACCTCCGTGAGGCGGTTGAGGCCGGGCGGATTGGTGGGGCCCAGCGGCAGGGTGTTGGCGCCGAGCTCCAGCTCGGGGTTGGGCAGCAGTCCGGCCCGCGTCAGGTCAGATCGCGCCGAGGCCACGCGGGCCCGGGCGGTGGCGAGCTCGGGCGAGTGCTCCCACAGCAGCGAGGCCAGTCTGTCCTCATCCGGCAGCGAGGCCAGGGCGAGTGAGCCAGGCGAGGAGGCAGGGGGCGGAGCGGCGGAGGGGGCCTGGGCGGGGGCGGTGGTGGCCCCGAGCAGCAGGCAGGAGATGAGCAGCGGTGGAACGCGGCGCAAGGAGGAGGCTCCCAGTGAGGTTCGGGAGTCCCCTTGGCAATCCGCGTGCCCGCTTCATTCCGAGTGGTTTCGAGGGCTTATCCCGCTGGGCCAGTTGCAGCGGCTGACATGGCGGGCCGGAGTTCCAAATCCTGACATTGCAGAATCTGCAATCGGGGTTGAGGCCGTGCGCCAACCTGAGAGGATGTGCCCCATGCAATCACAGTATGAACCCCCGCCGTCCCGGATGACGGGCGCGCGGTGCGCCGTGCATGTCGAGGCGCAGGCCATCGCCACCTGCACACGTTGCGGAACCTATGCCTGCGCGCAGTGCACCGTCCTGGGCCCTGATCGCGAGTACTACTGCCAGACGTGTATCTCGAAGGTGGCGGTGCTCGCGCCCGCGCCTCGGACCACCCGTCTGCTCGCCCAATTGGTGGACAGCCTCGTCATGAGCGTCCCGTTGTTCGTGGCGATGGGCATCTTTCTCGTCCTCATGCTCGCGAAGGTCGGGGATGACGAGTCGCGAGCCCTCATCGGCGTGGGCATGTTCGGGCTGGCGTTCTTGATGTCACTGGGCGTGCTCGGGTATCAGGCGTACCAGACCGTCGTGACCGGTCAGAGCATTGGCAAGCGGATGATGGGCATCCGGGTGGTGCGCAATGATGGGAGCCAGGCCGACTTCGTCCGGGTCATCCTGCTGCGCAACGTGGTGCCCTACCTCGTCAACCTGGGCTGCGGCCTGTTCTGGTTCGTCGATGTGCTCTTCATCTACGCCGAGGACCAGCGCTGCCTTCACGATCACATCGCGGACACGCGGGTGGTGAAGGTGGACGATGAGGCTCCCCCGTCCTTCGGGTAAGGCTCAGTCCTCGCCGAGCCGCTTGAGGAAGGTGGCATAGGCGAGGCCGAGCACCTTGGCCGCCTCCACGCGCCGGCCGCCCAGGCGTTCCAGCGTCCAGCGGGCGTAGGCGCGCTCCACCTCCTCCATGGGGCGGGGTGGGGCGGAGAGGGTGAAGGATTCCGGGCTGTCCGTAGCCGCCGAGCCCGTGGGGACTGGGGCTGCGGGTTTCACGCTCGCCAGCACGTCCAGTTGCAGCTCCGGGCCGGGCTCCATCACCAGTGCGCGCTCGAGGAGGTTGCGCAGCTCGCGCACATTGCCGGGGAAGGCATAGGCCTGGAGCCGAGCCCGAGCGCGCTCACCGAGCACCGCCTCGCGCCGCCCGAGCTCCCGGCGCAGGTCCGCGAGGATGCCTTCAGCCAGGGGGAGGATGTCCTCGCGCCGCTGCCGCAGCGGGGGGATGTCGATGCGGAAGACGCTCAGGCGGAACCACAGGTCCTCGCGGAACTCGCCGCGGACCATGAGGGCGGGCAGGTCCCGGTTGGTGGCGGCGACGATGCGTGCGCTGCTGGAGTGCTCGGTGGTGCCGCCCAGGCGTCGGAAGCGGCCCGAGTCGAGGAAGGTGAGCAGCTTGGCCTGCAGGCTCAGGGGCAGCTCGCCCACCTCGTCGAGGAAGAGGGTGCCCCCGTGGGCCACCTCCACCAGTCCACGGCGGGCAGTGCGCGCGTCGGTGAAGGCGCCCTTCTCGTGGCCGAACAGCTCGCTCTCGACTGTCTGCTCGGGCAGGGCCGCGCAGTTGACGTGGACGAAGGGGGCGCCCTCTCCTCCCGAGGAGAAGCCATGCAGGTGACGGGCGAGCATCTCCTTGCCCACCCCTGTCTCCCCTAGCAGCAGCACGGCGCTGCGGGGCGAGGCGGCGATGCGCTCCAGGGAGGCCAGCACCCGCTGCATCTCGGCCGAGGCGGGAGCGACGAGCCGGCGCCGTCCAGAGAGCTCGGCCTCGGCGGCGGCCAGTCGCTCCTTCAGGCGTCCCGTGTCCAGCGCCCGGCGCACGCGCAGCACCAGGTCCGCCAGCTCCACCGGCTTGGCCACGTAGTCCACCGCCCCCGCGCGCATCGCGTCCACCGCGCTGGCGATGTCTCCGTGCGCCGTCACCATCACCACCGCCGCTCCGGGCGCCTGGGCTTTCAGCTCGGGGAGGAAGGTGAGCCCGTCTCCATCCAGCAGCCTCCGGTCCAGCACCACCAGGGCGGGCGTGAGGCGCCCGAGCGCGGCGCGGGCCTCATGCAGCGAGCGCGCCAGGGTGACGGAGTAGCCCTCGCGCTGCAGGGCCGCCGCGCCCATCGAAGAGAAGGCCCGGTCATCATCGACGAAGAGGAGGGGAACGCTCATGCCGACAGCTCCTGGATGTCCGGGGAGTCATGGGGCGGCTGCACGGTCAGGTGCAGGGAGAAGCGGCTGCCGCCAGGGATGCGGGTGAAGGTCAGGCGTCCGCCCTGCTGCTCCACCGCGCGCCGGGCCATGGTCAGTCCCAGGCCCACCCCCTTGGGCTTGCTGGTGACGAAGGGCTCGAAGAGCCGGTTCTCGAAGTCGGGGGGCGGTCCACCCGCGTTGTCCTCTACCTCCACCACCGCCTCGCCGTCCTGCCGGCGCAGCCTCACCCGCACCTCGGGCGAGGCCACCTGTCCCAGGTCCTTGGCCGCTACGGCTGCCTCCATGGCGTTTCGCACCAGGTTATCCAGCGCGGTGGCCAGTAGCAGCGGATCTCCCAACAGGAGCAGCTCCCCACCGAGTTGGGCCTCCACGCGCACCTCCTCGGCTTCGGGTAGCACACGCAGCCCGTCGAGCACTTCGCGCACCAGGTGCGGCAGATCCACCGGGATGCAATGCACGCGCGACGGCTTGCCGAAGTGCAGCAGCGAGGTGGCCAGGTGGGCCAGCCTGTCGATCTGTCCGCGTATCGTGCGCACCGCCAGGCCCTGCTCCTCCGAGGGCGAGAGGATCCCGATGGCCGCCTTGAGGCCGTTGAGCGAGTTCTTCACCTCATGGGCGATGAGGCTGGCGGCCGAGCCGAGCGCGGCCATGGTCTCCTTCTCCGCCGCGCGTCGCTCCATCCGTAGGTAGAGCTGGTAGACGCGCCGCCAGTGCAGGCTGAAGAGGAGCAGCGTGCCCACCTGCAAGACGGCGAGCACGAGGAGCTGCAGCAGCAGCCGGTCGCGGATGGGGGCGAGGGTGGCGGTCTCGTCCGCGGCGAGCACCAGCCGCAGCTCCGTGCCCGGCACCGGCGTGGCCCAGGCGAACACCTTCCCGGCGAGCAGCTCCCACTCCTGGCCCCCTTCGGTCAGCAGGGACTCCACCTTCGCGGCGAAGCCCGGCGCGGTGGCCCAGGCGGGAGGGGACTCGGGGACGAAGAGGTCCCCATGGCGGTTGAGCACCAGCAGGGTGAGGTTCTCGCCGGTGGGCTGGGCCCCGGGCAGCTCCTCGCCCGTGTCGAGCAGGCCGACGACCATGCCCGCCGTGCGATTCTTGCGCACCACGGGGACGGCGACGACGAAGGTGGACGAGCCCGGAGCGAGCGCATCCACGGTGGGAGCCTGCTGGGCCAGGACGCGCTGGAACCAGGGGCGCTCGCGCAGCGAGGGCGTCACGGGCAGCCCGGGGGGCTCGCTCCAGACGGGTCGGCCCGCCGCATCCAACAAGAGGATGCCCTGGCGGAAGAGGCCCGCGTCTGGGGTGGCGAGGTCCTGCATGTCCTCGGTGGCCTTGTCCTCCTGCATGTCGGGGCCCACGCCCGCGGCCACACGCGACAGCTCGGACTTGAGCAGCTTCAGGTGCAGGCTGAGTGCCTGGGCGTACACCCGGGCCTCGCGTGCAGTGCGCGTGCGGAACTGGCCGCGCACCTCGAGGACGTCGCCGCGGTAGGAGAGCAGTGGCCCAGCCACGGCCACCAGGCCGAGCAGCACGAGGCCGGCGAACACGGAGCGGGTGAACTGCCGCTCCGCGCGGAAGGCCTCGGGATGGGAAGGGCCGGCCATCTCCGGAAGCAGGTGCGCCTCAGGCGCTGGCGAGCTTCGGGGCGGACTCGGACGTCGAGGTGGCGCCCGGGTTGAGGTTGCCCGTCAGGTACTTGCCGGAGAAGCAGGCGGTGCAGAAGGTGGTGCGCTCGCGGTCTCCCACCGAGGTGCCCAGGCCCTCCAGCGAGATGTAGCCCAGCGAGTCCGCCGTCACGTAGCGGGCAATCTCCTCCACGCTGTGGCTGGAGGCGATGAGCTCCTGCCGGCTCGGCGTGTCGATGCCGTAGTAGCAGGGCCACTGCGTAGGCGGAGAGGAGATGCGCAGGTGCACCTCCGCCGCGCCGGCCGCCTTGAGCATCTTCACGATTTTGCGGCTGGTGGTGCCGCGCACGATGGAGTCGTCCACCACCACCACGCGCTTGCCCTTGAGCACCTGGCGCACCGCGGACAGCTTCAGCTTCACGCCGAAGTGGCGGATGGACTGCTGGGGCTCGATGAAGGTGCGGCCCACGTAGTGGCTGCGGATGAGGCCCACGTCGTACGGAATGCCGCTCTCCTGGGCATAGCCAATGGCCGCGGGCACGCCCGAGTCCGGCACGGCGATGACCAGGTCCGCCCCGGGCGTCGGCTGCTCCTTGGCGAGCTGTCGGCCCATCTCCTTGCGCGTCTCGTACACGCTGGTGCCGAACAGCACCGAGTCCGGCTTGGCGAAGTACACGTGCTCGAAGATGCAGCGGCCCAGCCGCGTGGGCTGGAAGGGCTGGCTGGCGTGCAGGCCCGTCTCGTCGATGACCACCATCTCCCCGGCCTCGAGCTCGCGCAGGAACTCCGCCTCGATGAGATCCAGCGCTGTCGTCTCGCTGGCCAGCACCCAGCTGTTCTTCAGCATGCCGAGCACCAGCGGGCGGAAGCCGTTGGGGTCCCTCACCGCTACCAGCTTCTTGTCGGTGAGGAAGAGGATGCTGTAGGCGCCTTTCACCTTGGAGAGGGCCTCGACGACCTTCTGCTCGAAGGTGGGCTGCTTGGAGCGGGCGATGAGGTGGATGACCACCTCGGTGTCCGAGTCCGATTGGAAGATGGCGCCGTCGCCCTCGAGCTGGGTGCGCAGCTCCTGCGCGTTCACGAGGTTGCCGTTGTGTGCCACGGCCAGCTGGCCTCCCACGTACTCCACTGTGAGGGGCTGGGCGTTCTTGAGCTGGCTGACGCCCGCCGTGGAGTAGCGCACATGGCCGATCGCCGAGTGGCCCGGCAGCTTCTCGAGCGTCGGCGCGGTGAAGATGTCCGCCACGAGGCCCATCTCTCGGTGGGCCCGAAGGGTCTGGCTGTCCGAGGCGACGATGCCCGCGGACTCCTGCCCGCGGTGCTGCAGGGCATGCAGGCCGAGGTACGTCAGGTTAGAGGCCTCAGGGTTGCCAACGATTCCGAAGATCCCACACATGGCGCGAGCCTTACCCCCTTCGGGTGCCGAACGGAACTGGAGAACGGTTGTCCTATCGCGGGGTATTCCGGGAGTGAAGGTGGGGAGCAGCCAGGCAGGCAGACAGTCACCAGGAATTCCTCGTCTGGAGGTAGGCTTCGCCTCTTCATGTCTTCCCGCTGGCGGCGGCTGCTGCGCACCTTGCTTCCCTTGATGCTCCTGACGGTGGGCTCGGCGTACGCGCTCGCATCCTGGAACTGGTGCGGGCGGTGGGGCGAGCGGGCACCCGTGGTGCTAGGGCAGGCGAGCGCCGAGGGGCCGCTGAGGGCCGGAGCCGCGAAGGTGCCCCTGGCTCCGCCCTATCCAGTAGTGGTGGCCGGTTATGGGCCTCCCCGCCCCGAGGCCAACCAGGCAGACCCAGTGCCCCAAGCTCGGGCCGTGGTGTTGGCGGTGGGGAACGTGAAGGTGGGACTGGTGTCGCTGGAGTTGCTGCTGGCGCCTGACGCGCTCGTGGCCGCGGTGCGGGAGCGGACCGCCGGCTTGGGGCTTCAGCACGTGGTGGTGATGGCCACGCACGCGCACTCGTCCTTTGGAGGATATGACCCGCGGCTGGCGTCGCAGCTGATGGGCACCGGGCGCTTCCGGAAGGCCGCGCTGGAGGCCGCGGTAGCCGGAGCCAGCGAGGCGCTGCGTCAGTCCGTGGAGCGGCTCGCCGACGTCACGCTGGAGGTGGGGGCGGCGGGGGAGCCGGGGCTGGTGCGCTCGCGCTCGGCGGGAGAGACCCCGGATGGAGCGCTCACCCGTGCGCTGCTGCGGGGCGCGGAGGGGCCGGTGGCGGAGCTGCTGGTGTTCGCCGCGCACCCCGCGGTGGTGCCGAGGAAGCGGGACGTGGTGGATTCAGACTGGCCGGGAAGGCTGAGCCAGCTTCGCGAGGCGCAGGGTGGGGTGACGCTGGTGTTGCAGGGGGCGGGGGGCAACGTCTCGGTGGCCTTCAACGAGGGCGAGGGTGTGGAGAAGGCGCAGGGCTATGCGCAGGCGGTGTCGGGGCTGGCCGAGCGCGCGGTGCCGATGGCGGCCGGTGGCGCGAGGCTGGCCTTCGCACGGGTGGAGGTGGCGCTGCCGAGGCCGGACGCCTCGCGGCTGGTGCCGTCGTACTCGCGAGCGGCGGGGGACAACTTCCTGTGCGCGTCGACCTCACGGACGGCGGAGGTGGGGGCGCTGACGCTGGGGCCGCTGGAGCTGTTGCTGCTACCGGGCGAGCCCACCGTGGGAGCGGGGGCGGTGCTGGTGCAGCGCGCGGGCGCCACCGGGGTGCTGGGGCTGGCGGACGGCTACCTGGGCTACGTGGAGACGCCGGAGCGGGTGGAGGCGCGCGAGGGCGAGGCACGCCGCCAGTATTTCGGCCCCACACTGCTGGAGCGCCTGGCCACGGGGGCGGATGAGGCCGCCCGGGCCGCGGGCTTCACGCGCTGAGCAGCGCGCTCACAGCTTTTCGAACTTCGAGTCCTCGTCACGCTTCTTGAAGAGCAGGGCGGTGCGGCCCAGGAGCTGAGCCAGCTCGGCGCCAGTGCCCTCGGCGAGCTTCTTGGCGGCCTCGTGGCGGTCCTCCGGGCCCTCGTTGATCTTCACCTTGATGAGCTCGTGGTCGTTCAGCGCCTGCTCGACGGCGGCGATGACGCCCTCGGTGACGCCCGACTGGCCTACGATGACCACCGGCTCCAGGTGGTGTCCCAGCCCGCGAAGATGGCGGCGCTGTTTTCCGGTCAACGGCAAGATGCTTCTCCTCGTGTAGGGGAGCGCTTGGAGGCACTCCCGGGGTGGCGCACCCTACTTCTTTTGCGCCGCCATGCGGATCTCCCGCTGTGCGTCGATGTGATTTGGCTGAATCTCCACCGTCTTCTGGAAGTGCTTCAGCGCGCCGCTGTTGTCGCCACATAGCTTGGCGATGACGCCCAGGAAATAGTGCGCCGAGGCGACCTTCTCGTTCTGCTTCAGACACGCCTGGATGTCGCGGTAGGCCTCGGTGTAGCCCGCCTTCTTGTCCTCGAAGGTGAAGAAGCGGGCGTAGCCGCGCCACGCGTAGAACTCGGGCTCCTCGGGGTTGAGCTGGATGGCCTCGTCGAGCAGCTTGGCCGCGTCGGCGAACTTCCGGGCCTTGATGTAGTGGCCGGCCTTGCGGAAGAGCTCCTCGCTCTTGAGGATGGCCTCCACGTCCACCTGCGCCGGCTGGCTTCCACCGGTCTTGAGATCCTCGAGATAGGCGGCGCGGCTCTTGTCATCCGAGAGCGTGCGGTAGGCATCGCCGATGTAGGCGAAGATGTCGGCCTTGAGCTTCTCCAGCTCCGGAGGCGCGCCGGGAGGCAGCGTATCCGGGTGGTACTGCTTGGCCATCTTGAAGTAGGCGATCTTCACCGCCGGGCCATTGGTGTCCGCGCCCAGGCCCAGGCGCTCGAAGTGGTTCTGCTCCTTCAGCTTCTCAGCGAGCTCTCGGAGCGCGGGAATCTCGTTGGCGCCTGGTGCGGAGCCCGGGGCCGCGGCGGCAGCAGCGGGGGCTGGGGCGGGAGCGGCCGGTTTCGCTGCGGGCGGAGCGGCGGCGGGTGCTGCTGGACGAGGCGCCTGGGTCGCGGCGGGAGGAGGTGAGGCGGGTTTCGCCGCGGCGGGGGCCTGCGGAGCGGCGGCCGGGCGGGGGGCAGTGGCCTGGGGCGTGGCGCCGGCCTGGGCGACACCTGGAGCTGTCGTACCCGGGCGGGCGGCCTGGGGCGCGGCGGCGGGTTTGGCGGCGGGGGCTACGGGGGGCGCCGTCTTGGCGGCGGGGGCTACGGGGGGCGCCGTCTTGGCGGCAGGGGCTACGGGGGGCGCTGTCTTGGCGGCGGGCTGGGCCCCGGCTGGGTTCGCCTGCGCGCCGGGCGGTGGCGCCGTGCGCTGGGCGACGGCCGCGAAGGACACGCCGTTGAGTTCCTTGAGGAGGAACACGATCCGCAGCAGGTGATCAGCGTCCTGGGGCAGGTCATTGAGGAGCTGGCCAGCCGAGCGCACCCCGTCGATGAGGGCGAGCACGCGCACCTCGTGAGGGGTGAGCCGCAGGTCACCGGTTGCCACGAGGCCGCTGGCCTTCATCACCGGCAGGTTCAGCACGGGCTGCAGCCGGCGGCGGAGGTCCGCGCTGGGGATGCGGCGCACCAGGTCGCTCAGCACGGCCCACTTGTTGCCCAGCGGCATGGCCTTGGCGGGGGGCAGCTCCTTGGCCTCGAAGGTGAAGGTGCCGGACTCGGCGCGCAGGCCCTTGAGGAGGATGGACTGGGCGCGGTGGGCGAGCTGGGTGAAGGCGGAGGCGGGCTGGAGGAGTCCCAAGCCAAAGAGGGCCCCGAGCAGCTCTCCGCCGAAGCGGCCCCGGGCGGCCTCGGCCTGCTGGAGCTGCTCGGGTGTGGCGAGCTTCGCCTGGAGGAGCCAGTTGCCCAGCGCGTCCTCGGGGTGGGAAGAGTCGATGAACTCGGGGTTGCCCTTGCGGAAGTGGATGCTGACGGCGCAGTCCGCGAGGGTGAGCTTGAGCAGCCCCGAGTGGTTGCCGGCGGCGATGAGGCCGTAGAGGCGCACAGGGGAGTGCGTCTCGAGCTGTCCGCTGGTGGGAGGCGGCTCCTCGGGGACCGAGGGGGCAACGGCGGCGAAGGTGGCGGACGGGCGCGCGGGGACCGGTGCCGGAGCGGCGGCTGGAGGCGCTGCCGGGGCGGGTTGGGTGGGCGCGACGGGGCGTGGGGCGGCCGAGGCGGGCCCAGGCGCCATGGTGGGCGGCGGGCGGGCGGCAGCAGCGGGAGCACCCGGAGGCATGGCACCGGGGTTGGCGACGGGCACACCTGCCCCGGGGACGGGAGGGCGAGTGACGGCCGGGCCGGCGACGGGAGGACGGGCGACAGCACCCGGACCGGCGACGGGAACACCAGGACCGGGACCAGGCGGACGGGCGACAGCACCCGGGCCGGCGACGGGAACACCAGGGCCGGGAGGACGGGCGACAGCACCCGGGCCGGCAATAGGGACCCCTGCGCCAGGAACGGGAGGCCGGGTGACGGCTGGGCCGGCCACGGGCACGCCAGGGCCGGGAACGGGAGGACGGGCGACGGCGCCAGGGCCGGCAACGGGCACACCCGCTCCGGCGACGGGAGGACGGGTGACGGCACGAGGAGCCGCCGTGGGCACACCGGGCGCGGCCGGGGCCGCGGGCGGACCGGGGGGAACGACGTCGCCCCACGTCTCGCGAGGGAAGGCGTCGCGCAGGTGCGGGAAGCGCCCGGGGAAGGCGAAGTTGATGCCGTCTTCGGACACCTGGAGCTTGCCCTGGATGATGCCGTTATCGATGAGCAGCTCGATGGTCGGCAGGGCGAGCGGGCCCCAGATGGTCCCCTGTTCGTTCCGCACGAAGTATTGCCGGACTTCTCCCTCCGCCATCTCGGATGTCGCTCCTTGTATGCCTGGACCACCCTAACCCCGTCGCCGGGACAGGGAAAGCAAGCTGCCAGTCGAAGTCACCGTTAGGGGGTCTCCAGGGAGGCCAGGCCGAGGATGCTCAGGCAGGTGGGGTCCGCCTCCTGGGCGCTCGGTGGGTCGAAACAGTGGACCTCGGTGTCGAACACCTTGCACAGGCCCTTGGGGGTAGCGGCGCAGGCCACCTTGGAATAGGCCTTGGTGCAGCCGTAGCCGCACACCGGCTGGCCGTCGCTGAGCTGGCACTGCAGGGCGGGCAGGTTCTTGCCCCAGGTGCAGAGCGTCTCGGCGGGCGGGTCGAAGCAGGTGAGCTGGATGCCATCGCTCTTGCAGGCGCCCACGGGCGTCTTGTTGCAGGCCACCTTCCCGGAGCCCGTGGTGCACTTGTAGCCGCACGCGCTCTCCACGCCATTGCTGCGGCACTCGGCGCGAGGCGTGTCCTTGCCATGGACGGCGTACACCTCGGGGGGCGGATCGAAGCAGATGATCTCGTCATTGCGCCCGACGCACACGCCGGCGGGTGTCCGCGCGCACTTCACCTTGCCGGGCTGCGTGGCGCACTGGTAGCCGCAGGCCACCTGTCCGTCGATGACCTTGCACTCTGGCTCGGGCAGCGCGCTGCCGTAGATGCGGACGATGTGGGGCGGCGGATCGAAGCAGACGGCCTGGCCGTCGAGGATCTGGCAAGAACCCTGGGGAGTTTGCGCGCACTGGACGCGCCGCCCGTCCGACTTGCACTGGTAGCCACATGCCACGTGCCCATCGATGGACCGGCAGGTGGGACCCTTTGGATCCACGGGGGCGGCGGACAGCAGCACGAGGGTCATCACGGAGATGAGGGGCGCGAGCACGGGGGGACCTCGGCGGGGGGCGTTTCCCCGAATTGACGCCCAGAGTCGACGCGCGCGCAAGCTTTGGACGTGGTAGGTGCCCGCTCGTGGATGTCACCCAGCTCGAACTTGTCCTGTTGTGTGTCGCGGCCCTCACGGCAGGTGTGGTGGATGCCATCGCAGGAGGAGGCGGGTTGGTGACGCTGCCCGCTGTCCTGGCGACCGGCCTGCCGCCGCACGTGGCGCTGGGCACCAACAAGGGGCAGTCCGTCTTCGGCTCGTTCGCGGCGCTGGTGCGCTTCGCGCGGGCGGGGCTGCTGAACAGGAAGCTCGCGACGGTCACCTTCCCGCTGGGGCTGGTGGGCTCGTTTCTTGGCGCGGGGCTGGTGCTGCTGATGCGCCCCGAGGTCCTCAAGCCCCTGGTGCTGGTCCTGCTGGTGATTGTCGCTGTCTTCCTGGCCTTCCGCCGGGGGCCACCGCCTGGGGAGCGGCCGGCGCCTCCTCGCAATCGCATGCTGGCGCTGGGCGCCGTCATCGCGCTGCTCATCGGCACCTATGACGGCTTCTTCGGGCCGGGGACGGGCACGTTCCTCATCATCGCCTTCTCGGGACTGCTGGGGCACGGGCTGACGAGGGCCTCGGCGGACGCCAAGGTGGTGAACTTCGCCTCGAACCTCGCGGCGGTGAGCCTCTTCTCCTACCGGGGCCTGGTGCTGTGGCACGTGGCCCTGCCCATGGCGGCGGCCCAGTTCATGGGCGGGTGGATTGGGGCGCACCTCGCCGTGCGCGGGGGCGACAAGCTGGTGCGCAAGGTGGTGTTGCTGGTGGTGACAGCGCTCGTGCTCAAGCTGGGCCGGGACGTGTTCGCCGGCTGAGCCCACTCAGCCAATGAACACGAGCAGGCCGTGGCCGCGCTTCGCCACGGTGGCCAGGAACTTCTTCAGCTCCTCGAAGTAGGAGAAGAGCTCCTCTTCCGGATCCAGGTCGGGCGGCGGCTCTTCCCAGAAGCCCGGGTAGATGTCCTCTTCCTGCAGGCGCTTCGGGTCATAGCGCTTGCGCAGCGTGCTCTCGGGGAGCGCGCCGAGCGCCTTGGCGAGCTCCTTCACCTGCTCGGGGGTGAAGACGCGCGCGGTGCCCTCGTCCGAGGGGATGTCGCCCACGTCCTGGCCTCCACGCACCAGGAAGTCGAGCGGCGCCTTGCCTTCCCACGCCGTGCCCGTCAGCAGGTACTGCAGGCCGTGCCACGTCTCACCGATGTCGAGGTCCAGGAAGCGCGCGCCCTCCGCGTCTCCAAAGTCCTCCTCGTCATCGATGAACTCCTCGAGCTTGTCGGGGTGCTCGAACAGCTTCTGGCGCTGGGGGTCCGTCAGGCTGCGCAGGGTGCAGAGCATCTCCATCCGTTTCTCCTGCCCGGGTCACGGGGGGGCCGACCTTACCAGCGGTTCTCAACCCCCCGAAAGGATTGAGCTCACGAGGATGCATCCGCCGAAGTGGGGGGGCAACTCTCCCGGATTCAGGTGTTTTTCTCATTTTTCTTGGATGAGACTGTTTTCAGGGTCTCCCTCTGGGTGGAGATCCAGTTCATCCCCACCCGGTAGCGCGGAGCCGCTGCCCTGGAGGTTGTCTCATGAAGAAGCATCAGTTCGTTTCGACCCTGGCCATCGTGAGTGCCGTTCCGGCCTTGATGTACGGATGCGGCGGAGAGGGCGTTGACCTCGAGTCCAAGACCGAGGTCGCGGCCGTCGCGAGCACCGAGGCTGGTCTCGCGTGTACCACGACGATCACCTACGGCGACGCGTGGATGCGCCCGTCGGGGCACACGGCCCAGTTCGATGTAGCCAGCGGTTCGGTGACCTGGGACGGCACCTGCTACAACGACGGCGTCAACTCCTACGCAGTGCTCTCGAATGGGTGGAGGCCGTACTTCCTGGGCCTCAACTCCTGCGTGATGGCGTTCGACTCGACGTGCAACACCGCGCCCACGTGCTCGACGCGCATCACCTATGGCGCGGCGTGGATCCACCCGTCGCACCCGGCCATGTACGACGACGCTGGCGGGCGGGTGTTCTGGGACCGCGGCTGCGTCAACGAGGGCACCAACTCCTATGCGGTGCTCTCGAACAACTGGAAGCCGTACTTCACCGGCTCGAACGCGTGCGCCATGTCGTTCCGGTACACGGACTGTGGAGGCCTCTACAAGAACCCGGTGTTCCCCAACGACTGCGCGGATCCGGGCGTCGTGCATGATGGGACCCAGTACATCGCCACCTGCACGTCGGGTGGTGCTGCCGACGCGTTTCCGCTCCGCACCTCGAAGGACCTGGTGACCTGGACGAGCGCGGGCTTCATCTTCCCGTCGGCCCGGAAGCCCACGTGGGCCAGGGGTGACTACTGGGCGCCGGAGATCCACCGCGTCGGTTCTGGCTACATCGCGTACTACACCGCGCGTCATGCGGACGGAAAGCTGTCCATCGGTGCCGCTACCGCCACGAGCGCGCTAGGGCCCTTCACCGACATCGGGGCGCCCCTCGTGCACGACTCGGCCATGGGGATGATCGATGCCACCATGTTCGTGGACACCGCCGGGACGCGCTACCTCGTGTGGAAGGCGGACGGCAACGCGGTCGGTCAGCCGACGCCCATCTATGGACAGCAGCTCTCGGCGGATGGCAGGTCGCTCGTCGGCACGCGCAGGACGCTGATCTCCAACAACCTCGCTTGGGAAGGCGGCGTCGTCGAGGCCCCGTGGGTCGTCGCGAAGGACGGCTACTACTACCTCTTCTACAGCGGTAACGCCTATTACAACAGCACCTACGCCATTGGCGTTGCCCGTGCGACCAGCCCGCTGGGTCCGTACACGAAGCTCGGCGCGCCGATCCTCAAGACGGCGGGCGGGTGGGTTGGCCCGGGGCATGGCTCGGTCGTCCTTTCGCCCGCGGGCACCACCACCATGGTCTATCACGCGTGGAACAGCGCTCACACCGCGCGCGTCATGCTCATCGACCCCATCCTCTGGAGCAACGGCTGGCCCGCGATGCCCGAGGCGCCGTCCGCCAGCTCGAGGCCGATGCCGTAGGCACTCAGGGCAAGAGCAGCTCCTCCACGCGTCGCTGGACCTCCGCCACCTGCTCCCGGGTGGCGATGAAGGCCCCGTTGAATGCCGGGCACTCGTCCACGAGTTCCCGCATCGCGGCGAACGCTGCCTTCGAGAGGAAGGGAGCGAGGTGCATCCACCGCTTGCGGGAGGCCCAGGGCTTGCCGGCCGCGATGTCCCGTGCGAGCTCGGCGCGCGTCCGTGCGGCCTCTCGTCGTTCCGCGGGCACCCGGCGGGCGAGGGCGGCTTCGAACGCGCGAGCGCTCCGCATCACCACGTCCTCGTGGAGCACCCGCCAGCCCCGGCCAAAGGAGGGAACGAGCCCCTCCCGAGCGAGCAGTCCACCGGGATGCGAGCGGTCCTCGTCGGCCTCCGGGCTCTCTTCCAGCCCGAGGTTGCACGTGGCGATGGCCACCTGCGCGGCCTCCAGTGCGCGCAGGGGACGGCCCGCGTGGCCGCAGCCGGAGACCAGGACGTTGGACAGATAGCCCAGCTCCTGCATGCATCGTGAGAAGGCCTCGGGAGCCTCGCCCTGGAGCGTCGTCAGCGCCTCCCGGAGCGTCGTAGGCAAGGCGTGTGTCCCGGAGCCGTCGCCCGCGCCGAGCAGGGCCGCGGGGGTCTGCGACGTCAGCACCTCTGCCTCCTGGAGGAGATGGACGAGGGGCATGGCGGGGGAAGTCTGCTCGGGCTGTGCGCCTTCCATCCCAGGGGGCGGCGTCTGTGCGGCCTCCCGCTGGGCCTGGGTGTAGCCGCGAGTGACGGGGTCGTTTCCCACTTGCCCGGACCTCGCGAGGCCCAGGAAGGCCGCCGCGTCCGTTGGGGCAACGAAGCCCTCACGCTCCCGCCGCTCCTCTCGCGCCTGAGCCACGTCCGTTTCGAGCTGCTCCGCCGTGGTGAGGACGGCGTACAGCCCCCCGTTGTCCTCGATGTACTCCGAGGCGTGGTGGCAGCAGCGCTCGAGCAGGCGCGTGAGGAGCTCATGGTGCGCCTCGTCGAGCGCGACAAGCACCGAGAGAAGTGCGTCCCACGACTCCGGCCGGCGGGAGATGAGCAGGAACCGGTCCAGCTCATGGCTCAGGCTGCTCTCCAGCGCCTTGTCCACGAGGGCCTCGTCCTCCAGCCCTTCGTTCGAGCGCAGGCGGCTCATCGTCAACACGTCCAGATCCAGCACGAGCATCTGACCGGACAGCGCGAAGGTGACGAAGTCCTCGTCCATCTCCGCGAGCCTGGCGGCTGCACGGTCGGCGCCCATCTCGAGCATCACCTCCAGCCAGAGGCCGAAGCGCTCCGGGTCGAACCGCTCTTCCTGGCCGGGGCGTTCACTGCGCCACAGGTCCTCGTCGAAGATGCGCGCCAGTTGCTGGGTCGTGGCGAGTGCCACCAGCTCTCCCGCGTCCTCCAGCCCGACATGGTGGATGAGGCGCGCCAGGGTGGGCGGTGGCAGGTGCTGGAGGGCCGAGACCTGCTCCGGGCTTTCGAGGATGCGGTTGAGCAGCGACTGGGTGCCCACGCCCTTCATCAGCTGGCTCGACGTCATGAATGACTCCCTTCATAGGTGAACGGTGGATTCATTTTTGGGGGAAGAAGAGATGCTGCCGGGCGAGCGGGGGGCCTCGCGCCAGCTCAGGACTCGAAGAGTGCTGTAAGCCCGACCAGGTGGTAGCGGGAGAGCGCCCCCACGGCCTCGCGGATTTCCTGCTCCTCATCGAGGTGACAGAGGAGGCGCCCCAAGGTTGTGACGTAGTTCCGGTAGAGCTCCTCGAGCGCGAAGCGCGTAGGGCGGGCAGGCCGGGCCTGGAAGTGGGCGATGGCGGATTTGATCAGGAACTGGACCAGCTCCTCCGCGAAGTGCTCATGCGGGGTGCCCTCGGGGCTCGAGAGCAGCACGACGACGCGCAGGCGGTTGGCCAGGCAGAAGGCCAGGACTTCCTCGGAGACCAGGCGGTAGGGCGCGGTGGGCTCCAGCCTCCGAATGTCCTCCACGCCCCGGGCCGCCTCCACGCGCTGTCTCAGGAGCCGCTGCAGGGTGGTGACGAAGGTGTCGGGGATGACGGCCTCGTAGAGGGCGCTCTTGTTCTCGAAGTAGCGGTAGATGTTGCCGGTGGAGACCCGGGCCGCGGAGGCAATTTCCGCCATGCTGGCGCTCCGGAAGCCCTTGCGTGCGAACACCTCGAGCGCGGCCGCCTGGATGGCCTCCTGGACCTCGTCCTTGAGGTACTGCGCCATCACCCACCTCCGCCATAAGTGAACGGCTCGTTCTCTTTTATGCCTCGGCGCTGGCGGTGGCAAGGGCCGGAGGGGGCAGCCGGGCGGGCGAGCACCCGGCTGCGCGGGCCCTGGGCTCGAGGTCACCCGTGGGCAGTGAGGGAGGGGCTCACCGCGCCTCAATCAGCATCGGCAGGCCGTTGCGCGAGCCGAGGGTGCCAGACATGTCGATCTGCGGCACGTGGCCGGGCTTCATCCGCAGCTTGAAGCGGCGCGCGAGCATCGCCGCCATCACGTGGGTCTCGAGCAGGGAGAAGTTGTTGCCCAGGCAGATGCGCGGCCCGATGGCGAACGGGTGGTAGGCGTGCGCATGACGCGCCGACTCGCGCTCGGGCAACCACCGGTCGGGCTCGAAGCGCTCCGGCTCCTCCCAGAAGTCGGGGTGCCGGTGAGTGGCGTAGGAGAAGACGAGCGTCATCGTGCCAGCCGGGATGCGGACCCCATCGAGCTCGTCATCGGCGACGGCGTCACGGGCGTACATCGGCGCGGCCGGATAGAGCCGGAGGACCTCCTTCACGACCTGGAGGGTGTACGGGAGCTTCCTCAAGTCGTTGAGCGTCGGAGGCGCGTCGCCCAGCACCGCGTCCAGCTCGGCGTGCAGCCGCCGCTCCACCTCCGGGTTTTGGGACAGCGCGTACCACAAGAACGAGAGCGTCCGTGCCGTGGTCTCATGCCCGGCGGCGAACATGGTCAGGCCGTTGTCCACGAGGAGCTGCTCCGCCATGAACGTCCCCGTCTCCTCGTCCTTGGTGGTCATCAGCTTCGTCAGCAGATCATCCGGCCACTGCTCGGTGGGGAGCGCCCGGCGCCGCGCGATGAGCTCCTGGATGTAGGCCGTCACGAGCTTGTGAGCCCGGTGGAACCGCAGGTTCCCGGGGGTGGGAAACCACATGGGCACCTGGATGGGGCGCGTCCGCAGGCTCGAGATGTGGGTGACCAGCGTCTCGATCGAGTTCTTGATGCGCATCAGGGTCTCGCCCGAGTCAGTACTGAAGACCGAGTGGAGGATGACGGCGGCGGTGACCTGCATCATCTCGTCGAGCATCTCGACAGGGCGGCCGGAGCCCTGGTGCTGGGACTGCCAGTGCTCGATGAGCCGCTGCGTGTCGGAGATGAAGATGGGGAAGAACTTCTCCACGCCGCGAGGGGTGAAGAACGGCGCCATGAGCTTGCGCTGCCGGCGCCAGGCATCCCCGGTGGCGGTGACGATGCCCTCGCCGAGCAGCAGCTCGCGCAGGACGTCGTAGCTCTCGGCCTTGTCATAGTGCTCGCGGCCCGTGACGTTGACGTGGCGCACGTGGTCCGGGTGGGTCACCAGCACGAACGACTGCGAACCCATCCGGACGCGGAGCAGATCCCCGTGCTGGCGCCAGGTATTCATCATCCAGCCGAGGAACCCCTCTCGCCGGATCGCCTTGAGCAGCTCGAGCTTGGAGGGGGCGTACTCCTTGAGGGGACGGGGCGTGTCGATGGAGAGTGCCGTATTCATGGTCGTGGAGTCAGGCCGGGGCCAAAGGGAGGATGTTGAGCTGCTGACGCACCGCCTCGACTGGCGCCTCCCAGGAGCGCTCGTACCTCATGCTGACAAGCTTCTCGGATTGCTGGCCCCGCCGGTACGCCGCGCGCACCTTTCGCGCGTACTTCCAGAAAGGAGGGAGGCCATGCGGACGAGCCAGCGCGGCGAACAGGAGGATGAGGACGCTCGTGCGGAGTCCAAGGTTGCCGGCCACGAAGGCTTGGAGCTCCATCTCGCCGAGCGCGTCTGTCCTGTAGCCGGTCACCACGTGGTGGAGGTCGTGCGTCTCCCGGTACCACTTGATGAGGTAGTCCACGTCGTTGCGGACCTCGTACGGGCTCTCGAACGGCTGGATGCCGTTGTCCGAGAAGTAGCGGGCGAATGCGTTCCCGAGCGTCCCTTCGGGAAGCCGGCCGAGCGCCGCGAGGTCGATGTTGCTGCGCTGGAGGCTGGGGCGTGAGGTGAGCAGCTCCCGGCCGTTCTCGCTCTTCGCCAGCTCCGTGCAGAGCCGATAGAAGATGTCGCTGTCGAGGCTCGCGTTGAACAACGGCGCCGCGATGCCGTCATCGGGGCGCTTCTCGAGGACCTTCAGTGCCCGGACTGCCACACGCAGCCGTGTGAACAGTGACGCGCCTTCGGGCAGGAAGAGACCATCTTCGATGCGTGAGGTGGGTGAGCTGAAGTTCATCGCGGTTCTCCGCCGGTAAGTGAACCCTGGCAGTTTATGCCACAGGACTGGCAGAAACCGCCACCCGCGTCAGAGTGGGGAGAGGTGCGCCCCCGCCCCCGGTTGTGACAGTTCCTGCCACGACTTGTTAGGCTCCGTGCCATGTCTCAGCGAGTGCGCCCCCAACTTCAGGAACGACCGGCCGCAGGTGCGGACCGGGAGCCTCCGCCCCTCACCATCGCTCCGCGCGAGGGGCGCGACTGGGCGATGCTCGAGGCCTCGCGTGCCGTCATCGGCCTGTTCATGCGGGAGCGCACGAGCGACTTCACCGTCAAGGAGCTCGCGGCCCACGCGGGCCTCTCCGAGCGGACCTTCTACCGGTACTTTCCCCGGAAGGAAGACGCCATCCGCCCTGCTGTCGACGCGGGGCTCGCGCGCATCGTCTCCGACATGCGTGCCGCACCCCGCAGCCGGCCCCTGGGTGAGGCGATGGTGGAGGCGCTCAGCCGATCCCTCGCGGAGGGGAGCGCCATGAACTGGGAGAACCTCCTCCCCGTGCTGAACGAGACGGAGATTCTCCGCGCGGTGTGGTTGCAGATCCTCACCGACGCGGAGGTTGCTCTCGCGCACGTCGTCGCCGAGCGGCTGGGTATCTCCCCGGACTCGCAGCGGGCGCGCCTGGCCGGTTCCGTCCTGGCCACCGCGGGACGCCTCGCGCTGGAGCAGCCGTTCTCCGCGGGACGGAAGCGCGACTCGGGCGAGGTTCTCGCCGAGTGCCTCGAGTTGCTCGGCCCGAACCTGTTCGAGGAGCCCGCGGGTGGGCGCAGGCCCGTGAGCCGCTCACCGCCCCGGAGCTCCCGCCAGGGACGCAGGTAGGCTCTACCCTCTACGGTGGGGTACTCCGGCAAGCTCCTGGCCCAGTGCTCGCCTCCGCTTGGAACCCTGGGTGCGCATGGGTGCCTTCCTGCCGGGCCGCCGAAGAACGTAGAACAATGGTGCGTATAAGAAGGATAGGGCAACTCACGGGCACCGTTGCCCCATGGGGTGGATTGGACCTAAGAGGTAACTGACCCCGTTCGTGAGTTAGGCCCCCGCCACTGATTCGAGGACGCTGCATGTCGCAAACCCCTCTGCACATCGCCCAGGACTTTCCTGCCACCTCGGTCGAGGAGTGGCGTCGCCTCGTGGACAAGGACCTGAAGGGAAAACCCTTCACCTCGCTCCAGTCCGCGCTCGAAGGGGGCCTCACGCTCCAGCCGCTGTACACGCGAGAGGACGCGGGCCCGGCCGCTGCGCCCGAGCCACCGGGCGTCGCCCCCTTCGTTCGAGGGACGAATGCGCTCGGCCTGACGGAGGGCGGCTGGCTCGTCTGCCAGGAGTACAGCGAGCCCGACGTGGCTACCGCGGCCGAAGCCATCCGGGTCGATCTCGAGCGGGGTGTCCTGGGTGTGTGGCTCCGCCTTGGAGAGACCCAGGGCATCCGCGTGCGGAATACCGCGGACATGGAGCGTCTCCTCGCCTCGGTCCCGCTCTCCAGGACTCCCGTCTATCTCGAGTCCGAGGAGGACCCGACGCTCTCTGCGACCTTCCTGCTTCAGGTCGCCGACCGCACCCGGACTTCGCAAGAGGCCCTCCAGGGTTGCCTCGGATTGGATCCGCTTGGTGTTCTGGCTCGCACGGGCGCGCTGCGGAGCGGGCTCCAGGCGGCCTTCACCGAAGCGGCTCCGCTCATCACGTCCACGCGCAAGGGCTCTCCGGGGCTGCGCGCGCTGCTCGTCTCGACGCGGGCCTACGCCGATGCGGGCGCTACGTCCGTGCACGAGCTGGCCTGGGCGATCGCCACTGGTGTGGAGTACCTGCGAGGGCTCGAGCGCGCCGGAATCCCGCCCGAGGATGTAGCCCGCTCCCTCCAGTTCTCGTTCTCGGTGGGCAGCCAGTTCTTCCCCGAGATCGCCAAACTCCGAGCGGCGCGGCTCCTGTGGTCCAAGGTCGTCGCGGCCTCGGGCGGCTCTCCCGAGGCGCAGGCCATGGTGCTCCACGCCCGCACCGCGGCCGCCACCAAGTCGCGGCGGGACCCCTGGGTGAACATGCTGCGGTCCACCTCCGAGTCCTTCGCGGCCGTCGTCGGTGGGGCCGACAGCATCACCACGTCGCCTTTCGACGAGGCCATCGGGCTGCCCGACGAGTTCTCCCGCCGTATCGCCCGCAACACGCAGCTCATCCTGCGTGATGAATCGAGCCTGAACCGCGTCGCGGACCCCGCTGGCGGCAGCCACTACATCGAGCAGCTCACCCGCGACATGGCCCGCGCCGCCTGGACCGAGCTGCGGCGCATCGAGGCGCTCGGCGGCATGACGGCCGCGCTCGTGCAGGGTGACATCGCCCGGGTGCTCGCGGAGACGGTCGCGGCCCGGAACAAGTCCATCCGCACGCGCCGCCTGCCCATCGTGGGCGTGAGCGAGTTCCCCAACCTCGACGAGCAGGCCGTGAGCAGAACGTCTCGCGCGTCCGAGACCGCGAGCCCCGTGTCGGCTGGACCTGCCGAGCTGCGGATGACGCCGCTGCGTCCGGTGCGTCTGGCCGATGCCTTCGAGTTGCTGCGGGATGCCAGTGATCGCCACCTCGCCGCGCACGGGCATCGTCCCCGGGCGTTCATGGCCAATCTCGGTACGGTGGCGGAGCACACGGCCCGTGCGATGTGGATTGCCAACGCGCTGGCTGCGGGAGGAATCGAGCCGGTGCAGCACCATGGCTTCGCCGATGTGGCCCAGGCCGCTTCGCTCATCGCCGCCTCCGGGGCCCGGCTCGTGGTGCTCTCTGGTCCGGACGCGATGTACCCCGAGTGGGTGCCTGCCCTGACCGCGGCCTTGAAGCAGCAGAGCGGACGAATCGTGGCCGTGGCGGGCCGCCCTGGTGAGCACGAGGCGGCGTTCCGGGCGGCGGGGGTCGACCTGTTCATCTACGCGGGTGGCGACCTGTTCGAGACCTTGTCTTCGCTGCACAAGCAGCTCGGAGTGTCCTGATGCGCAGCAACGTGCCGAACTTCGCGGAGATCGACTTCGACGCCCCCGAGACGCTCTCGCCCGCGTCCGCGCGCGACTCGCTGCGGCAGCACGCTCAGGAGAGCACCCAGCGCGCCGAGCCCTGGGTCACGCCCGAGGGCATTCCCGTCAAGCCCGTGTTCTCCGCCGAGGATCTCCAGGGCGTCGAGCACCTCGGGACGATGCCGGGTCTGCCTCCCTTCGTCCGGGGCCCATACTCGACGATGTACGTGCAGCAGCCCTGGACCGTCCGGCAGTACGCCGGCTTCTCCACGGCCGAGGCCTCCAACGCCTTCTACCGCCGCAACCTCGCGGCCGGTCAGAAGGGCCTCTCCATCGCCTTCGATCTCGCCACGCACCGGGGTTACGACAGTGATCATCCCCGGGTCACCGGCGACGTAGGCATGGCGGGCGTGGCCATCGACTCCATCAAGGACATGCGCATCCTGTTCGATCGCATCCCGCTCGATCAGATGAGCGTGTCGATGACGATGAACGGCGCGGTGCTCCCCATCCTCGCGCTCTACGTGGTCGCGGCCGAGGAGCAGGGCGTACGTCCCGAGCAGCTCAGCGGAACCATCCAGAACGACATCCTCAAGGAGTTCATGGTCCGCAACACGTACATCTACCCGCCCGGGCCCTCGATGCGCATCATCGGGGACATCTTCCGCTTCACGGCCGAGAAGATGCCCCGCTTCAACAGCATCAGCATCAGCGGCTACCACATGCAGGAGGCCGGGGCGACGCAGGACCTGGAGCTCGGGTACACGCTCGCCGACGGTGTCGAGTACGTGCGCGCGGGACTGGCGGCCGGGCTGGACGTGGATGCCTTCGCGCCGCGCCTGTCGTTCTTCTGGGCCATCGGCATGAACTTCTTCATGGAGGTGGCGAAGATGCGCGCGGCCCGGATGAGCTGGGCCAGGCTCATCAAGGGCTTCAGCCCGAAGAGCGCCAAGAGCATGGCGCTGCGCACCCACTGCCAGACGTCCGGTTGGAGCCTCACCGCGCAGGACGTGTACAACAACGTGGTCCGCACGTGCATCGAGGCGATGGCGGCCACCCAGGGACACACCCAGAGCCTCCACACCAACTCGCTCGACGAGGCCATCGCGCTGCCCACGGACTTCAGCGCGCGCATTGCCCGCAACACCCAGCTCTATCTCCAGCTGGAGAGTGGTACCACGAAGGTGATCGATCCGTGGGGCGGCAGCTACTACGTCGAGCGGCTCACCCATGAGCTTGCCCAGAAGGCGTGGGCGCACATCCAGGAGGTCGAGGCGCTCGGAGGCATGACCAAGGCCATCGAGAAGGGTCTGCCCAAGCTGCGCATCGAGGAGGCCGCCGCGCGGACGCAGGCGCGCATCGACTCGGGACGTCAGGCCATCATCGGCGTGAACAAGTACCCGCTCGAGCGCGAGGAGTCCCTGGAGATCCTCAAGGTGGACAACACCGCGGTGCGCGAGGCGCAGATTGCCCGGCTGCGCGAGCTGCGCGCCGAGCGCAACCCGAGCGACGTGAAGCAGAAGCTCGATGCGCTCACCCAGGCCGCTCAGCGCAATGAGGGCAACCTGCTCGCCCTGGCGATCGACGCAGCGCGCGCCAAGGCCACCGTGGGAGAGATCAGCGATTCGCTGGAGAAGGTCTTCGGGCGCTACGAGGCCACCGTGCGGAGTGTTTCAGGGGTGTATTCCAGCGAGGCGGGCAAGGATGCGCAGGGCATCATCAAGGCCCGTGAGAAGGCCGATGGGTTCCTGGCGAAGCACGGGCGGCGTCCGCGCATCCTCATCGCGAAGATGGGCCAGGACGGGCACGACCGCGGGCAGAAGGTCATCGCGACGGCGTTCGCGGATCTCGGCTTCGACGTGGACATCGGTCCGCTCTTCCAGACTCCCGAGGAGTCCGCCCGTCAGGCCGTCGAGAACGACGTGCACATCGTCGGCGCGAGCTCGCTCGCCGCGGGGCACCTGACGCTCGTTCCCCAGCTCAAGAAGGCGCTCGGGGAGCTGGGCCGTGAGGACATCATGGTGGTGGTGGGAGGGGTGATCCCCGCCCAGGACTACGAGGCCCTGCGAGAGGCCGGCGCCGCGGCGATCTTCGGCCCGGGCACGGTCATCGGGAAGGCGGCCATCGAGCTGCTCGACAAGCTCGACGCCGCGCTGGGGGATGCTTGAAGGCTTTGCCGGTCGAGACGTACGTCGAGGGCGTCCGGGCGAGCGAGCGCGCGATGCTCGCCCGCGCCATCACGCTCATCGAGAGCGAGCACCCCAAGCACGAGGTGCTCGCGCAGGAGGTGCTCACGCGGCTGCTGCCCTACACGGGTGGGGCGCTGCGGGTGGGGATCAGCGGCGTGCCGGGCGTGGGGAAGAGCACGTTCATCGACGCGCTCGGGATGTACCTGGTGGGGCTCGGCAAGCGCGTGGCGGTACTCGCGATCGATCCCTCGAGCACGGTCTCGGGCGGGAGCATCCTGGGCGACAAGACGCGGATGGCGCGGCTGTCGCGCGAGAGCCTCGCGTACATCCGTCCCAGTCCTTCCAGCGGAACCCTGGGAGGCGTGGCCCGGAAGACGCGCGAGACGCTGCTGCTGTGCGAGGCCGCCGGCTTCGACGTGGTGCTGGTGGAGACTGTCGGCGTCGGCCAGTCGGAGACGGTCGTGGCCGACATGGTGGACTTCTATCTGGTGCTCATGCTGTCGGGCGCCGGGGACGAGCTGCAGGGCATCAAGCGCGGCATCCTCGAGATCGCGGACATGATCGCGATCAACAAGGCGGACGGCGACAACGTGGTCCGCGCGGAGCGGGCTCGGTCCGAGTACCGCGCGGCGCTGCACCTGATGCGCCCGGGTGCTGAGCCCGTGGTGACGACCTGCAGTGCGCTGGAGAACTCCAACATCGAGCACGTGTGGTCGTCGATTCAGCAGCGCCTGGACACACAGCGGGCCTCGGGAGCGCTGGAGCAGCGCCGGAGGGTCCAGCAGGTCCAGTGGATGCGGTCGATGATCGAGGACGGACTGCGCGCCGCCCTGCATGCGCACCCTGGTGTCGCCGAGCTCGGGCCCGCGCTGGAGCGCGACGTACGGGAGGGCCGTGCGACCCCGACGCTGGCCGCCCGGCGTGTCCTGGGGGCCTTCCTCTCTGGCTCCCGGACGTAAAGACCCGTGGATGTCCCCTCTCCCTCTGGGAGAGGGCTAGGGTGAGGGTCTTCACCCGCCTCGTGTATCCGCAGGTGAGCTGGAAAAGGGGGGGGAGCGGCATGCGGTCTGTGGGTGTTTGCCCGCCGCGATGCTGGTCCGGGGCGGATGCACGGGCGATGACCCTCACCCCCCGCCCTCTCCCAGAGGGAGAGGGAGCATGCGCAACCTGTTCTACTCGACCACCACGAGCTTCGCGTTGATCTCCACCGCGGTGCCTTCCTTGGCGGGCAGCTCCACCACCTTGCCGGCCTTGGGGCTCTTCAGCTCGTTCTCCATCTTCATCGCCTCGACGACGACCAGGCCCTGGCCCTCCTTCACCTCGTCGCCCAGCTTCACCAGCACCTTCACCACCTTGCCGGGCATGGGGGCGGAGATGAGCTGCTTGCCCTCCACCGAGAAGCCCGCCGTGGCCGCGCGCAGCCGCAGCCGCCGCTCGTCCGCCACGTCAATGCGGGTCGTCTGCCCCCGCACCGACACCTGCACCTCGTCGCCCTGCTCGTCGAACTCGACGCTGTAGGACGTGCCATCCACCAGCATGGACACCGCGCCGTGGTCCAGCGTCAGCGCGTCCACGATGAAGGACTTCCCGCCGTGCGTGAGCTTGAAGCGGTTCTCTCCCGCCGGCTCGATGTCCACCGGCACCGCTTCCTTCTGTCCCTGCAGCTTCGCGAAGTAACGCATTGGAATCGATTCCCCGTGGAGTTAGCGCCCGCGGCGGCTCGCCTGCCGCCACGCCGAGATGCCGCCCTTGCCGCCTTCGGTCGGCGCCTGGGTGAGGGTCTTCGCCCGCTTCTGATCCCTCTGGTACGCGTACACCACGCTCGCCAGCAGCGCGGCCTCCGTCAGCTGCGGATCCTCGCCCTTGCCCAGCAGCGTCTCGTGCTCGCGCGTGAGGAAGCTCGTGTCGTAGTCGCCCTCGACGAACTCCGGGTGCGAGAGGATCCCCTTCAGGTAGCGCGTGTTGGTGGTGATGCCCTTGACCACGTACTCGGTCAGTGCCCGCTTCGCCCGCTCGATGGCCTCGCGCCGCGTGGGGGCCCACACGGACAGCTTGGAGATCATCGGATCATACGTGTTGGGCACCGTGTACCCGGGGAACACGCCCGAGTCGTCGCGCAGGTACGGGCCACCCGGAACGCGCAGGTAGTTGATGCGGCCCGGGCTCGGCATGAAGTTGCGCGCGGGGTCCTCCGCGTAGATGCGCACCTCGATGGAGTGTCCGTTCGGCTTGGGTGCCTCGGTGTACGGGAGCTTCTCGCCCTCGGCGACCTTGATCTGCCAGGCCACCAGGTCCAGCCCCGTCACCCACTCCGTCACCGGGTGCTCCACCTGGAGGCGGGTGTTCATCTCCAGGAAGTAGAAGTTGCGGTGCACGTCGACGAGGAACTCCACCGTGCCCGCGCCCACGTAGCCCACGGCCTTGGCGGCCTTCACCGCCACCTCGCCCATCTTCGCCCGCATCTCCGGGGTGAGGATGGGGCTGGGCGTCTCCTCCACCACCTTCTGGTGGCGGCGCTGCGCCGAGCACTCGCGCTCGTTGAGGTGGATGGTGTTGCCGTACTGGTCGGCGAACACCTGAATCTCCACGTGGTGCGGCTTCTCGAGGTACTTCTCGATGTAGACGGCGTCGTTGCCGAAGGCGTTCATCGCCTCGCTCTTGGCCGCGCGCCACGAGGACTCGAAGTCCTCCATCCGCTCCACCTTGCGCATGCCCTTGCCGCCACCACCGCCAGCGGCCTTGAGCATCACCGGGACGCCGATCTTCTCGGCGTAGGCGCGGGCCTCCTCGACCGTGGCGATGGGCTCGGCGGTGCCGGGGACGACGGGGACGCCGGCCTTGATCATGTTCTGCCGGGCGCGCGTCTTCTCGCCCATGGCGTCCATGGCGCTGGCGGGCGGGCCGATGAAGGTGATGCCGGCCTTCTCGCACGCGCGCACGAAGGACGCGTTCTCCGAGAGGAAGCCGTAGCCAGGGTGAATGGCGTCCGCGCCGGCCTTCTTGGCGGCCTCCAGAATCCGCTCCTGCACGAGGTAGCTCTCGCGCGAGGGCGGGGGGCCCACCAGGAAGGCCTGGTCAGCGGTGCGGACATGCAGGGCGGAGCGGTCCGCCTCTGAGTAGACCGCCACCGTGGCGATGCCGAGCTCCTTGCAGGTGCGCATCACCCGGACGGCGATCTCGCCGCGGTTGGCGACGAGGATTTTGCGGATCTTGGGCATGGACGCTCCCTTTAGCACAGGGGAGCGCGTGCCCGGCGAGCGCGATGGCGGCCAGAGTCCCCCCTGTCCGCCAATACGCGCTGCTACTCGGAGCCTGTAGCTACTACTTGCGGTTGCTGAGGTACTGCTCCATCAGCCGCCGGGCCTCGCCCAGCTTGGCCTCGACGAAGCGGTCATCCTCGTCCGGCTCGGGCGGAGGGGGCGGCTGCTCCTGGCGGCGCGACTTGCCCGTGGGGGCAGGGGCGTGGGGATCGTCCCCACCGAAGTCCACCGCAGCGGCGAGCAGGTTGCGGGCGGTGGCTCCACCATCGAGCAGGCGGCCGAGCAGGGGCGCTTCCACGCCCAGCCAGCGGGCGGTTTGACGCACCACGTCGATGTACTCGCCTTCGAGGGAGCGGGAGGGGCGGCCGGGCTCGCTCAGGGAGGCGCGGCCGTAGCTGCCGACCTTGTCGGTGTAGAGGCCCACCGCCTGATCGCGGAAGTCACGGGCCACGGAGCGGACGAGGGCGTCGAGGTGGTCCTCGGGGACGGCCTTGCCACCAGAGGGGGTCAGCTTCAGCTCGGCGACGCGCCAGCCGGCATCCGCCAGGGCGGTGGCGGACTCGACCCAGCGGACCTCCGGGAGGGGAACGTTGGCGGACTCACAGGCCCGGGAGAGCGTCTGGCGCAGGGCGGTGAGGTTGCCTTCGATGTCGGCGAGGAAGAGGACGAGGCGGGGTTGAGACAAAAGGGGGCTCCTTATGTGGTGCGTCCCTTCAAAGCCTGAACGCCCCCCCTAAAATTTCCCGGGGAGGCGTTCCACTGTTTCTCGGGGCGAGGCCCTTGCCTGCCTGCCTGCCTACAGCGGGATGTTGCCGTGCTTGCGCGGCGGGTTCTCCTGGCGCTTGTTCTTGAGCATCTCCAGGGCCCGGATGATCTTGGCGCGCGTCTCCTCGGGGCGGATGACCTCGTCGATGTAGCCGAGCTCGGCCGCCTTGAAGGGGTTGGCGAACTTCTCGCGGTACTCATTCACCAGCCGGGTGCGCTCGGAGTTGGCGTCCTTGGCCTTGAGCAGCTCGTTGCGGAAGATGATGTTGACCGCGCCCTCGGGGCCCATGACGGCGATCTCCGCCGTGGGGTAGGCGTAGTTGATGTCCGCGCGGATGTGCTTGGACGCCATCACGTCGTAGGCACCGCCGTACGCCTTGCGGGTGATGAGGGTGATTTTGGGGACGGTGGCCTCGGCGAAGGCGTAGAGCAGCTTGGCGCCGTGGGTGATGATGCCGCCCCACTCCTGGTCGGTACCGGGCAGGAAGCCAGGCACGTCCACCAGGGTGATGAGCGGGATGTTGAAGCAGTCGCAGAAGCGCACGAAGCGCGCGGCCTTCACGCTCGCGTCGATGTCCAGCACGCCCGCGAGCACCGCCGGCTGGTTGGCCACGATGCCCACCGACTTGCCGTTCATGCGGGCGAAGCCGATGACCATGTTCTTGGCGAAGTGCTCCTGCACCTCGAAGAAGTGCTTGTTGTCCACGACAGCGCGGATGATCTCCTTGATGTCGTAGGGCTTGTTGGGGTTGCTGGGGACAACCGTCTTGAGGCCCTCGTCGGCGCGGAACGGATCGTCATCGCACGGCTGGACGGGCGGGTCCTCCTGGTTGTTGGAGGGGAGGAAGGAGAGCAGCTCGCGCGTCATGACGATGGCGTTGTGCTCGTTCTCCGCGGCGAAGTGGGCCACGCCCGACTTCTGGTTGTGCGCGAGCGCGCCGCCCAGGTCCTCCTTCGTCACCTCCTGGTGCGTCACCGTCTTGATGACGTCCGGGCCGGTGATGAACATGTAGGAGGTGTCCTTCACCATCATGATGAAGTCCGTGATGGCGGGCGAGTACACCGCGCCGCCCGCGCACGGGCCCAGGATGAGGGAGATTTGCGGCACCACGCCCGAGGCGAGGGTGTTGCGCAGGAAGATGTCGGCGTAGCCGGCGAGGCTCTCGACGCCCTCCTGGATGCGCGCGCCGCCCGAGTCGTTCAGGCCGATGACGGGAGCGCCCACGCGCATGGCCATGTCCATGATCTTGCAGATCTTCTGGGCATAGGCGCCGGAGAGCGAGCCGCCGAAGACGGTGAAGTCCTGGGCGAAGACGAAGATCTGGCGGCCCTCGACGGTGCCGTAGCCGGTGACGACGCCGTCGCCGAGGATCTTCTTGTCACCCATGCCGAAGTCGTTGCTGCGGTGGGTGACGAACTTGTCCATCTCCGTGAAGGAGCCGGGGTCCAGCAGCAGATCGATGCGCTCGCGAGCGGTGAGCTTGCCGGCCTCGTGCTGCTTGGCGATGCGGTCAGCGCCACCGCCCAGCTCGGCCTGCTTCTCCATCTGCTGCAGCCGGGCGCGAAGGGGATCCTTTTCCGTGGTTCCGTCCATGTGGCGCGCATCTAGCACGATTGGGGCCGGGAGGGGGACCCGGGGCGTGGACGCGGGCAGGACCTGGATGGTGAAAGGATGAGCGTCACTTCTGGACGTCCAGAAGTGATGTGGGGGGATGTGTTCCAGCACCCCTCACTCATGCATGAACCACTCCGCGGGGATGCCCAGTGCCGCGAGAATCCGCTCAGGCGAGCGCTCGCCCTTGATTTCGCTGACCTCCGGCACAGGCGGAAACTCATCTGGCGGCTGCGTGAGTTGTGCGATGCGCGCCCCCCCCCGTCTCACGGTGACAAAAAAGATGTCCAGGCCGGGCGAGGCAATCACCGCATACACGGTCGCAAGAGGGAACCGTTCCGACACGGTCATGTCGGCGTAACCGATGTCCGCTGTGCAGCTGGCAAGCAGGAGCCCTCGCGGCGTGTCCTCGAGTCGGTAGTACCCTGGAGGAAGTGGCTCACCCGCATCTTCTTCCAATACGCGGTGCGCCTCCTGCGCGCGGACTCCTTCCACCAATGCGACCTTCCGCAGCGGCTTTCTTGGGGGCGAATCCGAAGACTCCTCGCTGCCTGGCAGCGGACAACCGAGGGACTTCGCCAGCGCCTCTGGGCCCACGTCCAGGACGTCTAGCGCACCGTTTCGCCACGACATGACGGTCCACGGATCATTGGTGCGCTCGATCGAGTACACGGGCTCATCACATTCAAGCGACAGCGTCTCGGCGATTTGCATCTCGGCGCCCACGTAGCTGGGCTCCGTACTCACGATGGCGTGGTAACGACCACTGCCCGGGATGATTTCGAAGGGCGGCTCTTTTCCATCCTCTTCGTCCTCTTCCGTCATCACGATGGCGCGGGCCCGGCTCTCCAGCCGTGCGGGCTCGCCTGGAGTCAGGACCGCCCAGAGAGGCCACAGGCTCATGGCGCACCTCCGGATAAGTCCTCTGGCAGCTTGAATGCTGCGCGCAACTGCTTCGTCTTCCCCAGTATTTGGGCCTCTTCCAATTGAATGAGCTGAGTGCCTGGTGCGTTTCTCTGTAGGAAGTCTGTCAATTTTTCGCTGGTGGGCAGGCTTAGTTTGTCTGTACTGACCAGGAACGGTTTACCTCGAGGTGCCTTCGCCGCGTCCGCGAGTTGGCCGAGCAGGCGCTGGAGGTTCTCTACGAGTGCCTCCTGCTGTTCATTGAGCTTCTTGCCGGTCTGCTTGGCCCGCCAGGTGTCGAGCGACTTACGCCATCGGTTTTCGTTCCACCCCTTTGCTTCCACTCCATGTTGAAGCCTCGAGCCATGCAGCGCCGTAATCTCGTTGTCGATGATGTGCCCGTCTTTCATTCTCACCTGCCGCCCGGTCACCCGGAAGCCCGGGAAGAGCTTCCGCGCATTGCGCTCTGTCAGCATCTCCACCGCGATGCCTCGGAGTTGCTCACGCGCCTGCAGTTGCAGCTTCAAACTCCCCGGCTCCGCCGCTGCGCGCCGGAAGAGTCTCCAAGCCGTCTTCTCGTTCCTGGCCATGAAGTCGAGGTCCTCCAGGGTCAGCGCTGTCGAGCGCAGCCAGCCCAGGTCCACGCTGCCCCTGCAGGCTTTTCTCGCCAGCTCAGCCACTGCCTCGGCTTTCAACTCCGGGTGACTGACGAGCCACCTGGCCTCCTCCAGGAAGACAAGCGGGTCGGCCAGGTTCCGTGCTCCTGAGCGCCTCAGCAGTTGCGCCAGTGCCGGTTTCACGTTGCCTCGGGCGGAGGTGCGCAGCTTTTCCACCGCAGCGAGGTACGCCTGGGCTCTGTCCGCTGGGAAGGCCGCCGCGCGCCTCGCCACGGCGTTATAGGCGAGCGCCATCTCCTGGCTCTCCGCTGCCAGCAGCTTGAGCGCCTCCAGCGTCTTCTCGGCTTCCTGGGCCACCAGCCCCGCGCGGCGAATTCCACCCAGCGCCCGTGCCGCGGCCAACTCCCCCCGGATGGCGAAGAAGGCCTGCTTGAAGGCCTCGGCTCCGTCAGTCAGGGAAAACCGCAGTCCCTCCGGTGTCGCGACGGCCTTGCCCTCGGCGAGCATCCGCTCCATCGTCCTGGCCAGGGCTTGGATGGACTCCACTGACTCGCGCAGTCTGGCCGAGGCCCTCGCGCCAGACTTGCTCACCACCAGCCCCCCCCGGTGTGCCAGCTCGCGCCATATGCCCGAGTTGGCCAGCTTGGAGATATCCCTCCCGGCCAGTGCCAGCATGGCCACGTCATGCACCGCGAGGAAGGCCCGTCCTTTCGGCGTGCGCGACAGCTCGTCACGCCGGGTGTCCACCACCGCCAGGGTTCCCACCAGGGACATGCGACCGATGAACTGGTGCACCGCCGCCTGACGCGCCGCCGGGCCGCTCTGCGTGGCGGTGGCCGCCACCTCTGTCATCAGCGGCGCCCGCGCCAATGCCGACACGGCGCCGGACACCATGTGCATTTCGCTGATGCGGCCCAGCGCCGCCCAGAAGAGCGATGTGTCCGGCAGGGAAGCGAGCAGCGCCAGCTCCATGGCCGTCATCAGGTGCGTGCGCGGCTGCGGCCCATGGATTTCCACGCGCACCCACTCCAGCGGGTGCAGGGCCCGGCTGCGGGGTCCCTCCTCCACCGAGGAGAGGTAGCGCGCCTGGAAGTGGTGCCGCACCGGCTCGAAGTACAGGGCCATGCGCTGGGAGGCCCCCGCCGCCTCTCCCGGCAGTGCGGGCTCCGCGCCCAGGCGCACCCCTTGCTTCATGTCCCACGCCTCCGGCGCCACCAGCGTCGTGGACACCAGCCCGGTGGGCACGTTCAACAGGTGTGTCGTCTCCCCCTCGCGTCCCAGGTGGAAGGTGGGCAGGGACTCCAGCGAGCCGAGCACGAGAGGAAACGAGGCCAGCGCCTTCTGGGTGAAGGCCCGCCCCAACAGCACCTTCTCCGGCGCGTTGCTGCCCAGCAGCTTCTCCAGCACACCGCTCGAGGTGAGCTCGCGCTCCAGGGCGGGAAACTCCCGGGCCGCCATGGCCAGCACCACGCGCCCCAGCAGGTGCACGGCCTCCCCCTCCAGTCCCGAAGTGGGCTCTGGCCCCGCGAGCACGGTGTCGAAGACGCCCTGGCGCTCCTCCGCGGTGAGCAGGGAGAGCACGTCATGGTCCAACCCGAAGAGGGGCTGAGGCGCTTGCTCCGTGGCCCTGGCCAGGGCTGTCGTGAGAATCTCCCGCCGCAGCGCCGTCAGCTCGCCAGTGCCGCTCCCCAGCCCCGGCTGCCAGTCTCCAGGGTGGATGAAAACCGTCCCCGGGTAGTACCAGTAATAGTTGCCCTCGGGGTGCTCGAGCGGCTCGGAGGCGCCGGCGGCGAGGCGGAAGCCGGCGCTGTAGCCGCGCCAGCGCCCATCCTCCCCGGGAATGAGGACGCGCGGGCTGCTGCCAGGAAGGTTGCGCACCCGCAGTTCCGCGCGCTCCAAGGAGTACTCCTCGGTGAGCAGCACCTGGAGGTACACCTGCACACTGGCGCCGTCCGGATAATAGAAGCGGCCCACCACGTCCCCCGGTGAGAGGACGGGCGAGCCATCCGTCACGCTGTAGCTCGTCTTCCAGCGTGTGGAGCGCAGGGCGATGGTCTTCTGCAATGGCTCGGAGGACTCTCCGAGGAAGTGCCAGTCCTGGGCGAGAGTGTCCCCCAGGTGCCGCGGCGGCTCGTCCCGCCACGGCGCGAGCACCTCGAGGTAGCGGTCGAAGTAGCTCTGCCCGGAGTCGTCCAGGATGTCCGAGCGCTGGGACCAACGCAGGCTGCGCTCCACCAGCGCCGCGACTCTGGTCTCGTCGAGGGACGTCGCGGTGAGCTGGGAGCGCGTCCATGCAACATCCGCCTCCAGTTGCGCGTCCAGGGCGCCGCGCATGCCGGCCAGAAGCCCGGGAAGGAGCGCCCCCGGCTGGTGCACACGCACGCAGACTCGCGGCCTCCCCTCGGTGTCGGGTGGAACCGCGCGGGGCTCGAAGGTGAAGGCGTCCACCGCGGACGCATCCCCGAAGAGCCCCGATGCCAGCTCCTCTCGCGAGGCCTGGCCGGCAACCCAGAGCAACTCGGGCCGCTCCGGGTCCACCTGGACGGGAAGCGGGACCTCCTGGTGGGAGAAGAAAGCCAACATGCCGGCCTCGTCCTCCAGTGTGTCCTCCCACTCGGATTCGGACGGCTCGTCCTCCAGCACGCTCCCCTCCCGCCAGACCTCCAGGCGGGGGCCGAGGGCTTCCGCTTGCGGATGTGCTTCGGCCGGGAGCTTCACCCTCTCTCGTCTCGGCTCTTCGCCGGCCGCGCTCATGCCGGCCACGAGGCAGCTCACCACCAGGAGGGCCTGGAGACTTCTGGCCCAGTGGGGCCGGCTCGTGGACGCCCCTCGGCTCCAGCCCTCACCCTCAACAGGGCCCTCATCCCGCATAGAGGCTGGCCCAGCCTCACTGTCCCACCGGGGGGAGACGGATGCTCTCCACGGCGTGCTCGGCATAGTCTCGCCCCTTTGGGAGGTTGTGGATGTCTGGGCGGAAGTCTTTATTGTTGTCGGACCAGAGCCGAGGCCAGACGCGCAGCAGCAGCCCCCCGGCCGGTCGAGGATAGACGGCTACCATGTTGTAGCCATGGCTCGCGGGCACTCCAGCCGGCTGGTGGTCTCCATGCGCGGCCCCGGCGATGATACGCAACAGGTTGTTGCCCGAGCCCGCACGCAGTTCCTCGAGCTCGGCCTCGTGCACGTGGCCGGAAAGGTGGACATGGGCGTGGGACTTCATCCAGGACTCGGCCGCGCGCTGGTCAGCCAGCCAGCCCTCTCGCAGTGGGTGATGTGAGAGCACCAGCACGAGCTCGTCATCATCCGGCAGGGGATTCAGCGCGTGCCCCACTGCCTCCTTGCCGAGCTTCAGCTTTCCCTTGTCCTGGTCATCCGCCGACAGCATGGCGGTGTTGAGCCCCACCAGGCGGACGCGCAGCCCTCCTCGGGCCACCAGGCGGTGCATCCACGAAGCGAGTGAGGTGGTTGCCTCGGGCAGGCAGCCTGGCGCGAGCTGGGCCGCGAAGGCGAGGTAGCTCTCCATTCGCCGAGCAAGCAATCCCCTGTCGGTCTCGTTCTTGAGCACCTCATCCAGGTCGTCAGCGCCCTCACGCAAGCCCCGCATCAGCCGCTTGATGGTGGATTCCTTGTCCGCCGCGCGCTGGACGTCGTGGTTGCCCGGAACGGTGAATATTCTGCGCTCATCCAGGCCCGTGGCTTTGGCTACGCCCAACAGCCATTTCTTTGCCTCCCCGTACTGGCTGGGCTCTCCGCTGAAGGCGATGTCACCCGTCACCAGCAGCGCCTCCGGGCGTGGGAGTTGGCCCCGCTTCTGCTCTTCGACAATGTCCTTGTGGAGCGCGGAGAGCACGAGCTTCTGGTCCCACACATGCCCCGCCCCACCATGGCCGATGTGGATGTCGGACAGGTGGACCCAGGCGAAGAGCGGCTCGGGCGGTGGCTCGGTCTCTGGCCTTCGAGCGGCAGCGCGGGCCGGTGTAGAGGCGGGCGGTGACCTGGTGCCCTCGTGAGCGACATTCATTGGGCTCGCAGGCGTGGGGCTCGAGGTTCGGCTCTCTGCCGGGACTGCCTTTATCAGTTCCTCCCAAGCCAACACGTTCTGCTCCACGTCGCGGAAGTGGCAGATCTCATGCAGCAGATAGCCAGCGTGGATGTGTGGATCCTGGCGATCTCTCTCCTCTACGAGCCGGGCCCAGACCGGTCCCGACAGCGCCAGGCCCGACATCAGCCGGGCATACGCAGCGTGCGCTAGCATCAAAGCCCCAGCGGCTCCCGTGAGACGCCCGTGCTGAGAGGCATAGATGCGTGCATGCTCCTCCCAGGACAGCGAGACGACGTAGACGTCAAAGGGATTCTTCCGCGACCATTGGCGAGCGACATCCTTCCAGTATTTACCACCACCTGGAGCCGCGACGGCGGCATGCCTCCCCAAGGAGAACAGATGGTTATTCGCGGCTATCGTTAGAGCGTCAACTAGGAGCAGTGGGATAGCCAGCGGGTTCTCAAATACGGCAGTAAGTTCCTCCCCTCCAGGGTCGAGTTCCAGATCGAAACGATTAGTCCGAAAGAAGAAATTGTAATCCCAGAATCGCCAATCCTGGAGCATGCGTATAAGATTTTCTTCGCTTGAGACGAACTGGGTCCACTGTTGCTCCCAATCTCCGCGTCCAGGATCAAGGCCGAAGTCGCGGCCGAAGTCGCGGCCGAAGTCGCTGTCGAAGGCGCCGTCGAAGTTGCGGACGAATTCGCTGCCGAAGTCACGGACGAATTCGCTGCCGAAGTCACGGACGAATTCGCGGCCGAAGTCACGGACGAATTCGCGGCCGAAGTCACGGACGAATTCGCTGCCGAAGTCACGGACGAAGTCGCGGCCGAAGTCACGGACGAAGTCGCTGCCGAAGTCGCGGACGAAGTCGCGGACGAAGTCGCTGCTGAAGTCGCGGACGAAGTCGCTGCTGAAGTCGCTGCTGAAGGCGCGGCTGAAGACTCTTGCTATGCCTGATATTGATATTTCAACTGAAGTGACGCGATTCATCTGGGCGCCGATGAATCGCTCCACCCATGCTTGCACGGCGGACTCCAAGACCGAGCTTGACATGGTGGAACTCTCCACCTGCTCGGCCGCAAGAGCTGGATTCAAGAGAGAGTCCAACGTCCCAGCTGGAGGTTCGGGGAAGGCAGGACCAGCGAGCATCGCCGAGAGTGGAAACCCCACCTTATAAAATAGATTCTCACTCAGTATGCGCCCAGGCCGCACAAACAGGCTTGCCGCACTACTCTTGCGATGAACGTCTGCGAAGGTCCTCCGCGATTGCAGCTCCATGAGGGTCTTCTTGTTCAGCACTGCCGTTGCAGCGCGGAGCGCCTTCTCCCCTGCCTTGTTGGAGTTGACGCCCAAGGCCCACTCTAGACTTGAGAGGTAGAGCCGCCTGCCATCCAGTGCGCTGAGGGCTACCTCCCAATCAGTAAGGGTGGCTCTCTCGGCCAGGAATACATCCATGCCCGGGGCCCCCATGAACGCAACGAGATCGGGGAGCATCTGCTCCCTGTTGCGGTGCCCCTCGAGCCAGGCTGTAGCCTCGGCGGGGAACTCGAGCAGCCTTGTCCGCAGATGCAGGGCGGCGACGGCACGGGCGGGGTTTTCCTGCTTACAAGCCTCGTCCAGCAGCTCTTTGAGCCTCTTTCGGGCCTTCTCTTCCTCCGCGAAAAGCTTGATCTCCTCGAGCGCGGAGAACCACGTGCCTCGCTCCTGCGGCGAGTCCACCCAAGACCCGATGGCCCTCTTGAGGATCGTGTCCTGGTCGCCCGAGCTGAAGTCGAGGTTGTCCCGCAGGGCTCGTGCCAGCATCAACCAACCCTGAGAGGGGCCTCCGCGCTCAAGATGGCGCAGCACCGCCCCCACAATGGTGTCGAAGCCGCTGGTCCCCCCCTGTTCAAAGCGAACGATGTAGAGGCGGAGCAACAGGACTTCCTCCCAGGCGGAGAGCCCCAGGTGTTTGATGAAGAAGGTGGGGTTGTCGTGCAGCTCGGGCTGGCAGGTAAAGACCCAGGCCGCCAGATACTCCTGGAATGAGAGGTGGATGAACGAGAGCTGGTCTCCTCCCCGGTCGAGCAGCAGCCCCGTCTGATCGCTGATGTAGTCGAGGAAATTCTTCATCTCCTCGCGGGCCTCACCTGGCGTGAGCCCAGGACGCTCGCGCCTACCCAGTGCGAGGTGGCGGTTGGCGAGGCTCTCGAGCGCATCCGGGCGGGAGATGAGGCCCCGGCTGTCCTCGTCCTCTCCCTGCTGGTTACGCTCCTGTACGTGGAGTGCGAGATGGGCGAGGTAGTCCTTCTGGGTCTGGATTGGCAGGTTCAGCCGGCTGAAGGCATGGGGCGCTTGCTCGTCTTCCCCGTACTTGGCCTCTTGCCATGTCTTGAGCAGCATCTCTGTGCACTTGGAGTAGAGCTCGCCTCGATCCTTTGGCAGCCTCTTGGTCCCCTGGTGGATGAACGCCATCAGCGTGAGCAGGAGCGGGTTGCCCGCGAGGCGGCGGACGCTCGGGGTCCGCTGCACGGCTCGGTGCAGCGAGTCCGTGAACTCAGCGCGCTCTCGCTCATTGTGAGGACACTGCAGGGTGTACCAGCGGTGGATGAAGTCCCCGACCTGGGCGTCATCCAGCCGCCCGAGACGCACGTGCTCGAGCTCGCTCGCTGGGAGTCGAACGTCCGGCGTGTATCCGTAGATTCGCGAGGTGACCCAGACCGGGCACTGCGGGTACTCCGAGCGGAAGGAGTTGATCATCCCAGCAATCCGGTGCCGGGCCGCCGCGCTGCCCACCTCGTCGAGGCCATCAAAAAGGACGACCGCCTCGCCCATTCTCAGGGCGGCGTCGAAGAAGTGGGAGTGGGCCTGCTCGAGGCTGAAGTCAGTCTGGGCGTGGCGGACCAGGTACTCCAAGATCGAGAGACCGCCGCCTTGCTCGCTTCGTTCCCGCACGAATTGTCGGAGCGAGACGAGGATGGGCACGGTGCGGGGGGCAGGGGTGAAGCCCTCCAGCTCCGCCTCGCCCGCGAGCAGCAAGGACAGGAACGCGAGCAGGGTGGACTTGCCCGCTCCCGGGTCTCCCAGGACTACGACCGACTTGCGCTCGGCGAGCAGACTCGCGAGGGGAGCGGCCCGGTGCTGCCCGTCCTCGCTCAGGAAGCGCAGCGGTACGAAGAGATCGCGCAGGGGGATCTCCGTGCGTGCATCCCGCTCGCGAAGCGTCTCCGGCGGCAGTCCCAGCGTCCGCAGGTGGCGGTGCCTCTGCACCACCTTCGCCTGGTAGCTGAGGGCGAACTGTCTGAAGTCCAGGCCGAGGCGATCCTCTGGGAGCAGCCCAGCCGCGTGCGGGTAGTAGCGGGCGAACAGCGACGGGAGCCGCATGAGCAGGTGCTCGAGCTCTGTTTGCCCCCAGTGGTGGACGGTGAGCTTGTGGGAGGCTCCCAGGTCCGAGAGCCACTCCCGCTCGGAAGGCTTGAGATCCCAGGGCGTCACGAGCACCCAGTGTCGAGGCTTTTTCCGCAGCCTGGAGACGCGCTCGAGTGAGTCCTTGATCTGCGCCGCCTTGGAGCCCTTGTGGATGTCCTCCCAGAGCCACTTGAACTGGAAGGCCACGGAGCCCTTGAGGCCCGGCACGCCTCTCTGGACCCATCCGTCCAGCCCTCCGTCTCCGCCCGCGCCGCTCCTCGGCTCGTAGGCGAAGCCGTGGCTCTTGGCGTGCTGGAGCAGGAGCTGATGCATGAGCCGCTCGAACTCATGGCCACCGGGGGCACCTCGGTCGATCCGCTCCGTCAAGGATGGAAGGGGGGGCGTCATGCGCGGGAAGTTACTGGGAGTTCGAGGGGCTTCCAATGGCTCAGCCGCCGGCTTTCACTCCCTCCGCGTTACCATGCGGGCTGGTTGATGGGCTTGTCGCAGGCGGCGAAGCACCAATGCTGCTGATGGACGAGGCCAGGAGGAGGCGAGCCGGTCCCCGGGAGAGTACCGGCACACCTCGGACATGGCTCTACCCGGCGGAGTGGGCCTGACGCGCGACAATGAATGGCGCTGACCAAGGTGCTTTCCAAAGAACTCGGGCCGGACAACATCCGCGTCAATGCCGTGCTCGTGGGGATGATCGTCCTGGGGGGAGCCTTTTCCGTGGTTCCGTCTGGATTGCGAGGGATGATCGTCACTTCTGGACGTCCAGAAGTGACGCGTGCTCGTACCCCTCGATTCTTCACGCCGGGTCGCCGGCATAGCAGCATTCCCAGCCGTATGACTCATCGCGTTGTCGGACGATTCCCCCGGAGTACCTGGCGGTGCACGCGCTTGTGCGTGCTGGCCCTGGCGGTGAGCGTGCTGCTGGTGGGATGCGCCACGGCGGCACCGCCCATGAGTGAGGCGGTAGAGGATGGGGAGGCCCGGGTCTTCGCTACCCCTGCCTACGGACTTCTCTTGAAGCGGTTTGGAGTCATCCTATGAAAAAGGCGCAGTGGAAGACTCTCTCGACGGAACGTCTGGTCGAGGAATTTGGAACCCTGTCCGCCGAGCATGGACGTGACATCGAAGGGGCAAAGCCCAAGGCAGCCAATCGCAAGTTCGACGTCCTCGTGGCGATCCGTAGGGAGTTGAGGGAGCGAGGCCCCGAGGCACAGCGGCAACTACTGAAGTTGATGGATTCTCCTGAGCCAGGAACTCGCTACTGGGTTGCCTCGTATGCGCTCGAGTTCGCCCCCAGCGAAGCAGAGCTCGTGCTTGCCGAGCTCGCGAAAATCCCCAGGAGCTTTGTGGGCTTCACCGCGGAGCTGACGCTGCAGCAATGGAAGGCGGGCACCTTCAATCCCGCTCTTTGATTATTGGCCGGGCCTTGGATGTGCGCGCTTCCGGCGTAATCCTCAAGGCGCGGCGGGCAGCGTCCAGAGGGTAGAGAAGCGGTGGCCTCCGGAGGTGCTGTCGAGCCAGCCCGAGATGCGCTCGCTCCGGGCCAGCAGCGGCCCCAACTCCAGCCCCACGGTGAAGAGGCCAGCGAGCTGCTGGTCGGAGACGACATCCATCAGCGACACCTGATTCAACCCGCTCGCCAGCCGCTTCGGGTCCACGGTGAAGTCCACCGCGTGCGGCAGCTTCGCGCCCCCCTGCGGCAGCGCTGTCTGGAGCGCCTGGACCACCGCCTCGTCATTGCCCACCACGAGTTGCTTGCCCTTCAGTCGGACGAAGAGGGTGCCCCCCTTCACGTCCAGCGCGTACCCGTCCTCCAGCGCCCTCGCGCCCGGGAACTTCGCCACCGGGGCGAGTGCGGTCTTCATCGCCGCGGCGTCCATCACCTCGGCGGCGACTGCCTGACGCATGGCGAAGAAGCGACCCTCGGGCGTGCGCAGGCTGGGGCGCGACTTCACGCTGTCCACCGCTACCAGCACGTTGCCCGTGAGGCGCTCGGCCACCGCCCGCGACACCGAGGACACCTCTGCCGGGGGACAGGCGGGGCATGCCTGCTGGATGAGCGCGCGTACGCTCGCTACCGCCTGGCTCACCCCGGCTGGTGCCACCCGCGCCCGCGAGAAGAGCATCCCCTCGGGCTTCATCGTCCCGTAGGGGCTCGTCCCCGTTGTCTGGAAGGGCGGCAGCGGAAGCTGTGTGGCGGTCCCCTCCAGTCGCAGCTCGGTGGCACTTCCGTCCATGCCCACCACCATGCCGCGCCCGGGCATCAGCACGTAGATGGCGCCGGGAAGCTGCGCCAGCCGAGCGTCCGGCTTGGGCGGACTGCCCACCAGCCGCGAGGTCTCCTTCTGCATCGCCGCGCCCTGTCCATCATCGACGAATCCCCCGCTCGGGGTCGTGAAGGCGCACGCCTCCTGGCCCTTCAGGGCATAGCCGGCATGGCCACCGGACTCGCGCGGGATGAGCACCCGGGTGACCCCGTTGAGGATTGTCGGCTTCGCCTCTGTCTTGCCACTGCCGGAGATCAGCACCGCGGCGGCCTTCTCCTGGAAGAGCTTCGGGTCCGTCAGTCGCGTGCAGGAGATGCGGCCATTGGAGCGAAGAGAGACGGTCAGGGGGCCGGTGGGGTCGATTCCCAGGCTCTTGAGGCTGTCCGGCTGGCTGGGGTCGAGCGAGAGGAAGGGGTGCAGCTCCGCGAACCAGACGACGGGCCGCAGCAGGGCGGCGTACTGTCCCGCCCGGTCGAGGAAGGCGGTGACTCCCTGGAGCGCGTCCAGCCGCGGGATGTGGACGACAGTCCCCGAGGAGGTGGCAGCGCGGGGCGCGGGGGCGGCGGCGAGCGAGGCCGCGAGGACGAGGGAGAGCATGGCCTCGCGTGAGAGCAGCGCGCCCGGTGCCCTGTCAAGGTGAAGTCCCGGGGCATGTCTGTTCCCCTCCAACGTCCCGGAGGTCTCCCTGGGGCGGGGGACGTGCACTCCCTGACTGCCCGCCCGGCATCCCCTTCGTGATTGCTGCCAATCGCGAACGGCTGCCCTAACGTCAGCGGGTGATGACTGCGACCATTGCCGACAATCCGCTGCTTCAGAACGAAGGACTTCCGAAGTTCGACCGCATCCGCCCGGAGCATGTCGAGCCGGCCATTCGCGAGCTGCTGGCGCGCCTGAATGCCGACCTCGATGCCCTCGAGCGGGACGTCCAGCCCACGTGGGAGGGGGCGGTGGCGCGCCTGTCCGCCATTACCGAGCCGCTTGGCCTCGCCTGGGGCGCGGTGAACCACCTCATGGGCGTGCAGAACAGCCCCGAGCTCCGCCAGGCCCACTCCGCCGTCGAGGGGGACGTCGTCGAGTCCCTCATGCGCATCAGCCAGAGCGTGCCCCTCTATCGGGCACTCAAGGCCCTGCGCGAGGGGCCGGAGTGGAAGAAGCTCGACGCGGCCCAGCACCGGGTCATCGAGGCCTCCATCCGCGACGCCGAGCTATCCGGTGTGGGCCTGGAGGGCAAGGCCCGCGAGCGCTTCCAGGCCATCGAGCGCGAGCAGGCCGATCTCTCCACCCGCTTCACCAACAACGTCATCGACGCCAACAAGGCCTGGTCCATGACGCTCACGAAGCCCGAGGAGGTGGAGGGCCTGCCGCCCAGCGCGCTGGCCATGGCCGCCTACATGGCGATGGAGGGACTGGCCGAGGGAGCCCCCGAGCCCACCCCTGAGAATGGGCCTTGGCGCATCACCCTGGATGCTCCCAGCTACGTGCCCTTCCTCGAGCACTCGCGCCGGCCGGAGCTGCGCGAGAAGCTCTACCGCGCCTTCGTTACCCGCGCCTCCTCGGGAGACCAGGACAACGGTCCGCTCATCGAGCGCATCCTCTCGCTGCGCCTGGAGAAGTCGCGCCTGCTCGGCTACCCGTCCTATGCCGAGGTCAGCCTCGCGGCGAAGATGGCGCCCGGCGTGCAGGCCGTCGAGAAGCTGCTCGGTGAGCTGCGCGACGCCGCCCGCTCGCGCGCCCGCGCCGAAAACACCGAGCTGACCGAGTACGCCCGCCGCAAGACGGGCAATGCCTCGCTCGAGCTGAAGCTCTGGGACGTGCCCTTCTGGGCCGAGCGCCTGCGCGAGGAGCGCTACGCCTACACCGACGAGGAGCTCCGGCCGTATTTCGCGCTGCCGCGCGTGCTGGACGGCCTGTTCGACACCGCGAAGCGGCTCTTCGGCGTCACGGTGCGCGCCGCCAACGGGGAAGTTCCCGTGTGGGACCCGAGCGTGCAGTTCTTCCGCGTGGCCGACGAGTCCGGCAAGGACATCGCCGCCTTCTACCTGGACCCCTACAGCCGCCCGGCCACCAAGCGCGGCGGGGCGTGGATGAATGGTGCGCTCGACCGCAAGCGCAAGCCGGATGGGAGCCTGCGGCTGCCGGTGGCCTACCTCGTCTGCAACGCCACGCCGCCCGTGGGCAACAAGCCCGCGCTCCTCACCTTCCGTGAGGTGGAGACGCTCTTCCACGAGTTCGGCCACGGCCTGCAGCACATGCTCACCCGCGTGGACTACCCCGAGGCCGCGGGCATCAACAACGTGGAGTGGGACGCCGTGGAGCTGCCCAGCCAGTTCATGGAGAACTGGTGCTTCCACGAGGAGACGCTCTCCCGGCTGGCCCGCCACGTGGACACCGGAGAGTCGCTGCCCAAGCACCTGCAGGACAAGATTCGCGCGGGGCGCATCTACCGCGCCGCCTCCATGTCGCTGCGCCAGGTGTACTTCGCCACGCTGGACCTGGAGCTGCACCACCGCTACCAGCCCGGAGGGGACGGACAGGCCGGCTTCCTCGAGGTGCAGAAGCGCGTGGCCCGGGAGAACACCGTGCTCCCGCCGCTGCCGGAGGACCGCTTCCTCTGCGCCTTCACCCACATCTTCGCGGGCGGTTACGCCGCGGGCTACTACAGCTACAAGTGGGCCGAGGTGCTCTCCGCGGATGCCTTCTCCGCCTTCGAGGAGGCGGGGTTGTCCGATGCGCAGGCGCTGTCCCGCACCGGGCGGCGCTTCCGCGACACCGTGCTCGCGCTCGGCGGCAGCCGTCACCCGCTGGATGTCTTTCAGGAGTTCCGCGGCCGCGCTCCCAGCACCCAGCCCCTGCTCAAGCAGACGGGCCTGCTGGAGACGCAGGAGCTCGAGTCGACGGCGCCGATGATGTAGCGCGCCTCAGCGCCCCTTCCCGGCCTGGGTGAGCCCCGCCTCCTGGAGGCGCTCGGCCGCCCAGGCCTCCGCGGCGGTCAGGTGGGGGAAAGTGCTCAGCGGCACGGGGAGGGGCTTGAAGAACAGGATGGCGCTGAGCGACAGCCGGACGATGGGCGACACGACGATGATGGCCGTGGCGACCACCCGCTCGCGCAAGACAGACTCGTGCTGCTCGAACCACTCCACCTGGCGCCAGCGTTGCTCGATGGGCACCAGCCCGATTCGGCTCAGGTCCACGAGGAGGAGGAACCTCTCGCCGCGCCGCAGGTAGCCGGACAAGGTGGCGAGGCACTCTTCGTGCCCATGGGCGGGGAGTGTTCCCGGGAGCCGCAGGTGTAGCAGGGGCCAGCGCGAATCATCGAAGGTGGCCCTGTCGAAAGCGGGCATGTCAGCCGAATCCCAGCCCTAGCTCCCGCGGAGCACCATGCCGCCGCGGGTGTGGCTTATGGGCCCCATTCTGACAGCCTCTCGGAAACGTGCTATTGCGCGCGACCTGGGCGGCCCGGCCGCCTTCGTTCTCGTCGTGGAGCAGGTCGCAATGGAGCAGCGTCGAACCGAGGGTTTCATCTATCTGGCGGGCTTCGGAGCCTCGATTCCGCTGTCCAATTGGATGATCGGCCATGTGGGCGTGGTGTGCCCGGACCAGGGGCCATGTCTGCTCCCCGTGGGGCCGGGCCTGCTCGCCCCCAGTGGTGTCCTCGTCGTCGGCATCGCCTTTGTCCTGCGCGATCTGGTGCAGCGCCGGCTGGGTAAGGGCTGGACGCTGCTGGCCATCGCCCTGGGGGCGGTGCTCTCGGCGCTGCTCGCCCCTCCGCCGCTGGTCGTCGCCTCGAGCAGTGCCTTCGCCATCTCGGAGCTGGCTGACTTCGCCGTCTACACGCCCCTGCAGCGGCGTGGCCTGGTGCTGGCCGTGCTCGCCAGCAGCTTCGTCGGCCTCGTCGTGGACAGCCTCCTCTTCCTCCAGCTCGCCTTCGGCAGCCTCGACTTCCTGGCGGGGCAGGTGGTTGGCAAGGCCTGGATGGTGCTGGTGTCGCTCCCGCTGATCTCCTGGCTCCGGCGCAGGGATGAGCGGCTCGGCATCCTGCCGGCCTGAGCGCGCTCTCCCCTCGCTCAGGAGACGCCTTCGTCCGGGTAGCGGCGGGAGACGTCCTCCTTCACCGCCGCCAGGGCGATGGTGTCCGCGGCCTGGCGCGCCTCCTCGGTGGAGGGCGCCACGTGGGTGAAGTCCGCCAGGGCCTCACTCAGGGCCTGTTCCACGCGCTCGGTGCGGCGGAGGCCTTGTGACTCCAACAACCACCCCACGCTCAGGAGGGCGTAGTGGTGCCAGGCCTCCTCGCCGCCAGTGGCCTCGGCGGTGAGCTCGAGGACCCGTCGCACCGCGTCCGACAGCACCGCCGCGCGATCCTCCTCGTCTGGCGGCAGCGCCACGGAGCGGAAGTACGTGTCCAGCGTGCAGAGCCACTCGTGGGCCACGCCGAGCGCGGAGAGGATGCGCTCGATGTTGCTCTCCACGCGCAGGTCGGGCGGCCCGCCAGGGTTGGGGAAGAAGTGGTGGAAGCCGTAGCTGCCCAGGCTCTCGTTGCCGAGCCGCGCGTCGGCCTTCGTGTACCAGGCCCCGGCTTGCTCGGCGAGCAGCGCGTCGACTCCCTCGAAGAGCGTGCGGCGCGTCTGCTCGTCGAGGTGTCGAGTCTCCGGGGAGATATGGGACGCCAGGTACTGCCGGAGGTGTGCCGCGAGGTGCGCGGGCTTGAAGTCGTCGAGGCTCTCCCGGATGGGGACCCAAGAGTCCTCATCCCTGTGCTTCTTCCTGCTCATGGCGCCTCCCCACCGGAGACCCGTCTCGCGACACCGCGCGCCGCGAGCCGGACGAAACGCGCGTAGCGCAGCACATCCTCGGGGGCTTGGGGAGGGAGATCTACCGCCACGGGTTCCCCGCTCTCCTGGAGCACGTGGGAATTCCAAGCGCGATTCGGCACATCTTTCCGTTTGAGTCGCGTCATGAATCAAGGTGAACGATGGCGCACATCGAGTCGCTCCGAGGAATGTCGTTCTCGGGGATAGAATCGAGTCGTCATGCCCGTTTCATCCAAGCCAGAACCTCATGCCTCCAACCGCTCGACCCTGACGCGAGTGTCCCTGGGAAGTCTCAGGGCCCCCACGTTGGCGAGCTGCCTGGTGCTGATCAAGCATCCCGAGCAGGGCGATGAGCTCAACGGCAAGGAGCTGTGCGATCAGATCCGCAAGCTCCTGAAGAACCAGCCGGGCACCTTCTGCTTCTTCCACGATGGCACCGGGATGGTGAACGCGCGCATCGGTTACGCGAACGCGTTCAAGGAGCTGGATCGTGAGCTGGCGGAGCGGACGACGGAAGTGGTGTGCGCCATCCCCGGCCCCATTCCGCGGATGATGCTCTACACGGTCGCGACGATCGCCGAGAAGCCCTGGAGCATCTTCCGCACCCGCCCTGAGGCGGAGATGTACATGCGGATGCAGGGCTATACGGCTACCGACTACACCCAGCCCTTCGAGGGGATGTTGAAGCTGAGATGGCTGGGCCGCTCCTGAATCGAACATGAGTCTCGAAGCATCTCTGGATTCCCTTCACGCCCGGGTGGTCGCGAGCCAGTGGTTGCGCAGGTTCACTGCCTTCACGCGGGGCTTGCTGGCCGTTGGCTTCCTCCGGCCGGGACTCATCAAGGTATTCGGCCTGCCCTTCACCAGCAGTCCGGGGGATGACGCCGTCGGCCGCTTCTTCGATGCGATGCAGCAGACCGGGGGCTACTGGCGCTTCATCGGCGTCGCCCAGGTCACCGCGGCGCTGCTGTTGTTGATGCCCCGCTCGGGGCCCACGGTGGGCGCGCTTGTGTTCCTGCCCGTCATCCTCAACATCTTCGTCATCACCGTGGCGGTGGGTTTCCAGGGAACGTGGCTCATCACCGGGCTGATGCTGCTCGCGGTGCTCTACCTGGTGTGCTGGGACTATCCACGGTGGAAGAGCATTGTGTTCGAGCCCTCCCCGGAGCGCTCCATTCCCCCCACCCGTGAGCCCGTGCCCTGGGTCCTCACCCTGACGACGGCCCTCGTCATCCAGAGCGGGTTCGGGGCCATGACGGGGTTTGGCAAGGCCTCGGCCATGGTGCTGACGAGTTTCATCCTCGGGTTCGGGGTTCCCCTCTTGCTGTTGATCCTTCGCCGACTCAGGCCCGGGCTCGGCTAAGGGGAGGACGCGACGACGGTCACCTGATGGCCGGCGCGCAGCCGGAGCTTCATGGCGAAGACCCGGAGCAAACGCTTCACCCCCGCGAGTGTTCATCCCCGAAAACTCCTCCTGCTCTGCAAGTGACGTAGAGGGCTCCGGCTCTTTCCGGTGCCTCACCTTCCAGGTATTCAGGGGATTCCTGCTGTAAAGGGCCGGCAACCGGCGTCATGCGCCGTGGGGGGAGTTATGGCGAACCTGAGAGACCTGCCTCGTCAGGCCTGGGGTGACCTGCAGTCGAAGCTGCGCCACCTGCCGCTGGTGGGGACGCTGCGCAACATGCTCGTGGATGCCCCCGAGCTGTCCAGCCCGGTGCCTCGGGACTCGGGGCTGGTGGACGCCGGGCGCGTGGAGGCGTACCAGCGCGCCATCGAGCGCTATGTGCGGCCGGGCCAGGTGGTGGTGGACGTGGGGACGGGCACTGGGCTGCGGGCCCTGCTCGCCTCGCGGCGTGGCCCGCGCAAGCTGTATGCGGTGGATGCCTCGCGCAACCTGGACACGGCGCGCTGGGTGGCCCGTCGCAATGGGCTGTCGGACATCGACTTCGTGCGCGCGGACAGCTCGCGCTTCCACCCGCCGGAGAAGGTGGATGTGCTGCTGCACGAGCAGCTGGGAGACGCGCTCTTCGACGCGGGGCTGGTACCGCGGCTGCTGGGCCTGCGTGACAGGCTGCTGGTACGTGGCGGCCGCATCCTCCCCAACCGCTTCGAGGTCTTCTTCGAGCCGGTGCAACTGCGTGAGGAGGCGCGCCTGCCCTTCATCTGGAACCAGCGCCTGCCGGACGTGGACTTCAGCTGCCTGCAGGCGCTGCGGGACACGCTGAGCCCCGCGTACTTCACCCGCTTCGTCCGGCCGCAGGACGTGGAGCGGCTGCTGTGCTACCCAGAGCCCGCTTTCGCGCTCGACCTGGAGACGCTGCGCGCGGGCTCGCTGCCCCAGCGCCTGCGCCTGGAGCGGCCCGTGGTGCACGAGGGGCGCATGGACGGCCTGTGCCTCTTCTTCCGGGCCCGCTTCGATTCCGAGCTGTCCTTCGACACCTTCCCGGAGCGCCAGCAGGCCTGTACGCCGGTACTCTTGCTGCGGATGGATCCTCGGGACTTTGCCCGTTACGAGACGATCCGCCTGGAGATTTCGTTGCCGGAGCTGTCGGACATCACCACATGGCGATGGAGTTCCATGTGAGGGTACCTGTCTGCGTGTCTCCCGCTTCGTCCTGCTCGCCCTGTTGTTGACTTCGTCCGCTGGTGCACAGACCCCTGGGGGCGCGCAGGCCGGGGGCAAGCCGCGCACCCTGGCCGGCCGGTGCGGCTCGGCCAACTGGGTGTGCGCGGCCCAGTGCATCGATGTGACGTGCGTGGACCGATGTCTGGTCGAGGGGTGCGAGAAGGCGTTAGGGGCGCTCGGGCAGTGCGCTGCGAGGTCCGGCTGTGGTCCGGACGACTCGGCCTGCGTGGCGCGTGTGTGCGGCAAGCAATGCGAGCGGACCTTCGAGCCCGCACCGCCTAGCCCCGAGAAGGAGCTCCCGGACCCGTGCGCGGACGCCTCGATGGGGGCGGGGGCGGTGCCCAAGAAGGTCGTGGGCCGCTGGTTACTGGAGGCGGCCAGCCTCCTCCCGGACGAGAAGCCACGCGTCGAGGGGCTGGAGAGCCAGGACGCGAAGCCTCGCCCGGACTACGGACGCTCGCTGGTGGTGACGCCCGGAGGGTGCTTCCTCATGCGCACGAAGCTGGAGGACGCCACGCTGGGTCGGGGCAATGCGCTGGAGATTCGCTCCTGGGGCGCCTTCCAGGTGAACGAGAAGGACGACTCGGTGGAGCTGCGGACGAAGTCCGGGCAGGCGGTGGGGCCGGTGTGTGGCAAGCCGCGCGTCATCGGCCTGTCCAAGGGGAAGTTCCAGCCGACCTCGTACAAGTATGACGTGGAGGGAGACACGCTCACCCTGACCGCGAAGACGCCCTCGCTGCAGACGTTTCAGTTCCGCCGTCAGACAACGGAGCAGGCAGAGTAGACGTATGTCCGAGCGGATGCACCCTTCCGACGCGTCCTGGCTCCAGATGGAGGAGCCCACCAGCCTCATGGTCATCACCGCGGTGCTCTGGTGCGACGAGCCCGTGGACTTCGAGCGGCTGAAGGAGGTGGTGCGTGAGCGGCTGGTGGAGCGCTACCCGCGCTTTCGGCAGAAGGTGGTGACGGGAGGGTTGCTGGGGACGGCGCGTTGGGAGGATGACCCGGGCTTTCGTCTGGAGAACCACCTGCGGCGCACGAGGCTGCCGCCTCCCGGGGGCCGCGCCGAGCTGGAGCGGATGGTGGGCGAGTCCATGAGCACGCCCCTGGACTTCTCCTGGCCGCTCTGGGAGCTGCACGTCATCCAAGGGTACGAGGACGGGTGCGCGCTGCTGATGCGGGTGCACCACTGCATCGCGGATGGCATCTCGCTGGCGCGGGTGCTGCTGTCGCTGACGGACGAGCGCGCGGCCGGTGGCGCGAGGGCCGAGGACTTCGAGGAAGTGGAAGAGGCGTCGGGGAGGTTGGCGCGGCTGCTGCGGGGAGCGCGGACGGTGGTGGGCTCGACGCGGGCGGCGTGGAAGCGAGGCGCGGAGCTGCTGGCCGAGCCCATCCAGCTCATGGACCTGGCGGTGGAGGGAGCGCGGGGCGCTTCGGCGCTGAGTCGGGTGCTGACGCTGATGCACGACCCGCCCTCGCCCCTCACGGGTGAGCTGGGACGGGTGAAGCAGGTGGCCTGGTCGAGGCCGGTGCCGGTAGGGAAGGTGAGGGAGATTGGCCACGGCACGGGCAGCACGGTGAACGACGTGGTGATGGCGGTGGTGGCGGGGATGCTGCGCCGCTACGTGGCGGCGCGGGGACAGCCGCCCGAGGATGTGCGGGCGGTGGTGCCGGTGAACCTGAGGCCGCTGAGGGAGCCGATTCCACGCGAGCTGGGCAACCGGTTCGGGGTGGTGTTCCTGCCGCTGCCGCTCGGGTTGGAGAACCCGGTGGATCGACTGTGGGAGTTGAAGAAGCGGATGGACAAGCTGAAGCGCTCGCCGGAGGCGGCGGTGGTGTTCGGCATGCTGTCCGCGGCGGGGCTGGCACCGGCACCAGTGGAGCGGATGGCGGTGGATGTGATGAGGAAGAAGGCCTCGGTGGTGCTGACGAACGTGCCGGGGCCGAAGCGGCCGGTGTACCTGGCGGGGGCGAGGCTGGCGGGCGTGATGTTCTGGGTGCCGATGGCGGCGCGGCTGGGAGTGGGGCTGAGCATCTTCAGCTACGCGGGCCACGTGACGCTGGGCGTGGCGGCGGATGAGGGCCTGGTGCCGGATCCACGGGAGCTCATCGAGGACTTCGAGGAGGAGCTCGAGTCCCTGGCCGAGGCGGTGAGGGAGTCCGGGCACTCCAGTCCGTTGCACTGAGCCCTGTCACCAACCCCGCGCCACCCATCACCCACCGCCACCCATCACCCACCGTCACCCATCACCCACCGCCACCAACCCCTCTCCCCTCGGGAGAGGGACGGGGTGAGGGTATCGAGAGCCCTGGATTGAGCCTATCGAGTCCCAGGCGGGTCCGTACCTGTGAGAGCGGGCAGAGGCAGGCCGTGTTCACAAACCCTGGCCAGGCTGTCCATTCTCCTGGAGGACTCAACTCGCCGAGGAGCACCGGTCATGCATCCCGAGCAGCGTGAAGAGACCACGAGGACCAGCCTGGTACGGCCGAGCCCGTGGCTTGTCCGGTACAGCCAACGCCGGGGGAGTGGCTTGTCCATTCCTGGAATGCGCGGGGCTGGCCGGGCCACTCCGCCGCGCTGCTGTTGAACCCACGGCGGAGTGGCCGCCAGCTCTCCAACCTCTCCCTTTCCATCCGGCCAATGCCCTTCGGGCTCCTGCCCGAGGTGCACCTCTCCCGCTTCGCCCTCTCTTGGAGCCGAAGCCTGGGCCGGGGTGCGCGTGCATGCACCGGTCCTTGGCCTGGGAAATCCACATTCTCGTTCTGCTCATTGACGCAAGGAGAGCGCCATGTGCCACCACGCCTATACGCAGCTCGCGAAGCTCCTCGCATCCCGGAAGGTGAAGACCACCGCGGTGGCCCTCCTCGTTGCCGGTGCGCTCGTCATCCACGCCGCACCGCCCGAACGTTTCCTCACGGCGGTCGCAGGAGGCTCACTCGGATTCTCGCTCCTGTTCGCCTGGCTGTTCTTCCACAGCGGTCTCCGTCAGCTCCCCGAGAGACAGCGAGGACCCTTCCTCCTCGTGGTGCTCGTGGTGCTGTCCGCGCTGCTGGTGGTGCAGGCCCGGGCCGTCCTGAGTCTGGCCACGGCGGCGCTCCACTCCCAGGATTCGCAGGGTCCACCTCGGGAGGAGGTGGTGCTCAGCGACCGCGCTTCTTCTGGAAATCATTGAGAGCGCGCGTGGTCTTCCGGGTGTCCTGCTTGGGGCGGACCACTTCCTGGACGAGCTTGCGGTAGCTCTCCAGGCGCTCCGGGGCGAGCTGCCCGCTTCGGAGCGCCTCCCGGACGGCGCAGCCGGGCTCCTTCTCGTGGCGGCAGTCGCTGAAGCGGCACCCGGCCGACAGCTCCTCGATATCCACGAAGGCGGTGCGCACGCCCTCCTCGCTCTCCATCAACCCGAGCTCGCGCATGCCCGGCGTGTCGATGACGAGGCCCCCCTGCGGCAGCACGAATAGCTCGCGGTGGGTGGTGGTGTGCCGGCCCTTGTCGTCCTCGCGCACGGCGCCCACCTCCATGCGCGCCGAGCCCACCAGCCGGTTGATGAGGGTGGACTTGCCCACGCCGGACGAGCCGATGAGCGCCACCGTCCGGTTGCCGCCGATGTACTGCCAGATCGCGTCGAGCCCCTCGCCAGTGAGGCTGCTGACGGTGTGCAGGGGGACGTCCGGTGCCAGGGTGGCGATGCGCTCGCGGGCGGCCACCAAGTCCTCGCAGAGGTCCGACTTGGTGAGCACCAGCACGGGCTGGGCCCCGCTGTCCCAGGCGACCGTCAGGTAGCGCTCGAGTCGCCGCGGATTCAAGTCCCGCGTCAGAGCGGAGACGAGGAAGACCACATCCACGTTGGCGGCCACCACCTGCTCCTCGTCGGCCCGGCCGGCGGCCTTTCGGACGAGTTGGGTGCGCCGGGGCAGCACCGCCTGGATGATGGACGTGCCCTCCTGGATGCGAGGCTCGAAGGACACCCAGTCCCCGACGACGGGGCGCACGGACTGTCCCTTGCGGATGGCCATGCGCAGCCGCCCCGGGATGGTGGCCCGCATGTCCCCGCGCGCTGAATAGAGCACGTACTCCACGCCAAAGTCGGCGCCGATGCGCGCCGGCTCCTCGACATCGCTCGCGCGGGAGCGCCAGGCCTCCTGGAAGGGGGGCCCCCAGCCGAGCTTCTCCAAGACGTGCTCATCCATGCTCATGCGGCGCCCACACTATGCCCATCCGGGTGGGGTTGGGGTAGGGAGACGTCATGCGTCCCGCGCTTCTCACCCGATGGAACACCCCAGAGGGCCGCCGCCGCCGTGAGCGCCTCGTGACGCTCGGGCTGCGAGGGTCCTGGCGCGAGGTGCTCGTCGGCTTCCCGGGGACGGCCGAGCTCGGGGACAACCTGGGGGACCTGCGGGGCATCGATCTGAGCGGGGAGGAGCTGCCCGAGGCGGACCTGCTGAGGGCACGGCTCGACGGCGCGCGGCTGGACGACTGCGGGCTCGCGGAGGCCCGGCTCGATCTGGCGACGCTCTCGGGGGCCTCGCTCACCTGGGCGCGGATGGAGCGCGCGAGCCTGGTGGCGTGCGTGGCCCTGGACACGCGCTGGGATGACGCGCTCCTGGAGGGCGCGGTGCTCACGGCGTCCAACCTGGCGCGAGGCTCCTTTCGACGAACCAAGCTCCGCGATGCCCGGCTCACCGCGGCCTCGTTGATGAAGGCGGACCTGCGGTGCGCGGACCTGCGCGGGGCGGACCTGGCGTGGTGCGACCTGGAGGAGGCCCACGTCGCCTGTGTCCGGCGGGACTGGCCACGCACCTATGAGCTCCAGGACAACGGCCTGGTGGAATACGCCACCCAGGCGGGCTTCTCCTCCTTCCTCGACACCTTCCTGCTACCTCCGGGGGTGCTCTCGCTTCGCTTCCTCTCGAAGAAGGACACCCTTCTGCACGTGGAGGCGGCGCTGGATGCGAGCCCCGACCCGGGCGCGGAGATCCTCGCGCTCCTGAAGGAAGAGCAATGGCAGTTCCACGTGGTGGCCGCCGCGGCCCTGGTGCTCGGCGGCTCGAGCGAATCCACCCGGGTGGCGCTGTGGGAGTTGCTCGACCGCTGGAGCGCGGCCCACGCGCAGCTCACGGTGGCCGCGCTCCTCACCGCCCCGGACTTCGAGGAGAAGGCGCGTGCCCGGCTCGAAGAGGCCAGCCCGGTTCGTGAGGAGGTTCGCGACAGTCTCACGTGGGCCTTGCACCGGAAGACGGGCCGCGGAGCACTGCCGGTGAAGACCCCGGTGGAAGGAGCGACCCGTGCCGAGGGCTGGTTGAAGGCCCTCCGCTATTACGTGGACCCTCGGGTCCAGGAGACCTGGGTCCACCTGGCATAGGGTTTTGCGCTACCTTCCGCGGCGAGATGGAGAAGGATTCCAGGCCCGAGGGACAGTCGCGCTCCCGCGTATGGTCGGTGACGGTGGCGACGCTGCTGGGCGCCGCCCTGGGCGAGTGGACCCATGTGCCCGCCGGTGCGCTCCTCGGCGGCATGCTGGTGTCGCTGGTGGCCGCCCTCTCGCTGTCGGTTCACGTCCCCGTGCCAAGGCCGCTGCTGCTGGGCGCGCAGGCGGTGCTGGGCGCTGCCCTCTGCTCCTCCTTCAAGCCCGCTGCGTGGAGTGCACTCGCCGAGAACTGGCCCGTCGCGCTCGTCAACGTGGTGGGGGTGGTGGCCATTGGCCAGGGAGTGGCGCTCGTCTTCGCCCGGCTGGGAGGCGTGGATGTCCGCACCGCCACCATTGGCCTGATGCCGGGAGGCGCCTCGGCCATGGTGGCCTTGAGCGAGGAGCTCGGTGCCGACTCGCGCCTGGTGACGCTCTTCCAGTACCTGCGTCTGGGCGTGGTCATCCTCGTGGCGGCGGCGGTGGGCCGGTGGACGGGGAGTGTGCCGGACACGCAGGTGGCCACCGTCGCGGCGCTGCCTGGGGCTCCGTCTCCCGTGATGGCGTGGGGCGTGACGGCCCTCGTCGCCCTCATCGGCGGAGCCATGGGGACGTGGCTGAAGCTGCCCGCGGGTGGCTTCCTGGGGCCCATGCTCCTGGGCATTCCTCTCACGGCCCTGGATGTGCCGGTGGGTGCGTGGCCTCCGGGCGTGCTGCCCGTGGCGCTCTGGGCGCTCGGGACGCGCGTGGGCAGCCACTTCGATGAAGCGGCGGTGCACGAGCTGAAGCGCGTGGCGCTCGGCGCCCTCGTGGCCGCGGTGGCCATGGTGGCTGGGTGCCTGCTGCTCGCCTGGCTCTGGTCCTCCGTGAGCGGGGTGGATCTGCTCACCACCTACTTCGCCACCTCGCCCGGTGGGGCCGACTCGGTGCTCGCCATCGCCCTGGGGACCCACGCCACCCTCTCCCTGGTGGTCGCCGTGCAGGTGGGGCGGCTGCTGCTCGTCTTCCTCGTCGCCCCCGTCTTCATCCGCCGCCTGGCCGCGCGGCGGTAGCTCACACCAGCCCGTGCTCCTCGAGCTTGTTGTAGAGGGTGCGCCGGCTGATGCCGAGCAGGCGCGCGGCCAGCGTGCGGTTGTCTCCGGCGCGCTTCAGGGCGTCCACCAGCGCCTGCCGCTCCATCTCCTTGCGCTGCGACTCCAGGGTGCGCCCCTCGTTTCCGGTGCCGCCCACGGCGGGGATTGCCGGGGAGCTGGGAGAGAGGCTTACCGGCGCGGGAGCCGGAGCCGCGGGGACGATGCCCGGCTGTCGTGCCACCTCGCGCCTCACCTCATCACCGGTGAGGATGGGGCCGTCGGAGAGCACTACCAGGCGCTCGATGAAGTTCTGGAGCTGGCGCACGTTGCCGGGCCACGGCTGAGCCCGCAGGGCGTCGAGTCCGTCTGGCGTCAGGGTGAAGGGGGGCCTGCCGTTGGCCTTCGCGTGCACCTCGAGGAAGTGGCGCACGAGCGGCTCGATGTCCTCGGGCCGGGCGCGCAGCGGGGGCAGCCACACCGGCACCACGTTGAGCCGGTAGAAGAGGTCCTCGCGGAACTCGCTCTTGCGCACCATCTCCTCGAGGTTGCGGTGGGTGGCCGCCACGAAGCGCACGTCCACCTTCAGCGTCTGCGTGCCGCCGAGCCGCTCGAACTCGCGCTCCTGGAGGAGCCGCAGCAGCTTCACCTGCACCTGCGGGGTGATGTCGCCAATCTCGTCGAGGAAGAGGGTGCCCCCGTTGGCCAGCTCCACACGGCCGGGCTTGCGGGTGGCCGCGCCGGTGAAGGCGCCCTTCTCGTAGCCGAACAGCTCGCTCTCCAGCAGCGTGTCTGGCAGCGCTGCGCAGTGCAGCTTCACGAAGGGCCCGCCGCGCCGAGGGCTGGCGTCGTGCACCGCCTTGGCGGCCAGCTCCTTGCCCGTGCCGGACTCGCCGCGCAGCAGCACCGTGGCCGTGCCCGTGGCGGCTCGTGACAGCATCGCCTGCACCTCGGCCATGGCGGTGCTGGTGCCCACGAAGGAGCTGGCCTCCTTCGCCAACGGGCGGGCTCCCTCCTCTTGCTGCTGCGCGCGCAGCAGCGCCTTGCGGATGCTGAAGAGGATCTCCTCCCGGTCGAAGGGCTTGAGGGCGAAGTCCGCGGCGCCAGCCTTCATGGCCTCCACGGCCAGCGGCACGGTGCCGTGGGCAGTGAGGAGGATGACGGGCACGTCCGGCCAGGAGCGCCCCACTTCAGCCAGCAGCTCCATTCCGCCCATGCCGGGCATGCGCACGTCGCTCACCACCACGTCGATGGGCTTGCGGCCCAGCAGGCCAAGTGCCTCCTGACCATTGGACGCCGTGTGCACGGTGAGCCCTACCTGGCCCAACAGTGCACCGAGCACCTTGGCCACGGCGGGGTCGTCGTCTACCAGCAACACGCTTCCCTTCAGCAGCTCGGCCACGGTGCTTCGTCTCCTGGTACGGGGCCAGGTGATGCTACCCCGCCCGTCCTGGCGCGTCAGCGCCGACGCTGCTGGCCCGCACCCTGCGTGAGATTGCCCGTCCTTCCGGGCCCCGGAGCCCCGCTCGGATGGCGAGCCGGAGGGGGGCGCGCGCAGGGGAGGGGCGGGCTCGGGGGTTACCTCTTATGGAGCCTCCCAGGAGGCGCATCCCCCATGAACAGGCTCTACCGGACCCTCATGGTGCTCGTGCGGCCAGAAGGAGGGCCCGACCTGCGCTGAGGTCTCCTCCGGCGGTACGGGCCACTTCGAGGCTGTCGAGGTGGTGTACGACCCGGCAAAGGTCACCTACGAGCGGTTGCTGGCGGTCTTCTGGCATAACGTGGATCCACTCACGGGGGACGGGCAGTTCTGCGACAAGGGCAGCCAGTACCGCTCGGCCATCTTCGTGCATGACGAGGCACAGCGGCGGCTCGCCGAGGAGTCCAAGCGGGCGCTGGATGCTTCGGGACGGTTCTCCCAATCTTGTGGTCGGGATGCACGCCTGCGGGAGGTCTGGGGCGACGAGGCAGGGACGTAGGGGCGCGCCTGCGGCTTGAGGGGCTACAGCAGTAGATGGAGCAGGGGGCTCACAAGGGGTTGCTCGGTCCCCTGCACGGCCGCGGCGCATGAAGGTGGGGGGAGTCCGAGAAGCGGACGCGGGCTCGGCAATGCCTCGCTCGGTAGGTAAGCCTCGCCTGATTCATAAACAATTGGCTATTCACGTACATCGCCTATCACATCCGGCACCTGGCTCCTCTTCCTGAAAAGAAGGCGACCGCGCACCGCAGTTCGCCATTGCCCAGGAGAGCGGCACTCTCTCGATCGACTCTGACAGCAGCGCCGCGGTGTACACGCCTCCTGTCGACCCGAGTGCCCTCGACTTCACGGCCGACAACAACACTCTCACCGATTGCACGGTTGCAGCTGACGGAAGCCTTCGATGGGAGGAGTGCATTCGCCTGCTGGAAGGCAGATGGCCCAACGAATGGCGCCACGGCCTGCTCTCTTCCGAACTGTTCCCACATTTGAGACGACCGTAGCGCGTCTGACTGGACCGGATCTTTTACTTTTACAAACACACGTCCAAACCATCTTTACAAGCTCAGTGTCCAAGGTTGCCATTCACGCACGTTGGCACCGTCAACTTGCTCTCCCTGGGAAGAGGCCTTCATTATTACGGAGGGCCCGTCAACGCCTGCCGCGCCGCAGCCATCGAGTAACCCGCCAACGAAATCACTGGGAAGGGAAAGGCCATCGGCGCCTGGTCCGGCGCGGCCGATCTGCGAAGCCGCTCAAGACGCGCGGGCGCGAAACTCACCCGCCGCGTCCAACCTCGAAGCCCAATGTCGCGCCACCGGCGGGCAAGAGACGTACTACCGGCTTCAGCTGAAGCAAGGCGGAAAGTACCTTGACGCGGTGAACTGTTCAGACCAGGTGGCGGTGAATGCCGGCTCGACATACGCGGCTGGTGCCTGCCAGCTGTGGCGTTTTGTGCCCGCGGGCGATGGTTGGAACCGGCTTCAGCTGAAGCAAGGCGGAAAGTACCTTGACGCGGTGAACTGTTCAGACCAGGTGGCGCTGAATGCCGGCTCGACGTATGCGGCTGGTGCCTGCCAGCTGTGGCGTTTTGTGCCCGCGGGCGATGGTTGGAACCGGCTCCAGCTGAAACAAGGCGGAAAGTACCTTGACGCCTCGTACTGTTCAGACCAGGTGGCGCTGAATGCCGGCTCGACATACGCGGCAGGTGCCTGCCAATTGTGGCGGTTGACCAGCGAAATTCGCTGACTCTGGATTTCCCACGAAACGGGACAAGGGCAACGCACCATGTTCGCGGCGATTGGAGGTGGTGCGGACGCCGACATCGAATCGGGCGGGTGGATGGGTGAGGGCACCAGGGGAACGTGGACCGCAACGAAGGGCGCAGAGTGAGCCTGCCCCGCTCATTCTCGCGCAGCCCCGGCCCCTGGTCTGTCCCCCCGCTCGGCGGAGAGTTCTTCCAGCAATGTCCGCGCCTCCGTGAGGTCGACCGAGTCCTCGTCCGCTTCGAACCGGGTGAGGACCCGCGTCAGGAGCCTCGGGGCCACCTCGGGCTGTCCCGTGTCCCGCAGCAGCCGGCCCAGGCTCACCGTCGCGCGCAGCTCGAAGAGGAGCGCCTCCTGCTCACGGGCGACGGTGATGGCGCGCGAGAAGTCGTCCCGCGCCTCGCGCTCCTGCCCCCCCGCGTGCAGCAGCTCTCCGCGCAGGCGGTACAGCTCGGCCTCCATATTGTGCTCTCCTGTCTCTCGCGCCTCGCTCAGTGCCTCGTCTACCGCGACCAGGCCCTCGCGGAGCTGACCCAGCCGCAAGTGGGCTCCCGCGAGTACGCAGAGGAAGTTGGGCAGCCTGGAGCGGATTCCCGAGCGCCGCCAGCGAGCGAGCTCCTGGTGGATGAGCGCCAGTCCCTCGCGCGGCTGCCCCAGCTCGGCCAGGACCCAGCCCTGGAGGACTCTCGCCCACGTCAGCCACCCCTCGTGGCTGCGTCCGCTGCAGATGGCGATGGTCTCATCCGAGAACCGAGAGGCCTGCTGGACCTCCCGACGGAGCTGGCAGGCCAGGGCCGTGTTCGTCAGGACGAGGGCCGTGGTGGGTGGATGGTCGATTCGCCGGAGCTGCTCCAGCGCCTCCCGGCTGTATCGCCGGGCCTGCTCCAGCCGCCCCGAGATGGAAAGGATGGACGCGGCGACGGCCAGGAGCCCCGCTGGATGAACCGCCAACGGCGCATCCCAATCCCGCGCGAGGTCGGAGCGCACGCAGGCCAGCGCGAGCTCGCTGGACTCCAGCGCGAGCCGGAATCGTCCCTGGTCGGTGAAGGTGGCCGCTCTCATCTGGTAGCCCATGGCGAGCAACTCCTGGTTCTTCTGGCGCTCTCCCAGACGCACCACCCGCTCGGCCAACTCTCGGCAGAGGTGATGCTCCGCCCGCATGGAGTAGTAGGTGGAGAGGCTCCAGATGCACAACTCCACCTGGGGGGGGAACTCGTCCATCCGCCGCAGCAGCTCCAACGCCCGGGCATAGGTCCGCGCCGCCTCCGGTGAGTTGTAGCCCCGCACATGCACCAGGGCGAGGCCCCGGGCCGCAAACACCGTCAACTCCTCGCCCGCGTCCCGTTCGGCCTCTGGCAGCTTGCCCACCAGTTCCTGGGCCCGGGTGAGGTGTGCCAGCGCTTCCGGGTTGGCCAGGCGCTGGATGTCGCGTACACCGGCCTGGCACCAGTAAGGGATTGCCAGTGCGAGCTCTCCTGCCTCCGTATGGTGGTGCGCGAGCACCTCGGGCCTCGCCTTCACCACGGCGGGAAAGCGCTCCTCCAGCACCCGAGCGATGTGCTGGTGCCGCCGCCGCCGCTCGTCACGCGGCAGGGATTGGTACGCCGCCTCCTGGAAGAGCGCGTGCCGGAACTGGTAGTCGGGCTCGTCCGACCCCTCCTGCTCCTCCAGCAGCAGCCCCGCATCCACCAGCCCCCCGAGCTCGCGTCGCAGGTCGGTCTCCTCGCGTCCCGTGACGGTCGCGAGCAGGGCCAATGAGAACTCCCGCCCCACCACCGCACCGGCCTGGGCCAGCGTCTTCCGCCCCGAGGGAAGCATGTCCAACCTCGCCAGCAACAGCTCGTGCAGGGTGACCGGGATGGAGTCCACCGTACCTCCCTCCAACACCAGACGCGTCATCTCCTCGATGAAGAGCGGAATGCCATCCGTCTTCTCCGCCAACGCGCGCACCGTCTGCTCCGGAAGGGGCGTACCGTGGGCCGCCTCCTTCACCAGGGCCGTCGCGAGCCCGTCCGGTAGGCGCTCCAGAGTGAGCTGGTGGAGCCAGGGGCGGGAGGGCCAGGCTGGCTGGAACTCGGGACGGGCGCTGAGGACGACGAGGATGCGCGCGCCCTCGACGCGCTCCAGCACGTGGCCGAGCAGCTCGAGCCAGGAGGAGTCCGCCCAGTGCAGGTCCTCGACGGCGAGGAGCACCGGGCGCTGCCTCGCCACACACAGGAGCAGGTCTCTCAGGGCCTCGTATGTCTTCTCCATCCGGCGCGCGGGCGTGAGCCGGTACACCGGAGCGCCTTCTGGAACAGGGAGCGCGAGGAGCAACCCCAGGAGCTGGATGTTCTCCCTGGGCTGGTCCATTGCTCCCAGTCGCGCCTCCAACTCCTCCAGGTGCTGCTGGGGCGAGCCCCCTGGAGAGAACTGGAAGGGGCGCCGGAGTCCCTCGGCAATGGGAGGGAGCGCGCTGGCGCCAGGACTGGACCAGCACTGGAATCGCAAGCGGAGGGCTGTCTCCGGGGGGACCCGCTCGCGCAGCTCCTGGAGGAGGCGGGACTTGCCGAGACCGGCCTCGCCGCGCAGCAGGACGAAGGCACCTCGTCCCTCCCTCGCCGCGTCCCAGAGCTCCATGAGCCGCCGCAACTCGGGCTCCCGCCCCACCAGCGGCGTGAGTCCGCCGGCCACCAGCGTCCGGTCGAACCGGACCCGCACCTCCCGCTCGCGCAGCACGCGGTGGACGTCCAGGGGGGTCGGCCCCATCAGGCCCGTGAAGGTTCGAGCGCCGAGGGACTCCGTCTCGAAGGCCCCGCGCGCCTGCCTCCACGTCGCCTCTCCGACGAGCACCTCCCCGGGCCCGGCCTGACTCGCGAGCCATGACACCACCCGCGGCGCCTCCCCCTGCATGGCGCGTGTGTCCAGGACCATCCGGTCCGTGTGCAGGCCCACCTTCGTGCCCAGTCCAGCGAGGGAGAGGTGCGGCAGCTTCCGCTGGAGCAACTCCGGCACGGCGTGGGCCAGGTGCAGCGCCGCGCGCACCGCACGCTCCGCATCGTCCTCCCGCACCTGGGGGCAGCCGAAGCAGGCGAACACCTCGCCGCCCATGGCCAGGTTGACGCTGCCGCCGTGCCATCGGATGACCTCGTCACACTCCTGGTGGAAGCCCACCTCCAGGTCTCCCAGGTCCTCGGCATCCAGCCGCCCCGCGAGCCCGGAGAGGCCCGTGAGCTGGCAGGAGAGCAGCACCAACCGCCGGCGCTGCCGCGTCACCGGACCCGACTCGTCGAAGCCAGGTCGGGCGAGGCGTGCCCGCAGCTCGTGCAGCTCCTGCCGCAGCTCGCGGGCCGTGGGGAAGCGCCGGGCCGGGTCCTTGGCCAGTGCGGTGGCCAGGAGGGACTCCACCTCCGATGGTACTTCCGGGTTGCGCGCGCGAACCGGAGGCATCGCCTCCTCGGACGTCACCCGCTCGCGCAGCTCCAGGAGTGTGGCGAGCGGGAAGGGCAGCTCCCCGGTGAGCATCTCGTAGAGCACCACACCGGCCGCCCACACATCCGTCCGCGCGTCCTGGAGTCCGGCCCGCCATTGCTCCGGCGCCATGTACCCCGGCGTCCCCGCCCCGGGCAGGAGGGGGACACGCCGGTCGCTGGACGCCAGGAGGTGCGACAGGCCGAAGTCCAACAGCTTCACCGTCCCCGTCGGGGTGAGGAAGACATTGGCCGGCTTGAGGTCTCGGTGGACGAGGCCGCGCTCGTGGGCGTGCGCCAGCCCCGTGGCGAGGCCCTCCAGCACCTCCAGCGCGTGCCTCACCTCCAGCCGTCCCCGTTTCAGCAGCGCCGAGAGCGGCTCCCCCTCCAGGCACTCCATCACCAGGAAGGGCAGGCCCGGCTCGTCGGGGCTGCTCCGCCACTCGGACACGTCGAAGATGCGGACGATGTTCTCATGGTCCAGCCGGGCGACGGCCCGGGCCTCCCGCAGCGCTTCCGCCTCGAAGCCCGAGCGTGGCAGGAGGAACTTGAGGGCCACTTCTCGTTGGAGGGTCTCGTCCCCGGCGCGAAAGACCTGGCCCATTCCCCCACCGCCCATCCACGCGAGGATGTGATACCTGCGACCATCCGGTCCCCCAAGCCGTGCTCCAGGGAGCGGGAGGCCATGCAACGGCTCGGACTGACGCAACTCCAGCAGGAGGGAGTCCTCGAAGTCCGAGGCCCTCGAGAAGGCCTCACCCCCACTCGCGGGCTGTCCGTCGTGTTCGCCCTCCTGCGTGGCATCCCTGCTCATCCTGCCTCCCGGCGACGTCGCTGTTCCTTCGAGCAGCGGTCCTCAGAAAAGGTAGGCGCCAGGAAGTGAGGGATACGACGGGGTGGGATGTGACGCCCGGGGCGGAGGCCCTCAGGCAAGGGCTCGGTCCTAGAGCGCACCGCCACGCACCCGGCGGTGGAAGCGCCGACGCGGCCAGGAAGCCGTTGCTGAAGCCCCCGCGGAAGATGCTCGTGTAGTCCTGCTCAGCAGCCCGGCTTGATCAGACGCCTACGTCACATCTGTCAATCATTTGCCGCTCTGCTCCCACCCGCTGTCCTTCACCGCCTAATCCTGCTCACTGTCGGCGGGAGCGGCGATCGCGTGACGCTCGAGCAACCGCCGCAGTTGGGTGCGGTGCATTCCGAGCGCCCGGGCCGTGGCGGCCACATTGCCCCCGTTCTGCCGCAGAGCTTCCTCGATGCGCGTCCGCTCCTCGTCATCGAGCGGCTTCGCCCGCGATGATGCCTCCCGCGGAGGCTCCCGGTGCTCCGGCGGCGGAGAATGCGGGGCGGGCGGAGGCGCTGATGCCCCGGAGCCGAACGCGGTGCCGGCATTCGGGCTCAGATGCCGAGCCTCCACGCGCGGGGCCTCCTGCATGAGCGCCGCCTGGATGGCGCTGCGGGCCTCGACCAGGAGCTCGCGCACATTGCCCGGCCAGGGCCGCAGCAGACACGCCTCCACGAAGGAGAGGTGCAGCGTCAGCGTGGGGGCCACCTGCCGCACCTCGCGTTGGAGCAACAGGGCGATCTCCTCGGGGCGCTGACGCAGGGGCGGCAGCGACACCTCTGGCCGGCCGATGCGGAAATACAGGTCCTCCCTCAGCTTCCCGGCCGCCACCAGTGCGCGCAGATCCCTATTGCTCGCGGAGCAGATGTGGATGTCCACCGTCTTTGGCTTCGCCGCTCCGAGGGAGAGGACCTCCTTCGTCTCCAGCGCCCGCAGCAGCTTGGCCTGCACTGCCAGGTCCAGCTCCACCACTTCATCGAGGAAGAGCGTCCCCCCGTCCGCCGACTGGAGATAGCCCGGCGCATCGGCATCGGCACCCGAGTAGGCGCCGCGCTTGGCGCCGAAGAGGAGCCGCTCGGCGATGCTCTGGGGAATCGCCGCGCAGTTGACCGCCACGAAGGGCCCCGAGCTCCGCGGCCCATTCTCGTGGAACGCGCGTGCCACGCCCTCCTTGCCCGTGCCGCTCTCCCCGTGGATGTGCAGCGGGAAGCCGAGCCGGGCCGCGCGTGCGACCTCATCGAGCAGCGCCTGGAGGGCCGGGCCCCGCACGAAGCTCCCCTGCGTCACGACCCCGTGCTGCTCCAGGGGATTCACATCCGCGCAGGGCACGAAGAGCGAGTCCCCCATGCGGATGACCCGCTGCGCCTCGCGAGGCGTGTTGGCGGGCACGGGCTCCCCATCCACGAAGGTGCCGTTCTGGCTGCCCAGGTCAGTGACGAGAAAGCGCCGCCCATCGAATTGGATCCGCGCATGGCGGCGGGACATCCGGGGATCCTGCGCCTCGCCCAGCGCGGGGGAGCCCCGTCCCAGCTCCAGCTCTCCACCCTTGAGCGGCAGGGCCACGGCCATCGCGGTGCCCGCAGCGAACAGACGCATCAAACCCGGGACACGTGACACGGCAGCGTTCTTGTCACCCAGGATTCCGCTCGGCTTGAGGGTCGACCCGTCCTGTTCCATGCGCGGGCATTATAGGCAGGTGTGCCAGGCACAGCTTGTTGTGCCTGCACCTGTGCCATCCGCTGTGCCACGTCGCGGGCCTCTGGGCTCGCCTGGCGCGCGATGTGCCCGTGATTCCTTGGCACTCTCACGATTCGAGAAGCTCTCTACCGGTGCCATGGCGCTTTGACCTCATGGCATGGCTTTGGCTAAGCGGACGGGCAAGCAGTCATCGCGGCGGCACAGGCGGGCCCGGCCGGGGGGAACCCGCCTGTGTCGCCAGCACGAGGGGGTAGAGCAACATGGATACGACGAAGACACATGGAGCGGACACCCGCGAGGTCAGCGGGAAGATGTCGGTATGGCTCGTTTGCATGGCCCTGGTGACGGTGGCCAGCGGGTGCGGCGGGTGCCAGCAAATGATTCGGGAGCCCTTCCCGATGGATCCCACCGGTTCGATCTCGACCTGCCCCGGTGGGCCCACCTGCGGCATCTCGAAGGCCCTGATGGAGGAGGTCGAGGAGCCCGATTGCCCCACCGGTAACTGTGACCCGGGAGGCAGTGGCAATGCCCGGGGCATCTACACCATCGAGGGCGGTAACTACTGCTTCGTGGCCATGGGGCAGCAGCACTTCTGCCCGGAAGCGTTCATCAACACGCCCCAGGGGGTCATGCTCGACGTCCGGTATCTGACCCAATCTGGCGTCATCAGGACGCAGGTCCAGGGCAGGCTCGAGGCCAACACCCAGCGCGTGGATGTGCTCGCCATCACCAGCGATCGGACCGAGCTCGCCATCAAGTACCGGGTTCAGGGGGAGCAGGAGGTGAAGGTCGCGAAGGGCGACGACCTGAGCAAGCTGATCCTCCGCCTCGATACCATGCCGATGAGGAGTGGAGGTACGGGCGTGCCCATCCTGTATGAGCTGCGGTTCACCGCCTACAAGCCGCCGGGGCGGGAGGCGACGACGGACAAGGTGCATCGCTACAAGCTCGAGTACCGGGATGTCCGAGCGGATACCGAGTGGGCCCAGCACTGTGAGAAGGATGGTCTGGGGGCTGTCGTCTCCTTCCTCCAGGGTGAGCGGGTCAGTGGTGTGAACGCCAGCGTCAAGCTCGACCCCAACGTGACCACCATGGGCTGCGAGAAGGGCTCCATCGTCACCTGTCTGGCCTGGGGCTACACGCCCTGGGAGCCCAGCACGGGCGTGAGGGACGAGACGCGCGACTACGTCTTCCGCTCCTGCCTGCAGGCGAAGCGAGCCGCCTATTTCGTCGGCAAGGGGAACACCAAGAGCTACACGCAGTCAGGCACGACGATCTTCAAGTGGGACCAGTACGCGTACGGCGATGGGAACGCGGTCGAGCGTGTCGAGGCGCTCTGGAGCCCGCAGGGCGCGGTGTGCATCAACAAGGAGAACGTTCGCAAACTGGAGGCCTGGGGACAGCCGCAGGATCCCAAGATGCTGAACACCTACGGTGTGGGGCCGTGCACGTCCAAGGACTTCACCGTCGAGGGGAAGCTCTTCACCGGTATCCGTCCCGAGGCGCTAGCGAAGCCCTGAGCCGTCGGCTCCAGCAGAGGAGCGCAGTGTCTTCGCCTCGTGCAGCGGTGCCTCATACTCCCGCTGCAACAGAGGGTTGAGCTCGAGGGCTCGGGCGAGGGCGGCCTGGGCCTGGCGGACGGTGTCGAGGCGCTCCGTCGCTTCGCGCATCGTCCGCGCCCGGCTCAGGAGGAGTCCTCCGTGCAGGGCATGGGCGTTCGCCAGATTCGGGTTGAGCCGGAGCGCCAGGTCCACCTGCGTCAGGCCCTCGGCAATGGAGGAGAGCGCCTTGCCCGGCGGTTGAGCCTCCGCCAGTTGAAGGTGGACCTGAGCCAGTTGCTGGTGGGTCTCGTAATAGGGATACATCTCCACGGCACGCCGGGCCTCGGTGAGCGCTTGTTGGAGGTGGGGCAGCTCCGGGCGTCCCTGCCGTTTTGCCCACGCCGCCTCCAACAAGGCCATCCGCGCACTCACGAGTCGGCACTCGACCCAACCGGAGTCCAGGCGGTGCGCTTCTGACAGGGCGCGCCGAGCAGCCTCGAAAGCGGCCGTGGGCTCCCGGCCATCTCGCATCGCGTGGTCCACTTCCAGGAGGTGGCCCATGGCGCGGTAGAGCGGGGTCCGCCCGAAGGTGGCGTTGATGGCCGCGGAGCGCTCGAGGTGCTGGAACGCCTGAGCCAAACGCGGGCGCGGGTCACCGCCGCTGTCAACGAGGTAGCGCGCGAGCTTCAGCTCCGCGTGGGCCACCTGGTTCAGCGCCAGGACGTAGTTGCCGTCGAGGGAGAGGGCTCGCTGGCCCGCCTGGAGCGCCTTGTCCACGTCCGCCTGGGGGTTGAGCCCGCGCGAGAGCTCGTATGAGGCCCGGTGGCTGTACACGTCGATCAGGTTCATGTGCGCGAAGAGGTAGGCCGGATCGCTTCGCGCCGCCTGAAGCAGGTGATGCTCGGCTTGAGCGAAGGACTCGCGCGGATCCCCGCCGTGCTCCCACTGATGGCTGCCCTTCCAGCGATAGACCTGGGCCAGGTCATTGTGCCCCCACGGGTACTCGGGCTGGAGCTCCAGTGCCCGGGTCAGCCAGGAGATGGCCTCGTCCCAGGAGGCGTCGGGAGCCGCGCCGTCCCGGGCCAACCGGAGCGCGCGCATGAAGTGGCTGTAGCCCAGCATGTCGTAGGCATACACGTCACGCGGGTCCAGCTTCACGGCGCGCGCGGCGGTGGCGGTCCACTCGGTGAGGATCGGCTCCGGGTCCAGGCCGCCCTTCTCGAAGTTCATCAGCCGGTACCACTGCATGAGGACCTGGGCCTTCTTGGTGTATCCCGAGGCGTGTCCCGGGGCTGCGAGGAGGCCCTTGTCACCCGCCGCCAGTGCCTGCTCCAGCGAGGCCTTGCGCGATTTTCCCTGACGCGAGTCGATTACCGACTGTTGCAGCCAGGCCTCCGCGAGGGCCTCGTAGTTGCGCGCATCGCTTCGGCCGGACTCGATGGCCTGCGCATACAAGCGGTCCGCCTCCGCGAGACCGGCGCGTGCTTCGTCGTACTCGCCCCGTTCCAGGTGCTCCATGGCGCGCGTGTAGGCCACGTCTCCGGCGAGCGTCCGCGCCTCGTACACCCAGGGAGTCTCCGCCGCGGCCTGGGCCGCGAGCCGCGCCGCCGCGTCGTAATCCCGGCGGTAGAAGGCGATGAGTCCCTCGAGGTAGCGGGGTGACTCCAGTTCCAGGTCCCTGCTGCGCTCGAGCGACTGGAGCGCCGGTTCCAGGTACTGCTTCTCCAGGACACGCTGACGCTCGGCCACCCATTCCTTGCCACCGCTGTTTCGCGCGTCCTCCAGGGCCCGGTGGTACAGCTCGCCGAGTACACGGCCGCGTGCGTAGTGCAGCTCGGGGGTGTCGACGCCCTTCTCCTGGGCGCGCGTCAGCTCCTCGTGGGCCAGCTCCAGCTCGTGCATGGCCAGGTAGCCGCGCCCCAGGGCGTAATGCACGAGCCCCTCGCCGTGGCTGCCCAGCTCATGCGGCTGCGAGGCGATCCGCGCCATGCGCTCGCGGACGAGCTGCTGCTCGCGGGTGGTGTCGTGCAGGGGCAGGGTGTGGGCCGCGCGCAGGAACCATTCGATCTCCTTCACCTGCTGCCCGAGCTGTCCAGCCAGTCGTGCGCGCTCCTCGGAGCGTTGCCGGGTGCTGCGCGCCTCCAGCCACGAGCGCGCACCGAAGGCGGCGAGGACGAGGATGCTCGCGAGTGACACCACCGAGACGGCCACCAGGGTCCGGTGCTTCCGTGCCCGCCGCTGCAGCCGATAGAGCAGGCTCGGACGCTGCCCGAGGATGGGCTCGCCATCGATGTAGCGCCCGAGGTCCTCGGCCAGCGCCCGGGCGGAGGGGTAGCGCTGGTCCGGCTCCTTGCTCAGGCACTTGAGGGTGATGACCTCCAGGTCGCCCGGGAGCTGGGGCACGTGCGCGCGCGGGGAGGGCGGCTCCTCGTGGAGCACCTTCTGCAGCGTGCCCATGATCGAATCGCCGGTGAATGGCACCACGCCGGAGAGCAGCTCGTAGAGCGTCGCGCCCAGGCTGTAGACGTCCGAGCGGCGGTCGATGCTGCGGACCTCGCCGCGAGCCTGCTCCGGCGCCATGTACGAGGGCGTGCCCATCAGCGCCCCCGTCTGGGTGAGGCCGTGCCCCTGGCCGATGTCGTAGGCGAGGCCGAAGTCCATCACGACCGGGAAGCAGCGCCCGTCCTCGCCGCGCTCGACCATGATGTTGGAGGGCTTGAGGTCCCGGTGGATGACGCCGAGCCTGTGCGCCTCGTGGATGGCCTCGGCGACCTCCTTGAGCACCTGCACCTTCTCGGGCAGGGACATGCCCTGGGCCGCCTTGTCGAGCCGCTCACCACCGATGAGCTGCATGGCGATATAGGCCTTTCCGCCCACCTCGCCGACCTCGTACACCTTGCACACGTTCGGATGGTCGATGCGCGCCTGCGCGCGGGCCTCCTGGAGGAAGCGCATCACCTTGTCGGGGTCCGCCCCCCGGATGAACTTGAGCGCCACGACGCGGCCCAGGCGCCGGTCCCGCGCCTTGTAGACCTCACCCATTCCTCCGCTGCCCAGGGGCTCGAGGAACTCGTAGCGCTCCCAGTGGGGGACCGGGAACTCCTCGCCCGGCCTCGGGGCGGCCACGGGTATCGGGAGGTCCGCGGCCCGGGCCTCGCCCTCTCCCGGAAGCGTGCGGTCCAGAGCGGGGGGGGCGGTGAGTTCTGGCGCGAGCGTTGGTTCGAGTGTCGGCTCGTCCTTACCGGGGATCGACATGGGCAGAGAGGGGGGCTCCCCTGGCACAGTGGCACGTGCCCTCTTGTGCCTCAAGGGGGCGGCTGGAGAAGCGCCGCAGTAGCCGCCAGTTGGCGGCTTGGGAAGCGTCCGCCCAGCCCAGACCACAAAGTCATGCGTGCCTGCCTCGCGGGCTCTCCATGCACGTAAGGTCTCAAGGAACTCCCCCTCGCCGAAGTCAGGGTTGTCTCTTTCCCACTGCACATGCCTCCAGTTGCGGACGGAGTCACAGCAGAAAGAGTCATCAGCCCGGCCAGGGTTCCGCATCTCCCGTCACGGGAGCCCCAGCGGGCGCATCGGAGACGGGTAGGCGCAGCGTCACCGTGGTGCCTCGTCCCTCGTGGCTCGTCAGCACCACTTCCCCGCCGTGGGCCTCCACCACTCGACGCACGAAGGCCAGCCCCAGCCCGCTTCCCGTCGCCTTGGTGGTGTAGAAGTCGTCGAAGGCCCGCTCGCGCGTGCGCGCGTTCATGCCCTCGCCGGTGTCTTCCACGCTGAGCGCCACGCCCGTCCCGTCGAGCCTCGTCCGCAGCGTGAGCGTGCCTCCGCGCGGCATGGCCTCGAAGGCGTTGCGCACCAGGTTCTCCACCGCGTTGGCCAGCAGATCCCAATCCCCCATGCAGCGCGGCAGGTTCACCGCCAGCTCGCGTTGGATCTCCACCTCGGGGCGTCCAGTGAAGGCTTGTAGGGACAGCACGCTCGCCGCGAGCTGGTTCAGGTCCAGCGGCTGCCGCAGCGGCTCCACCCGGCCCAGGCGCTGGTAGGTGCTCACCACCCGGTCCAGCCGCTCCACCTGCTCCAGCAGCAGGTCCAGGAACTCGCCCTTGTCGTCCCAGGGCCGGCCCTGCGAGTGCTCCACCTTGAGGTACTGCGCGGCCCCCTTGAGCGCGGCGATGGGGTTCTTCAGGTCGTGCGCCATCTGCGCCGAGAAGCGGCCCAGGGTGGCCATCTGCTCCAGCCGCTCGCGCTGGGCCACGAATACGATGGCGCCCCGGCGCATGATGGCCAGCAGCGACAGGGTGATGGCCGCTGTCCCCACCACCAGCGCGCCGTACTGCGCGGCGAAGAGCCGGAAGATGGTGAGGTAGGCCAGCACGCCCATCAGCGCCAGCAGCAGCGCGTACGCCGCGTGGACGTTGGACAGCTCCTGGCCGAAGAGGCGCAGGCGCAGGGCCACCACGGCGATGGCCGGCAGTCCCAGCAGCGTGCCCAGGTTGCCCAGGCGTGGCACGTTCTGGCCCAGCACCACCACCAGGTCCGTGCCCAGCAGCGTCACCAGCAGCGCCAGCCCCGTGAGCATCAGGCCCGCCCGGGTGCGCTCGGTGGCTCGCACCTCGCGGCGCAGGTGCTGGGCGAGCAGGTGGAAGCCTCCGAGCAGCAGCGGCACGGTGAAGGCCAGCACCGTCAGGACGAAGCCCCGCGAGTTCACCGTCTCGCCCACGCGCGCCGAGGCCAGCCCCATCAGGGCCGTGGCCGCCAGCACGCCGAAGACGCCGTACGCGGAGAACATCACCGACGCCAGCCGGCGCCGCTCGCCCACGAAGGAGAGGATGAAGTGCAGCGCGGACGGAGCGCTCATCAGCGCCGCGGCGGCAGCCATGAAGCGCCAGCCCGGCCCGCCCGAGTGCGCCAGAGCGAAGTCGGCGAAGTTCCACGTGGACAGTGCGATGCACAGTACCGACAACGGCAGCGCCAGCACGCTGCGCCCCACGCGCGCCAGGGCCAGGACCGCCACCGCCAGCAGCCCCGCGCAGGCCCCGAGGCTGATCCACGCCTGGGTCATCATTCCCTCTCCGTTACCCGTGCTCTACAGCAGGGCCAGCCGGCGCGACCGGGCAGGGTCCGCCACCACGGCCTCCCACCGGCGCACGGCTGCCTCGCGATCGGCGTCCGGCGCGTCCGCGTAGTAGCCCAGCGTGTCGTTGAGGCCACGGCTGAGCTCCTCGATGGCGGCCAGGCGGATGTCCAGCTCCGGGTGGCGCAGCGCGGCCACGAGCCACTCGGCACGGCGGCGAGTGCTGTTGGCCGCCCACCACGCCGTCCACGCGCGCTTGTCCAGGCCGATCGTGGCGCGCGTCACTTCGCGCAAGGCCTCGGCGGCGGCCTGGGCGCACATCTCGTCGTCGCTGCCGGTGAGGTTGATGAGACCCTCGATGGCTTCGCGGTCGTGCAGCGTGCCCAGGGCGCGCGCCGCCAGCGAGCGCCGCAGCGCATCCCGGCTGATGAGCTCCTGGCGCAGCTCCTTCCGGGCGGCGTCCAGGCGCGGCAGGTGCTTGAGGGCAGCGGCGGCCACGCGCGCGGCGCTGGAGATGTCCGGCTCGTAGTCGAAGAGGCCGCGCAGCACGCCGTCCACCAGCTCCACGTAGGGGAGGCTGCCGGCGGTGAGGAGCGCGAAGTAGCGCGTGTCCGCGTCGCTCGAGTCCAGCAGCGGCGCCAGGGCCTGAGCCGCGGGCCGGCCGAGCCGCGAGAGCGCGCCGGGGATGGGGCCCAGCTCGTCGGCTTCGGGCAGCTCCACTACCGGCAGGCGGCTCCACGCGGTGGGGCCGGGGAAGTGCGTGGCGAGCACCTTGGCGCTGGCCTCGGGAGAGCGCGCCAGCTCGGCCATGGCGCTCGCGCGCTGGTTGGCGTCCGGGCCGGTGAGGCGCTTGAGCAGGGGGCCGAAGTCCGGGGGCGGACGCTCCTCCTGGGACATCACCAGCGGGGCCATGGAGGCGGCGCGGCCCAGCGCGCTGGCGGTGCGGTTGACGAAGGGGCTCCACCCCAGGCCCGCGGCCATGGTGGGCACCGGAGCGTTCGGGGCGGTGGGCGTGGCGGGGGCGGACTGCTCCTCCACGTCCACGTCGAAGTCCAGCGAGTTGCGCAGCTCGCCCAGGCGCTGCTTGCGGAAGAGGATGAGCTCCTGGAAGGCGGCGGGCAGGTCCTGGCAGAACAGGATGAAGTCGGACAGGCGGCGCTGGCTGATGGGCTTCTGGCCGCAGTCACCGTAGAGGATGGCCACGAGCCGGCCGCGCACCTCCACGGGGTAGAGGAAGAGGGTGCGGGGCGGCTGACGGCCGAACAGCTCCAGGTAGTGCTTCGTCAGGCTGTCCGGCGGCATGGGGCCCGCGTAGCTGCCGCGGGTGATGGCCACGGTGCGAAAGACGCTGGAGGCGTCGAGCGGGATGGACACCTGCGCGAGCTGCTCACTGGTCAGCCCATCACCGCGTGCGTCCCAGCCCTCGGCCGCACCGCGCAGCACGGCGAAGGCGGCCACATAGTCGAAGGTGCGGCGGCCGAAGCGCAGGGCGGTGTCGATGAGGCGATCGCGATCGCGCGTGGACTCCTTGAGGGCGGCGCGGGCCTGCGCGAGCGTCCATTCGGGCACGTCGTCGCGGGCGGACTGCGGCGCGGCGGGAGCGGGTACGCGCGGCTCGAGCTGCGGGCGCGGCTGCGGCCCTCCCATGGTGGCGACAGGCTGCGGCGCGGGCGCGGGGGCAGCGGGTTGCGCCTGGGGCGGAGGCTGCACCGGGGCACGCGTGGCGGCTGGAGCGGTGGGTTGTGCCGGGGCTTGCGAAGGCGCGGCGGCGGGGCGCGCTGCCGGAGCGGGCTGGGCCTGAGCCTGCGGAGGCGCGGCGGCGGGGCGCGCTGCGGGAGCGGGTTGAGCCTGTGGGGGCGGAGCCGCGGGACGTGCGGGCTCGGGCATGTTCAGGCGCAGCGGCTCACGGACGGCGGCCGGTGGCGTCGCGGCGGGCGCGGGCGCGGCGGAGGCGGGAGGTGCGGTCGGGGCAGCCGGACGCTGAGGCTGGGCGGGGGCGGCGCCAGCGGCAGGAGCGGGGGGCGCGCCGTTGACGCGCTGGGGCTGCTGAGGCTGAGGCTGGGGCGCGGGCTGAGGCTGGGGCGGAGCGACCGGGAAGGGCTCGGCGGCCACGGAGCGCGCCAGACGCTCCACCATCTCCAGCGTGAGGGCCGCATCGTCGGCGGGCTTCGGAGGCGGAGCGGGCGCGGGGGCGGGCTTCGCGGCCGGAGCAGGTGCTGGCTGAACGGGAGCTGCGACCGGCTGCGCGGGCTGAACAGGCTGGGCCACCGCGGGAGCCGCCGCGCCCATTCGCTCGGGATCGAGCGAGGCGAGCAGGGAGGTGTAGCGCGAGGAGAGGGGCTGCCGGTAGATGACGGAGATCCACTCGCGGACGCGGGCCTCGGTGGCCACCCACAGCTCGAGCGGCTTGCCGAGGAGGAATCCCACCTCCTCCAGCTCCTTCTTCGGCACCGGGTAGCCGCAGGCCACGTGCAGGGTGGCGCCATCGAGCGACAGCGGCACCACGCACAGGCGCTCGGCGATCTTCGGAGGGATGAAGGAAGCGACGTCCGCGTTGGGCTCGAAGTCCGCCAGGTTGACGGGACGCAGCCCGGAGGCCTCGCCGAGTGCGTGCAGCACCTGGGGCTCGGGGAGGATCCGCCGCTCCATCAGCACGGTGTCGATGGAGCCACCTTGCGCCGCGTGATGACGCAAGGCTTCCTCGGCCTTGTCCTGGGGAAGGAGGCCTTGCGCGATCAGGGTGTGGGCAAGATGGGAAGGCATGGGAGACCGCGGCATCTTAAAGCCGTGGGCGGCAGGCACAACGAATCCTTCAAAAACCTGCCTGCTCTCCTGCTTGGGGCCTCGCACCCCTGGTGGGGGAGCCACCTGTCAAGCCGCTGCGCGCCCTCCAATGGTGGAGCCCGCGTCGGGTGACATCCTCCGGTAGATGGGCCCGGCCAGCATCGACACCACGCCCACGGCGATGAAGGGCAGGATGAAGCGCTCGGGCGTCAGGGGTGCCTCATCGCTCCCGCGAGCCAGGTGAAGCATCAAGCCTCCAAAGCTGATGCCGAGGCTCAGCCCTATCTGCTGCGTCACCACCGACAGGGTGGAGGCGTTGCTGGTGGCCGGCTGGGGGATGTCCGCGTAGGCCACGGTGTTGAGGGCGGTGAACTGCACTGACCGCATGAAACCGCCCACCACCAGCACCACGACGATGAAGGCAATGGGGGTCGAGGCCCGGAAGAAGGCCGGGAGGGCAGTCAGCACTGCGGTGACGAGGTTGGAGACGATCAAGATGGAGCGGAAGCCGAACCGCTTGAGTAGTGCGGGCGCCACGGGCTTACAGGCCAGCGCCCCGACTCCGGTGCCGATGGTCACGAGTCCGGCCTCGAAGGGGCTCCAGCCCAGCCCGACCTGAAACATCAGTGGCAGGAGGAACGGCGTCGCGCCCAACCCCATCCGGATCAGAGTGCCGCCGACGAGGCTCGCCCGGAAGGTGTCGAAGCGCACCAGCCTCAGGTTCAGCACGGGCCGCTCCTTCCTCCGCGCGTACACGATGTAGGCGGCAATCCCCACCAGCGCGATGCCCGTGGCCACGAGCTGCACGGACAGGGGAACGAGGCCGATGCCAACGGTCTCGGCCGCCCCCATCAGCGCGGTGATGGCGATGGCTGCGAGAAGGTAGCCCCTCCCATCGAACGGACCCGGATCGGGCGGGCGCTGATCGGGCACGAAGCGCAGCACCGCGAGCATGCCGAGGAGTCCAATCGGCACGTTGATGAAGAAGATCCACGGCCAGCTCGCGACGCCCAGGATGAAGCCGGCGAGCGGCGGTCCGACGAGTGGCCCGACGAGTGCTGGCATGGTGAACCAGCTCATCGCGGACACGAGCCGCTCGCGCGGCGCTGAGTTCACCACGATCAGCCGGCCGACTGGGGTCATCAACGCGCCGCCCAGTCCCTGGAGGGTGCGGAAGAGGACCATCTGGCCCAGTGTCTGCGAGAAGCCGCACAGGACCGAGCCGACCAGGAAGACGGTCATCGCGGCCACGAACACGCGCCGGGGACCATACTTGTCGGCAATCCAGCCGCTCGCGGGAGCGAGCACCGCTAGCGCCAGGATGTAGGAAGTCAGCGCCAGCTTCAGATGGACCGGGTCGGTGCCGAACGCCGTGGACAAGGCGGGCAGCGCGGTCGACAGCGCCGTGGAGTCGATGAACTCCATGAACAGCGCGCTGGCCACGGCGAGTGATGCCAACCGGGCGCCGCGGGCCGATGGAGCGCTCACTTCCGCGGTGCTCGGCAAGGACTGGGATGGAGCGGTCACAGCCCTTTTTTATGGATCCAAAACACCGCAGCGGCCACAGCGCCAGGTCGAGGACTGAACCTGCCGTGATGGCCGCTGAAAGTTGCGCTCGAAGCGCTCACTCCCTCAGAGGTCTGAGGAGGCGCTAGCTCGGCTGCACGACGTACGTGGAGGTGAGCTTGTCGTGGAGCGTCTGGCCGCGGCGGTCGAAGAGGGCCATCCAGAAGCCTGCGAGGAAGAGCCCGAAGGACAGGGTGGCCAGCATGGCGCGGACGATGGCGCGACCGGGCGCCGGGGCGAGCCCGTGGGTGTCCACGAGCCTCAGACCCAGCAGTCGCCGGCCCAGCGTGCGGCCATTCCAGAGGAAGGCGGACACGGCGCAGTAGACGAGCGAGAGCACCAGGAGGAGGGCGGCGCCGGGTAGCAGCACGGACTGGAGGGCGCGGACCTGGGCGACGAAGGCGTCGATTCCAGAGAGGCCCGTCTGGGGCGCATGCACGCCGGCCACGGAGGAGGCGAGCATGAGGTAGAGCGCGGCCACGACGGCGATGGCGCCGGTGTCGATGGTGAGGGCCAGCAGCCGGCGCCAGAGCGAGGCCGGGCGCGCGTGGATCTCCGTCTCTTTGGACGCCGAGCCCGTGAGCCTGGGCGCGGCCGTGGGCGTCGGGGCCGGAGCGGAAGGCGCCGGGCGCCGGGCGACCACTGGCGGCGGAGCGGCGGGCTCGGACTCCTCGACGTCGACTGGGAAGGACTCCTCCTCAATAGCGAGGTCCAGCGGCGCGGGAGCGGCGGCCTGCAAGGGAGGAAGATTCGGGAGGCCAGGGGCCTGCTGGAGCGGCGGCATCACGGGCAGGCCCGGAGAGGAAGCCTGCTGCGGAGCCGCGGTGGGGGCGGGCGCGTTCGGGACACCAAAGGCCGGAGTGGTCGCGCGCGGAGCCGGGGCCGCGACGCCAGGCAGGTTGAAGGAGGGGGCCTGAGGAGGCGCGGCCGGAGGACGAGGCGCGGCGGCCTGAGCGTGAGCCGGAGGCACAGGAGCGGCAGGGGCCGGGGGCCGAGGCGCGGGAGCCGGAGGGCGGGGCGCGGCGGCCTGAGCGTGAGCCGGAGGCACCGGAGCGGCGGAGGCCGGGGGCCGAGGCGCGGGAGCGGGTGCCATCTGCTGAGCGGCCGGAGCCTGCGGGCGCGGGGGCATGACGGGCAGACCTGGAGCGCGAGGCGCGGGCTGGGCCGGAGCCTGCTGGCGCGAGGCCGCCGGGGTCATGCCGGGAGGCGTCGGGGCACGGGTGGTCATGCCGGGCGGTGTAGCCGCGGCGGCGGGAGAAATGGGAGGCATCGCCGGCGCGTCGCGATCCGGGCGGCGGCGGTCGATCTGGATCTCCTTGTCCAGAAAACTCGGGACGGCCCGGGCCGCGGGCTGGGACGCGGCGACGCAGGTGGGGCAGTCCCCTACAGGCGGCAGCGAAGCTCCGCACTTCAGGCACTTGGACAACGGTTCCTCCCGGATGAAGAAGGCTGTAGCACCATGAAACGCCCTCCTCGCTCCGGGAGCAAGAAAACCGCCGGAAGCCGGGGTTCCCCGCCTGGTGACCATTGAAGTCCAGAGCGGGCCTGGAGATGGCCCGGGAGACCTCGCTGGCCTCAGGCGAAGCGCTTGTTCCGGGTGCCGACGATGATCCCGATGGACACCAGCGCCGCGACGATGATGGCCATCACGATGGCCAAGGGCTCCAAGCGGGTGGTGACGACCCCTGGGGTGAAGATGGAACTGAGGAGGGCGCCGACGACTCCGCCCAAAGCGCCGAGCAATGCGCTACCGATGAGTCCCACCGAGCGCGACGCCGGCAAGGCGATCCGCGCGAGGATGCCCACGATGAGTCCAATGAGCGCATAGGCGTAGATGGCCATGAGAGCCGCTCCCTGTCTGGCACCTCGGGATGAGGGTGCCGTTGCCGAGGAAAAATAGGGATGGAGTGACGGGGTGGGCATGCGCGGCGCAGCGAGGGCCTGTCCTCCCGGCACCTAGCCAAGCTCTCCATCCAGGAAGCCCATGACCGCAAGCGCGGCGAGGGCAGCTGTCTCGGTGCGGAGGATGCGGCGGCCGAGCGTGACAGGGCGAGCGCCGAGGGCCCGGAGCGCGGAGACCTCCTCGCGGGCCAGGCCGCCCTCGGGGCCCACCACCAGGGCCACGGGGGAGCCGGGAGCGCAGGATCGGAAGGCCTCGCTGAGCGGCACGGCGGACTCCTCCTCATCGAGCACCAGCAGGGTGGTGCCGGGGGCGAGCGAGCGCGCCGCGTCCACGAGGGGGCGCGGAGGGTGGACGGTGGGCATGTCATTGCGCCGGCACTGGCGGGCGGCTTCTTCGACAATCTTCGTCCAGCGGGTGGTGCGCTCCTCGGCGCGCTTGGGCTCGAGCTTCACCACGCTGCGGGCGGTGGCCACGGGGTGGAAGGCGGTGGCGCCCAGCTCGGTGCCCTTCTGCAGCACCAGCTCCAGCTTGTCGCCCTTGGGGAGCCCTTGGAGGATGTGCAGCGGCCGGGGCGGAGGGGTATGCCGGGCCTCGCCGAGCACCAGGCGCACCGAGTCCGCGTCCAGCGAAGCCACGCGGGCCTCGAAGGCGCGGCCTGCACCGTCGAAGACCTCGAGGGAGGAGCCCTCGACGAGCCGCAGGACGTGGACGAGGTAATGGCGCCGCTCGCCCGAGAGGGTCACCTCGGGGGGAGCGGGCTCGGGGAGCGGGACGAAGAGTCGGACCACGGGTGGGCTGTCCTCCAGGAGGGTGGGCCCTTTTACCAGGGCTGGCTCAGTGGCGGAGGCCGCGCAGCTCGAAGTCGGCGACGGAGGGCAGGTGGTCGGACGCCTCGGTGGCGTGGTCCACCTCCAGCAGCAAGGGCACGAGCTGGCGGGAGGCGAAGAAGGTATCGAAGCGCTTGCCGGTGGCGGGCACCACGCCGCGGCCATCGGGCAGCGAGTTGAGGGTGGACATGTCGGCCACGTCCTGGAGCCGCAGCCATTGCTCCGAGTTCTTCGGGTAGGTGCCGGCGACGAGCAGCTCGCGGGCCTCGTTCGGGTTCATGTGGGAGCCGTCCGGCATGCGCACGCGCAGCTCGTGGGCGCGGCGGAGCGGGTCGGGCAGCTCGTGCTCGAGGGCATGGAGGGCGCGGCGCACGCGCACGTCGCCGATGTTTCCCACGCCCCAGTCGCCCACGCTGGGGTGCACGTCGCCGTAGCGCGACTCGTAGTCCTTCACCGTCTCGGTGGGCTCGTGCTTGCGGATGGGGTTGGGCATCAGCGAGTAGTGGTGCTTGACGTTGATGTTGGCGTTGAAGTCGCCCAGCGCGATGGAGGGCACGCCATCGCGGGCATGCAGGGTGGCCTGGAGCTGCCAGAGCTGGCCAGCGTTGATGCCGCTGTCTCCCAGCGTGTGGTGCACGTTGTAGAGGGCCACGGGCATGCCGAACACGTCGAGGAGCGAGAAGAGCGCGCCCCGGTCCTCATCCAGCTCGCCGACGAAGCCCTGGCGCGAGATGGCGGCAGTGCGGGCGTCCTCGGGGAAGGCATAGGTGTAGTGCACGGCCTCGAGGATGGGGTGGCGGCTGAGGATGGCCTTGCCGTTGATGACGGGCCCGGCCACATCCCGGCCCTGGTAGACGAGGTGGAAGCCGTAGTCGCGTGCGAGCTCCACCGCGGTGGGCTGGCTGGCCTCCTGGAGCGCGATGACGTCCGGCATCCGGCCGAGCTCCTCCAACGAGGCGAAGTAACGCTCCAGCAGTTCCCGGCGCTCGCCGCCCAGGAGGATGTTGTACGTCATCACGCGGAGCATGTGGTCGCGAGGCGAGCGCGGCTGGGGGTGGTGCACCAGCAGCGTGGTTCCCGTCCCGAGCCGGCGCGGACCGTCAGCCACCGGCAGCGACTCGAAGCCCTGGAAGACCTGGGTGGGCTCGTGGTGCGGCAGGTGCTGAGGCGGTGCGGCGGGGACTCCTTCGATGATGCTCCTCCCGAAGGGGAGACGATCCAGTAATCGCGAGAGGGCCTGTCCTGGCATGGGTCTCTACTGTTTGCGCATTACCCGCCCTGCACGCGACCACTGGGAGCTTCGTCGCTCTCCGTGCCAGCGTCCTCGGAGCCGCCTGCTCCCTCGGCCGACAGACCGGGAGGCGTGTTGGTGGGGTCGGACCCGTAGCCCTCTCGCTGGTCCGAGAACGTGCGCCGCTCATCGGGGACACCGCGTCCGGAGGTGTCGGTGAGGCCGCGGGACTGGGTGACGGCGTCCGTGTAGCCCCCGCCGGGGGGCGTGGTCTTGCTGAACTTGCCTGCCATGGTGGGCTCCTGACGGAAGGTGGTGTGCCTTCCATCAATGTCGGGCGCCCGGTGGCACCCGCCAACCCAGCAATCCGCCCTCGGGGGAGGGGAGGCAGGCGAGCGAGCCATTGGGAGCGAGGCAAAGCGGCGGCACACCTGCTATGCGCAGCGCGACATGTCCTCTCTTCTCATCGAATCGACGCGCTCCGGCTTCGTCGAGTCCGTGCACCACGTATCGGTGGCGGTGGTGGACCCGCATGGCGAGCTGGTGGCGTGGGCGGGGGACCCGGAGCGGGTCTCCATGTGGCGCTCGGCGGCGAAGGCCTTCCAGGCGCTGCCATTGGTGAGGGACGGAGCAGCGGACCGCTTTGGCTTCGGCCCGCGGGAATTGGCGCTCGCCTGTGCCTCGCACTCGAGCGAGCCGGTGCACCGTGAGGTGTGTGCGGGGATGTTGAGGGCGACGGGGTGTGAGGAGTCGCAGCTCGCCTGTGGACCGCACCCGCCGCTGTCGCAGGCCGTGGCGGACGAGGCGATGCGCATGGGGACACCCATCACCCCGAAGTGGAGCAACTGCTCGGGAAAGCACGCGGGGATGCTGGCGCTGGCGAAGCACCACGGCTGGCACACCGAGGGCTACGAGCGTTCGGGGCACCCGGTGCAGGCGCGCATCCTGGAGGAGGTGGCGCACTGGACGGGGCTGTCGGCGGACGCGCTGTTGCAGGCGGTGGATGGGTGCACGGCGGTGTGCTTCGGACTGCCGCTGCGGGCGATGGCGATGGCGTACGCACGTTTCGGCGTGTCGGAGCTGGAGGCGGCGAGGCGGCTGCGCGAGGCGATGTGGGCGCACCCGGAGCTGGTGGCGGGCACGGGCCGGCTGTGCACGGAGCTGATGGCGGCGGGGCGGGGGGTGGTGCTGGCGAAGGTAGGGGCTGAGGGTATCTACAGCGCGGCGGTGCCGGCGCTGGGGCTGGGAATCGCGTTGAAGGTGGAGGATGGGGATATGAGGTGCTCGCCGCCGGCGCTGTTGGAGGTGCTGCGGCAGGTATTCGAGCGATACGAGCGGCGGGTGTCGGTGCCGATGGAGGGGTTGGGGCCTCACGTGGAGCCGCTGCTGCGCAACACCCGGGGAGTGGTGACGGGCAGCTTGCGCGCGGTGGGGCGGCTGCGGTTCTCATGATGGGCAAGGAGGCCACCATGGCGCGCCGCGCGAGTGACAACAGCACAGTGGCTCGGTTCGAGATAGCCCGGGCCAACCAGGAGCGGGTGTTGGCGGAGAGCGCGCTGCGCGGCGAGCGCGTGGTGTCGCTGGTTCGCATCGCGCTGGTGGTGCTGGTGGCGCTGAGCCAGGCGGTCATCGCGCGAGTGTCGGGCGAGCTGCTGCCGAAGGATCCGCCTCGGCTGGCGGCCATGCTGATCTACACGGTGTTCGCGATCGTCGTCGCGCTGGTCCTGCACCGCCAGACGCCGAACCCGCGCCGGGCAATGTGGATGCCGGTGAACTCCACGCTGATGGACTGTGGCTTCTTCGGCTTCATGGCCTGGCGGATCATCTCCATCACCGGGGACTTCACCCCGCAGATGCTGGCGGCGAGTTGCGCGGTGGTGATTGCCTTCTCGGTGGCGCGCTACAGCTGGCTGCACGCGGTGATGTCCACGGGGATGGCCTCGGTGACGTTCGTGCTGGTGAGCTGGAAGGCGGGAGACTTCTCCTTCTCGAAGGTGAGCTTCGTGCTGGGCTGTTACATCGCGCTGGGGCTGCTCATCGGGTGGACGAACACGGCGGTGGGCAGCATGTTCCTGGGGCTGCGGAGGCGCGACAACCTCTCGCGTTTCCTGCCTCGGCAGGTGGTGGAGCGGGTGCTGCAGACGGGGGACGGGACGCTGGAGCCGGTGCAGCGGGAGGTGACGATCCTCTTCAGCGACATCCGGGACTTCACGACGCTGAGCGAGTCCTTGCCGCCGAGGGCGGTGCTAGGGCTGCTGGACGACTACTTCGGGCACATGGGACAGATCGTGATGGGGCACGGGGGCATCGTGAACAAGTTCCTGGGGGACGGGATGCTGGCGTGCTGGGGAGTGCCGGACGGGGACGCGAATCACGCGGCGCACGCGATGCAGGCGGCGCTCGACATGCGCAAGAAGCTGGAGGAGCTCAACGCGTGGAGGGTGCAGCAGGGTGAGCCGGCGCTGCGGATTGGCATCGGGCTGCATACGGGGGTGGTGGCGGCGGGGATGCTGGGCGGGGCCGAGCAGCACGAATACACGGTGATTGGGGACGCGGTGAACCTGGCCTCGCGGGTGGAGGGACTGACGAAGGCGTTGGGGGTGGACATCCTGGTGAGCGAGAGCACCTGGAGGGCAGGGGAGGGCCGGTTCCAGGGGGCGCGGATGTCCGAGGAGCGGGTGAAGGGGAGGAAAGAGGCGGTAGTGGTCTACTCGCTCAAGGGCCGGGCGCCTGCGGCGAACACGGAGCCCGAACCGAGGATGCAGAGGGCCGCCGCCCCCTCCCCCTGACTCACCTGGAACGAGTGCCAGCGAATCCGCTCCATCCAGGTGTGAGTGGCGATGATTTTGATGAGTCGTCTTTGTCAGGCATTGGAGGCCAACATCAGACAACCCCTCGAGTCCATCACCTGGCCGTCTGCGGAGCCGCCTGGATCTGGGGAGCGATCTTGTAGTCACCCGTGAGGAGGGCGACGAAGAACAGGGGTCCGACGAGGGCGTGGACGAGGTTGGTGAGGAAGGAAGGAGACTTCTTCTCCCAGACGGCGTGGCCGGCGAGCTGGACGAGCCAGCCGCCGATGGCGATGGCGATGACGACTCCGGTGGGCAGGAGGCGGCCGAGGGGGATGCAGAGGGCCGTGGCGACGGAGACGATGAGTCCCAGCTTCGCATCGGCGCGCAGGAACCAGATGGAAGTGAGCACCCAGGCCACGAAGGCGAGGGTGAGCGAGCCACCGGGGAGGAAGGGAACAGGGACCAGCCGCACCCAGTCCAGCATGGCGACGATGTGCAGGACGATGAGGGGAATGGCGAGCTTGTGCGTGAGCCGGTTGGTGGGGTGCTGGTGGGCGGAGATGTACTCGTCGAAGAGGGCCTGAGTTTGTGGTTTCAGCATGTGGGGACTCTAACCCTCCTCGGACTGAATGATAGGCAACCCGCGTTACTTCGCGCGGTGGAAGTCCAGCCGCACCCACTCGCCCTGCTGGGCGCCCGGCTCCGGCACCAGGCCGAGGTTCACGTACGCCGCCTCCACCTCGTCCTTCTGGTGCGCGAGCACGCCCGCCATCAGCAGCTTGTCCTTCACCTTGGGGGCGATCAGCGGCGCCAGCTCGATGAGGGTGTTGGCGAGGATGTTGGCCACCACCAACTCGAAGGTACCCTCCACCGCCGTCAGCTCCTTGCCCGACAGCTCCACGTCCGGCGTGCCGTTGTCCACGGCGTTCTCCCTCGCCAGCTCCACCGACACCGGATCGTTGTCCGTGCCCACCACCCGCCCGGCGCCCAGCTTCTTGGCGGCGATCGCCAACACGCCCGTACCCGTGCCTACATCCAGCACACTCGCCCCCGGATGGGTGCTCATGTATTCATCCACCGCACCCAGACACAGCGAGGTGGTGGGATGGTCGCCGGTGCCGAAGGCCATCTTCGGCTCGATGACGAGGCGCACCTTGTCGGCCGGGGCGTTCTGCGCTTCCCAGGGCGGGCCCACCCACAGCCGACCCACCTGCACGGACTTGATGTGGGCCTTCCAGGCGTTGCTCCAGTCCTGCTGCTGCTCCTCGGCCAGCTGCATCCGCGCCGAGGGGTGGGCTTCGGCGAGCGCCTCTCGTGCCTGCTCGGCCGTGTCCGCGTCCTCGAAGTAGGCCACGAGGATGGACTCGCCCGCCACGGGCGCCCGTACTCCCGGCATGGTGGGACCCTCTCGGTCCCGTACTTCCAGTCCCATGGCGCCCATCTCGTGCAGCAGGTCCTGCGCGCTCTCCGACTCTGTTTCCGGCAGATCCACCGTGAGTGTCTGGTACGTCCCCGTCATATGGCCCTTCTCGCGTCTGGCGTTGCTTTCCCGAAGATGCCGGGATGCCTGCAGCGGGGAAAGAAATTTCCGAGGCAGCGTGTCTGCTCCGCCGCTCGTCCCGCGGGGGAGCCGAGGATGCGATGATCCCTCAACGGAATTTGCGGTAAGCTGCTACGCCAAGGGCCATGTAGTGGCCTTGAAGCGTGGCCTCGAAGTTCAGCCTTTTTTGTGCGCCCGGTGTTCGGATGGTGAGTGGTTCTGCTCGGGGGCGCCGGACGATGGATTCCCTATGAAGCGAACCCGCCGCAATTCCGGTTTCTCCCTCGTCGAGATGGCGACTGTCGTGGGCATCGTCGCCATCCTCGCCGCGCTCGCCTACGCCGCGCTGGAGGTGTTGCCGCAGCGCACCCGGCTGACGGGTGGTGCGCTCGAGTTCGCCGCGGTCATCTCGAGTGCCCGCTCACACGCGTATGGCCGCAACCAGCGCGTGGCGGTGCTGCTCAACGCGGACGTGGAGTCGGCGGGCAAGCCCATCCGTTACTGGGTGCTGGTGGACAAGTGGTCCAACCTGGCCGCGGCGATGAAGGCCAAGCCCAACTGGAGCGCCCTGGAGGATCTGCTGCCCGGGACTCCCGCGCCTCCGGGGTCGGAGTTCCCGCTGTTCGACTCGGGCAACTTCAATCCCTCGGTGCGGGTGGTGCCCCAGGGGTTCGCCCACGCGGTGGGCCGGGTGGCGCACAAGGGGTGCACCGCGGCGATGGGGGACCGGATCGGCCTGGCGCAGGGACAGCCCAAGGTGCGCTCCGACATCTTCCCGCCGCCCTTCTGCTTTGTCCCCAGCGAGAAGGGGTGCACCTTCTGCAAGGAAGACGGCATCAGCGCGGCGTTCCGCGGCGCCATCTTCTTCGAGCCGGATGGTGGGGTGTGGTTCGCGGATTCCGAGGGCAAGCCGGCCGACGTCGATGGCGACACCATCCCGGAGGGCGCCGCCTCGATCACTTTCCTCCCGGTGGGCGGCGGTGGTCTGCAGAGCGCGCAGGCCATCGTCATCACCAACACCGGTCTCGTGCGGACCTTCTCGGCTGCGAGGTGATTGTCATGCTGCGACGCGCTCCCTTCCGCCCACGCAACGGCTTCACAACGATCGAATCGCTCATTGCCGCGGTGGTGTTCCTGGTGGGGCTCGCCGGTTTGCTCGGCGCGCTCGTCCAGGCACGCGGCGCCACCGGTCAGGCTCGCCGGCTCATGCAGGCCACCGACGTCGCCAACGACCTGGCCGAGCAGATCCAACTCTGGAACTTCAATGATCCGCGGCTCGCGCAAAACGCCTCCTTGTGCGCGGATGATCCGCTGGACAAGGCGGATGCAATGCTCAAGCCGGGCTCCGCCGAGCACAACGCCTACGTGGCCTGCATGCACGGCGAGGTGATGCTCCGGCTGGGAGGCGCCTCGTTTGGTGGCCTGCAGCGGGCCGCCTTCAAGGATGAGGACAAGGTCGATACTCGGAACGAGACCGTCTACCAGCGCTACTACATCGTGCGCGTGCAGGACGTGCGTGAAGGAGTGCGGCGCATGCAGGTCTGGGTGAAGGTGCTCTATACGGATGCGGGGGAGCCGCGCGTCGTGACGACCCAGACGATGCGCATCCAGATGGGAGGCGTGTGATGCGGCGCCAGCGTGGCTTTACCCTCATCGAGCTGATGGTGGGCTCGGCCGTGACCTTCCTCACGGTGCTCGCGGTCTCCGCGGCCTTCCTCGGCTACACCCAGTCCTTCTACACGCAGGCGGGCATCCGCGGCGGGCAGGCCTCGCTGCGGCAGACGCACCTGATGGCGGTTCGCAACCTGCGCATGGCCGGTTACGGCATGGAGCCGCCGCTGGCCTTCGACTTCCCGGATAACTGGTCGCGTGAATCTCCCGGCGCCATCAACAGGTCGGATCGGCTCGTCTTCCGGATGCGCAACCCGTCGTTCAACACCTTTGCCTCGACCTTGACGTCCACGAGCATCACCCTGAGCAAGGCCCTGCCCGAGTTGCTGCGCAAGGGGCAGATCATCCAGGTGGTGTGCCCGGGTGCGCTCGCTTGGAGCTACGCGCAGTTGAGCTCGGATGCGGCCAAGGGCGACATGTCGCTGCAGCTGGAGCCGCCCAACGGCAGGTTCCCCCGGCTCAACGACTTCTCCGGGACCTGCTTCGGTGTCGGCGCCGGTGGGCTGGGCGTGAACGTCTTCAAGATCGACGTCTACGACTACTCCATCCAGCTCGTCGACGAGGACGCCAATCCCGCCACGCCGGATCGGCCCTACTTGTTCCGTCGTCACGGACTGGCCGAGGTGAATCCGCTGACCGCGTATGGCGAGCCAGTGGCCGAAGACATCGAGGCGCTGCGCGTTTCCTTCTTGAGGGGTGATGGCTCTTTCTTCATCCCCACCAAGTACGATGACCCGGCCCATCCGGCGCCCGGTTATGACACGCTCCTGGACGATCCCAAGCGCAGCAACGACAACCCGGCCAACATCCGCGCCGTGGTGATTGGCCTGGTGGCGCGCAGCACCACCCGCGACGCGGGAGTCAGCAACCAGTCGATGAACCAGATTCCCTCGTTCGGCAGCAAGCTGATGCTCTCGGGCGGCAAGCTCACCCCGGTGGCTGAGGACCCCATCCCCAAGCCGCTGGACTACGGCTTCCGCCGCATCGTTTCCGAGATGTCGGTGCACGTGCGTAACATGCGCTCCTCGGAAATGCCCGTGCCGGTCTATACGCTGGACGCGACGACTCCGGGCGCCTGCAAGGGTACCCTTCCGAAGGATGACTTCAATTGCGCTGGAGGCTAGGAGGATTTGCCATGAAGAAACGCCTCGGCAGACGTGGTTCCGTGCTGTTGCTGGTGGTGGTGTTGCTGGCGGTCATCAGCCTGCTGGCTGCCGCTGCCGTCTCCTTCTCTCACAGTGAGCTGGGCGCGGCGCGCAACGAGCGCAGCGGCGACGAGCTGCTCGCGTGCGCTGACGCGGGCCGTCAGTACATGCTCTCGCGCTTCAGCTTCCTGGATGGCGCGCCGGTGGATCTCTCCGCCGTCAACGTGGACCTCAACGCCGCCGGCGCTACGGACTGCCCCCCCGCCGGCGACGTCCCCCCTGACTCCAGGTGTGCGCGTAGCGGCCACATCGGGCAGATGTCAGTGGCGGGTGTCACCGCCGTCGAGTCCACTGCGGGCGGCAACCGGCGGGCGCTGCGGGATTTGAGCAATACGGTTGGAAAGAGCACCTTGGGTGGTGTTCCGCATAAGATTACGGTCCACTGTGTGGATGAAAACGGTCGTGGGACTGAAGTGGAATTTGTGGTCCGATTCGGTCTCTAGGAGCCATTGATGATGCGCATCGACTTCGACACCATGCGACGCACCCTGCGGAAGCCGTTGGTCCGCGGGGTCGGCGCTGTTGCGGGGGTGGTGGTTGCGGGGGCCGTGGGACTGGTGGCCCAGGAGAGCCGTTCGGGTGCGGTTCCCACGCCGGCCAAGGCGGCTTGTTGCTCGAGCGCCCTGGCGATTGGCGACTCGATGATGACCCCCTCGGTCGGGGCGGATAAGGACTTCTTCGAAGTTCCCTCCAGCCCTCCGAGCGCCATCTTCCTGCTCGGCAACAACGAGTCCATGTTGGACTTCCCCGAGTTCCTGCCCGAGGTCTCCACGCCCGGCCATAAGCCCCCCGGTGCCAGCCCCGGGAACGGTCAGCGCGGCCAGGACAGCGAGTTCGGGCACTTCATCAACACGGGCTGTGATGACCCGGCGTTGGTCGCCGCGATGAGCTGGTTCAAGAAGGGCGACCCGGATCCCGCCAAGAGCGGCTCCGTCGTCTACGACAGCGACTCCGACTTCGGCACGACCCCGTACTTCGAGCAGAACAAGTACTACCATGCACGCGGTCGGCGGCTGGCCTGGGAGACGGAGGACTTCCCGTGGGCGGTCAGCGCGGCCACCTCGTCCCTGAGCTCGCAGTCGGATGCTCAGAGTGCCTGCTACCAGCTCACCAACTGGAAGACGAGTGATGGCTGGTGGGGCTCGGAAGTGATGACGGAGTGCGAGCAGTGTCTGGCCACCAAGGGTTGGTGGCGTGGACCGCTCATCACCGCGAACACGGGTAGTTCCTTCAACGACGACGACTTCCCTCCCAACCGGAAGTTGAACATCACCGGGCAGGAGCCGCCCCCGCCCGAGGCGTACCGCAAGTGGATTATCAGTGGCGGTATGCTCAACCTGCGTCCGCCCAAGTTCGTGGTGGCGCGCAAGGTGCTCAAGGATGTCATCAACATGGCGCCCAACGTGCGCATGGGCGTGGCCACCTTCGGCAAGGACCACGGTTGGTTCGATCCGCCCGAGATGATGGCCACGCTGCGTCCCAGCTGTGACCTGTCCTTCCCCAGCATCAACGAGGCGTCGCTGAATCGTCCCGTGCTGAGGAAGGCCGTCAACGACATCCAGTTCCGCAACTACGAGCGCTCCATCGGTGAGGCCCTGTTCGGCCTGGGTGGCTACTTCTCCTCTCAGCGCAAGGACAACAAGTGGGAGAGCTGGTTCAAGCAGCCCCTCAATCCGGGCTACTTCGGCTGGCCGGGGTGCTGCAATGGCGGTACCTACAACAACGCGGACACGGGTCAGGAAGGCCTCTTCTACGCCGTGACGGCTGACGAGTGGGTCAAGACGCCCAAGACGGTGGCTGGTGTCTACCTGCCGGGTCAGCCCTTCGAGGGGTGGGATCCGCAGGATCGCAGCGTGTGCTTCGGCTGCCAGGTCAACTCGGTCATCGTGCTCACGGACGGCGCGCCCAAGTACGACAACTCGGTGCCCATCACGAAGATGATGGAGCTGCTGACGGCCCGCGGCGTCAAGCACGCGGACGGCACGCCGCTGCGCTTCGATGCGGCGAACCCCGAGACCAACCTGGACGTGGGCGGTATCAACTATTGCGACAAGTTCGAGAAGTCGCCGGGCGTCTTCTACACGAAGGCGGACTGCGACTACGGCATGTCGGACCACAACTGGCCGACCGGTCTGGGCGTGGGCAACAAGAACTTCATGGATGACGTGGCCTTCTTCCTGGCCAACTCGGACCTGCGCGACGACATGCCGGGCACGCAGTCCATGCGCACGTACACCATCGGTTACGGCGACAACAGCGCCATGCTCCAGAGCATCGCGCTGGCTGGCAAGGGCAAGTTCTACCGCGCCAACAACGCCACCGAGCTGCGTGACTCCATCATCGACGCGCTCGGCGACCTGAAGCAGCTGTCCACCTCGTTCGCCACCGCCAACATCTCCGGCGTGCAGACGGCCGGTATGCAGTCCTCGGTGTACGTCCCCCGCTTCATCCCGCGCCGGGGCCGTCCGTACGAGGGTCATCTCTACCGCTTCTTCTATTACAGCGAGTTCGGCCAGGGCTGTGATGCCGTCAAGGCGGCGAGCACGGCGAAGGATACGCGCGACCTCAACCAGGACGGTGACTGCGAGGACTCCTTCTTCGTGGAGAAGTACGCGGGCTTCTCGGGGGGCGTGGTGAATCCCACCCTCTTCACCGCCGACAACATCGTTCAGGAGAACACGGAGGGCATCTGGGTCAAGGCCAACTCGGCCAGCCGCCTGGCTGACGGCAAGCTGGAGGGCGGCACGCCGGCTACTCCCTTCTGGAACGCGGGGGAGACGATCGGCAATCGCAAGGCCGCCCTGAAGTGCGATCCCAACAGTCCGCTCAAGGCGGATGGTGGCCGCTGCATCCTCACCCTCATCGACAGGAACGACGACGGCAAGTTCGACCAGTACGACAACCCGCCCATCGAGTTCCACGAGGACAACCTCAGCCAGCTCAAGAGCTACCTGCTGGCGGGCGGTGACACCATCTGCGTCACGCTCTTCGCCAAGCAGAAGAAGGGCACGTGGACGGGCACGGCCGCGCAGCAGGACGACTGCGCCACGCAGCTCATCCGCTTCGTGCGCGGTCTGGACGTCTTCGACTACGACGGCGACTCCGTCATCAACGAGGAGCGGCCGTGCGCGGACAACAAGAAGCCGGATGATACGGCGTCCTGCAAGCTCGCGGACATCTTCCACTCCACTCCGGTGACGGTGGAGCCGCCCGCCGAGCCCTTCCTCTGCACCCTCGGCCTGACCGGCCAGTGCGTGTCCACCCTCTACGAGGACTTCTCCAACTCGGTGACCTCCGAGCCCCGGTGCGCCTCGGGCGGCGGCGGCAAGCCCTGCTACGCCCCCACGCCGATGGATCCGCCCCGCGGCTCCGGCAAGCGCTACGGTGCCTATGACGCGTACCGGGAGGAGGCCAAGTATGGCAAGCGCGACCGCATCGCGCTGGTGGGCTCCAACGGCGGCATGATTCACGCCATCCACGTGGGCAAGTATGACTCCACCCCTCCCAGCCCCGCGGCCAAGAAGGGGTTTGCCGATCCCTACGACGTGGGTACGGGCCAGGAAATCTGGGCCTTCATCCCGCCGGATCTGCTGCCCAAGCTGGGGATGATGGTGAACGGCCACGAGTACTTCGTGGACGGCACGCCCATGGTGCGTGACATCTGGGCGGACGGCGCTCTGACGGGCACCGCCGCGGATCCCAAGCGCAACGGCATCAAGGAGAAGGATGAGTTCCGCTCCATCGCCGTCATCACCGAGCGCGGTGGTGGCCAGCGCTACGTCGCGCTGGACGTGACGGACCCGTACATGATGCTCGCGGGGCTCAAGGACTCGTCCACCAGCGAAAAGCCGTTCCGCTGGATGTTCCCCAACGCGTGCGACCCGGAGTCGGCTCGCATGGGTCAGTCCTGGTCCAGCTTCGCGCCCAAGCCGCCTCCCATGGGGCCGGTGCGCCTCGAGTCGGTTGCGGCCAGCGACGCCACGCGTGGCTGGCAGGAGCGCTGGGTCACCGTGCTCAACGGTGGTTTCAGCCCGGACCTGTCGCGCGGCCGCGGCGTCTACATGGTGGATTCGTGGTCGGGTGAGATGCTGTGGTCCGCGGAGGCCCATCCCACCAGTGCGTCGGCCACCGCGTACGAGCAGGTGCTCAACCAGATGATGCCCGTGGCGGCTTCGCCAGCCCTGGTGGACATTGGCAAGGCGGAGAACATCCAGCTCGACCTGGACGGCTTCTTCGACACCCTGGTCGTTGGCGACATGGGCGGCCAGGTGTGGACGTTCCGCTTCAAGGAGCCGGGCAAGCTGGATGGCAGCGGCAAGGTGACCAACTGGTTTGGCGCACGCTCGCTGGAGATGGCACGTGAGGAGGGCGCTACCGCTGGGCCGGTGAACCTGAACCAGAAGGCGCCCTTCTACCACGTCGCCTCCAACGTCCTGCAGCCGGAGACGGGCTGGTTGCGCAGCTTCGTGGGCACCGGCGACCGGCAGCACATGCGCACCACGCCAGGCACCGACTGCGGTCCGGACGATCTGCTGGCGTGCATCCGGCTCCAGTGCGACGTGGAGGCCAATTTCGTCGCGGACGTCAACGGCCAGAAGCGCACCAGCATCATCGAGTACAAGGGAGGCCAGCTGAAGAAGAACGAGGAGGTCCTGTCCGGCAGCCTGGACGCGGCGTGCACCGGCTCGCGCATGGAGCTGACCGCGCTCCGCATCGCCTGCCCCAATGCGGCGCTCGGCTCCAACACCTACCCGGCTCCCTGGACCGGCACCGCGCGGACGTTCAAGACGGAGTCCTGGTGCAAGGTCTCGGGCGGCACGTGGTCGTGCGACCGCGTCAACCTCAACACGAGCGAGCATCCCGACCTGAAGCTGAGCGACGCCGACAAGGCGCTGGTGGCCAACAACAGCTACTTCGGCTTCCACTCGTATGGTGGAGTGAAGCGCAAGTTCACCGACAAGGACGGGGCGGTCGCCTTCGACGGGCTGAGAGTGACGGACAAGGACGGCGTCTCGTGCGGTACGGGCGTCGCCTGCTCGCTGGTGGACGTGACCATTCCGGACAGCGCCTACGATTTCCTGCCCCCGGATTCGTCCGGATTCAGGCAGCGCTACGTGCCGACGGCCAAGATGGCCGGCCTCAAGCGCGGGCAGGCGGAGGGGCCGGGCTGGTTCGTTCACTACAACAACAGCCTGTCGGAGCGGACGGCCGCTGGCTCGACGGTGCTCGCGGGTGTCGTCTTCTGGCCCTCGTTCGCTCCGGCCTCGGGTGTGGGGGCTGCGGCGTGCTCACTGTCGGGCACGGGTGACATGTCCTACTCGTGGCAGGCGGATGTCATCACCGGCCTGCCAGACATGGCCTCGGGCTTCAAGGTGGGGCTCGGCTACATCGACAGCAAGGGTCGCGGCACGAACGCGCCTCCGGGCGAGGGCTCGCCGATCATCTCGCTGTCGGCCACGGGAGGCATCCGCTACGAGGTGGCGGTGACGAGCCCGGGTGACGCGCCCATGACGGAGAAGCTGCGTGACCAGACGAACGTCACTCCGGACATCTACTGGATGGAGGTGCCGCGCAACCTGCACGAGTGCCGCCACGAGAACGCCGAGGCTTGCGCCCAGGAGTAAGGCGGGCTTCCCGGTGAGCCGGGCCTCCACCGAGGCCCGGTGAGCTCCATCCCCTCTCCCCCATGCGCGGGAGAGGGGATTTTGTTTTGCGGGGCAGAGGGGCCCGGCTCAGGGGCCGACGTGGACGAGCGCGCTGCGCTCGAAGTCGATGAGCTGGCGGGCCACCGCGCGCACTTCCTCAGCCGTCACCGCTGCCACCCGGTCCGCGTAGTGGAGGAAGTTCTCCTGGCCCAGGCCGTAGCACGCGTCGAGCGCGAGCAGCGCGGCGCGCGAGCCGTTGCGCTGCAGGCCAATCTCATGGGTGCCGATGAGGTGCTGCTTGGCGCGGGAGAGCTCGGCCTCGGGGATGGGCTCGTCGCGCACGCGGGCGAGCTGCTCGCGAATACCGGCGAGTGCTGCGTCCACCTTCTCGGGGCTGGTGCCCATGTAGACGGCGAAGTAGCCCGGGTCCACGCCTTCGATGGAGAAGCTGCTGACGCTGTAGGCCATGGAGCGCTTGTCGCGCAGCTCCACGAAGAGGCGTCCGCCCTGGCCACTGAGCAGGGTGGAGAGCACCTCCAGCGCATGCCGTCGCGGGTCATTTACCCGCACCCCCTGGAAGCCCAGCACCAGGTGGGACTGCGCTCGTGCCAGCTCCTTCTTGTTGGAGCGCGGAGCCTCGGGCGGTGGCTCGGGCTGCACCTTGGGTGGAGGCGCCGCGCGGCCGCGGGAGGCCCCAAAGGCTTCGTGCGCCAGGGCGAGCACCTCGTCCGTCTTCACGTCGCCCACCACGCTGAGGGTGAGCTGCGACGGGTCCATGTATGCCGCGTGGTAGGCACGCAAGGCGTTCGGTCCTAGCTTCTCCACCGAGGAGGGCTCGCCCAGGGTGGACAGCCGGTAGGGGTGCGTGCGGAAGAGGGTGCGGCCGAAGAGGTCGAACGCCACGCCGCTGGGCTTGTCCTCGCGGGTGAGGATGTCCTGCAGCAGCAGGGCGCGCTCGCGGGCCACCTCGGCCTCGGGGAAGCTGGGGTTGAGGAGGCAATCGGCGAAGAGCCGGAAGGCGGCCTGGAAGTGGCGCGAGAGGAACTCGCCGCGCAGGCCCACCGAGTTGCGCCCGCCCTGGCCCGTGAGCGAGCCGGCGAAGCTGTCGATGAGGTGGGAGATCTCCTCCGCGTCGTGCGAGGGCGTGCCGCGGGTGAGGCAGCGGCCGAGCAGCGTGGTAAGGCCGTTGTTCTCCGTCGTCTCGTAGCGCAGACCGCCAGGGAAGGCGGCGCGCAGGGCGAAGAGGGGCACGGCCCGCTCCTCACGCACGAGAATGCGAGCCCCGGACGGCAGCCGCTCCTCCACCACCTTGCCGGGAGAGGCGGGGGCGGTGCGGCCCACCTGCAGCGCGGGCCCGGCGGGCGCGGCCTTGGGGGCGCGGCGCTCGGGCGGAGCGGTAGGCGCCTCGCGGGTCACCCGGTCGAGAATCTCCTCGGCCTGCTCCGCGCTGAAGGGGGTGCTCGGGGGCAGCAGCCCGGTGACGATGGCGTGGTCGAAGCGCAGGTAGCGCTCGGCCACCTCGCGGATGCTCTCGGGGGTGAGCTTGGCAATGGCCTCGTAGTAGCGCGCCTCCGCCTCCAGGTCCCCCATGGAGGACTGGTAGTGGCCCATCTTGCGCGCCAGTCCCTGCACCGTCTCCCGCTGGTAGACGGCCTCGGCCTCGATGAGGGCCTTCACCGTGGCCAGCTCGTCCGCGGGGACGAGGCCCGTGCGCAGCGCGCTCAGCACCCGCACCGTCTCCTCGAGTGCCTGGGGCAGCGTCGCGGGCGGCAGGGTGAGGCTGGCGGAGAAGAGGCCCGGGTCCCTCGGGGTATAGGCGTACGCGTGGATGTCGTTGACGAGGCTGCGCTTGCGCTTGACCTCCAGCACCAGTCGCGAGGCCTCGCCCTGGCCGGCGAGCATGGCCAGCGCGTCCAGCGCGGGCACGTCCGGGTGGTCTGCCTGGGGGATGGGGAAGGCGAGGTTGAAGTACACCTCCTTCACCTCGTCCGGGCGCAGCAGCACGCGGCGGCGGGCGGCCACGGGCTCGCGCGTGCGGGACACTCCTCCCTCGTAGGGCCGGCCCCAGTCACCCCCGAAGATTTCTTCCACCCACCGGCGCAGCTCCGCCTCGGTGAAGTCTCCCGCGGCCGACAGCACCAGGTTCTTCGGCGTGTAGTGCCGACGGTAGAACTCGAGCACCTTGTCCCGGCTGAAGCTGCGCACGCTCTCCGCCGTGCCGATGACGGGGAAGCGGTAGGGGTGCTCCTGGTAGGCCGTGGAGAAGAGATCTCTCGAGGCGCGCCGGGCCGGGGTGTCCTGGCTGCGTTTGATCTCCTCGCACACCACCTCGATCTCCCGCGACAGCTCGTCCGTGTCGAAGGAGGAGGCGCGGATGGCGTCGCCGAGGATGTCCAGGCCCATGCGGGCGAACTGGCTGGCGATGACGATGTGGTAGACCGTCTGGTCGAAGGACGTCCAGGCGTTGATCTCCCCGCCATGGGCCTCCACGTCGCGGGCGATCTCCCCGGGACCGCGGCGGCCCGTGCCCTTGAAGAGCATGTGCTCGTGCAGGTGCGCGAGGCCGGCCTGGTCGGAGCGCTCATCGGCGCTGCCGGCCTTGACCCACACCTGGAAGGCGGCCACCCGGGCGGCGTGCTGCTCCTCGAAGACGACGGTGAGTCCGTTGGAAAGTGTGTAGCGCTGAGCCATGGAACGTCCGAACCTGACACCGGCTGTGTGGGTAGGCAAGGCGAGCCGGAGGCCTTTCCGCCCAGTCCCTAACGCCCGGAAGTCCTGGCCGCGACCCTGTGTGAGCCTGGAGACCAGACGGGAGGGCGGGGTGCGCGCGGAGTGTGGAGTGCTGTGGAGAAGAGACAGTCCGGGGGTTAACCTCGGCGCGCATGGGGTCGTCGTCAGAGGAGATGGATCCGTTCGCGGACCTGAGGGAGAGCCTGGGGGAGGAAGCGGCGTCCGTGGGGGCCGCAGCCTCTGCGCCCGCACGTCCTGCGGCTCCGGGTGTGCCTCCACCATTGCCTCCTCGTCGGGGAGCGCCCGCCGCGCCGGCCGCCTTCCGGCCCGCCATGTCGCTGCCCTCCGTGCAGTCCTCGGTCAAGGCTCCCGAGCCCCCGCCCATGCCCGCTCGTCCGGTGGGAACGGCGGACCCCTTCTCCGAGCCGCCCGAGCCGCGCCCGCCCATGGGCGGTGCCCCGGAGGAGAAGCTCGAGCACTTCCGCTCGGTGCTGAAGCAGAAGACGGAGACGCTGGCCCGCGCGCGGACGCTGTACGCCGAGCGTGAGTCCGAGCTCCAGGCGCTGCGCGTGTCCGAGGCCACGCTGCGTGGACAGGTGGCGGAGGCGCGCGAGCAGCTCGCCGCGCTGAAGGACGCACCCGCGAAGCTGGAGCAGGCCTCCGCGGCGCTGTCTCGCGAGGCGGCACGTACGGCGGTGGCCGAGGCGCGGGTGGCGCAGCTCGAGGGCGAGCTGCACTCGGTGGAGGAGGAGCGAAAGGATCTCTCGCGCGCGTTGGCTGAGGTGGAGGCGGAGCTGTCGCGCCTCACCGGGGAGCTGAAGCACGAGCGGGATTCGCGGGCAGCCATCGCCGAGGAGCTCATCGGGGCGAAGGAGGCCCTGTCGCTGGCGCAGGATCGGGTGGGGGAGCTGGCGGCGGAGCGCGCCGAGATGCAGGGGGCGCTGGAGGCCGTGCGCGAGCAGTACCAGGCCAACCTGGGCGAGCTGGAGAGTACCGGTGAGCAGCACCAGGCGCTGCTGCGGGAGCAGGAGCTCGTCGAGGCGGAGCGGGCGGGGCTGTCGGCGCGGGTGGCTCAATTGGAGGAGGCGCTCGCGGAGTCCGAGGGCACGGGCAGCTCGCTGGAGGAGACACGGGCGGAGCTCGCGGCGCTGCGCGAGTCGCTGGCCCTGAGTGAGTCCGAGACGGTGGGGTTGCGCGACCGGATGGAGGCGGACGCGGCGGCGCTGACCGATGCGGCGGAGCAGGCGGAGGGGCAGGTGGCGGCGCTGCAGGCCGAGCTGCACTCAGTGGAAGAGGACCGCAAGGATTTGTCCCGAGCGCTGGCGGATGTGGAGGCGGAGCTGGGGCGCGTGCAGGCGCGAGCGCAACAGGACTCGGAGCGCGCGGCGGCGTCCGAGGCGCGGGTGGCGGAGCTGGAGGGCGAGCTGACGGCGGTGGACGCGGACCGGCAGGACCTCTCGCGCTCACTGGCGGACGTGGAGGCGGAGCTGGGGCGCGTGCGGGAGCAGGTGGACCAGCAGCAGGATGCTCGCGCGGCGGAGGAGGAGCTGGGGGTGGAGGAGCTGGATGACGAGAGCCGGGCCCGCGAGGCCGAGGAGGAGGCGGAGCGGCTGCGGCAGCGGGTGAAGATGCTGGAGGGCGCGCTGGAGGCCTCGCGCAGCAAGGGCGGCCAGGCGGCGGAAGAGGTGCTTGCCGAGCGCGACCAACTCAAGGAGGACGTGGCGGCGATGAAGCGCAAGCTGATGGCAGCGGAGACGGCACTGGAGTCGGCAGCCAGCTACAAGATGAAGGTGGCGAAGCTGGAGGCGCAGCTCGCGCAACTCCGGGGAGCGAAGTAGGGCGCTATGGACTTCGCGGGACCCATCGACCCTCTCACGGGGACCGCAGCGGCGCGCTTCGGGCTGTACGTGCATTTTCCGTACTGCCTCTCGAAGTGCCCCTACTGTGACTTCGCCGTGGCCGTGGTGCGCCAGGTGCCCGAGGAGCGCTATGCGCGTGCGGTGCTGGCGGAGCTGGATGCACGGCTGGCGGCGGAGCCCTCGCTGCGCGGGCGGACGCTGGAGTCCATCTTCCTCGGTGGAGGGACCCCCTCTATCTGGCACCCGCGCTGGGTGGCGCTCGTGCTGGAGGGGGTGGCGGCGCGGCTGAAGGTGGCACCAGGGGCGGAGATCTCCTTGGAGGCCAACCCGAGCGTGGCGGACGCCGAGCGCTTCGCGGGCTACCGGGCCGCGGGCGTCAACCGGCTCTCGCTGGGCGTGCAGTCCTTCGAGGATCCTCTGCTGAAGGCGCTGGGGCGCGAGCACACTGGCCCGGAGGCGGTGGCGGCGTACGAGACGGCGCGGCGGGCGGGCTTCGACGTGGTGTCCATGGACTTCATCTACGGGGTGCACGGGCAGACGCGGGCACAGGCCGAGTCGGATGCGCGCAGAGCCGCGGCGCTCGGGCCCGAGCACCTGTCCACCTACGCGCTGACGGTGGAGCGCGAGTCGCTGGCGGTGGCCACGCCCCTATCCCGGCAACTCGACAAGGGCGAGCTGGCATTGCCTCCGGACGAGGAGGTGGTGGAGATGACGAAGGCCATCCGCGACGCCTACGGCGAGCACGGGCTGGTGCGCTATGAGATCTCCAACCACGCCCGGCCCGGGTACGGCTCGCGGCACAACGCGCTCTACTGGACGGGGGGCGAGTACCTCGCGCTGGGCGTGGGGGCCACGGGGATGCTGCTCACGTCCGCGCCGGGCGAGCAGCCCGCGGGCTACCGCTACGTGGACCTGCGCGGCTCGGACGCGTACATGCGGGCCGCGGAGGAGGGAAAGCTGCCGGAGTCCAGCCGCGAGGAGTTGAGCGCCCTGGAGCTCTTCGAGGAGCGTCTGGCCATGGGGCTGCGGCTGCGCTCCGGCGTGGACTGGGAGACGGTGTGTACGCGCTACGGGCAGGACCCGGAGCCGCGCCGGAAGGAGATCGCCCGGCTGGTGCAGCACGGCCTGGCGAGGCTCGAGGGCCCGAGGCTCGTGCTCACCGAGGCGGGCGCGGATGTGCACAGCGCCATCAGCGCGCGGCTCCTGTAGTCCCCGGTATCTTCATCGAGTTCCACCGAATGGCCGACTGGAGATACCTGGATGGACAACCTCTTCGCGCTCCCCCATCCCTTGCCGGAGCAGGAGACCTTCGAGCCGCTCCTGCCGGACCGGGGCATCCTCATCGAGCGCATCATCTCCACGGGACAGGCCTCTCCTCCCGGCCACTGGTACGACCAGGAGCGGGACGAGTGGGTGGTGCTCCTTCAGGGACGGGCGAAGCTCGTCTGGGAGGACGGGCGCACCCGCGAGCTCACTCCGGGCGACCACGTCTTCCTCCCCGCACACGAGCGGCACCGAGTGGAGTGGACTTCGCGCGAGCCTCCCTGCATCTGGCTCGCGGTGCACGGCGACCTGCGCGGCGTCAGGGGCTGACCTTGCCAGCGGGGGCCGCCTCGGGCGCCACCAACTCCACGCGCTCGCTGACATAGAGGGCGGTGACTCGGCCGCCGCGAAGCTCCAGCGCCGAGAGTTTGCGGCCGTAGCCAGTGCTCAGGCCGGTGTCGATGAACACCGCCTTCCCGCCGAACCGCGCCCGGATCTTCCCGTCACGGTCGGTGGTGTGCCCCATCACCATTCGCTTCGCGCCAAAGCGTTGCAGCACCGTCTCGAGGGCCTTCGCCGCGACTTCCTCCTCGCCCAGTGCGTAGCCTCGGAACCACAACGGCCCCTGCGGATTCTTGGCCCCTCCAGGTGGGTTGCCAGGGAACAGGTCCTGCCGCACCCAGCGGTTGAGCTCGGGCAGGGTCTTCGATGGCACCTCCGGGGCGACTCCGCCGTGCACGAAGAGCGTGTCATTGATGCGCACCACCGCGGGATGCGTGCGCAGCCACCGGCCATAGCGTCCCTGTGGCCCATATGCCGCGCGGTGCCCGTTGCTCCCAGGTGGCGTGCCAGCCGCATCCTTCTCTGGGCTCTGGTCCGCGAACGAGGCCATCTCGCCCGGGGCCACGTAGCGCAGGTCCCCGAGCATGTTCATCACCTCGTGGTTGCCCAGCAGCGTGTGCACCCGGCCTCCTGCCTTGAGTGCCTCACCCTGTAGCCGCATCAGCAGCTCGAAGGCCTCCCGCGTGCGCTCCCCGCGGTCGGGGATGTCTCCCGTCTGCACCAGGTGGGCCTTGCCACCGCTCCACCGGCCCTTCTCGTCGATGAGCTTCGCCAGCCGCAGTACGTCCTTCAGTGCGTCCACGTCCCCGTGCACGTCCCCCACGGCCACCACGCGCTCTACGCCAGAGAAGGTGTCGGGCACTGCATCCTCCAGGCGCGGCGTGGCGGGAGCGGCTGACGGAGGCGCCGCTGCCAGCAACAAGGGGACGAGCAGGGGAAGGGCGAGCGGGCGGAGCGTGGAGACCATGGTGCGCTTCTCGGGGAAAAGTCCCTCACCCTAACCCCCTCCTCGCGGGGAGGGGACTTGAAACGAAAACGGCGCGAGCAGGTTGTTCGCCTGCTCGCGCCGCCTATGTCCGGCCGGGGCCGGGTGCTTCGTTACTTCGGCTGCTCGGCGTCCTCGCCAGCGACCTTCAGGATGTTGAACTCGACGCGGCGGTTGTTCTCACGGCCCGCCGCCGTCTTGTTCGTGTCCACGGGCTTCGTCTGCCCGTAGCCCACCGACTCCAGGCGCTCCGCGGCAATGCCCTCCTTGATGAGGAAGGTGCGCACGTTGGCCGCGCGACGCTCCGACAGGTTCTGGTTGGCCGCCGGCTTGCCCTGGTTGTCCGTGTGACCCTCCACGCGCAGCAGCTCGATCTGCGGGTTGGCGCGCAGCACCGAGCCCACCTGCTTCAGCAGATCGAACGACTTGGGCAGGATGACGTCCTTGTTGGTGGCGAAGTAGACCTTGTCCAGGATGACGATGCGCTTGGCCTCCAGGCGCACCTTGGACTTGCCCTCGTCGGGGCAGCCGTCCTCGTCCTTCACGCCGTTGATGACCTCGGGCTGCATCGGGCACTGGTCCTCCCAGTCCGGCACGCCGTCCTTGTCGTTGTCCGGATCCGGGCAGCCGTCCTCGTCCTGGAAGCCGTCCTTGTCCTCGGGCTGGGTCGGGCACTTGTCCTGATCGTCCATCAGGCCGTCATTGTCCGAGTCCACGGGCGCCTTGTCCGGGCAGCCGTCCTCGTCCTGGAAGCCGTTGACCGTCTCGGGCTGGTCGCGGCACTGGTCCTTCTCGTCCACGATGCCGTCCCCGTCATTGTCCGGATCCGCGCAGCCGTCCTCGTCCTGGAAGCCGTCGAGGTCCTCGGGGCCCTGGGCGCACTGGTCCTTGTCGTCCGTCACCCCATCCTTGTCCGTGTCCACGGGCGCGGGAGGCGTGGCCGGCTGGGCCGGGGTGCGCTCGCCGGGCTGCGTCCAGTCAACGCCGGCGAAGAGGCGGAAGCCCGGGGTGCCGTAGCCGCGGGTGATGCCCGGGCCACCGCCCACGTGGGCCGCCAGCCCGGGGCTGAAGCGGTACTGCACCGCCGCGAGGAGCTCCAGCGGACGCCCCTCCATGTCCGGATCGTTGAACCCGAAGGCGCCCGCCAGGTTGGCGCGCAGCGCGAGCTTCTCGGTCAGGGGCACCTGGGCACCTACCGCGTACATCAGCTCGGTGCCCGTGCGCAGGTTGCGCACCTGCTGCTCGGGCTGGAGGTTGGCGCCGACGTTGGCCACCACCCGCAGTCCCTCGCCATTGCCCCACTCGCCCACCAGCTGCGGCCGAGCGCTCACGCCCGAGCCGCCGCGGAAGCCCGTGCCGCCCGCGCTGGGCAGCAGGACGGGCACGGCCACAGCCAGGTCGAACCCGCCCGCGTTCAGCAGGTGGGCCTTGGGCACCAGCCGCAGGTCACCCAGGCCCGCGCCGCTCACGCCGTTCTGGAAGGCCGGCATGACGGGGGCGCCGCTCTCGGAGGACTGGTACGTGATGGGCAGGGCCACACCCAGCTCGAACCGGTTCCACAGCGAGATGGAGCCCATCAGGTCCACCGTCACCTGGTTGGCGACGATGGAGTAGATGAAGTCGTCCTGACGCGGGTCGAGGAAGCCCAGCGGGTTGCTCGCGTAGTTGAGCGAGGCCGCCAGGTGCCAGCCCAGGTGTCCGTCCACCTTGGCGCCGTGGACGCCGAGGATGTCGGTGGCGCCCGGGCCGGGCTTGTAGCGCTGCACGTCGATGGACTGGGACAGCGGGGACGGCGTGGGAGCCTGGGCGTCCGCCGCCGGAGCGGACAGCACACCCAGGAGACCCAGCAGACCACCGGCCATCGTGCCGCCACGGCGCGCACCGCGCCGCAGCAGGGGCATGGCGAGCAGCACCATCGCCGCCAGCCACACCAGCGGAGAGCCGCTACCCGAGGTGCTGCAGCCACGGCCGGCGATGATGAAGTCGTCCGTGTCGTCCAGCGGGTTGCGGTTGTTCTTCACCTCGTCACCGTCGGAGACGCCACCCTTGTCGGTGTCGGCGTCGAGCGGGTCGGTCTCGCCCGAGTCCCAGTTGCCATCGTGGTCCTTGTCCTCGGAGCCATCGGTGAGGCCGTCCTCGTCGGTGTCCGCCTTCTTCGGGTCGGTCTCGCTCGAGTCGCGGCGGCCATTGTGGTCCTTGTCCTCGATGCCGTCGGACAGGCCGTCCTCGTCGGTGTCGGCCTTCTTCGGATCCGTGGTGGTGGTCGGGTCCGCATCCGGCACGAAGTTGGGCGAGTTGGTGTTGGTGCCCGTGGGAGCGTTGTCCCGCGTCACACCCAGCTCGGTGCCGTCCTTGATGCCGTCGTTGTCGCTGTCCGGGTCGAGCGCGTCGATGATGCCGTCCCCATCCGTGTCGGTGATGCCGTCCGTGCCGTCGATGACGCCGTCATCGTCGGTGTCCGCGTCGTTCGGATCGAGGCCGAGCTCCACCTCGCGCACATCGGGGATACCGTCACCGTCCGTGTCCTTGTCGTCCGCGGGGTCGAGCGGGTCGGTCTCGCCCGGATCCACGACGCCGTCGTGGTCCTTGTCCTCCTGGCCATCGGGTATGCCGCCACCATCGGTGTCGGGATTGAGCGGATCCGTCTCGCCCGGGTCCACGACGCCGTCATGGTCCTTGTCCTCGATGCCATCCGGCAGGCCGTCGCTGTCCGTGTCGGGATTGCGCGGGTCGGTCTCGCCCGGATCCACGACGCCGTCGTGGTCCTTGTCCTCGACACCATCCGGGATGCCGTCGCCGTCCGTGTCGGGGTGGTTCGGGTTGGTGCCGGTGGACGTCTCGACGTCGTCGGGGATGCCGTCGCCGTCCGTGTCGGTGCCGGTGGGAACGTCGTCCGCGGGGTTGAGGGGGTTCCTCTCGCCCGTGTCGACGCGGCCGTTGTGGTTCGCGTCCTCGGTTCCGTCGGACACGCTGCCGTTGTCGGTGTCCGCGTCGAGCGGGTCCGTGTGGGTCAGGGGGTCCGCATCCGGGATGAAGACGCCCAGGTCGGTGCCCAGGCCCTCGGGAGAGGAGAGGCCCTTCTCGGTGCCGTCCTGGAGGCCGTCATCGTCCGTGTCGGCATCGCGCGGGTTGGTCTCGCCCGCGTCCACGACACCGTCGTGGTCCGCGTCCTCGGTACCGTCCTGGATGCCGTCGTCGTCGGAGTCGGCATCGTTCGGATCCGTGCCGGTGGCGTTCTCGATGAGGTCGGTGATGCCGTCACCATCGGTGTCGAGCGCCGCCTGCGCGTCGTCCGCGGGGTCGAGTGGATCCGTCTCGGCCGTGTCGAGGCGGCCGTTGTGGTTGACGTCCTCCTTCCCATCGGGCACGCCGCCGTTGTCGGTGTCCGCGTCGAGCGGGTCCGTCGTCTTGGTGGGGTCCGCGTCCGGCCGGAAGATGGCGGTGTTGGTGTCCGAGCCCTGGGGCGCGGTCAGGCCCAGCTCGGTGCCGTCCTGGATGCCGTCACCATCCGTGTCCCGGTTGCGCGGGTCGGTCTCGCCCGGGTCCACGTAGCCGTCGAGGTTGGTGTCTTCGTTGCCATCCGTGATGCCGTCGTCGTCCGTGTCGTCATCGTTCGGATCCGTGCCGGTGGCCGTCTCGATGCTGTCGGCGATGCCGTCATTGTCGCTGTCGACGCCGATGAACCAGGTGTAGGTGGCCGGGGTGGGGTCCACGACGCCGCCCCACGTCCTGGCGCGCACGGCGAAGGTGTGACGGCCGTCGGGCAGCGCCGTGTAGTTCTTCGGATCCGTGCACGACACGAACGTCCGGCCGTCGAGGCTGCAGTCGTAGCCGAAGACGGAGGCGCCGAAGGCGTCGAAGCTGAAATTGGCCGTGGTGCTCAGCGTCTGGAGCGGCGGCTGGGCGGTGATGCGCGTATCGGGCGGCTTCGCGTCGATGGTGAACGGGACGTCGGTCGCGGAGCTGGTGTTGCCGGCCGCGTCCTTCGCCGTGGCGCTCACGGTGTGCGGACCGTCCGCGAGCGGAGTCGGAGCCGGGAACGTCCAGTTGCCCGAGCTGTCCGCCACCACCCGGCCGATCACCACGCCATCCACGCTCACGATGACCGTGACGTTGGGCTCGGCGGTACCGGTGAACACGGGCCGCTGGATGGTGAGGACCTGGTTGGGGGTGGGCGAGGTGATGACGGGCGGGTTGGGCGCCGTCGTGTCCACCGTGAAGGTGGTGGTCACCGGCTGGCTCGGCTTGCCTCCGCTGTCCGTGGCAATCGCGGTGACGGTATGGGTCGCATCGGGCAGCGGCGTGGTGCCTGTGCAGGACCAGGTGCCGTTGGCCGCGGTGGTGGCGGTGCACTGTACCGCGCCGCCCGGGCCCGTCACGGTGACCGTGGTGCCCGGCATGGCCGTACCGGTGTACGTGGGCGTGTTGTCGTTGGTGATGGAGCCGTTGGCCGGAGCGGTGATGGTGGGCCTCGGGACGTCGGCGACCTCAATGCGCGTGGGGCCGCTGCCAGCCGGGCTGTGCGAGGGCGTCGTCACCGGATCAATGCCCAGCAGGCCGCCCGCGGTGATGAAGGCCTGGTTCTCCACCAGGCCCAAGGTGGTGGGCTTGACCTTCATCTGGAAGGAGATGCTGGTGCTCTCGCCCACATCGCCCGTGGCCACGATGCCCCGGATGATGCCGCCCTGGGTGGGCGTGGCGCCCGTGCCCAGGTAGACGGTGAGGGAGTGGGTGGCGGCGTCGTAGAAGCCGACGTCATCGCCCTGGGCGTCGGTGAGCGGACCGACAGGAGTTGTGGTGTCACTGGCCGCCACCGTGACCAGCCGCAGGGAGTTGGCGACGTACTCGAGCTGGGAGGGCAGCGGGTCCGTGAGGACCGTGTCCCGCGAGTGGTCATCGCCCACGTTACGGGTGACGATGGTGTACTCGAGGATGTCGCCCGCCCGGACCGTTCCGTCGGTGCGGGAGGTGTTGCGGACCGACTTGATGGTGTTGGTGAAGTCCGGGGCCTGGGTGGTGATGGAGGTGATGAAGCCGCCCAGCCAGAACTTGTCGCCGCTGGTGTTGACCTTCACCGTGGCGGACTTGGTGCCCGAGGCCACCGTGACGTCCACCACGTCCAGGTCCATACCGGACATGCTGCCGGCGGTGCCGGTGAGCTGGGGCCGGTCATACCGGTGGCTCACCGGGAGGGTGTCGAGCACGTTGTCCGGGCCGGCGGGCACTCCGGCCAGCGGCGTGTCCGTGCGCACCCCGGTGTTCTTGGTGGTCCACGAGCGCGTGCTGTTGAAGAAGTTGTTGGCCGGGTTGAGGTCGTTGCTGAGCAGCTGACCGTTGAACTCGAACGTGTCGTTGATGTCCGGCGCCGGGTCATCACCCTCGAAGGCGATGACGCCCAGCTTGGCGTCCTGGGCATAGGTCGGCACGTGGAAGCCGTTCAGGGTGATGGTGGTGCCGGGAGTGCCCGCGACCACCCGCATGCTGTCGAAGAGCTTCAGGTGCCGCTTGATCGTGGTCTGCTCCTCGTAGAAGACCACCATCCACCACGCGTCGAAGAGGTACTCGCCCGACGTGGCCTCGAAGGGAATGGCCTGCACATCACTGACCTGGTAGACGCCCGGGCCATAGGCCTTGACGAGGTCCGTGATGTCCGCCGTGGACTGGTACTGGTACTCCGCGTTCGCCTCGGTCTGGAAGGCGTAGTCGTCGGCGGTGAGGAACTTCTCGAAGCCGGCCACGCCCGAGCGCGACAGGGTGGCGGTGAGGTCCGGAGCGGCGACCTTGTCACCCGCGGCGTTGTTGAAGCGGGTGGCTGCCCAGTACAGGCGCGCGTACACCACTCTGGCGCCGGTGGGCAGGGTGAGCACCGCCTGGCTGCGGGCGTGCAGGGGGTTGATGGTGGTCGGCGAGCCGCTGGGCGGGGTGAAGGGGCGGGTGGCGGCCCCGGTGTTCTCGAGCGTCCAGTCGTTCAGCGTCCAGAAGAAGTCCGGGGACGTGTCCTTCTGGTAGCACGCGGTCTCTCCGGGCACCGTCGTCTCGACGGGCGGCATCCGGCCGGTGAGCGGTGGCGGCGTCGTGGAGCGGCAGTCCTGTCCGAGCGTGTTACCGATGAGCGCGAAGTTGCCGTACAGGTCGCCCGTGTAGCGCAGCTTGGGGTCCGCGTTGTTGGTGGGCGTCTGGGCCCGGGCGCTGCCGGCCGTCAGCAGCACCGCGAGTGCGAGCATCAGCGCCGATGCGCACTTCAGTGGCGCAAGGCTCCGGCTCGCGGCCGGGGATGGCGGTAGGTGATTTCTCATAGAGGCCACGGGGGTGACGAATGGGTGGTGGATGACCAGGGCGCCCCCTGTGCAAAGTCGGAGCCATCGGTCGTCCAGGTGTTCAGCTTATGTCAGTTCAATTCCCGGCCGCGAATTTCGGGCCCCGCCTGCCCGGTCTCTCCCGGGCCGATGGTTGGGATTCCAGGGAACTCGCGTAACCGTTTCTCGCGCGAAGGGATGGGCGGGGCGGTGTGGCGGAACGCCCCTGTGGCGAAACGCTACGCCACACTCGGGGTGCAGCATGCGGCACCGTGCTCCCACCTGATATGAGCGGCGCCCATGAGTGCGAGCTGGCTCCTTTGGATCATCCTTTCCTCGCTGACGGGCAGCCCGGTGATGGCGGCGTTGGTGGTGTTGGCAGTGGTGTTGGTGGCGGACCGCTACACGGTGGGCATCCTTCCCAGCCCATTCAGGGCGGTGGGGCGGTGGCAGCGCGCCTCGAAGCTGCAGCGGCTGCTGCAGGCCAATCCCCATGACCGGCGGGCGCGCTACGAGCTGGCGGACCTGTGGGTGCAGCGCAAGCGGTACGCGGCGGCGGTGGAGGTGCTCAAGCCCAACCTGGAGGCGGGGGACGACGATGTGGGGACGCTGTTCCTGCTCGGGGTGGCCTACCTGGGGGCGGGGGACGCGGCCCGGGGCGAGCTGCTGCTGGACGAGGCCGCGAAGTTGGAGCCGGGCTACCAGATGGGGGCGGTGGACCTGGAGCGCGGGCGCTTCCGGCTGGCGCGCGGGGACGTGAAGGGGGCCATCGAGGCGCTGGAGCGCCTGCGTGGGACTCGGCAGGGGACGGTGGAGGGGCGGGTGCTGCTGGCTCGGGCGTTGGACGGGAGCGGCCGGGACGCGGACGCGGCGCTGATGCGCGAGGAGGCCTGGAAGGAGTACGTGGTCGCCCCCGGCTTCCAGCGTCGGCGCGAGCGGCTCTGGGCCTGGCGTGCCCGCCCCAGCCGGCCGCTGGCCTATGGGGCCATGCTGGTGGTGGGCCTGGCGCTCGGCATCTCCCTCCTCAGCCGGGTGACCGCTCCCGAGCCCTCGCCGGACGGCTACGGCTACTACGGTGACGACCCGGGCATGGCCGCCGACAGCGAGTGATGGGGCCTGCTAAGGTGCGGGCCCCATGTTTTCCACCCCCGCCCAGGTCCTGAGGCAGCGCGAGGGGGCGCTCGCCGAGACTCCATTTGCCCTCCTGCTGCACGCGCTGGCCATCGAGGAGCGCACGTGCACGCTGGAGCTGAAGGTGCGCCAGCGCGAGAAGCGCATCACCTTCGAGGACGGCGCGCCGGTGGCGTGCTCCAGCAACCTGCTGCACGAGACGCTGGGCAAGTTCCTGGTGGAGAAGGGGAAGCTCTCGGAGGCGGACTACCAGAAGGCGCTCGCGGAGAGCGTGCAGACGGAGGTCCCCATCGGGGGGCTGCTGGTGCAGAAGGGGCTCATCAGCCCGTTCGACCTGTACAAGCAGATGCAGGCGAACATGGCGATGAAGCTGCTGGACTGCTTCCGGTGGACGGACGCGCGCTTCCGCCTCATCGCCGACATCGAGCCGCCGGACACCAGCGTGCGGATGAACACGGCGCAGCTCATCCTCACGGGCATCGCCACGATGATGCCCTTCGACGAGGTGACCACGCACTTCGTCTTCACGGATGACCGGCGCTTCGCGCAGGTGCCGGGTGTGGAGGGGCCGAGGCTGTCCGCGAAGGACGCACGGCTGTTCCAGGCGCTGCGCTTCCGGCCCACCTTCCCGGAGCTGCAGCAGCGCTCGGGGTTGGACACCGACTCGGCACTGCGGCGGCTCTATGCCTTCTGCCTGCTGGGGCTGGTGGACTTCGCGGAGGAGGTGGACAAGCGGCCGCAGCCGACGCCCTCGGCGGTGGCCGCAATGCCTGCCCCCATGCCGGGCCCTGCGCTGACGCCAATGCCGGGGACGCTCGAGACGGTGGACCCCTCGGCCCTGGTGCCGGCGGCCACGGGGCTGGCGTTCTCGGACGAGGACGAGGCGGTGAAGAACGCGCTGCTCAGCGCCTTCCTGTCGCACCGGAGCCAGGATCCGTTCGATCTGCTGGGGGTGCCGGAGAACGTGCAGCCGGTGGCGCTGCGCAAGGCGTTCCTGGCGCTGACGGACAAGTTCTCGCCGCTGCGGTTCCAGACGGCGGACCTGAAGGAGAAGGCGGAGGGGCTGCTGGTGGGGTACGCGAGGGCGTACGGGGCGCTGTCGGAGGTGGAGCAGGCGGCGCTGTGGCGCAAGCGGAGGGCGGCGGCGAGGGAGAAGAAGGTGGGGACGGGGAGGCCGTCGACGGAGGAGCAGTTCCGCATCCGGACGGACCTGCTGGACGCGAGCACGCAGTACGAAGAGGCGCGCAAGCGGCTGAAGGCGGAGAACTACGCGGGCGCCTTCGAGTACTTCGAGTACGCGTGCGACATCGACCCCAAGCCGCTGTATCGGGCGTACCGGGCCTGGGCGCGCTACCTGATGAAGCCGGAGTCACACGGGAAGCTGGCGCTGCAAGAGCTGCTGGAGGTGGTGAAGCAGGAGCCCGGTTGTGAGGAGGCGTGGTTCTTCACGGGCGAGGTGTCGCGCGGCGAGGGCCAGTGGGCGCAGGCCGAAGACGCCTACCGCAAGGCCTTCAAGCTCAACCCGAAGAACCGGCAGTACGTGGACCTCATCCAGGACACGATGAAGCGTGTGAAGCGCTGAGCTCACACCGGGGACAGGTGCTCCGCCACCTCCCCGGCCACGGGCTGTTGTCCCACCGGGAGCCGCAGCTCGAAGGTAGACCCCTGCCCGGGGCGGCTCTGCACGTGAATCGTCCCGCCGTGGGACTCGGCGAGCTGCCGGGTGAGGAACAGCCCCAGGCCCAGTCCTCCATACCTGCGGGATGACACCGCCCGCTCGAAGCGCTCGAAGATGCGCTCCAGGGCCTCGGGGGCGATGCCGATGCCGTGGTCCCTCACCGCGATGCGCACCCACCCGCCCTCGCCTCCAACCGCAGTGAGGTCCGATGGGCTGTTTTGGAAGGTTCCATCCTGTCCCCACCCGAAGGCTATGCCCCGCTTTTCTGGGGCACTTTGGTCAAGGGGGGACGGGGTGCTCACTCGCCTGGAGACGGGCCTGGAGGCGGTCCGCCGCTACGTCCGTGTGCCGCGCGGCTTCCGCGCCGGGGGAGTGTGGCGCTCTTGCTTCGTGCGGATGCCGTCGAGAATCACTCCCAACATGCGGGGGTAGGCCTGCTCCGCCGTCATCTCCAGCTCGGCCAGCACATCTGGCCGCAGGAGCTGGTCCACCAGCGTGAGCATCATGCGGACGACGAGCCGGGGCTCCACATCCGCGCGCAGCGCACCGGCCTTCACCCCCGCGGCGAGGAACGCGCCGAAGCGGGCCTGCACCGCCTCGCGCCGCAGCTCCAGCAGCTTCTGCCAGAGCGTGGGGGCGTCTCGCTGAAAGTCCCTCAGTACCGTGGCCGAGCGGGCGTAGCGGCCCGCCAGCGTGCGCACGAAGCCCTCCAGCCGCTCGCCGAAGTCCAGCCGCTCGTCCTCGAGGATGGCCCGCAGCTCCTCGCCGATGCGGGCGAAGCTGGCCAAGATGGTTGCCTCGCCCAACTCCTCCTTGCTGGAGAAGTGCCGATAGAGCGTCTTCTTGCTCATCCGCAGCTCGGTGGCGAGGTCATCCATCGTCACGCGCGAGTAGCCGTGGGTGAGGAAGAACTGCTCGGCCTTCTCCAGGATGCGCTTGCGCGCATCGTCTGCTTCCGTCACGCGAGGGCTCCCTGTCGCGGTCCCTCATACACCATCTCCACGCCGTTTCCGGGGCCGATGGTGACGTTGCGGCGTACCGGGCGCTCCAGCTTGTCGTTCGCGAGCGAGAAGCGGTGCGCGGCCAGCAGCGAGCCCAGGACGATGCGCATCTCGTACTGCGCGAAGGCCGCCCCGATGCAGCGCCGCGCCCCGCCGCCGAAGGGCAGGTACTCGAAGGGCGAGTACTTGCGCTCCAGGAAGCGCTCGGGACGGAAGCGCTCGGGCTCGGGGTAGATGGCCGGGTTCACGTGCGCCAGGGCGATGGCGGCCATGAGGGCGGTGCCGGGCGCCAGCTCGCGCCCGCGCAGGGTGAAGGGCGCCACGGTGCGGCGGCCCACCACCGGCACGATGGGGTGGAGGCGCAGCGACTCGTCACACACCGCGGTGAGGTAGGGCAGCTTCGCGAGCGCCTCTGGTTCGGGCACCGGGCCCAGCGGGGCCAGCTCCTCCAGCAGCCGCTGCTTCGTCTCGGGGGCGCGGTGCAGGTGGTAGAGCGCCCAGGCCATGCCGATGGCCGTCGTCTCGTGGCCGGCGATGAGCAGGGTGCGCAGCTCGTCCTTCAGCTCCGCATCGGACATGGGCTGGCCGTCCTCGTCCCGTGCGGCGAGCAGCAGGCTGAGGATGTCGGTGTGGCCCGCCTCGTGCCCGCGCCGGGTGGCGAGCTCCTCCGTCAGCAGTTGGTCCAGCTCCGCCACGTAGCGCTGGAAGCGAGCCCAGGGGCCCATGCCCCCGAAGGAGCGGCGCAGCGGCACCGCCATCATCAGCAGTGGCGTATAGGACTCCATGTAGCCCACCAGCACCTCGCGGTAGCGCCGCACGCGCTCCGGCTCCTCGATGCCGAAGACAGCGCGGATGATGACCTCGAGAGAGATGGACTGGGTGACGTCCTGGGCGCGGAAGGGACCTCCCGGGCGCAGCTGCTCCACCGAGCGCAGGGCCAGCTGCTGCATGAGCTGTCCGTAGGTGCGCATGCGCTCGCCGTGGAAGGGCGGCATGAGCAGCTTGCGCTCGCGCTTGTGTCGCTGCCCGCCCATGAGCAGCAGCGAGTTGTCTCCCACCGCGGGCGCCAGGGGCAGCTGGCCCAGCGGCTCGAAGACGGCGGGGTCCGCGCTGAAGATGTCGCGCAGGCCCTCTGGGTCCCCCGTGACGACCACGTTGCCCACCGGCAGCGGCGCGGTGAATGGATCTCCATAGCGCTCGCGGCAGTCGACGAAGAAGCGGGTGGCGTCCCGGATGAAGCGGAACGTCTGCACCGGGGTGATCCGGGGCCCGGACGGCAGCTGAGGGGTGGTCATGGCTCGTCCTCCTGGGAACGGCGCTGGAAACTCAGGAAACTATAAAAGTTTCCCGAGTTTCCGGCAACCCTTTCCCGGGAAGGGAGGCGCTTCGGGTCACATCACCTCGACGGCGAGGTCCAGGCGGGGCTCGAGCTGGCCCGAGGGCATCCCGTCGAACCGTCCCTCCCAGCGCACCTGGGCGCGGGGCGAGAGTCGGACGCCCCGGTGTCCCCACTGGCCGACGAGCAGGTCCATCCGGAGCGAGGCCTCGGCTTCGTGCTGCAGGCCCCGGTGCAGGGTGTACGTGGGAGCCCAGGCGGCCTCCAATCGCACCGCATTGGCCAGTGAGCCGGGCAGCCCCACGCGCTGTGAGAAGGAGAGGCGGGGGCCCACGGCGGGAGCGACCTCGGCGCCTCCCCAGCGCAGCGCGGCCCGAGCGCCCAGTCCCAGTGCGGCGTAGTGCTCGAAGTGAGGGCCCTCGTCCACCACCAGGAGCGCCTCGGCTTGTGCGGTGGCCCGGTGCGGCAGACTCCGTCCCGCCTCCCTCGATTCGAGCCAGGTCTCCATGCCCCAGCCCAGCTCGTCGAACAGCGTGCTCCGGTGCCAGGGTGGCTCGCGCAGCAGGGTGCGGTAGCCCAGGAGGGTGAGCCGCGAGTCCAAGATGCGCGGCATCCCTCGCCTCGGCTCCACACGTATCTCGCCGTCGAGCGCGCGCAGCTCGCTGCTGGGCCGGTAGCCGTGCAGGTACGACTCGCCCAGGGCCTGGCTCAGGCCCGCCGTCCGCAGCCCCACCACCGGCCGCACCTGCCCCGAGGGCCCCAGGTCCATGCCCACCGTCACCGCTGTCCTCGCCGCGCCCGAGGTCCACAGGGAGCGCGAGGCCAGCGCCTGTTCCGCTTGCAGCTTGCGCGTACGGTCCTTCTCCAGGAAGGCGAGTGGGTCCACCTCGGAGAGGAGCCCCGAATGGAGCTCGCCCTGCACCTCGGTGGCGGTGATGAAGGTGGTCTCGATGGCCTGAGCCCGCGCGAGGATTCGCGCCTCTTCCTCGGTGGGCTCACGCCGCTCCGCGGTGGCCAGCGCTTCCTTCAGCAGGGCAATGCGGTCGAGCGTCGCGAGCTTGCGCTGCAGCACGTCCTCCCGCTCGAAGAGGAGCTGGCGCTCCTTCACATCCTCCTGGGGCGTAGCCACGGTCGTGTGGATCTTCACCAGTCGGGCCCGCTCTACCTTCAGTTGCTCATCCTCGGCCCGGTCCACCTCCGAGCGCTCCACCCGCACCGACCAGGCGAGGTACGCATGCAGCAGCGTGCGCACGGACTCGCGCTCCGGCTCCGGCGCGGAGGCGAGTACGGCCTCGACCAGCGCGGGTACCCGGGACCAGGCCTCACGGCGCTTCTCCGGCTCGGGGGATTGCAGCCGCCGGTGCAGCAGGCGCAGCTTCCTGCGCACCTCGGACTCCACCCGCGTGGACAGCGCCTCGAGCGCCTCTTCGCGGGACTCATGGGCACGCAGGGCCCGCTCGCCCGTGGACTCGAAGTTGTCCGGGATGTGCTCCAGCAGGGGCTGGCGCGCACCGTCCGGCCTCGTCACCTCCACCCGGGTGAACGCGTCCAGCACCGCACCGGGCATCACCCAGAGGGAGCCGGGCGAGCGCACCTTCCGGCCCTCCTCCAGCGCGCCATTGATGAGGAAGAGGAGCGCGTTCGCGCAGTTGTCCGTCAGGAAGTAGTAGGGCATGTAGCCGCGCCGCTCCATCTCCCAGACACGCTCCAGCAGCCGCACCTGCTCACTCGGGGTGAGGTGCAGGCGGAATCGGCGGACGGTGCGCTGCTCCAGCTCCAGCGTCTCGTGCGTCAGGTCCCCCAACGTCGAGGTGAGGAAGCCCAGCGAGAAACCACCGGACAGCCCTCTCACGATGTAGCGAGGGCCTCCCGTCTCCATCCCCGTCAGGGCCACGGGCTGCACCACGGCCTCGAAGCTCGGTCCTCGGGGCGCTGCACCCTCGTGCCATACCGGCCTCATCAACAGGTGGCCGAAGAGAGACTCGGGCTGCCGGCCCGTGGAGGCCGCCATGAGCAGCTCGAAGTGCGACAGCTTTTCGGTATCAGCCCAGGTGTCGAAGGCGGGGCACGGCGCGCGAGGCGGCAGCGTCCCGAGCCCGTCCGTGGCCAGCAGCTCCCCGAGGGCCCGAGTCTTGGAGAACTCCTGGCACCGTACCCGCTCATTCACGGGCAGGGCCCCCTCACGGAGGGACTCCACTGGGACGAACAGCTCTTCGGCGAAGGTGACCAGGTCCAGGGATGCGCTCTTCTGTCCACGCGCTCGGCTGAAGGCACCTTCATAGGAGAGGAGGGACTCCTCTCGGAGCGTCAGCGGCCGCTCAAAGGGGACGAGCCAGCCGGACAGCCGGCGCCAGAGCGGGTTGCGGCTCCATCTGCGCGCATCGTCCCAGCGCTGCATCACCGCGTGCACTACCGCGCGACGACGCCACAACTGCTCCAGCTCCGCGTCGGTGAGGCGGGCCGTGCGCAGCGTGGCCCGGCGCTCCTGCGAGGGGACGAAGTCGTAGAGATGGAAGCTGCGCCGGTCCTCGCTCCAGTCGGGCCGGCGCTCGGAGTCATTGCCCATGCCCAGGGGCGCCGGTTCCGGGTGCAGCACCAACTCCAGCGGGCCGCCGGGAGCACGGCGCAATGCGGGGGGAAGCGCGGCGAGCCCGGCCTCCACCTCCGCGACGAGCGCCGCGTCCTCCGAAGCCGGAGCGCGCAGCACCAGTCCATGCTCCGTCTCCAGCGTGCGGACGCGCTCTGCCAGTGTCTGTGCGGCGGCTGGCTGCACCACCACGAGCCCGGTCACCAACGCCACCAGGGTCCTCATTCAACGACTCCGTAGACCGCGAGGAACGCGCGCCGATCCTCCTCCAGCCGCGGCTCGGTGCGTGCGAGCTGTCCCACCCGCTCGAGCCAACCGAGGGCGCGCTCGGGAGTGAGCGTGGAGGCCTCGGCGAGCGAGAGCAGCTCACCGCGGTGTTCGCGCAGCAGCCGGCCGAAGAGCCGGAGGTTCTCGCGGCGGATGCGCGCCATGGCGGCGAGATCCTCGATGCTGGGGCCGGCTCCCAGCGCCAGGTCCTCACGCAGTTGGTGGGTGCGCGCGCGCAGATACGCCTGAGCGGCCTCGCCCACGTTCGCGGGAGGCGGAGGGCCGACAGGCGGGGCCTTGAGAATCATCCAGAAGGCCAGGCCGAGCCCGCCCACGGTTGCGCCCACGGTGCTGAAGGTGAGCACGTTCCCGCCGCCGGAGCTGTTCTGGCTGCTCTTCGAGTTCTCCGAGCTTCCCCCGGACTGGGACTGGCTCGCTTCGTTCTGACTCGACTGAGACTGGCTGGAGTCGCTCTTGCTCGACTGACTCGACTCGGACTGAGACTGGCTGGAGTCACTATTGGTCGACTGGCTCGACTGAGACTGGCTGGAGTCGCTATTGGTCGACTGGCTCGACTGGGACTGGCTGGAGTCGCTATTGCTCGAGCCCTCCGAGCCCGAGTCGGAGTTGCCCGACGAGTTGCCCGAGCCCGAATCGCCCGAGTTGGAGTTGCCCGACGAGTTACCCGAGTTGGAGTCCGAGGCGCTCATGGCGCCCGAGCCCACGGCTCCAGGTGTCTGGCATCCCGCGACCAGTAGCAAGGCGATTGCCCCGACGATGCGCGTCCGCTGACCCTTCATGCTGCCCCCTTAGGAGATGTTGAAGCATCGACAGTCTAGCCATTGGCATGCCGACTGTTTTGGCTCGGACTTCCAGGGGGTTGCGGGGGCTGCTTCTGACCCCTGCGAAGAGGGTTTGGCGGTTGTGTGCAGGCCCATGCACGGGCAGTGCGTATTGACGCAGTGCGCTCAAGGCGAGGGGCGCATGAGACGCACGCCGTGCTCGCGCTCCAGCATGGTCTGCGTTTCAGCGGACACGCCTGTGCCGCGCAGGTCGAGCTCGCGCAGCTGTTGCAACTGGAGGAGCGCGGTCATTCCTGCGTCCGTCACCGTGTCGCGCGTCAAATACAGTGTGCGGAGTGAGCGGGGTAGGTGGGAGAGGCTCGCGTCTGTGATGCGGGTGTTCGCCAGACTCAACCAGGTGAGCTGGCCCAACTTCGCGAGCAGTGGTGCGTTCGCGTCATCGAGCCACGTGCCACCCAGGTCCAGGGATGTGAGACGAGGCAGCCGTTCGAGCGCTGAGAGCCCCGGTCCCTGGACAGGCGAGGAGCGGACGTAGAGTGTCTCCAACTCCGTCAGTGCGGTGAGGTGCTGGAGCCCTGCATCCGTCACTTGTGTCTTCACGAGGTGCAAGGACCGGAGGCCCGGGAAGAGCTGCTGGAGCGTGGCGAGCCCTTCATCGGTGAAACCGGTGCGGCTCAGGTCGAGGTGGCGCAGGCGCTCGCGTGGGCCCAGCCGGCGCAGGCCCTCCGCTCCAACCGAGGTCGAACTGAGGTCGAGCCGGGAGAGCGATTGCAGGGGCGCGAGTGCCTCCAGGGAGGCGTCATCGAGCGCGAGTCCGGAGAGGGAGAGGGACTCCATCGCCTCGAAGCCTCCGACGACGCGCAGCCCGGTGCTGGTGACGGCGGTGCGTGACAAGTCCAACTCGCGCAACCGTTGCAGGGCGGAGAGGTGCGGGAGACCGGCGTCAGTGAGGGCTGAGTCATCGAGCTGGAGTATCACCAGCTTACGGAGCTCGGAGAGCCAGCGGAGCCCGGGACCCGTGACGCGAGTCTTGCTGAGGACCAGGACATGCAGGGAGGTCAGTCCGGCGAGGTGCTCGAGCCCGCCGTCCGACACCCGGGTGCCTCCGAGGTGGAGCTCCTCCAGGGTATGTAGTCCGGTGAGATGGGCGAGCCCCGCGTCGGTGATGGCGGTCCTGGCCAGCCCGAGCCGCGCGAGTTTGGGCATGCGGCGGAGCGCGGCGAGCCCCGCGTCGGTGACATGGGTCCCACTGAGGATGAGCGTGTACAGGAGCGAGCCGGGCAGCCGTGCGAGCACGCTGTCATCGGACATGGTGTCGGAGAGGTCGAGCCATTCCAGGTGGGGCAGGTGGGCGAGGACCTCGAGTCCGGGAGGGCCGACGGCGGTGCTTCCGAGACCGAGGAATTGCAGCCCGGTGAGGCTGGCGAGGGGCTCCAGGCCCCGGAGCGACACGACGGTTTCATTCAGCATCAGCACCCGGAGACGCGTCCTCCCTTCCAGGTGGACGAGCCCCTTGCTCGTCACTTGAGTGCGCTCGAGGTAGAGGACCTCCAGTGTCTCCAGGCTGCGGAGGGCGGCGAGGTGGGCATCACCAAAAGCTGAATCGGAGAGATACAGGGTGTCGAGCTGGGTGCCCTCGACGAGCCGGGCGAGGACGGCGGGCTCGGGAATCCCGTGCCCTGCGAAGGAGAGGCCCGGGACCTGGTACTCGCGCAGCACCGAGGCCAGCGCGAGTGCCTCCGTTTCGGTGCGAACGGGGGCGAGGGGCACGGCGTACATGGCCGCGCCCGGTAGCTCGCAGGAGACGGTGCTCGTTGGCAGCACGCCACAGTCGATGGGGGCATCGTCCGGATAGAGCCCATACAGCCTGAGAAGAGGACGAGGAGGCTCGGAGACGACGGGGGGCGCAGAAGGAGGCGGACGCGGAGGAGTCGCGCAGGCTGCCAGAAACAGGAGAACGAGTACCCGGACCATGACCGAAGCCTACTTCCCCTCTCCCCTCGGGAGAGGGACGGGGTGAGGGTATCGGAGGTCCCAGGTTGAGCCCGTGCAGAAAGTCCGTGAAACACCCCGTCTCAGTGCACCACGGTGACAGGGCGACCCGCGTGTTGAACGACCCGATCGCTCACGGAGCCGAGCAACCACTTGCCGCCGGGGTTGAGGCCGCGGGCGCCGATGACGATGTGATCTGCGCCCAACTTATCGGACATGGCGACGATGGTGTCGGCGGGGCGGCCGATCTCCACGACCTTTTCGACCTGGGCCTTGGGGAGGTCGGAGGCGACTTCATCGAGCATGCGGCGGACGGAGTCCAGCTCCTCTGGGGAGCGCTGGGGCCCGGAGATGATCTCCGAGTCGAGGAAGCCAAAGGAGAGCATGCGAGGAGGCTCGAGCACGAAGAGGAGGGTGATGCGCGAGCCCGTCTGCTGTGCGAGGTCATGGGCGAAGCGCGCCGCCTTGCGAGAGGTCTCCGAGCCATCGATGGCGACAAGGATGTGGTGGATCACGGCCGCTCCTCCAGGAAAGGAAGCGGGGGCGAGGGCCCCCATACCGTCAGGGTGGGGCGGGGCGCGCCAGGGGCAAGCCAGGGTCCGTTCTCGCCGCGGACGGCGAGGGAAGCGCCTGCCCAGCTGCCCGGAGACCTTCCGGGCGCTACGGCTTCACGGTGGTGATGAACTTCGTCTTGCCACCCTCGACCTTGAGAATCACCGCCTCCTTCACTGCGTCGCGGTTCTTGTCGAGGTCAATGGTTCCGGCCACGCCCGGGAAGTCCTGGGTGGAGGCCAGCGCGTCGCGGATGGCCGCGCCCGACAGGTTGGGCGCGCGCTTCATGGCGTCGATGGCGAGCCGCGCCGCGTCGTAGGCCAGGGCGGCCACGCTGTCCGGCACAGCGCCGTTGGTGGCCTTGTACTTCGTGATGAAGTCCTGCACACGCGAATCCGGGTTATCCACCGAGTAGTGATTGGAGTAGTAGCTGCCCTCGATCGCGGCGCCGCCCAGCTCGAAGAGCTTGTCGGACTCCCAGCCATCGCCGCCGAGAAGCGGAACCATCAATCCCAGCTCGCGCGCCTGGCGGGCGACGACGCCCACGTCCGTGTAATAGCCGGGCACGAAGAGGGCCTCCGGCTTGGTCTCCTTGATGGCGGTGAGCTGCGAGCGGAAGTCCGTGTCGCCCTTGGAGTAGCTCTCATTGGCGACGATGGCGCCGCCCATCTCGGAGAACTTCCGGCTGAACACGTCCGTCAGCCCCACTGAGTACGCGCTCTTGTTGTCCTGCAGCACCGCGACCCGGCCGAGCTTCAGGTGGTCGCGGGCAAACTTCGCCATCACATAGCCCTGGAAGGGATCGATGAAGCAGACGCGGAAGATGTAGTCGCCCTTGCGGGTGACGGCGGGGTTGGTGGACGAAGGGGTAATCATCGGCACCCCAGCCGCCTGGGCCTTGTCCGCCATGGCCATGGAGTTGGTGGAGGCCGCCTCGCCCAGGATGACGGCCACTTTGTCCTGGGTGATGAGCCGGGTGGCTGCCTGGGCCGCTTCCTCGGGCCTGCCCTGGCTGTCGTAGACGCGCACCTCCAGCTTCCTGCCCTTCACCCCGCCCGTGGCGTTGGCCTCCGCGACTGCCATGGCGATGCCGTTGCGCGCGGAGACACCGAAGGTGGCCTCGCTGCCGGTGAGGCTGCCCACCTGGCCGATGAGGACGGTGTCCGTGTTCGCAGAGGGCGCCCCGGTGGAGGCCGCAGCGGGCTCGGAAGTGGGCGCGGGCTGCGCCTTCTTCTCACAGGCGGCCACCAGCACGGTGAGCGCGGCGAGGAGCATTGGGACAAAGGGACGGCGCATGATTGCTTTCCTCCACGGGGCAACTGCGCTCGCCTTCTACCGCACTCCTGCCTCACTGGCGCGCCTCGCTCCTCCGTGAGATTTTCCATCCACACCCGGGGTGCTCGCCTCGGCAACGTGGGCCATTCAGGAGGAAGCCGGGAATGCAGCTTCGCAAGAGGACTTGGGGGAGCATTGCGTTGGGGGCCCTGGGCATGCTGCTGACGGCTTGCGGGGCGGGGCCGATCGATCTGACGTGCTCCGGGCCCAAGGACTGCCTCGAGTCGGAGCTCTGCCATCCGGACGAGAAGATCTGCGTGCAGCGCTGTACCACCCTCGTGGACTGCCCCCCGAATGCCGAGCGCTGCGAGGCGCTGAGCGGCGAGGAGCCCCAGCGGATCTGCAAGTGCCCGACAAAGGAGTGTGTGGGCACAGGGGACCCGTAGCTGCACGGGGTAGACTCCCAGGCGGACGGCGGGGCGCCGCGGGAACGCTTGGGAACGACGCATGAGCGATGAGACGGAGAAGGGCCGTGGCCGCTCGTACGATGCCGAGGAGGATCTGGAGAACCGGATACGCCTGGCGACGCCGGAGTACACCACGCGCGGCATCCTGTTTCTGGCCACGTTGACGACGGTCCGGGAGCTCGGTGGCGAGGAGATGGAGAGGCGCTGCCTGGAGGCCAGTGGGGAGACGTCGTTCGTGGAGTTCTTCAACTACCCCACGCGCGGCCTGCTCCAGATGCTTGCCGCCGCGGCGCGGTTGCTGAAGGACCGGTTCGGGAGCTACGAGGAGGTCCTACGGGAGATCGGCAAGAAGACCGGGGAGTTCTACATGGCCTCCGTGGTGGGCCGGTCCGCGAAGCTGGTGTCCGCGTCGGATCCCATGCGCCTGGTGCGTACGCTCGAGGAGCTCTACAAGGTCTCGATGTCCTACTCGGGGCCGACGGTGATTTGGAAAGGGCCAAATCGAGGCATTCTCTCCGTCCAACGGAGCTTCACGCCGCTCCCGTTCCACGAGGGGGGAGCCATCATGATCGCGGCCCGTCTGGGGTTGAAGAACGTGGAGGTGCGCGCGCATTCCACGGGGCCGCTCAGCCTCGATCTGGAGGTCTCCTGGGAGTGAGTGGGGCGTGCGCGGTTTTAGGGGACCGCCTCGCCAATTCGGCAAAGCGAGACGCGAAACCCGAACATGCTGAGCCGCCGCGCGTTGCGTACGAGATTGAGTTGGCTGAAGAATGGTAATGCTTGAGGCCAGTCTTCCTTGGGGGCGTCGGTGATGACGGCGAAGACGATCTCGTATCGGGTGGGGTCCGGTTTCTGCGCTGGATTGCCCAGGAGCTTCGCGGCGCCGGGATTCTGTTTTTCGACGAGCTCCTTGAGGTCTTTTCTGAAGTGCTCATCGCGCAGGAAGGTCTCGGTCGCGACGGTTCCTTGCGCAAACAAGTGGCTCAATGTGGACGAGCGCACCTTGCGCTTGACGTGAATGAACTGGCCGCTGGAGGAGAAGAGATCGCACGCCTCGATTGCAGTCTGCGCTCCCTTGCTCTTGATCAACTTCCTGTCGAGGAGCACTAAGCCGCTGGACGTTCGGGCTGCTTTCTCATTGTAGGTTCCCTCATCCTCGTGGGGCGTGGCACTCGGGAGGCCTTTGAACTCTTTGACGAGTGCGGCGGCCTCCTGGAGTGTCTGGGTGGCGAAGTTCTTCTCGATCCTGAACCATTGCCCAGCCGAGAGGACGTGAAGCGCGTCGGCGCTCCGTAACTCGGCGACGAGGCAGTTGTAGAGGGTCCACTTCTCCACCTCGGAGGAGTGTTCCTCGAACACGGCACGAATCTTGATGCGTTTGAGGTCATCCAGCGACAGGTCGAGGTCTTCGACCTCCAGGCCTTCGCGTGCGGCCAGGACCGCGAGACACTCCGTCAGGTCCAGGTCGGGATGTGGCTCTCCACTTCCATCTCGCTCTCCTGGGTAGCGGAAGCCCGCCACGTCATCCCATGGAATGACTTCCGGGGGAGCCAGATGGATCTTCTGGAGGTCACCGGCATTGAGAGCACGCAGCAACTCGTCGTTAAGGGCCTCGAGAACCTTTGAATCCCGGACGAGACGGATGTTGTCGACCCATGGGAACTTCTGCTGGTACTGAGTTCCCTTGTACGCCGTGAGAAGGGCCCTGCAGCGGGTGGCTAACTCCAAGAAGGTGATGGGACCTGTGAGCGCCAGGGCGTCCCGTCCCGCGAGCCGCTTGGCAAGTGTGGAGTCGGAGGGCTCGCCCGTGACCGCTCCCAGCAAGTCCTGCGCGATGTCGACGCTGAAGGCATCAAGGGCGGAACTGCGGCTAACCTGTCGGCGTGTGTGGACCGTCAGCTCATCGAAGGTGCGCGAATCGAGGCTGCGGAGCTTCTTCTCGTCGACGGTGTTGAGGGTGACCCTCAGGCCGAAGTCGATCTCGTAGCTGTCGGACGTGAGGAGGTGTCGGCCCTGGCCGAAGGTAACGGCGAACCACCGTGAGTCGGCCTTGACGAAGAGCACTGCAGCGGCCGCCGCGCTCGGTGAAAAGGAGATGCCATCGGGAAAGCCTTCTTTGACGAAGGCGACCCAACGCGGCTCCTTGGGCGGGGGAGCGAACACGTAGAGGATCCCCTCGAACTCGTAGCCGGCGGGGAGCGGAGTTCTGTGCAGTAGTCCGGGGGTCTTGAGTGCAGCTTCCGGCTTCTTGATGTCCCTGCGAAGCAGAAGGAATGTGAGATGTCTGACCTTGGGCTTGGGTGCACTGGCGGGGGGACGTCGAGCCCGCCGTATGTTACTCGCTCTTGAACTTGCCATCGGGCCCTCGGAATCGTTGCACTCGCTCGTCCCACTGGGCCTCGTCACCTCCCGCGAGTGCGGCGAGCGCCAGCAGCGCGCCACCCGCAAGCAGGCTGGTGATGAGGACCCCCCCAATGCCGGAGGACTGCTCCTCGGTTTCGGCGATGACATGGGGATCCTGGAGCAGATTCGTGAGCGTCTGGGCGAGTTGCTGAGCTGATGGTCTCTCCCTGGGATTGGCGGAGAGCATCGAGCGGACCATGGCGCGCATCTGCTCGGGCAGCTTCGTCTGGCCGAGCTTTTGGGTGGACCGCTCACCCGTCAGGAGTTCTGCCGCGACGATCCCGAGCGAGTAGATGTCCGCGCTGGCCTGGAAGGGGGCTCCGGCCTTGATCTCCGGCGCGATGTAGCCTTCCGTTCCTGCGGCGTTCCGGGTCATCGGTTGGGTCTCTGGGCCCGGGGTTCGCGCGAGCCCCAGGTCGCCAATCTTGATGAGCACCCGAGTGGGCTGTTCAGGATGACGGGTTACCAGGAGGTTGTCGGGCTTCAGATCCCGGTGGAACCCACCGGCGGCATGGATGCCGTGCAGGCCGTTGAGCGCATGGGTCAACGCGGCGGCGACGTCCTGCCATGGCCGCTGGGCTCCTACCCAGGAGCGCAGCGAGCCGTACTCGCAATACTCCAGGACCAGGTATGGGGGCGTGTGCTTCAGGTTGCAGCCCAGCAGCTCGACGACATAACGATTGTTGGCGGCCTCTCCGAGCAGCCGTGCCTCTCGCTGGAAGCGGGTGACCGCATCCGCTGAGGCGTCCATGAGGAATTTGAGAGCCACCCGCCGGTTCGTGAGGCTGTCCTGGACGAGGAAGACGCTCCCATACCCGCCGCGTCCAAGCTGTTGAAGCGGGACGTACCTGCCGTCGATCATTCGTGATTCCACCGCTGTGCTCCTCCACGTTCCCGGCTCGGGCCTTGTCTCAGGAGAGACGGGGCATGAACTGGTGACGATGCGGTTGTTTCTAGGAGCCTGTCGGAATACCTCGGCTACCCACTACATGAGGGGTAGTGCGACTCAAACACACCGCTATGGTTGGTATGTAGGAGTCGTTTTTCGGCGATTCTCCGACAAGCTCCTAGGGGAACAGAGCAGGCGCGGCCATACCACCTAGGTGGTACGGAGAGCGGCTTCCCGGGTAGCCTCGTGGATACGTACCGTTCCGACGTCAGGCTCGGGATTGTTCCGCACCCTGGACATGGAGGCCTCTTGCCATGGACATGCTGAACCTGAACTCGCGGGAGCGGAAGCTCGCGTTCAGCTTACTGGACGCTTTCAGCAGCTCGCTAGACCTCTCGGAAGTGTTTTCCCACGCCAGGGGGTCTTTGTTCCAACTGCTTCCAGCGGATTCCGCGGCCATGTGCGTGTCCAGACCCGGGCAGCCCGCCACCTATGAATGGTTGGTGGCGGAGATGCCGGTGTCGTATTTCGACAAATACCCCGAGCTGACTGGTGATGACTTCGTGCGCACCTCGGCAGTGAGCCAACCCAATGTGGTTCTGCGGGACACGGAAATGGTCTCGCGTGAGGTGCTGGAGCGTAGCTCTCTCTACCGGCATGGTCGTGAGCTGGGGATGCCGATGGAGCACGTCATGGCGGTGATGCTGGCCGCGAACGAGGACTGGCATGCGGGACTCATGCTGTACCGGGAACGACGCCGGCCCTTTTCCAAACGCACCAGGGAGCTTCTCCAGTGGCTGACCCCTCGCTTGACGGCCACGGTCCACAACTGCCGGAGGTTCGCCGAGGAGGTAAAGCACAGGCAGTTTCTGGATGCGCTCGGACGCCATCAGAAGGATTCGCTGCTCGTGATTTCACCTCCTTCCATGGAGGTGAAGCGCACGGGGCTTACCACCGAGCTGTTGGAAAAATGGTTCACGGTCTCCGAGCGTGGCCACTCTGGTCTTCCCAAGGTGCTGCTGGAGAAGTTGAGCGTGTTGGTGCGGGCGGAGGGGGGCATGCGCCTTGGGCTGGACACCTGGGAGCGAGAGGGCCCGGACGGCAAGCTCAAGGTGGCGTTCGTTCGCTTGCCGGTGGAGGGCCGTCCGCTCTGGGTTCTGACTCTGGAGGAGGTTCCGCGAGACTTGCTCTCGACCTGGCGCCGAATGCTCACCCCTGGCCAGGCCAAGATCGCGGACTGCTTGCTCCTGGGATATACGAATGAAGATATCGCCGGGGATCTTCATTGTGCGGTAGGCACGGTGAAGAAGCAGCTGACGCGCATCTATAAGACGCTGGGCGTGGATGGCCGGGCTGATTTCATCTCAAGAGCGCTTCGTCCATGAGCTCCATCCCCGGGCGGGAATGCTGATGCCTGGGGATGCGAGACGGGCGTGTCAGTAGCGCGGCAGCGAGAGCAGGTTATCGGTGGGGCGGTTGTCCGCATAGGTCCGCAAGTACGGCGGATTTGCGCGAACGACCTTCACCTGCACCTCGCCCCGATAGTCCTTCACTCGAGCGTCGCCGCCCTTATTGAGGATCCAATCAACCATCTCCGACCGGGAACTCCGATCGTCCTTTCCTGAGCTAGGCTCGTACCAGCGCACCTCGGCGATGTGCTCGTGGCTGCTGCCACCGGACATGTGGACTTCCGTGATGTAGACCATGGCTACTCCTTGGGTGTCGGACGTGTTGATGAATCACCGTGGTGGCGTGGCACAACGCCGGAACAGTTCCGTGCTGACACGCACCACGTGGTGCCGACGTTCGAGGAACAAGATGCGTCGAGAAGAAGCCCGCGTCTGTACCTCCTAGGAAGTACGTGCTGTGTCTCTCGCTTCTCCTCTGGAGAAGAGGCCGGTGTAGAGGGCGCGCGTGGTGCGGGCCGACAGCAGCAGGGCGGCCTGTTCTCCCGGATCCGTCAAGGTGCGCAACACTGAGAGCAGCTCGGCTGCGTGAGCTCCGTCTACGTTGCCGTGTCCCCGCAGGAAGGTGACGGCCTTGCGGATGTTCGGGATGGTGTTCGCCGCGAGCAGGTGCTCCACGGTGCTGCTGGCGCGGTGGAAGGACAGGTACTCCAGCACGTAGGCCGTGCCGAGGAACGCGGTGGGTATGCCGGAGAATGTCGTGTACCGGTTCCATGCGATGTATGCGGTCACCGAGGGGGAGCGTCCCGCGCCTTCCACTCGCTCGGCTGGCCATCCCAGATTCCGCAGGTCCGCGAGGAGCCAGCGCTCGTGTCCTCGCTCCTCCGCGGCCTTCTGGAGGAGCAAATCCCCCAATGCAGCATGCCGCCCCAGTCGCTTCATTCGGTGGCCCGCCTCCGCGAGCAGCGGCGTGGTCCAACGCACGTAGTGATACGTCTGCACCAGGTAGCGGGCATAGCTGCGCGCGTCGAGAGTCCCATCGAAGAGCTGCCGGGCCGCGGGGTGCGTGTCCAACTCCTCCAACAGAGTGCGTGCCTCGTGCTCCAGGGCCTCCGTCCAATCCTTCTGGGGCTGCGTTCCGGTCTGCGTGTGCATGTACGTCTCCTGTCCGGGGCCGTTTCCGGTCCCGAGGGTGAGGGGGAATGGGTGTGGAGCGGCTCAGGCCTGGGAGCCCTGGGCGGTGCTACGACCCAGGGCGTCGAAACGGGCTACGGTGGTGGCGGGAAGCTCATCCAGTGCCGCGACAAGCGGCAGGGAGAATCGGCGGAACCCCGTGTCATAGAGGGGCTTCGCGATGAAACGCGCGCCCATCTTGTGGGCGAAGAACGACAACACCCGGGGCATCCGCAGCCCATCGAGCTGCCCCTGCTGGGCGCGCGCTCGCTCCTGGGCGGTGAAGTAGGGCGCGCTCGGAATGGCTGGAGACACTGGAGGCGCGTGAGCCCGAGCGTGCCAGCGCTGGCTCATCAGTCCCTGGTGCGCTGCCACCTGGAAGATGAGACGGGCGTCCTCCGCAGAGTCCGTCTCCATGTTGGCGGAGGCGATCCAATGGGTGACCCCCCGGCGCCGGCTCTCGGCGGAGAGTCCGGCCTGGAGCCACACGAGCGCCTCGGAGTGGCGCCACTCCTTGAGGATGCAGAATCGCGTGCTCTCCGCGAACACCAGCCCCGGTCCACCCACTCCGGAGAGATCCAGCTTCTGCTCCAGGTCGATGCCCAGGTGTCCCCCCGTGGCGCGTGCCACCTCGGGGTTGGGCAACAGCAGCCGCGCGGTGGCCACCGGAGTGTCGTCCGCGTAGACGACGAGATGCACGGTGGTCTCCAGGGTGTCGAAGCAGTTCACCTCCCGCAGTGTCGCGGCGGCTGTGGTTCCGAGCAGCCCCAACTCCGTGCCGAAGACGGCCGCGCGAACGCGCAGCGCGTCGTCGAGCTGCCGCTGGGTGGTGGCGACGCGGCAAGACAGTGTCGTCATGCTTCCCCTCTCATGAAGTGACACGGCCCCGCGCCGTGCCCTCACTGTCTCTTTCGTTGCCGATGGCGCGAGTTCGCCGGGCCTCTTTTTCCTCCCCGCTTGGGATGGAGGTCGGGAGGGGTCTCCTGTCCATACCCCTCAAGGGGTACAGACAACGCGTCCCGGTGTCCCCCAACCTCTTCCGCCTTGCGGAAGGTGAGCCCGTCGAACTCCACGGTGCGGGGCCGAAAGATGAGGTGAGACGCGATGCACGCGTGGGTGAAAGAGACCTGGCGAGGAGAGGGGATGAGCTATCCATCACCGGAGGATGAACGGGTATTGCATGAGCGTGCCGTCCGGCACGATCCAGTGGTTCTCGCTGACGCCCTCCTGATGTTCATGGATCGGATCTCGGGAATCCTGATGCAGCGCCTGCGCTGTGACGAGGACACCTCTCGTGAGGCCGCCATGAGGGTGATCTTCTCCTACATCGAGCGACCCGGACGGTATGACCCCGGCAAGGGACGTCTGTTTGCCTACCTTCTGCAGGCGGCCAAGTACCGGGCGTTGGATCAACGACGCACCGCGCAATCGGAGGCCCAGCGCAATCGGGATTTCATCAGCGTTGTCGAACAAGGGTCGAGGACTCCGAAAGAGAAATTAGAGAACCAGGTGGAGGCAGGGCTCACCATGAGACGGCTCGTGGAGCGCGGATACTTGAAGGACGAGCGGGACCAGAATGCCCTCCTGCTCATCTTGCAGGGCGAGCGCTCGACAGAGGAGCTGGCGAGAGCCCTGGGGCTACCCCCGATGCCCACGCTCGAGCTGCGGCGAGAGGTGAAGCGGCATCGGGACCGTCTCATGAAGTTGCTGGAGCGGTTTGGAAAGGAGGATTCCGATGACGAATCCTAAGTGGCTCGAGGTGGTGGCCCGGCACAGCGGGCAGTACACCTGGACGCTCGGCTACGTCTTCGAGCAGTACCGGAAATACGAAGGCAAGTCCGCCGAGGCGCTCGCGGAGGACCTGGGCTGCTCGCTGGAGACACTGGATTGGTTGTCGCTGTGTCGGCGCCCCGACGAAGACCGGTTTGCTGAGCACCTGGACATCATCGAGAAACGTTTCGCAGTGGAAGCTCACCGACTCGCGGACGTGCTTCGGACTGTCGAAGTGTTGGATGTTCTTCCCGCTGAGCGGGAGGGCGGGGATGGCGAGGGGGCGGCTTCCTTCCTGCTGGCGGCGAGAGATCACTCCTCCGATGACGAGACGAGCTCATGACCGAAGGTTGGCTGAAAGAGGCCGTGAAGGCGTGCCATCTGCCACCCGCTCCCTCCCTGGATGAGCTGCTCAAGCGTGTCCGCGTGGCACTCCAGCTCCTGCCAAAGCCCCAGCCTCACCTCACGTCGGACCATGTCCGGGATTGGCTGAAATCACGCGGCCGCGCGCACGGTGCGCTGCCCCAGCAGCGCAGGCGGTTGCACGGGTGCATGGTGGCGCAGGCGGGCAAGGGTGTCCTCTTCTACGACAGCGAGGACGACGAGGCCCAGCAACGCTTCACTCTGGTCCACGAAGTGGCGCACTTCGTGCTCGACCACCTCCTGCTACGGGAGCGGGCACGGCGCGTCCTGGGCAATGACATCCTCCAGGTCCTCGATGGCCAGCGTGCCCCCTCGCCCCACGAGTCCCTATTTTCGGTGCTCGAGCGGATCTCCTTCGGTGTCCAGGTCCGGCTCATGGAGCGCAACGCTTCCGGTGACCCCCGCACGGGGAGGGCAATGGAGGCTGAGCTGAACGCGGATCGCCTTGCCTTCGAGCTGCTCGCCCCGGCTGAGGAGGTGGTTCCCCTCGTGAGGCGTTTCTCCAAGCAGGAAGCGGAGGCCGAGCTGGTCTCGCGCTTCGGGCTCCCTCCCCAGGAGGCCCGGTGCTACGTCCGGTTGTTGCTGGCCCGGGAGCCCGTCCGCCGTCCCTTCTTCCTGAAGTCCGTGTCCAGGCAGGAGCGGTCATATGGCGGATGACATCCCGCCGGGAGGAGAGCGGCGCTTCGTCGGAGACGCGGACTACGAGGCGGCTGTGGGAGAGGAGCTGTCCTTCACGCTCGACCTCCGCACCTGGGAGAAGGGATGGGAGATCGAAAGGTTGATCTCCCGCATCCGGTCCCAGGTCGCCAGCGCCGAGACGGCGGAAGCAGGCATCCGGGCCGCCATCCGCAACGAGATCTTCCCCGACCTCCAGCGGCAGGCCCAGATTCCGGAGGCGGGTGTCTACGAGGCCAGTCCCAAGCGGCTCGCGACCGTCTTCGACAGCCTGCTCTTCCCGGGACGGGTCGAGGCGGTGAACAGCATCGCCGCCACCCATGACAGCCTGTCCCTGGGCATCACCCAGATTGGCGTGGCGGTCGTGGGCTACGGAGGCCTGTCCGGCACCTTCTCCCAGCGCCTCTTCCGCAAGGACGTGGCCGCCCGGAATCCAGACGTGTTGAAGGTGGTGATGGATTGTTTGGAGCGGCGGCATGAGCGCGGCCCGAGGGACGAGCTGTCCATGATGATGCGCCGCTACATCCGGGCCTATGCCGAGCGGGCCATCCTCCTGGACCGGTCCGAGTCCGAGTGGCGCATGGGGCCGGGGAATCCCTGCTCACGGGAGATGCTCTCCGGCTACAGGTACAAGCCCCTGTTAAGGGCCTCACTCGGAGTGCTGCGGCGGCTCATTCGTGAGCACAAGAAGTTCGTCTTCGTACCCCAGGGGTTGGAAGAGCAGGGCTATCTGACGATCGGAGATGCGCTGAAGGCGGGCGAGTACGCCATCCTCCATACCCTTGAGGAGGACGGCGCCTATTTCGTCGATCGTTGGCATTACGATGAGCAGATGAGGAAGGAGGCACTCGCCTTCGTGAGGGAGTGCTGCCCGGATGTCTTCATCGGGCTCTTCCGGGTCTCGGAGAAGGCTCCCCCGCGGCTCTTCTACGCGCACCGGGAGCACGTCCACATCGCGGCCCATATCGCCCTGGCGGACAGCCTGCTGCGGCCCGAGCGGGGCTTCCCGATGCTCCTCGATGTCGCGGACGCGTCGTGCCGTGGCGTCTTCGGTGCTGAATCCTTCTTGGGTTTGGTGAACGACGCGTATACGCGCGCAGGCGCGCAAACCCATTACTTCGGCAGACGCTGACCGTGTGGGGGGGACAAGAGACATGGCTGACGACAAGACTCCGAAGTCTCCGGAAAAGGGTGCGCCTCCAGACGGACCGGCTCGCCCGATGGCCTCGCAGGGGATGCCCAGGTCTGGTCCTCCTCAGGGCGCCACCGGTCCGCGTGGAGCGCCAGCCCGTCCCATGACCACCCCGGTGGGGCAGGGCGCTCCACGTCCCATGAGCCCCACTCCCCAGGCAACGGGCAGAGGGGCTCCACCCTCCGCAGGGAGTCCTCCGCGCGGAGCGCCCACGCAGCCGCCCCCGTCGGCCTCCGCGAGGCCTGCGCCATCCAAGGACAGGGGCCCGGCCCGGGGTGGGTCCGCTCGTCCAGTCTCTCCGGCGGAGCACAGGGCCCCACCGGCGCCAGGCGTGCACGCCCGGCACAACGAGATCGTCCGGCCCCTCCCGGACGACGTGCTCGGAGAGCTCGATGCGCTCGAGTCCCAGGCGGCCTTGGCGACCAAGGACCTGGACCCCGAGCTCGAGAAGGCCGTGGGCTTCACCCACTTCGACACCGCATCGAGCCACGACAATCTCATCACCGTCCTGACGACCCGGAGCGATCTCCACCTGCTGGCGTCCCAGACGCTCGTGAGGGTGAAGTCCAAGGAGGACAACCGCTCCTATCTGGGCCTCGTCGTCCGCGGACCCTTCGCTGAGCCCGATGCCGTCTCCGCCAACTCGACGATCGCCATTGGCGTGGTGGTCCAGGGCAAGAAGCTCACCTATACCTTCGACTACCACGGGCGCGTGGAGATCGAGATCCTCGGCGAGGAATTCAACGGGAAACTGGTTCCTCCCGGCCACCGGCCCCGGCCCAAGAGCCCCGTCTTCGTGCTCGATGACGCGGAGAGCGAGCACGTGCTCGGAATGAGTGGGGACCTGTGCCTGGGCATGGTGGTGGGCTACGAGTACATGGAGGCCCGCTTCCACCCCATGGACAAGTCCGTCCTGCCTCGCCACACGGGCATCATCGGAACGACGGGCGGAGGCAAGTCCACGACCGTTGCCACGCTCATCCACCGCGCGCAGGAGGCGGGAATCGCCACCATCGTCTTCGACGTGGAGGGTGAGTACACGCATGTGGACAAGCCCACCGACGACCCGGCGATGCTCGAGGCGCTCAAGCGCCGCGGTCAGAAACCTCAGGGGGTGAAGGAACTGCACATCCATCACCTGTTCGGCCGGGACAGCCGGAATGCCAGGCACAAGAACCTGCACCCGTTCGCGCTGAACTTCTCGAGCCTCTCCCCCTTCGCGATTGCGGAGATCCTCGACCTGACGGACGCTCAGCGGGAGCGCTTCCACAAGGCCTACGACGTCACGAAGCTGTTGTTGGAGGACTTCGGCATCTTCCCGAAGACTCCAGAGGAGCGTCAGCAGGTGTTGGAGCTCGATGAGCTGTCGACGGGCTACCCCCGCATGACCATCCAGCACCTCCTGGATGTCGTGAGCACCTATATCTACACCCTGAGTGATGAGGGGAAGGCTGAGAACCGGAGCAGGTCGAAATCCACGTCCCGGCGGCAGGCCAACCTCTTGGAGTCATCCGAAGGTGCCGAGGCGGACAGTCCGGAGCCACCCCAGGACAACCTCCCCACCCTGTACAGCGAGTTCCAGAGCAACTTCGGCCGGGTGATGGGCCGGGTGATGGCCCATGCGAGCAAGAACGAGATCAGCTGGAAGGTGCTGGCCGGCAAGCTCCATTACCTGCGGCGCCTCAAGCTCTTCGACGTCGGTTCGGCGCCCGGGGTGAATTATGGCTCGATGCTGACTCCCGGGCGGGTGTCGGTGATCGATCTATCGGACACGGATTCGCCCCAGCTCAACAACCTCGTCATCGCCGACATCCTCCGCGGACTCCAGGAGACCCAGGAGGCGCGCTATCAACGGGCCAATGAGCAGGGACAATCCGTCACGCCAGTCCTCATCATCATCGAGGAGGCCCACGAGTTCCTGTCGGCCAGCCGCATCTCCCAGATGCCCGTGCTATTTGAACAGGTGGCCCGGATTGCCAAGCGTGGACGCAAGCGATGGCTGGGACTCGTCTTCGTCACCCAACTGCCGCAGCACCTTCCCAACGAGGTACTAGGCCTGCTCAACAACTTCATCATCCACAAGATTACGGACAGCACGGTCATCTCCCGGATGCAGAAGACCGCGGGCACCATCGACGAGAGCCTCTGGAACCGGGTGTCCAGGCTCGCACCCGGGCAAGCCCTCGTGTCGTTCAGCAACTTCACCCGGCCGTTGATGGTCGCGGTGGACCCAGCCCCCGTGAAGCGGCTGCTCGTGGAGTAGCGTCAGCGGCGGGTGAGCTCGAGGTAGATGAGGTTCTCGGTCTCGTCCCTGAAGAGTTCCTGCAGGCGGAGCTGGTTCCTGGGAACCTCGCTCATCCAGCCCGCGACGTCGGACTCCTCGCGGTAGATGAGCCACCAATCCATGCAGGCCTCCATGTAAGCCTTGAAGGCGGAGTCCTTGTGCGGATCGGCGTAATTGGCCAGGAGCAGCTTCCCGCCGGAGCGCAGCATGGAGAAGAGCTGTGCCGTCAGGCGGATGGCGATGGGCTGTGGGAGGTAGTCATAGAGCCCGGCCGCGTAGATGAAGTCCATCTCTTCGAACCGCAGTTGGTTGCGCAGGAGCTCTTTCACCGAGCCGGGCACTGGCTTGATGCCAAGGTGCCCGAGCTCGCTGTCGATCACCCCCAGGCTCCGCAAGTCCTGGTCGAGTGCCAGGAACTCACCCACCCGCCGCTGTCGCACGGCAAGTGAGCGCTGGGACTCTCGCAGGTGACCACACGCCACGGAGAGGACGCGGGCATCGGCTCGCTCCCCGGACACCCTGTCGATGCACTGCGCCAGGTAATTCCTCCGCCCTCGGAGGGAGGCGGTGCTCGGCTGCGTGCACAAGAAGCGATTGATCTCCACCCCGGTGGGCGTGGTGCCGAGGCGCTCGGGCGCATGGTCCTCGTAGACGAAGTCGAGCATCACCGCATCCCCCGCGTACCTGCGCGGCTTCTCGAAGCCCCGGCGCGTGAACGGGTCCTGATGGACGAGGGCTTGGATCGGATGGGCATGGCAGGTGTCGATGCAGAAGCGCCGCCAGTCCTCCGGGACGAGTGTGGCGCGCGCGTGCCCCAGAACCGAGAACAGGGTGCGCATGCCTTGAGAGACCTCACCGCCCACCAGTTGCGCATGGGCCAGGTCCAGGCCCTGTGTGAGAGGGAGCCGCCACTCCGAGGTCCATTCCCGGGGCGCGTGTTGCTCGTGCGAATTCTCAGCCACCCGTTGCTCGTCCGCGTGCATGTCTACTCTCGTTGGCTCGCCCCCCTCGCCCCCCCAGGTGCCGGACTCCGACGCCTGGGGTTCCGTTTGTGTGAGCTGATGCCCACGTTGAGTAAAATGACTCGTGGCGGTTCGCCTCTTCCTCGGCGGACTCGTCCTGCTTGCTGCCCTGGCGGACGCTCCCCGTGAGTTAGGTCCAAGGACTTATCAGGACGCGGGGCGGATTCCGGGCGCCCTGCTCAGAGCACCTTGCTCGCCACGGCGTCGAAAAGGAGGTTGGGCACCCACTTCGCCACTCCGACGGCACTGGCCATCTGCCAGGGGAAGCCGTACTCGGCCTCCGCGCGCAGGATGGCCTGACCCATCAACTCCACGGCCGCTTCCGCTTCCAGGAGAAAGGGCATGGTGTGCTGGATGTTGGCGGTCATCTCCGTCTTTACGAAGCCGGGCTTGATGCAGGTGACGCGCACCTGGGTTCCCTGGAGATCCACCCGCAAGCTCTCCAGGAAGGTATTGAGGAAGGCCTTGGACGCCGAGTAGGCCGCGTTCTGGGGCAGACCCCGGCAGCTCGCCAGGCTGGAGATGCCCACCAGATGCCCGTGGTTGCGCTCCACCATTCGTGGCAGCACCGCGGACAGCGTGGCTGCGGCCCCGGTGACGTTCACGTCGATGACCTTCTTCGCATGCTCCCAGGGGAAGTTCCGGGCATGGGTCTGCCCGCCCACGCCCGCGTTGGCCACCACCAGGTCCAGTCCGCCGCAAGAGTCGTCCAGCGCACGGACTCGCTCGAGCGTGGTGTCGGAGTGAGAGACGTCCAGCTCCACCGGCTCGATGTGGGCGCCGGCTGCCTTCGCCTCCTGCGCGAGCACCTCCAATTGGGTGCGGCGCCGGGCGGCTGCATACACCTTCACGCCGCGCCTGCCCAACCACAGTGCCAGACCGCGTCCGAGGCCACTGGAGGCCCCCGTTACCAGCGCTGTCCGATAGCTCATCTCTCTCATGCGCTTCCTCCCCTGGTCCGGGGACTTAGCGCGGGGGCTTCGGACGCAGCCAGCAGCGGCTTCCGGCCTTGTCAGCTCCTGGTCGAGTGCCAGCCTTCACGAGCACTTCGGGCGTGCTCGAGCGAGCGGCTCTACCTCCTGCGGGGTAGGGACCGAGGGCTCCTCGAAGTCCATCATCGGACGCATTCTCATGAATGGACTCCGAGGAGGAACATCCATGGACCTCGACTCGCGCGAGCGGGCGCTCACCTTGGAGCTGAAGGAGGCACTGGCCAGCTCCCTGGAGCTTTCGGTGGTGCTGTCCCGGATGAAGGGCGCGCTGTTCCAACTGTTCCCGGCAGAGCACGCGGCGTGGTGCATGTCCAAGCAGGGCCTCCCCGCCGGTTATGAATGGGTGGCAACGGACAGGCTGGCTGCGTTCCTGGCCCGGTACCGGGAGATGGCGGGCGGCGACTTCGTGCGTGGCACGGTGTCGCACCTGCCCAACGTGGTGTTCCGGGACTCGGAGATGGTTCCGCGCGCGGTGTTGGAGCGCAGCCGGCCCTACCAGCTCTGCCGTGAGCTGCGCACCCCCTTGGAGCACGTCATGTCGGTGCGGCTGGACATGAGACAGGGCTGGCACGGGGGATTGACGGTCTACCGGGAGCAACGCCTGTCATTCTCGGAGCGGGAGCGGGCCCTGCTGCAAGGGCTGACGCCCGCGCTGGCGCGGACGGTTCGTAACTGCCGGATGCTTGGCGCCGTGGTGAAGGGCCACCCGTTTCCTGAGGTGCTCCTGCACCAGCGCGACCTGGAGTGCCTCGTGCTCACCCCGGCCTTCGCGGAGGTGTTGCGCACGGCCCGGGTCACCGCATGGCTGGAGGCGTGGTTCTCCCCCTCCGAGCTCGGTCCTTCGGGGCTTCCAATAGAGTGGGTGGAACGGCTGGCCTGGCTCGGAAGCCTGCAGGAAGACGGCGAACCCGGGTTGGACAGATGGGAGTGTGTGCGCGGGGACCGGAGGTTGAGGGTGACGTTCATCCGGATGCCGGAGCAGGAAGGCCGGCGGTTGTGGACGCTGGTGCTCGAGGAGGAACCGTCGTACTTCATTCCCGTGCCCTCGGTCTGGCGGCCCCTACTCACCTGGCGCGAGACCGAGGTTCTCGGCCTCCTGCTCCAGGGCTATTTCATCGAGTCCATTGCCGTTCTCCTGGGCATCACGTGGCACACGGCGAATACTCATTGGAAGAACATCCGCAACGAGCTGAAGGTGGCGGACCGGGCGGAGCTCCTGTATCAGGCGGCTGTTCTCTCTCGAGAGGAACGGGAGTGAGCGGCCAGCTCCAATGCCTGCCCGCCCACGCCGATGCGGAAGGAGCCGCCGTCAGGGCTGCTTCTGCAACTGGAGCGTCAGTGACGTCATTCCGCCCGAGGCACCGAGGTTGACTGTGCCCGCAGAGAGGTGCTGCTCGGTGAGCTGGAACGCCAGGCCACCGGTGATGGTGTCGTTGCTGCTGACGTCGATATCCCAGACCTGGAACACCCACGGCTCCGCCAGCAACTGGCTCGCCCTCGCGGTGCACCCACCGCTGGTCCACGCCGGAGTGTAGCTCTCCACCTCAGGCGTTTCAGTGACGCTGGTCGACCCTGGGCACCGCATCGTGACGACGACGTCCGGTGCGGAGCCATCACCGTCCCAGTAGGTGCCATTGTCGTTGGAGGCGATGCGGGCCGAGACGGGCTGCACGCGCCAGACGCTGTCCGGGTCCACGCCGCACGTCTGGTCCGTCCTGCACACTTGGGTGGAACCACAAGCCATGCATGCGGCTCCCGTCTTGCCACAGGCTGAAGCAGTGGTGCCCGTCTGGCAGACATTGTTGAAGCAGCAGCCCGCGCAGTTCGAGGCGCTGCACTTCTGCTGGTTGCCGGTGTTTCCATTTCCTGAATCGCCGTCGTCACCGCCGCAGCCAACCAGTACGGACAGCGCGACGACGACCCCTGCCAGAAACCTGTTCATGTCTTCTCGATGAAGGGGGGAGGGTGCTGGAGGTGGGGACGACACCGGGACGGGCCCTTCCCCCTCTCGAAGGCCCGTCCCGGGAGCACCGGCCAGGGCCCGTGCTCGGCGCGCAAGATGCGCCGGTGGAGCGCGCCGTGTCTGTACCCCTCAAGAGGTACGCACCGGCTCTCGAGCGGCCCTGCCTGACACCCTGAGCGAGGGGGCACGCGCGCGCCTTCACTCCCAGTCGTTGGGCGGCCAGCACGCCGAGCCCGTGGTGGCACGATTTTTAATGCGGACCAACTTAGTCCTGTTTAAAGAGCCACCACGCACAGGCGCCCCCAAAGCTGGGGGCGCCCCATGGCTGGAGAGATTCCAAATGCTCCGGATGAGCAAGATGACCGACTACGGCATCGTGCTGCTGACCGAGTTGGCGCGCGCTGGGAACGAGACGCGCACGGCGAGGGAGTTGGCGGCCGGTACCGGTGTGCCTCTGCCCTCGGTGAGCAAGGTGCTCAAGGGGTTGCAGGGAGCTGGCCTGCTGGTATCTCACCGGGGCGCGAGTGGCGGCTACGGCCTATCCCGGCCCGCCGACCGCATTCCCCTCACGGAAATCATCTCCGCACTCGAGGGTCCCGTGTCCCTCACGGAGTGTGGGGTGCAGGGCGCCCATGCGCCGTCCGGCACCTGTGAGCTGGAGACGGTGTGTCGGGTGCGCGGCCATTGGCGCGTCATCAACCGCACCATCCAGGACGCACTGGGGCGGCTGACGCTCGCGGACCTGTGCGCGCCAGTGCCTCGCCTGGTGGGCCTCGGAGTGCCTGCCCACCCGACCGCTCCCGCCCAGAACTCCACCCCCAACCCTGCCACGGCCGGAGGAGCCCACTCATGAGCACGCAGACCATTCAGGAGCTCACCAAGCGTCAGTACGAGGCCGGCTTCGTCACCGACGTGGAGTCCGAGGCCATCCCTCCGGGGCTCAACGAGGACGTCATCCGCCTCATCTCGGCCAAGAAGGGCGAGCCGGACTTCATGCTCGAGTGGCGCCTGCGCGCCTACCGGCACTGGCTCACCCTGAAGGAGCCTCGCTGGCAGAAGGTGGAGTACTCGCCCATCAACTACCAGGACATCATTTATTACTCGGCTCCGAAGAAGAAGCCGAAGCTGGACAGCTTGGATCAGGTGGACCCGGAGATCCTCAAGACGTACGAGAAGCTCGGCATCCCGCTGCACGAGCAGAAGCTGATGCAGAACGTGGCGGTGGACGCGGTGTTCGACTCGGTGTCGGTGGCCACCACCTTCAAGGACAAGCTGGCCAAGGCCGGCGTCATCTTCTGCTCCTTCTCCGAGGCGGTGCGCGAGCACCCGGAGCTGGTGAAGAAGTACCTGGGCTCGGTGGTGCCGCACTCGGACAACTTCTTCGCGGCGCTCAACTCGGCGGTGTTCAGCGACGGCTCGTTCGTCTACGTGCCCAAGGGCGTGCGCTGCCCCATGGAGCTGTCCACCTACTTCCGCATCAACGCGGAGAACACCGGCCAGTTCGAGCGCACCCTCATCGTCGCCGACGAGGGCGCCTACGTGAGCTACCTCGAGGGCTGCACCGCGCCCATGCGCGACACCAACCAGCTCCACGCCGCCGTGGTGGAGCTCGTCGCGATGGAGGGGGCCACCATCAAGTACTCCACCGTGCAGAACTGGTATCCCGGTGACGAGCAGGGCCGCGGCGGCATCTACAACTTCGTCACCAAGCGCGGCATCGCCCACGACCGCGCCAAGATTTCCTGGACGCAGGTGGAGACGGGCTCGGCCATCACATGGAAGTACCCCAGCGTCATCCTCAAGGGGGATGACTCGGTGGGCGAGTTCTACTCCGTGGCGCTCGCCAACCACCGGCAGCAGGCGGACACCGGGACGAAGATGATTCACATTGGCCGCAACACGAAGAGCACCATCGTCTCCAAGGGGATTTCGGCGGGCCTGGGGCAGAACACCTACCGGGGCCTGGTGAAGGTGCTCAAGAGCGCTGAGGGTGCTCGCAACTACACCCAGTGCGACTCGTTGCTGCTGGGGAGCAAGTGTGGCGCCCACACGCTGCCGTACATCGAGGTGAAGAACTCCTCGGCGCAGGTGGAGCACGAGGCGTCCACGTCCAAGATTGGCGAGGACCAGCTCTTCTACTGCCAGCAGCGGGGTATCTCGAAGGAAGACGCCGTATCGATGATCGTCAATGGCTTCTGCCGGCAGGTCTTCAAGGAGCTGCCGATGGAGTTCGCCGTGGAGGCGCAGAAGCTGCTCAGCGTGAGTTTGGAAGGGAGCGTGGGATGAAGCCGCTGCTCAGCATCAAGGACCTGCACGTGCGCGTGGCGGGCCGCGAAGTCCTCAAGGGAATCGATCTGGAGCTCATGCCCGGCGAGGTGCACGCCATCATGGGCCCCAATGGCTCTGGCAAGAGCACGCTGTCGCAAGTGCTCTCCGGGCGCGATACGTACGAGGTGACGAAGGGCGAGGTGCTCTTCGACGGGAAGGACCTGCTGTCCATGCAGCCGGAGGACCGGGCCCACGCGGGCGTCTTCATGGCCTTCCAGTACCCGGTGGAGATTCCGGGCGTGGGCAACCTGCACTTCCTGCGCACGGCGCTCAACGCCCGGCGGCGCATCGAGGGCAAGGAGGAGCTGGACGCCATGGACTTCCTCCAGCTCGCTCGGGAGAAGTCCAAGCTGGTGCAGCTCGACCAGGCCTTCATGCAGCGCTCGGTGAACGAGGGCTTCTCCGGCGGTGAGAAGAAGCGCAACGAGATCTTCCAGATGGCGGTGCTGGAGCCGCGGCTGGCCATCCTCGACGAGACGGACTCGGGGCTGGACATCGACGCGCTGCGCATCGTCTCCGGAGGCATCAACGGGCTGCGCACGCCGGAGCGGAGCATGCTCGTCATCACGCACTACCAGCGGCTGCTGGAGTACGTGGTGCCGGACAAGGTGTCGGTGCTGGCGGCCGGGAAGATCGTCCGCACGGGCGGGCGCGAGCTGGCGCTGGAGCTGGAGAAGAAGGGCTACGCGTGGCTGGGCCAGGGTCAGGGCACTGGCGGCAAGGAGGCGAGGCCGTGACGGAGGCGGGGCTGCAGCACTACCTGGACCTGGCCGAGCGCTTCCAGGCGGAGCGGGCCGCGGGCGCCCCGGCGTGGCTGCGGGCCTTCCGGCAGGAGGGCATCGCGCAGCTCGCGCGGCAGGGCTTCCCCACGACGAAGCTCGAGGACTGGAAGTACACGAACGTGGCTCCCATCTCCGGCCAGGCCTTCAGCCCCGTGCGCACCGTGCACGAGGCGGGGGTAGAGGCGGCGGTGGCGCGGCTGGCGCTGCCGGGGACGGGGCCGATGCTGGTGTTCGTGGATGGCTGGTACGTCCGGGAGCTGTCGCGGCTGGAGGGCCTGCCCGAGGGTCTCACGGTGCGCAGCCTGCGCGAGGCGTTGCAGGACGGCGAGCCGTTGGAGACGCTGGTGGGCAGCCGGGCGCGTGCGGAGGCCAGTGCCTTCACCGCGCTCAACGCGGCGCTGTTGGAGGAGGGGGCGGTGGTGAAGGTGGCGCCGGGGACGGTGTGCTCCGAGCCCGTGCAGCTGCTCTTCCTCGCGCGAGGTGACAAGCACGTGGCGCTGTCCAGCCCCCGGGTGGTGGTGCAGGCGGGCGATAACAGCGAGCTGATGCTGGTGGAGAGCTACGTAGGCGCGGCGCCGGGCGTCTCCTTCACCAATGCGGTGACGGAGGTGGTGCTGGGCGCTGGGGCGCGGCTCACGCACCTCAAGCTGCAGGCTGAGTCGGAGGCGGCCTTCCACATCGGCGGCCTGCACGTGGAGCTGGGGCGTGACAGCCGCTTCGCCTCGCACCTCATCTCCCTGGGCGGGGCGCTCGCGCGCAACGAGGTGCACTCCGCCTTCGGGGCCGAGGGCGGCGAGTGCACCCTGCAGGGCCTGTACGTGGGCCACGGCACGCAGCACCTGGACAACTGGACGAACCTGGACCACGCGCACCCGCGCTGCTCCAGCCGCGAGCTGTACAAGGGCGTGCTGGACGACAAGGCGCGCGGTACCTTCCACGGCAAGGTGCTGGTGCGTCCGGACGCGCAGCAGACGGATGCGCGACAGGCCAACCGCAACCTCCTGCTCTCGGAGGCGGCGATGGCGGATGCTCGGCCGCAGCTCGAAATCCTCGCGGATGACGTGAAGTGCGCGCACGGTGCGACGGTGGGCCGGCTGGACGAGCAGGCGCTCTTCTACCTGCGCTCGCGGGGCATCTCCCGGGCGGAGGCGGAGTCGTTGCTGACGCACGCCTTCGCTACCGAGGTGGTGGGCGCTGTTCCCTTGGCGTCGCTGAGGGATCAGGTGGAGGAGCTGCTGGCTCGCAAGCTCCCGGGAGCGAAGGAGGGACGGGCATGAGCGGAGCACCTTTCGACGTGGCGCGCATCCGCGCGGACTTCCCCATCCTTCACCAGGAGGTGCGGGGTCGGCCGCTGGTGTACCTGGACAGCGCGGCGACGACACAAAAGCCCCAGGCCGTCATCGACGCACTGGTTCGCTACTACACGCACGACAACGCCAACGTGCACCGCGGCGTGCACGCGCTCTCCGAGCGGGCCACCCTGGCCTACGAGGGTGCTCGCGAGCGGGTGCGCCGGTTCATCAACGCGCGCGAGACGAAGGAGATCATCTTCGTGCGCGGCTGCACCGAGGCCATCAACCTGGTGGCGCAGTCCTACGGGCGCAGCAAGGTGGGCCCCGGTGACGAGGTGCTCATCACCGCCATGGAGCACCACTCCGACATCGTCCCCTGGCAGATGCTCTGCCAGCAGGTGGGCGCCACGCTGAAGATGCTCCCGGTGGACGAGAAGGGAGACCTGCGGCTGGAGCAGCTCGAGTCGATGCTGACGGAGCGCACGCGCCTGCTCGCGGTGACGCACGTATCCAACGCGCTCGGTACGGTGAACCCGGTGCGCGACATCATCAAGCGAGCCCACGCGCGGGGCGTGCCGGTGCTGGTGGATGGGGCCCAGGCGCTGGCGCACTTCCGGGTGGACGTGCAGGACCTGGACTGCGACTTCTACGCGTTCTCCGGGCACAAGATGTTCGGGCCCACGGGCATTGGCGTGCTCTACGGCAAGGCCTCGGTGCTGGAGTCGATGCCGCCATGGCAGGGCGGTGGAGACATGATCCTCTCCGTCACCATGGAGAAGACGGTCTACAACCGGCTGCCGTACCGCCTCGAAGCGGGCACTCCGGACATCTCCGGCGCGGTGGGGCTGGCGGCGGCGATGGACTACCTCGACTCGGTGGGGCTGGACGCCATCTCCGCGCATGACCAGGCGCTGCTGGAGTACGGGACGCGGGCGCTGGAGAGCGTGCCGGGCTTGAAGCTGTTCGGCCGGGCGCGAGAGCGCTCCGGAGTGCTGTCCTTCCTCATGGAGGATGTGCACGCGCACGACGTGGGCACCATCCTGGACCGTGAGGGCGTGGCCATCCGGGCCGGGCATCACTGCGCGCAGCCGCTGCTGTCGTGCTTCGGGGTGGCGGCCACGGTGCGTGCGTCGCTGGCCATGTACAACACGCGCGAGGACATCGACGCGCTGGTGCGTGGCCTCCACAAGGTGCGGGAGGTGTTCGCATGAGCTCGGACCTGCAGGACCTCTACCAAGAGGTGGTGCTGGAGCACGGCAAGCGTCCTCGCAACTTCCGCGAGGTGGAGGGCGCCACCGCGCGGGCCGACGGTTACAACCCACTCTGTGGGGATCAGCTCACGGTGACGCTCCGGATGGAGGGAGACGTCATCAAGGACGTGGGCTTCGTGGGGCAGGGGTGCGCCATCTCCCGGGCCTCGGCGTCGCTGATGACGGGGGCGGTGAAGGAGCTGTCCCGAGAGGACGCGGAGCGGCTCTTCGAGCTGGTGCACAAGCTGGTGACGGAGGGCCCCGAGGGCCTGGACACAGAGGCCCTGGGCAAGATGGCGGTGCTGTCCGGGGTGAATGCGTTTCCGGCCCGGGTGAAGTGCGCGAGCCTCGCGTGGCATGCGCTGCGCGCGGCGCTCGAGGGCAAGGAGTCCTCGGTCTCGACGGAGTAGGGAGGAAGCTCGGATGAGAGGTTTGCTGACGCCACTCGCGCGCGACTGCGAAGTGACGATGATTCCCAGTGGCGAGCGGGTGACGGTGCCCGCGGGCACTGAGGTGCGGGTGCTCCAGACGCTCGGCGGCAACGTGACCGTGCAGGGCGACTACGGGCAGCTCATGCGCATCGACGAGAAGGACGCCGAGGTGCTGGGCGCCGACTATCTCGCGCAGAACCCGAAGTCCGCCGAGCCCCAGGCCCAGCCCGCCGAGGGCACCTTCGACGAGGAGCGCGTCTGGGAGCAGCTCCGCACGGTGTACGACCCGGAGATTCCGGTGAACATCGTGGAGCTGGGGCTGGTGTACTCCTGCAAGGCCACGCCGCTGCCCGAGGGCGGTCACCGGGTGGAGATTCAGATGACGGTGACGGCGCCAGGGTGCGGCATGGGGCCGGTGCTGGTGGATGACGTGCGCCAGAAGGTGACGGGCCTGCCCGGGGTGAAGGAGGCGGACGTCCAGCTCGTGTGGGAGCCGCCATGGGACCAGAGCCGCATGTCGGACGTGGCGCGGTTGCAGCTCGGGTGGATGTAGCCCCAGGTCCTCCTGTGCGTGTCCCCTCTCCCCCTGGGAGAGGGTTAGGGTGAGGGTCTGAATTCAGGCCCGAGCCGGGCCGTCAGGAGGGGATATGCGAAAGCCAGTCTGGAGTGGTCTCGTTCTCTGTGCCCTGCTCGGATGCTCGGGGCCGAAGTCCTCGACGGGGGGTGAGGCTCCCCAGCCATCCCCCAGCGCTGAGAGCCCCACGGCCGCACCGGTGGAGGCACCTCCGGCCGAGCCGCGGGCTCCCGCCGACGCAGCCGCCACGCCCAAGCCGCTTCAGGTGACTGCGTCTCCAGCCTCCAAGGACGACATCATCATCAAGGGCGTCGAGCTCCAGGGCGACACGCTGGTGGTGAGGGTGATGCACGGGGGCGGCTGCAAGGAGCACACGTACGAGCTGCTCTGGAATGGCAGCTTCCAGAAGTCCGCGGCGGGTGAGGCGCAGGCGGAGCTGGTGCTGGCCCACGACGCGAACGGGGATTCGTGCGAGGCGCTGCTGAACCGGACCGCGAGCTTCGAGCTTGGCCCGCTGAAGCAGCGCTGGCGTGAGCAGAACAAGAGCGAGCACGGCGCGGTCGAGCTGCGCTTCGCCGGCTCGCAGGTCACCGGCCGTTACACGTTCTGAGCAGGGCCGGCGGAAGGCCGGCCCCAGCGCGAGCTCACGGCGTCGCGAGGTCCGGCGCCGGGGCGCTCTCCGGGGCCGCCGGCGCGGGCGGGAGGTTCAGCTCCTCCGCGCGGGGCTGCTGCCGGGTGACGGCGGTAATGAGGGTCTCCAGGTGGCCGAAGAAGCCGATGGCCTCCAGGGGCCGGTTGAGCCACCCGGTGGTGATGCAGTAGTGGCGCGTGTGGGGCGCGGTGTGGTGCACGTCATGGTGCTCGCGGCCGAGGATGATGCCTCGGGCCTGCAGCCATGCCACCACGGGGGAGACGTGCGGCGCGTGCGACCACTTGTGGAACTGGTTGGTCCCGAAGACGCCCAGGCACAGCATCAGCACGAAGGTGAGCGCGGACGAGGCCAGCGGCGCCTCGGGCCCCGAGGGCAGCAGCAGCGCGAGTGCCAGCACCGGCACGCTCACCAGGCAGTTGTGCCCGTTGGTGGCCACGAAGCCGTGGCGGGTGATGTCGAGCGGATCCTCGTGGTGGACGCGGAAGGGGGTGACGAAGGTCTTCCCCAGCACCGGCGTGGTCCGCGAGAACCACGTGTCGAACAGCCAGTGCACCAGTCCGGACACGAGGTCGGCCGTCACGAAGCCCAGCACCCCGCTCACGGCGATCATCACCACCGTCTGCGAGCCCGCCGCTTGCACCACGCGCCGCGCGAGCAGTGCACACAGGACGAAGAAGAGGACGACGCCGAGCTTCTCCTGCCACTGGCTGGGACGGGCTTGGGTGGACGTAGGGGTGGACATTCAGGGTTCCTGGGGTGGAGGCATGGACCCGAGTTGGGTCTTGCCTTGAGTGTTCATCAGCCTACACGATCAGTGAGGGTGTTGCTCCCCGGCCTGTCTGCTCGTCCGGGTCACGAGTGAGTGTCGCGTTGGATTGCGAGGCGCGCCCGAGGGTGGGAGACAGGGCTCCCATGAGCATCCGCATCGAGAAGAACGGTCCCGTCACCACTGTCATCCTCAGTCGACCCGAGGTGCGCAATGCCGTGGATGGAGCCACGGCCGAGGCCCTCGCACGCGCTTTCCGGGAGTTCGAGGCGGATGCCGAGGCCCGGGTGGGTGTCCTGCTCGGCGAGGGAGGCACCTTCTGCGCGGGCGCGGACCTGAAGGCGGTGGCCGAGGGGCGGCTGCCGCATCTGGCGCCGGAAGGGGATGGGCCGATGGGGCCCTCGCGGATGGTGTTGAGCAAGCCCGTGATTGCCGCCATCTCGGGCCACGCCGTGGCGGGAGGGCTGGAGCTGTCCCTCTGGTGCGACCTCCGCGTGGCCGAGGAGGATGCAGTGCTGGGCGTGTTCTGCCGCCGCTGGGGCGTGCCGCTCATCGACGGGGGAACGGTGCGGTTGCCCCGGCTGATTGGCCTGTCGCGCGCGCTGGACCTCATCCTCACGGGCCGTCCGGTGTCGGCGCAGGAGGCGTTGGGCATGGGGCTCGTCAACCGCGTGGTGCCCCGAGGCAGTGCGCGCGAGGCCGCGGAGCAGCTGGCCCGGGAGATCGCCGCCTTCCCGCAGGCCTGCATGAACGCGGACCGGCGCTCGGCGTATGAGCAGGCCGGGCTCCCGCTGGAGGAGGCGCTTCTCCAGGAGTTTCAGCGTGGCATCCAGGTGCTGGAGAAGGAGTCGCTGGGTGGCGCGAAGCGCTTCGCGGAGGGCGCCGGCCGCCACGGCAGATTCGAGTAGGGAAGGGCAGGGGGCGGCGAAAACGCAACAATTGAATGCTGGTTCAGGTTTCGCTGAATACTGGTTCATGTTTCAGCCTGTTTTAACGCGACGCGTATTGAGCAGAGACGGTCGGTGAAAGTCTCGTCTCACCCCGAGGCTGCCTACTTCCCCCCTGTGGCGGCCCCGGAGGCAACATGCACGATCGCGGCTCCAGTCATCGTTCGCTGTTCACGCCATCTCGTGGGATGCGCTTCGCGGCGCTCCTGCTTGCAGGCGCGAGCTGTGGTCCGCTCGAGGGAGGCGCTCCCGAGGAGCAGGCAGCCTCTGACGTGGCGCAGGTAGAGAGTGGGCTCACGCAGGTCACGGGCTTTGGCACCAACCCGGGCAACCTGCTGATGTACCGGCACGTGCCCGCCAGCATGCCGGCCAACGCGCCGCTGGTGGTGGTGCTGCATGGTTGCACGCAGATGGCCGCGGCCATGGAGTCCACCGGTTGGACGGCGGCGGCGAACGTCTACAAGTTCTACGTCGTCTATGCGCAGCAGCAGAGCAGCAACAACTCCACCAGCTGCTTCAACTGGTTCGAGCCGGGTGACATCGCGCGTGGAGGAGGCGAGGCGCTCTCCATCAAGCAGATGGTGGACAACATGAAGTCCGCCTACTCCGTCGACTCGGCGCGTGTGTTCGTCGCGGGCTTCTCGGGCGGTGGGTACATGGTGCCCGTCATGCTCGCCACCTACCCGGACGTCTTCTCCGCGGGCGCCGTCAACTCGGGCGGGCCCTACAAGTGTGCCACCTCGATGACCTCGGCTTTCTCCTGTATGAGCCCGGGCGTCGACAAGACCCCCGCGGCCTGGGGAGACCTCGTGCGCGGTGCCTACTCCGGCTACACGGGCGCCCGTCCCCGCGTGTCCATCTGGCACGGTACGAGCGACTTCACGGTGAAGAACTCCAACGCGACCGAGGCGATGGAGCAGTGGACCAACGTACACGGCATTGACCAGACGGCGGACTTCACCGAGACGGTCGCGGGCTTCCCGCACAAGGAGTACCGCGACAGCGCGGGCACGACGCTCGTGGAGACCTACGACCTCACCGGCATGGGCCACGGGGTGGCGATCGACCCGCAGTACAGCTACCCGGGCAGCTCCACCGTGTGCGGCGCCACGGGCTCGTTCATGTCCGATGTGAACATCTGCGCCTCGTACTACCAGGCGAAGTTCTTCGGGCTCACGGGCGGTGGCGGTGGCGGCACGGGCGACACCACCGCGCCCACGGTGAACCTGACGGCGCCGGCCGATGGCGCCACGGTGAGCGGTACCGTCACCCTTACCGCGAGCGCCTCGGACGCGGTGGGCGTCACCCGGGTGGAGTTCTACGTGGATGGCTCCCTGGCCGGCTCTGACAGCGCCGCCCCCTACGAGCTGGGCTGGGACAGCACCGGCGTGGCCAACGGTACCCATTCGCTCAGCGCTAAGGCCTTCGACGCCGCGGGCAACTCGGCCACGGACGCGGATACGTCCGTCACGGTGAGCAACAGCGGTGGTGGCTCGACGCCGGTGACGGTGAGCTTCACGAGCATCGCCGCGGACGATGGCTACCTGAAGGCGAACGCGGATGGTAGCGCGGCGGCGCTCGGCACGCTCACCAACCTGGCGCTGGGGAAGGGCACGGACGGCAAGTTCAACCGCTCCTTCCTGTCGTTTGACACCTCCAGCCTCCCGGACGGCGCGACCATCAGCCGCGCTTACCTCTCCGTGAGCTACTCGTCCGGTTCGGGCGACCCGTGGGCGAGCCCCGCTGACAACACGCTGGTCATCGACGTGAATTCGGGGACCTTCAACGCGGCCACGACCGAGGTGAGCGACTGGGACGCCGCCGCCAGTGCGAGCGCGGTGGCGGGCATCGCGAAGTTCACGGCGGGCACCACGAATTCGGAGGATTTCAGCGGTGCCGGGCTCTCCTCCATCCACAAGACGGGCAAGACCCAGCTCCGGCTGCGTTTCACCCAGGATCAGGCGGGGACGGCCTACCTGTTCGTCAAGGATGGGACGAACGCCACGCTCACTGTTGTTTATACGCCGTAGTACCCATGTGAATCCTCGGCGGAAAGGCGAACCAGGTGCTATGTGTGCTCTTATGGCCACGGGCACGTTGTCCGCCTGTTCGTACGCTCCCTCTCCCAGTAGGAGAGGGGGTGCTTCGAGGCATTCCCGCTGCGCGGAGATGTCAGCCAGGTGGGCCACCTGCCGTCCGCGTCCCACTTCATGCCGTACCGCAGGGACCTGCCCCATCTTTCCCGGGAGCAGGTTTGAACCCCTATTCGGAGGAAGCGCACATCATTCGCGATCAGAAAAGTGCCCGCGGCGGTAGCCGCGATCAGAGAACGAACCGCCGTATCCGCGCCCGCGAAGTCCGCGTCGTGGGGTCCGATGGCAGCCAGCTTGGTGTCATGCCCCTCGAGGCAGCCCTCTCGCTGGCCCGAGACCAGGGACTCGACCTCGTCGAGATCAGCCCCATGGCCCATCCGCCTGTCTGCAAGGTGATGGACTACGGCAAGTTCAAGTACGAGGAGAAGAAGAAGGCCGCGGAGTCGAAGCGTGCGCAGGTCGTGGTGCAGCTCAAGGAAGTGAAGCTGCGCCCGAAGACCGAGGAGCACGACTACGAGTTCAAGGTCCGCAACACGCGCCGTTTCATCGAGGACGGCAACAAGGCGAAGGTCGTCATCCAGTTCCGGGGTCGGGAAATTACCCACAAGGAACAGGGCACGGCCATCCTGACAGACGTGGCGAACGACCTGAAGGACGTGGCGGTGGTGGAGATGGCGCCCCGGATGGAAGGGCGCATGATGTTCATGATTCTCGCGCCCACGCCGAAGGTCGCTCAGCGGGCCCGCGAGCTGGTGAAGCAGGCCGCTGCCAGCGCCAAGAAGCCCCCTCCGCCGAGTGCCGAGAAGTCCCCTCCGCCGAGCGCCGAGAAGCCGGCTCCTGCTGAGACGGCCCCTGACGTGGGCCCGCAGGATGCCACTAGCCCGGCTCCGTAAGCGGAAGCACCCGCACGCGGTGGACGATGTTCTCCACCGCGTGTGGCGCAGCACCTCACGGCACCTTCCTCGAGCTCAGGTCGGGTCCTCGAAGCGTCTCGGGCTACCGTGGAAGTGCTGATCGAGAAAGGCCTCGGCCCGCTCCCGAGCGGCGTCTATTTCGGACGAGAATCCACTGGCTTCACCCCAGGCTGCGAAGCGAGCGCGCTCCAGCACCGAAGTGGGGCGCGGGTCCGTGTCGGGCGCGAGGCCCCGCTCCACGGCCGAGAGCAGGGCGTGTGCCTGTTCCACCACCGAGCGCGCCTCCTCGAAGGAGACCGTCCCACCCGCCAGCGCGTTGAACAGCCGGCAGGCGTAGCGGCGGCACCCTTCCGGGCGCTCCGCGTAGAGGGTGCAACTGCGTCCCTTCAAGGCCGTGCAGCACTGGCGGACGGCCGGCGAGCCATCCGCGAGTGACACTACCTCTAGCCCGTTCCGCCGGGCGGCGTCGGCCTCGGCGCGCTGCAGCGGAACGTGGCTGAAGAGGTTGCCGTCGCAGCACAGGCCGCAGCTCCGGCACAGCTCGGACAGGGACATGGCGCCTGCTCCCTACTTCACCAGCACCAGGTCCCTCGACTGGATGAGGTCCACCTCGCCGGCGAAGTGCGCGAAGTCGTCGTACTGCTTCACCGGGATGCGGGCGCGCTCCACCCGCAGCGTCTCGTCGATGGTGAGCGTGCGTCCCTCCTGCTTCTCCGTACGCAGCAGGCGCCCGAAGGGGCCCTCCACCTTGAGCTGGGCCTGCGGGTCCGACAGCCGGAAGCCCTGCGGCATCGTCAGCGTCACCACCGTGCGGTTCTCCTCGGTGTCGTCGATGTACAGCGGCGTGGTGCGCGTGCTGATCTGCACGTACTGGCGTCCCAGGCTCGAGGGCATGGTGATGGGCGGCAGCACCAGCTTGTCCTTGTCCGCCCGGGCGAAGCCGGACGCCTTGAACGCATAGCGCACCGTGAAGGGCGCCCCCACCTCCTCCGAGCGCTCCAGCTTCAGGTCCGTCAGCTCCGCCCCGCCGAAGTAGCGGCCTACAGCGCCCTGCAATGCCTGCCGCCGGCGCTCCCCGGAGATGGCCTCGAAGGCTTCCGCGAGCTGCGCCGCATCAAAGCCCGTGTACTGCTCCTCGCCCTTGCCGAGCAGCTGACCGTTTCCATCCACCTCCAGCGCCAGCTTCACCAGCTTGCCGGGCCGCTGCTTCACGGGCGGCGTCTTCACCTTCTCCATCGCACGGCCAGGCTCGGGCAGCAGGTATGCGTCACGCCCGCCCAGTGCCGACTCGGGCAGCTCACCGAAGGGCGCGAACCGCGTGGTGGTGTCCAGCCACACCGGCTCCTCTCCCGGCACCTCCGCTCGCAGCGTCACGTACGGCAGCAGCGACTCCTCGGGGAACAGGTACTCCGCTGGATCCGCCGAGAAGGTGCGCACGGCTACGATGCGCGTCGGAATCCCTAGCGCCTCCAGTCCCGCCTTCAGCACCCACATCCGGCTGCCCCGGTCCTGCGCCACCGACGCCGACGCCGACTGCGTCAGCCCCGCATCCCGGCCGCTGAAGCGCTTCATCACCGCCGTGTACAGCGCCTTCACCGCCTCCAGCCCGCGCTTGTCTCCGGCTGCCTCGCGCGCAAACGCCTCCAGCTCCCAGTTGAGCGCGCCCCGGTCGAGGAATGCATCCGAGTACACCGCCACCAGCTTGTCGTTGCCTGTCGTGCCCGCGCCCACCACCACGAAGGGCAGGTACTCCTTGCTCGACGGAGGACCATCCGGCTCGGGGATGAAGGGCGGCACGTTCTTCACCTCGAAGGTGAAGACCTCCTCGTCCCCCTTCACCACGGGCTGCGGCACCTTCATGTTGTGCGCGTCCACCTTCATGCCCGTGCCCTTGGGTGCCACCACCGTGTAGATGGCCCGGTGATCCGGCATGTTGGCGATGCGGAAGTAGAAGTCCGATGCCTTGAAGCCCGGCTGCGCCGGCCCGCGAGAGCCCTCCGCCAGCAGGTACTCCACCTCCACGTAGTCCCCCACCTGCACACCCGGCAGGCTGATGGTGTCCTTGCCCGCGATGCTCTCCGGCTCCAGCACCGTGCCATCCGCCTTGATGGTGCGCAGCGCCAACACCTGCGCGCCTGAAGGCAGATTCACCTCGGCGATCTCCTGCACGCCGCTCTGCTCCAGCGCCTTCTGGATGCTGTGGATGCGGGTAATCTGCGAGCCGTCCGGCCAGGCCTGCGTGGCTGCCGCGTCCAGCACGAAGACCGCGGCGCTCTCCTGGGCGCCCGGGTTGGCCTCGTAGTCCTTGATGGCCTGCCGCCCGTCGATGGCGTACGCCTGGAGAATCTCCTGCCCCGTCTTCGCGCGCACCACGGCGCGGCGCAGGGCCAGGTTGTCGCCATCCAGCAACAGGGCCTGCTCGCGCAGGGCCAGCGCCCCGGTCGTGTCTCCGGCCAGCTCGCGCACGTCCGCCAGCTTCTCCAGCACCCGCGGGTTTCGTGGCCAGAGCGCGCTCAGGTTCTTCATCGTGGCCGTGGCATCGTCGAAGCGGCGCTGTGCCACATACGCGCTCGTCAGGGAGAGGCCAGTGGTGATGTCGCCCGGGTTGCGCATGAGCTGTTGCTGGTAGAGGGCAGCGGAGCGCTCCGGGTCTCCCCGCATCCGCGCATGATCGGCGGCACGGCTGAGCGCGCCCGGGCAGCCCGCCATCGAGGCCATCAGCTCATCCGCGCGTGCCACCGCGTCGCGGCGACGCGCCAGCCCGTAGCGCATCCCCAGCGCATCGCACAGCCCCGGCTGCGCTTGGAGTGCCGCCTCCAGGCTCTCCTCGGCCGCACTCTCCACCTCCAGCGCCATCGCCGTGCGCGCCTCCAGCAGGTACACGGGCCAGCCCGGCTGCTTCACCGCCGCCCGCGCCGTCTTGAGCGCCTCCATGGCCGCTGAATTCTGCCCGTCGTTGAGCGACAGCTCGGCGCGCAGCAGCAGCGCCGTCACGTCGCCCGGGTCCTTCGTCAGCGCCGCCTCGATGTCCCTCGTCGCGCGTCCGCGCGCCACCTTGGTGGGAATGCTCCGGTCCAGCGCGGCCAGCTCGGCGCGCAGCGAGAGGACGGCGGCCACCTGCGTCGCCTGCTGCAGGCGCGTCATCAGCCGCCAGGCCCCATCGGAGTCCCTTCCCATTCCGTCGCGCACCGCGGCGAAGTCCGCCAGCAGCGGGCCCGCCTCACCGGCGAGCGCAGCGGCCAGGTCCTCCGCGCGGGGGTACACCAGCTCCGCCTTCGCCTCCCGGGGCGCCGAGCCCCACGAGGAGGGCGCGGGCCCAGTGGCCGGGCTGTAGCGGATGGCCGACGGGCGTCCGTCCGCGCGCGCCAGGGAGAAGGACACGTTGGCCCCGCGCTGCTGGTCCTTCAGCAGCTTGATGAGGATGCGGTGCCGGCCCGCCGAGAGCTGCACGGGACGCACGGCCACCGTGGACGCGGCGCGAGTGAAGTCGCGGCGCTCCAGCAGGGGCGCTCCATCCACCATCACCTTGAACGAGGAGGCGGAGACGGCGCGCACCAGGTAGACGCCGGCCTCGGGCACTTCGGCGTCCACGGCCATCAGGTAGATGTCGCCGCTGGGCGGCTCGCCCGCCACGTCCAGGCGGCTGTCCGGCGCGCGCAGGGTGCGCGGCACGAGCGGACCGAAGGGGCCGGTGAAGGGGCCCGCCAGCGAGCCGTCCTTCTCCGGCGGGGTGAGTTCGTCGAAGGCGAGCAGGTGCCAGGGCGAGTAGGGCCCCACCAGCGTGGCCGTGTCCACCGCGCCCATGTCCTTGAGCGCGCGGGCCTGGGCGGCCCGGTCATCCCTCAGCCCGAGGATGGCCACCTGGCTGGCGCGCAGCAACTGAGCGGCCTCGCCCGAGGCACCGGCGTCGAGCGCGGTCTGGAGGCCCGTCAGGATGACGTCATCCAGCGCGGGGGAGGAGCCCACCATGTCCAGCACGTAGCGGGCGGAGGGCACCGCGAGGGGATGGTGCGGGGCTCGGGTGGCCACCGCCAGCGCGGCGTCGAGCGCGCGGCGCGGTTGGGCGGCACGGCGCGCGAGCAGGTGCTGGCCGTAGAGGGCGTAGGGGTCGGCCGGGTCCTTGGCGCCGGCCTCATCGAAGCGGGCCTGGGCCGCGGCCGGGTCCCCCGTCATCAACCAGGAGTGGAAGCCAGCGAGCGCGAGCGTGCGCGCTTCGCTGTTTCCCTTCTGCGCCGCGGTGGCGGCTCGTTCGAGCACCTCGGTGGGCGAGGTGGAGTGGGCACAGCCGGCCATGAGGCCGGCGACGAGCAGCAGCGCGGTGAGGCGGCGAGTGGGCGTGCGCATGGAGCGCACAGGGATAATTCAATCCCACGGGTGAGGCCACATCCACTTGCAGCGGTTGGCCCCTCTTCTGCTTACTTCGAACGCTTGCCCTTCGGTGCGGGGGCGGGCTTGGGCGGGGGCCGCTTGGCGGGAGTGGGAGCGACAGGCCTGGGCGTCTCTGCCCGGACAGGCGCCGATGCTTGGACCACCCCGGCGGGCTTGGGCGGCGCGGGCTTGACCTGATAGCTGAAGCTCTCGGCCTGGCAGATACCCTCGATGCAGCCGAAGGCAGGGGCTGGTGGGCCGCCGAACCTCAGTTCTTGCCAGTTCAGCCCCAGCTGGAGGGGCTCGAAGATGGGGCGCTTGTCTCCCTTGCTACCCAGCAAGGCGACGAGGGCTCCTTCCTCGTCCACGGCCAGCTCTAGCTCCACGGGACCTTCAGGGGAATCGGGCCCCAGCATGGTTCCCCGCTTCTCTCCCAGCCTCCACTCGAGCCGGATGGGGACACCGGCACCGCCATACACCAGGGCCACGTACCTCTTCGGGTCGTCGGGCTGCGCCGTTTCTTCGAGCAGCAACAGCGCGACCTGCGAGTCCGGCAGAGGATCTTGGAGCAATGCATGCCGGAGTGTCTCTGGGAACGTGGGTTCGCGGCGCAAGGTATTCACCCGGGCCACGAAGCGGGCGGTGTCACCCTTCATGCCCGGCAGGTCCACGCGCATGAGGCCCACTCGCGACTGGCCTTCCACGGCCGGAAAGACGAGCTTCTTGTCATCGAGCTCGAGGCGACGGCCAGATACCAGCATTGAGGGTTTGTCGGGCCCTTCTCCCAACGTCACCTTGCGCGGCTCGCCGTCCGAGGACGACAACCGTCCCGCGAAGCGCTCCGCCGAAGCCGGTCCGAGCGCCCCGGTGAGCGCGATGCCCGGCGGTATTGGCACGCGCCTTTCCAGGGTGCGCTGGTACGCCAGGGCCAACACGCCCATCGCGGACAGCACCAGCAGCGCGGCCACTCCTTGCATGAAGACGCGCACCGCTTTGCGCACGGCCCGGCCCACGCGCTGCATCCGGCTGAGCTTCGCCGGCCGCATGGTGGTGTAGTAGTGGGGCGCGAGCGGCTCCAGGTCCCGGATGAGGTCGGAGACGGTCGCGTAGCGATCCGCGGGCTGCTGCTTGAGGCAGTTGGCGATGATGCCGTCCAGCCTCGGGTCCAACTTCGGCTTGCGGCGCGAGGGGGGCTCGAAGCTGCCCGCGGGCAACTCGCCCACCAGCATCTCGTACAGGATGAGGCCGAGCGCGAAGATGTCCGCGCGCCCGTCCGCGTTCTTCGCGTCCACCCGCTGCTCGGGCGCCATATAGGACAGCGTCCCCATGGCCATATGGGTGCCGGTGAGGGCGAAGCGCGTGCTGGTGTCCTCGAGGAACGAGGCCAGGCCGAAGTCCGTCACCTTGGGGATGTCACCGGCCTGCTCGTCGAAGAGGATGTTCTCCGGCTTGAGGTCCCGGTGGATGACGCCGCGGCCGTGCGCGTACTCGATGGCCCGGCAGATCTGCAGCATTACCCGCAGCGTGTCCTGCGAATCCTCCTGGGGCGCGCGCATCCGTTCTCGCAGCGAGGGCCCGTCCACGAACTCCATCACCAGGTAATACGTCGACACGGTGCTGCCCTTGTCGACGATGGAGACGATGTTGGGGTGGCGCAGGGTGGCGAGCGCCGCGGCTTCCTTCTGGAAGCGGGCGACGAAGCTCTCCTCCTGGGCGAGCTGCTGGCTGAGCAGTTTGACGGCGACGGTGCGGCCCAGGGAGAGCTGGGTGGCCTTGTGCACCTCTCCCATGCCGCCAGCGCCGACGAGGCTCTCCAAGCGATAGCCGGGGATGAGATCCGGCGAGTGCGTCCGGCTGATGGCGGTCGAGGTTACGTCGAGCGATGGCATGAGCGGAGGGGTCCGGAAGAGGGCGCTCAGGCTAGCAGAACCTGCCGGCTCCTGGCGTACAGGATGATCCAGGATGCTACGGGAAGAGAGCGTGTGAGCGTCTCCGGTCCGTGTACGGTTTTCCACCTACACCGCAGCGCTGGAGTTTGCTGAGAGTACGAGAGTCCGCGTGCTTACGGCACTGGGGGGCCGCTCACCGGAGCGGAAGGGCTCGCATCGCCACCTGCCCGGAAGCGCCGCAACCCTTCGTCATAGAGGGCGCGGTAGGACTCCAGCGGCAATCCGTTCACCTGGGCGCCAAATGTGTCCTCGTGCCCCGCGAGCCTGCGGGTGACTCGGGCGTTGACCTCGTTGCCGTAGTGGCGCCCGTCGTAGGTGTTGCCGGTGTGCGAGGTGACGTCGGAGGGCACAGCGAAGTCATAGACCTCGTCGAACACGGACGTGAGTGCGTGCAGGCTGCGCAGGTAGTCCGGTAGCACACCCGTGCGCTCCAGCTCGGCCACGTGCCACGCGGACAGCGGCGGCATCCATCCGACGAAGCGGGCCTCGGGAAAGAGGTCGCGCAGCTCGCGGAAGCGTGCCACCCGGGTTGGCTCCAGCGTGCGCGGGGAACTCCGCAGGCCCTCGGGGTCGAAGGTGCCGGCGTCGGGACGGACCACCACCTCGAAGCGCTCGTCGTAGAACTTGGGGTAGGGCGACTGGTCCAGCACCGCCAGCATCGACCAGAGGAGCGCGTCCAACGACAGGTAGCTCTTCCAGCGCGGGGGAGGCGCCTCGCTCCGGGCGACGAAGTCCGGCACGTCCACCTGCGCGTCCACCCGGGGGTCGAAGTTCACGAAGTCCGCTCCGACGATGACGAGTGAGGGCTTCGCCCCATGGGCGCGCAACCACCGGGCATAGGAGAGGAACTCGCCCACCACCCCCGCGCTGAACGCGAGGTTGAGGCAGCGGTGCGGCTCCAGCAATGAGGGGCGCACGATGGTGGAGGTGGAGCTGCCCAGGATGATGCAGTCGTAGCGGGCGGGGTCCTGGAAGAAGAGGTTGGCCTTGGAGACGCGCTCGTTGAACTCGTAGTTGCGCCCGGTGAGGCGGTTGCCCCGGCCGTACCAGAGCGGATCCACGAGCAGGTTGAGCGCGAGCGCACCCAACACCAGTGCCGCCGTGGCCACCGCCCACTGCTTGAGGTACCTGTCCATGCTCACGGGCGTGTCCACGCTAGAAGTTGTAATAGATGAACTCGCTCACTTCGCTGAGGCGGAGGATGGCCACCGCGGCCATTGCGGCGCAGGCGAGCACCTGTCCCGGCGTGGGCTGCCAGCCCCAACGCGACGCTGGGAACGCGCGAGGCGAGTCCTCCACCAGCGCGGGGTTGTGAGGCCCCATCCAGCGGTGCAGGCCGCCCGACAGGAACACCACCGGGAGCGCCGCGAGCAGCACGGCCGTCTTCGTCGCCGCTCGGAAGAAGCCGGAGAGGTCGTCGTTCCACACCGCGCGGAAGGCGAGTCCCGGCTGCGCACCGTGCGCCAGTCCCGCCATGCCCCGGAGCACGCCGAGCGCCCCCTCGAGCGTCTCGGCGCGGAAGAAGACCCAGGCCACCACCACCGCCAGATAGGTGGAAGCAATGGCCAGGGGCCGAGTCCATCGACCCTCCTGCCCGAGTGGCGCCAGTTCCCAGCGCTCGCGCACGGAGGTCCACACGTGGGTGACGACGAGCAGGGCACCATGCAGCCCGCCCCAGATGATGAAGTTCCACCCGGCTCCGTGCCACAGCCCGCCGAGCAGCATGGTGAGCATCAGGTTGACGTAGCGGCGGACGCGGCCCTTCCGATTGCCGCCCAGCGCCACATAGAGGTAGTCGCGCAGGAAGCGAGAGAGGGAGATGTGCCAGCGGCGCCAGAACTCGACGATGCTCGCCGAGCGGTAGGGCGTGTCGAAGTTGAGGGGCAGGCGGATGTTGAACATCCACGCCAGCCCGATGGCCATATCCGAGTAGCCGGAGAAGTCGAAGTAGAGCTGCAGCGAGAAGGCGATGGCGCCCACCCAACCATCCACGAGGCCCACCGGCACGCCCTGGGCGGCGGCGGCGAAGACGGGATTGGCGAACTGCGCGACGACATCCGCCACGGCTACCTTCTTGAACAGCCCGCGGAAGAAGCAGGTGAGCCCCACGGTGAGGCGCTCGGAGCGCAGGCGCGCCACGTCCGGCGAGGCGAACTGCGGGAGCATCTCCCGGTGATTCACCAGGGGGCCGGCGATCTCATGCGGGAAGAAGGTGACGAAGAGGCCGTAGCGCAGGACGCTCGGCTCGCGGTGGCCGGTGCGGTAGCAGTCCACCAGGTAGGCCACCTGCTGGAAGGTATAGAAGGAGATGGCCAGCGGCAGCCGGGGAGGTGAGTAGTCCCACCGCGTCCCGAGCAGCGCCTGGAGGTTCTCCACGAGGAAGCCCGAGTACTTGAAGTACGCGAGCAGCCCCAGGTCGATGGTGAGGCCGGCGATGAGGAGCCAGCGGGCGCGCCGCTTGTCCACGGAGGAGAGGGCGGCGATGCGCGCGCCGAGCAGGTAGTCGAAGGACAGCGAGGCGACGAGCAGCAGCACGTAGCCGGCGGACCACCAGCCGTAGAAGACGAGGGAGGCGGCGAGGAGGGAGAACAGGGCCTCGCGCGTGCGGCCGCGGTGCCCCAGCCCGAAGTAGACGAGGAGGGCCGCGGGCAGGAAGGCGAAGAGGAAGACGTGCGAGTTGAAGAGCATCCGCGAGCCGAAACGCCGGAAGCCCCCAGGTTACCAAATCTCCCCTCGCCCCCTGGGAGCGGGACAGGGTGAGGGTATCCGCCCCCCTGCTTGCTAACTTATTGAACGTTCGTTAAGTAAGGGCCCCACGTATGGCGAGGCCGACGAAAGAGGAAGCTCGGGACACGCGCCAACTGATTCTGGACGCGGCGCTGGACCTGTTCTCGGAGGGAGGCTTCGCGGGCACGTCCATGAGGCAGATCGCCCGGGCGGTGGGAGTGCGCGAGAGCGCGCTGTACCACCACTTCCCGTCGAAGGCGGCCATCTTCGAGGCGTTGTTGCAGGAGATGGGACCGGGCAGGTCGGAGCGGCTCGAGTCGCTGGACCTGGATGCGCTGCTGCGGGAGGGCCTCGAGCCGTTACTGCGCTTCATTGCTCACGCCATGGTGGAGAGCTGGAACACCCCGCGTGCGCAGAAGTTCGTCCGCATGCTGATGGCCGAGGGCCCGAGGCTGAAGGACATGGGCCTGGTCCACGCCTCGGTCATGACGAGCCGAAGCCGGCTGGGCGTGCTCTTCGCGGAGCTGGTGCGCAGGGGAGCCATCCGGCCCGGGGACTTCGAGCTGTACACCTTCGAGTTCATGGGGCCGATGCTGATGATGCGGCTGATGTACCTGGTGCTGGCCGAGGGCACTCCGGACGTGGAGCGCCTGCTCGCGCAAGTGGACGCGCATGTGCACCATTTCTGTGAGTCCGTGAAGGCGGGAGAAACCATGACCGTGAAGTCCGTTTCGCGGAGGCGCTCATGAGGCTCCTCTCGCTCGCCGCGCGCAACCTGCTGCGCAACCGGCGCCGCACCACCATCTCGCTCGTCGCGCTGGTGGTGGGCGTGGGGGCCATGGTGGGGCTGCGCGGCTTCGTCAACGGTCAGCAGCGCGTGATTCTCGAGAACCTCGTCTTCGGACAGGTGGGCGCGGTGCAGGTGCACAAGAAGGGCTACCTGGCCAACGTGCAGGGCTCGCCGCTGACGCTGGACATGGCGGACTCCGAGGAGCTGCGCCGACGCATCGCGTCCGTGCAGGACGTGGTTGCCGTGTCGCCGCGCCTCGCCTTTGGCGGAATGCTCTCCCTGCCAGATGCGGAGGGCGCCACGGAGGACGAGGGTGCCGGCAAGACGGGCTTCCTTCAAATCACCGCCTTCGATCCCACGCTGGAGCCGAAGGTGACACCCCAGCGTTCGACGTGGCTGGGCAAGGGGGCGCACCTGTCCGGGGTGGAGGCGCCGGAGCTGCTCCTCAACGCGGACATGGCCAAGAGCCTGCGCGCGGAGGTGACGGACGCCCAGGTGCCATCGGAGCGCTGGCCCGCGCTGCTGTCTGCGGACCGGGATGGGGCTCTCAATGGTGAGGCCGTGCGCGTGGCTGGCACGCTGGTGAGTGCGACGCCGGGAGACCGGAGGCAGGGCTACGTCCCGCTGGGCACGGCACAGCGTCTGTTGCGCATGGAGGGCCGCGTCACCGAGTACGCCTTGGCGGTGACACGGATGGAGGACGCGCCCCGGGTACGCGACGCGGTGCAGGCCGTGCTCGGGCCCGAGTACGAAGTCCATACGTGGGATCAGGTGCTGCCCTTCATCGCGCAGCTCGTGGGCCACCAGGACTTCATCTTCGGCATCATGACGTCGGTGTTCCTGCTGACGGTGCTGCTGGGCATCGTCAACGTGATGCTGATGAGCGTGCTGGAGCGGGTGCGGGAGATTGGCACCATGCTCGCGGTGGGGACGCGGCGACGGCAGGTGGTGACGCTCTTCCTGCTGGAGGGGGCGGTGCTGGGGCTGGTGGGCGGCATTCTCGGAGCGCTGGTGGGGTGGGCGGTGACGCTGTGGCTCGGCCAGCGGGGCATCCACCTGCCGGCGCCCGGTGCGGTGGCGGACAGCATCATCCGTCCCCATGTCTCGGTGCTGTACCTGGTGCGCGCGGTGGGCATGGCCACGGTGGGCGCGGCGCTCGCCGCTCTGTGGCCCGCGTACCGTGCCGCCCAGCTCCGTCCGGTGGAGGCCTTGGCCCACTCATGAGCTCTCTTTCTGCTCTCGCCGCGCGCAACGTGGCGCGTAACCGCCGCCGCAGCCTCGTTACCCTGGCCGCCGTCCTGCTGGGCGTTACGGCCGTGCTGGTGCTGCGCGGCTTTATCGACGGCTTCGTACGCCTCATGGTGGACGACATCGTCCAGGGCAAGACGGGCGCCCTGCAGATTCACACTACCGGCTACATGGACAGCAGCGATGCGCTGCTGCTGGAGCCGAGCATTCCCTACGACGAGGCCCTGCTGGCCCGCATCCGTGCCGTGCCTGGAGTCACTGGCGTCACGGGCCGCATCCAGTTCTCCGGGCTGGTGAGCAACGGCGTGTCCCAGACGATGTTCGTGGGCCGCGGGCTGGACCTGGCTACGGAGAAGCAGGCCGTGCCGCGGGCTGGCTTCGACGTGCTGCCGGGAGGCCGGGCGCTCGCAGGGGGAGACCATGCCCACGCCATTCTCGGCAACGAGCTGGCGCAGTCCTTCCATGCGGTGACGCCGGCGGAGAAGGCGAAGGCAGCAGGGGCCGAGGCCCTGGTGGACCGGGTGACGCTCGCCTCGTCGAGCCCCAAGGGCCGCGCCAACTCGCTGGACGTGTCGGTGGAGGGACTGAGCGTGTCCAGCCTGCCCTTCGAGAACAAGCGCGTGGTGACGGTGCCGCTGAAGCTGGCGCAGGAGCTGCTGGGTCTGGAGGGGCGCGTTACGGAGCTCGCCGTGGCTGTGGACGAGCTGCGCAACCTGGAGCGCATCGCGGCGGACCTGCGTGGGACGCTCGGTCCCCAGTACGAGGTGCACACCTGGCAGGACCTGCAGCCCTTCGTGCGGGACGTCATCAGCCGTCAGCGGTTCGTGATGGGGCTCATCTCCCTCATCCTCTTCGTCATCATCATCACGGGCATCATCAACACCATGCTGATGAGCGTGTTCGAGCGGGTGCGGGAGATTGGCACCATGCTGGCGGTGGGGATGCGCCGCAAGCAGGTGCTGGCGATGTTCCTGGTGGAGGCGACCCTGCTCGGGGTGCTGGGCGGGGTCGGGGGCGTGCTGCTGGGGAGCGCCATCGTGCGAGGCATCGCGGCGCGGGGCATTCCCATGTCGATGGTGGTCAACAGTGGCTCGCAGTCCGTGCTGCGCCCGGAGCTGAACCCCTCGTTCGTGGGGCTCACCCTGGTGGTAGCGGTGGTGGGCGCCCTGGTTGCGGCGGCGTGGCCAGCGTGGAGGGCCAGCCGCCTGGAGCCGGTGGAAGCGCTGCGCTCGGTGTGAATCCCGTTTCCTCTTCTTCCTTCCAAGGAGCTTGCAGATGAGAGCTTTCACCCTCGCCCTGATGACGCTGCTGGTGGCGGCACCGGCCCTGGCCGCGGAGCCCACCGCCGAGGAGCTGCTGGCGAAGTACGACGCGGTGATGGGGCCACACACCTTCGAGACCGAGTCGGAGATGACGGCCTACCGCGAGGACGGCAGCAGCCGGACCTACGTGATGAAGATGCTGCGCGGCGAGGACGACAAGTTCCGCGTCTGGTTCAAGGGGCCGGCGAGCGTGAAGGGGCAGGAGATGCTGCGCTCGGGCGACAACATGTGGGTGTACCTGCCCAACCTCAAGAGGGCGACGCGCATTGCGAACCGCGACAGCTTCCAGGGAGGCGACTTCAACAACGCGGACGTGATGCGGGTGAACTACACGAAGGACTACACGGGGAAGGTGGTGGCCTCGGAGGTGTCGGACACGTACGCGCTGGAGCTGAAGGCGAAGAGCGCGGAGACGGCGTACGACACCATCAAGCTGTGGCTGCGCAAGAAGGATGGGATGCCGGTGAAGGGGGAGTACTACGGGACGAGCGGGCAGATGCTGCGCAGCGCGGAGTTCACCGAGTACACGGAGTTCGAGAAGGGCTACACGAGGCCGGCGAAGGTGGTGATGCGCAACGAGCTGGTGAAGGCGAGGCGCTCGGAGATGGTGCTGAAGGGGATGAAGCTGAACGTGGAAGCGCCGGCCCAGCGTTTCACGCAAGCGGACCTGGGCCGCTGACCCCCACAACCCCCTGTCCCACGACCCCCAACCCCACCAGGCCCAACAACCCCTCTCCCTTTGGGAGAGGGACGGGGTGAGGGTATCTGCCCCAAGGGTTCCCACCATGCGCACCCTACTCGCGAGCCTCTTCTTCCTGACCGCCGCCCCCGTGCTCGCCGCGGAGGTGACGGGTTACGTGGAGAGCCGCACGCAGTACCAGCGCTCACGAGTCACGGGGCTGCTGCCGACGGACTCGCAGCCGGAGCTGCAGCAACTGCTAGAGCTGAACGTGCAGCCGCGGCAGGAGTACCGTCCTGGGGGCTTCGTGGCGGCGGACCTGTCGCTGCTTCTCCAGGCCTCGGGGCGCTACCGGGGTCTGGACGGGGAGGGGCGCGAGATCTCGGTGTCGGAGCGTGAGTCGAGCGCGGCGAAGCCGCTGCTGTCGCTCAATGAGCTGTACGTGAGTCACGAAGTGGTGCCCCAGCTGCACCTGTTGGCGGGGAAGAAGCGGGTCATCTGGGGCGCGGGGATGGCGTTCAACCCGACGGACCTCATCAACCCGCCGAAGGACCCGACGGACCCGAACTTCCAGCGGGCCGGGGCGTACATGGTGCGGGTGGAGGTGCCGCTGGAGAACTACGCCTTCACGCTGCTGGCGAGCCCGGCGGTGCTGAAGCAGCAGAACGGGTTGCCGCAGGCGCTGCTCGCGTACCCCAGCTGGGACAAGAAGGACGACGAGCTGCACTACCTGGTGGCGGCGCGCGCCTACGCGCTGGTGGCGGACGCGGACGTCAACCTGATGCTCTTCCACTCCAACCTGTACGGGGACGCCTTCGAGGACAAGACGCGGCTGGGCTTCTCCTTCTCGCGCTACTTCTTCACGGACTACGAGCTGCACGTGGAGGGGCTGGTGGGCTTCGGTGCGGCGCGGCGCTACCCGGTGGGCGAGTGCCTGGAGGACCGGCTCTCGGCGGTGGGCTGTGTGCTCCGGGGCGAAACCTTCTTCTCCACGAAGCGCCTGGACGAGCAGAAGCTCCGCCCGCGGGTACTGGCCGGCACGCGCTACATGTTCGGCGACGAGTCGCTGCTCTCGGTGGAGTACCTGTACCAGGCGGATGGGCTGATGCGGGACGAGCTCCAGCACTACGTCAACGGACTTGGCCTGCTGCGGGTGGCGCAGGACTTCGGCCTGGACCCGTCGGTGGTGGACCCGCGTGGAAGCGTGGATGCGGGACTGCCGCAGAAGTTCAGCTTCGAGCCGCTCGGGCGGCACTACGCCTTCCTCAGCTACCAGAAGCCGAAGATTCGCGACGACTTCACCTTCAACGTGGTGGTGATGGCCAGCCTGCAGGACCTGTCGGGCCTCATCTCCCCGAGCCTCTCCTGGGCGGCCACCGAGTGGATGACGCTCTCGCTCTCCGGCTTCGTGCCCTGGCAGGGCCCGGACTCGCTCGCGGTCAGGGTGCCGGAGAGCGACACCTACGTGAGCGAGCTCAGCCTGATGCCCCTCGAATACCGCGGCCTCTTCCAGGTTCGCCTCTTCTACTGAAGGACGTGTGTCATGCCCTCGCAGAACCTCCTCGAGCTGAAGGCCGTCACCAAGGACTACCTCCTGGGCAAGACGAAGGTGAGCGCGCTGCGCGGCGTGGACCTGGAGGTCTCCGCCGGCGAGTTCACCGTGGTGACGGGGCCCTCGGGCAGCGGCAAGACGACGCTGCTCAACATCATCGGGTGCCTGGACCGGGCGACGAGCGGCTCCTACAAGCTGGACGGCGAGGAGGTGGGGGACCGGGACTTCGACATGCTCGCCGACGTGCGCAACCGGAAGATCGGCTTCATCTTCCAGAGCTTCAACCTCATCCCCGTGTTGAACGTGGCGGAGAACATCGAGTTCCCGTGCATGGTGCGCAAGGAGAGCGAGGGCAAGGCCGCGCTGCGCCAGCGGGTGGTGGCCCTGGCCGCGGCGGTGGGCCTCGAGCCCTACCTGCACCACAAGCCGGACGAGCTCTCGGGCGGCCAGCGCCAGCGCGTGGCCATCGCTCGGGCCCTCATCACCGAGCCTCGGCTGGTGCTGGCGGACGAGCCCACGGCGAACCTGGACTCAGCGACGAGCGAGCAGATCCTCGACCTGATGCTGCGGCTGAACCGGGAGAAGGGCGTGACGTTCCTCTTCTCCACGCATGATCCGCGGGTGGTGAGGCACGCGCGGCGGGCGCTGCACATCCAGGACGGGAAGATGGTGACGGGCGATTTCCAGGCCGAAGCCCTGAAGGCCGCTGGAGCGCACTGAGGCTCTTGCCTCTCGGGGCCTGAGAAACGGCGAGGGCGCCTCCCTTCGCAGGGGGCGCCCTCACCTGTGCTTCAAGACGAAGCGGAAGGACTACTTGGAGTCCTTGGCCGTCTCGGTCTTGGCGGCCTCCGGCTTGGCCTCGGCCTTGGCGGCCTCCGGCTTGGCCTCGGCCTTGGCGGCCTCCGGCTTAGCCTCGGCCTTGGCCTCCGGCTTGGCCTCGGCCTTCTTCGTGGCGGCGGGGGCCGGCTTGGTCTCGGCCTTCGCGGGCGCGGAGGCAAACGCGGACATGGAGGCGGTCAGGGCGATGGCGGCGATGATGTTCTTCATGGGGAATCTCCGAATCAGCAACCGAACGTCGCTTCATTGCGGCGTTGCGTGACGGAGACAGAGCACTCGGCGTGCCAGGACCTCTCCCGAGGGAAGGGGCCGCGGGGTTGCGGAGATTCTCCCCATTCTGCCTGCCCGGCCTGGGGGCACCCTCCCCAAGAAAGCGCCGGAGGTCTTTGACGACACCCCGCGTCTTGGGGATGCTGGCTATGTCAGCCGGAGACAGTACAGCCCGGTCTAGCCCGGATGCGCATGCCGCGTGTCTGGAGGACGGGAGCGCGAAGGCATGCGGTACCTCTTCATCGCGTTGGCAGCGAGCGGGTTGGGAGTGGGATGCGCGACCCCGCGGGTATCCTCTCAGCCCCAAATGTCGGTGGAGGTGGAGCGTTGGCAGCGGTGGTATCAGGAGGAGCGTGAACGTGCGGAAGCACTCGCGGTAAGGCTCGCCGAAGCGGAGAGTGCGCTCGAGGTGGCAGCCCAGGAGCGTGCCGAGTCCGCGCAGCTCACCCTCCTCTTGGAGGACGAGCTGGGCCGGGCGGCGGCGGTGCGGCACTCGTTGGTCGAGCACAACGCGCAGCTGGTGTCCCGGCAGCGAGAGCTGACGGCGCTGCAAGAGGAGTTGGAGGACGTGTGGTACCAGGCGGCGCTTTCCCGGGCCCGGCGGCGCAGCCAGCCTCAGCCTTCGCAGGAGCCCGTGCAGGCTCCGTCTCCGCCGATGCCCGCCGGTAGTCCGTGAGTTCTCCCACGTCCATTCGTGGTTACCGCGTCGGCTTCCTGTTCGCGGTGATGTTGCTGTCGGCGGTGGCCGCCTTCACGCTCTGGACGGAGGTGCGCACCAGCCGTCAGGTGGCCGAGCGTGTCCAGGAGGCGCTGGACCGTGCCGGCCTCATCGGGCGCATCCGGGTGGATGCGCTCTCGCTGGAGTCCGCCATCGAGGCCCACATCCGTGCCACCGATGAGCCCCAGCGCAAGGCCGCGGACGAGGTGATGGAGGACATCCTCGCGGACATCCGCGAGGCCACCCAGGAGTACACGCGAGATCTGCCCCGCGACGACACGCTGGTGGTGTGGCACCGCTTCAACATGGCCTGCACCCGGCTGGCCGAGCAGGTGCGTGCCGCGGCGGTCTTCTCCCGTCGCCAGGAGGCCGAGCAGGCCCGGCACCACCTGGTAGAGCAGGTGCTCCCCCTGGCCGAGGAGATTGATGGACTGGCGGGGCAGCTCGCGCGGGAGAACGCGGACGAGGCCCGTATGCTGTTGGGTCACCTGGCCTCGTTGCGCGTGCGCAACCTCGGACTCGGCGGTGTGGTGACGTTGCTGGCGGTCCTCGTCTCGCTGGTCGTGGGCTGGCGCATCACCTCGGTGCTGGAGCGGCAGGAGGCCACCATCCAGGCGCAGATGGAGGAGCTGGACCGGCGCAACCAGGAGCTGGACGCCTTCACCCGGCGCGTGGCGCATGACCTGATGGGGCCGCTGTCGCCGCTCAAGGGGTACCTCACGCTGCTGCGCCGCTCGGGGGCGGTGAAGGATGCGCAGGCGCTGGAGCTGGTGTCGCTCTCCGAGTCCAGCGCGGTGCGCATGGGCGAGCTCATCGAGGCCCTGTTGCGCTTCTGCCGCGCCGGCACCCGGGGAGAGCCCACGGTAGGCGAGCTGGATACTGCCGTGAGCACGTTGTTGCTGGAGGTGAGCCAGACGGCTGCCGCGCAGGGCGTGGCGCTGGAGCGCTCGCTGGAGACCGATGTGAAGGTGTCGTGCCCCTCGCAGCTGTTACAGATCATCGCGCAGAACCTGCTCTCCAATGCCGTGAAGTACACGGCGGGCCGGCCCGAAGCGCGCGTCTCCGTGAAGGTGGTGCGTGAGGGCAACGAGGCGGTGTTGGAGGTGGTCGACAACGGCGCCGGCATGAGCTCGGAGACGCAGGCGAAGCTCTTCCAGCCCTTCTTCCGAGGCCCGGAGACCCGGGGGATTCCCGGCCATGGGCTCGGCCTGGCCACCACGAAGCGGCTGGTGGATGCCCACGGCGGCGTTTTGTTGGTGCGCTCCGAGCCGGGCTCGGGTACCCGGGTGACGGTCCGCTTTCCCCTCGCGGCCGAGGCCGTGCCCCCTGTCCGCGGAGTCGGTACATGAGTCCCGCCCGTATCCTCGTCGTCGATGATGATCCCCACGCGCGGGACTTGCTCAAGCGCCTGCTTGGCATGCTGGGCGAGGTGTTCCAGGCCTCGCACCCGAAGGAGGCCAGCACGCGGCTCACCGAGGAGGGGCCGTTCGACCTGGTGCTCACCGACATGGCCATGCCCAACGCGGGGGATGGGCTCACCGTGCTGCATGAGGTGCGCGCGCAGCTTCCGGACACGCCCGTCATCGTGGTGACGGCCTTTGGCAACATCGAGGGCGCGCTGGACAGCATCCAGCAGGGGGCCTTCGACTACCTCGCCAAGCCTTTCGACGTAGACGCCATCGTGCGCGTGGCGAAGCGGGCGCTGGAGCAGAAGCGGTTGGTGGAGGAGAACCGCTCGCTGCGCAAGCAGGTGGAGCGCGGCTCCATGGTGGGGCGTAGCCCGGCGCTGTTGGAGGTCTACAAGCAGGTGGCCCGGGCGGCGGCCACGTCGGTGCCGGTGCTGATTACGGGCGAGACGGGCACGGGCAAGGAGATGGTGGCCCGCGCGCTGCACCGGCGCTCGCCGCGCTCGGGTGGGGCATTTATTCCCGTCGACTGTGGCGCCATCGCCGAGTCCCTCATGGAGAGCGAGCTGTTCGGCCATGCGCGCGGCTCGTTCACCGGGGCCTCGGGCGCCCGGCGCGGCCTCTTTGAAGAGGCCCACGGTGGCACGCTGTTCCTCGACGAGATTGGTGACGTGGGCCCCAAGGTGCAGGCGCAGCTGCTGCGCGCGCTGCAGGAGGGGGAGATTCGCCGCGTTGGAGAGAGCGCGCCGGTGAAGGTGGACGTCCGGGTGGTGGCCGCGACGAACAAGGACCTGAAGGAGCGGGTGGCCGAGGGGTTGTTCCGCGAGGATCTGCTGTACCGGCTGGATGTGGTGCACCTGCACCTGCCGCCTCTGCGCGAGCGGCGCGAGGACATCCCCGCTCTGGTGGAGCACTTCGCCGCCCTGCATGCCCGGGGAGGCGCGGCGCCCGTGGTGACGGCCGAGGTGATGACGCGGCTCACCGCGTATGACTGGCCCGGCAACGTGCGGCAGTTGGAGAACGTGGTGGCCCGGGCGCTCGCGCTCAATGTCACCGGTGTGCTGGGTCCCCAGGACTTTCCCGAGCCGATTGGTGATGCGCCCAAGAAGCTCAGTGGTCTGGCCGGAGACATGCCCAGTCTGGCCGAGCTGTCACGGCGGTACGCGGCCCATGTGCTCCAGCATGTGGGCGGGAACAAGAGCGAGGCCGCCCGGATGCTCGGCGTGGACCGCAAGACGCTCTACAAGCTGCTCGAGGCCCAGGAGCCGGTGGAGTAGGGCGAGGGGATGTAGGGTTCAGCTCACCACGGAGACGGTGATACGGCGGTGGTGGGGGGAGGTCCGGTGCTCCCAGACGTAGAGGCCCTGCCACGTTCCCAGGTTCGCTTCTCCGTTCTTCACCGGCACGCTCAGCGAGTTCTGCGTCAGCACCGTTCGCACGTGCGCCGGCATGTCGTCAGGGCCCTCCGCGTCGTGGCGGAACAGCGGGTCCCCGTCCTTCACCAGCCGCGAGAAGAAGGACTCCAGGTCCTTCCTCACGTCTGGATCCGCGTTCTCGCACAGCAGCAGCGAGGCGCTCGTGTGGTGCATGAAGATGGTGCACAGCCCTTCCCGTGCACCGATCTCCTCCACCGCGCGCTGCACGTCACTCGTGATGTCGTAGAAGCCCCGGCCCCGCGTCGCCACCGTCAGTTCCTTCGCGCGATACATGGCTCGCCTCCTCGGGTCCGGGGCATTGGTTCAGCGGTTCACGAGCCGCTTGTGCAGGAACTCCGCCATCCGCTCCAGCACTTCCGGCGCAATCGTGTGCGGTCCGTTGAAGGGAATGAACTCCACCGGCAGCCCCGCGTCCGTCAGCAGGTCTCGCAGCCGCTCCGCCTGGCCATACGCCAGGACGGTGTCGAAGCGTCCATGGCTCTGCAGCACCGGTAGGCCCGTGCGCTTCGTTGCGCGCTGTTTCCACTCGTCCTGGCTGATCAGCGTTCCCGACAGGATGCACAACCCCGCTGGTGCCTCCTCCAACCGCAGCGCTACGTCCGTGGTGATCATCCCTCCCTGGCTGAAACCTCCCAGGGCGATCCGCCCATAGGGCAGCTTTGTCGCCGCCGACAGCGCGGACAGCAGGCTCATCAACCCGCGTCTCGCCTGCACCAGCCCGTCCGGGGTCGAGCCCGCGAACTTGTCCCAGTCGCGCTCCTGCCCCATCAGCACCTCCTGGGGCAGGTTGAACCAGGCCCGCGCATGAGGCATCCCCAGCGCGGACAGCGAGATCGGCGCCGCCGGGAACACGAACCGCACCTTCGGCCCCAGCTCCGGCTTCAGGTCCACCAGCTCCATCGCCAGGGGCACCAGGTCCGTCGCGGGCGCCCCGAAGCCGTGGCACAGCACCACCGCCAGCTCCGGGCTCGCTCCTTCGGGCACCGCATCCACCACCTGGCAGTCCAGCTCGCCCAGGCGCGTGCTCACACGTCGCATCGCTTGGCTCATTACTTCGGCTGCTCGTCGCTGATGGTCACCTTCTTGATCACCACGTCCTTCGCCGGCTTGGCGCGCTCGGCGGTGGGCACCTGCGAGATGCGCTCCACCACGTCGTAGCCCTTCACCACCTCACCGAAGATGGTGTGCTTGCCGTTCAGATGATCCGTCAGCGCCGTCGTGATGAAGAACTGGCTCCCGTTCGTCGCCGGTCCCCGGTTGGCCATCGCCAGCAGGCCCACCTTGTCGAACGTCCGGCCGTTGTTGACCTCGTCCTCGAAGCTGTAGCCCGGCGTACCCATCCCCACTCCCAGCGGGTCTCCACCCTGGATCATGAAGTTGGGGATGACGCGGTGGAAGATGACGTTCTTGTACAGCGGCGTGTTCTTCTTCACCTCATCCGTCTGCGGGTGCGTCCACGTCTGCTCACCGGTGGCCAGTCCCACGAAGTTCGCCACCGTGAGCGGCGCGTCCTTCGAGAAGAGCCTCAGCACGATGTTGCCCTGGTTCGTCTCCATCGTGGCGAACAGTTCCTGGCCCTGCAGCGCCTTCTTCTGCCAAGGCCCCGGGTCCTCCGCGGGAGGCCGCGTGCGGGGAGCCGGGCTGGAGCCGTGGACCTTGGGCTCGGGGGCCGCCTGCGTGTCCGCCGGAGGAGGCGTCGCGGGCGGGGGCGTCGTGGCCGGAGGCGTCTGCTGGGCCGTCGGGGGCGTCGAGCCCGTGGGAGGAGTGCCCTCGGCCTGCTTTTCCTTGTCCTTGGAGCAGGCAGTCAGAGCGAGAAGCAGGAGTCCGGTCTTCAGGAGTCGGTTGCGCATGGGGCGGGCATCCTACAGAGCGAACGGATGCTCGCAACCCGAGCCATGGGGGAATTCGGTCCTCTGAACCGTTGTTCAGAACCGCTCACGTGCGTCCCGAGCGTTCAGTCCCGTACCGTCCGCATGATCCGGCTCGTTGGCGTGGAACCGTAGAATCCCCGCTATCGTCAGTTCTCCTGGAGCCCGCCCGTAGGGGCCTGGGAGTGGGTGTCCCTCTCTGGAGGATGCAATGTCCGCCGTCGCCAAGGATGTCGTCGTTCTGCTGCCAGGCCTTCTCGGCAGCGTGCTGGAGCGGGGCAACAAGGAGCTCTGGGGGCTCTCCAGCGGAGCCCTCCTGCGTGCGCTGACGAGCTTCGGTGGCAGCGTGGAATCGCTCGCCCTGAAGTCCGACAGCGGGGGCGAGTTCGCGGACGATGGTGTGCGCGCCACGAAGCTCCTGCCGGACACCCAGCTGCTGCCCGGCTTCTGGAAGGTGGATGGCTACACCCAGGTGGCCCGGACGCTGGAGAGCCGGCTCAACCTCATTCCCGGCGCCAACTTCTTCACCTTCCCCTACGACTGGCGGCGCGACATCCGCATCACCGCGAAGCGGTTCGCCTACGAGGCCGAGGGCTGGCTCTACAAGTGGCGCAACTCGAATGGCGGCTCGGCGGACTCGCGCCTCATCCTCGTGGCCCACTCCATGGGCGGCATCGTCGCGCGCTACTTCCTCGAGTGCCTCGGCGGCTGGAAGCACACCCGCGCCCTCATCACCTTCGGCACGCCCCACCGCGGCTCCTTCATGGCGATGCAGGCGCTCGCGCTGGGATTCCGCAAGGACCTCGGGCCGGTGAAGCTCTTCGATCTGTCCGCGCTGGTGCGCTCCATGCCCTCGGCCTACCAGCTTCTGCCCACCTACCCGTGCGTGCAGATGCCTGACGGCCGCGTCGTTCGTCCGGGCGAGGCCCAGGGCATTGCCCTCTTGGATCCAGCCAAGGCCGCGGAGGGTCTCGCCTTCCAGCGGGAGATTCAGAGCGCCGTGGAGTCCAACTCCAAGGACTCCGAGTACCTCGAGCGCGGTTACCTCCTCCACCCCGTGGTGGGCACCTTCCAGCCCACGTTGCAGGGCGCGCGGCTCGGGACCTCGGGGCTGGAGATGCTCTACACCCTGCCCGATGGCCGGGACATGATGGGTGACGGCACCGTGCCGCGCGTGTCCGCCCTGCCGGTGGAGGAGCGGGACCACTCGCGCGCCATGTACAGCCCCACGTCGCACGCCTCGCTGCAGAACGCCTTCGAGGTGCTCGCCCACGTGGAGGGCGTGCTCACCAGTCAGCAGATCAACTTCAGTGAGTTCCGCGAGGCGCCCCGGAGCCTCTCGCTGCACCTCGACGATGCCTATGCGCACGACGAGCCCGTCACCGTGCGCGTGCGCCCCTCGGAGGAGCCCGTCTCGCTGAAGGCCTGGGCGGTGAACGTGGAGACGAACCAGTCCTCCGAGGTGGTGCTCTTACGCGGGGAGGACGGTCTGCACGAGGGGACGTTCAAGCCCCTGTCTCCGGGGGTGTATCGCGTGGTCGTCAAGGGCGGCCCCGAGGTCGTCCCCGTGGCCAACGTCTTCGCCGTCTTCCCCGGTGAGAGCGAGCTGAGCAAGGGACAGCCGGGTGAGCCGTCCGCGCGCCCCGCTCGCCGCCGTCTGGCTCCGGCGCCCTCGTCGGACGCGCTGTCGCGGAACAGTGATGCCTCGCTGCAGGACTTCCTGCCGGACCTGGACTTCTGGGTGCGCCCGGAGCCGGAGCCGGTGAACCGGGATGACAGTTCGGTGCCGAAGAACGTGCCCGTTCCCGAGGCGCAGGACGAGGGGCAGACCATCGTCCGTCATCCCTCGTTGAAGCCACTCGGGGCCGCGCGTCCGGGGCAACTCCTCGGTCTGTCCGTGGATCTGCTGCTGAAGAACCTGGATGCGGACACGGAGTCCGCGGGCCTCACCCTCTCCAAGCTGGCTCCCGACTGGAAGGAGTTGCCCATCAAGGTGCGCCTGCTCTGCTCGGAGATGGCGTTCGAGCCCGATTCGGATACGGGTGTGGTGATGGTGCGGCGCAACAAGAAGTCGATTGCCGCCATGCTCTCGGGCACCGTCAATCCGAACGCCTCCGGTGAGCTCACCGTCGTGGCGACCTTCGAGTACGGCGGGCGCTTCTGCGGGGCTGCCCGCCGGACCATCCCGATCGAGCCGGGTGAGGCTGGCATGCCCGGTCCGTCCTTCTCCTCGGCGTCCACGGAGCCGTCCTCCGAGAGCAAGCAGCAGGATGGCAAGGGACATAGCTCGTTCGCCATCGAGGCCGATGCCCAGAATCCCCACCTGACGGTGCAGATCCACCGCCTGGAGCGGGGCAACCCGCGCCGGCTGTACTGGATGCTCGAGGTGCCCGTGGACTGCGAGGGGCTGCCGTCCCGGCTCTCCGGCGAGATGGACCTGGGCTCGGACCCGGCCGCTTTCTTCCAGAGCGTGGCCAATGCCGCCCGCGAGCAGAAGGCCCCTGAGCATTACGACTGGTTCCTGGGGCTCGGGCAGTTGCTCTACCAGCGGACACCCGCGGCCTTCCGGGAGACGTTTCGCGCCCTTCGCCAGCAGTACGGCAAGGGTTTCCCCATCCAGTTCATCACCGATGATCCGCATATCCCGTGGGAGCTGATGACCACCACGGACGGGCAGGGGGCGGGGCTGCTGTGCGTGGAGCACGCGGTGGCGCGCTGGTTCCTCGACTACCAGACGTCGCTCACGTCCCGGTTGTCGAAGGGAGACATCCTCACCATCGCCCCGGACTACCAGTACCACCCGCATCTGGCGCCCCTGCCCGAGGCACAGAAGGAGGCACAGTTGCTCACCGATAGCTTCAGTGCCATCCGCGTGCCCGGCAGCCGCAAGCGTGTGCTGAGCGTGCTGAAGGAGGGCCACTTCAACAGCGTGGGCCTGCTGCACTTCGCCGGACACGGGAAGTACAGCGGGGATCCAGTGACGCCTTCCCACATCCACCTGGAGGATGGGGTGCTGCGCACCCTCGATGTGCGCAACCCCACGGTGTCGCTCGGACGCAGGTCCCGGCCACTCGTGCTCTTCAATGCCTGCGAGGTGGGGGCCGCCACCGACGTGCTCGGCAGTGTGGGCGGGTGGGCTGAGGCCTTCGTGAGCGAGCGTTTCTCCGGCTTCCTCGCACCGCTCTGGCCCGTGCAGGATGCACACGCCCGCAGCGTGGTGAAGGCACTGGTGGCCGACCTTTGGGAGAATGGCCTCACTGTGGGCGAGGCGCTTCGGGCCCTGCGCGAGCGCGAGGCGCACACGTCCCCCACGTATCTCGCCTACGTCTTCGTGGGGGATGTGATGGCGCGGCTGCCGCAACAGGCCGTCTCCGCGGCTCGCACAGCCGCGGCGTGAGCCTCAGGGCTGCGACTCGAGCGCGAGGGCGACCATCGTCTCGGTGATGTCGCTCGGGAAGTAGTTGGAGAAGCCGGGCAGGCCCGTGAGGGCCCCTTCGGCGTGGTCCATGTCGTCCAACCGCACCACGCGCGAACCCGGCACCTCCGCGTCCACCGCGTTCACCAGCCCGTCGCACGCCCACCCGTAGCGCTCGTGCACGTAGGCACACAGTGGCCGCAGCAGCGAGCGCCTCGACAGCCGCGACGTCGCCAGTGACACCGTGGGGATGTCCACCGGGTGCGGGTGCTGGCGCACGAACTCCATCCGCCGCGCGTACGACAGGTCCTCCACCGAGCCCGCGTCCCCCTGGAACAGCGAGGGGAACGTCATGTCCAGCATCCGCCGCAGCGAGGGCGTCGTCACCAGGTCATTGGCGATGACCGAGCCGCCGAACGGCGACTGCAGTGTCACCACCGCGCGAACCTGCTGGCGCAACTCCGGATAGAGCGCCAACGTGCTCAGGGCCTCCACGCCCCCCTTGCTGTGTCCCACCAGCACCACCGTACGGCCGAAGTGGAGGGCGTCCAGCAGCGCCTCGCGCACCACCTTCACGTTGTCCAGGAGCCGCCCTTCGGTGTCCACCGCCACCTCTCGCGTCTCCAGCCCCCGCTTCTCCAGCCGTGCCTGGTTGTCCTCCAGGTAGCCGGGCATCTCGTCCCCCAGCATCCCCTTCACCAGCAGGTAGAGGTGGCGCCGGGCCTCGTCCGGCAGCACCGGCTCGCCCTCGCGCACCCGCTGGTGCACCTCGCGGAAGCGGGCGGTGATGTCTGTAGGCGGCGGTGTCTCCGCCTTGAACCACCCGGCCAGCCCCGTGCTGCCAGGGCCGGGCTCTCGCACCGCCTCGGGCAGTTCGCGCAGCGAGCGCAATAGCCTGGCCACCGGGCCCGTAGCGGGTGTCCGGAGGGTGTTGGGGGTGGGGCGCTCCCCCTCGAGAAGGGGGGGAGGAGGGGAGCGGGGAACGAGGTCCTTCTGCGACATGCTGACCCGAAGAGTACCAGGGCCGGGCCCGTCCGTTCTCCAGCACACACAAGGGAGGGGCTCATGGTAGAAGGTGGGGCTCGAAGGGGAGGAAGGACACTGACGACCGGACAGGAATGGCTGGTGGATGTGTGCGGGTGCCCGCCGGAGCGCCTGAAGGACGCGGCTGCGCTCGCGGCCCTGTTCGAGGAGCTCATCGTGCTGCTGGAGCTGAAGGTGGTAGGCCAGCCGCAGTGGCACGTGTTCCCGGAGCCGGGCGGCATCACCGGCCTCACGCTGCTGGCGGAGAGCCACCTGGCCATCCATACCTTCCCCGAGCACGGCTTCGCCGCGCTCAATGTCTACTGCTGCCGCACCCGCCAGTGCCCGGACTTCGAGGCGCTGCTGGCGCGGCACCTGGGCGCGGCCTCCTGCCGCGTCCGTGAGCTGCCCCGGGGGGTGGAGGCGTGACGCAGGGCAACTGTCCTTCGTGTGGAGCTCCGGTCGAGTTCTCCGCCGGCACCGCGCTGGTGGTGGTGTGTGGCCACTGTCAGACGGTGGTGGCCAGGCAGGGCAACTACCTCGAGGCGCACGGGAAGATTGGCGCCATCGTCGACACCGACTCGCCCCTCCAGCTCAACGCCGACGGCCGCATCGGCCGCGACGCCTACCGGATCGTGGGCCACCTGCAGAAGGACCACGGCGCGGGGCCCTGGGACGAGTGGTACGTCGAGTTCGACGACGGGCGCACCGGCTGGCTCTCCGAGTCCGAGGGCGCCTTCCACCTGCTGATTGCCTCCGGCTCCGAGCAGGGTCTGTCGATCGACGACTTCGCGCCCGGCCACCGCTTCACCTTGCAGGGCCACCGGCTGGTGGTGGAGGAGCTTGGACATGGCCATGTGGTGGCCGCGGCAGGCCAGCTCCCCAGCGACGTAGACCCCACCGCGGACAGCCGCTACGTGGATGCCACGGGCGCTCGCGGCGTCTTCGTCACGCTGGACTTCGGCACTGGGACGACCGACCCCGAGGTCTACGTCGGCAAGAAGCTGAAGCTCACGGAGCTGGGCATCTCCCCGGACCAGCTCCGGCCGAAGGTAAAGAAGGTCGCCCTGCAGCAGGCGCGCTGCACCAACTGCAACGGCTCGCTGGAGCTGCGTGCTCCGGACCGCACCAAGCGCGTGGCCTGCCCTTACTGCGGCGCGCTCCTGGACGCGAGCCGAGGCAAGCTGGCCTTCCTCCAGCTTTTGGAGAAGCCGGACCATGCGCCTCTGATTCCCCTGGGCGCCAAGGGCACGCTGCGGGACGCCGAGTGGGTGTGCATCGGCTTCCTGGTGCGCTCGTGCACGGTGGAGGGCGTCCGCTACCCGTGGGAGGAGTACCTCCTCTTCAACCGGCAGCAAGGCTTCCTCTGGCTGATGCAGTCCAACGGGCACTGGGTGGTGCTCGAGCCGCTGGCCGCGGGTGATGTGGCGGTGGCCCCTGGCGTTGCCGCGCACCTGGACAGCAAGCGCTACCGCGCCTTCCAGAGTGTGACGGCCGTCACCGAGACGGTGCTCGGCGAGTTCTACTGGGAGGTCGAGGCGGGTGAGACCGCGGAGGCCGAGGAGTACGTGGCGCCGCCGTTCTCGGTGAACGTGGACCGCACCGACAACGAGGTGACGTACACGTTCGGCGAGTACCTGGCGCCCCATGTCATCAAGGAGGCCTTCAAGCTCACGGAGCCCCTGCCGGAGCCCCATGGCATCGCGCCCAGCCAGCCCAACCCGCACTCGAGCGCGGGCACCTGGAAGTGGACGGGCATCTGGGCGACGGCGCTGCTGCTCGTCTTCCTCTTCGCCAACGTGCGGGCCGACAACCGGACGGTGCTGACGCAGCAGGTGGTGCTGGATTCGGACGCACAGTCCGGCTCGCCCTCGGCCATGCACTTCAGCGAGCCCTTCGAGATTCGCAAGCGGGGCAACGTGCAGGCCATGGTGGTGGCGCCGGTGAACAACGCCTGGCTCGGTGTCCAGGGAGACCTGGTCAACGAGCAGACGGGCGAGGCCGTCAGCTTCTACGACGAGGTGAGCTACTACTCCGGCAGCGACTCGGACGGCTCGTGGAGCGAGGGCAACCAGACGGAGACGGAGTACTTGTCCGCGGTGGCCCCGGGGCGCTACGTGCTGCGCACCACGGCGTTCTTCGATGGCCGGGCGCAGGGGAGGAGCTACACCGTGACGCTCGTGAGCGACACGCCGCGTGGCTCCTGGTTCTGCAGCGCGCTGGTGCTGCTGCTCATTGCGCCGGCTCTGGCCTTTTTCCGCTCCTCCAGCTTCGAGTCGGCGCGCTGGGCGGAGAGCAACCTGGGTTCCAGCTCGGATGATTGAGAGAGGGTGTCCATGAAGTACATCGGTGGAGTCATCGTCATCCTCTATGCCGTGGTGGCATTTTCGGGCTGTGAGCCCTTCACCCGTTCGCAGCGTGGCCAGGCGGTGGTACGTGGCAGCGGCGTGCGAACCTGGACCGGCGGTTTCATGGGAGGGAAGTGATGTTCCTGGGTGTCCTGTCAGTGGTGGTGAGCCTGGACAACCTGCTGGCGAGCCTCGTGTACTCGCTGGTGGGTCTGGCGGTCTTCGTCGCGGGCCTGTTCGTCTTCCGGCTCATCATGCCCTTCGACGTGCACAAGGAAATCGAGGTCGACCAGAACACGGCGCTCGGTCTTGTGATGGGCTCCTTCATTCTCGGCCTGGCCATCATCGTGGCCGCGGCCATTTCGGGCTGACGCCCCGCGGCAGGCAGTACCCGCTTTGAACAAGACGCTCCTCTTCTTCACCGTCCTCGTCATCGCCACGTGTGGGCTCATCTATGAGCTCATCGCCGGTGCGCTGGCGAGCTACCTCCTCGGCGACTCCATCACCCAGTTCTCCACGGTGATTGGCAGCTACCTGTTCGCCATGGGCATTGGCAGCTGGCTCTCGCGCTTCATCGAGCGCGGGGTCCCTCAGCGCTTCGTGGAGATAGAGCTGGGGGTGGCTCTGGTGGGCGGCCTATGCGCGCCGCTGCTCTTCCTCACCTTCGCCCTCACGGATGTCTTCCGGGTGGCGCTGTACGGCACCGTGCTGGTCATCGGCACGCTGGTGGGGCTGGAGATTCCCCTGCTGCTGCGCATCCTCAAGGACCAGCTCAAGTTCAAGGACCTGGTCAGCCAGGTGCTGACATTCGACTACTTGGGGGCGCTGGCGGCGAGCATCACCTTCCCGCTGCTCTTCGTGCCCAAGCTGGGGTTGGTGCGCACCTCGCTGCTCTTTGGGCTGCTCAACGCGTTGGTGGGCCTGTGGAGCACGTGGCTATTGGCGCCGGTGCTGGCCAACCCCCTGCGGCTGCGGGTGAAGGCCGTAGCGCTCAGCCTCTTCCTGGTGGTGGGGCTCGTGCTGGGGGACCGGCTGACGAACTTCTCCGAGGAGCACCTCTACGCGGATGACGTGGTGCACGCCTCGAGCTCGCCCTACCAGCGCATCGTGCTGACGCGCGGCAGGCGGGGCTTCTCGCTGTACCTCAACGGCAACCTGCAGTTCTCCAGCCTGGACGAGTACCGCTACCACGAGGCCCTGGTGCACCCGGCCTTGGTGCGCGCGGGCAAGGTGGAGCGGGTGTTGGTGCTCGGCGGTGGAGACGGGCTCGCGGCGCGGGAGATCCTCAAGTACCCCGAGGTGAAGAACGTCACCCTGGTGGACCTGGATCCGGCGATGACGGGGCTCGCCACGCGCTACGAGGAGCTGGCCGAGCTCAACGCGCACGCGCTGGCGGATCCGCGCATGCACGTCATCAACACGGACGCGATGGAGTACCTCCGGGAGAAGATGGAGACCTGGGACGTCATCGTGGTGGACTTCCCGGACCCCAACAACTTCTCGCTGGGCAAGCTGTACACCACGGGCTTCTACAAGCTGCTCAAGCGGCGGCTGGCGCCAGACGGGGTGGCCGTCATCCAGAGCACCTCGCCCCTCTTCGCCCGGCGCTCCTTCTGGTGCATCGACACCACGCTGAAGGCGGCGGGCTTCTGGACGCAGCCCTACCACGCGCTGGTGCCCTCCTTCGGCGAGTGGGGCTATGTGCTGGTGGCCCATGAGCCCACGCCGCCGCGCCGCCCTCTGCCCGAGGGGCTGCGCTTCCTCTCCGAGGGAACGCACGAGGGCCTCTTCCAGTTCCCCATGGACATGAGCCCGATACCGGCGGAAGTGAATCGGCTGAACAACCAGGTGCTCGTCCACTACTACGAGGAGGAGTGGCGGCGGTGGAACTGACGCGGCGGGAGCTCGTTGCCGCGTTCCTCGGCTCGGCGGTGGCGGCCAGTGCATGCCGGAGGGAGCGCCCGCGCGCGCCAGTGCCTGGGGCCATCGTGGACCGGGCGGTGGACGTGGGGCACAAGCTGCGGGGCGGAGCGTTGCCGCGCGCGGCGGAGGCCCAGGCGGTGGACGTGCTGGTGGTGGGCGCGGGCATGGCGGGTCTGAGCGCGGCGTGGCGGCTGGCGGCCGCGGGCGTGAAGGACGTGCGGGTGGTGGAGCTGGAGTCGGAGCCGGGAGGCACGTCCCGCTCGGGGCGCAACGAGGTGTCCGCGTACCCGTGGGGCGCGCACTACCTGCCGGCCCCGCTGGTGGACTCCGGGCCGGTGATGCGGCTGCTGCGTGAGATGGGCGCGGTGACGGGCGTGGACGCGCAGGGCTACCCCGCCTACGAGGAGGAGCTGCTCATCCGCGAGCCCGAGGAGCGCCTCTTCTACAAGGGCGACTGGTACGAGGGCCTCTACCTGCGCGCGGGGGCGAGCCCGGCGGAGCTGGCGGAGCTGGAGCGCTTCGAGGCGAGGATGAACGCCTTCGCGGCGGCGCGAGATGCGAAGGGGCGCAAGGCCTTCGCGGTGCCTACGGCGCTCTCCAGCGACGACGCCGAGTGGACGGCGCTCGACAAGGTAACGATGGCGCGGTGGATGGAGGCGGAGGGCTTCCGCTCGCCGCGGCTGCGCTGGCTGGTGGACTACGCGTGCCGGGATGACTACGGCACCACGGCCGAGGGCGTGTCGGCATGGGCGGGCATCTGGTACTTCGCCGCGCGGCAGGACGGGAAGGGGGAGCGCAGCGAGGGCTTCCTGAGCTGGCCCGAGGGCAACGGGCGGCTGGTGAAACAGCTCCTGTCCTCACTGGCGCCGGGACAGGTGGAGCGGGATGTGCTGGTGCACTCGGTGGAGCCCGTGGAGGGCGGCTGCCGGGTGGACGCGGTGGAGGCGGTGACGGGCAAGCCCCGGGCGTACAGGGCGCGCCAGGTGGTGCTGGCCTGCCCGCACTTCGTGGCGGCGCACGTGGTGGCCCCGTGGCGGGAGAAGCGCCCCGAGTGGCTGGGGGCCTTCCAGTACGGGCCGTGGGTGGTGGCGAACCTGACGCTCTCGGAGATGCCGGAGTCGCACGGCTTCCCCTTGGCCTGGGACAACGTCTTCTATGAGAGCCGCAGCCTGGGCTACGTGGTGGCCACGCACCAGGCGCTGCGCATGGATGAGCGCGGACCTACGGTGCTCACCTGGTACCTGCCCATGGCCGGGCTGGATGTGAAGGCTGAGCGTCAGAAGGTGCTCTCCGCCGGCTATGCCGAGTGGGAGGGATTGGTCATGGCAGACATGCTGCCCGCGCACCCGGGCATCGCCGAGCAGGCCCGGCGCCTGGAGGTGATGCGCTGGGGGCATGCCATGGTGCGGCCCACGCCCGGCTTCCTCTGGGGTCCGGCGCGCTTCGCGGCGCAGGAGAGCCTGGGAGAGTCGCTGCACTTCGCGCACTCGGACCTGGGCGGCATGGCCCTCTTCGAGGAGGCCAACTGGTTTGGCGTGAAGGCGGCCGAGAAGGCACTGAAGGGCCTGGGCCGCGCGGACTCGAGCTGGCTCTGAGGTGAGCTCGCGGAGGGCTTGCGTCGCCTGGGGTGAGCTTCAGAAGCTCACACCGGTGTGGATTTGCGGCGAGAAGCTCACCGAGGTGTTTGCTCCGGGCTGTCCGAGAACGAAGACCGGCAGATCCAACTCGATGAACCACTTGAGCTTTCCCAAGGGGAAGAGGCCCCAGTTCACGAGAGGAATCAACCCCACGTTGAAGGGGACCTGTTCGCCGATCTGCACGGCGGCGCGGAGGCCGGTCGCGAGGGAGCCGAAGCTATAGATGACGCCGGGATCCACGACGACGGCTGTGCTGGCCTTTGCCGGAGTTGTTCCCTGCGCGAACTGCCAGGTCGTGTAGGCGACAGTCTCGAAATCAATGGCCCAGTGCTCATCCAGTTTGAGGGTGATGCCGGGCGCGAGGCCGACCTGGAGGAAGTCTGCTCCAATCGCCGTGGTGCCATCGGTGGTGAACTTCACGATGGGGATGGCGAGTCCCAGGTGACCTCCGATGCGTGGCCATGCGGGCGTGCTGTCCGCGCTCGACTCCACGGACGAGCCCCCCGTCGCTTCGGCCGGTGCGCGCGCGAAGGCCTGATAGGGAGCGACAGCGGCCAGCAGGAGGAGCAAGGCGCGCCAACGAGAGCCAGGATTCGAACTCCGCCTGGAAGTGCACATCTGTCTTCTCCTTGGGTAGCGGTGGAGCTGCGCCCCAAACCACGTGCGGCGTTGGCCATGCGACCATGAGCGTTTGCGCGGACGCCGTCAGGCGCGGGAGCAACATGGAAACCGCGTAGGGCTCGTGCCATGCGGCCGCCGGGTGGGGCCCTGTATCCTGTAGGACGTTGTGGGGTGCATACGCGGGATCGCGGGACGCGAAGGGGCGCAAGGCTTTGCGTGCGGTGCGGTGCGGCCCCTGGCGTAGGCCATCCCATATCTGGTCACGAACGTCTGGGAGTACGCTGGTGGAAGGCGCCTACCCTTGCTCCTGCTCGCGTGTCGTGGACGTATCGGCCCTGGCCAACGGCTACACCGCGGCTCCCGGCGGCACTGGCCAGTACCAGTGCATGTGATGCGTCAGAATGCGCGAGTCCCGTCCCCATCCCCACCACTGGGCCCCCTTCATCGCATTGGGGAGCGACGCTCCTCTGCGCAGCATCACTCCCTCACGGAGAGAATGAAGCACAGACGCGCACGCCTATTGCCGCATCACGCGCCGTTGGATCTCCCGCGCAGATGTTCGACGTGGTCGCGAGGGCGGCCTCGAAGTACCAGCCTCCCCCCCGGAGGACGATGCGCCCGAACTCCTCTGTCGGCGAACGTGTGAGCTCGAAGGCATTTCCAGCCATGTCTTCCACTCCGAAGGGGCTCGCCGAGGCCGGGCGAGAGCCGACCTCGTCGGGCCCAAAGGCCGTGGGCTGCCGGCCATACGTCTCGTCGACGTTGGCGTCGTCGGGCTGTATCTGTTCGCCGTGAGGGTAGCGGCGGCCGTCGGCGCCACGGGCGGCGTACTCCCACTCGTTCTGATTGCACAGGCGCGCTCCCGGCAGGCGCCCCGAGTGGTCGAGCCAATAGAAGTAGGGCTCCAGGTCCTTTGAGGAGAGGCCGGACAGGGGAAACTTGCGCCAGTCAGCCGTGCTGCGCCGCGTCCGCCCCGTATAGTGAAAGGGCTCCCCTTCCTTCGCTGAGGTCATGTCCTCGCGCGAGCGGTAGAAGGAGAAGATCCACCCCTCACCGGGTTGCCACCGCAGCGCGATGGCCCCGGAGGTGCCGAAGCGAGGTTGCTCGAGCAGCCGTCTCGCGGGTGCATCCAGGGGCAGCGTGTTGAGGTAGGTCATCCAGTCGCCGAACGTCACCTCCCGTTTCCCAATCAGGTATCCCTCGTTGAGACAGAACTGGTGAAGCGGCGAGCTGTTCAAGAAGAGCCGCAGCTCCTCCGGATCCGCGCTGCCCAGGAGGAAGCAGCTCGGTGGAATGTAGACATAGCCGGTGGGCACTGAGGTGGGGAGCACGAGGCGGACCTGTTCGCGGGCGCCGTTCGTGAGGAGCACAGGCAATATCACGGGTACGCGGCCCGGATACGTGACGTGGAGGCGATAGGAACCCTCGGGCAGACGCAGGTGGGAGATGGGCGTCGGGCTCAGGGGACCCACGTTCGGAACGGGCTGGAGGTGTCGCCTCCCCTGGAGGTCGACGTAGCGCTCGAGCTCGACGCGCGCGCCGGGAGGATCCGTCACGATCTCCAGCTCGGCCGGGGCCTGGAGCCGTTGGCGCCATTCCGCCCCCTCCTTCGAGGTATCGGTCACCTGCTCCAGGTGTTTCGCCCAGGCGTCGCGTTCGCGTCGCTGGTGGAAGCGCTCGGCGAGGAGGACCCGGTCATAGGTGACCTCCGCGATGAGCCGGCGCGTGGTCACGTGGCCGCGAGAGCGATCGAGGGCCTTCTCCAGGAACTGGTTCGCGCGGGCATATTCCGCATCGGCCTGATCTTTCAGGGCGAGCGCCTCGGTCCATTGCCGCTCAGCGGCATTCCTGCGGTCATACGGGGTTGGAAAGGTCGCGGGGCCAACGGACGGAGAAGGCCGACCGTCGAACAGCACCAGCGCCTCCTCTCGGCGTGTGCTGGCTCGCTGGGCGAGAGCACGGGCCGTGGCGAGCGCTTCCCGCGCCGAGACGAGCTGGGCCTCGACGAAGCGCGCATCCGCGAAGTACGTCTGCAGGCGAAGACCTCCATAGGAGGCTGCGATGGTGAGTGCGACAACGAGCACGGCGAGCCAGCGGCCCCAACGCTGGCGTGCCACGGCGCGGCGGGAGGCGAGGAGAAAGGCACGCTCGCGCGGACCCAGGGAGGAGGGCTCGAGAGGACGCGCCTCGTCGAGCTGACGCTGCCCCCAGAGGGCCTCTCGGGTTCGCCGCAGGCGTTCCCACTCGGCGCTCGCCGCCTCGAGCCGCTTACGCACCGCGCGATGTCCGGTGTCGTCGTCCAGCCAATCCCGCAGCGTGCCCCAGCTCTCGATGAGCGAGTCGTGGGCAATCTCACAGCGCGCCTGGCCGCTGGTGGTGCGCGTGTGCAAGAGCCGGCCTTCGACGAGTGCGCGAAGGGCGGCACGGGAGGCTTCGTCCGAGGGCTCGACGAGCTCCTCCTCAGCGCGCTCGATGCGTGTGCCCTCTCCCGTCACAAGCTGGAGTAGGAGGCGCCGTGCCGCCCCGCGCTCGTCGGGACTCAAGCGCGCGAGCACCCCATCCGCGTGCCGCGACAGCGCTCCGGCCACGCCGCCCATCTCCTCGAGCGCCGCCCGGGTGATGCGGCCTTGTGCTGGGTTGCGCCGCTCCCACAGCTCCGCGAGCGCGAACTGGAGCAGGGGAAGGCTGCCCACGCCGTGCGATGTGGACTCGACGAGCGTCTGGATGAGCTCCGCGGATTCGAAGACCACGCCACGGCTGCGCGCGGGATCGACGATGGCCTCACGCACCCCATCGGGGGGCATGGGGCGAAGGATGTAGAGCGCTCGCTCGGCCTCGTCGCCCAGGCCGGGCAACGCGCACAGGCGTGTCAGGAAGTCGCCGCGTACCGTCAGAAGCACGCGCACCGTCTGCGACGGCAGGGCGAGCTCGCCGAGGAGGCGGGCGAAGTGCGCCGCCTGGACTGGCTCGGCGAGGGTGATGAGCTCCTCGAGCTGGTCGACGAAGAGGAGCAGTCCACGCCCTTGCTGGTGTGCCTCGCGCAGCGCCCGTCCGAGCCAGTCCGGCGTGTCCGCGAGCGCGGTGACGAGCTCGGCCTCCTTCCGGCCCAGGACAGGCGCGAGCGCGGCGGCCAGGGCCTCCAGCGGGCGGCGGCCGGGCCACAGCGTGGCCGTGATGGGCTCACGCGCTCCGCCCAGCATCCCCGCGTCCACCCGCGGCAACACGCCGGCGCGGCACAGCGAGGACTTGCCGACACCCGAGTCCCCGGCGACGAGGACGAGCGGCCGGTGCCGGAGACGTCCGAGCACGGTGTTGATGTCCGCATCGCGGCCGAAGAAGAGTGCCCGGTGCTCGGCCTCGAAGGGCGCCAGGCCGCGGTAGGGATTGTCGGCAACCAGGGGAACGGGGGTGAGGAGCCGCTCGAGGCGTTCGAGGGCTTCGCAGAGCGCCTCGGCCGAGGCGAAGCGATCGAGCGGGTGGGGCGCGAGGCACCTCGCGATGATCCCAGCAAAGTCCGGATCGATCTCCGAGTCTTCTCCAGCCCTCGGAGCCCCCGCCTCTGGCCCATGGGATGGGCGCCGCGGCAGCTCGCCCGTCCACAGCTCGTGGAGGACGACGCCCAAGGCATAGAGGTCGCTTTGGGGTGAGGCTGGAATTCCCTCTAGGAGTTCGGGTGCCATGAAGGGCCGCGTGCCGACGATGAAGCGCGTGCTGGACGATGGCGAGGCCGCACCGGGTTCAACGCGCTCGGCCAGACCGAAGTCGAGCAGCTTCACTTCGCCGTCCTCGGTGAGGCGGGCGTTGGAAGGCTTGATGTCTCGGTGGAGCACTTCCTGGCGATGCGCCGCCGCGAGCCCCCGGGCAAGGCCGGCGCCGAGCGACAGGACCCGGCGCCATGGCACCGGCAGTGAGAGCTGAGCAAGGCTCGGGCCAGAGACGTACTCGGAGACGATATAGGGGTGCCCGCTGACCTCACCGACGCGGAACACGTTGACGACGTTCGGGTGCTGCAGCCGGGCGAGTGCGCGGGCCTCGGTCTCGAAGAACGCACGGAGCTGGGGCCCGGGCTGACTGGAAGCGATGAACTTCACCGCTACATGCCGCTCCAGCGTGGTGTCGTATGCCAGATAGACAACACCCATGCCGCCGCGACCGAGCTCGCACACGATGCGGAACTCGTCGAACACGTCGGGCGGCTTCCAGTCGGTCCCCGGCTCCTCTGCGTCGACGCAGTCGTCTTGGACTCCTGGTGGTGGGCCTGGGACACAGGGTGCGACCGAGGCGAGGAGGGTCCGGCAGCTGTCGCACTCGGCGGCGTGCCGATGGACATTGGCCCGCGTGTCGTCAGACAGCTGGCCATCGAGGAGATCGACCAGGATCTCGTCTGTCAGGCATTCAGATGCGTTCGACTGGTCGTCGCTGGAGGCAGATGGACGCATGGCGTCGAAGGGCTCAGGCTATTCGTGGACCGGTCGGTGCTCGATGGCACCCATTGCTGGCCCGGCGAAGCGCATGGTACAGCAATGAGAATGCCCGGGTTGACTGCAACGTTTCTCGCGCACGCGAAAGTGCGCTTCGCTCCTCCCGAAGATACCGACGCTTTTGAACGCCTGCTCATCCAGACCTGGGAGACCTCTCGTGCGCCATGGCCGGCCGTGAATGTGCCCGCCGAGTCATTCCTGACGCACCTCGCCGCGCGGCTGCCCGAGGCAGATCCCAACAGCCCTCTCGAGCCACTCCTCGAGAAGCTTTCCCTGACGGAGCTCTATCTCGCGTGTGCTTGCATGCGAAGGATTGGCCCTGCCATCGAGTTTCTCGAGCGAGACTACCTCTCGCAGCTGCCGCGGATGCTCAGGAGCTCCAATCACCCCGACGCAATGATTGACGACGTGTGCCAGTTGGTGCGCGTGAAACTCCTGGTCTCCACGCCCGAGAGTGGCCCCAAGATTGCTGAATACACAGGGCGAGGCACGCTGCTGAGCTGGGTGCGTACGACCGCCGCGCGCATTGCCAACAAGCAGCGGGAAGGCGTGAAGGCCGAGCCCATGGACCCGACCATCTTCTTCCCGGACCTGCCGACGCCTGGCGACGGCCCTGAGCGGGCCCTCATCGGCGAGCGCTCCCGCGCCATCCTCCGTCAGGCCATCAACGGGGCCTTCTCCGTGCTTCCGGCCGACAAGCTTTATCTGATCCGCCTCCATGTCGTCGATCGGCTGTCGTCGTACGAGCTGGCCGCGCTCTTTGGCGTCAATCAATCGACGGTCTCCCGTTGGTTGAAGACTGCTCGGGAGATGGTCCGTGATGAGACGGAGCGCCGACTGCGGGAGGAGCTGGACTTCTCCCGCCGTGATTTCGAAAGCTTCATCTCCGCGCTCGATAGCAAGTTCGAACTGGATATGAGCTAGCCAGGGCTGACGCGGGGGGCAATTCACGAGGAGTCCTATAGACTGTCGCTCTGTGAGCTGACGTCCTTCGGGGGTCCATAGGACTGGTTGCGCAGCAGCGAGGTCGCGGGGTCCACGTCCGTGCGCCGCATCGTGCAGCGGTCTCCCTTGCCCAGCTCCAGCGAGGTGTCCGTGCGGAAGCGGTTGGGGCACTCCTGGAGAATCGTTGCCAGAGCGCGGCCGTCGCGAGTCCGCGCCAGGCAGGTGGCTCCATCGGGCGCCCATGCCGCCTCGAACGAGGCCCGCGCGACATCCCAGTCCGCCGAGGACTCGGTCGTCCGCGAGAGCACGCCGCGCTGATCATAGATGTCGAGGGCGGTGTCCTCGTGCGTGTGGCTGCGGCCGTTGCCGCAGTAGTCCGCGCGGGCCATGCGCGTGCAGGCCTGGTGGAGGTCGGCCATCGAGTGTCCATCGCGGCTCGCCCAGGGATTGTAGCCCCAGCGGATGCACTTGGTGATGGCGCCGTTCTCACAGGCGAAGGTGATTTTATCCGGGGGGTCGTGGTGGTTTCCGCTCGCGTCCCAGACGCCGCTCACAGCGAACGCCCGGGGGTCGGGCACTCGGTCCAGGGCGACACAGGGGTTCTCCCACTCCTGGGCCACCGCGTTCCAGGCCTCGATGCGGTACCAGATCACCCCGGGGTCCTCGGCGGAGGGCTCGGCGCCGCAGATGGCCACCTCCACCGGACTGCCGTCACTCGCTGCTCCCTGGAGCACGCTGCCAATGATTCCCCTCTCCGTGGGAGGCACTGGCGCGAGGGCGGTGGTGGATGCAGCCACCAGGCGCCCGCCCTCGAGCTTCAGGGCCTTCACCTGGGAATTGGACTGCTTCAGGGGATTGAGGTTGGCTGAGACGAGCACGCTGCTGCGCTCGTCGGCCCCCTTCTCGGTGTCCCAGTGCCGCCGGGTGCCCCACAGCATTGTCCCCTGGGGCTTGATGGCCCGGTGGGGCGCTTGGGATTGGCATCGCCGCGCATAGCGCTCGGCGTCGGACAGCTGAGGCGCCACGTTCGCGGGCTTGGGGGACTCGGCGTGTGCCAGCAGAGGAAGCTGAAGGCACATCCAGGCAAGCAGATACTTCTTCGTCGCGGTCATGGCGCGCTCTCTCCTTTGCATTGAAGGCGTTGGGCTTGAATCGCTGGCCCGCAACGAAGAGAGCCGGTGACTTGCGCAATCATGCAGGAAATTCGCGCGCTATTTCTCGGGCGGCCCCCTGGCGCTGGGTGTGTGGACAAGGTCGACACCCGCTGTTCTCCGCCTCACGGAATGTTGTTGGGGAACTCGCAGTTGGCGTCGGCCATGTCCTGGGCAGGGTCGTCGGCGCCGCCTGCCCGCTGCGGGGCCGGGTTTCGGCGCCGCGGCGTCACATCTCCGAGCTCAGGCCACCGCAGTGGAGATGCGCGGGTGTCGCAGCGTAGCGGCGGCCGTGGCAAGGGACGCCGCGACCACCAGCGCCAGGGCCGCGATGCCTACTGCGTCCCAGCGGATGATGGGCAGGCCCCGGAGCGCTTGCACCGCGAGCACCAGTGTCACCCCGGTGTAGGCGACGCCCGTGGCGCGGATGGCCGCCAGGCGCTGCGTCTCGGAGAGGTGCCGCCGGCGCGCGAGCAGCGTCGCGAGAATGGGGAGCAGCTGCATGGCGTGCAGCCCGAGGAAGTGCGCCGGCCGCATGTCGCCGGCCTCGGTGCTCCAGCCGACCAGGGGCAGCCCCGGGCCACCGTCCGGTACGCCGAAGGTGTGCGAGCCCGACTCGACCACCCGCTGCCCAGCCTTCATGGCCTCGAGCTGCGCCGCGTTCGGGCTCGACATGAAGAAACCCAGCCCCATGCCAATCACCGCCGCGATGAAGCCGATGCGCAGCGCCGCCGCGAGCGGGCGATCTGCCAGCCGGGAGCGCAGCAGCGCGATGGCGAGCACGATCATCGTCACCCACAGCACCGTGATGGCAATGCCCATCATGCTGAAGATGGCGGCGTCGAAGGGGGTGGCCACGTTGAAGTGGCTGCGGACCCCGCGTGCCGCCTGGAGCGTGATGGCGACCATCTCGATGACGCCAGCCGCGGCGAGGATGTGCCCCGAGAGCCGGACGAGCCGCCGCTTCTCGGTGAGGAAGGAGAAGAAGTACAGCACCGTGGCGTTGTACGCGGTCAGCGACAGGTAGAACTTCGTCGGCTTGAGCCAGACGGGCTCACCCACCAGCTGCCGTGAATCCAGGAGGAGCCCGAGCGTGGTGACCACCGCGCCCAGGGCCATGACAACGGTGGCGACGGCGAGGGTCGGAGAGAGGGACCAGGCTCGGCTCCAGAGCGAGCGCGCGGACAGGGGGGCGGTGGAGGCGGACATTAGCGGACTCCTTCGGTGGCCAGGGGCGCGGCCGGCTTGGGCAGCGAGGCGATGGCTGGCAGGAAGCGCCGGGTGAAGAGACGGACGGCCGCGTAGGCGAGGTAGCCAGTGGGGCCGAGCATGAAGGTCAGGACGAGGCAGGGCGCGACGAGCAGGTGGGGGATGCCCCGTTGCTGGGCGTCCGCCAGCACGACCCTGCCCACCAGGAAGTCGAACGCGAGGTAGTGGATCCACCCCGCGAGCAGCATCCCGGGGCGCTGCAAGGCGGCCCCGATGTGCTCCAGCGTGTCGAACTGGCTGAGCAGACCCGGCAGGTGCGGCGCCACCAGCGTCAGGTAGACGACGCCAATCACCAGAGGGATGACGTCACTCTCCAGCACCCACCGTGTGACCCGGGCCCGGGGCGCCAACAGCATCGCCCCCCAGCCCAGCAGTACCGGAACGTTCAGCACCTTTAGTACCAGCTCGCCGTCCATGGCTCCTCCAGCGGTTCGCCCGCGTTCATGTTTCTAATGTAAACATCGAATGTATCCAGTGTCAACATCACCGCGAACGAGGCCCCATGCAGGGGCCGGAAGCGGCGGGCTCACTCCACCTTTCGGACCTGGAAGCCGAGGCGGGGGAAGTGCACCACGACCTCGCCCGCGCGCGCGTCGACCCGCCGGACCGCGAGCTCATTCGGGCGCGACAGCACGAGCTCGCCTTCCAGCGGATCCACGCCGTAGTCCGTCGGTGCGACCGTCACGCGAGCACCCCGCGAGAGGCCGTGCAGGTCGAGGAAGGCTTCTCCTTCCGTAGGCAGCGGCTTGCTGGAGGCCGCGAGCTCGACAGCCTCGCTGCTCTCCATCTTGTCGGAGGTGCCGTGGCCGAACGCCTGAACGCGCTCCATCCAGGCCACCACGCGTGTGTGGGGCTCGAGGATGCCCGCGAGCGGGCCGGCCCGCTGGACGAACCAGAGCCCATGGTAGACGGAGAAGTCAGCAATGCTCGTGGACCCGCCAAGCAGCCAAGGCCGTCCGTCCCCGAGCTGGGCGTTGAGCTGCTCGAGATACAGCGTCAGCGCCCCGGTTGCTTCCGGTGCTCGCATGGACGGCACGTTGGCGCGGAAGGCCGCGCGGTCGGCCAGGAACGCCTTGGCTTGTTCGGGCGGCATGTTGCCGAAGAGGCTCGCCACGCCCGTTGGCTGGAAGCTGTAGGGAATCACGGTCCAGAACAGAGTGGAGTCCGCCCACTGCGCCTGGATGCGCGACAGCCCCGCTGACTCCGCCGGATACAGCGTGGGCGTTGGCGCGAGCCGCTCCAGCACGTCCGCGATCAGCGCCGTATCACAGTAGATGTCCGCGCCGATCTGCAGCAGCGGAGTCTTGCGATAGCCGCCCGTCAGGGCGAGCACATCCGGCTTGGGCATGATCGCGGGAATGAAGACGGAGGTCCATTGCAGGCCCTTGAAGCCGAGGATGGTGCGGACCTTCTCGGAGAAGGGGGAGCGGGGGTAGTGGTGGAGGATGAGTCGGGACATGGTGGCTCCGATCCGGTCATGGTGGATGACGGAGCCCCGAGTCTTCCCGTTGCCCGCTTCAGCAGGCGAGAATTAACTGCTCGCGGTGCGCTCTGCTGCTCACTTCTCGGGTCTCGAGGTGTCCGCGGATTCCTTCCCAGCCGCGTCCCAGGCAGACTGGGCACATGTCTGGCCCTGGCCCCACGCCCCTGCCTTGGTTCGCCTTCTCCCTGGCCCTCGCGCCAGAGCTCGCGAGCGAGCGGCTCCGGGGCGTGTCCCTCCCATCCTTTCCAGAGGGCGAGCTGGCCGAGGCGCTGGACGTGGAGCTCGTCTACGACGTGCCCTCCGCTGTCTGGAAGGGGCGGGTGGCGAGGCTCGTGGACGCTCCGGGCCGACGCGTCCTCGGGCAACTCAGGACCCTGCCTCCTCCCACCTGGCCCCTGGTGGCGCGAGTGGAGAAGGTGTTGGCCGAGGCCACTCGGGAGCGTCCGGTTCGCGTCCGTACGGCCTCTGGAGCCCTGATCTCCGCACGAGCCTTCACTCCAGCTGCCCCGCGGCATCCGGCTCGGGGTCCGGTGAGCGTGGCCTTCCTCGTGGCCTTGGCCCGAGCCGCCGAGCACGCGAAGCTGCCAGCGGACGAGGTGGAGCGGCTCCAGGCCGAAGCCCGCCTCGTCCAGACCGTCCAGCGAGCGCAGGCCCAGCGGGTTCGCCAGCCCTGACGTGCTTGGAGGCGGTTCTCCGGACGCAACTTTCCGGAGGCAGGATCCGATAATTCCGTACCCCCTCTCCACGTCCCGCCGGGCGGGGAGACAACCCCTGGGAGTCACGCGGATGCAAATCCGTCCGACGAGCACGTCCGCGGTGCCCAAGCGGGAATCCCTCATCACGGTGGAGAACACCGTCCCCTCCGAGTCCGGGAGTTGGCGCCGCTCCGCCTCACGTGAAGTGCCTATCGCCGAACTGCAGAGGAAGTTCGGCTGGGCGGACGGGAGCTGGGAAGCGGGGCTGCTGAAGGCGGCGGATGGGGCTTCCGGTAACGGCAGTGTGTCCGCGGCGGAAGTGGACGCCTATCTTGCGCGGCCCGAGGACTCGCGCTTCCTGACCTCGACGGCCTTGCAACAGCAGCGCGCGGCGATGGAGCAGAAGCTGGCGGGGGGCGCACGTTCCACCGAGGTGGACTCCTTCGACAGTAACTGGCAGGACACGGTGGCTCGTCGCGCGGACCTGCTCGGAGGCAACGCGGACGGGAAGCTCTCGCGTGCCGAGCTGGACATCTACCTCCAGGACATGAAGGAGGGGAGGGTGAAAGACACCACGTGGCTGCCGGACCAGAAGGTGGCCATGTTCGAGAGCAAGGTGGCCGAGAGCGCGGGAGAGGTGGACCCGCTGCGCCCCACGGGCTCTGAGGGCGGACTGTCGCGAGTGAAGGAGTACATGCGGCTGTCCGTGGACGACGCCACGAACGTGCCCACCTTCGTCAGCTACCTGCTGTCCGCGGCGGACATCCAGGAGACCCCCGTGGACGTGGACCGGGAGAAGAGCCACTTCCACACAGATCCAGAGCTGGGGAGCGCGGGAGTGGTGGACTCGGACTACACGGGCACGGGATTCGACCGCGGCCACATGAAGCCGGCGGAGGACTCGCCCACGCAGGAGGCCATGGACGAGAGCCACCTGCTGAGCAACGTCGCGCCGCAGTACCCCGACCTGAACCGGCAGACGTGGCGCACGCTGGAGGGCGCGGTGAACGACCTGGTGGAGGCCACTGGAGGCAAGGCCTCCATCATCACCGGCAACCTGTACCTGGATGCCCAGGGCAAGCCGTTGCCGCCCGAGGCTCGCGAGACCATGGGCGCCAACGAGCGCCGCATCGCGGTGCCCACGCACCAATTCAAGACAGTGTTGCTGGAGTTGCCCAATGGCAATCTCAGCATGTTCGCCTACATGGTGCCCAACCTGAAGGACGCACCGACGAAGAAGGCCGACATCACGCCCTTCCTCGAGGCCTCGCGCACCTCGGTGGACCGCCTCGAGGAGTTGCTGGGACAGGACCTGTACGCGCAGCTCCCCGAGTCCGTCCAGGCGAAGCTGGAGTCGGACACCTCGGCCCGGGTGGCCTTCGAGAACGACAGCATGTACGAGGCGGCCTCGTTGTTGTGGCCACGGCGCTGAGCCGAGACGGTGCAACGCCCTCGGTCATGCGGCTCCGGCATGAGGGTCTTCACCGTCCACGGCAGGCGCGGTCCAATTCCTGGACCAGGGGCGGGTCCATGGCCCGCACCGTCTCAGGAGAGAGCGTCCTGAAGTGCCGGCAGCGCTCCTCGGGGTGCTTCTCCTGCTGGAAGTAGCGCGTCATGACGGCCGCGGCCTCCGCCACCCGGCCTTGCTTCTGGTGAATGCTCTCCAGCGCGAGGTACGGCTCCACGGGGACGGGGTTCTCTTGAATCTGGCGCTCCAACTCCTTCACAGCGGCTTCGTCCTGCCCCTGGCGCTCCATCTCCTGTGCTCGTTCCACGCGTGGCATGTCGGAGCAGTAGGCGCGGCTCTCGCGGACTTGTTTCGCGAAGCGGGCGCCGATGCGCTCGTAGGGGTCCAGATCCACGGTCTTGAAGATCTGGCAACGCTCGGCGCGGCTCTCCTCGCGGGTGGCATCCCAGATGGCGTCGTATATCCGCGCCGCCTCGCGTACGTGCCCGAGCTCGCCGAGCCTGCTGGCGAAGCGGATGTCCTCGAGCGCGTTCGCACGCTCCCGGCTCGGGTTGAGCGAGAGGTGGGTGAGGTATTCGCGCACGGCCTGGTCCGTCTTGCCCTGCTCCAGCAGCAGCCACGCCAGAGCCGCATGGGATTCGGGGTGCTTCGGTTCGAGAGCCAGGGTGCGTCGCAGCAGCCGAATACGGGTGTCCGGGTCTCGTGTCAGCACGCTGAGCTCGTAGTACGGCCGTGCATCGGGAACATCCTGGCTCACGAGCTGCTGGTAGAGGTCGAGTGAGCGCTGGCGGAGCTGTGCGCGCTCCGCGCTGCCCGCGGGCTGGCGGAAGGCCTGATTCCAGACGGCATCCGCGAGCGCGAGTCTCGCGTCGAGCTGGCGTGGGTCCTCACGCACGACGGCTTCGAGCTGGCGCACCGCCTTCTCGCAGGTGATGTCATCAAAGCCCTCGGCCGGGCAGCCCACCTGGAAGAGTTGCAGGGCCTCGCGGGCCGCCGGTGAGGGCGGCGAGGGCACGAGGGAAGGCGTCTGCGCGAGGGGGGCGAGGCCGCTCGGAGCGGGTGGGCTCTTGGAGTCGTCACCCGGAGAGGGGCCGCTATCGGAGGAGCCACTCGTAGAGGAGCCGCCCGTGCCCGTGGTGGGGCCGTATGAGGAAGGAGGGCTTGCCGAGGAGCGACTCGGGGCCGGGGTGGGCCGGTGGGTGCAGGCCGCCGCGGCCAGGAGCATGGAGCAAGCGAACAGAGGGAAGGTGTAACGACGCATGTTCGGGCTTCCTTTCCTGTTGTCAGCGCTCGACATGAACGTGGTCGGCCATCGGGTCGTTGCAATCGAGGAAGCGGGTGGCGCCGCGCTCGGTGAAGGAGTCACGCTCGCCGACGACCGCGTCCCCGGCCGCTTCGACGATGCACATCAACTGTTGGGGCGTCTTCCCTGGGACAGGCATCCGACGCGGGTCGAGGTCCAGCGCGCGCCCACGGGTGTGGTGGCTGTTGATGACCACGGAGCCAGCGGCGCGGTTGCGCTGCGGATTGCGGAAGGCACTGCTGACGAAGTCCTCCAGCTTCCAGGTCAGCTCGCGGTTGTTGGCTCGCGTGTCGGCGGTGCCATTGGGCCCGGCGAGGATGGAACCCGTGCACCGATTGCCAACCCGGGGACCTGCGCAGAGGTCGTCTCCCTGAGGGTCGGTGTCTCCGAGTGCCCCCACTTCGAGAATGGCCCCACCAGGCGAGACCACCACCGTCCCCGGTGACAGCCCGCGCGTCCCTACCGGCTTCTCCTGCACGTCGTTGTTGAGGAGTGCCCGGATCTTCCCGTCGAGCTGCTCCAGCAGGTGCGCCAGCCCGCCCGCGTCCTCTTCGGCGATGACGGTGTAGTTACCGGTGTTGAAGGTGCGTCGGCCTGGGATGGAGAGCTGCGTGCGGCTCGGCCGGAAGCTCGTTCCGAAGTCCACGTACTCCTGCCGGAGCACGTCCTCCAGATCCTGCCGGAGGAAGGTGGTGGGAGGCAGGCGAACCTGGAGCACCTCTCCATTCTCCAGGAGCACCGAGGCCACCAGCTCGTACTCCAGCGGGGGGTTGGGTTGGCGGCTGCCCGCTGTGCCCACGCGCGAGAAGGCGCGGAAGACAGCGTCCTGCCCCTCGTGCGTGGTGGGATCCGCGTCCGCTGTCTGCGGCCCCACCGGCTGGAGGTGCCACTGGATGCGGCTCTCGAGCTCCTTCGCGTTGCGCACGCGGCCTCGCGTGGAGATGGGCTCCCCTGTCACGAAGGAGGTCCGCGAGGCCTCGTCCTTCTCCGGCTTGCCGACCGACAGCTCGAGCACCTCCAGGAAGATCTCCTGGCCTCCCTGCTTCGCGCTCGCCTGTCCCAGAGGCGCTTTCTCTCCCGACCCTCCCGTTCCCGTGGCCTCCTCGGATGCTGGACGCTTGGCGCACGAGAGTCCTCCCAGCGCGATGCCGATGCAGGCAACGCCGGCCAGCCATCCGGCCCGGAGTTTGCTCATGGACTGTTCCCTCCGCCGCCTTACCCCGGGGCGCCATGTCCACGGTCCCGGTCACCCCAGGAAGCGGTCGTCGCAGGAACAGACATGCCCGGCTCCCGATGTGAGGCAGGCAGTCATGCACGCGCCTCTCAGCATGGAGCGTGTCACCGAAATGTCACCGGCAAGTAGGAGGGCAAATGGTCTCATCGTGATTGAATTTTTCTGCTTATTCCAGTATCACCTGGAAGGCAGTCCTGCCCAGAACGCTCCCCGCGAAGCAGGAGGGCGCCGTGGCTCCAGTCCACGGCCCTGGCCAATCCACGTGTAGGAGCGGCGCCTGTGAGCCGGGTGGGCCTGGTGTCTCGAGCAGTCCCCCCCTTGTCGTATCCCCCCCAAAGGAGTCCCCGATGCGTCGTCTCAGTGCAGCGCTTCTCGCAGTAGGTGTGTTCGCCGGTTGTGGTGCCGAACTCGAGCCGTCCTCCGAGCCCATCGCCCAGCAGCAGGCGGCGCTCACCAGCACGGACGTGGACGTGGCCCCGGAGTGCCAGGGCATCCTCACCTTCGTGAACACTGCGTCGTTCCAGACGCTGGACCTGTACCTGCCGAGCGACGTCGTCTCCAACCTCGTCGCCCGGCGCACGACGTCGCCGTTCGTGTCCCTGGCGGACGTGTCCTCGGTTCGGCTGGTCGCTCAGGCTCGTCTCGAGCAGCTCGCGGGCGGTGCCCGGAGCCAGGGCTTCATCGGCTCCAGCTGTGTTGGCGTCCTGGACGGCCTCGCGGTTTCCACCGATGACGCCGCCGCGATCGTGTCGCTGGTGAACACCATCGACGACAGCGAGCTGCATGACGTCCTGCCGGACGCGTGGAATGGCGCCGTGAACCTCCTCAACGCGCGTCCGTTCACGTCGGTCCAGGCCATCTCCAACACCGCGGGGATTGGCGAGGTGAGCCTGCGGAGCATCCGGAACTCGGCCACGCTGAGCCGGCCCTTCGAGGCGCTCATCGCCGCGGCGAACGCGGCGCCTGTGGGGCACACCGGTGCGTACATGGCTCGCCACTTCGATTGGTGGCAGTACGTGACGACCAACGGTAGCTACAATTACGGTGGGCTGGTGTGTTTCGGGCTCGAGCCGAGCAGCGTCCCGTCTGGCGCGACCGTCCGGCCGAACCTGGCCAATGCCGCCGAGGTGCGTTCCGCGGTCAATTCCGCGCTGGCCATCGCCAACCGGAACAACGTGATCCCCAGCAGCGTGGTCTCCGCCGGCCTGGCGAACCTCGATGCGCTGACCGCGGGCCGCTCGTTCAAGGGCTGCACCTTCGGCTACGCGAACGACCCCTGGAGCGGGCACAGCGTCTCCATCTTCGTCGACACCGTGAACGGCTTCAGCGTGCTGACCGACACCTACTGGGCTGAGTAATTTCCCCGCGCTCCGGGGCGAGGTGACCTCCCTCCCCCGGAGTCCGGTGGTCGAGTCGCATCCCAGCAGGGAGCGGAGGCTCCATATTCCCTCCTGCTGGTGGTGACGTGCCCCGCCGGGCCCTATCGCGCTTCTGCGGGGGTCTTGAGCACCGCCGGCTGCTTGCGGATTCCCAGGCTGAGTGGCACGGCCACCAGTGCAACGAGCGTGGCCACCAGGTAGACGTCGTTGATGCCCGCCACGAACGAGAACAGCTCGATCTGACGGCGCTCCGTCATCCCCTGCTGCACGAGCACCTCCGCCTCCCGGGAGGTGAAGGTGGACAGGAGCGACGTGAAGATGGCGATCGAGAACGCCCCGAGCACGTTTCGCAGCCAGTTGCTGATGGAGGAGGCGTGGCCGCTCAGCTCGCGGGAAATCTGCTCCATGCCCGCGTTGCTGGCCGGCATCAGGGCGAGCGAGATTCCCACGTTGCGCACCACCATCCACGCCAGCATGTAGGAGTGTGGAATCTCCGGCGTCAAACGGCTCAAGGCATACGTGCCTCCCGCGATCATCAGGACGCCGGCCGTCATGAGCGTGCTCGGCCCGATCGTGCCGTACAGGCGTCCCACCAGAGGCATCAGGAGCGCCATGGCCAGGGAGGACGGAAGGAGGATCAACCCGGTCTCGAGCGGCGTCACCCCCTGGATCTTCTGCAGGAACAGCGGCACGAGGAACGCGCCCGAGTACAGGCTGATCGTGATGATGCTCGAGACGAGCAGCGTCACCACATAGCGGCCGTTGGCGAGCACGCGCAGGTCGAGCAGCGGAGCGCTCGTCCTCAATTCCCTGATGACGAAGAAGGTCAGCGACAGCGTCCCGAGCATGAGCAGGGACACGGTCTTCCCGTTGCTCCACCCCCACTCCCGACCCTGGCTCAAGGCGATCAGAAGCGACAGGGTGCCGGTGATGACGGAGAGCAGCCCGGGCAGATCGAACGCCTTGGGAACCTGCAGGCGGTAGAAGGGAATGGTCCGCACGGCCAGGCCCACGGCGACGAGGCCGAGCGGAACGTTGAAGAAGAACAACCAGCGCCAGTTGCCCAGGGTGATCAACCAGCCCGCGAAGGTCGGCCCGAACGCGGGAGCGAGGCTCGACGCCAGGCTCCAGAGACTGGCGGCCAGCGCCTGCTGCTCCCGTGGAACGACCTGGTAGATGAGCGTCATGGTCACCGGCATGATGGCGCCGCAGAACGCGCCCTGCAGGAACCGGAAGGCCACGAGCGAGCGCGCATCCCAGGCCAATCCACACAGCACGGACGCCAGGATGAAGCCCACCAGGGTGGCCACGTACACCCATTTGAAACTGAAGCGCCCACCGAGATAGCCGGTGAGCGGTGCGCTCGTGCCCATGGCGAGCATGAACCCCGTCAGGGTCCACTGGAGCAGGGAGAGCTCGGCGCCGAAGTGCCGCTGCAGCTCGGGAATGGCGATGGTGATCGTGCTGGAGCTCAGCACGGACATGAACGACCCCACGAAGAGGGCGAACATGAAGGGCCAGAATCGGGTGGCTCGCGGCGCTTCGGATGGGTGCATGGGTCCCTGGCTATTACCAGACCAGCGGCAGGCTCGTGATCGCCAGGTTGAAGCCGCCAATGAACTGCGGCTTCTTCTCGGGGTCCAGCCGGAACGGAGGTACGCGCTTCAACCACTCCTGGTAGAACACCTTCATCTCCAGGCGGGCCAGGTTCAGCCCGACGCACCGGTGCGGGCCCGTGTTGAACGTCATGTGCTGCTCCGTCCGGCCAATGACGAACTGCTCGGGGTTCTGGAACGCCGTGTCGTCGTAGTTGGCCGCTGGCAGGAGCAACAACACCGTGTCGCCCTTCTTGAACTGGACGCCATGGCAGACGTCGTCGCGCATCACCCGTCGGGGCGTGGACGCGATGCCGTAGAGCCGCAGCAGCTCCTCGATGGCTCCGGGCAGGAGGCTGGGGTCGGCCCGGAGCTTCGCCTGCAGCTCCTGGTCGCGCGCCAGGTGCCGGACGCCAAAGCTCAGGGCATTCACCACGGTCTCCAGCCCTCCGAGGAACAAGGTGATGCTGTAGCCCAGCATCTCGTGGAAGTTGGGGTTGCGGCCGTTGATGTTCGAGTCGAGCAGCCGGCTGACCAGATCATCCTCACGCTTCTCCTGCCGGGACTTGATGGTCTCCGCCAGGATCCCCGCGATGCGTTTGAAGACACCCTCGCGGGTTGCGTGATCCACCGTGGCGGACGTCGCCTGCGTGGCCAGGTGACGGAACTCCGCCAGGCGGTCGGTCGGCATGCCAGCCAGCTTCATGAACAACGTGACGGGCAGCGGCTCGGCGACGTCCGAGAGGAAGTCGCAGCGTCCCGTGGCGAGCACCTTGTCGATGAGCTCGTTCGTCATCTCCCGGATCGCCGTCTCGAGTCCGGCAACGGATTTGGCCGACAGCGGCTGGTTGAGCGGCGCTCGGTAAGCGGTGTGCTGCGGCGGATCCGCCGAGATGGGCAGCAGCATGAAGCCCTGCTGCTGCTCCTTGTGTTCCCCGTGCTCCCCCGAGGCCGCGGCGGAGATGAAGCTGTTGCTGTAGACCTCCGGGTTCATCGTGATGTCCACGATGGCCTTCTTCCGGGTCACGAACCAGGTGCCACCATTATGCGGGGAGAAGAAGATGGGCGGGGCCTCGAGGACGAGGGAGCGCATCCGGGCGTGCGGATCCTCGAGCATCCGCGAATCCCTGGCGTTGTCGTATTCGTAGACCAGCTCCGGCGGGACGTGCGCGGGAAGCTTGTCCAACTTCTGTCCGCTGCCAAATGAACTCATGTTCGAACCTCTCTGGGTGTTGGAGAAAAAGCGCGGTGGCCTGCCCGGTCCTCACTCGCTCGTCTGCGAGACGGGAAGACGGACCACCAGCCCATCCAGCGCGGGCGTCACCTTGAGCTGACAGGTCAGCCGGCTATTGGGCCGCACGTGGAAGGCGCACTCGATCATGCTCGCCTCCGCCGCATCGGGAGAGGGGAGCTTCGTCATCCAGGCTTCATCGACGTAGCCGTGGCAGGTCGCGCAGCTGGCAAAGCCTCCGCACTCGGCGACGATTCCTGGCACGAGGTTGTCCATCGCCGCCTGCATGACGGACTGTCCCTCCTGCGCCTCGACCTGGTGTTCCTTCCCGTCCGCCTCGATGAATTTGATCTTCGCCATGGTTTCTCCTGGGTGTTCCTTCCGGGTGTTGACTGTCTTCAAGCGGCGAGGCTGGTAAGCGGGACGGCTGCGTCGCCCAGGCGGGTGGCGTCCACCTCCGCCCGGCTCGAGACCAGCCGCTTCGCGGCTATGAACTCCGCGGGGCGGCCAATGACATCCGCGGCGATGACCCGTCTGTCTTTGAGGTAGAAGGCCGAGAACTCCTTGCCCTCGACGGAGCCCCGCGTGACGCACTGCTCGTAGCCGGTGGAGAGCCCCACCATCTGTAGCTTCAAGCCGTACTGGTCCGACCAGAACCAGGGAATGGCGGCATAGGGCTCTCGCTTGCCCATCAGGGTGGCCGCCGCGATGCGCGCATGCTCGATGGCATTGGGCACGGACTCGAGCCGGAGGCGTCCGCCTGTATAGGTGCTGGGCTGATTCGCGCAGTCCCCGATGGCGAGGATGTTCGGATCGGCCGTGCAGGCGTACTCGTCCACGACGATGCCATTGTCGACGGCCAGTCCCGCCGCGGAGGCCAGCTCCGTGTTGGGGATGAGGCCGATTCCCACCAGCACCAGGTCGGCCTCGAGTCGCTCGGGCACGCCGTGACAGGCGAGGCTCACCCCTCGCACCTGGCGCTGTGCCTCGTCGAGCTCCAGGCCCCGCACCTGGCAGGAGAGTCGGAACTCCACGCCCCGCTCGCGGTGGAGCTGCTCGATGAACGAGGACACCTCCGGCCCCGTCACTCGGGAGAGCAGGCGAGGCGCCGCCTCCAGCAGCGTCACATGCAGCCCGAGCTGCACAGCGACGGCCGCGACCTCGAGCCCCACGTAGCCGCCGCCGATGATGACCAGGCGGTTGCCGGGGACGAACTTACCGCGCATCGCCTCCACGTCGGAGATGGACCGCACGGAGAACAGGTTCTCGAGCCGCGCGGTGTCGAGCTCGGGAAAGCTCAAGGGACGTGCTCGGCCTCCCGTGGCCAGAACGAGCTTGTCATAGGCCAGCCGGCTCCCATCCTTCAGGGAGAGCTCCCGAGTGGAGCGGTCGATGGCCTCGACGCGCGTGCCAGTCTTCAGCTCGATGTCGAAGCGCTCATAGGTCGCCAGCGGCTTGAGGTAGAGGTCGGTCAGCGCCACCTTTCCCTGCAGGAAGCCCTTCGAGAGCGGAGGCCGCTGATAGGGCGGATGCGCCTCGTCTCCCAACAGGAGGACGCGCCCCTTGTAGCCCTGCTTTCGCAAGCCGGCAGCCAGCTCGCCACCGGCCTGGCCGGCTCCTACGATGATGATGCGCTCTTCCATTGGGTTGTTCCCGGTGTGCCGCGGGTCATTCACGCCGTCAGTTCATCCGCTCCACGGGGGCGCACAGCCGCTCGCGCAGCGTGGCCACGGGGGTCTCCCAGTGGTCCTCGAACCTGAAGTCGAGGAACCGCTGGGACGCGCGGCCACGGTGGTACGCGGCCCATACCCGCTGCAGGTATTCGGACCGACCGAGGCCGGATTGCGGCGCCTTGATTTGTGCGAGCGTGCCAACCAGCAGGATGAGCATCGCGGTCCGGATCCCCAGTTGGCCCAGGGCGTACGCCTGCAGCTCCATCTCGCCCATCACGTCCGTTTTGTAGCCCGTCAGCACGTGCAACAGGTCATGCGTCTCGCGGTAGCGCTTGCCGATGAAGTCGACGTCGTTCTTGAGCTCGAGCGTCGTCTCGAAGGGAAAGATCTTGTTGTCGCGGAAGTAGCGCGCGAACTCATGGCCGAGCGTACCTTCCGGCAGGCGCTCCAGCGCGGCCAGGTCCAGCTCCTTGCCCTGTAGGGAAGGACGCTCGGACAGCAGGCGGCGCCCCTCGTCGGTGCGCTGGAGCTGCTGGACGAGCGATTCATAGACATTGAGGTCCAGGCAGATATTGAGCAGCTGGCCGTAAGTGGGATTTCCCTCGTCGCCCCTGACCAATTTCAGGCACTTGAGTGCCACGCGCAGGCGGGTGAACAGGGATGCGTTGTCGGGCAGGGTCAGGGGCTCGGAGTCGAGCATGGGGGGGCTGCTGACCTGATTCGCATTCATCAGCGCACTTCCTTTCGGTTATTTCCGACGTCTGGACGGCTCAGTCGTGAGCGGTCCCACCACTGGCGAGCGGCCCGGGTCACCGCCGGGCGGTAACGGGGGCCAGCCACACTCCGACGAGCGCGTCGACCAGTCCGGTCGCGGTGGCCTCCCACGAGGAGCGTGGCGTCGCGGTGCCATCGTGCAGCGCGCGTTCCCGCTCGGCGCACATGTGCACGATCATCAACCGGTTCATGTAGCTCCGCTCCTGCCGCACTTCCTCGGGGAGACGCGGGAGCAGCCGGAAGAGACCTTCGATGGTCTGCTGCATCGACCGCGTGGAGATCGTCTCGTTGATCACGAGCTCTCGTAAGGAGGGATGGGTCGTCACCTGGGCGATGAACCGCGCGTACCAGGTGGGGGTGCCCAGCGAGGCGAGGTGCTCGGTCATCGGCCGCACGACGCAGGACACCCAGTCGCGCAGGTCGGGTGAGTCGGTGATCTCCGCGAGGATGTCGGTCCTCCGCCGCTCGATCGACTCGGAGTGACGGCGCACGATCGCCAGCACGAGGTCATCCTTGGTGCCGAAGTGGTAGCCGACCGCGAAGTTGTTCGACTGGCCCGCCGCCTCGCTCACCTGGCGATTGGAGACGGCCTCCACCCCGTGCTCGGCGAACAGCCGCTCCGCGGTGGCGAGGATCAGCTCGCGTGTCTCGCTGCCCCGGTCGGATTTGCTCGGGCTCACCGGCGCACCAGGACCTTTTCGCTTGCTGTCGTTGGCACTCATCACGCTCTCCGGGGGGATTGCTCGTCCTCAAGCCCACGGGATAAGAACTAAGTCGGATGACTGAAAAAGTCAATTGACTTAAATGTGTGCCTGGTGAGGAGGGGAGCGGTCTCCGCTGGTGGCTTCGAGGCGCACATGCACCCCGCTCGAGGGAGGGGGACTGCCCTCAGGTCTCGCCTTCGTCGGCGATCGCCTGGGTCGCGGCCTCCAGCCAGCGGCGGGTGTTGGCGAAGCCTTGCGTGGAGAACAGGGGCCATGCGGCGTCGATGAGCGCGGCGCGCGTGCGGTCGGCATCGCGCTGACGTGTCGATTGCTTGGGGCCCTTCTCGGCCCCTCCGCCCCCGGGTGGCAGCGAGGTGCTCCTGGCCGACCGCTTCGCCTTCCGCTCCGACGCGCCTCCCACCGATGATCTCGGCAAGGTGGCACTCAAGAGCGGCCACTTCGACAACGAGTTCCGGGTCCGCAACCACACCGTTCGGGCCGAGACACCGTAGGCTTCGGGATGAGGGGCGGGCCGTCTTCACAGCGCCTGCTTCGTCGGATGGAGCAGATAGCGCATTTCAACGCGCGCAGGCACCGAGCAGCTGGCAGGTCTCGTCCGCGGACAGGTCCCGGGCAAACTCCGCGGGAGCGAGACCCCTGCCCGCTTCGTACTGGGCGATGTACCGGCGCACCTGCGACACATTGGAGCCCGTCAACCGTGCCACCTCTTCCGCCGGGTGCCCCTGGGCGTGGAGCGCCACGGCGACATGCAGCCGTCCCTTCTTGATGCGTGCCGGCTCCGTCAGGAACCGGTAGGGCCGGGCCCCGAGCGGTGGAAGTACCAGCGTCCCCGCTCGCACTGCATCGGGTCGCCATGGGTGAACGGGTCTGGATGGTCTGGGCTGGTGGCGTAGAACTCGAGCTCGGTGAAGCGGTGGGGTCGTCCGCCGACGTAGCAGAGGGCTGTGTTGAGTAGCAGCTCGGCCATGCGCTGAAAGCTGGCTGCATACGTTGCCTCCGCGCTGCCCGCGGGAGGACTCCACGCCTGAAGGAGTTCACCGAGTCGTGTCTGCACACGCGCAGAGTGCACGCGAAGGGGGAGGGAAGTCTCACGAAATGAAGAGGGCGACCGGGAGATGATTGCGTGGTTTGACTCACATTCTGTTCCTTCCCTGGCCCGGTGACTGGCGCAAACCGTTGGCGCAGGACACATCGGGTCGCGTGGCGAGACTCCACGGTTGGGTTGGGCCGATCCCTGCGTGTTATCTCCCTCCGGAGCGGCGTCATGCCCCGGAGGAGGAACTCGGATTGGACATCAGGTTTCTGACTCCCACAGCCATCGAGCAGCACTCGGTCGATGAGCTTGCCGCTCTGCTCGGCCGCAAAGATGGGTTGGTCTGGGTAGATATTCCTACCTGGGACGCCGAGGCAGAGCGAGTCCTGGCGGATGTGTTCAAGCTCCATCCGCTGGCTGTTCGTGACTGCAAGGAGCGCAACACGGTTCCCAAGGTGCACGTGTATGCAGACCACGTGTTCGTCGTCCTGCATGCCCCAGAGTTGGGCGCGAGAGGACATGTGCACTACGTCGAGCTCGACCAGTTCATCGGCCGCAACTATCTCATCACCGTCCACGGTCCGTGGAACGCGGCGGTCAGCCTCGACGCCGCCATGGTTGAAGTCCGGGCCGTGCGGGGGCGCATCGAATCGGGCCGGCTGCGCCCGACCTCCGCGTACCGGCTGTCGCACGCCATCGTATCCGCGCTGACGGCCCGGCTGCGTGACCACACGGCGGCGCTCACCCGTGAAGTCTGGAGGTTGGAGCAGCAGGTCACGGCGGGACAACTTGGAGACCCCGAGCAGTTCCTCGAAGAGATGTTCAGGACCCGCCATGGCCTGCTGACCGCTCGAACGATGTGCGCGCTCAGCCGGGAAGTGTATGGGCGGATGGCGACCATCGCTGTCTTCCAGGAGGCGGGCCAGTCGTACATCGAGGACATCGTCGATCAGTTCGATCGCCTGCGCGCCATGGCCGACGCGCAGAAGGATTATCTGGAGGGAACCATCGAGTTCTACCAGGCACGCACCAATACCAAGATGACCATCGCCGCTGAACGACTGGCCGTCATCGCCGCGGTCACCTTGCCGGTCACGGCCCTGTCGTCGATCCTCGGGATGAACGTCATTGTCAGCGAGAGCACCCACCTCGAGCTCCTGATGATGGCTCTGCTGATCATGCTGGTGATGTCTGCTGCCCTGCTCGTTTGGGCCAGGCGCAAAGGATGGTGGTAGCCGTCCTCGCTATCCAAGCTACGGTGCCTGGACAGAGCAGCGGCCCTCGGCGCGGCGCGTGAGATCCTCGGCCACTGTGCGCAGCAGGCCTCGCGTCAGTGCCGAGCGCTCCGCCTCCGTCTTCTCCCCTTGCGTGAGCCACTGCGCCACCTTCCCCAGGCTCGCCGCTGTCACTACTTGCAGCCGCACCCCCACCTCCACCACGAAGGTTGCCTCCGCCTCCGGCTCCTCCTCCAGCGTCCACGCCACCCGCTCCAACTCCAGCGTTCCCACTCCCGCCAGCAGCCTGCCGTCCAATACCCAGCCGCCCTCCTTCGCCGAGTACACCAGCACCTGGGTCAGCCGCGCCGCGTCCATTCGCTCGGAGAACCACAGTGGCCGGCGCCGCAGTAGCGTCAGCTCCACCTCCAGCCGCCCCGCGAGCCCCAGCCGCATCAACCGCTCCAACTCGGGCGCTACCAGCGCGAGCGCCTCGGGCCGCACCACCACGCGTCTCCCCACCCGCGTCGCCGAGCACGTCACCCGCGGTGGCTCCTCCGCCCGGGCCATGGGCGCGAGCAGGCCCAGCGCGGCCACCAGCGCCACGCCGAGCCTCCTCCTCGTGCTCGCTCCGGGTGCCCTCATGGTTCCTCAGAAGGGCCGCACGAAGAGCAGCCGCGCCTCGGGGGTGAGCGACGCCCGCTCGTCCGTGCGCCAGGCCACCGACAGGTGCACCGTGTCCCCGAAGTAGAGCTGCGCGCCCACTCCCAGCTTCGGGTCCCGCCAGCCCAGCTCGTTCTGGTGCACCGAGCCCACGTCCGCGAAGGCTCCGATGAATCCCCATCGGTACTCCGCGCTCGCGAGCAGCCGTCCAGGGCCTGCGTGGTGCCGCGTGCCCGCAGCGCGACCACCGCCTGCACCGCCGCGAGTGCACCCACCGCGAGCAGCGCCCCTCGCCAGCCGAAGCCCAGCACCACGGACACCGCCAGCACCAGCGGGGCGAGCAGGTCCCCCAGGGCGCCGAGCAGCTCCCAGCGCGCGAGCACCGTCTCCGCCCGCAGCGGGTTGCCCAAGACGGGCGCCGCCTGGGCCAGGTTGGTGCCGAGGCCACTGGCCGGGCCGTAGAGAATCAGCGCCGCGAGGAGCAGCCAGAACGACGGCACGAGCGCCGCCGCAAGGGTGGTGAGCGACATCAGCGCTAGGCCCTACCCCCGCATCGGCCGCTCGCGGCGGCCGTACGCCATCGCCAGGAGTGGGGGCTCAAGCACCGCCCCGAGCACCTGGAAGGCAACGAGGGTCCAGCCCGCTGCCTGCGCGGGCGTCAGCTCGAACGTGGCCAGGAACTCCGGTGTACCGGAGGGAACGACGCCCGTGGCCAGCTCATCGGTGAACGCCACCGCCAGCAGGGCAATCGTCCAACGCCGTCGAGTGACTCAGGGAGGAGATGTCTGCTTGAGCATGCGTGTCATCTAATGCTCCCGGTTCCCGCGTGCACGGGCTCGGAGGCGCCTGGATGCCCTCGTCGTCTACTCGCCCCCTCAGGCCACCCGTACCTTTGTACCCTGGGCCGGGTCGTTCTCTCGGACACGTTCCGGCCAGGGGTTCCGGGTCTTGACCTCCAGGTGCAGAAGCAGCTCGTCCGCGATGGCCCACGCGAGCAGAGGTGGAACGCTGTTGCCAATCTGGCGGAACGCGGAGTTCATCCTCCCTTCGAATCGGAAACCATCGGGGAAGGATTGAAGTCGGGCAGCCTCTCGGACGGAGATGACCCGCTTCTGGTTCGAATCGTAGTGGATGTGGCTGTACGTGTCCTTGCCCAGGTGCGCCATCAGCGTCCTGGCTGGTTCTGTCGCACCCATCTTGCGCCACTTGTTCGGGAACTTGCCCGGATCATACGGAGGCACGTACTCGGCGCGGAGCTCCTTGTACTCGCGCGAGCCTTCCGGCGGGACTTGTCCCTTGCGTCGTTCCCTGGTGAGTCTCTTCTCGAAGGCCCTCACCGCGTAGGCGTAGGCCTTCGGGTAGTCCTCTCCTGGCTTCATCACCTTGAAGAGCCGGTAGTCACGCAGGGTGAGATATCGCGTGACGTGATCCCTCAAATATCCGGGCGATTCGAAGCGGGGCCAGTTCTTCAGGAGCCGTGCATAGGTGCTGGGTGACTTATCTCCATACTCCAGGTGGCCATCCAGATTCCGAGGGCCACGGCGTCCGGCATTCTTGAGATGGTCACGGATCCTGGGCAGGTCCCCCAGTGCTTCTCCGGCAGTGACCGGCGGCGGTGCATTGGAGTCAGGCAGCGGCGGCTCCTTGTACCAGGGACTCGATAACCGGTCGCCAGCCAGGATGTTCTTCAGGGCGACCTTGCGCGTGCCGGAGTATCCGGGTGGAAAATCGACCCTTCGGGTCGGAAAAGGAAAGACCGGATCGATCCGGGCCTTTTTGTGGACGGCCACCAGGAAGAACCGGTCCCTCATCTGCGGGACGCCGTAGTTAGCGGCGTTCAAGAGGGTATAGGCGCACTTGTAGTCACGCCGATCCAGCTCCGAGCAGATGATGTCACCCAGATTGAGCCCTCCCCAGTTGAGCACATCGGGGACGTTCTCCATGACAAGGGCAACGGGTTTGAGCTCCTCGACGTACTTGAGGTACTCCAGATAGAGCGTCGCCCGGGGGTCATGCTTGAAGGCTTCAGGATGCTGACGGACCTGCCGGAGCTTGGCGCGCCCGATTCGGGTAAACGCCGGGCAAGGTGGCCCTCCGACGATCAGATCGACCCCCTCCTTCCCATCCTTGGAGGAACTCCGCTCCAAGTGCTTGAGCATTGCCTCTGGCGGATACTGGAGGATGTTCTTGGACGATGCGTGCCACTCGTCGGGCCTTCCGCTCTCGAGGGGGTGGAAGTTCCGGGCATAGGACCTGGCGGCGTCCGCGTCGAGCTCGACCCCACCTACGCTAACGCAGCCTGCGCTGACGAAGCCAAGCGCTAGGCCTCCACAGCCTGAGAACAGGTCCAGCAGCCGGGGCGGTTCTCCTGCGCGGATTCTTTTCAGCTTCGCCTCGATGCTCGCCATGTCGCTGGGGCTTATAGCGCAGCAGACTCGGGTCGCCACCTCCCGCCCCTCTTCTCACTCTTCTACAGGGTGCTACTGGAAGGACGTTGTGTCCTCTTCCACTTCTTCGTGCTCCTCTGGACTACCACGGAGCGCTGTGGCAGCGCGCGCCGCAACTCCTCCTGCCAGCGCTGCTCCATGTCGCCTTCCCCAGGAATCGCGTCGACCCTCACGACCCGCCAGGAGATGGGAGGGCTCCATTGCTCCTGCTCCAGGGCCGCGCGTACGGTCTCCACGACTTCTGGCAGGGACTCGAAGATCTGGTGCTCCCAGAACCGGCTCACACGCCAGCCCTCGGCTTCAAGCTGGAGTGTCTGTCGGCGGTCGCGCTCCACGTTTTCGAGGAGCTTGGCCGACCAGAACTCATTGCGTGTCCGGGGGCGGACGTAGTGCTCCGGGCATCCGTGCCAGAAGCAGCCGTCGATGAAGACGGCCACCTGGGCCTTGGGGAAGACGACATCCGGTCTTCCGTGTGGCGTCCTCGCCTGCAGCCGGAACCGGAGCCCGGCCTTCCAGAGTGCAGAGCGCAGGAGTCGCTCCGGTGAAGTGTCCTTCCCTCGGATTCGCGACATCTGCTCGGAGCGGCTGAGTGTCATGCCCCCCCCTCCTTGTGAAGTGCCCGTGCCAGCATTGAGTCTGACTTCACTGCGGGCTACTTCAAAGGTCAAGCTGAACGGGCCGACCCTGGCATGCGCGTTCCTCTCCTGGTGTTGAGAAATTCCACCTGCAGTTGAATACGCGAGGCCGCCCTACCTACTGAGTCGTCACCGTGCTGCACGCCTGGTTGCATCCTCCAGGTCTTTTGATGGCGGGGCTCTCCAGATACGCTGAGCCCCGATGGCAGGCCGAGCGGGCAAGGCTTCTTCAGAGGACGATTACGAGATTGTCGAGCCGAGGGCCTCGTCGATGCTCGAGGCGCTGCGGGCTGTGGGTTACAGCGTGCAGACGGCCCTCGCCGACCTCATTGACAACAGCATCACCGCAGGCGCACGGAACGTCTGGCTGACCTTCCACTGGAATGGGGCGGATTCGTACATCACCCTGAGAGACGACGGCCGGGGGATGAGCGAGGCCGAGTTGGCGGATGCCATGCGCCCCGGCAACCGCAGCCCCCTGGATGAACGGGAGCCGAACGATCTGGGCCGGTTCGGCCTGGGTCTGAAGACCGCCTCGTTCTCACAGGCCCGCCGTCTCACGGTAGCCTCCATCAAGGCCGGGCACGAGCGCACAGTCCGTCGGTGGGATCTCGATTACGTAGGACGGACCGGGCAGTGGCGCCTGCTGAAAGCAGAGGCCCGCAGTTCAGCATCACGCATTTCCGCGCTGGGAGACCAGACCCACGGGACGCTCGTTCTGTGGGAGCAGATGGATCGCATCGTCGGCAAGGCACACAAGGACGACGTCCAGGCACAGAATCGGTTCCTTGCGTTGGCGCGCTCGGTCGGGCGTCACCTGGGCATGGTCTTCCATCGCTACCTCGAAGCGGAGGATGGCAAGTCCCCTCTGCGCATCTATCTCAACGGGACCAAGACCGACTCGTTGGTGCACCCGTGGGATCCCTTCTGTTCGACCCATGTGGCCACGGACTCGTTTCCCGAGGATGTGCTCGAGCTTCAGGGCAATCGCGTCCTGGTGACGGGATACGTCCTGCCGCACAAGGACCGCATGAAGGAGGATGAGCACGAGGCTGCGGGTGGACCGGGCGGGTGGAATGCCCAGCAAGGCTTCTATGTGTACCGTGAACGCCGCCTGCTCGTGGCGGGAGGCTGGCTCAACCTCGGGTATGCCAACGAGGAGCATTACAAGCTCGCCCGGTTGAGAGTGGACATCCCCAACTCGACGGATGCCGACTGGGATATCGACGTGAAGAAGTCTCGCGCTCGCCCTCCTGCAGTGTTGGAAGAACGGCTGAGGGAGCTTGCGGACACGGTCCGCAAGAGGGCCCGCGAAGTGTTCGTGCACCGAGGGGCGAGGGGACACTCACCGGGTACCGTTGCAATCGAAGATGCTTGGTACTCGGTCACCACGCGCGGTCGGCTCGGGTATCGGATTCGGAGGGACCACCCCCTCGTCAAGTTCGTGATGGACAGGCAAGGGGCCGACTCCAAGCCGCTCAATGCCCTCCTCCGCCTGCTTGAGGAGACAGTGCCAGTGCAGCGCATCTGGCTGGATGCGGCGGAAAAGCCCGAGGCACATGCGGCCGCGTTCGAAAGCGATCCACCCGCGAAGGTGGTCGAGGTCCTTGAAGAACTCTTCAAGGCGCTACGTGCGGCTGGAGAGACTGCGGACTCCGCCAGGCAGCGGATCCTCACGATGAGTCCCTTCGATCAGTACACGAAGTTCGTCAACGCACTGGGGACGAGGCGGCACTGATTCGCCTGCCACCTGTGCTCAAAGAGAAAAGCACGAGATGAGTACCGAATACACCAATGCCTGGACCATCGCGCAGGTCTTGATCACGGGGCAGCTCCAGCAAGGTACGGTGTTGACCCGGGAGGTGATTGCGTCGAAGGTCGACACGGTTCTCCTGATGGACCCGGCCTACAAGAACCGGGTCGACCGCGAGCGACTCATCGCAGACCTGGAGTCCTCGTTCACGGTGTGGATGGGCAGCTCGGTGACCCTCGAAAACAACGAGGATCATGTTGCGTGGCTGAACAACCGCAAGTCGAGCATCGAATGGAAATTCTGGAGGCGCTATCAGATCCTCCTCCAGCGGAAGCGGTGGGCTGCCACCAGTATCGACAAACTCAACGAACTCACGGACGAGACGCTGGGCCGGCTCGAAGAGCCAACCCGGACAGGTATGTGGAGCCGCCGTGGACTGGTCGTAGGGCACGTGCAGTCGGGCAAGACGGCCAACTATACGGGCCTCATCTGCAAGGCCGCAGACGCGGGATACAAGGTCATCATCGTGCTGGCAGGCATCCACAAAAGCTTGCGCAGCCAGACGCAGATCCGCCTGGATGAAGGCTTCCTGGGTTACGAGAGCAAGGATGACGCAATCGACGGAGCAACCGCAGCACGGAAGTTCATCGGCGTTGGCCTGATCGATCCCAGCATCAGTGCGAATACCATCACCACGCGAGCTGATGATGGTGACTTCAAGGTCAGCGTCAGGCGGAACTTCCACATCGGTCCGGAAAGCCTGCGCGTGCCCCTGCTCTTCGTCGTCAAGAAGAACGCACGTGTCCTCCAGAACCTCAATTCGTGGGTGGAGCGCTCCGCACAGAAGAAGATCACGGTCGGAGGCGTCGAAAGGAGCGTGGTCGCCGATGTACCGCTCCTCGTCATTGATGACGAGGCGGATCATGCGTCCATCGACACCCGCTCCCAGGAGTTCGATGAAGAGGGGCGACCGGATCCCGACCACGATCCGACCGCCATCAACAAGCAGGTGCGAAAGCTGCTCCACCTCTTCGAGCGCAGCGCCTATGTCGGCTACACGGCCACGCCGTTCGCGAACATCTTCATCCACGACGCGGGCACAACCGATGAGTACGGCGCAGATCTCTTTCCCAAGAGCTTCATCACCAACCTGCCTGCACCGTCAGACTACGTTGGCCCCGTCAGGGTCTTCGGGCTTGAGCCAGACGCCTCAGTTGGTCTCGAAGAAAGCGAGCCGCTCGGGCTTGTCCGTCACATCTCGGACCATGCCGATTCGCTCCAGCCGAATGAGCGCAAGGGATGGATGCCGCCTGTCCACAAGAAAGAGCACAAGCCTCGTTACAATGAGAAGGATGAAGTTCCTCCTTCACTCCGGACGGCGTTGTACTCGTTCGTTCTTTCCTGCTCCGCCCGTCGGGCCCGAGGCCAGCTCAACGAGCACAACTCGATGCTCGTGCATGTGACACGCTTCACGGATGCGCAGGAGCTGGTGTTTACACAGGTCAAGCGTGCGCTCAAGGAGCTGCAGGATCACTTGGAGTTGGGCGAAGGCGCCGGGCTCACAGGCAAGCTGGACGAACTCCGGCAGCTCTGGGAAAAGGACTTCATCCCTACCACCAAGCGCATCAACGAGGTTGAACTGCCCGTGCAAGCCTGGGCTGATGTCTCGGTGCATCTCAAGGCCGCGGTTGCCGGTGTCAAGGTCAAGCAGATCAACGGCACTGCTGGCGATGTGCTCGACTACGAGGACCACAAGGCAACGGGGTTAAGTGTCATTGCCGTAGGTGGGGACAAGCTCGCGCGAGGTCTGACGCTCGAAGGACTCTCCGTCAGCTACTTCCTTCGCGCCTCTCGGATGTACGACACCCTTATGCAGATGGGGCGGTGGTTTGGCTATCGGCCTGGCTATCTCGACCTCTGCCGGTTGTACATGACCGAGGAACTTGATGAGTGGTTCCAGCACGTGACGAAGGCGAACGAGGAGCTGCGGCAGGAGTTCGACCGGATGGCCGCAGTGGGTGGAACTCCTGCTGACTATGGCCTGCGGGTCCGCTCGCATCCGACGCTCCTGGTGACCTCTCCCGTCAAGATGCGAAATGGAGTGGAGCTCCAGCTCTCCTTTGCTGGAGACATCGTCGAGACGACGGTTTTCGATCGTCGTAAGTCGGTGTTGGAGCACAACCGGGCCACCACGGTCAGGTTCCTCGAAAAGCTTGGACCGAAGACACAAGGTTGGACGCAATCCCGCCCCGAAAAACCTGAGGAGTGGAAGCAGTCCTACGTCTGGCAGCAGGTGCCGGGCGCGGCGGTGGCGGCCTTCCTGGCTGAACTACAGGTACCTGAAGGCCCGACCAAGGCACGAGGAGAGCTGCTCGCTGAATTCATCCAGAAGCAGCTCCTCCGGAATGAGCTGCTTCACTGGACGGTGGTGCTCATCGGGCGCAGTGGAGGACAAGCAGACGTTCTTGCTGGGCTTCCCATCAACCTGACCCAGCGCGAGGTCAAGAGCCTGGACATCCGGGACAGGTACGTCATTCCTCGTCTGGTCAATCCCAAGGACGAGACCGTCGACCTGGATGCAGGCGCATACATGCGAGCGATCGAGCTGACGAAGGCAGCTTTCCATCGCGATCCGGGGCGCACACGACGCAAGACGGAGCCGGAGGTTCCCAGCGGCACCTTCATCCGCGACGTCCGACCGAAGGAGCGCGGCGTTCTCATCCTCTATCCGCTTGATCCGCACCCCGACTACACGAATGGTGTACTCGAGGCCCCAGTGACCCCCATCGGGTGGGCTGTCAGCTTCCCGGGCTCGAAGACGGCAGCGAAGGTGTCATACCGGGTCAACGGCATCTTCTGGGCCCAGGAGTATGGGGGCGAGGCGTGAATTCGGTCGAGGCGGCCTGGGCGCTCATTGCCGGGGAGGTAAAGAGCCAACCCGGACTGGTTGCCCGGCGCCTCCACCCTCAGTCCGAGTTGGAGATCTATGCCGGACTCGACAGACCTTCGGACGTACCAGTGGTGCCCAGCGTCAATTACTTTTTCCCCTTGGCGACAATTACACTTCCCCATCGGGTTGATGTTCTGACTGCGTTCACTTCATCGTCGCCATAGTCGTCGCTACGTCCGTCGGAGCCTCTGAGTCGGTCACCTCCTGTGCCGTGGTGTTACTCGTCCCCGGGCGCCCTACGCGGGGCCTTGTCGACCGTCTCCCGGCTCTTGGCCTTCTCGCTGCGGTAGCTGTCGCCGGTGAGCTCCAGAATCAGCGCGTGGTGCACCACCCGGTCAATCGCCGCCGCAGTCGTCATCGCGTCCTTGAAGATTCGGTCCCACTGCGAAAACACCAGGTTGCTCGTAATCAGGACACTCCTCCTCTCGTAGCGCTGGGCCAGGAAGGTAAACAGCACCTCCATCTCCTCCCGGTCCTGCTGGATGTAGCCGATGTCGTCGATGATGACCGCGTCGTAGCCGTCCAGCCGCCGCAGCTCCTTCTCCAGCAACAGGCTCTTCTTGGCCAGGAGCAGCCGCTGCACCAGCAGCACCGCCGGGATGAAGAGCACCTCGTAACCACGCTGCACCAGCTCGTGGCCTATGGCGCTCACCACGTGCGTCTTGCCGCGGCCCGGCAGCCCGAAGGCCAGCACGTTCTCCGCGCGCTCGATGAAGCCACCCTCGCACAGGGCCGGTAGCTGGCGGCGCACCTTGGCCGGCAGCTTCTCCTGCTCGAGCGTGGCGAGCGTCTTGTCCGTGGACAGCCCCGAGGCCTTGAGCAGCCGCTCTATCCGTCGGCCCCGGCGCTCGCTCAGCTCCAGTTCCACCAGCTGGCGCAGGTAGTGCGGGCATGTCCAGCCCTCCTGTCCGGCGCGCCTGGCCAGCTCCTCGTGGTGGGCTGCGAATGCCGGCAGCTTCAGCGCTCGCAGCAGCATGGCCAGCGTCTGCTGCTGCTCGCCCTCGGCGCTCGCCGCTGCTCGCAGGGAAGTGGAGGTGGTGCTCATGAGGCCACCTCCCGCTGCTCCACCAGCAGCGCGTCATAGCTGCTCAGGTCCACCTCGGGCTGTGCCAGCTGGGGCACCTCAGGCCTGGCTGGCGCCACCAGCGCCTTCACCTGCTCGGCACCGCGCAGTCCGCCCTCGGCCAGCAGTCGCGCCAGCACCTGCTCCACCTGGGACTCCAGCGTGGAGGCCGCCAGGTGAAGAATCCGCAGGTACTCCACATCCGCGGCTCTCCTCCCCTCGTGCACCCGCTGCAACTCGTCGTACGCCTGGCGGAATACCAGCGAGGGGAAGAGGTCCTCCCGGTAGCGATACTGCGCGAAGGCCCCTGGCTTCTGCACCAATGACCAGATGATGTGCCGGTAGTTGATTCGGTGCCCGTTGCGACCCACCAGCCTGTCCACCACCAGCTGCGGCTTTCCCGCGTGCAGCACCTCCAGCCTGTCGTCATACACACGCACCCGCACGCGCTGGCCCACCAGCCGCGAGGGCACCGAGTACGTGTTGTGCTGCACCCGGATGGTGCTCCACGCCGTGACGACTACCTCCTGCTCGCTGTACTCCACCAGCCGCTGCACCGACAGCGGCCTCATCGCCGCGAGTTCCTCCTCCACCTTCCCTCCGCGCAGCCGGTTGGCCTTCTCCAGCACTCCCTGCACCCAGCTCTCGTACGCCGCGGCGCTCTCGAAGTCCCGGCTGCCGCGCATCAGCAGGTGCTGCAACAGCCGGCGTTTGAGCGCGCCGTTGAGCGCCTCCACGTCCCCGTTCTGCTCTTTCTTTCCCACCTCAATGGTGCGCGGCTCCATGCCCAGGTGCTTCATGAGCGCGAGGTACTCGGCGTTGAAGCCCCGCTTGCCGTTGCGCAGGTCATGCGTGGCGCTGGTGGAGTTGTCCGTCTGGTGGTAGCGCGGCACCTTCCCCAACCGAAAAACAGCCGCCTGCACTCCTCGCTTGATGGCCGCCATGGACTCCGAGTGGCACACCGTCGCCCATTCCCAGTTGGAGTAGGGCAGCACCGGGTGGCACAGCAGGTGCGCGAAGGGCTCGCCTCCCACCGTCACCTCCAGCTCATTGGCCCACGTGAAGTCCGTCTGCATCGCTTCCCCGGGCCGATGCTCCTGGGCGAAGAACACCTGCTTCTCCGGCCCCTGCTGCGCTCTCCACTGGCGCACTTTCCGCTGCAACGTGCGCAGCTGCCCCGGCTTGTAGCGGCCCGGCTCGCGAGCACACAGCTCCTCGAAGAGCGTCTTGGCCTCCAGCTCCGGCGCCTCCTTCAGCCGCTCGGCCAGGCTGTCCCACTGCTCCTCGAAGGGGTCCTCCCGTGTCCTCCAGGTGCGCTCCTGCTCGAGCTCCGAGGGGAACTTCCCCTCCTTCATGTACTTGCGTGCCGTCTTGCGGTCCATCCCCGCCCGGGCCGACGCCAGCCCCAGGCGACCGTGCTTCGCCATCTCTTCCATCAGCTTCCTCACCTGGGCATCCGTCGTCCTCACCCGCCCATCCGAACCTCCGGAGTCACCGGGTTTCTACCGACGGCTGCCGTCACTCAGGATGGGGAGGTGTAGTTGTCGTTGATGGGGAGGTGTAGTTGTCGCTGAGCAAGTGGTCTGCATCCACATCAAGCCGGCCGCCCTTCGTGCGGTGGTGGAGCTTCCCTCGTCAGCCGGTTTCCTGGTGCAACGCGAGGAGAATCCCCACCCGGGTCCCAACCCGGTGAGACTCAGCCTGAGGCTTTCGGTCCCGCGCTACCGGGACGTGTTCGGCGTCCTTGCTCAGGATGTGGTCGATAGCGTCGCCCAGGCTGGGGAGCAGCGGGCTGCGGTCTCGACCTTCGTTGAGCGGCTCCGCCGGTGGCAGGAGTTCCTGGAGCAGCATGGCTCCGAAGGCCTGGGCGACCTTGCCCAACGTGGCCTCTATGGTGAACTCTGGTTCCTGCGTCACCAAGCCATACCGCTGGCAGGAGCCGAGCGCGCCATTTCCGCCTGGACCGGACCAGACCGGAGCAATCAGGACTTCCAGTTCCCATCGTGCGCCGTCGAGGTGAAGACGACTGCCAGCAGCCCGCACCACGAGGTATCGGTTTCCAACATCCGTCAGCTCGATGAGACCCACGTGCCTGCCTTGCTCCTGTTGCACGTGGGACTGGAGCTCCACCGGGAAGCGGGGGAGACGCTCGTAGACATGGTGGAGGCTCTCCGGGCGACGCTGCAACCGGGTGCCCTCCCTCTATCACTCTTCGAGGAGAAGCTTCGAGACTGGGGCTACCTCGACATCCATGCCTCCCGTTACAAGGCGTGTTCCTACGTCGTGCGCTCGTCTGACGTCTATCGTGTGGAGGGGAACTTCCCCCGGCTCACCGAAATGGACCTCCCTGCCGGTGTTGGGAGCGTTCGTTATTCCGTCGGGCTAGCGGCTTGTGCTCCCTACCGCGTGTCCATGGAGACCGCAGGAACGCTCATCGTTGGAGAAGGGCAATGACACTGAGTCCTGAGCTTCTCGATTTCGCCCGTGGGTTCCACGCTGAGATCGTCTCGCATGCCCGAGGGGAGCCTACGGGCAACTCTGGCTCCGCCCAGCCCGCAGAGTTCAAGGAGAACGCCTTTACGGAGCGGGTGGTGGAGATCATTTCGGAGGTCGGTGCCATCAATGACGGCCATACCGTCTATTTCCGGAAGGAGCTCGGCAACCGCCAGCTCAAGGTCAATGGCTACAGCGTGCATGAGAATGAAGAGCAGCTCGACATCATCACGAGCCTCTATCGCGATGTCGCTGAGCCAGAAAGCCTCCGGATGACGGAGGTGTATCAGGGGATCCAACATGCCCTGAACTTCGTGCAGGCTGCTGCGGGAAGCCTCTCGAACCAAATGGAGGATGCCCATCCCGCATACGACATGGCGGACCGGATCAAGGAGTTGTTCTCGAACGGTCGCCTACAACGCGTGAATGTGGTCGTTCTCACCGACTGCATCGTTCGCGAGTACAAGTTGCAGAAGCCGCTGAAGGTCGCGAAGCACGCGCACATCGACGTACGCGCGGACATCTGGGACATCGAGCGTCTTCACCGGAGCCTGAGCTCAGGGCGTGCTCGAGAGGCCATCGAGATCGACTTCGTGGAGGAGTTCGGGTGCCCCATTCCCTGTCTGCCGGTACCCATTTCAGAAGGAGAGTACGGAGCCTACCTGGCAGTCGTACCGGGGGATGTGCTCCACAAGCTCTACGACGAATATGGCGAACGGCTTCTCGAACTCAACGTGCGCTCGTTCCTCCAGGCACGTGGGAAGATCAATCGTGGCATCCGGGATACCATCCTCAAGGAGCCACAGCTCTTCTTTGCCTACAACAACGGACTGACCGCGGTGGCGGAGGAGGTCAAGACGGGGCAGCTTCCGGACGGGACCCCGTCGGTGACCTGGGTGAAGGGGCTGCAGATCGTCAACGGGGGACAGACGACAGCCTCTCTTCATCGCGCCGGCAAGAAGGACCAGGCGGACCTTTCTCGGGTCTACGTGCAGATGAAACTCTCAGAGGTGAAGACGGAGCTTCTGGAGACACTCGTTCCCCGCATCTCCCTGTACGCCAACAGTCAAAACAAGGTGAACGAGGCTGATTTCTCCGCCAATGATCCGTTCCATCAACGATTGGAGGGCCTGTCGCGTACCATCTGGGCGCCGGGGGAGCAAAGCCGCTGGTTCTATGAGCGCGCACGCGGTCAGTACCTTGTGGCTCGTGCAAAGGCCGTGACGCTTGCGCAGCAGCGCCAGTTCGACAGCATCCACCCGACGTCCCAGATGTTCACGAAGACCGACCTGGCTGTTTTCGAGCACAGCTGGGGGCAGCTCCCGCATCTGGTCAGCAAGGGCGCCCAGAAGAACTTCGTGGAGTTCACGATCAGGTTTGAGGAGGAGCGGCCCGATTTCGTGCCTGACGAGAGCTACTTCTTCGAGTTGGTGGCCAAGGCCATCATCTTCCGCAGGACCCAATCTCTGGCGAGGGAAGCCCGGGTGGGGGCCTACAGGGCGAACATCGTCACCTACACTGTTGCATATCTCGCTTCTCGCACAGCTGAGCAACTGGACCTTGCCGCGATCTGGCGTGCCCAGAAGCTGTCTCCTCGACTAGAGGATGCCCTTCGCGGCCTCATCAGTCCCATCGAGGAGGCCATCAAGAGCAATGCGAATGGCCGCAACGTCACAGAATGGTGCAAGAAAGAGGAATGCTGGGAGGCCATCAAGGGCATGGCGCTCCCACTGCCGTCCATCCTGGAGGAGCCTGTTGCGAAGGCTGCTCGGAATGGAAAGAAGGTGAGCTTGTCTGAAGTGCAGGAAAACCTTCGCAAGACGGCCGTGCCAGAACTCGTGCGTGCCGTAAATGACGCCCTGAGCAGACTGGCGCGTGAAGGCCGTGGGCGTGATGCGGTTTCGGTCGCGGACGCGCTGGCCAAGGCCTTTGAACCAGTAGGGCTTGAGGTCATCAACAAGGTTCCGGCAAAGGGCGCTCTCTGGGTAGTCGGCGGAGTGGAACTCACTCTGGCCATGAAAGAGGTTCGGCAGCACGGACTGAGTGCTGGGTTCAGTGAGGCGGGTGGGAAGGCGACCGGGCACCGTCCCGCTTGGTTCATCAACTGTTAGCTGGAGGCGCTCACTGTGGAGGTGGCGGGAATCGAACCCGCCGCCGGAGGCTTCCGGCGAGAGTGCTACAGCGCGGTCGAGAGCGGTTCTCGTAGGACTTCCGGCCGCTTACGCAGTCCCCTGCCCCATGCCGAGCTGTATTGAGAGCGCTCCAGCGCGGGCCTGCTGTAGCAATGTAGCAAGGCACGTCGCAGCGGCCCTGGAGGCCCTGGAAGGGGCAATCCGGCGCGGGCTGCGACCCTCCTGTGCCTCCTGCTCTCGTAGGCCCCGAACTCCACAAACAGGCAGGGGCTCCACGGAGGCCCGTGGGAGGCTGACGGTAGTGTGTGCCCTGGTGAGGTGTGGCTGGGGGAGGGGCAGGTGGAGGAGTACCGGCGGAGGCCGCCGGAGGGGACGGTGCTGTACGAGGCGGTGAGGGACAACCTCGCCACGCTGCTGGCGGAGGCCAGCGAGGTGTGGCTCGGCCTGCCCCGGTATGTGGAGCGGGACTTCGCCAGGTACCTGGAGTGCGGAGTGCTGGCGCACGGCTTTGCGCGGGTGCGCTGCGAAAGTTGCAAGGACGAGCTTCTCGTCGCATTCTCGAGCAAGGGGCGAGGGGTGTGCCCCCCTGTAACGCGAAGCGGGCGCAGGTAACGGCCGTGCACCTGGAGGAGCGAGTGCTGCCGCGCGTGCCCTACCGGCGGTGGACGCGGCCCTTTCCGCACCGGGTGCGATGGGTGCTGCTTCGGGCAGGGCGCGGAGATCGAGGTGAGGACCTACCGGGTGCTCAGCCGCGGACTCTACCAGTCAGCCACACCCTGTAACGCGAAGTCAGGAATGACGTGGTCAGAGCGACGGAGGTGCTCTGGAACCTGGGATGGCCCCATACGCAGCAGCCTTCAGAGGGATCCGGGTCTGGTGGTAACCTTGTCGATCGTGGACGGACAACGACCTTCCAGGAGGAGCAGTTGGGGGCCAATCCATTGAGCGAAGCACCCGACGATGAGGAGCTTCCGCTGCTCTTCTCGGAAGGTGAGCACTGGGCTCCCCTCCCTGATTGGGCCCTCTTCCTCTTCAAGCTGGGTGCGGTGCTGGGGGCCTGGACCCACCCTGCTGAGCGGCTCGTGGCCGCGGTCTCTCTCCCTACCCGCGCATATGCCGGGCCGATGCTCACGGCGGGCTTTCTCTGTGAGCGGTCGATCTACAAGCAGGTAGGAGGGGCCGCCTCGTTCGAGCTGGGCGCCTCCGTGTTCGTTCAGGACGGACAGGGCTGGTTCAAGGCCATTGTCGAGCGTCCTGCGGTGCTTCCGGATGGGAGCCCTGCTCTCAATCTGACGATCGCCAAGGGGGCCCGGGAGTTGCTCCCTGCTCGAAAGGCGCGGCGGATCCGTAGGTCGGCGCGTGCACACAAGCTGAACGGCTCGAGGAAGACCTATGACCAGCACACACCGGCGACGTCGACCCTATGCGAGCAACTGCTCAAGGGGGACGTGGGAACCTTCCTGGCCACGCCCGGGCTCGATTGCCTCATGATCGGGTCGGTACGTGAGACGCTTGAGGAGCTCTCATCCCCCGAGCTGTGGGCCGTTGAGCCTTCAGGGAAGGCTCGCGGGAATCTCGCGGAGATTGTCCGGCCACTTGGGCTCGAAGGCATCGGCCAGTCGTGGCACAGCCGGGTCATCGGCACCCACAGTCCGCAGGTTGCGGCGCTTGCAGCCCAGAGACCGGAGCTGGTGGTGCTCGACGGGGCACAGGCCTGCAGGCGATGGTGCAGCAGCTTCCCGGAGTCCGAGTTGGTCATGGCGCTCGATCGCTCAGCGCCGGACGTCGTGAATGGAGCGAACACCATTCTTGAGATGTATGCGAACCGGTTGGACGGGGATGGGCCTGACCTTCCCACCGTCCCAGATGGGATCGAGGTCACGCTCTTCAGAGTCGCGAGGATGCGATGAGGCTGAGCGAGGCGACGCGGCTATATGAGGCCAGCAGGGGGCTGGGCCTTCACGATCACGTTATCGACCCTCCGTTGCTCCGGGCTCTCGAATGGGCCATCCAGCATCTCCATGATGTGAACCGGGAGGCTGAGGAAGATGGAACCTGGAGAGCATTCTGGATCCCGGTGCTGCGCTTCCGCCGGGATGTGTATGCCTCGGGTCTTCCCCTTGACCGGCCCGAACTGCTTTCGAGCGAGGATGCCCAGCGCTACCAACGTGCCAGTGACCTGGTAATAGCCCAATACCCACAGCATCAAGAGCGGATCGCAGCTCTCCGCGACGCGTTCTCAGCCTGCCGGGCCTCGTCTGGCAGCCCGGTCGGGGATCGATTGGTTGAGCTCCTGCTCGGCAACGAGCAGGTGGAGGTTGGACTTTTCACCAACAACGAGGCACTGCGTGGCGCGGCCGAACAGTTCCTTCGCGAGAGGACGGGAAAGACGGAGCTTCGTGTGCTTCGCAAGAGTCAGCTCGGCGAGGTTTCCATCGGCGGGACACTGGTGATCTCCGGACCGCTGCAGAGGTTCCCCCCCCAGATCACGCTGGCGCCCCGTGCATCAACGCTGCACGTCGTCAGGTACGAGTGGTCGAACTCGGCGCGTTGTGAAGCAGAGCTGCTCCCGGATGCTCGCGGGAAGGCCGTACAGCTTCACGAGTGGTCCGGGCCGGTGCCATCTCGGGCCCGGGTGTCCGCCGCGGAGTCGTCTCTTCTCTCCAACCCAGGGAAGCTGCACGAGCTGCTGAGGCGTCTCGACGTTGATGGTGACGCCGTGGACGATGAAGAGGGGCCGCACGCAAGCGACCCTGTTTCCGTCAGGTTGGTGAGACTGGCGGGCGGCAAGTGTATCTTCCTGGAAGTCGGCAGCCGGGTTCGTGTGCTGCAACTCCCAGAGCACGCCGGCCCTGATGATGGGGCGGCTTCCGAAGGTGCTGATGGCTCCAGTGATGAAGGAGTGCATCGAGGTGGCCCCCCAAGGCTCGTCGGGCGCCTGCTAGACGTGGACAAGCTGGTCCCGGGGCTCTTCCTCATCGAACGGAGGGGCAGAGGAGGATCTTCGATCGACCTCCTCGCCCGCAGGCTGCACGGAAGGGATCGCCAGGGTCTGGAACAGATCCAGTCGAAGTGGAAGCAGCGGCTTTCCCAGGCCATCGAGAACCGAGGTATCAGGTCCATCTGCGACGAGCTGTCGGAGCGCTGCCCCACGACTCCCGTGAACCTTCGCAACTGGGCGAGTGACCGGGTCTTCCTGCCGGAGGACCCGCAGCACTTCCGGGCCCTGATGGAGTTCCTGGGGTTCGGTGACAATGCGGAGTTCCTCTGGCTGGTCGGGAAGGCGCTCCAGGCGATGAATCGCGACACCGGCAGGGAAATGTCTCAGCGCCTCCTAAAGGAGCTGACGGAGAACGTGGACCCCGCGGAGTTGGCGGCACGCGGCTACATGGAACTCGAGTTCAAGGGGATCGAGAACAGTGGCCTGAGCGCGAGCCGCATCGAGAGCTGCCCTGAAGAGGACCTGGTCATCCCGCGCGGCAGGGCCCGCCGTTTCTTTGACGAGGACCTGCTGGACAGCGTGTTCGAGGAGTAGAGAGCAAACCTTCACATGGCCAAGATGATCCCGGCTGTATCCCACCCGGACTGCAAGAGCCCGGGGGAGATCGACATCTTCAACAGGCTCAAGACCGAGCCTGGGACGGAGGACTGGACGGTTCTTCACTCGCTTTCCGTTGCCAGGCATCTGCACAGGGTCGAGGGGGAGATCGACTTCGTTGTCATCGTCCCGCGGCTCGGGGTGCTCTGCATCGAGGTGAAGGCGTGCAACTCCCTCACGATCGATGCGGGAGGCGCTTGGTACTATGGGAGCGATCCGTCACCGGACCGACGTGGCCCCTTCCGGCAGGCCTCCGAGGCGATGCATAGCCTGCGCAAGTGGGTTGGCAAGCTGCGGCCAGACCTCGCGCGGACCGTGTTCTGGACCGCCTGCATCTTCCCGCGTTGTCCGCTGCCGGCCGTCACGCCCGAGTGGCACCCCTGGCAGGTCATCGATAGCCGGACCTACGGACAGCGGCCGCTGGGCGACCAGCTCCGGACCGTCCTGATACGTGCAAGGGCACGACTGGAAGAGATCCGCGCCCCATGGTTCCGGCCAGAGCTTCAAGAACCGACACCGGAGCAATGCGGGGCACTGACCCAGTTGCTCCGGCCCCAGTTCGAGGCGCATGAGTCGGCGGCCGCCTGGGCGAGACGGGTTGACGGTGAACTCCGGCGGTTCACCGAGGATCAGTATCGCTATGTACGCGCGGCCGGCGAGCACCCTCGCCTCCTGGTCAGGGGTCCTGCCGGGAGCGGGAAGACGTTCCTCGCCATCGAGACGGCCAGGCGGGAAGCGCAGCGGCCCCGGCCGCAAGACGTCCTGCAGCCTGGGACGGGTGGCGCGAGTGGCCACGTTCTCCTCGCCTGCTACACCCGGCTCCTCGGCGCCTGGTTGAAGGAAGAGGTCAAGGACGTCCCAGGCATCAAGGCGGGTACCCTCCACAGGCACATGATGGACGTCTGTGGAATGGCAGAGGCGCCGCCCGAGGCAGGGGAGGACTTCTGGAGCCGCGAGCTGCCCGGTCGCGCGCTGGATCGGCTCCTGGAGGCCCCCGGCCTGTACCAGTTCGACGCGCTTGTCATTGATGAGGCGCAGGATCTGCTCGCACCGGCGTACCTGGACTTCCTTGACCTTTCGCTAAAGGGAGGACTCGCGGAGGGGCGATCGGCCTTCTTTGGCGACTTCGAGCGGCAGGCCATCCATACCAGTCCTGAAGTGGTGCAGAGCGGCATGAATGCCCTCCTTCAGGGAAAAGATGTGGCCCGTCTGCAACTCAGGGAGAACTGCAGGAACACGCCCCGCATCGCGGCGCTCGTCCAGCTCCTGGGAGGGCTCGAGCCCGGCTACGACCGGGTCCTCCGCCCTGATGACCAAGTGGATCACCGCATCGAACGCTACAGCACGGCGGCCGAACAGAGGCAGCTCTTCCTTGGAGCGATGGACCGCCTCCTGGCAGTCGGCCTGCGAGAGCAGGACATCGTGGTCCTCTCTCCCAGAGCCGATGACAGCAGTGTGGCCGGCATGCTGCACTCAGCAGGACATCGCCAGCTCAGGCCGCTTCGCAAGAGCGCCTCGGCGGGGGGTGTTGGATTCGGCACCATCCATGCCTTCAAAGGACTCGAGGCCCGGGCAGTCATCCTGACGGATATCGAGGAGATTGCGGGTCCGGGACCCCAGGCAATGCTCTATGTCGGGGTCACTCGCGCGCAGAATCACCTGACCATCCTGATGCACAACTCCCTGAGGGAGCAGGTAGTCTCAATGCTCACCACGCGGTGAGGAACAGGGAAAGAGGCTCATGACCATCCATGTCGAGAACCGCGAGAGGCTCCTCGCATCCCTGCGACGAGAGCTGGTAGGGCCTGCTCCCACGGGGGCTGCGCTCGAAACAGTTCGCTTCGAAGAGCGGAAGGACTCGTACGGACCATGGACCGAGAAAGGAACCGGCGAGGAGATCCTCAACGGGGACCGGCCCTGCAAACGCTATGGCGTCGGTGTCCTGTACCCCATGAAGGTACCTTCCGAGGATCAAGGGACACAGTCCAACGAGACTCCCGAGCCCACGGCAGGCCGGGGTGAAGCAAGCGAGGTCGTGACAGAAGAGGCCGAGAGGGCGCTCGAGAAGATGGCCGGGCGGTCAGGTCGCGACCAGGGGGCTGAGGACTTCGATCTCTCGGAAGCCAACCGATACCGGCCCAGCTCCATGGCGGTCACCTTCCTTGCGGAGCTGGTCCCGGGAGCGGTGCTGAGCGTCGATTACTCTGGTGGGCGATACCGCCCTCTGCAGGTGACCGTGGGTACCGCCGGGAGGACGTGGTGGGTGCGGAGTCCGGTCGCTGGCGGCACGAGCTTTACCGCTGAGCAGCTCATCGCCAGCTCTAGCAGGGTCCTTCCAGGAAAGCCCCACGTCACCTCACCTGTGGGGCCCGAGCTGCGCGTCGAGACACTCTGCCGGCCTTTCGTGGGTGCGGATCCGGACTCACGCCTCTTCCTCGTCACCGTCTGTCTGCTCAACCGCAAGTCGGTCGATGGCGCTCCTGACGAGGCATGCCTCTTCCAGTCTGCATTCACGGTGACGCTGCGAAGCCCCTCTGGCCCGAGTGCGCTCATCGCGCCGTATCCGCGGGCTCCCGCGGAGCTTATGGATGAGGAGGAGCAGGAGATCGCGATGCTCTATCGCGATGCCCAGACCTTCGCGGTTGGCCATGGTTGTGCCGCCGAGTGGAGCGCGACTTCCGCTGAGGGAAGCCGGGTCGAATGGGTCCGTGCGGAGTGCCTGCCGACATTCGAAGCCCCGAGCGTCACTCCGGACATCCAGCGCCCGGATGGATCCCTGTTGCAGGTCCGTATGGCCCCGCTGGCGGGACTGGAGCCTGGAGACGACGGGTTCTCCTCGCTTGAGGAAGTGGTCGAGCTGTACGGCAAGTGGATCGCTACCCAGGAGGAGGCGGCGAAGCTCCTGGCAGGGCACCAGCCAGCGGCTGCCCGCCACCTGGCGCTTTGCAAGGATGCGCATCGACGGATGAAGGGGGGCCTTGCGTACCTGAGGCGTAACGAGCTCGCGCTGAAGGCCTTCCAACTCGCGAATCACGCGATGCTCCTCCAGCAGGTTCGTACGGCAAGCCGGCAGGTACGCCGCCGCGAGTACGACAGGAAGGAGAAACGCTGGAAGCTGAGCTCCCCCATCGAGCCCGTCCGTCTGCCCGATCCTTCCGAGTCCCGCGGCCGGTGGCGGCCCTTCCAGATCGCGTTCCTCCTCATCAGCCTGGAGTCCACCTTGGAGCCCAGCTCGGAGCCCAGCGCGTCCGAGCGGGAGACGGTTGAACTCATCTGGTTTCCCACCGGCGGCGGAAAGACCGAGGCCTATCTCGGACTCACTGCGTTCGCGATCTTCCTCAGGCGTCTCCGCGCACTCGACAAGGGGGGCGCGTCGGAGGACGCCGGGGTTCATGTGCTGATGCGGTACACGCTCCGGCTGCTGACCAGCCAGCAGTTCCAGCGTGCCACGGCGCTCCTCTGCGCGATGGAGTACCTGCGGCGAAAGAACCCAGGGCTACTGGGAAAGAGGCACTTCGCGATCGGTATCTGGGTTGGCGGAACACCGAACCGGCGCGAGGCCGCCCGGAAGGCGCTTCGCCATCTTCAACAGAACGGTGAGTCAGGTGAGGACAACATCGTCGTCCTCGAGAAGTGCCCGTGGTGCCGAGCGGAGTTGGGAGTAGGAGCGAGCAAGGTCGGACAGCAGTATCCCGTGCATGGGTATGAGAGCCGCCCCAGTCCCGCTGGAGTGGAGACGGTGGTTGCCCGGTGCCCGGACCCCCTCTGCGACTTCCATCAGAAGCTACCCGTTGAGTTCGTGGATGAGGACATCTACGAGCAGTCACCCGGCTCGAACCCCGTGTCGCTCCTCATAGGCACGGTCGACAAGTTCGCGATGCTCGCCTACAGGCCAGAGGCGAGGGCCATCTTCGGGCGTGGCAAGGACGGCTCGCAACAGGTCTCCCCGCCGGGACTGATCCTCCAGGACGAGCTGCACCTCATCTCGGGTCCCCTGGGCTCCATGGTGGGCATCTATGAGACTGTCATCCAGGAACTGTGCACGGATCGCCGTCATGGCACCAGCGTGCCTCCGAAGATCGTGACGTCCACCGCGACGATCCGGCGCTACCGCGACCAGGTTCGCGACGTCTTCGGCCGGAAAGCAGTCAGCCTCTTTCCTCCACCCGGTCTCACCTCTTCCGACTCCTTCTTCGCCCGTGTGGCGCTCGACGCCCAAGGCCGCCCTTTGAGGGGCAGGGTGTACGTGGGAGTCCATGCGCCAGCGCTCGGCTCTTCGCAGACCGCGCAGGTCCGTACCTTCTCGGCGCTCCTGCAGGAATCCCTGGCCTATGCACCGGATCAGCGCGACCCATGGTGGACGCTCCTGCTGTTCTACAACAGCCTCCGGGAGCTCGGTGGCGCCCTCACGCTGTTCCACTCGGATATCCCAGGGTACCTGGAGGCCTTGCGGCGCCGCCTGGAGCAGACGACTCCAGGGGCACGGCGGCTGTGGAAGCTGATCGAGCTCACAGGCCGTCTGGAAAATGATGAGGTGACCTCCGCGCTGTCGGCACTCGAGGTGGAGGCGGGCCGGCCGGGTCAGGCGGTCGACGCATGCCTGGCCTCGAACATCATCGAAGTCGGCGTGGACATCGACCGCCTCTCGTTGATGGCCGTGGTCGGCCAGCCGAAGACGACGGCCCAGTACATCCAGGTGACGGGCCGCGTGGGCCGCAGGTGGCAGGAGAGGCCAGGGCTGGTGGTGACCATCTACAGCGCCTCAAAGCCTCGCGACCGGTCGCACTTTGAGAAGTTCCGCACCTACCACGAACGCCTGTACGCCCAGGTAGAGCCGACGAGCGTCACCCCTTTCTCGCAGCCCGCGCTCCTCCGCGCGCTGCATGCGATCATGGCCATCTACGTGCGCCAGACCGGAGACATGAGACAGATCGAGACTCCCTCGAAGGTTCCCTACGCACTCCTCGAGAAGCTTCGCGACATCACGCTCGCGCGAGCCGGTCTGGTCGATGGCTCCGAGGTAGAGACCGTGAACGCCATCTTCCAGAGACGTATCAGCGAATGGGAGAGATGGTCGCCTTCTCTCTGGAACAGTTGGGGTGTGGAGGAGGACCCGCCGCTCCTTCGTTGGCCCGGGAAGTACGCTCCGCCTGATTTCGTCGCGCGTTCCTGGGTCACACCCTCCTCCATGCGCAACGTCGACGCGGAGTGCCAAGTGGAGATCTCCTCCAGGTTCCTGGATTCACCGACCAGCGCCTCTGCTGGGAAGGTGCGTACCGATGAGTGACTATGTCCGCAGGGCGCAGCTGATCGCACCGTCGGGTGTCGGGGCCATCACCGTCATCAAGGGCGGTACCTCCGTCATCTGCGCGGGTATCGACCACTGGTTCGAGCGTTCCGACAGCGTCGACCCGAAAGAAGGAGTCGATGCTTCAGAGTTCGAGGTAGACGAGCCGCGGCTCCGGAAACTCCTGGGCGTGGAGAAGCTCTATACCCCGCCCGATTATCGCCGCTACCAGGCAGGCTCCGAGAACCGGAACGTCGGGCTCAAGATCCACTTCCTGCGTTTCCCACGGTGGCACGTCTGCAATGACTGTGGCGAGCTGGTGGAGGTCTCGATGGCCGCCAGGGGAACACAGTATTGCGCCGGGAGGTGCCGGCAGGAGCGTGGCCGGGCCCGTCGGATCTTCCAGGTGCGCTTCGCCGCCATGTGTGAGGGGGGGCACCTGCAGGACTTTCCCTGGCGAGAGTGGGTTCACCGGGATGTCTCGCCGACGTGTCACGAGAAGCTTCGCATGACAGGAGGGGCTGGTGCCTCGTTGGCGGCCATCACCGTCGAGTGTGCATGTGGCCGGAAGCGGAACCTCTCGGAGACCATGGATGCGGAGACGGGCGAAGGAGGCCAGACGGAGACAGCCCTCACGCGGAAACTGGATGCCTCGGGTGCACTCTACCTGTGCACGGGGCAACGCCCCTGGCTCGGGGCGGAGGCCGCCGAGGGCTGCAAGAGACACCTTCAGGGCACCCTCCTCAATGCGAGCAACCTGTACTTCGCCAGCGTTGCGAGCGCCATCTACCTTCCCCCCATGGCGGGCGCGACAGCCCCTGTCGAGCTCGTCGATTTCCTCTCCTCGCCGGTGCAGGCAAGTGCCATCACGACCCTCAGGAGTTTTGACGCACTCAATGTCCTGACCCTGCGCAAGAAGTGGGGCAAGGAGCTTGCCAGGTACAGCGATGAGCAGATCAGCGCGGCGCTCTCGTCAGGCGACAGCAGGGAGCAGGCGGAAGCAGAGGATACGGACGACCCGGTGATGTTCCGGCGGGAGGAGTTCGAGATCCTGAGTGACCCACAAGATCGCGAGCAGCTCCGAGTGAAGGTGGTCCCTGTCTCCCAGTACACCGAGTCTCTCTCGGGACAGCCGTTCTCGCGGTTTTTTTCGTCAGTGAGCCTGATCGACCGTCTCCGGGAAACCCGGGCACTCTACGGCTTCACACGTGTGAAGCCGGAAAACGGCCTCAGCCTTCAACAGCAGAAGGCCCAGCTGCGTCGCAGGCAACTTCCACCCTCGGAGGAATGGCTTCCGGCCTACACGGTCTACGGAGAGGGAATCTTCCTGATCCTGAACGAGGCGTTCCTCCAGGAGTGGGAGCGCAAGGGGGGGGCCGCCCACAGGCGGGCGAATCGGCTCGGCAAGGCCTATGAAGCATTGGCGGATCGCGGTTGGGGGGGCCAAGCCCAGCTCTCCGCCCGGTCGCTGCTCGTGCACACCCTGGCCCATCTGCTGATCAACCAGCTTACGTTCGAGTGCGGCTACAGCTCCGCCTCACTCAAGGAGCGCCTCTATGTCTCCTCGGATGAATCCGCACGTATGGCGGGCCTGCTCATCTACACAGCGGCCGGTGATGCGGATGGGACCATGGGAGGGCTCGTACGCATGGGGAAGCCGGGCCGTCTGGAAGCCGTCATCCGTCGAGCGCTTGAGGGGGCTGACTGGTGCTCCGCCGACCCTGTTTGCATGGAGATGGGGGAGGCTGGCGGACAGGGCCCAGATTCGTGCAACCTGGCTGCCTGTCATGCGTGCGGGTTGGTTCCTGAAACAGCCTGCGAGCAGTTCAACCGCTTCCTGGATCGCGGGGTCGTCGTCGGGGTTCCCTCGCAGCGGGACATCGGATTCTTCCGGGGTGCCTAGAGCCGCCCCAGTAGCCCTGCTGGGCGCCCAGGTTGTGCTTGTCGTGTACGAAGACGCCGGTGATGCCCGCATACTCCGAATACGTCCAGCTCGACACCCGCTTGCGCCGAGGTGGTAAAGCTCAAGGTGCAGCGCCACGAGCGAGGCCAGCTCGCCCGGTTGCCGCTGGCGGCTTCGGCGGAAAAAAGCCCCGCGACGTCCGAGGGGGACATCCCGGGCCTTGCTACATCCCTTGCTACAGCCTCCCGGAAAGCGGAGCCCTTTCCGGGAGATACGGAGTGGAGGCGGCAGGAATCGAACCCGCGTCCGAATGTCCCTGGCCATCTCCCGCTACGGGGACTGGACGTTGCAACGGCCCTCGGCGCGGCGCGTGAGATCCTCGGCCACTGTGCGCAGCAGGCCTCGAGTCAGTGCCGAGCGCTCTGCCTCCGTCTTCTCCCCTTGCGTGAGCCACTGCGCCACCTTCCCCAGGCTCGCCGCTGTCACTACTTGCAGCCGCACCCCCACCTCCACCACGAAGGTCGCCTCCGCCTCCGGCTCCTCCTCCAGCGTCCACGCCACCCGCTCCAACTCCAGCGTTCCCACTCCCGCCAGCAGCCTGCCGTCCAATACCCAGCCGCCCTCCTTCGCCGAGTACACCAGCACCTGGGTCAGCCGCGCCGCGTCCATTCGCTCGGAGAACCACAGTGGCCGGCGCCGCAGCAGCGTCAGCTCCACCTCCAGCCGCCCCGCGAGCCCCAGCCGCATCAACCGCTCCAACTCGGGCGCTACCAGCGCGAGCGCCTCGGGCCGCACCACCACGCGTCTCCCCACCCGCGTCGCCGAGCACGTCACCCGCGGTGGCTCCTCCGCCCGGGCCATGGGCGCGAGCAGGCCCAGCGCGGCCACCAGCGCCACGCCGAGCCTCCTCCTCGTGCTCGCTCCGGGTGCCTTCATGGTTCCTCAGAAGGGCCGCACGAAGAGCAGCCGCGCCTCGGGGGTGAGCGACGCCCGCTCGTCCGTGCGCCAGGCCACCGACAGGTGCACCGTGTCTCCGAAGTAGAGCTGAGCGCCCACGCCCAGCTTCGGGTCCCGCCAGCCCAGCTCGTTCTGGTGCACCGAGCCCACGTCCGCGAAGGCTCCGATGAAGCCCCACCGGTACTCCGCGCTCGCGAGCAGCGAGGCGTCGCCCCGGAACTCCTTGAAGGCGTAGCCGCGCAGCGCGCTCCACCCGCCCAGGGCCTCCTGCTTCTGCAGCGGCAGATCCTCGCCTCCCGCCGCACGCACGCGCAGCCGCAGGCCGTCGTTATGGCCCGTGCTCACGTACAGCACGTTGTCGCTCACCACCTTCCAGAAGCGGTACTCCGCGCCGCCGCCCAGCTCAGGGCTGCCCACCTCCACCGTCAGCAGGCTGCGCACCGACGTCCGCGCCGGCCACTCCCAGTCGTTGCGTAGCAGCGACAGCTCGGGGTTGCGGAAGAGCGAGCCCACGCGCTCGGCCCGCTCCGCGTCACTCGCGTACTCGAGGTGGCCCACCACCGACGTCATCCGCCCCTCGTCCACCAGCGGGTTGGGGAAGGGCGCCGAGTCGCGTCGGAAGAGCGAGAAGGGCGGCGCGAAGCTCACCAGCGAGTCGTACGTGTCCCGGCGATACTCCGCTCCCACCAGCCACTGGGGCCCGAAGCGCCAGGTGGCGAAGCCCGTGTATCCCTTGCGCCGGAAGTATTCCGAGTCCGGGCGATTGATCAGCGCGGAGTAGATGTAGGAGTCGATCGCCCCCATCCGCCACCGGTCGTTGGTGTCCGTGAAGTCGTAGAGCTGGACGCCCACCTCCGCGAGCCGCAGCACAGGCACCTGCACCTTCGCCCCCACCAGCCAGTTGAGGCGCCGCTGGAACGCCGTCCGCTCAGGGTCTCCTGGAATCCGCTGGCCGCCCCACCGCAGCGGAATGGTCAGCGCCGCGTCCAGCGTCACGTGCGCCCGGTTGCGCACGTCCCACAGCGTGAGCGAGCCCGCCAGGCCAGGCGCGAAGCCCGTCACCTGCGTGTGCATGGGAAGCAGCTCCGCGCTGAAGGTCGAGCCCCTCGGGCGTACATGGACCACCACGCGGCGGCCCACGGTGGTGATGGCGTCCTCCTCGTCTCCGCGGCTCCACTCGTCCGCCAGCATGTCCCAGGACAGCTCCACCTCCTCCTGCCAGTGCTTCTTCTTGCGCCGGCTCTCCTCCGCCACCGGCCGGTAGTGCCGCGTGCCGTCCTCTCCGCGCTCCTCCTCGAAGCGCGTGGCCGACCTGGGCAGCGTCTCCACGTCCCTCAGTGACAGGAAGGGCATCTCCTGCGCCAGCCGGCCCTTCGCACGCCGCAGATCGCTGCGCAGCAGCACGTCGCCCGGCTTGATGCCCATCACCTCTCGCACCCGCGCCGCCACGTCCTCCTCCACGCCCTGCACTTCCACCGCCTCCACCTTCCCCTCGTCCACTCGCAGCCGCAGCTGCCCCTCCGCCGTCAGCGTGGCGTCGAGGCTCGCGAGCAGGTAGCCCTCGTCCTCGACCTCGTCCTGCGCGCGCTCCAGCGCGTCGGGCAGGCCTCGCCACACGAAGCCGGGGTGGAAACGCCCCTTGTCGAACGAGGCCAGCAGCTCCCTCGGCGGGTACGGCGCAGGGCACTTCCGGGCGGAGATATGTACCCGGATTCCCTCTGCCTCGATGCGCACGTTGGCTACCGAGTCCTCATCGTCGTCGTTGTCGTCACCGTCCTCGCGATCACCGTCGTCGTCGTCACCGTCGTCGTCGTCGTCGGAGGGATACGGCGGCAACCGGAAGAGCTCTTCCTGCACATCCCGCTGCTCGTCCGCTTGCAGGCCGGTGATGTCCACGCTCGCCACGTAGGGCTGCTCCTCCAGCGTCACCACCAGCACCGGCGTCGAGCCCTCCGCGAGCCGCACCGTGGGCGTCACCTTCGTGAACAGCCCCGTGCGCACGAGCCGCTGGAGGATGATCGCCGCCTGCTCGGGGGTGAGCGAGCCCTTCGCGGGAATGCGGGCCAGTCCGCGCACCAACGGCTCGGGAAGGCGCCCGAGGCCCTCGAGCTTCACTTCCGCCAGCTCGCGGTTCTCCCCGTTGATGCTCAGCCGCAGCGCGCCGAGCACCTCGGAGTTCGTCTCACCGTCCTGCTCGTCCAGGCAGGGATCTTCCGTCCGCTGCGAGGGTTGGGCCTCCTGGGCCGGGGCGGGCGGGGAGGGCTCGGGTGTCTGGGTCGCGGCAGGCACAGGCGCCGCCGGGGTGTTGGCGCCAGCCGTGTCCTGGGCACCAGCCGCGAGCGACAGGAAACAGAGAAGGAGTGGGATGCGGTTCATGCGGGACAGGAGGAGCACGTGGCGTTCCAGGCCGGCTGGCGCTGCAAGTACGCGAAACCACGAGGTTTGCGCAGCGGCGAGGATGTCATCCCGACATCCTGATGTCTCGGGGTGATGTGCCTATGACATCGGCGGACCGTGGGCCCAGGTTGGGGGAAGACCCTCACCCCAGCCCTCTCCCAGGGGGAGAGGGGATTCATGTCGCGGGGATGCCGAGTGCCTTGAGGCGGCGGTGGAGGTTGCCCCGGTCCACCTGGAGCAGGCGCGCGGCCCCGGCGATGCTGCCTCCCTCCTCCAACGCGGCCTTGATGAGGGTGCGCTCGAAGTCGTCCACGTGCTCGCGGTAGCTCTTCTGTCCGAGCACGAGTCGCGCGGGGGCCGCTGCCGTCAGTGCCGCCGCACCCGTGAGGGACTCGGGCGTCAGGGTGAGAGGACCCCCGCCTCGCAGCAGGTTCTGGCGCTCGATGAAGTTGCGCAGCTCGCGCACGTTGCCGGGCCAGGGCCAGGCGCGCAGGGCATCCTCGGCACCGGGCGCCAGTACCAGCAGCACGTTCGGCCCGGCCAGCTCCGCTGCGAAGGCGCGGGCCAGTGGGAGGATGTCCTCGGGCCGCTCGCGCAGGGGAGGGAGGGCGAGGGGGAGCACGTTGAGCCGGAAGTAGAGGTCCTGCCGGAAGCGCCCCTCGCGCACCGCGAGCGTCAGGTCCCGGTGCGTGGCCGCCAGGATGCGCACGTTCACGGCAACGGGCATTCCGCCCCCCAGCCGCTCCACCTCCTTCGTCTCCAGCACGCGCAGCAGCTTGGCCTGCAGCTCCAGCGGCATGTCCCCCAGCTCGTCGAGGAACAGCGTGCCGCCATGGGCCTGCTCGATGCGCCCGAGTCGCCGCGCCGTGGCGCCCGAGAAGGCGCCGCGCTCATGGCCGAACAGCTCGCTCTCCAGCAGCGTGGAGGGAATGGCGGCGCAGTTGACCGCGACCAGCCGCCCCTTGCGCCCGGAGGCGAGGTGGAGCGCCCGGGCCACGCGCTCCTTGCCCGTACCTGTCTCGCCGGTGATGAGGATGGCCGTGTCGCTCGGCCCCACGCGGGCAATGAGCGTGCGCAGGGACTCCATGGCGGGGCTGTCCCCCACGAGGTGCCCGGGGCGCGCCAGCTCCTCCCTCAGCCGCTGCTGCTCCTCGCGCAGCTCGCTGAGGGCCAGCGCGTTGCGCAGCGCGGTGAGGAGCCGCTCGGGCGAGGGCGGTTTCTCCACGAAGTCGGTGGCGCCCAGCTTCAGCGCCTGCACGGCCTCGGCGGGGGAGGCCTCGCCAGAGAGCACTACCACCGGGACGGGAAGGGGACGGGGCAGCCTCGCGAGCAGCTCCAGTCCCGTCTCTCCAGGCATGCGCAGGTCCAACAGCATCAGCGCCGGGGGCTGGCCGGGTGCGTCGAGCAGGCGCAGGGCCTCGGCGGTGGAGCGGGCCTCCACGGGGGAGAAGCCTTCGTCGGAGAGCAGGCCCCGCAGGCCCTTGAGGACGCCCGGGTCATCATCCACCAGGAGGATGCGCGGGCCGGACACCTGGGGGCTCGGGGCAGCAAGAGGGGCGTGCACGGACCCAGCGTAGCGCAAGGGCACGGGGGACGGCTCGGCACGGGCTTTTCGGGCTGCCTCCGGGAGCGGGCTGTGACTACTCGACGAGGAAGGAGGTCCGGTCCACGCCGGTGTTGCCCGTGACGGGGTCATACGCGGTGACGGTGACCTCGTAGACGCCCTTCTGCTGCACGGGAAGCTCGCCCGCGAAGGTGCTCGTCTTCCCTGCGTAAGACAGGGGCACACTCGTGAGGGGCTTGCCATCGTGCTTCACCACGGCCTGGAGCTCGTACTTGCTGGAGTCCCACAGCCCCCCTGGCTCGGTGGGGCAGCCGCACATCATCACGACGTTGGCCCGGACGGGGACCGTCAGCTTGCCACCCGTGAGCTTGAGGCGCTCGTGTGCCTGTGGCGCGAGCGCGTCCACCACGAAGCCGGGTAGCTCGAGGATGAGGCCATCTCCCTGCAGGTGCTTGCCCGGCAGCAGCCACACCTGCGTGGAGGCGCGGACGCTCGCCTGTCGTTGGGCCTCGGGGGCGGACACCTCCACTGTCACCAGCCGGGGCTCGTCGAGCTCCAGCACCGCCTCGAACTTCGCGGCCTGCTCGTCCGCGAGCGGCGTGCCACGCGCGTGGGGCTGCTTCATCAACCGCTGGGTGTCTCCCGTGGTGCCGGTGGCGAGGCCGCTGGCCAATACCTGGCCGGTCTCCGCATCGCGCAGCACCACGCGGGCTCCGCCCATGGAGGTGCCAACGAATTTGCCGTCCTTCGCTCGCGCGCGCACCACCACCCGGGTCTCGGTGGCGAGCGTCGGCAGGGAGAGCAGCAGCAGGGTCGATATGAGTAATCCACGCATGAGGTGTTCCTCCAGCTACACATCCAGGTAAACGGCACTCGCACTTCGAGGGCGGCTGATCCGAGGCGGTGGAACGCCACCCTCAGCCGATGAGCGATGGCCAGTTGCGGCCGACCCAGGCGCGTTGCCCGGCTTCGGTCCGCCACTGGCCGTCCTCGCGATCGATCCTCCGCGAGCCGGCGAGCAGCGGCTCCAGCGCCGAGAGTATCCTCCCGGCGAAGGGCGCGTCGTGCACGACGAGCATGGCCTCACTCTCCCAGTAGGCCGCGGTGACGTCCAGGTTGGCGCTGCCCAACGCGACCGCGGTCGTATCGCAGACCATGATCTTCGCGTGCACATGCGGGAAGACCCGCTCCAGCTCGGGCTCCCAGGTGGGCGCCGGAGGCCTCGCGAACTCATAGGCCACTCCGCCCGCGGCGATTACCTCGTCGAGGCGGCTGCGGACGTACCAGTCCGCCACCTCGCGAATGGCTCCACCGGGGAAATAGCTTCCTTGGCCGTAGTGGGGACGGACACTGCCGAAGAGGACCTCCACGCGCACACCTCGCTGGAGCGCGGCGACCAGTGCGTTCCGCAACTCCAGGAGCAACGGGAAGGTGTTCACGATGACCAGCCGCGACCGTGCATGGCGGATGAGCGCGAGCTGGGTGTCCAGCGTGTGGGTGTCCGCGAGGCCCTCGTGCAGGACGAGCCGTGCCGGCAGGGGGCCCACCGGTGCGGCGGGGGGCACCGGATAGGGCTGACCCTCCGCGCGCGTCCACTCGGCCAGGAACGCGCTTTCGAGCACGGAGACCAGCGGTCCGGCGAGCCGCGCGCCGCAGTCGAGCCAGGGCACCTCGCGGTAGCTCGAGGTCCTCTGGAGGGGGACCTCGTCGAAGCCCGTGTAGTAGGGCGCGCCCAGGTTGCGGCCCGTGATGATGGCCTGCTCCGTGTCGATGAGGATGACCTTCCGATGGTTGCGCTGCTTGAGCTCGGCGAGGCTCGGCACCCCTGTCAGGGGCGCGATGGCGCGCACCTCGGCGTTGGGCACCTTGGACAGGCTGGCGAGGGCCGGGTTCATGGCGCCGAACGAGCCGTGTCCGCTGTAGACCGCATCGACGAGCAGGCGCACGCGCACGCCCCGCATCGCCGCCCGCTCGAGCGCCTCGGTGAAGCACGTGGTGATGGCATCGTCCTCGACGATGTAGCACTGCCAGTGGATGGTGCTCCGGGCGCCGTCGATGGCGGCGAGCACTGACTCGCGCGCCCGGGCATTGTCGAGCTCGAAGTCGATGGCATGGCCCCCGAGGTAGACATCACCCCCGGCCAGGGTCAGCTCGCGGAAGAAGGGGTCGGGCTCCTCAGGCACCGGCAGTGGTTCCGGCACGGGGTTTCCTGGCAGGAGCAGGAGCTCGTCCGGGGTCAGCGTCCGGATGAACGGGTTGCGGGGCTTGTGCTCGTCCCGGGTGACCACCGCGATGAGGCGGGCTCCACCAGCTACGAGGCGCTTGGCCACGCGCAGCAGGCGCTGGGCATCGACCTGGCGCGGGATGTCCTCGGCGCGCGCGTCATCGAGCCATGCACTGGCGTCGAGCAGCAGAGGCCTCCCCAGGCCCGGTACGCTCCTGCGCAGGCGCTCCCGGTGCATGTCGAGCGGCTCGCTGTCGCGCATGCGGACGAAGACGAGGTGGGCCACCTCGCCCAAGGCCGAGAAGGCGGCCTCGAGCGGGGCCTGGTCGAGCCCGCTGTCGAGGAGCAGCAGCGGCCGCTCGGGGGCGAGCACGTGACTCGGGGCGAGCTCCCGGGCCGCGGCGCCGCCCGTGAAGGCGAAGGCGAGGGAGTGCTCTCCGCGCACGTGGGAGAACCAGGCGGAGGGGAGGGCCGCGATGCCGTCCTGGTGCCGTGCTCCACCCAGGGGTGCGCCGCCCTCGAAGACCGTCAACACGCCCGGCTCCGGCACCGAGACGTTCGACAGGAAGCCGACGCGCTCGACCGCGAACCGGGGCTCCAGGCCCGGCAGGACCAGCGCGTCCGACACGCTGTAGCGCTCCTCGAAGAGCGAGGCCGCGGGCAGCGTGCGCGGCAGCAGCAGCGTGGGGACGTGCGCCTCCTGCATGGCCCTGGCGCCAAACAGGCCGAGGCTCAGTGCGTGGAGGTCGTCGACGGCATCGGTGGGCACGAGCAGGAGGTCCACTCCACATCGCAGCGCGGCCGAGTCGAACGCCTCCGCCTGGTCCGTAGTTCCCTCGAGGGTTTCGACCCGCAGCGTCTCGGTGATGCCCAGGGCACGCGAGAGCGTCTGGAGCTCGCCGGCCCGGTCCGGCGATGCCTCTGAGGTGAGGGCGATGAGCTCGACGGGCCGAGCGTGCCCCGTGAGAAAGGCCGCCACCGAGCCCAGTCCCCTGCCATCCGGGGCCAGCGTGATGCCGATCCGAGCGCCGGGCGCCTGCGTCCCCTGACAGTGTGCGCCGACCGAGAGCACGTGGATGTGCTCGCGGAGTGTGAGCGCGAGGATGACGCCCACGCGCGCCCGGGGTGACGTGCCGAGCAGCGGTCCCACGATGACCAGCTCGGAGCCGAGTTGCGCCACTGTCCGGGTGAAGGCCCCAACGTCGAGGTGGGTCTCGAGTTGGTGGCTGACGTCGGCCGGCACGGGCCAGTCGCGGGTGGCTTCCTGGAGGTGGGCGAGGACGGTGAGGCAGGGGGGCGGGTCGGTTTCGGGCTCACTGCGCTCGGGAGCGAGGCCATACAAGTGGATGCTCGCGGGTGCAGGGGCGAGACGCCGTGCCGCGGTCAGCAGCGGGGCTGGAGCCGAACCGGCATCGAAGAGAATCAGCAGGCGTTGGAGCATGGGAGGATGCGCGGGCCCAGCGTAGCGCAAGGGCACTGTGGGTGGCTCTGGGTCCGGGCTATAGAGTGCCCATGGCGCCCTCCCATCCCACCATTCGCCGCCAGGCCACCTCTACCGCATCCGCTCCCCTGACACGCCGCACGGTGCTCGGCTCGGCGCTCGGACTGGCCGGCGCGAGCGCGCTCGGCTGTGCGGGACGCGGACAGAGGCCCGGGGCGGGTCAAACCTACGACGTCCTGGTCCAGGGCGGCACCGTCTATGATGGCACGGGCGCGCCAGGCGTGGCCGCGGACATTGGCATCGCGGGAGGGCGCATCGTCGCCATCGGTGCGCTGGCGGGCGCCGGGGCGAGCACCCTGATCGATGCGCGCGGGCTCGCCGTTGCTCCGGGCTTCATCGACTTCCACTCCCATACGGATGGCACCCTGTTCGACGACCCGAATGCCGAGTCCGTCCTTCGCCAGGGTGTGACGACCGTGGTCACCGGACAGGATGGGTACTCGCGAGCGCCCCGCTTGCGTGCCTCCGTGGCGGAAGGTGGCTCGGACCGCTTCGAGAGCATGGATGCGTTCTTCGAGGCAATCGAGCGCCTCTCGCCCGCCGTCAACGTCGCGAACATGGTCGGGCTCGGCTCGGTGCGGAAGGCGGTCATCGGCGAGGAGAATCGTCCCGCCACGCCCGAGGAGTTGGCCAGGATGGTGGCCCTCGTCGAGGCCGCGCTCTCCGAAGGTGCGTGCGGTGCCTCCTCCGGGCTCGAGTACACGCCCGGTGCGTTCGCCTCCCTCGAGGAGCTCATTGCCCTCTGCCGCCCGCTCGGCGCGCGAGGGCTCGTCTACGCGACGCACATTCGCAATGAGGATGAGCAGCTCCTCGAAGCCATCGACGAGGCGATTGCCGTCGCGCGTGGCGCGGGCTGCCCGCTCCACATCTCCCACTTGAAGACCTCGGGACGCAGGAACTGGAGCAAGCTCGAGCAGATCTTCGCGCGACTGGAGCGGGCGCGCACGGAGGAGCGTGTCGACCTCTCCTTCGACCGCTACCCCTACACGGCGTACCAGACCACCTTGACCAACCTCTTCCCCGCCTGGAGCCGGGATGGTGGTGCGGACGCCTTTCTCGCGCGTCTCTCGGAGCCGGGGATGGGAGAGCGCCTGCGGGAAGCGGCGATGACGAAGGTGGAGAGCATCGGTGGCTGGGACAACGTGATGGTGTCCGCGGTGGCCCATGCTGCGGACCGGGCCGCCGAAGGGCAGCGGCTCGGCAGCTATGCCGCGGCACTTGGCACCTCTCCTTATGAGGCAGCCGTCGGTCTGCTCCAGCGCAGCCGCGGTAACGTGGGCATGGTGGGCTTCGCCATGAGCGAGGACAACCTCGTGCGCATCATCTCGCACCCGCTCTGGATGGCGGCGAGTGATGGCTCCGCCATGGCGCTGGAGGGGCCTGCGCGCCGCGGCCATCCGCATCCGCGCTCGTTGGGGACTTTCTCCCGGGTGCTCGGCGTGTACGTGCGTGAAAAGAAGGTGCTGACGCTCGAGCAGGCCATCCACAAGCTGTCGGGATTTCCTGCCGCGCGTGCGCGCCTGAAGGATCGCGGATTGCTCGCACCCGGGATGGCGGCGGACGTCGTGGTGTTCGACCCGGCCAGCGTCGCGGACCAGGCTACCTATGCCCAGCCCTTCGCGTATGCCACAGGTGTCCGCGCGGTGCTCGTCAATGGGGCGCTCGCGTTGCTTGACGGCGAGCGGGGGCCGCAGCGGGCGGGACGTCCTCTGCGGGTCACCGCGGCCTGACAGGGGCAGGCTGTCCACAAGCCAGGCTCCGTTCCCGGTCCCACGACCAGCGAGCGTCCGAGGAGCTTTCACGAGTGGGAGCGATTCCCAGTCACCGCTCCCCACCTGGAACCGCATACCATCAGAGGGGGCTGGCGCCACGCAGCTTCGAGGTGCGGCTCTGGCTCACAGGGGCATTTCTTCATGTTGGATATCCCGGGTTACCGAATTCTGGGCACGCTCCGAGCGACGGGGTCGAGCGTGCTGTTCCAAGCGGTGCGCGAAGCCGATGGTGTGCCCCTCATCATCAAGACGCCGATGGCGCCCGCTCCCAGTTCCAGCGAGAACGAGCGGTACCGGCGGGAGTTCGCCATCCTCCAGCGGCTCCGGGACGTGCGCGGGGTGGCCAGGCCCTATGCCTGTGAGCGGCTGTACGGGCGACCCCTGCTCTTGCTGGAGCGGGTGCATGGTGAGGCCTTGTCCGAGTCCACGGGCCAGCCGATGGAGGTCTCCCGCTTCTTGAGTCTGGCCCTCTCGCTTTCCTCCACCCTGGCCGAGGTCCACAGCCGCGACGTCATCCACAAGGACATCAAGCCGTCCAACATCATCGTGGAGCAGTCAGGAGAGGCGCGGCTCATCGACTTCGGCGTGGCGACGCTCCAGCAGGTGGAGCATCTGGAGGCGGCGCCGACGCATCTCATCGAGGGCACGCTGGCGTACATGTCGCCCGAGCAGACCGGACGGATGAACCGCACGGTGGACTACCGCACGGACTTCTATTCGTTGGGCGTCACTTGCTACGAGTTGTTGACGGGGCGCAGGCCCTTCCAGGCCCAGGACGCGCTCGAGTGGTTTCACGCTCACATGGCGCAGAAGCCCAAACCGCCCCATGAGCTGAATCCGCAGGTGCCGCTGGCTCTGTCCGCCCTCGTGATGAAGCTGCTGGCCAAGGTGGCCGAGGAGCGCTACCAGAGCGCCGAGGGCTTGAGGGCGGACCTGGTGCGCTGCCGCGAGGCGTTGAGCCGGAGCGCGCAGGAGGTCTTCCCGCTGGGGACGCAGGACAAGCCCCAGCGCTTCCAACTGCCGCAACGTCTGTACGGGCGTGAGGCGCAGGTGACCGCGCTGCTCGGGGGCTTCGAGCACGTGGCGCGCACGGGCCGGCCGGAGTTGCTGCTCGTCAGCGGGTACTCGGGAATCGGCAAGTCCTCCGTCGTGAACGAGCTGCACAAGCCCGTGGTCCGGCGGCGCGGGTTCTTCCTGCGCGGCAAGTTCGACCAGTTCCAGCGGGACATTCCCTACGCCACCCTGACCGGGATCCTCCGTGGACTGGTGCAGCAACTGCTCGCTGGGAGCGAGGAGGAGTTCGCCCGGTGGCGCGAGCAGGTGAATCAGGCCTGGGAAGGCCAGGGGCAGCTGCTCGTGGACATGGCGCCCCAGCTGGAAGCGCTGGTGGGCCGGCAGCCCGTGCTCCAAGCATTGCCCGCCAGCGACGCGCAGCTCCGCTTCTTCCAGGTGGTCCGCCAGTTCCTGTCGGTGTTCGCCACGCAGGAGCACCCGATGGTGGTGTTCCTGGATGATTTGCAGTGGGCGGACCCCTCCAGTCTGAAGCTGCTCGAGCAGTTGATGTCCCATCCGGAGAGTCCCCCGGTGTTGTGGCTCGGCGCCTACCGGGACAACGAGGTGAGCCCCTCCCACCCGCTGATGGTGGTGTTGGGGAAGTTGCGCGAGGTGGGAACGCGCATCACGGACATCCGGCTGGAGCCGCTGCACCTGGAGCAGGTGGAGGAGTTGGTGGGCGAGACGCTCCCGGGAGCGAGCCGGGAGGTGGTGGCCCCCCTGGCGGTGCTGGTGCACGAGAAGACGGGGGGCAACCCCTTCTTCCTGCTGCAGCTGCTGGTGACGCTCCATCAAGAGGGCCTGCTCGTGCGCCTGCCTCAGGGCGGCTGGCGGTGGGATGCCGAGGGCGTCCGAGCCCGGGACTACTCGGAGAACATCGTCGACTTCATGGTGGACAAGCTGCGCCAGTTCCCTCCGGACACCCAGCACCTGCTGCGGCTGGCGGCGTGCGCGGGCACCGCCTTTTCGCTCCAGATGTTGGGCACCCTCTCGGGACTCTCCGAGGTGGAGGCGGTGGAGCAAGGCCTCGAGCCCGCGCTGCGCGAAGGCATGCTGGGGCGCGTGGGGGCGGAGACGTACCGCTTCCTGCATGACCGCATCCAGCAGGCGGCCCATTCGCTCAGCTCCGAGGCGCAGCGTCAGGAGGTGCACCTGCGCATCGGCCGGTTGCTGCTCCAGAGCTTGTCCCCGGAGCAGGTGCGCGAGTCACTCTTCGAGGTGGTGAGCCAGCTCAACGCCGGGGTGGCGCTGATGGAGGACCCCGCCGAGCGCCACCAGCTCGCGCGGCTCAACGCCGAGGCGGGCGACAAGGCCCAGGCCGCGCTCGCGCTGCGCCCTGCCATCACCTACTTCACGACGGCCTTCTCGCTCATTCCCGGTGACCCCTGGGAGACGGACTACGCCCTGGCCTTCCAGGTGCGAATGGCCCAGGTGCGCACGGAGCTCATGAGCGGCTCCCCCTCCGAGGCCCAGCGCCAACTCGCGGAGCTCCGCTCTCGGGCACGCACCCGCGCGGACACCGTGGCCACCTATCTCTTGTCCCAGGACATCCACTTCGCCACGGGTGAGTACCTGCAGGGCATGAATTGCATCCGGGAGTGCCTGGAGCTGCTGGGCATGCCGGTGCCGATGCGGCCCACGTGGGAGGAGGCCGTCGCCGCCAATGAAGAGGTGTGGGCCCTGTTGGGGCAGCGTCCCATCGAGAGCCTCATCGAGTTGCCCCTCATGACCGACCCGGACGTGAAGTTGACCGTCGCCACCCTCTTCAAGCTCTTCCCGGGCGCCTACTCCTCCAACCCCCACCTGCTCATCGTCATCCTGAGCCGGATTGTCTCCCTCACCCTGCGCCACGGCTTCGTGGACGCCGCCGTGCTCGGATATGTCTGGTTCGCCGTCATCACCGGCTCGTTCTTCAAGCGCCACCGGGAGGGCCTGGCCTTCGCACGGCTCTCCCTCGGCTTCGTCGAGCGCTACAACCTGTCCGCCCTCCGGGGAGATGTGCTGCTCGGCATGCAGTTCAGCCATTACTGGGTCCAGCCCCTCGCCCGGGCGCAGGAGATCCTCCTCAACGGCCTGCACCATTCGCTTCAAGAGGGGGCGGTCGCGCCCGCCACCTATTGCAGCGTCTATCTCGTCATCAACCGCCTCGCCATGGGGCACCCCCTGGACGAGGTCTACCAGGAGTCGCTCGTGCGCGGCGAGTACCTGAGCAAGACGGGCTTCTTGGATCCCCTGGAGTGGCACCTGGTGACCCAGCGCTACGTGCAACAGCTGCGGGGCCACTCCCTGTCGTTCCAGACCCTGAGCGGGGAGGGCTTCGACGAACAGGCCTTCGAGGCGCGGATGACGCCCGAGCGGCTGGGCGGCACGCGGTGCCATTACTGGGTCTTCAAGATGCAGTCTCGCTTCATGTGCGGCGCCTACGCGGAAGCCCGTGAAGCGGCGGACAAGGCGGCCGGGTTGTTGTGGGCCAACCTGGGCACCCTCAACTCCCGCGAAGGCCACTTCTTCCGTGCCCTGACGCTGGCCGCGTGCTTCGAGGAGGCCTCTCCCGAGCAGCAGCGGGAGTTCCTCGAGGCCATCGAGCAGCACTACCAGCAGCTCGCGCAATGGGCGGAGCTGTGTCCCGAGAACTTCCGCGCGCTCGAGCGGCTCGTCTTCGCGGAGCGGGCCCGCCTCCTCGGACGCTCGGAGGACGCGACGCGGGCCTACGAGGAGTCCATCCGCGTGGCCCGGGAGAACGGGGCCACGCCGTACCTGGGGCTGGCCAGTGAGCTGGCGGCGAACTTCTGGCGCACACGCCAGTCGCCCATCGTCGCCCACGCCTTCGCGCGCGAAGCCCGGGCGGCCTACCAGCAATGGGGAGCGCGGGCCAAGGTCCAGCACCTGGAGTCCCAGTGGCCGGCGCTTGCCTCCACGGTGCTTCCCCAGGATCCGCTGACCACCAGCAGCACGGACTCCACCCGCATCGACGTGCTCACGGTGGTCAAGGCGCAGCAGGCGATTTCTGGCGAAATCGTACTGGAGCGACTGGTGACGGCGCTGATGCAGGCGGCGCTCGAGAACGCGGGCGCCCAGCGAGGCGCGCTGCTGCTCTCCAATGGGGACACGCTCTCGGTGGCGGCCCTCTTCCAGACCTCCCCGGACGGTGCCATGGAGGCGTCGGACGAGGGCGGTCACCACGCGGTGCCCTGGACGCTCCTCTCCTATGTCCGGCGCACGCGGGAACACGTGCTCATTGGGGATGCCTCCCAGCCCCACTCCTTCGCCTCCGATGCCTATCTGGCGCGCAGCGGAGCGCGCTCGGTGTTGTGCCTGCCACTGATGACGCGGGAGCAGTTCACCGGGGCCCTGTACCTGGAGAACAACCTGACCACCAACGCCTTCAGCCCGGCGCGCCTGGTGCTGCTGGGACACCTCGCCTCGCAGGCGGCCATCTCCATCGAGAACGCACGGCTGTACGCGGACGTGCAGCGCGCTCGGACGGAGCTGCGTCAGGCCAATGACGAGCTGGAGCGGCGGGTGGAGGAGCGCACGCACGAGCTCAAGCAAGCCCAAGCGCGTCTGGTGGACACCGCGCGCGAGGTGGGCATGGCGGAGGTGGCTTCCAACGTGCTGCACAACGTGGGCAATGTGCTCACCAGTGCCGTGGTCAACCTGGAGATGATGCGCAAGGCCGTGGGCTCCCTGCGCGTGGGCCGGTTGAATCAGGCCGCGGCCCTGATGGTGGAACACCGCGGGGAGCTGGCGGACTTCCTGACGAAGGACCCGCGTGGCGGCAAGCTCCCGGACTACCTGACGGCGCTCGGGAAGGACATGATGAGCGAGCAGATGCACCTGATGGAGGACCTGGATGAGATGAACCGGCACATCGAGCACATCCGGGCCATCGTCCAGGTGCAGCAGACGTATGCGCGAAACTCGCTGATGATGGAGGAGTGTGAGTTGTCCGGACTCATCGACGACGCGCTCCGCATCCAGATGGCGGCGCTGCGGCGTCACGGCGTCACCGTCCATCGAGAGGTGTCGCAGGTGCCTCGAGCGTACGTGGACAAGCACAAGGTGTTGCAGATCCTCATCAACCTGCTCAGCAACGCGAAACAAGCGCTGGACGGAGTGCCCGAGGGTCAGCGCAACCTCTGGGTGAAGCTGGAGGCAGAGGGCAAGGTGGCGCGCATCCAGGTGGCGGATGATGGGGTGGGGATCGCACCGGAGCTGATGGGGAAGCTGTTCATGCACGGCTTCACGACGCGCAAGGAGGGCCACGGCTTCGGGCTCCACGCGAGCGCGCTGGCGGCGCAGATGCTCAAGGGCCAGCTCACCCTGATGAGCAAGGGGCCGGGCCAGGGCGCCGTCGCCACGCTGGAGCTTCCACTCCCCTCGGCAAGGGCTTCATAGCGGCGCGGCGCGAGGGGGACCGGGGAAGCCTTGGCGCGGACCTCCGGCCGCTGGGGAGTGGAGAAGGGACTCCTCCCTGTTCTCCAAGGAGTGGGGCGATGAGGTGCGACACGGGGTAGGGCGGGTCTCCTGACGCAAGCAGGCGTGCATGGCGCTCCCCTGCCTGCTACCGCTCCCACCGGACCTTCCCGTGGGAGGTGGGACTGATGTTGGAGCTCGAGGTGCCGTCCATGTCCGGAGCCGGTCTGGAGGGACCGGACCTCTTGTCGTCCCTTCAGCGCTCCCGCGGTCAGCTCCTCGGTCGGATGAGCCGCGAGCTGGCCCAGTGCTCCGGACGGTATGACGTGTTCCGCTGCCTTGGCCGGGTGGCGCTGCCGGAGCTGGGGGGCTGGTGTGACCTCGATGTGCTCCAGGACGGCGTGCTCCAGCGGGTTGCCGCCTTTCGCGCTCCCCATGGCCAGGTCCATGGACCTCCAGGAGGTCCGCCCTCACCACTGGCCTGGCGGGTGGCGCGGTCGGGCAGTCCGGAGCTGCACCAAGGACTCTCCGAGCAGGTAGCGCTCCTGTTGTCCCCGGAAGAGGAGAACCTTCCTCGCATCCAGGAGGCCGGGCTGCTGGACTGCATGGCGGTGCCCCTGTGGTTGGCGGGGCAGCTCATCGGGGTCATCTCCTTCGCCTCGCGGGAACCGGAGCTGCGCCTGGACGGAGCGGCGCTGGCGCTCGCCGAGGACCTGGCCGGGTGTGTCGCGCTCGCGCTCGAGGCGGACCGGCTCCGTCAGGAACTGGAGCATCAAGCCGCTGATTTCAAGACGCTGCTCGACGTCATCCCGGTGGGTATCGGCATCGCCCGCGACCGCGAGTGCCAGCACATCCAGCAGAACCGCTGGTTCGCGCGGCTGCACGGCCTGCCGCTCGACAGCAACATCTCGCTCAGTGCGCCCGATGGCGAGCGCCAACCCATCCGCTACCGCGACGCCCAGGGCCGCACGCTCCCCTCCGAGGAGTTGCCGATGCAGCGGGCGGTGACGACGGGCCAGGAGGTGCTCGACGTTGAGCTGGACCTCGAGGTCCAGGGGGCCCGGCGCGGCACGCTCGTCATCTCCGCTGTCCCTCTCTTCGACGCGTCGCACCGCCCCCGCGGTGCCATTGGCACCATCCAGGACGTCACCGCGCGCAAGCGGGCCATGGAGGCGCAGCGCTTCCTGGCCGAGTCCAGTGCGGTGCTCTCCTCGTCGCTCGACCCGGAGCAGACCTCGCGCACGCTGGTCCGGCTGTGCGTCCCCGCGCTCGCCACCCTGGCGATGTTCTGCGGCAGGCGGCCCGATGGGGCGCTCGGGCTGGTGTCGATGTCCCATGCGGACCCCTCCCTCCAGCCGCTCGCGGACGAGATGGCTCGCACCCTCGTCATTTCCGAGGAGCATCCTGTCCACGAGCTCATCGCCACGGGCCTGCCCCGGCTCATCCCGGTGGTCAAAGAGGCCTTCTCTTGGACTCTGCGGAACGGCCCGAGCGAGCGGTTCGGCATTCGCTCCGTGATGCTCATTCCGCTCGCCACCTCCCAGGGGGTAGCCGGCGTGCTCGCGCTCGGCTCGACGGATCGGACCTATACCGAGGACGACTTCACCTTCGCCAAGGAGTACGCCGCCCACGCGACGTATGCCATCGACAACGCGCGGCTCTACCGTGAAGCTCGGGACGCCGTGGCCCTGCGCGATGAGTTCCTCGGCATTGCCGGCCACGAGCTGCGCACACCCCTCACGGCCCTGAAGCTCGGGCTCCAGCGCCTCGTCCGGGAGAGTGCCGCGCTGGGAGATGAAGATGCCGAGCGGTTGTCGAAGTGGGCCGCCACCTGCCAGCGCCAGGGCGAGCGGTTGGGCAGACTGGTGGGAGACCTGCTGGACGTGAGCCGCATCACCTCCGGGCGCCTGCCCATGGTGCTGGAGGAGATGGACCTGGCTGCGCTCGTGGAGGAGGTGGCGGCGCGCATGAGGCCGGAGCTGGAGAAGGTGGGCTGTAGCCTCGTGCTGAAGCTGCGCTCACCGCTCGCCGGGCGGTGGGACCGGTCGCGCCTGGACCAGGTGCTGTCGAACCTCCTCGCCAACGCGATGAAGTATGGACCGGGCCGCCCCATCGAGGTCTCGGCCTCGTCCACGCCCGAGGGAGTGTGCGTGCGCGTTCAGGATGAGGGCATCGGCATCTCCCCGAGGGATCAGGCGCGCATCTTCGGACGCTTCGAGCGGGCGGTGTCCGAGCGCCACTATGGTGGGCTGGGGCTCGGACTGTGGATCTCCCAGCAGATCGTCTCCCAGCTCGGGGGCCACATCCGCGTGGAGAGCGAGCAGGGCCGGGGCTCGAGTTTCACGATCGAGCTTCCCCGGTGGGTGGAGGATTGAGGGGCAGCTCCACGGGTCGCTGCTCGCCGCCTATCCGAGTAGCTCCGGCAGGGGTCCTTCGGCGATTCTCGTCGGTCCTTCCGAGCCGAAGGTGTTGAAGTCGGTATCGCCCGAGGCGTGGCCCAGGGTGTTGAACAGGTTGGACACCTGGCGATTCCGTGCCGTGCCCTCGGCCGGATACACCACGGTCCGTCCATCCGTCTTCAGCCCCAGCGCATTGCCACCGAGGACGAGCTTGGGCCACTCCCTCGCCTCCGAGTGGTGCTGTTCGCCATTGTCGGACATGAAGACGATCACCGTGTGATCCAGCATCGAGCCGGACGCATGGAGCTCCGGCGTCGCCGCCAGCGCGCGTGCGAGCTTCGCCACCAGGGCCACGTGCTTCCGGGTGACGGCCGCGATGCCGGTCCAGTTGGCCGCGTTGTCGATGCCGTGCTGGAGGTCATGACGCCCGACGTTCGCGATGCTCGGGTCATAGGCGACGTCGAAGCCCGAGGTCCCCGCCGCCAGCACCACCAGGTTCGTCAGCCCGCCCAGCAGCGCGGTGGTGGCGATCTCGAATTGGGCCTCGAGCCACTTGAGTGAGTCGGGCGGGGTTGTGCCTCCCTGCAGCAACGGATTCACGGACGGGTCTGGGGGAAGCAGCGGCTTCACCTGCGCCGCCATTCCCTGCAGCTGCGTCTCCCTGGCACGCAGCGACTCGAGCGAGGTCAGGTACCGCTCCAGCTTCGTGCGCTCGTGGGAGTTGCCCTTGAAGGTCGCGAGCGCGGCCTTCGCGTCCTCATGCACGAAGTCAAAGAGCATCCGGCGCTCCTGGCCCACCGCCGTGTTGGCCGAGAGCGAGCCGAAGATCGTGTTGTACGCGAGCATCGGGTTCACCAGGATGCCGGCGGGCTTGCGCGGACCGTACGAACACGTCTCGTAGACGATGGGGGTGCGCGCGGAGCTGGTGCCCAGTCGGATGGCGTCGAAGGGCGCGGTGCGCTTGAGCCTCGGTGCCAGCACCGCATCCAAGGTGGCGGCCGAGCCATGCACCGCGCAGCTCAGCGCCCCCGTCCCCGACGAGTGCCCACCTCCGGCGATCGTCGACGACAGCCCGAGCAACACCGCCGCACGGTTCACGAGGGACGGCGCGCCACTGCCTCCGGCGAGCGACCCCAGACACAGTGCGCTGGAGAGGTCATCGCCCGTGCGGAGCAATGGCGTCTCGGGATACACGTCGAGAAAGTTGTGCCGCTTGCCAACCTTCGGGCCGAGGGCCGCGCGGGTCCCGCTGGACAGGAACGCCTCGGGGTAGATGCCGTTGCACTCCAGCACCAGCACCAGCCTCATGGGCTTCGCCGTCTGGGCGAGCGCCTCGCGGTAGAAAGGTGCGAACAGTCCAGCGGCCACGGCGGATTTGAGCAACGCGCGTCGGGTCAGCATGGTCACTCTCCCTGCGCCGGCGCGCGGCGCGTCGTCCAGGTGTCGCTGGTCATCAGGGCTCTCAGCAGGGCCTTGAATGAGCCCTGGTGTTCGTCATAGGCCTGCTCCATCCGCACCAGCGTGCAGGCGTCGCTCCGGTTCTCGTCTCGGCCCATGAAGTAGCGGAAGGTCTGCCGGACGAAGCAGCGCTTCACGTAGCCCGAGGCGGCGAGCTTCTCGCTGAGCTCCACCGCATCCCGCACGGGTCCGTTCAAGGCCGGGTCCGGTAGATTGCTCAACGTCACCTGCCCATTGGGAGCCATCCATCCCCCGGAGGGTGCATGGTCCCTCGTCCGCAGGTAGCCGGCATGGTTGTAGATCTCGAACGGGAAGCCGAGCGGGTTCATCAGCGAGTGACAGCCCTGGCATTCACTCTTGCCGGTGGCGTCCTCGAGCCGCGCACGAGCGTTCTTGTCCGGGGAGTGAGGACCTACCTGCGCCCGCACGCGCACCGAGCTGAGGGGGGGCACATAGCCGCAGAGCAGGTTCTCCCGCACCCACTTGCCCCGGTGCACCGCGGACGGATCGTCCTCGAAGTTTCCGCCATGCGAGGCCAACCACGCCGGGTGGGTGAGCACGCCCGCGCGCTCCGCTTCCGGGAGCATCCGCCAGCGCGCTTCGGGGGTCGCGGCGATCTCCGCGTTGGTGCCGTAGGGCTGGCCCGTGTACCGCGTGGCGTTGCCGTCGAAGCCCGAGTCCTGGGTCGCGGCGAGGAAGAACCGCCGGGAGGTCAACAGCGTCTTGAGCACCGCGACGTCATTCACCACCGCACGTGCGACGAAGTCGTCCATCTGTTGGATCAGCGTCGACTCGTCGCCGTAGTAGCCGGAGAGCAGATTCTCCCAGGCCGCGGCCTGTGCGCGGTAGCCACTCAGCTCCCCATCATCGAAGGCGCTGGTCGCCTCCGGGCGCTCCTTGAAGATCGCCTCCACCTGCGTGTAGCCCAGCCATTGGCGGAAGAAGTTCGCCACGCCATCGGAGAGCCAGTACTCGCCCCGGCGGGGACGCTCCCCTTCGCCGAAGTCCTGGACCAGATCGAAGCGGGTGGCATCCATGCCGCCGAAGTGCTGATCAATCAGCGAGCTCACGACCTCCGGCGAGCGAATCCCTCCGTCACGCGCCGCGTCCGCGATGTCTCCGTAGTGGCCCTTGGAGGACGCGGAGGTGTCAGGCCACCTCCAGGTGGGAACCGCGCCCGGGGCACGATCTCCCAACGCATAGGTGAGCTGCTGCGCGAGCTCCCAGTCCCCGAGCCCGACCCGGCCGTCGCTGATCGGCGTGCCCAGCTCCTCGCGGAACAACGCGCCGCTCATCAATGACGCCGCGGTGACGACGCGCGAGAGGCTGTGGGTACGTGGGTCCTGGCTTCCATCGGGGACTTCCTGCGCGAGCACCGACTGGGTGAAGGCGGCCAACCGGTCCAGTTCATCCGCGCGCGCCGGCCTGTACATCACACCCTTCTCGAGCAGGGTGGATAGGTAGTTGCGAATGCACGCGGTGCTCGGCTGCGCCTGCTCCCACATGCAACGCAACGACCGGTCCTCGCGGAGGAGATCGAGTCTGTTTCCGCCAGTGTAGGGCCCGGCCCACGTCGCGCCGTACTCGTCCACGATGGGGAGGATGATCTCCACCATGGATTCATCGACCGTGTCGTCGGCGGCGTAGCTGCCGTAGGGAGAGCGTGGATTGGGATCGAGCGGATTGTCGTAGAAGCTGAAGCCAGTCCATCCGCGCGTCACGGCGCCACCGACGTTGCGGGTCCACTGCCACCGGTTGATGCGGCGGATGCGGGTGGGCGCGTCCGAGGCGGCCCCATTGCACGTGAAGAGTTCCTCCTGGGGAATCAGGTTCGGCGAGAGCTCGGTGCCCTCGCTTCCTCCATCCGAGGAAGGGACTCCGGCGTCCGAGGTGTCCGGCCCCTTCTGGGGCTCCGTGCACGCGCCGAGCACCATCAGGATTCCGGCGACACAGGCTCGCACTTCGCCGCGACGAGCTCTCATTTCACTCTCCTCCCGGTGGAGCGGCCTGGCTGTTGACTCCGTCACCCTGCGCTCCCGCTTGCGCGCACTTTACATGATTTCCTCCTTAAGCTTGTTGTTCAGCCTGCGGTCGAGCCTCCGCGGTGGGCGGAGGACTGAGGGGCAGCTCCACGAGCGCGAGCGTGCCGCCTCCAGGCGCGGGCTCCAGGCGCAGGGTGCCGCCGTGCTCGTGGGCCACCTTCTGGGCGATGGGGAGCCCCAGGCCGCTGCCGCCGGGCTTGGTGCTGAAGAGGCCGCGGGTGAGGGCGGGGCCCTCGAGCACGCTGGCAATCCCGCTGCCGCCGTCGCGGATGGAGACGCGCACCGAGGAGGGCAGGGCCTCGATGGAGAGGCGCACGGGGGACGCACCGGAGGTGGAGGCCTCGGTGGCGTTCTTGAGGAGGTTGCCGAAGAGGCGGCGCAGGCCATCCGGGTCGGCGGAGAGCGAGGGCTCGGGGCCGGGTTGCAGCTCCACGGGCACGGGCGAGGTGTCCCGGTAGAGGGCACACACGTCGGCGAGCAGGGGACGCAGGGCAACGGGCTGGAAGCGCGGCGCGGGCAGGCGGGCGAAGTCGGAGAAGCTCCGGGTCATCCGCATGAGCCGTTCTATCTCCTCTTGGAGGAGGGCCACGGACTCGGTGAGGCGGGTGGTGTCCGGGGGCGCGTCACCGCGCGACAGCCGCGCCAGCGCGAGCTTCATCCCGGTGAGGGGATTCTTCAGCTCGTGGGCGAGCGCGCGGGCCACGTCCTGCCAGGCCGCTATCTGCTCGGCGGCCTTGAGGCGCTCGCGCTGGGCGGCGAGCTCGCGGCCCATGCGGTTGAACTGGACGAGGAGGAACTGGAGCTCGTCGCGGGGCGCGTCGGGGGCGGGGAGCTGGACGGAGAGGTCTCCGCGCGCATAGGCCCACATGCCTTGGGTGAGGGTGGAGACAGGGCGGGTGAGGGCGCGGCCCAGCAGCACGGCAGCGGCGGTAAGCACCGCGGCCGAGACGAGCAGCAGCGCGGCGATGAGCCAGGGTGTGCGGCGCGCGAGCGCACGGCGGGCGAGCTCGGCTTGGGCGAGGTTGAGGCGGGCCTCGTCGAGCGCGGCCTGGGAGTGGCCCTCGCGGGCGAGCCCCGCGGAGACGTCCTCGAGCACTTGCTCCACGGGGGCCAGGGAGACGGACAGCAGGTCCTCGAGTGCCTGCCGGGCGATGAAGCCGAGCAGCACGAGCGGCACCAGTCCCGTGACGAGCATCACGGCGAGGAGCCTGCGGCGGAAGCTTGAGGGAGGCGGCGGTAGCGCGGAAGGCATCGGCGGGGCGATGTTGGCGCCACGCGGGGTTTGCTTCCAGCTTTGGACTCAGGCGTAGACCCGGGTGGGCAGGCCGTACTGGCTCCGGAGGCGCTCGGCCACGAGGCGCAGCCCCTGCTCCTCGATGCGCGCGCTCGCCCAGCCCACCGCCTCCACCTCCTGGGCGGTGATGAGGTACGGCACCGGCAGTGGCTTGAAGTGCAGGACGGCGCTCAGCGAGAGCCGGAGGAGAGGGGTGGTGACGACGAACGCCGCTCCGAGGACCACCTCGCGGATGAGGCCCTCGTGCTCCTGCATCCAGAGGATCTGCCGCTGTCGCAGCTCGGGGGTGGGAAGGGTTGCCTGGGTCAGGTCGGTGATGCTCAGGTGCCTCTCCCGCCTCTGAAGGCTGGCTGTCGCCTCTCGCAGGTAGTGCTCGTACTGCCAGGGCGTGGGCGTTCCCACGAACCGAACGAATCGGAGTGGCCAGCGCGAATCATCGAAGGTGACGGAAGAGTCTGCGAGCATGGCACTCCAGATGCGGCGGCTCCTGGCCGCGCCGGGAGCTTCCCTGTCCTCCGGGCGGGCAGGTGGGAAAAAAGGGAGCAGGCCGCGGCCATGTTCAGCATTGATCCAATCGACGGCCCTCCATCTGACGTTCGGGGCTGCTACCCTCCGGGGTGATGTCTCGTTTTCTCGCTCCCTCCCAGGCCTGGCTCTTCGGACGAGGTGTGGACCTCACCGTCTTCGCGGGCAGCGCGCTCGTGTCGGTGGGGCTCGTGCTCGCCGCGCCCGCGCTGGGCGCCGTGGGGGATACGCCGTTGTGGGCGTGGGCGCTGTTCGTCGTCTGTGTCGACGTGGCCCACGTCTGGTCCACCCTCTTTCGCACCTATTTTGATGGGGAAGAGCTGCAGCGCCGGCCCGGCCTTTACGTCACCGCCCCGCTCGCCGCGTACCTGCTGGGGGTGCTTGCGTATCTCCTCTCCCCGGGCACCTTCTGGCGCCTCTTCGCGTACACCGCGCTCTTTCACTTCGTCCGCCAGCAGTACGGCTGGGTGGCTCTCTATGGCCGCAAGGCTCGCGTCTCCAGCACCGAGCACCTCCTCGACGCTGCCGCCATCTATGCCGCCACGCTCGGCCCCGTCCTCTGGTGGCATGCCCACCTTCCCCGGGCCTTCTGGTGGTTCGTGGAGAACGACTTCCTCTCCGGTCTGCCCGCCTGGGTGGGGACCGGGGCGCTCGTTCTCCACGGGCTGGTGCTCGCCGCATGGGCGGGCTTCCAGGTGTCGCGCGTCGTGCGCGGTGAGGGCCTTCAGGTGGGCAAGGTGTTGCTCGTGCTCGCCACCTGGGTGACGTGGTTCGGCGGCATCGTGCTGGCCCAGGACGACTTCACCTTCACGGTGATGAATGTCGTCCTGCACGGTGTGCCCTACTTCGCGCTCCTCTTCCGTTACACGCGCGGGCGGCTCGCCGAGGGGGGTTATGGCTGGCTGGCGCCCGTGGTGCGCGCGGGCCTGCCCGGCTTCCTGGGAGTGCTGTGCGTGCTCGCCTTCGGGGAGGAACTCCTCTGGGACAAGCTGGTGTGGCACGAGCGGTCCCGCCTCTTCGGCGAGGGCGGCCCGGTGCTGCCCGCGGACGTGCTGGCGCTGGTGGTGCCGCTGCTTGCGCTGCCGCAGGCCACGCACTACGTGCTGGACGCTTTCATCTGGAAGACGAGCCGGGAGCCCAGGCTTCTTGCGCGGCTCGGGTGGACACGCGGCGGGAGCCAAGGTTCTCTAGGTGGCACGGCCCCCATTTCCGGGGTGGCCATCTCCGGCTCGGCTGAGTAAGGGTTTGGGACGTATGTCCCGACTCCTGCTCGTTTCCAATCGTCTCCCCGTCACTGTCAAGTCGGACAAGGATGGGGTCTCCGTGGTTCGCAGCGCCGGAGGGCTCGCCACGGGCTTGCGGGGCCCCCATGAGCGCTCGGGAGGGCTCTGGATAGGGTGGCCCGGGGACGTCTCGCGCCTCACGCCCTCGCAGCGCGCGTCGGTGGAGACCCAGCTCGCGGAGCTGCGCTGCGTCCCCCTCCACCTGAGCGCCAGCGAGGTCGGCCGCTACTACGAGGGCTACTCCAACCAGGTCCTCTGGCCGCTGTGCCACTACTTCATCGACCGCATCCCCCGGCAGGATCGGGACTGGGACATCTATCGCAGGGTGAACGAGCGCTTCGCCGACCTGGTGGCGCGCCAATACCAGCCCGGGGACACCATCTGGGTGCACGACTACCAGCTCATGCTGGTGCCGGCCTTCCTGCGCGCGCGGCTGCCCCAGGCGCGCATCGGCTACTTCCACCATATTCCCTTCCCCTCGAGTGAGATCTTCCGCACTCTGCCGCACCGCACGGAGCTGCTGCGGGGCCTGTTGGGCGCGGACCTCATCGGCTTCCACACGCTCACGTACGTGCGCCACTTCGCCAGCTCCCTCATGCGGCTGTTGGGGCTGGAGACGGTGGTGGACCGCGTCGACTATGACGGACGCGAGGTGCGGCTGGGCGGCTTCCCCATGGGCATTGACGCGCAGTCCTTCGAGAACCTGGCCAACGAGCCGGCGGTGCTCGAGGAGGTGCGCGTGCACCGGCAGAAGAGCGAGGGGCTGCGGCTGGTGCTGGGCGTGGACCGGCTGGACTACACCAAGGGAATTCCCCGGAGGCTGATGGCGGTGCAGCGGCTGCTGGAGCGCGAGCCCGCCTGGCGTGGCCGGCTGCGCTTCATCCAGGTGGCCGTCCCCAGCCGCACCGGAGTGGCGGACTACGCCAGCTACCGGGAGAAAGTGGACGAGCTGGTGGGGCGAATCAATGGCCTCTACGGCGGCGTCCACAACGTCCCCGTGCACTACCTCTACCGCTCCTTCAACGAGAAGCAGCTCGCCGCCCTCTACCGCGCCGCGGACGTGATGCTCGTCACCCCCATCCGCGATGGGATGAACCTGGTGGCCAAGGAGTTCTGCGCCGCGCGCCCGGACGAGGATGGGGTGCTGGTGCTCAGCGAGTTCGCCGGCGCGGCGGACGAGCTGGGGGACGCCGTGATGGTGAACCCCTACAATGTGGACGGGCTGGCGGATGCGCTGGAGTCGGCGCTGGAGATGCCGCAGGAGGAGCGGCGCACGCGCATGCGCACCCTGCGCACCCGGGTGAAGGAGTACGACGTGCACTGGTGGGTGCGCTCCTTCCTGGACACGCTCGAGTCCATGCCCACGCCTCCGCCGCGCGTGGAGCCCGCGGGCGCGGATGTGGCGCTCGAGCGCATGCGCAAGGCCGAGCGCGTGCTGCTCCTCATCGACTACGACGGCACGCTCGTCCCCTTCGCGCCGAGGCCGGAGCTGGCCGCGCCGGACGCGGAGCTGTTGGACTTGCTGCAGCGGCTCACCACCCGGCCCGGCACGCGGGTGCACATCGTCAGCGGGCGGACCAAGGAGACGCTGGAGGCCTGGCTCGGCGCGCTCCCCGTGGGCCTGCATGCGGAGCACGGCCTCTGGTCCCGTCCCTCGCCGGGCCAGCCCTGGACGTCCCTGGATGGAGTGACGACCGACTGGAAGGCCCTGGTGCGTCCGGTGCTCGAGGCCTTCGCTGCCCGCGTGCCCGGGGCCTTCGTGGAGGAGAAATCGGCCTCACTGGCGTGGCACTACCGGCAGGTGGACCGGGTGTTCGGCGCGAGGCAGGCGCGCGAGCTGCGGCTGCACCTCGGGGAGGTGTTCGCCCAGGGTCCGCTGGAGGTGCTGCCCGGCGACAAGGTGGTGGAGGTGCGCGCGCGCGGGGTGAACAAGGGCCGAGTGGTGGGCTCCATCACCGAGGGGATGGCTCCTGGGACGCTGGTGGTGGCCCTCGGCGACGATCGCACGGACGAGGACCTCTTCGCCGCGCTGCCGGAGGGCAGCGTCGCCATCCACGCGGGCGGCAAGGACACGCGTGCCGGTTACCGGGTGATGGGCCCCGCCGAGGTGCGTCAGTTGCTCGCCGCGCTGCTGCCAGGCTGAGGCCCGTCCTCCATGGCCTCGCGGGCCGCGGCCATATCCCCTCTCCCGAAGGGAGAGGGAACATTCATCACTTTCCTGAAGGTTCAGGCGGCCTGGCTCGGAGCCTCGGCGTCCTCGGCGATGGGCAGGGTGATGCGGAAGGTGGTGCCCTGGCCCAGCTGGCTCTCCACGGTGAGCTCACCCCCGAGCGAAGTGATGATTCCCTGACACACCGGCAGCCCCAGCCCCGTCCCGATGCCCACCGGCTTGGTGGTGAAGAAGGGCTCGAAGATGCGCGCGAGGTTCTCCGGGGGGATGCCGCACCCGGTGTCGCTCACCGCCAGCGTGACGTGGCCGGGCCCGCTCTGCCTCGCCATCACGCGGATTTCATTGTGCTCCACCCGGCCCGGCTCGATGGCATGCGCCGCGTTGATGAGCAGGTTGAGGAGCACCTGGTTCAGGCGCGCCCCGTTGCCGCGCACTGGGGGCACGTTCGCGCAGTCCTCGACGAGGCGCGCGCGGGGGCGGATCTCCTGGGCGGCCATCTTGATGGCGCCGCGCACCACCGTGCTCAGCTCCACCGCGCCCACCGCGGCGTCGTCCGGCCGGACAAACAGCTTGAGGTCCTGCACGATGAACTTGACTCGCTCGGTGCCCTCGCACGCCTCGTTGACGGCCGCGAGCATCTCCCGCCACTCCTCCTCGGAGGCCGTGCCCTGCGTCCGGTTCAGCTCCTCCTGCAGGTAGCGCAGGTTGCTGAGGATGTAGCTCAGGGGGTTGTTGATCTCATGGCCCACGCCCGCCGCGAGCCGGCCCACCGTGGCCAGCCGGTCCGCCAGCAGGAGCTGGCTCTGGGCCTCCTGGAGCTGCTGGAGGCTCTGCTCCAGCCGGGCGTTGGTCGACGCCAGCTCGGCGGTCCGCGAGCGCACCGTCTCCTCCAGCAGGGTGTTGTAGCGCTGCTTCTCGCGCATCAGGTCGTGCAGCTCGGCGGCCATCCGGTTGAAGACGCCCGCCAACGTGGCGAGCTCGTCGCTCCCCTTCACGGGCAGCGCGTGCTCGAAGTCCCCGTGTCCGATTCGCTCCGCACCTGAGCGCAGCTGACGCAGGGAGCGCTGCATGGGCTCGAGGATGGCGAGCGCGATTCCCACCACCAGCACCAGCGCCAGGGCGGGGATGAGCTTCGCCATCTGGTTGCCGCGCCGCGCGCGCGCGTCCCACGTCTGCCGCAGCTCGTCCATCCTGGCGCGCTCCTCCGAGATGGCCATCTCCAGGGGGGTGCCCACCGTCTCCTCGAAGTCCTGGAAGAGGTCCCACCAGGCGTCCGGAGGAAGCGTGTCCCCTTCCTCCATCGTGCGCGCGAGCCCCCTGGCCCGCGTGGCCCATTGGTGCTGAGCCTCATGAATCCCAGCGATGCGCTCGTGGACGTGCTCCTCTCGGGCTTGCCTGTCCTGCACCGTCGGGAGCTGCAGCTCCTCCTGGAGGAGGGCCTCCAGCCGCTCGAAGCCCTGGTCCATGTGCACGTCCTGGTCGTGCAGGATTTGTGCGATGTCCGCCTCGTTCCGCTGGGCGTGCCGCAGGGCATCCACGAAGGGCCAGGTGCTGTTGTGCATCTGGCCGTAGAGGTCGATCCGATCCTGGATGAGGGCCAGGTGCTGGCGGGAGCTCAGCCCCAGCCGGCTCCCCTTCAAGAGCTCCACCCCCATGGCGAAGACGCTGGTGATGGCCACCACCACGAACAGCCATACCTTCGAGCGCATCGTCATCACGGCGTCTCCCCGTGGGTCCTGTTAACGAGGATAATCTGTAAATCCTCGAAAAAAGACCGGAGCCCTCAATTTTTACCGTCCAGCGGTGGACGAAGCAGGCCCGCGGAGGGTGACCTTGCGCGCGAAGGCCTGGTCCACCCGTCCGAGGAAGGCGCGGAAGGCGGCATAGTCGTCCGCCTTCACCCGGGCGGAGGTGATGGCCACCTCGCCGTCACAGATGAGCTGGTTGCCCTCCTGGCGGAAGCCGAGGCGCACCCGGCCAAAGGGCGTCTCCTCCTGATGCGCGGGAGGCAACTCGGCCACGCTGAAGCCCTGGGGCAGGGTGTAGCGGAAGGTGAAGTTGTTGACCCAGGGGCTCTGCATCACCAGGTCGAAGCGGCGCTCGGCGAGCGAGGCGTAGGACTGGGTGTAGGAGCGGCCGGTGCCGAAGGGGAGGAAGCGAACCTGACCGGGCACGGCCTCGGCGAAGCGGGGAATGGACATGCGGAAGTCCACCTGCACGTCGTCATCCAGGCGGGTGGTGTCGTTGAGCTTCACGTCGTGCACGGTGAGGCCGGGGAAGCTCTGGGCCCAGGAGCGCTCGAAGGTGGACTTGCGCGAGGCCACGGCGCGGTAGGCGCGGCGGTACTCGGGGGCCATCTGGCCGCCCACGCGGGTGGCGCCCGTGACATCGGCATTACCGTCCGGCCGCAGGACGAGGTCCATGGTGAGGCGGGTGGCGTTGTCCTCGGGGCGAGCCTCGGGCGTGGTGGAGAAGGTGGCCTTGCCGTCCGGCTCCACCACCAGCACGTTGGCCACGCGGTCCGCGCTGGGCAGCTCGCGAGCGCCGTGGAACTCAGCGGTGCCGTCCAGGTACAGGTCGAAGCGGGGCACGTAGACGATGGCGTGGTTGAAGGCCGCCAGGCTCGCGGGCTCCTCGCCGATGGAGCCGAGGCTGCGCATGCGCAGCAGCACCAGGCGGCTGTCCACGCCGGCCACCTTCAGCATGGAGTGGATGAGGCTCGCCTTGTCCTTGCAGTCGCCGAAGCGGCGCGCCAGCACGCGGTCCACCCGGTACGGCTTGAAGCCGTGGATGCCGAACTCGAGCGCCACGTAGCGGGTGTTCGTCACCACGAAGCTGTAGATGGCGCGCACCACGGCCTGCTGGTCCTTGCGGTCCACGCCCTGCAGCACGGTGTCCACCGTGCGGCGCAGCTCCTCGTTGGGGGTGAGCTGGTCGCGGACGAGGCCCCACCAGTAGCGGCCCACCTCATCCCAGGTGCGGTAGGTGGAGATGTGGAGGTTGGCGGCCACCTCGGCCCAGCCAGGCATGCCGGGCTCCGGCACTACCTTGGACACGTGCCTGGCGCTCCAGCGGTAGAGGACGCTGCCGCCCTCCACGTCCTCGCGCGCGTGCGTCACGCCGGGCAGCTTCTTCTCGTTCCAGTAGAGGGGCCGCTCCTTGGGCATCTCCACGAGGAACTGGTAGGCCACCTTCGGGTAGACGCCCTGCACGCTCTCCACGTCACCCCAGTAGTCGGACAGCAGGTTCTCCTGGGCGGTGTCGTCCACGCGGTACTGCAGCTCCAGCACGTCCCCGGCGGCGAGCGCGGGGAAGGAGAGCATCTTGGCGCGAGCGTCGTAGTACATGCCCGTCCAGGGCTCATTGATGTTGCGCTCGCTCTCGCCGTAGCTGTCCACCACGGAGCCGTCCTCCTTGGTGATGCGGGCGCGGAGGATGCGCACTTCCTGGCGGTCCGGCGAGTAGGTGACGGGGTAGGAGCGGAAGGCGTCCACGCCGCGGGTGTTGAGCACCTTCACGGCGAACTGGTGCGTCCGGCTGGACAGGCCGCTCTTCTGCACGCGCACGTAGGTGTTGTCCACCAGGTACACGGCGTCCTCGGTGGTGTAGCCGTCGGCCTCCTTCAGCAGACCCTTGAAGTCCGTGAGGTAGCGGGCGGCGGTGGCGGCGGACTCACCCTTGAGGGTGCGCACGGCCTCGCGGAGGGCGGGGTTCTGCGGGCGCAAGGCCAGCGAGCGCTCGAAAGAGGAGAGGGCCTCCTCGCGGCGGCCGGCGGACATCAGGGCGCGGCCCTCGCGCTCATACACCTCGGGCTCGTCCGGAGAGAGGGCCCGGGCCTCGGCGAAGTGGGCGGTGGCCGCGTCGAGCTGGCCGTTGGCGGCGCGCAGCTCCGCCAGCTTCAGGCGGGTGGCGTTGTCGAAGGGGTCCAGGGTGAGCATCTGCGTGAACTCGTGCGCCGCGGACTCCACCTGGCCCAGGTCCGCGAGCTGCATACCGAGCAGGGCGCGGCTGTGGCGGTCGTCGAAGCGCAGGGCCAGCGCCACGCGCAGCCGGGCCACGGAGTCCTGGGGGCGGTCCAGCATGCGGGCGGAGGAGGCGGCGGCGCGCACCGCGCGGGGGATGCGAGGCAGGCGCTGGAGCGTCTCCTCCACCATCATGTGCGCGCGGGCGGACTCGCCGAGCGTCTCGTGGGCGCGGGCCAGGGTGAGGCGGGCGGCGGCCGAGTCCGGGGTGAGCTCCACCACGGGCTTGAGCAGCTCGATGGCGCGCTCGGGGTGGCCGCGCTCCAGCTCGTGCTCGGCGAGCGCCACGCGGGCCGGGGTGGAGGTGGGGTCCGCGCGCAGGGCGGCCTCGAGGAAGCGGCGGCGCAGGTTGAGGTCATCCCGATGGGTCTCGGCGGCCAGGAGCTGCAGGCGCTCGTCCTGGGGAGCCTCGCGGGCGGCGCGTTCAGCCTCCATGGTGGCGGTGTGCTCGCGCTCGTCGAAGGCGCGGTAGAAGTCGAGCACCGTGGCGTACTCGCCGCGCAGCTGCGCGTCCGCGGGGGCCTTGGCCACCAGGGCCGCGAGGGCGGAGGTGACGGTGGGCAGCGGCTGAGGCGCGGCGGTGGGGCCCTTGGTGAGCGCGGGAGGCGTGGCGGGGAGGGTGGCGCGCAGGCGCGCGGGCGGGTCCCGGCGCAGGTAGAAGCCGAGCGGGCCGGACTCCTGGCACACCTTGAGGAGGACGCGGTTGAGGCCCTTGCGCAGGCGCACGGAGACGCGCGACTGGTCCGGCCGGGGAGCATTGTAGTGGTCGCTGGAGGAGACCTTCTCGCCGTTCACCCAGAGGCGGAAGGCGCCGGAGGTGCCTACGCCGAGCGCCACGCGCGTCTCGGCCGGAGCCTCCAGCCAGGTGAGGGCGTAGGCCACGGCCTCGCGGTTGGGGCGCACGGCGGAGGACAGGTCGACATAGCCCTGGGTGGGGCTGACGGAGAGCCGGCGCCAGGAGACCTGACGGCCCTTGGCGCCCGGGTAGGTGGCGGAGAGGTCCAGGTTGGCGGCCTCGGGGCCAAAGTCCGTGTCGCAGCCAGCCTTGCCCTCGTTGTCGAAGCCGCCGACGACGTAATAGTCGCCGATGAAGCCGAGGGAGGAGTCATGGATTTCGGAGGCGCGGGTGAGCCGGCCGCGCGAGCGCTCCAGGTCCATGAAGAGGAGCCAGGCGGTGGCGCGAGTGCCGGGGTCGGTGTCGCGCCGGGTGGCCACCTCGGCATAGGTCCTCCCCAAGGGGGTGAGGTCCTCGAGGTCCTCGGAGAAAGCGTGCAGCCGGATGAGCTGCGCCGCGCCGCGGGGTGAGGGGGCGAGCTTGAGGGCTTCCTCGATTTGCTCGCGAGAGGCGGTGACGCTGGTCTCGGTGGCGGCCCGGGTGAGGAGCGGGCTGGCGAACGCGAGCAGGGCGACGAGCCAGGTGGTGCGCGAGAGCACGGCGAGCGGTGGGGTACGGGACATCCGTGTTCCTCGTCCGTCGAAAAGGGGGCCGGGGGTGAGAGTCGGCGCGGGTGAACAGCCGGGCTGCGGAGAGCCTTCCCCTGCATGCGACGACATGGGCGGACAAGCAACTGAAATGTCGGCCGCGGGGCGGGCGAGGAGCCCCATCGGTTGGCAGGCAACGGAAGGCGGGAGGTCGGAGGTTCCCTCTCCCTCTGGGAGAGGGCTAGGGTGAGGGTCTCTATGCAGCCGACCCTCCCCACGCCTGCTGTCTCGGAGAAGCTGTCCCGCTATCTGGATGCCGAGGGGCGGCTGAAGGGCTGGCCCTCCAAGCGCTCGGATCAGCTCGACGCCCTGCGCTACCTGGCGGCCCGCCTGCCGGGCGGCGTGGAGTGGAGCGAGCGGGAGCTCAACGAGCTGCTGAAGTCCCTGCACACCTTCGGGGACTGGGCACTCCTGCGGCGCGATCTCTACGACGTGCGCTTGCTCGATCGCTCACTGGATGGCCGACGGTACTGGAAGGTCCAATAGAGCCTCTACTGAGCCAGGTCGTCCAGCACGTCGGAGAGGGTGGCGGCGTTCAGGGAGCGATCGAACCAGCGATCCAGGGTGGCCACATCCGCGCAGGTGAGGATGCGCTGCCGAGAGGCCTCGTCGACGTGTACACCCCGCGCGGTGAGAATCCGCAGGACGTCCTCAGCACGCCCACGCGCCAGCCCCTCTTCTCGGCCCCGTCGTAATCCCTGCTCGATGAGTTCCTCGCCATAGCTGCGCATCAACTCCTCCGCTCGTTGCTCATCCATCATCGAATGTAACCGTTCGGCCCTCAGGTCACCCAACAGGTACTCGAAGCGCGGCACCAGAGCGCATCCCGAAAACGAGACAGCTCACGGGGAGAGGGATTGAGGCGGTCGTGGTTCCCGGGTGGACACCGGCAGGTAGCACTTCCCCTGGTACTCGGCCTGTTCCTCATGGCACGGCGGACGGCGCTCCAGAGCTACCCAGCAGCCGCCGTTGATTGCGACCTCGTCTCGCCCGGTGCGGCAGGGTGGCTTGGCCTGGTTTGAGAAGGGCTTGTCAGGAAGCGGGTATGAGATACCCGCCGGTCCCCGCGTCTCTCCGTCGACCAGGAATGAAGACGGGCGCCCATAGTCCGCCAACCCACCGATGCCGGGAATCGAAGGTGGTGGAGTGGGGGACTCCATCGAACGGATTCCCATGCCGAACCAGAAGCCCCCGCCCAGCGCGAGCACGGCGAGTCCCGCTACCGCCAGTCGTTTCAGCGAAGGGAACCCCAGCCTCCGGCCCATTGGCGTGCCGGTCAGGTGGGCACGCATCCTGGCGTTGTCTCTCACGGCCTCGAGCCCCGCGAGCAGTAGGGTGAGCAAGTCAGCCAGCTCCGCCAACCTGCCCGAGATCGGTGCCCGCTCCATTTCCAGCGCGATGAAGGGGGGCGTGACCTGGAAGGAGGCGCGCACCTGCCAGTTCTTCTTGGGTCCCCAGGTGGGCCTCGAGCCGGGCAGCATCACCAGGGCCGGGGCCCCCGTCTGGACGTTGCGCGCCTCGTGGATGTGGCCCAGTTCCGCCGCCGCGTGCTTGTGCCGTTTTCCGAGTTGGAACGGGCCCAACCTCCTGTCCTTCTTCTTCGTGGCCGTCATGCGCAGTCCTCTATCGCTCTTCCCTACCACGCCGGAGTGGCGTCAACGGAAGCCCGGTGCGTTTGATTCATACCACGGCGGGAGTTCCTTCCGATGGGAGAACTCACGAGGTCCTGTCCCTCCATCGCGGCGACCCGAGGTGCGGCGTGCGCGTGAGCTCGCCAGGGCCTGTGGAGCGCCGCACACAAAGCCGCGCTGGAACCCGCCTTGACGCCGGCAGCGCTCGCAATGGCCGTGCGAAAGTCCGCGAAAATACCCTGCCGGACGACTCACTCGTTGACGTCAACGAGTGATGTGGGTGTTTGTGGTATTTCACTCGTTGACGTCAACGAGTGAGCGGTACTTTCCCCTGCCTCTGAATCAGTCCGCCTCAGCCCCTGTCGCTGCCAAAGGCGGCGGGCTCGCCTCTGCCGGCTCCGGCTCCGCCCCTGCTCGAGGGAGCCCTCTGCCCGGACGTCTACACGCGGACCGTGTTGTAGCCTCGAATCGAGCTCGTTGCGGATGGAGTCAATGCCAGGAGGCGCTGCATGTCACGCGGGTGGGCCGTGCTGCTCTGCATGTTTCTCGTGGGGTGTAGCGGCGCTGCCCAGAGCGTCCGCCACGCTACGAGTCAGCAAGAGCGCTGCGTTTATGTCCCGCGCCGTTACGTTGCGTCGGGGGCACTGAAAGAAGCGTTTCATGCAGCTCGCGCTGGCGTGGAAGTGGTGCCTGTGGCGGCAGTGTTGGGGGCGGCTTCGCCAGCGGTGCCGCTGAGCCCACCCTCGTCACCTCCGTTGGAGGGGCTCTCTGGCGAGGGGTTGGGAAATGGCATACCACGCGGCGTGCTCCGGCTCGTGCCAGAAGGCGGCACGGCGGCGGGAGAAGTAGGGGCCGGTGGTGCGGCGGGAGAGCTCGTCGTCACTGGAGGCGCGGTTGTTGCGGCAGCCGGTAGTGTGCTCTTGCTCTGCTTGACCGTCGAGGCGGCCGTGGATGGGTCGGAGACCCCGATCGACATCGCGGACGAGTTCTACGGCACGCACTTCGGCGATGTGTCCGGGTGGGTCCAGGGTCAATATCCATTCAATGCACCCAACGGTGCAGTCACAGGGGCTTCCAAGGCCCAAGCGGGACCGGCGTCCGCCACGCTCGCTCCTCCAGGCGCATCGCCAAAATCAGAACCAGGCAAGAATGACAAAGCAAGGCGGGGGCGCATATATGTGACCTACACGAGGCTCAATAAGAATGCCAACCGCTACTACGCGGGGCGAACCAGCATGGTCGTCGATCTCAACAAGTCCCTCAGAGAACAGGCGGCTCTGGCCGTTATTCTTCGATCGCTGAATCATCATATTGACGAGAACGACGAGCCGAAGGATGCTGGGTTCGACCCGCCGACGCTTGATCAATTCGATGTCGGGGCCGCCATTGACTATGGCCGCAGATATGAAGACGCCGCATATTGGCGGATCCGCGGAAGAGAGCAGCAGTTGATTGATTCCCATGGGGGCGCCCAGTCCGACACCGGAAAGCCCTATCGGACCGAGAATGTCGTGCGCGGTGTGGCGAAAGACAATCCGCGGGGCAGGCGGTTTCACGACGCAGCCACGGAGCGCTGGGGTCAATTTCATTCTTACACGGGATATTAGGAAATGAAGAAGGTGCGCATACATAGATCGGGGTCTTTTCTGAGGATTCCCCTCGCCGACGGCACTTTTGGTTATGGGAGGGCGCTTACGCGCGTGTTTGATGCCTTCTACGAGTACAGGACCGAAAGCCCTGACTCGGACCTTGACCGGATCGCCTCCAAGCCCATCCTTTTCAAGATTGCTGTCCGCCATTTGGAGCCGAGCTCGTGGGAGGTCATTGGCCGGAGAAAGCTCGAGGAGTCCCTGGCTCAACCGATTGTCCAATTCAGGCAGGACGTGGGGGACTTTCGTCGCTGCGAGATCTTCGACACCGCCGACAATGTGAGAAGTGCCGAGCCCCAGGAGTGTGTCGGGCTCGAGCGAATGGCTGTTTGGGACGAGTACCATGTCGAGGAACGCCTGCTCGACACCTTCATGGGGCGGCCCAGTGGCATCGTGGAGCGTATGAAGGTACGCCTGCAATAAGAAACATCCGAATCCTGGCGCCCGACGCAGCCACGGAGCGCTGGGGACAGCTTCATCCTTGCACGGGATATTAGGAAATGACGAAAGTGCGCATGCATAGACCGGGGACCTTCTTGAGGATTCCCCTCGCCGACGGCACTTTCGGATACGGGAGGGCCCTCGAACCACCGTTTGATGCCTTCTACGAGTACAGGACCGAAAGCCCTGACTCGGACCTGGACCGGATCGCCTCCAAGCCCATCCTCTTCAAGATTGCTGTCCGCATTTTGGAGCCGAGCTCGTGGGATGTCATTGGGTGGAGAGAGATTGAGGAGTCTCTGTCTCAACCGATTGTCCAATTCAGGCAGGACATTGGGAGCTTCCGTCGCTGCACGATCTTCGACACCGTCGGCAATTCGAGAAGTGCCGAGCCCCAGGAGTGTGTCGGGCTCGAGCGAATGGCTGTTTGGGAACAGCACCATGTCGAGGAACGCCTGCTCGACACCTTCATGGGGAGGCCCAATGATTCGGTGGAGCACCTGAAGGTACGTCTGCAATAGGTCGTCGAGGTCGAAATCCGAGAACCCTCCACGAAATCAGGTCCACTCCCACGCTGATGCCCGGTCTTGGGACAATGCCGGGCAAGGATTCATAGAGAAAAGGCCCGGGCGAGGGTGATGACTTCGACGCGGATGGCACCGGCCTCGCGGAGCGCGGTGGCGGCGGCTCGGACGGTGGCCCCGGTGGTGAGCACGTCATCCACGAGGAGGAACTCCCGGCCCGTCACGGACGGAGATGCGGTGAAGGCCCCGGCCACGTTCTGGGCTCGCTCGGCCTCGGACAGTCCCACCTGACGCTTCGTCTCCCGGGCACGGCTGAGCAGTCCCACGGGGGCCTCGCGACCCGTGATTCGCGCCAGCTCTCCCGACAGCAGCTGCGTCTGGTCGTACTTGCGCTCGCGGAAGCGCTGGTCGTGCAGGGGCAGCGCGACGAGCACGGAAGGGGCCTGCTCGAGGAACTGGCGGCACTCGGTGGCGAGCAGCTCCGCGAGGGCGGGGGCGAGCTCCGGGTGGTCCTCGTACTTGAAGCGGTGGATGGCGCGGGCGACGGGGCCCTCGTGGGCGAAGGGGGCGCAGGCGCGAGTGAAGGGCGGGGGCGAGAGGTGGCAGCGCGGGCAGGTGTCGCGAGGGAAGGTGCCGGGCTCGGCGCAGGTGCGGCAGCGCGAGGGCGGGAGCCGCTCCACGGCGAGGTCACACGTCTCGCAGAAGGCCGCGCGCACGGGCATCACCTTCGCGCAGGCGATGCACGCGGGCGGATAGAGGAGCTCGAGGAGCGCTTGGAGCACGGGCCGGGAGTTAATACGGATGGACGGCGGCGGGGAAGGTTCCCTGGACCTGAAAGAAGTCTTCGGCTTGGATTGGCCTCATGAAGAAGCTCGCCATCGTCGTCGCCGGGGGACCGGCCCCGGGCATCAACAGTGTGATTGGAGCGGCCACCATCCGCGCTCGTCTCTCGGGGGTGGAGGTGCTCGGCATCCAGGATGGTTTCAAGTGGCTCTCCGAGGGGGACATCTCCCACGTCGTCCCCCTCACCATCGAGGACACCAGCCGCATCCACTTCCGCGGCGGCTCGTACATCGGCATCTCCCGCGCCAACCCCACCCGTTCCCCCGAGCACTTCCAGAAGACGCTCGACGCGCTCGATCGGCTCGACGTGGGCATGCTCCTCACCATCGGGGGTGATGGCACCGCGACACTCGCGCAGATCATCTCGGAGAAGACCCGAGGGAAGATCCGCGTGGTCCACGTCCCCAAGACGATCGACAACGACATCGACCTGCCCTACGACGTGAGCACCTTCGGTTTCCAGACCGCTCGCCACGTCGGCGTGGAGATCGTGAAGAACCTGATGGTGGACGCGAAGACGACCCACCGCTGGTACTTCGTCGTGGCCCAGGGGCGGAAGGCGGGGCACCTGGCCCTGTCCATCGGCAAAGCGGTGGGGGCGACCAACATCATCATCCCCGAGGAGTTCCAGAAGGGTTGCCCCGTCCCGTTCAACCACGTGGTGGACATCCTGGCGGGCTCGGTCATCAAGCGGCTGGCCTACGGTCGCCAGGACGGCATTGTCCTCCTGGCCGAGGGTCTCGCTGACTGCATCGATCCCGAGGACCTGGCCAAACACACCGACATCCCCCGGGACCACATGGGCAACGTCCACGTGGCGGAGATCAACCTGGGCGAGGTGCTCGAGAAGGCGGTGAAGGAGCGGCTCGCCGGCCTGGGTATCAAGGCCACGCTCATCACCAAGTACATCGGCTACGAGGTGCGTTGCGCGGATCCTATTCCGCTCGACATGGAGTACACGCGCGACTTGGGCTACTGCGCGGCCCGCTACATCATCGAGGGTGGCACCGAGGTGGTGGTGTCGATGGTCAATGGGCGGTTCCAGCCCATCTCCTTCCAGGACATGAAGGATCCCGCCACGGGGCGGCCCCGGGTGCGGCTGGTGGATGTCGACTCGGACCGTTACAAGATCGCCCGGAGCTTCATGCTGCGGCTCAAGCGGCAGGACTTCGACAATCCGGAGGAGCTGGCCCGGTTCGCCAAGGCCGTTCGTCTCACGCCGGAGGCCTTCCGCGAGCAGTTCCACCATCTGGTGAAGGACGAGCCCGAGGTGGCGGTCGACGTGGAGTTGGGGCTTGCCGCCAAGGCTCCTGTGGAGCCGACGGGGGGCCCGGCGAAATAGGGTCGGGTACCGGCCTGTCCCTCCGAGTGTTCAGTCCTTGGGGGACGGGCCGTCGTTGTGTGCGTGCAGTCGCAGGGGCCCTACCTCCCGGACGAAGAAGAGCGCATCGGCCTGTCTCGCAACCGGGGCGCGGAGCAGGCCACGGCGCGACGATAGCCGACGCGCCCTCGAACCGAAGTGTCCCTCTGGTGTCAGGCGGCCCGGGCGAGGCCGGCCTGGACGAAGTCTTCCTGCGCGGCGGGCTGTGGCTCCGGGCGGGCCTCGTACACGGGGAGGCTCACGCGGAAGGTGGTGCCCCGGCCGACCTCGCTCCGCACGGAGATGTCCCCGCCCAGCGCGGTGACGATGCCGTGGCACACCGAGAGCCCCAGTCCCGTGCCTACGCCCACGGGCTTGGTGGTGAAGAACGGGTTGAAGATGCGCTCCAGGTTCTCTGCCGGGATGCCGCAGCCCGTGTCGCTCACCTCCACGACCACCTGGCCAGGGCCACCCATCCGGGTGGAGATGCGGATCTCATTCTGCGTCGCTCGCCCCGGCGAGATGGCATGCGCTGCGTTGATGAGCAGGTTGAGGAACACCTGGCACAGGCGCGCCTTGTGTCCGTTGACGGGCGGTACAGCGACCAGCTCCTCCACCAGGTGGGCTCGGTCACGCAGCTCGTACGCCGCCACCTTCACCGCGCTGCGGAGGCTGGCCACGACGTCCACTGGGCCGCGCTCCATGTCGTTGGGGTGGGAGAGCACCTTGAGGTCGCGCACGATGAGGCGGACGCGCTCGGCGCCATCGCGCGCATCGGCGATGGCCTCGATCATCTCCTGCTGCTCCTCCGGCGTGGCGGCGCCCGCGGTGCGGACCAGTTGCTGCTGCACGTAGTCGAGGTTGCCGACGATGAACGCGAGCGGGTTGTTGATCTCATGTCCCAGGCCCGCCGCGAGCTGGCCGATGGTCGCCAGCCGATCGGCGAAGAGCAGCTGCGCCTGCGCGGCCTGGAGCTGTTGCAGGCTCTCCTGGAGCCGGGCATTGGCCAGCTCCAGCTCGGCGGTGCGCTGCCGCACGGTCTCCTCCAGCAGGGCGTTGTAGTGGCGCATGTCTTTGTCGGAGAGCTCGGCCTCGGCCCGCTGGAGCCGGGTGCGTATGGACTCCGCGCGAGTCTCTTGCACCACGAACGATCCCCCCATGCCTTGCGCCATCATCGTGCTCACCTCGCGTGCGGGACCCCCGGGCAGGTGGTTTCACCCGGTGTCTCCTGCCTGACACGTTGCGAGGGGCATGCCACCGGGCCTGCCCTGGGATGGGGACGGGGCTGTGGCGATTCTCCCCACTGGGAGGTGCGGCATTCTGGGTGGGTGCGGCGATCCGCCACACCGTGCTCCCCAGGGCGATTCAGCGGGTGGCGTGAGGCACGGCGTCCGTGATGCGCAGGTGCTTCGGCTGGGACTGGACACGCTCGAGCCAGGCGCGGAGCGCTGGATACCGAACCAGCTCGAAGCGTCCCTCTTCCGCCACGTGCGTGTACGCGTACAGCGCGATGTCCGCGAGGCTGTAGCGCTCGCCCGCGAAGAAGGGACGCTTCGCCAGCTCGCCCTCCATGACGTCCAGGGCGGCATACCCCTTCTGGATGCGCTCCTCGAGCTCGCGCTCCTTGCCGGGAGGAATGCCGAAGTAGGCAATCCACGCGCGGGCCACCGCGACGTACGGCTCGTGGCTGTACTGCTCGAAGAACATCCACTGGAGCATCCGCGCCCGTTCCAGCTTGTCCGAGGGGATGAACGGCGTGCCCTCCGCGAAGTACCAGAGAATGGCGTTGGACTCGGCGAGGAACACACCGGGCTCGAGCTCCACGGTGGGCAGCTTGGCGATGGGATTCTTCGCCTTGAACTCCGGGGAGCGGGTCCCCCCGGCGCCCATTTCCGTCTCCACCGCCTCGAAGGGGATTCCGAGCTGGTGCAGCAGGAGGCGGACCTTGTAGCAGTTACCGGAGGGGTGGAACTGGTAGAGCTTGAGCATGAGCGGAGTCTCCATTGAGCGCGCCTGTTCGGCAGTTCATCCATGCTCCCGAGGTGCGCTCGCTGGCCTGATTCGTACTCATTAGCGTCCAGCCTCACAATGGCCTACGTCTTCGTTCCTCGCCCCAAACCTGGCCCGTTCCGGAAGGAAGTGAAGCAGGAACGAGCAGGTGCTCAGCCGGGTGTCATGGCGCCACGACGGCGGACCGGCACTGGGATGCTCGCCGGCTCTGGCTGGTCCTGTGAGCCCGTCACCCGAACAGTCCCAACCGATTCATCGCGGAGGGTTTGGGCAGTCCCATCACCTGGAGCAGCGTGGGGGCGATGTCCGCGAGGATGCCGGGGCGCAGCTTCTGCCCACGGAAGTCCGGGTGAATGAGGTGGAAGGGCACCGGGTTGAGCGTGTGGGCTGTGTGAGGCTCTCCCGTGGCCGGGTCGCGCATCTGCTCGCAGTTGCCATGGTCCGCGGAGATGGCCAGCACCCACCCGTGCCGAGCACACGCCTGGCCCAGTTGTCCGAGGCACTCGTCCACCGTGGCAACGGCCTTCATCGCTGGCTCCAACAGCCCCGTGTGGCCCACCATGTCCGGGTTGGCGAAGTTCACCAGCGCGAAGTCGTAGGCCCCCGACTCGATGCGCCGCACCAGCTCCAGGGTCACCTCGCGCGCACTCATCTCGGGCTTGAGGTCGTACGTCTTCACGTCGCGCGGTGAGGGCACCAGGTGCCGGTCCTCGCCCGGGTACACCACCTCGCGGCCACCGTTGAAGAAGAAGGTGACGTGCGCGTACTTCTCGGTCTCCGCGGTGCGGAACTGGCGCCAGCCGGCGTGCGAGATGGCCTCGGGGAAGATCTCACTCGGTTGGTCGGGCGCGAAGGCCACTGGCAGGCCGAAGGTCTCGTCGTACTGGGTCAGGCACACGTACATGCCCAGGTGCAGGCCGCCTCGGTCGAACTCCTTGAAGTCGTCGAAGGCGAGCGCACGCGTCAGCTCGCGGGCTCGGTCCGCGCGGAAGTTGAAGAACATCACCACGTCACCGTCGCGGATGCGGCCCACCGGGGTGCCGTCGCCGTGGGTGATGACGGTGGGGTTGATGAACTCGTCCGTTATCTTCTCCGCGTAGGAGGCGCGGATGGCGGAGAGCGCATCAGGGGCCTTGGGGCCTTTCGCGTGGACGATGGCCTCGTAGGCGAGCTGCACCCGGTCCCATCGCTTGTCGCGGTCCATGCCGTAGTAGCGCCCGCCCACGGTGGCGATGTGGCCAGTGCGCGTCTCGCGCAGGAACTGCTCCAACTCCTCCACGTAGCCGAGCCCGCTCTGGGGCGGGGTGTCACGTCCATCGGTGAAGGCGTGGACGTAGACGTGGGGCACGCCCCGCTCGTGCGCTGCCTTGAGGAGGCAGTAGAGGTGGTCCATGGACGAGTGCACGCCACCCGGGGACACCAGCCCGAGCAGGTGGAAGGCCTTTCCGTCTGCCTTGGCCTTGTCGAGCGCGGCGCGGATGACGGGGTTGGCGGCGAGCTCCCCGGACTCGCAGGCCCGGTTGATGCGTACCAGGTCCTGGTAGACGATGCGGCCGGCGCCGATGTTGGTGTGGCCCACCTCGGAGTTGCCCATCTGCCCCTCGGGGAGACCGACGGCCAGCCCGGACGTCTGCAGCTCGGTATAGGGAGTGCCGTGGGTGAGCGCGTCGAGGCGCGGGGTGCCGGCGAGGGCGATGGCGTTGTCCTCGCGTTCCTTGCGGACGCCCCAGCCATCGAGGATGCAGAGCAGGATCTTGTGCGCGGGCTTCATGCCGGAAACCTAAGGGGCGGTTCCCGGAGGTGGAGTGGGGTAGGGGAGGGGCATCCGTGGAAGCGGGTGCCTGGCTGGTGGGGCTCCGTCTACTCGCGCCGGGTGCGCGTCTTGTAGGTGAGCACGGGGGCGAGCGTTGCCACCACCCGGACGAGCCCGGCGTCCACCAGATCCTGCACCACGCGGTCGATGGCCTTGTACGCGGGAGGTGCCTCCTCGAAGAGCAGGTCGCGGTCCTCGCAGATGACGTGGCTCTTGAAGGAGGTGCGGGTGAGGGCCTCGGGGGTGAAGCGCTCGCGCATCCGCTCGCGGGCACTGGTGCGCGTCCACTTGCGGCCGGCCCCGTGAGCCAGGCTGTGGGCGTTGCCCGCGCCGTCGCCCAGCGGCAGCACCAGGTAGCTCAGCGAGCCCCGGCTGCCGGGAATCACCACCGGCCCCTGGTCCGAGGGCGCCGCACCCTTGCGGTGCAGCCAGCAGGTGTGTCCCTCGTACTGCTTCGGGGTGACGCTGTTGTGACAGATATCCAGCACCCGTCGCCCTGCCGCCGCAATGCCCTGCATCATCCTTCCGGCGATGGTGGCGCGATTGGCCCGAGCCCAGGCCATGGCGTGGTCATGCCGCGAGAGGTACAGCCGCGCCTCGTCCGAGTCCTCCGCGAGGCTCCCGGTGCCATGCCGGTCCACGTGCGCCCGAAGGATGGCCTCGCCGAGTCCCCGCGAGCCGGAGTGCACGAGCAGCAGGAGCCGATCCGTTGCCAACCCCAGTGAGGTGAAGGTCTCCGCGTCGTGCACCGCGTCCACCCGTTGCACCTCGGCGAAGTGGTTGCCGCCCCCCACCGTGCCGAGCGCCGCTTCGAAGCCGCAGGGCTTCACGCCCATCTCGGCAAGCATCGCGTCCGTGTTGCCCTCCCACGGCCCATCCAGGTCCAGCCGCGCTGCCCAGCGCTCCGGCTTCGCCTTGCGCGCGGGGAGGTCCAGCTGCCAGAGGCCCATCCCACAGCCGATGTCGTTGCCCACCAGGAAGGGATAGAAGAGGCCCTCGGAGGCGAACGCGGCGCCTACCGGTGCTCCCTTGCCCGGGTGCAAGTCTGGTAGGCCTACTGCGGAGCGCATGCCGGGAAGTCGTGCGGCGGCCTCGAGTTGGCGGACGGCTTCACCCTCCACCCACGACTGGGGCGAGGCGATGACACGGACGTGAGGGGCGGGCGAATTCATGCTCCCTCGGACGCGCGCGGTGTCCGCGGCCTGACGGAGCCGCCCGGCCGCCTACTTGTGGTAGGGCTCGCCCTTGAGAATCGTAAAGGCGCGGTAGAGCTGCTCCACCAGCACTACCCGCGCCAGCCGGTGCGGCAGCGTCATCTTCGACAGCGAGAGCACCAGGTCCGCGGACTGTCTCACCCGCTCGTCCAGTCCCTCGTCCCCGCCGATGACGAGCAGCAGGTCCTTCGCGCCATCCTGGGCCCGGCCCACGTACCGGCTGAACTCCACCGAGTCCAGCAGCTTGCCCCGCTCATCGAGCGCGACAATCAGGTCCTGCGGCTTGCGGCGCGAGAGGATGGCCTCGGCCTCGGCGGCCTTGGCGTCAGGCGCCTTGCCCTTCTTTCCACCCGCTTCGGGCAGCTCCAGCAGCTCGAAGCGGGTGTAGTGGGCCAGGCGCGAGGCGTACTCCTGGACCGCGGGCTCGTAGAGGCCCGAGCGGTCCTTGCCAATGGAGAGGAGACGGACCTTCAGGCCACCTTCTCCCGCGCCGCGTCGGCCCAGAGGCCCTCGAGGTCATAGTGGGAGCGCGCCTCGGAGAAGAAGAGGTGAGCCACCACCTCGCCGAAGTCCAGGAGCACCCACTGGCCCGTGTCCATACCCTCGTGGCCGATGGGGCGCAGGTCCTCCGTCTCCTTGAGGTTCTTCAGCACGTGCTCGGCCATGGCCGACACCTGCCGGTCGCTCTCGCCCGAGGCCACCACGAAGTAGTCCGCGTAGGACGTCATCCCGCGCACGTCGAGGAGGACGATGTCCAGCCCCTTCTTGTCCGAGAGCAGGGTGCCAATCTTTCGCGCCAGCGCATGGGCGTGCGGATTCTCCGCGGGAGCGCCAGCGGCCGCGCCTCCGGGCGTCAGCGCCTTCTTCTTGGTCGTCTTTTTGCGCGCGGGCAGCTTCTTGGCTGCTCCCTTCTTCGCCGCGGCCTTGGTGCGTGCGGTCAGCGACGTCGCGCTCTTCTTCTTCGTCGCTACCTTCTTCTTGGTCGTCTTCTTCTTGGTTGCCATACGTGTCCGGGCACCCTAGCGCACCTGCCCCTGTCCCAGAATGACGTACTTCTGGCTGGTCAACTCTCGCAACCCCATGGGACCAAAAGCGTGCAGTCGACTGGTGGAAATCCCAATCTCCGCCCCCAGCCCTAGCTCGCCTCCGTCGTTGAAGCGGGTGGAGGCATTCCACGCCACCGCGCTCGCCTGGGCCTCCCGGGTGAAGCGTCCCGCCACCGCCTCGTCCGAGGTGACGATGGCCTCCGTGTGTTCGCTTCCGTACCGGGCAATGTGCCCCAGGGCCGCGTCCAGCCCGTCCACCACCCGCACCGCCATGATGAGGTCCAGGTACTCCCGCCCCCAGTCGTCCTCCGAGGCCGGGGTCACCGGCACCCCGGCGCGGGACAGCACCTCCACCGTGGCCGGGTCCCCGCGCAGCTCCACCCCCCTCGCCACCAGCTCCCGCCCCGCCTGGGGCAGGAAGCGCTCCGCCACCGCACGGTCCACCAGCAGGCACTCGGCGGCGTTACACACCCCCGGGCGGCTCGTCTTCGCGTTCACGGCAATCCGCGTGGCCATGTCCAGGTCCGCCGCCGCGTGCACGTACACGTGGCAGACGCCCTTGTAGTGCTTCACCACCGGAATCCGCGCATTCTCCGCCACGAAGCGGATGAGGCCCTCGCCGCCTCGGGGGATGCACAAATCAATCAGCCCCTCCAGCTTCAGCAGCTCCAGCAGCGTCTCGCGCTCGCCCGGGGGCACCGGCTGGATGCACGCGGCCGGCAGTCCCGCCTCGCTCACGCCCGCCGCCAGCGCCGAGGCGATGGCCGCATTGGACCGCGCTGCCTCGCTCCCCCCGCGCAGCAGCGCCGCGTTGCCGCTCTTGAGGCACAGTGCCGCCGCGTCGCTCGTCACGTTGGGGCGGGCCTCGTAGATCATCAGCACCACCCCCAGCGGCAGCCGCACCTTGCGCACGTGCAGGCCGTTGGGCCGGTCCCACTCCTCCGTCACCTCGCCCACCGGGTCCTTCAGGCTGGCCACCGACTCCACCGCCCGGGCCATGGCCTCCACCCGTGAGGCGTCCAGCAGCAACCGGTCCAGGAAGGCCCCTCCCTTGCCGGCGGTCCGCGCGGCGGCCATGTCCGCCTCGTTGGCGGCGAGCAGGGTAGGGAGGGACTTCCTCAGGTGGCGTGCCATGGCCCGGAGGGCCTCATCCTTCTGGCCGGTGGGGGCGGTGGCGAGCACACGGGAGGCCGCCCGGGCGGTCTCGGCGAGGGAGCGCACGTCTTCCTTGGCAACGGACATGCCTCTCCTCTATCACCGCCCCATGAGCAACGCCCGGTTGGAACAGTTCAAGCAGATGGCGGCCGAGTTTCCCGACGCGCCCATGGCGCACTTCTCCCTGGGGAAGGCCTACCTGGAGCTGAAGCAGTATGCCGAGGCGGCCCAGGCCCTGGAGACTGCGGTGCGGTTGGATCCCCAGTACGCCGCGGCCATGGTGTCCCTGGGTGACGCCTATATCGGTGCTGGGGAGAGCGGGAAGGCCCGCGAGGTGCTCACCCGCGCCCGCGACACGGCGCTCGCCCAGAGCCACGCCAGCCTCGCCGAGGAGATTGACGAGCGGCTGTCCGGGCTGGACTGAGGTCCGCTACGGCCGCCAGGTGATGCCCACGCCCCCCACCTGGCGGAAGAAGAAGAGGCCGTTGCGCGACAGTTCGGTGCCGTACATCGCGAACGAGAGTTCCACGTCCACCCGCTCGCTCAGGGGTCGGGCCAGCCTCAGCGACAGCATGTGCTGGGCCTCGTCATCGTCCAGGAGGGTGATCTCCGGCGAGAGGAAGACGCCGTCCGGGTAGGAGTTGATGCCCAGCGCCCCCTGGGCCATCAGCGTCAGCTTCCAGGGCAGCAGTACCCCCGCGGTGCCGCTCAGCCGGTGGCGCTGCACGGACTCGCCATAGCTGTTGGAGCTGGTCTCCACGTACGAGTAGGTCAGCCCCAACGCCAGCGGGCCCTTGTAGCTGTAGCCCGCGCTCGCCATCAGCACCCCGTCATGGCGCCGGCCGGTCCACGCCGGTGAGCTGCCGGGCGGGTACCTCACGGAGGCGTTGTAGCGGCGCTGGCCGTACTCGCCGGTGACGGTGAAGGCATGCCGCCTGTCCAGGCGGTAGCGCGCGAGGAAGCCGACCTCGGGGCTGCCGAAGCTCGCGGCGAAGTTGGGGCGATAGATGAAGCGGTGCGCTCCGGCACGTACTCGCAGGGAGAGCCGGGCATCCGGGGCATGTTCGAAGAAGACGGACGCCGCCAGGTCCGTGTACGCGCGGCTGCCGCCCCGCCGGTCCTTGGCGCGCCCTTCCATGCCCACCCCCAGCGTCTCGCCCACGGCGAGCGAGCCCTCCAGCGCAGCGGCCTGCACCAGCACGTCTTCGCCGGGAAAGGCCACGTACTTGCGGCCCCCACCATCATAGCGGCCCACTACCTGCCAGCGGTCCGCGGTGTAGCGGCCCTCCCCCGTGGCGAGCAGGCCGAACACCGCATCCAGGGTGTCTCCGCCCGAGCTCCCCTGCGAGAAGTCGCGCGGCGCGTTGCCATCCACCATCAGCCGGCCCGTCACACGCAGCTGTCCCTCCACGTCGGCGGCATGTGCGCCACCGCCGAGCGCCAGGGGAATCACCACGAGCGCGCGAAGGAGCCGTCTCAATGGGCGCACCATACTCCGGGCCATGACCGCATGCCCTGTCCACGAGAGGGCAGCCAACCGGGCGGGGCGATGACTGCGCGCCCGGACGATCGGTAGAGTGGGTGTCATGAGACTCACCTCTGTACTCTCTGTATGCGCCCTGCTCTCGCTCGTGGCCTGCGCCCCCCCTGGCTTCGTGGCGGAGGTCAAAGGCGAGACCACCGTGGCCGGAGACCCGACGGGCATCTCCGGTGTTCTTGATGCTTTTCCGTCCATCGGAAGCTTCTCCAGCCTCGACTTCGACCAGAACCAGGACTTCAAGAACCAGGGCGTCTCCAAGGAGCAGGTGTCCTCTGCCAGGCTGGAGTCCCTGAGCCTGAAGATCCTCTCCCCGGCGGACCAGAACTTCTCCTTCCTCGACACGCTGGAGTTCTACGCGAAGGCGGGGGATCAGGAGGTGCTGGTGGCCTCCAAGCGCAACATCGCCTCGCTGGACCTCAAGGCGCCCAACCCGGTGCTGGTGCTGGACCTGGCGGGCGCGGAGCTGCAGCCCTTCATCACCGCGCCCTCCATGAGCATCAGCGTGCGTGGCAAGGGTCGCAAGCCCCCGAAGGATGTGCGCCTGCAGGTGGACGTGAAGCTGGACGTGCAGGTGCGGCTGCTCAACTAACGCAGCTCGCGGGCCTTGCGCTCCAAGGAGTCCGCGCGAGCGTCCAGCTCGCGGGCGAGCGACTCGAGCCGGGCGGCCTCCGACTCCAGGCTCCGCAGGTCCTCCGGGTTGCCGCTGGCGAGCGCCTGGGCGCGCACGGTGCCCACCTGGGGCCGGCTGTCGGAGGCGCGGTAGACGGGCGCATGGTACTCCCCGGGCGACAGGCCTCCTCCCGTATCGGGTGAGGTCGTTCCGCCTCCGCCCCCTCCTCCCGGCGCACCCGGCGAGGGTTCCCCTCCGCCGGGGGGCGGAGCTGGCGAGGGTATATCCCCCACCGAGCCCCCCGGCGCGAAGCTCTCTTGTGGCGAGCGGGAGAAAAGTCCTCCGCCGCTGCGCTGGGAGGCCTCTACCGAGATGGACCTCGTGGAGGAGTCGAAGCGCACGCGCAGTTGCCGGTCCTGCTCGTCGAACATCGACTCCTCGCCGAGGAAGTCGCTCATGCGCCGGTCCAGCTCGCGCTCCTCGCGTATCTCCGTGATGCGGGAGCGCAGGGCCTGGAGGCGCTGGCGCACCTTGTCCTCGGAGTCGCGCAGGGTGTCCGCTTGCTCCAGCAGATCCTCGGGATCGTCGCTCGACTCCCGGCGGACGAGGGCCGGCATCTGAGAGGCGGGGAGTGCGGAGCGCAGCGCGTCGCGCTCGGTGCGCAGGTCTCGCATGCGCGCAATCAGCCGGGCGCGGGCCTCGCGGTCGCTGGTGGCGTCCCAGGCGGCGCGCACCCGGGTCAACTCATCGGAGAGCGCCGTGTGCAGCGCCAGGTTGCGCCGCTCCGCGTCCGTCTCGGCCCCGGCGAGCGACTGGGCCAGCCCGGTGAGCTGTCCGGACAGCTCCTGCGACTTGCGCAGCGCCGTCTCCAGCTCCGAGCCCGCCACCAGCCGGCCCTTCTGCTCGGCCTTGAGCTGCTCGATGTGTCCGGCCAGGGTGTTGAGCTCCGCCCGGAGCAGCTGCTGGCGATCCCTCAGGTCGCGCACCTGGCTCCGCGCCGTGCGGGCCTCGCTCCGCAGCGTGTCCACCCCCGAGGCAGCCCACACAGGCGCACCCAGGGAGAGACACAGCAAGGCGGGGAGCAAGACGCGCTTCATCAACCCCCTCCTAACAGCAAGCCAGATGCCAGAGCCACTCCAGGGCCGGGCGTTTCGTTGCCCGCAAAACCCGAAGGGTTCCGCGGACTTCGCGCACGGATGGGCCAGGGCTGCTGAGGGGGAATGACGGAAAACCACGGTGGGGGCGGGGGGGCGGTAGTTTTTCGAGAAGGGCGGTTTCTTTTTTACAGCCGGACGCGACGGTCCGCCACTCGCTACGCCCCGCTCCGGCGCGGATCAGTTCTCTTCGGGACGCTCGCCCTTGGAGATGAAGCCGTACTTCTCCAGCTTGTAGTACAGGGCGGACGTCTTGATGCCGAGCAGCCGGGCTGTCTCCGTCTTCACTCCGCCGGCCTTCTCGTAGGCGCGGGCGATGAGCTGGCGCTCGAGGTCCTCGAGGATGTCCGGCAGCGGTCGGTCCCCCATGGGCACGGGCAGGCCAGCGTCAGCCCGGGGGGTGGTGCCGGTGAGGTGCGGGGGCAGGTCCGTCGCGGTGAGCGTCTCGCCCTCGGCGAAGACGAGCGACTGCTCGATGACGTTCTCCAGCTCGCGCACGTTGCCCGGCCAGGCGTAGCGGGCCAGCGCTCGCAGGGTGCTGTCATCCAGGCCCTTGACCCGCTTGTTCACCCGTGGGGAGTGCTTGGCCACGAAGTGCTGGGCGAGCATGGTGACGTCCTCGGGACGCTCGCGCAGGGGCGGGAGCTGGAGGGGGACGATGTGCAGCCGGTAGTAGAGGTCCTCGCGGAAGCGTCCGGCCTTCACCTCGGCCTGGAGGTCCCGGTGGGTGGCGCTCACCACGCGCACGTCCACCTTGAGCGTCTCCTCGCCGCCCACGCGCTGAATCTCCTTCTCCTGGAGTACGCGCAACAGCTTCGTCTGGACGGAGTGGGGGATTTCGCCAATCTCGTCGAGGAAGAGGGTTCCGCCGTCAGCGAGCTCGAAGCGGCCGAGCTTGCGCTTGATGGCACCGGTGAAGGCACCGCGCTCGTGGCCGAACAGCTCGCTCTCCAGGAGCGTCTCGGCGAGGGCGGCGCAGTGGACGACGATGAAGGGCCCATCCTTGCGCGGGGAGAGCTGGTGGAGCATGCGCGCCACGAGCTCCTTGCCGGTGCCGGACTCGCCGCGCACGAAGACGGTGGCATCGGTGGCAGCGGCCTTGCGCACCATGCCGACGAGCCGCTGCATGGGCTCGCTGTCGCCCACCAGGAGATTGCCATGGGCGAGGGCGGCGTCGGTCTCGAGCGCCTCGGTGCGGGCGGACAGGCGCTCCACCTGGCGGCGGGTGGAGGAGAGCTCCAGGCCCTTCTCCACCTTGGCGCGCAGCACATCCGGGGTGAAGGGCTTGGTGATGAAGTCGTAGGCGCCCTGCTGCATGGCCTGCACGGCCGTCTCGATGGTGCCGAAGGCGGTGACGACCATGACGACGGCGGCCGGGTCATGGGACTTGAGCGTCCGGGTGACGGCGATGCCGTCCATGCCGTCCATCTTGAGGTCGGTGACGACGAGGTCGAAGGGCGTCTTCTTGTAGGCGGAGACACCGTCGGTGCCAGAGCGGGCGGCCGTGACGGTGTGGCCGGAGCGGGTGAGGGTGACGGCCATACCCTCGCGGAGGGTGTCGTGGTCGTCGATGACGAGGATACGGGCCATGGAGGGGCACCCTATATCGTCCTGGCGCCCGGCGTCGAAGTGGGCACAATCCGCCCCCCCATGAATCCCCCCCTGACTTCCCTGTACGAGCTGCTGGCCCGCCACGTTCCCACCGACGACAAGGAGCGGGAGGACCTGGCGCGGATGCGCGTCCTGGCCGCGGAGCTGGCGCGCCCCTTCTCCCGAGGGCAGGAGCGAGGGCACTTCACCGGTAGTGCGGTGGTGGTGGACCCAGCAGGCGAGCGGGTGGTGATGGTGCACCACGGGAAGCTGAAGCGGTGGTTGCAGCCGGGCGGGCATGCGGAGGCGGGGGACGGGGGCAGCATGGAGGCCACGGCGCTGCGGGAGGCGCGGGAGGAGACGGGGTGCCGGGTGAGGCTGCACGCGAGCGCACCGAGGCCGCTGGACGTGGACATCCACACCATTCCGGCGCGCAAGGACGAGCTGGAGCACCTGCACCTGGACGTGCGCTACCTGGTGGTGGCGGAGGACCCGGAGGCGTTGGCGCATGATCCGGGGGAGTCCTCGGGCGCGCAGTGGCTGACGTGGGACGAGGCCCTGGCGCGCGCGGACGAGGCGCCCCTGCGTCGCTTGATGGAGAAGGCGCGGGCGGCGGTACGCGCGGGTTAGCTGTTCAACAGCACGCAACCGGGGCACGTACGACCCTTCTCCGCTCGCGTGACGGCTCCTCGCAGATTCTCTGCATTATTTTCCAGCTCGCTGACTCCATTCATTTGAGGGGAATTTGCTCGGTCTTGCGGAAGACCCCTCCTGTGAATCCGTACTCCCATTCAACCCAGCGAGAGGAAGTCCCTATGAGCTTCATCCGTGGCGGTAGAAGTGCAGCTCTGGCGCTTTTCATGGCTGTACTGGCACACGTTGCTTTTGCCCCGAAGGCGGACGCGGCTTCGCGCAATGAGCCCGGCCGGCCGGACTCGGTGTTTGACGTGGCGCTCATGGTGAACAACCAGTCCCAGAGCGCGCGTATCGAGGTTTCGCCCGAGGCGCAGGACGTGCTCGGGCAGGCCCATGGCGCCAGTGCGCGTGGCGCGCAGCTCCAGAGCATCGTCCAGGAGCGCCTCCAGAGCCTGATCCGCGAGGGGAAGGTCCAGGTTCCCGAAGGTGCGACGCCTCACGTCATCGTCAAGGCACAGCGCGGAGCGGAGCTGTCCCCCTCCAATGACCCTTCGCTCCAGCAGGATACGTGCTTCTTCCCCGCGACCTACTCCGTGACGTACTACATCTACTTCGACTCCCCGAGCTGCAACTATTACGTCGCGACCGATTACTACAATGCCCTGTACGACCAGTGTACCAACACGGTGTATGTGATGGACTACATCGGCTCGACGGTGGTTGGTCCTTACGCGTGCTGAGCTGAGACATCCCCTCCATTCCGCGTCAGCGTTCACCGCCTCGGAGCTGTCCGGGGCGGTGAATGCCTTTCAAAAAACAGGCAAGCATCGCGTGGGGTGGTGCGCCTGGCGTGCTGGAGCCAGCCAGAGCTTGGCTGCTAGAGCCCGAGCATGTGCCAGTGGTGGAGCCAGGCGGCGAAGGCTGCCGCGGCCAGTGTGGCGCCGGTGAGGGTTAGGCGCAGGGCCAGCTTCCCGGAGCGCTTCCACCAAGCACGTACGCTCCAGACGAGGGCTCCCGGGGTGAGCACCGTGGCCCCGAGCGCGCAGGCCATCGAGGCTCCCAGCAGCCGGGGCGTATCGCCGTACTCCAGCTCGGCATGGTGGCGCACCAGGAGCGTGAATCCGGTGAGAAACAGCAGGTGCAGCAGGCCGATGAGCGCCAGCAGACCCGTGGCCGGGCACCGATGGAGAACGCCCGCCAACACGGCCAGCGCGAAGAGCACGGCGCACACGACGAGCAGTCCGTAGGTAAAGGAAGCCGTCTCGTACCAAGGCACGCGCTCGTATGCCGCCGCGGGCTGGTTCTCGAAGAACAGGTGCGTGATGTGGCCCTCCGTGTCCTCACGGAAAGCCACGCGCTCCGGTGAGGCCGGGTCCTCGGAGGGACGGAAGAGGTGGGGCTCTACCTCCACCCAGCGCCGGGGAGTGTGTCCGGGCTCCCGGATATGCAGGGTGCCATCGCCACCGTCTCGCACGCGGATTTCCTGGCGCCACCCCAGCGAGGCCTCCGCCGTGCCGTAGGCCCGCCACGTCGTCTGGTATCCCCCTGCGAATCGTGCTGCCCGTCCGGCGAAGTCCGTCGTGGGCGTGAGTGCACGCGAGGGCGGGGCTGGGTGGGGGTGCTCGAGAACGGCGCGCAGCAGCTCCATCCGAGCTCGCTGCGCGGCATCCTGTTCCCCTGGGCTGTTGTACGAGACGAACAACCCCATCCCCTGCTCGGGTATGAGCACCAGCAGCGAGTGGAAGAGGTATGCGTCCCCCAAGTGCCCGATGAGCCGCTGGCCCTGGAGGTGAAACTCCATGAAGCCGTGGGCCCATCCGCTCAACCGGGAGTCATGCGTGAAGTGCTGGCGATGCATCTGCCGCACTGTCTCCTCGCGCAGGATGCGGTGGCCCTCGTGCTGTCCTCCCTGGAGGTGCGCGAGCATGAACCTCGTCAGGTCCGTGGCCGTCGTGAGCAGCGAGCCGCTGGAGGCCACCACCACCTGCTCCAGAGGCTGCGCGCGCAGGCTTCCGTTCTCGACGGTGTGTCCCAGGGCCATGTCTGCGGCGAGCTCCGGTGGCACCGTCCTGCGGAAGAAGGTGCGCCTCATGCCCAGTGGCTCCAGCACGTTCTCCCGGAGGTACTGCTCGAAGGGCTGGCCGGACACCCGCTCGACGATGTGCTCGGCCAAGCTCGTCCCGTAGTCGGAGTACGCCGACAGTTCGCCCGGGGGCCGCACCCGGGCCGGCATGCGCTCCCGCAGGTATTCCGCCAGGGGGCCGGGTGGTGGGCCCTCGGCCCAGAGGCGCTCGTGCACCTCGAAGCCTCCCGCATGCGCCATCAGGTGCGCGAGCGTGAGGGGCTGGGCGTACGCCGCGGGGAACCGCACGTCCTCCAGGTACGTGTGGACATCGGCGTCCAGGTCGAGCCGCCCCTGCTCGGCGAGCTGCATCACCGCCGTCCAGACGAACAGCTTGCCGATGGAGGCCACGCGGAAGAGGGTCCTGTCCGCCACCACGGGCGTGTGGTTCTCGGCGTTCGCGTCGCCGTAGCCTCGGGCCAGCACCACTTGTCCGTCCCGCACCACCGCCACCGTCGCTCCGGGAATCCGGTATGCCGCGAGCTGCCCGGTGACCACGCGCTCCACGAGCGACTCGAGTGATGCCGCATCCGTCTGCAGGGGAGCCTCGGCCCACGCTGGCATCGCCAGGGCGAGCACCAGCACCAGGGCGGACAGACCCAGGGAGGCGCTGGGCGGCTTGGACGGCATGCCACAGGTGTAGCGGACTTTCCCTGTCGAAGGGAACACAGGGGCCCGCGCTTCTCATGGCCCCGGAAGGTCCGGGCCGCTAACAAGGGCGTCACACGGGCGTCCGCCCTGGCGGCGGCCGTACCCCAACAAGGAGGGATGTCATGGAGCAGAGGGCACTTGGAAAGCAGGGGCTGAAGGTCTCCGCCCTGGGCCTGGGCTGCATGGGAATGAGCGATTTCTACGGCGCGGGCGACGAGAAGGAGTCGATCTCCGTCATCCACCGGGCGCTGGAACTCGGGGTGAACTTCTTCGACACGGCGGACATGTACGGGCCGTTCACCAACGAGAAGCTGCTGGGCAAGGCCATCGCCGATCGGCGCGACAAGGCCATCGTCGCCACCAAGTTCGGCAACGTTCGTGCCGAGGATGGCTCCTTCCTCGGCATCAGCGGCAAGCCCGACTACGTGCGCAAGGCCTGCGAGGCCTCACTGAAGCGGTTGGGAGTCGACCACATCGACCTCTATTACCAGCACCGCGTGGACACCACCGTTCCCATCGAGGACACCGTGGGCGCCATGGCCGAGCTGGTGAAGCAGGGCAAGGTCCGCTACCTCGGCATGTCCGAGGCCGCGCCCGATACCCTCCGCCGCGCTCACAAGGTGCATCCCATCTCCGCGCTCCAGACGGAGTACTCGCTTTGGAGCCGGGATCCGGAGGATGACGTCCTCCCCACCGTGCGCGAGCTGGGCATCGGCTTCGTCCCCTACAGCCCCTTGGGCCGCGGCTTCCTCACTGGCCGCTACCGCCGCCTCGAGGACCTCGAGCCCAATGACTGGCGCCGCAACAACCCGCGCTTCCAGGGCGAGAACTTCGCCAAGAACCTCCAGCTCGTGGACAAGATCAACGAGCTGGCCGCGCGCAAGAAGGTGAAGGCCTCGCAGCTCGCGCTCGCGTGGGTGCTGGCCCAGGGCAAGGACCTCGTCCCCATCCCCGGCACCAAGCACGTGAAGTACCTCGAGGAGAACATCGCCGCGGCGGACATCCGGCTCACCCCCGAGGAGCTGCGGGAGATCGACGCCATTGTCCCCAAGGGCGTGGCGGCCGGCACCCGCTACACCGAGGCGGGAATGAAGTCCGTCCACCGCTGAGGCAAGGCTCAGGCCGCCGTGTTGGGGAAGTGCGGGTTCTCGATGATCCCGAACTCGTTGCCGAACGGATCCTTCACGGCGGCCACGCGGATGCCACCGCCCACGTCACGCACGGGGCTGGCGGGCTCGGCGCCGAGCTTCATCAGGCGCTCCCAGGACTGGTCCGCGTTCTCCACGCCCCAGTACGTCACCGCGCCTCCAGCGCCCGGCTTCCCCGACTTCGGGTCCGGGTCCAGCCCCAGCTCGAAGCCGCCCACGTTGAAGCCCACGTAGAAGGGCTCGTCGAAGTACGGCGAGACGCCCAGCACCTGGCTGTACCAGGCCTTCGCCTTCGCCAGGTCCGTCACGTGATACACGGTGGTTCGCAGTCCGAGGATGGGGGCGGGGGTTGTCATTCCCTCACCCTAACCCTCTCCCAGTGGGAGAGGGGACGCCTCGTGGGGTAGGTCAGGCTTTCGGGAGCGGTGGGGGCGTCGGAGCTCGTCGCGGCAGCCGCACCGTGAAGCGCGTGCCCTGTCCCTCTCGCGACGTCACCGTGATGCCTCCCCCATGGGCCAGTACGAGCTGCCGGGTGATGTAGAGCCCCAGCCCTACGCTTCCCGCTCCACTGCCTGCGTGACGGCCCCGGCGGAAGGGCTCGAAGAGATTCGGCAGGATGGCCTCCTCGATGGCGCTCCCCTCGTTGTGCACCTCGAGGAAGACCTCTCCGGGCTCGCCCCGGCAGCGCACCGATACCGCCGTGTCCGGCGGGCTGTGCTGGAGCGCGTTGCCCACCAGGTTGCCGAGCACCTGCGCGAGCCGATCCTCATCCCACTCGCCCCCGCCATCTCCCTCTTGCGTCAGCTCCAGCCGCCGCTCCGGGTGGCTGGCGGCCAGCTCCTCCACCACGCCGCGCGCCAGCTCGAAGAGATCCATCTTCTTGCGCTCCACGGGGATGCCGCCGCCCAGCCGCGCCTGGCTGAAGTCCAGCAGGTCGCGGATGAGCCGGGTGGACCGGTCCGACGCGGAGATGATGCGGGTGAGGCTCTTGCTCTGCCGCTCGTCCAGCCCCTCGCGCGCCAGCAGCACGGAGGCCGAGATGCGGATGACGCTCAACGGGTTGCGCAGGTCGTGGCTGACGATGCCCAGAATCTGCCGCTCGAACTCGGCGAGCTGGCGCGCCTCGGACTCCTGCTGCTTCTGCACGGTGATGTCCACGTAGGCGCCCGTCATGTAGAGGGGGCGCCCGGTCGCGTCCACGAACGTCTTTCCCTTGCCGCTCAGCCAGTGCACCCGGCCATCCGGCCACACCACGCGGAAGTCCATCTCGAAGTCCGCGCCCTCGCGCGCGCAGGCCTCGTTGCGTCGTGCGGCCTCGGCCCGGTCATCCGGGTGCACCAGGGCGAGGCAGTCCCCCATCGTCTGCACCGTGCGCCCCAGTGGCAGGCCGAAGAGCTGGTCCAGGTTCTCGTCCCACTCCAGCGCCCCGGTGCGGATGTCCCAGCGGAAGGTGCCGGTGCCTCCCGCCCACAGCGCCGCGCGCAGCCGCTCGTCGCGCTCCTGGAGCGTGGCCTCCATCCGCTCGCGCTCCGCCAGCAACTCGCGCAACTGGGCCTCACTTGCCTCCGCCTGGGCGCGTGCCTGCTGCGCGGCTTCGTAGAGGCGAGCCCGCTCCAGCGCCTGCGCTCCCTGTCTCGCCAGCGCGAGGAAGAACTCCTGCTCGTCGGGTTGCAGGGTGCGTGGCCGCGCGTAGTTCATCACCAGGGCTCCCATCACGCCCCGGCTGCCGCGCAGCGGCATCACCGCCGAGCCCTCGTAGGTCAGGAGCCCGGCGAGCGCGGGGTAGCGGCGCTCTCGCTCCTGCCGATTGGCGCAGGTGACGAGCCTGTCATGGCGCACCGCCTCGGTGATTCCCAGCGGGGCTTCGAGCGGGACGTGCTCGAGGCTCCGCATCTGCTCTCGCGCGTTGGGAGTGGTCCCCACCAGCTCCAGGAACCGCCCGTCCTCGGACAGCAGCCACAGCGCCCCCGCCTGCGCGTCCATCGTGGTCACGCCCTGGGTGATGATGACGTCGAGCACCTGCCGGGGCGAGGGAGCCTCGGAGAGCGCGGCGGTGACAGCCTGCAGGCGTGCGATGCGCTCCTGGGTCCTCCGCTGGTCGTCGATGTCGGCATTGGTGCCGAACCAGCGGACGACGCGGCCGCGCGGGTCGCGCATGGGCAGGGCCCGGATGAGGTGCCAGCGCCAGGTGCCTCCGGTCTGCCAGAGACGCGCCTCCACCTCATAGGGCTCGCCGGTCCGCAGGCTGTGCTGCCAGCGCTCCATCAGCCTGGGCAGGTCCTCCGGGTGGACGGCCCTCGGCCACTGCCCGGGCTCTCCGAGCGGAAGGTCATTGTTCTCGTAGCCGCGGCGGCTGATGTAGTCCAGCACTCCGTCCGGCCGGCTCGTCCAGATGGTGTGTGGCAGCACCTCGGCCAGGGTGCGGTACTGCTGCTGCACCTCGTGCAGGCGCAGCGTCTGGCGCAGCAGGTGCTCCAGCCGCTCCGGGGTGAGCGCCGACTTGGCGAGGTAGTCCGTGGCGCCCGCCTTCATCAGCTCCACGGCGATGTGCTCATCCCCCTGCCCGGTGAGCATGATGATGGGGGTCTCCACCAGGGCGGCACGGGCCTTGCGCAGCACCTCCAGGCCGTCCTGGCCCGGCATCTGGAAGTCCATCAGGGCGCAGTCGAAGGACTGCTCCAGCAGGGCTCCGAGCGCGGCCATGCCGTCGGTCACCTCGACGAGCTGCGCCTCCACCCCCGCTTTGAGCAGGGCGCGCCTCACCGCGAGCCGATCCACCTCGTCGTCGTCCGCCACCAGCAGACGCAGCGGTTGCTCCTCCATGCGCTCCTCGGCCCTCACGGCAGCTCCACCCGAGACCAGTATGCGTTGAGTGCGGCCATCAACTCCACGAAGGCCGGAGAGGCTACGGGCTTGACGAGGTATCCGGCTACGTTATGCGCGTAGCTTTGCAGCCTGTCTCTATCGTCATTGGACGTGGTGAGCACCACCACCGGAGTGGAGCGCAGCTCGGGGTCGGCGCGCAGGGCGCGCAGGAACTCGAGCCCGTTCATCCTCGGCATGTTGAGGTCCAACAGGATGAGGCGGTTGGTGGACGGCACCGTGCCGTTGCGCAACAGCTCCAGCGCCTGTCGTCCGTCGCCGGCGACGTAGAGGGTGTTGTGGATGTTGCTCTTCTTGAAGGCGCGCTGGACGTTCATGACGTCCACCGCGTCGTCATCCACCAGCAGGATGTTCAGCGTCTTCACGGATACGCTCTCAGCGCCCCTCGTCGGGGGTGTGCTTCGGCCAGGTGAAACGGAAGGTGGCCCCCTGGCTTGGGGCAGACTCCAGCCAGGCACGCCCCCCGCGTGCCTCTACACTTTTCTTCACCACCGACAGACCAATGCCGGTGCTCTCCACCTCATCACGCGAGCGCAGCGTCTGGAAGATGCCCCAGATGCGCTCATGGTACTCCGGTGCGATGCCCGGGCCGTTGTCGGCCACGGAGAACTCCCAGAAGGCCCCCACCTGGCGTGCGTCCACCCGCACCCGCGCCTCGGACGAATGGGCGTGCTTGAAGGCGTTGCCCAGCAGATTGAGGAACACCTGCTGCAAGGGCACCCGCTCCGCGTGCAGGGTGGGCATGCCGGGCGACAGCTCCACCTGCGTGTCGGGCGGCGGAGCGAGCAGCTCCACGCACTCATGGAGCAGCCGGCCCACGTCCACCTGTTCCGGGCGGCCTCTCATCCGGCCCGCGCGGCTGTAGTCGAGGATGCCGTTGATGAGCGCCTCCATGCGCTCCACGCGCCCGCGCAGCAGCCGCATCTGCTCGCGGGCCTCGTCGGTCATCACGTCCTGGAGGTCGTCCTCTATCCACTGAGACAGGTTGGCGATGCCGCGCAGCGGGGCCTTCAGGTCGTGGCTGGCCACGTAGGCGAACTGGTCCAGCTCCTGGTTGCTGCGCTCCAGCGCGGCGATGAGGCGCTCGCGCTCGGCCTCGGCGCGCTTGCGCTCGGTGATGTCCAGCACCACCGTGGCTACGCCTAGCGTGGCACCTTCCGCCGAGCGCACGGGTGCATAGCGCGCCAGCCAGGCCCGCTCCTCGCCCGAGGGCAGCCGGGTGGACGACTCCACCGTCTGCGTCTCTCCGGTCTCCAGGGCCCGCCGCAGCGACTTCACCACGAGGTCCACGCCGGGGCCCTGCGCGGAGAGCACCTCGGGCATGGTGTGGCCCAGGTGGTCCTCGGCGGGCTTGCGGTTGATGTCCTGCAGGGTGCGGTTGACGCGTACGAAGCACAGCGTCCGATCGAAGAGGGCGATGCCGGCGGGCGCCGCGTCCAGCAGCGTGTCCAGCATCGCACGGGCCTGCTCGGCCAGGTACTGCTCGTGCTGGGCCCGGCGCATGGCGTCCTGGCTCTCGCGGTACAGACGCGCGTTGTCCAGCGCGAGCGCGGCGCGGCGCGCGAACTCCTCGGCCAGCGACAGGTCCGCGGCGGAGAAGCTCCGGGTGCTTCCGGCCTGGGCCAGCGTGATGCTGCCCAGCGTCCGTCCGTGCACCACCAGCGGCACGATGATGGAGGAGCGCAGCCCCAGCTCCCGCATCATTCGCAGGCACTCCTCGTCGCGCGTGAGCTGGGTGTGCAGCGCGTCCGGGATGACCTCCAGCAGCTCTGGCTCACCGGTGCGCAGCACGTAGCCGAGCCCGTGGCTGGCATGGTGGAGATCCACGGGCTCTCGGCGAGCGAGCTCCCAGGCGAGCGACTCCCGGGTGGAGTCGGTATGGGTCACCGCCACGCGTTCGACCGTCTCGTCCGGCCGCACCAGGTCCACCGTGCACCAGTCAGCCAGGCGCGGGACGATCATCCGCGTGAGGTTGCGCAGCGTCTCCTCGGGGTCCAGCGTGAGGGCGAGCAGGGCACTGGCCTCGGCGAGGAAGCCGTGCACGTCGGCGGTGCGCTTCTGGTCGTCGATGTCCGTGCAGGTGCCAAACCAGCGGATGATGTGGCCCTGGGCGTCGTGGACGGGAATGGCGCGGCCGAGGAACCAGCGCCAGACGCCATCCAGCCGGCGGCAGCGGTACTCCATCTCGAAGGGCTCGCCGGTGCTGAGGCTGTGGCGCCAGCGCTTGTCGGCCTCGGGCATGTCGTCCGGATGGAAGGCCTGCGTCCAGCCATTGCCCCGCGACTCCTCGTGGTCCAGGCCGGTGTACTCGTACCAGCGCCGGTTGAGGTAGTCCTGGACCCCGTCGGGCCGGGAGGTCCAGACGATCTGAGGCAGGGCCTCGGCCAGGAGACGGAACTGTTCGCGCTCGGTGTCGAGCCGCTGCTCCGGTCCCGAGACCCCGAAGACGGAGTGCAGAGGATCGTACGCGGTGAGATCTCCGTCGGACTGGCGGGACACGTCGAGCGGCCCTCCGCGGGGCAAAAGGAGATGGAATCAGCCGAGCAGCCATCCGTCGCCGCTTGTGCGGCACTCCCACCTCATCTCTTACTGCGTCCCGGCGACCTCATGTCCGGCACGGCGGACGGGCTGTCGTCCGCGCAACAGGTCACCCAGGCCCGCACATTTCCTGGAGGCACACATGCTGGACAAGGGCTCGCCAGGCTGGCTGGTTCACTGGGAGTGACCCACCGAGACGAGGGGAAGGGTGAGCTCGAAGGTGGTGGCTCCCGGGGCGGCGACGAGCCGCAGATCTCCCCCATGGGCGCGGGCAATCTTGCGAGACAGGGGCAGGCCCAAGCCCGTGCCCTTTTCGCGGGTGGTGAAGAAGGGCTCGAAGATGCGCTCGCGCTCGGTCTCGGGCACGCCGGGCCCGGAGTCCTCGACGCGGATGGTGTAGTCGTGGCCCTCGCCCCGGCCCGTTATCCGCACCTTGCCGCCCGGGGGTGAGGCCTGCACCGCGTTCTTCACCATGTTCACCAGCGCGGCCGTCAGCAGGCTTCCGTCCGCCTCCAGCACCGCCGGCTCCGCCACCACCTCCACTGTTACCTCGCGGGCCGCCGCATCCGCTGCGAGCAGGACGCTGGCCTCCTCGAGCAGCTCGGGCGCCGCAACGGGCGAGCGCGACAGCGGCTGTTCCCGAGCGAAGGCCAGGAAGTCCTCGACGATGCGCTGGAGGTACTCCACCTCGTGCTGGATGCGCTCCACGTGTCCGGTGGCCTCTGCGTGGGCGCCGGCCTTGAGGTCCTCCGCGAGAATCCCCGAGAAGAGGGAGATGCCGCCGAGCGGGTTGCGCACCTCGTGAGCCACCCCTGCCAGCATCAGCTTGAGCTGCCGATCGCGGCTCTCGAGTGCGCCACGCATGACCTCCAGCTCGCGCGCCAGCACACCAATCTCCCGCGTGGGCTCCGGAGGCACCGGCGTCGTCAGGTCGCCCCGGCCGATGCGCAGCGCCGAGGCCATCAGCCGCCGCAGCGGCCGTGCGAGTCCCCGCGCGGTGAGGATGGCGACCAGTCCGAGCACGCCGAGCGCCACGCCGCTCGCCGCCGCGAAGCTGCGGGACAGAGTCGCCAGCGGGCCGAAGAAGGCCGCGCTGCCCTCCACCGCCACTGCGCCCACCACCTCGCCCTCACGGTGCACCGGGGCATAGCCTGTTTTGTAGAGGCGTCCGTCCGAGCCCCGGAAGAGCACCTGGCTGGCCGCGCGCTCACCGGAGAAGACGCGGGACAGCTCCAGCCTGTCTCGCGCGAGCTCCGGTACCTCCGTGCCTACCGGCAGCTCGCCTCCCACGTCGGCGCGCACGCGGCCCTGCGTGTCCACCACGTACAGGCGCCGCACACCGCTCGAGTCACGGACCTCGGTGAGCAGGCGCACCAGGTTGCGCCACGTGCGCGTGCCCATGGTGTCGTCCCCGGGCTCGATGGTGAGCATTCGATCTCCGCTCACCTGGCTCGCCGTGGCCGCGGCGATGGCGGAGAGGCTCGTGCCCAGCTCCTCCTCCAGGATGGAGCGGGCCAGCGCGTAGACCGCCGTCCCCGTGAGCGCGAGGAAGAGCAACGTGGGCAGCAAGAAGGCCACGAGCAGGCGCGCCGAGAGCGAGCCCAGCGCGTCCTTCAGGCGGGAGGTGAGGGGAGCCGGGGTGGACATGAGGGAAGACGGTTCCGCACTCTACACCGGCGCCTGGTTGCCTGAGTTGTCCATCCAGGTTCCGGGACACCTGGCGGATGCCCGGGGTGTGCTTCCTCCTCGAGGAGCCGGTTTGATAGGACGCGTTCCATGACGTCTGGACAGAGCGCAGCGCTGAAACTGCCGTCGTTCCTGCATGGCACCTTCCGCTCGGCGCGGCAGAAGGCGAAGCGGGAGGGCCTGCGCTGTGGCGAGCAGTACCAGAAGGATGGCACCTTCCTTCTTCCCAGGCAGATGGTGGATGTCCCCCCGGGTGAGGTGGTGGTGGCGCACGATGTGGTGGACTTCCAGCACGAGCGCCCGGCCTGGCGGCTGTACATGGTGTCGGATGTCATGAGCGGTTTGCGTGAAGCGGTAAACTGGCAGAACACGTTGCCCATGAGGGATGCCTACGAGGATTTCTGCCTGGAGACAGCCTGGGGCGCGCTCTACTTCGTCCTCGAGCAGATGGGCCCGGTGAGTGCCCAGCGCACTGCGAAGCGCCTCCAGGCGGTGTTGAACTTCTGGGAACCGCTCGAGTCCGCGCGCTACCTTTTCAAGAAGCTGGGGATGGCGCAGACGCTTGAGGAGGTGATGGTGGCCTCCTGCGACTGGGCCATGGATGCGTGGTGCCCGCTGGGAGACACCTCGGTGCGCGAGCGGCTGGCGATGGCGGCGGAGCGCATGGCGCGGGCGACGCGGGAGGACTGCCTCGAGGCCATCTTCCGGGAGATGCCACGCGCCCTCGAGCACGCTGGCAAGCTGATGCACCGGAGCGTGGTGGCTGATCCTGACTTCCAACGCGAGCGCCTCGCCACTCTCGACTCGTGGTCTTTCGAGCGGGTTTCCGGTGCACGTTCAGGGGACCTCATCTGGCTATTGACCATCTGGGATCGTGAACTCGAGAAGCAGTAGGAAGCGCTTTGTCCGGCGCTCTCCTTGTGGGTGACTTCCCGGAGGTGTGCCGGTGGGTGGGGTTTACCGAGTGACCTGACGGCCGAGGGCCTGGAGTTGCCCGTGGCTCTCCGTCTCTACTTCTTCACTAGCCCCGCGACTGTTCGCATGAGCGGAGCGGGAGGTCTACGTGAGTACGACCATTGGCTGTCCAACCAGGAGCCTGGCTGCGCGGTATGTCTCCCTGTTCCTCGTCTCAGTACTCGCTGGCTGTGTGACGGCCTCCGGCGAACGGACTTCCTCTGCCTGGAGTTCGGAGAGGCCAGGGGTCGAGACGACACGAGCCGCTGCTCTGCGGCAGGGAGTCCTGCTGGCCATGAGCGACGGCTCAGCGGCGGGTGGGATGCCACCTGGCCCCGCAGTCCAGGGCTACAATGTGCCCGGTCGGAAGCCGGATTCGCAGATGCCCTGGGAGTTCTTCATGGGCAATGCCTCACATCGGCTGATTGCTTACATGTATGGCGTCAACCATCCGAGGAGCGTGGCATACTTCAACACCAGGTCAATCGAAGTCATAGTTGACGGTATGGGCTTTGGAGACCTGTCCCGTCTGCGCCCGGACGAGCGTAAGATATGCCCGGATATCACGGACGTCTCGCGCCTGGTGCTCTTCGAGATCAAGCCCTGGAATGAGCAAGCCCTCAGGGAAGGCCGCGAGGAGGTGCGGAAGTACCTGGCCGCACTGAACCGGACCATCCGTGATGACAGACGCTTCACGGGTGGCACGGATTTCCAAGGCGAAATCCTGGTTCGCTTCGCGAGAGGGCAATACATCTGGCGACTGGAGTGGAAGACCTCCGAACCAGGCGTGGTTCAGTACCGGTGGACGCGCAGCCAGAAGCCCTTTGATTCGGAGGCAGCGGCATACAAGGACGCGCAATGGGTGGACCCCCAGCACGACCTCCACCCACCGCGCCCTCATCCCAGGTGCCCGCCGCTGCGGGCATGTCCCTTTCTCCCTGAGGGCTGGGAACCCCTCAGTCGAACATCGCTCCCAGCGCCTCGGAGAGCGTCTCGACTCCCACCACCTCCAGCTTCGTGTTCTCCAGCCGCCGCGCGCTGCCCTTGGGGATGATGGCCCGCTGGAAGCCCATCTTCGCCGCCTCCGCCAGCCGCGGCTCCACCTGGCCCACCGCGCGCACTTCCCCCGCCAGTCCTACTTCACCCAGCACCAGCGTGTGCGCACCCAGCGGCCGGTTCTGCAGGCTGCTCACCAGCGCCGCGCATACCGCCAGGTCGCACGCAGGCTCCGACAACTGCATGCCTCCCGCCACGTTCACGAAGAGGTCACACCCCACCAGCGGGATGTCCTCCTTCTTCTCCAGCACTGCCGCCAGCAGCGCCACGCGGTTGCCGTCCACGCCAATCGCCGTGCGCCGTGCCGTGCCGTAGCCCGTGGGCGCTACCAGCGCTTGCACCTCCACCAGCAGCGGCCGCGTCCCGTTCAGCGTGCACGTCACCACGCTGCCCGCCTTGCCCACAGGCCGCTCGGCCAGGAAGAGCGCCGAGGGGTCCGCCACCTCCACCAGCCCCGCCCCCTTCATCTCGAAGACGCCAATCTCGTTCGTCGAGCCGAAGCGATTCTTGTGCGCCCGCAGAATCCGGAATGGGTGACCGCGCTCGCCCTCGAAGTAGAGGACGGTGTCCACCATGTGCTCCAGCACGCGCGGGCCAGCGATGGAGCCCTCCTTCGTCACGTGCCCCACCAGGAACGTCGGCACCCCGCTGCGCTTGGCGAAGGCCATGAAGCGCCCCGCCACCTCGCGCACCTGCGAGATGCTCCCCGGCGCGCTGCCCAGCTCCGGCAGGTACATCGTCTGGATGGAGTCCACCACCAGCGCCCGCGGCTTGAGTCCCTCGGCCACCGTCAGCACCCGGTCCGCATCCGTCTCCGCGAAGAGATGGATGGCCTCGCTCTCCACCCGCAGCCGCTCGGCCCGCATCTTCGTCTGCCGCAGCGACTCCTCGCCCGACACGTACAGCACCGGACCCCAGCGTCCCAACCTGTCCAGCGCCGCCAGCAGCAGCGTGGACTTGCCGATGCCCGGGTCTCCGCCCAGCAGCACCAGCGAGCCGTCCACCACTCCGCCTCCCAGCACCCGGTCGAACTCGGCGATGCCCGTGCGCCGGCGCTCCTCCTGCTCGCCGCTCACCTCGCGCAGCCGCACCGGCTTGGTCGCCCCTCCCGAGGCCCCCCACGCTGGACGCTTCTCGTCCACCTTCGCCTCGGTCTCCTCCACCAGCGAGCTCCACGCGCCGCAGTCGGGGCACTTCCCCAACCACTTCGCTGACTGGTACCCGCACGCCTGACACGTGTAGTGCGTCTTCGCCTTCGCCATGGGACCCCATGTCTAGCGCAGGCCACCCACGTTTCCCCTCGCTTTCCCTCACGCCTGACAACCCTCCCTCCGGGGCAGTCCGGAGACCGAGCGGCCAGCCGGGGGTGTTCCCCCCAGGTCTCTCCGTCAAGTTGTGCCCACGGGGAGGGCTCCCCACGTTTGGTCCCAAACGGGGCCGCACGTCGCGTTGCCCCATGAAAGGGAGAACGGAGATGAGCATCATCTGGTTCATCGTGGTGGGTCTGGTCGCGGGTCTCCTCGCGCGTGCTCTCATGCCGGGCCGCCAGTCCATGGGTCTCGTGGCGACCCTGCTGCTGGGCATCGTGGGCTCGTTCGTGGGCGGCTTCATCGGCTCGCTCTTCTCGCCGAGTCGGCGCGTCTTTGACCTGCAGCCCTCGGGGATCATCATGTCCGTGGTAGGCGCCATCGTGGTCCTACTCCTGGTGGGCTGGGCGGGCAGGGGCCGTCGCATCCACGCATGAGGTCCGGGGTCCGGTAGGGCAGGGGGCTCATGACGCGGGCTCCCTCTCCCGGACCCGTCTCCTCGGGGGGACCGGGGTCGTCAACCCGGGCGCGCTGCGTGGTTGACAAGGGCGGTCCGTCCACGCACTTTGCGCGCTCCATTCCCCCGAGGAGCCCATGTCCGACTCCGCCGCCCACGACTTCCACGGTCACGCCCACTTCGCCGCTCCGCCTCCGGGTGTCGTCGTCCGCCATGACTGGACGCTCCCCGAGGTGCGCGCCCTCTACGAGCTGCCCCTGCTGGAGCTCATCCACAAGGCGCAGGGCGTCCACCGGGCTGTCTTCCAGGACAACAAGGTGCAGCTCTGCTCGCTGCTGTCCATCAAGACGGGCGGCTGCCCCGAGGACTGTGGCTACTGCCCCCAGGCGGCGCGCTACCACAAGGACACCGGCCTGCAGGCCGAGAAGCTCATGTCCGTGCCGACCGTGCTGGACGCCGCCTCCAAGGCCCGCTCCGCTGGCGCCACCCGTTTCTGCATGGGCGCTGCCTGGCGCGAGGTGAAGGACGGCCCTCAGTTCGACAGCGTCCTGGAGATGGTCCGCGGTGTGAAGGCGCTCGGCATGGAGGCCTGCGCCACCCTCGGCATGCTCACCGAGAGTCAGGCGAAGCGCCTCAAGGCGGCCGGCCTCTCCGCGTACAACCACAACCTCGACACCTCCGAGGAGAAGTACGGGGACATCATCTCCACCCGGACCTATGAGGACCGGCTCAATACGATTGAGCGCGTGCGCCAGGCCGGCATCTCCGTGTGCTCCGGCGGCATCATCGGCCTGGGCGAGTCCGTGGAAGACCGCTGCAAGCTCCTGCTCACGCTCTCCAACCAGGAGGTCCACCCCGAGTCCGTTCCCATCAACGCGCTCGTCGCCGTGAAGGGCACGCCGCTCCAGGACCAGAAGCCCGTGCAGACCGTGGAGATGGTCCGCACCATCGCGACTGCTCGCATCCTCATGCCCATGGCCATGGTGCGCCTCTCCGCCGGCCGTATGCAGATGAACGAGGAGGCTCAGCTCCTGTGCATGCTCGCCGGGGCCAACTCGCTCTTCTTCGGCGAGAAGCTGCTCACCACCGGCAACCCCGAGTACACCCAGGACATGGCCCTCCTGGAGAAGGCCGGCATCCGCCCCCTGGAGCCGGATACGTCGCGGTAATGACGCGCGGACCCTGGAAGGAAGACCCTCACCCCAGCCCTCTCCCAGAGGGAGAGGGCGCATCCACGGTGGCCACGGCGTGGGCCCGGGAGGACTTGGACTCCCTGGCCTCCCGAGGGCTGAAGCGCTTCCTCGAGCCGCTCGATTCTCCCCAGGGTCCCCTCGTCCGGCTGGGGGGCGAGACGCTCGTCAATTTTTCCTCTAACGACTACCTGGGCCTCGCCGCCTCGCCCTCCGCGCGTGCCGCCGCCATCGCCGCCCTGGAGTCCTACGGGGTCGGCTCTGGAGCCAGCCGGCTCGTTGTGGGGGACTCCACCGTCCACCAGCGTCTGGAGGCTCGTCTCGCTGCCTTCGAGCGCTCCGAGGCCGCGCTCCTCTTCAACTCGGGCTACGCCGCCAATGTCGGCACACTGCAGGCGCTCGTGGGGCCCGAGGATGCTGTCTTCTCCGACGCCCTCAACCACGCCTCCCTGATCGACGGCTGCCGCCTCTCGCGCGCTCGCACCGTTGTCTATCCGCATGCCGACGTCGAGGCGCTCGATCGGGCTCTTTCTTCCACCCCCGCCCGCCGCCGCCTGGTCGTCACCGACACCGTGTTCTCCATGGACGGGGACCACGCGCCCCTGCGGGAGATTGTGGGCGTCTGCCGGGCCCACGGTACGGCCCTCCTCGTGGATGAGGCCCATGCCACGGGCGTCCTCGGCTCGCGCGGCGCCGGGCTGTGTGAGGAGCTGGGGCTCGAGGGTGCTGTCGACGTGCGCATGGGCACCTTGAGCAAGGCCTTCGGCGGGCTGGGGGCGTACATCTGTGCCTCCCGCCCCGTGGTGGAGCTCGTCCTCAATCGCGCCCGGCCCCTCGTCTTCTCGACGGCGCTGCCCGCCGCCCTGTGCGCCGCTGCCGAGGCCGCCGTGGACATCGTCGAGCACGACGACGCCCTGCGCGCCCGCCTGTGGCGCAACATCCGTCGCTTCTCTCAGGGCCTGCGCTCGCTCGGCTTCGCCGCCGAGCCCCGGAGCGCCATCTTCCCCGTCATCCTGGGCGAGCCCGGGCTCGCCATCTCCGCGGCTCGTGCGCTGCGCTCCCGGGGGCTGCTGGTGAAGGCCATTCGCCCGCCCACCGTCCCCGAGGGCACCAGCCGCCTTCGCTTCTGTCTCTCCGCCGCCCACACCGAGGGCCATGTGGACCTCGCTCTGGAGGGGCTGCGCTCGTTGAGGTTGTGAGTATGGTGCCGCGGTTCTTCGTCACGGGCACGGATACCGGCGTAGGCAAGACGCAAGCCTCCCGGGCCCTGCTCTCCCTGTTCGTCGACGCTGGGCTCTCCCCCCAGGGCTTCAAACCCTATGAGAGCGGGTGCCCCTCCCTCTCCGCCCCCTCCGACGCGCTCTCCCTGCGCGAGGCCGCTCGGAGCGACCTGCCCCTGGACGTCGTCTGTCCCCATCGCTTCCGCGCTCCCTTGGCTCCTGGCATCGCCGCGCGCCGCCTTGGCCGAGAGCCCGATTGGAACACCACCCTCGCCGCCTGGGAGCGCGTGCGCCACGGGCCCGTCGTCGTCGAGGGCGCCGGTGGTCTCTTCGTCCCCCTCGACTCCTCCCACGACGTCATCGATCTCATCTCCACCCTCGGGCTTCCTGTCCTGCTCGTCGCCCGCGCCGGCCTGGGCACGCTCAACCACACCGCCCTCTCCCTCGAGGCCCTCGCCGCGCGCAACATCCCTGTTGCCGCCGTGCTCCTCTCTCGGAGCACTCCCTCTCGCGATCCCTCCGAGCGCGACAACGCCGCCCTCATCGCCGAGCGCCATCACATCCAGGTTCTCGGTCCAGTTCCCTACCTCGTGGAGCCACGCCGATGCCACGCGGCCTTCCGCAAGGCCCTCGCTCCACTCGTGTCCAAACGCGCGCGAGGCCGATAAATCGGCCTCCGCGGCGATCCGAAGGCGCGCGCAAGTGCAAGTTTTCGTGTTGCACGGCCGTGAAATGGACGCATCTTTCGATCTGCGCGAGAACGCCACGCGAATGGCGGACATCATCGACCTCTCGCTCCTCGCCGACGCAAGGCGCTACCTCTCCAAGTTGCTCGATGCGCGCGGTCTCTCCTACTTCCTTCAGAAGGATGGCCAGCGGCTCTTCCACATCGAGCCGACCAAGGTCGAGCTCGTGGTCCGTACTGCCATCCGCTCGCGCAACGACACGCTGCCGGCCCCCCACCCGAAGGCCGTCGAGCACTGCCGCAAGGAGGTCCGTCGCGAGCTGATCCGCCTCGTCGCCTCCGCGATGCTACAGACGGGGCTGTGAGCCGCTTCTCCGCGCGCACCGGCTTCTCCCGTACCTGGAACCCCCTGGCGCAGGCACTCGCCGAGCGCCGGGCTCGCGGGCTCCCCCTGCTGGACCTCACCGAGACCAACCCCACCCGCGTGGGTCTGCCCACGCCCGAGCCGGCCCTGCTGGCCTCTCCGGAGGCTCTCGGCTACGCCCCCGAGCCCCAGGGACTTCTTTCTGCTCGGGAGGCCGTGGCCGCGCACCTGGCCCGGCGCGGCGCCCGCGTCTCGCCCGAGCACCTCGTTCTCTCCGCCAGCACCAGCGAGTCCTACAGCTGGCTCTTCAAGCTGCTGTGCGAGCCCGGGGACAACGTCCTCATCCCCGCGCCCAGCTACCCTCTCTTCGAGTACCTCACGCGTCTGGAGGGGGTGGAGGCGCGCCCCTACCGCCTGCCGCGCGGGCACGGCTTCTGCCTGGACGTGGAGGAGGTGGCCGCGGCGAGGGACGAGCGCACCCGCGCCGTGCTCGTGGTGAACCCCGGCAACCCCACCGGCCACTATCTCCACGAGGGTGAGCTGGAGGCGCTGGGGAGGCTGTGCGCGCAGGAGGGGCTGGCGCTCATCTCGGACGAGGTGTTCTCCGACTTCGCCTGGGACGAGGAGGCGGGCCGGGTGCCCACGGTGGCGGGGCGCGAGCTGCCCATGCTCACCTTCTCCCTCTCGGGCCTGTCCAAGGTGGCGGGGCTGCCCGGCCTCAAGCTGGGGTGGACGCACGTGGGCGGGCCCGACACTCTGCGTGAAGAGGCCCTGGCCCGGTTGGAGCTGGTGGCGGACACCTACCTGCCGGTGAACACGCCGGTGCAGCTCGCCCTGCCTGGGTTGCTGGCCCACGCGCCGCGCTTCCAGGAGGCGCTGCTGGCCCGGGTGAAGGAGAACCGGCGCCGGCTGCTCCAGGCCCGGTCGAGGGAGGCCCTCTGGGATGTGCTGCCCGCGCATGGGGGATGGAGCACCGTGTTGCGCATCCCGCTGGCGCTGGGCGAGGAGCCCACGTGCCTGGCCCTGCTGGACGAGGGGGTGGCGGTGCAGCCGGGCTACTTCTACGACTTCCCCAGCGCAGCCTTCCTGGTGCTGTCCTTGTTGCCTCCGCCGGACGTCTTCGCCGCCGCACTGGCGCCGCTCGCGCGGGTGCTGGACAGGAGCGGCTAGCGGCCGGGGTTACCGGATGGCCGGGCCGCCCACCGCCTCGCGGGGGACCTTGCCCGTGGTGCCGAGGTTTCCCCCTGCGAGCCCGTAGCACTCGATGCCGAGCTGGCGGTCCCATGCGGTCTCTCCCTCGATGCGGGAGGCTCGGCGCCGGGCCAGCAGGGCGGGTAACTCCGTGACGAAGAGGCCGTAGTAGCCCGCCGCGTCCTCGAACATCTCCGCTGGGGCCACGCCCAGCTCCTGCTCCAGGCGCTGCAGCCCGGCGAGGAAGTGGTGCTGGCCGTCCTCGTTCGACGCGGCACTCCGGGGCACATCCAAGGCGAGCTCGATGAGCGAACGGCCGGACATGCTCCGGGCGAGCTCCTGACGCACCTTGTTACGCTGCTCCCGTGCATCCAGGACACGCGCTTCCTCGGCGCGCACCGAGGCTCGTTTTACCAGGGCTGTGCTCATCGGCTCCTCCCTAGAGGCCCGGAATTGGGCTCGTCTCCATCATCAGTTTGAGACGCCTGACGCAGCTTCGTGATGCGCCTGACGAGAAATAAGGAGCGCCCGGTCAATCTTCATGCTGACGAGAGGGCGATCGTTCTCCAGCCCGCAAAGGGGGACCCTGTGAGACTCCGGGTGTGTGTGCCGCCGGACAGGCCCTTACGCGCTCTTTCGGGTGGCGGCCGTGGAGGGCAGCTCGTTAAGGACGAGCCAGTACATGCCCAGTTGCCGCACCGCCTCGAAGAATTCGGTGACGTCCACGGGCTTGTGGACGAAGCTGTTGACGCCGAGCTGGTAGCCCTCCACCAGGTCGCGCTCCTCCTTTGAGGAGGTGAGGATGACCACGGGCAGGTTCCGGGTCTGCTCATGGGTGCGGATGCGCCGCAGCACCTCCAGGCCGTCGATGCGGGGCAGGTGCAAATCCAGCAGGACCACCTGAGGCCAGATGGAAGGGTCTCTCCCCGCGTGCTGGCCTTGCAGGAAGAGGTAGTCGAGGGCCTCGGCCCCATCGCGCACGACGACCACCGGGTTATGCAGGTTGCTCTTTCGGAACGCCCGGAGGGTCATCAGCTCGTCATCGGCGTTGTCCTCGACGAGTAGGACGACACGCTGGCTCAGCTCGAACATGGGACGTTCTCCTCAGTTGATGAGACCCGGCTCGTTGCCAGGCGTGGTGGGGGAAGGGTCGTGGAGGGAGAAGGAGAAGGTGGCGCCGTGTCCGACCCGGCCTTCGCCCCGGATGGTGCCCCCGTGGCGCCGGATGATGCGCTGCACGGTGGCCAGTCCCACCCCGTTGCCCTCGAACTCCTGTTGGGTGTGCAGGCGCTGGAAGACGCCGAAGAGCTTGTTCTGGAAGGCCATGTCGAAGCCGGCCCCATTGTCCCGAACGAAGTAGACGCGCCGCTTGCCGTCCTCAGCCAGGGTGGAGCCGAACTCGATCTCCGCCTGGGGCCGATCGCGGGTGAACTTCCAGGCGTTGCCCAGCAGGTTCTCCAGCACGCCTCGCAGGAGCTTGGCATCACCTCGGTCCACCAGGCCGTCTTGGATGGTGAAGCGCACGGTGCGCTCCGGCTGCCAGCGTTGGATCTGCTCGGAGACGGAGTGCGCCAGGGCAGAGAGGTTGACCTCTGACTCCACGAGCTCGGTGCGATTGACGCGGGAGAGGGAGAGGATGCCGTCGATGAGCTCGGACATGCGCTTGCACGCGGCGCGCATGCGCCCGAGGTAGTCGTGGCCGGTGCTGTCGAGCTTGTCGCCGCAGTCCTCGTCGAGTGCCTGCGTGAAGTTGGAGATGGAGCGCAGGGGGGAGCGCAGGTCGTGCGCCACGGAGTAGGCGAAGGACTCCAGCTCGCGGTTGGTGTACTCGAGCTCGACGGTGCGCTCGGCGATGCGCTGCTCCAGTTGCGCGTTGAGCTGGCGCACCTCTTCCTCGGCGGCGCGGCGCCGGGTGATGTCGGTGACCATGGCCAGCACGCCGGTGTAGCGGCCTTGCTCGTCGTACATCGGGTTGGACGACACCATGGTCCAGATGGGCCGGCCCTCCTTGTGGCGGAGCTGGAGGTCATGGAACTCGGTGAGGCCCTGACGCTGCCGCTCGATGTTCTGGCGGGCGATGGCACGGTTCTCCTCGTCCATGAAGTCGCTGATGTGCCTGCCCATCATCTCGTCGACCGTGTAGCCGAGCATCTCGGCCTGGAAGCGGTTGACGTAGGTGGTGCGCTGCTCGGTGTCGATCGTCCAGATGCCCTCCTGGGCGGCCTCGACGATGAGCTGGAACTGCTGCTCGGTGCGGCGCTGGCTGGCCTCGGCCTGGCGCTGGCCCTGGGTGTTGCGCAGGGTGACCATGGCCCCGAGGAGCCTTCCCTGCTCGTCACGCATGGGCCTGGCGCTCGCGTGGACGTGCTGGCCCTCCGGGAGCTGGGCGTTGCGGAGGAACAACTCCTCCTCGGGTGCCTCCTCTCCTTGGAGGGCGCGGTACAGCGGGAGCCGCTCCGAGGGGCACGGCGTCCGGGTGTCCGCGTAGAAGATGCCGTAGTGCCTGCTCCAGCTCCCGGGGGCCATGTCCGCTGGGCCGATGCCCAGGAGCTTGTGGGCGTTCGGGCTGAAGTAGAGCAGGTGGCCCGAGGCGTCGGCGATGATCACCCCCTCGGAGATGCCGTTGAGGATGGTGCTCAGGAGGGCCTGGTGCTGGACCTGGAAGAGGCCTTCGGTCAGCACATCGGCGGGGAAGGTGCTGGGGCGGGTCAGCGCGGTCATGGCTTCGGGACGCTCCTGCCTTCTTGGATTTTCCAGGGAGGCGGTATGATTCTAGAGGTCCCGTAAGCATCGGCACCAGCCGGTGTCAGCCAGTGTCGGCCGGTGAAAAAACAAAGCGCCCGGCGGGAAGGCCTCCCTCCGAGCGCTCCGAGTTGTTCCATTCACGAGCCCGAGGCTCGCGGCAGTGCTACGCCTGCGAGGGCTTGCGGGAGATGCGGTACAGCACGAAGCCCATGATGGCGAAGGCGATGACGCCGATGAGGTTGTAGCCGTTGGCGCCCACCGCGCCCTGGAGGGCGTGCTCCACCGACAGCTTGGAGATGGCGGCGTTGACGCCCTCATTCACCGAGAGGATGGCGACCACGACGCCGGCCAGCGCGCCGCCGGCCACCAGGCCCGTGGAGAAGAGGTTGCCGGGGCCGAGCTCGGACTCCTCCACGTGCTCACCCTTGCGCGTGGCCATGTAGTCCGACAGGCCCTTGATGGCGCCGCCCACGAAGATGGGGGCGGTGGTGGACAGCGGCAGGTACGCGCCCACCGCGAAGGACAGCGACTTGACGCCGCACAGCTCCATCGTCACCGACAGGAAGACGCCCACCAGCACGAACTGCCAGTCCAGGTTGAAGGACAGCAGGCCCTTGATGAGCGTGGCCATCAGCGTGCCCTGCGGCGCGGGGAACGCGTCCGTGCCAATCATGTGCTGGATGCCCTGGGCCCGCATCGCCTCCGTCGGCGTGTCCAGCACCTTCATGGTGAGGCCGATGACGATCGCCGCCGCCACCGCGCCAATCATCAGGCCGAGCTGCTGCGCCCGGGGCGTTGCGCCCACCAGGTAGCCCGTCTTCAGGTCCTGCGACGTGGCGCCCGCGTTCGCCGCGGCGATGCACACCATGCCGCCCACGCACAGCGCCATGGGCTGGTACATGTCACCCGTCCAGCCAATGCCGATGAAGATGAGGCAGGTGGCCATCAGCGTGGCGATCGTCATGCCGGAGATGGGGTTGGACGACGAGCCGATGATGCCCACGATGCGCGAGGCCACCGTCACGAAGAAGAAGCCGAACACCACGATGAGCACGCCCAGCAGCAGCCGGCCGAACACGCTGCCCGGCAGGAAGGGCAGGATGGCCATCGTCACGATGAGGCCCACGCTGCCGAAGAGCACGAAGGTGATGGGGAGGTCGCGCTCGGTGCGCTTCTGCGCGGCGCCCGCGGCGCCCTCCTTGAAGGACGCGATGCTCTCCTTGAAGGCCGCGACGATGGTGGGCAGCGTCTTGAGCAGCGTGATGAAGCCGCCCGCCGCCACCGCGCCCGCGCCGATCTGCCGCACGTACGCGCGGTAGATGGCCGTCGCCGTGTTGCCGAAGCTGTGCGTCACGGGATCCCACCCGCCCGGGCCGCCCGCCGTGGTCAGGCTCGTCAGGTAGCCCAGCTTCACCAGCTGCTCCGCGACGGTGTCCGGCGGAACCACCGAGGCCAGCAGCGGGATGAGGCCCAGCCACGCCAGCACGCCACCGGCCACCAGCACGCCGGCAATCTTGGGGCCGACGATGTAGCCCACGCCCAGGTACTCGGGGGTGATGTCGCCGTTGAGCGTGGCGGACGGGAAGTACTTGTTCTTCTGCTCCGTCACCAGCGCCGGCGTCTCGGCGATGAGCTTCACGATCTTCTGCAGCAGCGCGTACACGAAGGCGAAGCCCACGCCCTGGAAGGCGATCTTCGCCAGGTCTCCGCCCTTCTCACCGGCGATGAGCACCGAGGCGCACGCCGTGCCCTCGGGGTAGGGCAGGTTGCCGTGCTCCTTCACGATGAGCGAGCGGCGCAGCGGCACCATCATCAGCGTGCCCAGCACGCCGCCCAGCAGCGCCAGGGTGAAGATGGTCCAGTACTCGAAGAAGCTGGAGCCCTTGCTGTCGGTGCTCAGGAAGAGGAAGCCGGGCAGGGTGAACACCACACCCGCGGCGATGGACTCGCCCGCGGAGCCGATGGTCTGCACCACGTTGTTCTCGAGGATCGTCGAGCCGCCCAGCTTCTTGAGCAGGGAGATGGCGAGCACCGCGATGGGGATGGAGGCCGAGACCGTCAGGCCCGCCTTCAGGGCCAGGTACACCGTGGCGGCACCGAAGATGACGCCGAAGAGCACGCCGATGCCAATGGCCTTGGGCGTGAACTCGGCCACGTCGCTGCGATCGGCGGGGATGTACGGCTGGAACTCCGCTGTCTTGACTTCGTTCGGGGCGGAACCGGTCGGAATAGCGACGTTCCGAGCCGCCTCGGTCTTGGCTGCTTCAGGCTTCAATGGGGGCTCCCAGATGGGGGACGTCCGTGTCGGGTGGGAGTTCTACAACTCCCACACCCGTCCGCCAAATGGCTGCCGGGAGCTGGAGCCCAGGCAGGCGGGCGTGACGCTATGCGGCGGCGTCCTGCTGGTCGGGGGGGGCCGGGCTGCGCTTCCGCCCCGGCGGAGGCGGCAGGGTGGTCAGGTTGGCCCGCTTCTCCCTCGGGACGACCAGACTCTTGGCGTTGTAGGCCATCAGCGCCGCGACGAACCCCGGCTGTAGCAGCCCCTCCACCCCCTTGCGCATGTGCAGCACATCGTAGAACGCCATGCAGGACTTCACGTCCAGTGAGGTCAGGTCGATCATGTTCTGGACGGACCACAGCAGGCCCTTCAGCCCGATGGGCCGCTTGCCCCGGGTCTGCGGGTGGGCCAGGTCCAGGGTGGTGGTCAGGAACCAGCACGTGCCGATGATCTTGCTGAGCTCCTTCTGGAAGCTCCGCCCCAGCCCCTGGTGGAGGCCGCCGGACGAGTTGCGCGCCTGGGCCACCTGCTCCCCGAGCAGCCTGGCTCCCAGGCCGATGACCGTCATGCCCTGGCCAAAGACGGGGTTGAGGGCGCAGACCGCGTCGCCCAGCAGCACGAAGCCCTCCGGGAAGCGCGCCATCTTCTCGTAGTGCATCCAGCGGCTCGCCTGAATCTTGTGCGAGACGGGCGCGGTCAGCGGCTTCGCGTGGCGGATGTACTCATAGAGGTGGGGGGTGGGCAGCCCGCGTGCGAACTCGAGGAAGCCCGCGTCATCGGTGGGGGCATGGTCTCCGAAGTACCCGTTGAGGCTGACGATCCACCGCCCGCCCTCCACGTTGGAGATGAAGCCCGCGCGCCGCGCCTCGGGGGCACGGCCGTTCACCACCAGGATTTTCCAGTCGTCGAAGCCCGCGGGGCGCTCGTAGAACCGGCTCGTGTACCCCAGGTCGATGCCTACATGCTCCTCTTCGGGGCGGCCGTAGCCCAGCAGCTCCAGCCAGTGGGGAGCCCGCGAGCCCCGGCCGCTGCTGTCCACCACCAGGTCTCCCTCGACAGTCTGCTCGCCATCCGGCCCCTTCACCTTCACCCCAGTGACGCGCGTGCGCGCGGCGTCCGTGAGCAGCTCCTCCACCCCGAAGCCCTGCTTCACCTCGACGTTCGGAAGTGCGGTGACCCGGCCGCGCACCTTCCACTCCAGGAAGGGACGGGAGACGAGGATGGACTGGGGGCCGCCCTCGTAGCGGGCCTTCCAGCTTCCCGACTGGAGCCAGGCGGCGTCCCGGGCCAGGTCGACGATGTCTACCCCCTCGCGCACCATCTCCTGCACCAGGTCGGGGAACAGGCCATCCAGCACCTTCAGCCCGGCTTCCAACAGGGCGTGGATATGGCGCCCCTGAGGCGTACTCTTGCGTGCTTCCGGGCCCTCGGGGAATGGGTCTCGCTCGAGGATGATGACCTTCTCGAAGTGGTCAGACAGCACCCGTGCGCTCAAAAGCCCGGCAATGCTGCCGCCGATAACCACGGCCTGTCCGAATCCGCGCTTGCTGGATTGCACCCGATTCCTCCCGATGAGCTAGCTGGCTTCCGCGAACCTTCCGGAACTCTCAAGATATGCGAGCTGGGGGCGGAGCGGTTAGTGACCCAGGCGCTGGGTGAAGGGACATCCTGTCCCAGTGAAGAATGATTCGCTGGCTGTATGAAAGCTGTCCGAGCCCGGCGAGCGAGGTAGCCTGGGCGTCCCCAACAGCCAACGAGGACGCAACGCTCATGCGCAGGCTCGAGCACAAGGTGGCCATCGTCACGGGAAGTTCTCGCGGCATCGGTGCCGCCGTCGCGCGGCGGCTGGCGGCGGATGGCGCGAAGGTGGTGGTGAACTACGCGCAGAGCGAGCAGGCCGCGGCGATGGTGGCCCACTCCATCCAGGCCGCGGGGGGTGAGGTCATCACCGTGCGAGCCAACGTGGGCGACGAGGCGCAGATGCAGGCGCTCTTTGCTACCACCCTGCAGCACTTCGGCCGGCTGGACATCCTGGTCAACAACGCGGCCGCCTTCGCCTCCAACCCGCTGGAGAACATCGAGCGGGAGCAGTTCCAGCTGCTCATGGACGTCAACATCTGGGGCCTCATCCTGGGCCTGCGCCTGGCGGGGCGCCACATGGCCAATGGGGGGCGCATCATCAACTTCTCCTCCATCGGTGCTCACAAGGGCTTCGCGGGCGGGGGCCTGTACGCGGCGACCAAGGCGGCCGTCGAGTCGCTCACCCGCACCGCGGCCACCGAGCTCGCGCCGCGCGACATCGGCGTCAACGCGCTCATCGTGGGTCAGGTCGCTACAGACATGGCCGCCGAGGTGCCCCTGAAGATGCGCCAGCAGATCGCCGCCCAGACGCTGATTGGCAAGGTGGGCCGGCCCGAGGACATCAGCGGCGCCGTCGCCTTCCTCGCCTCCGAGGACGCCCGCTGGGTGACGGGTCAGACGCTTGGCGTAAATGGTGGCTACCTCATGCGGTGAGTCTCTTGCCTTCCCTGGGGAAGCGAGGCCGGGGCACCCGTTGCGCCCGACCTGTTCGGTGGGCAAAGCCACCCACCCTCTTGCGAAGGGTGACCCGTACTAGACGCCATGGGTCTTTTTCCCAGAGTGCTACCGAGGGGGCGGCCATGCCTGGAGTGCGTCCAACCGTGACGGCTGGAAAACGGCATTGTGGGCGAAGGGTGCTAGGATGGGCATGCGATGAATAAGGGTGAGTTGAAGCGGCTGGTCCTGAAGAGCTTTCTGGAGCAGCAGCTGTCCATGCTGACGGCGCTGGCTCCCGTGGCCTACATGCTCTCGCTGGTCATGGGGTTGCCCCCAGAGCAGGCGATGCGCGTGTCGATCATCAATGCCACGTGCAACAGTCCCATCTTCGGGATCATCATCCCGATCGTGATGATCTACATCACGTACAGGAACGCCCTCGCGGAGAACCCGCAGGACTTTCCGGGTGACCGCCTCAAGCGCATCCTCAAGGCGCCGCGGAAGATCGAGTACGGACTGCTGGTGAGCTACGGCGTGTCTTGCTTCATCTGGGCGGGCTGGCCCACGCTGCTCTACGGACTGAATCCGTGGATCATCCCGCAGGCGGTGGCGTGCTTCGTGCTGCTGGCGATGGTCGTCGGCATCCGGCTGGCGATCCGTCTGGAGCGGCTGCTGCGCCCCTACGCGCTGGCGGAGTTCCACAAGTACCCGGAGCTGCGGGTGGAGGATCGCGGCTTCCTGTGGCCCAAGCAGGGCTGGTACCTGCCCTACACTTTCGCCCTCATCGTGTTCGCCACGCTGACGGTGACGAGCATCATCGTCTTCAAGAAGACGGGCTCCGGCTTTGGCGAGCTGTTCCTGGAGGTGGAGAAGGCGGCCCCGGCGTTGGTGGCGCTGTTGCAGACGCGGGTGGCCGACATCCTCAGCTCGATCGTCCTCCCGGTGGTGGCGGTCGGTGGCTTCATGATCGCCGCGGCGGCGTGGTGCGCCTGGGAGATCGCGCGGCACCAGAGCCAGGGCACCCAGGCCGTGCAGAAGTCCATCGAGTCCATCGCCTCGGGCCGGCCGGCCCTGCCCAACTGGGTGGCCACCGACGAGGTGGGTGACCTGGCGCTCTCCACCGGCGGGGCCTTCGAGCGGTTGAGGACGTTCTCGTCCTCGCTGAGCGACTCGGCGCAGCTGCTGGGCCAGTCCGCGCAGTCGCTCAACAGCTCGCACCAGGAGCAGACCGAGGCGCTCTCCGTCCAGGCCGCGTCCCTCCAGGAGACGCAGGTCACCGCGCAGGAGATCAAGCAGACGTCGCTCGTCGCCGCCCAGAAGGCCGAGGACGTGCTGCAGCAGGCCGAGCGCGCGGATCAGATCGGCCGCGCTGGTGAGGCCGCGCTCGAGCAGAGCCTCTCGGGCATGCACGACATCCAGAAGCAGGTGATGGACATGCGCAGAGCATCCGCGCGCTGGATGAGCGGGCGCGGCAGATCGCCAACATCACCACCACGGTGAAGAGCCTGGCGGACCGGTCCACCATGCTGGCGCTCAACGCCGCCATCGAGGCGGTGCGCTCCGGTGAGCATGGCAAGGGCTTCTCGGTGGTGGCGCGGGAGATCCGCAGCCTGGCGGATCAGTCCGTCAAGGCCACCTACAGCGTGCAGAACATCCTCATGGACCTGAGCGAGGCCATCCGCACCACGGCGGACATGACCGAGAGCGGCACCGAGAAGGTCCAGGGCAGCGTGCAGCAGCTCCAGTCCTTCGGCGACAACATCCGGCAGCTGTCCGGCATCGTGCGCGACAACGTGAGCTCCGTGCGGCAGATCTCCGCCGCCGTCACCCAGCAGAACCAGGGCATCAACCAGATCTTCCAGGCGGTGAACGACCTGACGAAGGTCATGGACAAGACGATGACGAGCCTGCGCACCAGCGACGAGGCCGCGGATCAGATGCGCATGGTGGCCTCGCGCGTGGCCGTCTTCGTGGGCGAGTACGACTGGCAGACCCGCCAGCAGCAGCTCGCCCAGGAAGCCAATGCCTCGCGCAAAGAGGTGGGCTGAGCCCGCCTGCTCCCTCTCCCTCTGGGAGAGGGCGGGGGGGAGGGTTGTCGCCTGCGTGCCTGCCTTGGGGGAAGACCCTCACCCTGACCCTCTCCCAGAGGGAGAGGGGACATCCACAGGCCTTCAGGACGAAGCCGTTAGCCGGCGAGTGCCAGCACCCGCCCGTCCCGCAACGCCACCAGGAGCGCGGCCGTTGAGGAGGGTGGCTCCCCCAAGCCGGGTGGGAGCCCCTCCGTCTCGAGCATCAACCGCAGGGATACCTGGTCCTCGCTCGCGTGCAGCAGCTCCGGCCTCACCGCCACCTTCTGTAAAGGCGCGCGCAGGCCTACTCCCCACACTTTGAGCACCGCTTCCTTCATGGCCCACGCGGCGGTGACTGGGTCCATCCGTCCCGTGCACACGGGGACGTAGCCCTCCCACTCGCCCGGCGCGAAGGCCTCCTCCAGGAAGGCCTCGCCGCTCTCCACCCGCTGCTCCAGGTCCACACCCAGCGCGCCGCCTCGCGAGACTGCCGCCACCGCCAGCCCCGCCGAGTGAGAGATGGAGAGCGCGAGTCCCCGCTCGGGAGAGAAGAGGGGACGCCCGGAGTCTGGCCCCTCCTCGCGTGCCGTCACCTCCGCGCGCAACCCCGGCTCCAGCAGCGCCAGGGCCCGGTGCGCGGCGAGCCGGCCCGCGATGAACTCCTGCCGCCGCTTGTCCGTCCTGCACCGGGCGAGGCCCTCGCGCTCCAGGGGCGAGAGGGCGGAGTCCTGCTCCCGCCCCACCTCACCCCAGCCGAGCACCACCTCCCGGCCGCCGGGCAGCGTCAGCCGCTCAGATCTCCGCGCTCCGGCGCTCACTGCGGTGCAACCTCCGGAACCACAGCCCGGTGCCGCCCAGCAGCAGGGCGCCGTCCTCGCCGCGGACCTCGAAGTCGTAGATGACGTCGTCGCCCTCCACCCTCACCATCTTCGCCTTCACGTGTCCCGACTCGTCGATGCGCCGCTGCCTCCCGCGCACCAGATGGTCCACGCCCATGGGCACGGAGACCAGGTTGTTGTGGTGGCCGTCCCAGTTGGCCGCCACTTGGAAGGCTGCGTCGAGCAGGAGTGGATCCAACTGGAAGCGCGGCCGCGCCACGTGGGTGAAGATGTCCCGCTGGCGAGGGGCACGGATGATGCCCTCCACCTCGCGCTCGCCCACGTACACCCATTCGGCGCGGCAGAAGAGCGGGCCGAGGTACAGCGGCTCCTTGGCCAGGTGGAAGATGGAGCGCGCGCGCGAGCCCGGGAGCGCCTCTGGCAGCTTGCCGGTGCCCTCCTCCACGCTCGGTGCAGGCCCGAGCACGTAGATGCCCTGCTGGTGGATGCGGCGCTGCGTCTGGTCGGAGCGGCCTCCCAGCGCCAGGTCACTCACGGACTCCACGTAGAGCGTCACCTCGTCACCCTGCTGCTTGATGACCTTGGCTGTGAGGGTGACGTGGACGGGCTTGCCCTTGGCGCGCTCGCCCACCAGCGGGGCCTTGAAGAACTTGAGCGGGGTTTCGATCCGCAGGTTCTCCGCGCGCAGCACGGCCAGGTCCGGCCGGAAGAGGGCGGCGGCCTCGCCCAGCATCTCGAAGCCGAAGGTGCCCGGCATGATGGGCACCGAGTCCAGCTGATGCTGGAGCACGAACGGGTCCGTGGTCAGATCGAACGTCCGCGTGGCCACCAGCCCCTCCGCGCCGTGCTGCTCCACGCAGTCGATCATCGGATAGTCGGAGGGGACGAGGAGGAAGCCGCGGTCGTCGTAGACGGTGCGCTCATCCGGGCCATCGGCGGCGGCCCCGAGGAAGGGCCACTCGCGGAACAGTCGCTCCTCGAAGATGGCCACCTCGCGCTCGGTGCGGCCGAGCAGCAGCTCGTTGATGAACCAGTACGCGCCCTCGGCCGGGGTGATGTAGGAGACGCCGGTGCTCTGCACCACTTCCTTGTTGCGTGCCGCGGCCCCCACGCTCTCCCACGCTGTCCAGTCGATGGTGACGCAGCGCATGTGGGGCCGCGCCCGGTGCGCGTACGCCATGGCGCACTTGCTCATCAAGTCATTGGCGGCGCTGTAGTCCGTCTGGCCCTTGTTGCCGAAGCGGCCCGCGCCGGAGCCGAAGCACATCATCAGCTTCAGGTCATCGCGCCGCGTGGCCTCCAGCAGGTTGATGAGGCCGAGCACCTTCACCTCCATGGTGGCGGCGACGATGCCCGGCGTCTTGTCCGGCAGGCTCTTGGAGGCCTCGACCATGGCCCCGTGGACGATGCCGTCGATGTGGCCGTGGTACTCGCGCACCCGGTCCACCATGGCCCGCACGTCCGCGGCGTTGCGGAAGTCGCAGGTCTCGTACTCGATGGACAGGCCCTGGGCGTAGACCTCCTGGAGGTTGCGCCACAGCTCGCGCGCGCGCTCGTAGGCCTCGAAGGACTCGCGGAACTTCACCGGCGTGAGGGTGGGGTCCGCCTTCTTGCGGCGGATCATCTCCTCCTTGCGGAAGTTCTCGAAGTCGTTGTCGTCCAGCGCCAGGTAGGGCTCGTCGCCCGTGGGGGCCGGGGTGCGCCCGGTGACGATGACCTTGGGGCCCAGCCGCGCCACCGCCTTGGCCACCTCGAAGACGGCCCCGCGGCCACCGCCGGAGAAGAGCAGCACCCAGCTCGGGTCCACCCGGCGCAGCACCTGGCTGCCCTCCTTGGGATGGTCCGCCCGGCGCAGGCCCACCACGAAGCGGCGGCTGGCCATGTAGCCGATCTCCGTCCGGTCGCTGCCCTCTTCCAGCTCGCGCGCAACCGTCTCGGCCACCACCCAGTGCGAGGCGCGCGGCTCGAAGTCGATCGTCTTGATGATGGCGCCGGGCACCTCCTGCTTCAGCCCCTTGAGGAAGCCGGCGAGCGAGCCGCCCATCACGTTGCCGCCATCTCCCACGAAGCCGAAGTCACCGCCCATGGAGGTGACGGCCACGTAGCAGCCGGTGCGCCCCTTGGCGTTCTGCAGGCGCTCGTACATGGCGCGTCCGGTGCCGTGCCAGCGCGCCGTGGTCTCCGCCATGCGCCGCCCGAAGCGTGCGCTGCCCAGGGTGAGGAAGTACTCCACCGGGCCGAAGGCTCCCAGGTCGATGACACCGTCGGCTCCGCCCAGCTCCTCGCTGGCACGACGCACCCGGCGCTCTACCTCCATGGCATCGGTGATGCCCGCCACCGACACCGTGGCCAGCCGCACGCCCTTGCCCAGCAGCAGGCGGCTGAAGGCGGCCACCAGGCCCGGCTCGTCTCCGACGAGCAGCAGCTTCTTGCCCTGGAGCTGGTAGCGCTTCTCCGAGGAGAGCGACAGCGGTACCAGGTCCACACGCCAGCGCTGAGCGGACAGCCCACGGCTGGGGATGGGGTAGCTGGCGGTGGCGCTCAGCGGATCCGCCGTCTGGGGCTTCCGGTGGGCGTTGTCGTGCTCCTCGAGGATGACGTGGTAGTTGGTGCCGCCGATGCCGAACGAGCTCACCCCGGCGCACCGCCGTCCCTCGCGGGGCGCGGGCCACGGGCGGCCCTCCAGCGACAGGGCGATGGGCAGCTTGTCGAAGGGGATTTCCGCCTTGGGGAACTCACCGCCGTTCATGGGCGGCAGGAAGGCCTCGCTCACCGCGAAGGCTGTCTTGATGATGCCCAGGATGCCGGAGGCCGACGAGGTGTGGCCGATCTGCGACTTGAGCGTGCCCATGGGCACCGGGTTGTCCCGGCCGCGCAGGGCGAAGGCCTCGCCATAGCCGTCCGCCTCCACCTTGTCGCCCACTCGCGTGCCCGTGCCGTGCGCCTCCAGCAGGCCGAGCTGGTCCGGGTGCATCTTCGCCTCCTCCAGCGCGCGCGCCACCGCCCGGGCCTGGCCCTTGGCGTTGGGCGTGAACAGGGAGGTGCCCCGTCCGTCGCTGGAGAAGCCGATGCTGGAGATGACGGCGATGATGCGGTCCTTGTTCGCCTCCGCGTCCTCCAGGCGCTTGATGACCACCGCGCCCGCGCCCTCTGCCGGCACGAAGCCATCCGCGCGATCGTCGAAGGGGAAGGTGCCTCGCGGGGAGAGGATGCCGAGCACGGCCAGCGCGGCGGCGTACTCGGGCACGAGGTTGAAGGCCACGCCGCCCGCAATCACCACGTCGGCGTCGCGGTTGGCCAGTGACAGCATGGCGGAGTGCACCGCCGCCAGGGAGCTGGCACAGGCCGCGTCCACCGTCATGACGCCGCCGGTGAAGTCATGCATGGCGGCCAGCCGTGCCGCGCACGCCAGCCCCGAGTAGTACTGAGACGTGTTTTCGTCTATCGGCGGCAGGGTGCCCAGCATGCGCTGGCGGACTGCGTCGAGCAGCGGCGCCACCTGCTCAGCACTCAGACCCTGGGCTCGGAGCGCCTCCGTCGCCACCTTCAGGTACTGCTCGATGACGAAGCGCAGCTCGGTCTCGAACTCCTTGGCGCGCACCGGGAGCTGGCCCACCACCACCTGCACGCGTCGCCCGTTCCACGCACCGGGCTCGTAGGCGGCCTGGCCGAGCGCCTCCTCCGCCGCCTTGACGAAGAGGGTGACGGACGGGTCGAGCGCCACGGCCTGGGGAGGCGGCAGCTTGAGCCAGCGGGCATCGGCCAGTGGCAGCTCCACCGTACCGGCCAGCCGGGGCACTACCTCCTGTTCGCTCAGGAGCGCGCCCAGGGTGCGGTTGACGTCGAAGCGCGAGGGCGGCAGGTCGCCGATGGCGTCCGCCTTGGAGATGATGTTCGTCCAGAGAGCCTGGGAGTCCGGGGCGCCCGGAGCAATCGCGCCCATGCCCACGATGGCGTACTTCTGGTTGACGAGCCGGACGGGCCGGATGTCCGCCCACGCCTCACGGGCCGGCGCGGGCCCGAGTAGTGCGTGGTAGGCGATGTTGCTCCATCCCAGCGAGCTGACGCCCACGTAGCTGCGGGGCGGCAGCTTCTCCGGGCGGGTGAGGCACTCCATGGCGCCTTCCACCCCATGCCGCGGCGAGGTGAGTCCGGCCACGGGCGCGCGCACACCGCCATGCAGCGACAGTGCGGCGCGCATCACCGACACCAGTCCACTGGCCGCCTGCTGGAAGCCCACCTGGGGCGCTGCGGTGGAGAACGACAGGGGCTCGGAGCGCGACGAGGTGAGCGCGGCCTTGAGGCCCACCAGCTCCTGGTCCTCCAGGCCGGGGACGCCGCACGCCTGCAGCTCCACGTGGCGCACCTGTTCCGCCTCGATGCCGGCGATGTCCAGGCACGTGCGCGCGGCCCTGTCCACCATGCGCGACAGCCGCGAGAGGCCCTGCTTGAGGTTCACCTCCGCGGAGACGCCGTGGAGGACGGCGTAGATGCGCTGCTTGTCGGCGAGCGCGTCGTCCAGCCGGCACAGCACGAGCGCCACGGCACCCTCTCCGGGGAGCGTGCCCGCGGAGCGCTCATCCAGCGCGAGCAGCTCCTGCTGGGCCAGCCAGCCGCGCGCCGACAGCAGCCCGAAGGACGAGGGGCTGAGCAGCGGCGACACCGCGCCCACCACCGCCACGTCACAGTGCCCGAGCTGCAGCGAGAGCGAGGCCAGCCTCAGCGCCGCCAGCGACGAGGCCGTGCCCGCGTCCACCGCCAGGTGCCCACCGCGCGTGTCCAGCAGGCTGGAGAGGCGGTTGGCCACCATGGTGGCCGTCATGGGCACCGACTCGGTGATGATGGGCGGGGCCACCTCGTTGATCAGCTTGTCCACGGCCGCCAGCAGCCGGTCGCCGTCGGCGCGTCCCTGGAGGAGGGTGGCCAGGTGCTCTCGCAGCTCCGGCGTGCGCAGCCGCAGGGCCTGGTTGGTCTTCATGTCCAGGCCCAGGCCGGTGGAGCCCAGGTAGATGGCGCACCGGCCGCCCGGGCTCTTCTCCGGGCTGTAGCCAGCATCCTCCGTGGCCTGCAGCAGCGTCAGGTGGAGCAGCCGCTCCATGCGGTGCATCTTCTCCACGTGGGCGGGCGGCAGGCGGAACTTCTTCCAGTCCTTGCCCTCTTCGGGGACGAAGCCGCCCAGCAGCGGATGGCTCAGGTTCAGCCCGGCGCTCCAGTCTTCGGGAACGCGCGTCAAGGCGCGCATTCCCTCCAGGGACTGGTTCATGAAGCGCGACGGGGAGTCGGCGCCGGGCAGCCGGCACCCGAGCCCGATGATGGCCAGAGGGATGTGCGTGGAAGAGGTCATCGCGGTGTGAGGCTCTTGACGAACGACTGCCAGGCAAGACGGGGCAAGGTGGGAGTGACGTCCTCGGAGGGCAGGGAGGCCATGCCAATGCCGCGCAGCTCGAGGACGGGAATTCCGTCCTGACCGAGGAGGTGGGCGTCGAAGGAAGCCAGTCCGCTGCTGGCGCCGGACAGGCGGGCGTCACACATGAGGCGCTCGTCGCGCCGGGGCATTCGGAACCAGGTGGCCTCGGAGATGGCCATCTCGCGCGAGCCCTCGCCCGAGAAGGCGTACCAGAGCCACTTCACCATGTGCAGCGCGCCCTCCATGGCAGCGGGGGCCACCTGGATGCGGCTGGCGGGCAGCACCTTGGACATCACGCGGGGGTGGACGAGCCCACCCTGGATGCGGCCCAGCTCGCACAGCCGGGCCCAGGAAATGACTTGGAGCGACTCGGGGACATCTCCCTGTCCGCCCGCCGAGGTGTAGAGCTGCCGGCCGTTCTGGAGGTTCTCCGACTTGGGGGCCAGCATCTGCTGCTGCTGGGGCCAGGGCGCGGGCCCGTAGGCATGGGCGAACTGGAGGATGGCGCGGCAGACGGGGATGGGCTCCTCGGTCATCTCCTCGTGCCCCGTGCTGGCGCCGGCGCTCACCGTCTCCACCGACAAGAAGACCGACACCTCACCGTCCGCCTCGCGGCGGGCACGCCCCACCAGCCGCGCGGCGGACGAGGGCTGCGAGGAGCGCAGGAACCAGCGCACGTCCCGCATCCCCACCAGCACGCGATCCGGGTACACGAGCGCGCCCACCTCGGCCAGGAACTCCAGCTCCATCGAGGCGGGCAGCGGCCGCGTCTCCTCGTCGAGCTCCCGGGGGAGGCACACGTCGCGCTTGGCGACGGCGCTCTCACCCCGGAAGACCTCGGAGACATCCTCCAGCAGCGGGTATTGTGAGGTATCGGGTTGCACGGTCTAGCGGCCCTTCACGATCTTCTGGGCGAGCTCGCTCAGCGTGCGGACCGACTCCGTCTCCGGCGCGGCGGTGCCCACGCGCGAGGACATCGCCTCACCCAGCTTGCGCAGCTCTCCGTCCTTCACGCCCGCCTGGCGGAGATCCAAGGCGAGGAGCGCGTCGCGAACGGAGCGCGGGCCTCCACCGCCGGAGCGCTTCGCGGGCTCCTCGACCACGGGGGCGGGCGCGGCGGCCCGTGCATGGGAAGCAGCGGCGGCCGGAGCGCCCATGCTCTGCGCGCGCTCGACGATGTGGTCGATGACCTTGCGCAGGGTGTTGAAGTCACGCAGGGCGCGGTTGGGATCGCGCGACACACCGAAGGCCTCGCGGGTGCGGGCGAAGATGTCCACCTGCTTGACGGTGTCGATGCCGAGGTCGGCCTCGAGGTCGAGGTCCATCTCCAGCATGTCCTCGGGGTAGCCCGTCTTCTCCACCACGGTGCGCAGGAGGACCTCGCGCACCTGCTCGAAGAGGTCCAGCGAAGCGGCGATGGTGGAGGTCGGCATCACCGGGGCGGCCGGAGCGGGGGGCGCGACCGGGGCCGGAGCAGCGGGGGGCGGAGCCGCCGGAGCGGGCCGGGCTGCGGCGGGGGCTGGTGCGGGAGCCTGGGTGGCGGCGCCACCGACGGTGAGCACGCGCTCGACGATGTGGTCAATGACCTTGCGCAGGGTGTTGAAGTCACGCAGGGCGCGATTGGGATCGCGCGACACGCCGAAGTGCTCGCGGGTGCGGGCGAAGATGTCCACCTGCTTGACGGTGTCGATGCCGAGGTCGGCCTCGAGGTCGAGGTCCATCTCCAGCATGTCCTCGGGGTAGCCCGTCTTGGTCACCACCGTGTCCAGCAGGACGCGGCGGACCTCCTCCTCCAGCGCGATGGACTTCTGCACCGTGGTGACTGCGTGGGCGGCCGGGGCAGGCTCGGCCGGGGGCGCCTTCGCGGCGGGAGGGGCACTCGCCACGGCGGCCTGGCCCGTGCGCAGCTGCTCCACGAGCGCGACGATGGCCTCGAACGTCCGCAGGTTCTCCGGCTGGGCCACGGAGGCATCCACGCCGAACTCGCGTCCCAGGGCGATGGCCACCTTCAGGGCGGAGGCGGGCTCGAGGACTCCCTCGAGGGGGAGCTGGAGCAGCGCCTGCTCCACCTCGGCCACGGCGGTCGTGGCATCCTCCGAGAGCTGGCCGACGCCATTCACGAATGAGTATCCCACCACGCGCTTGAACTGTTCCATGTCACCTACCTTGGGATGAATCGATGCGATGGCGCCATGCTGCTTGCCCTTGAGGATCTCCCGGGTGAACTGGGTGAGAGACCACTTGGGGCCGGCTTCGATGAAGATGCGGGCACCCTGGCGGTGTGCCTCGCCAATGGCCTGGCGCAGACGCACAGGCTCGACGAACTGACTGGTGAGGAAGGCCGGGTACTCGCGCAGCGGCCGGTCGCCGTAGTCCGCCGCGTCGATGGTGGAGATGAGGCGCACGGCTGGGGCGCGGAAGCTCAGCCCTTGTAGCACGCGCTGGTAGGCCGGGCGCGCCGCGCCGATGAGCTCGGAGTGGTAGCCGTGGGAGACGGCGAGCACGGTGCACTCGATGCCCCGGTCGGTGCAGCGCTCCACCAGGCCGGGCAGGGCGTTGCGGTCCGCGGACACGATGCAGGCGCGAGGCCCGTTGTCCGCCGCCAGCGTGGCGTAGCCGGGCAGGCCCTGGATGAGCTCCGGCACCTGCTCGGAGGGGCACGCGAGCGCCGCCATCTGCCCGGGGTCCTCGGTGGGCATCTCCAGCACGGCCACGGTGCGCGAGTGGATGGCGCGCAGGCCCTCCTCGAGGGTGAGACTGCCCGCGGTCACCAGCGCCGCCAGCTCGCCCGCACTCTGGCCGATGACCATGTCCGCGTGGATGCCGTGGGCCACCAGCAGGCGGTAGAGGGCCACGTTGACCAGGAAGACGGCCGCGTGGATGTCCTCGTCGTTCTGCCGGTAGTTCTTCGCGTCCTCCGTATAGAAGCTGCTCGTCAGCGTGCGCCCGGTGAGGCGCAGGTAGACGCGGTCCGCCTCCTCCAGCGTCCGGGCCACCACGGGGTAGGCGCGGGCGAGCGGGCGCAGCATGTTGGCGTACTGGCCGCCCTGGCCAGGGAAGGTGATGGCCACCTTGGCGCCGCGCAGGGGCGCATCCGGGCCCGCGGCGAAGATGCCGGACTGGCCCAGGGGCTCGGTGTCCCCGCCTGCCTCCAGCGTCTTGCGCAGGAAGTCCCGCTTCTTGCGCAGCTCCTCACGGGTGCGTGCGGTGATGGCCACACGCCAAGGCCCGCCGGACGTGCGGCGCGTGTCCTCCAGCGGCCCCTGCTGTTCGCACAGGGCGTTGAGCTGCTCCATGCACGCGCGAGCGTCCGTGCCCGCCACGGCGACGAGCTTCGGATCTCCCTCCGCCGGCTCGCCTTCTTTCTTCTCCGGACGGGAGGGCGGGCCCTTGTACTCCTCCAGGATGGCGTGGAAGTTGGAGCCGCCGACGCCGAAGCCGCTGACGCCGGCACGGCGCGGGGCTCCACCCGGAGGGGCGGGCCAGTCGCGGTTGTCCGTCACCACATCGACGCCCTGGGGAATCTTCGGGTTGCGCGGCTCGCTCTTCAGTGAGCGCGGGATGAGGCGCTCCTGCATGGCACGGGTGACCTTGATCATCCCGGCCGCGCCGGCCGCGGCGTTGAGGTGGCCGATGTTGGACTTCACCGAGCCGATGAGGATGGGGCGGGTGCGGCCCTCGCTGTAGGCGTTGTGCGTGGACTTCGTCTCCACCACGTCACCCAGGGCGGTGCCGGTGCCATGGCACTCCACGTAGTCCACGCTCGTGGGGGGGACGTTGGCGGCGGCCAAGGCGCGGCGCATGGCGAGCGTCTCGCCCATCTCGCTGGGGGGCAGCACGGAGCGGCCCTTGCCATCGCTGGAGCCGGCGACGGAGCGGATGACGGAGTGGATGCGGTCCTTGTCGCGCTCGGCGTCCGACAGCCGCTTGAGCACGAGGATGCCAGCGCCCTCGCCGGGGACGAAGCCGTCGGCCTGGGCGTTGAAGGGCGTGCTTCCCTTGGCGGACAGCGCGTTGAAGCGGCAGCCGGCGATGAAGAACTCGGGCGACATGTCGGCCCACACGCCGCCGGTGAGTACCACGTCTGCCTCGCGATGCTGCAGCAACTTCCAGGAGGCGTGGAGCGCGGCCAGCGAGCTGGCACAGGCCGAGTCCATCACCATGTGCGGCCCGTGGAAGTCATAGAGCGAGGCGACGCGGCCGGCGTTGAGGCAGCCCAGGTAGCCGGTGAGGCTGTCCTCGCTGATGGGGGGGAGGCCCGCCTTGTAGCGCTCCTCCGCGTTGCGCAGGATGGCGCCGCGCAGCTCGTCGGGCAGGCCGGACTTCTCCAGCGTCTCGCGCAGCTCCTTGGCGAACTCGGCCCAGCGCACGCGCGAGTCGGCGAGGAACTTGATGCCCTGGTAGGGCAGGAAGCCCAGGGCCAGGGCTACACGGTCCCGGTCCCACTTGTCCGGCGAGTACCCCGCGTCCTTGAGGGCCTGCTCGGTGCTCAGCAGCGTCACCACGTGCGAGGGGTCCAACGAGGCCCAGGCCGCGGGAGGAATCCGCATCTCCATGGTCGGAGAGGGGAGCTCATCCAGCCAGCAGCCGAGCTTCGTGTACGTCCGGTCCTTGCGGTCCGCGTGGTGGTAGCGCTCGACCTTCCAGCGATCCCTGGGCACCTCGCGCGTGGCGTCGTGGCCCTCGAGCAGCCGCTTCCAGAGCGTCTCGACATTGGCCGCGCCGGGGAACATGCCGCCCATGCCGACGATGGCCAGTGGCTCGTCCTGGCGGCGGCGGGGGGCGGGCCTGCGCTCACTGCCGGGGCGCCAGGCCTCCAGCACCGCGTGGAAGTTGTTGCCGCCGAAGCTGAAGGAGCTGACGGCCGCGCGGGGCAGGGTGCCAGCGCGGAACGGCTGCGCCATGCGGGGGATGTAGAAGGGCGTGCGCTCCAGCTCCAGCTTCGGGTTGACGCGCTCCACGCCCGGCTGCGGGGGAATCTGCCCGTGGTGCAGCGCGAGCACCGCCTTGAGGAGCCCGGCCCCGCCCGCGCCCGCGCGCAGGTGGCCGATGTTGGCCTTCACCGAGCCGAGCGCGATGGAGCCCGCCGCGCCGGTGTACACGCTGGCCAGCGCCTGCACCTCGCTGACGTCCCCCACCGGGGTGCCCGTGGCATGGCACTCCACGTACTGGATGGAGTCCAGCTCCACGCCCGCGTCCTCGACGGCGCGGCGCATGGCCATCGCCTGACCCTCGCGCCGGGGCGCCACCAGCGACTTGCCCCGGCCATCCGACGAGCCGCCCACCCCGCGCAGCACCGCGTAGATGGTCTCCCCATCCCGCTCCGCGTCCTCCAGCCGCTTGAGGGCGAACAGCGAGACGCCTTCACCCAGCAGGGTGCCGTCACACTCATCCGAGAAGGGCTTGACGTGGCCCTTGTGGGAGAGCCCGCCCAGCTTGGAGAAGGCGATGAACTCCAGCGGCGTCAGCATCTCGCTCACACCGCCGGCCACCGCCAGGTCGAACTCCCCGTCGCGCAGCCCGCGCACCGCCAGGTCCAGGGCCGCCAGCGAGGAGGAGTAGCCCGCGTCCACCGAGTAGTGCAGGCCCTTGAGGTCGAACTGCATGTTGATGCGCCCGGCGGCCACGCTGGCCGAGGAGCCCACCACGTTGTCGTCACTGCACTCCTTGAGGCGCGCGCGCAGCCGCTGAGCGGTGACCTCGAGCACCTCCTGCTGCCGGGTGGTGGGCAGCGCGCGGAACTCGTCCGTGGCGCGCACCGCGTCTAGCATGTCCTCGAGGCGGATGTGCATGCCGCTGTCGCGCTGCCAACCGAGGCTGGTGGCGCCGAGGATGATGCCGGTGGTGTCCCGGGGTAGCACGCGCACCGCGGAGAGCGCCTGGGTCCCCGCCTCCAGCACCATCCACTGGAAGGGGTTGACCTGCTGCGCGTCGGCCGGCGTCACCTTGTACTTGCGCCAGTCGAAGACGAAGTCGTTGATGAAGCCGCCCAGCTCCGCATGGGCCCGGTCCTGCATGGTGCGGTCCGGGTGGAAGTAGAGCGAGTGGTCCCAGGCCCGCGCGGGCACTTTGGTGAGCGACACCTTGCCCGTGGAGATGCTGGCCCAGAAGTCGGACACACGAAGGGCATTTGGCAGGACGCAGCCCAATCCTACCACGGCGATGGCATCCATTCAGGCTCTCTCTGTTGATCGGGTCGAACCCAGTGGGGGGGCCTACTCAGGTGATGACCGCAGGGGAGCCCAATCCTACCACGCGGCTCGTGCGGTGGAGGGGGATGTGAAGGTGGGGGGACTTCGCTTGGGTGGCGAGCGCGGCCAGGGAGCAGGCAGGCTGGCTGCCTGGGGGGCGATCACCCGAGCTTTGTTAACGGGGAGCGCGGTCTCGCGCACTGGCATTGACGGCCTGTCAGGTGGCCCAAGCGCTGGCGCGACACGCTGGCGCGGTGGTGCTGCACGGCCTGCGTCAAAAGGCCCGTTTCTCCTTGGGGCCCCTCGCGTCACGGCGGTGGGCGCGGGGGTTGCACAGGCAGCCCGGTGGCCTGACGGCAGGCCACACACGAGGAGAACGACATGAGCCTGAAGAAGATGCGCAAGCAGCAGAGCCGCCGCCAGCGCGGCATGACCCTCATTGAGATCATGGTGGTGATCACCATCCTCGGGTTGATCATGGCCGCGGTGGGCGTGGCCGTCATTCCGAGGCTCGAGGAGGCCAAGCGGGACACCGCGCGGTTGGACATCGCCAACCTCCACAACGCGCTCAAGCTCTACTACGCGAAGAAGGGCAAGTACCCCGACACGAGCACGGGCCTGCGCGCGCTGGTGGAGACGCAGACCTTGGAGCAGATGCCCAAGGACCCCTGGGGCAACGAGTACGTGTACCTCAGCGAGGGTGGCAAGCCCGTCATCACTGCCTATGGCGCGGATGGCTCGCCGGGTGGAGAGGGCGCGGATGCGGACGTCTCCTCGCGCGATCTCCAGAAGGAGGCCGTGGCAAACAGGTAGCCATCGGATGGCACCCTGGCTGGATTGCGGCCGGAAGGGGGACCGTCATTCCCCCAGCGTGGCGGGTGGGGGCGTTGCTCGTGTCTTCTCGGTCCTAACTTCCCAGGTGCGGAGGTAGGTCATGGGACGCACGATCGAGATTCCGAAGCAGACCTGGGCCGTCTATTTCGACAACCTGAACAAGCGGGCGCTGAGCGAGCCCGTTCGAATCGAGGTGGAGAACCGGGACATCGGCGACCAGGAGATGACTCGCAGGCTTCCCCTGGTGGGGCTCGATCTGGAGACGAAGGGCTCCGAGGCCGGCGACATCGAGGTGACGGTGGGCGACGAGCGTCAGGAGTTCACGCACCACATCGACAACCCGACGCGCGTGTACCTCAAGGTGGACGACGACGGGAACATCGACTGCATGGAGGTCGAGGATCAGGACAACGGCAAGACGCTCATCTTCTTCGAGGGGAGCGGGGTGCCGGCCCAGATTCAGCAGGGCTCCAGGGGCTTCGAGGAGCCTGCTCCCTCCATGTGAGGGTGTTCGAGGGGCATGGCCCCTGAGCGTCTGCACCCCGCCCGCGAGTGCTCACGGGCGGGGTGACGCTTGGGCTCTACTGAGGCGGCTCGAGGTTGGACGCGATGGTGACGAAGCCCGAGTCCCCCACCTGCCACAACTCCACGGGGGCACGCGCCTCGCCGTTGGAGTCGAAGTCCAGCGGACCGCTGGCGCCCTCGACGTTGATGGGCCGGTTCGCGGCCAGCTCCGCCGCGAGGTAGGTGAAGTTGGAGTTGGTGAGCTGGGTATTGGTGCTGCTCGAGCCGCTGGAGACGCGCGTGAGCGCCTCGGCCATCTTCACGCCCGTCACGGCGTTGGTGGTGCTCAGCGAGTAGGAAGCGCTCAGCGCCAGCAGGTACATGGCGTCGTAGGCGTTGGAGGTGTAGGCGTACCCGGCCGGGTCCTTCTTGTACTTGTCGTTGAAGCGCGCGCTGAAGGTGCTGAAGGCCTGGCCGGTGCCCTGCGCCGGGGCGGTGCCGTAGAAGGCCCGGGCCTGGCTGGCCGCCAGCGAGTCCGCCAGCACGGTCGAGTCCTTCACGCTGTCGGAGAAGAACCAGCGGTGGCCGTTCTCGCGCTTGAGGTTGGTCCGGGTGGAGGCCTCCTTGAGGATGGCCGTCGCGTCATCGGCGAAGCCGATCAGCACGGTGACGTCCGGGTCGTACGTCATGTCGAGTGAGTCCAGCACCACCTTCACGTCACCCCCCCGCTGATAGAGGAAGGTGCGGTTGGCCACCCGCGTCGGGCCGGTGTTGAGCTGCTCGGAGATGATGTTGGAGAGGCCCTGTCCGTACTGATCCTCCACGTAGAGGATGCCCACCTTGCTCGGGATGGTGCCGCCGAAGAGGTCGCTCCTCGTGCGCAGCAGGTTGGCGATGACGCTGCCCTGGATGGCATCCGAGGGCGAGGTGCGCCACAGCAGGCCCACCGAGCCCCCGTTGGTGTCCGGCTTCACCGTGAGCTCCGGTGAGGAGGCGCTGTAGCTCATGGTGAGCACGCCCGCGGGGATCGTCACATCCGCCGCCGCGAGCGTCTGGCTGCTGCCGGCCGTCAGTATCGCCGCCACCTTCTTGTCATCGACCAGCCACCGGGCCTGCTTCTCCGCGACGTCCTTGCTGCTCCCGGTGTCGCAGAAGAACAGGGCGATCTTCTTGCCGTTGAGGGTGCGCTGGTTGACCTCGTCCAGCGCGAGCAGCGCGGCGTTGAGCCCCTGTACGTCGGACTCGTCCAGGCTGGCGCCCGGTTCCGGGCTGGTGTGGAGGGGGAAGAGGGCGCCCATCCGGATGGCATCGGCTTCGGTGGAGCCGTAGGGATCGGCCAGGCAGCCAGCAGGCAGCGGCAGGCAGAGCTGCTGCACGCACACCTGATCGCTCTCACAGTCCGCGCTCGTCGCGCACTCATCGAGTCCGCCGGCCACGGTGAGGCTGCACCCGGTGGCCAGCACGGACACCACTCCCGTCATGAATAGCGCGCGCATCAGAAGTTCACCTCCACACCCGCTCCGGTGCCCCGGGGCGCGGATGTCAGCCGGGCCTTGCCGGGTTTGGTTACGGGCTCCTTGGGATAGAGCAGGACGGCCGCCACCGCGCCCACCAGTCCCACCCCGAATCCGATGTCCGCCAGCAGCGCGTTGCTCCGGGTGGTGTTCCTCGCCGCCAGCTTGGACTCCAGATCCGTGGCGCCGTTGAAGTCGGCGCGCGAGCCGTTGGCCATCAGCCCGAAGACGGTCCCCATGCCCACGCCCGCCAGCGCCACGCCGCCCAGGGCGAAGGACGTCACCTGCATGCGCTTGCGCGAGACCTGGGTCTCCTCGCGCGCCGCATTCAGGCGAAGCTGGTTGGCCTCCTCGGCGCGTTTGGCCGCCGCTCGCTCCGTCTCCACCCGCCGCTGGGCCTCCGCGGCCTCCGCCTGCAGCCGCTTGCGCTCGACCTCCGCCTTCTCCTCCTTCTCCTTCTGCAGCCGGAGCCGGTCGATGGCCGAGCGGGAGCGCTTGCGCAGCTGCGCGTCCTCGCCGTCCGTCAGGTACTTCTCGTAGTAGGAGATGGCCTCCGTCTCCTTGCCGGCCTGATCGTACGCGCGGGCGATGTTGTAGATGATGCGCGTGTCGGAGAGGGACTCGCTCGCCTTCTCCAGCAACGCCGCCGCTTCCAGGTACTTCTTCTGGTCGTACAGCTTCTCGGCCTGCTTGATGAGCTCCTTGGGATTGCGCGAGCCGCCCCGCTGGGCATGGGCGGGGGCGGGCGCGAACAGGAGGGCCGCCAATAAAACCAAGACCAATCGCATGGTTGCGGAGCCTACTCCTGAACTCCCCGCCGGGCGAAGGGGCCTGAAAACAGCGGGGCCGCCCCACCTTGACGGAGGGACGGCCCCGAAGGACGGCGGGCCCTATCCGGGCCGTTGGCTCAGCTCCCCAGGCGGGAGATGAGCAGCTTGCGCGTGAGGGTGAGCGCCTCGGGGGCCTTGAGGCCCAGGGACTCGAAGAAGGGCTCCTGGCTCTTGAGCTCGGCCTTCCACTCGTCCTCCTTGATGGAGGTGACCTCGGCAACGGCCTCCTGGGAGATGTCCAGGCCCTTGAGGTTGAGGCCCTGGTCGGAGCGCGGCACCCAGCCCAGCAGCGTCTCCTCGGTGGGAACGCGGCCGTGGACGCGGTTCACAATCCACTCCAGCACGCGCATGTTGTCGCCGAAGCCCGGCCAGATGAACTTGCCGTTCTTGTCCTGACGGAACCAGTTGACCTGGAAGATCTTCGGCGGGTGGGCGATCTTCTTCTGCATGTCCAGCCAGTGCTGGAGGTAGTCACCCATGTGGTAGCCGCAGAAGGGCAGCATGGCCATGGGGTCGCGGCGCACCACGCCCACCTTGCCGGTGGCGGCGGCGGTGGTCTCGCTGCCCATGGTGGCGCCGAGGAACACGCCGTGGGTCCAGTTGAAGGCCTGGATGACCAGCGGGACGGTGTTGGAGCGGCGGCCGCCGAAGATGAGGGCGGAGATGGGCACGCCCATCGGGTCATTCGCCTTGGCGCTGAGGACGGGGTTGTTGGAGGCGGGCGCGGTGAAGCGGCTGTTGGGGTGCGCGGCCTTCTCCGTGCTGCCCTTCTTCCAGGGGCGGCCCTGCCAGTCGGTGAGCTCCTCGGGGACCTCGCCGTCCATGCCCTCCCACCACACGTCGCCGTCCGGCGTCATGGCCACGTTGGTGAAGAGCGTGTCCTTGGACACGCTGGCCATGGCGTTGGGGTTGCTCTTGTAGTTGGTGCCGGGGGCCACGCCGAAGTAGCCGGCCTCGGGGTTGATGGCCCACAGGCGGCCGTCCGGACCCACGCGCATCCAGGCGATGTCGTCGCCCACGGTCTCGATCTTCCAGCCCTCGTACTCCTTGGGCGGAATCATCATGGCGAAGTTCGTCTTGCCGCACGCCGACGGGAAGGCGGCCGCCACGTACGTGGTCTCACCCTTGGGGCTGGTGACACCCAGAATCAGCATGTGCTCGGCGAGCCAACCCTCGTGCTGGCCGAGGTAGCTGCCGATGCGCAGGGCGAGGCATTTCTTGCCCAGCAGCACGTTGCCGCCATATCCGCTGCCGAAGCTCCAGATGGTGTTGTCCTGGGGGAAGTGGCAGATGAAGCGGCGGTCCGGGTTGAGATCGCCCGTGCTGTGCAGGCCGCGGTTGAAGTCGTTGGAGTCGCCGAGCATGTCCAGCGCGGCCTTCCCCATGCGCGTCATGATCCGCATGTTGAGCGCGACATAGACGCTGTCGGTGAGCTCCACGCCAATCTTGGCGAAGGGGCTGCCCAGCGGGCCCATGACGTAGGGCACCACGTACATGGTGCGGCCCTTCATGCAGCCGGTGAACAGGTGGGTCAGCTTGGTGTAGGCCGCCTCGGGCTCCATCCAGTTGTTGGTGGGGCCAGCGTCCTCCTTGTTCGTGGTGCAGATGAACGTGAGGTGCTCCACGCGCGCCACGTCATTGGGGTTGGAGCGGTGCAGGTAGCAGCCGGGGCGCTTCTGCTGGTTGAGCGGGATGAGGATGCCCTCCTTCACCGCCAGGTCGGTGAAGCGCTTCTTCTCCTCCTCCGAGCCGTCACACCAGACGATGTTGTCCGGCTGCGTCATCTGCGCCATCTTCGCCACCCAGGCCAGCAACTCCGCGTTCTTCGTGGGAGCGTTGCCCTGGAGCGCTGCGTTTTGGGTCGAAGCCATTCGCTTGTCTCCTAAGTTGGTGGGCGAACCTTCCTGGGTGGCCCCTGTAAAAGCAACAACGCCCCGGGGTGAAGCCTGTCCCGGCGCTGCCGCCTTCCTTCAATTTCACTTATTGAACCTCCATTATTCAGTAGCAGACGTTCGGAGGGGTGGGGCTCTCGGCTAGCGGACGTTCGCGGGGGGAGGGGTCTCACCTCCGGGCACATGGAGTCCCAGGTTGGGGGCGTCCATGAGCATCGCAATCGTACTGGGCATCGTGGTGATCGCCGTGGTGCTCTTCTCCGTGGAAGCCATTCCACTGGAGCTGAGCTCGCTCATCGTGGTGTGCCTGCTGGTGTTGTTCCGGGTCCTCACCCCCGACGAGGCCTTCGCGGGCTTCAGCAACGACACCGTCATCTTCATCTTCACCCTGTTGGTGATGACTCAGGGGCTCGCCTCCACGGGCGTGGTGCAGCTGGTCGGGCAGAGGCTCGCTTTCTTCGCGCGCTACGGCCACCAGACCTTCGTCCTGGCGATGATGGTGGTGGTGGTCATCTTCTCGCTGGCGCTCTCCAACGCGGTGACCACCGCGGCCTTCCTGCCGGTGGCCATTGGTGCGGCCACCCGGGCCAAGGTGCCCCGGAGCAAGGTGCTGCTGCCGCTCGCCTACGCGTCCATGGTGGGCGGGATGATCATGATCTACGGCACCTCGACGAACCTGGTGGCGTCCGAGGCGATGCAGAACCTGGGGCTGGCGCCCATCGGGGTGTGGGAGATGGCCCCGGTGGGGATTCCGGTGACCATCATCGGAGTGGCCATGGTGGTGCTGCTCGGGCCGCTGCTGCTGCCGGCGCGCACGGGGGACTCGGACATGGGGGAGTGGGCGCTGCGCGACTACCTCACCGAGGCCGTCCTGCCAGAGGGCAGCCGCTACATCGGAAAGCAGCTCGCGGAGATCTCCGAGGGGCTGGGACTGCGCGTCATCGGGCTGGTGCGCGATGGCCAGGCGCTGCCGGCCAACCCCACCCTGGTGCTCACCGAGAAGGACCGGTTCATCATCGAGGGCCGCCGCGAGGACATGCTCCGGGTGAAGGACCTGCAGGGCATTGAGATCCGCCCCGACCTGAGGCTGTCGGACAGTGAGCTGCGGCTGAAGGACACCGTGCTGATCGAAGCGAGTGTGCCCCCGGGAAGCCCCCTGGTGGGACGAACCCTCAAGGAGGTGCTCTTCGCCGAGCGCTATGGACTGGTGGTGCTGGCCATCCACCGGCGGCCGGCCATCCAGCGGCTGACGAAGCTGCAGATGCTGGGGCGGCTCTTCGGAGGACAGTCGATGGCCGTCCTGCCGCTCAGCGCGGGCGACGTGCTGCTGCTGCGCGGGCCCCGCTCGCGTGTGAAGGAGCTGGCCGATGGCAGCAACCTGGTGGTCGTCACCGACGTGGAGTACCAGCCGCCCCGCTACGCCAAGGCCGCCCTGGCCACGCTCCTGTTCCTCGGGGCCCTCTCCGCGGGCACGCTGGACGTGGTGCCGCTGTCGGTCGCGGGGCTGGTGGGGATGATCCTGATGATCGCCACCGGGTGCGTGGACTCGCGGCTGGCCTTCCGGGTGGACTGGCGGGTGGTGCTGCTCATCGGCTCCATGTTCGCGCTCGGGGTGGCAATGGAGAAGAGCGGGGCGGGGATGTTCCTGGGCCAGCAGGTCATCGATCTGGTGGGAGGGGGCAGCCCCCGGGTGCTGCTCCTGCTGCTGATGACGCTGACCATCCTCCTGTCAGCGCCCATGAGCAACCAGGCCGCGGCGCTGGTGATGCTGCCGGTGGCGATCAACGCCGCGAACCAGCTTGGGTTGGAGCCGCGGCCCTTCGCCATTGGCGTCACCGTGGCGGCGAGCTGCTCGTTCATCACGCCCCTCGAGCCGAGCTGCGTGATGGTCTACGGACCCGGCCACTACCGCTTCAGCGACTTCTTCCGGCTGGGGACGCCGCTCACGGTGGTGCTGGTGGCCTTCCTCGTGGCCGCCGTCCCCGTCTTCTGGCCCTTCCAGAAGGCCGGGCCCGAGCCGGTCCGCGCTCGGGACCCGGTAAGCGAGCGCGTGGTTCCGCGGTAGGGGTTCAACCGCAGGTGAACGTCCAGCGGCAGGTGCCCGAGAGGCACTCGCGGCCTTCCGCGCAGAGCGCGCCGCGCGCCTTCTTGTTCTGGCACTTGCCGGTGTTGAGGCCCCAGCCGCAGTACTGGGTGGTGGTGCAGTCGTTGTCACCATCGCAGATGCAGGTGCCGGTGATGTTGCCGCAGTCCGCCGAGGTGCACTTGTCGCTGATGCACTCCTCGTTGAAGCGGCACGTCTGACCGAGCACCTTGGAGTCGGGCGCGTAGGCCTTGCCGCACACCTGGGGGTACTGGGCCTCACGGGTGGCCTTCTCCACGTAGGGCGCCACGCCGCTGGTGTCGATGTCCGCCGCCGCGTCCGCCATGCCCGAGCGCGGCGTCTGGGCGCGCTCCCACATGCGCAGGAAGGACTCCGACGAGCCCTCGAGGCCCGTGGTGTTGGCGCCCAGCTGCTTGAGGTCGCGCAGCACGTCCGGCAGCAGGCCCACGTGCGCCAGGCCGTACACGTCGAAGTCCGTGCCCAGGCGCGCGGGCCCGGTGAGGCGCTGCTGGTTGGCCTGTGCGTCCGCCTCCGCCTTGAATCCCGCGGAGCACGCCCCGTAGTCGCCGAAGCGCGGTCGCGTCTGCTGGATGAAGCCGTTGAGGTCCGCGCCGAACGCCATGGGGACCTTCAGCCCCTGCCGGCCGAACTCGTACGCCTGCGCGAGGGAGCGCGTCGAGCCCTGGCAGCTATTGGCGATGGCCGTGCGCGTGTACGTCAGCGTCTCGTCATGCGCCGTGCGCAGGCCGAACATGCCGCCCGTCTGCCGCAGGTAGCGCACCACCCACGCCGGCGTCGTCTTCTCCGTCTTCGCCAGCTCCGGGTTCATCACCTCGCGGAAGTGACCGTGGGAGATGTAGAGCGGGTAGTAGTTGTTGGCCTGGGCCAGCGCGAAGGTGTCCTGCACGGAGCGCTCGGACAGGTGCGCCATGTCGATGAGCATGCCCTTGGCGATCATCTCCTGCACCAGGGCTTTGCCCTCCGCCGTGAGCCCCTTGGTGTTGCGGCAGTTGGCGTCCACGTCGAAGCCCAGCGTGAAGCCGTTGCCCGTGGCGCCGCAGTCGTAGTCGACGTAGCAGTTCTCCAGGAACTGCGCGGCCTGGAAGATGACGTTGTGCAGCGCCGCGCCGCCAAAGCGGTTGTCCAGCTGGTGCACCGGCTGCAGCGAGCGCACCCCCAGCGAGTAGAATCGGTTGAGCTCCGAGCGCCAGTCCTTGGTGCCGAACAGCTTGCTCACCTCGATGGAGAGCACGATGGCCAGCTTGCCGGAGCCGATGATCTGCCGGGCATGCGCGGGCGACAGGGCAATCTCCGCCCAGTCCGTGCGCGCGTCGAAGTCACGCGCCATCTGGAGCTGCACCTCGATGTCCGCCATCTCGTCGCACGGGCGGTTGAGGTTCTGGTAGGGCAGGGCGCTGCACAGGAAGCCGTTGCTCACCAGCGACACCGTCACCAGCGACAGGCCACCCTGGTGCGCCTGCCGCAGCGAGCCCTCCCAGGACTGCTGATGGGCGATGGTGTCCCAGCGCGGCCACTGCGTGGGCACCTGCATGCGGCCCAGGTGCAGGCCCGTGTCTCCCTCCGTCCCCTCAATCTTTCCGATGAACTCCGAGGCCACCGCCCCGCCCACCCCGAACAGCGCCGCCAACATCGGCACGGAGCCCAGGTTCACCGACCCCGAGTTGGGGCACAGGTTGAGCATGTTGCTCAGGTCCATGCGCACCCGGGCGTGATCGCTCTCGGGCGCGCCTCCGTCACAGCTCACCAGCGTGCCGGTGTGGCTGCCGTGGAACCAGCCACCGCCGAACGCCTCCTCGGCGAACATGTGGTGGTGCAGCTCGGCGAAGCCAGGCACCGCTGCCTTCTGCTCGACAGCGGCCGTCGGCTCGGGTGCGGTGGCCGGCGGTTCCTCGGTCACCGGGTTGCAGGCTTGAAACAACAGGAGCGCGGACAGCAGGGCCAGGGGGCGTCGAAACATGCGCGGCTTCTCCTCGTGAGGAGGGGGGAACCGTACATCCCACCTCGGCAGGACCCTGGAAATCAAGTAAATCAAGTTTCCAGTGCCCGGGCTCGAACCTGAGCCCTTTCTTCTCGATATCTGATCGAGCAAGAGCCGACCCAGGTCCTCACACCGCGAAGTGGTGGCGCGGGTTGGAGGCGAGCTTCTTTCGCAGCACCTCCCACCTCGCCAGGTGGTCCTTGTAGAGCGCCGTGCCCGTCTCCAGCACGGGGCGGAACACCCAGCCCTTCACCTCGTGCTCCTGGAACAGCTCCACCACCTTCCGGCTCACCACCCAGAAGGGAAGCTGGTTGCTGCTGAAGGGCTCCGCGGTGCGGTTGAAGTCCGCCAGCTCCGGCGCGCCGTCGAGGGCATAGGAGAGCGCCCCCAACATGCGCACCGGGGAGTCCTCCGAGAACGCCGCAGCCCTCACCCCCAGCACGGAGATGTTCCGCTCCACAGGGGGCATGACGCTCTCCGTGTAGAGCTGGAAGACGCCCTCGTGCGGGGCTTTCGTCTTCCGGTGGTAGACGGGGCGCAGTTCCAGCCCCTTCAGGCCCGCCTTTTTCAGCAACTCCGCCACGTTCGCGCCGGTGAGGTACTCCGCGGCCCAGTCGTCCAGCACCGCCACGGTGTTCGCGTCCAGCACCACCTTCGACAGCTCGATACGCTCCATCCGCTTGATGGCCAGCCCCTCGGCCGTCTTCACGGGTGTGAGCGCCTTCACGTGGGCCAGATTGGCCAGGTTGTCCGGCATGCTCGCCTTCACCCGCTTGCGGGAGAGCACCTGGAAGTACCGGGCCTGCGACTGCTCCTTCGCCGTGAAGACGCAGTCGGGCGTCAGCCGCAGCCCGGACGTGGTCTTCGTGAGCTCCAGGATGCGGTCGAAGGCCTCGGACTCCCCATCGACCCAGAAGGCCGAGACGCCCAGCTTGAACTGCCCGGCGATGTCGGGGTCCGCGGCCAGCGCCGCTTCGACGTCCCCGCCATAACAGAGGTAGAGGTTGATTTTCATCGCCGGGGCTCTAGCGCGCCTGCTCAGAGCAACTCAATGAAGATGGCTCTGAGCATCTGGGGGTCGTTTCTGTAGATTTGCTGCGCGGCGCGCATGATCTGTTCCACGGTGGGAGCGGCATTGTAGTTCGCTTGGTTGCTGTACGGGAACCAGGTGCGCCAGGCATTGGTGAAGACCTGGTGGTCCGCCCGCTTGAGGACGACGCTGGGGATGTCGTTGACGTTCGGCCAGAGCCGCTGGAGCGCCGGGCTCCGGAGCCAGATCCGCTGCTCGATGAGGTGGTGGATCTGCAGGTCCTGGGGCTTCAGCTTGCCTGCCCACTGGCGCATCAGGGTGCTGTAGGGGGCGATGTTGATGCGGGCGAGCTGGAGGCGGACGGTATTGAGCGTTCCCGCCGCCGCGCCGCCGCGCATGGCCCAGGCATTGGCGTGGATGAGGAACGAGAAGTTGAAGCCCGAGAAGCTGAAGGAGAAGAACTCGCCCGTCGGGTCGACCTTGTTGACCGGGTCCTGCAGCGCGTAGCTGTAGCGGTGGAGAGTGCTCGGCAGCTCGTTGACGCCCGCCACCGGGTCGATGCTGAGGAAGCGGCCCGTCCCCGTGTCGAGCCAGCGGGCCCGCAGGTACGTGAGGCCCGAGAGCGTCTCCAGCGGCTCGCCGGCGAAGAGGTACGGGTTGGCGTCCGTCCCCTGGTGTCCCAGCAGCGTGCCGAAGGCGTCGTACCGGTAGCTGTCTGTGACGGCACCCGACTCGTCCGTCAGGTGGCGGACCGAGCCCAGGCCGTCCGCGATGTAGAAGCGCGAGCCCTCGGGCCGGATGACGGACAGCAGCTCATCCCCGGCGCGGACGTAGTGCGCCTTCAGCGCCCCCGCCGCGTCCGTCTCCGCGACGACGTGGCTCAGTCTGCTCGAAGGGTCGACGAGGTAGTCGGTGACGGAGGGCGGTCCGGTGGGCGGCGCGTACCGGGTGCGGACGCGGACTCCATCCGGGTCGTACTCGTGCTCGATGACGGTGCCGTCGGGCAGCGTGACCTTGCGCAGCCGGTCGTCCACGTCCCAGACGTACGCCACGTTGTCGGCGCCCGCCGTGGAGGCGAGCTGACCGTCCTCGCCCCAGGTGTACGTGGATGCACCGTCCGTCAGCAGCCGGTCACGGGAGTCATACGTGTAGCTCCAGGCCTGGGTGCCCGCGGCGGACGCTCGAGTTCGCTGCAGCCGGTTGCCCACTGCGTCGTAGGTGAAGGTCTCCTCGAAGGTGGACTGTGGCGCGCCGGTGACGGACTCCCGTGTCAGCCGGTCCAGCAGATCGTAGTCGTAGGTGGTGGCCGTGCCGCCCGCCTCGTCGATGCGGACGCGGTGCCCCGTGGAGCCCAGCGTGTACGCGTAGGACTGGAGCACGTCCGCTGCCCGCTCGGATACCAGTGACTTCAGGCGGCCGAGCGTGTCGTAGCCGTAGCGGGTGACGATGCCATTGGCCAGCACGCGCTGGGTGCGCTGCCCACCGGCGTCGAAGGTCTGCGAGTACTCGCGGCCCTGCGGGTCCGTCACCTTCACCATGCTGCCGCGCGTGTCGTAGGCGTAGGACGTGATGCGCTCACTACCGCCCACATGCGCGGTGAGGGCCGTGCGCAGGCCGCGCGCGTCGTAGCTGTACGTGAGGCGCCGGCCGTCCGGGTAGGCCAGCCCGGTCAGCCGGTTTCGGGTGTCATAGCTGTACTGCGTGGTGCCGCGCGCATCCGTGTAGCTTCGCCGCAGACCCGTGGCCGTGTAGCTGAAGGACACCGATGCGCCGTCCGAGTCCTCCCGCGTGATGAGCCGGTTGGACATGTCATAGGTGTTCGTGCGCGTGCGGCCCGCGAGGTCCGTGTGGCGGAGGACGTTGCCCGCGGCGTCGTACTCCCACGACTCGGGCTCGCCCGTGGGCAGGGTTCGCTGGATGAGCCGGCCTCGGCGGTCGTACGCCAGGCGGGTGATGCGGCCCAGGGCGTCTGTCTGGGAGACGGGCCTGCCCAGCTCGTCGTAGCCGAAGCGGGTCACCTGGCCGGTCGCGTCCGTCACGGTGATGAGCTGGCCGACCGCGTCGTAGGTGAAGGCGGTCGTCTTCCCCTCGGCATCCGTCTCGGAGGCCTTCCTATCCCTGGAGTCATAGGCCACGCGGTGGTCCGTGCCGTCCGGATGGACGGTGCGGACCCGCCGGTTCATCGCATCGTGCTCGTAGGTGGTGGTGCGGCCCAGCGGGTCCGTCATGGTCGCCGGGTTGCCCTTCGCGTCGTAGGTGTAGCGGGTGACCTGGCCCGCCGCATCCGTGACACTCGTCGTCCGGCCCGCGTCGTCGTACCCGGTGCGCGTCACGTGGCCCAGCTCGTCCGTGTGGGTGATGGGGCGGCCGGAAGCATCGTAGGTGGTGGCCACCGCGGTGCCGTCCGGGAACACGGTGCGGGCCAGCCGGCCCACCGCGTCGTACTCGTAGCGCGTGGTGCGGCCGGCGCGGTCCGTCACCCGATCGCGCCGCCCCTCGGCGTCATGGCCGACCTCCTCCGTCGTTCCATCTGGGAAGGTGGTGAGGTGGAGCTTGCCGGCCAGGTCGTACGTGTAGCGGGTGGTGCGGCCCAGCTCGTCCACCGTGGCGGAGCGAAGCCCCAGGGAGTTGTACTCGGTGCGAGTGGAGGTGCCGTCCGGATGCGTCGTCTTCGTCCGGCGTCCCTGCTTGTCGTACTCGTGATGGGTGGTGAGCGTCTCGACACCCGTCGCAGTGACACGCGTGCGCGTCTCGGTGAGACGGTTGCCGTTGGCGTCGTAGGTGTAGGAAGACTCGCGGCCGAGCGCATCCGTCTCCTTCAGCACGCGGCCCGAGGCATCGTACGCGTAGCGCGTCACGTTCCCGAGGGCGTCCGTCTCGGAGAGCGTGTCTCCACTGGCGTTGTAGGTGGCACGGGTGACGTTCCCCAGCGCGTCCGTGACGGCGGTGGGGTTGCCGCTCGCATCATACTCGGAGCGCGCCACCCGGCCCGTGGCGTCCGTGTACGTGAGCACCTGGCCGCGCGTGTTGTAGGTCCACCGCTCGGTCTGGCCCTTCGGGTCCGTCTCGGACAGCTTGTTGTCGTACGCGTCGTACTCCCAGTGCCGGGTCTCGCCGAGCGCGTTCGTCTCACTCGTCTTGTTGCCGCGCGAGTCGAAGGTGCGGGTGGTCACCCGGCCTTCCGGGTCCGTCTCCCGCACCACGTTGCCGCTTCCGTCGTACTCCAGCACCCGGGCGCGGCCGAGCCGGTCGGTGAGGATCTCCTGGCGGGTGCCCACGGTGCGCGCATACTCCACCGAGCGGCCGAAGGCGTCCGTATGGCGGACGATGCGGCCCTGCTCGTCGTACTCGTTGCGAGCGGGCTGGATGCCGCGCGGATCGGTGATGGCCGTCAGGTAGTGCGTGCCGTCATAGGCGAACTTCGCGACGTTGCCCTCGCGGTCCTTGAACTCTCGCAGGTCCCCGCGGGCATCGTACGTATAGGTCATCGTGTTGCCGTTGGGGTCCGTCACGCGGGTAATGCGTCCCAGCGAGTCCCGGTCAAAGAGCACGCTCCGGCCACTGGAGTGGATGAGGCCAGCAGGCGTCACGTGCAGCGTGTTGCCGTTGGGGTCGGTGATGGCCTGGACGCCCCGCTTCTCGTCGAGCTGGTAGCGGGTACCGTCCTCGGTGGTGAGCTGGAAGCTCGAGGGGTTGATGGGCTGCAGCTCGAGGTCACTGAGGGTGACCGGGCCGGGAATGCCGGACAAGTGGTTGACGAAGAAGTCCCCGCCGCCGAGCGGGACGAGGCTGCCCTTCGTCTCCTCCGCGGGCTCGAAGGACATGTCTCCCGTCTGGATGGGGAAGAGCTGCTGGCACCGGGGCGAGGTGGAGGCCTGGAATTTGTACACCTTGCCCGAGGGGAAGGTGATGGTGACGAAGGCCGGGCGTGCTGGCGTCAGGCAGTAGTTCGGGAAGAGGCCACCGCTCTTCGTCTGCTGCCAGCCCTTGCCCAGGATGCCGCTCTTCTCCACGCGGACGTTGCGCAGCCCCAGGTTCCAACCCACGCCGAAGTCGCCCACCCGCTTGTCGCGGCTGTCGTAGGTGCGCGTCAGCTCCATGGACACGCCCGACATAGGCACCATCAGGTCCTCGAAGGAGAGGCTGAAGGCGCCGAGCTTCAGGTTCTTGTCGGACACCGCGCTCAGCGTGGCCACCGAGTCGCCCGCGGAGGTGCTGGCCACCAGCCGCACGGTGTAGGTGCCGTTGAGCAGCACCGTGGGATCGAAGGTGGCCAGGGTCCCGCTGGCCGGAGCGGTACCGGAGGCGAACACCGTCCACGGCTGCGTCGGATCCTCCCCGTTGCCGAGCTGGTACTCCAGCTTCCACACGCCCTCGCTGACGGTGCCCGTCACCGCCACCGGCTGACTCACCGTCGTACCGTCCACGGGTCCGGTGAGTGTCACCACGGGGAGTGGTCCGGGCGGAGAGCCCACGTTGACCACCATCTCCGAGCTGGACAGCTTGTCCGAGTCGCTCGCCGTCAGCCGCAGCAGGTAGCTGCCGGGGTAGCTGAAGGTGGCCGTGGTGACGGCCTGATCCGGGCTGCCGAAGGACACCGTCCCCGCGCCCGCCACCAGGCTCCACCTCATCGTCAGCGTGCCACCCGCAGGCAGGCCGTCGTCCGTCACCGTTCCCGCCAGCGTCAGCGTGCGCGCGGGGAACTCCAGCATCTGGTTGTCGCCCGCGAATACCGTCGGCGCGCCGTTCACCACCAGGGCGCGTACCGCCACGTCCGCCGACGCCGTGAGCGCACTGTCATTGGCGGTGAGGCGCAGCACGTAGTCACCGGGCGCGCTGAAGCTGGCCGCCGTGGACACCTGGGCCGGCCGGGTGAAGGACACCGTGCCAGGGCCGCTCAGCTTCGTCCACGCAACCACCAGCGCACCCGAGGCGGGCTGGCCGTCGTCGCGCACCGCGCCGGAGAGCTGGGCCGCGCCCGGCAGCGTCACCGTGGCGGGGCCCGTGGCGCTCACCGTGGGAGGCTTGTTCACCACGTTGGGCTGCACCTTCACGGACATCACCGCGCTCGCCACCCACTCGCCATCGCTCGCCACCAGACGCAACATGTAGTCGCCTGGCACCGTGAAGGCCGCCGTGGTGGCCGCCTTGGTCGCGTCGGCGAACGTCATCGGCGCGGGGCCGCTCACCTGCTCCCAGTGCACCTCCAAGGTGTTGCCCACGGGCCGCCCGTCGTCTGTCACGCTGCCCTGGAGGGTCACCGCCGGGGCCGGCAGGCTTACCGTCAGGTTCAAACCTACGTCCACATCCGGCGGCGCGTTGTCCGGGGACGCCTCGGCGACGTTCAACGTGAGGTCCGACGAGCCCGTCAGCTTCGTGTCGCTGGCGGTCAGCCGCAGCCGGTACATGCCGGCCTTGCTCACCGTCACCGTCGTCGTGGGCTGGGTGGGCGTGCCGAACGCAACGCTGGCCGGGCCCTCCACCATGCTCCACTGCTGCGTCACCGCCGCGCCCGTGGGCAGCCCGTCATCCTGCACGCTGCCCGTCAGCGTCACGGTGCGCGTGGGCAGCCGCAGGTTCCAACTCGGACCGGCGTTCACCACCGGCGCCTTGTTGGAGGGCACCGACGCGCTCACCGTCACCGACAGGTCCGAGGTGCTGGCGAATTGGCCGTCGCTCGCCGTGAGGCGCAGCACGTAGGTGCCCGCCGCGCTGAAGCTCGCCACCGTCGCCGGCTGCCCCGGAGGGTTGAACGTCACCGTGCCCGGGCCACTCACCTTCGTCCACTGCGCCGCCAACGTACCGCCCTCGGGCAGGCCGTCGTCCTGCACGCTGCCCGCCAGCGTTGCCGTTCCGGGCAGGGTAATGGCTTGGTTGGCGCCTGCCACCACCTGCGGCGGTTGGTTCACTGGCGCGGGCTGTCCCACCGCCACGCTCACGTCCGAGCTGCTGGAGAGCGCCGAGTCGGTGGCGGTGAGGCGCAGCACGTACACCCCGGCCGCACTGAAGCTCGCCGTCGTCGTGGCCGAGCTGGCGTTGCCGAAGCCGACCGTGCCAGGTCCGGTCACCTTGGTCCACGTGACGGAGACCGTCTTGCCCACGGGCAGGCCGTCATCCGTCACGGAGCCACGCAAGGTCACCGTCGCGCCCAGGGCCACGGATTGGTTGGCGCCCGCCGACACGATGGGCGCCTGGTTCACCGGCGGCTCCGGATTGGCCACCACCGTCACGTCCGCGCTGGTGGTGAGGTGCGAGTCGCTCGCGGTGAGACGCAGCACGTAGGTGCCGGCCGCACTGAAGCTCGCGGAGGTCGCCAGCGCGTTCGGGTCCACGAAGGTGACGGTCCCCGGGCCGCTCACCTTGCTCCACGTCACCGTTACCGCGCTGCCGGAGGGCAAGCCGTCGTCCGACACCGAGCCGGACAGGTTGGCCGGCTCGGGCAGGTCCACCGAGCCCGGCGCCACGGCGCTCACCGAGGGCTGCTCGTTGTTGGGCAGCACCGTGATGGTGACGTCGTCGTGCCCCCCGAGCGCGCTATCCGTCGCGGTCAGGCGCAGCACGTAGATGCCGGGCACGCTGAAGGAGACGTCCGTGGCCTCGGCATCGGGCGCGGAGAACGTCACCGTGCCGGGGCCACTCACCCGCGTCCAGGCCAGCCCCAGCGTGCCGCCCATGGGCAGGCCATCATCACACGCCGAGCCCATCAGCCGCAGCGGGTGGGGGGACGTCATCGTGCGGTCGCGGCCCGCGTCCACCGAGGGCGCGTCGTTGGCCTGCTCTGGCATCACGTACTGGGCGGTGCCAATGCTCAGGTTGTACAGCACGGGGCTCTCGCCCTTGCTGCTGCGCTTGAAGGCGACGCTCACCTTCAGGTATCGGCCATTGGGGACATCGAGGTCCACGCCGCTGCGCACCACCACCGGAGCGCCGTAGGTCACCCCGTCGTTGCTGCTGGCCGCCGTCACCGTCAGCGAACCATCTCCGCAGGCCTGGCCCGTCCACACCACCTTGCCCCACTCGCTGCCCGCCGTGTTGCTGTCGTACACCACCGTCCAGGTGCCGTTGTCCGGCGCGCCCGCCAGCGTGCTGCCGGTCATGTCGCTGTAGTTGTAGAGCAGTCCTCCGAGGTTGCCCGAGGTGAGGTCCACCGCGCCCACGGGCGTCACCTTGTCCGAGCCCACCGGCCCCTTCGCCGGGTCGATGCGCATGACGGTCTGGCTGTAGTGGTTGGTGGCCCACACCTTGCCGGAGCCGTCCACCGCCACGCCCGTCGGGCCACTGCCCACGGCGATGTTGCCCAACCACGTGCCGTTGGGCAGCAGATGGCCCACCGAGCTGCCGTTCAGCGAGTGGGCCACCCAGATGTGGCCCTTGGCGTCCACCACGCAGCCCTGTGCCGCCGAGAAGCCATGGTAGTAGGTGCCCAGCAACTCACCCGTCGGCGAGAATCGGCGGATGTAGCTGCCATATTCCGAGTTCCACACGCTGCCATCGGGCGCCAGGCACAGGCCGTAGCTGGCGTGGCTGTATCCGCGCCAGTTGATGCCGTTGGCGCCATTGAGGGGCAGCGCCGTGTCCCAGCGCAGCATCACTCCGGCGGACCAGATGACGCCGTTGTGGTCGATGAGGCCGCCGTAGCCGCCGTAACCTACGGCATTCTCACGGCGCTTGATGGTGCCTGTACGCCCGTCGATGAGATCGAAGAAGCCCGAGTAGGAGCTGCCATAGCCACTCACCCAGACGTCGTTGTTCTCGTCCACGGACACGTGGCGCGTGCCGTACGCCTTCACCCGGACGTAGTGCAGGAGGCACTCGTCCTGTGCGGTGGTGACGCCCCCGTTGGTGTCCGCGCCGCCCGTGTTCGCCCAGCCCTTGATGTCCCCGTAGCCCTTGGACGTGTCGATGACGCCGTTGCCGTTGCGGTCCACGCACTGGCCGTTCTCCGCCAGGCCGATGTGGACGACGCTGTTGCCATCACGGTTGGTGGCCCAGACGTTGCCGTTCTTGTCCACCGTGGTGCGCGACGGGTTCTTCGGCTGGCCAGTGGGTGACGTCCAATACTCGCCCAGCACCTTGCCCGTCTCCGTGTCGAGCTTCACCACCGTGCCCTTGGATGACACGGCCACCCAGATGAAGTTGAAGGCGCGAGTGGTGTTGTCCAGGCGGATCTGATTGCCGTCCCGCACCACGTTGATGAGCACCTCGCCTGGCACCGAGGAGTCCCCGGGAACGGTGGTGCCGCTGCCCTCGCGGGGTTTCACGGTGACAGTCGTCTCGTCGCTGGCGGAGAACTCGCCGTCGCTGCCGATCAGCCGCAGCACGTAGGTGCCGGGCTCCGTGAAGGTGACGCCCGTCGTCTGCTGGGATGCGTCCGCGAACACCGCCATGCCGGGGCCACTCACCTGCACCCAGGTGGACGTGAGCGCTGCGCCCGCGGGCAGCCCATCATCCGTGATGCTGCCGAGCAGGGTGGTACCCGAGGGGTGCGTCACCATCAGGCTCGGCCCGGCGTCCACCACGGGGGGTTGGTTGCTGCGGCGTACCTGGGTGATGGCCGCCGCCGACTGCGGGCCATAGGCGTTCGCCACCGCGTCCATCCAACGGATGGAGGTGCGCGCCGTCACCGGTCCCGGTTGCCGCTGAGCTGGAAGGTCGAAGGTGAAGGGCACCTGCACGCTGGTGTTCCGGGCCAGCATGCCCCCTGGCACCGCCAGCGTCTGGGTGGAGCCGTCCGGCAGCACCACCTCCAGCACGAGGCCGGAGGCGTCCCCATGCCCCACGTTGGCCAGCGTCACGGTGTACTGCAGCGTCTCCCCTGCGTCGGCCGAGGTGGGGCCCTCCAGGCCCACCGTCACCACCGGCAGCACCATGAACGTCTTGACCGTGCCGGGAAGTGGGCCAAAACGGGACTCACAGGCGCTGCCCCAGTCCAGGCCATAGCCGTAGGAGACGAGGCTGCCGTCCACTGCCTCCAGGCGTGCCTGGTACGCGGCATCCGGCTCCTCCGCGCCCTTGGGAGGCACGGCTGGCGCCACCACGTCCACCGTGAAGGTGGTGGACTGGCCGCTCTCCAGCGAGAAGGTTGGCACGGAGGCGCCGCCCTCCATCTGCAGCCGCGCGTCCTCCGCGCGCGCGTTTCCCAGGTTGCTGACGGTGAACCGCAGGGGGAATGTCTGGCTCGGCAGCACCGAGGTGGGATGCTCCGCCGAGACGGCCAGGATGGGCAGTCGCACTCCCGTCGTCACCTGCCGGTCGACGGAGCCGTAGGCATTGCCCTTGCCGTCCTTCCACACCACCTGAACGGAGGCCGCGTATCCCTTCTGCGCCGCCTCCTGGAGGCGCGCGAGGTAGGAGTCGATGGTTTCGTGCTCACCCCGGGGGTTGAGGCCTGGCACGGCCCATTCCACCGTGCGCGTGGCGAGGGCATTGGACCCGAGCCCGCCCAGCTCCAGCACCTGCTGCGTGCCGTCCGGCAGAGTGAGGGTGGCAGTGACGCTCGCGGCCTTGCCCGCACCGATGTTGGCCACCGTCACGACGTATGGAATCGTCGTGCACGGAGCCGCGCACGAGGGCGCCGCCAGCGTCGCGGTGAGGCGGGGCAGCGTCAGCCGGCTGAAGGAGACCACGTTGATGACCGGCGGCGTGGTTCCCGCGGGGTCCATGAAACGCACGTGACCCAGCGAGTGCAGAACGCGGTTGTCCAGCGCGGCCAGGCGCGTCTGGTAGTCGGCCACGGACTCGCCGGCGCGGCGAGGTTCCACTCCGGCCACCTTCTGCGAGAAGGTCACCGTCCGCTGTGCCAGGGGAGCGATGGTACCCACCACCTGCTCGCCCGTCGCGGGCGTCGTGCCCTCGAACTGCTCGGTGACGACGACGGACTCGGCGGGGGTTTGCGTCGGGTTGCCAATGTCCATGGCCACCTCGAACGTCTCCCCTGGCGCCACCGTGAGGGGCTGGCGCTGGCTGGCCACCAGGACCGCCGGCTGCGGGAAGACGTTGCCTCCGTCGGCGATGGCCACCAGGGTGCCCCAGCCCGGCTTGCCCGGCACCGGACCGTACGGGGGATTCGGGTCCACCTTCAGCACCGCCAGGGCGGCCACGTTGCCGAAGACGACGCCCTTGGTCTTGGCGATGGCGTCGGGGACGAGGACGCCGATGTACTCGGGCAGAGAAGCGGGCGGGAAGCTCTGGCCCGTCTTGCTGTTCCAGCACTCCTGCGTAAGGGCGGGGTTGCCACCAGGCCGCGCGGAGGGCTGGCACAGGGCGAAGGCCGCGAGGCCCGGGGCCCAGCCCTTGAAGTCCGCCTGCGCGTCATAGGCGCCGCCCGTCACCTGCTTCGCCCACGAGTGGCCCCAGAAATTGACGCGCTCGCCGAGCCGCGGGGCCGGCGTGTTGCCACCCCAGATGGCGAAGGCGGTGGGCAGGTAGCGGGTGATGGGGAGCTCGTCCGCCGAGGGCAGGTAGTACGCGTCACCAGCGAAGGACACCTTCAGGACGGAGGGGCCCGTGGCGTTGGTGCTCCAGGAGAGCACCGCGGTGGCGATGCCCGAGCTGTCCGTGAGGGCCGTGGCGCGCGCCCCCCCCGCCTCGAAGACGAGCGTGCGGCCCACGATGGGGCGCTGGTCATCCGCGTCCGCCAGCGACGCCCGTACCGGCTGGGGCGTGCCAGTGGCCAGCAGTGAGGGCCCCAGCACGCGCACCGCGGTGTCGGCCTTCACCAGGGTGATGGTGGCGGTGGTGCTGGTGGCGAGGGTGGTCGCGTCGCCCGCGTAGTGCACCTGGAGCGACAGCTCGCCCGGCGCCTGGGTGGGCAACACCGAGACGCGCGCGATGCCGAGCTCATCCGTGGTGGCTGAGACTTCCTCCGTGTCCAGGAGGAAGCGCACCTGCCGCGCGGACAGCGGCTGTCCGGAATCGTCCGTTAGCCGCGCCACCAGGGGCACGGCATCGCCGTATTCGACTGCGGTGGCGCCCTGGTAGATGAGCTGGGTGGCCCGGGGCGGGATTGGCTCGGACTGACAAGCTTCCTCAGTGGCCAGGACCGGGGCTCGCGGCGGCCGGGCGGTCAGTGCCTCCGGGGCGGGAGCCTCGGACTTCTGCCCCGTGCAGCCCACGACGAGCACCATGCACAACAACGCGAGACGCCGTACCCCGTTTGCTTGCAGCACCATGAATCCCCCCTTGATTCACACCAGAGCCTGAACATGGGCCAGGCGGGGGCGGCCATATCACATAATCAGAGCTGGAGGTCCCACGAGCGCGAACCCGCGAGGCGCGGCAGGGTCTGGAGTGACTGTGGCGCGACAGAGAACGCGGAGCTTGGCGCTGGAGCGCAGGCGGGAGGGGAGGGCCCGGGTGAGGAGCCCTGCCCCGTGGCGGGCCTGACATGCAGGGGCTTCAATAGAAGCGGATGCTCAGGATGCACGCCGTTCAAGCCCACGGCGCCGCGTTACTGAAGCGCGCCCTTGGGGTGTCCGGCCTTGACGTCCGAGTCCCCGTAGGTCCAGCTCGCATTCAGCCCGATTCCCCATCCGGAGGCGCTGTCGCTGGTGAGCGGGCAACTGTTCAGGTAGCCACCGTAGAACGCCCCCGCCCCCGACCTGGCCGCGCCCCACGGGCCGCCGCTGCCCGCCGTGTTGGTGCTCTTGATGAGTGCCTGGGTATAGCCGGTCCGGTTACAGCGCGCGTCGTCCTTGTCGTGGCCTTCGCTCACGGTCCCACCGGCACAGCGATAGCCGTGGTACGGCATCACGCAGGTGAGCGACGGGTTCACGTCGCGCTTGTAGTCGTACTCGAGCCCCGGATGGAAGAAGACGACGGTGTTGTCCACGGTCCAGCCATGCGCGTCGCCATCGTTGGTCCGGCGGGCGTACTGCTTGTGGTGCGAGCCCATGCAGCCGCTGATGCCGCAACCGTCCCGGCCGTTCGCGAACTGCGGATGGGCGCCGGTGAAGTCCAGGTTGCTGGGGTGCACGGTGTAGCCGTCGTCCCTGGCCTTCACGTACCAGACGTAGGCCACGGTCGAATCGGCCGGGTCTACCCGAATCACGACGATGTTTCCCTCCGCGTCCCCGCAGTGATCGGATGAGCCGGCGACCTGGTTGCCCCACAGGTACGAGTGCAGCATCTGGAAGGTCCAGGCGTTGAGGATGCAGTCGGTGGGCATTCCGGAGCAGGAAGTGATCTTCCTCACGGCCATGTCGTAGACCGCCTTGGGGTCGCACAACCTCCAGCCGCCCATGCAGTCATTCGCGCTGAAGTTCTCGTCCTTGGTGACGTAGTAGGGATGGAACGCCCGAGCCAGCACCTGATGCAGGTTGGGGTCATTGCGGTTGGCGATCAGGTCCACGTTGAACTTGATCCGCAGGGCGTTGTGGTAGGTGCCCGAAACGGAGGAGATGCAGTAGCCCGAATGGCAGTAGCCGATGTCGTTGTTGCTTCCATCGGCCGTCAGGCCCTTGGCCTTGCTGGCCAGGGTGGGCGGTGGAACGTTCGCGCCCTGATCGGCTGGCGGAACGTAGGCCGCGCCCGCTTCCGTGCTCGCAAGCAATTGCAACAGCAGGCTTCCGACACACAACCCTGTGACAAATGCATTCCGTTGAAGTGACAAGCGCATTGTACGCACTCCCTTGTAGACAGCGGTCTCGAGATTCTTCCCTGGCGTGGCACGGTGGTGCAGCAGCCCGACTTCGCGCAGCGCACGTAGCCCTGAGCAACGCATGCGGAGTCGTCGGTGCAGGAGGGACCCTGGCCAGGTGCCAGAGTCCAGGCCGGTGCAGCTCCCATGCTTGGGCCACTCCAAACTGGCTTCTATCCACAGCTTCTTTGCGCTCGTCAGCTGGGTCATACCTTTCACCGTCGAATCAAGACTACGTCAGGGCTCACGCTCTCTGCACCAGGGCGGTGCCGGGGGACGAATCCTTCGGCACCTCCCCCCGGCATCATCAATCGACGCGAGTCCACTTCTTCCCATCGAAGGCCAGGATGTCCTTGGCGCCGAGCGACCACAGTACGCCGTTCGCCGCGCTCAGGTGGTAGCAAGTCGCCGGGGCGTCATCTCCGAAATGGATCGGCACCAGGCGGTCTCCTGACAACGTCAAGAGTTGGCGGCGCGTTGACAGGTAGAGACGGCCTTCGTACCAGGCCATGTCTTGGATGTCCTCGCGCAGGCTGTCATGTTCGACGACCTCCCAACGAGCGCCTCCGCTCCTGAGCAAGAGTCCTTGGCGGCCCGTGGCGTAGACATTGCCATCACCGGCACACAGCACACGGGTCAGGACGACATCGACCGGGCATTGCTGCTGCGTCCAGGCGTTGCCGTCGAAATGCCAGATTTCGCCGTCCCAACCGACCGCGTAGAGGTTGGTTTCGGAGAAGCCATCGATTGATTCGAATCCCTTCACTTCGCCCATCAGCGGTTGGAGCTGCTGGTCCAGACGGGTCCATTGGTTCTCGCCATCCCGACGGTAGACCTGACGGCCCATGCCGACGGCGAAGGTGCGCCGGCCAATGGTTCGCACCTGGCGCAGCTGGCCTCGCTTCAGGTGTTGGACGTCAGACCCCCCCTCTCAATGTACCCAAGAGGGCAGCGTCGAGGGTGTCCGTCGATGGTGTCCGAGGCACGAGCGACGAGACTACGGCCCGAGGAAGTCCTTCATCTCGCGCACCACCCGCTCAGGGTGGCTCAACCACACGTCGTGCTCTGCGCCCTCCAGCGCCACCACCTTCGAGCCGGGCAGCTTCCATGACCATCGCTCGAGCCTACCGAAGGGGCCGCTCGGTCGCTTGCTCCAAGCAGCTCTATCCAAGGAGCGAGATGACGGCCGAGCGCTGGCCCATGAGGCGCTCAAACCAACACCGCGCCTCATGCTACTCCCCATCAACCCCATGTCATTCAGCAAGAGCCTTGCGACGAAGCTCCTCCTCTCCCTGTGCAGCGTCATCAGCATCGCCCTCGCCATCCTCGTTTTCGTCGTCAGCCGACAGTCATCGCGAGTCGCTGAAGAGCAGGCGAACCAGATGGTCATGCAGATGGCCGAGCGCTATGCGCTGATGGTCAACTCGGAGCTCGACGATGCGTTCATCCCCGTCCGGACGCTCGCGCAGACCTTGGAGGCCCAGAAGGTCGCCGGATCGACCGACCGCCTGCTGGTGGAGGCGGCGCTCAAGAAGGTTCTCGAGGGCAACCCGAAGATCCTTGGCATCTGGACCACGTGGGAGCCGAATGCGTTCGATGGGCTCGATGCGAAATACGTGAACACGCCCGCCTCGGACGCCACCGGGCGCTTCATCTCGTATTGGAACCGCGGTACCGGGCACATCAAGCTGGAGGCCAACGTCGATTACGAGAAGGAGGGCGTGGGTGACTACTACCTCCTCGCGCGCAAGACCCAGAGGGAGACGATCGTCAACCCCTACGTCTACCCCGTCGCTGGGAAGCCCACCCTGATCACGAGCGTCACCGTGCCCATCCTGCTCGACGGCAGGTTCGTCGGGGCTGTCGGCGCGGACCTCTCGCTCGAGCAGATCCAGGAGCAGGTCTCGGAGATCACCCCTCTGGGGACGGGGTTCGCGCTGCTCGTCTCGAACAATGGCACGTTCGTCGCGCACCCCTCGGAGGAGCGTCGCGCGCAGCAGCTCGGCGCCTCGCCCGCGGAGGCTCTGATGAAGACCGCTCTCGCGAGCGACAGCGCGCGCTCAGGGCAGGTCCACTCGGACGTGCTCGGGGCCCGTGCCATCGAGGTGGTGGTCCCCATCCACATCGGCGAGACCGTGACGCCGTGGGCGCTCGCCGTCTTCGCTCCCCTCGACAAGGTGCTGGCGCCGGCTCATGAGCTGCGCGAGTTCACGCTCCTGTTCGGGGCACTTGCTCTGCTCGCGCTCGGTGGTGCCGTCCTCATCGTCATCCGCCGCATCACGAAGCCGATCGAGACGATCTCCAGCGTCGCCACCCGCATCGCGAACGGCGATCTCTCCGGCGCGCTCGACCACCGCTCGGAGGATGAGATCGGTGTTCTCGCCGACGCGTTCCGCTCGATGCGCAACCGGTTGGCGCAGGTGATCGGACAGGTCCGTGAAGGCGCCACGGCGCTCTCGTCGGTCGCGTCACAGCTCTCGGCGACGTCTCAGTCGCTCTCGAGCCGCGCGAGCGAGCAGGCTGCCACCTTCGAGGAGGTGACCAGCAGCCTCGACAACATGAGCGCGTCCATCATCAAGAACGCCGACAGCAGCCGCCGGGTGGAGACGATCGCGTCCCAGGGCGCGGCCGACGCTGAGAAGAGCAGCCGGGCGGTCATCGAGACAGTGGAGGCGATGAAGCAGATCGCCTCGCACATCTCCGTCGTCCAGGAGATCGCCTATCAGACGAACCTCCTGGCCCTGAACGCCGCCATCGAGGCCGCGCGTGCAGGCGACCACGGAAAGGGGTTCGCGGTCGTTGCGTCCCAGGTCCGCAAGCTCGCGGAGGGAAGCCAGACCGCCGCGAAGGAGATCAGCTCGGTTGCGTCCAGCAGCGTGAAGATCGCCGAGCAGTCCGGCCAGTTGCTCCACGCGCTCGTTCCATCGATCGACACGACGTCGCACCTGGTGAAGGACGTCGCCGCCACGTCGAGCGAGCAGTCGTCGAGCGTCGGGGAGATCAACAAGGCGATGCTCGGCCTGAACGATGTGACGCAGCAGAACGCGGCGGCGGCCGAGGAGCTGTCGAGCACCGCGGAAGAGATGGCGGCGCAAGCGGAGAGCCTGCTCCAGTTGGTGAGCTTCTTCCGCGTGAGCACGACCGAGGTCCACAGGGGAGGGCGCACTCGTCCCGATGCACGGGCCCTCGAGAGCATGTCTCCCGGAGTCCAGCTGCTGCATGCCGCGACCCAGGCCGAGGTGCACGACCGCCGCGTCTGAGTTCCCTCGAGCCAGCAGTCTGGTGCTCAGCCCTACGGCACCCTGCACCTCACGCCGGCTGCAGGAAGCGTCCGTTCACGAGATGCTCGATGACCTCGTGCGCCGAGTGGGGGTCGATCTTCACCTTCGCACTCAACTGCGTCACCGCGTTGGCGACCGTCGTCGGGTGCTCGAAGGCTGCCAGGGTGCTCAGGAGGACCCTCCCGTCATCGCCCAGGTCCAGCGTTGGATCCATGAACCTTCGCGGGCTGACCGAGGGTGCACAGGCCAGGGCCGTTCCGTTCACTGACCGGACGACGGTCACCTGTTCCTGCGCTACCTTCGCAGGGACTCGGTGCTCTCCCAACCAATCGCCGAGCTTGAACCGGAGCGTCGAGGGGGCGGTGTTCTTCAGGCGCGTGCGCCCGTTGATCAAGACCCTTTGCTTCTTCTCCTCGTGCTTCCTCGCGAGGGCATCCACGTGCTCCGACGTGCGCTGCACCGCCTTCTCGAGCGCCGCGTCGCGGAAGCGCAGCATCGGCACCGACACGTCGCCCGGCTCGCGTTGCTCGAAGTACTCGAGGAACTCCGAGAAGGTTCGTGCTTCGGTCACCATGTCGAACCGCGCGGGGTGCTCGGTGGCGAGCGCCCCGGGCTGCGCTTCGAGCCGCTGGTAGCCCACCAGGCAATCGAGGCTGATCACTCGCTCCACCAGGCGGACCTCCTCTTTGAGCGTGGCGGTGCTGGCGAAGGGGAGGCCCGCGATTCCGGAGACCTCGACGTCCAGGTTCTTATGGCGGCGGCAGCCGTCGATGAGCTCGAGGAGCTGCTGGTCCGAGGCACAGGGCTTGAGCAGGCCGCGACGCATCTGCTCGTGCCGCTGCTGTTCCGAGAAGCAGCCGATGTCGAGCACCATGTGGACGTGCTCGAAGGTCTGGGCCAGGGCGTCGATGAGCTCCATCCGGGCCACCCCCCATAGGAAATACATGCAGGAGTGGCGCGAGAGATCGACTCCCGCCCAGGTGCTTTGCAGAAACCCCGCCGAGCTTCCCGAGAAGTCATAGCGGAACTGCCATGTCCGGTGGGCGAGCTCCTGATGGTCGCGGCGCACACTCTCCTCGGAGCGCAGGAACGGCTTCGCGCGTCCGAAGGCCGCCTTCTGGTTGCCGCGGGCCCCACCGCAATAGAGGCAGTTCTCGCCGCACCCCTTGCCGGGCGCGACCCACCCCGAGAAGGCGTGGCGATCCTGGTGGCTCAGGAAGATGTCGTTGAAGTTTGAGTAGTAGACGTCTTCGCTGTTCGCGGTGCCTTGCACGTACTCCAGTGGCAACCGCCGCGGGGTGCCGTCCTGAGTCTGGGTGACGCAGTTGGGTGGGGAGGGATCGCCCTGGCAGAGCGCCAGCAGCGGCAGCTCGCCGTCGCCCAGGACGATGTGATCGAAGCAGTCATACGAATGCAGCTCCCGCCACCAGAACGACGCGGTGTTGCCGCCGACGGCGATTCGGATTTCGGGGTCGATCTTTCGCAGCGTCCGAGCCAGGAGCAGCGCGCGGTGGATGTGGTGGAACCACTTGAGGCTGATCCCGACGAGCCGGGGGCGCACGCGGGCCACCAGGGCTTCGAGCGAGCGGGTCACCTCGTCCTCGGATTCGTCCCCGTCGTAGAGCCGGACGAAGGCCTCGATCCCGCTGCGTCGCAGGTAGCCCGCGAGGTAGAGGATTCCGCAGGTGGCCTCGCCGGTGCCGGCGCCGATAAGGAGGACTGGTGAGAGGACGCGACGGCCTTGCATGAGACGAGACCCGACCTTCCGAACGTCGTGAGAACAGGCTCAGTGAATGGCGGCGCGCAGACCGATGCGCTCGAGCACCTCGGCCTCGAGCACGAGCAGCTCATCCAGCCGCGTGCGCACCGTGCTCTCGTCCCCACCCGCTGCGGTGACGGCCAGTCGGTAGAAGAGCGACTGGTGTCCGTCCTCTGACTGCGCCAGCTCTCCGTAGAAGCGGCGCAGCATGGGGTCCTCCAGTCCCTCGGCCAGCAGTGAGAGGCGCTCACACGAGCGCGCCTCGATGACCGCGGCGACCAGCAATCGGTCTATCCGGCGCCCGTCCGCGGAGGTTCGGACGAACTTCTGCAGCCCCTGGGCGTACGGGTCGCCCGCGTCGCGCCCCAGCGTCAGGCCCCGGGCCGCCATCAGGTCCAGCACCCGCGCCAGGTGCGCGCTCTCCTCGCGAGCCAGCCGCGCCATCTGCGCAGGCAGGCCGGGCAGGTCCGGGTACACCTGCAGCAGCGAGAGGGCATTGGCTGCCGCCTTCTTCTCGCAGTGGGCATGGTCCACGAGCACTTCATCGAAGCGCTCGAGCGCCAGGGGCAGCCAGCGTGGATCCGAGGGGACTCTGAGGATGACGGGGCCCTCTCCAGAGAGAGGACGGCGTTCAGGGGTGGGACGGGACATGGTGCACTCCGGGGGGCGCGGAGTGTAACCGCCCCGCTCGCGGATGCTACTCCGCCAGTACCAGGCGCTGGGTGCGGCCGGCCAGGTAGCCCACCTTGCGAGCGATCCGCGCCAGCGACTCGTCCTTCTCCTCCACCCGGAGGGTGAGTCTCGGCAGCGAGGACAACAGGAAGCGGGAGATCTGCCCCAGGCACAGCAGGGCGTGGCCCTTCTTCCGCTGCGAGGGCACTGTGTACAGGTTCTCCAGCTCCGCCCCGAACTGCGAGCGGCTGCCGATGTCCACCTTGAAGACCAGCTCGCCGTTCTCTTCCAGCACGTAGGTGCGCTTCGCCCTCACGCGCTGCGCCACCCGCGCCTCGAAGTGCGGATCCTCCGCCAGGGCGTCCCGGTCGTGGATCTCCTTCACCGCTCCGACCGCCAGCGGCAGCAGCCGCGGCACATCCTCATCGCGCGCCAGCCGCAGCAGCGGGTTGGTGAAGGGCCCCAGGTCATCGGCCGACACGGAGAAGAGCCGGTAGTTCTTCGACAGCCGGGGTTTGCCCGGGCACAGGCTGCGCACCAGCGCGTCCACCGCTGGTTTCTCGCCCACCGACGCCTTGAGCCTCACGCGCTCCGCCAGCGCGTCCGCGATGACGCCCGTTGCCGAGCCGTCGCCCGCCGAGGGCACCATCAGTCCGCCCCCGCCTCCCACGAAGACCGCTGCGGTGAGCGTCTTCCCATCGAAGCGTCCCCAATAGGCGAAGCTGCTGCGGTGGTCCGTCGGCGCGATGCCGAACTCCTGCAGCAACCCCAGCAGGTAGAGGTTGTGCGCCGGATCCTTCGCGAGCAGCGCCCGCAGCGCATCGCTGTCCGCGGGGGCGAGTTGTTGGACGGTGACGGGCATTGAATACGGGTCGGAGTACACCATACGTCCCGCTAGGGATTTCAAGGGTCTCCGCGCTTACCTGGCCGGAAGTGGAACGGATGCGTCAGGGTCACCGGGGCCTTCCCAGGTGGGGCGGAAAATTGCGCGTCGGCGAAAGCATCGAGCAGGCAGGCGTCCACGAAGGGATCCTGGAGGGCGTTCTCCACCACCTCGCTGCCCTGGAAACGGCCGTGCTCCCCCCGCGCTTCGAGTGTGAAGCGCAGCTTCACTGTCTGTGGACCCGGATGACGCACCGAGGCATCGGCCAGGCACGAGCGCACCAGCGGCTGGACGGACTGGAGGGCGACCCGGACCTCCTCCTCGGTCCAGGTGCCCGGAGGCAGCTCGAGCCTGGGCTCGTCCTCCGGCGGTGCCGGGAGCGCTGGGGGGGGTGGGGTAGAGGGGGGCGTTCTCTCCGCGGGTACCTCGGGTGAGGGGGTGGGGGAGGGCGGCTCGGGCGCGGGCGAGGCTGGGACGTCCACGGCCACGGCGGGTGCCGGCGTGTCCCGCGTGAGCCAGAGCGCCAGCGCGCTCAGGGCTACGAAGGGGATGACTACCCAGAGGAAGACGGCTCTGCCCCGCATGTGCTCCTTCAACCCCCGAGCCCCAGGGCCTCGTTCAACATCGCTTCCCGGGCCACGACGGGCGAGCGGGGGAGCAGCTCGGGCCGGAAGCGTCGCACCAGCTCCTGGAGTGCCACCGGAGCGCCATCCCCCAGCCCGCTCCACGCCGCCAGCAGCCCGAGCACCCGCTCCACGGCGATGCCCCGCTCGCGCAGCTCGGCCACCGCGAAGGCGCCCTCTCGCTTGGCCAGCCGCTTGCCGTCCTCTCCGAGGACCAGGGGCACGTGCCAGAAGCGCGGGGGCGTGAGGCCGAGCGCCTCGTAGATTTGAAGCTGCCTCGGGGTGGAGGTCAGGAGGTCATCTCCCCGGAGCACGTCGGTGATGTGGCTGGCCGCGTCGTCCACCACCACGGCGAGCTGGTAGCTGGCCACCCCGTCGTTGCGGCGCACCACGAAGTCGCCCACCAGCGCGGCCACGTCTTGGCAGGTGCGGCCATGCAGCCCGTCCTCGAAGCACCACTCGCCGGGGGCCGCCCGGAAGCGCAGGGCTGGCACTCTCGTCCGAGCACGCTCGGCGACGGCTTCGGGCGACAGGGTGGCGCACGTTCCCGGGTAGCGCGGGCCTTCTTCGCTCAGGCCATGCGGGGCGCTCGCCGCCCGGGCAATCTCCGCGCGTGTGCAGAAGCACGGGTAGACGCGGCCCGTGCGCTCCAGCTTCTCCAGCGCCTCCCGGTAGATGTCGTCGCGCTGGCTCTGCACCAGGGGCGTCTCGTCCCAGTCCAGGCCCAGCCAGCGCAGGTCCCGGTACAGGTCCTCGAGGAACTGGGGCTTGCAGCGCGCTCGGTCAAGGTCCTCGATGCGCAGCAGGAACTGGCCGCCGGCCGCGCGGGCCTGGAGCCAGCCAAGCAGCGCGCTGCGGGCATTACCAAGGTGGATGCGGCCGGTGGGACTGGGCGCGAAGCGTCCGCGGAAGCTCATCAGGTCCTCGGCAGCCTACCCGATGTCCCCGCGATTGGGCGTCCGGTCTCCTTCTTCTGGCAGCCTGGTGCCCGGACGGACGGCCTGCGGTTCATCCTGCCTTCCAGTCCGTTTTCCTCGCTCCCCACCAACCCCACCTCTCCTTTGCAGCTTTTTGGATGTGGCCCTGGAGGAGGGGATGGCATGGACTCCACCCAAGAGACGTCGCATGAGGTTGGCTTCGGGGCCGCTCGAGGCCCCAGGCCAGAGGCCGCGGCACTCGGGTGGTTCGAGCTCCTCCCGGCCACCCAGCAGGCCATGGAGGAACTCATCAACTGGCTGTACGCGGCCTGCCGTCCGCAGCAGGTAGCGGGAGCGGCCGAGCCGGGCTCCAATATCCAGGGGGGCGAGGTGCAGCTCGCGACGAGTGCGCTCGTCTCCGGCGACAGGGGCTTTGGCAAGACCACCATCCTGCTGTCGACGGCCTATGCCCTGCATGATCCCAAGGAGTTCTCCACGCCACGCGACGCTGGCACACCCGTGGACCCGCGGGAGAAGGAGCGCTGCAAGCGGCTGGTCTCGAAGCTCTCGGAGATCCGCGAGCACATCTTCTGGCTGGACCCTCTCGACATGGAGCCGTTGCCCACCCATGCCAACCTCCTGGCCACGCTGCTGGTGCGCGTGCGCAACGCGCTGGACGTCGGCCTCGAGCTCAAGCGCAAGGAGCGATGGGCGCCTCCCTCCCTTCTCGAGGAAGGCTTGAATGACCCCTATGGGAGGATCGACAAGCTCGTCCGGGATGCCACCTTCATGTGGGAAGACATGCCGGTGCAGGGGAAGGATCCCCGTCAGCGCGCGGAGCATCAGATCAAGGCGGCGGAGATCTACGCCACCTTCCGGCGCGACTTCCGCGAGGCCATGGAGTCCGTGTCCAGACGCCTGGCGGAGCGCAGGTTCGGCCACGGCAGCCATGAGAAGATCCTCCTGGTGCTGCCCATCGACAACGTGGACCGCAGCATCCAGCACCTGCACCTCATCCTCAAACTGACGCGAATGGTGGCGAGCCATCAGCTCTGGTTCGTCCTCGCCTCCGGGCGCTCCGAGTTCCAGCTCTTCCTCGAGCGCTCCTTCCAGATGGAGCTGACCTCGTCCGGTCAGACCCTTCTGGTGCCGAAGAGCCGGGAGGATACCCTGGCCATCGCGCGCCGCCAGGCCGCTGCCGCCATGCGCCGGGTGCTACCTCCCGTCCATCGCATCCAGATCGAATCGGTCAGCCCCAGAAGGGCCTGGGACTTCAATGCGCCCGCTCCGTTCCGGGACGGCAGGCCCGCGGCGAAGAGCCTCTCGTACTTCCTCAGGAAGCTCCGGCTGCCCAAGACGGGGGAGTCGTCGCACGGACTGAAGTGCTTCGCCGACCTGTTCGAAATCCGGGACCGGCTCCTCGTCTGGGACGAGGAGGGCAAGGTGAAGGACACCACGCTCCTGGAGGAGTACGGGCAGGTCCTGCGGGAGCAGGGGGATTACACGCTGGCGGACTCGATACGTCTGCGCGTGTTCATCGAGTCCCTGAAGGCCAAGAAGGACGCCAGGCTCGTCAACGGCTCGAAGGGGAGTGAGGACGCCGCACCCCCCGTCTTCAGCTATGCGGCCAGGCTCGCCCTCACCCTGTCGGCCCGGACCGTCCTGGACCTCTGGCAGGCCCTCAAGGCCGCGGTCGAGGAGACGGAGCGGCACGCGGAGGAGGGCCACCGGCTCCCGGGTGAATTTTCGAAGAAAGGCCAGGATGCGCCCTGCGAGAGCTGCGACGAGCAGTCCGTCCAGATCGCCGAGACCATGCTGCGGGCCGCTATCGACGAGAGCGAGCTTCCCGGCTGGGCCAGCGAACAGCTCCTCAATCGCATCATGCGCCACAACGCGCAGGGGCGTATCTGCCTGGATCTCACCGGCAGACCCGTTCAGCGGCTCAAGCGCACCATCCTGTCCGACGTGCTGGAGTGGGACTACGACAAGCACAAGAGCGCCCATATCAGCCTGCTGGGAACCGAGCTGCACCTGCGGAACTTCCAGGACGTTCTCTTCGAGCTGCGCGACCTCGACAATCCCAGCCGCAAGGCCCTCATGCCTCCCAACGTCGCCGGCTGGTTCATGTTGCTGCACGACATGCTCGTGCTCACCCCGGATCGGCGGGTGATGAACCGGGTGGCCGCTCCAGAGGAGGTCATCCCCGAGCTGACGGTGACGCTGCACGAGGCCGTACTCCACCCCATCAGCGCCGAGAGACTCGACGCCAGGCTCAGGTTCTGGTGGTTGCTTCCTAGCTGGAACACCTTCACCGACTACGTCATCTTCATCGCCCAATGGAAGGCGTTCCTCCACAAGGTCCAGGTGCTCTTCCAGAACCCCCACTGGACGTCCGCCGCCGACAAGACGCTCGCCGCCGACAAGTTCAGTCTCGTCATGGCGGCGTGGATCGACAACGTCTGCTCCGTGGCCGGTGAGCGCCTCGGGGGATGGGATTGGCGTCGTCTGCCCGAAGTGCCCGAAGTTCCCGAAGTGGAGGAGGCGAAGAAGGAGAAGGAGGACCTGTCGCTTCGGCGCGGCAATGCCCTCTCCGACTATGTGCGCGAGGTCATGGGCCATGTCGAGGAGCTCTCCAACAAGGCCAGGGGGACGCGTGCCGACTACCACAGGCTGGGGATTGCCAATTCCTGGCTCGAGCATTGCTTGCCCGTGCTGCTGGGTCCCGAGTTCATTCCGCCCAGGAGCAGGTTGCCGTTCGAGCAGGAACTGAAGAAACCGCCCTCGGAGAGCAAGGACTATCGGTGGTGGCGCAGGCTCGAGGAGCCGGATTCGGAGGTGTTGCTCCAGCGCCGGTATGACCTGTTCCGCAGTGCGGTGGCGCGCTCCAAGGCCTACAGGGTCCACAAGAGGTTCCATGCCCGGGAGCGGGGCCCGGAGGCCCGCCCGCCGCGTGACTGGCTCCCGCGGTGTTGTGAGGAGTGGCTCTCGCTCTGGGAGGAAACGCCGCCGAAACAGAAGGGACGGATCCAAACCCAGACAGCGCACAGGCGGGGACGGGTGCCCACGAAGAGGAAGGGCCCCAGGAAATGAACGGCACCCATGCCACGCCCAGCACGCCCCTGGCGCCGCGGCGCGTTCCCGAGGCCTATGTCCGAGCGGAGATCGCCAGCTACCCCCTGGCCAGCCCGATGGCCTTCCGCAAGGCCATGGTGGAGCTGAATCCCGAGCTCGATGACTTCCGCGGCGGGCGGACGCGGGAGCTGTGGATGGAGTGCGAGGAGAAGCTGTCGCAGCACGCGAGCGGCTGGTCCCTGGATCGGCTCATCATGGCGCGCGACTTCTTCTGGTTCGGTGCGGTGCCGGGCCGCCGGAGGCTCTCGACCCTCGGCCCCGTTTCCCTGCTGCGCTATGTGCGCAAGCTGGCCGGCAGCTTCCTCGAGCCACGTCCCGGCCTCACCGAGATCGTCCAGAGCTACGACGCCAACGTCTTCGACGCCTCCATCCATTACCGCTGGCTCACCTTCGCCCTCCCCGAGGACCTGCTGCTCTCCGCCCTGCCGGCGGAGCCCCCTCCCTCCCATGTCAACGTGGAGCCTCCCCTGTTGCTGCGGCGGCTGATGGACAGCGGCGTGGCGGAGATCCATCACCACGTCGGGGCGGGCATGGACTTCTCCCTCCTCTGGGCCTCGCTGCTGGCGAGGCTGGCGGATCCCACCCTCTCGCACGATGAGCTGCAGAGCCCCGCCCTCCCTTTCACGGGCGAGACGATGCTGCGATGGCTGCTGGCCGCGGCCGTGGCCCGCTGCGTGCTCGCCGAGTTCCTCCGGGAAGTCGGTGACACGAGCCGTTCCTCCCTGCAACTGAGCGGCTTCCTGGAGAACCTGGGCGACAAGCCCGCCTGGCACCCCTACCGTTTCCAGGTGCTGTACAGAGCGCTCCGGGCCCTGGTGCATGGCGACGACTCGGAGCTGCCCGACTTCTATCGGCTGCAGGACCTCTACGCGCAGCTCCATCCGGTCGGGTGTGTCCTCCCGGACCAGCCTCCCAGGACACTCGAGGAGATCTGGCGGCGCTGCGATCCCATCGCCGTGCGCCTGGGCCTGCGCACCGATAACGGCGGCGAGCGCTGGTTGATGCGCCATGGCCTGGCCTACCTCGCGGAGTGTGAGCGGGACGGAAACTCCTCCCGACGCGACGGGCTGTTCTCCCAGCTCTTCTGGCAGGCGCAGCGGGTGCGGTGCCTGTACTACCGCACGGTGGTGCAGCGGCCGATGACGGCGGGTCTTCAATGGTTCGTCCGGTTCTATGATCGCCTGCACTGGGTGCGCGCCCCCCTGCGTGCCGCCCGCGCCGAGGTGTCCTTCCATGTCGCGGGCCGGGGTCAGCTCCTCACCGCCCTGGAGGTGCGCACCGCTCCCGCCTCCGACTCCTTCATGCTCGCCGAGGAGCTCTGGTCGCTCACCCGCTCGTGGCGGCGTGTGCTCCAGCTCAGCGAGGCTCCGAGGCACGGACGGCGTGAGCCCGAATTCGGGGTGCTCATCCACTTCACCAAGGAGCGCGACCCGGGCAGGCTCTGGGCCACCGGAGCTCCTCCGGCGGGCGATCGGCGGAGCCATGCCGAACCCCACCCCCGCGACGTCATCCGCCTGGGGGGACGCTACGCGGATTTCTTCTCGGAGCAGGTGGTGCGGGCCCGCGCCGTCACGAATCTGCTGCAGCAGGTGCCGCTGGTGTTGTGGTTGCTGCGCGGGCTGGACGTGGCCTCCGACGAGCTGGGGGTCCCCACCTGGGTGCTCGTGCCGCTCTACCGCTACGTCCAGTGGCAGGCGAACCTGTCCGCGACGACCTTCACCGACAAGCATTGTCTCCAGCGGCCCCCGCCCTTGCAGCTCACGGCCCACGTGGGCGAGGACTTCCGCCATCTCATGGAGGGCATGCGGCGAATCTTCGAGTGTATCCAGTACCTGCTGGGCCGCTCCCGGGGACGGCTGGGGCACGCCACGGCGCTCGGCGTGGAGCCCCGCCTCTGGTCGGAGTCAACCGGCTCGGTGTTGACGACGGCCGAGGATCGCCTGTGGGATTTGATCTTCGAATGGCGGCTGTACAGCAGCTATCGCATCGATCCGGATTTGAGAGCGGAGGCGCCCCCGGGGCGTCCCGAGCAGGTGGAGAACCGCATCCGGGAGCTGTCCAGTCTCGTCTTCCGCCGCAGCTACGAGCCCCAGGTGCTGGCCGAGGTCCATCACGTGCTGCACCAGCTCTTCTGCATCCCCGTGGCGCGCGTACGGCCGGAGGGCAGCCTGGATGGGTTCGACCGGGGCTTGCGGATGCTGGACCCGGAGCATGTGCGCTGCTTTCCGGTGGTGAGCCAGATCCTCCACCAATACCGCGAGGACGAGCAGGTCTTCCTGCGCGGGCAGGAGCCGGTGGACGTCTCCCTGGACGCCTCTGAAGTGTCGGCGCTCTACGCCGTGCAGAACGCCCTGCGGCGGGGCGTGGCCCACCGAGGGCTCGTGGTGGAGGTCAATCCCTCCAGCAATCTGCTGATTGGAGACCTGTTGGATCTGCGCAACCATCCCATCCTGCGGCTCTTCCCTCCGGAACTGCGGGAGGGGGACTCGCCGCCGGTGCCCATCGCCGTGGGCTCGGACGACCCCATCACCTTCAGTACCTGGCTGCTGCGGGAGTATTCGCTGCTGCACGAGGCGGCCCTGTCCGCGGGCTACCCGGAGCGGGTGGCCATCGAGTGGCTGGAGCGCATCCGGCGCACGGGCCTGGACGCTCGCTTCACCGTGGCCTGGCTGCCTACCGCCAACGAGCTGTCGGAGCGGCTGCTGCGCGAGCTCGATCATTACTTGCAGCGCCCCAGTCCGCGCTTCTATTGAGGCTGAGCACTCCTCCTTGGTGGCAGGGCAGGGCGTGCGCAGCTTTTCCAGGCCCCGTGCCTCGAGGAAGCTTCCTCCCGGCCAGGGAGCGGGCGAGGAGGCGTGCCCGCTCTTGCCTGTGTGCTATGGGATGACCGCGATGCGCTTCCTCCATTGCTCCGATGTCCACATCACCGCCGACTACTTCTCCCTGCCCTTCCTGCGGCTCGGCTGGAGGCGGTGGGCCGCCATGGCCGAGCTGTCCGTGGGCGGACGTAGGAAGGCCTATGCGCGGGCTCCCGAGACGCTCGCCGTTATCGCCAGCGACGCGGAGCAGCACGGGGTGGACCACTTCATCCTCTCCGGGGATGTCACCGCGTATGCGCTGGATCCAGAGTTCCAGATGGCCCGCGAGTCACTCGGCGCGCTGGCCGAGGATCCAAGCCGATGCACTGTCATCCCCGGCAACCACGACGTCTTCACCCCAGGCAGCCACCGCAAGGGCCGCTTCGCACGGCACTTCGGGCATCTGCTGGAGAGCGATCTGCCCGAGTACCGCCGCGAGGGCGCCTTCCCCTTCGTGCGGCTACTGGGCACGGAGGCAGCGGTGGTGGGCCTGCTGTCCGCGCGCGTGCCCTCGCTGCCGGGCATCGCCCATGGCCACATTGGTGCGGCGCAGCTCGACGGGCTGGCGGCGCTGGTGAAGGACCCGAGGCTCGCCGGGCGGGCCGTGCTGGTGGCGGTGCACCACGCTCCGCTCACCCATCACGGCAAGGCGGACAGCTACCTCCATGGTTTGCGGGACGCGGAGGCGCTCTTCCGGTTGATTCCCGGGCCTCGCTACGCGGTGCTGCACGGCCATATCCACAAGCGCTACCACCACCCGTCCACCGCCGAGCGCCCGCACATCTTCAGCGCGGGCTCTTCCACTCAGGCAGGGCGCGAGGGCTACTGGCTCATCGAGGTGAAGGACGGCCAGGTGGTGGGCGGGCAGAAGCACGTCCCCGGTGGGGCCGTGCACTGAGCCCGCCGAGAGGGACTCAGGCCTGGAGGCGCGGAGCCGCGTAGCGCCGCACGAAGTGAATCCACCGGCGCTCGTCTACCTCCACCTGCCACTCGCTGTTGGGCGTCAGCGGCAGGCGCTGCTTGAGGAAGGTCTCCAGGTGGTCCGCGGCCTTCACTGGCGTGAGGCCGGGCGCGCGGAAGGCGACGCGCAGGAAGACCTCGAGCGAGGGTGCCACCTCCAGCACCGCGTAGATGCGCAGCGGGCCCACGCGCCGCTGGTACCGCACGTCCTGGGACACCGAAGCAGCCGCCTGCTCGGCTGGCTGCGGCGTCATCCAGTTGGACGGCTCGAGGGCGTACTCGAACAACTCCTCGCTCGCCTCTTCCAGCGTTGCGTGCTCGTGGATGGAAAGCATGCCCACCTCCCTGTGTGACCGTCCGCCAGGAAGAATGTGCCCACGTGCCAAGGGCGTGCAAGGGGGCGGGGACCCCTTCGCGGTGCGTCATCCCCAGACGTCATCCAGGTGTCAGAGTCGTGTGGTACATCAGCCCCCGCGCGCCACCTCCGCGACGAAGCGCCAGGAGATGCGCGTGGCCTCGCCCGCCAGGATGTCGCTCAGCTCGCCGCGCACGTACGTGCTGCGGTTGGCCGTGCGGAAGATGCGGTCCAGCAACCGGGGCCGCTCGAAGGCCCACATCAGTCGGCGGTTGAGGCGGAAGGCGGTGCGGAAGCGTGTCTCCCAACGCTGCGCGTAGCCGCTGAGCCCTCGCGCCGAGAGGTCTCCCGCCGCCACCGCCTCGGCCACCGCCTCGGCGGCGAAGGCTCCAGACTCCAGGGCGAACTCGATGCCCTCGCCCGTGAGCGGGTTGACGAAGCCGGCCGCGTCTCCCAGCAGCAGCGCCCGATCGAAGAGGGTGTGCCGGGAGAAGGAGCCGTAGGGCAGGTGGTGTCCCTTCACCTTGCCCACGCGCCGGGCGCCCGCCAGCTCCGCCGCCACGCGCGGGCTCGCGCAGAACTTCTCCAGCAGCGCGGGCAGCTTCGTCTCGGAGATGTCGAGCTGGTCCGCCCGCATGCCCAGCCCCACGTTGGCCCGGCCGTCCGGCAGCGGGAAGATCCACCCATAGGCGGGCAGCAGCTCCTTCTCCCAGAAGAAGGCGAAGCTGCGCGGGTGGGAGAGGCGGACGTTCTCGTAGTAGGCGCGGACCGCGAAGGCGCCCTCGTGGCGCGGGAAGTCGGGGGCTCCGAGCGCGCGCCGGACCACGGAGGGCGAGCCGTCGCACCCCAGCACCAGGTCGGCGCGCAGCGGCTCGCTGTCACGGCAGCGGAGGAGGAGGCCTTGGCTGTCCCGCTCGAGTCCCTCCACCAAGACGCCCTCGCGCAGCTCGGCGCCTGCCTGGACCGCGCGCTGGACGAGCCGCTCATCGAGCACCTGGCGGGTGATGACGCTGGCCTTGCCGCCGAAGAGGCGCGCCGGAATGGGCTCCTCCAGGACGACGCCGCCAGGGGAGAGGGCATAGACGGAATCCACCGGCGCGGCCTCGGTGCTGGTGGGCAGCGCGCCGAGCCCCAGGCGCTCCAGCATCCACAGGGTCCGGGGCGTGCAGCCGTCCCCGCAGATCTTGTCCCGGGGAAAGCGGTTGCGCTCGAGCATCGTCACCCGGGCACCCTGCTGCGCGAGGAACGTGGCCGCGGAGGAGCCGGCCGGTCCCGCGCCGACAATGGCGACGTGGAGGGATTTCATCGCGCGGGTTGTAGCGCCCGGGCTCCACCCCCGCCAGCTTCCAGCACTCAGGGGCCGGGTGGCGCGGCGGGCGGCTCTGGCCGGGGCGTCCCCTGGGTAGCGGGCTCCGGTCCCTCGCGCGCGTCCCAGGCAGGCTCGAGCGGCAGCTCCAGGGTGAAGAGGGCTCCGGCTCCTGGCCGGCTCTCGACGTGGATGTCTCCCCCGAGCGCTCGGGCGATTGCCTGGGAGATGTAGAGGCCCAGCCCCAGCCCGCCATACTGCCGCGTGGACACCGCCCGCTCGAAGCGCCCGAAGATGCGCTCGAGGTCCTTGGGAGCGATGCCGATGCCGTGGTCCCGGATGCTCCAGTGCGTCTGCTCTCCGGACGCGGAGACGTGGAGCTCCACCGGGTGGCCCACGCCGTACTTCAACGCGTTGGTGATGAGGTTGGTGAGCACCTGCTCCAGGCGCATCCGGTCCCACTGGCCGGTGGCGGGGCCCGCGGTGGTGACGTGCAGCGTGCAACCGGCGGCGCGGGCCTGCTCGGAGAAGCGCTCGGCCAGGTCCCGGGTCAGCTCCACCAGGTCCACCGGCTCCAGCCGCAGGCGGATCCGTCCGGAGGTGAGGCGGGAGACGTCGAGCAGATCATCGACGAGCTGGGACAGGCGCCTCACCTGGCCGAGCGCCTTGTCCACCTTGGGCATGAGGCGGCCGTCGCCAGCAGAGGCCAGCGCACGCTGGAGTGTCTGCAGGTGCAGGCGCAGGGGGGTGAGGGGGGTGTGCAGCTCGTGGGAGGCCACGGAGAGGAAGTCCTCGCGCAGGCGCACCGCCTCCTGGGATTGGCGGTAGAGCCGGGCGTTGTCCATGGCGACCGAGGCGCGCCGGGCCAGATCCTGGGCGAGTGCCAGCTCATGCGGGCCGTACTGGAAGCCGGGTGTGTCCGAGACCAGCAGCAGGGCCGCCAGCGTCTGCCCTCGCACGGAGATGGGGAGGGCGAGCGCGGTCCGAGCCCCGAGCCGCCGCAGCAGCTCCGGGTAGAGCGCGTTGGAGTCCCCGGCCTGGCGCAGGGCCGCCAGGGCTTCGTCCGCGAGGAGTGTCTTGCCGCTGCCCAGCACCTGGACGGTGGGCTGGCGCGAGCTCCAGTCCGGAGGGGTGTGCTCCACCAGCTTTCGCAGCAGCACCTGCCGGGCCGGCTCCTGGTGCACCCACGCCGCGCGGTGGAGGTGGCCCGCGTCGTCCACACAGTCCACGATGCACCACCGGCCTAGCTGGGGCACGGCCAGCCGCGCCACCCGCTCCAGGGTGCGCTTCTCGTCGAGCAGCTCCGCCAGTTGCGTGCTGGCCTCGATGAGGAAGTGCTGGCTCTCCTCGGCACGCTTGCGTGCGGTGATGTCCACGAAGGTCGATACGCCACCCACCCGCCTGCCGCCCTGGCGCATGGGGTACGACCAGCGCTCCACCGGCAGGCTCGTGCCGTCCTCGCGCCAGAGCACATCCCCATCGATGTGGTTCTCGGTGCCGGACTCCATGGCCTGGAAGATGGGGCACTCGCTCCGGGGATAGGGCGAGCCATCCTCGCGCGAGTGGTGCCACGTGCTGTGCGCATCCCGGCCCAGCAGCGCTTCGGGGTCCGTGTAGCCGAGCATCCGCGCCGCGGAGCGGTTGACGAAGGTGCTGCGCCCCTCGAGATCCAACCCGAAGATGCCCTCCGCGGCCGAGTCGAGCAGCAGCCGGATGTGGGCCTCTCGCTCCTCGAGCTGGGACTGGGTGGTGCGCAGGCGCTCGGCCATCTCGTCGAAGGCGCGCCCTACCCGGGAGAGCTCGTCGCGCCCGGTGAGACCGCTGCGGGCCTCCCAGTCGCGCGCGGCGAAGCGTTGGGCCGTGGTGACCAGCCGGTCCACCCGGCGCATGAGGACGAAGTGGAAGAAGAGCCAGAGCAGCACCGCGAGCACCGCGAGCAGGGCGCTGCGCTGCACCACGATGGCGCGCACCTGGTCGCGCGCCTGGTTCTTGAGGACGGAGAGATCCCGCTGTACCACCAGCATCCACACCTTCCCGGAGGTGAGCTCTCCGGGGCCGCCGGGCGCCAGCACGGGGTACCAGGCCACGAGAGACTGGCCATCCGGGGTGACCTGGATGCTCGCGGCGAGGTGCTCGCGGGCCCGCTGGAGACGCGGCTCCATCTCCGGGGTGAACAGCTCGGGGTGGAGCGCCTGACCCCGCTGGCCTATCTCCACGCGCCGGAGCGAGGCGGCCACCCGGCCGGTCTCGTCGAGGAGCAGCGCGGTCTTGACGTGCGGATCCGTCCCAAAGCTGGCGAGCTCCTCCTGGACGCGCTCGGACTCGTGCAGGCGCAGGAGCAGCTCCAGGTGATCCTGCTGCTCGCCCATGTGTTGGGTGAGTTCCTGGTGGGAGTGCTCCTCCACCCGGCGGAAGGCGAGGCGTGTGCTCTGCTGCAGGTCGTAGAGGCCCACCGTGATGGCGAAGAGCAGCAGCACCACCGGGATGGTGATACGCAGGGGCGGAAGTGGGGGCAGCCCCCGAGGGCTCCCCGGCCGGACTCCGCCCTGTTCCCGGGTGCGCTTCATCACCGCTCCTCCTCGAGGGCCTCGAGCGGCCGCGCGTCCAGCATCTGCTCAGGCCGTACCGGCGCGTGCAGCAGCCCTGCCTCCAGCATGAACCGCTGCTGGCTGTACGCCGAGTCGAGGAGCGGCGAGGCGGGCTCGCCCAGCAGGGAGCGATTCTCCCGCAGGGAGGGGTGCCGGAGATCTTCCAGTTGGGAGGCGAGCCCGGCGGGGCTCGTGCCGAGGCGGGGGCTCATCCGGCTCAGCGCGTCCTCCGGGTGTTCCTCCAGGTAGCGCAAGGCCCGGAACCAGCCCTGGAGCAGGTGCCGCACCTGCTCCGGACGCTGCTCGAGCATGTCCTCGCGCACCACCAGCACGTCCACGAGCTCTCCCGGAAGGTGGCTGCTGTCGAAGAGCCTGTGGGCTCCCTCGGCCAGCAGCTTGCTCACGAAGGGCTCGAAAGTGACCACGGCATCCACCTGGCCCAACGCATAAGCGCGCTCGTGCTGGTCCATGGGAATGCGGAGGATCTCGATGTCCGAGGGCTGGAGTCCCGCCTTCGCCAGCGCCCGGCTCAGCATGTAGTTGCTCGTCGACATCGCTTCCACCGCCACCCGCTTGCCCCGGAGATCCTCGAGCCGCCGCACCTCCGGCCGGGCGAGGAGCGCATCCGCCCCGTTCGAATAGTCCAGGACGAGCACCACGCGGGGCTCGAAGCCCTGCTGCTGGAACTCGAGGGCCATGTCGAGCGAGATGGCCACCGCGTCGATCCTCCCATTGCGGAAGTCGCGGTTGACCTCGCCCAGGGAGGAGTACTCGATCAGACGGCTCGAGCCGTCGTCGAGGTAGCCGAGGTCCCGCGCGAGGAAGAGGGGCTCGCTTCCCGACCAGAGGAAGGTGCCGACGCGCAGGGGGAGCTCGTCCTCCCGCGTGCATGCCGACACGACGAGGAACAGGAACAGACCAGCCACCCTGACGAGGCTTCGCACGGAGTCTCTACCTGAAGAGCCTCGTCAAACGCTTGGGACGCGGTGGGAGCGCCGCAAGGCTCTCTGGGCAGGCACGCCGGGAAGCGGAGTTCTGCCCGGCGGCTCGAAGCCGGGCCTCAGGAGGCCGTGGGCTGCGGGGTGCGACGCGGGCGCTCCACAGCGGCCTTGAGCTGGCCGCAGCCGGCGTCGATGTCGATGCCGCGGCGCTGTCGCACGGTGCTGGGCAGGCCATACCCGGCGAGGATGTCCTGGAAGGCCCGCACGGCGTCGGGGCCGCTGGGCCGCTGGGCGTAGCCCACCGTGGGGTTGAGGGGGATGACGTTGATGTGCGCGTCCATCCCTTGCAGCAGCTGGCCCAGAGCATGCGCCTGTTCGGGCGTGTCGTTCTGCCCGGCGATGAGCGCCCACTCATAGAAGATGCGGCGCTTGCGCTTCTCCGAGTAGTAGCGACAGGCCTCCATCAGCTCGGCGAGCGGCCACTTGCGAGCCGCGGGCACCAGCGCGCTGCGCTCCGCCTCGGTGGCCCCGTGCAGGCTGACGGCGAGCTGCACCGGCCGGTCCTCGTCCGCGAGCCGGCGGATGCCGGGCACCACTCCGACGGTGCTCAAGGTAATGAAGCGCGGCGCCAGGGCCAGTCCCGACCGGTCCACCAGGATGTCCACCGCCTCCATCGTGGCGTCGTAGTTGTGCAGGGGCTCGCCCATGCCCATCAGCACCACGTTGCGCAGCGACTCATTCGTCTCGCGGAGGATGCGGGTGACGTGCAGCACCTGGCCGACAATCTCTCCGGGCGACAGGTGGCGCACGAAGCCCATCTGCCCCGTGGCGCAGAAGACGCAGCCCATGGCGCAGCCGGCCTGGGTGCTGAGGCACACCGTGGCCCGGTCCTTGAACCGCATGAGGACCGTCTCCACCGTCTGTCCGTCTCGCAGCCGCAGCAGCAGCTTGCGGGTGTAGCCGTCGGTGCTGAAGACCTCGTGGTGGGTGGTGGGGCGCTCCAGCCGGGTGCGCTCGCGCAGCTTCTCCATCAGGTCCGGCCGTAGCCCGGTGAGGGCGTCGAACGACTCCACCTGCTGGCGGTAGAGGGCCTCCCAGAGCAGGTCACGGTGGTAGGCGCTGTAGCCCCAGCCGGCGAGCAGCTCGCCGAGGGCGGCACGTGGCAGGTCGTACAGGTTGACCAGGGGTGTGGGGGGCGTGGGCTGCATCGTCACGGAGCGATAACACACCTGGGCGGTAGACTCATGGGAGGCAGGCGGCCGAGCAGGGCCCGGGCCGTTCCCTCCTTTATAGGGAGGTGTTCCGCAGGCCCTGGGTCCGCTTTTTGAGCACCTACGAGGCCCTCCGGTCCCAAAAATCGTGCACGGCTGCCTGGAGCGTAGACAGTCAAGGGGGGATGTGGGAGTCGGCCGCGAGGTTTAGAGTCTCGGGGTGAGAATCGAGCAGCGGTGGGACGTACTGGTTGTCGGTGGAGGGGCCAGCGGGACGCTGCTGGCGGTCCAGCTCTTGAGGAATGCTCCGGGTCCCCTCCGGGTGGCCATGTTGGAGCGCACGGGGCGTGTGGGTCCCGGCCTCGCCTATTCCACCGAGAGCGCCAGTCATCTCCTCAACGTCCCCGCTGGGAGGATGAGCGCCTTTCCGGAGGATCCCGAGCACTTCCTTCGATGGATTCGCCGTCTCGAGCCGGCCACGGCTCCTGGTGACTTCGTACAGCGCCAGCGCTACGGCCAGTACTTGGAGAAGGTGCTGCACGAGGCGAGGGAGGCCGCGGCCCCAGGGGTTGGCCTGGAGCTGCTCCAGGGGGAGGTGCTGTCCATCTCCCAGGTGGGGGACGTCGCGAGGGTGGTGCTGGCCCAGGGTCCGGTCCTGGAGGCGCGCACGGTGGTGTTGGCGGTGGGCAACGCCCTGCCGGCAGACCTGCCAGTGGCGGATGGGGGCCTTTATGCGAGCCCTCGCTATGTCCGCTCGCCCTGGGCCGAGGGGGCGCTGCAGCACGTGCGGCCCCACCACCCGGTGCTGCTCGTCGGCACGGGTCTGACGATGGTGGACACGGTGCTCTCGCTGGCCGAGCGCAACCACGAGGGGCGCATCCACGCCATCTCCCGGCACGGGCTGCTTCCGCAGGTGCACCGTCCCGGCGTGGTGGCGGGCCCGCCCGTGGCACCCGCCGAGCCCCGCCGGGTTCGCTCCATTCTGGGGGCGCTGCGGGACCAGGCCCGGCGAGCAGGGGAGGGCGGGGACTGGCGTGCCACGGTGGACTCGCTGCGACCCCTGACGGCCTCGTTGTGGCGCGGCCTGTCCGAGCCCGAGCGGCGTCGCTTCCTGCGCCACCTGCGCTCCCTCTGGGACGTGCACCGCCACCGGATGGCGCCCGCGGTGAACGACATCCTCCTGCAACTCCAGGCCTCTGGGGTGCTGCGCATCCACGCGGCCCGCGTGCGCAACTTCCAGCTCTCGGACGAGGGATGGGTGCTGGCGCGGGTACGGCCCCGGGGGTTCTCGCGTGAGGCCACGTTCCGCGTGCAGCACGTCATCAACTGCACCGGTCCCGACGCCTCCATTGGTCGGGGGCACTCGCTGCTGCGCGGGCTGCTGGAGTCCGGGCTCGCCCGCACGGATGCGCTGGGGCTCGGGCTGGCCACGGATGCGGAGGGCTCGCTGCTCGACGCCCAGGGCCGAGCCTCGGAGCTGTTCTTCACCTTGGGTCCCCTGCGCCGGGGCGACCTGTGGGAGACCACGGCCATCCCGGAGATTCGCGTGCAGGCGCTCTCCCTCTCGCGGCGGTTGCTGGAGCGGCTCGCCTCCCACTCCGACGTGCCCGCCGCAGTGAGTGCTCCTCCACCGCCCACCTTTCCCTAGGCGCCACCGCTGCCATATGGGCCTTCAAATCCAGAGAGAGACGTTCGAGCCCGAGGAGTACGAGCACTTCAGTCAGCGGCTGGCCGACAGCCTCGAAGCCCTCCGTCAGGTCCTGGCGCGTCCCGGCTTTGGTGTGGGGCCGCGCACCATCGGCGCCGAGCTGGAGATGTTCCTGGTGGACGCCGCGGGCTACCCGCTGCCGGTGAACCGGCAGGTGCTGGGCCAGACGATGGATCCGCGGGTGACGGTGGAGATCGATCGGTTCAACCTCGAGTGCAACCTGCGGCCGGGACCGCTGGCGGGGCGCCCCTTCACGGCGATGCGCGAGGAGTTCGAGAGCGCCCTGGCCGAGGTGCGGCGCGCAGCGGCCACTCAGGGGGCGCGCGTGGTGGTGACGGGCATTCTCCCCACGCTGCGTGAGAAGGACCTGGGCAGCGGGGCGATGACGGCGCTGCCGCGCTACCGGGCGTTGTCGGCCGCCATCCGCCGCCGGCGTCGAGAGGAGCCCCTGCGCGTCGTCATCGGAGGCGAGGACTCGCTCACCCTGGCGTGGGACGACGTGACGCTGGAGGGCGCCAACACCTCGCTGCAGTACCACCTGCGCGTGGACCCGGCGGACTTCGCGCGCATGTACAACGCGGCCCAGCTCGCGACGCCAGTGGTGCTGGCGGTGAGCAGCAACTCGCCCTTCCTGCTGGGGAAGCGGCTGTGGGACGAGACGCGCGTGGCGCTCTTCCGTCAGGCGGTGGATGACCGGGGCGAGCCGCAGTCCGAGGCGCCGCAGCACGGGCGCGTCACCTATGGCCATGGTTGGGTGCGTCAGGGCTCGCTGGAGCTGTTCGCCGAGTCGGTGGCGCTCTACCCGCCGCTGCTGCCGGTGCTGGGGCCGGAGTCTCCGCTGGAGTGCCTGGAGCGGGGCGGTTTGCCCCGGCTGGACGAGCTGCGGCTGCACCAGGGGACGGTGTGGAGCTGGAATCGCGCCATCTATGACCCGAGCGATGGCGGCCACGTGCGGATTGAGATGCGCGCGCTGCCGGCGGGCCCCACGGTGGTGGACATGCTGGCCAACGGGGCGCTGCTGCTGGGCCTCACGCTGGGGCTGAGCGAGGAGGTGGAGGCGCTGCTGCCGGGGCTGCCCTTCCCGTGTGCTCGGGGCAACTTCATCCGCGCGGCGAAGGAGGGCCTGGACGCGAGGCTGTTGTGGCCCGAGCGCCACGCACCCTCTCCTCAGTTGGTGCCTGCCGTAGCCCTGGTGGAGCGGCTGCTGCCCGTGGCCCGGGCGGGCCTGGTGGGCGCCGGGGTGGTGGCCGAGGAGGCGGACGCCCTGCTCGGCGTTGTGCAGGCCCGGTTACGCGCAGAGTGTACCGGGGCACGCTGGCAACGGAAGATGTTGGCCCGGTTGGAAGCCCACATGCCCCGAGCGGACGCCTTGGCGGCCCTGCTGGAACGTTACATGCTCCTGGCTGCGTCCGGCAGGCCGGTCCACGAGTGGCCGCTGGAGTGATGTGGGGGGGGTCCCTCTTCGAGACTTGCGGCCTGCCCCCTTCCTGCGCGACGCTCACTCCATCTTTCATGCCCCTCGTTGCGTTGGTCTGCCCTGGTGAGTGAGCCTGTTGCTGCGAAGGTCCTCGTCGTCGAGGACAACCGGACGATGCTGGCCTTGATGCAGTACTACCTGAGCAAGGACTTCACGGTGTTCCTTGCCCGGTCCGCTGAGGAAGCGCTCGAAGTCCTCCAGCGGGAACAACTGCACGCGGTCGTATCGGATCAAAATCTTGGTGACGGGCTGATGGGGGTAGACCTCCTCAAGCGCGTCGCCGAGCTACAACCCCATGCCGCGCGCATTCTGGTGACGGCCTCCCAGAAGTTGGAGGACGCCCAGAAGGCCATCAATGAAGCGCGGGTGAACCACTTCCTTACGAAGCCGTTCACAGAACAGGAGTTGAAGAACACCGTGGGCCAGGCGGTCCACAACGCCGCCCTGTTGTCCATCCGCGACAAGATGGTGCAGGAGCTCAAGGATCAGCTCGGACTGGGTCGAGGGGCAGCTGGCAAGCCGGCAGCGGGTAAGCCGGGTGCGCCTGCCGCGACGCCTCGTCCCAAGACGGCGGAGCCCCAGAGAGCCGATGCCAAGGGCGCCGCGTCCCAGTCGCTCATCCCCGAGAGCGAGCGGCTGGCGTTCCGTGACGGCCTGACGGGGCTCTACAACCACCGCTACTTCCAGGAGGCGCTCAGCGCGGGTCTCCTGAGTGCGCGGCGGCGGGAGCAGAAGCTGGCGCTGGTGCTCATCGACATCGATGGCTTCCGCCGCATCAACCTCTCGCGGGGTTACGCCGAGGGCGACAAGCTGCTGCGCCGGGTGGCGCAGATGGTGACGGACATGATGGAGGACCCCGTCACCCACGCTCGGAGCGACAACTCCTCGGAGATCGCCGCCCGGTACGACTGGGATGTGTTCGGCGTCATCCTCTGCAACGCGGACGTGGAGCGGGCGCGCACCTACGCCGAGAAGCTCCGCAAGGCGGTGGAGGAGCTGGACTTCCCAGAGGGCACCGGCAGCGGGGTGGGCGAGGTGACGGTGACGGCCGCGGTGGCCGTCTTCCCGGACCAGGCCCGCAACGAGCAGGAGCTCATCTCCGCCGCGGAGAAGGCCCTGCGAGCCTCCAAGGCGAGCGGTCCCAACCGCCTGGTGTTGGCTCCTCGCTAGGAACATCCGCCCGCGTGTCGGCGGGCGGACAGGTGGACCGGAGGGCTGACGGCGCTCCGGTCCCCTCCCTGGGATGGTGGGCTCAACCCCCCTTCCCTGGGAGCCGAGTCATGAAGAAGTCCGTCGTGAGGCCGTGGATGATGGGCCTGTCGTTCGCGGCCGTGCTGAGCGGGTGTGTTTCGCAGCAGGAGCCGCAGCAGCAGGACCCCGTCCCGACACCGGTAGCCCGCCACGCCTACGTGTCCTTTCCGGCGTTGGGAACTCCCGCGCCGCTGCAGGTGGCAGGGCGGCTGAGTTTCCCCACGAATGCGCAGGGGAAGGTGCCCGCGGTGGTGATTGCCCACGGCTCCGCGGGAGTGGACACCCGGGGCAGCTTCCACGCGCAGGCGCTACACGCAGCGGGCATCGCCACGCTGGAGCTCGACATGTGGTCCGCCCGAGGCCTCGCTGGAGGTGCGGAGGGACGGCCGAGGGCGGTGGCCGAGACGCTGCCCGACGCCTGGGGCGCGCTGAAGTATCTGTCCGCGCACCCGTCCATCGACGGCACGCGCATCGGCATCATGGGGTTCTCGTGGGGCGGGCTGATGTCCATGCTGAGCGCCACCCGGAGGTACGTCGCGGGAGCCGAGTCGGGCCAGCGATTCGCGGCGCACGCGCCCTTCTATCCGGTGTGCTGGGCCTACAACCGTGTTCCCAGCTACGAGTTCGGCGACCTCACGGGCGCTCCCGTCTTCATCCAGGCGGGTGCGGCCGATCAATACGATGACCCGGACTCGTGCCAGAAGTTGGTGGACAGCCTGGCTCCGGCAGATCGCGAGAGCGTGTCGTTGACTGTCTATCCGGGGGCCACGCACGGGTGGGATCGGCTGGAGCCGGCCGTGCAGATCAGCGATCCGTACTCACACACGGGACAGGGCGGGCAGGTGAACATCGCCCCGTCGCCGGAGACGGCGGAGACGTCGCGGCGGGCCATGGTGGACTTCTTCCGGAGGAGCTTCGGCCTGGCGCCCTGAGTTGGAATGGCGTCCATGCGCGCGGTCCAGGACGCGAGGACTCACGCCCCGGGCTCGTCCTCGGTGCCGCGGCGCAGGCCGAGCATCCTGCGCAGCTCGCGGGCGGACTGGCGGCTCACCTCCACCGTGTGCCCGCGGGCGGTGCGCGCCAGGTACCCGCCCGTCTCCAGCGGCTCCAGCCGGGTGACGTGGGCGAGGTTGAGCAGGGCGCGGCGGTGCACTCGGTAGAAGCCCTCGGTGGGCAGCCGGTCCACCAGCTCTTGCAGGGTGAAGTCGGTGAGGTAGTCCCCCTGCGAGGTGAAGACGGTGACGAGCTCGTCCTCGAGTGTTGCGTGGGAGATGGTTTCGGGGTCCACCAGGACGATGCCCTGGCGAGTGGGGATGGGCAGGCGGGCCAGGGGACGCGCGAGCTGCTCGGTGGCGGAGCCCTTGCCCGGCTCGGGGGACCTGGCCGCGAGCCGGATGCGCACCCGCTCCAGCGCCTTCTGCAGGCGCGAGGCCTCCACGGGTTTGAGGACGTAGTCCACGGCGCCGTGCTCGAAGGCCTCCACCGCGTGGTCCGCATGCGCGGTGACGAGGATGACGTGGGGGCCACCGGTGGGCAGCAGCGCGAGCGCATCCATGCCACTGAGCCCGGGCATGTGGATGTCGAGCAGCACCACATCCACTCCTCCGGCGCGGACGGCCTCGAGCACAGCCTCGCCATCGGCGGCCTCGCCGCACACGGTGACCTCGGGGAAGGCCGTCAACAGGCGCGCGAGCCGCTTGCGGGCGACGAGCTCGTCATCGGCGATGAGGACGCGCAAGGGAGTGTTCACGGGCAGCGAGTGTAGGCGAGGGGGTGGGTCGGCAGGAAACCACCCCATCCATCACGTCGAGTCGTAGCGTGGAATACAGTGGCGTGGTTCCTGCTAGAGCAGTTCTCGACAAGCCAGGGGGTCATCACTAATCTGCCCCCTCGTGCCAAGTCCGATCAGCTCAGACTCGCCAGCAATGGAGACGCCCGTGGGCAGCGCAGGCCAGAAGACGGACCTCGATCCAGTCAGTCTCGAGAACCTCCTCAACCCGCACTCGCTCTACCCGGAGCTGCGCGAGAGGGCGCCGGTCTACTGGTCGGCAGGGATGCACGCCTGGGTCATCACGCGCTACGACGACGTGTTGTCCTGCTATCGAGATCCGCGCCTGAGCGCCGACCGCTCCGGTTTCTACCAGCAGCAGCTCGCGGGCTTTGGCCCGGAATTCGCCGAGGGCTTCCTGAGTGTGGCCCGCCGGCAGATGACCATGCGCGACGGCTCGGATCACATCCGCGTGCGCCGGCAGACCAGCCCGGGTTTCACCCCGCAGCGCCTCGATGCCTACCGTCCCGCCATCCGCTTCATCATGGGGGCGATGCTGGACCGGGTGCAGCCGCTGGGCCGCATGGACCTGGTGCAGGAGCTCTCCTACCAACTGCCCCCGCGCGTCATCGCCGAGTTCCTGAACATTCCCCAGCAGGACCGTGAGCGCTTCCAGCAGTTGGCCCGGCCCCAGGCCGAGTTCTCCAACCCTTCTCCGGGCGCGGACATGGGCGAGGTGGCGCGCAACGCCAGCAGGTCCATGACGGAGCTGAGTGCATACCTGGGCGGAATCATCGAGGAGCGTCGCAGCCATCCGGGCGAGGACATGCTCAGCCTGATGATCCACGCCCAGGAGCTGGGCCAGATGACGCACGAGGATCTGGTGGCCAACGCCATCCTCATCCTCACGGCGGGGCATCTCACCACCACGGATCAGATCAGCAATGGCGTCCACGACCTGCTGACCCACCCCGACCAGCTCCTGTTGCTCCAGAAGGACCGCACCCTCCTCAAGTCCGCGGTGGAGGAGATGCTGCGGTTCTCCCCGTCGGTGCCCTACAACTTCCGTATCGCCAAGGAGGACATCCCGCTGCGGGGCCAGACCATCGGCAAGGGCAGCACCGTCTTCATGTCGCTGGCCTCCGCCAACCGGGATCCGGCGGTCTTCACGGAGCCGGAGCGTTTCGACATCACCCGCGATCATCTCCACCAGAAGCACCTGACCTTCGGCTTCGGGTCGCACCATTGCCTGGGTGCCGGTCTGGCCCGCCGCGAGCTGGAGATCTCCATCGAGATGCTCCTGGATCGTCTGCCCGACCTTCGCCTGGACGAGACGAAGCCGCCGCAGGTCAAGCCAGGGATCATCATCCGTAGCATCACGTCCCTGAACGTCCAGTGGTGACCCCGCGCCTTCGACTCCGGGCGAAATCCCCCCGCCCTGGAGCGGAATAGAGGCGCTGAGGGGCTCCCTGCGCCCTCCTGGCCGGGTGCCCGGCGGGGAGGCGGCAAGGGACTGCCTGCCCGCTATGCCCGCTCCCCCAGTGCCGCGTCCGCCTCCCGGTCCGTACCCGCGGAATGGGGCCGGAGCGGAATCTGGCTCGTCACTTGCTCCGTGGCCCCAGTCCGATTGATGATGTGGTCGCGTACCGGAGCATGAACATCCCTACGGCAAGAATCGAACAACGATGTCCGCTCCCACTCGTTGGGAGTCACGGTGCCGTGCTTCGGGAAGTGAAGTGGACCCTCCACCTGCTTCCGATGGCCGGCTGATGTTCGAGCCCGCCGCCCGACCTGGGAATTCCTGCCGCAGTCGCAGACCTGGATAACGCCATGCCCGCCGACAAACAGATCACCACAATCGTTCGCAAGCTCTTCATCACCCGGCAGCTCTTCGGCTCCGTGGTGATGTCTCCCGCGAACCTCTACCTCATCAACAACCTCTCGGGCTCGACCGAGCAGGAGATGGCGAAGACGAACGCCTACACGAACCCCATCGTGTTCGTGCTCCTGAGTCTGCTGGTGCCCTACCTGGTGATGAACTACACGGTGCGGCGGGCCTTCGCGACCCTGCCCGGTGATCACGAGGGCTCCAAGCTCGAGCGGTTGCTGAAGATTCCGGGTCAGCTCGAGGCCCTGATGATCCTGTCCGGCGCGCTGGGCACGGGCACCGTCGTTCTCGTTCCGCTCATCGTCTTCAACAAGGGCCTGACGGCGCTGCCGTGGGTGATGAGCACGGTGCTGCTCGTGCTGATGCTGAACTTCATCAGCGAGCGGTTGATCTACGAGCGCATCCTGCGGCCCTTCGCCATCGAGGAGTTCCACCGCAATCCCAAGGCGAGCATCCGGGGCACGGGCTTCTTCTGGCCCCGGCAGAAGTGGTACCTGCCCTACGCCTTCGCCGTGTTCGTGGCCTCCACGCTGATGCTGACCACGACCATCATCGCCAAGAACGTCATCGTCACGTTCGAGGGCCTGCAGCAGGTGATGCAGACGACCCCCGAGCAGATCGGCACCCAGCTCGGCACGCTCGTCACCCAGGTCGTCTCCCGCACCGCCACCCCGCTGGCGCTCATGGGTGGGTACCTGCTGATCATCGCGTCCGTGGCCGCGTGGCTGCTGGCGCGCCGGCAGGAGATGGGCGCCAAGAGCGTCCAGGAGGCCATCGAGGGTCTGGCGTCCGGTTCTCCCAAGCTGCCGGAGTGGATCTCCACCGACGAGATCGGCGACCTGTCCAGCTCGACCGCGCGGGCCTTCGAGAAGCTCAGCGCCTTCTCGCTCTCGCTGGGTGATTCCGCCAACTCGCTGCGCCTGTCCGCCGAGCGGCTGGGCGCCTCCGCCAACAAGCAGAGCACGGTGCTGACGCAGCAGGCCGCGGCGCTCCAGGAGACGCAGGTCACCGCGCAGGAGATCAAGCAGACCTCCACGCTCGCCTCCCAGAAGGCCGAGAGCGTGCTGCAGCAGACCACCCGCGCCAATCAGATCAGCCAGGACGCCGTGTCCGCCGTGCAGAGCAGCCTCGAGGGGCTGCAGGAGATCGGCCAGCAGGTGTCGGAGATGGCCAACTCCATCCGCTCGCTGGAGAAGAAGACGCAGCAGATCGCCAGCATCACCCGCACGGTGAAGGATCTGGCGGACCAGTCCAACATGCTGGCGCTCAACGCCGCCATCGAGGCCGTTCGCTCGGGCGAGCACGGCGTGGGCTTCGGCGTGGTGGCTCGCGAAATCCGCGCGCTGGCCGACCAGTCCATCCGCGCCACCAACAGCGTGCGCAGCATCCTGTTGGACATCAACAACGCCATCCGCTCCACGGTGGCCATGACGGCCAAGGGCTTCGAGAAGGTCGAGTCGAGCCTCAAGACGGTCAAGGGCTTCGAGGGGAACATCCAGCAGCTGTCCGGCATCGTGCGCGACAACGCGGACTCCATCCGGCAGATCACCGTGGCCGTCACCCAGCAGAACGTGGGCATCAGCCAGATCTTCCAGGCCGTCAACGACCTCAACGAGATGATGAATCAGACGATGGTCGAGATGCAGACCTCGGAAGAGGCCGCCAACGTGGTCAAGGACGTGGCGGACCAGGTGTCGGGCTCCGTCGACTCGTACGGCTGGAAGGAAGCGGCCGAGCGCGCCCGGCGCAACAGTCAAGCCTAGGTCATCCCCCCCGTTACACCCCTCACCCCCCGGGCAGGTCATATGGCAGTGGACTCAACGTCACCCCACTCCTCCAAGCGGTTCGGAGGACGTCATGCCGTGGTCATCGGCGGAAGCATGGCGGGTATGCTCGCCAGCCGCGTGCTCTCGGCGCACTTCGAGCGCGTCACGCTCCTGGAGCGGGATCGGCACTCGGGCACCGAGCCGCGCAAGGGCGTCCCCCAGGAGCAGCACGCTCACGGACTGCTGAAGAAGGCAGTGGACCTCATCGAGGGGTATTTCCCCGGGCTGTTCGAGCAGCTCGTCAGCGCGGGGGCCAACGTCTGGGACATGTCCGAGGCGGCGTGGTTCCACTTCGGCAACTGGCAGGCGCGTTCCCAGCCGGGGCTGACCATGTACACCCAGAGCCGGCCCCTGCTGGACTCGGTGATCCGCGGCCGGCTGCCTGACATCCACAACCTGACCCTCCTGGACGAGTGCGAGGTGGTGAAGCTGGTGGCGAACGAGACCCGCTCCCTCATTCGGGGAGTGGAGCTGCGCCGCCGCAAGCAGGAGGCCACCGAGGTGCTCGAGGCGGACCTGGTCGTCGACGCGAGCGGTCGCGGCTCCCGCATGCCTCGCTGGCTCGAGGACCTGGGCCTGCCGCGCGTGGAGGAGAGCCACGTGCGCATCGAGGTGGGCTATGCCAGCCGCAGGTACCGCAAGCCCAAGAACCTCGTCACCAACTGGAAGGCGCTGTCCATCTACCCCACGCCTCCCAAGGAGACGCGGATGGGCGCGCTCAGCCCGATCGAGGAGGACATCTGGCTGGTGTCCCAGGCCGGCTCGCTGGGAGATCATCCGCCCAATGACGAGGCCGGTTACCTGGAGTTCGCGCGCAGCCTGCCGCAGCCCCACCTCTACGAGATTCTCAAGCGGGCGGAGCCGCTGACGCCCATCGCCACCCACAAGTTCCCCTCCAACATGCGCCGTCACTACGAGCGCCTGAAGCTGCCCGAGGGCCTGCTGGTGCTGGGCGACGCGATGTGCAGCTTCAACCCGCTCTATGGGCAGGGCATTACGTTGTCCGCGCTGGCCGCGAACACCCTGGAGGGATGCTTGGCCGTGCAGCCCCAGGGGGACCTCGCCGGTCTCGGGGCTCGGTTCCAGTCCAAGGTCGCCAGCGTGCTGGAGCTGCCGTGGCTCATGGCCACGAGCGAGGATCTCATCTACCCCTCGGTGGAGGGTCCCCGGCCTCTGTGGTGGAAGATGATGCAGGGCTACGCCAGCCGCCTGCACGAGCGTGCGGCGTATGACTCGGTCGTCTCCACGAATTTCGCCAAGATGATGCACATGACGTCGTCCCCGTTGCTGCTGGTGAGCCCGCAGATGGTGATGCGCGCATTCAGTGCTCCTCGCGGCTCGGGAGGCGGTACGCCTCCGGTGCTTCAGTTCACGGACGCTCCCGCGCAGTCTGGCGGCTCCGTGGCCAACGTGGGCTGAACCCCCCTTGGGGCGTAACGGAACGACACATCATGGAAAAGCATCGTCTGTCCTCCTGCGGCGTCGAAGTTGAACTCGACATGCCGTTTCCGCTGAAGACCAACCCTCTTGCCCAGGAGGCTTGGCCTCTCACGGTCCAGTGGGTGAAGACGCACTCGCTCGTTCGCGACCCGAAGCTGCTCTGGTACTTCGAGAACAAGCTCGACTATTACTGGCTGTCTGCGTACGCGTTTCCGACCGCGGATCTGCCTCGGCTGGCGCAGATCAACGACTGGATGACGTTCTTCTACCTGGTCGACCTGGTCTTGGATGACCAGGTTGGTGATGAGCACCTGAAGGACGTGTCGGAGTGGTTGATGGCGGCCCTGCGGGGCAAGCTGCGTGACAGCGCCAGTGCCAAGGAGAAAGCGCTGGCCAACCTCGGGCGCCGGATTCGAGAGGGTGGGTATAGCTCCAAGGAGTGGTTGGAGCGCTTCACCGGTAAGGTCGAGAACTACATCAAGACGTGCTGCAACCGAGAGTTCAAGGCCAGACACCACAACAAGAAGGTCTCGAGCGTGGAGGAGTATCTCCCGATGCGGAGGGCCACGAGTGGGGTGCGGCCAAGCTTCGAGCTCGCGGGCGTGCTCGGACTGGTCAACGTGCCTCCCACGGTGCTGAATCGGAAGGAGCTCGTGGCGCTGAGTGATCACGCCAATGACGTCATCACCGTGTTCAACGATCTCATCTCCCTGGAGAAGGAGCTGGCGAAGGGGGACACGCACAACCTCGTCCTGATCATCGAGGAGGAGGCCAAGGCGAAGCAGGAGGCGTGCTCCCGGGCGCAGGCCATCCAGCGGACCGCCCAGGTGCATAACAAGGCGATTTCGGACTTCCTCAAGGAGCAGGCGAAGCTGGAGCTCAAGCTCACCGAGCGCGAGGCCAAGCTGAAGTCCGAGCTGGCCTCCGGAAAAGCGTCGGCCAGCGACTCCGAGGATTTGAAGAACATCGGCACGTGGACTCAGTCCACCATCGATGGCGTACGGGGTTACCTCGATGTGCTGCGGTGCTGGATGCGCTCCAACATGAACTGGTCGATTATGTCGGAGCGGTACAAGTCCAAGTCCGCTGCTTAAGCGGGTTTCGAATCACTTTCGCGATCCCCGCTGTATACTCATACGTGCGATCCTGAGCGCTACAGTTCAGATCGCACGTTTTTTCTTTCTTGGGGTGTCCGAGTCCTTTCATGAAAGACCTTTCCGCTACGAAGCGAGCTGCTGGGGTATTGCCTCCGAAGGTGTCTGGCTACCCTCTGGTGGGGAGTTTGCCTGGCCTGGCAGCGGATCCATTGTCTTTCGTGGCGGAAGCCCAGCGGAAGCATGGCGACATCTTCACGCTCGACCTTGGCTTCACCGAGGCGCTCGTGGTGTGCCATCCCAAGTACGCCCAGCACATCCTGGTAGACAATGCGCGTAACTACTCCAAGAGCGGCCCCATGTGGGATTCGCTGCGGACTTTCATGGGTAATGCGCTGCCTGTAAGTGAAGGTGACTTCTGGCTGCGGCAGCGGCGCATGATTCAGCCGATGTTCCACCAGCAGAGGTTGGCGGAGCTGACCACCAAGATGGTGGAAGCCATTGATGCGAGCATGGCGGATTGGGTGCAGGTGGCGAGGAAGGGGCAGCCCTTCGACATTGCCCATGATCTGTCCCGAGTGACCATGAGCGTGCTCGTCCGCACCATGTTCGGCTCTGGCCTGGAGCTGGAAGAGGCGGAGCGGGTTGCCAAATCCTTCACGTACATCCTGGACTACTTCGTGCTGGGAATGGCGACCAACCCCCTGCCGGAGTGGCTCCCGGTCCCGGGCCGGGCCCGCTACCGCGAGGAGATCCGCAACATCGACGAGGTCCTGCAGCGGATCATCAACCGGGGACGCGCGAACGCCGAGCAGGAGGACAACCTGCTCTCCCTGCTGCTGAACATGGTGGACGCCGAGACGGGCGAGCGGATGACGGACAAGCAGCTGCGGGACGAGGCCGTGGCGTTCTTCGTCGCCGGCTACGAGACCACCGCGGCGGGACTGTGCTGGGTGTTCCATGTGCTCACCCGCTATCCGGAGATCGCCGCGAGGATGCTGGCCGAGGTGGATGAGGTGCTCGGCAATCGCTCGCCCACCTTCGCGGATCTGTCGCGGCTCGACTACTGCCGTCGGGTGTTGCACGAGTCCTTCCGGGTGTACTCGCCGTCGATCTGGCTTCCCCGCATGTCCGTGGAGGAAGACGAGATGTTCGGTTACCAGGTTCCGCCGGGACGGATGATGGTGATCTTCACGTACCTGCTCCACCGTCACCCGGACGTCTGGAAGGATCCGATGACCTTCGATCCGGACCGGTTCACGCCGGAGAACTCCGAGGGGCGGCACAAGCTGGCGTGGCTCCCGTTCGGTGCCGGTCAGCGGCAGTGCATCGGCAAGGGATTCTCCCTGATGGAGGCCCAGCTCATCATGCTCCGCGCTGTACAGCGCTTCCTGGTGTCGGCCGTGCCCGGGCGGGAGCCCACGCCGAAGTTCAGCACCAACCTCCGGACCAAGGATGGAGTGTGGGTGTACCTGAAGGAGCGGGCGGCAACCTCCCAGCAGCGCGAATCCTCAGACGTGGCGGCGTGAGGAGCGCGGCGGGGGCACCTCCACCACGGTGTCCCCGGCGATGGCGAAGAGGCGTTCGCCCGTGCGCGGGCGGATGTCCATTCCTCCAGTGAAGGCGCTGAAGGCGGGCAGCACGCCCACGTCGGCGCCCAGATGGAAGCAGGGCAGGCGCAGCCGATCCGCTCCACTGTTGAGCCGTACGGTGGGGTGGAGGTGCCCGGCCCAGACGTAATGTCCGCGGGCGGGCTCCGGGTGGTGGGAGAAGCGGAAGGGGCCCTCGTCGAGGTGCGGCTCCACCAGGGACATGCTCCACGCGGCGGGCAGCGCGTCCAAGTGACGGTCGTGGTTGCCGCGCACCAACACCATCTCCACGTCATGGCCCGTGCGCCAGGCGGCCACGCGCTGCACCACCTCCGGTGTGAGGCCCCGGCGCGAGTGGATGAGGTCTCCCACCAGCAGCAGCCTGCGGACCCCGGTGGCGTGCAGGGCGGCGGAGAGCCGGGAGAGGTCGTCCTCCAGCACTTCGGGCGGTAGGGGAATGCCGTGCTGGTGGAAGCTCTCCGGCTTGCCCCAGTGCAGGTCCGCCACCGCGAGCACTCCGCCCCCAGGCCAATGCAGGGCGCGCTCGGGGCGCAGCTCTACCTCAGTGCCGCCTAGGCGGACAGGGAGTCCTCGCGCAGCCATCGCTCCTTCATTCGCTCCACCCGCTCCTGCAACGACTCGTTGGAGAGGGTGGCGCCGATGCGCTCGACGACGAGCGGAAAGCCCAGCGGCGTGGGCCGTGGGACGTGGACGCATTCCACTGGCGAGCGCTCCAGGCGCTCCAGGGTGCTCACCAGCCGTACCTGCTCGAAGTGCTGCTCCAGCACCTCTCGCCGCGCCTGGGCCAGCAGCAGGTGCTCCGGCTCGTAGCGGGCGAAGACGTCATAGAGAAGGCCGGCGCTGGCCTGCACCTGACGGGTGGATTTGCGCGCTCCGGGCAGCCCAGGCAGCACCAGTCCGGCCACTCGGGCCACGTCGCGGAACTGGCGCCGCGCTAGCTCTCCGAGGTTGACGCTCTCGAGGATGTCCTCCACCAATCGCTCGCGGGTGAAGAGGGCGGGGCGCAATGCTTCCTCGAAGGGGAACGGCGAGGGCGTGAGCAACTCCAGTCCGTAGTCATTCACCGCGAGGCTGAAGGTGGCTTTCTGAAGCCGCGTCAGGCGCAGGGCGAGCAGCGCGGCGAGTCCCTCGTGAACCAGCCGGCCTTCGAAGGGATAGAGAAAGAGGTGGTGGCCTTCGCGGGTGTCGCACAGCTCGGCGAGGCAGGCGTCGCGCGAGGGCAGCCGGGACAGACGGGCCTGGGCTTCCAGCACGGGGCGGGCTGCTTCGAGCTCGGCACTGTCGAGGTGTCCGTGGCGCACGGCCTGGAAGGTCCGACGCATGGCGGCGGCGAGTGAGCCAGAGAGCGGCAGTCGTCCACCGCTCCAGCGGGGCGTGGCCGAGGCGCGCTCCTTCGCGACCTTCACGTAGGCGGTGAGGTCCTTCATGAGGCGGAACTCGAGCCGCTTGCCGGCAAAGAGGAAGGTGTCGCCGGGCCGCAGGCGGCTCACGAAGGACTCCTCCACGGTGCCGAGCCGGGCGCCTTTCAGGTAGCGCAGCTCCACGGAGGCGTTGGCGGCGATGGTGCCCACGTTGAGGCGGTGGAGCCGGGCCACGCGCGCGTCTGCTACCAGGTACCGGTCCTCGAGCCGCTGCACACGGCGGAACTGCGGATAGGCACGCAGGGTGGGGCCTCCCTCCGTCACGAGGAGCAGGGTGCGGTCGAAGTCCTCCGCGGAGAGGTCGCGGTAGGCGTGCGTGTCACGTACCTCGGCGAGCAGGGCGTCGCGGGTGAAGCCGCCGCCGAGCGCGCAGGTGACGAGGTGCTGGGCGAGCACATCCAGCGGCTGGCGGAGGGGCGCGCGGGGCTCCACCTCGCAGCGGGCGAGCGCCTCCCGGGCGGCGGCCATCTCCACGAGCTCGAGGGCATGGGTGGGGACGAAGAGGAGCTGCGCGGTGGCGCCGGGGCGATGGGCGCTGCGGCCAGCGCGCTGGAGGGTTCGGGCAATGCCCTTGGGGCTGCCCACCTGCACCACGCGCTCCACAGGGCCGAAGTCCACGCCGAGGTCCAACGAGGACGTACAGACGACGAGGCGCACGCCGCCGTCCTTGAGTCCACGTTCCACGCGCTCGCGGGCCTCGCGGTCGATGGAGCCGTGGTGGAGGGCGAGAACGTCCTCCCACTCAGGGTGGAGGAAGCGGAGACCCTCATACCAGCGCTCGGCCTGGGAACGGGTATTGGTGAAGAGAAGGGTGGAGCGTGCCGGGTCGAGCCAGTCGGCGACCTTGCGCAGCATGGAGAAGCCGAGGTGCCCGGCCCATGGGAAGGCATCGACGGAGTCCGGCAGGAGGGTCTCGATGCGGACGGGGCGCTCGACGTTGGCGCGGATGAAGGCGGGCGTGGCATGGGGACCCACGGCAGCGCGGGCAGCCTCCTCGAGGTTGGCAAGAGTTGCGGAGAGGGCCCAGGTGCGCAGAGCGGGAGCGAACCGGCGCAGCCGGGCGAGGGCGAGCTCCACCTGGGTGCCACGCTTGGAGCCGAGCAGCTCGTGCCACTCGTCGACGATGACACAGCGCAGGGAGGCAAAGAGCTCATGCGCGCGCTCGTTGCACAACAGGAGGGAGAGGGACTCGGGGGTGGTGATGAGGACTTCGGGGAGCCGCTCGCGCTGTCGGCGGCGGACGGAGGAGGTGGTATCTCCGGTGCGGCTCTCCACGGTGATGTCGGCATCGAGCGCGACCAGAGGAGCGTTCAGCGCGAGCTCGATGTCCCGGGAGACGGCGCGGAGGGGCGTGACATAGAGGATCTGCAACCCCTTCTGCCGATGATGAGCGACCTCGGCGAGGGGGGCGATATAGGCGGCATAAGTCTTCCCGGCGCCCGTGGGGACATTGAGCAGCCCACTCTCCCCGCGGGAGTATGCCTCCCAGGCCTGAAGCTGAAAGGGAAACGGCTCCCAGCCTTGCTCCCGAAACCACGAGTGCAGTTCCTCTCCCTCGCCCTCCGGGAGAGGGGTTGGGGGTGAGGGTGCAGCGTGTACCCGGGTTGAACCCTCTCCCTCTGGGAGAGGGACGGGGTGAGGGTCTACACGAAGACCCGTGCTGCTCCGTGAGCGCCTACGCGGGGGCATGGAGCAACTCCTTGAGGCGGTCGAGCGAGTCCGCGTCACGCGGCGTCTTGTCCGAGCGCCACCGGGCGATGCGAGGGAACCGCAAGGCAATGCCAGACTTGTGGCGGGGGGAAGCGGCGATGCCCTCGAAGTGGAGCTCGAAGACCTGGAGGGGCTCGACGGAGCGAACGGGACCGAACTTCTCGCGCGTATGTGCCCGAATCCACCGGTCGAGCCGAGCAATCTCCTCATCGGTGAGGCCGGAATACGCCTTGGCGATGGGCAACAACTCCTCGCCATTCCATACGGCGAATGTGTAATCGGTATAGAGAGAGGCCCGCCGCCCGTGACCGGGATGCGCGTAGAGCAGGATGGCATCGACGGTGAAGGGATCGATCTTCCACTTCCACCAATCCCCGCGCTTACGGCCGTGCTGGTAGGGAGACTCGAGGCGCTTGAGCATGAAGCCCTCGACGTTGCGAGAGCGGGACTCATGCCGGACCTCGGCGAGAGCCCCCCACGTTGGGGCTTCGATGACCGGTGACACAGGGAACATCGGCCTGTCGCGCAGCAGGGCCTCCAGGCGAGCGCGGCGCTCGCGGAGCGGGAGGGCGCGGAGGTCCTCTCCGTCCTGTTCGAGCAGGTCATACGCCATGAAGGCGGCGGGAGCCTCGGCGAGCACCTTGGCCGTGAGCTTCTGGCGTCCGATGCGGCGCTGGAGTCGGCTGAAGGGGAGGGGCTGTCCGTCCGCGTAGGCGAGCACCTCGCCATCGAGCACGGTGCCATCGGGGAGGCTGGCGGCGGCCTCGGCAATCTCTGGGAAGCGCTCGGTGATGAGCTCCTCGCCGCGGCTCCACAGGTAGACGCCGCCCTGACGGCGGATGAGCTGGCCGCGGATGCCGTCCCACTTCCACTCGACGAGCCATGCGTCACGGTCACCAAGCTGGGCCGGTGGCTGCTCCAGCGGGCTGGCGAGGTAGAACGGATAGGGGCGCGAGCGGTCCCCATCGGAGACATCCGGGGCGACGAGCTGCTCGAAGAAGGCGCGAGAGGGGGCCCATGTGCCCATGAGCCGATGGGACACGGCGGCCGGAGGCAGTCCGGCGTACTGGGCCAACGCACGGACCACCAACGTGTCGGAGACGCCCACTCGCAGCTCACCGGTGAGCATCTTGTTGAAGAGGAACAGCTCGCGGCGGGGGAGCACGTGCCACCAGCCGGTGACGCGTTCGCGCTGCTCGGGCAGGGAGAGCCCTGTGAGCGGCAGCAGTCGCTCCTCCAGCCAGCGGGACAGAGGCAGTTCCTCGGTGGTGGCAGGACGCTCGGCCTGGTCAAGCAAGAGGGCGATGACCTCGGCGAGGTCACCGACAACGGCATACGTCTCGTCGAAGAGCCACTCAGGGGTGTCGGTCAGCTCGCGGACCCACTGGCGCAGGGCCTTCGAGGGAATGATGCGCTTGAGGCGGCGACCCGTGAGGAAGAACAGCCCCCATGCGGCGTCCTCGGGGGGCGTGTTGCGAAAATAGGCCACCAGCGCCTCCACCTTGGCGTTGGTGGAGGTGGTGGAGTCCAGTGCATCGTAGAGGTCCGCGAGCCGGTGCACGGGTCAGTCCTCCGTCTCGCCCTCGAAGGGAGTGGAGAGGGGAGCAGCGTCGAGGCCCAGGTTCTCGCGCAGGTAGCGAGCGAGCGTGTCGCTGGAGCCATGGGTGACGAGGATGCGCGAGGCCCCCGTCTCCTTCGCGGTACGCAGGAGGCTCTGCCAGTCCGCGTGGTCGGAGAGGACGAAGCCCCGGTCATAGCCACGGCGGCGCCGGTTGCCTCGCACGCGCATCCACCCCGAGGCGAAGCCTGTCTCATGCTCGCCGAAGCGGCGCATCCACGTGGAGCCGGCGGCGCTCGGTGGCGCCAGCACGAGTGCCCCAGCATAGGAGGTGCCCTTCTCCAGCTCGGACACGGGGCGAGTGGGGAGCATTCGCACGCCGGCCTCGCGGTAGCACTCCACCAGTGCGTGTGTGGCGCCATGCACCAGCACCTCGCGGTCCGTGAGCCGGGCGAGCTCGGCGAGCAGCCGCTGCGCCTTGCCCAGCGCATAACAGAAGAGCACCGAGGCCCGGCCCGCCTCGCGGTTGCCATCCCACCAGCGCAACACCTCCTCGGCGACGAGCCGCGTGTCGTCCCAGCGGTAGATGGGCAGGGCGAAGGTGGCCTCGGTGATGAAGGTGTCACAGCGCTCGGGCTCGAAGGGCAGACACGTCGGGTCCGGGTCGCGCTTGTAGTCGCCGGATACCACCCACACCTCGCCGCGGTGCTCGATGCGGATTTGAGCGCTGCCCAGCACGTGGCCCGCGGGGTGGAAGCTGACCGTCACCTCGCCGAGGGACAGCCGCTCGCCGTAGCCGAGCGTGGAGATGTTCGCGTCCGGGCCCAGACGCTTGTGCAGCAGGTCCAGGGAGGGGCTCGCGCCGAGGTAGCGCTGACTCCCCCACCGGGCATGGTCCCCGTGAGCGTGGGTGATGAGGGCGCGGGCCACGGGCCGCCAGGGATCGATGTGGAAGTTCCCGGGCGGGCAGAAGAGCCCATCGGGGGTCACCGTCACGAGTGGTGGCCTGTCGAGCACGGGGGAGACATTCATCCGGCCTCTGGGATAACGATCACGGGGCGGTGCGGCCACGGGACGGCCAGGGCGGCCGTGGCCTTCTCACCTGCCTGCTCTCCGGGCGTTGTTGCGAGCAGGTGGAGAACGGGGGAGGCTGACGGCATGCGGCTCAACGAGGGTTACGCCTACCGTGAACAGCTGGGAGCTCGGGCGCGAGGACGGAGCACGCTCTCCTATCTGATTGATGCGTATCGGCACTCCCCGGAGGCCGTGTGGCGGGAGCGGCTGGCCCGGGGCGAGGTCTTGCTGGATGACTCCCCCGCGATGGGCGAGGAGCTCCTGCGGCCCGGCCAGTGGCTCGTCTGGAACCGGCCTCCCTGGGAGGAGCAGGATGCGCCGCGCGACTATTCGCTCGTATACGAGGATGAGGCGATCCTCGGAGTCATCAAGCCGAGCGGATTGCCGATGATGCCGGGCGGGGGTTTTCTCGCCAACACCTTGCTGGGCGTCGTCCGGGAGCGCTTCCCGGAGGCGAGCCCCCTGCACCGGCTGGGACGTGGCACCTCGGGGCTCGTGCTCTTCGCTCGCACACACGACGCGGCGGCGAAGCTGTCGCGCGCCTGGCGCGAGCACGAGGTGGACAAGCGCTACCGGGCGCTCTCGAGCGGCGTGGCCACCGAGGATTACTACGACATCACGGCGCCCATTGGCATGGTGGCGCATCCGCGCCTGGGCATGACCCATGGTGTGACTCCAGACGGAAAGGCGTCCCGGAGCCTGGCGCGCGTGCTCGAGCGGCGCACGGCGAGTACCCTCTTCGAGGTCGACATCCTGACGGGCCGGCCCCAGCAGATCCGCATCCACCTGGCCGCCATCGGTCATCCGCTCGAAGGCGATTCCCTCTACGCCGTGGGAGGCGTGCCTTACGCCAGCCAGCCGGGCCTGCCCGGAGATCTCGGCTACCTGCTGCACGCGGAGCGCTTGTCCTTCATCCATCCGCTCTCGGGAGAGCGCCTGGAACTGCGCGCTCCCGTGCCGCGCGAACTGCAAGAGAAGGGCGAAGGCTCGCTCCCCGATTGAGCGCCTTCCCCCTGCCTGCTGACCGGATGGGCGTCAGTCTTCCTTGGGCTCATCCCGTTTGGGTTCACCCCGGCCGCCGTGCTTGTCGTACTCGTTGGACAGGCCCCGCTCCAGGCTCGTGTCGTTCCAGGGCACGCCGACCTCGGAGCGCTGGCCGCCGTTCTGTTCGGTCACGTCGTTCAAGTGCTCGGCTCGTCCCTCGGCGGGAACCCGGTCACCATGCTCCTCCGGGTCCTTCTGCTTGTTGGGGTCCACGGGGATGCCCATGGGTCGCTTGAGCCATTCCTTCTTGTCCATGGTGTCACTCCGGCTGTGAGTACCTGCGCCACGCGTTCCGGGACGGACACGTGTTGTCCCTTCATCGTGTGCATCGCGAGACAGAGTTTGGCGCTGCACCGCCTTGCCCTCTGTGGAATGGCTGGAGAGCGGGCATGGAGGCGAGCCATGGTTATGGGCGCTAATGGGCCCGACAGGGCCGAGGGGGACGAAGATGCCGCTCGTTGACCGGCTGCAGAACGAGACCCGTGCGCACTATGCGGGACTTGAGACCTTGATCTGTGTCCAGGCCCTCGCGGCCGGTACCTTGCCGCCCGACTGCCATCGGGCGCTGCATCAGGCGCTCGCCATCCTTCAACAGGCACTGACTCAGGCCCTCGCCGCCACGTCCCATCCCGTCCTGGTTGCACTCGGGGCCGAGGCTCTGCCCGTTCATCCACTCCTCGAACAAGGTCTCGTCTCCGGTGTGCCCCAGGACAGACTCGAGAGCCATGCCCTCATCGGCGCCATCGCCCTCGGGGTGCGGATGCGGTCCGCTGCACACCGCGAGCCCCTGTCACTCCTCGGCTATCACTACGCGCTGCGCCTGGCCCTCTTCCCTCTGCCTGGTACGTCACCCTGGCGCGAGTTCGCACAGCGGCTCGAAGGCGTGACCATCGAGGCCGCGGAGGAAGAAGGGCTGGTCCGTGCGGCGAGCGAGGCCTTCTCCCTGATTCGGAGGCTGCTCGACGCGCTCCATCCTGCTCGCGAGCTTCCGCCCACCTGGTGGCTCAACCGTGATGCGGGAGAGCATCCCATGACCATGGATCTCGATGAGCTCCAGGCCGCTTTGCGTGCCGCCGAGGCTTCCTGGGAGGAGTTCCCCTATTACGCCTGTCGCTATGGCGAGCACGGTCGCCAGTTCTCCTGGAGCGACAGCGCATGGCTGGTGACGCTGAGTGGACAGGCCGAGGCGCAGGTGTGGAAACACATCTCCTGGCTGGGTGGGCTGCTGGCCGGCCGCGGCATGCCTCGCCTCATGCTGGAGCGCCACCTGCGGATGCTCTATCAGGAGCTTGTCCACGCAAAGCCCATGCAACGGCGGGCCTACGACGTGCTGTGGCAGGTGGCGGAGCGCATGGCCGAGGAGCGGCGTCGGCTTCTCGACGACCAGGAGCTGCGCACGTTCGGGGAGGACTTCGATGTGCGTGTGGGGCCGGAGTGGAGCCAGCGACTGCGCGGGATGGGGGAGCTGCTCGCGGCCGCCGTCGCGGACGAGTGCTGCGGCCTCGCCCAAGCGGTTCCGAGCCTCGCTGCGTGGATGTGCGAGCCCTCACGCTTTCCCGAGCCGTGGATCCGCGCAGTCGAGGAGACCCTCACGCGGGCTCGCGCGTTCTGCCGGGTCCGCATCCCCTCCGGCATGGCCGGGCGGGAGTGACTCTGGTGGTTTCAACGCGGCCGCGGCTCGTCCTTCCAGAGTGCGAAGCCGCCCAGCAGTCCGGCGACGTTCTCGGTGAGCTGCACGTTCCCAGGGAGAGGGATGTCGAGCAGCTTGGCGTTGCCGCCTCCCACGTAGATCTTCCGGGGGTTCCAGATGGGCTGGATCTGCTCCAGTACCCGCTGCACGTGCTTGTTCCACTTCTTTTGGCCGACCCGCTTCAACGCGGCGCTGCCCACGTACTCCTCATAGGTCTTCCCATGGCGGAACGGATGGTGGGCGAGCTCCAGGTTGGGCACGTACTTGCCATCGACGTACAGCGCGCAGCCCATGCCGGTGCCCAGCGTGAGGACCATCTCCACTCCGCGTCCCTCGATGATGCCGAACCCTTGCACTCCGGCGTCGTTGAGTACGCGGACCGGACGGCCCGTGGCCTTGGTCAGCTCCTCGGCAAGCTGGAAGCCCACCCACCCCTTGTGGAGGTTGTGAGCCGTCTTCGTCACGCCCTCCTCCACCACACCCGGGAAGCCCACGGAGACGCGATCGAACGCGCCGAGGGGCTTTATCAGCTTCGTCAGCGCGCCCATGACCGCTTGGGGCGTGGCGGGTCGCGGTGTGGCCACCCGCTGGCGCTCGGTGAGTGACCTCCCATCCGGTCCGAGGACGAGTGCCTTGAGCCCGGTTCCTCCGATGTCGATGGCCAACGTCCTGGGTCCGGGGGCGGTGGTCTCTCGTGCGGTCTTCTTGCGCGGAGACGGTTTGGGGGCATCGGCGGGGGACATCCGTTCCTCCAGCGGTGGAGCGCCAGTGTTAGGGCTCGTCGCTTGGACGGCAACGGTCATGTGGCCACGGAGGTACGCCAACCGACACCACAATCAGAACATGATTGCCCCGGCACCTGTGTCTAGGATGGGCACCTTTTCTGGAGACCCCATGAATCGGACTCTCGGCTGTGTGATGGCGTGTCTGGTGCTGTGCCTGCCGTTGTCGCTCCGGGCCCAGGAGTCTGGTGGTAGCGCGGCGGAGGTCGAGGCTACCCACCAGGCGCTGCGTACCATCAAGAACGACATGGAGCAGGCGCTCAACGCGCAGGACCTCGACAAGCTGCTCTTGCACGTCCACCCGAACGTGGTCTTCACCACGATGAACAACGACGTCCGCGTGGGCAAGGATGCCATCCGCGCCTACTACGACAAGATGATGAACGGCCCGGACCGCGTGGTGCAGAAGCTCACCGCGAAGTTCGAGGTGGATGAGCTGACGCGCCTCTACGGCAGCACGGGTGTTGCCCAGGGCTCCTCGACCGACCGCTACGTGCTCACCGATGGCTCGGACATCACCGTCCACGGCCGGTGGACCTGCACGCTGGTGAAGGAGGGGGACCGGTGGCTCATCGCCGCCTTCCACTACTCGACCAACGTGTTCGACAACCCCGTGCTCGACAAGGTGAAGGGAGCGGCGATGACCTTCGGCGGCATCGCGGCGGTGGCCATGCTCGTCATCGGCATCGTCGTTGGCCGGCTCACGGCGCGCCGGAAGGCCACGAGCTGACCCTGGCGGCTTCGCGCAGGAACGGGAGCTTCCGCGGCAACCGCTTCGACCAGAAGCTCTCGATGGAGCGGTGGAACAGCCGCAGCAGGGCCACTCCGGAGCGGCCCTCGAGTCCGGCCAGCTCCACCGCCGACTGGTCGAGCAGGGCGCGTGCACGGCCATGCTCGGCCACCACCCAGGCCCGCCCCGCCACCGAGCCCATCAGGTCCTCGTAGCGCTTCGGCTCCAGGCCCTCGGTCCGCACCGCCCTTGCCACTTCGGCCGGCACGTTGAGCAGGCCCTTGTCGAGGTCCTCGCCCAGGTCGCGCAGGGTGGAGCACCAGCCGAACGCCTCGAGCAGCGCCGGCGCGTCCGATGCACGGACCTCGACTCCCGCCACGTGCAGCATCAGGCCCACCGACAGCCGGAAGGTGTCCCGGTGGTGCGCGCGAAGGGCCTCGGCCTCGAGCTCCTGGCGGTGGAGCACGCGCTCGCGGTCCCGCCGCATGATGCGCACGAGCCGCACCGCATCGGCGCGCGCCCCTTCGTCCCCGAGCCTGGCAAGGAACACCCGGCCCAACGTGGAGGCCACCTCCGTGTCGCTCCAGCGGCCGGTCTCCATCTGGACGAGGAGGGCGTCCACCCAGTCGAGCGGCTCCCCCTGGATGGGGCGATCTCCATCCAGTACGTCATCCACGAGTTGGAGGAAGCAGAAGCCCGCGCGGGCAACCTGTGTGGCGCGCCACTGGGGTAGCGAGTAGCGGTAGAGGCCCAGGGCGATCAGCAGGTAGCGCGGGTGGCGGCGGGAGAAGTGGTACAGCTCTCGAGCGCAGAGTGCCTCCACCCGGAGCGCTTCGAGGAAGTCCTCGCGGGAGGCTCGGGCCGCCACGAAGCGCCATGTCCCCCAGGCTAGGAGCGCACCGGCCACCACGTCGGCCAGGTGGTGCTCGTGGATGAGCAGGGTGGACGCCGCGATGGCCGCGGCCCAGAGGCCGAACAGGCTCCGGGCGAGCCAGCCCCCGCGCTCGCCATAGGCCAGGGCGGCCGTACATGCGAACGCCACGTGCAGCGAGGGCAGGTAGTTGCGCTCGAGGTTCATCGTGTCGGCCAGGAAGAAGATGCTGGCCCAGCTCCCGCTGACCTCTCGGGGCGGCCAGGCCACCTCGATCGGGAGCACCAGGAAGCAGGCTGCGCCCACCACCGTCTCCAGACAGAGCGCGAGCACGAAGGGCACCATCTCGCGCCACGTCCGGAAGACGAGCAACGAGAGCAGCAGCAGCATGTCCATGCTCACATAGACGGCCGCCCAGGCTGGTACGAAGGGGATGTGCTGCTCGAAGGGCAGGTCTATGCGCACGCCCCACGTGTAGAAGCCGGTCACCCAGCTCGCGCCGCCGTAGACGAGGAGAAAGAAGAGCGTGAAGCCGAGCGTCATCGAGCCCGTGAGGACGAGGGTGTCGCGTCGGGGCCAGCCGAAGAGAGGGGGACTTCCGCTCATCGCTCCTCCGCGGTGGCGGGGAGGGGTCGAGGCCCTCGCCACATGGACAGCCAGATGCTCAGGAACGAGGGCCGGGGCACGTCTTCGTCCACATAGCGGCCCAGGTAGAGCCACGGCACGCGGGGGTGTCGGTGGTGGGCGCGGTGGTAGTGGTAGTTGAGGAACAGCCAGCGCACGGGCGCGGCCACGCGCAGGTCCCACGCTCCATCGCGCACATGCAGCGGAGACCAGGCATGGTCCGCGTATTGGAGCGAGCTCCAGTTGACCGCGAACGCCGCGTAGCACAGCGCCCAGCCGGATGCGCTCAGGTCCAACGCCAGCACCAGCCCGGCCTGCACGGCCATCGTGAACAGCAACTCGAGCCGGATGGTGGCACCCGGCGCGTCCTCGAGCCGTCCGAGGTAGGCCTCGGCCCCGGTCTGTTCCCCGTAGCGGGTGCCCGTGCCCCGGAGCCGTTGCAGCAGGCTCGGGAAGAGGGCGAAGGCGAAGCACCCCACCGGCACGAAGGCCCAGTAGAGCCCGGTGAGGATGGAGTACCACTGGGCATGTTTGAGGAAGCGGTTGTCCCCGGGCCGCAGGTAGTCGAACTGTTCCAGCTCGGTGCGGTTGTGGCGGTGGTGGGTGAGGTGGAAGGTGCGCTGCAGCGTATAGGACGTGGGGAAGAAGGCCGCCGCGAGCCGCCCGAGCCAGTCATTGGTGCTCCGGGAGGGGTGGAGCACGCCGTGCGTCGCCTCGTGGAGCAGCGAGAAGACGGTGTTGTTCACATAGGAGAATGCACCGGCGGCCAGGAGCCTCGTGGCGAGCCACTCCGCGTGCGAGGCGAGCCAGAGACACCCAGCACAGGCGGCCAGGGCGGCGGCGAGGAGCACGGCGTTGAGCGTGGCAGGAATGGGGGCGTCGTCACCCGCGCTCGTCATCGGGGTCCTCCGGGAGCTGGGCGGCGAAGTCGAGCAGTTGGCGCAGCACGGGGTCGGCCGCGGCGGCGCTCGGGTTGAAGCGCATCCTGTTGAGCACGGAGAGGTCTCGCCGCAGGAACGAGGTGAAGAGCCACCGCGACACGGCAAGGCGGAGGTGATCCATCCCTGGGACGCGGGCGGGGCGTGCGGCGAACGACATCTGCACGGACACCCCCTCAGCGCAGGGGCGGAACCCGGCGAGCAGCGCGCTGCGGGTGCGGCCAAGGTCGCTCTCCACCGACATGAGCGTGCCGCCATGCAGGGTGATGGTCACGCCGATGCGGTCGCGCGACAGTGCCTTCATCATCCTGTCGCTGAGCCCCGTGCCGATGACGCGCGAGGTGTAGCGCAGCCGGAGCGTGAAGGGGTCCGGACATTCCACGACAGGGGAATCCCGTAGCTCGCGATGGTGCACGGTGCGCAGGTGCTCGATGTCGAAGGAGTTCGCCGCGATCGGGAGCCACGAGCACCCGACGGTGACGGGTGGGGCGGTGCGCCACCGAAGCTCCGGGCTGCCCACCTCGGGTGGGGGGAAGAGGCTCACGGGCCCGTTGAACACGAGGATGGCTCCGTACCTCTCCACCACGGGGTACGCCCGCTGTCCGGGCCTGTCCGTGGCGTCGGAGCGTCCTGGCGCGGCGCGGCAGATGCCACTCCCGTCGAACTGCCAGTGGTGCAGCGGGCAGCGCAGGTGCTCGCCGATGACGGTGCCGTGCGCGAGGTGGGCCCCCATGTGGGCACAGTGGGCGGAGAGTGCCTGGACCCGGCCGCTCTGGCCTCGGAAGAGCACGAGCTCTCGTCCACCGAGACTCCAGCCCATCACCTGTCCCGGCCGGAGGGCTTCGGACGGACACGCGAGGTACCAGGAGCGCAGCCGGACCGGCTTGGAGCGACGGACCGGGTCCGCCCACGCCACGACATTCACCGCCATGTCGGCAACCTACCGGATGCTCTGCTACCAGGTGAAGCGCAGGGCGAGGTCAGGAGCCATCCGGCACCGGATGTATGTCTTTGCGCACCGCGCTCTTGCCGCGAGTTCTCTCGAAGAATGGAAATCGCGTGGGGATGTTTTTGTTTCATCTTGCTGCTTGGAAAACAATGACTCTCTCCTCGACAATAAGCCTCCGGTCTTTGGATTCCGAGCATGAGGACCGGCACGAAAAGGGAGAGGGCTCTGCATGAAGATGAGGACGCGAAGCACGGACCGGGGACACAAGGCAACCCGGCTCGTTCTGAGGCGCTCGACGGCGCTGGCACTGGCGGTGCTGACGGCTTGCAGCGGGACACAGGACGAGCAGCAGCTTGAGCGCGAGCAGCCGGCCCAGGCACTCACCCATGGGGCTCAGGCGGAGGCCCAGCCGGAGCAGCCGGCCCCGATGCCCACCCGCGAGGCGCAAGAGCAGCCTCGAACGGAGCCGGTGCTCACCGATGGCTCCTCCGCTCCGACCCCGGCGTCCTCTGCCTTCACCCTCGACGTGGTGTCCCAGTGGGAGTGGAAGGGCAGCGCGGTGCTGCCCGAGCACAACCAGGTGATGATGACGCCCGTGGTGGTGGACGTGAACCGGGACGGCACGCCGGACATCGTCTTCAGCTCCTTCTCGGGCGCCGTCTGGAACGCACCTCCGGGTGCGAACAACCGGGATGGCGTGCTTCGGGCCATCAGCGGCAAGGACGGACACGAGCTGTGGGCCGTGGCGAACCCGGAGTATCGGGTGAAGCCCGCTGCGAGCATTGCCGCCGGTGATATCGACGGTGACCGCCTGGTGGAGATCTGCGGCATCCCCGAGACGGGCCGCGGCATCATCTGCTTCGAGAACGACGGTACCTTCAAGTTCCGCTCGGCCCCGGATGCGTACGATTACAACGAGTGGGGCGGTCCCTCGCTGGCGGACCTGGACGGCGATGGCACTGTCGAGATTCTCGACGGCAACCGCGTCTACAGCCACACCGGCGCGCTGAAGTGGGTGGGCTCGGATGGCATGGGCGGCGCCCTGTACACCGGCCCCATCTCCTTCGCGGCGGACATCGACCAGGACGGCTTGCAGGAGGTGATCAACGGCCGTTCCGTTTATCGGCATGACGGCTCGCTCAAGTGCACCAACACGGAGATTCCTCACGGCTTCGCCGCCGTGGGCAACTTCGATGAGGACCCGGCGGGAGAGATCGCCGTGGCCGGTCACGGCAAGGTGAGCCTGCTCGATGACAACTGCCAGCTGCTGTGGACCCGCACGGTCCACCTGACCGATCCGGGCGTCTCCTTCCCGGTCGTTCCGGGTCATGGCGGCGCGCCCAACCTCGCGGACTTCGACGGCGACGGCCAGCTGGAGATCGGCCTGGCCGGCGACTGGAACTACACCGTCTACGCGACCGACGGCTCGGTGAAGTGGACTCGCACCGTCCAGGACTACAGCTCCGGCAAGTCCACCTCCACCACCTTCGACTTCGAGGGCGATGGACAGGTGGAGGTCATCTACGCCGATGAGACCCATCTGCGCATCCTCGACGGTGCCACCGGCGCGCTGCGCTGGGAGACGCGCACCAGCTCTGGCACCACGCACGACCTCCCCATCGTCGCGGACGTGGACGCTGACGGCAGCGCGGAGATCATCATCGCCGCCAACAACCACGCGGCCCCGGGCTTCAACGGCATCCGCGTGTTCCGTGACGCGCAGGATGCCTGGGTGGGCACGCGCGGCATCTGGAACCAGCACGCCTACTCGGTGACGAACATCAACGACGACGGCACCATCCCCGCGAAGCCGGCCACCAACTGGCTCACCTCGGGCCTCAACAACTTCCGCTCCAATGCCCCGGGCGCCGCGCCCGTCTGCAAGGTGAAGGGAAGCTGGACGTCCACGGGCAGCATGGGGCTGCCGAGGCTGATGCACACGGCCGCGCTGCTGCAGGATGGTCGCGTGCTGGTGGCCGGTGGCTTCAACACCACCTCGGAGCTGTATGACGCGGCCACGGGCACCTGGACGCGCACCGGGGACACGCTGGCCAGCCACCTCTATCACACCATGACGCGGCTGCTGGATGGGCGGGTGCTCATCACGGGTGGCGGCGATTGCCCGGTGACGTTCGCCAACTCCGAGCTGTACTACCCGGACCAGGGCAGGTGGCTCTCCACCGGCAGCCTGGTGGTGTCCCGCACCCACCACGCGGCCTCGTTGCTGCCGGACGGCAGGGTGCTGGTCATGGGCGGCGAGGACTCCAACGGCGCCGTGCTGACCTCGGCGGAGCTGTATGACCCGGCCACGGGCACCTGGACGCTCACCGGGAGCCTGGGCACGGCCCGCCGCGAGCACACCTCCACGCTGCTGCCCAACGGCAAGGTGCTGGTGGCTGGAGGCAACAACGCTAGCAGCGAGCGCCTGACCTCGGCGGAGCTGTATGACCCGGCCACGGGCACCTGGACGCCGGTGGGTAGTCTGGCCACGGGCCGCCGCTACCACTCGGCCACGCTGCTGACGACCGGCAAGGTGCTGGTGGCCGGCGGTGGTGCGTTGGACGACGTGAGCAGCATGTCGGCGGAGCTGTATGACCCGGCCACGGGCACCTGGAAGGCCACCGGCAGCATGAACAAGCCGCGCCGCCACCACACGGCCACGCTGCTGCAGAACGGCCAGGTGCTGGCGTCCGCTGGCTACCACGACTACACCGGCATCCTCACCGCGGCGGAGCTGTACGATCCGAAGACCGGTACCTGGTGCCCGGCGGGAAGCCTGAACGTGGACCGCTTCTCCCATACGGCCACGCTGCTGAATGACGGACGCGTGCTGGCGGTGGGTGGTGCCAGCAACACCGACCAGTCCTCCTCCGAGCTGTTCAGCCTGGGCACGGTGGCTCCCGCGCGCTCCTGCCTCGAGCTGAAGAACCGCGATGCCTCACTGGCCAGCGGTGTGTACACGCTCGACCCCTGCGGGACGGGTCCCTCCAGCTACTACTGCGACATGACGACGGATGGCGGTGGCTGGACGGTGGCGGGCTGGCAGGCCGCCTCGGCCAAGACGAGCCTGGGCGTGAGCAATTGGGGCACGCCTGGCGGCGAGGCCTGGTCCAAGGAGCTCGCCTGTCTGCCGTACTCCACCATCCGGGTCTTCAACCGCACCTACGACGAGGGCTTCTCGCGGACCTACGCCGCGTCCACCTGGCCCGCCACCTCGACGAACATGTCCATCGGTGACGTGGGCACCGCCTTCAAGCAGGGCACCTATGGGCCGAGCGGCTCGCTCATCATGATGGGGTGCATCGACTACAGCTACAGGGGGGGCGTCTACCCGGAATACGCGTGTGACAGCGATGGGGAGAGGAGCGCCAAGGGCCACCTGGCGGACTACGCGGGTGAGTACTGCGCTGGCGCGCGGCTTGACCACACCTGGGCCTGGAGCGACGGGACGACCTGCAGGTACCGCGGCGTGCTCTATACGTGGGGCTTCGCCATCCGCTGAGTCCGCTTGGGCCCCGCACGTGAAGGAAGGTGCGGGGCCCTCGGGCCTCGAGGTTTCGGGCGCCTGGTTGGCAACAGGCAGCCGTTTGCTCCTAATCCCCTCGGAGAAGTCAGTTAAGGGTGAGCCCCGCCTGGCGGAAGAAGCCTCGAAGGGCTGCCTCAACCCATTATCCCGAGGGGGATTGGTTGCGAGGGGCATGTGCTCGCCTTCTGCACCAGGGGGTTCATCGAGCTGCCCCAGGTGACCCGTGCGGTTGGGTCACGGTTCCTACGCCGCGAGGCGCATTCTGCCCGCGCTGTCCAGACTGTCCGGATTTGTCAGGGCCGCCCACTCGCATGGGAGTCACCCATTGGAGGCGCTGATGACGTCCACGCTGCTGGTGCAACTGCTCCTCTCTCAGGCGGAAGGGCCCGACAACCCGCCCGATGGGGCAATGGAGCCACCGCTGTCGGCTTCTTCGGCTGGACTGTGGCCTTACCTGACGCGCCCGGAGGTGACGACGCTGGCGCTGCTGCCGCGTGCAGGTGTGGGCGGCGGAGGAGGGCTTCGCGCAAGTGGAGCCCACACGAGCCGGGGGCCTTCGCCTCCGTGGGCCTGGGGGTGGACAATGCGCGCTGACTTGCCCCGGGCCCGGTGGTCGGGCCTGCTGCTCGCCATGGCCCTGCTGGCCACCGGCTGTGTGTCGCTGACGCCACCACCCAACCGGGGGATGCGCCTGCATTACACGCCGCGCGAGCCTGTCCCGCCCGTGTCGGCGGCGGGGCCCAGCGTCGAAGCTCCGGACGCCCTCCCCACCCCGCCTGAGCCCGAGACACCACAGCGGCGGCACCGGCGCCGGGCCTCCCGAGAGGAGGTGACGGCAGTGGGCCCGGACAGCGCCGAGAGGGCCGCGCGGAAGAGCGCCCTCACGGCCCAGCTGGCATTTCGCAGTGCCGTTCTCGACGTGTCGGGCTCCACCCGCCGCATCTCATCGGCCTGGCGGTAGGCGGCGACGGCGTGATGATGGGCACGCGGATTGTCGTGTCCGCCGAGTGGGTGGAGTTGGTGCGCCAGTTGGTGCGCGCGGGCGTCCTCTCGCTCCCCGTCGTCAGCGCCACCGTGCGGATTCAGGCGGGCCAGGTGCTGCTGGCTCAGGTACACGGCGAGCTGCCGCGGGGCGTGCGCGAGGCGCTGGGCGATGGGCCCGAGGTGGGGGCCATGCACGAGACGGGCAAGGCGGGAGCTGGCATGGCCGAGCCGCCGCGGCACCACGTCATGCCCAAAGAGTTCCGCGAGTGGTTCGAAAAGCGCGGCTTCACCGGCGAGATGGACATTGACGAGTTCTGCGTCAAGCTGGAGCAGGCGCATCACGAGGCCATTCACGGTGGTGGCGACTGGAAGCTGGGGCGCATATGGCCGGGTGAATGGAACCGGATGATCATGAAGGCGCTGCTCGAAGCAGAGGCCGAAGCTGGCCGGATGTTGACGCGCAATGCGATCCTGAACATCGTCGCGAAGCGCATGGAGGACTACTACATCCCGATGAACTTCATCGCGTGGAGAGGGCGATGAGTGACGGACATCCTTTTCAGGGCAACTGGGTGGCACGACTGTACGAGCGGGTACGCGAGCGGGGTTACGACTCGCTCACCGCCTTCGCTGATGCGCGCCCCACCATGCCGCTGCACTTGCTTGCCAAGGAACTGGGCAAGGACGACGTCGCTGGGGTGCAGGTACTGCGCGGGCTGCTCGCCGAGGCGGAGCGACGCAAACAGGTCACGCGGTTTGTGCGCGACATATTCGTGCGCCTGTGGACCCAGAGCGTCCCAGAGGGTTGGCCGACAGTGATGGACGACGACAACCTTTTCAAGGTTGCCGAGGCACTCGGCAGTTGGTCCGCGTACACCCCTGGAACTCATGAGGAGCGTGTCAGGAAGGCCAGGGCAGCGCTCCGCGCCGCGCCACCGCCGCCCGGCTGGCGCCCCCTCGGCCCCGACGACGAGCTACTGCGCCTACTCCTGCCCGACGAGGAAGTCTGAACCTCCCCTGCTCCTCCAGGTAAGAACGACGGCCGACGAGACAGGGGCTCTGGCGAGCCCAGCGGATAAGAGCGTTGCCCTCTCTCCCTCACGTCCCCATGAGGAACATGCAGAGCAGCACAGCCCACCCGCGTGACATGCAGCGCCTCCTGGCATTGACTCCATTGTTCCGCCAGGGCGGGTGGCTCGACAACACGTGAGCGTGGAGCGAGGGTACGACCCGCAAGTACCGCGGCGCTCCCTGCGTGGGGGGCGCCATCCGCTGAGTCCCTGGGGGACCCTCGGGTGGAGGGGGGGCCCTCGGGCTTCATGGCTCCGGAGGCCCGGTTGGCAACGGGCAGCCGTTTGCTCCTAACCTGCGGGGGGTGACAGCGCGAGAGAACCCTCCCAAGAACAAGCCTCCCCTTCCCAGGACGGAGCCGCCGGCCTCCCCGGCCAGGTCCCAGGCGAGCGCTCCGGCCCGCGAGGCCGTCCGCTCGGCGCGCCGTCCCATCCCGCACAGCGAGGAGAAGTCATGGCTGGCCAGCGCCTGGGCCCGGCATCCGCTCGTGGCGATGGTGCGGCACCGGCCGCGCCTCACCTTCTTCCAGGGTCTGCACAGCATGATTCGGGCTGGGGTGGCTCTGCCCATTGCGTTCTCGGAGTTGTCCCGGGGCGCGGCGAAGGACCCCTTCCGTCGCGCCGTGGCCCAGGTGGGTGAGGCCGTGGCCGCCGGCTCTGGTCTGGCCGAGGCGATGCGGCAGCAGCCCAGGTGGTTCGAGCCGCAGGTGGTGGAGCTGCTGAACGCGGCGGAGGCCACGGGGACCCTCGAGTCGGCCCTGGCGCGCATCACCGCGCAGCTGGAGGAGGCGCAGCGGATGCGCTGGCGAGCTGTCTCGCTCTGCGCCTATCCCGCTTACCTGCTGGTCGCGTTCATCTTCGGTGGTGCCCTCCTGGACACCGCGAGCAGCCTCATGGCTGCTGGGGGCAAGGGCGACATCCTCCAGGTGTTCGTCACGCACTTCGTCCAGAAGGTGCTGACGGTGTCGTCCTTTGGGCTGGCGCTCTTCGTGGCGCCCCTGGTGCTGGCATTGCCGGCCCTCGAGCCTCACTGGGAGGGCCTGCGCATGCGCCTCCCCGTCCTGGGCCGCTTCCACCGAGAGCAGCAGGCCAGCCGCTTCAGCCTCGTGCTGGGGGTGGCGCTCGGGGCCGGGCTGGAGGCGGGGCGGAGCCTGCAACTGGCGCTCGAGGCCACCGGTAGCTCTCTGCTGCGCGGGCGGGTGAAGCTGGCCGTCCACCGCCTCCGCTCCGGCGCCAGCCTGACGGACGTGGTGGAGTGGCTCGGCGTGCTCGATGGGGAGTCACTCCAGCAACTCGCCACCGGAGAGCGGACCGGCGACCTGGAGCCCATCCTCGCCCAGGTGTCGCGCAGGCACTCGGAGGCCGCGATGCGCTGGCTGCGGACGCTGATGTTCGTGGTCATCACCCTGCTGTCGGTGTTCCTCTTCGCCACCAACATCGGCAAGGTCGTCGGGCTCCAGGGCGGCTACCAGCGTCAGCTCAATAGCCTCATTGAGCAGTAGCTCACGGGGCCGCGTCTCCCGCCACGACCCGGCACCGGTAGGTCCCGAGGAGCCCATTTGCTGGCGAGCAGACGAGGAGCGGCGAAGTCGGGGCCTTCTCGGCAAGGGGTTGAAGCTCCTTCTGGAGCTCGCAAGTGGGCATGTCGGGTGTGTTCCAGGTGCACGTCGCGGTCTGGAGGCTCTCCTTGGGGCCCCAGACCGCCGTGCGGCTCTTCGTCTCGTCGCACACCTCCTGCTCCGGGCCCGGATTGATACACCGGAGCTCTGGCTGGCCTCGGGCCTTGGCACTCGAGGCCTCGAGCCGCTCGCACCACCTCAGTGAGACGCGCTGCCGGCACGTCTCGTCGGTGCTGGCGTCGGGCGTCTGGATCAACTCGAACGGCCGCAGCTCCCGGGACAGGCCCACCGCCGTCATGCGGGTCGGGTCGTCCCAGTTGTAGTACCCCCCCGTCCAGAACGGACGCCCTTCCCGGAGCGCGATCGCGGCCTCGGGGTCTTGCAGGCCCAGGTTGCAGGTGTTGCCGGGAGGAAGGCCTACGAGGTTGGACGTCACCGTGTCGAGGTTGCACGTCTGGCATTGGACCGTCTCGCGCTGGAGCGCCACGGGAACGAGGGGCAGCCTTCCCGTCCTGAGCCAGTCGAGCTCGACCTTCCTCCGGGTGCTGGGGGTGATTGGCCGGGTCCGGGAGCACAGAGTGGTGACCAGGTGCCCTTCGTCCATGAACGCATAGACGAGGTATTCGTCTCCGGTCTTGAACTGGGACTCGCAAGAGCCACCCCCCAAGCTGGAGGGCAGCACGACCTTCGTGCCCAGGGAGCCCTTGAAGCGCTCGATGACCTCGAACGTGGCCTCTGGAGAGCCCCGGCCGAAGAGTCCGAGAAAGCCCCCGCTGCGCTCCACTGACACCACCCGGCCGTGGAACACGGCATCCGCACTGTCCAGGGCTTCGCGGAGGTTCGTCGCCAGGTCACCGGACCCGAAAATGCAGCTACAGGCGTCGGCGGGCACGGGCCAGGTGACGACCATCCAGGTGAGGAACAGGAGGGCACTGACTCTCATGCCTGGGAGCGTACGCGTATCCCAGGAGGGCGCGCGAGTGATGGAGCCGAGCCCGCTGCCGCTCAGGTGACGACGCCGGGGACGGGGCCGGAGCGGGGCAGGGTGACGGTGACGCGGGTGCGCGTGTCGTCGGAGGCGAGGGCAAGGCTCGCGCGGCCCTCGTAGGCGAGGGCGAGCCGGCGCTCCACGGTGGGCAGGCCGCTGCTGCCCTCGCGAGGCCCCTTGGAGGCGCCGGGGTTCTCCAGGGTGAAGACGAGCGCATCCCCCCGCGTCTGGATGGTGAGGGAGATAGGACCCCGGTGGCCAGCGGCGGGCCCGTGCTTCACCGCGTTCTCCGCCAGCGGCAGCAGGACGAGCGGCGGCACGGGGAAGGACTCCAGGCCGGGGGCCACCTCGACGGAGAGCTGGAAGAGGTCCGGGTCTCTCAGCAGGTGCAGCTCGAAGAGGGTGCGCACCAGCTCCAGCTCGCGCTCCAGGGGCCAGGTGGCGGCGCGCACTCCGGCCAGCACGCTGCGCAGCATGGCGGAGAGCCGCAGCACGGCGGCCTCGGCCACCACCCCGTCCGTCTGGCACCACTCGGCGATGGCGTTGAGGGTGTTGAAGAGGAAGTGCGGGTCCAGGTGGCTGCGCAGGGCGAGCAGCTGGGCCTGCTCTGCCTCCACCTCGAGCCGGGCGGCGCGAGCACGCTCCAGGGCGAGGCTCTCCTCGAAGCCGATGTCGCGGCCCAGGCCCCAGCCCCCCACCAGGAAGAGGGCCGCGCAGACGGAGAGGCTGTAGCGGTCGGTGAGGAAGGTGGGCCCCATGTCGAGCACCTTCGGCACCACGGCGCCCACGGACAGGACGACGCCCACGCCCACGGTGGCGTAGAGCAGCAGGCGGATGCCGCCGTGGCTGAAGTCGAGGCCCTCGGGGAAGAGGACGCGGTAGGACACGGGGGCCACGGCCACGCACAGGGCGCACAGCAGGATGCCCAGGGGCGCGGCCATCGGCTCACCGAAGCTGAAGCGGGCCTGGGCGGCCACCAGCGGCAGGCTGATGAGGATGATCGGGAGCAGCCGCCTGGGCACGAAGAGCGCCTTGAGGGTGGCGCGGACGATGGAGCCTTCGTTCATGGCGGACCGGGTGTCAGCATACCACCCCGTCCAGGCCCAGGCGGTGCGGCTCACGTGCGGGCTTCCCTCGTCCCCGACATGCCGAGCGCCAGGGCGCCCAGCAGGACGAGGGGGAAGAGGAGGACGGCCAGGGGGACGAGCAGGGCACGGCGGGGCGGGGCCATGGTTTGCTCCGGACTGTGGGGGGTCATCCACAGATTGTCTCGTCCACCTCTGACATGGGGGACCGGCCGGCCGAGCGGTCGGAAACGCTCGGTGAGCGGTCTCCCGGTGGGCCTCAGCGCGCGAGTGTCTCCGCCAGGGCCTGGGCGTTGCGGACGCAGTCGGTGAGGCCTACGCCCTTGTAGGCGTTGCCGGTGAGGTACAGCCCGGGCAGGCGGGCCATGCCCTCGTCGATGGCCTCCATCCGCGCCAGGTGGCCCACGTTGTACTGGGGGATGCCCCGCTTCCAGTGGAAGACCTCGGTGAAGACGGGCTCGGCCGAGACTCCGGCCAGCTCCCGCAACTCCTCGCGCGCGAGCGTCACCAGGGCCGCGTCGTCCAGCTCCACCAGATCCGGCCGCTTCACCCCGCCCACCATGCACGTGTAGAGGATGCGTCCACCCTCGGCGCGCCAGGGGAAGGTGGCGGAGGCGTGGATGATGCCCAGCACGCGCTTGCGCTCCAGCGTGGGCACCAGGAAGCCGAAGCCGTCCTGCGGTGGCACGGAGCCCGGTGCGTAGCCCAGGTGCACCACCGCGACGGGGGCGTAGGCGATGCCCGCCACCCGTGTCGCGAGCTTCTCGTCCAGTGGCCGCAGCAGCTCCGCCGCCACGTACGCCGGCACCGCCAGCACGACCTTCTCCGCGGCCAGCTCTGCCTGCTGTCCGTGCTCCTCCACCGCGAGCTTCCAGCCGCTCCCCTCACGCCGCAGCTCCACCACCTTCGCCCCGGTGCGCGCCGCCGGTCCGATGGACTGGACCAGGGCGTCCACCAGCACCTGCAGGCCTCCGTCGAAGGAGGCGACCTGGCCCGAGGGTTTTGGCGCGCCTTCGCCCGGGGGCAGCGCTTTGCGCGCCTCGGCCTGCGTCCGCACCATGCCCAGCACGAGGCTGCGGTGCTTGCGCTCCAGCTCCACCACCTTGGGGAAGATGGCGCCCACGCTCAGCGTCTCCACGTCGCCCGCGTAGATGCCGAGCTGCATCGCGTCCACCAGCACCGCCGTCGCCGTGCGCCCCACGTGCCGCCGCCCGAAGTCTCCCAGCGACTCCTCCCCGTCGGGCCCGCGCCGGGTGAAGAGCTCGCCCATCATCCGCAGCTTCGCCCCCAGCGGCACCACGTCCGACTTCACCAGGGCGGGGGGCGACTGGGGCACGGTCCGCAGCCTGCCTCGCGTATAGATGTAGCGTCGCTTCGCCGCCGGGTCCGCCGTGCGGATGCGCCCTTCGATGCCCAGCTCCGCCGCCAGGGTGCGCAGCGCGGGCTCCCGGTCCACGAAGCTGTTGGGACCCGCCTCGGTGATGAACCCGTCCTGGCTTCGCGACTGGATGTAACCCCCCAGCCTCGGGCCCGACTCCAGCAGCGTCACCCCGGTGCCGCGCGAGCGCAGCCCGTGGGCCAGCGCCAAACCACTGATTCCGCCTCCAATGATTACGACGCTCATGCTTGGTTCCACTCCCAGTGCAATCGGGTTTCCTCCGGCGGTCACTCCCAGGTCAAGTGCCGCAGAGCGGCGTGTCTTTCAGGATGGAGGGCGCGTTTAATGGACGTCATGCGCTACGCCATTACCGGAGCCAGCCGGGGCCTGGGTCTCGAGTTCGTTCGTCAGCTGCTCAACCGAGGAGACTCCATCGATGCGGGAGTCCGCTCTCCTTCCGAAGCACGGCAGCTCCAGGAGCTCGCCCAGGGGTCGGAGGGGCGGCTGCGGCTGCACGCGCTCGACGTCGCCGACCCCAAGAGCGTGGAAGCCTTCGCCACCTCGGTGGGGCAGGGCCAGCCCCTGGACGCGCTCATCAACAACGCGGGCGTCTACGGCAAGGACGGCGCGCTGACCGAGCTCGACTATGAGTCGATGGCCCACACGTTCGCCATCAACACCCTGGGGCCCCTGCGTCTCACCGCGGCCCTGCTGCCGGCCCTGCGGCGCGGCTCGGCGCGGCGCATCATCCACATCACCTCGCAGATGGGCTCCATCGGCGACAACGGCATGGGGGGCTCGTACGGCTACCGCATCTCCAAGGCCGCGCTGAACATGGCCATGCGCAACATGCACGTGGACCTGCATCCCGAGGGCTTCGTCACCATCGGCCTGCACCCCGGCTGGGTGCAGACGGACATGGGCGGCCCCCAGGCGCCGCTGCGCCCCGAGGAGTCCGTGCGCGGGATGATCAACGTCATCGACCAGCTCAAGGCGGAGGATGGCGGGCGGTTCTTCAGCTACGAGGGACAGCAGATTCCCTGGTAGCTCGCGCCTTCTCTCAGGCGTCGCTTGGGTATTGCTTGGGGGCCTTGCCCGTCTTGGCCACCACCCGGGGGTATTTCGCTCGAGGGCTTCGGTTCTCCTGGACGTCCGCGACCGTTACCCGGAAGCGGTGGTCATCACCAAAGTCGTAGCGGAAGATGAACTCGTGGCCCCGGGTGAGCCCGAACGCACCCAGGGGAAGGTGTAGCGGTTCCGGTGAATCGGGCGGCTGCTCCTCCTCGGAGGCCTCGTCGGCGGTCCAGTCGAAGTCGAATGGCGCCTGGTCATAGTCCCTGTCCGGGTAGATGAAGCGGTGGTCTTGAAGGTCTCCGGTGAGCGCGAACTCGTACAGGTGGTCATGGTCCCACCCAAAGGCGTTCAGGATGGCGGAGGCGAGCTGGTCGAGTGATTGGGCGGCTGTCAGCTCCACGGTGCGCGAGGTGCGCCCCAATGAGGCCTTGAAGGCGTAGACCCCGTCGGGCGGCTCGACAGGAACCGGGATGCCTGCGGTGTGTAGCCAGCCGCGGGCGAGGAAGCGTGGCGCGAAGGCCCGGTCTTCGTCCGCCACGCGCTTCAGCGGTGCGAGCGCTGCCTCGTCCAGCCTTCCATCCTCCCGAAGGTGGATGCTTCCGTAGAGCACCGTGGCCTCGGTCCGCACCGTGACATCCGGGTGCACCAGCCAGGCGTCGAGCTGCGCGTGCGCCGCTGCATCTCCCGTCTGACGGGCAATGAACGCGACCGAGGCCACGGCGATCCTCCTGCGCTGGCGTTGAAAGGGGTCTCGCTCCCGGTTGGCCTCCAGCGCGGCGCGGAAGAAGGGGAGGGAGTCCGGGCTGGCCTGTACCCCCACCTGCCCCAGCAGTGCCTCCTCGGTGTGCGTCCGCCCCGTGCCCGTCGCGCTCCACAGGCGCTCGCCGAGCCGCTCGGCCCACTGGCGCTCGTCGGCGCTCAGGCGAGCAACCCGGTGACGGAAGCCGTACAGCCCGGGAATGGCGTTGAAGCCTCGGGGTCCGGCGCTCCGTCCAGCACCTTCTCCAGGGCGGTGAGTGCAGCCAGCAGCCATTGCCGGGCGTCCTCGTCCTCCCACGCTCCGGCCGTCCGGTGGGCGATAGTGAGCGTGCCATACCAGTCGTCGTTCTGCCTCATGGCCTCCCCCAAGCTTGATTCAGAGCCCCACGGCGGAAGTTATCCCACGTCACCCTACGGCGGAAGTCCAGCCGGTGTCCTCGGGTGCCGGCCGGCGGGGAGGCGACAACCGCCCCGAGGCGCGTTACATGAGGGCCATGCGCCCCTTGTTCGCGGACCCGAGAACCGACTTCGTCTTCAAGAAGATCTTCGGTGCCGAGGAGCACAAGCCGCTGCTGATGGCGCTGCTCAACGGCCTGCTGGAGCTGGACGAGGCCCACCGGGTGGTGGAGGTGGAGCTGCTGTCCGCCGAGCAGCGGCCGAAGGTGCAGGAGCTCAAGTACTCCATCGTCGACGTGAAGTGCACCGACGCGCGAGGCACGCACTACGTGGTGGAGATGCAGGTGCTCAACGTGGAGGGCTTCGAGAAGCGCGTGGTGTACAACGTGGCCAAGGCGTACACCGGTCAGCTCGACGCGGGGCAGAGGTATCCGGACCTGGATGACGTCATCGGAGTGACCATCTGCGACTTCGAGCTGTGGCCCCAGCGGGAGGTGCCGGGGGTACCCATGCTCAGCCGATGGCGGATGCAGGAGCAGCACGGGGGCGCGCGGGGCCTGGGTCAGCTCCAGTTCGTCTTCCTGGAGCTACCCAAGTACGACGCGTCGCGTCCACCGCGGACTGTGGTGGAGAAGTGGGCCTATTTCTTCCGGGAGACGCGCAACCTGCAGATGGTGCCAGAGGTGCTGGCGGAGCGGCCCTTCAAGGATGCGCTGGAGGCGGCACGGGTGGCGCGTTTCACGGACGAGGAGTGGGAAGCCTACATCCGTGCTGGCATGGCCCTCCAGGACGAGCGCGGGGCCTTGTCACTGGCACGCAAGGAGGGCCTGCGGGAGGGCCTGCGGGAGGGGAAGCAGGAGGGCCTGAATGCCCTGCGCGAGGCGCTCTCCGAGATGCTTCGGCAGCGCGGGTTGGTACCCGGACCCCAGGAGCAGGCCCGTCTGGAGGGTTGTGAGGACCTGGGCACGCTTCAGCGCTGGCTCGTCCAGGCCCTGACCGCCACGAGTGTCACCGAGGCCCTGCGGTGAGGGCTCACGGGTAGAGGATCTCCGTCCTCCAGCCGTTGCCCTCTCGCAGGTAGACGAGCCGGTCATGCAGCCGGCTCGGGCGCGCGTGCCAGAACTCGATGCGGTCGGGCACCACCCTCAGGCCGGACCAGTGCGGCGGCCGGGGGACCTGCTGTTCCTCGTACTCGCGGGTGAGCTCCTCCACCCGTGCCTCCAGCACCTCGCGCGAGGGCAGGGGCTGGCTCTGCAGGCTCGCCCACGCGCCCACCTGGCTCCCGCGAGGCCGGCTCTGGAAGTACGCATCCGCCTCCTCGTCCGACACCTGCTCCACCCGCCCCTCGATTCGCACCTGCCGCTCCAGCGGTTGCCAGAAGAAGCTCAGCGCCGCCCATGGGTGGCTCAACAGCTCCCGCCCCTTGCGGCTCTCCAGGTTCGTGTAGAAGACGAAGCCCCGCGCGTCGAAGTCCTTCAGCAGCACCACGCGCGTGGACGGCCGGCCCTCGGGCCCTACCGACGCCACCGTCATGGCGTTGGGGTCCACGGGGATGACGCGCTTCGCCTCCTCGTAGAGGGCCGCGAAGCGTTCGATCGGATCCTTGGGAAGTTCCACGCCCCCCACCATACCAACCCGCTCCCGGAGTGCGAGCCGCGTGTTGGGGTTGACTCACGCGTCACACACGGCATCGTCTCATTCCATGAAGATTCTCTACGTGGCCTCCGAAGTCGCCCCCTTCTCCAAGACGGGCGGACTCGGGGACGTGGCCGGCGCGCTGCCCGCGGAGCTCGCGGCGCTCGGTCACGAGGTGAAGGTCGTCACGCCCCGCTATGCCTCCATCAAGGCGGATCGTCTCACCCCCACCGGCCACCACCTGGAGCTGCGCTTCCCCTTCGGCACCCCGCGCGGGCCCATCCTCTCCCTGCGCCAGGCACCCAACCTCGAGCTGCTCTTCCTGGAGCACGAGCACTTCTACGGCCGCGGCGGCATCTACGGGGATGCCTGGGGCGAGTTCGGCGATAACCACCGCCGCTTCGCCTATCTCTCCATCGGCGCGCTCCAGGCCGCCCAGCGCCTGGGCTTTACCCCGGACATCGTCCACCTCAACGACTGGCAGACGGGGTTGACCCCGGTGGCGCTGCGGCGCGGCTACCAGGGCACCCCCCTGGGGCGGGCCAAGACGGTCCTCACCATCCACAACCTCGCCTACCAGGGCCAGTTCGGTAAGGACATCATGGGGGACCTGGGGCTGCCCTGGGAGCTCTTCACCGCCGAGCAGGGGCTGGAGTTCTACGACTCGGTCAACTTCCTCAAGGGCGCCATCCAGTTCTCCGACGCCCTCACCACTGTCTCGCCCACGTACGCCCGGGAGATTCAGCAGCCGGAAGGGGGCGCCAACCTGGATGGGTTGCTGCGCCGGCGCCAGGGGGTGCTCACCGGCATCCTCAACGGCATCGACGTGCACGAGTGGAACCCGGAGACGGACACCTACCTCCCGGAGCGCTACGGGCCGAGGGATTTGACAGGGAAGGCGGCCTGCCGGCGCGAGCTGCTGCGCCGCTTCGGGCTGGACGCGGACTCGCAGGCCCCGGTGTTCGGCATCGTCTCGCGACTGGCCTGGCAGAAGGGGGTGGACCTGCTGCTGGACGTGATGCCCCAGGCCCTCCAGTCGGACATCCGCTTCGTCGCGGTGGGCAGTGGAGAGGGCCGCTACGAAGAGGGGCTGCGCGCCCTCCAATTCCAATTCCCTCAACAAGTGGGAACTTTCATCGGCTTCGACCAGGGGCTGAGCCACCTGGTGGAGGCGGGGGCGGACTTCTTCGTCATGCCCAGCCGCTACGAGCCGTGCGGGCTCAACCAGATGTACTCGCTGCGCTACGGCACCGTGCCCATCGTCCGGGCCACGGGAGGGCTGGCGGACACGGTGGAGGGAGGGATGGACGGGGATGGCATCCTCTTCGAGGCCTTCCACCCGGCGGCGCTGCTGGCGGCCCTGCGGCGGGCCCAGGCCCTCTACGCCGAGCCGGAGCGGTTGCTGGCCTTTCGGCGCCGGGGCATGAGCCGGGACTTCTCCTGGGCCTCGTCCGCGCGTAGATATGAAAGGCTCTTCGCCTCACTGCTGACGGAATAGTGGGGCTCCAACGCAAAGCGGAGTAGGCTGGAAACGTGTCGCAGCAAACACCTGACCTGGGTGGGTATGAGGTCGTCGGCCGGCTCGCGGTGGGCGGGATGGCCGAAGTGTACCAGGCACGTGCGAAGCCCACGACGCAGCGCTCGCCGGGAGAGCCGGACGAGGTGGTGCTCAAGCGGCTGTTGCCTGCGTACCGCAACGATGGCGCCTACGTGAAGGCCTTCGTCGACGAGGCGAAGCTCACCGTGCGCCTGCGCCATGCCAACATCGTCCGCACCTTCCGCCTCTTCAAGGCCGGGCCGGACTACCTGATGGTGCAGGAGCTGGTGGCGGGCCGGACGCTGGGCTTCATGCAGGAGCTGCTGGTGAAGGCGAAGGCGGCGATGCCGCCGGAGGCCGCCTGCTACATCTGCTGGAGCGTCCTCAAGGCGCTGGACTACATCCACCGCGCGAAGCTGGGCGAGGGTGGAGCCAGCATCATCCACCGCGACGTCAACCCCGCCAACATCCTCCTGAGCGTGACGGGGGACGTGAAGCTCACCGACTTCGGCGTGGCGGACGTGGAGGGCGTGATGCGCGGGGACGCGGGCGCGCTGCGCGGCACGCTGCCGTACATGAGCCCGGAGCAGGTGCTGGGCCAGACGGTGGATGCGCGGAGCGACCTGTACTCGGTGGGCGTCATCCTCTGGGAGCTGCTGGCCAACCGGCGCCTGCACCTCGCGGAGGGCGAGGCGGAGCTGATGCACAAGGTGCGGGATGCGCGGGCGCCGCTGCTGTCCACGCTCGTGCCGGAGCTGCCGGACTACGCGGTGCAGGTGGTGCGCAAGGCGCTCTTCGCGGACAAGGCCCGCCGCTTCCAGTCGGCCACGGAGTTCATCCGTGCCCTGGAGGTGCTGGCCCGCCGCAACGGGTGGCCGCTCACGGTGGAGGCGCTCAAGCCCCTCCTGGGGGGATGATGCGCCGCTTTCCGCTCCTGGTGCTGTTGCTGCCGTGGCTGGCCGGGTGTGCCGGAGTGACGCTGCGCCCGCATGCGATGGACAAGGCGGTGCGGGTGGAGGAGGTGGGGCTCGCCTTCGCCCCGGACGGCTCTGGAGCGCTCACCCTGCGTCTGGAGGTGGAGAACCCCACCTTCTGGGACGCCGAGGTGACGGGGGTGGACTTCGAGCTGCGCCTGGACGGGAAGCGCTATGCGGTGGGTACGCGCGGGGTGAAGGGCCAGCCCCTGGCCGCGGATGAGAAACGCACCCTTACGGTGTCCTTCCCGCTCCACGTCGAGTCCTCGGCGGGCGCGGCTCCCCGCACGTGGCGGGTAGAGGTGGGCGGCGGGGTGGCGCTGACCTTTGATGAGACGGTACGCCTGCTGCCCTTCCGCGCCGAGCGCTACCTGCGGCTCCAGCACTTCCGGCCAGGAGCGCCCACGGGCCAGTGAGGCGAGGCTCTATTCGTCCTGGGGATGGGTCGGCTCGGCCTCGATATGCGTGAAGGGAGCAGCGCAACCTCAAGGCGCTGAGCGCCCGCCAATCTCTGGGAAGCGCTCGTAGGCCCTCAGGAGCGCGTCGAGGTGGGCGGGGTTGTCCAGGTCGAGCGGCGCATCGGTGAGCCGGACCACCCATCCGCCCGTCGCGGTACGCAGTGCACGCGAGAGCAGGTCCGCGTCGCGCGCTGTGTCCGGAAACCCGATGGCTCGTGCGGCAGTAGCCGACCAATAGTTCAGCCACCCCAGGCGATGCGGAATCTCAGGTGAGCGAATCATCTCTGGGAGCTTGATCGTCGGCAGGCCCCTGGGAGGCGCTTCCCGGTCAGTCCTCCCTCCTCTTGTTTGGCGCGCGATATCAACCCCCGCGCTAAACGGTGTCGCATGCCCCCAGAACGCGCGCCCTGCCTCCGCCACGGCCTCTAGCAAAGCTGCCGCGGCCGCGATGCCGTCAGCCGACAGAGGCAGCGCCACATGGAATTCAAATTGAGCCCGACCCCCAGGACAAAGCCCCGCCGGTATTCCCCATCCCGTTACGCTCACTCGGAAGTCGTTATCGGTGCTGCGCAGCGGCGGCATTTCCCCGCGACTGCTCTCTCGGGCGACGAATGCGTCGCGATCCGGCAACGGGATAAGTTGGCCTTCGTCAGAAATCATCAACCCGATGCGCAAGCCGGGTCGTGCGCGCTCCATCCCACGAACAACAGCCAAGGGGCGGCCATCATCCCCCGCGAGCGCAGGCGCGTAGACGATCATGCCGATTTGATTCTCTTGTGTGGCCGGCATTTCAGCACCAATCCATGACGACGATGAGACCTTCAAGCCTCGAATCCGCGTACTCCAGTGCCTTTTTGTGTTTGGCGCTTCGCACGCCGACCCGGAAGTCAAATCCACATGCCCTCGCAAGCTCACGCTCGATCAGAAAATCACGCACTTGCTTTCTCACCACAATGTCTTGAAGTTCGAGCGGGTATGAGTCGAAGTTGTCAGTCTTCACCTCCCAAAGCACGCCCGCGACAACTTGCAGCGCGTCGAAAGCCTTACCGTTAACGAGCGCGTTGGCGCCACGGAAGGCGTTGAACGGAATTCCGTCAGCACATTTATTATGCAGCCTGTTTCCACCCTTGGGCGGCACCCGTTGAGGTTTGCACTCCGGGCGGCGGTCTCGTTCCGTGACTTCGGTTGGCCCCAGCGGAGGGAAATCCGGTCCTTTGGGCTCCGGCTTGGGCTTTTGTTTCGGCAAGGGTTCCTGCGGAGCGGGCGTTGTTTCAGGCACGGGCCTCGTTTCAGGCACGGGCCCTACCTCGGGGTAGTCCCCACTCAGCTCGTACGCATCCAGAGCTGCTTTGATGGCGAATCCCACCACCACCATGCCCGTGACGACCACCGCGCCTACCACGAGCTCCGGGGCCGCCAGCACGCAGACTCCAAGCCCCAAGGCCGCGGCACCAGCAGAGGCAACCGCACATCTTCCCGTGGTGTCGTGAAACTCGATTCGGTCATGGTCGAGGGCCTGAAAGCACCGCTCCACCAGCACGGGCCAGGGCTGGGATGCCTCCTCGACGACGCACCGCCCCCCGTCCGTCCAGGGCAGCGCCGCCGTAAGCCTCCGATCCAGCCCAGGTAGTGGAGGTGCTGGAGGGGTCGCAGAGTGCGCGGCGCGATGACGACGAACACAGCGACGACAAAGACGGAGCCGGCGTGGTTGGAAGCAGCGCGGCAGCCGAGGTGGACCCCGGAGGTAGCAGCAGAGGTGGTGCGAGCGTGGGAGGCGGAAGGAGGTACGCAGTCGGCCTTCATGCGCAAGTACGGGTTACCGCGCGAGAGGCTGCGCTTCTGGACGCGCAGGCGAGAGGGAAAGGAGGGAGCGCGGACGGCCATGGCCTTCGTGCCCGTGGAGGTGGCGCCCGCCGAGCGGAGTGAGGTGGGGCGGGAGCAGGGGGAGGCGGTGCAGGTGGAGGTGGGCGGGGTGAGAGTGAGAGTGGATGCGAGAGCCAGCCAGGAGTTGGTGGCGCGGGTGCTGCGGGCGGTGAAGGAGGTGCAGGGGTGCTGAGGCTACCGGAGGGGGTGAGAATCTGGGTGGCGACGCAGCCGTGCGACATGCGCAAGCAGGCCGACGGGCTGAGCGCGCTGGTGCAGGGCAGTCTTGGGCAGCAGCCGAAGTCGGGCCACCTCTTCGTCTTCTTCTCGAGGAGAAGGGATTTCGTGCGCATTCTCTTCTGGGACGCCAACGGCTACTGCACCGTGAGCAAGAGACTGGAGGCGGGGCGCTTTCGGGTGCCGGCGCCCGTAGAGGGCCAGGCCGCGGTGCACCTGGAAGCGCGGCAGCTCGCGGAGTTGCTGTCGCTGGTGGAGGCCAGCAGCGCGGTACGGCGAGGCGAGGTGCATTGAGTCCGCGCTTGCGCGCCCGGCCCCACTTCGTGCATAGGCACGGTGCGCATGACTTTTCCCGTCACCATTGAAGAAGAGAGGGGCCAGCAGGAAGAAGCCCAGCCGACCGCCTTCGAGGCGGACGACATGGAGGCGGTGCGCGCCTACATGCTGCAACTGCTGATGGAGGGCCGCGGCGAGCAGGCCGTTGAGATGTTGTTGGGCCTGTTGGGTCGGCTGCGCGAGGAGCACAGCTCCACGACGGTGCGACTCCAGCAGGCGCTGCGGCAGCTGTACGGGCGGCGCAGTGAGAAGACTCCCGCCAGTCAGCTCCAACTCCTGCTGTCATTGTTCACCCAGCAGCAGTCCGCCGAGCCAGAGGCCGTGCCCGCCACCGTCGACGGTGCACAGGCAGCCGCCCCAGCGGCCCCGCCGGCCGACGCGCCGAAGAAGACGCCCAGACGCGCGCCCCTCCGCGGCGCCCAGGCCCTGCCCGCGCACCTGGAGAGGCGCGAGGTGCTGGTGCAACCCGCGGCCGAGGAGTGCGTCTGCCCGGGTTGCGGTGAGCAGAGGCAGCCCATGGGCGAGGAGGTAAGCCAGCGACTGGAATTGGAGCCGGCGCGCTTCTACGTGCGGGTGGAGAAGCGCCCGAAGCTCGGGTGCCAGCGCTGCAAGGAGGGGGTGGCCGCCGCGCCCGCCGGTGAGGCGCCATTGCCGGGAGCGCTGCCCGGCCCGGGGTTGCTGGCGCAGCTACTGGTGGGCAAGTACCGCGACGGGCTGCCCCTGCACCGCCAGCAGGCCATTTTCGACAAACGCCACGGGGTGAGGCTGCCCGCCTCCACTCTGGGCGACTGGGTGGCGGGGGCCAGTGACTTGCTGGCGCCCGTGGTGGCGCTGCTCAAGCAGCGCACGCTGGCGGACGCCTTGCTGCACACCGACGACACCGGGGTGCGCGTGCTGGACAGGGACGACGCCCGCGGCATCAAGCGCGGACACCTCTGGCCGTACGTGGGAGTGGGCGGCAACGTCTTCGTGGAGTACACCCCCGATTGGAGTGGCACGGGCCCCCAAGGGGTGCTGGCCGACTTCCGGGGCTACCTGGTGGTGGACGGCTACAAGGGCTACCAGTCCCTCTTCGGCCCCACCTCTCCACGCATTGAGGTGGGCTGTTGGATGCACGCCCGGCGTGGCTTCGAGCGCGCATACGTGGCCGGAGACGCTCGCGGCGGCACGGTGCTCACGCTCGTGCAGAAGCTGTACGCCGTGGAGCGGCAGGCCCAGGACGCGGGGCTCTCCGCCGAGGCACGCCTTTGCCTGCGCCTCGAGCACAGCCGCCCCGTCTACGAGGAACTCTTCGGCTTGCTGGAGGAGTGGGCCCCGCACGTGCCCGCCAAGACGCCGCTGGGCAAGGCCATTGCTTACGCGCGCAACCGCTACCTCCCCCTGGGCCGCTTCCTCGAGGACGGACGCCTTCCGGTGGACAACGGCGAGGTGGAGCGCCTCATCAAGCTCATTGTCCTCGGACGCAAGAACTGGCTCTTCCTGGGCAGCGATGCCGCTGGCCACCGGGCCGCCAGTGTCTACTCCCTCGTGCTCAGCTGCTACCGGCTGGGCATGGACCCGTGGGCCTACTTCCGCGACGTGCTGCCCAAGCTCGGCGACACCCGCTTCCCCGCCTCCCGCCTCGCGGAGCTCCTCCCCGAGTCGTGGGCTCAGCAGCAGGCTCAGCAGCGATAGGCTTGTCGACGCGCCATCCATCACGCGGCCACCGTGCCATGCTCCTCGGTGGCCGACACCATGGGCTGGACCGGAGGCTTACGCGCCGCCGCTCGCTGGAGGTTGGCGAGCCTCGGGTCCCGGGCCGCTGGCTCTCTTGGGCTCGGCGCTGACGTAGTGCAGGCTGAGACAAAGAGCAGAAGTGCGATGCACGCTCGGAAACGCATGGCTACATCCTCCAACAAACTCGGGACCTGGTGTTTCCTGGGGAGCAGCGCAACCTCAAGGCGCTGAGCGCCCGCCAATCACTGGGAAGCGCGCGTAGGCTCGTAGGAGCGCGTCGAGGTGGGCGGGGTTGTCCAGGTCGAGCGGCGCATCGGTGAGCCGGACCACCCATCCGCCCGTCGCGGTACGCAGTGAGCGCGAGAGCAGGTCCGCGTCGCGCGCTGTGTCCGGAAACCCGATGGCTCGAGCGGTAGCGGCAGACCAATAGTTCAGCCACCCCAGGCGATGCGGAATCTCGGGTGAGCGGATGTGGTCTGGGAACCTGAGCGCAGGCAATCCCCGTGGCGGGCTCCCCGGCTTGCGCCGTGGATCGAGCGTCTGCCGCGAAATTTCGGCGCCCGCACCGAGCGGCGTCGCATCCCCCCAGTATGCGCGAGCAGCCTCCCCTAGCGCCTTCAGCACATCCGCTGCCGGCGCGATGCCGACTGCGTCCAGGTGCAGCGACCCATGGACTTCAAAGTGTGGCCCGCCCCCCGCGTAAAGACTATTTGGGTTTTCCAACCCAAATAGCGTCATGGGGTAGTTATCGTCATCGTTGCAAACGAACGGAAACCCGCCGTCCGTCCTGCCGGCCACGACCCACTCATCGCGGTCAGGCAATGCAACGATGTCCCCCTTTTCAGTGAGCGTCCATCCTAGTTTCAATCCAGGGAGCGCTCGCTCCATTCCATGGACGATTGCGAGAGGCCGCGCATCGCCACTCACGAGGGCGGGTGCGTTGATGATGATGCTAAGCTTATTTGAATGGGCATCCATCTCAGCACCAGTTCATGAGGATGACTTGGAGGGTGCTGTCCGCGCGTTCCAGCGCGATTTTATGTGCTTTGCTGCGCACGCCAACGACAAAGTCATATCCACACGCTTCTGCGAGTCTCTTCTCGCGTTTGTATTCCGGCAGCTTCATTTGGATGAAGAAGTCTTGGGAGCGCGAGTCTTGCTTGTCAAAGTCATCCGTTTTGACGTCCCACAGCGTGCGCGTGGCCATTTGTAGCGCGTCGAAGTTCTTCCCATTTATGAGCACATCCCAGCCGGGGAAGCTGTTCAGCGGAACCCTGTCGGCACACTTGTTGTGCAGGTCATTACCGCCCAAGTGTTTCACCCGTTGAGGCTTGCACTCCGGGCGGCGGCCTCGCTCCGTGACTTCGGTTGGCCCCAGAGGAGGGAAATCCGGTCCTTTGGGCTCCGGCTTGGGCTTTTGTTTCGGCAAGGGTTCCTGTGGGGCGGGCTGCGTTTCAGGCACGGGGCGTGTTTCAGGCACGGGCCCTACCTCGGGGTAGTCCCCACTCAGTTCATATGCATCCAGGGCCTCTTTGATGGCGAATCCCACCACCACCATGCCCGTGACGATCACCGCTCCCACGACGATCTCCGGTGCCGCCAGGACGCAGACCCCGATTCCCACGGCAGCGGCACCAGCGGAGGCGACCGCGCAGCTTCCCGTGGTGTCGTGAAACTCGATTCGGTCATGGTCGAGGGCCTGAAAGCACCGCTCCACCAGCACGGGCCAGGGCTGGGATGCCTCCTCGACGACGCACCGCCCCCCGTCCGTCCAGGGCAGTGTCGCCGCGCGCTGGAGGTTGGCGAGCCTCGGGTCCCGGGCCGCTGGCTCTCTTGGGCTCGGCGCTGACGTAGTGCAGGCTGAGACAAAGAGCAGAAGGGCGATGCACGCTCGGAAACGCATGACTACATCCTCCAACAAACTCAGGACCTGGTGTGTCCTGGTTCTACGGGAAGGTCACGCCGTCGAAGAACTCCCTGGTGCTCGCGACCTGTCCGTACCCGGTTCAAGTCGATTCAAAGGAGAGCCTTCAGCCGTAGACCCGCCCCGCGCGACACCACGCTTCCGGCGACCCTGCTCTCCAGGCGGCCCAGAGAGCGTTCGGTGATGGCCCTCTCGTTGGCGTCTAGCTTACGTGGGAGCGCTGTTGGGTGTGCCCGTGTCCACAGCAAGCCAAGGAGAACGCCAATATCGACTGGGTCACGGGGGACATGATCATCACCGGAGTCGGTACCTCCTTCAACGGAGATTGCGAAGCGGTGGAGCTGGGTACCCGCAAGTTCTAGCCAGCCACGGAGCTCAGGCCTTGAGCTCCTGGCCCGCGGACTCCTTGCCCGCCGGCTCCTTGGGCGGCGCGGGCTCCTTGCTCGGCGTCTTGAGCTTGGTCATCCGCACCCGGTCGATGCGCGCGCCTTCCTTCGCGTGCACCGTGAAGGCCCAGCCGTTGTAGGTGAAGCGCTCGCCCACGTCCGGCAGGTGCCCGGCCATCGAGGACAGGAAGCCGCCCAGCGTGTCGAAGTCTCCCTCTGGCAGCGAGAAGCCAAAGGCCTGGGTGAACCGATCCACCTCCATGGCGGCGTCCACCAGGAAGCTCCCGTCGGCCTGCTTCTCCACCTGCTTCTCCTCCACCTCGAACTCGTCGCCGATGTCGCCGACGATCTCCCGGAGGATGTCCTCCAACGTCACGATCCCCATGAAGCCGCCGTACTCGTCCACGACGATGGCCATGTGGATCTTCTTGCGCTGCATCTCGCGCAGCAGATCTCCAATCGGCTTGAGCCACGGTACGAAGTGGGCCGGACGGATGATGTCCTGCAGGACGATGAGCTCGGGGTGCTGGAGCAGCGGAATCAGATCTCTCGCGTGCAGGACGCCGAGGATGTGGTCCACGTCATCCCGGTAGACGGGGATGCGCGAGTGGTTCTCCTCGGCCAGCAGGCGCAGCACCTGCTCGGGTGGGGTGGAGATGTCCACGCACACCACCTCGGTGCGCGGCACCATCACGTCGCGGCAGCGCTTGTCGGACAGCTCGAAGATGGAGCGGATGAGCTGGGGGGCGCTCTGGTCCACCTCCTCCTTGGCGGCCTGGGCGGCGAGCAGCTTCTCCAGCTCCTCGAGGGGCGGAGGCGGGGGCTCGAATCGCAGGGTGCGGCCGAAGCCGCGGGCCACGAGGTTGATGGGCACCATGAGCAGGCGCATGGGTGGGTAGAAGAGGACGACGAGCACCGAGACGAGCCCGGACAGGCGCAGCGCCCAGCGCTCGGGACCGGCATTGGCCAGGCCGCGCATCGTCACCTCGATGAGGGCGGCCAGCACACCCACCAGCAGGGCGCCCGCGAGCACGGTGGCTACGTCCAGCCAGGCGGACTCGCCCCAGCGGGTGAAGTCGAGCAGCTTCGGCGGGACGAAGGAGCCGATGGCGGCGGCGAGGAAGCCGCACAGGACGCTGCCCATGCGCAGCGCGGTGGCGGTGGCCTCGCGCTCGGTCTTGTGGCGGAGCACCCGGCCGCCGGCGCTCGGGTTGGACTTCGCCAGGTCCTGGGCGCGCAGGTCGGAGGTCCCGTAGAGGGCGGACTCGGCGGCGGCGACGAAGCCCCGGAGGAGGATGAGGGCCAGGCAGGCGGTCCAGAGGACCCAAGTAGGCATAGGGTTCCTCTACATAGCCCGTGGTAAGAGGAGACGCACACTTTCCGAGAGGGTTGGGATGCGCATGCGTCCACCAGTGAGCCGCTCCTGCCCGGTCACGAACCCCCTCTCCCTCTGGGAGAGGGTAGGGGGGAGGGTGTTGGCTTTGCTCGCCCCCCTGGCCGCCCTCTGGGTGGCGGTGTCCCCGTCCCCAGCGTCCGCCTGGCCGGTGGACCTGGTGATGCCGCTGGAGCCGGGCAAGGAGCGCTTCCACAAGCTGAGCGTGGTGGAGTTCGTGGAGGTGGAGGATCCCTCCATCGCCACTGCAGAGGTGCTCGAGGGCAGCAACGAGCTGCTGCTGACGGGGCTCAAGCCCGGGCGCACGCTGCTGCTGCTGTACGCGGAGGGGAAGTTCGCGGTGTGGCGGCTGGTGGTGGGCGCTGCTTCCGAGCCCTCCGCGGAGCCCCTGATTGCCGCGGCGCGCAAGGCCTGCCCGGGCCTCAAGGTGACGGAGGGCTCCGCGCGGGGCCTGACGGCCGAGGTGAAGGACGCGCGCTGCCGTGAGGCGCTGCGCTCGCTGCTGAAGACGGACGCGTACGTGGCGCGCGAGCTGGAGCTGACCTTCGAGCTGCCCCAGCTCCAGGAGCAGCTCGCGGCCCTGACGCCGGTGTTGAAGGGCCAGGGCCTCACGGTGAGCTACCGCGGGGCAGGGCTGCTGCTGGAGGGCTCCACCACCCCAGAGGGCCACCGCCGGGCGCTCTGGGAGCTGTTCCGCCAGTCCGTGGGCCGCGTGCCGCTGGAGGACCGCGTCACCGTGCGGCGGCCAGTCCCCCCCGACGCCGGAACGTCCGCCGACTAGGGCGCCACGGCTTCCGGACTCCGAGGCGTCTCGAGCACGGCCCGGGCCGCGTCGATGGCGTCGTGCGTACCGGCCAGCGCGAGCACATCTCCCGCTCGTAGCACCTCCTGGGCGGTGGGGACGACTGCCTCTCCCTCACCCCGCTGGATGGCGAGCACCGTGGCGCCCGTCATCCCGCGTAGGTTCAGCTCCGCGAGCGTCCGCCCCACGGCGGGACTCGAGGACTCGAGCCGGACGGGAGTCGGCTCGCCGAGCCCGGGGAGAATGGCATGGAGCGTCTTGAGCTGCTCCTCGCCATGTCCTTTCTCGCCCGTGCTCCGGGGCTGGGACTGGGACGCGAGCGCCGCGACGATGACCTGGGAGCCCGCGCGCACGTGCCCCTGGAGGTTGGTGGCGCTGCGCCAGAACCCCACCGCGAGCACGACAAGCTGGACGAGCAGCACGGCCGCTCCCTGGAAGCCGGGGAGGAAGGGCTGGGTGACGGCCACGAGGGGCGCGCCCACGAGCAGCAGGCTCCCCAACTGGAGCGTCACGACGAGCGCGCGGCGGGGCGCAGCGGCCCGGTCCAGCTTGCCCTCGGCTCCGGGAGGCAGGGCGAGATCTGCGAGCAGCTCTCCCAGGCTATGGGCCAGCCGGACGATTCCCACGCAGAACGGCACCGCGAGCACGGACGCCAGGCCGATGACGAGCAGGCGCGCCACCGAGGCCCCCAACCCGCCCCGGTTCTCGAGGGTCGCGGTGAGCTTCTCGAGGGAGACGGAGGTGCCGATGACGATCGCGGCGAGCATGGCCGCGTCGAGCAGCAGCAGGCGCAGCGTGCGGCGGATCCTCGCGCCCATGGTCTTCTGCGGCGGCGCGGTGCGCAGGCCCTCCACCCAACTCCCATAGAGGGCCGCGAACGTCTGAAGCGGCTTGGGCAGCTTGCGGTCCACGAGGTTGGCGACCGGACCCGCGGCCTTGATGAGGAACGGGGTGGTGAGGGTGGTGATGGCGGAGACGGCCACGGCCACCGGGTAGATGAACTGTCCCGTGGCATTCAGCGACAGGCCCAGGCCGGCGATGATGAAGGAGAACTCGCCAATCTGCGCCAGGCTCATGCCCGACTGCACCGCGGTGCGGGTCCCGTTGCCCGTGAGGAACACGCCCAGGCCCACGCCCACGAGCTTGCCGATGATGACCACCAGCGTCAGCACGAGCACCGCCACCCAGTGCTGGGCGATGAGCGCCGGGTCGATGAGCATGCCCACCGACACGAAGAAGATGGCCGCGAACACGTCGCGCACCGGCTCCACCAGGTGCTCGACGTCCTTCTCCTTCCCGGACTCGGCCACGAGCGAGCCCGCGAGGAACGCGCCGAGCGCCACCGAGTAGCCGAACTCCTGCGCCAGCAGCGCGATGGCGAAGCAGATGCCCATGCTCGTCACCAGCAGCATCTCCGGCCGCTCGAGCCGGTGGACGAAGCGCACCACGCGCGGGATGACCAGCAGCCCCACCACGACGAGCCCCACCAGGAACAGCGCCAGGCGGCCGATGGTGAAGGTGAGCTGTCCCGCCGACAGTCCCGCGCCGGAGGAGACCGCCGTGAGCGTCGCCATCAGCAGGATGGCGATGAGGTCCTCGACGATGAGCACGCCGACGACGATCTCCCGCAGCTTGCCCTGGATGCCCTGCTCCGCGAACGCCTTGGCGATGATGGTCGTGCTGGAGATGGCGATGATGGCGCCGGTGAAGATGCTCTCCAGCGGCGTCCAGCCGAAGGCCCGGCCCACGACGAAGCCGAGCCAGACCATCAGGCTGCATTGGATGACGGCGGTGATTCCCGCCGTGGGGCCCACCTGGAACAGCTTGCGCAGGCTGAACTCCAGCCCGAGCGAGAACATGAGGAGGATGACGCCCAGCTCCGACAGGGTCTGGACGATGGCGGAGTCCGCGACGAGCGGAATGGGGACGTGAGGCCCGATGATGAGGCCCGCGATGATGTACCCGAGCACGATGGGTTGGCGCAGTCGCTGGAAGATGACGGACGTCACCGCCGCGACGCAGAGGACCATTGCCAGAGCCTTGAGGAAGTCGTGAGCACCGTGCATCGCTGATTCACCTGCTGAGAAGCTGTAAGGGAAGGGTAGTCACCGGATTCATTCCGCGCGGCGCGCGGAGGGGCGCCGGGAGTGCGCACTGGCCCCGGTCCATGGCGAGGGCCAGTGCGCACCCCCTTCCGTCAGCCGAACTTGTCGTAGGCGATTGCGGCTCCAACGATGATCAGGCAGACGACCAGCGCGAGGATGAGCCGTCCCGCCAGTCCTGAGTCGTGTCCCCCGTTGGCGGGGACAGGGGTCTTCGTATCGTTCTGTTCGTTGTGCAAGGTGTGCCTCGTGCGCGTCGGGGTGCCGACACGCCGGTATAGGGATGGAGTCACAGCGCGCAGCCTCGAGCGGCCCGTCCAGCGCGGCGCTTCCCTGGAGAAGCTGCCGTCCCGGCGGGCCGTGTCCGAGGCCGTGCGTCTCTACCTCTGGGACCGGAACGTCACGCGGTCCGCGGAGGTCCTTGCGCGGGGCAGTTGGCGATCACGGGCCGATCCGCGACCCGTCCGTGGTGGCTCGTCGGCGAGACGCACGACAGCCGCATCCTCGTGCGTTCCGCGAGCAGTGCTTCCGGCCGCAGCGCGGGGTTGAGCCGCGTGTCGGAGCGCTGGTGCAGGGGAGGTGGCTTGCCGCCAGGGCGCGGGAGCTCCAGATGGCCCTGGGACGGTGCCGCATGGACGCCCACCAGCCGCTGCGGCCCGAAGACATGGGCGGAGAGCGAGTTCTCGCGCTGCCGCTCCCGCACGGTGGTGACCCGCCGGGTGTCCGTGTGCCCGAGCGCACGGGCGCTCATCGAACACACGCCGACCCCAATGGCCAGCAGCAGGGCACACAGCGCACCCTCCAGGGCCATCCATCGGGCGCTCGAGGGGGCGCGCCTGGCGGCGTGGTCAGCGGTTCTCATGAAGATTGAGGCTCAAATTCTCACTACCATCTGGAATAGCCTGGGCCAAGGCACTCTTCAGGAAGAACTGGAGGTGCTTGCTGCTGTTGGACGAGGTCTTCCCACCGCCGGGCTTCGGGGCGGCCCTCCCCGGCGCTCCTTGTCCTCGGACGCGTGCTCCTCCGGGTGATCTTCGACGAGCAGCTCACGCATGAGCCGCCGTCCCAGGGCCAGCCCCAGCAACAGGCTGATCAGCAGCCCGCTCACCGAGGCCAACGTCGTCCACGTCTTCCCCTGTCCCAGCGCGCTTCCGAAGAGCGCCGTCAGCATCGTCCCCGGGGCGGTGCCGACCAGCGCGCCCAACGCCAGGGGCCAGAAGCGCGCCCCGGAGGCGGAGGCCGTCGCGAGCAGCACGTCCGCCGGAATCACCGAGTTGATGCACGCGAGGAAGCCGAGCTGGAACCCGTGCCCGCGTGCCACGTGCTGGAGCGCGGTGTGCCTCCGGCCCGCGAGCCGTCGCATCGGCTTGCGGCCGAGCCGGCTGGCCACCAGGTGGATGACCCCCGTGGCCAGGACACTGCCGAGGAGGGCATAGACCGTTCCGTGCGCCATGCCGAAGAGCAGGCCACCCACGGCGGTGAAGAACTGACCCGGCAGGAGCGTCACCGGCCGGATGGCCAGCAGCAGGATGAAGACAACGGGCGCCAGCAACCCCAGGGGACGCAGCCAGTCGGAGAGCTGCCGTTGATCCAGGTACTGAGGCCCCAGCAGCCGGAGCGCCACCAGCAGCCCGACGGAGAAGCACAGCGGGGCGAGGAGCTTGAGACTGGCGCTCATCCCTCCCCTCTCGGAGCGAGGGTGCGCGGACATGGTGCAAAACTGGGAGTAGCCCCTCCCCGGGGCAATGGTGCCAGGGACTCTCCCTCCACCAGGGAGCAAGGAGCGCGTCTGCCCCCGAGCCCGGAGCGCATGGCGCCTCTCCGCCCTCCAGGCAAGCAGCCATGGACTCGTACCCGAGGGCTCGGTCCCTCCGGCCATGAGGTGCCTAGCTTCGAGCAATGGCGGCGCACGGGAGCGCCGGGGCGGTGGGGGGAGGGGCGTGGATGGTTCAGCACTCGTGGTCTTTGAACTTGAACTGGGTGACACCCGAGCTGGCCGTGGGGGGACGTTTCCCCATCGAGGCCGCGGAGCACCTGGCCCGGAGGCTCGCCATCCGTCACATTGTCGATGTGCGCCGGGAGCGCTGTGACGACGAGCGCGTCCTGCGCCAACACGGCATCACCCTGCTGCACCTGCCCACCGAGGACCTGTGTGCCATCAGCCGCCCCATGCTCGACCAGGGCGTGAGCTGGGTCCACGGCCACCTCTCGCAGGGGAACAAGGTCTACATCCACTGCGAGCACGGCATCGGCCGCAGCGCGCTGCTGGCCCTGTGTGTGCTGGTGGAGCTCGGGCACTCGCCGCTGGACGCGCTCTCCCTGGCCAAGCGCCAGCGCCAGCGCGTCTCGCCCAGTCCCGAGCAGCTCGAGACTTTCATGGCCTGGGCCGAGGAGCGCCGCGTGGCGCGTGCGCTCCCCTGGAGTACCCCCACCTTCGACGACCTGGCCGACATCGCTTACTGCCAGCTGCGCTCATCCCCCTCCATCGGCTGAGGGTGGAGGCCGGGGGCCCCGTTACTTCTTCGGCTGCTGCATGCCGGAGCCGGACTGGCCCGTGCCCATGTGGCCATCCATGTGGCCGCCCGTGCCCGACTCGCTGCCCTTCTGCATGTCGGTGCCCGCGCCGCCCACTCCCATGGCCTGGCCCAGCTTGCCGAGCACCGAGTAGGCTTGCTGGCGGTGGTGGGAGACCTGCTGCGTCATCTCCTCCATCAGCGCGGTGAGCTGGGTGTTGCCGGTGACGGCCTGCCGGCCCGCCATCAGCTTGCCGAGTGTGGCGTCATGGTCGCCCACCTGGCCGGAGATGTAGCAGGAGTCGAACGGCTCTGCCTTGAGCGCCTGGAGCTCCTCCATGATGGCCTTGTCGGCCGCCATGGCCTTCTTCTCCGCGTCGTTCATTGGCTTGGGCGTGTCCGACAGCTTCAGGCCCCGGCCCTGGGCCAGCGTCACCAGCTTCTGGTCGGCGGCGGTGTGATCTCGCACCATCTGCTCGCCAAAGGCTTTCACGTCCGGGTTGTTGGAGTTCTGCTGGGCGAGCTGGCCGAGCTTGATTTCCAGCTGGTTGGTGTAGTGCAGCCGCTCGAGCAGGGCCTTCTCGTCGGTGGGCACCACGAATCCACGCAGCTCGGCCGTGCCCTTCTTGTTCTCCTTGACCCCCTGCTGCGCGAGCGCGGTGCCACCGAGAACCAGCGTGCCGGCGAGGAGGAATCCCTGAATCGTCTGCTTCATGTGCGGACTTCCTTTCTTGGGGAGAAGCGGGCGCGCACATTGGCCGGGAGCGCCAACGGACTTCATGGGTCCGCAGTCCAGAGCGTGTGGAAGCGTACGGAGGGGCTCTTGTCCTGATGCCTGGCGGACGCTTCATCTGTCCCGGGTCGGACGCAACGTGGAGTCCTTGAAGAGTGGGTACCCCACACACAGATTCCGGGACATTCTGTTGGAAAGGACAGCGAAGCGTATGACGAGGGAAGTCTGGCCGGGCAAGCCGTACCCGCGGGGCGCGACGTTCGACGGCACGGGAGTGAACTTCGCGGTCTTCTCGCAGGTCGCCACCCGCGTCGAGGTCTGTCTCTTCGATGCTCAGAACCCCTCGAAGGAGGTGGAGCGTTTCGACCTGGCGGCGATGACGGATGGCGTCTGGCATGGCTACGTGCCGGGGCTGGAGCCGGGCATGCTCTACGGCCTGCGCGTCCACGGGCCCTACGAGCCGCAGAAGGGCCACCGCTGCAACCCGTACAAGCTGCTGGTGGACCCCTACGCCAAGGCACTTCATGGCGACGTGGACTGGTCCCAGCCCGTCTTCGGCTACACGCTCGGCAACGACAAGCAGGACCTGATGCGCGACGAGCGCGACAGCGCCGCGGGCGTGCCCAAGGGCGTGGTGGTGGGTGACTACTTCGACTGGGGCAATGATCGCCGCCCGGACGTGCCCTGGCGCAAGACGGTCATCTACGAGGCCCACGTGAAGGGCCTCACCATGCGCCACCCCAAGGTGCCCGAGCACCAGCGCGGCACCTACGCGGGCCTTGGCCACCCGGCTGTCATCGAGCACCTGCTCGAGCTGGGTGTCACCGCGGTGGAGCTGCTGCCGGTGCATGCCTTCGCGGATGACTCCTTCCTGGGCGAGAAGGGCCTGTCCAACTTCTGGGGCTACAACACCCTGTGCTACTTCGCCCCCGAGGCGCACTACGCCAGCCGCCGCACCCCGGGGGGCGCCGTCAACGAGTTCAAGGGCATGGTGAAGGCGCTGCATGCCGCCGGCATCGAGGTCCTGCTCGACGTCGTCTACAACCACTCGTGCGAGGGCAACCACCTGGGGCCCACGCTGTCGCTCAAGGGAATCGACAACGCCAGCTACTACTGGCTCATGCCCGAGGCGCGCTACTACCTGGACTTCACCGGGTGCGGTAACAGCCTCAACGCCTCCCACCCCCAGACGGCCCGCCTCATCGTGGACAGCCTGCGCTACTGGGTGGAGGAGATGCACGTGGACGGGTTCCGCTTCGACCTGGCCACCGTGCTCGGCCGCGTGGGCAAGGGCGAGTTCTCCCCCAACGCCCCCATCTTCCAAATCATCAACCAGGACCCCGTGCTCGGCCGGGTGAAGCTCATCTCCGAGCCGTGGGATGTGGGGCTCGGCGGCTACCAGGTGGGTGGCTTCCCCGCGCCCTGGCGCGAGTGGAACGGCAAGTACCGCGACGCCCTGCGCCGCTACTGGAAGGGCGATGAGGACACCGCGGGCGAGGTGGGCTACCGGCTGGCGGGCTCGGCGGACCTCTACCAGGAGGCACGCCGCCGGCCACAAGCCAGCATCAACTTCGTCACCGCTCACGACGGCTTCACCCTGCACGATCTCGTCACCTACAGCCACAAGCACAACGAGGCCAACGGCGAGCACAACCGCGACGGCGCCGACGACAACCAGGCGTGGAACTGCGGCGTCGAGGGCGAGACGCAGGACCCTGGTGTCATCTCCCTGCGCGAGCGCCAGAAGCGCAACCTGCTGGCCTCGCTCTTCCTCTCCCAGGGCGTGCCCATGCTGGTGGCCGGCGACGAGATGGGCCGCACCCAGGGTGGCAACAACAACGCCTACTGCCAGGACAACGAGCTGTCCTGGGTGGACTGGAACCTCGACGAGCGCCGGCAGGCCCTGCTCGCGTTCACCTCGCGCCTCATCCAGTTCCGCCACCGCCAGCCGGTGCTGCAACGCCGGCGCTTCTTCCAGGGCAAACACATCTGGGACTCGGAGTACAAGGACCTGACGTGGTTCCGCCCGGACGGCACGGAGATGAGCCAGGAGGACTGGAACAAGCCCTTCATCCGCTCCCTCGCGTTCCTCCTGGGGGGCGACGCCATCCCCTCACCCGACGAGCGCGGCCAGCGCATCATCGGAGACGCCCTGCTGGTGCTGCTCAACGCCCACCACGAGACCGTTCGCTTCACCGTGCCGTCCCCGGCGCAGGGCTCTCGGTGGGTCATCGAGTTCTACACCGCGGATGACCGGCGGGGCCCCGAGGAGCCCGTGCCCGCCGGCCCCTTTGAGCTGACAGGCCGCTCGCTCGCCGCCTTCCGAGAGGTGCCTGCCAGTTAAGGCCCGGTGCTCCAGCGGGCAGGCGCCCACCCGCGGTGTGAGCGGGCAGGCAGCTGTCCCCGCGGGATGTGGATGTGGATGTGGGTGGGCCGAGGAGGCGACAGAGCCACGGGCGAGCACGTTGCCCGTGGCTTTTGTCACGTGGTACCCATTGTCCCATGAGTCCTCCGACGGGGGAGTGCCGCCGGATCCTGGTGGTCGACGACAACAGTGCCATCCACCAGGACTTCCGGAAGATCCTCGCCAGGAGCGGCGAGGGTTCCGAGGAGCTGGACGCGATGGAGTCCATGCTCTTCGGGGATGCACCGCCCCAGAGCAGCACCACCCGCTTCGAGCTGGACTTCGCGCTGGGCGGGGAAGAGGGCGTACGTCGCGTGCGAGACGCGGTGCGTGAAGGGCGCCCGTACGCAGTGGCCTTCGTGGACATCCGCATGCCCCCGGGCATGGACGGCGTGGAGGCGACTCGGCTCATGTGGCAGGAGGAGGCGGACCTGCAGGTGGTGCTCTGCTCGGCCCACTCCGACTACTCCTGGGACGAGCTGTCTCGCAAGCTGGGGACGAGTGAGCGGCTGCTCATCCTGCGCAAGCCCTTCGACAGCATCGAGGTGCGGCAGATGGCGCACGCGCTCTGCGAGAAGTGGGAGCTGTTGCGCGCCAGCCACCAGCGGATGGAGGACCTGGAGCGGATGGTGGAGGAGCGGACGCGGGCGCTGGAGGAGGCCAATGCCCGGCTGATTCACGCGCAGAAGCTGGAGGCCCTGGGGCGGATGTCCGCGGGCCTGGCCCACGAGGTCAACAACCCCCTGAGCTACATCCTCTCCAACCTGCGCCACGTGGTGCATGGGCTCGAGAAGCTGCCGTGCAAGGAGGAAGGGCTGAAGGCCCGCGATAGCCTGACGGACGCCTGTCGCGATGCCACCGTCGGGGCCGAGCGCATCGAGCGCATCGTCCAGGATGTGCGCATCTTCGCCCGGATGGACGAGCCGCCGAGGGATCCAGTGGACGTGCGCGAGGTGATGGAGCTGTCCATCTCCATGGCGGCGCGGGCGCTGCGTCCGGAGCTGCGCCTGGTCCGCGACTTCCAAGAGGTGCCGCCCGTGTGGGGTAGCGAACACGGCCTGGGGCAGGTGTTCCTCAACCTCATCGTCAACGCCACCCACGCCCTGGCGGGCCGCGAGCAGCCCCTCCTGCGAGTGGGCATCCTGTCGCGCGAGGACGGCATGGTCGCGGTGGAGGTGCAGGACAACGGCAGCGGCATCCGGCCGGAGCATCTCAGCCGCCTCTTTGAGCCCTTTTTCACAACGAAGCCGGTGGGAACGGGCACGGGGCTCGGCCTGTCCATCTGCCATGGTATTGTGACGCGGTTGGGCGGGGACATCGCCGTGGACAGCTCCCCCGGCCAGGGCACCACCTTCCGCGTGCTGCTGCCCATGGCCACGGGACAGGCCGCGGAGAGTGCCCTGCTGGCGCTGAAGCGCTCGGTGTGAAAGAGGGGGCTTGAATGGGCCGCGGCCCGCGAGCATGGGTGTTGGAGCGGCTGGATAGGTGGCTGACGCCGGAGCAGCGTCGGCTGCCTCCCGAGGAGCTCTGGCGCTACCGGGCGCTGCTGGGAGCCACGGGCCTGCTGATGCTGTTGAACGGCCTGTACCTGCTCACCATCCCCCTCCATCCGCCCGCGCAACGTCTGGCCCAAGGCCTGGTGGCGGGGCTGGCCATGGGGGTTTACGTGCTGGTGCTGGTGCTGGCGCGCCGGCTGCCCTCGCCGACCGTTCCGTCCTACCTCCTGTGCTCGGCCCTGTCCGCGGGCTTCATCCTGGGCACCCTGCCCTGGGACACGCAGGGGACTGTCTCGCACGCGGTGGGCATGTTGCTTCCGGCCCTGGCCGTCTACCTGCTGGGGCCGCGCCGCGGGTTCTTCTTCACCACGCTCCTCATCGTGTACGTGGGGTTGGGCCACCAGCTCTACCACTCCGGCTTTGGCCAGGTGCGGCCGCTCTTCCAGAACCCGGCCGTGTGGATGGGCAACATCATCACCAGCCTCAGCCTGTTGATGGGCTGGGCGCTGAGCTGGCTCTACAACGCCGTGCGCGAGGAGTCCCACGGGGTGCTGGAGCGGGCCCTGAAGACGCTGCACGAGAACGAGAGCAAGCTGCTCAGCGTCCTGGAGAGCACGGAGGACGTGGTGCTGGCGCTCGATACGGAAGGGCGCGTCATCACCGCCAACCAGAAGGCCAGGTTGCTGTTCCAGCGCTTCCAGGGCAGGTCGCTCGAAGCGGGCGCGTCCTTCCTGGAGATGTCCTCTCCGGCGCTCCAGGCGCAGTTCCGCCAGGCGCTGGAGGGGAGCCGGGTGCGCGCGGAGGAGCACACCGTCTTGGGGGGCCGCTCCCTGACGGTGGACATCATCTTGAACCCGGTGTGGGAAGGGGGACGGGTGGTAGGCGCGACGCTCTTCAGCCGGGACATCTCCGAGCGCAAGGAGGCCGAGGCCCGGCTGGCGGAGCTGCACCGCAACCTCGTGGAAGTGTCGCGCCACGCGGGCATGGCGGAGATCGCCACCGGTGTGCTGCACAACGTGGGCAACACGCTCAACAGCGTGAACGTGTCGGCCAACCTCGTGGTGGAGCGGCTGCGCGGCTCGCGTGTCACCGGCCTGGAGCGGGCCGTGGAGCTGCTGCGGGAGAATGCCTCGCGGCTGGGTACCTTCCTCGAGGAGGACGCGCGGGGCCGGCAGTTCCCGGCCTACCTGGCGGCGCTCTCGGGCCAGCTCACCCAGGAGCGGGAGTCCGTGCTGGAGGAGCTGCGGCGGCTGGTCGAGAGCGTGGACCACATCAAGTCCGTGGTGAGCATGCAGCAGCAGCATGCGCGCTTCGCCGGAGTGGTGGAGCGGGTGGAGGTGCCCGGGCTGCTCGACGATGCGATGCGCCTGCACGCCGTGTCCTACGAGCGGCTGGGCATCCAGCTCCGGCGCGAGTACAGCGCTCCGGTCTCCGCGGTGATGGTGGACCGGCACAAGCTGCTGCAGATTTTGGTGAACCTGCTGAGCAACGCGCGCCATGCCCTGGTGGACAGCGGGCGCGCGGACAAGCAGCTCACCCTGCGCGTGGCGCAGGCTGGAGAGAGGCTGAGCATCGCCGTGGCCGACAACGGGGTGGGCATTGCCCCGGAGAACCTGGCGCGCCTCTTCACCCAGGGCTTCACCACGAAGAAGGACGGGCACGGCTTCGGGCTGCACTTCAGCGCGCTGTCCGCCGAGGAGATGGGCGGTACCCTCCGGTGTGAGAGCGAGGGCCCTGGCCAGGGGGCCACTTTCACCCTCGAGCTGCCCCTCCAGGGTGAAGGCGTCCGTCCTACCCTCTGATTTGCAAGCAAACCCAGGCTCTCGGTCATACTTCCCTGCTGGATGTCGCACCGGGGGGGTTGTCATGTCGAGTTTGTCCACCAGGACGTGGCCGCGGGAAGGTGGACTCCGGGCCTGGTTCCTGGAGGGGTTGGACCAGCTCCTGTCGGAGGAGCAGCGGCGACTGCCTCCGGAGGAGCTCGGCCGTCTCCGGGTGCTGGTGGGGGCCGCGGCCCTCAACCTGGTGATGGCCGTGCAGATGACGGTCTCCGGCCTGTCGTCCAGAGAGCGCTCGTTCTACCTGGTGGCGGGGCCCCTGGTGCTGGCGGGCTACCTGAGCGTGCTGGTGCTCGCGCGACGAGGGCGCTCGCCCCGGCTGGCCTCCTTGCTGCTGTGCTCCATCCTCGGGGTGGGAATGTTGGCCGCCATGCGCTCCATGGGCGTCCAGCAGGCCTCCACCCACGCGGCGACCATGTTGCTGCCGGCCCTGGCCGCCTATCTGCTGGGGGCGAGGATGGGGCTCGCCTTCACCGTGCTCTTCGGTCTCAACGCGCTGCTTCTGCAGCCGCTCCAGCAGGTGGGTTTCGAGCTGTCGCGCCCGCTCTTCCCGGACGAGATGGCGCAGCGGATGAGCCTCCTGGCTGGGTTCTCGTTGCTGGGCGGGTGGGCCCTGAACTGGCTGCACGTCACGGCGCGCGAGGCCTCCCACTCGGCGCTGCAACGGGCCCTGAAGACACTGCGCGAGAGCGAGAGCAAGCTGCTCAGCCTCTTCGAGAGCACGGATGATCTGGTGATGTCCCTCGACAGGCAGGGGCGGCTCCTCACCGCCAACCCGTCGATGCGGCAGCTGTTGCGGCGGACGCTTGGCAGGGAGGGACAGCCGGGTGAGCCCATCCTCGATGCCTTCCCTCTGGAGATTCAGGAGCACCTGCGCGGACCTCTCACCCAGGCGCTCGCGGGACAGCGCGCGAAGACGGAGGCGAGCTTCCAGCTGGGGGACAGGCTCCTGATTGTGGAGATCGTCATCAACCCCATCTTGGAGGAGGGCGGGGGCGTGGTGGGGTTGACCTTCTTCGGCCGGGACATCACCGAGCGCAAGGAGGCCGAGTCCCGGCTGGCCGAGCTGCACCGCAGCCTGTTGGACGTGTCGCGCCGGGCGGGCATGGCGGAGATCGCCACCGGTGTGCTGCACAACGTGGGCAATACACTCAACAGCGTGAATGTCTCCGCGGGAGTCGTGGCCGAGCGGCTGCGCGCCCTGCGGGTGTCCGGACTGACGAAGACGGCGGAGCTGCTGCGCGAGCACTCCGAGGCGCCAGGCTCCCTCCTCACCGCCAATCCGCAGCTCCGGCAGGTGCCGGGCTACCTCCACGCGCTCGCGGAGCAGCTCATGCGGGAGCGGGATGCGGTCCTCGATGAGGTGCGGGTGTTGGACGAGAGCGTGGAGCACATCAAGTCCGTGGTGAGCATGCAGCAGCAGCACGCGTGCTTCGCCGGAGTGGTGGAGCGGGTGGAGCTGCCCTGCCTCATCGACGACGCGATGCGCCTGCACGCCGTGTCCTACGAGCAGCTGGGCATTCAGCTGCGGCGCGAGTATGGCACCCAGCTCTCCGCGGTGATGGTGGATCGCCACAAGCTGCTGCAGATCCTGGTGAACCTGCTGAGCAATGCGCGCCATGCGCTGATGGACAGCGGGCGCGCGGACAAGCAGCTCCTCATCCGTGTGGAGCAGGCCGGAGAGCGGCTGCGCATCATCGTGAAGGAGAACGGGGTGGGCATTGTCCCGGAGAACCTCGTGCGCCTGTTCACACAAGGGTTCTCCACGAAGAAGGACGGGCACGGCTTCGGGCTGCACATCAGCGCGCTGGCGGCCAGGGAGCTGGGCGGTGAGCTCCACGCCTCGAGCGAGGGCCCCGGCCAGGGAGCCACCTTCACCCTCGAGCTGCCCCTGACGGATGCTCGGGTGAGTGAGGCTCGGGGGAGTGAGGCTCGGGCCGGCTGAGGCTCAGGTTTCCGTCCACTTGCCGCGGCGGGTGGGCTCTTGCAGGGCCCGGTCGAGCGCCTGGAGGAAGCGCTTGCGCGGCCAGTGCTCGGCGCCAAAACGCGTCAGGTGCTCCGTCTCTACCTGGCAGTCGATGAAGTGGAAGCCCCACTCGCGGAACCGCTCCACCGCGGTGGTGAAGGCCACCTTCGAGGCGTCCGGCGCATGGGCGAACATGCTCTCGCCGAAGAAGGCGGCCCCCAGCGACACGCCGTAGAAGCCGCCCTTCAGCTCGCCCTGGGCCCAGGCCTCCACCGAGTGCGCGAAGCCCAGCTCGTGCAGGGTGACGTAGGCCTCGCGCATCTCCTCCGTAATCCACGTGCCGTCCTGGCCGGGACGCGGCGTGCTGGCACACGCGGTGATGACGTCCTTGAAGGCGGTGTCCCAGCGAATCTCATAGACGCCGGCCTTGAGCGTCTTGCGCAGCGAGCGGCCCACGTGGAGCTTGTCCGGCGTGAGCACGAAGCGCGGATTCGGCGAGTGCCAGAGGAGCGGCTGACCCTGGCTGTACCAGGGGAAGATGCCCTGGGAGTACGCCGAGAGCAGGCGCTCGGGGCTCAAGTCCCCTCCGACGGCGAGCAGTCCGCTCCGGTCCGCCTTCTCCGGGGGAGGGAAGAGCTCCGGGTCTTCTCCGAGTAGGTAGATGGGCACTACCGCGACACGTTGAGCTTTACGTCTCCGGACAGCGAGTAGGGGACGTGCACCAGCGGGCCTGTGAGCTCGCCCGCGACCTCATACGGCAGCGTCCCCTTGGCGATGAGCGCCCGCACGTCCTGGCCCCACGTCTCCTTCGTCACCGCCACCTCCAGGGGATACACCCCGGTGGCCGACGCGTCCACGGTGTCGTACTTGCCCTGAGCGCCCTCGCCCAGCTTCCGGCCTCCCACGGAGACGGCCCAGGTGAGCCCGTCCAGCCGCAGGGGGAAGGGGTTGGGGTTCTCCACGCCCAGGCGCAGCAGCAGATCCACCTGCTCCTCCGAGTAGCGGGCCCCATCCAGGCTCTCCAGCCGCACCACGGGCAGCCGCGGCACGCGCACCGGCCGGGAGGCGGCGAAGGGGAGCGTCCGCACCGAGTCGCCCACGCGCACGGTGAGCGTGCCGCGCAGCGCCACGAGCAGGGTGCCGCCCCGCTGGCTCAGCGCCCGCAGGTCCTCCGGCGTGCGCACGTAGGCGGCCTCGGCCTGGAAGGAGAAGGGCGTGGGGGCATGGGGGGCCAGGGTGACCCCCAGGGGCGCCGAGCCCTTCTGCACCACCTGCCCATCGGAGACGAGCTCGTAGTCCGCCTTCTCCAGCACGGCGGCGCCGGGGCTGGTGAGCTGGCCGGAGTAGCGCAACTTCACCTCGGTGAGGCCCTGGGCGGCGACGGTGGTCTCCTCGGCGCCGAGCGAGGCGGGGCCCACGGGGGCTGGGGGCGGTGTGGAGGCACACCCGGCCAGCCAGGCGGCGAGCGTCAGGAGGTGGACGGTGGCACGCGGGGCAGAACGCATGGCGCCAAGGTGGGGTGCGTTCGGGCTGGCCTCAAGGGCATTTCGGGTACACTGTTGACTACACCGTGGCCCACCGTCGCCTGAACCTCAACAAGGTCATCCGCACGCTCATCCGCGACATCGCCGCGAAGATGCCCGAGTTCTCCCATGTGAAGGCCAGCCGCATCCTGGTGATCGCGGGCGAGGCGCGGCGGGCCTCGCGTGGCACGGTGAAGCCGCTGTGCTTCCGGGGAGGGCGCAGCACGGACCGCACGGGGCGGCGCAAGCCCATTGTCCGCCTCAAGGGCAAGCGGATGCTCTACTGCATCACCCTGCGCCCGCTCTTCTTCCGCTCCTCCACGCCCAAGGGCCGCATCGAGACGGTGATGCACGAGCTCTTCCACATGTCGCGGCGCTTCGACGGCACGCTGCATGCGGGGCGCAGGCACTCGGTGCTGGGCAAGGACTTCCCCCGCCGGCTTCGGCCACTGGTGCGCCGCTACCTCCGGCAGTGCCCGCCCGAGCTGCTCAAGAGCTTCGCGCACTCGGGAGAGCTCCGGGTGCTGCAGTGGCTGGAGCGGCCCGGGCCCGCCTATGTCCCCGGTACGCGCGGGGTGCGCAAGGTGTACACCGAGGAGCAGCTCTATTACGGCATTGCCCGCATGGTGACGCGCAAGCGGCCTCGTCCCGCGAGCGGGCCCAAGCTCCCGCGCAAGGAGCGCGTGGAGAAGGTCCGGGTGCACTAATTGAGGTACTTGGGGCGCGGCGGCTCAGGAGGTACTGCCTCCATCATCTCCAGCCCCTGACGGGTGAGCAGGAAGCGCACCACGCCGGAGCCGCGCTCCGTTTCAATCTCTGCCTCGAAGGCGGGGCCTGAGATGGCGCCCATCTGCACGTCCTTGCGCAGGTTGTGCACCTTGCCTGTGAGCAGATCTCCCGCCACCGGCTGCACCGTGTCGCCGCGCCGGTAGAGGTCGTACGCGACCTGATGCAGCGTCATGGCCAGCGAAGGCGTCAACGGCTGGGAGCTGAACAGGACCGAGATGAGGACCCAGTAGGGGGGGGACTGTTCGGCCATTGTTCTCATCCTAACGCCCACCCGGCGCGCACCCCATTCGTTTTCCATGCTCCCGCCCACCCCTCCCGGTGGGCCAGAGGGCTTCGAGGGTGGAACAGGGCCAAAATTTTCTGATGGCCTTGCGAAGAGCGGGTTGTGTGTAGGACGTTAAGCCCGCCGTAACTCGCTTAACCAGCAAACGGGCCGTAAATCGCCTGCCCGCTTTCCTCCCCCCCGGAGAGCCGAATGCTCAAGAAGAAGGTGCTTGGCGGAGTTGTGTCCTTGTCGTGTGCCCTGGGACTGGTGGCCTCGTTCACCGCATCCGCGGGCCCGCTGGACGGCAACAGCAGCGACGTGATGCTGCAGGCCTTCCACTGGCGGTCCACCGAGACGTCTGCGTGGTGGGGCGTCATCCAGGGCAAGGCCGCCGACATCAAGAACAGCGGCTTCACCATGGTGTGGTTCCCGCCCTCGGGGGACTCGGCGGCCAATGAGGGCTACCTGCCGCGGCAGCTCTACGTGCAGAGCAGCTCCTACGGCACGGAGGCGCAGCTCAAGGGCGCCATCGGCTCGCTGCACACCTATGGGGTGAAGGCCATCGCGGACATCGTGGTCAACCACCGCGTGGGCACCAGCAATTGGGCGGACTTCACCAACCCCACCTGGGGCTCGTGGGCGGTGGCGAAGGGCGATGAGTGGACGGGCGCCACCGGCAATGCCGACACCGGGGATGGCTTCAACGCCGCGCGCGACCTGGACCACACCAACGGGACCGTGCAGACCGACGTCAAGGCGTGGATGAACTGGCTCAAGTCCAGCATCGGCTACGACGGTTGGCGCTATGACTACGTGAAGGGCTACAACGGCTCGTACGTTGGCAACTACAACACCGGCACGGTGCCCTACTTCTCGGTGGGTGAGCTGTGGACGGACCTGAACCTGGGCAACCCAGACGCCCACCGTCAGCAGATCATGAACTGGATCGACGCCACGGCCGGCAAGTCGGCGGCGTTCGACTTCACCACCAAGGGCATCCTCCAGCAGGCGGTGCAGTACAACGAGTTCTGGCGGCTCAAGGACAGCGCGGGCAAGCCCTCGGGTGCCATTGGCTGGTGGGCGGCCAAGTCGGTGACGTTCATCGACAACCACGACACCGGCCCGAGTCACCCGAGTGGCGGCCAGAATCACTGGCCCTTCCCCAGCGACAAGGTGATGCAGGGCTACGCCTACATCCTGACGCACCCGGGAATCCCCTGCGTCTACTGGGTGCACTTCTATGACTGGGGCAACGCCGCCGCCATCAAGAGCCTCATCGCGGCGCGCAAGGAGAAGGGCGTCACTTCCACCTCGGCGGTGAGCATCCAGGCCGCGGACACGACGAAGTACGCCGCCATCATCACCGGCAACAGCGGCAGCCTGGCGATGAAGGTGGGCCCTGGCGCGTGGTCGCCGGGCACCGGCTGGACGCTGGTGAACTCCGGCACCAACTGGGCCGTCTGGAAGAAGTAGGCCGGCCTCGGGTAGCCTCGCGGGTGATTCGATTGCCGAAGGGGGCTCGCGCCGATGGCGATGATCCAGTTCACCCGCAACTACACCGACCGCTCCAACAACTACGGCTTCCAGTTCGAGTTCTTCTGCGACAAGTGCCGCAACGGGCACATGTCGCCCTTCATCGCCAACAAGATGGGCATGGCGGCGGGTTTCCTGAAGGCGGCGGGCTCGTTCTTCGGGGGCTCGCTGTCGCGGGCGGCCTACGCGGGCGAGCACGTGAAGGACGCGCTGCGCGGAAGCGCCTGGGACGACGCCTACGCCGAGGCGGTGGAGGAGGGGAAGAAGCACTTCAAGCACTGCACCCGCTGCGGCCAGTGGGTGTGTCCGCAGGCGTGCTGGAACGAGTCGCGAGGCCTGTGTGAGGGATGCGCGCCGAACCTCCAGGAGGAGGCCGCGCACATCCAGTCGAAGGTGTCGGTGGAGCAGGCCTGGGACAAGGCGCGCAAGGTGGACCAGGTGGAGTCGCTGGACATGAAGGCGCACCGCACCGCGGCCGCAGCGGCCTGTCCCCACTGCAACGCCCGGGTGGAGGGAGGCAAGTTCTGCTCCGAGTGCGGCAAGCCGCTGGAGGCAGCCAAGGCGCACTGCACCCAGTGCGGCACGGAGTTGAAGCCCAACGCCCGCTTCTGCTCCGATTGCGGCACCCCCCGAGGCGGTTGATCGTCGGCTGCGCATCGGCTGAGTCACCCCCAGCGCATCCGCCCAAGCAACCCTCCGAGCATCCCTTCGAGCATCCCTCCCTCTCCCACCGGGAGAGGGTCGGGGTGAGGGTATCCGTCCCCGTGTTGCACCCCACCGTGGATCAGTCGTCGCTCTTCGGAATCTTGGGCTGATCCAAGAGAGGCTTCTCGGGCTCCTGTGCCGTGTCACCCGCCGGAGGTGCAGAACCCTCGGGATTACGCACTTCCACGAGCAGGGCGACGGGCTCACCCTCGGCGATCTCATAGGTGGCGCGCACCTCACCACCCTCACGAATGTCGGCCGCGGTGGCCGGCCGGCCGTCTACGCGCACCTCGGTGCCCGAGATGACGAGCATCCGCACGTCCTGTCCCTCACTCGCGGACAGCACCACCAGCTCCTTGCCGGTGAAGGCCAGCACTTCTCCCGAGACCTGCCGTGGCTGAGTGGTGCTCGCTCCGGCTTCGTCCGGCGCTGGCTGCGCTGGAGGCTTGGGGGGCCGCGCCACCTTCGCCGTCGGTGGGGGCTCCTCCCTCGGGGGCCGTTGGGTGGCCGGAGAGGGTGGGGGAGGCCGGCCATCATTCGTCGTGCCCGGTTCCGACTTCATCGGGGCCGCCACCGTCTCTCGCTCTCGCTCCCGGGCTTCGCGCTTCTCACACCCGGCCACCACGACGAGCGCCGCTACAGCGGCCAGTAAACCTCTCGTTCCGAATCTCATGCCGCCCCCCAGGTCTTCTCGCGGACTCCATCCATAAAGATGGGGAGGCGCCTTCCCGGCTCCCACCCGGCGCAGCCTGGGAAGACCGCTCGCATGGCTCCTCCGCGAGGGCTCCAGAGAGCGCTCACTGAGAGGGGCGCGGGTAGGAGCCTCCTCGCTGCCTATCTTCAGGTCTACCGCCCTTTCCGGAGCCTGGATGCGACGGAGCACGATGACGCAGGGCCACCAGCCAGGCTGGCTCTCCACGGAGTGGAAGCGGGTGCTCCTGCTGCTGCTCCTCCTCGGCGGGCTGGTGCTGTTCGCCTCCTCCGAGCCGTTCCAGTCCTCCCTGACCTGGCTCCTCACGAAGGCCGAACCCGTCATCAAGGCGCATCCCTTCTGGGGCGCGGCGCTCTTCGTCCTGCTGTCCGCGTTCTCGGCGATGATGGCCTTCTTCAGCAGCGCGGTGCTCGTGCCCGTGGCCGTCCACACCTGGGGAGAGCCCCTCTGCGTGGTCCTGCTGTGGTGCGGCTGGATGCTCGGAGGCATCTGCGCCTACGGCATCGCCCGCTCCTGGGGCCGGCCCGTGGTCCGTCGGCTCGTGTCCGGCGAGCTGCTCGGCCGCTACGAGGAGCGCATCTCCCAGCACAGCTCCTTTGGCCTGGTGCTCCTCTTCCAGCTCGCGGTCCCCTCCGAGATTCCCGGCTATGTGCTCGGACTGGCGCGCTATGGGCTCCGCAGGTACCTGCTGGTCCTGGCCGTTGCGGAGCTGCCGTACGCGGTGGGCACCATCTACCTCGGCTCCAGCCTCCTTGCGCAGCGCACCTTCGTGCTCCTGGGCCTGGGCGCTCTCGGCATCCTCTTCAGCGCGTGGGCCCTGCACACCTTGCGCAAGCGCCTCGGCTCGTAGCTTCCCGCGGTTGCCGACGGCTCGGCCCCCTGGTGTCGGGCCGGGTAGGCAAGGGCTCTTTGTCACTGCCCGCTCCTTCCCGTCCACCCGCCGTCTTTCCCCGGAGGGGCTCACCCGCTACCGTGAGTGCACGCTGATTTCTCGCATGCGTCCCACGCTTGGCTCCCCGAAGGAGGCCCCTCGCGAGCCCGTCCCCCTCCGGCTTCGCGCACACCTGCTCGTGGCCGTGGTGCTCGTGGGGCTGCTCGCAGGTGGAGAGAGCGCCATGGCCCTGGCGCCGGACAAGGCGCCGCGCCAGTTCCCTCACCGAGCCTGGCAGACAGCGGACGGGCTCCCGCAGAACAGCGTCCTGTCCCTGGCGCAGACACCGGATGGCTACCTCTGGGGCGGTACCTGGGAAGGGCTGGTGCGCTTCGACGGGGTCCGCTTCAGCGTCTTCAACAAGACGAACACGCCCGCCTTCCAGGGCCGGAACATCCATGACCTCGCGGTGAGTCCGGATGGGACGCTGTGGATCGGCCTGGAGAAGGGGCTCGTCCGCATGCGGGAGGGCGTCTTCCAGCCCGTTGTCCCGCCCTCGGGCACCGTCCTGGATCATCCCCAACAGCTGCTGGCCACCCGAGATGGGAGCCTGTGGATCGTCACGGCCGAAGATGGCCTGACGCGGCTCTCCGAGGGCCGCTTCCGGACCTGGAAAAAGGCCAACGGGCTCGCCAGCGATGAGCCGCTGGCGCTCGCCGAGGACGCGGCCGGCGGCCTCTGGGTGTCCAGCACCGGTGGCCTCCAACGGTGGGATGGCTCGGCCTGGACGGCGCCTCTGCCTTTCGAGGATGGGCCCCAGGAGGCGGCGCGCATGCTGGCGGTCGATCGGAAGGGCACGCTCTGGGCCGGCACGGAGCAGGGGATGGTGTACCGGCTCCAGAAGGGCGTCATGCGGCGGGTGCCCGAGGCGAGCCTGGCTGGGGCTCCCATCTCGGCGATGCTCGTGGACCGGGAGGGAAGCCTCTGGGTGGGGAGTCTGGGCCACGGCGTGCGGCGAGTGGTGGGGGGCCGGGTCACCGTCCTGGAGGAGGCGCATCCGCTGGCGCACAGCGTGGTGAGTGATTTGCTCGAGGATGCCGAGGGCAACCTGTGGATTGGCACGGAGGCTCGGGGACTGCACCGGCTCCAGGATGCGCCCTTCACCCCCTATGGTCCTCCGGAGGGGCTGGCGCACGAGATGGTGCTGGCCATCCACGAGGCGCGCGACGGCGCTCTCTGGTTCGCCACCGTGGGAGGCGGTGTCAGCCGCATGCAGGAGGGGCGGGTGACGTCGTGGAGCACGGGCGACGGGCTCATCCTGGACCGGGTCCGGGCCATCGCCGAGACCCCGGACGGTAGCCTCTGGTTCGGCACGCGGGGGGGCATCAGCCGCTGGCGCGCGGGCGCGTTCACCTCGTTTGGTGCGGCCGAGGGGCTGGGGGACTCGAGGGCCTTCCTGCTGGCCGTAGACGCCGCCGGCACCCTCTGGGTCGGCACTCCTACGGGACTCTTCCGGTGGCGCGGGGAGCGCTTCGAGCCCTACTCGCCACGCGGAGGCCTGCCCGGTCAGGATCTCACCCTGTTGCGGCCGAGCGCCGCGGGGGGCCTCTGGGTGGGCACGAGGGGCGGGAGCCTGGTTCATCTCCTCGACGACCAGACCACCGTGCTGGCCTCCGAGGCCCAGCCGCTGGATGGCAAGGTCCTGGCGCTCCACGAGGAGGCAGATGGCACGCTCTGGATAGCCTCGGGCGAGGGCATCTACCGGTGGCGGAAGGGACAGCTCCGGCGCTTCACGAGCGACGAAGGGCTGTTCGACGAGCGGGCCTTCCAGCTGCTCTCCGATGAGCGTGGCCACCTGTGGATGAGTGGGAACAAGGGCATCTTCCGCGTGCCCCTGGCGGAGCTGGAGGAGGTGGCCGCGGGGAAGCGGGCGCGCGTCACCTCCCGGGTCTACGGGACGGAAGATGGGATGCGCTCGGAGGAGTGCAACGGGCTGGGCGCACCTGCGGGCCTGCGCACCCGCGATGGCCGGCTGTGGTTTCCCACCATCCGCGGCGCCGTGGTCTACACCCCGGAGCAGGAGCGGACGCGCACGCCGCCTCCGCCCGCGCGCATCGAGGAGCTCCGGGTGGACGGTCGCCTTGTCCCCCGCTCCGAGTGGGGTCACATCCCAGCGGGGGACGGACGGCTCGAGCTCCAGTTCACGTCCGCGGGCCTGCGCGCTCCCCGGCGGCTGCGCTTTCGTTACCAGCTCGAGGGCATCGACGCGGAGCCGGTGGAGGCCGGAGCGCAGCGTGTGGCCTCCTATACCCGCCTGCCGCCCGGGAACTACCGCTTCCGCGTGGAGGCGGAGTACGAGGACGGCGGCGGCGCAGCCCCGGGAGTGGAGGTGACGTTCTACCTGCAGCCCCGCTTCCACCAGACACTCACGTTCCGCGTGGCGTGTGTGCTGGTCGCAGTGCTGGGGGTGGCCGGTGGGGTGTGGCTGCGCCTGCAGCGGGCTCGCCAGCGCGAGCGCGAGCTTCAGGCCCATGTAGACCTGCGTACCGCGGAGCTGGCCTCCCTCAACGAGGACCTGGAGGATCGCCTCCAGGAATTGCAGGCCACCCGCGAGCGGCTCGTCCATGCCGAGAAGATGGCGGCGGTGGGCACGCTGGCCGCCGGCGTGGGGCATGAGCTCAACAACCCGCTGGCCTTCGTCATCTCCAACGTCCACTACGTCGCCACGGAAGTGCGGGACATGGCGGCACGTGGAGAGGAGCGCGAGCGCTGGGCGGAAGTGGAGCAGGCCATCTCCGAGGCCCTCCAGGGCACGGAGCGGATGCGCCGCATCATCCAGGACCTCAAGACGTTCTCCCGGGTGGAGCCCGAGCGGGACCAACTGGTGGAGGTGCATGCGGCCTTGGACCTGGCGCTGTCCATCGCGGCCGCGGAGGTGCGCCACCGCGCCCGAGTGGTGAAGGACTATGGCCCGGTGCCGGCCGTGCTCGGGGACGAGACGCGGCTGGGCCAGGTGTTCCTCAACCTCCTCATCAACGCCGCCCAGGCCATCCCCGAGGGACAGGCCGGCCAGCATGAGATTCGTATCACCACCTCCCAGGACGAGCAGGGCTGGGTCGTGGTGTCGGTGAGCGACACCGGCACGGGCATTCCTCCCGAGGTGCTCTCCCGCATCTTCGAGCCCTTCTTCACCACCAAGCCGGTGGGGGTAGGCACGGGCCTGGGGCTGTCCATCTGTCATAGCTACGTGCAGGCCATGGGCGGAGACATCCGGGTGCGCAGCGAGGTGGGGCGGGGCACCACGTTCGAGGTGGTGCTGCGCTCTGCCCTGGAGAACTCACCTGTCGTCTCCACCGGGAGCGCCACCGCTTCCGAGAGAAAGGGCCCTCGCGGCCGGTTGCTGGTCATCGACGATGAGCCGCTGCTGCTCGCCGCGCTGTCCCGCACGCTGGCGCCAGAGCACGAGGTGGCGGCCTTCAGAGGCGCACGCCCGGCATTGGAGCGGCTGCGGGCCGGGGAGCGCTACTCGCTCATCCTGTGTGACGTGATGATGCCGGAGATGACGGGCCTGGAGCTGTACGAGACGCTGGTGCGCGAGCTGCCCGGTCAGGCCGAGCGCGTGGTGTTCCTCACGGGAGGCGCCTTCAGTGAGGAGGCGCGCGCGTTCCTGGCGACCACCCAGCGGCCGTGCCTGGACAAGCCCTTCGAGCCCGAGGCGCTGCGCGCGCGCATCCACGCGCTGCTCGCGGAGCAGGAGCCGCCCTCCTCCGCTTCCGCGGCCTGAGTGGCCGCACTTCCGGCCGCCACCGCCACGAGGAGCCGGCGCCAGAGCTGGAAGGTGCGGATGGGCAGCCCTACGTCGCGAACGAATAGCGCCCGCAGGTGCGCCTGGGAGAGCCGGGTGCGCTCGACGACGAGACGCCGGTCGATGGTTGGATCCCTCAAGGCCTCGAGGACGCGGGCGACGCGTCTGTCAGGCTCTCGGCGCGGCGACTCCCCCGCGAGCCAGTCCGAGCACTCGCGCGCCAGGCCGTCGAGGACCTCGGGCCGGGACAGGGACGCGCGGTGCGTGGCCAGCGCCGCTTCGAGACGTGCCGCGAGCCGGCCCTCGAGCGGGAAGGCCCCTCTACTCCCGCTCGTGTAGCCCGCGACGTGCGGCGCCAGCTCTGGGTCGTAGAGGAACCCGAGCGTGGGCCCGGGGCTGTCGACAGCGTGCAGCAGATGAGGGGGGACCGCGACGACTCGCCCGCACACGCTCGCTCGACCCGGCTCCGTCACCGTGACGTCGCTGTCCAGTCCGACGAGCAGCCCCACGCCGTGCTGCGTGTGAGGCGTCGAGGCCGTCGCCGTCGAGGCGCGTACCGCGAACGCGTCCGTGAGCACCGCTCCGATCCGCGATTCGTTCGAGCGCTCCATGACCTGCAACCCTAATGTGATCATGGCCCTCGGCTACGCCGTCGCGGGCAGCGAAGAGGCGGCCCGGGTACAGGGGGAGTTCGCCTCCGTGTCGAGCGAGATGCGGGTCTACCTCCGGGACCTGGTCGAGCAGCGGCGGGCGGTGCCAAAGGACGACCTGTTGACCCGGCTCGTCGAGGCCGAGGTAGACGGTGCGCGGCTGACGGAAGAGGAGCTTCTGGGCTTCTTCCAACTCCTCCTCTCGGCCGGCCACGAGACGACCACGAACCTGCTCAACAACGCGCTCCTGTGCCTCGTCGAGCACCCGGAGCAGCTCGCCCGTCTCCGGGCCGAGTCCGGCCTCCTGCCCTCGGCCATCGAGGAGGTCCTGCGCTACCGCTCGCCCGTCCAGGCGATGTTCCGCGTGACGCGGAGCGAGGTCTCTCTCCACGGCCAGGTGATTCCCGCCGGGAAGATGGTGCTGGCGATGATCGGCTCCGCGAATCGGGACCCGCGGAAGTTCCACGACGCGGAGCGGTTCGACATCACCCGAGAGCCCAACCCGCACATCGCGTTCGGGCACGGCATCCACTTCTGTATCGGGGCGCCGCTCTCTCGGCTGGAGGCTCGGGTTGGTCTCTCCGTCTTGCTGGAGCGGGTGCGGGGCTTCGCGCTCGCGAGCGACGCGCCCTGGGAGCCTCGAAAGGCGATCCACGTGCATGGAACCACCCGCCTGCCCATCCGCTTCGAGCCGCGCCCCTGACGGGGTTCAACCCGGGGAGCTCGACACCCTCACCCCGTCCCTCTCCCGGGGGGAGAGGGGAAATTGGGGGAGAGTGGGGGAGCTTGGGCAGGGGGCTTGGGTGGTGGGGCGTCAGCGGCGCTGGACGACGGCATGGGCCGGGGCCGCCACTCCCACGCGCTCGGGCTCGGGGCTCGTCCGAGGCTCCTCAATCCGCTCGAGCGACCAGCCCGTCTTCAGTCCTACGACGAACCATGCGAGCAGCAGCGCCCCCACCGCGAAGAGCACGTCCCCGGGCACTCGCAGCCAGCGCAGCGTGTCCATCAGCGGCGTCTGCATGAACTCCGCGCTGCGCGCCCACCACGTGCCCCGCTCGATGGCCGCCTTCGTCTGCAGCACCCCGATGGGCAGCAGCGACAGCACCACCATCAGCACCAGCCCCGCGTTGATGCTCCAGAAGGCCCACGCCAGCGGCTTCGTCTTCCACTTCGCGTCCGGCTGCATCATCCGGAACGAGAAGAGCATCAGCGCGATGCCCAGCATGCCGTACACCCCGAAGAGCGCCGTGTGGCCGTGCAGCGGCGTCAGGTTGAGGCCCTGCATGTAGTAGAGCGCGATCGGCGGGTTGATGAGGAAGCCGAACAGGCCCGCGCCCACCAGGTTCCAGAACGCCACCCCGATGAAGAACAGGATGGGCCAGCGGTATTGCTCCATCCACCCTGGCAGCCTCGACATGCGGATGTGGCTCCACACCTCGCGGCCCACCAGCACCAGAGGCACCACCTCCAGCGCGCTGAACGTCGCGCCCAGCGCCATCGCCGAGGCCGGCGTCGCCGAGAAGTACAGGTGGTGGAACGTGCCGATGATGCCGCCGCCCAGGAAGATGATGGTGGTGAAGAGCACCGCCGGCACCGCCGCGCGCGCCGACAGCACCCCCAGCCGCGTGAACAGGAAGGCCATCACCACCGTGGCGAACACCTCGAAGAAGCCCTCCACCCACAAGTGCACCACCCACCAGCGCCAGTACTCCACCATGCCCATGTGGCTGCGCTGCCCGTACATCAGCCCCGCCCCGTAGAAGGAGGCAATCGCCAGCGAGGAGATGACGAAGAGCATCAGCAGCGGCCGGCCCTCGGACGGCTTCTTCAGCGCCGGCCATACCGCCCGCACCGTGAGGAACAGCCAGACGAAGAGGCCCACGAAGAGGAAGAGCTGCCAGAAGCGGCCCAGGTCCACGTACTCCCAGCCCTGGTGGCCGAACCAGTACCAATAGTCCCCGCTGCCCATCCGCTGCTGCACCGACGCCCACTGCCCGAAGAGCGCCCCCACGACGATGATGAGCAGGCACACGAAGAGGAAGTTGACGCCCGCGCGCTGGTACTTCGGCTCCACCCCGCTCACCGCGGGGCCCACGAAGAGGCCCGTGGCCAGCCACGCCGTGGCAATCCAGAAGATGCCGAGCTGCGTGTGCCAGCTCCGCGTCACCGCGTAGGGCAGGTACTTCGCCAGCGGCACGCCGTAGAAGCCCGCGCCCTCCACGCCGAAGTGTGCCGTCACTCCGCCCAGCCCCACCTGCGCCAGGAACAGCGCTATCACCACCAGGAAGTACTTACCCGTAGCCCGCTGGCTCGGGGTGAGCTGCATGCTGGAGAACGGATCCTTCTCGGGCGGCGCCAGCTCCTCGTCCTCCTTCCTTCCACTCAAGTACCAGATGATCGCCCCCACGCCCGCGAGCAGCAGCACCACGGAGGCGATGCTCCACATCAGGACACCCGGGGCGGGTTGGTTGCCCACGAGCGGCTCGTGCGGCCAGTTCTGCGTATAGCTGATCGTGTCTCCGGGCCGGTTCGTCGAGGCCACCCAGCTCGTCCACCAGAAGAAGGCTCCCAGGTCCTTCAGCTTCTGGGCATCCGTGAGCGCGCCCTCGGGGATGGCATAGGCCGAGCGGCCCTGGGCGAAGACGTCCGCGTAGTGGGCCGCGTTGACGCGAATCGCCTCGGCGCGTACCGGGCTCAGCGTTACCGTGCCCGTGCTCGCGTCATGGGTGTTGGTGCGCATTTCCTGCGCGAGCCGCACACGCAGCGCCGCCTGGCGCTCGGCCGGGGCCAGGGCATAGGAGGCGCGGCTCTCCGCGCGGGCCCAGGTGTCCAGCACGAAGGTGGCCTCGCGGTGCAGCCAGTCCGCGCTCCAGTCCGGCGCCACGTACGCCCCGTGGCCCCACACCGAGCCCACCTGCTGGCCTCCAATGGACTGCCACACGTTCTGCCCGCGCAGGATGGACTCGCCCGTGAACAGCACCGTTCCCTCGGTCGTCACCACCTTCTCGGGAATGGGCGGCAGGGTGCGCGAGATGCGGACTCCCTCTCCTCCCAGCACCAGGAAGGAGACGAGGACGACGGCGCCAAGGCCGAGCCAGAGCTTTTTGTGTTGCATGACCGGGGGCTCCTGAATGGAGGGTGTGGCCTCCCAGAGCAAGCCCCGTTCCATGCCGTCTCCCCTCGGGCTCGCACCCTCCGTGCACGCAACCGGTGCGTCCATGGGTCCTGGCCCCGCAAAACGTGCATCATGAATACAGGTTTCGGAGGGGAGGAGGGCAGGCGTTGGGGGGCGGTGTCCGGGAGCCGGAGGGGTTGAAGTCGGGGCGGCGATGGCATGGAGTGCGCCGCTTTCTCGCGCTCGTCTCCCGGAGGTGCGTTGAGTTCCGCCGCGCTGGTGCTGGTGCTGTCGTCCGCTTTCTTCCACGCACTGTGGAACGCGCTCCTCAAGCGTCACGAGGACCCAGAGTCCGCCGTGGTGGGCGTCATCGCTGTCACCGTGGTGTGCGGTGGGTTATGGGCGCTCGGCCTTCAGGGGGCGGCGTTTCCCACCTCCGCGGCCTTGGTCTGGTCCCTCGTGGCTGGCGTCCTGGAGAGCGGCTACCTGGTCGCGCTCGCCCGGGCGCTGCGCCGGGCTCCGCTGGGGCTTGCGTACACGGTGTCCCGTGGTGGGGCGCTCTTGCTCGTCTGGCCCGTATCCGTGCTGTGGTTGGGCGAGCAGCTCACCCCCGGGGCCGTGGCCGGTGCGGCCCTGGTGGCCCTGGGCATGGCGACGATGAACCTCGTGCTGCCCCGGGGCTCGGTGGGCGAGGGCGTGCTCTGGGCCCTGGTGAGCGCCGCGTGCATCGCCGGCTTCAACCTCAGCTACAAGCGCGCCCTGGGCGAGGGTGCACAGCCTCCGGCCCTGTTCACGCTGTCACTCGGGGTGGCGCTTCCTTTGATCATCCTCATGCGCCGCCGCGAGGAGGCGGGCTGGGGGGCGCTGCTCCGGAAGGTGATGACGCGGCCCCTGCTCCTGGTGGTGGCTGGACTGCTGTGTACGCTTTCCTTCTCGCTGTTGCTCCTGGCGCTGGTGCACAGTGGCACTGGCGCCGTGCTCACCCTGCGCAATACCTCCATCGCGTTCGCCTTGGGGCTCGGAGCACTCCAGGGGGAGAGGATGGGCCGGCGGCAACTCTTCGGCGCTGGACTGGTGATGCTCGGGGCCGTGCTGCTGGGGTGGCCCCGACCGTGAACGCCTGGCGCCCGCCACTGTCACCCAGAGGATGGAGTGCGGCACCGGGGCCCTCTTGCGTAGACAGACGGACCCTGCACCCGGCCTCCCGCGTGCAAATGTTCCCGGCATGAACGCGTCTCCCCCATCCCCCCGAACCGCCGTTGTTCTGATCCACGACGAAGACGAGGGTCCCGGACAGCTCGGCCCCGCGTTGCGGCGCTCGGGCTTCACCCTGGATGTCCGGTGCCGAGACCCGCGCCCGGAGGACACCGAGGCGGATCTCGTCGTGGTGATGGGGAAGTCCCTGGGACTCCAGGAGGGAGAGCCCCCGCCACTGCTGGAGGAGGAGCGGCGGTTGCTGGCCCGTCGGTTGGAAGCGGGCCGGCCGAGCCTTGGCCTCGGATTGGGCGCGCGGTTGCTCGCCGCCGCGGCGGGCGCCCGCGTCCACCCGGGCGAGAAGGGCCCGGTGCTGGGCGTCCACCCGGTGTCACTGACGCTGGAGGGGCTGTCGGACCCGCTGTTCGCCGGCTTCGAGGAGTTCTTCGACGTCCTGCACTGGCAGGGGGACACCTTCGAGCCAGTCCCCGGAGCGCAGCTGCTGGCCTCGACTGCCCGCTACCCGCAGCAGGCCTTCCGGGTGGGCAAGTCCTACGGCGTGCAGTTCCACCCCGAGGTGGATGGGGGCCTGTTCGAGCGCTGGGTCCACAGCTCGCAGGAGGACGCGACCCGCGTGGGGCTCACCGCCGAGGAGCTGCTGAAGCGGGAGGCTCCCCGGGTGGCGCGAGTGCAGCAACACGCGATGCTGCTGATGGAGCGGCTGGCCGCCTTCTTCGCGCGGCAGGTGGGGGCGGGCGGCGGAGAGCGCTACCTCTTCACCGTGGATGCCATCCAACGGTTGGATGGCCGAGGCGTGCTGCTCTCGCCCGGCATCCCGCGGCGCGCACCCATCGTGCGGGTGGGGCAGACGCTCTCGCTCAAGCGGCCCGATGGCTCGCGCGTGGAGGGCACCGTGCGCGGCATGGCCAGCTTCGGGGATACCGGGGCAGCCATCCCCTTGCTGGTCCTGCTGGACTCACCGGACGCGGAGGTGCCTCCCGGTTCGGAGGCCCTCACCACCGAGCCGCTGACGGTGTAGAAAGTAGCGGCAATGTCCAAGCAGGTGTTCCGGAGCGATTACTTCACCGTCCTCGTCGACGAGCGGATGGGCATCATCCGTACCATTCGCAGCGACAAGCCTTTCGGCACCCTCCAGGAGTTCGATGCCGAATTCGAGGCGCTCATCAAGGCCTTGGACGACCTGGGCCGGGCACGCTACGCGCTCATCGCCGACATCCGGGCCGTTCCTGGCCGGAATGATCCCGAGTTCGAAGCCGCCTTGCAGCGCGTCCGTGCTCGGTGGATCGGCGGCTTCCGCAAGGTGGGCGTGCTCGTCCAGAGCGCCGTCGGCATGCTGCAGGTCAAACGCTACGCCAGGCAGGACACCATCCGGCGCCTGGTGACGAACGACGAGGAAGAGCTGCTGAGGTACCTCACGCAGGAGGACTGAGGCCGTTGCCGGAGCCTCCCTGTGTCGAGGTCCGGCGCCTACTTCCGCTTCGTCCGGGCGGCCGTCTTGGGGGCGCGTTGCGCCTTCTCCGGCGCGGGCTGCTTCTTGCGGGGCGCGGGACTCCGGCTGCTGCGCAGGGGCTTGCCCTTCTTGTCGAAGAACACGTCGAAGAGCTCACTGCCCGTCAGCCACGAGGGCGAGGCAGGTGCCGGGGCGACGTCGACATTGCCGTCCTCGTCCTGACGGAGCACGAGCACCTCTTCCTGCTCCAGCCCGGGCAGGAGCATTGCCGAGTGGGTGGTGGCGACGAACTGGAGCCGCGGGAAGGTCGCCTTCAGCGCGGGAACGAGCGTCGTCTGCCAGCGCGGGTGCAGGTGCAGGTCCAGCTCGTCAACGAGCACGAGCCCTTCCATCTTCTCGGGCGCCACGGGCTTGCCCGCCTCGAGGAGGAAGTGGCCGATCAGGTCCGCCAGCCAGGCGATGGAGCTCTGGTAGCCATGGGACAACCACGTGGCGGGAATCTTGATGCGCTGGCCGCCCATCTCCAGCTCGAAGCGGTGGGCCTCCAGCACGTCCTGCCGGGTGCGCACGATGCCGTGGCTCCGCAGCTCCAGGCCCACGAGGCCCGGCAGGAGGTTGCCCTGCAGCAGCACCTGCCGGAGCACCCGGCTGTAGGCCTTGGCCTGGGCCGGCTCGAAGACGTCGGCGAAGCCGGTGGCGATGAGACTGCCCTGGTCGAAGAGGTTCGCCAGGCGCTGCTTGATGGGATCCGACAGGCCCTCGCCCTGAATGGCATTGGGGCGGGGCAGGGAGCGCGCCGTGCCGTAGCCCGCGACGAACCACCCCGGAAGCTGCGTGCGGCGCGCCTCTCGGATGGGATCGAAGACGCGCGTGTGCTCCACGCCGACGTACCTCGAATTGCCCACCAGCTCGCGCCAGGTGCTCTTGGCCGCCACCGAGCTCCTCACATAGGGCGGCAGCGAGTGCCTCTTCTCCAGGCCGGGATAGCCACGCGTCCTATGGCCCTCCTGACCGAAGGTGAACTCGGCGCCGATGAGCATCAGCTCGCTGGAGGGCAGCCGCCGGTCCGGTAGCGAGGTGACGTCCGCGAGCTCGCTACCCAGCGAGGAGCCGCTCGCGGCGAGCGCGATGGCCTGGAGGATGGCCGTCTTGCACAGTCCGTTCTCCCCGACGAAGACGGTCCAGGGCCGGACCTCCCCATCCGAGCGGGTGAAGGAGATGGCGACATCCCGCAGGAGCTTGAGGTTCTGGAGCGTGAGGCTGCGCAGGTACATGCGGAGGGCCAACGTGAACGGGTAGGGCCTCACCATATCCTCACCCGGCGGACTTGTGGGTATTCGTGAGACGTTTGTCCCCCCCAGGGGGGTCGGTGACCCGGCCCCTCCGGCACCCGGCTGCCACCCTCGACGAGAGGCTCTTGCGCTCGCAGTGCGGGCTCGGTTCTACAATCCCGCCGGATGAGCACCCCCCTGCGAATGGCTTGCCCCCCGGTGTCCGTTCGACTGCTGCCGCTCGTGCTGCTGCTCCTCTCCGCCTGCCCCCCAAAGGAACAGGAGCGCGCCGACCTCTGTAATGACCGCCATCAGGCGCTGCGCTCACCCGGCTGTCAGCTCACGCTCGGCGTGCCCCTGGAGGACCGCTACCTCTCTTTCGAGAACGACTCCGACTGGTACAGCGTGCGGATCCCCTCGGACGTGGGGCCCCGCTCGGTGCTGCGCGTCACCGCCGTCTACCCCGTGCCCCTCACCGAGGTGAACCTGTCCGTCAGCCTCCTGCGAGAGAACGGCGACTCGCTCGTGCCCCGGCGGGTGGATGTGCATGGCCAGGGCCAGCCTGGGCCGGTCGGGTTCCTCCTTCCCATCACCGAGCCGGGCGCGAGCCTGGTGCTGCGGCTCGAGGACGTGCCCTCCGACCCCAGCCGCCCCGGCTTCGACACGCACAACCCGTACTCCCTCCTGGTGGAGGTGCTGGACAACCCGGACGGCAACGAGCCCAACGACACGGAGGCTACGCCCGTGCCGCTGACGGGCTCGGGTGATGTCCAGGCGGGGAGTGTCTCCGGGTACCTGGCCACCGACGGGGACGTGGACCTCTTCTCCTTCGACGTGCCGGCCGGAAGGATTGCCTACGTGCGGGTGACGGCGCCGAGCCTGGCGCCCGAGCCTCCTCCGGCCTGGCTCCTCTCGTACGAGCTGCTGCGCCCGGACGGCACAACCGAGGCTGGCGGCCACGTGAGCACCCATTCCGAGGCTGCGGACCTGGCCACCGCGCGCCGGGTGACGGCGGCGGGGACGTGGCACGTGCGGGTGCGAGGCTGGGACGGTGACACCTCCGATGACCTCCCGGCGCTGGGAGACCTTCGCCAGACGTACATGGTGGACGTGAAGGTGCTGGAGGAGGGTGACCCGAATGAGGGGCCTGGCGGCAATGACGAGCTGGGGCGGGCGAAGGTGGTGGAGTTCACCGGTAGCCCGTCGAGGACGACGTCTTTCACCGGACGCCTGGGTTCGGTGCAGGACAAGGACTGGTATGCAGTTCGCCTGTCCCCCCACACCGCGCACTCCGTGCTGCACTACCGGCTGGCGCCACTGTCCTCGGGCGGCCGCTTCCCTCCGCTGCCCGGGCTCCCGAACCGGCGGGTGCGCGTCCTCACGGAGGTGTCGGGCTCCACCACCGACTGCATCACGAAGGCAGAGGTGTGCCCCAAGGGGAACGGTCATGGAACGGACCCAGCCGTGACGTCTCTGGTGGATGGCTGGTGTAGCAACAGCACGCCGCTGTGCCTGCACTCCTCGCGCGATGAGTCCGAGTCCTTCTCCGACCTGCGCAACCTCGAGGGCGTGTTGCCGGTGCCGCCGCACGCCGCCTCCGTGCGCTACTCCTTCCTCATCCACGACGAGGGCTCCCACTGGGCGGACGACCAGGACTACCGTCTGGAGGTGGAGTGGCTGAGCGACCCGGACGAGACTTCCCGCAGCTCGGAGACGGAAGGGAAGACGCCGAAGGTGCTGGCGAGTGACGATGCCGGCACGTCCTTCCCCGAGCCGCCCAGGGGTGACGACTACGAGGTGAGGGGTTCCATCTCCTACGGCCTGGGCGGGCTCGTCGGCAATGACCCGGCGAAGGGGCAGGGCATTCGCGGCCCCGCGGACTACGATGCCGTGCCCAGCGACGTGGACACCTTCGCCTTCCAGTTGCCCGCGGGCCTCATGGAGCCGATCGACCGCACCTGGGAACTGCAGTGGGAGGTGGCCGACCTGCCCGATGGGGGCATGCCCCTGGGCCTCGCGCTGGACCTGACCTTCTGTGATGCGGAGCGGCCGGAGTCGGGGACCGGCTGCACGCGGGTGTCCACCGGTAGCACCGGGGCGCCGCTGACGCTCACGTATCGCGGAGAGCCGCAGCGTGCCTGGCACTCGCCGAGCGACAGTCCCGGCGGCCTACAGCCTCTGTACGCACTCGAGCGCGCAGGGGGCGTCACGAAGGTGACGGTGCAGCCCTACGCCTGTGCCTGCCTCGAGCCCCGCTTCATCCGGGGTGGCATCGTCGAGGTGTCCGTGCGCGCCGTGGACCGGAAGGACTACGCACCAGCGGATTACACGCTGCGCACCGCGCACACCGACTATCCGAAGACGTACTCCACCCTGGATGGGGGCACTGCTTCCTGCCCGGGCCATGTGGCTGGGGGGACGGCGATGGCTCCGGCCTGTGTCTTCACCCGGCAGCCGTGAGCTCTCGGGCCCGCTAGCCCGCTCCAGATTACATGGAGGTGCAAGCGCCTGATGTAGGGAGCTTTTACGGCCATACCGCTCTTCTTCGGCGGCACGGTCCAGGGAAGAGCGGCTCCCCCGCGAGTTGTCAGGGGGCCATGGGAGGAAGGGGGCGAAGCGAGTTAAATAGAGAACCCCCACTCATGGAGGTTGTATGAAGTTCCCGTCGTACGGTGCCGCTGGAGTGCTCACGGCCTGCTTGCTGTCCGCCCCCGCCCTCGCCAATTCCGCAGGCATGACTGCCAACTCTGGCAAGACGAGCCAGACGTGCTCCACCTGCCACACGGGCGGTTCCGCGCCTACCGTCGAGCTCACCGGCCCCACCACGCTCGCCGCAGGTGCGACGGGCCAGTACAAGCTCACCATCACCGGGGGCCCTGGCTTGAAGGGCGGCATGAACGTGGCCGTGGACAACACGGCGGCGTCGCTCGAGCCCGGCACGGATACCAAGAAGCAGAGCAACGAGCTCACCCATAAGGCGGCCAAGCCCGCCGCCAGCGGCGCCATCACGTTTGACTTCTCGCTGGTGGCGCCCCCCTCGGCGGGCACCGTCAAGCTCTTCGCCGCCGGCAACTCGGTCAACGGTGACAACAACGTCACCGGAGACGCGGCCGCGGTCACGACGCTGAGCGTGACCGTCACCGGCAGCAACGAGCCGGTAGAGGAGGAGGGTGGCTGCTCCTCCACCGGTGGTGCTCCGGTGGTGGCGTTCGCGCTGACCGCTGGCTTGGCGCTGCTGCGCCGCCGCCGCAACTGAGTCCTCCGCTGTTGCCTCACTCCTCCCGTGTCTGGCTGGGACCCGGGAGGAGCGCAGTCCTGAAGTAGACCTTCGCGGTTCGTGCCTCCTGCTCCCGAGTCTTCCCGTGCTGCCCTCCCTCCGCTCGCGCCCCATGTTCCAGCCGCTGCCTCGCGTCTGCTGCGGCCTCCTCTCCGCGCTGCTGGTCCTTGCCGTTCCGGCGGTCCAGGCCGCTCCGTCCAAGAAGTCCTCGAAGACTTCGAAGTCTTCGAAGTCGTCCCGGACGAGCTCCTCCAAGACCACTCCGGCGGAGCCTGCCGCGCAGCCGGCCCCCGCTGAGCCCGAGCCTGCTCCCGCTCCCGCGGCCGAGGCAAAGCCGCCTCCCGCGCCCGCCGTGGAGACGAAGGTCGCCGAGGAGCCTGCCCGGCCCGCGCCAAAAACCGTAGCGGAGGCCCGGCCCACTCCGGCGTCGAAGTCCACGGCGTCCCGTTCCGCCGCGGCCGAGTCGAAGGCTCCCTCCGTTGCCCAGGGCCGCATGCGCATCGGCGTGAGTCCCGATCTCTACCTGGAATCGGCGCGGATGACGGGGGTGCAGAACATCAACGCCGTGCAGCTGGACGAGACCTTCGACTACTCGGCGGGCTTCCTGTCCTTCACGGCCTGGGCGAACACCCCCGTGCCCACGGTGAGCGAGCGGCTGCGGGTGGGCGCGGGCGTGCGCATCCTGGGCAACTACGTCGCGTCTGGAGGCCAGCAGTTCGGCTTCGGCATCCTCAACGAGGCGTTCGTCTCCGGGGAGTACGGCCTGCCCGTCGCCGACAAGATGGAGGTCGTCTTCGCCGGGCGCGCGGGGCTCTCCTTCCTCATTCCCGGCCTCGAGTTCGCCGAGACGATCCGCAACCTCCAGGCGCAGGGCGTGGACGCGTGGAGCGTGCCGCGCGTGGGCTGGCTGGTGGGCCCGTCGTTGGGCGCGCGGCGGCAGATGAGCGATCGCATCTGGCTGCGCGCGGATCTGCTCGGCCAGGTCGGGCAGCAGTTCCTCTTCGCAACGAGCCAGGACATCTCCGGGTTCCGCTATTCGAAGAACTGGAGCACCCTGGGGCTGCGCCTGGGGCTCTCCATCGGAGCCGAGTTCTCCCTCTGAGGCATTCCCTTTTTTCGCTGGGAGTCGTGCATGACAGTCTCTCGGACGCTTCTCTTCTCTGCACTCACAATGCTGGCCGCGTGCCAGCCCACCTACTCCTTCGAGCCGGAGCAGGTGGCCGAAGGCCCCGGTGGCATGGTGGGCAACGGGGACCCCATTACGGAAGGCACCTTCGCGGGGGGGGATGACACCCTGCCCGCGGCGCGCCCGGTCGGCTCGCTGCCCAACGAGACGCGCCCGCCTGACTGTGATGCGGACTGCGTGGCGTACTGCAACGGGGCGGGCCTGCAGAACCCCGTCAACCGCGGGCTGTGCCGCAGCCTCTGGGGCGTGGGTTTGTCCAACCGCCCCATCGTGCATGCCGAGGCCTGCCGCCGGCTCTTCGTGGACATGCTGGGGCGCGTGCCTGGCGCGGACGAGGCCGAGGCGACGTGCTCGGGCGGGTGGGGGGCCACGGTGAAGACGCTGATGGAGAGCGACGACTTCATCTTCGTCCAGCAGCGCCGGGCCGCGGACCGCTTCCTCTACAGCAACGAGGTGACGAGCCTCCAGGCCATCTACGACATGGATCGGCTGGTGGAGAAGCTGCACCGCGGGCGGGTGCCGTATGACTTGTTCGCCGCGGTGGTGAGCGCCCATCCGGTGCTGACGCGCCGCTACGCGGACCCGGGCGACAAGGCGGAGGCGCTCTTCAACCATTTCCTGGGCCGCCCTCCCTTCGAGCATGAGCGCGCGGACATGTCGCGGCTCTACAAGCTGTGGCACTCGGGTTACTACGACCACCCGCAGCTCGGCATGCGCCTGCCGGATGCCTTCATCCGCTTCCGCTGCCTGGACGACAACGGGCAGGTGGACGAGGTGTCCCGAGGAGAGTGCGCCAGCGTGCTGTGGGGCTACAACGAGCTCGTCTTCACCCCGGACCTGCGCGCCTCGCGCGACCCGGGGACGGGCGAGCCGATGATGTGGAGCGGACTGCTCAAGCCCGAAGAGTGGGCGAAGCTGCAGACGCCGGGCCGCATCCTCGCGAGAGACCTGGCCTTCTGGGAGCGCGCGGTGGACGAGGTGCTCATGCAGTACCTGGGATATGAGCTGTCCGCACGTGTCCCCGAGGTGCGCGAGGAGCTGGTGCGCTGGGTGCTGCAGCACAACGGTGACATCCGCTCGGTGCACTACGCGGTGGCCACCTCCGCGGCCTACCTCCAGTCCGCCGAGGGCGCCTCGGCCTCCGGTTACCGGTGGACGTACGGCCCGCTCAAGCAGGTGGATGCCGAGGTGTGGATTGACTCCATGGCCCGCAACACCGGCTATGAGTTGCCCGGCTGCGACCACCGCATCAGCCAGCCGGAGAATCTGCTGGAGTCGGGGAGTGTCGCCAGCTTCAGCTTGCTGCAGCAGTCGCGCTGGAAGCTGAACGAGAAGGGCGACCTGGACGAGCGCTACTCGCAACTGGCGCGTACCCTGGGCGGTTGCCCGGAGAACGTGTCGGGCGGGCGCTTCCGCGTGGTGAGCATCCTCACCACCGCCACCCAGCTGTCCTTCGTGCAGGAGCTGTGCAACCCCACGCAGGACCCCAAGGTGAAGGGAGCCGCAGTGGAGAAGCTGCTGCCCGGTGGCATGGACCCGAGCCGCGCGGTGGACGCGGACGTGGCCGAGCAGATTGCCACCCACCAGTATCGGCTGCTGCTTGGCCGCTCGCCGGATGACACGGAGAAGGCCGAGGCCCGCGCGGCGGGTACCGAGTGCGCCCTCACCCTGTGTCCGGCGGAAGAGTTCGCCCGTCCCTACTGCTTCGCGCTGCTCTCCAGCGCCGAGCGCGTCTTCTACTAGCCCCGGAGCCCTTCCCATGTCCGACTCTGATGACAAGAAGTCCGGCACCTTCGGTCGCCGCCGGCTGTTGCAGGGGCTGGGCGCAGGTACCGCCGCCCTGGCCTTCCCCCACCTGTGGTTGCCGCGCGAGGCCCGTGCCCAGACGCCCGGGTTTGGCGAGGTGCGCCACCTCATCTACATCCGCCTGTCTGGCGGCTTCCGCTTCACCACCGCCTTCAACAGCGACGTGACCGACGAGTTCAACCCCTTCGGGGCCTCGGACAAGCGCGCCGCCGGCACCGAGTGGGGCGCGGGCAAGCTGCTCGAGCGCGCCACCTGGCTGGAGGGTGAGACCAACAAGGTCCGGCGCGACCTGGGGATGAAGCCCGTCAACGAATTCACCAACGAGATGTGCGTGCTGCCGTGCGTGGACCACGAGCCCTTCTCGGCGCGCGCGGACGGTGGCCATGGCACGGGCCTGGAGCGCTTCCTCACGGGCTACGTGGGTGGCGCTACCGGCTTCCTCACGCTCGTCAACTACGGGGTACGCGAGCGCGTGAGGAAGGCGGCCGAGGAGGGCATCACCCTGCTGCCCGCTTTCAGCCTGGGTGAGGCGGGCATGGCCACGGGCGCGGGCGAGTACGCCACCTACCGGCCGCCGGTGCTGGAGGGCAGCGGCTTCGAGCGCTTCAGCGCGGACCCGGACTCCATCTTGCCGCCCTGGGCGGCCAAGGTGGCTGGCAATATGGACGCCCGCTTCCAGGCACGGCTGCACACGGCACTGCGCGGAGGCGTGGAGACGTACCAGCAGACGCGCAAGGCCACGAGCGACTACGGGAAGATCTTCCGAAATCCCCTGCTGCGGGTGAACAGGCAGTCGCAGGAGGAAGCGGATGGCATCAAGAACAGCGAGCTGGTGACGCTGCTGGGCGAGGACGGCACGGGCATGCGGGCGGCGCTCGCGCTGCGCCTCTTCCACTTCGGTTGCCCGGCGGTGTTCCTCAACCAGGGCGGTTACGACTTCCACTCGCGCGAGGACATGGAGCTGCCGAACGAGATGGACGCGGCCAACCGGCTGGTGAGTGGCCTGCGCACGGCCCTCCAGCGGATGACGCACCCCGAGGGCGGGTCGTACTGGGACAAGACGCTGGTGGTGCTCGGCAGCGAGTTTGGCCGCACCACGGGTGGCAGCCGCTACAACTCCGCCAACGGCAGCGACCACGGCAGCGACCTGGCCACCCGGTGGATGTCCATGCCCTTCATGGGCGGCGTCATCTCCCGGGCGGGGAAGGGCGGCAAGAGCCTCGGCTCGGTGAACCGCTCCAACCTCAAGGCCACCGGCCCGGTGTACTCGTACCGCTCCGTGCTCAAGACGATGTTGGACATGCTCGGTGCCGACCACCAGGGCGTCTTCCCCGCTGACGCCCCCATCCAGGACTTCTTCGCATGAAGCGCTCTCTTCTTGCCGCCACTCTCGGGGCCCTGGCGCTGGCCTGCGGCCCTACGGACTTCAACAAGAATGATCCGGGCACCATCCCCTTCGACCCGGCGCGTCCCACCCCGGGCGGCTCCTCGGTGGGGACTCCATATACGGGCTCGGACGTGGATGTGCTGGGCGCCCAGCTCATCTACCCCACCGGTATCGAGCTGCACCGCAAGCTGGTGATGCGCACGTGCAGCGGCACCAACGGCGTGTGCCACAACCAGAAGGAGTACCCGGATCTGCACACGCCGGGCACCTTCGTGGCCTCCATCGGCGCCCCGTGCAACGTGCAGTCCGGAACCGCGACCGGTGTGTTTGACCGGTGCGAGCGCCTGGGGGACCGCTTCCGCTTCGTTGAGCAGTCCTTCAAGGAGATTGAGATTGGTTGGTTCGAGCTCATCCCCGGGGAGACGCCGGAGCTGGACCCCAGGGGAACGCGACCGGACGCCACCACGGTGGGTCTGCACCTGTACCTGCATGACCCCGTGCCCGTGACCCAGGACCGCATCAACGCCACCGGCACCTTCCTGCGCAACTTCGTCAACGAGCAGGGCAACGTGCAGGAGCTGGCCTTCGCCAGCTACGACACGAACTGGTGGGTGCTCGATGACCGGCGGCACCTCTTCGCCGAGGTGAGAGAGAACCAGCGAGACACCGTGGAGAGCCTGGTGGCCAGCGGGATCGTCCAGGGGGACCAGAACCGCAATGGCACCTACGGCGCGCGCATTGCCGGCAACACCGTGCCGCTCATCAAGCCGGGCAAGCCCGAGGAGAGCTACCTGGTGGCACGCCTGCGCGGATACATGGGTGAGCAGTCGGTCCCCGGCACTCGCATGCCGCTGGCCAACCAGCCGCCGAACGTGCAGGACATGCTGGCGCTGATGTGCTTCATCGAGGGACTCGACCCGAACACCACCCAGTGGAGCCTGGGCTCGTCCATCGACTACAACAAGTGCTCGTACTCGGCGAACCCCTCGGCCCTGAGCCTCGCGGGCTCCGGAGATACGTGGGGCGCGCGCGTGCTGCCCATCCTCCAGTCCAACTGTGGTGGCTGCCACGGGGGTGAGAATCCGCAAGGCGGGCTGAACCTGCTTGGCTCTGCCCATGACGTCTATGAGCGCCTGGTGCTCAAGCCCTCCTTGCAGAAGCCCACGCTCAACCTCATCCAGCCGGGCAGCCTGGACAAGAGCTACCTGTTCCTCAAGCTCACGGGCGACGGCAGCATCACCGGCAGCCGCATGCCCATCAACCCGCTCAACGGCAACTCGCCGCTGCCCCAGGAGGAACTCACCTCCATCGAGAACTGGATCTTCCTCTCCGGTGCCGTGGAGAACTGAGCCTCTCCAATGTTGGAGGAGGGAGGGGGAGGAACTATTCCCCGGCCCTCCTCATCTTCTCCTCTTCCCATTCGCTCAACGCGGAGGCGACATGGTGAAGAGTATGGCGATTCAGCCTTTTGTGGCGCACCGCGAGGTAGCGCTCCCCTGCAATGGACACGAAGGCAAAGGGAGCAGCCGGGTGGTTCGCGAGCCACGCCGTTGCTTCTGCGCGGGTCTCGAATGATGGCACCGCGGGGGGTATTCCCCGCGCGGTGAGCTCTTCGATGTAGGACTCGATGACATAATCGCGAATGATGGTGCGAGTGCTGTCTACTTGAGGGCACCAGACCTGATGGTACTCATCGCCGATGATGATCCGGGCAGGGCTTGGCGGTTCCGCGAGGCCCTTCAGCCATGCCTCCGCTTCATCGCGCGTCGCGAAGCAGGCCATGGCGAGCGGGGCATACTCGAGCCGGTTCTTGACGTAGTCCTCGAAAGCATCGACCTGTCCTGTGCCAGCAATGAAGCCGAGGAGGCCGATGAGAACGAGCACGGACTGTCTCTGTCCAGGTTCGGGCGTCTCGTCCCACACCTTCAGGAGAAGCTCCATCGCCTTTCGCGAGGTCCCCTCCGTGCGCGCATCGAGCGCGGCGCTGACGCGTGGACGGGAGGTGGAATCCAGCCCCTCGAGATGGTTCTCGAACCGATAGGCCTGGCCGGTTTCCAGGATGAAGGATGTGAGCTCGTACAGGTAGCCCCAGAGCTCTTTTTCCTGTGCTCTACCCTTGGCCAGCGCCGCCCTCCACCGGGGCGATATGAATTGTGATGCATCTGCGAGGAGTTCCTGGATTCTCACGGTGTCCTCTCCGCAATCGGGGCCTCGGGGGGCACTCCCTGGGGGGCATCCGCGAACATCAAGAGGGGCACGAAGTAGAGGGTACTTCCGCCCGAGGCCATGGTCACTGCGACGAAGGCGACCCCCGCGATGACGATGACCGTACCCACCAGAATCTCCTCACGGTGATTCTCGAGCCAATCAACCGCCGACTCTGTCGAATCGAACTCCGCAGCGTACTCTTCGGCCCATTCGCCCATCCCCCTCCTGCACATATCCTCGAGCATTCCGCAGGACTCTCGACACCACCAGGTCTTGCCGTCACGCCACGGACCTTTGTACCTGGGATAGCGCAGGTGACCCACGGGGAATGGGTTACGGCTCCTGAGGCAGTCCTCCTTGCACTGCTGGCCCCTGCCGTAGCAATAGTCCTCCAATCCTGTTGAGGAGACGCGCACGATGCCTCGATGGGTGGTCACCGTGTTCATGGCGTACTGGAGTTTCGTCAGTTCGAAATCCCTGAGCGGCTTCCATTCGTGCTTCGACTTCCCGTCCGGCGTCTCTTGGATGATGAGCACGTACTTGGAGAGTTCGTGCGGACCGGCAGGACCCGGGACCACGTGCTGGGTGGCGCTACAAGAGAGAAGGAGCAGGTTGAGGCTCAACGCCATGAGCCTCTGGGGGAGTGTTCTGGTGTTCATGTCGGGTTTCCAGGACTTGGTGATGGGTCCTGACTCCGCTACGGGACGAGCTCGACGAGCAGGTCCCGGGTGAACGGCTGGCTTGCTGTGGTGGGCGCCTGGGTGCACGGGATTTCCACCGTGGACTCGAGCGCTCCCCCGGTGAAGGTGACCTCGCCGGTGCAGGTGGCGGTGGCCGGGTTCTGATCGTCGAAGGCGTACGTCAGCGCCATGGGCCCGCTAAAGGTATAGGTGCCGTAACGGGCCACGTCCTGGGTCTGCCGGACCGTGAGGCGGATGACCCGGCGGGCCCCGTCGTAGCTCCAGGTGCTCGCGAGCTTGGGCCAGCCCTTGCCGTACACCCACTCCTTGAAGAAGGGAGTGAAATCCACCGAGCCCTCGGCGTTGAGCAGAGCGAGCAGTTGGGCGGTGCTGTAGGGCTTGAAGCGCGTGGCCGTGTAGAACTTCTTCATGAAGGCGGCGAAGGCAGGCTCGCCAAGCTGGCGGCGGATCATCTGCCAGACCCAGGGCCCCTTGACGTAGGGCGCGGCGAACGAGGCCTGGGTGGTGGCTCCGGGGACCTCCTCGGGATGGCGTGACCAGCGGAGCGCGTCGTCATCGTAGCGGGCAGGCGCATTGAAGATGGCCGCCTTCATACGGTCCAACTCCGCCTGGAACGCGCTCCTGCTGCCGAGCACGCCCACCACCTCAGCGGTGTAGAACGATGCGAGGCTCTCGTTGAGCCAGAACTCCTCCCAGCTCGCCTGGTGGGCACTGTCGCCCCACCAGTGGTGGAGCATCTCGTGGATGACGAGCCGGTGCCCATGGCCGTCCTCATCGGGCCCCTCGGAGCGGGTGTCGGCGATGGACACCACGGTGGCGTGCTCCATCCCGCCCAGGGCCGAGGGCACCTGCATCATCGCGTAGCGCTCGAAGGGGAAGGGCCCGAGCGCCTCGTTGAGGTACTTCATGGCCCCGAGCGTTCCTGCCCACCAGCGAGGGGGAACAGCGCTCTCCGAGGCCACCGGGTATGTGTACGCGTCCACCTGGACTCCCTCCACGGTTCCCAGGGGAACGCGGGTGGAGTGAGAGGCGATGAAGTGCAGGGCGTAGGTGGGCACCGGCTGGCGCAGGAGGAAGGTGCGGCGGCGGGTGGCGTCGCTGGACTCCTGGACGAGCACGCCGTTGGCCTGGACGGGGAGGCTATTGTCGATGCTGACACGGGCGATGGCGCGAGCGATGTCGCGGGGGTGGTCATGGCTGGGGAGCCAGCGGCGCGTGTGATTGGGCCATCCGAAGGTCTGCACGAGCGGGTGCCCCAGCTTGCCCTCTCGCTTCATGAGGCCCGTGAAGTAGAGGGCATGCTTCCTGTCGGAGATGGGGTTGAGGGGCCCGTGGTAGGCGACGGTGAGGACCTCGGAGGCGTTGGCTTCGAGCGGTGTCCCGAGCGTTACGGTGAGGGTGCCGGCAGTGGAGTCCTGGGTGAAGGCCAGCTCCGCGCCGGAGCGGCCCCGCACCGAGGTGACGGTGTACGGCGTGTACGGTGCCGTGCCTGCCGCGACGGGGACCTCCTCGGTCTTTCCCACGTCGAGCGTGAGGGTTCCCGTTCCGCTGCGAGTGGCCACCAGGAAGATGTTCACCTGCCCGGAGAAGGTGCTCGCGGCGGTGTCGACGTGCAGCGTGTAGTCGTAGAGCTGGACGTCATAGGCGAGCTCGGTGTCGATGGAGGCCTCGCGGCAGTAGCCGGTGGGCGCGTCGCAGACCTGGTTCTCCCAGCAGAGGCCGGGCACCGCGTTGCAGTCCAGCTTCTGGGCGGCCTCGCACGCACCGGTGCCCTGGTTGCAGAGCAGCCCTGAGCCGCAGGCCTCGGCGAGGTTCTGCCGGCAGTCCACCAGGCATTGTCCGTTGGCGGCACAGGAGGTGCCCGTGCCGCAGATGGACTCGGAGTGCCGGCAGTCGGCGGCTGCCTCGTCGGACCTCGTGCTTCGGTGACAACCGGGCGAGAGCAGCAGCAAGCCGGCCAGCAGCAGGGAGAGGCGTCCTCTCATGCGTTGTTCCGCTCCAGGTAGGGGAGCGCAACATAGCGGATGACGCGGTTACGGTTGCACGGAGTGCGGCTCGCGCAGCTTCTTCTGATGGGATTTCGCAGAGACCGGCATGTAGCACTTGCCCTGGTACTCGGCCTGGTCCTCATAGCAGGGCGGGCGCTTCGCCAGTTCCACCCAGCATCCGCCGTTGATCTCCACCTCGCCAGACTTGGGGAAGCAGGGGGCCTTTGCCTGATCGCTGAATGGCTTGGCGGGCAGCGGATAGGTGATGGCCGGCACACTCGCGGTGTCCAGGTCCACCATCGCGGGCGCTGGGAACTCGGTCACTGCCAACGCACCGGCGCTGGCCCGCTCGCCATTGGGTCCTTCTGAATCTCCCCAGAAGAGTGGCCAGAGGAGGAGCGCCCCGAGGGCGAGCACGGTGAGGCTCGCGACCATCAGCCCGCGCGGTGAGCGGAGCAGCCGCTTCATACGCCCCACCCACCGCTTCCAGGCGCTCACCGAGCCGCCCGTGAGATGGGCTCGGGCCTCCTCGTTCTTCTCCAATCGCTCCACAGCGGAAGTGAGGAGGTCGAGCATGTTGGACAAATCTGGCAGCCGGCCCGAGGCAGGCGCCTGTTCCACCTCAAGCGCGAGATAGGGAGGCTCGGACTCTGCGGTAGCGCGCAGGCGCCAGGACTCGCCGGGCTCCCAGTCCGTGCGATCTCCGGGCATCACGACGAGGGCGGCATCGCCCGTGTGGACATTGTGCGCCGCGTAGAGACGGCCCAGGTCCACCCCCACGTTCTTGTACCGCTTGCCGAGGTGGAACGGTCCCAGGCGTCCGCCCTTCCAGGTCTTCTTTTCAGCCACGCGTGGACTCCTTCTTCATCCCGCAGTTGTACACCTCTGGAGGCGGGAGGTGTCCGCGCCGTTTCACTTGTCACCGGTGACAAGTGGAATGCATCCGCGCCGTTTCACTTGTCACCGGTGACAAGTGGAATGCATCCGCGCCGTTTCACTTGTCACCGGTGACAAGTGGAATGAGGAGTCCCGCAGCGTGGACGGTTTTCTCCGGGCACCGGGACTCTTCTGCGAGCACCTCTCACGCAAGTAGGTGATTTCACGGAGCCCATCCTCTGGCCCGGTACATGCCATGTGCTCGGTCAGCCGCGATGACCCGTGGCTGTTTCACCTCTTCTCCATTTTTGGGGGGAATCATGGAAACGAACGCAAGCAGCAATCTTCTCACGTTGACGCTTGAGCAGGTGCGGGATGCCATCCTCGCGCATCTGAAGGAGGGCAATGCCGGGCACTACAACATTGGCCGCCTCTACAACTACGTCGTGGACAACAAGCTGGCGGAGCAGAAGAACTACGACAGTGCCCAGGTGTACTTCACCCAGCACATTCAGGAACTCTCGCAGTCCACCCTGTCCCGATACGGTGCCGTGGCCCGGGAGTTCTCCGAGGAGGCGTGCAGGACGCATGGCGTGATGAAGCTCTACACGCTGCGCACCTACGCGAAGCAGGCCGACATCCAGCCCACGGTTGGAGACCCGGGCCTCACGCCCATTGACGTGCCGCAGGAGGACGGGACCGTGGAGCAGAAGTCCTTCGCCGAGTGCAGCCTGGACGAGCTGAGGCAGGCGGCGAAGCACATGCGCAAGCCTTCCCGCGCCCCCATGCCCGCCACCGATGCTGCCCGCATCCAGTTCATGCGTGACAGCTTCTCGCGGCATTTCGCCCAGGGCGGCCGTGTGCAACTCAAGACGAGCGTCCAGAAGGGCGAGACGCTCCTCACCATTCAGGGCGTGCCGTTGGCCCAGGTGGAGCGGCTCATGGAAGCGCTCCTGGATGGCTTCCAGCCCCAGCCCGTGCGCGCGGTGGGGTGAGCTCAGCACCCAGAAGTCCCTCGAAGTTGTTGCTGAATGTGTCGAGCCTCACGGCTTGTAACTCTGGATGCGTGACTCGGGCACTCGCCGAGCCATGCGCTCCATGGTGTTCGCGACCTCGGCGAGCACTCGCTCCTTGTCGAGCGTGAGGTGACGGCGCTCGTGCAGGATGACGCGGCCGTCGACCATGACGGTGTGCACATCACTGGCACGAGCGCTGTACACCAGTCCGGCGGCGAGGTTGTGGGGCGGCTGCCAGTGCGCCCCCTTCGTGTCCACGAGGATGATGTCCGCCTGGTAGCCGGGCGCGAGCGTGCCAAGCCGGTCTCCCATCCCCAGCACGGCCGCGCTGCCTCGCGTGGCGATGTCGAGCGCCTCGGGAATGGGCAGGGCCTCGGGGTTGAGCGCCTCATGCTTCTGCATCAGCGTCATGAGGCGCAGGCTCTCGAAGACGTCGAGCGTGTTATTGCTGACCGCCCCATCCGTCGCCAGGCCCACTGCGATTCCGGCCTTGCGCAAGGCTCGGATGGGGGTGATGCCCATTGCCAGCTTGAGATACGTCTTGGGCGCGTGGGCAATGCCCACGTGATCGCGATACTTCGCGAGCAGCTCGATGTCCTGCGGCAGCAGGCCGCAGCCATGGGCAATGATCGTGGGCACGCCGAGCACGCCGGTATCCTTGAGCACCTGGATGGGAGTCAGTCCCCGCTTCTCCAGGCTGGCGTTCGTCTGATTCATCTCCTCGGCGGCGTGGATGTGGATGCCAATCCCGAGCCGATTGGCGTGCCCGGCGGAGGCGCGCAGGAAGCCGTCATCGCAGGTGTAGGGCGCATGCGGGGCCATGCAGGTGGTGATGCGGCCGCCCGCGCCGCCCCTCCAGCGCTCGGCGAAGGCGGCGGACTCGGCGAGTGCTTTGAGTCCATTGCTGCCGAACATGGCCCACCCGAGGTGCGCCCGAGTGCCCGCCTCCTCGACGGCCTGGGCGACCCGATCCATGTGGAAGTAGTGGTCCGCCACGGTGGTGACGCCACCCTCAATCATCTCGATGAGGCCCAGCAGCGCGCCCCAGTAGACATCCGTCTCGGTGAGGTTGCTCTCCAGGGGCCAGATGAACTCGTTGAACCAGCGCTCGATGGGCACGTCCTCGGCCAGCCCGCGGAAGAGCACCATGGGGACGTGGGCGTGGGTGTTGATGAGCCCGGGCATGGCGAGCATCCCCCGCCCCTCGAGCACGGTGACGCCGGACTCCACGGGGCCCCCGGTGGGGCGGAGCTCCGCGATGCGGTTGCCCCGCACCAGGATGTCCTGATTTCGGGAGATGGTGAGCGAGCCGCTCGCGTCCGGTACGAGTGCGTGACAGTTGCGGATGCAGGTATCCGTCATCGAGGGTCTCTCTTGGCGAGGATTCGCGGGCTCGGGAGTATGCACACCCCTCCTGGCAGCCGTGAGGAACCTTTCCTGGGCGGGCCGGGTTTTGTACCCCCGTGAATGGCGGGACATGGGGGGCCCGGGGTAGATTCCAGGTGCTTTGCCCGAGAACTCCCCACCCCCCGATTCCGCCCTCGAAGGGGGCGACCACACCGTCATCCGCTCCGCGGGCTCTCCCACCCAGGAGCCCTCGCCCGGGCCGCTATTCGCCGGGCGCTACGCCCTCGTGCGCATGCTCGGCCGTGGCGGCATGGGCACGGTGTATCAGGCGCGCGACAGCCTCGTGGGCGACGTGGTGGCCCTCAAGACGCTGGAACTTGGCAAGGACGCGGGCCCGGACGCCCTCGAGCGCTTCTCCCGCGAGGTCCGCCTCGCCCGCCGCATTACCCACCCCCACGTGGCGCGGATGCACGACCTGGGCACTCATGAGGGCCAGGCTTTCCTCACCATGGAGTTTGTCGAGGGGGAGGATCTCCGCGCGCTGCTGGCCCGGGAGCGCCCGCTCGCCGCGTCTCGCGCCGCCCGCATCGCCCTGGCCATCTGCGAGGGGCTGGCAGCGGCCCATGCCGCAGGGGTGGTGCACCGTGATCTGAAGCCGGCCAACATCCTCGTCGAGGCCGGCGGGCGCGTTGTCCTCACCGACTTCGGTATCGCCCGGGCGGTGGCAGGGGAGGTCGCCTCGCGCACCATGGGCGCCGTGGGTACGCCCATGTACATGGCGCCGGAGCAGGTATCCGGCGAGCAGGTGGACGCGCGTGCGGACCTCTACGCGGTGGGGCTGTTGTTGTACGAGCTGCTCACCGGCGAGGTGCCCTTCTCCGGGGAGACGCCATGGGCCGCCGCCATGGCCCGCCTGCGCCAGACTCCTCCGGACTTGCGGCAGCGCGCCACCGTCCCCGCGCCCCTCTCCGAACTGGTGCACCGCTGCCTGGGCCGCGCTCCCGAGGAGCGGCCAGCGAGCGCGCTCGAGGTGGCCGGGGCGCTGCGGGACTGGCTCGTCAGCGTGGGGGAGCCCACTTTGTCGGGTCCGCCCACCCAGGGGCCCATGACGGGGGGGCACATCCCCGGGCTCGGTGCATCGACGTTCACCACGCGCAACACGCCTCGCACCACCACGCCGACGCCGAAGCAGGGCGTGGCCATTCTGCCGCTGCGCTTCCAGGGGCCACGCGATTCCGAGTACCTGGGGGACTCGCTGACCGAGGCCCTCATTGATCAGCTCTCCCGGGCGCGCGGGCTGCGCGTGCCCGGCAGCGGGGTGACGGCGCGCTTCCGCAACGAGCGCGACCCGCGGACCGTGGGGCGCGAGCTTGGGGTGGATCTGGTCGTGGAGGGGACGGTGCAGAGCGCGGGTCCGGCGGTGCGGGTCTCCATCCGGCTGCTGGAGGCGCAGTCCGGCACCCAGGTCTGGAGCGGCCGGTTCGAGTACACCTCCACCGACGCCTTCGAGCTGCAGGACCGGCTGGTGCCGCGCATCGCCGAGGAGCTGCGAGGCGAGGTGGTTCTCTTGGCCTGGCGCGCAAGTACTCCTCCTGAGGTGCTGGCGCTGTACCGCCAGGCGGATACCGAGTTGCATGCGGCCTTCCGCGGGGGCCACGACGGAGGGCCCCTGGTGTTGCTCGAGTCGTGCCTGGAGCAGGCGCCGGACTTCGCGCCGGCCATTGCGCTCCATGCCATCGCGAGCTTGCGCGTGATGTTCATGGGCATGAAGGACGCCCAGCGGGACCATGCCGCGGCCGCGCGCGCCAGCGTCGAGCGGGCCCTGCATCTGGCGCCGGAGATAGCCGAGACGCACCTGGCTCGGGCAATGCTCTCCGCCCAGGTGGATGATTGGCGCACGGCGGTGTCGTCTCTGCGCACGGCCTTGGACATCGCGCCTTGTCATGCTCCGACGCTGCAGTACCTGGGCAGCCTGCAGTGTGAGGCGGGCCGCGCGGATGAGGGGCTCGTGCGGCTGCGCCTGGCCTATGACTTGTCTCCCACGTTGGTGACGGCGCTGTTCGAGCTGGCTCGCTGCAGCGCGTTGCGCGGGAAGATGGACGACTACTGGTGGGCGGTGGAGCGGCTGAGCGCATCTCCGTCGCACCGCGCCGCGGCGGAATCGCTGCGGGTCCGGGTCGCCGGGTGGACCCGGAACACGGAGGAGCTACGGCGCAGCAAGGCCGAGACGGCCGCGGATTTGGACTTCATCGCCGTCATCACCGGCCGCTATGCCGCCGCGGCGTTGGGCGAGGTGAGTGCGCTCGAGCTGATCCCCATGTTCGAGGAGTCGCTCTCTCGGACGAACAGCCCGCGGTTCGTCTCCTTGATGTGTCAGATCTCCGCCGAGATCCTCGGCCTCTGCGGCCACGCGGAGCAGGCGATGGGGTACTTCCGCCGGGCCGTGGAGACGGCGCTCATCGACCTGGAGTGGATAGACCGCTGCCCGGCGCTCGTGCCCCTCCGGACGTTGCCGGGCTTCGCCGAGGGGCGGCGCCAGGTGCGCTCCCGCGTCGAGGCCATCTGGCTCGCGTGAGCTGTACGGGAGGCCCCGTAAGAGTTTCTTAAGATCTGGTTCCTACCTTGATGCTCAGCGGGGCAGGCCGGTGCCCCGCGACGTGGACACGGGAGTGTCGAGGAGTCAGGACCATGAAGCGTGGGCTGGATGCGAAGAAGGGCCTGGGCCGGGACAAGTTGTGGGGGGCCGTGCTGCTCGCGGCCGCGCTAGGTGCGGGCTGTGGAGCCAACTCGAGCGAGAGTGCGCAGGAGGCCGCCGTCGCTGAGGCGGGCGACGCACTCGGGACGGCGAGCGACTCGTCCCACTTCGCGGAGCTGGAGCGGCTGATTGTCGGGTTGGATCGCGACCTGGGCCGCTTGGGGCGGAACCAGCAGGACGCGGTCCGCTGCGATTCGGAGCCGGAGGTCACCGAGGTGCAGGTGTGCGACCGGACGATTCCCTCCCGGATGCGCTACGAGTGGAGTGACTGCGAGGCAGGCAAGGGGCACGAGGGGCATCGTCCGCCGCCTCCAGAGGGCTCGGAGGCGCAGCAGGCGGATGCACGGCCCCGGCCTGTCAGCTCCAGTGGCACGGTGGAGCTCGTCCATGACGTGACCGTGAATGGAACCTGCGGTGCCGAGGATGTGAGCTTCGACAACATCCAGAGCGCGACCTTCGCTACCACGCAGACTCTGTCGGACGGCAGTGTGCGGAGCTTCCAGGGCACCACCACCGCGATGGGGCGCCAGTCCGCCAGCGAGACGATCTCCACTCGCACCGGTACGCTGGACACCACGCGCGAGGTCCGGGACGCGCAGGGGCAGGTGACACGGAGTCTCCACCTCACGGGCACGCTCACCGTCACCATCGACCGTTCCGCCGAGGAGCCGACCCGCGCACTGAATGGAAGCTTCGAAGCCACGTACTCGGACACGGGTCTTTCCACCATCACCGTGACGGACCTGCTCCGGCCGGCGCCATCCGTCTGCCGCTCGCCCATCTCCGGCACTGTGCGTCAGGTCCTGGAGGACGGAACCGAGCACGTGCTGAGCTTCGGCCCGGAGTGCGGCACGGCCACGCTCGATGGCGAGCCGTATGCGCCGCGAGGCGGGCATGGCGGTGGGCGCGGCGGGCATGACGGCGGCCCCGGTGGGCGCGGGCCTCATCCGGATGGCTCGGGCTCCGCCACCGGCCCCCGCTGAGCACGCGCTGTCCATCCGTGCCCGGTTGAGAGTCTTTGTTTCAATTCATTTCGGATAGTCTTTCAGCCTGGCACATCGTGGTAACAGTTGAGGCACGGCGCAGGGGAGTGGACAACGCCTGTCCGGTGGCCGCTCCCTTGCTGTCTGCTCCTGGAGACCGTCTTGAAGACATCTCATCGCGCATGGCCCCTTTTCCTGGCGGTATGGGTGCTGGGCTGTGACTCCTCGACTCCGGCTCCCTCGGATGACAGCGAGGACACGGACACCTCGGAGCTCACTTATTCGCCCTGTGACGCGAGCAAGCGGGCGGGGCAATTCATCGTCGAGCTTGGGGAGGGATACACGGCGGTTCAGGGACGGGTGCTCAGCGGTGTCGTTCCAGCCAATGTGAGACAGGTGGAGGCCCAGGAGGGCGAGTGCCGTCTGCTGCGTGGACGCACGCTCTTCTGCGAGCCGGCCTGCGGTGCTTCACAGACCTGCGGTGAGGAGGGGGTCTGCATTCCCTATCCCACCGCGCGGAACGTGGGCTCCGTGCGTGTGCGGGGATTGAAGTCCGAGCTCTCCCTGTCGCCGAGCTCCGCGAGGTTCTACTCCAGCAGCGGGACGACGCTCCCGCATCCCGGCTTTGATGAGGGCGCGAGCATCAAGCTTGTGGCGGCTGGCTCGGAGGTGGAGTCCTTCACGCTGCGGGGCCAGGGCGTCAGCGCCCTCGTCGTTCCCGAAGAAGCCATGACGCTCGAACGGAGCAAGCCCGCCACGGTGTCGTGGGCACCGTCCACCTCTGCTGCGGCGGCACGCATCCAACTCGTTGTGGATCTCGCGCACCACGGAGGCATCGCCGCCTCGCTCGAGTGTGATGGCCTCCCGGACACCGGGAGTTACACCCTCCCCGCGGGAATGATCTCAAAGTTGCTCGACGTGGGCGTGGCCGGCTTTCCCAAAATCACCATCAGCCGGCGCTCCGCGGACTCGGCGGATACCAGCGTCGGATGTGTGGAGTTGCTGGTCCTGTCCCAGGTGGACCGCGAGATCCTCATTCCCGGACTCGTGTCGTGCAGTGGTGATGAGGACTGTCCGGAGGGCAAGACCTGCCAGCCGGATCTGACCTGCCAGTGAAGCGAAGGGATAGGAGGCTCTCCCGATGAGAAGAATACGAGTGGTGTCTGCAGCGGCCCTATGTGCTCTGGGGGTTGGTGGCTTGGCGTGCGGCCTGGATGGCACGGGGAGCGGCGGGGAGGGGACGGGCGACGGTTCGACGGTGAGCGACCCGGGTCCAGGGGACCTCGAGAAGTTCAGCTTCTTCGTCACCAGCATCGAGGCCATGCGCCAACTCTCCGGCAGCCAGAATGGCTTTGGCGGCGATCTTCGTTACGGCAAGGCGACGGGGCTGGAAGGTGCGGACGAGCTCTGCCGCACCATCGCGGAGATGGGTCTGGCCGGCGCCGGGCAGAAGGTCTGGCGCGCCTTCTTGAGCACGTCGACGGGCAGTGCCACTGGCGGTCCCGTCCATGCCATCGAGCGGATTGGTGAGGGGCCCTGGTACGACCGCAGCGGCCGGCTCGTAGCCGAGAACAAGGCGGCGCTCCTGAGCGCGCGTCCGCAGGGAGACGCGCAGCTCAAGAACGACCTCCCCAACGAGCGCGGCGAGCCGAACCACCAGGGGGTCGACAACCACGACACCCTGACGGGCTCGAACAAGCAGGGGCAGTTCGCGGGCGGCGGCATGGCCAGTACCTGCAACGACTGGACGAGCTCTGTCGGCTCTACAGGGCGGCCCTACATCGGTCACTCCTGGCCTCGCAGCGCGAGCAACCCCTCCAACGGGGGACATTGGATCTCCGACCATCAGGCGCCGGGCTGCGCGGCTGGCGTCAACCTCTCCAACAACGGACCTGGCGGCAGCTCGCCCACCGTGGGCGGCGGCGGCGGCTACGGAGGCCTCTATTGCTTCGCCACCACTCCTTGAGCGCTCCGATGGAGGCCGTCTTGCGTCCATACACATTCATCCTGGTAGCAGTCGCGTTCTCCCTCGCGTGCACCTCGAGCCCGTCCCCTGAGGAGCAGGTGAAGGAGTGGACCTGCGAGCTGGCGGAGGGCGACCCAGCGCCCGAGTTCCTGAAGAGTCTCGGGTGCCAGGGGGACTTCACGGTCCTCGCGTCGGAGCCGCTCGACACGAGCATCCCGGGCGCCCGCTCGGTGAAGGTCGTGATGGACCGCTTCGACGGCGATTCGCTCTACTTCCAGAACAGCCAGAAGTACGCCATCCACTACCAGTTCGTCTCCTCGCACCTGTCCGGCCAGGGGCTGCCGATCGTCGGCTCGTTGGCGGACTTCAACCAGACCGAGTACTACGCGCCGGATCGCCGCTTCCTGCTCGGAGCCGTCACGTATTACGAGGGGCCCGGTGTCTGGGCTCTCGAGCTCGCGCCCTACGACACCGCCTCGGCGGAGCTGATGACCCAGCTCTACGAGTCCGTGCGTGACGCGGGCTACTTCGGCTCCGCGTTGGTCTTCCACCCCACGTCTCAGGCGGTCGAGGCGGAGGCGAAGAACCTGGCGTCCAGCATCCGGGTGATGACGACGGACGAGCTCTACGCGGCCACCGACTACCAGCCGCTCAACCTCGCCACCTCGGTTGGACGGCTGCGTTTCATTCAGGCCGAGGAGTTGGAGACGACCTATCTCGCGTACCGCGACATCGTCGTGCTGGATCGCCTGCCCAACGACATCTCCACCGTGGTGGGCATCATCACCGAGGAGTTCCAGACGCCGCTGTCGCACGTGAACGTGCTGTCCCAGAACCGGAAGACGCCCAACATGGGGCTGCGCGAGGCCATGACCAACGCTCAGCTCCGGGCGCTCGAGGGCAAGTGGGTGCGGCTCACCGTCGGCGCGTTCGACTGGAGCGTCGAGGAGGTGACGGTGGCCGAGGCGGATGCGTACTGGGAGGAGCACAAGCCGGTGCCCGTGGTGCTGCCCTCAGCCGACCTGACGGTGAAGGAGTTTCGTGACATCGAGGACGTCGTGACCGGTGGCACGGGCTCGCTGCGCGAGGCGCTCAAGGCCGCCATCCCGGCGTTCGGAGGCAAGGCCGCGCACTACTCGGTCCTGGCCACGACGGAGGATCTCCCCGTGCGCAAGGCGTTCGCCATTCCTGCCTGGTACTACGTGCAGTTCATGGAGGAGAACGGGTTCTACGCGCGGCTGGATGAGCTGCTGGCGGACCCCGAGTTCCAGGCGAAGCCGGAGGTTCGTGACGCGCGCCTGAAGGAGTTCCGCGCGGCCATGAAGGCGGCTCCGGTGAACGCGGAGTTTCAGCGGATGCTCCAGGAGAAGCTGGCGGCGGACTACCCGGGGCTGACCATGCGGTTCCGCACCAGCACGAACAGCGAGGACCTGGAAGGCTTCCCCTGCGCGGGGTGCTACGAGTCGCACACGGGAGACCCCAGTGACTGGGAGGACGTCCTCGAGGCCATTCGCAAGACCTGGGCGAGTATCTGGCTGTTCCGCACGTTCGAGGAGCGTGAGTTCCACAGCATCGACCACAAGTCGATCGTGATGGCGCTGCTGGTGCACCACAACTTCCCCGATGAGGAGGCCAATGGTGTCGCGCTGACGGCGAACCCGTTCGACCCGTCGGGCCTGCAGCCTGGGTTCTATGTGAACGTGCAGGTGGGCGGGGATGCCGAGGTGGTGCATCCCCCACCGGGCATTACGAGCGACCAGTTCATCTACGAGTTCAACCAACCCGGGCTTCCCCTCACGTACCTGTCTCACTCCAACCTGGTGGTGACGGGCCAGACGGTGCTCACGTCCGCCCAGGTGTACGAGCTCGGCAAGGCGCTCGAGCTCATCCACCAGCGGTTCTCGCCGGCCTACGGGCCACGTGCGGGAAACACCGGGTGGTACGCCATGGATGTCGAGTTCAAGTTCGACGGTGAGCCTGGTGAGACGCCAGCCCTGACGGTCAAGCAGGCGCGGCCGCACCCGGGACGGGGGCAATGATGAGACACACCGCTCGGTTGTTGCGGACGCTGTTCATGGTGGGACTCATCGCCGCGGGCTGCGGTGGGACTGGCTCCAGTGACTCCACTGTCGAGCCCACGTCAGGCCCGTTGCTGCCGTGGAAGGCGGGAAACCGCTGGACCTATCGGGTCATCGACGATGGCGAGGTCTCGGAGAAGGAGACCACGGTGGGCGCGCTGGAGCCTGTCGGAGGCACGGGGCCGAACCGGGACGTCCTCGCCAACAAGGTGGTGACGCGCAAGGGGGCGGCGGACAAGACCGTGAGCTGGCAGGTCCTCTCGGGCACGAGCATCATCCGCTACCGGGAGCAGTCCTTCCAGGCGAACACGGACACTGTCGAGACCGAGGAGCACTGGGCACCCGCCAAGCTCCATGTGGACGAAGCGCCCGAGCATGTCGCGGTAGGCGCCACCTGGCTCGAGGTCTACGCGGAGACGAAGCTGCCTTCCGAGGGCCTGTCGAGCACGGAGACCGTCCGTGAGCGCTGGACGGTGCTTGCCGACGACGAGCCCGTCACCGTCCCCGCCGGCACCTTCCGTGCGCTCGTCTTGCAGAAGGCGGGCACCAGCAAGACGAAGACCTACTGGTACGTTCGCGGCATTGGCAAGGTGAAGGAGACCGGCGGGCAGACGGAAGAGCTGGTCAGCTTCGAAGTGCTGCCGTAGCGCCCGTCTCGAACGGGCCGCGCAGTCCCGAGCGGAAGAGGAGCAGGAAGAGCGCGGTGGGAATGGCGCACAGGACCACCACGGTCACCGCGACGTCGGTGTCCGCCGGCTCGCCGAAGAGGATGGCGGCGACGATCAGCCACCCCAGGCCGCAGGCGGTCAGCCCGAGGCCGCCCAGGCCCAGCTTGAGCCAGGAAAAGAAGGTGCGCTGGGGCTCAGGCGGTAGAGCAGAGGACAGCCGCACGTGCTCGGCTCTCAGCTCCGTGGCGACCGCAGTGTAGCTCATGCCCCCCGTGGCCAGCCGGGCGGGCTCGCTCACCAGGAGTTGCTCCTCCGCCACGAAACGCTCGGCCACCTGGCCCGTGCCCGCGAGGGCCTGCTGCTGCTGCAGTCCCTTGTAGAGGCCGCGGCCCCAGCGCACCGTGAGCAGGAGCGTTGGCAGCGCCAGGAGGGCGAAGCCCGTCCCCGTCATCAGGAAGGCGTCATAGGCGCCGTGCAGGAGGATGGCCTGGCCAAGTCCCGCGGCCAGGAGCCCGAAGCGCTGGCCCTCGTCCTGAGCGAACCGGGCGCGGCCCAAGAAGGCGCCCATGATGACCCCGGTGAAGGCATGTTCCGGCACGGCGGTGAGGGCGCGCAGCGCCGCCACACCCATGCCGCCATCACCCACGTAGAGGATGTTCTCCAGCGTGGCGAAGCCGAGCGATGCGGTGGCGCCGTACACCACGCCGTCCAGCGGCTCGTCGAAGGCGGGCTTGTTCCAGACGTACCGGCGTAGCACCAGGTACTTGAAGAGCTCCTCGGGGATGGCCGCGCCGAGGAAGGCCTGCACCAGCGCCGTGCTCCAGATGCCCGTCTCCCACTGACGGCCCAGGGACTCCAGCCACATGGCCACCGGTACCACGGGGGCACAGATGGCCGCCCCCAGCAGGAAGGTCTTCAGCAGCAGCCCGCGCGGCTCCGGGTTCCTGTCCTTGGCGTAGATGTACCAGAGCAACAGCAGCGACGGGACGACCGCGGAGCCCCCCAGCACGAGCGTCGAAGACATGCTCTCACCGTAACAGAGCCTTCCTCGTCACCGCGACCCTGCTCCCGGCGCAGCCCATTCCTCTACCTTCGCCCTCCGTGCCGGGCTACCCTGAACTCAGTAACCTCGCTCACCCGATGTGGGGATGGAGTTCGCTGTTGCAGCTTGGTTCGGACGAGGAGCTGAAGTGGCGTCTTTCCCTGCTCTCTTCAGACGACCTCATGCGAGGGTTGTTCCACAACAGCGTGTTGGAGCTGGTACGTCGGCTGGAGGGTGACGAGGCCGTCAAGGAGTGCCTGGCGGCCTGCGGCGAGGCGCGCTTCCTGGACTTCTTCAACTACGCGCACTACTCGTACATCAAGCTGCTCTACGCGGCGGCGCGGCGGATGAGCGACAGGTTCGGCGGCTTCGAGCGGGCCATGTGGGAGATTGGCTATGCCGGGGGCAAGGCCTTCTACGCGTCTGCGGCGGGCAAGGTGCTCATCCTGATGGCGCAGGGGGACCCGAGGCGGCTGCTCACCAACATCCCCACGGGCATGCAGATGGCGTCCAAGCACGTGGAGCTCAAGGTGACGCTGACAGGGCCGAGGAGTGGCATCCTCGCCAAGCGCGAGGTGATGCCCCGGCCGCACACCGAGGGTGGGCTCACTGCGATGTGTGAGGTGGCGAAGGTGAAGGGCACGAAGGTGAGCTCTCGCTCGCTGTCCCCCAACGAGAATGAGTACGTGGTGACCTGGGACTGATGGGGGAGGGGGGACTGGGCAACCTGTCCCGACTTCCGCTATGGGGCGGGACGTGATGAGAACCGCCCTGTTGCTCCTGCCCGCCCTGCTCGCCACGGGATGCGGGTTGACCACCCAGGTGCGCCCGGTGCCTCGAGGCGCCGTGCAGGTAGAGGGGGCCATTGGCGGGCCCCTGGTGCGCGTGGGTCCCGTGATTCCCGTGCCGCTGAGCACCGTCGGTGCCCGCTACGGCGTGGCCGAGCGCGCTGATGTGGCAGCCCATGTGCACCTCACCTCGCTCTCCTTTGGCGTGGCGGGCCTGGACGTGGGCGGCAGTTGGTTGGCACTCGCCCAGGACGGCGCGGTGCCGGCCCTCTCCCTCGGCGGGCGCCTCTATGGCTTCACCAGCGTGCTCGCCTCGCGCCAGGTGTCCCCGCGCGCCTACCTCGAGGTGTCGCCCACCGTCAGCTACCTCCTGGGCGGGCGCTTCCTCTCGTATGCGTCGGCCACCGGCCTGGTGCAGCTCGCAGGTGGGCCGCCTCTGCTGTCGCTGGCCGTTGGCGAGGAGGTGCGGCTGGCTTCGTGGGGGGTGCAGCTGGAGCTGCGCTGGTACCAGCCGGACTACGCCACCCGCTTCAACGCGGCGGATTGGCAGGGGCCTGGCGGCATGGGCGCGCTGGGTGCCTTGCTGGGTGTGCGCTACCGCTTCGGAGGGGATGAGGAATGAGCCGCCGTCTACTGGCAGTCGGGCTGTTGAGCGCCATGGTGGGCGTGGGGGCCTGCTATGACCTGGACCCCTTCCTCTACAGTCGCACGCGCGTGGACCACTACACGCTGCCCGCCCAGGGCGACACCCCCGAGGAGACGGTGTCTCCCGAGCAGATTGAGCCCGTGGAGCTCGTGGTGGACGGCCAGGTGCGGCTGGGGGCCGCGTATGTCAAAGCCATACAGCAGCCTCCTCGTGCCTACGTCCTCTACTTCCACGGCATCTGCTGCAACCTGGATGCGCACATCTCCCGGCCCAAGGGCCTGGCCAACCTTGGCTACGACGTGCTCGTCTTCGATTACCGCGGTTGGGGGACCTCCACCGACGTGGAGCCCACCGAGCCGGGTCTGCTCGAGGACAGCAAGGCGGCGCTCGCGTGGCTCTCCGCGCGGGCGGGTGTGCCGGCGGACCGCCTCGTCTACTACGGGCGCTCCTTTGGCTCGGCAGTGGCCACCCAGCTCGCTGCCCACGTGCCGCCCGCGGCCCTCGTCCTCGAGTCCCCCTTCACTTCCGTGCAGGGGCTGGTGCGTGACTCCAGCAACATGGACCTCCCCGCCAGTTTCTTCTCCGAGGGCACCTGGGACACAGAGGGGCGCGTGCGCTCACTCCAGGGTGTGCCCCTGCTGCTGCTGCACGGCACGGCGGACGACTTCATCCGCCCCGAGTTCTCCGAGCACCTCTACTCCGTGGCCCACGAGCCCAAGCAGCTCGTCCTCGTGGAGGGCGCCGACCACGACACCGTCCCCCAGCGTATGGGTGTGGACTATGCGCGCACCTTGGGGGCCTTTCTGGAGGGCACTCGTACCCAACCCTGAACGGCACCCCACAGTCCCGGGCCGCACCGCGTCATCAAGGTGATATTCCGGCATTACCCGGATGGTCATCTTGAATGATTGATTCTATTATTCGGGTAGTCCCGGTATAAAATTACATTTGCCCGTTTGGACCGGACGTCCGAGGTCAGAACCGGGAGTGCCGACAACGCGGTGGAGGTGGGGACGCCGCCATGGTCGCAGAGCAGCTCGGGGAGAGCGCGATGCGTCTGAACAGAGGGGAGCGGGTACTGATGCAGTTTGATACCCAGACGAGACATGGGAGCGGCATTCGCCACCGGATACTGATGGCCTTGAGCGTGCTGCTGGTTGCGGCCTGCGGCGGAGAGCTGCCATCGGAGGTGGACGGCGCGAGCCCGTCGTCCGAGAAGGTCGCTCCCTCCGCGATGAGCACGCGCCCGCAGGGGCTGAGCAGCACCAACAAGGTGCTCATCCTCAGCAGCTCGGTGACGGGTGGCAACGACAGCGTCGAGGCGGTGTCCGCCCGGAGCCTGGGCTACACGGTGGACGTGGTCTCCCCCGCGAACTGGTCCGCGAAGAGCTCGGCGGACTTCGCCAGCTATCGCGCCATCATCCTGGGTGATTCCACGTGTGGTGGCACCCTGATGCTGATCGCCGCGGCGGTGAACACCCGCGACAAGTGGGGCCCCGTGGTGGATGGCAACGTCATCATCGTGGGGACGGATCCCGTGTACCACAATGAGGATCAGGTCACGCACAACGCCGTCCGGTTCGCTGCCGCGCAGGAGGGCAAGACGGGCGCCTACATCAGCCTGAGCTGCTACTACCACGACACCGCGCCCAAGACGCCGGTGCAGGTGCTGGAGCCGTTCGGGTCCTTCACCGTGACAGGCGTGGGTTGCTACGACAACGCGCACATCGTGGCCACGCACGACGCGCTGTCAGGCCTGACGGATGACATGCTCTCCAAGTGGGACTGCTCCGTGCACGAGGCCTTTGATTCCTACCCGGCCGCCAACTTCACCCCGCTCGTCATCGCGAGAGATCCAGAGAATGGCTCGCGCCTGCCGGGCTCGCAGGACTTCGCGGATGGCTCGCATGGCGTGCCCTACGTGCTGGCCCGCGGTGCCATCCCCCTGCGCTGCGGCGACGGCGTGGTGCAGTACCCCGAGGAGTGTGACACCGGCGCCAGCAACGGTGTGCCGGGCACGCTGTGCTCGTCCGTGTGCCGCCTGCACTGGTGCGGTGACGGCAAGGTGGATCCGGGCGAGCAGTGCGACACCGGCGCGGCCAACGGCTCCGGCTCGTGCAGCGCCTCCTGCCGGTCCATTGGCGGCGGCAACCGTCCTCCGGTGGCGCAGTGCAAGGACGTGAGCGTGTCGGTGGACGACACCTGCGGCGCCACGGTTGACGTGAACAATGGCTCGTATGACCTGGATGGAGACCTGGCGTACTGCGTCCAGACGCCGCCCGGACCCCTGGGCATCGGCAACATCCCCATCACGCTGACCTGCTACGACAACACCGGTCTGTCGTCGAGCTGCACGGCGATGGCGACCATCGCCGACACCACGGCCCCGACGCTGTACTGCGCGGAAGAAGAGACGACCGAGTGCTCCTACGGCGGCGGCTTCGTCAGCATCGACTTGTCCGCCTACGACGCGTGCGGCGGCGTGACCCTGAGCGACTACGGCTCCGGCGTGTTCCCGCTGGGCACCACGCTGGTGACGCACACCGCCACGGACAGCTTCGGCAACACGTCCACCTGCACCACCCGCGTGGTGGTGTCGGATACCACCGCTCCGCTGCTGGTGCTGGTTGGCTACGAGTCGATGACGCTCGAGTGCGGCCAGCCGTACGTCGAGACGGGCGTGCAGGCGTTCGATGCTTGCGACGGTGACGTATCGTCCGACGTGGTCGTCTCCGGCTCCGTCAACACCCGCGTGCCGGGCACCTACACCCTCACGTACTCGGTGGCGGACTCGGCCGGCCAGACTGACTCCATCACCCGGACGGTGACGGTGGTTCCGGGCGCCTCTGGCTCGTGCGAGGACCCGGGCGGTGGCTGGATTCTGACGGGCAGCATGGCCCTGCCGCGGCTGCTGCACACCGCCACCCTGCTGGACGATGGCCGGGTGCTGGTGTCCGGTGGTTTCAACACCACCTCGGAGCTGTACAACCCGGAGACCAAGACCTGGTCCTCTACGGGCAACACGCTGGGCACGCACCGCGGTCACACGGCCACCAGGCTGCAGGATGGCCGGGTGCTCATCTCGGGCGGTGACTCGGGCTCCATCACCAACGCCACCTCGGAGGTGTATTCCGCGTCGCTGGGCAAGTGGAAGCCCGCGGGCCAACTCAACACCCTGCGCTTCCACCACACCGCCGTCCTGCTGCCCAACGGCAAGGTGCTGGTGGCCGGTGGCAGCACCGGTGAGCACGACAGCGCCACGCTGGCCTCGGCCGAGCTGTATGACCCGGCCACCAACACCTGGTCCTACACCGGTAGCCTGCGCACGGCGCGCGCCTTCCACAGCATGACGCTGCTGCCCAACGGCAAGGTGCTGGTGACGGGCGGCAGCGATGCCTCCGACAACCTGCTCTCCTCCGCGGAGCTCTACGACCCGGCCACCGGGACGTGGACGGCCGCGGCGGGCCTGGGCACGGGCCGCTCCTCCCACTCCGCCACCCTGTTGCCCAATGGCAAGGTGCTGGTGGCGGGTGGCTCGGGCCTCGACGTGGCGCTGAGTGCTTCGGCGGAGGTGTATGACCCGGCCACCAATACCTGGTCGGCCACGGGCAGCATGGGCTCGCCTCGCCGGTGGCACACCGCCACCCTGCTCCCGGATGGCCGGGTGCTGGTGGCCGGTGGTTACCACCAGTTGCCGGGCATCCTGAACTCGTCCGAGCTGTATGACCCGGCCGCGGGCACCTGGAGCGACACGGCGGCCATGAACGTGGACCGCTACAAGCACACCGCGACCCTGCTCAACAACGGCACGGTGCTGGCGGTGGGTGGTGCGAGCAACCACGACCAGGCGTCGGCGGAGTACTACGACCTGACCGGGCTGTAATCCGTCTCGCCGGAGGACCGGGAGGTTTGCCCTCCCGGTGATGCAATCCAAGGCGTAGCGGGCTTTCATGCAGGGGGCGCGAGGCTTCCGGGGACCTCCCGGGCTCCGCGCCCCCTGTGTCATTTGGCGGTGCCCCCGCGGTGGCGCCTCGCTGTGAAGGGAGAGAGCGGATGTCTCATCGGTCCATGGCGTGGGGTTGGCCTCTGGCGCTCGCGCTGGTGGGAAGCAGCACTTCGCTGGCTTATGCGGAGGTCACTCCACGACCCGAGTGCCGTCCTCCGGCTGCCCTTGCGGACATCGCTCCGGGGGCGGCCAGTGCGTCGCCCACCTCTTTCTTGCGCATCGGCGAGACGGTCTACTTCGTCGCGAACGATGGGGAGCATGGCGCGGAGTTGTGGAAGAGCGACGGGACGGCGGCGGGCACGGTGCTGGTCAAGGACATCCGTTTCGGGTCGGACAGCGCGAATCCCGCGCTGCTGACCGAGCTGAACGGGGGGCTTCTCTTCACCGCGAACGACGGCACCAACGGCTTCGAGCTGTGGAAGAGCGACGGGACGCGAGAGGGCACGGTGATGGTTCGGGAGCTCAACCTCGGGGAGGAGGGAGGCAACCCCACGGACATGCTCGTCCTGGGCGGCAAGGCCTACCTCGCTGCCGGCGACCATCTGACGGGCCGGGAACTCTGGGTGTCGGACGGGACGTTCGAGGGCACGCGGCTCCTCAAGGACATCCATCCCGGCACTGGCACCTCCATCTCCGCCCGCTCGATGAGGCGCATGGGCAACGCTCTCTTCTTCACCGCCGACGACGGCACCCACGGCTTCGAGCTGTGGAAGAGTGATGGAACGGAGGCGGGCACGCAGCTCGTCAAGGACATCGCGGCGGCGGAGGGCAGCTCTTACGCCAGCCAGCTGACGGCGGTGGGCAGCACGCTCTTCTTCACGGCCAACGATGGCACCACGGATGATGACCTGTGGATGAGCGACGGCTCGGAGTCGGGCACGGTGCGCGTCCGAGACATCTTCGGCAAGCCGCTACACCCCGCGCCCGACGAACTGGAGGCGGCGGGCAGCAAGCTCTTCTTCCGCCTGGATGACGAGCTGACGGGAGCCGAGCTCTGGGTGAGCGATGGGACGTCCGGAGGCACCCGGCGCGTCAGGGACATCCATGCTGGAGCCACGGGCTCGAATCCGCGCCTCTTCGCTGGCGTGGGGGAGACGCTCTATTTCGTCGCGGAGGATGGAGCCAGCGGGGCCGAGCTGTGGAGAAGCGATGGGACAGAGGCGGGCACGGTGCGCGTCAGGGACATTCGTCTCGGGAGTGCGGGCTCGTCGCCCCTCGCGCTGACAGCGGCGGACTCGAGGCTCTTCTTCACGGCGGACGAGGGCTCCGGCGTCGCGCTATGGGTGAGCGATGGAACGGAGGCGGGGACGCGCGTGGTGGACCCTGCGGTGGCGGGCCAGGCGCCGCGGGCGCTGACGTTCACGGGCGGCACCCTCTACTACTCCGCGCAGGAAGGGAGCCGGGGAAGGGAGCCGTACTCGCTGTCCCCGGCCTTCCTCGGTGACTGCAAGCCGCCGGACCTCACCTGCCCGGCGGACGTGGAAGTCATCGCCACCAGCACCGAGGGCGCGGTGGTCCACTACGCGCCTGCGCAGGCGACGGACACCGCCTCGGACGTCACCCTCGGTTACAGCACGCCGCCCGGTGCCACCTTCCCCCTGGGCGACACCGAGGTGCGCGTGACGGCGTCCGACAGTGCAGGCAACACGGCGAGCTGCTCTTTCACCGTGCGGGTGGGGGCCGCCCCGAGCGGTGGACCGGAAGACTCCGGGTGCGGCTGCACTTCGGGCTTTGCGGCGGATGCGCCCTGGCTGCTGCTGGGGGCGCTCGCTCCACTCATGGCGCGCCGCCGCCGCTCCTCTTGAGCGCTGCTCCGTCCCGCTCCGCCAGCCACCGTGCGAACTGCGCGTATACCGAGTGGGGCTGCCACCGGGCGAACAGCTCGTCGCGCTCGGCCGGCGACATTGCGGAGAGGGGCTTCGAGCCGCCCTCCGGAATGAAGATGCTCCACAGCGATGACCACGCGTCAGTGGCCCGGGTTGCGTCCGGCTCCAGGGCCAGCGTCCCCACGGCTTGCCTGTCAGTGAAGGTGTGGGGCACGCCGTCCTGGTCCATGTAGACCAGCGCGCCGACGAAGCGGCAGGTCCGCTGCTGCCCATGGGTGAGCCTCAACAGGCCGGCCACGCCGATGGTTTCCAGCGCGTACTTCGTCACCGGGCCCGGGAAGCCGGCCAGTGAGTCCACACTCAAGCCGCTGTCCTCCACCACCAGCGGCTCCTCGAAGTACGCGGCGGCCTGCCTCGCCTTGTCCAGTGCGACGGCCTCCAGCGTGCTGCCCTGGGGCTCGATGATGGGGAGCTCGAGGCGCTCGAGCTCGTAGCCCACTGCCGCGACGCATTTCGCCAGCACCTTCTCCTTTCCGCGGTTGGTGCTCACGAACGTAATCTTCTTCACGACTCTTTCTCCTCGTGCTGCGTCGGCGCTCAGAACCATTTGGCGGGGAAGGGCGGGGGCACGTAGGCGTCGAGGTACTCGAAGACGCCCGCAGGCTCCTGGGCCAGGTGGTAGAGGTGGCGGTGGTGCTGCGCGCTGGCGAAGCGCTCCCGGAAGAGGTGCTCGAACAGGGAGACCAGCGGCTCCCAGAAGCCCTTCGCATTCACGAAGACGATGGGCTTGCGGTGCATGTGCATCTGCTTGGAGGCGATGATCTCCAGCGTCTCGTCCAGCGTGCCAAATCCGCCGGGGAGCACCACGAAGGCGTCGGCCCGCGTCTCCATGGCCGCCTTGCGGCCGCGCAAATCTCTCGTGACGACGAGCTCGGTGGAGGGCTCGAAGACATAGGGCGTACCGCGCATCACCTCTGGGATGACGCTGATGACCTCGCCCCCGTGCTCGCGCGTGGCGTGGGCCACCGCCCCCATCAGTCCCGTGTTGCCGCCGCCGAAGACGAGCCTGTCGCCGCGCTTGCCGATCTCCGCCCCCAGCGCAGCGGCCAGCTCGAACCACGCCGGCTCCACCACGCCGCTGGAGGAGCAATAGACGCAGATGGTCCGGGGCTCCCGGGCCGGGGTGGAGCTCCGTCCGGGCTGGGTGGCCTCGTCCTGCTTCTCCTCGAGGAAGCACTCCGCGAGGATGCGGTTCACCTCTGGATCCTCACAGCGCTGCAGGCGGTCGATAATGGAGAGGGTCAACTCGCGCAGGAAGGGGCGGATGGGGGTAGGGGTCTCCTCCAGGCACAGGCGGAGATCCTCAATCATGCAGCGAGCCGCCTCCGGGACGCCGATCTCCAGCATCGCCTGGCGCAGGCGCTCGTGGAGGAACCGGGTCCGGTCCGAGACCTCCGCGTGCTGCTGCTGGAACTCGATGAGGGAAGCGCGGTGGAGCGGGCGGTACTCCTTCCAGAGCTGCTCGACGAGTGAGGCGAGCTCGGGCCTGCGGGTGAGCGACAGGATGAGGGGCCGGGTGACGATGCCCATCTGCAGGTCATCGTTCTCCCCCTGCTCGTCGCGGCGCTCGAGGAGGCCGACGAGGTCATCCACGTCCTGGAAGATGAAGCTGAAGCGCTCCACCACGGAGGCAGGCAGGGGCGCGCGGCCGTTGAGGGCCAGGGCGCTGTCGATGGCGAACGCCGTTGCCACACCCGTCGCGGCGTAGCGCTGGGAGAGCCAGTGCTCGTACGTGGCCTGCTCCGGGTAGGTGTTCTGCCGCTCCCAGAGGAACATGGAGAAGATGCGCAGGACGTACTGGAGCAGCGCGTCGTTGAACTCGGGCGGGCAGCGCCGGGCGTGCTGGGCCATCAGCATGAGCAGTGCGCCGGTGAAGGGCGTGGCGCTCGCCTCGCCGAAGCGGCGGGGGAAGCTCATCCGTCCGGAGCGCATGGGGGTGCGGTCCACGGTGTCGTCAGCGATGGCCGTCACTTCCATGCTCAGCAGCATCGAGGGCAGGGCGTCGATGTGCCGCGGCGTGATTCCCCCGGAGGCCTCGGCGGCGGCGAGGAACATCAGCGGGATGAGCATGAAGGAGGGCTGAGGGCTCTCCACGGTGACGTGATCGAAGAAGGGCCGCAGCTCCACGGGGATGGGGACCTGGTGGACCTTCTTCAGCGCATCCTCCAGCAGAGGGCGATAGGTGGACTCGACGCGCTGGAACATGCCCCGGAACTGACTCGGGAATTGGATGGGAATGGACGCGGTCATGGGCTGCTCTTGCTGCTGCGGTGGGGGAGAGGGGAGACGGGAGACTTCAGCCCTCCTGGCTCCGCACGTCCTCGAGGGCCGCGAGCCCTATCTCCGAGGACGGTGTGCGTGGGGGTGGGGGAGGGGAGGCGGAAGGCATGGGCGCACGGGATTCTACCGTGATACGAGCCCGGTCATGCGCTACCGCCACATTTCCCTGCTGCTGTTGACCTCCTGCGCAACCGTCTCCTCCCGCACATTGCCCTCTGGGGACCCACCCGCAAAGGTTGCTTCCTCACCGGGCGTCCCAGCGCGGGTGTGGAACCAGACACGCGCGGTAGTGGTGCGTCACGCGACGGTGATGCCGGCCTCGGGCCCGTTCATCGAGGACGGCGCGGTGGCCTTCGCAGAGGGGAAGCTTGTGGCGGTGGGCCGTAACGCGGAGGTAACCACCCCGCCCGGCGCCGAGGAGGTGGATGGAACAGGGCTGTATGTGACGCCTGGCATCATTGACGCACACAGTCACTTAGGCGTGTACGCCTCGCCGGACACCACCTCCACCAGTGACGGCAACGAGGCCACGGCCCCGGTGACGGCCGAGGTGTCCGCCGAGCACTCCTTCTGGCCGCAGGATCCAGGCCTGCGCCGCGCGGCGGCGGGTGGCATCACCTCGCTGCTGGTGCTGCCGGGCAGTGCCAACCTCATTGGAGGGCGGGGCTTCCCGGTAAAGCTGCACTTTGGCCGCGCGGCGGCGGAGATGCGCTTTCCGGGGGCGAAGGACGGCCTGAAGATGGCGTGTGGTGAGAACCCGCGCCGCGTCTACGGCACGGCCTATCGCCGCGCGCCCTCCACGCGCATGGGCAACGTGGCTGGTTACCGCCAGGCCTTCGCCCGGGCCCGCGAGTACCAGGAGCGCTGGGAGGCATGGGAGAAGAAGCGCGCGAAGAAGCCCGAGGAGGCCGGGCCCGCGCCGCTGAGGGACTTGCAGCTGGAGACGCTGGTGGAGGTGATGCGCGGCAACATCCTCGTGCAGAACCACTGCTACCGGGCGGACGAGATGGCGGTGATGCTCCAGGTGGCCGAGGAGTTTGGTTACAGCATCCGCGCCTTCCACCACGCGCTGGAGGCCTACAAGCTGCGCGACCGGCTGGCGGAGAAGAACGTGGCGGTGGCCACGTGGGCGGACTGGTGGGGTTTCAAGATGGAGGCCTGGGACGGGATTCCGGAGAACGCGGGCCTGGTGTCGCAGGCGGGTGGGCGCGCCGTCATCCACTCGGACTCGGCGCTGGGGATTCAGCGGCTCAACCAGGAGGCGGGCAAGGCCCTGTGGCGGGCGCGCGAGTCCGGCATTCCCCTGAGTGAGGAGGAGGCACTGCGCTGGGTGACGTTGCACGCCGCATGGGTGATGGGGGTGGAGGACAGGACGGGCTCGCTGGAGCCGGGGAAGATGGCGGACGTGGTGCTGTGGAAGAACCACCCGCTGTCCGTCTACGCCCGCGCGCAGCGCGTCTGGGCGGATGGGGTCGTCACCTATGACGCGGACGGTGGAGCGGTGGAGGCGAGTGACTTCGAGCTGGGCGAGCGTGCCGCGGGCTCGGCGAAGCTGGCGGTGAAGCCTGGGGCTCCGCCGTTGCTGAAGGACACGGGGCTCGGTGAGCGCTGCGAGCCCTCGCGGGAGGCCTCGTGTGCCCGGCCGCTGGACGTGGAGGCTGGCACGTGCACCGCGTTCCAGGACGTGGCGGTGCTCTCCCTGGGGACGTGGCAGGCCCACGCCTTCGTGCTGGTGGAGAACGGGAAGGTGACGCGGGTGCAGCCTGGGGCGCCAGGCGCGGTGCCCGCGGGGTGCCGGGTGGTGGAGGGCAAGGGCCGGGTGCTGACGCCGGGCCTGGTGGATCCGCTCACCAGCTTGGGAGTGGTGGAGGTGGGGATGGAGGAGAGCACGGTGGACGACGTGCTGAGGGGCGAGTCGGTCAAGGAGCCCATTCGGGCCGCGCTGCGAGTGGCGGACAGCCTCAACCCGGCGGCGGAGACCTTCCCGGTGGCGAGGCTGGGAGGCGTCACGGCAGCGGGAGTGGTGCCGGCGGGCGGGCTGGTGTCGGGGCAGAGCGCATGGGTGGGTACGGACGGGACGGTGCGCCGCGCGCCGCTGGCCCTGCATGTGAATCTGGGAGTCTCCGGGCGTGACGCGGTGTCGGGCTCGCGCGCCCTGGTGCTGGAGCGGCTGAGGGAGCTGTTGTCGGACGCGCGCGAGTACAACAAGCGCAAGGGCGACTTCGAGCAGAACCGCATGCGCACGCTGGCGGCGAGCCGGTTGGACCTGGAGGCGCTGCAGCCGGCGCTGACGGGAGCGTTGCCGGTGGTGGTGACGGCCAACCGGGTGTCGGACATCCGGGCTGCGTTGGCGCTGGGGCGCGAGTTCGGGTTGAAGCTGCTCATCGCCGGAGGGCGTGAGGCGTGGATGGTGGCGCCGGAGCTGGCGGCAGCGAAGGTGCCAGTCATCGTGCAGCCGACGCAGAACCTGCCCTCGAGCTTCGACGGGTTGAACAGCCGGATGGACTCGGCGGCGCTGCTGAGCGGGGCGGGGGTGAAGGTGCTCATCTCCACCATGGGCGAGCCGCACATGGTGCGCACCCTGGCTCAGGAGGCGGGTAACGCGGTGGCGTGGGGTCTGCCGTACGAGGATGCGCTGCGGGCCATTACGTCCAACGTGACGGAGGCCTTTGGGCTGGAGGGAGGTCAGGTGGCGCCGGGGCAGGTGGCGGACCTGGTTCTGTGGAATGGGGAGCCGCTGGAGGTGAGCAGCCGTCCGGTGGGCATGTGGCTGAGCGGGAAGCAGGTGCCGCTCACCAGCCGTCAGCAGGCGTTGTACGAGAAGTACCGCACGCTGGCGAAGTAGGGCGGTGGGGACGGCTCAACCCCGCCGGTATCTTGCCCAGAGCCTGGGGAGCCTCTGCGCGAGGTTCCCCTCGTCTTCGCTCCACCTCTCTCCAGCGGGTTCAACGGGGGAGGGTCCTGCGTACGCGGGAGGCTCTTGTTCTGTCAGCTCCTCGTAGGCCTGGGCCGGCACGTATTGAAACTCTTCGAAGAATACGTCCTCGACGCCAGGGGCATTGGCGGCCTCGGCGAGTGAGTCCGGATTTGCTACCGCGGCCTCGAAGACGCGGCGCCCCATGGAGATCAACCAGCTCCGGAAGTCCGCGAAGCCATCGTCCGAGCAGCCGCCCGCGATGATGTATGCAGCCCCCCACAGGTCCCAGTGGAATGCCACGGCCATTCGCTCGAGAAGCTGGTTGCGAAATTCGAGGATTTCCTCGGGCGGAAGCTCCAACAGCATGCGCCTGAGCTCCAGGCACTGCTGCTCCATGTTCCCGTCAAGTCGGTCTGGGTCGAACCCGCTCCGGGACGACTCGATGATTTTCCAGAATCGCTCGGCGTTCATGCGGCTGAGTTTCCTTCGTGATGCAGAGCAGGTGTCCAAATAGAGCGGGGGGCATTCCACTCGTCACCGGTGACCAGTGAAACGGAACTGGGCATTCCACTTGTCACCGGTGACAAGTGAAACGGAGCCGGGCAATTCCACTGGTCACCGGTGACCAGTGAAACGGAGCGGGGGTCACTCTGATGGGCGGCGTGTTGCTCGAGAAGTATCGCGCGCCCTTGACGTAGGATGAACGTTCCCCCGCCCCCTGAGCCGTATGGACCCTTCGGCCTCGATCACGATCGACGATTCCCTCTGGCCGCTGTTGCAGGTGCGCTTCCCGAGTGCGTTCACGAACTCGCAGCAGGAGCAGTACCTGGGCCGCCTGCTGGCGTACCTGCGCCGGGGGGAGCGGTATGTCGGCATCCTGGATACGCACCTGCTGAAGAACACGACGTCCGAGCAGCGCCAGCGGCAGGCGGACTTCATCAAGGAGCACGAGGCGCTGTTCCGCAGCTGCTCTCTTGGGACCGCGGGCATCATCACCTCGCCCCTCATGGCGCTGGGGGCGAGGATCCTCATCCACCTCAAGCCCATGCCTTCGCCGTACTACGTCGCCTCCTCGCTGCCCGCGGCGGTGACGTGGGCCGCGGAACGGTTGGAGCTGGCGGGACTGTTCGGGCCCGCCGAGCGCGTCCGGCGCCATTTCGGCCTTCTCGCCGAGCGGCGCACCGGTTGAAGCTGCACTCTCCGTGCGCCTCTCCCTTCATTTTTGGGGGCAATGACCGTTATAAGTAGGGCTTTCCTCGTAAAGGAGCCCTATCATGAAATCCCCCCCTCAATGCGGAGCCGTGCTCGTTCTGGCTCTATCGCTCGCCCTGGCCCAGGGGTGCACTCCCGTGGCGCCGGAGCCCGAGCCCCTCCAAGTAGGAACGAACCAGCAGCGGGTGGTGAGCGGCTTCGCGGAGCTGCACCACCACATGTTCGCCGAGGAGGCCTTTGGCGGCGGCTGGTTCCACGGCAGTCACACCGGCACGCTGACGCGCTGTGACGGCGGTGCACCGGAGAGTGACCATGCCCGCGTGCGCATGGACCTGAGCGAGCTGCTCAACCTGTGCCCCAACTCGGGCAGCGTGGACCTGCGGGGCGTGCCGATTCTCTCGGACCTCTTTGGCATCGCGGGCGCGGTGGGCTCGGAGTTCATTGGCAAGATGGAGGGCACGCAGGGGGATACGGGCCTGCACCTGGGCCGGCGCGAGGTGGGCACCGAGTGGCCCCGCTGGGACACCATTGCCCACCAGCAATCCTGGGAGGGCTGGCTGCGGCAGGCGCACCAGGGCGGCATGTCGCTGGTGGTGGTGTCGCTGGTGAGCAACGGCTTCCTGTGCAAGGTGCTGCCGTACCAGAACCTCAAGCGCCCGTGTGACGAGATGGCGGACGTCGAGGTGCAGCTCCAGATGGCGCGTGACTTCGATGCGCGCACGGACTGGGCGGAGATCGCCCTGTCGCCCGCGCATGCCCGGCAGATCATCGGGGCCGGCAAGCTGGCGCTGGTGCTCTCCATCGAGACGAGCAAGCTCTTCGGCACCAAGGACTGGCGCAGCGAGCTCGACCGCTTCTACGCCCAGGGCGTGCGCTCCCTCCAGCCGGTGCACCAGCTGGACAACCGCTTCGGTGGCGCGGCGCTGCACAACGCCATCTTCCAGGCGGCCCAGTTCACCGAGAACTGCCACATCGACTACGACTGCGGGGTGACGACGGGCTCCTTCACGCTTGGCTTCGACGTGGCGCGGGACGCGGCGGGAAACTGCCGCAACACGAAGGGGCTCACGGCGGATGGCAAGGCGCTGGTGCAGGCGATGATGGCCAAGGGGATGCTCGTGGACATGGCGCACCTGTCCGAGAAGAGCACCCAGGACGCCTACGCCATCGCCCAGGCGAACAACTACTACCCGCTCTACATCTCGCATGGCCACTTCCGCGAGGTGATGAACCCGAAGCTAGCGGAGAACGAGAAGACGACGCCGGCGTGGGTGGTGCGCTACCTGCGGCAGACGGGAGGCATGTTCGGCCTGCGCACGGCGCACGACGAGACGCGCGCGTACACGAAGTCCGGTATCGCCAACAACTGCCAGGGCTCCAGCCGCTCGGTGGCGCAGGCGTACGAGTTTGGCCGTCAGGGGCTGAAGGTGCCCATGGCCTTTGGCGCGGACTTCAACGGCTTCATCCAGCAGACGCGGCCGCGCTTCGGGTCCAAGGGAGCGTGCTCGGCCGGCTTCCAGGCCGAGGCGGATGACCAGGAGCACCAGCAGGAGGTGTCCGGGCCGGGGCGGTTGGGCACGGACTTCGACGAGTACGGCCTGGCGCACGTGGGCCTCTTGCCGGACCTGCTGAAGGACCTGGGGCGGCTGGGGGCGAACACGGCGGGGCTCTCTGGCTCGTCGGAGACGTTCCTGCGCATGTGGGAGCGGGCGAACGGGCCGCGCACGGGCATGGCGGACCCGGCCTCGGACATCGACACGAGCGGGATTGCCGCCTACGAGGACAAGTCCGTGCGCGAGGCGCGCTACCCCACGGTGTGCGGCAAGGCGTACGCGCCGGACTCGAAGACGCTGAACGAGGGCTGCCGCTTCGACGCGGAGTGCATCAGCGACCAGTGCACCTCGGTGCTGTGCTCGACGTTCGACGGGCGCTGCGTGTGCAACGACGATGGGGACTGCGGCTCGACGAGCTACTGCCAGGACGAGATTCCGGCCAACCCGGGCGACAACGACTGCGTGGCGAAGAAGGCCAACTGGGCCTCGTGCAGCCGGGATGGACAGTGCCTGTCGGGGGCGTGCGGTGGATGCGCGGACACGGTGGGGTGGTGCTACACGCCGCGGTCGAAGACGTACGGGCAGACGTGCAAGTCGGACAAGGAGTGCACGACGGACCGGTGCAGCGCGGACTGCTACATCAACCCCACGGGCTCATGCCTGTGCGACAGCGACTCGCACTGCGCGAGCAACCAGTACTGCGGTTGGGGAACGAACTCGGGCAAGTGCCAGAACAAGAAGTCGCGGGGAGCGGCATGCGCCTCCGACCGGGAGTGCATCTCCAACAACTGCCGCTGGTCGTTCACCTGCGCCTGAGCTGAACCCCCTTCACTTCCAAGACCCCCACTTCCCCTCCACTTCCCCTCTCCCCTCGGGAGAGGGACGGGGTGAGGGTATCGGACCCCCCAGGTTCCCCTCCGTGAGGACGGAGGGGAACCGTGCTGCACCCCGTGGAACTCAGTCCCCGGAGTAGATGCCGATGGCGCCGGGCACGCGGTTCTCACTGCTGCCCATGAAGCCCACGAGGATGCGGCGCTGGCCGTGGCGGTCCACCTGGATGTCGGAGACGGTGCTCATGCACAGACGCCTGCCGAAGTCGCCGCAGCCGTAGGAGGTGACCTGGCCACCCCTGAGGCGGAAGACCGAGCCGAGCCAGCGGGCACCGGTCCACACGCTGCCGTCGCGGGGGTCCACGGCCACGGCGGACAGGTGGGGGACGCCGACGTTGACGTAGCGGACGTCGCCGCCTTCCGCGTTCATCCGGGCGAGCCCGCGGGTGAAGGAGCTGACCCAGACGGTGTCATCTCCGGCCACGGCCAGGCCGGACACGTGGTCATCCACGCGATCGGCCTCGCGGGGCATGTTCGGCTCGCCCACCTTGTCAGGCCAGATGTCGAAGCGGTTCCAGGCGTAGTCCCGGTTCTCGCTCATGCTCTGGGCGCGCCAGTAGTTGTTGCTGTTGGTGCCGTAGCGGAAGCGGGTGGAGCGGTTGGAGCCGCCGAAGAAGACATCGCCGCTGGGGTGGACGGAGACGCCGTAGTAGGCGTCGGTGAGGAGGATGGCGTCGCCATTGGCATTCAAGGCGTTGACGTGCGGGTGCACGTGCTCCATGACGCCCGAGCAGGAGAGCTGTCCATTGCAGGTGTTGTTGCCGGTGTAGCGGGCGTCGCCGCGGGCGAAGCCGTGGTTGCCGCCGAACCAGACGCTGTTCGTGTTCTTGTCGTAGGCGATGCGGAGGATGTTGCAGAGCTTCTCTCGGCCGCGCATCTCGTCGCGCACCACGTTGGGGCCGGAGAAGATGTCGTAGTGGACGACGTCGAGGGTGCCGTCCGAGCGCAGCGTCACCTTGTCCGCGTCACCGCTCTTGTAGCGGGAGGGGTCCGGGCTGGGGCCGTCCCAGTTGCCCTCGCAGTGGTCCGAGTTCTTGCCGGGCCTGCCCTCGTAGCCCACGAAGACGGTGCCCGCGGGGCCACCGGCGACGGAGATGACCTTCAGGTACTTCTCGCCCGGAGGGACGCTGCCGTCCGGCATGAAGCCGTAGGGGCGCAGTCCGTTCTCCATGGTGTAGCGCTGGAGGCGCTCGGCGCCTGGGCGGAGCAAGAAGAGGCCGTCCTCGCCGCCGGCCACCCAGACGTTGCCGCCCTCGTCCGCCGTCACGCCGTAGACGCGCCGGGGCCCGCCGTGCTGGATGCCGTAGAAGCGCCAGCCCGGGGGAGAGGTGAACTCGATGGCTTCCTCGGGAGGAGGTGGCGGAGGAGGCGGCGGGGTGCCCGAGTCAGGCGTCTGGGTGCCCGAGTCAGGCGTCTGGGTGCCCGAGTCGGGCGTCTGGGTGCCCGAGTCAGGCGTCTGGGTGCCCGAGTCGGGCGTCTGGGTGCCCGAGTCAGGCGTCTGGGTGCCGCTCCCGTCCTCCCGGGGAGTGTCCAGTCCGGGGTTGTCCTGCTCGGACTGGTCGTGCCCCGCCTGCTGCTTGCAGCCTGCCCACATCGCGCCCGTCACGACGAGCGCCGCCGCCCACCGCCATCCGCCCTTCATGTCGCTGCCCACCCGTTCTGTGGAATTCGGGTACCCACACGGCACCCCTGCTGCCCGGCATCGCAAGCGGGGTGCCAGCCCGGCTCCTCTGGAAGACGGGCCCATGCGTCGGCTCCCGGACAGCCCATGGGTAGCCCGGTGCCCAGGAATGGCAGGGTCCTGACCCCTTTACGCCTCCAACCGTGCTAGTGCGGAAGAGATGGCCGGAAACGACGCGCGCGGCCGCACGCCGCTCTCCCTCGTCGGGCAGGAGCCCGACATTGCCTTCTACACACGCCAGGCGACCGAGCATGGCGGACCCGTGCTGGTGCTGGGCTCGGCCAACGGACGCGTGGCCTGGGCGCTGGCTGGTGCGGGGATGTACGTGGTGGGCGTGGACCCCTCCGAGCGGATGGTCCAGGCGGCCGAGGAGCACCGCGGCTCGGAGTCTCCCGAGGTGGCGGGCCGTGTGCGCTTCCACCAGGCCGACCCGCGCTCGCTGCGCCTGTCCGAGCGCTTCCCCGTGGTGCTCGCTCCCCAAAATGCCCTGGGGATGATGGGCTCGCACGAGGACCTCGAGGCCTTCCTGTCCACGGTGCGCCACCACCTGGAGCCTGGGGGCATCTTCGCCTACGACGTGCTGAACCCGCCCCCCGAGCCCGCCCCTCAGCGGGAGGACGAGGAGCCGGGCTCCGCGCTCGAGCCGCGCCGGCCGGTGTTCGCCTTCCACTTGCGCGAGCGTCGGCAGCCCGGGGCGCCGCTCGGCATCCACCGCCTCAGGCTGAGGCCCTTTGCCGCTGAGGAGCTGGACGCGGCGATGAAGTCCTGCGGGCTCACACCTCGGGAGCGCTACGGCCGCTTCGACGGCAAGCCGTTCGACCCCGAGGACGCGCGGCACATCGGCGTGGTGGAAGGGTGAGGCTCAAAACCTGAACGCGGCGCCGCCAAGGACGGTGGGGGTGGACAGGGTCCGGTCCCGCCCGGGCTCGTGGAGAGCGTCGAGCTGGCCGCGGACGAACAGGCGGGAGAAGCGCGTCACGTCTACCTGCGCTTCGGCGTAGGCCCCGAGGTCTGAAGGGGCCGTGAATCCACCACCGCCAGGGTCCCACCCCAGGCTGAGCCCCGCGCCCCCGCACAGGACGAGTCCCAGCCGGAGCTGTTCTCCGAGCAGCAGCTCCGCGCCGGTCTCCACCGCCAGGGTGGCGGCGTGCACTCCCTGGAACGCGTGCCCATCCGACAGGTGGAGCGCCGCCTTGTAGCCGACCGCATCCAGCGCCAGGGACGCGAACACGCCCGCCCGCTGCCGTTCACCGAAGCGCTTTCCCAGCCGCCCGCGGACTCCGGCGAGGGAGGCCTCGACGCCGAAGCTCCGGTCGAGCGTGGTGAAACGCGTGAGGCGCGCCGGGAGCAGGACCACACCGACGGCCAGCTCGTCGCCGGTGGCAACGTTGTTCAGCTCGAAGCGCTGCTGCACGGGTGTGAAGCGGAGGTCGGCATACGGCAGCGTAAGCTCCGCTGGGCCGCGGCCCAGTGCGAGGTGTCCGTCGAGTGAGGCCCAGAGCAGGTACTCCGGGGTCCGCACTGCATCCCACGCGTCTTCCGGCACCACGGTCTCGTGGAGCACGAAGCGCATCCGGAGCAGGGCATTCCAATCGGAGCCGGCGCTCTGGAATCCGCCTCCGCCAGCCTCGAGCTGCGGTTGGAAGAGGGAGCCGTCGAAACGCGGGGCCTCGTACTGTGGCGCCGGGGCGGGGAGCCCGCCTGTACTGTTCTCCGGCCCGGGTCCGGCGCTCCCGCTTGTTCCGCCCGCGAGAGCCTCCGCCGCGCCCGCGTGAAAGTCTGGCCGGCTTCGTCCACACGCTGTCCAGATGGAGAAGTCCTCCTGGCGTGGGAACTCACCCCGGTCGACCAACTCCCGGACGTAGCGGAGGTTGAAGTCGTCGGCGCTCCGCTCGTAGCGCGAATAGAACCGGTAGTGCTCCACGAACGTGTCGCTGTCGAGCCGCTCGCAGTAATCCCGCCGCAGGTTGGCACGGACCTCGCTCCAGCGCTTCGGGGTGAAGGCGGAGTTGTTCCAGGTCTCGTCGAACTCGGGAGAGACATGCTCGCGCCAGTCGAAGGGGCGCGTCAGCCTCCATCCCTCTGAGGTCTTCAGCAGCCGCGGGTTCTCGTCCTGGCACAGGCTCCGGTAGAAGAGGAACCCCTGGTAGTTGGCCTCGAGGTCTCCGAACGAGAAGACCTCCGTTGTCGCGAGGCCGAGCGAGCTGCTCTCCGTCTCCGCGCCGTAGCGGACCAGTTGCTCGAGCGCCTCGCGTTCAGGGACTCCCGCCTTCGTGAGGGCGAGGTAGCGCTGGTGATACTTCCATCCCGTCTTGAAGAAGTGGGAGAGCTTGTCGGCGCCCATGTGGACACCGGCGACGTTGAAGGTCGCCTTGACGCCGAAGGACAGGCCCCAGTCCCAGAGGCGCCCGCTGCGGTAGATGGAGGAGTGCTTCTCGAAGTGGGAATGGTCCTTCTTGGAGGGCACCCGGTCTATCCGGGGGGAGTTCTCGGCCCAGAGCTCAATCTTGTGGAGGCCCGAGATGCGGAAGCGCTGGTAGACGCGGTGGGCGACGTCCTGGCAGGAGTATGAGTCCCAGTTGGTGCGCCGGTTGACGAGCTCCAGGGCCCCGAGGATGTCCCGGTTGACCTTCTCGTTGAGGGCGCCGAGGGAGTCGAGCGGCCGCTTGTCGATGGCGAAGTATTGATCCGTCTCCGTGGCCTGGGCCGTGCCCGTCATCACCGTGGCCCACAAGGCGATCCCCCTCCACTTTCGCTGTGCGCTTGGGCGAATCATGGGCTCCTCAGCGTTCGAAGCGGTATCCGAGCCCTCGCACGGTAAGGAAGTGCCGGGGCTGTTCGGGGTCTGGCTCCAGCTTGAGCCGGAGCTGGCGCATGAAGTTGTCCACGGTGCGGGCGCTGCCCTCGTAGTCGTAGCCCCAGGCGGCGCTGAGCAGCTCCTCGCGGCTGAAGGTGCGTCCCGCGTGCGCGAGGAAGTGGGCCAGCAGCTTGAACTCCTGGGCCGTGAATTCCACGGGCTGCCCGGCGCGCGAGACCGTCTTGGCGCTCAGGTCCACCTGGACGTCGCCGAAGCCCACCGGCTGGGGCTGTCCCTGGGAGGGGTAGCGCCGGCGCAGCACCGCCTTGATGCGCGCCAGCAGCTCCTGGAGTCCGAAGGGCTTCACCACGTAGTCGTCGGCGCCCAGGTTGAGGCCGAGGATCTTGTCCATCTCCGCGCTCTTGGCGCTGAGCACCACCACGGGGATGTCGCGGCCGCGCTGGCGCAGCTCCTTGAGCACCTCGAAGCCATTGAGCTCGGGCAGCATCACGTCCAGCACGAGCAGGTCCGGCGACTCGTCGAGTGCGCGGGCCAGCCCCGTGCGGCCGTCCTGGGCTTGGAGGACCTCATAGCCCTCGAAGTTCAGGTTCATGGACAGGCCGGTGAGGATGGCCAGGTCGTCCTCCACCACCAGGATGCGTGTTGGCTTGTCGCTCATGCCTTCCCCACGGGGAGCTGGATGGTGAAGCGGCTGCCCTTTCCCAGCTCGCTCTTCAGGGTGATGCGCCCCCCATGAGCCTCCACGATGTGCTTGGCGATGGCCAGCCCCAACCCGCTGCCCTCTGTCTTGCGGGTGAGCAGATTGTCCACTCGGTAGAAGCGCTCGAAGATGCGTCTGCGGTCGCGGGGCGAAATGCCCACGCCGTGGTCCTCCACCGTGAGGTCCACCCATTTGCGATCAGCACGGACGATGAGGGAGATGCGCTTGTCCTCCTTGCTGTACTTGTAGGCATTCTGCAGCAGGTTGAGCAGGGCCCCGGCGATGGCTTCCCGGTCCACCTGGACCTGGGGGAGATTCTCGGGCAGGTCCACGGAGAGTCGCAGCTCGCCCTCCAGGCGCTGGGCGCGGAAGGCCGTCACGGCGGCATCCACCACGGCGGGGACGGGGAGGAACTCGCGGTGGTACACCTTGCGCCCGCTCTCGATGCGGGCCCAGTCCAGCACCCGGTCCACGAGGGTGCCCAGTCGCTCCGTCTCCTGGGTGAGCAGCTGCAGGACCTGCTGCGTCTGTGCCGGGTCCTTCACGCGGCCCAGGGCGAGCGTCTCGATGAACATGCGGATGGAGGTGATGGGGGTGCGCAGCTCGTGGCTGACCAAGGAGACGAAGTCCGTCTTCATGCGTGAGAGCCGGGCCTCGCGGTAGAGGACGCGGCCGGTGTAGACGACGCCGAAGGTGAGGGTGACGTAGAAGAGGCCGAGCAACACCACGTACACCACGCGGTTGCGGGTGGAGGCGCGGGCGATGGGATCCTCTCCGGTGGGCACCACGGCGAGCCGGAAGTCCTGCAGCGGTGGAGGCAGCACTTGCTCGGCGAGCACGAGGGGCCCGAGCGCGCTGGCCCGGGCCTGGGCCACCTCCAACGCCAGCTTGCCCATGAGTCCCTCGCCGGTGGCCTCCTGGCGGGCGAGGAGGACGAAGCGCACGGGCTCGCTGGAGGTCACCTGGCCCTCGGCCCGCTCTTCGATCAGCGCCTCGACGGCGTCCTGGGAGAGGCGGACGCCGTGCACCACGTCGCCCTGGCGCTCGGCGGCGAGGAGCGTGGCGCGCCCGCCCACCATGAGGGAGAAGTGCGAGGTGCCGGCGGGGAAGTCCGCGGACGAGGACTGCACGGCCTGCAGGGCGGCGGCGAGCTCGGCGTCGGGAGAGCTCACCTGCTTGCCCTCCACGCGGAAGGAGGCCGGGGTGGACAGGAGGCGCCCGTCGGAGGTCACGAGACGGGGCTGGCCGTCCACGAGCACGAAGCGCGCGGAGCGCAGCGCGGCGGGCAGGTCCTCGGTGAGGGTCTCGAGAGTTCCCTGCCAGGTGGCCTCCAGCCGTTTCTCCACCGCGGCGCGCTCGTTGATGATGGCCACCACCCCGAAGCCGGAGAGCCCGGCCGAGGGCAGCACCACCAGGACGATGAGCAGCGCGAAGGTGCGCCGGAAGCTGAGGATGATGGAGGGTTGGGGGCTTGCCACGGCCCCTCTCCTTTACCTCTCCGGTGGACCGGGTGCTCGACTTCGTTGCGGCTCGGGTGTCCTCCCTGGGGAGGGAGGGGGAGCGTCAGGGCAGGCCCGCGTCTGGCGCCAGGCCGACGCCCTGGGGGGCAGAGTCCAGGGAGGGGGCGGGGGGCGGCGTGCCGGCGTGCATGAGGCGCTCATGGGTGATTCCGAAGAGCGTTGTGCGGGCGAGCTCGAGTGCGCGGTCCTTGTCCTTGCCGAGCCAGGTGACGACGATGCCGCAGGGGGTGTCATCGTCCCAGGTGACGACCTGGAGCATGCCGGGGACGGGCTCGCGGCGGGCGGCGGCCTTGCCCAGCGCGGGCACCTCGATGCCTCCGGCGCGCAGGGTAGGGGCGAGCAGTCCGCGCACGTCCTGCCCATCAGGGAGCTTGTGGCAGTCGTAGGCGATGGAGACGGTGACGTCCTTCTGCTCGGCCGAGCGGAAGGTGCAGATGGGCCCGCAGCTCGGGCACGTCCGCTCCTCCTTGAAGCTGAAGCCGGGCAGGGCGTCGCGAATCTCGGGGGTGACGAGTCCCTCGCAGGAGAGGGCGCTCGGAGGCGGCAGCACGCCCGCGTCCGGTGTTCCCGCGTCCCGCGAGCGGCAGGCACCGAGCGCCAGTGCCAGCACCACTCCCGCGCCCCTTCCGACCCTCATCCCTGGCTCCCTCTGTGTGCGCACACCCGTGAGGCGGCGGATGGTAGACCGGCAAACCCCCTGCATGGCCACGAGGAAGTGCTGGCCTGCTTGCTGCCCGACGCTGCGCCGCTCGCTCGCTGGGAAACCTCGTTCCCGGCAGAGGTGTGGTCTAAGCTGCGCCACCCCCCTCCTTCCCCCGGGAGAATCGTCCCATGCGCGCAGCTGTCATCGGCTCCGGCTCCTTCGGTACCGCCCTCGCCAACGTGCTCGCCGTGAATTGCGAGCAGGTGGGCCTGTGGGGCCGGGATGCCGCCCTGGCCGACGCCATCAACACCCGCCACGAGAACTCCGGCTACCTCCCCGGCATCCCCATCTCCCCTCGCGTCCAGGCCACGACGAGCCTGAAGGTGGCGCTGGAGGGTGCGGAGATGGTGGTGCTGGCCACCCCCAGCCATGCCACGCGCGACGTCATCTCCCACGCGCTGCCGTACCTGCCCAAGCACGCGCCCATCATCACGGTGGCCAAGGGGATTGAGAACGAGACGCTCCTCACCATGACGGAGCTGCTCGAGGACTGCCTGCCGGAGGAGTACCACCCCTACATCGCCGTGCTCTCCGGTCCCAGCTTCGCCAAGGAGCTGGCCCAGCGCATGCCCACCGTCGTCACCATCGCCTCGCACTGGGACAAGGTGGCGGTGCGCTGCCAGAAGGCGCTGCAGACGGAGACGTTCCGCTCCTACACCTCCAATGACGTGGTGGGGGTGCAGTATGGCGGCGCGCTGAAGAACGTCATCGCCATCGCCGCTGGCATCGCGGATGGGTTGGGCATGGGCCACAACGCTCGTGCGGCCATCATCACCCGTGGCCTGGCGGAGATTACGCGCCTGGCGGTGCGCAAGGGCGGCAACCCGCTCACGCTCTCGGGCCTGTCCGGCATGGGGGACCTGGTGCTCACCTGCACCGGCGAGCTCAGCCGCAACCGGCACGTGGGCATGGAGCTGGGCCGAGGCCGCGCGCTCCAGGAGATTCTGGCGGACATGAAGCAGGTGGCCGAGGGCGTGAAGACGGCCAAGAGCGCGAGGGACCTGTCGCGCAAGGTGGGGGTGGAGCTGCCCATCTGCGATCAGGTGTACGCCATTGCCTACGAGGGCAAGAGTGCCCGCGCCGCGGTGGTGGAGCTGATGACGCGCCAGCCCAAGTCCGAGCTGGTGTGAGGCCGGGGGCGGCGCTCAGTACGCGCGGCCGCCGACGCCTTTCACTCGCCACACCGTCTGGCGCTGGGTGGTGGTGTGCGAGAGGAGCACGCCCTCCTGCTGCATCTGGTCCAACAGACGCACCAGCTTGCTGCGGTCCAGCCCCGTGGCCGCCGCGAGCGCCGGGGTCTCCAGTCCCGCCGGGTAGCGCCGCAGCTCATCGACGATGAGCTTCTTGAACTCGGCCTTCACGGCACCATCCATGTCCTGGGCCTTGGAGGCCTGGAGGATGGCGATGGTGATGAGCCCCAGCACCGCCACGGCGAGGGCCGGGTAGATGATGTGGCTGTTGCGCTCGAGCAGCTCGAAGTAGTTCGGGTCCACCGAGGAGGCGGGCTTCTCGGGGCCCCGCTCCAGGCCGGGGATGGGGAGCTGCGCCAGCAGGGACAGGGAGATGAGGGAAGGCGTGAGCAAGGCACCGGGACTGTAGAAGGCCCCGGTGCCCGCCCGCAACCCCGGGGCTACGCTGCCCCGAGGTTCTGCTCGGGCACCTCTTCGTCCTCGAGAGGCTCCTCGAGCGGCTTGGAGTCAGGCCCGGTCGAGCCCTCGACGAGCCCGAGGGTCCCGAAGGTGTGCGACGCGTCCTGGGTGACGACGCCGAGGTTCTGCGAGGCGCCCTCGGCGAAGAGGGTGGTGTCCGCCTTGGACAGCAGGGCAGCCAGGCCCTCGCGCTTGACGGCGCTGATGGCCACGCCCCCGCGGGTGCGCAGCAGCGAGCCCACCTCTTCCTGGGTGAGCTGGTCCGCCTTGTTCCACACCATGAGGCGCGGCTTCTGCATCAGGTCCAGCGAGTCGAGGATGTTCTCGACGGCCTCCACCTGGTCGTCGCGAGACGGGTCGTTCGCGTCCACCACGTGCAGCAGCAGGTCCGCGTCGTACAGCTCCTCCAGCGTGGCGCGGAAGGCAGCCACCAGGTCCTTGGGCAGGTCCCGGATGAACCCCACCGTGTCGGTGATGATGACCTCGCGCTCCTGGGGGAAGCGCAGCCGGCGGCTGGTCGGGTCCAACGTGGCGAACAGCTTGTTCTCCACCAGCACCTCGGAGCCGGTGATGGCGTTGAGGAGCGTGGACTTGCCCGCGTTGGTGTAGCCCACGATGGAGATGACGGGCAGCTCCCTGCGGTTGCGCTGCGCCCGGCGGACCTCTCGCTCGCGGGAGAGTGCGTCGATGCGCTTCTCCAGGTGGTTGATTCTGTCTCGCGCGCGGCGGCGGTCGATCTCCAGCTTCGTCTCACCGGGGCCTCGTCCGCCGATACCACCGGCCAGACGGCTCAGGGAGGTGTCGCTCTGCACCAGGCGGGGCAGGCGGTACTTGAGCTGGGCCAGCTCGACCTGGAGCTTGCCCTCGGCGCTCTGTGCCCGCTGGGCGAAGATGTCGAGGATGAGCTGGGTGCGGTCGATGACCTTGAGGCTGGTGGCCTCGCTGATGTGACGGCCCTGCGAGGGGGTGAGGTCCTTGTCGAAGATGAGGACATCCGCCATGGCCTGCATGGAGCGCAGGTTGAGGTCCTCCAGCTTGCCGCGGCCGATGAGGTAGCGAGGGTCTGCCTCGCGGCGCATCTGCAGCACGCTGTCGATGACCTCGACGCCCGCGGTACGCGCGAGCTCCTTGAGCTCGGCGAGGCTGGCCTCCGCGTGGGCCCGGTTGCCGTCCAGGCACACCGCCACGAGGATGGCCTTGTCGCGGCCGGAGATGGTCCGCGCGGCGGCCTTGCGGTTGAGCTCTTCCTCGAGCGCCTCCAGGGTGTCGAGCACATCCGGCTGGCCGTCGTGGACGTCCGGCAGGGTGTTGACTCTCCAGAAGTCGCCGGTGCCGTTCTCGGGCACCAGGTGCGCGTAGTGCAGCACGCCGGGCAGCCCGCTGTCGCCCACGCCCACCGCGGCGACCATGTCCAGGCGCAGCAGCGCGAGGTCCGTCAGGTCGTCCTTGGTGAGCGGCTCGCTCTTGAGGTGGGTGTGCACCAGGCGCAGACCGCGCAGACGCACCTGTCCGGCGCGGGCACGGCCGATGTCCGGCAGCTCCAGCTTGTGGGCGTTGCCCACCACCACGTACTCGATTTCGCCTTTGCGGTTGAGGAGGACGCCGATCTGACGATGGGTCTCCCTCGACAGCTCGGTGAGATGACGGGCGAGCTCGGGAGAGACGATCTCATGCGGCGAGACGCGGCGGCGGTAGGTGTTGCGCAACCGGCTCTGCTCGCTTGCCTTGAGTCCGAGGGTGTTTCCGTAGATTTCCTTCAAACGTGTCCTTCTCCCGCGCGGAGGGAAGGGGCGTCCGCGCTACGCCGTCGCCCCATCCCTGTCACTCCTGAGGATAGGTGTCTTCGGGCCCGGATTCATCTCCGGGGGGTCCCGAAAGCCCGACTTCATGCAACACGCCTTCGTGGCGAGTGCTTCCGGGGCAGGACGAAGTTTGGGTGTCCCGCCTGACACCATTGATGGCATACCTTTGGTGTGTGACTTCTTCTGGACGAGACGCGGTGCGCGCCGCCCGGCGCGTGGTGGTGAAGATTGGGACCAACGCCCTCACGAACGCCACGGGGCGCTTCAACCGGGCCCATTTCGAGGCGCTGAGCGAGGATCTGCTCTGGGCGGCCCAGGGCCGGGAGCTGGTGGTGGTGTCCAGCGGTGCCATTGCCCTGGGCGTCGAGCGGCTGGGGCTGCCCGCGCGTCCCAAGGACATTCCAGGCAAGCAGGCCTGCGCCGCGGTGGGTCAGAGCCGGCTCATGCAGGCGTACGAGGAGGCCTTCGGCAAGGCGGACCGGCGGGTCGCCCAGGTGCTCCTCACCCATGGGGACGTGCAGGACCGTCGGCGCTACCTCAACGTGAAGCACGCGCTGGAGCGCCTCCTCGAGGCCAATGTCGTCCCCATCATCAACGAGAACGACACCGTCTCCGTGGACGAGCTCAAGTTCGGTGACAACGACACCCTGGCTGGCCTGGTGGCAGGGGTGGTGGAGGCGGATGTGCTCGTCGTCCTCTCCGACGTGGAGGGCCTCTTCACGGCCGACCCGCGCAAGGACCCGAACGCCCGCCTGCTCCCCGAGGTGGAGGCTGTCACTCCCGAGTTGATTGCCCTGGCTGGAGGCTCCGGCTCTCTGGTGGGAACAGGGGGCATGGCCACCAAGATTCGCGCCGCCGCCCGCGTCACCGAGCTGGGTGTCCGCTGCCTCATCACCTCGGGGGCCGTGCCCGGCCGTCTGCGCTCCGTGCTGTCCGGCGAGCCCGTGGGGACGCTCTTCGAGACCTCCGGCTCCCGGCGCAGCGCGCGCATGGCGTGGATCGCCCATGCGCTCAAGCCCAAGGGCAAGCTCGTCGTGGACTCGGGGGCTCGCGAGGCGGTTGTCGCCAGCAAGCGCAGCCTGCTGCCCTCGGGCATCCGCTCGGTGGAAGGGGATTTTGGCCGCGGAGACCCCGTGGATCTCATCGACGAGCAGGGGCAGGTGTTCGCCCGGGGGCTCAGCTCCTATGACGATGGCGAGCTGCGGCGCATCGCGGGGCACAAGAGCGCCGATATCGAGTCCCTGCTGGGCTACCGATACCTCGACGAGGCGGTGCACCGCGATGACCTGGCGGTGCTGTAGGGGACTGCCTCAGATGGGGCGGCCGGAACCGCCCACCGCGGGCTCAGCCGACAGGTCCATCAGCGCGCGGAACTCGGGCGAATCCACCTTCATGAGCAGCAGCGAGACCTCCAGGTCCCCCGGATAGCGACCGAGCTGCACCCGGCGCTCCTGGCCGTGCAGCAGCGCCAGCTCCGAGTGCCCCTTGAGCTCCGGCAGCATCAGGTCCAGCTCCAGGCGGAACGCCTCTCCCTCGGCCGTGGGGGTGAGCACCAGCCGGTAGTCCGGCTCTCGCGCGCCCGGCTTGCGCCGCTCGGCACGCACCGTGCGGCCGGTCTCTCCCAGCAGCTTGGGCTGGGCTACCAGCCGCCCCTCGCGCCTCACCTCCAGCGCGAAGTACAGCGGCTCGGCCTGGGCCTGCGAGGGCATCCCCGCGATGCAGGCGAGTCCCACCAGCGCCAGCCCGAGCCATGCCTTCTTGATGAGGGTGGAGCGCGTCATAGTGGGTCCTCACAGTGCTTGCGGCCAGGCGAGCCCGCCCCGGCCAGGCGCACTCGTCGTCGCTCCCAAGGAATATCCCAGATACGCTCCGTTCGCGAGCCCGGAGGCCATGAACGCTCGCTTGCCAACCCTCGGGTCGGTTCAGCTCACCCTTAGGCACACCTGGACGTGCGTTCAGCAAAAAGCTGTTCAGGTACTGTTCCTCCGGGTAGATCCAGGCCCCCACGGAGCGTGAGCGGGCATCCGCCCGTTGTCATGACTCCCTGCCTTGACCCGGCCAGACGCTTTTGCGCATTGTCGAAACCTTCCGATGGACCGTACCGAACGCCTCCTCGATCTCGTCGCCTTGTTCCTGGATGCTCGGGAACCAATCTCCTGGGCGGAGCTGCGTGAGCACTTCCCCCTCGACTACATGGGCATTTCCGATGACGCCGCCGAACGCAAGTTCGAGCGCGACAAGGCGGAACTGCTCGAACTGGGCTTTCCCCTCACCTACATCCAGGGAGATGACGAGCGGAAGGACGGCTACATCGTCGACCGCGACGCCTACTACTTGCCCGAGGTGGACCTCACCAAGGAGGAGCTGGCCGTCCTCTATGCCGCGGGCAGCGCCGCCCTGACGTCCGGGGCCTTCCCCGGGCGTGATGACCTGTCCCACGCGCTGCGGAAGATTGGCTTCTTCGCCGGCAATGCGCTGCCCACCCCGCGTGTGCGCATGGAGCTGGGCTCGGAGCAGGATGGTCCGCAGCTCGCCGCGCACCTGGAGGCGCTCTGGGAGGCCTGTGCCGCGCACAAGTGGGTGCAGATGTCCTATGCCTCGCCCAAGCGTCCGGACCTCACGGATAGAAAGGTGGACCCGTACGGGCTGGTGCTCCGCCGCGGCATCTGGACGCTGGTGGGCTACTGCCACCTGCGCCAGGGGGTGCGCACCTTCCACGTGCACCGCATCCGCTCGCTCAAGGCGAACACCGCCCGGCCGCGCACTCCGGACTTCGAGGTGCCCGAGGGCTTCGCCTTCGACAACCACGTGGCCAGCTACCCCTGGCAGCACCGCTTCCACGAGCGCGTGGACGCGCGCCTGCGTCTCACCGGCGAGCTGATGAACCGGGGGGCCTCGCTCTTCCCGGGTGCCTCCGTGGCCCCGGCCGAGGACGGGGAGGGCGTGCTCGTGGAGCTGCCGGTGACGTTCATGGATGGCCTGCTGCGCTTCTGCATGCAGCTCGGGCCGGACTGCCGCGTGGAGGCTCCCGAAGACGCCCGGCAGCGGGTGAAGGAGATGGCCGCGCTCATCCTCGAGAAGCACGCTCCCCGTGAGGAGGTGGCGGCATGAGTGTCCACGAGCGTCTGCGCCGTCTGCTGTTCCTCGTTCCCTTCGTGTCCTCGCGCCCCGGCATCTCCGTGGAGGAGCTGGCGCGTGCCCTCAACGTCAGCCGGGAGCACCTGCTGGAGGACCTGGACCTGCTCACCTGCGTGGGCCGGCCCCCCTTCAACCCGGACGACTACATCGACATCTACGTCGAGAACGACCGCGTCTACGTGGACCTCGACCAGCGGCTGTCCGCGCCGCCGCGCCTGACGGTGGGCGAGGCCTCGGCCCTGGCCGCCTCGGCGGAGCTGCTGCGCCCGGCGGCGGGGGATGCGCTGCGCAGCGCGGTGGAGAAGCTGGAGGGCGTGCTGCCTCCGGGCGCTGGCGAGCGCTTCCGGGAGATGTACCGGAAGATCGACGCCGCGGTGGAGGCCCCGCAGGCGCTGGGGCCGCTCACCCGAGCCATCCACGAGCGGCGTGAGGTGTCCTTCGACTACGCCACCCCTGGCCGGGGCGCCCCCGAGTCGCGCCGTGTGCGGCCGCACGAGCTGCTCAGCCACCGGGGCCAGTGGTACCTCCAAGCTTGGGACCTCAACCGTCAGGACGACCGGCTCTTCCGGGTGGACCGGATGCAGGCGCTGGCCGTCACCGACACCGCCTTCCAGCCTCGGGAGGACGCCCGCGCCGAGGTGCCCAACCCGGTCCGGACCAATGCCGCCGTCCGGGTTCGCTTCTCCAAGCTGGTGGCCCCCTACGTCCGGGAGCGCTTCGGCGAGGACGCCCGCCTGCTCGCGGATGGGGGCGTCGAAGTCCGGGTTGCGGGCGACAACGAGCGCTGGTTGACGCAGTGGGTGCTATCGTTCGGCGGAGAGGCCGAGGTGCTCGAGCCCGCTTCGGCCCGCGCGGCCGTGGCCCGGGCGGCGAAGGCCGCGTTAGGAGTCTGAGGTTTTCATGAGCTTTCAGCTGACGATCGCCGAGGGCAAGGAGGCCGGGAAGGAGTTCGAGTTCGAGCAGGACTCCGTCCTCATCGGCCGCGTCAACGAGTGTGACGTTGTCCTGTACGACGCGGGCATCTCCCGCCGTCACTGCCGCATCTTCGCCGAGGGTGGGGAGTACTTCGTCGAGGACATGGGCAGCTCCAACGGCACGCAGGTGAATGGCAAGCAGGTGAAGGAGAAGCTGGCACTGACGGAGGGCGACAAGCTGTCGCTCGGGCCGGTGGTGTTCGTCTTCAGGCCGGTGGCGGGCGATCCCGTCACGGATGCTGGGGTGGGCGACAGTGCCGGCAGCACGCGCATCGTGTCCGTGGACGCGGTGTCGCGTCAGCGCAACCGCGGCTCGGCCCTGGCCCCCGAGGGCGCCAACGAGGAGGAGCTGGAGGAGGCGCAGCTCAACACCACGCGCCCCATTCAGACCCTGCGCACCTCCACCCGTGCGGGGACGCAGCCCGCGCTGCCTGCTGCTACTGGGGGTGTTTCTCCCCGCACGTCCACCCGTGCCAATGCTCCGGCCGCCGGGCCCGGTGCCCTGGCGCGTGCCTCTGAGTCGGCCCCCGCGGCCCCGCCCCGGCGCCCTACGGCCAACGCAGTGGCGCGTTCCGCTCCGGCGGCCCAGGGTGGGGGACTGTCCGCCGCGGATCGCGCTCGCATCCGTCGCGAGTCTCCAGGCCTGGTGGCCCAGGCTCGGCTCTTCTGGGCCGATGCGAGCCCCATGGTGCGCCGCGGCCTCATCGGCCTGGGCGTGGTGGCGGCGCTGAGCATCGTGGGCGTGGTGTACTGGCTGGTGCTCGGCGGCGAGACCAAGGTGGCGCGGGGCCCCGAGCCCGCAACCCTCAGCGGCAATCCCATCGACGACTCGTTCGGTCTGGGCGAGGGCGTGATGTGGCCCAACGAGGATCAGAAGATCTTCGAGTGGGAGTACACCGCCGCTACCCGGGCGCTGGCCATCCTGCACTACCAGGCGCAGGGCATCTCCGATGGCGAGGTGTTGGTGACGATCAACGGCGTGGACGTGGGCAAGGTGCCTCCGGACACGCTGGCCAGCCAGGACCGTGTGCTGGAGCTGATGATTCCCTCGCAGCTCCTCAAGAAGGGCGAGGTCAACCGCATCGCCTTCGACAACACGAAGAACCCGCCCGGCGAGGACGAGTGGCGCATCTGGAACATCTGGCTGGAGAAGGTGCTGTTGCCGGAGATTCCGCCCGAGCAGCTCGTCGAGGAAGCGCGCAAGGCGTACATGCGCGCTCGCAAGAACATGGACAACAAGGAGGTGGGTGCCCGCAACCGCTACGAGGCGTGGAAGTCCTTCCGCGAGGCGTGGCTGCTGCTGGAGGCCCACCCCGAGCCCAAGCCGGACCTCTACTTCGAGGCGCGCGAGCGCGTGAAGGACACGCAGAAGGAGCTGGACCGCGTGTGCGCCAAGCTGATGTTGGAGGTGGAGGGGTACGTCAACCAGAGCAACTGGCAGGCGGCCTCGGCCACGCTGGACCATACGCGTGAGTACTTCCCGGGTGACTTTGATCAGCCCTGCGCCCGCATGGCGGAGATCAAACGCGCTGACCTGGGGATGTAGCCGCACCGTCCAGCAGGTGACGTCAGGGCCGCCCCGGGGTTGTACCTGGGGCAGGCCCCACTGGTTGCCGGATGGCCCGGCCGTTCGCACCCTTGTCCCACCATGCGTGAGCAGGAGGTGGGAATCAGCGCGGAGGCCGAGGAGCAGCCCGGGGAGTCACCCAGGCAGGAGGCTGGCTGCCCGCCTGCCCATGAGCCGGTGTGGAGCCCTCACGTCTCCTCCGCGCTGCTCGCCCGCTACTACCTGCCGCGCTCGCACTTGATGCTCCGGGGCAATGGCTGTCAGTTGCTGCGCGACGGGGTGGAGGCCTACCCGGCGATGCTGGCGGCCATCCGGGGCGCCCGCCGCTACATCCACCTCGAGACGTACATGTTCATCTCCGACGCGGTGGGAGAGCTGTTCGGAGAGGCGCTGGCGGAGGCGGCCGGGCGCGGCGTGCACGTGAGGGTGCTCTACGACGCGCTGGGCTCCTGGACGAGCCGGCGCGGTTTCTTCGAGTCCCTGCGCGCGCGCGGGGTGGACATCCGCCCCTTCAAGCCCTTCACCAGCCTCGGTCGCGGCCTGCGTCACCTGCTGCGGCGCGACCACCGGAAGATATTGGCGGTGGACGGCGAGATGGCCTTCATCGGCGGGGTGAACATCTCCGCGCACTGGGCACCCGAAGGGCAGGGAGGTGCCTGGCGCGACGATGTGCTGCGCGTGGAAGGGCCCGCGGTGTACGAGCTGGAGCGCCGCTTCGTGGCCACCTGGCGCATGGCCTTCCAGGACAAGTTCCGCTCCTGGCGCGAGACACGCCGGCGCCGGCGGGCGGCCGTGTTGCATCGGCGTGGCGAGGTGAGCCTGGCGGTGCTCTCCAGCCGCCGCAGCATCCACCGCGCCTACCTGCACGCCATCTCCCGCGCGCGGCGCAGCGTGCTGGTGGCGGCCGCGTACTTCATTCCAGACCGCAAGCTGGTGGCAGTGCTGCGCGAGGCCGCTCAGCGCGGGGTGGAGGTGAGCCTGCTGCTCAACGCCAAGAGCGATCACCCCTGGCTGGTGCACGCCACGCGTGCCTTCTACGAGAAGCTGCTCACCGCGGGCGTCCGCATCTTCGAGTGGGAGCGCTGCGTGCTGCACACGAAGACGGCCGTGGTGGACGGGGTGTGGGGCACCATCGGTTCGTTCAACCTCGAGCGGCGCTCGCTCCTCTTCAACCACGAGGTGAATGCTGTCTTCGCCGATCCGCGGCTGGGGCGCAGGCTGGAGGAGTCCTTCCGCGGCGACTGCCAGAGTTGCCGCGAGGTGGACCTGGCCGAATTCCGCCGTCGCCCCCTCTGGCAGAAGCTCTTCGAGCGGGTGCTGTACGCCTTCCGCAAGGTGCTCTGAGGGTGGCGAGTGCCCACGAAGTTCTTGGACCTGGTCCGAGAGCCCGTGGATGTCCCCTCTCCCTCTGGGAGAGGGGGCATGCGCTAGCGCGCCTCGTCATTCGTTGTGTCCAGCCACAGCTCCTCGTAGCGCACCTGCGGAGGTGTCTGGTGCAGCCGCAGTCCCTGCACCCGGCCGCTCGTCACGGCATGAACGCGGGGGTGGAAGAGAGGGACGATGGGGCAGTCCTCGTGGACCATCCGCTCCGCGCGCCGGTAGAGCTGCTTGCGCCGCTCCGGATCAATGGTGACGCGCGCCTCCGCCGTGAGCTGATCCACCTCCTCGTTGCGGTAGCCCAGCATGTACAGTTTCTGCGCCTGCGAGCTCAGCAGGAAGTAGAGGAAGTTGTCCGGGTCCGGGAAGTCGGAGATCCAGTGCAACCGGAAGAGTGGCAGCCGCCCCTCGCGCCGCCGCGCCGAGTACTCCTCCGCGCCCATCCGCACGTGCTCGAGCTCCACCAGCTTCGCCTCCACCAGCGGGCGGAAGAGCAGGGCGTCCTCGGCCGACGTGTCCCGCTCCTCCGTCTGGTACAGCGTCATGTGCAACCGCCGCACCCCGGCCTCGCGCAGCAGCCGCTCGGCCAGCTCCATGTCCAGGTGCGGCTCGGGCAGCAGGCTGTCATCCCCCAGCAGCTCCGGCGGGGTCATCGTGCTCGCCAGCCGTGCCCCCTTGTAGAAGTGGTCCACCAGCGCTTGGATGTCCAGACCGGCCCGGAGCGCCTTGCGGACCCGGACATCGCTGTACGCCGGATCTTTCAGGTTGAAGCCGAGGATGGCCGTGGACGGCGTGATGCCCGTGGCGATCTGCCACCCCTCCTGCTCGGGCTCCTTCACATGTGTGGCATGCAGATAGGAGACGAACTCCACCGTCCCCTTGCGCAGCGCCGTGATGGCCTCCTCGCGCGAGCCCATCAGTTGGAACTCGAGCCTGTCCAACAACGGCTGTCCCTGGCGCCAGTAGGTGGGATTGCGCTCGAGCACGATGTGCTCCCTTCCGACGTCCACCTGCCGGAACGGGCCCGACCCCACCACCTGTTGGCGCGAGTCCAGCCGCGCGACTCCCGTGGCGGACTGCGCCAGGAGCTGGAGGAAGAAGGCCTTGGGCTCCTCCAGGCGGATCTCCAGCGTGTGCTCGTTCAGCACCTCGATGCCCGTCACCTCGCGCGCCTGGCCTGCGACGAACGTTCGGGCACCCTCTACGTCCTCTAGCAGTCCCCGGTCCGGCGACTTCTCGGCGGGATTGAGCAGCCGCTCGAAGTGGCGCTTCACGTCGCGCGCCGTCAGGGGCGTGCCGTCGTGGAAGGTGATGCCCTGGCGCAGGTGGAAGCGGTAGCGGCACGCCGAGGAGTCAGACTCCCAGCGCTCGGCCAGGTCTGGCACCAGCACGCCATCCTCCAGCCGCAGCAGGTTGGAGAAGACGCAGGCGCACAGCTCGGCGATCTGAATCTCCACGCTGAAGAGCGGATCCAACCGGCCCACCGCGTGAATGATCGACGTCTGGTGGATGCCCGCGCGCAGCGTGCCGCCCGCCTTCGGCGCCGGGAGCCGGAAGCGGAACACCTCTCCATCCAGGCTGGCCGCCTCGTGCGCGAGTTGTTCCACCGTGCGGCTCAGCCCGTCGCCAATGCGGATGACCTGGAGCGCGTCCTCGCGCACCCGCGACACCTCGTCGCTGATGGCCGAGTCCCCACGCATCAGCACGACGTGCGCCGCGCGAATCTCATCGATGGCCGCGCTCAGCTTCCCCACCGCGTTGGACAGGTCCTTGCCCGTGCGTGCCTGGCCCTCGGCCTTGTGCGAGGCCTCCTGCGCCAGCTTCGCCATCCGCTGCGTCTGGTGCACCAGCTCGCGCCCGTGCCCCGCCTGCTCCATGGCCGCTCGTGTCACGTCGTCCACGCGCCGCGCCACCCGATGGCTGGCCTCCACCACCGTGGAGCCCTGTACTTCCAGGCGCTTCGTCTCCGCCAGCGTGGCCTCCACCGCTGAGAAGGTCCGCTGGGTGATGGTGCGGATCTCCATCAGCGCCTCGGCCGCCCGGTCTCCCAGCAGCACGCCCGCGCTGGCCTGCTCGCGGCCCTCCTTCACCAGGGTCACCGTCGTGTCCAGCTCCCGGCGGATGCCTCCGACCATGGTGGCGATTTCCCGCGTGGAGCGGGCGGTGCGCTCGGCCAGGCCGCGAATCTCATCGGCCACCACGCCAAAGGGTCGGCCCTGCTCGCCCGCCTGGGCAGCGATGATGGCCGCGTTGAACGCCAGCAGGTTCGTCTGGTCCGCAATCTCCTGGATGACGTCCACGATGCGGCCAATTTGCGTGGAGCGCACGCCCAGCGAGTCCACCAGTCCGGCGGCCTTGCGGACCGTCTCCTCCACCCGGTACATGCCCTGGACGCAGTCGTTGACGAGCACCTCGCCCCGCTCGGCGGTGGCCGTCACCGCGTGCGCGAGCTGGTTCGTCTCCGTGGCGCGGTGGCGCACGGCGTCGATGCCCGTGTGCACCACCTGGACGAAGGCCTCCGCCTCGCTGGCGAAGCGCCCCAGCTCGTCGCCCGAGGAGGCGATGTGGTGCAGCCGCTCGCTCATGGCCTGCACCTGCTCGGTGGTGCGGTGCGAGAACTCGTCCAGCGCGAGCAGGGCCTCGGCCACCTGGCCGAGCCGCTCGGTCATTTCCACCAGCGAGCCCTTCGTCTCCCGCGTGAAGGTCTCCAGCTGCGTCACGCGCTTGCCCGCGGCCTGGAGGCTCTGGCCCATGCTGTTCACCGACTCTTGCGAGCGCTCCACGGCTCCGCCCTGACGGCGCGCGGCCTCCAGCAGGGCTCGCACTTCTTCGGAGACACCCTGGCAGGTGCGGCGCACGTTGCCCGTCATCCGCTGCACCTGGCTGAGCGCGCGGCGCAGGGAGATGAGCAGCCGGCGTACCTCGCGCTGGTCCCCCATGCTCTCGTGGGCGGGGTGGGTGAGGTCCCCCTCCGCGAGCTGGGAGAGGAAGCGGGTGCGCTCCTGGTCGGGCCGGGCCTCCCCGAGGAACCAGAAGGCGTACCGCGTCACCAGGAGCAGCGCCGGGGTGCCGAACAGCAGGACGCACCAGCCGGCGGCGTCATTGGGGTGGCCGGTGACGAAGTAGAGCAGTCCTCCGAGGGCGCCGGCCATGGCGAGCCCTCCGAGGACCACGAACGCGTAGAGGTTCTTTGGGGGCAGCATGGGTGGGAGCGAAGGCGGCGCACACGCTATCCCGCCCCCGAGGGGGCCCTCAAATCCGCCCGGACGTTACGGAAGGTAACGTTCGTTTCCCCGAGTGACGCCTCGACGCACCGCGTCCAGTGTACAACCCACCGGAAGCACGAGATTTCCTGGGAAGGCATGGCGCTTGCGTTGTAGGCACTCCAACTTGAACCCATTCCTACCCCAGGGGGAGACCACCATGCTTGTTTCGCCCAAGGAGCACATCACTGCGCGTGCGCGCGTGAAGAGCCTCGAGGAGTACCGCCGCCTCTACCGCCAGAGTCTCGAGGACCCCGCTGGCTTCTGGGGCGAGCAGGCGAAGAGGCTGGACTGGTTCCACCCACCCACCAACGTGCTCGACGTTGACATGAATGAGGTGGACTTCTCCTGGTACGGCGGTGGGCGCATCAACGCCTGCCACAACGCGGTAGACCGGCACCTGCACACGCAGCCGGACAAGACGGCCATCATCTGGGCCGCCAATGAGCCGGGTCAGTACCAGCGGATTTCGTTCCGCGAGCTCAAGCACCAGGTGGCGCGCGTGGCCAACGTGCTCAAGGCGCATGGCGTGCAGAAGGGGGACCGCGTCTGCATCTACATGCCCATGACGCCCGCGGTGGCCTACACCATGCTGGCGTGCGCGCGCATCGGCGCGGTGCATTCGGTGGTGTTCGCCGGCTTCTCCGCCGAGTCCCTGAGAGACCGCATCCTCGACTCGGGGGCGCGCATTGTCGTCACCGCCAACGAGGCGCCGCGCGGCCCCAAGGCCGTGGCGCTCAAGTCCATTGTGGACCAGGCGCTCGAGGGCCTCACCCAGGTGGAGACGGTGCTCGTCAGCCGGCGCACCGACAAGGCCGTGCCCATGAAGCCGGGGCGCGACAAGGTGCTCGAGGACGAGATGGCGAAGTACCGCTCCACCTGCCCGGTGGAGTGGATGTCCAGCGAGGATCCCCTCTTCATCCTCTACACCTCGGGCAGCACCGGAAAGCCCAAGGGGGTGATGCACACCACCGCTGGCTACCTCGTCTACACGTCGATGACGCACGAGTACGTCTTCGACATCCGCCAGGACGACATCTTCTTCTGCAGCGCGGACGTGGGGTGGATTACTGGCCACAGCTATCTGATTTATGGCCCGCTGGTGAATGGCGTGACGACGGTCATCTTCGAGTCCACGCCGATGTACCCGGATCCGAGCCGGATGTGGCAGGTGGTGGATGACCTGAAGGCGACCATCCTCTACACGTCGCCCACGGCGCTGCGCGCGCTCATTCGCGAGGGCGACGACTGGGTGAAGAAGACCTCGCGCAAGAGCCTGCGGATTCTGGGCACGGTGGGTGAGCCCATCAACCCCGAGGTGTGGCGCTGGTACCACGAGGTGGCGGGCGAGGGCCGCTGCGACGTGGTGGACACCTGGTGGCAGACGGAGACGGGCGGCATCTTGATTACGCCGCTGCCGGGAGCCACGCCCGCGAAGCCGGGCAGCGCCACGTTCCCGTTCTTCGGCATCGAGCCGGTGCTGGTGGACGAGAAGGGCACGGTCATCGAGGGCAATGGTGTCTCGGGCAACCTGTGCCTGAAGCGTCCATGGCCTGGCCAGGCTCGCACCATCTGGGGAGACCACCGGCGCTTCCGCGAGACGTACTTCTCCACGTACCCGGGCATGTACTTCACGGGTGACGGCTGCCGCCGCGACGAGGACGGCTACTACTGGATTACGGGCCGCGTGGATGACGTGCTCAACGTGTCTGGCCACCGGCTGGGCACCGCGGAGATCGAGAGCGCGCTGGTGGCGCACGAGTCGGTGGCCGAGGCTGCCGTGGTGGGTTTCCCGCACGACATCAAGGGCACGGGCATCTGCGCGTACGTGACGGTGAAGGCGGGCGACATGAGCTCCGAGCAGCTGGTGGGCGCGCTGAAGGAGCAGGTGCGCCGCATCATCGGACCGCTGGCCACGCCGGACCGCATCCGCGTGGTGAGCGGCCTGCCGAAGACGCGCTCGGGGAAGATCATGCGCCGCATCCTCCGCAAGGTGGCCGAGGGCCAGATGGACAGCCTGGGCGACACCACCACGCTGGCCGAGCCGCAGGTGGTGGACGAGATCGTCCAGCTCGAGCAGCGCGAGACCTCGAAGGGGCGCTGAGGCGCGGGTAGGGGCCCGCCCGGTCTTCAGAACCGGTGGGGCTGCTTCGTATCCATTGGGTACTCTTCCGGACTGGCTACCCGTAGCGGGGTAGCCAGGACCGGGAGGAATCCCCATGAAGCCGTACTGCACGGTCGTGCTGCTGGTGCTCCTCGCCGGGTGTGGTTCTGCCTCCCGGGTGGTGCGCCTGGACACGGGTCAGAGCGAAGCCCTCGTCTTCACTCCGCGCTCCAGGGCAGAGCCGGTGGAACTGGATGATGACGAGTTCGAGGAGGCCGTGGCGAAGCTTGCCCGGGACGCGCGACCTCCCGACCGACCCCAGGAAGCCGCCCGGCGGCTGTTCGAGGTGGCGGCACGGAGCGGCTCGTACACGTACGAGATACCGAGCCACCGCATCACGCCGTTCGAGCCGGGCGAGCACCTGGAGGAGGACTCGACGGAGGTAGAGCTGACGCGCGACTACCTGCGCTGGTGCGAGCGAACCGGCAGGCCCGGGGATTGTCTCCGCCTGCTGACGGAAAGCCCCACCGTCAACGGAGATGGCCGTTTCGCCCTGGCTCTGGCCCTCGCCAGGGGCGCTGTACTGGACGAGATGTTGGAGACGTTCAAGGACATGGCCGACCCCCACGCCATGGTGGCGGCGGTCCTCTGGACCTGGACCACGTACCTGGTGCTCCTCTCCATCCCGGATGTGACGGTCTCCAAGGGCCTTGCCGCGGTGATGACTGCTACGCTCATCGCCTACGTGGGCGTCGATACCTTCTGGGGCCTTGTTGTTGGCTTCAAACGGCTGATGAACGAGGCGGACCGGGCCACCACGTTCAACGAGCTGCGCGAGGCGGGAGATCGGTACGGCAAGGTGATGGGCCGCAACGCGGCGAGAGCGTTCGCCATGCTGGCCATGGCGGCCATCGGCAACACGGCACCGGGGTTGGCCGCGAAGGTGCCGAAGCTGCCCGGCTCGATGCAGGCGGCCGTGCAGGCGGAGACGCAGGTGGGTATCCGTCTGGCGGCGGTGGGGCAAGTGGAGACGGTCGCCGTGAGCGCCGAGTCCGTCACCATCGCCCTTGCCCCTGGCGCTGTCGCCATGACGGCTCGGGCCATGAGCGGAGCCGCTGCCAAGGCTCCTCCCAACGGCTTCAGGGCGTGGGGCTCGTACAAGAGCTTCAAGCGGGCCATGGGCTCGGCGGGCCCAGGGAAGGAGTGGCACCACATCGTCGAGCAGACGCCGGGCAACGAGAAACGGTTCGGGGCTCAGGCCGTTCAAAACACCGAGAACATCGTCCCGTTGGACAAGGGCATCCACACCCGCATCAGCTCGCTCTACTCGTCCATTCAGCGGGATATCACCGGCTCGTCCACCTTGACCGTCCGGCAGTGGTTGAGCACGCAGTCGTACGAGGCCCAACGCGAGTTCGGGCTGATCGCCATCGAAAAAGTAACGAAGGGGTTTTGGTGATGAAGCTGGAGGAACTTGTCGAACAGTTCGCGCAGAACGTGGCCGCGCAGACCGACGCCATCTGGAGGGGAGATGCCAAGACCGGGAACAAGCACGCCAAGAAGTACGGCGCCGCGTTCGACAAGCTCCGGACCCACGGTGATGCCGGACGCGACGCACTGGCCGAGCTGTTCAAGCACCCACGCCCGGACGTACGAGTCATGGCCGCCGCGCACCTGCTCCGCTATCGGACGGCCGAGGCCAAAGCGGTCTTGGAGGAGGTCGCCAAGGGGGAGGGGCTGGTCTCATTCAAAGCAGAGCAGGCACTGAAGCGGTGGGAGGAAGGCACCTGGGCGCTCGATCCGGAGTAGCCACCCGTTCAACGAGCTGCGCGAGGCGGGAGAGCGGTACGGCAAGCTCATGGGCCGCAACGCGGCGAGAGCGTTCGCCATGCTCGCCATGGCGGCCATCGGCAACACGGCACCGGGGCTGGCAACAAAGGTGCCGAAGCTACCCGGCTCGATGCAGGCGGCCGTACAAGCCGAGACGCAGGTGGGCCTCCGGCTCGCGGCGGTGGGGGAAGTGAAGACGGTCGCCGTGAGTGCCGAGACCGTCACCATCGCCCTCGCTCCTGGTGCCGTCGCCATGACAGCCCAGGCCATGAGCGGAGCCGCTGCCAAGGCTCCTCCCAACGGCTTCAGGGCGTGGGGCTCGTACAAGAGCTTCAAGCGGGCCATGGGCTCGGCGGGCCCTGGGAAGGAGTGGCACCACATCGTCGAGCAGACGCCGGGCAACGAGAAACGGTTCGGGGCGCAGGCCGTTCAAAACACCGAGAACATTGTCCCGTTGGACAAGGGCTTCCACACCCGCATCAGCGCGATCTACTCGTCGATTCGGCGTAGCATCACGGGCTCGGATCGATTGACCGTGCGAAAGTGGTTGAGCACGCAGTCGTACGAGGCTCAACGCGAGTTCGGGCTGCTGGCCATCGAGAACGTGACGAAGGGATTCTGGTGATGAAGCTGGAGGAACTGGTCGAGCAATTCGCTCAGAACGTGGCCGCGCAGACCGACGCCATCTGGAGGGGAGATGCCAAGACCGGGAACAAGCACGCCAGGAAGTACGGTGCCGCAGTCGATAAGCTCCTGGCCCACGGTGATGCTGGGCGTGAAGCCCTCCTCGTGCTGCTCAAGCATGAGCGCATGGACGTGCGTGTCATGGCCGCCGCGCATTTGCTCCGCTATCGGACGGCCGAGGCCAAAGCGGTTCTGGAGGAGGCAGCGAAGGGCCAGGGTCTCGTGCCCTTTGAAGCCGGGCAGGCACTGAAGCGGTGGGAGGAAGGCACCTGGGCCCTCGACCCGGGGTAGCTGGGCATCTCCATGAGCAGGATGCCATCGCCCCTGTTGTAGCGGGCTTGAGCCCCCCGCCCAACCAGGCGGCGGGGCTTTCCCCTACCGGGCGTGTGTGTCCTGCACGGGCTCCTCGAACGTCATGCCCTCCACGCGAATCCTCCGAGGCCCGCCATCCTTCTCGAGTACCTCCAGGACGAAGCGCTCGGAGCCGGAGCGGGGCGTGTCGATGACGAAGCCCATCAACCCCACCGCGCCGAAGTCCACGCCCTCCTCGGGCACCTCCACCTTCACGGCGCGCAGGCGCACCGCCTCGCCCGTGGCCTCCCGCCTCAGCGCGTACTCGCCCGGCCGCCAGCGCCGCTCGGGGTCCATGTTGAAGACGGAGATGACCACCACCGTCTGCAGCGGCATCTGATAGGCGATGCTGTTGCCCATCATGCCCACCACGCCTCCGCCTCCCTCCCGGCCGTTGATGGTGAGTCGGCCTGGCGACTCCCGCCGGTGCAGCCACGAGGGCAGCTTCACCCCGCACTCGTGTGGCACGGGCTCGCAGCGGAAGCGCGACTCCCGCACGCCATCAGGGCCCACCCGTGGCGCCTCCTGCGGCTCCTCGGGCGAGCAGGTCATCTGCCCCCGGCTCAGCTCATGGTCCTCGTACTCGACGGCCAGTCCCGCCAATGACTCCGCCAGGGCCGCTTCCTCCTCCTCCTTCGTGGGCGGAGGGCGCTGGTACACCCGGAGCCGGAGATCCGTCCTCAGCTCGCCCCGCACCAGCGTCAGCTCCAGCCGCTTGCCGCCCCGATAGGCCACCGACAAGGGAAGGCGCTCGCCCGGCTTCAGGTCCCCCACCACGTCGAGCAGCAGCAGGTTGCCGCCCTGCTGCTTCATCCGGATGCGCTCGCCAGCCCCCTTCAACGTGGTGTGCTCCAGATCGACCTGCCCATCCATCAACTGCACCACCGAGAGCAATGTCCGCGTCACCCGGACCTCGAGCTCGGAGGCGGCGGGCCGCTCGTGGAGCCGCAGCTCGCGGGACTGGGGCTTCCATTCCTCGTGCAGCCAGGACGGGTCCGGGGCCGCTCTGGCGGCCAGGGGGAGCAGCAGCAACGACAGCTGGAGGAGGGTGCGTAGGGTAGGGTGTGTCATCATATCTCCGGGGTTGGCTCCCACGTACCATGGGAGATTTCCGAAGTCACGTTCACGGGCGTGACCGCCGGAGTGGACTGGAGCTTGCCCGCCCCTTGGTGCCCCGGTTAGCGTGCGGCACCTCACGGCGAAGGGCTCGCGTGCGCTCCATCTCCTGGGTTGCTCTCCTCGTACCGCTCCTCTTGCCGTTCCTCCCGGCCACCGCCCGGGAGCGGCCCGCCGAGCGCGTGTCACGCAGGCGCACCCTTCATGTCTCCACGGCCCCCGGCGAGGCGCTGCCCGAGGTGCTCGTCGCGGGCGGCACCGCCACCGTCGTCGCCACGGAGGTGCCGCTGGGTCCCGGCGGCCCGGTGCTCGAGGACGAGCGCGGGCGCGTCAGGCTGCTGCCGGTGGACGGGTCCTCCTTCATCGTCCTGCCCTCCGACGAGCTCTCCGAGGGGGAGCGCCTGGTGCTCACCGTGCCGCTGCCGCCGGGCGATTCTCTCCGGCTCGCGCTCGTCACCCGCCGCGGCGAGGTGGATGGAGAGGTGCGGCTCATCCGGCTCCAGGTGCCCGTGGCTGGCGAGGCGGGCGTGGACGGTGTGGTCCGCCTCCTCCAGGACGCGCCCGAGGGACGGATGGAGCTGACCCTGCCGAAGACCCAGGTGAGCCTGCGGGGCAGTCTTCTCGCCCAGGTGGACTCGGTCCTCCGGATGGGCCAGCACGTCTTCGTCACCCTCTCCACGCCGGCCAACCGGAAGCTCGCACCCTCTGCCCGGGACTGGAATCGGCTCCGGCTCCGGGCCTCCCTGGAGGGGGGCGCCTCGGTGAGGTTGCCCCACCTCTATGTCCCGGCGTCCGCCTCCCCGAGGAGGGCCGCGCGGCACATCCTGGTGGCCATCCTCCCCGGAGGAACCCTGCGCCTGTGGCTGGAGGGGGAGGGAGCGGATGCCACGGAGCTGGCGCTCACGTTGCCATGAGGAAGGCTGTGCACCCCAACCAGCTTCGTCCGAGACATCGCGTGCGGGAGTACCGCGTGGTGCGCCGTCTGGCCACGGGCGGCTTCTCCCTCGTCTTCCTGGTGGAGAAGGCGGGCCAGCCGTACGTCATGAAGATGGCGTTGCAGCCCGCCTCGGACGCGGAGGCGGACCACGCGGACGGCTGGATGCGCCGGGAAGCCGTCTCGCTGGAACACCTGGCACACCCCCACCTGCTGCCCGTCCATGAGCTGGGGAGATGGCCAGATCCCCGGACGGGTTACTCCTTCTTCATCACGGACCACGTCCCGGGTGACACCTTCCACGACTGGCGCTTGAACGTGCGGGCCACGCCCCACCAGTGGGTGGGGGTGCTGATCGCCATCCTGCGCCCCCTGGAGATGATGCACGAGCGAGGCATCTGCCACCGGGATCTCAAGGCCGACAACATCCTGGTGCGAGAGGGAGATGGCTGGCCCTTCCTCATCGACCTGGGGGCCGTGCACCTGCCGTGCGCGCGCCCGCTGACTCAGGGACTGGCACCGGGCACGCTCTATTGCCAGCCCCCCGAGGCCATCCGCTTCCTGCTGGGAAAGGAGGCCCTCGAGGAGGGCTCGCGCTTCGAGGCGCGGCCCACGGCGGACCTGTACGCCATCGGCATCCTCCTCTACGAGGCCCTCACGGGCCTGCGCCCCTTCAACCCGGAGCTGCCGCTGGATCAGTTGCTGTCGGCCATCGTCGCCGTCACGCCCGCCGAGCCCCGGCAGCACGCTCCCCAGGCCCCCGCCTCCTTGTCCGCGCTGGCCATGCGGCTGCTGGCGAAGGAGCCCGCACAGCGCCCCGCCAGCGCCCGGGCCGTGCGCGAGGAGCTGGAGCGGCTGCGAGCGGAGGAGGGCCAGTCGGAGCCCTGGCGGATGCCCGCGGTGCCGCTCTCCAAGAAGGGAAAGGGAGGCGGAGGGGGGGAATGCGGAAGCACGCCGGCGCTGGAGGGCGCGCAACCGGAGCCGGGTCCCGCTGGAGCGCCCGAGGACTCCGCGAGCGCGGGCCGTGCGAGGCACTGGCCAGGAGTGCTCGTGGAGTGGTGCTTCGTGCTGGGACTGCTCGGGCTAGGGTGGTGGTGGCTTCACCCGCCCCCTCATGTGGAGCCCACCGCGCCGGCTCCGCCGGCACTCTCCAAGCAAGGAGCACCGCCCGTGCCTTCTTCCCAGAACCCCCAGGACCCTTCCGCCACCGCTGCTCCGCCCGAAGCCTCGCCGCTCTGGTGTGCCATGCGCCATGCCGTATGGGGAGTGGCTCTCGCGCAGCTCGCCGGATGCGTCACCACGCCTCCCGTGCGCCCGGACCCCTCCGGTTTCCTCGCGCGCTGCCCACCCGAGGCCCGTGCCACTCCCATCAAGCTGGGGTTCGTTCGTGGAGAACTGCACCCCACCTTCCTGGCGTCAGGCACCGAGGCCTCTTCGGAGTCTTCCCGCGACGAGAATGGACCCATCAACCTCAAGCCCGGGCCCGTCAGGGCCTACATCTATCCGATTGATGATGATCAGGAGCTCATCGCGGAGGGCGAGGCGGAGATCACGCCGATGCGCGTCTACATCCGGCTCCACCGCATCCAACTGCCCGACGGCTCCTGGCTGCCCATCTGCGGAGCGGCCGTCAGCACCTTCGAGAAGGTGTTTGGTGCTCCGACGTACGAGGGATACGCGTTGACGGACGCACGATTGGATCAGGTGGATTGCAGCGCGGGCAGTACCATCCTCAACACCAACCGGTTCGAGACCCTCATCGAGCCGCCCGAGGGGGAGCCACGGCCCAGGGTGCGTCAGGTGGACCCCGAGGCGAAACCAGAGCTCAACCGCAGCCCCCCGGCCAAGCGCCAGCGCTACTGTGTGCCTCGTTGAAGGTGCGGACAACGCCAGTCCCGGGCCTCACTCGTTGACGTCAACGAGTATCACACAATTCCATACATCACTCGTTGACGTCAACGAGTGCGGGACGCCGGAGCATCAGCGGCGCGGGTCCGCAACTCTCGGATTGGCCGATTCCTGGACTCAAGGAACTCATTGCCATCAAGAGTGGCAACATTGCCATCCTTGTTCATGGTTGAGGAGTCCTTTCAATTCAGGCCAGATCTATCCGTGGGATTTCGACTCGATCCCAATAGCGACGAATACGAGCAGGGGAATCGCATCATGCTGCGCGCGACGATGTTCCTGCTGGAGTATGGACGAGACGGGGTCTTGCTCTTCAACGGGGAGCACATCGTTTTGCAGAGGCTCAGCGGGCACCTGGTGCTCAACGAAGACTCCAAGAACTGGACGGACGGGCTCCAGCTGGAAGACGAGATTCGCCTTCCCCACGAAAAGAGGCCCTTGCCGTCGCCCCTGTTGTAGCGGGCTTGGAGCGGGCGGCGACACCTTTCGCGCCCAGCAAGCCCTGACGCGGTGGGAGAAAGGCTCCTGGGCCCTCGACCCGGGATAGCCCTCCTCAGCGGCGTGGGTGTCGACTCACTCTCGACATCTCCTCATAGCGCTGCTGGGTGGGGCGGATCAGCTCCATGTACTCCGGGGAGCTCTGGGCCGGGCAGGCGAGCACTGCCTCGATGAAGGCCTCCGGGGGGCGGTAGCCGTGGTCGGTGATGTAGTGGACGATGAGCTCCGGCGCGATGAAGACATGGCGCTCCGTGGGAATCCACACGTTCGCGGCTCCACCCCGAGGCTTCTCCGGGCAGAACTGGCAGAAGTGGGGCCCTGCCGAGGCGACGGGGGTCCAGGGCCTCTTCAGATGCTGTTGAAGTGCCTCCAGGAAGGCGGGCTCCACGCTTCCTTGCGTGTACGGGTACGCGATGTCGAGCCATCCCACCGCACGTACCCACGGGCCTACCCCCACCATGCACTCCTCACCCAGATCCTGATAGTACACAGCCCCTCCTTCGTGGCGGGGGCACGCTATCACCTGGATTGGAATCACAACCGCCTAACAGGGTAGTCAATGTGTACGCCTACCGGGCAGGAGAGCTGAGGCCTTCCTTGCTCGTGCCAACTCCGGGGGTCTCCCTCTCAACTTGACGGGGAAGGTAAAGGAAGCGGGCGGCTGAGGACCCCCGGTTCGGCTTTTGCCGCACGGTCCGGGCGTGCCGACCCTTGCGGGGATGGCGACCTCGCGACGATCCAAGACTTCCGCTCGTGCGCGCCTGGGGACGTACCGCGCCAAGCGAGACTTTTCCCTGACCTCAGAGCCTGCTCCGGAGGTCCCGGCGCTACGGAGTGAGGGCGGCCCCATCTTCGTGGTGCACAAGCATGACGCCACTCGGCTGCACTATGACCTGCGGCTGGAGATCGACGGCGTGCTGGTGAGCTGGGCCATTCCCAAGGGCCCCAGCCATGACCCGGCGGACAAGCGGCTCGCGGTCCAGACCGAGGACCATCCGCTGGCCTATGCCTCCTTCGAGGGCCGCATCCCCGAGGGCGCCTACGGGGCGGGCGATTCGCTCCTGTGGGAGGAGGGCACTTTCGACACCGTGCCGTCGGGCCAGGCCTCCGAGCAGCTCGCGCGTGGGCGGCTGCACGTGGTGCTACACGGGCAGAAGCTCGAGGGCGGGTGGCATCTCATCCGCACGCGTCCAGTGAGCAAGAAGGCACAGTGGCTGTGCTTCAAGGCCAAGGATGGCACCGAGCGGCCCGGCTACGACGTCACCGTCGAGCACCCCGAGTCCGTGAAGTCCGGCCAGAGCGCCACCCGCGGGCCCGTCCGCCGCACCCGGCGCACCACCACCCAACGCGCCGCACCTCGGCCTGCGCGCGCCTCTCGTTCCTCGCGAGCGAAGGGGAAGGTGCGCACGCCCGAGGCGCTGCTCGCGAAGGTGTTTCCCCCCATGCTGGCCACCCTGGCCCAGGTAGAGGCTACCGCTGATGCCGACTGGCGCTTCGAGGTGAAGTACGACGGCTTCCGCGCCATCGCCGCGCTCCAGGGAGGCAGCATCGCCCTTCAGTCGCGCAGCGGGAACGATCTGTCCTTGCGCTTCCCCGCCATCTTCCGGGCGCTCGAGTCGCTCGGCGAGCACGAGGGGGTGGTGGACGGGGAGATTGTCGCCCTGGACCCGAAGGGCCGCTCGCGCTTCCAGTTGCTCGGCAAGGGCGTCGAGGAGCGCTTCGTCATCTTCGACCTGCTGTGGCTCGATGGGGAGGACGTCCGTGCCCTGCCGCTGGAGGAGCGCCGGGCGAGGCTCGAACGGCTCCTGGCGCGCGTGAAGCCTCCGCTGGCGATTGCCGAGCAGGTGGAGGGCAGTGCGAAGCAATCGCTGGCGCAGGCGAGGCGGCGCGGGCTGGAGGGCGTCATGGCCAAGCGCGTGGGCAGCCCGTACACCCCGGGCCGCGGCGCCGACTGGCTCAAGCTCAAGGTGCAGGCCAACCAGGAGGTCGCCATCGTGGGCTTCACGCCCATGGCCAACGAGCGGCCGGAGCTGGGCTCGCTCCTGGTGGCGGTGCGCGAGGGCGACACCTGGCGCTACGCGGGCAAGGTGGGCACGGGCTACTCCACGAAGACGCGGCGCGAGCTGCGCGAGCTCCTGACCCGCGACGTGGTGAAGAAGCCTCCGGTAAAGGATGCCCCGCTCGTGCGCGATGCCCTGCACAACGAGGACGCCTTCTGGGTGAAGCCTCGCTACGTGGCCCAGGTGGCCTTCACCGAGTGGACGGACGACGGCCGGCTGCGCCACCCGTCTTTCCAGGGGCTGCGCACCGACAAGCGTCCCGAGGAGTGCGTGAGGGAGAAGCCGCGCAGCACTCCCGTGCGCGCCACGCGGGGCCCCCACCGTCGGACCGGGACGAAGGTGCGTCAGGGGAAGCGGGCCGCGGGCAGGACTGCCGTGGCTCGCAAGCAAACTACCCGTGCCTCCCGCCCCGTGGCGCCCGTGGTGCTCACCCATGGCGAGCGCGTGCTCTTCCCGGAGAAGGGCCTTACCAAGGCGGACGTGTTCGCCTACTTCCGAGACGTGGCGCCCTTCATGGTGCCGGCGCTCGAGGGCCGTCCGCTCACGTTGCAGCAGTGGCCTCGGGGCGTGGGCGAGCCCGGCTTCTTCCGTCAGGGAGTGCAGGGCACGCCGGACTGGCTCACCACGGTGTGCATCCACCACGAGGCGCGCTCGCTTCCCCACGTGGTGGTGGACCGGCCCGAGTCGCTGTTGTGGCTCGCCAACCAGTCCGCGCTCACCCTGCACGTCTGGTCGAGCCGGGTGGCGCACCTGGAGGCGCCGGACTGGGTGGTGTTCGATCTCGACCCCGGGCCGGCGGGCACCTTCGACGATCTCATCCAGCTCGCCACCTCGCTGCGGCGCTACCTGGAGCGGTTGGAGCTGACCAGCGTGCCGAAGACGTCCGGTAAGCGGGGCCTGCACGTGCTGGTGCCCATTGCTCCCGGTCACACCTACGAGCAGGCCCGGGCCTTTGCGCACAAGGCCTTCGAGGCTCTTGCCATCGAGCATCCGGAGCTGGCCACCACCGAGCGCTCCAAGGCGCGGCGCCAGGGGCGGCTGTACCTGGACGCAGAGCAAAACGCCTGGGGCAAGACGGTGGTGGCGCCGTACTCCTTGCGGGCCCTGCCTCACGCGCCCGTGTCCACGCCCCTCGCCTGGTCCGAGGTGACGCCTCGGTTGGACCCCAAACGCTTCACTCTGGACACCGTGCGCCGACGCTTGGACAAGGTCGGTGATTTGTTCACTCCAGCGTTGGCTGGTGGACAGATGCTCCCAAGCGCTTGAGGCCCCTGGAGTGATAGCGTGCGGCGTTTGTGAGCGTGAGCACGGATGAGTGACGGAGCCGATACCCTTCTCCGGTCGAGGGAGCTGGCCGGGCAATTGGCCGCCAACGGGCGGGTGGACCAGGCCCTGGCTGAGCTGAAGAGGCTGGAGCAGCAGGGCCAACGCGAGGAGGCTGCCGCCGGCTTCGAGGCCCTCGCCAGGGCCTGGGCCCAGGGCAGTCAGCTCTTGCGTGCCATCGTGGCCTGCAAGGAGCTGCTGCGGTTGGAGCCGGAGCACACCCGTACGCAGGCCTTCATCGCCAACCTCTATGCGCGCTACCCGGTGCAGCCCGAGGCAGGGGCGGGAGACCAGGTCTCCGCCGAGCTCGAGCTCCTCCCGGAGCGGGAGGATCCGGTGGCGGTGCCCATCTTCTCCATGCTGGGCCGGGATGCGTTCATCTCGCTGCTCGAGGCGGTGGAGGTGCGCACGTACGCCACCAGCCAGCCGGTGATTCGCGAAGGGGACCCCGGCGCGTCCATGTTCTTCATGGTGGAGGGGCGGGGAGACGTCTGGCGGCTGCTGGAGGGCAGGGGGCCTCAGGAGGGGCCGGTGGTGGAGGGGGGCGTCTTCGGAGAGATGGCGCTCATCACCGAGGGGCCCCGGCTGTACACGGTGATGCCGTCGATGCCCTCGGTGCTGTTGGAGCTGCGTCGGGCGCGGATGCTCGAGCTCGCCCAGAAGCATCCGCTGGTGGATCGGGTGGTGCAGGCCTTCTGCCGCAAGCGCGCGGCGGACAGCCTGCTGCGCACCCACCCCATCTTCTCCCCGCTGCGCCTGGAGCAGCGGCGGGCGCTGGCCCGGGAGTTCCAGCTCCAGCGGGTGGCGGCGGGCGCGACGCTGCTCACCGCCGGAGAGATGGGGGATGCCCTCTACCTGCTGTTGCGCGGCCGGTGCACGCCCTACCACATGCACCCGGACGGCAAGGAGACGCCCTACCCGGTGTTGCGCGAGGGGGACGTGTTCGGGGAGATCTCCCTGCTGATGAACAAGCCGGTGACGGCCATGGTGCGGGCGGACGTCCCCAGCGTGCTGCTGCGGCTGGACCGGTCCGCCTTCGAGCGGCACCTCTTCAACGTCCCGGGGATGCGGGACGCGCTGATGAAGATTGGTACCGAACGCCTCCAGCGCACTGCCCGGCTGCTCGGGGACCGCTCGCCGGGCGGGGCGGCCCCGGCGGGGGACCCGGACGGCCGGTGAAACACACCCCGACCGTCCGCTCCTGGCAGTGCCCGCAAGATCCTTTTGCAAGCCGCTTCCGGCGGGCCTAGAAGACCCGCAGGTTTCAGACGCCAGAGTCCGCGTTTCTGGCGTCTGCGTTCCAGTCATCTGACGGACGGAAGGACGGCACTCACAATGACGGACAGTTTCAAGAGCAAGAGTCAGCTCAAGGTCGGCTCGGCCACGTACGATTTCTACAGCCTCGCCAAGGTGGGTAAGGACCACGCTTCCGTGGCCCGCCTGCCCTTCTCGCTGAAGATCCTGCTCGAGAACCTGCTGCGCCACGAGGATGGCCGCGTGGTGAAGCGCGAGCACGTGGAGAAGATGCTCGCCTGGAACCCCAAGGCCGAGCCGGACACTGAAATCTCCTTCCACCCGGCGCGCGTGCTGCTGCAGGACTTCACCGGCGTGCCCGCGGTGGTGGACCTGGCCGCCATGCGCGAGGCGCTCGCCGCCATGGGGGGAGATCCCGCGAAGATCAACCCTCGCAACCCGGCGGACCTGGTCATCGACCACTCCTTCCAGGTGGACGTCTTCGGCACCACGGACGCCTTCCGGGCCAACGCGGAGCTCGAGTTCGAGCGCAACCAGGAGCGCTACGCCTTCCTGCGCTGGGGCCAGAACGCGTTCAAGAGCTTCCGCGTGGTGCCCCCGGACGTGGGCATCTGCCACCAGGTGAACCTGGAGTACCTGGCCCAGGTGTCCTTCCGTCAGGGCAACGTGGTGTGCCCGGACACGCTGGTGGGCACCGACAGCCACACCACCATGGTCAACGGCCTGGGCGTGGTGGGCTGGGGCGTGGGCGGCATCGAGGCCGAGGCCGCGCTGCTCGGCCAGCCGATCACGATGCTGATTCCGCAGGTGGTGGGCTTCAAGCTGACGGGCAAGCTGCCGGCGGGCGCCACCGCGACGGACCTGGTGCTCACCGTCACGCAGATGCTCCGCAAGAAGGGCGTGGTGGGCAAGTTCGTCGAGTTCTACGGCAACGGCCTCCAGAGCCTGTCGCTGCCGGACCGCGCCACCATCGCCAACATGGCGCCCGAGTACGGCGCCACCATCGGCTTCTTCCCGGTGGATGAGGAGAGCCTCAACTACCTGCGCTTCACCGGCCGTCCGGAAGAGCTCGTCTCCCTGGCCGAGGCCTACTTCAAGGAGCAGGGCCTCTTCCACACCGCCAACACCCCGGACCCGGTCTTCACCGACACGCTGGAGCTGGATCTGGCCACCGTGGTGCCCAGCCTCGCCGGCCCCAAGCGTCCGCAGGACCGCGTGACGCTCAAGGACATGAAGGGCGCCTACGAGAAGTCGCTGGTGGAGATGCTGTCGGCGGGCAAGAGCAAGGGCGAGGACGACGAGGGCGGTGGCAAGGCCAAGGCCCCCGCGGCCCCGGTGCCTCCCGAGCGCCTCAAGCAGACCGTCACCGTGAAGTCCGGCAACCAGAGCTACGAGCTGGGCCACGGCGCCGTCGTCATCGCCTCCATCACCTCGTGCACCAACACCTCCAACCCGGCGGTGCTGCTGGGCGCGGGCCTGCTGGCCAAGAAGGCGGTGGAGCGCGGCATCAACGTGAAGCCCTGGGTGAAGACGAGCCTGGCCCCGGGCAGCCGCGTGGTGACGGACTACCTCAAGGAGGCCGGCCTCATGCCCTACCTGGAGGCGCTCGGCTTCCACGTGGTGGGCTACGGCTGCGCCACCTGCATCGGCAACTCGGGCCCGCTGCCGGACCCGGTGGCCGACGCCGTCACCTCGGGCGACCTCGTGGTGGCCGCGGTGCTCAGCGGCAACCGCAACTTCGAGGGCCGCATCAACCCGCACGTGCGCATGAACTACCTGGCCTCCCCGCCGCTGGTGGTGGCCTACGCGCTGGCCGGTGAGGTGGGTAAGGACCTGGACACCGAGCCCATCGGCACCGACCGCAACGGCCGCGCCGTGTACCTCAAGGACATCTGGCCCTCCTCCGAGGAGATTGGCCAGTTCATCAAGTCCTCGGTGAAGCCGGAGCAGTTCCGCAGCCAGTACTCGCGCGCCATGGAGGGCGACCAGCTCTGGCAGAAGCTCCCGGCGGGGGGTGGCAACACGTTCAAGTGGGACCCCAAGTCCACCTACGTGCGCAAGCCCACCTTCCTGGAGAACATCCCGGCCGAGCCCAAGCCGCTCTCGGACATCAAGTCCGCCCGGGTGCTCGCGCTGCTGGGTGACTCCGTCACCACGGACCACATCTCCCCCGCGGGCAACATCGCCAAGACGAGCCCGGCCGCGAAGTACCTCATGGACCAGGGTGTGCAGCCCAAGGACTTCAACTCCTACGGCGCCCGCCGCGGTAACCACGAGGTGATGGTGCGCGGCACCTTCGCCAACATCCGCCTGAAGAACCTGCTGGTTCCCGGCGTGGAGGGTGGCGTCACCGTCCACATCCCCACCCGCGAGCGGATGAGCATCTACGACGCCTCCATGAAGTACCAGCAGGACGGCACCCCGCTGGTGGTGCTGGCCGGCGCCGAGTACGGCACGGGCTCCAGCCGCGACTGGGCGGCCAAGGGCACGGCGATGCTGGGCATCAAGGCCGTCATCGCCAAGAGCTTCGAGCGCATCCACCGGTCCAACCTGATTGGTATGGGCGTGCTGCCCCTGCAGTTCGAGGCGGGCCAGGACGCGCAGAGTCTGGGCCTCACCGGCCAGGAGACGTTTGAAATCACTGGCATCTCCACCGACCTGGCCCCGCAGAAGAAGCTCACCGTGAAGGCCACGGGCGAGGGCGGCAGCAAGGAGTTCACGGCGCTGTGCCGCATCGACACGCCCAACGAGCTCGACTACTACCGCCACGGCGGCATCCTGCTTTACGTGATGCGTCAGCTGGCCAAGGCGTAACTCCCTCTCCTTTTGGGAGAGGGTGGGGGTGAGGGGGTTTTCCCCCGCCCCCCGAACAGCCGGCCCGGCGTGCCCTTCGTGGCGCGCTGGGCCGTTTGCTTTGGTCCTGGATGCCTTCCCAATGCATTGTCCTGGACTGAACCGTTGTAGTATCCGGGGTCGCGGCGCTGCTCACCGAGCCCGCGGCTGCTGGACCAAGAGATGAGTACTGAGTCGAATCCGGGCAACGACACCGCCTACGACGCGGAGCAGGATCTCCAGGAGCGGTTGGGCCTGGCGACGCCGCAGCACACCACGCGCGGCTTCCTGTTCACGTCCCTGCTGCGGGTGGTCCGAGAGCTCGGGGGTGACGAGGCGGTGGTGCAGCGCTGCCTGGCGGCGAGCGGGGAGAAGTCCTTCGTCGAGTTCTTCAACTACCCGACCCGCTCCCTGATTCTGCTGCTCTCCGCCGCGGCCCGCTCCCTGAGCGGCAAGTACGGCGGCTCCGAGGAAGTCCTACGGCAGATTGGTTTCAAGGCCGGCTCCAGCTACATGGAGACGCCGGTGGGGCGCACGGCGCTGCAGCAGGCGGGGAACACGCCCCAGCAGTTCATGATCGCCCTGCAGACGCTCTACTGGGTGTTGACGAGCTACGGAAAGCCCGCGCTCACCTGGCCCGGGACGAACCGGGGCGTGCTCACCGTCGAGGTCACCTTCATGCCGCTCGCGTACCACGTGGGGGGTGCGCAGGCGATCGCCAAGAAGCTCGGGGTGAAGGGCGTGGACATCCGCGCGCGCAAGACGGGAGAGCTCAGCATCGCGCTGGAAGTCTCCTGGTAGTGGGCGCTCACGCCTCTTGGAGTCGGGCCCAGGCGGCCCGGTAGCGGGCCAGCCGCTCCGCGTCCTTCGCGGTCACCGCCGGCAGCCTCCGCACGTCCATGTTGTCCTCCAGGTCCGCTCGCTTCACCCGGCGCGCGAGAGGGTGGGGGAGGACGCGCTCGATGAAGGCCTCGTACGTCTCGCCCTCGCGCTTCGTCAGGCAGTCCAGCGCGCCCAGCACCTCCTCGGGGTAGCCGAGCTCGCGCAGCCGCTCCAGCGTCCAGGGCGAGTCCTCCACCACGTCATGCAGGATGGCCACCATGCGCTCCGTCTCCGTCTCCAGGCGCATCATCACCCGCAGGGGGTGGAGGATGTACGTCTGCCCGGCCTTGTCGCGCTGGCCCCGGTGGGCCTCCACGGCCAAGGCGATGGCGTCTTCCAGGGTGGGCATGGGGTTATCTCCTCTCACCACTGGACCTTCTTGCTGCGCTGCGCCTTCTTCTCGCCCTCGCGTTTCTTGGTGTCCAAACGGCGTCTCTGCGAGCCCTTGGTGGGCTTCGTCTTGTGGCGCTTCTTGGGCACGTAGGTGAGGGCCTGGAGTCCTTCGCGCAGGCGCTCGAGCGCGGCGCCCTTGTTCTGCGACTGGCTGCGGCGCTCGGTTCCAGTGACGGACAGCTCGGTGGGCGGGTGGGTCAGCCGCACGCCGCTGGCAGTGGTGTTGCGGTGCTGGCCGCCTGGGCCGGAGGCAATGAAGAACTCCACCTCGCAGGTGCGGAGTAGGGCGTCATCATCCAGGGCGAGCGCTTCCAGCGCGGCCTGTCGGCGGGAGGGTTCAACAGTCATGGGAGCGTCAACCTAGTAACACGCGGTGGCTTCTGCACTCGGCGCCTGACGGAGCATGCAGGGCGGGCCTGACTTCGCCGTGGGGGGTGATGACGCGCCGCTCTAGGCGTGGAGCGCAAGGGTGGGACACCCCGGACACCCGGAGAGTCGTGTGTCACCCAGTTGCTTATAAGTCAGGGTTGTCTGCATATGGGTGTGCTCATTGCCTGACTGTCGGAGTCAGGAGGGCGGGGCTTCGTGCCCCGGGTGAGACGCGGGGGGGGCTGTGGATGACGCAAGCCTTGCCTCGTATCCGTCGTTGCCGAGGCACGAACGAGAGGGATGTATGATGGGGAGCACCTTGTCGAGGAGCCTGCCGGTAGCGCTCCTTCTGGCCGTGACCTCGCTGGTGGTGGGATGTGGTGGGAGAGAGTGGACGGACGAAGGGACGCCAGGGCAACAGCGGGCTCCCGTCGTCATCGTGCAGGGGCGGCCCTACCGCCTGGCGGCGGGGTTGGGACACTCGCTGTACGTCACGCCAGCTGGCACGGTGTGGAGCTGGGGCAACAATGCCCAGGGGCAGCTCGGGGATGGCACCACCGCGCAACGTTTGACTCCCACGCAGGTGGTGGGGCTCACGAACATGACGGCCGTGGCGGCTGGCAACAACCACTCGCTGGCCTTGCGCCAGGGTGGCACGGTTTGGGCCTGGGGCGGCAACGGGGATGGCCAGTTGGGGGATGGCACCACCAGCGCGCACTCGCTCCCCGCACAGCTCACGGGGCTGTCGGGCGTGACGGCCATCGCCGCGGGCAACCTCCACTCGCTGGCGTTGAAGTCGGATGGCACGGTGTGGGCGTGGGGCAACAACTCCTTGGGCCAGGTGGGGGATGGCACGACCACCAGCCGCGGCTCCCCGACGCAGGTGTCGGGACTGTCGAGGGTGAAGGCCATTGCCGCTGGCGACTCCCATTCCATGGCCCTGCTCGAGGACGGCACGGTGTGGACGTGGGGTAACAACGCCTCCGGTCAGCTTGGGGATGGCACCACCACCACGCGCTCCGTGGCGGTGCAGGTGTCCGGCCTCACGGGCATCGTGTCCATCTCCGGAGGCGGTTCCCACTCCGTGGCGGTGAGCTCCGCGGGCGGCGTGTGGGCCTGGGGGGACAACTCCCGCGGCCAGCTCGGAGATGAGGGGACGGCCTCGTCCCTCACGCCGGTGCAGGTGCACGGCCTGTCGAACATCGTCTCCGTCGCCAGCGGCACCTACCACTCGGTGGCCCGGCACATTGACGGCTCCGTGTTTGCCTGGGGAGACAACACCCAGGGCCAGGCGGGCCAGTCCGTGGCCAGCCCGCTGCGCCTGCCGCGGTTGGTGACCGGCTTCTTGAATGTGCAGGCCCTCGCCTGTGGCAACTCCTTCGTCCTGGTCGGGCGCGGTGATGGCACCGTCCTGGCGTGGGGCAACAACTCCCATGGGCAGCTCGGCAATGGCAGCGCGAGCTGGCGCCCCGTTCCGGGCCCGGTGCAGGGGCTCTCCGGCATCGCGATCGTCGCCGCGGGGGATGTGCATGCCCTCGCCCTGCGGCCGGATGGCACGGTGTGGGCCTGGGGGGACAACGGCCAGGGCCAGCTGGGGGATGGCACCTTCACCCAGCGCCCGGTTCCGGTGCAGCTCCCGGGGCTGTCGGGCGTGACGGCGCTCGCTGTCTCCAGCTTCCACTCGATGGCGCTGAAGTCGGATGGCACGGCGTGGGCTTGGGGCGACAACACCTCCGGCCAGCTCGGCGATAGCTCGGGGGGCAAGCGCTCCACGCCAGGCCAGGTGCCGGGAGTGACGGACGCGGTGAGCCTTGCCGCGGGCTCCTACCACTCGATGGCGCTGAAGTCGGATGGCACGGTGTGGGCCTGGGGTGACAACACCGCGGGCCAGCTCGGAGATGGCACCACCTCCTTCACTGCGCGGACCCCGGCCCAGCGGGTGGTGTCACTCACGGGCGTCACCCGCGTGGCCGCCGGCCTCTACCACTCGATGGCGCTGAAGTCGGACGGCACGGTGTGGGCCTGGGGTGACAACTCCTATGGCCAGCTCGGGGATGGCACCACCACCTCGCGCACCGTCCCCGTGCAGGTCCAGGGACTCTCCAACGTCGTGTCCATTGAAGTCGGGCCCTACCACTCGGCGGCCGTGCGCGGGGACGGCACGGTGTGGATGTGGGGGGACAATGGCCAGGGCCAGCTCGGGGATGGCACCACCACCCCCCGCTCCCTGCCTGCCCAGGTGGCTGGCATCTCGGGCTCCATCTCGGCCCTCTCCTGCCGGGGCAGCCATGTGTTGGCGCTGCGCACGGACGGCCAGCTCTGGGCGTGGGGTCGCAATGCGACGGGCCAGCTTGGACTGGGGACCAACACCGCGGTGTCCACTCCGGTGCGAGTGCCGGGCTTCTCGCGCGTCACGGCCCCGTCGGCCGGTGGCCGCATCTCCGTTGCGCTGCGCGAGGACGGCACGGTGTGGGCCTGGGGTGACAACTCCACCGGCCAGCTCGGCAATGGCGCCACCAACGTGTACCCCTTCCCTGGACAGGTGAAGGGCATGCCTCGCGCCTCGCAGCTCGCCGCGGGCTCCGGCCATTCCCTCTACGCGCGCAAGGATGGCGTCGTGTTGAGCTGGGGAAACAACAGCCACGGGCAGCTCGGCGAGGACGGGTACGCCTCCAGCCTGGCTCCCGTCGTGGTGCCGGACCTCCGCTGCATCGAGGCCGTGTCGGGCGGCGCCGCCTTCTCCCTGGCGCTGCGCTGCGATGGAACGGTGTGGGCCTGGGGTGACAACTCCTCCGGCCAGCTCGGGGACGGCACGACCACTTCGCGCGCCACCCCGGCGCAGGTACAGGGGCTCACCAATGTCGTGGCCCTCTGGGCAGGCACCCACCATTCCCTGGCAGTGCGCGCGGATGGAACGGTGTGGGCCTGGGGTGACAACTCCTCGGGCCAGCTCGGGGATGGCACCACCACCTCGCGCTCCACTCCGGTGCAGGTGCAGGGCCTCCTCGACGTCAAGGCCGTCACGGGCGGCGCTGGCCACTCCCTGGCGCTGCGCTGCGATGGAACGGTGTGGGCCTGGGGTGGCAATGCGTTCGGCCAGCTTGGAGACGGCACCACCACCTCGAGCCTCATCCCGGTGGTCCTGCCGTTGCTCACGGGCATCCAGGCGCTCACCACCGGGGACTACCACTCGCTGGCGGTGAGGTCCGACGGCACGGCGTGGGCCTGGGGTTACAACTCCTCCGGGCAGCTCGGGGACGGCACCACTGCCTCGAGCGCCACTCCGGTCCAGGTCGAGGGCCTGACGAATGTCACGGCCGTCGCGGCCGGCAAGACGCACTCCCTGGCCCGGCTGAGCGATGGCTCGGTGTGGGCCTGGGGTGGCAACGATGACGGACAGCTCGGAGATGGCTCCACCACCGCGCAGACCATGGCGGTCGTGGTACGGGAGCTCAAGGACGCCACGGCCGTCGCCGCCGGCGCTGCCCACTCCCTGGCGCTGAATTCGGACGGCTCGATCAGCACGTGGGGGAGCAACGAGTACGGGCAGCTGGGGGATGGCTCTCCGGGCTTCCTCGTGGGCGAGGTGCTCTGACGGGCGCTACGCCTGGAGCAGCGCACGCGGCCCACCCGAAGCAGGGGATGGGCCGCGCTCCCGTCTCCTCACCGCGCGAAGTGCTTGCGGCGCAGGGGCTTGTTCTCCAGGAACAGGTAGCGCGCGAGCCGCTGGCCGAACGTCAGCAGCACGATGCCCATCAGCACCTGGGCCCCGAGGATGATGCGGTTGACGTCCACCGCCGGCATCCAGCGCACCTTTCCATTGCGCAGGACGAAGGCCCCGGCGGGCCGTGCGTTCAGGCCGAAGCCACTGCCGTAGCCCTTGCCGGTGCTCTCGGCCTCCGCGCCCGCGGTGGCGGGGGCCTCGCCGCCGCCTCCTCCGCCGCCTCCGCTCACCCTGGCCGCGGGGACGAGCGTCACCTCGCCCTGCTGGATGGGATCTCCAAAGACACGCCGGACGCTGAAGGCGTCGCGAGCCCTGTCGATGACCTCGTTGACGTCCATGGTGCTACCCCCCGTGCTTGAGGACTTTCTCGGATGAGGTAGGCACCCACCGGGGTCCCAACACTGAGCGCTCGCCCGGAGGCACCGGAGGCCGCGGAGGGCCAGGCGGGCGGCTCCTGGATGGAGGGGGAGGCGCTCTCCACATGATAGGCATGTACTCTCATTTTGAGAGCATGAACCTGCTCCAGCGGGCTCGGCTTCTGTAATTCCAGGGGGTTGGGTGTTGGCAAGCGGGTTGCTCTAGGGAGAGGCCAGAGAAGCACTTCCACAGGAGCTGACTTCAATGTCCATCGAGACCTGGCAGCTTGATCCGACCCACTCTTCTATCGGCTTCATCGTGCGGCACATGGTGGTGGCGCGAGTGCACGGCCGCTTCACCCGCTACGAGGGGAGGCTGTTCACGAACGGCGACCTGGTGAAGGCGCAGGCGGAGGTGAAGATCGACGCGTCGAGCATCGACACCCAGGTGGAGGCCCGGGACAACCACCTGCGCTCGCAGGACTTCTTCGACGTGGCGGCCTTCCCGCGCGTCATCTTCCACAGCCGGCGGGTGCTCCCAGCGGGCGGGGACCACTACCGCGTGGTGGGGGACCTGACCATCAAGGACACCACGCGCGAGGTGGTGCTGGACGCCGAGTTCCTCGGCCGGGTGAAGGATCCATTCGGCACCGAGCGGCTGGCGTTCAGCGCGCGCACGAGCATCGAGCGCAAGGACTTCGGGCTGACGTGGAACAAGGCGCTGGAGACGGGCGGGGTGCTGGTGGGTGAGCGCATCGACATCGAGCTGGACGTGCAGGTGGTGAAGGCGGTGGCGGTGGAGAAGGTGGCGTGAAGCGGAGAGAGGCTGGCCGGAAGCTCAACCGGCGACAGTTTGCTGGCGGGCTGGTGGCCGGAGTAACGGGCTTGATGGGCGGGACGCTGCTCGCACGCGGCGAATCGCCACGGGCCCCTGATGCATCCAAGAGGACTGGAGAAAAGGAGTACCCCATGTTGAACGTTCGACCCGCTGAAGCGCGCGGCCATGCCAACCACGGCTGGCTGGACTCCCACCACACCTTCTCGTTCGCGGACTACTACGACCCGGAGCACATGGGTTTCCGTGCGCTGCGCGTCATCAACGAGGACCGGGTGGCGCCGCGCAGTGGCTTCGGCACGCACCCGCACCGGGACATGGAGATCATCACCTACGTGCTCTCGGGGCAGATCGAGCACCGCGACAGCATGGGCACGCTCGGGGTGTTGCGCGCGGGAGAGCTGCAGCGGATGACGGCGGGCACGGGTGTGCTGCACAGCGAGATGAACCGGAGCGGCGAGGAGCTGCACTTCCTGCAGATCTGGGTCATCCCCGAGAGCAAGGGCCTGACGCCGAGCTACGAGCAGAAGGCGTTCACGAAGGAGGAGCGCCAGGGTCGCTTCCGGCTGGTGGTGTCGCCGGAGGGGAAGGACGGAGCGCTGAAGGTGCACCAGGACCTGCGGCTGTACAGCACGTTGCTGGGCAAGGGCGAGAAGACCGGGTTCTCGCTGGCGCCGGGCCGGCACGTCTGGCTGCAGGTGGCGCGCGGCGCGGGCACGCTCAACGGCGTGGCGCTGAAGGCCGGGGACGGGGTGGCTGTGTCCGAGGAGTCGCAGTTGGTGTTGTCGGCAACGGAGCCGCTGGAGGCGCTGCTCTTCGACCTGGCGTGAGCCGGGAAGAGGCGTAGCCCCGGGTTGGGTGAGCGCGTGGCCTGGTCGCCACGCACTCACTCCCCCCGAAGGTAGAGAGCCGTGGCGGAGGTGACACCGCGCGCCCCTGAGTGTGTGGGCGTCAAGCGTTGGAATGAGTTTGGCTGGCATGCCAACCCTCGACCGACCATCCACCTGACTCAGAGTAGGGAGGTGTCCAAGGAGGAAGGCCAGACCCTAAGCATCTTTGGTTCACGGCTCGGCCCGCCCCGTTCTGTCCGGGGCCCCACGTGCCGGCGCGTCATCACATTCGCGCTACCGCCCTCTACCCATTTGATAGCCCGGTGATTTGGTGTGAATCGCCGCAGGTGGGAAGCGGCGCGCTCAGGTGACGTACCAATGGATGCTGCCCTTCGGGGCAGACGGAGAGAGTCATGAGCATACCCGGAACACGCCGATATGCTGCTTCCGCTGGCCTGTGCCTCACACTGGCCGCGTGCGGCGCTCTGGCTCGAGAGCCGGCACGGGAAACAGAGTCCACCACAAGAGTCGTGATTCCCGTGCAAAGCTGCCCATCGGCGAGCGCGTACACAGCTCAGCCACCCTCTCTCGTCGCTCGGATCGATCCCGTGGCCTTGCTGGCGGGAGCGCCTACCGCGTGCGTCGGCGGGTTCAATTCAAACGAGACTCCGTGCGCGAGGACCCACGTCTACAAGCCGAATGCCGCCGTGACGCCTCGTGCGCCCCTGGTCGTGTTCCTACCGGGTACACACATGGAGCCGGACAAGCACGATCTCGTGCTGGCTACCGCCGCCTACGCGGGATACCGCACGATCGGGCTCTCCTACGAGAATCGTGTCTCCGTGAAGGATGCGTGTTCCGGAGCCAATCCCTGCGGTAACGACTGCCAGGGGCTCGCGCGCATGGAGGCGGTCCTCGGCACCGACGTCTCCTCCGAGGCCAACATCGAGCGCGGCGACTCGGTGCTCGAGCGCCTCTACCGTGTGCTGGAGTACCTCGACGCCAACGACCCGGCGGGAGGCTGGTCCAGCTACTACGTGCCGACAGCAGGGAACATCACGTCCGCCAGCATCGTCTGGAGCCAGATCATCATCTCTGGCTTCTCCCAGGGGGCCGGACACGCCGCGCTGATCTCGCGCAAGATGCAGGTACATGGCCTGTTCATCATCGACGGCGGGAATGACACGTGCAATGGCGCCGCCGGCCCTTTGCCGGCCGAGTGGACCACCCTCCTGCCGGACGCCAGCAGTGGGCGTCGAAAGTACGGCGTCACGCACCGGCGAAACGAGCCAATGCCCTATGCCCCCTCGGCGACGTGGCAAGCGCTCGGGCTCGGCACGAGCGGAACGTCGCTCGACGGCACTGGGTGGGGCCGCAGTGTCATCGACACCATCCCGCCCATGCCGTTCTCGTATACGAACCAGAGCTTTGCGGAGCCTCCGGCGCAGTGCTCGGAGCACACCTCGATGGCGCGAGACGAGTGCATGCCGGCCAACCTCTCGGCGGCTGCGATTGCCGCCACCGCGCCTGGCAGCCGGCTCTTCGCGCCGTACCTGCGTCGCTTCTGTTACGCGTGCGATCCCGGCACCTGCCCCTGAGCCTCGCTCCCGCCAACGCCCAGGATGGATGGGCTCACTCGAGGAAGGCCATGGAGGGACGGGGCGGGCCCTGTCGCACCGCCGCTGGTAAATCCAGACGTGTCATAGGGCATGGCTGTCATGGGCCACGGGCCTCCGGGGGCTCACTCTCCGTGAAATCAAAGGCTTTCGCGTGGAACGGGGCTTGCTGTGGCGCCAGCACCCCTTTCCTGGAGGAAGACATGACGCGAAGGCTCCTCGCCGCGCTGGGTGCGGCGTTCACGCTGATGGGTTGTGGTGGTGCCATGAACAGTGGCGATTCAACCAGCTCGCCACGAGGCAGGTGGATCCCTCGCGCTCGCGCCGGCTCTTCCTCTTCACGGACGCGATGCCCAACGTGGGCGCCACGGGTGATGGCGAGTTCATGGAGCTGTTGAGCAGCCACGCACAGAAGGGCCGGGAGACAACGGTATTCGGGGTGAACATCGCGTTCGGGCAGGAGCTGGTCACGAAGATCTCCTCCGTGCGCGGGTCGAACTACTTCTACCTGAGCGATGCGGAGCGGACGCGGAAGGTGTTCGAGGAGGACTTCGACTTCCTGGTGACGCCGATTGCCGATGACCTGCGGATGGCGCTCGCGCCGGCCGAGGGCTTCCGGGTGGAGGCGGTATACGGGCTGCCGGGAGTGGAGCCGGGGGCGAGCGAGGCGGTGATGGACGTGGCCACGGTGTTTCTCTCGCGGCGTCGCGGGGCCGTGCTGGCGCGCCTGCTACCTGGCGGAGGTCACGGGCCAGGGAGCGGTCCACGTGCGGATGTGGAACAGGCCCTTCGAGTCGGGGAGGTGTGCGGCCACGAGGGCCACGTTGCCGTTCACCGCGGAGGAGAGCGAGGTGTCCATGTCGAATCCGTCACCCACGAGCCGGGTCTGCACGGGCGCTTCGGAGTAGGCCACCCAGGAGGCGAACATGAGCTGGTGGTCCTCGTTGACCCAGAAGACGGCGCGCTCGGAGCCACGCGCCAGGGGACCGCACGGTGGGCGGGACCTGGGATTTCCGAATGGACGTCTTCGCGGCCGAGGGCTTGCCATCGAGACCATACGGCTGGGAGTAGTAGCGGTCCTCGATGGACGAGCGGAACGCCACGACGAAGCCGCGGTCCGAGCGGGTGACGACCGGGTAGACGTCGCCGGGGGGCGTCTGGTGCGAGTGGGCGAGGGGGGCGGCCATCAAGGCAACGCCGAGAGCAATGCGTCCAATCATCCGAGCATTCACGCAGGGGCCTCCTGAATCAGCCATCTGGAAGTCTACGAGGAGTTCCCGTCGCCAGGGTGGCAGCTGTCACCCCGTTACCGGAAGACGGAGAGGGCCGTCTCGTAGGTGCCGACGTGGGCCTCCAGGGTCGCGGTGATGGGCTTCGCGTAGCCGCCCCCGAGGGTGAGCACGAGAGGCAGGCCGCGGTGCCATGCGGCCTCCAGCACCAGCCGGTCGCGCTCCCTCATTCCTGCGTGCGAGAGGGAGAGCCGGCCGAGGGAGTCCTCGGCGAGAGGATCCACCCCGGCCTGGTAGAAGAGGAGGTCGGCGCCAGCGGCCTCGAGCACCTCGGGCAGGTGCATGGCGAGCACGTCGAGGTAGGCGCGGTCGTCCACACCATCGGGCAGGCCCACGTCGCGGCTGGAGCGCTGCTTGCGGAAGGGGAAGTTGTGCTCGCCGTGGATGGAGAAGGTGAAGACGGAGTCATCGCCCTCGAAGACGGCGGCGGTGCCGTTGCCCTGGTGCACGTCCAGGTCCACGACCACGGCGCGCTGGATGCGCCGCTCGGCCTGGAGGACGCGGATGGCCACGGCGATGTCGTTGAAGACGCAGTAGCCCTCGCCATGGTCGGGGAAGGCATGGTGAGTGCCCCCGGCGAGGTTGCCGGAGAGGCCATCCTCGAGTGCGGCCCGGGCGGCGCCCACGGTGCCTCCCACGGAGGCGCGCGAGCGCAGGAGCAGGTCCTCGGACCAGGGGAAGCCCAGCCGGCGGACCTCGGCCTCGGAGAGGGTGCCCGTCCAGAGCGCGTCGAGATAGCGCGGGGTGTGGACGCGCTCCAGGTCCTCGCGAGAGATGGGCTCGGAGGCCCGGAGCCTGTCGGAGGACAGGACGCCGCGCTGCAGGAGCAGCTCGCGCAGCAGGCGGTACTTCTCCATGGGGAAGCGGTGCCCCGGGGGGAGCGGGACGACGTATTGGTCGCAGTGGAAGACGCGCACGGGTGGGAGCAGGCGTAGCGCCCCGCCGGAGCGGGTGCAACCGGGAGCGATAGACCCATCTGGCGGCTCGTCCGTTACACCAGCGAGCCCGCTGGAAATCCGACCCGGAATACCTCTCTCCCGGAGCCCTGCCATGAACCTGAAGTCCCTCACGCGCCCCGTGCTCGGGGCCGCGCTGGCCCTCTTTACGTCCGCTTCTTCCCTGGCCCTCGCCGGGGTCCCCCCGAAGCCCACTCCGCCGCAGGCCCCGGGAGCCCCGGTCCCGCAGCCGCAGCCGCAGCAGCCGCAGCCGCAGCCGTCCCAGCAGACGTCACAGCAGCAGGCGCGTCCGAGGATTGACGTGGTCTTCGTGCTGGACACGACGGGCTCGATGGCGGGGCTGATCGAGGGGGCGAAGCAGAAGATCTTCTCCATCGCGTCGCGGATTGCACAGGGCAAGCCCACGCCGCAGGTGCGGGTGGGGCTGGTGGCGTACCGGGACGTGGGGGACGCCTACGTGACGAAGCGGTACGAGCTCACGGAGGACCTGGATGGCCTCTTCACGCACCTGCGGGCGCTGCAGGCGGACGGAGGCGGTGACACGCCGGAGCACGTGGGGCGGGGGCTGGGCGAGGCGGTGTCGAAGCTGTCGTGGGACCAGAGTCGGGAGACGATGAAGCTCATCTTCCTGGTGGGGGACGCGCCGCCGGCACAGCGCAACGACGACTGGAACTTCAAGCACTGGGTGAAGCGGGCGGCGGAGAAGCACATCGTGGTGAACACGGTGCGTTGCGGAGGGGACGCGGAGACGGAGGTGCACTGGAAGCTGGCGGCGAAGACGACGGATGGGCGGTACGAGTCGCTGGAGCAGTCGGGCGGGATGGTGGCGGTGGCGACGCCGTATGACGCGGATCTGGCGAAGGTGAACGCGGAGCTGGCGAGCAAGACGATGTACGCGGGGAAGAAGGAGGCGCAGGTGGCGAACCGGGCGCGGGCGGAGCAGATGGCGGGGCTGGCCCCGGAGGCAGCGGCGGATCGCATCCAGTTCATGAAGACGACGCGTGGGGCGGGGAAGGGGTCGGGGGCGGCGGCCTCGGTGAGTAGCGCACCGGCGGCGGTGGGGGGCGCGGTGGACCTGGCGGCGCAGCCGGAGGCGCTGGCGAGCGTGAAGGAGGAGGAGCTGCCGCAGGAGCTGCAGGGGCTGGACGCGGCGGGGCGGGACGCGAAGGTGAAGCAGCTGGCGGGCGAGCGGAAGGCACTGGAGGAGAAGGCGGCGAAGCTGGCGGCGGAGCGGGATGCCTGGAGGATGAAGAACGTGGCGGACAAGGACGACTCCTTCGACGCCAACGTGATGAAGGGCGTGAAGGAGAAGGCTGCGAAGCACGGCATCACCTACTGAGCGCAGGGGACTGGGGAGCTCCAGATGCATGGGGGCTCCCCAGTGTGGCTGTCCTGATGCGCCAGAATGACTTGCAGGACGCGCCACGTCCGATCGAGCCAGCTCACATGAACGGCCTCGCGGCTCCATTGTTCTGGACCCGGAGTGCAGGCCAATGTTCTGCATACAGAACGAGACGGCCATCGGAGAACCGATGAAGCTCTACTTCAATCCCCACAGCCGTGCGGTGGTCAGCAAGTGGATGCTCGATGAGTGTGGAGCGGAGTACGAGCTCGTGCCCATCGACTTCTTGAAGCGCGAGCACAAGACGCCGGAGTTCCTGAAGATCAACCCCGCTGGCAAGCTGCCGGCGCTGGTGGATGGCGAGGCGAAGGTGTTCGAGGGCGCGGCCATCTGTTTGTACCTCGCCGACAAGTACCCCCAGGCCAGGCTCGCGCCGAAGAGCGGCTCACCGGAGCGGGGGCGCTATCTCTCCCTGATGGTGTATTCGACCTCGCAACTCGAACCCGCCATGGCCGACAGGATGCTGAAGGTGGAGACGTTGCCCCAGCGTGGCTGGACGGACTTCGACACCGCACTGAATGTGGTGGAAGAGGAGCTGGGCAAGGGCCCCTATCTGTTTGGTGACTGGTTCACCGCGGCCGATGTGATGATCGGCTCGATGTGCATCTGGATGCGGAGGTGGGCGGCGCCGACCGGCCGGCCCGCAATCGATGCCTATGTCGAGCGGCTGCTGGCCCGTCCCCATGTCATGAAGCCGGGCGGGTGATTTCGGCAGCGAGGTGGCGGATGGGAGCTCGCACGGGCACACGGACATGCCGGTGCGAGGAGCCCACCGCCAACCTCTTCACCTCGAAGCTCCAGTCCTTGGGCCTGGATGTGGACTCGAGGGAGTGGGTCAGTGCTCGCGATACGCCTCGGCGATACCGCACAGATTCTGGATCACCACCATCCTCGTGATGAGCCCCGCGTGGAAGTCCGTGACGAGCGCGTACTCGCTCCGGAAGGTCTCCCCCGTCTTCTTCACGAGGAAGGAATCCTCCCCGAGGATGATGACCTTGTCTCCGTGGGAGATGTACTCCTGGGGCCGCTCCTGATGGAACTCGGCGATTCCAGGCAGCGCGGCGAAGTACGCGGCCACCGCCTGCTTGCCGCGGAACTCTCCGCTGAGGGGCGTTCCGTCCGGAATCGTCACCATCCAGACCGCGTCCTCCGCCAGGTGATCGAGCAAGGGCTTCACATCCCCCACCCTCTCCATCTCCTCGAAAATCCACTTCAAGAGCTCCGCCTTGTCCTTCGGCCGATGCGCGCCCGTTCCCAGCCCCATTTCCGCGATCGTGCTCTCCATGACCGTTCCCTTTCTTCCAGGCCCGCTGGAGCCGCGCTCCAGATGGGCATCGTTCATCTGGGAAGATGCGGACCACGCTTGTGGTGAGCACCGCGGGGACTGACCCGACGCGCCAGAGTGACTTGCAGGACGCGCCACACCATCCCCAGGGTTCTCCTGGAGGCGCACGCGGATGACCCAACCGTCCATCCAGATCTCCGCTCGTCTGGCACTCCCCCAGCTGGTGCTTGCCCGGAGGCGTGGACTGGATGAGACCGCGCTGTGCCAGGAGGCGGGCCTGGACTGCTCCTTGCTGCGGGAGCCCGAGGCACGTATTCCCCTCTCCTCATTCGAGGCGCTGATGGAGGCGCTTGCTTCCCGGGTGAAGGAGCCCACGTTGGGGCTCGAGCTCGCGCGAGAGTTCACCCTGGAAGCCTATGGCGTCAGCGGGCTGGTGTTGATGGCCAGCCCCACGCTGCGAGAGGGCTTCGAACGGGCCTTCCGTTACCAACGGCTCTGGGAAGACTTCGAGCGCCTCACCCTGGAGCCCTGCGAGGGCGGCGGCAGCATCCGCTTCCTCTCTCATGAGCCGCGGCGGCCGATCCACCGGGTCCTCGCGGAGTGCATCCTGGCGGAGCTGCTGCTGACGACACGTGCGCTCACCACCATGCCCGTGAGGCCGCTCTGGGTTCACTTCGAGCACGAGCCTCCTCCCGACAGCTCCGCGCACGAGGACTTCTTCGGCATTCCGGTCTCCTTCGGGGCGTCGACCACGGAGATTGCCTTCTCCAACGCCACGCTGGACTTGCCGCTCACCCACGCCAACGCGCTCTTCCTCTCCTTCTTCGAGCAGCAGGCGAAGGCGAAGGTCGAGCAGTTGCCTTCCACGAGCCAGTTGAGCGAGCAGGTGCGGACGGTGCTGCGCGGGGCGCTGGGCGGAGGGGACTCCAGCCTGGTGGCGGTGGCGGCGAAGCTCCACATGAGTCCACGCTCCCTCCAGCGCCGGCTGAAGGAGGAGGGAACCCGTTACGAGGCGCTGCTCGATGGGCTGCGGCGAGAGCTGGCGAAGGTCTATCTCGACAAGCGGTTGAGCATCGCCGAGGTCTCCTACCTCCTGGGCTACGCCAATCCAACGGTCTTCCACCGGGCCTTCAAGCGTTGGACGGGCCAGAGCCCCGAGCACTACCGGGCACGCTCGGCCGGTGCGCGCCCATCACCCCAGCTCTCGGATTGAGAGCACCCCCGAGGTGCCTACCGGAGAGCAGGCGCCTCATTGCCCGGCCGCTCGCGCGCCCCACATCCCGACAGGGGGGCACATCATGCAACGTGCCTCAAGGCCAGCGCACGTTCCCCCCGACGGCCATGGCCGAGCCGACGAACGGAGTCACCGCCTTGAAACCCTGCGGCGGCGTGATCACGGTGGTGCTGGCCACGCCCATCTGGGTGATGCCGTGGGGCATGAGTCGCTCCAGATTCCAGTCCTTGCCCTGGAAGTGGAACGTCGAGCTGGAGATCAGCGCCGCCGAGAACAAGTTGGTGCCGATCGGTCCCACGGAGGTCCCCACCACGGCGGACAGTCGCTGGAAGGTGGCGATGGGCTCGCCGCGGGAGAAGGTCTCGGGGCGGGAGAAGTCTCCACAGGGCTCGCGGTTGAGGTACAGCGTGAAGCTCCCCGTGGCATCGAGCGACAGCGAGAGATCCCCATTGTGGAGCTTCCGGGCGGTGAAGGGCTCGGAGCGGAAGGTGAAGAAGGCGGAGGCTTCGCCGGGATGATGGCTGTTGAAGAGGGGCTGGATGCCGCCGAGGTGGGCGAAGTAGCCCAGGTCCTGGAGGGATCCATCCTGCGCCTCGTAGAAGCGCCCGACGGCGTACCAGATGACACCTGCGATGGGGTGCATGTCCATATACGGGGCTCCATCACTCACGCGTGGGCGCGCAGGAACTCCACGAGGGGCGGATTGACGGCCTCGGGGTGGGTGAAGTTGGCGGCGTGAGCGGCGCCTGGCACGAGGACGAGCCGCTTGCTGCCGGGGAGGGACTTGTGGAGGTACTCGCCCTCGGAGGGGGGAATGCCGGTGTCATCGGTGCCGTGGAAGACGATGGCCGGGCAGCGGATGTCGCCGAGCCGAGGCTGGATGTCGTCGCGGTCGATGAGGTTGTTCATGGCGGCGACGAAGTGGGCCTTGGGCGTCTGGCGCCAGCGATCGAGCCAGGGCGAGTGGAAGCGGGAGTCGCCGATGATGCCGCTGGCGAGATTCTGGACGATGTTCTCGGTGGCGCCCGGGGTGCCCCACAAGTCGCGGACCTGGCGGTAGCCGGCGCGGACCTCGGGCTCGTCGATGGTGCCGCGGGTGCTCATGAGGACGAGGGAGCGGACGCGCTCGGGGTAGCGGAGGGCGACGCGGAGGGCGCAGTAGCCGCCCTGGGACATGCCGCCGACGATGGCCTTCTGGATGCCGAGGTAGTCGAGCAGGGCGATGCAGTCCGAGGCGGAGTCGTAGAGATCGAAGGGCTTGCCGTCCCACTGGGTGCGGCCGAAGCCGCGGGCATCCCAGCGGATGACGCGGAACTCGGGGGCGAGCGCCTGGACCTGCGCGTCGAACATGCGGCCGTCCATGAGGAAGCCGTGACCGAGGATGAGGGCGGGACCGGAGCCGCCGGAGTCCTCGAAATAGATGCCTTGGTGGTTGAGCTCGGCGATGGGCATGGGGGGATTTCTAGCACGGAGGGGACGGGGCGAGCCCCAATGGCGGGGTGACTCCGAGAGTACGCCTCGACAAGAGACCGCCGAGGTGGGTTATGCTCCGCGAGGAAACCTCGGAGGGCGGATTGCCCCCCATGGGAGGTCTGCTCGCGATGGCTGCGCGGAATCGGATGGAGACGCTGTTGCTGGTGGGCGGGATGCTCGCGCTCGCGAGCGTGGGAGGTTGGAGGCTGTGGAAGTGGAGCCGCCTGGAACCCGGACCTCGCCCGGTGGAATTGCCGCGAGCGCAACCCGGAGAGGCCGGGGAAGGGGAGGTCGCCGCGGCGGAGGACCCAGGTGATCTGGGTTGGGACGAGGACCTTGGGAAGGAGGGCTATATCGTCTGGCGGCCGAGGCTGGGGCTCCAGGCACCGTGGACGGATAGCGTCCGGCCGCTCACGGGAGGAGTGAAGCTGCAGGAGGAGGAACTTCCCCACGGGCTCTGCCATCCGAGCATCGTGGAGCTCTACGTGGAGCTGTTCGTCGAGTCCCACATGGGGGAGGGAGTGATCCACGCCCTTGGAGACAACCCGAAGGTGCTCGAAGTCCTCCTTCCCATGTTCAAGAGCAGCTACTTCAAGATTCCGGAGATCGACCTCTACGGACCCCGAGACGAGAAGAAAGGAAGCAAACCCGTGTCGTCCAAGAGCAGCAAGTCGCCGGAGACGGTGGCGGTGAGCGTGAACATGAAGGTGCTGACGCTGTGCGTGGGCCTATCGGCGAGCGCATGCGCGGCGGTGCAGGTGCGTCAGGTGGACACCGAGTGGCTGGAGGACTGCCCGAAGGAGGCGCGGGTGGCCATCGAGGCACTGGGGCTGGGCACGGGCGAGCCGTACGACGTGGGGTTGGGGTCTGATTACCTTCGTCGACAGGAGACACCGCTCTTCATGAAGGAGGGCCCGCTGGTGGCGCGTTGGGAGGGCCTGCACCTGGGGCCGGACTTCCCGCGTTCGGAGCTGGGGCGGCGCATGAAGGGGGCGAAGCTCTATGGGCGGGCGAAGAGTTACGGCAACCGGATGTCCGTGCAGTTCAAGGAACTGGAGTTGGCGGATGGCCGCAAGCTTCCCATCTGCGCCATCGGGTATGACGTCTGGGGCAAGGAGCCCGGATTGGAGCGCTGGGGCCCCGGCTCCCACCCGGGCGTGAATGTCGGCAACGACGATCCAAAGATGCTGGCGGCGTTGAAGGAGCTACGGCCTGGGGAGTTCCCGGTTGTGAACACCACCATCTGGATCAGCTTCGGGATGCCCTTGCGTGCCCAGTGGTTGGCTCGGCGTTGAGTCTGCCATGGCCGGCCAGGGGATGACCTTGGCGATGAGCTTTCGAGGTCCGTTTCTTTCACTCACTTCGACCGAGTAGGGAATGCCGTCGGCCTCGTTTTCGGGGCGCTTGACCACGATGGAGATGTTCCCCTCGGCGTCCTGACGGGTGCCGAGCACCTGGATGCGTCCGGCGGGATTCTCGAAGCGAGCTTGATCGAAAGAGAAGGGCTCGCCGGTCGACTCGATGTGTAGGGCCACGAGCGCGAGCCGCGAAAGAGCAAAGGTGCCCCAGACCTGAAGCGTGGCTCCTCCAGTGCTCACCAGCTTGTTGTCCTGCCGGAACGAGAGCTGGCGGATGGTGCGCACGGGCTCGCGGAGCAACAGCTCCGCCGCCAGTGCGTCGAGGTCCTCGGGTTCCGAGGCGCGGCACTGTCCTCGCTGGATGTGTACCTGTACATCCATCTCGGTCTCGCCCATGACGAGCGTGAAGGCGTGTTTGACACCATCCTTCGCCACGACGGTGAGCGTGGGCTTGCGCCACTCGGGCAGGCTTCTCGAGGGGCGGAGAACGACAGCATCCTCGCCGAGCTGCTGGACGGTGACGTCTTCCGCACCGGGTCCGGAGAGGGTGGTGGCACGGATGGAGAGCTCGAACTGGAGCGTCGTCACCATGTGCTTGCGCAGGTAGATGGGGGGCGCTGGAGCATCGGCCTCCGGCGGAGCGGGGACGGTGAGTGTTCGCGTCAGCCCGGAGGCAGGAACCTGAGCGGTGGCGCTCCTGGCCAGCAAGGTGAGCGCGAGGGCGGCGGCCCGGACGGCGGTGGATGTTCGCATGACTCCTCCCGTAGGAACGGCCACCTTACGCCGGAAGTCATGCCAGCCTCAATCTTCGTCGTCGGTATTCATCGAGTCGGGGAGATAGTTGGTCGCCTCTGCTCAACACCCTCTCAGCGTCGCTTCGCTCCGATCACGATGACCGAGCCAGGTGATCACGAGCGGCCGATTTGGGTGAGCACGATGGCCGGAATACGCATGGAAAGAAAGTCTAGGCATTTCAGAACAGCGTCACGGAGCCCGGGCGCCGGATGGACATGGTTCCAACACGTAGGCCATGCTCCGGCCCGAGGTCTCGAATGAGCAACAGCGTTGCCGACCCGGGAGGGCGAAGCTTCGATGTGTTCCTGTCCCACAACAGCCGGGACAAGAGCGCCGTCGAACTCTTGGCCCATCGCCTGAAGGAAGAAGCGAGGCTCCAGCCCTTCCTGGACAAGTGGCACCTGGTGCCGGGCGAGAGCTGGCAAGCCGAGCTGGAGAAGGCCCTGGGGGAGAGCGAGTCGGTGGCCGTCTTCTTCGGCGCCTCCGGCGTCAGCCCCTGGCATCATGCGGAGCTGCGACTGGCCCTCTCCCGCGCGGTGAGTTCGCGCGACGAGTGCCGCGTCATCCCCATCCTCCTGCCCGGCGCCAATCCCGAGGACCTTGAGGGTTTCATCTCCCAACGCACCTGGGTGGACTTCCGCTCGGGGCTGGATGATGCCGACGCCTTCAAGCGCTTGGTGGCCGGCATCAAGGGGCTGGCCCCCGCGAGCGATACCTACCGGCTCCCGGACGAGCCGGCTCCCTATCGAGGCCTGCTGCCCTTCGACAAGGCTCATGCCCGCTTCTTCTTCGGCCGTGACTCCGAAATCCAGACGGTGCTCGACAAGCTGAAGCAGCACCCCTTCGTGGCCGTGGTGGGGGCCTCGGGCGTGGGCAAGTCCTCTCTCGTGCGTGGCGGGGTCCTCCCGCGCCTGGAGGACCCCGCGGCCGGGCTCGGCCCTCGTCCGTACATCAAGACGATGACTCCCGGGGACAGGCCCCTGCGGGCCCTTGCGGACCAGCTCGCCACGTTGGTGCCCCCCGCCGACCGGCTGCGCACCGCCGAGGACCTTGCCTGGCGCCTCGCCTCCCGGCCGGAGGCCCTCTGCGACGCGGTGCGAACCCTTACGGCCGGGCAGCCGGGCATCTTCGTGCTGGTGGTAGACCAGCTCGAGGAGCTCTTCACCCTGGCCACCGGGGAGGGGGCCTCGAAGGAAGTGGCGGCCTTCGTCTCCAATCTGCGAGACGCCGTCGAGCAGGGACGCGGCTCCCTCAAGGTCATCGTCACCCTGCGCGCGGACTTCTTCGAGCGCTGCCTGAACATGCCCGCGCTCCGGGAGCTGATGCAGGAACATCAGGTGCTGCTGGGCTGCCTGGGCCCTGATGCCCTACGTGATGCCATCGTTCGCCCGGCCCAGGCAGTGGGGGCCTTCCTGGAGAAGGGGCTGGTGGGCACCATCCTCAAGGATGTGTCCCAGGAGCCGGGCACCCTGCCCCTACTGGAGCATGCCCTCTACGAACTGTGGCGGGCACGCAGAGGCGCTTGGCTGACGTTGTCCGCCTACGAGGCCAGCGGCGGGGTGGCGGGAGCGCTCCAGCGGCGCGCGCAGGCCTGCTACGAGGCCTTGAATCCCGAGGAGCGGGACCTGGCCCGCCAGCTCTTCCTGAGACTCACCTCTCAGGGCGAGGGCACTCCCGATACACGGCGGCGTATGGCACGCGCCGAGCTGGCCGGTGTCTCTGCCGAGCAGGTGGAGCACGTCCTGGGAGTGCTGTCGGGACCGGAAACACGGCTCCTGGTCGCCGACGGGGACACGGTGGAAGTGGCGCACGAGGCGCTTATCCACGAGTGGCCCACGCTGCGCCAATGGCTGGACGAGGGCCGGCAGGAATGGCGGGTCCTCCGGCGGTTGACCGAGGCGGCCAACGAGTGGGACAAGCAGAAGCGGGACTCCAGCTACCTGTACACCGGCTCGCGGCTGCTGGAGGCCGAGGAGCGCTTCGCGAAGAATCCCGGGCCGTTGAACCAGCGCGAGCGCGACTTCCTGCGAGCCAGCCTGGAGCATCGAGACGCGGAGCGGCGCGAGAAGGAGGCACGCAAGCAGCAGGAGTTCGAGCGCGCACAGCAACTGGCCAGGGAGGCCGAGGCACGACGAAGGGCCGAGGCGGAACGAGCGCGCACGGAAGCTTTGTCCGCGCGACGCCTGAAGGTGCTGGTCCTGATGCTGGCCGTGGCTGGACTTGGTATTTTCGTGCTCTGGCAACAAGCCCAGCAGGAGCGGAAGCAAGCTCAGCAGGAGAGAGATAACGCCCGCTCACGAGAACTGACAACGAAGTCACTGATGGAACTCAGGGACGATCCGCGGAAGAGTCGCCTCGACATCGAGGAAGCCTGGCGCATCGCTCCAAATGAGGACATCGCAAAGGCTTTGTCCGCTTGGAGCAAGGAGCCAGGTCTGATGGTCTTGCGCGAGCATCGCGGCTCCGTGTTGGCAGCGGCCTTCAGCCCCGATGGCTCTCGCATCCTCACCGCCAACGAAGACTCCACGGCGCGCGTCTGGGACGCCTTCTCCGGAAAGCTTCTCCACACCCTCTCCGGTCATTCCGATGCCGTAGTGGCAGCGGCCTTCAGCCCTGACGGCTCTCGCATCCTCACCGCCAGCGGGGACAAGACGGCGCGCGTCTGGGGCGCCGTCTCCGGAAAGCTTCTCCACACCCTCTCCGGTCACGCCGACGCCGTGGTGGCAGCGGCTTTCAGCCCTGACGGCTCTCGCATCCTCACCGCCAGCGGGGACGACGCCACGGCGCGCGTCTGGGACGCCGCCTCCGGCACGCTCCTTCACACCCTCTTCAGTCGCTCCATCTTTGTGAAGGCAGCAACCTTCAGCCCCGACGGCTCTCGCATCGTCACCGCCAATCAAGACTCCACGGCGCGCGTCTGGGACGCCTCCTCCGGCAAGCTCCTCCACACCCTCTCCGGACACATCGGCGCTGTGAAGGCAGCAACCTTCAGCCCCGACGGCTCTCGCATCCTCACCGCCAGCTCGGACAAGACCGCGCGCGTCTGGGGCGCCGTCTCCGGAAAGCTTCTCCACACCCTCTCCGGTCATTCCGATGCAGTAGTGGCAGTGGCCTTCAGCCCTGACGGCTCTCGCATCCTCACCGCCAGCTCGGACAAGACGGCGCGCGTCTGGGACGCCGTCTCAGGCACGCTCCTCCACACCCTATCCGGTCACTCCGATGCCGTAGTGGCAGCGGCCTTCAGCCCCGATGGCTCTCGCATCCTCACCGCCAACCAAGACTCCACGGCGCGTGTTTGGGACGCCGTCTCAGGCACGCTCCTCCACACCCTCTCCGGTCACGTCGGCGCTGTGACGGCAGCGGCCTTCAGCCCCGATGGCGCTCGCGTCCTCACCGCCAGTACGGACAAGACTGCGCGCGTTTGGGATGTGGATTCTGACAAAGCCGCCACATGCCTCTTTGGTCACTCCGGTGTTGGGATGGCAGCGACCTTCAGTCCCGACGGCTCTCGCATCCTCATCGCCAGCTCGGACAGGACGGCGCGCGTCTGGGACTCCGTCTCAGGCACGCTCCTCCACACCCTCTCCGATCACTCCGCCACCGTGGTGGCAGCGACCTTCAGTCCCGACGGCTCTCGCATCCTCACCGCCAGCTTGGACAGCACGGCGCGCGTCTGGGACGCCGCCTCCGGCAAGCGCCTCCACTTCCTCTTCGCTGACGCCCCCTTGATGGCAGCGGCCTTCAGCCCCGACGGCTCTCGCATCCTCACTGTCGGCGAGGACAGCACGACGCGCGTCTGGAACGCCGCCTCCGGCAAGCTCCTCCACATCCTCTCTGGTCACTCCCTCTATGTGTGGGCAGCGACCTTCAGTCCCGACGGCTCTCGCATCCTCACCGCCAGCTTGGACTCCACGGCGCGCGTCTGGGACGCCGCCTCCGGAAAGCTCCGCTACAGCCTCTTCGCTGACGCCTCCTTACGCGCAGCAGCCTTCAGCCCCGACGGCTCTCGCATCCTCACCGCCAGTACGGACAAGACTGCGCGCGTCTGGGACGCCGCCTCCGGCAAGCTCCTCCAAACCCTCTCTGGTCATTCCGATGCAGTAGTGGTGGCGGCCTTCAGCCCCGACGGCTCTCGCATCCTCACCGCCAGCTCGGACAAGACGGCGCGCGTCTGGGACGCCGCCTCCGGCAAGCTCCTCCACACCCTCTCCGGTCATTCCGATGCAGTAGTGGCAGCGGCCTTCAGCCCCGACGGCTCTCGCATCCTCACCGCCAGCTCGGACAAGACGGCGCGCGTCTGGGACGCCGTCTCAGGCACGCTCCTTCACACCCTCTCCGGTCACGTCGGCGCTGTGAAGGCGGCGGCCTTCAGCCCCGACGGCTCTCGCATCCTCACCACCAGCCGGGACAACACGGCGCGCGTTTGGTCATGCTGGAACTGGTCACCGATTGAGACGCAGATCGAGCTGGCCTCCCAACTAGAGGCGGGGCGACAGCCGGTCTGCACCACCAAGTAGTCCTAACCACGCCAGCGTCCGCTCCACGACCCAGCGGTACTTGCCGAGCCGCTGGCTCGACTCGATGCCCTCCGGGCAATACGGGGGGTGCTGCCGCACTGGCGCGATGGGCTCAGTCCAACCCGTTTCATCTTCCCGCCCCCCGGCGCTTGGTGGCTCTGGTTGAGCGGCACTTCAGGGCTGCTTCACCGAAAGAGGCCCTGCACGAGGCTGTTCGCAAGAATCTGGAGATGATCCGGCAGGAAATAGAGCCTGTATCTGCACGGGATTCATCTGGAACCCGTTCCGCTGATTCTCGCGCAATGCGCACTCGCAAGAGTTGACCTGGACCGCGGCGTCGAGGGTCCGGATAGGTCACTCCCGCGTCACCGCGCGCAACACAATCTCCCTCCGCTGACCGAGCAGCCGCAGGGCCAGGGGGAGCAGCGCGCGGTACATGATGACGTTGACCACGGCGCACAGGGCGATCATCGCCAGTGTCTGCCCATTGGGCCCGCTCTTTCCGGCGAATCGCAGGGCCCAGATGAAGGGGGCGCACCCCACGCTCGCGGCGACGATGCCGAGCATGGAGGCGGTGAGGGGCAGCTTGTCCCGGCGCTTGAGGCTCGCGTGGAACTTCACGGGGAAGTACAGGGACAGGAAGTTGCCGGCTGCGAGCAGCACAGGGATGACAGCCAGCACGGCCGCCATGGCGCACAGGAAGTCCAGCGCCGAGCCCCTGCCGAAGTACACCCGGTAGAACAGTCCCACCAGCAGGGCCATGCCTCCTGCCGCCGCGCCCTGCACCACGTTCTTTGCCCGCAGCACGTCTCCCAACTCCACGGGGGCCGCGATGAGCAGGGCCAGGCCGTGCCCGTCATAGGCGAACGTGTTCTGCGAGAACGTGGAGGCCATCACCACCGCGCCATAGATGCACAGGCCGCCCATCAACCAGGCATCCGCGCTCGCGCCCAGCAGGTACTCGAAGAGGGCCCGGCCTGAGGTCAGCTTCAGCAGGATGGCCAGCACGAAGGGCACGGACGCCAGCAGTCGGGCGCGCGGGTTGCGCCACAAATCCAACGCCTCGCGCACCAGCAGCGTGGTGGACACGGTGCGCGTGCGAGCGAATGGGTCGTTGTCTCCGGACTCCTTCACGGAAGGGCCGGCGCGGCCCACGTTGCGGTGGAAGCGCAGCAGCAGCGCGTAGGCGAGCCCCAATCCCATCAGGGCGAAGAACACCATGCCCACGCCATTGGCCAGGGCATTGCGCCGGTACCCATAGGTGAGCTCCAGCAGCGCGTCCCCGAAGAAGCCCGAGGGCACTCGCCCCAGGGCAATCGTCGCGTCGACGATGATGGCCATGTCCAGCTTGTCCACGCCCCCCTCGCCCACGGCGGTCAGCCACGAGGTGTCGATGGGCGGGATGAGGGAAGCGGCCACGAGGAACAGCACGAAGCCACCGCCGATGAGCTGGGCACTGTGCTTCTCGCGCAGCACGTTGAGCACGAGGTGCAGTCCTACTCGGCTCCAGGCGGCGTTGAGCAGCGCGAAGAGCACATAGAGGAGCACCGCGAACCATTGCAGGCGCAGCGGATGCACCGAGGCGAAGCCGAGCGCCGCTCCCGTCAGGGGCGCGTAGAAGACGAGCGCGCGAGGCTCGAAGAGGCTGGCCACCGTGGAGGCGATGAGCAGCCGGAAGGGCGAGATGGGGAAGGGGGCGTAGCGGCTGAGCTCCGAGTGGTCATCCACGCCCGCGCTCATCAGCGGCCACGTCACCCACACCGCCGAGGTGACGAAGCACAGCAGGTTGAGGATGAAGAAGGGCCAGATCTCGCTCTCGGCGATGGTCCGCAGGCGCATCAGCCCGTAGAACGTGACGCCCAGGCCCCAGGCGGGGGCGCTCGACAGGAGGAAGGCGGCCACGGCCATGAGCCGGCTCTTCCCCGGCCCTTGGTTGAGCCCGATGTCCAGGCGCAGGCCCCACAACAACCACAGGTGCCGGAAGAAGCCCGGCGTGGCGGCCCGGTTCACGCGGACCCCCGGCGCAGCTGCACCACCTCGGCGGGCGGCGCGTCTCCGTAGAAGGACAGCTTCGCGTTGCGCGCGGCCGGCACGGAGATGAGCTTCTCGAAGACGGCCTCCAGCGAGGGCGAGTCATAGCGCTCCCTCAACTGCTCCACCGTCCCCTGGTCCAGCATCCTCCCGCCGCGGATGACGCCCGCGTGCGTGGCCAGCCGATCGGCGATCTCCAGCACGTGCGTGGTGAGCAGCAGCGTCACGCCCCGCCGGCTCAGCTCGCGCAGCAGCTCGCGGATGACGCCCGCGGCCAGCACGTCGATGCCCTCGAAGGGCTCGTCCAGCAGCACCAGCTCCGGCGCGTGGATGAGCGCCGCGGCAATGGCCAGCCGCCGCCGCATGCCCTTGGAGTACTCGGCCACCAGCGCGCCCGCCTTGTACGTCAGCTCCGTCAGCTCGAGCAGCTCGGCCGCCCGTGCCGCCGCCTCGTCCCCGCTCAGCCCGTACATTCGCCCGCAGAAGGTGAGGTACTGCCTGCCGGTGAGCCGCTCGAAGAGGCTCAGCTCCTCGGGCACCACGCCAATGTGGCGCTTGACCTCCATCGGCCGGGCCACCGCGTCCACGCCCAGCAGGGAGATGCGGCCGGCGTCCGGCGCGTACACCCCGGTGAGCAGCGCGATGGTGGTGGACTTGCCCGCCCCGTTGGGGCCGAGGAAGGCGTAGAAGGAGCCTCGGGGGATGGTCAGCTCCATCCCGTTGAGTGCGGTGAATTCGCCGAAGCGCTTCACGAGCCCGTGGGCATCGACGGCCAGGTCAGTGGGGGGGGAGGACATGCGTGGGGCGGATCAGAGCCGACTCCGCCGCCCCCCGGCAATCCCCCTGATGCCCGAGGTCCGGCCCCCGGAGGGGCCGCCCTGGCGTGTAGGATCCACCCCCGTATGGACTCTCCCTCCCAGACGAACGTGGATCGCGCCCGGCTCCTCATCACCTGCGTGGATCGCCCCGGGGTGGTGGCGGCCGTGTCCCAGCTCCTCTACGAGCACGGCGCCAACGTGGTCGACTCGGACCAGCACACCGAGCCCGATGATCTCCGCTTCTTCATGCGGCTGGAGTTCGATCTCCCCGGGCTCCAGGAGCGGCTCGCCGCGCTGGAGGAGGCCTTCCTCCCGGTGGCCCAGCGCTTCGGGATGGAGTGGCGGCTCGCCCCCGCCGCGCGCGTCAAGCGCATGGCCGTCTTTGTCTCCAAGCAGGACCACTGCCTCCAGGAGCTGCTCTGGCTGTGGAAGAAGGGCGAGCTGGCCGCGCACATCCCCCTGGTGGTGAGCAACCATCCAGATGCGCGCGAGGTGGTGGCTCCCTTCGGCGTCCCGCTGCACCACATCCCCGTCACCGCGAGCACCAAGCCCCAGGCCGAGGCGGCCGCGCTCGAGCTCATGAAGGACCACCAGGTGGACCTCATCGTCCTCGCCCGCTACATGCAGATTGTGAGCGCGGACTTCATCGAGCGCTGCGGCCGGCCCATCATCAACATCCACCACAGCTTCCTACCGGCGTTCGTGGGGGCCAATCCGTACGCCGCGGCGCATGCTCGCGGGGTGAAGCTGATTGGAGCGACGGCGCACTACGTGACGGCCGAGCTGGACGCGGGGCCCATCATCGAGCAGGACGTGCATCGGGTGGGGCATCGAGATGCGGTGGCGGACCTGGTCCGCATCGGGCGCCGAGTGGAGCGCACCGTGCTGGCGCGCGCGGTTGCCTGGCACCTGGAGGACAGGGTGTTGCCACACGGGAACAAGACCGTCGTCTTCGCGTGAGCGGCGCGTTCCCGGGAGTGCTGCTCAGTGCACCATGGCCACCTCCGGGGGGCCGATGATGCGCTGCACCGTCATCCTCACCTTGTCCAGGTCCACCGGCTTGGAGATGTAGCCGGCGGCGCCGACCAGCTCCGCCTCCCACTCGAAGCCGTAGCCCGAGATGATGATGATCGGCAGCCCGCGCGCTCGCGGCATCTTCTTGAGCGCGTCCAGCAGGCCCCAGCCGCTCATCACTGGCATGCGCAGATCCAACAGCACGGCCTGGGGAATCTCTCCCTCCAGGGTGTCGAGGGCCTCTCGGCCGTTGGCGGCCTGTTCCGTGCGGTAGCCCATCTCCTCTAGGGCATCGCAGATGAGCGTGCGGTGGCTCGCGTCGTCGTCGACGACCAGGATGTAGGACATGGCGGGGCCTCGATGCGTATTCCGGCAGGGAAGGCAGATTCTATGGGGGGCAAGATGCGAACGCCCCCCCGGTTCCGGAAGGGGTGTGCCCGGTTTTCAACATCCCTCGAACAGCTGGAGGGCGTTCTGCCCCAGGATGCCCGCCTCCGCCTCGTCCCCGAGCTTCAGGGCCAACAACTGTTTGAGCTCGCGGTCCCAGGCGTAAGGCAGGTTGGGGAAGTCCGTGCCGTAGAGGATGCGCTCGGGGCGCACGTCCAGCAAGCGGCGAGGGACGGGAATGGGGAAGTAGCCGGCCACCGCCATGGTGGTGTCCAGCCAGAGGTTGTCGTGGCGCTCCAGCAGCCGCTCGTAGGCGTCGAACTCGTCCGCGCCCAGGTGGGGGATGCACAGCTTGAGGCCCGGGTGATCCTTCAGGACCCGCTCCACGCGCTCGGCCGAGCAGAGGGCGTGCACGTCGCACTTGTACTGGGGGCTGGCGGGCTCGCGGCCGGCGTGCATCACCAGCGGCCGCCCGGCCCGGGCACAGGCGGCATAAACTTCGTGCAGCGCGGGCGCGTCCGGGGCGAAGCACTGCACGTGGCAGTGCAGCTTCACGCCCTTGAGTCCCGATGCGAAGGCCTCGGCCAGGATGTCCGCCGCGCCCTCTTCGCCCGGCAGCACGGTGGCCAGCCCCAACACGCGCGGCTCGGCCCGAGCCACCTCGGCGATGTAGCTGTTGAGGAAGCGCGCCATGCCCGGCTTGTGCGCGTAGTGGAGCGCCACCACCCGGTGCACTCCTCGCGACAGCAGGAAGGACACCACCTGAGGGGTGTGCAGCTTGTAGCGGATGGGCCAGCCGTACTGGTCGAACCAGCGCCATACCGCCTCGAAGACGCCGTCCGGGAAGAGGTGGACGTGGGCATCCACCACGGGCGGCAGCCCCTCGGGCAGCCGGGGCCCCTCCTCATCATTCAAGGCCGGTAGGGGGAGTGTTGGGCCACCGGGCGCCAGCCAGCCAGATGCGGCACCCAGGCAGGCCGGGGAATCGTCGGGGTGGTGCATGCGGAGCGAAGCTCTACTCCTTCTTCCGCTCCACGTCCCCTTGCTGCTGGTTGTCCACGCGCCTCAGGTAGGCGTTGTTCGAGTAGCCAGCGCGCTCCAGCCGCTGGGTCTCGATGAGATCCGCGACCTTGGTACACACCTGGCTGAGCAGACGGAGCGACTCGGCCAACAGCTTCTCGGCCTGGTCCTGCGCGTCCGCGCGCTTGATGATGGTCCGGTCGCGGCGGAACAACTGGGTCAACTTCATTCCAACCAATGTAAGGGAACGCGTTCGCTCTTGCCACCGGACTCACGGGCAGCGCGCCGTCACCACCCCCGTGCGAGGTGTTCCGCCGGGTGGGGCGGGGCTGATCCACCCAGGTTGGGTGTGTTGGCCCGTTGACGCATCCGGACGACGCAGAGCATTGGAAATCAACAACTTAACAGCTCAGCAAATTTACACAGCGGACAGCGCTCGGCTGGGGGGGCGGGCTGTTTCGAGGGGAAGCGTCCGGTAAACGACCAATATCAGGGGCCTTTCACGAATTTTCAGCAGGGGGGGTGACGCGCGGAAAATTTGTGCTTACAGTGCGTCCATTCACTTCCCGACTTCCTGTCGAGGACGGTCGAAAGGGGGACTGCGCATGGCTTACGATGGCGAGCTTGTGAAGATGGCGAATGGCCGCTGGGCGCGGTTCCAGCGTTGCCAGGTGTACCGCCCGGGCGTCGAGGACGCGGGCGAGACGATGATGTTGATCGCTGTGGAGCTGGACGAGCGCTACCAGCTGTTGCTGGACGAAGTGGCGGACTCGCTGGCGCAGTACCGGCATCGGGGCATTCCGGTGCAGGCCAGGCTGGACGAGGCGCAGCGGCTGACGCTGCACCCGGAGGAGTCCAGCGCGCTTCACTAACGAGGCCGGTAGAAGCGCGCGGCGTTGTCATGAGCCACGCGCTTCACCACTCGTTCCGAGAGCTTCGCCTTGGTCAGCAGGTTGGCCACGCGTGCGAGCCCAAGGATGTCGCCGGCGCCATCGCCGGCGTCGGAGTTGAGCACCAGCCGCTCGCTGCCAAGCCGGCGCACCAGCGCCACGGCACGCTCGGCCTTGAGTGCTTCGGGGTGCAGCGTCAGCCCCGCCCAATGCCCACAGCCGAGGATGTTGCGCACGGTACGGCCGTTGGCGTGGTCCACCAGCACGCGGGAGGGCCGCACGCCGGAGTCCCTCAGCAGGGTGAGGATGCGCCGGGTATGGCGCTCCTTGTCGTGCACCGGGGTGTGCACCAGCACCTTGAGCTTGAGCTGGCGCGCGAGCGCGAGCTGCTCGAGGAAGGCCTCCTCCTCCTCGATGCCGCCTGAGTGCAGTCCCGTCTCGCCCAGGGCCACCACGCGTCCTCCGCGGAAGTAGTCGGGGAGGCTCGCGAGCACCTCGGACAGGCCGCGGCGGGGGATGCAGCGCGGGTGCACGCCCAGCGCCGCCCAGGCGCGGATGCCCAGGCGCTCCAGGCGAGGAAGCTGCCGGAGCATCAGGTCATCGAAGTGCTTGCGCAGGGCTTTTGGGGTGGGCTCGGGCAGGTGGTGGGCGACCACCAACGCCCGCTCCACCCCGAAGAAGCGCATGGACTCGAGGTCCTGGTCGCTGAGGGCCTCCGGGTGGAGGTGCGCGTCGAAGAGCTGGAGGAGCGAGGTGGCCACGGTCTTGTCCGGTCCTGTCCGTCAGTCCTGGCCGAGGGCGGCGCCCTCGTTGCGGGGATCGCTCGCCGCGTAGCGCAGGTTCGTCTTCGGGTCGCTGTAAACGGCCTCGGCGTCACCCCAGGCCTCCTGCCTGCGAATCTTGTGACCCTTGGCCTCCAATGCGGCCTGCGTGGCGGCCTCCAGGCCCCAGCGGTCCACCCACAGCTCATCCGGCAGGTACTGATGGTGAAGCCGGCCCTGTCCCACCGCGCGCACCACGTCCATCTTGTGGTCCACGAGGTTGGAGATGACCTGGATGACGGTGGTGGGGATGGTGGAGCCACCCGGGCTGCCCACCGCCAGCATCACCTTCTTGGGGTCCTCCTTGGAGAAGACGAGGGTAGGGGACATGGAGGACAGGGGGACCTTGCCCGGGGCGATGGCGTTGGCCTCGCCCGTCACCAGTCCGTAGGCGTTGGGCACGCCGGGCAGCGCGGCGAAGTCGTCCATCTCGTCATTGAGGAGGATGCCGGTGCCCTTGGCCACCAGGCACGAGCCGAAGGCGTAGTTCACCGTGGTGGTGAGGGCCACCGCGTTGCCGTTCTTGTCGATGATGGAGATGTGCGTGGTGTTCTTCTTCTCCGGCGCGCTGGAGGGGTCGTACCAGGTGCCGTCCGGCTTCTTCAGGGTGGAGCCGCTGGCGCCCTCCACGGGGGGCAGCAGCGACGCGCTGGGCGTGGCCTTCTTCGGGTCGATGCTGCCCGCGAGGTCCGCGATGTAGCCGGAGGAGGTGAGGCTCTCCATGGGAATCTTCACGAAGGCCGGGTCGCCCAGGTACTTCACCCGGTCCACGTACACGCGGCGCACCGCCTCGGTGTAGAGGTGGAGCGTCTCCGGCTCGCGGAACTCCAGGCCCTGGGGACGCAGCCGCTCCAGCGCACCGAGCACCTGCACCACCGCCAGTCCACCGGCACTCGGGGGCGGCATGGTGAGGATGCGGTGGCCGCGGTAGCTGCCTTCCAGCGGCGCATGGGCGCGCGTCTTGAAGTCCTTGAGGTCCTCGAGCGAGAGCACGCCGCCGCCTGCCTTCACCGTGTCCACCATCGCCTGCGCGATGGGGCCCGAGTAGAAGGGCTTGGGGCCGCTCTTCGCGAGCGTCTGGAGCGTGCGGGCCAGCTCCGGCTGACGCACGAGGTGGCCGATGGGCGGCACGTCCAGCTCGCCCTGCTCGTTCTTGGCGAGGAAGATGCGCGCGGCCTCGGGGTCCTGCCGCAGGCAGTCGCGCCGCAGGGTGGCGAGTGCCTGGTACTTGGGTGACACCCAGAAGCCGTTGCGCGCGGCTTCAATGGCGGGCTGCAGCACCACCGCGCGCGGCAGCTTGCCGTGCTTCTCCAGCAGCTCCAGGTAGCCGGCCACTGCACCGGGCACCGCCACACTGGTCGCACCGTCCGTGGACAGCCCTGGCACCACCTGTCCGTCCTTCAGGTACATGTCCCGCGTGGCTGCCTTGGGCGCCACCTCGCGGAAGTCCAGCACCTGCGTTCCACTTGTCTTCGCGTCGTGCACCAGCGCGAAGCCGCCGCCGCCAAGGCCCGAGTGGTACGGCCCCACCACTGCCAGCGTGAAGGCCGCCGCTACCGCCGCGTCCACCGCGTTGCCGCCCTTGTCCAGCATCCGCAGCGCGGCCTCGCTCGCCATCGGGTGCGCCGTGGCCACCGCTCCGCCTCGGTAGGGCCTCGCCGCCCACGCTGGCATCGCCACCACGAGCAGCGACAAGGCCACGCTCCACCACGTCTTCCGGTGTGCCCGCATCTTTACCGTCTCCACGTGCATGGCCCTCGTACAGGGCGTGCAGCAGGTGCTTCACAGGGTTCGGGTTCTGGAGTATCCCGGCGCGCGCCCGGACTCGCCACGAATCGTTTCATCATTGAGAAGTGTCCGGCTGACACCAGCATGCTCGGCCTGGAGTTTGACCGGGGCACAGGCGAGGGCATCCTGTGCATGACGCTCGGTCATGCCGGGGGACTCATGAACGCCAACCTGACGACAATGAAGCCGATGTCGACCTCACCAGATGCCACGGTGACAACGCTCTTCCTCCGACCGACGTTCGGTATCACCGTGCAGAGCAACACGCTGTCCGTCTCAGTGAGGGCGCGCCCGGAGGGCATCCGCGCGACGCGCCCCGCAGCTCGCGGTTGACGCGCCGCTTTCGCGTCCCTAGTAATCGCCGCTTATGACAGCTCCTTTGGCGGCGGTGGTGTTGTGCGCGGGCAAGGGCACGCGGATGAAGTCGGAGAAGGCCAAGGTCCTTCACCCCATCCTCGGCAAGCCCATCTGTGCCTATCCCCTCATGCGAGCGCTGGAACTGGGCGCCTCTCCCGTGGTGCCGGTGGTGGGTCACCAGGCCAGCGAGGTGGAGCGCTCCATCCGCTCGCATTTCCCCACGGCGCCCCTGCGCTTCGCGCTCCAGAAGGAGCAGCGGGGCACGGCGGACGCGGTGCGCTCAGCGGAAGAGTCCCTGAAGGACTTCAGCGGGCGCGTTCTCATTCTCTACGGTGACGTGCCGCTGGTGCGCCGCGAGACGCTCGAGGCACTGAGCGCCGCGCACCAGAAGAGCGGCGGCGTGCTGTCCCTGGTGTCCACCTCGCCGGCCGATCCCACCGGCTACGGCCGCGTCATCCGCGAGATGGGCAAGGTGGTGCGCATCGTCGAGCACAAGGACGCCACGCCCGAGCAGCGTCAGGTGCGTGAGTGCAACGCCGGCATCTACCTGGTGGAGTCCTCCTTCCTGTGGAAGGCGCTGGCCAACATTCGCAGCGCGAACGCGCAGGGCGAGTTCTATCTGACGGACCTGGTGGAGATGGCCGCGGCCCAGGGCCCGGTGGGCTCCATCGACGCCGAGTTCGGTGAGACGGCCGGCGTGAACGACCGGGTGGAGCTGGCGGCGCGCGGGAAGGAGCTCCAGGCGCGCCTCAACACCTGGCACATGCGCAACGGCGTCACCCTGGCGGACCCGGCCACCACGTACATCGAGGAGGGCGTGGTCATCGGGGCGGACACGGAGCTTGCCCCCATGGTGACGCTGTCGGGCGCCACGGTGGTTGGCCGCAACGTCACCATCGGACAGGGCAGCGTCCTGCACGCCTCCTCGGTGGCTGACGGGACGACCATCAAGCCGTACACCGTGCTGGAGGAGGCCCGGGTGGGCGAGCGCTGCATCCTCGGCCCGTTCTCCCGGCTGCGGCCCGGCACGGACCTCGCGGAAGAGGTGCACCTGGGCAACTTCGTGGAGACGAAGAAGGCCCGCCTCGGCCGCGGCTCCAAGGCCAACCACCTGGCCTACCTGGGCGACGCGAAGATTGGCTCCGGGGTCAACGTGGGCGCCGGCACCATCACCTGCAATTACGACGGGGTGAACAAGCACCTCACCGAGCTGGGCGATGGCGTCTTCATCGGCTCGGACACCCAGCTCGTGGCCCCTGTGAAAGTCGGGGATGGTGCGTATGTCGGCGCGGGCTCCACGGTGACGAAAGATGTGCCTCCTGGGAGCCTCGCTGTGTCACGCACGCCACAGGTCAACATGGAAGGCTGGGTGGAGAGGAAGAAGGCACGCATGGCCAAGTCCGCGGAAGCAGGCCCGTCCAAGTCGGGCAAGGCCTCCGGGGGCTAACGGGCCCGAGTTTTGCTTGTCATCAGGGCGACAGGTGTCGCCCGATGTGGGTGGAGATGCCCCCGGAATTTGCAATCCGGGGTTCGGGCGTGAGAGAGGACGGACAACATGTGCGGCATTGTTGGGTACGTTGGGGACAAGGAGTCGGCACCCATTCTGGTGTCTGGGCTGAAGAAGCTCGAGTACCGGGGGTATGACTCCGCGGGCGTGGCGGTGATGAACCGCAACGTCCTGAACGTGGTGCGGGCCACGGGCAAGCTGAAGAACCTGGAGACCCGCGTCCAGACAGACGTGCCGCAAGGCACCATCGGCATCGGCCACACGCGCTGGGCCACGCATGGGCGTCCCTCGGACGAGAACGCCCACCCGCACACCTATGGTGGCGTGGCGGTGGTGCACAACGGCATCATCGAGAACCACTTGGCCCTCAAGGAGGAGCTGCGCTCCAAGGGGCACCACTTCTCCTCCGAGACGGACTCCGAGGTCTTCGCCCACCTCATCTCCGATGAGCTCAAGAGCGGCCTGGATCTGCCCGCCGCGGTGCGCGCGGCCATCGCCCAGGTGAAGGGCACCTACGCCCTGGCGGTGGTGACCACCAGCGACCCGAACCGGATCGTCTGCACCAAGGACTCCTCTCCCATGGTGCTGGGTCTGGGCCAGGGTCAGAACTTCGTGGCCAGCGATGTGCCGGCGCTGCTCGAGCACACGCGCGACTTCGTCTACATGGAGGAGGGTGACCTGGCTGTCATCACCGCCTCGAACGTGGACATCTACGGCCGCACCGGCCAGAAGGTGAACCGGCCCACCCGCCGCATCGACTGGACGCCGATGATGGCGGAGAAGGGCGGCCACAAGCACTTCATGCACAAGGAGATCATGGAGCAGCCTCGCGCCGTGGCGGACACGCTGCGTGGCCGCATGCTCCTCTCCGAGGGCGACGTGCACTTCGAGGGCTGGAACCTGAGCCCGGAGAAGGTGCGGGCGCTCACCAAGATCACCATCCTGGCGTGCGGCACCTCGTGGCACTCGGGCATTGCTGGCAAGGCGATGATCGAGTCCCTGGCGCGCCTGCCGGTGGAGGTGGAGCTGGCCAGTGAGTTCCGCTACCGCGATCCCATCGTGGAGCCCTCGCACCTGGCCATCGCCATCAGCCAGTCGGGCGAGACGGCGGACACGCTGGCGGCCTTCAAGGAGGCCAAGGCGCGTGGCGCCACGGCGCTCGCTCTGTGCAACGTCATCGGCAGCGCCATGACGCGTGAGGCGGACATCACCATCCTCACCAACGCGGGCCCTGAGATTGGCGTGGCCTCCACCAAGGCCTTCACCACGCAGCTGGTGGGTCTCTACCTGCTGGCGGTGAAGCTCGGGCGCATGCGCGGCACGCTCACCGTCAAGGCGGCGCAGGAGCACCTGACGGCGCTGACCGAGATTCCGAAGATGATCGAGGACGTGCTCAAGTGCGAGGCCTCGGTCAAGCGCGTGGCGCGTGAGTTCATGAACGCGCAGGACTTCCTCTTCCTCGGCCGCGGCCCCATGCATCCGGTGGCGCTCGAGGGCGCGCTCAAGCTCAAGGAGATCTCCTACATCCACGCCGAGGGCTACGCCGGCGGCGAGATGAAGCACGGTCCTATCGCGCTCATCGACGAGAAGATGCCGGTGGTGGTCATCGCGCCCAAGCAGCCGCACGTGGCCTACGAGAAGATCATCGGCAACATCGAGGAGGTGCGGGCGCGCGGTGGCAAGGTCATCGCGATCATCGACGAGGATGACGCGCACGTGGCCTCGCTCGCGGACCACGTCATCCGCATCCCCGCCGCCAGCGCGCTGCTCGCGCCGGTGGTGGCCACGATTCCCCTGCAGCTCCTCGCCTACCACGTGGCGGATCTGCGCGGGAACGACGTGGATCAGCCGCGCAACCTCGCCAAGAGCGTGACGGTGGAGTAGTCCGCCGCGCTCCCGGGGGCCTGCTTCCGGCCCTCTCCCACGCCCGGGGAGGCCTCTTCGCGAGGTCCCCGGGCGTTTTCATTTCAGAGTGCTGTCAGAAGGCCGCGTCGAAGGTGACCTCTCCCACGACACCGACCTGGTACGCCGAGACGCGGCGCTCGAAGAAGTTCGCCAGCTCCTGCACGTCCTGCAGGTCCATGAAGCCGAACGGGTTCTTCGCGCCGTAGCGCTTCGGCAGGTCCAGCATCACCAGCCGCTGATCGGCGACGAACTCCAGGTACTGCCTCATCTCGTGCACCGAGAGCCCGGCGACCCCCAGCCCCAGGATGTCCTCGGCGAACTGGAGCTCGCACGCCACCGCCTCCTCCAGCATGGTGACGACCTCTCGCTCCATCTCCGCGTCGAAGAGGCCGGGCTCCTCGCGGCGTACGGTCTTCACCACATCGAAGGCGAAGGCCATGTGCGCGCTCTCGTCGCGGAAGACCCAGTTCGTCCCGGCCGCCAGTCCGTGCAGCAGCCCCCGCGAGCGCAGGAAGTACACGTAGGCGAAGGCCGCGAAGAAGAAGAGCCCCTCGATGCAGGCCGCGAAGCAGATGAGGTTCAGGAGGAACTTGCGCCGCTGCTCCCGTGTCTCCAGCCGCTCGAGCTCACCGATGGAGTCCATCCACTTGAAGCAGAACTCCGCCTTCTTGCGGATGCTCGGGATGGTGTCGATCGCCGCGAAGGCCGTGGCCCGCTCGGCTGGGTCCGGCACGTACGTGTCGAGCAGCGTGAGGTAGAACTGCACATGCAGTGCCTCCTCGTAGAGCTGCCGGGACAGGTACATGCGCGCCTCGGGCGCGTTCACGTGCTTGTAGAGGTTCAGCACGAGGTTGTTCGCCACGATGGAGTCGCCCGTCGCGAAGAAGGCCACGAGGCGCTGGATGAGGTGACGGTCCGCTGCCGTCATCTTCGAGCGCAGGTCCCCCACGTCCGTCGAGAAGTCCACCTCCTCCACCGTCCAGGTGTTCTTGATGGCGTTGCGGTACATCTCGAAGAACACCGGGTACTGCATCGGCCGGAGCGTGAGGTTCAGGCCCGGATCGAGCAGGCGCGCTCCCGTCTTGGGCATCGCGTGCGAGGCCTTGTTGGGCGCTGCCTTGGAGGTCTCGTGCACCGGCGGGAGGTTCATCGGGGTCCAGCTCTCGTTCATGGGGGCACTCACTGGCAGGCCTCGCAGGCTTCGGGGTTCTCGAGAGAGCAGGCAACGGCCTCCGTGTCGGTGGGCTTCGGCTCCGCCCGGAGGACCTCGTGGCCGTTCGGCTTGACGTCCGTGTTGCCGCGGGCCGCGTCCACCGTGGCCTTCGCGATGCGCGTGGCTGGCCGCGAGCGCAGGTAGTAGGTCGTCTTCAGCCCCTTCTTCCACGCGTACATGTACATGGAGCTGAGCTGGCCGATGTTCGGCGACTCCATGAACAGGTTGAGCGACTGGCTCTGGTCGATGAAGGCACCCCGGTCCGCCGCCATGTCGATGAGCGAGCGCATGGGCAGCTCCCACGCCGTGCGGTAGATGGCCCGCACGTCAGCGGGAATCTCCTCGAGCGACTGGATGGAGCCCTCGGCGAGCTTGATGCGGGCCCGCATGTCCTCGTTCCAGCGCCCGAGCGTCTTCAGCTCCTCGACGAGGTAGCGGTTGACCTGGAGGAAGTCTCCCGAGAGCGTCTCGCGCTTGAAGAGGTTGGACACCTGCGGCTCGATGCACTCGTAGCAGCCCGCGATGGACGCGATGGTCGCCGTCGGCGCAATGGCGATCAGCAGCGAGTTGCGCAGGCCCACCTGCCGGACCCGGGTACGCAGCGTGTCCCAGCGCGCCGTGTCCTCGGGGACGACGTTCCACGCGTCGAACTGGAGCTCACCGCGTGCGGCCCGCGTCTCGGGGAAGGACGGGTGAGCACCGCGCTCGGCCGCCAGCTCCGCCGAGGTGGAGAGGGTGTGGAAGTAGATCTCCTCGGAGATCTTCCGCGAGATGGCCCGGGCCTCGGCGCTGTCGAAGGGCAGGCGCATCTGGAAGAACACGTCCTGCAGGCCCATGATGCCCAGGCCGATCGGGCGCCAGCGGAGGTTCGAGTCCTTCGCCGTGGAGATGGGGTAGTAGTTCAGGTCGATCACCCGATCCAACTGCCGCACCGCCGTCCGCACCGTCTGCGCGAGCTTGCCCCAGTCGAAGGACACCCGGCCGCTCTCGTCCACCGACGTGTGCCGCGAGAGGTTGATGGAGCCGAGGTTGCAGACGGCCGTCTCGTCCCGCGACGTCACCTCGAGAATCTCCGTGCAGAGATTCGACAGGTGGACGACCCGGCCCGGCAGCGCTGTCTGGTTGCAGGCCCGGTTCGACTTGTCCTTGAACGTCATCCAGCCGTTCCCGGTCTGAGCCAGCGTCCGCATCATGCGCGCGTACAGCTCCCGCGCCTTCATCGTCTTGAGCGCCAGGCCCTGCTGCTCCGCCCTCTCGTAGGCGCGCTCGAACTCCTCGCCATAGAGGTCCGTGAGGTGCGGCACCGTCTTCGGGTCGAAGAGGGACCAGAACCCGTCCGCCTCCACGCGCCTCATGAAGAGGTCCGGAATCCAGTTCGCGAGGTTCAGGTTGTGCGTGCGCCGCGCCTCGTCGCCGGTGTTGTCGCGCAGCTCCAGGAACTCCTCCAGGTCCGCGTGCCACGTCTCCAGGTACACGCAGCAGGCGCCCTTGCGCTTCCCGCCCTGGTTCACCGCCGCCACCGAAGCATCCAGCGTCTTCAGCCACGGGACGATGCCGTTGCTGTGCCCGTTCGTGCTCCCGATGAGCGAGCCGCGCGAGCGGACCCGGTGGTACGCGAGGCCAATGCCTCCCGAGAACTTCGAGAGCAGCGCGACGTCGGTGTAGCGCTGGTAGATGCTCTCCAGCTCGTCCCCGGGCGAGTCGAGCAGGAAGCAGGACGAGAGCTGCTCGTGGCACGTGCCGGAGTTGAAGAGGGTGGGGGAGCTCGGCACGTACTCGAGCATCGAGAAGAGTCGGTAGAGCTCGAGCGCCTCGGGCACCGTCTCTCCCAGCGCCACCGCGATGCGCATGAAGAAGTGCTGGGGCGTCTCGAGCACCTCGCGCGTCTTCGGGTGCTTGAGCAGGTAGCGGTCATAGACCGTCCGCAGCCCGAAGTACTCGAAGAGCCGGTTGCGCGAGGGCTCAATCGTGTCGTTCAGCTTGCGCGCATGTGTCGAGACCATCCGAGCCACGCGCTCGTTCACGAGGCCAACCCGGTGGGCAGCGGCGATCGACTGCGAGAAGGAGTGGATCTCCTGCCCGGAGACCTCCTTGTCGATGTACGTCGCGAGCAGCCGTGCCGCGAGCCTGGCGTACTCGGGCTCCTCCAGCGTCAGCGAGGCCGCGGTCTGAATGGAGAGCTGGTCGAGCTCCTGCGTCGAGGCACCGTCATAGAGTCCGGCGATCGTCTTCGTCGCCACGCGGATGGCATCGACCTGGCGCAGCCCGTCGCAACAGCGGCTGATTGCCCGGACGATCTTGTTCAGGTCCGCGCCTTCAAGCTCCCCGCTGCGCTTGCGCACCCTCATGGTGGTGGGCGGCGTGGACGTGGTGTGGGTTCCGTTCAGCATGCTCCTCCTCCTCCGTTCGCGACCACGTGGAACCGCGGAGGAAAAGGTCTGCCTGTGTCGCGAGCGCGACATGCGATGACTCGCCAGGCCGACCCTCGCCCCCTCGGGCGACTGGAGCACCACAGGAGGAGAGGGGACGGGCCGAGCGTCCACGGGGAACCCGTGACGCACGGAACCTCCCGCCTCCCCACGAGGCGTCCAGGTCGATCCGCCCCGGATTTCTCCCAGAGGCAGGTGCTGGCAGGTCTTCGGGCTCGCGAGCCCCCGGCTCATCGCCGGCTCCTACTACCGTCCCCTTCCCAGCCTCTCGGCCAGTGTGTGTGGACGGGTTCGTTCTCGCTTACCGCTGCGGGGCAGCTCCGGATTCAAACCGGATTCCCTTTCAAGCCCGAGCCGAGACTCGGGCACCAGCGACGCGCGCCACCGTAAGGGGGGCCCCGCGGGCTGTCAAAGGATCAGTACCGCCGCCCTCGGACCATTCGTTGTCCTTCGTGCGGTCTCGCTTCTGGACTACCTTGGGTTGCTCTTCTCTCGTTCCCACAGTGCTAGAGAGAGCGCCTGCTGAAGGCTGGCCTGCACCTCGCGCGGGCTGAAGGGCTGGCCCGTGTCCAGCGCCCAGGCCAGCAGTGCTCCCGCGAACTCGCCCGCCGTGCGGTAGCGCTGGTTCACATCCGGTGCCAGGGACTTGCGCACGATGGCCGCGAGCCGCTTGTCCAGCGTGTCCGGCAGGCTCAGCTTCGCCGCGCGGATGGCCGCCATCACCACCTCGGGGTCGTCGCTGTCGCGCTCGAAGGGGTGGACGCCCAGCACCAGCTCGTGCAGGACGATGCCCATCGAGAAGAGATCCGAGGCCAGCGTCACCGAGTCCCCGCGCGTCTGCTCCGGCGACAGGTAGTGCAGCTTGCCCGCCGTCACTCCGTCCTCGGGGCCCAGGTCCAGCCCACGCGCCTTGGCCACTCCGAAGTCGCCGAGCTTCACCTCGCACTGTCCGGAGAAGAAGATGTTGGAGGGATTCACGTCCCCATGGACGAGCTCCAAAGGCCGGCCGCTGCGCGTGCGCGCCTGGTGGAAGTAGGCCAGCGCCCGCAGCACCTCGGTGCACACGTGGACACCCGCCGCCACCGGGATGCTCTGCCCCTGCCGGTGGTGTGCCTGGAGCAGCCCCTCCAGGTCTCCGCCTACCAGGAACTCCATGGCGATGAAGTAGCGCCCGAAGGCCTCGCCAATCTCCAGCCGGCGCACCAGGTTGGGGTGCTCCAGCAGGCCCATCAAATCCGCCTCGTCGGCGAAGGACTCGGCGGCGACGTCCTTGCGCATCAGCTTCAGCGCCACCTTGAAGGGAGTCCCCTTTTCGTCCTTCGCCTCTCCGAGGAACACCTCCGCCATACCCCCCGAGCCCAGGCGCGAGCGGAGCACGTAGCGCCCGAAGCGGCGCGAGGGGATTTCCACGGTCTTGGACGGGGCAGGCTGCACGGTGCGCCAGTCTACTCCTCTTGGCTCAACTCCAGCAGCAGGTCCAGGTCCTCCACCGCGTCCATGCTCTCCAACAGTTCGAGATTCTCCACCACCTCCTTGTCCTCCTCGGACAGCTCCGGCGTCGTGTCCCGGGGGGCCGGGGCCTTCTGGCTCGTGGGAGGAGGGGGTTGCTTGGGGGGCGGAGGTGGGGGCTCGGCGGCCGCGGCCGTTCCGGAGGCCAGGACGGCGGCCAGCAGCAGCGCGTGGCGCCAACTCATCGCCGCCGCCTCTCGCGCATCCGCTCGCGCATCTGCTCGCGCTGCTCGGGCGTCATCTGCCGCCAGCGGCGCATGTTCTCCATCATCTGCTCGCGCCGCTCCGGGTGCGCGCGCAGGTACGCCCGCACCCGCTGGCGCACCTCCGCCTTGCGCTCGGGGCTCATCCCACGGAACTCGCGGAAGCGCTCGCGCAGTTGGTTGCGCTCCTCGGGCGTCAGCCGCTGGAACTCGCGCAGGTTGGCCCGGACGCGCTCGCGCTCCTCCTGCGGCATCTGCCTCCAGCGCTCCAGGTTGCCCTTGATGCGCTCGCGCTCCTCCGGCGGCATCGCCTTGAGCTCGCGCAGCTTCGCCCGCAGGGCTTCCTTCTGCTCGGGGGAGAGCTGCTGGAAGCGCTCGGCCGCCGTCTGGGGCCGCTGCGGCTCCTGCTGCTTCGGGGGCTCCGGCTGCTGGGGCTCCTGCGCTCGACCCGCTCCGCCCAGGAGCAGCGCCACCAGCATGCCCGTTCGTGCCAGGTTGCTCCGGCCCATCATCACTGCACCTCCAGCTCATGGAGGTTCGCAATCACCTCCAGGTCTTCGCCATTCTCCAGGCCGACGACGTCGTAGTCCTCGACCACTTCCAGATTCATCGCCAGCTCCAGCGTGCCCGCGTCCGCCTCGTCCAGGGCGGGTTCGCTCGGAGCAGTGGTGTAGAGCGCCAACCCCGCCACCGCCGCCAGTCCCGCCGCCGGCACCAGCACCGAGGGCTTCAGCAGCGCCCTCAGCCGCTCGCCCAGGGTCGGCGGCAGCGCGTCGATCTTCGCCAGCACCTCGCGCCGCGTGGACGGCGAGGGCGTGAACTCGGGCAGCTCCGCCATTCGCGCCACCGTGCGCCGCAGCAGTGCCTCCGTCCCCTGGCACCCCGCGCAGCCTCCCAGGTGCGCCTCCACCTCGGCGCGTCGCGCGGGCGGCAGCTCCCCGTCGACGTACGCCGTCAGGTCTTCCTCGAATGGACAACTCATGCCCTGCTCCTCGCGGGCACGGAGCCCGTCTGCAGTTCCTCCACCTTGCGCGCCACCGTCAGCGTTGCCCGGTGGATGAGGCTCTTCACCGCCGCCTCACTCGCCTCCAGCGCCTCCGCGATGTCCCGGTACGCCATTCCCTCGAAGCGGCACATGGTGAAGGCCGCCCGCTCCCGCTCGCTCATCGCCTTCAGCGCCTCGCCCACCGCTCGCTCCAGCTCTCGCCCCGCCAGCGCCTGGTCCGGCCTGTCTCCTTCTCCTCCCGCCACCTCCAGCCCGCCCTCTTCCGCCTCCGCCTCCGTCGAGGTGTGCTCCACCCGGTACTCTCCTCGCCGCACCTCGTTGAGGCAGTGGTTGGTGGCCACGCGGAAGAGGAACGTCTTGAACTTCGCCGACGGCTTGTAGCTCTTCGCATTGCGGTACAGCTTCACGAAGATGTCTTGCGTCAGCTCCTCGGCCCGCTCCCGGTCTCCGACGAAGCGCAACGCGAAGCGCGCCACGCTCACGTGGTACCGGTCGAACAGCAGCGCGAATGCCCGCCGGTCGCCCGCCGCCACCTTCAGCATCATCTGTGCGTCCGAGTCCGCTTCCACGCTCTCGTCCAACCCGGGACCCCAGAAATCGTTGCGGGGCAATTTCGCGCCGAGCCTACTGGAGCCCCCACCTACGTCTCCTTTGGAGGTGGGATGAGGGCCCACATCTCTTCGGGCGGACGGGGAGGTGTCGCCCGGAAGGCGTCGGGGTGGCCCCGGCGTCGGCTGGCGGAAGCTCTATTAAGGAGGGAGCGCCGGGAGGCTTTGAAGGGGAGGGGAGCCGGCCGTTACAGTCCCGGCCGTGTCCAGCACCACCCACACACGCCCGCCCGGCTCCGGTTCCCGTGAGGGCGAGCCAGGGGAAGAAGGGAGCGCGGAGCTGCCCTCCCTGGCTCCCTGGGAGGAGCCGGCCAGCCTCGCCGTGCCCGAGCCGGCGCCGGGACAGGTACTCGCCCTCGTGCAGGAGGGGCGGGCGGCGGCCACCGAGGCCGAGCGCGCGCTGGTGGCGGGGAAGCTGAACCAGGCGCTGGACGCACTGGCGGCTGGAAGGGGCTCGCGGGAGGCGGCGGACCTGCTCCATCAGCTCCTGGAGGACGGCCAGCTCGCGGGGCTGGAGGAGGCAGGGGGCCGCACGTGCCGGGCCGCGGCCATCGAGGCGCTGACGAAGTTCGGCTTCCCCTACGCACTGGAGGTTCGCCCGGAGGACCTGGCCTGGCTGCGCGACGAGACCGGGGACGCCCAGGTCTCCCCGTGGGCGCCCACGATGGCCGGGACGGTCCTGGTGGCGGGCATCGTCGCCCAGTGGGTGCTCCCCTCCCTGATGGGAGAGCCCCTCCGGGGGTCGGTGCTGCCCCTCACCCTCCTCATGGGGCTGATGCTGATGACCCTGGTGCCGGGGGTGTTGGGCCCTGAACGCTCGGCGTCGAAGCGGGCGGGCCTGCTGGGGCTGCTCGTCCTGTCGCTCGTTCAGCTATACCTGGGTGTCTTCGGCGGTTACTACGGAGCCCTCAGCGGGGTGGCTGGACTGTTGGCCTGGCTGCTCCTCATGCTGCCTCGGCGCTGAACGCCGTGGGTCATGTCAGAGGGATGGACTAGGGTCATCCTTACGCGATACTAAACGCGGGTTCAGGTGGGCCGGGGTGGCTCGCCGCATACGCAAGGAGCAAGACGAAATGGCCGTGAATCCAGAGAAGGAGAAGGCGATCGAACTGGCGATGTCCGCTGTGGAGCGCCAGTTCGGTAAGGGGTCCATCATGCGGCTCGGAAACGAGGAGCCGCTGGTCCGGGATGTTCAGGCCATTTCGACGGGAAGCGTCTCGCTCGACATCGCGCTGGGCGTGGGCGGTGTGCCGAAGGGCCGCATCGTTGAAATCTACGGGCCGGAGTCTTCCGGTAAGACGACCCTCTGCCTTCACATCGTGGCCGAGGCGCAGAAGCGCGGCGGCGTGGCCGGCTACATCGACGCCGAGCACGCGCTGGACATCGGCTACGCGCGCAAGCTGGGTGTGCGCACCGATGACCTGCTGCTGAGCCAGCCGGACACGGGCGAGCAGGCGCTGGAGATCGCCGAGATGCTGGTGCGCTCGGGCGCCATCGACGTGCTGGTGGTGGACTCGGTGGCGGCGCTGGTGCCGAAGGCCGAGCTCGAGGGCGAGATGGGCGATGCGCACATGGGTGTGCAGGCCCGACTGATGAGCCAGGCGCTGCGCAAGCTGACCGGTACCATCAGCAAGAGCCAGACGTGCGTCATCTTCATCAACCAGATTCGTATGAAGATTGGCGTGATGTTCGGCAACCCCGAGACGACGACGGGCGGTAACGCGCTGAAGTTCTACGCGTCGCAGCGCCTGGACATCCGTCGCGTGGGCGCCATCAAGAATGGCGAGAACGTGGTGGGCAGCCGCACCCGCGTGAAGGTGGTGAAGAACAAGGTGGCGCCTCCGTTCAAGGAGGTCGAGTTCGACATCATGTACGGCACGGGTATCTCGAAGGAGGGAGACCTCATCGACCTGGCGTCCAACGACGGCATCGTCGAGAAGAGCGGAAGCTGGTTCTCCTTCAAGGGCGAGCGGATCGGCCAGGGCCGTGAGAACGCGAAGGACTACCTGCGCGACCACCCCGAGGTGCGCGTGGAGGTGGAGCGGCAGGTGATGGAGAAGTACGGCATCGGCAAGCCGGCTGCGCCCGCCGCGGCTCCGGCCGAGGAGGCTCCCGCCGAGCCCTCCGAGAAGCGCCAGCGCGTGAAGGCCGTGAAGTAGTCCGAGCCTTGTGTGCCTGAAGTACCCAGGGGCCGTCTCCCGAGAGGGGGGCGGCCCCTTACTTTTGGTAGCTCTTCGGGGCCTACCATTACATCGGCGGGGCTCGCAAGGTGTTCTAGCGCTAGAATGTGTTGCCAAAGGCTCGTGAGCTAACCTAGTTCGCTACATTAGTATCAAGGACCCGGGCTCTCCGGGTCTTTCTGCCTCATCCCCCCTTTCCCGCTTGGGGGGATGCTTAGAGCCCTCTATTACCTCTTGAATGAGCACTACATGCATCCGACAATTGCTGCATGTCGGCCAGTTCGCCCCCCAGTAGTGCACCGCCAGCCCCTGCTACTGTAGCGCCAGCCCCTGCTACTGTAGCGCCAGCCCCCTCGTATTCGGTCAAAACCATTACTACGCTGGGGGAATATTCTGAGCTGGTTGAGAAGGTGAGCCAGTTCTCTGAGCAGGGTCTTTGGTATCGAGGTTGTGGAACCTGCAAACACACTCTTATTCCCTCGCTTTACAGGCATCCCACCAAGAAGGATGTCAATAGCATCATCGCAATGGAGGTTGAGCTGCTTCGGCGCTTCAAGCAACGCTCTGTTCCTTATCTCACCAGAGCCGTGCATGAGCCATGGGACTACCTTTTCCTTATGCAGCACTTCGGAGTCCCGACTCGTCTTCTTGACTGGACCGAAAATCCTCACATCGCATTGTTCTTCGCACTGACTTCTCCGCCCGCGAATAGCAATACGCCGACAGATGATGCAGCAGTGTGGGTTTTGGACCCGGTCGCGTGGAACAGAAGTGCGCTAAATCACCTATCGTATAAACGCGGAATCTTGTCTGGGACAGACGAGCATTTGAAGGGCTATATGCCTCGGTCAGAGAATGTAGATGTAGACCTCATACCCAATGAGCCGGTTGCTCTGTACGGAACGCATAATAGCCCAAGAATAGTGGCTCAGCGTGGAGCCTTCACTGTGTTTGGCAAAGAAGTAACTCCTATGGAGGAAAGCCACGCTAGAATCAAGGCTCACAGCGATGTGCTGACAAGGGTAGTGATTCCAAGTGGTACGATTCTTTCGCTCCGCTCTTCCCTCGCTAAGATAGGTATTACCGACTCGGTAATATTCCCAGATCTTGATGGGTTGGCCAAGGAATTGAAGCGGTACTCCGGATTCCAGGTTTGAATCTATGTTCAAGATACGGCCCTTCGAAGCTCGCACCCTTGCGTGGTGGAATGATGAGCGGGAAAATATTGATATGAACCCGCCCTACCAGCGCCGAGGAGGTGTCTGGAAAGCCAAGCAAAAGGCGTACTTGATTGATTCAATATTGAATGGGTTTGATCTGCCTAAGATTTATATAGCAGATTTTACGTACACGAACACGTCGCTGAATCTTAGTAGGAAGCCATATGCGGTCATTGATGGGCGCCAGCGTCTTGAGTCGATATTCGAATTCTTCGATGGCACATTGCCTTTGGCGAAAGACTTCTTGCTGGAAGACCAGCCTGATGTTGATCTCGGTGGTTTTACATATAAAGAACTGAAGATGCAGTACCCGAAGATTGCCAGTAAGTTTGAGAATTTTAATATCACAACAATGAGCGTGATTTCTGATGAGGCAGCCAGAATCAACGACTTGTTCGTGAGGCTCAACAGCAGTAAGCCTCTAACTGGCGCCGAAATTCGCAATGCTATGCCGGGCCCAGGCTCTGAGATTGTAAGGCGCCTGTCCAGTCACCGGCTATTGACCGCGTGCGTAAGTTTCAAGACGGCTCGAGCCCAAGATCGCAACGTGGCAGCGAAGTTACTTCTGATCGAGTTTCTGGGCGATTTTGCAGATACTAAAAAGGCCCAACTGGACAAGCTGATTCATAAGCCAGAGCGACTTGCTGCGCGAGCTGAGGCAAACCCGACAGAGCTAGAGAGGGCCGAGGAGCGAGTTGTAGATAATATGAACCGGATGGTTCATGCATTCTCAGAAAAGGATCCGCTTCTGTCCTCTGAAGGACCCGTTGTTGTCTATTATTGGTTCTTCCGACACTATTCGTCAGTCGATGGGAAAATCCTTCGCGCATTTCTGGCTGAGTTTCAAGGCCAACGAGATGAAAACAAGGAACAAGTTCGTCAGGGGAATAGTGCGGACGAGGAACTCTCGAAGTACGAGACTCTGAGCCGCAATACTAATGATCAGAGCAGCCTTCGAGAGCGGTTTAAAATTCTGGTTAGGCGTTTTGAATTGTATAGAAAAGAGCGGAGACTGCTGAGCGTTTGAGGTAGACACACGTTCCGCGACCATGGCAATGGAGGCGTCAGCTAAGACATATAAAACTGCAGAGGCTCGATGGGCGGGCATAGGTCCCTACTATGCGATGTTTCCCTCTCAGTTTGCGGATGCAGTGATTGCTCAATATACCAGCTCAGGAGATCTGGTTTTTGATCCATTCGCAGGAAGAGGGACTGCAGTATTTAGTGCTACAGCGCAATCAAGAATCGGCGTAGGGGTTGAGATTAACCCAGTAGGATGGATCTACTCGCAAGCCAAGCTTCATCCAGCCTCTTGTGAGGAGGTTTCTCGCCGCTATTTGGAGCTTAGGGAGAGTTCTGTCAGCTATGGTGCAGCAGCCAAGACCCTTCCTCCGTTCTTTCATAAATGCTTCAGCGTGGATGTGCGGCGCTACCTTTTGGCTGCGCGAACGGAGTTGTGTTGGAAGAGTCGAGCGACCGATTGGACCGCCATGGCCCTATTGTTGGTTCATTTGCATGGTAAAAAGGGAACTGCCTTGTCGAATCAGCTCCACCAAGCAAAGGCAATGGCTCCAGACTATGCTCTGAAATGGTGGACTGAAAGGCGCTTGAGTCCGCCACGGATAGATCCTGCAAAGTTTCTCATAAGTCGGCTTTCTTGGCGCTATGCAAAGGGAATTCCCTCTAGAACGGAAAGCAGGGTCTTGTTGGGCGACAGTGTCGAGTTGCTTCCAAAATTGATTGGAGAAGTTCGTTGCAGCAAAATGCGACGAGCAAGGTTGCTTTTTACGTCGCCGCCATACTTTGCAGTTACAAATTACCACTACGACCAGTGGCTTCGGCTTTGGCTGCTTGGTGGATCAACAACCCCAGCTAGGCAGCCTAGTAGTGGCGTGCATCAGAATCGTTTCGAGAATTTTGAGGCTTACAGAAAACTGCTATTTTCCGTATTCTTGGGCTCGTCTGAAATTCTGATGCGCTCCGCTTCTGTTTATGTTAGGACAAGTAGGCGACCGGAGACGTTTGAAACGACCATGGACGCTTTGAGAAACGCCTTTCCGCGAAAGAAGCTCAGACTCACGGAGCGGCCATTCTTGCGCCCCACTCAAACGCACTTGTTCGGCGATCACGGAATCAAGCAAGGTGAGGTTGATATTGTTCTGACTTGATTTCGAGAAGTGTGTTGTCTGCACTCGTTCACGAAATCATCCCGTCATGGGGCGTCGAGAAGGTAATGCCTCCATTCAAGGAGGTCGAGTTCGACATCATGTACGGCACGGGTATCTCGAAGGAGGGAGACCTCATCGACCTGGCGTCCAACGACGGCATCGTCGAGAAGAGCGGAAGCTGGTTCTCCTTCAAGGGCGAGCGGATCGGCCAGGGCCGTGAGAACGCGAAGGACTACCTGCGCGACCACCCCGAGGTGCGCGTGGAGGTGGAGCGGCAGGTGATGGAGAAGTACGGCATCGGCAAGCCGGCTGCGCCCGCCGCGGCTCCGGTTGAGGAGGCTCCCGCCGAGCCCTCCGAGAAGCGCCAGCGCGTGAAGGCCGTGAAGTAGTCCGAGCCTTGCGTGCCTGAAGTACCGAGGGGCCGTCTCCCGAGAGGGGGGCGGCCCCTTGCTTTTCGAGCCCGACGCGCCCGTGACCCGGGCCGACGCCTCCCGTGAAGTCCTGCTGAAGGCTTCGCATCTGGCTTCAATCCGCCCGGGTTGACACTTGCCCGGTGGAGCCCTCCGTTTGCGCGGGGAGGCGGGCCTTCCGGAGCATGCGAGCCCCTCTTCGCACGGGAGCTGCCTGCATGACCTGGAATCGCCTCACCTGGACCCCCCTGCTCGTCTGCGTCGCCGCGCTGCTCGGCTGTCCACCGTCCACGCCGGACTCGCCGGACGCCTCCACTCCGGACGCTGGCACGGGCTACGAGTGGGATGGCGGCTACGTGCCGCTCGAGGAGACGGGCAACACGTGGACGGACACGGGTCCGTTCGCGCCCTGCACCTTCACCACCACCCCCCACGGTAGCTCCTGCACCGACTTCAGCATCTTCGACCTCTCGGCATGCAACACGGGCTCGCTCGCGAACGCGGGGATCGAGGGCCAGTACATGCTGACCACCCGCTCCTCGGACGAGCCCCCCTACTTCTTCACCGCCGGCCTCGTCCTCAAGAGTGACGGCGGCACCCAGTACCTCAACGCCGAGCCCATCACCCTGGAGGCAAGGGACGGCAACGCCCGCTTCTACTCCTCCACCCGCACCTTCGCGGATGGCGGCACGATCGGCACGCTGCTCGCCACCTGCGAGGCGCCCCAGGCCCCTGGCTTCACCGGCTGCAGCGCCTTCTGCCGCAACGGGAGGGTCCTCCTGACGGAGACCTTCCAGGCCAGACGGCTGAAGTGGCGCGATGGAGAGTCCGAGGCCTCGGGGCTGGAGCTCGTCTCCGAGAACCCCGTGGCCATTGGTGCCCCGGTGGACGTCTACGTCACCAAGGGCCACGCCTACGTGGTGTCCGCCGTCGAGCTGGGCAGGGCCGGCGGCCTCACCGTCTTCGACGTCGGCAATCCATCCGCGCTCGTGAAGGTGAAGACGATCCAACTGGAGACCGACAACTTCTGGAATGGTGTGTGGGCCAAGGGGGACGCGCTCTACGTGGCCAGCGCAAGCAGGGGCGTGCTCGTCTTCGACATCAGCACTCCAGCGGACCCGCAGCTGCTGCGCAAACTGCCCGGCGGCAACATCAACGTCCACACCGTCTTCGCCGAGGGCAATCGCCTCTACGCCGCGTCCTCCTCGGGAGTCCTGATCTTCGACATCACCACGCCCCTGGAGCCCGTCGAGCTCAACCGCTACGCGCCGTACCCCGGGCTGCCGCACGACATGTTCGCCAAGGGGGACCGGCTCTACGTCAACTTCGCCACCCGCGGCTACATGGTGGCGGACGTGAGCAACCCTAACGACATCCGGACGCTCGGCGAGTTCACATACCCCGAGCAGTACAGCCACGCCAACGCGGTGGGCACCTTCGCGGGCCGCACCCTCGCCTTCGAGGGCGGTGAGGGCCCGGGCGAGCACCTGCGCGTGCTCGACGTCACGGACCCCGCGAACATCGTGAAGATCGGCTCGTTCCGGCTCCGCCCGGAGATCTCCATCCACAACATGGTGTTGGTGGGCAAGAAGCTCTACGTCGCCTGGTACCAGGAGGGCGTGCGCGTGCTGGACGTCTCCAACCCCACCCAGCCCACCCAGGTGGCGTACTACAACACCTGGCGCGAGCTGGATTCGGACCCGGGGCTCTACTTCGCCGGGACCTTCAGCCTCCGCGTCCCCGGCGATGGGTACATCTACGTGGCGGACTCCTGGCGCGGGCTGCTCATCCTGCGCGAGCAGTAGGCCACCCGGTGGGCCGCGAGGGCCTCAGCCCCGCTGACGGCCCTTGATGGCGCACAGGAGGATGGCCGTCGCGATGCCCATGCGGCGGTCCATCCGGCCGGATGTGTCCGCGGAGATGAGCCTCTCGCCCGGGGACCGTTCGCATAACGTCGGCGAAGAGACGAGGGCTCGATGACGGCCGATACATCCGATGCGGAGCACCTGGCGTTGCTGGCGGCGATTGGCCGGGCGCTGGGGCAGGACACTCCCTACGAGGAGCGCCACGGCGAGCGAGCCGAGGCCATCAGCTTCGGGACGATGCAGCGGCTTCCCGCCGGCGCGAGCCTCGAGGTGCTCGGTGGCATGGTGGACCCGGAGACCGGGCGGGTGGCCTGGATCGAGCAGCAGTCTGGCGTACCGCAGAGCGGGTACGTGCCGGTGAGCATCGACCTGCACGTGGCCTGGCGAGGCCAGCGGCTCACCCGTCTCGAGGTGCCGACGTACAACCCCTACTTTGGCTGCCGGCTCCTGTTCATGCGCTGGTACGGCGAGACGCTGAGCCTCATCTACCGCGAGAAGCACCGGACGATCGCGGCTCGGATGGAGCCGCCCTATGCGGGGTTGGAACTGGTGGCGCTGGAGAACCTGGGCGCTGTGGATGGGGACACGGTGTACTTCGTCTCCGAGCGGGCCGGGCTGATCGAGGGACGGATGTTGCCCTCTCTGGAGCCGGCGCTTCCGCTGCCCGTACCGGATCGAGCACGGCGCCTGGAGGTCTGGGGTCGCACGCCCGGAGTGCTCGCGCTCGCGGCGTGGCCTCGTCGCGATGGCGCAGCCGGCGGAGGCGTGGACAGGGGCGGGATCGAGGCCGCCCGGGCCGCTGCTCGCTCCGTGCCGCTTCCACCCCCAGAAGCTCGCGCCCTCGTGGGGACGCCAGAGCGCGTGTGGGCGAGGCTGCACGAGCTCCTCGCGGAGACACAGCCACCGCGATTCGGAGGAGATGTTCTGGTGGGCTCGATTGCCACGCCCTACTGGTTGGATGGCGCCGAGCGAGGGAACCGCTACGAGGCCCTTCGCCCGTACTGGAACAGCCCCGAGTATCTGGCGGTGTACTGGCATCAACACCTCCTGAAGGCGGGGCAGAAGCAGGAGGCCCAGGCGTGGCTGCACTGGCTGGAGCGAGTGGCGGCGCTCGAGCCCGTGGAGCCGGAGCCCTGGACGCGAGGCCTGCGCGGTGAGGAGCTCACTGTGCGAACGGCGCTCACGTATCTGCGCGACCGCGCGGCGGTGTTGGCGCAGGTATGCCGGACGGGGAGGCTGCCCGAGGGAGAGTCCTGCTACCTCTTCTCGGGGACCCGCGTGAACGCGCTCCTGGAGCGCGATGAGTCCTATCCCTCCGGTTTCCGAGCGGTGCTGCGGCAGGTGGTCTCGGGCAAACCGGAGTCACTGTCCGACGCTGGGTAGACAGCCTCCTCGAAGCTCCGCCGGGACTTCGGAGAACGACTGGGGAGCGGGTGCGGCGCACTGGTGGCGATGGACCTGTTCGGGACGGGAACAGCCCTCAGACGAGCCGGTGCCCCCCATCGACATGCAGCACCTCGCCGGTGGTGAAGCCGTTTCCCATCAGGAAGAGGGCGGCGTGGGCGACATCGGAGGGGGCCCCCACGCGCCCGACTGGAAGCCGACGTGCGTGTTGCTCGAAGCGCTGGGCCTTGGCATTGCCAGCGAAGTTGTCCCAGAAGGGCGTATCGATCCATCCCGGAGACAGCGCATTCACCCGTACCGGCGCGAGCTCGAGGGCCAGGGCCCGCACGAGCGACACGAGGGCGCCATTCACCGCAGCGATGACCGAGCCGCCAGGCCCGGGCCGGTCCGCCGCGATTCCCGTGGTGAAGAGGAGCGAGCCGTTCTGCTCGAGCCGCGCGTACCTGGCGACGAGGAGCGCCGTCACGAGCTTGGACTCGATGGTGCGGCGCGCCCCGGCCAGCTCGAGCTGGCGAATGGGCTGGTAGTAGGGCTGCACTGCCGTGACCACGACGTGGTGGGCGGGTGGGTGCTCGTCGAAGAGCCGTCGCACCTGGTCCTCCTGCGTCATGTCGGCGGAGAAGGTGCGCACGCGGTGCGTCGCCCCGAGTCCGGCGGCGGCCTCGGCGAGTTTCTGTGACGAACGGCTCACCAGGGTCAGGGAGGCTCCATCTTCCAGACAGGCCCTGGCCACTCCGAGTCCAATGCCAGACGAGCCCCCAATGATGACGACGTGTTGGTTTTCGAGGTTCATGGCCCATCGGTAACGTAAACGGAACCTTGGGTTCAATGGGATGGAGTGGCAGGCTCCATCCCATGGATGGGATGATGTCATTGGATGACGTGAGGATCTTCGTGGCGGTCGCGCAGCATTTGAGCTTCGTGGAGGCGGCGCGGCGCACGGGCATGCCCACCAGCACGGTGAGCCGCAGGGTGGCGCAACTGGAGGAAAAGCTGGGGGCCCGGCTGCTCCAGCGCACTTCCCGAAGCGTTGGCCTCACCCACGAGGGCGCGCGATTGCTCGAGCGCGTGGGGCCGCTGCTCGACGAGCTGACCTCCGTGCTCGACAGGTCCGCGGAGCACCAGGACGAACCCGTCGGCAGGCTCCGGGTAACGGCACCCGTGCAGACGGGCACGCAGCTCATCGCGCCAGCGCTGTTCTCCTTCGCCGCGCGATATCCCCGCCTCACCGTCGAGCTCAAGCTCACCAACGCCGTGGTGGACCTGGTCGAGGAGGGCTTCGATCTGGCCTTTCGCGCCGGACCCATTCACGACCAGGAACTGGTGGCGCGGCGCATGTGGTCAATCCCGTTCGCACTCGCCGCATCACCGCGATTCGTGCGTCAGGTCCTGAACGGCCGCACCCGGCTGGAGCGCGACTCGCTCGGCTCCGTGCCCGCGATCCTCACCCGGCCCGGTGGCGCATGGCGCTTTTGCCGGCGGGACGGCTCCATCGAGGAGCTCCGGCCACGCGAGCATTTCAACGTGAATGATCCACGGGTGGCCATCGCCGCGGCGGTGCATGGATTGGGCGTGGTCTGCGCTTCCAGCGAGGCGATTGAAGAGCAAGGCAAGGCACTCGTGCGGCTCACGGTGACGGGGCGCACGGTCGAGCCACGCGAGTTCTTCGCGGTGTACCCATCGCGGCGGCTGCTCGCTCCCCGGGTGCGAATGGCACTCGACTGGGTGATGGCGCACGGCCGGAGCATTGAGGAGGTGAAGCGGTCAGACGCATAGGCCAGTGCCCTCCTCAGTGTGCTGCCGGTGCGGCAGAACCTCCTTTCGCCCCAGACCGTCTCGGAATGACCCAAGGTCGCGCTCATCGTCGGTGGCGGTTTTGGCCTCCCCCACGACGGGCTTCGCCGCCCTACGGTCCGCGGAGGACGGTCAGTCCCTGGTCGGTGAGGACGAGCAGCATGCTCGGCGTCACGGACCCCGCGAACATCGTGAAGATCGGCTCGTTCCGGCTCCGCCCGGAGATCTCCATCCACAACATGGTGTTGGTGGGCAAGAAGCTCTCCGTCTGGACGTCTCCAACCCCACCCAGCCCACCCATTGACCGCGAGCAGGACGATGTCCGCCTGCGCCGCCTCCGACACGCTGGCCGCCTTGATGTGCGGGCCGAGCTCCCGCGTCAGCTCGGCAAGTGATTCCGGCCCACGGCTGTTGCTGATCAACGCGTCGAGTCCAGCGCGTACCACCTGGCGCGCGAACGCCTGCCCGATGGCACCTGCACCGATGATTCCCAATGTCATGACGAACTCCTCTCGTGAGCGAGGGTTGAGGGCTCAGGCGGTGAACCCGCCGTCGATCTTCAGACTGGCGCCGGTGACGAAGGACGCATCGGGGCTGGCCAGGTAGGCCACCATGCCCGCCACCTCATCACCTTGCGCATAGCGCTGCACCGCGATGTAGCCCCGCACACCATCGGCGAACGGGCCATTGGCCGGGTTCATGTCTGTGTCGACGGGACCGGGCTGCACGTTGTTGACCGTGATGCCTCGCGGACCGAGGTCCCGGGCCAGGCCTCGCGTGAAGGAGGTGACGGCTCCCTTGGTCAGGGCATACACCGAGCCGTTCGCGAACGGGATGAAGTCGCTGTTGATGCTGCCAATGTTGATGATGCGGCCTCCCTCGCCCATGTGGCGCACCGCCTCCTGGGTCGCCACGAACACGCCCCTCACGTTGACCGCGACGAGGCGATCGAACTCCTCCAGCGAGAACTGGTCGATGGGCGCCAGGGAGGTGACCCCCGCGTTGTTGACGAGGATGTCCAGGCGTCCGAACGCCTTCACGGTCTGCGCGACGGCATTCCTGACGGCCTCGGGGTCCGCGCTGTCGGCGCGGATGGCAACCGCGCGCCCACCATCGGTCTCGATGGCCGCGACAACCGCGCCCGCCTTCTGCGGCGAGCTCGTGTAGGTGAGGGCCACGGAGGCGCCATCTCGCGCCAGCCGCTTCGCGATGGCCGCGCCGAGGCCGCGCGAGCCTCCGGTGATGAGGGCGACCTTGCCAGAGAGGGGACGTGGGTCTGTTTGGGTCTTCGACATGGTGAGTCTCCGGTTGAGCAACGATGACGAGGCGAACAATGGCCTCCGCATCTGCAACCGGGTAGCGGGTAATCCGTTGAATGACCTTCAACCCATGGTTGAGAATCACTCCATGGAATCGCTCAGCCACCTCGAATCGTTTGTTCGCAGCGCGGAGACCGGCAGCTTCTCGGCCGCGGCGCGACGACTCGGCCTGACGCCCGCCGCGGTCAGCAAAAACGTCGCGACGCTCGAAGCACGGCTGGGAGTGCGGTTGTTCCAGCGAAGCACGCGCCGCCTGACGCTGACGGAGTCCGGAGAGCGCTTCCTGCAGGAGGTCCGCGGCGGCCTGGAGACCATTCAGGGAGCCATCGCCAACGTGGCCACCGCCGCGGGTCAGCCGTCCGGGACCCTCAAGGTCAGCATGTCGCCTGCGTTCGGCCTCGATTACGTCCTGCCGCTCCTGCAGGAGTTCCTGACGCTCCATCCCGCCGTGCTGCCGGATTGGCAGTTCGACAACCGGCAGGTGGATTTGATCGCTGACGGCTTCGACGCAGCCATCGGCGGTGGCATCGAGCTGACGCCAGGAGTCGTGGCCCGCGAGCTGGCGAGGGCTCACATCATCGCGGTGGCGTCACCGGCGTACCTGTCGGGCAAGAAGCGGCCAAGGTCGCCAGCGGAACTGGCGTCGTTCAACGGCATCGTGATGCGCTCGCCGCAGAGCGGAAGGATTCGCTCGTGGGTTATGCGCACTGCAGCAGGTGACCCGTTCACGGTGGAACTCAAGCCGCGCGTGGTCCTGAATGATCCGGAGGCCATCTGCCGAGCCGCGGTCATGGGACTGGGGGTCGCCCTGGTCGTCATGCCGCACGCCTTGCCCTACCTGGAGAGCGGTGCGCTCGTCCGGCTCCTGCCCGATTGGTACACGGACGCCGGGCCGATCTCGCTGTATTTCCCGAGCCAGAAACTGCTGCCGGCGAAGACCCGTGCGTTCGTGGATTTCATAGTCGCCCGCTTCCAGCAGCAGCGTCTGGCGAAGAGGTTCTCGGCGGTTTGAGGTCCCGCGTTGCCTCGGGTTACGGGGACACCGGCTCGGAGAGGGTCGTGATCCTGCCTTCCATCTTCAGGGAGGCGGGCAGCCTGAGTCGGTGCGTGAGCGGCATGAAGCTGCTGAACGTCTTGTAGACGAGGATGTACTGCCGCTCCTTCTGGACCGGGTACTGGAGCACCGCCGTCCCGTCCTCGAGCGCGTTCTGGAGGTACTCGCCCCCGTACTGGGTGAGGGTCACGCCCTCCTCGATGGGCGCGATGGTGAGCGGATACCCGTAGCCGTTCGGGTAGACGTCCGGGTTCACCTGAAGGACGTCGGAGCTGATCTTCACGAGCCCGCTCGTCTGCGCGGTGACCACGAAGGCGTCGCAATGGAAGTACGGAGGACAGGGCTGGGAGCCGGTGGTGAGCACGCCGCGAAAAGCGCGAGACTGCTGCGGTGGGTTGGCCTCCGCCATCTCCTCGGAGGGCACCGCGGCCAGGGTGTAGGGGTGCGCCGGGGTCGGAGTCGTGTCGGTCGGCACGGGCTCCGGCTCGGTCGGCATGGGCTCCGGCTCGATCAGGCATCCGGTAGCGGCCACTTGCGCCAGAAGCAGGAACAGAACGACGGGACGTGACACGGAGCCACGCGTGTGAGCCGCCCGGGCAGAGGGCTGCAGGTGATTCATGGGTTTTCCCCTGAGTTGGCCGGCCCCTCTGCTCATGTTCGGAGCCGCGCCCCGTGCCGTCAACGGGAGATCGCAGCGCCCGGGCGTTGACGCGGCCTGGGCAACGATACGACGAGCATGCGCAGGCGGCTTCTTCGGGTGGAGCTACTACGCCACCCCCATCGAGCTGTTCGCCTACGCCACGGGCAACCCCTGACCCCCTGGCTCCACCAGGGGCTTCGCCGCCCTACGGTCCGCGGAGGACGGTCAGTCCCTGGTCGGTGAGGACGAGCAGCATGCTCGGCGTCACGGTGGGTTCATAGACGAGCTGCAGGACGCGTTGACCGGACACCTCCTGCACTCGGGTCAACGTCACGCCGTCCGGCTCCAGCCGCCAGAGGCCTTCGCCATTCGTGCCGATGTAGAGCGCGCCATCGTCCGTCGACTTGAGCGCGAGAATCCGATTCGTCGGCAGCCTGGCGAGCTTCGACCAGTTCCCCGCGGAACGAGACTTCGGCGTCATCGCCCAGACGCCGAACTCCGCGCTCCCCAGATAGTAGACACCCGAGGTGGTCTGCTCGAAGGCGCGCCAGTAGTCATCGGACGCCTGACCGTTGAGCACTTCGTTGAAGCCCTTGTACCTCCAGGGCGTGGGCCCTTCCCAGGTCTTCTCGCGGTCCCACTCCTCGAGCTTCCCGCTGGGAATGAGCACGCCGAGCATCTGCTCGTTCGCCACGAGGACGTCTCCGTTCCGCGCGAGGCCGAGCCCGTACATCGGCGGGCATTGGAGCGACTCGTTCTTCGAGCCGTCCGGATTGGTGGTGATGAGGTACCAGCCCGGATGACGGTGGCTGTTGTACGTGAGCCCCTGGATGCGCGTCACCCCGTGGTTCGTCGTGATGTAGAGGTCGCCGCGATACGGGCCGCGCGTCACGCGAGCACAGTTCAGGATGCTGCGATCCTCTTCGTAGTGAAAGTCGTTCGTGTTGTGGATGCCGATCTGCCTGCCCGCATTCGACGAGCCAATGGAGCGCCAGATGTGCTCCTCGAGCGCGACGGTCCCGTCCGCTTGGAGGCGGACCGCATCGAGATCTCCCTTCTGGTACTCGGCGTAGCGCTCGGGCGTGTAGTTCGGCTCGCCCGGCCCGGGGATGTACGTGCGCTGCGAAATCCCTTCTTCCCGCTGCATCTCGCGAGCGCGGTATCCCACGTACGCGCGCCCGGCCTCTCCGCCGCAGATGACCGTCGAGTCGACCGCGAGCGAATCCGAACCGAACGGCTGGCGCGCCTGGCCGATGCCCGTGGTCCACTTCGGAGCCGTATCGCCCGGGCGCATCACGCCGATGCGGTTGCCATCGAGGAACCAGAAGTTCAGCCCTTCATCGAGCCCCACGCTCTGTGGGGTGCCGACGCCAAACGACCGCGTGTAATTGAGCACCGCGTCCACCGGCCACGGCCCCGCGTCTGGCGGTGTGCCTGCATCCGGCGGCGTGCCTGCATCCGGCGGTGGGCCTGCATCCGGCGGAGTCCCCGCATCCGGCGGCTCGCCAGGCTCGTGCGGAGTCCCCGCGTCCTCCTCCGGTGGATCGGTCGGGGGCGTGCCGGCATCGTCTGGGGATACGGGAGGCGTCTCTGGGGGAAATTCGTTTCCCACCGAGGGCTCGGGCTCCTGAGTCACCGGCGGGCCGTCTGTCCTGGGCCGGTCAGTGCAACCCACCGCGAGGAGTGAAACGACCATGAGTCCTGCACCCACCACGCCCGCACGAATGCCCATCCGTTCCTCCGTCAACGGTGGCTTGCTCGCAAGTCTCGGGCCAGAAGGTGTCTACTGGGACAGACGGCCATGTCCGCAGCCGATACGCTGCTTGCCGATGGCCAGGTCATCGATCCACCAGTCGGTGGGTACCGAGAGGCCCTGGTAGAGAAAGACGCCGGTCTCGACCACCAGGAAGTCGGTGGCCTTCTCCCGCATGGGCGGCACCGTCGTGGGGGGATCTGAGAAGACGAACCGCTCGGGCCACTTGAGCTCGACTCCGTCCAGCCAGACGCGCGGCTCCGCGGCCTCCGGGTGAGAGCCATTGGCCCCGTCGAAGAGCCATTCGAGGCAGACCCACGCATTGAGCACGAGGGGCGTGTTGGAGACCTGCACCCACTCCGGGAATCCGGGCGGTTCGGGAGGGTGCCAGATGGCCATGTACTTCTGCTGGTAGGTGGCGACCTCGTACCAGTCGAGCGTATCGAACGCACGCGCGGTGCTTCCAGGCCGCGGGTACCGTGCGTTGAAGAGCCCCGCGTGTGACGCGGGTCGCTCGGGAGTCGTGTAGACGTAGGCTCGGCCCCACAGCACGGGACCGAACTGGGCGGGCAGGTTGATGCGGATGGTCTTCTTGGGGCCGCCCTGTGTCCCTTCCTTGCCGCCGACCAGCTCCTTGGCGTGCAGCGCGTACCTACCGGACCAGGCACGCGAGTCGTCCACGAGAAGCTGTCCGTTGAACTCGTCGCGATGCGCCGTCCAGCCGGCTGGCAGCGCCCCTTCCTCGAAGTCCCAGCACAAGGTCTCCTGGGTCGCGCAGCCGGTGGCGGCGGTCATTCCTCCACCCGGTTTCGGCGGGTTGTGTGCACAGGCGGCCATGAGGGCCAGCAGCAGCGTCGAGCATGAGATTCGGACAGGCAACACAGGAACCCCTTTCATTCGAGAGCACCATCATGCACTCGGCGCCGGCTTCGCCCGAGTTTCGTGCGTCCACCGACAGCGTGCGGTTGATAACGTCGCGGTCACGTTCCCGACCCCGTATGGGTCTGGAGTGCATGGATGGGGAGGCGCTTACCGATGAAGAACCTGCTGACTCTCGCCGCGATCGCATTCGTCGGTCTCTCGTGCGTGACGGACGGTAGCGAACAACCCGCGGATCCAGGGCGGCTCCTGCCGCCGACGGGCTCATACCGCTACGGCGTCTTCGAGGGGCGCGTCCCTTGTGGCGACTGTGAGCGGATCAAAGTCGGCCTCGCGCTGCATCGGAACGAGAGCGACGGGTCGCCGAGCCGGTACTACCTGGAGCGGATCTACGTGGGAAAGGGCAACGAGCGCTATCCCAGCTCGGGCACCTGGACGACGAGCGTAGGCACTCCTTGGGACGCCGATGCGGTCGTGATTCATCTCGACGACTCGGCGCCGCCGGAGTTCGCCACGTATCTGCTGGTGGACGAGAAGGTCCTGCTCTTCCTGGACCCTTCCCTGGAACTCCAGGTCGGCAACGCCGGGCACAGCTTCACCCTGTCGCGGACGCAGTGATTTCCAACAGGGCCAGCGAGCAGGCACCAGACGCCGCGATTCGTGGCAATCTCCGCGCCGGGAGCGGAGGCTCCCCGCATCGATGAAACCTTCCTCACCTCTCAAGCCCGCGTGGGAGCGGAGAATCGCCATTGTGGGCGCGGTGCTCGCCGTCGCGGTGGTGGCACTCAAGCGCGGCCGTCAGCACCCGGACGAGGTCTTCCAGTTCCTGGAGCCGGCCCATGGGCTGGCCTTCGGGTATTGGATCATGGCCTGGGAGTGGGTGGAGGGTCTGCGCAACTGGGCCGTCCCTGGGGTGCTCGGGGGCATCCTCGCGCTGTGCCGAGGGATGGGGATTGAGCACGCGTGGGCCCTGGCCTCGGTGGTGTGGGCCTGCTGTGCCGCCGTGCAGGCGTGGGGCACCCTGGCGTTGTTCCGTCTGGTCGAGGAGCGGGATGGTCGCGAAGCCGCGCTCCTGGCGGCGGCTGTCCACGTCACCTGGGGCGGATGGCTCCTCTACGCCGCGAGGCCCCTGGCGGACTCACTGAGCGTGGCGCCGTTGCTCGGGGCGCTCCTCTGGGCCTGGCGCGCCCGTGCCCGAGATGACCTGCGTGCGGGGTTCTGGAGTGGCGTCCTGCTGGGCCTGGCCTTCGTGGTGCGCTACCCCTCGGCGGTGTTCGGCGTGCCCATCGCGGTGAGCCTGCTGGTGGCGCGGCGCTGGCGCTCGCTGGCGGGCGGCGCGCTGGGCGTAGGCGTGGTGCTCCTGGGGCTCGGCCTGCTCGACTGGCTCACCTGGGGCGCGCCCTGGCACACCCTCTGGAAGTACTTCGAGTTCAACATCCTCACCGGTGGCTCGGTGAAGTTCGGCACGAAGCCCTGGTGGTGGTACCTGCCCACCCTGGCGGGGATGGTGCCGCTGCTGCTCGTCTGGCACTTCGGGCGCGGGCTGGCCCGGAGAGATCTGCTCGCAGGCTCCTTCGTCTTCTACCTCGGGGTGATGTCCCTGCTTGCGCACAAGGAGATTCGTTTCCTGGCGCCGCTGCTGCCGCTCTTCGTGGTCCTCGCCGCGGGACCGGCCTGGCGCACCCTCTCGCAGCGCGTCAGCTCCCGCCGGGTGCTCGGCGGGCTCGTGGGGGTGTACGCGCTCTCCTCGCTGGCAGCGGCTACCGTGGTGATGCCGGGCGGGCTCGCCACGGAGCAGATCGATGCCCTCGTCTTCGCTGGACGGGACCCCTCGCTCACCGGGCTCATCGTCGCCGGGCAGCAGGAATGGAATGTGAGCGGCCGGTTCTACCTACGTCGCGACGTGCCGCTGCTCGTGCGTCCCAAGCCCCTGGTTCGCGAGCTGGACGGCGCGCTCACCGAGGCTCAGTTCTCCCATGTGCTCGTCAACGGGTCGGCGCTCGGAGAGCAGCAGGTGGCGGCGGCGGGGTTCTGCGTCCTGCGGCGGTGGGGCCCGGTGGTGCTCTGGAGACGCTGTCCTTCCGCGAATGGCTCGGGGGAACTGCTCACGTCACCTTCTGGGCGGTGAGGGCCTCTGGTACCTGCCGGGGTGGGGGTGGGGTCGCTACACTTCGCGGTCATGACTGCGTTCGTCAAAGACGAAGATCGCCGCTTCATCGAGAACCTCATCGCCGACTACACGGCGACGGGCTTGATGATGGGGGTGGCGAAGGAGCCCGATGCAGACCCGGAGGATGGGGGCGTTCCACAGGCGATGTGGGCCGAAGAGGTGGACCCGGAAGGCTGGGTATCATGGAAGCCGCTCCCCTCGACGGTGACCGAGGCAGAGGTCCGTGCCCTCGAAAAGCAGTTCGGTGCCGAATTCCCGCCGCTCTTCCGAGCATTCCTCACCACGAGCTTCGTCATGGACCTGGGGGGCGGTGGCGTGCGTCTGCCGGCACTGCCGAGCGACGCGCCCCTCGGTGAGCTTCAGTCCATGCTCGAGGCCTGGTCACCGCTGCATGAGGCGGGCTACCTGGCCTTCGCGCATGACACGAACGACGCGGGGCCTCTCTGCTTCGACACGCAGCGGCGGCGCGAGGATGGCGACTGTCCCGTAGTGCTCATTGACCATGAGCTGGCGGGGGACATCGTCCACGGCGAGCCTCCCTTCCGCGAGAAGCTGGAGCAAATCGCCCAGCCGGCCTTCGAGTCGTTCCGGGACCTGTTGACCCGTGCGTTTCTCGACTGAGGCCAACGCGGGCGCTCCGGGGATGGACCGGAGCGCCCAGGGCCGACTCACTGCACGAACGTGAGCGCGCCAGCGGGCAGGGCGGTGCCCGAGGGCCACAGCACGTAGGCCGAGCGGCGGGAGTGGTCCCATGCCTTCAGCAACTCCTGGCGCTTGTACGTCACGTTCACCAACTCGTCGCTGGGGCAGGCGGGGTCATTGCAGATGACGTCCCCCTCCGCACGAGCGTGTCGGTGAAGACCTTGCCGCTCTCGTCCTCCTGCCGGTCCTTGCTGTGACGCACCACGGTGCCCTTCTCGTGTGACGGTCGGTGTGCTTCCTGTGCCCTCCACACCGGGGGCAGGCGAAGACGTCCCCACCGAGAAAATCACATCAAAAATCACATCATTCGTGAACGCTGGTCACATCCGCCACTCGGCTTCTCTTTCCTTTGGAAGCAGAAAATCAGACACCACCCGAATTGCAGCCGACTCCCATTGGGAGGCGCCAACCTGACCACCGCCGAGGCACACCTGCCCAATCACTGCACCACCGGCACACTCATCTTGATTCGAAGGAGAAAACTCTCATGACGGGTTGCGAATCTGGAGAACGAGCGATGATCGAATCCTCGAAGGTCTCCATGCGAGTGCCGCGGTGGCGACTACGCGTCGCACCGGCGTTACTGCTGGCCGTGCTGCTCGGCGCCTCCGCTCCAAGCTTCGGTGCGACGATGGACCGGCCGCTGCCCTTGCTCAGCCTGGCTAACAAGGTCCAAGGCTTCCCGAAAGCGAGCGACGGTGCAGGTCGGGTCGAAGTGCTTTGGGGCAATCCGAAGGCCAAATTGGTTCCCGTCGATGAGCCCGGGACGGGCAGCAGCTCCGGGACAGGGGGCACCACGGGGAATATCCCTGACCTCACCCCGGCCCACCCGGACGCGCGGAATACGGCCACCTGCAACTACCATGGCACCACCTCCCCGTCCGATGCGACTTACGCCAAGTTCGCCTCAAGCCTCGTTGGGCTAAAGGGAAACAAGGGCCTGACGCTCCAGAGTCAAGTCGAGTACCACCACGTCGGCGGCGCTTCGGTCGTGATCATCGAGAATGGAGCCATCACGCAGCACCACTGGTACGGCTGTCAAGATCGTCCGGCAGCCCGGCGCACCACGGCCAATACGATCTACTCGACGGCCTCGCTGTCGAAGTTTGTCAGCTCGATCGGACTCGTGATTGCCGACCGTCAGAAGGTCATTGACCTCGACCGTACCGTGCAATCCTATGCCAATGCCTATCCGAATAGCTTGCTGGCGGACTGGGTGGATGACAAATTCCGCGGCGGTACCGAGAGTTACCCACAACTCATTCCCGTGCGCCGCTTGCTCAACCACACCGCAGGCCTGGATACTGACTCCATAGGTGTGTGGCCACCAGGCGATGTCCCTTCGATGGTGGACGTATTCATGGGCACGGATGGACACAACGACTACTTCGACGGGGGCATTGAGCCGCTTTACACGCCGAAGACGAGGATTGAGTACTCGGGCGGCGGTTTCATTGTGGCCGAGCATATCCTCCAGCTCGCATCGCCGCTCGCGTTCAAGGACTACCTCAAGCAGAACGTCTTCGACGCCGCGGGCTTGTCGCTGAGCACCTTCGAGACCGCACAGACGTCGATGACGAATCTCGCCAGGCCCTATAGCTGCGAGAACTGCGGCTCCGGCATTTTGCAAACCACCGTCAAAGCAGCGAGTGGCCTGCTGGCAAACGCCCGTGAGTATGCAGAGTTGGTGGTTGCGCTCGCCAACGGCGGAGTCACTAGCAGTGGACGCCGCGTCATGCAGCAGTCGGACGTCAACACCATCCTGACGCCGGCCGCGAACGGAGCGTCGTCGTTCAAGCCCTGTTCCAATCCGGGCGCGACGACGACGATCGATTTGGGGACGAGCACCGTCAACGTCAAAGGGGTTGAGATCTCGATCGACCTCGGCACGGCGAAGGAGACGTGCGTGGCGGGGCAGTACCGCAGGGTGCTGTACGATGGAAGCGATTGGTCCGGGCTCGGGGTCGAACTCTCCACCACGATCGAAGCGGACGGCTATCCGCGTGTCGTCGATCACGGGGGCGATGAGCCAGGTTCGCGCACCTACTTCAAGATCGATCGCAGCACCGGCGACGGTATCGTCATCATGATCAACGGCGACGTGGAATGGGTCGACGGCGACGGACTCACGTATGGCGCCGAGCCTTTGATGGACGAAATCAAGGCCGCGTACGCCGCAGCGTATTGAGCGCAGTACTTGCGGTAGGGTGGGGCCAGATCCACCCTACGATTCTAAAGAGACGGTGCCGGTGACGCAGGCGCTCCGGGGGTTGGACCGGGAGCGCCTGTTCCCGCCTCACTGCACGAAGGTGAGCGAACCAGCGGGCAGGGCGGTGCCCGAGGGCCACAGCACGTAGGCCGAGCGGCGGGAGTGGTCCCACGCCTTCAGCAGCTCCTGGCGCTTGTACGTCACGTTCACCAGCTCGTCGTTGGGGAAGGCGGGGTCATTGCAGATGACGTCCCCCTCCGGGGTGAAGCCCTTCACCACGATGAGGTGCCCGTCCGAGCGCTGGATGGGCGAGCCGCTCAGCTCCCCCTTCTCGTAGGCGATGCTGATGCTGACGGGAATCCCCTCGGCGATGAGGCGCTCCACCTGCGTGAACGAGTCGAAGCGCGCCACCAATCCGTGCAGCGCCCCGTCCCCGATGGCCGAGCCATAGGCCGTGTTGAAGGGCCAGTTGCCCGTGCCCTCGTACACCGTGTCATACGTGTACTCGGCAGCCACCGGCACCGGCACCACGAGCTCGTTGCGGCCCAGCTTCCCGCCCCAGTACGCGAGAATCATCGAGACCGAGGTGGGTGAGCACCACGCGCCCCCATCCGGCGGGTAGAGCATCTGCGAGCGGCCCGGCACTTCCAGCACCGTCCCCCAGGCGCGCTTGTCCGAGGGCTCCTCCGTGGCCTTGCGGTCCGAGTGCGTCATCGCCGCCGTGAGCGCACGCACGCGCGGGCTCACCCCGGGCTTGGAGGAGAAGAGCCACACCGTCATTCGCAGGGCGTCCGCCTTCTTCTTGAGCGCGAGCGTGTCGGTGAAGACCTTGCCGCTCTCGTCCTCCTGCCGGTCCTTGCTGTGACGCGCCACGGTGCCCTTGTCGAAGGCCCACACGCCGAAGTCGTAGTCCTTCGTCCAATTGCCTTCCACGCGAGCGGCGAGCGTCAGCCGCACCCACGTGCCAGGCGGCGTCAGCACGTCGAACGAGGGCACCACGTTGTCGAAGCCGCCGGAGATGGTGTGCTCCTCCGAGGCCGCGCTGCCGAAGACGTAGCTGCCCGCGGGCAGCGGCGTCTGGGCATTGGGCGGCGTGTGGCTGGGGAACGGATCGGGCGTGGAGAGAGCCGTGGCCGCGTCGAGCTCGAGCGCTCCCTCCGCGGTGAGCGCGGTGCCTTGGCGGGTGAAGCGCTCGAAGTCGCGCGTCTGCGCGCTCTTCCTCCAGATTTTCGCCACCGGTCCTTCCTCCTGGGGTGTTGGCCGGGCCTGCCACGTGCAGGCCGTCAGCGTCGAGGCCAGCAGGACCAGATACAGCGGAACTCGGGTCTTCGTCGGGGTCTTCATCAGGCTTGCTCGGGTGCTGTCGGGGAAAGGGTCCGGGGGCTACTTCGTCAGCTCGGACAGGAGTTGGTAGACGAACTCGGCGCCAGGCTGGAGCGAGGCCACGGGAATCCGCTCGTTGGGAGCGTGGGCCGTGCGGGCGTCGTCCGGCGTGAGGGCGAAGAGATCAATGCCATATGCGTGAATGCCCGCCCGACGCAGCGCGGTGGACTCGGTGGTGCCGGTGGACATGCGGGGGAAGACGGGGGCGCCCGGCCACACCTTCGCGGCGGCGGCCGTGGCGGCGCGGAACATCGCGTTGCCTCCCACGGGCGAGGCGGGCGAGTCCGGCGGCGTCATGTTCAGCTCCACCTGGATGTCCTTGTCGGCCACCGCCTCGACGAGCCGAGTACGGAAGGCCTGGATGTCCTCGTCCGGGAGCAGCCGGCAGTTGACGGTGGCCTCGGCGGTGGCGGGGATGACGTTGGGCCGGGTGCCGGCGTTGAAGACGGTGGGCACACAGGTGGTGCGCAGCACGGCGGCGAGGGCCGGCTCCAGCCGGGCGATGGCATCCACCGCCTCCTGAGGCGGGTTGTCCGGCGAGGCCGAGAGTCGCTTCAGGGCCTCGCCCAGCTCGCCGCCCGTCACCTTCACGCGGCCCTCCACGTTCAGCCGGGTCACGGGGGTAAGCCGGGTGGGGAAGGTGAGCGTCCCGACGCGGGCCACCGCCGCCGCCAGGCGCACCATGGGGTTGGGCGCGGCCGGTGGGACCGAGGAGTGTCCGCCGGGGCCGGTGGCCTTCAGCGTCACGTTGCGCGACACCCGCTCCGCGGCCTGGAGGTTGACGAAGCGCACCCGGCTGCGGTCCTCGGACAGCTCCGTGAGGCCGCCCTCGTTGATGGCGAGCTCCGCCTCTCGCAGCTCCGGGTGGTGCTCCAACAGCTTGTCGATGCCGGCCTTGCCGCCCGCCTCCTCGTCCGCGCTGAGCACCAGCACCACGTCGCGCTTCAGCTTCACCTTGTCGCTCTTGAGCCGGCGCAGCGCCAGCACACTGGCCGCGGCCATGCCCTTGTTGTCCTGGACGCCGCGCCCGTAGAGGAAGCCGTCGCGCTCGGTGAGCGTCCACGGGTCCGACGCCCACTCCTCTCGTTTCGCGGGGACGGTGTCCAGGTGGGCGAGCACCAGCACGGGGCGTGCGCCTCCAGTGCCCTTCAGCCGGGCGAGCAGGTGGGCACGTCCGGGCACGGGCTCGAAGAGCTGGGACTCGATGCCGGCCTCGCGGAGCCAGCGCGCGGCCACCTGGGCGGCGGCGGCCTCGTTGCCCGGAGGGTTGGAGGTGTCCACGGCGATGAGCTCGGTGAGCAGCGTCCTCATCTCCTCGGCGGCCCGGGGCGGGGCACTACGGGACGGGGCGGCGGCGTGGCTGCAACCCGGCACGGCCAGGAGGGCGAGAGCGAAGAACAGGGGGCGCATATTCTCAGTCTATGGTAATGGCGGCTCTCCCTGGGAGGCTCATCGCATGTCACTTCCGATGGATGTCCGAGTCATCGAGCTACCCCTCCGCCACGCCTGGACGATCTCGCGGGGGACCAGCACCTCGAAGCGCAACGTCATCGTTGAGCTGCGCGAGGGCAACCTGATTGGCCGGGGCGAGGCCGCCCCGAACGTGCGCTACGGGGAGTCCGCCGAGACGGTGACCGAGGCGCTCCAGAAGCTCGCTCCGGCACTCGATGGCGACCCGCGTCATTTCCGTGTCCTGTCGGAGCGCATCGAGGAGGCCCTGCCGGGCAACCACGCGGCGAAGGCGGCGCTGGACATTGCGTTGCACGACCTGGCCGGCAAGCGCATGGGAGTGCCGCTCTACCGCATGTTCGGGCTGGACCCTTCGCGGATGCCCATCACGTCGTTCTCCATCGGCATCGACGATCCGGCGGCCATGGCCCAGAAGGTGCGCGAGGCGGAGCCGTACCCCATTCTGAAGATCAAGCTCGGCGCGCAGTCGGTGCGCGAGATGTTCGGCGCGGTGCGGGCCGCCACTCCCAAGACGGTGCGGGTGGATGCCAACGAGGCCTGGAAGCCGGACGAGGCGCTGAAGCACATCGAGTGGCTGGCGACGCAGGGCGTGGAGCTGGTGGAGCAGCCGCTGCCGGCGGCGGACGTCGAGGGAGCGAAGTGGCTGCGCCAGCGCTCGCCGCTGCCGCTGGTGGCGGACGAGGCGTTGATGATGGCCTCGGATGTGCCGCGGCTGGCCGAGGGCTACCACGGCATCAACGTGAAGCTGCAGAAGTGCGGTGGCATCCGCGAGGCGCTGCGCATCATCGAGACGGCGCGCTCCTGCGGGCTGAAGATCATGCTGGGGTGCATGGTGGAGACGTCGGTGGGCATCGCCGCGGCGGCGCACCTGGGGCCCCTGGTGGACTGGCTGGACCTGGACGGCAACCTGCTCATCTCGGCGGACCCCTTCAAGGGGCACCCGGTGGTGGAAGGGCGCATCCGCCTGGGTGACGGGCCCGGGCTCGGCGTGGAGCCGCAGTCCAGCCCATGACCGAGCCGCTCATCCAGAGTCCGATGGCGGTGCTCGCGGTGCTGCTGGCCGTGCTGTCGCTGCTGTTCGCCGCCGAGCGGCACCCGGTGGTGGGGCGCGTCTTCCGGGTCGTGCCCATCCTCGTGCTCGTCTATTTCGTGCCCACGCTGCTGTCGAACACGGGCATCATCCCCACGAAGTCGGACCTCTACAGCTACGTGTCGGCGTACCTGCTGCCGACGAGCCTGGTGCTCCAGGTGCTGTCCATGGACCTGCCGGCCATCTCCCGGCTGGGACGCAGCGCGGTGGTCCTCTTCCTCGCGGGGACGGCGGGCATCATCCTCGGGGGGCCCATCGCGTACCTGCTGCTGGGCTGGCTGGTGCCGGCGGAGCTCGGAGACCAGGCCTGGAAGGGGCTGGCGGCGCTCAGCGGCTCGTGGATTGGCGGCAGCGCCAACTTCGTGGCCATCGGGCAGAGCATCGGGACGCATGACAACACGCTGAGCATGCTGGTGGTCGTGGACGTGGGCGTGTCGAACATGTGGACGGCGGTGCTGCTCTACTTCGCGGGCCGTGAGCTGGCGATGGACACGAGCATGGGCGCGGACCGGCGGGCCATCGACGTGGTGCGCGAGCAGGTGGAGCGCTTCCAGGCCTCGGTGCTGAGGCCCGCGAGCCTGACGGACCTGGTGTGGATCCTCACCCTCGGGTTTGGCACCACGGTGGCGTGTACGGCGTTGGCGAAGCAGCTGCCGGACATCGGCACCATCATCACGGGCTTCACCTGGGTGGTCCTCCTGGTGACGACGGTGGGCGTCGTGTTGTCGTTCACCCCGCTGCGCAAGCTGGAGGGGGCCGGGGCCAGCCGCGTGGGCATGCTGTTCCTCTACGTGCTGGTGATGACCATTGGCGCGAAGGCTGACTTCCGGCGGTTGCTGGATGCACCGGCACTGGTGGCGGTGGGCATGGTGTGGATGGTCATCCACGCGGCCTTCATCATGGGGGCGCGGCGGCTGCTGCGGGCACCCATCTTCTTCGCGGCCGTGGGCTCCCAGGCCAACGTGGGTGGAGCGGCCTCGGCGTCGGTGGTGGCAGCGGCCTTCCATCCGTCGCTCGCGCCCGTGGGCGTCATGCTGGCGGTGGCCGGTTACGTGCTGGGCACCTACGGCGGACTGGTCTGCGCGCTGCTGCTGGAGCAGGTGCACCTGCTCATCCACTGAGCAGTGCAGCCGCAGCCGTCCTCCCGCGAGTCGCGGCCATCCTCCCAAGAGGAAGTGCCTGATTGGGATGGCTCTCTCCTCGCGCACTGACGCGGGTTGCCCCCTCGAAGTGTGCTCAGCCAGACCGGGCGGTGCGTGTCTCCTCGATGAGTCGCACCGCCTCGTGGGTCCCGTTGACGTAGGAGGGGACTGGCCGCTCGGAGCACGCTGAGGACCCGCTTCGCAGCAGCACCCTCACGCGCTCGAGGGCCTCATCGAGTGAGGAGATCCGCTCGGAGGCCCGGAGCCGCAGCGCCTGTCGGTCATAGAGTCGGGGCTGGGCGATGGCCACCAGCGGTGTCCCCGTGGCGCGTGCTTCCTGGACAGTGTTGTAGCCGCCCGCGCCTACGAGGACGTCGATGCCTCGCATGACCGACAGGGCCGGCCAGAGCCGCGGCGGGGCACTCGGGGACAGCAGTCTGACGAAGGCTCGTAGGTTGGGCGCGCGTTGGAGGGTCTCCGCGAGCGCGGCGGATTCCTCCACCTCTTCCGGTCGGCCACAGGCCAGCACGGCCACCACGGGCACCATTTCTTCCCCGGCCGGCACGCCTAGCTTCCTGCGTGCGGTGGGGACATCCAGCAACTCCCCGGCATCCAGCAGGAGCCAGGGCGGCGTGCTCGCGGCACGCGGGTGATGGGCGAATGGCGCGGGCTCGCCGGGGACGATGAGCCGGTCGAAGGTGTCGATGAACCGGGCCAGTCCGAAACGCTCGACGTAGTCCGGGTGCAGGTCCCGGTGCACGAGCACCTTCCGCGCCTTCATTCCTGGCAGCAGCGGTGCGAGCTCTCCGCCGAGCCCGCGCGGGAAGGTGTCCACGACGAACACCTCGGGGCGGACACGGTCGAGCAGCTGCTCGATGGCCTCACGCACCGCGTGCTTGTCGAGCTCCGCGCCGAGTCGGTGGACGTTGCCCTCGCCCAGCTCTGTCTCCAGCGGCAGCTCGGGCGCGAAGGGGCTGTTCGTCACGAGCTCCACCCGGTGGCCCCGCTGGCGGGCCGCGCGTCCGAGCGCCATGGAACGCGTGAGGTGTCCCAGGCCTCCGCCGAGCGCATAGAGCAGCCAGTGTTCCTTGCTCATGGCTCAGCTTCCGCCCATGTCCTCCTCGAACTCGCGCCTGTCCTTGTTGGCCAGGCGCAGGGGCATGCCATCAGCCTCGGTGAAGTCGTTGGGATCGTGGAGGACGTCATGGCCCCAGTAGCCATGGCTGTAGTAGCCGTAGCCCCGGTAGTAGTAGCTGGAATAGAGGTAGGGGTCCGAGTCCGCGCCCTCAGTCGGACGGCGGAACTTCGCGGCTCCGGCCTCCTCCTTGCGCGTGGCCTTGAAGCAGTCCGTGCACACCTGCTGGCTGTTCCACGGATGAGAGTGCTCGGCGCAGATGGGCTTGTCGCACTGGGCGCAATGCTGGAGGGCGGGCCGGGGGCAGTCGTGCGCGAAGAGGAACCCGGCTCTCTCCTGGCAGGGGCCGAGCGGCTCGTGGTGGGAAGGGGACATGTGTGCTCAGCCCGTGGGCGGGTGCACGGCCTTCTTGTCGAGGGCGCGTGACAGGTTGAGGAGCTGGTAGAGGCTCAGGAACGCCATCGCCACCACCCGGACGCCGTTCAGCTCCGGGGGGCCGTGGGTCCGAGGCGGCGGGGAAGGCGCGTCACCGGCGCGCCACGCGGAGTCCACGACGAGCGTCAGGTCGATGCGATCCGGGTCCACGCTGAGATCCTTGAGCCGGGTGCCCTTGAGGATCTGCAAGGCTCCCTCGGCCTGGGAGCCTATCCGTGCGAGGTGCTGGTAGCGCTCGGGCTTCACCCGGAGCCGCAGACGCAGGAGCGCGTCCGACTTGCGTTTGTTCTGGAACTTCGTCTTTCCCCGCGGCGTGGTCTTCGTCCGCTTGCGCATCTGGATGCGCTCGGTCATCTCCAGGCTGAAGTGCGTCCCGTCCAGCAGCCGTCCTTGCAGGGAGAGCCACGGGTCCAGGTAGTGCTTCACGTTCCAGCCGCTCCGGGTCCTGCTGTCGTTCTTGTACTTGTCCGAGTGCGTCTCCGGGCGCAGATCGAGCTCGAGCGTCACCGGCTCGTCTGGGGAGATATCGGCCTGGAGGAGCCCCACCGTGTGGGAGACCAGCTCGTAGCGCCGGTTCTCCAGGTTCAACCGCTCGTAGCGGGAGCGCAGGATGAAGGCGACGATGCCCACGAGGGCCAGTCCCCCTCCGCTCCAGAGCATCACCACGGAGAGCTCGAAGTCCTCCACGACGACGAAGCCCACGAACAAGAGGAGCGTGGCGGCGACCAGGGTGCCGCAGCCCACGTTGAAGGCCCGGCCCTGCTGCTTCTCCTTGATGGCATCGAGCTTCCCCATCCGCTGGAGGTCCTCGAGCACCTGGGTACAGGGGAGGCTGGCGCGGTAGATGGTCTCCTTGCTGAACAGCTCGACGTCGACGGCCAAGGTCCGCTCTCGGAGTGAAGGGGAGGAGGAGCGTAGGAGTCCGCCCTCTCGATGGTCAATCGGGGGTTGGTGCGGAGCGCCCCCAGACGGGATACTGCGCGGGCCGTGTCCTCCTCCGGAATCATCTACGCGTCCTTCGACCGCTTTCCCGCGCCCAAGGGAGCGGCGGTCCACATCCGTGCCTTCGTCGAGGCGCTCGGCCGGGCCTTTGGCGGGTTGGATCTGCTGGCCATCGGGGGTGAGGCAGGCGAGCCGCCGCCGGAGGGCGTGCGCTTCCACCCGATGCGGGCGCAGGGGCCGGATCTCATCCAGCAGGCCATGTGCTTCCGGGGTGAGCTCGCGGCTTGGTGGCGAGGGAGGGAGCGGGCATCCGTGGTGCACGTGCGCTCCATCTTCGAGGGCTACCCCATCGCCCGGCGCAAGGAGCAGCTCACCGAGCATCTGGTGTTCGAGGTGAACGGCCTGCCCTCCATCGAGCTGAAGTACCACGCGCCCGCCGTCGCCGATGACGACGAGCTGCTGCGCAAGCTGGTGGCCCAGGAAGACCTGTGCCTGGAGAATGCGGACCTGCTTCTCACGCCGAGCGGGGTGACGGCTCGCCACCTGGAGTCGCGAGGCGTGGCGCCCGGCCGCATCCGCGTCATCCCCAACGGAGTGGACACCGGGCTCTTCTCCTACCAGGCGCCTCGTCCCTGGGAGGACCGGCCCGTGCGCCTGCTGTACAGCGGGACGATGACCTCGTGGCAGGGCGTGCACCATGCCATCGAGGCGTGCCGCCTGTTGCGCCGCGACGTCCCAGCCCAGCTCACCCTGGTGGGCCCCGCGCGCAGGGAGCAGCGCCGCGAGCTGCTGGAGATGTGCGGTGAGCTGGTGGGCGAGGGCGCGGTGGAGGTGCTCGATGCCCTGCCGCAGGCGGAGCTGGCGAGGCTTCACCATGCTTGTGACGTGGTGCTGGTGCCGCTGCCGCCCAACGACCGCAACCTCGTGCAGGGATGCTGCCCGTTGAAGCTGCTGGAGGCGATGGCTTCGGGCACGCCGGTGGTGGCGAGTGACTTGCCGGTGGTGCGCGCGGTGGCGGAGCACGGGGTGCACGCGTTCCTCGTCCGTCCGGGCTCGCCCAAGGCGATTGCCGAGGCGGTGCGTGCGTTGAAGGCGGACCCGGCGCTCGGCCCGCGGATGAGCCAGCAGGGGAGGGCCCACGTCGAGCGGGACTTCACCTGGGCGCGGGCGCAGGAGTCGCTGGTGGTGGCCTACGAGGAGGCCTTCGGGATGGTGCGGTCCAGCACCCGCTGGAGCGCCGCGGCCTCGGCCTGTGCCTGAAAGCGCTCCTCGATGCGGGCGCGGGCCGCGGCGCCGATGGTGGCCCTGCGCTCCTCGGACAAGCTGAGCACGTCGATGACTGCCTGCCCCAGGTGGTTGAGCAGCGCCTTGGGAACGAGGAAGCCGTTGTGCCCGGAGTCGATGGCCTCGGGGATGCCGCCCGCGTCGCTGGCGACGACCACGCGGGCACAGGCCATGGCCTCGAGCATCGCGTTGGGCATGCCATCCCAGAGGGAGGGCTGGAGGTAGACGTCGCACAGCCGCAGGTGGGCCGCCACGTCCTCGGGTGCATCGAGCCGGCCGGTGACGAGGATGCGCGCGGCATCCTCGGGGTGCTCGGCGCGGAAGGCGGTGAGGTGCTCCTGCTCGCGCGAGCGCACCTCGCCGATGACGAGCAGACAGGCAGGTCGCACCTTGCGCACCTCGGAGAGGGCGGACAGGAGGAAGGGGACGCCCTTCTTGTGGCGCAGCTCTCCGGAGAAGCCGAGCACGAGCTCGCCGGGCTGGATGCCGAGGCGCTCGCGGAGTGCGGGGTCTGCCGGGCCGGGGCGGAAGAGGGTGGTGTCCACGGCGTTGGGGATGACCTCGACGCCCGGGTCGTGCCCGAGCAGCATGGTCATCTTGCGTCCGAGGTCTCCCGAGGCGGCGGTGAGGACGGTGGCGCGCTGGAGCGTCCAGAGGAGGCGGGCGAAGTCCCCCGGGGGGAACATGGCCTGGTCCACGTCGTTGCCGCGAGCGCTGACGGTAGAGGGGATGCCAGCGAGCCCGGCGAAGGTGACGGCCATGAAGCCCGGGGGCGAGAGGTAGTGCCCCCAGACGAGTTGATAGCGGCGCTGCGAGTGCAGGAAGTCGAGCACGTCGAGCGTGTGCTGCATGGAGGTGTCCGTCTGTCCGAAGAGGCCGAGCCGGTGCAGCGTGGCCCCTCGGGCGGAGGCGGCGACTTCGCCCGCGTCGAGCGACTGGAGGGCACCGGGGGGCAGGGTGCGGGTCCAGGTGAGGACGTCCACCTGGGCGTCGAGCCGGGCCAGGGAGCCCGCGGTGCGAGCACCGCTGCGCGCGAGGCCTCCCAGGTCAGGAGGGAATCGTTCCGCGATGAGGAGGATGCGTGGGCCGCTCGGCATGGCGCGGCATCCTAACTGTGGCCCCGGGTGGTGAGGGGGTGGAAGACAACGCCGCCCAGGCCGAGGCGCTTGCAGGCGTCGACGAAGCGCTCGGTGCAGATGAGCTCGGTGGAGTAGTCCTCCAGTCGGAACAGGTCCAGGTGGTTGGGAAGCGTGGATGCGTCCAGCAAGAGCTTATCGGGCAGGGGGATGCGGTTCTGACCGCACCGAGCGCAGGGTGGTTTGCGAGTCGGGGGCAGACAGTCCGGGTGCACCTTACCCACGGGGAGGAGTTCCAGCTCGAGCAACTCGGGTGATGCACGCTGGCGGAAACGCAAGTCGGTGCGGCATCCCTTGAGTCCTCGCAGACCCTCGGCCTGGAGCTTCTCCAGGGCCTCGCGCTGTACCAGCAGGATCCAGGGAACGGGAGAGACGAATTGCCCGAATCGCCCCTGGGCTTTGCCCACGATGGGACCAAAACTGGTCCCGGGTTCGAGCACGGCTCCTGGAGGCAGCAGGGGACGTACCAATTCACACAACCTCTCGTACTCGTCCGCGGGCTCGGGCCGGGCCTTCTCGAAGTCGGCCAGGGACTCCACTGGAGTCAGGTCCACGGAGGGGTACGCTGTGGAAATGGAACTCCAGGTGGCCTTGCACACAGGGCAGATGATGCCCGGAAGCCCCCACTTGTGCGTGCCGTCGATGTAGCCCGTGTATCCTGCAGCCCTGTCTTCCTCGATTCTGAAATTGCGCATGTGTGGGCGTCTTGCCTTGTTCACCCAGGAGCGCCAGCCACTTCATGGAAGCTTGGAAGGCTCATGCCTTCGAGACTACTTCCTCAGGCGAGAGGAGGCGCGGCCGTGCTCACCTGGGCCTCCTGCGCCTTGGGTTTGCGTAGCACCGAGGCGGCCACGCCGCTCAACCCAATCAGGCCCACGAGGTTGGGGAACACCTGCAGGCCGTTCATCAGATCTCCCCAGGCCCAGATGGTCTCCACCTTGCCCGTGGCGCCGAAGACGACCAGGCCGCAGTAGATCCACCGGTAGGGTTTGGTGATGCGCAGGCCAAAGGCATACTCGAGGAACTGCTCGCCGTAGTAGGCCCAGCCAATCAGAGTCGTGTAGCCGAAGAGGAAGGCGCAGAAGGCGACCACCCATCCGCCCACCGTGGGAATCGCCGTGTTGAAGGCCTCGGCAACCACCGCCGTGCTGGTGCTCCCGGACGTCCACACTCCGCTCGCGAGAATCACCAGCGCGCTGATAGTCGAGGTGACACACGAGACGATGAACACCTCCATCACGGCCTGGAGTCCCTGTTTCACCGGTGCATCCGTCCGCGCCGTGCCGTACGCCACCGCCGCCGTGCCGTACCCGGCCTCGTTGGCATAGATGCCTCGGGCAATGCCATAGCGCATGGCCGCCATCATCCCCACCCCGAGTGCACCACCTCCGGCTGCCTCCATGGAGAACGCCTCGCGCAGGATGAGCGAGAACACCGAGGGCAACTGCGCGACATGGGTGAGGATGACGATGAGCCCTCCGGCCAGGTACAGCCCCACCTTCAAGGGCGCGAGCTTCTCCGCCGCGCGGCCAATGCTCTTCACGCCGCCGATGACCACCAGCCACGTGAGCACCGCGATGGCCAGGCCCGAGTACAGTGGGCGAATGTTGAACTGGCTCTGCAGCACAACAGCCATGGAGTTGGGCTGGGTGAAGGGCGTCGTCGTGAGGGCGGCCACGCCGGCGATGACCGCGTAAAGCCAGGCGAGCTTCGGCGAGCCGAGCCCGTCCTTCAGATAGTGCATGGGACCCGCTGACAGCCGCTCTCCGTTCACCTTGCGGTACTGGATGCCCAGCACGGCCTCGCAGAACTTGATGGTCGTGGCGAAGAAGCCGTACACCCAAATCCAGAACAGCGCGCCCGGCCCACCGCTCACGATGGCCGTGGCCACACCCGCGATGTTGCCGGTGCCAATGGACGCTCCGAGCGCTGTCATGAAGGCCTGGAAGGGGCTCAGCGTTCCAGCGCCACTCGCCTGGGCCGGCGCCATGGCCCGCAGTCCCTCCCGGAAGTGCGTCACCTGGACGAACCGCAGCCGGATCGTCAGGAACACACCAGTTCCCAACAAGAGGGCCATCGTCCAGGGGCCCCAGACGGCATTACTGGCTACGTCGATCGCGTTGCGGATGGGTTCAGGCAGCATGGGTTCCCGCCATCATCTCCCATCCGCGACTCCGGGGCACCCACCGGGATAAAGAGAGGATTATCGTGACCGCCCCCGCCACCCCTCAGGAGCTCTTCGCCCTCTGGGCCGATGTCCGCCTCCAGGGCCTGCCGTCCCCCGCGCTCGTCCGCCATGTCCACGTGCAAGCCCAGCTCCGCCGCCTCCACCAGACGGCGCCGGATCTCTTCCAGTTGGAAGAGGTAGGACGCTCGGTGGAAGACCGCGCGCTGCGCCTCGTTCGCGTGGGCACTGGCCCCCGGCACATCCTCCTCTGGTCCCAGATGCACGGGGACGAGCCCACCGCCACCACGGCCCTGTTGGATCTCTTCGAGTATCTCCGCCGCCATCGCGCTCACCCCCGAGTGGCCCGGCTGCTCTTCGCGCTCACCTTGCACGCCGTGCCCATGCTCAACCCCGACGGCGCCGAGCGCTTCCAGCGGCGCAATGCCCAGGGCATCGACGTCAACCGGGACGCGCTGGCCCTCCAGACGCCCGAGGGCCGGACCCTCAAGGCGCTCCGCGACAGGCTCCAGCCGTCGCTCGGCTTCAACCTTCACAACCAGAGCTGGCGCACGGCGGTAGGGGGCGGCACGGCTCAGCCCGCCTCCATCTCCCTGCTCGCTCCGCCCTTTGACGCCTCGCGCGGCGACAACCCGGGCCGGGTGCTCGCCAAGAAGGTGTGCGCCGTCATCCGGGATGCTCTCGAGCCACTCGCGCCCGGCCAGATTGGTCGCTACGACGACTCCTTCGAGGTCCGCGCCTTCGGCGACAACCTGGTGCGCTGGGGCACGCCTACCGTGCTCATCGAGACCGGTCCGTGGCCCTCGGCCGAGCCCGACGAGCCGTTGCTCCGGCTCAACTTCGTGGCCCTGGTGTCCGCCTTGGATGCGCTCGCCAGCGGCGCGGTGGAGCACGCGGACCTCGAGCGCTACGAGTCCATCCCCCTCAATGACAGCAAAGGCATGCTGCACCTTGTCATCCAGGGCGCTCACGTCTTCGGCGAGGCGGGGGAGGCCTTCCTCGCGGACGTGGGCGTGGCGGCGGCCCAGGCGGTGCGCACCCGCGAGGGCACTGCGTCCGTGGTGCTCTCAGGCTCCATCGAGGAGCTGGGAGATCTGCGCGTCTATGGAGCCGTGGAGAGGGTGGACGGCACCGGGCTCACCGTCGTGCCGCTGCCCTCCGGGGACGTGAAGGTGGGGGACTCGCTGCCCCTGCCGCCCCGGAGCGAGCGCACCTTGCGCGTGGGCCTGCCCGCGGAGCTGATGCTGCTGCGGCCGGTGGAGCCCGCGGGGCATTACCGCGTGGAGCGAATCATCTGCTACGAGCGGTGAATTCCCAAGTTTCGAAAATGTGACTAATGTGCGCCCCACTTCCCAGGAGGGGTCAGCATCTTGTCTTCGCACGTTCGACTCGCGCGCGCGTGGTGTGTCCTGCTGTTGCTAGTGGGGACCAGCGCATGGGCCCAGGGCACCGCCGTCATCACCGGTAAAATCATCAACTCGGCCGACAAGAAGCCAGTGCAGGACGCATTGGTGACGGCCACGTCTCCGAGTCTTCAGGGCGAGCAGATAGTGGTGACCGACGCCAGCGGCCAGTACCGGATTCCGCAGCTGCCGCCGGGCACCTACACCCTCCGGGTGGAGGCCCAGGGCTTCCGCTTCTTCATTCGCAACGACATCCAGCTGCGCATCGACCGCACCATCCGCTTCAACGTGGAGCTGCTGCCGGAGGGGGGCCTGAGCGAGGAGATGACCGTCACGGCCGCTCCGCCGACGGTGGACGTGGCCTCGAGCACCTCGGGCATGAGCGTGGACGCCAACATGCTGAAGAACCTGGCGGTGAGCCGCCCGGGCTCGAAGGGCTCGGCCTCGCGCTCCTTCGAGTCCCTGGCCGAGATGGCGCCGGGTGCCCAGGAGGACACCTACGGCGTGAGCATCAACGGAGGCACCTCGCCGGAGAACCAGTTCGTGGTGGATGGTCTGTCGGTGAACGACCCGGCCGTGGGCACCATCGGCACGCCGCTCTCGGTGGAGTTCGTCAAGGAGGTCAACGTCATCACCGGTGGCTACATGCCCGAGTTCGGCCGCTCCACGGGCGGCGTGATGAACGTGGTCACCAAGTCCGGCTCCAACGAGTTCCACGGCTCCGTGTTCGGCAACGTGGCCCCGGGCTTCCTGCAGTCGGCGGGTCCGGAGATCCTGCAGGCCGGCAGCGTCATCTCCGCCAAGGGCACGCCGTGGAACCAGGGGGACTTCGGTTTCGAACTGGGCGGCCCCATCGTGAAGGACAAGCTGTGGTTCTTCGCGGGCGTGGCCCCGGCGTTCAACCGCATCCAGGTGGCGCGGCAGATCAGCGTCCTGGACATCTGCACGGAGAAGAACGACGACATCGGCTGCTCGGACATTGGCGTGCCGCGCAAGGACACCGCCACGGGCTACCAGATCGCCACGCCCATCGCGGGCGCCCGGACGGAGCGTTTCGCGGACGAGCGGACCATCCAGTACATCGGCAAGCTCACCTACCTCTTCAACCAGGACCACAACCTGTCGCTGTCGGTGTACGGCACGCCGACCTGGTCGGGCGGGGCCAACCGCTACGCCTTCAGCCGCGATGGCGCCCCCGAGGTGTGCGAGGGCTTGTCGTGCACGGCCTACGTCCAGGGCGCCTATGACACCATCGCCACTCGCCGCACGAGCAGCGCGCTGGACGTGGTGGCCAAGCAGAGCTCCTCCTTCTTCAACAAGTCGCTGCTGATCGACGCGACGGTTGGCTGGCACCGCCAGGACGCCACCACCCTTCCGTCCGATGGCTCGGGGCTCTCCTCGGGCACGGGGCTCTCCGCGATTCCCAACGTCACCTGGCGGCGCTCGCGCAGCGTGTCCGGTGGGGTGACGCGGCGCGACTGGCACAGCATCACCGAGTACGAGCAGCTTCCCGACCCCTCCGTCTGTGACTCCCCGGCGGGGCTGAACGCCACCCGGTGCCCCGTCACCTCGTACGTGGGGGGCGGGACCGGCACCATCAACATCTCGAAGATGGACCGCTACCAGGGCAAGGTGCTGGGCACCTACCTGTTCGAGGCGCTCGGCCACCACGTCATCAAGGCCGGCGTTGACGCCGAGGGCGCCAGCTTCTTCATCGACCGCGCGCGCACCGGTCTGACCACCTTCCGCGAGAGCCTGGACGGCACCAACTTCGAGAGCCGGGTCCAGTACGGCTACCTCCAGGGGCCGGACCAGCCCGAGCCCCTCACCAGCCTGCGGGGCACCACCACCTCGATGACGTTCGGCGGCTTCGTCCAGGACAGTTGGTCCATCCTCGACAAGGTGACGGTCAACGCGGGCGTGCGCTACGACACGCAGACCATCTGGGGCCTGGATGGCAAGGTGGGCCTGCACCTGCCCCACCAGTGGTCGCCCCGCGTCGGCGTCATCTACGACTTCACCCAGCAGGGGCGCTCGAAGCTCTTCGTCAACTACGCGCGCTTCTACGAGAACATCCCCCTGGACATGGCCGTCCTGTCGTTCCCCCAGCAGCAGCTTCTGTCGGCCACCTACAACGCGCCCAGGTGCGACCCCCTGGACCCCGCCGACCTGCTGCAGGGTGGGGACTGCAACACGGACGACAACCGGCGGGTCGTCGGTGGCCCGGAGAGCTCCAGTCAGAAGTGGCTCTCCGAGGGTGGCGATCGCGTGCCGGTGGATCCCAACATTCGAGCCCAGTCCAGCGACGAGTTCGTGGTGGGCGGCGAGTACGAGGTGCTGCTCGGGCGCGTGGGCCTGATGTACACCAAGCGCTACCTCAACGACGTCATCGAGGACATGAGCCGCGACGACGGCACCACCTTCTTCCTGGGCAACCCGGGCAAGGGCTACTCGAAGGACTTCCCGCTGGCGCGCCGCGACTACGACGCGGTGAACGTCTACTACACCAAGGCCTTCTCCAATCAGTGGCTGGCCCAGGTCAGCTACACGTGGTCCTCGCTGCAGGGCAACTACTCGGGCCTGTTCCGCGCGGACACCGGCCAGCTCTCGCCCAACCTGACGCGCGACTTCGACCTGCTGTCGCTCACCGTCAACCGCGACGGCCCGCTGCCCGGTAACCGCACGCACGCCTTCAAGGTCTTCGGCGCCAAGGAGTTCCAGCTCACCAAGGAGCTGAGCCTCAACGTGGGTGGTGGCTACCGGGCCCGCTCGGGCGCGCCGCTCAACTACCTGGGCTACCACCCGCGGCGCAGCGGCTCGGAGACGTTCATCCTGCCGCGTGGCAGCGGGGGCGAGTTGCCGTGGATCCACAACCTGGACACGCACGTGGGCATCAACCGCAAGCTGTTCGGCAACTACACGCTCAGCCTCACCCTGGACGTCTTCAACGTCTTCAACTTCCAGGGCGTGACGGGCATTGATCAGACGTTCACCTTCACCCAGGTACACCCCATCGAGGGGGGCGGCACGGCGGCGGATGTGGAGGCCTGCCGGCAGGGCGACTGCAAGGTCAAGGTCTACGAAGCCAACAAGCCGGTGGAGGACTCTCGGACCCTCTCCGCGGCCGAGATCAACCCCAACTTCAAGAAGCCGACCTCATACCAGGCGCCTCGGTCCATCCGCTTCGGCATGAAGCTGAGCTTCTAGTGCGAGCACCTGGGAGAAACGCCATGAACCTTCGATTGATTGGATTGGGCACGGGGGCGGTGCTGGCCGCCTCCACCCTGGGTGCCTGTGGCACCTATCAGCAGGATCCGCAGTGCGTGGTGGCCAAGGGGGCCTTCGCCACCGTCTACACGCTCAAGGAGGGGCAGGACGCCACCCAGGAGTGCGCCCAGCTCAAGCCGGAGCGCGTGGGCATGGAGAAGTACTTCAGCGTGGACCCCAGCGCCCCGGACTCGGTGACCATGCGCTCGCGCGTGGTCGGCGAGCTGCTGGTGGATCCGAAGTACCAGGTGGAGCCGGACGCACACCAGCCCCACTCCCTGGGCGCGCTGAGCACGGACGCTCCGGGCCCGGACAACTTCTGCGAGGTGCCCTCGCTCAACCCGACCCAGGTCGTGCTGCGCTCCACCACGGGTGGGGCGAACCGGAGCCTCACCTACGCGTGGTCCAACCTGCGCGTCTACAACACGCCGGAAATACCGGGCACGCAGTTCACCGCCGAGCTGCGCTACTCCGAGAACGGCTGCACCGCCGAGTACACGGTCAAGGGCATCTGGCCCGTGGTGAGCTGCGGGACCGGCGGGAAGCCGGATGACTCCAAGTGCGACCCGAACCCGGATCCGGCGTCGGGCCGTTACCGCGGCTCGGGCATCAACCCCATCTTCCCGGTGAAGTGCGACCCGGTGGCGCTCTTCTGCGTGCTCACCGGTGAGGTGCCGTCCGACAAGCCCTGAGGCTCGTGTCAGGGCCTCCGCGTCCCCGCCCGCTCGGTGGGGGCGCGGAGTGCCCGTCAGGGGAGCCGGGGGGGCTCGCCTTTTCATGTGGGATGGTGTAGGGTTTGTGTCGCCATGCACGTCTACGCCATCGAGCTGTCGAAGGAACTGGGCATCAAGCCCGAGCAGGTGGACCGGACCCTCGCCCTGAGTGAGGACGGGGCGACCGTCCCCTTCATCGCCCGCTACCGGAAGGAGGCCACGGGGGGCCTGGACGAGGTTCAGATCCAAGCCATCCTGGACGGGGCCGCCGAGCGCGCCGAGCTGGACTCGCGCCGAGAGACGATCCTCCGCACCATCGAGGGGCAGGGGAAGCTCACCCCGGAGCTGACCCAGGCGCTCCAGCGGGCGAAGACGCGCACGGAGCTGGAGGACCTCTACCTCCCCTACAAGCCCAAGCGCCGCACCCGCGCGGCGATCGCCCGGGAGCGGGGCCTGGAGCCGCTCGCGGACCTGCTCTGGAAGCAGGAGACCGGGAAGAAGGAGGACGTGGCTGCCCGTGCGCGCGCCTTCGTCAACGCGGGCAAGGAAGTGCCGGACCAGGAGGCGGCGCTCGCCGGAGCGCGTGACATCTGCGCCGAGCGCGTGGCCGATGACGCGGGCCTGCGCCGCACTGCCCGCGAGATGTGCGTGCAGAAGGGCCGCCTGCGCTCGGCCATCGTCGCGAAGAAGAAGGGCGAGGCCACCAAGTTCGACAACTACGCGGACCACGAGGAGGACCTGTCCAAGGCGCCCTCGCACCGGATTCTGGCGCTGCTGCGTGGCGAGGCCGAGGAAGTGCTGCGCATCCAGCTCGCGCTCCCGGATGACGAGGTGAAGGGGACGCTGTCCTCGCGCGTGGTGACGAAGCCCCAGTCTCCCTTTGCCCCCGAGCTGCGCGCCGCGGTGGAGGACTCGTGGGACCGGCTCATGGGCCCCTCGCTGGAGTCCGAGCTGCGCAACGAGCTCAAGGAGCGCGCGGACCGCGAGGCCATCACCGTCTTCGGGCAGAACCTGCGCCACCTGCTGCTCACCGCGCCCGCGGGCAGTCGGCCCGTGCTCGCGCTGGACCCGGGCCTGCGCACCGGCATCAAGGCCACCATGATGGATGGCACTGGCAAGCTGGTGGACACCGCCACGCTCTACACCGAGAGGAGCGGCAGTGAGCGCGCGGCCGCCGCCAAGCAGTGCGGAGCCATCATCCTCAAGCACAAGCCCGAGCTCATCGCCGTGGGCAACGGCACCGGCAGCCGCGAGGCGGAGACCTTCGTGCGCGAGGTGCTCAAGGCGCTCGATTCCCAGGTGCCCGTGGTGTCCGTGAGCGAGCAGGGGGCCTCCATCTACTCGGCCTCCGAGACGGCGCGTGAGGAGTTCCCCGACCTGGACGTGTCGCTGCGTGGCGCGGTGTCCATCGGCCGCCGGCTGCAGGATCCGCTCGCCGAGCTGGTGAAGATCGACCCCAAGAGCATCGGCGTGGGGCAGTACCAGCACGACGTGGACCAGGGCCTGCTCAAGAAGAAGCTGGGCGAGGTGGTGGACTCGTGCGTCAACGCGGTGGGCGTGGACGTGAACACCGCGTCGCCGCAGCTGCTGGAGCACGTGTCCGGTATCGGCCCCACGCTGGCGAAGAAGATCGTCTCCCACCGCGCCGCCAAGGGCCGCTTCACCACGCGCCGCGAAATCCTCAAGGTGAGCGGGCTGGGTCCGAAGACGTTCGAGCAGGCCGCTGGCTTCCTGCGCGTCCATGGCCCCGAGCCCCTCGACGCGAGCGCCGTGCACCCGGAGCGCTACGGCGTCGTCGAGCGCATGGCGAAGGACCTGGGCGTGGACGTGAAGCAGCTGGTGGGCAACTCCGCGCTGGTGCGGAAGATCGACCCCAAGCGCTACCTGGGACCGGACCTGGGCGAGATGACGCTCAAGGACATCCTCGCCGAGCTGGAGAAGCCCAGCCGCGACCCTCGCGGCGACTTCACTCCGCCCGCCTACCGTGAGGACCTGCAGAAGCTGGAGGACGTGAAGGAGGGGATGGTGCTCCAGGGCGTCGTCACCAACGTCACCGCCTTCGGGGCCTTCGTCGACGTGGGCGTGCACCAGGACGGGCTCGTCCACGTGTCCCAGCTCTCCACCCGCTTCATCAAGGATCCCAGCGAGGCGGCGAAGGTGGGCGACCGGTTGACCGTGAAGGTGCTGAGCGTGGACCTCGCCCGCAAGCGCCTCGCACTGTCCGTGCGTGCCGTCACCGAGGGCACCTCGGCGGCACCCGCTGGGAGTCCTCGCTCTTCTGGGAGCGATACGCGCTCCTCGGGTGGCGCTTCGCGACCCGCGCCCGCTCCGGCGGCCAGCAAGCAGGGGGGCGGCAAGGCTCCGGCCTCGCAGAAGCCCTCGGCCGAGCCCTTCAACAACCCCTTCCGCAATCTCAAGCGGTGAGATTCCCTGCTCGGACGCCGGGCGTACCTGTCCGGCGTTCGTGAGGGTCTCGGGTCGCATGGCCCCAAACGCGTCGGGCTCGTATATTCTGGCATCCCAGGATTTCTGGGCGAGCCATGAGACGACTGCTGCCAGGGGTGTTCGGTCTCGCGCTGCTGTGCTGCGGCGTGGCGGTGGCGCAGGAGAAGGCGCCCATCGTCCTGGTGCTGCACGCGGACATGAGCTCCGGCTCGGCGATGGCGGGCGAGGCCATCCGCCGCGGGGCACTCATCGCCATCTCGGAGCTCAACGCCCAGGGAGGACTGCTGGACGGGCGCAAGCTGGAGCTGGTGGTGAGGGACCACCACGGCGTGCCTGCGCGAGCCACGGAGCAGCTTCCGGAGCTCGCGAGCATGCCTCACCTGGTGGCCATCCTCTCGGGGTTGCACAGCCCGCCGGTCATCCAGAACCTGCCCTTCATCCATGAGCACCAGCTCATCGTGGTGAGCCCCTGGGCGGCGGCCACCGGGATGGTCCAACACGAGCTGACTCCCAACTACGTCTTCCGGGTCTCCATAGACGACGAGCGGGTGGGGGAGTTCCTGGTCGCGCGGGCACTGGCGCGGGGCCACAAGCGGCTCGGGGTCATCCTGGAGAAGAGCGCCTGGGGCCGCAGCAACGAGAAGGCCCTCCTCGCGGCGCTGGCCCGGCGCAACCTGAAGCCCGCGTCCGTGCAGTGGTTCAACTGGGCCGATGCGGACATGGAGACGCACCTGGCCGCGGTGGAGCGGGCGGGGGCCGAGGCGCTCCTCATGGTAGCCAACGCGCCCGAGGGGGCCGCCATCGTGAGGACCGTGGCGCGCAGACCTCCGGGCAAGCGGCTCCCCATCTACGCGCACTCGGGCATCATCGGAGGCGACTTCGTGCGGCAGTCAGGAGAAGCCCTGTCCGGGGTGGACCTGCGCGTGGTGCACACCTTCTCCTTCTTGGGCAACCCAAGCGCGAAGGCCAGGGCGGTCGCCGCGAAGTACCACACGCTGTTTGGCACCCAGTCCGACGAGGAGATTTTCAGTGATGCGGGGACAGCCCAGGCCTATGACGCCGTCTGGCTGCTCGCGCTCGCGATTCAGAAGGCGAAGTCCACCGAGCGCCCCCGGGTGCGCGACGCGCTGGAGCGGCTGGGCTCCTACCAGGGCCTGGTGCGTACCTATCAGCCCGCCTTCACTCCCTCGCGCCACGAGGCGCTGAGCCCCTCGGACTTCAAGCTGGCCACTTTCAACCCGCGAGGCGTGCTGGTGCTCAGCCAGCCGTAGGAACCATCGTGAATCTCTTCCGGAGCTTCCAAGGCAAGCTCCTCCTCTTCTTCCTGCTCGTCGATATGGTCATGGTGGGCGCTCTCGTCGCCACCGTGTCCCGCGGAGCGCACTGGGCGCTCGAGACGGCGAGCCGGGAGCATCTGCTCGAGCTGGCCCACTTCGCCTCGGGCGGAATCGACGAGCAGCTTCGGCTGCGGTGGACCGCGGCGCAGTCGCTCGCCTCCAACCCATTCATGACCAACAGCGTCATCGATACGCTGGGCCGGAGCGACTACCTCGAGCCCCTCATGCAGCGGTTGAGCCTGCCCGGCGAGAGCGATCTGTGGCTGCTCGACTTCAAGGGGCGAGTCATCGCCCGCAACGGCCAGAGCGAGAGTGTCGGCTCCTTCGCACAGGCACCCTGGTGGTCGAAGGTCGCCAGCGGCGAGCCCCAGGCGCTGGTGGTCTCCGAGGGGCGTGGAGCGCGCGTGCTCTTCGCCTTCCCCGTCGTCTACCAGAAGCACACCGAGGGGGCCCTGGTTGCACGGTTTGATCTCTCCTTCGTGCGGGGCGGCGCCGCGCGCCAGGGAATCGAGGTGGTGTTGCTGGACGGGGAGGTGCCGCTGACCGGCCACCTGTCCGAGCAGGTGATTGGCGAGCTGCGGTCGTTGTCCTCCGCGCCCGGTCGGCGCAACACGGCGCTCATCGACGGGATGTACTACCTGGTGGTCCCGGTGGAGGGCTTCGCGCAGGAGCATGGCTTTGGCTGGTCCCTGGTCCTCTCCGTGCCGGCCGAGCACATCTCCGGCCCGGTGGAGGTGCTGCGCCAGCGGATGATCCAAGGCGGCGTGGGGATGGCGGTGGTGCTGATCCTGCTGATCTTCTGGCGCACCCGGCTGCTGATGCGCCCGCTCCAGCAGTTGCAGGTCTCCATGCGGCGCATCATCGACGGGGGAGACCTGAACGAGCGCATCCAGGTCCGCACCGGGGACGAGCTGGACGCCATCGCGGACACCTTCAACCTGATGCTGGAGCGGCTCGCCCACCGTGGCGCCGAGCTGGAGCGCTCGCGGGAGCACCTCTCGCTGTTGGCGCAGATCACCTCCTCCTCACCCAACGCCATCCTCATGGTGGGAGTGGAGGGCTGGGTGCTCGTGTGCAACGAAGCGGCGGAGAAGCTCTTCGGGTGGCCTCGGCTGGAGCTGCTGGGGACGTCCTTCCAGGAGCGGATGGTGCCCGAGGCGTCGCGCGAGCTCATCACCGGGCTGCTCGCGCGGGCGGGTAGCGGCGAGACGGTGGAGGCCGAGCTGTCGCTCGTCACGCAGCAGGCGGGCGTCATCCCCGTGCACCTCGCCCTGTCGCGAATCCTCGATGCGGCCGGGCAGGTGCAGGGGCACGTCTGCATCGCGAGGGACCTGCGCGAGGTGCAGCGGCTGCGTGAGTCGCTGGTGCAGTCGGAGAAGATGGCGGCGGTGGGCACGCTCGTGGCGGGCCTGTCGCACGAGCTCAACAACCCGCTGGGCGTCATCCTCGGCTTCGCGCAGGCCCAGTTGATGAGGCCCACGCTGGACAATGCGTCGCGCACGGCGTTCACGCTCATCGAGACGCACACCCAGCGCTGTGCCCGGCTGGTGCGCACGCTGCTGGACTTCTCTCGCAGGAGCGGCCCAGCGCGCGAGCGCATCGAGGTGGGGCGCATGCTGGAGCGGGTGCAGGAGCTGGCCATCGGTCAGGCCCAGCGCGGCGAGGTCCAGCTGAAAATCATCGAGCCTCCGGCGGACTTGCCTGGGCTGGAGGCCAACGTGCCGGAGATGGAGTCCGCATTGTTGAACCTGGTGGGCAACGCGCTGGATGCGACGCCTCCGGGCGGCACGGTGTCCATGGGGGCCCATGTCATTCCAGCGGGGAATGAGATGGAGCTGTTCGTGACGGATACCGGAAGCGGGATGGCTCCGGACGTGCGCCAGCGCATGTTCGACCCCTTCTTCACCACCAAGCCGGTGGGGCAGGGGACGGGCCTGGGGCTGTCCATTACCCGCAGCATCGTCGAGTCGCACGGTGGCCGCATCGACGTGGAGACGGCCCTTGGTGCCGGCACCACGGTGCGGCTGTGGTTCCCCTTGGCGCCGGTACAACCCACGGAGGTCTCCGCGTGAATCCGAGCACTTCTCCCTCGACCCGGCCTTCCCCCATGCCTGAGCAGATCCTCGTCGTGGACGATGAGCGGGACATGCGCCTGCTGCTGCGCTACCAGCTGGAGCAGGAGGGCTACGCCGTCACCGAGGCCTCCGACGGCAAGGCCGCCCTGCGGCTCCTGAACGAGTGCTCGCCCGGGCTGATCATCACCGACGTGCGCATGCCCTTCATGAGTGGGCTCGAGCTGCTGCGCGAGGCCAAGCAGGTGTTGCCGGCCACCGAGGTCATCGTCGCCACCGGCTATGCGGAGGTGGAGACGGCGATCGAGTGCATGAGGGCTGGTGCGTTCGACCTCATCCGCAAGCCCTTCAACATCCGAGAGATGTACTCGTGCGTCACGCGCGCACTGGACCGCTACCGGCTCAACATCTCGGCGGACCTGGTGCGGGCCAGCCAGTCCTTCTTCGAGACGAACGAGTTCGACCGGATTCCCCAGGCCATCGTGGAGGGGAGCCGGGGTCTGATGGCGGCGGACGCGGTGGTGCTGTTGATGCAAGACGTGCAGGGGCGGCTCCAGGTGGCGCATGCGTGCGGCCTGTCCTCCGATGCCGAGGGCAGCCTGCTGCGCGAGCTGGGCGAGCGAGTGGTCCAGGCGCTGTCCTCGGACAGGACGCCGGCCCTGGCGGCACCTGGCCTGGAGGATCGGCGGCTCGGCTCCATCCAGGCGTTGGGGAGAGAGGTGTCGGTCATCCTCCATCCCCTGGCGGTGGGGGAGCGGGTGCTGGGCGTGCTGGGCCTGCTGCGCAGGGACGGGCTGCGCATGTTCGGCAAGAAGGAGCTGGACCGCGCGGCGATGCTGGCGAGCCATGTGGTGCTCGCCCTGGAGAACTGGCGTCTGGCCTGCCAGCTCGCGTCCTCGGAGCGGCTGGCGACGCTGGGGCAGGTAGCGGCGGGCATTGGGCATGAGATCAACAACCCAGCGGCCTACGTCCTCAGCAACCTGGGCTACATCCAGGAGCAGGTGGCGGCGTTGCGCGAGGGCGAGCCGGTGGACCTGGTGGAGCTGGAGCAGGCCGTGGTGGATGCTCGCGAGGGAGCCCTGCGCATCAGCGACATCGTCCGAGACATGCGCTCGCTGGCGAAGACGGACGAGGAGGCCGGAGGCTGGTTCGAGCTCAACGAGGCCATCCGTTCGGCGCTGCGGATTGCCCGGGTGGAGACGATGCGGCAGGCGAGCGTCCTGACGGAGCTGCCCGGGGGCTTGGAGGTCAAGGGCAGCCCGGGGCCGGTCTCGCAGGTCTTCGTCAACCTGCTCGTCAACGCGGCACAGGCCCTGGAGGCGAGGGATAGCCCGCGCAAGGAGATTCGCGTCACGGCCCGCCGCGAGGCGGACATGGCCATCATCGAGGTCAGCGACACGGGGCCTGGCATCCCATCCGAGGTGCTGTCGCGGCTCTTTCAGCCCTTCTTCACCACGAAGGGCTCGACGGGGACGGGACTGGGGCTCTCCATCAGCCGGAACATCGTGCGCCGGCTCGGGGGGGACATCGCCGTGCGCAGCGTGCTGGGAGACGGGACGGTGTTCACTGTTTCGCTACCGGCGCGTCCAGTGGAGGAGGACAGGAAGGTTCTGGTGGTGCCGTCTCGCTCAGCGGTTTAATGCTCGCGCATGCACTTCCGACATCTCGGCAGCAGTGGGCTGATGGTCAGCGAGATCTCCTACGGGAACTGGCTGACCCATGGTTCCCAGGTTGAAGAGGCAGCGGCGCTCGCGTGCGTGCGGGCCGCACTCGACGAGGGCATCACCACCTTCGACACTGCGGACGTCTACGCCGCCACGCGCGCTGAAGAGGTGCTCGGCCGTGCGCTCCAGGGGCAGCGCCGCGAGGGCCTGGAGATCTTCACCAAGGTGTACTGGCCAACGGGGCCGGGGCCCAACGACCGGGGCTTGTCGCGCAAGCACCTCCTGGAGTCCATCAACGGCTCGCTGAGGCGGTTGAAGACAGACTACGTGGACCTCTACCAGGCACACCGTTACGACACGGAGACGCCGCTCGAGGAGACGATGCAGGCCTTTGCCGACATCGTCCGCCAGGGCAAGGCGCTCTACATCGGCGTGTCCGAGTGGACGGCGGAGCAGATTCGCGCGGGCGTGACGCTGGCGAAGCAGCTGGGCATCCAACTTGTCTCCAGCCAGCCGCAGTACTCGATGCTGTGGCGGGTCATCGAGGGGAAGGTGGTGCCCACCTCGCAAGAACTCGGGGTGGGGCAGATCGTCTGGTCGCCGATAGCGATGGGCGTGCTGACGGGCAAGTACAAGCCGGGCCAGAAGCCGCCGGAGGGGAGCCGGGCCACGGATGAGAAGGGTGGCTCGCGGTTCATTCAGCGCTTCATGACAGACGAAGTGCTCACGCGGGTGCAGCAGCTGAAACCGGTGGCGGACGGAGTAGGGCTGTCGATGGCTCAGCTCGCGGTGGCATGGGTGCTGCAGAACCCGAACGTGTCGTCGGCGATCATCGGTGCTTCGAGGCCCGAGCAGGTGAAGGAGAACGTGAAGGCGGCGGGGGTGAAGCTGAGCGCGGACGTGATGAAGCGCATCGATGAGATCCTCGGCCCGGTGGTGGAGAAGGATCCGGAGAAGACGCGCCAGCAGGCCCCGGACAGGCGTCCGTGACCCGTCGATAAACCCCCACCACCGTGCCCCCTCTCCCTCGCCCTCCGGGAGAGGGTCGGGGTGAGGGTTCCCGTCCCCGTGCTCCAACCCGTGGCCAAGAAGAGGGCCACGGGTTCAATCCGAGTCTCAGCTCAGCGCCGAACCGGGAGCTGCTCAATCATCCGATACTGACGGGTGGGCTTGATGCCGGGCTCCGGCTCGAAGGACGGCTGCGGCTCGACCTGGAGCTCCGGGGCGAGAGGCATGCTCGACGGAGCGGTGAGAATGCTGCTCACCGTGCTCGCGCTGGCGACATCGACGAGGGACTCCAGCACGTAGGGATGCGCGGCGGGGAAGACGCCAGGAGTGACGTAGGCGTGGACGTGGATGGCGTACTTCTGGCCGAGCTGCAGCACGCCCGGAGGAATGTCGACGGACGTCGAGGTCGTGTGGATGGTGGCCACGCTGAGCGGGTTCGTCCGCGTACCGCTCACGGTCAGCCGGGAGATGCGGACGCGGTAGACGGAGGGCGTGCCGACGAGGGGAGCCTTCCAGGTGACGCGAGGCGTGAGCGAGCCGAGCGTGAGTGCCTGCTGGGCGTTGCTCCCGTTCACGGTGAGGCCCCACGGCGGGGTGATGCGCGGGGCGATGGGTCCAGCGGTGGCGATAGCCAGAGGACGCGTGTCGGAGAGAACGCCGTTGAGGCCGCCGGACGTCGTTCCGGGCAGGCGCGTGGCGATGACCTGGAAGGTGTGGGAGACGGAGGCCACTGCGCCCCAGCTGAAGGGGTAGGGGTTGCCGTAGGTGAAGCTCGTGACGAGGTCGGTGATGCCGGAGAAGCTGGCGTACATCAGGTCTCCCGAGTAGCCGTACCAGGAATCCGAGCTCCAGGGCGTGGGCGAGATGCTGATCCACTGGTCATAGGGAATCGACTGCGGGTGCGCCTGGACCTGATAGGCCTCGAAGCGCGAGCGCCACCACTCGAAGCGAGCCGTGTACTGGGGCGCCTCCTGGAACGTGCCGCTCAGGTCGGTGCTCGTGGTGGGGCTCATGGTGACGGGTTCCGGAGTGAAGAACCGGTCGAGGGTGGTGTAGCTGTAGGTGCCGGTGTCGCGGGTGGTGTAGTGGTTGACGTACAGGCGGTCGCCTCGCGACGCGTCCACGAGATGCTCGTCCGTGGAGACCAGCGAGAAGGAGCTCAAGGGGAGCTGGTCGACGGATGTCGCCCCCGCGGCCACGGGGGTCTCGGCGTACAGGGACGTGGCCGCGCCGAGGTTGGAGCTGATGGCATCCCAGGTCGGGTAGTCCTCATACGGTTGGGGCTCGAGGTTGGACGCGGTCAGCGTCAAGGGGATGGTCGCGGCGGTGACCCGATCGCGGCGGCCGAGGTCATAGCGGTCGAGGTTCATCGTGCGCGAGTCGGACACGACGTAGAAGGTGCCGAGCTGCAGGTAGTACTGGCCGGTGGGTGCATCCGGGAGACGGAAGGTACCGTCCGGCGCCGTCTCCACCGTGATAGAGCGCGTGCTGCCGTCCTGGAACGTGAAGGCCCTCAGCTCGGGCGAGAACGGATCCACGGGCTGGGTGAAGTCGCCGATGTCGATGCGGTAGTGCATCACACGGCTGCCGCTGACTGCGTACGGGTTGCCCGCATCGACACCACCGTCCGTGGTGAAGCCGGTCCCCTCGGGGAAGACGATGGGGCCACGCCCATCATTGAGGTCATCCGGCTGCCCATCCACTCCGGACCCGCAACCCACCAGCGCCAGCGATGACAGCAGCACGGAGAACAACGACTTTTTCAGAGACACGAGGCACCCCTCGGAAGCATGAGTGAAGCTCCCGAGCCTACTACAAGGCGTGCCGGTATTTCTCGAAAGGCTCGTTATCCTGGGAGAGGACTGTCAATGGGAAAGGGCACCACTTCGGTGCCGAGCCGCCGTGTCCGTGCGAGCAGCCGGCCGAAGCGGTCCGTCCCGTTGCGCGAGTCGAACTTCGCCGCGATGCCCTCTGCCTGAGAGGCGAGCCAGCCGCGAAGGGTCCGTGTCTCGTAGGCCCCCTCGGGCGAGTACAGCGTGAACGCTCGCGGGAGGGAGATCGCCACCTGCTCCCGTCCTTCCGCGAGGGCTTGTTCCATGAGTGCGAGCGCGGCCGAGTGGAAGGTGAATCGGTCTCGGTGGCTGGCATGCTCCAGCGCCCATCCCACGTGCCGCTCGAAGAGCTTCAGCCCGCGCTCCACATTGCCCGTGAGTGTCAGGAACTCCAGGTGCTCGCCCACGGTGGCGAGGAACTCCCGGTTGCGTTGCACCAGGGCATAGCCGCGCAGGTGGTAGTCGCGCGCCTGCTCCAACCGTCCCAGCTTGAAGAGAGGGTAGAGCACGCTGCCGAGCGTCAGGTGCGGCACCTCCGCGCACGCGCTGCGTCCCTCGAGCAGGGGCCGTGCCTTCTCCAGCGCCATGGCGTACTCGCCCTGGTCGAGGTGGTGGTCCAGCTCGTCATCCAGCTCGCAGGCGCGGCAGTCCGTGAGGTGATCGCGCGGCTCGCGAACCCACTGCGCCCAGAACTCCTCCGCCACCGTGGTGTCGCCCATGTCTCGAGCGGCCTGGTAGCGCAGCTTGAGCATCGCCCGCCGTCCGGCTCCCGCCTTCGTGAAGCACTGCTCTACATCGTCCAGCGCGCCCGCAATCTGCTTGCGGCTGATGTGAGGGAACTCGTCGAGCCGGCCCACCACCCACTTCTGCTTCCACAGCAAATCCTCGGGTGGGTAGCGCACCGGGTCGCGCTGCTGCTGCCCCCGGCACCAGGCGAAGGCCACCAGGGCTCGGTCTGGGAAGCCCCCGAAGGTGGCCGCGTCGATGATGGCGCCCCGCACCTCGAAGGCGAGCGGCATGTCCCCATGCGCGTCCGCGAGCCGAGCGGCCTCCTCGAGCGCCATCACCTTGGCCTCGCCCGGGTCCAGTCTCTCCGCGCGCCCGAGCAAGTGATTCACCTGCTCGCGCCAGTCCTGCTCCGTCAATGAATGCCTCCTGTACCTTCGTCGTCATCCAGGCGCGCCGAGATGAGGCCGAGCAGCCCCCGGTTGAGCAGCGCCATCTCCCGCGCGTTGAGCGGGCGGTGTCCCAGCAGCAGCGCCTGTACGTACAGCATTTCCACCGACAGCTTGAGCTGCGCCTCGTCCCGTACCCGCGCCAGCCTGCGCACCACGGGGTTGCGGAGGTTGAAGCAGAGCTGTGGCCGCGCCTCCTCGCGAGACTCGGCCAGCGCTCCCTCCAGCACCGAGGCGTACAGCTCGTCCGTCTCCTCGCGGGCGCGCTCCACGTCGCGCCGGAAGGCTCCGTCGTCCACGTCTCCGTAGAGCGTGGGCACCTCGGGAGGGAGGAACTTCTTGATGCTCACCTCGCAGCGGAACGGCTCCAGCGCCTCCGTGGCCACCTGTCGCAGCCGAGCCACCGCCTGTCGCTCCTCCGCCGTCAGCTCCTCGAAGCCCTGGGGAAGCTGTGCCGCGGAGAAGAGCTCCACCTGGGCGTCCGGCAGCACGCGCGGCAGCTTCTCCAGCAGCGCGGTGTCGTGCGTGTAGGCCCCGTTGAGGATGCACAGCCCCTGTGCCGCCGCCACGCGTGCCACCTGCCGGAAGGCATCCAGCGTGTTGACGTAGCGCACCATGGGGAAGGACTGGCGGTAGTGCCCCAGCGTCATCATCCCCAGCGTGGTCTCGAAGGGCAGCCAGTGGATGACGAGCCGGTAGAAGTCGTCATCGTCCAGCGCGAGCGCCTTCACTGAGAGGCCATGCAGGGCGATGAGCCGCTGCAAGGTGCGCGGATCCTGGTGGGCCAGGTCCACCAGGTACTGGCGCAGCAGTTGGCCGAGCGAGTCGCGGGCGCGCGCCAGCGTGTCGTCCTCGTAGAAGGCCTCGCGGCTGGCGGTGGGGCGCAGGCCCTGGGCATTCACCACGCACTTGACGAAGAAGGCCCACTCCGGGAGCAGGTTCTCCGCGCTCTCGGACAGCAGCATGTCCTTGAGGTACACGCGGTGCTTCTGGCGCGCGTTGAAGTGGGGCGAGAAGGGCAGCACGAAGGCCACCCCCTCCACCTGGCCCGCCTCCGCGCGCAGGGGGATGCAGTCCACGAAGTCCTGGCCGAACACCTCGCGCCCGTAGGCCAGCAGCGCTGCACGGCGCTCGGCCGCGCTCTCGTACTTGCGGCGCCAGGGAGGAGGGGCTGGGTTGAGGTGCTCGGTGCGGCCGTCCGCGATGAGGTGGATGGGGAAGGGCAGCAGGCCCCCGTAGTGCACCGCGAGCTGCCGCACCCGCTCCGCGGTGAAGTACTCAGCGGCGTCCGGCCGGGCGACGAGAAAGACCTGGGTGCCCGGGTGCTCCAGCGGGTGCTCGGAGGGCCGCACGGCGTACGTGCCGTCATGCCGGCCCCGCCACTCCATGGTGCGCCCGTCTCCCTTGGCCGAGCGCGTCACCACCAGCAGCTCGTCGCACACCATGAAGCAGGACAGCAGGCCGATGCCGAACTGGCCGATGAAGTCGTTGCGGCGTGCCTCCAGCGTCTCGCGCTTGGAGCTCTCGCCGATGGTGGCCAGGAAGCGGTGCAGCTCCTCCTCCGTCAGCCCCACGCCGTCATCGCTGAAGAGCAGGGTAGGCAGGCCACCGTCTTGCTTCTCGATGAGCTCCACCCGCACCGCTCCGGGGTGGGGGGGCTCGAGGTGACGCCGGGCGCGGATGGCGTCGGTGGCGTTCTGCAGCAGCTCGCGCACGAACACGCCGGGCGTGCTGTAGAGGTGGTGGGAGAGGAGGTCGATGACCCCCCGGAGGTTGACCTGAAAGCGATGGTCCACAGTCGGTGAAGGCTATAGCGGGTATGCCGCGACGCGTACGCCCTGATGGGTGCAACTGTCCACCAGCCTGTGACAGCTGCCAGATTTGCCTCTGGACGATTGCCCGCTCGCCGAATATGCGGCCCCTCGACCGCAGGGTGCCCCGGTGGCACTGCGGGAGACCTGTCGTTCCGAGGAGGAGTACACACATGCGCAACAAGCTCATGTCGCTGGAGATCGGCAAGGCCACCGCGCTGTAGCACGCGTGTGTCTGTCAACGGCTCCACCTCCTCGTGGGGTGGGGCCGTTGGCGTCGGGACGTAAGTGGAGTATTTCCGGGAACACCGCCTCGCGCGGCACCTGGGGTGGATTCGAATGGATCTAGGCAAGGCGGGTTGGCTGTCCTCGCTGCTCGAGGAGTCGGTCGCGGCCCATGTGCGCGCGCCGGCTCCGGTGGTGCCGTCGGGACTCTCCGAGTCCAGCTCAGGCCGGGCCCGCGCCCGCTCGTATGTGCGCCGGATGCTGCGCGCCAGCGGGCTGCTCTACGGCACTCCCGCGGACGGTAGCGTTTCCGCCGAGGGCACATCCTCCGAGTCTGCTGGAACAGGTTCTCCCGAGGAGGTGCTCTTCCGCGCGGTGATGCGGACCTTCGCGCGCATGGCCCTGGACATTGCGATCCTGGCCGGCTCGCCCGAGGGGCCCCGCCGCGAGCAACTGCTGCTGCTCTTCGCCGTCCTCACTGGCCAGCTCGACGAGGCGCGCTCCGTTGAGGAGAAGGTGCGCCAGGGGCAGGAGGTTCCAAAGCGGCTGTGGGGCCGGGTGGAGGATGCGCTGGAGCGCCGTGCCCTCTCGCTGTCAGGAGATCCAGCGTATGGGCTCGTCCTGCACAACGGGGCCCTCTACGCCGACGCACACATGTTCGGCCGGCAGGCGCTCGACTACTTCTCCCGCGGGGGGCTGAACCATGAGATGGCCCGGCGCCGCATCGACTTCGCCGCCCGGCAGAAGGCGCTCCTCGTGGAGGTGCTCACGGGCCTGGCCTGCGTGGACCGGCAGCCTACGTTCTCCGCGCGCCGCGCCATCCTCCGGCAGGTGGAGGACCTGGGGCTTCCGGATGAGCTCGAGGGTGAGCTGCGCGTCGCCGTGAGGCAGGCCTTCGAGCGCCGCCGCTCCTTGAGTACGACGGTGAAGAACGTGAGCAGCGTGGATCTGCGACGGTTCATCCTGGAGCAGACGCTGCTGGCCTCGCTGGTGGATGGCCGGCGGACGCGGGGCGAGCGCGCCTTCATCGATCAGCTCGCGCATGAGCTCCGGGTGCCGGAGAGCACGGTGCACCAGCTGGAGCTGGAGGTGGCCGAGTTCTACGCGAAGAACCGCTCGGTGGTGGATGTGTTCACGGTGTCCTCCGCCGCGAATCTGATGGGCGAGGACATGGTGTCCCGCATGCAGAACACGCTGGAGCGGAACTTCCACCGGCTGATGCAGGAGGTGCGGGAGACGGGCGAGCTGTACCACTTGCTCACCAAGGCCGCACGAGGGCAGGCGCTGACGGCCGAGGAGCGCCAGCGCATGCGGGCGCAATTGATTGACGTGGCGAAGGCGATTCCGGCGCTCGCCATCTTCGCGGCACCGGGAGGGATGTTGTTGCTGGTGGCCCTGGCGAAGGTGTTGCCCTTCAACCTGCTGCCGAGTGCCTTCCAAGACGAGCCCGCGTCCGAGCCCGTGAGCCTCGAGGGAGAAGTCGTGAGCAGCGAGGCTGGGTCCACGGAGCGCAAGGTGGGCTGACCCGTTCGCCCGGCGCCAGCACGTAGATTGGCCTCGGAGTTGCCTCCCGGTAGGGCTGGGGTTGAATGAGGCATGGCCTTTCAGGAGAAGCTGAAGCTCGAGCTGGTGCTCACCGCGGGCGACCAGTCCTTCTCCATTCCGGGCGGACAGGTGAAGCACTTCTCCGTGCGCCTGGCCCCCTATGGCTTCACCGCTTCGGTCTCCTTCTGGACCTCGCTGGAGAAGCAGGACGCCCCGCTCTTCGCCGCCTTCCGCGCGCCGGACCTCCTCCAGCTCCGGCTGTCCGTGGCCCGCGTGTATCCCATGGAGGGCACGCCCCCCGCACCGCTCGTCGTCCAGGGCCTGGTCCGTACCCGGAGCCTCGCGGGGCTCTCCCACGGTGGGCTCGACGGGGAGGAGCGGGCATTTCGTCACTACTCGCTCGAGTTCGCGGACGCCGCCCAGGTGCTCTGGCGCCAGCACCGCCCCACCGAGCTGTACACCGACAAGACGATGGCGGACCTGCTCACCGCGCACAAGGCGGGCCCCCTCCAGCTCACCTGTGACTGGGATGTGCTCCAGGATGAGCATCCGCTGCTGTGCCTCGCCCTGGGCGAGGACGATCGGCGGACCAGTTTCTACGACTTCGTCCTCTGGTACACGCACTCGCGTGGCGGCGTGTGGAGCTACGACAGCCAGAAGGACACGTACCTCCTCTCCGGCAAAAAGCCCCAGGGCGGCACCGCGGCCACGCTCGACCGCCGCGAGGTTGAACGGGTCGACGTCCAGCTCCCTCCGCCCATTCGCCACGCGGCTCGGGTGCTCAATGCCCTGGCCCAGGGGTCCACCACGGTGGCGCTCGAGCAGTCGCAGGCCGCGCAGGGTATCTCGCACGACGTGCTGCTGCGCACGCCCCTCACCTCCGTGGCCGAGCAGCGGCAGACGCTCGAGAAGGGCCGCCTCCGGGGGCAGCAGCGCCAGCTCCAGGTCACCTTCCGGCAGCTCCCCACGGTGGCCGTGCACCCTGGCGCGCTGGTGCGGCTCGAAGGGGGCCTCTGGAGCTCCGCGCTGACGGGGGGAGGGGAGGACCAGCGGGTGCTCTCGCTGGAGCTCGAGGGCCGCGCCCTGCGCGAGGGCCCCCATGACGAGCAGCAGTCCCCCGACGCCGGTTACTCGCTGGAGATGGCGGCCCGGCTCGAGCCCAAGTCCGAGCCGGTGCCCACCTTCCCCGCGTACCGCCCGCCGCGCTACCCCATCTACGTCGAGGGCAAGGTGGTCAGCCCGGGAGGCCAGGAGAAGGACCGGAGCTGGTTCCTGCTGGAGGACGAGAAGACGTCCATCTCCCAGCATCGTGTGCAGGTGCCGTTGTGGAACAAGACGGTGAGCATCCCCGCCGAGCCCGGCTTCTTTCCGGGGCACTTCTACTTCCCGCCCTACAAGAACGGGCGGGTGCTGCTGGCGCTCTACTTCGAGCGGGCCGAGCTGCGCCGCTTCCTCGACTGGGGCGACACCGTGCACATGCCCCAGGACGGGCAGGGCGACCAGATGTTGCTCGGGAAGAACGACACCAGCCAGACGGCGCTCTCCCACGACTACCAGGACAGCAAGCCGGTGTGGAACCTGCGGCGCGTCTCGGCCGCGGACAAGCAGACCGTCCGCATCAGCGAGGGCACGATGCTCCTCAAGGTCGAGGAGGAGCAGGGCGCCCAGAAGTCCGAGTCCACCTACGACGTCACCCCCAAGGTCGAGGCCGCCAAGGGGGATTTCTCCATGGCCGTGGGCGGAGCCATCGGCGACACCAAGGCCAGCTACCGGCAGTCGGTGGGCAATATCCAGGCGGGCATCGACAGCGCCACTGCCGAGACGATGGCCGCGCTGGCCTCCGCTCGGGCGGCGCTGGGCGCGAAGGTGGCCGCCGCCAAGGGGGAGCTCACCGGCGCGCTGGATGGCTTCGCGGATCGTTCGGCCCAGGTGCAAGGGGCGGCGACAGAGGCTCGGGCGGCGCTCGAGAAGCTGCGCTGAGGCCCGGAGCGCGGTAGGAGGAGTCATGCAGGAACTGCGTGGTGCGGTGACGGAACTCCGGGGCGAGGTGGAGACCTTCGGGGCGGGGGTGGGGACCCATGTGCAGGGGGCCCGGGCCCAGCTCGAGTCCCTCGTGAACGGAGTCGTGGCCACCATCGCCAGCATCCGCCCCGACGTGGAGACGGTGGTGTCGGGGCTCTCGTCTCGCATCGAGGCGCTCGACACCGAGCTGGCCGGGCTGGAGCCCTGAACGGATGAAGGCGCTGTGGTCCAAGTTCGAGCAGGTGGCGTCCGAGGTACTCGCCCTCCGGCAGCAGCTCGAGGACACCGCGGGCAAGATTCGTGGCTCGCTCGACACACTCACTTCTGATGTCTCGTCCCGCTGCGAGTCCGTGGAGGGCAAGGCCCGCGAGTCCGGGCAGTCCGCCCAGGGTCAGCTCGAGTCGCTGCGACAGGAGGTGGGCCAGAAGTGCGAGGCGCTCTCCTCCGAGCTCGATACACGGCTGAAGGCGGAGGGGGGCACACCCGCGGCGCTCCAGTCCCGGCAGCAGCGGGGCCGGGCGATGATCGACCAGACCCAGGCGCAGGTGGCGGGCACGCTCGACAGCACGGTCTCGCAGCTCACGGCTGCCCTCGACTCCGTGCTCGGCCAGGTCTCCTCGGCGCGCGGGAGGGCCGAGGCGAGGACCTCCCAGCTCTCCCAATTCCTCGAGTCTGTCTCCGCTCCCCCTTCCGCGACGTTGCAGACGATCCACGACAGCGTCCAGTCGACCGGTGAGTCGATGAAGGCCGAGGCCCGGCGCCAGATCGGCCAGCTCCGGGATCAGCTCGTGCCGTTGCGCTCCAAGGTTCAGTCCGCCGCGGACTCAGCCAACACCGTCCTCGACACGCTGGAGACCGAGGTGGGGGGGACGCTCCAGAGCGGGCGGGACCAGGCCTCGCAAGCGCTCGACACGCTCGAACAGACGCTGACGGGCCTGGTGGGCGCACTGAGCGGACAGATCGAGCTGGTGGAGAAGCTCATCGACCAGGTGCAGTCGCAGATCGACTCGGTCATCACCACGGTGGGCCAGACGCTGGACACCCTGGTGCGGACCACGACCACCACCGTCGCGTCCATCAAGGAGCCCGTGCAGAAGGCGCTCGACCAGGTCTTCTCCACGCTCGACGGCCTCCTGAAGCAGCTCGCCCAGCTTCAGGCGCAGCTCGAGGCGCTCTTCGCGGTACTGCCCGAGCAGCTCGACAAGCTCCAGACCCTGTTCCAGAGCCTGATCAGCTCGCTCGAGGCCTTGCGCGCCCGGGCCATGGAGCTGCTCGAGGCCATTCCCGCCTCGGCCCTGCCCAAGCCCCTGGTGAAGCCGGCCATGCAGGCCATCGACAAGGTGGTCTCGCAGATCACCTCCCAGCTCGACGCCATCGCCAGCAAGGTGGCCTCGCAGCTGAAGTCGATGGAGGAGCAGATCCTCTCGCAGGTGCAGACCGTGCAGTCCCAGGCGCTCGCGCAGCTTCAGAGCGTGCAGCAGCAGCTCCTGCAGCAGGTGGACACCCTCACCCAGAGCATCCTCCAGAGCATCCAGCAGGCCCTGGCGCAGGTGGACCAGGTGGTGGCCAGCGTGGTTCAGCAGATCGGCACGGTGCGGGACCAGGCGGTGCAGCAGGTGAATGCCTTGAAGCAGCAGGTGGCCGAGCGTGTGGAGTCGCTGAAGTCCCAGGTGAAGCAGCAGCTCGGCTCACTCCAGGAGCAGCTCAACAACGGCGTCAAGACCGCGCTCGCGCAGCTCGAGTCGGTGCGCACGAACGCCGAGTCGCAGATCTCCTCCACCCGGGGGCAGGTGAAATCCAGTGTCGATGGGGTGGGCGCCTCGGTGGACACGGCCCTCGAGTCGGCACGGCAGGCCATGGCGCGGCTCGAGTCGACGCTGACGGAGCGGGTGGATCAGGCGCTGACCAGCTTCCAGGGGAGCGCGGCCAGCACGAAGGAGCCGGCGCAGGCGCAGCTCGAGCAGCTCTCGTCCCGTGTCGACACGGCCCGCACGCAGTTGCTCGCGGTGATCGACTCGCTCGAGGCCGGCGCCAACTTCTCCCAGCCGGTGGATGCGGTCCGGGCGCAGGTGTCGGCGGCGCTCGAAGCGCTCGGGGCTCAGGTGCGCACCCTCTGAGCGCGAGGCTCGGGGCCGCCTACTTCTTCTCGCCGGCAGCGGGCAGCTCCGGAGGCTTCAGCTCGGGCGGCTTGGGCTCGGCGCCAATGGCCGGACCCGAGGTGACCTCGGCCCGGATCCGGTTTCCCTCCAGCTCGATGTCGAGCGAGGACTTCACCGGCGGCTCGAGCAACACCTGCCACGAGGGACCATCCGGCGTGGTGAAGAGGAAGTAGACGGCTACGGGCGATTCCGGCGGCAGCTTGACCCGGATGTTCTGGAGGGTACCGGGGTAGATGACCTCGCGCTGCAGCACCGACTCATCCGGGTCGACGACCCTGGCGGCCACCTCGGAGTAGGTCTCGGAGGCGTACTGCTTGGCGTCCACCTTGCGCACGAGCATGTAGAGCGGGCGCCCCTCGTTGCTGCCCGCGGGCGACTTGACGCTGAGGGAGAGGTGGCCCGGCAGGCACCCTCCCAGCACCAGGGTCGCCAGCGCCGCCAGGGACCGAAGAAGAGTGCTCACCGCACCACCTCCCGGAACGGCGTCCAGGGCTCGCCCCTCACGCGGAACTTGAGCTCCACCGCTGGACTGTTGGGCTCGGCGCCGCGCCGGTGCAGGCGCCACGTGCGGAGTTGGTCGGAGCTGAAGGTGGCGGAGGACTCGAGCAGGCGGAAGCAGCTCCAGGAGGAGGACTTCTCCAGCGTGCTGTACTGCTGCTTCTCCTGCTTGGGCGAGCGCTGCTCCAGGCTGAGCGAGGCCGTTGGCTGGCTCCACCAGGTGACGGGGAAGTCCTGCCAGGAGGGGGCCTGGTTGTAGCTGGAGGCGGTGGCCTTGCCGCACTTGAGCGTGGCCATGGTGATGAACCAGTCCTTGGCCGGAGAGGGCGGCAGCGGCTGGGGCATCACCTGGAGCATCAGCGGACGGGGCTTGCCCTCGTCATCCCACAGTACGCGTGACAGCTCGGACACCCTGCCGAGCGTGGTCAGCATCTTGCTCGGCAGCGCCAGCCGGCCCCTGAGCGCGCTTCGCAGCGCCCACTGCGTGCCGCGCTCCTCGCACACCGGGGAGATCATCCGCTCCACGAACTGCCAGAACGAGCCGTCCTTGCGGCGAAGCACCTCGAGCTGGCTGGGCTCCAGCTCTTCCAGTGACTCCGGACGGAACGGGTAGCGCTCCAGCAGCGGCCAGAGCTTTTGCGACGCCACCGCGTCCCACTCGCGCCGCAACAGGTCCTGGATCTCCTGCCTGCCCAGGTCCCGCGCCAGCTCGAAGGGTTTGCGGAAGGGCACCCGCAGCGGACCGATGAGGCCCTGGGCATCCATCCAGGCGTCCACCTCGCGCAGGTAGGAGCCCTTCTCCTCGAGGAGCATGGAGAGCGCCAGCCGCCCCAGGGGCGAGAGCTTCTCGGTGAGCTTGGGGGGACCGTCGGCTTCGCCCTCCGCGGCCTTGTCCGCCTTGTCCGCCTTCTCTTCCTTGGCGTCCTTGCCGCCAGAAGGCTTGCTGGCGTTCAGCTCGTCGATGAAGCGCGCGAGCAGCATCCGGTAGGCATCGAGCGCGGTGTAGTTGCCGTTCTTGTCCTGCACCATGAGCTGGACGATGGGGGAGAAGGGCGTCACGGCGTTGCGCACCGAGTCGTAGTAGGGCCCCTCCATCGGCTCCAGGTTGGCCCGGCTGGACACGTCGCGCAGCATGTCCACCAGCTTCGAGGCGGGCTGGGTGATCTCTCCCATCGCCTTGTACAGGGAGGGGGTGGGCTCGAAGTTGTAGGCGGATACCCGGTCGAAGAGGGCCTCGCGGTAGTTCAGGGCGAACGTGTCCACCTGCTGGCGCACGAGCTCCTGGCGCTGCGGGGCTTCGGTGGGGGAGAGCTGGGCGCTCTGCATCAGCTGGGTGAACTCATCCACCAGGGGCTTGTGCTGGGTGTAGAACTCGAAGTTCAGCCGGAGCAGCTTCTGCTCCGCCGTCTCCTTCGTGGCGTCCGTGGCGTCTTTGGCGTCCGCGGTGGCCTTGTTCGCCGGCTTGCAGGCGTCCTTGTCGATGAGCATCCGCATCAGCTCTCGCGAGTGCTTCTGCGGGATGAAGTCGAAGTAGTTCTGCGCCACCGTCACCTGGAGCGGCGCTTGGGCGGAAGACGTATGCGAAGCCAGCCGCACGTCGGGCTTGGTCTGCTGAGCGGAAGGCTTGGCCTGCTGCGCGGGAGGCTTGGCCTGCTGCGCGGGAAGCTTGGGCTGCTGAGCGACGGGCAGCGGCTGCGCGGGAGCCTCGGGCTGCGAGGCGGGCGACACCACATTGAGGTTGCCGTCGTCGCTGGAGGTGTCCCAGAGCCCATCCCGGGTGAGCCGCGCGGCGATGGACAGCTTCTCGACCGCCTTCCAACCGTCGTAGGCGTCCTCCTCCATGGTCAGCAATGCCGTGAGCGTCTGCCGGTTGTCGTTCACCCAGTCGAGGGATTCCTGAATGGAATCGAGGGAGCCCTGGATGGTTTTGAGCTTCTTGCGCGCCTCTTCCGGCGGAGTGGGCGTGCTGGAGGACGCGCTCAGGAGCACCTTCTCCATGTAGGGGCGCATCCGCTTCAGCGAGCTCCCGAAGATCACGCTGTCCTCGATGGTCCCCTTCAGCGCTTCCCGTTCCGGCCGCAGCTCCTCCAGCTTCGCCAGCTCCTCGCACGACTCGGCCTGCATGACCCGCTTCAACTCCTGGAGGTGCTTCATCCAGCGTTGGAGCTGCGCCTTGCCCGAGAGCTCCCGCTGGAAGGGCCAGCGCGCCCAGTCATCCTTCGGATCGATCGAGGCCTGCCAGGGCGTATTGCTGCAGAGGACATAGTCCTCGACCAGTGACTCGTTCAGGCCGAGCGCGGAGACCCAGCTGGTGCGCTGCTCGATGAGGGAGCTGTAGTGCTCCGTCTCCGGTGCCCACTCCCAGCGATGCTTGCTCCAGCTGTCCTTGATGACCAGCCTGCCGAGATCCTCGTCCCGGGAGGAATAGAGGATGGCCAGCAGGTGCACGAGCTGCTCCGGGCGGCACGCATGCGGAGACTTGCCGCACTGCTCGAGGGTGGGCTTGAGGTGGACCTGGCGGAGGACCGCGGCCAGGTCTGTCTTCAGACCCTCCACGCGCTGGGGGTGGCTGGACTTCAGCGGAGGCCAGTAGCCCATGGCCTTCCACAGCTCATTCATCTTCTGCCCCACCTCGACCACCTGGCCCTCGAAGAGGCTCAGGTCATGGTGGGCCGGGAGCGGAGCCATCTGCGTGGCGAACTGCTCCAGGCGCTTCTCGGAGCTCCGCAGCCGCAGATAGAAGTTGCCGTGCGCGGCCAGCACCGGCAGGCAACAGATGGCCGCGATGACCGCGCAGTTGCGCAGGTGCTTGCGCAGGTAGCGCTTGCGCTGCTCCAGGGCCTGCTGCTCCGTGGTGGACAGCGAGAGCGCCCCCACCGGGCGGGCCTGTTCCGTGCTCTTCGTGGGCTTGAAGGACAGGTACAGGGACTGGAGGTCGGGCTGGAGGGAGAGGGCGCTGCCCTCGCGCAGCGAGGTGACGAAGCGGGCGAGTGCCTTGAAGGCCTTGCCGCTCTGGGAGAAGAATCGCTCCAGCCGCCCGAAGGCCTCCACCGAGAGCGTGGTCAGTCCCAGGGAGAGGAAGCGCTCCTGGGCCTCCAGCAGGGTGACGAGCTCCTGCTCCAGCTTCGCCAGCTCGGTCGCGTCCACGCGGGGACCGGAGGGCCGGGGCAGCGTGAAGGTGAGCGAGCCCCCGTGCTGGTGCATCAGGTCCGCGAAGTCCGTGAAGCCCGGCAGCAGGTCCAGGTGCGTCACGCAGATGCGCGTCTCCACCGGCACCCGGCACGCTTCCGAGATGAGGTTGAGCTTGCCGCGCAGAAACTGGGCGATGCGCTTCTGATCATCGGGCAGGGTGTCCACGAGCCAGTCCACCCGGAGGGTGATGACGGCCAGCCCCTGCTGCTTGCTGACGAAGCACTCCTTCCACAGTCGCTGCAGCGCACGGCGGGCCTCGGGAGACTCGTCCTCGAGGAGCTTCGCCGACACCTCCTGCACCACCGTGTTCGGCCCGGCGTACAGCTGCATCAGCTCGTCGTCGACGTAGCTGGGCAGGTACTGGCGCTTCTGCGCCTCATAGTCCGCGTCGAGCTGGATGAGCTCCGTCTTGCCGGCGCGCAGCGGGCCGAACACGACCACGGTGGGCAGCTCTCGCATGGCGGCGCGCTTGACCAGCTCCATGCCGCTCAGGAAGCGCTGGCGCGCGCGCAGCAGCCGGTTGGAGGCGATGGCCGGGGACGTGCCCGCGTCCGGGGTCCTCTTCGACGGGTTCTTCTTGCGCCACCATACGAAGGCCACCACCGCGCCCACGGCGAGCACGGCCAGTAGGATCAGCACCCAGTGCGCGGCCACCACGTCCCAGAGCTTGCCGAGCGTCTCCACGCCTCACCCCTTCCCTTGGAGGTGGTGCGCGGCGACCTGGAGGGCCTCGAGGACCTCCTCCAGCGTGTCCAACGTCTGGCCCAGCTGCTCGCGCTCCTCCTGACGCTTCTTGGGCGTCAGCGGCGCCCGGTCCGGTCCCGGGTAGAGCGCCGCCACGCCTTGCCGTACCTCGGTCAGCAGAGGGTCCACGCCCTCACGCAGCCGCGGGGGCAGCTCTGACTCGATGGCCAGGGCCAGCCGCCGCAGTAGCAGCTCCGGGCCCACCGAGACGCCCTCCGACGGGGTGGGGCGCGGGCCGGCGACTCCCCGGCTCTCCTGCACGCCCCGGGGAGCGCGGCCGTTGTCTGCGGTAACGGTCGCCTCCTTCATCCTCTCGATTCACCTCGATGACCACCACAGTACCACTGGCAGGGCCAGGACGAAGAAACCGGTCACCCCGTAATAGAGGTAGGGGACCTCGGGCAGCCGGGTCTCCCCGGTGGTGACGGGGACGGGAGGGGCGCTCGCCAGCTCTGGCTGTGGAATCCTCTCCGCTAGCTGCATCTTGTAGTCGCGGAGCCTCGCCGGTCTGTCCTCATAGCGGCCCTTGAAGCCCGCGGTGAGGCAGAAGTGCAGCATCTCGTAGATGAGCGTCGAGGAGCCCGGCGAGTCTTTCAGCCGTTCGTCGGCCAGCTCGAAGAAGAGATCGCCGCCCGAGTCCTCCTGGAAGCGCTCGAACTGCAACATCGGCCATTCTTCGCTCCGCTTCGTCTCGGCCAGCCGGCGTTGGACGAGCTCGTCCTCCAGGTACACGAAGGGGCGCAGGACGTCTTCGAGCTCCAGGGCGCCCAGGTGCTGGTCATCGCGCAGCAGCGCTTGCTCCAGCGACTTGATGCCCTCCCGCAGCAGCTTGTGCAGCTCGCGGAGCAGCTCCTGGGGGTCCCCAGCCGGCGGCTTCTGGTCTCCCGGGCCGGTGGCCGTCTCCTTGGGCAGGTACTCCTCCAGCAGCGTGCACGCCTGCTGGTAGGTGTCGAAGACACTCCTCCACTGTGCGCGCTTCACGGCGTCCCCCAGAGCTTCAGCGGGCCCGAGCCGCGCACCGTGGGACGCAGCTCGACGGAGGCCTCGGCGTTCCAGGCATCGAGCACCTCCTTCACCTGCTCCAACAGACACACCATCAGCGGCTCGAAGCTGGGCTCGAAGGCGTCGAGCTCCAGCTCGTAGACGTGCCGCAGGCCCGAGCCGCGCATGGCTCCGTCCGGCAGCGTGGAGACCTTCAGCTCGCCCAGCAGCGGAAGGAGGGCCTGGAACGGGTTTTCCGCGGGAGTGCCGAGCGAGGCCAGCACAGGGAGGAGCTGCTCGCGCGTGAGCGTCGGCCTGGTCTTCCAGGCCAGGAGCTGGGTGAGCGCGGCCACGTTGTCGCGCACCGGGCTGTCGCGGTGCGGTTGGAGCGCGCCCACCATCTCCCAGCCCATGCCCTCCACGTGCCGGCTCGGTGTGGATACCTTGAAGGGAGGAATGGCCTGCGAGGCGAACTTTGGCTGGTACCACAGCGCGTCCACCATCACCTTGCGCGGCTCGGTGAAGGCCTCGGGCATGCGGACCACCAGCCGGTGGCGCGGGCTCAAGTCCTCGGCGAGCTCCTCTTCCAGCTCGTAGCTCGCCTCTTTGCCCGGCAGATGGGTGGGGCGCATGGGCGAGCGCCCCGAGGGGGTCAGCTCGTAGACGGCCTTCACCGACTGGAGGCGGAACTCACGCCCGGCGCTCTGGCTCAGCAGGGGGAACTCGGAGCGCGTGCCGTCGACGGAGAGGAGCTGCGCCGGTTCTGCCTTGAGGTTGACCACCGGCGCGACGAAGGGCACGAGGAAGTCGGGACGCGCCGAGCGCCCCACTGTCCATTCCTTCTTCAAGTCCAGGCAGAGGCTGAAGCGCTTCCACTCCCGGGAGTGGGGCGCCACATTCACGTGCAGGAAGAGGCCCTGCTCGGGGAGCTGGAAGAAGGAGCGCACGCGGTGCAGCGGATGGGAGAAGGCGGCCGAGTCCTCCACCTCGTCGGGGTGGCGGTAGGAATGCTTGCAGGGCTTCCAGGGCGCGCCGCGGGCGGTCTCGTAGGCGTTGCCGTCTTCGCTGTCGTCGCCGTCGTGGTAGTAGACGCTCACCGACTCCAGGTGCTGGCGCAGCGCGTGGTACACGGCGAGCGAGGAGCGGTACTCGTCCAGGTGTCTCACGTGCAGGCTGAGCAGGCCCACCGAGTCCTTGCGGCTGTTGTCCTTCAGCACCGACACGAAGCTCAGGATGACGCGGAGGTTTCCGTTCTTCAGCTCCACCAGCCGCGAGCTCTCCAGCTCGAGCGGGAGCACCCGGAGGTCTCTCTGGAGGCGGAAGGAGCCAGCCACGCCCTCGGTGGGAGTGAGCCGCAGCTCGGTGCCTCGGGGCAGCACCACCGCCTCGGCCATCTTCTTGTCCGGCACCGCGCGCACCAGCGCCGTGGCCGGCAGCGGCTCGAGCAGGAAGTCGAAGAAGCTGGAGAACAGGCGCATCCAGGTGGCGCGCAGGTTGTGCAGCGTGGCGCGCCGCGTCTGCACCGAGAAGAAGGCCATCGACTCCATCAACCGGCGGACGTCGGGATCCTCTCGCTCCAGGGGGGCGGAGGGATGGGTCTGCCGGTAGCGCTGGCGGAAGCGCTCCAGCATGTCCATCTCGGAGAGGAAGTCCTGGTAGAGCTGATCCGTGGTGTCCATGCGTCCCTCACCCCAGCTTCACGAGCGAGCCGCCGACACTCGTTATCGAGCCCTTGAGATCGGCCATGCCCGTGGACTCGAGCCCGAGCTTGCCCTGGGCAGACACGGTGACCATGGGGGCCTTCAGCTCCGCCTTGGCCGAGCCAGACAGCGCGAGCTGCAACCCATCCACCTTCGCCTCGCCCGCGGTGGCCTTCAGGCTCGCCTGCATCCCCTCGAGCTCCACCTTGCTGGCGCTGGCCTTCATGCTGGCCTTGCCGGTGGAGGAGGAGAGCGCGAGGTCCTGGGTGGCGCTCTGGGTGAGCTTCGCGCTCGAGGTGAAGGTCATGTCCTGCGTGCTCTTCAGCTCGAGGGTCTGCTGGCTCGTCCACTTCGAGGCTTGCTTCGACTCGAGCGTGACGGTGTCCGCGGTCACCTTGAAGTCCTTGCAGGTCACGGTGACGCTGTCTGCCTTCTGGACAATGGTGCTCGTGTCGGAAGAGCTCTTCACCTCCAGGGTGATGCCCTCGCCGTCCAGGGTCATCGTCTGGGTGAGCTGGCCTTGGGTATCCTCGACCTTCACCGTGATGCCCTTTTCCTTGTCCAGCTCGATGGTGCAGACCAGCTTCGCCATGGCCGGGACGAGGAGACCCCGTGAAGGGGGGTAGGGCAAGTTTCCCGACCGCTCAGCCCTCCTCCTCCTTCACCTGGATGAAGAGCGAGCCCTCCTTGATGCGCAGCGTCCCCGTGTCCTTGTCATTCGTGCGCATCAACTGGAAGACGGGCTTGGAGTCCTCGTAGAAGTGCTTCATCGCCGTACCACTCTGCGTCGTCTTGCCCATGAGGAGCTGCACACCCTGGCCGTCCTGGGGCATGCGGGCTCCGGCGCGCCAGTCGAGGAAGCGCTTGAGCCAGGCCTGCTGGAAGTCGAGCGCCACCAGCACCCGCTCGCCCTTGTAGGCGGGGAAGTAGTAGTGGCCCGGCAGCAGGTTGGGGTTGAACGGGACGGTGATGACCTGGTCATCCCAGAGCGGAATCTTGACCTTGTACTGGTCCAACGAGGTGTCGGAGTCGGTATAGGCCTGCCAGGTCTCGTCCGCGTCCTCACCCACCTCGCTGACGATGGTGCCCTCTACATAGCGGGGGTAGCGCGGCGGGGTGTAGGCGGGCAGCTCGAGAAAGGTCTCGTCCTGGAGCTCCAGCCGGGTGCGCATCTGGAAGTGGAAGCCGGCATCCGGTGAATCCAGCCCGGAGTCGAGCTGCACGTCCATGGCCGTGCCGCGCAGGGACATGTGGCGGACGCGGAAGGTCTCGTCGGCGGGCACTCCGGCAGCGCTCCAGCCCTGGGTGGAGGGCAGCTTCATCCGCGTGCCCGGCACGAAGGCGAGCGCGGGGAAGCGGTTCCAGTCCAACACCAGCTCCAGGCCGCGGGCCGTCAGCCGGGCCTTCTCCCGGTCCACTCGCGCCTGCACCTCGTCGGAGATGGGCGTGCGCAGCAGCACGTCCTGGCGGATGCCGGAGACGGCCTGGGTCTGGGTGAGGTCCTCGGTGGTGGGGTCCTCGGCGATGGCGTTGAGCACCCGCACGTCGTGGCGGATGACCTCGGGGAAGACGACCTCCAGCGAGGCCACGTCCGCGGCGCGCGGCTCCAGGGGCGTGCCCTGGGTGTCCTTGGCGGCGGAGAGCTTGTAGCCCTGCGACTCATAGTCGTACGTGAGCACGCCGTTGTGAGCGTCCACGTACCAGAGCAGCAGATCATAGAAGCTCGCGTCCGCCTCTGGGCCCAGCCCGAGGAAGAGCTGGGGACGGGTGGCGCCGAGGACGGCGTCCCAGTCATACGTGAGGGAGATCTTCTCTCCCTTGTGCGCGTCGAGCACGTCCTGGAAGGTCTTCTGCGTGTAGAGGACGCAGGGGAAGTGCTGGCTCCACAGCAGCCGCGCGGCGTCGACGAAGCGCACGCCGTAGCGGCGGTGGAGGAGGGGCGTTCCGGCCGCGGGAGTGGCGGGCAGCTCGGTGAGCGTCTTGTCCGCCACCAGCCCCTTCACCTTCAGCGAGGTGGGGGTGGGGCGCTTCGGGGCGTCGGTGTGGACGGCCTTCAGCTCCAGCGTCACCTCGGCCAGGTCTGGCTTCAGGAAGTCGGCCAGGAGCGCGTCCTTCTGCTGGCCGCCGTGTCCCTGGGTGTCCGCGAGGATGAACTCCACGCGGCCCTCCAGGCCCCAGGTGTGCAGCTCCAGCTCGAAGGACTGGATGTTGCCGGGGGGCAGGGTGTGGGTGGTGCCGTCGATGGAGAGCGAGAGGGAGACGACCAGCCGGTCCGGGGTGGGCCCGCGCATGTCACTCCTTCCTCTGGATACGCACGCGGCTGCTCACGGTATCGAAGAGGAGCTGCAGCGTGAGGGGGGTGCCTCTCAGCATCGCCGTCAGCTCGAAGTGCAGCCACAGCGTGGCGTCCCGGCCGAGCATCTTCACCTCCACGTCCCGCAGCCGCGGCTCGTACCGTTCGATCTCCTCCTGGAGCTCCTCGGTGAGCGTCTTCACCAGGGCGCTGGTGCCCCGCTTCCCGGTGTAGTCCCCGAGCCCGAAGTCACGCCGGAAGTACCCATAGCCTTCCTGGGTGTTGAGGACGGCCTCGATGTTGCGAATCACCTGGGCCAGCTCGTCGTGGGCCTGGGGGCCGGGCTTGTCTCCGAGGAGCTTGTCCAGGAAGGGGCGGCGCACCATCTCACTTCCCTCGCCAGAAGAGGGAGACCTCGGCGCCCTCGAGCGCGGGCGTGGCGTAGAAGGCCAGCGCCAGACCGTTCTCGCGCAGGGCGTGCGGCCACTCCTTGCCCTCGGCCTTGAGCTGGTGCCACTCGATGTCGAGCGGCATGTCGTGGGGGAAGTCGGGGGCCGCGAGATGCTGGGAGGGGATGCCCTTGAGCGCCAGGCGGCGGACATCCGCCAGCCGCGCCGGACTGGCCAGCTTGACCTTCAGGTTCTCCTTCTCCTTCGAGCGGCCCCCCTGCGGCTCCTTGCGCTTGATGAGCAGGTAGAAGTCCTGCTCGAGGGGCTTCGTCATCCCATCCTTCTCCCCGAGCTCGATGAGGAACAGCCCCTCCTTGGGCTTGAAGGTGAAGGCCTTGACGGTGGGCTGCGTGCCACGGGCCTTGAGGTTGAAATCGAGCAGCGACATCCAACCACTGAGGCTGAGACCGGGCTTGTCGTGCCGGTATTCCGGCATCTGCTTGTCGTCGGGCTCTACCTGGTAGTAGCAGCAGATCTCGAAATAGAGCCGGCGCAAGGCATTGAAGAACACGTAGGGATGCGGATGGATGCCTCCCTCCATGTCCGCGAGCAGCGACTGCAGGGCGCGCACCTCGCAATAGGCGCGGCGGGCATTGGTGAGCTGATCCTTGCGCAGCAGGTTGTCCTGGGCACCGCCGAGGAAGGTGCGCAGCTCGCCCTGGGCCCGGCTGAGCAGCTTGTCCAACCGCCTGAGCAGCTCATCGAGAAGAGGATTGGAGCCCACCTGCAGCAGCGGGGGTGCCTTCTTCGAGGACAGGCGCCAGTTGCGCTTGTGGTCGATGGTCGCCGTGGCCAGCGTCATCAGCCGCCGGGCGTGCTCCACGGTCTGCAGATGGGAGATGAACAGCTCGTGGACGACGAGGGGCACACCGGAGGCGGGCAGGGGCCCATCATCGTCCTCTTCCGGCTCCTGCTGGCTCTGGAAGAGGTAGAGGGTGACCTCGGAGGTGCCAGCCTCCTTCAGGGCGTACTCCTTCACGGTGGCGTTGCCCGGCACGTCCACCAGGAAGCCGCTGCGCGTCAGCGCAGTCATCGCCTTGATGCTGAAGACGCCCTGCTTGAGCTGGTCCTTGTCCAACTCGAGCGAGGCGATGCCGTACTGGGGCAGGCCCGACAGCCCGGCTTGGAGCCGGGCCTCGGCCGCCAGCGACTGCTCCTGCTTCTGGAAATGGGCGGGGAGCAGCGTCTGGCCAACCCGCCAGCGGACCCGCGCAAGCTTGTGAGGCTGCATGGCTTGGTCTTCCGCTGGCGGGGGACCAGGGCGTTACTTCGCCTTGGTCTCCGTAACACCCCACTGCTTGACGATGTTCTTGGACGCGGCGGTGGCCACGTTGATCGTCTGCTCCACCGTCTGGGGCTTGATGCCCACCTGGAAGGTGAAGTTCTTGGGTGACTGTACCTCGGTGGACTCGTTGTCCGCGATGGCGAGGTTCAGGTCGTCCCCGTTCTTCTCCAGCAGGCCGTTGAGCTCCTTGTCCAGGTAGTTGGACTTGAAATACTTCTTGGCCAGCGGGTCGTACTCGAAGAGGACGTACTTGAAGACCACGTCGATGCTGGCCCAGTCGCCCAGCAGCATGGATGCCAGCAATTGCTTGTTGGCGGTGGAGACCTGCCCGGACAGGTAGACGGCGTCCGTGGAGCCCGTCTCCCAGAGGTAGTGGTTGAGCACCGCCACCACGTTGCCGTCCAGGTTCTTGGTCGGCTCCTCGGGGTTCTTGATGGTCTCCTGGTCGGCGGAGAGTGCTTTGCCGCCGATGGTCATCGAGATGATGTAGCCGACCGGGGTCTGCTTGTCCTTCTTGAAGTTGAATCCCTGGTACACATCCAGGGCGCGCGCGAATTGGGGCATCGTCTACTCCTGATTGCGAAAGGGTGAGGGGGCGTCAGCCGAGCCGCGACTCCAGGCGCAGCTCCACATCGAGGCCCTCGAACTGGATGTGCGGCAGCACGGAGATGACGCACGAGTACCAGCCGATCTGCCCAGGCTTGTTCACCACGTTGACGCTGGTGGCCTTGAAGGGGAAGCGGCGCAGCGTCAGGTCATCCGGGTTGATCACCGTGGTCACGTACCCGGCCAGCCACGCGTCGATCTGCCGCTGGATGTAGGGCGCGTCCGCGGTGCTGCCGATGTTGTCGCGCATGATGCACTTGATGTAGTGCGCGATGCGGGTGATGGAGAACGTGTAGGCCAGGTTGGCCACGAGCTGCGAGTTCTCCGAGTCCTTGGCGTCCTTGAAGCGCTTGGTGGACTTGAGGGACTGGGTGCTGAAGAACGTCGCCTCCCCCTCGTTCTTCCGGTACACGAGCGGGATGAAGCCGTTGCGGGCGAACTCGTACTCCCGGTAGTCGGGGATGATCATCTCCACCGGGGGCTGGATGGCCTTCTGGCCGCGCAGCTCGAAGGTGTCCACGGGCAGGCCCTTGATCTGCCCGCCGCCCTTGGGGCCGCGGATGGACTGGCACCAGCCGGACTGCTCGAAGGCCTTCACCAGGTTGCGCGCCAGCAGGATGGCGGCGTTGCCCCACAGGTAGTTCTTGGAGATGACCTCCACCGCCTTGGGCTTCTTGCGCTCATCGTCGTCCGGCAGCAGCTCGAGCACCCGCTTCGTCTGCTCGTCCACCTCGGCGTACTCGAGCGTCCTCTCCGTGAAGGTGGAGACCTCGTCGCAGGGATTCTTCTCCGGGTGCCAGGGCTGGCGGAGGATGTAGCGCGGCAGGGTGAGCCCGATGTAGGCGCCCGACTCCGAGTCCCGCAGCATCTTCCACTTGCTGTAGCGCGGCTCGGACAGCACACCATCCAGGCTGCGCAGGGCCTCGAGCCCCTGGGCATCGAAGGTCTTCTTGTCGAGCGAGAAGAACCTGTAGTCAGCGGCGGAGATGAAGGGGCAGTGGGCGGCATTGGCCACCCAGCTCATGCGCTCCAGCCAGGCCAGCTCCATCGGGAGGGACGGATCGAACTCGTACAGGCCGAGCATGACGCCATAGGGACGTCCGCCGTACTGATCGTACTCCTGGACGTAGACCTTCTTGAAGAGCGAGCTGGAGAAGATGTCGCTGGAGTTGCTCTCGAAGTCCTGGGCGAGCTCCTCCTTCTTCACATCCAGGAGCTCGATGGTGATGTTGGCCTGGAAGTTGGTGTTGTTGACCAGGTCCTCCAGCCCACGCCACGCGGCCTCCATCTTCTGGAAGTTCTCGTCGTGGAGGATGGAGTTGAGCTGGGTTTCGATGAGCTCGTCGACGCGCTGGATGGCCTTGGCCACCGAGCCCTTGTCGAAGCGCAACTTGGTGGCATCGTCATCGCGCTTGACGGGCTCGACGTTGTAGAGGAGCGCGGCCAGGGAGGACAGGAAGCGGTCGTTCTCCTTGACGTCCTTCTCGTCGAGTGCGTTCGCGTAGGCGGGCTGCAGCCCGGTCTCGAGCATGGGCAGGGGCTTGGCGGGCACTTCCCCGAGCTTCACCCCTGTGAAGAGTTTGTTCAGCAGTTCGGTGGCGTTCGTATCGGCCATGGGGCGAGGATTCCTTGGCGTAGCGGGGGGTCAGGCTCCAGAACCGTCCTGGGGCAGGTCCAGGCTCTTGAAGCTGGGAGCCTTCTTCATGGGCGAGAGCTGCGGGGGCGCCTTCAACGGGAGCTCCTCGACCTTCGCCTGGAGCTCCGTGAGGCCAGTCTGGAGCGACCCGAGCGCGTCCTTGAGCTTCTGCCAGGTCGCCGCATCCGCGGCCAGCTCCGTGAGCTTCGTCTTGAGCGCGGCGGCGTCGGTGATGCTCTTGAGCGCATCCAGGGGCGGCTCGGCCGGCTTGAGGGCATTGAAGGCGGTGGCGATGGCAGGGAGCTGGCCCTTGAGCGTCTCGGGCTTGTCGTCCTTGCTCAGCGCCTTGAGCGCGTCGTCCGCGGCCAGCGTCGCGAGCGCGTCGTCCGTCCAGAACTTCTTGAGCTCGGCCTTCATCGCGTCGTAGCTGGCGAACGTGGACGTGAGGCTGTCCTGGAGCGCGGGCACCAGCAGGCCCTCGAGCCCGTCCTGCAGCTTCTTGATGCCATCCTCGGACTTGTACAGCTCTTCGATCTGGCCCCGGAGGATCTTGTTGTTGTCGATGTTGGACTGGATGCTCTCCAGGAGCTTGCGCAGCAGCCGCAGGGCGCGGAGCTGGGGCACCTGCTTGACGATCTCGTCCGGATGGAAGGACTTCATCGAGTCGATCGTCAGCGTGACCGGGAATGGAGGCAGATTGGGATTGGCGTTGGGCACCTCGTCGGCGAGCGGCAGGGACATCTTCATGTCCGCCATCAGCTTGTCGAGCTGCTTGCCGCCACCGGTGACCGAGCGGATCTTCCGCTCGTCGAGATCGATGTCCTTGGGCTTCCCGTCTGGGGTTGTCCCCTTGAAGTCAGACGAGGTGCCGTGTGAGAAATTGCCGAGCACAAGCACGCGGAAGGGCAGGTCGACTTCCTGTTCCTGGCCGTTGATGTTTGTGCGATAGGTCAGTGTGATGCGGGACTTGGGTAGCCTGTCCTGGATGGGCACTGTCACTCCTCCCCGGAGGCGGTGCGCGTTCCATGGACAGACATCCATGGGACCGCCACGTGTTGTGCGTACAACGTAGCGCGAGGCCGGAGCGGGGCAAGAAATCAACTTGCGCGGCGGATCGTCCGCCGTGGTGCCTGGCCTGTTGTAGCGGCCTGTCGCTCCGTGTTTCCAGAGAAGAGGATGATGCGCTGCGCGTCGTCCTTCCCCACCTTGAGGGGATCGTAGCCGAGGTAGCTGTCGTCCTCGATGGTGCGCTGGTCGTCGACGCGGATGTGATTGGGGTGGTCGCGCAGCACGAGGAGGACGGTGAGCAACAGGGGTGTGTCGGCCAGTAGCGGGAGGATGCGAGTCTTCAGCCGCTCGGGCGCCTCGTGTGCCCAGGGCTTGCCAGTGCCGCACCAGGGCTCGTCACAGAAGATGGAGACCTCCAGGCCGCCGGTGGGCACCTGCGCGAAGCCGCCCATGGCGGTGGAGTCTCCGAGCGCGGAGGCCCCGAGCCGGATGTTGCGGCTGGGGATTGGCTGGCGGCGCACCTGACGGCGCACGGAGATGTCCGTCTCGGGGAAGACCTTGGCGAACAGCCAGTGCAGGGTGCTGGGACTGGTGGGGCGCAGCAGGCGCAGCCGGTCGGTGGTGGACTTCTCCCAGCCGGGCAGCAGCGTCTCGTCCCGGTTCGGGTAGAGCCCGGCGAAGCGCGCCCGCAGCAGCTCATGGTCGAAGAAGCGGAGGAAGTCCTCCATGCGGCCGTCCTGCTGCTGATCCAGCGTTCGCAGCATGAAGGAGGGCAGCAGCGACTGCACGCTGAGCAGTCCCACGTTCACCGTGATGATGACGCGCTTGCGCTCGCGCCCGCGCTCGTCTTTCTCGGTGAGGAACTGGATGTCGTGCACGAGGTGTCCCTTGTGCACGTGGGTGCGGAGGCTGCGGTACTCGAACTCGGCATCGCCGTAGCCCGAGTGGGCCAGCAACTCCAGCAGCGCGGGGATGTCGAAGAGGTGGATGCGCTCGCGGATGCGCTCCTCGAGGGAGGGGCCGGCCATGGGACTACTCCAGCGGCTCGCCGCCCTGCTGCGCGAGGAAGGCGTCGAGGTCCACGCGGTAGAGCTGCTCGAGCGAGCGGAAGGCCAGCGAGTCGGTGCTCTGCAGCAGGCGCTCGACGCTGTCCGCGTACGTGCTCAGGCCGGAGAAGAAGCGGGAGAAGAGGGTGGGCAGGTACAAGCGCGGGTCGAAATGGTCGAGCGTGTGCAGCACGTCCGCGGCCACCACGCTGGCGCGCGCCAGGTCCTTGCGCTCCACGAGCATGTCGAAGGCATCCAGCTTGCGGATGAGCAGGGCGAGCGCAGGGGAGATGGGAATCGAGGGGCCGGCGGCGGGAGCCTGGGGCGCTGCCGACGTGCGCGGGGGAGCGGCCTTCGGTGGCTCCTCCTCGAACTCCTCCTCGTCGTGCTCCGGAGCGTCCTCTTCGGCCGGGTCCTCCTCGTGTGGCTCGGGAGCATGGGGCAGGGCGGACAGGTGGGACTCGAGCCAGGTGACGAGCTGTTTCAGCTGGGGCTCGCAACCGCTTCCAGGCAGCGTCCTGCCCAGGGCCTCCACCACCTCCGGCTCGAGCATGAGCGCATCCTGCAGTGGCTCCCGGTTGTCCGGCGCGCACCACTGATGCCACGTCTCGTCCTTGCTGCGCGCGTGGAACTCGAGGTGCCGGTACAGGGTCTTGAAGAGCGAGCGCAGGCCGCTCTGGAGGTAGACGGTCTTCTTGTCCTCAGGGCCGAAGGTCTCCCATTGGCTCGTCAGGAGCTTGGAGAGGAAGGCGAAGAGGGAGGGCAGGGCGTGAAGACCATGCTCGAGGAAGGCCCCGAAGAGGTAGGGATGCACCAGCCGCACGTCGCGCACGCCCTCGCCCAGCAAGGCTTCTGCCTCCGATGCGGCCTGGGGGTAGTTGCCCTGGTTCACCAGCGCGGTGAGCCGCTCCAGCCGGTCCTCCGTGCTCTCGGCATCCGGGGGCTGGGCCGTGGAGGGTTCCAGATAGGTGAGATCGAGCAGGGCGGGGGTTGTCTCGGACATCTTAGGAATCCATCACCGTGAACTGACCGGGGCTGACAATCTGGATGACGCCGCCATAGCTGCAGATGAGCTTGGAGTCGCTGGTGAGCGCCGGCATGTTGCCGATGAGGACCTTGGGACATCCGGGGACCCAGGGAGCCGCCGTGGCGGGGATGCACGGCATGGGGGTGAGCACCCCAAGGGCCGCCGCCGTGGCCGCGGCCACCGTGGGGTTGGAGGGCGACTGGCACATCCCGAAGGGGAGGACATTCATCAGCGGCTTGTTGTCCATGATGTTGGCCGCTGGCGTCGTGGCGAGCACCCGGTTGGCGGGCAGCACCATCAACGTCGAGGGCGCCACGCCGAAGCTGCACTGCATCATGGCTCCCAAGACGACCTGGACTCCCATGGACGGCTTCCTTTCAAGAGGGGCTCGCCGGGGCATCGTCACCCGGTTCCGCCGCCTTCTCCAGAATGTGGCCGCGCAGCGCCGTCAGGGCCTGGAAGAGGGGGTCCTTGGACTTCCGGTGGAGCGCGCCCGTCAGGTACTGCGAGTGACACCAGGCCTCGTCGAGCCGGCCCTTCTTGTCGTGGCGCGGGTAGAGCTGGAAGCGCTCGATGCGGTCCGGAATGTGCTCGGGGCCGAGCTGGAGCTCGACGCGGCGTTGGATGTCCTGCTCGGAAACCGCCGCCTCCCGGGACGGGGCCCCGGTGAAGACGAGCAGCACCTGGCGGTGTTTGCCGGCCATTCCGGTGGGGACCGTGAGGACCGAGGTGCCGCGGTGCGAGGGGAGCTCCTCGAGCGACTCGAGAAGCTCGGCCTGGAGATAGACGCGCCCCTCCTTCCGGGAGTCGATCGTCCCGACGTAGTGGTACTGGCCCCGGAGTTTCGTGAGGAGGATGTAGGGCCGCGGCCGGTCCTTGTCCGGCAGCAGGGTGAAGAGGCCCGAGTCCGTCGGGGATTCCGGGCCGTCCTTGCCGAGGTTCTTCTGCGCCCAGTCATGGAAGCCGTCTTTCAGCATCCACGCGCGGCCTGGGGCCGGGAACGCCTGGGTGTGCAACGCCGGGTTGGGCGGGTTTCCGGCGCGCCGCGGTGAGCAGAGCACCGCGCCCCCGGCGGCCGGGTCGATGAGGACATTGGAGGTAGGCACTGCGGACAGGCCGCACTGCTTCACCCAGTCCTGCCAGCGCTGCCAGTCGAGTGGCTCCTCGGGGTTGCGGAACCAGTGCCCCACCTTCTGGAGGGAGAGGCCGGCGTCCAGCAGGACGTCGCGCAGGGCCGCGGTGACACCGAGCGCTCGCGGCGGATTTTCCATGAGCAGGGCGGGCCTGGCGGCGACGTCGGCATGCTCGAGGTGGACGAAGGTGGCGCCGCGCAGCAGGGTGCAGAAGAGCAGGGCGGGCAGGTGCTGGCGCGGGTGGAAGCCGGGCGCGGCGAGGTGCTCACCGGGGCCGAGATTGAAGGTGAGCGTCCCGTCCACGAGCGCTCCGCTCCAGGCGTCGGCGGCGGTGAGGGGCACGGGCTTGTCGGTGGGGTCCGCCAGCGGCGAGAAGAGCATGCCCACGTGCTCCTTCGGCTTGTACGCATACGAGGAGAAGGCAGCGGTGGCGGGGCGGCGGTTGTCGAGCAGGAGCTTCTCGAAGCCCTGGAGCAAGGGGAGTTGGTGGTTCTCGGAGGCGATGTGCTCGGGCGCGAGCGCCTCGAGGCGGCGTGAGACGAAGCTCCAACCCTGGGGCTGGAGGAAGCTGATGCAGGCACCCAGGCCCAGGGCGGCCGCGAGCGAGACGAGCAGCTCGGGCCCGGGGTGGTAGAGCAGGCACACCTTGGCCCCGGGCTTGATGCCCTGCTGTGCCCACGTTGCGGCCCGCCGTGAAGCTTGCTCCTGCAACTGGCGGTAGCTCAGCGTCCGCCAGCCATTCGTCTTGTCCCAGGTGCGCAGGGCGATGAGGTCCGTGCCCGCGTGACGGGCGACGAGATCCTGGAAGAAGTCGATGAACTGGCCAGTGCGGCTCTTGAGGGACGAGCCCCGTCCGGGTTGGGCCGAGGCCAGCGCGGCGGTGAAGCCCTCCGGGTCCTTCCAGCTCTCCTCGAGCCAGGCGGGGAGCCCCTCTTGGGCGGGAGCGCCCGCTTCGAGCTGCTCGAGAATCTTCCTCACGTCGAAGGGCATGGTTGTGTCTGGCGTTACCGCCACATCCCGGTGCGCGCAAGGAAACGACGGGAATTCGCCAGGGTGGTTTCGCGGTGACATGCTCGTGCGGAAGGCGGGAAGGACAAGCCATGACATCCATTGACTGGCGCGCGCGGCTGACGGAGCGAGGCTTCCTGGGCGCCCGGCAGGTGCCGTGCATGCACGGGGCGGCGGTGTTGCGTTCCTGGGGCGAGACGCTCGCAGCCGAGGCGGCTCTGCGTGAGCTGCTCGGACGCGCGCCGGAGGATGAGGGGGCGCTGCGGGCGTTGATGAAGCTCCTGCTCGAGACGGGACGCTCCGAGGAGTGCGTGCCTTTGCGTCGCCGCCTCCACGCCAGGCGCTGCCGGGAGCTGGGAATTCCGGAGGACCAGTGGGAGGCCTCCGTCTCCTTCCTGGAGGCCGCCGAGACGGGAGCCTCCGAAACGGCGCGCGCCGCCGACCCCTACGTGGCTGCGCTCTTTGATCAGTACGCCTCCCACTTCGACGACAAGCTGCGCGGTGATCTCGCGTACCGTGGGCCCGAGCACGTCCTTGACGCAGTCCGCGAGACGCTCGGGGGACGGAGCGGGCTGGATGTGCTGGAGCTGGGCTGTGGAACCGGGCTGGCCGGCGTGCTGTTGCGGCCCCTGGCCCGGCGCCTGTCGGGCATCGACCTGTCTCCGGGCATGCTGGCGCGAGCGCGCGAGCGCGGCGTGTACGACGCCCTGCACACGGGCGAGATCACCGCGTGGCTCGCCGCGTCTGAGTCACGACACGACCTGATCGCCGCCGTGGACGTGCTGGTGTACTTCGGCGCCCTGGAGACGCTCTTCGCGCATGTGGCCCAGCGGCTCGCGCCCGGCGGCCTGTTTGCCTTTACGGTGGAGAAGGGCCTCGGGCCCGGTTACCAGCTCCAGCCCACCGGTCGCTATGTGCACCGAGTGGACTATCTGCGCGCGTGTGCCCGCGAGGCGGGACTGGCCCCCCTGTTGGAGCGCGAGGCCGTGCTACGGACCGAGCGGGGCGAGCCCGTCATCGGCCACGTGGTGGTGTTGAGCGCCAGCGCCTGACTATTGGGTCGTGCTCCGGCTCACGGGGGGCTTGGGCGGCTCGGTGAGGACATAGACCTCGGCCCGGCGGTTGAGCTGGCGCGCTTCGTCGGCGCGGCTGGAGGCCGCTGGCCACTTCGAGCCGAAGCCGCGGATCTTCAGTTGCTCGGCGGACACCCCCCGGGCGGTGAGGTAACGCCGCACCGCCTGCGCCCGCCGCAGCGACAGCAGCCGGTCCGTTCCGTCATCATCCTCTGCGTCCGTGTGGCCTTCGATGACGACGGTGGCGCCCTCCGGCAGCCTCTGGAGCATCAGCGCCACCCGGTCCAGCAGCGGCAGCACCTTGGGCAGCTCCGCGCTGCCATCCTCGAAGAGGACCGTGCCATGCAGCGCGAACTGCTCGGTGGAGTTGCCCTGGAGGGGCTGCTGCGAGTCGGGCTCGGCGAAGTCGAGCGTGTCGAGGTCCCAGGTCCTGACGGGCTGGGGTCCGCGCTCATTGCCTCCCACGGTGGGTTGTCCCGCGTTCTGGAGCTGCGCGGACGAGCTGTCCTCGAGGAACACGAGCCGGGGCGGTGGCTCCATGCTGTAGGCCAGGCCGGCCACCACGCGGAAGCGCGGCATGCCCGGGATGGAGCCGAGGCCCGGCCCCCCCAGGGCGAAGACCTCGATGCCGGAGCCGAGCGTGTAGTGCAGGCCGCCCAGCACCTCCACCGCGGCCTTGGTGGACAGGAGCGTGGCCCGCGCGGAGAGCTCCGCCCGGAGCGGCGCGCTCTCGGTGCTCAGCCCCGCGCCCACGCGAATCTCGGGGCTGGCCGCAGAGCCCTGGCCCTCGCTCAGGCCGAGCGGAATCTCGCGGTGCAGCAGCACGCCCGCCTCGAGCGACGGCCGCACCCAGCCCACCTTTCCTCCCACCGCCATGCGGGCGAGGAAGCGCAGCCCTGAGTCCCGCGACAGTGCCAGCGCGTTGCCCAGCGGCAGGCCGAAGCCCACGTCCAGGGCCAGGTCCACGGGTTGCCGCTCGCGCTGGGACAGCAGCCCCACGCGCGCCTGGAGGTACGGGGTGCCGAGCCCCTGGGCCGCGGGCGCGGAGATGCCCGCGGAGCTCAAGTCCTCCCCCTTCTGCCAGAGCACCACGGGAACCTGCGCGCTCAGCTCGAGCCACGAGAGCGCCGTGTAGCTGCCCGACAGCAGGCCCACGACCTTGTCGCCCACCACCGCCAGCGATTGGTCCTGGTCCAGCAGCACCAGGGGCTGACGCTGGTAGTTGCCGAGCACCATCAGGCGCAGGCCACCGGGGACCATCAGCGCGCCGCCGCCGGCCAGCATCGCGCCCCGTCCCGGGTTGGGCTCCAGGCGCTCCAGCTCGAAGCCCGGCAGCGTGTCGGTGGTCGTCTCCGTCTGGGCGAGGGCCACCGGTGCGGCCAGCAGGGCGAGCGCGAGGGCCGCGCGGTGAAAAGGGCTTGCATCCATGGGTTCGGCTATCTTAGCGCGGCGCCTCATCTGGAGGGTGCCATGATCCGAATCCGTTGTGTGGTCTGGATGTGCCTGGGCCTGCTGGCCGCCTGTGGGTCCCTGGTACCGGAGGCACCTCCGGCCCCGGCGACCGTCACCGCCCGTCTGGGTGGAGCCCTCCAGGTGTCCCCCGCGCCCCTCGAGTTCGGTACCCGGAAGGTTGGCACCGCGAACGATCTGTCGGTCACGGTGACGAACACGGACCCCATCGAGGACATCACTGTGTCCTCGCTCCAGATCGTGCGCGATCCGAATGGGAGCACTGGGCCCTTCATGCTCTCCTCCGTTCCCGTCACCCCGCTCACCTTGAAGGCAGGGGCGTCGGCGAGCCTCAAGGTGCGGTTCGCCCCCTCGGGGGCGGGGAACTTCTTCGGGAGGCTGGAGCTTACGAGCGATGTGACCACGTCGCTCTCCTCCGTGGAGCTCTCCGGCACCGGAACCGTCGACACGCCGCCCTTCGTCCTCAGCCCTTCCTTGATCGACTTCGGCGTACGGCGGCCAGGCAGCCCCAGCACCCAGCTTCAGGTGACGGTGCGCAACACGAGCTCCGCGACCGTGGTCATCACGAAGGTCCTCTCTACCCAGGGGGCTTTCTCGGTGGTGGGGCCGAGCACTCCCTTCCCCATAGACACGGGAGCCACCGAGACCCTCAATCTGGTCTTCACTCCCTCTAGCCTCGAGCAGTTCTCGGGCGAGCTGATTGTCGAGAACGACAAGCCCCTCACTGCTCACGTCTCCTTGTCGGGCTCCGGCGGGCAGCCCTCGCTCGCGGTGGTGCCTGACGGTGGCTTCCTCGAGTTCGAGGTGCATGCGGGCGTCCCCTCCTCGCTCCCCGTCACCCTCACCAACGAGGGCAAGCTCCCGCTCACCGTGAACTCGGTGGGGCTGACTGGACATGACGCGGCGTTCTTCTCGCTGGCCCTGCCCACGCTTCCCCTCACGCTGAATCCAAGCGCCTCCACGCTGGTTCCGGTGACCTTCAGCCCGACCACGCAGCGGCACTACCTGGCGGGGATGGTGGTCTCGTCAGACGATCCCAAGCAACCGACACTGTTCATGGAACTGGTGGGCTACAGCGTCTGCTCGGATCTCGAGTTCTCGCCAGGCCTGTTGGACTTCGGTGTGCAGCTCCAGGGCACATCCTCCGTGGCCAGGTCCCTGAGAATCACCAATGGCCCGTGGTTGCCGGTGACGGTCTCCAGGCTGGAGATCGAGGGGTTGGGGACCTCCCCGTTCTCACTGGTGCCGCCGCCAGCCCTTCCCTTCACGCTGCCGGAGAATCAATCCAAAGCGCTGTCGGTGACCTTCACTCCCACGGAGACCGGACAGGCCCATGCCCGGCTGGTGGTGACGTGCGATGAGCCAGGAGCGCCCAAGGTGGTGTTGGACTTGAGTGGGACGGGCATCTCCTCGGTGCTCTCCGTCTCGCGCCCTCAGCTGGATTTCGGGACGGTGGTCCTGCCGGGTTTCGCCGCCGGCCAGTTCACGCTCACCAACATCAGCCAGGAGAGCATTCAGCTGGACGAGCCCAGGCTGGAAAACCAGGACCCGCCGGCCCAGTTCCGCGCCAACCTGGAGACGGACGTGCTCGGTCCCGGCGAGTCCATCAGCGTCGACGTGTTCTACGAGCCCGGTGTGTCCACCGCGGCCTATGCCACCCTGGTCTTCGATACCGTGGTGCCAAAGCTTCCCCGCGCCGCGCAGGTGGGCCTGCGCGGCCAGGCGTTGGACAGCCTGCTGGAGATGGAGCCCGTCGATGCGCTGTTGGACTTCGGCCGGGTGGACGTGGGCAAGAGCAGCCAGTCCCGGGAGGTCCGCATCACCAACCGCTACAGCACGCCGCGGCAGGTGTCGGTGAGGGAGCTCACCCAGGACGTCTTCAAGGTGGACGCGAGTGGGTTGAAGGCTCCCATTGCTCCGGGCCAGACGGCCACGGTCGGAGTGACTTTCGCGCCCAAGAAGGCGGGGCTCATCGAGGGCGAGCTGCACCTGCAGGCCTCGGGTGATGAAGAGCCCCTCATCCTGACGCTCAAGGGGGATGGACGCTCCATCGGGCTGGAGGGCGGGTCGGGCTGCGGCAGCACCGGAGGCGGCCTCGCGGTGCCAGCCCTGCTGGCGCTGCTGGTGCTGGGCTCGCGGCGGCGCGCGAGGGGTTGAGCTGGGGCCGGGGACCAGCTCAGTTGAAAAGGGGCCCTCTCAGGTCTTCTGCCGCTGCAGGCGCGCCACCAGCCGGCGCAGATCCTCGTTCGCCCTCACGTACTCCGTGCTGCTCTTCTCGTCGGCGAGCTGATTCTCCAGCGTGGGCAGCGCGCTGCGCGCCAGGGCCGCGGCGTCCTTCGCATCCTCCACCAGCCACTCCGCCCCGAGGATGAGTGCCATCCGCGTGTTTGGATCTTTCTCCGTCATCCGCGCCAGCAGCGCCCCCACGTGCGTCGCCGACTTGCCTCGCCCCACCTCTAGCGCCGCGCGCGCCACCACGCCCTTGTCCGCGTCCCCCAGCTTCTTCACCCAGCAGCCCGTATCCGTCCCGCACTCCTTGGCCGCCTCCAGCCGCTTGCCGTGCTGGGCGATCAGCTCCACCCGCTTCTTCCCCAGTGCCGCCGGGTTTCCACACCCCTCGCCTCCCAGGGCCTCGCACTCTGCTGCTGTTCTCGCCGGCTCCGCCGCCGCCAGTTTCTCCAGCACCGGCTTCTCCCGCGCGTCTCCCAGCATCGTCAGGGCCTCGAGGGCCGCCTCGCGCGCGTACCAGTCCCCCAGGCCCGCAGCCTTCTCCAGCGCCGGCAGCGCCTCGCGTCCGCCCAGCCGCGCCAGCGCGTACGTGTATTCCCCGCGCACCCCCGCATCCGGCTCGGACACCAGCGCCGCCAGAGGCTTCACCGCCGCCGCCGAGCGCATCCTCGCCAGCGCATCCGCTGCCCGCGTCCGGACGATGGCCTGGATTCGCGGATCCTCGTGCTTGAACTCGAGCTGCTTCACCAGTGTCGTCTCCGCCCGGTGCTCTCGCAGGTCTCCCAGCAACTGTGCCGCCTTGAAGGAGTAGCTCGCGGGATTGATGCCATGGCGCTGGGCCCAGCTCGACAGCTCGGTGTCCTTGCCCTCCAACACCGCGAGCAGCGCATCCGACGCAGGCTGGCCCAACTGGAAGAGCGAGAACGAGCTCTCCACGTAGAAGGACACCCCCCGGCGCTCCTTCGTCAGCATCCGCATCAGCACCGGCACTGCCCGTGCGTCCCCGATACGGCCCAGTGCTTCGATGGCCTTCTTGTTCAAGAAGAGCTCGGACCCCTCATCGGTGGCCAGCGCCATGAGCGGTTCCACGGCTTCTTTCACGCGCATCCGGCCCAGGGCCTCCACGGCTTCGATTCGCGTGTAGTTGTCCCGGGCCTTCAGCAGCTTCATCAGCATTGGCACTGCCTTGGGGTCGCCAATCTCTCCCAACGCCGACGCCAGTTCCTTGTTCATCAGGTTGCCGGCCGAGTCCGTCACGCTCAGGTCTACCGCATTGCCCAGCGGCTCCACCGAGGCCGGGTTCTTCACGTCGGCGAGCGCCCGCGCCACCGAGGCCTTCACCTCCGGCTTCTCGTCCGACGCGAGCTGCCCGTGCAGGAAGGGCAGGAAGCTCGCGTTGAGGTTGCCCGAGCTGCGCAGGGTTTCGATTACCCGGACCTTGTCCTGCGCCCGCCGGGCCTTGCCCAGTGTCTTTTCCCAGTAGTCCGGGGAGGCCGGGTCCACCTTGCACCCGGAAAGAAGGAGCACGAGCGCCAGGCTCGATGCGGCAAGTAGGCGAGACATGAGACCCCCCGATGGGTTGTAGGTGCGTTCCCTGTAAACCCATCCTGTCGGAAGGGGCAAACCGACCCCGGAGATTGGAGTACGCTGCTCAACGCCATGTCCGTCGATACTCAACCTTCCACCCGTCCTCATGTTGTGCGCCGGAAATATCTGGTCGATGCCGGGTTCCAACTCCGGTACATGCTCCGGCTCGCCGCGCTCGGCGGAGGCGGGGTGCTGCTCGTCGGGGTGCTGGCGTACCGGGCGCACAAGGCCGCGGTGGACAGCGGCGCCTCCCCCCTGGCCCTGGCCACCAGTGGCGAGACGATGTTGTGGCTCACCGGCCTGGGCGCGCTGTGCGTGGCGGGACTGCTGGCCCTCATGGGGCTCGTGCTCACCCACCGCGTGGCCGGCCCTGTGTATGTGATGAGCCTCTACATCGCGACGCTTGCCGCCGGCCGCTACCCGCGCATGCGCCCGCTGCGCAAGAAGGACGAGCTGCGCGGCTTCTTCGACCGTTTCAGTGAGGCGGTGGACCGCATCCGCGAGCGCGAGGCCGAAGAGGCCCGGTTGCTCTCCGAGGTCATCGAGACCCTGCAGCCCTTGGCCACCACCCAGGAGACCCAGGCCGCGCTCAGCATCCTCGGCTCCATCCGTGCCCGGAAACGTCAGGCCACCGAAGGTCCCACCTCGGGTGCGCTGAAGTCCGTTGCCTGAATCGCCCGGGTGCAGCAGAAGACTCCCCTATATGACCCGCCCCCGCATCGTCTTCATGGGCACGCCCGAGTTCGCCGTGCCCTCCCTGGCCGCCCTCTTCGAACTCGGAGACGTGGTGGCCGTTGTTACCCAGCCGGACAAGCCCAAGGGCCGTGGACAGGCGCTCGCCATCTCCCCGGTAAAGGCCTACGCCCTCGAGCGCGGCGTGCCCGTGCTGCAGCCCCAGAAGCTGCGCACTCCTCCCTTCTCTGAGGAACTGCGCAAGCTCGCCCCGGACGTCGCCGTGGTGACGGCCTACGGCAAGATTCTTCCCAAGGATCTGCTGGAGACGCCGGTGAAGGGGTGCCTCAACGTGCACGCCTCGCTGCTGCCGCGCTTCCGGGGTGCCGCCCCCATCCAGTGGGCCATCGCCCATGGAGATGCGGAGACGGGCGTGGCGCTGATGGTGATGGACGAGGGCCTGGACACCGGCCCGGTGCTGGCCGAGAAGCGCATGCCCATCGCCCCGGACGAGACGAGCGCCACGCTTCACGACAAGTTGTCCAAGCTGGGCGGAGAGCTGCTGCGCGAGTGCCTCCCCGCGTACCTGCATGGCGAGCTGAAGCCGAAGCCGCAGCCCTCGGAGGGCGTGGTGCTCGCCCCCATCATTGAGAAGGAAGAGGGGAAGCTCGACTTCACGCGGCCGGCGGTGGTGCTGGAGCGGCGCTTGCGGGCCTTCACCCCCTGGCCGGGGGCTTTCACCACGCTGGAGGGCAAGCTGTTCAAGGTGCACCGGGCGAAGGTGGGGCAGGGACAGGGTGCGCCGGGCACGGTGGTGTCCGCGGGGCCACAGGGGCTGGAGGTGGCGTGTGGCGAGGGCTCGCTGGTGCTGCTGGAGGTGCAGCCCGAGGGCAAGCGGGTGATGACGGCGGGCGATTTCCTCTCTGGCCGCAAACTGGCGCCGGGCAGCCGGCCCTTCGAGACGTAGGAAGAGGACACGCGACATGGGCAAGAGGCTGTTGGTACTGCACGGGCCGAACCTGAATCTGCTGGGTGAGCGGGAGGGCAGGCAGGGAGGGCGGCTGGCGGACCTCGATGCCGCCCTGCTGGCCCGGGCTACGGAGCTGGGGCTGGAGCTGAAGGTGGTGCAGTCCAACCATGAGGGCGTCCTGATCGACACCCTGCATGCCGAGCGCTCCGGGCTGGATGGCGTGGTGGTGAGCCCCGCGGGTCTCTTCGGCTCCTACCCGCTCATGGAGGCGCTCGAGCTGGTGGGCGTGCCCGCCATCGAGGTGTACCTGGAGCGGCTCGGCGAGCGGGAGTCCGTGGTGGGCGAGGCCTGCGCCTCCACCATCGAGGGCCAGGGTTTTCACTCGTACCTCGAGGCGCTCGAGCGCTTCGCCAGCGGTGACCTCGCCGGGGAGCTGACGGAGGAGGACGAGGAGGCGGTGGAGGAAGAAGAGGTCGCGGAGGACGAGGAGACGGAGGGCGAAGAGGCCGCGGAGGACGATGGGGTGGTGGATGCGGCCTGGTCTGGAGACGACGAGGAGGCGGAGGAGGCAGGGAAGGGGAAGACGCTCGGGCGTAGCAAGAAGGACATCCCCCGGGAGAAGTCCCTGGCTGTGGCGCCAGCAAAGGCCCTCGCGCGCGCCGCTGATGCTCCGGCGAAGGCCCTGGCCCCGGTGAGTGGCTCTCGCAAGACGCTGGGCCGCAAGGGGGTGGAGGCTCCGGCCGCAGCTGGCACGCCTTCGAAGACGCTGGGCCGCAAGGCGAAGGGTGCGCAGGGGACTCCTGCGGCGAACTTCCTCACCCGGGCCCTGGTGCGGCAGAAGATCGCCGACCGGCTGGCGGGACGACTGACCCCGGCGGAGCTGGCGACGTGGGCTCGCTCGAAGTGGACGGACGTGCAGAGTGGGGCCCCGGCGGAGAGCGGCTACCGGGACCTGCTGGAGGACTATCTGCAGCGGCTCACCCTCTCCACCATGCCCACGAACAAGCTGTCGGACTCGGACCTGGTGGACATGATGACCCGGTTGGAAGGGTGAGGGGCTGTCCCGCACCGAGCGCCACAACCCGGGGCCGCTTCACCTCCTGAGCTCCGAGGTCCTGGTTTCCAGGCCTTGCTCCTTGTTTGGATGAGAGCCATGTCCAAGCGTCGGGGCCGCGAGTGCTCGTCAGGGGTGGCACGGCCGTCGCCCTGGGTGGTGGGCTGGGTTCTCATCACGTTCCTGTTGCAGGCCGCGTGCGCCACGGGAGTACCCAGGGCTGGCGTGCTGACAGGCTCGGGCTCTCGGCCGCCGGCCCCCCGTTTCTTCAAGGCAGCAGGCACCTCTGGAAGCGGAGGGTCCGTGGGAGTGCCTTCCGTTTCAGCGGACACCCCCGTGGAGGCGTGGGGGGACGGGCTGGAGGGCCTCGCCAACCCCGAGGAGGTGAGGGAGAGGGTGCGCCGGGTGGAGGAGGCGAGGGCGGAAGCGCTGGTGTTGGCGGCGCAGCGGGAGGGGAGGGAGCCGGAGGAGGCGCGGGAGGCCGAGGCGGACAGGGCGTTGGCTCGCGTGGTGGGCCTGTGCAGCGGGGTGGAGGAGGTGGGGGCGGTGCTGGCCTTCACCTTCTGGGTGGAGGGGGGCGCGCTGACGCTGGTGGGCTACCAGGAGGAGCGCGGCGGCGGGCGCGTGGGGCGGCCGGTGGATGCGGAGGGGCTGGCGCGGGTGCTGCGCCTCGTCCTCACCGAGTACGCGGGCCGGCATACGGGGGAGGTGGTGGTGAGGCTGCGGCGCGAGGAGGCACGTTGGGCGGTGGACTACGATGCCTCGCGTCCGTCCGCCCGGCCTCCCGAGGCCAGGAGACTCCCGGTGCGCACGCCGGGCACTCCGGCTGGTGCCGTCCTCACCCTTCAGGAGGCGGCCAGGAGGTTGTCGCGAGCGGTGCAGGTGCCGGCCGGTGGCGCGGCGCGGGTGGAACTCGAGGTCCGGCTGGAGGACGGCCGACTCGCCGGCGGGGAGCTGCGGGAAGTGCGGCGCACGCGCGAGGGGCCGGGAGGGAGTCCCCTTGCGCTGTCACCCGAGGTAGCGGGGCATCTCGTCCAGGTGCTGTTGCCCTTCACCGAGGGGCTGGGCCCGCGCACGGTGCTCGTGGTTCTGCGAGCCGAGCACCTGCTGGGAGAGGCGCGGGCGCGAGGCTGGGTGGAATCCGCGCGGGTGGAGCGCCCGCCAGTGCAGCCCGGGCAGAGTTGGTACCTGTCCATGCACGAGGCCACCCTCCTGCGCTGGCGGGAGGGGGTGGTAGAGGGCTCGGCCTGGCTGGCGCAGCGGGGCGTGGAGGAGATGGCGCTGTGGTTCGCGCTGGGAATCATCGCCAGGAGCCTGGGCTTCTTCGCGACGGAGGGGCTGGAGTGGGTGACGAGGGCGCTGGGGCGGGAGCCCGAGGTGGTGGCCGGGTGGTTGCGCACCTCGCTCAAGCGGCTGACCAAGGAGGAGAGGACGACGTTCACGCAACTCTGGCAGAAGGTGGCACTGGAGGGCGAGCAGGCCCTGAGCCGCAGCGAGCGCAAGACGCTGCGAGGACTCTTCGTCCGCCTCGAGCAGGCCATCCAGGAGCCGCTCAATATTGATTTGAAAAACACACTTCGAGAGGAGGCTCGCGTTTATTACGCGGAGTTGTATCCGCAGTTCGCTAGAGCTTTGAAAGATCTGGGTTCAAAGTTTCCCGTCCATCACCGGCGTCCGCTTCAATACGCCCACCTCTTCCCGGATGAAAACATCAATGCTGCGGAGAACTTGACGATGTTGCAGGAGTATGTTCACAAAGAAATCAACTTCTTGTGGGCGCGGTTTCGAAAAGCCCGTCCCACTCCGACAGCCGATGAAGTGAGACGAGCGGCCGAAATCATTGATAGGCAGTTCGAGCCCTGGTACCACCGAATTGATGATCCATCAGGGGTTTTGAAAACTGCCGAACAAGCCAAGGATGCTGCGCTTCGCGAACTGCAGAGCCGATTTCCTGGTCTCGCCTAGCCGTCTAGACAAGGAGGAGCAATGTGAAGTCCATGAGCCTGCCTGGGTTGGAGCGGCTGTTGGAGGTATGCCAGCGGTTGAATCTGGGACTGGAGACCTCACCACCCGCTCATGAACCGTTGAGGGCTGGGAGTTTGCTAGAAGGCGTTTCCTTCGATCCAATACTGGCGAGCGTTTACGCACGCTTTGGACATGCTGTGTTTGCCGAAAAGGTAATGTGCTGGGCGCTCATTCGATGGGATGACAATGCGCAAACGCTGCGGGAACGTAATGAGTGGTGGCGAGGAAACTGGTGGAAGGAGTTGGGAGAACCCGTAGTTATCTTCGGTGGTGGTGTCTTCACCTACGCCACCGTGCCTGGTCTCGCGGATGGGCAGGGAATGCAGCCCGTGGTCATGGTGGACACCTATGAATTCGAGCCCCGGGTCATTCCTGTAGCCTCGAACGTGGACTGGTTCTTCGACACCTACGCGCGCTACCTGGAAGCCAAGGTTTCAGAGCCCAGCTATCAAGCGTCGGGTGAAGTGGATATTGGGTTTCCTTACGACGCCGTCGAAATTCTCGCACGAGACGAGCGACTGGTGGAGTTGATGCGCGCGGGGCGCTTCGACTCCTTGATGAAGGATGTGGACGGTCAGACGCGCCGCTGGGCCGCCAAGGTGATGGGGCGGTAGAGCCCTCTGCCAAGACGAGAAGGGGTGATGGGAATCAAGACTCTGTCCGGGTTGGAGCGGTTGTTGGAAGTATGTGAGAGATTGAGCTTGGGTTTGAGTATCTCTCCACCCGCCCGTGAACCATTGAGGAGTGGGTGTTTGTTGGAAGGTGTTCCCTTCGATCCAGTACTGGCGAGTGTCTATGCGCGATTGGGACGCGCTGATTTCGCTACAAAGGTGATGGGTTGGGTGCTCTCGCAATCCAACGATGAAGAACGTGCTTTGGAAAAAGACAACAAATGGTGGCGGGAGAACTGGTGGGAAGAGCTGGGTGAGCCTGTGATTGTTTTTGGCGGCGATATCCATGCTTATGCCACCGTGCCTGGTCTTGAGGACCGGTGGGGTAGGCAGCCAGTGGTGCGTGTGGATACCTATGAGTTCGAACCCAAGGTCATGCCCATCGCCTCGAACGTGGACCGCTTCTTCGATAGTTACTCGCGCTATCTGGAAACGCTGGTCGCGGACCCGCACTATCAGGAGACGGGCGAAACGGACCTCATCTTCCCCTGGGATGCGACCGAGATCCTCGCGCGGGACGAGCGGCTGGTGGAGTTGATGCGCGCGGGGCGCTTCGACTCGCTGATGAAGAACGTGGACGAGGAGACGCGCGGCTGGGCCGCCAGGGTGATGGGCAGGTAGGGCGCCAGGGGGGGAAGTGTGGTACGGGGAGGGAAGGATGAACGCGCGCGCCATTGCCATCCAGGTCCTCAGTCGCGTCCGGGCCACGGATGCGTACCTCAACGTTGTTCTCGACACGATGCTCTCGGAATCGCCACCAGCCGATCCCCGGGACGCAGGTCTCATCACCGAGCTGACCTACGGGGCTACCCGCCGGCAGCTCGCGCTGGACTACGCCGTCACCCGCTTCGCGGATCGCAAGCTGGACGCGCTGGAGGACAAGGTCCTGGCCGCGCTGCGCGTGGGGGCCTACCAAATCTTCTACACGCGGGTACCGGCCCGTGCGGCCGTGGCCGAGACGGTCCAGGCGCTCAAGGAAGTAGGGCTGGTGCGCGCGGCGGGCTTCGTCAACGCCATCCTGCGCAAGCTGGCTTCGCTGCCCTCGCAGCCGCTGCCTCCGGAGGGAGACCTCACCGAGTACCTGTCGGTGCGGGAGAGTCACCCGAAGTGGCTGGTGGAGCGCTGGATGCGCCAGTTCGGCCGCGAGCGCGCCGAGGCGATGCTCGCCGCCAACAACCAGACGCCGGCGGTGGTCATCCGCGCCAATAGCGCGAAGGTGACGCGCGACGCGCTGCTGGAGCAGTTCCGCGAGACGGGGCTGGAGGTGCGGCCCACGGCGGTGTCTCCGGTGGGCATCATCATGCCGCCGGTGGGGCGGTTGGAGGACGTGTACGGCTACGCCGAGGGCCTGTGGCAGGTGCAGGACGAGGCGGCTCAGTTGGTGGGCGTGTACGGGGACATCCCGGAGACGGCGCGGGTGCTGGATGCCTGCGCGGCGCCGGGCGGCAAGGCGTGCCACCAGGCCGAGAAGCACGAGGTGGTGGCCACGGACCTCCACGCCAACAAGCTGCGGAAGATTGAGTCCGAGGCGAAGCGGCTGGGCCTCGCCGCGCGGTTGAAGGCCGAGGCGCACGACGCATCGCAGCCCTGGCCAGAGGAGTGGGGCGAGTTCCACGCGTTCCTGGTGGATGCGCCGTGCTCGGGGCTGGGGACGCTGCGGCGGCACCCGGAGCTGCGCTACCGGCGCAAGCCGGAGGACATCGGGCGCCTGGCGACGTTGCAGCGGCGCATCCTGGAGAACTGCCAGGAGGCGGTGCCTCCCGGAGGTCTGCTGGTGTACGCGGTGTGCACGATGGAGCCGCAGGAGGGGCAGGATCAGGTGGAGATGTTCCTGCGCAGCCACCCCGAGTGGACGGCGGAGCCGCCGGTGCTGCACGAGTCAGTGAAGCTCCCGCTCACCCAAGCCTACCTGCGCACGCTGCCGGGCCCCGAGAACTGGGACGGCTTCTTCGCCGCGCGCCTGCGCAAGATGTACTGAGCGTCAACCTCAGGTGGGGGGGGCGGGCTCGTAGTTCGGCGGCGGGGGCGGTGGGTCATCCGGCAGCGCCTTCAGCACGGGCAGCAGCATCTTCATGGCCTCGGTGAGGCATCTGAACCGCTTGCCTGGCTCCGAAGCCGTGGCCCGCTCCACCCAGTGCTCCCAGCGTCCCTGCCAGGCCCCATCCCGCCGCGTGGCCAGCATGTCCCGCACGATGAGCCCAAAGGAGAAGACATCGGCCGAGGACGGCACGGGACCTGTGTCTCCCAGCTCGGGCGCCACGTAGGCCGCACCCACCTGGGGCGGCTTCAGCCAGGCAGCGGCGTGAGTGCGCCGGAAGGCTTCCAACCCCAGGTCCAGGAGGCACAGCCGCACGCCTTTCCCGCCGGGGGCGACGAGCAACCGCGTGGGCCGCAGCCGGCCATGGGCGATGCCCTCGGCCTGGGCGGCGGTGAGCGCCTGCGCGAGCTGGTCCGCGAGTGCGTGGAGGTAGGGGAGATCAAGCCCTATCGGATGGAGTCCTCCCAGCATCGACGGCAGCGACTCGCCATTCCACCAGGGCCGCACCATCCACAGCGCCTCGCGGGTCTTGTCGTACCCGAGGGCCTCCACGGGTGGGAAGGCGGGGTGTCGCGTTCGCTCACCCGCGCGCATGAGCTCCTCGAAACGCTTCACCTCGGTGGAGGCGGGGGCCCGCAGCGTGCGCCATAGCGTGAGCCGCCGGGCGCTCCCTCCTGTGACGGGCTCCACCCGGTACTCCGAGCCGGGATCGTCCCCGAAGGCCGGACGGACGATGCGCCACTCCCCTCCGAGGACGTCACCTGCGGTCAGCGCGCTCATGAGCATGGAGTGTAGACCGGACAACCCCCGGGGAAGGCAGGGGGCTCCGAGGGTGACGTCCATCCTCCAACACGAGGCGGTTACCTCGTCTCCAGCGGTGGCCCAGGGTGGGACGACGCCGCAGGTCGGCATGCGGCGCGTCTTGATTCCATCTCCGCAATTCCAATACTCGCGCCCGGGACAGGGGCCGGGCGGGGAGCCCCCACTCGAGACTGGGACGTGATGGAGAAGGGCTCACCGCAGGAGTTGGAGCAACGGCTGGCTCTGCGCAGGCCGGAGGACACCCTTCGTGGTTTCTTCTTCACGGGCGCGCTGGAGGTGGTGCGCGGCCTGGGCGACGAGGTGGTGCTGAACCGCTGCATCGAGGTGGCCGGAGGCAGCAGGTTCATGGCCTTCTTCAGCTATCCCGTCGGCACGTTGAACCGGCTGCTCTACGCCGCGGCCTGGGCGCTGAGCGAGCGGCACGGAGGTTTCGATGCGGCAATGCGGTGCCTGGGGCAGCAGGTCGCGCCGGAGTACCTGGAGTCCGCGGCGGGGCGAGTATTGACGATGCTGGCCGGGGGAGAGCCGAGGCGGATGCTCAACGGTTTTCCCTCCGCCTGGCGCACGTCTGTCCGGCACGGGGAGTGCTCAGTGCGATGGACGGGACCGAACAGCGGCCTCGTCCTCGTCAGGGGCAGCACCCTGCCTTCCGAGTATCTCGTGGGCGCGGTGCGGGGCCTCTTCGAGTCCACGAAGATGGCGGACGTGAACACCACCGGACGGGAGGTGAGCCTGCGCGAGACGGAGGTCGAGGTCTCCTGGTAGGCAGGGAGGCGTGCACGGGCGGGCAGAAGCGGCGCGCGAGCGGTGTTCGGAGCGCGTTCGCGAAGGAGGAATATGCGTCGGGTCGTTGAGCTGACGGAGATGGGTCGAGGCACGGGTCCACGGGTATTGCTGCTCGCTGGGCTGGGTGCACGGGGCGCGGGCTTCCGGGCTCTGGCCGAGCGGCTCTCCTTCATGGCCCGTCCCGTCCTCGTCGAGTACCCGGAAGGGCGTCATGCTGCCTGTGGGGCAGGAGAGCTGGCGCGTCAGGTGCTGACTGCGGCCGGACAGGTGGATGCGGTGGTGGCCAGCTCCTTCGGGGGCATGGTGGCCGGGCACCTGGCCGCCGCGGGCGCTGTGCGCGGGGTGGCCTTCCTCGGCTCCTTTACCCGGCCCGAGCACCTGGGGCTGCGTGGCCACCTCATCGCCATGATGGGGCCCATTGCTGTCCTGGGACGTCCCGGCCCGCTCACGGCCTGTGTGGCCTCGTGGAAGCGTGTTCCGGCTGAGCAGGTGCCCGAGGTGGTGCCCACCACGACGCTGGAGCGGATGACCACGCTCCATCGGGCTTTTGCCATTCGTGGAGAGCCGCCTCCGCCCGACCTGCGCCGGCTGCCCGTCTCATGCCTGTGCATTCAGGGGGACCGCGACGTGCTGGTGCCTGCCTCCACGATGGCGCGGTTGGCGGCGTCGCTGCCCCCGGGCACGCCTCAGCACCTGCTGCGCGGGGCGGGCCATGTGCCCTACTTCACCCACCCCGCGGAGTGCGCCCGGCTGCTGACGCCCTGGCTGCACGTGCTGGCGCCTGCCTCGGGTATCGAGACCGCCGCCTGAGACGGGGGGCAGACCCTCACCCCAGCCCTCTCCCAGAGGGAGAGGGGGGATGGATTCACGGGGTCAGTGATCTTCGCCCGTGGCCTCGGCGAGCTTGAAGGCCTCGAGCACCGCGGCGGACGAGCGATCCAGGTACTTGCCCTTGCGGATGAGCAGACCGATGGGCCGCGACACCGGACCCTCGGCGAAGGGCTTGGAGACGAGCGATCCCTGCGCCATCTCGGCCGCCACCGTGGCCATGGGGAGGATGGCCACGCCAATGCCCATCTCCACCGCTCGCTTGATGGTCTCGATGTTGTCGATCTCCATCACCGGGTTGATGTCCACGTTCTTCTCGCGGAAGAGCCGGTCCAGCGCCTTGCGCGTGGGGGCCTCGCGATCGAAGGCGATGAAGGGCACGCCCGACAGCGCCGTGAGGCTCACCTTCGACTTGGTGGCGAACGGATGGGTGGGCGAGCACACCACCGCCAGCTTGTCGTCGCGGAACGGGTGGATGTCCACGCCCGCGCGCGGCTGCGGGTACGCCACGATTCCAATCTCCGCCGCCCCCAGAATCACGTCGTCGTAGACCTGATCATTGCGCCGGTAGTTCAGGCGCATGTTCACCTTGGGGTGCGTCTTGAGCAGCTGCTTCTGCACGTTGCGCAGCTCGTGCAGGCCCACGGAGTAGATGGTGGACACCGTCGTGGTGCCCTGCACCTCCGTGGACTGCTCGCGGATCTCGTTCTCCACCTCGGCGAAGCGGGCGAGGATCTCCTTGCACCCGCGGAACAGCCGCTCGCCCGCGGGCGTCGGAGTCACCTGGCGTGCGCTGCGCGACAGGAGCTTCTGCTCATAGCGGTTCTCCAGCGCGCGAATCTGCTGGCTCACCGCCGACTGCGTCACATGGTTGAGCTGCGCGGCCCTCGAGAAGGAGCCCGTCTCCACCACGTCACAAAACATCTTCAAGGATTCAAGCTGCATAAGAGGGGGCCTCTCCTAACCGAAGCCTTATGTCGAGGCTAGAGCTAATTAGCCGCTCTACGCTGCACCGGCAAAAGCACTTACCCCGCTCGCTCGCTCGGCTGCTTGACGGAAGAGGGGCGTGGAGGTGGGAGAGGCGGCCTCCTTGGAGGACGAAGTGTCCTCAGTGGGTGTCCGAGCGCGCCTTCGAGCGCAGCAGCACCACCACGGCGGCACCAAGTGCCAGCAGACCGGAGCCCACGATGACCTGCATGCGGCTGAGCTCCAGGGCGGCCTCTCGCATGAAGCTGCACTCCATCTCGGACAGGCCCGTGCAGTCCGCCGGTGATAGGCGCGTCTTGAGTCCCACACCCAACAGGAAGAGGCCTCCGACGAGGATGCCGCCAGTCAGCCCCAGCAGGGCCGCTCGGGTCAATCCCGCCGCATTCTTCGGGCTCTTGGCGTCCGTTCCCTCGTGTTGCATGGGGGAGACGCTACCGCCGCATGGGCTCGCGCGCCACATCCCGCGTATGCTGCCGCCCCATGCGAATCCTCTACGGTGTCGTTGGTGAAGGTATGGGACACGCCACCCGCTCCCGCGTGCTCCTCGAGGAGCTCAGCAAGGAGCACGAGGTCCACATCGTCGTCTCCGGGCGTGCCAAGGACTACCTGGCCAAGCGCTTCGAGAACGTGCATGGCATCTGGGGCTTCACCATCGCCTATGAGGGCAACTCGGTGAAGAAGTGGCAGACGCTGCTGCAGAACCTCTCCGGGGCCGTCAAGGGCTGGCCGCAGAACGTCCGCCAGTACTTCGAGCTGGTGGAGGAGTTCAAGCCGGACGTCGTGGTGAGCGACTTCGAGAGCTTCAGCTACCTCTTCGCCCGCAACCACCGCCTGCCCGTCATCAGCGTGGACAACATGCAGATCATCAACCGCTGCAAGCATGACCCCGCGCTGCTCGCAGGCTTCGAGGATGACTTCGAGGCCACCAAGGCCCTGGTCAAGTCCAAGCTGCCCGGGAGCTTCCACTACCTCGTCACCACCTTCTTCTACCCGCCCGTCCGCAAGGAGCGCACCACGCTGCTGCCCTCCATCCTGCGGCCGGAGATCCTCTCCGCGAAGTCCGAGCCCGGCGAGCACCTGCTCGTCTACCAGACCTCCACCACCAACGCTCAGTTGCCGGAGATCCTCAAGCAGAGCGGTCTGCCCTGCCACATCTACGGCATGCGCCGCGACATCACCGAGGACGTGCGGGACGGCAACCTCCTCTACCGCCCCTTCAGCGAGAAGGGCTTCATCGATGACCTGCGCACCGCCCGCGCCGTCGTCGCCGGTGGCGGCTACACGCTCATGAGCGAGGCCGTCTACCTCCACAAGCCCATGCTCTCGCTGCCTGTGAAGGGCCAGTTCGAGCAGGTGCTCAACGCTCTCTATTTGGAGAAGCTGGGGTACGGGATGTACGCGCCCGAGCTCACCCTCGAGCGGCTGCGCGACTTCCTCCAGCGCGTACCCTCGTGCCAGGAAGCCCTCAAGGGCTACGAGCAGGACGGGAACGTGAAGATGATCGAAGCGCTGCGCGAGCAGCTCGCCCGCGCCGCCGAGGACAAGGGCCGCTGGTGGGAGGAGCTCGACAAGGGCGAGCCTGGCAAGGCGTGAGCCTCTTGGACTGACGCATCAGCGCGCGGGCCCCGGATGGGTTCATGAGCCGGGGCCCTCATACCCTCACCCCGACCCTCTCCCAGAGGGAGAGGGAGGAGTGGGGAAGGGGGTTGGATGGGTGGTGAGTGGGTGGGGGGCTGCTCAGTGCAGCAGCTCCTCGTTGTTCTTCTGGGCTGCCTGCCTCGTCAGCTTCGTCACCCAGGAGCGCGTGAGCGGCGTCTCGCTGTCCCGGCCCCGGTACCGGTCCGTGTTGCTGTCCTGCGGCATCAGCCGGTTCACGTGCGCCAGCACCGCTGCCGTCAGGTTCGGCGCCAACGTCCTCGCCAGGGCCGCTACCTTTGCCGGCAGGCCCACCAGGAGCTCCGCGTCGCCCCGGCGGCACCCCTCGAGGATCTTCCTCGCCGCCCGCTCCGCACTCATCGACATCCCCGGCAGCGAGTCTCCCAGCACGAACCACGCGTACTCCGCCTCGTGGTCGCCCTTGAAGAACGCGTTGGGCGGGCTCCCCGTGCGCATCAGCGACGGGCACACCGTGGTCACCAGGATGCCGTCCTGCGCCAGCTCCGCCCTCAACCCGTCCGACAGGCCCACCAGCGCGAACTTGCTCGCGCAGTAGGGCACCAGGTGCGGCACGCTCACCTTCCCGCCAATCGACGAGATGTTCACGATGCGCCCCCAGCCTCGCCGCTTCATCTCCGGCAGCACCGCCAGCGTCGTGTAGAGCGGCGCCCAGAAGTGCACGTCCATCGCCTCGTCGAAGTCCTCTTCGGTCATCGACTCCAGCGGGCCCACCTGGATGCCTCCGGCGTTGTTCACCAGCACATCCACCGCGCCGAAGCGGTCGTGCACCTGCGCCACCATCGCCTCCACCTGCACGCGATCACTCACGTCGCAGGGGATGGCCAGCACCTCGCCCCCGTTGCCCTCCAGCTCGTTCCGGGCCCGGGCCAGCTCCACCTCCTCCCGGGCGCTGAGGATGACGCGCGCCCCCTCCGCCAGGAACTGACGGGCCATCACCAGCCCCAGTCCCCGCGAGCCGCCCGTCAGCAACACCGTGCGGCCCTTGAAGCTCACCTTCTCCCGGAACAGCGCCCGGAGCCCCATCACCGCTCCTACTCCCGCGGCGGTCAGAGCCCCGAGCGACAGACGGGAGGCCTCCTTCTTGTTCCGGCCTGCCATGTCATCCCTCGTGCGCGCTGGTTCAGGGCGCAAACGCGCCAGTGGTGGCCTCGGGGCCGGTGATTCGATCCAACAGCCGCCGCAGCTCGGGGTTCGTCGCCGCCTCGCCCGCCACGCGCAGGCGCAGGATTCCGAACGCGTCGTACACCAGGAACGTCGGGACCTCCTCCACCCCGTACGCTTGCTCCATCGAGCCGTCATCCACCGCCACCGGGTGCCGGAAGCCCATCCGCTTCACGATGGCCTCGATGTCATTGGTGTCCAGCGCATGGCCCAGGTCCTCTCCTTCCATGGGGACGTGGACGCCGATGACTTGGAGACCCTTGGGGATGAACTCGTCCAGCAGCGTCTTCACCAGCGGCAGCTGCTCCTGGTTCGTCTTGCTCAGCTCAGACCAGAAGTACAGCAGCGTGGGCCGGCCGCGCAGGTCATGCACGTGCACAGGGGCATTGATCCAACCGCCTTCGGGATCCAACAGCGTCAGGGGCGCATCTATCGAGGACATGGGCAGGGCCTCCTCAATGGGTGAGAGGACGCGATTCAAGCTAGGCATCCGCGCCCCGCGCCCCGGAGGCCTCCTTCCGCCCGTGCTCTCCCCATCCGGTGTGCGCGGCGCCTGCTCTCCCGCTCGGAGCCTGACGCAATGCGTCGAGGAATCCTGGTTTGACACGGTGTGTCGGGAATCTCTTATTTAATGGGAATGAAATGTTTTCGGTTTTTGAGAATGCGCGAGTAGAGTGGCCTTGCCTGACTGGCGGACAGCCAGACGGGTACCCCCTTGGAAGCAAGAGCAGGAGGCGCTCTCTCATGAAGAAGCTTTTGAGCACGGCCATCGTCGCGGCCACCGCCCTGGTGGGCGCGGAGGCATCGGCCACCAACTATTCGCTGTGGATCCACGGCCGTAACGGCGGCAGCACCCAGCGCGGCAACTACGCCGACTTCAGCTACTGGGGTCCGAGCGGCACCGCGGCCGGCATCAACAAGAAGGCCGTGAACTGGAACGGTACGCAGAAGATCTCCGTGGAGAACTTCCGCGTTCGCGACGCGCTGGACTGCTTCTGCACGGGCACCAACTGGTGCTACATCGCCTCGCACAGCGCGGGCAATCTGCAGATCGGCTACGCGCTGTCCATGTACGGCGGCTCCACGCGCAACAAGAAGAACGCCGTCCCCAACGCCTCCGGCGTGTGCGGCGACGCGGGCGGCACCCAGGTGGGTTGGAACATCAAGTGGGTGGACGTGGCCTCGGGCGCTGGCGGCGGCAGCGAGCTGGCCAACTACGGTGACTGGGCGACGAGCGAGCCGCTCACCAGCGACCTGGTGACCTCCACGGCGCGCGCCATGTACAACCACAACACCACGCGCTCCCTGTGGTTCTACATGTTCGCCGGCTCCAGGGGCACGGCCTACTCCGGCGTGCTCCCCGGCCAGGATGACGAGGCCGTGGCCTATCACTCCACCGGCGGTGTCTCCGCGACCGGAGGCTTCTGCAACCCCGGTGACTGGTTCTGCGACGGCACCCTGAACACGGGCACCGCGGCCACCAGCAACGGCAAGGCCAAGTGGAGCTACCACTCGGTGTCGCTGCGTGATGACGGCGAGGCCTACGACCACTACGCCGCCGGCAACTGGGCGGGCATCGTCGGGCCCGTGCGCTCCGACATGGTCACCTACGCCAAGTAGGCCGTTTCTGGCAGCATTGGATGTACCCCATGAATCAGCGCCCTTCCCGCCGTGGCAGATGGCTCCTCTTGCTCGTTCCACTCGTGTTGGGAGTGGGGGGGTTGCTGCTCTCCGTGGGGCTCATCCGTCCCGGGCCGGGTGCGGAGGATTCGTCCGCGTCCGGTCCGGAGTCTCCAGGCATTGCCCAGGCCGAGCCACCGCCTCGCGGGCCAGTACGGCCTTCGCCTGGAGTCCTCGCGCAGCAGCCCGGCCAGCCCGCCCTGTCTCCCGAGGAGGCCGAGCGCGAGGCGCAGCGACAGCTGTGGGAGAAGCGCCTGGCGCGGGCCCGCTTCACCCTGGATTCCTACCGGCAGTCCACGCGCTACCCGCATGACTCGCGGCCCATCTCGGAGCACCCGGACCTGGTGTACCCGTCCTCGCCGGAGCGCAAGCAGTCTCTCGACAAGGAGCAGCGGGACGTCTCGCTGAAGTTGAAGCAGGAGAAGGTCTACGTCGTGGGCGATGAGGTGGTGCGCTTCTTCGTGGGCTGCGAGAACGCGAACACCGGCCAGCCGCTGCCGTGCGAGGTGCACTCGGCGGTAGCCCGCGAGGCCCCGCACATGACGCAGGGCGGGCAGACCGCCCCGGTGCCGCTGGACTTCAACGACACGGGTCGCAATGGCGACGAGGTGGCCGGTGACGGCATGTGGACGGGGAGCTTCCAGCCCTCGCGCCAGGGCTTCGCCATGTTCGAGGGCACGCTGCGTATCGAGTTCCGCGTGCGCGCCGGCAGTACCGAGGGCGGTGCCTTCTTCGACATCGTCTTCACCCCGGCCGCGCCCGCCACCTTCACTGGAAAGGTGCGCGAGGTGGTGGAGCAGGGCTCGCTGCGGCTCTACGTGGGCCTGCAGGTGCGCAAGCCCGGCCGCTACGTGATGGCGGGGCGGCTCGATGACGAGGCGGGTGTTCCGTTCGCGTATGTGGACTTCAACGAGGAGCTGGAGGCCGGCGCCCGCGAGGTGAAGCTCTCCGTCTTCGGGCTGATGATTCACGACAAGAATCCCGACTTCCCCCTCCGGCTGCGCGACGTGGAGGGCTTTCTCCTCCGGGAGCAGGGAGATCCAGACCGCGAGCTGATGAAGGGGCTCTACGGCTACGTGCACGCCACCCAGCAGTACACGGTTGACCGATTCTCCCCCGACGAGTGGACGAGCGAGGAGCGCCAGCGCTACCTGGACGAGTACGCGAAGGACGTGAAGGAAGCCGAGGACGCGCTGAACGACCTGTCCGGGCAGCCGGGGAACCCCAAGGCCCCGTAGACGCCGGCTCCGGCGCACGATTTGCGGTCCAAGGAGAGACGGCCGCGCAGTGGTTGCGTGCTCGGGAGCACGGAGCACTCTGGCTCCCGGTCGGCCCACGCCTTGCTACGGCAGGGGATGTCCCCCTTTTCTCAGGGGCTATCCCCCCCCCGCAGCGAGTGCCCGAATGAGCAGCGTCCAGGCGTCCCCGAATCGAAACATCCCGCCGAGCAACGTTCGTCCGTCCGATAGCCAGACCAACGACTTGCGGCTGGTTCCCGTGGAGATCGCTCCGGACACCTTCTGGGTGGGCAAGAGGGATCCCGGCAGCATCTTCTACTCCAACCCGTACCTGCGCCGCTTCCGGGGCACGGAGCCCAAGACGGGCCGGCCCAACGAGTTCAACCTGCTCATCGACCCGGGCTCGAGCAGTGACTTCTCCACGGTGTCCACCAAGGTGACGTCGCTCATCGGCGGGTTGGATCGGCTGAGCGCCGTCTTCATCAACCACCAGGATCCAGACGTGGGCTCGTCGGCGAGCATCATCTCGGCGCGCTATGCGCCCAAGGCCGGCATCCTCTGCTCCGAGGACACCTGGCGGCTCATCGTCCACCAGAACCTGCCGCGTGGCCGATTCATCGCCACGGAGAAGTTCAGCCACGGGCTCAATGTGCCCACCGGTCACCGGTTGCTGCCGGTACCCTCTCCCTTCTGCCACTTCCGCGGCGCGGTGATGCTCTACGACCCCGAGACGCGAGTGCTCTTCACCGGCGACCTGTTCGGCGGCGTCACGGACGTCAACGCGCAGGGCCTCTGGGCAGATGAGTCCGACTGGACCGGCATCCGCGCCTTCCATCAAATCTACATGCCGGTGAACCTGGCGCTGCAGCGCGTGGTGGCGGTCATCCGCAAGCTGGAGCCGGCGGTGGAGATCATCGCGCCGCAGCACGGACGGCTCATCCGCGGGCCACTCATCCAGACCTTCCTGGACCGGATGGAGAAGCTGCCGGTGGGCCTGGACATCATGGACGAGGCGCAGGATCGCTCGCACCTGCAGGCGTGGAACGTGGTGCTGGAGCGGGTGCTGACGTTGGCGCGCGGCTACCTGGGGGGCTCGGCGGACGAGAAGCTGCTGGGCAGCACGGAGCTGCCGGAGACGGCTCGGATCAAAGACGGCCAGGTGTCCATCCAGCGGTTGGGGCGGTGGACGGTGGAGCACGTGGTGGAGCTGCTGTGCCGCGGCGAGCCGCCGGAGATCTCCGGCCCCATCATGATGGAGGCCACCACGGCTGCTGCCGAGTACAACCTGCCCACGCCGCACCTGGACATCGAGGGCAGTGGTCTGCCCTCCAACGTGTCGCTGCTCGCCGGCTGACGTGGCGCGGGAGGGGATGCCACCGTGACGGACGAGGAGCACGACAGCGGGGTCGCGTACCTGAATCTCGAGGAGGGAGCGGTGGTGGCTCCCCCCCAGGGGCCGGTGCCCGCGCGCGAGTCGCGGGGGAGCGGGCCCGCGCGCACGCTGCTGATGGGCAGCAGTGAGCACCCGCGTCCCGAGGTGGCGGCGGGTCAACCGGCGGTGCGAGGGCTCATTCCGGGGCAGGTGGTGGCCGAGCGCTACCGGGTGGAGCGCTGGCTGGGCTCCGGCGGCAGCGCCATGGTGCACGAGGTGACGGACCTCCCCACTGGCGCGCACCTGGCGCTCAAGGTGCTCTCCGTGCCGGGCGCGGACGCTTCCCAGATTGCCCGCTTCCGCCAGGAGGTGGAGCACGCGCGGGGGCTGGACCATCCCAACATCGTGCGCGTCCACGACGTGGGGGTGGATGGGGACCGGCACTTCCTCACCACGGAGCTGCTGGTGGGCATGGACCTCAAGCGCCGCCTGATGGGCCCTCGCCCCACTCTGGCGGAGGCGTTGCGGTGGCTCACCCATGCGGCGGCCGCGCTGGAGCACGCACACGGACGGGGCGTGCTGCACCGTGACGTCAAGCCGGGCAACCTCTTCCTCACGAAGCCGGGCATCCTCAAGCTGATGGACTTCGGGCTCGCCAAGAGCACGCATGTGGCGGGTGTGACGGCGCAGGGCGCGGTGCTCGGCACTCCCGAGTACATGGCGCCCGAGCAGATCTCCGGTGCACACCCTGTGTCGCCCGCGACCGATCTCTACTCGCTGGGCGTGGTGGCGTATGAGCTGCTCACCGGGCAGCTCCCCTTCCGCCATCCGCAGCCGGTGCCGCTCATGTTCCTGCACGTGCAGCAGCAACCCACGCCGCCGCGCACGCTCAACCCGAGCCTGCCCGAGCCCTTCGAGCGCGTGGTGCTCAAGCTGATGCAGAAGCACCCGGAGCAGCGCTACCCGGATGCCGCCGCGCTGCGCGGGGACCTGGCCCGACTGTGGCCCCTCGCGCTTCCGCCGAAAGCGGTGTCCAGGTAGAGGCGGGCTACTCGTTCGCGGTGACGGTGGCGTAGGCAGCCGTACGGACGGCGGCGACCGGATGCTGACGCAGGGCTCGCAGGCGGCGGGCCGCGTCCTCGCGCCAGTTCAAGCGCTGCCCGGCCACGGAGACGAGCACCACCGCGGTGAGCGGCAGCTCGGAGCCCACCTGGTCCGCGAGCTCCAGCAGTGTCTCGGGAGTCCACTCGGCGCTGGGGTCCACCACCTGAGTGGCCACGGCAGTAGCGAGGGATGGAGCGAAGAGAGGCTCCTCCCGTGTCTCCGCCGCCAGCTCATGCAGCACCTCCGAGGCGGCTCGGGCCTCGCGCCACTCCAGGCTGGCCAGCCGGAGTGCGGCGCTCTCGGGCCACAGCGAGGCGTCCCGGGCGAGCACCCGCGCAACCTCGTCGAGGTGTGTCCTCAGGCGTAGGCGGACCGGTCGGGGCAACCCGAGCAGCACCCGGTGGAGCCCCTTCAGGCGTTGGCGTGCGGGGACGTCCCGCTCGGGAGTGGCGTCGGGGGCCGGGGGCGCGGAAACGAGCTGGGAGGTGCAGGCCACCACCTGCTCGAAGGCCTTTCCCTCGCGTGTGGCCTCCACCAACGCCCGCGCGGCCTCGAGCCATTCGGCGCCACCCGAGAGCTCCAGCACGCGCCCGGCCGACTCTCGTGCCACCTGCTCCTCCACTCCGGAGGACCAGCCTGGGAGCACTGTGAAGGCCTGCCGGCGCACGGTGAGCTCCGGGTGGCGGGACACCTCGAGGACGAGCGCCGCATAGCGGGGGCGGACCTCCAGGGGCAGCTGCCCGGGGTGCACCTCGAGGAGGCTCGCGGCCACGTAGGCGTCCGGGCTCCGAGCCATGCTCTCCAGCAGCTCCCAGGCGGCGGGCTCATCGAGGAGCTGGCGCGCGGCGTGGCCCACGGCGATGCGCACGTCCCGGTGGAGGTTGGGCTTGTCCCACTGCTGGCGCAGCAGGGCCATGCTGCGCGTGGAGCGGAAGGTGCCGAGCAGCCTCAGGGCCTCCTTGTGCACCGTCACCTTGAGCTTCTCGCGGGAGAGCAGCGCGCCGAGCGTGGAGGCCAACGTGTCGGGGGAGACGAGCTTCGCCACGCGGGGCACTGCGTACATGGCCACCCGGGCCCGGTCTCCGTCGAGGTGATCCAACAGCAGGGGCAGCGCCGGCTCCGGTCTGTCCAGCCACGCGAGCGCCCCGAGCGCGGCCTCCACCGTGGTCACATCCTGCGACTCGAGGAAGGGCGTGAGGGTGTCTACCTCCACCACCTGCAAACGGGGGAGGATGTGCACCACGCTCATTCGCTCCCAGGCGCTGCGCTCGGTGTCCCGGGCCACGAGCAGCAGCAGGTCTCGGAAGCGGAGCTGCTGGCGCGGCAGCCAGCGATGGAAGCCGCCGCGGGCCGGGGGCACCCAGCCCGTCTTCCCCGTACTGTAGCGCCCCCGCAGGCGCCGCCCCTGGAGGAAGGGATCCAACCACTCCTGGCGGCGCCGGTGGAGGTGCTCGAAGACGATGGCCTGGGTGACGGTGGTCTCGTCGCGCTCCAACAGCTTGCGCACCCGGAGGTCTCTCGTGCGCGGCGCGGCGAGCCAGAGCTGGATGGCCTGCTGCGCGAGCCAATCGGGCGTAGCCTGGGTGATGGGCTCGAGCATCGCCTGGAGCATGTCCACGTTCCACGCCCGCCGGCCGAGTGCCTGGGTGAGCGTGAGGATGAGGCCGTAGCTCTCCCTCTCGCTGGCGGCGCGAATCATCGGGAGCAGGGCCGAGAAGAGGTGGTGCTCGGTGCCGCGCGGCAGGTCGCGCTCCAGCGGGGGCAGAGCAATGGTTCCAGACTGGCCGGCCAGTCGCTTCAGCGTGTCGAGGGCGAAGCGGAAGAAGGGGCTCTCGGGCGTGGTGGCGTGGGTGCGGATGAGCCGGAAGGCCAGCTCCTGCAGAGCGATCTGCGTGCCGCGCGAGGTGTCCCTTGCCTCGACGACGTACGTCACCAGTGACTCGAGGGCGGGGATGTGCCCGGGCTCGAAGACGGACGGGGGCACCTGGGCGAGCGCGCTCAGGGCCGCCTGGCGCACCGGGTCCTGCTCATTCTTCAGCCGGGAGAGGTACGTGAGCGTCTCCGTCAGGCCCCGGCGGGACAAGCCCGTGCTGGACACCAGCAGCGAGAGCGCCCGGGCCCGGTCCTCCGCCTTGCTGGCGAAGGCTGCCTTCTGGAGGGGCTCGCGCGCGTGCTCGATGGTGCGTAGGGCGTGCATGGCGAGCTGCTGGTCTCGGTTCTCCTGCACCTCGCGCAGGCCGAGCTGGCGCGCGGCCTCGGCATCCCGTAGGGCATGAGGGAGGACCTGGAGCAGGGCCCCGGGGTGCAAGCGGGGCGGTGTTCCCTCGAAGGCGTGGGCGAAGAGGCCGGCGCGCTGGGTGGGGGGCAGGGCCTCCAGGAAGCGGGCGAGCTGGAGGGGGGAGTCCGCGAGGGCCCTCGCGAGGTCAAGCTGTTGGGCGTGGGAGAAGAAGCGGAGCTGGCGCAGCAGGCCGGCCGTCATCTCCTGGGGGAACCGCGCTGAGCGATAGGCGGGACGGTTGAGGAGCGCGAAGAGCTGCTCGGGGTGGTTGCGCGTGAGCCGCGGCAGTGTGTCCTGCACGAAGAGCGGGAGCACATCTGGAGGCGCGAAGTCGCGCACGAGGACGAGCACGGCCTCGCCATGGGAGAGCGTCAGCTCGGCCAGCGCAACGCGGTAGATGGAGAAGAGGGTGACGCGCTCGCGCTCCGGGGCGCGTGTGAGGCGCGCGCGGATGAAGTCCAGCACCGCGTCCGGGTGACAGTGCACCAGCGTGCGCCAGGCGCGGAACGTGTGCTCGAGCTCGGGCAGCAGGCGGCGCACCGAGTCCGCGTCCAGGGCGGTGAGAAGCAGGGCTGCCTCCGCGGCGCCGTGCCGGGTGAGGACGAGGGGGAGGAGCCGGGCCGCGAGCACGTTCCTTCGGGCCAGCGCCACGCCCTTGAGGACCCGGCGGCGGACAAAGGGGGCCAGCTCCGGGAGGACGCGCTCGAGGGCCGCATCGTCCTGGATGGCGCTGCCAGCCAGGGCGGCGGCCTGGCCGCGCACGAGGCAGGACGGGTGGGTGAGGCCTCGCAGGATGAGGGATTCGTCGCGTGCGCCATGGGCCAGCTCGAGCGCCAGGCTCGCCTCATAGGCCGTGCCGGACAGGAGTTCGTCCATGAGCTGTCTCAGCTCGGGGCTGCCCCGGCCATCGCGCCCCAGTTTGGCGACCCGGGCCAGGCGTGCTCCATGGCTCGACGAGTCCAGCTCCGACAGCAGCGCTTTACGCGACGGTACCTGCATGGTGCTCCCTCCCTGGGGCCGGCGACGTCAATCCCCTTCAGGAAAGTGACCGAAGGGGATGAATGTTCCCTCTCCCTTCGGGAGAGGGTCAGGGTGAGGGTATCCGAACCCGTGCTTCAACCCGTGGCCCTCAGTGTGGGCTGGGGGTTCAACCCAGGTTCACTTCGACCTTACCCATTTCTTCTGAGGGCCCTTGAGCGCGGACGCAGAAACAGACCGTCCGCGGTGTCTTTAATCGGGACTCTGTAACTACCTGTAGCGTCGTGTTTCTTGCGTAACCTCACGAGGCTGGCAGGTTCACCAACGCCGTGGTGAACCACCTGCTTCTTGAGTTCCGTCTTCCGCGTCGTGTGGCCCCGACACCTGCCGTGTCGCTGCGAGGCCCGGACACCGCTCATTCAGTGCCCGCGCCAGTGCGCGCCAGGGCGTCCACCCCGGGCCTGCTGGAAGGCACGTGCGCGCGCTCTTCTGCGCAGCGCCGTGCAGTCTCTCGAGGCAGTGCGGTGCGTGATGTCGGCAACATGGCTTCCGCACCGGCGTTTGATCACTACCCGCCATTGACGTTGAGCGCGGCGATCCCATCTTCGGGGACTGCTTGCGCCGCGCTACCGCGTGAGTGGGGCGAGGTGGCCTGAGCGACGAGTTTGCCGCACGGCAAACCGGGCCGGAGAGCCCGACACCAAGGAGGTGCAGCCGAAGGAGACGGGAAAGAAAAAAGGCCGAGCCCTGGAAGGCCGGCCCTCATTCCGGGAGGCGGAGCTGCTGGAACAGCCCTGCTTCCCTTCAATGCTGGAACGGGCACTGGAATGCCACGCTCCTGTCCTTGCTAGGGGACACAGGAAACGTAGGCACCACCGGCGCACGTGTCCAGCGTCGGGAGAGGTGTGCCTCGCGAGAAGTCCATCGCCGAGCGTTTCGACGCTTACGTGGAGAAGGTGGGCGGGCGGCTGTACAAGCCGAACCGCCGCTTTCTGCGCGAGGCCCTCTTCGGGCTGATGGAGAAGAAGAGCGTCCTTCTCTCCCAAATCGGCCGGGCCCTGAAGGAGCCGAGCCGCCTCATCCACACGGAGAAGCGCCTCTCGCGCAACCTCGGCAACGAGCGCTACGACGACAGGGCGGTGGAGCAGGACTACCTGAAGCTCGTCGCTCCCATTCTTCGGGACGAGCGCTTCCCACGGCCCACCATCGCCGTGGACATCACCGACATCACCAAACCACGCGCGAGGAAGATGCCGTACCTGGCCCGAGTCCTTGATGGCTCCACGAAGGAGGTGGGGGATGGTTACGACATCATCTCCCTCGAGGCCGTGGGCGTGCGCGGACGACGTCTGCCGCTGCTGTCCCGGCTCTTCTCAACGGAGTCGCCCGAGTACAAGAGTCAGAATGCCACGGTGTTCGACGCCATCGCGACGGTGCGAAACCACGTGCCGGACAACGCCTTCTGGGCCTTCGACAGCGGCTTCGACGGTGGCACCTTCTTCATGAAGATGAAGGAAATGGGCGTGGACTTCGCCGTGCGTCTGCGCCTCGAGGGCAACAGCCGTACCCTCTTCACTCCCGAGGGGAAGACGAATGTGAAGGGGCTGGTGGAGAGCACACCGCGCCTGTACTTCCACCGGCCTCGTGGCACCAAGAAGCAAAACTGGCTCCTCCAGGTGGGGTGGGTGAGCAACGTGCACCTTCAGCAGCAGCACCCTTCCTCCAACAAGCAAACGGGCAAGCCAGGCGCAAAGCCCTACTCCCTCGTCACCGTCAGCGGCGGCGCGTTGGGGCAAGAGCCGCTCGCCATCCTCACCACGTTGGAGGTGAAGACGGCCGACGACGCACGGCGCGTGGCGAACATCTACCTGGACAGGTGGGGGATTGAGGAGGCCAACCGCTTCACCAAGCAGGGCTTCGACTTGGAGGACGTGCGCGCCCTCACGTGGACGGGGCTCAAGCGCATGGTGCAGCTCGTGCTTCTCGCCTACGGCTTCCTCGCGCTGCTGGTGCACGGGCCTCGCAAGCAGGTGGAGCGCATTTCCTCCAGCTTCAAGGCTTTTGGGCCGGTGCCCGAGTACCTCTACTACCGGCTGCTTGAGGGCATCGGGGGCCTCCTCCGGGACACCATGGACGGAGGGCCGTAATTCAGCCCTACAGCTTCAGGTGGGTGACTCTGCTACCTGCGCAGTCCACAGGGAACGATGTTTCTTGTTGGCGAAAGAAGGACACCGGGACTGCGCGCTGATATGCCGAGTGCTGGAACCAGCATGCCCAAGGGTTCCAGGTGTTTACGCGCTCGCCCTGGTTGATGGGGGTGCGCGAGGGCGTCACTCCGGAGGCGATATGCGAATGCGGAGGAGAATCGTGCCAGTGCATGGTGACCACCCAGGGGTATCAATGGGGCCTGGGCATAACGCGGCGCATCACGGCACGGGAGGGCAGGACGACAGTCTGCGCATTTCCCAGGACCAAGCCGAAGTTGGCACCCCCGCGCTGACCACGTTGACGAGTTGGCAGGGGGCGGGTAGATCAGAGAGTGTGAACTCGCCTACTGCCCTGGCTGCCATAGATGCACTCCTTTCGGAGAAGCGCCGGGCCCGTGAAACCCTTGATGCGGATATCGCGGCGCTCGAGCGCTCGCGAGAGCTGCTCGCCGGGGTTCTTCTTCCGTCCCGCCCTGCGGAAAGCGTGTTGGTCTCTGGCGCCGTGTCGTCTGATGCCGCAACCTCGCCCCCCATCGCTCCGGGGGCCTGGCACGAAGCCGCGCTCGCGGTGTTCAACGATGGGAAGACGCACACCACGGCTGAAGTCTACGATGCGGCGAAGGCGGTGGTTGGGCCGGAGTTGGGCTACTCCGCCGTCGCAAGTTGGTTGAATCGAATGGCTGGTGATCGGGGGGTACTGCAGAAAGACGGTCGCGGAGAGTTCAGCCGCCCTCTTCCTCCTCCCCGTGTGAAGGCCGAGAAGACCTCGGAGGAAGGCACGGCCGCCGCCTAGGGCGCGCCACTTTCGATACATTCAACGGGGTATAGCCCCGAAAAAACTTCGGCCGGGAACCACGGGATGAACCCATGGTCCGGCCGTTCGACGGGAACTAACACGGAACCCGCCATTACCTCGTGGGGACGAGTAATGGCGACAGTACGTGTTGCACTGCCTGTCGTCAACCGCAGGCCCTGTCTGGCCAGCGCGGAGAGGGTGCCTCCGTGTCAACTCCCTGGCTCGCATGAGTGCGAGTACGGGGCACACGAAAGGAGCCCACATGAACAGCTACATCGAGTGCAACTGTAAGCGCTCTGCGTACATCACGACTCGCTCTGGCAAGCGGATTTATGCCAAGAGCATCGGCAAGACGTGCTTCGTCCTGCACGCGCGCAACTGCCCCAATCGGCGGCGTTGCGCCTAGAACATAGGTGCAGCAAGCGGCGGCCCGAAGCTATCTACGCTTCGGGCCGTCTGCTTTTTTGGGCATCTCGGAGTGGGCTCCTGAGCAGTGTCGCAGTCCGTGTCCGGCTTGGCCTTTCACGCCCGAGACTATGAGACTCCGCCCGCCCTGGCGTGCCTCATGTGCGCGGCTTGAGGACCTGCACCACATCCACCTCGAAGCCATCGCAAAGGCGCGCGAGCGTCGTAAAGGTGAGGTTCACGTCCTCGCCCTCTACGCGCTGAAAGAGGCGTGTCGTCATGCCACAGCGGTGTGCGGCCTCCTCCTGCGTCCAGCCCTTGACCTCGCGCAGGTGCCGCACGGAAGCGGCCAGCCGCGCCTGTAGGTCACGGTAGGCGGCGCTCTCGTACTGCTCCGCCCGTTCGGGTCGGCGTTGGCGGGGCCGCGGCATCTTGCGACCGACCGTAGGAGCGTCTACAACGGGCGGGCCACGTCGCTAGCGTCGTGCCGCTAGCGTCGTAAACGTGGCGCAGGCATCCATCCCTGGGGAACTCACATGGCGCTGGTGAAGTGCAAACAGTGCGGTAACGAGGTGGCGACCAACGCAGCGGCCTGCCCGAAGTGCGGAGCACCGCCGCCTCGACGTGCCTCCATCGGCAAGAAGGTGGCCATCGCGCTGGCGGGCCTCTTCGGCCTGTGCTTCTTCGGCACGTGCATCTCGTCGCTGTCGAATGGAGGTAACCGCGGCAGCGCGTCGGCAACTCGGACGAGTGCCAGGTCCACTCAGCCCGCGACGCCGGTGGATATCCGCACCCTCCTCGGCGAGTACAGCGGCAACGAGGTGCGCGCGGATGCCAACTACAAGGGCCGCATCATCCAGACGACGGGCATCGTCCGTGACGTGAAGCGGGACATCGTCGACAGCATCTACGTGACCCTGGGCACTGGCCAGCAGCTCGAGATTCCTGTGGTGCAGTGCCTCTTCGACGAAGTCCACGCCAAGAAGGCGGCTTCTCTCTCCTCGGGAGCGCGCGTCACCGTCCGCGGCCGGGTGGATGGGCTGCTGATGAACGTCGTCGTGCGGGAGTGTGAGTTCGTCGGACTGTAGCCGACGCCAAGAAGGAGGTGGGCCGCTCTCTCTTTGTTGCCCACTTATCGGGGTTGCGAGGCAAAGAGGGCCATAGCCGCAAAGTGCGCTCTGTCAAGCAGAGCCGGCTCTGTGGTACTGAAGGCACGTGAGCACGAAGCTGCGCGTCATATGGGATGGTGCTACGCCCGGACTAGCAGACGGGCGGCTCAGCCTTGCTGCATTCGGCGCCGCGCTTCAGGCTCTGCTCAAGGCCACGCGTAACGTCGCTGCGGAGCACGTCGCCAAGGCAGTGGGGGAGACACTCGACACAACAAGGGCGACCAAGCGTAGCTTGGTTGACCTGCAGCTGAGTGCGTACAAGACCGGCTCGGCAGATGTGACGCTCGACATTGTACCGCTCCCATCGAAGCACTCCGTTCCACTCTTCATGGACGACGTCGCAAAAAGCGTCGTCCACGAGTTGTTCGCCAGCATTCGAGAGGAAAGCCAAGGCCGCAGGCGCAATAAGTGGGTGTATGAATTCCTCAGCAAACTCCCCGATGGGTTGGAGTCGCAAAGCTACTCCATCATTCATAACGGCATGGAGGAGGATCGACTCGAATTTCAGAAGATGACGTTGGCAGAGCCCGTCATCGACATGCCGCAGCTCCTGAAAGTGATGGGATTGGTGGTCGGAGTCACCTTCGGCGAGCCGCTCCGGTACGAGGTTCGTTTCGCGCCCTACGAAGGGCAGATCCTTTCGCTAGCTGCTACAGCGGAACTCGTCGAGCAGGCTGTGTCGCTGCGTAATCAAGCAGCGGAGGCAATGACCCTGACAGGCGACAATCCGCGGCTGCTCTGGATTCGTTCTGCTGACGTGCCGAGCCCCATGATGACGGCCGAGGAGCGTGAGGACCACATCTTCCGCAAGTGGGAGGAACTGCTGCGGAGGCTGTCGCAATGAATGAGCCCTGCCCGTGGGACTCTCTGTGTACCTTGGACCGGCTGATGGCTCTGCATGAACGTGGCATCCGCGAGCACCCCGGCCTTCCAGGAGTGAGGGAGCTGGGCTGCCCGGAGGGCACCTTGGGCGCAGCGTGGAACGGGATGGTGTTTTTCCCGGGCCAAGCGGAACGAGAGGGGGATGATCTGCTCCTCTTCGCCGCCTACATCCTGTTCTACTTCGCCAAGAAACAGTGCTTCGTTGATGGCAACAAGAGAGTCGCCTGGGCAGCCATGTGTGAGGTTTTAGCCCACGAGAAACTCGACGTCGACGTGCCGCCCGACGTGGCCGAGCAGTTCGTAAAGGACATCGCCAACAACCAAGTCACTCGAATCGAACAGGTGAGAACCTGGATCGTAAAGCACCTTTGCGGCTTGGTGCGCCTGCCCCCAGCGCACTAACCACAGAGAGTCGTGAACATGATGGCCTCGTGTTGCCGTAGAGCCTTCGAGCCACTCGTTGCAGGCGGCGCTGCCTGGGGTCCTCTCTCCGGGAGATAGAAGAGCGCTAAGGCCAGCGCCAGACGGCGCTCACCGGTAGCTCCCGGTTCAGCACGGCAGCCCCTTCCTTAGAGCCTTCATGCTTGGGCACGCGCCCGAACTTGTCGCCCAGCACGAAGCACACGGGGTACTTCCGTCCATCCGGTAACTCGGCCAGGGTGTAACGGCCCATGACGGCCGGGCGCTCCACATCCGCAGCGACGTCGTAGATGCCGGGGCCAGTCCAGAGCCGGCCGTGTAGCAGCGTCCCCTCGGGCAGGTTGCCATCGCCCTCCACGAGGCGGCCGATGACGGGGCCATCCTGGTAGACACCCACCTCGCTCATGTCGCCGGGCTGGTTCATGTCCACGACGGCCCGAAGGCGACTGCCAGTCCGAACCTTCAACTCCTGGAACATGGCCTCGGTCGCCTCCTTGGGGCAGTCGGTGGACTCCGGGGGTTTCACCTGGGCGGCGGGGCAGCCGATGCCGGAGACAGCGCACAGCCAAGCGGCGAGGAAACTCGAGGGGGTGGAGCGCGAAGAGGTGGACACAGGTGGGCTTCCTTTTTCGGGGCCAGACCAAGGCAGCAGCGCCTCGGGTGGGGGGGCGAGTGTGGAGTGCACCAGCCACAAGGCAAGGCCGAGCACGGTCAGGCCCGCGAGCAGGAACAGGGGCCGCCTTGCGCGCCGCGGACCGCCCGGCGCAGTAGGGGTTGTCTGCTCCGACTCCTCCTGGCTCTCTTCCTCCTTGGGTGGCTGAGCCTCCACCGGGGCCTCGCGCGCTGGCTCCGGCGGCTGGGCCGGCCGTTCCGCCACCTCCTGAGATAGTGGCTCCGCCGGGCTATCCTCAACGGCGAAGAGAGGCACCTTCCAGGCGGGGGACTGCCTCACCCTCTCGACGGCCGTCTCCAGAGCCTGGAGCACAGCGTCTGTATCCGGGTACCGGTCCTCAGGCCGTTTCTCCAGCAGCTTCAGGGTGATGTCACTGAGGGCGCGCGGTGCCAGGGGGTTGAGGACGTGTGGGGCGGTTGGAGGGACGCTGGCGATGGCGGCCAGAAGCTCCTTGTCTGGTAGCTCGGGGTCGAAAGGGTGGAGGTCCGTGAGCCCCTGGTAGAGCAACACCCCCAGTGCGTACAAATCCGCGGCCACGCCCCCCTGGAAGGGCTCGCCCCGTTTCCACGCCTCGGTGCGCGTGTAGGCCAGGAGTTCGGGCGGCAACAGGTGCAGGACGCCCTCGGGCAGGCCCAGCGTCTTCGTCAGGGCTCCCGGCAGGCGCACGGTACCGAAGTCGATGAGGAAGGGCCTGCCGTCCTCCCGGCGGATGAGGATGTTCTCCGCCTTCAAGTCCCGGTGGTACACGCTGCGTGCGTGCAGCACGCCCACGGTGCGCACTACGGCGGAGAAGGTGTCCACCAGCCCGGCGGCGTGAGGGGGCTTGCGCCAGCGCCACTGGTGCCAGGTATCCCCGTCCACGTAGTCGGTGATGATGAAGGCGTAGCCCTTGGTGGGGTTGGGCCAGAAGTCCACCGCGTACACGCGCAGCAGGTTGGGATGGGTGGCGTAGGTGAAGAGGGCCGCGGCCTCGTGCGCCAGCCGCCGATAGGCGCTCTTCTCCTCCACGTACTGCTCTTCGGTGAGTTCCTCCTTGGACTGGGTGAGGGGGAGCAGCGCCATCTTCATGGAGTAGGGGCGGCCGTCGCGCTCCACCTTGAAGACGCGGGAGGAACCTCCACGGCCCAGCACCTGGACAATGTGCCAGGGCCCCACCACGTGGCCGGGTTGAAGGTGGTCCGGGTGCAGGGCTTCCATCGTCATGATGCCTGCCTCCTAGAGAGCCACTTCGAGGATGGGGAGGCGCCGGACGCCGCTCTTGTCCAGCAGCTCGAGGCGGAAGACCTCGCCCACCTTCCAGAAGGGGGCCTCAGGCTCCACCGCGACGAGGCCCTCTTCGCCCGGCGCGAGTTGCGCCTTGTTCATGTCCACGGAGCGCACCTTCACGGCGGTACCATCCGCACGGGTTAGCCGCGCCACGCCTGGCATCCAGGGGCTTTGCCCCGGAAGGTTGCGCACACGGACGACGGCGAGAGCCCAGGAGCCGGCGCGATACCCCTCTCCGCCCGCCACATTCAGCCCACCCCGCGCACCTGCGGGTGCATTCATGATGCGCCGTGCCTGCACCCCGTCCGGGTCGAGCCGCCCGGAAAACACGAGCCCAGCGGGCCCGCTCAAGGCGCGGAGCGCCGCGAGCTCCGCCTCCTTATCAGCCAGCGTGGCCTCCAGCGCCTCAACGGTGCGAGGGCGGCGCACCACCTCCACCTCTTTGTCCACCAGCGTGGGGTGAGAGACGAGCACGAGCATGGCCACCGCTGGGGAGGCGCCGTCCTTGTAGCGCACCCGCACCACGAGCTTCTCTTCGGCTCCCAGGTCGACGGAGGGCTCCACCGCGATGAGGCGCTCGCCCACGTCCACCCACCGGAAGCGCGCCGGTCGGCCCTCGAGATCCAAGGAAGCCTTGTCGAGGGGGGCATCGAAGCGGAAGTAGGTGGCAATGCCGGCCGCCACCCGCGCCTCCGGTGCCGATTCATTGGGATTGCTGGGGAGGACAACCTGCCGCTCCTGGCGCTCACGCGCCGGGGGCTGGGTTTGGGCTGCCGCGGGCGTTCCCAGGGACAGGGCGAGGAGAGCCAGGAGAAGGTGGGATGGTAGTGCCAGGGTGGAGAACCTCTCCGGTCCACCGTAGCAGATGCCGCACCCAGGGCGGCCAAGTTACCCCAGCCCCGCCTCGCGCTGCCGGTGTTGGGTAGTTCTCTCGCCGTGAGCCCATGAGCTTCTCACCCACTGTCTGGGCCAGTTCCTTCGGGCCTCAGAAAAATGGGTAAGGTCGAAAGGTTCACCCGATACCCTCACCCCGGGGGGCTTGCCCCCCCTTTGAACGACGGGGGGATCCTCTCCCGGGGGGAGAGGGGAAATGGCCGTGGCACTCCTTCGCGGGCCTACCTGAAAGGGACCAGGCCAGAGCGCGGGGTGGGGTCTGGAGTCCCCAGCGGGTGGACTCCCAGGCGGAAGCGGTGGGGACGGGAGACCCCAGGCGCCCGAGTCCTTTCGCGGGGTTGGCGTCGGCCCTTGGCTTGCTCCTGCTCGGGGCAGGGAGGAAGAGCCGATGCGAATCGACAGCGCGGGATGGACGCACGTGGGACGCCGCTCCCACAACGAGGATGCCTGGATTGCCCGGGGGGACCTGGGCCTGTTCGTAGTGGCCGACGGGCTTGGTGGCTACGAGGGGGGTGAGGTGGCCAGCCGGTGCGTGGTGGATGCCTTCTCCGGCTTCTGCGAGCGCCTGGCCCGGGACCCCGAGGCCACCTGGCCCCATCGCCCGAGGCCGGGCCACAGCCGCGAGGAGGAGCTGCTGCGCAACTGCACTGTGCTCGCCCAGCGTGCCGTGCTCTCGCGCCGCGTGGGTCAGCTGCGCGAGATGGGCTCGACCGTGGTGGCGCTTGCCCTGGGGAGCCGGCGCGCGGCCGTGGCACACGTAGGGGACAGCCGGCTCTACCGGTTGCGGGACGGACAGTTGGAGGCGTTGACCCGCGACCACTCCGTTCTCGAGGAGATGCGCGAGTCCGGCGTCGAGACGCCCGCGCGTGGGGAGAGCCCCTATGGCCACCTCATCACCCGAGCGCTGGGGACCGAGAACGCGGAGCCCACCGTGCGGCCGCTCGAGGTGCGTGAGGGGGACGTGTACCTGCTGTGCTCGGACGGGCTGTACGAGCCGCTCGGGCCGGAGCGGCTCGCCGCCGGGTTGGGGCAGGGGCACTCCGCCGGGGTGGCCGAGGCCCTGGTACAGGAGGCCTATGCCGCGGGCGGCAGGGACAACATCACTGCCATCGTGGTGGGTGTGGGCACGCGGTAGGGGGTCAGTCGGGCTCCTCGGGGAGCAGGCCGTGGCGGCGGGCCAGGGTTCGCAGGTGCTTGCGATCTACTCCCGCCTGCCGCGCCGCCTCCGAGAGGTTGCCGCCCGCTCGCGCCAGCACGTCGCGCAGGTAGTGCCGCTCGAAGGCGTCCACCAGGGCCTGCTTTGCCTCCGCGAAGGGCAGGTCCGTGCGCAATGGCACCTCCGTCCCCGTCCCCTGCGGTTGGAGCGACAGGCGCAGCTCCTCGAAACCGTGGGCCCCGCGCGAGAGCACCAGCGCCCGCTCCAAGACGTTGCGCAGCTCGCGCACATTGCCCGGCCAGTCGTGTCCCGAGAGCACCTCCAACCCCGGGCCCCGGATGGGTCCGGGCTCGAAGCCCCTGCGGCGCAGCAGCTCGGCCACCAGCAACGGCAGATCCTCCCGGCGCTGCCGCAACGGGGGCAGGGGCAGCGTCACCACCGCCAGCCGGTAGTAGAGGTCCGGCCGGAACGTGCCCTCGGCCACCGCCAGCGAGAGGTCCACCCGCGAGGCCGCCACCACGCGCACGTCTACGGCCTGCTCGGCGTCTCCTCCCACCGGGCGCACCCGGCGCTCCTCCAACACTCGCAGCAGCCGCGCTTGCACCGGAGGCGGAATACCCGCCAGCTCGTCGAGGAAGAGCGTGCCTCCGTTGGCCCGCACGAAGGCACCCGAGCGCGCTGCCAGTGCTCCCGTGAAGGCTCCGCGCACGTGGCCAAAGAGCTCGCTCTCCACCAGCCCCTCCGGCAGCGCGCCGCAGTCCACCGCCACGAACGGCCCCTTGCGCCGGGCGCTCGCCTCGTGGAGCGCGCGCGCCACCACCTCCTTGCCCGTCCCCGTCTCTCCCTGGATGAGCACCGTCGTGTCCGTGGGCGCCACGTGTTCCAGCACCGCGAACAGCTCACGCATGGCGAGGCTCTCGCCCACCAGCTCTCCAAAGCGCCGCGCCTGGCTCGGAGCCAGCTCCCACGGCTGCCCCTCGGCCTGGATGCGCAGGAAGCTCCGCCCCACCTTGAGGGTGGCGCCCACTCGCACGCGCACCTCGCCAATCCGCGAGCCCTCGTACAGCGTGCCGTTGCGGCTGCCGAGATCCTTCACCACGAAGCCCGCGCCCTCCGCGTGGACCTCCAGGTGCTCGCCCGAGACGCGCGGGTCGCTCAGCCGCAGCGCGCACCCCTCGCGCGTGCCCACCCGGACAGGTGTTTCTCCGAGCGCCACCGCGCGCCCCGCGTCGGGCCCATCGATGACGACGAGCTGACAGCGCCGGGGCGGGGGGCTCCCGGGGGACTCATTCTGGGTGGAGAGGACGGTCTTGGACACGGTGGCTGCGCTAGTCTAGGGCGGGTGAGGGAGTTGCCGCGACAGCTGGGCCCCTATCGCCTCGTGCGCCGGCTCGGCGCGGGGGGCATGGCCGAGGTGTTCCTCGCGCTGGCCTTTGGTGCCAGTGGCTTCGAGAAGCGCGTGGTGCTCAAGGTGCTCCGTCCCGAGCACGTGGGCAATCCCACCTACGAGCGCATGTTCCTCGAGGAGGGGAGGCTGGGGGCGAGGCTGAGCCACCGCAACCTCGTGGGGGTACACGACCTGGGGTACGCGGACGGGGCCTACTACGTGCGGCTGGACTACGTGGAGGGCGCGGACCTGGCGAGCCTCCTGGCGCGCGGGCGGCCCGGGTCGGCGCTGGCACTGTTCGTGGCGGACGAGCTCGCGTTGGCGCTCGCCGCGGTGCACGGGCTGGAGGACGAGCCGGGCCGGCCGCTCGGGTTGGTGCACCGGGACGTCACGCCGTCCAACGTGCTGGTGTCCCGCCTGGGCGAGGTGAAGCTGGCCGACTTCGGCATTGCCAAGGCCACGCTGCTGCGGGAGCAGACGCGCGCCGGGGTGCGCAAGGGGACGTACGCGTACATGTCCCCCGAGCAGGTGCGAGGCGGCGCGCTGGCCCCCGCGAGCGATCTCTTCTCCCTGGGCACCACGCTGCACGAGCTGCTCACGGGGCGGCGGCCCTTCGATGGGGAGACACCCTTCGAGACGATGGAGCGCATCCGCGAGGCGGACGTGGGGCCGCTCACGGACGTGGAGGAGGACCTCTGGCCGGTGCTCCGGGCTTGCCTGGCGCGGAGGCCGGAGGACAGGCCGGGCTCGGCCGAGGCGTTGCGCCGGATGCTCTCACCGCTGCGCCGTGCACGTGCCGAGGCGGGTCCACCGGAGCTGGCCCGGTGGGTACATGAGGGAACGGGGCAGGGCGGCGCGGGCGGTGCTACCAGCGGGACGGTGCTGGAAGAGCCGTGAGGCTCTCCCAGCATGGAGCCGGCTCAGTAGTCGTAGCGGGTGTTGGCGTCGAGATTCCCAGCGAAGGAATAGCCGACCTTGCCGTTGTCGACGTAGCCCTTGAGGTACTCGGTGCCAATTCCCGGCGGGGAAACGTAGAGGGAACCCTTGCACCCGGCGCACGTGGGGTCGCCATTCTTGAACACGTCCCACTCGCCATTGACTGACTGGGAGTCGGTGGAGGTGATGCGCACCATCCTCAACTCGTACATGTCGCCGTTACCCACCTTCGTGCGCAGGTTGCCGAAACCCTGGAGCGTGTTCTCCTGCCAGGAGAAAGTCGCGAAGCCCCCCGTCACCGTGTGGTTGGTGTGCTGGTTCTGGGTGTAGTTGCTCTCGTGGAAGAAGTAGAGGGCAGACGACCGCACGTTGTGGACCGGCAGGATGTTGCTCCAAGCCAGGACCGGGATTGCCACCGTCACGGCCGCCAGGCCGTTGAAGACAGCCTTGGGCATATTGCTCAGCATGGTTTCTCCTCGAGGATGAGAGCCGACAGACTCCTGCCGGTCGCCATGCCGTCAGCACTCGTCGTGCCAGGAACTGGAATTCAGCCAACCCTCTGGAATTCCAAGCTGCCTGCCTGCTCGCTCTTCGTGAGGTGACAATTCTGGCCAGTGGGGTGACCAGAATTGTCGGTCCTCAGTCCACGCGGATGACGATCTTGCCGAAGTGCGCCCCGCTCTTGAGGTGCTCGAAGGCGGCGCGCGTCTCGGAGAATGAGAAGACGCGATCCACTACTGGACGCACGTTGTGCAGGGTGAGCGCACGGTTGAGGGCCTCGAAGGATTGGCGGTGGCCCACGAGAATGCCCTGCACGCGCAGGTTGCCCATGAGGATGGGGGTGAGGGGCATGGCCCCCGCGCCACCACTGAGCACGCCGATGACGGACACCGTGCCCCCGACGCGCACTGCGCGCAGGGACTTCTCGAAGGTGCCGGCGCCGCCCACCTCCACGACATGGTCCACGCCCGTGCCGCCGGTGAGGGCGCGTGCCGCCTTGTCCCAGTCTGGCGTCGTCACGTAGTTGATGCCCTCGTGCGCGCCCAGCGCACGGGCTCGCTCCAGCTTGTCGTCCCGGCTGGAGGTGAGGATGATGCGCGCCCCCATCATCCGGGCGATCTGCAGCGCGAAGATGGAGACGCCTCCGGTGCCCTGCAGCAGCACGGTGTCTCCCGCCTGGAGCCCTCCCTGGGTGACGAGCGCGCTCCACGCGGTGACTGCCGCGCACGGCAGCGTGGAGGCCTCCTCGTCGGTGAGGTACGCGGGCGTGGGGACAACGCCGTCCTCGTGAAGCAGCATCGTGTCCGCGAGCGCGCCATCGAGGGGCCCGCCCAGGGTGCTGCCCTGCGCGGCGCGCGAGGGGGGTCCGGCGAGCCACGTCTGCGCGAAGAGGCTCATCACCCGGTCCCCGGGCTTCACGCGGGTGACACCCGGTCCCACCGCGTCCACCACGCCCGCTCCATCCGAGTTGGGGACGAGCGGCAGCTTCTGCCGCGGGTTGTAGCGTCCCTCCACCATCATCAGGTCGCGGTAGTTGAGACTCGTGGCCTTCACCCGCACCCGTACCTGCATGGGGCCCGGAATGGGGTCCGGCCTCTCGGCGGCCACCAGCTTGTCCAACCCGAATCCGTCGCGAATCTCGTAAACCTTCATGAGACCGGGGTTCTAGCGCGCCCCATGCTTCGCGGAGAACGGTTTCGGCGGCTCGGGGCGGAAGCGTTGAAGACCCTGCGGTAGACTCACGGGTATGAGGCGCGGACTCAGGGCCAAGAGCGGCGTGGTGGTGCTGTGGTGGATGGGGATGTTGGGGTGCGCTGGGGCCCCCATCTCCGATGACACGGAGTACGCCGCGGAGTGGCCCGTGCCCTCCCCGGAGGACGACAAGGAGGCCGAGGAGGCCGAGCCCGTGTCTCCCCTGGCGTCACTCGTTGCCCCGCCACGCGCCTCCAACTTCCTGGTGCTGGGCGGTGGAGGTGAGCCCTCCAGCAATGAGATCGCCCTGGAGAAGAATGTCCGCTACTTCCAGCGGACGCTCGAGGCGCACGGACTCGCGCCCGCCTCCGCCACCGTCTATTTCGCCAATGGGAATGATGGACAGGCCACGGTGCGCTACCTCGGTGAAGGTGCGCGCGAGCAGTTCAAGGCCCTGGAGATTCCCCACTTGAAGGGCCCGGCGACCCTGGAGCACTTCCTGGAGTGGGTGGAGCAGAGCGCGCGGGATACGCCCCAGCAGCCGGTCTTCATCTACTTCACGGGGCACGGGGGCTTGAACGGCCGGCACCGGAACAACAACCACCTGGCGCTCTGGGAGGGGGACTCGCTGACGGTGCGGGCGTTCGGCCTGTTCCTGAACCGGCTCCCGAGCACCACGCCCGTGGTCACGGTGATGTCCCAGTGTTACGCGGGCTCGTTCGCCAACTTCATCTACCAGGACGCCAATCCCAAACGGCCGGTGGTGGCCCAGCCCCGCTGTGGCTTCTTCGCCACCGTGGACTATCTCCCCTCCGTTGGCTGCACTCCGGAGGTGGATGAGGCGGACTACAAGGATTACAGCTCCAGCTTCTTCGCGGGGCTCAGTGGCCTCGGGCGGACGGGTAAGGTGGTGACTTCGGCCGACTACGATGGGGATGGGCGGGTGAGCTACGCGGAGGCCCATGCTTTCGCCAAGGTGGATGGCGAGACCACGGATCTGCCCATCTCCACGTCCGAGTCCTGGTTGCAACGGCGCGTCAAGCGGCGGGACAGGAGCCGCCTGACTTCCGCGCCCATCCAGGAGGTGATGCGCAGCGGGCGTCCGGCGCAGCGGTACGTCGTGGAGTCGCTCGTGCGCAAGCTGGGGCTGCTTCCCGGGCTGTCCCTGCGCGACAACTTCAAACTCTTGAAGCTGGAGACGGATGAGAGCGCGGCCTATGCCGAGCGCCTCTACATGGAGCTGCTCAACATCGGCATGGAGGAGAAGCTGCGCACGTCGGGGTCTCCCCAGGCGCTCGCGGTCTTCGAGCGCCTGCTCCAGTGCGAGAATGGCTCCTGGGACAGGCCGCCGGGCGCGGTGCCGGTGGCAACCCCCGAGGTTGAAGCGACGGCCCAGTGAGTGGCGAGCTGGGTGCAAGCGGTGGTGATCACCCCACCTCGCCACCGTCGATGTTGTAGGCCGCTCCGGTGATGGTGGCCGCTGCGTCCGAGCTCAGGAAGAGGCACAGCGCCGCCACCTCCTCCGGCTGGATGACTCGCCCCATCGCGTTCATGCTCGCCAGCGCCTCGTGCGCCTCCTGCTCCGTGCGGCCCGTGCTCTTCGAGATCGCCGCCTTCGCGTTCGTGAGCATGTCCGTCTCCGTCCAGCCCGGATTCACGATGTTCACCGTCACGTTCTTGCGCGCCCACTCCACCGCCAGCCCGCGCGTCAGCCCCAGCAGCGCGTGCTTCGACGCACAGTACGCCGACGTGTACTTCGCCCCTTTCCACGCCGTGATGCTTCCGATGTTGATGACCCGGCCCCCTCCTGCCGCCGCCATCGCCGGGATCAGCTCGCGGCTGAAGAGGAAGGGCGCCGTCACATTCACCGCCATCACCCGCTGGAAGTCCTGCGTCGTCGTCTTGTTCAGCGGCGCCGACACCGCGATCCCCGCGTTGTTCACCATCACCCGCGGCGTCCCCGCCTCGAGAATCTTCTTGCACGCGGCCAGCACCGCCGCCTCGTCCGCCACGTCCACCGCCAGCGGGTGCACCGCACCGCCCGATTCGCGCGCCAGCTGCTCCAGCGCGTCCGCCGCTCGTGCCAGCGCCCACACCTCGTAGCCCTCCTTCACGTAGGCCTGCACCAGGGCCCGTCCGATTCCGCGGCTCGCGCCCGTCACCACCGCTGTCTTCTTGGATGTCGTCATGGCTCCGGACCATACCCGGCCCTCGTTCCGCTGGCCCGCCCGGTGATACAAGCCCCCAGCCTCGCCCCAACTCCTGGAGGATCCTCCCCATGCCGCGCGCGGACATCACCGACCTCTTCCGCATCGACGACCTGCTCTCCGCCGAGGAGAAGGCCGCCCGCGACACCGTCGCCCGCTTCGTCGACACCGAGGTGCTTCCCATCATCGGCAAGCACTTCCGCGAGGGCACCTTTCCCGCACACCTCGTGCCGCGCCTCGGTGAAATGGGGGTGCTCGGCGCCAACCTCCAGGGCTACGGCTGCGCCGGGATGAACACCGTCAGCTATGGCCTCATCCTTCAGGAGCTCGAGCGCGGGGACTCGGGACTGCGCTCCTTCGCCTCCGTGCAGGGCTCGCTGTGCATGTTCCCCATCCACGCCTACGGCAGCGAGGAGCAGAAACAGCGCTTTCTTCCCGGCATGGCCCGTGGCGAGCTCATCGGCTGCTTCGGCCTCACCGAGGCCGACTTCGGCTCCAACCCCGGTGGCATGAAGACCCGCGCCCGCCGTGATGGCGACACCTGGGTGCTCAACGGCTCCAAGATGTGGATTACCAACGGCACCGTCGCCAACGTGGCCGTGGTGTGGGCCAAGACGGACGAGGGCGGCCCCGAGTCCATTCGCGGCTTCCTCGTGGAGAAGGGGATGCCCGGCTTCACCGCTCGGGAGATTCCGGGAAAGTTCTCCCTGCGTGCCTCCACCACCAGCGAGCTGTCCTTCCAGGACGTGCGCGTGCCGGACAGCAACGTGCTGCCCGGAGTGACGGGTCTGCGCGGGCCCCTGTCCTGTCTCAACAATGCGCGCATGACGATCGCCTTCGCCGTCACCGGTGCTGCCATCGCCTGCTTCGAGGGCGCCCGTGAGTACTCCCTCTCCCGAGGCCAGTTCGACAAGCCCATCGCCGCCTACCAGCTCACCCAGGAGAAGCTGGCGGACATGCTGCAGGAGATTGTGAAGGCGCAGTTGCTCTCGCTGCGGCTGGCGCGCCTCAAGGATGAGGGCAAGGCCACCCCCGTGATGGTGAGCCTCGCCAAGCGCAACAACGTGAAGGCCGCGCTGGAGATTGCCCGCGTGGCCCGGAGCATCTACGGCGCCAACGGCGTCACGGACGCCTATCCGCCCATCCGCCACATGCTCAACCTGGAGAGCGTCTTCACCTACGAGGGCACCCATGAGGTGCACACGCTGGTGCTCGGCAAGGCCATCACCGGTTTCGATGCCTTCAGCTGAATCCTCCTGGACTTGAGAAGTAGGGCGCCGAGCGCCGAGCCCTGAGCGGGCGGTGGCTCGGGAGCAGGAAGGGCAGGTTCCTCGGAATTCAGGGGGGCGTGGCGCCTTGCGTCATGCCTCCACCCCGGGTGTGGGCTCGCCCGGGGAGCAGACCTGCGATCGTGCGAGGCTCACACATTGGGGCCCGGGGTGGTGTAGATGGAGGAGCCTTCCGTTTGATTCCGGAGCCATTTCCGCATGAGCACCAGCCCCCGGCTGAACATCGCCACCGCCGCCACCTCGTCCGAGCGCATCTGGGAGGAGGAGATCCTCCCCAAGCTGCACGAGTACATCCGCATCCCCAACAAGTCTCCCGCCTTCGAGCCGGATTGGGCGAAGAAGGGGCACATGGACAAGGCGGTGAAGCTCATCGCCGGCTGGTGCGAGTCCCAGGTGAAGCACATCCCCGGGCTGAAGGTGGAGGTGGTGACGCTCAAGAACGAGAAGGGCGAGGAGCGCACCCCCGTCATCTACATGGACATCCCGGGCTCCGGTGATGACACCGTGGTGCTCTACGGCCACCTCGACAAGCAGCCCGAGATGACGGGCTGGCGCGCGGGCCTCTCCCCCTGGGAGCCGGTGCGCGAGGGCGACAAGCTCTTCGGCCGCGGTGGCGCCGATGATGGCTACTCGGCCTTCGGCTCGCTCGCCGCCCTCCGTCTGCTCAAGGAGCAGGGGATTCCCCACGCTCGCTGCGTGGTGCTCATCGAGGCCTGCGAGGAGAGCGGCAGCTATGACCTGCCCGCGTACATCGAGCACCTCGCCCCGCGCATCGGCAAGGCCTCGCTCGTGGTGTGCCTCGACTCCGGCTGCGCCAACTACGAGCAGCTGTGGATGACCACCTCGCTGCGCGGGCTCGTCTCCGGCAACCTGCGCGTGGACATCCTCAACGAGGGCGTGCACTCGGGGGATGCCAGCGGCATCGTGCCCTCGTCCTTCCGGATTCTCCGGCAGCTCCTCTCGCGCGTGGAGGACGAGCAGACGGGCCTCATCCGCGTCGACGGCCTCCAGGTTCACATTCCCCAGGCTCGCCGCGAGCAGGCCGACGCCGTGGCCGAGGTGCTTGGCGAAGAGGTGTACTCGAAGTTCCCCTGGGTGCCCGGTGCCCGTCCGGTGACGGTGGACCGTGCCGAGCAGATCCTCAACCGCACCTGGCGCCCGGCGCTCTCCGTCACGGGCGTGGAGGGCATGCCGGCCCTGGGCAGCGCGGGCAACGTGCTGCGCCCCTTCACCTCGGTGAAGCTGTCCTTGCGGATTCCTCCCCGTTTGGATCCCAAGGCCGCCGTCCAGGCCCTGAAGCAGACGCTGGAGGCGGATCCGCCCTACGGCGCCAAGGTGACCTTCGAGGGGGAGAAGGCCAGCGCCGGCTGGGACGCGCCGCCGCTCGAGAAGTGGCTGGAGCAGGCCACCCATGAGGCCTCGCGCGACTTCTTCGGCAAGCCCTTCATGGCCATGGGCGAGGGTGGCACCATCCCCTTCATGGAGATGCTCGGCCGCCGCTTCCCCGAGGCCCAGTTCCTCATCACCGGCGTGCTCGGCCCCAACAGCAACGCCCACGGGCCCAACGAGTTCCTCCACATCCCCACCGGTAAGAAGCTCACCTGCTGCGTGGCCAGCGTCATCGCCTCGCACTTCAACCGGTAGTCACTGTCTGAGAATACGCGGGCCCTGGTCCTCTCGGGCCAGGGCCTTCGTGTGCAACCCGGGGTCACCGATCCCCTCACCCCGGGGAGCTTGCCCCCCCTTTGAACGACGGGGGGGATCCTCTCCCGGAGGGAGAGGGGAGGGGACGCGGTATCAGGACGGCGTGGGCTCGGTGCTGCCCTCGGGGCTGGGAGTGCCCTCGGCGGCGGCCTCGGCCGAAGCGGACTCCTCGCCCTCGGTGGACTCGTCGTCGGCCTCCTCGACCGGCGCCTCGCCCCGGGCCTCCGCCTCCTGCTTCTCCTTCACCTGGTCGTCGCTCATGAAGCCGATGGGCGAGTCCTTCCGGTTGAGGAAGCGCACCGACTTCTTCGAGACGGCGTACATCTGCTCGGCCACCGCGGAGGGCACCAGCGAGTGCTCGATCTGCGCCGGCTCCGGACGCTCCACCACGCCGAGCGTGCCTTCCTCGAGCTGCTTGGCCTGCGTCTCCGTCAGCTCCAGGCGGCGCAGCTTCCCCTTGCGCGTCATGAAGTAGAAGACGGTGGCGCCCACGTCCACGGGCACCTGCCCGCCGAGCACCAGCTCGCGCAGCTTCCGGTCCAGCTCCACCTGCTTCTTGGACTCCATCCGCTGGGCCGCCTTCGAGCCCGGCAGCGGAGGCAGCTTGGGCACGATGCCGCCAGAGGGCTCCGCGCTCGGCCGCGCGCCCTGCGGACGTCCACCCTGGGGCCGTCCACCCTGACCCGGACCCCGAGGACCGCCACCCGGCCGCCCACCTGGACCCCGAGGAGCGCCACCCTGCGGCGGACGCCCACCTTCCCGGCCCTCGCGGCGCGGCGGCCGCTCGTCGCGACCCCGTGCTTCACGCGGCCCCCTGTCCTCCCGGGCGGGCGGGCCCTCGCGCCGGGCCTCCTGCGACGGGGCGGGACGGCGAGCGGTCGGGGCGGTGGTCTCCACCTTCTTGGCCTGGTCCTCGGAGACCAGGCCGGCCTTCAAGAGCTTGTCACGCAGGTTCTGCATAGGTGGCGTTGTATCCCGTACATTGGCGCGCGCAAGCCGTCCCTTGCCGCTCCAGCACCCACCCCGTAATTTGGGCAACCCCCCCGCATGGAGCCGGAGGAGTCGTGACCCGTTTTCCCAAGTTTGCCCTCGCCGCCACCCTGGCGCTCGCCACCGTGGCCTGCCAGGACCCTGTCGACAAGGCGGCCAAGGCTCGCATCTTCTCGCCCGAGGATCCGCCCAAGGTGGTGGCCTCGGCCGCCGAGAAGCTTCCGCCCGAGGACGTGGCGGACAATCCCCGCGTGGCCCGCCGCATCCTCTCTATGGACGCCGCCGAGGTGACCGAGCGCCTGGGGCCCCATTCCTTCAAGGCCACCGTCACCTACGAGTGGAGCGGCGCCCAGGGCACCGTCCCCACCAAGTTGACGGAGACGCGCACCTTCCGCGCCGGCCCGGGTGGTGTGAGCGGAGATTTCCATGGTGTGCTGGAGAACAGTCGGGACCAGGGCCTGGAGGTGATGCGCGTGGGGGGCAAGGTGTACGCCCGCAACCGCTACGGCACCTTCCGCCAGCGTCTGCGCGACCGCGGCATGGCCGAGCGCACCCGCACCGAGCTCACCGGCGCCATCCGCGACGTGGACGCGCTCTTCCGGGGCCGGCTGCAGCTCAGCCCTCAGGGCACCATCACCCACGAGGGCCGCACCGCCTGGCGCTATGTCGTGTCGCTTGGTCCAGAAGGCAACACTGGCACCACGCCGGTGGAGCTGCCCGCGCTCTCGGAGCCCAAGGGCGGCCGCGACGACACCACCAAGCGCCGCCTGGCCTTCTTCGAGCACCGCACCCCCAAGTCGCTGAGCGGCGAGGTGCTGGTGGATTCCGAGACGTCCGTCGTCCTCAAGACGCGGCTGGACGGGCGCATCGTCGTCCCCGGCAATGACGCGGGGGGCGCCGCCGAGCTGCGGATGGTGCTCGAGTCCGCGTTGAGTGAAATCGGCCAGGACCCCCGGTTGCAGCCGCCGGAGAACTTTCTGCCGGACGCGGACAAGCCGCAGGGTATCGCCGACGCGCTGGACCGCTTCGGCATCCCCCGCAACAAGCCCGAGGGCACCACCGGGGCGGGGGCAGCCCAGCCCGCGGACGAGCCCGCGGACGAAGAGGGCAACTGACCTGGCAGGTGTTGCAAGGGTGGCAGGCCGCTACAGGAAGGCAGCGGCCTGTTGGAAGAAAATTTGACCGTCCTCTTGCGATCTCTAGAATCCTCGCTGGTTGCGGACCAGACGCATCCGACATGAGCGGATGTTCAGGTACCCACTGCAAGGGAGCGGAGATGGAGCGCAAGGTCGGCAGTAGCACGACGGTGACGTCCAAGGAGGTCAAGGCTGCGCTGGAGAAGACGCAGACCCTGACGTCCGAGGAGGAGAAGGTGCTGCGGCTGCGGCACGGTGCCGGTGCCGGTAGCAAGAGCGCGCCGCTCCCTCGTGCTGCGGGCAACAACCAGGAGCTGGGTGACGAGCTGCTCCTCATCGAGATGCAGCTGATGAAGGCCATGCGCGAGCGCACGGGCCAGACGAAGTCGGCCAGCAAGCCCAAGGCGGCGGCCACCGGCGCCAACGCGACGAAGGACAAGATCGTCCGCGCGCTGCGCAAGAAGAAGTAGTCCCCCGACAACCGTCAGGGGACGGCGCTCAGCGGTCGAGTAGAGCCACGAGGCGGGCCCCCGCCTCGGGGAGCGTCAGTGCTATTCCCGAGAGCTCCGTAGCGAGGGCCTCGGCGTCGTCGGTACCGCCCCGGGCGAAGAGCCCCTGGAGCCATCGGCCGGCGGTGGGGTTGCGCCACCAGTCCTCGTTGAAACGCCCGGTGAGGTGCGCGGTGAGCCGCGCTTCCAGGGCCCAGGCGCGCAGGTAGCGCGTCACGTAGAGCTGGGGATCCACGTCGAAGAGGAAGAAGCCCGGGTGGGCCTCGACGAAGAGGGCGCGCCGCTGGGCATCCGCGTACTCCTCGGCCCGCTCGGGCGAGGGGCCGCGCGCATACAGGGACAGCTCGTAGGACAGCTTCGCGCAGTGCCGGCGCAGCACGGTGAGCGCTTGGAAGGCCGCCATGCGGGAGGCATCGCGCGCGGTGGCCGAGGGCTGGCGCAGGTAGCGCTTCAACCACTCCTCGTCCGTGAGGAGCCGCTCGAACAGGGTGGCGAAGGCCTCCGTCACCGAGGCGTCCTCCAACCGGCGCAGCTCCAGCGGGAGTTGGTCCGACACGTGGGCGTGGTGCAGCGCGTGGCCGTACTCGTGCAGGAGGCTGCCCAGGGCGTCCAAGCCCGCGCGCCGCTGGAGGACGAGGCGCACCTCGCCGGGTATGCGCACCGCGGTGGTGAAGGGACGCGAGGCCTTGCCGGGCCGCTCCTCGTCATCCAGGCGGATACGGCCCTCGGCGGACGGATGGAAGCCCCACTCGCTCAGCCAGCGGACCACGGCGGGCAACCCGTCCTCGCGCCGGAAGAAGCCGCTGAGCCAGGACACCTGAGTGGCCGCTTGAAGGTCATGCCTGCGCGCATGGCCCGAGGGGAGGGACCGCAGCGTGGGCTCCACCTTCTTGAGGACATAGCCGAGCACATCGCGGTAGGCGTCATCGGTGAGACGCAGCGTCTGCTCGGCAGCCTCGACCAGCGGCTTGAGCTCGATGCCGGAGACGTCCTCGCGCAGGGCGGTGTAGCTGGAGGCGCGCAGCTGCTCGGTGACGCGGAAGGAGGCCTCGCGACGATCGCCGTAGCGGCCCCGGTTGTCCCAGAGGAAGCCACCCGTAGCACTCTCGAGCAGGGCGCGCCGGCCTCGTTCTGGCTCGTGGGGAAGCTGGCCGAGCGCCTCGCCGAAGGAGAGCGTCTGGTCGTCCACGGGGAGCCGGGAGCGAGCCTCGAGTTGGGCGATGGCCTCGGCGGCGGGGGCAGCGAGGGCCTCCTCTATTTGGGTGGCGATGAAGTCGCGCAGCAGCCGCAGGCGGCGCACGCCAAGCAAGTCGCCCTTGGCCTGGGCCTTGGGGACGGACTCGGTGACGGCGGCGAAGGCTTCGGGGGAGGCGATCTCGGGCGAGTTCTCGTAGAGCGCGCGCAGGGGAAGGTCCTGGGCGAAGCCGGCGGCATGGCGGTACTGGAGGGAGGCCAGCTCGGCGAGGAAGTCGTCCAGGCTCGCGCGCAGGGAGGGGAGGGGGCGGTCCATGGCGTGGCGGAAGGTAGACACTTCGGCCACGGGGGGAAAGAGCCGAGTCGGCGGAGCGTGCCGCGCAGGACCCTGAAGAGCTCCAGCTCAGCAGGCGAGCGACGGGCCCACTGTCCCGTTCATCCCCGGGACCTCGAGTCGAGCCATCACCGTGGCCAGGTCCTGAGAATGGCACCGGAGGGACAGCGTGTTCGCGCCAATGACGTAGCGCTCCTCGATGCGCTTCAGGTCCGGCATGAGGACGACGGGCCGATGCAGGAGGCGCTCGGCGGTGTGCCACGACAAGCCCAGCATCCGGCAGGTGGCAGGGCGGCCGAGGCGGTGGCTCAGCCAGGGCATCATCTGCTCGAGCTCAGTGGTGAAGAAGGACCCGTGGGTCGCCCAGGGCACGCGCTCCACGCGGACACCGTGGTTGGGGCACTTCACGCGGCGGGTCGCATAGCTCAACCACACCGGCGTGCGCTCCAACGAGAGATGGCGCCACCGGCGCATGGGCAGCTGATCGTAACCGCGCCAGAAGTCGTTACAGATTCCGCACCGGCGCGCAGTCAGCTGCGGCTGGACCTGTATCTCCAACCCGTGGTGTTGGAGGCTGGCGCCGAGCACCGACAGGCCCTCCAGTCCCAGCACACGCTCCAGCAACTCATTCACTCCCTGGCTCTCCATCGTCGCTCCGTTCTGGAGGGCTTCATTGCCCTCCCACACGCGACGAGGCGCTGTGCAAGAGGGCAGCCAGGAGACGAGCGAGAGTTCTACCTGTGGAGCGCCGGGCCTCGGCCGTCTCGCATGCGCGACGGCCGTCCACGGTTTCGAATAGCTGCTTGGTGACGCGGCTAGACACCCTCGCCCTTCACGGGCAGCTCGAGCGTGAAGGTGGCGCCCAGACCGGGGCCGGGGCTGGTGCAGGTGAGCCGGCCCTTCATCTCCTCGGCGGCCAGGGCGCTGATGTGCAGGCCGAAGCCGTGCCCCGACTTCTTGGTGGTGAAGCCCTGGGTGAACAGGCGCGCCGCGTTCTCCGAGGCGATGCCCACGCCGTTGTCCATGACGTCGATGAGCAGCCGCTCTCCCCCGGGCGCGAGCTGGACGTGGATGCTCAGACGCTTGTCTTCTTGCGCGCTGTCCACCAATGCATGGCGCGCGTTGCTCAGCAGGTTGATGAGGATCTGCAGCAGCTTGTGCCGGTCCACGAAGATGAGCGGCACGTCGGAGTAGTCCCGAACGATGCGGATGGCCAGCCGCTCGAAGGAGACGGCGTGCAGGCGCAGGGCCTCGTCAATGAGCTGCGGCACGGCCACCTGCTCCACTGCGCCCGCGGAGCGCGCGTGCTTCTGCTGCATGCTGACGATGGACTTGATGTGCTCGACGCTCTGGCCGAGCGCCTGCATCTCCTTGAGCATGGTCTCGCGCTCCTCCACGAGCTGTTCGGACACCGCGATGAGATAGGGCGGCAGCTGCTGGCCCTGGGGATCCCGGGTGAGGAAGGAGGCGAGATCCGCGGCGCGTTCACGCAGGAGGGCGGTCGCCTTGGCCAGGCCGGTGACGCGGGAGCGGCGGAGCTGGTCGGTGACGAGGGTGGTGGAGATGTTGACGCTGTTGAGGGTGTTGCCCACGTTGTGGAGCACGCCGGTGGCGACCTCGGCCATGCCCGTCTGGCGGGAGACATCCACCAGGGTGCGGTGCATCTCCCCCAGCCGCGTCTCGGCCTCCTTGCGGCCGGTGATGTCGCGGCCGAAGAGCGTCATCCCTACAATCTGGCCGCCCTCCGCCAGGATGGGGTGGATGCTGATGTCCAGCACGAGGCGGGAGTCTCCGACCTCGTACGTCTCCTCGAGGCGCAGCCGCTGGCCCCCAAGTACCTGGACGATTCGGTTCTCCCAGCGCTGGATCCGCTCCGGGTCCGAGAAGCGAAAGAGTGTCTGTCCTAGCTCGGGGTCCGTGCCGAAGATCCGCCGGTAGAACTTCCTCGTGGCCGAGTTGGCGACGAGCAGGCGCCCCTTGGCGTCCAGGGCGACCACCAGGTCATCGGTGCTCTCGATGATGCTGCTCAACTTGCTCTCGCTGCCCCGGAGCTCCTTCAAGGCCTGCTCGAGCGAGTGGTGAGCCGCGTCCCGCGCGGTGCTGTGCAACGAGCACAGTCCCCAGATGCCCAGGAAGGCGATGGCCGCCATGGCGTGCCGGACCCAGTACCGGGACAGCGAGAAGCCCTCGACGTTCAGGTCGGCGACGTACGTGATGTAGAGCGGGTGGAGCACGTCCATGACCAGGGCGATGCTCAGGGTGAAGAACAGTGCCCGGCGCGGTCCCAGCAGGTACACGGCGAGGGCGGGCATCAGCAACGTCAGGGCATGCACGCCGCCTTCGAGGTTGACCTGGTTCGAGAAGAGGCTTCCCACGAAGCCGGCCGTGAGGGTCGCCAGCATGACCACCGCGGGGACCACGATGGTGGTGGACCTGCGTGTCGCCACCAGGGTCGTCAGGTACAGCGCACCTGCGATGCCTGGGGCGGGGGAGTACGGCGAGAACAGCGTGCTCACCAGGTACAGCGCGGCGAGCGTGAGCATGAACAACGCGGAGGCCACGAGCACCCGGTGACGGACGAGGTCCGCGGGAGGTGCGTTGCGCAGGGGCTCCGACAGGAAGATGTCCAGCCAGCCCAGAATCCCCGACGCCCTCTCAGGGCTCGGGGAGGTTACTCCCCGGAGCTCGGGTGGCTTGGGACGGTCCTGGCTTGTCTCGGAATCAGAAGGGAGCGCCATGTCAGGGGAGCCATGGCGAGGGCGAAAGGCCCTCGACGGCTCGAGGTGACATTTTGATCCGGATCCGGGCTTCTCCTAACGAGAAACCAGGCGAGCAAGGGGCTCATTGCCCCGTCGTTCTCCTTGGGGTGCTCTCCCGCTGGGAGCTTGCCTACCGGCCGCGCCGGCCCCCACCGCCACGGCCGCCCTTGGGGCCTCCAGCCCTGCCGCCCGGACGCCCGGTGCCTCGGGAACCGCTCCTCCCCTGGCCGGTGCTCTTTGCTCGCGTGTCCCTGGCTCCACGGGTGGTGCTCCGGCCGCTCCCGCCTTCACCGCGACGTGCCGGCTTTCCTGGACGGGCGCCCTCGCGGTCGAAGGTCCGCTCCCCACGTCGTGCGTCCTCCCTCCCACGGCGAGGAGCCGTGCCCCGACCAGGGCCGCGCTCGCGCGCTCCCTCCCTGTCGAAGGAGCGCTCCGTCCCACGGGCAGGAGCGCGGCCCGTGGCCTCACGACGGCGGGGGGCCTCACCGCGGCGCTCCGAGCCCTCTCGCCGGGGGCTCGCACCCTCTCGCCGGGGGCTCGCACCCTCTCGCCGGGGGCTCGCACCCTCTCGCCGGGGGCTCGCACCCTCTCGCCGGGGGCTCGCACCCTCTCGCCGGGGGCTCGCACCCTCTCGCCGGGGGCTTGCTCCCTCTCGCCGGGGGCTTGCTCCCTCTCGCCGGGGGCTCGCTCCCTCGGCCTTGCTCTTCGCTCCGCTCGCGCGGGGGCGGGGACGGTCCTCGAGCACCATCAGCTCATCCTGCTCCTGCCCGGCCTGGAACGTCTCCAGCTCCTCGCGGAAGACGGGATCCTGGCGCGGCACCTCGGCGCGCGGCACGGGCATGCGGATGATGCGCTCGATGGCGCGCACCGTCTCCTCGTCGCGCTCGGTGACGAAGGTCGAGGCGCGCCCGCTCGCACCGGCTCGCGCCGTGCGGCCGATCCGGTGCACGTAGTCTTCCGGAGAGTGGGGCAGGTCGAAGTTGATGACGTGCCCAACGTCCTCCACGTCCAGCCCGCGCGACGCGATGTCGGTGGCCACCAGGCAGCGGTACTGCCCCCGCCGGAAGCCCTCGAGTGCCTGGCGGCGCTGTCCCGGCGTGCGGTCGGCGTGGATGGGCGCCGTCTTGTAGCCCGCGCGCTTGAGCACCTCCTGCACCTTCTCGGCGCGCTCGCGGGTGCGGGTGAAGACCAGCGCGCTGAGCTGATCCCTCGCCAGCAGGCTGAGCAGCAGCGGGTACTTCTCGAGCGAGTCGACCTCGTACATCCGCTGCACCGCGCGTGCGGCGGGAGTGCCGCTGGGGGTGACCTCCACCCGAACGGGCCGGCGCAGCACCTCTTGTGCGAAGAGGGTCACGTTGTGGCCGAGGGTGGCGGAGAACAGGAGCGTCTGGTGCTCGCGGGGCAGGGCGGCGAGGATCCGCTGCAGCTCGGGCATGAAGCCCATCTCCAGCATCCGGTCCGCCTCATCCAGCACGAGCGTGCGCACCGCCGAGAGGTTCACCGCGCCCGCCTGGAGCAGGTCGGCCAGCCGGCCCGGCGTGGCGAGCACCAGGGTGGGACGCTGGCGGAGCGCCTCCACCTGGGCGCTCATGTCCGTGCCGCCGATGACCACCGCCCGGGTGACACCCCGCGGCTCGCCGAAGAAGGCCGCTTCCTGGGCGATCTGCTGGACCAGCTCGCGCGTGGGGGCGAGCACCAGCCCGACCGGGCCCTGCTCACCGGCCAGTCGCTCGACGAGGGGCAGCAGGTAGGCCGCGGTCTTGCCCGTGCCGGTGGCAGCACAACCGATGACGTCCCGCCCGGCGAGTGCCGGGGGGATGGCCTGGGCCTGGATGGGGGTGGGCGAGGCGAAGCGGGCACGCCGCACCGCACCGAGTGACTCAGGAGAGAGGCCGAGGGACTTGAAGGAGTTGCTCACACGGCAGGGGCTATCACGCCCGGACGCGCAGGGCTACCAGCGCACCTCGAACGTCATGTCCTCGGGGCCCGTCTGCTCCCAGCTGCTCTGAGGCGAGCTCACCCCGGTGGCGCGCAGGGCGGCATGGAGAATGCCGTTGTAGTAGTCGCCTGGCAGGGGCACGCCGCGGAAATCCACCCGGTAGGTGTTCGGGCCGAGCTGCTCCACCGCGCGCGTCCCGAAGTTGCTGCTGCGGCCCACGAACTCGGGAATCTTGCGCATCAGGCGATCCGGACCGAGCAGGTGCAGCGCGGCGAGCTGGATCTGCCCCAGCAGCGTCTTGCGGTAGCCCTCGAAGAGACACGCGCCCACGCGGAAGAGCCCCTCGGATGGAGACAGCGACGCGAAGCGGGTCCGAGCCAGGAAGAGGAGCACCTCGGCGAATCGCTCCACGGCGATCTCCGAGGGGACGTAGTCAGTCCCTCCACTGAGCCGGATGATCTCCTTCATCTCGGCGGAGCGCTCGTGGATCTCCAGGCTCCGCAACAGGCCTTCCAATGGGGCGTAACGCATCCGCCGAGGGGCGGGTTGCGGCGAAGCGGCAGCGGCTGCAGGGGGCATGCATCACCTCGTGAGCGACTTTCACCCGGCGCGGGAGATTGGCACAGGGCTGCACTCGAAAGCCATCTGCTGCCCTCGCGCACGCGCGCCGATCTCCTGACGCACTGCGCAGCGGCCCGGGTCTCCGTTACCCTGCCGGCTTCCGAATGTGACGAGGGCACCACCTTCACGGAGTCCACCATGAACGAGCAGCACATCGACACGCTCCTGAACGCCATGACCCTCGAGGAGCAGGTCTCGCTCCTGGCTGGCGCCTCCTTCTGGATGACCGTTCCCGTGGAGCGGCTCGGCATCCCCGCCATCAAGGTCAGTGATGGCCCCAACGGCGCACGCGGCGGCGGCAGTCTCGTGGGCGGTGTGAAGGCCGCCTCCTTCCCCGTGGCCATCTCCCTCGCGTCCACTTGGAACACGGCGCTCGTCGCGCAGGTGGGCCAGGCGCTCGGCCAGGAAGCGCACTCCAAGGGCGCACGGGTGCTGCTCGCGCCCACCGTGAACCTGCACCGCTCCACCCAGAACGGCCGCAACTTCGAGTGCTACTCCGAGGACCCCTTCCTGTCCGCCCAGGTCTGTGTCGCCTACATCCAGGGTGTGCAGGGCGAGGGCGTGGGCGCCACCGTCAAGCACTACGTGGGCAACGAGTCGGAGTTCGAGCGCATGTCCATCAGCTCCGAGATCGACGAGCGGGCCCTGCGCGAGCTCTACCTCGTTCCCTTCGAGGCGGCCGTGAAGGAGGCGCGCACCTGGGCGGTCATGTGCGCCTACAACAAGCTGAACGGCACGTTTGCCAGCGAGAACAGGCGCCTGCTGACGGACATCCTCAAGCGCGAGTGGGGCTTCGATGGCGTGGTGATGTCCGACTGGTTCGCCACGCACACCACGGTGGAATCCGTGAACGCGGGGCTCGACCTGGAGATGCCTGGCCCGACGAAACACCGGGGCCAGAAGCTGCTCGAGGCTGTCCGCGCGGGCGAGGTCCACGCCGAGACCCTCCAGGACAGTGCCCGGCGCGTGCTGCGCCTCCTCACCCGCGTCGGGGCCTTCGAGCGCCCCGCGCCCGCCGAGGAACAGGCCATCGACCGGCCCGAGCACCGCGCCCTCATTCGTCGCGCGGGTGTGGAAGGCACCGTACTGCTCAAGAACGACGGCGTGCTGCCGCTCGACCCGAAGCAGCTGAAGAAGCTCGCCCTCATCGGCCCGAACGTCCAGACCGCGCAGATCATGGGAGGCGGCAGCGCGCAGGTGAACGCGCACTACCGTGTCAGCCCCTACGAGGGCATCCAGGCTCAGCTCGGCGAGGGTGTCGAGCTCGCGTACGAGGCGGGTTGCTCGAACCACAAGCTGCTGCCCCTGCTGCAAGGGCAGCTCTCCGCCGAGTACTTCAGCAACCGCGACCTCTCGGGCGAGGCGGTGTCCGGTCCCAGCGTGGCCCAGGCAGAGGTGATGTGGTCCACCGAGCCCGCGCCGGGCGTCAACGCCGACAGCTTCTCCGCGCGCCTGTCCACGCGCTTCACTCCCGTCGAGGACGGTGAGCACCACTTCGGCCTGGTCAGCGCGGGCCTCAGCCGGCTGTTCGTGAATGGGCAGCTCGTCGTGGACAACTGGGGGGCGTGGAAGCAGGGCGAGACCTACTTCGGCGCTGGCAGCCAGGAGGCCACCGGGACGCTGCGCCTCCAGGTCGGCCATGCGTATGACGTGACCATCGAGTACGCCACCCCCGCGGAGGGCGTCATGGGTCTCCGGGCCGTGCGCGCGGGCGTCACCCTGCCGCTGGGCACCGAGCACCTCGAGCGTGCCGCGCAGCTTGCCGCCTCCTGTGACGTGGCCCTGGTGTTCGTGGGTCACAACGGAGAGTGGGACTCGGAAGGGCAGGACCGCTCTCACATGGAGCTGGTGGGCCGCCAGAACGAGCTGATCGAACGGGTGGCGAGCGCCAATCCCAACACCGTGGTGGTGCTGCAGACGGGCTCGCCCGTCTCCCTGCCGTGGTTGGACAAGGTCGCGGGCGTGCTGCAGGCCTGGTATCCCGGGCAGGAGGCCGGCAACGCCATCGCTGATGTGCTCTTCGGTGCGGCCGATCCCTCCGGCCGTCTCCCGCAGACCTTCCCCGTGCGGCTGGAGGACAACGCCGCCCATGCCCATTACCCCGGTGGGAACGGCAAGGTGCGCTACGGCGAGGGCCTCTTCGTCGGATACCGCCACCACGACACGAAGAACATCGCCCCGCTGTTCCCGTTCGGCTTCGGCCTGTCCTACACGACCTTTGCGTACGGCGGCCTCCGCATGAGCGCCGAGTCCCTTCAGCCCGGTGACACGCTGACGGTGACGCTCGACGTGACGAACACCGGGCAGCGAGCGGGGCAGGAGGTTGTGCAGCTCTACGTGCGCGACGAGCGGGCGAGCTTGCCGCGCCCCGAGAAGGAGCTGAAGGGCTTCTGCAAGGTCGACCTGCGGCCCGGCGAGACGAAGACCGTGACGCTGACGCTCGGGATGCGTGCGCTCGCGTACTTCGATGACGCTCGGGCCGCTTGGGTCGCCGAGGCGGGCCGCTTCGAGGTGCTCGTGGGGAGCTCCTCGCGAGACCTTCGCGCCCGCGCTGCCTTCACCCTCCAGCGGGACTGGGTGCAGCCGCTGGAGAGGAGTCAGGCCGCCTTCTGACGCGGGCCACGGCGGGTGGTGGCGTACTGCTGGAGTGCATCCGCCGCGCGACGGTGGCCTCCCGCTTCCCGGAACTCCCTCTGGAACTCCGAGAGGCGCGAGCGGTAGCTCGGGTCCGTGTCGAGGCGCTCGATGGCCTCACGCAGCGCCTTCGGGTTCAGGGCGTCCTGGGCGGAGAGCGTGGCGCCGAGTCCGAGCCCGCTCACGCGCGCGGCATTGAACGGCTGGTCCCCGAACTGCGGGAAGACGGCCAGCGGCACGCCATGCCAGAGACCCTCCATGGTGGAGTTCATGCCGCCATGGGTGAGGAAGACGCGGGCGCGCTCGAGCACCTCGAGTTGGGGCACGCGCTGGCGCACGAGGATGTTGGACGGTGCCGGGCCGAGCGTGGCCGGGTCCAGGCCCTTGCCGCAGGCCATCACCACCTGCCAGCGGGTATCGCGGAAAGCCTCGAAGCAGGCCTTGTAGAAGCCGGGCTGCTGGTTGATGGGCGTGGTGCCCAGCGAGATGAGCAGCACGGGCTTGCCGTCGAGCTGCTCGAGCGGGAAGTCTCCCCGGTCGTTGCGCGACAGCACGGACGGGCCGACGAAGAGGAAGCGCTCGTCGAAGCTCTCGGCATCGGGCTGGTACTTCCGAGGGACGGGGATGATGTTCAGGTCTTCGACGGACGTGAACGCCGACCCGAGGCTCATGCGCGGCATCCCGTGGCGCCAGTGCATCACCTCCGAGGTCAACAACAGCCGACCGATGGCCAGCAGGGCTCGCGGGGGCGGAACGCCCTTCATCCCCTTGCGCATCTCCTGCTGGATCGTTGGAGAGTGGCTCAGCGCGAAGCTTGTTTGGAAGATGGCCGCCGGCAGTTGCAGCTTCGCGGCGGCGGCACGGCCCCAGACGGACATCGGGTCGTAGACGATGCAGTCCGCCTGCTCTGTCCGCGCCCGCTCCACTACCCTGGGGGCCTCACGCAGGCTCTTGCGCATGATGCCTAGCAGCACCGGCATCATCTGCATCATCGAGGGTGCGCCTCCCGCGCCCGGTAGGACCGAGACGGTGCTGGGAACGGCGAGCGCATCATCGAGCAACCGGGGCGAGGCTCCGGCGTTACGGACGGCCGCCTCGAACTCACGCGTCACATAGACGATGACCTCGTCTCCCCGGGAGACCAGCTCCTGGATGAGCGGGAGCATCGGGTTGACGTGGCCGTGGGCCTGCATGGGGAAGAAGAGGAATTTCATGGGGGCTGTGCGGGAAGGAGGTGCCAGGAGACGAGATGCGGATATCTATCGTCGCCGGGGCGGGTGCGCAGCCCTCTCGGACTTCCGGTTGTGAAACCCCCGCCGTCTCCGGAGAGAGGGCGGGGGCGGAGCTACATCACAGGCGAATCAGCTCCACATCGTCCATGTGGATGTAGTTGCCCGAGTTGCCCGCGCTGGCGCGGGTGTGGAAGCCCAGCTCCAGGTTGCCGCCAGAGACGTAGATGGCGGGCGTCTCCACCAGCGTCCAGTTGCCGTACGTGCCCAGGTCCGTGAAGACAGGCCCGCAGGAGCCGCACGTCTTCGCCTGGAGGCGCGCGAGGTCGAAGCCGCCTCCCTTGCGCACCCACGCGCGGACCTTGTAGTTGCCCGTCGCGAGCCCCGTGCGGGTCTGGTACGTCCACACCTCGAACGGCGACGCGTTGTTCCAGTGCGTCAGGTGGTACGCGCCGGAGTGCCCGCCGTTGTACGTCTCGGAGAGGTCCGCGGCCTCGGTGCCGTTGGGGCTCCAGGTGGCCCAGCCCGTCATCCCCGACTCGAAGCCCGGGTTGGTGAGCGAGACGCCGCTGGAGCCGCCCTGCTGGTACCAGCGCACCCACTCCACCTCCATCGTCTTCTTCGTGCCCGCGGGCAGCGCGATGCTGGCGGGGCTCGGGTTGCCGTACCAGTTCCCGCCGAGCGCCAGGTTCAGGATGAGGTAGTGCGGCTGCTGGAACTCGGTCTCGTTGTGGTAGTACGTGCCGCCCACGATGTTCCCGTCCAGCCGGAACACCATGCTGCTGGCCGTCCACTCCACCTCGTAGGTGTGGAAGGAGTCGGCCAGGTTGTAGCCGCCGCTCTGGCCCGTGCCCCAGTCCGCCTGCCCGCCGTTGTACCAATGCGTGGCGGACTTCATCCACGTGGGCTCATTGGAGGTCCACTCCAGGATGTCGATCTCCCCGCAGCCCGGCCACCCGGCTCCGGAGATGTTGGCGCCCAGCGTCCAGAACGCCGGCCACATGCCGTACCCGGAGGGAATCTTGATGCTGGCGGCGATCTTCCCGTACTGCCGCTCCACCTTGCCCTTGGTGTGAATGCGGCCGGAGTAGAACGAGCGCGGGCCATAACCCGTGCATCGCGAGTCCACCGGGTTGTCGCTCGTGCGCTCCGCCGTGAGGACGAGCTTGCCGCCGCCCACCGTGACGTTCTGCGCCCGGGGGAACTCCAGCTCGCCCGTGCCGAAGTTGCAGTTGTTGGTGACAGGGTCCCAATTGCTTGTCAGGACGGTCCAGTTGTTGGTGTTCAGGCTCGTTCCGTCGAACTCGTCCTGCCACACGAGGTTCCAGCCGGCTCCCGGGTTGTAGCCCAGCTCCGCCTGCTCTCGGATTCCGAGTGCCTCGGTCTCCTGCTCCACGAGGTCGGGTGCACAGCCTGCGAGCGCGACGAGACAGCTCGCGGCCAGAAGGCGCGAAATGACGTTGTTTCGGTTCATGTCTTTTTCCTGTTTGTGATTCGGGCGAAGCGCTCCACGCCCATGGATGAGTGACTCAGTTCACGCCTACTGCGGTCCAGCTCTCCTGCACCTTCTTCGCTTCGGCCGAGTTGGCGCCGTACAGGTCCGTGGCGGCCTGAAGGGTGGCCTGGCGGGCCTCAGCGAAGGTCGTCTTGGGCGTCATGTAGTGCTCCAGGGCGCGGGAGAAGACCTTCAGCCCCTTCTCCATCCCGATGCCGTCCTTCACCTCGAGGCCGGAGGTGCGGTTCTTGCCGCCGTTGGCCAGCAGGTAGAAGGCGTTGTTGGCGATACCGCTGGAGCCGTGCACCTCCGTCTGCTTCGGGTAGTTCTTGTAGTTGTCCACGGAGTAGCCGTCCTTGGTCGGGTCGTCCATGTAGCGCAGTGCGTCCCCGTTGCCGTTGGCCGGCGTCCAGGCGTCCTCGCCCACCTTCCAGTCGAACTCCACGGCCTTGTTCTTCTGCGCGGCGTACCACTCCACGCCCGAGCCGATGATGTCGCTCATCGCCTCGTTGAGGCCGCCGGACTCGCCCTCGTAGATGAGGCCCGCGGTGCGCTCGGTGAGGCCGTGGGCAATCTCATGGCCGGCGATGTCCAGCGTGGTGAGCGGGCCGGCGGTCTTCCCGTCGCCGTCGCCGTAGTTCATCTGCGTGCCGTCCCAGTACGCGTTCACGAAGTTGTTGCTGATGTGCACGTTGGACACGAGCTTCTCGCCCTTGCCGTCCAGCGAGTCGCGGCCGAGCACGTCCTTGATGAAGTCGTACGTCATCTGCGCGCCGTAGTGCGCGTCCACCGCGGCCTTGTTGCGCGTGGGGTCCGTCGACTCGCCCCACACGTCGTTCTTGTCGGTGATCTTCACCGGCCTGCTGGCCTGCTCCTTGTTCTGCGCGTCGAGCGTCACCACGCCCTTGCCGCGGCTGGCGTCCTCGAGGCTGAAGGTGCCGTCCTTGTTCTTCGTCGTGGAGAGCTCCACCTTGCCGCTGTAGAGGCTGGTGTCATCCGTCTTGCCCGTGGCCGGCGTGCCAGGCGTGGTCGGCGTGGTGGGAGCGGGCGCCGGCGTGGCGCTACCCGTGGTGCTACCGGCCCGGGCCTGGGGCAGCTCGATGCCGCCCATCTGGTTGAAGCTCGTGAGCATCTCGCCGCTGTTGGCGTCCACCAGGTAGTTCATCCGCCGGGGGCGCTCGTTGCCCTCGAGGCCCTTCGTGTGAGTGAGCTCCACGTGGTAGGCGGAGTGGTAGCTGCCGTCCTTGCCCTGGAAGACGACGCGCTCGGCGGTGGGCGCGCGGTCCGTCTTGTCGGCGAAGTCCTTCTGGGCGATGGCCAGCGCGTCGTTGGCCGACAGCTTCACCGGCTCCGAGCCCAGCCCGGCGGGGATGGTGGAGACGTTGCCGGTGAGGCCCGACACCTTGCCCTGAGCGTCGAGGTGGCTGATGAGCTGCTCGCCGAAGACCTTCACGCCCTCGTGCGTGCGATCCAGGCGCACGTGCGTCATGCCCAGTGCGTCACGCTCGACGGAGCGGGGCGTGACGGACTTGGAGATACCGGCGCCGGGCGCCACGCCGCGGGCCAGGGAGCCCGTCTGCTGCTGGAGGAAGTCGAGCGACTTCTGGATGGCGGCCTGGGCCTGCGGGCTGCTCAGCGCCAGGGGGCCGGTGGGGCGGGGGGCTGCGGCCTGTTGCGCGGTGAGCGCCACCGTGTTGCGCGCGCTGGCCGGCGCGAAGCTCGAGGCCGACTCGAAACCCGAGGCGGGACGCGCCTGGCCCTTCAGTGTGGACACCGCGGACTCACGGGCGAGGGATTGCGTGGAGCCAACGGACGGCTTCTGGGCGCGGGTGGAGATCTGCATGGCGGTGCCTTCGTATTCGGGTAGGAAGCGTGGACCCTGTATGGGTATCGTGCGCAGGGAAGAGCAGGATGTGTGCCATGCGCCGCATCATGGCCACCCGAGCTCGAAGTCCTTGATTTCACACGTCCTGCCCGCACGGCACCGCCGGAGCTGGTGACAGACGTCACCACGCCGGGCCGTGTTCCTCCTGGTGACTGCTGTCACGGGATGGTGACGGGTGTCACCACCTCAAGCGCCGCCGTCCCGGTCCTCGAGCCCGTGCTTGCGCAGCAGCTTGCGCAGGTAGACGCGGTCGATGCCGGCCTCGCGCGAGGCGCGGGAGATGTTGCCCTCGCAGCGCTCGATGAGGCTCTTGAGGTAGTCGCGCTCGAAGCCCTCGATGAGGCGCTCCTTGGCCTCCTTGAAGGGCAGCTCCAGCTCGGCCGTGGTGGTGCGCGGCTCGCCTGATTCACCCCCACCGGGAAGCGGGGGCATCTCCGGGAGGGCCTCCTCGCCGAGGTTCACCACCTGGTCCACCACGTTGCGCAGCTCGCGCACGTTGCCCGGCCACGGGTACTGGGAGAGCAGCGCCCGCGTCTGCGCCGACAGCGCGCTGGGCGGCTTGCCCATCCGTCCCAGCACCGCGTCGACGAGCAGGGGAATGTCCTCGGGCCGCTCGCGCAGGGGCGGCAGCGTGACGCGCAGCACGGCGAGCCGGTGGAACAGGTCGCGACGGAACTTCCCCTCCTTCACCGCGCCCTCCAGGTCCACGTGCGTCGCCGCCACCACCCGCATGTCCACCGTGCGGTAGTCGTTGGCGCCCACCCGCTTCACCTGCCGGCGCTCCAGCACGCGCAGCAGCCTGGGCTGCAAATCCAAAGGCAGCTCGCCCACCTCATCGAGGAAGACGGTGCCGCCGCTGGCTCGCTCGAAGGCTCCGGCGCGGTCGCTCTGGGCGCCGGTGAAGGCCCCCTTCACGTGACCGAAGAGCTCCGACTCGATGAGCGAGGGGGCAATGCCCGCCAGGTCCACGATGACGAAGGGCCCCTTGCCGCGCCGGCTCTCCTGGTGGAGTGCCTCGGCGCACAGCTCCTTGCCGGTGCCCGTCTCGCCCTGGATGAGCACGTCCGAGCCGCCGGGCGCCATGCGCTCCAGCAGGGTGAAGACCTCGCGCATCTTGCGGCTGTTGCCCACCAGGGCGCCGAAGCTCTCGCGCGACGAGAGCAGCAGCGAGCGCTCCCGAGTGTCTTCTGGCACCAGCTTGAGCTCGGTGGTGCCCAGGGTGATGACGCTCCCGGCGCGCAGCTCGAGCTGGGAGAAGCGCAGCCCCTCGCAGAAGGAGCCGTTGCGCGAGTCCAGGTCCACCGCGAGCACGTGCTCTTCGTGCACCTGCAGTTTCAGGTGCTGCCGCGAGATGGTCTTGTCGCTCAGGACGACGTCACACGAGGGGGCCTTGCCCACCGTGTACTCGCCACGCTCGAGCGAATAGCTGCGACCTTGTTCCGCGCCAGAGAGCACCAGCAGCTTCAGCCGCACTCGGCCAGGACCGGCCCGGTGCAGAGTCGCTGTTGCTCCCGAGTTCTCGTCTTCGTCGTGCGACGCCGCCACGGGGTGGACGCTACCACGCTCACCGGTCACGCGACACGCCTTGTCACTGTGCAGGTGCCCGTGGATATCCCCTCTCCCTTTGGGAGAGGGTTAGGGTGAGGGTTTCCCCCATGGCGGACCGGGTGGAAACACGTAGGGCACGACCCTCACCCCCCGCCCTCTCCCAAAGGGAGAGGGTGCATGCGCAACACAATTAGAGTCGCGCGGGGCGGCGGGTGGCTCGCTTCGGACGGCGCTTGGTCGGCTCCTTCTTGGGCTCCTCCTTCGGGAGGGACTCGAGCCAGGTGTCCACCTCGGACACGCGCGGCGCCAGCTCGGCCTTCGTGAAGTGCTCGCGGGCCCGAGCCGCCTCGGCGCGCGCCTCCGGCTGCTGGCCAGATACCCAGAGCGCACGGGCCAGGGCGAAGCCCGATACTGCCAGCACATCGTCTCCCGCCGAGGTGAAGGTGATCGCCTGTTTCAGCGGCTCGATCGCCTCCTGGGCCCGTCCCAGTCCCAGCAGCGCCTGTCCCACGCCGTCATAGGAGTACTGGAGCAGCTCGTCCTCGGGGGGCAGCGCCTTGCGCTTGGCCGCGAGTGCCTCCTGATAGACCGTCAGCGCCTCCTCGTAGCGCTTGAGCTCCAGCAGGCACATGCCCACCTCGTCCAGGGTCTCCGCGGTCGGCAGGCTGTCCTTGCCGAAAGTGGCCTCGCGGATGCTGTTCGCCGCGCGCGCATGCTCCAGCGCCCGTTCGTGCTTTCCCATGTCCCGCAGGGTCCAGGACATCATGACGTGGCGCCGCGCCATGTCCGGGTGCATCGGGCCCACCGAGGCCTCGGTCTGCTTCAGTGCCACCTCCAGCAGGGCCAGGGCCTGGGCGTACTCGCCCATGTCTCGCATCACGCGCCCCAGCAGGAAGGTGGTACGCGCCCGCTTCGGGTGGCCCGCGGGCAGCACCTTCTCGTGGATCTGCCGCGCCTGCTCCAGCAGCGCGCGCGCCTCCGCGAGCCGCTCCTGGGAGATCGCCAGGTTGGCCCGGTTCACGAGCACGTCGCTCTCCAGCAGCGGCTCGCCACCCAGGCGCTTCAGCGTGGCTCCGGCCAGCCCGGCCCAGTCCGCCGCCTGATCGAAGTGCTGCTGCCCGTCCTCCACGAAGAGCAGCTTGTTGAGGATGGAGACCTTCAGCCGGTCCGCCCGTCCTGCCTCGGCGTCGTAGACGGCCTGCGACAGCAGCTTCGAGGCCTCGGCGGGCTCGCCCAGCTGCTCCTGGAGCCAGCCCTGGTGGTAGCGCAACTCAGCCACCAGCGGCAGGTGCCCGGTGGCCAGCACCGGCACCTCCAGCTCGCGAGCCTTCTCCAGCGCCACCGGGTAGCGGCCGGCATCCACCATGGCCTTCACCCCGGAGAGCCGCTCCTCGAGCCGGGCGATGTCGGCGCGCTTCGATGGATCCGACGGCAGCCGCTGCTGCTCGGAGAGCGACTCCACGTCCGCGCACTCCTGCAACGCGGGCAGCGCGTGCGCCGCGTCCAGTGCCTTCTCCACCAGCGCCGCGTCCCCTTCGGCCAGCAGCCCCACCAGGGCTCCCAGGTCCTTGCGCCGCCGCTCCAGGCACACCACTCGCCGTGACAGCAATTCCTCGGGCTGTACCCCGTGCACGCGCGTGGCCTCGCACGCCTCGGTGCGCTGCCGTGTCCACGCGGACGCGTACTCGTCCAGCACCTGCGAGACGCGCGAGGCCGTCTCCTTGGCGAAGGGCTTGCCGGTGGCGAGGAAGGCCGCCTCCAGCTTGCTTCGCGTTGCCGGCTCCCACACTCCGGCCATCAGCTCTCCCACGCCCGCACAGGCCTGGGACTGCCGGTACGCCGTGCCTCCCACCACCGCCAGGCCCACCGCCGCCGTCGCCGCCGCCACCACCCACCGCTGTCGCTTCACGCGCCGCTGCTCCTGCGACAGCGCCTCCAGCAGCTCTTTCATGGAGGGGAAGCGCGCCGCGGGGTCGAGCGCCAACCCGCGCATCAGCGCCTGCCGCACCCAGGCGGGCACCTTCTTGTCCTTCGGCGGCTCCTGGATGAGGTCCGTGGGGATGACCTCCGGCTCCATGGGCTCGGTGCGATCCGCCAGCTCCTTCGAGCGCGAGGTCGCGAACGCCCGCATGCGCGAGGACTCGAAGGCGCGCTTGCGGTAGAGGCCCCAGTACAGCGCCGCGCAGAAGCTGAACTGGTCCGAGCGGGAGTCCAGCTCGCGCCCCTGGTACTGCTCCGGGGACATGTAGTTGGGCGTGCCCATCACCACGCCCGTCTGGGTAAGCGAGGTCTCCAGCAACCGGCGCTCGGGCGTCATCAACTCCCGAGCCTCCTCGGACAGGTCGTCGTCCCGCGTCGACGCCCCCACCTGCAGGGCCAGGCCGAAGTCGGTGACGTAGACGCGGCCGGCCTGGCTCACCAGCACGTTGGCGGGCTTGAAGTCCCGGTGCACCAGCCCCGCCTCATGCGCCGCCTGCAGTCCCCGTCCCGCGGCCAGAAACTGCTCCAGCACCTCGCGCCAGGAGTGCTCCTCCTCCAACCAGCCGCTCAGCGTGCCCCCATCCGCCAGCTCCATGGCGAGGAACACCTGATCGCCCCACACGCCCACGTCGAAGATGGGGATGACGTTGGGGTGGGATACCCGCGCCATGGCCTGCGCCTCGCGCAGCAGCCGAGCCCGCGCCGTCTCCGAGATGATCTGCCCCTCCGTCTGGAGCAGTTTGAGGGCCACCTTTCGATCCAGATCCGGATCGAACGCCGCGTACACCACCCCCATGCCGCCTTGGCCCAGCCGCTCCAATAGGAGGTAGCGCCCTACCTGTGAGACGGGCGGGACGTCCTCCGGCGCCCGGATTCGCTGGGACCGGGACCGGCCAGTATTCGGCGCCGACTCGCGCGTTCCCTTCCCTTTGCTCCGGCTCTTCGGGTCTCTCATGAGATTCCCAGGATTCCACCTAGACCGCTTCTTTGCAAAAGTGCTACATTGTGCGGCGTCCGAAGAAACATCTGACGACACGCGTCGATAAATACGCAAGCTTCTTGGTTTTCCAACTTCAGGTGGGCTTTGAGATGAGCGTGAAATTGTTCTCGAAGGTGGGTGCTGCGCTCCCCCGGGCGCTGGAGCTTCCCTCGGAGTCTAGGGTCCAGGCCCCCACGTCTCCCACGCCGTCTCCGGCGGCCAGCACGCCGAGCCCGGCCATTCCGGGCAGCGCCGACGTCTTCGAGCAGGTCTCCAAGGCCCAGCAGCAGTGGGAGGCGAAGTTCGCGGATGTGGTTCAGGCGATTGCCCCGGAGCTGGAGGAACTGGCCCCGCTGGAGACGAAGTCGCTGAAGGACCTGGCCAACTCGGTCAACGAGACGCGCAACGTGGTGGCCGACGATCAGCTCGAGAAGGGCAAGTGGGGCAGCTCCACGCCCGTGCTCCAGCAGACCGAGGACGCCAACTGTGGCGCGGCGACGGTGGCCATGCTGACGAAGGCCAAGGGCGGCAAGGAGGCGGTGTCCGACGCGCAGTTGATGGACGAGCTGGACTCGCGCTTCGCCACGAAGGAGGGCACCACGCCCAAGCAGCTGTCCGACATGCTGGCGCACGAGGGCATGGCGGTGAAGCGCGGCGACTCCAAGCTGGACAAGGGGGCGCTGGACGGGGCCCTGAAGAACGGCGGCAAGGCCGTGGCCATGGTGGACTCCAATGAGATCTCCACCAAGGGGAACGCGAAGGAGGCCGGTAAGGCGCACTGGGTCGTCATCGACGGCATGGACGACAAGGGCCGCTACATGGTGAAGGACCCGGGGAACGGCTCCAGCTACTTCGTGAAGCCCGAGGAGCTGAACAAGGCCATGGACTCGGGGCGCAGCCAGCACCAGGCCGGCGGCATGCTCATCGTGGAAAACGCGCAGGATACCGCGCCCGAGTCGGTGCTGGCCCAGGAGTCCGGCAAGAACGTGGAGGCGCTCGGCACTACCCCGGGCGGTGGCTCCAAGTCGTCGCGCTTCGGGCGTGAGTCTTCCTGAGTCGGACAGGAATCCCTTTCACATTCCGATAATTCAGAGAATACAGCTCTGGCCTGATTACGTGTGGATTTCGAGGCCGGAGCGACTCAGAGTGCGCCGCCATGTGTCGTAGGAAGCGCCCCATGGGCAGAGAGTCCGGCCAGGCGACCGTCGAGGCGGCGCTGACGCTGCCGTTGACGCTCTTCCTCCTCCTGGGGACGCTTCAGCTCTTCCTGCTGCTGCAGGCGCGGGCGCTGACGGAGTACGCGGCGTTCCGCGCGGTGCGCACGGGCAGCGTGAAGCACGGGGACTGCGAGGCCATGACACATGCGGCGCTCGGGGTGCTGCTGCCTGTCTTTGCGCGGACGGACTCGCCGGCGGCGCTCGGGGCGGCCTTCCGCATCCACCGGGACAATCGCTATCACGCCAGGCAGGACGCGGGGCACACTGGCTCCATCGTGTGGATTGCTCGGGAGCGCCCGCTGCGCACCGCCATCCCCGCGAATGAGGAAGAGTCCTTCGACGACGTGAACCGCTACGCCCGTCTAGACGACGTGGTGCGGTTGGAGGCGCGGCTCGTCTTCTGGTTCCCCATGCGCATCCCCTTCGCCAACTGGGTGCTGGGCCGGATGTTCCTCGCCCAGCTCGGGTTGCGTGAGTACTCCTCGGTGGATCCACTCCAACCAGCGCGTACGGCGCACTGGGGTGGCCGGGCTCCTCCCGCGCTCGACGTGGCCATCCGCCAGGAGCTGCTCGAGCGCGCCGCCCGCCACGAGTATGTCTTTCCGCTCCAGGCCAGCTACGTCATGCGGATGATGACGCCGGCGCGTCCCCGCTACTTCCGGACCCAGAACTGTCCCCTCACGCCGGAGGGCCTATGAGAGCCCATCGCACCCGCGGCCAGGCGATGGTGCTCTTCTGCCTGACGATGTTGCTGGTCACGGTGATGGTGTGCCTCACGCTCTCGTTCTCCATGAAGGTGCGCGAGAAGATGGAGGCCCAGAGCGTCGCGGACCTGGCTGCCTACAGCAGTGCGGTGGCCACCGCGCGCACCTTCAACAGCATCGCGCTCATGCGCCGCGCCCAGACGGGGCACCTGGTGGCCATGACCGGAGTGCTTAGCCTCACCAGCTGGACGAGCATGATGCGCGCGAACCTCAACGCCGCGCGCCTGGCCGCAGCGGGTTGCCCGGCCGCCGCCGATGCCCTGGCGGCGCTGGACGAGCAGAACGAGGTGATCGAGCGCAGGTGGCATGACCTGGATGCCCGGGCCGGTGTGCAGGCCTACAACATCCAGCTCATCGGCGGGCACCTGGCGAGCATGCAGGGCGAGATGTTCGGCCGGCTGCAGCAGGAAGTCTCTGGAGGAGATACCTCGTTCGTGGCGCAGCTGGCGTCCATGGCGAGCGAGGGCAGCCGCTACAAGAATGAGCTGCGCGCGGGGGCCACGCAGGTGTCCGTGAACGAGCTGGTGCATGCCACGTCGGGAGGCAGCGGTCATGCCCTGGACATGGCCATGGCCAGTCGGGGCTACGAGTTCATCACCCGCCGCCAGGGCATGCCCTCCTTCGTGGGAGACAGGGGCATCCTGGGGGCGCTGGGCGCGGCGGGAGGCAGTGTGCGCATCCTCAACGGCGGTGGCAGTGCCTATTGGGGGACGGGTCTCGGACATGGCGGCCGGGCGGACAAGACGTTCTTCACCTGGGCCGAGGATCATGCCCTGGTGGAGATCGCCTTCCCGGGCTGTGCTCCCTTTCGCGTGAGGGCCACGGCCGGCGTGAAGGCCACCGACCTCGAGGATGGGAGCGACAACCACTGGTGGACGCCGGCCAGCCCGCGGCTCGGAGACGCGGATCCGGGCATGGAGAAGCAGTTCCGGCACACGCTGTTGTCCTGTCAGCCGCGCGTCAACTGCCCGAGCACCTTCATCGGCGGCATGACGTACAACACGGGAGATGACTCGGAGGGCAACCTCTGGGCTCAGCCGAAGCTCTTCGCGCTCGCCCAGCGGGACTACAAGGTGCGGGGCCCGAGGAGCGATCCCTGGAACCTCCTCTTCCGCTTCCGCTTTACCCCCGAGCGCGCCAGCACGTTCGACAGCCAGGGCCTGGTTCTGGCGAATGGCACGGACATCAGCATGCAGTCCGCGCTCGCCACCGGGCTGGCCTACTACCACCGGCGTGGACGCTGGAATGAGCCGCCCAACCTGTGGAATCCCTTCTGGCGTGCCACCCTCGTCTCCGCGGATATCGACAGCGGGGGAGACCTGCGGCGCGGTGGCACCGACATCCCGGACACGGTGGGAGGCCCCGCGGCCGAGGCCTACCGTCAGCTCATCCAGGCTGGCTACAAGGGAGTGCACTGATGAGGGCCTCCCGCCGAGGCCCTCGGGGTCAGTCCACGGTGGAGCTGGCGCTGTGCATGCTCGTCTTCATCACCGTGGTGATGTTTGGCATCCACTTCGCCGAGGTGGGCTACCTGTCGCTCAAGGTGCACGAGGCGGCCGTCTCTCCGCTCTGGGACAGCACGGCGTTCCGGGTGCATCGGATGAGGGAGCAAGAGGAGTCCATCGGTGACTTCGGCGCCCTCTCCTCCATCGCCCCCCGGGTGATGGCCAATGCCGGCGAGCGCTACCGTGACTTCGACGGACGCAGCTCCACCGCGAAGCCCCGCCCTCACATGACCCAGGTCTTCACCCGGGTGGAGGACATGCGGGTGCGATGCGCCCAGGACGACGAGGTGGAGTTCGATCTTCCTCGCAGCCGGCGCCCGGCGCTGCGTTCACCCCAGCCCGGCAACTGGGGCACCTTTCCGCCTGGACAGGACGTGGGGAACCCCACGGACAGCGTGCTCGATGGCGTCTACGAGAACCTGGGGGGAATGAGCTGCTCCGCGGAGGCCCACCTGGAGGGACTTCCCACGTTGCCCTCCCGCTTCCTGGAGGGGCAGGGGGGGTTCTTCGAGGAGAAGCACTCCATGCGCCTGCGCATGAAGGCGTGCGGAGTGGGGCGTGCCGTGGGAGGCACCTGCAAGGGCCGCTACGGCATCCTGCTGGGAGACTTCGGCTTCTCGGACCCCGAGGTGAGTGGGCACTGTCCGCTTCAGCCCGAGCGGCCGGATGTTCCCTGCTCGGAGAACCAGGCCTTCTATTACGCGGCCATGAAGGTGTTCGACAACAACGGGCGCGCCGCCGGCCGCGACGCCTCCGAGTTCGCCGAGTTCTTCGTCGGTCAGAGCCCCATCGACGAGAGCGGCTTCTTCATGAGCTACCGCGGCGAGGAGGACGACTACATCGAGCGGGACACTCCCCGCGGCGAGTCCCAGGACGAAATGGATCGGCCGCGGAACACCGGCGGTGTGGACCACAAGCCGACGCCCAATCGCCGCCGGTCCAACAGGTGCTTCCTGGGGATGCAGGAATGCTGAGCTCTCTGCTGGTGCTCGAGCTGTTGCTGGCGACGGCGCCCGCGGAGGTGTCCCGGGAGCCATTCCAGTGGAAGGTGCCAGGGCTGGTGTCCACGGTGGACGTGCCGGACCAGATGAACGTGGGAGGTATTCCCGTCCGCATCCGCGTGTACACCTCTCGGGAGAGGCTGGAGCGGCTCCTCCAGCACTTCGCTACCGCCTTCGACGAGGCCGGCTTCTACCTCCAGCGCCACCAGCCACGGCTGGCTGCTGAGCCCCACCTCACCGCGCTGGATACGCGGACCTTCACCTCGTACACCGTCATCCTCACGCCCGAGGCCGGAGGGCTCACGACGGTGGTACTCGGCCAGGCGCAGTTGGGCGAGTCCCAACCGGCCGCGGCCCCCGGTACCCTTCCTGTGTACGCCGGGGCAATGAATGTCCTCTACGCGGACCTCGAGGGGGCTCGGACGCTCACCTATCGGGCTCCGGCGAAGGCGGACGCGGTGCGGGGCTGGTATCGCGAGCGGCTCATCCACGCCGGATTCAAGGAGGAGTCGCCCCTGTTGTTCCGTCGGCAGCAGCAGGAGTTCCGGTTGTCGCTCTCGCAGGAAGGGGGATGGGTTCAGGTTGTCGTCTTCCTCAAGACGGCCGGAGACCTCCCGCCCCTGGAGCCCGAGTCGGAAACGCGGTAGTCACCCGCGGATGAAGCGCCGCACCTTCCGAGTCGAAGTCGCCCTCACGGGCCGTTCCCTAGGCGAGGCGCTGGCGGCGGAGCTGGGTGTCCCGCGCGAGGAGGCGGAGCGGCTGGTGAGCGTGGGAGCGGTGTACGTCGCCGGGCGTCGGAGCCGGGACGCGGGGACGCGACTGGCGGCGGGGCAGGTGGTGACGGTGGTGCTGGAGGAGGGTGGACAGAGCCCGCTCGCGGCGGCGCCGGCCTCGGCGCTGGAGTTGCGGATCCTCCACGAGGACGCGGACGTCATCGCGGTGGACAAGCCGGCGGGGATGACTGCGCAGCCGACGGAGGGACGGGTAGGGGACAGCCTGGTGGACCGGGTGGGCGAGCACCTGAAGCGGCCCGCGGGGTTGGTGCACCGGTTGGATCGGGAGACGTCCGGGGTGACGGTGTTCGGCAAGACGCCCCAGGCGACAACGGCGCTGGCGGAGGAGTTCCGCGAGGGCCGGGCTCGCAAGCGTTACCTTGCCGCTGTGGGGCCGGTGGAACTGCCGTCACAGGGCATCATTGATCTGCCGCTGTCGAAGGACCCGTCCCGGCCGGGGCGTTGGCGAGCGACCCGCGCGGCGAATGGGATACCCGCGCTCTCGGAGTATCGCGTGCTGCACGCGGGGAAGGACTTCTGCCTGGTGGAGCTGCTGCCTCAGACGGGGCGGACGCACCAGTTGCGCGCGCACCTGACCGCGTTGGGTGCGCCGATTCTCGGGGACAAGCGCTACGGAGGAGCGGCGCAGGCGGGCGGGATTCCGGCTCCGCGGTGTCTGCTGCATGCACAAGCGCTGGAGCTGGGGCACCCGAGAACGGGGAAGCTGGTGCGGTTCGAGGCTCCCGTGCCGGAGGACCTCGCGCGCTTCTTCGCGGCGGCGGGTGTTGCCGCTCCCTCGGGCACCATCCGCCCGCTGGAGGAGGGGGGGCGGGGGTAGGCGGACGGGACGGCTCGATGCACGGTACGATGCACCGTGCGCCCGGCTGGGTGGGCTCGTGGAGATTGCATGGGGAGTATCGAGCAGCCCTTGGAGTTCTGGCTCCAGGATCTGGCGCGGCGCCGGACCTTCGTGAAGCCGGAGCACACCATCCGCGGCTTCTTCTTCAATGGCATCCTGGAGAACCTCCGGACGCTCGGGGACGAGGCGCTGGTGGCGCGTTGCCGGGAAGCGTGTAGCCAGGAGCGCTTCCTGGACTTCTTCAGCTACTCCGTCGAGCTGCTGTTCCCCATCTTCTTCACCGCGCTGCCCACGCTCGCCGAGCGGCATGGTGGAGCCGAGGTCGCGCTGCGGCAGATAGGGCAGCGGGCCTCCATCGACTTCCTGGCGTCCGTGGCCGGCAGGGCGCTGCTGATGCTGAACCAGGCGCGGCCCCAGTCGTTGATCAACAGCATGCCGGCCGCCTTCCGCGTGGGGATGAGCTTTGGAAGCTCCCAGGTGGAATGGACAGGGCCACGCGGGGGTCGTCTCCACGCGCAGTGCAGCTACATGCCTCCCCCATTCCACGAGGGGATGGTGCGGCAGATGCTCGAGGCGGCGCGGGCCCGGGGGATTCAGGCCGCCGCGCGCTCGACGGGAGAGCTCGACATCGTGTGTGAGTTCTCCTGGGAGTGAGCTTCTCGAGCCCGGTCGCCTATTGGGTGCCGCCCTCGCGCAGGCGCGGCGGGAGGTGCGGCGCGAACTCCTCGAACTGCGGCTCCACCCGCTCCGGTGGCGCGCGCTTCAGCGCGGTGGGGGTGACACCAGCCCAGCGGCGCACTGTGTCGAAGGCCTCCGAGTACCGCGGCTCGGGGAGCTGGCTGATGCTGCTGCCGTGGTTTCCGCCTGGCACCTCGTACAGGTAGGAGTCCCTGGCGCCTCCCAGCGAGTAGGCCGCTGCGCTCCACGGGTCGAGCTCGCCATAGATGAACATCAACCGCTCGCCCTGCGTGGACACCCAGTCCTGGATGTCCTGCATGGCCTGCTCTCGGAAGACGAGGGGCACGCCGGGCGGCGCATACACCAGCGCGGAGTCCGTCCCCGGGAAGTGGATGAGGCTTCCCAGGAAGGCCTCGTATGGTCTGGGCCAGCCCAGCTCCACCGCCGCCTGGTAGTAATAGGGCGCGTAGTGGCCGAGTCCGCTGGTCCCCGTATCCGCGAACGTGGCCAGGCCCACCTGCTGGTTCATCACTGTGAGCAGCTCCGCGCCCGTGGCCTCGTTCCCCGGGAACTGGTCGCAGTTGGCCGGGGAGTCGTACTGCCAGAAGGCGAAGTAGGTCTCGATGACCGCATGCTCCAGCGCCTTCTCGTCGCCGAGCTGTGAGTAGGTCAGCCCGTTGTTCTGTGCATAGGTTCGCAACAGCCCCAGCCTCTCCTCGCGCCGCTCCAGCACCGTCCGCTGGAAGGTGTGAATGCGCTCGCGGCAGGCGGCCTGGGCGTCGCCACCGACAGCGTCCTGAAAGGCGGGGAAGCGCTCGTCATCGCGGCGTGCGATGGGGGCCACGTACGCCACCGTCCCGTCCACGTCCTGCGGGTAGAATCGCCGGAAGAACACCACCGTCTCACCGCCCTTGCTGCTTCCGGTGGACAGCCAGCGCCTGCCGTAGAGGGGCTTGAAGGCCTGGACGATGCGGTGGAAGTCCGCGGCGGACTGCTGGATGGTCAGCAGGCTCCAGTCCGCTGGCTCCGGGCGACTCGGGAGGAAGAAGCGGTGCTCGACGGAGAGCTGGTTGGCTCCCAGCATGGCCGTCAGCTCGCGCCGGCTCGGGCGCGTGGAGACGTAGTAGCCACCGGTATAGAGGACCATGGGCGCCGTGTCCGACTTGTGCAGCAACGTCAGACGTTGCTTGAAGCGCTGGCACTCCGGACGGGAGTGATCGGCCGGCTGGTCGTACTCCATGATGAAGAAGCGGTAGCCCGAGGGCACCCCGTTGGGGTTCTCCTGCACGGTGAGCCCGGGGATGGCGCGCAGCCGCTCCAGGATGTCCACCGTTGGATTCTGGAGGAGGGCCTTGTTCGCCACCGCCTCCACGAACGTCTGGCCGGTGCCACACAGGGGTGGATTCGTGCCGGCGTCCGGCAGCTCCGTGCCGCCATCGCCCACGCCCCCATCCGGAGTCGGGTTGGGGTTGTCTCCGCAGGCTCCCAGGGTGAGCAGGAGCAGGACGGGAACAAGGAGGACGGTGGAACTGGTGCCGCGGTCGGGGATGCTCATGGAGTTGTTTTGTGATTCGCGCGGGCACCATGCGGAGGCCCGCCGGGTGATGTTACCGCACGCCCTTCCCGGTGCGGATGCAGGCAACCTTCTCTCCCTGCCAGCATGCCCGGAGTGATGGGTTGTCTATATTCGCGTCATGACTCGAGACAGTGTGGCCGCCGCGACCTTCAACAACGCGGCATGGTGCGATGCGGTGTGCCGTACGCATGGGCGCCCAGGCGAGTTCGCGGAAGCACTGTGGCTGAATCGCGCCGAGGTGCCACGGTTCTACCCAAACGTCGTCACACTCACTCCGGATGGAGAGACTCAGCAGGTGGACGAGATCTCCGCGCTCGAGCTACCGGGTCGCTGGGGGGTCAAGGACAGCTTCGCGACGCTCGACCTCGCACCGCTGGGCTTCGTGGAGCTGTTCTCCGCGCAGTGGATCCATTTCCCCTCCGAGAGGCGGGTCCCTGCCCACTCCGGTGGCGCGCGCTGGGTCCGGGTCCGCGATACAGCCGCACTGACCGCGTGGGAGGCGGCCTGGAGTGGCCAGCCCGGGACTGCCGGGCCGGATCCTGCGCACGCCGTGTTTCGTCCTGGCCTTCTCGATGACGCGAGCACGACGTTCCTCGCTGCGTACCGCGACGACACCCTTGTCGCCGGAGCCATCGCGTATCGAGCCGCAGGCGTCGTGAGCCTGTCGAACACCTTCTTCACGGCCGCGGAGGCTGGGGCGCTGCGCGCGGAACTGCTCGTGCAACTCCAGGCTGCGTTCCCGGGCCTGCCGGTCGTGGGCTACGAGCACGGTGACGAGCTGGCCGCGTGGTGTGACCTGGGCTTCAAGCCCATTGGCCCCCTGCGGGTCTGGCTGAAGAAGTAAGCGCGAAGCGTGCATCGTGTCACCGCGCTCACGCGGCACAGGTGAAATGCACGCCTTCGAGCCAACCGAGCGCCGTGAGGGTTGCTCGAATCTCGTCGCGGATACCCCGTACTCCCACCGCTGCGATGAGGTGCGTGTCCTCCGGCGGTGCTCCCAGGGACTCCGGCGCGTCCACCGGAATCCCATGGATGAGCGTGCCCACCTTGCGCGGGTGCACGTCGATGAAGCGCTTCACCCGGGCCCCCTCCGCCAGCAGGAAGCGCGTCAGGATGAGCCCTCCCGGGCCCGTGCCCCATACCGTCAGGGGACGCCCCGCCACTTCCCGGCTCCGCGCCAGGTAGCGCGCCTTCACCCAGATGAATCGTTTGTGCGCATACCTCGGGTCCGTGCGCGTCAGCCGCTCCGTGCTGTCCCTCCAGCGAAACAGCACCTCCGGCAGGTTGTGCATCCGGTGGCCCCGGTGGATGAGCTTCAGCCACAGGTCGTAGTCCTCCGGGAAGTCGCCGTGCTCCCACCCGCCCGCCGCCACCACCGCCTCTCGCCGTAGGCACACCGAGGGATGGCAGATGGGGCTCTCCACGAAGCGCTCGCGGTGCAGCCGCTCGGGCGTGGTGAGCCCGTTGAGCCATGCCGCGTAGTCCCTCATCGAGGGGCTTACTGGCTGGTCCTCGCGGAACAGCTCCACGCCGGTGCCAACGCCTCCCAGGCTCGGGTCTGCCTCCAGGGCCGCGAGGCTCGCCTCCAGGCGTCGGGGCAGCGCCTCGTCGTCCGCGTCCATCCGCGCCACGTAGGGGGAAGTGGCATGCGAGAGGGCAAGGTTGAGCGCGGCCACCAGCCCGCGGCCACCCCCCTCCAGCACCTCCACCCGGGTGTCCCTCGCCGCCAGCCCCTCGAGCACCGCGCGCGTCCCGTCCGTCGAGCCGTCATCCACCGCCAGCACCCGGATTTCACGCAGAGTGCCTTCCAGGAGGCTTTCCACGGCGCGAGTCACGGTGCGCTCGGCGTTTCGGGCGGGCAGGAGGACGGTGACGACCGGAGGCGGCATCCTGTGTAGACTGCCGCACCCATGGGTGGCGTGAGAAACGGCAATGACGCCGGTTCGCCGGAGTCGGCTGATACGCGCCAGCGCTCGCCCGCTGGCTCGCCCCCGTCTGGGCCGGGCACCGGCGTGTCCGAGCTCGTGGAACGGCACCGTCAGAGCGCCGCCCAACTGCTGGATGAGGGATACGCCGCCCGGGCCTTCGGTGAGTTGGCGCGGGCCAGCCGCGCTCTGCCCATGACGCCGCGTCTGGCCTCGGTGCTCGTCACCTTCTCGCTGCGCGCGGGGACTGAGGCCGCCGCCATTGCGCTTCTCTCGTCCGCGCTCAGCAACACCCGCGGGGAGACCCGCCGCGCCGTGCGGCTGCAGCTCGCCCGCGTGCTGCGCCGGGTGGACCAGCTCCCTCGGGCCGTTGAGGCGCTCCAGGCAATCATTGACGAGGCCCCCGAGGACCGCCGCGCCCGCCGGCTGCTCGATGTCCTTTTCCGCCGCCTCTCCCGCCAGGGCGGGCCCGCGCCCGAGCCTTCTGCGCTCCCCATCGTGCAGGGAGCGGCCCTCCAGGAGGAGCCGGCGCCCCGGGATGCGCTCTCCGCCGAGGAGTTGAGCCACCGGAGTGAGACCGTCGAGTTCTCCTCGCCCTGGCTGGAGGACGAGCACACCGTGGAGGCCTCGGGCCCGCCGGATGCGCGGTTCGTGCCGCGTGCTCCCCAGCCTCGAGCCGAGAAGGCCCCAGCACCCGCTGCTCCGGCGCCCGCTGCCCCAGCACCCGCTGCCGCGGCGCCTGTGGATGACCGGCACCGCACCATCCTTGAGCTCGCGCTGCCCGAGGTCTGGCCGTACGACGAGGAGGAGGCGACCTCCGAGATGTCCGGCCTGCCCTTCACGGTCGCTGGGGCTCCTGCCGCTCTTCCCCGGGACGACTCCACCGGAGACGCCTCCAGCCATCGGCGCACGACGATCGAGGTCGTCGATCGCTTCCCGGAGGACGAGGACACCTCCACCGATGCGCCCGTCTTCCGGCCCGAGTCCCCTCTCATCCCTCCACCGGCTGGGGTGAGGACGGATGCTCCCGTTCCCTGGAGCGGCGACGAGGACACCGAGCCCTCCCGGGTCATGGTGCCCCGGCAGGAGAACCTGGAGGAGACGCGCCAGGAGGCCCAGCTCATCGCGCGCCGGGCCTGGCGCGAGCTGGCGCAGTTCTACCTGGACCGTGCCGATGCCTCGAAGGACCTGGGGCTCCGCGCCGAGATTCTCACCCGGCTTGCTGAGCTGCTGGAGAACGAGCTGCAGGACACCGCGGGTGCCGCCCGGGTGTACGGCCAGATTGTTGCCCTCACCGGAGACCACGCCGCGCTCTCGGAGCAGGTGCGGCTCGTGTCCCAGCGCGCCGATGGTGATGACTGGGCGGTGTGGCGCGTGCTCGACGAGGCGGTGCAGCGCGCGAGCAATCCCCGGGCTCGTGCCGCCGCCTTCCTGGCTCGTGGCGAGCGGCTGCTGTCCAGTGGTGAGTCCGCCCGCGCCCGCGCGGACTTCGAGGCCGCGGTAGCCATCTCTCCCCACTCGTTGCCGGCCTTGATGGGGCTCGCCCGGTGTGTCTCCGAGGCGGACCGTGCCTCGGCCGCCGAGCGTCTGCGCGCCGCGCTCGCCGCCGTGCCCCGCCGCACGCCTCATCGCGCCGAGGGGCTGCGGTGCCTCGCGGAACTCGCCGGAGGGCCGCTGGCCGATGCGCGGCTCGCCCATTGGGCCTGGTCCGAGGTGCTCGCGGAGCATCCCGAGGACGTCCTCGCGCAGGAGAAGCTCCTGGAGCTGACGCGGCAGCTCGGCGACAAGGACGGGTTGAGCCGTCTGCTGCGCGCCAGCCTCGCTCGAGAGCCGCGGGGACTGACTGCACGCAAGGTCCGGTTGGAGCTGGTGGCCACGTTGGAGGCCGCAGGAGAGCGTGGGACCGCGCTCACCGAGCTGCGCCAGGCGGTGCGCTTCGAGCCCGGACACAAGGAAGCGTGGCTGTTGCTCGTGGAGCGCCTCATCGCGCTTGGGCAGAACGGCGAGGCCGCGTGGGGAATGGAGCATGCCGCCACCGCCACCGAGGATGATGATGAGCGCCTCGGCACCTGGGAGCGCCTGGCGCGCTTCTGCCGGGATGTGCTCGGAGACGCGACTCGCGCGCAGGTGTACGCCAACCGCGCGGAGAACCTGCGCAAGGCCATCGCCGAGCGTGTGGCGCCCGCGCTGCACCCCGAGCCGCCGCGCAGTGCCGCCCCCAAGCGGGAGCAGAGCGGCTCGCGCACCTCCATTCTCATCCCGCCGCCGGGGGCGGTAGAACTCACGCCCACTCCGGCTGCGGCCGCATCCACTGCTGGCTCCGAGTCCGCGCCTACGGTCCTCGAGATGCCCGCGGTGGTCCTACCCATCGCCGCCAGTCGTCCACCCTCACCGGCTCGCGAGGCCGCACCCGCGAGCCCGCCTCCGGCTGCGCCCGAGGAGCCTCCCGACGCACCGATGCCCGTGGAGAGCACCCGGTTCATCGCTTGGGAGGCGCCCCCGGGGAAGATGGACCCCGTGCGCCGCCGGGCCCGAGGGACGGGCTCGGTCTCCTCTCCCGAGCCGCTCACCCCCTCCGTTTCTTCCGGCAAGCCCGCTCCCTCTCCGGCCCCGGCTGCTGCTCCAGCTCCGGCCCCAGCACCAGTTCCAGCGCAGCTGGAGGGCACCCGACCGGCGGCCATCGAGCGCGTGCGCGAGCGTCCGCTCGACGCGGCGGCCTACCGGGAGCTCTCGGCCTTCTTCGCGAGCCGTGGAGACGCAGCGCGCGGCTCGCTGATGGCGGAGGTGGCCTCGGCGCTCATGGGAGAGAAGGACACTGTCTCCCGGCCTCCGCGCCGCACGCTCACTCCCGAGGAGCGCGCGGGCCTGCGCCACCCCGGTCTGCGCAATCCGGCGGGTGAGCTGCTCGCCTCGGTGGGCCAGGCGCTCTGCCGCCTCTTTCCCACCTTCGGTCGGGCCTCGGGCTCCTCCGAGCCGCTCCGGCCGGATTCGGGCCCCGGAGCGCGCGCCGCCCTGGAGGTGCTGCAGTCCGTTGCCCGCATGCTCGATGTGCGGCTCCCGGAGATCATTCTCTCCGAGGATGACGGTCCGCCCTTTTCGCTCGTGCACCCGGGAGCCCCGCGCCTGCTGGTGGGCCGACTCGCGGTGCGCCAGGTGCTGCCGGAGCCGGAGCTGCGCTTCTTCGCGGGGCGGGCGCTGTCCTGCCTCGGACCGGATCTGCTCGCGCTGCGCTGCCTGAAGAAGGATCAGCTGCTGCGCGCGGTGGCCATCCTCGCCTCGGTGCTGCGCGGCGGGACGGAGTTCGGCCCCGAGGCTCGGGTGGTGCGCGAGGCCCTGCACCCCAACGCTCGCGCCCGGGCCCTGGCTTTGCTGGAGTCGGCTCAGCGGGAGTTCGATGCGGCAGCGCTCGCGGAGGCGGCGCGCCACTCGGCCAATCGCGCGGGGCTCGTTGCGTGTGGGGGTCCTGGGCCCGCCGTGGCGGCGCTGAGAGCGCTCAAGTCCAGCGAGCAGGAGTTGGTGGAGCTGGTGCGCTTCTCCGCCTCCGAGCGCTACCTGCCCCTGCGCGGCTGAGGCCTCACTGCACCTGCACCTTGAAGGTGAGGGCGACGAGCCGTCCGTTCTCTCCGCCGAAGTCGTGGCGGTACGCCAGGTCGATGCCACCTCCCGGTGTCAGCAGTCCGATGCCAACGCCGACCTGGGAGGAGCGGGTGAAACCATCCCAGGTGTAGCCGGCACGGATGGGGAAGTTCTGCCCGAGGATGTATTCCAGGCCGCCGCTGTAGGTGAGCGTGGTCTGGTTGTTCGTCTCGAAGTCCGCGCGCACGTCGGCGGCGAGGGTGAGCAGCCCGGCGAACACACCGGCATGGGCCGAGTAGTAGCGGGTGAGCTCGGCATTGCCGGTGCCGATGAGGTTATGGCCGGAGACACCGATGGCGATGACGGGGCTGGGGCGGAAGAGGATGCCGGCGTCACCGGTGATGGCATTGGCTTCGCGGGCGCCGCGCAGCAGCAGGTAGCGCGAGTTGACGCCGATCATGAAGGCCTCGCCGAACGGCACCGCGAGGCCCACGGTGTTGAGGTGTCCGGTGGCGCGCTCGACGCCCTTCCCGAGGGAGACGAGCTGATAGCTCACGCCGGCGGCCAGGGGGCTGGTGGCCGAGTCCGCGAGGGCCACCGAGCCGAACGCATCCTGGCCCACCCAGTCCCAGGCGCCGGTGAGCTCGATGCGGTAGCTGCGGAAGGCGGCGAGGGCGGCGGGGTTGCCGGTGCCCGACTCGGCCCCGATGCCGAGGGCCCGCCAGGCGCCGCCCATGCCGTAGGCGCGTGCGCTCAGGAGCTCCCGCAGATCCTCGGAGCGCGGCTGGCGCGAGGTATCGGTCCCGGAGCCCTGCTGGGCGTAGGAGAAGGGGGCGAGCAGGAGGACGAACAGGAGCGTCAGACGATGCCACATCCGCATGGGGGCGCATCCTAACTGCCTTGATGGAGGGGAGGGCCATCACTAGATTCGCCGCCCCATGAAAGAGCCACTGAACCGCAAGAGTGTGATGCCATCCGGAGCGGCCGCGATGAAGCGCACGGTCTTCCTGCTGGGAGTCCTGGCGGCGATGAGCGCGGGCGCGTACGTGTTGCCGGGCGGATCCATCCTGCGCCGGATGATGGCGGCTCGCGAGGAACTGCCGTTCTCTTCGCTGAAGGCGGACGGCTCGCTGCACTTCTACGGACCGGTGGTGAATGAGGCCGGAGGGGCGCTGGGGTTGCCGACGGACCGGCCGGATCTGGAGGCGGACGGCACGGTGTATCTGAGGCTGCCGGGCCGGTGCCGTTTCGAGGCGAAGGCGCGGGAGGGCAACACGGTGGCCTCGGTGTCCTCCGGGGGCCGCAAGCGGGTAGAGGGCACGGAGATTCCGGCGTTGTCGGAGGCGGTGCAGCAGGTGTGCGCGGTGCTGGGAGTGCGCGCGGAGTCGGCGATAGAGGGGCGCGAGGTGGTGGAGACGCACCTGCGTTCGCTGGGCATCGAGTCGCGCACGACGTCGCTGGCGCGCTTTGGCGGGGACGTGGTGTACGTGCTGGGGCAGCAGGTTGAGGGCAAGCCGCAGTTCTGGGTGTACAAGGACGGCTTCCGGCCGGCGCGGCTGAAGTACAAGGACGGGAAGGGGACGGCGTGGGACGTGCGTTTCCTGGACTACACCTCGCCGGCGACGGGCGAGATGCTGCCGCGCACCATCGAGGTCTGGCGAGGGGAGGAGCGGGTGATGCGCTTCACGGTGCTCACGGGCGACACGAGGGCGAAGCTGGCCGACACGCTCTTCTGAGCCCAAGAACCCCCAAAGAACTCCCAAAGAACCCCTCTCCCCCCGGGAGAGGGACGGGGTGAGGGTGCCACGGGCCCCGGGCTGAGCCCGTGCATGCACCCTCTCCCTCTGGGAGAGGGCTGGGGTGAGGGTGTTCGCTCGCGCCCACTCTTGCACCGGAGGAACGATGTCCGAGGAAGACCGGCAGAGGTGGAACACCCGCTACAGCCAACAGGAGGGGACCCGGGAACCCTCCCCATTCCTCCGCTCGCTCGCGGACCTGCTACCGAAGTCAGGCCGTGCGCTCGACGTGGCGGGAGGCGCCGGGCGTGACGCCCTGTGGCTCGCGAGACGTGGCCTGGACGTCACCCTGGCGGATGTCTCGGATGTCGCGCTCGAACGGGCCACGGAGGCCGCGCGCGCAGCAGGAGTCTCCCTCCGGCTCCAGCGGCTGGATGTGGAGACGGAGCCGCTCCCTCCCGGACCCTTCGAGCTCGTGCTCTGCCTGAACTTCCTCTGGCGGCCGCTGTTCGCCGGCTTCCCGAAGGTGCTCGCTCCGGGCGGGCTCCTCGTCTTCGCCCAACCGACGCGGAGCAACCTGCAACGGCACGCACATCCTTCGGCTCGCTTCCTGTTGGAGGACGGCGAGCTGCCCGGGTTGGTCCAGGGGCTGGAGATCGTCTCGTACACCGAAGGGTGGACCGAGGAAGGGCGGCACGAGGCTCGGCTGGTGGCGAGGGCCTGAGCCTTTCAGAAGTGTCCGGGGGATGAGACGTGCCGGACCCGAGAGGGACGGCAAACGCCGCACTCCGTACCACCGCTCACTCGGAGCGGCGCGCCTGTGTTGCCTGGCCCACCGCTTGCTCACTGGCCGCGTCGGGGAGATTGACCTGACAGGTCATGTGCCGCACCCTGACGGGCATGGCACGGGACGAACGAGAGCGGGAGGACGCCTATCCCCGGGCGCCCTCACGGGAAGCGTGGGCGAGGATGAGCGAGGCGGAGAGGGCCCGGGTGGTGGAAGAGCTGCCCGGGGAGGTGACGTGGGACGAGATGGCGATGCCCGAGGGAGACCTGCACTCCCAGGCGAAGATGGGAGCGTTGCAGGCACTCAAGGGGTACTTCTCGCGGCAACGGCGGCGGGTGTACCTGGGCTCGGAGCTGCCGGTGTACTACCCCGCCGAGCGCCGCTTCGCGCCCGACCTGGTGGTGGTGCTGGACGCGGAGGCGCACCCGCGCAGCAAGTGGGTGGTGAGTCACGAGGGCAAGGGGCTGGATTGGGTGCTGGAGGTCCACGTTGGCGGCGACCGAAAGAAGGACGCCGAGTACAACGTGAAGCGCTACGCCCGAGTGGGCATTCCCGAATACTTCATCTACGACCGGGCACGTCAGCGGCTGTATGGCTACCGGCTGCCCTCGCCCGAGGCGAGGGAGTACGTCCCCATCACACCGGAGAGAGGCCGGTACAGCTCGGAGGTGCTGGGGCTGGAGCTGGAGATAGAAGAGGGGCGATTGCGCTTCTGGGCGGGGAGCGCGCTGCTGCTGGAGTACGAGGAGCTCATCGATCGGATGCAGGAGTCGATGGCGGGGCTGCAGCAGCGAGCCGACGAGGAGGCCCAGCAGTTGGCGGAGGCAGAGCGGCTGCGCCAGGAAACAGAGCGGCGTTTGGCGGAAGAGATGCAGCGTCTGGCGGAAGAGACGCAGCGGCGAGAGGAAGAGACGCAGCGTCTGGCGGAAGAGACGCGGAGGCGAGAGGAAGAGACGCGGAGGCGCGAGGAGCTGGAGCGACGCCTCGCGGAGTCACAGGCTGAACTGGAGCGTCTCAGGCAGCGCAGGGAGTGAGCACCGTGACGCACACATTCCTGCCGGGCGGGTGAGCGCAGCGAGCGCGGCATCGTGTGCGTCACCTTCGAGCAGGTGCGGAACGCTCACGTGGAGGTTCCCTTGAGCGTGGCATTCAGGGCCCGGCGCGCCAGGTGGGTGACGTACACGGTAACGAGGACGGTGGCGGCCAGCCCGCCCCAGAAGAGGAGCTGCCCGGCGGGGCCAGCGTCGGGGCGTTCGCCGCGGGAGAGCTGGGCCACGCTCGTCACCAGCGAGCCCAGGTACACATAGAGTACCGTGGCGGGCAGCAGGCCGAGGAAGGTCGCGGGCCCGTAGTCGCGCAGGCGCACCCGGGTGAGCGACAGGGAGTAGTTGAGCACGCTGAAGGGCAGGACGGGTGAGAGGCGCAGCAGCAACACCACCTTGAAGCCCTGTCCGGCGACGGCGGTGTCCACGGCGGTGAACCTCGGCTCCCTCGCGAGGCGGTGGCCCACCCGTTCATGCAGGACCGTTCGCCCGAGCAGGAAGGAGGCCTGGGCCGAGAGGTTGCTCGCCACCATCACCAGCAGCGAGCCGTACACGGGCCCGTAGACGAAGCCCGCTCCCATCGTCAGCACCGAGGCGGGCATCATCAGCACCGTCGCCACCACGTACACGACGACGTAGAGCACCGCGCCCGCCATCCCCATGCCGCGGATTCGCTCGACGAGCCCCAACAACCACGTGTCCACGGGCAGCAGCGTGATGGCGAGCACCAGCGCCGTCACTGCCGCCACCGCCGCTGCCCATCGCCCGATGCCGCGTGCCATGCCCCTCTCCTGACGGCCGTTGAGGCCCCAGTCGTAGCCCAGGATGTTAGGCCGGCGGCCCTTCTTTCGCCTCCACCCACCCAAGTCGTGTGGTGTCCGGCGGTCCCGGTGGTTTCTCGGAAGGCTCCGCCGTAGAAGGGGGGCTCCATGTCGCCCCAGAAGATTTCCGTCCCTCGCGAGGCCGCCGGCGAGCGGCTCGACAAGTTTCTATCGGCGCACGTGCCCGGGCTCTCGCTGGAGCGGGCGCGCGCTCTCATTGAGAAGGGCCACGTGCTCATTCGCGGCAAGAAGTGCCAGGTCACGCGCAAGCTCTGGGGTGGAGAGGAGATTGAGCTCAGCCGTCCCCCTCCGCGACCCCCGACGCGCGCCTCGATGAGCCGCTCCGCCGAGGGGCCCACGCTGCCCGTGCTCCACGATGATGCCTCCCTGGTCATCGTGAACAAGCCGACGGGCCTGGTGGTGGAGCCCGCGGGGGGAAGTGTGCCCTCGGTGGTGGAGCTGCTGGCGGCGAGGCTGCCGCCGTTCGACGTGGAGGGCCTCGCGCAGCCCGGCGTGGTGCACCGGTTGGACCGAGAGACGAGCGGTTGCCTCGTGCTGGCGCGCACGGATGAGGCCGTGGCGGCGCTGGACAGGGCGTTCCAGGAGAAGCGCGTGGACAAGCGCTATTGGGCGATTGTGCTGGGCGAGACGCCCGAGCGCGACAGGCTCGAGGCGCCGTATGGGCGGGACCCGAAGAACCCGAGGCTCTTCACGACGAAGGTGCGCTCGGCGCGGCGAGCGGCGCTCTCGTACGAGGTGCGCGAGCGGCTGAAGGGCGCGACATTGGTCGAGGTGAAGCTGGAGACGGGGCGTACGCACCAGATTCGCGTGCAGATGGCCGAGGCGGGTTACCCCGTGCTCGCCGACTCTCTGTACGGGACGGAGGAGACGCGGGCGCACCCGGCGGCGAAGGAGATTGGCCGTCATGCGCTGCACGCGGTCCGGCTGTCCCTGCCGAGCCCCGCCACGAGTGGGGTGGTGGGCGTCGAGGCGCCGCTGCCCGAGGACTTCCAGCGTGCGCTCGCGATGCTCCGGGGGTGAGGGGGCTCAGGAGTTGTCCTCTTCCTGCTCCTCTTCATCCAGGGCAATCGAGAACGGGTAGATCGCGCGGTGGTTGACGTTGCGATGGTACACCGCGAGGTAGTCGTTACCCGCGATCTTGATGAAGGTCTGCTCAGGCGGCGCGGACTGATTCATGAACCATTCCTCTGCCTCCTCGCGTGTATTGAAAGAGGCTGCGGCTGGAGGGAGACCTTCGCGCTTGAGCCTGCCGAGATGGGCTTCGAGCACGGCGAGGGGGAGCAGGCGACGGTGGTTCATTTCGCGGATGTACGCGACGGTGTGGTACTGGTCCGCAATCAGCACGAGCGTCGAATCGGGTGGTTCCGGGTGGCTGTTCAGCCAGGATTCCGCCTCCTGGCGTGTCTTGAACGAGGCCACCACGGGCGGTGGGGCGTTGGACTCGAGGTACTTGAGAAAGTCCGCGAAGGCGTACCGCTGGCCCGTCGAAGTGATGAAGAGAATCGCGTTGATGGCGGTCTCGAGGAGCGCTTGTTCTTCTGCGGATGGAGTATTGGCGCGAATCCGCGCGAGAAGGTCCATCACCTCCGTGGTGAGAAGGCGCTTGTTCATGGCAATACCCCCACGATGTAGGGCTCGGAGGGGATGGCTGGCGAGGCCACAAGTGCGATGGGAGCGAGGACGACGACGCCCGCACCGGCAGACACCACGACGAAAACTACCCCAGCGATCATGACGGCGCTGCCCACCAGGATCATCTTGTGGTTGCGCTTCAACCAATCGATGGCGCTGTCCACGGCCGTGAATTCTTGGGGCTGGAGTTTCTGCAGTTCTACGCAGTCCTGATAGGCCTGCCAGCACGCGTCGCGGCAATACTCTGACTTTCCACCTCCCTTGCGCGGGGTCTTGACGTGTCCGTAACCCGGGGCCAAAGGCCGACGCATGCAATCCTGGTAGCAGTCCTGCAGTTCCTGGTCGCAATCGCGTGGCCGGGCCGCAACGAGGACGATGCGCCCGTAAGGGCTGTGGTTGCTCGATTGAGGCCTGTAGCGAGCAAGATCGAAATCCTCGGCACGTTGCCAGGAGTGGGTCATCTGGCCGTCAGGCAGCTCGTTGAGGATGAGCACCAGTCCGGCGAGCTCTTCCGCGCTGGTAGGCGTGGTGTAGCGAGTGGCGCTACATGAGACGAGCAGCACGCTGAGGGCTGCGGCAACGAGTTTTCTCGGAGTTGGGCGGAGGGTCATGCGCGGTGCACTTTGTGTCCTGGCTGTGGGCCCACCATGTCACGAGTGGCGCGGGAGCCGGGCGCGTGTCCAGTGCATGCTCTCCATGGCCGGGCGTTCAACGCGGCTCACCGTCAGCCAGCCGACGAAGGACATGACCACTGGAGTGGGGTGATGTGAGCCCGCCCTCTTGGGGTTGGTTCATAAGTGTCTGGAAGTACAGGGATTGTGGGTCCCATCTGGCCCGTGGGAGGGGGCGGCTCTCCGGTGTCGAATGCCGGAGGGTATGTCAGACCCATCGAGTAGTTTGCGTCCTTGCCGCTGAACCGGAACCGACGCGCCATGGGCGTGAAGGAGGGTGTCAGTCGGCAAGGGGGTTTCATGCGAACGAAGCTGTGCGTGTTGGGGGCGGTGTTGGGGACGGCGTCGGTGTTGCCGGTGGTGTGCCTGCCGGAGGTTCCGGCGCAAGAGACGAAGGAGGAGCAGCCGCGAGGAGGCGTGTCGCGGCAGGCCGGCCAGCTTTTCGATGGCCATGCCACCGAGCCGCTCTCGCCGGTCGAGGTGCCAGCGAGCCCAGTGCTCGACGAGCCGAAGCACCCGTGCGAGCTCGTCACGGTGATGCGGGTGCCGTGCGATCCTTCGGCGTCCACGTGCGAGTACACCTATTGGGAGTGCCCGCAGAACGTGAAGCCGCTGAGGGCATGACGAAGTGAAAGTGCGGCCCGTGCGCGGGTCGCTTCGGGCGCGGCGGGTTGGGCTCTTCGGAGCCTGGCTCGCCGCGTCGGCGTTTTCAGGCATGGGACAGCCCGTGAGGACGCAGTAGGTCCTACGTGGGTTTGCGGCACTGGCGGGTCGGGCTAAGGTCAGGCCCGATTTCCACCAGGAACATGGCCAGGGACGAATTCTTCAGACCGGGGCATCGCTACCGCGACAAGGGAGCCCCAAAGGACCCCGAGGACCAGTTCATGCGGTGGATCAATCTTCCGAGCAGCGGGATGGCGAACGCTCCGGGGATTCGACCGCTTCGGTATCTCTCCCGGCGGCCGTTTACGGACCTCCCCGCCTTCTTGATTCTGGTGACGAAGAAGTCATCCACGGGCGGTAGCTACAACCCCTGGGATGACAACTTCGATCCGGAGCACAAGACGGTCACCTATTGGGGTGACGCGAAGCTGCATCCGGAGAAGCACTTCACCGACTTTCCTGGCAACCGCACGCTCAAGAAACTCTGGGATGCCGTCAATGAGGGCAGGCGGGACGAGCTGCCACCGATTCTCCACTTCATGAAGTACGAGAGTGGTTGGGTCACCTTCACGGGGCTCTGTGAGCTGACGGAGCTGTCGCAAAGCCACTTCGAGGAGAAGGGGCAGCGCGTCGCCAACTACCGCTGTCAGCTTCGTATCCTTGGCCCGGATCAGGTCCCGGTCGCATGGCTGCACTCACGAAGGAGTGCGGGCTCTCCCGAGGAGGCCTTGCGAGGAGCCCCCGCGAGCTGGACCGCATGGGTTCAGGGAGCCAACACCTCTGCTTCCGTGGAACTGGAGGCTGATTCCATGGAGGTACCATGGGCGGCCGAGGACATCAGGTCCGAGGGACAGGGGTTCTCTTCCGACCCACGGATTCGCAAGGCCGTTGAGCTTGAGGCCATGCGGCGGGCTCGGGAGCATTTCCAAAGAGCGGGCTTCACGAGGATTGAGGATGTCTCGCGCAAGGAGTCCTTTGATCTTCATGGGAAGGACGTGGAGCGCGAGGTCTTCATCGAGGTGAAGGGCACCCAGTCGGGCGGCGCTCGTGTCCTGCTGACCAGCAGCGAGGTTGAGTTCGCAAGGTGCAACAAGAGCAAGATGGCCTTGTACGTCCTCCACTCCATGCAGGTTCGTGAGGTGGAGGGGGAGGTGATCGCCGAGGGAGGAGAGGCGAGGGTGTACTGGCCCTGGGATGTCGACGCCGGCACACTGGCGCCGATCTCGTTCTCCTACGGACTTCCGTAGCAGCGCTGCGGCCTCCAGCACCCGCAGTGCGGTCCCGGACAGCGCACCCGTGCGCCCACTGTGCTCTCTCCGGCCAGAAACTACCGGTGTCAGGGAGCGCCGCTACAGTGGTTCCCTGGTCGCCGTGAGCCCCTCGAACCTCGCCTCCGTCGCAGTCGGCCGTCCCGTCCGGGGCGAGTTCACTTATGTCGTCCCCGATGGTCTCTCTGGGAGGCTATCGCCGGGTCAGCGCATCCTCGTGCCCTTCGGCCGCAGCATGTCGCTCGGCTTCTTCCTCGGGCCCGCCACGCCTCCTCCCGAGGCTGAGAGCGTCAAGCTCAAGCCCATCATGAAGGTGCTGGAGGACTCGCCCTCCCTCCCGCCGGACCTCATCGCACTCCTGCGTTTCGCCGCCGAGCACTACCGCTATCCACTCGGCGAGGTCATCAAGAGCGCGCTGCCTCCCGGGCTCACCAAGGCCGAGGTGGAGAAGGAGGCGAAGCCGGACGTGCAGGAGTTCGCCGTGGCGCTCGTCCCCGAGGCGCCTGCGGTCCTCCGTCGTGCTCCCGCCCAGTCCGCCGCGCTGGCCTATCTCCTCGCGGTGGGGGGCCGGGCCCCTATCGAAGAGGTGGCCCACGCCATCCCCGGTGCGCGCGAGACGCTGCGCAAGCTGGTGGAGCGGGGCTTCGTCCGCATTGACGAGGAGGTCATCGCCCCCGGCGTAAAGGAGGGGCTCGCCCAGGGCCGTCCTGAGCTGCTCACCCCTGAGCAGGATGCCGCGGTGAAAGAGCTCCACGCGGCCGTGGATACCGGCGGCTTCCAGCCCTTCCTCCTCCATGGCGTCACCGGCAGCGGCAAGACCGAGGTGTATCTACGCGCCGTGGAGCGCACGCTCGAGCGGGGCAAGGGCAGCCTCGTGCTGGTGCCCGAGATCGCCCTCACGCCGCAGCTCGTGGGCCGCTTCCGCAGCCGCTTTGGCGCGGAGGTGGCCGTGCTGCACTCGGCCCTCAAGGACCGCGAGCGGCTCTTCCACTGGCAGGCCCTGCGCAAGGGCACGGTGCGCATCGCCGTGGGGGTGCGCTCGGCGGTGTTCGCTCCCGTGGAGAACCTCGGGCTCGTCGTGGTGGACGAGGAGCACGATCCGTCCTTCAAGCAGGAGGACAAGCTGCGCTACCAGGCGCGCGACCTGGCCGTGGTGCGCGCCAAGCAGGCGGGGGCCGTGGTGGTGCTCGGCTCGGCCACGCCCTCGCTGGAGACGCTGGAAAACACCCGCCGCGGGCGCTACCGCAAGCTGGAGCTCAAGAATCGCGTGGATGACCGGCCCATGCCCACCATCGCGCTGGTGGACCTGCGCCAGGAGCGCCCCCGCGAGCCGCTCGTGCAAGAGGAGTCGCCCATCCTCTCGCCGCCGCTGCTCGACGCCATGGCGGAGACCATCGCGAAGGGCCAGCAGGTCATCCTCTTCCTCAACCGCCGCGGTCACAGCACCTTCCTCATCTGTGAGGTGTGCGGCACCTCGGTGAAGTGCACCGAGTGCGACGTGTGCCTCACCTACCACCGCTCGCAGAACCGGGTGGTGTGCCACTACTGTGGCGTGGCCCACTCCGTGCCCGAGCACTGCCATGAGTGCACCGGGCCCCTGCTCAAGTTGGGCGTCGGCACCGAGCGCGTGGAGGCCGAGGTTGCCGAGCGGATTCCCCAGGCCCGCGTGGCCCGGTTGGACCGGGACTCGGCCACCAGCGCCGAGCGCCTCACCGAGCTGCTGGCCTCCTTCGCCCGCCGGGAGATCGACGTGCTAGTGGGCACGCAGATGGTGGCCAAGGGGCACGACTTTCCCGGGGTGACACTGGTGTGCGTGGTGATGGCGGACACCTCACTGGCCATTCCGGACTTCCGCGCCGCCGAGCGCACCTTCCACCTCCTCACCCAGGTGGCGGGCCGGGCCGGGCGCGGAAAGGACCCGGGGCGGGTGCTCGTGCAGACGTACAACCCGGAGGCGGACCCGGTGAAGCGCATGCTCGTCCATGACTTCGACGGCTTCGCCCAGCGAGAGCTGGAGCGGCGCAAGGTGCTCGCCTGGCCGCCCTACACCCGTATGGCGGCGGTGCGGCTCGAGGGGGAGAGCGCCGAGCAGACGGCCAGCGTGGCCCGGCAGCTCGGGGACTTCATTTCCCGCCAGATGCCCCCGGCCTCCTGGGGCGTGCGCCTGCTGGGGCCCGCCGTGGCGCCCATTTCCCGGATTCGGGGCCGTACCCGGTGGCAGCTGCTCCTGAAGGCCCCCACCCACGCGGCCCTCGCCCCGCTGCTCGCTCGCCTGGAGGCGAAGCTGGTCGACATTCCCTCCTCCGTGCGTGTCACGATCGACGTGGATCCGGCAGCCATGCTGTAGACTCGCCCGCGATTCCAATGGCCGAATCGGTCCTCCTCGTCCACGACGACATTGCCACCATCGCCACCGTGCGCCGCCTGCTCGCGCGCGAGGGCTATGAGGTCATTCTCGCTACCTCCGTGGCGGATGCCCTCATTGCCTTTGGCCACCACCTGCCCGTGCTGATGATTCTCGCACCAGGCATGGAGGGGGGACGCGGCCACCTCGTGCTGGATGAGCTCGGCCTGCACCCGGACATGCGGCTCGCCCGCGTGCTGCTGCTCGGCGAGTCCGTTCCCGGCAGCGCCGCTCCGATGGTGCCACTGCCCCTGGATGGCTCGGGTTTCGTGGAGCAGGTGGCCACGGTCATCGCTTCGCCCGCGGGCCCGGAGGCCTGGTTCGCGGTGAAGGACGAGGTGGAGGTGGTGGCGCCGGCCCCCGTGCCGTCCGGTCCGCCGGGACTCGTCCACAAGTCCTCCGCGCCAGGCCGCAACGCCGCGCTGGAGCACGCGCTCTTCGATGACCTGCCGAAGGTGGACGAGCCTCGGCGGGCCCAGTCCTCGCTCGATGCCGAGGCACTCTTCTCGCAGACGGAGCAGGCGGTGGTGTCCACCGTTTCGGTGCCCGCGTCTGGGGTGGAGGCTCCGAGTCCGAAGGCTCCAGCGGTGGCCGAGCTGGACCCGGGTGTCGAGGCGGAGTCGCTCTTTGGCGCGACGGAGCAGGCGGTGACCGGCTCGGTCCAGGTTCCGCTGCAGGCGCCCGCTGGCCCTGAGGAGAGCGAGATGCGGCGCATGGAGGAGGAGGTGCGCCGTGAGGCCTCCGCCCGGCGCCGGCTGAAGCAGGAGGACGCCTCGTTGCCCGAGTCGTCTCCGGCGGGGCTCTTCGCGCGGACTCCCGCGATGGGGATGGCGATTCCCCTCATCACGGCCCCGACTCCCGTCGAGCTGGGGTCCGTGGCGGGGATGGCTCCGGAGCCGGTTGCGCCCCTGGCTTCGCTGCCTCCGCTGCCCGCGGTGAAGGTGGTCGATGTCGAGGCGGAGGCTCGCGCGGAGGCCGAGCACCTCGCGCAGCAGGAGATTGAAGCGGCGCTGGCGCGCGAGCGGGCGTCGTCGGGAGGGACGGGGGCGACGCCTCTCGTTGAACCGCCCAAGAAGGGGGTGCCGCAGCTCGGGGACGAAGGCTTCTTCGACGTGGAGCCGACCCCGATCGCGCCCATTCCGGCCCTCCCACGGGAGGAGACGGAGCCCACGTCCGCGCGGCAACTGGATGGCTCGGACCTGGAGCCCGTGCCGGCCGATGCGCCGCTGCCCGAGGGCGACGCGCCGGAAGGGTGGGAGGAGCCGCACCAGGAGAGTGTGGGCTCGGACTGGTTCGACTCGGCGGAGCCCGCCGGGGCGCCTCGCGGCGAGCCGGTGAAGGCCGCGCCGGTGGAAGTCGAGTCGGTGAAGGCCGCGCCCTTGAAGGCCGAGTCCTCGGACGCGGAGCCAGTGAAGGCTGGGCCGGAACCGGAGGGGGAGCGGGAGGACGGGGAGGGAGACAGATCCGCGTCGAAGAAGGCGCTCGAGACCACGGCGAAGTTCCCGTTGAGGCCCGTGCCAGGGGCCGCGGATGCGTCGGATGTGGCTGCGCTGTCGGCGGATGACGCGGTGGCGGTCCTGGAAGTGCGCCTGATGCGGGCGGAGCGCCGGATCTCCCAGGTGCTGACCGAGCGGGATGGTGTGGTGGCGCGCCGGCGCGAGGCGGAGAGCAGGATTGCGGAGCTGGAGGAGCAGGTGGCACAGCTCCGTGCCTCGCCGCCGACGCAGGTGGAGGTGCCGAACGCCCAGGAGGAGGCGCTTCGGCGCGAGGCCGGAGAGGCCCGGGAGCGGCTGGAGTCGCTGCGGCGTGAGCTGGAGACGGCGCGCGAGAGCGAGACTTCGCTGCGCTCCGAGGTGGAGCGGCTGAAGCAGGAGGCGTTGGCTCGGGAGGAGTCGCTGCGGCGCGAGGCCGAGGCCCAGCGGACCCAGCTTACGGCGCTGACGGAGGTGCGGGGACAGGAGGCCTCGCTGCGGCTCGAGGTGGAGCGGCAGCTGGAGGCGTCGCGGGCGCGAGCGGCGGAGCTCGAGCAGGCGCGAACGGACGAGGCTCGGCGGCGCCAGGAGCTGGAGGCCGAGGCGGCTGAGGTACGTGAGCGCGAGGCCCGGCTGCAGCCGCGGCGTGAGGAGCAGCTCTCCCAACTGAGCAAGCAGGTCGAGGCGCTCGAGCAGCAGCTCTCGGAGTGGCGGGCAAAGGCCGAGGCGCAGGAGCAGCGTGCCGCGTCCGAGACGGAGGCGCGCGCTCGGGCGGAAGCGCGGCTCGAGGCGGAGAAGGCCGCGCGGACGGAGGTGGAGGCTCGGGCCCGGGAGGAGACGAAGTCCCGCGAGCAGTGGGAAGGGCGGGCGCATGGGGAGGCGAAGGCGCGCAAGGAAGTGACGGCGCGCGCCGAGAAGGAGGCGAAGGCTCGGGCGGAAGCGGAGGCGGGAGCCGAGGCGGAGCGCCAGGTGCGCACCCAGGCCGAGTCCCGTCTGCAGGCCGAGTCCCAGGCTCGGGTGGAGGCCGAGGAGCGCCTCGCCGCCGTGGAGAAGGCCCTGGCCGATGCCGAGGCCCGGGTCAACGCCGAGAAGAAGGCGAGGGCCGAGGTGGAGGCCCGAGCGCGCTCGAGCGCGGATGCGCGCGTGCAGTCGGAGATGAAGGCTCGCACCGAGGCGGAGTCTCGCGCCGAGACAGCGGAGCAGGCGAGCTCCGAGGCGGAAGCGCGAGCCGAGGCGGAGGGGCGTGCCCGGGCCAAGGCGGAGCTGAGCGTCGAGGCGATGGAGAAGGCCCGTGCTCGGGCGGAGGCGCGTGCCGTCAAGGCGGAGCAGGAGCGTACCGAGGCGCTCGCGCGTGCCGAGGAGCAGGAGCGCGCCCGTGCCGCGGCGGAGACTCGCGCGGAGACGTCAGAGCGGCTGCGTGTCGAGCTGGAGGCCCGCGTCGCGCGTGCGGAGAAGGAGCGGAGCACGTCGGACGGCTACGCCGAGGAGCTGGAGCGTGCGCGGGTGGACGCGGAGACGCGGGCCACGACGGCGGAGCGGCTGCGCATCGAGCTGGAGGCCCGTTTCGAGCGCGCGGAGAAGGCGCGTGCTGCCGCGCAGGCCAGGGCCGCGGAGGAGAAGCTGGCTCGGACCGAGGCGGAGGAGCGTGTCGAGGCCGCGGAGCAGGCGCGCGCCGAGGCGGAGGCGCGTTCCGGCACGGCGTCCCAGGCGCGCGAGGAGCTATCCCGCGTGCGCGCCGAGCTGGCGTCGCGCCTGGCCCACCTCGAGGAGAAGGCGGCGCTGCATGCGTCGCAGGTCCGCGAGGCACATGCTGAGGCAGAGCGGCTGACGCAGGCGCTGGTCCAGGAGCGGGAGGAGCGCGAGTTCCTCGCCCAGGAGGTGGAGCGGCTCGAGGCGACGAGGGCGCAGGCGCAGGCGGAGACGGTCGAGCGCCTCGCCCGGTCCGAGCAGGCCCGCCGCGAGGCCGAGGAGAAGGCCTTGCGCGAGGCCGAGCAGACTGTCTCCAGGGTGCGCGCGGAGACGGAGGCGGCCCTCGCGAAGGCCCGTGCCGAGGCCGAGGAGCTGGCGGCCCGGGCTCGGGCGGCAATCGTCTCCATCCAGGTGCCTGGCCGGTTCGAGGTGGACATCCCCCGCTCCGGGAGCGTCAACCAGGAGGGGCTCGCGCGGCTCGTCACCCGTCTCCAGGAGGCGCGTGCCCAGGTCCGGCTCGAGCTCAAGGTGGCCGGGGCCTTGCGCATCCTCTGGTTGAAGGATGGGGCGCTGGTGGGCGCGGTCTCCTCCGCCCCGGACGAGTCGCTCGTCGACCGGGCCCGGGCGGATGGGCTCATCGATGCGCGCCAGGAGAATGAGCTGCGGCTGGTGCGCAGCGCCTCCACGGGGGCGCTCCTCGACGCCATGCGCAGCCGCGGCTACCTGCGCGAGAACGAATTTGTCCCGCTCGTGCAGCGCTACACCGAGCAGGTGGCTCTGGACGCGCTCTCGGAGTCCTCCTCTCTGTACCGACTCACCGAGGAGCCGCCTCCGCACGAGGTGGCCCTCGCCGCCTCCACCCGGCCTCTGCTGCACCTGCTGGCCGAGTCCCTGCGCAACGGTGTCTCCAGCGAGTCCTTCGTGGAGGCCGCCGGAGGGCTGCGCGCCGTGGTTGTCCGTGGCGAGCCCGAGCCTTCACCGGAGTCCTTCGGACTCTCTTCGCGTGAGCTGCGGCTCCTCGAGGAGATCGACGGCGAGCAGACGCTCGATCAGCTGTTGCTGGGGGCGGGCATGCCGCAGGACACGGCGCTCAAGGTGCTCGCCGTGGCCCGGGCCTTGGGCCTCATCACCCTGCGTCCCGCTGCCACGGCCTCCGGCTCCGAGCAGGAGGCTCCAGGGGAGCTGGACGTGCGCCGGCTCGAGTCCAAGTTCGAGGAGATCCAAGAGGCGGACTACTTCACCGTGCTCGGGCTCTCGCGCTCCGCTGGTGGCGAGGAGGTGAAGCGCGCCTACGCGCTGCTCACCACCGAGTTCCACCCGCTGCGTTTCGCGGGGCACCCGGATCCTGCGCTCCAGCACCGTGCCCAGCAGATCTCCACGGCCCTGGCCGAGGCGGCGCGGGCGCTCGCGGATGACCGGCTGCGCGAGGAGTATGCCCGCAGCCTGCTGGACTGAGGGGCGGCCGCGTGCCGCCGGTCCGCCCTACCTGGCCGAGACCTTGAAGGGATTGGACTGGGCGACGATGTGGCGCCCGACGCGCACGGTGAGCACCACGTTGCCGCCCTGCTTGTAGATGACGACCTGCTCCTGCCGCACGCCCTTGCTGAAGGGGTTGCTCAGGTTCGGCTCGACGCGCCCCTTGTTGGCGGAGAGCTGCACCTGTCCCTCGAAGAGCGCCGCCTCCGGTCCCTCGGCCCGCAGGGTGATGGTGAAGGGGACGCCGCGGACCTGCTCCGAGATGCGATCGATACGCAGGCCGGTGACGAGCGGCTCCTTGTCCTTGCCACCACCCTGGCCTGGTTCTTCTGGCTGAGGGTTCTCCGGGCCGCCGTCCACGGTCCGGGACTCGAGCTCCGGGGGGAGCGGGAGCACCGTGAGGCCATGCTCGCTGACCGAGCCGCTTCCGTCCCCCAGCTCCAGCCGGACATCCTGCGGTCCGGCCGACAGGCTCCCGGGCACGTTGGCCAGCAGGGTCCCATCCTGTTCCACGCGGGTGATGGTCACTTCCTGCTCGCCGATGAGCAGGGTCGGCGTCACCAGAGTCGCCGTTTGCTGGCCGTAGTCCACCTTCACCGGGAGAGGGGCATCCAGCGTGACCACGATGGTCGCCGCCTCGCCGCTCACCACCTCCTCGGGCTCGATGGAGACGATGTTCGGCGCGGGCGACGCGTAGGGCTCGCAAGCGCAGAGCAACAAGGTCGACAGCAGGGTGATTTTCCGGAGCACGGCTAATCCCTCCTGAACCGGTCTACCGGGGAATACAGACTGACGCCAGTGTGCCTTTCCCCTGGCTCGGTGGAAAGTGACCCGGTGGCGCTTTCGTGTCGCGCTTCCCCAACAGAGCCACGGTACTGAAAAATTGAACTCAGAGTGGAGAAGAAAAGAACGCGTTGTCCGGCAGTCGATGGATGAGCTCCCTCGCAGGAGTCGGAGCAGAGGGGGGCGCGTGGGGTACTGCCGCCGGGTGACAGAGCAGGCGGACGGGCTGCCCGGGTTGGTTGCCCGTCCTCTCCCGCGGAGTTAAGAGGGGCGCCATGGTTCGCGAAATCCTCATCTGGCCCGATCCCATCCTGAAGCAGAAAGCCAGGCCCGTGGCTCGGGTGGACGACTCCATCCGTACCCTGGTCAAGGACATGTTCGAGACCATGTACGCCGCCGATGGCGTGGGGCTCGCCGCGCCGCAGGTGGGCGTCCTGCAGCGCGTCATCGTCCTGGACACCCGGCCGCGCCAGCCCGAGTCCCAGCCGCTGGCGATGATCAACCCGGAGCTCATCGCGCTGGAGGGGAAGATGACCTACACCGAGGGCTGCCTGTCCATCCCCGGCGAGGCCGAGGACGTGGACCGCGCCGCGGTGGTGACGGTGAAGTTCCTGGACCCCGAGGGCCAGGAGCAGACGCTGACGTGCGACGGGCTGCTGGCCATCGCGGTGCAGCACGAGACGGACCACCTCAATGGCACCGTCTTCGTGGACCACGTCTCCACGCTCAAGCGGGAGCTCATCCGCAAGCGGATGAAGCGCGTCAAGGCCTCGCGCGAGGACCGGCCGTCGGTCTAGTCCGCACGCCCTTCTTGGGGCAGAGGTCCGCCACGTGGCAGCGCTCGCACTCGGGCGCCCGCGCGAAGCAGGTCCTCCGCCCGTGCCAGACCAGGAGCTGGTGGCCCTTGGCCCACCGCTCCGGCGGCAGCAGCGCCTGCATGTCCAGCTCCACCTTGTCCGGGTCCTCGTGGCGGGAGAAGCCCAGCCTGTGAGCCAGCCGCTTCACGTGGGTGTCCACGGGGAAGGCATCGTCGCCGCCCAGATGGATGCACACCACGCCCGCCGTCTTGCGGCCTACACCTGGCAGCTCCTCGAGTGAGGCCCGTGAGCACGGCACCTCGCCCCCATGCTCGTCCACCAGCGCCCGCGCTGCGGCGACGATGTTCTTCGCCTTGGCGCGGTACAGGCCGCAGGTCTGGATGAACGGCTCCAGCTGCTCCGGGCTCGCCCGGGCGTACGAGTACGGATCCGGGAAACGTTGGAAGAGGGCGGGGGTGACCATGTTCACCCGCTTGTCCGTGCACTGGGCGGAGAGGATGACCGCCACCAGCAGCTCCATGGGGTTGCGATAGTTCAGCTCGATGCGCACGTCCGGCATGGACTCCTCCAGCCGGTCCAGCACGTCCACTGCCCGCTTCCGCCTCGACTCCATCGACTCGCGCGACACAGGGACTCTGTATGACAAACCGACCTCCGACGTAAAGGGGTTTCCACTACCTCTCAGGACATGTCACCTGATTTCCCTCTTGCATGGAACCTCGGAGGCCGGGCTCCGTTCCGTCCGCCGGGTGACACACAGGGAGCTGTCCTGACGCACTCGACGAGGGGTCGCGACACCTCCGCCGGGCGTTGGCTGGCCGAATCCCGGGAGGTTGGTAGACTGGTCAGCGCTTTGCGTCGTCTTGCCGCCCTCATGCTGCTCATCCTGTCGGCGTGTGCCTCTCCTCGCGCACGGCAGAAGATGAGCTTCGACGAGCTGTACGCGTCCAAGCCCGCGCCATCACGGGTGGACGCGGGGGCTGCCGCTGCGTCCCCGGGTGGAAATTCCGGCAAGTCGCAGCGGGCGAGGAGGCAGAGTGCGCCGCTGGTGGATGCGCCGATCTCCGAGGAGCTCCGAGCGGCCCTGGCCACCTTCGCTACGCAGGCGCGAGCCGCGCGGTCACAGGTGCAGCGGGGCAGTGCCATGCCGGACGAGCAGGTGCTCAACTGGCGGGAGATGAACACCACCCTGGACGCCTTCCTGGCGCAGTCCGCGCGCAAGACGTCCTCGCTGGATGTGGTGCGAGCCCGGGTGACGCTGGAGGCCGAGCTGGAGGAGGACGCGCGCGCCTACGGGGATATGCCCGCCGACCTGGCCGATGCGGTGCTCGCCCGGATGGATCAGCTCGCGGTGCGCATGGCCGAGCTGCGCATGCTGCAACTCAAGCCCTCGAAGAAGCCCATTCAGTTCGCCTGGCCGGTGGACCCGGTCGTCATCACCAGCGTCTTCGGCAGCCGGGTGCATCCCATCACTGGCGAGGAGCGGGACCACCTGGGCCTGGATCTCGCGGCGAAGCGGGGCCAGCTTGTCACGGCAGCGGCGCGAGGGGTGGTGGTGCGCGCCGGGTGGAACGGCGCCCATGGCAACCAGGTGGTCGTCGAGCACGACGGGGACATCACCACCCGCTACAGCCACCTGTCGCGCGTGCTGGTGACGCCTGGAGAGGTGGTCGAGGAAGGGGATGTGGTGGGCGCGGCCGGCAGGACGGGCCTGGCCACCGGGGTGCATCTGCACTTCGAGCTGTGGCGTAATGGCCGGCCGTGTGATCCGCTCGACGAGCTGGGCCCCACCGAGTCTGGCGAGGAGCCCTCCTTCGTGCAGCGGGAGACGTCGGCTGAGGCCTCCAAACGAGAGGGGCGCCGTCCCATCGGACGACGCCCCCGGTGAGGTCGGAGCGCGCTCGCGAGCGCCTGCGGACTACAGCGAGTTCTTCAGCTCTTTGGCGGGCCGGAAGCCGATCGTCTTCGAGGCCTTGAGCTTCATCATCTCGTTGGTCTGCGGGTTGCGGATCTTCCGCGCCTTGCGAGAGCGGACCGACCAGGTGCCGAAGCCGGGGTAGCTGAAGCGCTGGTCCTTCTTCACCGCCTTGCCGATGTTGGCGAAGACGATGTCGAGAATCTCCGCCGCCGACTTCTTCGTCAGCCGCGACTGCGCCGCCACCGCCTCCACGAGCTCTGCCTTGGTCATCCGCGCTCTCCTCCGTCAGCGAATTCGAAAGTCCGAGGTTGGTAACAAATCGCTCTTTTGTCTGTCAATGCTGACAACCGTTGCGAGGCCGGTAGATCGGCCTGCGCGCGGTTCGCGAGGAATTTGACGGATCGCCTGGCTCCTCTAGAGAGGAGAAGCCTGCTCCGCTGCTCGGGCCCGAGCGCCGTGAGGCCCTGGTGTCGCGTGGGGGATGGATGTGATCGATTGAGCAGGTTTTTCTTTGTCATTTCGATCATTTGCGAGGCTTCCGCTGATCCAGATGGGCATGGAAGGCTGGCAGGTAATAGTGTGTGCGATCGAATGCTCCGCTGCCTGCTGATGATCGCCTGCCTGACGTTTGTGCCCTGCTGTGCATCCTCCGGGATGATCCCCACCGGCGAGCCAGCCGGGCGGGCTGAGGTGTGGGTGGACGGGACGAGGAGCGAGGCGGGAGACGGTTCGCGGACACGGCCCTTCGCCTCCCTGTCCGAGGCGCTGGCACGGGTGCAGGAAGGGGGACCTCCTGTCCGGGTGCACCTGGCGCCGGGGCGCTACCGGGGACCCTTCGTCCTGCCCGCCGGGTTGGAGCTGGTGGGGGCGGGTGAGGGCTCGGTGCTGTACGGGGAGGGGGCGGAGCCGGTGATCCGGGCGCCTGGCGGAGTCCTCTTGAAGGACCTGGCGTTCGAGGCGGAGGGCAAGGGGGCGGTGGGGGTGCTGCTGGTGGGGGGCTCGCGAGCGGAGGTGCGTGAGGCCACGTTCACTGGCGCCTTCAAGAAGGGGGTGGAGGCTCGGGACGCGGAGGTGGAGCTGGAGTCCGTGCGCTTCCGAGGGCTCGTGACGGCGCTCTACCAGGAGGCAGGACGGGTGCGGCTGCGGCACGTGTCGGTGGAGGGAGGGAGTGAGGCCGGGCTCTTCGTCCAGAGGGGCACGCTGCGGCTCGAGGACGTCACCGTCACCGGGCACGAGTATGGCCTCCAGTCCATGAAGGCCACGCTGGAGGGGCGGGGCTTCACCTCTGTGCGAGCGCTCCGGGCGGGCCTTGCGCTCGTCGGCTCCCAGGTGGAGCTGGAGGACACGGTGGTGCTGGACAGTGGCGGCTTCGGTGGAGTGTCGCTGTTGGCTTCGGAGACGGTGCTGCGCGGCCTCCGAGTGGAGGGGGGCGAGGAGTATGGCGTCTCGGTCTCGCGCGGGCGGCTCCAGCTGGAGCGGGCGGTCATCACCGGCCTGAAGACGCGCGACGGAGACGCAGGGGATGGGCTGCACTTGCGCGATGCCCAGGTGGAAGTGGAGGGCCTCCTGGTGCGCGAGGTCGCGGGCGTGGGCGTGCTGGCGGCGCAGGGCTCCCAGGTGGTGCTGCGCGAGGTATCCCTGGAGGCCTGCCGGGAGGCCGGGGTCTGGGCGGAGACGCTGGGCCAGGTGACGGCGGTGGGCCTGGAGGTGCGCGGCTCGGGCGGGCCCGCGCTGGTCGCCCTGGAGGACGGGGTGCTGCGGGTGGACGCGCTCACGGCGCGGGACAACGCCGCGGGGCTCGTGAAGGCGGACTGTCAGGGCGCGACGGGGGTGACGCTGAGTCGCGTGACGGGTCAGGGCGTGGGGACGGCAACGGGGCCCGGGCTGGCCTGTGTCGTGACAAGTCCCTCTCCCTGACGCAGGGGCGTGGCGTGGGCGGCCAGCCAGCCGCGGATCTCCGGGTGGACCTCGAGCGGGGCGCCCGTGCCGAAGAGCAGATCTCCATGCCCGTAGTCCATCTTGTCGCCGCGCTCGCAGCCGAAGACGTGGAGGTGCTTGTCCGGCGAGCCGACCAGCTCGTACTGCGCGCGCAGGTTCTTCGGCGAGGCCAGCCGATCCAGGCTCCCGCCCATCACCATCACCGGCATCGAGAGCCGTGCCAGCCCCGCGCGCCAGTCCACGCTTCCATCAAAGGAGCGGAAGGCGTCGTGGTCGATCCAATCCTGGAACTGCCGCAGCACGTTGCGGCTCATCGACGCCATCATGTTCGCGTAGACCTTGCGCTGGGTGGGCGGGAGGATGTGCTTCGGGTTGATGATGACGTCGGACAGGGGCAGGGTGACATAGCCGAGGAAGGGCGCCAGCGTGCGGCTGATCCACTCGTTGCGGAAGCCGCGCGGCCAGGCCGCCTTGCTGCCCACATAGATGAGCCGGCGGATGAGAGGATCCGCCGGGAAGAAGACCGGCGAGCCCAGCGCGAGCAGTCCCGCGAGCTTTGGCCCCGCGGGGCCCTGCGCCACGGCGTAGCCCACCAGTCCTCCCAGCGAGTGGCCGACCCAGAAGGCGCGCCGGGCTCCTGTCTGGGCGAGTGCCTGTTCGATGAGCGCGGGCCCGTCCTGGGTGACCAGGTCATCCACTGTGACGTCGGGCCAGCGGCGGCCCCGGGGTGGGAGACGCGAGTGGCCAATGCCGCGCCACTCCACGCTGAAGCAGTCGAAGCCGGCCTCGGACAGGGCGTGGGCCAGGGAGTAGGGCGGCTCGAAGTCGAAGGTGCACCGGTTGGCGGCGAGCCCGTGGCACAGCAGCACCGGCTCCTCGAAGCGCCGGTTCGCGGCGCGCCGCACGTGCACGGTCAGCTCCCAACCATCCTGACAGCGGACCTTCAGGAGCTCGGGCTCGGCCGTGTGCAGGCGGTACCACCGGCGCACGGCGAGCACCCACAGACCATTCACACCCAACAGGGCAAGCACCGCGAGCAATATCCACAGGGTCCAACGCACCGCGTCCATCAACCCTCCCGAAGACCGGGCAAATAAAACCCTGATATGCTCCGTTTCCCCTCGGCTTTCACTGGAACAGCCAGTGGCCGACACCTGGAGTCAGGAGAACGATGAGACCCCACAAGTTGATGTTCGTCCTGCCCAACCTGTTCACGGTCTCCTCCATCCTCTGTGGCTTCTACGCCATGATCCTCTGTGCGGGGCAGCCGGGCCCGGCGCAGTTCAACCAGGCGGCCCTGTCCATCCTCTTCGCCATGTTCTTCGACGGGTTCGACGGCCGTGTCGCCCGCCTGACGAAGACCCAGAGCGACTTCGGGATGCAGCTGGACAGCCTGGCGGATGTCATCTCGTTCGGCGCCGCACCTGGCCTCCTGGTCTACAAGTGGGCACTCGAGCCCCTGGGTTTCCTGGGCCTCTTCCTCTCCTTCGCCTTCGCCGCCTGCGGCGCGCTGCGGCTCGCGCGGTTCAACGTGATCGCCATGCGCAGCCCCCAGGGCGGTGGCGGGAGCTTCTTCGTCGGTCTGCCCATCCCGCTGGCCGCCGGCGTGCTCGTCTCGATGATCATCGCCCACCACGCTGCCACGGGCGGTGAGGTGCTCGAGGGTTCGGTTCGGGGTCCTGTGGCGGTGGCGGCGACCCTGCTCGCGCTGCTGATGGTGTCCACCGTCCGGTACCGGACCTTCAAGGACCTGCGCCTGTCCCGCCGTTCGGCGTTCATTCTCCTGCTGGTGCTCGCCAGTGGCGTGGTCATCGGCACCCGCTTCCACCCGGCCTATGTGCTGGTGGCCTACTCGTTCGCCTACCTGGCCTTCGGTCTGGTGGAGTCCGCCTTCCTGGTGCGCAACCGCCTCGTGGCCCGGAAGGTGCGGACGGGCGCGGGCGTCGCGACCGTCCTCGAGGAGGAGGCGGAGGACGACGAGCTGGACGACGAGGACGAGGACGAGCAGAAGGTAGCGTAAGCCGCGCGCGTCTCGTGGCACGTGCCGGAGGCGGCGCGTGCGGCTAGGATGCGCCGCCCATGCGCGTCGAGCTGCTGTGCACCGGTGACGAGCTCGTCACCGGACTGACCCCCGATACCAACAGTCCGTACCTGGAGGCGCGGCTCTTCGAGCTGGGCATCAAGGTGACGCGGGTGGTGCTGGTAGGGGACGTTCGTGAGGACATCACCCGGGCCTTGCGAGAGGCCGCGAGCCGCTCGGACGTGGTCATCGTCTCGGGGGGGCTGGGCCCCACCGCGGATGACTTCACCGCCGAGTGTGCCGCGGTGGCCGCGGGTGTGCCGCTCGTGGAGGACCCCGGGACGCTCCGCTTCCTCCGCGAGCGCGCCGAGAAGCGGGGCCGGGAGCTGACGCCCAACGTGGCGCGCATGGCGCTTGTGCCCGAGGGCTCGGAGGTAGTGCCCAACCCGGTGGGGTCCGCGCCCCTGTTCATCGTCCGGGTGGGGGGGAGCCGGCTCTTCTTCCTGCCGGGCGTGCCGCGCGAGTACCGGGCGCTGGTGGACGGCGCAGTGTTGCCTCGGGTGCGCGAGGAGCTGGAGAAACGGCCGGAGCGCACGTACCGGGCCTTCCGCCTGCTGCGCACGGTGGGTATCCCCGAGTCCGTGCTCGACACGCGTGTGGCCCCGCTGGCTGCGGCGCACCCGAGGGTGGTGTTCGGCTTCCGCACGCACGCGCCGGAGAACCAGCTCAAGTTGATGGCGGAGGCCCCCTCCCAGGCCGAGGCCGAGGCTGCCCTGGCCGCTGCTGAGACCGCCGCGCGCCGGGAGCTGGGCCTGGCGGTATACGGCTCGGACGGGGACTCCTATCCCATCGTGCTGGCGAAACTGCTGACGGAGGCGAGGGCCACGCTGGCGCTCGCCGAGAGCTGTACTGGGGGCCTCATCGCGGCGCAGCTCACCGGGGTGCCCGGTGCGAGCAGCTTTCTGCTGGGCGGCGCGGTCGTCTACACCGAGAAGATGAAGACGGCCTGGGCCGGGGTGCCGGCCGAGCTGCTGGCCCGTCATGGCGCGGTATCGAGTCCGGTGGCGATAGCCATGGCCGAGGGCATTCGCGCGGCCTGCGAGACGACCTACGGCCTGTCCGTGACGGGCTTCGCGGGCCCAACGGGAGGGACCGCCGAGGACCCCGTGGGCACTGTCTACTGTGCGCTCGCCGCGGAGGGAGCCCCCACCCGTTGCGAGCGTTTCTCCATCTCTGGCGATCGGGACCTTGTGCGTCTGTTCGCCGCCTCCTACGCGCTCGAGCTGCTGCGTGAGCGCCTGTTGACCCCGCCTTCCGCCCCATGAGCCGCTCCAAGTCCAAGCATCCCAAGCAGTCCCCCGTCCAGGCTCACGTGTCCGAGTCATCTCCCGCGTCGGCCAGCGAGTCTCGGACGGCCCCACCCGAGTCTCCCGCTCCCGAGCGTCCCGTTGTCCCGGGGGCGTCGGAGCGGCCCGTGGAGTCCTCCGGGTCCACAGGGGGGCGAGGCGGGGTGGTGGGAGCCGCGCTGAGGATCTGGCTCGCGGCGTACCGGGTGGAGGTGGTGCTCTTCCTGGTGAGCTTCGCGGTGCTGGCCAGCTTCAGCTCGCAGCGCTTCCTGCGGCAGAGCGAGGCGCCGCACTTCGTGTACCAGGCGAAGGCGTGGCTGGAGGGGCGGCTGGACCTGGACCCCGAGGTGCTGCCCAACCTGGAGGACTGGGCGTGCGTGCGCGAGGTGGAGGGGAAGAAGGTGCGGTGCGAGGGGCGGGTGAGGCCGGGGGATCGCTGGTTCGTGAGCTTCCCGTCGTTCCCCGCGGTGGTGATGCTGCCCTTCGTGGCGCTGCACGGCTACCAGTTCAACGACACCTCATTTGGGGTCATCGTCGGGGCGCTGGCGGTGGCGCTCTTCTATTCGCTGCTGCGCTTCCTCGCGAAGGAGGGGGAGACGGGGCGAGAGCGCACGGAGAACGTGGGCCTGGCGCTGGTGCTGGCCTTCGGCACGCTCTTCTTCTACGCGGCCATCCGGGGTGAGGTGTGGTTCAGCGCGGAAGTGATGGGCGTGGCCTTCACGTGCCTCTACGTGCGCAACGCGGTGCGGGCACACCGCCCGGTGCTCGCGGGCCTCTTCTTCTCCATGGCCACGCTCACCCGCACGCCGCTGCTGTTTGCCGGGCTCTTCTTCGTGTTGGAGGCGCTGTGTCCTGGTCCGGACCGGCTCGGACAGCTCAAGGCGCTGGGCGCCCACTGGAAGCCCGCGCTGCGCAAGCTGGGGCTGTTCGCCCTTGGGGCCGCGCCGCTCGCGCTGCTGGCGGCGGCCTACAACCTCTACCGCTTCGGCAGCCCGAGCGAGTTCGGCCACGCATTCCTCTACAACAACCGCGTCAACGTGGACATTGACCGCTGGGGCCTGTTCGACCTGTCGTACCTGTCGCGCAACCTGGAGGCGGCCTTCCTCAAGCTGCCGAAGGTCTCGTTCAACCCGCTGCGGTTGGGGTACGACCCGCACGGCCTGACGCTGCTGCTGACGCTGCCGCTGCTCGTCTTCCTGGTGGTGCCGAAGCTGAGGCCGCGTCTGCACTGGCCGCTGTGGCTCACCGTGGCGGTGACGGCGCTGCCCGGGCTCTTCTACCAGAACACCGGGTACATGCAGTTCGGCTTCCGGTTCAGCCTCGACTACACGCCCTACCTGCTGCTCCTCTTCGCCATCGGTGGCTGGTCCTTGCGCCAGCGCGCGGTGTTGGCCGCGGTGACGCTCGGGGTGCTGGTGAACTTCTGGGGCGCGGTGGCCTTCCGCGGCTACACCGAGCTTGTCCGGAACTGGTAGGGCTGGGCACGTTGGCTTGACCAGCCGCCCTTGGGCGAGCAGATAACGGGATGTGACACAACCGCCCTCAGGACCCACTCCCCCCTCGGGACCGCCGCCTCCCGGTAAGCGCTGGCACACCCGCGAGGACAGCGGCATTCGGCTCGATGCACGGCTGCGCTGGTGGCATGACGACGAGCCCATCCAGCACCCGCGCATCATCGAGCTCTTCAACACCTCGTTGGTGCTGGACGAGCAAGGCCGCTACCAACTCCAGATTGGCCAGGACTGGTGCTACGTCCAGGTGGAGGACGCCGCCTACGAGGTGCGCACCGTGGACGTCACGCCGGACGAGAGGGTGTCCGTGCGCCTGAGTGACCGGACCGCCGAGGCGCTCGACCCAGTCACTCTCGCCGTGGACTCCGAGGGCGTCCTCACTTGCCGGGTGAAGGGCGGCCGGGCGAAGGCGCGCTTCTCCCGGGATGCCCAGTACCAACTCGGTGAGCTGATGGAACAAGACGAGGGTGGCCACCTGTACCTGCGCGCTGGCCAGCGCCGTCTCGCGGTGCCTGTGGCGCTCGAAGCCTTGGGCGCCTAGGCCATCGCGGCTGGGGCCTCCAGCTCGGCCGCCGGATTCGGAACGGGGCCGGGCAGGGTCATCCCCACCACCTCACGGGCGAGCGCCTCCAGGGCCTCCGGGTGCTCGCGCAGCCACTCCGAGGCCCGCTCCCGGCCCTGGCCGATGCGCTCCCCGCGCAGGCTGAAGTGGCTGCCGGACTTGTCCACCAGCCCCGCCTGCACTCCCAGGTCGAGCACCTCGCCCGGGCGGTTGATGCCCACGCCGTACAGCAGATCGAACTCGGTCTCCTGGAAGGGCGGGGCCACCTTGTTCTTCACCACCTTCACCTTCGCCCGCGTCCCCACCACGCTCTCCCCGTCCTTGAGATTGCTCGTGCGGCGGATCTCCATGCGCACCGAGGAGTAGAACTTCAGCGCGTTGCCGCCCGTGGTCGTCTCCGGGTTGCCGAACACCACGCCGATCTTCATGCGGATCTGATTGATGAAGATGATGCAGCACCCCGAGCGGCTCACCGCGCCCGTCAGCTTGCGCAGCGCCTGGCTCATCAGCCGCGCCTGCACGCCCATGTGCGCGTCTCCCATCTCACCCTCGATCTCCGCGCGCGGCACCAGCGCCGCCACCGAGTCCACCACGATGAGGTCCACCGCCCCCGAGCGCACGAGCTGCTCGGTGATCTCCAGCGCCTGCTCACCGGTGTCCGGCTGGGAGATGAGCAGCTCCTCCACGCGCACGCCCAGCTTGCGCGCGTAGTTGACGTCCAGCGCGTGCTCCGCGTCGATGAAGGCCGCCACGCCGCCCTGCGCCTGCACCTGCGCGATGGCGTGCAGGGTGAGCGTCGTCTTGCCCGAGGACTCGTTGCCGAACAGCTCCACCACGCGTCCGCGCGGGTAGCCGCCCACCCCGAGCGCCCGGTCCAGCCCCACCGAGCCCGTGGGGATGACAGCCACCCGCTGCTCGCGCACCTCTCCGCCCAGGGGCATCACCGCGCCCTTGCCGAACTGCTTCTCGATCGCCGCCACCGCCGCCGCCACTGCCTTCAGCTTCTCCGTCAGCTTGTTCATCGTCGCTCCTCGCCGCCCTTGATGAGTGGGGCTTCGCCTCGGAGCCGGAATGGCCCGGGCGTGCCGCGGGGAGCATGAGCAACAGCCGTGCCGCACCCGGCTCACTCGGAGCGAGTGGTGCGCGGGCGTCTCATTCCGCGCGAGGCGTCTCGCACGGCGGAGCCATGTGACTCACGGACGAGGGGAGGGCGGTTCAGGCAGGAGTCTCGGAGAGGCTCTCGTCGCTTCCAGCCGGGAGAGAGTCCAGGGGCACGCCGCCTTCGCCGCCGATGTCGCGGTGGAGCTGGATGATGATGTCGCGCACCTCGTTCATGAGGACCTCGCGCTGGGGCCCCTTGCGCCCCACGGTGGCGATGGGTTGGCCCATCTTCACCCGGATGGGGTGGCGCTGCAGTCGGACGCTGCCTCGGGGGAGCATTCCTCGCGTGCCCTCGATGGCGATGGGGATGATGGGCACGCCTGCCTCCACGGCCAGCACGAAGGAGCCCTTCTTGAAGGGGAGGATGCGCCCGTCCAGCGAGCGAGTGCCCTCGGGGAAGGCGAGGATGTTGGATCCGGCGCGGATGCGCTCGCCCGCCAGCTTGAGGCTGCGCATGGCCTCTCGTCGGTTGGAGCGGTTGAGGAAGATCATCCCCGTTCCCGCCATGTACCAGCCGAGGAAGGGAATCCACTTGAGCGCGTGCTTGGCGATGAAGCGGATGTTCACGGGAATCACCGCGAACGCCACGGGGATGTCGAAGGCGGACTGGTGATTCATCAAGAAGATGTGGGGCTTGCTCCAGTCCACGTCAGGCAGGGGCTCGACGAGCAGGGGCGAGCCGGTGATGCGCCAGTGAATGGGAGCCCAGAAGCGCCGCGCCATCATGAGCGGCACCTCTCCGTTGAGGGTGAGGATGGCCGCCAGCCCGGACACGGTAATCCAGAACACCAGCCACAACGTGAGGAAGACGGCCTGGAAGAGTGCGATGAGGGGTGACAGGAGCTTCATCACCCGGTCTTCTAGCTCGCCCAACCGCCGCCGGGTACGGGGTAGACAAGGGGACGTTGATTGCCTTGAACTTCCCCCCGCTGGGAGGAACTTCCTGAACATGACAGGCTCACGCGAGACGCTTCCCCACGTGGTCATCCTCGGTGGTGGTTTTGGCGGCCTGTACGCGGCGCGTTCGCTGCGCAACGCTCCGGTGCGAGTCACCGTAGTGGACCGGCAGAACCACCATCTCTTCCAGCCGTTGCTGTACCAGGTGGCCACGGCCACGCTGAGCCCGGGAGAGATCGCCTCGCCGATCCGTGGCCTGTTGGGCAGGGAGGTGACGGTGCTGCTCGCCGAGGTGACGGGCGTGGACGTGGCGGGCAAGCGTGTCCTGCTGGCGGACGGTGAGCTGACCTACGATTTCCTCATCATCGCCACGGGAGCGACGCACTCCTACTTCGGCCATGACGAGTGGGCGAAGCATGCCCTGGGACTGAAGACGGTGGACGACGCGCTGGAGGTCCGCCGCCGGGTGCTGCTGGCCTTCGAGATGGCCGAGCGTGAGACCGACCCGGTGCGCCGCCGCGAGCTGCTCACCTTCGTCATCATCGGCGCGGGGCCGACGGGGGTGGAGATGGCCGGGGCGCTCGCGGAGATCTCCCGTCACACGTTGACGAGGGACTTCCACAACATCGACCCCTCGCAGGCTCGGATCCTCCTGTTGGAGGGGTTGCCGCGCGTGCTGCCCGTCTATCCGGAACACCTCTCGGAGAAGGCCCGCCGCTCGTTGGAGAAGCTGGGAGTGGAGGTCCGCACAGACACGCGGGTCACCCACATCGACGAGACGGGCGTGTACATTGGTGAGGAGCACATTCGGGCGCGGAGCATCATCTGGGCCGCGGGAGTGGCGGCCTCTCCGGTGGCTCGCTCGCTGGGCGTGGAACTGGACCGAGCGGGCCGTGTGAAGGTGGCGCCCGAGCTCACGCTTCCTGGCCGTCAGGATGTCTTCGTCATCGGCGATCTGGCGCACTTCATCCAGGATGGCGAACCCATTCCGGGGGTGGCGCCCGCGGCCATGCAGCAGGGCAAGCAGGCCGCGCGCAACCTCCGCCTTCAACTGCAAGGCAAGCCGATGGAGGCCTTCCGTTACTGGGACCGCGGCACCTACGCGGTCATCGGGCGTGGCAAGGCGGTGGGAGTGGCCTTCCGGCGCTTCGAGTCCTCGGGCTTCAGCGCATGGCTGGCCTGGCTGGGCATCCACGTGCTCTTCCTCATCGGATTCCGCAGCAAGCTGGCCGTGCTCATCAACTGGGCGTACTCGTTCATTGCCTTCAAGCGCTCGGCCCGCCTCATCACCGGCCCCTTGCCCGAGTTGGTGCGGCCGGGAAGAGCAGGGGAGGGCTCACTCAGAAGTCATCCGGGGGCTGAGAGTCCCGTTGGGGACGCGGCGGTGGGTTGACGGCCCCCTGCCAGGGCGGCGGGCCTCCGAGGGTATTGGTGTGCAGCCAGCTTCGCCGGTCGATCTGCCGGCAATCAATGGCCAGGCGCACGTCCGCATCCGCGATGTGCTCGCGCCCTTCCAGGTCCGCCCGGGTCCGCGCCAGCTTGAGGATGCGGTCATGGGCGCGCGCGGACAGGCCGTACTGCTCCATGGCCCTCTCCAGCTGCGTGCCAGCCTTCGAAGACAGTTTGCAGTAGCGGTGCAGCAGCTGCGTCGGCATCTGCGCGTTGCAGTACACCCCAGGGGCGTCGCGGAATCGGAACCGCTGCCGCTCGCGGGCGGCCTCCACTCGCTCACGGTAGTGGGCGCTCGTTGGCTCTTCCCCTTCGTTCCGGGCGATGTGGTGGTACTCCACGGGGCGCGTCTGCAGGGTGATGTCGATGCGGTCTAGCAGCGGCCCACTCACCCGCGCGTGGTAGTCGTGGACGCGGTTCTCCAGGCACGTGCATTTGCGTCCGGGGACGTTGAAGTAGCCGCACTGGCACGGGTTCATCGCCGCCACCAGCATCACCCGGCAGGGGTAGGTCACGTGCTGGGTCGCACGCGCCAGATGGATGGTGCCCTCCTCCAGTGGCTGTCGCAGCACCTCCAGCACGTTCTTGCGGAACTCGGGCAGCTCGTCGAGGAAGAGCACTCCGTGGTGTGCCAGGGACAGCTCGCCGGGTCTCGTTGCTGGGCCGCCGCCCACGAGCCCCGCGTCGGAGATGGTGTGGTGGGGTGCGCGGAAGGGCCGCTCGCGCATCAGGGTCTGCTCGTCTCCCAGCAGTCCGAGCACGGAGTAGATCTTCGTCACCTCCAAGGCCTCGTCGAACGTCATCGCGGGGAGGATGCCGGGCAGCCTCCGGGCCAGCATCGTCTTGCCCGAGCCCGGAGGACCGCACAGCATGATGTTGTGGCCACCCGCTGCGGCCAGCTCCATGGCCGTCTTGATGTCCGCCTGACCCCGGACGTCGGACATGTCCAGCGGGGCCAGGCGCCCGCGCGAGAGGGCAGGGGCGCCTTCCTCGCGGGTGAAGGGGGCCAGGGGCTTCTCCCCGGTGAGGTGGTCCACCGCCTCGCGCAGGTGATGGACGGCCAGCACGTGGATGCCCGCCACCAGCGCCGCCTCGGCCGCGTTCGCCGCGGGCACCATCACTCCCTGGTAGCCCTCGTCCCGCGCCGCCACCGCCAGGGGCAGCACGCCCTTGATGGGCTTCACGCCCCCGTCCAGCGACAGCTCCCCGCCGAAGAGGTAGCGCGACAGGGGCTCCTCCTCCATCAGCTTCGCCGCCGCCAGCACCCCCAGCGCGATGGGCAGCTCGAAGGCCGCGCCTTCCTTGCGGATATCCGCCGGGGCCAGGTTCACGGTGATGCGCTTGGAAGGCAGCTCGAAGCCACAGTTCTTCAGCGCGGAGATGACGCGCACCTTGGACTCGCGCACCGCCCCCTCTGGGAGCCCCACCACGTTGAAGTAGGGCAATCCCAGCGCCATATCCACCTCGCACTCCACCACCACCGCGTCGATTCCCATCAACGCGCCCGACCTCACCCGCGCCAGCATGTTCTGCCCTCCAAATGGTTCTCACCAGGCAGGAGCAATGCGCGTACCGGCGTTCTTTCGAGGAAGACCCCATGCCGCTGGGTCCCCGGGCCGGGATGGCACGTCTCAGGGTGGAGGGGCCTCATCCGTCGCCTCGCTCGTACCGTAGGAGAGGAAGCGGACAGCCAACGTGGAAATCGATTATTCTAGGGCGCCATGGAACACACCGCTCAGGCCCCACACTCGGGAAGCGCTTCCCGGTCCGTCCACGTCCGCCGCGCAGATTTGAAGCGCAACGCCCGGCTGAAGCTGACGTTCGCCATCTTCCGCTTCTGCCTCTACGGAATGGTGGGCCTGTCGTCGGAGATCTTCTTCTACAACCTGGTCCGCATCGCCCGGCACGTGCCGCTGCTCGAGATGCTCTTCCGCTTCCAGTGGCGGGTGGATGACCGGCTGCCCCTCAACGACATGTGGGACACGCCCATCGTCGCGGCGTACGGCCAGTGCTCGCTGTGGATGTTCCTCATCTATGGCGTGGCCTGCTTCTACTTCATCGAGGCCATCTACCGCCGCACCTTCCGCCAGAACACGCTGCTGCGCGCGGTGCTCTACGGCCTCGCCATCCTCCTCTTCGAGGGCCTCAGCGGGCTGTTCCTGGAGAAGCTGACGGGTTACCGCATCTGGTACTACGCGGACAGCGGCGCCATCCTCTGGCAGATGACGTCGCTCTACATCCTGCCCATCTGGATGGTGACGGGGCTGATCGCGGAGTTCATCTACAGGGAGTTGATGGACCCGGACCTGGTGGCGGCCTTGGAGTCGCCCTTGCCGGCCACGCCCGAGGAGACGGAGGCCTCGCTCCAGCTGATGCAGTAGGTGCAGGCGTGGCCGTCATGGCCGGACAGGTCGATGCGGATGTTCTCCGCACCGGCCGTCCGCAGGCCCGCGTGGAGGATGCCCGCGGTGAACGTGGGCAGTGGGCCAACCTCGTTCATCCACAGCTCGAACTGGCGCGGGCTCAGCTCCTTGAGGCGGGACTCGGTGTAGTTGTTGCCCGCCCGGAAGTTCTGCGTGGCCCTCATGAGGGCCCGCCGCGGCCCCAGCACGCGCAGCAGCGAGAGCACCGCGCGTCCCAGCATCGTCTCGCGGAAGCCGTCGATGCAGGCCTCGCCAATCTTGAAGGCTCCCTCGTCCAGCGGCTCGTTGGGGTAGAGTTCCTGCGCCGCGATGCGCAGGAACATCATCCACGCGTCGAACGGGTAGGCGGGGCGCAGCTTCTGATTCAGGTCCAGCCCGGCCTGGCGCAGACGCGTCTTGCAGGCGGGCGTGAGGCGTCCGTGCAGCGCCCGCACGAAGACCGCCTCGATGGTCTGTTCAAATACCAGGAGCTCGTCGGCCATGAGAATTTTACACTCTAGCCGACGAGCTCCGTAGTTGTGAATCCCACTATGACTACGGGGCCGGAGCCGGCGCGGGGGGCGCGTTCGGATCCACCGGGGCACCTGCGGCGGCGGCCGGGATGTCCTCGGTGGCCATGCCCAGCACGAAGGCACCGGCCTGCTTGGCGCCGTCGAAGGCGGCCACCAGCAGACCGTAGTTCGCCTTGTCGTCCGCCACGAAGAAGACGATGCGGTCCTCCTTCGTCTTGGCGGCCAGCATGCGCTTGAGCTTGTTGACGTACTCGTCCTTCTTCACCGGCTCGGTGTTGATGGAGTAGGTGCCGTCGGCGTCCAGCTTGACGATCAGCTGGCTGTTGTCCTGCGGCATCTGCTCCACCGGCACGTCTTCCGTCTCCGGAATGCGCACCTCGATGTCCTTCTCGAGGAGCGGCGTGACGACCATGAAGATGATGAGCAGCACGAGCACCACGTCCACGAGGGGCGTGACGTTGATCTCCGAGTTGGGAGGAGTCGAAGCTTTGACAAACTTGCGCTTGGTGCTCATGGCTAGTTCTTCTGCTCCTCGACACCCAGGAAGATCTTCTTGGCCTTCGCCTTGCGGGTGACCTCCATCACCTGGCGCACATCGCCAACGGTGAGGGCGCTGTCACCCTTGAGGAGGATCTTCTTGTTGGGCAGGTAGGAGAGCGTGTCCTTCAGCTTCGCCTCCAGCCCCGCCACGTCGTACTCGTCCTGCTCCACGAACATCTTCTTGTCCGTGGTGACGGAGAGGATGATCGGATCCGGATCATTCGTACTGCCCTTGTCGTCCTCCACCTTGGCTGCCTTGGGCAGGGTGACGGACTTGCCACGCTGGAGCATGGGCGTGACGACCATGAAGATGATGAGGAGCACCAGCACCACGTCTACCAGCGGCGTGACGTTGATGTCGCTCTTCGGGCCCCCTTGGGAGCCGCCTGTGGACATTCCCATGCGTGCACCTGTTCCTGGAGAAGAGAGCGCCCGCCCCACGTGGGGTCTCCGTTACGCGGAGACCCGTTGCACGAGGAGGCGGGCCTTTGGCTCTCGGGAGGACTAGGCCTGGGGGGCGTGCGAACCACCCAGGTTGCGCGCGACCACGTCCAGGAACTCGTTGGAGGACTCGGAGATGTCCACCGAGCGAGCGTCCACCCAGCCCGACAGGAAGTTGTAGGCCATAACCGCCGGGATGGCCACCAGCAGACCGAAGGCCGTGGTGATGAGCGCCTCGGCGATACCGGCAGAGATGGTCCCCAGACCACCCGAGCCAGCGGCCGCCATGAGCTGGAAGGCGTTCACGATACCCATCGTGGTGCCCAGCAGACCCACGAACGGAGCCGTGGAGCCCACCGTGGCCAGCACGCCCAGGCCGCGCTTGAGGCTCTGCACCTCACGCTGCGCCTGGCGCTCGAGGGCGCGTGCCACCGACTCCACCGCCACTTCCTTGTCGGAAGGGCTGATCCGGTACGCGGTCAGGCCGGAGCCGATCACGCGGCCCAGGTGGCCGATGTCCTTGCCCATGTTGGTGTTGGCGGCCTGCTGGAGATCGCCCTTGGCCAGGATGGCGCCCATCTTGGCCGCGAAGTTACGCGAGTCCTTGCGGGTCTTGCGGAAGACGATGATGCGCTCCGCCATCACGACCAACGACGCGACGGACATGATCGCCAGGGCGAAGATGATGCAACGGGCGAAAAGACCCGTGGATGCCCAGATGCCAGCAAGCGTGAAATTAGCTGAATGATCCATGGTGGGGGAATGCGCTCCTCCTCGAGCGCGGTAAGGGTACGTCAGTTACGGCAGATGTGGCGGAGCCCAGACTAGCGGGGCAGGCTCAGACGGATGTTGAAGGTGTAGTCGACCTGAACGGGCCGGCCCTGGAACGTCACGGGCTTGTAGCGCTGAGCATACAGCGAATCCAACACCGCCTGCTCCATGTGGGGCAACGGCTTGATGATGCGGCAGCGCTCGATCGCTCCCTCGGTGGTGATGACGCACTTGACGATCATCAGGCCCTGAACGCGCGCCTCGAGGGCCTCGCGGGTGTACTGGGGTGCCGGACCAGACATCTTCTCCGGGCGGGTCATTCCCGCGCCGAACGGAAGCACGTCCGTTCCAGTGCTGCCCACCTGGCCACCGAGCACTCCACCAACCACTCCGCCCACCACGCCGCCGATCACACCGCCGGGCACGCCACCCTCGACGCCACCCTCCACCTCTTCCTCGCTGGCCTCCTCTTCCTCGCCAGCGTTCGGATCAGGCTCCACCTCGGGCGGCTTCTCCTGGGGGATCTCCTTGGGCTGCACGATGACGTCGGGCTTCTTCACCACCGGCTTCTTGGTCGGGTTCTTCTTCGACGCAGGCGGTGGAGGAGGCGGAGGCGGCGGCGGGGCAGCCGCCATCGGCGGAGCCATCGCCTGCTTGAAGGTCACCTCGACCTCCTTCTCCTTCTCCTTGGCAGGCCGCGCAGAAATCCAGACGGCGAACACGAAGAGACCGACATGCAGCACGACCGAGATGAAGGTGCCCACGCCGAAACGCGTCTTGGGGCCTTGTCCGCGGTCAAGGACAGAGTCGAACATGCGTAACGCTCCTGAACTCCGGTGGACACCCACCACGTCCCGCCCGGATCACAAAAGGCGCGCTACATTACAAAAACCGGGGACGGGTGCAAGTGACCCCACCCTGGAAGGCCACCTGCGTGATCGGCCAATGCCCCACAAGTCACCAAAAAGCAACGGCATATTGACAACTGGAGGACCCCAGGTATTTTCCCGTACCATTTTAGTTGCAGTGCAAGCCCACCTTGGAGGGGTTCCCAGCATGCAAGTAAGACGGATGCTCCGGGCAACTGGAGTGGTTGTGGTCGCGGGTCTGTCGTACGGGACTGCGGCCTATGCGGATAGCGTGATTGTCGGTACGGTTGTCAGCGCCGACACCAAGAAGCCGGTCTCTGATGTGGTCGTCACGGCTACATCGCCCAATCTTCAGGGCGAGCAGGTCGTGGTGACAGACGCGCAGGGTCAGTACCGCATTCCCCAACTGCCGCCGGGTATCTATACCCTCCGGTTCGACAAGGAATCGTTCAAGCCGTTCTCGCGTGGTGAGATCCAGCTACGTCTGGACCGCACCATCCGCGTGAACGTGGAGATGCTGCCCGAGGCCTTCACCGAGGTCATCGAGGTGACGGCCCGGCCGCCGACCATCGACGTGGGCTCGACCAGCGTCGGCATGAACGTCGACCAGGACTTCATCAAGCGCATCTCGGTGAACCGCCCTGGCGGCAAGGCCGGTGCGACCCGCTCCTTCGAGTCCCTGGCCGAGCTGGCCCCGGGCGCGCAGAGCGACGCGTACGGCGTGTCCATCAACGGCACCACGTCGCCTGAGAACGGGTACGTGGTGGACGGTCTGTCCACGAACGACCCGGCCTTCGGCATCAACGCCAGCCCGCTGAGCGTGGAGTTCGTGGGTGATGTCAACATCATCACCGGTGGCTACATGCCGGAGTACGGCCGCTCCACTGGCGGCGTGCTCAACGCGGTGACGAAGTCCGGTTCCAACGAGTTCCATGGCTCCGTCTATGGCACCGTCACCCCTGGCTTCCTCGAGGGTCGGCGCCAGCAGGTGGTGAGCGCCCAGTCGGTCGTCAGCGGCCGCAACGCGCTGGACTTCATGGGTGATGTCGGCGCCACGTTGGGCGGTCCGATCATCAAGGACAAGCTCTGGTTCTTCGCCGGTGTGGCCCCGTCCTACAGCCACTACACCCACACGCGTACCCTCAACCGGTTCGACACGGAGCTCTACACCGCCAATGGCACGGATGGCGTGGCGGGCACTCCGGACGACGTGATCCGGGCCCGTGTCGTCAAGGACGCCAACGGCTTCAACAAGTACACCACCATCCCCGGGTCCGAGCGCACCTTCGGGGCCCAGGCTCAGAGCCTGCAGTACATGGGCAAGCTGACCTACCTCGTCAACCAGGACCACAACGTGTCGCTGTCCGTCGCGGGCACGCCGAGCACGTCCGGTTCCACGGGGGTCCTGTCGATCGACCCGCAGACGGGCGGTCTGTTCGCCACGCTCAACGGCAACCCCGCGAGCTTGGCCAACCTTGTGGAGCTGTCGAGCGCCACGTCCGTGGCCTTGAAGTACGCAGGTGCCTTCGCGGAGAAGAAGGTCCTGGTGGACGCGAACGTCGGTTGGTTCCACCAGACGGCCTCCACGCTGCCGTCGGACGGCTCGCAGCTGGGCTCCGAGGAGGGCATGTCGGGTTTGGCGGCCGTGCAGTACCGCCAGCGGCGCCCCATCTGGTACTACCAGTACGAGAGCGACATCGAGGGCATCCGGGCCTACTGCAACGAGAACGTGCCGGGCGTCTCGGAAGCGAGCTCTGGAACGGTTGCCTGCCCGACCACGAACTACCGTGAGGGTGGTCCGGGTCTCGTCACCGATGGCACGCTGGATCGCGTGCAGATGAACGCCAAGGGCACGTACCTGCTCGACCTGCTCGGCAGCCACGTGATCAAGGCGGGCGGTGACGTGGAGTTGCTCAGCTACAAGCTGGACAAGGCCTACACCAACCGCATCTTCCTGCGCGAGGCGACCGACGGCTCCTACTGGCAGGACTTCCGCCGCTACGGCTACCAGGAAGGACCGGACAGCGCGGTCTCCGAGTTCCTGCAGAGCTCCTCCACCACGAGCACCACGGTGGGTGGCTTCATCCAGGACAGCTGGACGATCGCCAACCGGGTGACGTTCAACGTGGGTGTGCGGTATGACACCCAGTGGTTGTACGGTGCGGACAACAGCCTGGCCTTCGTGCTCGGCAACCAGCTCTCGCCGCGCCTGGGTGTGATCGTCGATCCGTTCGCCAACGGCCGCATGAAGGTGTACGCGAACTTCGCTCGCTACTACGAGCAGGTTCCGCTCAACCTCCTGGACCGCCAGTTCCCGGGTGAGCGCCGCTACTCCGTCTTCCGCGCTGCTGGCACCGGTGCCGGCTCCTGCGATCCGGCCACCATGGCGACGCGTGATGGCCAGCAGGAGTGCCTCTACGACCCGGATTATATCGATCCGCGGACGGGTGAGGCCGACCCGAAGAACCAGGAAGGCAACCTGCTCGATCAGCACGGGCCCGGTGAGCTCAACCCGAGCTTCACGCACGCGGGTGGTAAGGTCGACCGGTCGCCGGTGGACCCCAACCTCCAGGCCCAGTCCTCGGACGAGTTGCTCCTCGGCGCCGAGTACGAGGTGCTGGCCAACATCCGGTTGGGTGCCAACTACACGCACCGCTACATGAACTCGGTCATCGAGGACATGAGCCGTGACGATGGCAACACCTACTTCCTGGGCAACCCGGGCCAAGGCTTCGCCAAGGAGTTCCCGAAGCCGGTGCGTAACTACGACGCGGTGACGGTGTTCCTCAACCGCACCTTCAGCGACGGCTGGCTGGCCCAGGCGAGCTACACCTGGTCCCGCCTCGAGGGTAACTACCCTGGCCTCTTCCGGCCGGAGAACTCCCAGCTCGATCCGAACATTCTCTCGGACTTCGACCTGATCTCCCTGCTGAAGAACCGCTCGGGTCTGCTGCCCTACGACCGGACCCACGCCATCAAGATCTTCGGTGCCAAGGAGTTCAGCTTCACCAATGATCTGAGCGCGAGCATCGGTCTGTCCTATCGCGGCAACTCCGGTACGCCCATCAGCGCCATCGGAGCCCACGAGCTCTACGGTCCGAGCGAGGCGTTCATCGTTAACCGCGGCAGCATGGGCCGGACCCCATGGGTCAACAACATCGACACCAACCTGGGTGTCAACTACCGCGTTTCCAAGACGAACGTGGTGTCGCTCAGCCTGGACGTGTTCAACATCTTCAACTTCCAGGGAGTCACCGCAGTCGATCAGATCTACACCAACGTGGCCGTTCTGCCGATCGAAGGTGGCAAGGCGAATGGTGAGCTGTCGCCGGATCAGGTCAACAAGGCGGATGGCTCGGGCCCGTTGACCGAGGCTGATCGCAACCTGAACTACAAGAACCCGACCCAGTACCAGGCCCCGCGGCAGATTCGCGTCGGACTGAAGTACACGTTCTAAGACCTCCAGCCGGATTGGGACTTCAAGAAATGAGCAACCGTATTGCAACTGCTGTAGCTGTCCTCGGTGCTGCCGGCGTCATTTCCGGTTGTGTCCTTGAGCAGCCCTCGCCCGGGTGCCAGGTCCAGGACTCCGACGTTCCCTGGCAGGCCGTGTACACCCTGAAGAACGCCGATGACGCGACCAAGTCGTGCGGCCAACTGAAGGGTGAGGCGCTGGGCGTCTGGAAGTACGTGGAGGATCCGCTCGGGACCCCCAAGAACGTGCTGGTCATCCGGCCGCAAGGGACTGCCTCCCGGTTCGCCTACACGTACGAGTACATGGCGACGGACGCCAAGGGCAACCCGGTCAAGAAGTTGAAGGAGATCACGCGCGTCGATCTGGATGCGCTGGAAGAGGAGCGGGAGGGGCAGGCCCTCGAGGTCATGAAGGCGGCCAACACCGGTCCTGCATCCTTGGACATGGAGGCCAACTCCGAAGGTCTGTGCACGGCGAAGGACTTCTCGCGGCCGGCCACTGTGAACGCGGCAGAGGCGCGCCACCACGAGACCAACGCGCTGCTCGCGCCTGCGGAGACCATCACCTACACGTACAGCAACGTGCAGGTGTACTCGGCCGCGTCGGCACCTGGCACCCAGCTGACTGGCACGTTCACCTACTCGGACGGTCCTGGCTGCACGGTGGAGTACGAGGTGAACGCGATCTGGCCGCAGGTGCTCTGCAATGCAGACGCGGAGGACTCGGCTGAGAAGTGCGGCGAAGGCTCGGGCATCAACCCGGACTTCGACGTGCGGTGCGACGAGTCCCAGCCGGACACCATGCGTGACGACGATCACAATGGTTTCCAGGACGTGGACGACGACGGCAACAAGCTCGTCTGGAAGGGTGCTTGCGTGCCCTCCAAGAAGGTTCCCTCCTTCAAGTAAGGGCTCGGCCTCTCCGAGGCTGATCTGAAGTCCATCGCGGCCCCGGTTGCTCCTCCCCCACGTGGGAGTGGCGGCCCGGGGCCGCGGTGTTTATGGACGGTTGATGCCCCGCGTGGGGGCTTTTTGGGAAGGTGCATGGAGGGTCGCTACACACTGATTGAACGCGTCCAGGCGCTGCTGGGCGATGAACAGGGGACGCTCCACAAGGAAGCGCCCTACCGGGTGGCCCTCTGCTACCCGAGCCCCTACCACGTCGGCATGAGCTCGCTCGGCTACCAGGCCATGTACGGCGAGATTCACGCCCACCCAGGGGCCACCGCTGAGCGAGCCTTTCTGCCCGATGACGTGGAGGTGTACCGGCGCACGCGTACGCCCCTCTTCACCTTCGAGTCGCAGACCCCCGTCTCCAGCTTCCACATGCTGGCCTTCTCCGTGGCCTATGAGCTGGAGCTGACTGGCCTGTTCTCCATGCTGGAGCTGTCCGGCATCCCCGTCCTCAAGGAGGAGCGGGACGAGCGCCATCCCCTCGTGGTGGCTGGCGGGCCGCTGACCTTCTCCAATCCGGATCCGCTCGAGCCCTTCGTGGACGTGCTCGTGCAAGGTGAGGCCGATGATCTCATCCACGTTCTGCTGGAGGCGGCGGCGTCCATGGAGAAGGACGCGCTGCTGACACATCTGGCGAGCATCCCTGGCTTCCGGGTGGCCGGGCGAGGGGGCAAGCGCTACCACGTCGCCAAGGCCACGGACTCACGGCTGCCGGCGCGCTCGGCCATCGTCACCCCGCACACGGAGCTGCGCTCGATGTTCCTCATCGAGCCCGAGCGCGGTTGCTCGCGCGGGTGCCACTACTGCGTCATGCGGCGCACCACCAACGGCGGCATGCGCACCGTTCCGCCCGAGCGGGTGCTGTCGCTCATCCCCGAGCATGCGAAGCGCGTGGGACTCGTGGGCGCCGCCGTGACGGACCATCCCCGCATCGTTGAGTTGCTTCGCACCCTGGTGGACTCGGGCCGGGCGGTGGGCGTGTCTTCGCTGCGTGCGGACCGACTCACCCAGGAGCTGGTGGATCAGCTGCGGCGCGGAGGCGCCACCAACCTCACCGTGGCCGCGGATGGGGCCTCGCAGCGCATGCGCGAGCTGGTGGACCGCAAGCACTCCGAGGAGCAGATCATCCGCGCGGCGAACTTCGCCAAGACGGCGGGGATGCGGCAGCTCAAGGTGTACAACGTCGTCGGCCTGCCGCTGGAGGAGGACGCGGACGTCGACGAGCTGGCTCGCTTCACCGTGGAGCTGTCGAAGATCCTCCCGGTGGCGCTGGGCGTGGCGCCTTTTGTGGCCAAGCGCAATACGCCCCTGGATGGGGCCCCCTTTGCCGGCATTCGCGAGGTGGAGGGCCGGCTGGAGCGGCTGCGCAAGGGTCTCAAGGGACGCGCCGAGGTGCGGCCCACGTCGGCGCGCTGGGCCTGGGTGGAGTACATGCTGGCCCAGTGCGGCCCCGAGGCGGGTCTGGCCGCCATGGACGCCTGGAAGGCCGGTGGCGGCTTCGCGGCCTTCAAGCGCGCGTTCAAAGAGCGTGACTGCCAACCCTTCGTCGCCCGCCGGGTGGAGGATGGACGGCGCCGGCCCACCGAATGGCCCACCGTGGAGAACGTGGCTCCGCCCTACGTCTGACACTGGTGCGGCCCGTCCTTGCCCCGGGCCGCCCGCTGTCTGCTAGAAGGCCGCATGCGCCGTTTCCAGGCGCCAGGAGGCTTCTGCGGCAGTGAGCACGGATCGCGTGGACAAGGCGTGGCAGCGCAAGGGGCTGAAGGACTACTCGACGGAGGCCATTGTCGGGACGCTCGGCCACTACGGCGTGACGGTGAGCGAGGCGGATTTCCGCCAGCTCGCCGAGAAGCAGTACCCGGCCAGTATTGCCGAGGCGTGGCTGCCTCAGTGGAAGGGCACCGGTCAGTTCGCCCCCTTCCCGTATGCCGCCGCAGGAGAGCTGTGGAAGCGCTGGCAGTCCGGTCGGCTCGCCCCGTACGAGCTCTCCGAGAGCCTCGCCCAGCTCATGGGCGCCCTCGGGCAGCTCCTCCAGGGCCTGCAGCAGGCTCCCGTTGCTTCTTCCTTCGAGCGGATGAACGAGGTGCGCAAGAGCGTGCCCGTCAATGACAAGGGCGAGCCCGACCTCGGCTTCATGCAGGAGGCCCTGAGCGTGTTCGACGAGCGCGCCGCCCGCACCTTCGACGACCTGGCCGAGATGCTCGCCAAGGCGGGCCACGCCGAGCACGCCGAGGCCTTCGCCGACCTGGAGGAGTTCCTCCTGCCGGATCGCCGCGGCATCGCCAAGCCCATCATCCGGGCCTCCCGCGGTGAGCGCGACGCGGCGCTCGAGGACCTGCAGAAGGCGGCCACGGACAGCTCGCGTACGCCTATCTCGCGCGTGCTCGCCGTGGAGGGCCTGCTGCACCTCAAGGCCAACGACAAGGTCGCCGCAGTGGGCCGCCCCCTCCTCGAGGAGGCCGAGCGCATCCAGGACTGGCACCTCGCGCTGGATCTCGTCGCCCGCCTGGAGCACGCCTACAAGCAGCTCGGCGATAGCACCGCACTCGCGACCCTCGCCCAGGACCGCGCCCGCGTCGAGAAGGCCCACGACGAGGCCCACCCGGGCCACCGCCGTCACCAGCATCAGCACTGACCGGGAGTCATACCCTCTGCCCCCAATATCCCCTCTCCCTTCGGGAGAGGGTCAGGGTGAGGGTACCCGTCACGGTGTTCCCATCCGTGGTCCCCAAGTGGGGCCACGGGTTCAACCTCGGAGTCCCGATACCCTCACCCCGTCCCTCTCCCGAGGGGAGAGGGTCTGACCCGAGTGCTCACCGTGTAGGCTCCCTCTCCCTTTGGGAGAGGGTTGGGGTGAGGGTCGTCCTCAATACGGGACGTCTTCCTCCGGGGGCGGTTGAGCCGCTTGTGCCTCTCCGGCGGCCTGTGCGGCCTGGATGTCCTCGGCCGTCTGTCCCCGGCGGGGCAGGGGGATGTACTTCACCTCCGGCACCGCCTCCTGCACGTCCTTCACCGGGACCACCGCCCCCACCGTCGTGTAGCGGATGGCTCCCGTCTGCGTGAAGGTGTGCCGCAGCTCGTACGACTTCGCCCTCGGAAGGAACCACTCGCGCACCGTCTTCAACGGCAGCACGTGCAGCTCCCCCTGCGCCAGGAACACGTACACCAGCAGATCCGCGCCGCTGTAGAGGAAGCAGCCCGGCGTGTCCCGCTCCAGGTTGGACACCAGCTCGAAGAAGTAGCGCCGGCGGCGCGGCTGCCGGTCTCCCTTCACCTCGATGCCGCGCACCTCTCCCGAGGATAGCTCCCACAGCAGGTCCACCCCGCGGTGCTGGAAGCGCGGGTCGTCCTGCACGTCATGGACGCGGGAGCTGGGCTCGGTCGCCAATAACCAGTTCCGGGCGTATTGCACGGCCCGATCGGCCGCGCCCATCACGCCCCTCATGCTGAAGCCGCGCGCCATCGCTCAGCGGCGCAGCTCCACACCCGTGGCCACCAGCTGCACCTCGCGCGGCTTGCCGTCCGTGCCGCGCGGCACGATGGCGCCCTCTGCCTCGTAGTGCTTCGCCATCGGCTCGCTCAACTCCGTCACCTTCACCACCCCCTCCACCCGCGCCGACGAGCCGGCCGAGTCCAGCGGCACGAAGAAGCCGTAGTCCTTGAACGTCACCCGCACCCCGGCGCCCTTCGCGCCCTCGGCGAGCTCCATCCAGCAGCCCTTCTTCGCGCACGCCTTGCGCACCTCCCCCTCCACGCGAACCGTCTTGCCCTCATGCGTCTGCGGCTTCGCCAGCAGCTCGGAGAGCTTCACCGCCGGAGCCCCCTTCAACGCCTCGCCGCGCGTGAGCGTCCAGCCCGCGGTGGGCTTCGCCTCGGCGGGCGGCGGTGGGTGGGGGCAGTCCTCTTGAACGGCGGGCTTCGCGGCCGGAGGCTCGGCGAGAGCCACGAGAGGAAGGGCCAACAGCGTCAGCAGGGCAGAGCGGAAGGTCTTCATCCCCCACCGATAGCTCGAAGCCTTTGTCCGGGCAAGGCGCCCGCCATCCCGGTTACACTACCCAACGTGAAGGTCACCCTCCCCAAGCCCAACCGCACCTTCGGCCCGGCCGACATGCTCGGTCTCGTGGGCCTCGTTGGATTGCTCATCGCCCGCTACATCCCTGTGGCCAGGCTCATCCCCTTCTGGGGCTGTGCCCTGCGCGAGACGACGGGCTGGCCGTGTTTCGGCTGCGGACTGACGCGGGTGGCCGACCGGGTGGCCCACTTCAACCTTCCCGGAGCCTGGGATGCCAACCCGCTCGGGACGCTGGCCGCCCTCTTCTTCGCCCTCATGGTCGTGGTGACGGTACTGCACCTCGTCTTCGCCATGCCCATCCCCCAGCTTCACCTGTCTCCCACCGAGTGGCACCGGGCCCGCATCGCCGCCGTCACCGTCATCTTGCTCAACTACGCCTGGGTGGTGGTGAAGACGAAGTTCCCCCACCTGCTCGCCTAGGACGCTCCCGTGCACGCCGCCGCCCTCCTCCTGCTTGGTTACCTGGCGGGCTCCGTGCCCTTCGGCGTGCTGCTCACCCGCTGGTTCCGCGGCGTGGATGTCCGCCAGAGCGGCAGCGGCAACATCGGCGCCACCAACGTCACCCGCGTGGCCGGCAAGAAGCTCGGCGCGGTAGTTCTCCTGCTGGATGCGCTCAAGGGGGCCCTGGCGGTAGCCCTGGCGCTCTGGCTCATGCCCGAGGCTCCTCGCGTTCACGCCGCGGTGGGGCTCTCCGCCTTCCTCGGCCACGTCTACCCCGTCTGGCTCAAGCTGAGCGGTGGCAAGGGCGTGGCCACCGCGCTCGGAGTGCTCGCCGTGCTCGTGCCGCTGGGGGCGCTCGCCGGGGCCTTCGTCTACGCCGGGCTCGTGGCGGCCTGGCGCGTCAGCTCCATCGGCTCCCTGGCTGGGGGCGTCACGGCCGTCGCCGTCGCCTCCCTCACCGCCCGTGCCCCCGAGTACGCGTGGCTCTCAGCGCTGCTCTTCGCCCTCATCCTCTGGACGCACCGCAGCAACATTCAGCGGCTCCTCCGGCGCACCGAGCGGCGCTTCTGACTTCTCGGTGCCCCCGCGCGGCGAATAGCCCAGCAGCGTGCAGGCGATGGGGCCGTTCCACAGATCGCGGCGGCTCCGGGGCCGTGAATGGAATGCGCTCTCGAAGGCCGGGTTGCCCGAGAGCACCCAGACGCGCCAGCCCGCCTGCGCCCGCAGGCTGTCCCCCAGCTTGAAGTAGAAGCTCTTCATCCCCTTCTGCCCGCCCGAGCCCAGCCGGTCTCCATAGGGCGGATTGGTGATGAGCAGGCCGCCCGAGGCGGGGAGGGGAGGCAGCTTCGTCGCATCGCCCTCCTCGAGTTGAATCTCCTCGGCCAGCTTCGCCGCCTTCACGTTGCGCCGTGCCGCCTCCAGCGCCTCGGGGTCCTTGTCGAAGCCAAGAATCGGGACGGTCACCTTGCGCTCGTTGCGGCGGGCATCCGCGCGCAGATCCTCGAGCAGCTCCCGGGCCCGTGCACCCAGGTGCGGCCACTTCTCCACCGCGAAGTCCCGGGCGATGCCCGGCGCGCGCCTGCGGGCGATGAGGCCGCCCTCGATGAGGATGGTCCCCGAGCCGCACATCGGGTCCACCAGCGCCTCCTCGCCCGTGTAGCCCGCTGCACGCAGCAGGGCCGCGGCCAGCGTCTCCTTCAGCGGCGCCGGGGTGGGGCGCACCCGGTAGCCTCGGCGGTGCAGGGGCTCACCACACAGGTCCAGCGAGAGCGACAGCCGCTCGCGCACCAGGTGGGCAACCACGCGCACGTCCGGATTCCGAGGGTCCACGTCCGGCCGCGCTCCCATCTTGTCGCGCATCCGGTCCACCACCGCGTCCTTCACCTTCAGCGCCACGAAGCCCGTATGGCTGTGCTCGCTGTCCTTCAGCGTCGCCTCCACCGCGAAGGTGGTCTCCGGCGTGAGGTGCTCCTCCCAAGGGACGCTGGCCACCGCCTCGTACAGGCCCTCGGCGCCATGGGCCTCGAACTCACCCAGTGGGTACAGCACGCGCATGGCGATGCGCGACCAGAGGCATACCATCAGCGCCTCGTCGAGCGAGGCCAGGAAGCGCACCCCGCCCCGGTCCTGCCGGATACGGCGCGCTCCGAGCTCCTTCAGCTCCTCGGCAAGGAGGTCCTCGGTACCGCGGGCGGTGGTCGCAAAGAGGGCGAGACGTTCAGCCATAGGGCGCTCGCCTTATCAAGCTGCTCACCGCGCTACCACCTCGTACATGCTGAAGGTGGCGTCCTGCCGGGCGCTGGCCGCCTTGGTCGCCTTGAAATCCTCCGACTGGAAGTAGGCCTTCATGCACTCGCGGTCCCTCCAGCGCGTCACCAGCAGGAACTCGGGCTCCGGCTCGAAGGAGCGCAGCACCTCCAGCCCGAGGAACCCCTCGTACTGGTCCACCTTGCGCGAGCGTTCCCGGAACGAGGCTTCCAGGCGCTCGGCCTCCTCCGCGGACGTCCGGAAGCGATTGATGGTGACGATCATCGTGGAAGCAACGGTCATGAGCGGGATTTGTATCCTGCCTATACTCCCCCACGCGCATGAGCCTTCAAGTCCTCCCTCCCATGGCCCGCGTGCACGGCACGCACGTCTGGTTGCCCCGGCCGGAGGGGTTCGTCGACACCCCCCAGTTCCCCGGAATGGGTGACCCGCGCAGCGGCGCCGTCATCGCGGTGACGGAGCTGCCCGATCCGTACTCAGCGCTCGCCAGGGGGCTCACAGGTGAGCAGCTGGCGTCCCAGGGGATCCGGCTGCTCACCCGTGAGCCACTGCGAGCGGGAGTTCATGAGGGGACGCTCCTTCACGTCGAGCAGGAGCAGCGGGGCATCCTCTTCGACAAGTGGATGGCTGTCTTGGGCGGTATGCGCAGCTCGGTGATGGTGGTGGCGAGCTGCCGTGCGGAGCGTGCCTCCTCGCTCTCTTCCTGGCTGCGCGCCCTGGTCATGGCGGCCCGCTGGGAGCCCGAGTCGGACTCGCCCGGCCTTCCGCCCTTTTTGCTCGACGCGCCTTCTGGCTTCCAGCCCGCCCAGCGCATCCAGCATGGCGTGCTCTTCACCCAGAGCGGCCGGGTGCCCGGTCCCGGCAGTGAGGCCCCCTATCTCATCGTCACCCCGCTGTCTGTTCCCTCGAGCTCGATCTCCCCACGCGAGCTGTCTGAGCTATCGCTGGAGCGCATGCCGGGCGTCGAGGCGGTGGAACTCGAGTCGGCCGGGCCCGTGCTGGCGAGCGGAATGCGCGGGTACGAGTTGGTGGCCCTCGGCAGGGAGCGCGATACGGGCCGTGCCCTCGTCGTCTATCAGCTCCTGCTGGCGGGCCCCGCGGGCTTCGTGCTCGTCCAGGGCCGGGCCAGCGCGGTTGCGAGGAACGAGATGCTGCCGCAGATGCAGTCGGCGGCTCGCAGCGTGCGCCGGACGGGGTAGGCCCAGGTTGACCCTCACCCCGACCCTCTCCCAGAGGGAGAGGGGGTTTACAGTGAGCCAACCTGGGGTCCAGATACCCTCACCCCGACCCTCTCCCGAGGGGAGAGGGAGAAGTTGGGAGAGAGAGTAGGGGGGCTCCGGGTTAGATGGCCCCGGCTCCGGGCATTTCGCCCACGCCACGGATGAGCACCTCGCGCGGCTTGGCCCCGTCCGCTGGGCCCACGACTCCGTCGCGCTCCATGCGCTCGATCATTCGCGCCGCCCGGTTGTAGCCGATACGCATCTTGCGCTGGAGCATCGAGATGGACACCGCCCTCATCTCGCTCACCGTCGCCAGTGCCTGGTCGTACAGCTCGTCGGACAGCTCGTCCTCCTCTCCACCGCCGCCCTCGCCCTCCTCCTCGCGCGGCTTGAGGATGGACTCGTCGTAGACGGGCTTGCCCTGCGCCTTGAGGTGGTCCACCGCCTGCTTGATCTCATGCTCCGAGACGAAGGCGCCGTGCACGCGCTGCAGGTGCGCGCTCGTGGGCGGCATGATGAGCATGTCGCCCATGCCCAGCAGCGCCTCGGCACCCACCGTACCCAGAATCGTCATCGAGTCCGGCTTCGAGCGCAGCATGAAGCTGATACGCGTGGGGAAGTTGGCCTTGATGATGCCCGTGACGACGTCCGTGGACGGGCGCTGCGTGGCCACCATCAAGTGAATGCCGGCTGCTCGAGCCATCTGCGCCAGGCGTGCCACGTACGTCTCCACCTCGCGGCTGGCCACCATCATCAGGTCCGCCAGCTCATCGATGATGACCACGATGTAGGGCAGCTTCTTCCACTCCCTCTTCTCCTCCCGCGACGACTCCGACTCCCCGGCGGCTTCGAGCGCGGCCTCCACGGCGTCCGACATCCCATCGTCGTCCTCGTCCTCGCCCGCAGCCTGGACGCTCTCCGGCTCCTCCTCGGGCTCGGGCAGGGCCTCGCGCAGGTCCTCCAGGTCATCCTTGGGCGCGGCGACTCCAGGGCCCGTGCTGGCGCTGGCGGACACCGGCTCCTCGATGATGGCGTCCTCCGGGGTGGCCACGTCCACCACGACCACCTTCTTGGGCTTCTTCGGCGCGGCCTTCTTCGCGGACTCCTCGGCCGGCTTCGCGGAGGACTTCTCGGCGTCCTGCGTCTCCACGAACTTGTTGAAGCCGGCGATGTTGCGCACGCCCGCCTCGGACAGCATCTGGTAGCGCCGCTCCATCTCCTCCACGGCCCAGCGCAGCGCGAGCGCCGCCTTCTTCGGGTCCGTCACCACCGGCAGCAGCAGATGCGGAATGCCCTCGTACACCGAGAGCTCAAGCATCTTCGGGTCCACCATGATGAAGCGGACCTCCTCCGGCGTGGACTTCAGGAGGATGCTCATGATCATCGAGTTCACCGCCACGGACTTACCGGAGCCGGTGGTACCTGCGATGAGCAGGTGGGGCGCCTTGGCCAGGTCGAAGACGTACGGCATGCCTTCGATGTCCTTGCCCACGCACATGGTCAGCCTGCTGGCCGACTTCTGGAAGACGTCCTGCTCGGCGATCTCCTTCAGGTAGACCGTCTCGCGGTCGCGGTTGGGCACCTCGATGCCCACCACGCCCTTGCCGGGGATGGGCGCGACGATGCGCACCCGCATGGCCTCCATGGCCATGGCCAGGTCGTCCTGGAGCGCGGCAATCTTGCTCACCTTGATGCCGGGCCCCGGGAGGAACTCGTACATGGTGACCACGGGACCGGGACGGATCTCCACCACCTCGCCGGAGATGCCGAAGTCGGCCAGCTTGGCGCGCAGCTTCTCCGCCGTGGTGAGGAAGGCCTCCTTGTCGAGCGCCGAGCGCTCCTTCTTCTCGATCTCCAGCACGTCCAGCGGGGGCAGCGAGAAGCTGGTGCGGCCACCCACGAACTGGAACTGCTCCTGGTCCTTCTTCTTGACGACAGCGGTGGGCTTGGGCGGAGCCTTGGGCTCCACGATGAGCGGTGTACGCGCCGCCAGCGCCGAGGGCGGAGCCGGTATGATGGCAGCGGGCGAGGCCGGAGCCTGGGCCGCCAGAGCGGGCGCCGCAGCTACGGGCGGAGCGGCCACCGCGGGCTCGGAGACCTGCGCGGCGGCGGGCGTCTCGGAGGCCGGGCCGGTGACGATGTTCGGCAGCTTGCCACGCTTGCCCTTCGCGGCGTCGGCCGGAGTCGCCGTAGGCGCGGCGGGGACGTTGGGCACCGCGTTGGCGGCAGTCGAGGGCGACAAGAAGGACGCCCATACCGGATCTGCTCCCTGCGCCGGGCGCGCGGGCGCGGCCGGAGGGGTCACGATGACGGGCTGACCAACGGGAGCCTCGAGCTTCTTCTCCCGCGCCTCGCGAGCGGCCTGCTTCGTGGCTTCGCGCACGTCCTTGGCAGCCTGCTTCGCCGCGGTGGTGCGCTCCTTCTCCTCCTGGCGGGCCAGCCGCACGGCCTCCTCGGCCATGGCCTCTTGCTCGGCCTCCTCGGCCTCGAGAGCCAGACGCTCGGCCTCCTCCAGCTCGGCCTCCTCCTCCTCGAGCTGCGCGAGGAAGGCGTCCTCCTCCTCCTTATCCTTGGCGGCGCGCTCCTGGCGCTCCTTGTAGGCCTCCTTCTGCTGCTCCCAGAAGACGAGGGCGTTTTCCTGCACGCGCCGGCCGAGCACACTGGCCCCGGCCCACGCCAGCGAGCACAGCTTGAGGAAGGTGTACTGGGTGCCAACGATGAGCGCGGCGGCGCACACCGTGGTCACCAGGATGATGGTGCCGACGGTGGAGAACAGCCCCACCAGCATGCCGCCGAGCGTGGCGCCGACGAAGCCCCCAGGGGGATGGGCCTGGCCGGGCTGGGTACCAATGAAGAGCTGGGCCAGCACCGCGCCGCTCAGGGTGAGCAGGACAAAGGCCACCAGCTGCGGCCAGCGGCGCCGCTCCCGGCTGCCGACGAAGACGACCATGGCGGCATAGACGCCACATAGCGGGAGCAGATAGGCCCACATTCCGAGCATGCCCCGCAGGCCCTCGGCGACGAGGTGGCCCATGGGTCCCACCGCGTTCTCGAAGCCGGGGCCCCTGCGATCCTTCGCGCTGAAGGTGGCCACCGACACCAACGACAGTATCGAGACGGCCAGCAGGAACAGGCCCAGCAGCGCCCGTTGGCCGGGCCCTGCCTCTTCCATTCCTTTCTGCGCCTTCTTCTCCGCCAGTGCCTTGCGGCGCGTGGCGATCTCCTGCCGCGAAAGGACCGACTTCTCCGCTCTGGCCTTCCGTTCCGCCATGACTTCCTCACACTCCCCGTAGCGGGCTGTAGCAGCCGTCCGCGGAGTGTAGGGAGGGAGGGGGGCCGGTCAATTTTCCGGCTGGTCGTCCAGAGGTACACGTCGCTACCACTTTGAGGCACCAGCGGGGGGCGGAGCATGTATGGTGCCCTCGCCGAGTACCAAGCCAAGGAGACCTACATCATGGCCACCCAGGACAAGCCGTCGTCGACCGAAGAGGAGTACTTCGCGCGCGAGGAGATTGAAAAGAAGCGCAAGCTGGCCATCGAGCAGTCCCAGTCGCTGGCCGCCCAGCAGCGCGAGGAGCTCAAGAAGCTGCACTACATGAAGTGCCCCAAGTGCGGCATGGACCTGCAGGCGCTCAAGCGGGGCGATGTCGAGATCGACACCTGCTTCAACTGCCACGGCATCTTCCTGGACGGGGGCGAGCTGGAGCGGCTCCAGCACCAGATGTCGCACGAGAAGGATGGCCGGTGGATGGGCGCCGTCCTCAACCTCTTCAAGGGCAAGTAGTTCGGTAGGAGGCCCGCTCCATGAAGCTCACCGTCGAGCAGGTTCGTCATGTGGCCACCCTGGCCCGGCTGTCGCTCTCGTCCGAGGAGGAGGAGCGCTATGCCACGCAGCTCTCTGCCATCCTCGATGCAGTGGCGCAGCTCCAGGAGCTCGACGTGAGCGGAGTGGAGCCCACCTCGCACGCCACGCTCGCGTCCTCGCTGCTGCGCGAGGACGTGATGCGGCCCTCGCTGCCACCGGAGAAGTCGCTGGCCAATGCGCCGGCCAAGGTGGGCACCAGCTTCGCCGTTCCGAAGATTTTGGAGTGAAGCCATGCAGCTGACCGACCTCACCCTGCTGGAGCTGGCGGCGAAGCTGGCCTCGGGGGAAACCACCTCCGTAGAGGCCACCCAGGCGTGCTTGGCGCGCGTCGCCCAGGTGGACGGGAAGGTGAAGGCCTTCCTGCGGCTGGACGAGCACGGTGCGCTGGCGGCCGCCGAGGCCAGCGACGCTCGCCGCAAGCAAGGCAACCCGCTCGGGCCGCTGGATGGCGTGCCCGTCGCCGTCAAAGACATCTTCCTCACCGAGGGCGTGGAGACGACGTGTGCCTCGCACGTTCTCCAGGGCTTCCGCCCCCCGTACGACGCCACCACGGTGCGGCTGTTGAAGGAGGCGGGGACGCCCATTCTGGGCAAGCTCAACCAGGACGAGTTCGCGATGGGCTCGTCCAACGAGTCGAGCGCCTATGGCCCCTGCCACAACCCGTGGGACGTGACGCGCACGCCAGGAGGCTCCTCGGGAGGCTCGGCGGCGGCGCTGGCGGCGCGCGAGGTGTTTGGCACGCTGGGCACGGACACGGGCGGCTCCATCCGTCAGCCGGCGGCGCTCACCAACACCGTGGGCCTCAAGCCCACCTACGGGCGCGTGTCTCGCTACGGCGTCATCGCCTACGCCTCCTCGCTGGACGCGCCGGGCCCCATGGCGCGCACGGTGGGAGACGTGGCGGCGCTGATGCAGGTGCTGGCGAGGCATGATCCGCTGGACTCCACCTCGGCCCCGGCGGACGTGCCGGACTACCTGGCGGACCTGGAGCACGGGGTGGCGGGGCTGAAGCTGGGCGTGCCGCGCGAGTACTTCGTCGAGGGCATGGACCCCGAGGTGGAGGCGTCGGTGCGCGAGGCCTTGAAGGCCTACGAGCGGCTGGGCGCCACGCTGGTGGACGTCTCGCTGCCGCACACGAAGTACGCGCTGGCCACCTACTACCTCATCGCCCCGGCGGAGGCGTCGAGCAACCTGGCCCGCTACGATGGCGTGCGCTACGGCCTGCGGGCGCGCGAGGCCAAGGGCCTCAAGGACATGTACGGCCTGACGCGCGATCAGGGCTTCGGCCCCGAGGTGAAGCGCCGCATCATGTTGGGCACCTACGCGCTGAGCGCGGGTTACTACGACGCCTACTACCTGAAGGCGCAGAAGGTGCGGACGCTCATCCGCGAGGACTTCACGAAGGCCTTCACGCAGGTGGACGCGTTGGTGACGCCCACCTCGCCGGTGCCGGCCTTCAAGCTGGGCGAGAAGGTGAATGACCCGCTGTCCATGTACCTCATGGACGTGTGCACGCTGCCGTGCAACCTGGCGGGACTGCCTGGCCTGTCTCTGCCGTGCGGCTTCACGAAGGCGGGCCTGCCCATCGGGTTGCAGCTCATGGGCCGCCCGTTCGACGAGGCGAAGTTGCTGCGAATCGCCCGGGCCTTCGAGCGTGAGCACGATTACGTGCGCCGCCTGGCCCCCATCTGAGAGAGGACTTCCGGAGACGCCATGCCCCTGAGCGATTTCCAGCCGGTCATCGGGCTCGAGGTCCACGCCCAACAGCTGACGCACACGAAGATCTTCTGCGGCTGCTCCACCAGCTTCGGCGCGGAGCCCAACCACAACACCTGTCCGGTGTGCCTGGGCCTGCCCGGGGTGCTGCCGGTGCTCAACGCGCGCGTGGTGGAGTTCGCCATCCGCACGGGACTGGCGCTCGGCTGCACCATCAAGAAGACGAGCGTGTGGAGCCGGAAGAACTACTTCTATCCGGACCTGCCCAAGGGCTACCAGATTACGCAGTACGACCAGCCCATCTGCGAGTGGGGCCAGCTCACCATCGATACTCCCGAGGGTGAGAAGGTCATCCGCGTTCGCCGCATCCACATGGAGGAGGACGCGGGCAAGAGCGTGCACGACGCCTCGGCGGCCGAGAGCCTGGTGGACCTGAACCGCGCGGGCGTACCGCTGCTGGAGATCGTCAGCGAGCCGGACCTGCGCAGCGCGGACGAGGCGGTGGAGTACCTCAAGTCCCTGCGGGACGTGCTGGTGTACCTCGGGGTGAACGACGGGAACATGGAGGAGGGCTCGCTGCGCTGCGACGTCAACGTGTCGGTGATGCGCAAGGGCGCCACGGCGTACGGCCAGCGGGTGGAGCTGAAGAACATCAACTCGTTCCGGTTCATCAAGCAGGCCACCGAGTACGAGATCTCCCGGCAGGTGGACCTGCTCGAGTCGGGCGGGAAGGTGGAGCAGGAGACGCGGCTGTACGACCCGAACAAGGGCGTGACGCGCTCGATGCGCTCGAAGGAGGAGGCGCACGACTACCGCTACTTCCCGGAGCCGGACCTGCCGCCGCTGCACCTGACGGACGCGCAGATCGACGACGTGGCGAAGTCCCTGCCGGAGCTGCCACGGGCGAAGGTGTCGCGCTTCACGAGTCAGTACGGGCTGCCGGCGTATGACGCGAAGATTCTGTGCGCGGAGCGCCCGCTGGCAGACTACTTCGAGGCGGTGGCGCAGCACTTCAAGGACTACAAGCGGCTGTCTAACTGGTTCCTCGGAGAGCTGCTGCGGCTGCTGAAGGAGGAGGGCGGGAGCGTCACCACGCTGCGCTTCTCGACGGTGCAGTTCGCCAACCTGCTGACGGCGGTGGAGAAGGGGACCATCTCGGCGAACGCGGGCAAGGACGTGTTCGGAGAGATGTTCCGGACGGGGATGGACCCGGAGGCCATCATCGCGGAGAAGGGCCTGGCGCAGGTGAGCGACACGGGCGCCATCGAGGCGGTGGTGGACGAGGTGCTGGCGAAGAACGCGGGCGAGGTGGAGAAGTACAAGGCCGGGAAGAAGCACATCTTCGGCTTCTTCGTGGGCCAGGTGATGCGGGCGATGAAGGGCAAGGGCAACCCGGCCCTCGTCAACGAGCTGCTGAAGAAGAAGATCGGCGAGTAGTCCGTGCCCTGCGCCTACCAGGACCTGTAGGCGCGCGCGCCGAGCGAACTGGTCCGATGGTCGGACCAGTTGCTCCTGGGCGCGCCCGGATCCTGCGCCAACGCCGTCGCGCGGAGGGGGGCTACTTCTTCGCGAAGGTGCCCTGCTCGACCAGGACGACGCCTCCGGCGGCGGACGTCTTCCACTGGAGATCGAACTCGACATCCGGGCCCAGGTACTGCAGTTCGCCGCTGACCAGGATGTGCTCGGTGCCGTTGATGACGCACTTCTGGTCCGCATTGAGTCTTGCACCGTATCCGCCGTGCTCCGAGCCCGCGCGGCTCCCAAGCAGGGCGCAGGCCGCGTCTCCGGCCCGCTCGCGGGTGATTGAGAGGACGTCCTTGTTCACGTCCTCGCTGATCTTCCAGGTCTCCTTCACGGCCGTCGCGGCCTCCAGCTCCGTGGCACTCGCCGCGCGCTTCGAGGTGCCTTCGTAGGTTCCCGACCAGTTCTGCACGGCGCCACAGCCAACGATGAGCGAGAGGGTGAGAACGAGGGAGAGCTTCTTCATGATGGGTACATCCTCCTGTTGTTGGCCGCCGCCCTTGCAGCCCCCAGGCCACTTCCGCTCCTCTGGATTTCCGAGGGGTTGCACGTGCCTCGGTTCGCGGGGCCCCCAGCATGACGCGGCTGCCATGGCATCCACGCCCTGGCAGGCTTGCTCCCTCGCTCTCCAGGCCCCAGAACCGGTGCTGATCCGGTCTTCCCTCGCGATTACACTCCGCCGCCTCCGTGTCACTCCCCACACCGCGCATTTCCGCTGCCCCAGAACCGCTCGTTCTTCCTCCGCCTTTCGGGACCCGGAAGGAGCTGGAGCAATGGGCGGAGTCCCACTCGCTCCAGGATGCACTCACGACCTCGGCGGAGGTGTTGCTGCCCGCGCTCGCCGTCGATGAGGCACAGAAGAACAACCTTCGCTATGCGCTCAGCGGCCTGTCGGTTCGGGATGTTGGCTCTCGTGAGGGCGCCTCGCGCTACCTGGGTGCTCGTGCTCGCGGCGTCCTCGTGGAGGCGGTGCCCCTCGCGGCAGTCGCGTTCCTGGCCGATGAGGCGGAGTCCGTTCGGCTCGGAGTTCTCGAGGAAGCGTCACGCCCGGAGTCGAACGAGGATCCCTCACTCGCGGTGTTCTGGACGCGGCTGCTGCAGCTCCGGCATGGCCTGCGCGCGCGTGCAACTCCTCGCTCCCGTGCCGCGCGTGCCTCCGGGACCTGGTCGTTTCTCGCCGAGCCCTGCGCCGTAGCCTGGAAGGAGCGGTGGCGGCGTGTCCGCGGGGGGCCGACGTACGGCTCCTTCGCGGCCGAATCGAGACTGTCGTTCCCGAATGATGGCGAGCCCCGGCTCGAGTGCAGTTGTGAGGCCCGCGGGGGCTGCACGCATGCCCTCGCGCTGGTGGATGCCACGCTGGATCTCCTTGAGGACCCCTCGCGGCGCGACGAGGCGCGTGTGCTGGCCGATGAGCTCTTGAGGCCCTCTTGGGCTCGCGCGCTCAAGGCGCTCGACCTGTTCGAGGCGAAGCTCGCCGAGCCCCGTGCCTTCATTGAGGTGTGGTGGCGCATCGAGCATGAGCTCGGGACGCTCACCGCGGTGCCGTCGGTGAAGAAGCGCAACCGCCGCGGCATGTTGACCTCTGGTGCGCGCACGACCCCGGCGCGCCTGCTCGACGAGCACCGCGATTCCCTCTCCGAGCAGGACCTGCGTGTCGCCGAGCTGTTCGCCTCGTGGTCGGCCAGAGCGGGCGCCAGGGGCAGCACGTATGCGGCGCGTGCCTTTCTTGCGCTGGTGGGGCACCCGAGGGTGGCGCTCGATGTCGCGCCCGAAGAGCCGCTCGAGCTGAAGCGGGTACGGCTGGGGTTCATCGCGGTCCCGGCCGGCGATCACATCCGGCTCGAGCCCTCCGTTGACGGCGAGGTCTTCGACGCACGCCTCCTCACATCGCTGATGAAGTCGTTCGTGCCGGGCGAGCCGCTCTTCACCGCCGAGGAGCAGCGTGGCAGGTGCCTGCTGATCGACGTGAGCGACGAGGCCCGCCAGCTCTTCGAGCTCCTGCAAAAGCACGGCACGCGGTTTCCACCCGAGGCGCAGCAGCCGCTGCTCGAGCGGCTCTCTCGGCTGGAGGCCCGCCTCCCGCTGGTCGTCCCGGAGTCCCTCAAGGGCCGCGAGCTCGTCTCCGAGTCCGAGACGGTGGTTCGGCTGAGGCTGCTGCCGGACGTGTCGCTCGAGCTCGAGCTGCTCGTGCGTCCGGGTCCCGGAGCACCGCTCTACCATCCGGGCGTGGGTCCGAGGGACGTCCTGTTGCTGCGAGGCGCCGAGCGCGCGTACGTGCGGCGTTCCCTGCTCACCGAGGAAGAGCGGGCGCGCGCGATGCTCGCGACCCTTCCGCTCGCCGACGCCGAGGAGGGTCCCACCTTCTGCTTCCGGATGCGGGACACCGACTCGGCGCTGGCGCTCGTCGCCGCCCTGCAGAATCCACCCCGTGGACTCGCCGTCGAGTGGCTCGATGAGAAGCCGAGGGTCTCGGCGGCTGTTGGCCCCGAGGCGCTCAAGGTCCACATCGAACGGAAGCGGGATTGGTTTGGCATCAACGGCCAGCTGAAGGTCGAGTTGGGTCGGATCGAGCTCGCGGTGTTGCTCGATGCGGCGCGGCGGCAGCTGCGTTTCGTGCGGGTGGATGAGCGGCGTTGGGTCGAGCTCAGCGACACGTTGCGCCACCGCCTCCAGGCCGTCGCCGATCATTCCTTCGCTCGAAATGGAAGGGTGGAGCTGTCACCTGGCGCGGTCCCCGCCATCGAGGCGCTCGGCGGTGCGGGGGCGGAGGTGGAGGCAGCGCCTTCCTGGCAACTGCTCACCGAGCGGCTCGCGGCCTCGTTGTCGCTTCGGCCGAAGCCTCCTGCCGCGCTCCGTGCGACCCTCCGCGACTATCAGGTGGAGGGACATGCGTGGCTCAGCCGGGTTGCCGCGTGGGGGGCCGGAGCCTGCCTCGCCGACGACATGGGTCTGGGGAAGACAGTGCAGGCGATCTCGGTGCTGGTCGACCGGTCTCGCCTGGGGCCTGCGCTCATCCTCGTCCCCACGTCGGTTGGCTTCAACTGGGTGGAGGAGCTGCGCCGGTTCGCACCGGACCTGCGTCCCATCCTCTATGCCGAGCAATCGGAGCGTGCGGGTTGTCTCGAGAAGCTCACGAAGAAGGACGTGCTGATCGTCAGCTACGGCCTGCTCACGCGTGATATCGCCAGCCTGAGCGAGGTCACCTTCGCCACCCTCGTCATCGACGAGGCGCAGGCGCTGAAAAACCCGACCACGTATCGGGCTCGCGCTGCACGGAAACTGAAGGCTGATTTCCGGCTCGCGATGTCGGGTACGCCCCTGGAGAACCATCTCGGGGAGCTGTGGAGCCTCTTCTCGATCGTCTTCCCCGGCCTGCTCGGAAGCTGGGAGCAGTTCCGCGAGCGCTTCGCCGGGCCCATCGAGCGCGGCAAGGACCCCGAGGCGCGCGAGGCGCTCGCCCGTGTGCTCAAGCCCTTCCTGCTTCGGCGCACGAAGGCGGAAGTGGCACGCGAGCTGCCGTCGCGCACGGAGATCCAGGTCCCCATCGCACTCTCAGAGGAGGAGTGGGCGCTCTATGAGGATGCGCGCCTCGCCGCCGTGGCTGAGGTCTCGAAGGAGGGCAGGGGCGTGCGCAACGAGCAGCAGCAGTTCCAGGTGCTCGCGGCCCTGACGCGCCTGCGGCTGCTGGCTTCCCATCCGCGGCTTTACGATGGGAAGTCGAGTGTCGGTTCTTCCAAGATGCGCCGCCTGCTCGAGCTGGTCGAGGAACTCCGTGGCGCGGGCCATCGCGCGCTCGTGTTCAGCCAGTTCACTTCACATCTCGCCCTGGTGCGGGAGGAGCTCGACCGGGCGGGGTTCAGCTACCAGTACCTCGAGGGCTCGACCCCGGCGGGTGCACGGGCGAAGCGGGTGGAGGCTTTCCAGCGGGGCGAGGGCGACCTGTTCCTCATCTCGCTGAAGGCGGGCGGAACGGGACTCAACCTGACCGCGGCGGACTACGTCATCCACCTCGATCCGTGGTGGAACCCGGCGGTGGAGGATCAGGCCACCGATCGAGCCCATCGCATCGGGCAGGAGCGGCCCGTCACGGTGTATCGGCTCGTCACCCGCGGAACGATTGAAGAGCAGATTCTCTCGCTCCACGCGGACAAGCGCGCTCTCGTCGCGGGCATTCTCGAGGGGTCGAACGCCGCGGCGCGGCTGACGACGAAGGACCTGCTCCAGCTGCTCGAAACGGGAGGTGCTTCCGTGCACGAGGAGCCGTCATCCTCGCCCGGAAGACTCGTGCACTGAGACGGAGGACGGGGCGCTTGGGTTGACCTCGTGCGTCAGAAAAGGCGGACCCCCACGAAGAAGGCGGTGCTGAGGCCGAGTCGAACCCACCGTCGCTCGTCGTCGGTGAACTCGTGCGTGCCTCGGCTGAGGGTGAACTCATAGGCGCCGGTGGAGAAGCGCAGCCGGGCCTCACCGCCCACGAAGAGGCGGGAGGAGGAGGGAAAGTAATTCCCACCGATGCCGAGGCCGAAGACGGGGCCCCGGCCGCGGCCCTCGAAGCGGTAGGCGGGCGTGGTGACGGTGGTGTGTGGCTCGAGCACGCCTCCGAGCAGGACGCCGAAGAGGTCCACCTTGCTGTAGTTCCGATTCGCCAGGGTGAAGTGGTAGCCCAGGCGGCCGACGGCGGAGAGCTCCCAGCGCGAGGTGTCTCGGTCGAGGAAGAGATTGGGGACCCAGCACGCGAGCGCGCACAGGTTGCCGCTGAGCTCCGCGCCGAGGGAGAGCGTGCCGGTGGCGAGCGGAAGCACGCCGACGTCCACCGTGGCACCGGCCTCGAGGGAGAGCGGCAGGAGCGAGGCCGCGCCTTCGACGCGCAGGTCGACGTTGCCCGGGCGCAGGAGGGGAGGGGGCCGTTCCTGGGCCGCGGCCCCACCGGAGGCCAGCACCCACCCGCCGAGCAGGAGCAGGGTCCGGCAGTGGGAGAGGGCGGGGAGGGACATGTTCGGGTTCGCTCCTGCGCGGACCCCTCTGCCCAGCATTACTTGATGAGGCCGATCTCCCGCAGGCGCTGCTTGAGGAACGCGTCAGCGGTGATGGGGGGCTGGCCCGGCTTCTCCGGCGTCACGGTGCCCGGCAGCGGCTGGAGCACGCACTCCGGATAGGGGTGCACGAAGAAGGGCATGGAGTAGCGCGTGTTGTCCTCGGCGGCCGAGGGCGGGTTGACCACGCGGTGGGTGGTGGCGGGGATGACGCCGTTGGTCACCCGGCTCAGCATGTCGCCCGAGTCCACGACGATCTGCCCGCGCAGCGTGTCCACGGGAATCCACTCGCCGTCGCGGGTGAGGAGCTCCAGACCCGAGGCGGTCCCCTCGCACAGCAGGGTGATGAGGTTGATGTCCTCGTGCTCGGCGGCGCGCACCGCACCGGGGATGAACTTCTCCTTCAGGGGCGGGTAGTGGATGACGCGGAGCACGGAGGTGCCGTCCTGCGCCATGTCGCTGAAGGTGTTGCGCTCGATGCCAAAGTACTCGGCCACGGCCTGCAGCATCAGCGCCGCCGCCTCGTCCAGCGCGTTGAAGAGGGCGAGCGTGTTCGGGCGGAAGGACGGAACCTCTTCCGGCCAGACGTTGTAGGCGGCGGTATCCGGGCGGCGCGGGTGGCCCTCGGGCAGGTCACGCCCCACGTGCCAGAACTCCTTGAGGTCGCCCACGGTGCGGTTCTTCGCGTGCTCCTTGCCAAAGGGCGTGTAGGCGCGCTGGCCGCCAAACTCGGGCACGTGGTAGCGCTGCTTCACCTGCTCTGGCAGGCGGAAGAAGGCTTCCACGTCCGCGTAGGTGCGGCGGATGAGCCCGTCGTCGATGCCGTGACCCTCGACGGAGACGAAACCGAACTCCTTGAGGGCTTCTCCGAACACCCGGACGAAGCGGGCACGCTCCTCGGGGCTGCCGGAGCGATAGTGGGACAGGTTGACGAGGGGGATGCGGCGAGTGGAGCGGGACATAGCGCGCGCACTCTAGCCGTCATCTGGGTGTGACGGGAACTGCCTGACAGTGAACGACACGGACCGGGGCCAGACTCTGGACCCCGATCCGCGCGAGGGCTGACTAGCCGCCGATGATGGCGTTGCCGCAGGTCTCGCCGACCTTGCCGGACAGGCTGAGGAGGCAGCCGAGCGTCGCGTTAGAGAAGTTCTCCTGGGTGGCCGGGGTGCACTCCGGCAGCTCCCGGAGGCACTTGGCGAAGTCGGACATGGCCTTCTTCTCCGAGTCCGTGCAGTCCTCGAGGTTGTCCGAACACTGGTTGGTGTTGAAGGACGTCGGCTCCTCGCCCGCCGAAGCACAGGGCCGAGCCTTTTCCTCGACCGCCTCGAAGGCGTTATCCAACTCGTCACAGACGTTGCCGCAGCCGGTCAGGGCCAGCATCGCCACGGCCACCACTCCGAAAATCTTCGTCTTCATGTGTGCTTCCCCCTCTGGTGCTTCACGCATGGCGTGAAGAGAGGGGCGCATCCTAGCGGCCCGATGGAGGATCGCCAGAGGGCATGTCTCCACCCCGAGCGGGTATCTCGGGGCCGCTCCTTCGCAGAGGACAGGTTGCTTAGAAAATTGCCGCCTCACAGGTGTTGCTGAGGACGTTGCTGTCGCAGTTGGTGATGTTCTGGAAGAAGGCCTCCTGCTGTCCGGGCTGGCAGGTGCCGAGCCGCAGGTAGCACTCGATCTGGGCGTCGAGCTGATCCAGGTCCTCCCCGCCGCACGCCTGGAGGTTCTGCTCGCATCGGGCCGCATCGAAGGCGGGGAGGGGGGCACGCTCCACGCAGGGCTGGGACTTCTGGGCCACGTCGGCGTAGGCCGCCGCCAGATCCTCGCAGGCCGTGCTCCGGCACCCGCTGAGGACCGCCGCTGCCGCCAGGGGGGCGAGCATCCATCCGGACTTTCGCATTGGGAGCACTCCTTGTAAGAGAGGGGAAAGGGCCCATCCTACCGGCCGGGCAGGCGGTCGGGCGGGCCAGGGGCGTCGCGTGTCCACGGGTGGGCAGGGGGGAGAGGGGGAGGCTGGGGCGTGCTCCCTATGCACCACCCCCTGCTATCTGCCTTGACTCCCCTGTCCTTCTCCCGTAGATCGGGCGACCTTTGCATCGTAGGACGGTTTTTCACGTCCGAAATGCACGCCGGCCTTTCACGGGTTGAATCAACCCGGAACAAACTCAGGGGTTCAACGATGTACGCAGTCATTCGCACGGGCGGTAAGCAGTACCGCGTGGCCGAGGGCGACGTGCTCCGGATCGAGAAGGTCACGGGAGCTGTCGGCGCTGAGGTGACCTTCAACGACGTGCTGATGCTCGGTGGTTCGGACAGCCCGAAGGTGGGGCAGCCGACCGTGTCGGGCGCCAGGGTCGTGGGCAAGATTCTCGCCCAGGACAAGCACCGCAAGGTGCTGCACTTCCGCAAGGAGAAGGAGGGCTGGACGCGCCGCCGTGGCCACCGTCAGCCCTACACCGAGGTCAAGGTGACCTCCATCTCCGGCTAGTCCGGGTCACAACTTCCCGGAGCGCTGTGAGGCGCGCCGGCCTCATCAGGAATCGGTGTCATGGCTCATAAAAAGGGACAAGGTTCTTCGCGCAACGGTCGCGATTCCAATCCGCAGTACCGTGGCGTGAAGGTGTACGCCGGCGAGACCGTCAGCGCGGGGAGCATCCTCGTGCGGCAGCTCGGCACGGTCATCCACCCGGGCTCCAACGTGAAGCTCGGTCGTGACTACACGCTCTTCGCCACGGTGGACGGAGTGGTGAAGTACGAGCGCCAGGGCCGGGACCGCAAGAAGGTCTCCGTGTACCCGGCCCAGACGAGCGCCTAGTTCGCGTTTCGTTTGAAAGGGGAGCCGGTCTTCGCTGGCTCCCCAGTTGCCTCGTGAGCGGGTCGCTCCCGGTCCATACGCCTTTTGGCGCTGGACGTGGAGGCGGCCCGTTCCGCATTTCTGGGGTCTGGGATGAAATTCGTTGATGAAGTCCGCATCTTCGTGAAGGCCGGGGACGGGGGCAACGGGGCCGTTGCGTTCCGCCGGGAGAAGTACGTCGATCGCGGCGGCCCCAATGGTGGAGACGGAGGAAACGGCGGCTCGGTCATCTTCGAGGCCGATCCCCAACTCACCACGCTGCTGGACTACCGCTATCAACAGCACCACCGGGCGAAGAGCGGCGAGAACGGCATGGGCAGCGACTGCAATGGCCGCGCGTCCGATGACCTGGTCCTCAAGGTGCCGGTGGGCACGCTCGTTCGTGACGTGGACACCGAGGAGGTGCTGGCGGACCTGAACACGGCCGGCGAGCGCATGGTGGTGTGCAAGGGCGGCCGGGGCGGGCTGGGCAACATGAACTTCGCCACCTCCACCCGGCAGACGCCGCGCTTCGCCCAGGACGGCACCAAGGGCGAGGAGCGCACCCTGCGGCTGGAGCTGAAGCTGCTGGCGGATGTGGGGCTGCTGGGCTTCCCCAACGCGGGCAAGAGCACGCTCATCTCCGTCGTGAGCCGGGCTCGGCCGAAGATCGCCGACTATCCGTTCACCACGCTCGTGCCCAACCTGGGCCTGGTCCAGTACAAGGACGGCCTGTCCTTCGTGATGGCGGACATCCCCGGAATCATCGAGGGCGCCAGCGAGGGCGTGGGGCTGGGGCACCAGTTCCTGCGGCACGTGGAGCGCTGCAAGGTGCTCATCCACCTGCTGGACATGGGCACCGAGACCGAGGACCGCGAGCCACTCAAGGACTTCGACATCCTCAATGAGGAGCTGCGCAAGTACAGCGAGGAGCTGTCGAGCAAGCCCCAGGTGGTGGCGGCCAACAAGCTGGACCTGCCGCACGCGCAGGATCGGCTCGGGCGCCTGACGGAGGAGCTGCGCAAGCGCGGCATCGCCGTGTTCCCCGTCTCGTGCGCCACGGGCCTGGGCATGCAGCCGCTGCTGGACGCCGTGGCCGAGGTGCTCTTCACCGGACGCAGGGACAAGCTGCACGTGGAGCCGCCGCCCAAGCCCCGGGCGGAGAAGAAGGCTCTTGCGGCCCCCGCGAAGAAGGCCGCGGCGGCGGTGAAGAAGGCCCCCGCGAAGAAGGCCGCTGCAGCGGCGAAGACGGCTCCTGCGAAGAAGGCTCCCGCCAAGAAGGCACCTGTGGTGGCGAAGAAGGCTCCCGCCAAGAAGGCGGCGGCGAAGAAGAGCGCTGCCAAGAAGGCGCCTGCGAAGAAGGCTCCCGCCAAGAAGGCGGCGGCGAAGCGGGTAGTGACGAAGAAGGCCGCGGCGAAGAAGGCTCCGGCGCGCGGGGCGGCGGCCAAGAAGGCCGCGCCGAAGCGGGCCCGGAGGTCCTGACGCGATGGCTGGTGGCGGCCCCCGTTACGAGAAGCTCGAGAAGGCTCCGATCGACGCGGAGTCCCTCCTGCTCGATGTGCGCAAGGAGAAGATCGACAAGGTCATCTCCCAGCGCACGCGCACCTTCACCATCGTGCTGGATCGGCTGGAGGACAGCTTCAACATCGCCGCGGTGCTGCGCACCTGCGAGGCCAATGGCCTCCAGGAGGTGCATGTCATCGTCAACCCCGCGGCGCCCTTCATGCCCAACTCGCGGGTGGGGCAGGGGTGCGACAAGTGGCTCGATGTGAAGCTCTACAAGGACTTCGCCTCGTGCCGTGAGCACCTCAAGTCCCGAGGTTTCTCGCTGTACGCCTCGGCCATCCGCGAGGACGCCACCAGCCTCTACACGATGCGCTTCGACTCGAAGGTCGCCCTCATCTTCGGCAACGAGCGGGATGGGGTGAGCCAGGAGGTGCTGGACGGCTCGGACGGCACCTTCTGGATTCCGATGCGCGGTTTCAGCCAGAGCCTGAATATCTCCGCCGCGGCATCGGCCTGTGTTACCCGGGCCATCTCCTGGCGCGAGGAGCACCTCGGGCGCGTGGGAGACCTCACCGAGGCGGAGGCCCAGGTGCTGCGCGACCGCTTCTATATGCTCGCTGTGAAACAGCGCCGGCGCATCTTCAAGAAGCCACCCCCCTCCAAGCCTTGAATGCCGGCCCGGGGGGGCCGTCTGTAGGTACAGTTGGAATCGCGGGCGGCTCGCCCGCCTGGAGAGAGCTCAAGCCATGTACCTCGAGAAGCTGCTCGTGACCCTGCTCGCCGCGCCGGTGGTTGCTCCGGTACCCACCACTGTTGCTCACCAGGTGGTTGCCCAGGCGCCCGCTCAGCCGGCCCCTGCCCCTGCGGCCCCCAAGGCGGAAGCGCCGAAGGCCACCGCGGCCCCCAAGGCCCCTGAGAAGAAGGTCGCTCCGGAGGTGAAGGAGCTGGTGGAGCGCATGCAGGCCTTCTACGAGAAGACGCAGGACTTCTCGGCCGACTTCAAGCAGGACTACAAGTACAAGGCCCTGCGGCGCACGCAGACCTCGACGGGCACGGTCATCTACAAGAAGCCGGGCCTGATGCGCTGGGAGTACCAGAAGCCCTCTACGCGCACCTTCGTGCTGGCCGGTGAGAAGGTGTACGCGTACGACCCCGAGGCGCAGACGCTGAGCGTGGGCCGGATCGACACCAGCCAGCTCTCCGCGTCGGTGACGTTCCTCTTCGGTCAGGGGAAGCTGGCGGACGAGTTCTCCATCAGCAAGGGCGCGTGCAAGGACTGCAAGGGCACGTTGCTGGTGCTGGATCCCCTCAAGGAGGATCCGCGCTTCCGCCAGGTGCGCCTGGAGGTGGACTCGAAGACGGCGCAGGTGCTGAAGAGCACGGTGGTGGATCCGGACGGCAGCGAGAACGCCATCGCCTTCCTCAACCTGAAGACGAACGTGGGCGTCGGGGCGGATGCCTTCAAGATCAATCCCCCCGACGGCACGCGCATCGACGACTTCACCAAGCCGCGGAAGTAGCCTGTGCGGAGCGCGCGACTCGGGGCCCTGCTGCTGTTGCTCGCCGGGTGTCACCGGGGGGCGGGCCCCGCCGCGCCCGAGGCCCCGGGCAGTCTCGCGGGCCAGACGCTGCCCCTGCTGCCCTCGCCCAACTTGAGGCTCGTGGTGGAGGGCCAGTTGAACGGGCGCCCGGTGCCGGTGGTGATGGATGTGGCCCGGGCGCTCTCCGCGGTGTCCTCGGCCTGCTGGGATGAGAAGCGGCCTCCTCCTCCCGTGGTGGGCTCGGCGCGCGTGCCGGACGTCTATGCCGTCCCAGGAGGCCTGCGGGACTGGCCGCTGATTCGCCTGTCGGGTCTGCGCGTGGGCGGTGTTCCCTTGGGGCCTCGGGGCATAGGGCTCACCGACGAGCGCGCCTGTGCGGTGACGCTAGGGGCTGACGTGCTCTCCGCCTATGCCTTCACGGTGGACCCGCTGCGGCGCGAGGTGACCTTCGAGAAATCGCGCCCGCGCGCGGAACACCTGGTTGAAGCGACTGCTCCTGGCTCGGACTCGGCCGAGGAGGTGCACCGGCTCGAGCTCGCGAGAGACCCAGTGGGCGACTGGCCTCTGCTGGTGGCGCGGGTGACGCAGGGGGAGTTGGCGCTCACGGGTCCCTTCGTGTTGGGCTCGCGCGAGCCCTTCTCACGGCTCGCCATGGGGGCCGCGGAGGCGCAGGGACTCCAACCGCTGGAGACGGCCGCCAACCTGCCGCCGAGGGCCTACCTGGTGGATGCGGTGGAGGTGACCTCGGGCGTGGGCGTGAGTCCCATGGTGCTGGAGGCCGGGGTGGGGTGGAGGAACCCAACCACTCTGGGCCGGCTGGGGCCAGACGTCTGGGGCCGCTTCCGTACCACGGTGGATGTGCAGGGCGACACGTTGGTGTTGCGACGGCCGCGCGTGCAGACCGTCGACGGCCGTCAGCGCTGCGCACGTCCGGGCTCCCAGAATCCCGAGGAGGCGCGCGAGGAGTCCTGCTTCGGGTTGCACGTGCGGCGGGGGGCGGACGGGCGGGTGGCCCTCACGGGGGCGGTGTTCCGCGACCTGCCCGAGGGCGGGCGACTGCACCTGGAGCTACTGGGCGAGGACGGCAAGCCGTTGACGCAGGACTGCCAGGTGGGCTTCTCGTTCTCGCCGACGAGCCGGGGCGTGACGACGCAGCACCTGGTGCCATGGCCCAGGCTGGCGCAGTCGATGCCCGAGTGCAGTGAGGCCCTGAAGTCGGTGCACGGGTACGCGCTGGCGCTGTTCGAGGAAGGGCAGTTCCAGGAGTGCCCGAATGCCTGCATCTTCGTGCACCAGGGGAGCACTCGGCGCACGCTCTGCGAGTGCCAGCCGACGCCACTGGGAGACGCGGTGGCCACGCCTCAGCGAAGCAAGACGTCGAAGCCGCCGACGAAGAAGGAGCGCGAGCAGGAGCCCGAGGATCCGAAGTAGCGGAACGGCGCTATAAGGGGCCCGGAACATGTCCCAAGAGCCGCAGGCCGCACCCGTCTCCTCACACGAGCCCTGGAAGACCGTCATCCTGCTGGTGGCCTGGGGGTGCTTCGCCGCCTGGTGCATGAACGGCATTCCTCCCTCCGTCGATCTGCCCGCCCACGCGGCCCAGATGCAGACGCTCGCGGAGCTTGTCCGGGGCAATCCCCAGGTGTCTGCCTTGTACGAGGCGCACATCCCGCTCGGTTATGGGCTGCCCATCTGGCTCTTCCTGCCGGTGACGCTGCTGACGAATGGGGCTTTCGCGGCGCGTCTGGCCGCCTGGACGGGATTGATGCTCTTCCCCCTGTCCCACCTGGCGTTCGCGCGTGTCCTGCGCCGGCCCTCGTGGACAGTGGTGTTCGGGTTCCCGCTCGCCTTCAACATCTCCTACTGGTTCGGCTTCCTGCCGAGCTTCTTCTCCCTGCCGCTCGCCTTGCTCTCGCTCGCGCTCTACCTGCACGCGCTGCGCGGCACCGGGCGCGCGGTGGGCGCGGTGGGCGCGGTGGTGGGGCTCGCGCTCCTGTCCACGGCGGCAATGCTCTCGCACCTGGTTGCCTTCGGGGCTCTCTGTGTCGGCGTGGCCGCGCTCGCGCTCACCTCCGACTCCCGGCGCCGGGCGGTGGGGCTCGCCGCCGCGGGCCTGGCGCTTCCCCTGGCCCTCTGTGCGGCCCGCGTGGTGACGCTCGCATCCAGAGCCGTCACTCCCGGCAACCACCTACCCACGGACTACGGGTGGGGCTCTCACTTCAACTGGCTCCTGCGCAACTACCGCCCCGAGGGCCGTCTCGCCGTCGTGGGCCCGGTGCTGATCACACTGGTCTTCGTCGTGGCGTACCTGCGCCACCGCCGTGAGGAGCCCCGGGCGCCGTGGTTGCTCTTCCTCTCGCTGGGGGCCCTCTTCCTGGTGACGCCCAAGGCGATCTCGGGCGCTTGGCTCATCCACGTGCGCCTGCCTGTCCTCGCGGGCGTTGTGGCCCTCGTGCTGGTGGACCCGGCGCGCATTGCCCGGCCGGTGCGGGCCCTGATGCTGCTCGTGGTGGTGGCCTCGCTCGCCGAGACGGCGCGCTACCACTGGCGCTTCAAGCAGGAGGTGGAGGGACTCGAGACGCTGGTGGCGAGTCCTCCGCCACCGGGGGTGCACGGCTACCTCTCGCTCGCCGGGAACCGGTCTCGAGGCAGCCGCCTCGTCTACCTGGAGCACCTCGGGCAGTGGTGGACGGCCACCCAGGGCGGGGTGGGGCACCACTTCTTCGCCGATGCGGACCACCTGCCGGTGCGCTTCCGCCCAGGTCGATCGCTGCCGATGTGGATGGACGCCAGCTCCGTCTCCGTGGAGCAGGTGGCTCCCTTCAACAGCCTCCTGGTGTACGGGGATGGGTCGTTGCCCGGGGCCCTCGCGGGCTTCGAGGAGACCGGGCGCGCGGGCTCGTGGCGCCGCCTGGAGCGGCGCTGAGAGGGCTCACCCTTCCGAGCGGAGCGCTTCGTGGGGCGGTACGCGCAGCGCGCGCCGGGCGGGCAGCCAGCTCGCGAGTAGCGCCACGGCCCCGAGCAGTGCGGGCACCGCCATGAAGGTGACGGCGTCGAGCGCCCCCACTCCATGGAGCATGCTGGACAGGCCGCGGGCGAGCACGACCGCTCCTCCCAGGCCCAGGGCCACACCGGCAGCGGCGAGTCGCAGGCCTCGCCCCACCACCAACCACAGCACCTGATTGTCCCTCGCGCCCAGGGCGATGCGGATGCCCATCTCGCGGGTGCGCTGGCTCACCGAGTACGCCAGCACGCCGTACAACCCCAGCCCCGCCAGCCCCAATCCCAGCACGGCGATGGCCGACAACAGTGCCCCCATCACCCGTGTGCGCCCGAGGCTCGCATCCACCAGGTCTTCCATGGTGCGCACCTGGATGAGCGGCACATTCGGATCCACCGCGCGCAATTGCTCGCGCAGGATGGGGGCAAGCGCCTCCGCGTCCTGCGTGGAGCGCACCGCGAGCAGCATGCGCAGCACGGAGAACTGTCCCATCGGCATGTACACCTCGGAGGACGGCGCCTCGCCGAGGCTGTCGTGGTGCACGTCGCTCACCACGCCCACCACCTCGCGGAAGGACTCTCCGTCGAGCGCCAGCCGCACCCGCTGCCCCAGCGCCTTCCCCCCGGGGAAATAGCGCCGTGCGAAGGCCTCGTTGACGACCAGGACCGGGGGCGAGCCCGCACCATCCATGGCCTCGACGAGCCGCCCCGCCTTCAACGGAATCCCCATCGTGACGAAGTAATCCTCGCTCGCCGTGCGGAAGTTGGTGAGCTCGCGGGCATCAGCCACCGAGTCGGGCTCGCCCGGCAGAAGCACCGGCGCGACACCCGTGCGACCCCACAGCGGCACCGTGCTGGATACGCCCGCGGACTGCACCCCGGGCAGCGCCCGCACCCGCTCCAGCAGCTCCGAGAAGAAGAGTCGCTGGCGCTCGTCGTCCAGGTACTTGTCCTTGGACAGGTACATGTTCGCGATGGTGACGCCCCGAGGCTCGAAGCCCAGCGGCACCGTCTGCAGCGAATGAAGGGTGCGCAGCATCAACCCCGCTCCCACCAATGGAACGAGCGCCAGCGCCACCTGCGCGATCACCAGCAGAGCCATCGCACCGCCGCGCCCCGTGGCGCCCCGGCCTCCTCGCAGTCCTCCGAGCACCCCACGTCCATCGGCCCGAGCCGCCCTCAATGCAGGCACCAACCCGAACAAGAGGCTGGTGAGCAGGGACAGGCCGGCGGCGATGGTCAGCACGTGCCCATCCAGCCGCGCCGCTTCCGGTGACAGCACCTCGGGAGGCACCAGGGCCCGCATCAAGTCCATTCCCCACAGTGCGAGCAACAGGCCCGCGGCCCCACCGAGGAGCGCCATCAGCCCGCTCTCCACGAGGAACTGCCGCATCAACTGCAACCGGCTCGCGCCCAGGGCGGCACGCACGGAGACCTCCCGCTCGCGAGCGCTGGCGCGGGCCAGCATCAGGTTGGCCACGTTGGCGCAGGCCACGAGCAGCACCAGGGCCATGATTCCCGCCAGCAACCAGAGTTGCTGCCGAGAGCCCTCCACCACATGGGCGTGCAGCGGCATCACACGCACCCCCGGCGCCTCCCCGGCGTACTCGGGCTCGCGCACCAGGGCCGCGGCCAGTCCCTCCAGCTCCGTCCGCGCCTGCTCCACCGAAATACCGGGCCGCAGCCGCCCCACCACGCGCATGAAGATGTGCCGGGGGCCGCCCTCCGTCTCAGCCGGGTTGGGGGCCAGGGGCTTCCACAGGTCCACATCGGGCGCGAAACGGAAGGAGGCGGGCAGCACTCCCACCACCGTGTGGGGCTGTCCGTTGAGGGTGAGCGTCCGGCCCACGACGTCCCGGCTTCCCCCGAAGCGGCGCTGCCACAGCCCATGCGAGAGCATCACCACGAGATCCCTCCCGGGCACCTCCATCTCCGCGCCGAAGGCCTGCCCGAGCACCGGCCTCACTCCCAGCAGGGGCAGCAGACCGGCCGTCGCGCGTGCCGCGAAGACCCGGTCCGCGGCCCCCTCTCCGGTGAGCGTGAAATCCGTCAGGGTGATTCCCTCGAGGCCCTGGAAGGCATGAGTACGCTCACGCCAGGCCTGCAGGGACAGATAGGACACCCCTCCACGCTCGCGCTGGGGCGTGGACTGGAACAGGCGCACGAGCTGCTCTGGCTCGGAGTAGGGCAGGGGCCGCAGCACCACCTGGTAGACGACGCTGAAGACGGCGGTGGCGCCGCCGATGGCCAGGGCGAGTGTGGCCACCACCACCAGCGTGAAGGCGAGCTCGCGCCGCATCTGGCGCAGGGAGAAGCGCACATCCTGGAGGAGCTGGGACATGGGGATGGACTGGCCCGTGCAACTCTAGCGCCACCCCTCGGCCTACGGCATGGCCCGCCCCCGGGCGCCAGAGCGTGTCCGGATGTGACACGCGGCATCCCAGAAGCGAACAGGCCCGGGCTCCTCGTGGCTTCGAGGAGACACCGGGCCTGGCGACTTCATGGGTGCTCGGGAGACGTCAGCGCTGCGACGTCACCACGGGCATGGGGAAGGACTCGCGGGGCTTGAGCACGCGGTCCTTCGGGTTGGGGCGCTCGACCACCTTGGCGATCAGGTCGTAGTCGTGCGCCTCCGTCACCTCCACGGTGACGAACTCGCCCGGGTAGGCCAGACCGTCGTTGATGTAGACCAGACCGTCGATCTCCGGCGCCTGGCCCTCGTAGCGGCCCACCAGCAGGTGCTCGGACTCCTCGCTCGGGCCCTCCACCAGCACTTCAATCCGCTGCCCCACGAGCTTCTTGTTCTGCTCGCGGTTGATGCGCTTCTGGATGGCCATCACCTCGCGCCAGCGGCGCTCGATGGTCTGCTTCGGCACCTTGTTCTCGTAATCGTACGCCGCCGTGCCTTCCTCGTCCGAGTACTGGAACACACCGAGCCGCTCGAAGCGCTGCTCCTTCACGAACTCCTTGAGCAGCTCGAAGTCCTCCTCGGTCTCGCCCGGCAGGCCGACGATCATCGAGGTGCGCATCACCAGCCCCGGCACCCGGGCGCGCAGCTTCGTCAGCAGCTCCTTGAGGAACTTGCTGTCCCGGCCACGCTTCATCGACAGCAGCAGCTTGTCGCTGGCGTGCTGCAGCGGCATGTCCAGGTAGCGGGCGATCTTCTTCTCCGTCGCCATCAGCTCGATGAGCTCGTCGGTGAAGACGCGCGGGTAGGCGTAGTGCAGGCGGATCCACTTCACGTCCACCTTCACCAGCTCGCGCAGCAGATCATGCAGCTTGGGCTTGCCGGGCAGGTCATGCCCGTAGGCCGTCAGGTCCTGCGCCACGAGGTTCAGCTCCTGCACGCCCTGCTCGGAGAGGCGCTGGGCCTCGGTGACGACGTCCGCGATGGGGCGCGAGCGCTGGCCACCGCGCAGCGTGGGGATGATGCAGAAGGCGCACGCGTTGTCGCAGCCCTCGGAGATCTTCAGGTATGCCGTGTAGGACGGCATCGAGTTCTCACGCGGCGTCTGCGCGTCGTGGATGTAGTCCGGGTCCGGAATCACCTGGCGCGGGCTGGCCTCGGCGGCGAGCAGATCTCCAATCTGCGCATAGGCGCTCGTGCCCAGGAAGTGGTCCACCTCGGGCATCTCCTTGGAGAGCTCGGCGCCGTAGCGCTGCGAGAGGCAACCGGTGACGACGAGGGTGCTGCACTCCCCCGACTTCTTGTACTCGGCCATCTCCAGGATGGAGTCCACGGACTCCTGCTTGGCGGGCCCGATGAAGGCACAGGTATTGACGACGATGACCTGGGCCTCGGCGGGGTCCTGCACCAGCGAGTAACCCCGCTGCTTGAGGGTGCCGAGCATCACCTCGGAGTCCACCCGGTTCTTCGGGCAGCCGAGGGTCATCATGTAGAGGCTCTTGGTCTCTTGGGGGGTCTTCTGCACAGCGCTTACCGCTTTCCGAGTTCGGTCCGCTCGAAGTGGTCTCCACTCCAAGCAAAGTTGATGGTCGGGCCGTTCGAGTAACCAATGCTCAACGCGCCCTCTTCATCGAGCACTACAGAGGTGGCTCGTCCCAGCGCACACGTAGCGGCCGGCCATTCGAGCACCCGTTGCGCTGTCTTCCCCTTCACCAGGTAGAGGCCGAGGCGCAATTCCTTGTCCGAGTCACATGTGCCGGCCGAGGTGTAGGGGTTGTCGCCCGACAACACCACCAGCAGGGTCTTTCCATTCGGCAGCATGAGCGTTTCCGGGACATTCACCCCGGCCGACGCCGCATTCACCGTGCTGGGGGCCACCAGCACCTCCAGCAGATCAGGCGTCAGGGGCTCGTCCGCCTCCACCCAGTCCGGGTAGTGGAGGACGCCATAGCCCAACCAGCCGTCCGGCTGCCCCTCGAGCGCGATCACTCCCTTGGGCGGCTTCAGCTTGAGGCCCTTGCGGAAGTCGTCTGGCAGCCGGAGGGCCTCGCCCACCATGCCGCCGTCCTTGCAGTTGGAGACGGCCGGGGGCTTGGAGCCCGCCGCGTCCACGTCCTCGTAGGTGAGGCACAGATCGAGGACGAGCGGATCCTCGGCGGGGAAGCGCGGCAGGGCGCGGGCGGGGATGGCCACCTCGAGTGCCAGGGTGTTGTCCTGACGCTGCACGCCCACCTCCACCAGCTGCTGGGCGAACCGGGAGGTGCCGCTCTCCGGCGGTGAGGCGCGCTTGCCATCGAAGGCGAAGCGGAAGACATGGCCGGTGGCGGTGGCTCCGGCGTCCGGGAAGAAGAGGGAGAGGGTGAGCAGATCTCCCGCCTGGAGCTGATCATCCGTGGCCTCCACCCCCACGTAGAGGGTGTCCTTGCGCCACCCGGCCCGGGCGGTGAAGGAGGCGCTCGCGTCCACGGAGGCAGGCGGCTTGAGGGTGAGCGAGGAGGAGAAGTCCTTGAGCTTGCCGTCGAGCTTGGGCGCGCGCGACAGCGAGGGCACGGACTTCACCGGGCGGGGCTTCGGGGGGGCCTGCTCCTGCTCCTGGGCGAAGGCGGCCCCGGGGATGAGCGCCGCGAGGAGGGCAGAGACGACGAGTGAGCGCACGGCTAGTCCCGGAAATTGGTGAACTGCATGTCGAGCTGCAGCCGGTCCGCTTCCTTGCGGAAGAGCGCCATGGCGGCCTGCAGGTCATCCTTGTTCTTGCCCGTCACGCGGAGCTGATCCGCCTGGATGGAGCCCTGGACCTTCATCTTGGAGTCCTTGAGCAGCTTCACCAGTTCCTTGGACTTCTCCACCGGGATGCCCTGCTGCAGCTTGATGAGCTGCTTCACGTTGGACAGGCCCGTCTTCTCGATGGGCTCGTACTCCAGCGCCAGCAGCGAGATGCCGCGTTTGGCCAGCTTGCTGAGGAGGACTTCCTTGGCGGCCTGGACCTTGTCCTCGCTGTTGGCCTTCACCGTGATGGAGGTTTTATCCGGCGCGAGCACGATGTCCCCGTTGACGCCCTGGAAGTCGTAACGGGTGGAGATCTCCTTCTTGGCCTGGTTGACCGCGTTGTCGAGCTCGGCGATATCGATTTTGGAGACGACGTCGAAGGAAGGCATGGCAGTTCGCGCCCTTATCACACCTTGATGACCATCGGCACCACGACGGGCCGCTTGGATGTATACAGCTTGAAGGCCCGGCGCACCGCCTTGGCCAGCTCCTCCCGCACCCGGGCGTCATCCCCCCTCAGCTGGTGGGACATCTCCAGGAAGAAGCCCCGGGCGTCCTCGGCCACCCGGGAGAGCAGCACCTGCTCGTCCAGGTTGAGCCCCTGGCCCGTGAGCTGGGGGCCCGCCAGGAGGGACAGGCTGGCTCGCTCGATGACGAGGGCGGCCACGATGAAGCCCGTCTCGGCCAGCCGGGTGCGCTCCTGGAGGATGTCGGGCGTCACCACACCCTGACCGAAGCGGTCCTGGTAGATGCGGCCGGTGGGGACGCTGCCGGAGAAGCGGCCCTGGCCCTCCTCGAAGACGAGCAGATCTCCATCCTGGGCCAGCAGGAGCTGCGCGGGGGAGAGCCCGGAGTCCTTGGCGGTAGCCAGGTGTCGGTGGAGGTGGTGCAGCTCGCCATGGATGGGGACGAAGTTCTTGGGACGCACCAGGTCCAGCACGCGCCGCTGCTCGGGCTGGCCGGCGTGGCCGGACACGTGCACCCCGGGCTCCACGTCCGGGTAGACGACGCGGGCGCCGCGCCAGAGGAGCTGGTCGATGAGGCCGGACACGGCGCGCTCATTGCCGGGGATGGCTCGGGCACTGAGGACGACGAGGTCCCCGGGGCCCAGGCGCAGAGGGCCCTCTCCGGCGGCGAGCTGGGAGAGGCCGGCACGGGGCTCGGCCTGGGAGCCGGTGGCGAGCACCAGCAGGCGCTCTGGAGGAAGGGTGGCCGCGTTCTCGAGCGGGACGAAGAGCCCGTCGGTGACGGAGGGGAGGAAGCCGAGCTCGCGGGCCATCTCGATGTTGCGCATCAGGCTGCGCCCCATCATCACCACCTTGCGCTCCAGCGTCCGGGCCAGGTCCAGCACGTGGTGGATGCGGTGCAGGTGGGAGGCGAACATGCTCACCACGATGCGGCCGCGCACATCGCGGAAGAGCCGCTCGAAGGTCTGCTCCACCAGCCGCTCGCTGCCCGTCTCATGGGGGCGCTCGGAGTTGGTGGAGTCGGACAGCAGGCAGAGCACGCCCTGGTCTCCGAGCTCGCCCCAGCGTTCCAGGTCGGTGCGCAGGCCGTCGATGGGGTCCGGGTCCAGCTTGAAGTCCCCGGTGTGGATGATGGGGCCCTCGGGGGTGTGGACGACGTACCCCACGGCGTCGGGCACCGTGTGGGTGACGCGGGTGGCCTCGACCTTGAATTGAGTGCCCACGGGGAAGGGATTGCGGGGCTCTATCTCCCGCAGGTCCGCCTTCACCCCCAGCTCCTGGAGCCGGTGGCGCACCAGGCCGAGCGTGAAGCGGGTGGCGTAGACCGGGACGGACACCTCGTTGAGCAGGAAGGGCAGGGCTCCGACATGGTCCTCGTGGCCGTGCGTGAGGACGATGCCCTTGAGCTGGGCGGCATTCCGCCGGAGGTAGGTGAAGTCCGGGAGGATGATGTCCACACCCAGGGTGCCGATGGGGGGAAACATCAGACCGCAGTCGATGAGGAGCATCTCCCCGCGGCAGGCGATGACCATCGCGTTGAGGCCAATCTCGCCGAGTCCTCCGAGGGGAATCACATGGAGCATGCTCTACATATATGGGCATGGGGGGGCAGGCGGCCTCAGGAATCGCCTGCTCCCTTTCCCTCTGGGCGAGGGAAAGGGGTGAGGGTCGTACCTGGAGTGCGGTCCGAAGGCGCCGATGTCGCAGGTCATTGAGGAGGCAGATCCTCCTTCCGGAGCACCTCGGCCGGCAGGTTGCGGCGGAGTGGCTCCAGGATGATGACCACCCAGGCAGTCAGGGGGGCGGGCAGGGCGATGAGGCCGAGGATGAAGAGGAAGCGGATCAGACGAAAGGCAAAGCGCAGGCAGGCGCGCACGAAGGTGCGCACGGCCTTGGGAAGCAAGGTCATGGCGTACTCCTCCAGCTGAGAGACTCTCCAGGAAGCGGACTTCGGAGAGGCTCAGTGGAGGAGCGCGCGATGCGCGATGAAGAGGCGGCGCGGTGGCCCGGGTGCTCGGGCCTCGTGGATGCCACCCGTGGAGGAAGGAGGCGAGGCGGGCCGTGCCCTCTCCGAGGTCTCCTTCCCGAGATACACGGGAGCCTGGGCCACCAGGCGAGGCCTCTCGGGCTCGTGCCGTTCGACCCAGACGGACACCACGGCCGCGGCGGTCGGAGGCGCATGCGCCGACGCGCTGGCCCCGACGAGCGCGAGGCACGCCAGCGCCAGCCTCAGCCAGCGAGCCATGTGGTGCAGAGGGCCGGACATTGAGCCCTAACGTAGTCACATTCCTGCTTTCGTCAAACCGGCCCGCCGGTGCCGGTCTACACTCCGGGCGCGTCTCCAGCCCGCGGAGCCCTGCCCATGCCTCTGCCTCTCGAAGACTACGCCCTCATTGGTGACACCCAGAGTGCTGCCCTGGTGGGCAAGGATGGTTCCATCGACTGGTTGTGCTGGCCGCGCTTCGACTCGGATGCGTGCTTCGCCGCGCTGCTCGGAGACTCCTCGCACGGACGATGGCTGCTCGCGCCGGTGGGCAACATCCGCAAGGTGACGCGTCGCTACCGTCCCGGCTCGCTCGTGCTGGAGACGGACTTCGAGACAGACTACGGCTCGGTGCGCGTGGTGGACTGCATGCCCCCGCGGGGTGCCGAGCCGGATGTCGTCCGCGTGGTGCATGGGCTGAAAGGCACCGTCCCCATGCGCATGGAACTGTCCGTCCGCTTTGGCTATGGCGACCGGACGCCCTGGCTGCGCTTCGGAGACAACCACGCTGTCGTCAAGGCTGGCCCGGACGCGGTGGCCCTGCACACCCCCGTGGTCATGAGGCGCAGCCAGTCCGTCCTCAGCGCGGACTTCCCCGTCAACCCGCAGGAGCGCGTCCCCTTCGTGCTCTCCTGGTTCCCCTCGCACCAGCCCATGCCGCGCGTCATCGATGGCCTCGCTGCCGCCGACGATACCGAGGCCTGGTGGAAGGAGTGGTCCTCGCGCCTGCCCGCCACCACTCCCTGGTTCGAGCACGTCCAACGCTCGCTCATCACCCTCAAGGCCCTCACGTACTCGCCCACCGGTGGCATCGTTGCGGCTCCCACCACTTCGTTGCCAGGAGGCGCTGGGGGGGACGCTCGCTACTGCTGGCTGCGCGATGCGACCCTGGCGCTGCAGGCGCTCCTGGACGCGGGCTACCTGGACGAGGCCCGCGCCTGGCGTGACTGGCTGGTGCTGGCCGTGGCCGGTGAGCCGGACGAAGTGCAGACAGTGTATGGCGTGGCCGGTGAGCGCCGCCTGCCCGAGCAGGAGCTGCCGTGGTTGCCCGGCTACGAGAGCCACGCTCCGGTGCGCATTGGCCGGAGAGCCGAGCGGAAGCTCCACGTCGAGGCGCTCGGCGAGTTGATGGACTGCTTCCACGAGGCCGAGCGCCTGGGACTGTCGCCTGCCGGTGACATGTGGTCGTTGCAGCGCGCCCTGTTGGAGCATCTGGAAGGCGCCTGGAAGCGCCCGCCCGAAGGCCGTCCCACCACGCTCTCCGGGGTGATGGCGTGGGTGGCAGTGGACCGGGCCCTGGCGAGCGCCGCGCGCTTCGGCCTGGACGCGCCGGTGGACCGTTGGAAGCAGCTGCGAGCGGACATTCACGCCGAGGTGTGCCGAGATGGCTTCGACGCAGGCCGCAACACCTTCGTGCAGGAGTACGGAGGTAGGGCGCTCGACGCGCAGTTGCTGCGCATTCCACTCGAGGGCTTCCTGCCGCCAGAGGATGCGCGTGTGCGTGGCACCGTGGATGCCATTGAGCGGGAGCTGAGCGAGGGGGACTTTGTGCGCCGTGGTAGCGCGCGCGACAGCGGACTCTCGCTGCCGTGCAGCTTCTGGCTGGCGGACTGCCTGCAGCTCATTGGCCGGAGGGAGGAGGCCCAGGCTCTCTTCGAGCGACTGCTGCTCGTGCGCAACGACGTGGGACTGCTGCCCGAGGAGTACAACCTCCAGCGCCGGCGCGGAGTGGGTGCCTTCCCCCATACCTCCAGCCACGTGGCGCTCATCCACACCGCCATGGGCTTCGCCCGCCGCCAGGCTCCAGGCGCGCGGCGGTGAGCCCTGTCCCGGTCCCGGCATGGCCGCGGGAGGGGCTCCGCCCATGGTGCTGGCGCTCCACGTCGGGACGAAGTACGCAAGGCACTGAATGGCCCGCTCCTCCGGGCGGGAGAAAGGACCTGCTGTGAACACGCTGAAGGGCAAGACCCTGTTCATCACCGGCGCGAGCCGGGGTATTGGCCTGGCCATCGCGACGCGCGCGGCGCGAGACGGCGCCAACGTCGTCATCGCCGCCAAGACGGCTGAGCCCCACCCCAAGCTGCCCGGCACCATCTACTCGGCCGCCGAGGAGATTGAGAAGGCGGGCGGCAAGGCGCTGCCCCTGATGGTGGACATCCGTTACGAGGATCAGATCCACGCCGCGGTGAAGCAGACGGTGGAGCGCTTTGGCGGCATCGACATCCTCGTGAACAACGCCAGCGCCATCAGCCTGACGGGCACGCTGGAGACGCCGATGAAGAAGTTCGACCTGATGTTCGGCGTCAACGTGCGCGGCACCTACGCCACCACCCAGGCTTGTCTGCCCGAGCTGCTGAAGTCGAAGAACCCGCACGTCCTCACCCTCTCGCCGCCGCTCAACATGAAGCCGAAGTGGTTCGAGAACCACGTGGCCTACACCATGGCCAAGTACGGCATGAGCATGTGCGTGCTCGGGATGGCGGAGGAGTTCCGTGACCAGGGCGTGGCCTTCAACGCGCTCTGGCCGCGCACCGTCATCGCCACCGCGGCCATCAACATGATCGGCGGCCAGGACATGATGGAGGCCAGCCGCACTCCGGAGATCATGGCCGATGCGGCCCACCTCATCCTCACCCGCGACAGCCGTGCGGCCACCGGCAACTTCTTCATCGACGAGGACCTGCTCCGCGAGAACGGCGTGACGGACTTCTCGAAGTACCTGGTGAAGCCTGGCACGGAGCCGATGCAGGACTTCTTCCTCGACTGAGGCGGGGAAGTAGGACGGGCCGGGGCGGGATATCCTCCCGCCATGGCTTCTTCCGAAGAGAGTCTGCTCCTGCGAGCCGTCCTGGATGTCGATCACGGATGAAGGGTTGAACGCCCTGGTAATTCGGCTCGCGGCTCGACCAGTCGCCCCTCTCACCCATCCGGCCATGATGAGGACCCGGGTATGAACCGTCTCGAGCGTCTTCGCGGGACCCATGCGGCGGCGCTGTTCCGGGAGTTCCTGTCCCGGGAGCACGGGCCGGAGCGGAGCTGGGCTTCCGGAGGCGAGGGGGCGCTCTTCACCCGCTTCGCCGAAGCCGATCCGGCAGCGGGCAAGCCGCATCTCGAGTGGGTGCTGCGGCTGTATCTGTCGGGCCGTCTCCGGGCCGAGGACCTCTACAAGGTAACGGAGACGCTCCAGGAGTTCCGGCGCGTGCGACGCCATCTTCCCGAGCGTGCCCGCCAGCTCAACACCTACGAGGACCTACCATCGCTGTGGCGGACGATCGCTCCCCATGCCCGGTCTCCCTCCAAGCGCACCCGCTCGGCCGGGGAGCGAGAGAAGGCCCGCGCGGAGAGCCGGGTCCTGTACGAAGACGGGGAGCTGATCGTTGCCGTTCCGCTGACCCGGGCCTCAGCCCAGTGGTGGGGCAGGGGGACGCGGTGGTGCACCGCAGCGGAGGAGGACAATGCGTTCGAGGCGTACCACCGGCAGGGGCCGCTCGTTGTCTTCATCGCGAACGGGGCGAAGTTCCAGTTCCATGCGCCCTCGGACAGCTTCCACGACGATGCCGACGGGCCGGTGGAGGCTGGCGTGCTCGCGCCCTTCTTCCCCAGACTCGAGGCGGCGGGGCTCCAGAGCCTCGTTCTTGCCCTGGATCCCCTGGCCCAGGAGCTGGGAATCCTTCCAAGAGAGAGACTCCGCTCGGCCATCACCGAGTGGGGAATGCCCCTGTGCTTCGTTCCCGAGGAGCACCGCGACGCGGAGCTGTGCCGCCTGGCCGTCATGCGTGACGGTGAAGGCCTCTCCTTCGTTCCCGATGCGCTCCGCACCCGGGAGCTGTGCGGCCTGGCTGTGTCGAGTCATGGCAGAGCCCTGCGATATGTCCCCTTCTCCCTGCGGGACCACGAACTCTGCCTCACTGCCATCGAGCATGGGGCCAGGCTCAGCGACGTTCCCGATACCATCAGGGACCAGGAGGTGTGCCTGGCGGCGGCGAGGCGTGGTGGGGGCGTGCTGGAGTTCGTTCCCTTCGCCTTGCGTGATGCGGAGCTGTGCCGCCGGGCGATGGAGTCCGGCCCGGATCGGCTCGAGCACATCCCCTGGGCGCTGCGCGACCGGGACACCTGCGTCCGTGCACTGGACAGCGATGGGTATCAGCTCGCCTTCGTGCCCGAGCGCCACCGGGACCTCGAGCTCTACCGCGGGGCGGTCCAACGGCGGGGCTGTACCCTGGAGTTCGTGCCGCTCGCGATGCGGGATTTCGACGTCTGCGTGGAGGCGGTGCGCTCGGAGATACACGCCTGGCGCTTCACTCCCCCGGAACTGCGTCCGGCGCTCGCCGCCGCCACGGGCGTGGACCTGGATGCTGAGCAGCTCCAAGTGATGTTCAGCGGGCTCGCGCTCCTCCCGCTCGCCGAGCGGACGCGCGAGCGCTGTCTGGAAGCCGCTCGGGAGCAGCAGTTCGAAGCCGGCCAGGCGCCCGACGTCCTGCGCGATCGTGAGACGTGCCTGGAGATCGCGGCGAGGGGGATCCTATTGGACCAGGTTCCCGAGGACTTCCGGAGCCGTGAGGTCTGTCTTCCGAATGTGGCGCGAGATCCCTACGCGCTCGCCTCCGTTCCCGAGGATTTGCGCGACCGTGAGATGTGCCTGGCGGCCGTGCGCGGGTTTGGCGAGCAACTGTGTTTCGTCGCCGAGCCACTCAGGGACGAGGAGATGTGCCGCGCCGCCGTCGCCTCCGCGAGCGAGGCGCTGTCCCATGTCCCTTTCGCGCTCCGAGACCGCGCGCTCTGCCTGGAGGCCGTTCGCTACAGGGGGACGCCATTCAAGGCCATGCGCGGTGAGTTGAGTGACGTTCCGGATGAGCTGCGGGACGAGGAGATATGCCGAGCCGCCATGCCGGGGGGAGGCCAGGAGAGCCGATGGCGTGGAATACGGCTGCTGGACCACATTCCCTTTGCGTTGCGTGACGCGAAGACCTGCCGCGAGGTGGTCGCCATCAATCCCGAAGCCCTGGTGGATGTGCCCCACGTGCTACGCGACGCCAACGTCTGCGCCGCCGCCGTCTCCGCGGAGGCTCACATGCGCCGTCACGTTCCGGCCGCGCTCCGCGAAGCCTTGCCTCGCCACGGCCCGGACGACAGCCACTCCTGAGCACGGCTCCACGGTCCCATTGCATTGTCTACGCCCAGGGCAGGGTGGTGAGTCTCGAGAACGTGGTTGCCGCGGAAGGAGACGGTGAGGACGAGGCCGGAGACGGTCGCGGGCGCCTTGCACGGGGAGCGAGGGGGCTGGGGTGTCCGGCCCGACATTTGCTCAGGGGGGCGGCGGGGGCGATTGACGCGCGCGCTGGCCCACCCCAGGCTCTGGGAAATGGCACAGCGCGCACAGGAGCGTGGAGGCAGCTTTCCCCAGGCGCCCACGCAAGAAGAGTGGGAGCGGATGAGTGTGGCGGAGCAGGGGCAGGTGGTGGAGTCACTTCCTGGCGAGGTGACTTGGGACGAGATGGCGATGCCGGAGGGAGACCTGCACTCCCAAGCGAAGCTGGAGACGCGGGATGTGCTCCGAGGCTTCTTCTCCCGGCAGAGGCGGCAGGTGTACCTGGGCACGGAGCTGCCGGTGTACTACCCGGGGGAGAGGCGCTTCGCGCCGGACCTGCTGGTGGTGCGAGACGTGGAGACGCACCCGCGCAACAAGTGGATGGTGAGCTACGAGGGCAAGGGGCTGGAGTGGGTGATGGAGGTCCACGTGGGCGGCGATCGCAAGAAGGACGCCGAGTACAACGTGGAGCGCTATGCCCGGCTGGGCATTCCCGAGTACTTCATCTACGACCGGGCACGGGAGCGGCTGGAGGCGTATCGGCTGCCCGCTCCCGAGGCGAGGCGGTACGAGCGCATTCCCCTGGAGGCGGGCCGTTATCGCTCGGAGGTGCTGGGGCTGGAGTTCGAGTTGGCGGGAGGGAAGCTGCGGCTATGGGTAGGCAACGCACTGTTGCTGGAGTCCCATGAGTTGCTGGAGCAGGAGCAGCGGCTGCGCGAAGAGGAGGAGCGGCGGAGGCAGGCGGCGGAGCGAGGTCGCGAGGAGGCGGAGCGGGGACGCGAGGAGGCGGAGCGGGGACGCGAGGAGGCGGAGCGGCGCCTGGCGGAGCTTCAGGCCGAGTTGGCGCGGCTGCGAGGGCCTGGGGAAACTCCACCAGGCCAGCTGAAGTAGGTCCGAAGAGCCCCTCACAGTGGGAGCGCCGCTAGCAGTGAGCGGTGCTCCCATGATGTTGCGGCTCGTGGTCAGTGCACGTGGGGGGCGAGCGGCCCAGCGATGGGACTGCCGTCTCCCGGCTCCATCACGAGCACCTCGCTGGCCGTGTGGATGCCCCCGGCGATGAAATAGCCCACCCGAATCTGGCCGGTGTCGGTCAGCTGGCCTTCGTGTCGGGGCTGGAACCAGCTGAAGTTCGTCCGGTCGTCGATGCGCACGGTGACGTCCTCGCCCACGGTGAGATCTCGGATGGTGAGGTGGTCCGGCCCGGCATCCACGATTCTCCCGCTCACCGCCATCTCCACATTGCCCAGGTGCTCGCTTCGATTCTCGGTCAGCATGGCGCTCCCCTCATGTCGGCCCGGTCTCCCCTCGTGTTGCCGGGCGGCCGGCCGTACTCCGGGCCGGCCGCTCCTGTTCCAGAGAGGTGGGGCGACGTCCATTCAGCCTTCAAGCTGGAGCCGCCCGGGTTCCGGGCCAACCGTGGCCATGGCTCCCGCCCCGGACACAGGCGGCAGAGCGGGCCCCTCACCCATGGCCGGGCACGATCGCGGTGGGCACGGGGCTCATCAGATGGCGTCGCAGGCCAGGGGCATGGTCTGGGGCGGCGTGCAGAGGTTGCCGGTGATCGGGCAGGCATCCCCTGTCTGTTGGCACAGCAGGGGATTCGCGGTGAGAGGGGATGGCATCCCGCCGACGGCGTCCTCCAGCGCGCTGTCCTCGAGCTCGCAGATGGACCGGCCGGAGGGGGACTCGGGGACGGCGGCACGCTCCTCGGGGGACAGGCTCGCGCGGAAGGCGGGGTCCTTCCAGGCGCGGATGATGGTTTCCTTGCTCATGCTCATGGCGTTCGCTCCAGGTGGTGGTTGTGCCTGGGATTCAATCCCTGGCATTAGAGGGATGCCGCTCCCGCCGACAATGACTTTCATTGCCGTCCCTGGCGGACCTGAGGGCCGGAGCCCGCCCGTCGAGAGTGCGTCCCGAGCGCAACGGGCACGAGCCGGCGTCACATCCGCACGCAGCCCACTCATCGCTCCACCAGCACTCTCAGGGAGCGCTTCTTCGGCGGTGTCATGAGCGCCCGGTCTCGCCAGACCTTCGTGCCGGCTGGGGCGGTGAATTCGGCTCGAAGCTAGATTTATTGCGTCGTTGAGGCTGATCGCCTTGGCCCCGCGGAAGAAGGGGAGCTTGCCATGCGTGTCTTCGTCGGTGGGTCTGCAACGCCAGAAGACGCCCAACGCCATTGCATCCAATCCATCTCTATCGAAGCCAGGCGGCACCTCGCTCACAAGAAAGGAGTCGTGCAATGGGAATCAATATCCTCTCGAAGATGGCCCTCGGTCTGGGCCTGGTGTTGGTGGCCGCGTCCGCTCGGGCCGCGACCGAAAACGTGCAATGGAGGAACGCTGCGGGGGTCACCGTCTCGGGGAACAGCTTGACCAAGAACCTTCCCACGGAGGGCTGGGATGCGGGCGCCAGCTCGACCCAGGCCATTACCTCTGGAGACGGTTTCGTGGAGTTCACGGCGAGCTCGACCACGGGCGACCGTGTTGGAGGTCTCAGCAGGGACGATGGCAGCACGTCCTTCACGGACATCGACTATGGGTTCTATCTCAGCCGGTTCGGCACTCTCGCGGCCATCGAAGGAGGAAACGTCCGGCCCATTGGCAGCTATGTGCCCGGGGACGTCCTACGCGTCGCCGTCGAGGGCGGCGTGGTCAGGTACCGCAAGAACGGCGCTCACGTGGAGACCGGCACGACCGCACCGACCTATCCTCTCGTCTTCGACACGGCCCTGTTCCACAACGGTGCCACCATCACGAATGGTGTGATCTCCGGAAACCTGACCCCGGCCTTGTTCAACTCACCGGGGGGCTACGCGGTCGGTGGTGTGACGATCATCAATGGCCAGGGCCAGTGGATCGGCTCGCCAGTAGGGCTGCAGGGACCGAAGGGCGACAAGGGGGAGAAGGGGGATCAGGGCATCCAGGGCATCCAAGGCATCCAGGGCATTCAGGGGCTTCCTGGGCCGGCGGTGCACACGTTCGCCGTTTGTGGCGACACCCCGCTGGGGCCGCTGGGTAATTGCACGAGATCCTGCGCCTCCATCTGCTCCGGCTCGACGATCGAAGGTGGGACCTTTGGCTCGGGCTGCACCGCCACCTCGGAGACGGGCAGCTGCCCCCCCAACCACCCACTCCCAGGCACCTGCCCCATGTGCTGCGTCTGCAGGCCACGATGACTTGGAGGCCTGAGGTCAGTCGTTGTCGACTCCGAGTGGAGGCCCACTTCCTCCCACATTGCTCGGAGTCGACGACGAGTGAGGGGCCTCCTGCACGCCTCCGTACAGCACCTTGCACAGCGATGGCCCTTCTCCTCCACCGGAAGGTGGGGGAGGGGGCTCTGTGAGTCCCGGCCCGGCTCGTGCAAGTCTGCTGGCGGATGGACGCCTTGGGACTCATTCACACCGGGACGGCGCTGGCGATGCTGGCGCTGGTGCTCCTGGAGCTGCGCGACCCGCAGTTCCGAGCAGACAGCTTCGCGGCGGGGCCGAGGCGGCGGCGCAACTGGGCCTTCTTCTTCACCAGCTTCATCCCGACGCTGGTGGTGCAGTCCGCGGCGGCGTGGTTTCACACGCACCTGCCCACGCTGATGCGGCCGGGGACGCTGCCGCCGGTGCTGGACTTCGTGGCCTGCATGCTGGTGGCCGAGCTGGTGAGCTGGACGAGCCACTGGGTGAAGCACCAGCATCCCTTCCTCTGGCGCTTCCACTTCCAGCACCATCGCGAGGAGCACTTCAGCGTCTGGATGGTGACGCACACGCATGCGCTGGAAGTGATTCTGTCGGGCTCGGCGCTGGTGGCGCTGCTGGCGGGACTGGGCTTCTCTCCGCTGTCGGTACAGCTCTACTTCGCGCTGTATTCGGTGGTGCTGACGTATCACCACTCGGCGCGAGGGTACTCGCTGGGGTGGCTGGACTGGCTCATCATCAGCCCGGCGTACCATCGCCACCACCACCGGCGAGTCGGCAAGGGCAACTACGGCGGGACGCTGACGGTGTGGGACGTCGTCTTCGGCACCGTGCACTGGCCCGAGCCCGAGACGGCCACTGCTCCCGTGGGGCTGCCGCCGCAGGCCCGCGAGCCCTTCGGCTACCGCAAGGAGATGCTGTACTTCCTCTCCGGTGGGCGTAGACAGCAGTCGTGACCTGGCTCGCCTTCTTCGAGCGCCTGCTGGCGCACCGGTGGCGTCTGGGCCTGGGGCTGCTGGTGCTGTGCGTACTGGCGGGCCTGGGTGCCGCGCGTGTGCCGATGGACCCCTCCATCGAGCGGATGCACCCCATCGGGGACTCGGCCAAGGCGGATTTCGATCGTTACCGGCGCGCCTTTCCCGGTGAGGACTCGCAGGTCTTCGTCATTGCCGAGGGCCCTGACGTCTTCACACCCGAAGGGTTCTCCTCTCTGGCGAAGCTGGAGGAGGAGCTCCGGGGGTTGCCTCGAGTGCGGCACGTGGTGGGACCGGCCTCGGCCCAGACGGCGCGAGGGCTCCTCTTCCCCGAGGAGTCCCGAGCGCGTGGGGAGTTGCTCCGAGAGGCGCTCGCCGAGGCTCGGAAGGAGCCGCTAGCACGGGCGTTGGTGCACCCCACGCGGGAGCTTTCGGTGGTGCAGGTGGCGCTCGCGTCTGGGGCAGGGGCCGAGCGAATCCTCGCCGAGCGTGCCTTCTCCCTCCAGGCTGGTGAGCTGCTGGCCCGCCACGCGGGACCGGAGCTGAAGCTGACGCTCTCCGGGGCTCCAGCGGTGCGCGCCACGCTGGCCCTCATGGTGGAGGAGGACATGGGGCGGCTGCTGCCCCTGGCACTGCTCGTCATCCTCGGGCTGGTGGCGTTTGCCTATCGAGACGTGTGGTCTGTGCTGGCCACGGCGGCGACGCTGGTGGTGTCGTGGATGTGGATGGTGGGGGCGATGGGGTGGGTGGGCGTGCCGTTCGGGGTGCTCACCTCGTTCGCGCCCATCGTCATCCTCATCGTGTCGCTGACGGATACGGTGCACGTGCTGTCGGACCTGGAGGAGCGCCGCCGCTCGGGGATGCCGTACACGCAGGCGCTCACCGAGGCCCTGGCGGGTGCGGCCGGGCCTTGTCTGGCCACCGAGCTGGTTATCGCCGCGGGCTTCCTGTCCATGGGCTTCATTGGCCTCACCGCCGTATGGGAGTTCGGCCTGGCCACCGCCATGGGCGTGCTGATGGCTTGGGCGGCCAACATGCTGGTGCTGCCCTGGGTGCTGTCCCTGCGCTCGCGGGCCTCGGCAGCCCGGGCGAGGCGCGAGCTGAAGGCCTCGCGGACGCGGCCCCTGGACTCGGTGCTGGGGTGGGTGGAGCGGCAGGTGGTGCGCCATCCCCGGCGGGTGATGGGCGTGGCGGCCCTGGTGGCGGTGCTGAGCGTGGGGTCCATGACGCGGTTGCAGCACGAGTTCCGCGTGTTCGATGACCTGCGCCAGGACTCGCCGCTGGCGGCCGAGCTGACGTATGCGGAGGGGGCGCTCGGCGGACTGGTGCCGCTGGCCATCTTCCTGGAGCCGGAGGGCGGGCGAGCGGGGGCGGCGCTGTCGCCGGAGGCCATGGCCTTCCAGGAGCGGGTGGACGCGTACCTCGCGGCGCTGCCCGAGCACCCGCCGGTGGTGAGCCTGCCTCGGCTGGTGGAGCCGGTGTACGAGGCGGTGTTCGGGCCGGGGCTGCTCCTGCGGACGGAGGAGACGACGGAGAAGGCGGTGACGCGGCTGGCGCGCTATCAGCCGCTGGACACGGTGCTGTCGGAGGACCGGAGCGCGGCGGGGGTGGTGGCGCTGTTTCCCAACGTGGGAGCGGGGCGGATGCAGGAGCTGGTGGAGTTGGCACAGGCGTTCGTGTCTCGCGAGGTACCGGCGGGGTACCGGGTGACGGTGACGGGCAACCTGGCGATGACGGAGCACGTGACAGGGATGCTGACGCGGGGGCTGCTCCAGAGCTTCCTGTCTGCGTTGGCGGTGAGCTTCCTGGCGTTCTTCCTGGTGTTGCGCAGCGCGAAGCTGGCATTCATCGGCCTGCTGCCCAACGTGCTGCCGGTGGGAGTGCTCTTCGGGGTGATGCCGCTGTTGGGAATTAGCCTCAAGCCGTCCACGGTCATCATCGCGAGCATGGCGCTGGTCATCGCGGACGATGACACCCTGCAGTACCTGGTGCGCTTCAAGCGGCGCTACCTGCGGTTGAAGGCGGACGGTGCCCCCGAGCCTCACAAGCAGGCGGCCTTGGAGTCGCTGGGCGAGTGTGGGCGAGCGATGTTTGTCACCTCGGCGGCGGTGGCTGGGGGCTTCCTGTTGTTGCAGTTCTCGCGCTTCGAGGGCATCGCCCACCTGGGCTTGCTGACCGGGCTGACACTCTGGGTGGCGGGCCTGGCGGATGCGTTCCTGAGCCCGGTGCTGTTGATGGCGCTGAAGCCGGAGCTCGGCTCCCGGCGCAGTCCCCCCGCCGGTAGCTGACGCAACTCCTGGCCAGGCGCCTCTCTCTTTCTGTCAATGCAGGGGGCTGGTCCGGGTAGGGACTTTTTCGGCCTCACGCTCGCGCCGGGTTTCGAGCCGCAGGAGAATCTCCTTCATGTCCTGTACCCAACCGGAGACCTCGTTCTGGAGGATGAATTCCGTGTCATCGACGAGGATGTCGAACTTGCGGTAGTCGCGCTGCTCCTCCTTGGACAGCGCGCTCCACCAGGCCTTGACGTTCTCCAGGTCGGTGGCGGCCTGCTGATACTTGGTGAGCCTGGCTTCGGACTGCTGATAGCCCACGTAGGTGGTGAGCGCCATCACGAGGGCCGTCGTCAGGGCCACCCACAGTGCGAACTGGGTGGCGGCCAGAATCGTTCCAATGCCTCCCAGGATGGTGACGGTCCACTGCATTGCCACCCAGTGCCGGTCGAGTTTGTCAATGCGGCAATGGTAGTAGGTGAGCTGGTCATCCAGCCGCAGTTGGATGTAGCGCGCTGGCGTCAACGGGCTAAAGCCATCGTCTCCCGGTGCTACGCAGCCCGGCGGTGGTAGTGGCCCCGTGTAGGAGCGGAGTGCGGCGAAGTGGGGATCGTTGCGCAGCTGCTGGTGGCTGAGGGCCCTCAGCTTGCCCGCGAGCTCCTGCGCGTAGGGCCCTGGGGGCCGCGCGACATGAGGAGACTCCTGGCAGCGGTAGCGGTAGATTTCTCGCTTGATGGCCTCGGCATTGGCGCGCAGGTTGATCCACTTGCTCCCTGCCTTGAAACGGCTCGTCGCGGCGACGAGGACCGTCATGCTCGCGGCCAACCCGAGGATGATGGCCTGGAGCAGGTGCGCGGAGAAGGTTCCCGGTGCCCCCAGGCCGAGCGACGCGAGCTGTGTCTTCAACAAGACGGCCGCGGTGCTCGCGACCCCGAGCACCAGCACCCAGCATTGGTGCCTGCGGAAGGTTCGCTGCTCGCGCGCGGCATTGGTGTCGTAGCTCGCGCAGCGCTGCCACCCCAGGGTGAGGACCGTCTCTTCCCCGAGGTGGCGCCGCAGCAGGCGCTCGAAGGCGTGAGCAGCGCCCTCCAGGGGAAACAGCACGATGCGACCCTCGCCAATAATCTCTGCTAGCACGGGGTCCGTTCCGGCGAGCGAGTGGGTATGGCGGGCCGTGGAGAGCTCATCCGCCAGCCGCCCGCTCCCCTGGATGACGACAATGGGCCAGTGGTGCCGCACTGCCCGGAGCAACTCCTCCTTCGTGATGTTTCCGCCGTTCACGAGGACGACGACCACGGGCACCTCTCTCGCGAGCGCCGAGGCGAGGCGCAACAGCATGTCTGTCTCATCTCCCCAGGCATTCCCGTGCACCAGCACGAAGTGGGAGTGGTTGGGGTCGAGCTCCGCGCGGGAGTCGTCCTGTTCGGTGGCCGAGTCTCCAGGGGAGGCCACGCGTCCCTCGGGAGCCACCCCCACGAGGGGGCAGCAATGGCCGCTCTCGGCGATCCCCCGCCCGATGAGGCTCATGATGCCCGTTCGCGTTCCTCCATCGAGGATGAGGGCCCCGCTTTCGGTCGCGGCGGGAACGAGCCCCCGGCTGAAGAGCTGCTCCACGCGTGCCCCGAGGGCCGGGTCCAACTCGTCCGCGCCGCCGATGAGGAGGAGCAGCGAGTGGGGGCGCGGGGTTCCGAGCGCTCGTAGCACCTCGGTGGGGTCCGCATCGGGGGATACGGTTGCTTGCCGAGCCGAGTTTCCATTCGCGAAGAGAAGCTCACGGGTGCTGACTGGCGGGGGAGCGAGCAGGCCCCCGGGAGGCGGAAGAGGGACCTCGGGTCCTGGCCGCGGTGGCCCGGCCCGCCCGGAATCGCCCTGGTGGACGACGCGCCAGCGCACCATGAGGCTCCTCCCTGTTCCTCTTCCATCAAGGTAGGTCGTGCGGCCAAGGACCCTCGATGCAGGGCTCCCGCTCGCGGGCTCAACATCCACCCGATCGAGCCCCTACCGGCCCGCGACTTTCATCGCGCTACTCCGCGAGGCGCCGGTTGATGGCTTGCACTCGATTGTTTGCAAAGCATCGTCACACGGTGAGAGGGTGGGACATGCAACATTGCAGGGGATTGCTGCTTTGACTCCACGAGGAGCGTTCGTTTATCCCTCTCGCCATGACCTCAAGCAAAACCATCTTCATGCGGTTGATGGCTGTTTCCACTGTACTCACGTTCACGGTGGGCTGCGCGAGCAGCACCGTCATCCGGAGCAACCCTTCGGGAGCTGATGTCTATATTGACGGAAGCAAGGTGGGGACGACGCCGTACACGTACTCGGACACGAAGCTTGTTGGCGCCTCCACCTCGGTCAAGCTGACGAAGGAGGGCTATCAGGACTTCGAGACCACGCTCAGGCGCAATGAGCAAGCCGACATCGGAGCGATCATTGGCGGCATCTTCTTGCTTGTGCCCTTCCTGTGGACCATGGGCTACAACCCGGAGCATTCGTATGAGTTGAAGCCCGTCCAGGAGAAGCCCTTTGCTCAGGATGAGGCTGCTTCGGCTGCTCCCAACTCCATTTGATGCAACCCGGGCAGGCCCGCGCCGGGATGCCTGCCCTCTTGGTGCTACGAGAGAGGAACCCTGCTCTCGGCTGACCTGGACGACCGGACGCCCGCCCTCAGCGCCGCTTGCCGCCTGAGGAAATGTCTCACTCCCTGCCCGGCCCCTTGATGGCTTGTGCTCCGGGCCGCAGAGGGACACGGTTGATAGAGGGGGGCTGGGCGCTCCTGATTCTCCATGGCCTATGATGTCTTCATCAGCTACGCGAGTGGCGCCGTCAAGGACAAGAGGACTGCCGATGCGGTCTGCGCTACCCTTGAGAAGAGCGGCATCCGGTGCTGGATTGCTCCTCGGGACATCCTCGCGGGAGAGGATTGGGGCGAGGCCATCATCAATGCGCTGAATGAGGCGCGCTCCCTGGTCCTGGTCTTTTCGGCGAACGCCAATAGCTCTCATCAAATCAAGAGGGAGGTCGAGCGCGCTGTCCATCGTGGCATCCCCGTGATTCCATTCCGAATCGAAGACGTGATGCCCTCCAAGTCGCTGGAATACTTCATCAGCACGCCGCACTGGCTGGATGCGATGTCCCCTCCCTTGGAGCGGCACATGGAGCACCTGGCCGAGGCTGTTCGTCTGCTCCTGCGTAAGCCCGCGGACATGGAACCGGCGCCAGCTCCCCACGCGGTCGTCAGCGAGGTCGCTCCGTCCCAAGGGGAAGGCACCCCGGTTCATGTCAACATCAGCCCGCCCGCTGAGAATGTCGTCCAGAATCGAAGCCGCCCACGTCCAGCATGGGTAGCCACGCTGCCCCACTGGCTCAGGGGGCCTTGGCCCAGGCTCGGGGTGCCTTGGCCCTGGCTCGTGGGGGGAGGTGCACTGTTGCTCCTGCTCCTGCTCTTGCTCGTGCTTCCTCTCGGTAAGCAGGAGCCAACGGTTGCTCCCACGGCAGGCCGCAATGCTGTGGAGCGCACCGTGCGCCCCAGGGCCTCCCCCGCGCCGAGCAAGGTGGAAGCCCAGGCGGCCCAGGATGAATCCGAGGGGGAGACTCGTCCGGTGCCCTCTAAGGATGAGGAGGTCTCCGCCACGGAGCCAGGAGCGGAGGTGGATGAACTGCCACCTGTTGTACGCGCGGAGCGCTTGCTCAAGAGTCGGCAGTATCAAGACGCCATTGCCGTCTTGACCGAGGCTGCTGACCAGGGAACCAAGGACGCGAAACTCTACGAGCTGTTGAGCGTCACCTACCTGCTGATGGGCAAGGTCTCGGCGGCGGAGAAAGCCTACCGCCAGGGAGAGGCGCTAGAGCCCGGCTTCGAGCGCCGCTTCAAGAGAAGATCCATCTCCGAAATCCAACCCGGCTCTCAGGCGGAGCAGCTGGGTCTGTGGCCCGGGGATGTCCTCCTGACGTATGGGACGGTCGTGCTCCCGACCTTCGAGCAGCTCCAATCACTGACCCAGCAGTCAGGGTACGGCCAACGCCGGCTGCAGGTGCTTCGTAAACGGCGGGTTCTGACGTTCCAGGTCAAATCCGGTCCCCTGGGTATTCGCTTGGGCACGCCGTGAGTCGGGCGGCGCAGTCGTTCCACCTGGGTACCCAGAAGTGGCAGGCGAGGAGGGCCCCTCCGTTCAGCGGGCGCGATGCCCATCCCGCTTTCTGGATGGACGGTGGACCGCCGTGGGGGGAGTGACCCTCGGAACAGGTTTCACGAGGGGAATGGCAGGGCTCCTGCACAGGGCGCGGCGCATGCGACCCTTTCCACGCAGAACCTTCATGAAGAGGCAGTGCGCACTCTCCTTCCTCCTGCTCGCCATTCTGGGCTGTGGCTCCGCCGGCCAGGAGCTCCACGGCGTCTACGCGGTGACGGGTACCGCCCACTACAGCATCCAGGACATCGGTCACTACTCCTCCCAGGTTTCGAACACTCTCCGCGTCTCGGAGGGGACGGCCTCGGACCTCGTCCTCTCCGATGCGGTGGGGCGGTGTTTCCTGCTCGCGGACGTTGAGGGGGAGGGGGCGGCACTCAGGCCAGGCGCTTCCTGCACGTACCCAGGAGACAACGGCATGACCCTCACCCTGACGCTCACGCGTGGCACGCTCCAGCTTTCGGGCAGGAGCGGCCGGTTCGACATGGCGGGCACGGTGATGGCCACGGCGCGAGGGAAGATGTACCCGGGCTCCTTCTTACAGACCGCCACGCTCGCCCGCGTGGGAGAGTAGCGCTGGCGGCTGAGGTGGAGGCTCACCCTGGCGGTAGCACCGCGACGATCCGCAGAGGGCCTCCCGAGCCGCCGCGAATCTTCATCGGCAGGGCCAGGATGAGTGCGCCGCGAGTGGGGAGCTGCTCCATGGCCGCGACGTTCTCGAAGGCAGGGATGTCCGCCTTCATGAGGGTTTGATGGGCGATGAAGTCCTTGGACGGCCCGTAGTCGACGCTGGCCGTGTCGATGCCGACGGCGGCGACCTTTCTCGTGACGAGGGCCTCGGCGGCCTCCCGGGAGATGCCAGGGAAGTGGAGCTTCGAGGCATCTCCTGGCGTGTCATCGCCCAGGTACTGCTTCTTGTTGGGCCAGTACTTTCCCCAGCCGGACCGCACCAGGACGATGGTTCCGGGCTCGATGGGGCCGTGCTCCTTCTCGAACGACTCGATGTGTGCGGGTTGGAGCAGGGCATCCGGCTCCTTCATCGCGTCGGCCGAGAAGTCGATGACGACCGCTGGCGCGATGAGGCGCTCCAGTGGGAGCTGCTCGGCCGACATCTTCCCCTCGGCGAAGTGGATGGGTGCATCCAGGTGCGTCCCTCCGTGCTCGGGAGCGCACAGGGTGTTGGACGCATAGAAGAAGCCGGCCTCCGTCATGCCGTGGCTCAGTTGCTTCAGCTCGAAGCCGGAGGGCGAGGTAGGCCAGTAAGGGGTGTTTTCGTCGAAGCTGTAGGTCAGGTCCACCAGCCGAGCCCCTTCAGGAAGCCTGGAGGAGGGGACGGTGGTCCTCCCCATGCAGCCAAGAGACGTGAGAACCCAAAGACTGACGAACAGTTGCAGCTTCATAGGACCGCTCCCTGTTGGTTCAGCGAGGATGCGGGATGTTGCCATCGGGCGGGACAGCTCGCGACCTGATGTGGCCTGCTCTTGGGGGTGGGGGCCTGCCGTTAGTGGCCCGGTGCTCACCCTCGGAGGTATGGTGGCCGCGCTCCTCCGGCCTCTGGAAGTCCGCCATGTCCACTGCAACCCCCCTCTCCCGCTTCTCGCGGACACAACTCGCGGTCCTGCTCGAGGCCGCCGCCATTGCCCTCTCGGTGCTGCCCTTCTTCCAGGGCATCGGCCTGCTCTGGTCCCTGGTGATGCTGGCCCTTGGACTGCTTGTCTTCGTGGAGGAACAGCGCGCCTCCGGGCAGCCGCTCCCGCCCTGGCTGCACTGGGTGGAGCAGCTCCCGCCTGAGGTGTGGAACCCTTCATTGCACCTCGTCTTCACCCTGCTCACCCTCGCGCACGCGGTGCAGCAGTTCGGCATCGGCCTCACGCCCCCCCTCTGGCTGCTCGCGGCCTGGCTGGCTGGCTCCGAGCAGGTGCGCCGGCGGCTCGCCGTGTTCCCAGCCGGTGACTTCTCCTGGGCTTCGGTGCGCAGCGGGCCTCGCCTCGGGGTGCTGGTGGCGCTGGGCGTGTGCCTCCTGGCCTTTCAGCTTCCCTGGGTGAAGCATGGGGGCTACTACCGCGGCGCCATCGAGTCCCGGTACGTCAGCGAGGATCCGGATCTCCTCGGGGACGTGCCCTACGCCGGTCGCTGGAGGAACGACTACAACCCGGTTGCCTGGTACGTGCCCGAGTTCCGTTACTCCGGTCGCACCCGGCAGGCCTCCATCGCCGCCCTGTGTGCGCTGTTCCTCCTGGCCGGGTCGATGCTGTTCGGGCGGCGCCCGCCGGAGAAGTTCCCGGAGCTGCCGGTAGCGCTCGCCGCGGGTCTCTCCATCTGGTGGTTCGTTGTCATGGGCAACGCGGTGGGTTGCTGGCTCTTCCTCGCGGGCCTGGTGGGGCTCGATGTGCTCGCGGTGCGCCAGTACCTCGCGCACAAGGCTCGGCCCACGGGTTGACGCGCGCCGGAGCTGACGCAAAGCCAGTCACATTCCGTCTCTGCGCCCTCCATCTGAATGGACGTGTCACCCGTGATGGGTGTCACGAGCATCGGAGACAGGGCCATGAAGACGGAAATGATTGTCAGGGCATGGAAGGACCCGGCGTTCCGCGCCAGTCTTTCCGCCGAGGAGCGCGCGGCTCTTCCCGAGAGCCCCTCGGGTGAGTCCCTCTCGGACCTGGACGAGACCGAGCTGTGCAAGATCATCGGCGGGGTGCTGGCCGTGAAGCAGCTCAAGCTCGAGGATTTCGCGTCCACGGGCTGCACCCCACCTCTGCGTCTCACTTGCGGCATCGTCAACTGCACGCCGCCACGTGACTTCGAGGTGCTCTGAGGGGCACCTACAGTGCGCCCTCCGTCACTGGCGTCTCGAGCTGTCCTGGCTCAGATGGGGAAGTCTGTTCCCACCCCGACCCATCCGCCCTTGCGGTGCAAGGCGACGGCGAGCCTGGCTCTCTGCTGCTGGGCGCGCACGAGGCCCGCTTTGTCTTCCTCGGTGAGGAGCGGCCCGTCGTCATGTTGCCGGGCATCCGCTGGGCGGCCTCTTTTGTAGACAGGGGCCTGTTCAACGGATGAGGCGACAAAGCGCCCCATGGGCAGCTGTGCGCGTCGGAAAGAGTGGGCTCGATGCGGCCTCCCTCTTTACAGGACAGAGGCCCCTGTTGTTAGAAGGTGCGCCGGGCCGGAGATGCGGATTTCAGGGTGCCAACGACAGCTCGCGTGGTGAGTACGCAGCGGGGGGGACGATTCGAGCGAAGCGGGCCTGGCCTGGGTCGGCTCGTGCTCGCGTTGGTGCTTGTCCTGGGCTGCGAGGCCCGCTTCGTGGACCCCCATCCTCCTGAGCTCAGCCTCCTGTCCCGTGAGCAGACTCTGGCGGTGGTGGATGCGCCCATGGTCTACGGGCTCATCTTCGATCTCCACCTGCCCGATGCCTCCGAGTGCAGCCGCATCAAGTCCAAGCTGACGGCGGCGTTCCGCGCCGTGATGCTGCCGCCGGGTCGGCAAGGGCTGGAGATGCCCGCCCAGGATCTCTCTCCCAGCTGTGTCCAGCTGAGCTCGCGGCAGCTCTCCGTCAGCACCTACGAGCAACAGCTGCTCCTCGCCGAGTCCCGCTTCGGTACAGGGCGTGTGAAGCCGGTGCTCATCTACTTCAACAACGTGGAGCTGCCGCCCCCCCCCAACCTGCAGTACAGCTTCTACTCCCTCCGTCAGCGCTCGACGGGAGTGCCGCTGCTGTGGGCGTTGTCCACCCCTGACTCCACCCAGGGTCTCACCTTCGAGCAGAAGGCCTCCTGGACCTACAGCGGCGATTCAGTGCTGACGACCCCTCTCGAGCAGGTGGCGCGCACGCAGCTTCCGCTCGTGCAGCTCGAGCAGCCTCCGGCGGATGGCTTCCCGCTCTTCTCTTCGCAGGAGCTCACCTGGGTGCGCGAGTTCAAGGGCTGTACGCGGCTCTCCACACTGAGTGGAGCGAACTTCACCTACGGCACCCAGGCCGTCCGGGTGGACAAGACCCGCCCCCCGCGCATCCAGGTAACTGCTTCAGGGTCTCAGCAGGGGCCCACCCCGCGCAATGGCAAGCTGCAGCCGCTGGTGGTGCGCTTCGAGCTCGAGGTGTGCCGCGCCAACTGCGATCGGCTCTATGATGTGCCCCCGGATGGCGAGCTCGTCGTCTGGAACACCACCTCCCGCTGCCTGCTGAAGAGCGCGCCATGATGCTTGCCGGACTCCTGGGCGCCTTGCTGGCCGCCACCCCTCCCGCCGCCGACGCGCCTCCCACTCCCGGGGCTGAAGGCGAGCCCGTGCGTGTGGAGCGGCGCCTGCTGCTCAAGGAGGGGCACGCGTTCGTCACCGGTGGGCTGGGTTACCTCGCGCGCGGGGACTACTACAGCAACCCGGGCCTCTTCGCGTCGGGCAGCTGGTACCCGGTGGAGGAGGGCGGGTTGGAGGTCAAGCTCGCCCTGTTCCTCTCCTCGCTCAGCCCCGCCGGTGTCGAGGTGTTCGAGCGCACCGGCCTCGTCCCTGATGCGCACCGTCCCGTCGCGCTGCTCGCGGTGGGCGGGCGCTACAGCGTTGGCTATGGCAAGGTGCTCGTCGACCCCAGCGCCAGCAAGGTGTGGCACTTCGACGTCCAGGCAGCCGGGCACCTCGGTCTCACCTTCACCGATCGCGGGGTGAGCCCCTCTCTGTTGCTCGGCCCCGGGTTGCTCATGCGCCTGTCGCCGCGGCTTCACGCGCAGCTCGATGTGCCGCTCGTCCTGGCCATCGAGCAGCGCAGCCGGAGCTCGCTCTCCCTCGGTGTGCAGCCCACCTTGACCTTCGGGGTGGTGCTGTGATGGCCCCGCTGCTGGCGGTGGTGCTCGCCGCCAATCCCTATTCCGAGCAGCTCTGGGCGAAGGATCTGCGCGGGCTGGTGGCGTTGCTGGCCGACCCCCCCGTGAATCCAGCCGACGCGGAGCAGCAGGCGCTCTTCGGCGACGTGGTGCGCTTCCTCAACTGCGAGCCCCTTCCTGCGCTGAAGGCCGAAGACCGTCTTCACGCTTCGCGCGCCCTGCTGCGCTTGGAAGAGGCCCGTCGGGGCCGGCTCGGGGCGTCTGCCGCGAAATCCGACACGGTGTGGCGCGACGTCCTCTCCCCCGACTTCTTCCGGCGCGCCTCGGTGTTCGCCCAGGGCGAGGTGCTGCGCTGGCCGGTAGAGGAGGAGCGCTGGTCCTCTGAGGTGCTCGAGGTCAAGCTGAAGGCCTGGTCCTGTGACAAGCCCGCGGCTCCCGCCGACGAGCTGGGCCTGCTCACGCCCGAGCTGCTGAAGGAGGTGGATGTGTTGGGGCCGGAGGCGTCCGGGCGGCTGCTCTACCATCGCGCCTCCCAGTTGCTGGCGCGGGGAAAGGCCGACGAGGCCCGGGAGATGGCGGCCCGGCTCAGTCCTCCCGTGCTCGCGGAGGAGCTGCGTCCCTTCGCCCAACTCCTGCGCCTGGCACTGGAGCTGGAGCCCCGTGAGGGGTACGTGAGCCTCGCTCGTGAGCCCGCGCTTGCCTCGCGGCGCTTGCCCATCGCCGTGCAGGCCGCGGCGCAGCTCTCCACCGAAGGGCGCTGGCAGGAGGTGCTCGCGCTCACCGAGCCATATGCGCAGTGGCCCGGTTCTTCCACTCCCGCCGCCGAGGCCGAGCTGCGCAAGGACCTCCTCTATCGCCGTGCGCTGGCGTATCAGGCGCTCGGAGATCGGGAAGCGCTGTTGCAGGCCATTGCCCCTGTCTTCCCGGCGCTCGCCAGCTCCCAGGATCCTCTGGTGGAGGCGCTGCGCGGGGTGATGCTGGCCTCGCTGGCTCGCGGTGCATTGGAGCCCCAGTCGCTGGCGCTGCTGAAGGACCTGGGACCCGTGGCGGGACTGGGCCGGCGCATGGCCAGCCTGGGCAGCCTCGCGCTCGGCGTGGGCAATGTGCGCACCGCCCTGGAGGTCTCCGAGCGACTCCTCCAGGAGCGGGGCGTGCCGTCCCGAGCCCGTGGCTTCGCGCTGCGCGCTGAGGTGGCGCTGGCCTCTGGGGATGCTGCTGGGCTCACCCGCTCCATCGAGCGGCTGCTCGCTCTGCGCCGCCAGGAGCGCGTTCCAGTGCGGGACCTGGAGGAGGTCGACCGCATTGCCCTCGCACTCGCGCAGACGCTGGTGACGGCGAGCGCGGACCTGACGGAGCCCCGGTGGCGCCCGCTGCTGAGCGCGCAGTTGGAGCGGGTGCGCGAGGGCGTGCACTCGCGCCACGAGAAGGTCTTCCCCGCGCTTGTCGCAGCGCTCGAGGACCGCCCGCCGCAGCCCGTGGCCAAGGGCAAGCGCCAGGAGGCCTTCGTGGCAGTGGGCCAGGTGGCCGTTGGGGCTCCCCAGGGCACGCTGCCGCCGCCTCCCTTCTCCGTGGAGTGGCCGGAGCCGTATTCGCTGCTCGCCCTTCCTCTTCCCGATGGCTCGCCGCGCGACTGGTTCCCGCGCGAGCCCTCCACTCCCGCCGCTGTCCCCGCGCCAACGGGGGCCGAGGTTCCGCATGCGCCGTGAAGCCATCGTCCTCTTACTCGGGCTCCTCTGGGCGCTCGACGTGGGAGCCCAGTCCCCCACCGCCTCGAACGAGGCCCCACCGGACAACGAGATACCGGCGGGTGCCAGCATCTACGCCAGGCCCAAGCCGCCCGTGCGGCTGGAGACGCGCGAGGGACGGCTCGTTCGGCCCGGTGAAGAGGTGGACGCCAACGATGCCCTGGAGGAGATCCTCGACGAGTTCGCCGCGGACCTGGCGCGCCTGGGTGCCAACCGGGTGGCTCCCATCCTGCTGGAGCGGGTGCGCGTCTCGGAGAACATGAATCCCGAGTTCGCCGCCAACCTGGAGGCCCGGCTGGTGGCCGCCATCCACCGCGCGGCCAACATGACGGTGGTGCGCTGCTACGAGTGCTACGCCACGCACGCCGAGGTGGAGGACGGTGTCTGGGTCGTGCGCCGCGGCATCTCCCGCAAGGAGGACCTGCAGAAGCTGGCGAAGAAGTACAACGCCCAGGTGGTGCTCAACGTGAGCCTCACCCTGCATACCGCGCCCAACTCACTGGCGTTCGACGTGGAGATGGTGCGGGCCGCTGACTCCACCATCATGTTCGCCGAAGGCTACCGGGTGCACCCGCACACCGCGCTGCTGTACCGCTCCGCGGACAAGGTGCAGAGCCGCGAGGTGCGGTTGAAGGACCTGGAGGATCGCATCAACGAGCGGCCGCGCTTCCACCACTCGATCCACTTCGGGGCGACGGTCATCCCCACCTCGGGCCATCCGGAGGGCCCCATCTGGGGGGCTTACACCGCCTACCGGTTCTCCGAAGCCTTCGGAGAGGAGCGCGAGTGGCGCGCGGGTGTGACGCTGGCCGGCATCATCAACCCCGCGCGCATGGCGGGCGGGCTCGCCTCCGCGACGCTGCTCCGGCGGCTCAACCCGGAGAACGTCTACAACATCAACTGTTTCCTCGGCGGCTCGGCCGGCTTCCTCGTCACGGGCGCCGTGGGCAACTCGCCCATGTTCAACGCCCAGGGCGAGTGCGTGCTGGCACATCGCATCACCCTCCAAGCGAGCCTCGGAGTGCTGGTGCCGTTCAAGAGCAGCGTGGAGAGCACCTACACAGTCGGCGGGCTGACCCCGCAGGCGGGGATGGGATTCACATGGTGAGGCCTCACGGGATGAAGTCCGGGTTCTGGGGATTGCTGCTGCTGGCGGCGCTGCCCGCCTGCGAGACCTCCAGCTCCAGCAAGAGGCTGGTGGTACCGGATGAGATGCGGCGCACGGCGCCTCCGAGCTCTGGCTCTGGCGTGAAGCAGAAGCCGCCGCCGCTCACGCCACCGCAGAAGTACATCCTGCGCATGGCCGAGGCCGGGCGGGTGTGGGAGCTAGAGCTGCCCGAGGGAACGGGAGGCTATGAGGTGCGCCTGCCGCTCGCGGGTGGTGGCCCGGTGGAGATGCTCACCTCCGCGGACGAAGAGATGCTCGCGGAGGCCGTGCTGTCGGCCAAGGCTGGGAAGGAGTCCCAGCCCGCCGCGGCAGGCAAGCCGGCCGTGGGTCAGGTGGTGGATGCCCAACGGGCGGCGCGTACGCGCAGCTATCTGGGCGGAGTGGCGCGGGTGAAGGAGATGTACGTCTCGCGCCGCTACGAGCTGGCCCTCATCGAGCTGGTGAACCTGGAGAAGGAATACCCCAACGACGCCCGGCTCCTGGCCATGAAGGGCTCTCTCTACCTGAAGCTGGGTCAGCCGAAGCTGGCCCGGCAGGCCTGGGAGAAGGCGTTGTCCCTCAATCCGGAGGACCAAGGCGTGGCCGAGGCCCTTCGCACCATTGCCTCAGGAGAGGAGTAGTCCATGCACTTCATCGTCGGGCTCGTGGGGCTCGCCCTGACCCTGGCCTACACCCTGTTGCTCGGGCACTCGAGCGCCTTCACGGGGGTGGTCCATGTTCCGTCGCTGGTGCTGTTGGGGCTGGCGCCAATCTTCATGACGGTGGCCTCCTACAAGTTCAGCGAGCTTGCGGGGACGGCGCGTGTCCTGGTGCGCGCCATGCGCTTCTCGGCGTCCCGCTCGCGCGCCCAGCTCTACGAGTCGCTCACCCAGTTCGCCTCCGAGGTGCGCCAGCGCCGGCCCGCCCGCGCGTTGGAGATCGCCAGCAGCGCCCGGCATGACGTGCTGCGGCAGCTTGGGCCACTGGTGGTGCGCCAGTACTCCTCCGCGGACATCGAGAGCACCGCCAGCACCTCCCTGTACTGCATGGTCAGCGCCATGAAGCGCAGCGAGGACGTGTTGGGCACCCTGGCCCGCGTCGCACCCGCCGCCGGTCTGGTGGGCACGGTGCTCGGCCTCATCTCGCTGCTCAAGGACCTGTCTCGCTTCGATCAGCTCGGGCCCTCGATGGCGCTCGCGCTGCTGTGCACCCTGTACGGGCTGGTGCTGGCCAACGCCGTCTATCAGCCGCTGGGACGCATCATCCACTCGCACATGACGGTGTCGGTGGAGGAGGCCAAGCTCATTACCCGCGCGCTGGTGCTCATCCGCGAGGACAAGCCGCTGGCGGATGTGCGCAAGCTCTTCGAGCTGTCCGGCACCGGAGTGCCGGTCGTGGCGTCCGCCGTGCCCGAGGTCGCTACTGGCACTGGGGGAGAGTCGTAATGGACGACCATGAGCTGGAGGCCATGCTGAGCAAGGGGCAGGAGGACGAGCTGTGGCTCATCAGCTACGCCGACTTGCTGACGCTGCTCATCGGCTTCTTCGTGCTGCTGCTGGCCGTGTCTCCGGTGAAGCCCGCCCAGTTCGAGCGCATGGCCGCCTCCATCTCGGGTGGAGCGCCAGCGCCGCTGGAGGAGCTCAAGCAAAAGGTGGATGAGTTCATCACCCAGGAGGGGCTCCAGCAGCAGGTGCTCACCCGCGAGGAGTCAGACGGGCTGGCCATCGAGTTCAAGGACGCGCTCCTGTTCGACTCGGGCTCGGCGGACATTCGCGCCGACGGGAACAAGGCCATCGCCTCCATCGCGCGGATGCTCCAGACGCTGCCCAGCCGGGCGGTGGTCATCGAGGGCTACACGGATGACGTCCCCATCCGGAACTCGCGCTTCGCCTCCAACTGGGAGCTGTCCTCGCAACGCGCCATCAACGTGCGCACCGCGCTCGAGCAGGGCGGGGTGGGCCGCGAGTGGATGTCCGTGCGGGGTTTCGCCGATACACGCCGTGTGGCCGCCCAGGGCTCGCCCGAGGAGCAGCGCGCCGCCAACCGCCGGGTCGTCATCCGGGTGGAATAGCCAATGATTCGCTTGTCACGACATCTGCTCATCGCCCTGGGCTGCCTGGTGTGCACCGCCGCCCTGGCCAACCCCGCCACCCCCCAGGCCCGCCTGCGCGCCGACGCCGAGGAGCGCTCACGCGCCGAAGTCACTGATCTGCTTCGCACGCTCTGCCCCGAGCAGTGCGTGCTCGTCTCCGTGGAGGCGCGGGTGGAGGAGGAATCCGTGGGGGGTGGTACCCCGGGCTTCGAGACCCTCTCTGGCGGGGCCACGCTTCCCACCTTGCGTTCGGTGACCGCGCGCGTGCTGGTGGACAGCCGGCTGCCGGGACCCTTCCGCACGCGGCTCAAGGACCTGGTGGCGCAGCGGCTCAAGACCGTAGGGCCGCAGCCGACGGTGGAAGTGGAGTCGGTGGCCTTCCCGCCCCGCAACGCCCCCCACCTGGAGGCGCCTCCGCTCGACCAGAAGCCGCAGCAGCCCTCCGCCACGCCCCCGACTTCCGAGGCGGAGCAGGGGACGAAGGAGGTGCCACCCATGACCCAGCGGCTCCAGGAGCGGTTGCTGGAGGCCGCCCCGCTGCTGGTGCTGGCGCTGCTGCTGATGCTGACGGTGCTCGTGCTGGGCGTGCTGCTGGTCATCGCCGCCCGCCGCCCGCCGGCTCCGGCCCCTCTGGACTACGCCATGCCCGAGGAGCCCCCGCTCGCTCAGGAGCCCACGCCCTCTGCGGCTGCCCCCACCACCGAGTACCCGGCCGTCCGGGCGCGGAAGCTGGAGCGGACGCTGCGTGAGGAGCGCGCGGTGCGCAACGCCGTGGTGCGCGAGGCACTCGCCCGCGGCGAGCTGCGTCAGGTGGCCCTCTGGACGCGGGAGATGGGGGAGTTCCTCCTGGATGACCTGCGAGGGGACTCCACCCTGGGCACGTCGCTGTCCGGGCTCGCCGCCGAGCTGGGGCGAGTGCCGGCGGGGGACGCGGGCTCGCGGGCCACCGCGCTCTATGACCTGGAGGGCCGCTCCATCGCCGCTCGGCTGGCCCAGGCAGAGGACTCGGTGGAGGCCGCCTTCGCTTTCCTCGAGGGCGTACGGCCCGAGCGCTTCGCGGCGGCGTGCCAGAGCCTGTCCGCGGGGGCTCGGGAGGTGGCGCTGCGCTTTGCTCCCGCTTCGCTGCGTGCGGTGGCGCTCCAGGCCCTGACGCCTTCCCAGCGCGCGGAGCTCGCGCTCGGACTCGCCCGCCAGCCCGAGCTGAGCTCGCGCTACGCGTTGGCGGTGGCGGACGAGCTGCGCACCCAGCTCACCGAGACGGCCGGTGGCGCGTCCCAGCTCGAGCGGGTGTTGGGCGAGGTGCTCGACACGCTGCCCATGGAGGAGCAGGACCGGCTCATCGAGCGGCTGCGGCACGAGGGCTCGGAGCGGTTGGTCTCGTCCCTGGTCACAGAGTCCAGCCTGGTGAGCGCGCCGGTGGAGGTGCTCGGCGCGGCGCTGTTGCGGCTGCCTCCGGCACAGCTCGTCACCTACCTCAACGGAGCGGAGCGCTCGCTGAGGGAGCGTTTGCTGACGGCGTGCCCCACTTCGATGCAGCGCGAGCTCCAGGAAGAGTTGGGGATGCGCGGGGCCGAGCGTCCAGAGGCGTTCATCGGCGCACGGAAGGAGCTGCTTGCCAGCCTGAAGGATGAGATGTTCCGCAGAGGACTGACTACGATGCAGAACCGCGCGCAGGCCGGGCGCGCCAATTGAGGGGGTTTCACATGCGCGCCTGCGCACTCGTTCTCGTTGCGTTGCTCAGTGGTTGCCTCATCGAGCCGCCTCCCGTTGAGTCCAAGCCGGATGCCGGCTCCCGGCCCGATAGCGGGGTGATTGTCGGGTGGGATGCCGGTGGTGGGGGATACGGCGATGGTGGGTACGGTGGTGGACCCCGTGATGGAGGTGGTGGCGAGGATGGCGGGCCCGCGCCGACGACCTCCTTTCCGGGCAGCGGGCAGGGCGGAGACCCGGGCACGGGTGTGCTCTGGCTCGTGCGCATCGACCGTGGGACGGCGAACCTGGCGGACTCCTATGCGGCGCTCATCCGCGGCATGACCGCGCAGCTCTCCGCGGAGGGCTTCGACGTCCGCATGACGGGCGTGGCCTCGCTCTACGAGTCGCGGCTGTACTGGTCCAAGGGAGGCAAGGAGCTGGCGGTGTCGGATTTGCGGTCCCTGCTGGAGAATGCGGCTGCCTCCACGGAGGGCTCGGCTCCCAGCGCGTGCAGCACGGCGGCGCTGGCGGAGATGGGCAGCCGGCTGAACTGGGCATCGGTGTCCCCCGTCGATTACTCCACTCCCTCTGGTGGTTCGCCGTTCAGCACGTCCGTGGGGGCACTGCTCGTCGTGGTGCTCGACCACGGTGCTCGTCCGGTGGCTTACGGCTCGTCCTCTTGCGGCACGAGCGGCATGACGCCAGCGGACTGGTTCGGTGGCTCGCACGACCCCGCCGCCTGGCTCAACCGCTCCAGTTACGGCTGGACGCTGCCGCGCTCGCAGACGCGCTTCCTCTTCGTCGGCACCTCCGAGTCCGAGAGCTACCAGCAGCTCCGTGAGCGCTGCGCGGCCATGAGCAACTTCCCGCGCACCGCGCTCGATGCGATCGGCCCCTCGTCCACGGTCTTCTATTCGTCCTTCAGCAATGGCCTGAACAACCACCAGGCCGGGCTGGGGACCTGGCAGGACCTGTGCACGGCCGTGGCGGGGGATTGGACGGGCTTCTCGAGCAGGTTCGCGAAGGACTGGGCGGAGCTCCTCCGCCTGCCCGCAGATCAGCGATGAGGGGACGGGCCACATCCCGGCAACCCAGGCTTGTCCCTCGGGGCCGTGCTGTCCGGCGCCCGGCTGGAGCCCTCCAGCCGCGGTCCCTGGCGGTGCGTGGCGTCCGAGGGCGCAGGCCTGTTCCCACCCGGCCGGCGCGGCGCTGGCGGTGGGTGCTGGCCGCGGTGCTGTTGCTGCTCGTGGTGTTCTGGCTGTGGCCCGCCGAGCCGGTACCTGCTCTCGTGCCTCCGCCCGAGCCTCCTCCAGCGCCCGTGGTCACGAAGCCGGTGGTGAAGAAGCCCGCCCCCAAGAAGCCCGTGCCGAAGCCGCCGGCTCCGGCCTCTGTGCCCATCTCGTCCCAGCGGGCCCTGTTGCGCAAGGCCGTGGAGGCGCGCGCTCCGGACCTGCGTGCCTGCTCTCTGCCGCCCGGTGCACCGGCGACCCTGGGAACGAAGATTCGTGTCTCCAAGAGTGGGGCTACGCAGGGCGTCACCCTGTCCCCCGCCCAGCCGCTCCCTCGGGAGCTGGCGGAGTGCCTGCGCCAGCGCATCCTCCAGTGGGAGTTCTCGGATGTGGGGCTGAGCTCGGACGTGGAGATCTTCGTCAACTTCGCGCTCGGGAAGTGACCTTTCTCAGCGCGTAGACCGAATTTCCGCGCCGTCCGTTAACGGGACATCCCACTGCTCTGGAGGTCCCCATGGCCCGCTCGGCCCTGGCCGCGCTTTGCCTGGCGTTGTCCATCCCCGCGTTCGCGCAGCCACCCGCTGCCCCGAAACCCCCCGCTCCACCTGAGAAGTGCGAGGCCCAGCCGCAGCAGGCGGCCGCATCGCGGGGTGACCCGAAGGTCCGCGAGGCCGCGCATAAGGGGCTCAGCTATCTCTCCCGCTCCAGCGCCGAGTGGACGGCGCAGCACCAGTGCTTCGGCTGCCATGTCCAGGCGGTCACCCTCGAGGCCCTCACGGCCGGCAGGAACCACCAGTACGACGTTGCCCCGAAGGACATCGACGCGATGGTCAAGGCGCTCAAGCTCGGTGTCACGGCAGGCGGCCGGGTGACGGGCGCCGCCTTCGAGGGCTCGGCCTGGGCCCGGTATGACCGGTGGGTGGACTCGAAGTACACCGATGACCTGCTGAAGTACGCGAAGGAGCTCGTCTCCCTGCAGGCCCAGAACGGCAGCATCCCGGATGATGACGCCCGCCGTCCGGTGACGGGCGGCACCATGCAGACGACCTTCCAGGCCGCCCAGACGTGGCGCCAGGCGCATGCGAGGACCGCGGACGCGAAGTGGCTCGCGCCGCTCCGCAAGTCCGAGTCCTTCCTCACCGCCACCTCCGCCCAGTGGCAGCGCTCGGGCGCCGAGGTCTACATTCAGGACATCAACTTCGCGCTCCTGGGCCTGAATGCCGCGGGCGTGGGCCGCGCGGAGCCCGGCTCGCTCCGGCTCCAGCGCATGCTCCTCGAGCGGCAGAATCAGGATGGCGGCTGGGGGCTGGCGAAGGGCAAGAGTGATGCGTTCGCCACGGGCCAGACGGTGTATGCCCTCAAGCTCGCGGGCTATTCGGACTCGGACGCGCCCATCTCCCGGGCCATGCGCTATCTGGTGCAGCGGCAGGACAAGACGGGCGCATGGACGACGTACAAGAGCGACCAGGGTGGCGCGGAGAAGGCCGAGACCATGTGGGCCGTGCTCGGGCTCGTCACCGTGGACGTCGCGAGCATCGCCGTGAGCGGGCTCGTGGACGGCCAGCACGTCACCGACTCGATGAACATCCAGGTGGAGGCCGCGGACAACCAGGCCGGTGGCATCTCTCGGCTCGAGTTGCTCGTCGACGACCTGCCAGTGCACACGGCCTGTGGCGGGAAGCTCTCGTATGCGTGGCGCACCGCGGGCCTGAAGGATGGCAAGCACGTGCTGGACGTCGTGGCGACCAACGCGAAGGGGCAGACGAGCCGCCGTCGCTTCGAGGTGTTCGCGGGCAACGTCTTCATGACCCAGGTGGGTGCGAACTTCGACGAGGCCTCGCAGCGCACGCTCGTCACGTTCCGCAACATCGCGGACCCGGCCGCCGGTGGCTCCATCGAGCTCGAGGTCTGGGAGGTGGGGGAGGGCAGCGAGGCGAAGCCGAAGTCCAAGGTGTTCTCGGTGTCGAAGAAGGGGGAGATTGGCGCGGTGGAGCTCGCCTGGGACGGCAAGGGCAACGATGGCAAGGCGAAGCCGCGCGGTAGGTACCAGGCCCGGCTCGCGTACCGGGACGCGGGCGGCAAAGTGCTGCAGACCGAGAGCGCGCTCTTCTTCCACGACAGCGAGACGAAGCAGCGCCAGCGCTACGGAGAGATCGAGGGAGAGCTCGCCCTCGGTGGGGGCAGGGGGCAGTCCGCGAACACGCTCATGGAACTCGTGGATGAGAAGGGCCGCGTCGTGCAGACGACGCTTACCACCGAGCAGGGCAACTACCGGTTCAAGAACGTGGACAAGGGTAACTACCGCGTCCGTGCGAAGAAGGAGGGCTTCCGTGACCTGGAGCAGCCTGTCGCGGCCGAACCCGCCGCCGCTCCTTCGAAGGCCGTCATGACCTGGTGAACTACCCGGGCAGCGAGCCTGCGCCATGTCCACATTCCCCGGGCCGGGACGATCCGGAATCGAGGAGGTGCTGTATGGAGAACTGGACACTGGGTTATGGCTCGCTGCTGACGACGCTCGGCGTGGGAGGGTTTCTCGCGACGGGCAGGCAACACAAGACGGCGCTCATCCCCGCGGGCTTCGGCTCGGCGGCGCTTGGGCTGGGCCTGCTGTCGCGCCGGGTGTCCTCTCAGCGCTGGGTGCTGGGAAGCTCGGCGCTCGTCGGGCTGCTTGGCTTCCTGGGGGCCGCACGAGGCCTCCGCTTGCTGCCCGCCCTGCTGCGTGGGGAGAAGCTCGAGCGGCCCGCTGCCGTCATCTCCCAGTCGGTGATGGCGGGGCTCTCGGCGGCGTACACGGTGCTTGGCGTGCGCGGCCTGCTGCGCGCGTAGGGCCCGGGCCGTGGTGGGTCCCGGGCCTCTTCACACCAGGCGCCCATTTCTCTTATGCGCCTCTGAGCGGCTCGGGGTATCAGTCTGCGGCGGACGGCACGCCAGGTGGGCTCAGCGCACGTCCGCGAGGGGGGGAGGGCCATGGTCCAGCCGTCGTGGTAGACGACGCCCGTAGGAACTCCCACCATGAATGAGTCCAGCCTCACCTGGCTCGTCCCCCGGCGCCCTGACGGAAGACCCTCCCCTGGTGCGGCCTCCCCCAGGCGGCCCAAGCGCGCCCGCGCCAGAATGCGCCGCATGCCAGGCTGGGTGGCGTTGCTGCTTTCCATGTGCTTGGTGGGGTGTAGCGGCACGACGCGAGGCGTCCGTCCCGGTGGCTGCCAGGATACGCTCAAGTCGGGTGTGCCCGTGGCGCCGAGCGCCCAGCCCCCGCCACGACTGCTCCAGGGAATTGCTGGCGAGGGTCTGGGCAATGGCATTCCACGCGCCGTGCTCCGGCTCGTGCCACGAGGTGCCACAACCGCAGCGGAAGCAGGGCCCGTCGCCGCGGCGGGAGGAGCCCTCGTGCCCGGAGGCTCCGTGCTGGCGGCGGGGGGCAGCGTTGTCCTGGTCTGCTTGACCGTCAAGGCCGCACTGGACGGGAGGCAGACCCCGCTCGACATCGCGGACACATTCTACGGTACCCACTTCGGCGACCTTCAGGGATGGGCCCAAGGCTGCTACGCGCCCAAGGTCACAGTGCAACCGGGGACACTTGCGCCCACGCGTGGGGTGATGCCGGCTTCCGAGCCCCATGCGCCTACCGCTCCAGGACCGGCGACAGAAGTCGACAATGGCAGAGCCCGAGAAAAGAACTGGGGTCGCCTCTACGCGACCTATACGAAGTTCAGCGTGAAAACCGGCCGCTACTACTCGGGGCGCACCAGCATGGTGGTTGATCTGCACAAACCCCTTCGCCCTCAAGCCGTGGCGGCTGTCAACGCCCGGGATTTGAACCATCACATTGACGAAAACGATGAACCGAAGAGTCCTGCGTTCCAGGAGGCCCTGCTTGACAAGTTCGATCTCGGGACAGCGGTCGATTACGCGAATAGATATAGTGATATTGCTTAGAGCGCCTAACAAAAATCAGGATTTAGGCCTCGGAAGAGTATCAGGCAGCTACCCAGAACGAGGAGGCCGAAGTGGACATCGTCCCGCCGTTCATCTCGCACGCGCAGGCGCCGCTGCTGGTTCTTCCACGCGTTGGTTCGCTCCACTACCCACCGATGCCGCCCCAGCCGCTGCTTCGATTCGACGCCAGGCCGCGCAATGCGTGCGGTAACGCCGCGTCGGCGCAAGCCCCGACGGTTCTTGCGCGAAGAGTACGCCTTGTCAGCGTGCAGTTTGCCGGGCCGATGACGGGGACGACCACGAGGCTGCTTCACCTCAGGCACAGCATCGAGCAGCGGGAACAGCTCGTGCGTGTCGTGGACGTTGGCCCCTGTCAGGCTCTCTGCCAGAGGCTGGCCCTTGGCGTCGACGAGAAGATGATGCTTGCTGCCCGCCTTCGCTCTGTCCGTCGGGTTCTTGCCCGTGAGGGCCCCCCTTTTGAGGCTCGGACCGATGAGGAGTCGATCGAGGCGCGACTGAAGTCCACCAGGCCCTGCTGTCCCAACTCGTTGAGCAGGTTGCGTTGGAGCTGCTCGAACACCCCAGCACGCGTCCACTGCTCCAGGCGCCTCCAGGCCGTCATCCCCGACAAGCCGAACTGCTTCTGCGGGAGCAGCTCCCATGGGATGCCAGTCCTGAGCACGAAGACGATGGCCTCCAAGGCGGCTCGGTCGTCTGCCCGTGGCCGGCCACGCCCGGACTTCTTCTTCTTGGGAACCGGCAGCAGCGGAGCGACTCTCTCCCACAGCGCGTCCGGTACGAGTTCGCGAGTCATGGGCCCCAGGTGCTCATGGTCCGCCTATTCGTCCACCGTACCGTCCACCCTCAAACCTTATTTTTGTTAGGCGCTCTTATTGGCGGATCCGTGGAAGAGAGCAGCAGTTGATGGACTCCTTTGGAGGCGCGCAATCCGATACTCAAAAACCGTGTCGGACCGAGAACCTCCAGCGCGGCGTGGCGAAAGACAATCCACTGGGCAGGTTGTTCCACGACGCCGCCGTGAAGCAGTGGGGTCAACTCCACCCCTACACCGGAGACTGATAGATGGGCAGTCAGAAGCATGTCAGAGGAACATTCGTCAGGATTACCCTCGCCGACGGCTCTTTCGGCTACGGCAGGCTCCTTGAATCGCCATATGCGGCCTTCTACAATTACAGAACCACAAGTCCGGATTCCGATCTGGACAGGATTGCATCAAAACCCATCCTCTTCAGGATTGCTGTCCGCCATCTGGCTCTCGATGCGTGGGAATTCATTGGAAGGAAGGATCTCGAGGAGCACTTGAATCAACCTGTCGTTCAATTCATGCAGGATCTGGGAGACTTCCGTCGCTGCACCATCTTCGACACCGCCGGTAATGAGAGAGATGCCGCGCCCGAGGAATGTGTGAGGCTTGAGCGGACGGCGGTCTGGGAACAGGAGGGCATCGAGGAACGCTTGCTCGATGCCCTCCTCGGGCGGCCCAATGCTGCGGAGGAGCGCCTGAAAGTACGACTGCAATAGGGGTTCCGCGAGGGCCTCCCCCCACCGGGCGCTGAGCGGGGCTGCGCGCGCTCAGCGCCAGGGGCTTCAAAGTCCTAATGTGAGGCCAGGGAGCTTCTCGGTGGGAGCATCCACAACTCATCGCCATGCGTGGGGTCATGGGCGGTGAAGAAGACGGAGGAGCCCACCCGGGTGAAGGCGCGCGGGTACGAGGAGCCAGTCCCCGGTGAGACGTCCTGCAGCATCCGCGTGCCTTGCACCGTCCCATCGCTCACCCACGGCTCCAGTCCCGTTCCCTCGCCGGAGGCGGCGAAGAGGATGCGGTCGTCCAGGGTGTAGAGCTGGGACTCGAACTCGTCGGACAGGCTGAGCGGCCGGTGTACCAGCCTCGTTCCGGAGCCCGTCCCATCGGTCACCCAGAGCTGAACGTCGCGCGGAGCTGGGCCCGAGGAGCCGATGGCGAGCCCGAAGAAGAGCTTGCTGCCCGCCACGGTGAAGGTGGTGATGTACGGGGTCGCGTCAGGGTCACCGGCGAACGGATTGGGCAGGGTCGCGACGCGCTTCTTGGACACGTTGCCCGCCTCGTCCACCCTCAGCCTGTACAGGGACAGCCGATTGTCGGACAGACTGGTGAGCGTGAGGTACAGGCAGCGTCCTCCCACGACCCCAATGAGCCTCGGATTGTAGGTGTCCGGGCCTGCTGGGAACTCCTCGATGAGCACCGTGCCGGTCTCGGTGCCATCACTCCTCCACAGCCGGCTCACCCCGTCGGGAGTCGCGGTGATGAGGAAGACGAACCGGCCCACGGCGCTGAGATGGAACGGATACGAGCTGTCGGGGCCCGGTTGGAGATCCCTGACGAGCACCGTGCCGGCCTCGGTTCCATCGGTCTTCCACAGCTCCGTTCCATGTGCCGGGTCCGTGAGGACGAAGAAGAGCGTGCTGCCTACGATGGCCTGCGTGAACGACAGCGACGATTCGGGCCCCAGGTCCTTCACCCGCACCGTGCCAGCCTCGGTGCCATCGCTCCGCCACAGCTCGGTGCGCTCCAGCGCGTCCAGCGTCCCGGGGATGTAGCGGAAGAAGAGCAGCGTCTTTCCCACGGCGGTGAGGTTGTACGGGAGCGTGTCTCCCTCTCCGGGCGTGATGTCCTTCACGAGCCGTGTGCCTCCGGAGGTGCCATCGCTGACCCACAGCTCGCCGCCGTGGACTTCGTCGTCCGCCACGAAGAAGAGCCGCGTGTCCACGCGCGTCAGTTCATCCACGACGATCGATGCGGCGGAGCTCGGGCGCGCGGGGAACTCCTTCACCGGAGTGGTGCCTGCTGCGCTCCCATCGCTCTTCCACAAACCAGTGCGGCCGTTCTCGAAGTTGGCTGCGAAGTAGAGCTTCCCGCGGAACTCCACCAGGCTCGACGGGCTGGGCGCGTACCACGGCGGCAAGCTGACATCGTGCGGTGGGAAGATGTCCTTGACGAGGCTCGCGGTTCCCAGCTCCGGGCGGCCCCACTGTGCTTCCGGTACTGCGTCTCCATCCTCGTCCGGTGAGCTGACCTGCGGCCGCTCGTCCTCTTGAATGGCTTCCTCCGGGAGCGGCCCGCCACACCCCACCGTCAGCGAGCAGAGTAAAACCACGCTACGCCACACACGCATCCCCAACCTCCCATGTCTTCGTTGGTATGAGAGGGTGGGCAGAGTGAGGCGATTCGTCCAGTGGTGCCTCGGGACGAGCGCACGCCTGCCGCTGCTCAGGGTGCGAAGGGCTTCACTCCTTGTCGGCCACGACCGGGAACTCGAAGTCCGACACCGGCACTTCAGGCAGACCCGCAGGCACGAGGTAGCGGCGATGCAGCTCCACTCGCTCCGGCGAGGCGTCTTGCCGGAAGCCATGCCGCGCCAGCAAGGGGTCCAGCTCTCCGTCCCGGACAATCCAAAGGAGTGGCTCGCCTGCGAGCCGGAGCGACTTCGAGATCAATTGCCGCGTCCCGGCGCCTGCGGTTGCCCGTCCATTCACTTCCCAGCGGAAGCAGGTGCACAGCAGCCGGCTCCCAGGTCCGGTGCTCCGGTACACCGCCTCGAGGAAGGTCGAGACGTGGGCCTCCTTCAGGTACATCAGCACGGCCTCGGCGATGACGACGCTCGGCGTCTCCTTCTGCCATGCTGCGAGCTGGGAGAGCGCCTCCTCCAGGGACGTGCGGGCCAGGTCCACGCCCACCAGGTGCAGGTTGGGCGGCAGTGGTCCCAGGCCCTCCAGCGCCTCGCGCTTCATCGCCTGGGAGGCGGGATGGTCCAGCTCGATGAACGTGACCTCCGGGTACTCCTTGGCCAGCCGCCAGCACAACGTGTCGAGCCCCGCCCCGACGACGAGCACCTGCCGCTTTCCCTCCGCCAACGCGGCGCGAGTCTCGTCGTCCATGAAGCGCTTGCGCAGCCCGACGCACAGCACCTGGCCCGGGACTGTATGCCGCTCGATGGACGTCACGAGGCGGCCGTACCAGGGGGCGGCATAGAGCCGGAGCATCCAGGGCTTCAGCAGCCCCGTGTGCAGCATGAGCCGCTCCATGGACTCCGCGGCGCCCTTCGGCAACAGAGGGGCGAGCCGGGGCTGGCGGGCAAGCATTGCCACGAACCGGCCTACTTTCACCGCTGTTCGACTGGCCTGATGTGCACGCATGGGCGGAGCTCCGGCTTGGTTCGAGTTTCGCAGTTACTCGAACTTAGCGCACGAAGGCGCTGCTCCTTCTGTTCGCCGACTGATCTGCCCAACCCCAGAGGTTCGGGTCTTCTCGCTTCCCGCTCTGGTAGCGTCCTCAGCTTCCGGAGGAACGCTGCATGCTCGACGAAGGCGGTCAGTTGTGGGGGGTGGTGCCTGAGCTCACTCCAGGCTCGGAGGTGGCCGGCTTCACTGTAGAGGGGACGATCGCCTCCGGCAGCTTCGGCACCGTGTACCGCGCGAGACGGAGCGGGCGGCTCTACGCCATCAAGCTGGTGCGCATCGACCCACGCGGTGACCGGGAGGCGGCCGCGCTGCGCCTGGTGCGGCACCCCAACGTGGTGTCCTTCCACGGGTATGGCTTCTGGCCAGAGGACGAGCCACGCTTCCTCGTCCTGGCCCTGGAGCTCGTCGAGGGTCGCACGCTCGATGTCTGGGCGGCAGAAGAGAATCCCTCCGCGCTTGAGCTGGTGATGCGGTTGTTGTTGCCCTTCGCGCTCACCCTGGCGGACGTGCATGCCTCGGGCGTGGTGCACCGGGACATCAAGGAGGCCAACATCGTCATGCGCGAGGCGGATGGGCAACCGGTGCTCGTGGACTTCGGCGCGGCGGGCCTCAAGGAGGGAGCGCTACGCCTCACCATGCGGCTGCCGCCGGGCACCGCGGAGTACCGCAGCCCGGAGGCGTTGCGCTTTGCCCGGGAGTGGGAGGGGGAGCCCTACCCCTTCGCTCCGGGAGACGACCTGTGGGCGACGGGCGTCGTCATCTACATCCTGTTGACGCGCACGCTCCCCTTCGGAGACCGGAACGGCCCGGACCTGAACCGGGCCATCCTCGAGAAGACGCCGCCGGCCCCGCATGTGCACAACCCGCGCGTGCCCCTGGCCCTGAGCGAGTTGTGCATGGGGATGCTGGAGAAGGAGCCCGAGGCCCGCTACCCGGATGCCAAGGCGCTCGCGGAGGACCTGGTGGAGCTGTGCACCCAGGCGGACAGTTTCTGGCGTACATCCCTGTTCCCTGGAGGCTCCCCTGTGCCGCGCGCTGCCGCGCCAGCGCCGAGGGTGCCCGGAAGTCGGCTCCAGGGGCGGTGGCGGGCTGCCGGGCTCGCTCTCGGTGCGGCCTTCCTGCTGTGCGTCGCTGGAGACACCCCACGCACCGCATCCCCTCCTTCCCCCGCGACGTCCCAGGCCACTTCCGGCCGGAAAGTCGAGGCGACGGCCACGGCAGTGGATGTTGCGTACTGCGCGGCCCCCACCCCCGCGCCCGTCGCCACCGCGGCGAATAGCGAGGAGCCCTCAATGAAGACGTCCAAGATGGTCCGCAACGTGGTTGTCGCCGGCTGCGTGGCCGGTTCGCCTGGCTGCGTGAGTGGTCCGCAGCCGCGCCCCCAGCCCCCGCCTGCGGAGTGCCCGCCTGGAGCCGCCGCGACACACAAGCGCTTCGGGATCCTCCGGCACGTCCTCGCCTTGAGCCTGACTCCTGTGCTCAAGCCTGGCCAGTTTGTGCCTGTGCGCGAGGGAGAGCTCACGGTCGAGTCCATCGGCCCGTGGGGGACGCTCCCGGGTCGGACTATCTTTGCCGGGCGTCTCTACTTCGGGACGGAGCGCGTCTACGGCCGCTTCACCAAGGCCACCCTGCCCAGTGGGGAGACTGTGCCCGTGTGCCTGCAGTTGATGACCATCGGCTCTAACGCGCTCGGGACTGAGACTGAGAAGGAGGCTGGCAGCACGCCCACGCGGCCGGTCGTCTACAGTGTCGTCTCCGCCGAGGTTGTTGAGCGCTTCGAGTAGGTTCGCCCAATGCCCACCACAGCCTCTGCCTCCCTGGTGGCTTTACTTCTCCATGGAAGCCCTGTCTCCGCACCGCCCGCTGCTACCCCCTGCGAGGATATCCAGCGCATCGAGTTGTCCCTGTCTCTCGGCGAAGTCGCTCACGAGGTATGCGTCCGCCCCGGAATTCTGACGGGCTTTACCTTCGACGCGCCCGTCGTCGTGGAACTCCAGGACGAGGTGCGCTTTGCGGAAGTGATGCGCGGCAGGAGTGGCATCAGCTTCGTGCCGCCTCCGGACATGGCTCCTGGGGAGCGGCTTCGCCTTACAGCTCGCTGGGGAGGCGACGGCCCTTCCCGGCAGAGCGTCACATTCTCCCTGGTGGCTCATTCGGGACGGGCGACGCACCAGGTGGAGGTGTTCCGCGACCAACGCTCCCGGGAAGCCCTGCTGCAGGAGAATGCCCAGGAGCGCGCGGCGAATCAGCAACTGCGCGAGCAGGTCCAGCACCTGCAAGTCCAACTCGCGCAGTCCGGAGGGCTTACAGGTCTCTTGCTCTCTGGGGCATTGGGACACAGGGGCATCCCGACGAGGCAACTCAGGCCAGGGCTGGATGAGCAGGACCCGGTCGAGGGCCTCTCTTTCTCGCTTCTCGTCACCTACCGCTCCCTTCTCACGGTGGCGGCGGAGGTGTGGGTACTCAACTCCGGTTCCGAGCCATGGATCCCGGAAGGGGCCTCTCTGGTGAGTCCCACAGGGGACGCATTGGAGGGGGTGCGCGTCGGACAGGGCGAGCCCATCCCGCCCCAACAGCGTCAGCGAGTGCTCCTCGAGGCGCCTGGGGCGCCATCCGGAGAGGTGACGCTTCGTCTATGGGGGGCGGACGGCCGCACCCTCACCATCCCCAAGGTCACTTTCCCGTAGCCAGGGCCCTTTGCAAAAGGCCTTAGCTGGGTCGCACGTCGAAGGAGAGGAATTGGGGCGCGTGGCAGGAGGTGCAGCGCACGCGGAGGACCGTGATGGCCCGGCCGTCACTCCCCGTGTGCCGCAATTGTAGAGCGTCCGGCACGCGCTCGAAGGTGCCACCGCAGGAGCAGCGCTCACTCCGGATGCGCTGGTCGGCCTGATCCAGGCTCTCCACGACCATCACGGTCGCCCCCTTCTCGCGCTCGCGCAGGTGACTCACGGAACGGGGAGGCGCGGCCCGCCGGGCCTTGCGCTCACTCAGGAACCGGCGCAGTCGCTGGGGAATGCCCAGCCACAAAGCAGCCACCACCAGCAGGAACACGGCGCTGATGGCGAGGCTGGTGTTCCTCGAGAGCTGCGGGGCGTTGGACGTGGACGAGGAGAGGACGCCTATCGGCGCGGCGAAGGCGAGGCCGAGCTCTGTGCTCATCTCCTTCACCGCCTCGACATGCCGGGCCAGTGCACCCGGCGCCACCCGGTCCGCCAGGCTCCGGTACTCCACCTGGTAGGTGAAGCCGCCAAACCCGGGGACCACCGACGTCTCCAGGCGTGAGGCGGGTCCCTCCACCGTCTTCTCCGAGGGGGCCACGTTCAACAGGGCGTCGGAGCGAATCTCCCAGCGCTCGCGGAGGTGCGTCGGGTGGGTGACCTCCACGGGATGGACACGCCCCTCGGTACGGCGGGGGAGGGCCAGCTCCCCGCTCACCTGCGCGGCGGCGATGCGCAGACCGCCATTGGCCCAGGCGTCCTCGAGCGTGTAGCGCTCCTCCAGCGTCACCGTGTTGGCGTCCGCGTCGTCCTGTACGCGCGGCGTGCCCTCGGACTTGAGCTTGGGGAAGAGGACGCGACGCTGATCGAGGAAGCGCGTGGTGAGCTGCTCCGCCGACAAGCCGGCCAGCCACGAGCGGGCCGTATCTGCCTTCGAGCGGGTGTAGCGGCTGGTGATGGCGAGCGTCCCAGTGCCATTGGGCTTCACCGAGAGCACATAGTGGGCATCCAGCTCCGGCCCCTCGGGCGGCGGCTGGGGAATGGACTCCAGGGCGGCGGTGCCGGGGGCGATCACCAGTGCCCTGGCATAAGGGAGCGGGCTGCGTGCGCCGAGCCGGCCTCGCTGATGGGTCATGGTGGCATCCACCCACTCGGTGCGTCCGGCTACTTGGGCGCGCACGATGACGTGGTTGAAGGCGTAGGGCGAGGGGAGCATGGAGGCCACGCCCCCCTGCTGACGGGAGTGCACCATGGCCACGTGGGCGGTGATGCCCAGCGGGCGCAGCAGAGTGGTCAGCAGGAGCGCCTTGTCCTTGCAGTCACCGAAGCGCTGGGCGAGCACCTGGCCCGGCGCATGGGGCTGGTGGGTGTTGGGGCCGAGCTCGATGCCCAGGTAGCGCACCTCGTCCTGGACGAAGCGCACCGCGGCGAGGAAGCGCGCTTCCTCGGTGGGAAGGGCGCGCCAGGACTCGGCCAGCGCCGTCAGTTCGGGCGAGCCTTCCAGTCCCTGCTGCAACGAGAGCCCCCAGGCGGCCACCTCGGCCCAGCTTTGGAAGCTGCTCACCTGCACATGGGGCCACATGGCCAGATCGTCGGGGACGCCGTCCTCCCCGGTGAAGGTGGGCACGTCCTTGCGTTCCCACCGGTACTCGCGCAGGCCACTCACCTCGCGCACCGTGGGCTCCACCGCCGCCACCGGGCCCTGGGTCTTGTAGTGAAGCTTCAGGTCCGCTGGGACGAGCAGCCGGTGGACCAGGTGGGCTACGGGCACCTCATTCGCCAGGGAGATCGCATCCAGGTGGTGTCCCCGGAAGAGCGGATGAGCCTCCTCCACCGTCCAGGACTCATCGAGCAGGTCTCCCGCGCGCACGTCCTGGAGGAAGGCGAGGGCAGTGCGCTTGTCGGTGTAGATGCCCACGTCCAGCTCGCGCTCCTGCTGAATCACCTTCACCTCCTCGGCGCGGAGGAGTTGGGTGCGCACGCCGTCGCGAGTCCGCCAGACGCCGTGCAGGCGCACCCGCTCGTGGGTGTTGGAGAACTTCACCTCGAGCTTGGAGCCCGTCTCCACGCCGCGGCTGCTGACCACGCGGCGCACCTGGCGGACGAAGCGCTCGGTCAGCTCCGGCGAGACGCGGACCTGTTCCTCGGACAGCAACACGTGGAGGCCCGAGACGGCGTCCTCCTCGCGCAGCGCGCGCCCGGCATCGATCGAGGTGGGCTCTACCCAAGAGGGAACCTCGGTCACTGGGATGGCGATCTCGGCGCTTGCGGGCAGCGTGGCGAGGGCGGACAGCAGCAGCAGGAATCGCGGGAGGAACATGGCGGGCGCATACTCCCAGGAGGGAGGTCGGGGAGGGAAGCGCCTGGGGTACCGCGCGAGGGTATTTCCTGACACCCTCCGTGAAGAGGAGCCGCATGTTCATGACACGCTGGCGCATTCGCTTCGAGCCAGGCGCTCTGGTGCTCAGGGGCTACCCGTTTCCGCGGGGCAGCCGGCCCTCGCGCATTCCCGCCGAGGCGCTGAGCGAGGTGTGTGTCGGGTGGTTCCCTCCTGCGGTGCGCACGCGCGAGGGCGAGTACCTCTTCGTGCCGGCGGCGCAGGCCCAGGAACTGGCGGACTTCGCGAGCCGGCACGGCATCCCCTTCGTGCGGCGGAACGATGTCTGGTCGTTCATCCTCGAGGAGTTCCTCGACACCGAGTTCTCGCCCGAGCTTCAGGAGGGGGCGCTGCGGTATCTCGAGAGCAATGGAGTGAGCCGCGCCGAGACGCAAGCGATGCGGGAGCGGGTCGGGAAGCGGATGTTGGCCCTGACGACCCTGACCTGGGAGTGGCAGCACTACGGCCTGTACGACGTGCTGAGCGCCATGCGGCCCTTCACGTTCATCACCGGCGGGTCGTTCTCCCGGTTCTACGAGGAGTCGATGCGGCTCGCGGATAGAGGCGGTGTGCTGCCGACGACCCGCGAGGAGTTCTCGCGGTGCTTTTCCAGCCAGGAGTCGGACGGTAAAGCCTCTTGAGTTACTTCAGGAAGAGGCGTCCGATGCTGCCGCGCTCCAGCGCGAGCCACAGCGCGCCATCGGGTCCAGCGGCGATGCCGTGCGGCTCTGAGCCGGCCGTTGGAAGCGCGAACTCCGCGTAGTCACCCGCGAGGGTGAGCCTTCCGATGTGGTTGTTGCCCCACTGGGTGAACCACAGTGCTCCGTCAGGACCCGTGACGATCGCGTGCGGCCGAGAGCCTTCACGAATCGGGTACTCCGTCACCTTTCCGTCCAGCGCGATTCGGCCGATCCGACTGGCCTGGATCTCGACGAACCACAGCGCACCGTCAGGGCCAGGCGCAATGCCAACCGGGCCGGCGCCCGCCGAAGGCAGCGGGTACTGGGTGAGCGTCCCCTCCACCGTGATTCGGCCGATGCTGTTCCCCTGGTTCTGGGTGAACCAGAGCGCCCCATCGGATCCCGGAGCGATCATGGAGGGGAAGGCTCCCGGCGTGGGAAGCGGATACTCGCGGACCTCACCGCTTGTGGTCATCCGGCCGATCTGGTTGACGCCTAGCTCGGTAAACCAGAGTGCGCCATCAGGACCCGATGCGATTCCGAACGGGCCCGCCCCGGGTGTGGGAAGCGGGAAGAGAACAAGCTCGCCGCTCCTCGTGATTCGCCCGAGCTGATTGCCCTGGTTCAGCGTGAACCAGAGCGCGCCGTCGGGTCCCGTCGTGATGATGGCCGGACGGCTGTCCCGAGAGGGCAGCGGGAAGACCTCGAGCTCGCCGCCCACCGAGATCCTGCCGATCCTCCCCGCGGTGATCTCCGTGAACCACAACGCGCCGTCCGGCCCGCTGGTGATGCCGTACGGTCCCGTGCCGGAATCGGCGATGACGTGCTCCTCGATGCCGACGTTCAATCGGGTCATGCTGTCGACGTATCACGGGAGGCACTGGAGGTGGACTGTGAAGACCCGGATCGTGATTGAGCTCGAGGTCAATGAGTCGGGCATTCCCTTCGCGGAGGAAGAAGGACTCCAAGGCGGCGTCGAGCTCATCGTCGGCCAGGTCCCCCGCCGTTCTCGCCGCTGACACCTCAGCGCGTGGGCATCAGCGTGGAGAGCGAGCGCTCCACCCGGGCCGAGCCGGGCCCGTAATCGCGCTCCGGCGCGGTGTAGAGGACGAGCACGAACCGGTTCTCGAGAGGAAGGAGGTACATGAGGGTCCGCGACGTGCCTTGCTGGAACTCGTAGCGCGCCACCGGTCCCGCGGGGAGCGTCCCATCCGTCGAGTTCAGCCGCTTGCCCGGTATCGGCACACCGGCGGAAGCCAGAATCCCCTCCGGTGGCGCGGTGACCTTGGGTGTCGAGCCCTCCACCGAGCGTAGCTCCAGGCCTCCTTCGAAGCGGGCCACGGCCGGTGGGCCCGGTTCCACGGTGAGCAGGGCCATGCCCGAAGGGGGCTCGTACTGGAGTCCGAGCGTGTTGAGCTCCGTCTTGCGCGAGCAGGCCACGGCACAGGACAGGAGCAGCCACAGGAGGAGTGTGGAGCGGTTCACGTGCGTGACTGTGCCACAGGTACGAGCTGCGGTGGCGGAACCTCGGGAACCTGTTTCCGCAGGCGGTGTCTGGTGTTTTCGCCCACGCATCGGAGGCCCCCATGGCCCTTCCTGTCAGACTCAAAGTCTTCAAGGGAGACGTGCTCGTCACGTCGCGAGAGTTCGAGCGCGACATCATCAAGATTGGCCGTCTCGCATCCGCGCACCTCTGTCTGGAGGACGAGAAGGTCAGCCGCATCCACTCCATCATCGAGGCAGGGGCCGATGGCGCTCTGTCCATCACCGACATGGGCAGTGTCGGGGGCACTCACGTCAACGGCAGGCGGGTGACCAAGGGGCGCATCACCTTCGGGGATGAGATTCGGGTGGGTGACACCACCCTGCGCCTGGAGAACCCGGTGGAGGTGGCCGCGCGGAACCTCGCCTCGGCTGTCGCGAGCGCCGAGCCCGTGCCCCCCGTTGTGCCGGAGCCCGCGCAGGTGCCGGTGCCTGTTGCTCCCGTGGTGGAAGTGGCCCGCGCTCCCGTCGCGCCTTCCATCATTCCCGCCGAGCGTGTGCGCCGGAGTCCGCCGCGTAAGGCCCGGGGGCCTCTCGGGGTGAGCCTGCGCTTCATGTGGGGCGATCGGAACGTGGGCGAGTTCTTTGTCGCACCGGGCGCGCGGAAGGGCTTCAGCGTGGGCAGCGCCGCGGGCGTGGACTTCGTCATGGGCGATGCGCGGCTGGGTACTCCCCGGTTCGAGGTACTGCGCACGGATGGCCAGGGCTTCACCGTCTGCTTCACCGGCAGGATGAAAGGCGGGCTCACCCGGAGCGGGGACACGCGCGACCTGCGGGCCGTCATCGAGTCTGGGCTCACCTCGCATGAGGGCGAGGCGCATGCGCTCACCCTGGAGACGGAGGACTTCCTCTGGATGGACCTGGGCGGCGTCCGGTTGGAGGTGTGCTTCCAGCCGGTGCCCCGCCGCGCGGTGGTGCCATGGACGGACTCGCTGGACTTCACCCTCGTCAACGTCTTCCTGGTGATGTTCTTCCTCGCGGCCTTCTTCGTCATCACCGCCGCCCATCAGGATGCGGACGCAACCGCGTATGCCGATGCGCTCTCCGGCGATTCGTCCCGGATCGCCAAACTCATCGTCAAGCCGCCCGAGGTGCAACGGAACCGGTTGCTCCAGCAGCTCGATACTCGCAAGAAGGAGAAGGAGGCCGTGCGCGAGGCGTCCAGGCCGCGCGAGGAGAAGCCCCGGACCAAGCGGGCCCCGAAGCTCGCGCGGAGCCTGCAGTTTGGCCTGAATGGGCCGAAGGGAATGCAGCGGGATGTTCGCGGCTTCGCGCGGAGCTTCTTCAAAGAGGGGAGCTCCTCCACCCTCTTCATCGGCAGCGGCTTCGCCGAGTTCATCAAGAGTTCCATGGACAAGGTCGAAGGCCCCCGGACCAGCAGTCTCGGCAACAACCTCGGTCTGCCGGGGCTGCGCGGCGAGCCTGGAAGTGGAGGGGGTGGCTCTCGCGACACCGTCGGCATCGGCAATGATGGAATTCGCGGCCGCTCCAACGGAGAGGCTGACTATGGCGAAGGGGTGGCGCGGCTCGGCCCGAAGAAGGGCTCCACCGTGATTGTCGCCAACGACGAGGCGCAGGTCTCCAGCCCGCTGGACCGGGAGCTCATCCGCCGCGTCATCCAGCTCAACCGCTCGCAGGTGCGCTACTGCTACGAGCACCTGCTCAACCGCTACCCGTCGCTCTCCGGCAAGGTGTCCGTGCGGTTCGTCATCTCCGCGGAGGGCTCGGTGGTCACTTCGGACGTGGCACAGGCCACCACGGACAACTCCGAGCTGGAGAAGTGTGTGGCGGGCAAGGTGCGCGGGTGGGTCTTCCCCAAGCTCAAGGGCGGAGGGCGCGTTGTGGTGACGTACCCGTTCCTCTTCAAGCCGGCCGGGGAGTAGCGCTCGGCAACCCGTTCGAGCGCCGTCCCCTGAAGCTCCTGCTCTTCAACGGCGGCGGGCGGTGCGTGCCGCCCGGCGGTGGCTCAGAAGAGGCAGATGCCGCAGTCCAGGGTGCAATGTGTGGTGCTCAGCCCGATGCCGCAGGACTCGGTGAACTGGCACTTGCGGTCACCACACGTGTAGATGTCCCGGGGGTGGATGCGGGTGGTGATGGGGGCGTAGGTGATGCCGTTGCGCGTGCACTGCGTGTAGTACGTGTTCGTGGGGTCGCGCGTGCAGCTCGCGGCACAGCTTCCCGCCTGGACGATGGGAGCGCAGGCACCAGCCCTGCCCAGGGCACATGCCCGCACGCTGCTCTCATGGCTGCCCAGAGGCCTGTCGTCGTTGCCGGCGAAGACGCCCTCGTTGGTGAAGAGGTTGCCGAAGAAGCAGCCCTCCCGCTGCGAGAACTCCTGGAGCTCCGCTGGCGTGGTGGCGATGGACTCTCCCCGCGCGTTCCTTCCCTGCACGGAGATGGCGACACGGCGCCCGAACTTGTTGACGTGGGCGGCCAGGCACGCGGAGACGAGTTGCTGCTCCGTCACAGTCGCAGGCTGTCCACTGGCCCAGTCCGGGGCCAGCCCCAGCGAGCCCTGCCAGACGTACGTTCTCCCCTTGCTATCCGTGAACGTGCGCGTCTCTCCAGCTTTCACGGCACAGGTGACGACGTACCGCATGACCGTCGCGGCCAGCGAGTCGTTCTGGTTGAACCAGGCCGAGAACTCGGCGCTGGTCAGCCCGTTGAAGGCGAGGCCATTGAAGGCCAGCCCGTTGAAGGCGAGGCCATTGAAGGCCAGCCCGTTGAGCGTCGCGCTGTTGGTGGACTGGAGCTCCTGCTCCTGCTGGGCAAGCTCCTCCTGGTGCTCGGGGATGGCCTCCACCGGGTTGCAGGCCACGGCGGCCAGCAGCAGCAGCACCGTGGTGCCTCGACGGATACCGCGGGTCCTCCGAGTTGCTGTGGTCTCCATGCGTTTCCCCCTCGAGTGGCTGGGTGTGTTCAGAAACTGGCCATGGACGAAAATGCAGCTATTCGAGCAATTCATGTAAGGGGTGTTCGTCAGTTCGCTGCCCGGGTGTCACTTCTGGATGTTTCGGGCGTAGCGGGGCGGACAGTTCACGAGGATTCCGTTCGCCGCCGGACGCTTGGGTAGGATGGGGACGCCGTCAGGGAGGACGGCCCCATGTCCGCACCCAAGCAACAGACCGCGTCCATGTTCGTCGACTTCGAGCGCGAGGCGTGGAGGGCTCTGCGCGCCGCGACCCCGCTGCTTCTCAGCGCGGAGGAGGTCGAGGGCCTGCGTGGGCTCGGGGAGCATCTGGACCTCGAGGAGGTGGCGGACGTCTACCTGCCGCTCTCCCGGTTGCTCAACCTGCATGTGGCCGCGACGCAGAGCCTCTGGACGGCGCAGCAGGCGTTCCTCGGCGGCTTCGCCCAGAAGGTGCCCTTCATCATCGGCATCGCGGGCAGCGTCGCGGTGGGCAAGAGCACCACGGCGCGCATCCTCCAGGCGCTGCTGTCCCGGTGGCCGGACCATCCGCACGTGGAGCTTGTCACCACGGACGGGTTCCTGTTCCCCAACCGCGTGCTCACCGAGCGCAACCTCATGCACCGCAAGGGCTTCCCGGAGAGCTATGACCGGCGCGCCTTGGTGCGCTTCCTCGCCGAGCTCAAGTCCGGTCGCGCCGAGGTGTCCGCGCCCGTCTACTCGCACCTCGTCTACGACATCGTCCCCGGCGAGGCGGTGGTGCTGCGGCGGCCGGACATCGTCATCCTCGAGGGGCTCAACGTCCTGCAGACGGGGCCGGTGGAGGGCGGGAAGCTGCCACAGACCTTCCTGTCGGACTTCTTCGACTTCTCCATCTACGTAGACGCGAGCGAGCAGGACATTCGCCGCTGGTACGTGGATCGCTTCCTCCACCTGCGGCAGACGGCGTTCCGCGATGAGCGCTCCTTCTTCCGGCGCTTCGCCGAGTTCACCGAGGAGCAGGCCATCGCGCGCGCCGAGTCCGTGTGGGGGGAGATCAACGGACCCAACCTGGCGCAGAACATCGCGCCCACCCGCTCGCGCGCACGGCTCATCCTCGTGAAGGGTGCGGACCACAAGGTGCGCCGCGTCCGCCTGCGGAAGATCTAGCTCGAAGGGTTCATCATGAAGTCTTCTCGTTCGCTCCTCCTCGTCCCCGCCGTCCTCCTGCTGTTCGTGCCTCCTGCCCTCGCGTGCCTGTGGGACAGCGACACCCTGAAGGAAGAGTCCATTGGTCTCGACGAGGTTGCCGCCGTGGTTCGGGGGCGGATCCTCAAGCACTCGACCACCTTCTATGAGCGCAAGGTGGCCTACACGCTGCCGTTGCTGGAGCAGGCAGATGTGAAGCCCGAGCGGTATGACGATCTCGCGGTGGCGTACGAGAAGCTCGGCCGCACCCAGGAGGCCATCGCGACGATGGAGGCCAAGGAGAAGCGCTTCCCCGGCCTGTACACCACGGCGGCCAACCTCGGCACCTTCTATGCCCACGCGGGCGATTACACGCGGGGGCTCGAGGAGCTGCGCCGCGCCATCGCCATCAACCCGGACGCCCACTTCGGCCGCGAGAAGTACCAGGTGAAGGCCATCGAGTACCTGCAACGGCTGGCTGTCACTCCCGAGCTCGTCCAGAAGGAGGAGCTGCTCGGCCTTCCGCTCGACCCGGGTGACTATCTCTTCGTCATGAATCCGAAGGAGGCCAGGCTGGGGCGGAAGAGACCCGAGCTTTCCAAGGACGTCCTGCAGGGCCTCGTGGGGATGATCCGCTTCGGCAGCGGCGAGAAGAGCCCGCACCTGTGGTTCAGCCTGGGCATGGCGCTGGCGTGGAATGGCCACAAGAACCTTGCCCTCCGCGCGATGCGCCGTGCGGAGCTCCTCGGCCATCCCCTGGCCAGTGAGCACGCCGAGCAGCTGTTTCGCACCATCAAGCCCTACGCCGACAAGGACTGGGGGAAGGTCAAGGCCGAGCTCGACTCAGAGTGGGCCAAGGGGCAAGCCTGGGCCCAGGAGAAGCAGCGCCAGGAGGATGCGCTGCTCGCCAAGGGCAAGGAGAAGCAGGTCTTCGGCTACTAAGCGCCGCTCCCCACGCGCAGCACGCGCCCGAAGCCCCTCTCCCGGCCCAGCGCGGGCGTGGGCACTCCCCCGTCCACCGCGAGCCGGCCGTTGATGAGCACCGTCTCCACGGCGCCACCGTTCTGGTTCACCAGCCGCACGAAGCCGTCGAAGCCCTCCATCGACGACTCCTGGGGCACGTCCAGTCCTTCACTGAGTCGCTCCGGGTCCAGCACCACCACGTCGGCCCTCCGGCCCGGCGCGAGTGTGCCGGCGTCCAGCCCGAGCCAGTCCGCTATCTCCCCCGTGAGTCGGTGTACCGCGCGCTCCATGGGCATCACGGGCTCTCCGCGCTGCTCCGCCTCGCGCACCAGCCGCAGCATCCGCAGCGGGAAGTTGTAGTGCGCCATGTTGCGCAGGTGCGCCCCCGCATCCGAGAAGCCGATGAGCACGTCCGGGTGGCTCACGATGGACTCCAGCTCCCGCGGCCGGTCATTGGCCATCACCGTGTACCAGCGCAGCTCCGGGCCGTAGCGCGCTACCAGGTCCAGGAAGGTGTCCACCACGTTCTGTCCTCGCTCTTGGGCAATGTCCGCGAACGAGCGGCCCACCAGTGTGGCGTCCGGCGCTTTCAGCACTCGCGACTGGTTGAAGTCCCGGTGGAACACCTTGGGCAGCAGCTTGCTCTTCCACTGCCGCTTGAACCACGCCCGGTACTTCGCGTCCTCCAGCAGCCGCTTGCGCTCCACCGCGTCCTGCAGGTGCAGCGCCGCAGCTCCCGCGCCGAACTCCTCGAAGACCACCAGGTCGATGCCGTCCGACCACAGGTCGAAGATCTCCGGCAGCGCCTGCCAGCGGAAGTCCGCCTTCAGCACCCGGTTGAAGAAGCGCGACGCCAGGCCAATCAGCCGGTGCAGTCCTCGGGTGGCGCGCGTATCCATCATGGAGATGACCGTCGTCTTCAGCGGCTGGCGCAGCAGCCCCACGCTCTCCCACAGGAAGAGGAGGACGTTCACCTTGGTGGTGATGTTGGGCACGCCCTGGAAGACGCGGCGCCGCTCGCGGAGGATGCGCGTGAAGCGGCGGTACTCGGACCAGCTCGCGAAGGTGGAGGGCAGGGGACGGCTGCGGATGGAGCGGCTGCCGCCAATCTTGTCCCACGGCAGCGTCATGATGGAGAGGCCGGCGTAGCCCTCGTCGAGCCCCTCGCGCAGCAGCGCCTCCATTCGGGCCAGCTCCTCGGACGAGGGCTTCACCGCAGGGTCCAGGCTGCGCTCCAGTCCCATCACGTGCGCCCGGATGGCCGAGTGGCCCACGAACGAGCCCACGTTGGGTCCCAGCGGCATCCCGTCCAGGTGGGTGAAGTACTCGCCCAGGGTCTCCCAGTCCTTCTTGCGCTCGAGCAGCGAGCGCACCGTGTCGTAGGGAATGGCCTCCACGCGGCAGAACTGGTCGGCGAGGTCCTCGGGTGTGCCCACCGCGAGGCTGAGTGAGCAGCTCCCCACCATCACCGAGGTGACGCCGTGGCGCACGGACTCGGAGAGCGAGGGGGCCAGCTCCACCTCGGCGTCGTAGTGGGTGTGCAGGTCGATGAACCCGGGCATCACCCAGCGGCCCGTGGCGTCGATGACGCGCGTGTCCGGCCCCGCGGGCAGGGGTGATTCGCTGATGGTCCGCACCCGTCCGTCGCGGATGCCCAGGTGCCGCACGCGGGGTGGGTTGCCGTGTCCATCGAAGAAGAGGCCGTTGGAGATGACGAGCTCGTCCATGGGGCCCTACCCTAGCCTCCTTGGCTCCTGCTTCCAGCCCGGAGCTGTCCCTACCTTTCCCTGAATGGCGATCGTCCGGGTCCTCAGGCGCGTACCGTGTCTCGCCCGCGGTCGCGGAGGTGCACGCCATGAGCCAACTCGTCATCAAGAAGTTCGCACAGCCCGATGAGCGGCGACCTTTCCTCTCGCACGGGCATTTGGATCTCCTTCATCTCGGCAGCAGTAACATTGGGATGGGAGTCTTCGAGCCAGGCTGGAAGTGGTCGAAGGACGTCCAGCCCATCGCCGGTACGCGGAGCTGCCAGTCCGCTCACTCGTGTTACGTCGTCTCCGGGAGCATGGAGGTCGTCATGGACGACGGCACCCGGTCCCTGCTCATCGCGGGCGATGTGGCCTACATTCCGCCAGGGCATGACGCGTGGGTGGTTGGCGACGAGACCTGCCTGCTGTTGGACTTCGAGGGGATGGCCGACTACGCGCGGCGCGAGACGTCCCAGCCCTCGCCGTCCATGCAGTAGTTCTGGAAGGGGGAGGGGGCACAGCAGGCCTGGTTCCGGCGGTACGGCGTGCTGGCGGGCTTGGGCCCACTTGCCCTGAAGGACTCGTTGCGCCTGCCTTGCTTTCCTTCCAAGACTCGCCCCTCCGAGCCGGTGGATGAAGCCCACTGGTGAGAGAGCCTGGGAGGCAGGGCCGCCAGATGAACGGGAAGACCGTAGTTGTGACCGGTGCGAATTCGGGGGTGGGGCTTGCCACCGCGACGGAGCTGGCTCGCAAGGGCGCCACCGTCGTGATGGCGTGCCGCAGTGCCGCGCGGGGTGAGCAGGCCCTGAAGGACGTCATCCAGCGCAGCGGCTCGGACAAGCTCGAGCTCATGCTGTGTGACCTCGGCTCGCTCGAGAGCGTCCGGAACTTCGCTCGCGAGCTCCAGAGCCGACACCAGAAGCTGGATGTGTTGATCAACAACGCGGGCGTCATCACCGTGAAGCGGGAGACGACGCGGGACGGGTTCGAGTCCCAGCTGGGGGTCAATCACCTCGGCCACTTCCTGCTGACGAACCTGCTGCTGGAGCCGTTGCGGCGGGCGCCCCAGGGGCGAGTCATCAACGTGTCCTCGGGCGCGCACAAGACGGGGTCCATCCACTGGGAGGATCCGCACCTGACGCAGAGCTTTGGCGTGTGGAAGGCCTATTCGCAGTCCAAGCTCGCCAACATCCTGTTCACGAAGGCACTCGCGGAGCGGCTCCGGGGCACGGCCGTCACCGCCAACTGCCTGCACCCGGGAGCGGTCGGGAGCAACTTCGGCGTGGATCGGCAGACCGGGTTCGGCAAGCCCATCATGGCGTTCCTCGGGCTCTTCTTCCTGACGCCGGAGCAGGGCGCCGAGACGTCCGTGTATCTGGCGACGAGCGACGAGGTGGCTTCCGTCTCGGGCGAGTACTTCTACAAGAAGAAGCGCGCACCCGTGTCGAAGAGGGCTCAGGACCGGGAGTCCGCCGAACGGCTGTGGTCGTGGAGTGAGAAGGAAGTAGGGTGGGCCGCGTAGGAGGGGAGCGATGAATCCTCGAACCGAAGTGGCCTTCCGCCGTGCCTATGATGACTTGATTGCGTTGTGGACCACCGCGCCCGAGTCACGGGATGTCGAGACGCCGAGCGCGCGGACGCGAGTACAGGTCTGGGGGCGGGAGGGGGCTCCCCCTTTGGTGCTTCTCCACGGGTTCAAGGTCACCTCCGGCATGTGGGCCGCGAATGCCCTGGAGCTCGGGAAGTCCTTCCGGGTCTATGCCGTCGACACCCCGGGTGACCACGGCTTCAGCGTGCCGCACCGTCCCCTGCTGCGCGTCGAGGATCTCCTCGGCTGGCTGGATGAGCTCCTCACCGCGCTGGGGCTGCCGCGGACGAACCTGGGCGGGATGTCGTACGGTGGGTGGCTCGCCGCGCAGTACGCCGCGCGGGCCCCAGAGCGGGTGTCGAAGCTGGTGATGCTCGCTCCCGGGGCCACCTTCGTGCGCTTCAACACGGCCTTCGTCCTGCGCGGCATTCCCTTCCTGATCTGGCCACGCCGGGACTGGGTCCATGCCTACCTGCGCTGGGCGGCCGTTCCGGCGGCGGAGGCGGGTGGCCCGTACGATGCGGTGATGAGCGGGATTGCCGACGTGATGTGGACGGGGCTTCGCCACTTTGGCTGGTACCCCGGACAGTGGCCGGGGGTGGTGAAGGAGGAGGTGCTGCGGCGCATCCACGCGCCGACGCTCCTGCTCGTCGGCCAGCAGGAGAAGATCTACGACGCGGAGCCGATGCTGGCCCGAGCGCGTTCACTCCTTCCGAACCTCACCTGTGAGGCGATTCCCGAGGCGAGCCACGACCTGCCGATTCGCCAGCCAGAAGTCGTGGCCGCGCGCCTCCGGGCCTTCCTCGACACGTGAACGTGCTGCGACTCCCTCTCCCTCTGGGAGAGGGCGGGGGGTGAGGGTCGTCCTCCTGGGGAAATCCCTCACCCTGACCCTCTCCCAGAGGGAGAGGGGACAGCTGGCGAATCAGCTCCGGTAGTCCGCGTTCTCGCTGATGTACTCGTGGCTGCGGTCCGCACCGAGCACCGTGCAGGTCGCCGGGCCGGTGCCGAGCTCCACCTCAATCTCCACCGAGCGCTCGTGCGGAGGGTACGTCACCTGCGGGCGGAAGGTGAGCCCATCCGCGGGCGGCACACTGGTGTAGAGCTCGGCGCCCTTCATGTGTGCCACCAGGGCCTTCTCCGTCTCGTTGTCGAGCCGGAAGGCACCGTGCTCGAGGATGACACGGCCTCCCATGCGCAGGGTGCAGCGGGAGAGGTCCACCTCGGGGTGGTGCGCTCCCACGTACTTGCCGATCGCCGCCACCAGCCGGCCCACGTTCGGGTCGTTCCCGTTCACCGCGCACTGGAAGAGCGGCGAGTTCACCACCGACTTGCCGATGCCCCGAGCCACGTCCTCGCTCGGCGCCCCGCGCACCTGCACGCGCATGACGTGGTGGACCCCCTCACCGTTGCGCACGATGTCTTCGGCCAGGTCGGCACACACCTGCTCCAGGGCGGCCTCGAACTCCTTCAGGCTGGGGCAGGGCACCTTGCGCGACGACAGCAGTGCCACCGTGTCCGACGTGCTCGTGTCGCTGTCCACGCTGATGCAGCCGAACGTCCTCGAGGCCACCGAGCGCAGCGCCGCGCGCAGCGCCTCGCGCGGCACGTCCACGTCCGTCATCAGGAAGACGAGCATGGTGGCCAGGTTGGGCTCAATCATCCCCGCCCCCTTGGCGATGCCCACGATGCTTCCCTCTCCGATCCGGGCCCGGCGGACCTTGGGGTACAGGTCCGTCGTCATGATGCCCTCGGCGGCGGGCAGCACCGACCCGCCCTCGAGCGACGAGACGGCCTTGGGCACCGCCTCCACCATGGCGTCCACCGGCAGCCGCCAGCCAATGACGCCCGTGGAGCAGGGCAGCACCTGCGAGGCGCTCAGCCCCAGCCCTCCGGCCACCGCCGCGCACAGCCGCTCGGAGGCCTCGACGCCCCCGGGCGCGCAGACGTTGCTCACCTTGTTGTTCACCACCAGCGCGCCCAGCGTGGGCTCCTCCAGCCGCTTGCGGCCGATGAGCACCGGCGCTCCGGGGAAGGCGTTCTTCGTGAAGACCGCCGCGAACGACGGGGTCGGCTCGTCGAGCACCAGGAGCGTGAGGTTCATCTTCGCCGGCTTGGCCACCTCGGCGGGCATGAACTCGAGGCGCGTGCGCCCGACGCGGAAGCCGCGCGGCAGGGCGGAGTGGTGCTCCAGCCAGCTCCGGTGGGACTCGGCGGACGGGAAGATCAGGTGCGTGCTGGGAATGGCGGTACCTCGCTGCGGAGAGATAAGCGCTTGCTGCCGCAATCCCGGGCGCGAATCAATGGGGGAGATGCCCGTCCGCCCGCTCCAGGGCTAGGGAGGCGTTGGTCGGAGCTGCTCCTGGGGGATGATCTGCTTGCTCTGGCTGGGGCTCGACCAGTGCAACCGCATGATGGCCAGCCCCGTCTGCTCGAAGTACTCCACCCGGAGGGCATAGGCGCGACCTGCCTGTAGCGTGATGGTGCCCCGGTTCTCGGTGGTGGTGTGGATGGTCCAGTCGTCGATGAGCAGCTTGCCGTCCACCCAGAGCCGGGCCCCGTCATTGGACTGGGTATAGAAGGTGTACGTCTCCGAGTACTGGGGCACCACGCTTCCGGTCCAGCGCGCCGAGAAGTTGTTGCCATCCAGGGTCGGGTCCGGCGAGCCCGTTTCCCAGCGGAAGTCCACGGTGGAGTCCACCCGCTCCAGCTTCAGGCCCGTGAAGTTGGGCTCATCGAAGTACTCCGCCCGCAGGCCTTGGGCCGGGGCGGTCACCTCCCGGAACACCGCCGTGTATTGAGCGTCCGCGGTGGGTTTGACTTCCTGGTTCGCCGCCCCCCCGTGGTTCCAGCGGTCGAAGACGTACGTCTTTCCCTCCTTCACCTGGGGAGAGCTGGCTCCGAGTGCGCGCACCACGCCGGCCACGGTCTCCACTTCCAACGGGGTCGGTTGGGGTTGCCCATCGAGCGCCAGCTGCAGCCCCGTGGGCGCGGTGCTCATCCGCAGCTTCACCTTCCGGGGCCGCACGTCTCGGAAGAGCTCGTGGGCGGCCCCGCCGGAGTCCTCCACTCGCAGGTGGATGCGGTACCACACGTTGGCGGCCGTCTCGCCCCGGTCCGGCACGGTGAACGTCCCACTCTTGGCCCCGCGCGTGGACGGAATGAAGGGGTGCAGGTGGGTGTCGTGGTGGAAGTCCACGCGCCAGGTGAAGGTGCTGGCTGGCAGCACCCCATCCTCGGCGTCCGTGCCCAGGCCCGCGTAGGCGATGACGTTGTCCGCGCTGTAGAGCGTCCCTTCCACGGGCAGCTGGATGGTGGCGACGGGCGAGGTGTTGCTCCTCACGGTGAGGGTGGCCTCGTTGCTCAGCACCGAGCCGTAGTCGTTGGACACCCGCACACGGAAGCGGGCCCCCGAGTCCGTGAGCGTCACCGCTGCCAGGGTGACGCTCGCGGACGTCTGTCCCGCCATGTCGGCGCCATTGCGCTGCCACTGGTAGCGCAGCGGCGGCGTCCCAGTGGCGCCTACCGTGAAGGTGATGGACTGGCCGGGCCGCGTTGTCAGGCTCACGGGGTGGGTCGCGAGCGTAGGGGCCTCGTTGGCCGCCGTGTAGCGGATGCGGCGCACCGAGTCGTCCGCGCGATCCAGGTAGTACAGGCTGCCGTCCGGTCCGACGTCGAGGTCCACGGGCGCCTCCAGCCCCGTGGCGAAGACGGCGACGGCGCCATTCTTCGGGTCATACGTGCGGATCCACCCATTGCAGTAGTCCGAGAAGAAGTAGCGCCCCGTGTACTCCGCGGGGAACTGGGCTTGGGCCGGGTTGTAGAAGACGCCCCCGGTGATGGCGCAGCCGCGGCTGGTGCCCGAGCCGTGCTCATAGGCGAACAGCGGGGCGCGGTAGCGCGGGTCCGTCGAGGGGCCCTCCGTTTCCGGCCAGCCGTAGTTGGCTCCGGCAACGCCCTCGTTGATCTCCTCCCAGTCGCCCGCCCCGACGTCGTTGATGAAGATGCGGCCGGTGCCTGGCTGCACGGCGAAGCCGAAGGGGTTGCGCAGGCCGAGCGCCCAGATGGCCCGGTTGCTGCCCGTGGTGCGCGTATAGAAGGGGTTGTCCGTGGGGATGGAGCCGTCCTTCTCCAGCCGCAGCATCTTGCCCAGCAGCGTGTCGAGGCGCTGTGCCCGGTCCGAGCGCGTGTTCTCCCCCACGGCCACGTAGAGCTTGCCGCCGGGCCCGAACTGGAGGGCGCCCCCGTTGTGGTTGCTGGCCCCCAAGGGTTCGAGCTCGAGGAGGATGCGCTCGCTGCCGGGTACGGCCAGGTTGCCGTTCGCGGTGAAGCGGCTGAGGCGGTTGTGCAGCTGGGGCGAGGTGGCCGTGTAGTAGACGTACACGTAGGGCTGGCGGGGGAAGTCTGGATCCAACACCACGCCGAGCAGGCCCCGCTCTCCGCTGCTGTTCGTCGTCACCGTCAGGAATGGCGCGCTCAGCAGCTTGCCGTCCTGGATGACCCGAAGCCGGCCCTCCTGCTCACACACGAAGATGCGCCCATCCGGTGCGATGGTCATGGAGGTCGCCGAGTCCAGATCGTCGACGACCACCGTGTCCGTGAAGCGGGTAGGCACCGCGGCTGCCTCCGCCTGTTGAGGACGAGGGCTCGTGGCCGGCTCTCCCTCTGTACAGCCCCACAGCAGAAAAACGCAGGCGAGTGCCCGAAGAGAATCGCTACGCATGACGACGCTCCAGTCCGATGGGGAGCACCAACGGCCCCCCAGTGGAATTCGGCGCGAAGCTGTAGCGGGGGCTCCGCACGTGCTCGGGAAGGCATGGGGCAAGGGAATCCACGTACGTCCGCTGCTGGATGGTGCGGGCGCGGAGTGGGTTTCATCTGGCATCAACCCCGCTCCTGGGGGCGGTGGGTGTGCGGGCGTCTTCTGGCGGGTGCCACCCTGGGTGTGGGTTCACTCGCGCAAGGAGGGGAACGGGAGCTCTTGCGTCCACGGCTTGTAGCAATGACCGTTTGGAACTGAACCCCATCTCTCCAAGCCCTGGACTTTACGGGGAATTGGACTGGACTGGTTTGTGCTCAAACAATATGGGAGGAGTGACTCAACAGGCCTGCGCACCGTGTACACCGTCGAAATCAGCCCATCCGCGTGGAATCAGCTCGCCCACCTGTCACTGGAGACCTACCGGCGCATCCGCGAGGAACTGGATGCTGTCGCCAGCGCCCTCGCCGAGGAGTGCAAGGAGGTCCTCCCCGGCAGGATGAAGGGCTCGGGACATCCGACCTCGACTCCCTCGGTGGTGGTGGATGATGCGATTGCGCTCTACGACGTGGACCATGAGCACCAGCGCGTCCTGCTGCTGGAGGTAGCGCGCCGGCTCCCGAGAGAGCTTTAGAGGCGGGCCTGGCGCCAGGTAGATGGGCCGCCAGGCAGGCGAGAGAGCGGTACCTGGCCTTGGGAACTGGGCTCCAGCGAGGGCCGGCGTCCACATTTTTTGGACATGTCCACGCACCAGCCAGTCGCCGGAGCCGGGGAGCGGCGCCGCCTCTGTGACTTCATCCGGGAGCAGCGCGAGCTGATCCTCGCGGAGTGGGAGCGCGCGGTGCGGCTCATTCCCTATACGCGCCAGCTCTCTCATTTCCGATTGCTGAACCATCTGCCGCCCTTGCTGGACCGGATGGCGGACCTGGTGGAGGGCGTCCACACTGGAGCGCAGGGCTCGCTGGAGGAGTGGCCGGAGATCCATGCGCTGCAGCGGCTGGACGTGGGATTCGACCTGGAGCAGGTGACCCACGAGTACTCGCTGCTGCGCTCCAGTGTCCTGCGGCTCTATGGGCAGTACGTGGGCCACCAAGGCGAGCGGGACGTGGAGACACTGCTGCGGGAGGTCGAGCGCCTCAACCAGACGTTTGATGAGGCGGTGGCCATTGCCGTGGCGCGCTACTCGCGGGCCCGCGAGCGCACCCTGGTCGCGCTGGAGCGCATCTCCGAGGCGGCGCTTGGCTCGGAGGACCTGGACACCTTCCTGGAGCGGCTGCTGCGCGTGGTGCTGGAGACGACCGAGGCGGTGGACACCGTCACGTTGCTGCTGCTCGAGGGGGACGTGCTCCGGGCGCGTGCCTCGGTGGGCTTGGAGCAGGAGGTGGCCGCTGGCTTTGGGCTCCGGGTGGGCGAGGGCTTGGCGGGGAAGGTCGCCGCCGAGCGGCGCCCGCTGGAGGTGCGCTCGGCGGCAACGGATCCGCTGGTGAAGAGCCAGGTGCTCCGGCAGCGGGGAACGCGCGCCCTCTATGGGGTGCCGCTCATCGCCGGGGAGGAGGTCATCGGCGTGGCGCAAATGGGCAGCATCACCGCCTTCGAGTTCTCCAACGAGGACAAGCTCCTGTTTCGGGCGATGGTGAGCCGGGCTTCAGCGCTGCTGGTGCAGACCCGGCTGGCCACCCGTGAGCGCGAGGCTCAAGAGACGATGCGCACGCATGAGGAGCTGCTGCGCCTGGTCATCGAGCAGAGCGGGGATGCCATCATCGTGACGGACGAGCAGGGCGTGCTGCGCGTCTTCAACGCGGAGGCCGAGCGCCAGCACGGCGTCACCCGCCAGCAGGTGGCCGCGCCCGAGTGGACGGCTACCTACGGTCTGCTCAACCAGGAGGGGCAGCCCCTGGCCCTGGAGGAGACGGCGCTGTACCGGGCCCTCCAGGGGGAGACGGTCACCGGGGCTCGCTGGAAGGTCCGGCGCCCGGATGGCTCGGAGCTCATCCTCAATGGCACCGCCTCGCCCGTGCTTCGATCCGATGGCACCTCGGCCGGTGCGGTGCTCTCCGCCCGGGACGAGACGGAGCGGCTGGGGCACGAGGCGGAGCAGTCCGAGACGCTCGCCCTGCTGGACTCGCTGCTGTCCACCGCGCCCATTGGCCTGGCCTTCGTGGACCGGGAGCTGCGCTATGTGCGCGTCAACCGCATGCTCGCGGACATCAACGGCAGGCCCGTGGAGAAGACGCTGGGGCGCACCGTGCGCGAGGTGCTTCCCCAGTATGCCGAGCTCCTGGAGCCCCTGCTGCGCCAGGTCTTCGAGATGGGTGAGCCCCTTCGGGACAGAGAGCTGGCCCATCCCGTGGCGGCCGATGGGGAGAAAATCCACCACTACCTGTTGAGCTTCTACCCGGTGCGGGACACGCGAGACGTGGTGCGCTGGGTGGGCACGGTGGTGGTGGACATCACCGAGCGCCAGCGCACGGAGGAGGAGCTGCGCCGGACAGCGGAATTCCGTGAGCGCTTCCTGGGCATCGTCTCGCATGATCTGCGCAATCCGCTCAACGCCATCCTCCTGTCCGCCAATGCGTTGATGTGCTCGGAGGACCTGTCTCCCCGCCACCTCAAGCCCGTGCGCCGCATCATCAGCAGTGCCGAGCGCATGGCGCGGATGATTGGCGAGCTGCTGGACTTCACGCGAGGGCGGCTGGGGGGTGGCATTCCCGTGTCACCCCAGCACCTCAACCTGCGCCACCTCGTGCGGCATGCGATGGACGAGCTGGATGCGGGCCACCCCGGGCGCGAGCTGCGGTTGGAGGCAGCGGGGAACTTCGAGGGCGATTGGGATCCGGACCGGCTCTCCCAGGTGATTGGAAACCTGGGCAAGAACGCGCTCGACTACAGCCCCGAGGGGACGCCTGTGCGCCTGCTGCTGCGCGACGAGGACGAGAGCGTTGTCCTGGAGGTGAACAACGCGGGCCCGCCCATCCCGGCCGAGCTGCTGCCCGCCATCTTCGAGCCCTTCCGGCGGCTTGCGCGGGACAGCCCGCACCCGGCCTCGGGCCTGGGGCTGGGCCTCTACATCGTTGCGCAGATCGTCCAAGGCCATGGCGGCACCATCTCGGTGCGCTCCAACGCGGAGGAGGGCACTACCTTCACGGTGCGGTTGCCCCGGACTCGAGGCGGGCCTTCTCCTGCTCCATGAGGCCGCGCACGTGGTCGCGCAGCGTGGTGGCGTCGGGGAAGGCGCGCGGGTCCACGGGCTCGAGGACGCGGACCTTGCAGTCCGCCCGGAACTTGAGCAGCAGCCCGTGCTTGGGCAGGGTGTTCCCCGTGCCGGTCAGCACGATGGGGATGAGCGGGCAGCCCTGGTTGTGGGCCAGCCGGAAGGCGCCCTCCTTGAAGGGCAGCAGTTGGTTGTCCGGCGAGCGCGTGCCCTCGGGGAAGAGGAGCACCGGCACGCCCCGGTTCAGCCAGCGCTCGCACTCGGCCATCATCTTCGCGATGCTGTCCTTGTCCCCGCGTACCAACCCCACGTAGCGGTTGAGGTACATGTTCCAGCCGAGGAACGGCAGCTCGAAGTTGCTGGCCTTGGAGACCCACTTGAAGGGCCGGTAGAGGCCGAAGAGCACGAGGATGTCGCCCAGGGACTGGTGGTTGGACACCAGCACCGCGGGTCCGTGCCAGGGCAGGCGCTCGCGGCCCTCGATTCGCAGCCGCCAGCCGGGAGTCACCCAGAAGTAGAGCTGCGCCCAGGCACAGGAGAACAGGTGCAGCACCCGGCCGTTGCGATCAAAGGGCCACGTCACCAGGAAGATGACGAGCGCGACGCAGAAGAGGACGGCGGAGCTTGCCGCGAAGAACGACCAGAAGAGCACCGAGTGGAGCCAGCGCATGTCACCTTGCTCCGGTGGGCCGGAGGAAAGGCGGCATCTTCTCACACCGCGTCAAGAATGGAGGACTTCGGATCGTCCTCTACGTGAGCAGCTACATGGGGTTCTGGCCGGCGACGCTCGGCGCGCTGGGGCTGGCCGGGGCCTCGGGCTTCGGCTCGTCCTGGAGCTCGTACTCGAGCGGAGCGGGGGAGATGGCCATGTCGCTCGTGACGACCCAGGAGTTGTAGCGCTTCTCGGACACCTCGATGAGCTTGCCGTCCTCGTAGCAGACGACATGCAGGACGAAGGTGGGCTCCTTGATGGTGGGGCGGCCGTACTGGAAGCACTCCTGGTTGCCGCGGCGCTCCTTGCTGGTGGGCTGGCCAAGGATGCCGGAGACGTCTTGCGGCGACATGCCCTTGTTCACCTGACGGAGGCCCCAGGCCGTCTCCACACGGTAGGGGGTGGCCGCCGGCTGCAAGGCCACGAACCACTTGCCGAGCAGGAAGAGGAACAGCGCCGCAGCGGGGTACAGCAGCAGCATGCGCTTGGGACGGCGAGGCTGCTGCTTCGAGTAGGCGCTGAAGATGCCGTCGTTCTTCTGGGCTGCGTCCATTTCACCCGACCCGGTCTGCTGGTGCGCTTGGCTCACACCCCGAGACATGCCCCGTGCAGGTGGCAGATGCAAGCAGGTCGAGGCATGGCCCGGCCAGAGGCGCCCTCCTCTTGTCGGGAGGAGAGCGGAAGGTCAGGCGAGCGAGAGGTCCAGAGCCAGGGCGAGGGCAAATCCCCACATGAGGCTGCTGGTGGCCTCACGCTGGAAGCCGCTGCGACGGCTCTCGGGGATGACGTCGCGGGTGACGACGTAGAGCATGGCTCCGCCCGCGAAGGTGAGGCCCCAGGGGAGCAGGCGGGTGCTGAGGGAGAGTGCTCCCACGCCGAGCAGGCCGCCGAGCGGCTCGACGAGTCCCGTCAGCAGCGCGAGAAAGGCGGAGCGACTGGCGCTCATGCCCGAGCCCCTCAGCGCCACGGCTACCACCAGGCCCTCGATGAGGTTGTGCACGGCGATGCCGAGTGCGACGGCCAGGCCCAACCGCGACTCAGGGCCGGCGAAGCTGACGCCCACTGCCAGGCCCTCGGGGAAGTTGTGCAGGGTAATGGCGAGCACGAACAGCATCACCCGGCTCCGGCTCAAGCCCCCGTGGGCGGGGAGGTCCTCGGGGACATGTGAGTGGGGCATGAGGGCGTGCCAGCTGCGCACGAAGAGGGCGCCGAGCAGCATGCCAAGGCCCACCTTCAGCACGGCCCCGCCTGGCGCGTTACCCCCCTGGAGGAGCAGGCCGAGCGCGGGGATGACCAGGGAGAAAGCGGTGGCCGCGAGCATCACGCCCGCGCTGAATCCGAGCATCCGGTCCAGTGCCTTGCGTCCGAAGTCAGGGGAGACGAGGACGGGGAGGGCCCCCAATCCCGTAGCCGCACCCGCGCCCAAGCTGGCCAGCAACCCCGTGCCCAGCAGTCCCGTTCCGATGGCATCCACCATGTTCACCCGTCTCCTTAGGAGTGAACGGAAGGAGTCGGGGTTTTTCCATTCGTCAGCGCCGACGCTGAAACCGCTTCCCCACCAGGCGGGCGGTTGTGCTCTGGTGCGCCGCCATGACGTCCCCCCTCGTCTACCGCCGCTATGGAGGCTCGCTGCAGGTCTCCATCCCCTCCTTTGAGGTGCTCGTAGAGGCCGTGCGCATACCGGAGACCCAGTGGCTGGCCACGGCCTGCCCTCTGGAAGGACTCAACTGCGACCCGCGCTTCCTCGCTTTCGTCGACACGGATGGGAACAAGCGCATCCGCGTGGCCGAGCTTCGCGCCGCCGTCGAGCACGCGGTGAAGCTGCTGAAGTCGTACCAGGGAGCGGACGCGGCGAGCGACGTGCTCGCGCTGGACGCGCTCTCCGAGGCGGGAGTGAAGCTCCGGGACGTGGCCGGCATCCTGCTGGAGACGTTGAAGGCCGTGGACCGGACACGCATCTCGCTGGAGCAGGTGCGCACCAGTGAGAAGGCGCTGCGGGAGGCAGGGCAGAACGGGGATGGGATTGTTGCCCCGGCCTTCCTTCCCGAGCCGCTGAGGCCGCTGGCGCAGAAGCTCATGGCCTGCTTCCCCGAGGTGAAGAACCGGGCGGGACAGGCGGGAGTGGACTTGCCCATGCTTCAGCGCTTCCGCGAGGAGCGGAGTGCGCTGCTGGTGCACCTGGCGGAGAAGGCCTCGGTGCTGGCGTGGGGCGAGCGGAGCGTGGAGCACGCCCGGCGCATCCAGGAGATCCGGCCGCTGCTGGACACGTACTTCCTGCAGTGCCGGCTGGTGGCAGCGCAGCCCGAGGCCGTTACGAGCCTCAAGCTGGAGGCGGGTCGGGTGCAGGGGGCACTCGGGGATACGCAGGCGCTGGCGCGGGTGGTGTCGGAACTGCCGGTAGCGCCTCCCGAGCCCGGAGGCGCGCTGCGTTGGTCCCGGCTGTACCGGGGTCAGTCGTTCGAGAAGCTGGACGCCTTCCGGAAGGACGTGGCCGTGCCACTCACCGGGGACATGGCGACGCTGGTGGACACCGCCTGGCGCGATTTGTCCGCGAAGGCCGACGCCATTCTGGCGTGGCAGTCGAGGATGGAGGCGAGCCCTCTGCGCGGACTGGTGGAGGTGCTGCCGACCCTCTCCGAGTCGGAGCTCGAGGCCCTGGAGGCGGCGTGCCGGGCGGACCTGGCGCTGAAGGACAAGCTGGACGCGGTGGACGAGCTGGAGCGGTTGATCCTCTACCAGCGCTGGCTGCTGATGTTCGCCAACAACTTCATCAGCATGCCGGACCTGTACCAGACGAAGCGGCGCGCGCTGATGGAGAAGGGGACGCTCATCCTCGGGGGCTGGAGGTTCAGGCTGGCGGTGCTGGTGACGAACCGGGCCGCGCACGCGGCACTGACGAGCCAGGGCACCACCTGTACCCTCTATGTGCATGTGGCGGCGAAGGAGGGCGGTGAGAGCTACGAGGTGGCGGTGCCGGCGACGCGCGGGCGGAGTGGCGGCCTCATGGTGGGCAAGCGCGGCGTGTTCTACGACGTGGAGGGCCGCGAGTACGACGCCGTGGTGACGCAGGTCATCCGGCAGCCCGTGTCGCTGTGGGAATCGATGACGATGCCGTTCGAGCGGATCGGCCAGTTCATCTCCAAGAAGATCGAAGGGATGGCGGCGGCCGGGGAGAAGTCGCTCGATGAGACACTGGAGAAGAGCTATGCGCAGGGGACCGTGGTCGCTCCCGCGGCGCCGGCTCCAGCGGCTCCCGCGGCGGGTCCTGGTGGTTTCATCGCGGCGGCGGGCATCGCGTTCGCGGCGGTGGGCTCGTCACTGGCCTTCATCGTGACGCAGATGAAGTCGCTCACCGTCTTCGACGTCATCTCGGCATCGATGGTCGTGGCTGCCGTGGTGATGCTGCCCTCGGGCCTGCTGGGGTGGCTCAAGCTGCGCAAGCGCAACCTGGCGCTGTTGCTGGAGGGCTCTGGCTGGGCACTCAACGACAAGTTGATGCTCACGAGGGATCTGGCGGCGCTCATCACCCGCCGGCCGAGGCTGCCGAAGAACGCCAGGGTGGACAGGACTGACGTGTTGCACTCGGTCCTCGTGAAGGCGCGCGAGGACGATGAGGCGGAGCCGCGCTCGCCGGGCATGTGGCTGGCCATCGGGCTCGTCATTCTGTTCGTCCTGCTCTGGCAGTTCCGCGAGCCCATCATTCGCGAGGCCTGCACGCGCCGGTGGATGGCCGGTGCCACGTGTGACTCGCTGATGACACCGGGCTCCTCTCCGACAGTGCCGCCTGCGCAGCCAGCTCCGTGAGGTCGCGGGCTACTTCCAGCCGAGCAGGCTTCTTGCATGGCTAGCCAGAGATGCGGAATTAGATGCCTGCTTTAGGGGGGGCCGGGCGTGTGTGCCGGACCTCTATCAATCATTTCCAAGGTGTCCAGTCCTTCGTGACCGGCTAAGATTGGGAGGAGTAAAACCGAGGTAGGGTTGAGGGCATATTATGTCTGGGTCGGTTGCAGAAATTCGGCGCTCGCTACTGGCGAGGGTTAGAGGGCTTGATGCTCTGGAGATCCAGGTGTCAGGCCCTTTTCTTGTTAAGATCTATGCGCGTGCAAGTTCAGGACAGGATGACGAAGAACTAGAGGAGCGAATTAGGTCGGTTTTGCATTACGTGGGCCAGCTTGCGGTGAGGTACGAGGTTTCTATAGCCCAGGATCTTCCTGGGGCTATTGAGGAGGAACCGCCATATGCGCGCTTCCGCTTGGCTTCGCTGAACACCACGCAGGTGGATTGGGAATTGAAGGAGACTCTCGTCCGGCTGGTCCCTTCACTTGGGAGATTGGTATTTGAAAAGCGTCCACCGGATCAGCCCCTTGCGCTGCGGGTGTTTGTCGCTTGCGAGGATGGTTCAACTCCAGAGTTGCTTATCAGAGATGTGCGAGCTGCATTGCTCGCAGTTGGATTCGCTGGACTTTCTGTTGATGTCCGCCCCTTGCCGCCGGATGACTCTCGAAATGATTTGAATAATGCTGGTTTCTTTGTCCCCAGGAGGGAGCCGCGTATCAACAACCTCTTAGAACAAGAAGAGGAGTTGTTCGCTAGGCGACTTAAGCAGGTCATGTCAGGTGCGCCTCCTCCTCTGCCACTGGTGGACAACTTCAAAGGTACCAAGGTGCTATGTACAACATCTCTTGGTAAGGCAACCCCGATTTCTTGCTTCCTGCCAGTCTATGACCGCATCTATACCGTCATGTCTCCGGGTGGAGGGTACCCTGAAGGCGATTACTATCTTAATCGGTTTGGGCTGAAAGAGTCTGACTTCTTGGCCTATTGTCGTAGAGGCAAGATTATTCCGATTTTTAAGTTTGGCCTTGGGGTTTATCCGGAAGCCATCTCGCGCACTTTTATTGAGGATCCATCGCTGGGGTTCTTGGGAGGGCGTGATTTGGATTATTTGGCTGCGAGATATGCGTGGCAAGGCACTCCATATCTGCGAATGCTCCGTGAGGACCGCTCACTCTCTCATGTGCTTTTTGAGTTGGCGGATTCGATATCTGAGACGGCACGGGCCCAGGATGTTAATGCCAGCCTTCTTCGTGACGCTTCCCTTGTTATGATAAGGGGAGCCGAGGCGTTCGAAGGAGTGATGTGGAGGATTGGTCATTTGGCCCTTCCTCAATTTTCTCCTGCAATGTTGTTGACGCATTGCTTGACTCGCCTCTCTGGTGAGAATGGGCGCGCAGCATTTGCTTTTATTGATATGCACAGCGCGGCCATGCATTTGTGTATGGCTCAGGCATTCGGCGCGTCCTTGCATACTGGTTTGGTTGTGAATGAATCACTGCTAGATTTCTATGCGGATAGTTTCCTGCCCGAGACGAAGCTGATGAAAAAGGAGCAGGTCTCTCGCATGGGAGAGATTCTCAAGGCTCTGGAGATTGCTTACAGCGAAAAAATCCCAGTTGATGAGTACCTTGACGTCTTCGATCAGGCGGAGACTCGGCGCATGCGTGCGATAATTGCAGATGTTCTGGAGTCAAAGGGAGAGCCAGTTCGGGATGATGAAATTCGAGAGAGTGTGCGCGCTTTTAATGAAGGGGTTCGCAAGCTTGCGCGTAATGCCATCGAAATAGCTGATGTCGACGTTGTCGGTGATCTTGTTAAGGGAGGGCAAATTGCGAGCGGGAATGCCGCGCTCATTGATGTGATCTCAAAAGCAACTAGTTTGAAGGTGCTGCGGAGAGTCAGTGAGATGATGTTTGAGCGCGTAGTCGAGGATACTGCTTTGGCAGATAAATTGGACAAAGTTCGAGGCGCAATCAACGGTGTTCCTGCGCAATCCGTGAGGCTCTATCGAATCAATAATAAAATCAAGCGCCGCACTTGAGTACGTAGTCCTGGATTTGTGATCAAAAGAGCATGCTTCTCGTTACAGAGTTGTATGAGGCCCGGTTTAGCGCCAGCCGAGCAGGCCGTGCAGCAGGGGCGTCATCTGCTCGGCCGTGCGCTGATGGGTCTTCCGGCTGGGGTGCCAGACACAGCCGAATCCCTCGTCTTCAAGTTTGGGAGGCACCTCGGCGAAGTGCACGCGCGAATCTCCGGATTGGCGCAGGGATTCCACTACGCCGGAGATGAGGACACGGGCGTTGCTGCGCGCATTGAGGTCCTTGGGGTAGCTGTCGCTGATGCCGGAGCCCAGGAGGCAGACGATGTGGGCATTGGGATAGTGGCCGCGGATGCCATCCACCAGGGCGCGGTATGCGTTGCGAAAGCGCTCCTCGCCGGGGTGCTCCTTCCAGAAGTCATTGGCGCCGAGCTGGATGACCACCGCATCGGGCACCCATGAGTTGAAGTTCCAGCGGCTGTCCTCGCGATAGGGGAGGGGGCGCTCGTAGAGCTGGGGCAGGGGCGGGGAGGGGTCGTTGGCGTGGTTGACGGCTACGCCCTTGCCAGAGAAGGCGATGATGGTGGCCTCGGCGCCGAGGGCACGCGCGGTGAGGGCAGGCCAGGTGAGGGAGCTGCGCTGGGTCTCCACGTTGAAGCTGCACTGCTCGTTCTTGCCCTCGATACCGAAGCCCGTGAGCCCCGAGTCGCCGATGAACTCGATGCGGCGCGTAGGCGCGGGAGGCGCGGGTAGCAACTGAGCGCCCGGGTCGAGCTCGAGCCCGAGGAACTGGGTCTCTCCGACGGAGGACTCGGTCTCCTTCTCCAGCCGCAGCACGTGCTCGCCCTCGGGGAGGCCCTCGACGACGCGGTAGAGCATGCGGCCCTCGCCCACGTAGAGGTCGCGGAAGGGCGCACCGTCCACGCTGAAGCGGAAGCGGTTGGGAGCACGCTCCTCGACCTTGGGCAGATCGAGCAGGCGCAGACCGAGGGACGTGCCAGTGAATCGCACGGTGAGGGACGTGCCACCCCAGGCGAGACGGGCCCCCTGGGCGTCTCCACGGTCCACACGGCCACCGAAGCGCAGCTCGGGAGCTTGGGGAGACACCTGGACGGGAACGGTGTGGCAGCCGCTGTGCACGGCCAGAGCCAGCACTATGCTCGGCAACCAATGTAGCAATCGCTTGGGCTTCAAATGGAAGAGATAAGTGCCCATGGATTAGGTGCCACTGCGACCGAGATGAAGTGCAAATCCTTTCCAGTTTTTGGCATCCATCCGTATGAGTTCTGCTTCAAACTTTACCTCCGTGATGAGTGGCTCCGTCATGATAAGCACTGCGTAGAAGTACTTCCAGTCACGGGAGCCGCGATAGCCAGCAATATCAGCGGCGAGTTCCTCGATGCATCTCTTCAAGTCTTCGGCAGAACGCGCGAATTTGAGTTCAATAATGATGCCTTGTTCTCTTACGCCTCCATCTGCCGTGAACCCCTTCACGAGTCCGCCGACTTCTGGTCTCGACTCATACTTACCTTCGAACATCAGGTTCATCGATTCATCGAGTACCTCCTGGACATCAGCTTCGGAGTTAATCTTCTTTCCGCGCTTGGCCATGATGTAAGGTAGGCTTTTTAGAACCGTTTCTACCCTGCGAAGAGCATCCTCCTCAGGCGCGCTTAGGCTTGTACCTGCAATAGCCTTCAGGCCATACAAAGAGTCCTGAAGTAGGGTTAAGGCAGGACTGTTCAGTACGCCTAGCTCTTCCATCCATTCAATTTCGCTGATGTCTGTGACGAGTGCCGCCCACTCCCCTTGTAGTTTTTCGCGAGTTCCTGGCAACCCAGAAGCCTCAAGTACGTTCAGGATGAGCCTGAAGAGTCTCTCTGCTCTTGATGCCATTCTGCTTTTGGTCCATCTGATACTTTCCTTAGTACTCGGTCCATCTTGGTCGGATGTGCCATGGCGCTCCTGGTCCTCCAACTCTTCTAGTTCTGAAAGAGCCTCGTAAGCTTGACGGAGTTCAGCTTCAAGCGTTGGAAGTGCATTGCGAATTATGGCGAGGTCGGTAGGCATAAGGTTTGTGTGATGTTCTGGCTAAGGCAGCTGCAATGTTGTGTGAATGGGTTGATGCATTCATACGTGAGGCACTTCGGCTTTGAATTTGGGGGCGAACTCTTCTACAGGAAAGGTGAAATCAATCAGCTCGCGGCGCTCGTGGAGCCCGATGTGGGCGGACGGGAGATCCACGCGGCGATGAAGACGTCCAGCTCGCCACGCAGCACGTCCTTCACTCGCGGAGTGCCGGCACCCGTGCGCGGGTCTTCCACCCGGGCGCCACGGCCCAGGTGGTAGCGCCGGGCTTCGTCCGCGGTGTTGCTTCCGCCCTGGCCCTTCACCACTCGCGAGGCGATGTCCTTCATCTCGCCCAACTCGCTTGCGCCTGCCAGCGTCATCATCCGGCCCGAGGTCTCGTCCTTCACCGTCACTTCTGTCTTCACCCGCGACAGGTAGGTGCCCTCGTGCCGGCGCACCTCGCGGCCGTCCACGTCCAGGCTCTCCTCGTCCTCCACCGGCCCGCCCCGGTGCACTCGCACGTAGGCGCGCTGGCGCTTCTCCTCATCGATGCGCCGGTGCAAGCCCGCCTCGCCCGCCAGGTAGCCGTAGGCCCCGGGCCCGGCAATCCGCACCACCACTCGGAAGGGCTCCTCCGCCTCCGCCACCGCAATGCCCTCGTAGCCGCGCCGCTCCGCCCAGCCCAAGTACATGGTCGCCAGCTCCTGCACCCACGCGTCCTGGCCCTCGCCCGTCTCGCTCGCGCAGATGTCCACCAGTGCCTCGTCGCCGTGGTCCGTCGTCCCCGCGGCTCCCAGCACTTCGGCCATCTGCACTTCGCGCGCGACCTCCTCCACCTGCTTCGCCGCCGACGCGAGCTGTGCCTCTCCCTTCGCCTCGCGCACCAGCCGCCGCGCGAAGGTGGTCCTCTCCTCCATCCGGTCCAGCTCGTTGAGCTGCGCTTCCACCGTGCGGAAGGCCCTCAGCGTCGAGGCCGCGCGCTCCGGGTCGTCCCACAGGTTGGGCGCCTGTGTCGCCGCCAGCAGTTCCGCGCGCCGCTCCTCCAGCCTCGGCCGGTCCGCCGACACCGACAGCGCCCGCGCCCGTCCCACCAGCCGGTCCATCTCGTTGAGCAGCGACTTCTTGTCCAACCGCCGCTTCACCGCCGACACCGACTTCTCCGTCGGCAGCGCGAGCTGTGCCGTCTCCTCGCGCGGGCGCGGTGCGAGCTCGGCCACCGCCACCACCTTGCCGCCCGGCCGCGTCTCCACCCGCACCGGGGCTCCCGGGGGCAGCGGACGGCGGGCAATCTCCACCGCCAGCGCCGCGGTGAGCGTCTTCTCAATCTCTCGCTGCAGGTAGCGCGCGCCGAACTGCGGCGAGTAGCCCCGGTCCACCAGCAGGTCCACCACCGCCGGCGTCACCTCCACGTCCAGCCCGCGCGCACGGATGCCCTCGCGCTCCAGCACCCGGCCCACCTCTCGCTGGGCAATCTTCCGGATCTCCACCTTCGTCAGCGGCTGGAAGTGGCAGATGGCATCGAAGCGGTTGAGGAACTCAGGGCGGAAGGCCTCGGCGATGCGCCGGTCCACCTCGGTGATGAGCTCCTCGGCACGGCGCGAGCCCATGAAGCCGATGGCCGGCTCGCGGTACACCTCGGCGCCCACGTTGGACGTGGCCACGATGACGGTGTTGTTGCAGGAGATGGTTTCCCCGGCCCCGTTCACGAAGGTGCCCTCGTCGAAGAGCTGTAGGAAGCGGTCGTGCACACTGCGCGCGGCCTTCTCGAACTCGTCGAGCAGCAGCACGGTGAACACCTTCCCCTCCAGCAGCGCCGTCAGCTCGCCGCGCTTCGTCTCCACGGCGGGAGCCCACGAGGCCCCGAACGGGACGCTCTCATCCCCATCGTTGGGGAAGTCCGCCATGTTGAGGCGGACGAGCCTGTCCTGCGAGCCGAAGAGGTACTCGGCCAGCAGCTTGGCGAGCTGCGTCTTGCCCACGCCGGTGGGGCCGGCGAAGAGGAACACGCCCAGCGGCCGGCGCGGATCATTCAACCCCGCCTTGAGCAGCGCCACCGAGCGCAGCACGGCCTGCACCGCGTCCGTCTGCCCCAGCAGCCGCTCGCCGAAGAAGCGCTCCGTCTCCTCCAAATCCAACGCCATCGCGTCGTCCACGACGAAGCGCGGCAGCCGGGTGGTGGCACAGAAGCGGGTGAGGACGTCCTCGGGACCCACGCGGTCCTTGGCTCCGCCGGCGGCCTCCGCGGCCGTCTCCTTGAGCAGCTCAATCGCCTTGCGCGGCAGCCTCTGGGCCAGCAGGAACTTGGAGGCCAGCCGCAGCGTCAGGTCGCACGCTGCCGGGTCGATGGGCAGGTGAAGCTCACGCTCCAGCTCCTCGGCCACGCGGCCCAATATCCACCGGGCCCGCTCGGCGGGCGGCTCCAGGAGAGGCACCAGGTGGAGCCGCTCGGAGAAGGCCTCATCCGCGCGAAGCAGCTCCTGCACGCGCTTGGGCTCGGTCTCGAAGATGAAGCGGATGCCCCCGGTGCGCAGGGCGCGGAAGGCCACGGGGGCCAGGGGCCCGCCGATGACCGCCGGCAGGTCGCGGATGTAGACAATGGGACAGGGGTGCCTGCTGAGCCAGGCCAGCAGCTCCTCGAACGTCTCCGCCGCCTGACGCTGGGTGCTGCGCGCCAGGATGTTGGCGACGGACACCTCCACCATCCTCGCGTTGGCGAGCTCCGCGTCCACGCGGCCCTCGATGATGCGGCGCGCCACCTCCTGAACCAGGGCGGACTTGCCCACACCCGGTTCTCCGGAGAGCAGCGGGTGCTTGCCCCCTCGCGACAGGAGGCCAAGCACCTCCATCACCGCGCTGTCCACGCCGTGCGCGGCCGTGAGTTTGCCTTCCCGCGCCAGCGCGGTCAGGTCTCGGTCGATGAGCCGCTCGTTGTCCTCGCTCTTCCTGGTGGCCATGGTCGGGATCGCCTCGAAAGGCGCGGGGGCACTCTAGCGTGCTGAACCGCAGTGGTGGACCCCGTTGCTTCCTCGACCATGGCCGCCGGTGCCGGAATCAGCACTCGGCAGTCGGGTGCCCCCAGGGGTTGGAGGCAGGCGTCTGCCGGAGCAGGGCCTCCAGCCGCCGGGCCCGGGTGCTAGCGCTCTCGCGAGCCGGGGAACGGGGGGGCCGGACGGTGGCGCTCAGGCGCGCTGCCTGGTGCGCGAGGAGCTGCTCCACCTCCGGAGACCAACGCTTGAACTCGAGCCACTCCATGTGCGTCCTCCCTTTGGGGATGGTGTGAACGCAGATCCATGCGCCTTCCGGCCGTGTGGTTCACTACGCCCCGCGTCAGCGGAGGGTGGGAATGACGGGTTCCCAACTCTTTCCGGGTTGTAGGCCCTTGACTCGACAATCAATTGTCCAGGTGGAGCGGAAGAGAACGGAAGGCGGAGGACTCGAACCTCAGACCGGGAGCCGGTCCGCACCCGCTAGCAACGGGGCCTGGCGCCATCGCCAGTTCACACTTCCAGGAAACGGAACACGATGGAGTCGAACCACGGGCCCCGGAGGGCCCACCTGGTTTCCAGCCAGGCTGCCGGCCACCCGGCAGACATGCTCCAGACTGCGAGTAGAGCGGAAGGCAAGGGACTCGAACCCCGAGCGCGTGACAGCGCCCGCACCGCTTTCGAGGCGGGCCACCGGGCCTCCGGTGTCGACCTTCCAAAGTGTGCCGGCAGCAACTCCCGCCTGCCGGCGTGCGGGGCGTTCGGGCCGGGGACGCCTCTGGCCTCCCCTGTCTGCACCGCTCCTGTCACGGAGCGGAGCCGGGCAGCCCCCTCTGGAGGTTGCCCTCTACCCGTCGCTCACTCCTCGAGCTCCGTGTGCCAGTACGCAACGTCACGGAGGAACTTGCGCCACGAGACGGGCATGCCCTTCTCGTAGGCGAAGGTCAGCTGCACCGAGCCAGGGAGCTTGCGCGGCTTCTCCGGCGTGGAGAGCAGCTTCAACCCTGCCTGCACGGGCGTGCGGCCCCCCTTCTTCTGATTGCAGGGGACACAGGCGATCACGATGTTCTCCCAAGTCGTACGGCCACCCTGGGCCCGGGGCACCACGTGGTCGTACGTGGCCTCGGGGCGCGACACCTTCCGGCCGCAGTACTGGCACTTGCAGCCATCGCGCATGTACACGTTGTCGCGGCTGAACTTGATGCCGCGTCCCTTGCGCCGCTCGCCGCGCAGGAAGCGGATGACAGAGGGCATCCGGATCTCGAGGGTGACGGAGCGGACCAGGCGGTCGTCGTACTCCTCGACCACCTCGACCTTCCCCTGCCACAGCAGCATCATCGCGCGCTGCCAGGAGATCCGTGCCACGGGTTCATACGACTGGTTGAGGACCAGCGTCTCCATGACTCGGGTTTCCTTACTGGGGGATATGTCCGCGGCGAGAGTCGAACTCGCACCTGAGCTGGGTTTGAGCCAGCCGCCTCTCCCGATTGGGCCACGCGGACGGGTTGGGGAGCCTGTTGCAGTACACGCCCTGGGGATCGAACCCAGCAGACCTGGTATGTGAGACCAGTGCCGTCTCCAGCTGGCTCGGCGTGCAAGTGGAAGGTTTCAAGAGAAGGTGAGGAGTGCCCCCGGTCGGGCTCGAACCGACGACCCCCGGTTTACGAAACCGGTGCTGCTACCAACTGAGCTACAGGGGCAAAACAGTGCTGAGAGTGCCGACCCCAGGAATCGAACCTGGTCCTCCCATTTTTCAAACGGGCGCGCGGACCACCTACGCAAGGACGGCATGAAGCAGAGTTGCGGAGCAGGGAGTCGAACCCTGCGGCCCAGGCTTATGAGGCCCGGTGGGACGCCCGGTCCCACTCCGCATCAAGACAGTTGCCCCCGGCAGGACTCGAACCTGCGGCCTCTCGGTTCGGAACCGAGCGCTCTGCTCCAACTGAGCTACGGGGGCGGAAGTGGCGGCTCCGGCAGGACTCGAACCTGCGGCCTCTCGGTTCGTAGCCGAGCGCTCTGATCCAACTGAGCTACGGAGCCAATCAATACGAGGTCGGCTGGAAGGGGTTGATTGACACATCTGGGTGACAGGATTTGAACCTGCAGCCTCGCGGACCCGAACCGCGCGCTCTGCCAAATTGAGCTACACCCAGGCAGGACAACGACAACGACTGCGACAGACAGAGTCGGGATGGCCGGATTCGAACCGACGGCCTCGTGCACCCCAAGCACGCGCTCTCGTCCAGGCTGAGCTACATCCCGATGAAGCTCCACAGGAGGGATTCGAACCCCCAACCTGGCGGTTAACAGCCGCCTGCTCTTCCATTGAGCTACTGTGGAATGTGCTGCATTGACGACGAAGTTCCGGGAGCAGGGGTCGAACCTGCATTTGCGGGGTCAGAGCCCGCCGTCCTGCCATTAGACGATCCCGGAGTGAGTGAAGCGGGCGACGGGATTCGAACCCGTGTTTCCGGCTTGGGAGACCAGTGTCCTTCCGCTGGACGACACCCGCGTGAGTACCTCCGGAGGGATTCGAACCCTCGCCACCCGCTTAAGAGGCGGGTGCTCTACCTATGAGCTACGGAGGCGTGTGCCGCCTCTCATGAGGGCAGGCGGCGCTTCACCACTGCGATTCAGTTGTCAGAGAGCTGCTGCGCACTTCGAGTTGCAGAGTGGGGACGCTGGGAGTCGAACCCAGAGGGCCCTGTCGGGCTTCGGCTCTACAGGCCGACGCGTCTCCGTAACGCTCTACGTCCCCAGATGGGTGAGGCTGGAAATGAGAGAGGCCGGGAACCCTTTCGGGAGCCCGGCCTCCGTCGCGCCGCCTCACATCTGGAGGCGGAGCATCAGAAGAGGCTCGGGTATGGCAACCAGTCAAAGGTCCCGCGGAAACCGCGCTGCACCACGGGATACTGGCAATACCGCGACTGAGAGGAGGGGGCCGGCAGGGCACTGACGCGCACGTTGCGGAAACCGGCATGGTTGTTGTGCTGCTTCGGATTCATCGTTCCCGGCTTCATCGTCGTCGTCCGCATCGTCACCGCTCCTTTCACCAAGAAGAGACGCTGGGCCCCAGGATTCCTGACGGAGTATTTTCCGGTGATTTTCCTTTCCGCTCCCGAACCCCTGCCTCTCCTCTCATGAGCCCCTTCCGTCCTTCCCACCTTCTCTCCGCGCTTCTCTTCCTCTGTGTTCCGGGAATGGGCTGCGCCGCGTCTTCGCAGGCGAAGCCCGCTCCGGTGGCACCTGCTCAGGCAAAACCCGCTCCGGCGAAGGCTCGTGCGCGCGACCTGGGCATCACCTTTGGAGGGGAGACCGGTCCCCTCAACGCCATCACCGACGTTTCCGGGGTGCTGGTCGGTCACACGACGCTCATCACCGGGGAGGGCAGGCTCCTGATGGGCAAGGGGCCAGTGCGCACGGGGGTCACCGCGGTGCTGCCTCGGGGGCGCGAGGGCATGTCCGAGCCCGTCTTCGCGGCCTCCTATGCTCTCAACGGCAACGGCGAGATGACGGGGACCACGTGGGTGGCCGAGTCGGGGTTGCTTTCAGGGCCTGTCATGGTGACCAACACCTCCAGCGTGGGGGTGGTGCGTGACGCGGTGGTGGACTGGGGCGCCAGGCACGGCCTTGGGTGGGAGCTCGGCCTGCCGGTGGTCGCGGAGACCTACGATGGCATCCTCAACGACATCAACGGCTTTCACGTCAAGACGGAGCACGCCCTGCGGACCATCGACGGCGCGAGCGGCGGCCCCGTGGCCGAGGGGAACGTGGGTGGCGGGACGGGGATGATCTGCCACGGCTTCAAGGGCGGCATCGGAACAGCCTCGCGCAAACTGCCTGAGGCGCTGGGCGGCTACACGCTGGGCGTGCTGGTGCAGTGTAACTACGGCAGTCGGCGGCTCTTCTCGGTGGAGGGGGTCCCCGTGGGCGAGGAGATTCGCGACCTCCAGCCCTGCTACACGGGCAGCGAGGCGCCCTCGTCACCGCTCGTCCGCGACATGCGCCCGTGCGCCCAGAGCGCCAGCCTCACCACCTCCACCATCCCCGAGGGCATGGGCTCCATCATCGTGCTGGTGGCCACCGACGCGCCGCTGCTGCCGCACCAGTTGGAGCGCATCGCTCGGCGCGTCCCACTCGCCATCGGCAAGATGGGCGGGCTGGGCGAGGACTACTCGGGTGACATCTTCCTCGCCTTCTCCACCCAGCCGGTGAAGCCGCCCGCGGACAGCCCGGTGGCCCGCGTCTCTTCGCTGGACAACGGGCACCTCAACCCGCTCTTCGAGGCCACGGTACAGGCCACCCAGGAGGCCATTCTCCATTCCATGCTCGCCGCCGACACCCTGACGGGCGCCGATGGCATCCGCGTCTTTTCCCTACCTCATGACCGGCTCGTCGAGGCCATGCGCAAGTATGGCCGGCACCCCGCTCCCGCCCGGGCCCGCGCCGAATGAAGCCCTCACGTTTCGCTTGAACTCGATAAACCGGAATTCCATAGTACCTGGGCTGCTCGGGTGCCCCTCTTGCTGTCAGACCCGAGAGCCACCCCACAGGAGGCTGCAAATGAAGAAGGACATGACCAAGAAGCCGTTCTTCGCCCGTCTGCTCGAGGACCAGGAGCTGGATCAGGTGTCGGGTGGTGCGGATCAGACCCAGAAGTACCCTTCGGACAACGACGACCACATCGCCTCCGTGAAGCTGCCCCCCGACACGACGCATAAGTACCCCTCGGACAGCGACGAGTCGGAGCTGTAATCAACGACTGGCGCGGACTTGCGCGCCCCGGTCTTCACATGCCCTCCGCCCGCGACATCGTCCTGCTCCTCACCCATAGCGCCGACTTCTACACGGTCGACCGGGTGGCGGAGGAGCTGTCGCGGCGGGGGGTTCGTCCTTTGCGGGTCAACACGGATGGCTTTCCGGCCGAGCTGGAGCTGACGTCGCGCCTGGGGCCCGAAGGGGACGAGGTGGTGCTGCGGACGGCGGCCGGCGAGCTGCGCGGCGAGGACGTGCGCTCGGTCTGGCTGCGCCGGCTGGTGTCTCCCCTGCTCGATGAGTCGCTGGAGCCCGCCTGGCGTGAGAGCTGTGTGCGCGAGTCGAAGGCGGCGCTCGAGGGCTTCCTCGACGGGCTGGCGGCGGCGGGCTGCCGGTTCATCAACCCGCTCCGGGGAGAGCAGGCGGGCAACAAGCTGCGCCAGTTGCGGCTGGCCCTCGCCCAGGGGCTGGAGGTGCCGCCCACGCTGGTGACCAACGACGCTGCCCGCGTCCGGTCCTTCTTCGCGCAGGTGCGCGGCCGGATGGTGGCCAAGATGCTGACGCCCCTGACGCAGTCCATGGCGGGCGGGCAGCCCTTCGTCTACACGAGCGCGATTGGTCCCGAGCACCTCGATGAGCTCGAGGGGCTGCGTCACAGCCCCATGGTGTTCCAGGAGCGCATCGACAAGGCGCGCGAGCTGCGGGTGGCCGTGGTGGGCGAGCGCTGCTTCGTGGGGGCCATTGACGCCTCGCGCTCGGCGGAGGGGCAGGTGGACTGGCGGCGCTCCCGGCCGGACGAGGTCCGCTGGGAGAAGGGTGAGCTGCCGCCGGAGGTGGCGGAGCGCCTGGTTCGTCTGGTTGCCTCGCTGGGGCTGGTGTACGGCGCCGCGGATTTCATTGTCACACCCGAGGGACGGCACGTCTTCCTCGAGGTCAACCCCGGGGGCGAGTGGGGCATGCTCGAGAAGGATCTCGGCCTTCCCATCGCCGCGGCCCTGGCTGACGCACTCGCGTCCGAGGGCGGCTCCCCCTGACGGCATACGCAGGAGCGTCATGGCCATCCTCATCGTCACCCATTCCCAGGACAACGAGGCGCCTCGCGCCGTGCGGCGTGCCCTCGAGTCGCGCGGCGAGCGCGTCTACCGGTTCGACTCGGACCTGTTCCCCACCGAAATCCAGCTCTCGCTCGACGAGGCGGGTGGAGGGCGGCTGTCCGGGCCCGACGGGGCGCTCGATCTGTCGGAGGTCTCCGCCATCTGGTACCGCCGCAACGCCACCGGGGCGGGCATCCCCAAGGACATGGATGAGCAGCTGCGCAAGCCCTCGGTGGAGGAGAGCCGGCGCCTGCTGTTCGGGATGATGACGGCGCTCGGGGTGTTTCAGCTGGATGCGCTCGACGTCATCCGGCGCGCGGAGCACAAGCCGCTGCAGCTCAAGCTGGCGCGCGCGCTAGGGATGGATGTGCCGCGCACGCTGATGACCAATGATCCGGAGGCGGTGCGCGCCTTCGCCGCGAGCTGCCCTGGTGGAGTGGTGACGAAGATGATGGCGTCCTTCGCCGTCTACGACGAGCGGGGCCGAGAGCAGGTGGTCTTCACCACGCCGTTGGAGGCGAGTGAGCTGGAGGACCTGGAGGGCCTGGACCTGTGTCCGATGACCTTCCAGGAGCGGCTGGCGAAGGCGGTGGAGCTGCGGGTGACGGTGGTGGGAGAGCAGGTGATGGCGGCGGCCATCGATTCGCAGGCGCTGCCGAAGGCCCGGGAGGACTGGCGCCGTGAGGGAGCGGCGCTCGTCGATGCGTGGAAGCCCTACACGCTGCCCGAGCCGGTGCGGGTCCAGTCGCTTCAATTGATGGAGGCGCTGGGGCTCAACTATGGCGCCTTCGACTTCATCGTCACGCCCGAGGGCCGGCACGTCTTCCTCGAGGTGAACCCGGCGGGCGAGTTCATGTGGTTGATGCGCAACCCAGGGCTGCCCATCGACGAGGCGCTCGCGGACGTGCTCTCCGGACGCGCGGTGCGCCGGTTCGGGCCCAAGCCGCTGCCGGTGCGTTGAAGCCAGGCTGTGCCCGGAATGAACGGGGCTGAACGCGAGAGGCACCCGGCGGGGACGTCCAGCCGAGCGGGCCTCGTGGGGCATCCTCTCTGGACGATTGCTGTCTTCCATGATGCGCCAGAGCTTGCGGGTGTCCTGAATCAGAGGGGGGGACACACATGCGGCAAGCGATGAGGGCCCGGAGTGCCGGGCTGTGGGTTGGTGTGTTGTTCGGGGTGCTGGTGTCTGCCTGTGGGGTGGACTCCGAGCTCATGGCTCCGGAGGGGGAAGCCGGGGAGGAAGCAGTCTCGACGGTGGAGGCCGCGCACTCCCGGAATGAGCCGTTGCCCGAGCCCCGGCCGACGGCGCTCTTCGGACCGAAGGTGGCATACGGAGGGGGCAAGTACCTGGTGGTGTGGCAGGACGTCCGGGACGGGGGCATCTACGGAGCGCGCATGAAGCCGGACGGCACCCTGCTGGACCCCGAGGGACTGCGCCTCAACACCCACCCGGAGCGGGACTTCGGGCGCAATCCCAACGTCGCGTTCAACGGCAAGGACTTCGTGGTCGTCTGGGACTCGACGGATGGGGTGGATGGGACGCGGCTGGCTCCGAATGGCGCGGGGCCCGGGCCCGTCTTCACCGTCATCTCCTCCGGCGAGGTGTCAGGCGACGTGGGCATCGCCTGCTCCCGGAAGCTGTGCCTGGTTACCTTCAACGTCGACAGTGACGAGGGCAGCGACATCGCGGGTCTGCGGATTGGTCCCGACGGGAGCCGGCTGGATGACACCGTCATCTTCATTTCCGACTCTCCGGTGACGGGCGAGTCGGCAGTGGCCTGGGACGGGAAGCAGTTCCTGGTCGTTTGGACGGACTCCGCCGGCGGACTGGACACGCCCGACATCTACGGGGCCCGGGTGAAGGAGAACGGCACCCTGCTCGAGCGGGGCGGCTTCCCCATTGGTGCAGCGCCTGGCATGCAGCGGACGCCCGCGGTGACCTGGACCGGCCGGCGGTTCCTCGTGGTCTGGGGGGACATGCGCAACGGCACGGACTGGGATGTCTTCGGTGCGCGCGTGCGCTCGGATGGGCGCGTGGATGACCCGGCGGGCCTTCCCATCTCCACCGAGCCAGGTGACCAGCGCTTCCCGGGTGTGGCTCACCACAACTCGAAGTCCCTCGTCGTCTGGGATGACACCCGCGCGGGTCCGCACCGCATCTGGGGCGCCCGGGTGGAGGAGGACGGGGACGTGAGGGATCCGACTGGCTTCGCCATCTCGGGCGGTGAGCTCGGCAATGAGTTCCGCCCGGCGGTGGCCTACGGGAGCGACCGGTTCCTCGTGCCGTATGCCGCCTCCTCTGTAGCCGACGAGCCCTTCACCCCGAACTTCATCCTGGGCAAGCGGGTGAAGCACGACACGCGGGTGATGGATACGCCGGCGCTCGTGTTCACTCGCTCCACGTCTGAACCGGCTGCTTCCCTCGTGGAGCCGCGGAGCGAGTAATCGGGGTGAGCCTTCTCCTGGAACTGTTGTGATAGGGTGCGCGCCCCATGGCAAAGTCCCCGTGCCCCGTGACGCTGAAGCAGTTCCAGGAGAAGGCCGAGCCGCTGAAGGTGGTCATCAACGGCCAGGAGATGCTCGCCGAGGTCAAGGCGTTCTCGACAGGCTCCTTCGGCTGGAACATCAACGGCAAGATGACCATCACCGTCGATGGCAAGCCGCTGTCGGTGCAGATCGGCATGAACATGACGGTGGTCGGCTCGAAGGAAGCCGCCCGGGAGTAAGCCGCCCGGGAGTGGCTTACTGAGCGGTCGGCGTCACCGCGACGAGGCTCACCATCGCGTCGCGGCGGGCGCCGTGCTTCACGAAGTCCTGCACCACCCGCGCGAGCGTGGCGCCGAGCTGGCCGATGAGGGGCAGGTGGGCTCCTCCCTCGCAGGTGGCCTGGCCCTGGGTGTCCTCGGCGTCCGGGATGAAGCGCTCATCCCAGCGCACCAGCCCGAAGGTGCCATCCGCGGCCAGGGCCCCGTGCACCAGTGGCTTACCCGCCGTCCGCGCGAAGTCACTCAGCAGCACCCGGCTCGCCTGGTTGTCGAAGCAGTCGACGAGCAGGTCCGCACTCCCACACAGCGCCGCCACGTTGTCGCGCGTCACCCGCACGCCGAAGGACTCCGCCTTCACCCCGTGCAGGTTGAGGAGCTGGAGCTTCAGCGCTTCGGCCTTGTTCTTCCCCACCGAGGGCTTCACGAAGGCCTGCGCCAGCAGGTTCTTGGACTCCACCCGGTCGAAGTCGATGAAGACGAGCGTGGCCTCCAGGTTGCGGCACAGCACCGCCGCCGTCGAGCCAATGGCCCCCACCCCGCAGAAGACGATGCGCATGGCGGGCCTTCCTTACGCCCCGAAGGGCACCTTGGGCCGCAGGTAGATGCGATCCTCGCCCCGGGGACCGCGGAACCGGTCCACCACGTAGTGGACGAAGGCGTCCTCGCGCAGGTTCGCGATGTGCAGCCCCGGCGCCCCGCCCGAGCGCACTACCTCCAACGCGATGCGCCGCACGTCCACGTCCGACACGTGGCCGTCCAGCTCCAGGGGCAGGTCCGAGGACAGGCCGTTGTAGGTGATGTTCAGCGTCGCCATCTCACGCCTCCTTGGTGGCCCGGCTCGGGCCTCGTGGGGAGGCGCTCGAGCTGGGCTTTGCCCTGGGGGACGTGGACGGGTGGGGGTTCCTGACGCTCAGTGGTCGCCGTAGCGCTTCTCGCCGGCCTCCACGCGCAGCTTCAGCCGGTTCTGCGGAGGAGGTAGCGGGCACGTCGCATAGGCCGAGAAGGCGCACGGGGGGTTGTAGGCCCGGTTGAAGTCCAGCACCACCTTCCCGTCCTTCGGCGGGTCCGTGTACAGGAAGCGTCCCGCCCCGTACGACTCGGTGCGGTTGGTCTGGTCCGCGAAGATGATGAAGAGCGGCTCCGTGCTGTTCTCCTGCACTGGATCCAACCGGTACTCCTGGCCATTCACCGTGAAGACGATGGTGCCCGGTGAGGGCATCTCCTCCACCACGCCGAGCACGTTCGGTACCGAGATCTTGCGCGGGGTCGTCGCCGGCTCGAAGCGGCCCTCGATGCGCCAGGCCGCGCTCACCGGCCAGGTGGGAATGCCGTGGAACTGCTTGCGCGCAGGGGCCTCCGAGTCCTTCACCCGGATGCCCAGCCGCTCACCCCGGCGGATGAGGTAGAAGTGCAGCGAGCCCAGCGCGAGCACGTCCTTCTCGCTCTCGCTGGCGCCCAGCTCGCCTCCCGTGAAGGGCTGGCCCGCCCGCGTCAAGGAGACCCCCGGCTGGACGGCGAGCGTCACCTTGCCGTCCTTCTGCGTGAGGGTGCCCAGGTGCGCCGGCGTCCCGGCGGGGAAGACGACCTCGCTCTCCGGGGCGGAGCCCACGCGGTTGTCGCCTTCCTTCAGCCAGTGCAGGCCCACCAGGCTGAGCCAGCCTTCCTCGGATGTGAGATTGGCGATGCGCTTCTGGTGCCAGGCTCGCGTCTCGGCTTCGAGGTCAAACGGCGCGGGTTCAGCGGGCTTGGATTCGGCGGGCTTCTTCATGGCGGGCTTGGACGGGGGCGCGGCGAGCGTGGGCGTCGCGAACGCCAGCGTCGAGACAGTGAGCAGACGTGCAATGCGCATGGCCCGACCATGACAAGACCTCCGGCGCGCGTCCACCACCTGGGTGGAGGGGAAGCGAGGAGACGCGCGGGGAGCCCTTCCCGGACCTAGCGGCGGCCAGTGGCGCGCTTCGCGGTGCGCTTCGTGGTGCGCTTGGCGGCGGCCGGAGCCCGCTTGGCGGCAGGAGCACGCCGGGCAGCGGTGGCCGTCTTCGCGGCGGTACGCTTGGCCACGGTCTTCCGGGCCGGGCCGGTCTTCTTGGTGGGACTCTTCTTCTGCTGGGCCGAGGCCCTACGGCCTCCCACCTTTGGCTCCATTCTCCGGCCCTTCTTCGCGCGGACGGTCTTGCTGGTGGCCCGCGTGCTCTTGCGAGCGGCCTTCTTGGCGGGAGCCGGGCGCTTCTTCTCGGGCTTGCGCTTCGCGACGGTGCGGCCCTTCCTGGCCGACCCCGACTTGCCCAGCCTGCGGCGGCCACTGGGCTCTCCGGTGGGTGCCAAAGACGCGGGCACCTGCCCCGGCGGGTTGGCGGTGGGGGCGAGCAACTCGGCGGTGTTGGCTTGTTCCGCTTCCAGCGGCGGGCGCGGCGATTCGAGTGACATACGGTGCTCCTCCTTCGAGAGCGCTCCACGCCTGGTCCACTGGGTGTCAGCGCCCAAGCGTTGGATGGGCGAAGTGAACTCCACCCGACGAAATGCGTAAGCATCGTGGAGCCATGATGCTCGGACGCGGGGATGCGCAACGCGAAGGAGCGCGGTCTGAAGTGGCTCCGAGTCGCGTGCATGGTTGTGTACAGGGCGATGCGTGGACGTGGTGTTGTCGGCCAGCATCGGGTGGATGAGGGCAGAGCGCTCTTCGATGGGGTTGAACGCCGAGCGCAACCCGGAGCGGGTGTGGAACGAAGGCGAGCCGCGCGAGCCTCAGCGGGCGCGGCGACCTCGGGCCCTGCGCATTCCCGGCGGCCATGACAAGGAGGGTGCTTCCTCGTTTGCCCCTCCCTGGAGGGCTGGTGCAGTCAGGGGTGCAGCGTGTCCAGAAGTCCAGCGGGGCGGGTTGTCCGCCGGGCGGTGCGCCCCAAGCTTCCCAGGACGATGAGGAGGACTTTCATGGAAATGCGTGTACACGAGCTGCACCCGACGTTGATCCACGCGCCGCTGGCGTTGCTTCCCTCCACGGTGGTGGTCGACCTGACGGCAGCGCTCACCGGGGACCCGAGGCTGGACAAGGCGGGCCGGACGCTGTGGTGGACCACGGCGGCGAGCGGGCTGCTGGCCGGGTTCGCCGGGATGGCCGCCTCGCAGGAGGTGAAGGCGGACCGGCACTCGCGCGACATGATGTTCCTGCACGGCCTGGGCAACGTGGGCATCGTGCTGGGGGCCTTCGGCGTTGCCGTGTGGCGCACGGGGCATCGCTCGTCGCTGGTCTCCAGCCTGGTGGGACTGGGCTCGTTCGCACTGGCCGCCTACACCGGCTGGCTGGGCGGCGAGATGGTGTACACGCACGGCGTGGGGGTGAAGGAGCTGACCATGAAGGGCGAGGATCTCGACCTGCTCAGCCCTTCGCTGACCTCGCGCCAGGCGCCCGCGCGGCTGCTGCGCGACGCGGTGAAGGGCCTCGGTTGGCTGCTGGGCCGGGCCCGTCAGGTCTTCACCGGCCGCGAGCGGCTCGACCCCAGCGCGTTTGGCGTGAAGGCCGTGGAAGAGAAGCTGGAGCAGCCCTCGGCCAGCCCGAGTGATGTCCGCCCCGAGCTCCGGCCGGTGTGAGACGCCTCCGGGCAGAGGGCTACTACCGCCCTCTGTCCGTCGTCATGGATTGACTCCCGCTGCTGCATGCGGACAATGGGCGCTTTACCCGTTGCCGAGGCCAACGCGCATGCACATGACGGACAAGAGAGGGGCGCAGCCGAGAATCGTGGTGACGTCGCAGGACCTGGATCGTCTGCGGACCGTCATTGATACGGCTGCCGATGCACGGAGCCTCGAGGCTGCGGAGGCGCTCGATGCGGAGCTGGGCCGGGCGACGGTGGTCGAGCCCACCGAGGTCTCGCCGGACGTGGTCACCATGAACAGCCGGGTGGTGTACCTCGACGAGTCCGCTCAGCAGACCCGCGAGGTGACGCTGTCCTATCCGAGACAGGCGTCCGTAGCGGAGGGGCGAGTCTCCGTGCTGGCCCCTATTGGCGCGGCGCTGTTGGGGCTCTCCGTTGGCCAGGAGATCGAGTGGCCCATGCCCGGTGGCAGCCGCAAGCGCCTGCGCATCGTCGCCGTGCCCTACCAGCCCGAAGCGGCGGGGCATTACAACCTGTAGTCCTGGCAGGGCTCAGCGGCCGCCCTGTTGCTCCAGGGCGTGCCGCAGGGCGAGAACCATCCGCCGGACGGCGTAGCCCTCGAAGTCCTCCAGCGGATCCACACTCGAGGGGAAGACCTCGAGCAGGCTGTCCAGGTAGAGAAGGGCGGGAGCAGTCGTTCCCGCTCCAACTCCCGGGCCTTCCTTGGCACTCAGTGCTTCCTCGAGCCGGAAGGCTCCCGCCACGAGGCTCTGCCAGCGATCCGTGCGTCCGCCGTCTTCCAGGTTGTCCGTGCTCACGGGCGCCATCCTAGCTCGTGCGCGCGCATCCTGCCGGTAGTCAACGCGAGCGCCGTGAAGGGCTGCCGGTGGGGACGGCGCTGTGCCTAGGTTCCGGCGTCCATGCGCCTCGAAGACCTCTCCGTCGAACCGACCCGTGTCACCTTCTGGGGCCCACGTGCCGCGCTGGAGGTGCGCTGTCCCCTGCCCGGCGTGTTGCGGCTGCGACACCTCCCGGCCTTCAAGCACACCGCGTCCGGGCCTCGCGAGCTGCCTCCCAAACAGTCCTGGGCCGTCGTGGAGCAGCGGGAGCTGCCGCTTTCGGTCCGGCGCGAGGAGCAGGGCCGGGTGGCGGTGGTGGTGACGGAAGAGCTTTCGCTGGTGGTGTCGCTGGCTGAGGGCACCTGGCGCCTGCTTGATGCTGCTGGCCGGGAACTCGCCCGGTGTGAGGAGTTTTCCGGCGAGGTCATGCCGGACTACCCCGTCGACCGCTTCCGCTCGCGGCTCGCCTTGCACGCGCCGCCGGACGAGGCCTGGCTGGGCTTCGGAGAGAAGGTGGGGGCACTCAACAAGCGCGGCATGCACTTCGTCTTCTGGAACACGGACGTGATGCCGCACCACCCGGACACGGACCCGCTCTACCAGTCCATTCCCTTCTGCCTCGGCCTGCGCGAGGGGCTCGCCTGGGGCTTCTTTCTCGACGAGTCGTGGCGCATGGAGGTGGACGTGGGGGCCGAGGATGCCTCGCTCGTGCAGTGGGAGTCCGCCGGTCCCGAGCTGGACACCTACCTCTTCGCCGGGCCGATGCCCGGGGACGTGGTGCGCCGCTACACCGCTCTCACTGGACGCCCCCCACTGCCGCCGCTGTGGAGTCTGGGCGCGCAGCAGTCACGCTGGGGCTACGAGAACGCGGGAGACATCCGCTCCGTCATTCACGGCTATCGGGCACACGGCCTCCCACTGGACTGCGTGTACCTCGATATCGACTACATGGAGGGCTACAAGGTCTGGACGTGGGATCGCACCCGCTACCCGGACCCCGCGGGCCTGGCTCGCGAGGCGGCCGAGCAGGGAGTGAAGCTGGTCACCATCATCGACCCAGCGGTGAAGGCCGAGCCGGGGTACGGCGTCTATGACGAGGCGCTCGCGCGGGATTACCTGGTGCGCAATGACCGAGGCAGCGTGCTGCTCGGCGAGGTATGGCCCAAGCCCGCCACCTTCCCGGACTTCACCCGCGAGGAGGTACGCAGGTGGTGGGGCCGGTGGCACCAGGGCTTCCTGGAGGCGGGCATCGCGGGCTTCTGGAACGACATGAACGAGCCGGCCTGCTTCTCGTTGCTCAACGGCCGGGAGACCTTCGACATCCGGACGGCCCCGGCGGTGCACCTGGGGAAAGTGGAGGGGCCCACGCTGCCGCACGATGCGCGGCACGGCCACAGGCGCCACCTGGAGGTGCACAACGTCTATGCGCTCGGTATGGCGCAGGCGGCGTACGAGGGGATGCGTGAGCTAGCCCCTGAGCGGAGGCCCTCCATCCTGACGCGCGCGGGCTCGGCTGGCATCCAGCGTTACGCGGCGATGTGGACGGGGGATAACTCCAGCTACTGGGCGCACCTGGAGCTCTCCCTCACCATGTTGCTGGGGTTGGGCTTGTCCGGTGTCTCCTTCGCAGGGGTGGACGTGCCTGGCTTCCTCGGGCGTGCGAGCGGGGAGCTGCTCGTGCGCTGGATGCAGGCGGGTACTTTCTATCCGCTGTTGCGCAACCACTCGGGAAAGGGGACCCCTCCGCAAGAGCCCTGGCGCTTCGGCGAGCCGTACCTCTCCATCGCGCGCGAGTGTCTGGAGCGGCGCTATCGGTTGATGCCCACGCTCTACACACTGTCACACGAGGCGTCCGTGGAGGGCCTGCCGGTGATGCGCCCGCTCGTGATGTACGCGCCGGGAGATGAGGAGGCGCTGCGCACGGACGATGCGTTTCTCTTCGGGAGGGAGCTGCTCGTGGCCCCGGTGGTGCGTCAGGGCGTGATGCGGCGGCTCGTGTACCTGCCCGAGGGGCGGTGGCTTCCACTCTTCAACCTGGGCGCTCCGGGGGAGGTGACCGAGGGTGGCCAGCACGTCATCGCCTTGGTGCCACTGGGCACGGTGCCGCTGTGGTTGCGGGCGGGAGGCGCGCTGGCCCTCACCGAGCCTGCGTTGCACACCACCTCGGCCAATTGGTCCCAACTTACGTGGCACGTGCACGTGGCGGAGCGGGTGGATGCGCGCTTGTACGAGGATGCGGGCGAGGGCTACGGCGAGTCGCGTCTGACGCGGTTGTCCGGAGAGAGGGTAGGGGATCGTTTCGTGCTGGAGAGGAGCACGGAGGGATCGTTGCCTCTGGCTCGCGACACGGAGACGCTGTGCCTCTACGGACTGCCAGCGCCACGTGAGGTGGTGGGGGCGAGGGAGCACCGCGTGCGAGACGGAGTACTCGAACTCACGGTGGACGCTGAGTGGCAGCGGTTGGAGGTGCTGACGAAGGAGCGCCCCTGAGCACATGTGCTGACCATTTCCCCTCTCCCCTCGGGAGAGGGGATATTCATCCTCTTCGGTCACTTCACTGAAAGGGATTGGACCTGGCAGAGGTCTTGTGCGCGCATGCCGGAGTCAACACGGAGGAGCGCGGCCCAGGCGGGTTCCTGCGTCACTCGCACGTCCTTGCCGTCCTCACGCACCACCATGCCGTCCGGTGCCACCACCGAGAAGCGCATGGGTCGCCCGAGCGCCTCAGTGAGCGCGGCCATCGTCGTCTCGTCCTCGGCGCTGAAGCCCAGCGGACCCACCGGGTGGCTGTGAGCGATCTCCTCCAACTCTCCTCGCAGCCGCCAGATGGCCTCCCAGCGCGCGCGAGAGTCTGGCAGCAGCACAGGACTGTCCGAGGCATCGCTCCACAGCACCGTTCCGCTCCGGCCGATGAGCAAGCAGACCTCGCGCGGTTTCATGGGAAGACCCTCACCCCCGCCCCTCTCCCAGAGGGAGAGGGGCGTCTCAAGCGTGCCGGGTAATGACCAGCACGTCGTCCTCGATGGCCTCGCGGATGACCGAGGGCAGGCTCTCCAGGTTCACCTGTCGGTCCGACCCCGCGAGGCAGATGCCCGCGTCCACCACCTGCAACGTGTTCGCCTCCACGATGCTGATGAAGCGCTCGCCCATGAAGCCGAACGTCACTTCGAGCCGATCGCTCCCCAGCCGCCGCGTGTCGAGCAGCCGCGCTCCCGCTGACTCCAGTGCCTGCTCCACCCGTGTAGCGCCCCGGGCCTGACGCTCGAGATGACGCGGACGGCTCCCCAGCCGTGCCAGCTCCGCGTGGAGCCGAGCTTCCTGCTCCACTCGCCGCTGCTGCGCCTCCAGGGCCAGCAGCCGTGCCTCCACCGCCCGCACGTGGGCCTCACGCTCCGTGGCCAGTGCCCGCAGCCGAGCCTCGGCCGCAGGACGGCCTCCCTCGGACACAGACAGCACCTGTCCACGTACCTCGACCGGGGAGAACCGGATGCCAAGTGCGCGCGAGGCGCCCTCCAGCACCGCGTAACCGAAGGCCGCACGCAGCGAGGCCGGCACGGCCTTCACCTCCGCCAGCGTTCGGCCCTCCTCCAACATGAGCCGCGCGGTACCCTCGGCCTCGCCCTCGAACTCGATCTCCTCGAAGACGAGCGAGCCGTCATGCCAGCGCCGGGCGCGCAGCGGCGAGAAGCGCGGTGGCTCCTCCTCGGGGAGGAGGTGCACCGGCTCGGCCACCGCTCCCTCTCGTACCAGGCGCGTACCCCACAAATGTCCACGAACCAGCGGGAGCCCGTCGAGCCCTTCCGGCCCGGCCGGCTCCCTCGCGGTGGCGGTGCGCCCCTGCACGTCGAAGCGCCACCAGCCCGGAGCGGGCGGCGTGGACACGCGGAGGCGCCGCGAGGGCGCGTCGACAGAGGCCCCACCGAAGTAGGGCAACACCGCCGACTCCACCTTCCCGAGGAACTTCCGGTAGTCCACGACACCCACTCCTCTCTCACGCCACCTTCAGCAGCGGCGTGCGCATCACCCGCTCGACCCAGCCGGACTGGCTGGCACCGGTCGCCGTCGGCGCGTCCATCAACGCCTTCAGCACCCGGGGGACCTGGTACGGGTCCTCGAACTGGTCCACCGACACCTCACTGAACGGCACCCGGAGCTGCCCCGCGCACGTGCGCACGGTGTTGCCCCGGTTGGCGGCGCTGGCCACACTCACCAACATCGCCATGGCGGCCACGCTGTAGCCGCACTCGCGGAAGGCCCGGGCGAACTGGTCACCCGCCTCACCCGCCTCGTCACCTACGACGATGCAGATGAGCTTCGCCTCCTCCGGCACCCGCACTCCCGCCCGGTGCAGCGCATGCACACCGGCCGCGTGCGTCGTGCCGCCCGACGCCTTGATGCCCTGCAGCATGTGCTGCACCGCCGCCCGGCTCGCCGCCTTGGGCTTGAGCACCGTGCCCATCGTGTCGAACGACGCGATGTGCAGCTTCTCCAGCGGGAAGCCCGCGAGGATTCGCGACAGCGCCTCCTTGGACTGCTCGATGGCGCCCTCCATGGAGCCGGACTTGTCGATGAGGAACATCACCCTCACGTCCATCTCCGCCGTCGCCTCCGCCACCGCCGCCTTGGCCGCGTTGTCGCTCGCCTCCTCCAGCTTCGCCTTCAGCTCCTGGCTGCGGACATTCTTCACGATGTGGAGCGCCCGCTGGTCGGTCGCCGTCTGCACCGCCTTCTCCCACCGCCCGCGGATGGCCGGGTCCGACATCAACCCCAGCTCCTCGAGCGTCGGTGTCAGGATGCGCAAATCGCGGTCCGACAGCGAGGGCAAGAGCGCCGCCATGATGGCCGGCGTCAGGCCCATGTCCTTGGGCAGCCGGCCCACCACCTCCTTGTAGGAGAGGCGCTCCAGCTCAATCCACTCGCAGATCTCCGCCTCCGAGAGCCCATCGAAGCGCTCCCGCTTGACGAGGTTGAGACCCTCCAGGCCCACCGAGCGGTGGCCCGCGGCCGCCTGCTTCTGCTTCCAGCCGAGCACCTCGAAGAAGGCCTGCGTCACCGGCTTGTAACCGGCCTTGCGGGCAGTCCTCTTCATCGTCTCCTTGTAGCCAGCCTTCACCAGGCCCTGGAGCATGGGCAGGTTCTGCTCACGCAGCCGCAGCCACTTCGTCGCCACGTTCTTCCACCGGCCGAGGGGCGGCTTGCGGGACGCGGGGTCACCGAAGCCGGCCTCTCGGTTGAGGCGGGCGATCTCCGGCGTCTCGAGCAGCTCGGCCACTCGCAGCACCGCCTTGGGCGTGAGCATGCGCGTGGACTTGCGCTCGTAGTGGAGGATCATCGCCTCACCGATGACGCGGAAGTCGTCGTCGAGGAACGCGATGGAGCCGTCGTCCTCGCGCACGGGCTGACCGGAGTGGCTCTGCACGAGCATCAGCGCGCACGTGGCCACCTTCAGGTCACGCCAGTCCGTCTGCGTGAGCGCGTAGGACGCGAAGTGCGCCATCAGGTCCGTGTTGAGCCGGTAGATGTCCAGCAGCTGGCGGTAGAGCTTCACGGCGGCGGGCACGAAGAGGCCGGGCTTCACCGGGGTGCCGCGGCGGACGAGGTCCGCGCTGGCGCCCTGGGCCGGATGCCAGACGCCGTTCACGTCCAGACCCGGGCGGTTGTGCCACAGGTGGGCGGAGCCCCCGAGGACCAGGTCCAGGAGCTTCTCCGCCGGGCCGCGCTGGGCCTCGGGGAGCGTAGGGGTGGTCTGGTTGCGCGTCGTCATGTGCTGCCCCTCCAGGAAAGGTCGCGCCCGAGTGACCCGGCCATTGATTTGACTTGGATGGTCAAATTGACGTTTCAGGTCAATTGGGCGTGTTGGGCCGGGTCGGCCGGGCGCGATGTCTCGTTCTGCCCGGAAGGACGACGCTCTCCGGGCTTCCTGACGGGGGATTTCAGTGGCGGGGCGTGCCCGGGCTCTCGGCCGGGCCGCCGAGCGGCAGGTGGACGTGCAAGGTCGCCCTACGGCGACGGCCTGCCCAGTGCGATGGGGGCTGCCAGGCATGTGTCCGGGATGCCGAAGGCCTTCGTGAGTGCCACCGCGTCGGGCCGGAGCTCGGCACACAGCCGCGTCACTTCCTTGCGGATGGCCTTGGCCTTTGCGCCCTCGATGTGGTCGTTCTCCAGGAACCACCCGCTCGCGTCCTGCAGGCAGCCGAGGCCGTACAGGTCGCACAGCCGTCCGAGCATCGTCTTGAGCGCGGGGTCCTCCACCTCGGCGAGGCCCAAGAGGAAGCGCTCCAGCACCACACGCTCCACATGCGCGTGCGCCAGTGCCAACAGGTGGTCCTGGCACTGGTTGAACGCCTCGAAGGAGTCCACCCCCGCGCTCAGCCGCTCACGCAGCCTCCGCGCCGCCGAGGCCAGCAGATCCGACTCCCGGAAGCGCAGCGCACGCAGCTGGAAGTCCCCGTCGCGCAGGTGCTCGCTGCCCGTGCGCCGCACCGAGAAGGGGTTGCGGTCCCCGAGCGCGCCCGACGCCCGGTCCACGATGAGCCGCATCACCGTGAAGACGCGGTCGTCCTCGAACTGCTGTCGGTAGCCGGTGAGCAAGCTCTTGGCCACGAGCTGCAACAGCACCGTGTTGTCACCCTCGAAGGTGGCGAAGACGTCCGTGTCCGCCTTGAGCGAGGGCAGTCGGTTGGCCACGAGGTAGCCCTGGCCGCCGCACGCCTCGCGCGCCACCTGGAGCGTGCGCGTGGTGTGCCGGGAGGAATAGGCCTTGAGGCCCGCCGCCAGGGCTTCCACCTCCAGCGCGTCCTCCTCCGTGCGTCCCACGTAGCGCTTCACCAGGTGCTCGAGCGCGAAGTTCAGGGCGTACGTGGTGGCCAGCGGGCGCAGCAGCCGGAGCTGGTGCGCCTGGTAGTCCAGCAGCCGCACCTCCTCCGCACCGGCCGGGCCGAACTGCCGTCGCTCGTCACCGTACGAGATGGCGATGCTCAACCCGCTCTTGGCCGCGCTCAGCGCCGCGCACGCCACGCTCACCCGGCCCGCTACCAGCGTGCCCAGCATGGTGAAGAAGCGCTTGGAGACACCGGTGATGGCACTGGTGTACTGGCCTTCGGGGCTCACCTGCGAGAAGCGGTCCAGCAGGTTCTCGCGCGGGATGCGCACGCCGTCGAACCACAGCCGCCCGTTGTCCACCCCGTTCAGCCCCATCTTCAGGCCGCAGTCCTCCACGCGCACCCCGGGAGTCAGCTGGCCCTTCTCGTCACGGAGGGGAATGAGCAGCGCGTGGACGCCGTGGCGCTCTCCATTCACCTCGAGCTGTGCGAACACCGTGGCCAGGCGCGCGTGCAGCGCTGCGTTGCCGATCCACTCCTTGCGCGCCGACTCCGAGGGCGTGTGCACCACGAACTCGCCGCGCTCCGCGTCGTAGCGGGCCAGTGTCTCCACGTCCCGCACGTTGGAGCCGTGGCCGAGCTCGCTCATGGCGAAGCAGCCGGGCAGCTCCACCGAGGCCACCTTGGGCAGGAATTCCCGGTGGTGTCGCTCGGTGCCCAGGAAGTAGATGCTTCCGCCGAAGAGCCCGAAGTGCACGCCCGCCTTCACCACGAGGCTCAGGTCGAAGTAGGCCAACGTCTCGAAGGCGGCGATGAAGCGGCCCAGGTCCACCTTCTCGAGGTCATCCGGGTACGCGAGCTTGCCCAGCCCGCGCCCGGCCAGCTCCTTCAACCAGGTCAGGACCTGGGCGCGGTAGGCGGCCGTGTTCCGCTCATCCACGTAGCGGAAGCTCGGGTCGGCCAGCCACTCGCGAGCGCGGGCGCGTTCGGCGGAGTACGTGCGCTCCAGCACGGCATTCATTGCATCCACGCTGAAGGAGTGGGGCTCGGCCGGCTTGACGGAGCGGAGCGTGGGGACGGGGACGAGCGTGCGCACGGCCTCGACGCCGGACACGCCGAGCGCGGTCTCCAGCGGAGCCAGGTCTCGGGCCAGCTCGGGCATGGGAGCGGGTAGGGCGTCCTTGCCACCAATGGCCTCGGCCAGCTGGGCGCCCAGCTCCACGAGGCTCTTCTGGTCGCTGCGGGAGAGACGCTCGGAGGTGCGGCGGATGTGCTCGCCCACCTGGGCCAGGGCGCTGGGGCTGGGCGGATTGAGGGGATCCAACCAGTGGGCCAGCACGGCGGTGGAGCGTAGGTCCAACCAGCGCTGCGAGCGGGCCGCGGCGCCCAGGGCGCGGATCTCCTCTGGTGTCAGCTCGCCGTCGGTCCAGGCCACGTAGAGCATGGGAATGAGGGGAGCGAGGCGGGGCAGGGACAGCAACTCCCGCGCGGATGGGCCCTGCACATCATCGATGGCCATGAGCTTCTCTCCAGAGGTTCGGGCAGGGCAGAGCTTGCACGCGGGACCGCCCTGGCGTCGAGGGTTGTCAGCTCAGTGAACGGGCTGACCGAGTGAGTCGAGGACGGGGCGGCGGGTCGGGAGAGTGCGGCGCTCGTGGTCGTAGAAGCACTCGGGGCCGAGCAGGGAGATGAGCTCGCGCTCGCGGGCCATTCCGGTCTCGGTACCAGCCTCGGTCGGCAGCTCATAGGGCTGGACGAGGACGAGGTCTTCTCCGAGGGGCTTGCGGCACTCGGAGGGCACTGCGTCGAGGCGCTCGCCGAACATGCGGATGAAGGGAGGCCCGTAGAAGTTGCGCCAGACGAGCCCCGGGAGCCCCTCGCTGTAGTCGCGCACGATGAACTCCTCCTCCGAGTAGGTGAAGTCCTTTCCTGTCTCCGTGGGCAGGCTCTTGTGGACGAGCCGCCATTGCTTGCCGTGGAGATCTGTATCCAACCCAGCCAGGGCCAGGGGCGACCGGACGAGGCGCATCAGCTCCGCCACCTGCTGGGCATGCGCCGCGCGCCAGGCGGCTTTCGATGCGGAGGTGACGGACGTCTGCCAGCTGATTTTTCCCGTGAAGGGTGGATCAACGGTGAGGCTGGGACTGAGCCAGATGAAGTCACGATCGGTGCGCGCTGCAACACAAAGGCTGCCATGCTCCTTGTAGTAAGTGACGAGTGGGTCAAGCTCCATGTTGCTTGGGTCAATGGGCTCCGCCAGGGATGCGTAACCGTAGCGCCTGGGCTCGAACCATCGGTATCTACAGAGAATGAGTTCAAGGACTTTCCCTATCACTTCACCAGACGGGCGGCCGGGTGGGAGTCCAATCTGGGTTTTGAAGTATTTGATAGGCATGGCGATGGCGCAGGAGAAGGGGATCACGGGTAGCGCATCACGCGCGCCTTACCTTTACTTTGCAGTTCGTTCAAAAGGTCCATGAGCGGTTTTGAAAGGTGTGTGGCTCCTTGGGGATGAGCAGCCGAACGAACCCATAATTCGATGTGACCTCCGTATTCATTTACGTACCTGAGCATCGCCTCGAGGTTTCCAGAGAGGGAGAGCTTCTGACGCGCCTTGGCCTCGACCAAGGGGTAGGGCTGGCCCCACACCAGCTCCGCCGGGTTGCCCTTCACCGAGTCCGGGATGAAGCCCTGCGCGCGGCTGCCCGGCGGAGGCATCATCATCGCGCTGTTGCGCTCGTATCTTCCTGTCTGGAGGATGGCATCCTCGAAGGCGTTGCCCGCCGGCCGGTTCTTGAGGATGGACTCGTACATGCGCTCCCAGTCGGAGTCTGGCTGGAAGGTGAAGCGGTGGTACTTCTCCGGGTGGCGGAACTGGTAGTCCACCCAGCGCTGGGCCTTATGGGCGGGTGTACCGGGCAGCAGCCGGCTTCCATCTGGCAGCATGCGCACGCCCAGCAGCGGCACCTTCTGGCCCGCCTTCAGCGCCCCGGCTGCCTCCCGCAGCGGAGCCTCCAGCCCACGCGCCACCCGCTGGAGGAATTGGAACTCCTCCTCCGTAAAGGAGTGGCCCCGGGATGCGGCCGCCATCAGGCGCTCTATCTCCTTCGCGTCTCCAGGAGAAAGATGCGAGGCCACCCGGGAGAGCACCCGCACTTCGTCCAGGCTCCGGCCGGTGAGCAGCGCCAGTTGCTCCACGCCCTCGTCGCCACCCCGTAGCAGCACGGAACCGGCGACGAAGGGCACCAGCACCGCCAGCGCGCACACCATGCGTTCGGTGCTCGTGAGCCGGTGTTCGGTGATGCTCCTGCCGGTGACGGCGGCTCGTGCGTCGGCCACCTCGCCCGAGCCCGGTGTCAGGCCCACCAGGACCTCCACCAACAGTTCCTCGGGTTTGTACACCTCCGGGTCGAAGGCCTCGTTGTAGTCCAGGTGCACCGGTGCCATCCGGCCCAGTTGCACCGCGCTTGCCAGGGCCGAGCGGCTCGCTAGCAGGTAGAGCGCCACCTCGTCCGGAGTGCGCTTCAGGAAGTCAGGGTCCTCTGTGTGCGCGTAGGCCCAGGCCAGCGTGGCATTGCCCAGTGCACGCAGTGACTGCTCGCGCAGGGGCGACTCGCTCAAGAGATAGCCCGGCGCCAGGCGGCGAGGAGGCGGGGCGTAGGTGTCCAGCAACTTCATGCCCCAATGCTCGTACTCGGCCAGTTTGCGCTGCACCGCCTGCCAGCGCACCTCGCGCTGCCGCTCCTCCTCCAATAGCGTGACGTACTTCTCCAAGGGAGAAGGCGCCTCTTTCAACGCCTCCTCCGTCTGAAGCATCAGCCACTGTTCCAGCCTCTTGAGAGCCGTCAGGCGCTGGCTGCGCTCCTCTTGGGAGAGGCCAGCGGGCGGTGGCTTCTCGCGCTGATGACGCAGGAAGACCTCATAGGGCGCCTGGGGCAGGGTGGCCGAGAGCACCGGGCCGGTGGAGTCCTCTTCCTCCCTCCACATGCCCTCGCCCCGCCGCAGTGTTAGCACCACCTCGCCAGTCTCTTCTCGCGCGTACCGGTACAGCGCCCACTCCAGCAGGCTGCGGAAACCCTCCGCGTCCGTTGGGCCCGCCTCGCCGCCAGTGCCCTCGTGCTTGTGTACGGTGAGCAACCGGACCCGCTTGCCCTCCACACGCAGCCCGAGTTCCAGCCAGGCTCCCTTGCGCTTCAGCTCTCGTGTAGCCGTCCAGGCCTGGGCGTGCACTTCGCTCGCTCCCTCCATCACCCCGGCCGGCGCGCATGCCATGTTGGGGCCCGGTACCCGCATGGCGAAGTCCAGGGGCGAGCCCGAACCATCCGTATGGCTCCGGCACGCGGCCCCCGTGACCACCAGCAGGATGAAAAGGAGAGAGGAAGTCCTCATGTCGCGCACTCGCGGAACGCAGCCTAACCGCATTTTTCTTTGGGCCGCGGGGGGCGATTCCCTCGCTCGGGCCGAGCTTCTGGGTCGGGGCCCTGCCGGGTTAGACTTCCGGAACGAGCGTCGGAAGCGGGAGCCATGCACGCCAGCATTCAGGAGAAGAACGAAGCGGTTCCTGCGGACCTGCAGGCCCGCACCATCGATGGACTCCACGAGGGGTTGATCTCCGTCCTGCGGCGGCACCTGCCAGCCTCCGGGCGGGTGGCGGACCTCGGGGCGGGCACGGGCGCCTGGGCCGCGCGCCTGAAGGCACTCGGGCACCAGGTCGTCGCCGTCGAGCGGGATGCGGACTCCTATCGATTCTCAGGGGCCGAGCTGGTGGTGGCCGACCTCAACGAGCCGTTCGCCGCGAAGCTCTCGGGGCGTTTCGCTGCCCTGACCTCCGTCGAGGTCATCGAGCATCTGGAGAACCCGCGCGCCTTCCTCCGGGAGTGTCACAAGCTGCTCGAGCCTGGAGGCTTCCTCTTCCTCACGACGCCCAACATCGAGAACGTTCCCGCCCGCTTGCAGTACCTGGCCACGGGCAGCTTGCGCATGTTCGGTAAGGATCCTCGCTTCAATGATCCAACCCACATCACGCCCATCCACACCCATATGTTCGAGCGGATGGTGCGCGATACGGGCTTCGTCCAGGTGGAGCACACGTTCAACCGCCGCGAGCCCTCGGTGACCCGCCTGCCCAACCGATTGCTCACGCGGCTCGTCGGCCCGCTCCTGCGGGGACTCAAGGGCGGGGACTGCCACATCTTCGTGCTGCGCCGGAGCTGAGTGCCTCTGGCGCCTCGGCGCCGTGACACAACGATGACGAAAGCATGGGAGGGCGTCGGCCAACGCCCTCGTGCGCCTGCGTACGGTGGACTCATTCTCCCCCTCACACAGGAGTGCGAATCCCCATGGGAATGAACGTCGGTGGTGGCCGGGGCGGTATGAAGGCCGAGATCAACGTCACCCCGCTCGTGGACGTGGTGCTCGTGCTGCTCATCATCTTCATGGTCGTCACGCCCATGATGCAGCGCGGCAAGGACGTGACGCTTCCCCATGCCACCCACGTCAATGGCGAGAAGCATGAGGATCCGCTCATCGTCTCGGTCACCCCGGACAAGAAGACCTTCGTCGAGGCCGAGCACTACGCGGACGCCGCGGCGCTCCAGGAGCGGCTCAAGCAGGAGCTGCGCGAGAAGCCCCACCGCCGCCTGCTGCTCAAGGCGGATCAGGCGCTCTCGTATGGGGACGTGCGCAAGGTGATGGACGTGGCCCGCAGTGCCGGTGCGAAGGGCGTGGCCATTGGCGTGGTGCAGCCGAAGAGTCCGTAACGAGGAGGCACGCCATGGATACCCGCAACAGGAAGCTCGTGCTGCCTCAAGGCCAGGCGAACGCGGACATCAACGTCACTCCGCTCGTGGACGTGGTGCTCGTGCTGCTCATCATCTTCATGGTCGTTACCCCGCTTCTGAACCGGGAGCTCGACGTCAAGCTCCCCGCGACCGAAGCGACAGAGTCCTCGGCTCCCGAGGCCTCACAGGTGGTGGTGGCGGTCTCTCCCGAGGGCCAGCTCACGCTCAACAACGAGCCCATCAGCGAGGCGGACTACATCCCGCGCCTGACGCGCGTCCTGGCCGCCAGACGCGCGGGAGACAGGCTCCTGTTCTTCACGGCGGATGACCGCGCCCCCTACGGCAAGGTGGTGGCCGCGCTCGATGGAGCCAAGCAGGCCGGCGCGGAGGGGCTCGGCATCATGACCGCGCCTCCTTGAGGTGCGTCAGCCCTCGCCCTTCCATTCGTTGGCGTGGGACTCCAGGGGCCCGCGCTGGGGGCGGACGACGCAGAAGCGCTGGCCCGTCGGCGCCTCCATCACCCACCAGCGCTTGATGAACTCCACCCGCTTTGCTCCGAGCGCCTCCAGCCGCTTCACCTCGGCCTCGAGGTCATCGGTCTCGATGTCCAGGTGGATGCGGCTCGGATGATCCACCTTCTGGATGAGGATCATCGGCTCCTCGGCCTTCGCCGAGAGCTCGCGGTATTTGTTGTCCTCTGGTGTGTGGGGCGCGACGGGTCTGCCGAGGGCCTTGCTCCAGAAGGCCGTGGCCGTTTCGACGTCCTCGCTCTTGCAATCGATGACAAAAGCAGCGAGCCGGCTGCGATGCATGAAGTCCTCCCAGGGGGGGTTCAGGAACGTCCTGCATCATCCCCGATAGCCCTCGGCTCCGCGCTGACGTTCTGCGTGTCGGCGAGCAGGGGTGTCGGCTCGGCTGCGTTTGCCTCGGGGGCTGGAGCCAGGGGAGGAGCCTCGGGAGTGGAGGCGGGCTGCTCCACCGGGGCCTGGACGGTCAGCGGAGCCATGGTGCGGTAGACCTCCACGGTGACGGCCGTGGTGGCCATCGAGAAGCCCAGCCGTGCGGCGACCACCAGCTGTGCCACCAGCAGCGCCAGCCAGGCCTTCCCCGTGCTGGTCACCTGTACCGCCGCGTGCAGTCGCGCGAAGGCGAGCACCATCCCCAGGCCCAGCAGGCCCACGGCGATATAGCTGAGGAGTGCCCCCGGGGAGCGCACCATCTGCTTCAGTGCGCGCCAGGCGGCGAGGCGCGTCTTGCGCTGGTCGTCCGCGTAGAGCTGGACGCGCGCCAGGTCGAAGCTCGACCGCCAGAGCGCGAACAGCACCACCATCAGGGCCAGGTGCGCCACGCTCCAGAAGGTGAAGGGGTTCTCGAGTGCCCAGTGCTCGCCCGGAAGGGTGAACAGCGTGGGCTTCCCCGCGCGGGAGAGGAGGACGGTGGCGAGCACCCCCAGCCCCACCACTGGGAGCAGCCCCAGTATCGCCCAGCCGAGCAGGCGCAGGTTGCGGCCGAGCTGGGCGGCGCAGTCGCGGGCGAAGTCGGCCAGCGAGAAGCGTCCCGGCGAGCACAGCCGCGAGGTGATGCCGCCCGCCAGCACGAGCTGGAGCCCGAAGGCGAAGAGGGTGCCCAGCAGGAGCGGGCCCGCGAGGAACGAGCCTCCGCCCTGGGCGAGTTGCTTGCTGAAGTCGAACACCGCCTCGGGCGAGGGGAAGGGCCGGTCCCGGCCGGCGAGGGAGTGTCCGAACTGGCCGATGGCGGGGAGGAGGACGGGCACGGACCGGACGAGTGAGATGCACAGGTTGGCCACCAGCAGCACGCCGAGCAGCTTCAGCTCGGAGAAGGCCCTGAGCGGCGCCGTGAGAATCGAACGGAAGGGGTTCATGGCGTGGCTCAGAGGAAGAGGGAGGCGGCGGTGGAGAGCATCTGGCTCACGTAGGTGGTCCAGCCGAACAGCGAGACAGCCACGTGGCCGGACAGGTCCTTCGTCTGCGAGTTGTTGGCCGGTTGGATGTCCAGCGCGTTGACTCCGTGGAGCTCCACTTGCTTGAGGCCGGCGTCCTTGCCGGTGCGCTCGAAGCTCAGGCGCTTCCAGCGCTCCTGTCCGTTCCAGCGCTCCACCAGCGACGAGCCATCCGCGAACGTCACCCTCACGTCCACCGGGATGCGGATGTCTCCGAGTCGGCTCACCTGCACCTCGCAGCGTTTCACCGGCTCGTCCTTCGCCGCGTCTCGAGGCTCGCGCTCCACCAGCAGGACGCCGCCCTTGCCGTCGTCGAAGAGGCCCTTCTTCCCGGCGCGCTCCTCGCACTCGATTGGGCCCACCGCGTAGTCCAGCGCGCCCGTCCCACGGAAGAACGTGTCGAAGAACCAGCCGAGGTCCTGCCCGGATACCTCGTTGACCACGGCGAAGAAGTCCTCGCCGCGCGGGTGGCGGAACTTCCAGCGCTCCACATAGGTGCGCATGATGCGCGCCATGGTCTCCTCGCCCACCAGCTGCTCCAAGGCGAAGAGCGTCAGCTGCGGACGACTGTAGGCGTTGCGGAAATAGTCTCCCCGGCTCCGGTACTGCCACGAGGCCTGGATGATGGGCGAGTTCTCGCGCAGGCCGCTCATGCCGCGCATCCGGTCTCGCTCATCCCAGTCTTGGGCGAACAGGGGTCCCACCCATCCGCGCAGGGGGCTGGGAAGGAAATCGGCCGGGTTGGCCCTCACGTCCTCGGCAAGGCACAGCTTGTAGGTCCCATAGCTGTTGATGCCCTCGTCCAGCCATGGCTCCTCGAACTCGTTCGAGGCGAGCAGTCCCTGCCAGTAGTTGTGGCCGAACTCGTGCGCCACCGTCTGCCAGATGATGAAGTCCTTGGGCTCGCCCGGCTCGGCGCGGCCCACCGCGGTGATGAAGGTGGGGTACTCCATGCCGCCCGCGGGTGTGCCGTCCGTAGGAGGGGCCACCACCGTCAGGTGCGAGTATGGCCACGGGGACCACCATCGCCCGAAGTGCTCTATCGACGCCTTGGCGGACGCCATGAGCTGCGGCCCCGAGCGGAGATGGTTCCTGTCCACGAGCACGGTGAGCCCCACCTCGGGCAGGCCCGGCGAGCGGAACACGTCCTCGAGCACTTCGAACCGCTCCGAGGCGGTCCAGGCGAAGTCGTGCACGTCATCCTGGTGGTAGCGCAGCGTCTGAGTGCCGTCCGGATTCTCGCGGCGATCCACGAGCACGCCCGTGGCGCCCACCTTCATCGCCTGGGGCACCGTCAGGCGCACGTCGTAGGTGCCGAAGTCGGCGTAGAACTCGGAGGCAGCGTGGTACTGGTGGCAGTTCCAGCGGGGGCTCGTGGCGCCGCCCTCGGGGGGCACCTCCAGCACGCCCAGCTTCGGAAACCACTGGCCCATCAGATAGAAGCCACTGTCCGTGCGGCCGGCGCGGAGGATCACCTTGGGCACGCGCGCCTCCCACTCGAGCTCCAGCGTCACCTGGCCGCCGGGAGGCACCGGCTCGGGCAGCGTCACGGTGAAGACCGTCTGGTCCTCCGCGTTGTCATCGTCCGGATGCTCGAAGCGCAGCGTGGGCAGCAGATCCGCCCCGCCTTTCACCCTCAGGGCCTTCACGTTCGAGTAGCCCCACTCGTCTTTCTTGCGCTCGGGGTAGGAGGGGGAGTTCGCGTCCTCGTTGCGGATGCCTCCCATCGCCTTGGAGTCCCGGTAGAACGTGGAGCGGTCGTTCTTGAAGGCGTTCCAATACAGATGGAACCACAGCGTGGCCTGAGGCTCGGCGCTCCGGTTGCGCCAGGTGACAGTCTCCTGACCGGTGAGCGCGTGGGTGGAGGGGTCCAACCGGGCGTCGATCTCGTAGTCGGTGACGCGCTCGGAGAGGGGCGGGCCGAGGGTGCGGCCCTGCTTGTCAAAAGCGGGAGGGGCCGGTGACTCCGCGGCGAGCGCGGGCACCTGACCCAGGAGCAGCAGCAAGGAGAGGACGCGTGTCATCGGGGCGGGAGCTTCGCATGCGGGCGGGGTGGATGACCCGCCTCACATGCGGCTCGCCGCGGCTCACGAGAACACGTTCACGTCGCCGTGGACGGGGAGCAGGGCCACGTCCTTGCCACCCCGGTACGTTTGTCGCGCCGGCACCGAGACGAGCTCCCACGTGGGGAGCACCACCGCCGTGAGCGAGCGGCCGTAGACGCACCCGGTGTCGATGCCCACCGCGTACTCGGTGACGAGCGGCCGGTCGAACACGGTGTGTCCGAAGATGACGCGCTCGGGGCCCTTCCAGTGGTGCGTCCAGAAGCGGTAGTCCGCTGGCGCCTTCGAGGGCCAGAAGCTCTTGCGCTCCGGGGGCCGCACACACTGGGCGTGCAGCAGGTGGTAGGGGTCCTGGTTCGCGATGGACTTGCCGGGCAGGACACCCGCGTGGACCACGGCGGCGTTGTACTCGGGCAGGAGGATGAAATGGGGCAGGGTGGCGAAGTAGTCGAGGTGCTCGGGGCCGAGGGCCTGCCGGGTCTCCAGGTGGTCCGGGATGAGGTCGGCGTCCTTGCGGCGGCGCTGTTGCAGGTGCTTCTCCTCGTGGTTGCCGAGGATGGACTCGTGCTGCATGGCCAGCTCGACGCACTCGCGGCGCTTGGGGCCGCGGTCGACCAGGTCACCCGTGAAGATGATCCGGTCACTCGAGGTGGCGCCCACCTTGTCGAGCAGCTCCAGGGCCTCGTCGTAGCACCCGTGAAGGTCTCCGATGACGATGGTGCGGGACATGATGATACTTCCTTGAAGAAGTGGGCACCCGAGTGAAGAAGCCGGTTTGTCTGAATCCCAAATTCAGTGCCGACCGCCGGCGTCACCCCCATGAGAGTGGAGGTGGGTGGAGTCGAACCACCAAGGCTTGTAGGGCCTCTTCGGCCGGGTGCCCGAAAATTCGCTTCGCCTCCAGTGACGTGGAGTCTCGCTCATTCCTGACGGCGTGGCAGCTCGACCGTGAAGGTGGAGCCCTCTCCCGGGCGGCTCTGCACCCGAATGCTGCCGCCCATGGCCTCCACGATGCTGCGGGTGATGTAGAGCCCCAGCCCCAGGCCTCCCGAGTGGCGCTCCGAGACGGCTCGCTCGAACTTGCCGAAGATGCGCTCCAAGGCATCAGGCGCGATACCGATGCCCTGGTCGCGCACCACCAGGCGGACGCGCGCTCCCACCACCTCCACTTGGGCATGGATGGGGCGGCCGGCGCCATAGCGGATGGCATTGGAGATGAGGTTGGTGACGACCTGCTCCAGCCGCAGCCGGTCCCACCAGCCCGTCACATGTGGCCAGGCCTCCACCCGCAGCTCCGAGCCCGCTCGGGCCGCCTCGGGGGCGAACCAGGCCGTCACCTCGCACAGCACCTCGCCCAGGTCCGTGTCCGAGGGCTCCAGCTTGAGCTTCCCCCGCGACAGGCGGCTGACGTCGAGCAGCGCGTTGATGAGCGTGGACATCTTGTACACCTGGCGTTTGGCCACCTCCACGTGGCGCTGGAGCGCCTCGGTGCGGGTGTCCCCAGCGCCGCACCGCGGCAGCTCACGTGACAGGGCGGTGAGCTTGAGGTGCAGGGGTGTGAGCGGTGTCTTCAGCTCGTGCGAGGCCACCGAGAGGAACTCGTCCCGGAGCTGCACCGCAAGCTGGGCCTCGCGGTAGAGCCGGGCGTTGTCCACCGCGAGCGCGGCCCGGCGCGCCAGGTCCTCGGCCAGAAGTCGATCCTCCGGGTCATAGCGGTGCCTGGCACAGCAGTGGAAGAAGGTGAGCGCTCCGAGGGTGCGGCCCCGGGCGTGCAGGGGCACCGTCAGCACGGAGCTGACTCCGGTCTTGCGCAGCAACTCCAGGTGCCGGGCGTCACGCGCGTATTCAATGAGCCACTCGTCGGAGACGTCCTCCAGCAGCTCGGTCTTCCCCGTACGGACGACAGCCCCGGGTCCGCCTGCATCCTCTCGCCACTGGGGGTAGCTCCGGGCCAGCTCCCACGCCAGCTCCGCCCGGGTCGGGTCCACATGCGCCACCGCCAGCCGGCGCATGGGGCCCTCCGGCTCGACCATGTCCAGCAAGCACCCCTCTCCGAGCATCGGCACGGCCCGCTGCACGACATGGGCCAGCGTGTCTTCGTAGTCGAGCGAGCTGGCCAGGGTCTCGCTCACCGAGGAGAGGAAGGCCTGGCGGTGCTCCGCGCGTTTGAAGGTGGTGATGTCGGTGATGAAGCCCTCCAGGAGTTGCACCCCGTCCGGGCTCTCGCCGAGGCCCACCCCGCGCTCCCACACCCAGCGTTCCTCGCCCTTGCGCGTGTAAATCCGATAGGTGAGGGTGAAGGGGCTCCGCGAGGCGAGCGCCCTCTGGATTCCCTCCCAGACCTGCTGGACGTCCTCGGGGTGGATGAGCGACCGCCAGAGCACGACGTGTTCGGTGAGCTCCTCGGGGCTGTACCCGGTGAGCTCCAGGGCGCCCGGGCTGGCGTACATCAGGGGGTAGCGGGGATCATTGGGACACCGGTAGGCCATCCCCCGTAGATTTCCCAGCAGGGTGCGTAGCATGCGCTCGCTGTCACTCTCGTGGGTCTGGCCTGGAGCGGGAGGGGGTTCGGCTTCAGGCTGGGGTCCCCACATGCCCTGTCCTCCTCCCCCTGCCGGGTTTCCAGGGGGGACATTTGGGCAACCTCTCGGGCTTCCCGGGTCGTCCGGGCCACCTGGCACCCGGGGCGAAGCCTGCCCGGCCGGGGCCCGGAGCCGAAAACTGCCCGGAAATGGGACGGAAAATCCCCGGTGTCAGGAATCCCGAGCGGGTTCCGTCCCTGTCCTCCAGTACCCCTCGTGTGCCCTCTGTCGGACATTCGGGGACCGTGTCATCGGGAGACCGCCTTCGGATGCCGTCGTGCTACCTTGACCCGCCGTTTCACCGAACCCCACCCTGCTCAGGCAGGTGGCTCATCCTTCCAGGCGGCGTTTCGAGGACCTTCTGGTGTTCGACGATCTCACGGATGACGAACTGTTCGCAGAGGTGCTCCAGCGCCGCGCCGGCGGCGACGCGGTGGGGGCGCCCCTTGGTGCGCTGTGTGAGCGCTGGGCCCGTCCGGCCCGCTATGTCATCTCCAAGATTCAGGCCAGCTACGGCCGTGGCTCTCCGGCGGACGCGGACGAGCTCTATCAGGACGCTGTCGGCAAGTTCCTCGACCGAGGCCTGGACCAGTTCCGGGGCGTCTCCGAGCAGATGCCCGGGCGCAGCGCGTCTCCCAAGACGTTCTTCCTGCGCATCGTCAAGCACGTGGCCATCGACTTCTACCGGCGCCAGCGCGAGGACCTCGCGCCTGCCGCGTCGGACCCCGATGAGGTCATGGAGGAGCCAGCCTCCGAGGTGGCTCGCGCGGTGGACTTGTCTCGGCGCAGCGAGGAGCGCTCCGAGGCGCAGGAGCTCTACTGGCGTGCCTTCGAGCGCCTGCAGCAGGAGCACCCCAAGGAAGCTGGTGCGTGGGACCTGTACCACCACCAGGACGTAGAGGACCACGAGGAATGCGCCCGGCGCCTGAACATCAGCGTGGTCAACTCGTACAAGCGCGTCAGCCGCGCACAGGCCTACCTACGGCTCTATCTGCTCGACCTCCAGCAGGAGGGCGGGCACGAGTGAGCCCCCCACGTACCCGGAGGAGGGTACTTACATGGTCGTCGACACACTCTCTCGTTATCAGGCCCGGCGTGCGCAGCTCATCCGGGGTGGTGCTTCCAACGGCGGTTCGCTCGAGGCGATTGGAGACGTTCTCCGGCGCGCCGAGCGGTTGGGCAGAGAGGGCGTCGAGCAGGCCCTTCGGGGGTTGACCCGCGCGGACATCGACGGCTGGCTGCGGTCGCAGAAGCCCGAGGCACTTCAGCCCGCGCTGCTGCGCGCTGCGGAAGAAGCCGCCGAGGCCGCGCTGGGAGAGGAAGGCGAAGAAGCCGAGGTTTGGCGCACCTCCTCCATGGACGGACTTACCGCGCGCGACAGGGCCGAGTCCGCCGCGCGCGCCATCGGCGAGTGGGAATCAATTCATGGGGCGCTCGATGGAGAGGCGGCAGCGCGGTTGAAGGCGTTTCGCGACGGCCTGGGACGTCTGGATGCCGCGCTCCGTCCCAAGGCCCGCTGGTTCATCCCGTTGAATTCGCAACGCCGGGCTGAGCGCGACATCCTCGATACGGCCGAGCGGCCCCGGGCCTGGTGGTTCACGGAGCGCGCGGATTGTGACGACTTCCTCGCCGCGCTGAGCAGCCGGCCCGAGCGGCCAGGGCCGCACCTGCAGAGTTGCTCGGATTGCCGTGCGGACCTGGCGAATAGTGAGACCGTCGAAGTTCCCCCCAAGCGGCACCTGAGTGCGGATGACCTGTGGCGCTTCGACATGGGGTTGATGTCGGCCACGGAGCTGAACTGGGTGGATGGACATACGGAGAAATGCATCGAGTGTGCACAGGCCATCTGGGCGCTGGAGGAGGGAGACGAGGCCATCGAGCAGGCGCTGGACGAGCAGCCCGCCGCCTCGGCCCGCACCTCGCGCACCGCGGAGCCCCCCGCGCGCAGGCCCGGCGCCGCGCGCCATCCCGAGCAGCGTGAAGTCCTGGAGGAGCGGCGAGAGTTCCGCGTGGTGCTCGTGAGAGAGCGTCAGCGGGCCCGGCTCCTGGTTCAACCCCTCGCGGGGCGTGCCGTGACGGCGGCCGTCTTCCTGGCTCCCGGCAAGCCCTCGCTCAAGCCGCAACAAGGCCCTGAAGGTCTCCAGTTTGACCTCGGCACCGGTGGCGGTCGCAGCGCCCACCTCATGGTGCGGGTGGGCAACAACGAGATCTTCGAGCGCGACTTCTCCTTTTAGGTACGCCCTACCGGCCGAGCTCCTGCAATTCTCCCGACGGAGCCAGCCGCACACCGCCAGGTGCCGTGTGCGCCAGGGAGACCATCGCCCTCGCGACGGTGCGGGCCTCGATGGGGCGGCTGGCCAGCGGGCGCAGCAGGGGCGCGAGCACTCGCGAGGCGATGATGGCCGCGTGCTCACCCAGACGGCTCTCGGCGCGCTCGCCGAGCAGCAACGACGGCTGGAGGATGACGAGCGACTCGAAGCCCATGGCCTTGAGGGCCTCCTCCGTCTCTCCCTTCACGCGGTTGTAGAAGACGCGCGAGCGCGCATTGGAGCCGAGCGCCGTCACCACGAGGAGGCGCCGCACGCCTGCCTTCTTCGCGGCGCTCGCGAAGGCCAGCACGGCGTCATGATCCACGGCGCGGAAGGCCTCCTGGCTGCCAGCCTTCTTGATGGTGGTGCCCAGGGTGCAGAAGGCATCCTGGGCGGGCGGCAGCGCTTCATCGCCGAGCCGGGCGAAGTCCACGGTGTGCTGGACGAGCTTCGGGTGCTGCCGGGGCAGCGGACGGCGGCCCAGCGAGTGCACTTCCCGGTACCGCTGATCCTCGAGCAGCGCGTCGAGCAGAAAGCCTCCGACGAGCCCGCTCGCGCCGGCCACGAGCGCGGTGCGTGTTTGCGTTTCCATGCGCGGGATGCTCAGCACAACCCGTGCGCTGGCGCCAGGGGCGCTTCAGCCTACTGTCCGACGGACTGGGTCGACTAATGGTTGACGCGGGGCGGCTGGGCGACGCGATCCACCGGGGCCTGGGGATGAATGACGCCACCGAGCTGGGCGGACAGCGGGCGGAAGTCGTTGGTGAGGAAGGCGATGACGAGCGGCAGCAACGGTGGGTTCTTGCTGAGCGCCATGCCACAGATGTCGAGGTAGTCGCTCCCCTGGACGCCCCCCGCGACCCGGTAGCGGATGCAGCGCCCGTCGTCGCGGGGACGCTCGTCCTCGCGCACCAGCTCGCGCGAGTGGATGCCCTTCTTCATGACGAGCTTCTCGGCGCCCAGCTCGATGAACACCGGATCCACGCCCCACTGGCCCTGGATGAGGGTGGAGGGCCCGCCCGCCTTGATGGTGACGTTCAGCTCCTGGTTGGCCAGGGTGCCCTTCACCCTGTTGCCGTCCACCAGGGAGACCACGTGGGCGCGGTTGTCCTTCCAGGAGCCGTCCGGCTGCGGCAGGGCACGGTACGTGGGGGAGTCCACCTTCTCCGCGTTGAACCAGACCCCCCCGATGCGGCCGGCGGGCAGGGAGCGGGGCCTCTCGGCGATGAGATTGGTGACCGGCACCGAGGCGTCCACCGGCTCGAAGCGCACCGTGCCCATCCACGCCTTGCCCGTGCCGCTGAGCATCAGCCCGGCCATGATGGCCTTGGCCTCCTGGGGCACGTCCAGCACCACCTCGTAGCGCTTGCACTGCGTGGTGCCCACCAGCGCACGCGACTGCATGTTGTCGAAGGCGAGCGGCTCCTTGGGGTCCTCCCCCTCTACGCGCATCCACAGGCCAGCCCAGCCCTGTACGTTCTCGGTGCGTACTACCGCCGAGAAGCGCAGCCGCTTGCCGCGGAAGGTCTGCGCGCCGAAGGCCTGCATGAAGGTGCCGTAACCAGAGGGAATCGCGTGCAGCGAGCGCAGGTACGCGCTGCGGTTGCCCTCGCACGGGTTCTCCGTGTCCAGGCCCGCCTCGTACAGCTTGGGGGTGCTCTCGGTGACGAACCACCCCTCGGGCAGGGCCTTCTTGTCCTCGGCGGCCGAGGCGGGGCCTCCCAGGGCGAGCACCGCCACCCAGAGGAGCGTCAGGATTTGCTTCATCCGGTCGGTCATGGCGGTGCCTTTCACAGCGGATAGGGCCCGGTGGCGCTCAGCGCGTCCGTTGGAATTCCCGAGTGGCCTTCGTAGCGGGGCACCTCGCCCACGCCCTGGGGGTACTGCACCAGCAGCCCGCGCGCCAGCGCCTCCGAGGCACAGGTTTCCTGGCTCGTGAGATCCGGGCAGGCGACCAGCCGCTCGGGCAGTTCGGGGAGCTCCATCGGCAGCGCCATCACGGGGAAGTCCTCGTCCTGGGGCTGCGGCTGCATGGCCTGCTCGGGGCGGAGGACGAGGAGAGTCACCGCCGCCGCGGCCGCCATCATCACCCCCGCGGCGGCGGACACCCTGGGACGGTTCCAGCGGGCAGGGCGGATGACCCGGGCCTCCTGGACGGGGGCCTGGGCCACCTCGCGCAGCTGCTCCTCCAGCAGGGCCTCGCGCTGGAGGATGAGGGCACAGGGCGGGCAGGCGATGGTGTGGGCCTCGAGGGCCGCCGCGGCTTCCGGCTGCAATGCACCCAGCACGTACTGCTCGGCGTCGGCGGGGTGGATGTGCGGCTGGTTCATGATGCTTCCTCCTCGAGGGCGCCCCGCAGCTTCTTGCGGACCTCGCACAGGATTTGACGGACGCGCTGCACGGACAAGCCGGCGCGCGCGGCCACTTCGGCGTGCGGCAGCTCTTGGCCGTCACACGCCAGTTGAAAGACACGCTGAGCACTCGTCGAGCACTCGCGCAGGGCCGCCTGGGCCCGGGCCAGCTGTTCCTCGGAAAGCAGGCGCCGCTCGGCGGACACCGAGGGGTCCACCGGGTGGTGGGACTCGGGCAGCTCCTCCACCGGGCCGGCCAGGGACTCGCGGCGGGCCCGGCGCGCCTCGTCGGCGGCGAGGAAGGCCGCCTGGGTGAGGGCGAGGTTGGGTAGGCGCAGCTCGGTGAGCATCCCCTTCTGCTGCTGCTGGATGAGCCGGGTCCACGTCTCCTGGGCGATCTCCTGGGCCCGGTCCACCCGGACCCCCCGGGCCAGCAGCGAGACCACGACGCGGTGGTGGTAGCGGGAGATGAGGGCGTTCCAGGCGGCACGCTCCCCGTTCAGGGCGCGTCGTGCGAGCTCGGCCTCGTCCTCCAGCGCACTCCCCCCCGGTCGCGCGCTCTCCTCCGGCTGTCGCACCACGCTCCGAATTGGTTGCACCAAGGCCACACCCATTGTGTCTTCCCGAGCTTCCACGGGCCCGCCGGGGTCTCGCTGCTGCCCGGTGCCTGGGAAACGTCCCGTGTCGGTGGACATATCGGAGGGGGGTGGCGGGGGGCGTCAGTTGAAGGCTGGGCTCTCTCCCGAGGCCCACTTCATCTGGGACAGCTTGACCACCCCCTGGCAGCGGGCACACACCTGCCCCTTGTCGTCGTACATCCGGGCGGAGGCGAAGAGGGTGGAGGTGCCGACGCTGTCGATGGTGGCCTCGGCACGGACGACGTTGCCGCGGAGGGGCCGCTCGAAGCTGATGGAGAGCTGCATGGTGGCGGCGCGGCGGGTGGGGTCCACCAGGGCGGGGGTGCAGCCGATGGCGTAATCGAAGAGGGCGGAGATGATGCCCCCGTTGATGGCGGCGGTGCCCAGCCCGCCCCGGTGCTCGGGACGGACCTCGGAGAGGGCAACGACCACCTTTTCACCCTGGGGAAAGCTCAACCGCGCTCCGAACAGACGCATGGTCTGACTCTGGTTGAACTGTTCGGCGTAGCGGTCCAGTTGCTCCTGGCTCGGACGGGTGTCTGCTTCGGACATGGCGCGACTCTACTGGTAGAACGTCGTCCATGCCTCGCCTGCCGCGTCTGTCCGTCCTTGTCCTGCTGGCCTTCTCGGGATGCACGGAGTTGCGCGGCTGTGGGGCATCCGAGCCAGCTCCGGCCGCTGTCGCCGTAGCCCCGGACGCCGGGACGCCGGACGCCTCCACTCCCAGTGTGGCTCTCCCGCCGCCCGAGGCCCGCTACGCGAAGAAGTGGCTGGTCATCGTCCACTCCTCGTCCGTCCCGGGGGAGGGGAGCGAGGTGCTGGAGGCGATGAGGGAGAAGGGGTTGCCCGCGGAGCCCCTGCGGCTGTCCACCAACGCCTTCCGGGACCTGCGCCCGTGTCTGGAGGTGGTGGTGGCGAAGGTGTTTGCGGCGAGGGCGGAGGCGGAGGCCTTCCGGAAGCAGCTCTCCGAGGCGGGGGTGGAGGCGTACGTGAAGAACGCCGGGCCGCTGGAGCCCGAGCGGGAGCGCCGGGATGCTACCTGTCGCGCCGAGGCCGAGGCCCATGCTGCCCGTGCCGAGGCCCTGAACCGGCGGACGGTGCCGCGCTTCGTGGAGTCGCACGCCGGGCGCACCTTCATGCTGCTGGGTGAGGGGACCACGAGCGTCGCGCTCGAGCCGGTGGACGCGCGCCGGAGCGTCTGGATGGCTTCGGTGGAGGAGGACCCCATGGGCCTGTTCGTGAAGGGGGACACGGTGGACCTCTACGGCGCGGCCGGGCCCGTCCAGGCGGGCTGTACGGTGAAGGGGTTCGCGTGGATCAACCGGGGCGTGCCCCACTTCGGCTACTTCCAGCAGGAGCCGCCGCCCGAGGCTCCGGGCTGTGGCCGGCCCTGGGCCTTCGCCGAGCTGGACTGCTCGGTGGCGCCGGACGTGCTGGCGTTCGCCCTGCCCGCGGGCTCGAAGGCGCCGGTGTTCTTCGAGGCCAGTGAGGGGCCCTCCGCCGAGACTCTGGCTGCTCAGGAGGAAGCGCTCCGGCGCTCTGCGCGTTTTGCCGCGCTGCGCTCCGAGGGCTCCATCCAGGCGGAGCAGGTGCAAGAGAGACTGAGCCAGGAGGTGAAGGCGTTCCGCTTCGCCTCTGGGGACACTCATGCCGTCTTCACGGTGGCGCGCTTCCGCACGGGCGAGGGCAACTCGGTGTGCGGCAGCGACTACAACCAGCAGGTCACCCGGGCCGTGGTGCTGGGGCCGGGCGGGGAGCGGACGCTCGGTCGCGAGGAGCTGGCGGGCGAGGACGTGGTGGGGGTGCTGGACCTGGAGGGGGACGGGAAGGTGGAGCTGCTCGTGCAGGAGTCCTGGCCCTCGCAGGCGGTGCGGCTGCTGAAGGAGGACGGCTCCGAGCTGGCCGGGGCGGTGGTGGAGAACTGCGACTGCGGGTGTTGAGACGCCTCGGAAATGCTCCCCCGTAGGGCAGGCGGGCGAGTCCCTGCGTGGAACGTCCTTCCACTCGGACGGAAACTCGTTAGAAGCAGGGTTTGCCTCTAGAAAAGCACCTTGCCTTGAACGCCGACGAACTCCTCAAAGACCTGAACGATCCCCAGAAGGAAGCGGTCCTCCACGGGGATGGTCCGCTCCTCGTCCTGTCGGGCGCGGGCAGCGGCAAGACGCGCGTCATCACCCGCCGGGTGGCTCACCTGGTGAAGGTGCGGGGCGTCTTCCCCTGGCGCATCCTCGCCGTCACCTTCACCAACAAGGCCGCGCGCGAGATGCGGGAGCGGCTCTTCCATCTGCTCGGGGCCCAGGCGCACGAGTTGGTGGTGAGCACCTTTCACTCCTCGTCGGCGATGATCCTCCGCCGCGTCCTCCGGGACGAGTCGGTGGGGCGGGATGAGTCGCTGGAGTCGGTGGTGGGCGGACTCACCCCCTCGTTCGTCATCTACGATGATGGAGACCAGCTCCAGCTCGTGAAGCGCGCCATGCGCGAGGTCCGCGTGGACCCCGTCATGCAGCCGCGGGAGATCCTCCACCGCATCGACCAGGAGAAGAACGCGGCGCGCCTCCCGGACGACATGGAGGTGGACACGGAAGACCTGCGCGGGATGGTGGTGCAGAAGACCTACCGGGCCTACCAGCGGCTGTTGCGCGCGGCGAACGCGGTGGACTTCGGCGACCTGCTCCTGCTGCTGGTGGCGCTCTTCCGCAAGCGCCCGGATGTGGCGGACCAGTACCGGCGACGCTTCCAGCACATCCTGGTGGACGAGTTCCAGGACACCAACCCGGTGCAGTACGAGCTGCTGCGCCTGCTGGCGCCCCCGGAGCGGCGGCCCAACCTGGTGGTGGTGGGCGATGACGACCAGTCCATCTACCGCTGGCGTGGAGCGAGCGTGGACAACATCCTCGGGTTTCCGGAGTCGTACGCGGGCGCCCGGGTGGTGAAGCTGGAGCAGAACTACCGCTCGGACCAGAACATCCTGGACGCGGCGCATGCGGTCATCGCGCGCAACACGCGGCGCATGCCGAAGAAGCTGTGGAGCGATCGGCCCAAGGGCGAGAACCTCTCGCTGATGATGAACCGGGACGAGCGCGCCGAGGCCCAGGACGTGGCGCGCCGCATCCACGAACTGCAGCGCGAGGGCTTCATCAAGTACGCGGGGATGGCGGTGTTCTACCGCACCAACGCGCAGAGCCGCGTGCTGGAAGAGGCGCTGCGGCTGGCGCGGGTGCCGTACACGCTGGTGAGCGGGCGCAGCTTCTACGACCGGGCCGAAGTGCGGGACGCGGCGGCCTACCTGCGGCTGATGGTGAACCCGCGCTCGGACGCGGACCTGCTGCGCATCATCAACACGCCAGCGCGCGGTATCGGCGACACCACGGTGGAGCGGCTGGTGGACTGGGCCCAACAGGCGGGGGTGAGCCTGTACGAGGCCACCGCGGCGCCCGAGCGGATTACCGGCCTCAACTCGGCGGCGGTGCGCCGGCTCACCGGCTTCCACGCGGTGGTGTCCTCGCTGCACGCCTACGCGCAGGAGTCCAAGGACGCGGCGAGCGCGGTGGACCAGATGCTGAGGGAGACGCTCCTGGTGGACTCGCTCGTCACGGAGGGCAGTGACGAGTCGCTGACGCGGGCGGAGAACCTGCGAGAGTTCCTGGGTGCCGCGCAGGAGTTCGACCTGAACCGTGCAGCCGCGGCGGTGGCGGCGTCGTCGGTGGGGGACGAGGAAGGCGCGATGCCCGCGAGACCTCCGGAGGAGGAGGGCCTGGACGACTCGCCCCTTACGGCGGACGTGCCCCCGCTCAATGCCTTCCTGGAGCAGATCAGCCTGGTGGGCGAGGCGGATGCGGAGGTGGGCGAGGGTCGGGTGGCGTTGATGACGCTGCACGCGGCGAAGGGGCTCGAGTTCGATGCGGTGTTCATCACCGGCATGGAGGACGGCGTCTTCCCGCACTCGCGCTCGCTGGCGGCGGATGACCCGGACGGGGAGGAGATGGCCGAGGAACGGCGGCTCTGCTACGTGGGCTTCACGCGCGCGCGCAAGAGGCTGTTCGTGAGCCTGGCGCAGTGCCGCTCGCTGTTCGGCGAGCTGCGCTACAACCCGCCCTCGCGCTTCCTGCGGGAGGTGCCGCAGTCGCTCTTCGGCTTCGCGGAGCAGGAGTTGGAGACACCGGCGCCGAAGGCGTCGCCGATGATGACGCGCAAGCGCAACTGGGCCGAGGAGGACGATGGCCCGCGCATCGACCGTTCCTACTCCCAGACGTCGGACATGGACGGCGTGAGCGGAGACGTGCGCGGGATGCGGGTGCGCCACGAGCAGTTCGGCATGGGGCGCATCGTGTCGACGGACGGCAGCGGACCCAACGCGAAGGTGACGGTGGAGTTCGGTGGGGGCGTGGGCCTCAAGCGCGTCATCGCCCGCTTCCTGATGCCGGGGTGAGGGAACGTTGTTGTCACTCGAGGAACCGTCGTTCCCATCGGCGCGTGTCCTCCATGGACTGGAAGGTATGGAGACGCGGCTCGTGGTAGAGCCAGGGCTCCAGCACGCGCGCCAGTTCCCGGTACTCGGGCAAGACGTTGCCCTGCTCGGTGTCACCAGCCTCGGGCCAGAGCCCCAGGGAGACAACGCCCCTATCACCCTCCATCGCCTGGACGGTGGTTTCCGGATGGCGCAACTGGGCGCTAAGCCCGGATACACCGCCCAACTCCCCCAGCACGGGCTGTCCGAGGAAAGTCAGCCAGGAGGGGCCCCGTACCTGGGTGCCAATGTGTAACGAGATCCAATCGATGTCCGGAACATCCATGCCCGGGTAGCGGAGGCGCAGCTTGTGAACTTCTCTCTGCACTCCTACCAGGCTGGTATCGCAGTGGAAGGAGAGCCCGGCATTGCCAGTACAGAAGGGCAGTCCCGAGGCCAGCTCCATCGCGAGCTCTCGTACCCGTCTCGGACCATGCTCCTCAATGTACTCGGTGGGCAACCAGAAGGAGACAGCGGAGACCGCACCCGGATGTCCCTTGAAGAAAGGACCTTCCAGCTCCCTGCCCTGGTAGCTGAATTGATAGCTCCGCTGATTGTCCGCCACGCCCGATAAGTCAATCATGGCCATCTGCGGGTGTCGCAGGTTGCCATGGATGAGTTCCCATCCAACAGCATCGAGCGACTGCCAGAAGCCTTCTTCATCCGCGTACAAAGTGAGCGCATCAGGGCCAACCGCACGGAGGTACGTCTCCAACGATTGATGGATGGCTTGCGTGATTGTCGCATGGGAATGGCGCATGAAGAATGTCAGGGCCAGCCCATCCCTGATCAGCAGGTACCCGTTCTTGGCGTGGATGCGTATTCGCGGGTAGTGCTCAATCATAGAATGCTCCAATCCAAGGCATGATGCGCCCAGCAATGGGGGCTATGAAGTCCAGGTACATGCGTCCTTGGGTGGAACCCGCGAACGGATGTCCCGGTGGATATGGGGTCCATTTGGGCATCGAGCCAGTATCCACACAGGGAAACTTGAAGTCGTAGACGGCTTGTGCATGGAGCGGATCCCCCTCGTGGATCACCACGTCGGGCTTCAGGGTGCCCTTCAACTCTCCGCCATTGCCGGACTCTTCGAGCACTTGTTCCTCTTCGGCGCTGACCAACTCCTTTTCGCCTGTCTCCATGTCGGTGATGCGGTAGCGCTGTTCCAGACTGAATCTCCCGGGCCGCACCCGACTCAGCGCTTCCTCGGCGCATTTCCGAGCGACCTCATGCATCTCGATACCGAGTCGCATGGCCCACGTGACGCGCCTGCCTTGGGACTTTGTTTCCTGCTTGCACTCGCTCGCATCAGGTGCAGGGCCCTTGAATTGCTTCGGATACCGGAGGAGCACTTCAGTGCGTGCCTGGTTCGCGCATTTCTCGAGTTCCTCCTCAATGGTTTTCTTCGCCGTTTCATCGAGCATCACCTTCAGGACGGCGGTGGCGGAGGCCATCGTCTTCTCGCGAGCCGCGCCACCCGCGCCCGTAAATTCGAGGACGCGGACACTGGCGCGACTCAGTGGTGGACGTCTACCACTGATGTAGGGATTTGTGCTGCCTCGGGGATAGACGTTCGATCCCGTCCATCTTCTGGTCCTTCGGCGGCCCGTGAGGCTTCCACACCTCAGAGGCCGGGCGCCGGCAGCCCTGCCTCAGGGCTCGACCGCGCCGAGGAGCTGGAAGCGCCGGACCTCGTGCTCGGCGCGGATGGCCGGGTGCGAGCGCACCGCCCGCCAGAGGGGAGAGTCTCCGATGCTCCCGTGTTGGGCCCGCGGGTCCGTCCCACGCTGCAGCGCCGCATGGTGCGCATCGGCGCTCGTCCATTCGGCGAGGTTGATGGCGTGCGCGCCATCATCCGACAAGAAGAACGTCGCGGAGAGCAGGCCAGCGGGCGGATGGGGATCCGCCTCTAGCGCCGCCATGACCGTATCCACCCAGTCGCGCTGGGCCTGGGGATCCGAGCGCAGCAAGGGCTGGCGCACGACCACGAGGCACCCGGCCTCCCCTCGCTCCCTGCTCACGAAGCTGCGATAGGGACTGGACGGCTCCCGCCAATCGCGGCGGATGCCCGGCACCGCTTCATCGACTGCTGCTCGCGGCGTCCCGTTGGTTGCAAGAAAGGCGTCGCGCGCAGCTGCGTCCGTCCATTGGGAGAGGATGAAGAGCGTGAGGTCCTCGAGCCCACGAAACACACTGAGGCGCAGGAGGCCCGGTGACGCCGGCATGGCCGACAGCACGGCTTCGGCGGCGGCCTGCTGCGCTGCGGGTGATTCGAGGGTCCAGAGACTCGGGTTGATCGCTCCGGCGCCAGACTGGCGAATTGGGGCCCGGAAGGTGCGTTGCATTGGCATGTGTTCAGCTCCTTGTGGTGTGTGGTTCATGGCTGTGCCTGCGATTCAGGACCCACTCCCGTAGGGGCGCTGGCGGCGCGCGACCTGGAGCGCGTGCGCCCACCACTCGAGCTGGCGCAGCATGAGCCGCAGCGCCTGGTGCACGCCCTGAGCGTCGCGGGGTTGCCCATTGGCGTCGAACTGTCTCCCGACGTTGGGGAAGCTCACTCCGTCACGAATGTCCACGACGTGCAGCTCGCCCAGCACGAGGCGCAGTTGCTCCACCGCCCGCAGGCCGCCGGACACTCCGCCATAGGACACGAATGCGGCTGGCTTGGCGTTCCACTCCGCATAGGCCTGGTCGATGGCTGTCTTCAGAGGCCCCGGGAAGGAGTGGTTGTACTCGGGCACGACGAACACGAAGCCGTCGGCCGCGGCGATGCGCTCGTCGAAGCGTGGCGTTCCGTCGGACAGGGGCGTGGGCTCGTGGCCCCAGCCGAAGGACAGCCCGGCGTGGCGCAGATCGATGACGTCCAGCTCGCCGTCATGCAGCTGGCGGAGCTCCGGCACCAGCCAGGAGGAAAGGGTGTCGGCGAAGCGGCCGTCGCGCACGCTGCCCAGGATGACGGCCAGGCGCAGCGGAGCAGGGGCCGGGGTGGGGGAATGGGAGGGGGGTTGGGTCAGTGGCTCGTTCATGCCCTCAACGCTACGGCGGGCACCTCTGAGTTCAACGCAACGAGCGACCCGAACCCTCACTTGACCTCGACCTTACTTGAGGTTTCATTTTGAGGTGAGGAGGGTCGCCATGCAGCTGGAGGAACTCACGGTCGGACAGGTCGCGAGGCGCAGCGGTGTCAGCGTCTCGGCACTTCGCTTCTACGAAGACAAGGGCCTGCTGCGCAGCCGCCGCACGAGCGGCAACCAGCGCCGCTACCCTCGAGACGTCCTGCGCCGCGTCGCCTTCATCCGGGCCGCGCAACGGGTCGGTATCCCGCTCGAGCGGATCCGCGAGGCGCTCAGCTACCTGCCTGAGCAGCGCACGCCCACCATGGCGGACTGGGCGAGGCTGTCTGCCCAATGGCGCGACGAGCTCGATGCACGCATCAAGGGGCTGATGCAGGTGCGTGACGATCTGACGGGCTGCATCGGCTGCGGCTGCCTGTCCTTGAAGAGCTGCAAGCTGGCCAACCCCGGCGACCGTCTCGGCAAGGAGGGGCCAGGCGCTCGCAAGTGGGCACCTATCCCAGGCGCGAGCTGACAAGCCTGCTTGCCCCGTATCCATGCTCGGGGACCAACTCGTTCAGGGAAGAGCTCCTGGCTAGAATGGTCCCCGCCTTCGCGCCAGGTTGAAGTGAGGCAAGCCTATTGGGGGGGCACCCGAACATGCCGAGCACATCCAGCGAGGAGATTCCGCCAGCGGAGCCGGGTGCACTCGCTCTACCGGGCAGACGGGCCAAGGGCTTCCTCTCGTGGCTGGATGGATTCCTATCGGAGGAGTTACGCCGGGCGCCGCTCGAGGAATTCGGCCGCAGCCGGGTGCTGGCGGGTGCTTCCCTCTCGCTGGTCCTGATCTCCGGCTTGATCACCATAGCCTTCATCCTGGGGGGGCTGTCCTCGTACTACGTCATCGCGGGAGTCTCCGCGTTCGCCGGCTATGCATCGGCGCTGTGGAGTCTGCGCAGAGTGTCCTCGCCCCGCCTCCCGGCGCTGCTCGTGAGCGTGTTCATGGCGTTCACGTCCATGCTGACCGCCTTCGTCGCGAATGACACCTATCTCTCCGCGCATGCGGTGATGATGTTGATCACGAGCCTGACGGTGTACCTGCTGGGACCCCGCCTGGGGCTCGTCACCCTCGTTCCGATGGTCCTGATTGTCGGAGTCGGCCACCCGTTCTGGCGCCAGCGCTTCGGCTCGGAGCCACCACCCCTCACTCATGGCTACGAGTGGGTGATGCACGTCCTCGCTGCCATCTGCATGTTCGCGGGGTGGGCAGTTGGGTGGTTGTATAGCAACGCGCATGCCACGACTCATGCCGCGCTCGAGCGGGACATCAAGGCTCGGAAGGAGGCCGAGGCCAAGCTCAGCGAGCTGCATCGCACCCTGCTGGATGTGTCGCGCCAGGCTGGGATGTCGGAGGTTGCCACCGGTGTGCTGCACAACGTGGGCAATGCGATCAACAGCGTGAACACCTCGATTGGTGTCGTGACGGATCGGCTGCGCGGCTCACGGATCTCCAAGCTGGTCCAGGCCACCGAACTGCTGGACCAGCACGCCGCGGAGCTGCCGGCCTTCCTCACCACAGATCCTCGAGGCTCGATGCTGCCGGCCTATCTCGGCGCGCTCTCGGCGCAGTTGGTGGCCGAGCGCGAGTCGCTCCTGACGGAGATGAAGGCCCTGGGCGAGAGCGTGGAGCACATCAGGTCCGTCGTCAGCATGCAGCAGCAGCACGCTCGGTACGGTGGAGTGGTGGAGCAGGTGACGGTGCCCCAGCTCATCAACGATGCGTTGCGCCTCAGCGGCGGGGAGTTCGAGCGGCTGGGCATCGACGTGCGGCGCGAGTACGCCGAGGTGCCCCCCATCGAGGTGGATCGGCACAAGTTGCTGCAGATCCTCCTCAATCTGCTGAGCAATGCGCGGCATGCGCTCATGGACAGCACGACGCCTGGCAAGCGGCTGACGATTCGTGTCCGTCCCTGCGCGGGAGGTGCCCAGCTGCGCATCGAGGTAGAGGACAACGGTGTAGGCATCGCGCCGGAGTACCTGACGCGGATGTTCTCCCAGGGCTTCACCACGAAGAAGACCGGGCACGGCTTTGGCCTTCACATCAGCGCCCTGGCCGCTCAGGAACTCCACGGTCGTCTCTCCGTGGTGAGCGCGGGACCAGGACAGGGCGCCACCTTCACCATCGAGCTTCCCCTCCACGGTGCTCAGGTCTCCGAGTTGATGGCTCCCGCCAGCTGAGGCCCGTCCATCAGGTCGGCTGCGCCCGGAGGTGACCGGCCGGCGCCTTCCGCTCACGGCTTCGGGGGTTGGAGCCGCCACGAGAGCACCCGCCCGTCCTGTCCCAGGACGAAGAGCTGGTCCCCGAGCACCACGGGCCGGGTGAGCAGCGGCGTATCCAGCCTCAGGGTGAAGACGGGAGGCTCTTCTCGGGGCTTGAGCGCGAGCAGCCAGCCCTGGCTGTCGCGGGTGGGCACCAACACCCACTCGCGGAACTCGGCCACCTGCGTCACCAGCGGGGCGGGCAGGGTGAGCCGGAGGGACTCGCGCCCGTCCTGGGGCGAGAGGGCCAGCAGCAGCTTGTCCTCGGTGCCCACCCAGAGGTGACCCTGGGCGAGGCTCGGGGGGCTCGAGAGCGCGGAGGCGGGGGTCTGCCGCCAGCGCACCTTCCCATCGGCGAGCCCGAGTGCGAGCACCTCGCCCTTCCGGGTGGAGACGTACAGCAGCTCGCCCTGCGCCTCCATCCCGAGCACCTGGGTCAGCGGCTGGCGCCAGCGCACGGTGCCATCCTGGGGCGACAGCGCGAACAGCCCCGCGTCCCCGAGCGCTACCACCAAGACGCCCCCTGCGAGCACGGGAGGGGGGAAGGGTCGGGTGGCCTCGGGGCGGGGGACACCCTGGGGGAGGGGGCGGCGCCAGCGCACCTCGCCCGAGTCCACGGCGAGGGCGCGCACGGCGCCATCCGGGGCCACGACGTAGGTGGAGCCCGCGTCAGAGACGAGCGGGGTGAGCACGGGCGGCTGCCCGGTGAGGCGCCAGCGCTCCATCCCGTCACCGAGCGCGAGGCTGACGAGGGTCCCGCCAACCGTTCCCACGATGACACTGTCTCCCGAGACCGTGGGGGGCGCGGCGACCTCGCGGCCCAGCTCCACGCGCCAGGGGGCCTCTCCTTTGGGGTCCAACCGCAGGAGGCGGCCGGCCTCGTTGCCCACCAGGACGCCGTCTTCCAGGGGCACCAGCCCCGCACGGGAGGGCGCGTCAGAGGAGAAGGTGAAGAGCTTGTCGGTGGGTTGCCGGCAGGCGGCCATCAGCGCCGCCATGGCGAGCAGTAAGAGGAGGCGCTGACGGCGGGGTGGCGGCATGGTTGAGGGAGGATCTTCAGGACCCTAGGATGGTTGGCAAGGAAGGAACCTGACATGGCTTCAATTCGCGACGACGAGCTCCCCAGCTCGACTGGTATTCCCTCAGCCGCCCGCCGGGCGGACTGGGCCCCGCCCCCGGCCATCCCCGTCACCGAGGAGCTGCTCCACGCGCTGCCCAAGACGGACCTGCACTGTCACCTCGATGGCTCCATGCGGCTCAAGACGATTCTGGAGCTGGGCGAGCAGCAGAAGGTGAAGCTGCCCGCGGACACCGAGGACGGCCTGGCCCGGGCCATCCACATGGGCGAGGTGTGCAAGAACCTCGAGGACTACCTGGTGGCCTTCGACGTGACGCTCTCGGTGCTGCAGACGGCCGAGGCCCTCTACCGCTCGGCCTATGAGCTGGCGGTGGACGCGGCGGCCGAGAACGTGCGCTACCTGGAGGTGCGCTACTCCCCGGCGCTGCACCTGCAGAAGGGCCTGAAGATGACCACCGTCATCGACTCGGTGCTCGAGGGCCTGCGGGTCGCCAAGCGCGAGACGGGCATCAAGTACGGCGTCATCATCTGCGGCATCCGCCACATCAACCCGCAGACGTCCATGCGGCTGGCGGAGCTGTCGGTGGCCTACAAGAACCGGGGTGTCATCGGTTTCGACCTGGCGGGCGCCGAGGCGAACTTCCCGGCCAAGGACCACAAGGACGCCTTCCAGCTCATCCTCAAGAACAACGTCAACTGCACGGCGCACGCGGGCGAGGCCTTCGGGCCCGAGTCCATCTCCCAGGCCATCCACTACCTGGGCGCCCACCGCATCGGCCATGGCACCCGGCTGCGCGAGGACGGCGACTTGCTCAACTACGTGAACGACCACCGCATCCCCCTGGAGGTGTGCCCCACCTCCAACGTGCAGACGGGGGCGGTGCCGAGCCTGGATGCGCACCCGCTCAAGTTCTACTTCGACTACGGCCTGCGCGTGACGATCAACACCGACAACCGCCTCATCACCGACACCACGGTGACCAAGGAGCTGTGGGTGGCGCACAAGGAGCTGGGGCTGGCGCTGGAGGACCTGACCACCATCCTCGTCTCCGGCTTCAAGAGCGCCTTCCTGCCGTTCCGCGAGAAGCAGGATCTGCTGCGTCAGGTGAACGAGGAGATCGCCCAGACGCTGGCGGCCTTCGAGAAGCGGCCGCACTCGGTGAAGCAGCCGGCGTGAGCCGGGAAGGACGCCATGGACCTGGAGCTCGGTGGGAAGGTGGTGCTGGTGACGGGCGGCTCGGAGGGGCTGGGGGCGGCGGTGGCCCTGCGCCTGGTGCGCGAGGGGGCCCGAGTCGCCCTCTGCGCCCGAGGCGCCGAGCGGCTGGAGTCCACGGCGGCAATTCTGCGCGAGGCGGGCGGTGACGTGCTGACGCGGGTGACGGACATCACCCGCCCGGACGACGTGGACCGCTTCGTGGAGGCGGCGGTGGAGCGGTGGGGGAGGGTGGATGGGTTGGTGAACAACGCCGGCACCGCGGCGGCGCGGCCCTTCGCCGAGGTGGATGACGCGGCGTGGGAGGCGGACCTGGAGCTCAAGCTCTTCGCCGCGGTGCGCACTTCGCGGCGGGTGCTGCCCCACCTGCGCGCGGGGGGCGGCGGCTCCATCGTCAACGTGCTGGCCATCGCGGCGAAGGCGCCGGGGGCGAACTCGGTGCCGTCCTCGGTGTCCCGGGCGGCGGGCATGGCGCTCACCAAGGCGCTGTCCAAGGAGCTGGGCCCCGCGAGCATCCGGGTGAACGCGGTGCTGGTGGGGCTCATCGAGAGCGGCCAGTGGGCGCGCAAGGCGGCGGCCTCGGGGCAGCCGGTGGAGGGGCTCTACACGAAGATGGCGAAGGACGCGGGCATTCCCCTGGGCCGGATGGGCCGGGCCGAGGAGTTCGCCGACGTGGTGGCCTTCCTTCTCTCGCCGAGGGCCGGGTATGTGACGGGTACGGCCCTCAACGTGGATGGGGGGCTGTCTCCGGCTGTGTAGCCTCGGTGTCGGCAGGGGAGGCCTCGGCCACCTCATTCTCCAGTCCTGGGAGGGTGAAGTGGAACGTCGAGCCCTTGCCCACCTCGCTCTCCACCCAGATGCGGCCACCGTGGCGCTCGACGATGTCGCGGCAGATATAGAGGCCGAGTCCCAGCCCTCCGAAGCCAGAGATGGGGGCGTTGCGCGCCCGGAAGAAGCGCTCGAAGAGCAGGGCCTTCTGGTCCGGCGGGATGCCGATGCCCGAGTCCGCCACCGAGACGTGGGCCTGTTCCCCCTCGCGCTCCACGTGGACGCGGATGGTGCCGCCCGTGGGGCTGTACTTGAGGGCGTTCTCCAGCAGGTTCACCAGCACCTGCGCGAGTCGGCTCCGGTCGCCTTGGATGACGAGCGGCTTGCTGGGCTCCTCGTACACGAGCGTGTGGTGGGGGCTGTCCGTGCGCAGGTCCGTCAGCACCTCGTGGGTGAGCTCGCGGAGTGACACGGGCTCTTGCCGCAGCTCCAGCCGGCCCGCTTGGATGCGCGAGGTGTCCAGCAGATCGTTGATGAGCCCGGAGAGCCGTGCCACCTGAGCGAGCGCCTTCTCCGTGTGCTGGCCTGGGATGGGCTGCTCAGACGCCTGGTGGCGTTTCAGCACCTGGAGGTGGAGCTTGAGGGGGGTCAGAGGGGTCTTCAGCTCGTGGGAGGCGATGGACAGGAAGTCATCCCTCACGCGGACGGCCTCCCGGGCCTCGCGCAGCAGCCGCTCGCTCTCCGCCTGCGCGCGACGCTCCGCCGTTACGTCCCGGTAGCTCCAGACTCGGCCGACGATGGTGTCTCCCAGCCGCTGGGGGCGCGAGTAACGCTCGATGATGCGCCCATCCACCAGCTCCAGGACGTCCATGCCCTCCATCTCGGGAGTCGACAGCAGGAGCTGGGTTCTTTCTTGGATGTGCTCCCGATTCACGATCTGGGGGAGCATGATCGCGCTCAGCACCTTCCCGTCCCGGGCTTCCATCAGGGGCTGGGGGATGTTCCAGAGCTCCTGGAACCTCCCGTTGAAGGCGGTGACGCGCCAGTCCTGGGTCAGGACGATGACGCCATCCGCCGTCGAGTCCAGGGTGGCGCGCAGCAGCGAGACCGAGTGCTCCAGCTCCTCGCGGGCCTGACGCTGCGCGGTGACGTCCACCATGATGCCCCGGAGCTGGCGGAAGACTCCGTTCTCGGAGATGACGGTGACGATGTCGCGCAGCCACACGGTGCTCCCGTCGGCTGCCAACATCCGGTACTCGAACTCGTGGGGCCTGCACTCCGTGGCGGCCTTCATGCAGAAGGCGGGGGCCCAGTCCCGGTCGTCGGGGTACAGGTGCGACAGCCAGAAGTCCGGCTCGTTCATCCACTTCTCGATGGGGTAGCCCAGGAGGCGCTCGGCCTGCTTGCTGACGAAGGTGAAGCGGAAGCTCGCGTCGGTCTCCCAGACGATGCCGTCGATGGCGTCGATGAGCTCCTCGTGCAGACGCTGGGTGCGGGTGAGCTCCCGGGCCACTTCATCGAGGTCGGAGACGTCGGTGGCAACACCGAGGGCCGCGATGATGGCTCCCTGAGTGTCTCTCACCGGCCCCACCTGGCAGCGGTAGGTGTTCCCGCAGGTAGCGAAGTCGAAACCCACCGCCTCTCCGGTGAGGGCCCGGCGGTGGGCCGAGGCCCAGCCCTGCGGGTCCGCGGCGCGTGCTGCGGAGCACAGCATGGCCTCGGCGCCTTGCGTCGGCCTGCACCACGTCATGGACAGGTCTTCGCCCACCATCCAGGCGGGGCCGGGCAGTCCGTCCAGCGTCTCGCGGAAGTCCGCCTCGGCGCTGGCGGACTCGGCCAGCTTCAGGTGGACACAGGCTGCAGGGGGGCGCCCCTCGCCTTCCTCGCTCCCATCCGTTCGCTCCAGGCGCTCGGGCCGGAGCAGGGGGGAGAGGACACTGACAGTGCCGATGAGCTCCCCATCACCCTCCGGCGAGGGCTCGACCGCGTTCAGCTCGACCGCCAGGCGGACGAGCCCTCCCTTGGCTGGGACTGCTCGCAGCTCGAGCGTCTGGGACTCGCCCGTCCTGGATACCGTGCTCCATGCCTCCAGCAGCCTGCCGAGGTCATCCGGGTGCACGAGCTGGGAGACGAAGTCCTGCGTCTTCCACGCCCCGAGGGGGTAGCCGAGGGCCTGTATGAGGGAGGGGCTCGCCCAGCGGAATTGCGGTGGGAGGCCTCCCCCCATCCAGAGCAGCGGTGAGGGGCTCGCCAGATTTGTCACATCCGGGCGCTCCGCACTCCTCTGTATGTGGGCCATGGCTCTCCTTTTTGATTCGCCATCCAGCGTAGCGCGGGTGCCGCCCGAATGCTGATGCTCCCCTGCGTGCCGGACGATCCCGGCTTCATGGGCATTCAACACCCGTGGGGTTCCAAGGAATCGCGGCCTCCTTGCTGACCATTCGGTCAGGCGCGGCCTCGGAGGGGTTCAGGACGCGTTTCCACCGGGGACCTGGGCTTGTAATGGGAGGGTGAAGCGGAAGGTGGTGCCCTGGTGAGCCTGGCTCTCCGCCCAGATGCGGCCGCCGAGACGCTCGACGATGTGCCGGCAGATGTAGAGCCCGAGTCCCAACCCTCCGAAGCCCGAGACAGGTGCGTTGCTGGCCCGGAAGAAGCGCTCGAAGAGGTGCGCCAGTTGATCCTCCGGGATGCCGATTCCCGAGTCCGAGACGGAGACGAGGGCCTCCGCTTCGTTCCGGGTGAGCGTGACGCGAATCGGGCCTTTCATGGGGCTGTACTTGCGCGCGTTCTCCAGCAGGTTCATCAGCACCTGCTTGAGCCGGTCCCGGTCTCCCAGGACGATGAGCTCCTCCGCGCCTTCCTCATACTCCATCGGGTGATGGAGACAGGTCGGGCGGATCTCGGCCAGGGCTTCGCGGAGCACCTCCCGGAGCGGCACGGGCTCACGCTCCAGTTCCAGCCGCCCCGCTTCGATCTGCGAGGAGTCCAGCATGTCGGAGATCAACCCCGAGAGCCGCTCCACCTGGTCGAGCGCCTTCTCCGCGTACTCGGGTGGGATGGGCTGTCCGGAGGCGCACCGTTTCTGGAGCCGCTGCAGGTGGAGCTTGAGGGGCGTGAGGGGCGTCTTCAGCTCGTGCGAGGCGACGGCGAGGAAGTCATCCCGGATTTGAATGGCCTCATGGGCCTCGAGCAGCAGCCGCTCCCGCTCCTGCTGGGCGCGGCGCTCCGCTGAGAGCTCGACGACCACGACGCCGATGCCCACGATCCTGCCGCTCGTCGTCCGGACGGGGTAGTAGCTGACGCGCCAGTAGCGCAACTGGCCCGGGGTGGCCGGGACCTCGAGCGCCATGTCGAGCCCGATGATGGGCTTGCCGGTCTCCATGACCTGGTAGATGAGGGGCTCGACGTTGGCCGCCACGAGGGGGGCCATCTCGCGGAAAGGCCGGCCCAGCTCCTGCTCCCGGGTCTTGCCGTGGAGCGCGGCCAGTGCGTCGTTGACCTGGATGAAGCGCAGGTTGCGGTCGAGGAAGCCCATGCCGACGGGCGAGTTGTTCAGGAAGGTGTCGAGCACGGCGAACGACTCCTCCAGTTGCTCGCGTGCGGTCTGCTCGGCCGCGAGCAACCGCTCCTGCTCCGCCTTGGCGATGCGCTCCTCCGTGACATCCCGGTAGCTCCAGACGCGCCCGATGATGGTGCCTCCCAGCCGTTGGGGCAGCGAGGTGCGCTCGAGGATGCGCCCGTCGCGGAGCTCGACGGTGCCGACGTCCGCCACGTCGGAGAGCTCGAACATCTCTCGAAGCCGCGAGACGAACCGCTCCGGGTTCTTGACCAGGGGGGCGGCGGCGAGGACGGCTTGCACTGCGTCCAGGTTCTCCAGCAGCGCGCCATCGGGGATTCGCCAGAGCTGCTGGAATCGCTTGTTGTAGGCGGTGATCTTCTTGTTGGCGCCCACCGCGACCACGCCATCCGCGATGGAGTCGAACGTGGTGCGCAGCAGCGAGGCGGACTGCTCCAGCTTCTCCCGGGCCTGGTGCTCCGCCGTCACGTCGCGGTAGCTCCAGATGCGGCCGATGATGGCGGTTCCCAGCCGTTGGGGCCGCGTGGTTCGCTCGAGGATGCGCCCGTCGGCCATCTCGACGGTGTCGACTTCCTCCAGGGTCGGATTCGCGTACACCTCACGGATCCTGTCAGCGAAGCGCTTCGGCTCCTTGACCAGGTGGAGCGCGGCCGCGAGGGTATTCTCCGCGTCCGGTCCCCCCTCCAGGACGTCATCGGGGAGCTGCCAGAGCTGCTGGAACCGCTTGTTGTAGGCCGTGACCCGCCGGTGCGTGTCCAGCGCGAGCACGGCATCGGCGATGGACTCGAGTGTGGCGCGCACCAGCGAGGAGGACTGCTCCAGACTCTCCCGGGCCCGGCGTTGCTCGGTGACATCCACCATGATGCCGCGCAGCCTCGGGGGCCGTCCTTCCTCGGCGAGCACCGTGACGATGGTCCGCAGCCAGACGACACGTTCATCCGCGGCCAGCATGCGGTACTCGAACTCGTAGGGTCTGTGCTCCCGGCTCGCCTTCATGCAGTAGGCCTGGGCCCACTCACGGTCCTCGGGATGGACGTGGTTCCTCCAGAAGTCCGGCTCCTGCGTCCATTGGCGGTGGGGATAGCCGAGCAGGCGCTCCGACTGTTTGTTGACGAAGGTGAAGTGGAAGTCCACATCGGCTTCCCAGACGACGCCGTCGATGGTGTTGATGAGCTCTTCGTACTGTCGCTGGGTTCGGGTGAGCTCCTGCTCCAGGGCCGCGTGGTGGGCCGGCCAGGGCTTCGTGGGGTCGCTCTCGCTCAGGCGGGCGCAGGCGCCCAGGCACTGACCGTCGTCTCCGAAGACGGGAAGCACCACGGCCCGCATCAGCTGGTCCCGCACGCCGCCCTCGCTGACCGTCTCCGTTCCGGTGAGGGCCGTACGCAGGGCCTTCGTGAGCCAGGGTATTAGGAGGAGCACCTCCTCCAGGTCTCGTCCCTCGGGAGGCACTCCGTCCCCCCACTCCGCGGCAGCCGCCAGCGCGCTGTCTATCCGGGCAATCCGGCCCTCGAGGTCGACAATCACCGTGGCATGGAGGCTCCTGCCTACCTGGAGGAGCAGCTCGGGGAAGGAGCGGATGGACGCCTCCATACTCATTTCACATCCATGCCCGTCGACTGTCGTCATGGGCTCCTCTGCTCCCCTTGCGACGAAGCTCCTCTCTGCCACATCAAATCTGCAACACGTCATGTGTATGACAAAGTCGGTTTGTCTCCTCCCTGTCCTGCCCGGCTGCCTTGGGTGTGTCAGGTGTGAGTGGGCCGTGACGTAGGTGGAGACAGCGGACGCTCCGGCGTCCACGACCGCGGCTGCTGACCCGAGGTCTCGAATCCATTCGCACAGGTCCCCCGTGCCCCTCTGGGCGCGGGCCAGATTCCGAGAAGGTCATGCAGCCGAACTTGAACCGGCTCCTACGGGCACTCGCCCGTGAGGGGCTCGATGTGACGTACGACGGTCGTGTCTACACTGTGCGCCTCCAGGGCGATGCGAATGCGCCGCCCGCCGAGGTGCTTCTCCCACCGGACCTGCCCGTAGAGGGCAAGGCCTTCCAGCAGCTCGCCGCGCTCGCCGCGCTGAAGCACCCGGGCGGCGGCACCGTGAAGCGGGTGCGCGCCACGCCGGACTTCCACCCGGGAGACTCCGGGGTGGCCATCGGCTCGGTGGTGCATACGGAGGGGCTGGTGGTGCCCGCCGCGGTGGGCACCGACATCAACTGCGGCATGCGCTTGCACGTCGCGGATCTCCCCGTGGAGACCTTCCTCGCCCGGCGCGACGCCTTCGTCGAGCGGATGAAGGGCCACTACTTCTTCGGCACGCGGGACGTGGCACTGGGCTCGCGCGCGGTGGAGGCGCTCCTGCGCGACGGCCTGCCCGGCTGGCTCCTGGAGACGATGGAGGCGCCGCTGGGCATGGTGGCGAAGGCGGACCTGGGTCAGCTCGACCGGGAGTCGGCGCGGGTGTACCTGGGCGGGGCGCTCGAGGGAGACCCGGCGTGGGCGCCTACGGGGCTGCGCCGGGAGGGCGTGGTGAGGGACCCGGGGCTGGCCACCATCGGCGGGGGCAACCACTTCGTCGAGGTGCAGCGGGTGGAGGCGGTGGTGGACCGGGCGCGGGCGTGGGAGTGGGGTGTGCGCGAGGGGCAGCTGGCGTTCATGATCCACTCGGGCTCGCGGGACATGGGCAGGCACGTGGGGCTCACGTGGCTGGAGCGGACGAGGGCGGCCTGGCCGGTGGGGGCGCCCTTCCCTGAGAGCGGGATTCTGCCGCTGGCGGAGCCGGAGCAGGTGCGCGAGTACCTGCGGGCCGAGGCGACGGCGGCCAACTACGCCTTCCTCAACCGGCTGCTGCTGGCGGAGCTGCTGCGGCTCACCCTGCGGGAGCTGTTCGGGGACGTGGAGGCGCCGCTCGTCTACGACGTGCCGCACAACATCACCCTGCCGTGGGAGGGCGGGTGGCTGGCGCGCAAGGGTGCGTGCCCGGCGGAGGCGGAGCAGCCGGTCATCATCCCCGGCTCCATGGGGGCGGCGTCCTACCTGATGGTGGGGTTGGGCAACGCGGAGGCGCTGGCCTCGGCGTCGCATGGAGCGGGGCGGGCGCGCTCGCGCTTCTCCATGGCGCGGGGCGGGGCGGACAAGCGCGAGGAGGCGCTGGGCCTCACGGGGGTGGATTGCATCAGCCTCCGGGCCGAGCGCCGCATCGAGGAGGCGCCGGCGGCCTACAAGCCCATTGGGCCGGTGGTGGCCTCGCAGGTGGAGGCGGGCATCGTCCGGGAGGTGGCGCGGATGGCCCCGCTGATGACCTTCAAGGCCTGACTTCCCGAGGGGGGAGCGTCTGGGTTCCGGGCGCTCCTCCCTCCTCCGGGTGGCTCAGGCCACCTTCATGCCCTTGGGGATGACCACGACGCCGCCGGGGGTGACGTGGAAGCGGCGGCGGTCCTCGTCCAGGTCGTACCCGATGGTCATCCCCGGGGGGATCTCCACGTTCTTGTCGATGATGGCGCGGCGGATCCGGCAGCGCCGCCCGATGGTGACGTTCTCGAAGAGGATGGACTCCTGCACCTCGGAGAACGAGTTGATGCGCACCTTGGGCGAGAGCACCGAGCGGTGCGCATGGCCGCCGGAGATGATGCAGCCCTCGCTCACCAGCGAGTCCGTGCAGTGGCCCACCCGGCTGTTCTCCCGGTCAGCGAAGACGAACTTGGCCGGTGGGAAGTTGTTGGGCTGGGTGTAGATGGGCCAGCGGTCGTTGTAGAGGTTGAAGACGGGGTCCACCTCCACCAGGTCCATGTTGGACTGGTAGTAGGTGTCAATGTTCCCCACATCCCGCCAGTAACCGCGCTCCTTCTCCTCCTGACCGGCGATGACGTTCTGGGCGAAGTCGTACACGTACACCGGCTCGTGCTTGTAGAGCTGGCTGATGATGGACTTGCCGAAGTCATGGGCGCTGGCCTCGGCGGCGGCGTCGCGCACCACTTCCTTCACCAGCGAGTCGGTGGAGAAGAGGTAGTTGCCCATGGAGGCCAGGCAGTACTTGGGGTTGCCGGGCATGGGGGGCGGGTTCTTGGGCTTCTCCACGAAGCCCTTCATCCGGCCGTCGGGGCCCACGTCGATGATGCCGAACTCCTTGCCCTCCTCGATGGGGACGGGGATGGCGGCCACGGTGCAGGCGGCCTTCCGGGAGGTGTGGAAGTCCAGCATCTGCCGGCAGTCCATCCGGTAGACGTGGTCCGCGCCGAAGACGAAGATGTGGTCCGGCTCCTCGTCGGTGATGAGGTTGAGGTTCTGGTAGATGGCGTCGACGCTGCCCTTGTACCAGTCCATGCCGGTCCGCATCTGGGCGGGGACGGTTTCCACGTAGTGGCCGAGGAAGGCCGACATCCGCCAGGCCCGGGACAGGTGCTTGTTGAGCGAGTCGCTCTTGTACTGGGTGAGCACCTTCATCCGGTAGATGCCGGAGTTGGCGAAGTTGGACAGCACGAAGTCGATGATGCGGTAGCGGCCGCCGAAGGGGACGGCGGGCTTGGCGCGCTCACGGGTGAGGGGTTCCAGCCGGGTTCCGGCGCCCCCTGCGAGGATCATTGCCAGCAGTTTGGCCATATCCAGGCACGTTATCTGGGGGGAATGGCCCTTCAAGGCCGCTCGGGAGGCTTCGTTGAGTAGCCAAACCGGGGGGCGGGCATGGCCCTCGTGGCTTCCACCGGGTCAGCCGTGCTATGTCTTCTAGGCGATGGCTGGCGACGAAACCCGAGTAACCAAGATCTCCTCGATCAAGGAACTGGCGACCCCCGTCGACGAGGAATGCTGCATCGTGCAGATCCACGGGCCGGAGCTGGGGAAGAAGTACGCGCTCCAGGAAACCGAGTTCACCATCGGGCGGGAAGAGGGAAACCACATCGTGGTGGACCTCGACAACGTGTCGCGCAGGCACGCCATGATCATCCGCAAGCAGGGGCGGATGTTCGTGAAGGACCTGGCCTCCACCAACGGCACCTACCTCAACGACCAGGAGGTGACGCAGGAGACGCCGCTGCGAAGTGGCGATCTCATCAAGGTGGGAGGGTCCATCTTCAAGTTCCTCACCGGTGACAACGTGGAGCTGCAGTACCACGAGACCATCTACACGCTGACCATCCAGGATGGGCTCACCGGGGTGAACAACAAGCGTTACTTCCTCGAGTACCTGGAGAGGGAGATGGGGCGGTGCCACCGGTACGGGCGCCCCCTGACGCTGATGATGTTCGACATCGACTTCTTCAAGAAGATCAACGACGTGCACGGGCACCTGGCGGGTGACCACGTGCTGCGCGAGCTGTCGCAGACCATCAAGCGGATGGTGCGCAAGGAGCAGTGCTTCGCGCGCTACGGCGGCGAGGAGTTCGCGCTCGTCGTCCCCGAGGACGGGTTGGAGAAGGCGCGCATCTTCGCGGAGAAGATTCGCCAGACGATCGAGAAGAAGCAGTTCGTCTTCGAGAACCAGGACATTCCGGTCACCCTGTCGCTGGGGGTGGCGGACATGACGCCGGACATGGTGGAGCCGCTGCAGTTCATCAAGGTGGCGGACGCGAACCTGTACAAGGCGAAGAAGACGGGCCGGAACCGGGTGGTCTGGTAGTGGCCGAAGGCCGTCCATCCGGGGTGTTGCGGGGCCTGTTGGTGTTGGGAGGCCTCGGGCTGTTGGCGGCAGGGGCGGCGTGGAAGCAGCTGCCCAAGGCCACCGAGCGGCGGATTGAAGCGGCGCCCGAGGTGGTGGGCCTGAGCGATGGCCAGTCCTACGCGTGGGTGATGCGAACCCGGAACGGGGCGGCGCTCATCGACACCGGGGGCGATGCGAGCGGCGAGCAGTTGCTGGCCGAGCTGCGCCAGGCGGGGCTGAAGCGGGAGGACGTGCACACGGTGTTGGTGACGCACGGACACCAGGACCACTGGAGCGCGGCGCACCTGTTCCCCCGAGCGCGCGTGCTGGTGGGGCCGGGCGAGGCCGAGGTGGTGCGCGGCGAGCGGAAGCTGCACAGCCTGGCGGGCCAGTTCCTCGCGCGCTTCATGAAGGCGCCAGCGGTGCCCGAGCGCCTCGAGGAGGTGCAGGAGGGGCAGACGCTGGACGTGGATGGGGAGCAGGTGCGCGTCTACCACGTGCCGGGACACACGCCGGGCAGCGTGATGTACCTGTGGCGGGACCTTCTGTTTACCGGGGACTCACTGCTGGGTGGTGGCGGTGAAGTGGTGCTGGCGCCCGTGGTGTTCTCGGAGAGCACGGTGCAGAACCTGGCGTCGCTGAAGCAGTTGAGGGACGTGCCGTTCACGCGCATCGCGGATGGGCACACCGGACTGACGAGCAACGCGCGGCTGAAGCTGCGGGCGCTGCTGAAGTAGCCCTCGTTCCAACCCGAGTCCACCCATACCCTCACCCCGTCCCTCTCCCAGAGGGAGAGGGTCTGAGCCAATTCCCTCTCCCTCTGGGAGAGGGTCAGGGTGAGGGTGTACCGCTCAGGTCCCCTCGCGCAGCTCCTCGAGCTTGCCCTTGGTTCCCGGCAGGTGACCCGGGGCCATCCGCGTGTACAGGTACTGCACCGTGTCGTGCAGCGTCTCGTGGACGTCTCGCGCCTTGAAGCCCAGCTCGCGCTCGGCCTTCGAGGAGTCCAGCCAGAACCAGTGCTCGCCGATGTCCACTTCCTGCGGATCCAACGTGGGCTTCATCCCGCGCCACTTCGCCACTTGCTCCAGCACCTTGGCCCCGAGCACGTTCACCTTCGGGGGCAGCTTCAGCCGAGGCGCCTTCACGCCCGACAGGCGCTCCAGGCGCTCGAAGAAGTCCGGCATGGACATGTTCACGCCCAGCAGGTGGCGCCCGTACACCTCGCCCCGTGTGAGCGCGTTGACGAAGGCGTCCGCCGCGTCGCGCGCGTCCACGAAGGACATGCCACCACCCGGCATGGCGGGGAGCTCACCCTGCAGGAACTTCATCACCGTCCACGTGGAGGAGAGCCGGTCATCCCCCGGGCCCATCAGCAGGCTCGGGTTGAGCACCACCAGGGGAATGGCGTGCTGGCGGCAGTACTCGAGCGCGAGCTTCTCCTCGTAGATCTTCGACAGGTAGTACGGCCAGCGTCCCACCACCTCGATGGGGTAGCCGTCGTCCTCCGTGCCAACGCGCTCCTCCTTGGACACGGCGATGGTGCCCGAGGTGGAGGCGAGGATGACGCGCTTCACACCGGCCTCGCGCACGTCGCGCAGCAGCTCGCGCGTGGAGTCCACGTGCAGCTCGTACATGCGCCGCGCGTCCTTGTCCTGGAAGGAGACGAGCCCCGCCAGGTGGTAGACGGCCTCCACGCCCTCGAGCGCGCGCCGCACCGCCTCGCGATCCTTCAGGTCTCCCCGGACGTACTCCACCTTGTCGAAGCCCGGGCCCATCGGCTTGGAGCGGCCGATGATGCGCACCTCATGCCCCGCGGCCACCAGCCGCGGCACCAGGTGCGTGCCCAGGAAACCCGTGCCTCCGGTGACGAGCAGCTTCACGACTCGCTCCCTCCCGTGGACAGCGCGCGGCGCTGATCCTCGACCGTCGCCGATTCATCGAAGCTCAGCGCGCGGCCCGCGGCGAGCGCCTGGATGGAGTCCTCCGCCAGCTTGGTGGCGTAGCGGTAGCTCTCCGAGCGCGCCATGCCCTGCGTCTTGGCGCGCAGCATCTCGTACGTGAGCGCGGGCCCGATGTGGGCCTCCAGCTCGCGCGACTTGGGCACCATGCTGCCCTTGGGCAGCGCCTCGAAGGCGCCCTTCAGGTAGATGGGCAGCACGTCCACCCCGTAGGTGAGCGCCAGGTAGCCCAGGGTGGGCTTGAACTCGAGCAGCTCGCCCGTCACCGAGCGCGTGCCCTCGGGGAAGATGAGCAGGTTGAAGCCCTGGCGCAGGGCGTTGCCGGCCAACCGGAGCGACTCGCGCAGCGAGCCGTGCCGGTCCATGGGGATGAGGTCCGTGAAGTTCTCGAAGTACGCGCGCTTGAGCGGCGTATCGAAGAAGTAGTCACGGGCCGCCAGCGTGGTGAGCCGCTGTCCCTGATCGCCGAGCACCACCTTGACGAGCCCCATGTCCAGGTGGCTCGAGTGGTTGGCGATGACGAGGAAGTTGCGGTTCATCGGGATGAAGGGCTTGCCCGTCACCTTCACGTCGAACAGGCCGCCAAAAATCGCCTGCTGGCCCAGCCGCACGAGCTGCCGGCCCACCGCGACGAGGGGCTCCGGCACCGGAATCTCCATCTCCTCGGCCTTCTCGGTCTCGCGGGAGATGTCCTTGGCGCGCGTCTCCACGGTGGGCCGGCGGCCGCTGGACACCACCAGCTTGCGCAGGTCCTCCACCGTCTGCACGTGCGTCAGGTCATTCACCGCGGGCAGCGGCACGCCGGCCTGCTCCAGGGCCACCGACAGCTCGGTGAGCATCAGCGAGTCCAGGCCGAGGTCCACCGACAGGCGGGCCTCGGGGCGGATGTCGGAGAGGGGCTTGTTCACCACCTCGGCGATGAGCGGGTAGAGCCAGTCGGAGACGCCGCCGCTGCTCTGCACCTTCTCGCGGGCCTTCTCGCCCGAGGAGGCCAGCTTCTCCAGCCGCTTGAGCTCCTCCACCACCACCTTGCGCTTCACCTTGCGCGACGACGTGCGGGGCAGCTCGCCGTCCCAGAAGCGCAGCACCTTCACGCGGCGGTAGAAGGGCATCTCCTGGCCCGTCTTGCGGAAGTGCTCCTCCAGGTCGCGCCGCACCTCCTCGCGAGGCCGCTCCTTGTAGTCCGGCACGCACAGGCAGGCCACCTTCTCCCCGCCGGCCTCGTCCAGCAGGCCGACGATGGACAGCTCCTTGATGTGCGGATGGATGCCGTACGTCTCCTCGAGCTCGTCCGGGTACACGTTCTTCCCGTTGGCATCGATGATGACGTCCTTCTTGCGGCCCACCAGGTACAGCCGGCCCTCGGCGTCCAGGCGCCCCAGGTCTCCGGTGTAGAGCCAGCCCTCTTTGAGGACGGCGTCGGTGGCCTCCTTGTCGCCGAAGTAGCCGGCCATGACGTTGGGGCCGCGGGCGAGCACCTCGCCGATGCCCTCGTTGTCCGGCTCCAGGATCTTCAGCTCCACGCCGGGCAGCGCCTTGCCCACCGTGCCCGGCAGCCGCTTGTTGACGTTCGTCTCGGACACCGTCAGCACCGGAGAGGCCTCGGTGAGGCCATAGCCCTCGATGATGTTGAAGCCGAGCTGGTGGAAGGCCTTGTGCACGTCGTCCGGCAGCGCCGAGCCTCCGGACACCAGGAACTTGATCTTCCCGCCGAACTTGCGGTGCACCGGCCAGAAGAGCAGCTTGCCCAGGTTGAGGCTGCTGCGGTTGCGCAGCTCGCCGTGCGCCGACATGAGCGACTTGATGGTCTGCTCCACCAGGGGCGGCCGGCTGGCCATCTCCTGCGTCACCTTGCGGTGCAGGAGCTGCCAGAGCGCGGGTACGCCGATCATCGCCGTCACGTGGCCCGACTCGAACACCTCGCCCAGCCGGTCCGAGGTGAGCTCGTCGATGTACGTAATCTCCGTGCCGCGCGAGAAGGGCGTGAGGAAGCCGGCGGAGAACTCGAAGGTGTGGTGCAGGGGCAGCACGGAGAGGACGGAGTCACCCACGCCCACGTTGAAGGCGCCCGCCAGCTTCGCGATGAGGGAGGCGAAGTTGCGGTGGGTGAGCATCACGCCCTTGGGCGTGCCCGTGGTGCCCGAGGTGAAGATGAGGCTGGCCACGTCGTCCGGGGCGGCCGTGCGGCGCACCGGCCCGATGTTGTCCGGGTACGCGGGGTCTCCACTCATCGCCTCGGCCATGCTGGCCACGCGCGTGGACAGGCCCGCGCCGGTGAGCGCCTCCTCCAGGCCCGGCAGGTCCTTGGCGGACTCCTCCGTGAGCAGCAGCACCTTCGCCTCGGCGCGGCGGGCGATGTTGACGATCTCCGTCTCGGTGAGGCTCGAGTCCACGGGGACGGCGGTGCCGCCCGCGCGCAGAATGCCGAAGTAGGAGACGGGCCACTCGGGCCGGTTCTCCCCCAGCAGCATCACCCGCTCGCCGCGCTTGACGCCTTCCTTCATCAGGAAGCTGCCCACGCGGTTGGCGTAGCGGTTCACCTCGCCATAGGTGAGGCGCTCTTCCTTCTCGTCCGCGGCGTAGCGGAACGCCACCCGGTGGCGCCACGCGTTGACGCTGGCCTCGAGCATCTCCAGCAGGTCGCGGCTGGCGGGGATGACGGTGCGCTTCTTCGTCTCCTCCTCGAGGCCGGGGAACACCCACTTCTCCAGGCCGGGCAGGTGGGTGTCGAGGAAGTAGACGCGCCAGTCGATGGCCTCCGGAGCCCAGGGAATGCGGACCCGGTCATGGTGGGCCATGCGCGCGTACACCGAGCGGGTGTTGTCGCAGCGGAAGACGTAGCGGTTGTCGTAGAGGAAGGGGAGGAAGAGCTCGATGAGCCCCACCAGGCTCATGGCCTGGTTCTCCACCTCGTCCAGCGTCTCCTTGGCCTTCTCCAGCGCGGCCTGGATGCGGGGGGCGCCCCAGGCCGGCTTCACCTCGTCGATGACCTGCCGCAGGAAGCGAGCGCCCTTGACGAACATGGGGGCGCTGAGGTTCTCGAACACCGCGCGGCTCACCGGCACGGGCTCCACGCGCGAGCGCACCTCGTTCATCAGCGCGTTGCCCGTGTCCCTGTTGCGGTAGTAGCGGCGCCGGTACAGGCCCACCAACTCGATGGAGCGGCTGGCGTAGAACGGGTTGATGTCACCCGAGGCCAGGTTGTAGACGCGCCGCTCCTCCACCTGCATGCAGTGCGCGGTGATGCCGATGGTGGCGCCGGCCACGTGGTCCACCGGGATGATGTCCAGGATGGCCTTGTCCCCGGCGGGGATGTTGCGGTGGCCCTTGATGCCGGCGAAGGCCAGCGGCGCCGAGGTGGTGAAGCCCTCGTTCCACCCGGGGAAGGGGAAGTGCTGGGCGGACTCGACGATGGAGGGCCGGACGATGGCGTAGCGCAGGCCCGGCGTGCTGGCCATCACCTGCTCGCCCAGGCTCTTGGTGTACGTGTACGTGTTGGGCCAGCCCCAGTGCTTCGCCCGCTCCATGCCGGCGCGCACCAGCTCGCCGGTGAGCCACAGCTTGCGCTCGCGGCCCATGGCCAGCCGCAGCGTCTTCTCGTCCGTGGCGTCGCGGCCCTCCTGCTCCAGCCGCTCCAGCGCCTTCTTGCGGAAGGTGGACGCCAGCGCCTTGTCATCCGCCTGCTCGCGCAGCCGGGCGACGATCTTCTCCGCGTCCGCCAGCTCCTGCTCCAGGCTGAAGTCGCGCCCGTCCATCTCGTCGCGGCGCGGGAAGTAGCCCACCACCTCCTCGTCCTCGAAGACGAGCCCGCTGCGGTTGCCCGCCACGAACGCGGTGGACATGTGGATGAGCGGCACGTTCCACTTGAGCGCCAGCTCCACGGTGTACTTCACGCCGTGGGTGTTGACGTTGAGGCCCACCTCCAGCGACGGGTTGAAGGACACCAGGCCCGCGCAGTTGACGATGGCGTGCACCTTGCCGGTGAGCTCATCCGCCTGCTCCCGGGTGAGGCCCATGAGCGGGTCGGTGATGTCGCCGTCGAGCACCTCCACCTTGCGGCGGATGAACTCGATCGCGCCCTCCTCGCCATAGGTGTCCCGCAGCGGCTGGAAGGGCTCGCTGGTGGCCACCTTGTCGTAGAAGCGCCGCTCGGCGGAGGGGGCACTGCCCTTGCGCACCAGCACATAGAGCTTGTCCAGCGTCTCGCCGTAGCGCGACAGGAGCATGGACAGGGTGACCTTGCCCACGAAGCCGGTGGAGCCCGCGAATAGCAGGCGCTTGCCGGTGAAGACCTCGGTGACGTTCAGCTCGGAAACACTCATCGTGGGGAGCCCAGAGGGTTACTTCACGTCGACCATGACGGTGGGGGCGATGCGCAGCAGGCTGATGCTGGCCGAGCGGCCCATGAAGCCGCGCGCCTCCTCGATGGCCTCGGTGAGGGTGTCGGTACGGTCCCAGCCGAGCAGCTCCGGGACGTGGTTGTTCTCCCCGCCAGCGACGATGACCTTGCCCGCGTGCTGGCGGCCGTTCTCGCCCCAGTACCACATGTAGAGCGGGTGCACGCCGTGGTAGGCGTTGCCCTTGCGGTACAGGTGCACGTAGCTGGGGTTCTCCGCGAACTCGCGCTCGTACTTCTGCTCGATCTGCACGGCGTCGCGCGTCTCGGGCAGCACGCGGTTGAAGAACTCGATGTAGCTGGGGTGCTGGACCGGATCGAACTCGTCGAAGGCCGGGTGGGTGAGGATGATCACTCCGCCCTTCTTCACCAGCGGCACGCCGCGGTTGAGGTTGAAGAAGTAGCCCAGCCCCATCACCTGCACCAGCAGCGGGTTGAGGATGGAGTTGACGCTGTAGGGCGAGATGAACGGGATGGGGAAGATGACGATGTCGCTCTGCCCCTGCACCGGCACCACGTACTGCTGCCAGCTCTTCTCCAACGTCTTGGCGTGGGTGGGCTCGGTGGCTCCGGCGAACACGCCCGTCACGTCATAGGGCGCGGGGATGGAGTTGAGCACCGTGCGCGCCGCCGCGCGCGGCAGCTTGGAGAGCGCGTAGCGCATGGCCTGGAACTTCAGCCGGTCTCCCTCGGTGTAGTCCTCCTCCCTCTTGTGGAGGAAGTCCACGCCGGGGCCGAACATGCGGTTGTTCAGCGCCGTCTCGATGTGGAACACCTTGAGGTGCTTGTCGATGGCCCGGCCAATCCGCTCGTTGCGCCGGTACAGCTCGCTGTGCCCCGGCTCCATGTAGCTCTTGGACTCGCGGATCGTCTTCGGGTTGTGGTGCGCCCGGAGGCTGGCGTAGTTGGCCACGCCGGTGCCCATGGACTTGTGGCCGCCATTCATCGGCACGAAGTTCACGTTCACGTAGACGATGAGGTCGCTCTCGGCCACGCGCCGGTTGACGGCCACCACGTGCGAGCCGCACGGCGTGCGCTCCAGCTCCACGATGCCGTCCGGATCCTCGGCGTCATGGTTGTAGTACCGGTCCGGGTAGAAGGCGTCGTAGATCTTCTGACCCACCATGCGCCGCATCTCGCCCTCCGTCATGCGGCGGTGCAGGGCGTTGGCGATGATGAGGTGGACGTCATCCACGCCCGAGTCGGCGCACAGCTCCAGCACCACCTCGAGGATGGTCTGGCGCACGTCCGGCGTCGCCATGGGCGGCAGCGGGACGGAGATGTCGTCGATGACGCAGGTGAGCTTCATCCCCGGGCGCAGCAGGGCGTGCAGCGGCTCCATGCCCTCGGGGTGGTTGATGGCCCAGCGGATGGCGGCCTTCACGTTGGGCACACCGGCCAGGGGCGGCCGGGGGAAGATGACCCGGGTGCCCACGGGCAGATCCTCGAGGAGGAAGTTCTCTCCGTAGAAGAGCGCCCGCGGGGGGCTGCCCTTCTCGGTGATGACCACCTGGCTTTCCTCGTCGTAGAGCTTCTGGAGCGTCTTGAGCGGGCGCATGTCGAGCGGAACTTTCGGTTACTTGAGGTCGAGGATGGGCCAGTTGTAGGCCCGGGCGATGGAACGCAGGCGCATGTCCGGATTGACGGCGTTGGGGCGGCCCACCACGGACAACATGGCGTAATCGGAGGCGCTGTCGGAGTAGCCGTGGCATTGGTCGAGCGCCAGGCCCTCGCGGACACAGTAGGCGCGGATGGCGTTGGCCTTGTTGGCGCCCTCGATGATGGGGGGAATGACCTTGCCGGTGGCCTTGCCGCCCACGAACTGCATCTTGTTGGCGATCATGTCGTCGGCGCCCAGGTAGCGGGCCAGCGGGCGCATGCTGAAGTCCAGCGCTCCGGTGACGAGCACGATGCGGCAACCGACGCGGCGCGCCTGGTCGATGAGGTCGCGCGTCTGCTCGTAGATGGCCGGCTTGAGGACGTCCTCGAACATGTCCTCGGCCACGGAGATGAGGCGGTCCTCGGACAGGCCGGCGTAGTAGCGGTAGAAGAACTCGTTGAAGGTCTTCCGGTCCAACGCATCCATGGCCGCGAAGAGGGGCACGCTGGCGGCGGTGGCCAGGGTCCTCCCAGCGATGCCCAGGAGGGAGCCCCGGTTCATGGCGTAATAGGCGTAGACGTGGACGACGTTGGTTTTAATCAGCGTCCCGTCGACATCGTAGAAGGCAGCTTTCGCGGGCATGGGCAGGCGGGCTTCCTGACACCTGAGTCAGGCGTGTGTCAACCGCGCGATAGGGCCCCGAATTCGCTGAAAGAGCGAGGGGTTGGTGCGAAGGCCGCTACGCGGTGCGGGCGAGCAACCTGGCAGTCATGCGGGCTTCTGAGATGGATGAGCCCGGCGAGTTGACTGCGCAGACGAGGGGCAAGCGGGCGCGTGTGGGAACGAGGAGCCCGTGCGTGCAGCGGAGGGGCCGTGACCGCCCATGGCATCTGTCATCAGGACAGTTGCTCGCGCGGTGGAGGCCCGTGCTTCAAACCTGCTGGCGCGGGTCATTCGTAGTCGACCACGAGTGTAGAATGTCTGATGTGTAGGATATTTGATGCTTCAGTCGTGGTCGACGACGAGTGAGCGGTGGGCAGGCGTCTCTCACCGCTGGTCATCCATTCTCGAACCACTCTCATCGCCGAGCCCATGGCCAGCGATTCGAGGAGCTCTTCACCAGCAGCATCTTCTGGAGGCTCTCCCCCCGACCTGAGCCCTGGGTCGCGGCGAACTCGCCGGTGAGGTGACCGATGAGCGCGGGAAGGTCGGCTGCCGCGGCCTCGACCTGCCCTGGCTCCCGGGAGGCGAGCGCCGCCATGGCGGGTCCGATCATCGTTCGTAGGTGGCTCAGCTGCAGGAACACCCGCTCCACGCTGTAGGACGGGCTCTGCGTGAGCACGACGTCGGCGAGGTGGAGAAAGTCGAGCCAGGCGGCGAGCAGCATGGAGCCCATCATGGCGGCCTGCAGCCGGGGACCCCCCAGGCGCACGAGAGCCAGTTGCATGTCCGGGTCCTCCATCTCCGAAGCCAAGGTGGATAGCCGGGTGGCGGCGGCGAGCTCGGCGTCAATCCATCGCAGTTGCTGGATGCCGTATTCCACGAAGGGAACGAACAGCTCGGGGAACCGGCCGGCAATGCCCTGCTTGCTGGTCCCAAGTCTGGACAGCTCACCGGAGATGCGGCGGGTGGAGGTGGACACGTCGCCCAAGGCACGGACGAACGCCAGGTGGGTCGCCAGTGCGCCCTGCCGCGCGGGCTCCACGGCGTCCCCCCGGCCAGGGCCCACCTCCTCATGTACTCCCTGGCGGTGGTGCGGCCATTGCGGCATCTCGGGCTTCGGCACCAGGGATGAGGGAGAGGCCATGCAATGTGGAGTCTCTGCCTCGCGAGGCGAGTAGCGCAGGCGCGTCCCCTGGCCAGGAGGTGGCGTCATGGACGCGCAGCCGGTGGACAGCAGGGCCATGGCGAGCAGAAGGACTGCCCACCGGGGACGTGGCGGCAGCATCGGTGACATCAGCGCCTCCGAGAGAGGGCTGCCACTCTAGCGAGTGCTCCTGACAAGCCCCGAAACCCTGGACAGCACGGTGTCGGTGCTCCCTACCGGGCACCAGCCACCGTGGCTCCGCGTCACGAGGTCACCTGCTCAGCCGGGAGGTGGCTGCTCCAGGCGCTCGAAGAGGGCGCGGGCCCGCGCGATTCCCTGCTCGGGGTTGAGCGCGAGGTACCAGTAGCGCTCCAGCTCGATGGCGCCCCGGCGCAACTGCATCACGCCCTGTGTCTTGTGCTCGGCGATGGCTCAGTCGACCACGATGTTGTAGTCGAGCCGGTCGTGGAACCCGAACCTGCGCGTGCGGTCGAACTCGAACACGGTACCCGGGTGGACGTCCGCGAGCGGATGGCTCGGCACTCCGGTGTACGTGAAGCCCTCGGCCTCCGGGATGGGGAACCCCTGGCGGTTCTGCGCGGCCACCTCGGCGCGGCGGGTATGGCCGGTGGCGCCGAGGACCAGTGGCCGCTCGTGCGGCGGCAGGCCGGCCACCACCTCCAGCGCGAGCAGGGCCGCGTCGCGATGGTGTGCGTACGTCTGGGGTTGCCCCCGTCACGGCCTATAGGCTCGCGAACTCGCCACTTGTCATCATGATAAGCGAAGATAAATGAATATGTAGGATGATTTGTTCTTCACTTGTCATAATGACAAGTGAGCGGCGCGTGCGGTCGGGGACGTCTCGTCGCTGGATGCATCGTTTCCGTCCTCCCGCGAAGAGACCGGGTCGGTGTTCCTCTCCATGGGGGAGGTTCAGACTTCCTCGTCGGGCAGGAGCGTGCGCAGCAGCTCGTCGTCGGGACCGAGCGGGCGCCAGCCGGGTGGCGGCGGTGTCGCGAGGAGCGCCGCCATGATCTGCCTGGCGCGATCCTGATGGGCTTCTGGGGTGTAGCCAATCCAGCGGGCTAGTGCCTTGGCAACCTTGAAACGATTGGCGTCGTCCATCACGGCCGGCCAACCCTCGGGGAGACTCTGGGACAACTGCCGCACGAGCACATCGCGTTCGAAGCGTGTGACCCGATGGCTCCGCTCCGCCTCGGCGAGCAACCCGCTCAACACCTGCACTCCGGCGACGTCATCCTTGCCAAGCTCCTCGGCCAGCAAGTACAGCGGGATGGCAGGGCGTGCCTCGGCGAATGCGGTGAGCGAAGTGAAACCGCGTTCACGGACCCGTTCATATAGCCGGACCTTCCAGTGGCCCTGCCAGGCATGTCCGTCGCTCATCGCCCTCTCCAGCGTATGAAGTTCATCGGAATGCCGTAGTCCTTCATGAACTCCGCGACGATGTTCAGGATCTCGTTCCGCGTCAACATCCGGCCAGCAGCCATCTCGGCGTCCCGCAACTCGCTCATGATCAACCGATTCCATTCGCCCGCCCAAGTGCGACCCAGGCGCCAGTCGCCACCACCATGGATCGCCTCGTGGCGTGCCTGTTCCATTCTGACGCAGAACTGGTCGATGCTCATCTCGCCAGTGAAGCCGCGCTTCTCAAACCACTCGCGGAACTCTTGCGGTAGCACGTGGTGCTCCGGGGGCTCGGCCATGCCGGCTCCTGCTCTGCCCGTCACCCGCATGGCCCGCACCTCGGGTCCATCGCCCAGCGCCTCGCGCACGCCCTTGGGCAGGTCGCCGTACGCCTCGGCCATCATCACATGGCCGGAGTGAATCCGCACCGCAGCGCTGACGGCCGGAAGCGAGATGACGCCCGCCCGCACCAGCTGGCGCATCATCTCCACCCACTCGGCGGAGACGACTATTCGCGTGCCCATCATCACGCCGTTGGAGCCCATCACGAGCCCCACGCTCAGCGTGGCGGAGGTGGCTGGCCCCAACAGCCGGGGCAGGGCCATCTTCATCGCCGAGCCCAGGGCCAGCGATTCGAGGAGCTCCTTCACCAGCAGCATCTTCTGGAGGTTCTCCCCCGACCTGAGCACGCGCTCCCGGGTCGCGGCGAACTCGCCGGTGAGGTGGCCGATGAGCGCGGGAAGGTCGGCTGCCGCGGCCTCGGCCTGCCCCGGCTCCCGGGAGGCGAGCGCCGTCATGGTGGGGCCGAGCACCGTCCGCCAGCCATTCATCTGTTGGAACAGCCGCTCCACGCTGTAGGACGGGTGCTGCGCGAGCAGCACGTCGGAGAGGTGGAGGAAGTCGAGCCAGACGGCGAGCAGCATGGAGCCCATCATGGCGGCCTGCAGCCGGGGACCCCCCAGGCGCAAGAGGGCCAGTTGCATGTCCGGGTCTTCCATCTCCGAGGCCATGGTGGACAGCTGGGTGGCGGCGGCGAGCTCGGCGTCAATCCACCGCAGTTGTTGGAGGCCGTACTCCACGAAGGGAACGAACAGCTCGGGGTAGGGGCCGGCGATGCCGCGCTTGCTGGCCTCGAGTCTGGAGAGCTCGACGGAGATTCGGCGGGTGGAGCTGGACACGTCGCCCAAGGCACGGGTGAACGCCAGGTGGGCCGCCAGGGCACCCCGCCGCGCGGGCTCCACGGCGTCGCGGGGGCGTGCCCCATCCGTTCCCGCCCCCCGGCCGGGTCCCAGCACCAGGGATGGAGTCTCCGCCTCGCGAGGCGAGTAACGCAGGCTCGTTCTCTGGCCAGGGGGTGGTGTCCAGGACGCGCAGCCGGTGGACAGCAGGAGCAGGGCGAGCAGAGGTAACGCCCACCGGGGACGTGGCAACAGCATCGGTGTCATCATCGTCTCGGGGAAAGGGCTTCCACTCTAGCGGGCGCTCCCGACGAGCCCCGGCGGCCTGGACAGCACGGAGCCGGTGCTCCCTGCCGGGCACTCGCCACCGTGGCCCCATATCGCGCGAGCACCTGCTCAGCCGGGAGGTGGCTGCTCCAGGCGCTCGAAGAGGGCGCGGGCCCGCGCGATTCCCTGCTCGGGGTTGAGCGCGAGGTACCAGTAGCGCTCCAGCTCGATGGCGCCCCGGCGCAACTGCATCACGCCCTGCGTCTTGTGCTCGGCGATGGCCCAGTCGACCACGATGTTGTAGTCGAGCCGGTCGCGGAACCCGAACTTGCGCGTGCGGTCGAACTCGAACACCACTCCCGGGCGCACGTCCGCGAGCGGATGGCCCGGCACACCGCTGTACGCGAAGCCCTCGGCCTCTGGGATGGGGAACCCCTGGCGATTCTGCTCGGCAACCTCGGCGCGGCGAGTATGCCCGGTGGCGCCAAGGACCAGTGGTCGCTCGTGCGGTGACAGGCCGGCCACCACCTCCAACGCAAGCAGGGCCGCGTCGCGGTGGTGCGCGTGCGTCTGGGGCAGGGGCAGCATCACGAAGACGAAGTCGTACCGGCCCTGGAGCAACACCTCGCGTAGCCGGCGCCGGATGTGCTCAGTGTCCCAGCCCTCACCGGGCGCGGCGTCCGCGGCCAGGGTGTAGCCAGGGTCTGGCTGGTCCAGGAAGACGCACTCGCGCAGCCCGAGGAGGCGAGCCGCGGCCCGAAGCTCCTGCTCGCGGATGCGTGGGAGGTGGACGCGCGCTACCTCCGGGTCCGTGAGCTTCAGCCCATACAGGGGCTCGGCCAGGGTAGCGGTCCGGTAGCCCCCCTCGCCTCGGGTGAACACCACCAGGTCCACCTGCGCTCCGAGCGAGCGGGAGAGCTTGTACACGGTGCCGCCGAAGAGCGTCTCGTCGTCCGGGTGGGCCGTCACCAGCAGCAGCCGCGGAGGGGGAGGGGAGTGCACCGCGCGAGCAGACAGGAGCCGCTGTGCTCGGTCAAGCCACGCGCGCTCCCCATCTCCTCACAACCACCCGCGCTCTTTGTACCAATGGGCGCTGCGGCGGAGAGAGTCGGCCACGTCCCGCGTGGCGCGGAAGCCCAGCACCCGCTCGGCCTTGGCGCTCGAGCATGTCCAGGCCGGTGCGAGGAGCTGTCGCGCGAACTTCCGGTTGAGGGGCAGGCGCCGGCCCGTCACCTGCGACACCCCATCCGCCACGGTGGCCAGCGCCGTCAGCACGGCCGGGGACACCCGGACTGTTCGCGGTTGGACGCTCAGCGCCTCGGCCACGAGTCCCTGCAATTCTTCCAGGGTGAGGGGCTGGGGGTGACCTACGAAGAAGGCTTGGCCGAGGGCCTCGTCCCGCTCCGCCAGAAGCAGGAGCAGGTCCACCACATCCTCCACGTCCACCAGCGTCAGCGGCCGAGGACCCCCGCCCAGCTCCAGCCGCAGGCCCCGGGATACCAGCTTGAAGAGGGTGAGGTTCTCCTGGTCCCCCGGCCCCACGATGCGGGGCGGGCGCACCACCGTCACCGGCAGTCGGTCCGCATACGAGAAGGCGATGCGCTCGGCCTCGGCCTTGCTCTCCCCGTACCACTCGGCAGGTTGGAGCGGGTCCTCCTCTACCTTGGGCCTGCCGGGCGTAGAGGGCCCCGAGGCGCCCAGGGAGCTGGCCAGCACCAGCCGGGGCCGGGCTCCGGTGGCCACCATCGCCTCGCATATTCGCCGCGTTCCCTCGGCGTTTATGCGCATGAAGTCCTCCCGGGTGGCGGCGCGGCGCAGGCCCGCCAGGTGGAAGACCACGTCCCGTCCCTGGACTGCCCGGGCGAGGCTGGAGGCGTCCATCACATCTCCCTCCAACCTCTCGTACTCCAACCCGACCAGACCTGAGACGTCGCTTCCGGGACGCACGAGACAGGCTGCTACATGTCCCCGCGCGAGCAGTGCGCGCACCAGCCAGGAGCCCAGGAAACCGTTCGCGCCAGTGACGAGTGTGTTCAACATGGTGTGCTTTCCCCGAGAAAACACTCTTCCTTTCCGAGGGAGAAACACTATTTTCATCTCGGCCCTCAGAGGGAAAAATGCAGCGGAGGGCTGATTTTCGGCCTCGGGCGTGTTACGACGCGCTCGACGGCTCAGGGTGTGAACCAGCCGTGCAAAGCCCCCGGACACTCGAACAGGGGGAGGAGATCCGAACGAAATGGCCGCCAAGAAGACCACCGCCGCGAAGAAGGCTCCTGCCGCGAAGAAGGCTCCCGCCGCCAAGAAGACCGCTGCCGCGGGTGCCAAGCGCAAGCCCAACGCGGCGTTCATGAAGGAGATGACGCCGTCCGCCGCTCTCGCGGAGATCGTCGGCAACAAGCCGATTCCCCGCACCCAGGTCGTCAGCAAGATCTGGGACTACATCAAGAAGAACAACCTCCAGGACGCGAAGAACAAGCGGCAGATCAACGCCGACGACAAGCTCAAGCCCATCTTCGGTGGCAAGAAGTCCGTCACCATGTTTGAGATGACGGCGCTGGTGAACAAGAACCTGACCTGAGCCGCCTGACCGGCAGTCGCTGTCTCCCCGGAGGGCTCGCCACCATGTGGCGGGCCCTCTGCACTTTCAGGAGAACAACCTCCGAGGGAGCAAGCGGCTGGAGAGCGTTGGATAGCGTGCGGAAGAGCGTCTCCGTGGTGGTCAGATGAGCCCGGCAGTCCTACGACTGGGACATATGCGACTCGAGGGGACGGCTGTGTCGGGTGGAGACGTGGGGCAGGCGAGCGTCGAGGCCCTGGCGGGAACGCTGTACGGGCGCGTGCGCGAGGAGCTGCTGTCACGGACCACGCCGCTGTCCACCTACCGGCTGCAGCTTCACAAGGGCTTTCCCTTCACCGCGGCGCGCGAGGTGGTGCCCTACCTGGCCCGGCTGGGGGTGACGGACGTGTATTGCTCGCCCTACCTCAAGGCGAGCCCAGGCAGCACCCACGGCTATGACTGCGTGGACCACAAACAGCTCAACTCCGAGGTGGGCTCGCCTGAGGCGCACGCGGCCTTCTGCTCCATGGTGCGCGAGCACGGGCTTGGCCAGGTGCTGGACGTGGTGCCCAACCACATGGGCATCGACTCCTTCAACCCGCTCTGGTTCGACGTGCTGGAGAACGGCCCTTCGTCCCTGTACGCGCGCTTCTTCGACATCGACTGGAGCCCGGTGAAGGACGAGCTGGAGGCCAAGGTCCTCCTGCCGGTGCTGGGGGACCAGTACGGCATGGTGCTGGAGCGCGGCGAGCTGAAGCTGGGCTTCCGGGAGGGGGCCTTCTTCATCCACTACTACGACCGCCTGCTTCCGTTGGCTCCTCGACAGTACGGGAAGGTGCTGCGGCACGGCTTGGAGGAGCTTGAGGGCCGGCTGCAGGCCGAGAACCCGCACCTCATCGAGCTGCACTCCATCCTCACCGCCATTGGTCACCTGCCTCCGCGCACGGAGACCGAGCGTGCCCGGGTCATCGAGCGCAACCGGGAGAAGGAGGTCGTCAAGCGCCGGTTGGCGGCACTCGCCAGCTCCAGCCCCGAGGTGGCCCGCCACATCGAGGCCAACGTGGAGTCCTTCAATGGCACCCCGGGCAACACGCGCTCCTTTGATGCGCTGGACGACCTGCTGGCGGGTTGCAGCTACCGGCTGGCTCACTGGCGCGTGGCGGGGGAGGAGATCAACTACCGCCGCTTCTTCGACATCAACGGGTTGGCGGCCATCCGGGTGGAGGATCCAGACGTCTTCACCGAGGCCCACCAGCGCATCTTCGACTGGCTGCGTCAGGGCTGCATCACCGGGCTGCGCATCGACCACCCGGATGGGCTCTACGATCCCACGGCCTACTTCCTCAACCTGCAGGAGCAGTACTTCGTGGAGCGGGCGCGGGCCCTCTTCGATGCTGAGCACGCCCACCGAGCGGAGCACTGGCCGGAGGTGGAGCAGCGGCTGCGCGAGCGCTGGCAGGGAGAGGCGGGGGCCCACTCGGACTCGCCGCTGCGCAAGGCGCTCTACGTGGTGGTGGAGAAGATTCAAGGAGGCCGCGAGCGCATTCCCGAGGACTGGGCCGTGCACGGCACCACCGGCTACCGCTTCGCCAACGCGGTGGGGGGCGTCTTCGTGCGGCCGGACGCCGAGGTGCCGCTGACGGAGGCCTACCACCACTTCATCGGCGAGGCGCCCCACTTCGAGGAGCTGGTCTACGAGAAGAAGCGCCTCATCCTGCGCGACTTCATGTCGAGCGAGCTGAACATGCTCGCCCACCGGCTCAACCGCATCTCGGAGATGAACCGGCGCACGCGGGACTTCACCCTCAACAGTCTGCGGCGAGCGCTGTCGGAGTTCATCGCGCTCTTCCCCGTCTACCGCACCTACGTGGACGACTGGCGGCCGGAGCTGGACGAGCGCGACGTGCGCTACATCCGGGACACGCTGCGTCATGCCAAGGCGCGCAACGCCACCGTCAACGCCACCATCTTCGACTTCCTGGGGGACGTGCTGCTGCGGCGCTACCCGGAGCACCTGGGGCCGCACGAGCGGGCGGAGATGCTGGCCTTCGCCATGAAGGTGCAGCAGGTGACGGGCCCGGTGATGGCCAAGGGGCTGGAGGACACCGTCTTCTACGTCTACCACCGGCTCGGCTCGTTGAATGAGGTGGGCGGGGAGCCGGAGCATTTCGGCACCAGTACCGACGTCTTCCATGCCCGTAACCAGGAGCGCGCGGTCCACTGGCCGGCGAGCATGCTCACCACCAGCACGCACGACACCAAGCGCAGCGAGGACGTGCGTGCGCGCATCAACGTCCTCTCCGAGCTGCCCGACGAGTGGCGCGCTCGGGTGGAGCACTGGTCTCGTCTCACGCGAGCCCACCGGACGGAGCTGCCCGGTGGCCCCGCTCCGTCCCTCAACGACGAATACCTCTTCTACCAGACGGTGGTGGGAGCCTGGCCCATGGGCCCGTCCCTCTCCTCCGAGGGGCTCATGGAACTCCGCGGCCGCATCCGCGACTACCTGCTCAAGGCCATCAAGGAGGCCAAGGTCCGCACCTCGTGGACCAACCCGGACTCGGCCTACGAGGAGGGGGTGTCGCGCTTCGTGGAGGCCTGTCTGGACGAGGGCCGTAGCCGTCCCTTCCTCGAGGAGCTCCAGGCCTTCAAGCGCCGCATCGAGCGGGCCGGCCAGCACAACGCGCTCGGGCAGCTGCTGCTGAAGCTGGGCTCTCCCGGGGTGGTGGACACCTACCAGGGCTGCGAGCTGTGGGACCTGTCCCTGGTGGACCCTGACAACCGCCGGCCCGTGGACTATGGCCTGCGCACCCGGCTGCTGGAGGCCCTGGACCGAGAAGCGGAAGCGGATCGCCTCGGGCTGTGCTCCCGGCTGGTGAGGGACATGGACGATGGCCGCATCAAGCTCTTCGTGCTGGCCGAGGCTCTGCGCCTGCGCCGGCGCCAGACGGCCCTCTTCCGCCATGGGGGGTACCGGACGTTGAACCTGGTGGGCCCTCGCGCCGATGCGGTCGTGGCCTTCGCCCGTGAGCACGGCCTCTCCTCGGTCCTCTGCGCCGCACCGCGCTACACCCTCTCCGCCCTGGAGTCCCCTGGAGGCCTTGTAGGGGCCTATGAAGAAACGTCCCTGGCATTGCCCGAGTCCTATGCGAGCATGACGTTCCGGGACGTTTTCACCGGCCAGGAGGTGCGGCCGGGGCGTCACGCGGGCAGCGCGGTGCTGCCCCTGGCGCCGCTACTGGCGGGCTTCCCGCTGGTGCTGCTGGAGAGGAGCGATGGATGAATCGGGCCGAGGTGCTTCCGGGCAAGCCGTATCCCCTGGGCGCCACGTACCTTGGTAACGGAGTCAACTTCGCCGTCTTCAGCGAGCATGCGCGGAAGGTGGAGGTGTGTGTCTTCGATCCGGACAACCCCGCGCGCGAGGTGCGCCGCTACGTGCTGCCCGAGCAGACACAGCACGTGTGGCACGGCTTCATCCCGGGGCTGCAGACGGGCACCCTCTATGGTTTCCGTGCCCACGGTGCCTACGAGCCCCGGCGTGGCCTGCGCTTCAATCCGCATAAGCTGCTGGTAGACCCGTACGCTCGTGCCCTGCACGGGCAGGTGGACTTCTCCGCTCCCGTCTACGCCTACGAGCCTGGTGAGGAGGATCAGGATCTCGCCTTCGACATCCGCGACAGCGCTGCCGGTGTCCCGAAGGCGGTGGTGCTCACCGATGACTTCGACTGGGAGGGGGACAACTCTCCCGCGGTGCCGCTGCACCGCTCGCTCATCTACGAGGCCCACGTGAAGGGCCTCACGAAGCTCCACCCCAACATCCCCGAGCACCTGCGCGGCACCTACGCGGCCCTGGGCCACCCGGCCCTCATCGAGCACCTGTGCAAGCTGGGTGTCACCGCGCTGGAGCTGCTCCCCATCCACACCCACGTGGACGAGCCCTTCCTCGTCGACAAGGGCTTCACCAACTACTGGGGCTACAGCACCCTGGGCTACTTCTCCCCGGACGCGCGCTTCAGCTCCTCCGGCTCGCGCGGCGGCCAGGTCGCTGAGTTCAAGGCCATGGTGAAGGCGCTCCACCGCGCCGGCATCGAGGTCATCCTCGACGTCGTCTACAACCACACCAGCGAGGGCAATCACCTCGGGCCCACCCTGTCCTTCAAGGGCCTGGACAACACCGCCTACTACCGGCTGATGGAGAAGGACCCGCGCTACTTCCAGGACTTCACCGGCACCGGGAACTCGTGGAACGCCACCCACCCGTACGCGCTCAAGCTCGTCATGGACTCGCTGCGCTACTGGGTGGAGGTGATGCACGTGGATGGTTTCCGCTTCGACCTGGCCACCACCCTGGGCCGCGACCGGCACGGCTACGACACCCGAGCCGCCTTCTTCCAGATGGTGCACCAGGATCCCGTGCTCAGCCGCGTGAAGCTCATCGCCGAGCCCTGGGACGTGGGCGACTTCGGCTACCAGGTGGGCAACTTCCCCGTCCTCTGGAGCGAGTGGAACGGTAAGTACCGCGACACCATCCGCCGCTACTGGAAGGGCGACGACCGGCAGGCGGCGGAGATCGGCTACCGCATCACCGGCTCGTCGGACCTGTACGCGCTGAGCGGCCGCAAGCCCACCGCGAGCGTCAACTTCATCACCGCGCACGACGGCTTCACCCTGCACGACCTCGTCACCTACAGCCAGAAGCACAACGAGGCCAACCTGGAGGAGAACCGGGACGGGGCCAACGACAACCACTCGTGGAACTGCGGCGTGGAGGGCGAGACGAAGGACCCGGAGATCAACGCCCTGCGCGAGCAGCAGAAGCGCAACTTCCTGGCCACGCTCTTCCTGTCCCAGGGCGTGCCCATGCTGCTGGCCGGCGACGAGCTGGGCCGCACCCAGCGCGGCAACAACAACGCCTATTGCCAGGACAACGAGCTGTCCTGGGTGGACTGGAACCTCACCGAGCCCCAGCGCAAGCTGCTGGACTTCACCATCCAGCTCAGCCAGCTGCGCCGCGAACAGCCGGTGCTCACCAAGCGCAAGTTCTTCCGCGGCTCGCGCCTGTGGGACAGCGAGCTCAAGGACCTGGCCTGGTTCCGCCCGGATGGGCAGGAGATGAAGAAGGAGGACTGGGAGAAGCCCTATGTGCGCTCCATCTCCTTCCTGCTGGGCGGCGATGCCATCGTCACCCCGGACGACGAGGGCAACCGCATCGTCGGGGACACACTGCTGGTGCTGATGAATGCGCACCACGAGCCCATCACCTTCCATCTCCCGGCCATCGAGTGGGGCGCGGACTGGGAGGAGGTCGTGGACACCGGCGAGTCCCGCGTGACGCTGCACACCCATACCCCGGCGGGCGGCTCGGTGATGGTGGCCGGCCGGGCCCTGGTGGTGCTGCGCCGCCCGGCTACGGACGAGGCCCCCCGGCGGGAGTAGGAGACCGTAGGACCTTCAAGGTAGTCGACGGCGGGCCTCCTACCCCGTTATACGGGGGCCCGTGAACACTCAAAGCGCGCTCTGGATCGGCTTCAACCTCTTCGTCATCGCCATGCTGGCGCTCGACCTGGGGGTCTTCCACCGCAAGCAGCACGCGGTGTCGCCGAAGGAGGCCGGTGCCTGGACGGGCGTGTGGATCACCATCAGCCTGCTCTTCTGCGGCGGCCTGTTCTACTTCGGCTACTGGAACCGCGAGCAGGCGCTGCAGTGGGTGACGGCCTACGTTGTCGAGTACTCGCTCTCCGTCGACAACCTCTTCGTCTTCCTGATGGTGTTCTCCTACTTCCGGGTGGTGCCCGAGGTTCAGCACCGGGTGCTCTTCTGGGGCATCGTCGGCGCCTTCATCATGCGCGCGGTGCTCATCATCACCGGCACCGCGCTCGTCCAGCGCTTCCACTGGCTGCTCTACATCTTCGGCGCCTTCCTCGTCTTCACCGCCCTGAAGATGGCCTTCTCCAAGGACGACGCCGCCGCCGACCCCGAGCAGACGCTGATCGTCCGGATTGCCCGGCGCATGCTGCCAGTGGCCCGCCAGGGGGAGGGCAGCAACTTCTTCACCATCGAGGACGGCCGGCGCAAGGTGACGCCGCTCTTCCTGGTGCTGCTGGTGGTGGAGGCCACGGACCTGCTCTTCGCCCTGGACTCCATCCCCGCCGTGCTGGGCATCAGCCAGGATCCCTTCATCGTCTACACGTCCAACGTGTGCGCCATCCTCGGCCTGCGCTCGCTCTTCTTCGTGGTGTCGAGCCTGATGGACAAGTTCCACCTGCTCAAGGTGGGCCTGGCCGTCATCCTCGGCTTCGTGGGCACGAAGATGCTCATCACCTACTTCGACATCCACGTCTCCATCGGCCTGTCGCTGGGCGTCATTGGCGGGGTGCTGCTGGCCTCCATCGTGGCCTCGCTCATCTGGCCCAAGGCGGCCGAGGAGCCTGGTGTCCCGACGGACGTGACGCAGCCCGGGAGGGATCGCGAAGAGGCCGGGCGCTAAGCCCCGGACTGGCTGGTTTGTTTGGCTTGCGTCCGGGCGGCGGGCCAGCCAATTGTGTCGCATGTCCTCCGTCACTACCGAAGGCATCCGCGTCACCGTGAAGCCCACGTTCTGGCCGGAGCGCAGCGCCCCCGAGTCCCACCAGTACGCCTTCATGTACACGGTGGAGATCGTCAACGTGGGCAGTGAGCCCGCTCAGCTGCGCAGCCGCCATTGGATCATCACCGACGCCTCGGGAAAGGTGGAGGAGGTGAGGGGCGATGGCGTGGTGGGCAAGCAGCCGCGGTTGGCCCCCGGGGAGCGCTTCGAGTACACGAGCTGGGCCCAGCTCCGCACCCCGTTCGGCTCCATGAGGGGCTCCTATACGATGGAGCGCCCGGACGGTCGCCAGTTCGAGGCTCGGATAGGCGAGTTCGCCCTCACACAACCGCATTCCCTGCACTGACCAGACATGGCACGCAAGGGACTCCTCCTGGTCAACCTGGGCACTCCAGATGCCCCCGAAACCGGCCCCGTCCGCCGCTACCTGCGCGAGTTCCTCAGTGATCCGCGGGTGCTGGACATCAACCCCGTGGGCCGCTGGTTTCTGCTCAACTTCGCCATCCTGCCGTTCCGCTCGCCCAAGAGCGCGCATGCCTACCGCACCATCTGGATGGAGCAGGGCTCGCCGCTGATGGTGCACTCCACGGCCCTGACGGCCGCGGTGGCTGGGCGGCTCGCCGGCGACTACGAGGTGGAGCTGGCCATGCGCTACGGCAACCCGTCCCTGCCGGACGCGGTGGCGCGGCTGAGGGCCAAGGGAGTCTCTGACTTCACCGTGCTGCCCCTCTATCCCCAGGAGGCCGCGTCCTCCTCGGCCTCGTCCCTGGCGCGCACCTACGAGGTGCTGTCCGAGCCCTGGGACGTGCCCAACGTGCGCGCGGTGCCAGCCTTCCACTCGCACCCGGCCTTCCTGGACGCCTTCACCGAGGTGGCCCGCCCCGTCATCTCCGAGGCACGGGCGGAGCACGTCCTCTTCAGCTTCCACGGGGTGCCCGAGCGCCACATCCGCAAGAGCGACCCCTCGGGGCGGCACTGCCTGGACTCGAAGGGGTGCTGTGACGTGCTCACCGAGGCCAACCGCCACTGCTACCGGGCCCAGTGCTTCGCCACGGCGCGGGGGCTGGCCAGCAAGTTGGGGCTGGGCCCCGAGGGCTGGAGCGTGTCCTTCCAGTCCCGCCTGGGGCGCACGCCGTGGGTGAAGCCGTACACGGACGTGGTGCTTCCGGAGCTGGCCGCGCGCGGGGTGAAGCGCCTGGCGGTGATGTGCCCGGCCTTCGTCGCCGACTGCCTGGAGACGGTGGAGGAGGTGGCCATCCGCGGGCGCGATCAGTTCCTCGCGAGCGGGGGCGAGTCCCTCACCCTCGTCCCCTCGCTCAACTCGCACCCCGCCTGGGTGGACGCCGTGGTCCGGCTGGTGCGCGAGTCGGAAGCGCCGGCTACGGCTTCGCCTGTGCCTGCGGCAGCAGCTCCGGAGGCACCGAGTCGAGCGGGGTGAGGCGCAGCGTACGCTCGCCATCCGCCAGGCCGGGCACGGTGGTGCCCTCGATGTTCGTGGTGAACGTGGCCTCCCAGGAGCGCCAGCGGCCCGCCTTCACGAGGAACTCGCCCCGGCCCTTCACCCGAATCTCGGCGGTGGCGGACTTCCCGTCCGCCGGGCTCGAGGCTTCCTCCTCCTCGCCGTGGTCGTGCCCGTCATCGTGCGAGTGCCCGTTCTTCTTCGCGGCGAGCTTTGCCATCGCCGCCTTGCTCAGGGTTCGGGTGGCGCGCAGCTCTCCGGAGAGGCTCTCGGACAGGTCGTACTCGAGCGTCGCCACCTGCTCCCCATTCTCGGCGGGGGTGAGCGCGGTGAGCTTCACCTGGTTGCGCCGCTCGGCCTTCTTCTCGACGAAGCCCTGCACGGAGCTCAAGTCCACCAGGTCCGTGCCCAGGCGCCAGGTGGTGTCCGGGCCCACGGGATCTCTCGGCAGCTCCAGCACCAGCACGGCCGTGTTGCGCAGCGGCCCAGCCAGCCCGTCCATCACGAAGCCGCGCTCGCTCATGGTGCCCTGGTCCGCCTCCCCGCCCTTGCCCTCGGGGACGATGCGGAAGGCGTAGTCGCCCGACTCGGTCTTCTGCAGCACGAAGATGGCGGTCACCTCACCCGTGCTGGCCTTGGGCTCGGACTCCGCGTCCTTCTTGCCCTTCTTGCCCTTGGCGGCCGGGGCCGGCGCGGACTCGGAGGCGGTGGTGGTGAGGCGGAAGGCGGTGGGGGCGTCGAGCTTCCAGCGCAGCACCACCTTGGAGGGGTCCGGTGGCGGCTCGGGGGCGGGGGCGGGGGCCGGCTTGGGTGCCTCGGCCTTCTTCGCCGTGTCGGCGGGCATGTCCGCCGGACGGGGGATGGGGGTCATCGCGCCGACGGGCTCCTCCGTACAGGCGGAGGTCAGGCTGAGGGCGGCGAGCAGGCCGAGGATGCGCCGGTTCAAGAAATAGCTCCTGGTCATCAGTGTCCAGGAGTCTACGGCAGAGTGGCGGAGGGTTGAAGCGAGGGAATGGGGCGGAGGGGGGCTCGGCCCCGGGGGGCATGCCTGCCTGGCCGCGGGGAGGTCGGGAGAAGTAGTGTCGGTGGGGGAGACTTCTGGAGTCTGGCGTGCTACGTGGTGGCGCCATGCCTTCTCGGAACGATCCGTGCCCTTGCGGCAGTGGTCAGAAGTTCAAGCGGTGCTGCGTGAGTGGCTATCGGCGCGTTGGCTGGGACAGCTACGTTCCTCTGCGCCGGGGGCGGCCTACCGGGGTGGACGAGGTCACCGCCGAGGCCGCGGTCCTGGCCGAGGAGCTGCTGACGTCTCCCAACCGCATCCAGCAGGCCACCGAGGGGATGGCCCTGCTGCGGGACATGTTCGTGGAGGGCGGGCCGCTGGCGTCGCTGCGCTGGTCCTGGGATGAGTTCGTTCCCGTCGTCGAGCGGCACATCTACCGGGTGACGGCGGAGGTGAAGGACATGGACGAGCGGAGGGCCCGGCTGTTCGACCGTTGCGCTCCGGAACTGCTCAACCCCGAGCGCGTGGAGCGCTTCGCGCAGGAGTTCCGCCGGGCGCTGATGGCGCCGGAGCGGACGCCGGAGGAGCGGCGCGCGCTGGCCATGGCGGTCCTGGCGATGCGGGGTGCTCCCCGCCATCCGCTGTACACGTCCAGGCGGCTGGGGATGGTGTTGTGGCTGATGATGGAGCAGGTCTCGGAGTGGGTGGAGCGCCGCTGCCGTATGCAGGCTGCAGTGGAGTGGGCCCTGGGTGTGGAACCTGGCAGGGCGCGAGGGCAGGGGATGAGCGCGCGGGCCATGCAGCGCGCCATGGAGGAACCCGAGGAGATGACGGCGGCGATGAAGGCCGCCGCGGATGCGGACCCGGAGTTGGTGGAGCTGCTGGAGAAGTACGAGAAGGCGCTCCTGCTCTCCATCATCGAGGGCCGGACGCCCGAGGTGCTGTACGGCGAGGAGTGGCTGTGGCTGACGGTGGTGTTGCGCGAGCCCCTGCGGATAGAGCCCGAGGAAGCGGAGCTCGTGGATGTCGCGGCCCTGCTGGCGAAGCTCGACGAGGAGGTGAAGCAGGCCATCCTGACGAGGGTGGAAGCAGCCAGCCGTGACCGCTCGTCACTCCCGGAGGCGCAGCATTGGTTCGAGTGGGCGTACAAGACCCTCCAGATTCGCCCGCTGGCCTTCTTCGCGATGTTCGCGAAGGCGTGCGAAGCACAGTTGCTCGAGCGTTTCGAGGGGGAGGCCGAGCTGGTGCACGAGCTGCAACGGCGTGAGCGGTGGAGTGCGGAGGACCTGGAGCCCTACCGGCTGAAGCTGGCGGCACGCGATGCGCATGGGGCCGAGCAGCGCGTGCGGCGGCTCCAGGCCGTGCTGCGCGGAGAGGGGCCTTCGCGTGGCACCCTCTTCAGAGGGTGTTGAACTGGGGCAGCCAGGCGTCGTCTACACAGCACCGTCAGTGAATCCGATGATGCGCAACGGTCGGCCTCTTGGTGGGCGGGGTGCCCAGCATGCCGATGACGACCGTGGGCCTTGTCCGTTGCTAATGACGCCCCAACTCCCTGTCCCAGGCGTACAACTGCCCGTTCACCGCGTATTTGTCGGCGCTGGAAATATCCTCGAAGTCCTTCGGGGGAAGCGCGCGGAGGCGCTCGCGCAGGAAGTCCGGGGCGCTGAGCACCTCGCGGTGTTTGAGATCGGTGTTCGCCTCCACTACGACAGGCATCACCCGGAGCACGGCCTCCTCGCAATCCTCTCGGGTCGCGCGAGCCATGCGCTCCACCGTCAGGGCCAGGTGCTCGCGGACCGAGGCAGGGCCTCCGGGACACCAGGCCTCCAGGGTCTTGCGGTAGATATCGTCCATGAGCTCTTCCAGCGTGTACTTCTTCCCGGGCCAGAACGCGTAGCGAGGGCCCTGGAGCACGTCCCAGAAGCGAAGCACCGAGGCGAGCCGGTTCGCCACGCGCTCCGCGCTCCACGGAGGGTACGGAGACACGGCTTGGTAGAGGACGCCCCACGGGGTGCCCAGGCAGAAGGACTCGAAGGACTCCCTCATGCGTTGACGCTCCTCCTTCGGGACGCCTTCATTCAAGTCCATGAAGACCTCGCCGAACAGGTGCACCCACCAGCGTGTGCGGCCCAAGTTGAATTCGGCCCCCGAGTGCACCACCAGCACCTCGCCCGGCGCCACCTGGCGCATCTGCCGGGGCTGGGGAAAGGCACCGGTCTCGAGGTACTCCCGGGCCCACCAGCGGCCCTCGGCTCTCGCCTTGCGGAGGATGGCGGCGGTGGTGCCGTAGAGCCACGCTGGAAACTCAAGCACTGGGGAGTGTTCCGTGGTCATGGCTTTTCGCCCTACCACAGCGGTCAGACACTCCTCAAGCGCCAGGCACTTCGCTCGCTCCGAGGGCGGCAGACGCCTCCCGCCCGCTCAGCGGCAGTCCACAGGCAGGTAGACCTGGCCCTGGAAGCCCTTGGGCCGTTCGCCCCCTTCATAGGCGCCCCGGATCGCCTGCTCGGCCAACTCACCGCGCTGCTCTATCTCTTCCCTGGGCAACTCCTCTTCCTTCTGGGCCGCCCGCTCCTTCCAGGAGGCATGGGGCTTCTTGCGCCGGTAGCTCCAGCGGTACAGCGTCACTCCGGGCTCTGGTGTGCGCCAGGACAACTGCCAGAGTGCGCCCCCGTTCTCGAATTCGAGGAAGAGCGACCCCTCGAAGCCGGTGCCTCCCGCCAGCTTCTTGTCAGGCTCGACAGCCTTATTCAGGGCCGCCAGGTAGCGCCCCGCCTGTTCTCTCCCTTCCATGCGCCCCTCTTCATTGTCCGGCTTGACCTCGAAGAGCACGAGGGCGTCAGTATCGGTGATGTCCGGGCGCAAGAGCCTCACGAGCGATGAAAGACGCTCGGGGTCCCCCAACTTCCCCTCCTCCACAATTTTGGAGAGGCTGATGGTGTTGAGGAAGACGCGGTTGGAGGAGCGCTGCACGCGGTACTCCATGCCAATGACCTCATGTGCGACCTTGCCAAGAAAAGCGCCCCAGGGCTCCTTGGAGTCCGGGTTACGGCCGGGGAGCTTGGAGGAGGGCGGCTCCGCCTGGGCTCCGAGGGCTGCCACGAGAACCAGGAGAAAACCCGCCAGCTCCAAGGTGCTCCTCGTCCTGGTTCCACTGCTCTTCATGTCCAACATGCTCCTCCCCGATCTCATCCCAGTGGATGATACGGGGAGCGGGTGCAGGCATCGGCCAAGGAAAGCGGCATCGATATCGCGGTGGTGAAGCATTGGGACGAGGCCAAGGGATTCGTTGTGAAACCCAAGCACTGGCGCGGGGAGCGAACTTTCGGCTGGCTCCGTCAGCTCGCCTGACCGCTCCTGTTCACTACCCTCTCAGGATGTGAGTCTCGGACGGCCTGCCGCCGGGAGCAGGACACGCGCGGGCCGGCGATTCTCTTCGGCCCCATCTCAGGGGAACGTCACTTCGCTCACGGTGAGGGAGTGCGCGCCGCCCGGCCCGCTCAGCTCGAGGATGAAGGTGCCCTGGGTCTGTTCCACCGTGGCCTCTGCCTCCACCGCGAGCCGCCTCTGTGCTCCCGGAGCGATGGTCTCGGGCTGCCACACCCGCCCCACCCGCAGCCGTACGCCTTCCTTGCTCACGAGTTCCGCTCCCTCCGCCGTCCAGGGCAGGGGGCCCGTGTTCTCCACCAGCAACTCCACCGCGACATGGCCCTGCCGCACGGCGCGGTAGCTCCAGGCCTTCAGCACCTTGAGCGTCTCGCCGGGACGTTGGGTGATGGTGGTGAGGCGCAGCACCGCGATGCCGTCGCCCTCACCCACCAGCCCGGCGTCGAACAGGTCCGTGAGTCCCGCGGGGCGCGCCTCCTCCGGGCGGCTGCGTTCCTGCTCCAGCTCGGCCTCGCACCGCTCGGCCCGCTCGCGCTGCTGCCGGGACTCCTGACAGTGGGACTCGCAAGAGCGGGTTTCGCGGTACACCCGCACGAGGTGCTCGGCCCGGGTGGAGTGCTCCACCAGCAGAAAGGTGACGCTCGCGGGCACCTGCCCATCGGCGAAGCGCACCGTCACTGTGAGCGGCTTGTCCCCTGGCAGCGTGCCCGAGGGCAGCAGCATCACCATGCCCAGCTTTCCGTTCACCGCCACGTCCACCCACTGCTCGCCCTCCACCGTCACCCCGCCGGGTTGCAGCGGCGCGTTGAACAGCAGGTTGGTGGGCTGGCCGGGACTGATGCGCACCGGGTGCTGCTCCCGCGCGTTCTCCGCGGTGAGCTCCAGGTGGCGCACGCCCGGCGTGTCCCACTCCTTGGAGAGGGGCAGCGCCGGGGCGGACGTGGCCGTGAGGAGCGCGAGCAGCAGGGGGCGGCGAGCAAGCGGGGACATCGGTGGGGCGACCTCCGGAGTGACCCAGAGTAGCAGAGACTTCCAAAGTCGGCCCCTGCCTTTACTCCCGTTTCTTGTACCGCCACGCCTCCCCGAAGCGCTCCACAGGATGGAGTTGCCCGAAGCTCTCGATCCTGGCGGTGTCCTGGCCACTGCCTTCGAATTTCTCCCAGCCCCACACCGGATCGCCTCCGGACTTGAACTCCAGACACACCGGATACGTGTGTCCGTCGGGCGTGTACGCCTGGGTGAAGCGGCCATGCACGCGCTCGGCGAAGATGCGCTCGCCGGTGAACAGGGTGCCCTCAGGCAGCTTGCCCCAGTAGTCGGCGCCCGACAGACGCAGGGTCACCGGGCCCGGGCGCACGGTGATGATGCGGTCGGCGCCTTGAGTGTGACCGTGCCCGATGGAGCCACGGTAGAGGAGGCCCAGCTCCTTCATGGCCTGCGCGGCCCCCGGTGGGCACTCGGCGGGAGGCGGGAGCGGGGAAGGCGGGAGCGAGGGGGGCGGGGGCTGAACCTGAGGCGTGGTGGTGGCGCTGGGGCAGCCGCTGCCCAGGGTGCAGGTGAGCACGGCCGCGCCCACCTTCGCGGCCAGGGAGTCCGCCTCCTTCGGCGGCTGAGGGGGAGCGGGAGCCTTCGCTGGAGTCTTCTTCTTCACGCGCGTCTCCTGGGAGCGCGTCGCACGGGCGACGGGCGCGGGGGTTGCCGCCACTGCGGGCGCCGCGCCGCCGTCACCTTCTGGCCGCTTCCGCAGGGGCGCCACTTCCTGGCCCTCCGGCTCCAGGGTGATAGGAAAGAACTCCAACGGTAGGCTGGCGCGCGGTGTCCCCAGAGGTAGCGTGGTAACGGAGGCACGCGGTGGCAGGTACACGGCGAGCCCTGCGCCGAGGCCCAGCATCAACACCACCCCGGCGGCCAGGCGCACCCGCCGCGAGCGCGCAGCGGCCTGAGGCAAGCACCGCGAGCGAGTGGCGGGCAAGGCGGCCTCGAGGGTGAGCGCAGGTGGTGGTGTCTCCGTTCGCGGCGCGTCCGCCTCACTCGGGACCTGCTGCCCTGCGAGCGGCGCGGTCTCCTCCGGGGCCGCCTGGGGCCTGTCCGCCTCTGGCGCAATGGCCCGTTCCGAGGCTTCCTCTCGCACGGGCAGAGCGTCGGGGGCACCAGGCGCTGGCGGCTCCCCGTCCGAGGCGAGGGTGGACACTTCATCCAGAGGACGCGGCTTGCCGCGCACGGGCAGGTGCTCGTAGGAGGCCAGCCGCGCGTAGAGCGCCAGCGCGTCCCCACCCGCCCACATGTCGCGCTCGCGCACGGTGGTGGCGTGGTGCTGCCCCCAGGCCTCGCACAGCGGTGTGCGCCACGCCCCGTCCGCCTGCTTCAACGCCTCGCCCAGCGCCGCATCCACCGCGAGCGCGTCCGCGTACCGCTCCTCGGGCCGCTTGCGCAGCATGCGCCAGCACACCTCGCCCAACTCCCTGGGCACCCGAGGGTTGAGCTCGTGCGGCACCGGCGGCTCCTCGTGGAGGATGGCGTGCACCAGCTTGTCCTCGCCGCCCAGGAAGGGCAGCCGGCCCGTGAGCTGCGCGTACAGCTCCACCCCGAGTGCCCAGAGGTCATCGGCCGGGCAGGGGCGGGAGGACTCCACGCCGCGCCAGGCGCGCCACACACGAGGGCTGAGGTAGGACCAGGTGCCTGGGGGAAAGGCCCCCGTCACCGGAGGGGCGCCCTCGTAGGTGGACACGCCGAAGTCCACCAGCACCAGGCGGCCTTCGCCGTACACCAGCAGGTTGGCCCCCTTCACGTCGCGGTGGATGATTCCGGCCGCGTGTACCGCCGAGAGCTGGCGCGCGCCCTGGCGGAAGAGGAGCGCCATCTGGAGCGAGTCGGGGTTGTGCACGCCAGTCCACACGCCCAGCGGCAGCCCGCGCACGTAGGGCATGACGAGGAAGAGGAAGAGGGGCTGGTGCTCGGGCCACTGGCCATGCTCCACCAGGGGCAGGCCGCCCGCCTCGCTCAGCTTGAGCATGACGTCCCGCTCGCGCAGGGCCCAGTGCCGGCCACGCGGCAGCAAGAGGAACTTCACCGCATAGGTGCGGCCCTCGCGCACGGCGCGGAACACGGTGCCCTGGCCGCCGCTGCCCAGCTTCGCCTGCAACTCGTAACCGGCCACCTCCAGGCCCGGCCGGGGCTGGTAACGCTCCGGCGAGTCCCGCTGAAGGTGCGGCGGTACTTCCAACCCTTGCGGCTCGTCTCCAGCGCTGTGCGTCCCGGCCTCGCTCATGCGCGCCTCACCTCCGAGGTGGGCCAGCTTAACATGACCGCTGAAAGCCGGTGCGCGCGGACGCCGCCCTCGCCCCTCCTCCATCACCGGGTGCCAGTCTGAAGACCCCTTCCCCAGGTGGGAGGTGACTTGTCATCATGGCAAGTGAAGTTGTTTTTATCACACATACTCATGCGTCTTCACTTGTCATGATGACAAGTGCGGGCCCGGGACGAAGGTGCCTCGGATGAAGCAGCACGAGTGCTCCACGCTCATGGAGTGCTCGTTGCGGACCGCACGTCAGCGACCGGGCCGAGGCAGGGAGGAGTACGCCGGGAAGGTCAGCGAGGGCGGGTACGAGTGGGGCTACGCTCTTCCCGAAAGGCCCTTATGTCCCCGCGTTCTGCTGGCGCCCACCCCAACGGGTGGGGGAGCTGTACCTCGGTGTTGCTCACCCTGGCCTTGCTGGTGTTGGGTGGGTGCGCCTCGGGCGCGCCTCGGGCCGGGCGCTTTGCCAGTCCACGCGCCCACCGCCATACCGAAACGCACCAGCAACGGGCGCTCGACTCCGCGCAGGCCTTCGCACCACCCGCCTCCTCTCCCGAGCCCGACGAGGACGACGAACCGGAGGACGACTTCGAGTTGGAGGGCAGTGCCGCGCTCGCCCTGGCGGACGCACCGCCGGAGGACAGGGGCGAAGGCCCGGTGGGATGGCCCGATGGGGTAGGCGACGGACGCCCCTCCGCGGTGCCCTTCAGCCGGGACTACTTCCAGGGACTGCTGCACCAGGTGGGGGTGCCTGACGAGGCGCTGCCGAAGGATGGGCGCACCCTGTCGCCCGAGCAGGCGGTGCAGTTGCTGGGGCACCTGGTGGAGGCGGAGGCAGGGCTGGGGGAGTTTCCCCGCCAGCGCATGGCGGCGCACCTGCTGCTGGAGGTGGCGACAGGGCCGGGGCCGGTGACGCGCCAGGAGTTGCACGCGCGCATGGACCGCTTCCACTGGCTGAGGGTGGTGAGGCCAGACGGCTACCTGGTGCAGGTGGTGACGGGCGAGGCGGTGCAGCGAGCGGGCGAGGTGTGGCTGGGCAAGGACGGCACGCTGCGCGCGGGCAACTACGAGGTGGGCCCCTTCTACGCGGTGGAAGACGGGCAACTGTGGCCGGTGGACGCGGGGTTGGAGGTGCCCCGAGGCGCGAAGCCGCTGGGCCCCTATGTGCCGGATGATGGGGTAGTGCTGCCGGCGCTGGAGGGGGCGGGGCTGGCGCTGGGGGAGACGCTCGAGGGCCTTGCCCGGCTCGTCTTCCACCCCGTCGAATCGGTTGAGGGCCTGGCGCAACTGCCGGGAGCGGTGCGGGTGCTCTTCCAGAATGCCCCCGAGTACTGGGAGGACTTCCGCCAGAAGCCGAGGGGAGAGCGGGTGCGCACGATGTCGCGGCTGATGGCGCACGTGCTGCTGACGGTGGGAACCGCAGGGACGGGAGCGGTGAAGGCGGTGACGTGGGGGGAGAAGCTCGGCCGGCTGTCGGTGCCCCTGCTGACGCTGACGAAGAGAGGAGAGCTGGTGCTGCGGCTGGTGGCGGTGCCGGGGCGGGCCGTCTCCGTGGCGGGCCAGGGGCTGAGCGTTACTTGGGGCATGCACCTGGCGAAGGTAGGCGGGGGCGGAGGCGGTAACTGGGTGCCGCCGGTGGGAGGGCCGGGCCAGTGGGTGCCCAAGAACGAGCGGATGTCGCCGCGCTCGCGCGCCTTCCAGCACAAGGTGACGAAGGCGCCCGCAGGCTGGGTGTACCGCGTGTGGCGCAACGGCGAGAAGGCGGACTTCGACGGCTTCAACCAGGGCATACTGAAGGAGACCAAGGGCCTGGGCTACGACAAGCACTTCGACGCGAATCTTGACCCCAAGCGGTATTTCAGGGGGGCGAAGCGACTCGTCAAGCAGGCTCAGCGGCAGTTGCGGGTTGCTAACGGAGTCCCCATTCGTTGGCACGTGGCGGAGCCCAAAATGGTGGACATCCTCCAAAGGCTGTTCAAGGCGGACGGTGTTATTGGTATCGAAGTAGTCTACACCCCACCCATCCCATGAGGTGGAGCGCTTCATGAAAGAAACCTATTTCGCAGGGACCTACTGGGCCTGCCGCAAAGAATCCGCTGAGCAGTCCTCGAGACGGGCGGAAGCCTTCTTTCGCCATCTCTCCAGTTGCGATTCCATTTATGCCCGCTGGTTCGAGCAGGCGGGCTCGCTCAAGAAGGCGCTACAACTCCAGTTCGAGCCCACATTTGAAGCCTTCATGCGATTCTTCAAGAAGAAGGCATATCAAAATGGCCCAGATGGGTTTTCCTTCTCTGCCTGGACAGGGCACGAAGAGGATGGGCATGGCGGCATGATGAGTCTGACATGCGGCTCTTGCTCGAACTTCTATAGCAATGCGTGCCTTCTCTATCTGCCTTCTGCTGGGTCGGAGGAGGAGCGCGTGCTCACGGTGTCCGTGCTCGCGGAGGTGCTGCGTGCCATGGTGCTGGCTTGGGAGCCGGATTGGTGTGTTGTCACCTCTGCTGCCCTGCGGGATACCCTTTCCGAGAATGGGCATGCCGGAACCTTCGTGGGGTGGTTGACGTACGTATCCCGCAGCCGGGGGGCGGTACCTCCTCTTCCGGAGCCGGTGCGAGTGCAACCGGTGGAGGACAAGGGCACGCTCGTCTTGCTTTCTCCCGAGCGCATCACGGCGTCAAATCCCGAGCACGTCGCCTTGGCCCGACGTGTTCAGGACGCGTTGTTCGCGGAAGGATTGCTCAACCCCGTTGTTTCCGGGCGTCCGGCCACCTGAGCCGGCTCGCCCCTCCCGAAACTCCTCAGCCCCCAGGAGGCCGGGGGGCGGCGGCGCGGGCCAGACGGTCCCTCACGGCGATGCCCAGGCCCTCGGCGCGCGGCAGGCAGGCCACCAGCACGTCATGGCCCTGTTCGTCTGCTTCGCGCAGCCGGGTGTAGAGAGTGCGCGCCGCGCCGGCCGGATCCTCTGGCACGTCGTAGCGGGGCACTCCCGGAGGCAGCGTGAGGCCTGGTGGGCCCAGCACGCCCACGTTGTGCCCCTGGGAGCGCAGGGCCGCCACGCGAGAGGCCACGTCCGCGGGCTCGGAGAGCACCACCCCCGCTCGCGGCGCATAGTGGGAGGCGAGGTTGCCCGAGACTCGCACCGTGGCCGAGATCCGTACCGGCACCCTGCGCCCAAGCACGCGCTCGAGCTCCTCTACCGCCAGGCCTCCGGGGCGCAGCACCGCCGGCTCCTTGCCGCTCAAATCCACGATGGTGGACTCCACGCCCACCGTGCACGGGCCCCCGTCGAGGATGAGGTCCACCTCGTCCCCCAGGTCCGCCCGCACGTGCTCCGCCGTGGTGGGGCTCACCCGGCCGAAGCGGTTGGCGCTCGGCGCGGCCACCCCTCCCCCCAGGGCGTCCAGCACGGCCAGGGCCACGGGGTGGTTGGGGACGCGAATGGCCACCGTGTCCTGGCCCCCCGTCACCGCGTCCGTGGCGCGCGAGGTGCGCGGCAGCACGAGCGTGAGGGGGCCCGGCCAGAAGGCCTCCGCGAGGCGCCAGGCCTCGTCGGGCACCTGGCGTGCCCAGGAGGGCAGCTCCGCGGCGCGGGCCACATGGACGATGAGGGGGTGGGTGGCGGGACGCCCCTTGATGGCGAAGACGCGGCGCACGGCCAGCTCGTCCTCGCAATTGGCCGCCAGTCCGTAGACCGTCTCTGTTGGCAGGGCGATGACGCCGCCGCGCCGAAGGGTTTCTACTGCCCGTATGAGGATGTCCGAGGTAATCATACCTGTTGGGCGCAATCTGGCGCCCAGAGGGGACAATGGGCAAGTCACAGGTGTTCGAGGCGCGCAGCCAGATGCCCGTGGATGCCGGGGAAGTGTTCGCCTGGCATGCCCGCGAGGGAGCATTCCAGCGCCTGACGCCTCCCTGGGAGCCAGTCGAGGTGGTGGAGCGCCAGGGAGAGGGCATCCGCGAGGGCACGCGGGTGGTGCTGCGCATGAGGATGGGGCCGGCGTCCCTGCGGTGGGTGGCGAGGCACACCCGCTACATCCCCGGCTCGCTCTTCCAGGACATGCAGGAGTCGGGGCCCTTTGCCCGGTGGGTGCACACCCACCGCATGTGGGACGAGCCCGCGGGCACCGGCGTGCTGGAGGACGAGGTGGAGTACGCGCTGCCGGTGGGGGTGCTCGGGCAGATGGTGGGTGGAGCTACGCGCGGCAGCGGCTGGAGCGGATGTTCGCCTACCGCCATGCGGTGACGCGTGAGGACCTGCGACGCCACGCGGCCTTCGCCGGCCAGCCGCCGTTGACGGTGGCGGTGAGCGGCGCATCGGGGTTGGTGGGCAGCGCATTGGTGTCCTTCCTCTCGACGGGAGGCCACCGGGTGCGGCGGCTGGTGCGAGGCCGGCCCGAGGCCGGGGACATTGCCTGGGCACCGGGCAAGGGCGAGATGGACATGGTGGCGCTGGAGGGCGTGGACGCGGTGGTGCACCTGGCGGGGGCGCCCATCGGCGAGGGACGCTGGACGGAGGAGCGCAAGGAGCTCATCCGGCGCAGCCGCGTGGAGGGCACCCGGGTGTTGTGCGAGTCGCTCGCGCGTCTGGCGCGTCCGCCGAAGGTGCTGGTGAGCGCGTCGGCCATGGGCTTCTACGGCAGCCGGGGCGAAGAGGTGCTCACCGAGTCCAGCCCGCACGGGGAGGGGTTCCTCGCGGACGTGACGCGCGAGTGGGAGGCGGCCACTGCCCCGGCGGAGCGGGCCGGCATCCGCGTGGTGCACCTGCGCTTGGGCGTGGTGCTGAGTGCCCGGGGCGGTGCGCTGGCGAAGATGCTGCCCGCCTTCCAGGCCGGGGCCGGCGGTCGCATTGGGGATGGGCGGCAGTGGATGAGCTGGGTGTCGCTCGAAGACGTCATCGGCCTCGTCCACTTCGCCCTGTTCACCCCGGGCCTGCGCGGGCCCGTCAACGCGGTGGCGCCCCAGGCCGTTCGCCAGGAGGAGCTGGCCCGGACGCTCGGACAGGTGCTCTCCCGGCCGGCGGTGATGCCGCTGCCCGCCTCCGCGGTGCGTGCCGCCTTCGGAGAGATGGGCCAGGAGACGCTCCTGCTCAGCGCCCATATCCGCCCGGAGGTAGCCGAGCGCCAGGGCTTCACCTTCCTCCACCCCACGCTGGAGCAGACCCTGCGCTTCACGCTGGGGAAGACGACCGAGGGGCCGCGCTTTCGCCACGGCTGAGGGCGCGCCCGCCTTGACTTCCCCCGGGCCGCGCGGAAGAACGGCTCGATGATTCACGTCGAGGGGCTGACCCGCTACTACGGCAGCCACGCGGCCATCCGCGACCTCTCCTTTCGCATCGAGCGGGGCGAGGTCATCGGCTTCCTGGGGCTCAACGGCGCGGGGAAGACGACCACCCTGAAGATTCTGGGGTGCGTGCTGCTGCCCACCTCGGGGCGGGCCGTCATCGACGGCTACGACGTGGTGGAGCACCCGCACGAGGTGCGCCAGCGCATCGGCTTCCTCCCGGACACGCCACCTCTCTATGATGAGATGGGGGTGGGGGAGTTCCTCGCCTTCGTGGCGGGGCTGCGCGGCGTGCCGTCGCGCGAGGTGGCTGCTCGCGTCACTGAAGCCGAGGAGAAGACGGGCCTGCGCGACGTGGACGACGCGCCCATCTCCTCGCTGAGCCATGGCTATCGGCAGCGCGTGGGGGTGGCGCAGGCGCTCGTCCATCGGCCGGCGTTGCTCCTGCTCGATGAGCCGGGCAGCGGGTTGGATCCCCGGCAGATGGTGGAGATGCGCACGCTCATCCGGGGGCTCCGAGGAGCGGAGCACACGGTGCTCGTCTCCAGTCACCTGCTGCCGGAGATCAGTCAGACGTGTGATCGGCTCCTGGTCATCAAGGAAGGGGAGCTCGTGGCGCAGGGCACCGAGGAGGAGCTGGGCCAGCAGTTGGGAGGCGGGGGCTTCATCGAGGTGGAGGTGAGAGGAGAGCGGGAGCGGGTGCTGGCGGCGCTCGCGGGCGTGGGGCCGGTGCGCGTGATGGGGGAGGCCGAGGGCGTGGTGACGCTCCGGGTGGACGCCCCGGCGGACTTGCGGCCAAGGGTGGCCGAGGCGGTGGTGGGCGCAGGCCTGGCGCTGCTGCGGCTGGACCGGGGGGCGGAGAAGCTCGAGTCGCTCTTCCTGCGGCTCACCCAGGGTGGGGAGGAGGCCGCGCGATGAGGCGGACGCTGCTCATCGCGCGCCGGGAGCTGGCGGCCTACCTGCGCACCTTCCAGGGCTACATCATCATCGCCATGGTGGTGGCGGTGGACGGCCTGCTCTTCAACGCCTACGCGCTGGGCGGAGTGAGCAAGCGCTCCTCGGAGGTGCTCTCGCTCTTCTTCCTGTTCTCCAGCGGCACCACGATGGTGGCCTCGGTCTTCATCTCCATGCGGCTGCTGGCCGAGGAGCGACAAGCGGGCACGTTGCTGCTGCTGTACTCCTCGCCGGTGAAGGACCACGAGATTGTGTTGGGCAAGTTCCTCTCGGCGCTGGCCTTCCTGGCGCTGATGACGCTGGCCACGGTGTTCATGCCGCTATTGGTGATGGTGCACGGCAAGCTGTCCCTGGGGCACATCGCCGCCGGCTACCTGGGGCTGTTGCTGCTGGGAAGCGCGTCGCTGGCCATCGGCACGTTCGGCTCGGCACTGGCGCGCAATCAGGTGCTGGCCGCCGTCCTCTCCGGGTGCATGCTGGTGGCGCTGCTGACGTGCTGGCTGCTGGCTCGCATCACCGAGCAGCCCCTCTCGGACGTCTTCAGCGCGCTGGCGCTGTGGAACCAGCACTTCCAGCCCTTCCAGGCGGGCGTGGTGCACGTGCGCGACGTCGTCTACTACCTGCTCGTCACCTACGTGGCCCTGCTCGCCGCCACCCAGGTGCTCCAGGCGCGGAGGTGGCGATGAGTCTCCGGCCCACGCCTTGGGTGTCCGTCCTGTATGGAGTGGGCCTGTTGGCCCTCTTCTTCGGCGAGCGCGTGGCGGGCGCGGGCACGGTGCGACTTGTGCTGAGTGGGCTCGGGCTGGCGCTGGTGGGGCTCGCGGTGGCGTGGCGCGGGGCGAGGGTGGCGCGGGCCTCGGGCGAGTGGCGGGTGCTGGAGCGCTGGCTGCTTGGCCTCTTCCTGCTGGGAGGGCTCAGCCTTGCGCTCTACTTCTTCCAGTTGGGCGCGAAGGGCTCCGTGGCGGTGGTGCTGCGGGCGCTCTTCCCCGCGCTGCTGACCACCACGCTGCTGCCACTTGTGCTGGTGGAGCTGGCAGCGGCGGCCATGGCACGAGCGCCGGTGCTGCAATCGGGCAGGGTGCGTGCCGCGCTCCACTCGGGGCTGGGACTGGCCTTCGCGCTCATCTTCGCCTTCTCGACCATGTACGTGGCCACCCAGGCGGATGTCTCGTGGGACCTGGCGTACTTCCGCACGGCCCGGCCGGGTGCTGCCACCCGCCTGCTGGCGCGCCGCCTTCCCGAGCCGGTGCGGGTGACACTCTTCTTTCCCCCTGCCAACGATGTGCGGCAGGCGCTGGAGCAGTACTTCCGCGAGCTGGCGCGAGAGTCCGGGTACCTCGAGGTGGAGGTGCTGGACCAGGCGGTGGAGCGGGCCCGGGCGAAGGCGCTGGGCGTGGGGGAGAACGGCTCCGTGGTGTTCAGCCGGGGCCCTCGCCACGAGCGGCTGAAGGTGCCGCTGGAGTTGGAGCGTGCTCGAGGGCAGTTGCAGCGACTGGACGAGGATGTGTACCGGCGGCTGCGCGTGGTGTCTCGTCCCCGGCGGGTGCTGTACCTCACGGCGGGGCAGGGCGAGCGGGGCTTGGAACCCCAGGCGGCCACGGCCCTGGAGAAGGCGCGACCCGGTCTGTCTCAGCTCGAGGAGTGGCTGCGCGTGCTGAACGTGGAGGTGCGCACGCTGGGCATGGCCGAGGGGCTGGGAACGGAGGTGCCTCGCGACGCAGCCGTGGTGGCGGTGGTGGGGCCTGAGCGGGACTTCTCTCCGGAGGCGCTCGCCGCGCTGCGCCGGTACGTGGAGCACGGCGGGCGGCTGTGGCTCGCGCTGGAGCCGGAGGGGCCTGGCCTCGAGCCGTTGCTGGAGCCGCTGGGGTTGAAGCTGCTGCGCGTGCCGCTCGCCAATGAGCTGCGCCACCTGCGCATGAGCCACCAGCGGAGTGACCGCGGCAACCTGGTGACGGCGAGCTTCTCCTCCCACGCCTCCGTCGCGACCCTGGCCTCTTTGGGCAGCGACGCGGCGATCGTCTTCGCCGGCGCGGCGGCACTGGAGTCCGAGCAGCCCCTGCCCAAGGGGGTGACGCACGATGTCTCGGTGCGGGCACCCGCGGAGACGTTCCAGGACACCAACCACGACTTCACCCCGGACGAGGGAGAGCCGCGGCGAGCCTGGCCCCTGGTGGTGGCGGTGCAGAAGGCCGGCGTCTCGGGTGCTTCGCCCGCGCGCGTAGTAGCCATGGGCGACTCGGACGTGATGACCGACGCGGGCCCGCGCGCCTATGGCAACCCCTACCTGCTGATGGACACGGTGCTCTGGCTCCTCGGTGAGGAGGAGCTGGCAGGTGTGCTGTCCAACGAGGAGGACGTGCCCGTGCAGCACTCCCGCCAGCAGGACGTGGTGTGGTTCTACTCGGCCGTCTTCCTCGCTCCCGCGCTGGTGCTGGGGGCGGGCTTCCTCGTGACGCGGCGCCGGAGACGGAGAGGGACGCGATGAGGGCGCGGGGCGTGGTGCTGCAAGGGGTGCTGGCGGCGGCGGGACTGGCCGCGGCCTTCTTCGTCTGGCAGCGCGAGCCAGTCGGTGCTCCCGGTGAGGTGGTGGTGCTGGACGCGCCGAAGCGGGCGCTGGAGCGCGTGCGCTACGAGGATGCGTCCGTCCAGGTGGAGCTGTTCCGTGAGGGAACGAAGGACGGCGAGCTGTGGCTGCGGTTAGGGGCGAAGCGGGAGCTGCGCGCCAACGAGATAGCGGAACAGCTCTTCGCCCGCTTCGCGCCGCTGCTGGCCACGCGGAGCCTGGGCGTGCTGGACGCGGAGAGGCTTGCCGAGGTGGGGTTGAAGGACAGCCACCGGAAGCTGGCGGTGAAGCTGTCCAGCGGAGAGCACACCTTCACCCTGGCAGCCTCCTCGAGTGGTTGGGGCAGTCCGTATCTGCGGCGCGAGATGGATGGACACGTCTTCCTCCTGCCTCCCTCACTGCTGCCCGACTTGGAGAATGCCGCCCACCGGCTGGTGGACCGGACGCTGCACACCTTCGGGGCTAGCGAGTACGACGCCCTCACCATCACCGTGGGGAGCACCTCGCGCACCTTCCTCGTTCGCGCGCGGGCACAGCGGCCGGCGGAGTTCCTGCCCCGGGAAGCCCCGGACTCGCCGGACGAGACAGCCTGGAAGTGGCACGAGCGCGTGTGGTTGCTCTCACCAGCGCAGACGGACTTCCTCGGTCGAGGAGAGGTTCCTCCCGGGGGGGAGCCTCGGGAGTCCTTCCGTGTGGAGTACCTGCGGGGGGACCAGCGCCTCGGCCAGCTCACCGTGGCGCGGGGCGCGGGCGGCGAGTTCTACGCACGCACCGAGCACACTGCCGGCTGGGCGAAGCTGCCCCCCTGGGCGGACTCCATCGTGCTGGAGGCGGAGAAGGTGGCCACGGGGCGCTGAGTGGCCCCGCGGCCGGTGAAGGGCGGGCGCACTACTCGGGCTTCTTCAGCGCGGCCATGGCGCGACCCACGTAGGACATGAGCTGCGGCTCCATCCCGAACCTGGCGCCCATGCCCGGCTCCTGCTGGTACATGCTGTTCAGCGACTTCTCGATGCCGGGGTTGCCGCCGGTGAAGGCCTGGATGAGCTCCTGCCAGCGCCGAGCGAGCTTCAGTACGGGCTCACTGGTCGGGTCGGTGCCCTTCTCCAGCTCGGCTTTCACCTGGGCGATGAGCCGAGGCCACTCCTCCTGGACCTCGCGGATGGCGTCCTCTCCCAGGGTCTGGCGGCGCGCCTCGAGCTCCTGGAGCTGCTCCGGGGTGTAGTACTTCTCGAACATGGTCATGACCTCAATGGTTTGAACGAGTTGATCGACGGACGGTGTCTCCGCCGAGCGGAGCTGCGTGGCGAGCGCTTCCAGGCGCTTGCACAGCTCCTGTTGGAGGGCGAGCTGCTCGCGAGCCCGGGCGAGGTGCAGCTCGAGCACTCGGACGGGCGAATAGCCGGGCTCGTCGATGCAGCGCTTGATCTCCTCCAGTGAGAAGCCGAGCTGGCGGAGGGACAGGATGCGCTGCAGTCGGGCGATATCCTCCGGGGTGTAGAGCCGATAGCCGGATGCCGTGCGCAGCGACGGCGAGAGCAGGCCCAGCTCGTCGTAGTGGTGCAGGGTACGGATGGACAGCCCGGTCCGCCGGGCGAGCTCGCCTACTTTCAGGGGTTCGGGCTGCATGGTGCACGCTCCTTTCGACCACACCGGTGTGTGGCTGCGAGGATGGGTACACCCTCACGTCGCGTGAGGCTCAAGGGGGAAAATCAGAGCCTGTCCGCCTGGCAGCCGGTCGGGCGTCGTGAGCGCGAGCGGCTACGCGGCCGGAGCCACGGTGGCCAGCACTCGCTGTACCTCGCGCACCAGCGCATCCGGCAGGCACGGCTTGGTGACGTAGGCATCGCAGCCGGCGTCTTGGGCCTCGCGCGAGTGTCCGTCCAGCGCGTGGCCGGTGAGGGCCACCACGGGGATGGAGCGCGTGCGGGCATCACCCTTGAGGCGGCGCGTGGCCTCCCAGCCATCCATCACCGGCAGGGACAGGTCCATGAGGATGAGGGCCGGGTGCAGCGCGAAGGCCTTCTCCACGGCCTCCAGCCCGTTGCGCGCCTCGGCTACCCGGTAGCCGGAGTACTCGAGGTACTCCGCGTACATCTCGCGGGCATCCTGGTAGTCATCGACGATCAGCACGAGGGGCGCGGGGTCGTTGAGAGCTGGGCTGTTCATGTCCGCCTCGTGCGTCGTGGAAGGTGCAGCGTGAACGTCGAGCCCTGCGCCACAGCGCTCTTGAGCGAGATGCGCCCATCGAGCATAGCCGCAAGCCGGCGGCAGATGGAGAGCCCCAGGCCCGTTCCGCCATAGGCCCGTGTGGGGGAACTATCCACCTGCTGGAAGTCTTCCCAGATCTTCTCCTGGTGGATGGGATCGATCCCGATTCCCGTATCCGCCACCGAGATGTGCAGCGCGGCGGTGGCCACCTCGTAAGAGGCCAGCACCTTGACTGCGCCCTCGTGGGTGAACTTCAGGGCGTTGGACAGGAGGTTGACGACGATCTGCTTCACCTTCTGACGATCGCTGTACACCGGAGGCAGGTTGGGATCCAACGACGCGCTCACGGCCAGCTTCGAGCGCACGATGATGGGATCCAACTCGGCCATGACCTCCTGGATGAGCTCAGGAATGCGGAACTCGGACAGGTGCAGCGGCATTCGCCCCGCTTCGATGCGGGTGATGTCGAGGATCTCGTTGATGATCTCCAACAGGTGACGGCCGTTGGAGTCGATGCGGGTGAGGCTGCGGCGCTGGGGTGGGGCGAGCTCGCCGTTGACGCCCTGCAGCAGCATGTTGGTGTAGCCGAGGATGGCGTTGAGCGGCGTGCGCAGCTCATGGGACATGTTGGCGAGGAACTGCGACTTGGCAGCACTCGCCTGCTCGAGCTGGATGGCCTGGCGGCGCAGCAGCTCGTTCTGCGTGGCCAGCTCCTCGGTGGCGGCGTTCACTCGGGCGGCCAGCTCGGTGGAGGCTTCCTCGAGCCGCATAAGCTGGCGGCCCTTGTACAGCCGGGTGAGGTGGACGCCCAGGTTGCCGGCGAGCCACGGTGCGTCGGGCGAGAGCACCGGCTCGGGCGCGGCCACCAGCAGCAGCCCAGGCGCGGGCGTCCCCGAGGTGGCGCGGCCGAGCGACAGGGTGAAGAGGCCGTGACTGGACAGCGGCAGCTCCGGCGGGAGCTGGCCGGGATGGAACCAGCGGGGCTCGCTCCACTGGAGCGCTTCCACCAGCGGGTGCTTCACGTCATGCAGGGCGAGCGTGAAGCCCTCGGGGGTGGGCAGCCCGTGCCAGGCCAGGGGGACCAGACAGTGCGAGTCCGACTCATCGGGAGCCAGGCACAGCACCTGGTTCAGCTGGGCGTGGTGGATGAGCCACGCCACCGCGGCCTCGGCGCAGATCCTGGCATCCTCGCAACCGAGCAACAGCTCGGCGAAGGCGAGTCGCGCCTCGGGGCCGGGCGCGGACGGCGACGGCAGGGCAGCGGTGGATGGCAAGACGCGGCGCTCCGGGGTCCTCAGGGTCGAAGTTGTTACTAGTCAGTAGAGCAGAGGATCCCCACGGTTGTGCGCCAACAGCACCCCACTGGCCAACATCCGGTAGACCCGGGTGTTGGTTCTTGCACATCCCGAGGCTTCAGTGGAGGACAGGCAGGCATGCGAGGGAGCCCGGCCGCTCGCTCTACCGGCCCCCGGCCTCGTTCCTAGCCTTTGGGGCATGGTGGAAGAGCGCACGCACAAGTCGTTGTGGACGGTGTCGGCCCCGGCGCGGCGCTACCCGGCGCTGCAGGGGGATCTCGAGGTGGATGTGGTGGTGATCGGCGGAGGCCTCGCCGGGCTCACCACGGCGTACCTGCTCAAACAGGAAGGCAAAAAGGTGGCGGTGGTGGAGATGCACCGGCTGCTGACGGGGCAGACGGGGCAGACGACGGCGCACCTCACCGAGCTGCTGGATACGCCCTATTCCACCCTGACCTCGGACTTTGGGGAGATGGGGGCGAGGATGGCCGCCCAGTCCACCCGCGCCGCCATCGAGCAGATCGCCGGGCTGGTGGAGCGGCTGCGGATCTCCTGCGGCTTCCAGCGGCTGCCCGGGTACCGCTACGCGGAGACGGAGCGGGAGGCGAGAGAGCTGGAGCGCGAGGCGACCGCGGCGCGGCAGGCGGGGCTGATGTGCGCACTGACGAACGAGGTGCCGCTGCCATACCCGGTGAAGTTGGCGCTGCGCGTGGAGGATCAAGCGCAGTTCCACCCGCGCGAGTACCTGCTGGCGCTCGCGGAGGGGATTCTGGGGGACGGCAGCCACATCTTCGAGGAGACGCAGGTCACGGAGCTGTACGAGGGGGTGCCATGCCGGGTGCACACCGCGCGGGGCATCATCACCTGTCGGGACGTGGTGGAGGCCACGACGACGCCGCTCAACCGCGTCTTCCTGCACACCAAGCTGTATCCGTACCGGACGTATTCGGTGGCGGGGCGGCTCGAGGGTCCGTTGGAGGCGGGGCTCTATTACGACAGCCAGGAGCCGTATCACTACATCCGCACGCAGCGGGTGGAGGGCGTGGACTACGTCATCGTCGGTGGTGAGGACCACAAGGTGGGGACGGAGGAGGACACGGACCGCCACTACGCGGCGCTGGAGGAGTACACGCGGCGGCGCTTCCCGGTGACGCAGCTTGAGTACCGCTGGTCCGGCCAGGTCATCGAGCCGGCGGATGGACTGGCGTACATCGGGCGCAACAGCAACTCGCGGCACGTCTGGGTGGCCACGGGCTTCTCGGGCACGGGCATGACGTTCGGGACGCTGGCGGGGATGATTCTGACGGACCTGATCCTCGAGAGGCAGAACCCGTACGCGGCGCTGTACGACGCCACGCGGGTGAAGCCGAAGGCGGGGGCCAAGGACTTCATCCAGGAGAACGCGGAGGTGGCCTTCCGCTTCGTGGCGGACCGGCTGGCGAAACCGGACGGGCACGACCTGTCCGAGGTGCCGCCTGGAGAGGGCCGCATCCTGGAGGTGGACGGGAAGAAGGTGGCCGTGTTCCGCGAGGAGAGCGGGGCGGTGCACGCGGTGAGCCCGGTGTGCACGCACTTGGGATGTCACGTGCACTGGAACAAGGGCGAGCGCTCCTGGGATTGCCCCTGCCACGGGGCCCGCTACAGCCCGACGGGCGAGGTGCTCAACGGCCCGGCCGTGAAGGGCCTGCCGTCGAAGAAGATCCGTTGAGCCGGGGCAGCGGCCCGTAACATGGGCCGCATGACCTTCTTGTGCTCTGGGAGGGGCCTTGCGCTCCTCGGCCTGCTGCTGACCGCCTGTGTCACCTCGGCGCCCGTAGAGCGCGAGGACGTCGAGGCACCCAAGGCCGTGTCCTCATCGTGGGAGGATGCTCGCGCCGACCCGACATGCGTGGTGCCGCTGTGTGACGAGGAGCGCTGTGCCATCTGGCGCTGCCAGGATGTCACGGAGGGTGATGACCACCCCGTACTCCTGGCACAGGTGCTGGTGCCGCAGACGGAGCCGATGCTCCCCTTGCCTCTGGGGCCGGGTCCTAACGCGAGCCGCTGGTGGGGGCACCCCCTGGCCGAGCCCCGCTACGCGTCTCCTGTCTTCGAAATCCCGTGGCACAACTGGAAGACCCGGGAGTTGAGCAAGCGCAGGCTCTACCTCAGCCAGTGCCTCATCCCACGCGAGCCCTTCGAGAAGCACCATATCTTCCCGCAAGAGCCAGGGCTGGCCAGGTGGTTCAAGCGCGAGGGCCTCGACATCCATGCCTTCACCATTCGAATCCCCCAAAGTTTCCATAGATGGCTGCACAGTGGTGGGCCCAACGGCGGGCAATGGAACTAAGCGTGGCGGGATTTCATGATCAAGAACCGCAAAACCGCCAAGGCGGAGGACATGTGGCGGTTCGCGGGCGAGCTCATGATGCGCTTTGGCGTGAACGGGCCGCTCGTACCCTACTATTGCGATTGAGTTTATGGTGATTGTACGTATGCAATACTTCGTCATCGAGGAAGACAGGTCTGCAGGTTACACGGGCTTCGTTGATGCCGTGCACAAGTGGGGGCTGCCGGGAGTTCACTGCCCAGCCTGCGATGCCACTTGGAGTGCCGGCTTCATATACCCCTCCGTGGACCTGACTCCGGTGGCAGCCCTGGCCGATTTCGAGGAGGCCCGGCCCGAGCCCATCGAGGAGTATGAACGACTGTGTGAACTGGTACGTCCCCTGCTACCTCCGGGGGCCATTTTGGAACCTGGGTCGGATTTTGGCCCATTGGTTGGTAAGGCGCAGGGCCGTTTCGGGTCGTTCGTTATGAGCTATTTCTCATTGCTGGTGCAGCGCGACGCACTGGAGAAGCTTCAGGCCAAGGACATCCGAGGACTCAAGGGCTGCCGTACTGAGCTACGCTTCCGCCAGCGCAACTCGCCTGAGTTGTTCGAGTTGGAAATCCTCCCGATGGGCCGCCTGCACCGGGATTGTCTGCCTCCTGATTACCAACCACCCTGTTCGCGCTGTGGCCGGAGTTCTATTCCGTTGCCCGATGACCTCCTGCTGGATGCCACCACTCTTCCGAGGGACCTGGATTTGTTCCGGCTGGAGGATTTCTCCCAGGTGATCGTCTGCACGAAGCGCTTCGCCGACGCCAGCAAGCGCCTGGGCCTGGATGGTGTAGTTTTCCAGCCTCTGCCAGTGAAGTAGGACGCGCTGCGCCTGTTGCTGTGCGGGGCTCGCGCGGGTATCACGATGAGCTCATGCCCGCCGCGACCGCTCGTGCTCTCCCTGCCACCGACTCCCTTCCCTCCGCCGACAGCCTCCTGCCCGAGGGCTTCACGCCCGCGGCGCGCAGAGTGCTGGTGAAGGCGGATCCGACGCTCGGCGCGTTGATGAAGCAGGTGGGGCCCTTCCGCATGAAGGTGAATTCGATCCAGAGCCCCTTCCTGGCGCTGGCGGAGTCCATCGTCTACCAGCAGCTCACGGGCAAGGCGGCGGCCACCATCTTCGGGCGCGTCTGCGAGCGCGTGGGCAAGGGGCGGAGCTTCACGCCCGAGGCCGTGCTCGCTCATCCGGTGGAGAGCCTGCGCGAGGCGGGCCTGTCGGGCGCGAAGACGGCGGCGCTGCGAGACCTGGCGGCGAAGTCGCTGGAGGGCGAGGTGCCCACGCTGGCCCGCGCGAAGCGCATGAGCGACGCCGAGCTGGTGGAGCACCTCACGAAGGTGCGCGGCATCGGGCAGTGGACGGTGGAGATGCTGCTCATGTTCCGGTTGGGCCGGCCGGACGTGCTGCCGGTGGATGACTACGGCATCCGCAAGGGCTTCATGCGCACGTTCGGCCTCGAGGAGATGCCGCGCCCGAAGGAGCTGCTGGCGTACGGTGAGCGTTGGCGCCCGTGGCGCTCGGTGGCGAGCTGGTACCTGTGGCGCTCGTTGGAGCTGGACAAGCCCGGTGCCCCCGGTGGAGGGAGGGCGTGACGGGACTGCCTCCCACTGGGTCTGTCACTTTCGATGACTCGCTGTGGCCGCTGATGGTGGTGCGGCTCACTGGCGAGCTCTCTCCCCAGCAGGCCGAGGACTATCTCTCCAGGTCTACCCAGTTCATGCAGCGGCAGGAGCGGCACGCCCTCATCTTCGACGTGAGCACTCTCGGTCAGGTCTCGAGCGAGCAGCGGCAGCGGCAGGTGGAATGGCTCAAGCAGAACGAGGCGCTCATGCGCCAGACCGTGCTGGGCATTGCGTACGTCGTCACCTCGCCCCTGGTCCGGTTGACGATGGGCGTCATCTTCCACTTCAAGCCACCGCCCGTTCCGTACACCATCGTCTCCCGCTTGGACGCAGCGGGCGTCTGGGCGGCCAGGTGTCTCGAGGAAGCGGGACTCCACGCTCCCGCTGAGCGGGTCCGGCAGCAGTTCGGTCCCCGGCCGGAAGCGGAAGGCCAGTAGGGGTCCAGCCCCTCAAATCCGAACGTCCCTGGGAGCCATCTTCCGCGGCGCGTATCCTTCCCTGGCCCGTGTCAACAACTCGCGCACCTGCGCATCCGTGACGTCGGGGTAGCGCTCGTATCCGCTCGGCACGGAGACGAAGGGCTCTGGCTGGGAGCAGCAGATGACCTCCTCGAACTCGGTGGCAAGCAGGCGCAGCGCCTCCTCGGAGGCCATGGGGACGGCGGCTACCAGGGTGCGCGCACCGGCTCTCCGGAGGAGTCCGGCGGCGCGCCGGAGTGCCACTCCCGCGGCTGTGCCATCATCCACGACGACCACGGTCCTTCCCGCGAGCGGAGGCGCTGGAGCACTCGGCCGCATGGCGCGCAGGCGCTGGCGCAGCTGCTGGCGGGCGCGGGACAGGGCCTGACTGAGCGCCTCGTCGGAGAGTTTCAGCGCGTTGAGCGTTGCCTCGTGGAGCTGCAAGGACTCGGGAAAGCCCAGCAACCCGAGTGTCACCTCGTGCCGGGGCGGTCCCATCGCGTGGAGGATGGGCTGGACGACGGCCAGGTCCAGCGGCGCCTCGAGAGCACGGGCGACCTCGAAGGCCACGGGAACGCCACTGTGGGGCAGGGCGAGCACGGTGACGTCCTCGCGCCCGGCGAGGTGCGGGAGGGACCGGGCCAGCCTCTCCCCAGCCTCGGTCCGGTGGAGGAAAGGAGCATCCATTTGCGCACAACGTGCGGTGCACTCCCAGTCGCTGCAATGCGGAGAAGCCACCCGCGCGTCCATGTCACGACGCTCGCCGGGACGCTCCCCTGGAAGGAGTGCGCTCGTGCGTTGCCTCGCCGGGTGCACGTCTGTACAGTGCCCGGCCCCATGAAGCGAGAGAAGGAAGAAGGCGCTTTCACCGGTTCCCGGCGCAAGCCCTGGTCGGGTCCCCGCGGTCTCGACGCGGTCCTCCAGGGCTGGCGCGACGACAGACAGCTCTCGCCCAGCTTCGTCCTCGACGAGGTGGCGCCGGCCCGCTCCGGCTCCTATGCGCCCATCCCCGATGAGGTGGCGCCCCAGGTGCGCGAGGCCCTCCGGAGCCGCGGCATCGAGCAGCTCTTCTCCCACCAGGCCGAGGCCTACCGACTCGCGCGCTCCGGGCGCAGCCTGGTGATCGCCACGCCCACGGCCTCGGGCAAGAGCCTCTGCTACAACCTGCCGCTGCTGGACCGTTTCGCACGGGAGCCGGGGGCGCGCGCCCTCTACCTCTTCCCCACCAAGGCGCTCTCCCGGGACCAGGAGGAGTCGCTGCGCGTCTTCATGCGCGAGGCGGGTCTGGAGCACGGCGCCATCACCTTCGACGGCGACACGCCGGGGGATGCGCGGCGAGCGGCTCGCGAGCGCAGCGGCGTGGTGCTCACCAACCCGGACATGTTGCACACCGGCATCCTCCCGCACCACGCCAACTGGGCGCGGCTCTTCTCCAACCTGCGCTACGTCGTCATCGACGAGCTGCACACGTACCGGGGCGTCTTCGGCTCGCACCTGGCCAACGTGCTGCGCCGGCTGCAGCGTGTGGCGGCCTTCCACGGCTCGTCGCCGGTGTTCGTCCTGGCCTCGGCCACCATCGGCAACCCGAAGGCGCACGCCGAGCGGATGCTGGGACGCGAGGTGGCGCTCGTCTCCGAGAGCGGTGCTCCCGCCGGAGAGCGCCGGGTCATGGTCTACAACCCGCCGGTGGTGAACGCGGAGCTGGGCATCCGCGCCAGCTACCTCAAGAGCGCGGTGCGGCTGGTGTCGGACCTGGTGCGTGCCGAAGTCTCCACGCTGCTCTTCGGCCAGTCGCGCAACAACATCGAGGTGATGCTCAAGTACCTCCGCGACCAGTTCATCGCGGACAAGATGGACCCGAACCTCATCCAGGGTTACCGCGGCGGCTACCTGCCGGGGACGCGCCGGGCCACCGAGGCCGCCATGCGCGCCGGTGAGGTGCGCTGCGTGGTGGCCACCAACGCGCTGGAGCTGGGCATCGACATCGGCTCGCTGGACGCGGTGGTGTGCGCGGGCTACCCGGGCTCGGTGGCGGCGCTGATGCAGCGCTTCGGCCGCGCGGGACGCCGGGGCGCGGGCAGCCTCGCACTCCTCGTCACCTCCAGCGCGCCGTTGGACCAGTACCTCGCGGGGGACCCGCGCTCGCTCACCGGTGCCCCGGTGGAGCACGCGCGCATCGATCCGGACAACGTGGAGATCCTCGTCCAGCACCTCAAGTGCGCCGCCTTCGAGCTGCCCTTCGAGGAGGGAGACACCTTCGGGGATGTGCCGGCCGAGTCCACGGCGGACGCGCTCGGGTACCTCGCACAGCACGAGGTGGTGCACCCCACGCCGGGCGCTGAGGGCAAGCGGATGTTCCACTGGTCCGCGGACGCGTACCCGGCCAACCACGTCTCGCTGCGCAGCGTAGGCTGGGACAACGTGGTCATCATCGAGCTGGGCACGGACCGGACGCTGGCGGAGATGGACTTCCGCTCGGCGCACACGATGCTGCACGAGCAGGCCATCTACCAGCACGAGGCCGAGCAGTATCAGGTCGAGCGTTTCGACTACGAGAACCACAAGGCCTACGTGCGCAAGGTGGCGCCGGACTACTTCACCGATGCGATGACGTACGTGCGCGTCAATGTCATCCAGGAGGACCAGGGCGCCGCCATGGGCCCGGATCTCCAGGCGGGCATGGGCGAGGTGAGCGTCATCGAGAAGGTGGTGGGCTACAAGAAGATCAAGTACCACACGCACGAGAACGTGGGTTACGGCGACGTGAACCTGCCCGAGATGCAGATGCACACCACGTCGCTCTGGCTCACCGTACCGGAGAGCGTGGTGCGCTCGCTGGGCGCGCCGAGGCCCGCCGTCATCGATGCGCTCCGAGGCATCGCCAGCGCGCTGCGGACGGTGGCCTGCGTGGGGTTGATGATCGACCCAAGGGACCTGGGCAAGACGCTCGGGAGCAAGGACGACGCGGACGGACCGCCGCGCAAGGACGGAGGCGTGGGGTTCGACCCGACCATCTTCCTCTACGACAACATCCCCGGTGGGGTGGGGTTGGCCGCGCGCCTGTTTGACCAGCGAGACGAGCTGTTGCGGCGTGCGCGGCGGCTGCTCGAGTCGTGCGGCTGCGAGGACGGGTGCCCCGCGTGCATCGGTCCGGCCGCGGGCGCCATGCCCGGGAGCGCTCCGGTGGATACCCACCCGCGCAAGCGGCTTGGTCTGGAAATCCTCTCGGCCCTTGGGGTCGTGGCCCTTCAGTAGGCGAGGTGCGCCGTGGACTTGAAACGCAAGCTGGCTCGGCTTGGCGGCATCGGTCCTGGCGGCAAGCCAGGGGCGAAGCCGTCTCCTGCTCCGGAAGCCCCAGCGGGTGAAGTGTCAGCCGCCCCTCCGGTAGAGGTGCCTCCCGCGCCCGTGGAGACGCCCGCCCCGGCGGAGCCTCGGAAGGAGCTGGACCCGCGCGTGGTGGCGCTGCGCCGCATGCTCGGCGATTGGGCCGAGCGTCAGGGCGCAGCGGTGGCGCGCCGGGGTCCCTCTCAGGCGCCGCGTCCAGGTCCCCTTCCCGTGGAGTCGCGGACGACACCGCATGGCCTCATCCATGTCGCCGAGCGTGTGTTGTCTCCGGACCATCAGCATGGCAACGCACCGCTCGCGGAGGCCCTGGACGTGGAGTCTCCGCTGGTGGCGAGCCTCGCGTTGCAGCCGGGGCTGGCGGGCGTGGACTTCCAGCGGATGCTCTTCCTCGACACGGAGACGACGGGGCTCGCGGGAGGAACGGGCACCGTGCCTTTCCTGGTGGGCCTGGCGTGGTTTGAGGGCCGCTCGCTCCGGGTACACCAGCTCTTCCTGAACAAGCTGGGCGAGGAGGCGCCGATGCTGCGGGCACTGGCCGGGCGCATGGCGGAGTCCTCCTGCCTGGTGACGTTCAACGGCAAGAGCTTCGACTGGCCGCTGCTGCGCACGCGCTTCGTGCTCAACCGCGTGGCCCCTCCCGCCGATCTGCCACACCTGGACCTGCTGCACTGCGCGCGGCGCGTCTTCAAGTACCGCGGCTCCGGGACGCGGCTGGTGCACCTGGAGGAGCAGGTGCTCGGGTACCACCGGGTGGGGGACGTGGACGGGTCGCTGATTCCGGACCTCTACTTCCGCTTCCTGCGGGGCGCGGATGGCTCGGCGCTCACTCCGGTGCTGGAGCACAACGCAAACGACCTGCTGCTGCTGGCGGCGCTGCTGGGCGTGCTGGTGCGGCGCTTCCGGGCGAGCGGCGCCGAGGGCGAGGATCCGCGCGACTTGTTGGGCTTCGCGGGCGTGGCGCTCCGAGCGCGGGACTACGAGCGGGCCCATGCCTTTGCCCGGGCCGCCGCCGCAGGAGACTCCGGGGCCGTGGGCACCGAGGCGCTCGCGCTGGCCTCTCGCCTGTCACGCCGGGTGGGGGATGACCGGACGGCAGTGGCGAACCTGCAGCGGGCGCTCGCGTCGGCGCGGGCGGACCAGGCAGCGCCCCTCCACCTCTCGCTGGCCAAGCTGTACGAGCACGGCCTCAAGGACCTCCCGCGCGCCCTGCACCACGCGCAGCTCGCCGCACCCGCGGAGAGCGCCGACGCGCTGCGGCGCCGTGTCGAGCGTCTGGAGCGCAAGCTCTCCCGTGTGTCGCGTGAGTATGCGTTGGACTTCAGCAAGTGAGCGGGAGTGGACGGAGCAAGCCTCCCTTTCGGGTCAATGCATTGTCAGACAGTTGGTGCTTCCATCCGGCCTGGGTATGGGAGGCACACGCGGGCACTTGAACCGCACTTCGGTACCTCCAAAGTAGGGCGCGCCTGATTCTCCCACTGGGGAGACGCGGAGGTGTCGCCATGGACGGCAGGAATGCAGGGGGGGGGCTCGTCTGGCTGGTCCTCGCGGGGGTGCTGGGGAGCTGTGCATCAGCTCCACGCACCTCCCCACCACCTGACACGGGAGGCAGTGGCCCGCCGGCCGGGCTGTCCCAGCGGGAGCGCGAGGGCTTCTACCACCTGGCTCAGGGCAATGAGCACCTCTGGCTCGCCGTGCTCCGCGCTTTGCCGAGCCGGAGCACGCTGGAAGGGCGAGGGGACAGTTTCCAGTCCTTCTTGGATGCGCCCGAGCGCTTTGGCCTGCTGGCGGACCCGGACAGTCCCGAGGGCTTGCCGGTGGGAGTGGCGCTCGTGCCCGCTACCGAGCGTCATCCCGTGGCGCGCGTGGGCACCAACTGTGCGGCCTGCCACGTGGGTGAGTTCCATTACCGCGACGCCCGGGTGCGGGTGGATGGTGCGCCGAGCCTCCTCAATATGGAGGACTTCAACCGAGAGGCCGTCGAGGTGATGTCCAGGACGCTCGTGGACCGGGCGCAACTCCTGGCGTTTCTCCAACGGCTGGCTGTGTACCTGCCCGAGCAGACGCGCACGGGCGCGCCGCCACGTCTGGAGGAGGTGAGTGATGACCGGCTGCAGGAGGCTTATCCCGATACGGACCTCCTCCCGGATGGGAGCTCGAGCGCTCGGGAGAAGCTCAAGGCCGAAGTGGAGTGGTACTGCGGCTCGCAGGAGCTGAGCCCCTGTCGGCCGCCGATGCTCGGGCCCGAGCCGGCGCGCCTGCGGGAGTTCGATGAGCAGCTTGGACAGTACGTCCACGAGCTGAGCCGCAGGCAGGTGCGCACGGTGCCGGATGCCATCCGGGTGCTGCGAGGACACCTGCTGTACTTCATGCGGCTGGGCAAGCTGAAGTTCGCCACCTATGCGGGCCCTGGCCGGGTGGATGCCTTCGGCGTGGCGCGCGGCGTGCTGTTCGGGCCCCAGGTGGCGGGTGTGCTGGACGCTCCGGTGAGCTATCCCTGTCTCTGGGAGTTCCAGACGAGCCCGTGGCTGCATTGGGATGGAAACACCAACTCGATCATGGAGCGCAACATTGGCCAGGCGCTCGGCATGGGGGCGGTGGTTGATCGCCGGACCTTCGAGTCCTCCGTCCTGCCGCGCAACCTGGCGGAGCTGGAGCGGCTCTCGCGCAAGATTGTCTCTCCCCGATGGCCGGAGGACGCCTTCGGGGCACTGGATGCAGCGCGCATCGAGCGCGGGAGCGGGCTCTTCGCCCAGAACTGTCAGGAGTGCCATGAGAAGCCGGGAGTCATTCCCCTGGAGGTCGTGGGCACGGATGGGAACCGGGCGCGGAGCTTCGCGTCGATGGTGGGGGACCTGGAGTTCCCCGCGGCGTTGCAGGACCTGCTCTCGCGGGTGAAGCAGCGGGCTTACGCACGAGAGGCGCTGAGCCAGTCGGAGATCAACCCCTTGGAGCCGAGCATTGTCTATTGGCGCGCTCCCCTGGGGTATGTGTCCCGGCCGCTGGCGGGCATCTGGGCGAGCCCGCCCTATCTGCACAATGGCTCGGTGCCCACGCTGTGGGATCTCCTGCTGCCCGCGGCGAGGCGCCCAGCGCGCTTCCCCTTGGGCCAGCACGAGTACGACCCGGAGAAGGTCGGCTACGTCACCGAAGTGCCAGGCAAGGCCCGCTTCATCTTCGACGTGTCGATGCCCGGAAACGGCAACGGAGGGCATGAGTATGGGACTGGCCTGTCCGACGAAGAAAAGCGCGATCTGATCGAGTACCTGAAGTCGCTCTGAGGCCGTTAGAGGCGTGTATCTGCTTGCCCGGAGGCCTGGCCGGCTGGTGAGAGAACGGCCAGGAAGGTCAGTCGTGGAGGCCGAACAACTCCGCGGTGACATGGGCCAGCAGCATGTCTTCCTGCTCGGTGCCCACCGCCCGCAGACGCGCCGTGGGCTCATGCAGCAACTTGTTGATGATGGCGCGTGCCATGGCTTCGACGCTCTTGCGCTGCTTGTCGGAGAGCGACTCGCCGAGCGAGGAGAGCGTGCGCTCCACCTCGGCACGAGCGATGGTGTCAGCGCGCTGGCGCAGGCGGGAGAGAACGGGCACGCCGTCGCGCACAGCCCGCTCGCGCATGAAGCGGGCCACCTCCTCGGCCACCAGTGCCTCTGCCTTCCGAGCCTCCTCGGCCCGGGCTGCCGAGTTCTCCAGGACGAAACGCTGGATGTCGTCCACGTCGAGGACGTGCACCCGCTTCATCGAGCCCACCTCGGGAGCGATGTCGCGTGGCACAGCCAGGTCCACCATGACGAGCGGCCGCTGCCGCGTCTCGAGCACCGGCGCTACGTTCTCCCGAGTGAAGAGCGGCACTGGCGAGGACGTCCCGCTCACCACCACGTCGGCGGTGGCGAGCAGGGTGAACAGCTCCTCGAGCGGACGCGCGGTGCCACCCACCTCGGAGGCGAGGGCCTCGGCGCGCGCGAGCGTGCGGTTGACCACCACCAGGCGGCCTACTCCCGCCCGCCGCAGGTGCCGCGCAGCCAGTGAGGACATCTCGCCCGCCCCCACCACCAGCACCGTCCGCTCCGCGAGCCCATCCCAGGCCTTGTTGACGAGTGTCACAGCCGCACTGGCCATGGACGTAGCCGCCATGCCGATGGCCGTCACTGTGCGCACCCGCTTGGCGCACCGGAAGGCCGCGGCGAACATGCGCGACAGCTCGCCATGTACCGTGCCTGCCACCTGGCTGTGCTCGAGGGCATCCTTCACCTGGCCCAACACCTGTGCTTCGCCCAGCACCATGGAGTCCAGGCTGGAGGCCACACGGAAGAGGTGCGTCAGCGCGGCCTCGCCCTGGTGCTCATAGAGCTGCTCGAGCACCTCCGGGCCACCCAGCCGACCCAACTCCTCGCGAGCGAGCTGGCGCGCTCGGGCCACATCTGGCGAGGCCAGGTACAGCTCCACCCGATTGCAGGTGGAGATGAGCAGGGCCTCGGCGGGAACCTGACCGAGCCGTCGCAGCAGCTCCACCTGCTGGTCCCCGGGCAGCGCCAGCCGCTCGCGGACCGTCAGCGGCGCCGTCCGGTAGGACAGCCCGATGCACAGCAACTCCACCGTCTTCGACGTCCTCGACGAGGAATGGCCTGGTTCGCGTGCGTTCATGGTCCGTCCTGCTCCGGGTGGAAGCTGAAGAAAAAGAGGGGGCCCTCGTATGAATGAGGGCCCCCGTTCAGGGTGTTACGGCGCAGGGGGAGCCGGGGGAGCCGGGGGCGCCGGGGGCGCCGGGGCCGGCACGGGCACCACCGGGAAGCCAGCGAACTTCAGCAGGTCCGCCATGAGGAACTTGCCCTCGGAGTTGGCGAGCTCCGGCTTCCAGTTCGGGTTGGCGTTGAGGAACGAGAACCGGTCGCCCCGGAGCACGCCGATGAAGACCTCGGCCACGATGCGCGCGCCCACCGGCCCGAGCCGTACGCCGTTGTTGCCCGCATCCAGCTCCGACTCCCTGAGGATGTAGTACCAGGGCGGACTGGAGGTCTCGAACCCGACTTTGAACTGGGCCAGTTCATCGAGCTTCAGGGGCTTGATGCCCAGGCGCTTCGCCATGGCCTGACCCGAGGGGAGCCGGAGGGCCAGGCTCCGCAGCAGGTTGCGCTGCGCGAGCGACTCGGGATTGGTGATCGTCTTCAGGTTGGCCCCACTCACCTGGCCAGGCGCCCCGGGGAGCAGGTTGAAGAGCCGGGTCGACAGCCGGGCGTCGATGAGCTTGCTGGGGTTGCGCCTGGTGGGGTCGCCTCCGAGTCCCTCGAAGAATCGCGACCAGTCCACGAACCGCCGCAAGGCGCGCTTGCCCCCGCGCAGATCGTTCGGGTCCGCCGCAGTCGGAGCCAGGGCATCGTCGAAGATGGGCGCGGCGAAGCCGTCGTTGTTGACCCCGTAGGCGGGACGCACCTGGCTGTGCCCGAAGCGGTAGGCGGCGACCGAGAACTCCACCGGGATGAAGGGCTCGTGCCTCCACCGGAAGAACCGCTCCCGCGGGCGGTCGTCCAGCACGTCAGCCAACACCTTCTCCCCGACGATCTTCGGGAGGAAGTCGTGGAGGATGATCCACTGGTAGTGCCAGCGCACCATCCGCTGGGCCTTCTCGAAGACCTGCGGGTCGTTGGGGTTCTTCTTGCGCAGGTGATCGACGACGGCGTTGTGGAACTTGAGGATGGCCACGTGGAACTGCGAGACGATGGTGTTCTCGTCGTTGCGTGGATCCGCGATGAGCGCGGTGTTCTGGCTGTTGCGCGGCATGTCATCGTTGGAGCCGGGGCCGGCGAGCTTCTCGATGAGGAACTTCGCCGGATCATTGATGTCGTAGAGGTGGCGCGAGACCCGCGGGCCGGAGCCATACACGTTGTCCAACTCGAACGCCGGCGTGCGGAAGTTCTCGATGGCCTCCGGGTCGTTTTGCCGCTCCAGGATGGAAGTCGGATCGAACGTCAGATCGTGGTCGGTGAACTGCCCGAAGAACGTGAAGCCCGCGAGGATGGCATCATTGTTGGGGTTGCTGGGCAGTTGCGTCGGCGGCGGTGGCGGCACCGTCGCCGGAGGCGGGGTGTCCAGGGCGTCCATCAAGCCCCCGCGCCTGCCGAGCTCGAAGAGCGCCTCACGGACCTTGTCATTGTCGGGGGCGAAGACCGGCAGACCCGGAAAGAGCCGGCCGAAGCGTCCTCGATCATGAAACTGCGACTCGGGAGGGTTGTGGCCTCGAACTTGGGTTTCACCATGCAACATCGTGGTTGCTCCTGACTGCGAGACGCCGGTCATGCTCAGGAGGCGATTGGCATGCGTCCCGGTCATTGAGGTTCCGCCTCCTGCTGGCAAGGTAGAGAGGCAGGGGGTGGACTGTGATGGACTGCGGGGCGAAGTGACCGAAAGCGGAGCCGAACCTGTCTCCTCGCAAGGCGAGCAGCCTCACGAGCTCATTCAGGCCTGGTTGGCGCTCCAGCACCGGCCGTGGGCCTCCAAGAGGTGGCTCGCGGCGGCCGGGCCCCACGTGCCTGCGGCATAAGTGGAGAGTGGCAGCTCGTCATGCGCCGCACCCCAGGCCTCCAGCAGGGGCATGACGAGCTCCCAGCCGCGCTCGACCAGGTCATTGCGCACGTAGTGCGTGGAGACGCCGAGCATGCAGTCCAGCAGCAGTCGCTCATAGGCCTCGGCCAGCCGGGTTCCGAAGGTGGACCCGTAGCGGAAGTCCAGGGCCACATCATGGTGGTGCACCGCCCGCCCCGGAGCCTTCGTAGCGAAGCGCAGGGCAATGCCTTCGTCGGGCTGGATGCGCAGGTGAAGCTGGTTGGGCGTGCCCCGGGCCAGCGGACCATCCTTGAACTGGACCACCACCTCCGTCAGCCGCTGGGCCAGCCGCTTTCCCGAGCGCACGTAGAAGGGCACTCCGGCCCACCGCGGGTTGTCGAAGCGCATGGTCAGCATCGCGAAGGTCTCAGTGCGCGAGCTGGGCTCGACGCCGGGCTCCTGCCGGTAGCCGGGCACGGGCTGGCCGGAGATGTGCCCCGGGCCGTACTGGCCGCGCACGCACTCGGTGCGGATGCGCTCGGGTGTGAAGGCTCGCGCCGACGCCATCACCTCGCGTTTCGCGTTGTGCACCGCCTCGGGTGACAGGCTCGACGGGGGCTCCATGGCCAGCATCGCGAGCACCTGAAGCAGGTGGTTCTGCAGCATGTCGCGCACCACGCCCGCCTTCTCGTAGTACCCGCCGCGTCCCTCCACGCCCACCGTCTCCGCGCTGGTGATTTGCACGTGGTCAATGTGCCTGCGGTCCCACAGCGGCTCGAAGATGCGGTTGGCGAAGCGCAGCACGAGCAGGTTCTGCACCATCTCCTTCCCCAGGTAATGGTCCATCCGGTAGACGCTCGACTCGTCGAGGTAGCGGTGGATGCCCTGGTTGAGGGAGCGCGCCGTCTCGAGGTCGGTGCCGAAGGGCTTCTCCACCACGAGACGGACCCAGGCGGGCGAGTGGGCGTGCGTCAGCCCGGTCTCTCCCAGGTGGCGCACGGCCTCGGCGTGGAGCGCGGGCGCGAGCGACAGATAGAAGATGCGGTTGCCGCGCGTGCCATACTCGCGGTCCACGTGCTCGAGCACCGAGCCCAGGTGCCGGTAGTCCTCGGCGCTGGAGATGTCCATGGGGACGTAGTGGAGCCGGCGGGAGAAGGCGCGCCAGGCTGTCTCGTCCACGTGGCCGGCCTCGGGGGAGCGCTCGAGGGCCTCGCGCATGCTGGCGCGGAACTGCTCGGTGCTCATGTGCTGGATGGCCGCGCCGACGATTGCGGACTCTGGAGGCAGGTAGCCCTCCAGCGCCAACCGGTAGAGCGCGGGGAGGAGCTTGCGCCGCGCCAGGTCTCCAGACGCGCCGAAGAGGACGAAGGCGCAGGGCTCGGCTCGCATGGAGGCCTCGGACGACAGGGGTTCTTCCATCCGAAATGCTGCGGACTGCATGGACGTGACTCCAAGGGGTGGTGCACCCCGGTGGGGCGCTCTCGGGAACGGGACTCGGGCGAGGGCGCCCTCCGGACGCGCGCGGCACCGACTGGTCCGACCATCGGACCAGTTGCTCGCGGTCGCGCCCGGCGGGTCCCTCGGCCCTTCAGGGGTGGGACAGGGGCTGCTCAGACGGTGGCGGTCCAGCCCTGGGCATCGAATCCCTGGAGGACCGAGTCCACCTGTTGGCGGGAGAGGGCCTCGTAGAGGCCGGCGCGGTACTCCTCCTGGCGGTCGTCCAGGCGGCGCTGGGAGGACAGCCAGTCGAGCCGGGCCAGCAGGGCGGCGGCGCGTCCCAGCGGGCTGCGCGCGGCCTCGTCGCGGATGGCGAGGATGCGCGAGATGTTCTCCGGCTGGAAGGGGCCGTGGAAGCCGGTCTGCGAGTCCATGTACCGGAGGATCTGCGCGCCGCCGATGCCCACTCCGTCCACGCCAGTGTAGACGGCCAGGGGGATGTGGGGGTAGCGGAAGCCTGCGGAGAAGTAGGTGCGCAGCCCGCGCTCGTGCGCCCGGTGGACGAGCTCCAGCGCTTCGGCGTGGGTGAGCTGCTCCATCACCGGGAGGCTGGGGTAGGTGTCCGCCGCGCCGTCCCAGGTGACCTTGTCGAAGCCACCGGCCTTGACGAGCTCGATGCCCAGCAGGCCGATCTCCTTGCGGTTCGTCACCACGCGCGAGCGGCCGTCGCGGTCATCCACGAGGGGGGTGTTGAGGTTGAAGGCCGCGGACAGGAGCTGGGTGCGTGTATCGCGCAGGATGTTGCTGCGCAGGCCGCGCATGAACTCGATGATCTGCGAGGCCGTCATGCGATCCATGGCGACCTTGCACTCGGCCACGCCCATCTGGAACATGGCGGTGCAGGTGCCGGACATGGTCTGCACCGTCTTCCACAGGTCCAGGTGGAACTTGCCGCTGTCGAACATGGGCCGGCCAATGAAGCTGGTCACCGGCGCGCGCCCGGCCACGTGCAGCCGCACCTTGGCCACGTTGAGGATGCGGGGAATCCGGTAGGACTCCACGGACTCGCGATCCTGGTGTCCGCGCTCCAGGTGCTCCACGTGGACGAGCACGCCGCGCATCCAGTCCTCGCGGGTGGTGGTGCCGGCGATGTGGCCCTCACCTGGGTCGGTGACGGACATGTACGTCTGCGTGTCGCCGAAGCCGGGGATGGGCAGGGGCTTGTAGGGCAGCTGCAGGCGGGAGCCGTTGGCGAGTGCCTCGTGCGCCATGTGGATGGCCAGCTTCTCGCGGCGGGTGGGCTTGCGGCGCTCGCGGCGCAGGTCGTCGATGAGGAGGGAGACCTCCTCGAGCTGAGTAGGGTGCTGCTCGTCGGAGCGCACTCCGTCGGCGTCCTCGATTGCCACGTCACCCAGCCACTGCTCCGCGGCGTCCATCACCGCGTCGTACATCTCCAGGAGGCTGGCGTCGGGCATGCGCCGCAGCAGGGTGCGCATGGACTCCGCGAAGTCGCGGAGCTGGCCGTGTTCGGCGACGAGCTTCTCCAGCTCCCCCTCCACCTGGGCCATCAACTCCTGGAGCGTCTGGGGCCGGAAGACGGAGATCGGCTCGCGCTTACGGAATTTTCCCGTGCTGGAGCGGATGGACTGCGTCCGCATTCCGTCGATCAGCGACACCATCTGCCCGAGAATCAGTCGGCGTGCCTCATCCTCATTCCACCGCATCATGCTCATTCGGTTGCTCCAAGTGTTGGGAGTGGATGGGGAGCCGGCGCACGCGTGTGCATTCCAGGCCACCCATTTCCAATGGAGTTGCCGTGATGAGGTTTGTGAGCGCGGCGCCTTAACACCAAGCCGCGCTTCAGGTGGTGGCGCCGCCACAGCTTGAGCCGGCACCAGCCGTGCCGCCGAAGCAGTGGCGGTCGGCGGGGTTGAAGGCGGTTACTCAAAGCGGATGCCGTGGTTGCGCAGCAGCACCCGCTTCCATTCCGCTTCCAGTGAGGCCTGGCCGGCGGGCAGGAAGGCACCCACCGGGATCGTTACTAGCTGCCGGTATAGCGGAGCACCAGGGCCTCCAAGCGGCCCAGGGCCTTCTCCAGCACCTCCATGGGGGGGCCGAAGGACAGGCGCACGTAGCTGCGGAAGCGCGAGGGGCGGGCGCGCCGCTTGCCGGGGTTCACGTCGAAGAACTCACCGGGGACGGTGATGATCTTCTCGTCGAGCGCGGCGCGGAAGAAGCCCATGCCGTCGTTGAGGGGCGCAGGCAGCCCAGCCACGTTGCCCCAGACGTAGAAGGTGCCATCGGGCGGACGGTCCGTGCGGATGCCCAGCCGCTCCAGGCGCGAGTGGAAGCGATCGCGCTTCTCCCGGAAGTGTTGGTTGATGGCGAGCGTCTCCTTCACCACCAACTGCTCCTCCAGCAGGGGAATCGCGGCGCGCTGCAGGGGCCGGCTGCCGCCTCCATCCAGGAAGCTGCCCGCGCTGGACACCGCGTCGATGACCTGGCGCGGGCCCACCGTCCACGTCATGCGCCAGCCCGGGTAGCGCCAGTTCTTGGTGAAGCCGTCGAAGAGGACGATGGGGTCCTTGTTGACGTCCTCCACGTAGCGGGCGGCGCTCTCCACCGGGAGGTGGCCGGGGCGGCTCGTCCACAGGTAGTGCGAGTAGAACTCGTCGATGAGCAGGGAGCAGTCCAGTTCCCGGGAGACGGACACCCAGCGCGCAAGCTCGTCGCCCTGCACCAGCTTGCCGGTGGGGTTGCAGGGGTTGGAGAAGAGGAGGGCGGAGAGGCCGCGGCCCTGAATCTCTCGGCGCAGGTCCTCGTGCGTGAAGGCGTAGCCGCGCTCGCCCTCGAGGAGGATGGGGATGGCGGTGAAGGCCTTGAAGACGTCCAGCAGCTCCTCGTAGGCGGTGTAGTCCGGGAGGAAGTGGCCGAGGTTGACGCTGCCGAGGCTGGCCGCGGCGCGGGTGAGGGCCGCCCGGCCTCCGCCGGAGAGGGAGACGTTCTCGGCGGAGTACTGGCTCGGCAGGCCGCGCCGGTAGAGCCGGTTGTAGAGGGAGGCAATGGCCTCGCGGACTTCCCAGAGGCCGGCCACGGGGGCGTACTCCAGGTCGTTCACGTCCACGGTGACGCTGCTGATCCGGGGCGGGGAGCCGGGCAGATCGCCCGTCTCGGGCTGGCCCTGGCCGAGGTTGCACCAGTCGGGGTCTCCCCCCCGGTAGCCTCGGCGCGTGGCCTCGGTGGTGACATAAATGACGCCCGTGCGCGGCACGGTGCGGAACGCTGGCAGGCTGGTGTCGTCGCTCACGCCCCGGACGCTAGCGGAGAACGGTGGGGCCTTCAGCTAGCGAATCGTCCATGCTCGTTCTTCGTGTGGTCCCCTGATAACCTTGGAACTGTTCCTCCCACTTCGAAGAGGGCTTTCAGGGAGGCGGTATGTTCAGGTGCTGTTGCTGGGTGCTGCTCTGGCTGGTGGGGGGCTCTTGGGGATGCTCGGCCCCCAACCCCAACGTCCGAGTACACCGCAGGGAAGATGGGTGGCTTCAGGTCGCTGGGCCGCTGGCGGGACCGTTCAAGACGTCGGAGGAACTGGCCGCGAACGCCTGTGAGATCATGACCCGCCAGCCGGGAGCATCGAACGGTGCCTACGGCTTCGAGTACTGCGCGCTGCACTATTACTCGGGGGCAGAGGACGCGTTCTTCCTCAGCTATCTCTCCGACATCGGGGGCACCAAGGAGGGAGGGAGGAAATTTTGTGAAATGCCCAGATCACTTGACGATCCCGAGCACAAGGACGCCATCATCCTGGGCGCGGCTCACTCCCATCCGAACAACCGTAAGTTCTCAAGCGAGGATACCAGCGAATCGAGGCACTGGCGTCCCACACGTTTCGTTGATGGCCAGACGGGGCGGATCTGGGATCGTGAGTTGCTACTCTTCTTCAAGGAAAAAACCGGGGAGTGTAGAGCCTATCTGTATAACAATACGACGCGATTCGTCATGGCCCTGCGCGAAGGGCGATGGATGCCCATTGGTAGGGCTACTGGCTTCTACGGTGAGGTCGAGTTGTTGGATGGGCAGGATTGGCTACCCTGATTGGGCGAGTGGAACATGAGATGGTTGTATCTTGTCGTGCTCTTCTGTTCGGGCTCCTGGATGGGTTGTGGATTCCTGGGAATCTACAGACACCAGAAAGCGGAGTGGGCGCCTCCCGAAGAGGCCGAGAAGGTGAAGTTCCCCAATTCCTTCGAGAAGGGAGCGCACCTGCGCGGGCCGGCGATGCAGGCGGTCAAGGTGGCAATGGATGAGTTCCTGCCACCCGGGAGCAAGGTAAATGCAGACAATGCGCTGCTCGGGGAATGTCTGTCTCGCTGGGACACGTACGATACGTCGGTTCTTCAGGCCAGCGAGGAACTCTACTTCGTCCGCTTCTTCCCCGTGATTTCGAGGTGCGGCATCGATGCGATCGTTCTCGATGCCGGTGCCGTCTACGCTGTGGACGCGCGGGGGCGCATTCTGGCGATGGAGTAGAAAAGCCCTCGGCGGCTCGGCCCTCGTCAGGCACGCACCAGTGAGGTGAGGATGTCCTTCCAGTTCGAGTAGAGGGAGAAGTGTCCTCCGCCCGGCAGGAAGTGGGGCACCGTGCTCGGGATGCGCGAGTGCAGGTAGCGACCCATCTGCAGCGGCACGATGGAGTCGCCCTCCCAGTACCAGAGGTGCACTGGGATGCGGATGTCCTCCAGCGGGAAGCCCCACGGTGAGGTGAGCAGCCGGGCCTCTTGAATCATCCCCTGCACGCCCTGGCGCGAGGCCTCGAAGCGGAAGCCCTTCACCTGTTTCGCGATGGCCGGGTCCGACAGCACGGCCCGGTCATCCGCCGAGCACTCCCTCATCAGGGCGACCAGGGCGGAGTCGGGCTTGCGGCGGACGCTCCGGTCGTGCAGGCGCATCACCGGCTCCAGCAGCCAGCCCGGCCACATGGCCATGCTGTAGGCGGCGCGGTAGTCCCGGTTGACGCCCGCCATGGCGTCGGTGCGGTTGAAGGGCGCCGAGCCGGAGACGATGGCCGCGCCCGTGAGCCGCTCACCCAGGCGGTACGCGCAGGCCGCCACGTAGGGGCCTCCCGCGGACACGCCCATCACGGCGAAGCGGCCCAGCCCCAGCGTGTTGGCCAGTTGCTCGATGTCCGCCGGCATGTCCAGCAGAGTGCGGCCCTTCTTGAAGTCCGACTGCCCGTAGCCCGGACGGTCCGGGGTGATGAGCCGTACCCCCAGGCTGGCCGTGAGCGCATCATCCGGGTGCCGCATGTAGCGCGAGCCCGGGTTGCCATGCATGAAGATGACAGGCTGCCCCTCCAGGTTCCCGGACTCGACGTAGGTCAGCTTGCGCCCGTCGCGCAGCCGCACGGAGCCCTCTCGCGACAGTACCTGCTGCTGCCGTACCTGTGCCTCGTTCATTCCCCGCCCTCCATCGGCTGCGAGCGCGGGCCCATCCAGCCGGCGACGCGCGGCCACACCTTCACCGGCGCCTTGCTGGAGGCCGACAGGCCGATGTGGCCCACCGGGAAATGCATCGTCTCGCAATCCTTCGTGCCCACCAGGCCTGGCAGCGGCTCGCTCATGGCCGGTGGGGCGATGTTGTCATGCTCCGCGATGATGTTGAGCACGGGGCACTGGATGCTTCCCAGGTCCACCCGCTCGCCACCCACCTCCATCCGGTTCTGGCAGAAGAGGTTCTGCTGGTAGCAGTCACGCATGTACTGCCGGTAGACCTCGCCCGGGAAGGGGACGGCGTCGGAGCCCCAGCGCTCCAGCGCGAGGAAGGTGGTGACGTAGGCCGGGTCGTCGATCTGCCGGCACACGTCGAGCCACTTGGTGATGCGCTGGACGGGGCCGGCCATGAAGAAGCCGCTCTCCAGCACGTAGGTGGGCACGTTGCCATAGGCGTCCACCAGCGAGTCCACGTCGAAGTGCTGAGGCTGCGTCCACAGCGAGTAGATGCCGCCCTTGGTGAAGTCCACCGGGGTGGCCTGCACCACCAGGTTGCTCACGCCCTCAGGGTAGAGCGCGGTGTAGGCCAGGGCCATGGTGCCGCCCATGCAGTAGCCGTAGAGCGTCACGTCGTCGCTGCCGCTCACGCGCTGTGTCCAGCGCACGGCGCTGCGGATGTGCCCGCCGAGCAGCTCGCTCCAGGAGAGGCTCTGCTCATCCTGCCCGGCGAAGCCCCAGTCGATGGCGTAGACGTCATAGCCCTGGTGGGTGAGGTACTCGATGAGGCTGCGGCCGGGGAGGAAGTCGAGGATGTACCAGCGGTTGATGAGCGAGTAGACGAAGAGGATGGGCGTGCGGTAGCGGCGCCGGGTCGGGGCGTAGCGCAACAGGCGCATGCTGCCGCGCGTGTACACCACCGAGTGCGGGGTGGGACTGATGGGCGGCTCGCGCACCCCGGCGGCCTTCTCGAAGATGGGTTTGAGGTACGGGTACGGATTGATGGAGCGGTCCTGCAGGGCCTGCGCGAGAGAGCGCGAGACGTCGACCTGGGACGAGACGAACGAGCGGATCCGCTGGAAGGCTTGGGCGGGCCGATTCACGAGAGGGCTCCAGGAGGAAGAGTGTCCGCGACCATAACAGGTGTCCTACCTGGCTGAGCCGGACCGGCGGCGGCGCGGCGCGGGGACGGGCTCGGGCTCGGGCTCGGCACCCGAGGGGGAGAGAGTGCTGGAGACAGAGCGGGAGGCGGCCGGGGGCTGCTCCTGGCGCTCCAACAGCTCCACGACGTGCTCGAGCTGCGAGCCCAGGGCCTCCACCTGGTCGCCCATGCGGCGAAGCTGGTCGCGCAGGGAGTCGACCTCGGTGGCGGTGGGCACGCGCAGCGAGTGCAACGTCTTCTCCATGAGTGAAGTGCGGCGGATCTGCAGGGTGAAGCCACGGCGCATGAGCCCGCCGCTGACGCGCAGGAAGGTGGGGCTCTCGGCGAGGCGCGCGGCCACCTGGGTGAGACCCTGCTCGGCCTTGCTGAAGACCTTGCCCGAGCGGGTTTCCGGGCTGGTGAGCTCGCCGACCTTCTTGAGGGCGCGGGCGAGCAGGCCAGGGGAGGGGCGGGAATCGGAGGCGGACATGCCGAGCAGTCTACCTCGGGCCCGGCTCAGCGGACGATGGGGACCGTCACCGGCGCCTTGTCGTCGATCTCCACCTCCACCTTGCCCAGGCGCCACAGCACCTCGCTGAAGTCCACCTTCACGCGGTGTCCCCGAGCCGTCTCGATGAGGGCCTGGCCCTTCTTGGGCAGGAACTCACCCACCTCGTACTCCAGGGCGGTGAAGGTGACACGGTCCGTGCCCATCGGCCCGGACACTTCGCCCGGCCCGTCGAACACGAGCGAGGTGCTCCCAAAGACGGGCATGCCATTGCGCAGGCCCACCCGCCCGTCCACGCGGTAGCTGCTGCCGGCCCGGTCCGGCAGGTTGCCGGCGGCCTCGGTCCAGAAGCGCTCCTCGTCGCCGCAGGTGCCGTAACCCACCTTGGCCTGGAGCTCATGACCGTCCACCTTCAGCCCGTGCAGGTCGGCGAAGAGGTCCATTCGCTCCTCACCCCCTTGGTAGATGAAGGCGCTCTGTCCCGACACGGTGTGCCCGTTCACCGAGCAGCCGCCCTCGGGGAAGGAGAACACCACCGCGTCCGAGGACTCGCTCTGGGCCTCGGCGGTGGCGGTGAGACAGGCCACCTTCGCGTGAGCGCCCTCGGCGGCCCGGCCCACGAAGGTGCGCCGCTCCTCGCCGCAGGTGTAGACGGGAAGGATTCCGAGCAGCTCGAGCGCAATGCGAGCCTGATGGGCCGCGTGGACCGCCAGGTCCACCCGTGACTTCGCGTCTTCAATCTCCTCCTGGGTGGGGGGCTCGCGGCCGCAGGCGGTGGCGAGGATGACGAGGGCGAGGCAGGCGCGGATTCTCATGGGGGCATTTTCCTCTGCTTGGGGGCCCGGACACAGGGGGGCAGCGGCCTGACAGAGCAACTCGCGTGCCCTCCGTGCAACCCCCTGGAGCGCCAAGCGTGCGGGTAGGAGTTTGTGCAAGAGGGTACACACCGTCGGGGCGGCTCTGTCACGAGAGCTGGGCAATGACCGTGAGCGGCTGGCTGTACCGCGGGGCCTGGAAAACGGCATGCTCCCCCGCATGTCTCGACCTGGCATCACGCTGTACCAGTTCCCCATCTCGCACTACTGCGAGAAGACCCGCTGGAACCTCGACGCGAAGGGGATTCCCTACGTCATCGAGAACCTGATTCCCGGCCCGCACCGTTTCGTGACGAAGCGCCTGACGAAGGGCGGTCGGGGCACGGTGCCCGTGCTGGTGGACCGGGGCACCGTCGTTACGGACTCCACGGACATCGCCCTGCACCTGGAGCGGGCTCACCTGTCGGCTCCCTCGCTGATTCCCGCCGAGGGGCCCGAGCGCGAGCGGGTGCTCGAGTTGGAGACCTACTTCGACGAGGTGGCCGGCAAGCACGTGCGCCGCTGGGTGTACGCGACACTCTTCGCCAGTGGTGCGGATATCAAGCCGCTCATGTTCGGCGCGTTCCCGCTGCCGCTGCGCCTGGTGGGAACGGCGCTGCTCCCCGTCATCAAGGTGGCCATCCGGCGCCAGTACGCGCTGATGCCCGACAAGGTGGAGGAGTCGCGGGTGAAGATCCAGGAGGGGCTGGACAGGCTGGAGCGGGAGATTCAGGGGGACCCGTCGCGCTACCTGGTGGGCTCGTCCCTGTCGATTGCGGACATCGCGGCAGCGTCGCTCTACAGCCCGCTGGTGGCGGCCGAGGGCTCGCCGTACACGGTGCGGCCCGCCGAGGATGTGCCGAAGGCACTCGCCGAGCTGCGCGCGTCCGTTCTGGCGAGGCCGGCGGGCCAGTGGGTGCTGCGGCGCTACCGGGAGGACAGGCGGCGCCCGGCGCGGGGCTTCAACTCCCACGCCGAGGCAGCGAACGGCTGAGTCCGTGCTTCCGCGCTACTGTCCTCGCCATGTCTCGAGCCTCCCGCCTGCTCGATCTCCTCCAGTTGCTGCGCCGCCACCGTGCGCCCATCACCGGCCCGGCGCTGGCCGAGGAGCTTGGTATCTCCATCCGTACCCTCTATCGCGATATCGCGACGCTGCAGGCGCAGGGCGCCGATATCCAGGGTGAACCGGGCCTCGGTTATGTGCTGCGCCCTGGCTTCACCCTGCCTCCACTGATGTTCTCGGTCGATGAGCTCGAGGCACTGGTGCTCGGTTCGCGCTGGGTCGCGGTGCGGGGCGATGCGCGGCTTGGAGCCGCGGCGGCCAACGCCGTGTCGAAAATCCGTGCCGTGCTGCCCGACGACCTCCGCGAGAGCGTCGATGCCGCCACCCTCACCGTGCCGATGTTCCGCGGCGAGCCGGTCGCCATCGATGCCTCGGTGATCCGCGCCGCGCTCCGCAAGGAGCAGAAGCTCATCATCACCTATCGCGACAATGACGGCGCTGGCACGACCCGCACCATCTGGCCATTGCTGATTGGCTTCTTCGACAAGGTGCTGGTGCTCGCCGCCTGGTGCGAGCTCCGGCAGGATTACCGTGCCTTCCGCGTCGACCGCATCCAGTCGGTCGAGCCGAAGGACGAGCGCTATCCGCGCCGCCGGGCCGTGCTGGTCAAGGAGTGGCGGGCCAGGCAGAACATTCCCGCTACTGCCGGAAACTGACAGTGGCCAGGCGCAAACCATCCCCATCAACAACCCGATGGAGATGCCCATGCGTACCCTCAATTACCTGCTGCTTGCCGTCCGCGATCCGCTCAAGAGCGCCGAGCTCTATTCGAAGCTCCTCGGCCGCGAGCCGGTCGAGAGGTCCAAGACCTTCGTGCTCTATGTGCTGCCGACCGGTCTGAAAATCGGCCTCTGGCTCGCCGACGAGATGAAGCCGACACCGAAGCCCGCCGGTGGTGTCGAGATCTCGTTCAGCGAAGAGAGCAAGGACTCCGTCCGCGCGACCTATGCCGAGTGGACCCGGCTCGGCCTCAAGGTGGTGCAGGAGCCCACTGACATGGATTTCGGCTTCACCTTCGTGGTCGAGGACCCGGACGGGCATCGCCTCCGTCCCTTCGTCCTCGCCAACAATCCGCGTTAGGGACAACGAGCGCCCGCGTTACGGGCTCAACCCACCAACAGTCCCACGACCGCGCCACCCAGCACGAGCCACGCGGAGTTGACGCGGTAGTGGATGAGCAGCATGGCACTGAGAAGCGCGAGGCCCACTGTCCACACGTCGACCAGGGCCGCGCGCCCGAGCTGCCAGGTGACGGTGGCCATCAGCGCCAGCGAGGCCACGTTGACGCCGTCGAGGAATGCGCCCGTCACCCATGAGCGGCGCATGCGGGGCACCAGCGGTCCGCTCACTGCGACGAAGAAGAAGGCGGGCAGGAAGATGCCCACCGTGGCCACCACCGCGCCCGAGGGCCCTCCCAGCACGTAGCCGATGAAGGTGGCCGTGGTGAAGACGGGCCCGGGCGTCACCTGGCCCACCGCTACCGCGTCCAGCAATTGCGTCTCCGTGAGCCATCCCCAACGTTCGACCAGGTCCGCGCGCAGGAAGGCCAGCAGCACGTAGCCGCTGCCGTAGAGGATGGAGCCCACCTTCAGGAAGAAGAGGAAGAGGCCTCCGAGGCTGAAGCCCGGGGCCGCCGTCGCCGCCACCATTCCGCCCAGCGGCAGGCCCGGAAGGAGCGCCATCACCGCTGGGGGCGCTCCGCCTCCACCCTCAATCCTCCGGGACACCAGACGCCACAGCGTCACGAAGCCGCCCGCGAGCAGCAGCAGGAGCAGCTCGTTCACGCCCAGGAAGCCCAGCGCCACGCAGACCACGCCCACCGCGGCCAGCAGCTTCGTCTTCACCGCCCCGCGTGTCAGTCCCCAGATGGCCTGCAGCACCACGGCGATGATGACGGGCTTCACGCCATACAGCAGGTGCTCCACCTGCGGGAGCTGCCCGAAGCGCGTGTACACCCAGCCGATGACAGACACGATGAGGAACGCTGGGAGGATGAAGCACGTGCCCGCTACCACCAGGCCGCTCCAGCCCGCCCTCCGGTGGCCGATATGGATGGCCAGCTCGGTCGAGTTCGGTCCGGGGATGAGGTTGGCGGCCCCGAGCAGATCCAAGAACTCCTCGCGCGTGAGCCACTTCCGGCGCCGGACGACCTCGTCCTCCATCATCGCGATGTGAGCTGCCGGGCCGCCGAAGGCCGTCGTCCCCAACCTCAGGAAGAGCAACGCCAGCTCCCGCAGCGCCCCTGTCCTTCCGCTGGGGGGCTGGTGCGTCACGTCGCTCACTTCCGCCGCTCCGCTCCAGCAATCTTCGTGAAGCGGCCCATTCCCAGCTCCCTCGGGTAGAGAAACTTCTGGATGCCTTCGGAAAGGCGATCGAAGCGCTCTTCGCACGGATTCCGTGTGCTGTCGCGGCTCATTCTCGTCACGACGCCCTGTGTCGACGCTCCGTGTCGAAGGGGGTGCACGGAGGGCGGGTGGACGCCTTGCGAGGGGCTCGGGCAGCATGCGCGCCACCCGAAGGAGGGTGGAATCCGAGCGGGTCTGGGAATTCCCCGCCACTCCCGGAGTTACCTACCTTCGTCTCACCCGACACAGCACAGCGAGAACGCATGAACAGCAAGAAGCCCCTCCGCCATTCCTGGGCTCCCACGCTCGGCGCCTGCCTCCTCCTGGGATGCACGGCCAGCTCGCGCAATACCCAGCCGGAAGTGGCCGTCCAGGCCTCCCAGCCCCGGTCTCTCGGCGTCGACACCAAGAACTTCGATTCCAGCGTGCGCCCGCAGGACGACTTCTTCCGCTACGTCAACGGCACGTGGCTGAAGACGGCCGAGATCCCCGCGGACAAGGCCCGCTATGGCTCCTTCATCGAGCTGCGCGACCAGAGCGAGGTTGCCCTGCGCGCCATCATCGAGGAGGCCGCCGCCACCCAGGACAAGAAGCCCGGTACCGAGCCGCAGAAGGTCGGTGACTTCTACCAGAGCTTCATGGACACGGCGCGCATCGAGTCGCTCGGCCTCCAGCCGCTGCGCGGGGACCTCGACCGCATTGCCGCGCTCCAGGACAAGCAGGGGCTGCCGGAGCTGTTCGCGGCGCTGGCGCGCATGGGCGTCCAGACGCCGTTCACCCAGTTCGTGGGCCAGGACGCGAAGCAGACGACCCGCTACATCTTCTACGTCAACCAGAGCGGGCTGGGCCTGCCGGATCGCGATTACTACTTCAAGCAGGAGCCGCGCTTCGTCGAGACGCGCGCCGCGTACCTCACCTATATCGAGACGCTGCTGGGCCAGGCGGGTGAGAAGGACCCGGCCGGTGCGGCCAAGGCCATCATGGCCCTCGAGACGTCGCTCGCGGAGAAGCACTGGGACCGCGTGCGCAACCGCGACCGCGAGGCCACCTACAACCTCAAGAGCGTGGCCGAGCTGGAGAAGCTCACGCCGGGCTTCTCGTGGACGCGTTACCTGAAGGCGCTGGGGGCGGAGAAGACGCCGGGCGTCATTGTTCGCCAGCCGGACTACTTCCAGGCCATGGACGCGGCGCTGGCGACGACGCCGCTGCCCACGCTCAAGCAGTACCTCACCTTCAAGCTGCTCGACGACATGGCGTCCCTGCTGAGCACTCCGTTCGAGCAGGCCGAGTTCGTCTTCCGCGGCACGACGCTCCAGGGCCTCCAGGAGAACCGCCCCCGCTGGAAGCGCGGCGTGGAGACGGTGGACGGCGCGCTGGGCGAGGTGCTCGGCAAGCTCTACGTGGAGCGTCACTTCAGCCCCCAGAGCAAGGCCCGCATGCAGGAGCTGGTGAAGAACCTGCGCGTCACCTTCGAGAAGGGCATCGACCAGCTCGAGTGGATGAGCCCGGACACCAAGACCCAGGCCAAGGCCAAGCTGGCGAAGTTCAACGTGAAGATCGGCTACCCGGAGAAGTGGCGGGACTACTCCGCGCTCACCGTCAGCAAGGATGACCTGGTGGGCAACGTGAAGCGCGCCGTCGAGTTCGACTTCCGCCGCAACCTCGACAAGCTCGGCAAGCCCATCGACCGGCTCGAGTGGGGCATGACGCCGCAGACGGTGAATGCCTACTACAGCTCGACGATGAACGAGATCGTCTTCCCGGCCGCCATCCTCCAGCCTCCCTTCTTCAACCCCGAGGCGGATGATGCGGTGAACTACGGCGCCATCGGCGGCGTCATCGGGCACGAGATCAGCCACGGCTTCGATGACCAGGGCAGCCGCTCCGACGGCGACGGCAACCTGCGCGACTGGTGGACCGCGGAGGACAAGGCCGCCTTCCAGCAGCGCACCGGCATGCTGGCTGACCAGTACTCGGCGTTCACTCCGCTGAAGGGGATGAACGTCAACGGCAAGCTGACCCTGGGTGAGAACATCGGCGACCTGAGCGGCCTCACCGTGGCCTTCAAGGCCTACAAGCTGTCGCTGGAGGGCCAGGAGGCTCCGGCCATCGAGGGCTTCACCGGTGACCAGCGCTTCTTCCTCGGCTGGGCTCAGGTGTGGCGCACGCTCCACCGCGACGATGCCCTGCGGCAGATCCTCCTCACGGATCCGCACTCGCCGGGCGAGTACCGGGTGAACGGCGTGGTGCGCAACATGCCCGAGTTCTACTCCGCCTTCGGGGTGAAGGAGGGCGACGGCGCTTACCTGCCTCCCGAGAGACGCGTGAAGGTCTGGTAATTTTGAAGTGAAGGCGTGCAGCCGGGGGCGTTTCCGACGCGGCGGGTCATGGAGGGACTGGCCCGTTTCGGAAATACGCCCCCGGGCTGGTAGGTTCGCGCGCCACCATGAGAATTCTCACTTTCTCCGCCGCCGCGTGTGCCCTCTGGCTCACGAACTGCAGCCACGCTCCGACGCAGCTGGATGCCCAGGCCCCCAGCGCGTCCCAGCCCGCCGCCGCTCCTGCCGCTTCCACGGCAAGCGCTCCCGCCCAGTCCTCGTCGCGCCCGAGCTATCCGGCCGCGCGCAAGGACAACGTGGTGGATGACTACCACGGCACCCAGGTGGCCGATCCGTACCGCTGGTTGGAGAACCCTGACTCGCCCGAGTCTCGCCAGTGGATTGAGGCTCAGAACCAGCTCGCCTTTGGCTATCTGGAGAAGATCCCCCTCCGCACGCAGCTCAAGCAGCGGATGACGGAGCTGTGGGACTACGAGAAGTACGGAGTGCCCTGGCGCGAGGGCAACCGCTACTTCTTCAACCGCAACAACGGCCTGCAGTCCCAGTCCGTGCTCTACACGGCCGACTCGCTCGAGGCCGAGCCCCGGGTGCTGTTGGATCCGAACACGCTGTCCGCGGATGGCACGGTGGCCCTCGCGGGCCTGTCCATCACCCAGGATGGCAACCTGATGGCGTACGGCGTGGCCAACGCTGGAAGCGACTGGAAGGAAATCCGCGTTCGTGACGTGCGCACGGGCAAGGACCTGCCGGACGTCGTCAAGTGGGTGAAGTTCTCCGGCGCCTCCTGGACGAAGGACGGCAAGGGCTTCTTCTACAGCCGCTACGACGAGCCCAAGGCCGGCGAGGCGCTGAGCGGCACCAACTACTTCCAGAAGCTCTACTTCCACAAGCTGGGCACGGCGCAGGCCGAGGACGTCCTCGTCTACGAGCGCAAGGACCAGAAGGAGTGGGGCTTCAGCGGCTTCGTCACCAATGACGGGCGCTACCTCGTCATCAACGTCTCGCACGGCACCCAGACGAAGAACCTCGTCTTCTACAAGGACCTGAAGGACACCAGGTCCAAGGTCGTCGAGCTGCTCAAGGACTGGGAGGCGGAGTACGACTACGTCGGCAACGACGGCACGCTCTTCTATTTCAAGACGGACCTGGAGGCGCCGCGCGGCCGCCTCGTCGCCGTCGATCTGCGCAAGTCGGAGCGCAAGAACTGGAAGGAGCTCATCCCCCAGGGCGCGGAGACGCTGTCCACCGTGAGCTTCATCAACGACCAGTTCGTCGTCAGCGTGATGAAGGACGCTCACTCGCAGGTGCGGCTGTACTCGCGTGACGGCAAGGCCAAGGGCGAGCTGGCGCTGCCCGGCCTGGGCACCACCTTCGGCTTCGGCGGCAAGCGCGAGGACACGGAGACCTTCTACGCCTTTACCGGCTACACCTCGCCGACCACCATCTACCGCTATGACTTGAAGACCGGCCAGAGCCAGGTGTTCAAGGCGCCGAAGGTGAAGTTCGAGCCGTCGCAGTACGAGACGACGCAGGTGTTCTACACGAGCAAGGATGGCACCCGCGTCCCCATGTTCCTCAGCCACAAGAAGGGGCTGAAGCTGGATGGGACGAACCCCACGATGCTGTACGGCTACGGTGGCTTCAACGCTCCGATGACGCCGGCCTTCAGCGTGGCCAACCTGGTGTGGATGGAGCAGGGCGGCGTCTACGCCGTGGCCAACCTGCGCGGCGGTGGCGAGTACGGCCGTGAGTGGCACGAGGCCGGCACGAAGCTGAAGAAGCAGAACGTCTTCGACGACTTCATCGCCGCAGGCGAGTGGCTGATCGCCAACAAGTACACCACGTCCCAGCGCCTGGCCATCTCCGGCCGCTCCAACGGTGGTCTGCTGGTGGGCGCGGCGGTGACGCAGCGTCCGGACCTGTTCGGCGTGGCCCTGCCGGGCGTGGGCGTGATGGACATGCTGCGCTTCCACAAGTTCACCATCGGCTGGGCGTGGACGAGCGACTACGGCTCCTCGGAGAACCCGGAGGAGTTCAAGGCGCTCCATGCGTACTCGCCGCTGCACAACCTGAAGGCGGGCACGCGCTACCCCGCGATGCTCGTCCATACCGCGGACCACGATGACCGCGTGGTGCCGGGCCACAGCTTCAAGTTCACCGCGGCTGCCCAGGCGGCGCAGGCCGGTGAGGCTCCGGTGCTCATCCGCATCGAGACCAAGGCGGGTCACGGCGCGGGCAAGCCCACCGGGAAGATCATCGAGGAGTACACGGACCTGTGGGCCTTCACGCTGCACCAGATGGGTCTGGGCAGCGGTCAGGCCGTCGCGGGCGACCAGTCGCGCTAATTCCTTGGCGCTGAAGCGGGCAGCCATCCGGGCGCATTCCCGGGTGTCTGCCCGCTTTTTCGTCTCCGGCCGAGCGCCTCAGGCGGGCTTGCGGAGCTCCTCCACGGCCGCGACGAGGATGGACGTGTAGTCGGTGAAGCCGTCGGGGGTCTTTCCACTGTAGCGCAGCACCGCGCTCTTGCCGCCCACCGCGCCGAAGCGCACCCCGGGCACCTCGAAGTACCCGCCATGGAAGGCGTCTTGGATGAGCTGGGCCTGCTGCTCGGGGTTCATCTTCTTCCAGGGCTTCCCCGCGCGCAGCGCCTTCACGTAGTCGTAGCCGTCGCCGAAGCCCTGCGCCCACAGCGACTCGACCACGTAGCCCAGGCCGTGGTGCTGGTACTGCCAGACGTGGGTGCACTCGTGGACGAGCAGCCACGCCTTCGTCTTCTCCCCGCGCGACAGGGAGTCGTAGTCGACGGGGGGCAGGTTGAGGCTGTTGCCCAGCACGAAGGCCCGGCTGCCGTTGATGCTCGCGATGAAGGGGGCCATCCGCACCAGGCGCATCGGCTTGTAGTCGAGACCGTCGCCGAACACCCCGCGCAGCAGTTCCACCTCCGCGTTGCTCAGCGAGCGCTTGTCGCCGCCTGGAGCAGCCGCTTTGGCGTCCGCCGCTTCCACCGCGCGGAGGCCCGGCGCCTCCGTCTCCCGCCCCTCGGGTGGCGCTGCCTGGGGACGAGGTGAATCCCGGCCTGACATATCGAGGCTCCTCGCGTTGACCGCGACGCGGAGGTTAGCTCGGTATGGCCAGGCCGGTCACGCCAGCCTCAGCCTTCCAGCGAGGCGCGCAGGAACCAGGCGTGCTTCTCGAACTCGGTGATGATGCCGGTGAGCAGGTCCACCGTGTCCGTGTCCTGGTGCTGCTCGGCCACCTTGCGGCCCTCGCGCGCGCCCGTCAGGTACGCCTCGATGCGGTCGGCCAGCAGCCGCACGTGCTCCAGGTCCCTCGACGTGTCCTGCGGGTAGTCCGGCAGGCGGCTCGTCTTCGCCACGTGCCGGCTGGTGCCGTACGCCTTGCCGCCCAGCGTCACCGCGCGCTCGGCCACCGAGTCGTTGTGGGCCGCCAGGCTCACCGCGAAGGTCTCGAAGAGCGGGTGGAGCGCCGCGAACTGCGGGCCCTTGATGTTCCAGTGCGCGACCTTGATTTGGCTGTGCAGATCCAGACCATCGGCCAGCCGCTCGTTGAGCGTGGCGGAGACGGCGGAGCGGGTCTGCTCAGAGAGGGGACTCGGGCTTCGGTACATACGTTCGTTCCTTTCGTAGAGGTTCGTCGTAGCGGTTCTGAAGATGGATGCGCGAGCCCAAAATGTGACGCGCCCCCCGGAGTTGCCACCGGAGGGCGCGTCTGATGTCAGCGTGTAGCGGAACGCCTACGACTCGAGGCCCACCGCCGCCGCGTGGACGACCGAGGCGATGCGGACAGCGTCGTGCACCTGGTCCTCCGAGAGGCCGCCGTCGATGACGACCTTCTCGTGGGACTGGACGCACATCTCGCAGCCGTTGATGGCGCTCACCGCCAGGCAGACGAGCTCGAAGTCCACCTTGTTGGTGAGCACCTGCACCAGCCGATTCATCCGCAGACCGGCCCGCTTGGTGGAGTAGGACTCCTTCCCCACCATGTGGCGGAACCGGTAGTAGACGTTGTTCATCCCCATCAGCGAGGCCGCGGCACGCGCGTCCTCGATAACGGGATCGGCCTTCTCGCCCAGGGCCTGACGGGCCTCGTGCAGCATGGCCTTCTTGATGAGCTCGTTACGAGCCGCGAAGGCACATGCCACGGCCACTCCCCAGCGCTGCTCGGGGGTCAGGCTGTTGTTCTCCAGAACGGACTGGAGATTCAGGCGGGTGTCCTTATGGGCATCCGCCAGCTCACCGCGAACGACTTCGAGCGACGCCATGGCGTATTACCCCGCCTTCGCCAGCTTCTTGGTGAGGGTCTCCTCGCCCTTCTGCCAGTTGCAGGGGCACAGCTCGTCCGTCTGGAACGCGTCCAGGGTGCGCAGGGTCTCGCTCACGTTACGGCCCACCGACAGGTCGTTCACCGACACGTGCCGGATGATGCCCTGCGGATCGATGATGAAGGTCGCGCGCAGCGCCACGCCCGCGTCCTTGTGCAGGATGCCCAGGCCCGCGCTCAGCTCGCGCTTGATGTCCGCCAGCATCGGGAAGGGCAGGTTCTTCAGGTCCGGGTGGTGCGTGCGCCACGCGTGGTGCACGTACTCGCTGTCGGTGCTCAGGCCGAGCACCTGCGCGTTGCGGTCCTGGAAGTCCTTGTCGCGCTTACCGAACTCGGCGATCTCCGTCGGGCAGATGAAGGTGAAGTCCTTGGGCCAGGAGAAGAGCACCAGCCACTTGCCCTTGAAGCTGTCCTGGGTGAGCTCCTTGAACTCCTTGCCCTTCTCCAGGCTCACCACCGAGGTGAGGTTGAACGCGGGAAGCTTGTCGCCAACGGTCAGCATGTGATTCGACTCCTTGGGGGTTGAGGCCTGCCTGCTGGCAGACCGGACAGGGTTTCTTCGCGTACTACTGAGAGCAGCGTCCGTGCCAGGGAAACTCCACCTGTGATTCCAAAGGGTTGACTCCTACCCACTCCCCGGATGGACCCGCCGGACCGGTGCATACCGAAATTTCGGTACCCGGCGCCACTGACATTTCGGTGGCGCCCCGGTTATTTAAGAAGACGCATGGCGGATGACATCGTTTCTGTGACGCGAAGTGGTTTGAGCGAGCAGGCCCGGGACCTGGCCGAGCTGGCGGCCTCCGAGGAGACCGTGGCGGAGCTGCTGCGCCGGGGGCTGGACTGGCTCACACGAGTGGTGCGTTTCGACCTGGCCACCCTCTTCTTGCTGCGAGAAGGAAAGCTGGTGGCGGTGGCGGCACGGGGGCCCCTGGCCTCGGACAAGGTGCGGCACCACGAGCTGAAGCTGACGGACTTTCCCACGCTGCGCCAGGCGCTGGAGACACGCCGGGCGCGCGCCTTCACCCACGAGGACCACTCGCACGGAGACGGAGATCCCTTTGATGGGGTGTTGGACCTGCCGCCCGGGCACTCGTGCATGGTGGTGCCGCTGTGTGCGGGGGAGAGCTGCTACGGGCTGCTGACGCTGGACCGGACGGAGTGCGAGACGTATCCGCAGTCGGTGGTGGAGCTGGTGGAGGTGTACGGGCAGATGCTGGCCACCACGCTGCAGGAGACTCAGCAGAAGAGCACCTTCGAGCGGCTGCACCGGCGGGAGCATGAGCACGCGCGGCTGCTGGAGTCGCAGCTCGGCGGGGACGACGTGGGGGTGCTGGAGGCGTCGCGGAGCACGGCGGTGCGCGAGCTGGCGCGGCGGGCGAAGCAGGTGGCGGAGACGGACACGCCGGTGCTGCTGCTGGGCGAGACGGGGACGGGCAAGGAGCGGCTGGCGCGGGCGGTGCACCGCTGGAGCTCGCGGGCTGACGCCCCCTTCGTGACACTCAACTGTGCGGCCATTCCCGCGGGGCTGCTGGAGAGCGAGCTGTTCGGCCATGTGAAGGGGGCCTACACCGGCGCCACGCGGGACAGGGCCGGGCGCTTCCAGATGGCGCATGGGGGCACGCTCTTCCTGGACGAGGTGGGCGAGCTGCCGGTGGAGCTGCAGGCCAAGCTGCTGCGGGCCTTGCAGGAGAAGACCTTCGAGCCGGTGGGGAGCGATCGGACGGTGCGCGCGGACGTGCGGATTCTCGCGGCCACGCACGTGGACCTGCAGCAGGCCATCGCCCAGCGGCGCTTCCGAGAGGACCTGTACTACCGGTTGAGCGTCTTCCCGCTGCGGCTGCTTCCGCTGCGCGAGCGGTTGGAGGACCTGCCCCTGCTGTGCGCTTTCCTTCTGGAGGAGCAGGCGAAGCGCACCGGGCGGCGGGGAATGAAGGTGTCGGCAGAGGGGATTGCCCGTCTCGCGGCGTACGACTGGCCGGGCAACATCCGCGAGCTGGCCAATGCCCTGGAGCGCGCCACCATCCTGTCGCGCAAGGCGGAGCTGGGGGCCGAGGCGTTTGAGCTGCCCCTGCGCGTGCCGGGTGCGAAGGCCGCCGTGGAGGCTCCGCCGCTGGTGGAGGGCGCCGTGCCCACGCTGGAGGAGGTGCAGCGCCAGCACATCCTGCGTGTCCTGACGCTGACGCAGGGCCGTATTTACGGGCCGGGCGGCGCCGCGTCGTTGTTGGGTCTCAAACCCTCCACGCTGCAGAGTCGGATGAAGAAGCTGGGCATCACTCGGATGGAGCAGTACGTGGCAATGCCACACCCTTCTGTGGAGGAATGATGAGCGACCCGCAGCAGCCCCAAGGGGCACCCGCCGGTGCACCCAGTCCCGGTTCCTCGCGCAAGCCCCTGGTGGTGGGCATGGCCGCCCTCGTCGTGGTGGGCCTGGGCATCCTCTGGCTCGTTCTGCGCGGCAAGCCCGAGATGCCGCCTCCCGCCGCCTCGCCTTCCCAACCCGTGGCCGCGGCCCCTACGCCCGCCGAGCCGCAAGCGACTCCAGAGCCCTCCGTGCCCCTGCCTCCGCTGGGCCAGAGCGATGCCCGCGTGCGCGAGCTGGTGGGCCCGCTGTCCCCCATCCCCGAGCTGCAGAAGTGGCTCGCCTCCACCGAGGACCTGGTCCGGCGCTTCACCACGGCCGCCGGCAACATCGCGGAGGGGGAGAGCCCGCGCGCCGCGCTCTCCTTCATGGCGCCCCAGGGCACCTTCCAGGTCGTCGAGCGCGAGGGCCGCACCTTCATCGCCCCCGAGAGCTACGCCCGCTACGACGTGGTGTCGCGCGTCTTCACCTCGCTCGACACGCAGGCCAGTGTGCGGACGTACCATACGCTCAAGCCGCTCATCGACGCGGCCTACAAGGAGATCAGCCGCCCCGGCCAGCGCTTTGACCAGACGCTCGCCAACGCCATCCAGCGGCTGGTGGACACCCCGGTGCCCGAAGCCGAGCTCGAGGTGGTGGACACGCCAGGGGTGAACTACGCCTACGCGGCCCCGGAGCTGGAGCAGCTCAGCGTCGCGCAGAAGCACCTGCTGCGCATGGGGCCGGGCAACGCCCGCGTCATTCAGGCGAAGCTGCGCAAGCTGCAAGGGGCTCTCGCGTTGCCTCGCGCCAGCCGCTGAGTCGGCTCACCGGCTCTGTGAGGGCTCCGCCATGTAGAAGTGGAAGCGCGTCACGGGCCGGTAGCCCATGCGGCGGTACACGGGCAGTCCCGCCGGAGTGGCGTGCAGCACCGTGCGCTGGATGCCCCACGCCCGTTCCGCCTCGGCGAGCCCATGACGCATGATGGCCTCGGCGCAGCCGAGTTGCCGTTGCGAGGGCAGGGTGGCCACCATCGAGACATAGGCCACGTCGTCCACCCGGATGATGGCCGCGCTGGTGGCGGCCTCTCCCTGGCGGTAGCCGACGAAGCCCTGGGCGTTCCCCTCGAAGAGGCCCGGCACGTCGAAGGACTCGCGTCCCGAGGGAAGCGACATGTCGTAGCAGCGTGAGTTGACGTCGGCGAGGTCGCAGCGCCCCTGGGAGTCCTTCGTCTGGCGCACCTCCATCACCGGCTGGGGCCGAATGGGCGGGGAGAGGCGCTCGGCCACCATTCCGGTGGCCACCAGCGACAGCTTCAACCCGTAGGGGGCGAACAGCTCTCCGGCCCGCTCTCGCAGGCGCGGGGGCACCCAGCTCTCACAGAGGGCGAGCATCCACCCCCGGCCGCGGGGAGCCAGGTGGCGGGCCGCGGTGGCCGCCGCCCGCTTCAGGGCCTCCTCCGTCTCCACCGGGGTGGGGAGGAAGGCCGCGTTCATCATCGACCACGAGACGTTGCTCGACGCGATGCTCACTTCGGGCAGGTCGAGTACGTCCCCGGAAAGACTTTTCCTGGCGAAGAATCGCCAGGCGCCGTGGAACTGGGTGTTGGACTCGTGGATCTCGTCGTGGGACATGCCGGGCTCAGCGAGAGCCCGCATTATTGGAGCCGCGCTCCCCGAAGGCCAGCGTGGTCATCTTTCCCGAGGCGTAGAGCAACTGATAGGCCGAGGCGCTGCCAAGGACGCGCTTCACGTAGTGGCGCGTCTCCTCCACGGGAATCTGCTCCACCCATTCATCCAGCTCGGCATCGGGGAAGCGGGACAGCCAGCGGTCCACCGCGCCGGGGCCGGCGTTGTAGCTGGCCACCGCGTAGGCCGGGTTGCCCGCGAAGCGCCGCTGCAGGCTGCCCAGGTACGCCGAGCCCAGGCGGATGTTCTCCCGGGGCTCCAGCAGCGCCGCGGGCGTGGCCAGCGGCACGTTGAGCTGGCGCGCCACCGCGAAGGCCGTGGCCGGCATGAGCTGGGCCAGTCCCAGCGCTCCCGTGGGCGAGCGTGCGTTGGGGTTGAAGGCGCTCTCCTCGCGGATGAGGGCCTGCATCAGGTCCGGGTTCACCCGCGCCGCCCGGCTGTGCTGCACCACCAGGTTGCGGAAGGCGTGCGGATAGGCCGCCGCGTAGATGAGGCGCGTCTCGGCCTCGGTGGGCGCAGCCAGCCCCTCGCGACGCAGGGCCCAGGCGATGGAGCGCGCATACCGCTCGTAGCCGGAGGTGTGGAGGATGTGGAAGAGCAGCCGGATGGACTCTTCGCTGCGGCCCTTGCGGTCCACCGCCAGCAACTCCGAGGCCGCCTCCCGGTGCTCCAGCTTCAGCAGCTCGATGCCCGTGACGAAGTGCGGATCCTCCGCGAGGTTGCCCGCGTCCAGGGGCCAGACGTCCATGGCACCCATGGGGCTGCGCAGCCGCTCATTGACGGCGCGGGCCCGCTCCGGCGCCTCGGCTGCCAGACGCGAGCGCGCCATCAGCCCGTACCACGTGGCCGCTCCCTCGGCCGCCACCCGCTCCATCAGCGCGTGGGCCTCCTCGGAGCGGCCCAGCGACAGCAGCGTGCGCGAGCGCCAGTAGCGGGCGCGCTGCACCGACTCGTGCGTGGAGCCCTTGCCCTTGAGCTCTTCAATCCGGGAGAGGGCCTCGAGCGCCGCGTCCTGCTGACTCTCGGCGCGGTACACCCAGAAGCGCTGGAAGAGGGCCTCGGCAGCGAAGTTGCCGTCCGGGTGGTGGGAGATGAGCTGGTCCAGCGCGGCCATGGCCGCCGCCTTGTTGCCGCGCTCGAGCGCCTTGTGCGCCGCGTAGAAGAGCGAGTCATCCGCGTACGGGTGCAGCGGATACTCCTGGGCGAGCTTCAGATAGGTGGAGATGGAGGTGTCCGGCTCCACCACCGACTCCGAGTAGCCCAGCACGAAGAGGGCGCGCGGGCGCAGCGCGGCGTCCTGGCACTGCTCGACGACGGGCCGCAGCGCGCGGATGGCCAGCGAGTGCTTGCGCTCCTTGCGCAGGGCCGTGCCGTAGGCGAAGTGCGCGCGGCAGGCGAGCGCATCCGGCAGCTCCAGCTTCGGGAGCATCCGCTCCAGCATGTCCAGTGCCTCGCGGTTGTGGTGCAGGGAGAGCAGCGTCTCCGCGCGCGCCACCTTCCACTTGGGCACGTAGGGCAAGTCGCGCAGGCCCTTGATGGCCGCGGGCACCTGCCGGGAGAAGGGGTGGAGCGCCCAGACGGCCAGATGCGCCCGGTGCTCGCCGTTGTAGTCGGCCTGGTAGCGCGCCAGCCGGGCGATGGTCAGCCACGCCTCGGCCTGCCGGGGGTTGTTCGGCTTGGGCGAGTCCGTCTGGACAATGGGCGTGAGCGCCGCCACGGCCCCGGCGTAGTCCCGCTTCTTCTTCTCCAGGATGTACGCCATGCCAAAGCGCGCGTCCTCATAGCGCCGCGCGCCGGGGGACACGGCCCCATAGTGGTGGACAGCCTCCGTCCACTTGCGCATCCGCTCATAGGCTCGCGCCGCCTCGAAGTGACAGTAGTCGCGCAGGGGTGGGTGGCTCTCCGCCAGGGCCGCGAGTTGCTCGGCCGCGGTGGCCCATTGGCCCATGCGCAGCGCGCTCGTCGCCCGGAGGTAGCGCACCGGCGGCGTGGCCTCCTGCGTCTCCAGCAACTTGAGCGCGGTGCGGTAGCGGCCCCCGTCATATGCGTCCTTCGCCTTCGCCAGCTCCCCCTCGGCGAAGTAGGACTTGAGGTCCGTGCGCTCGAATCTGCGCACCCAGCGGCGCTCTCCGGGCGCCACGGGCTCGGTGGGCCCGATGGTGAACTCTGGCTCTGCTTCCTCGCTCTCGCTGTCCATGGAGGAGGGGAGCTGATGCTTGGAGGAAGCACTCTCGGCGAGATTGGAGATGTCTCCAGCCGGGGGTTGCTGCTGCTGCTGTTGCTGCGGGGCTTCTGCCCGGGCAGCGGGCGCCACCCAGAGGGCCGCCACGAGCGGCCAGCTCATCAGCCGATTCGCGTACCGCAGGAGGCCTCGGAGCGTCGCGTGTTCCAGTCCCACACCCATTCCCCTTGTTCGAGGCACGCACCGCGCGTGAGGACGTGGAAATAGGAATGGCTTGCTGGGACCGGGAGTGTGGGAGCACGGCGCCTTGCTCGCCTGCGTTGTCTCGTGCACGTCACACATGCACGCCAGGGAGCAGGCGGGCGAGCTACGCGACAGCTCATCCGCGTGGCTCGCCCGCTCTCAAAACCTGAGAGGGGTCCTTCTCACCGTGCACGAGGACTCACGGCCGGCGCAGTGTTACCTCGGAGGCGTTGGCGCTCTCGGGCCAGCGGGTGAGCCGTGGTGTGCGTCCCGGCGCGTCGCACAGCTCCAGTCGCCGGCCCCCCGGGTGGAGGAAGTAGAGCGAGCGTGGAGTGCGGAAGGACTCGGGCATGGCCGGATCCTCCCCGGGCTTCAACCATCGGCCCACGCGCCACGTGCGCACGATGGGCTTCTCGCGCAAGTGGTGGTGCACGGACACCATCACCTGGTCCACTCCCTCCATGTTCCACTCCAGCGCGAGCTGCGTCCCCGCGAGCCGCTTCTCGTCGAGCAGCGGGAAGGAGAAGCCGCCCGCGTACGCCACGGCATCCACCTTCGCGCCGCGCAGGTCCCCGAGGAAACCGAGCTCCAGCCTGCGCCCATCGCGGGGCACCCGGAAGTGGTAGGCCATGCGGCCCGGGCGCTCCGAGTCTGCGCCGATGTATGCGGAGGCGTCTTGCTCGAAGAGGAGCGCGGGCTCGCCGGAGCGGAACTGGTCCACGTCCGCCGGGGCGGCGAGGGCCGGGGCTTCTTCCGGCAGCACCACGCGTTTCCATCCCGCCGTCTGGTCCGAGGGGACGAAGCAGCGACCCTCGGGAGTGCCCGCGGCGAGCATCATCACGAGTGCGGCGAGGGGGTGCATGTCACGCGCTCCGAGCCGTGCGGTGGGAGGACAGCCACGCGCCGCCGAGCATGAGCGCGCCCGCGACGGCCAGGCACGCGACGCGCAGCGTGCCGCTCAGGTGCGTGGTGTCGTAGGCGAGCGCCTTGCCCAGGGCCATGGCGATGAAGGCGAAGCCCGCGTCGCGGATGACGCTCTCGTCGCGCATGCGGCCGTACACCACGAGGCCCACGCCCGCGGCGAGCCAGCCGAGGGTGAGCACCAGCCGGCGGGAGATGTCATCGGCGGCGAAGCCCAGGGTGAAGAAGTGGAAGTAGAAGGACCAGGAAGTGGCGATCACCGCCACCGTCAGCCCGTACCAGAGGAGGCAGCCCTGCAGCTTGTCCTCGCGCGCCTCGGTGCGGCGCCAGGTGCGCGCCACGGTGATGACCGAGGCGAGCACGGTGAGGCCCAGGCCCACGAGCAGCAGCCCGGACTTGGCCGCCGCGTACCAGAGGCCGCCCATGAGGCCGGTGGTGAGCAGCGCGATGGGACCGACGAGCGGGCGCTCACGAGGTACTTCGGCGAGAGCCACGGTCGAGGCCAGCACCGCGGCCACCGCGAGCAGCAGCTCGTGAGGCACCTGCAAGTCTCGCCACAGGAACACGCCCGCGAGCCCCAGCATCCCCGCGCCCGCCACGGCCATCACTCGCACATCCCACTTCGTCGACATCGTTGCGTTCATGGATTCGGACCCTCCGGGGTGAGGGTCCCTTGCACCGTGCGAGCCAACCGTGGCGCCGTGCGTCACGCAGAGGGAAGGGCGGGGCACGGTGTGTAGCGGTTGTGCAACGGCGCACACAGGCCTGAGCGCGGGTGTGCAGCGTGCCGTCAGTCGAGGAAACGGCGCTGCCAGCGGAGCATGTCCTCTTTGCTGAAGCCGTCCAGGATGCAGCGGCTCATGTACAGCCAGGGGTCCAGGATGCGTGCCAGCTCCCGGTAGGCGGGCAGCGTGTGGCCCTGCTCCGTGTCGCCCGCCTCCGGCCATTTCCCCAGTGTCACCAGCACCCGCTCTCCAGCGAGCTCCTGCACTGTGGTGCCGGGTGAGTGCAGGCGCTCTCGCAGGCTGGCGGCTCCCCCCAGCACCCCCAACAAGGGTGGGCCCAGGAAGTTGAGCCAGTGCACCCCATCCAGCCGCGTACCGATGGAACTGGCGGATGAGCGCGCTCTTGGGATGTCCAGGCCGGGGTAGCGGAAGGCCAGGTCACGGATGGGGCGGGTGATACCCATGATGGTCTCTGGGAAGTGGAAGCAGAGCCCCGCGTGGCCGGAGTTGAAGGGCAGTTCCGCCGCCAGCTCCAGCGCCAGTTCCCGCACGCGCTCCGGTCCGTGCTCCTCCAGGTATTCCGTGGGGAGGTAGAAGGACACCTGACTTGTGGGGTCCCCTTCGTAGACCTCGAGCAGAAGCCCGTCGTAAAGGAACTCGTACCCCAGGGTTTCACTGCACAGCCAGGGATAGGCGGCGGGCTCCTCGAGCATGTGCTGCCGGATGTAGGCCCAGCCCTTGTCATCGAGGTCATACCAGGTCTCGTTGTAGGGATGGGGGTAACTGGTGAGCGCCTGGGGGCCCACCGCACGGCGGTACACGTCCAGGGCGTTGAGCACCTGATGCACCACCTCCTGGTGGGAGCGCTTCATGTAGAAGGTGATGCTCACGCTTTCGCGGATGCAGAGGAGCTTTTGTTCCTTGTAGCTCCTGTCGATTCGTACACGCGGGTAGTGGTCACTCATCGCTGGATTCCATTGGTAGTGACGGAATTGGCGTTGCTGGTTTCTCCTCCGAGGAGCGCCTCTTCGTACATCTCTTTCTGGCTCTTCGGATGGTGGGGGTGGCCCTTGGCATATCGCCCCCAGGAAGGAGGCTTGCCGGAAGGACAGGGGAACTTGAAGTCATAGACGCGCTGGACCTGGTTCGGATTGCGCGAGGCATGCAGGACGAGGTCGGGCACCAGCGAGCCCCAGAGTTGGCTCTTCAGCCCGAGCTTCAGCCACTCCGCTACCTGCGCGGGGTCAATCCATCGCCACAGTCCCGTGGAGGGATCCTTCTGGTAGGTGGGCTCCAGGCTGACGTTGTCCGAGAAGCGTTCCGCGAACGCCGCCCGTACACAGTCGAGCGCCAGCTTGTGCTTCCTGGCCCCGAGGTCCATGGCTCGCGTCACCTCCGTGTTGCCCTCCCGGCGGACCACCTGACGGCACTGCTCCGCAGTAGGCTCCCGTCCCCGGAGTTCCTCATCCTCCTTGTTGACCTGCTCGTTCGCCGCCTGGGCGCATTGGACCAGAGTCTGCTCGACGAGTTTGATCTCCGCGTCTTGCAGCACCATCTCCACGGTAGTGGCGGTGCGGGCGGCATCCACTGCGCGCGATAGCCAGGGGATGACCGCCTCCTCGCCCGGTCTCGTGTTGTAACAAGCGGGGTTGCGCAGACAGCCGCTCGTCGCCGAGTCCGTGCTCTGCGCGTAGTAGCTCGGTACATGGGGGCTCACTCCGATGCATCCCGCCAGCAGCGTGAGCGCGACCAGGACTGGCGGTCCAAGCAGCGGTGGGGCAACGAACCGGGTGGACATGTCGCGATGTCTCCTGGGGTATGACGGCGAGGCGAATAGACCCCGGCTCACGCTTCACTCGTCATCATGACAAGTGAAGATGTTTTTATCTTACATATTTTCATTTCTTCACTTGTCATCATGACAAGTGAGCACCGAGTCCAGTCACTGAGGCCCGTGCTTCGCATCCTCCGCGTGCCGCTCGCGTCGGTTGGCTTAGGGTGTGTGGCGCCATGCCCATCACCCAGCTCGAGGTCTCCGGGTACCGCTCGGTGCGCCAGCTCGTGCTCCCCGTGAGGCCGCTCACCGTCATTGTGGGGCCTAACGGTAGCGGGAAGACGAACCTCTACCGCTCGCTCTACCTTTTATCCGCGGCGGCCGATGGTCGGCTGGCGCAAGCGCTCGCGGAGGAGGGCGGCGTGCCCAGCGTGTTGTGGGCGGGCTCTCGCGACAAGAAGCCCGTGCGCATGACGGTGGGCGTCACCCTGGATGACCTCGCCTACGAGCTGAGCCTCGGCCCGGTGCCGCCCACCTCGGGCAAGGACCGTGACACTCCGAGCCTCTTCAACCTGGACCCAGAAGTGAAGGAGGAGCACCTGTGGACGGTGGAAGCCAAGCGGCGCGCGGTGTTGATGGAGCGCAAGGACCGCACCGCCTTCCTGCGGGACTCAGAGGGCAACCGCACCACCTTCCCGATGCAGCTCTGGGCCGGCGAGTCAGTGATGGCGCAGCTCGCCGAGCCGCACCGCTTCCCGCGTCTGGCCGAGCTGCAGCGCGCGTTGCGGATGTGGCGCTTCTACCACCACTTCCGGACGGACCCGGAGGCGCCCCAGCGCTCGCCGCAGGTGGGCGTGCGCACGCCCGTGCTGGCCCATGACGGGAGGGACCTGGCCGCCGCGCTACAGACCATCATCGAGATTGGAGACGAGGCGGGGCTGGAGCGGGCCCTCGAGGATGCCTTCCCGGGCTCGCGGTTGGAGATACAGGCGCCGCAGGGCCGCTTCAGTCTGTTCCTCCACCAGCCGGGGTTGCTGCGTCCGCTGGCGGCGCGCGAGCTATCGGACGGCACGTTGCGCTACCTGTGTCTGCTGGCGGCGCTGCTGAGCCCGAGGCCGCCCGCCTTCCTCGCGCTCAACGAGCCGGAGACGAGCCTGCACCCGGATCTGCTCGAGCCCCTCGGACGGCTCATCGTGGACGCCTCCATGCACAGCCAGGTCTGGGTGACAACGCACGCGGAGCCCCTGGCCCAGGCCATCGCGAAGCGCTCGCGCACGGACCCGGTGCGGCTGACGAAGGAGGCCGGTGCCACCGTGGTGGAGGGCCACGAGGCACCGGAGGTGTAGCCAGGGGCTTCTCGCGATAGAGGCGGTCGCTCACGTACCTTGGATGTCCTCGGTGCTCATGGACTGCGCCCGCGTGCGCGTGTCACCCGTTGCTTCGCTGTCGACCTCCATGCGCAGGTCGTTGATGAAGGCCTCCTGATCCCGGGCGTCCATGGCCCCGAGAATCCGGGAGGCGATCATCCGCATCACCCCGAGCTGCGCCTGGAACGGGAGCTGGAAGAGCTGCTCGACAAGCGCCGTCACCTTGTCTCCGGTGCCTGGCGTCCAGCTCTCTCCGCTGCCGGTGTGCCGCTTCATTGTCTCGGGCTGGCCGCTTCCGAAGCCGTGCACCACCGTCCCCGGCATGCTCGTCTCCAGGTGCTGCTCCGGCATCTCCTGCGCGGCGGCTTCGCGGATGCTCATCTCTCCCTTCGTCTTGCCAGGGGTCTTGCCGTTGTTCGTGATGCCTTGGGTGTCCGTGTCCTTGTGGTACCGGGCCATGGGGTCGCTCCTCGGGCGTGGAGGCTGGGGGGCGGGGAGCCCTCCAGTCATGCCCCTTTTGTGAGCTATGCAGGGCCTGCGGTCTCACCCAGTCACGAGAGAGCAGCGCTGCCCCTGGATGCCCGCTAGCATCGGGTGCTCCGCTGCCCCCCGGCCGCTAGACCACGTGCAACCCGACTCGGAAGGATTCACCTTTAGACACGTTATGAGTCCACGCGACGCCAGTGCCGTTCCTGATGACGACTTTCAGCTCCTCGTGGGCGTCCTGCCCGAGCCGCTGCAGGCCGCGGTCCGGGACCTGCCTCCTGGGGAAGTGCTCGAGGTGGTGATGGACCTCGGCCGCCCGCCCGAAGCTCGGCTCACCGGGCGAGTGGTGCGCCTCTCCGAATCCCCCATCTCTCGCAAGGACCTGGAGCACGTGCTGTCTCAGGTGGGCACGGTGAGTGAGGACAACCGCGCCGGTATCGAGCGCACCCTTCATCGCGTCTCCGCCATCCGCAACCGGCAGAGCAAGGTGGTGGGCCTCACGCTGCGCGTGGGTCGCGCCATCTTCGGCACCATCGACATGCTGAAGGATCTCATCGCCTCGGGCCTGAACATCCTGCTGCTCGGCCGGCCCGGGGTGGGTAAGACGACCAAGCTGCGCGAGGTGGCCCGCGTGCTCGCCGATGACCTGGGCAAGCGCGTCATGGTGGTGGACACCTCCAACGAGATTGGCGGGGACGGCGACATCCCCCACCCGGGCATCGGCGGCGCGCGCCGCATGCAGGTGTCGCGGCCGGACCGGCAGCACGACGTGATGATCGAGGCGGTGGAGAACCACATGCCCGAGGCCATCATCGTCGATGAGATTGGCACCTCGGCCGAGGCCTCCGCGGCCCGCACCATCGCCGAGCGAGGCGTGCAGCTCGTGGCCACGGCCCATGGCAACACGCTGGAGAACCTGGTGCTCAACCCCACGCTGTCGGACCTGGTCGGCGGCGTGCACACCGTCACGCTCAGCGACGAGGAGGCGCGGCGCCGCCACACGCAGAAGACGATCAACGAGCGCCGAGCTCCGCCCACCTTCGACGTGGTGGTGGAGATGGTGAGCCGCGACGAGGTGCTGGTGCATCGCGACACGGCGCAGTCGGTGGATCGGCTGCTGGCAGGGGAGAACGTGGGCGGCGAGCGGCGTCAGCTCGTCGAGGGCGAGGTGGAAGTGAAGGAGGAGCCGCAGTCGGTGGCCCCGCTGCCGGCGGCCCGGCCCGCTGAGCCTCCTTCCCGGGTGGCGGCCTCAGCGCGGCGCCACCAGCCCGGTCTGCGCCAGGGCACCACGCGCGTCTACGCCCATGCGGCCAGCCGCGACTTGCTCGAGCGGGTGCTGCGCGACCTGGGGGCGGATGCGCGCGTGGTGGGCCGGCTGGAGAACGCGGATGTCGTCCTCACGCTGCGCTCGCGCGCCAATGATCCGAAGCTGCGCAAGCTCACGGAGAAGACGGAGGCGCGCGTGCTGGCCATCAAGCGCAACAGCTCGTCGGAGATGCGGCGGGTGCTGCGCGACATCTTCCTCATCGCCGAGGGCGTGGACGAGGACCAGGTGCGCGAGGCGGTGATGGAAGCCGAGCACGCCATCCAGCGCGTGCTGAGCGAGGGAGTGGTGGTGCCCCTGGCCCCGAGGCCTCCCCGGCTGCGCAAGCTGCAGCACCGGCTCGTGTCGCGCTACCACCTGGAGACGGTGAGCCACGGCAGCGAGCCCCAACGCCACCTCATCATCTATCCGCTCGGTGCGCTGGTGGATATCCCTCGCGAGCAGCAGGAGATGGAAGGGGAGGCGGGCGCGGAGGGCCTGGCCTGAGCCGGACTCCCCCGCGCGCTTGGTGGAGCCTCAGCCGCCCATGTGCGGCTGCTCCTCCTTCGACTCCCGCGGCTGCTCGTCGCGCGGCCGCGACATGTCTCGGGTCGCCCCTTGGTCTGCTTGGGGCCGCACGCGCACGCGGTTGTGGACATCGTGCACGCCGCGCACGTTGACGGCGATGTCCTCGATGGCCCGCTTCTCCCAGCGCTCCACCACCGTGCCGCTCAGGGTCACCTCGCCGTTGCTGACGGTGACCTCCACGTCGCCCACGTCCACGGGGCCCTCCATGAGCCGCTCGCAGATGTCCTCGCGGATGCGGTCATCCGAGCGCTGGTAGCCGCGCGGCGGACGGATGGGGCCCCGCCTCTTCCCCTCCATCCTGTCCAGCTTCGCGTCGTAGCTGCGAGGGGTGTAGCCGCGCTCGTAGGCGCTGATCCCCCCGTAGCCTCCCTGGTTGTAGCCGCGCTCGGGGCCGAACGAGCCATAGCCCGGGCGGCCTGTCTCTCCGCGCTGCATTCTGTAGTCCTGCTCCGGGCGCTCCATTCGCTGCACGCGCACGGGGTAGCGGTGCTCCTGGCCGTAGCTGTCTTTGTCTCGCTGTGCCATGTGAACTTCTCTCCTGTCGGATGCGTGGGGCTCCGCCTTACGAGTGCAACTGCCGGTCTCCCCGGTCCTGCCTCGTGCCCCTGTCTTCCTCGCGCTGCGGCTCGCGGGCGACTCGGAGCTCGTTGTTGACCTCCTTCACCCCGAGCACTTCCTCGGCCAGGTCCTCGATGGCGCGCTTCTCCTCCCGGCTCTTCACCATGCCGGAGAGGGTGACCTCGCCCTTCTCCACCCGGACGGTCACGTCGTCGGCATCCATCCAGCCCTGCATCAACCGGTCGCAGATGTCCTCGCGGATGCGGTCATCCGAGCGCTGGTAGCTGCGCGGTCCGCGGCCCTGTCTGCGGGGCAGCTCGGGGGACTGCTCGTCGTAGGGGTAGGCGCCCTGCATGCCGCCGCGGCCGGCACCGTGGCCCATCTCCCGGTCCATGTCGCGCGTGGGGCTGGTGGCGTAGCCGGTGCGCGGACGCTGCTCGAGGTAAGAGGACTGCACGCGCGGAGGCTCGTAGTTCCAGAAGCCCTCGCCGAACTCATCTCCGGGTCCACCCGCACGGCGGTGCCCTGCCGTGCCCCGCATCAGCCCTCCGCGGCGGTACTCCTCGCGGCTGTCCTGGTCGAAGCGACCGCGGTCCTCGTCACCGCCGTATTCATAGCCCCGGCCGTAGCGGCCCACGTCCTCGTCGCTGAAGCCGCCTCGCCGCATTCCTCCGCCACCTCCAGCGCGACTGCGGCCCCGGTACTCGTCACGGCCACGGCCTGTGCCTCGGTCCTCGCCGCTGTAACCACGCACGCGGCCCATGTCCCGCCCGCGCTCCGTGACGTCACGCCGGTTACTCCGCTCCGGGTCCTGGCTCCGACCCTGCCACTCCATGTCCGATCGCCGCCTGTCCGCCATCGCCGCCCCCTTGGAGGTTGGATCGCTCAGAGGGTCGTACTGGCTCGCACCCACGGCAAGGGGGCGTTCGACGCGGGCTGTTCGGCTCTCCCTCCCCGCAGGACGAGGCCTCCGCTCACCATCCATCTCCCAGTGCATTCCTCCGGGAACGGACGCTTGCGGGCGGTGCCAACTCGCGAACATCATCGGCCATGCCCTCTCCTTCCTACGTCCACGGAACCAGCACCACCCCGCTGCTCGGGGAGACCATTGGCCAGAACCTGCGCCGCACGGTCGAGCGCTGTGGCGATCGCGAGGCGCTCGTCGTCGTCTCCCAGGGCTACCGCGCCACGTGGCGTCAGCTCTGGGACGAGACGACGAAGGTGGCCCTGGGCCTGCTGGCCTTCGGCGTGGAGAAGGGGGACCGGGTGGGCCTCTGGTCCCCCAACCGTTTCGAGTGGGTGGTGGCCCAGTTCGCCGCGGCCCGAATTGGCGCCATCCTCGTGAACCTCAACCCCGCCTACAAGACGGCGGAGCTGGAGTACGCGCTCAACCAGTCCGGCACCAGCGTGCTGCTGCTCTCGCGCGGCTTCCGCCAGACGGACTACCGCAAGATGTTGGAGGAGGTGCGCCCGCGCTGCCCGAACCTGCGCGTCTCCCTGGTGCTGGACGACGACTGGAAGCTGCTGCTCGAGAACGCCACCCGCGTCAGCGAGCGCACGCTCACGGCTCGCGAGGCCACGCTCCAGTTCGACGACCCCATCAACATCCAGTACACGTCCGGCACCACGGGCTTCCCCAAGGGCGCCACGCTCAGCCACCACAACGTCCTCAACAACGGCTTCTTCGTGGGGGAGGCGTTGGGGCTCGGGGCGGAGGACCGCGTCTGCATCCCCGTGCCTTTCTACCACTGCTTCGGCATGGTGATGGGCAACCTGGCCTGTATCTCCCACGGCTCCACCATGGTGATTCCGGGAGAGGCGTTTGACGCGCTCGCGGTGCTGCAGACGGTGGGCGCCGAGCGCTGTACCGCGCTCTACGGCGTACCCACCATGTTCATCGCCGAGCTGGACCACCCGCGCATTGGCGAGTTCAACTTCTCCTCGCTGCGCACTGGCATCATGGCCGGCTCGCCGTGCCCCATCGAGGTGATGAAGAACGTGCAGTCGCGCATGAACATGCGCGAGGTCACCATCTGCTACGGCATGACGGAGACGTCGCCCGTGTCCACGCAGAGCTCGCTGGATGATCCCCTGGACAAGCGCGTGACCACCGTGGGGCGTGTGCACCCGCACGTGGAGGTGAAGATTGTCGACGCGGCCACGGGGGCGGTGGTGCCTCGCGGCTTGCCCGGCGAGCTGTGCACGCGCGGCTACAGCGTGATGCTCGGCTACTGGAACAACCCCGAGGCCACCCGCACCTCCATCGACGCGGCCGGCTGGATGCACACCGGCGATCTCGCCACCATGGACGAGGACGGCTACGTGAAGATCGTCGGCCGCATCAAGGACATGATCATCCGCGGCGGCGAGAACGTGTACCCGCGCGAGATAGAGGAGTTCCTCCACACGCACCCCGCCGTCAGCGAGGCGCAGGTGATCGGCGTGCCCAGCGAGAAGTACGGCGAGGAGGTGATGGCCTGGGTGAAGCCCAAGCCCGGCGCCACCGTCACCCAGGAGGAGCTGGTCCGCTACTGCACCGGTCGCATCTCCACCTTCAAGATTCCCCGCTTCTGGAAGTTCGTGGACGAGTTCCCAATGACGGTTACTGGAAAAATCCAGAAATTCCGGATGCGGGAGATGGCGGTGGCGGAGCTGGGGCTGGAGACCGCTGCGGCCATCCGCACAGCCTGACACCGGAAAGGCAGGTTTTGGGCTCTAATGGTATGCCCCCCTTGCCAGGAACCCCAGCGCTAGCCCCCTGGCATGCCCCCCCTTGGAGTCGCCGACCGTGTCCACCTCCGCCCCCATTCCCGTCCCCGGATTGGAGCAGCTACTGCCCCTGACCACGCCCATGGATACGTGCCGCGGCATGTTCTTCAACGGTGCGTTCGAGGCGGTGCGCGCGTTGGGAGGCGAAGTGGCTCGGGCGAGGTGCCATGCGGCCGCAGGGGGGAAGCAGTACGTCGACTTCTTCAGCTACCCGGTGGCGGACTTCCTCAAGGTCATCTTCATCGCCGCGGAGCTGCTCGGTCCGACTCATGAAGGGCGGGGCCGGGTCCTGCGCCAGCTTGGGCGCCGGGCCACGGCGGACTTCCTCCACTCCACCGTGGGCAAGACGATGATGGCGCTGGCCGGGACGGATCCACATCGGCTGCTCGCGAGCTTTCCCAGTGCCTACCGGGCCTCGCTGAGCTACGGCGACCGCTCCGTGGAGCGGCTCGGGGAGAAGCAGGCGCGGCTGATGGCACGCCGGGACTTTTTGCCCCTGGAGTACAACGAAGGCGTCCTCATCGCGGCGATGGAGCAGTCAACGGCCAGGGACTCGGTGGTGCAGGGGCGCAGGCTGGCACCGCTGGACGTTGACTACGACATCCGCTGGCTGTGAGGGGGCCGACATATTTCCTCCAGTCCACCCGTTGGGTGGAGAGGGAGCCGCGGCCCGAGGGAGCAAAGAGGACGCCATGGGTGTGAAGCTGCTGCTGGCAGGCTGGTACGGAGGCGAGGGGCTCTTCTCGGCGCCGGAAGCGCCCTGGCCCTGGCTGCGGCGGGTGGAGCGCTGGGTGAGGGATGCGGCGGAGGAGCTGCTGGAGAGCTCGCGCACGGTGGAGGGCCCTCGGGGCCCCATTTTGTTCCTGCGCCTGCACCCGGCCGCCGAGGAGGTGGCCATCGTGGCCGCCGGGCAGGGGCGAGTGGTCGTCCTGGCCAATACCTCCATGGTGGGACCGGGCTATCACCGCTACCTGTGCGATCTGCTCCATGCCCTGGGGGACGCCTTCCATGTGGACTGGGCGGATCCGGCCCTCACCCTTGCCGGAGTGGGAGACCCCACGGGTTATTTCCATACGGGAGATCCAAGCGACATCGCCCCGCACATGCTCGCCTGGCTGGGGACGATGGCTGGCCGGGTGCTGGACTTCCGGAGACATGGGCACTCGGGGGCCACGCTCTCGCTGCGTGCCGGGCATGGCTTCGAGCACCCCGGAGCGCTGCTGACGCCCATGGGCCCGCGAGACGAGGCGTGGCTGCGCGCCGTGCAGGAGGATCCGCTGTGCGGCCGGGACATCTTCCCGTGGTGGGAGCCCGGCCAGGGCGCCGCGACGAAGCTGGGCCGGGCGCTCAGCCGCATCTGGACGGAGATGGTGTGGCGCCCGCCCTTGCTCGAGGAGGAGCGTCACCTCTTCCGCGACGTGGCCCGGTTGTTGGAGTCCGCGTGGCGGGAGGAGCCGGAGCTTTCCTATCCGTGGCGCGAGTGGCAGCAGGTGCTGGGCTATCTCGGCATTGGCGGCACGCTGGCGGAAGAGGTCTCCCGTCGCGCCGCCGCGGCGCCCTCGGGTCCGCTCATCGGCTACCGGCGTGGCGCCGTGCAGGTGACACTCCCCGAGGGCTGGGAGATTCGCATTCCTGGCTCGCTCGCCGAGCAGCGGCTGGCGGATGGGAGCTGGGTGGCGCGAGACCACCGCCGCAGCGTGCGCTTCGTGCCGCTGCAGGACGACGTGCAGGGCATTGCCCCGGGTCCCGAGCAGTCACTGCCGTACGAGTTCCAGCACCAGGGAGAGCGGGTGAGTGGACGGGCCACGCTGCACGTGGAGCCGGGGGATTGTCGGCTCACCGCGCTGTGCGAGGCCGGCGCGCACCGGGCGCTGTGTGTCGTCAGCTTCGACGACCCGGACGAGCAGGACTGGGCGCTGGGCACCTGGCGCTCGCTGGACCACGCCGCGGCGGCGTGACGGCTCTTTTTTCATGGTCCCGGTGACAGCTTCTGGCCGGCGCGGTGTTTCAGCGTCCAAAGGCCGGCGTCACCGGTCAGAACGCCTGGGAGTCAGACCATGAAGCGCAATGCTCGCGGACCGTGGATGGGGATGTCGTTGCTGGTGGTGGCCTTGAGCGGCTGCTGGCTCGGGCCGCAGGTGCAGGGCAGTGGCAACCTGGTACAGGAGGAGCGGCAGCTTCCCGGGTTCGTGTCGCTCGAGGTGAATGACGGCATCGAGGCCACGGTGGTGGTGGACCCGAACCAGCCGCAGAAGGTGCGTTTGGTGGGGGATGACAACCTGGTGAAGCTGCTGCGCACGGAGCCGTTGGGCTCGAGCGGGCTTCGCGTCTACTTCAGCCAGGAAGAGGTGTTGGGCTGGAACTCGCGCAATCCCCTGCGTGTGGAGGTGACGGTGCCGAGCCTGGAGGCCCTCTCGGGCTCCGGAGGTGGCAAGGTGGAGGTGAGTGGTGACGTCAGCCCCGCGTCCTTCTCGCTCGAGGTGAGCGGAGGTGGCACGGTGAAGATGTCCGGTCTCGACACCGAGTCCTTCTCGATGGAGGTGAGCGGAGGGTCCGACGTGACGCTGGCGGGCAGCGCCACCCGGGTGGAGAGCGACATGTCGGGAGGGAGCAACCTGCGGGCGCGTTCGCTCACCTCGCGGGATGCCACGCTCACCTCCAGTGGTGGAGGCACCACGGAGCTGCGGGTCTCGGAGTCGCTGCGCGTCTCGGCCTCTGGAGGGAGCGAGGTGCGCATCATCGGCCGGCCCACGGTGCTGAAGGAGGAGCTCAGCGGCGGCTCGACGCTCGACTTCGAGTAGCCGCTGGAGGCGTCCTCAAGGCGTGAGGGGGGCTCCGACCAGGTCCGGGTATTTCGCCGAGGTCGCGATGGGCCCCTCGTGCTGGAGGAGCTCGCGGGCGGCATCCTGGAAGGCGCGCTCATTGGGAGCCTTTGGCTGCCGCTTCATGGGAGGCATGGGCGAGGTGGGCCGTGGGGCTCGGGTGGGAATGGGCCCGAGGGCCGGTGTATTGGCGATGGCCTCGGACAGGCTCTGGATTCCCTGCGCTCGGCGGTTGTTGACGGAGGCCGAGTAGTCCTCCGGGCCCGAGCCGAACTTCTCCGCGAGCAGCTGCAGGATGGACGTGTGGTCGAGGTTGCCGTGGAAGGCCTTTCCCGGTTGGACCCAGGGGGACACGAGCAGCCCGGGGACTCGAGGGCCAGTCGTCTTGAAGCCTTCCGTGAAGTTCGCTCCCGGCGGTGGGGGATTGTCGATGAGCAGTGGCGGCACGTGGTCGAAGAAGCCGCCGTGCTCGTCGTAGGTGTGGATGAACAGGGTGTGGGCCCACTTCTTCGGGTTGCTCGTGAGCGCCGAGTACACCTGATGCAGGAGTGCCTCACCGTGGTCGACACGGGCGAGCGGATGGTTGCAGTTGGGCGGTGCGCTCGACCAGAAGAAGTCGAAGTAGCGCGGCTCGAGGAAGATGACCTGCGGCGCCTGGTCTGGATCCTCTCTGAGCATGTCGACCGCGAACTCGCTGAAGGGGCGGTACTTGTCTCCCACCAACTCGTGGAACCGGCCGAACAGCAGGAAGAAGGGAGGCCCGTCATGGTAGACGCGCCACCGGACGCCGTGCTGGTTCAGCCAGTCGAAGACGTGCTCGCGGTGCGGGATGAGGCGGGAGCCGGTGTCCTCGATCAGCGTGGTGCCGGTGAAGGCCATGCAGCGGTTGGGCTGGGTGTCCGAGGGCAGGGGCGTGAACCAGCGGTCGCACGCGCAGTACTCCCGAGCCAGGAAGGACGTCATCCAGGCCCCGCGTGAATCGAAGTAGCCCATGGGGGGCGGGTGCTCGGCCTGGTGCTGGGTGTACTGGAAATAGGCATCGGCGAAGCCCGACATGCGGAACTTCTTGCCGCTGGGGCTCCGAGCCATCTGGACGTTCACCAGGTGGCGGCTGTGCGGTGGATCCCGGATGACCGAGGCCTCGTCCCCGATGAGGAAGGGCCGGTAGACGCGGTTCTGGAAGACGTTGGCGTAGCGCGGATTGGTGTCGGGGTTGCGCAGCCCGTCCACGTCTGTCTGGGGATTCTCCAGCGACAGGTGCCCGAGCATGTGATCGAAGGACCTGTTCTCCAGCATCAGGAGCACAATCGTCCGGATTCCATCGAGCGTGGCCATGGTTTCACCTCGGGCAGGAGAGCTGGAGTTTGATGATCAGCCGGCCATCCACCGACTCGAGCGCGTCCTCGCAGCTCTCGCCCTCGTCGAGCGGGACGCGCAGCCGCCAGAGTCCCTGGGCCGGCTGTCCTTCGAAGCCCGGTGCGGTGGCTCCCTCGGCCACGGACTCGGACGCCTCGCCCTTGCGGATGACCAGTGTGCGCACGTTCATGTTCAGCACCTGCCCGATGCGCACGTTGGGCGAGATGTGGCTGTCGTCGAGCTGGAAGGAGGACTCCAGGGCACCTGTCTGGGTCGAGCACGTGAAGCGACCCTGGCCCTCGGCATCGACGATGCCGTACTCGAGGTCCTTCGGAGGGGAGAGCACCTCGCTCTCGGTCATCTCCTTGCGCAGTCCGAAGACACGGGAGACCTCGATGCGGAAGGTGGTGGGCCCGCTGATGGTGACCGTCTGCTTGCCTGTGCCGCCCTTCCTGCCGAGCTTCGCTACCTCGGGAGTGGACTCGAGGTGGACGGGCCCGTTCGTCTCCCAGTGCAGGGTGACCTCGTCGCCAGGGCAGGCTACCGGGGGCGATGTGGTGAAGCGGTGGATGTGAGGTTTGGGACAGCCGCTCAGCAGGGTCGCGAACAGGATGCTCACCAGGAGCCCCAGCGGGCGGCCCCGAAGCCCGCTCCAAGGGCCCTGTCTCGATGTCACGCTCATACCTCCCCCGTGCCCAGGTTCCGCGATGGGCGGCTGGCGCGCCCCCAAGCGAGGGCGCCCCAGGAGGATGAAGGACGGCGCCCCAGTTGTGACGTGTTACCGGCCGCGACTCTCCTGTACCTGACAGCAGAGGGGGCAGGCGCCCTGGGTGCACGCCGTGAAAAGTTGTCCAACAGTTGGACACCTTTTCAGCGAACGCGCCCGGGAGCCGGAGCCTATTGGATGGTGTAGGCCACCGTGCCGCTGCAACTGCGGTTGGAGGCGCAGCCGGCGCGGAGTTGGTACAGGCCTCCCGCGCCTGCCGGGACGGTGTAGCTCAGGTACGAGAGCGAGCCGCACGCATTGTCGTTGGCGCGCACCAGGGTACCGGTGGAGGTGTAGAGCCGCAGGTACGTGTCACCGCTGCCGGAGGCGCCCGCCACGGTGCAGGTGCCGAGCTTGATTGTCTGTCCTTCGGCAGCCACGACGTTCCGGTTGGTGGTGTTGCGGGTGGCGTTGTTGGTGTTGCTGGCGGTGTATGTGAAGGCTCCCGTGCTGGGTCCGGGCGGCGGGGTGCTGGCGGTGATCTTCCACACCACGGTGCCGTCACAGCTGCTGCTGGAGTAGCAGCCGGCGCGGACCTGGTAGGTGCCGCCCTTGCCCGTGGGTACGGTGTACTTGAAGTAGGACGAGTGGCCGCCGCAGGCATCGTCGTTGGCAGCGGCCAGGAGGCCCGAGCCGTCGAACAGCCGCAGGTAGGTGTCACCATTGGCGGTGGCGCCGGTGAGGTTGCAGGTGCCCACCTCCACCACGTCACCCGCGTTGAAGGTGAGGCTCTTGTTCACCGTGTTCTGCTGAGCGCTGTTGGTGTTGGTGGCGTTGTAGGTGAAGGACTCGGCTGGCGGCGGGGGAGGCGGAGGCGGTGGGGGAGGGGGCTCGCCGTTGGCGCCCCACGGGTCCGGGCACGTGTCGCTGCGGAGGGCGCACGGCGGCAGACTGCTGCCCAGGTGGGTGATGACCGCCTGGATGGGCACGCCCCGGTTGGGGCATTGGGCGCAGTGGTGCAGCGACACCACCTGGTGGTCCGCGTAGCCAATCACCGGCGAGCCCGAGGAGCCGCCCTGGGTGTCCGCGTAGTAGCCGATGTCACTGGGACCGCCGCTCTGGCAGGCCAGCTCGTTGAGGCTGTACACCTCGGCGTAGCCGGAGGCGTCGGGCGTGGCGGTGGAGGTGACGGCTATCTTCTTGCCGTAGGCCGCCGGGTGCTGGGGGACGTAGATGCGCTCGTCCACCACCGCGCTCGTGGCGCGCAGCTGGAGGAAACCGTAGGTGCTGGTGGGGTTGGTGGGTAGCTGCAGCAGCGTGTAGTCCCGCGGGGCGTCCGTCTTCACCAGCGTGGCGCTGGTGGCCACCACCGTGCCCGGGCAGGCGCCCCACGAGGCACAGCTGGTGGCGCAGGTGGCGCCCTCGGCCATGAACTCGTAGGTGGTGTTCTGCGCGTCCGTGGCCGTGCTGATGCAGTGGTTGTTCGTCAGCAGGTGGCCCTGGTTGCCCACGAGCCAGCCGGTGCACGCGTTGGTGCCGTTGATGAGCAGGCGCGCCACGGCCCGGCCGTGGTTGTAGATTTGCGGCTCGCTGCCCTCGTAGCACCGCGCCCAACCAGAGTCGTCCACGCCGCACAGGGACTCGGTCTGGACCCCTCGAGTGCCCGACTCCTGGGCGCTGTAGCCGCGCGCGTACCTGTCGATGCGATAGCCGTACTTGTTGAGCACGCCCCGGCGATTCACCGTCGGACTGTGCAGCTCGATGAGGGCGGTGTCTCCCGGAATGGGGACGCCCCAGAAGCCATCGCGTGCGCCTGGGTGGGAGTTGTCGTAGCGCCAGGAGCGCGAGCCGTCCGGGGAGCGGATGATGACGTAGTCCCCCTCCTCTAGCTCGAGCATGGCGAAGTGCGGGGCGATGTATGTGGCCCCGGAGTGGTGGAGCGTGTCGGTATGGAGCGCTCCGTTGGCGGCGCGCTGCTCCACCGCTGCATACGGGTGCGGTGACTCGAGGCGGCGCACCACCTCCTCGCCCACCTTCTGGAGGCTCTGTGAGGCGGGAGAGGCTTCGCACACCGGCCCGCGCTCACGTGCCGGAGCCCACGGGGTGACGCCGAGCGCGAGGCTCACGGCAAGACATGCCAGGGAGTTCATGGGGGACCTCGGTACGGGCGGGGAGTCGGCTGGAAGGTAGGAATGCGCGGGCAGGCGTCCAGCCCTCTCAGGTGTGCAGGGAGTTCGTGGCTGCACGGATGTCCCCTGGATGGTCCTAAAGTGGGCGCCACGATGCCGGACGCGTCCACGTTGGCCGATTGGGGACTGCCGGGGCTCTTCCTCGTGGCGATGGTGGCCGGCTCGGTGCTGCCGGCGCCCTCCGAGGCGGTGCTCGCCGCGCTCGTCTATGGCGGGGTGCCCCCGGCTCCGGCCGTGGGGGTGGCCACCGTGGGCAACGTGCTTGGGGCCGTCACCATCTATGTCCTGGGTCGCTGGGTGGCGCGCGGAGGCGGTGGCCCGCTGGGACGTTGGGTGCAGCGCCGCCGTGCCCGCGAGGGTCCCCGCCTGGCGCGGGCCCAGGCGCGGCTGGCCACCTGGGGCGCCCCGGTGCTCGTCCTCGCCTGGGTTCCCGTGGTGGGAGATGTCTTCGTGCTCGCCGCCGGCCTCGTGGGCGTGCGCTGGGGGCCCTTCGTCGGCTTCGTCACTGTGGGCAAGGGGCTGCGCTACCTCTTTGTCGCCCTGTCCGCCGTAGCGGCTTCTCCCACTGGAATTTCACCGTGAGACTGCGATGATGGGGCCCGCCTTTCCCCTCAGAGCCCGCATGTGGCGGGCAGGAAGTGTTTCCGATGCGACAGTCCCACCTCTCCTCGAAGCGAGCGGGCCTCGGCCCCTGGCTGCTGGTCCCGCTGCTCTCCCTGGTTCTCGCCGCCTGCGGAGAGGGCACTTCCGTGGACCCGCAGAGGGTGCCCGAGGAGGAGCTGTCCACCAGCCGGTCCTCGCTCGGTGAGTTCCGGCTGCGCCTGATGGCCGCCAACATCTCCAGCGGCAACAACCAGAGCTATGACCCGGGTCACGGCATCCGCATCTTCCAGGGCACGAAGCCGGACGTGGTGGCGATCCAGGAGTTCAACTACGGGAACAACTCGGACACCGCCATCCGGAGCTTCGTGGATACGGCCTTCGGGACGGGCTTCTACTACTACCGGGAGACGGGGGCGCAGATTCCCAACGGCATCATCAGCCGCTGGCCCATCATCAGCGCGGGCGAGTGGACCGACCCGAAGGTCGGCAACCGTGACTTCGCCTGGGCGCGCATCGACATCCCCGGCCCCAAGGACCTCTGGGTGGTGAGCGTGCACCTGCTCACCTCGGGAAGTGGCGTCCGCAACGAAGAGGCCGTCAGCCTGGTGCAGCGCATCAAGGACAACATCCCCACGGGGGACTACCTGTCCATCGGTGGTGACTTCAACACCGACTCCCGCACCGAGAGCGCCTTTGGCACCTTCAGCCAGGTGGTGACCACCAGCGCCCCGTACCCGGCGGACAAGAACGGCAACGTCAACACCAACGCCGGCCGCTCCAAGCCGTACGACCACGTGCTGGTGGACTCGGATCTGCTCGCCTACCAGACGGCCACCGTTATTGGCTCCAGCTCGTTCAGCGGGGGCCTGGTGGTGGACACGCGCGTGTACTCGCCCATCTCGGAGATTTCTCCCGCGCAGTCGAGTGACAGCGGCTCCACCAACATGCAGCACATGGGCATCATCAAGGACTTCCTCCTCCCCGGGGACGATGGGACGACGCCCGTGGGGAGCGTGACGGTGGGGTCTCCCAATGGTGGGGAGAGCTGGGCGGCCGGCAGCAGCCAGGCCATCACGTGGACGGCGACCAACATCACCAACGTGAAGCTCGAGTACACGCTGAACGGGAGCACCTGGAACGTCATCTCCGCCAGCACGCCGGCCTCCGCGGGCACCTACACCTGGGTGGTGCCGGGCAGCGCGACCACGGCGGCGAGGGTGCGGGTGAGCGACGCGGCGAACACGTCCATCACCGATTCCAGCAACGCGGCCTTCACCATTACGACCACCCCCACGCCGGACCCCACGAACGCCATCACCCAGGAGACAGAGTCCAACAACACCGCCGCGACTGCCAGCGGGCGCGTGGGCGCGGGCACCAGTGTGAGTGGGAGCCTCTCCACCAGCACGGACGTGGACTGGTTCAAGTTCACGGTGACCACGCCGGGCACCGTCACGGTGAAGCTCACCATGCCGGGTGGCGCGGACCTGGACTGGTACCTGTACACCGAGTCCGACCTGAACTTCTTCGCGGCGCGCGGCTACACCACGAGCAACCCCGAGGTGGCCAGCTACAACGCCCCCTCCGCGGGCACGTACTACGTGAAGGTGGTGGGCTACGCGGGCACGATGAGCAGCTACTCGCTCCTCGTGACGGGGGCCGGCGTCCAGCCGTAGTCCCCCGCGGTGCGTCGAGGGCTCCCGGGCGCGTATCGGCACCGGGAGTACGGGAGATTGGCCCTCCCTCACCGGAGGGTCAGTGGTGCCCCTCCACCAGGTGCTCATCCGTGTGCCCAGCGGGTTCGAATTCCTCGCCCTCCGCCACGGTGGGCTTGTTCTGCGGAGGCGTGGAGGGGTCTCCGGGGCGGTAGCTGGGCCGGCCGTAGTCGCGCTCGTAGATGCGCAGCACGGCGAGGAAGAGGGCCACGATGAGCGGCCCCAGCAGCAGGCCGATGGCGCCGAAGACGGCCAGGCCTCCGAGCAGCGAGAAGAAGACGATGGCGCCGTGCATGTGCATGCCGCGCTTGGCCAGCAGCGGCTTGACGACGTTGTCGGAGAGCCCCACCACGACGACGCCCCAGACGGCCAGCACGATGGCGGCCACGGGGTGCCCGGTGGCCAGCAGCAGCAGGGCAGCGGCCACGCACACCACGGCGGCTCCGACCGCGGGGATGAGGGCGAAGAAGAACGTCACCGCCGCGAAGAAGATGGGAACCGGCACCCGGGTGATGATGTAGCCCACCAGGGCCGCTACCGCCTGCACGCCCGCGGTGAGGATGCTGGAGATCAGCACCGACTTGGTGACGCGGCGGAACTCCATCAGCAGCTCCGTCGTCTGACCGCGCTTGAGGGGGGACACGCTCTCCAGCCACGCGACGAGTTGCTTGCCCTGCACCAGCAGGAAGTAGAACGCGATGAGCATCATCACGATCTGGAAGATCACCGTGCCGGTGGTTATCACCACTCCACCCACCGTCTGGGCCGCGGTGGCGCCCCGGGCACTTACCTGCTCCTGCAGGGTCTGCCACAGTCCGGCGCTCTGCTCCTGGAAGCGATCCAACATCCTCCCGGCGGGCTCCTTCAGCGGGCCGGGGACGTAGGTCAGCAGTCCCTCCAGGCCTCGCCTCTCCACGATGTCGGCGATGAAGTTCACCCCCTTGACGATCTCGGAGACCAGGAAGGCCGTGAGGCTGGCGAGGGGGGCGAGCAGGGCCACGATGACGCCCACAGTGATGAGGCCGGCCGAGATCCCGCTCTTCCCGCGCAGGTGCCGCGTCAGCCACCGGTGCAGGCCGTACAAGGCCCCGGCGAGCACCGCGGCCAGGAAGAAGGCCTCGAAGAAGGGGGAGAAGACCCATAACACCAGGGCGATGGATAGCAGGATGAGCCCGATGAGGACTCTCCGGGCGCCTTGTTCAGTGGCCATGGCCGGACGATGGGGGCGCTCCCCGGTGACCGGTAGGGGTGGGGGCCGCCCGGCTGGCGGCTTTCGGACGCCGCTCGCCTCTTGGGGAAGCAGGCAGGCCGGGTAGAGTGCGCCCATGCCGTCTCTCGACTCGAACCTCTTCCCCCTCTGGCTCGCCCAGACGCTGTGCGTCCTCTTCCTCGCCATCACCTTCCTCCAGTCCGGTCTGGACAAGGTCATCGACTGGAAGGGCAATCTGGGGTGGCTCACCGGACACTTCTCCAAGACCCCCCTGCGCGGGGTGGTGGCCCCCATGTTGGCCTCCCTCACCCTGTTGGAGCTGGCCGCCGGCGCGGCGAGTGCGGCCGGGGTAGTGGTGCTGGTGCTCTCCGGCAGCACCCGGGTGGCCCTGTGGGGTGCGGCCCTCTCCGGGCTGTCCTTCGTGGCCCTCTTCTTCGGCCAGCGCATGGCCAAGGACTACGCGGGGGCCTCGGGCCTGGTGCCGTATTTCCTCGTCAGCATCGTGGCCCTCCTGGTCCTGCGGGGCTGAACCGTCTGGCGCCGGGCACCCCCGGCCCACTCAAGTCGGGTTCCCACGGGCGCGAGCCGTAGTAGGCTGGCCCCCCCGGCCCTCTCGCATCGGGGGGGACCGGAGGAGGCCCATGGAACGCCTGCGCTTCTTCCTGAATGACAAGCCCGTCGAGGAGACGGGGCTCTCTCCCACCACCACGCTGCTGCGCTACCTGCGCGACCGCGTGCACCTCACCGGCACCAAGGAGGGTTGTGCCGAGGGCGACTGCGGGGCCTGCACCGTCGTCGTGCTGGAGCAGGACAGCCAGGGGACACCTGCGCTGCGCTCGGTGAACTCGTGCCTGGTGCTGCTGCCCATGGTGCAGGGCAAGCGCGTCTACACGGTGGAGGCCCTCAAGGAGGGCGGCAAGTACCACGTCGTCCAGGAGACGCTGGCGCGCGAGCTGGGCTCCCAGTGCGGCTACTGTACCCCGGGCATCACCATGGCCATGCTGGAGGCCTGTCACCGCCGGGACATGGACGAGCCCTGGAAGCTGGACGCGCAGATGTGCGGCAACCTCTGCCGCTGCACTGGCTACCGGCCCATCCGCGAGGCCGCGGGTCAGGTGGCCGGTCTGCGCCCCCAGGACCGTTTCGCCCGCGCGCTCGCGGAGACGCGGCCCGAGCCCATGGCGCTGGCCTATGAGGCCGGTGCCCAGCGCTTCTTCACCCCCGGCTCGCTGGACGCCCTCTGGGACGTGCTGGACAAGCACCCGGACGCGCGCTTCGTGATGGGGGGGACGGACCTGTCGCTGGAGGTGACGAAGCGCTACGCGGAGCCTCCGCTGCTGGTCTCGCTGGAGGCCCTGCCCGAGCTGCACGTGCTGGAGCCTCGCGCCGGAGGGCACCGCCTGGGCGCTACCGCCTGGCTGACGGACCTGGAGGACTACGCGCGCGTCGCATGCCGGCCCCTGGAGCGGATGCTGCGCTACTTCGGCTCGCGGCAGATCAAGAACCGCGCGACGCTGGGCGGCAACCTGTGCACCGCTTCGCCCATTGGAGACATGGCGCCGGTACTGATCTCCCTGGGGGCCGAGGCAGTGCTGCGCTCGCGGGCGGGAGAGCGGCGGATGCCGCTGGAGGACTTCTTCCAGGGCTACCGGCGTACGGCGCTCGGGCGCGGGGAGGTGCTGGCCTGCGTGGACGTGCCGGCGCAGCCGGAGGGCGCGCGGGCCACTGCGTACAAGGTGTCCAAGCGGCGCGAGCTGGACATCAGCGCTGTGTCCGCGGGCTTCCGGGTGGTGGTGGACGGTGAGGGGAAGGTGACCGAGGCGCGGTTGGCCTACGGAGGCATGGCGGCGACGCCCGCGCGGGCCCGGCGCACGGAGGCCGCGCTGGTGGGCCAGCCCTGGACGGAGGCCACGCTCGAGGCGGCCGTGGCCCGGCTGGACGAGGACTTCAAGCCCCTGTCTGACCATCGGGGTTCGGCCTGGTACCGCGCGCAGGTGGCGAAGAACCTGCTGCGCGGCTTCTTCCACGAGACGCTCTCCACGCCGGTGCCCCGGCTCGCGGAGGGCCACTCGGCCACGGTGCAGGTGAGGTGACCCGGATGAGCACGCTTCCTTTTTCTCCTGACGCCGCCCGCGGCCAGCAGTCCGAGCCGACCCCCACGCCCTTGCACGCCCCGGCCCCGCACGAGAGTGGCCTGAAGCACACCAGTGGCGAGGCCCTCTATGTGGACGACCTGCCCTCGCCGCCGGGGATGTTGGCCGGGCACCTCGTCACCTCGCCGCACGCGCATGCCCGGATTCTTCGCAGGGATGCCTCGCGCGCCCGGGCCCTCCCCGGCGTCCACGCCGTGCTCTTCGCCGAGGACATCCCCGGGGAGAACCAGGTGGGCCCCGTCATCCACGACGAGCCCCTGATGGCCGAAGACGAGGTGCACTTCCAGGGGCAGACGGTGGCGGTGGTGCTGGCGGAGAACGCCGCCCTGGCTCGCCGTGCCGCCGCGTTGGTGGAGGTGGAGTACGAGTCGCTGCCCGCGCTCCTGACCCTGAAGGCGGCGGTAGAGGCCGGTGCCTTCCTCACGACCCCGCACAGCATTGGCCGGGGAGAGCCGGACGCCGCGCTCGCCGCCGCGCCCGTGCGCCTGTCCGGCGAGTGCATGACGGGTGCCCAGGACCACTTCTACCTGGAGACGCAGGCGTCGCTGGCGGTGCCCGGTGAGGACGGCGCGGTGCACCTGTGGAGCTCTACCCAGCACCCCTCGGAGGTGCAGGCCATCGTCGCCCACGTGTTGGGGACGGGGCGGCACCAGGTGGTGGTGGAGGTGCCGCGCATGGGAGGCGGCTTCGGCGGCAAGGAGACGCAGGCCGCGCCCTTCGCGGCCCTGGCGGCCCTGGGCGCACGCGTCACCGGTCGGCCAGTGAAGGTGTGGCTCAACCGTGACCAGGACATGGCCTTCACGGGTAAGCGCCATCCCTTCTGGGCCCGCTATTCGGCCGGGCTCGATCCCTCGGGACGGCTGCTCGCGCTCGAGGTCGAGCTGTTCTCGGACGGTGGATGGAGCACGGACCTGTCGCACGCCATCCTGGACCGGGCGCTCTTCCACCTGGACAACGCGTACTTCGTCCCGGCCCTGCGGTTTACCGGCCGGGTGGCCCGCACGAACCTGCCCTCCAACACGGCCTTCCGCGGCTTCGGCGGGCCCCAGGGCATGTTCGTGATGGAGGAGGTGCTCAACCGCGCCGCCGAGCTGCTCGGGTTGGACCCCGCCGTGGTGCGCGAGCGCAACTACTACGGCGAGGCCCCCCACAACCTCACCCATTACGGACAGGCCGTGGAGGGCAACCGCCTGCCGCGCATCCACACGGAGCTGATGGCCTCCAGCAACTACGCCCGCCGCCGCGCGGAGATAGAGGCCTTCAACGCCAGCTCACGGTGGACGAAGCGGGGCATCGGCTTCCAGCCGGTGAAGTTCGGCATCTCCTTCACCACGAGCTTCCTCAACCAGGCCGGGGCCCTGGTGGTCGTGTACACGGACGGCAGCGTGCAGCTCAATCACGGTGGCACCGAGATGGGGCAGGGGCTGCACACCAAGATGCGGGCCGTTTGTGCCCATGAGCTGGGCGTCCCCACCGAGCGCGTCCGGGTGATGAACACCGCTACGGACAAGGTGCCCAACACCTCGGCCACGGCGGCCTCCAGTGGCTCGGACCTCAACGGCATGGCGGTGAAGCAGGCCTGCGAGGTGATCCGCGAGCGGCTGCGCCCGGTGGCCGGCCGTCTCTTGCAGCTCGAGCGGGGCGGCGAGCTGGACTCGATTGCCTTCGCCGGGGGCCGAGTCTTCCTGCCCGCTCGCCCCGAGCGCTCGGTGACCTTCGCCGAGGTGGTGCACGCCGCGTATCTGGCGCAGGTGTCGCTGTCGGCCACGGGCTACTACCGCACGCCGGACATCTCGTATGACCGGGTGGCCGGGCGCGGCAAGCCCTTCCACTACTACGCCTTCGGAGCCGCCGTGGTGGAGGTGGAGGTGAGTGGCCTCACCGGCGAGCACCGCGTGCGCCGCGTGGACATCCTCCACGACGTGGGCACCTCGCTGGTTCCGAGCATCGACCGGGGCCAGGTGGAGGGCGCCTTCATCCAGGGCGTGGGGTGGCTCACGTGCGAGGAGGTGCTGTTCGACGCGAAGGGACGGCTCGTCACGCACTCGCCGGACACGTACAAGATTCCGGCGGTGGGGGACGCGCCCGAGGACTTCCGCGTCGCCCTGCTGGAGCGCGCGCCGCAGGACAGCTCCATCCATGGCAGCAAGGCGGTGGGTGAGCCCCCGTTCATGCTGGCCATCGGAGCGGTGACGGCGCTGCGGCATGCGGTCGCCGCCTTCGGGCCGCCGCGCACCCCGGTGGATCTGGCCTCTCCCGCGACCCCGGAGGCGATTCTCCGCGCGGTGGAGATGGCGCGGGCCGCGGGAGCGAGTCCGAACGGCCCGGCCTGAAGCGCGGAGCTGGAGCGCTCGGCCCTCGACGCCGGGCGCTCAGGACATTCCGCGCGCCAGCGCCAGCGGCCGTAGCCACCAGCCTCCCGGCTTCACACGCTCGCGCCGTTCCTGGGCCGCGGTGAGATTCCGGCCCAGTACCTCGAAGAGCGCGTGCACTCCGCGCACGGCGAGCCGGGCCTCTTTGGCGAGCGCCTCGCGGGAGCGCTCGTCCAGGCGCAGCTGGTCGAGCGTGTCGAGCAGGTGCGCCCGGTAGGACGCTCCGTCGAGGTGGGTGGCATAGCGGAGGAAGACCGTTCCCTCCTTGCCGCGCAACCCGAGCGCACGGGCAATCCCGGCACCGCCCTGGCTGGCTCCGGGCAGGTCCGTGGCGTAGAGCACCCAGGCATGCGCGGCGAGTAAGGCAGGGGCTTCATCGCAGAGCAGACCGAGCCGCTCCACCTGCGCCACCGTGTCTTGTCGAGGTGCGCTCGAATACCAGCTTGGGCCGAGCAGGGTGCGCAGATCGTCCTGCAGCAGCTCGTTGCGCCACAGCTCAGGCAAGCAGAGTGGACCCACCGCTGGATGCTGGCGGTTCCACATGAGGGCCCACTCCAGCTCCGCGTAGAGGGCCTGGAGGTTGGCCAGCAGCCGCATGTAGTGCGTCCGGTCCAGCTCCCCCCGCGCGAGCCGCTGAGCGAAGGGAGTGCTGAGCGCGGCGCGCACCTCATGGGCGGTGGCCTGCCGCAGCAGCTCCGTCAATGTGTTCACTGCTTCCACCCCCCCGTGGTCGCCGGCTCGGGGTGGGTCTCGGGCGCCGGGGAGAGTGCCCGGAGCGCGTCTCCCAACGTGTGCCACATCCCGTGCAGCGTTCCCTCGTCCATGCGGATCGTCATCGGCCCGAGGCTCAGATGGATGTGTCCGCACGAGCAGCGCGCCACCTCCGCGCTGGGACTGCGGGCCAGGATGGTGCGGCAGCAGGGGGGCGTTGGCATGTGGAAGCTCCTCGGCGCTTCAGGGATTGTTGAAATTGATTCTGATTTTCGTTTTCAAAATGAAGATGCCAGACGGCGGGGGAGCGGTCAAGCGTGGGGCGGTGCGGTGTTCGACAGCGGACCCTGGGGGTGGGGGGCTCAGCGCACCGTGCGCGGCTGGACGAGGGCGTTGGCGAACAGGAGGCCGGCCACGAGGGCCACGGCCACCATGAGCATGGAGAAGGCGGTGTCCACGCCGGCGAGCACATCGCGGGCGAGCAGGGACTCCATGCTGCGGAAGCCGATGCTGCCGGGCACGAGCACCATGATGGCGGGCACGAGGGTGATGTCAGCGGGGCGGTTGCGCAGGCGGGCGAGCAGGTTGGTGACGAGCCCCACGATGAGCGCTCCGACGAACGCGCCGAGCTGGGTGCCCAGCACCTGGGAGCCCAGGCGCGAGCCTACGTAGGCCAGGGTGCCAGTGACTGCGATTCCTCCCCAATCCTGGGGGCGGGCGCGGAAGAGGACGCTCACGCCGAACAGCATCGACGCGAGGGCGAGTGGCTCCGTCCAGCCGGGGAGCGCGGGCACAGGGCCGAGCTTCGCGGGAAGGGGGAACCACTCCGCGAGCCGGGTGCCCAGCGCCACGCCAAAGCCGAGCTCGAGGAACACGAGCGCCGCGCCGGTGAGCCGTGACGTGCCGGAGATGAGGTTGCGCGTGGCGAGCTCGTTGAGGGCCACCGTCAGGCTGAGGCCGGGCAGCAGCACGATGAGGCCCGCCAGGGTGACGATCTGCACGGACAGCGGCCCCACGAGGCTCGCGGCGATGACGGCCAGGGCCGAGGAGAGGATGGCGGCCACCGGCTCCAGCACCCACATGGTGGAGGACTGTCGGCGCGTCCATAGATCCAACCCGCCGATGAGGAGGCTGATCAACGCGGCCACGCCCATCTCGCGGGGGCCGCCACCGAAGAGGCGCGCACCACCCACCGCGGCCAGGGCCCAGCACAACAGGAGCAGGGGACTGCCGTGACGAGGAGGCTCGGCGAGGATGGACTCCACGCGCTCGGCGCCCTCTTCGGGAGAGAGGTCACCCCGGATGACGGCGCTCGCGAGCGCATCGAGGCGTGCGAGGCGACCGAGGTCCATCTCTCCGGGCTCCACGCGGATGAGGGAGGTCTGCAGGGCCTCGGGGGGACCGAAGGACGCGAAGATGGAGGTGGGGGTGGAGAAGAATCGGGCCTCCAGGCCCAGCCGTTGGGACACCAAGCGCATCTGCTCCTCCAGCCGGTGGGCGGGAGTGCCATAGCGGTGCAGCGCCTGTCCGAGCCGCAGCGTGAACGACACCGCGGGGACGGGAGGCGGCGACTGGAGCGCGACGAGCTGTTCTGCCGGGAGCACGCCGCGCACATGGCAGAGGCCCTCGGGGGAGTCAAACGAAGCCTTCGTCACTCTCACTGCCCGCCCGCTCCGTTGCTTCGTCTACGCAGGAGACCCGCCGTCTCTTCTAGGAGCCGTGCTTCGGGGTAGCGGACGCCTGGGCTCCCTTGGGCGCCGGACTGGCGAGCAGCTTGCAGAACGCCCGGAGAGCAGGCGAGGGCAGTTGAAGTTTCTCCAATAGTTGGTATTTCTCCAATGAGTGATGTGACAGGTCACCTTCGGGCGGGTGACGCGAAAAAGCTGATCAGATCCATCCTGGAAGGCGGATGGGTCTTTTTCAGCAGACATGCTGAAGACGAGATGCGGAAGGATGAGCTCTCGCGCCGGGACGTGGAGAACGTGCTTCGCGGAGGCGTGGTGCGTGAACCCGAGTGGGAGAATGGGAGCTGGCGGTATCACGTCGAGACATCGAAGATTCGCGTCATCATCGCCTTTCGTGACGAGAACACGCTCGTTGTAGTGACCGCCATGCGGAGGAACCGGTGAACAGCAACTGTCTTGCGTGCGGCACGCCCATGAAGGGGACCCGGGAGAACGTCAAGGACGAGCTCATCGGTCTGGATGGCGTCACCTTGAAAGGGGTCATGGTCTACCGGTGTCTCAAGTGCGGCGAGCGTCAGCTGGGCATCTATAAGATTGCGGAGATGCACCGTCAGCTGGCGATGGCGGTTGCCCGACGCCGGGAAAAGCTCGGTCCGAAGGAGATCCGCTTCCTCCGGAAGTATCTGGGCCTCTCCAGCAAGGACTTCGCGGACAAGATGGGCGTCGACAAGACGACCGTTTCCAAGTGGGAGCGCGTCGATGCTCCGGCGCCCATGGGACAGCCCGCGGAGAGGCTTTTGCGTCTCATGGTGATGGTGGACCGGCCTGTCGAAGAATACCCGCTCGAGGAGACCGGGCTCGTCGAGGCCAGGCCGATCCGGATGGTTCTCGAAGAAGGCAAGGGTTCTCAGGCGTGGCGAATCGTTCCTTCTTGACGAACGCGCCACTTCACCGTGCTCTTACGACCCATGAGTGACACCGCGCAGGGATTCATCGTGTTGGGAGCGGTCCGTACCAAGGTGCAGCGCTGGCTTGGCTCCCGCCAGTTGCCGGCCTTCCTCACCGCCGGTCCGGGCAAGGCGCTGCGGCTGTGGCCCCGCGTCGAGGGCGAGGCCGCCGAGGAGGCCGCCACGGCCCTCTCCGGCGAGCTCCCCAAGAGCCGCGTCTTCGTCTTCTCCATCAGTCAGGACTCGCTGCGCGTCAGCGTCCACGTGGACGGCATCTGCCAGACTCGCGAGGAGGTGGCCCTGCGCATGCGCACCGCGAAGCAACTCTCCCAGGCTCATGCCGCCCTCCAGCGCGTGTCCACCGCCCTCGACTTCAAGGGACACCGGCCCACGCTCCTGCGTGACGGGGACAGCCGCCCCGGCTTCCTCGCGCTCGCCGGCGTGAAGGAGGACGACCTCTCCTCCCTGTCGCACGCGCAGCTCGCGGAAGCTCGCCAGCACCCGGATGCTCCAGAGGCCTCGCGCTTCCAGGACTTCACCTTCGTGGACGAGCAGGGAAAGGCCCATCCCTTCTTCGCCGGTACCCCGGGCCCGGAGTCCTGATCGTCATGCTGTTCACCACGCCCCTGCTCACACCCCGCCTGCTGCTGCGCGAGTTCGAGGAGGACGACTGGTGCTTCACCCACCCCTACGAGTCGGACCCCGAGGTGGTGCGCTACCAATCCCATGGTGTCCGCACTCCCGAGGAGAGCCGGGACTACATCCTCCGCGTCATGACCCAGGCGCGTGAGACGCCGCGGCACGTCTATGACCTGGCTGTGGTGCTGCGCGATGGTCACCGGCTCATCGGGCGTTGCGGCATTCGCATCACCGACCCCGAGCTGCGCGAGGCCTGCCTCTGGTACATCCTCGACCGCTCTCAGTGGGGCAGGGGCTACATCACCGAGGCGGCGCGGGCCCTCGTGGACTTCGGCTTCGGGACGCTCGGCTTGCACCGCATGTGGGCCGACTGTGACCCGCGCAACCCCGGCTCGTTCCGCGTGATGGAGAAGCTGGGCATGCGCAAGGAGGCCCACTTCCGCGAGAACGCCATCTACAAGGGCGAGTGGTGCGACTCCCTCATCTACGCCATGCTCGACCGTGAATGGCGGGCCCTCCCCACGGCTCCGGTGGGCGGATAGCGCAAGGCCGGCGAGGCGATTGCCGCCCCGTCCGGCCTCGTGCGCTCCGTGTCTCCGCGCCCAGTCTCTCTTCAGAGAGAGCCCGGCTCAGTGCACGGAGGTGTAGTCATCGAGCGGAGGCAGGGGCGGAATGGTGCCGCGCTCCCGCTCGCTCTCCGAGGAGGCCGAGGCCTGGAGCTCCTCCTCGCGGACGCTCTCGTCTCCGGTCTGACCCGAGAGCTTGCTCTCGAGCTGCTCGCCGAGCTCGGAGATGCGCTCCTTCACCTTGGCCTTGGCCGGCTCCATGAGCTGGCGCTCACGGTTGCTCACCGGGATGAAGCTGGCGAACAGCGCGCCAATGGCGAGGCCACCGATGGCCAGCAACACTGGGTTCTCGGAAACGGTGCTGTACCAGTCCGAGGCCTGGTGCCGCATCTGCCCCCGGTCCGGAATGTGCTCGCGAAGCCCATGGGCCTTGTCCATGGCCCGGTCCACCAGGCCGCTGGCGCGGTCCTTGAGTTCGGCGGCCTTGTCCTTCGCCATGTCCACCGCCTCCGAGGCACGCTCCTTCAGCTGGCTGCCTCCCACGTCGCTGCCCAGCGAGCCCCGCATATCGCCGGTGGGTCGCATCAAGCCACCATCCGGCGCGGGGACCAGAGAGGGGGTTTCCCGGTCATAATCGCCGTACATCCGGGTGTTCCAGTCCGACTGGTGACGCACGTCGAAGGCCTTCTTCATCAGCATCGAGCCCACGCCGGCGCCGATGATCGCTCCCAACATGCTCCAGCCCTTGGGCGTGTCTGCCCGTTCCTTCACCTCATAACCCTTGCGCATCACCGTCTCCTTGGCTTGTGCCTTGAGTTCGTCCACCTTCTCCGTCGCCCTGTCCTTGGCTTGCTCCTTGAGGTCCGACACCTTGTCCGCGGCAATCGCCTTGAGGTGCTCTGGCTCCATGCGCCGGGCCAGCTCATCGGCGAGCTCGCTCATGCGTGCCCGTGCATCTGAGATTTCACGGATTGGAACGTCCTGCTCGCCCATTGACTGTCCTCCTTCAAGGTTTGAATGGTCTGGTTGGGTGGGTGGATTTCCTTGATGCGCTTGATGCCGGCCATGGCGAGGCCTGCGCCAATAGCGAGGAAGGCCACCGTGACGATGAGCGTGGCGGCCCATAGCGGCATCACCAGGTCGAGCAGGACGCAGGCAAAGGCCGCGAAGGTGAGGGCGCCGATGAACAGCAGCAGGCCGCCCACGCCTACCATCACGCCGCCTGCCTTGACCTTCGTCACCTCCTGGCGCAGCTCGGTCTTCGCCAGGGCGATCTCCGCGCGGATGAGCCGCTTGCCCTGTTCGAAGAACTCGCCCAGCAGGGACCCTAAGTCGCGTCCCGACATGCCGTCACCAGGGACGGTGCGCTCCTCGTAGTCGAAGCCTCTTCGAGTGTCTGGATTACCGGGTTGCATCGTGGCCTCCCTAATCCTTCAGGATGCGGGCGGCGAGGAACCCCAGGGCAACGCAGCCGACGAAGAAGGGCGCGGGCTTCTCGCGGATGAACTGCTTCGCATCACGCACCAGCTCCTCGGTGCTGCCGTTCTCGATGCGATCCGAGAACTTGCGCACGTAGCCCACGGCGCCATCGAGCAGCTGCTGAGAGAAGCCGTCCGCGTTCTGCGAGGCGTTCTCCAGCGTGGAGACGAAGCCCTGGAGGTTCTTGATGAGCTCGCCTTTCCGGTCGTCAATCTGATGGTAGACGCGATCCCGGGTCACCCCGGTGACGCGCTTCACCTGCTCCTTGCCCTGGGTGGCGAAGCCGGTGTCTTGCTCCGTTGCGATGGATGGGCCGGTGCCGGTATAGCTGGAACCCTGGATTCCTCCTTGCGTCACGGTTGCCATGCGCTCTCCTCCGAGTAGGTTGGAATGAGGTGGGCCACCTACAGGAATGGCCCACGCATGTTTCAAGCTAGGCACGCCCAGGCAGGCGCCAGGAATGGGATGAAAATCGCTCGCGAAGCAGGCAGCGGAGGGCTGCACCTGGGCCTCGGGAATAGGAATGGGATGCGCGTGGACCAGAAGGGGATGGGCTGATGGCGAGGAAGCCGAAGACGCCGCGGTGGCTGGAAGCCGCGAGGCGGCGCCAGGAGCCGGTGCCGGAGGGGATCCGCGCGGACTGGCTGGCGCGGGCCTTGGGCCGTGCGGGGGTGATGCCCCGGGCCGAGGCGGAGCAGGCCATTCGTGAAGGACGGGTGGAGGTGGACGGGCGCGTGGAGCGAGAGCCCTTCGCGCCGGTGCACGCGGGCAGCGTGGTGCGGGTGGATGGAACGCCGCGCTCGCTAGAGGCGCGGACGCTGGCGCTGATGTTCCACAAGCCCGCGGAGGTGGTGGTGCATGGGAACGATCCCGAGGGCATTGGCACCGTCTTCGAGCGGCTGCGCGCGGTGCTGCCGCCGGAACTGCGAGGCCATGAGTGGTACGCGGTGGGGCGGCTGGACCGGGACACCACCGGCCTCTTGCTCTTCACCAATGAGGAGCGACTGGTGGCGCACGCGACCTCGCCAGAGACGCACGTGCCCAAGCGGTACGTGGCGGACGTCGCGGGGAGACCCTCGGAAGCGGCACTCCAGCGGCTGCACGAGGGCCTGCTGCTCGAGGATGGACCGACCAGGCCAGCGGGCGCCCGGCTGCTGGCCCCCGATCGGGTCGAGCTGGTGCTCACCGAGGGGCGACACCACCAGGTGAAGCGGATGCTGGCGGCGGTGGGGCACCCGGTGAGGACGCTGCACCGCGAGGCTGTGGGCGACCTCGTCCTCGACGTGCCGGAGGGGGCCTTTCGCCTGCTCACGGACGCCGAGGTGGAGCAGGGCCTCGGTTTCCCCTCTCCCTCTGGGAGAGGGCCAGGGTGAGGGTGGTGAACATCCGGCTCGACGTGGCCTATGGATTTCCCAGCCTGCCGCTCAGGGGCCCGACATGGGAGGGCCTCTTCCCGTCATGTCCCGGGAGGGGGTCTCCGGGCCCTGCGCGTCCCAGGCGGGTTCGAGTGGCAGCTCGACGGTGAAGAGGGCTCCGGTTCCCGGCTGGCTCTCGACATGGATGTCTCCCCCGAGCGCGCGGACGATGGCTCGCGAGATGTAGAGGCCCAGCCCCAATCCTCCGTACTGCCGGGTGGAGACTGCCCGCTCGAAACGTCCGAAGATGCGCTCGAGGTCCTTGGCTGCGATTCCGATGCCGTGGTCCCGGATGCTCCAGCGTGCCCTCCCCTCGGATGAGGCAACGTGGAACTCCACCGGCTTGCCCACGCCGTACTTCAGTGCGTTGGTGATGAGGTTGGTGAGGATCTGCTCCAGGCGCGTCCGGTCCCAGTGGCCGACGGTGGGCCCCTCGCTGGTGACGAGGAGTGGGCAGCCGGCGGCGGTGGCCTGCTCTGAGAACCGCTCGGCCAGCTCCCGGGTGAGCGCCTCCAGGTCCACCTCCTCCAATTGCAGGTGGAGCCGGCCAGCGGAGAGGCGTGAGACGTCGAGCAGGTCATTGACGAGTTGGGACAGACGCTTCACCTGTCCAAGCGCCTTGTCCACCTTCGGGAGCAGGAGGGTGGAGGAGTCTCCTTCGTGGGAGGGGGCCAACGCGCGCCGGATCGTCTGCAGGTGCAGGCGCAGGGGCGTGAGGGGCGTGTTCAGCTCGTGGGAAGCCACGGAGAGGAAGTCCTCGCGCAAGCGCACCGCCTCCAGGGACTGGTGGTAGAGCCGGGCATTGTCCATGGCGACCGAGGCTCGCCGGGCGAGCTCCTCGGCGAGCTCCAGCTCGAGCGGGCCGTACTGGAAACCTGGTGTGTCCGAGACCAGGAGCAGGGCCGCCAGCGTCTGCCCCCGTACGGTGACGGGGAGGGCGATGGCGGTCCTCGTGCCGAGCCGTTGCAGCAACTCCGTGTATGCCGCGCCGGACTTGCCAGTGTGGAGCAGCGCCTGGGTGGCCTCGTCCCCGAGGATTGGCCTGCCGGTGCTCAGCACGTGCGCGGTGGGCTGGAGCGTGTTCCCGCTGGGAGGGGGGTGCTTCGCCAGCTCGCGGAGCAGCTCCTGCCGGGCCGGGTCCTGGTGCACCTCGGCCACGCGGTGGATGAGGCCCTCGTCGTCCACCATGTCGATGACGCACCACTGGCCGAGCTGGGGAATGGCCAGCCGCGCCACGCGCTCCAGGGTGCTCTTCTCGTCGAGCAGCTCCGCCAGTTGCGTGCTGACGTCGATGAGGAAACGCTGGGCATCCTCGGCGCGCTGGCGCGCGGTGATGTCCACGAACGTCGCAACGGCGCCGATTCGCTGACCCCTCTGATGGATGGGGTAGGACCAGTACTCCACCGCCAGGCGCGTGCCGTCCTTGCGCCAGAGGAAATCCCGCTCGACGTGGTTCTTGGCATCGATGCGCAGCGCTTGGAGGATGGGGCACTCGCTTTCGGGGTAGGCCGAGCCATCCGCGTGGGCGTAGTGCCACGTCTCGTGCGCATTGAGCCCCAGCAGCTCTTGCGCGTCCGAATAGCCGAGCATCTGGGCGGCGGAGCGGTTGACCAGGGTGGTACGCCCGTCGAGGTCCAACCCGAAGATGCCCTCCGCGGCTGAGTCGAGCAACAACCGGACCTGGGACTCGCTCTCCTCGAGCTGGGTCAGGGTCGCGCGGAGCTGCTCGCCCATCTCGTCGAAAGCGCGTCCCACCAAGGCGAGCTCGTCGCTCCCGGAGAGCTCACTGCGTGCTTCCCAGTCGCGCACGGCGAAGCGGCGGGCGGTGGTGACCAGCCGGTCCACCCGGCGGGTGAGGGCGAAGTGGAAGAAGAGCCAGAGCATCCCCGCGAGCACCGCGAGCAGACCACTGCGCTGCACCACGGTCATCCGTACCTGATTGTGTGCCCGCGCCTTGAGGCTGGTGAGGTCCCGCTCGACGGTGAGCACCCAGACCGCCGAGGGGGTGAGGTGCTTGGGGCTTGGGGGGCTCATCACCGGGAACCAGGCCACGAGGGCCTGACGATCCGGGGTGACCTGGATGCTCGGGATGAGGTTCTCGCGGGTCTGGTGTGCTCGCTGCTTCGCTTCCCGGGTGAACAGCTCGGGGTAGAGCTCCCGGGCCTGCTTGCCTATCTCCGCGCGCCGGGTCGAGGCGAGCACCTTGCCGGCGTCGTCGAAGATCAGCGCAGACTTCACGTGCGTATCCGAACCGAGACTGGCCACCGACTCCCGGACCCGCTCGAGCTCGCTCAGCCGCAGGAGGAGCTCCAGGTGCTCCTGTTTCTCGTTCAGGAGCCGGGAGAGTTCATGGATGGAGTCCTCCTCCACACGGCGGGAGGCGAGGCTCGAGTTCTGCCGCAGGTCGAGGATGCCCAACGTGGCCGCGAAGAGCAGCAGCACCAGCGGGATGGAGATGCGCAGCGGAGGAAGCGGAGGAAGCGGAGGCAGCCTGGGCAGGTGTCCCGGACGCTCCCCGGTGCTGCTACGCCGGGGGCGCTTCATCATCGGCTCTCCTGGAGCGCCTCGAGAGGGCGCGCGTCCAGCATCTGCTCGGGTTGCACCGGCTCGCGCAGCAGCCCTTCCTCCAGCATGAATCGCTGGAGCTGCCGCGCCGATTCGACGAGGGGTGAGGAGGGTTTCCCCAGCAGGCTGAGATTCTCCTCCAGGGAGAGCATCCGCAGCTTGTCGAACATGGAGGCGAGCTCGGAGGGGCTCGTATCGAGGCGGGGGCTCATCCGGGCCAGGGCGTCGGCCGGGTGCTCCTCCAGATAGTGCCGGGCCTGGAGCCAGCCCTGGACCAGTTGCTCGACCTGCTCGGGGCTCTTCTCGAGGACGTCCTTGTTCACCACCAGCACGTCCACGATCTCCCCGGGGAGCTGACGGCTGTCGAAGATCGTGTGGGCTCCCGCGGCGCGCAGCTTGTCCACGAAGGGTTCATAGGTGACCACGGCATCCACCTGTCCGGATTCATAGCTGCGCAGTTGCTGGTCGACCGGTATCCGGACGACCTGGATGTCCGAGGGCTGGAGCCCCGCCATCTTCAGGGCCCGGCCGAGCACGTAGATGCTCACCACCATGTCTTCCACCGCGACCCGTTTGCCCCGGAGATCCTCGAGCCGCCGAACCCCCGGACGTGCGACGATGGCATCCGCGCCTTCCGAATAGTCGATGACGAGCACCACCCGTGGCTCGATGCCCTGTTGTTGGAGTTGGAGGGCGATGTCGAACGTGATGAATGCCGCATCGAGCATCCCGTTGCGGAACTCACGGCTGGCCTCGCCCAGGGTGGTGTACTCCACCAGGCGGATCGAGCCGTCGTCGATGTAGCCGAGGTCCCGCGCGAGGAAGATGGGCTCGCTACCTGGCCAGAGGATGGTGCCAACGCGCAGGGGCTCCTTCTCCTCGTGGGTGCAGGCCGGTATGGAGAGGAGCAGGATCAAACTGAACAGCCGGGCGAGGTTTTGCACGGGCTCTCTTCCTGTAGCGCCACGTCAAACGCTTGGGACTTGACGGGGAGACAGCAAGCCGTCCGGAGCGGGCACATCGGGAAGCGGTATCCTGGACGGTGGCTCCGCGTATAGGCGGAATGGGGGCCTCCTCGGGAAGTGGGCTTTTGGGGCAGCGCGAGTGCTTGGGGCTCAACACCACGCGCTCTGCCGTCACGTTTCCTGCTGTGCGTACTCCCGCACGACGGCGCGGGCATTCTCGGCCAGCGCGTGGCTTCCGGGCAGCTCCCTCCCGAGCAGTCGCGAGACGGCCAGGGCGAGACTCACGGAGTTGGTGAGGATGCAGCCGCGCACACCCTCTACCTCCTCCCGGCGCATCGCACGCTCCTCGACGGGCATTCCTCCGAGCCGTCCTTTCTCCAGCAGCACGGAGCGGATGATGCCGGGGAGGCACGGGGCCTCCAGCGGTGGCGTCACTACGGTGTCCCCCACGAGGAAGAAGAGGTTTCCATTCGGAACCTCGCAGAGCTCCCCGGCTTCGTTGACGAAGACGGTGCCCCGCCCGAGGTGCGCGTACTGCCGCAGGTACGAGACGCTCTTGTGATTCAGGGTGGGGTCACCCCGGCGGTAGCAGCGATCCTCCACTGTATCGAGGACAACGCCCTCGCCCGTGGGGCGCTGCGGTAGGGGCCGGAAGGACAGCAGCAGCCGTTCATCTCCCGCCACCAGCTTGGCCACGCCGGTGAATCGCGGTCCCAAGTTGGCATCTGCCTCCAGGCATCGGCGCAGCGCCTCACGGACAGCCCCGGCGGTGAGCACCTCCGGCGGAGGCGAGTGCACGCAGCCCGCATGGGCCTCGAGGCTCGAGCGGAGCCGCGCGAGGTGACGCTCGAGGAACATTGGGGCGCCCTCCTCGACGAGGAGCGTCTCGAAGAAGCCCGCGCCGAAGAAGAAGGACTGGAGGAAGTCCTGGAGCCGCAGGTCCTCCATCCGGCGCACTTCGCCGTTCACCGCGACCGTCCCAATCATCCGAGGCGCGCCTCCAGGAAGTTGGCGAGCAGCTGGTTCCCGTGCGGCGTGAGGAAGGACTCGGGATGGAACTGAATGCCCTCCAGCCACGGGTACTCGCGGTGGCGCAGGCCCATCACCAACTCACCGCACCAGGCCGAGACCTCCAGGCAATCTGGGAGGCTCGCCCGGTCCACCACCAGCGAGTGATAGCGCGCGGCGACGAACGGTTGCGGCAGGCCTCGGAAGACGCCCCGGCCATCGTGGTGGATGTCGGCCGTCTTCCCATGGACGGGCACCGGCGCCCGCACGACGCGCCCGCCAAACACCTGCCCAAGCGACTGGTGGCCCAGGCACACCCCGAGGAGCGGCACTCGCCCCGCGAAGGTCCGGATGACCTCCATCGAGATGCCGGCCTCGTCTGGCGTGCATGGGCCAGGGGAGATGACGATGTGGTCCGGTCGCATCGCCTCCACCTCGGCGATCGTGAGGGCATTGTTGCGGACCACCTTCAGCTCCGCTCCGAGCCCTCCCAGCGCCTGCACGAGGTTGAAGGTGAATGAGTCGAAGTTGTCGATGAGCAGCATCATGCCGCGTCTCCCTCAGGGCGCGCGGACAGTGCGAGCAGCAGCGAGCGTGCCTTGTGCAGCGTCTCCTGGTACTCGCGCCTCGGCTCCGAGTCGTGGACGATGCCCGCGCCCACCTGCACGTGCGCCTTGCCGCCCTTGAGCACCATGGTGCGGATGACGATGTTCAGGTCCAACTCACCCGTGAAGCTCACGTACCCGAGCGAGCCCGTGTAGAGGCCTCGGGCTTGAGGCTCCAGCTCGGTGATGATCTGCATGGTGCGAATCTTCGGCACGCCGGTGATGGTGCCTCCGGGGAACACCGCCGCCACCACGTCGAGCGGCTCCACCCCCGGCGCCACCCGGCCCACGACTTCGGACTCGATGTGGATGACGTGGGAGTACTCGGTGATCTCCATCAGCTTCGTCACCTGGACGCTACCGTAGGCGCAGACGCGCCCCAGGTCGTTGCGCTCCAGGTCCACCAGCATTGCGTGCTCGGCGCGCTCCTTCTCGTTGGTGCGCAGCTCGTGCACGAAGCGGGCGTTCTCCTCCGGCGTCCCCTTGCGGCGCGTTCCCGCGATGGGCCTCGTGAGGGCCCGGCCGTCCTCCACCCGCACCAGCCGCTCGGGCGAGGCGCTCACCACCTCGAAGCCGTCCAGCTCCAGGTAGCTGGCGAAGTGCACGGGGCTGAGCGTGGACAGGGCCTCGTACAGCTCCAGCGCGGACAACCGCGGCTCTACCTCCAGCCGCTGCGAGAGGTTCACCTGGTACGTGTCTCCCGCGCGGATGTACTCGCGCACGCGCTCCACCGCGCGCAGGTAGTCCTCCCGGGTGAAGTTGGAGTGCCAGCTCACGTCCGGGGTCTGTTCGTCCGCGAGGCGCCAGGTGGGGGCAGGGGGCCCGGCAGCCACCGCCTCGCGTACCACGCGCTCCAGTGTCTCCACCCGCTGCGTGCAGTCGTCGTAGTCCGCACCCGTGGCCACCACGAGCGTGTGGCCCTCCTGCGAGTCCACCGCCAGGAAGGTGTCCACGAAGTCCAGTGCGATGTCCGGAATGCCCAGATCGTCGTTCGGGTGGCTCGGCAGGGATTCGAAATAGTGGGCGGCCTCGTAGGCGAAGAAGCCCACCGCGCCGCCGCAGAAGAGTGGCATCCCCGGCAGCCGGAGTCCTCGCCAGCGCTTCAGCAACTCGCGCAGCGTGGAGAGTGGCTCGCCCGGGTGGGGCTCACCGTTGATTTCGCACCGCGGGCCCTTGGCCCGGAAGGTGAGGAAGGGCTTTGAGCCCACGAAGGAATAGCGGCCCTCACTGGAGGTCCGTGTGCTCTCCAGCAGGAAGCGGTGTCCCGCGGGCAGCGCGCGCAGCAGGTCCACCGGCCTCATGCCATGGAGCTCCACCGTGCGGACGAGCGGAACCTGATTGTAGCCCTCCGCGACGAGCGCCTCGAAGCGCTCTCGGCTCAGTGGGGACAGGGGCGGGGCGGGGGACACCGGCATGCGCCGACGGCTTGTAGCAGAGGTCACCCGGCTCGCGCTCAGGGTCCTCCTGTCCCTCGGTCGCGGGATTCAACCCAGGGCACGGATACCCTCACCCCGGGGGGCTTGCCCCCCCTTTGAACGACGGGGGGCTCCTCTCCCGGAGGGAGAGGGGAAATGGGGGAGGGGAGATTGGGGAGTGGATTCAGTGGTGGTGGCCCGCGGCCTGCGGCTGGTAGGTGACCGAGATGACCCGCAGGCGCTTGTTCTTCCCGCCTGGCAGCTGCCAGTCGATCTCCTGCCCCACCGACAGCCCGAGCAGCGCCGCTCCTACGGGCGCCAGCACGGACACACGCCCCTGCTCCAGTGACGCGTCCTGCGGATAGGAGAGCGTCACCTCCCGCGTCTCCCCCGTGTCCTCGTCCCGGTACACCACCCGGCTGTTCATGGTGACGACGTCCGGCGGTACCTGCGTCGGCTCGACGACCTCCGCGCGCAGCAGTTCTGCATCGAGCACGTCCGCCTTGTCGCCCGCGGTCGTGTCGATGAGGGTCCGCAGCCGCTCCATGTCAGTCGTCGTGACCACGATCCTCGGCTCTTGCGTACTCATCACGACTCAATCCTTTGACCCTGCGTGTGGCCGGTCAACCAAGCGGGACTCGAGCCGTGCCTGCATGGCGGCAGGGCGTCTGAAACCTGACGTCCCGCCGGGCGCAAACCTGACGGCACGTCAGGGACTGAGCGACTCGGGGCAATGCAGACGCAGTGCGTCGAGGCTCGCTGGCTCCCGCTCGCCGTTGAAATGGCGCGTAGGTTGTCCCAAGGCTTGTATGACGAGCGCCTCACTGGAGACCCTCGGGATGGGCGAGGATGCCGGGCGGAATGGACACGCCTCGAGAGCCTATCTATCTGGACCACAACGCCACCGCGCCGCTGCTGCCCGAGGTGGTCGACGCCATGGTGCCGTACCTCCGCGAGCACTTTGGCAATCCGTCGAGCGCTCACGTTTATGGGCGCCGGGCGAAAGAGGCTGTCGACCGCGCGCGCTCCCAAGTGGCGGCGCTGATTGGCGCGGCGACGGAGGAGATCTTCTTCGTCGCGCACGGCACCGAGGCCAACAACCTCGCCATCCGTGGCGTGCTGGCGGCACTGCCGGACAAGCGGCACGTGGTGACCTCTGTCATCGAGCACCCGGCTACTACCGAGCCCTGCCGCGAGCTGGAGCGGCACGGCGGGCAGGTGACCTGGCTCCCGGTGGACGGAGAGGGCCGGGTCCGCGTCTCCGAGGCAGTCGCGGCGCTGCGAAGCGACACGGCGCTCGTCACGCTCATGCACTCGAACAACGAGACGGGCGTGCTGCAGCCCATCGCCGAGGTGGCTCGCGAAGCCCGGGCGCGGGGCGTGTGTGTGCACACCGATGCAGCCCAGTCCGTGGGCAAGCTGTCGCTGTCCGTCGATGGGCTGGGCGTGGATCTGCTCACGGTGGTGGGCCACAAGTTCGGCGCGCCCAAGGGCGTGGGGGCGCTGTACGTGCGCAAGGGCACGCCGGTGCGTCCGGTGCTGCTCGGCGCGGGGCACGAGCGCGGCCTGCGCCCGGGCACGGAGAATGTCGCGTCCATCGTGGGGCTTGGGGTGGCGTGCGACGTGGCGCTTCGTACGGTGGAGACGGAGGCGGCGCGGGTACGAGGGCTGCGCGATGAGTTGTGGGAGCGGCTGCGGGCGCGCGTCCCGGGGTTGGCGCTCAATGGCCATCCGGTGGAGCGGCTACCCAACACACTCAACGTGCGTTTCCCCAGTGTGAGCGGCACGGCGCTGCTGGCGGCGGCGCCCGAGGTCGCTGCATCCACGGGCTCGGCCTGCCACGCGGGTGAGGAGTCGGCCTCCTCCGTCCTCTCGGCCATGGGTATCGAGCCCGGGGCGGCGCTCGGCTCGGTGCGCCTGTCCCTGGGCCGGACGACGACGCACCAGGACGTGGTGGCCGCTGCCGAGGCGCTCGCCTCTGCCTGGAAGCGGCTGGCCCCTCCCCCCAGGTGAAAGCCCGAGCCCATCTGCGCCATACTCGGGCCCCCCCACCGACGAGGAGTCAGCCTTGGCGGAGTCCTCCCCCGCGCCCTCTCAGACCGCGTTCGTCCAACAACTCAACTTCTGGGCCCGCGACGCGAGCAACGAGTCCGCGGCGCTCCTGGGCGCCTTCGCGCTCGGGATGTTCAACACCATCCCCGTTGAGGGCTCCGCTTCGCCGGTGAGCCTGGAGACTCTCGCCAACCGCCTCGGTGCGAACATTCGGGGCACGCGCTCCGTCATCGAGCCCTTGGTGGGACTTGGGTTCGTCCGGTTCGAGAACGAGGTCGCTGGTTCTTCTACGGATCGCTATTCACTCCCGGTGTCGAGCACCTTCCTGCGTGAAGCCCGCTTCGCCAGCCGCATGCTCGAGGCGCGGAGTTGGTGGCTCGTGTCCGCGAAGCTGCCCGAGGCCATTCGCACGGGCGCTCCAGTGGAGTGGCAGGGCGAGTCCCGTGACCTGCTCGGGTGGTACCGCCGGCAGTTCCTCGCGCCCCGCGAGCCCGTGCCGAGTCCTGTCGAGGCGGACTACGAGGATCGGGCCGTTCGCGGTTTCCTGCGCACCCAGGCGCTCGTGACGAGCGGTGAGGTGGGGTTGTTGGCGGCGCTCGTGCCGGGTCCCCGGCCGCTCGCGGAGCTGGCGAAGGCCACGGGCTCCCATCCCGAGGCGCTGCACGTCTTGCTCGGGGTGCTCGGGTCCATGGGCCTCGTCCGGCAGGAAGGCGAGGCCTTCGGCTTCACCGAGCTGGCCAGCCGCTCCCTCGACGCGAGCAGCCTTCCGTACTTCCAGAGCGCGTTCCCGGCCACCATGGACTACTGGGAGGCCTTCGGGCACCTGGACGAGGCCGTCACGCAGCAGAAGTTCCGGTTGGATCTGCGCGATTCCGAGACGGCCAGGCGCATCTACCAGCGCAATGCCTCGCGCATCACCGGCATCTTCGTCTCGCACGTGAAGCTGGGCCGCAAGGCCGCCGAGCTCGTCACCACCTTGCGCCCGCTGAAGGACGCTCGCGTGCTCGATGTGGGCACCGGCTCGGGTGTCTGGGGCGCCGCCTTCGGGTTGGCCGACCCCTCCGTGCACGTCACCTACCTGGACTCCGAGCACGTCCTCGAGCAGGTGAAGCCCAACATCGCCAAGCTCAAGCTGGATGGGCGCGCGCGCTACTGGGCCGGCAACTGCCTCTCCGTGGACTACGGCGAGTCCCAGTACGACGTCATCCTTCTGCCCCAGGTCATTCCCGCGCTGCCTCCCGAGTCGCTGCTGCCGTTGTTCCAGAAGCTCGCCCGCGCGCTGCGTCCTCGGGGGCTGCTCGTCGTCTCGGGCTACCTGCTGACGGACCGGCGCGATGGTCCCCTGGACGCGCTCTACTTCTCGCTGCGCCGCTACGTGTCCAACGAGGGCGACGTGCTGTCCCTGCCCGACTTCCAGCGCCTGCTCGTGCCCGTGGGCCTCACGTCCTTCCGCAGCTTCGAGATGCCCATCCAGCAGGTCGTCGTCGCTTCGCGCGGGGACGTCTCCTTCCCCGACGCCGCCCCGGCCCGCTGAGCTCGTCTTCCTTCCGCCTTCCCACCTGGAACACCATGGACCTTCTTCGCTCGTTCTTCATGGAGGACTACCTCGAGGGCGCGCGCTTCACCGCGCGCTACAACCTCGGGGAGTCTGGTGCCCGGCCCCGCACCGTGGGGGAGCTGCTCACCGGCTCCGGCATCAGTCCTCAGCAGGCCATGGACACGTTCCTCTCCACCCTGCTGCGTGACAGCCCCAACTGGGGCCGTGCCGACCTGCGCGACCTCGTGGCCGCCATGCACCCCGGCGCCAAGCGCGACAACGTCCTCATCACCACCGGCACCAGCGAGGCCTTGCTGCTCCTCTTCCGGCAGCTCCGTCCGCGCAAGGTGGCCCTCGCCTGGCCCGCGTTTCAGCTCCTCTATGAGCTGCCCATGCAGCAGGGCGCGGAGATTGTCCGCTTGCCCGTGCGCTGGGACTCGCGCGGCGTGCCCTCCGTCGATGCGGATGAGTGGCTCTCCCGGTTGGAGCGCGAGTCCCCGGACGTCGTCATCATCAACAATCCCCACAACCCGAGCGGGTTGGTGCTCGAGCCGGAGCTGTTGGAGCGCATCTCCCGCTGGGTGGACACGTCCGGCGCCACGCTCGTGGGCGATGAGCACTATCGCTTCCTCTCCTCGGAGACCGAGGTGCTGGGCACCACGGTGTACCGCCCGGGCACGCGCTCCTTCGTCACCGGCTCCTTCATCAAGTGCCTGGGTTGCCCGGGTCTGCGCATCGGCTGGTGCGTCGGCGACACCGCCATGCTGGCGCGCATGCAGAACGAGAAGAACTACACCACGCACACCGTGAACCCGGTCACCGAGTGGATCTCCTACGAGGTGCTCAAGAGCCTAGGCAGCCCTGTCCTCACCGAGGCGCGCGAGGATTGGCGGCGCAACCGGCGCATCCTGGCTTCCTTCCTGGAGCGTTCCCAGGGCGTGTATGGCGTGGCTCCGGCTGGAGGTCTCGTCACCTGCATCGGCGTGCGAGGCGCCGCGGGCCCCCAGGAGTTCGAGGCGAAGCTCCAGGCGCTCGGCGAGGCCGGGGTGTTCGTCCTGCCGCTCAGCTCCATGGAGCACGGAGAGCCCTCGGGCACCCACCCGATGGAGCGTGGTCATGGCTTCCGGCTGGGCCTGGGCATGCACCCCGAGCGCTTCCCCGAGGCCCTGGAGGCCATCGAGCGGGTCACCCGCGGCTGAGCTGGCCGCGCTCCTCTACAGCAGCGCGGAGAAGGAGTGCGGGCGGTCCGCGTACTCCGGATCCGACATGAGGAGCGTGTGCACACGCCCCTGCCGAGTGGTGGGCACCGCCGGGAAGAGGTGGTGCGTGAGGTGGTACTGGTCGTTGCGCGGGAAGAGCAGCCGGTTGAGCAATCCCCATCGGAAGATGTGGTTGCGCGAGCGGTAGAACTCATCCGCCTCGCCGATCACTCCCGCGTGGTCCACCGCGTCCGACCAGTAGCGGATGACCTGGTAGGCAACGAAGTAGGGCAGCCCGTAGAAGAGCAGGAAGTTCTTCCAGCCAATGCCCCACTGCGCCAGCGCGAGCAGCCCGGCCAGGAAGGTCCACCGGCCCAGCGTCACCGGCCACGGGTCCGTGCGGCTCCACAGCACCGGGCGCACGAAGGACGGCAGGTGGACGAGCAGCAGCGGCCGAAGCAGGTGGCGCCGCACGAAGTGCTCCGTAGGCTCGGCGAACCCGAACTTGCGGCGGGGGATGAAGTCCAGGTCCTTCTCCGCGTCGCCCAGGTGCTGGTGGTGCGTGAAGTGCTCGCGCGTGTAGGGCTCCAGCGCCGTCAAATCGATGATGGCCAGCACGTGTCCGAAGACGCGGTTGGCGCGCTTGCCGCGCACGAACATGCCGTGACACGCCTCGTGCAGCATGTTGCCGAGCGCACGGAACCGCGTGGCGATGAAGAAGGCCACCAGCGGGTAGAGGCACCAGCCCACCACGGGACTCGCTTCCAGCAGCGCGTGTGCCGCGACCGCCGCCACCACCGCCAGCCCGATGTGGAACGCCAGGTGCCCGAGCCCCTCGGCCTTCGAGTGCGCGTGGTTGCCGAGCCGGGCCACCTCGCGCGCGTACCTGGCCCTCAGCCGCGACGCCTCCGAGCTGGAGCGCTCCCGCACGGCGGGCGCCAGGCCATCGCTCGTACGGCGAGTGCTGTCCAGCGGCGCCAGGCCCATGAGACCTTCCGGGGGGACGGAAAAGGTGCAATCCCAGCTTAAACAGATTCTCAGAGAACGAGCAAGCGAGCGGGGCCCGAATGGGTGATGGCGGAGTGCGTCAGGCGGCGGCGCGCGGAGGAGGCGCGAGCTGCGTAGGCAGGTTCACCCCGGGGCGCGCGGCCAGGACGAGCTCCTGCGTCGGCAGCGGCAGGCACACCGTCGCGGTGAGGCCCGCGTCCGCCAGCAGCGCGGCGTACTCCGAGTGCGACAGCAGGTCCCCCTCGTTGGTGAGGAAGCGCCGGAACCCGAAATAGAGGTGGTCCAGCGGCCCGTCTCGCCGCTCGTTCAGCACGTACTCGGCGATCACCAGGATGCCGTCCGGCTTCAGCGCTCGCGCCACCCGGCGGAACATGTCCGGCAGGGTCTCGGGCCGCAGCACGTTGAGCACCTGCGGCAGGATGATGAAGTCGTACGCGGCCTCGCCGAAGTCCTGCGTGAAGAGGTTGCCCGGCCAGAAGCGCGCCTGCCCCAGCGCCTTGAGCTGCTCCACGTTGCGCCGTGCCTGCTCGAGCACCACCTCCTGGTCGAAGTAGGTGACGTGCGCGGTGGGCTCCGTCCGTGCGAAGGCCACGCCCCACACTCCCGAGCCCGTGCCGATGTCCAGCACCTGCGCCCCCGCCAGTGGCTTCACCTGGGCGAGCGTCGCGGCCGCGCGCCGGCTGAGCTGGAAGTGCGAGGCGAACACCGCGGTAATTTGATTGGAGTTGTCCGCGTAGAAGCGCTGGCTCACCTCGGGATCCTTCAGGTCCAGGATGAAGCGCTCGTGCCGCACCGTCTCCTCGAGTCGCTCCAGTGCCTCCCAGTACTGCGCCGACACGGAGAAGGAGCGCAGCAGGTACGGCAGCGCCTTGCCGTCGAGCACCTGCCGAGCCTCCTCCGTGAAGGTGCTCGTGGTGCCCTCGGTCCGGGTGATGCCCAGGTGCGCCAGCACGTCCAGCATCGTGCGCAGGCCCCGCTCACTGGCGCCCGTGGCCGCCAGTAGCGCCGCTTCGTCCTTGGGGCCCGTGGAGAGCTGCTCGAGCAACCCCAGCCGGCCCGCTGTGACGAGCAGCCAGGTGCGGGCCGCCCCGCGCGCGAAGCGGTCAAAGAAGTCCTCCGCCTCCGGAGACGGAGAGGGCACCTTCTCCAGGAAGATCCGCCAGTAGAGGCCGAGCACGTCCCAGCAGCCGCCGTGGGAGAGGCGCCTTCCAGTCTCCACCGCCTCCTCCAACCGGCCCATGGGCCCCCACCAGCCCGAGGCTTCCTGGAGCCGCTCGCGGAACCGCGGATCCGCCAGGAAGGTGGCCACCGGCCGCGTGAGCGCCAACCCTCGTGCGTCATCCATCCGCACCAATCCCAGGCACACCAGCAGCTCCACCAGCGAGCGCACGCCCCGGACCGACGCGCCCACCTTCTCGGCGAGCTGCTGGACCGTGATGGGGGCGCCCTCGCCCTCCACCGGCAGTGCGTCGAAGAGGCCCACGGACAGCGAGGTGCGCAGCAGCGCCGACTCGTTCGACGCGTTGCGCGCCCAGAAGTGCAGAGATTGCGCCAGGGAAGGGGGCGTGGCGCTCCGCGGAGCCGTCATCGGAACCTCGTTCGGGGGGGACGTCAGCTTCGCTGCTTCGCCCCTCTCCATGCAATCCCGCCCCTGGGGGGCGGTTGCCTGACCTCGCGGGGCGTGCGCTACCATGCCCGGCACATGGCTCCACGAATGATGCCGGCCAGTGAAATCGAGCAGCTCCTCCTGACGGATTCCCGGGTCCAGGATGTCTGCGTGATGGGGGTGGGGAAGGAGGCGGTGGCCTGGGTGGTGCCGCGGCGAGTCACTCGGGCGGATGCGCTGGAGGCCTTCCTCCGGGAGAGGCTGGGCGAGGCGTCTCCATGCGTCGCGCTCATCGACTCTCTCCCCGTGCTCGAGTCGGGTGAGCCCGATGGAGAGGCCCTCTCGCGGCTGAGCCCTGCTACCTCGTCGCGGCTCCAGGAACTGGAGGCGCGGCTCCACGAGGCCGGTCACGAGGCGGTGGCGCTGGCCGGCCCGGCGCCTGCGAGCGAGCGCTTCGAGCCCTTCGACGAGCTGTTTCCCGAGTCCCTGCGCCCCGGAACGGGCGGAGAGAGTCCGCTCCCGGCTGCGCGCGCCGGCTCCCGCGCGGCGGGGGTGGAGACGGGACAACCGTCCCTCCTCGTGGGAGAGCCGCGGCGTCCCCCGCCGGGTGCCCCGGATGACCTCGGCGCGCTGTTGCGGCACGTGTCGGAGCGCCATCCCGACCGCACCGTCACCTTCATCGACGTGGAGGGCAGGCGCGAGACGCTGCGCTTCGCCGACCTCTGGCAGGAGGCGCTCCGGCTCGTGGGCGGGTTGAGGGTGCTGGGCGTGAAGCCGGGCGAGCGGGTGATGTTCGTGTTGGATCGGCCCGGGGACTTCGTGCGCGCCTTCTGGGGCTGCACTCTCGGGGGCGTGGTGCCCGTGCCCATGGCCTGGCCCTCCTCCTTCGAGCGCTCTCATGCCGGCGTGGCGCGGATCCTCTCCGTGTCGGAGCGTCTGGGCGGGCCGCTCGTGCTCACCGGGGCCCAGGCCGTTCAAGCGCTGGAGTCCCTGGGCCTGCGCGCCGTCGCCTTCTCGGCGCTGGACCGGAGCACCGCCGGCCAGCCGGTGGCACACACTCCGGCTTCTCCCGCGGTGCTGTCCTTCACCTCGGGCAGCACCGGGCGCCCCAAGGGCGTGCTCCTCACGCACGACAACCTGCTCGCCATGTGCGATGCGATGCGCGCCGGCGGCTGGTACACCGAGGAGGACCTGGGCGTGAGCTGGATGCCGCTCGACCACGTCGCCGGGCTGGCCTACCCCCACCTCACCAGCCTGCGCATGGCCACGTCCCATGTCCTCGTCGCGCGCGACTACGTGCTCGGCGACGTGCTGCGGTGGATGGACCTGCTCTCCGAGTTCGGCGGCACCATGAGCTGGGCGCCCAACTTCGCCTATGGCCTCGTCGTGGATCGGCTCTCCCGCGGGGAACGCCGCGCCTGGAACCTCTCGCGCGTCCGCGTGCTGGGCTGCGGGGGCGAGCCCATCATCGCCGACACCGTGCGGCGCTTCACCTCGCTGCTCGCGGGGGAGGGGCTGCGCCAGGACGCCGTCTGTCCCGCGTGGGGCATGGCCGAGACGTCCTCGTACCACACCATGACGCGCGGGGTGCGCACCCCCGAGGGAGAGGGCTGCGTCCTGCTCGGCCCACCGCCCGCGGGCTCGATGCTCCGCATCGTCGATGACCAGGACTCGGTGGTGCCACAGGGCCGGGTAGGTCACCTCCAGGTTCGCGGCGCCGTCGTGCTGACGGGGTACCTGGAGGACGCGGAGGTCAACGCCCGCTCCTTCACCCCGGACGGGTGGTTGCGCACGGGGGACCTGGCCATCGTCCACGACGGCCAGATGGCCCTTACCGGGCGCCAGAAGGAAGTCCTCATCATCAACGGCAACAACGTCTACCCCCAGGACATCGAGGCAGTGGTGGAGCAGGTGCCGGGCGTGCTGCCTTCCTTCTCCGTGGCGTGCCCCACGCGGGTGGGAGGGGCGCAGACGGACGAGCTGCTCGTCGGCTTCGTGTCCACGCCGGACGCGCCCCCGCTCGGAGTGCTGCTTCGCTCCATCCGGGAGCATGTGGGGCGCACGCTCGGGTTGCAGGTCAACCACCTGGTGCCGCTCGCCCGTCATCAACTCCCCAAGACGGAGCTGGGCAAGCGCGGGCGGACGGAGGTCCGGCGCCGCTTCGAGGCGGGAGAGCTGGCCGCGGAGCGGCTCGAGGCGGAGCGCTACCTCGGCGGGCCCGCGACCCTGCCCCGGTGCCTGGCCGTCCCCCGCTGGGTGCCGCGTGTTCGGCGCCCCTCCGAGACGCCGGCCGCGTCCGGTCCCCTCCTGGTGCTCGCCAGCGCGGGCTTCACCGGGGCCTTGCGCGCGAACGCCGCCGGGCGGCAGGTGCTCCAGGTGGAGCCGGGTTCCAGTGAGGCCCTGACGCGGGCCCTCGAGTCCCTCGCGGCCCAGGGCCAGCATCCCGGGGATGTGGTGTACGCGGTGGGTCCGGCCGCGGACGCGCGGCGTCTGGAGCGGAGCACCCTGGAGGAGGCCATCGCGCCGCTGCTGCGTCTGGTCCAGGCCCTGGCCCGTCCCGCCGCCGCCGCGCCCGTGCGCCTGTGGGCCGTGGTCCTCTCTCCGGAAGGGGCCCTCTCCGCTGCCTCCGTCCACCTCATGGTGCCGGGGTTGCTCTGGTCGGCCATGGCTGAGGTGTCTGGCCTGGAGGCACACGTCCTCTGGGTGCCGCCCGGTGAGGATGCCGCCGCCCGGTGCGTGGCCGGGGAACTCTCGGGGCCACGGGTCGCGCGAGAGGTGTCCTGGCATGACGGCCAGCGCTGGGAGCGGGCCCATGTGCCCTGGGTGCCTTCGCCCCTCCAGTCGCCCCGGCGCTTGCGGCGCGAGGGGTTCTATGTGGTGACGGGCGCGCTCGGTGGGGTGGGGCAGGCCTGGGCCCGTTACCTGCGGCGGAGCCTCGGCGCCCGTCTGCTGCTGGTGGGCCGCCGGCAGCGGGATGCCATCGCCGAGGCGCTCGAGCGCGAGCTCGGCACGGCGGAGTACGTGCCGGTGGACCTCACGGACTCGGTGGCCCTCCAGCGGGTGCTGCGTGAGGCCGAGTCCCGTCATGGCCGTACCCTCGACGGCGCCTTCCACTTCGCCGGCACCCTCGAGGCCCGTCCCCTGGAGTCTCAGACGGCGGAGACGCTCGTTCGGGACGCCGCGGCGCATGTGCTGGGCGCCGTGGCCCTCGCCGACGCCTTCCGCGAGCGGCCGCATGCCCCACTCGTCTTCGCCTCCTCGTTGATGGGGACGCTCGGGGCCGGCCTGCATGCGAGCTACTGCGCTGCCACTGGCTTCATCGACCGTTTCGCGCAGGCGCTCGCGGCCGGGGGCCGTTCCGCGGTGGCGGTGTCGCTCAGCTCCATCCGGGGCACGGGCCTGGCCAGGGATTTGAAGGCCTCGCCTCCGGGCTACCGCATGCTCGAGCCTTCCCAGGCGCTGGCCGCGCTGTTACTCGCGGTGGAGTCAGACAACTCCCAGGTGCTGGTGGGGGTGGAGGGCTCGGCGCTGCCCTGGCGCCTGGCCGGTCTGGGCGCCGGGGTGCCCCTGGAGCGGGCCCACCTCTTCGTCGCGCCCCGGGCCGACGGACAGCCCCCGGCGGATGGCTTGCGCGGCAACGCAGTGCTCCATCCGGTCTCCTCCTTCCCCAGGTCCTCGGATGGCACGGTGGATCGCCAGGCGCTCGCCGCGGAGGCCTTCGGCGGGGCGGCGGACTCGCCCCTGGGGCCTTTCGAGCAGGTGGTGGCGGACGCCTTCCGCGAGGTGCTCGGCGTGGAGTCGGTGGGCGCGGGCTCGGACTTCTTCTCCCTTGGTGGCAGCTCGCTGCAGGCCACCCGGGTGATGGCGCGCGTCAACGAGCGCACCGGGCTGCGGTTGCGTGAGGTGGCGGTCTTCTCCCATCCCTCTGTCTCCGAGCTGGCGGCCTACCTCCGCCAGTCCGTGGATCCGCAGCAGTTGGACGTGTCGCATCTCTCGGATGAGCAGGTGGCCCTGCTGCTGCACGCGCTGCACTCCTCCTGATAGACTCGCAGGCCCCCCCGGCTCCGCTACGCCTCCAGAGGACTCCCATCCTCCTGGGGGCGGCGGGCGCGCCTTCCGCTTCAGGAGTCATCCTCGATGGTGTTGTCGTTCGCGCTGCGAAACATCCTGGCGCGCCCCCGGAGCTGGATTGTCGGACTGCTCGCGGCCGGAATGGCGGCTCTGCTGACGATGGGGCTCGCCCTCGTGGGCAGCATCGCCGAGGGGACGCGCAAGAGCCTCATCGAGAGCGGTGCCGGCCACCTGCAGGTCTATCACTCCGCCTCGGGCGGGGTGCCGCAGCTGTTGCCGGGGCCCGGGGGCTCGCCGGAGCTCGTCCCGCTGCCCGACTATGCCGCGCTCGAGCCCCGACTGCGCTCGGTGGAGGGCGTGGCCGAGGTGGTGCCGCTGGAGGCGGGCGGGGCCTCGGTGTTCCGCGGCAACTACCTGGATGAGCGCTTCGCCGCGGTGCGCGCGGTGGCCCGGGAGCCCGCCTCCGAGGAGCGTCGGGCCCGGCTGGGGCGGCTCGCGGAGGACCTGAGGCACACCCTGGAGCGAGTCGCCCGGGATGCACACCGGCGGGAGGAGGCGTTCGCGAACGATGTCTCCGCGCGGGAGGACCTGCTCGCGCTGGAGGAGGTGACCTCGGAGCGCTTCTGGGCGCGCTTCACCGAGGAGCCCCTGCCAGCGCTCGAGTTCCTCGAGAACCGCGTGGCCCGGCAGGCGGGGGAGGGCGCCTCCATCGGCGTCGACTACCTGGGGACGGATGTGCCGCTGTTCGCGCGGGCCTTCTCGCGCTTCGAGCTCGTCTCCGGCGAGCTGCCTCCTCCGGGCACCCGCGGGCTGCTGCTGGGGCACGGGGCTTACGAGCAGTATTTCAAGCTGCCCATCGCCGCCCGGTTGGACGAGCTGAAGCGCGAGCGCGAGCGGGGGAGCACCTTCGCGGGCGATGAGCGGGCCCGGACGCTGGTGGAGCGCAACCTGACGGAGCTGGGAGACCTGCTGTCGCGGCTGGACGTGGAGCGGGCCTCCGCGCTGCGGGCCGTGCTGGTGCGCCAGCTGGGGCACGAGGGAGAGTTGGAGGCCCTGCTGAAGGAGTTCCTCACGCTCGATGATGGGAACTTCGACACGCGCTACGCGGCCTTCTACGCCGAGCTGGCGCCGCACCTGCCGCTGTACCGCGTGCGGCCCGGGGACACCCTGTTGCTGCGAGGCGCCCTGGAGGTGGGCTCCGGCGTCGCGGTGCGGGTGTGGGGGACGTTCCGCTTCCGAGGGCTCGGCGGGGACCTGAGCCGGGCCAACAGCACCAGCCTGGTGGACCTCGTCACCGCGCGCCTGCTGTCGGACCGGATGACGCGCTCCCAGGCGGAGGAGGCCCAGAGGCTGCTGAATGAGCTCGGCCTGTCCGGCTCCGCGCAGGAGATGTCGGCCACCGATTTCGGCCTGCCGACGGTGGTGGACGTGGAGTCCGTGGCGCCTGGTGGCGCGGAGCCCGTCTTCGAGCGGGAGGCGGCGGGGCCCTCCATGCGCTTCACCGACGCGGAGCAGAAGGACGGGGTGCTGCATGCGGCCCTCGTGTTGAAGCCTGGGGTGTCCTCCGAGGACGTCGTCGAGCGAATCCGCCTGCTCGCCGGAGAGCAGAAGCTCCCGCTGGAACTGGCGGACTGGGAGGAGGTGGGCGGCTTCGTCAGCGGCCTGGTGGGGATGAGCCGGCTGCTGCTGTTCGCGCTCGCGCTGCTGGTGGGGCTCTTCGTGCTGCTGGTGTCGGCCGGGACGCTGCTGCTGCTGGCGCGCGAGCGGGTGGGCGAGGTGGGCACCCTGCGGGCAGTAGGCATGCAGCGCAGCCAGGTGTTCCTCGGCCTGCTGTGGGAGGGGTTGTTGCTGGGGGCCCTGGGGAGCGTGCTCGGCATCGCCCTGGGGGCCGCCGTGCTGCTGGGCGCCGCGGGCCAGGGGCTCCCCGTGCGCGACGAGTCCCTCCAGTTCTTCCTCGGTGGCCCGGTGCTGTACCTGAGGCTCGAGGCCTGGCACGCGCTCGCCGTGGGGCTGGGGTGCTCGGCCGTGGTGATGGGGGCCTCGCTGGTGCCGGCGTGGCGTGGTAGCTCGGTCACTCCCATCGTGGCCATGCGGCAGAGGGAGGACTGATGTTGGCCGTGCTCCGGATCGCCCTTCGCAACCTCCTGCTGCATCGCGAGCGGGGGCTGCTGCTGTTCTGTGTCATCTCCGGCGCCAGTGCGCTGCTCGTGGGGGTGATGGCCCTGAAGACGGGCGTGGCCGCCACCCAGCGCGAGGTGGTGACGACGTTCCTCAGCGGGGACCTCAACATCGGCGGCTACTTCAAGGTGCACCCCGACTCCATCGCCCCGGTCATCGGCGACGCCCCCCGGGTGCGTGCCGTGGCGGAGCCCCTGCTGCCCGCGGAGTGCCGTCTGCGCGAGCGAGGGCGCGGCCAGGCCACCGCGGGCGCGGGACGCTACCGGGCGGGCTCTTACATGATGGGCCTGGACGTGACGCGCGAGCAGGACTCCCTGCACCACTTCAAGCTGAAGGAGGGCACGCTCCAGTCGCTGGAGAAGCCGCGCACGGTAGCGCTCTCCACGCAGCTCGCCGAGCGGCTCCGCGTCAAGCAGGGGGACATCACCACGCTCTTCATGCAGACGGCGGGAGGCAAGCGCAACGCGCTGGACGTGGAGGTGGTGGCCCTCACCGAGCGGGCCGGGCTGCTGGGCGAGTCCGCCGGCATCCTCGTCTCCAATGCCACGCTGCGGGAGCTGGGCGGGTATCAACCACGGGCCGCGGGCGTGTTCCAGCTCACCTGCGGCGAGACGACGGACGTGGATGCCCTGGCGGGCCGCCTGCGTGAGGCGCTGCGCCAGGCGGGCTTCGAGGTGCTCCCGGCCTCGCACGAGGCCTACGGGGACAAGCTGACGCCCCTGCTGCGCGAGGGCTGGGCCGGCCAGCGCCTGGACGTCTCCACCTGGGAGGACGAGTCCTCCTTCCTCTCCTTCATCAACGATGGGCTGTCCGCCCTGACGTTCTTGGTGGGGATGCTCGTCTTCGGGCTCGTGGTGGTGGGGCTCTTCGTCTCCCTCAACGTGGCCGTCCGCGAGCGCACGCGGGAGATTGGCACGCTGCGCGCCATGGGCATGCAGCGCCCGGCCGTGGTGGGCATGTTCGTGCTGGAGGGCCTGCTGCTGGGACTGGTGGCCTCCAGCCTCGGAGGCGCGCTGGCCGCGGTCGGGTGCACCTTCCTGCAGGGGTCCGTCACCCTGCCGGAGGCGCTCGCCGGCTTCCTCTTCAGCGGCACCCTGCCACTGGAGCCGCACCTGTCCCAGGTGGTGTCCGCCGTGGTGCTCGTCACCGTGGCCGCGGGCCTGGCCTCCATCCTCCCCGCGGCGCGTGCCGCCTCGCTCCCACCCCGTTCGGCCATGGAGTCCCTGTGATGAAACCGCGTGCCCTGGTGTCCGCCCGTGCCCTCACGCTCTCCGTGCTGCTGCCCGCCATGGCGGGGGCCGCGGAGGACAAGTCCCCGTCCACGCCTCCGGCTGCGGCTGCGGCACCGGCTCCCACCGCGCCCGCATCCGCCCCCGCGGCTTCGGCCAACGAGCTGCTTCGCCTCATCGACAAGCGGATGTCCCTGGCCAGCGACTACAAGGGCGTGGTGCGCATCCGGGAGATCCGCAAGGACGGTGTCGAGCGGGCCATCGAGATGAACGTCTACCGCCGCGACTCGACGCAGAACTTCCTCATGCTCATCACCCAGCCGCGCAACATGGCGGGCGGCGGGTACCTGCGGATCGGCGGCAACCTGTGGGAGTACAGCGCCTCCACCGGGCAGTGGGTGCGCACCACGCGGCGCGCCAACATCGTGGGCACCATCGCGTGCGAGGGCGACTTCGACCGGCCGCGGCTGTCCGAGGACTATGACGCCAAGGAGGATGGCTCGGAGACGATCCGCGGCACCCCCTTCCGCAAGCTCCTGCTGACGGCGAAGCAAGGCGCGGAGGTCAGCTTCCCCCTGCTGCGGCTGTGGCTGGACGCGGACAACAACATCGTCAAGCGCGTCGGGTATGCGCCATCGGGCCGGACGCTGCGCACCGACGTCGTCCGCGGCTACCAGCGGCTGAAGGATCCGATCTCGGGCGAGTCCGTCCTCCACTACCGCGAGGTGCTCGAGCTGGAGGAAGAGGAGGGCACGCAGATCATCGTGCGTTACGAGGACGTGCAGCTCGCGCCCTTGGATGCCAACATCTTCACCAAGACGTGGCTCGAGGGGCGCCTGCGGTAGGGGCGTGTCCACGAGCTTCGTGGAAGGAGTCGTGTTGCGCATGCTCCCTCTCCCTTTGGGAGAGGGCGGGGGGTGAGGGTCGTCGCCAGGAGTTTCCGCATGTCACGCCCGGTGGCGCTATTGCTACTCATGTTCCTCGCCGGGTGTGGCGCCATGACAAGAGGCGTTCGTCCCGGCACCGGCCAGGAAAAGCTCCGCGCAATCGCTGCTTCTACGCCGGTCATGCTGGGGGGTACTCTGCCTGCGGCGCCGGTTGCCCCGCCCCCGCCGATGCCGCTCCGGGGCATTTCCGGCGAGGGCTTGGGGAACGGCATTCCACGCGCCGTGCTCCATGGCACGCACTTCGGCGACATTCATGGATGGGTCCAAGGCTGCTATGCGCCCAAAGCCACGGTGGCCAGGGAGAAACCTGTGCGCACGCCTCCCGCTCCGTTGCCAGCTCCAGAAGCCGGCAGTGACAGGGACAAAGAGAGCCTGGGGCGCCTCTATGCGACCTACACGAAATTCAACCCCAAAAGCAGCCGCCACTACTCGGGGCGCACAAGCATGGTTGTCGATCTGCGTAAACCCCTCCGTCCGCAGGCTGAACAAGCAGTTGCCACGCGAGATTCGAACCACCACACCGACGAAAGCGGTGAGCCGCAGAGCCCTGGGTTCCGGCAGGCCGTGCTTGACGAGTTCGATGTCGGAACCGCCCTCAACTACGCGAATAGATATAGCGATATCGCTTATTGGCGGGTTCGTGGAAGAGAGCAGCAGTTGATTGATTTCTTTGGAGGCGCGCAGTCCGATACTCGAGAGCCATATCGAACGGAGAACGTCAATCGCGGCGTGGCGAAAGACAACCCGCTGGGCAGGCTGTTCCATGACGCCGCCTCGAAAAAGTGGGGGCAAATCCACCCCTACACCGGAGATTGAGAGATGCGAAAGCAGAAACACAAGACAGGGACATTTGTCAGAATTGCTCTCGCAGAGGGCTCCTTTGGTTACGGAAGGCTGCTTGAATCCCCTTATGTCGCCTTCTACAAACACAAAACCACAAGTCCGGATTCTGAGCTGGCTGGGATCGCGTCAAAACCCATCCTCTTCAAGACGGCTGTCCGCAATCTGGCCTTGGATTCGTGGGAGTTCATCGGGTGGAGAGCACTCGAGGAGCACCTGACTCAGCCTCTCGTCCGGTTCATGCAGGACGTGGGCGACTTCCGTCGCTGCACGATCTTCGACACCGCCGGCAACGAGAGAGCCGCCGAGCCCCAGGAATGTGTGGGTCTCGAGCGGGCGGCGGTCTGGGAAAAGGAGTCCATCGAGGAACGCCTGCTCGATGCCTTGCTGGGGCGACCCAATGCCGATGAGGAGCGCCTGAAGGTACGACTGCGATAGGGCTCGGTGGTCCGAGCCCTTCACCTGTCATGGTTCCGCAGGCGCCGCGCCCCCCGCCTCACCCCGCCGCCTGCTCCCCGCAGACTCCCACCATGGCGAGCAGCCGGGCCACGAAGTCCTTCACCCCGGGATGCTCCAGGGCGCTGGAGTGCCCGCCCGGGAGCAGCACCACGTCGATGCGCTCGCGTGGCACGTACCGGCTCCATCCGAGCGTCTCGTCCTGCGTGGGCGTGCTCGAGGCCCGGAAGAAGCGCAGCCGCGCGTGGGGCAGCTCCGGGACGGGCCACCCCGGAATCTGCGGCGGCAGTAGCTCGAGCATGCGCGACAGGCGGGCCAGGTCCTTCCCCGTGAAGTGGGCCGCCACTGCCCCCGTGTCGCGCGCCCGGGTCGCCACGCGCTCCCACCGCTCGTCCTGCGGCAGCGGGGCCAGCTCGCGCTCCAGCTCCTCGCTGAGCACCTCGAACATCTTGGCGATGGCCAGGTCCGGCGCGAGCTGCACCGGCTCCACTTCCTTCATGACGTGGTCGGTGATGGTGTCCATCATCGCCAGCAGCTCCACCCGCTCCCCCGCCGCCTCGAGCGCCGCCGCCACGCCGTAGGCCGGGTAGCCGCCGAACGAGTGGCCCAGCAGCCGGTACGGCCCCTGGGGCTGGATGGCGCGGATGTCCGCCACGTACTCCTCGATGCGCTCGGCGAAGGTTGCGAAGGTGCGTGGGGAGAGCGTCTCGGGCGCCTGGATGCCGAAGCAGCGCAGGTGCGGCTCCAGCAACGGCGTGAGGTGGCGGTAGTAGTGCAGCTCGCCGTCACCCGGGTGGAAGAGGAAGATCGCCGGCGCATCCGCCGGAACGTCCGGGCCGTGCAGGGGCACCACGCTCGAGAGCGCGCCTCCCTCCGCCAGCAGCTCCGCCAGCGCATCCGCCGCGTCCTTCAGCACCGGATTCTGGAAGAGGGTGGCCAGCGGCACCGGCATGCCGAACTCCTCCTCCATGCGCCCCAACAGCCGCATGGCGAGCAGCGAGTCGCCGCCAATCTGGAAGAAGTCGTCCCCGGGTCCCACCTCGGGCTGATGCAGCACCTCACTCCACAGGCGCTGCAGCCGCATCTCCAGCGTGGAGCGGAAGGCCAGCTCCTGCGACGCCGCCGGCGTCTCCGTGGGCGCGGCGGGCGCTGCTTCCGGGGACGGCAGGGCGCGCCGGTCCACCTTGCCGTTGTTGTTGATCGGCAGTTGCTCCATGACGACGAAGGCCGCGGGGACCATGTACGCGGGAAGCTCCGCCGCCACGTGCGAGCGCAGCGCGTCCGCCCCGACCGAGGTGGGCGCCTGCACCCAGGCACAGAGCTGCTGCAGGCCCGCCGCCGACGTGCGCGCGAGCACCACCGCCTCCTCCACCTTCGGGAAGCGCCGCAGACAGTTCTCTATCTCCGACAGCTCGATGCGGAAGCCGCGGATCTTCACCTGATGATCCGCCCGCCCCAGGAAGCGCAGGCGGCCGTCGGGCTGCAGCCGGGCCAGGTCTCCGGTGTGGTACATGCGCGCGCCCGGCTCGGCCGAGAACAGGTCCGGCAGGAAGCGCTCGGCCGTCATGTCCGGCGCGCCGAGGTAGCCGCGCGAGAGCGCCGCGCCTGCGATGTACACCTTGCCCGGCAACCCCGGGAGCACCGGCTCGAGGTGCTCGTCCAGCAGGTAGAAACGGACGCGGGGGATGGGGCGGCCGATGGGGAAGGTGACGTCGGTGCCCACTCCCTCGGCGCCTGGGATGTCGCAGGTGGCCGAGGTGATGGTGCACTCGGTGGGGCCGTAGACGTTGAGCCAGGGCGCGTGCGCGCCGCCCACGCGCAGCCAGGCCTCGTACGTCTCGCGCTTGAGCACGTCTCCACCGGGTGCCAGCAGCCGCAGCCGCGAGGGCACGCGCTGGCCCAGGGCGTCCATCTGCCGCACCCACTCCTCGATGTACGTGGGCGGCAGGCTGATGATGGTGATGTCCTCCTGCTCCAGCGAGGGCGTGAGGGCATGTGCCGGCACCAGCCCGTTGCGCATCACCACGGTGGCGCCTACGGCCAGCGGTGGGTACAGGTCCTCGGCGGCCGCGTCGAAGCTGAGCGGGGCGAACTGCAGCATCCGGTCGCCCGGGCGCAGGCCGAAGCGGGCGGCGATGGCCAGGTTGTGGTTCACCACCGAGCGGTGCTCCACCATCACGCCCTTGGGCTCGCCGGTGGAGCCGGAGGTGAAGATGATGTAGGCGAGCTGCGCGTCGGACACCGTCCGGGGCCCGGGGCCGAGCTCCCCCGGTATCTGCTCGGGCTGGGGCGGCACCTCCACGAGCGACACGAGCCCCTCGTGGGCCTCCTTCAGCGCCGCGTCCACCCAGAGGGTGCGTGCTCCCGCGCGCTCGAGCGCCAGACGCTTGCGGGGCTCCGGCCAGCCTGGATCCAACGGGACGTAGGCGCCGCCGGCCTTGAGGATGCCCAGCAGCACCGCGAGCCCCTGCGCGGAGGGCTCCATCACCACGCCCACCCGCTCCTCGGGCCGCAGGCCGCTCGCGACGAGGCGGGAGGCCAAGAGGTTGGCGCGGGCGTTGAGCTCGGCGTAGCTCCAGGTGGTGGTGCCATGGGCCACCGCGGGCGCCTCGGGCGTGCGGCGCACCTGGGCCTCGAAGAGCGTGTGGATGCAGGCCCCGGCCGGCACCTGTTGCGTCCCACCGTCGAGCGCCTCCAGCACCTGCTGGCGCTGCGAGGCCGGAAGCAGCGCCAGCCGCGACAGCGGCGCGTCCGGAGCCCGTACCACCTCGGAGAAGAGCTGCTCGAAGGCGCCGCTCATGCGCTCGGCCGTGCGCGGGGTGAAGAGGGCCCCGTCGGTGGCGAGCGTGCACTCCATGCTCCCGGACTTCTCCAGCAGGTGCACCACCACGTCATAGGCCGGGATGATGCCCTCTCCCGCCAGGTCCGACATGGCGAGCCCCGCGAAGCCGGGGGCACTGAAGGTGTCGAGCATCAGCAGGGCCTGGGCCAGCGGCGGTGCGGTGCGGTCCGCATCCGGCTGGGCCACGTCCACGATGCGCTTGAAGGGAATCTCCTGGTGGGTGGTGGCGTGCAGCACCACGTCCCGGGTCCGCTTCAGCAGCGCGCGGAAGGAGAGCTCGCCGGAGAGGTCCGTGCACAGGGGCAGCACGTTGGCGAAGTAGCCCACCATGCGCTCCGTCTCCGGCAGGAGGCGTCCCGAGAAGGGCGAGGCCACCACCACGTGCTCCTGGCCGCTCAGTCGGTGCAGCCATGCCTGGGTGAGGGCGAGCATGGCGGTGAAGGTGGACACGCCCTCCTGCCGGGCCAGCGTCTTGAGCGCGGCCACACTCCCAGCGCCCAGCGTGAGGCGCACCGGCCGCATGTTGGCGTTGAGCGCGGGGGCGCGGCGCGGGAAGTCCAGCGGCAGGTCTAACACCGGAGGCGCGTTCGCCAGGGCCTGCTTCCAGGACTCGAGGCTCTCCTCCACCTGGCGCAGGTGCTCCGGGCCGCGCTGCCAGCGCGCGAAGTCCGAGTACTGCACGAGGGCTGGCGGCAGCGCGGGGGACTGGCCCGCGAGCGTCGCGTGGTAGGCCCGCGCCAGTTCGCCCAGGAAGGACTGCATGCCCAGGCCATCCATCACCAGGTGGCTGAGGGAGGCGATGAGCACGTGCCGCGTGCCCGCCGTGTCCAGTTGGAGGAGCTCGAAGCGGTAGAGCGGCCCGCGCGCCAGCTCGAAGTGCTGCCGGCCGTGGCGCGTGGCGATGTCATTGGCCACCGCCAGGGACTCCTCGGGCGGAAGGTGCGACAGGTCCGTGCGGAGCAGCCGCGGGCGGGCCGCCGTGTCCACCTGGACCAGGAGTGTCTCGCCCCGCAGGATGAAGGTGCTGCGTAGCGTCTCGTTGCGCTCCACCACGCCCACGATTGCCGCTTCCAGCGCGGCGGCGTCGAGCGCGCCTTCGAGCACGGAGGCGATCATGACGACGAAGGGCGGCGCCTCCGGAAGCTGCAGCGCGTACCAGAGCCGCTCTTGCACCAGCGAGGGCGGGACGCTCGTGGGCCGCTCTCCCTCGGGAGGCAGCAGCCGCTCCGCCTTGCGGCCGGGAGCGGTGCCGAGCCGGGCCGCGAGCCCCGCCACGGTGGGCGCGGAGAAGAAGGCGGTGAGGGGCAGCTCGACGCCGAAGGCCTGGCGTACGCGGGCCACCAGCCGGGTGGCGCTCAGGGAGTGGCCGCCGAGGTGGAAGAAGTCATCCTCGCGGCGCACCGTCTCCACGCCGAGCACCTGGCTGAAGAGCTGCGCCAGCAACTCCTCCACGGGCCCACGAGGCGGCTCGCCCGGGGACGCGGCCTCGGACTGCTCCACGGGCAGGGCCGCGAGCGCCTTGCGGTCCACCTTGCCGTTGGCGGTGAGGGGCAGTTGGGGGAGCACGATGAGGCGCGAGGGCACCATCGCGTCCGGCAGCACCGAGGCCAGTGCCTGGCGCAGCGCCTCCGCGTCTCCGGAGGTGGCGTCCGCGCGGGCGATGAAGCCCTCCAGGCGCAGCTCCCTCCCGTGCTGGCGCGCGAGCACCGCTGCCTGGCGCACTCCGGGCTGGCGCAGCAGGGCGGCCTCCACCTCCTCCAGCTCGATGCGCACGCCGCGCACCTTCACCTGGAAGTCGGTGCGGCCCAGGAAGCCGAGCGTTCCGTCCTCGTTCCAGCGGACGCGGTCGCCCGTGCGATAGAGGCGCGCGCCCGGAGTCCCGGAGAGAGCATCCGGGACGAAGCGCTCGGCGGTGAGGCCGGGGCGTCCGTGGTAGCCGCGCGCGAGGCCCTCTCCTCCGATGTAGAGCTCGCCGGGGACGCCCGGAGGGGTGGGCTGACCGAGCCCATCCACCACGTAGAGGCGCACCCTGTCGAGGGGGCGGCCCAGGCGGATGGGCGCGCCGGGCCGCAGCGGGCTGAGTGTGGTGAAGCAGGTGTTCTCGCTGGGCCCGTAGCCGTTGAGCAGCCGGAGCTGGCCCGTGGCGAGCCGTTGCACGAGAGACTCGGGAGGCGCCTCGCCGCCGAGCTGGAGGTAGGAGAGGACGCGCAGGGCCTCCGGGGCCTCCGGCTCCTCGAGGGCGGCCGAGAGGACGGACGGAGTGGCGAGCAGGTGCGTGGCCCGGTGCTGGAGGATGTCCCGGGCCATGCCCAGCGGACCGGTCTCTCGCAGGACGATGCGAGCGCCGCGCGCCAGGGGGTAGAGCAGCTCCGCCACGTGGACGTCGAAGGCCACCGAGGCGGCCGCCAGCGTGGTGTCTCCGGGCCGCGAGGGGTAGCCGGTGTCGGCCGCGGCGAAGAGGTGGCAGAGGTTGCGGTGGGTGAGGGCCACGGCCTTGGGCTCGCCCGTGGAGCCAGAGGTGAAGAGGACGAGGGCGAGGTTCTCCGGAGCGGCCGGACGCAGCGGCGCCGAGGCCCTGTGCGCATCGGGGGCCACACACGTGAGTCCCTCCACCGGCTCGGGGAAGGACTCGGGGCGGGCCACCACCAGGCGAGCGCCCGCCGAGCGCAGCAGGGCGGTGCGGCGGGAGGCCGGGTGGGCCACCTCCAGGGGCAGGTAGGCCGCGCCGGCCTTGAGGATGGCCAGCAGCGAGACGAGCAGCTCGCTGGAGCGCTCCAGGCACACGCCGATGACGCTCTCGGGGCCCGCGCCCAGGGCCGCCAGCTGGTGGGCGAGGGCGGTGGCACGCTCGTCGAGCTGGCGGTAGGTGAGGGCGCCGTCGCGGGCGAGCAGGGCGGGAGCCTCGGGGGCGCGTGCGGCCTGGGCCTGGAAGAGCGAGGCGTAGGTGGTGCCGGTCTCGAAGGGCCTCCAGGTGTCGTTGAAGGAGCGCACCACGTGCTCGCGCTCCTCACCGGAGAGCAGCGGCAGCGCCTCGAGGCGGGTGTCCGGAGCGTGCAGCGCGTGCTCGAGCAGGCGCAGGTAGTGCTCCAGCATGCGCTGCACGGTGCTGGCCTCGAACAGCTCGGTGCTGAAGTCGGCGGAGATCTCCAGCGAGGGACCGTTCTCCAGGACGATCAGCGCCAGGTCGAACTTGGAGGCCGTGCTGGAGAGCTCGATGGAGCGGGTGGCGAGCCCCGGGAGTGCATCGGACATGGATTGGCCGATGCGGTTCCAGACGAAGGCCACCTGGATCAGCGGGGAGCGGTTGGAGCTGCGCTCGACGCCGAGGTGAGAGATGAGCTTCTCGAAGGGGACGTCCTGGTGGGCGAAGGCGTCCAGGGCGGTGGTGCGGACCTGAGCCAGCAGAGAGGCGAAGGAGGCGTCAGGCTGGGGCTGGGAGCGCAGGACGAGGGTGTTGACGAAGAGGCCCACCACTTGCTCGGAGGAGGGGTGGGTACGGCCGGAGACGGGGACGCCGACGCAGAGGTCCTGCTGGCCGCAGTAGCGCGAGAGCAGGGCGGAGAAGGCGGCGTAGAGGGCCATGAAGGGGGTGACCTGATGCTGGCGGCACAGGGCACCCAGGGCCTGGGAGAGAGACTCGGACAGGCGGAGGGAAGCAGTGGAGGAGCCCGAGTCGGAGAGGAGGGAGGGGCGGGGCTTGTCGGTGGGCAGCTGGAGGAGGCGGGGAGCGTCTTCCAACTGGGAGCGCCAGAAGCGCAGCTGCGCCTCTTCACGGGAGAGGAGAGCGGGAGTGCGCTGCCAGGCGGCGACGTCGGAGTTGTCCAGCAGGGGCGCGGGCAGGGAGGGCGGCTGATGCTGGAGGAAGGCGGCGTAGGCCTGACCCAACTCGCGCATGAGGATGTCGAGGGAGAGGCCGTCGACGAGCAGGTGGTGGAAGACGAGCAGGAGGGCATGGCGCCCGGGGGAGAGCCGCCACAGCCAGAAGCGGTAGAGCGGGCCCTGAGCCATGTCGAAGGGCTTGTCCGCCTCCTGGCGGAGCCGGGCCGTCAGGCGGGAGGCTGCCTCGGGCAGCCCGGCCAGGGACTCGAGATGCAGCACCCGCTCGGGAACGGGCAGCAGGACGGGGGCGGGATTGCCCTCCTGGGAGGGCACGGCCAGACGGAGCACGGGGTGACGTGCCAGCAGCCAGCGCAGGGCCTGCTCCAGCACGTCGGCCTGGAGTGGCCCCTCCACCTCGACGGCGCCATCGATGTGGTAGGCGTGCGAGTCCGGCTGGAGCTGCTGCAGGAACCACATGCGCTCCTGTGCGAAGGACAGCACGGGAGGCGCGTCCGCTGGGCGGGGCGTGGGGGCGGGCAGCTCCGCCGTGTCGTGGCCCTGGCGCTGAGACACCTCGTGGGCGAGTCCCGCTACGGTGGGCGAGGAGAAGAGGGCGGTGAGCGGCAGCTCGACGCCGAAGGCTTGACGCACGCGAGCCACCAGCCGGGTGGCGCTCAGGGAGTGGCCACCGAGGTGGAAGAAGTCGTCCTCGCGGCGCACCGTCTCCACGCTGAGCACCTGGCCGAAGAGCTGCGCGAGCAACTCCTCCACGGGCCCGCGTGGGGCCTCACCCTGGGACGGGGACTCGGGAGCCTCCACGGGCAGGGCCGCGAGCGCCTTGCGGTCCACCTTGCCGCTGGTGGTGAAGGGCAGGGAGGGCAGGGCATGGAAGCGCGAGGGCACCATGGCCTCGGGCAGGGCACGGGCCAGCGACTGGCGCAGCGAGGCCAGCGCTGATTCGTTCTCCAGCACGAGGAAGGCCTCCAGGCGCATGTCGCGGCCAGAGCCCCGGATGATGACGGCGGCCTGACGCACGCCGGGCTGGCGCAGCAGGGCTGCCTCCACCTCTTCCAGCTCGATGCGCACGCCGCGCACCTTCACCTGGAAGTCGGTGCGGCCCAGGAAGCTGAGCGAGCCATCGGAGTTCCAGCGGACGCGGTCGCCGGTGCGGTAGAGGCGGGCGCCGGGGTCGCCGGAGAAGGGGTCTGGGAGGAAGCGCTCGGCGGTGAGCTCGGGACGGCCGCGGTAGCCACGGCCCAGGGGCGTACCCCCGATGAAGAGCTCGCCAGGAACGCCGGGGGGAACGGGCTCGCCTCGCTCGTCGAGAACGTAGATGCGGCACCGGTCCAGCGGGCGCCCCAGGCGCACGGGACGATCCAGCGGGGTGAATTCCGCGACGACGTTGATGCTCGTCTCGGTGGGGCCGTACGTGTTGACCAGCTTCGTCTTCGTCAGGGCGAGCTGCTGGACGAGCGGATCCGGCAGCACCTCGCCTCCGGTGACGAGCACCTTCAGCGAGCGGAAGGCCTCCAGGGCATCGGGTTCCTCCAGGGCCGTGGCGAGCGAGGAAGGCGTGATGACGGTGTGGGTGATGCCATGGTGGACGATGTCGCGTCCGAGCCCCAGCGGGCCGACCTCGCGCAGCACGGTGCGAGCCCCGCGCGTGAGGCTGAAGAGCACCTCCTCCAGGTGGATGTCGAACGACAGGCTGCCGGAGCAGGCCCAGCAGTCACCGGGCCGCGTCGCGTAGTACGGATCGAACGCCGCGAAGCAGTGGACGACGTTGCGGTGCGTGAGCTCCACGCCCTTGGGCTCGCCGGTGGAGCCGGAGGTGTAGAGCAGGTAGGCGAGGTTCTCCGCGCGGGCCCGGCGCGGCGGGGTGGAGAGGACGGCCTCGGTTGCCCGCACGTCCGGAGAGACGAGGGGCACCTCCAGCGTCACGCCGGAGAACAAGTTGGTGCGAGAGAGGACGAGGCGTGCGCCGGACTGGCGCAGCAGCGCGGCACGGCGGGCCGCGGGGTGCGAGGCCTCCAGCGGGAGGCACCCAGCGCCGCTCATGAAGATGGCGAACAGCGACACCACGGCATCGAGCGAGCGCTCCAGGCACAGGCCCACGACGGATTCGGGCCCGGCGCCCGCGGCGATCAGATGTGCCGCCAGACGCGAGGACTGTTCGGCGAGCTCACGGAAGGAGAGGGTGCCCTCGGGGGCCACGATGGCGGGGGCCTCCGGAGTGCGAGCCACCTGGTCCAGGAACAGAGAGACGACGGTGGCCTCGGAGTCGAAGGGCCGCTGGGTGTCGTTGAAGGAGAAGAGGACCTGCTGGCGCTCGGAGGGCGCGAGCAGGGAGAGGGCGTCCAGGCGCGTGTCGGGAGCGCGCAGGGCGTGCTCGAGGAGCCGGAGGTAGTGCTCCAGCATACGCTGCACGGTGCCGGCCTCGAACAGCTCGGTGCTGTACTGGAAGAAGAACTCGTAGCCCTCGGGGGACTCGATGGCCGTGAGGGACAGGTCGAAGGGGCTGCTGAGGATGTCCTGCTTCAGCGGGCGCACCTGGAGCCCGGGGAGCGCGTCGGCGAGGGAGTGCTCGACCCGGTTGAGGTCGAACATCACCTGGAAGAGCGGGGAGTGGTTGGGGCTGCGCTCGACGCCGAGGTGAGAGATGAGCTTCTCGAAGGGGACGTCCTGGTGTGCGAAGGCGTCGAGGGAAGAAGCGCGGACCTGGGCCAGGAGAGAAGCGAAGGAGGAGTCGGGCCTGGGCTGGGAGCGCAGGACGAGGGTGTTGACGAAGAGGCCCACCACCTGCTCGGAGGAGGGATGGGTGCGGCCGGAGACAGGGACGCCGACACAGAGGTCCTGCTGGCCGCAGTAGCGAGAGAGCAGGGCGGAGAAGGCGGCGTAGAGGGCCATGAAGGGGGTGACCTGATGCTGGCGGCACAGGACACCGAGGGCATGGGAGAGCGAGTCCGGGAGACGGAGCGACGAGGTGGAGGAGCCCGAGTCGGAGAGGACGGAGGGGCGGGGCTTGTCGGTGGGCAGTTGGAGGAGGCGGGGAGCGTCTTCCAGCTGGGAGCGCCAGAAGCGGAGCTGCGCCTCTTCACGTGCGAGGAGAGCGGGAGTGCGCTGCCAGGCGGCGACGTCGGAGTTGTCCAGCAGGGGCGCGGGCAGGGAGGGCGGCTGATGCAGGAGGAAGGCGGCGTAGGCCTGCCCCAACTCACGCAGCAGGATGCCCATGGACAGGCCATCCACCAGCAGGTGGTGGAAGACGAGCAGGAGGGCATGGCGCTCGGGGGAGAGCCGCCACAGCCAGAAGCGGAAGAGCGGGCCCTGAGCCATGTCGAAGGGCCGGTCCACCTCTTGGCGGAGCCGTTCGGCCAGCCGCTCCTTCGCATCGAGCCGTTCGGCCAGAGACTCCTGACGCAGCACCTGCCCGGGAACGGGCAGCAGGACGGGGGCGGGATTGCCCTCCTGGGAGGGCACGGCCAGACGGAGCACGGGGTGGCGCTCCAGCAGCCAGCGCAGGGCCTGTTCCAGCACGTCGGCCTGGAGTGGCCCCTCCACCTCGACGGCACCATCGATGTGGTAGGCGTGCGAGTCCGGCCGGAGCTGCTGCAGGAACCACATGCGCTCCTGCGCGAAGGACAGCACGGGAGGCGCGTCCGCCGGGCGGGGCGTGGGCGCGGACAGTCCGGCCATGCCGTGGCCCTGGCGCTGCGACAGCTCCCGCGCGAGCCCCGCCACGGTGGGCGAGGTGAAGAGGGCCACCAGGGGCAGCTCGACGCCGAAGGACTGGCGTACCCGTGACACCAACCGGGTGGCGCTCAGGGAGTGTCCGCCGAGGTGGAAGAAGTCGTCCTCACGGCGCACCGTCTCCACGCCGAGCACCTGGCCGAAGAGCTGCGCGAGCAACTCCTCCACGGGCCCACGTGGGGCCTCGCCCTCCGTGACCATGGGGCTCGCGTCCACCGCGAGCGCCGCCAGCGCCTTGCGGTCCACCTTGCCGTGGCGCGAGAGCGGCATCCGCTCCAGCGGGACGAGCGCCGCCGGGACCATGTACTCCGGCAGTGACTGCCTCAGCCACGCGCGCAGCTCGCCCTCGGGCACCGGCTCGCTCCTGGGCACCAGGAACGCCACCAGCCGCTTGTCTCCCGAGGCCTCGTGCACCACCACCGCGGCCTCGCTCACCGCCGGGTGCCGGCCGAGCACCGCTTCCACTTCTCCCAGCTCGATGCGGAAGCCGCGCACCTTCACCTGGAAGTCGATGCGGTCCAGGTACTCGATGTGACCGTCCGGCAGGTAGCGGACCAGGTCTCCCGTCCGGTACAGGCGTGCTCCGGGCGTGGAGGAGAACGGATCCGGAATGAACTTCTCCGCCGTCAGGTCCGGGCGCTCCTGGTAGCCGCGGCCGAGCCCGGCGCCTCCGATGAACAGCTCCCCGGGGACGCCCACGGGCACGGGGTGGAGGTTCTGGTCCAGCACGTAGACCCGCACGTTGCGCAGGGGCCGGCCGATGGTCGGCCCTTCTGGCCTGCTGCTGGCGGCGCAGGCAGTGGTGTCCACCGTGCACTCGGTGGGGCCGTAGACGTTGAAGAAGGAGATGCGGGGATGGTGCGCGAGCACGGCCCAGGTGGATGCGCTCAGCGCCTCGCCGCCCACCAGCACCCGCCGCGGGGTGCTCTCGGGCCGCGTTCCGAGCCCCTCGTCGAGCAGCAACCGCAGGTGCGCGGGAGAGCAGTCGAGCACGTCCAACTGGTAGCGCTCGATGTACGAGAGCATCGCGCTCACGTCACCCCGCGCCTCCTCGGGCATGATGCAGAGCGTGTGGCCGTGGGCGAGCTGGATGAGCTGCTTGACCGAGGCATCGAAGGACAGCGGGGCATTGAGGCTCACCCGCAGCGGCGCCTGGCTCCCGGCGTAGATGGCGGTCTCGAGCGCCGCCAGCAGGTTCACCACGGAGCGGTGCTGGATCATCACGCCCTTGGGCATGCCGGTGGAGCCCGAGGTGTAGATGACGTACGCGAGGTGCTCCGGGCCGCTCAGAGGAAGGGGATTGGACTCGGGCTCGCGCGCGAGCTCCGGTCCGTGCGTGTCCAGGCACAGCAGGCGCACGTCCTGGGCGGAGAGGCCGTCGGCGAGCTTCCGCCGGGTTATCAGCACGGGCGCGCGGGAGTCCCGGAGCATGAAGGCCAGCCGCTCCTTCGGGGTGGAGGGCTCGAACGGCACGTAGGCACCGCCCGCCTTGAGGATGGCGAGCACCGCCACCACCTGCTCGACCGAGCGCTCCAGGCAGAGGCCGACGCGGACCTCGGGGCCCACGCCGAGCCGGCGCAGCTGGTGCGCGAGCTGGTTGGCGCGGCGGTTGAGCTCGCCATAGGTGAGCACCTCGTCCCCGAGGCGCACTGCGGCCACGTGCGGCGCGCGGACCACCTGGGCCTCGATGAGCGTGTGGAGGCACGCGTCCGTGGAGTTGCTGGCGTGCGTCTGGTTCCACTCCACCAGCAGCCGGTGGCGCTCCGCGTCCGTCAGCAGCGGCAGCGCGCCGATGCGGGTGTCGGGGGCCCGCAGCGCGTGGGTGAGGAGCTGCTCGTAGTGGCTCAGCAGGCGTTGCAGGGTGCCGGCCTCGAACAGCTCGGTGCTGTAGCGGCAGGCCAGCGTGTAGCCCTGGGCGCTCTCGGTGACGACGAAGGAGAGCTCGAAGGGGCTCCCGAGGGCATCGGGTTGCAGGGGGCGGGCCTGGAGGCCGGGGAACGCGCTGGCCAGGGAGTGCTCGACCCGGTTGAGGTTGAACACGACCTGGAAGAGGGGCGTGTGGCTGGTGCTGCGCTCGACACCGAGTGCGCTGACGAGCCGCTCGAAGGGCACGTCCTGGTGCGCGAAGGACTCGAGGGAAGACGCGCGGACATGGGAGACGAGCGAGGAGAAGGAGGCGTCGGGCTGGAAGCGGGTGCGGAGGACGACGGTGTTGAGCAGCAGGCCGACGACGCCCTCGGTGGAGGGGTGGGTGCGGCCGGAGACGGGAGTGCCGACGCAAAAGTCATCCTGACCGGAGTAGCGGTGCAGGAGGGAAGCGAAGGCGGCGTACAGCACCATGAAGGGAGTGGCCTGGTGCTGGCGGCAGAAGTCGCGGAGGTCGCGCGAGAGGGAGGCGGGAAGGGGATGGAAGCCGGAGAAGCCGCCCTGGTGGGAGAGGACGGAGGGGCGGGGCTTGTCGGTGGGAAGCTGGAGGAGTGCGGGAGCGTCCGCGAGCTGGCGCTGCCAGAAGGAGAGCTGGGAGTCCTCACGGGAGAGGACGGGCTGGGAGCGGAGCCAGAGGGCAACGGAGGCGTTGTCCAGGCCCGGGGGCGCAAGGGCGGGCTGCTGCTTCTGGAGGAAGGCAGAGTAGGCCTGCCCGAGCTCGCGCATGAGGATGTCGAGGGAGAGGCCGTCGACGAGCAGGTGGTGGAAGACGAGCAGGAGAACGTGGCACTCGGGGGCGAGCTTCAGCAGCCAGCAGCGGTAGAGCGGACCCCGCTCCATGGCGAAGGGCTCGAGGGACTTCTCGCGCAGCCACCGGTCCAGCGCCTCCGCGTTGGACGGCTCATTCGCCGATTCGTGGCGGAGCACGTGCTCGGGAATGGGAAGGAGGACGGGAGCCGGAGCGCCGTCATGCGAGGGGACGGCGAGGCGGAGCACGGGGTGACGCGCCAGCAGCCAGCGCAGGGCCTGCTCCAGGGCGCTGGAGTCCAGGGGCCCGGAGAGCTCGACGGCCTCGGGCATGTGGTAGGCGCTGGAGTCGGGCTTGAGCTGCTGGATGAACCACAGCCGCTCCTGCGCGGGCGAGAGCACGGGAGGCGCGTCCGCCGGGCGAGGCGTGGGCGCGGGCAGCTCGGCGGTGCCGTGGCCCTGTCTCTGAGACAACTCCTGGGCGAGCCCCGCCACGGTGGGCGAGGAGAAGAGAGAGGTCAGGGGCAGCTCGACGCCGAAGGCCTGACGCACGCGGGCCACGAGCCGGGTGGCGCTCAAGGAGTGGCCGCCGAGGTGGAAGAAGCTGTCCTCGCGGCACACCGTCTCCACGCCGAGCACCTGGCTGAAGAGCTGGGCCAGCAACTCCTCCACGGGCCCGCGTGGGGCTTCGCCTTCGGATGCCAGGGGGCCAGCGTCCACGGCAAGCGCGGTCAGCGCTTTGCGGTCCACCTTGCCGCTGGTGGTGAAGGGCAGGGAGGGCAGGGCATGGAGGCGCGAGGGCACCATGGCCTCGGGCAGGGCGCGTCCCAGCGACTGGCGCAGCGAGGCCAGCGCGGACTCGTTCTCCAGCACGAGGAAGGCTTCCAGGCGCATGTCGCGGCCAGCGCCTCGGGTGATGACAGCGGCCTGACGTACGCCGGGCTGGCGCAGCAGCGCCGTCTCCACTTCCTCCAATTCGATGCGTACGCCGCGCACCTTCACCTGGAAGTCGGTGCGGCCCAGGAAGCTGAGCGAGCCATCGGCGTTCCAGCGGACGCGGTCGCCGGTGCGGTAGAGGCGGGCGCTGGGAGCACCGGAGAACGGATCCGGGACGAAGCGCTCGGCGGTGAGGTCGGGACGGCCGCGGTAGCCACGGCCCAGGCCCTGGCCACCGATGAAGAGCTCGCCCGGGACGCCGATGGGAACGGGCTGGCCGTGCTCGTCGAGCACGTAGGCCCGCGAGCGCTCCAGGGGACGGCCCAGGCGCACGGGCTGGCCGGGCCGCACCCGCTCCGAGATGATGCCGAGCGTCGTCTCCGTCGGCCCGTACATGTTGAGCAGGCTCGTGCGAGTCGGGGCGAGCTGCTGAACGATCTGCTCGGGCAAGGCCTCGCCGCCGAGGATGAGCACCTGGAGTGAGCGGAAGGCTTCCAGAGCGCCGGGCTCCTCCAGGGCCGTGGCGAGCGAGGAGGGCGTGATGGGCACATGCGTGATGCCATGGCGGAGGATGTCGCGCGCGAGCCCCAGCGGACCCACCTCGCGCAGCACGGTGCGAGCCCCGCGCGTGAGGCTGAAGAACAGCTCCTCGAGGTGGACGTCGAAGGAGGGGCTGGTGGAGGCAGCCCAGCAGTCACCGGGCCGCGTCGCGTAATACGCATCGAACGCCGCGAAGGCGTGGACGAGGTTGCGGTGGGTGAGCTCCACGCCCTTGGGCTCGCCGGTGGAGCCGGAGGTGTAGAGCAGGTAGGCGAGGTTCTCCGCGCGGGCCCGGTGCGGCGCGGCGGGGCGGACGGTCTCATTGGCCCCTGCGTCCGGAGAGACGAGCGGCACCGCGAGCTCCACGCCAGAGAACAGCTCCGGGCGTGAGACGACGAGGCGTGCGCCGGACTGGCGCAGCAGCGCGGCGCGGCGAGCCGCGGGGTGCGAGGCCTCCAGGGGGAGGCATCCGGCACCACTCATGAGAATGGCGAGGGGCACCACCACGGCATCGAGCGAGCGCTCCAGGCACAGGCCCACGACGGACTCGGGCCCGGCGCCCGCGGCGATCAGCTGGGAGGCCAGACGCGAAGACCGCTCGGCCAGCTCACGGAAGGAGAGGGTGCCCTCGGGGGCGACAACGGCGGGGGCGTCCGGAGTGCGGGCCACCTGCTCCAGGAAGAGCGAGACGAGGGTGGCCTCGGAGTCGAAGGGCCGCTCGGTGTCGTTGAAGGAGCGGAGGACCTGCTCGCGCTCGGAAGGAGGGAGCAGGGCGAGGGCACCGACGTGGGTGTCGGGTGCGCGCAGGGCGTGCTCGAGGAGTCGGAGGTAGTGCTCCAGCATGCGCTGGACGGTGCCGGCCTCGAACAGCTCGGTGCTGTACTGGAAGAAGAGCTCGTAGCCCTCGGGGGACTCGATGGCCGTGAGGGTGAGCTCGAAGGGGCTGTTGAAGAACTCCAGCTTCCGCCGGACGGCCTGGAGGCTGGGGAACGCGCTGGCCAGGGAATGCTCGACCCGGTTGAGGTCGAACATCACCTGGAAGAGGGGCGTGTGACTGGTGCTGCGCTCGACGCCGAGGGCACTGACGAGCCGCTCGAAGGGCACATCCTGGTGCGCGATGGCCTCCAGGGTGGAGGAGCGGACCTGCGCCAGGAGCGAGGAGAAGGAGGCGTCGGGCTGGAAGCGGGTGCGGAGGACGACGGTGTTGAGCAGCAGGCCGACGACGCCCTCGGTGGAGGGGTGGGTGCGGCCGGAGACGGGAGTGCCGACGCAGAGGTCATCCTGGCCGGAGTAGCGGTGCAGGAGGGAAGCGAAGGCGGCGTACAGCACCATGAAGGGCGTGGCCTGGTGCTGACGGCAGAAGGAGAGGAGGTCGCGCGAGAGGGAAGCGGGGAGGGGGTGGTAGCCGCAGAAGCCGCCCTGGTGGGAGAGGACGGAGGGGCGGGGCTTGTCGGTGGGAAGCTGGAGGAGGGCGGGAGCGTCCGCGAGCTGGCGCTGCCAGAAGGAGAGCTGGGAGTCCTCACGGGAGAGGACGGGCTGGGAGCGGAGCCAGAGGGCAACGGAGGCGTTGTCCAGGCCCGGGGGAGGAAGGGATGGCTGGCGCTGCTGGAGGAAGGCGGCATAGGCCTGCCCGAGCTCGCGCATGAGGATGTCGAGGGAGAGGCCGTCGACGAGCAGGTGGTGGAAGACGAGCAGCAGGACGTGGCGCTCGGGGGCGAGCTTCAGCAGCCAGCAGCGGTAGAGCGGACCCCGCGCGATATCGAAGGGCCTGTCCACCTCCTGGCGCAGGCGGGAAGCGGCCTCGGACTGGCTGCTCGGCGATTCATGACGGAGCACCTGCTCGGGGAGGGGGAGGAGGACGGGGGCGGGGTTTCCATCGTTGGAAGGGATGGCGAGGCGGAGCACGGGGTGACGTGCCAGCAGCCAGCGCAGGGCCTGCTCCAGGGCGCTGGGGTCCAGGGGCCCGGAGAGCTCGACGGCCTCGGGCATGTGGTAGGCGCTGGAGTCGGGCTGGAACTGCTGGATGAACCACAGCCGCTCCTGTGCGGGCGAGAGCACGGGATGCGCGTTCACCGGGAGGGGCGTAGGCGTGGGCAGCTCGGCCGTGCCATGGCCCTGACGCTGAGACAACGCCTGGGCGAGCCCCGCCACGGTGGGCGAGGAGAAGAGGGCGGTGAGGGGCAGCTCCGCGCCGAAGGCCTGACGCACGCGGGCCACGAGCCGGGTGGCGCTCAGGGAGTGGCCGCCGAGGTGGAAGAAGTTGTCCTCGCGGCGCACCGTCTCCACGCCGAGCACCTGGCCGAAGAGCTGGGCCAGCAGCTCCTCCACGGGTCCACGAGGCGGCTCACCCTGGGACGGGGACTCGGGCGCTTCCACGGGCAATGCCGCGAGCGCCTTGCGGTCCACCTTGCCGCTGGTGGTGAAGGGGAGGGAGGGCAGGGCATGGAAGCGCGAGGGCACCATGGCCTCGGGCAGGGCGCGTCCCAGCGACTGGCGCAGCGATGCCAGTGCGGACTCGTTCTCCAGCACGAGGAAGGCCTCCAAGCGCATGTCGCGGCCAGCGCCTCGGGTGATGACGGCGGCCTGACGCACGCCGGGCTGGCGCAGCAGGGCGGCCTCCACCTCTTCCAGCTCGACGCGTACGCCGCGCACCTTCACCTGGAAGTCGGTGCGGCCCAGGAAGCTCAGCGAGCCATCGGCGTTCCAGTGGACGCGGTCGCCGGTGCGGTAGAGGCGGGCGCCAGGCGTGCTGGAGAAGGGGTCCGGGACGAAGCGCTCGGCGGTGAGATCGGGACGGCCGCGGTAGCCACGGCCCAGGCCCAGGCCACCGATGAAGAGCTCGCCCGGGATGCCGATGGGAACGGGCTGGCCGTGCTCGTCGAGCACGTACGCGCGTGAGCGCTCCAGGGGATGGCCCAGGCGCACGGGCTGGCCGGGCAGCACCTGCTCCGCGACGACACAGATGGTCGTCTCCGTGGGGCCGTAGGCGTTGATGAGACTCGTCCGGCTCAGGGCGAACTGCTGCACGAGCTGCTCGGGGATCGCCTCGCCGCCGAGGGCGATCATCTTCATCGAGCGGAAGGCCTCGAGGGCACCGGGCTCCTCGAGCGCCGTGGTGAGTGAGGAGGGCGTGAGGACGGAGTGCGTGATGCCGTGGCGGACGATGTCGCGCGCGAGCCCCAGCGGGCCGACCTCGCGCAGCACGGTGCGAGCCCCGCGCGTGAGGCTGAAGAGCACCTCCTCCAGGTGCATGTCGAACGAGAAGCTTCCGCAGGCGACCCAGCAGTCACCGGGCTGCGTCACGTAATAAGGATCGAAGGAGGCGAAGGCGTGGACGACGTTGCGGTGGGTGAGCTCGGCGCCCTTGGGCTCGCCAGTGGAGCCGGAGGTGTAGAGCAGGTAGGCGAGGTTCTCCGCGCGAGCCCGGCGCGGCGGCGCGGAGAGGACGGCCTCGCTTGCCCGCACGTCCGGAGAGACGAGCGGCACCGCGAGCTCCACGCCGGAGAACAGCTCCGAGCGTGAGACGACGAGGCGTGCGCCGGACTGGCGCAGCAGCGCGGCCCTGCGGGCTGCGGGATGCGAGGCCTCCAGGGGGAGGCACCCGGCGCCGCTCATGAAGATGGCCAGCAGCGACACCACGGCATCGAGCGAGCGCTCCAGGCACAGGCCCACGACGGACTCGGGCTGTGCACCCGCGGCGATCAGATGGGAGGCCAGACGCGAGGACTGCTCGGCGAGCTCACGGAAGGAGAGGGTGCCCTCGGGGGCCACGATGGCGGGGGCGTCCGGAGTGCGGGCCACCTGGTCCAGGAAGAGGGAGACGAGGGTGGCCTCTGAGTCGAAGGGCCGCTCGGTGTCGTTGAAGGAGCGGAGGACCTGCTCGTGCTCGGCCGTGGAGAGGAGTGCGAGGGCGCCCACGTGCGTGTCGGGAGCGCGCAGGGCGTGCTCGAGGATCCGGAGGTAGTGCTCCAGCATGCGCTGGACGGTGCGGGCCTCGAACAGCTCGGTGCTGTACTGGACGGTGAGCGTGAAGCCGGCGGCGCTCTCGATGACGGTGAGGGAGAGGTCGAACTGGCTGGTGCCGGTGTCCACATGCACCGGGCGGGCGGAAAGCCCTGGCAGGGCCTCTGCGAGCGAGCGCTCCTCCTGGTACAGGTCGAACATCACCTGGACAAGTGGCGTCCGGCCGAGGCTGCGCTCCACCTGGAGGGCCTCCACCACGCGCTCGAAGGGGGCCTCCTGGTGCGCGTAGGCGGCCAGTACCTGCTCGCGCGACTGGGACAGCAGGGTGGAGAAGGGCGTGCCGAAGGTGACGGCTCCGCGCAGCACCACGGTATTGATGAAGAGGCCCACCAGGCCTTCCACCGCCAGGTGCGTGCGGCCGGCGACGGGCGTGCCTACGCAGAAGTCCGTCTGCCGCGAGTACCGGTACAGCAGCGCGGCGAAGGCGGCGTAGAACACCATGAAGGGCGTCACCTGCCGCTCGCGGCAGAGGGCGCGGACGGACTCGGTGAGCGAGGCGGGCAGCAAGCCCGGCTCGGTCTGCACTCCCTCCTCCAACCGGACCGCCGGACGCGGCTTGTCGGTGGGCAGCTCCAGCACGTGGGGCGCGCCGGCCAGTTGCCGCTTCCAGTAATCCAGGTGGGGTGCCTCGCGCTCCGTGGCGGCGGGCGTGCGCTGCCAGGCGGCGAAGTCGGCGTACTCCAGCGGCAGCGGGGCGAGCCGGGGGGCCCGTTGTTGGCCGAGCGCGGTGTAGAGCTCGCCCAGCTCCCGCATCAGCACGTTGTAGCTCCAGCCGTCCAGCACCAGGTGGTGCAGCACCAGCTCGAAGACGTGCCTGTCCGGCGCGAGGCGGAAGAGGTGGAAGCGGTAGAGCGGTCCGTGCTCCACGTCGAAGGGGCGCGTGGCCTCCTCGTGCAGCCGGTGCTGCAACCGCGCCTCCGGGTTGGCCTCGGCCGTCAGGTCCTCCGTGGCCAACACCCGCTCGGGTACTGGCCGCAGCGCCACCAGCGGGCGGCCCTCGGAGGAGGGGAAGACGGAGCGCAGGGCTTCGTGGCGTGCCAGCAGTTGCCGGAGCGCCGTCTCCAGCACCTGGGGCTCCAGCGCTCCGCTCAGCTCCACTGCCCGGGGGATGTTGTAGCTCGCCGCTCCCGGCGCGAGCTGATGCAGGAACCACATCCGCTCCTGCGCGGACGAGGGCACCGGGGGCTCGTTCGCCGGACGTCGCGCTGGCCCCGCGTCTCGCACCACGTTGGGCCGGGGCTCCACACCGGACGTGCCCTGGCTCTGGGTTCCTCCCTGGGGTCCGCGCTCGAGGAGCTGCTTGAGCAGCGCGCGCTTCTCACCAGGAGTCAGCTGATCGAACTCTTTTTGCGAGGCCATGATGTGGAGTGAATCGTCCTTACATCCGGATGGTGACGCCGAGCCCGGCTCGGAAGAGCATGTGGCTCGAGGAAGGCAGCTCCGCCACGGTGGAGTCCGGCTCGAAGAGGAACTCGCTTCCGCGCTCGCCGAAGGGCATCTCGAGGTACGCCTGCACGTTCACGTCGCGCAGCACGCCGATACCGCCATCCACGCGTGCCAGGTAGGAGCGATCGCTCAGGTTGGACATCACGCTGAGTCCGATGCCGGGCTCGGCCTGGCTGCGGCGATCCACGCGCACCTGGATCAGCCCGTAGGTGCGGCCGAAGAAGAGCGGGCGGTAGTCCCCCGTGGAGTGCACCCAGGTGAGCAGGGGGCGGTCCTCGTACCCGAGCGCGTTGTAGAAGCCCTCCAGCCGGACGTTGGCTCGGTACACGTCTCCGAGCCGGAAGGTGGTCTCCACGCCGCCGCTGGCCAGCAGCTGCGGTCCCAGATAGGGGCGCTCGGAGATGCCCGCCCCGGTGAGCTGCCAGGTGCGTGCGAGGCTGTCGCGCACCAGGGCCACCTCGGTGTTGAAGTCCAGCGGGCCCACTCCCACGGACCAGCCCAGGCCGTAGCGGGGCCGGCGCCCCTGCTGGAACGCCGCGGTGAGGCTCAGCTCGCTCGGCCCGAGTGTCACCTCGGCCCTCACCGCTCCTCCGTAGCGCAGCCGCTGGGAGGCGGGTCCCTTCAGGTCCGCCGTGGCGATCAACCACAGGTTCGAGGCCATGGCCTCCCAGGGGATGTTCACCTTCAGCATGTCGACGCCCGTGCGCAGATCCAACGCATCGAGCGGCCGCGGATTGGGCTCCTGGAGGAAGTCGGTGGGGTTCCACACCTTGTTGCTGCCCCACCGGAGCTGCTGGCGGCCGATGGTGAAGAACACGCGCTTGCCCAGGCCGAACCGGAACCAGAACTGATCCAGGGTGACCTGGGGCGTGGACAGCACTGGATCCAGCGCATCGTAGAGGAGCCGCCCTCGCACGAAGCCCCGCAGCTCGTCCGAGGGCTGGATGTCGATGAAGACATCCGCGAGCGAGGGGAGCACGGGCTGCATCGTCCGTCCCTCGCTCCCCTGGAAGCCGAGGAACTCGGCACGTTGGTAGTAGAGGCCTCCCAGGGTGAGCAGATCCCGCTCCCGTTGTCCCTCCGCGGTTCGCGAGGGGACCGCGTCGAAGATGGGCACCTGAGCGGGGGCGGGCGTGGCCTGCTCCGGTGTCTCGGCGCTCTCGTCGGCGGGGGTGATGGTGGCCGGCTGCATCCACTCATCCAGTGGTGAGGCGCTGACTGGTGGTGCGGAGACCGCTCCGGGTGCTTCCACCGGAGCGGTGTCTGGCCCCTCGTCGCGCCGTTCTGCCGCGGCGGCGAGGTCCGGACAGAGGAGCAGCAGCGCGGCTGCGATGGACAGTGGGGGCGGGCGGGGCATGGGGGGAAGCGAAGTGTATCGATTGCGGATGGTGCGGGAAAAGAGAGGGCCGGTTCACTCCCGTCCCCTGGACGCCACGTTCGCGGAGTGTTGGTCCGCGGCCTCGCACGAGCCTCAGTCGCGCGCGAAGTAGTTCGTCCCCTGGGCGTTGCGCTCCATCATCGCGGCCAGGGCGCCGGGCTGGCCCGGGAACGGCTCGCCGGACACCTGGAAGACGAACTGGTCGTAGTAGCGCGTCAGCTGCTGGCGCAGGCTGTCCGGGAGCCGCGTGGCGAGCCGCCGCGTCTCGTCCTGGTGCGCCGCGTGCCGGGGCTCCTCCGCCTCCCGCGCCCCGCCGGACTCCGGTGCGCCGGCCGCCTCCGCCGCGACGAGCACGCTCCTCACGTAGTGGGCCCGGGCCTCCGCCCGTTGCGCGGCCGTGGCGTCCTGGAACAGCCGGAGCGCCTTCGTCACGTTCTCCTGCAGCGCGATGATCTCCTCCAGCGGCGCGGGGAACACCCAGTTGTTGATCATCACGTTGAAGCCGTACGACTCCACGTGGTGCCACCACATGGGGGGCAGGAAGAGCACCTCGCCGGGCTCGAGCACCGCCACCCGGGCCTCCTTCATCGCCTGCTCGAAGAGCGGGAAGCGCTCGAGGTCCGGCTCCAGCATCCTCACGCGGCTCGCCTGGGCGTAGTTGAGCATGCGATCGAAAGGTGCGTGGTACATGGAGGGCATCAACTCGGGCGCGAACACCGTCACCCGCTTCGTCCCCTCGAGCATGCAGATGAAGTTGAGGAAGTCGTCGTAGTGCAGGTTGACCACCTGCCCGTCGGAGCCGGCCCACAGCATCGGGCGCGCCTGCTCCTCGGAGAGCAGTGGCAGCACCCCCGGCCCGAGCGATTCCCAGAGGGGAGTCCCCGGGTCGAGGAACATGGCCTGCAGGTACACGTAGCTGTCGGACTCGCCGTTGAGGCTGCGCAGCAACTGGCTCGCGAACGTGTCGAAGGGCACCCGCGGCTGCGGTGGGCCGTACGTCGTGCTCCGCGCCTCGCTGTCCTGGAAGTGGTAGTGCCCTCCCGTGCCCCGGGGCAGTGTGCTGTAGCGCACCGGCTCGGCTCCGTGCAGCGAGCCCAGGAACTCCAGCTTCTGTCCGGCCGTGGCGCGCGCCCTCAGCTCCTTCAGCAGCTTCCAGTCCTCCATGCAGCCCGTCAGCACCACCGGCTCCTGGCTGTGGTGGGCCCAGAACTCCCCGGGCTCAGGCCGGTGCAGGCGGCGGATGGGGCGGGCCTCGAAGGGCAGCGGGCGCAGGCTCATGAGATTTCCACTTTAATAGAAGGGTTCACCCCGGCCGTACGTTGACAGAGGTCCTCTTTCGCTGGAATATCAGAACTTGGGAGTTATCCCCGCTTCTAGCCAGCATTATCAACCCCCCGTGCAGGAGGCCCCCCATGGCATCGGAAGAGATCAGCGCGTCGCCCGTTGCATCCGTCACCGCCGAGCAGGCCCCGTCTTCCGAGGCCATGAGCGCCGCGGCGCCTGAGAAGCTGGATGAGCTCGAGGAGATCAACTTCCTGCTCGAGGAGATCGAGAGCAAGATCGCTCCCCTCGCGCTGGCCTGAGCCGGGAAGCCGTCATGGAAGCGGGCGTGCGCTCCTATGAAGAGGCCTTCTCCCCCTACTGGTACCCCGTCGCGTTCTCGCACGAGCTGAAGGAGCGTCCGCTCGCGGCGCGCCTGTTGGGACGGGAGCTGGTGGTGTGGCGGGTGGGCTCTGGCGTGGCCGCCACGCAGCGCTACTGCGCCCACCGGGGCGCGGACCTGTGCGCTGGTGAGGTGTCCGCCGAGGGCCTGCGGTGTGCCTTCCATGGCTGGACGTACGGGCAGGATGGGCGCTGTGTGCGGGTGCCTTCCCAGCCCGGTGCGCCCATTCCCGCCCGCGCGGCGCTCGCGTCCTTCCGGGCCGTGGAGCGCTATGGCCTGGTGTGGATCTGTCTGGATGCGAGCTCCCAGGAGGCGCTGCCGGAGTGGCCAGAGCTGGAGAGCGGCAAGGTGGCCACCGTCGCGCTCCCGCGGCTGGACTGGGAGGTGTCCGCGGGCCGGCTGATGGAGATCATCCTGGACGTCACCCACCTGTCCTGGGTGCACAAGGGGACCTTCGGTAACCCGGAGCAGCAGGAGGTGCTGTCCTACGAGGTGGCGCGGCTGCCCGGTGGCCTGCGGACGCAGATCACCTATCCCGCGCTCTCTCCGGCCCTCGAGGGGGCGCCGCCGCGGGTGGACAAGACCACGCTCACCTATGACGTGACGCTTCCCTTCGCCGTGCGCCTGTCCTTCAAGCCCACCCTGTTCTTCCAACACACGGTGTACGCCATCGCCTCGCCCTGGTCCGAGGAGAAGGCGCAGTGCTTCTATTTTTCCTCCTACCACCCGGCCATCAAGCAGTTCCCAGACATCTTCGTGAAGTCCGAGCTGGCCATCCTCGAGCAGGATCGCCTCATCGCCGAGGGCCAGCGCCCCAAGGCCCACCCGCTGGACTTCTCCGGCGAGGTCCACGTGAAGGCGGATCGCCTCCCCATCGAGTACCGACGGGGAGTGATCGCGTTGCGCACGGGCCGTCCAGTTGACGGGCCTCCTCCGGAATGAGCCCTCGAAGCTCCTCGGGGGGGTTCTTGGTTTTGCAATTGAACGCTTGTTAGAGTCCCCGAGCGCCCCGTTGTCGTCGCTCCCCCCACCTGCCCGTCGCCCCCCGGCGAGAGGCGCAGGACCCAAGTCCCACATGAAACCGTTCTCGAAGATTCTTCTGCTCCCCCTCGTGGTGTTCGTCGCGGGCTGTAACATCTTCAACGTCGAGGACAACGAGGGCACGCGTGGTCGCGGCGCGAAGGCGTTCGACCCGTACTCGAGCTCCGCCTCCGGGGCCATCTCCTTGTCGCTGCTGGCCTTCAACGGCTGCGCCATCCTGCCCAACGGCGAGCCGGTGACGCGCGGCGATCTGAGTCGGGCCGTCTTCAACTACCCGGACCAGTGCCAGTTCCTCAACGACGGCTACTTCGGGCTCGGTCCCGCCCGGCCGCCCACGGCCCGGCTCACCGTCGTTCGCGACACGCTCTACTTCCTGCGAGAGCTGTCCATGACGGACGCGCTCATCAACAGCGACCACATGGACTTCGCGGACAAGCAGGCGCCCGCCACGTGGATGCGCAAGCACTCGCGCTTCAAGAGCCTGGACTGGAGTGGCCTGACGGTGGGCCGCGAGAACTGGAAGAGCCTGGGCTTTGGCAGCTTCCAGCGGGAGGTCTTCTACGAGAACGCCGCGTGGATGCTCTCCAATGACGACACCCTGACGGTGGACGTGCTCGACTCGTCGGGAGTCATTCGCGCCACGCAGACCTACAGCCGCCAGGACTTCCTCGCCGAGAGCCCCAGCACCGGCCGCACCCGCGCGAGCTGGATGGCGACCGGCGTAGGCGCCCCGCGTTTCCCCGGGGACACGGTGCCCCAGCCGGGCTCGTTCAACCCGCCCGTGTACCACACGGGGGTGAAGGTCTCCTTCGCCAACTCCACCAACCCCTTCAAGACCTTCCGCATGCCGGACGTGGCCGGCGAGGGCGTCATCCGCGTCACCTGGAGCCTGATGCCCGAGGAGCCCTTCCTCTTCCCGGTCACCTTCGTGCGCGAGGCAGAGCGCGAGACCTCCTGCTACAAGCTGGGCGCCGACGGCCTGGCCACCAACGAGAAGGTGGCTTGCGGCTTCGGCCTCGAGCAGGCCGTCCACCTCAACAAGCCGCAGAACGGCAAGTACTTCATGCCGGGCGATACGTTGGATCTGCTCGTGTCGCTGCAGGACGGGGATGGCAATGCCCTGCACCCGCAGAATCTGCTGCCGAGCTGGAACGACTTCATGGGCGGGCAGTCCAACGGCATCGGCTACTTCAATGACAAGATGCTGCTCGTCTTCCGGGACACGAGCAGCACCGAGTCCGGTTTCAAGGTGGTGGGGCCGCTGCAGGACCTGAAGACGGTGTACGGCACCTACGCGCTGCCCTACTTCTCCTACCCGGTGTCGGGTGAGCCTCAGTTCTACGTGGCCCCCGGCATGCCGGATGCCTTCCCCGGGTACGCGGCCGCCAAGCAGCCCACGCGCTACTCGGTGAAGCTGTCGGATGATGCGAAGCCGGGCACCTACCTCATCATGCTCAAGGGGCACCGGGCCGTGGACGGCGAGCGCCTCAACCGGCTCGACTCCTTCTTCTTCCAGGTCGGCCAGGAGAAGCCCACCACCTATCCGGGGCAGATCGGCAACTGCCAGACCTGCCACAACGGGGTGAACTCGCTGGACAACCTCCACCACGGCCTGTCGGTGGACAACGTGGAGGCCTGCAAGACGTGCCACTTCGAGCCGCAGGTGGGCCACGTCTCCGACTTCATCCACCGCATGCACATGAACTCGCGCAAGTACAAGCAGAACAAGTCGGACTGCACCTTCTGCCACCTGACGCGGGAGAGCGCCGTGCGGCCGAGCCTCGTCGCCTGCAATAGCTGCCACATCAGCTCGCACGGCACGGAGTACTTCGCGGAGCAGTTCGAGGACTTGCAGAACACGCCCAACGCCTACGGCAATTGCGCCAACGCCTGCCACGGCGTGACCCCGCCGGCCGGCCACATCCTCCCCACCAGGTGAGATTCGAGAGGACCGCCATGAGAGCTTCGTCCATCATCTCCAGTGTCATGCTCGCGGCCGCCCTGACGGGGTGCTCCGGCGAGCTTCCGACCCAGCCCGGGACGTCCACCCCCTACACGGATCTGCCGCCCGTGAAGACCACCGTGTCGGGCATCATCTTCGACCCGGAGGCCTTCCACTTCGCCGCGGCCACCTTCCCGCCGGGAGACCCCTCGGACCCCACCGCGCCTCCTCCTCCGCCGCGCATGCTCGTCCTCGGGATTCCGTACATGATGCGCGCGACGCCCGTGGGGGCGCAGGTGAGCGTGATGAACGGCGGCACCGTGGCCGACTCCAGCAGCGACACTGTCACCCCGGGCGCCACGTGGCAGTTGGCGCAGGGCGTGCCGAGGGACGAGTCCATCACCTATGCCATCCGGGCCGAGGCGTCCCAGAACGGCATCGTCATCGGCGCCGCGGAGGCCTTCCCCGCGCCCGACTTCGAGCCCATGCCCCAGGCGAGGTACCACCCCACCACCTCGCTGAGCCCCCTGCGTACGCTCAACACCTCCTGCGTCTCGCAGATAGCGATGGTGGTGGGCGAGGCCGGGGCCCTGTCCGCTCTGGCCACCCACACGGGCAACTCCATCAATCAGCTTCTGACGGGGGGCGTGGCGCTCGTTTGGGTGCTCTCCCCCGGCTTCTTCTTCGACTTCGAGAACAACCCGCTGGGCGGGGTGGAGATGACGAAGGAGGCGGGCCCAGGCACGGTGTACGCGCTGGACTGGGCGAAGCCGGGCACCGTCGCGGGCCAGTCGCCCATGGGCTTCTACGTCTCGTCCGAGCCGGTCAGCCCCCTGGGCTACTACGCCGTCGTGGTCCCGCCGGGCGCCACGGATCCGGTGGCGCTGGGCTTCAAGGACACCGTGAACACCCCCGAGGGTGAGCAGCCCGGGGAGTTCGGTCCGCGGCCCTTCCCCCTGGCCCCCGCCTCCATTCAGGTGGGCCCGGGCGTGTCCGTGATGCGCACGTCTGCCTTCCCCTCGCTCTCCTTCCCTCCGCCTCCTCCGGACGAGGAGTACGTGCCGGGCACGGACATGAGCTTCCTGTGCCGTTAGGCCGGACGCTGGTGCGGCCCGCTCCGGGGTGAGCGGGCGTCAGCGCCAGGGCCGGAAGTCGAGCCGCCGGAAGCGCACGGCCGGCTGTCCGAAGGAGACGGGCAGCGGGCCGTGAGCCAGCTTGCGGCAGCCGCGAGTGGCGAACAGGTTCTGCGAGTCCGCGCCCACCGCGTCGATGCTCGCGAGGGCCTCCAGGCCGTTGCCGCTGAGGATGCCCGGCGACACCATTCGTCCCGGGCGGCCGTCGCGGATCTCCTGTGCCTCGATGACGTAGAAGCTGAAGTCGCCCGACAGCAGGTTCATGTGGCGCGGCAGCAGGTGGCGCACCAGCAGCCCGTGGGGAATGCCGGCGAGCAGGCTCTCCAGATTGCCCTGGTGCGGCTCCACGCGCGTGTGGGCCATGCGGGGCAGGGGCGGGTGCTTGAAGCCCACGCGTCGGCCGTGCCCGTTGGGGGCGTGGCCCAGGACCCGGGCGCTGCATCCATCCAGCAGCGGCGAGCCGATGACGCCGGCCTGGAGGAGGTGCACGGGCCTCGCGGGGTTGCCCTCGTCATCCCAGCCATAGGCGAGCGCCCCGTGCCCATCGGTGGGATCGTCGGAGATGGAGACGAAGGGCTCGGCCACCCGCTGGCCCAGGCGGCGGGCCAGGTAGGAGCCGCCCCGGGCGACGACGTCTCCCTCGAGAGGGTGGCCGCAGACCTCGTGGAAGAAGCAGCCAGAGGCCGAGCCAGGGGGGAACACCACGGGGAGCTCACCCGTGGGACAGGGGACGAGGGGGGCGCACTCGTGGAGCTGCCGCACCATCCGCTCCACCAGGGACTCCAGCTCTGGCAGGGCCGCGCGGAGCCGCTCGCCATCCGGGTAGGCCGCGCAGCGCCACAGCTCCTCCGTCCCCGTGGGGGTGGCGCCATGGACCTTCAGCTCGATGAGGGCATAGCGCCTGCGATCGGAGACCTGGCGGTCCTCGCTGGCGAAGAGGGTGCTCTGGTCCACCTCGCGCAGCAGCACGTCCAGTTGCACCGCGCCTGCCTCTCGCGCCCGCTCCACCAGGCGCCGCACGCCGTCCTCCAGGGCCCCGGTGCCTTCCACCAGCGCCGGGCCGGGGGCGAACAGCGCACGTGCTCCGTCCGCCACCTCCGCGGGCAGCGCGCCGGCTGGGAGCGAGTCTCGGGTTACCTCCGTCCACACCTGCTCCACCCCTCCGCGCCGCTCCCGGCGGGCCGCGTAGCCTCGCTCGAGCAGGGGCGGCTGGACGCGCAGCCCCGAGGGCTGGTGGATGAGCTCCCTCACCTCGCGCCGCTCCACGAACCAGTCGGACACCCCGCGCACCTCCTCCCTCCCTTTTAATCCTCCTTACCCATTTTTCTGAGGTCCGAAGGAGCTGGCCCAGGCTGCGGGTGAGAAGCTCGTGGGCTCACGGCGAGAGAACTACCCAACACCGGCAGCGCGACGCGGGGCTGGGGTAACTTGGCCGCCCGGGGTGCGGCATCTGCTACGGTGAACCGGAGAGGTTCACCACCCTGGCACTACTACCAACGTCCCGTCCGCTCCTCGTTCTTCTCGCTTTGTCCCTTGCGCCTCCCTCGGTGGCTCAGACTCAGCCCCCGGCTCGCGAGCGCCAGGAGCGGCAGGTTGTCCTCCCCAGCAATCCCAATGAATCGGCACCAGAGGCGCGGGTGGCGGCCGGCGTCGCCACCTACCTTCGCTTCGACGCCCCCATCGACAAGGCTTCCTTGGAACTCGAGGGCCGACCGGCTCGCTTCCGGTGGGTAGAGGCGGGGGAGCGCCTCGTGGCGGTGGAGCCCTCTGTCGACCTGGGGGCCGAGGAGAAGCTGGTGGTGCGGGTGCGCTACAAGGACGGTGCCTCCCCGGCAGTTGCCACGCTCGTGCTCGTCTCCCACCCCACGCTGGTGGACAAGGAGGTGGAGGTGGTGCGCCGCCCGCGTACCCTCGAGGCTCTGGAAGCGGCGCTGGCGGAGAAGGAGGCGGAGCTCGCGGCGCTGAGGGCCCAGTACGGAGCGGGCGGCCCTGCCGGGCTCGTGTTTTCGGGCCGAATCGACAGGAATGGAGTGGTAGCCCGGAGCACCGAGGATGTGCCCGGCATCCAAGGAGGGCTGAAGGTGGTGAGAGGCATGGGGTACCGCGCTGGCTCCTGGGCTCTCGCCGTCGTCCGTGTGCGGAACCTCCCGGGGCAGAAACCCTGGGCGCCAGGCTCCGCGAGACTCACCCGAGCGGATGGCACCCCCGTGAAGGTGCTCTCCGTGGAGATGGACAAGGCTCAGCTCGCACCCGGTGAGGAGGGGCTCGTGGCGGTAGAGCCAGAGGTGCCCTACTGGAAGGCGGGCCAGGTCTTCCGCGTCGAAGTGTTGGACAAGAGCGGTGTCAGGCGCGTCCCCATCCTCAATGTGGAACTCTAGGAGGGCCAGCCCATGACGGAAGCCCTGCACCCGGACCACCTCCAAAGCGGCGACACGGTGGGGCCCTGGCACATTGTCCAGGTGCTGGGCCGTGGAGGCTCCTCCCGCGTCTTCAAGGTGGAGCGCGACGGCCATCCCTACTCCATGAAGATGGCGCTGCTCCCCCTCACCCAATCCAAGGAGGAGCTCACGGAAGAGCAGTACGTGGAGGAGAAGAGCGCTTATCGGCGGCTGGCGCACGAGGCCGCGGCTCTCTTCACCTACGCCTCTCACCCCAACCTGCTGCGCGTGTACGCGGTGGACTTCTGGCCCAACCCCACCAAGGGCTACGCCTTCATCATCACCGACTTCGTGGACGGGGACACCTGGCACCAGTGGCGCTGGCGCAAGCCTCCTCACGCCACCGCGCTGGTGGACACCTTCTCCGGCGTAGTGCGCACCGTGGGTGTGCTGCACGCACGCGGTGTGTACCACCGGGACTTGAAGGCAGAGAACATCCTCATCCGACGGGAGGACGGCAGGCCCTTCCTCATCGACTTCGGCACCGTGCGCCTGCCGGGAGCCCTGACGAAGACACTGGGCCTGCCCGAAGGCGTCCTGCACCTGTTGCCGCCCGAGCTCCTGGCCTACACGCGCACGGAGGCGTGGAAGCGGGGAGAGCCCTTCCAGGGTGGCGTGACCACGGATTTGTACGCACTGGGGGTGTTGCTCTACCAGGGGCTCACCGACCTCCACCCCTTCAACCCGGAGCTGCCCGACAAGGAACTGCTGGCCGCCATCGCCTCGGTGCCCCCAACCGCGCCCCATGTCCTCAACCCCCTGGCTCCGCGCTCCCTCAGCGACATCGCCATGAAGCTGCTGGAGAAGCGGCCCGAGGACCGGTACCCCGACACCCAGGCGCTGCTCGAGGCGCTGGAGAAGGCCGCCGAGAAGGAGAGGCAGTCCCCCGCATGGAGGACGCCGCTCTTTGCCGTTGAGGGCAGTCCGGCGGGGCCATCACCCCAGGAGGTGGTGGTACAGCCGGCCCAGCCGCCGGAATCGGTACGCGAGGCTCCGGAAGAAGCTCAGCCGCCCAAGAAGGAAGAGAGCCATGCGGAGGTGCATCAGGAGGCGCCCGCTGCCTCTGTCCGCCCGCTCCGCGCGAGGTGGCCTCTGGTCCTGCTCGCGAGCCTGACCGTGCTCGGCCTTGCCTTGTGGCTAGTGCACTCCACACTTGCGCCCCCACCCGAGGCGCTGCTGCCTGGGGCTGGCCCCGAGAAAGGAAGCCCACCCGTGTCCACCACTCCCTCCACCCCCTCGAGGTTCCTCGCTGCATGGCTGTGCGCCGTCGCCGGCATCGGCTGCCCCGCCGCCCAGGTGAAGCCCCCGGCGCCCGCCGACTGCCCCAAGGAGGCGACCGAGGCCATGTTCCAGGAGTTGAAGCTTCGGCCGGGTCTCGATAGCGATCTTCTAGCCGTCGTGGACATCAACCAGCCCAGCGATGTGAGCGAGCCGGGCGTCTACACGGATGGCCCTGTCATCGGACGCATCACGGAGGGAGACGGCAACATGCCCGAGGGGACGCTGCTGCACGGTCGTCTCTGGACGGGGCCCGGAATTTACGACCTCGAGGCGAACGTGCCGCGCGCGGCCATCATGGGACGCTACACCCTGGCCGTGCTGCCCGATGGGCGGAAGCTCCCCGTGTGCATCGTGCTGGGCAACCCGGACGGGCGCGTGCCCAAGCGGGAGGACTCCAAGGAGGGGGCTGCCTTGTTTAGCCGCGAGGCGCCGGTGAGCGCCGTCTGGGACTGGCCGTGAGGAATGGCTTCTCGGCGCTGCCTGGTCAGAGATCGACCGACTCAGTAGGTGGGCAAAAGTTCCTTTGCAAAAAGGAACGAAGCCAGAAGTGGTGGGAGAGAACGCCCGTCTTGCGCAGCGCCTGCCGCGGCGAGGGGCCCAGGGGCAGAAGGGTTTGACGATTCCGTGGCGCGCGCAATACACCGGGGCTCATGCCAAGGCTCGCGCTCCTGGTGGCCGTGCTCAACCTGATGGGCTACCTCATCGCCATGCGATTCATCCCCTGGATGGGACTGTCCCATCCACGAGGGGGAGTCTTCAGTTTCGCGGCATACCTGGCGCTGGCCCTGCTGATGATCCGGGTGCCGAACCATATCGAGAGCGACGCCACGGAGCGCATCGGGGCCAGATGGGGAGGTTGGATCATGCTCTTCATGCCTCCGCTCTGGTGGGTGATCTCGGCAAACGCCTGAGCGGAAAGGATTTTGTCGGAGGCGGAGGTGAACCCGGGTTGAACCCCCTGTCCACACCGGGGGGCCACGGGTTGGAGAACGGGCCCGGGCACCCTCACCCCGCCCCTCTCCCGAGGGGAGAGGGATGCTTGTCGGTCACTTCCCCGTAGGGAGCAGCATCCTCGTGGGATGGGGCATGATGGCGCTGTCATGGCGAGCGGCGAGCACGAGAGGCCGGTGAGCGCGGGAGCGCCAGAAGAAGGCGCCTGCGCGGGGATGGACCTGGGCCTGCTTGCCGGGGAGGCCCGGGCGCGGATGGAGGCGTTCACGCGCGGCCAGGTGCCCACCAGGGCCGAGCTCTTCCTCACTGCGAGCCGCCGGTTGTCGCTGGAGTACGAGGTGGGCCCGGGGCGCTTCTCGCTCTCGCGCGGGGAGTCCGTGTCGGCGGCGGCGCGAGTGTGGCGGGAGGAGGGCACCGGCTTCGCGGCGCTGAGCGTAGGTGGAGCCGAGGACCTCGAGCGCGTGCTGAACGTGGCCTCGGAGCGGGTGCGGCCGGATGCTCGCGCTCCGCTTCCTGCTCTGCCGGCACCGGGTGTGTCGCCGCCAGGGCTCCCGGAGCTGTCGGGTGAGCGGGCCCGGGAGCTGGCGGAGCACGTTGCCCGGACGGTGCTCCCGCCCGGTGTCGTCGTGCAGGCGGCGGTGCTCACGTGCACGGCGAGCGCTTCCCTGCTGGTGCGCGGCGAGGGTGTCCTCCAGGGGAGCCTGGACGCGCGGCAAGAGGCCATCGTGCGTTGCGAGACGTCGCGCGGGGCCGTCGTGGATGGGGTGGCCGGGCCGCTGGGCGAGGCGTGGAACCTGGAGCCCCTACGGGCGCGGCTGGCGGAGGCGGTGGAGACGCTGGAGGGGCCCGCGGAGGCGGCGGATCCGGGCCTGCCGCTCATTCTCCGGCCCGCGGTCGCGGCCCCGCTCGTCGCGGCGCTGGCGTGGATGCTGCGGGGAGATGTGGCGGTGGCGACTCCCGCCCTGGCGCGCGCGGTGGGCAAGAAGCTCTTCCCCTCGGTGCTGTCGGTGGTGGATGAGCCGCTCCATCCGCTTGGCGTGTGGCGGCGGAGCGTGGATGACGAGGGGGCCCCCGCGCGGGCGCTGCGGCTCGTCGACGAGGGCCGCTTCCAGGGGTTCCTCCACTCGGCGGCCACGGCGGCCCGGCTCGGGGTGGAGCCCAATGGCCGGGGCCTGCGTGCCGAGGGCTCGCCCCCCACGCCCTCCGCGCTCAACCTCTTCGTGGTTCCTCGGGGGGACGCGCTCCCGGAGCACTACACGGAGCTGGTGGCGCGCGTGGAGACGTTCACCACGATGCCGCGCCCCGGAGTGGTGTCCCTGATGGCCGGGGGATGGGAGGTGCGCGAGGGCCGGCGCGTGAAGCGGCTCGCCCCGGTGGAGCTTCGCCTGCCAGTGCTGGAGACGTTGCGTGCGCTGCGCGGCGTGGGGGAGGACCTGGCGTTCTTCCCCACCGCCGACGGCTGTGGCACTCCGACGCTCATCCTCCCGCCGCTGCTGGGGGGATGAGCGGCCCGCCTGGGCTCAGCGCGACTTCTTGCCAGGAGCAGGGCAACGCTGGACGGCGCGCCAGCGCACGAGGTCATCGAGCAGGGCGCGGAAGGAAGCACGGGAGAAGGCCCGGGAGGGGAGGCGGGAGAAGAAGGCCTGCTCGAGGGCGGAGACGCTCAGGGGCTTGCCCAGGTTGAGGGAGGCGACGAGGCGCTCGAGGCGGCGGCGGAGAAGGGGAGAGCCAGGGAGGGTGGAGGAGCGGCCGATGGCGGACACCAGGAGCTGCTTGCCGGGCAGGGGCATGCAGACGATGGGGCGCTCGGGGTGGGCGCGGATCCACTCGTCGGGGGCGAGCGGGGCCTCCTGGGCCTCGGGCGGGGCCGCGTCCAGGGCGTTGGCGGTGAGGCAGCGGACCCACTCGATGGTGCTCTCTCGCTCGGCGGAGAGGAGGGCCTTGCGCTGGCCTCGCTGACGCAGGGCGGAGCGCACGCTGGCGGGCACCTGCCAGGTGCGCTTGCCGGGTAGCTCGGTGTGGCGCAGGTGGCCGGGCCACTCATGCGGGGGCGCCATGGAGGTGAACATCGGCGGCGCGGAGCACGCGGAGACGGAGATGCTGATGTTCAGCCCTCCGCCGGTGGGCTCGGCGCGGTGCCAGTGGGAGACGGGCCAGTAGGTGACGTCGCCCGCGGTCGCCTCGATGAAGTTCGCCCGGGACAGCACCGCGTCCTCCTCCGCCTTGTCCTTCATGAAGAGGGAGTAGGGCCTGTTGACGAGGGATGGATCCTTGGGGACCTCCGGGCGGCTGGCGAGCGTCTCGAAGGGCCAGACGCTGAAGGTCTTCTTGCCCTCGACGACGAAGTTGAAGGCGTGCGAGTTGTCCTTGTGGATGCCGAAGGGCGTGTAGCGGTAGTTGCCGAAGAAGATGCACGACTCGTTGTTGCCCAGCGGCACGCCGACCTGCTCGTAGAGGCCGGACAGGAAGCTGCTGAGCTGCTGCCAGTGGGTCCACTGGTACATCTGGAGCCGGTTGAAGACGATGCCGAAGCGCTTGCCGCCGAGCAGCTTGTCCAGGCGCGCCAGGTATCCCTCGACGCCGCCATCCTCGGGGCGCGGCATGTGGTTGGAGAGGGACATGAGCATCGAGTAGTACGGCAGCCCATCGGGTCCCTCCTCGTGCTCGATGAAGAAGCGCAGGGGCATGGTGTACTCGCCCCGGCGCACGCGCTCTCCGGCGTCGAGGAGTGCCTCGTACATCTGCCCGGTGGTGGGGGCCCGGTCGCCGAACGGCCGCTTGAAGACGGCGGGCTCACGGTTCCAGTGGCGTTTGGCGAAGTCCTTCCAGAAGGAGCGCGGCAGCGCGAGGGAGGGCTCGGCCTGGGGGGCGGGGGCTGGAGTGGGGAGGGGAGCCAGCATGGTGGTTTCCTGGGGAGGAAGAGACGCGGAGAGAGAATGGGGAAGGGGCGCGCCGGGATGCCCGGCCAAGGGATTCAGCGCGACTTGCGGCCGGGAGCGGGGCAGCGCTGGACGGCGCGCCAGCGCACGAGGTCGTCGAGCAGGGCGCGGAAGGAGGCGCGGGAGAAGGCCCGGGAGGGCAGGCGGGAGAAGAAGGCCTGCTCGAGGGCGGAGACGCTCAGGGGCTTGCCCAGGTTGAGGGAGGAGACGAGGCGCTCGAGGCGGCGGCGGAGAAGAGGGGAGCCGGGGAGGGTGGAGGAGCGGCCGATGGCGGACACCAGGAGCTGCTTGTCGGGCAGGGGCACGCAGACGATGGGGCGCTCGGGGTGGGCGCGGATCCACTCGTCGGGGGAGAGCGGGGTCTCCTGGGCCTCGGGCGGAGCGCCATTGAGGGCGCCGCAGGTGAGCAGCCGGACCCAGTCGGCGGTGCTCTCGCGCTCGGCGGAGAGCAGGGCCTTGCGCTGGCCGCGCTGACGCAGAGCGGAGCGCACGCTGGCGGGCACCTGCCAGGCGCGCCTGCTGGGCATCTCGGTGGGACGCAGGCGGCCGGGCCACTCATGCGGGGGCGCGTCGGCGGTGAAGTACGGGGCACTGAAGCTCACCCCGAGCGAGATGCTGAGGGACATGCCCTCGGTGGGCTCGGCGCGGTGCCAGTAGGAGACGGGCCAGTAGGTGACGTCGCCCGCGGACGCCTCGAGGAAGGACGCGCGGGACAGCAGCTCCGCCTCCTCCTGCTTGTCGCGCAGGAGAATGGAGCAGGGCTTGTCGATGAGGGAGACACCCTTGGGCACCTCGTCGCGGCCGGAGAGCGCCTCGTAGGGCCAGAGGCTGTACCTCTTCGTGCCCTCGACGACGAAGTTGAAGACGTGCGAGTTGTCCTTGTGGATGCCGAAGGGCGTGTAGCGGTAGTTGCCCAGGAAGATGCTCGAGTCGTTGCTGCCCAGGGGCACGCCGGCGGACGCGTAGAGGCCGGACAGGAAGGTTGTTGCCTGTAGCCAGTGATTCCAGTGGAAGCCCTGGGCGCGGTTCAGCACGAGGCCGAAGCGCTTGCCCCCCAGGAGCTTGTCCAGCCGCGCCAGGTAGTTGGGGAGGTCTCCATCCTCGCGCGTGGGCAGGTAGGGGGCGGGGAAGAGCACCATCCCGTAGTGAGGCAGCCCGTCGGGACCGTCCTCATGCTCGATGAAGAAGCGCAGGGGGGTGGTGTACTCGCCCCGGCGCATGCGGAGGGCCGCTTCCAGGAACGCCTCGTAGATCTCCTGGCCGGTGAAGAAGTGCTGGGCGAAGGGCTGCTTGAAGACGGCGGGCTCGCGATCCCAGTGGCGCTGGGAGAAGTCCTTCCAGAAGGAGCGGGGCAGCGCGAGGGAGGGCTCGCCTCGGGGCGCGGAGGCTGGGGTGGGGAGGGGGGCCAGCATGGTGGAAGCCAATCGCGGGGGTGCCCCGGGAGTCTAGCACCGGACTCCGGGACGGGGAGGAGCCCACGCCCCCCTCGGCTCAGCCACCCACGCCCTGGTAGCGCTTGAGGCAGTGCGTCCAGAGCAGGCCCGCAACGCCGGTGACCGCGAGCCCGACGAGCGGTGCTCCATATCCCAGCCAGGGGTTGGCCTCGGGCTTGTGCAGCAGCACGGTGCCAGGGAAGTAGCTGACGAAGGCGAAGGGCAGCACCCAGGTGGTGATCCACTGCAGCAGCCGGCCATAGAGCGTGAGGGGGTAGCGGGCGATCGCCGACATCTCCTGCACCAGCACGGGGAGCTGCATGGAGGTGTCGGGCTCCCAGAAGACCACGCACTGGGCCATGAGGTTGAGGGAGCCGATCAGCAGCGTGGAGCCGAGCACGGTGGCGGCAATGAAGACGTACTGCCAGGGAGCCAGGGCGAGGTTCAGCTCCGACACCGCCCGCCCCAGCAGCACGAGCCCCAGCGCCACGCTGCCCAGCCCGTGGAGGCTCGAGCCATGGCAGATGACCTGGAGCGCCGCCGGCAGCGGCCGCAGGAGGAGCCCGTCCAGCTCTCCCAGGTTGACGAGCCCCGTCAGCTCCCAGGGGCCGTCGTAGAAGAGCTCCACCAGCCCGATGGGGATGATGGCCAGCGCGTAGAGGAAGATCATCTCCCACTGTCCCCACCCCTGCACCTGGGGGACATGGAGGAACACCGCCCAGAGGAAGACGAAGCCGGTGGTGTGGCGCAGCACCATGGCGACGATGCCGAGCCAGAAGTCGGCCTCGTACTCGAGCTGCACGCGCAGGTGCAGCAACTGGAGCCGGCAGTAGATCCACACCCAGTGTGCGAGCCTCGCGAGCATGCTCAGCCTCCCTGGATGTCGAGGGCCTTCCGGCCCGGGTTCCACAGCAGGCGCGCCAGTCCCCAGAGCGCCACCACCCAGAGTGCCTGGAGCCCCAGGGCCTGGAGGAGTGCGCTTCCCTGGAGCTCGCCCAGGTAGATGGAGATGGGCGTGTGGATGATGCCCTGGAAGGGGAGGGCCAGAGAGAGGGAGCGCAGCCAGGCGGGGTAGAGGTCCAGCGGGACGAGGGCGCCGGAGAAGACGCTCAACAGGGCGGCCTGCATCCAGTGCAGTCCCAGCCAGTTCTTCGTCCAGAGGCAGAGCAGCGAGGTGATGAGGCCCACCATGAAGCGGACGAGGAACCCCAGCAGGAGGCTCGCCAGGAAGAGCGCGGCCGCGGCGGGGGAGGCGGCGGGGAGCACGTCGAGTACGGTGAGGCCGAGCCCGACGGCCACCAGCGTGCCGAGGACTGCCTCCACCAGGGCGGCGCCGGCGGAGAAGGCGAGCTGGGACGTCAGGACGTCGTAGGGGCGGAGCAGCTCGATGGCGATGTCCCCGGTGCGGATGAGCCGCAGCATCCGGTGGACGGAGGAGGACGCGTTGAGGAGCAGGTTGGCGGACTGGGCGAGCAGGAGGTACGTCCGCATGCGCGCCCAGTCGAGGCCGCCCACCTGCGAGGTGCCGTCGAAGACGGCGCTCCACAAGGAATAGGAGATGGCGAGCCACACCGTGTTGCTCAAGAGGCTGAGCAGGACGGTGCGTGGATAGGCGAGCGTGCGTTGGGCGCCGATGAACACCAGCGCGAGGTACTTGGAGCGAGGGTCCTGCCGGAGTGCCACCGGGGAGGCGGGGCCGCTCATCGCCGGGGCTCCTGGAGCAGGAGCCGGTTCTCGTAGAGGTCGCGCAGGATGGAGTCGATGCTGGGCTCCTGGACGCGGAGATCCTGGACGGGGAGCGCGGCCAGCAGCCGGCCCACCACCGAGCCGACCGGGGCCTGGGCCATGTCGAACTGGACCACGAGCTGGTGCTGCTCGGGCTGGGTGCTGCAACTGGCGGCGAGCTCTGGCAGGGCCTGCCGCGCCAGGGCGAGCGCATCCGGCGGCTGCCCGCGCAGGGCCAGATGGATGGCGCACGTGCGGCCGAAGCGCTCCTTCATGGTGCGCAGCGGCCCATCGAAGAGGATCCGGCCGCCGTCGATCATCACCATGCGCTCACATAGATCCTGGATGTCCCCCAGGTCATGCGAGGTGAGCATCACCGTGACACCGCGCTCGCGGTTGATGTGGCGGATGAAGGCTCGGACGCGCTCCTTCACGGCCACGTCGAGGCCGAGGGTGGGCTCATCCAGGTAGAGCAGCTCCGGACCATGGAGCAGCGCGGAGGCGAGCTCGCAGCGCATGCGCTGCCCCAGGGAGAGCTGCCGCGCGGGCCTGGCGAGCAGGTCGCCGAGCTCCAGCAGCTCGGTGAGCTCGTCCAGGTTGCGGGTGAAGCGCTCGCGCGGTACCCCGTAGATGTCGCCCAGCAGCCGGAGGGACTCCTGGATGGGTAGATCCCACCAGAGATGGGAGCGCTGGCCGAAGACCACGCCGATGGTGCGCGCATTGGCGACGCGCTCGCGGTGGGGATCCACCCCGCGCACCCGGACCTGGCCGCTGGTAGGCGCGAGGATGCCGGTGAGCATCTTGAGCGTGGTGGACTTGCCCGCCCCGTTGGGGCCGACGTACGCGACGCTCTCGCCAGCCTCGACGCGCAGGTCGAGCCGGTCCACCGCGGTGTGCTCGGTGTACTGGGGGCGCAGCAGGTGACGGACCGCCCCGAGGAAACCGGGAGCTTTGACGGGAACCCGGAAGGTGCGGGTGAGCTGGTGGGCTTCGATCAGTGCCACGGGCGCCATCCTAGCTCACGGTTCCCGGGAAGACCCGATGCCCACCGTGAGGCCCGTAATTCCAGGGGCGATGAGGGCGTGTAGGTGGCGAGGCGACCTTGCTGATGCTCAAGGTTCTGATCTCAAGTTCGACTGGGAGGGACGCCTCGTTGTCTTGCCCGTTCCCGTGAAGGCCGGGAGCCGCTACGGCGTCTATCACTGCTGCTGCAACTACCCCCCACTGCCGAAGGCGACGAAGGAGGTCGCGCGTAAGAAGTGGGACAATATTCGGGAGTCCTTCCGAGAGAAGTGGAGCAAGAAGTTCGGAGAGTGGCCTGCCGTGGCCGACACCTCTTGGCCGGGCCATCACATCCGGGATCTCTGGCACGGCGGAGATCCGACCGATCCCAATAACATCATCCCCGCCGAGCCAGACACCCACAAGGTGTTCACTGACGAGTATCCCGCCTGCTACGACGGGAAAGCGCCCTGGAATACAGTGGGTCCCGACCTGCCTTACACAGACAACTGACGATGGCCACGCCCATGAGCAGTTTGCTCGAAGAAGTCTCCCGCGATCACTTCCCAAATCCTCCCGCCACGCCCGAGGAGATCGAGGAGTTCGAGCAGCGAGTGAGCTGGAAGTTGGACCCGGACCTGCGGGCCTTCTACCTGCAATGCAATGGAGCCGCTCTGATTCAGTGGCCGGACTCGCCCTATGAGATTCTGCCCCTGTCGAAAATCGTCCGGGCACGAGTAGCCATCCGTGGAAAGGATGATGATTCGCGTGGCCCAGCCTCGATGTACGCACTCTGCTACGTGCGCGACGGCAACTATGTCGTCTTGGACGTGAGCCGACAGGTAGACGGGCGGTATCCGCTCATTGATGGGGACCGCGAGACGTGGCCCAACCCGGAATACTGCACGCAGATCGCCAGCTCGTTCTCGGAGTTCCTGGAGCAGGTTCTGCGCACCCAGCGTAGCCTCTACTGGCTGGGGGAATGAGACGGTGGCCACGCCCATGAGCCGCCTGCTGGAAGAAGTTTCCCGCGACCACTTCCCCTATCCGCCCGCCACGCCCGAGGAGATCGAGGAGTTCGAGCGGCGGGTGGGTTGGAAGCTGGACCCCGACCTCCGGGCCTTCTACCTGCATTGCAACGGTGCCGAGTTGATCGAACGGCTACCCGATTCTCCCTACCAGATACTTCCTCTCTCGGAGATCGTCCGAGCTCGGGTGGCCATCTTCGGGAAGAAGAACGACGATGACGCGCATGGGCCCGCATCAATGTGGGCCATCTGCGACGTCCAGGATGGCAACTACGTGCTGGTGGACGTGGCCCGCCAGGAGAACGACCGCTACCCCCTGACGGACGGCTACCATGAGGCATGGCCCAACCCGAAATACTGCGGGCCAGTCGCCAGCTCCTTCTCGGAGTTCCTGGAGCAGGTGTTGCGCACGCGGCGAGGCCTCTACTGGCTGGGGGAATGAAATCTCCCCCAAGCCCTCCTTCAAGTGCTCCTTGCACGGATTGTCAGTCGTTGGACTGGCGGCTGCGTGCGATTTCGAGAACTTCCTCGCCTCCAGCACTTCGGCGGACACGGCGGTGCGCATGGGCTCGCCGCTCTTGGTTTGGGGACACACCAGCACGCCCGCGATCCCCTCGGCCTCGCCCCGGTATGGCTCCACGCTGCCCATCCTGGCGAAGCGCACCAGCTCCGAGACGTGCCAGCCGGTGCCCGCCTGCACGTCCATCCCGTCGCGCCAGTGAGGCGCAAGGTACTCGTGGGCGAGCAGGTAGTGCTCCCGGGGAATCACCTTGTCCCGCTTCCACTGCTCGGGCCTCGCCTGGGGCACGGTGAGCCGTCCGAATGTCGGATCCTCGGCCACCGAGAGGACGTGCTTCACCTTGCGCAACCAAGAGTAGACGCGCTTGAGGACCGCGATCCGATGCCCCCGGGCCTTCGCCCCTTCCACGGAGGGGAGGATGTCATCGAGGAGCGTGGCCTTCCGCAGGTTCCGGCCCTTGAACTGGTCGGCTCACCACGCGAGATAGCCCTGCTGCTTCTTCACCCAGGTGGCGCTGTTCTTGTCCACGTTGCGCGAGTAGGTGAGGAATTCCGCTGCGAGCGGCGCATTGGGATAGATGGGCTCCTCGTGGGGCGAGCCCGCAGGGTTGTAGTGCTCCGGGTCGGTCTCGAACCGCTTGAATTGCTCCATGGCCGTCCGGCGCGAGGTTGCCCTCGTGCTGACTTTGTAGTCGGGGGGGGGTTGCCCGTGTTGTGCCCACGGTCAATGGAGGGCAAAAGAAAAGGGCGCCAGACTTTCGTCTGACGCCCTATTTCAGCTCCCCGACGAGGACTCGAACCTCGGACCTAGTGATTAACAGTCACCCGCTCTACCGGCTGAGCTATCGGGGAATATGTCCGCTGCGCGTTGGCCGGTGTGGACCGCCGCGACAACGAAGTGCTTTCTAAAGAACGGAGTCCGTCCTGTCAACAACCCGTTTTGACCCGCTCTACCGGCTTCGCTCGGTCCCCTGGTCGGCGCTCGATGGAATCACCCCCATCGTCACCGAGGCCCTCTCCCATGTCCTCTCGGGCAGTCCCGCGGAGCGCGTGCTCGACCGGACCCTCCGCGCCCACCGGAGCCTCTCCCGCGAGCAGCGCCAGGCCCTCGCCGAGGTCGTCTTCAACGTCGGCCTGTGGCGCCGCCGACTCGGCTTCCTGCTCGGCAACCCCGAGGCTCCCGTCCCCGCGCTCCTCTACGCCTTCCTGCATCGGCTCGCCGGCCTCTCCCCGGAGGACGCCGTCCGGCTCTCGGGTATCGGGGAGCCCCAGCCCCTCGCGGCCGGGGAGCCCCTGTCGCTCGCCCTCCGCTGGTCCCTCCCGGACTGGCTCGCCGAGCACTTCTCCCGCGAATTCGGCCCTGCCGCCGAGGACTTCTGCGCCCATCTCAACGTCCCCGGGCCCATCACGCTCCGGGTGAACCCGCTGCGCACCACTCGTGCTGCCCTGGCGGAACGGTTGCGAGCCGAGGGGGTCGAGACTCGGCCCGGTGCCCTCAGCCCCCTCGCGCTCCACGTCGTGGGCCCCAAGCCCAACCTCTATGGGCTCGATTCCCTGCGCGAGGGCCTCTTCGAGGTCCAGGACGAGGGGAGCCAGCTCCTCGGCCTTCTCGTCGAGGCCCGGCCCGGGGAGACCGTGCTCGACCTGTGCGCCGGTGCCGGAGGCAAGACGCTCCAGCTCGCCGCCGCCATGGAGAACCGGGGCCGTCTCCTCGCGTACGACCCGGATGCCGGGCGGCTCGACCGGCTCCTCCAGCGGTGTTCCCGGGCAGGGGTCTCGACTGTCCAGGTGCTCCGTGCGCCTCCGGAGGGTGTGCTCGCCGACCGGGTGCTCGTGGATGCCCCATGCTCGGAGCTGGGCTCCCTGCGGCGCGGGCCGGATCTCCGCTTCCGCCTCGACCCTGCGTCCCTGTCCGAGCTGCCTCGGGTCCAGCACGACATCCTCGCGCGCGCGGGCCGCCTCGTGCGTCCGGGGGGCCGGGTGGTCTACGCGACCTGCACCGTGAATCGTGCGGAGAACGAGGAGGTGGTCCTCGGGTTCCTGCGCGAGTCCCCCGGGTTCCGGCTCGTGCCTCCCGGGGCGGGGTGGTTGGACCCGTCGTGTGTCCGGGAGGGGTTCCTGTTTTGTGCTCCTCATTTGCACGGGACCGATGGGTTCTTCGCGGCGGTGCTGGAGCGAGTGGAGGGGTAGGGGGCTGGAGGGGAGTCGGGCAGGCACCCTCACCCTGGCTCTCCCCCGGAGGGAGAGGGGAGGTTGTCCCTCGGACATGGGGCGCTCGAAGCCCGAGACATGCGCGCCCCCGGTGCTATGAAGGCGCCGTGCGTTGGCTCAAGCCCCCCCTGCTGCGTCCTCGCGACACCGTCCACATTGTCGCCCCCGCTGGTCCCTTCGACCCGCCTACCTTCGAGGTCGGTCTCGGCGTCCTCGCTCAGCGCTACTCCCCCGTCTATGAGCCGGAGCTCTACGAGGCCTGGCGCTATCTCGCCGGGCCGGATTCACGCCGGGCCCAGGAGCTGACCCGGGCCCTCACCGACCGCAACGCCCGCGCCATCTTCTGTGCTCGGGGCGGCTACGGCGTCATGCGCCTGCTCCCGTCGCTCCCGCTCTCGGACATGGCTCCCACGGCGCTGGTCGGCTTCTCCGACATCACCGCCTTGCACCTGCCCCTCCAGGGGCTCGGCCGCGTCACCATCCACGGGCCCGTCGTCACCCACCTGGGCAAGCAGCCTCCCGAGGTCCAGGAGTACCTTTTCCGGCTGCTCGAGTCCCCCGAGCCCCCGCCGCCCCTCGAGGGCAAGGCCTCCTACGTCCCCGGCGTCGTCGAGGGCCCGCTGCTCGGCGGCAACCTCTCTGTCCTCTCCCGGTTGCTGGGCACTCCCTATATGCCGCCGCTCGACGGGGCCATCCTCCTGCTCGAGGACGTGGGCGAGGCCCCCTATCGGCTCGACCGCATCTGGACGCACCTGCGGCTCGCGGGCGTGTTCAACCAGGTGCGCGGCATCGTGCTCGGCGACTTCACCGACTGCGAGTCGAAGGGTGCTCCCTACAGTGGCGCGGAGGTCCTCCGCTCGCTCGCCGAGGAGACGGGGCTGCCGTGCGCCGCTGGTTTCCCCATCGGCCACGACATCCCCAACTACCCCGTCGCTCTCGGCACCCAGGTGCGGTTGGATGCCGGCGTTGCCCGCCTCACCTTCCTGGAAGGAGCGGTGCAGGCATGAGCAGTCACCCCATCGCCAACCTCCAGGGCCTCCTGGAGGAGTCCGTCAGCTTCGGCATCTTCCCGGCCGCCCAGGCCGTGGTGCTGCACCGGGGCGTCCAGGTCTTCGGCGGGGTGGCTGGCAACGTCTCGGGAGACACCCGCTTCGATCTGGCCTCCGTCACCAAGGTGCTTTGCACCACCGCGCTCTTCCTGCGCTTCTGGACCGAGGGCAAGGTCGGTCCCGAGACGCCCGTGGCCCGCTTCTTCCCGGGCTCGCCCGTGGGGGACGCGGGCGCCACGGTGGCGGACCTGCTCTATCACCGCTCGGGCCTGCCTCCCTTCGTGCCTTTCTTCGCCCAGGCACTCACCTCTCATCCCGAGCTGCTCGACCCCGGCTGTCCTTCGGCCACCCGCGCCCGCGTCCGCGACGAGGTCATCCAGGCCGCCGCGGCCACACCGCTCAAGGTCCCCCTGCGCACCGCCACCGCCTACAGCGACGTGGGCTTCATCCTCCTGGGGGAGATCCTCGCCCGCGCGGGTGGTGCGTCCCTGGACGTCCTCTTCTCTCGCCACGTCGCCGAGCCCATGGGCCTCTCCGCGCGCTTCCACCGGCTCACCGACTTCCCCACCGATGGCCGGGTCGCGCTCACCGGAGCCACACGTCCTCGCGAGCCCGCTCCCGGCCAGGAGGGCATGTGGGGTGAGCTTCCCTCGCGTCCGTCCGTGCCCGGCGAGGTGGATGACGACAACGCCTGGGTGATGGATGGAGTCAGCGGACATGCCGGCCTCTTTGGCACCGCGGTGGACGTGGCCCGCTTCGGCCAGGCCATCCTCGAGGGGTGTGCGGGGGCACCCTCGCTTGCTCCGGCGCCTCTCTTGTACCGCGCGCTGGCCCAGGACCCGCTCGTGGAAGGAAGCACCCGCTCCATGGGTTTCGACACGCCCTCCGTGAGCCTGTCCAGCGCGGGCCATTTCATCGGCGACACGCCTCCGGGCGCGGTGGGTCACCTCGGCTTTACCGGCACCAGCCTCTGGGTGGACCTGCGCCGCTCCCTCGTGGTGGCGCTCATCACCAACCGTGTGGCGCATGGCCGCAAGGAAGTGCGCATCCGTGAATTCCGTCCCGTCTTCCACGACCTTGTCGTGGAAGCACTCGGCCTCAACGACCTGACCCCGAAAGCACATGGCTGACGACAACGGCAACGTCCTCGAAACCATCACCCCCGGCGCCGTGCGCCGCATCCACCTCGTCGGCGTGGCCGGCACCGGCATGGGCTCGTTCGCCGGCATGCTCAAGGCCGCTGGCTACGACGTCACCGGTAGTGACGAGAACGTCTACCCGCCCATGAGCGACATGCTCCGCACGTGGGGCATCCAAGCGCTCACGCCCTACAGCCCGGACAACCTCGACAAGGCGAAGCCGGACCTCGTCATCATCGGCAACGTCATCCGCCGGGTGAACCCCGAGGCCACCGCCGTGCGCGAGCGCCGCGTTCCGCAGATGAGCTTCCCGGCCGCGCTGGGCTCGCTCTTCCTCGACCGGGCGCACTCCGTCGTGGTGGCGGGCACTCACGGAAAGACGACCACGTCCTCGCTGATTGCCCATGTCCTCGTGGAGGCGGGGAAGGATCCGTCCTTCCTGGTGGGCGGCGTCACGCAGAACTACTCGGGCAACTACCGGGTGGGGAAGGGGCCGCACTTCGTCGTCGAGGGCGACGAGTACGACACGGCCTACTGGGACAAGGGCTCCAAGTTCCTGCACTACCGTCCGAAGACGGCCATCCTCACCAGCGTGGAGTTCGACCACGCGGACATCTTCCGGGACCTGCCGCACTACGAGTCCACGTTCGACAAGTTCGTCCGGCTGATTCCGAAGGATGGCCGGTTGGTGGTGTGTTCCGCGTACCCCAACGCGGTGAAGCTGGCGCAGGCGTGCCCGGGCCAGGTGGTGACGTACGTGGCGAAGGAGGGCGCCGAGGCGGACTACACCCCGCGCAACGTGCGCTTTGGTCCCGAGGGCGCGCGCTTCGAGGTGGTGGAGCGTGGCACCGCGTTGGGCACCGTCCTGCTGCCGCTCTCCGGCATGCACAACGTGGAGAACACGCTGAGCGTCATCGCCGCCGCGCGAGGGCTGGGCCTGTCCTTCGAGGAGATCGCCAAGGGGCTGGCCACCTTCCAAGGGGTGAAGCGGCGCCAGGAGGTGCGTGCGGAGATTGGCGGCATCATGGTGGTGGATGACTTCGCGCACCACCCCACGGCGGTGCGGGAGACGATCGCCGCCATCCGCCACCGCTACCCGGAGCGCCGGCTGTGGGCCATCTTCGAGCCGCGCTCGAACACCAGCCGCCGCAACATCCACCAGGAGGACTACGCCCATGCCTTCACCGGCGCCAACCGGGCCAGCCTCAAGGTGCCCGAGCGTCACGACAAGGTGCCTGTCGACGAGGAGCTCAATGTGCCCCGCGTCACCGAGGCGCTGAAGTCCCAGGGGATTGTTGCCGACTCGGCCACGGACGTGCCCTCGCTCGTCGAGCGCGTGACACGTGAGTCCCAGCCCGGGGACGTGCTGCTCGTCATGAGCAACGGCGCCTTTGGGGGCTTCATCGACAAGTTGCTCGTCGCGCTGCGGGCCCGCTTCGGGGAAAAATGAGCCCCATGCGCCCCTTCCGCCTCGTCCTGGTCGTGCTCGCCCTCTCCGGGTGCGCGCAGAAGATGCCGTCGCTCACCGCTCCCTCGCTGGCCTCCAGCTCGGAAGCCCTGGGGTCCGCCGAGTCCGCCCCGCTGGACTTCACCGTCAAGCGCTACCCGGGTGGTGAGCCTCATGCCATCTCCAGCGATCGGGGCAGCGTGGTGCTGCTCGACGTGTGGGCTACCTGGTGCGAGCCCTGCAAGGACGCGCTGCCGATGTACCAGGACCTGGCCAAGCACTACGCCGCGCGGGGCCTCAAGGTGTACGCGCTCAACGTGGACGAGGACGCTCGCGCCATTCCTCCGTTTCTCGAGGAGACGAAGGTGACGCTGCCCGTGCTCCTGGATGCCAACGCCGTGGTGTCGGAGAAGGTGCTGCGCGTGCGCGGCATGCCCACCACGGTGCTGCTCGATCGCAAGGGCCGGGTGCGTTACATGCACGAGGGCTTCGCCGAGGAGTACCTGACCAAGTACCAGGCGGAGATCGAGGAATTGCTCGCCGAGCCTGGGAAGTAGACGAAGGAGGAGCCGTCATGTCCGACGAGTCGCCCGCCACCCTGCGCCGCATCGCCGAAGAGGGAGCCCGGCTCGCCGGCAAGGTGCTCGCCGAGCGTTTCCTGGGCGAGCGCACCATCGAGTACAAAGGCGGCATTGACCTGGTCACCGACGCGGACCGGGCGGCCGAGGCGGCGGTGCTCGGCTTCATCCGTCAGCGTTACCCGGGCCACGCGGTGCTGGCCGAGGAGAGCGGGGCCTCGCAGGGCTCGGGGCTGCGGTGGATTGTGGATCCGTTGGATGGCACCACGAACTACGCGCACCGGGTGCCGCACTTCTGTGTGAGCGTGGGCGTGGAGGGGCCGGGCGGCGTGCTGGCCGGCGCCATCTACAACCCCATGCTGGATGAGCTCTTCTCCGCCGCACGAGGAGAGGGGGCCACGCTCAACGGACGTCCGCTGAGGGCTTCGGGCTGCACGGAGCTGTCGCAGGCGCTGTTGTGCACGGGCTTTCCGTATGACGTGCACCAGAAGCCCGAGGGCCCGATGGGGTTGTTGCGGCGCTTTATTGTCCGGGCGCAGGGTATCCGCCGCACGGGCAGCGCCGCGCTGGACCTGGCCTATGTGGCCGCGGGCCGGTTCGATGGCTTCTTCGAGTTCGGTCTCAAGCCGTGGGACGTGGCGGCGGGCTCGCTGCTGGTGCAGGAGGCGGGCGGGGCGATGGTGCGCATCGACGGGGTTCCCTTCCAGGTGGGAATCGGGGACGTACTCGCGTGTGCGCCTGGACTGGCCTCCGCGCTCATCGCCGAGAGCCAAGGGTTCCTCGCAGACCTCGGCTGGACACCACCGGCTCCGCGCGGCTGAGGGTCTATTGAGACGGAGTCCATCCCTCGGCCCCGTGGATATCCCCTCTCCCTCTGGGAGAGGGTTAGGGTGAGGGTCTTACGCAGGTGACTACCCTCACCCCCCGCCCTCTCCCAGAGGGAGAGGGAGCATGCGGAACTAGAAGAGGCTCTCCGGCACGTAGACGATGTCGCCTGGGCGCAGGGTGAAGTTCTTCTCCGCGCCATCCCGGATGTCCTTCACCGGGACGCGGATCTTCAATTGCTGGCCCTCGTCCTGCCGTGCCACCTGGGTGCCGTTGGGCGAAGCCAGCTTCGTGAAGCCTCCGGCCATCGTCACCGCCTCGATGATGGTCATGCCCTCCTCGTAGGAGAACGTGCCCGGCTTCTGCACCTCGCCGAAGACGAAGACCTTCTTCGAGTTGTACTCGCGGATGGCGACGGACACCTCGGGGTGGCGCAGGTAGCGCGCGAGGCAGTCGCGCAGCACATCCGCGGCGGTGCCCGAGGTGCGGCCCGCCAGGTGAACCTTGCCGCACAGCGGGTAGTCGATGGTGCCCTCGGGGGACACGGCCCAGACGCCCGAGTGGTCCGGCTCCTGGTAGACGCGCACGTCCACCAGGTCTCCCGGGCCGAGCGTGCGGCGGGTCTCAGCCCCGTCAGAGGCGGGCGTCTCGGGGAGGGCCGAGGCGTCGATCGCCTGGGAGGAGGTGGTGGTGCGGCACGCGGTCAGCGCGCCGAGCAGCAACACGAGGAGGGAGAGGGAGCGCATCACGCAGAAGGCCGTCTCAGTACGTCACGGTCATCCGAACATACCCTTCGTGGCGCGAGTAGTTGATGCCCGCGCCCGTGGCCGACGACGTCCGGGTATTCAGCAGGTAGCCAGCCCCACCGATGAGCCATTTCTGGAACTGGTACTGGGGGCCGAAATCCAACTTGAAGAGGGTGTCGCGCCGGTCCCCCTGGAAGCTCAGGAAGTCCATGGCCGTGGTGGCCCGGAGGGTGAGCCGGCCACCGAGCAGGGCCTGTCCCTCCAGGTACCCGCGGTCATCGCGGAACTGGCCGAAGGCCGCCACGGGCTCGAGCGTCCGTGCATAGCCGGCCTTGAGGGTCGTGGTCGGGCTCACCAGGTAGCTGCCCTCCAACTGGGCGATCAGGGTGCCCGGCGTGGCCGCTCCCAGGTCCTGGCCCCAGCCCAGCGTGGCCGTCACGGCGATCTTCGGCGTCACCAGGCCCGCCAGACCCGCCTTGCCCTGCAGCACCAGGGCATTCGCGGTGTCGCCGTTGAGGTAGTCGCGCAGCTTGAAGTCGACGTCCGCCACCACCGCCGTCTTCGGCAGGAAGCGCCAGCGGCCCTCGACGCCCGCCCTCAGGTCGCTGTAGTCGAAGCTGTTCACCTGGGCCGGGTCGCACTCGGGGCCGCCGCAGCCCACCGGGGCCAGGGCTCCCATGGGCTGGAAGAGCTCCATCCCCCAGGCCACCTGGGGCGTCACCTCGATGGCGCCTCCCCCGGGTCGCAGCGGCACGCGCAACCGCAGCTCGTTGAAGAGCGACAGCACACCCGCGCCAATCGCCGCGCTGCGCGTCCGGTCCGAGCGCTGGAAGTTGTCCCCCAGCTCCACGCCGATCTGCCCTTCCTTGTTGAAGGCGATGTTGAGGTCCGCCAGTGCCTGCACGTGGGAGGTGGCGGTCGAGCCAGGGGTGAAGAGGCCGGTGTAGTGGACGTAGTCGGCGTGGCCCTTGAGGTCCAGGGACACCTTCTTGCCGGGCAGCTCCAGCCTCAGCCCGGGCCGGATGTGCAGCAGGGCCTCCCCGGAGAGCTGGTCCGACACCACGTTGGGGTCGGTGTTGCCCGGAGGCGGGAAGTAGCCGGCGGCGCTGTCGTAGCGCGTCTCGAAGTCGAAGGTGGCGTGCAGCCTGCCATCGCCCACCTTGATGCCGTTGCCGCCCGTGTTGGAGCCGCCCAAGGCAGGCGCCTGCCCGAAGGCGGGCCACGACGCCACCATGGCCAGCAGGCTCAAGGCCCTCCACTTGTTGGCAGGCTGCGTCATGAAACGGTCAAGACCCCGAGCTTCCGGTCATAGCACGCGCATCGTCCGTGCTCGAAGGGACTTGGGGTGCTCCCCGACGGCCACGGCCGTTCGGGGGAGGGGGAGGCAACCAGACTGGAATCATCTCACCGCGCTGGCAGGCGGCGGCCGGACGACGACGTCCTCCACGGGGGGCGGCTGGGTGGGGTCTCCTCCGGGCAGGTCGGTGGGCTCCTCCACCTCCACCGACATGTTCTCGTCCGCTCGGAAAGCGAGCTGCCCGATGCACTTCTCCGCCTCGGTGCGCAGCTGGGCCACCTTCTGCTGGGCGATCATCACCTTGGTGTACTCGTGCTCGCTGGAGGTGGAGTCCCGGCTGGAGACCGCCTCCTGGAGCGCCACGTCCGACTGCTCGGAGATGCGCAGCAGGCCCTTGATCTGGGTGAGCTTCTCGTTGACGCAGTTGAGCTTCACCACGTCCTTGGCGCGCCGGGCCTCTTCCAGCTTGCCCAGCACATCGCGGAGCACCTCGCGCATGGTGGCAATCGCCTTGGTGCTGCGCTCGAGCTTCGTCACGTCCGGCACGTCGCTGGCCTTCTCGGCCTGGAGCGGCGCGGGGGCCGGGGGCGGACGGGGGGCTGATTGGGCCAGGGAGAGGGCGCTCGCGAGCACCACCACCAGCATTCCGATGTAGCGCATGTCCTCCACTCCTGGGCCCCGGGGCATGTTCCTGACGCTAGAGAGGCGAGCGAGGGGTGTCAACGCGAGGACGCCCTCACGCCTGCCTGGCCGCGAGCCGGGCATTGGCCTCGCGCACCCGGGCCGACAGGATGCGCGCGATGTTGATGACCACGAAGGTGAAGCCGTCGCGGTGCGTCTGACGGAAGGTGGCCAGGTTCTGCGTGGTGAGCCGCAACAGTACCGCCTCCGTGCGCGCCCGCACCGTGGCGGAGCGGTACTCCTTGTCGATGACGCTCATCTCCCCGAAGAAGTCCGGGGCGGTGAGCACGGTGAGGGGCCGGGGCACCCCGCCGCTGTCGCTGCGGACTACCTCTACCTCCCCGCGGACGATGACGTAGAGGCTGTCTCCCAGCTCTCCCTCTTCGAAGATGTGCTCCCCGACGGCGTAGGTCCGCTGCTCGGCCAGCTCGGACAGATGCGCCAGCTCCGTGCTGGAGAGCATCTCGAACAGCGGCGAGGATGAAATGATCGCCAGCTTCTCCATGACCCCCACCCCCCGGGATGCAGGTTGCTGGCGCCAGTCTACCCCGCCGGGGTGAAGACGAACGGGTAGGCCACCGGGACTTCGTCATCTGGTTTGAAGGGGAACACCCAGCCGCGCACCACCGTGCGGATGCAGCTGGCCACCGCATCGTTCCCGAGGGTGTTTTCCTCGATTTCGATTTCCCCGGTACGCCCGGAAGGCATGATGTTGAAGCGCACCATCACCTTGCCCTTGAGGCTGGGGTTGCGCTTGAGCTCCTTCTCGTAGCAGCCCTGGATGGCCTTGAGGCGGGTCTTGATGTAGCGGGCGAGCGCCTCGCGGTCCACGTCGGAGCTCTCCACCTCGGGGGTAGAGGCGGTGACGCGGCCAGACACTTCCACTTCCTTCTTGGAGCCCAGGTCCACCTTGCCGCCGCCGCTGGTGCCGAGGTCGCCGATGCCGGCCACCTTGCCCGTACCGCCGCCGCGCGGGCCGTTGGCGCCCACGGAGGCCTCGGTGGCGATGCCGACGCCGCCCGCGCCAGCCAGCGCCTCGGCGATGTCTCCGCCGCCGGTGCTGCCGCCGAGTACGTCGGAGAACGCTCCTCCGCCCCCGCCACCCGAGGAGCCGAGAATCTTCAGCAGACCCTTGCCGGACACCTTCTTGGCGACCTCGGCGCGCCGGGCGGCGGCCTCCTGGGGGCTGGCGGGCTTGGAGGCGGTGTCCTCGGAGGGCTTCTTGTCCGAGTCGCTCTCCTTGGGCTTGTCCTTCTCGGTGTCCGCGGCGGCCTGGGCCGTGTCAGCGGCCTGCTGCTTGGGCTCCTCCTGCTTGGGAGGCATGAGCACGCGGGCGAAGCGGTCATCCAGCTGGTCCAGCTCCAGCTCGGGCTCGGGCGGGGGCTCGGAGGCGATGATGAGGGCCGCGCCGGAGAAGTGGAGGAGCAGCGAGGCCGCCAGGATGCCGAAGAACATCCGGTCCATGGTCCGCCACGAGCCGCCCTGGAGGTCCGGGGGGAGCTGGGGCCTGTCGGTCTCGGCAGTAGGCTGGATGAACTGGAAGAAGAGGCGGAGATCCTCGTCGAGCTCCACCACCCCGCGAGCGCTCTCCTGGAGGGGCAGGACGTACTGGTCACCGCGCTCCATGGCCATGCTCTGCGTGCGCAGAGTGTGGAAGTCCACGTCCGAGGAGCCGAGGTTCACCCGGCCCTGCATGTCGTCGTTGAAGACGAGGTTGTACTGGCCGGCGCGGAACTCGAAGACGGGGAAGCTGGCGGGCAGCTCCGGCAGGGGCAGCACGAGGGAGCACTTCGGATCCTGGCCGACGGTGAAGTCACCGGGCTTACGGAGGTGGCGCTCCTCGAGGATGCGGCCATCCTGGAGGAGGCCGATGCGGAGGATCCGGCTCTGCGGCTGAGGGGAAGCCATGTTCTTCTCTGGAGCCCTTCCTACCCTAGAAGGGTTCCTTCTCCACGCTCTTGACGACCTTGGGTGTGAAGCTCTCGGCCTTGTTGAGCTCGTCGAAGTTCAGGTTGGAGCGCTGGAGGATGTAGAAGGCCTGGGGTTTCTGGATGTGGCCCTCGACGGTGATGGCCTCCAGGCGGATGACCTTGCGCTTCTTGGTGTCCTTCTGTGCGGCCGCCTGGGAGCCCTTGGACTCGCCCTGGGCCTGCTTGGGCGCAGCGGTATCCTGTGCGAGCACGGGCGCGGCGGCGAGCAGGAGCAGGAGGGCGAGGGCAGGGCGCATGGGTGGGCTCACTTCTTGTCCTGGGCGACTTTACCCGAGCCGGAGGCTGGACGGGCAGGGGGCGTGCCCTTCGTGGCGGCAGGTGTAGGAGACTTGTCGGAAGGAGGGGCCTCGGCCTTCTTCTGCTCCTCTTCGGCCTTCTTCTGGTCTTCCTCGGCCTTCTGGGCCTTGCGGAGCTGTTCGCGCTTCTCTCGCTCGCGGCGGCGCTCCTCCTTCTCGATGCCCTTCTTGGCGTCCTTGACGTAGTCGTCCACGCGCTCGTCGCGGCCGCCCCGGGCGCGGAACTGGTCGAAGAAGGAGAGGCAGGACTGGAGGCGGACGAGCGTGTCCAGGTCCGGGGGCTCGGCGTCGAGGTGGAGGATGGCGAGGTTGAAGTAGGTGTCGGGCAGGGCGGGGGCGAGGCGGAGCACCTGCTGGTACTCGGCGAGGGCGCGCGCGAAGTCCCCCTGGCCGCGGTAGGCGTTGCCGAGGTTGAGGCGAGCGGAGACGAAGTCCGGAGCGGCCTGGACGGCGGCCTCCAATTCCTTGGCGGCGGCGGCGTGGTCCTGGGCCTCGTTGAGGAGGGCGCCGAGGTTGTTGCGCGCCTCGGCGAAGTCCGGCTTGAGCTCGGAGGCCTTCTTGAAGGACTCGAGGGCGGCGGGCTTCGTCCCGAGCGCGAGCAGCACCAGCCCGAGGGCGTTGTGGGTGGCGGGCTCGTTGGGGGAGATGGTGCGAGCGTTCTCCAGCACCATCTTGGCCAGCTCGTACTTGCGCTCGCGGTAGTACACCTGGGCGAGCAGCTGCATGGCCCGCACGTTGCGCTCCTCGGACTTGAGGACGCGCTTGGCCTCGGTGGCGGCCGCGTCGAGCTTCTTCTGGCACAGCAGCGCCTGCACGAGCGAGATGCGCGGGGCGATGGCGTCCGGCTTCGCCTGGAGCTGTTCGCGCAGCCAGGACTCGGCCTGGGAGGCCTTGCCGGTGCGGCACTGGAGGCGGGCGAGGTTGTCCCAAGCGGCCTGCGCGTCCGGCGTGAGCTCCAGCGCCTGGCGGTAGGAGCGCTCGGCCTCGTCGTGCTTGCCCAGACGCTCCTGGGTGATGCCGAGGTTCGTCCACGCCGTGCCATCCTTCGGGCGGCGCTCGGTCTGGGTCTTGTAGCTGGACTCCGCGGCGGTCAGCTCGCTGCGCTGGGCCACGGACAGCAGATCCGCGGAGGGCGGGGCGGCGGCTTTCTTTCCAGCGTCCTTGTCGTTCTGGGCAGGGGCCTTTGCCGCGTCCTTGGTGGCCGGAGTGCCCTCGTCCGGTGTGGCGGGGGCGGAGGGAGAAGAGGCCGCGGCCTGGGTCTCGGGGCCCGGCTTGGGCGTGGTGGCACAGGCGGAGGCGAGCAGCAGCAGGCCCGGGACGAGCAACCGGCGCACGTTCACTTGCCACCTCCGACGAGGCCCTCGGGGTAGAGCAGGTCCGAGGCGATGGCTTCCTTGGGCTCCTTGAGCACCGGGTACTCCTTGGGCCGGAAGCGGTGGAGCGACTCGAGCGTCTTCTTGGTCCACTCGTTGGAGATGCGGCTCTTGCGCGCCTCCTGGATGGTGGCGGCGTAGCTCTCGACGGCCGAGTCCTCGAGGGTCGCCGTCTGCTGGGCGAGCAGGTCCTGGTAGGTGACGACGGCCTCCTCGCCGAGCCGCTTCACTTCGGGGGGGACGGGCGTCTCGATGATGGTGTTGGCGAAGCGCTCCAGGGCGTAGCCACGGCGGTAGAGCGCGGCGAGTGTCCACTCCAGTTGCTTGTAGGGGTAGACGCGAGCGTAGGCTTCGTTGACGGACTTCATCCCGTTGCGCTTGGCGGTGAAGCTGCGCTCGAGCGCCTTGCCCCTGCCGCCGATCTTGAGCTTGTCGAAGCCGCGGAACACGGCCTCGGCGAGCTGGAAGCGGCTGAATGCGGCGGCATTGGCGGCGCGCGGCTGGGCATCCGGCTGGAGCTTGCGGCGGTCGAACTCGTCGGCGGCGGCCGCATAGGCGCGCAGGGCCTCCTTCTCGTTCTTCTGCTTCGCCCACGCATCGCCGATGCGGCGCTTCGCCTCCACCACCAACTCCACCTGGGCGGGTTGGGAGGAGAACTTGCGCACGAAGGCCTCCAGCGCGCGGATCTCTCCCTTCCAGTCCTCGCGCTTCTCGAGGATGAGGGCGGCGCGGTACTGGTTGCGCGGTGCGTCCTCGGCATTGGGGAAGAGCTCGGCGTAGCGCTGGAAGGCGGCGGCGGCCTCGGCGTAGCGTTGCTGGCCCTCGAGCAGGTTGCCGGCGTTGAAGAGCGCGGCCTCGCGGTCCTTGGAAGCGGGGTAGTCCTTCACCAGCTTCTGGTAGCTCTCCACGGCCTTGTCGAAGTCGTAGGATTTCTCCGCGTTGAGGGCCACGCGGAAGAGGGCGCCGTCAGCCAGGGGCGAGGAGGGGTACTCGCGGTAGATGCGCTCGTAGAGCTTGAGGGCCGAGTCGAAGCGCTGGGTCTTCTCGTAGGCCACGGCGGCGTTGTTGAGGGCCTTGTCGGCGAACTCGTGGCGGGGAGCCTCGTTGACGAGCTCGATGTACTTGGCGGCGGCCTCCTCGTACTTGCCCTCGGCGAGGAGCTGGTCGGCGAGCTTGAAGCGGCCAGCGAGCTTGAAGCGGACCAGGTCCTTGTGCAGGTCGCTCTTGGGGTCGATGACGTCCTTGTTGGAGGCGAGCTGTCCGCTGACCTCCTCGACGCTCTTCCAGTCCTGGTCGATGAGGAAGGTCTCCACGATGAGGTTGGTGGAGAAGCGGGCCACCTCGTGCTGGGGGTACGCCTTCACGATGGCTTCGAAGCGGCGGCGCGCCTCGGGGAAGTTGTCGTGGGCGTAGTACAGCTCAGCGGCCTTGTAGGCGATGCCGGGGCTGCGCTCGCTCTTGGGGAGCTTCGCCACGTGGGTGTCCGAGGCGGCCACCAGCTTCGCCTCCAGCGCGGTGAGGTCCGAGGGCTTGATGGGCTGGCCCTCGGGGCGTTCGCTGGAGCGCAGCGGGGTGGGGGCGGGCTGCTTGCCGGCCTTGATGTCCACCTCGAGCTGCTTCTGCGAGGAGAGCACCGCGCTGAAGGCGGACTCGGCGAAGTACTTGTTGCCCTGGGTCGAGTCGCGCACCACCTCGTAGTGCTTCGCGGCCTCGCCGAACTGCAGCGAGTTGTAGAGACACTCCGCGGCGTAGAACTCGATCTCGTAGGCGTTCTTGCTGCGCGGGAAGCGCTCCAGGTACTTGCTGTAGCCAGAGGCGGCCAGCTCGAAGCTGGCCTTGGCCTGGTCGAACTTGCCCTCCTGCTTGAACACCAGGGCCTGCTGGTGGTGATAGATGGCGCTGGAGTAGAGGCTCTTCTCCGTCAGGTCGTTCGCGGTGGCCAGCACGTCCGGGTCGCGCTCGTGCTTCTGGTACCACTGGGAGCCGGGTGAGTAGAGCTCGGAGAGCTTCTGGGCCTCGAGGGAGGACTCGGTCAGCTTGCGGTCGCGCTCGTAGGCCTGGACGATCTTCTGTTGGAGCTGCGGAGCCTCCGGCGAGAGGGGGTCCTTCTCCAGCACCAACTTGTAAGCGTCGATGGCCGCCGCGTGGTTGGTCTGGTCGAAGAAGACGTCACCCAGGCGCCGGTACACCTCGGGCTCATAGGGGCGGGGGCCGATCTTCGCGAAGTAATTCTTGGCCTTGTCGAGCCCGCCCCAGGTCTCGTCGGCGAAGGAGATGGCCGTGTACTGGAGCGCCTCGTTGCGCAGGTCGCCGCCGCCGGCCTCATCGCCCTGGGCGGCGCGCTGGGCCTCGTAGACATCCACCAGCGCGATGAACCGGTCGACGGCCTCGTCGAAGCGGTCCATGCGGTAGTACGTCCACCCCAGCTTGTAGAGGGCCTTGTCGTAGAGCGGGTGCGAGGTGTCGCGGATGGCGGCCTCGTACGCCTCGGCGGCCTTGGTGAGCGCGTCGGGGTCGTTATAGGCGTCGAAGTAGTACTCGCCGATGCGCACCCACGCCTCGGTGGTGAAGCGGCTGGTGGGGTATTGGGTGATGAGCTGCTGGTAGGTGGCGCGGCCGTCCTCGAAGGCGTTCTGTTTCTCCAGGCAATAGCCGAGCAGGTACAAGGCGCCGTCGTTGAGCCGGTAGTCCGGGAAGCGGGAGAGGAGCTTCCGGTAGAGGGTGATGGACGGGTTGAAGTCCGGCTGCGGCTCGGGCGGGGGCTCGGCGCTCTCGGGGAGGGCGCGCAGCTTGTCCTCGTGCTCGCGCATGGCCACGAGGTGCGTGTCGCTGGAGCGCTCGTAGTACAGCTCCGCCAGGCGGAACATGACGTCCGGCGTGTAGCGGGGCTCGTCGGGGTAGCGCCGGAGGAACTCCTCGAAGCGGGCGATGGCCTCCAGACGCTCCAGGCGCTCCTGGGCCTCCATGTCGGAGATGGCCCGCTCGTACGAGTCCGCCAGCCGGTCGCGCCTGTCCTGGTACTTCCTCTCGATGAGGCGCTGGATCTCCCGCTTGTACTCGCGAGACTCCTCCTCGTAGCGCTGGACGGCCTCGCTCAGCTCCTCCAGCAGCTTCTCTTGCTCGGGCGTGCGGCCCAGGCCGGAGAAGCGAGAGGGGGCCTGTTGCTGCGGAGGGGCTTCCGCGGCTGCCTCCGGACGTGCCACGTCCTGCGCGGCGGCGCGCGCGGTGGCCAGCGTCAGCAGGGTGAGGAGCAGGGAGCGGCGCATCGAATTCTCCGCATCCTAGCCAACGCGGTGGATGGCTCCCAAGGACTGTCGGGCCGGGGCAGGCAGGCGAGCGGCCAGGCGGGAGGCCCGAGCACCTCCTCGCCGCTCAACCCGCGTCAGGCGGGGAAACCGGGGACGGGACTCCCGGTGAACCTCCGTCCGGAGCCTGAGTGCCGCCGTCCGGAACTGGGGAACCGGCGTCAGGTGAGTCGGGGGCAGGGGGAGTGGGTGGGGACTCCGGGGTCGGATGGCGGGTGCCTCCGTCGAACCATGACGAAGGGAGGTTGGGATCCGGCCTGCCAAACAGGCCGCCCACCTGTGATTCTGGAACAGGAGTGCCTCGCGGTTCCTGAGCCGTGGTCTCGGAGGCCGGGTTCAAATCCTCGGGCTCACCGTCGAACAGGCGGCGGAGGATGCGGCCATCGGTGCTGATGGCATACTTCGCGCCCCCGTCCAGAACCATGACCTTCTGTTCACAAGCCCTTGGGTTCGCGGAGATATCCACGAAGATGATATCTCCCTGGCGAATGACTCGATAGAGATGAGATTCTTGTCTGTCCCAGCACCACCGGCTTTTGTATCCCGGAGGAATGAAGTCATTGGCGGCAATGCTGATGGCCCTGAGTGTCACACCGTCCAGTTCATACGGTTGACCCTGCTTTCCAACGATGGTTGCGAAGTTTTCGTAGAAGTTCGGGAACCGGATGGATGGGTCTTCTGGAGGCGGTTTCGGGAACAGGGCGCAGCTTGAGGTCAGCAGGATGGTCAGAATGAGTGGATATTTCATGGCACATCCTTGTCAAGGCAGGAGGCACTCGTTTCCTTGATGGAAAATCCGACCCCATCTGTATGCCAATCAACGATGCCCGTTTGCTCGCAATGCCATTGCCCTGCTGTCTTGGACCACTTCCTGATTTGATGAGCTGCTGGGATGTATTGATGAAAGCCGTCACACGAAGGCTCTGTTGCCTTATTCGAGAAGAACGCGACGATTGAGAGTTGCAATACCCCGTCCTTCGTGGAGCTTCCAAAGCCGTGCTTCGCCCCTTTGGCGACAATGAGCCGGATGTCGTCTCGGGAAATCGTGCTTCCGTGAGGATGATTGTGAAGGGCGAAAATGTATTTGAGACTTTCCGGCGGATAGCGTGGATCCTTCACATATGAAGGGAGCAAGCAGCTTCTCTTCCCCTCCAGATCGTCAAGGTTATGCTGATCCGTCAGCATGCTCATTTCGTACTTGCGCTCAGGGGTGTAGTAGAGCCAAGCACAGTACTCGCTTGAGATCCTCCAGCGAAGCGGGAAGTCCTGCTCTCCAACGCGCCCAGCGTTCGCATTCGGTTTTGAAAGAATGAGCGAGCACGCGGCGAGCAGAGCATCCGAATAGGTGTCGAAGGAGCCAAAGCCCGGCATCGGTCCTGGAAGAAACTCCAGGGGAGGTTCTCCTGAATTGGGGCGCACGACGCCTTCAATGGGTTGGGGCGTTGAACATCCTGAGAGCATTAGCGCCGAAGCCAGCAGGACTTCCGGTAACCATGAGCACTCGTACGACATGTGTTCCTTTCAGAGGCCAGGGCTAGTTCTCGTCCTTGAGGACTTCCTCGAACTCCTTCTCCAGGTCGCGCAGATCCTTGTCCTTCTGCGCGGAGAGCTTTTGGATCTCCGTCGTCTTGTCCTGCTTGCGGGTGAAGGCCACGTCCACCAGCCCCACGTCCGCTTTGAGGACGAGGTCATAGAACTGCTTGCGCACCTTCTGGATGCTCTCGAAGGCGATGCGGCCCACCAGGTTGCGCGCGTCTCCGGACACGCTGGCCACTTCCTGGTGGTAGCTCTGCAAGATCTGCTGCTCGGCCAGCACCTTGCCCTTGATGACCTCTCCGCGCCGCTGCACCTGGGCGCGCAGCACTTGCCGGGCCGTGTCCACTCGGGTGCGCAGGGCCTCGGAGCGCTGGCGCGTCTCGTGCGTCCGGGCCACCAGCGCCGCATCCTCCCCAGACAATCGGGCCTCGGCGGCGGTCAGCAGCCCGTGCTCGCGCTGGAGCGTCTCTCGGTACTGCACCCGCAGGACCTCCTCGCCGGAGACGAAGGCACTGGCGGAGGCTCGCTCATTCGCCAGACGAGAGCGGAGCTGCTTCAGCTCGGCCTCGAGCGCCCCCACCGTCTGCTCCTCGTTGTGAAGCTGGGCGAGGAACTCCTTCTCATCCTCGGGCTGGCTGGTGCGCTCCGCGCGCGTGTCCTCCAGCCACTTGCGCACCGCGGTGGAGATGGCGCTCATGCTCTGCAGCTCGAAGCCCAGCTGGAATGCGTCGCGATCCAGCTCATCCACCCGGGCCTGCATCCGCTCCCGCCGTGCCTCCAGCTCCTGCTGGTTGGTGGGCAGGCTGGCCAGGCGCACGCCCAGGGCCTCGCGCTCGCGGCGCACGGCCTCCAGCGCGGTGAGCTCCTCGGGTTGCAACCGGCCCCGCAGCACGTCGCCCTCCACCTGCACCAGCCACTGCTCCGCCCGCACCAGCGCGCTGTCCACCGCGTCCGCCCGCTGGTAGCCCTCCTGCAGCTCGGGGAACACCTGGAGGCCGCGCTCGTCCAGGGCCTGCAGGATGCGCGTGGCGATGTCCTTCGACTCGTCCACGCCCTGCCGGCTGCTGTCGAGGTCCTTCTGCATCCGCACCGCGTCCGCCACCTCCACCTGCGTGGTGGCGAACTTGAGCGCCATTGGCGGCAGCAGCGTGGTGATGTCCAGGGTGCGCTCGTTGCGCGCCAGCAGCTTGTCGAAATACGCGACAGGGTCCTGGTTCGCCTTCAGCAGCGTGTCCACCTGGTCGTGCACCGGCTTGTAGGTGCTGATGAGCTCCTCGTACGTGGCGGTGGCCTCCTCGTACTTGCGCAGCTTGAGCTGTAGGTGTCCCAAGAGGATGCGGGCGTCGGGGGCGATGGGGGACTCGGGCCCCACCAGCAGGAGGATGTCGGTGGCGTTCTTCGCCTTCTCGAAGTCCCCCTTCTTCACGTGCACCCAGGCCATCTCGTAGAGCGAGTCCACGAAGGACTCGCTGTCGCGCGGAATCTCCGCGTACCGGTCGAGCGCCTCGTCATACCGCCCCAGCTCGTAGAGCAGCCGCCCCAGCGACAGGCTCGCCAGCTCCTTGAGCCGCTGCAGCTCCGGCTCCTGCACCGCCTCGGTGGCCAGGGGCCGGAACTGCTCCACGGCACCCGCGTAGTCGCCCTCCTGCACGGACAGCACGCCGAGGAAGTACGCGCTCTGCTTCTGGAACTTCCCCCCGGCGGTGCTGGCCAGGGGTTGGAAGGCTGCTCGGGCCCGCTGGCGCCGCTCCGGGTCTGGCAGGTCCGTCCGCTTGAAGAGCCACTTGGCGTAGACGTAGTCGAGCTCCGGCGGGAGCTGGCCGCCCGACAAGCGCCGCGCCCGCTCGATGTACTCGTCGAGCCCGGTGAACTGGTTGAGCCGGCCGGCGATCTCCAGGTAGCGCGCGAGCGCATCCCGGTAGTGCTTCGTGTCGCTCAGCGTGAGCAGCTCGCGCAGGTAGATGCGCGCACCGATGTAGTTCTGCTGCCGGTAGAGGGAGTCTCCCAGATAGAAGAGCGCATCCGGGTAGCGCCCCTGGGCGCGGAACTTCGGGTCGCCCACCAGGTCGTAGAAGAGCACCGAGGCAGCGGCCCAGTCCTCCAGCAGGTATTGAATCTCTCCGTTGGAGAAGCGCCGCAGCCTCAGCTCGTCGTCACCGGGCTCGGGGCGCTGGGTGTACTGCGTCTCGACGAAGCGGATGTTCTCCTCGGCGGCCTTGAGCTGCCCGGACACCTGGTCCAGCCGTGAGGTCAGCTCGACGGCGGACGGGCGAGGCGCGGGCGGCTTCTCCTCGGCGCGCGCAGACCCGGGGGCCAGGAGCGCGGTGGCCGCGAGCAGCAGGGCTTGGAGGCGCGACGTACCCAAGGCCGGCCCCTACTTCGTTTCGGAGGCCGCGGCGGGAGGCGGCGAGGCGGCGTCCGAGGCCGGCTGCTGCTTTCCGGAGTCGCGCGACGACTCGATGTCGTAGCGCACCGCCGGCCGGTCCTGCAGGTCCGTGGTCAGTCCTCCCTTTTCGAATCCCACCACGCGCACCGTCGTCACCTTCCCCGGCTCCGCGTTGAAGGTGTAGCTGGACTGCACCTTGAACCGGTAGCCCTCGAGGTAGCTGAACACCCCGAAGCCATGGCCCCGGTAGACGAGCCGCACCGCCACCTGGTGCTGGCCCGGCACGATGCGGCCGTTGAAAATCTCGAACTCCTGGCGCTTGGACAGCTCCGCCGTCTCGTCCGTGCGGGTGTAGATGGGCGCGCCGTCCAGCGCGTACACCACCGACTCCAGCACGAACGAGTCGCCCATCTCGTTGCGGTGGAAGAGCACTGCGCGCGCTCCGGTGGAGAGGTCTCCTCCGAGCACCGTCTCCTGCAAGAGCTGCAGGCGCGCCTTGGAGCGGTAGATCTTCTCCTTCAGGTCGACGACCTGCTCCTCGAGCGTCCTCACCCGGGTGTTGAAGGCCTCGTCCGCCGTACGTACCTGCGTGTCCGCGGGAGCCTGGGCCGTGGTTGCGGGCGCCGAGGCCTCCGTGGACGCGGGGGCAGAAACAGCAGCAGGGCCCTGCTGCGCGAAGGCAGGGGCCCACAAGGCCGTGCCTGCCACGGCCAGCACTCGGAGGGTGAGGGATGCGAAGCGCACGAAAGAGCGACCTTGTCTGCGGGCGGACCCGAAGGCCCGCCCTGCGTGCTCAGCCGCCCTTCTTCAGCTCCGTCAGCACCAGCTTGGCCACCGCCTTGAGCGTGTCGAACACGCCCACGCCGGTGGGGGCCACCGCCTGGTACTCGGGGATGTTGCGCTGGTTGAGCGACTTGCGCATCTCCTCCACCGTCACCGCGTTGGGCAGGTCCCGCTTGTTGTACTGGATGACGTACGGGATCTTGTTCAGGTCGTAGCCCTGCTCGGCCAGGTTGATGCGCAGGTTCTCCAACGACTCCATGTTGGCCTCCATGCGCTCCACCTGGCTGTCGGCGACGAACACCACGCCGTCCACGCCCTTGAGGATGAGCTTGCGGCTGGCGTCGTAGAACACCTGGCCGGGCACCGTGTAGAGGTGGAAGCGCGTCTTGAAGCCGCGGATCTCACCCAGCGACAGCGGCAGGAAGTCGAAGAAGAGCGTGCGGTCCGTCTCCGTGGAGAGCGAGATGAGCTTGCCCTTCGTCTCCGCGGCGGTCTTGTTGTAGATGTACTGCAGGTTCGTCGTCTTCCCGCACAACCCGGGACCGTAGTAGACGATCTTGCAGTTGATTTCGCGAGACGAGTAGTTGATGAAGGACATGGCTTCCCGGGTTACTCGCTGAAGAGGTTGTCGATATCGTCGTCGGAAATCTCGGCGAACGGAGAGCCGACCCCGGGACCATCCGTCTTCTTCACGAGGCTCTCGAAGATCTTGGTCAGCTCGTCACTGGCCTTCTTGATGCGCAAGCGCACCAAGCCGAGGCTGGTCCGGTTGTCGAAGATGACAACCAGCACCACCCGGCTCCCGACGATGGTCATGTACAGCGAGTCCTTGGCCCCTTCATGAAATTGATGGGGGAACTCGTTCTCGCCAATCAACTTCGCGAGGCCGCCCATCGCCGCCACGTTACCGGCCGTCAGCGACGCCAGTGAGGTGGTATCGATGTTCTGCGTCTGCCCAGCGGAAGAGATGAGTTGCCCGTTCTTGTCGACGAGGAACACCACCTTCGCGTTCGCGTCCTTGGTCAGCCGGTCGCAAACCGCGTTGATCTTGGTGAACTCCTCTTCGTACATCACCAGTTGCGTGCCCATGGGCGTTTACGCTCCTAAGCGTCTCGCTCGACCTTGACTCCCGCGGCCCCCGAAGGTTTCCGGAATGAATTTCGGAGGTTAGGTGCGGCGCTCCCGACCCGGGGAGCTTTAGCAAAGCCCTTCCACCCCGGCAAGAAGCCACCTCTTTCCGCAGAACCATGTGCTCCCGGGGCTGGCGTGCAGGCACGTGCCCACAGAGGTTGCTTGCTCAGCGGCATGGGAGGGGGAAGGGGGACTCCAGCGAGGGGCATCTTTTGAGAGGGGAGAGGGGGGGTGGAAATCCGGTCGCTTCCAGTTTGGAGGGGACCTGTCGAGTATTCACTATACTCCGGCCGTGCCGTTCCGCCCCCGTCCCTTTTTCGCCGTTCTCCTACTTGCGCTCACCCTGGGCGCGCCGATCAGCGCGTGGGCCCAGGGTGTACCCGCCGAGCAGGCCTCGGTGCGGGTGCGCTACGGGCTGGCCTTCCGCCAAGGGGCCCAGGAGGTGGGGCCCACGGTGTCGTACGGGGGCATGACGCCCAATGACGTGGCGCTGTGGGCCGCGGTATTCGGCGAGGGCTGGTTGGGGGCGTGGGCCAGCGTGCAGCGCGAGGGCTTCAGCCTCTCGCAGGAGGCGCAGCTCGTCACCGGAGGCAGTCTGTTGAGGGCCTCGGTGGGGCCCGCGGCGCGCGTCTTCCTGGGGCCGGTGCGTGCCGAGGTGAGCGCGGGCTACGGCTTCGCGCAGCTTCCGGTGTTCTCCAACGAGGGACAGGTGCGGCTCGTTCCCACGGCGCGCCATGCCGCGCTGGTGGGCGCCCGCGTCCTCGTGCCGCTGCCTTGGAGTCTGCGCGCGGAGGTGCGCGGGGAGCTGCCCGTGGCGATCGGCTCCACGTCGGAGGGGTTCGCGGCCGGGGGCGCGCTGCTCATCCCGGTGCTGCGGCGGGGTGAGTGGGGTGGGGCGCTGGCGCTGGAGTACCAGTACCTGCGTGACTCGCTGACGACGGCGGACGGCGCGGTGTCACGTCAGGTCATCAGTCGCGCGGGAGTGGCGTTCGAGCTCTCCTATGGCGGAGGGGCGCGGGAGGCTCGGGTCGAGGAGGCCGCGCAACCGGAGACGGGTGAGCTCGTGCTCTCGGTGGTGGACGCGGAGTCCGGCAGGCCGCTGCCCGATGCCCGGGTGGTGTTGACGGTGGGCGGAATGGAGCAGGAGCCCCGTGTTGCCGGCGCGGATGGGCGGTTGACGGGCGTGGTGCTGCCGCGGGGAGAGGTGCTCGCGCGGGTGAGCGCGGGGGGCTACGTGTCCGCGGAAGAGCGCGTCACGGTGCCGGCGGGCGGTCGCGCGGAGCGGGTGGTGCGAGTGCGTCAGGAGCCGCCGCGGGTGGGCTCCCTGCGCATCACCGTGGTGGACGCGCGCAGTGGGGGTCCCCTGGCGGGCGCGGCCGTCTCCGTAGGCTCCACCCAGGTCTTCACCGATGCGACGGGGCGGGTCCGCGTGGAGGGGCTTGCTCCGGGGCCCGTGGAGGTGAACGTCTCGGCCGAGGGCTTCCGGGCGGCGCAAGAGGCCGTGGTCATCGTCGTGGGGACGCGGACGGAGCTGCCCGTCACCCTGGTCTCCGCGAGCAAGGGGGCGCTCGCCACCCTCTCCGGGCAGGTGCGCGGCGTCCGGAAGGGCAAGCCGCTCCGGGCCTGGCTGGTCATCCCCGAGGCGAAGCTTCGCCGCCGTACGGACGTCCGGGGGTCTTTCCAGGTCCAGCTCAAGCAGGGTAGGTATCGCCTCATCTTCTCGGCTCCCGGGCACCTGTCCCAGACCAAGGTCGTCACCGTCCGCGAGGGCGAACAGGCCATCTTCAACGTCGATCTCTTCCCCAAGTCCCGGTGAGCTCCCTCCGCCCTCGCATTGTGTCCGCCCTGTGTCTGCTGCTGGCTACCGCCTGCGGAGATGAGGAGCCGTTGCCTCCGTCCACGCCGCCTCACCCCGTGGTGGTGGCGGAGAAGCCGGCCGAGGTGGTGGTGCCAGACGCGGGCGTGGTGGAGCTCGCGCAGCTCGTGGTGGTGACAGGCGAGGCCCGGCTCGAACGTGGAGGCAGGCAGTCGCCCGCGGTGCCAGGCCCGTTGTCGCGCGGTGACGCGGTGGAGACGGGCGCGGACGGAGCCGTCACGGTGCGCTTCGCCGATGGGCGCACGGTGGAGGTGGGGCCGGACGCGCGCTTCGTTCTCGAGGAGGACTCGAGCGGCGTGGTGGTGGCGGTGTCGCGCGGCTTTGTCCTGTCGCGGGTGCCGGCGGACCGGGCTCAGGCGCCGGCGGGCCCGAAGGTACAGCTCACCCTGCTCACCCCGTTTGGTCTCACCCGCGTGGGCGCGGACGGCAGCGCGGTGAAGGTGGACGTGGGCCAGGACGAGGGCCGAGTGGAAGTGCTGCTGGGCACCGTGGAGGTGGTGGCGAAGAACGGGCAGACGGTGCGGGCCGAGCAGGGGCAGGTGGCGTCGGTGAAGGTGGAGGGGGTGACGACGCGTGTGCTGGAGCTGGCGCCCGTCGAGGTAACGGTGCACGCCGCGACGGGCCGCGCCGAGTGGCGCCAGAAGGGCAGTGCCCGGTGGCGTGGGGTGGATAAGGATGGCGAGGCGCTCAAGGCTGGTGACAGCGTGCGCGTGCGCCAGGGCACGGCGCTGCTGAAGCTGGAGGGCTCGGAGTCCACGCTCTCGCTGGGCTCGGGGGGCGAGCTGGTGGTGGATGCGGTGTCTCGCGCCGGTTCGACGGATGAGGCGCGGTTGGACCTGCGCAAGGGCGAGCTGGGGCTGATGCTTGCCCCGGGCCGTGCCAGCCGGGTGGTGCTGCCGGGGCTCTCGCTGGAGAGCGACGGGGCCGCGCGGCTCGACGTGCGGCGCACCGGAGACGGTTTCACCGTGGACTCGCGAGCGGGTGACGTGACGCTGGTGCGCGGTGGGGCTCGTAAGCCCCTGCGCGCAGGCGAGCGTGCCACCGTGGCGGGCGAGGCCACCGCGCGGGTCGAGGCGTTGGAGCGGGCGCTGTTCTCGCTGCCTTCCGCGGAGGGCCTGCAGGTGTTCCAGCGGCGCCCGATGGAAGTGGCCCTCACGTGGGAGGAGGCGGGCGAGGTGCGGGTGGAGGTGGCCTCGGACTCTGGCTTCAAGAAGCCGGTGCTCGCGGGCTCGTCTCGGAGCAGCTTCGTCAACGTGCTGCCGCCGGCTCGGGGCTCGCTGTACTGGCGGGTGCTGAGGCCCGACGGCTCGCAGGTGGCGCGGGGTAGTGCGTCCTTCGGACCGGAGCGTTCCACCAAGGGCGAGCTGGATCGGCTGCGCAACCGGGTGCCCGAGGGGCCGGAGAAGACGACCATCTTCTTCCAGGACAAGCCCCCGGCCGTCACCTTCACCTGTGAGGCAGAGCAGGGCGCCGCGTCCTACAAGGTGGCGGTGTACCGGAGCGGGGCACTCGGTCAGCCCGTGGTGGAGCGCTCGTCCTCCACGCCGCAGGTTCCGCTTCAGGCCGGCCTCCTCGGGGAGGGCAACTTCCTGTGGTCCATCACCCCGGTGTCGCCCGATGGACGGCCGTTGCGCGGCGGGCGGATGAACAAGCTGGAGCTCGTCTTCGACAACTCGGTGCCTATGCTCGTCATCAGCACTCCCCGGGAGGGCGGACGCGCGGGGTCTCGTGTGCGCGTGGCCGGCGTGGCTCCAGTGGACACAAAGCTCTTCGTGAACGGGCGGCCCCTGGCGCTCGACTCCAAGCACCGGTTCAATACCTGGGTGGAGCCAGAGGGACAGCCGCCCCTCGTTGTTTTCAAGCTGTCACGCCCCGGTGCACCGGATGCCTATACGGTGCGCACCCTGAAGTGAGGCCCGCATGACGACCCCTGACGCTGGAAAGGTAGCGGGAGGGAGCCCCGACGCTCAGCTCCAGGCCTATGGCCAGTACGTGCTGGTGCGCAAGCTGGCCGAGGGCGGCATGGCGGAGATCTTCCTCGCCAAGCGGCTCGGCGCGGACGGCTTCGAGCGCAACGTCGTCATCAAGCGGATGCTCGCCAACCTGTCGGGCCTGCCCGAGTTCGTGGACATGTTCCGCGACGAGGCCCGGCTGGCGGCGAAGCTGTCCCACCCCAACATCGTGCAGATCCAGGACCTGGGCTTCACCGACGGCTGCTACTACATCTGCATGGAGTACCTCCCGGGGGAGGACTTCTCCACCACGGTGCGCACGGCGAGCTTCCGGGGTGAATACATGCCGGTGCCGCTGGTGCTGCGCGTGCTCGCGGACGCGGCGCGGGGCCTGCACTACGCCCACGACTTCGCCGACGAGTCGGGCCGGAAGCTGAACATCGTCCACCGCGACATCTCGCCCTCGAATCTGTACGTGACGTACGAGGGCCAGGTGAAGGTGCTGGACTTCGGCATCTCCAAGTACGAGTCGCGCCAGTCCCAGACGCGCACCGGCGTGGTGAAGGGCAAGTACATCTACATGGCGCCGGAGCAGGCCCGGGGCAACCCGGTGGACCGGCGCGCGGACATCTTCGCGCTGGGCGTGAGCCTCTACGAGGCGCTCACCCATGTGCGGCCCTTCGCCCGGGACAACGATCTGGCGGTGCTCAACGCGCTGTTGGAGGGGCAGTTCCAGCCGCCTCGGGAGTTGAGGCCCGACCTGTCCCCGGAGCTGGAGATGGTGGTGCTCCGGGCGATGGCCTACGATCCCGACGAGCGCTACGCCACCGCCGCGGAGTTCGCGGACGACCTGGAGCACCTCCTGTCGAGGGAGCCCCAGCGGCCGACGGGCGCCCACCTGGCCGCGTACCTGCGCAACAGCTTCGGCGAGGAGCGCTACGCGGAGAAGACGCGCATCCCCACCATCACGACACTGAAGCAGGCCGGTTACTCCGTGCCTGCGACGACCGTCGACTCCTCGCGGATGTCGGGCTCCATGCCCACCGTCTCCTCCGAGGCGCGGAAGGGCGTCGGTCCCTCGCGGCCCGGGAAGAACAGCGCGATGGCTGGCCCTTCGCGCTGGCGTGGAATCGTCCTGGGCGTCGTGGCGAGCTGCCTGCTGCTGGCGGGTGGAGCGTTCGTGGTGGGTCGTAACGTCAGGATGACGCCCGCCGAGCCAGTGCCGCAGCCAGCGCCGCAGCCCGTGGTCCAGGCCGCTCCCTCGAATCCCTTGCCCCCACCGGTTCCCAAGGAGCCCGCTCCCGCGTCACCGGAGGCCACGTCTCCCGGGAGTGCCGCCGCGGAGGCCTCGCCGTCCGCCCAGGTACCGCCTCCTGCTCAGACAGCACTCGCCGCCGCACCAGAGGCCGCCGAAGCCCCGCCCGCCGCACCAGCCGAGCCCGTTCCCTCGAAGACGTCGGCGCGTACGGTGAAGCGCGTGTCCCTGGAGGCGGCGGACATCCAGCGGGTGGTGAATCGCAACCGAGCGCGCATCATGTCGTGCTTCGAGCAGTACAAGCGCGACCTGCCCGCGGACGAGGGCCAGGTCCAGGTGCGCTTCACCATCTTCTCCTCGGGCAAGGCGGACGCGGCCACCCAGGGAGCGCTGGCGACTCGGCCCGTGGGCAAGTGCCTGGAGAAGCAGGTGGAGCGCCTGCGCTTCCCCGCGCACCGGGACAAGGAAGTGACGGTGGTGCTGCCCTTCGGCTACCGCGTGACGCGGTAGCCGGGGCGTCTCACAGCTCGCGCCGGGCGCTGAGCGCCTTCGCCAGCGTGGCCTGGTCGGCGTACTCAAGGTCGCCACCCATGGGCAGACCCTGGGCGATGCGACTCACCCGGATGCCCATCGGCTTGAGCAGCCGCGTGAGGTAGAGCGCGGTGGCCTCGCCCTCCACGTCCGGGTTGGTGGCGAGGATGATCTCCTCGACATGACCGTCCCCCAGACGCGTGAGCAGCTCCTTGATGCGCAGCTGCTCGGGGCCCACGCCGTCCAGCGGCGAGAGCACGCCGTGCAGCACGTGGTAGCGCCCCTTGAACTCGCGGGTGCGCTCGAGGGCCATCAGGTCCGCGAACGTCTCCACCACGCACAGCACGCGCTCGTCGCGCCGTTCGTCCCGGCAGAAGCCGCACAGCTCCGAGTCGGTGAGGGAGAAACACCGGGCGCACAGGTGCACCTTCTCCTTCACCTCGCGGATGGCCTGGGACAGCTCCTGGGCGTACTCACCGGGGGCGCGCAGGATGTGAAAGGCCAGCCGCTGCGCGGTCTTCTCCCCGATGCCGGGGAGCTTCGCGAGCTGGGCGACCAGCCGATTGAGCGGATCAGGAGTCATTCGCTATCAAGTAATGCCGGGGATCTTCACGCCGCCGGAGATCTTACCGAGCTCGCGCTGCATCTTCTCGCGGCTGCTCGCCAGGGCAGCGTTGACGCCGGCGGTGACCAGGTCCTCGAGCATGCCCAGGTCGTTGGGGTCGACGAGCGACTTGTCGATCTTGATGCTCTTGATCTCCTGCACGCAGTTGGCGACCACGGTGACGCGGCCGTCGCCGGCCTTGGCCTCGACGGTCTCTTCGGCCAGCTCCTTCTTGCGCTGCTCGATCTTCTCCGTGAGCTTGTTGGCCTGACGGATGAAGTAGTTCAGGTCGATGCCGGGCATGTGCTTCCTCGTAGAACGCTCGAGCGGGCATCGCGGACCGCTCGGCATGGTGCGAAACGCGCACCCTAGCGTCGGGCGAGCCGGTTGTCAGGGGCTCTCGTCGCTGGGGTCGTTCGCCGGGGCGGCTACCGGGCGCGCGGGCTGGTCGTACACCTGGATGTGTTCGATCTCGCCGCCCAGGAACTTCAGGGTGGCGCGGATCGCGGGATGGCTGCGGACCCGGCCCTCGGTGCTCTTCTCGTAGGCGGCGCGCTCCTGGGCGTCTTCCTGGGCGATGCTGATGATGCCCGCGCCAGGGCCCTCGGTATCGTTCTCGGAGGCGTCCTGCACCACGAGCCTGGTGGGGCGGCCGAAGTGCTCGGAGAGCGCCTTCTCGACGATGGTGCGCCCAGCGGCCCCGGCCACGGTTGTCTTGTGGAAGCCGTCCTTGGGCGTGTAGCCGATGGCCACCTCACCCTCGCGAATCCACAGCAGGCGGCCGCAGGCGAGCGACTTGGCATGTCGGCCGGAGGCATCGCGCACGGTGTCCACCGTTGCGCGCCACCGGTCCTGGAGCGGCTTCCGGGGATTGTCGCGGCCGGAGGCGGCCATGATGGGGGCCGCGGCGCGCGGGGCGTGGTGGATGTCGAAGGGCCGGACGGACTCGGCCTCTGGCTCCGGCTCGGCGGGGAGAGATACGGGCGGCGCGTCAGGCAGGCACTCGCCGGAGGCACAGCCCTCGGGGGAGCCCTCCTCGGGGAAGTAGCGCTCGTCGTCGACGGGAGGAGGGGGCTGCGGCGGCTGCGGAGGCAGGCGCACGTTCGTCACGCGCACCACAGGCTGCGCGGGAGCGGGAGTCTCGGGCGCACGTGTGACGGGCGCGGGGCCCCCTTGGGACATGCCAAAGGGAGACGATGCCGGAGCCATGGCGGGCCTGGCGGGCTCGGGGACAGGCGCGGGCGTGGGGGCTCGTGGCGCTGGCGCCGACGGGGCCTGAGCACGGGCCTCCCACGGACGCGACGGTGCCGCAGCCGCCACGGGAGGTGCGGCGGGCTCGGGCGCGCGAGGTGGTGGGGCAGGGGCTCGGGCGGGCTCTGAGGGTCGCTCAGTGGGAGCGAAAGTTTGCGGAGCTGGAGCGACCTCCGGGCGCCCCAGCAGCTACTTTGCGAGCGTCCTCGGGACCGAGCCCGGCGGCGAGGCGATCCACTCGGGCGAGCAGCTCCGGGATGGAGCCGACCGGCGAGAGCTGGATGGCCTTGAGCAGTGCCATCTCCAGCGCGAGCCGGGGATGGGCCGCGCGAGACACGTCCCAGACGCACCCGTGCACCACGTCGAAGAGACGGGAGATCTGCGCCGGATCCGCGTCCTTGGCCAGCGCGGTGAGCGCATTGCGCTCGGACTCGGCGAGCTCCGCGGGGGCCTCGCCCAGCGTCTTGGCGACGAAGAGGTGACGCAGTTGCAGCGCCAATTCCTCCGTGAGCCGCTTGAGGTCCGTGCCGCGGTTGAAGACTTCCTCCACGCGCTCGAGCACGCGCCTGGCGTCCTTGCGCACCAGCGCGTCGGCGAAGTCCTGCACCACCGTGCGATCGATGGTGCCCAGCGCGTCGGCGACGTCCTCATCCTTGGGCTCGGGGCCGCACGCGGAGAAGATCTGATCCAGGAGGCTGAGCGCGTCGCGCATGCCTCCCTCTGACTGGCGCACCACCATGGAGAGCGCGCGCTCGGAGATGGCCACCTTCTCCTGCTCGCAGATGTACTTGAGCCGCTGGAGCATCACGGCGGCGGAGATGCGGCGGAAGTTGTGGCGCTGGCAGCGCGAGAGGATGGTGTCCGGGAGCTTGTGCGCCTCGGTGGTCGCGAAGATGAACTTCACGTGCCCGGGCGGCTCCTCCAGCGTCTTCAGGAGCGCGTTGAACGCCGCTCCCGAGAGCATGTGGACCTCGTCGATGATGTAGATCTTGTGCCGGTCGCGCTGCGGCAGGTACTTGGCGTTCTCGCGGATCTCCCGGACGTTCTCCACGCCGTTGTTGGAGGCACCGTCGATCTCCGCCACGTCCACCGAGGTGCCCGCGGCGATCTCCGTGCACGCCTGGCACTTGCCACACGGCTCGGGGGTGGGCCCATTCTCACAGTTGAGGGCCTTGGCGAGCAGGCGGGCGGCGGTCGTCTTGCCCACGCCGCGGGGGCCGCAGAACAGGTAGGCGTGAGCCACCCGGTTCATCTTGATGGCGTTGGCGACTGTCCGGACCACGTGCTCCTGGCCGGTCATGTCGTCGAAGGTCTGAGGGCGCCATTTACGGGCAAGGACGAGGTAGCTCATGGGGGCGGCGAATCTAAACACGGAGAACACTCCAGCGCACGACTTCCATGCACTGGACGCTCTACTTTTGAAGTTCTCCCCAGAAGTCCAGAAATGAGACGCCCGAGGTCAGGCGCTGCTTCACTCCGCGTCGTGCTCCGCCGTGCCGAGTTCCACGCCTTGCGCTTCCTTGGGAGGACAGAGAGAGTCGCGACGCCATTCCTCCCATGACCGTTCCCGCTCCCGCCTCCGCTCCTCCGCCTTCTGACGTCCCGACTGCCGAGGTGCCGCTCTCTGGTGTGCGTCGATGGTGGCCGCTCGGGGTGTTGCTGGGCGGGGTGGGGCTGTTGCCCGCGCTCATCGCGGTGGCGCAGCTCGGGCGCATCCACCCGGACGAGGTGTACCAGCTCCTCGAGCCGGCCTGGTTCCGCGCTCACGGCTACGGAGTATTGGCCTGGGAGTGGCGCGTGGGCCTGCGCAACTGGGCCATGCCTGGAGTGGCCGCGTGGTTGCTGCGGCTGGCGGAGGTGTTGTGGCTCACCCACCCGGTGGCCTACCGGGCGCTGCTCGCTGTGCCGCAGGTGGCGCTGCACGCGTGGATGTTGTGGGCCGCGTACCGCTACGCCGAGCGTCGTGCCGGAATTTCGGGGGGCCGCTTCGCCCTGCTCGCCATGGGCCTCTATGGGCCGGTGCTCGTCTTCGCGGGCCGCACGCTGGGCGAGTCCCTCTCCACCGCCTTCCTGGTGGTGGCCCTGGAGGCGTTGGATCGAACCGAGCGCCCGGTGCGTGCGGGCCTGGTAGGCGGACTGGCACTGGGACTGGCAGTGGTGGCGCGCTACGGCTCGGCGGTGGTGGTCCTGGCGGCGCTCGTCTGGCTGGCGGCGGGACGACGCTGGCGGGTGCTCGCCTTCGCGTGCCTCGGGGGACTGGGTGTGGCGCTGGGCTTGGGCGCCCTCGATTGGGCGACGTGGGGCAAGCCCTTCCACTCCTTCTTTGCCTACGTGGACTTCAACGTGCTCTCCGGGCAGGCCGCGAGGCAGTTCGGCGCCTCACCGCCGGTCTTCTACCTGTGGCCCTTCTTCTCGGGACTGCCCCTCTGGTTCTGGGCTGTGGTGCCCCAGGGCGTGTCCTCGATACGCCGGCGGTTCGCTGTTCCACTCCCGCTCTTCTGCGCGGGGGTCTACCTCGTGGCCATCACCGCCACGGCGCATAAGGAGGAGCGCTTCCTCTATCCGGCGCTGGTGCTCCTGGTCATGGCCGCGGCTCCGGCGCTGGCTGCCCTCGTGCTGGGACGTGAGTCCGCCCGCTCGAGGTGGGGACTGGGGGCGATGGCTCTGGCCACCGCGCTGCTGGCGGGACACTTCTTCCCACCGGGGGACCTGCGGGGAGATCAATTCCGCGCCATCGTCGCGGCCACCCGGGATGACGGCGCCAGCGGGCTGCTCATCGTCAACGAGGGCCTGTGGGGTGCAGGGGGCTTCTTCTACATCGGCAAGAACATCCCCTGGTCCACCTGCGACTGGCCCCACGACGCCAACTTCCAGCAGGCCATGCGAGACACGCGCTTCAACCGCGCCGTCACCTTCGAGGGCCGTGCTCTCGCCGAGCTCCGGGCGGCGGGCTTCCGGGTGGTGGGCCGGGTGGGCCGCGAGACGGTGCTCGCACGGGACTGAAGGGCAAAAAAAGAAGGAGCCGAGTCCTCTTTTCAGAAGACTCGGCTCCTTCACAAGAACGGCCGGGACACACGCGGAGGTGCGCTACCGTTGCTTCCTTCCGGACCTGGCGGGGTTCACGTCCCCACGTTGTCCCGACCACAAGCTCTTTGTTACGACAACAACTACGGAGAGGGTGGGATTCGAACCCACGATACCCTTTCAGATATACACGCGTTCCAGGCGTGCGCCTTCAACCGCTCGGCCACCTCTCCATAAGACACTCAGCGGAGAGCGTAGGATTCGAACCTACGATACCGTTCCCGGTATGCCTGATTTCGAGTCAGGTGCCTTCGACCACTCGGCCAGCTCTCCAATATTCACTTGTCGCGTTTCTTCTCGCGCAGTCGCTCGAAGAAATCCTTCAGCATTTGGCGGCTCTCGTCCGCCAGAATCCCACTCATCACTTGGAGCCGGTGATTGTGCCGGGGCTCCTCGGCGAGGTTGTAGAGCGAACCTACTGCGCCAGCTTTCGGATCCATCGTTCCGAAGACCAACCGCGTGACCCTCGACTGAACCAGCGCTCCAGCGCACATCGCGCACGGCTCCAGCGTCACATACAGGGTGACACCCGTGAGCCGCCACGCTCCTAACGCCTTGGCCGCTGCGTCCAGCGCGAAGATCTCCGCATGGGCGAGAGGGTTGCGGTCGATTTCCCGACGATTGAAGCCGACCCCGATGACCTTGCCATCGTGAACGGCCACAGCACCGACAGGAACTTCCCCGAGTCCAGCGGCTTCCCGCGCGAGCGCGAGTGCCTGCTGCATGAAAGCTTCATCCAGACTCATGAGGGGAAGAGACGAGAGGGGAAAGGTTGGCGCTCCCTGGAGGATTCGAACCTCCGGCCTTCGGATTCGTAGTCCGACGCTCTATCCAGCTGAGCTAAGGGAGCTTGCCGTTTCCTTGCACCGCTCTACTACAACCACCGTCTCTCTACCACAACTACTTTCTTTCGCGCTTCCACAACCAAGATGAGTGGCGGAGAGAGAGGGATTCGAACCCTCGATACCCTTTCGAGTATGCAGGTTTAGCAAACCTGTGCCTTCAGCCTCTCGGCCATCTCTCCACAGCCTTTACTGTCAAAGAACCGCAAACGACAAGAACAAAATCGGAGGAGGTAGGATTCGAACCTACGGGAAGCTTGCGCCACCTGCGGTTTTCAAGACCGCTGCCTTCAGCCGCTCGGCCACTCCTCCAACTGCTTGAAGCCGCGCGGACCACCGAACTGCGTGGGCCGCCCTTCTACATCATCCGGGGCCCATTGCAACAACGATATCGGGCCCCGGAAGCTGACAGCACGTTGAGTCCTACGACAACGGCCGGAGTTCCTTGAGGCCTCCCATGTAGGGCACCAACGCCTCGGGAATGGCGATGCTTCCGTCCTCGCGCTGGTAGTTCTCGAGGATGGCGATGGTCGTCCGCCCCACGGCCAGGCCGCTGCCATTGAGCGTGTGGAGGAGCTGGGGCTTGTCCCCCTTCTGGGCGCGGTAGCGGATTTTGGCCCGGCGCGCCTGGAAGTCGCCGCAGTCCGAGCAGGAGGAGATCTCCCGGTACGTCCCCTGGCCAGGCAGCCAGACCTCGATGTCGTAGGTCTTCCGAGCGCCGAAGCCCATGTCTCCGGTGCACAGCAGCATCACCCGGTGGTGCAGTCCGAGGCGCCGGAGAATGTCGCAGGCGTCGTCCGTCATCTTCTCCAGCTCGTCGAGGCTGGTGTCCGGGGTGGCGAACTTCACCAGCTCCACCTTGTGGAACTGGTGCTGGCGGATGAGGCCGCGGGTGTCCTTGCCCGCCGAGCCTGCCTCGGCCCGGAAGCACGGGCTGAAGGCGCAGTACTTCCGGGGCAGCACCTCACCATCGAGGATCTCATCCGCGTGGTAGTTGGTGACGGGCACCTCGGCGGTGGGGATGAGGAAGCGCTCGGGCTCGCCCACCGTCTTGAAGGCGTCCTCCTCGAACTTGGGGAGCTGGCCGGTGCCCATCATCGTCTCGCGCAGCACCAGGTAGGGAGGCAGCATCTCGACGTACCCCTTGGGGGTGTGCACGTCGATCATGAAGCTCACCAGGGCTCGCTCCAGCCGGGCGAGCGCTCCCTTGTAGAAGGCGAAGCGCGAGCCGGACACCTTGGCGGCGCGCTCGAAGTCCAGCATCCCCAGCTTCTCGCCCAGCTCGAAGTGCTGCTTGGGCGTGAAGGGCAGGTTGGGCTTCTCGCCCCAGACGCGCACCTGGACGTTGTCCTCGGCGCCACCGCCGACGGGCACGGACTCGTGGGGGATGTTGGGGATGACCAGCAGGATGCGGCTGAGCTCCTCCTCCACCTCCTTGAGGCGAGCCTCCTTCTCCTTGATGGTCTGGGAGACGGTGCGCATCTCCCCGCGCAGCGCCTCGAGCGCGGCCGGATCCTCCTTGGCCTTGCGCTTCATCTCCTCGTTGGCCGTGTTGCGGCGCGCGGAGAGTGACTCCATGGCCACATAGAGGTCGCGCCGTTCCGACACGAGGCTCTTGAAGGGGCCGAGGTCCAGGCTGCCGCCACGGGACTGCAGCCGGGCGACCACCGCATCGAAGTTCTGCGCGACGTACTTGAGATCCAACATGGCGAGCCGGGGTTGTAGTCACCCCGCGCGGGCCGGGCAAGGCAGGAAGCACCCGGGCGCCCGGAAACGGACGCCCGGGGGGGCTGGGGGGCTACTCGAGGAAGGTGATTTCGTCCTCGACTTCCTTGCGGTCCACCGCGTCCGGCTTGCGCCCCAGGTACTCCTGGAAGGACTTGATGGCTTCCTTCTTCTTGCCCTTCTCCTTATAGGCGTAGCCCAGGTGGTACCAGGCCTCGGGCTCGACCTTGTCGCTCTTGGTGGCCTTCACGTACCAGTCGATGGCCTTGCCGTACTGGTTCTGTTCGCTCCAGGAGCGGCCCACCTTGTAGAAGACCTCCGTCAGGGCCGGGTCGGCCTTGAGGGCCTGCTCGTAGGCGCGGATGGCCTCCCGCCAGCGCGTGGCGTTGAAGTGCGTGTTGCCGATGGAGACGTACACCCGGGTGCGCTTGGGCTCCACCTTGAGCGCGGCCTGGAAGGCGGTGAGGGCCTCCTCGAACTCGTTGCGCTCCAGGTGGGCCTGACCCAGGGCCTCGTGGGCGTCAGCCATCTTGGGGTCGAGCTTCACGGCCTCCTGCCACTGCTCGATGGCCTCGGGCAGCTTCTTGGCGTCCCGGTAGAGGGCGCCGAAGGCGTAGCGGTAGTCGGTCCGCTTGGAAGCACGCTCCACCGCGGTCCTCATGCTCTCGATGGCCAGGGTGTAGTCGCCGCCAGGCACCGTCTCCGGATCCGCGTTGTCCTTGACCGCCTTCGCCTTGGCCGCCTTCACCTGGGCGTCCACCTGCGCCTTGAGCACCCGGGCCATGTAGAAGTTGGCCTCGGCGTTGGAGGGCTCGCTCTTGAGCGCCGCCATCAGGTTGAGCTCGGCAGTCTTGAAGGCGCTGGCGGCCTCGGTCTCCTTGCCCTCTGGAGCGCCGTTGCCCTTGTCGAGCAGGACGGCGGCCAGGGTGATGGGCGGGCCCGCCGCGCGCGGATCCTCCTTCTTGGCCTGCTCCAGCTCGGCGATGGCGTCGTCCAGCTTGCCCTGGCGCCACAGCACCAGGCCGCGGTGCATCCGGGCGCCGCGGAGCGTGTGCGGATCCAACGACAGCGCGGTGTCGGCCTCCTTCTGGGCCTTCTCCAAATCACCCGCGAGCAGCGCCAGGCGGGACAGCCCGAGGTGGGCATCCGCGAGGTTGGCATCGAGCGAGACGGCGCGCTCGAACGCCGCCTGGGCGGTGGTGGTGTCCTCCGCGGCGAGCGCCTGCTCACCCAGGCTCAACTGCACCCAGGCGTTCTCGGGGGCCAGGGTGGAGGCCGTCTCGAAGTGAGCCTTCGCCTGGTCGTTGCGGCGCAGGCGCAGGTGGAGGCGCCCCAGGGCGACGTGGGCCTCGATGAGCTTCTCATCCGCCTTGAGGGCGCGCGTGTAGTGCTCCTCGGCGGAGGGGTTGTGGTCGGTCAGCTCCTCGATGCGGCCATAGAGGTACTCGAGGCGGGCGTTGTCCTTGAAGCGCTTGACGGCCTCCTCCACCCGCTTCCGCGCGTCCTCGAACTTCCCGAGCGTCACCAGGGTGCTGATGTAGCCATCCGTGGCCTCGAGGTTCTGCGCCTCGGCCTTGGCCACCTCCTCGTGGAAGGGCAGGGCCTCCTCGAACTTGCGCTGGGCGTGCAGCACGCGCGCCAGATAGGTCTTGAGGATGAGGGCCTTGGAGTCCTTCTCCAGCGCCGCCCGCAGCTCCTTCTCGGCATCCTCGAGCCTGGCGAGCTGGAAGAGGGCGATGCCCTTGAAGGTGCGGGCGCGCGACAGCTCCGGCGGGCTCATCTGCGCCTGGCTCTTCTCGTCGAGCGCACGCTCGGCGGCCTCGAGCCCCTTCTGCGCGTCCTTGCGCAGCAGCAGCTCCACCGCGGCCAGCTCCACCGAGGAGCTGAGGTGGGTGGCGTCCGCCTTGAGCGCGGCCTCATAGGCCTTGGCGGCCTCATCCGCCTTGCCTCCGGCCTGGTAGGCGTTGCCCAGCGCGTGGTGGGCCCTGGCCAGGTCCGGCTGCGCCTTCAGCACCTTGTTGAGGGTGTCGATGGCCTCGGCGCTGTCCTTCTTCTGGGCCGCCTGCGCCTCGGCGAGCAGGAGTCCCAGCTCCACATCGCCCTGGTTGGCGCTCCAGGCGCCCTTCGCCAGAGAGACGGCCGTGCTGGAGTTCCCCGCGATGAGGGCGCTGCCCACCTGGTACTTGGTGTACTCGACGTTCTCCTCGCCCAGCAGCTCCAGGCTCGCGGCCTCCTCCTCGGAGCGGCAGCGCGACAGGTCGGAGCTGTTGGCACCCGAGTAGCGGCGCTGCAGGTGGAAGACGGCCTGGCACCAGATGGCGCGCACCTCGGGGTACTCGCTCCCGGCCAGCACCTTCTCCGTGAGCGTCTGGGCCTGCTTGTAGCCCTGGAAGGAGTCCTGGAGCATCGCCTTGCGCGCGGCCTCGACGTCCGCGTGCTCCGAGGTGCCCGGCTTGACCTTGGAGGGGAGGAACTTCTTCAACCCGAAGACCCCGTAGCGCGTGGCGCCGAAGCTGAAGCCCACGATGAGCACCAGCAGCGCCGCCGCGACGGAGATGACCAGCGGCAGGCGCTGCTTGAGCTTGCCGAGGATGATCTCCATTTTGGTGGTGCTGTCCGTCACCGCGACGGGCGCCATCCGGCCGCCATACATCTGCTGCAGCTTCTCCATGTTGGCGGCGGAGTTCAGGTTGGCCTTGGAGCCGGGCTCGGTGGCGGGCTGGGGAGGCGCGGCGACGGCGGGCGTGCCCGGGCCCTCCATTAGCTTCTGGATGGCGGCGGCGAAGGTGGGCACCGTGCCGATGGGCGTCCAGGAGTCTCCGTCATTGGAGACGTCCTCGTTGCCCAGGAGCTGGCCGTCCTCGAGCATCTTGACGACGACGCCCTCCTCGAACGGGCCGAAGACCTTGCCCGAGCGGCGGCGCACGTGGAAGCGACGCACGTTGGACCTGGCCTTGTTGGCCCCGCTGTCCTTGGCCGCGTCGTCGATGAAGCTCAGCATCTCCAGGCCATCGGCCGTGCCCGGGTTGGTGAGCGGCGGCAGCGGCGCGGAGAGGTCGGCCTCGAGGTCATCACCCCCGGGCAGGGGCGCGGAGGGATCGAACTCGAGCGCGTCGGGGATGGAGGCCTCAGCGGACGCCATGGGCGCCGCGGGCGGGGGCTCCGAGAAGTCCATGCCCACGTCCACCGTGGAGGGCGAGGGCTCCGAGAAGTCGACGCTCGTCACCTCCGCACCCTGCGCGGGCGGCAGGGCGAAGGGATCCTCATCGGCGAAGGGATCCGCGGACGGCGGAGGCGGGGCGAACGGATCCTCCTCGGGCTCCACCTGGGCGGGAGGCAGGTCGAACGGGTCTTCGTCCGCTCCGGAACCGGCGGCGAAGGGATCCGCGGCCGGCGCGGGAGGCAGGCCGAACGGATCGGCCTCGGGCTCCACCTGGGCGGGAGGCAGACCGAACGGGTCATCCGCACCGGAATCGGCACCCGGCGCGGCGTCGTACGGGTTGCTCTCGGGCGGAGGCGGAAGGGCGAACGTGTCCACCTCGGACGTGTTCGGCTGGTGCGAGGCCAGGAACGAGTCGTCGGCGGCGGCGTACGGGTCGCTGGCGGGCGGAGGCGGCAGGGCGATGGCGCCCGCGGGCGTGGCGGCGTACGGGTAGGGCTCCTCCGAGGAGGGCGGAGGCGGCAGGGCGATGGCGTCTGCCTGGGGCGCGGCGGCGTACGGGTCCGCGGCGTAGGGGTCCGCGGCGTAGGGGTCCGCGGCGTAGGGATCCGAGCCGTACGGGTTGCCCGCGGGCGGAGGCGGCAGGGCGATGGCGTCCGCCTGGGGCGCGGCGGCGTAGGGGTCCGCGGCATAGGGATCCGCGCCGTACGGGTTGGAGTCGAAGGAGCCGGGCAGGGGCACAGCCTCGCCCTGCGGAGCGCCGCTGGCGTACGGGTCGCTGGCGTACGGGTCGCTGGCGTACGGGTCGCTCATGCCGGGCAGCGGGATGGCGCCGCCCGCGGACGTGTCCTGGCCGTAGTCCTGTCCGGAGTAGTCCGCGGAGGGCATGGCGGCGCCAGGCAGCGGGATGACCTGCTGCGGGGCGGTGGGCGTTGTCGAGTTGTCGCGGTAGGCCGCGCTCGGCACCGGCATGGCGACGACGCGCGTGGTCTCGGCCTCAGGAGGCCGCTGGAAGTCGTCGTAGCCCGCGTAGGGATCGGCCTGGGGCGCGGGGGGGCCGGGCAGCGGGATAGCAGCGGGAGTGGGCGCGCTGACCGGCTCTTCGGCCTTGATGGGAAAGGTGTTCTGGCACCGGGCACACTTCAGCTTCGCGCCGCCCGGTGGGATCCGCTTGTCATCGATGTTGTAATTCGTCTGGCAAGACGGGCAGGAGACTTTCATGGGTTTCCTTCAGCGGGGGCTGGACGGTCGCGAGCGGCCGCGCTCCCGCGGCGGGCGAAGGTTATCAGAGGCATTTTCCAGGCGGCAAAGAAGGAGACGCTCCATGGGATAACGCCCCTGGAGGCAGGGCAGGCGGGCAGGGGACCCCCTCCCGGGCGGCCTCGGTGACGCTCATGTTGCGCGCGGTAGCACCGAAGGTGCTAGACCCGACTTTTCCATGGAACCTCGGCGGTAGTTGAGCATCGACGGGGCCCGCGGGGGCATGCTAGGTCGCACGGTCGCCCATGGCCCCGTACCTCTCCATCGTCATCCCGGTCTACAACGAGGCGTCCATTGTCGCCTCCGCCGCGGCAGAGCTCTCCCAGGGCCTGGAAGAGCGCGGCTGGGACTACGAGATCATCTTCGCGGAGAACGGCTCGCGCGACTCCACGCCCCAAATCCTGGAGGGGCTGTGCGCACAGAATCCGCGCCTGCGCTGGTTCCACTCGGAGCGGCCCAACTATGGCGTGGCGCTGAAGGCGGGCATCGAGAAGGCCCGGGGCACTTTCGTCTTCTGCGATGAGATCGACCTGTGCGATCTGAGCTTCTACGACACCGCGCTGCCGGTGCTGGAGAAGGGCGGGGCGGACATGGTGGTGGGCTCGAAGGCGGCCAAGGGCGCGAGTGACCAGCGGCCCCTCGTGCGGCGCGTGGCCACGCGGGTGCACAACAAGCTGTTACGGGTGATGCTGGGCTTCCAGGGCACGGACACGCACGGACTGAAGGCCTTCCGGCGCGAGGCGCTGCTGCCGGTGGTGGCTCGGTGCGTGGTGGACATGGACGTGTTCGCCAGCGAGTTCGTCATCCGCGCCTGGCGCGAGGGGCTGCGGGTGGTCGAAATCCCCATCAAGCTTCACGAGAAGCGCCAGCCCTCCATCCACCTCTTCAAGCGCGTGCCCAACGTGCTGAAGAACGTGGGCAAGCTGGTCTACGTCATCCGCATTCGCGGCACCTGAGGAGGCGGAGTGGCGCGGCGGCTCGCATCCATCTCCGTCGACCTGGACTCGCTGCCGCACTATTGCCGCATCCACGGGCTGCCCGAGTCGTTGCTGGACGCGCGGGCGCGGGGGCTCGTCTACACCACGGCGGTGCCCCGGCTGAGGCAGTTGCTGGAGACGGTGGGCGTGCCGGGGACGTTCTTCGCCATCGGCGAGGACGTGGCGGCGGACGCGGGAGCCGCGGAAGCCCTGCGCTCGGCGCACCAGGCGGGCGTCGAGGTGGCGAGCCATAGCTTCTCGCATGACTACGCGCTGACGCGGCGCTCGCCCGAGAGCATCCGCGAGGATCTGCGGCGAGCGGACGAAGTGCTCGAGGCGGCCACGGGTGTGCGTCCGGTGGGCTTCCGTGCTCCGGGCTATACGCTCAACGCGGCCTTGTACGAGGCGACGGTCGAGCGCGGCTATCGCTACGGCTCCTCCACCTTTCCCGCTGTCCCGTACTACACGGCCAAGGCGGCGGTGATGGGCACGCTGGCCCTGCTGGGACGTCCCTCGCGGGCGGTGCTGGACTCGCCCCGGGTGCTGCTCGCGCCCCGCACACCGTATCGGCCAGACCCGGCTCGGCCCTACCAACGGGGCTCGGGTGCTGTGCTGGAGCTGCCCATGGCGGTGACGCCTGGCGTGCGCTTTCCCTTCATCGGCACCTTCGCCCTCACGCTGCCGATGCCGGCTGTCCGGGCCGCATACCGCTCACTCCAGGGCGACACGTTCTTCAACCTCGAGCTGCACGCGGCGGACGTGCTGGACGCGCAGGACGGCATCCCGCCCGAGCTGGTGCGCCAGCAGAGGGACCTCCGGGTGTCCGCCGCGCACAAGCTCGAGCGGTTGAGGACCCTCTTTGGCTGGCTGAAGTCCGACTACGACGTGGTGACGCTGCGCGATGCAGCCTCCCACCTCGCCGTCACCGTGTAGTTCCCCGCCCTCAGGGAACGGGGAGCGCCAGGGCCGGTCTCTCTTCCTTCTTGCCGGTGCTTCCTGTGCGCGTCCGGGCCAGGGTGTCTCGCGACTCCGCCACCAAGGGGTGCTTGGGTCCCAGCGCCTTCTCGCGCAGGGCCAATGCCCGCTCGTACAGCGCCCGCGCCTCCTGGCCCTTCCCCAGGTCCCGGAGCACGTTACCCAGGCCGGTGAGCGACAGGGCGATATCGGGGTGCTCGGGCTCCAGGGCCTTCTCCTGGATGGCCAGCGCGCGCACATGCCGCGCCCTCGCCTCCTCGTACTTCTTCATCAACCGCAGCACCTGGCCCAGCTCATTGAGCGTGTTGGCCACGTCAGGATGATTCGCACCCAGCACCTTCTCACGCAGGGCCAGCGCGCGCTCGAGCCGCCGCCGAGCATCCTCGTACCGGCCCAGCCCCCGGAGCGTGCTGCCCAGGTTGTTGAGGGTATTGGCGATGTCGGGATGCTCCGGCTTCAGCAGCTTCTCCCGGATGGCCAGCGCACTCTCGAGTTGCTTGAGCGCCTCTTCGTACCGGCCCAGCTCATCCAGTGCGACTCCGTAGTTGTTGAGCGAGGTGGCCACGTCGGGGTGCTCGAGTCCCAGGGCGTTCTTGCGGATGGCCAGCGCGCGCTCGTACAGCTCCAGGGCTTCGTCGTGCTTGCCGAGCTGCCCCAGCGCCGTGCCCAGGTTGCTGTAGGAGTTGGCGACGAGCGGATTGTCCGACCCCAGTGTCTTGCGCCGGAGGTCCAGGGCCTGCTCGTACGCGGTCCTCGCCTCCTCGTACTTCCCCAGCGCTCCGAGCGCGACTCCCAGGTTGTTGAGCGCGGCGATCACCTTCGGATGTTCGGCACCCAACACCTTGCGCCGGAACTCCAGCACGCGCTCGTACAGGCTCCGGGCCTCCTCGTAGCGGCCCATCTCCTGGAACGCGATGGCCTGGTCATTGAGCGCGTCCGAGCGCGTCTCGTCGTCATCAGCGACTTCCATGGCCGACTCCATGGCGAGCGTCAGCCCCTCCGCCTCCTGGTAGCGCGCCTGCCTCCACCCCACCTCCCGGAAGAGCAGCCCCCAGGCCTTGGCGAGCATCACCAGATCCTTGCTCTTCGCGGCCACGGAAATGGCCCGCCGCACCAGGGTCTCGGCGCCGGCGTAATCCCCGTGCAGGTCCTTCAGGAAGGCGACCTCGTACAGGGTCTGCGCCAACAGAGGTCCGTAGCCCACCTGCTCCACCCGCGGCAGCAGCTCCTCACCGGGGGGCAGGGCCTCGCGGTACCGGCCCGCAAGCCGCAGCGTGGCCAGCCGGTCCACCTGAACCTCCAGCTCCTTCACCTTGGCGCGCACCGCGGGGTCTTCCGGGAGCGGCACCGTGGCCCTCAGCGCCTTGGTATCCGCGCAGGCGCTCAGCGAGGGCAGCGACTGCACCACCTGCACGGCCTTGGACAGGTTGTCCCGGTCGGGCGCACGGGCGAACAGCTCCGTCAGCTCTCGGAGCTGGCCGTGCCGCCGCTCCAGGCAGTCCACCTTCAGCACGGCGAGGTTCCCTGGCGCCGGCTCCTGCATGGCCTCGCACGCCTCGGTCCGCATCCGCACCCAGGTTCCCGCGTAGCCGTCCAGCAGCGAGGACACGCGCGTGAAGGTGTCCTGCGCATAGGGCAGTTGGGTGTCCAGGAAGGCTCGCTTCATCCGCGCCTTCACCGCACCGTCCCAGGTCCCCGTGAGCCTGCGCTCCATGCTGGAGCACCCTGGCTCCTGCTCCACGTTCTGCCAGACGCTCCAGAGCGTCAGCCCCGCCAGGCTCGTCACCAGGGCCGTCAGGGCCACCGCGCGCCTGCGCGCCCTCCGCCGCGCATCGAGATCCACCTCCAGCGCCGCGACCAGCTTCTGCATGGACGCGGGGCGCTGAGAGGGGTCCGCCCGCAGGCCCTGCACCAGGGTGTCCGCCACCCACGCGGGCACGTCCGTGTTGGCGGGAGGGGGCTTCACCCGTCCCTCGAGCTGGGCCTCGGTGGACTCGGCCTGGGTGGCGCCCGAGAAGGGGTGTTGCCGGTAGAGGGCCTCGTAGAGGGCCACGCAGAAGGCGAACAAGTCGCTGCGCGCATCGGCCGACCCGGCCCGCAGCAGCTCGGGAGCCATGTAACGGGGCGTGCCCAGCAGCGTGCCTTGCAGGGTGAGGGGGCTGTCCAGGGCGCCTGGTGGCAGGGGCAGGGGCGTGTTCGAGGCGGGGACCTCCGGGGCGGAGCCAGCACGCGCCAGGCCGAAGTCCGTCACCCGTACCCGCCCGTCCTTGCCCACCAGGACGTTCTCGGGCTTGAAGTCGCGGTGGACGAGGCCCGCCTCGTGCGCGGCCGCCAGCCCGCGCCCCGCGGCGAGGTACATGTCCAGCGTCTCCCGCCAGGTGCGCGGGGCCTGCTCGCTCCAGCGCCGCAGCGTCTGCCCCTCCACCATCTCCATGGCGATGAAGATGGAGCCATCCTCGAGGGTCCCCACGTCGTAGATGGCCACCACGTGGGGGTGCGAGAGGCGCGCCATGGCCTGGGCTTCGCGCAACATGCGCGTCTCCAGGTCATGCTGGGACAGGCCGGGGTCCCAATCGCGGCGCAGCAGCTTGAGGGCCACCCGCCGGTCGAGCCGCGAGTCATAGGCGGCCACCACCTCGCCCATCCCGCCCTGGCCGAGCCGGTTGAGCACGGTGTAGCGGCCGGCCAGCGTCTGTCCCGGCGCCGTCGAGATGGAGCCGCTCCGTCGTGGCTCGGAGGTGGAGGGGTCGGAGGGGAAGAACGGCGTGGCGATGCTGCGGACCTGGGTGGCGGCCTCCCCCAGTGCATCCGCGTACAGGGGCGTCTGCGCTGGCGGGGAGGCCAGGGAACGCACCACCGTGGCGTCCTCCTCCGGGGCGCCGTTGCCCGCGTCTCCCTTTGACCGAGGCCCCTCCTCGCTCATGTGCGTTCCTCCCCGGGGGTGACTGTCGCCGATGGGACAGTCATATCCTGAAGCCGGGGAGGGGGAGTAGCGGCGACGTGTAGGACCGCTGGAGTGGGGGCCGGGGGCCGCTCAGTTCCCGATGTAGCCTTCCAGCGTCGAGGCCCGCTGCAGGTGGCCGCTGAGCACGGGCGCGGTCTTGTTGAGGAACATGGCCAGCGACGTGTCGTCCCGGTACTCGTCCAGGCCTTCCTCGATGAGCTCCTTGCCCCGGTCCTGGCCGTCCTTCACCTGGTCGAGGAATCCCTTGTCGAACTCGTGGCCGCTCAGGGCCGACAGCTCGTTCTTCTTCTCGAGGAACTTCATCACCTGCTTGTCGTACTTCTTGTTGTACTTCTCCTTGCCCTTCTCGATGCCCTCCATCGCGCCCTCGGTGCCCGCGCCCTCGGTGCCCGCGCCGCCGATGGCCAGGTCCTCCATGCTCAGGTCCACGACGGCCAGCGAGAAGGCCTTGGACTCGGCCAGCGTCTTCAGGTCGTCCTGGTTCTTCTCGTGGTCGCGGATCAGCTCCTGAGCGAAGCTCCGCACTTCCGGATCCGTGGACTTCTCGAGGGCCAGGTGGCCCAGGGCGATCTGCTGCTGGTTGATCAGGGAGAGCTGGTCGGCGAAGCGGACCTTCTGAGCGAGGGTCTCGCCTACCTGCTCACCCCGGCTGTGCGCCTGCTTCGCCTCGTCATGGGCACAGCCTGCGCCCAGACCCACCACCGCCAGCAGCCCCGCGCTCCACAACCATCGCTGTATCCTCATGTGTCCCATCTCCTTGGCCCGTTGGACGAGGCAAAGCTGGGGCTCGAAGTGTTGGCCTACAAGCGCAAGGGGCAGGCGGCGCGGCGAGGGCCCGGCACGAGTGTCCAGGGAATGGGCGCCGGGACTTGCCAGGGCGGGCATGGGTGCACGGGGCCCGCGAGCGTCTCCAGGACGGTCTCCGGTGGGCACTCCGGCCCCGTTTCCCTCCCGGTGTGCGGGGCGATGGTGTAGACACACGCTCCATGCTCGAGCAGCTCTCCGACAAGGTGAAGCAGGAGCTCCGGGAGTGGACGGAGCGCATGGTGGGCCCGGAGCGCAAGGAGCGCCTGCAGGCGCTCGCCCGCACCGGCAACGAGTACGGGGTGGACCCATTCGGCTTCAACCTCGACTACAGCCTGTCGGCGCTCGCCCCCTTCTTCTGGCTCTACCGCAACTACCACCGGGTGGAGACCTTCGGCATCGAGAAGGTGCCCAAGGGTCGGGTCCTCCTCATCTCCAACCACTCCGGCCAGCTCCCCATGGATGGGGCGATGATTGGCGTGGCCCTGCTGCTGGAGGCGGACCCGCCGCGCGCCATCCGCAGCATGGTGGAGAAGTGGGTGCCCTCGCTGCCCTACGTCTCCACCTTCATGGCCCGGGTGGGGCAGATTGTCGGCACCCCGGAGAACTGCCGGCGCCTGCTGGAGGCCGATGAGGCCATCCTCGTCTTCCCCGAGGGCGTGCGCGGCCTGGGCAAGCTGTGGCCCCAGCGCTACCAGCTCCAGGACTTCGGCCTGGGCTTCATGCGTCTGGCCCTGGAGACGGACACCCCCATCGTCCCCATCGCCGTGGTGGGCGCCGAGGAGCAGGCCCCCGCGCTGGTGGACGTGAAGCCCCTGGCGAAGCTGCTCGGCTTCCCCTCCTTCCCCCTCACCGTCACCGGGATGCCCCTGCCCCTGCCCACCAAGTACCGCATCTACTTCGGTGAACCGCTGCGTTTCACCGGCCGCGCCGACGACGAGGACAGCGAGCTGGACAAGAAGGTCCGCACCGTAAAGACAGCCATCCAGGGCATGCTCAACCAGGGACTCAAGGAGCGTGAGGGCGTCTTCTGGTGACGCGCCCCGCACCCGCGCCATGAATCAGGATCCTTCCAAGAGACCGGCCGTCGTCATCACCGGCATCAGCGGCAACCTGGGCCGGGCCCTCGCCAAGGTGCTGCACAAGCACGAGCGCATCATCGGTATCGACCGGCGTCCCTTCGTGGGCCGGCCGAAGGACATCGAGATGCACCAGTTGGACTTGCGCAAGAAGAAGGCGGAGGACGTCTTCCGCAAGAACGACATCCGCGCGGTCATCCACATGGGCATCATGCATGATCCGCGCATGAGCGAGGAGGAGCACCACTCCTTCAACGTGGTGGGCACCACGCGCCTGCTCGAGTACTGCGCCAAGTACGGCGTGCCCAAGGTGGTGGTCCTCTCCTCGGCCAACGTCTACGGCCCGAGCCCGGACAACTCCAACTTCCTCACCGAGGACGCGCCGCTCATGGCGGCCAGCCGCTTCTCGGGTGTGCGCGACCTCATTGAAGTGGACATGCTCGCGCATGGCTTCTTCTGGAAGCACCCCCACATCCAGACGGTCATCCTGCGGCCCGTCCACATCGTGGGCCCCACCATCAAGAACGCCCCCAGCAACTACCTGCGGCTGCGTCGCCCATGGGTGTTGGCGGGGTTCGATCCGATGGTGCAGCTCATCCATGTGGACGACGTGGCGCGCGCCATGGTGGAGGCCGCCCTGCGCCCCGAGCCCAAGGGCGTCTACAACGTGGTGGGCCCCGGCGAGGTGCCCCTGTCCGCCATCCACCGCGAGCTGGGCCACAACGCCATCTCCGTGCCGCACCCCGTGGCCCGGCCACTCCTGGGCCTCCTCTTCAAGTACCGGATCGCCAACTTCCCCCCGCCCGAGCTGGACCACATCCAGTTCCTCTGCAACGTGGACGGCTCGCGCTGGCAGAAGGACGTGGCGTGGAAGCCGCGCTTCTCCATGCGCGACACCATCCGCTCCGTCATCGGCGAGTAAGGGGTTCCCCTGACGCCACTGTCAGGGGCCCCGCGCCACGGGCCTTCGAGGGGAGCCTGACACAATTGTCAGGCCCTGACGCCTCTCCTTCACAGCGCTGCACACGGGGCGGGCGCGCAACCCCTTGATTTCAGATGAATGGCGGGCCGCTGAGGGGCTGGCACCCGCATTGCTCTAGAGACAGGCAACTTTCTGAGGAGGTTCCATAGGGGAGCCTCCGACGCCCACCGTCTCGGCCGGCCCCGGGGCGGTGGGCGGTTTTTTTCAGGGGAGCTCTCCGTCGAAGGGTCCCCCGAACTGCTTCTCCAGCAGCCACTTCCCGTCCCGATAGATGAACTCGGAGATGACGGTGTCGCTCTGCTCGGAGACAGAGGGCAGGCGCATCCACTTGATGCGGCTGGTGATGATGGCCCGCGCACCTTCCTCGGCTACCTCGACCTCTTCAATCTCGTAGTCGGTGATGGAGAGGTCCCTCTCGTCCTGTCTCTCCCGGCGAGCCCTCTCAAAATCCTGACGGCGCTCGGGGACGACGAAGCGGGCGGCAATGCGGTAGTCCTTCCAACGCACGCGCTGGTGGAAACTTTCCACCACGGGCCGAAGGGACTCCAGGTCGGACTTCTTCGTGGTGTGGGCGCAGCCCGCACTGAGGGCGAACGCGAGGAACAGAGCAAGCAGGCGAATCACCCGGTGGACGCTAGCACCCATTCCAGAGGGGGCGAAACGGAACGAGCCCCGGTGCTATGGTCGCGGGCCGCATGGCCAAATCGTTGGTGGAGCGCTACGAGCAGCTCCTCGCCCAGGATCCTGCATCATCGGTATTCGTCGAGCTGGCCAAGGCGTTGGTCGCCAAGGGCGAGCACGCCCGCGCCATCGTCGTGTGCGAGCAGGGCATCTCCCACCATCCCAACTCGGTAACGGGGCGGGTGCTGTGGGGCAAAGCCCTCATCTTGATGGGACGCCCCGCCGAGGCGATGGCGCAGTTCGATCAAGCGGTCTCCATCGATAAGGAGAACCCGCACGCCTACAACCTCATCTCCGAGGTGCTGCTGCAGCGGGGTCTGTACCGCTCGGCGCTGCCCATTCTGCGCAAGGCGCTGGCCCTGCAGCCGAATGACGCTCGCGTGCGCGGATGGATGGAGCAGGCGCAGGCCGCGCTCGCGGGCGGGCCCGCTCCAGCGTTCGGAGACCTGAACACCCTCGAGCCCACGGCCGCGGAGGAGTCCGCCGCGCCCGCGGAGGCGTCCGCACCCGCGGCTTCCGCCGAGGCCCCCGAGGCTCCGGCCACCCAGGAGTTGGCTCTCGAGGCCATCGAGGCGGTGGCGGCTCCTGAGGCGCAGCTGTCCTCGCCGGCCCTGGAGGCGTCCGACGAGCCGGTATTGGAGGGCGTGGCGGCTGCTCCGGACGAGGCTCCCGTCGAGCTGTCGCTGGAGGAGAGTGAGATTGATGGAGGCGCGCCGTCCGAGGCCGCGCCGTCCGAGACAGCCCCCGAAGCGGAGCTGTCCGTCGAAGAGGAGCCGCTGGCCGCATCGGCGGAGGCTCCCTCCGGTTCGGATGCGCCGGAGTCGGTCCCGGTCGAGGCCGCTCCTTCAGATGATGGAGGACTGCTCGCGGATCTGCCGCCGCTGGAGCCCGAGCCCAAGCCCGCCGCGCCCGAGGAGCCGAAGCCCGAGGAGCCGGCCGTGCATGCGGTCTCCTCCGCGCAGCCCGGTGGAACGGGCTCGCGGCGCGGGTTGCTCGCGGAGCTGCCCGTGGCGGCCCCGGCGGCCCCCGCGCCCGCCGCCGCCCCGGTGGCCCGGCTTCCCGTGCAGGACGTGGCGGCCCTCACGGCGGCCTATGAGCGCGAGCTGCGCGACAAGCTCCTTCCCAAGGACTCGGCCTCCTTCCTGCCCCGCCGTGCACTGAAGGCGGCCGCGGCCGCGACCATCCTGGTGGTACTGTGCGGCTTGTTCCTCGTGGTGCGGGCGAAGCAGGGGGGCCAGGCGCTCGCCGCCGCGCTGGATCGCGTCTCCCGGTTGCTGGAGCAGGACACGGAGGCCTCCCGGCAGGAGTCGCTCGCGCTGCTCTCCCACGTGGTTCGGCTGGAGGACGACAACACCCGGGCCTGGGCCCTCTCGGCCTACGCTCACGCCCTGCGCTATGCCGACACCGCGTCCGCCGAGGAGCGGTCCCAGGCACTCGACTCGCTCGGCCGCCCCAACGTGCGCGCGGAGCACCCGGTGAGCTCCGCGCTCGTGGACGTGCTGGTGGCTGACGCTCAGGGCCGTGATGCCGCCCACCGTGCCTTGCTGAACGCGAAGCTGGAGAGCGCGGAGGCGCTGGGGCTGGCCGGAAGCGTGCTGCTGGAGCAGGGCAGGGAGAAGGAGGCCCTGGAGCGCTTGCAGCGCGCGCTGAAGCTGTCGCCGCGCAACGTGCGCGCCCTGGTGTCGCTCGGTGTCTACTACCGGGACGCGGGCGATCCGGTGAATGCCCTGAAGATGTACACGGCCGCCACGAAGCTCGCTCCCGAGCACGCGGTGGCGCGCCTCGGCGTCGCGGAGAGCCGGTTGGAGCTCGGCCAGGAGCTGGAGCAGGCTCTCTCGGATGTGCAGGGGCTGACCGGTGATGTGCTGCCCGTCTCTCTGCGCGAGCGCCAGCGGCTGGTGCAGGGCCGGTTGATGACGGCCCTGGGCAAGGCCAGCGATGCGCGGACGATGCTGTCCGAGGGCACGAAGGGCGCGCTGGCCTACGAGATCTTCCTGGCGCTCGGCGAGGCGAACCGCGTGGCCGGGGACATGGCCGCCGCCCAGCGGTCCTTCGAGCAGGCCCTGACGCTGAAGCCCAGCAGCGAGGAGGCCGCGGCGGGCCTGGGCCGGGCGCTGCTGGACCGCGATCGTGAGCAGGAGGTGCTCTCCCGAGTGGAAGGGGAGGGCGGCGAGGTGGCGCTGGTGCGGGCCGCGGCGTACACGAAGCTGGGAGACTTCAAGCGCGCCCGGGTGGAGCTGGCTCGCACGCGCGTGGAGGACCGCTACCCCGCCCAGGCCATCATCTATCTGGCCCAGGCCGACGCCGCCGAGGGCGAGCGCGACCGGGCGCGGGAGGCCCTGGAGAAGACGCTCGCGGCGACGAAGACGGCCAAGGCCGAGGTGCGCACGGCGCTGGCGCAGCTGCACTGGCAGGACAAGGCCCTGGACAAGGCGAGCACCCTGCTGGAGGCGGCCGTGGCGGACGGCTCGCGGGACTACGAGGCCTCGTGCGCGCTGGGCCGGCTGCTTATCGCCCGGGGACTGCCGGACCTGGCGATGAAGCCGCTGACGCAGGCGGTGGAGCGCAATGGCGCGCACGGCGAGGCGCGCGAGGCACTCGGCCGGGCGCTGCTGTCGCTGGGCCGCATCCAGGAATCCCTCAAGCAGTTCGAGGAGTGGCAGCTCGACAACCCAGGGGCCGCGGCGGCCCACAAGGGCTTCGCGATGGCGCTCTTCCAGGCCGGGAAGACGAAGGATGCGGAGGCCGCCTCCGGGCGCGCGGTGAAGCTGGTGGCGAACGATCCCGAGGCGCACCGCGTGCGCTCGGAGATCCTCTTCGCGCTGGGGGACTTCCGGGGTGGCTTCGCCGCCCTGGAGAGTGCCAACAAGCTGGACAGCAAGTCGCCGGAGACGTTCTGCGACATCGCCCTGGCCTTCATGAGGCAGGGCCTGGTGGCCAACGCGGGCAAGGCCTTCGAGGCGGCGCGGCGCGAGGGCCCGGACGTCGCGTGTGGCCGGTCTGGTGAGCACTGGGTGGAGGACTCGGGCGGACGGGCCGCGGCGAAGGTGCTGCAGGGCATCGCGGAGAAGGCGCCCACGACGTGGGACAAGGCCTTCGCGCAGGCGGCCATGGCCCGGGTGCTGCTGGCCGCTGGTGCGGCGAAGGATGCGCGCGCGGCTGCGGACGAGGCGGTGCGGCTGGAGCCCTTCTCTGGACGCAACCACCTGGTGCTGGGGCAGGTGGCGCTGAAGCAGCGCGACGAGGCCACGGCCATGAAGGCGCTCAACCGCGCGGTGGAGCTGGAGCCGGTGGACGGACTGGCCTGGCTGACGCTGGCGGACGCGCTCGTGCGCAACCCCGCGGAGACGGAGCGGGCGGTGGAAGCCTATGGGAAGTTCTTGAAGCTCGCGGGGGCCTCGCCCGAGGCGGGCCGGGTGAAGAAGGCCCTCAAGCCCCTCCAGCGCAAGTTGGGAGGCAGGTAGCGTGCAACAACCTCACCCTCCGCCTCCCGTGCCGCTGATGCGCATCATGGGCGGCAATGCCTTCTTGCTGTCCGTCCTCTACCTGCTGGTGGGCATCGTGGTGGAGGGCGCGCGGCGTGTGTGGCCTTCCATCTTCCTGCAGAAGCTCTCCCTGTCGCTCGACTCGCTGCCTGCTCGGGCGCTGGAGTTGGTGGGGTTGATGCAGCCGCTGCGCGAGGCCTACTTCGCCGGCCAGATTCGCGAGTCCGGGCTGCGCCTGGTCTTCGGCTTCACCACCATCATCATCATCTTCCTGCTCGCGGTGGTGGTGGGCGTGTTCATGGGCTCGCTGCGCAGCCTCGTGCTGTATCGGGCCTCGCGGCGGTAGCAGGTTGCAGCGGCGGAGAGCGGACCTGCGCTATAGCAATGCGGGTCGTGGCTGGCTCTTGGAGAATGTCAGACGATTCGTTCTGGGGAGGGTCGTCCGCGCAGCACCAGGGCAGCATCATCGAAGACCTTGGCCAGGGTGGGGTCTGCTGGCCGGTGTGCTTCGAGGAGCGCAGCATCTTCCGGGCGGCCCAGGTACTTGAGCAGGACAGCGGCTTGAAGGGCGCACTTGAGAGCGGCTGTTGCCGTGAGCAGCCTCCGGGCCATGTCTCGTAACCTGGCGCGGTCTGCTTCTGGGAGCATGGGGAGGAGCTGCTCCGGGCGCAGAAGGAGCAGGGAGAACAAATCCACACAGTAGCTTGAGGCTGTGCCTCTGTATTTCACGGCCGTGTCCACCAGCGGCCATGCCGAGGAGATGAAGGCGGGCAGGGTGGAAACGAGCACCTCGGGTATCTCCTCGGTAAGCACCGTGAGCACCTGGCCCTTGAGCTCGATGGGGATAGAGCTATCGGCGGCCCAGTCTCGGAGCTGTTCCGGGGACTTTTCCAGCAGCACCAGTAGGCTGTGCAGGATAGGGGAAGCTGGAGGCGCGATTTTCTCCAGGACCTGTCGGACGACAGGAATCAGGTCCGGGTGTCGCTTCCGCCACAGCGCGCAGACCACGTCGTTCAAGTCCGCGGGATCCGGACTGCTATCAGCGACCAGCCGCTCCAGCCTGCGTACCAGACTTGTCCGGGCGCTTGCTCCTTTGATGCGTCCTAGTGCCTGCGTGAGGGCCTCCACGACGGCGGCACCATCATGCTCCCCCCGTGCTTCCTCCAGGGCGAGTTGCTGCTCGAGGCGCCTGATGCTGGCGGCACCGCCCAGTTCACCAAGGCCGAAGGCTGCTGCCTGGCGCGTGGCAGCATCCGGGTCCTCCAGCATCGCCTCCAAAAGGGGCCGGGCCTTACGCGCACCGAGCTGGGAGACCTGGGCATGAGCCCGGGCCTCGTCGCCCTCGTTGAAGGCCTCGATGAGCTCGTTCCGCAGTTGTGTGACATCCTCCCTCTGCGCCATGCCTCGTCCTGGTCTTCTTCCTACGGAAAGACTACGCCGGCAGGGATGTATCTTCCCACCAACGTTCCGTCGAGCATGTACAGCTCGTGTATGGCTTCCGGATCCGCCCGCTTCATAGCTTCAAAAGCTTCCAACTCATGCTTCAGGTCCCGAGGGTTGGAGACATAGTTGGTGTTGTGCCGCACGCCATCAGGCCTCACCGAGGAGGCATCCGGTCTCCGGAAACGAACCTCCCTCACGGGTGCTTCATCATAAACGCGCTTGCCCGCTGCGTTCCTCTGAACCCTGTTCTTTCTCAGACTCGTATGCCCGGCCGATTCTCGGGAGGCCAGGTCCCGTTCGATGGTCTCGTTGTGAGTCGGGTTCTCCTGGGTGTGGGGTTTGCCGTAGCGTGTGGAGAGCGCGGGTTCATTTGTCGCGCAAAGAGCCAGGCTGGAGCAGGTAGCGGTGCCTGCGGCCACGCCGGAGACGATAAGGGAGCCGTCCGCGACGACCTGCGCGGTAGAGACGGATTGCTCCAGAAGGACGAGCCCTTCGGGCGTCACCGCAGGGAGTAGTCGCCAGATTCCGCCCTCAGGAACCTGGGGAATGAGCCTGGTCAGGCCCAGGGTTGCGACGGTTACCAGCACTCGCAGGTACGTGCCGCCCATGGATTTGCCGAATCGCGCGGAGGCCGCCTCCAACTCCTGGGGCGTGGAAGCGGCTTCCGCTTCTTGGTACAGGCTCAGGCAGGCCATGGCTACATGGCCCAACTCAATCAGGCCCACCGCCATTGAGAGGCGCAGGGTGAGGGTTGCGGCGAAGGCCTTCGAGAATAACGGCTCGGGTGCAAGCCAGGCGGCGAAGTACACAACGATGGAGAGGCAGACGCTGAGGACGAAGGCGGGGGAGGTGAAGAGCGCGATGGCCGCTTCGCGGACCCCTTCGCCCATGTAGCGGGTAGAGAGTTGGAGGGCGAGGAAGAGACGGCTGGACGCCAGGGAGCCGGGCAGGGGGAGCAGCGGGGGACCGAATTGGGAGATGAACTCCTCGCGAAGCCTCGACTCCCACTGGGAAGCTGCTCCCTGGCCAGCGCTACCTACTCCGGGTACCTCCAACAGATGCAGCCGAAGGCGAGGTTGAGACCCAAGGGGGGCGAAAGCGGCGAGTAAGGGACCCACTTCCTGCAGGCTCAGAACTTCCAGGGCGGGATCGGGCGGACGGGGAGGAAAGAGGAACTGCCAGCGACGCTCGGGTAGCTCGCGGAGGCCAACCGGCAGGCGCCGAGCGGGTTCCCTTGGTGTCTGCTGCGTGATGACGGACTCCTGGAGCTGTCGAGGCTCACTGGCGTGGGCACCTCTCCGCTGATGCGTATCCAGAGTGGCTGGTACCTGCCGCGATCCTCCTTCGTCGACGGGCGCCCGCGAGGTGGCGCAGGCAGCGGACAGGAGGACGAAGCTCAAAGCCAGGGCCAAGCGCGGCGGTATTGGGATTCTGCCCATGCTGCAGGAGCATGCTCCAATAGGCGGCTACGGTGGAGGGGTACTGTGCCTGCTGCCCTACATCTACCTTTGATGGCTCTCCCCGTCTTCCGACTCGTTGCCAGCCCAGGCGCTGAAGCAGGCGGGTCAGGAGCACGTAGGTGGTGCCCGAGGCCCACGCCGGGCTACCTTGCGCGTATGCGATTCAGTCAGTCTGGACGCGGCTATCCGCGAGGGCGTTCATGAGCGCTCCACGGAAACCGCTGCACAAAGGCATGCTCGCTGGCGGCATCGCCGTGGGTCTGGGAGTTGGCCTGGTGGCCAGCGGGTTCGGCGCGGGGGTTCTCGCGTACACCCTCGTCAAGAAGGCGGAGCGAGAGTCGCGCGCCGGCTGGATTCTCGTCCCAGTCGTCGTCGCGAAGCGCGACGTTGCGCCCGTTGAGGCCTTGAAGCTCGATGATCTGGCGCAGCGCTCCATCCCCGAGCAACTCGTCACGTCCTCCCTGGTCCGTCCGGACTCGTCCGCCTACGTGATTGGCCAGTCGCTCACCGTTCCCGTCCAAGAGGGCGAGCCGCTGCGCTGGGCGTTCTTCCCGGTAGCCACCGAGAATCTCAAGCCCGAGGAGACCCTGCTCTCCAAGGAGTGCGAGCGCGCGCTCGACCTGCAACCGGACCGCCCCAAGCCGGATCAAACCGCGGGGAAGATCCGTGAACGAATCGTCGGGGGAGGTTCGCCATGAGGTCCTTCCTCCTGGGCGCGTTGATCGGTCTCGTCGTGAGCTGCGCGGGCGTCGGTCTGCTCGCGGCACGCACCATCCCGAAGCGGATGGAGGATGCTCGCTACGGTTGGGCGCTCAAGCCCATCCTCACCCTCACGCGGGAGGTCGCCGTGGGGGAGAAGCTCACGGACGAGGACCTCACGGAAATCCGCATCCCGGAAAAATTCATCTTGGAGTCCTTCGTCCAGCCCGCGGATCGGCGCGCGGTGGTCGGCCGGGCCGTCACCCTGGGGATGGTGAAGGGAGATGTCCTGGCCTGGTCGGCGTTCTCCCAGCAGGACTCCCGTGAGCGGGTGCGGGCCTGCATCGCCGATGGGCGCACCGCCTACCAGGAGGCGGGTGCACGCGCGAGGGATGCGGCCATCCAGGACTTCTCGCAGCGGAGTGGTCTGCCGCCCTCGAGCCCACCGCCGCCGGTGCCCGCCTTCAAGTTTGATGCGAAGGGTCTGACCCCGGTGGTCGTGGTGACGCAACAGGTGAAGGAGGGAGACCGGATTCCCGCGTCCGCACTGGAGGTCCGGCGGATGCCTCGGGCGCTGGTGACCCCGAGCCTGGTGTCCGGGGATGCGTTGGAGGCCGTAGCAGGGGCCGTGGCGGTGGTGCCGATGGAGCCGGGAGACACGCTGCGCTGGCAGTTCCTCGATGACCCGGAGCAACCTCGCTCCACGGGCGCGTGCCAGCTGCAAGTCTCCTCGGCTGCCGACAAGGCGCGCGCCAACGTGGCCAGGGCGCGGGCCGAGGCGTTCTTCGGTGTGGCCAAGGAGGGCCGCTGACATGCGTCCACATCATCTGCTGATGCTCGCGCCGCTGCTCGTGGTCGTGATGGGAGCGCGGCCCGGAAAGGAGCCCCGTGCTCCCGCTCCCGAGCAGGTCTCCATCATCGTCGCGGTGCGGGACATCGCGGCGGGCGAGCGCGTGACCGAGGCGGACTTCACTGCTCTCCTGGTGCCCAAGGAGTGGGTCACCACGTCTCTCGTCAAGCCGGATTCCCGCGAGTACATCATCGGGCAGCGCGTGCTCCTGCCTGTCATGAAGGGGGACCTGATCTCCTGGAGCCTGTTCGAGACCACGCGCGACTCCACCATCCGTGAGAGCTGTGCCAGCGCGTCGGGCCAGCCAGCGACGGCGGCCGAACAGGTCTCGCGAGCGCGGCAGGTCCTCCTCGAGCGCCAGAGGCAAGGCACTCCGGCGGAGCACTGAGAGGAGGCCCGCGTCTTACGTCTGGAAGGCGCGGGTCAACCTGGCCATCGCCGCTGGGAGTGCCCGGACCTTCAGCCGTCGGCCCGTCTCGTCGAAGGCCTCGGAGATGACCCGGGCATTCTCATATACCTCGCCGATGCGTGCCTGGCGGGCATAGGGAATCACCAGGTCCGCCTCGACCATGGAGCCCTCGAAGAACTCAATCACCCGCTGGCGGAGCGCCGCGACATCCTCCGGTGAGTGTGCCGAGAGGACAATCGCCTCGGGGTGCTGCTGGAGCAGGGCCTCCCGTGCCTCGGGAGAGAGCCGGTCCGCCTTGTTGAACAACAGCTTGCTCGGGACGCTCTGCGCTCCAATCTCCCGGAGCACGCCGCGGGTGACCTCGAGCTGGGCTTCCCAGGTGGGATCGGAGGCATCCACCACGTAGAGCAGTAGCGAGGCTTCCAGCGCCTCATCCAGTGTCGAGCGGAAGGAGGCCACGAGATCGTGCGGAAGCTTCTGGATGAAGCCTACGGTGTCCGAGACCAGCACCCGCGGCCGGGTCTCCGGTTGCAGCGCCCGCACCGTGGTGTCGAGGGTGGCGAAGAGCTGATCGGCCACCAGCACCTCGCTGCCTGTCAGGGCGCGCATGAGTGAGGACTTGCCGGCGTTGGTGTAGCCGACCAGCGCCACCCGCAGCTGGTCCCTCCGGGCGTAGCGCCGGTTCTCCTGGTCCTGCTGGATGGCCGCGAGCCCCTCTCGCAGCTCGGCGATCCGGTCGCGAATCTTGCGGCGATCCAGCTCCACCGCCGAATCACCAGAGCCCCGGCCCTGTTGGCGCTCGCGGCTTCCTGTCGACTCGCGCAGGCGCGGGGCGAGGTAGTTGAGCCGAGCGATCTCCACCTGCATCTTCGCCTCGCGGCTCCGCGCGTGGCGGTGGAAGATGTCCACGATGACGCCGGTGCGGTCGAGCACCTGTGCGCCCGTGGCCCGCTCGAGGTTGCTCAGCTGGCTGGGCGAGAGCTCATGGTCGACCACCACCACCGTGGGACGCGCCGCGGCTAGCGCCTCGTCGGCCTCCTCCGGTGGTTCCTCCACGGGGCCTTCCTCTTCCGCCTCCTCGACTCCCGCTGCCTCGACTTCCGCCTCGTCCGTTTCAGCTTCCTCGGCTTCGGCTGCCTCTGCTTCGGCTTCCTCTGCTTCGGCCTCCCAGCGCTCACGCGCCTTCGACTTTCGCTCCTGAGCCCCCGAGGACACGGTGCCGCGGCCCCCGGTGATGCTGGCCAGTTCCTTGAGCTTTCCGGTACCGAGGACCGTTCCCGCCGCGAGTCTGTCGCGGCGCTGGCTCACGGTCGCCGCAACCTCGTAGCCGAGGGTGTGCACCAGCCTCCCGAGCTCAGCGAGGTCGGCGGCGTGGTCGGTATCCGAGACGCCGGGGAGCTGCACGCCCACCAGCACGGCAAGAGGACGCGTAGAAGAGGAATTCGACATGACACGCTCGTACCACGTACGTCAGAGGGGAGAGAGCTTCACCTGCTTCTTGCCGCGGAGCCTCAGTGGCGGGCGCTCCGGGACTTTCGCACCCGGGGCGGGACGGGGGCCACCGGAATGGGCTCATGGCCGGCGGCACGGGCCATGAGGCAGATCTCCACCACCTTGGGCCCGAAGCGCTCCCAGCGGCTCTCTCCCGTGCCCTTCACCGTGAGGAAGGAGTCGCGGTCGATGGGGAGGGCGGCGGCGAGCCCCCGCAGTGTCTCGTCATTGAAGATGATGAAGGGGGGCACCTCGAGGTCGCGCGCCAGCTCCTTGCGCCAGCGGCGCAGCTCGGTGGCGGCCAGCTCGCTGTAGCCGTCGGGGCGTCCGGGGGCCAGCGTTGGTGTGGCACGGGGCGCGGTGGAGGGACGGTTGAGCCCTTCCAGGCGCTTGAGCCGGCTACCGGCGCACGTGTCGCAGTTGCCGCACGTGGCCTCCACATCCTGCTGCCCGAAGTACTGGAGGATGAAGGCCCGCCGGCAGCGCTTCGTGTAGGCGTAGTCCGTCATCTGCTTGAGGTGCAGCAGCGAGCGCCGCTCCTGCTCGCGCACCTTGCTCAGGTCCACCCCCAGCTCGCGGAAGGGCACCTGAGACAGCGCGCGGATGGTGCGCCCAGAGAAGGGCCGGCGCACCTGTAGCGCTCCAGCGCGCTCCAGCAGCTTGAGCGCATGTTGAATCTCCTCGCCGGACAGCCCGGTGCGCCGCGCGAGGATGGGCAACTCGGTGGTGTGCGAGCGCCCCACGGGGAACGTCTCCAGCAGCGAGGCCAGCAGGCGCCGTGCATCCGGGGCATGCGGCTGCGCGCTGGGCGCCTTCTCCGTCAGGGTGATGCCGTACTCGCCCTCGCCACGGCTGCCGCGTTCAATCTTGCCCTCGCGCTCCAGGATGCGCAGCGCGGCGGAGATCTCGAACTCGCTTGCGCCCGCCTGGGCGGCCAGCACGTGCTGGCCCTTGTCGAACTCCGGCACGGAGCGCAGCACGTTCCACAGGTCCGAGAGCACGGCCTCCGAGGGGTGGTTGCCCTCGATGAGCCGCTCCTGCGTGTAGACGTCCGCGTGGTTGAAGAGCAGCGCGGCGAAGGCCGGCCCTCGGTCGCGGCCCGCGCGGCCAATCTCCTGGTAGTACGCCTCCACCGCCTTGGGGATGTTGGCGTGGGCGACGAAGCGGATGTCCGGCTTGTCGATGCCCATGCCGAAGGCGTTGGTGGCCACCGCCACCGCCTCCTTGGCGGACATGAAGTCGTCCTGGGCTCGGCGCCGCGCGTCGTCGTCCATGCCCGCGTGGTAGAGGATGGCGTTCACCCCCCGCTCCAGCAGCGCCGAGTGCGTGTTCTCCGCCGACTTGCGCGTGGAGCAATAGATGATGCCGCTGCCGCCGCCCAGGGAGGAGAGCCCCGCGCAAGCCCGGCGCTTCTCCTCGTCCCCGCTGACCTGGAACACCTCCAGGAAGAGGTTGGGGCGGTCAAAGCCCTCGGTGAACACCTGCGGATCCTTCATCAGCAGGGAGCGGACGATGTCGTCGCGCACCTCAGGGGTGGCAGTGGCGGTGAGGGCCACGGTTCGCGGCGGGCGCAGGCGCTTGCGCACCTGGCCGAGCTGCGCGTAGTCCGGCCGGAAGTCGTGGCCCCATTGGGAGATACAGTGGGCCTCGTCCACGGCGAGCAGGTCCACCCCCACCTGGGCCAGGGCGTCCAGGAAGCTGGGGCTACGGAAGCGCTCGGGCGCCACGTAGACGAGCTTGAACTCACCGGCGCGCATGCGGCGGATGCGGTCCGCTCGCTCCAGGTCCGACAGGGACGAGTTGATGAACGTGGCGGAGATACCGCGCCCGGAGAGCTGCTCCACCTGGTCCTTCATCAGTGCGATGAGAGGCGAGATGACGAGCGTCACCCCGGGCAGCAGCACGGCGGGAAGCTGGTAGCACAGGCTCTTCCCCGCGCCCGTGGGCATCACCACCACGGTATTGCGCCCGCTCAGCACGGAGCTGATGACCTGGGCCTGCCCCGGCCTGAACTCACTCAGGCCAAAATGGCGGACCAGGCCTTCCTGGGCTTGCTCGAAGTAGGGCAGGTCCACCGGCATCCGCCGCATATTCACTGTTCCTTATCGGCCGTCAACGACCCAGAGGCTCCTAAGTCCAGGTCCAGCCCGTCAGGTACTGGAACGGCCAGGCGCGCCCTCCACTCGGCCACCTCGCGCGCCAGCCGGGCTCCCAGCTCGGCGTCCAGGCGGCCATCCCGCACGACGTCTCCTTCCCGGGCCCCCGGCGGCAGGGTGGAGCGCGGCACCGTGCACGCCTTGCCTCCGCCCACGGGCACCACCTGCGCCACCTCGTCCTCCAGCACCTCCACCTGCACCGCTCCGCCCGCCCCGCCGCACGCCACAGCACTCAGTATTCCCAGCATCATCCACGCTCTCCCGCCATGCTCCATGGCCCTCGGTTCTCCCCGCCCAGCAGCGGCAACTCGCCCCGCTCCAGCAGCGAGGTGTACGTCCCATCTCCAATCACCACATGGTCCAGCACCTTGATGCCCAGCACCCGGCCCGCCTCGATGAGCTGGGCGGTGAGGCCCAGGTCCTGCCCAGAGGGCTCCGGATCCCCCGAGGGGTGGTTGTGGGCCAGCACGATGGCCGAGGCCCTCGAGGTGATGGCCGCGGCGAACACCTCGCGCGGATCCACCGGGCACGCGTTGATGGTGCCCTCGGCCACCCGGGCGTCGTGCAACAGCACGTTGCGCGCGTTGAAGCACAGCACGTGGAATACCTCGCGCCGCAGCGCGCTCAGGTTGGGCGCGAGGTACGTGTAGATCTCCCTCGGGGTGCGCAAGCGGGGCCGCCGCTCGGTGACACGCTGGGCGCGGCGTCCCAGCTCCAGCGCCGCCATCACCTGCGCCGTGCGCCCCGGCCCCATTCCCGGGCGAGCGCACAGCTCCCGCGGATCCTGCTGCACCAGCTCCTTGAGCCCCCCTCGCGTGGCGAGCAAGGCCTCCGCCAGCGCCTGCGTGCGCGCTCCCGAGCCCAGCAACACGGAGAGAAGCTCCGGATCGGTGAGGGCCGCCGCCCCCAACCGGAAGAGGCGCTCCCGGGGGCTCTCTGCCTCCGGAAGCTTCTCCCTCACCGACCCCTCGCCCGCCGACTCCTCCCACCCCACCGTCGCCACCGTCGCCGTCCTCTCCATCCCGCCCTCCGTCCGCGCTACGGACTCCTCACCGCACCGCCACTCACGCCACCCGCCCGACCAGCCCGCCCTGCATCCGTGCCGGTGGAGAGAGCAACACGCGTGCCGACGGTGCTTCCCTCGGAAGCTTCGCGCTCCCCCCGTCCCGTTGCGCGTGGAGCGGCTCGCTGCTGAGACGGGGACCTGCGACTGCCATGACCAAACCATGATGAAAGGAGCGCACGGCCATGGACCCGCGAGACATGGAGTTCTCTAGGGTGACGTCCCTCTCCACGACGCCGCCCCTTGAATGGGTCGAGGTCTCCTCTCCATGTCCAATTCTCTTCGCCGTCTCGTGTTGATGGTTGTCGGCTCCTGCGCGGTCAGTGCCCTCGGCGCGTGTACGCGCGGCACTGCCGCCACTCAGCCCACTGAGTCGCTCTCGGTGCGCGAGCTGAACATCGTCGACGAGCACGGCCAGGCGCGCCTCCGCATTGGCGCGCCGCTGCCCGATCCCAAGGGCCTCAAGCGCGCGGTGACGGCCGTTGGCATCCAGTTCATGGACCCGAGCGGGCAGGAGATCGGAGGGCTCGCCATGATCGATTCCCTCGACTTCCGTGGGCTGTGCTTCGACAGCAAGGAGGGCTACGAGGCGATCTGCATGAGCCTCATGAAGGAACAGCCCAACATCACCCTCCGCCACGACTGGAAGGAGCGCATCATCATCGGCGTGGAGAATGGTGTGGCGAGCGTCGTCCTCAACGACGCCCAGGGCAACCCGCACCTGCGGCTCGAGGTCGACAAGGACGGCAAGACACGAGTCGAAGGGGTGGGCAAATGAGCGGCTCCCGGCTCAGCGCTCGATGCGGTTGCCGCCCTGGGCCTTGGCTCGGTACAGCCGCTCGTCCGCTGCGCGCAGCAAGGACTCCACGTCGGCGCCGTCCTGCGGCGCCACCGCGACCCCCGCGCTGAAGGAGACGCGGAAGTGCTCGCCCTTGTCCCCCTCGAAGTCGGCCTGGGCGAGCTCCGCTGCCATGCGCGCCAGGATGTCCCGTGCGCCCTCCGCGGATGCCCCCACGAGGGCCACCACGAACTCCTCGCCGCCCCACCGGCACTGCAGATCCTCCCTGCGGAAGCGCGAGGCCAGCAGCCGTCCCATCTGCATCAGCACCCGGTCTCCCGCCAGGTGCCCGTGCGTGTCGTTCACCTTCTTGAAGCGGTCCACGTCCAGGAAGCCCAGCGCCAGGGTCCTGCCCGTCCGCTGCGCCTCGGCCAGCCGCGCACGCAGGCCCTCAAGGAAGGGACGGCGCAGCAACAGGCCCGTGAGGGCATCGCGCTCGGCCCGCTCGCGTGCCAACCGCGCCCGCTCCAGCCGGGACTGCACTCGGGCCCTCAGCTCCTCGCGCAGCACCGGCTTGGCCAGGTAGTCGTCCGCGCCCGCCTGGAAGGCCGCCACCCGGAAGTCCACCCCCGTGTGCGCGGTGATGAAGAGGATGGGCAGGGCCTGCCACTCGGGCATGGAGCGGACGATCCGGCACAGGTCGAAGCCGCTCGGCCCCGGCATCTCCACGTCCAGCAGCAGCAGGTCCGGCCGTTGCTCGGCCAGTGCATCCACCAGGCGATAGGGGTCTCCCAGTCCCACCACCTCCACCTGCTGGCTGGTCAGGGCGACGCTGAGGGCCCGCACTGCGTCCGGGTCATCGTCCAGTACCAGCACCCGCGCGCGCTCCGGGCGCCGGACGGCCACCATCCGCTCCACCGCCTCCGCCAAATCCAACGCGGAGAAGGGCCGGGGCAGGTAGAGCGACGCGCCGGCAAGGATGGCCGCCATGCGGTAGGTGACATCCCCTCCTGTGCCGAAGAAGGCCAGCGGCAACGTTCGTAGTTCCTCCTCGGCGCGCAGCCGCTCCGCCACGGCAAAGCCCCCTTCCTTGCCTCCCAGGTCCACGTGCACCAGCGCTCCATCCAGCCGCTGCCGCCGCGCCACCTTCACCGCCTCGTCCGCGCCGCGGGCCGTTACCACCCGCACCAGCCGGTCCTTCCCCATCCGCTCCACTTCGGCGAGCCACGCCTCATCTTCGTCCACCACCAGCACCGTGCCGCGCGGCTCTACCTCGACGGCCGAGCCCTTCGTCGCCTCAGTGTCCGCATCCTTGGACGGGGCCACGGCCGGTGCGCCGCTCCTTGTCTCCTTGGCCAGCTCCTGCCGCGCCGCTTCCAGGGCCCTCCAGTCCGGGGCTCCCTTTCCATCCCGGACCGGCTTCAGCAACGCCTCCAGGTGCCGTGCCGCCCCGCTCACCGCGTGGAAGCCATAGGAGCCCGCCGTTCCATGCAGCTTGTGGGCGAGCTCGTACGCCGCATCCATCCCCTCGGCGCTTCCGGCCCGCGCCCGCTCCAGCGCTCCCGTCAGCTCCCGCATCTTGTCTTCCAGGCGCGCACCGTACTCGGCGCGCAGCGCCTTGAAGGTGGCATCCAGGTCGTTGGCGGAGTCCTGGCCCTCGGTCATCGCCGCGGGAGGCGGGGACGGGGGCTTTACCGCCAACATCTGCTCCACCCAGAGGAGGAGCTCCTGGGGCGTGTAGGGCTTGTGCAACACGCGCGACACCTTGCGCTGCCGGGTGAGGTGGTCGTGGCTCTTGAGGTCCTTCCAGAAGGCGGAGGCGAAGAGAATGGGCAGGGTCGGGTGCTGCTGGCGCAGCTCCTGGATGAAGTCCGTCCCCGTCATCCCCGGCAGCAGGCCGTCGACGATGGCGGCATCCACCCGGAGGCAGGCGATCACCGTGCGCGCCTCCTTCACGGTGCGGGCTGGCTCCACCTCGTAGCCCCGCTCGCGCAGGTAGGCGGAGACGAGCGACTGCAGGTCCTTGTCATCCTCGAGGAAGAGGATCGTTCCACGGCTCATGAGGCCTCCTTGCGCGGCTCCTCGCCGGCATTCCTGCGGGCCAGCAGCCCTTTGAGCAGCTCCTTCACGGACGCCAGCAGCTCGTCCTCGGAGGTGCGCGCCTTGGTGAGGTGGCGGGTGATGCCGAGCGTGAGCTGGTTCTGGTCCATGGAGGACAGCTCGCGTCCGGTGAAGACGATGAGCGGGGTACCGCGGCCCTTGCCCTGGCGGAGGATGTCCACCACCTCGAAGCCATCCAGCCGGGGCAGGCCCACGTCCAGGACGATGAGATCCGGCGGCGTCGTGCGCGCCAGTGCCACCGCGCCCTCTCCGTCCTCGGCTTCGTAGCAGGCCACCCCCAGCCGCTCGAGCTGGGTCCGCAGCACCCGGCGCGTGCTCACGTCATCGTCCACGATGAGCACCCGCGCCTGGCCCGGCCGGCGGATGGCGTGGCGCAGCGCCAGGAGGAAGCGCGTCTCATCGAAGGGCTTCTCCATCCAGTCCACCAGCAGCGGCTGGACGACTCCCTCCTCCTGCGGCGAGTGCCCCGACAGCAACAACACCGGCAGCTCCCGGGTGCGCGGCTCCTCGCGCAGCTTGCGGACGAACTCCAATCCTCCGTCCATGTTCTGCGCATCCAGCACCAGCATGTCCGGCGCGCCCACCTCGATGAGTTTCTCCGCCTCCTCGAGCGAGGGACTGCGCAGCACGCGGTAGCCCTCGTGGGTGAGCAGGCCGCGCAGCAGGCCGGACAGCTCCGAGTCCGTCGTCACCGCGAGAATGGTGTAGCGGGACTCGTCCGTCACGACGGAGCTGGGGCCGGAGCCCACGCGCAGCGCTGTCAGCGAGAAGGTGAAGGTGGCGCCCTGGCCCGGCTCGCTGTGCACCTCGATGCGGCCGCCGTGCTGCTCGACGATGGCCTGGGAGATGGCCAGGCCCAGGCCGGTGCCTCCCTTGGTGCGCGTGTCCGAGCTGTCGAGCTGCTGGAACTTGCCGAAGAGTCGGTCGCGCTGGTCCAGGGGGATGCCCGGCCCCTGGTCCACCACGGAGAAGCGCACCTGGCCGCGCGCGTCCCGGGCGGCTCGCACCTCCACCTGGCAGTCCGGAGGGGAGAACTTGATGGCGTTGGAGACGAGGTTGGTGAGCACCTGGATGAGCCGGTCCCGGTCCGCTCGCACCGGGCCCGCGCCTCCTGCCTCGGCGTTCAGGCGCACCTTCGCCGAGTCCGCCATGCCCTGCACTCCGCTGAAGGTGGCCTCGATGACCTCAGCCGTCTCCACCGACTGGAGCTTCAGCTCCAGCTTGCCGGACTCCATCTTCTCGAGGTCGAGGATGTCGTTGATGAGGCGAATGAGGCGCTCGGTGTTGGTGCGGGCGATGCGCACCATGTCCTGGGCCTGGGGAGGAAGCTCGCCGAGGACACCGCCCTCCAGCAGGCCGAGGGAGCCGCGGATGGAGGTGAGGGGCGTGCGCAGCTCGTGGCTGACAGTGGAGACGAACTCGTTCTTCAGCCGCTCCACCTCGCGGCGCTCGGTGATGTCACGCACGTAGGTGGTGAAGCGTGCGGGGCCGTCGCTGCGCACGCGTAGGAAGGTGAGCTCGGCGGGGAAGGAGTTGCCGTCGGCGCGCAGGCCCTGCAGCTCCAAGCGGGTGGCGCGGCCGGGGGCGGCGTCGGCCCGGAGCGAGCGTGCCACCGTGGCGCGCTGTTCGGGCATCACGGTGGCGGCCAGGGCCAGGGAGAGGAAGTCCCGGCCCAGCGCCTGCGCCCGCGACAGCCGGAAGATGGACTCCGCGGCGGGGCTGAACTCCAGGATGCGGCCCGTCTCATCCAGGGAGATGATTCCGTCGAGGGAGCTCTCCAGGAGGGCCGCCTTGCGCGCCTCGCTCTCGCGCAGCTCCGTGTTGGCGGCGGACAGGGCCGCGGTGCGCTCCTCCACGCGCGCCTCCAGCTCCGCGTTGAGCGTGTCGAGCGCGGCGCCCGTGCGCGACAGCCGCACCAGCACCACCAGGACGAAGGCGACGAGCAGCAGCGAGACGGCGAAGAGGGTGATGCGGAAGCGCTCGGCACGCGCGAGGGCTCCCTCGTAGAGCTGGAGGTAGGTGGTGATGAGCCGCTCGGCCTCGGGGCTGGCGGGGCTGTCCAGCAGCAGCCGGAGCGTGGCCTCGGCCTCGCCCGCCTCCTGTGTCTGGAGGCGCACCATCAGGGCCTCTTCGTCCGCCAGGGCGCGCAGGTAGTTGTCCAGCACGGCGCCCAGGGTCCGCCGCTCCGGCTCCGTGAGGAACGAGGGGAAGGCGCGCAGCTCCTCCGCCCTTGTGCGCAGTGCGGCGAGAGCCTCCCGCGGTGAGCCATGGACCCGGGGCATGCCCACGTGGGAGCGGAGGAGGTCCTGCTCCAGCTCTGCGCTCTGGACGCGGAGCTGGCGCAGCCGGGTGCGGTAGCTGTCATGCTCGGCGGCCGGCATCGGGCGGCCCAGGATGAAGAGCACACACAGGAGCGCGAGCGCCCCCGCGGCGAGCACCACAGAGCGTTTCGAGAGACGGGTCTTCACGGGGCCTCAGGCGGGCGGCAGCAGCTTCTTGATTTCCGTGGGCAGGGTCATGGGATCGAACGGCTTGCCGATGACGCCCACGGCTCCCAGCTCCAGGTAGCGCGCCACTTCCTGCTTCTGGATTTTGGCCGTCATGAAGATGACGGGCGTCTTCGCGGTGGCTGGCTGGGCGCGAAGCTGGCCCAGGGTGGTGGGCCCGTCCATGCCCGGCATCATCACATCCAGGAGGATGAGGTCCGGTTGCTCGGCGGCGGCCTTGCTCACGGCCTCGGCGCCCGAGGCGGCGAGCACTGTCTGCCAACCGCCCACGCGGCTGAGGCTGATCTGCCCGATGGTGCGGATATCGTCCTCGTCGTCCACGAGCAGCACCTTGCGAATCGTCATGGGGAACCTCTCGGAGGCAGGGAGTGAGCGCCGTTGGCGGCGGACTGCAGGAGGCGAAGCACGGCGGAGCGCAGCTCCTCATTGGAGGCGCGGGACTTCACCAGCACGGCGGAGACCTGGCGAGCCACTTCGGGCTCGGCCTCGCGCACGGAGAAGAGCACCACCGGGCCGGCGGCGAGTAGCGGGGCCAGCGGCAGCAGTCCACCCTCGGGGAGGACGGGTTCGGCGATGACGAGCGGGAAGGGCCCGGAGCGCAGCGCGGACTCGGCTTCCGGCGGGTTGCGCGCGGGGACCACGTCCGCCACGTCCCGCAGCACGTCCGCCACCACGCGGCGGTTGTCCTCGTCCGCCTCCACGTGCAGCACGCGCGGGCGAGCCCCTGGTGTGGACTCCGTGGTCTTCTCCACCTGCCGCGGCATGGGCGTGGCGCTGGCTCCCGTCTCCGCGTGCCACTCGGGCAGCTCCACCCGGAAGGTGGTGCCCAGACCGTCGCCGGTGACGAAATCCAGCGTGCCGCCCATCCGCTCCACCAGCGCGCGCGCGATGGAGAGCCCCAGCCCGGTGCCTCCCTTGCGCCGAGTGTCGGAGCCGTCCGCCTGGGCGAACTTCTCGAAGATGCGCGCGCGGAAGGACTCGGGGATGCCTGGCCCCCGGTCTTCCACGCTCACGCGCAGTCGCGTGGCCACCCGCGCCAGCCGCAGCGTCACCCGCTCACCGCGGGGAGAGAACTTGAGCGCGTTGGACAGCAGGTTGGCCAGCACCTGGAGGAGGCGGTCCCCGTCCACCATCGCTCGCGCCTCGGGCGCCTCCACCGCCAGCTCCACGGTGGCGCCGCACTCCTCCGCGTAGCCGTGGTGCGCCTCGACGGCCTGGGCGAGCAGCGCGCGCAACTCCAGGGGCTCCAGGTGGAAGTCCAGCTTGCCGGACTCCATCTTCTCGAGGTCGAGGATGTCGTTGATGAGGCGGATGAGGCGCTCGGTGTTGGTGCGGGCGATGCGCACCATGTCCTGGGCCTGGGGAGGAAGCTCGCCGAGGATGCCGCCCTCCAGCAGGCCGAGGGAGCCGCGGATGGAGGTGAGGGGCGTGCGCAGCTCATGGCTGACGGTGGAGACGAACTCGCTCTTCATCCGCTCCACCTGGTGGCGCTCGGCCTCCAAGCGCTTCTGCTCGGTGACGTCGCGCGCCACCCCATAGAGGATGCCCTCCTCCGAGTTGATGGTGGCGTTCCACTGGAGCCAGTGCCAGGTGCCGTCCTGACCGCGGCAGCGGTGCTCGAAGTAGGGGAGGTGCTCGTCTCGAGCACCCCGCGCCAGCCACTCGGCGGTGGAGGCCCGGTCCTCCTCGTGCACCAGCTCCAGCAGCGGCGTGGTGAGCAGCGTCTGCTCGGAGTAGCCGAGCGTCCGGGTCCAGGCCCGGCTCAGCCTCCGGAAGGTGCCATCCAGCCCCGCGATGCAGAGCATGTCCACGGATAGCTCGAAGAAGCGCTCCTGCTGCGCCAGCGCGGTGCGTGCCTCCTGGACGGTGAGGGCGTTGAGCTCCAACTCCACCCACGAGGCCAGGTCCTCCAGCAGCTGACGCTCCTCTTCGCTGAAGTCGCGCGCCTGGCGGTCAATGAGGCAGAGCGTCCCCACGGCACTGCCGTCCGTGGCGTGGAGGGGGTGGCCCGCGTAGAAGCGGACGTGTGGCTCGCCGGTGACGAACGGGTTGTCGGCGAAGCGCAGGTCCTCGAGGGCGTCCCGCACCACGAAGGTGTGCGGGGTGAGGATGGCGTGGCCGCAGAAGGAGAGGCTGCGCTCCGTGGAGGAGCCCTCCAGGCCCACCCGGGCCTTGAACCACTGCCGGGAGCCGTCCACCAAGGAGACGAGGGTGATAGGGACGCGGAACATCCGCGCGGCCATCCGGACGATGCGGTCGAAGCGCTCCTCGGCCGGGGTGTCCAGCAACCCCAGACGCAGCAGGGCCTGGAGACGCCTCGGTTCATCGGGCGGGAGGGGGGGTGGAATCATGGGGTTCGCGGGGCGCGGAGGAGACGCGAGGACCCAGTCTATCCGGGGCTCGCGGGAAGGGGGCTTCCCCTCGCACATCCGCCACCCCAGTGGGTTCCCGGGCTACCGGGCAAGTGGAGACCCGGCCGGAGTGGGACACCGCGTTAGAAACGCGACAGCGCCAGAAACGTCTTCATCTTCGCATTCGTCTCGCGCAGGCGGACGGAGAGGGTGCGGACAAAGCTCCACAGCAGGACGTAGGCCAGGTCCTTGTCGGTGAACATCAGGTGATCCAACTGCTCGCGCTCGATGACCCAGAGGGTGCACGAGGTGTGCGCATAGGCGTCCGCCGAGCGGGGGATGGCCTCGATGACGGACATCTCCCCGAAATATTGGCCCTTTTCCAGGATGGCGAGTGCCTCTTCGCCCATGCCGGGCACCTGCTGGGAGATGCGGACCTTGCCCTCCAGGATGATGAACATGTCCCGGCCGTCCTCTCCCTCGCGGAACAGGCAGGCGCCTGCTTCATAACCCCGAGGGCGAGCGATCGCCGCCACCCGGAGCAGCTGGCTCTGGGTGAGGCCCTCGAAGAGCGCAACCTTCTGGAGGATCGAGGCATCCATTGTGGCGCTGCTTCGTACCACGACCATGGGGGCTCTGGTACGGTGGCGCCCCATTTCAAGGAAACACAGGAGCGACGACCCGTGGCGGAGAAGATCAACAAGGTGACCATCATCGGCTCGGGGCCCGCGGGCTACACCGCGGCCATCTACGCCGCGCGCGCCAACCTTCAGCCGGTCATGTTCGCGGGCGGTCCCACGCTCGACGACCCCCAGCGCGTGCCGGGCGGCCAGCTCATGGTGACCACTGACGTGGAGAACTACCCCGGATTCCCCGAGGCTATTACGGGCCCGGAGATGATGGAGCGCTTCCAGAAGCAGGCCGAGCGCTTTGGCACCGTCATCCACATGGAGAACGTGGTGAAGGTGGACTTCTCCAAGCGCCCCTTCTTCATCCAGGGCGAGAGCGAGAGCTGTTACTCGGAGACCGTCATCATCGCGACGGGTGCGACCGCGAAGTGGCTGGGGGTGAAGGGCGAGGACTCCTTCAAGAACCGGGGAGTGTCCGCCTGCGCCACGTGTGACGGCGCCTTCTTCAAGAACCAGGACGTGCTGGTGGTGGGCGGCGGCGACACGGCGATGGAGGAGGCCACCTACCTGGCGAAGATCGTCAAGAGCGTCACGGTGGTGCACCGGCGCGACAGCCTGCGCGCCTCGAAGGTGATGCAGGAGCGGGCCCTGAAGAACCCGAAGATCTCCTTCCTGTGGGACAGCGCCATCGACGAGGTGGTGGGCGACAACAAGGGGATGTCGGGTGCGGTGGTGCGCAACCTGAAGACGAACGACACGAAGCTGGTGCCGGTCACGGGCCTGTTCGTGGCCATCGGCCACACGCCCAACACGGGCCTGTTCCAGGGCGTGCTGGAGACGCACCAGGGCGGCTACCTCAAGACGGTGCCGGGCAGCACCCGCACCAACATTCCGGGCGTGTTCGCCTGCGGCGACGTGCAGGACAGCTACTACCGGCAGGCCATCACCGCGGCGGGTACGGGCTGCATGGCGGCCATCGACGCCGAGCGCTGGCTCATCGAGCAGGGCGAGTAGGCCCGCTCGGCACGGCACCCGGGAGACATTGATGAGCACCAAGCGGAAGACGGTGGCGGTGCATGCGGGCTCGCAGCTGACGGGCAGCAAGTCCCAGCCGGTGGTGCCGCCGATCCACGTGTCGGCGGTGAGCTTCTTCGACAGCAGCGACGAGCTGGACGCGGCGCTGGACGGGAAGGACTACGTCTACTCGCGCATCGCCGCGCCCAATGCGGCGCTGCTGGAGGAGGCGGTGGCGGCACTGGAGGGGGCGGAGGCCAGCGTGGTCTACGCGAGCGGCATGGCCGCCCTCAAGGCCGTCTTCGAGGCGCAGAACCTGAAGGCCGGCGACGTGGTGGTGATGTCGGCGGACGGTTACGGCGTCACGCGGTCGCTCTTCAAGAACCTGGCGGCCCGGGCCGGGGTGCGCATCGAGGCGCTCATGCTCACCGACGCGGCGGCGACCGAGCGCATCGTCGCGCTGCGGCCGAAGCTGGTGCTGGCTGAGAGCGTCACCAACCCGCTGCTGCGCGTGCCGGACATCCGGGCGCTGGCGCGGGCGAGCCGGGAGGTAGGGGCGGCGCTGGCGGTAGATGCCACCTTCCCCTCGCCGTACGGGCAGCGGGCGTGCGAGCTGGGGGCGGACTACGCCATCCAGTCCACGACGAAGTGGCTCAACGGGCACAGCGACGCGCTGGGCGGCTCGGTGAGTGGCACCCGGGAGAAGCTGGCGCCGCTGCGGGCCGCGCGTCTGCTGGGCGGTGAGGTGCTGGGGCCCTTCGAGGCGTGGCTCACCCTGCGTGGGGTGCGCACGCTGCCGGTGCGCATGAAGGCCCATTGCGAGCATGCCGCCCACGTGGCGAAGCGGCTCTCCGAGTCCCCGCTCGTCGAGCGCGTCCACTACCCGGGCCTGCCCAACCACCCGGACCACGCGGTGGCGAAGCAGGTGCTGGAGGGTGGCTTTGGCGGCATGGTGGCGTTCGACATCAAGGGCGCGGGCCGGCCGGACTGCTTCCGCTTCCTGGAGGCGGTGAAGTTGGCGAGGGCGGCGCCGTCGCTTGGAGACGTGTGCACGCTGGTGATGCACGCGGCCAGCGCGAGCGCGCGGCGGATGACGTCCGAGGAGCGGCAGGCGGCCGGTATCGGCGAGAGCCTCATCCGCGTCTCGGTGGGCTTGGAAGACCCGGATGATATTGCGGACGACCTGCTCGCCGCGGTGTCGGAGGCGATGAAGCGGTGAAGATGGTGGATGTAGGAGGGAAGGAGAAGACCGAGCGTGTGGCAGTGGCCACCGCCCGGCTGCGCATGCTTCCCGCGACGCTCGAGCGGATTCTGCAGGGCAAGGTGGAGAAGGGGGACGTCCTGGCTGCCGCGCGCCTGGCTGGCGTGATGGCGGCCAAGCGGACGCCAGACATCGTTCCCCTGTGCCACCCCATCGCGCTCTCCGGGGTGGAGGTGCAGCTGGAGCCCCAGAAGGACGCGCTGGAGATTCGGGTGACGGTGCGCACGGTGGACCGCACGGGCGTGGAGATGGAGGCGCTCACCGCGGCGTGCGCGTCGGCCCTCACGGTCTACGACATGTGCAAGAGCGTGGACCGGGGCATGGTGATGGAGGCCGTGCAGCTGGAGCACAAGTCCGGCGGCCGCTCTGGCACATGGGACCGCGAGGGCGCTCCCTCGCGCGAGGGGCGTTCCGCGAAAAAGTCCGCGACGCGCTCCCGGGGCAAGACTGCCCGCCCGGTGGGCCGGTAGTCCTCCCCGGTTGGGAAACCCGGGGTCCGCGTGGAAAGGACCCCGGGCGTGGGATGTGTTGGTCAGGGGCATGCCTCCTGCCCAGACTGACTCGTTGCTGAAGTGGCGCTCGGAGTTCCCCATCCTCGAGCGCAAGGCCGGCTACCTCATCAACAACTCGCTGGGTGCGATGCCTCGCAAGGCGCGCCAGCACCTGAACGACTACGCGGACCTCTGGGACACCGAGGGCGTGGTGGCCTGGCACTCGTGGCTGCCCATGGTGACGCAGACAGCGGACCTGCTCGGCTCCATCATCAATGCGCCGCCGGGCACCATGAGCATGCACCAGAACGTGAGCACGCTCATCTCCGTGCTCATCTCGGGCCTGTCCTTCTCGGGCCGGCGCAACAAGGTGGTGCTCACCGAGCTGAACTTCCCTTCGGTCGTCTACAACTGGATGGCTCAGCGCAGGAATGGCGCTCGCATCGAGGCGGTGAAGAGCCGCGATGGCGGGCTCAACATCGAGACGGAGGATCTGCTCGCCGCCATCGATGACGAGACGCTGGTGGTGTCGCTGGACCTGGTGCTGTTCCGCTCCTCGGGGCTGGTGGACGTGAAGCCAGTCATCGAGAAGGCGAATCGGCACGGCGCGCTGGTTGTCCTCGACTGCTACCAGGCCACGGGGGCGGTGCCCATCGACGTGCGGGCGCTCGGGGTGGACTTCCTGGTGGGCGGGAGCGTGAAGTGGCTGTGCGGTGGCTCGGGGGCGGCGTACCTCTACGCACGCCAGGAGCTCATCCCGGACTTCAAGCCGAGGATGACGGGGTGGTTCTCGGACGCGCACCCATTCGATTTCCACTTCGGCGATGTGGAGTACGCGGCGGACGCGCACCGCTTCATGGGGGGCTCGCCGTCGGTGCCCGCGCTGTATGCGGCTCGCGCGGGTTACGAGATCATCCGAGAGGTGGGCGTGGCGGCCATCCGCGAGAAGTCGCTGCGGCAGACGTCCCTGGTGATGGCGCTGGCGGACGAGCAGGGGCTGAAGGTGAACACGCCTCGTGCGCCCCACCGGCGGGGCAACACGGTGTGCGTGGACTTCGAGGGCAGCGAGGACGCGTGCCACCGCCTCATCGAGCAGGGCTTCGTGGTGGACTGGCGGCCCAACGGGGGCATCCGCATCTCGCCGCACTTCTACAACTCGGACAGCGAGTGCCGGTCCATCATGGAGGCCATCCGTGAGCTGCGCAGGTCCAGGACGCTCCAGATGTTCCCCGTGGAGTCGCGGGCCCACTGAGCCAGCGCGCTTGCGGTCCTATTCAGGCCGCAATGGGGGCGCGTTCACTCGATACAGACGCACCTGCGCCCGCCGCAGTAGCCGTCTGAATAACCCAGCTCCTGGCAGTACTCGTCACACGGCTCCGCGCAGATGGTGGCGGGACCTCCGCGGTCCACGACTCCGTTCCTCGCCCCGGCGGTGAAGCCCACGCCCAGACCCAACACCAGCGAAACTCCCACGATGAATCGACGCATGTGCACCTCCAGCTGGCGCGGCTCATCCGCGCAGGTGCTCATGCTGCCGAATGATGCTTGCTACTGGAATACGCTATTTCCTGGGAGCGCTGGTTTTTCGAGATCTCGTGGTGGCCTGCGCCCCGGCTAACGCAGGCCGGCGTCCAGCTCTCCGAGGATCGGCGAGGGCATGAGCCCGCCGCCACCGATCCCCGAGTCCGCCGAGTCGAAGGGCGAGGGGTAGGTCGGAATCATGCCGGAGCCCCCAGTGCCTCCATCATCGCCGGCATAAAGGGGTGGCGGGGTGGTCGGCGTGGTTCCCGGTGAAGGCGAGAGCCCCGGGGGCGACGGGGGGATTCCGGGCGTGACGGGCGCACCGGTGTTGGGATCGATCTGCGCGTTGGCGATCGCCAGCGTGAACAGCGAGGCACCGAGCACCACCCCGGTCACTACGAGTCGCTTCTTCAGGTTGAGGGCCATCTTCCGCCTCCTGCCGTGCCCACGGCGCCTCGAAGGTGGGCATGTGCGCCGATGTCATGCAGCGAGCCCCGACCCTCCCGTCCGGGGAGGAGACGTGCTCCCTTCCGGCCGCTTTCCGACACTTTCTCCTTGACGCTTTGCGTTGGCCAGGAGAGTTTACCGACCGGTCGGTAGGCCGTCCGACCGGTCGGTAGGTCACCCCGCAGCCGGACGGCCCCTGGAGGAGACGCGATGAACTCGGGACGGAGGCAGGACGACGGTGAGCGCTACCGGACCATCATGGAGACGGCGGCGCGCCTCATCTGCGAGCGCGGTTACGAGGGCACCTCGATGCAGGAGATCGCCGCCGCGTGCCGGATGACGAAGGCGGGGCTCTACCACCACGTGCAGAACAAGGAGCAGCTGCTCTTCGACATCATGAGCTACGGCATGGACGCCTTCGAGCAGCAGGTGCTCGAGCAGGTGCGGCCGCTGCCGGACCCGGTCGAGCGGCTGCGCGAGTGCATGCGGCTGAACATCCACCTGGTGACGGGCGGGTGCAGCAAGGAGGTCATCATCATCCTCCATGAGCACGCCACGCTCACCGGTGAGGCTCGGGCCTTCATCGACAGCCGCAAGAAGAACTACGTGCGGTTCCTCGAGGACTCGTTCTCCGAGGCCGTGCGCGTGGGGCGCATCCGTCCCGTGCAGCCCACCGTCGCTGCGTTCTCGTTCCTCGGCATGGTGCTGTGGATCTACAAGTGGTTCCAGCCCGATGGGCGGCTGTCGGCCGAGCAGGTCTCCAACGAGATGGTGGAGCTGCTCTTCGCCGGGCTCGTCACGCCCGCGGTGGCGGCGGTGCCCGCTGCCGGTGCGCCCCTCCTGTCGATCGTGCCCCCCGCGGCGGTAGGGGAGAAGTCATGAAGCCTGGCCGCTGGGGCTCGCTGTCCGAGGTGGTGGCCTCCATCCCCGACGGGTCGTGGTTGGCCACCGGGGGTTTCATGCTGGGCCGCGCGCCCATGGCGATGGTGCTGGAGCTGATCGCCCAGGGCCGCAAGGACCTCAAGCTCATCTCGCTGCCCAACCCTCTGCCTGCCGAGTTCCTGGTGGCGGGGGGCTGCCTGTCGCGGGTGGAGCTGCCCTTCGGAGCGCTGAACCTGGAGAACCGGGTGCGGCCCATGCCTTGCCTCAAGCGGGCCATCGAGCAGGGGCGCATCGACTGGCGCGAGCATGACGGCTATCGCGTCGTCCAGCGGCTGCGCGCTGCGGCCATGGGAGTGCCCTTCCTGCCCGCGCCGGACGCGGACGTGTCCGAGCTGGCCGACGCCGAGCCGCTCCAGGTCGTCGTGGATCCCTTCACGGGGAAGTCGGTGCCGGTCGAGCAGGCCTTCTATCCGGATGTGGCGCTCATCCACGCGCGCGCGGCGGACGAGCGGGGCAACCTGTTCATCGAGGACCCCACGACGGACCTGCTGGTTGCGGGCGCGGCTCGCCGGGTGCTGGCGACGGCCGAGGAGCGTGTGTCTCGGCTCCCCCGAGTGACGATTCCTGGCTTCCAGGTGGAGCGTGTTGCCCTGGTCCGTCAGGGAGCGCTGCCCACCGGTTGCGCCGGGCTGTACCCGCACGACGACGCGATGCTGGCGGACTACCTCTCGCTGGCCGAGGCCGGGCGGGAAGCGGAGTTCCTCAACGCGCTCCTCCAGACGCGGAGGGCGGCATGAGGACGGAAACCGACGTGACGCCCGCGGAGCTGGTCGTCTCGCTGCTCGCCCAGGAGATCGACGATGGGGACGTGGTGGCCACCGGAGTTGCCTCGCCGCTGGCCATTCTCGCCATCGCGGTGGCCCGAGCCACTCACGCGCCCGGACTGACGTACCTGGCGTGTGTCGGCTCGCTGGATCCAGAGCTGCCCACCCTGTACCCCTCGTCCGAGGACCTCGGTTACCTGGAGGGGCGCTCGGCGGAGGTCACCATCCCGGACCTCTTCGACCATGCGCGGCGAGGGCGGGTGGACACCGTCTTCTTCGGGGCCGCGGAGGTGGATGCCCTGGGCCGGACGAACATGACGGCCTCGGGCAGCCTGGAGCGACCGCGGAGCAAGTTCCCGGGTGTGGCGGGGGCGGCCACGCTGCGGCAGTGGGTGCGCCGGCCGGTGCTGGTGGTGCCTCGTCAATCGCGCCGCAACCTCGTGCCCGAGGTGCAGGTTGCGACCACGCGGGATGAGCGCCGCCCGGTGAAGCTCATCTCCGACCTGGGTGTCTTCGAGCTCGGGGCGGGCGGGGCCCGGTTGCTGGCCCGTCATCCCTGGGTGGAGCTGGACGCCATCCACGAGCGCACTGGCTTCTCCTTCGAGGTGGAGGAGCCGCTGCCCGTCACTCCGCTCCCGGATGCGCGCACCGTGTCTGCCATTCGCGCCATTGATGCCCGAGGCCTCCGCGACCAGCTCGTGGGCGCCTGAGTTCTCCATACCCAGACAGAGTGTCTTTACCGGTCAGGGAGTCCCCCCATGAAGGCTGTCGTGTTGCGTGAGTTTGGTGAAGCGAGCAATTTGAAGCTGGAGTCCGTGCCCGACCCCCGGCCGGGACGAGGCGAGGTGCTCATCCGTGTCCATGCCTGCGGCGTCTGCTACCACGACGTCATCAACCGCCGGGGCAACCTGCCGCGCACCCACGTGCCCGCCATTCTCGGCCACGAGGCCGCTGGCGAGGTGGTGGAGGTGGGCCCGGACACGCCGGGGTGGAAGGTGGGGGACCGGGTGGCCACGCTGCAGCGGCTCTCGTGTGGCGAGTGCGCGCTGTGCAAGAGCGGCCGCAACAGTCTGTGCAAGAAGGACAACCGCTTCTTCGGAGAGGAGATCTCCGGAGGCTACGCGCAGTACATGACGGCGCCGGTGGCGGGGCTGGGCCGGGTGCCCGCGAACCTGCCTTGGCCGGTGGCCGCCACGGTGTGCTGCACCTTGGGCACGGCCGTGCACACGGTGAGGACGCGCGGACGGGTGCGGGACGGAGAGACGGTGCTCATCACCGGGGCGAGCGGAGGCGTGGGGCTCGCGGCGGTGCAGCTGGCGAAGCTGGACGGAGCGCGCGTCATCGCGGTGACGTCCGGTGAGGCCAAGGTGCAGGCGCTGCGCGAGGCGGGAGCGGATGAGGTCATTGTCTCGCGCGGGTTGGACTTCGCGTCCGAGGCGCGCAAGCGCACGGGAGGCGAGGGCGTCAATGTGGCCATCGAGATCGTCGGCAGCGTGACCTTCGGGCAGACGCTGAAGGCGATGGCGCCGGGCGGTCGGGTGGTGGTGGTGGGCAACCTGGAGACGGGCACGGTGGACCTGAACCCGGGCCTGGTCATCGTGAAGGAGCTGGAGATCCTCGGGGCGTATGCCACCACGCGCGAGGAGCTGGACGAGTCGCTGCGGCTGGTGGCCGATGGGAAGATCCGTCCCTTCGTGTCGGAGGCGGTGCCGCTGGCGGAGGCGGGGAGGGCGCACTTCCGGCTGGAGAACCGCGAGGTGGCGGGCCGGTTGGTGTTGGTTCCCCCCGAGCTGCAGTGAGTCCACGAGGCAAGGAGCTTTCCATGAAGAAGCAGGTTGGAATCGAGGCGCTGGCCATCGCGGTACCCCGCCGCTACGTGGACATCGAGGATCTGGCCCGAGCGAGGGGCGTGGAGCCCGCGAAGTACACGGCGGGACTGGGCGCGAAGGAGATGGCGGTGGCGGATCCGGGCGAGGACTCGGTGGCGCTCGCCGCGAGCGCCGTGTCCCGGCTCATCCAGCGCCACGGCGTGGACCCGTCCCGCGTGGGCATGCTGGTGGTGGGCACGGAGACGGGCGTGGACCACTCGAAGCCGGTGGCCTCGCACGTCCAGGGGCTGCTGAAGCTGCCGCGGTCGATGCGGACCTTCGATGCCCAGCACGCCTGCTACGGCGGCACCGCGGGGCTGATGGCGGCCACCGAGTGGATTGCCTCCGGCGCGGGGGCGGGTCGCTCGGCCATCGTGGTGTGCTCGGACATCGCGCGCTACGGGCTGAACACCGCGGGCGAGCCCACCCAGGGCGGTGGCGCGGTGGCCCTGCTGGTGTCGGAGCAGCCGGACCTGCTCGCTCTGGACATCGGGCTGAACGGCGTGTGCTCCGTGGATGTGTATGACTTCTGGCGGCCGCTCGGCCGGCGGGAGGCGGTGGTGGACGGGCACTACTCCATCAGCTGCTACCTGGATGCGCTCTCGGGGGCGTACCGCGGCTGGCGCGAGCGCGCGATGGCGCACGAGGTGGTGCGCTGGGGCGATTCACTTCCCGGCGAGCAACTCGCGCGCATCCTCTACCACGTGCCTTTCTGCAAGATGGCCCGCAAGGCCCACACCCAGTTGCGACTGTGCGACCTGGAGGACGCACCGGGCGCCCAGGACAGCACTCCGGCAGCGCGCGAGGAGGCCGCGAAGTCCTCGGCCAGCTACGAGGCGCAGGTGGCGTCGTCGCTGGGGCTCAACGCCCGTATCGGCAATGTCTACACCGCCTCGCTCTACCTGGCGCTCGCGGGCCTGCTGCACGACGAGGGCGCCGCGCTGGCGGGTAAGCGCATTGGCCTGCTGTCCTACGGCAGCGGCTGTTGCGCGGAGTTCTACTCGGGCGTGGTGGGGGAGGGGGCCGCGCGGCGGATGGCCCAGTCGGACGTGGAGTCGGTGCTCGCGAAGCGGGAGCGCGTCTCGATAGAGGAGTACGAGCGCATCATGAGGCTCGCCTCGGACGCGCCGGAGCCGCTGACGCCGGCCCCGGGGGAGTTCCGCCTCACGGAGATCCGCGAGCACCGCCGCATCTACGCCGCCGGCTGAGCGCCCCGAGGGCATGCCCCAACCGCCACTGCCAGACACTCACCACCCACCTGTATGGGATGGTGAGTCCTGTCGGAAAGGGAGGGGCAGCCACCCGCTGGTTGCTGACGTGATGCTTACCTTTCCAGCGGAACGGACCTGAAGGTTGGCCGTCCATGAGGGGGGCATGATGTCTCGATTCGTGAAAGCCATGACGGCCCTGTCGGGCCTGTTCTTGATGGTGGCGTGGTCCACTCCGAAGAAGGTGGACCTGTTGGTCAGCCGGAACACCAATAGCAGCGTGCTGCGTTTCGACGGGAAGACGGGGGCGTTTGTCAGCGTCTTCGTCTCCCCTGGCAGTGGCGGTGTGCAGAACCTCGCGGGCATGACGTACGGCCCGGATGACAACCTCTACATCGCGAGCTTCGACAGCAGGAACGTGCTGCGCTTCGACGGAAGGACGGGGGCGTTCATCGACGACTTCGTTCCTCCCGGCAGCGGTGGCCTCGGGACGCCGAACGACCTGATCTTCGGCCCCGACGGCAATCTGTACGTCAGCGATGGCTTCTTCGGCACCAACAGCGTGCTGCGCTACGACGGGGAGACAGGCGAGTTCCTGGATGTGTTCGCCTCGGGTGGAGGGCTGGTGGTGCCACACCATCTGGAGTTCGGCCCCGATGGCAACCTCTACGTCGAGAGCATCCTGTCCGACAGCATCCTGCGCTACGACGGGGAGACGGGTGCTCCGCTGCCTGCTCCGGGACAGCCCGGGGCCGTGTTCATCAGCGGTGTCGACAGCGTCTCGATGACCTTCGGACCCGATGGAAACCTGTATGCCGCCACGCTCGCGAACGAGGTGCTGCGCTTCGACGGCAGGACAGGCGCGTTCATCGATGTGTTCGTGCCGCTCGGGAGCGGCGGGCTGACCTTCGCCGGGGATCTCCTCTTTGGCACCGACCGCAACCTGTACGTGACGAACTTCCTGAACGGCGAGGTGCTGCGCTTCGACGGCAGGACAGGCTCCTTCCTCGGTGCCTTCGTGCCCGCGGGCAGTGGTGGCCTGGAGCGGCCGATTCCCCTGACGTTCATGCTCTTCGACAACGATCGGGATGGCGTGAACGACAATGACGATGAGTGCCTGCTCTCGGATCTCCGCTTCAAGGTCGACACCGGCTCTGGCCCGACCCGCATCAAGAACACCGTGAACTCCAAGGGATGCTCCATCCAGGATCGGGTAAATGCCCGAGCCAGGTCGGCGAAGAACCACGGCCACTACGTGAGGTGCATCGAGTCCCTCGCCAAGAGCATGAACTCCCTCACCTGCTCCCAGCGCGAGGAGATGATCGACGGGGCCGAGCGGAGCAGGATCGGGTACTGACGCTCGAGGTAGGAGCGCCTTGGAAAGGGAGGCCCCCGCTTCACGCGAGGGCCTCCCGCGTCACTTTGGCGGGATGAGGGGCCTACGGCTCCCGTAGAAATAAAAACTCGACATCCATGCCGGGTGCTCACTACGAGACGAACTCGTTCGAATACCCAGACACCGCAGGAGTCACCCCCGTGTCCGTCTCTCCGCCCGTCCTCGAGCTCGCCGCACCTCCGTCACTCGCCGTGGAGTTGTTGCGCGCCGCCGTGGCCCGCCGCCCTGCGCGCCCGGGCGAGGTGCCCCGGCTCGAAGTGCGCCTGCGTCACTTCACGCCGGACCCGCGACAGCTCGTGCTCTACCGCGAGGTGTGCGGCTTCCCGGCGGATGGTCACCTGCCGCTGCCCTTTCCCCAGGTGCTCGCCGCTCCGCTCCATCTCGTCTTGCTCAACCGCCCCGAGTTCCCCTACCGGCTGCTCGGGATGATCCACGTGCGCAACCACATCCGGCAGTACCGCCGGTTGGCGGAGGGGGCTTCTCTGTCCGTGCTCGCGTGGGTGGAGGGCCAGCGCGAGGTCCGGCAGGGCCGCGAGTTGGACCTCCACACCCAGGTGGAGGAGGGCGGGGCGGTGGTGTGGAGCGCCGTCACCACCATGCTGCGCCGCCTGCCCGGCACTGGCGAGCGTTCACGCGAGGAGCGGCCCGCGGGCTCCACGGCCCCCGCCTCGGAGGAGGACGCGCTGTTCGCTAACAGCCGTCCTGCTCCCTGGACGGTGCCCGAGGACACCGGTCGGCGCTACGCGCGGGCCTCCGGGGATTACAACCCCATCCACCTGCACGCCCTCACGGCACGCCCCTTCGGGTTCCCGCGAGCCATCGCGCACGGCATGTGGACGGTGGGCCGCTGTGTGGCGGAGCTGGGCGAAGCGGCGGATGCGCCTGCCCTCATACTCACCTCGAATTTCCGTCGCCCGCTCCTGTTGCCCTCGCGCGTGGTATTCCAGACAGCGGCGCAGCGAGACGGCACGGTCGCCTACCGCGTGAAGTCCGAAGACGGCCAGCCGCACGTCGTGGGCCAACTGACGCCCGGGACGTAGACATGAGGAAATGAAGATGGAAACGGCGGCTCAATCCAACACGACGGCGGCTCGGGCATTCCCTGGCGCGCGATGGTTCCGCGTGGCGTCCTGGATGCACGTCATGGTTGCGCTCGGGCATATGCTCGGCAACTTCGGCCCTGGCCGGCAGGTTCCGACTCCCGAGGAGTCGAGGGTCTACGACGCGATGGCGCAGTTGACGATGCGGTTCCCGGGGCCGCGCCACACCCTGATGGATTTCGCCACCGGCTGGAGCGTGTCCATGGGGCTGCTCTACCTGGGCTTCGGGGCCGTGAACCTCATGCTCGAGCACGCGCTGCGCAAGGAGGGCCGAGGCGTTCCCTCCGCGGTGTCCGCCGTCAACGTGCTGGTCTCGCTCGCCGGGCTGATCGTGGCCGCGCTCTACTTCTCTCCGCCGCCGCTGCCGTTCCTGGCGGCCGCGGTGAGCTGCTTCGGCGTCGCCTGGATGCGCTCGCGTCAGGCCGCGCCGAGGTAATCGGCCGAGAAGAGTTGATCGCGGTGGGAACACTGTTCGAGAACCTGCGCGAGACCGATAACGATCCCCATCTCTCCCCACTCGCGCGGCGTGAGCCATCCCCGGCCTTGCCGGCGAGCGGACCTGAAGAGCTCGCTCGCCGGGTGGCGGAGTTGGAGACGGTGGTGGCGAAGCCAGAGGGCAGCAACCCACCACCGAAGGGGTGAAGCGTTCGTCAGCGGAGGTTCCACTTCTGATTCAAGGTGCCGGCGCACTCCCAGAGCTGCAGACGGGCGCCGCTGGCCGAGTTCCATTCCTTGATGTCCACGCACTTGTTGGCCTGCGGGTTCACGAGGTCACCCGCGCCGCTCAGCACGAACTGCTGCGCCGGGTTGCCATTGCAGGCCACGAGCTGGATGACGGCGCCGTTGTCGCGCGAGCCCCAGGCCACGTCCATGCACTTGCCGAGCGCCCGGACGGTGCCATCGGAGTAAAAGGTCCAGCTCTGGGCGCCGGTGCCATTGCAGTCCCACATCTGGAGCGGGGTGCCGTCGTTGGTGTTCGAGTTGGGAATGTCGATGCACTTGCCATTCCAGTTCGAGACGATGGCCCGGCCGCCCGTGGTGGTGAGCGTGAGGCCATAGGTGGCGAGGATGGGCCGGAGCGGCTGGAAGAACGTGGTGCCGCCCGTGGAGCAGTTCCCCGAGCCACCCGAGGTCACGCCCTGGGCCTGGTCACCGGAGAGCCAGGAGCCGCCGGAGTCGCCGCCCTCGCAGCAGGCGTTGCTCTGGGTGAGGCCGTAGACGGCGCCCTGGGCGTAGTTGACGGTGACGTTCTTGGCCTGGATGACGCCGCAGCGCCAGCCGGTCGTGGAGCCGGACCGACAGACAGAGGCGCCCACGGGGGCCTCATTGGAGCCGGCGACGTTGGCGATGCCGCCCGCGTAGTTGTTCACCCAGGGGCGCGAGGCCCAGGAGGAGTTCACCTGGACCCAGCCGTAGTCGTTACCGGGGAAGGTCGAGCCGCGCACGGTGCCTTGGGCCACGCCGTTGGAGCCGGAGGTGGTGGTGCCCACGCCGCCACAGTGGCCCGCGGTGACGAAGCCTCCGTTGACGGAGAAGCCAATCGAGCAGCGCGCGTTGCCCGGGTAGTAGGCATCTCCGCCGCGCAGATCGTACATGGTGCGGGGCTCCTCATTCGAGGTGACCACGCGGACCGAGCCGTCGGCCGCGCCGCTGTCGGCGATGAACTTGCCGATGCTCGACAGGGCCGGGTCCCGGGCGAACACGACGACGCTGTTGGTGACAGGGTCGACGTACCATCCATGGATGGTCCGGTCGGCGCGCTTGGCGTTGCGGTCCAGCGCCGACTTCACCTTGTCGAGCTGCTTCTCGCTCCGGGCGACCCGCCGGGGCTCGGCCCCGAGGCTACGCACATAGCGGGCGCTGGCCTCGTCGGTGACGCCGACGATGAGCGTGCTGCCGTCCTCGTTCAGCCAGGCGCCGCCGAACGTGGTGCCCAGGTTCTCGCGCACCTTCTTCTCGAGGTGGGCGGCCGCCGCTTCGGAGGCCAGCCGGCGCCGGGCCTGCTCGCCGTTGAGCCCGAGGTCCCGCTGCATCGCGGAGAGGAGCTCCGGCGACGCGTCCGGCGTGGCCACGGCCTCCTCGGAGGGGGCGGCCACGGCGGTGGCGGGGATGAGCGAGAGGGTAGCGGGTGCGGCGAACAGCGCCGTCGCGAGGGTCAGGGTGGTGAATCTGCGGTTCATGTGAAGCTTCCTATGGGGGTGAAAGGACTGGCGTGAGCTGCGAATGGGGCAGCCTTGGCCGGTTCGCGTCTGTGTATGAGGTCGCAGCTGGAAAACCCGTCGAGCCCAGCTGCGCTCACGGCGGCCCCTTTGCGTCCGGCGTGCCAAGCACTGGAGGGATGTCTCGCTTGTTGCGAGTTCCGTGATTTCAGGGGCTTGAGTCAACTGGCGGAATGTGCTGCCTGGTGACAGCAGTCACCACCGTGATGGCCAAGGCCATCAGCCTTTGTTTCTAGACGCTCCTCCTGATGACAGCAGTCACCATCTGGTGTCTGTCGTCATCACCCCTGTCGTCCTCTCGAGCTGTATGAAAACGATTGCCAGCGGTTCCGGATTGAGCAGATGCAGGGCTCTCTTCTTTCTCGCGCCAAAGCGGCCTACGTTCGGCATCACGAGGAGCCTGTCATGCGAAATCCATCTCATCCCGTTCACCCCGAGTTGCGCTCGTCCGTCCGCTGGGCTTTTCGCATCTCCTTCAACCGCTTCCTCATATCCCTCATCCGGCGCCTCTCCATCCTCATCAGGCCACGCAGCACGGAGGGGGTTACCATCGAGAATGTTTGGATTCCTGGCCCGCCTGGGGCGCCGAACGTCCGCGTCCGGAAGTACGAGCCCCCACAGCGTGCTCCGGGCAGCGCGGCCCTCCTGTGGATCCACGGTGGAGGCTACGTCATCGGCAAGCCCGAGCAGTCGGACGCCATTTGCGGCCGGTTCGCCAAGGAGCTCGGCATCCAGGTGCTCGCCGTGGATTACCGGCTCGCTCCCGAGCACCCGTTCCCGGCCCCGCTAGAGGACTGCTACGCAGCGCTCTCGTGGATGCACGCTCACGCTGGCGAATTGAAGATCAACCCAGACCGGCTCGCCATTGGGGGAGACAGCGCGGGCGGCGGACTGGCGGCGGCGCTGGCGCAGCTGACCCGTGACCGGAAGCAGATCAAGCCCATCTTCCAGTTGCTCCTGTACCCAATGCTCGATGACCGGACCACCACCCGCGCGGACCACAAGGGCACTGGGGAGTACGTCTGGACGCCGGACAGCAACGTCTTCGGATGGACCAGCTACCTGGCTCAAGCACCCGGTGGCCCCACCGCCCCGAAGTATGCCGTGCCAGCACGGACGGAGGACCTGACGGGACTGCCGCCCGCCTGGGTGGGCACCGGGACGCTGGACCTGTTCTACGAGGAAAACGTCGAGTACGCCCGCCGTCTGCAGGCGGTGGGCGTTCCCTGTGAGCTGGATGAGGTGCCCGGCGCCTTCCACGCCTTCGAGGTACTCGCCGGGGATGCTGTCGTCTCCCGGGACTTCATCGCCCGGCAGGTCTCCGCCCTGAAGCGGGCCCTCGCGGTCTAAGCCCCTTCAGGGAAGTCTGCGAAGGTGTGCTCCCGGCAACCTGCGCTGGCAACGCGACCATTTCCCCTCTCCCGAGGGGAGAGGGGACATTACCCTTCGGCTACTTCCCTGAAGGGGATTAGAGCCCGGCCACCTTGGAGGAGCTGGCCACCGAATAGGTGAAGGCCAGCTCCTGCTGCGAGCGGGGTGGAGCGGCCAGCTCGAAGCGCACGATGCCGTCCTCGCTCACCTTCGAGGGGGCGGGCTTCGTCTGGTCGTGGTGCAGCTTCACCTCCACGGCCTCCACCTCGGAGACGGGCATGCGCTCCTCGAGGACGACCTTCTCGGCGCGCGTGCCGGTGTTGGAGAGGAACAGCTTCACCTGGTGCGTCCGGGTGCGCTTCCCGGTGATGCGTTGGGTGTCCTGCTTCGAGTCCACCAGCCGCGCGATGCGCAGGGTGTCCTCGCTGCCGAAGCCCAGCTTGAGCTTCTCGCCCACGCCGGTGAACTTGAGCTGCGAGCGGCCCACGTAGCCGCTCGAGCGCACCAGGTCCACCGGGCCCGCCAGCAGCACCGCCGAGCCCCGGTTGTTGAAGCGCGCCACCCGATGCACCAGCGGCGAGTGCTCCGGGTAGCCGATGAGCTCGGACGTCGCCGGGGCGCTGAACTGGAACAGCGGCACGCGGTGCGGCGCTCCATCACAGGGCACCGTCACCCGGTGGGAGGCCCGGAGCGTCAGCGCCTCGCCACCGTCGTCCAGGCCCGGCATGGACTCCGTCTGGCTAGCGCCGCCCTCGCCGGTGGTTTGGATGGCCTCCTCGCGGATGCTCACCTCCACCGTGTGCTTCTCTTGCTCGCTCTTGTCGCGCAGCCGCAGCCAGTCGTCGACCAGCCGTGGCGGCGAGGCACCCAGGGTTGGCCGGGCCGTGGAGAACAGCAGCTCCACGTCCTTCCATTCCTCCTCGGTGCGCTGCCACACCACGGCCTCGCACTCGAGCGTCACGGCCTCGCCGCCCTCGGATGGAGCGAGCGTGGCTCGGTACGCCGGCCGCCATACGGCACAGGGCACCAGGTACGTCACGCGCAGGGACACCGTCCCACCCGCCGGGTGGTTCGCCTCCAGCTCCGCCGCGGTGACGAGCTGCTGCTCCGGGAGCTCGCCCTGGATGAGCGCTGCCCGGCTCTCCACCAGCCGTTGCTGCGTCACCTCCACGTGCTTCTGCGCTAGCCGGAGCGCCTCCTCGGTAGAGGCCGCCTCCTTGCGCACCGTCTCGAGCTGCTCGCGCCAGGACTCCGGCTTCGCCCGGCCGACGCCCGAGAGCTCGGCGATGGCCCGCAGCACGTCCTCGCGGGCCACGGTTACCACCTCCAGCCGGGCTCGCAGCCGGTGCACGTCTGCCTGGGCGCGCTTCCACTCGGACTCCAGGTCCTCCACGCGGCGGCGCAGCCCGGTCCACTGCACACGCGCTCCTTCGCCGCGGGGCTTCTCCTTCCAGGTGCGGCTCACGCGGGCCTGCGCCACGGTGCCTCCCGTGAGCTGGGCCTGGAGCGAGCGGTCTACCGCGAGCGGCGAGAGCCCCTCCACGCACAGCCGCTGAGGCCCTGCGGGCAACACCACGTCCGCGCGGCGCTCCACCAGGGCGCGATCTTCGAGGACGGTCACCTTGACGACGGGGAGATGGATGCGAGTGCTCATCACGTCCTCCGGTTGCCGCCCACGAGCATCTTGCTCGAGGGAATCCGTACGGCCCATGTCGCGTTCAGCGTTTGCGCCTCACCCGGTTGCAGCGTCACCTTCCAGGCCCGCTCGCCCTCTACGGGCGTCTCGCCGGGTAGGAGGGGGCGCTTGCTCCAGGCAGGCTTCACCTCGGTCTCGTCCACCTTGATGTCCTTCTCCACCGAAGACGGCACCGCGGGCACGCGCTCCAGCACCTCTACGGTGACTCGCTGAGGCGTCCGGTTGGCCAGCTCGACGCAGACGTGGTGGGTGAGCACGTTGGAGCCGCCGAACACGCCGCCGGAGGCCTCGTCGAAGCGCGTGTTGCGCGACACCTTGATGGACTCCTCGACGCCCAGTCCCAGCCGCTGCGTGGCGCCGGGCGCGAGCGTGGGCAGGGGAGAAGTCATCAGGAACTCGTCGCCGAGGGTGATGTCCACCGGTCCGGAGAGCAGCGCGTGCGGCGTGCGGTTCTCCACCTTCACGGTGCGGAAGGCTCGCGACTCCATCGAGGGCACGCAGACGTACTCGGCGCTCAGCCCCACGGGCGCGGAGAACACGGGCACGGTGTGCCACACGCCATCCGAGGGCACGTCGACACGCGTCTCCACGTCGAAGCGGTAGTCGAAGTGCGGCGTGGACTGGCGCGGCGGCACGGACCAGGTAGGGAGCGTCACGTTCTGCACGGAGGCTGCCGTGCGCTCGTACTGAGCCACGAGCGCGAAGACATCCACGCGCACGTGCACTCCCATCAGCATGAGCAGCTCTCGTGACTTGTCCTCGGACTGGGGCTGTAGCCGTCCGCGCTGCCCGGGATGCTCCGTGGCACCCAGTTCCAGGTTGCCGTAGTCGAGCAGATCCACGGCCGGCTCCAGTCCGGTGGGCCGGGAGCGGGTGTCCGCGAGGCCGCCACCGCCGCCGCCGAGGGCGTCCATGTCCCCGCCGTACCCATCCAGCGCGTCGAGATCCTCGGAGGGCTCTTCCTCCTTCATCATCTCCATGGGCGGTTCCTCGGCGACCGCACGGCGCTTCATGAGGTTCGCGCTCTTCATCTTGGGAGCAGCGGGTGCCGCGCCGGGGGCGGGCGGCGGGGGCGGGGGGCCTCCCGCGCGGAAGGCGCCGGTGGGCCGGCTCACGGACATGGGGGCGGCTGCGGCGGGCGCGGGCACCGAGGGCAGGGATTGAGACGCGCGCATCGGCGAGGGCGGCGCCATGGGCTGGACAGTCGGAGCCGAGGGCTCATCCCTCGATATCGCGCCTTGCGGTATGGCCTCCTCGGCTGAGGCGATGGCGAACTCGCGCGCCCTGGAGCGCTCCAGCTTGGGCTCGGGGCGTGGGGGGCTCTGGGGTCGGGCCGTGTCGTAGCCGGCGAACAGCTCCTCGAGTCCCGGAGGCGGTTCGCGCCAGCCCGAGCGGGCCGGAGGCGGCTGGCGTCGGCCGATGCGCAGGGCCTTTAGCTCTGGCACGTCGGCGCGCCGCTCCAGCTGCGCGGTGGACAGGGCCAGCCGTACGTTGCTCCAGTCCTCGCCGGTGAGCTGGATGATGGAGGCGCGCATGCGCAGCGTGCCTCCGTCGAGTGTCCGGGGCATCCGCAGGTCATACCCTGGCACCCAGCGGGCTCCGTGCACCGCGTACTCGAGCGCGAGCTGCGCGGCCTCCTCTGCTGGGCCCACCTCGGAGAGGGTGATGACGGCCGCCCGGTAGAGCTGGGCACGCTGGCCGCGCACCGCGGAAGAGCCTTCCTCCAGCCGCCGCCGGCGCAGCTCCACCTCCTCTGCCGCGTCACGCTGCTGGCGCTCCAGCTCGAGCTGCCGGGCGTTCAGGGCAGCGAGCTCTGTGTCGACGAAGCCCGCCAGCGAGAGGATGGCGGTGAGGGAGGACTCGCGCGGCTCGTGCGGCTCGTCCTTCTTGCGCGGTGGGAAGGAGGGCTTGAGCTTCTGGAGGGTTGCGACTTCCTGCCTCACGCGCACCAGCTCCGAGGAGATGACGGTGAGCTTCTCCTGGGCCTCCTCCAGGGCGCGCTGTGCGGCGGGGACGTCCGTCTCCGGAGGCAGCCGCACGTCGTAGGCGGGGCGGATGTCCCGCACCTGGAGCCCGTGGGGGCCCTTCAGCACGGCGGCCCGGAGCGAGCCGGTGCGCAGCCCGAGCGGCAGTCCCTCGATGCGCACCTGCCTGGGAAGCCGGCCGTTATCGGACGGCACCGAGGCCAGGCGCGTGCAGAGCGCGCCCTCGGCGTGCACGGTGACCGCATCCAGCGTGGACGGTACGACGACCATCGAATCCCCCTCGGTCGAGATTGCACCGCAGAGGCTAGCCGGGATGAGGGGCGGAGCGCGAGCCCTGGGGAGGTTGGGACGGAAGAGGGGGCGGCGTGGCGCGTGTGCCTGATACGCTCCACGCATGCTCCAGTGCATTCTGCTCGGGATCTTCACTCTATTGGGCTCCATTGAGATGCATGGAGCCGTACCAGTTCCAGCTCACATCATTCCGAAAGCCAAGGGGGGAAGGGCGATCCCTCGAACGGACAGGTGCTGTGCCGTGACTGCAACATCAAGAAGAGCGATAAGACGCAATGAGGGTGTTGAATGTCCGGTGAAGAATCCGAACAGCTCGTCAAGGTCTTCTTCGAGCTACAGCAGGATGAGGATGGCTACCCGCCTGTCACGTGCGAGAGCATGTGGGCCAAGCCAGTCGGTGATGGGCTCTACCGCCTTGGCAACATCCCCTTCTTTGCGCGTGGGGTCGCCTACGAAGATGTCGTCTCGGCGGTTCGGCGCGACGACGGCACGCTCGGTTTCGTCGAGGTCGTTCGTCCATCCGGGCACAGCACGTTGCGTGTCATCATCTACGAGGCCTCTGAGGCTCCTGCTCTGCGCCATGAGCTGGAGGTGCTCGGTTGTGATACCGAGCAGAGCCACATCCCCAACCTGTTTGCTGTCGATGTCCCTCCGGCCGTCTCCCTGGAGGCGGTGAGGCGACTGCTCGAAGCTGGGATTGCCTCCGAGCGCTGGGAGTATGAGGAGGCTTGTCTGCCGGGGGTCTGACCGTGCGGCCCCGCTACTTCAATACCCCGAGCGCCTCGAGCCGATCGAAGAGCTCCTCCCGGCGCGGGCGAGGGGGAGGGTGGGCCGCCAGGAAGGCCTCGATGGTCTGGACCTCGTCGAAGCGGTAGGTGAAGCCGGTGGCCTCCCGGAAGGCGCGCGCGTCCACCACGATGGGGTATTGCAGGTGGTAGAGCGCTCCGGGTGGCAGCCGCGGCAGCCCGAAGCGGCCGATGAGCTGGCGCAGCACCATCATCGGCAAGGGCACGGGTTGGCGCTGCGCCTGGCGGATGATGACGGACAGCGGCAGCGGTTGCGGACCCGCCAGGTTGAAGACACCGCGCGCTCGCTTCTCCACCGTGAGCGCGATGGCCGATGCCACGTCGTCCTCGTGCAGGAACTGGAAGAGCGGATCATACCCCGCCACCATCGGCACCCGCCGGCCTCGCAGGAAGGTGGCCAGCGTGCCCTGTGCCGAGGGCCCCAGCGTGTAGCACACGCGCAGCACCGAGGTGGTCAGCTCCGGGTAGCGCCACAGTGCCGTGGAGGCGTAGAGGTCCGCGGCCACCAGGTCCGCCAGCTCCGGGAAGGAGGCCAGCTCCTTCGGCGGCTCGTCCTCGGTGTGGTACAGCGCCGAGTCCGGTGCCGCTCCGTAGAAGGTGTGCCGGCCCACGAAGACGGCGTGCTTCACCCCGTAGGCCCGGCAGTGCTCGAACACCACGCGGGTGCCGCCCAGGTTGATGCGGTGGCGCTCCTCGCCCTGCACACGCAGCGACGTCACCGTGGCCATGTGCACCACCGCCTCGGGCCGCCGCGTGCGGAACACGTCCTCGGCCGCCCGCTTGCGCAGGTCCACCTCGTGCACCTCGATGTCCGAGGGGGCGTCCTCCCACGGCCGCGTGTCGATGCCCATCACCGTGTGTCCCGCGTCTCGCAGCTGCAGCGCCAGGCTCCGGGCCACCGAGCTGCCGATTCCCAGGATGAGGACCCTCATGACTCAACGCCCTTCCAGCGCTCTTTACGGCGCCGCTCGATGATGCCCGCGATGCGTTCCTTCACCTGCTCCACATACCCTTGGATGACCGTGTCCTCTTCATTGCCCGTGCCCTCGAACACCATGGGCTCGCCATAGTGGATCTCCAGCGGCACAGGCAGGGGGAGCGGTAGCACGTAGGGTGTGACGGGCACATAGGGCACTCCGAGTGCCTTCCCCAGCCCGTAGAGGTTGGCCACCGTGGGGATGGCCGCCCCTCCTCCCAGGAAGCCGAAGGGGATGATGGGCGTGCGCGTCTTGAGCGCCAGGCGCATGAAGCCCGTGCCGAACTCCACCATGTCGTAGCGCTGCGGGTAGAGCTTCGCGGTGCCCCGCGCTCCCTCGGGGAAGATCATCAGCAGCCGGTCCTCCTCCAGCAGGCGGATGGCGTGCTCGGGCAGGCCGGGGAACTGGCCGCAGCGGCTGGCCCATGTCGAGGCCACCGGCGTGGCGTTGATGAACTTCTCCGCCATGCCTTGCGCCAACCGCGGTGGCTCCATCTCCAGGAAGCACGAGGTGATGATCATCGCCGCGTCCACCGCCACCCCTCCCGAGTGGTTGCCCACCACCATGGCTCTCCCGCGTGCTGGCACGTGCTCGATGCCGTGGCAGCGCACCCGGAAGTAGCTCCGGTAGAAGAAGCTCATCGCCTCGAAGCAGACGCGCAGATGCCACCTGGACACGCCGTATGGGTCCACCCCGTACGCGTTGAACGGCAGCTCCATCCGCGCCAGCCGCTCCTTCACCGAGTCGTCTTGCCTCACGCCTTCTCCCCCTCCAGGGACACGGCCCACCATGGTGTCAGATTCCGCATGACCTAGGGGGCGCGTGTCGCTCTCCCTCTCTCCTCCCTCCCAGTCTCACTTCCCCGCACATTGTGTTTTCCTCGGAAAGATATTTTCATTGGAAGTACCGGAAGGTCCGGAATATCAGGCTCTCCCAAGATTTTGCGTAAGTAGAGTTTTCCAGAAGAGCCGCAAGAGGGAGGGTGGAAGATGAAGAAGATGATCCGTCTGATGGGAGCCTGGATGGCGCTGGTGCTGGCGCTGGCTCTCCCGGCAACGGCCGAGGCGACGGGGCCTCGGGATGTGAAGGTGGAGCGGCGGGAGTTCCCGGTGCGGCTCGCCAATGGCCAGCGGTACACGGTGGTCGGCTACCTCTACTACCAGGGCAGCCTGAAGAACCGGCCGGTGCAGATTCTCTCCCACGGCATCACCTACAACCACGGCTACTGGGACCTACCGGAGATCGACGGCCGGGACTACTCGTATGCGCGGTACATGGCCCGCCGGAACTACGCGGTGCTCGCGTTGGATCTGCCGGGGGCGGGTGAGAGCGAGCGGCTGGACGGGGATGCCCTCAACCTGGCGGAGTCGGCGAGCGCTCTGCACCAGGTGGCGCGGCACCTCCGGGCCACGGCGCAGAAGAACACTTTCGAGCAGCTCATCTACGTGGGGCACTCCAACGGAGCGCTCATCTCCACCTTCGCGCAGGCGCTGTACGGCGATGCGCAGGCGGTGGTGAACACGGGCTGGCTGAACGCCCCGCACACGGTGCCGGTGGATAGCAGCGTGCTGCTGGAGTTCCTCAATCAGGGTCCCTACATCACCGTTCCCGGGGAGATGCGCGGTGCTCTCTTCTACGACCCGGCGCACTCGAACCCGGAGCTGGTTGCCTACGACAACGAGACGGCGGACACCGTGACGCGCGGCCAGTACGGGGACCTGCTGACGATGATGGCCTACCCGCAGCTCATCCCGGCCGGAGACATCCGGGTGCCGGTGATGGTGCAGCTGGGAGACAATGACTTGCTGGCGCCGGCCTCCTACGCGGCGGCCGAGGCGCGGATGTACCCGCGCTCCTGCTTGGTGTGGGTGGACACGCTCAACAACACCGGGCACGTCTTCAACGGCCACTACGGCAAGGAGCGGGGCTGGGCGGCGATCGACCTGTGGCTGAGCCTCGTGGTGCGCTGAGGGGCAGAGGTGTGCATCACCTCTTCTGGCGCCAGGACGTGTACGGGCTCATGACGCCAATTCGGCGCGCGAGCTCGGCGCCATGGCGAGGTGCCAGAGGTTCGAGCCTCGAGTTCTCGCATTTTGAGGTGAGGGCACGTCCTCGCTAGGGTTCCTCGTGCAGGAGGCGCGCGGCGATGCGGATTGCTTCGATTCTCGTGAAGGGGTTGCCGGCACTCGGCGTACGAACGCCGAGAGGGATGATCGACATGATGTGTGCGAGGTCTCGATCGAGCGGCTCGGTGTGCTGAGCAATCTCGTCATCGATGCGCCCCATGAGCACGGCGATTCTCAGCGCACGCACGAGCGCCCCGTGGCGAAGTGAGCGCTCGAATCGGTTCGAGAAGTCACGAGAGGGAGAGCGAATGAACACACAAGCGAAACCGCCGAGCAGGCTTCACCATACGGCCTACGTGTCCAGGGATCTCGAAGCGACGCGGAGGTTCTACGAGGATTTGATTGGCCTGCCGCTCGTCGCGACCTGGTGTGAGTCGGACGAGCTTTTTGGCGCCGTTCGCACCTATTGCCACACATTCTTCGAGCTTGGCGACGGGAGTGCGCTCGCGTTCTTCCAATTCGAAAAGCCGGAGGATCAAAAGCTCTTTGGACCGGAGCTGACTCCTTCTCCGTTCCGTCACATCGCGCTGAACGTCGATCGGGAGACCCAGAACGGCATCGAGCAACGTCTGCGGGCCGCCGGCTACTCCGAGCCCGGCATGTACGTACTCGAGCACGGCTACTGCCGGTCGCTCTACGTCGAGGATCCGAACGGGATGCTCGTCGAGTTCACGTACGACAGCCCGGAGGCGATGACGCCAGAGATAACGCGGACCCGCCGTGCCAACGCGCGCCGCGAGTTGGCGCGCTGGCTCGCGGGTGATGTGACCTCGAACAATGTGTTCCGGTGAGACTCCTCACGCTCTCGTTCGACAACGGACCAGATCCTGATGTGACGCCTCGTGTGCTCGACATCCTGGCGTCGCACGGGCTCGCCGCGCATTTCTTCGTGCTGGGGAAGAATCTCGGAACGGATGAGGGGCGGCGGCTCGTCGAGCGTGCACGTGACGAGGGACACCTCGTTGGAAACCACTCCTTGGCCTCGTCCAACTGCTCGGGCCTCCGCCGGAACAGCCATCAAGAGGCGGAGGTGAGCTCGCCGAGCAGACGCGCGACCTCCGCCGCGGCGACCTCGGGCCGCAGGCTGGTGTCGGAGATGCCAGCCACCACCCGGGTGATGTTGTGGTCCACCGCACCCGGCCGGGCCCAGACGCGGGCCGGAGGCGCGGTGACGTAGGCGGAGAAGCTGTGGTGCCCGGAACCAGGGCGCTCGCCGATGACGTGGATGAGGGCGCGAGGCCCGTTCTCCGCCGTGTCTCCGAAGAGCAGCTCTCCCGCGCGGTAGCCGGCCCGCACGCGCCCCAGGGACAACACGAGGTGCTCGGGGGCCACCCGATGGCCGGAGGCCTCGAGCCGGGTGCGCAGGGCGGTGAGGAAGGGCAGCAGGTGGCCTTCGTCCATGAGCGAGCGCGCGTCCAGCCCGTCCGAGATGACGAGCTGCACGTCGTAGCGGCAGGCGTGTCGCGAGCGCAGCGTCTCCAGCATGCGCTCGGAGGCGGGCTCGAGCTGCTCGCCCGAGGGCGGGTGGAGGATGTAGTGGCGGCGGGCGGTGGTGCGGGTGCGCAGGGGCACGGCGTTGGGGAGCGCCGCGACGAAGTCCGGGGAGAGGTCGGACCAGAGGCCAGCCTTGGCGTCGTCGTAGAGCTGGCGCAGCTCGCGGTCGAGCGAGGGCGCCAGGTCCCACGGGTGCTCGCCATGGCCCACGGCGAGGGGAACACCGCGGGCGCGCACCTCGGCCATCTGCCGTGCGGCCTCGGCGAGCACGTCGGTGTCCGGGCGCGTGTCGCCCTTGTGGCGGCGGTACTGCAGGTACACCCAGGCAGGGTCCCCGAAGTGCTCGGTAGGGCGGCCCTTCGCGTCGATGACGCCCAGTCGCTGGAAGAAGGCCCACATCCGGTCATCCACCTTGTAGCCGAAGCGCTCGCGCAGGCGGACGTGGTCCTGGAAGCCCGTGGTCAGGTAGCTGAGCATGGGATCATTCCGGGTGGGCAGCGCCATGAGATAGCCGGGGTTGGCCGGTATGAGCTGCTCCAGGCACCAGCCCAGGTCATCCAGCGAGACGTCCATGTGCAGGGTGGAGCAGACGTCCAGGCCAATCGTCAGGCCGTGCAGCTTGCCCATGACGATGTCCTCGAGGCAGCAGCGCACGAGCTGCTCGCGGGTGCGGAACACCTCGGGGCCGATGAAGCCGGCCACGTCGTTGACGATGACGTGCGGGGCAGTCTCCCGGCCGGCGCGGGCCTGCGCGGCGGCGATGCGCTGGGTGAGGGCGCGCGAGAAGCCGTACTTGCGCGACTCGTGCACCACCATGTCCACGCCGGCAGCATGACCGTTGGTGGCGTCGGCGCCCTGGCCCGTCTCGAAGTACATGCCCCAGCGCCCGGTGCGCGCGGCGGCGTGAGCCTCCATCTTCTCCAGGGTGACGTCGAAGGTGCGATTGGCTGCCTCGGTGCTGCCCAGGCTCTGGAACCAGATGCCCGTGGTGCCCGGCTGCATGGCCTCCACCACCGCCTGCACGTCCACGTGGGCCAGCACGCAGTGGGGCATCACGTCCCGCAGCCCGAACGTCACCAGAATCTCGTGCAGGGCGGACTCCACGGCGGCCACGGACTCGGGCGCCGAGGACACCGGGTTGGTGCCGAGCACCACGTCGCCCAGGGCGAAGCTCCAGCCGTTGAAGACCTGCCAGCGGATGTCGTCCGGGTGGTCCGTGGGCGAGTTGGGCTGGATGCGCGCGCCCAGGTAGCCCTTCGCGCCCACCTTGCTGCCGGGGAGCGGGTTGAAGACCTTGCTCCCCACCGCGGCGAGCTCCTCATTGCTCATCAGCTTCACCACGCAGCCGATGACGTCACTGCTCAGCCCGCCTTTGAGCTCGTGGATGTCCGCCTCGCTCGCGGACAGCAGGAAGGCCTTGAGCTCGCCCAGCGTCCAGCTCGCGGTGTGCGCCTGCGCCTTCGGGTCGAGCGCTCCCTGCATGTACGTGTAGAGCCGCTCCTCGATGAGCGGGTACGCGTCCAGGTCGCCAATGCGCGTGCGCGCGAGCAGCTCCCGGGCATTGCGGCGGGACGCCTCGTCGGCCGCGGCGACACCGATGGTCGCGTCGCCCTCCTTGAACTCATTCGCCGCCCCCACGAGCTGCTGGTACAGCCGAGGCTCGAAGGTGCCCTGAACGCGTCGCACGTAGGTGAACACGTCCTCACCGGGGAGGAGGTTGGAGATGGAGACGCGGGCCGGGGCGCTCTCGTGGGAACGGGCGGCCTCGGGGCTGGTGCCGGGGGTTGGGGCGGCGGGGAGCTGCTCGGGCTGCTCCTCGCGTGCATGCGTCAGGCTTTCCGCCATATCGAGCTCACCTCGGGGGCAGAGGCTAGTGCTGCCCCGACTGCGTGTCACGGGGGGGGCCCCGGAAGAGGGAGGGCTCCTGCGTGATGCAGGCGTCCAACGCAGGTGAGTACCCGACAATTTCAGCGGGTGCCGCCAGCCCCGGTGTGCAGGTGCTCCAGGAAGAAGGCCGCTACCACCAGCGAGTGGGTGATGGCCCCACTCCGGAGGAGCTGGGGCACCGTCGAGCGCGGGTGCAGCTCCACGGTGATGTCCTCCCCCGCCTCCTGCTTGCCCTCGTGCATCTTCACGCAGTCGAGCGCCAGGTAGCTGTGGCAGAGGTTGCCCTGGATGGCGGGATTGGGGTGCACCTGGCCAAGCCTCACCACCCGGCCCGGCACGTACCCTGTCTCCTCCTCCAGCTCGCGCGCGGCGGCCGTCGCCGGATCCTCTCCGGGGTCCACCATGCCGCCGGGAACCTCCAGCGTCGCCGCCTCGGTACCGAAGCGGTACTGGCGTACGAGCACCAGCTGGTCATCCTTCGTCACCGCGATGACGTTCACCCAATCCGGACCCTCGAGGACGACGCGCGGGCACTCGTGGCCCGTGCGCGGGTCCGCCACCACGTCCTGGCGGACCTTGAAGATTCGGTAGTCATGCTCCAGACCCCGGCGAAGGCGGGGCCACGGTTTGATGGGGCTCATCGGCTCAGTTCAACAGCTCGGCGCGCTGGCGCAACTCCCGAGCCGTCAACTCCAGCCTGTCCCGGTCCGGTGCCTCCGGCGACAGCTCCAGGCAGCGCTCCACGTCCTTGAGCGCCGCCCGGTAGGCCCCCAGGTTGGCCAGCAGCGCCGCCCGCGTGCGCAGCTCGCCCGGATGGTTGGGGGCCAGCATCAGCAGCAGGTCCACCACCGCCAGCCCTCGCTCGCTGTCGTCTCGCTCCAGGTACACCCGGCGCAGGTTGGACAGCATCCGGTAGGTGATGAGCTCCACCGGCGCCGGCGACAGCATGGCGGGGGTGAAGCGCAGCTGCGGCGCTACCCGCTCCAGCAGCTCCTTGCACCCCTCCTCGGTGAGGATCTCCCCACCGTGGTACGGGTCCACCACCAGCTTGTGGTCCCCCGCGCTGCAGGCCACCAGGAAGTGCCCGGGGAAGGGCACGCCATAGAGGGGAATGCCCGCGCGCCGTGCCACCTCCAGGTACACCACCGAGAGGGTGATGGGCAGGCCCACCTTCCGCTCCAGCACCTGGTCCAGGAAGCTGTTCTCCGGCGCCTGGTAGTCCTCGTCGTTGCCCCGGAAGCCCTCGATGTCCGCCAGCACGTGCCGCAGCGCGGTGAGGCCGGCCATCACCTCGCCATGGCCGGTGTGCCGCTCCATCTCCAGCTGCACCCGGGCCGCCAGCGCGTCCAGCGTGTGCAGGTACGCCGAGGCATCCAGCCCCGGCCGGTTGAGCGTGGCGATGGCCAGTGCCGCCAGGTCCAGCCGTGGCGGATCCGCCGCGAGCGCGGAGACGAGGCGTTCGCGGGCCACTACTGGCGGGCTCAAGGTCGAGGTGATGCTCACGGCGGCAAGGACTAACCCAGGCAAGAGGGAACGGCAAAGGCAGGCAGGCAGTCAGCTCCGGGGGGGTTCGGGGGGCAACAGCCGCCCCTTGATTTCCGCGCGCATCGCCACATGGGCGGAAATCAGCCCCGAGAGCAGTCCGTCCTCGAACTCGAAAGTCGGGTGTTCCTTGAGTTTCGGGAAGTCGTGGGGGTTGCGCAGCTCCTCGGGGGTGATGTTGGGGACCACCTCGCGGGCCAGGCGGAGCACCTTGGCCTGCTGCTGAGAAATCATCCGCTCGAAGAGCTTGCCGGCAATCTCCAGCATCTCGAGTCCGCTCTCTTCCGTCATGGTCTCCTCTTTCTACTGCTGGGCGATGTCCCACTTCACCCGGCGCCAGGTGCGCCGGAAGGAATCTACATCCCCCTCGACGGCATCCCGCTCCTGCTCACGGCCATCCAGGAATGCAACGAAATCGAGCTGCCGCTCTGGCCGGGCGTACTCGGCGTCGAAGAGGCGAACAATTTCGTTGGCGGGCAAGGTGCGCCGGCCGGCCACGTCCACCAGGCCGATGCGAACCCCCTGCATGTCCTGGGAGGGGGCATAGGACTTGTAGACGAGCTCGGTGCACACGAGGGTGGAGTCGGAGAAGAAGTCGAAGTTGAAGTCGTAGGGCCGGCCCTGCAAGTGGAAGGCGCGGGTGATGGCGCGCGCCTTCTCCACCGGGGGGAGGCGCGGGCGCATGACGCCGAGGTAGTCCACGTGCATGCCGTGCTCGGGGCCGGTGAAGGACACGCCCTCGCTGATGGACTCGATGATGCGGACGGCGTCTCCATGGCTGTCCGGGGAGGTGTAGGCGGCCCACTTGGCGGGGTACTCGCGCGCCAGGTGCTCCGCGAGCGTCTGGGGGGCGCCCGGCAGCGTCTTCAGCCAGTCGCGCACGCCCGGGTCTCCATCGAGGAAGGTGGCCCAGTCCTGGGGAGTGCCCACGTAGAGCTCGGCATGGGGCCAGAAGCCGGGCAGGCCGATATTGGAGAGGTACCAGTTCTGCCGGGCCACGAGGATATCGCCCGGCTGCATGCGGGCCAGCAGGGCGAGCGTCTGCTCGCGGCGGATGAGGGGCTGGCCGATGCGCTTCACCCGGGTGTCGCCCATCCACTCGGCCACCGAGCGCTGCACGGGGAAGATGGCGCTGGCGGTGGAGTCCTTGAGCACGTCCGCGCCAGCCTTGGCGAAGAGGGTGAAGCCGCGCTTGAGCAGCTTGCCGCGGGCCACCTTGGAGTTCTGCCGCATCTCCTGGATGAGCCACACGGCGCGGCGCACGTTGAGGATGCCCGTCTTCTTGAGCAGGGGCCGGAGCTGCTCGGCGTAGGTGTCTCCCGTCATGAGCTGGGTGGAGGTGGAGACGTGGATGGCCTTCTCCTTGAAACGGGCGAAGGTTCCCGCGGGCAGGCCGTACTCCTCGGAGGGTTCATCCAGGAGCACCTCGAGCTGCTTCTGGCCGCCGGTGAGCTCCGCGTACGTCAGCCCGTGGGCCAGCTCCGTGGTGAGCGCACCGTGGGTGAGCAGGAAGCCCCAGGTGTGCTTCGTCTGCCGGGTGAGGGCGGACACCTTGACGAAGTCCCAGTAGCGCTGGCGGATGAGCTCGAGCGAGGCGAAGTAGTCCGAGAAGGCCGCCCAGGTAGTGAGCAGGGTGCGCTTCTCGTCCGGCGTGTAGGGGATGTCCTGCTTGCGGTTGTAGAGGCCGCGCGTCTTGGAGATCTGCTCCTGCAGGGCACGCAGGCCCTTGGCGTAGCGCTCGACGGCCTCCAGGTCGCGCAGGGCCTGGTCCACGAAGGCGCCGTCCTCTAGCGAGTAGACGCTCGTGGCGTCGGAGGCAGAGGGAGTGGGCTCGGCGGCCTGGGGAGTGGACGAGGGAGCGGGGGGAGGGGAGGCGAGTGCGAGCCAGGTGACGAGCAGCGGGGTGGGGAGCATCGAGATTCCCGAAGGGGGGCTGAGGAGCGGCACTCTACCCTGGCCCCGGCCGGAAGGCTGCCCGGGGGGCACGGCCTGAAGGGCCATGGCGAGGTAGCCCGCAGGACATTCCGTCCACAGCTTGAATACGAGGCCCGGGTGCGGAGAGGGAAGCCTGGGCGGAAAGGTACAGGACTCGAGATGGCATTCGGATTTGCGGAGAACCCGGCGCTCTCCATCACGCCCCACCTGGACTCCGTGGACTACCCGGCGACGCGAGAGCAGATCGTCACGGCTGCGGCGGACAACGGGGCGTACGTAGACATCATCAACCTTCTCAAGTCGCTGCCACGGGAAGAGTACCAGACGCGCGAAGAGGCAATGCGAGACCTGGCGGAGGCGGCGCGGCGGTTCGCGAGCGGCGGCCTGCGCGATGACGACGGGGTGGATCGGGACCGGCGCAACATCGGCAGGGATCTGGTGGAGAACGCCCCGGATGGGAACCAGCGGCATCCGTAGTGAGGCGTGAAGGGTTGGGCAGTCGAGGCGCTCGCGGGCGCCGGCCACGCAGGGCCGGTCCTCGCGGGCGCTGTGGTTTTCCGGGGCGGGGTGGCTTCGCTCGCGGTTCGCTGTGTAGGCTCTGAGTTCGTTCGGATTCAGGGGGCCAGGGCGATGAACCACGTGCGCGTGGCGGCAGGGTTGCTGGTGCTGACGCTCGAAACAGGGTGTCCCGTGGCGGTGAGGCGGGCGTGCTGCGTCAGGCCATGCTCAAGGATCTCGCCAATTCACTGTCTCATGATGGTTGCCAACCCGCCGACATCCAGGAGGAGTGTGGGGACCGGTACTACGATGCCTGCTTGGCGGCATGCATAGAGGAGATGAACAGGAGGGACCGGAAATGAAGTGGCGCAGTCGACTTGCTGTGCTGCTGGCGTTTCTGCTCCCGGTTCCACTGATCTGGGCCTCGAACAGGCTGTTGGTAGGTGAGCTGAATGTGCCCGTTGCACGAGATGATGCGAGCAGGCTCGTCCCCATGCTCCCGCCAGACGAGGCGAGCCGATTACCCTCATTTACGAGGTCTTGTGAGGGGAATGAAGATTGTGACGCCCCTCTCGTCTGTCTACGCCAGTTGAAGTGGAAGAGAGCCTGCGTGGCGAGCACCTGTGCAATGGATGCGGACTGTAGCGGCGGCCTCTCTTGCTATTCCGTCGCGGTGGGCGAACGCGTGGTGCGCATGTGTGGTGCGCCAGGTGAGGTCGCGGAGGGGGAGTTCTGTACGGAGCTTCCGCTAGAACGGAACTGGGCGTGCGCACCGGACCTGGTGTGTACCCACATGAGGTGCCGCCGCCCTTGCCAGCCCCAGGAGCCCCGGAGCTGTGCCGATGGTTACGTCTGTAGTAACGCGGATGCGAAGGGTTCCGTGTGTCTGCCGACCTGTGAGGGACGGTCTTGTTCCGAGGGTGAACGATGCGTGGCTCTGGACCACGGCGTTTCAGTGTGTGCGCGGGTTCAGGGAACGGATTGCCAGCTCAATCCCTGCCCGGCGGGTCAGGTGTGCGATGTCTCGGCCCGAGAGTTACGAAATGGGGCGTGGATGAGGTGCGCGCTTGCTTGTGGCAAGCAGGGGCCATCATGCCCCGAGGGGTATTCGTGTATCGGGGAGAGATGCCGTCAACAATGCAGAGCGGATGAGCCGGGCTCCTGTGGGCCGCTGGAGAAGTGTGCGGGATTTTCTGAGCGATCCTCCGGGGTATGCATTTTCGACTTTGACAAGTAAGGCACGGCCGACTCCCGGTCACCCGTCCAGAGACACGCGGCATACGGGGCGCCGCGGTCTCGATGGGCCCGAACGGAGGGAACTCAGCGCCAGTCCGGCGGGGCCAGGTCGACGCGGGGGACGTAGTATTCCTCTGGTCCCTGCAACACCGTCTCGAAGCGCGGGTCGTTGAGCACTGCGCTGCCCGGGCTCTTGTCCACCCGCGCCGGGTCCACCTTGGCGCCATGCATGGGCAGCTTCGCGTAGGTCGGGATTCCGTACTGGTGCTTGCCATCCACGGCCACGCCACAGATGGGATACGAGGTGCCGTCCGCCAGATGGAGACGGTCGAACTGGATGTAGACGCGGTTGGGTGTCGTCACCGCCTCTCCGGTGATCCTCGTCTCCACCTCCTGGCCCTTGATCTCCACGAACATGGAGGCGGTGATGGGGCCCGGCTTGATGTTGAGGGCGCCACCATCCTCGATGGATTCATTCGACACGGGAGTGCCCGATTCCGGCTCGATGAAGGAGGCCTGCTCGTCGGGTTTGATGCCCAGCTTGACGGGGGTGGCACGGGCCTCGGGGGAGCAGCTCGCTAGGTAACCGATGGGATCGGGCCGCACGGGAGTGGTGGCACACCCGAGGAGTTGCGCGGTGGCCGCACCCAGCAGGCTGGTGAGCAGCGCGCACCTGTGCGAACTCGTCGGGGGCGGGGTGGGAGATGTCTCGGGGGCTTCGGAGGGGGAAGAGGTGGGCACGGACTGCGTTCCTTTCTCGGAATGCGCCGGAGTGGCCGGCGCGGTGGGCTCCGCGCGGAGCAACATCCACCCTATCCCGAGCACTCCCAGCCCAAGGGCCAGCGCGACGAAGCCGCGCATCCGCCTTCTCGTCCACCACTCGCGGGCGGGCGGAGGGTTCTCCTGAGGCGAGGGCTCCAGCTCCGCGGATTCCTCCCGAGGCTCTTCCAGCATGTCCACATCCGGGAACAGCTCCCTCGCCCGTGCACATTCGGAGGGACGCAGCGCCGGAGTCTGCCAGGGCGGGGTGTGCCCCTCTTCCCCGAGCAGCCGCTCCAATTCCTCGCGGACGGCCCTGGCGCTTGGAGGGCGTTGGTCGGGTTGCTTCGCCAGCAGCCGCAGGGCCAGCCCGCGCAACGACTCGGGGGTACCGGGCGCGAGCCGTCCGGGCTCCAGGGGTGGTGTGGAGGCGATGGCCGCCAGCAACTGCTCCAATGGGAGCCGGGTGCTGAAGGGACGGCAGTTGGTGAGTGTTTCGTACAGCAGCACGCCCACGGCATACAGATCCGCCGCAGGACGGGCTTCCAGCCGTGCGTCCCGGGGTGAATCCTCCGAGAGCAGGGACGCGAAGAAGAGGACGGCCTCGGGCGGCTGGCAATGGAGCGTCCCCGGAGCGAGCCCATCCGTCAGCACGCTCGCACAGGGCAGGTGCACCGTGCCGAAGTCGATGAGGAAGGGGGTGTCGTCTCCCTCACGCACCAGCAGGTTCTCCGCCTTCACGTCCCGGTGGCAGATGCCGTGCTCGTGCAGCACCTCGAGCGTCTTCAAGAACTCGCACACCACGCCCACGCTCCGCCGCAACGTGACACGCTCGCGCCAGCGCCAGACGTGGAAGGTGCTTCCGGAGACATAGGGAGTGACGAAATAGGTGTAGCCCTTCTCCAGGTCGGGCCACCTGCCCCGCTCGAGCACCGGCAGCAGATGGGGGTGCTCCAGGTGCTCGAGGGACGCCACCTCGCGGCGCATCCAGTCATCCACCTGATCCTCGTCCTCTTTCGAGATGGGCCGGGCCGCCATCTTCACCGAATAGCGGCGCCCCTCGCGCTCCACCAGGAAGACGAAGGCGAAGCCACCGACGCCCAACCGGCGCACGACGAGGAAGTCCCGGATGCGGTGCCCCGAGTGAAGTTGGTGGGGGTGCAGGGGCTGACTCATGGGCGCGTCCGCGCTTCTTCGAGAGGGAGCGGCTGGAAGGTTCCAGGTGAGTCCTCTCCGTCCAGCGCCAGTTCCAGCCGCGAGGCGCCTTCCGGGAGAACACCCGTCAGGATGTGGCGCTGACGTTTCAGCCCTGCATCGCCCGAGAGCAGGTGCGCGGGCCACTCCAGGAGGACGCCGTCCTCGAGTGTCGCCCGCAGGCGCGCCTGGACCAGCCTCCATGGGGAGGTGCCCTTCTTGCGGCTGCGCATGGCCACGGTGGCGAAGAAGCGCCGCTCCATCCAGAGCACGGACTCGGCCTCTCCTCGCGAGGCTCGTGAATCGAGGTCCACGGTCCGCTGGGGGACGGCGAGTATGGCGCGGCCATCGGGTGTGGACAGGAGACTCCGGGCCAGGGCCGCCACGGCGGCTTCATCGGCGGAGGGCTCGCCCTTCACCACGCGCACTTGGATATCCACGGCATCGCTCCGGGTGACGAGCATGAAGCGGAGGGGCTCAGCCCCGGGCCTGGCTTCCACGGTGAGGGGCACCTGCTCACCCGCGCGCAGGTCCGTGGTGGGGACGATGATCAGCGAGCCGTCATCCATCGGGACCAGTTGAAGGCGCTTCTCGTCCAAGGGAAGCGTCACAGCTCCGAGACTCAGCGGGGCTTCGAACAGGAGGAGCGAGGCCACTCCCGAGCGCACCTGTAGTTCCAGGGGTGGCACCTGCTCGGGCCGGAGTGGGGCCACGAGCAGACGCCTCCGGATCCACGGCGAGTCCAACCGGACCTGGGCGGCGGCCGGGGCGGAGAACATGAGGGACAGGACGAGGAGCCAGGAACCAGGGCGCACGCGAGCACTCTCAGGGCAGGCGCGCAGGGTAGGGGAGGTTCATTCGTGGGGGCAAGGACAAACCCACTCCTATGGTCAGTCCAATGGAGCTCACTTCGGAGATGACGTTCGCGCCTGGAATGACCTCCTGGCCGCGAGTTGAACGAACTTGTCCAACAGTTGGACAGGTTCTGGAAGAGCGCGCCCGAGACCTCGAAGCGCTCGCGAGTCCCGGTGCTTTCTGCCAGCGTGCGCGGACGTCATGCGCCTCCTTTGTTCGTGCTCCCTGCTGCTCCTCGTGGCCCTGGCCAGCGCGTGCAGCCGCAACGTCCCCTCGTTGGTGCCCGAGTCGCGCGCGCCGCCTCCTCCAAGGCTCGAGTTCCGGCCTCCGGATGACGCGGTTCTCACCGAGTCGCTGAAGAGTTCCGTGGGGCGCGGCGGCGCTCCTGGCGCGCAGGAGGCGGAGCTGACCACCGTCACGCGCTTCACCCCCGAGCAGGGTGGTTGGCTCCTCACGCAGCGGGTGACGCAGGCACGCTACACCCGGGACGGGACTCCGGTGGACACGCTGGTGGATGACGTCCTCACGCGCTTCTCTTTGCGCGTGCGGCTCTCGGGGGATGGCACCTTCGTACGGGTGGTGGAGCCCGAGACCGCGCTGGCGGCGCTCAACGCGGTGGTACCGGCGGGGCAGGATGTCTCGCTCCTGGAGGGCTTCTTCGCCCCGGATGCGCTGGAGGCGCGCACGCGTGCGGAGTGGGAGGTGAAGTACGGCGGCCTCTATGGGCGCGCCTGGGCGCCGGGCGAGCAATCCTATGCGGTGGGCACGCAGCCACTGGGCGGGCGCGAGGTGACGTACCTGCTGGAGCGCACCTTTACCGGGACGCAGCTCACCGAGCACGGCGAGGCCATGGTGTTCACGCTGCGCTGCCTGGCGGCGCCGGGAGCAGAGGCTCCCCAGGCCGTGCGCGAGGCGTTGAGCCTGGCGGGAGACCCGGAGCTGACGCCCGGAGTTCAGTGCGAGGGAGAACAGTTGCTCGGGAGGGGGCGCTTCCTGCCGGTACGGCGCGGGCTCACTCTGCGGGCGACGTGGGGTGACGAGACCTGGACGTGGACAGCGAAGTCGCAGCTGGAGTCGCTGCAGGCACCAGAAGAGGAGCGGTGATGAGCTACGAGCAGAACCTCATCGAGGACGAAGCGGGCATCCGCGCGGTGGTGCAGGCCAGCAAGCGCGTGGCGGTGCTGGGCATCAAGACGGAGCAGCAGGACGGCCAGCCGGCCTTCTACGTGCCGCAATACCTGGAGAATGCGGGCGTGGACGTGGTGCCGGTGCCCGTCTACTACCCGGACGTGACGCACATCCTCGGCAAGCCGGTGTTCCGGCGGCTGGTGGATGTCCCCGGGGAGCTCGATCTCGTGGACGTGTTCCGGCGGCCGCAGGACATCGACCAGCACGTGGACGACATCCTCGCCAAGAAGCCGAAGGCGGTGTGGTTCCAGTCAGGCATCCGCAACGACGCGGCGGCACGGCGGCTGGCCGAGGCGGGCATCAAGGTCGTTCAGGACCGCTGCCTGATGGTGGACCACCGGCGCTACGGGCGCTGAGCGTCTCCGCTCACGCCTGCTCGAAGGGCACGGGAGGCCGGGCGATGGCGCGCTCGGCGCTGAGCTTCGCCTGGTGCAGGGCATCGAAGCCGCGCTCCATCTGCGACGGCGACACCGGCGGCAGGTTGGACACCACCACGTAGACGGGGACGTTGCGCTCCTTCAGCAGCGAGAGCTGCAGCCGGAAGTGGTCCTGTCTCAGCGCCGCCGAGCCCGCGGCAATGCCCTGTGCGTACGCCATGGGGCCTCCCAGCATCTTGCGCGTACGGCTCGGCAGGTAGTGCACGAGGATGGCGTCCAGGTCCTTTCCGAAGGCACTGTCCCGCATCGCCAGCGCGGGCGCCTTGTCCACCAGCCCTCCGTCCCAGTACAGGTCCCTCCCCAGTCGCACCGCGCGGAACAGGCCCGGGTAGGCGCACGTGGCGTGCACCCGCGGCGCCAGCTCGCCCGAGGTGAAGACCTCATGCGTCCCCTGCGTGAGGTTGGCGCTCACCAGCAGCAGCGGATGCGGTAGCTCCTCGAAGCCGTGCACCGGCAGCGTGTCCTCCAGCAGCTTGCGGAAGCGCTCGCCCTTGAGCAGGCCCGTGGCCCCGTGCCCCTCGCTCGGAAAGGCGTTGAGCACCGCTCCAATCGGGTCCGGGTCCCAGAACGCCTGCCGCGTCTGCTTGAGGACCAGCTCCTCGATGGCGTGCACGCTCGCCCCCGCGGCGGCATACGCGGCCACCAGGCCCCCGGCGCTCGTCCCGGCATACGCGGAGGGCTTCAACCCCGTGGCCGCCAGCCCCTTCAGGAACCCGGCGTGTCCATAGAAGCCGAAGTACCCGGCGGAGAGGACGAGTCCGAAACGTTTGCCTTCGAGGAGCTGGTGCAGGGTGGGTGCGGGCATGGGGCCCGTCTCTAGACGACCGTTCCCCACATGGCAACGCGCCGCGTCGCCCCCACGGTCTTCTCTGGCTTTCCACGTCACATCGACGTATGTTGATTCGCCGATATGGAAGAGTTGTCCCAATCCTTCCGGGCCCTGGGTGACCCGACACGCCTGCGCATCCTGCGGCTGATGGCGCGGGCTCCGCTGAACGTGTCGGAGCTGGTGTCCCTGGTGGGGGTGGCGCAGTCCTCGGTCTCGCACCACCTGGGGAAGCTCAAGGGTCTGGGGCTCATCCGCGAAGAGCGGCAGGCGGGCTTCACCTACTACTCGCTGGCGCTGGGGCCAGAGGACGCGCGCTGGCCCCTCATCCGCCTGGCTCGCGAAGCGGCCGACGAGGAGGGAGACCTGGCCCGACTCGAGGATCTGCTGCGCCAGCGCGAGGACCGGCAGGCCCTCAACGAGCGGCTGTTGGAGCCGGGGCAGTCCTGGTTCCTCTGGGCGGGGGCTCTGGCCTCGCTGCTGCCGGCGCTGGACGTGGCGGACTTCGGGTGCGGGACGGGCGTGCTCTCGGTGGCCATTGCCCGGTGGGCCTCGCGGGTGTGGGCCATCGACCAGAGCGAGGTCGCGCTGACGCAGGCCCGAGAGCGAGCCGCTCGCGAGGGCCGCTCCAATATCCGCTTCCTGCGCGAGGATCTGCACCGGTTGTCGCTGCCCTCGGGCGAGCGCGACCTGGTGGTCATCTCCCAGAGCCTGCACCACGTGGAGTCCCCACCGGCGGTGCTGGCCGAGGCCGCGCGCATCCTCAAGCCCGGGGGCAAGCTGGTGCTGCTGGAGTTGATGCCCCACGACGAGCGGTGGGTGCTGGAGCGGCTGGGCCACCGGCACCTCGGCTTCGCGCCGGAGACGCTCGAGGCTTCCCTGCGCGAGGTGGGCTTCGGCGCCCTCACGCGCGATACGCATGCACGTGAGGGGGCGAGCCCCTTCCGCGTCTTTCTCATCACCGGAGTCAAACAGTCATGAGCAGCCACCTTCCCGCCCCCCTTCCTCCTCCTCCGGGGCAGCACGGCCGCCGCGTGGAGGCCCTGCGGGCCGCCCTGCGCGAGCGCGTGCTGGTGCTGGATGGCGCCATGGGCACGCTGTTGCAGGCCAGGAATCTCAAGGCCGCGGACTTCGGCGGGGCCGAGTACGAGGGCTGCAACGAGAACCTCGTCCTCACGCGGCCGGACGTCATCGAGGACATCCACGCGTCCTACTTCGCCTCGGGCGCGGACGTGACGGAGACGGACAGCTTCGGCGGCACGCCCGTGGTGCTGGGCGAGTTCGGCCTGTCGCACAAGGCGATGGAGATCAACATCGCCGCCTCGAAGCTGGCGCTCAATGCCGCCGAGGCCGCCGAGGCGAAGGATGGGCGGATGCGCTGGGTGGCGGGCTCCATTGGCCCCACCACCAAGGCCATCAGCGTGACGGGCGGCATCACCTTCGAGGAGCTGGTGGACAACTTCGCCGTACAGGCGGAGGGGCTCGCGCTGGGTGGCTCGGACTACCTGCTCATCGAGACGTGCCAGGACACGCGCAACGTGAAGGCGGCGCTGCTCGGGTGCGAGCGGGCCTTCCGCAAGCTGGGGTGGAAGCTGCCGGTGGCGGTGTCCGGCACCATCGAGCCCATGGGCACCATGCTCGCGGGCCAGTCCGTGGAGGCGCTGGCCGCCTCGCTGGAGCACGTGGAGCTGCTCTACCTGGGCCTCAACTGCGCCACCGGCCCCGAGTTCATGACGGACCACATCCGCTCGCTGGCCGCCATGAGTCCCTTCGCCGTCTCGTGCGTGCCCAACGCGGGCCTGCCGGACGAGAACGGGCACTATCTGGAGTCGCCCGAGATGCTGGCGCGCTCGCTGCGCCGCTTCTGTGAGCAGGGCTGGCTCAACGTGGTGGGCGGCTGTTGTGGTACGCACACCGGCCACGTGAGCGCCATCGCCGAGGCGGTGAAGGGCCTCGTGCCGCGCCGCCAGCTCCCGCCGCCGCGCTCCACGCTCTCGGGCGTGGACTTCCTGGAGGTGCGTGACGAGGAGCGCCCCGTCATCGTCGGTGAGCGCACCAACGTCATCGGCAGCAAGAAGTTCAAGGAGCTCATCATCGCGGGGCAGCTCGAGGACGCCTCCGAGATTGCCCGCGCCCAGGTGAAGCGTGGCGCGCAGGTCATCGACATCTGCCTGGCCAACCCGGACCGGGACGAGCTCGAGGACATGCGCCGCTTCCTGGAGGTGGTCGTCAAGAAGGTGCGCGTGCCTCTGATGATCGACTCCACGGACGAGAACGTGCTCGCCATGGCGCTCACGTACTCGCAGGGCAAGGCCATCATCAACTCGGTGAACCTGGAGGACGGCGAGGAGCGCTTCGAGAAGGTGGTACCGCTGGCGCGCGAGTTCGGCGCGGCGCTGGTGGTGGGCTGCATCGACGAGAAGGGCATGGCCGTCTCCCGCCAGCGAAAGCTGGAGGTGGCCGAGCGCTCCTTGGAGCTGCTCACCGGCAAGTACGGCATGAAGGCGGAGGACCTGTACTTCGATCCGCTCGTCTTCCCGTGTGCCTCGGGCGACGCGCAATACACCGGCAGCGCGGTGGAGACCATCGAGGGCGTGCGCCTCATCAAGCAGCGCTTCCCTCAGTGCAAGACGGTGCTGGGCATCTCCAACGTGTCCTTCGGCCTGCCCACCGCGGGCCGCGAGGTGCTCAACTCGGTCTTCCTCTACCACTGCGTCCAGGCCGGCCTGGACATGGCGCTCGTCAACTCGGAGAAGTTGGAGCGCTACCCGTCGCTGCCTCCCGAGGAGCGTCAGCTGTCCGAGGATCTGCTCTACAACCGGGTCGCGGACCCCATCACGCCCTTCGCCGCGCACTTCCGCGAGCGCAAGCCGAAGAAGGCGGACGTGAGCACGCTGCCGCTGGAGGAGCGGCTGCAGCGCTACATCATCGAGGGCAGCCGCGACGGCCTCCATGCGGACCTGGACCTGGCGATGGAGAAGTACGCGCCGCTGGAGATCATCAACGGCCCGCTGATGAAGGGCATGGACGAGGTGGGCCGGCTCTTCGGGGCCAACGAGCTCATCGTCGCCGAGGTGCTCCAGAGCGCCGAGTCGATGAAGGCCGCGGTGAGCTATCTGGAGCCGAGGATGAGCAAGGCCCAGGCCGCCTCGCGCGGGAAGATCGTGCTCGCCACGGTGAAGGGCGACGTGCACGACATCGGGAAGAACCTGGTGGAGATCATCCTCGCCAACAACGGCTTCCAGGTGGTGAACCTGGGCATCAAGGTGCCGCCCGAGCAGCTCGTGCAGGCGGTGCGCGAGCACTCCCCGGACATCCTCGGGCTGAGCGGCCTCTTGGTGAAGAGCGCGCACCAGATGGTGTCCACGGCGGAGGACCTCAAGCGCCAAGGCGTGGACGTGCCCATCTTGGTGGGTGGCGCCGCGCTGAGCCGCAACTTCGTGGACCGCAACATCGCGCCGGCCTACGGGGGCGGCACGGTGGCGTACGCGCAGGACGCCATGAGCGGCCTGGAGCTGGCCAAGCAGATCGTCGACCCGAAGGCGCACGAGAAGCTCAAGGGGGAGCTGGCCGAGCGCCGCACGAAGCTGTCGCAGCAGGACAAGGACCGGCCCAAGGTCTCCGCTCCAGTGGTGGCGGTGCGCAGCAAGGAGGTCCCCATCCTGGAGCAGGTGCCGCCCGCGCCGGATTACGCGCGGCACGTGCTGACGAACACGCCGCTGGACACCATCTGGCGCTTCATCAACCCGGTGATGCTCTACGGGCGCCACCTGGGTCTGCGCACGGCCTCGCGCGCGCTGGGGACTCCCGCCGAAGCCGAGCTGGCGAAGACGGAGGAGGGCCGCAAGGCGCTCGCGCTCAAGGAGCAGGTGGAGGCCATCAAGGGTCCGCTGCGCGGCGGCCGCATGCAGGCCAAGGCCGTGTTCCGCTTCTTCAAGGCGGGCAGTGACGGCAACCGCATCCACCTCTTCGACGGGGAGACGGGCCAGCCGGGCGTGGTGTTCGAGCTGCCTCGCCAGGAGAAGACGGGCGGGTTGTGCCTGGCCGACTTCGTCACGCCGCTGCAGAACGGCGAGCCGCGCGACAGCCTGGCCATGTTCGTGGTGACGGCCGGCCAGGGCATTCGCGAGCTGAGCGAGGAGTACAAGGCGAAGGGCGAGTTCCTGAAGATGCACGCCGTGCAGGCGCTCGCGCTGGAGACGGCCGAGGCCTACGCCGAGCTGCTCCACACCCAGCTGCGCAGCATGTGGGGCTTCCCGGACAAGCCGGACATGACGATGCTCGAGCGGTTCCGCGCCGAGTACCAGGGCAAGCGTTACTCCTTCGGTTACCCGGCGTGTCCCCGCCTGGAGGACCAGACGCTGCTCTTCCAGGCCCTGCGGCCCGAGGAGATCGGCGTTCAGCTCACCGACGGCTGCATGATGGAGCCGGAGGCCAGCGTCTCCGCGCTCGTCTTCCACCACCCCCAGGCTCACTATTTCTCCGTGACGTGAGTGGTTGACGTCGGAGTAGGGAACAGGGAGATGTGAGGCTACCTGGGGCGGTTTTGTCCCAGAGTGGTAGATTTCCAAGCTCACTGCTGGCGCGGTGGGGCCTACTGCCTCATCCCTGGGGGCCCATGAGCACGCATCGTCCGGAAGGCCGTCATTTCGGAGTCGTTCGAGAGCTGAAGAACCAGTACGCGGAGGCTCAGTCTCCGGACATTCCGAAGGAGCACCTCGAGCGCATCCAGGCACGGGTGAAGGAGCTGTTGCCCGCACTGATGGCCTGGCGGGAGCGCTTTCCGGCCATCCTCGCCTCGCGGCTCAAGCCCGCCACGTTGGGGAGTGTTGCTGGCCACCCGGACGTGACGTTCGAGCAGCACCTGCTCATCGCCAAGACGGGGCTGCTGGTGTTCGCGGTGGACGACATCGCCGATGGGGAGATCGGCTCGCTGGAGGATGCGCAGCTGCAAGCCGCGCTCGAGCGCTATGTGGAGACCGCTCGGGCTCCGGACTCCCAGGACTGGACGGGGACGGACGAGGCCAGCGTCGTGGGGGCCGCGGTGCAGGACGTGGCGAGGCAGCTTCACGCGGCTGCCGGGGCGCGGCGCTACCTGGCGCTCTGGCAGGAGCACTTCCGTCGCATGTGCTCCGGCCACCTGACGGAGCTGCGAGACAAGCGCCGCTACCAGCAGGACGGTGCGTTGCCCTCGCTGGAGCACTACCTGGACGTGTCGCGGTGGACTTGCGGCGCGCCCATGTACCACAGCGCGGCGCTCGTGGTGCTCGGGCCGGAGCTGTCGGCGGATCCACTCGAAGAGCCTCGCATCGAGCGCGCCCTGTCGGACATGGCGCTGTTGAGCCGGTGGATGAATGACGTGCGCAGCCTGGAGCGCGAGCGCGCCGAGGGGAAGTTCAACAGCCTGACCCTGCTGTGCGCTGCGGGCATGCCCGAGGCGCAAGCCGAGCGAGAGGCCGTGGAGCGCTCTGGCAAGCACCTCGAGTCGCTCGTGGATGTGGCAGGGAAGCTCCCCGAGTCCCTGCTGCCCTGGGGCAAGACGCTCGTGGCGACGGGCCACTTCAGCCGGATGTTCTACATGCAGCGCGAGTTCCACCATCCCGAGTCCAGCGGGTAGGAGCGATTCGCTCGCGCGGATGTGCCCCGAAGAGGTCTGATGAATCGCATTCAGGAAGTCTTGCTGGCGGAGCTGCATTCGCTGATCTCCACCCTGGGATCGAAGGGCGGGCTGATGAGCCCGTCCGTCTATGACACGGCGCAGATCCTCATGACCCTGCCTCCGGCGGAGGGAGGGTGGCCTGCCGTGGAGTGGTTGCTGTCGCAGCAGCATCCCGATGGAGGCTGGGGAGACCCGGTCATGCCGCTGCACCGGGACATTCCCACCCTGGCGGCGGTGCTCGCGCTGCGCGGGTACGGCCGGCGCCAGGGGACCCGAGCCGCTATCCAGGAGGGCATTGCCTTCCTGCGCAAGCAGGCGGCGCTGTGGGCCACCACGGCCCATGTGGACCTGCCCGTGGGCGGGGAGATCGTCCTGCCGGGGCTGCTGAATCAGCTCGACGCGGCCGGGGAGATGCACATTCCCCGCAGGCCCTACGGCAAGCTGCTCGAGTTCGGCGAGCGCAAGCGTCAGTCGGTCGCGAAGCTGCCGCTGCTGCCGGGCATGCCCTGGAATCACGTCTGGGAGATCACCGGCACGGAGCCGTATCCGCAGCTCATCGACGGCTCGGGAGGCCTCAGCCACAGCCCGGCGGCAACGGCGGCGTGGGTGAAGGCGGCCTCGGGCCGGCCGGAGTTGGAGGAGACCGCGCAGCGCGCGCGCAGGTACCTGGCCAACGCCGAGCGTGCGTGCGAGATGGGCATTCCGGGTGTCAGCTCGACCATCTATCCGTTCGAGCGCTACGAGCAGCTCTTCGCACTCTACGCCTTGCAGATCGCCGGCGTGCTCAAGGACTCCCGCCTCGAGGGCGTGGTGGTGCCGATCGTCAAGGAGCTGGTCGCGGCCCTGGGCTCCAAGGGCATCGCCATGAGCGACCACTTCCTGCAAGACGGTGATGACACGGCAGCAGCCGTGATGTTGCTGCACGAGTTCGGCTACCCGGTCGACCTGTCCGTCCTCTACCGCTTCCAGAATGACGACCACTTCGTCGCCTACGCGGGCGAGCTGCACCCCTCTCCCACGGTGACGGCCCGCTGCATCCACGCCCTGATGGTGATGGGCCGGGACGTGGCTCCCTTCCAGCGTTTCCTGCTCGACCGCCGGGACGCGGATGGGCGCTGGACGGTGGACAAGTGGAACCGTTCCTGGCTGTACACGACGAGCCACGCCGCCATCGCCCTCATCGGCTCTCCGCACGTGGAGGAGCTGCGCGAAGCCGTCGAGGCCGTGCTCGTGTGCCAGAACCGCGACGGCGGCTGGAGCACCAATGGCCCCACCAACCTGACGGAGACGGCCTACGCGGTGCTGATGCTCGCCTACCTGGAGCGCCACGGCTTCACCCATCAGGGCATCAGCTTGTCGCTGGACCGCGCCTTCGCCTGGATGCTGCAGAACTACCGGCCCTTTGCCCGGCCCGACACCAAGGTGAAGTGTTGGATCGCCAAGGAGCTCTATCGGGTGGACCGCATCGACTCCATCTTCGAGCTGAGCGCCATGTTGATGCTCGACCAGCGCAAGTCGAAGGAGCGCGGCGTCTGAGGCCAACGGGGCAGGCAGCAGTGGGTAGGCCCCTCGGCCCCTACCTGCACTGCAGGCCGAGCCAGGCCCGGTCGAACCGGCAGGCGCGCAAGTCCTGCTCGCGGATGAGCAGGTAGAGGTTGCCCCCATCTCCCCAGGTGAAGCCTGTCTGGTCGTCCGAGCCGATCTGCCAGAGCAGGCGCCAGGTGGAGGCACCGGGCTCGAGCCGCCGCGCCTCGGGGGAGTCGAAGCCGCGCGAGCCGCCGGCGTACAGCCCATGGGTGACGAGCTGTGCCTCCAGGCGCGCGTCATTCTGTATCCACCAGGGATGGCCCTCGACCTGGTGCGCGTGCTCGCCGCCGGTGAGCCGCTCGCGCAGCACGAGGTAGTCGTCCGCCTGCTCCTGGCCCCACGCGTCCGCGGGCAGGGGCGCACGGCGGTCCCAGGGGTCTGGCAGGGAGACGCCGAGTCGCGGCTCCAACCGCAGGGGCAGGTCGAAGGCCAGCCCCGCCTCCTCCAGCTCTTTCGGGGGCGCGAGCGGCACGGCCTCGGAGCGGCGCGGCGTCCAGAGGAGCTTCCAGTATTCGCTGTCCTTGGGGTTGTAGCCCCAGCGCTGCTCCTGCGCGTCGTAGAAGAGGGCGAGGACTCCATCGCGGGGCAGGTGGGGGAGGGCCTCGCCCCGGCACTCGGCGAGCTCCGCGAAATCGAGCTGGCCCACGAAGACGAGTGGCCCCTGTGGCGAGCGGGGCCACAGCGTGCCCGGTGGGGCGAGCGGATGTCCTCCATAGCGGCACCCGGGCAGGTTTGGATCCTCCGCGTCCCGGGCGGAGAAGAGGAGGCAGGGAGCGGCAACGGACTCGATGCGCTCGTGCCAGGCCTGGAGCGAGGAGGGAAGGGGAGGGAGCTCGAGCATGGGGAGGGCAGGCTACCCGACTCCGGGCAGTCTCTGGCCCTTCCGTGGTAGGGAAGGGGACATGATCATGCGCACGCTCGATCTCGATGGACCCGTTCACTACAAGGACTTCGGTGGCTCCGGGCCGACCATGGTGCTCGTGCATGGGCTGGGAGGCTCGCACCACAACTGGATGATGGTGGGGGAGAAGCTGGCCCGGCGTGCGCGGGTGCTGGCCCTGGACCTGGTGGGCTTCGGCCTGACGCCGCCGGAGGGGCGCTCGGCGAGCATTCACGCCAACCAGGCGCTGCTGGATCGCTTCATCCAGGCGGTGTCCCCTCACGAGCCCGTCCTCCTGATGGGCAACTCCATGGGCGGCGCCATCTCGGTGCTGCAAGCAGCGCGTCAGCCCCAGCGGGTGTCCGGGCTGGTGCTGGTGAACCCCGCACAGCCTCGGGCCGATGACACCGGGATGGAGGCGGGCGTGTTTCTCCAGTTCGCCGCCTACTCGATTCCGGGCCTGGGCGAGTTCTTCGTGAAGCGGCGCGCGGCCCGATTTGGGCCGGAGAAGCTGACGCTGGGCATGCTCAAGCTGTGCTGCCGGGACCTGTCGCGGTTCCCGGAGGGGGTAGTTCAGGCGCACGTGGACTTCGCCCGCGAGCGGCACGAGCGGATGCCCTGGAGCAACGAGACCTTCGTCGAGGCGGCGCGCTCGTTGGTGATGCAGCTGCTGCGCAAGAAACAGTTCCGCGAGATGGAGAAGCGCATCCGGGTGCCCACGCTGCTGGTGCAGGGCTCCGAGGATCGGCTGGTGCCGGTGGCCAACTCGCGGGAGCTGGCGCGGGTGCGGCCGGACTGGACATATGTGGAGTACCCCGGAGTGGGCCACACGCCGATGATGGAGATTCCGGAGGAATTCATCTCCACGGTGGAGACGTGGCTGGACGGTCCGGGCCGGGCGGCACTGGGTGCGGAAGAGCGGGTAGCGCGGGCTTCCTGAGATAGACTCGGGAGCATGAGCGCGCCGAACATCCGCCGGGCCATCCAATTGCTGCCCACTGGTGCCACCACCGGCATCGGAAGTCTTCCGCACACCCAACTCGAGATGGGCCTGCAGGCCGCGCTCGCGCTGGACATTCCCTTCCTGCCGCAGCTGCCGGTGGGACGGTCCTCGGAGTTCATGATTCCGCAGGCGCTCGAGGGGTTGCCGGGCCTGAGGTGGGACGACGAGGGCATGTGCACGGTGGACCTGGGGGCGTGGGAGGCGGGGCGCGCGGACTTCCTGGCGCGGCTGGAGGCGGCGCTGTCCTCGGGAGCGCTGGAGTCCTTCGAGCCCTCGCTGGACAACTGCCGGGCCTGGAGGCCGTTCCTCTGGGAGGTGGAGAACCGGAAGCTGGCCTTCGCCAAGGCGCAGCTGGCGGGCCCCTTCACGGTGCGCTCGGTGGCGCGCACGAGCGAGGGGCTCGCGACGTTGGAAGTGCCGGGGCTGGATGAGGCCATCTTCCGGCTGGTGCTGGCGCGCTCGCTGGCGATGGTGAAGGCGCTGCGCCGGGCGGGGACGACGCCGCTCTTCTTCCTGGATGAGCCGGGCTTGTACGCCTTCGATCGCTCCAACCCGAGGCACCTGCTGGCGATGCAGGAGTTGAGGCTGCTGGTGGTGGCGCTGCAGCGAGAGGGCGCGCTGGTGGGGGTGCACTGCTGCGGCAACACGGATTGGGCGAGCCTGCTGGACGCGGGGCTGGACGTGCTGTCGTTGGACGTGAGGCTGTCGCTGGACGCGGTGCTGGAGGAGTCGGGAGCGTTCTTGCGCTTCCTGGACTCGGGGGCGACGCTGAGCCTGGGCATCATCCCCACGGACCTGGCTTCCACATATGAGGTGGGGGAGCTGGTGGACGCGGTGGAGGTGTCGCTGAAGGCGGCGCTGCCGCCGGGACACACATTCGAGCGGGTGGGCTCGCAGGTATTGCTGACGCCGGCGTGTGGCCTGGCGATGCGCACGGTGGTGGACGCCGAGCGGATCCTCGAGCAGCTCAAGAGCGCGCAGCGGCGGCTCCGGGAGGCGCTGGTGGCCGAGAAGTCCTCCCCGAGGCCCCCATACGCCAGCTAACCCATCCCCGTCTGAAACCCCACCACTGAAACCCCACCACTGAAACCCCACCACTGAACCCCCCCTCGCCCTCCGGGAGAGGGAAAGGGTGAGGGTGCCAGTCACCTGGGTTGAGCCCGTGTAAGGCCCCTCTCCGTAAGCCTCCGATCCAGCCCAGGTAGTGGAGGTGCTGGAGGGGTCGCAGAGTGCGCGGCGCGATGACGACGAACACAGCGACGACAAAGACGGAGCCGGCGTGGTTGGAAGCAGCGCGGCAGCCGAGGTGGACCCCGGAGGTAGCAGCAGAGGTGGTGCGAGCGTGGGAGGCGGAAGGAGGTACGCAGTCGGCCTTCATGCGCAAGTACGGGTTACCGCGCGAGAGGCTGCGCTTCTGGACGCGCAGGCGAGAGGGAAAGGAGGGAGCGCGGACGGCCATGGCCTTCGTGCCCGTGGAGGTGGCGCCCGCCGAGCGGAGTGAGGTGGGGCGGGAGCAGGGGGAGGCGGTGCAGGTGGAGGTGGGCGGGGTGAGAGTGAGAGTGGATGCGAGAGCCAGCCAGGAGTTGGTGGCGCGGGTGCTGCGGGCGGTGAAGGAGGTGCAGGGGTGCTGAGGCTACCGGAGGGGGTGAGAATCTGGGTGGCGACGCAGCCGTGCGACATGCGCAAGCAGGCCGACGGGCTGAGCGCGCTGGTGCAGGGCAGTCTTGGGCAGCAGCCGAAGTCGGGCCACCTCTTCGTCTTCTTCTCGAGGAGAAGGGATTTCGTGCGCATTCTCTTCTGGGACGCCAACGGCTACTGCACCGTGAGCAAGAGACTGGAGGCGGGGCGCTTTCGGGTGCCGGCGCCCGTAGAGGGCCAGGCCGCGGTGCACCTGGAAGCGCGGCAGCTCGCGGAGTTGCTGTCGCTGGTGGAGGCCAGCAGCGCGGTACGGCGAGGCGAGGTGCATTGAGTCCGCGCTTGCGCGCCCGGCCCCACTTCGTGCATAGGCACGGTGCGCATGACTTTTCCCGTCACCATTGAAGAAGAGAGGGGCCAGCAGGAAGAAGCCCAGCCGACCGCCTTCGAGGCGGACGACATGGAGGCGGTGCGCGCCTACATGCTGCAACTGCTGATGGAGGGCCGCGGCGAGCAGGCCGTTGAGATGTTGTTGGGCCTGTTGGGTCGGCTGCGCGAGGAGCACAGCTCCACGACGGTGCGACTCCAGCAGGCGCTGCGGCAGCTGTACGGGCGGCGCAGTGAGAAGACTCCCGCCAGTCAGCTCCAACTCCTGCTGTCATTGTTCACCCAGCAGCAGTCCGCCGAGCCAGAGGCCGTGCCCGCCACCGTCGACGGTGCACAGGCAGCCGCCCCAGCGGCCCCGCCGGCCGACGCGCCGAAGAAGACGCCCAGACGCGCGCCCCTCCGCGGCGCCCAGGCCCTGCCCGCGCACCTGGAGAGGCGCGAGGTGCTGGTGCAACCCGCGGCCGAGGAGTGCGTCTGCCCGGGTTGCGGTGAGCAGAGGCAGCCCATGGGCGAGGAGGTAAGCCAGCGACTGGAATTGGAGCCGGCGCGCTTCTACGTGCGGGTGGAGAAGCGCCCGAAGCTCGGGTGCCAGCGCTGCAAGGAGGGGGTGGCCGCCGCGCCCGCCGGTGAGGCGCCATTGCCGGGAGCGCTGCCCGGCCCGGGGTTGCTGGCGCAGCTACTGGTGGGCAAGTACCGCGACGGGCTGCCCCTGCACCGCCAGCAGGCCATTTTCGACAAACGCCACGGGGTGAGGCTGCCCGCCTCCACTCTGGGCGACTGGGTGGCGGGGGCCAGTGACTTGCTGGCGCCCGTGGTGGCGCTGCTCAAGCAGCGCACGCTGGCGGACGCCTTGCTGCACACCGACGACACCGGGGTGCGCGTGCTGGACAGGGACGACGCCCGCGGCATCAAGCGCGGACACCTCTGGCCGTACGTGGGAGTGGGCGGCAACGTCTTCGTGGAGTACACCCCCGATTGGAGTGGCACGGGCCCCCAAGGGGTGCTGGCCGACTTCCGGGGCTACCTGGTGGTGGACGGCTACAAGGGCTACCAGTCCCTCTTCGGCCCCACCTCTCCACGCATTGAGGTGGGCTGTTGGATGCACGCCCGGCGTGGCTTCGAGCGCGCATACGTGGCCGGAGACGCTCGCGGCGGCACGGTGCTCACGCTCGTGCAGAAGCTGTACGCCGTGGAGCGGCAGGCCCAGGACGCGGGGCTCTCCGCCGAGGCACGCCTTTGCCTGCGCCTCGAGCACAGCCGCCCCGTCTACGAGGAACTCTTCGGCTTGCTGGAGGAGTGGGCCCCGCACGTGCCCGCCAAGACGCCGCTGGGCAAGGCCATTGCTTACGCGCGCAACCGCTACCTCCCCCTGGGCCGCTTCCTCGAGGACGGACGCCTTCCGGTGGACAACGGCGAGGTGGAGCGCCTCATCAAGCTCATTGTCCTCGGACGCAAGAACTGGCTCTTCCTGGGCAGCGATGCCGCTGGCCACCGGGCCGCCAGTGTCTACTCCCTCGTGCTCAGCTGCTACCGGCTGGGCATGGACCCGTGGGCCTACTTCCGCGACGTGCTGCCCAAGCTCGGCGACACCCGCTTCCCCGCCTCCCGCCTCGCGGAGCTCCTCCCCGAGTCGTGGGCCCAGCAGCAGGCTCAGCAGCGATAGGCTTGTCGACGCGCCATCCATCACGCGGCCACCGTGCCATGCTCCTCGGTGGCCGACACCATGGGCTGGACCGGAGGCTTACCCCTCTCCCTCTGGGAGAGGGCTGGGGTGAGGGTCTGCGCGGGTCTACGCTGTGACATCTCAGCGCCCGAGCTTCAGTTCGCGCTCGGCCTGGGCCCAGTCGTCCTGGTGACGGCCATGACCACCGCCGCGCGCGAGGAAGATTTCATAGGCGCGCTTGGCGATCTGCTCATGGGGGGGGCTGTTGCGGTGGGAGGCCGAGGCATTGCGTGCCGAGGTCTCCGGAATGTGCTGGGGCGGAGTGGGGTGGGACGTCTTGGCGTGCGTACGTGCCATGCGGGGGCTCTCCTCCAGGTGGAAAAACTGCGGCCCGCAGCATTGGCACGTGGCCAGAGGAGGGAAATTGGCCCCGAGTACCTCCGTTGTCGGAGCGACACGCCGGACGGAGCGCTGTCGTCTAGCGGACGGTCCTTACTCGCGAAGTGCACCTGCGTTGAGCGCGGCCTCGAGCGCCTTGTGCATGGCGGTGCTCATGCCGAGCGAGGAGGCCTCGTCGGGGGTGCACCAGCGCAGCTCGCGGAAGGAGGGGGCGTGGGTGGGGTGCTTGCGTCCCGTCACGCGCAGCAGCCGGAGCGAGAGGGCGCGGTGGGTGAGCTGCCGGCGCACGGTGCCGAGATGGCCCTGCACGGTGACGTCCGCGCCGAGCGCCTCGGCCAGTTTCGCGGCGGAGGCCGGGTCGGGGGTGTCGTCCTCCACCTCGGCGGCGGGCAGCTCCCAGAGTCCACCGAAGAGTCCCTTCTCGGCGCGCCGGGCGAGCAGCAGCCGGCCTTCGTGTGACCAGACGGCCACCGCGAGCGTCATCCGCTTGGGGGCCGCGCGCACCTTGGCAGGAGGCAGCTCCTCCACACGGCCATGGCGATACGCGAGACACTCCTCGCGCACGGGGCACAGGAGGCACAGCGGATTCTCCGGGCGGCACACCGTGGCGCCGTGCTCCATGAGGGCCTGGTTGAAGTCACCGGGCCGCTCGCCGTGGACGAGCCCGGTGGCGAGCTCCCACAGCCGGGCTTCTCGGGCGCGGTCTCCGGGGGCGCCCTCCACCTCGAAGAGACGGGAGAGGACACGAGCCACGTTGCCATCTACCAGCGGCGCGGGCTCGCCGAAGGCGATGGAGGCCACGGCACCAGCGGTGTAGCGGCCGAAGCCGGGGAGGGTGAGCAGCTCCGCGGCGGTAGACGGGAGCCTGCCGCCGAAGCGGGCCACCACCTCCTGTGCGGCGCGATGCAGGTTTCGCGCGCGCGAGTAGTAGCCGAGCCCCCGCCATCCGGCGAGCACGTCCTCTAGCGGCGCGGCGGCGAGTGCCTCCACCGTGGGGAATCGCTGGAGGAAGCGCTCCCAGTAAGGAATGACGGTGGACACCTGCGTCTGCTGCAGCATCACCTCGCTGAGCCAGATGGCGTAGGGGTCACGCGTGCGGCGCCAGGGCAGATCGCGCTTCTGCCGGTCGTACCCCTCGAGCAGCCGCGAGCGCAGCGACTCACGGCGTCCAGGTTCAATGAGAGGCGCGGGGGAGGACGCCTTGCGCTTGCGTGGAGGGCTCATGGAGTCTTGGCGGCATTGACGATGCGGCGGGCCACGCGGTCGAAGAGCGCGGGGACCCACCGGTTGGCGAGCACCATGACGCGGCCGGGCAGGGTGAGCACCGTCTCGCGGCGCTTGCGGCGGCTGGCGCGCACCATGGCGGTGGCCACGGCCCCGGAGCTCATCGCATTCAGGGGGATGGCGTCCTGCTTCCAGCCCTCGGCGGTGAGGCGGGCGTCGCGGAACTCGGTCTCGGTGAGGCCCGGGGAGACGAGCAGCACGGAGATGTCCTCGGCGGCGAGCTCGGCGCGCAGGGACTCGGTGAGGAGGTTCACCGCGGCCTTGGAGGCGCCATAGCCGCCGAGCAGCGGCAGGCCCCGGTGGCCGAGCACGGAGCTGACGTTGACCACCTGTGAGCCAGGAGCGCGCTTGCGCAGCAGGGGCAGGGCGGCGCGGGTGACGCGCACCAGGCCGAAGAAGTTGATCTCGAACACCTGGCGGAGCTGCGCCTCACTGAAGCCCTCGACGGGACCGTAGAGCCCGAGGCCCGCGTTGTTGACGAGGATGTCCAGCCCGCCGAACGCGGCCTCCGTCTCACGCATGAGACGGGTGACGTCCTCCTCCACGGTGATGTCGCAGCGGACGGGAAGCGCCCGCACGCCGAGTGCTTCCACTTCACGCGCGGCGTCCTGGAGTTGGGACTCGCGGCGAGCGGCGAGCACGATGTGGGCACCTTGGGCGGCGTAGGCGGTGGCGGCAGCTCGGCCGATGCCGCTGGAGGCGCCGGTGATGAGCACCACCTTTCCCTGGAAGTCTCTGTTGGCCATGACGGCGCGGCACCTTAGCGGCTCGCCGGAGGGGGAAAAGGACCTGCTGGGGTGTGCCTGCACGCCTGTCCCTCTTTCGAGTTCAGCGAGCCACCGTTTAGGATGCGCGGCCTCCCATGCGGCGCACCCCCTTCGCCAACGATTTCTCCTGGTCCAAGAGCCGGCACGAGAAGCTCTCGGATTGCCTGAGGGCCTACTACTTCTACTACTACCGCTCCTGGGGCGGCTGGGAGTCGGGGGCACCGAAGGAGGTGCGCGAGCTGTACGTGCTCAAGAAGCTGGGCAACCGCTACGCGTGGGCGGGCAGCGTGGTGCACGACGCCATCAAGGATGCGCTGCTGGACATCCGGGCGGGGCGCGCGGTGGAGCCGGAGAAGGTGCAGGCGCGGGCGCACAAGCTGATGCGGGACGACTTCCGCTACTCGAGCAGCAAGGGGTACTGGACGCAGAAGTACCGCAAGACGTTCTCCGGCCTGGTGGAGCACGAGTACGGCGAGCAGGTGACGGACGAGGCGTGGAAGCAGAACTGGGAGACGGTGCGCGCGGCGCTGGCGTGGTTCTTCAGCTCGCGCTGGCCGGCGCTGGCCCAGGGGCTGAAGCCCGCGCAGTGGCTGGAGGTGGACGCGGGGGCCGATTTCTCCACCTTCACGATGGATGGGGTGAAGGTGTTCGCCATCCCTGACTTTGCCTACGTGGACGCGGACGGCTCGCCGGTGGTGGTGGACTGGAAGACGGGCAAGGCGCGCGAGGGGTACGACGAGCAGGTGCTGGGGTACGCGCTCTACGTGTCGCAGCGCTACCGGCTGCCGATGGAGAAGGTGCGCGCGTCGCTGGTGTACCTGAACGACGGGGTGGAGCATCAGGTGCAGGTGGACGCCAACGCGGTGGAGGGCTTCAAGGCCCGCTTCGCGCAGAGCGTGGCACGGATGCGCGAGCTGCTGGCGGATCCAGCCACCAACACGCCCAAGGACGAGTCCACCTTCCCTCAGACGCAGGACCTGTCCGCGTGCACCCGCTGCGCCTTCCGCCGCCCCTGTGGGCGCGAAGCGGCGGCGGCGAAGGTGGCGTGAGCCTTCGCTAGCGTTCAATCGAACAACGAGGAGCTGTATGGCCTACGGGTGCACTGGCGCGTCCACTTGTCTCGTTGGCTCGCGCCCGGCAGTTGCGTGGCGGCGCACCTGGTTGGGCGGTTGGGCCCTCATCGTCCTCTTCCTCCATGCCGCGTGCGTGACTGGCTCCCCACCGGATGGCCGGCTGGTTGCCCCGCCGCCAGTTCCAAGGAAACTCGTCACTCTGACTCCGAGTTCCGACTTCGCGGCCGTTGAACTGCCGGAGGCGGAGTTCCGTGAGGCGTTCACCCGGTTCTTGCTTGAGGTGCCGCTGCCCGCCGCTACCCGCCCTTCGACGCCCCTGGGCGGCCGGCTCGTGCTGGCCTCATGGCGGGACGCGCGGGGAACGGACGTCGAGCGCGGTTATGCGCGCCTGTGCGAGCGGCACGGTACTCCAGGGGACTGTCACTCGCTCTTGGGGGACGGTCCACACGACACCACGCTGAGCGACCGGGACAAGTTCACCCTGGGCGTCATCCTGGCCATCGGTCCGGCGATGGAAGGCGCTTCGGGGGTCCTCAAGGAGTTCTCCGCGCATGCAATGACGGCCGTGTGTACCGGTCTCGCCCTGTACTTCGTCATGCTGCTCTTTTCCGGACCCCACCATCTCCAAGGGCATTGGCGCGGCGATGACGCTCTTCCTGTGGGCCTACCTGGGCACGGAGCTCTGGGGATTGATTTCCGCCACGGCCACTGAAGGGGGGCGGCCTGCCCCCGTTCCCGCAGGCAGTCCAGAATGCTGCAACAGCAGGCCTCATCCGGTTGCCCGCTGCTGCGGCCGAAGCGGAGGCGGTGTTCGTGGCCGAGGGCAGACTGACGTTCACGTTCCCCTCCGGCTCTGCGGCCATCCTCGCCTTGCAGAAGCAGGGAGGCGGCGAGGCGGGCGATAACCATCACATCGCCACTGTGGAGAACGAGAAGTCCACCCTTTGAGGTGGGCCCTGGACGCAGCGGTTCCGGCAGATCTTCGACCGGGCGGGCATGTCGCTGGAGGATCCGGCGAACAAGGTCCGGGTACCAGGTCACAAGGGGCCTCACCCCGAGGCGTACCATCAAGATGTGTTCAAGCGATTGGATCGAGCGAGATCCAATTGCCGGACCCTCCAGCAATGTGCGGATGCACTGGTGCGTGCACTCCAGGACCTGGCCGTGGAAATCCAGATGGAGGGCAGCAGGCTCAACAAGCTGGTCACCCGGACGGAATGACACGAGGAGCATCACAATGCCGCGGCAGTACTTCGAGCTGTTCGATGATCTCCACATCCCTGGGCGCTGGGAGCTGGGTGTTCCCGTGGATGAACACGAGGCGAGAGTTTGGACATGGCTGTTCAGGCGGGGCGAGCCGGTCGACATCAAGGGGCAACTTCGAGTCCCACTCTACGGCCCTGGCAGACCGTTGGACTTCTCATTGGCCGGTGCTGCGGTCCCCGTCGTTCATGCGAAAGTCGCGTCCATCCTTGCAACGCTGGCGCCCGCTGACGTTCAGTTGATTCCGGTCCAGGTTGAGTCGCAGACCGGGAGCTACTTCATCCTAAACATTCTCCGCGTGGTGAAGTGCATCGATGACGCGGCCTGTGAGGAGGTGAAGTATTGGCGCTCCGAAGACGGGCAGCCGGAACTGGTGGGGGAGTACCGGGTTGTATCGGGCATGCGCATTGCCCCCTCCCGAGTAGGAGGGGCGCACCTCTTCCGTCCCTGGGGATGGCCTGTTGCGCTGGTGGTCTCGGAGGAAATCAGGAATGCCCTCGAGCGCGTGGGAGCTACGGGCACGAAGTTCGAGGATGTCACCAGCCCGGGCGCGTAACGCCCAACCCGTGGCTCCATAGCTCGGGGCCTTCAGCAGTCAGCGGACGCTGAAGGGTCATGTCTTTCTGGCTTGGCTCACCCTGCACGGGCCTGCGTGATTGCTTTCGCTCAGCAGGTGCCCAGGCGCCATCAACGCCCCAGCGACAGGCGCCGCACCACGACACCTGCTGCGTTCATGCCGAACACGGAGGTGACGAAGGCCACGCTGCCATCAATCTGGTTGCGGTGCTCGCAGCTGTGGAAGTCGTTGTCGTTGGGGCACACGCACGAGAAGCCGTCGTCCGCGTCGTAGCGCAGGGACAGGGGCTGGCGCCGCTGCTCGATGGAGTACACGGCGGTGATGCCCGTGGGCCGCTCGGTGGGCACGCCGTACTTGCGCTTGAGCAGCTTGCGGATGTCCTTGGCGAAGGGATCCATGTGCGTCTCGCACAGGTCCTCCACGCGGATGGCCGTGGGGTCCGGCCCAGGAGTGTCAGACGCGTCGGGTAGTGCGCTCGCGCTATCCTGCCCTCCACCACACTGGGGGGTTTTCATGTCGGAGCCGCGTGACGCAGGACGTTCGACCCTTTCACTCCTCTTCCGCTCGCCGCTCGTCTTCTCCGTTCTCTGCCCCTTGGGCTTCGCGGCCACGGTCCCCTTTCTGGGAGTCCGGGACCCGAACCGAGCGCGGCTCTGGCATATCCTCATGGGACTTCAGACCGCGCTCTGGTTGGCCTCCCTGCTCGTCATCCTCCATGACTCCAGGAGCCACCGCATGGGCTGGCCGGGCCGGAGGAGCGAGCGAACGGCGCTGGTGCTCTGTACGCTCCTCGCCTGGGTCCTCAGCTCCTTTCCCTTCGTGGTGCAACCCATCACCCAACGATGGGCCCTGCCCGCAGACGTTGAGGCGTTGCTCCAGGTGCCGCACCTGCGCGCGAAGTTCTTCATCTTGGGCATGAGCACGGCAGCGTTCACGACGCTGCACACCGCCGGCATGTTGAGCATGCACGTCCAACTGCTCGCATACCCGTGGGAGCCGGTCTCTCGGGGAGAGGAGTCCGTGGCGGAGGGCCTCGATGACGAGCTGCTGCGGTATCAGCGACTCCGGTCGCGATTGGAGCGCTTCCTCCTCTTCTCCGCCGTCACCCTCGGTACGTCGACCCTGAGCCTCGGCGCGTTCCGCAATCTGCTCAACGAGCTCGTTCCCTCCCAGGTCGGAGTCTTGGAGTCGTCGCGCGTCTTGGGCTACGGCGTCTACTACACGGGGCTTCTCGCCAGCGTGTACCTGCCCACGCGCAAGACGCTGACGGACGTGGGTGAGGCGCTCGCGGCCCGGTTCGTGAGGGAGTCTCCCGCCGCGGGCCTGAGCTGGAAGGACTGGTCCCAGGAGCAGCAGGCCGTCCGCACCTGGCTCGGCCTTCAGCGCACCGCGCTCCAGGATTTCCAGCAGGGGCTCTCCGTGCTGGCGCCCCTGCTCGCGAGCCTGTCCTCCCTGGCCCTCGGCGCGGAAGGATGAGCAGGAGAGGGGGCTTCAGGCCACCGAGGGTTTCGAGATGAACGAGGGCAGCTCGCCTCCCGCCGCTGCGGAACCACACAAAGTGCGGGAGAGCCACAAAACCGGGGCAGGCTCAGTGAAGCGCTGTCCCCTCAGGAGAGACACCGGGCTGCAACGGGACCTCGACTCCTCCAGGCAAGCGCCGCGAGCCGCGGAGCTCCTCGAAGCACTGCCGGAGGTCGGCCGGTTCATCGTTGAGCACCCGGGGGCGCGGCTGGTCGGCATCGTCGGGCCAGCGCACGAGCTGGATCTTTCCGTCGGCGATCTCCAGCCCGGTCACGTCGCCATCGCCGAAGGAGCAGCACCCCGTGTTGAAGTAGCTCGGCGCCTCCATGAGGATGGCCTCCGGCGCCTGGAACTGGCTCGCGCGCACCCATTCCAGCTCGGCTTCGAGGGCCTGGCGTTGCTCCAGGAGCTTCGGCCCGTCCGGCCTGCGCTCGAGCTCCTCGAGCTCGCGGGTCAGCTTGTCCACCAGGTTCTCCGCCTTGAAGACGGGCCGGTGCGTATGCCCCGCGAAGAGGATCATCCCCGTTTCACGCCGGGTCAGCGCCCACCGGTACATGGCCTGGTCATGCTTCTGCCGGAGCACCCAGTCCCGGGCGGGAGTGGTGGACGCCATCTTCGTCAACCGCTGCAAGTTGCGCCAGACGTAGCGGACGAACAGGCGGCTCACACGGCCGAACCGGTCGCTGCTCGTCGTGCCCTGGTGTCCATGGACGAAGAAGAGCTCACCGAGCCGGGTACCCTGGTCCCGCACCTCCAAGCGCAGGCTCTCCCAGATCGGCCCATCCAGGCCCACGGTGCCGAGGTATTTCTGGACGGCCTTCGGGAAGGACCACAGGTCGTCGTGGTTGCCCCAGAAGCGCCAGTACCGCCCCTCCTGCCGGAACTTCCGCTCGAGTTCGAACGAATGCTGGTACTTCTGGAGGACGGTGCCCGGGCGGCACTCCCAGAGCTCTTCCACGTCACCCAGCAGGCAGAGCGTGTACCCGGCTCGGAAGTAGTACGCGAGCGCGGCGTTGAACGCACGCTCGCAGCGCTGGAAGTCGTCCGCGCCGTCCCTCGCGCCCCGGTGGAGATCCGAGAGGATGATGAGGCGGAGGGAATCCAGCTCCACCGCCATGCCGTGGGACGGCTCTTGGAATGCTCTCTCGAGTCCCTTGGCAATCTGGCGCTGATACTTCTCCAGACTCTTGGCCATGGCTGCCTCCTGTCGCAACTCACGTTGGGCATCCTCTCCAGGCGGGACAATCACCCCCAGGCACCAGTGCTGGTCAACGTGGCCGTTGCGACCGGTCCGCTGTGCCTCGTGGGAGGCCTGCCTCGCTGCCACCACGGGATGCGGGCTTGGCGCCTGGCCCTGGTCCCCAGGTTGCTCCCCCCACCGGGGCAGGTTAGAGGCGGAGCAGAGCGCTTGGTGCACACGCCAGCCCTGGACACAGTCCCCGGAGGGGCGAGGCAGGGGGCGTGGGCATTCTGACAATCAGTGCTGAGGGCTCAACACCACGCGAGCTGCGGTGGCCCCTGCGCCGGGGCCTGCTGAGCAGTGAGCCGTTGGGTGGAGCAGAAGGTCAGGCGCCACCGGATGCGAAACAGCAAGCGCAAGGGCCTCGGCTGGAAGAGGTGGACCGAACACTACCACGCGAGCCTTGGCCAGCCGTTCCATCGCCGGGTCTCCGAGCAGGCCCCGGGCTCGAGGCAGGATTGCTACGAGGGGAGCCTCACCCTCGCCTGCGGCTGCTCGTCCACGTACAAATGGATCCGTCCGTAGGGGTAGCTCTCACCGCCTCTACGCCGGTACAGCGAAGGCGCACCCAGGCTAGATTCATGCGGAGGCCGGAGGCCGCATGAACGAACCCCAGAGACAGCAGCCCCCTGACGAGTCCCCACCGCCCGGGATGCCCGAGCCTGCGCGAGCACTCCCGAAGGCACCACGCCCCATGAAGGTGTCGGCGTTCGTGACGCTCCTGGTGGCGGTGTTCGGCGTGGTTCTGCCCGCGTTCACCCTTGGCTTCGAGCTGACCCTGCGGTGGTGCACCAGCGAGCTGTTCGATCCGGTGCCCACCGTCGTCCATATGCTCCTCGTGGCGGGTGTACCGGCGGCGAACCTGCTGGCCCTGGTCGCCACGTCCAAGCGCACGCCACGGCTGCTGCGCAATACCGTCTTCATCAATGGCATGGCCCTGGGGGTCAGTCTCGTCTACGCCCTCCTCTTCCTGCCGCTCACGCCCGTGGCGCTGATTGGCGTGCTGTTCATGGGCGCGGGCCTCATGCCGCTGTCTCCGCTGCTGTCGTTCTGCCTGGCCCTGGTCATGCGCAGCCGGTTGAAGCGGGTGCTTCCCTCGAGCGCTCCGATGGCGGCCTCGTGGATCGGCATGGGCGTCGCGTTGATGGCGTTCCTCATCGTGGAGGCGCCGGTGTCGGGGACGCGGATGGCGCTGCATGTGGCGGTGAACGGCTCTCCAGAGAGCCAACGCACTGCGCTCCAGTGGTTGCGCCGCCTGGGGAGCGAGGAGACGCTGCTCACCGCGTGCTACTTCGCCCCACGGCGGGCCACCCTCGTGGACTTCCTGCTGTCGTGGGACGACTCGGTGAGCGTCGAGGAGGCGAGGACTGTCTACTACCGGGTGACGGGCAAGACGTTCAACTCGGTCCCCAAGCCTGAGCGCGTCCATCTCGAGGGGGGCTTTCGTTCCAATGACGACGATCAGGGCGGCCGGGAAGTGGGCGGGCGTGTCCCGGGGCTTTCGCTGGCCAGCTCGGAGCTGAAGGGCTCGGTGGATGGCGACGCGGCGCTCGCCTACCTCGAGTGGACGATGAGCTTCGAGACGACGGCGGAGGGCCAGTCGGAGGCGCGCACCGAGCTCATCCTTCCTCCGGGTGCGGTGGTCTCTCGGGTGACGCTCTACATCGACGGGCAGGAACGTGAGGCCGCCTTCGCGAGCACCGCCAAGGCTCGTGAGGCCTACGAAGCCGTTGTCCGGACCCGGAGGGATCCACTGCTGGTGACGTACAAGGGCAAGGACCGCGTCCAGGTGCAGTGCTTCCCGGTGGTGAAGGGCCCACCGATGAAGATCAAGCTCGGCATCACGGCGCCGCTGCTGCCGAAGGACGACGGCCGCAACGCTACGTTGCTGCTGCCCTCGCTGGCCGAGCGCAACTTCCACATCGCCGACGACTTCCGGCACGCGGTGCGGGTCGAATCCCTGCGCCGGCTCAGCACCCAGGCCGGCGGAAGCGTGGAGCAGCGGAAGGATGGCGTGAGCGAGTGGCTGGGCGCGCTGGGAGACGAGGCGCTGCATCCTCCCCAGGCCATGCTCACCGTGCAGCGCAAGGGCGCCCCGGACACCGCGTGGACGGAGGACCTGCTCGAGCCCACGGGTTACGTGGTGCGCCAGCGGCTGTTGCGAACCCGGGTGGAGATGCCCGAGCGGGTGATCCTGGTCCTGGACGGCTCGGTGGGGATGAAGGACGCGTTGCCCGAGATCGCCTCGGCGCTGGGCTCCTTCCCGCAGGAGACAGAGCTGGCGGTGCTGGCCTCCCTGGATGGAGTCGAGGAGCTGCTCCCGCCAGGCAAGGTGGACGCGGCGGTGCTCCAGTCCCTCGCGGAACGGGTGAGGGAGCTGCCCACGGCGGGAGGCCAGGATGCCAACGCCGTGTTGGCCCGGGCCTGGTCGATGGTGGCGCCTCAGGGGCGCACTGCCGTGGTCTGGATCCACGGCCCGCATCCCATGTCGCTCGAGCTGGAGCCGCGGTCCACCCCTGGCGATGAGGGGACTTCTGTCTGGTGGCGTGCCCCCCCGCTGCCGGCGGTGTTGTTGGACGTGATGGTGGGCCGGGGCCCGAACCAGATGGCGGTGGGGCTGGCTGACCGCACGCCGCTCCAGGCCGTTCCGCGAACCGCTCCCCTGGAGCAGGACTTGAAGACCCTGTTCACCCGCTGGGGCAGCGAGGCTCCTGAGTTCTACCGCGAGCGCTTGCCCCTGGCGGAGCTGAAGCTTCCGCCGGAGGGGTGGAAGACCTCGTCGCACCTGGCACGCCTGTGGGCAGCGGGAGAGATCGCCCGGCTGGCCGAGTCCGAGCAGGAGCCGACGCGAGCCCGGGCGCTGGAGCTGGCCACCCACCACCAACTCGTCTCGGCGGTCTCGGGCGCTGTCGTCCTCGAGCGTCAGTCGCAATACGACGCGGCGGGCCTCAAGCCCGTGGATCCAGGCAGCGTGCCCAGCGTGCCGGAGCCGGAGACGTGGATGCTGTTGGGGGTGGCCTGCCTCCTGCTCATCGCCTTCCGTCTGCGTCGAGCGGCTTGATGGGGCGGTCCTACCTCATCCTGCTGCTGCAGCTCCTCGCGAGCTGGCATGCGTGGAGCTGGTATGCCCGGCGCGTTCGGGATGGCTCGGACGAGCCGTGGGGCCTGCTCGCTCTGGTGGCAATGGTGATGTTGCTGCCTCGGGGGGCACGTCATCCCCTGCGGAACGTGGAGCTCGGAGTGCTCGCGGGCGTGAATGTCGCGCTGGTGTTGGCATACCCGTGGCTGACTCCGCTGATCCGCGCGACGGTGTGCGTGCTGTGCTTGACGGCCATCGTGTCGCGGATGACCTCGGGCCGGGCCTTCCACCTGGGCACGTGGTTGCTGGCGCTGCTGTCCATGCCCGTGCTGGCAACGGTGCAGTTCTACCTGGGCTACCCGCTGCGGCTTACGGCCGCTGCACTGGCCGCGCCGATGCTGCGCTCCCTGGGGCTGCCCGCGGTGCGCGAGGGCGTCCAGCTGGTGATTGGCTCGGAGGTCATCCTCGTGGATGTGCCCTGCAGCGGCGCGCGCATGCTCTGGGTGGGGCTGTTCCTGGCCGTCACCCTCGCGTGCATGCTGAGGCTCGGCGCGGTGAGGACACTGCTGGCCTGCGCGCTTGGCCTGGGCGCCATCCTCTTCGGCAATGCGCTGCGGGTCAGCGCGCTCACGCTCCTCGAGCGCCGCCAGGTGCCGGGCCCGCCCTGGCTGCATGACGGCGTGGGCGTGAGCTCCTTCATCCCCGTCTGTCTCCTCATCGCCGCCATCTGCCTGTGGCTGCACGGGCGGCAGCGGGTCTCGGAGGCGCACGGATGAGCCGGGGCCTCTGGGTCGCGTTCACGCTCTCGACCATGCTGCTGGCGACGGCTCCCCTGTGGCGGTCCTCGCGTGAGCCCGCACCGGTGAGCATGGCCTTCCCGGGCTGGCCCTCTACTTTCGAGGGGAGGCCTCTGCGCGAGCTGCCACTGACGGAGCTGGAGGCGCGCTTCGGCGAGGGCTTCCCAGGGCGCATCGCCCGCTTCTCGGATGGGCAGCGGGAGCTCATCTTGCGGTGGGTGGCGGCTCCCACGCGCCAGCTTCACTCCACGCATGCGTGCTTCCTGGGGCTTGGCTACGCCATTAGCCCCGCTCCGTTCTGGCGTCAGGAGGACGGACCGCCCTGGAACCAGTTCATCGTCTCGCGGGGCGCCTCACGCATGGTGGTGCGCGAGGCGGTAATGGACGGCCGGGGAGGCCATTGGTCGGACGTGTCGGCGTGGTACTGGAGCGCGCTCCTGGGACGCTCCGAGGGCCCATGGTGGGCGATCACCCTGGCCGAGAACGCACCGCTGGAGGCGCCCTGAGGGCGCGTATAGTCCCGAGCCCGGTGAAGGTCCTGCCAGCAACCAAGGCCCCCTGACCCGCAGAAGTGAAACGGCCGCCCCCGCGAGAACGGGAGCGGCCGTCATGTCACTGGGCCATCCAGGTTGGGAGTTCCGTGCCATCTGTCATCGGCACGGAGCTCCCTGTCTACCCGGCGTCAGTCGTCGTGGTCGTGGCCGTCGTCATCGTCGTCGTGGCCGCCGTCGTCATCGTCGTCGTGGCCGTGGCCGCTCGCGGAGGACTTGGCGTACAGTCCGAGGCCCTCGTAGCCGCCCTTCGCGCCGAAAACCTTGATGTAGTAGTTGCCGGGACGGATGTCTTTGAGGTTGCAGGACTCCGAGTTCTTCTTGCCCACGCTGCGGCACTCGTACTCGAACGCGGTCGGCGCCGAGCCATGCTGCACGTAGATGTCCGCGTTGCCCGTGCCGCCGAAGGTGCGCACCTTGAGCTTGATCTTCGCGTTGGGCTTCGTCGGGGCGGGCACCACCAGCTTGTAGACCTGCTCCGAGCCGGGCTGGCCGGAGAGGTCCTTGAGCAGCATGCCGTTGTCGATGTTGATGTAGCCGCCCTTCCAGGTGACCGTCAGCGTCACGCCGGTGTAGGCGCTGAAGCCGTTGAGCATGGCGTACCAGGTGCCCTGGGCGGGAGCGGCGAAGAGGCAGCTCTCCGCGTTGCCGGACTTGTAGGGACGGCAGTCGTACTGAGTGGTGGTGGGCGCGTTGGCGAAGCGCACGTACAGGTCCGTGTCACCCGTGCCACCAGCGATGCTGACGTTCAGGTCGGTCGCACCCTCGGGCACCTGGAAGCTGTAGTACACCTTGGAGCCCTTGGCGCCAGCGATGTCGGAGATCGGGGTGTTCTTCTCGATCGGGGTGCTGACCGGCGGAAGCACGGGCACGCCCACGCCCACGGCCTTCCAGGCGTTGGTGACGGACGCGATGGTGGCCGCGTCGTAGCCCAGCTGCTGAGCGGCCTGCTCGGTGGCCACCTTGGCCTGCTCGAACGTGGTGCTCGGCGTCATGATGTCAGCGTTGGCCTTGTAGAAGATGCGCGAGGCCTTCTCGATGCCGATGCCGGCCACCACCTGGGTGGTCTTGCCCTTCGGGTGGGTACCGCCCTGGCTCAGCATGTAGAAGGCCAGGTTGGAGATACCGGAGCTGTAGTGCACGTCCACGCCCGAGGCGTAGTCCGGGTAGTAGTCCAGGGAGTCGCCGTCCTGGGTGGGGTTGGCCATGTAGCGCAGGGCGTCGCCCGGGGTGGCCGGCGTCCAGATGTCGTCGCCGATGAGCCAGGTGCGGTCGCTGACGACCTTGCCGTCGCCGAACCACTCGCACACGGCGCCGAAGATGTCGGACATGGACTCGTTGAGGCCGCCGGACTCACCCGAGTAGATGAGCTCCGACTCGTAGTCCGTCACGGCGTGGGTCAGCTCGTGGGCGGTCACGTCCAGCGAGTTGGCCAGGTTGGAGGCGGTGACGTCGTCGCCGTCGCCGTACACCATCTGGGTGCCGTCCCAGAAGGCGTTCACGTACTTGACGCGGTGGTGCACGGTGCTGATGAGCGTGGCGCCCGCGTTGTTGATGGAGTCGCGGCCGTACAGGCTCTGGTAGCAGTTGTAGACGGTGCCCAGGTGGTCGTAGCTGGTGTTGACCACAGCGTCGGCCACGGGGGCGTCGCCCTCGGAGCGGGCCAGGGTGCCGGGCAGGGTGGAGAGCGTCTTGCCGTCGTACACCTTGCGGTTGAGGCCGGTGTGCACGTGCGGGATGCGCAGCAGGACGGAGCCGTCGGCGGCGTTCACCAGCACCGAGTCGTCCACGGGGGTACCGTCGGCCTGCTCACCGGTCTGGCGAACCTCGTACACCAGCTCCAGCTTCTCGCCGTTGCGGTAGTAGAAGAGCTCCGGCGAGCCCACGAGGCGGGACCCCTGGGGAGCCTCGCGGTCCTGCTCCGCCGCGCTCATGGCCGCCTCGGGGGCCACGGTGGCCTTGTCCGGGCCCACCAGGTCGCCGCGGACGTTGGTGTTGGCCGCGATGATCTTCCCGCCGCGCGCGTGCAGGCGCAGCTCACCGCCGTAGATGGCCCGGCCGTTGTGGCTCACCGCATAGCGGTAGTGGGTGTCACCCTGGGCGTCCGTGTAGGCGCGCTTGAGGGTCAGGTTGTTCGTGTCCAGCTTGAACTGGGGAGCGATGCTCGCCAGCACGGGGCTCAGGTCCGCGGTGAGCGCCGCCTCGGGGGAGGACAGCTCGGGCAGGTTGCCCAGGTCACCGGTGATGAAGCGGGCCGTGCCCGTCGAGTCAGCGTCAACCACGGTGTTGCCGAGTGCGGACGCCAGCGTCCTGACCGCCTCGGGCTTGTTGTTGTCGGTCGTGTTGCCTTCGGTGCAGGCGCCCATCATCAATGACAGGGCCGCTACTCCCATCACTCCACGGATGCGAATTGCCACTGTGCTGCCTCCTGATCCTTGTGCCTCAAGGATCGACTGATCCTTGTGCCTCAAGGATCGACAGCACTATGCCCGATAAATCAGACAATTTCATGGATTACTGTTAAAGTCAGTGTTTCCCATTTTAGCAACACATAGGACAAATGGGAGGACCGTAGAGGGGCATCCCTCTTTGGGTACACGCCCGAGCACGATGCTGACAGCACGGTGGCAGCAGCCCTCCGGTACATCGAACTCGCGACCGATTTCCGGCGCAGCGAGAAGACTGATCCAAGCCTGGATCCTTCCACATCGACAAGGGAGTCAGACCGATGACCGAAGCATTCTCACAAATGAACTGGCTGGCCGTTCTGGCGGCGACAATCGCCCATTTTGGGCTGGGCGGCATCTGGTACATGGTGCTGTTTCCCAAGCAATATAGGGCCTCGCTCGGAAAGGGCGACCAGCCGACGCAGACGCCAGGTCCGTTGTTCATCGTGGGGCCGGTCGTGTGCAGCGCGCTCAACATCGCGACGACCGCGTTCCTCTTGCGCGCGCTCGGCATCACGACCTACGGCGATGCGCTGCTCCTGGGGGCGCTTGTCGGCATCGGCTATCTGGTACCGATGACGGTCAATATCGCCATCAACCCCAACTTCCCGCGGCCGTTCTACTACAGCCTGATCAGCGGCCCGATGTTCACGCTGGGCAGCCTGATGTCGGCGGCGATCCTCGTCGCGACGTCGTAGGATCGGGCACGGCACTACACGGTGCGGGCGAGGTCGCGAGAGCGCTTCCCCGCACCTGCTGACGAACGGACCCCACCATGCGACGCGCCGACCGCTTGTTCGAGATCATCCAGGTGCTGCGCCGCGCGTCGGCCCCGCTGACCGCCGATGCGATCGCAGCGGAACTCGAGACCAGCAAGCGCACCATCTACCGCGACATCGGCGCGCTGATCGCGCAGCGCGTTCCGATCCGCGGCGAGGCGGGGATCGGCTACATCCTCGAGCGCGGTTTCGATCTGCCGCCGCTGATGCTGACCTCGGACGAAATCGAGGCGGTCGCGCTGGGGGCCCAATGGGTGATGGCGCACGCGGACGCCACGCTCGCCCGCGCCGCCCTCGACGTCCTCGCCAAGATCGCGGCGATCGTGCCCGAGGATCTGCGCCCGATCATTGACGACCCCGCGGTCGGAACCCCGCCGTCGCGAGAGGTGCAGGGTGACGTCGGCGTCGATGTTGCGAAGCTCCGCGCGTGGAGCCGGCAGGGGCTGAAGCTCGCGATCGGCTATGTTGACAAGACCGGCCGGACGAGCGAGCGCGTCATCTGGCCGTTCATGGTGGGCTATGTCGCGACGGTGTGCGTCGTCATGGCGTGGTGCGAGCTGCGCGCCGACTTCCGAATCTTCCGCACCGACCGGCTGACATCGGTCGACTTCCGTGACGAGCGCTATCCCGAACACCCCGTCGCCCTGCGCCGCCGCTGGCTGGCGATGATGAGGGAGAAGCAGGCCATCGCGCCTGTCCGCACCCAGGATGCCGATCGCACCTGACCGACGCCACCACGGCGGGCAGCGCCATTCGGCAGCACTTGCAGCGCCTTTGACACCATCCGCAGCCAGGATACAACCAGTCCCGATGAAGCCGCCAAGGACACCCGCAGGACTTCTTGCCCCAATCGTCATCACCCTGCTGGCTTCCTGTAGTGCCGCTCGTCACGCAGCCCCTGCCAGCCCCAAAGAGCTCATGGGTTTCGTGCTCCTCATCGAGGAGACGCCCGATGGGCAGGCAACTCACTCCTGGCAGCGCGTCGAGGATTTCGACCTCTCGCATGCTCGCCACCTATCGGGCGGCGACAAGCTGTCCGGAAGCATTGTCTTTACCGCAACCAGACAGCGCGACTGCCATGCGGAATTCAATGATTGCCAGAACGACTGTTTGGGACGACCGCTTGCCCCTGGATACGAGCATGTGCTGACCCCCACCTTGCGACGGTGTCTCCATGAACATGCATGAACTCCTTCCCAAGGTGCAGGAGTTGCTCGTACGCCTTCGGGCAGGTGCCTCATCTGAAGACAAAGAGCTCCTGGCTGTCGCCTATTTCGCTCTGGACTTCATCGAGGTGTCGGGCAACTTCTATCCATTCGAGGCGTTCCTCCAGAGCTGGAACAGTCCGGAGGGCGCGATTCCCACGGTGGCGTCCTTCGGCTCGCGAGAGGAGGCGGAGACCTGGTTGAAGGATCACCCCGAGCCGCCGCATGGGGCCTACGTCCTGGTCTCCGGTCAGCCCTACTCCGTCTTCTACTTCCGCCACCTCAATAGGAGGCTGCTACTCCCGGCCCCTTCGCTCGAGAAACGTGCGTTGGATTGAGAGCATCGAGACATTGCTTGGGAGGCGGCGTTCCACGGGTTCGAGTCCCGTCGGGGACGATCACCGCCCCTGCGACAGGCGGCGCACCACACCACACCGGCGGCGTTCATGCCGAACACGGAGGTGACGAAGGCCACGCTGCCATCAATCTGGTTGCGGTGCTCGCAGCTATGGAAGTCGTTGTCGTTGGGGCACACGCACGAGAAGCCGTCGTCCGCGTCATGAGTGCTTGACCTTTCGCTCGGCCACCACCGGCTCGATGTATGCGTGGGAGCTCGAGCGCGGCCGCCGGACGTGGCGCGTGCCCGTCCGCGGGAGCCTTGTCGTCAACGACGGTCTCTTCTGTACGGCATGGGCTGAGCAGGGGCTGGGCCTGGCGTACGCGATGGAACCTCTGGTCCACGAGCAACTCCGCGAAGGAAGTCTGCGGCACGTGCTCGAGCCGTACGCTGCGGCTGTTCCCGGCTTCTTTCTCTACTATCCCAGTCGAGCCCAGAGCTCTGCCCCACTTCGGCTGTTCGTCGAGACGGTTCGTGAGCTGACGGCGAAGCCGCCGGTGGCGAGGAAACGGCCCGAGTCTTGAGGCGGGGCCGGCGCTGTCAAGCGCCGCTTAACAGCCCATGAAGCGGGCGACGACTTGTTCAGCAACGAGTGCGAGCGCACATTCCTGCTGCGGTGGCCAGGAGGGCATCAGCGCCAGCGGCCAATCCGGCAGGCCCTCGGCAGTCCGAGCGGGACGAGGACCATTCGTCATTGACATCAAGAGTTAGGGGAGGAGACTCGACATGAATCCCAGATACGACTTCAAGGGTCAGGTGGCCCTGGTCACCGGCGCTGCGATGGGCATGGGGCTCGCCACGGCCCGCGCCTTCGCACAGGCCGGCGCGTCCGTGGTGCTGGCCGACCGCGACGGAGCTCTTGCCGCGAAGGAAGCGGCGAAGATCGTCGAGGAAGGCGGCATCGCGATCGGCGTGACTTGCGACGTGACCGACGAGGCGCAAGTCGCCGCCGCGGTCGATAGGGCGGTCGCCGAATATGGCCGGCTCGACATGGCGTTCAACAATGCCGGCATCCAGGTGCCGCCGAGCGATGCCGCCGACGAATCTGCCGAGAACTTCCAGCGCGTGACAGCGGTCAACCAATTCGGCGTCTGGGCATGCATGAAGCACGAGCTGCGCGTCATGCGCGCGCAAGGGTCGGGCGCGATCGTCAACTGCTCGTCGCTGGGCGGCCTGGTCGGCCTGCCCCAGCGCGCGGCCTACCACGGCACCAAGCACGCCGTGCTCGGCATGACCAAGAGTGCCGGTGTGGAATATGCACCGCGCGGCATCCGCATCAATGCGGTCTGCCCCGGCACGATCGACACGCCGATGGTGCAGAACATGCTGAAGGGCCAGTCGGACGCGATGGTGGAGATCATGAAGGAGCAGTCGATCGGCCGCCTCGGCCGAGCCGAGGAGGTCGCGGCCGCCGTGCTATGGCTATGCAGCCCGGGCGCGAGCTTCGTGATTGGCGTCGGCCTGCCGGTTGATGGCGGCTTCACCGCGCACTGAGGAGCGGCGAGGGACCGGCCTTGGATTGTTGTCCGTCAGGGCGGGCGGCGCGACCGGGTCGTGCTGGCGAACGCATAAGAGGGATGGGGGCCCTGTTGAGGGGGGAGGGAGCAGAGGGGCCGAGGAGGGCCGCTGAAGGGGCGGCCCGAGTGATGCTCCCGTCCGGTGGACAGGCCGCGCAGCCCCCTTGGGGTACACGCCTGCCCAGACCGCGCTCCCATCAGGTTCGTGGCAGGGGCCTGGACCTCTTGGCGCCTCATGAGCCTCAACACCACGCGGCCTGGGGTGGCGCTGGTGCCGGGGCCAACCTCGCACATGCCGTGGGCAAGCCCAGGTGCTCCAGAATTGCCCGCCCCCCGGGGGCCCCCTTCGACGTCGACGACGGGCGCGCACGAGGTGCACGGCCCCATCCGCGCCAAGTGGGAGTCGCTGGGCTGGGAGACGGGTGCGCTGGGCTATCTGGTGCGCGACGAGTACGCCGTCACCGGTGGCCGCGAGAGCGAGTTCCAGAAGGGCTTCCTCACGCTCAACACCACCACCAACGTCGTCTCGGTGCGCACGAAGTATCAGTGTCCCCCATTTCCCCTCTCCCCCCGGGAGAGGGACGGGGTGAGGGTACCCGTCACCGTGCTCAACCCCACTCGACCATCCCCTCGAGCGCTGCGCTATGGTTCCCTCCTGGCGCGGCGCTCGAGGGAGTCACGCGGGGAGGGGCGACATGCGACGTGGGTGGGTGCTTGGAGCGGTGCTCGTGGTCCTGGGCCTGGGGGCGTGGCTGGCCTTCCGGAATACACCAGGAGCCTTGCCACCAGCCGCTTCCGCCAGCACCCGCGCATCCAACACCCGGCCCCGCACCGCGTCTCGGACCCTGTCCCAGGCCACACCGCCTGCCTCGCGTGACGTGCGCTCCCATATCCGAGGCACCGTGCGAGGCGCGAAGGGCCCTGTCCCGGGAGCGGTGGTGCTCGCCTCGGCCCCGGTGGAGGGGGAGTCGCTCTCGGAGCTGACCTGTGTGGTTCCTGGCACCAGCCATCCCCTGCTCGAGTGCACCTCGGGACCGGAGCGCGAGCAGTTGCTGTCCCTGGTGGCGCGGCGTCAGGGCGAGACACCCATTCTGGCCCGAGCGGTCACGGAGAAGAATGGCACCTTCACGCTGGAGGGCCTGTCCGCGGGGGCGTACTCGCTCTGGGTGGAGAGTCCCGAGGGCACGGGCCTGAGGCATGACGTGGCCGCCGGGGCCGAGGGCGTGGAGTTGTTGCTGGGCGCGGGGGTTCGGCTGTCGGGCACCGTCACGGACGACGCGAAGCGTCCCATCGCGGGGGCGCTCGTCACCGCCATCTTCAAGGCGCAGAGCCGCTTCTTCGAGGCGGTGAGCGATGAGCGTGGGCACTTCCGGCTGGGGCCCCTCCCTCCGGGGCAATACGCGTTGCTCCTCTCGAAGGAAGGGCTGGAGACCTGGAGCGGCGGTTTCACGGGCTACGAGCCCGAGGTGGAAGAGACCTTCATCATCCCCGCGCGCAAGCGCATTTCGGGCGTCGTGCGGCGCGCGGGTACCCCGGTGGCGGGGGCGGAGGTGTTCGTCCGGGCGGATCCCCTCGCACCGAGCACCCGGACCACCACCGATGCGATGGGACGCTTCTCCCTCGAGGGTCTGCGGGCCGACGGTCAGGTGCTCGTCGCCACCCAGGGCGAAGAGGGGGCCACGGAGATGGTCTACCTCGAGGAGGGGCAGCGCGAGTTCACGGACGTCACGTTGGAACTCGCTCCAGCCGCGTACGTACGGGGCCGGGTGCTGGACGAGGACCGGAAGCCCGTCCAGGAGGCCTGGGTCTCGGCGGAGTGGAGGAATGGGGAGCTCACCTCCTGGACGAGTACCTACACGGATGAAGAGGGACGGTATCGCCTGGGTCCAGGGCAGCCCGGCCCGGTGAACATGAGGGTGGACCTGAAAGGCCACGTCCTGAGCCGCCACCCGGAGGAAGTGCCACGAGGGGAGCACACCGTGGACTTCACCCTGGCTCGCGTGGCGCTCGTCGAGGGCGTGCTGGTGGATGCCACGGGGAAGCCGGTCTCGGCTGAAGGCCTGTCCTTGCGGCCGCTCGAGGCCCAGGGGGAGCCACCGTCCGAGGTCCATGCGTCGTCTGATGCGGAGGGGCGGTTCTCCCTCGGCACCCCCCGGCCCGGGCGCTACCGGCTCGAGGTGGGGGGACGCAGGGTGAAGAAGCGGGTGCTGGAGGTGAGTGCCCCCCTCCGGGGCCGCTCGGTGGTCGCGGTTCCAGAGCCGGGCCGCTACCAGCTCATCGCGGAGCTGGCGCGGGGTGATTTCGTCCGGACCGCCTCGCAATGGGTCGAGCTGGGCGAGACGCCAGCACGGGTGCGGCTGCGCTTCGAAGGAGGACAAGGCCTCTCTGGAATGGCGGTGGACTCACGAGGACAGCCGCTCGCGGGAGTCCATATCCAGGTGGCGTCGGCCCGTACCGTCCAGGAGGACCCGGTATGCGGGGGGGAGCGCCGAGGCGTGAGCACGGGCCCGGATGGACGCTTCGCCTTCCGCCAGCTCACGGGTGAGAAGTTCGTGCTGACTGTCTCCAAGCAGGGGTACGAGCTCGCGCCCTCCTACGGGGAGTTTCAGCGCGTCGAGGTGAAGCCGGGGATGGAGGATGTGCGAGTCATGCTCGTCCAGAAGACCCCCTGAGATGCGGGGCTCACCCGGCGAGCACCCACGAGGACGTCCACCCGAGCGCTGCGCTATGGTTCCCTCCTGACGCGGCGCTCGAGGGAGGCACGCGGGGAGGGGCTGCATGCGACGTGGCTGGGTGCCTGGAGCGATGCTCGTGGTGCTGGGCCTGGGGGTGTGGCTGGCCTTCCGGGATACGCCTGGAGCCACGCCCGGGGGCGCTTCGGCCAGCACCCGCGCGTCCAGCTTCCGCTTCAGCACCGCTCCTTCGAGTCTGTTCCAGGCCGCGTCCCCCGCGGCCATGGCCGCGCGCCTCCCCATCCGAGGCACCGTGCGGGGCCCGAATGGCCCCGTGCCGGGGGCGGTGGTGCTTGCCTCGGCTCCCGTGGTGGGTGAGTCCCTCTCGGCGCTGAGCTGTAGGGAACGGGCGGCCGGTCAGGACACGCCCGACTGTGGCTGGAGGTTGGGGGGCGAGCAGTTGCTGTCCCTGGTGGCGCAGCGCCAGGGCGAGGTGCCCGTGCTCGCGCGCGCGGTCACGCGGGAGGACGGCACCTTCACGTTGGAGGGGCTGGATGCGGGCTCGTACTCGCTCTGGGTGGAGAGTGCCGGGGGGACGGGACTGCGGCACGGGGTGGCTGCTGGGGAGGAAGGTGTGGAGTTGCGGCTCGTGGCGGGTGTGCGGCTGTCGGGCCGTGTCGTGGATGAGTTGAAGGCTCCCGTTCCGGGGGCACTCGTCACCGCCGTCTTCAAGGCGCACAGCCGCTTCTTCGAGACAGTCACCGATGAGGGCGGCCGCTACCGCCTGGGTCCCATGCCTCCTGGCGACTACGCGCTCGTCATCGCGAAGGAAGGACTGCTGGCCTCGGAGGAGTGGTTCCTGGGCTATGAGGGCGAGGAGGAGCGCGATCCCATCACCCTGTCCCGCCCGCGGCGGATCGTGGGCCGCGTGCTGCGCGCGGGTGAGCCGGTGGCTGGAGTGCGGGTGGACCTACCGGCTCGAGGCCGGTGGCCGCAAGATGGTGAAACAGGTGCTGGAGGTTGCCGCCCCCTCGAGCCAGCGCATCCTCGCCGAGCGCTTGCTCCCCGTGACGGGACAGGTCGTGGACGAGGCGGGGGGGCCGCTGCCGTATGTCCGGGTGAGCCTCTGGCCCGACGCATCCGACACGCGTGGGCGTGTTCTCACCGAGAGCAGAACGGATCGCCAGGGCTGTTTCTCGCTCGAGGCTCCCGCCGAGGGCCGGTATCGAATCGCCGCCGAGCTGGAGCACCGCGACATCCTTCATGCCACCTCCCAGGGGCTCGACGTGGGGAGGGGCGGCGCTCAGGTGCGGCTGCGGTTCGAGGTGGGACGGCGTCTCTCCGGCGTCGTGGTGGACCGGAGTGGCCAACCCATCCCAGATGCTCACCTCACCGTGTTGCCCGCCTTGCATACGCCGGCGTGCAGCGATCCTTCTCTCGGCGTGTTCACCGACGCCAACGGCCGCTTCACCTTCCAGGGAATCTCGGGTGAGCAGCTCACGCTGCACGTCTGGAAGGATGGCTATCTGGATGCGTCACGGGATGGTGTGAGCAGGAGCTTCCCGCTGGAGCCCGGTGATCGGGACGTGCGCCTCGTTCTCCCACGGCTTGCTGGTGTCAGGGGCCGCTTCGTCCGCGCGGATGGCTCGCCCATCATGCTCTTCCACCTCAATGGCGAAGAGCATGAGGACGAAGAAGGCAGGTTCTTCCTGCCCATCCACAGCACGGGAACGATGACGCTCGAGCTGGCCGAGCCTGGCTCCCCGTATGCACCTGTCCGGCGGACCCTGGCCGTCCAGCAGGAGGTGGGTGTGGAGCTGGGGACGATCACCCCCGTGCCCTGAGGCGTGGGGGCTCACCCGGCGAGCGCGAGCTCGACACGGCCCTGCTGCTCGTCGGTGGAGGCCACGCGCACGCGCAGCGGCGTGCCCCTCGGGGTCGATGCGCAGCTCCACGGTGAGGCACAGCCGATCCTCACCGGGCACCAGGCTGAGCCAGTTCGTCGAGAGCTCCTCGGGGAGCATGGGCAGCATGCCCCCGGCGAGGTACACGCGGGGCTGTCACCCCCCGCTCCGGTGCTCGATGCGAATCAACCGGACCCCCCGAGGCGTGTGCATCAGGGTGTCCCACCAGCTCGCTCCTTCGTACCAATAGCGGATCTGCACACCGGCCACCTGCTTCTCCCGGAGCGCCTGCTCGGCGTCGGCGAGCGGAACGGACTTCTCGGAGGCCATCACCGCGGCGCCGCCCTTGAGCAACACCTCGTCCACCACGGCACAGCGCTGGATGTCCCGGAACAACTGCTCCAGGGTTTCCGCATCGAGGATCGCGTCCTGCAACTGCGGGAGCGTGATGTTCTCGGGAGAAGCTTTCGCGAGGCGGATACCTGTCCTCATGAACCTGGGACCTGCTGGGGGGAAGAAAGGAGCTCGAGGGCGTTGAGCGGAGCCGGACACACCTGGACGCAGAGGCCGCAGCCGTTGCACCGCGCCTCTTCGACGTGTGGACGGCCCGACTCGAGGGTGATGGCGCCCTCGACGGGGCAGCGCTCGGAGCAGGTGCTGCAGAACGAGCCCTGCCACGCGAGGCACTGCTGGGGACGCACCCGCGCGGTCAAGAGCCCCTCGCGCAAGGAGAACACCGGCAGCTCGCGTCCGGTCGTCTCACCCGACCGCGCCCGGGAGGAATAGAACGCCTCGAGCGAGAAGCCGGGCTCGGGCGCGGCGGGAGCGGACACGGGAGCTGGCTCTACCGGAGTCGTGGGCGCCTCCTGGCTCCGGCGCAACCCGAGGAACGCACGGCGGCTGAGCGTCGTCTGGGAACTCATGGCCGTGCCTCCATGGCCAGATCGGGCCCCCCTGCCCCACCGGCACGCTGATCGAGCCGCGCCGAGGAGCCGTGGCACTGCTGGCAGTTCTGCCGCTCCGGGTGCGAGGTGCGCAGCCCGGGAAGGGCCCGGGGCCCATGGCAGCTCGTGCAGTCGTCCCGCATGAGCGTCGGATGGGGCATGGTCGGCGGAGCCCCCGGCCACGCGCGCTCGCCCCTTCCGGCCGAGGCCAGTCCAACGAAGCCGTTCCCCGGACGGTCCTGGTACTGGACCAACGGGCGCGGCGAGTCCCCCACCACATGGCACTGCGTGCAGCTCTGGTACGGCGGATGGCTGATCTTCGGAGCCACCCGGTTGCCCAGCTTCATCCCCTCGCCGTGGCAGGCCAGACAGCCGGGGACCTCACGCTGGTCGATCTCATGGGGAATCGTGGGAGGCGCCCCGTCGTAGGCCCGGTGGTCCTGGCGCACGGCCACGGCCTGGGCGCGCTGCTCGGGGGTGGCCATGGGCAGGGGCTTCACCGGGAACGGCGCCTCCGCCAGGGACTCGAGGGCCCCCTCGTACATGCGCGCGTTGGCCCCCCGCCGCTGCTCGCGCAGCTCACTGTAGCTCGGAGCGCGCTCCGCCCGTTGCGCGTGGGGATCCGAGGCGACCGGACGCGCGGGCATCTCCGGCGCACGCAGGCCGGCGAAGTAGCCGGTGGCCGCGAACGCCACCGCCACGGCGGCGCCCACGTGGAGCCAGCGCGTCCCGAGGCCACTGCCCTGTCCGCCCCCGGGGCTCATCCCTGCTTCTCCGCGACGCGCTCGCGCCGATGCACGCGCGCCGCGCACTTCTTGTAGTCCGGCTGCTTGGAGAACGGATCGTGCTCGTCGAGGGTGAGCCCGTTGATGAGCAGCCGCTCGTCGAAGAACGGGACGAAGAGCGAGCCCTCGGGCGGCTCCCCCCGGCCGCCGACCCACACGGGCAGATCCAACTTCCCGCGCCGCGTCTCCACCGTCACCTGCTCCCCATTGCCCACCCCGAGCCGCCGCGCGTCGGCGCGATTCATCTCCACATAGGCCTGGGGCATGGCGCGCTGGAGCTGCGGAATCCGCATGGTCATCGTGCCCGAGTGCCAGTGCTCGATGACCCGGCCGGTGCACAGCCAGAAGGGGAACTCGGTGTCGGGGGACTCGGGAGGCGGCTCGTAGGGGCTGAACCAGATCTGCGCCCGATCGTCGTGCGTGGTCGAGTGGTAGAACTGGATGTCGCGCCCCTTCTTCACATAGGGGTCATCGAACCCGGCGAAGCGGAAGCGCGTCTCGCGCCAGCTGCCATCCGGCTGCTGCACCACGGGCCAGCGCAGGCCCCGCGCCTTCACGTACTCCTGATAGGGCGCCAGGTCCTTGTGCTTGATGCGGGTCGTCTTCCGGTACTCCTCGAAGAGGTGCTCGTCCACGTTGACGTCGTAGTAGTGGGCGAAGTCCCAGAGGGGCACGGGCTTGCCGTCCCTGCCCTTCACCTCGAAGAGGAAGCGGCCGTCCTTGTCCTTCATGCCCTCGAAGCCCAGCTCGAGGAGCCGGTGGGCCACGGCGATGAGTTGCCAGGCGTCGTCACGGGCCTGACCGGGAGGCCGCACCATCTTGAACCACTGCTGGGTGCGCCGCTCGGAGTTGCCCACCATGCCGTTCTTCTCCACCCACATGGCCGAGGGGAGGATGAGATCCGCGATGCGCGCGGTGGCCGAGGGGTAGACGTCCGAGACGATGAGGAACTTGTCGGCGAGCTTGCGGCTGGGGTCCACCAGCTTGTGGGTGTTGGGCAGGGTCTGCGCGGGGTTGGTGACCTGGACCCAGATGGTGTGGATGTCCCCGCCCTGCTCGGTGGGCGTGGAGAAACGCTTCCACATCTCCAACGTATGGTAGCCGGGCTTGTCGTGGAGGCGGCCCTTGGGGACGTTCCAGATCTCCTCCATCTGCGCGCGGTGCTCGGCCTTGGCCACCACGCGGCCACCGGGGAGCGCATGGGCGAGCGTGCCCACCTCGCGCACGGTGCCGCACGCGGAGGGCTGGCCGGTGAGGCTGGTGGGCGCGTCCCCCGGCTTGCCGAAGTGCCCGCTGAGCAGGTGGAGCCCGTGCACCAGGTTGTTGATGGCCGTGCCCCGGGTGTGCTGGTTCATCCCCATGCACCACAGGCTGGTGATGCGCACGTCGCGCCGGCCGAACAGGTCCGCCAGCATCCGCAGGTCCTTCGCCGGGACGCCCGAAAGCTCCTCCACCTTCTCCGGGGTGTAGGGCTTCAGCAGCTCGCGGTACTCCTCGAAGGAGATGGCCTTGCCCTCGAGCGCCGCGGGCGTGCTGGGGGCGCGGAAGGCACAATTGGCCTCGACGAAGGCCTTGTCGTAGGTGCCGTTCTCCACCAGCAGGTGGGCGATGCCACATGCGATGGCCAGGTCCGTGTTCGGCTTGAAGCGCAGCGAGTGGTCGCAGAAGCCGCTGGTGCGCGTCTTGCGCGTGCCGATGTCGATGAGCGTCACCTTCTCCCCGCGTGAGCGGCGGTCGATCACGCGCGAGAAGAGGACGGGGTGCATCTCCGCGGGGTTGTTGCCCCACATGATGAGCACGTCGCAGGCATCCAGGTCGTCGTAGCAACCGGCGGGCTCGTCCACGCCGTAGGTGGCGAGGAAGCCCGTCACCGCCGAGGACATGCACAGCCGCGCGTTGGCATCCAGCTGGTTCGTCCCCAGACCGCCCTTGATGAACTTCGAGGCGGCATAGCCCTCGGGGATGGTCCACTGGCCGCTGCCATAAAGGCCAAAGCCCTTGGGGTCCTTCAGCACGCGGCGGGCGACGATGTCGATCGCCTCCTCCCAGGAGATGGGCACGTGCTTGTCGCCCTTCTTGAGGAGCGGCGTGGTGAGCCGGTCGCTCCCATAAAGGGCGAGCCCCACGTGGTAGCCCTTCACGCACAGCAGCCCCTTGTTCACCGGCGCCTGCTGATCCCCCGCGATGGCCACCACCTTGCCGTTCTGCACGCCCACCTGCACGTGACAGCCGGTACCGCAGAAGCGGCAGGGCGCCTTGTTCCACTGCACGCCCTGGCCACCGGGGACAGCGACCGGTGTCACGGGGGCCTTGTCCTGCCCATACGCGAGGCGGCTGGCGGCCAGCGTCGCCGCCGTCATGGCCGTGCCCTTGAGGAAGTCCCGGCGATCCATGGTCAGCGCTCCTCCTCGGAGAAATCCACCATCACGACGTCCACGAAGCTCACTCCGGGCAAGTCCCTCAGGGACTCGGCGAGTGCCTCGCCCTCGGGCAGGCTGCCGGTCTCCGTCACCACGGGCAGCCAGCGCTCCTCCAGGGCAGGGCCCAGGGTGATGCGCGGATCTCGGGCGACTTCACGAAGCACGCTCGCCCTCAGTTCGGGAGAGGCATCGAGGGTGAGCACCAGACTGCTGATAGGCATACAGGCTCCGTCCATTCGGGCATGTCCCCCTGGAGCAAGAGGCGGACCACCCCAGCGCGCGGGGGGCGGCCGCGGGCGCGGCGCAAACCCTGCGCTCAATGCGGCCTCTGTGATGCAGCTTTTTCGCGGGCAGGCAGGCGGACCGGCACGCCTTCACAGCGGACGCACAGGGACGGGCCGTGCTGGCACGGACGCTGCTTTGTGCGGACCTTCGTGGAGAGTCCTCTCGACAGATGGATGTGCCCGGCACTCGCCGCCGTGCTGCTCGCCCTTGGCGGCTGTGGGAAGGATCAGCCCGCTCGCTTCCAACCGCCCCCGGGCGCGCCCACCGGCAAGGAGACCCTCCACCAGCCGGCGAAGCTCACCTCCGTGGAGAGCGCTCAGAAGGACGCCCTGGGCCGGCCCCTTCGCGTGTCGTGCGAGAGCTGCCACTCGCTGCGCGAGACGAAGCCGATGCCCTCGCGGCCCGAGGAGCTGAAGGAGTTCCACCAGGGCCTCCAGTTCCGCCACGGTGAGCTCGCCTGCACCTCGTGCCACCAGGCCAGCCAGCCGCGCTCACTGCACCTGGCCACGGGCGAGCCGCTGCCGATGACGGAGGTGGTGACGCTGTGCGCGCAGTGCCACGGGCCGCAGTACCGCGACTTCAAGGCGGGGGCACACGGCGGCATGACGGGCCACTGGGACCTGTCGAGGGGAGATCGCACGCGGAACAACTGCGTGAGCTGCCACGACCCGCACACCCCGAAGTACGCGGGCGGACATCCGGTGATGCCTCCGCGCAACCCGTCCACCCAGGGCGGGCTGGACACGAAGGAGGCCCAGGGCCATGAGTGACATCCTCTCCCGCCGCACCGTGATGAAGGGCGCCGGGGCCACGCTGGGGGCCGCGGCCTTCGCCCATGCGATGGCGCCGCTCACCGAGTGGACCCAGGACCTGAGCGTCGACGAGTTCCTGCGCAAGCACTACAAGGAGCTGACGCGCGACGAGATGGCCCGCATCCTCGTCCACCTGAAGGCCGAGGCGAAACAGAAGTACGGCCGGGACGTGGACATCCGGGATCTGCCGCCGCAGGAGGGCGTGTCGTTCGGCTACGCGCTGAACCTGAGCGTGTGCATCGGCTGCCGCAAATGCGCCGAGGCCTGCCACCAGGAGAACAACCACGATCGGAAGACGGGGAACTCGTACATCCGGGTGCTGGAAATGCAGCAGGGCAGCCTGGACCTGGAGCACGGCAACGCGAACTACGATCACCCGGTGCCGGCCGAGGGGAAGTACTACCTGCCGGTGCAGTGCCACCAGTGCGACAACGCGCCGTGCGTGAAGGTGTGCCCCATCCAGGCGACGTGGAAGGAGCCGGATGGCATCGTGGTGGTGGACTACAACTGGTGCATCGGCTGCCGGTACTGCGAGGCGGCGTGCCCCTACCACGCGCGGCGCTTCAACTGGACGAAGCCGGAGATTCCACCCGAGGAGCTCAATCCGGACCAGGGCTACCTCTCCAACCGCGTGCGTCCGCAGGGGGTGGTGGAGAAGTGCACCTTCTGCCTGCACCGCACCCGGGCGGGGCGGCTGCCCGCGTGCCTGGAGGCCTGCCCCACTGGAGCGCGGGTCTTCGGCAACCTGTTGGATCCGAAGAGTCCCATCCGCTGGGTGCTCGAGAACAAGCGCGTCTTCGTGCTCAAGGAAGAGCTCGGGACGCGGCCCCGCTTCTTCTACTTCTTCGACAAGTGAGCCATGGCCGCCACCCGACACCTGCTCGACTACCCGCGGTTCCTGGGCCGGCTCCTGTGGATGAGCACGGACGGGAGCTGGCGCTTCTACACGTGGATGACGGTGCTCACCGCGATCGCGCTGGTGGGTGCCAATGCCTGGGCGCACCAACTGGCCGAGGGCATGGCCCTCACGGGGATGAGTGATCACGTCTCCTGGGGCCTGTACATCGCCAACTTCACCTTCGGGGTGGGACTGGCGGCCGGCGCGGTGATGATGGTCATCCCCGCGTACCTGTACCATGACCACGAGATGCACGACGTCACGCTGATCGGCGAGCTGCTGGCGATCGCGGCGATCTTCGTGTGCCTCCTGTTCATCGTGGTGGACCTGGGGCGGCCGGACCGCTTCTGGCACATCATGCCGGGGCTCGGCCGGTTCAATTGGCCGGTGTCGATGCTGTCGTGGGACGTGGTGGTGCTCAACGGCTACCTGTTCATCAACCTGCACATCTGCGGCTATCTCATCTACATGAAGTTCCTGGGCCGCAAGCCGCGCAAGCAGTGGTACCTGCCGTTCGTCTTCCTCTCCATCTTCTGGGCCATCAGCATCCACAGCGTGACGGCGTTCCTCTACAGCGGACTGGGAGGCAGGCCGTTCTGGAACTCGGCGCTGCTGGCGCCCCGGTTCATCGCGTCGGCGTTCATCACGGGCCCGGCGTTCGTCATCGTGCTGCTGCAGGTCATCCGGCGCTTCACGGGGCTGCCCATCGGCGAGGGCCCGCTGCGCACGCTGACGTCGGTGATGCGGGTGACGGTGCTGCTCAACCTGTTCATGTTGGGCTCGGAGATGTTCACCGCGCTCTACACGGGCGGCTCGCACGCCACGGCGGTGCGCTACCTGTTCTTCGGCGCGCATGGGCACCATGGGCTGGTGCCGTGGATCTGGACGGCGGTGGCGCTCAACCTCGCCTCGGCGGTGGTGGTGCACCTGCCGGCCACGCGGCGTCACGTGGGGCTGCTCAACCTGGCGTGCGCCCTGGCCTTCGTGGGTGTGTGGATCGAGAAGGGAATGGGCCTCATCATCCCCGGCTTCGTCCCGAGCACCCTGCACGAGGTGGTGGAATACGTGCCCACCCTCACCGAGTGGAAGATCACCGCGGGCATCTGGGCCTTTGGGTTGATGGTGCTGACGGTGGCGGTGAAGGTGGCGCTGCCCGTGCTGAGTGGACAGTTCGCCGCCTCGCACACCGCGCCCGGTGAGAGCGGGCACGGTAACGAGGCCCCGGAGGCGCATCGGGCCGCCTAGGCCACGGTTCGGGGCCGGCACTTCCCGCGCACTTCACCTGCGTGGAGCCCCGAGCCCCGGTAGGCTCGGGGCATGAGACAGGATCCCCGGACCCTCCCGCGCGCGCTCGCCCTGCTCCTGCTGAGTGGGGCCGCGTGCACACACCCCCCTCCCTCCGCCATGTCCCAGCGGACGCCCTGCGAGGGCCTTCGCGCCAGGACGGTGGAGGGGGCCACGCTCACCGGCTCCACCCTCGTGGCCGCGACCAGCGCGTTGCCGGAATACTGCGAGCTGAAGGGCATGCTGCCGCCCTCGCTCCACTTCGAGGTCCGGCTGCCCACCGCGTGGAATGGCCGCACGGTCTACAACGGGGGTGGGGGCTATGACGGCTTCATCATCCCCGGGGACGAGTACATCGCGAGAGGCTATGCCTCCGTCGCCTCGGATGGAGGCCATACCGGAGGCGTGTTGGAGGGCTCGTTCGCGGCGGACCCCGCCAAACTCGACGACTTCGCCTTCCTGTCCGTCCACCGCGTGCTGCCCGTCGCGCGGGCGCTCATCCGCGAGCACTACGGCCGCGACGCCACGAAGACCTGGTTCGAGGGCTGCTCCAATGGCGGCCGCGAGGGACTGAGCTCCGCGCAGCGCTGGCCCGAGGACTTCGACGGAATCATCGTCCACGCCCCGGCCTACGACTTCGTGGAGATGATGCTCGCGTTCAACCACCACACCCAACGGCTCGTCCAACCCGGCGCCATGGCCTCGCCCGCGCAGCTCGCGAACCTGGGCCGGGCCCTGCTCGCGGCGTGTGACGCGAAGGATGGGCTCGCCGACGGCATCATCTCCCACCCCACCGCGTGCCCGTTCGACCCCGCCGTCGTCCAATGCCAGGGCGCTGGAGGCAACGACTGCCTGACGCCTGCCCAGGTGGCTTCGGCCCGGGCCCTCGCCGCGCCCTACGTGCTCGACGGCAAGACGCTGCACCGGGGCTGGGGTCCGGGCGACGCGGTGGACCCCGGCGGCTGGTCCCCGTGGCTCTCCGAGGACGGGAAGCTCGAGCACTCGGCGGGCCACCTCTTCTCGCAGGACCTCATCCGCTACTTCATCACCCAGGACCCGTCGTTCGACGCGCTGAGCTTCAAGCCCTCCGAGTGGCGCGCCCGCATCGACGCGGTGACGGCACTCGTCTCCGCCAACGACACGGACCTGAGCCGCTTCCGGGCGCGCGGCGGCAAGCTCATCCTCCGGCATGGCGGCTCCGACGGAATCATCACCCAGCGGGGCACGGACGCGTACTACGAGGCCCTGGTCCGCGCGGCGGGAGGACAGGAGGCCGCGGACACCTTCGTCGAGTACTTCCCCGCTCCCGGCGTCAATCACTGCAGCGGCGGTGCCGGGCCCTCCCAGGTGGATCTCCTCTCCGCGCTGGAGGGCTGGGTGGAGCGCGGGGTGCCGCCGTCCCAGACGAAGCTGGTGGCCCACAAGCGGAGCGCCACGGGCGAGTCCGTCCTCTCGCGTCCCGTGTGCAAGTACCCGCGCTATCCGCGCTACACCGGCTCGGGAGACGAAACGCGCGCGGAGAGCTTCACCTGCGTGGAGCCCTGAGCGGCCTCTGTCCCGCCCGGGGCGGGCTCAACCGCCCCGCGCGCCCGTCAGCAGCCAGGTGTTCACCGTTCCGATGCTCTTGATGTCCACCCTGCCGCGGGGCTCGAAGACGAAGCGCTCGCGCAGGGCCAGGTAGGCGGACTCGCTCACGTGGATGCAGCCGGGCAGAACGCATAAGAGGGAAGGGGGCCCTGGTGAGGGGGAGGGAGGGTGCAGAGGGGCGGAGGAGGGCCGCTGAAGGGGCCGCCCGAGTGATGCGCCCGTCCGGTGGACAGGCCGCGCAGCCCCCTTGGGGTACACGCCAGTCCAGACCGCGCTGCCATCAGGAGCGTGGCAGGGGCCTGGAGCTCTTGGCGCCTCTTGAGGCTCAACACCACGCGGCCTGGGGTGGCCCTCGTGCCGGGGCCAAGCTGGCACATGCCGAGGGCAAGCCCAGGTGCTCCAGAATTGCCCGCCCCCCGGGGGCCCCCTTCACGTACGCCAAGAGCCGCCGCCTGCCTCCACACCTCACGCAGGCGAACACGTCGATCATCAGGACGCAAACGACAAAAACGGCCGGAGAGGGGGACGACATGCTCGATGGTGACGTCCTCCCCCAGCACGATGACCCGCTCGACGAGCAAGCGGACGAGCCGTTGGCGCCCGGCGAAGTCGAGCGCCTCCAAGCCGTCCCGGATGGCCGCGGCGAAGGCCTCGAGGTCGGCCCCCAGCCTCTCCATGCGTGCACCCTCGGCGTGTTGAGCTTCCAGGTGCTCGACTCGCGCGCGCGTGGCCTGAAGCGAGGCCTCCAGCCGCTCGCGCCGGACCTTGAGCTCCTCTACCTCGATTGCTCCCTGCTGGTAGGCGTCGATGAGCCGGTCAATCTGCCCCTGCAGGTGCCGACAGGCCCCTTCCAGCCGCGCTCTCTCCTGGTGCGCGGCCTGCGAGGTCTCACGGCGCTCCTGCCAGGCGTCCACCTCCTTCTGAAGCATTTGCGGCTGCTTGAGCCAATCACATAAAGCCTTCCACACCACCGCATCCAGTTCCTCAGCTCTCACGCGCCGGGCGGTACAACGCTCGGCGCGGCCGGTGTCCACGGCGGACCGACGCTGGCAGGCGTAGTAGTGGTACTCGTAGGGGTGTCGTTGGCGATGGGTCAGGCGGTGACATTCCATCCTCAAACCGCACCCGCCGCACACCACCAGCGAGCGCAGCAGGTAGTCGTGGCGGACATTGCGCGGGCTCAGCAGCTTGTTGCGCGCCAGACGCTCTCGCACTTCGCGCTGCTCTTGTTCTCCCACCAGGGCTGGCACAGGCACCAGCAGCCATTGCGCCCTGGGCCTCGCCCGGTGGCTGCTCTTGGGGTTCTTGCGGTACTTGCCAGGGTGGCGTGGCCGGGTGGGCTCCACCGGCTCGCGTTTGCCGTAGGTAGCCATGCCTGCATAGGCCGGATTGGTGAGAAGGGTATACACCGTGGACTGGCGCCACAGGCTGGCTTTACGCGGACGGACACCTTGGGCATTGAGGCGCCTGGCTACCTGGCGTGCACTGAGGTCTTCCTCCAACACCCAGCGGTACATCTGCCGCACGTGTGTGGCCTCCACTTCGTCGACGACAACGACGCCCTGCGGCACCTGGGGCGTGCGCACTACCCGGTAGCCGTACGGGGGATTGTAGAAGGGCAGCATCTGCCCGCTTTTCACCTTGTGCAGGCGTCCACGGCGCGTGCGCTCCAGAATCTTGGCCCGCTCGTACTCGGCAATCACGCCCTGCATCTGCACCAGCAGCAGGTCCTCGGGTTTCTGGCTGACGGGCCGCTCCAGAAAGTGCACCTGGACGCCTCGCTTGCCCAACTCCTCCAGGACAACCTGCTGGTGGACGTAGTTGCGAGCCAGTCTATCGGGGGCGTACACCAGCACCAGGTCGAGCAAGCCGTCAGCAGCCGCGTCCCGCAGCGCATCCAGGCCGGGTCTGTCCAGGCGTGAGCCGCTGTAGCCCTCATCCACGTAGCGGTGCTCGGCGGCCACCACCAGCCCCATGCCCTCAGCGGCCTTCTCCAAGGCCGCCAGTTGCGAGGCCACCGTCCTCTCCTCCTGCTGGCGCGTCGTCGACACGCGCGCATACAGTGCCGCTCTCTGCGTCATGGCCCTCCTCCTGGGCGTCCTCCTCGCCCCTTGGCTCCTGGCTGCATGATGCGGCCCCGGGGCCTGTCCTTCTTGCCGACGAGCCGCTGCGGGCTGCCTCCAGCAGCAGCCTGACGGCCCTGCTCAGCCGCTCCTCGCCGTCCGGGGCCGGGCGCGCCTTCCACTTCACTTTCCAAACACGCTTGCCCATCCCGCTCGCCTGACGGCCTCTGCTGCTGAGGACATGGCGCGCCTGGCTGGGCGGCTACGCGCGAAGCCGACGAGCGCCTGGGCAGCCTGAAAACCCGGCGGTGGAGCGAGAAGCGGATGGGGTTTTTGCCGTTTGCGTCTTGAACACGTCGAAGTCGAACGTCCTGCTGAGCAACTCTGCCCAGTCCACTCGCGGTGTCCTCTCCTTCATCGGCTCCTTGCTGGCCGCTGCTTCAAGCGCCACGCTCGCCTCCTCCTCACCTGCTTGGGGGTGCTGCCTCCAGCACCACGCTCGCGGGGCATGGACGCCCTTTGATAGCGCCTGCCTGACGCGTCAACCGCGGCTGCTGACGCGTCTCCCGTCGCGCTGACGCGTCAGCCCTCCCTCCTGATGTGCCCCCCAGGGAAAACCACGACGCGCTCTCCTCGCGAGAGCCTTCTTCCCAGCGGCGCATCACCCTGGCACCTCCCGTGCACCCTGCTGGTTCCGCAGAGCACCTGAGCCGGAGAACCGCATGTCCTTCCATCAACCTCCCCGCCATGTCTCATCCCCCACCCGCCCGCGCCACCGAGGTGGCCACGTGCGGGCGGGCCTCTTCTCCGCGCTCCTGCTGCTGGGCTCGACAGCCGCCGCCCAGCCCTCCGCCCCCCCGGCCAAGCCCAGTGCTCTCAACAACGGCAGCGCGGCGGAGGCCTCGGCCTACTACAAGAAACTCGCCAAGACGCTGAACTTCCTCACGCCGGCGACCGTCGAGTCGAAGGCCAACATGCAGGAGATGCTCAACTATCTCGGCTACTCGGAGCTCTCTCCCGAGGTCGTGGAGTTCGAGGCCCCTGAGAAGTTGATGGGCGGCGGCTCCAACCCGCCCACTGCGTCGGCCTTCCCCTACTGTGGCAAGTCCATCGAGCTCAAGTCGTGGAAGGGCGACTCGCTGAACCGTCCCAACACCGCCCAGGGAGTCACCACCTCAACCACGGGGGCCGGCAACCTCTGGACCGCCGAGTGTGTGGGAGACAAGGTCCGGCTCAAGTCGTCGAAGGGGGACTTCCTGCACCGCCCCGACAGCAACCAGGGCATCACCACCTGGCACACGGGCCCCGGCAACGACTGGACGGCCGAGTTCACCAACGGAAAGCTCATGCTCAAGTCGTGGAAGGGGGACTACCTGCACCGCCCCGACAGCGCGCAGGGCGTCACCACCTATCACACCGGCATCGGCAATCAGTGGACCGTCGTCGAGCCCACCTCGGCCCCTGCGCCGGCCTTCCCCTACTGTGGCAAGTCCATCGAGCTCAAGTCGTGGAAGGGCGACTCGCTGAACCGTCCTGACACCGCCCAGGGTGTCACCTCCGCGTCCACGGGGACCGGCAACCTCTGGACCGCCGAGTGTGTGGGAAACAAGGTCCGGCTCAAGTCGTCGAAGGGGGACTACCTGCACCGCCCCGACAGCGCGCAGGGCATCACCACCTGGCACACGGGCCCCGGCAACGACTGGACGGCCGAGTCCACCAACGGAAAGCTCATGCTCAAGTCGTGGAAGGGGGACTACCTGCACCGCCCCGACAGCGCGCAGGGCGTCACCACCTATCACACCGGCATCGGCAATCAGTGGACCGTCGTCGAGCCCACCTCCGGCGGCACCACCCCTCCTCCCCGCCAGAAGGGGGACATCCTCGTCTCCCGCTTCTTCGCGCCCAAGATCGTCAACTTCGCCGTGGCTCCCGAGAAGCGCAACATCGGCTGGCGCCGCCTGGTGCGCATCAACTCCCGCCCCAACTCCGAGGCGGCGAAGCACCACGTGCAGAGCGCGTGGATCCTCTTCAACCACTTCACCAGCCCCCCCGTCCATAGCCCCTATGGCGGCACCCCGCCCACCGAACAGCTCAAGGACTCCCCATGGGGCAAGGTGAAGATCGTCACCCCTGGCAACATGAAGAACGGCTCCGTCAACACCCAGGTGGCCCTCGTCACCCACTGCAAGGCAACCAAGGAGGAGTGCGCGGAGGTCGACAGCATCTACTGGGTGGACTTCGGTCCCTCGGACAAGGGCTACAAGCTCTCCTACCAGCTCGATGCCTTCTTCGACGCGGGCAACCTGGTCGCCGCGGGTGACACGGCCGGCGCGGCGCCCTACTTCGTGCCCAATGGGTGCGACACCTGCCACGGCTCGCTCAAGGGCCAGGCCATCCTCAATCTCCTGGACACGGACCACTGGATGGACCGCCTCACGGATGGCGACTTCCCCGCCCTGGCCAGGCCGGACGCTCCGGCCGTCCTGTTCGACGCCGGCAAGGACACGAAGTCGCCCCAGTACGCCGCGGCCTTCGACATCATTCGCACCCTCAACCGCGAGATCGCCGACATGGCGCGGCGCATCAACAACCAGAGCTTCCAGCTCGCCGCCACCGACAAGTGGCTGCAGCTGCACCAGAGCTCGGTCCAGCCGGAGCCGGACCTCATCACGCGCGGCTTCGAGTTCGCCAACCTCAACCACCCGCTCCACAGCACGCGCAAGCCGACCCCCACCCCGCTGAAGTGGACCTCCAAGGCAGAGGACAAGGAGCTGGTGGGTCTGCTGAACAAGTACTGCTACCGCTGCCATGGCGCCATCCGCTTCGACGTCTTCAGCAAGGACCTCGTCGCGGACCAGACCAGCCCCATGCTCGACCGCATCGACCCGAACCCCGCCCAGGCCAAGATCGTCGGCTTCCAGATGCCCCCCGACCGCGAGCTGCCCGCGAAGGACAAGCAGCGCCTGTTGGACCTCCTCGACCAGCTTGACCAGGAAACCCACTGAGAACGGAGCCTGTACCATGAGCCAGAGATTCTTCCGCATCCACCCCTCCATCGGAGTCGCCCGCGTGGGCGACTCCCCCACCGAGTTCTTCATCGGCCCCGAGCGGCCCAACGAGCTGTCCAACTACGACGCCGCCCAGAAGAAGTTCCGCCCCTTCAAGGACAGCCAAGGCCGCATCAAGCGCCAGGCGGCCCGCTTCCGAATCTTCGAGTACGAGCTCCAGGGCAGCCGGATCGTCCCCGTGCGCGAGGTGACCGCCGGCAGCCAGGGCATCACCCAGATCACCTGGAAGGCCCACCTGGCCAACCGCAAGGCCGCCTTCTTCAAGTTCGACGGGCAGGACGGCGCGGACGGCCAATGGAAGGGGCCGGAGACCGAGGTGGGCGTGCATGACACGAAGAACCGGCTGCGCAACAGCCACGTGCCGGCGGCGGACCGGGAGAGGCTGCTCGTCATCGACCCGGGTGTGAAATCCATCTCGGGCCGAAACACCCCGCCGGTCCCCTTCACCAACACCAAGAGCCACATCCCCATCAAGTCCCTGGGGGAGCTGCGCACGGATGAGAATGGCAACCTGCTCGTGCTCGGCGGGAACGGCGTGGCCGCGACAACGAAGCCCGGCACGCTCATCAACAACTACGTGAACAACGACCACTGGTTCGACGACATGTCGGACGGGCCGGTGTCGGCGGAGATCACCTACGTGGTGGATGGCAAGACGCAGGTGGCGAAGCTGGAGGGTGACACCGGGGCCTGGGTCCTGGTGGGGCCTCCCGACTTCGCGCCCCCGGTGGGCAACATCGTCCGCCTGCTGGACACCCTGTGGGACGTGGCGGTGCGCTCCCCCCAGGAGGTGAAGCTCTTCGACACGGATGGCCTCTTCTTCCAGGGGCTCTTCGCGCGGCTCGCGGCGCAGCGGGCGGACTGGGACGCCCAGGGGAACAAGTTCAAGAGCTACAAGCCCTCCTTCCTCCACGAGATCTATCCCCTGCTCGAGCGCGCCCTGGGGCAGCGCCATGTGCACAACCCCGAGGCCTCCAAGTCCTTCCACGCGAGCCTCGCGGGCGTGGAGCAGGACCTGGGCTCGATCTCCTCCAGCCGAGGGAGGCGCATGCGCAGGACGATCTTCGGCTACATGCGCAGCCCCTCCACCAACACCGGCAACGAGCCCCTGCTCATGCCCAAGGGACTGGGAGACAGGTACACGGACCTGGAGAAGCAGCCCGGGCCGGACTACTTCATGACCCTCACGCGCGTGCAGTACGCGCTGCTCGAGCGCTGGGCCGCGGGTGAGTTCGAGGAGGACTGGGACCCGGTGGCGGCCAAGGCCATTGCCCCGGCCATCACCGCCGAGGGGCTGGACCGGGCCGCGATGGAGAGCTCGGTGGGAGGCCCCTTCTTCCCCGGCATCGACTGCAGCTGGATGGTGCGCAGGCCCGAGCTGTATGGCACGCCCTTCCGCGTCAAGCACTCGGGGAACGTCTTCCCCGGCGCCCCGGACACGTTGCCCATCCGCCCGGGATTCTTCTCCCAGCAGATGGCGCTGCCCTGGCAGGCGGACTTCTTCCAGTGCAAGAAGCAGCTCTACCCCGCCGCGCACGTCCAGTACGACGGCGAGCGCATGTACCACATGTGGTGGTGCGCCCACCGGCCGGATGACGTGTTCGCCCAGAAGGGGGACCTCGCCATGCTCTCCTGGACGCGCGAGCTGGAGAAGGTGGCCGAAGTCGAGGCAAAGAAGCCGGAGCTCACGTCCCAGGAGACGGAGGACACTCCCGCCAAGGACCTGGCCATGTACATCCAGATGACGCAGAAGTGGTCGAGCCTGGGCTTCGTCATCCAGGAGGGAGAGCAGTTCTTCGAGTCGCAGGAGCGGAGCAAGTAATGAGCGGGCGAGCCACACTCGAAGCCGTGGTGGTGGGCGGCGGGGTCGCGGGGCTGAGCGCCGCGCTGACCCTGGTGAGGGCGGGGGTCTCCACCTGCGTGGTGGAGCGCACGGACTACTCGCCCTGGCGCCCGGGGGAGACACTCTCCCCGGTGGCGTTCGCCGAGTTGCGGCGGTGGCTCGCCCCTGAATCGTTGGAGACGGAGGGCTTCCTGGTCTCGTACGGCCTGGAAGCCACCTGGGGCTCGGAGGAGCCCCACCACCACTCCTTCCTCACCAACCCCTACGGCCCGGGCTGGCACGTGGAGCGCCGGCAGTTGGACAGCCTGCTGGCGCGCCATGCGCAGTCACAGGGCGTGGAGCTGTGGCGGAACGCCTGCGTCACCCACTTGGAGCGTGAGGGGCGCGGGTGGCGGCTCCAGGTCAGCACGCCCGAGGGACCCAGGGAGCTGCACTGCTCGGTGCTGGTGGATGCGACGGGACGCTCGGCACAAGTGGCGCGACACTGCGGCGTGCGGCGGCAAACCCATGACAAGCTCTGCAGCGTGTCGGCCGTCGTGGACAGGCCTCCGAGCCACGAGGAGCACCTGCTCCGGGTGGAGGCCACCCCCTCGGGCTGGTGGTACACGGCGCCCCTGCCCCAGGGGCGCCTCATCTTCACCCTGCTGAGTGATGTGGATGTGCTGGAGCGCCACAACGCGTTGCGGCCCGACGGGTGGAGCGCGCTGCTGGCCAGGACCCGTCACCTGACGCGGGGGCTGGGAGGGCTGCCGGCGGTGCAGCGGCTGCATGTCCGCCCCTGCGAGACGAGCCGCCTGGAGCGCGCGGCCGGGGAGGGCTGGGCGGCGGTGGGGGACGCGGCGGCCATGTGGGACCCACTGTCCTCGAGCGGCATCGTCAAGGGGCTGCGCACGGGGCAGGCGGCGGCGCGCGCCCTGTTGGCCTCCCTGGCTGGGGACCGCGAGGCGCTGGAAGGCTACGCGCGGGAGCGGGAGGAGGAGTTCTCCCGCTACCTGGAGGCACGCCACGCCCACTACGCCCAGGAGCGGCGCTGGGCGGGCGAGGAGTTCTGGCGGCGACGGCACGCGCTTGCTCCGAGCCCGCACATGGCGCTCGGGGCTCGCCTCGACGAGGCCGGGATGGGCGATGCGGCCGTCTAACTGTCCGGCTGCGCCCGCAGCGCGCGCGAGTGGAAGAGGAAGTCGATCGCCTTGGCACTCCCGTTCGCGTTGCAAGTCGGCTGGTGCCGCCCCTCGTAGGCATCGAGCAGCCCGGCCGCTGAGAAGGCTCGGACCAGCGGCTCCCCGGGCTGCGCGTTGAAGTCGCCGCACACGACCCACAGGGCCTCCGGGTCTCGCCGGACCAGCTCCTCGAGCAGCTCGGCCGCCTCCTGCATCCCCTGGTGCTGCGGCGCATAAGAGAAAGAGGGGCAGGGTTGAGGGCAGGGGGTTGGGGCAGAGAGGAGGGGGAAGGCAGCTGACGGGAGCCCGACAGAAGCACGCCTCGTTTACAGAGGGAAAATGGGGTGCACCCTTGCTCGACTGGTGGGATGGACAAGAAACGCTTTTAGTTTTCACAATTCAGGAGAGTGTTGTTGCCCAATCCGCCGTTGCAATCGTCGGTGCCTGGGCCGCCGTCCAGCAGATCCGTCCCATCTCCGCCTCTGAGGATGTCATCCCCTGGGCCTCCATTCAGCACATCATCGTTCCCATCTCCGTGCAGCGTGTCGACCCCTCTCCCGCCACAGAGGGTGTCCCTGCCGCCGTGGCCATCAATCACGTCATTTCCTTCAAGTCCTGCAATGACATCATCGGCCGACGTACCCTGCAAGATGTTGTTGCCGCTGGTCCCGACGATGGTGGCGACCCGACCTTGACACATGACTTGGTGGGCTTGGGCGGCGCCGGGTAGGCCCCCCAATGCCAGGGTAGAGACCAACAATGCTGCGGCTGTCATCATTCTTACTCGTCGCATGATGGTTTGCTCCTCTCGTTGTGTGACTGCTCCGACTGGCTGATATTCGGACCTGCAAGTGACGGACCTGGGCTTTTCACCTCATGGAGAGAGAGGAGCGGTGTGCTGGAAGTGAGAGAGGCACCCATTCACTCGCCTGGCTCTCTGGAGGGCGCTCCAGCCCTGGCTTCGGATGAAGTGCTGTGAAGCGGCCACCTGCGGCTCGAGCTGCAAGAGCTCGGCTTCGGGCTGCGCGACCACGCCGTGGCGCGATCCCGGCGCGGGGCGAGGGCCCGGTGTCAGCACCCCGGCTCCTCCCGTCGTTCAGCCGAGGGGCAGTCCGGGCTGGGCCCCATCCGTCCAATGCTCAAGGCGCTCGAGGTCTGCATCTCCATCTGGAAACGCTGACGCCCTTCCGGCAGGTCCGGCAGCCGCTTCAGCGACAGGGAGAGATGGCTGACCGCCTACGTGTAAACGGTTGCTCAGCGTGCGGGCTGGAGCCCTCCGGGAAACAAAGCGCGTGAATGGGCATACATTGGCCATCACATCCATCGCACGGCTCCTCCTTCCGTCTGGAAGGCCAGGAGCAAAAGGTCGCACGGCCTCTCGGCGAGGCCAGCCTTCCGGGTCGGAACGCATCACACACCCCCGAGGAGATCCACCATGTTCTCATTGAAGACCCTGCTACACGGATTGATGGCGCGAAAGCTCACCCTGGCCGCGCTACTCGCGCTCGGTGCGCCGCTGGCCGCGCACGCCCAGCCGGCCCCGACCTGCGACGCGTCGGTGAAAGAGAAGGTGGTCAAGGCACTCGAAGGCAGCGACAAGATGAGCGAGGCCGAACAACTCAAACTCCAGGAAGCGGTGTATGAGAAGTTCAAGGAGTGCGGGAGCGCCGACGCCCAGAAGGTGCAGGCCAACGCTCCCTTCTTCATCGCGGCGCGTGAGTGTGGCGCGAAGGTGACGCAGTTGGGCAGCCTCTTCTTCGAGGAGATGCCTTGCTGCGGCTACGATCCGCAGCGCAGGACCTTCGCCTGCCCGGTGAAGATCAAGAATTCCTCCGGTTTTGGCGGAGCACCGTTGCCGGGCAGCCGCGAGCACGTTCTGCATTGCATCGCCGGCCCCTCGGGCACATTTCACCCGGTCGGTGAAGACAGCGTGCACCTGGCGAATTCGACGCTCACTCCCACCTGGCAGTTCGCGGTCGTGGCCAACGCGGTCCACAACCTCCCCTTGGTGCAACCCATGAAAGGACAAGAGAGAAGGGCTCGGTCCATCCTGTCGTGGGAACTGCGTCCCACCAACTGCGAGTACCAGCCCATCTGGGGCAACGCGATCGACTACACTGTCCGGCTCGACCAGTAAGCGCGGTATGATCTGCCCGCGCCGGACGGAGCCTCTCCGCCCGGCGTGGGCAGCACTTCAACAGCCCGGCCGTGACGCTCCCCCCTGCCGAGCAACTCGCTCTCGACGCGGAGCCTGAAAGGGGGTCAGAGAATTCGAGTGAAGCGACCCGGCACGACACGCGGCGGAAAAGAGAAGAGCGGAAAGCTGGCCGAGAAATCCCCGCGCATCCACCGTGCCGCCGCCTCTCGGAACGCCGCGACCCTTCCACCCTCAACACAGCTCCTCTTCCTCATATGCTCCGTTTGGCGGTTGTTCTACTCTCCGCCCGAGAGGGGTCACTGAGCGAGGAGAGAATGAAGAACGTGTTTCTGGGAGGCGGGATTCGATGATCGACGTTTTGATGCCCCAACTTGGCGAGGATGTCGCTGAGGGGACTGTAGACAAGTGGCTCGTGCGTGAGGGTGACCTTGTGACGAGGGAGCAGCCTCTGGTCGAGGTGGCCACCGACAAAGCCGACACCGAGATCCCGGCGCCCGCAGCGGGGCGGGTGATAGAGATCTGCGCCGCCGAGGGCGCGGTGGTCCCGACGGAAGGCCTTCTGTGCAGGTTGGATGAGACGGCGAGCTAAGCAGGTCACCAGAAGTTCTGAGAGACATTCCGGTCGCATGCACAGCTTCTGGCGCATGCAACCGGCCAGGAGCGGCCGAAAGGTGTTGGAGTTCTCGCCGGATGCCGCCGGCGGCGGGTTCGATTCCCGCCGCCTCCAACAACTGGGAGTAGACGTTCTACCCGTCCACGGCTCCAGGACCGCGCGGGTCACCCAGGTCCTCGAGCGCCTTGGGCGAGGAGAGCACCGTCACGGGCCCAGCCGGAGGCTCGGGGCCCCCTGTCGCGAGGCGGATCCAGAGGGTGCTGGAAATGCCTCCTGGAACTTCCACGGGGGCACGGCACGTGGTCAATGACAGGTACCGGTTGTTGACAGCCCTGGCCTCGGGAGGAATGGCGGAATTCTTCCTGGGGGTGGCGCGTGGCGCGGAGGGCTTCTCGCGCAAGGTGGCCATCAAGCGCATGCTGCCGCAGCTGGCGCAGAACCCGCTCATCGCCCAGATGTTCCTGGCCGAGGCCCGGCTGGCCACGCACCTGCAACACCAGAACATCGCCACCGTGTACGACGTGGGCCAGGGCCCCGAGGGCCTCTTCCTCGTCATGGAGCTGGTGGAGGGTTGGGACCTGGGCGTCCTGCTGCGCCACGCTCAGGCGCGGGGCGTCCGGTTTCCTCCCCACCTGGTGGCCTTCATCGCCACGCAGGTGCTGGCGGGCCTGGCCCATGCCTACCGCCGCCGGGGAGACGGGCGCCAGGTGGTGGCCGCCCACCGGCTCCGAGACCTGCTCAAGCAGTCCGTCATCACGGGCCTGATTGAAAACCTGCGCCATTACGAAAAGCTGCTTCAGCAACAGCTCGACATCCAGGGGACGAGTATCTTCGAGCTCAACATCCGAGCGAATGATTGGAGGGTGTCACAACATGGGCCGCTCCTCCTGTTGTTCCAGGTGGTTTTCGCTCTGGCAATCGGCGGAATCCTGGCCTTCGTGCTGGCCCTTGTGCAGCCCGCAGAGGAAAAGCTGAACTACGCACTCATCTACGTGGGGGTCTGCGTGTTCCTCTTCCTGCTCAACTTCGCTGGTGGACGAATGGTCGGGCGGTTCCGGATTCCCATGGAAAAGTAAGTCACAGTCGCGGTTTCGGGACTCCATGAAGATGTAGACCCCCTCGATCCAAGGAGCCCCCCCATGTCCTTCCGACTCCCCACTGCGAGCGTGCTCGCCCTCGCCAGTGCCCTCATCGGTGTGGCCGGCACCGCTCGGGCCCAGACGTCCGACCCACCCGCGCGCCAGGTGCCCCAGCACCTCACCCGATCTTGCGGTGGTTTCGCAGGCTTCGCATGTCCCAAGGGACAGCTCTGCCTCGACGATCCCAGTGATGACTGCGATCCGGACCGAGGTGGCGCCGACTGCATCGGTATCTGCGTGAAGAAGAGCGACTGCCGACAGCCCCCAGCCTGCAATTACAACAATCCGCGCAGACGCTATGTCGCCAAGAGCCCCGAGCAGTGCGCGGCCATCCGGTTCATCTGCCAGCCGGGCTTCCAGGCGTTCTTCGATGACTGCGGCTGCGGCTGCGAGCTCGTGCGCGAACAGCAGGAGCAAGGTGCCCCACCGAAGTGAACCGGCCCAGCCCTCACGAGGCCCGCGCGCGGCGCCCCCTTGGGGCGCTCCCGCTCGCGCAGTCCCCTTGGGGTACACGCCTGCCCAGGCCGCCCTCCCAGGAGGGGACCCCCCTCGACGGGGGGCCCCCGGTCAGCGGACTACGGCGCGGGCGGCGGCGTAGGCGGTGCGGGTGGCTGTGACAGCGGGACGCCCGCGAACTTCAGCAGGTCCAGGATGTTGAACTCCCCCTTCTCGTTGGCGAGCTCCGGCCTCCAGTTCGGGTTGGCGTTGAGGAAGGACTGCCGGTCGCCCTGGAGCATGCCGATGAAGACCTCCGCCACGATGCGCGCGCCCACGGGGCCGAGCTTCTCTCCCTTGCTGAACACATCCGCCTCGCGAAGCATGTAGAACCAGGGCGGGGTGGAGCGCTCGAAGCCCACCTTGAACTTACGCAGATCCTCGAGGTGATCGTCCTTGAGGATCTTGACGCGCAGCCGTTGGGCCATGGCCTGGCCCGAGGGCAGGCCGAGGGCCAGACCTCGCAGCAGGTTGCGCGCCGCGAGTGAGGCCGGGAGGCTCCCGCGGGCTGCACGCCCGGTGCCCCTCCCGGCATCGTGAAGAGTGGGCTCGATAGCAGGGTGTCGATCTTCTTGCTGAGCTGGGGTTTGGCGTTGTTGGGGTTGGGCAGGGGAGGATCCATGATGAAGAAGTTCTCCCACTCCACGAACCGCCGCCGGGCGCGCTTGCCTCCGCGCAGGTCATTCGGGTCCTCGGGCGTCCCCGTGGGGGGATTGCCGAAGAAGCCCGCGGCGAAGCCTCCGCCCTGGGGGCCGTTGAGCCTGTAGCCCGGGCGCACCTGGCTGTGCCCGAAACGGTAGGCCGCCACCGAGAACTCCACCGGGATGAAAGGCTCGTGCCTCCATTGGAAGAGCCGGTCATTGGGGTGCAAGCGCAGCACGTCCTTCACGACCGACTCCCCGACGATCTTCGGAAGGAATTCGTGGACGATGATCCACTGGTAGTGCCAGCGCACCATCCGCTGGGCCTGCTCGAAGATCTGCGATTCTTCGATTTCCTCTTGGCGCAGGTGGTCGACGATCGCGTTGTGGAACTTCAGGAACGCGACGTGGAGCTGCGAGACGATGACATTCTCGTCATTGCGCGGATCCGAGATGAGCGCGGTCTGCTGGCTGTTGCGAGGCATGTCGTCCTGCGAGCCCGGCCCATCCAGCTTCTCGACGAGGAGCTTCGCCGGGTCATTGACGTCGTAGAGGTGGCGTGAGGCCCGCGGGCCAGAGCCATACACGTTGTCCAGCTCGAGCGCTGGCGTGCGGAAGTTCTCGATGGCCTCCGGGTCGTTCTGCCGCTCCAGGATGGAGGTCGGGTCGAACGTCAGGTCATGATCGACGAACTGCCCGAAGAACGTAAAACCCGCGGGGATGGTCTCGTTGTCCACATTGGTGGCGGGATCACTGCCGTCCATCGGTCCGCCAACGGCGCCAAGCTCGAGGAGCTTGTCGCGAATCACCGGGTTGTCTGGCGCGAAGGCCGGCAGCCCCTGGAAAAGCCGCCCGAAGCGCCCCCGAGAGTGAAACTGCGATTGGGGAGGATTGATACCGCGTAGGTGGGTCTCACCATGCAACATCGTGGCTGCTCCTGGGTACGAGACGCCGTGTCCTGCTCAGGAGGCGCGTGGCCTGCGTCCCGGTCATTGAGGTTCCGCCTCCGACCGCCAAGGTAGGAAGGAGGGGAACGGGCCGTAACGGACCATAGGGCAATAGGGAGCCAGCCGCGGAGCAGTTCAGCGTCCTGCGGCCAACAGGACGCGCACGCCTCGCCTCGCCTTGTCCTTCACCGCGACATCATAGATGCCCTGGGGAAGCGAGAAGGTGACGTGGCGTCCGGCGGATGACGTCGGAGAGAGCACCTGGCCGTTGGCGCTCAGCTCGATGGTCCGGTCCCTGGGCACGACGAGATGCAAGGACGCACGGCCGAAGTAGGCATAGACGACACTGACTCCCCGGCGATCAACAGAAGAGCACATGCGGAGAGGAGCTTTACTTTGAGGGATATGTTCGAACCCTACCCGAGCCCGGACGCCACAAGCCATCTCCTGGGCCCAAGACTCCCCGGGTGCGGAAGCCACACGCCTCCGCGCCCGGGGGTTCTCACCTGGGGCTCTTCAACCCCGGCACCACTCAGAAGGTGACGATGCTGGGAGACTGCGCCACCTGGCCGAAGAAGCCAGGGTAGGTGGCGACGAAGTTGTTTCCCGTCAGGATCGGGTACGGCCAGGAAATGGTAGCGGGATCCTCCGTGATCGAGTTCCCGGTGAAGGAACCCGATACCTCGAGGTTGCCGGCGTTAAGGGTGAGTCCGTACAGGGTGATCACTCCCGGCATTCCGGCCCCACCATTCGACGGAACGTAGCTCGACTGCAGACCCGCCAACCGCAGGGTGCTCAACGTGCTCGGGTCCAGACGGTGGATGCGGGCGCGACCCCAGGTACCGTAACCCCGGATGTACTCTCCGTAGGTCCAGGCCGCCGCGAGCCCATCGGCATTCACGGCGATCGCGACCTCCGGCGTGTTCTTCGAGGTCCCCAGTTCGACGGACCGGGGCGTCAGCGTGCAGGTGGCGGACGAGACCACCTCGCTCTGGACGGTGACCCTGTAGAGGATCTGCCAGGGAGCATACGGATCAGCGCCCTGCAGAACCTTGAGCGAATAAGCGCAGCCCTGCCAGTCGGCCCTCGCCTCCTTGACGACGGGCAGCTGGGCCTGAGCCGATGAACCCACCAACGCGACAATTCCAATGACAATCGTTCCAAACAGACGCATGAGTGCGCCCTCCTCTGGGGTAGAGGGCCGCAGACTCTAGGGGATTCGAAGCAAGAAGCGCACAGACTTTACTTCAGTACGGAGGAACCCGTATCCACCCCAAGCACTTGTCTCCACACATCAAGCTTCTCAGGGGAAGAAAGGGTGAGCTGCTCACCCGGAAAGTTTGCGCCATCACCTTTCAGTACGCCACCACTGGCGTACTGGTTTTCCCTCATCTCCAATCAACCAACATCCCCACCTTCCTAGACATGTTGGCGCGCAGGTATTGCATGAAGCCGGCGAGCGCGGCCCCCCGCACCCCACACCAGCAGGTGGAAGTGATTGGAAGCGAAGGTGAAGGCGTGCAGCCGCACGTTGCCGGCGCTCTGCTGGACGGCTCGCGCCAGCACCCCACCCACCACCTCGTTTACCTCCGCGCTGGGGCGCAGCAGCCGTCCCTGGAAGCACCTGGACGTAACGAAGTAATAGCCCTCCTCTTGGAACATCCTCAGCGGCCAGCCCATCCCCATCCCCTACGAGCGAGTCGCCAGGCCCAATGCACCCGGCGAGCCAGCTTCAAGTCCTTGGAAAGACTTGGCGACTCGTAGGGATACCCGAGATCGCCGTGGGCGCATCAGGTCACACGCTGCGAATGGTCCCGCCGTCGACGCGCAACACCGCACCGGTCACATACGCCGCGCGAGGGCTCGCCAGGAACACCACCGCATTCGCCACTTCTTCCGGCCGGCCCAGACGACCCACGTCGTTGGGAATGAATTCACGAACGGCGGCGCGCTCGAGCTCGTCCCACTGCGTGCCCCAACCGTGCGCTTCGGCCACCTGCCGCATGAAGCCCTCGATCGCTGGCACCCGAATCGCCCCGGGAGCGACCGCGTTCGACGTCACGCCACTTCCCGCGAGCTCACGCGAGAGAGAGACCGCGAGGTTGTGCCGGGCCGCGAGCGTCGCGTTGTAGTGTGGCTGCGTCGGCGCCGGCTGTGTTGCGAGTCCACCACCGATGGTGATGACCCGGCCCCAACCACGCGCTCGCATTCCGGGAACGAAGTGCCGAATCATCCGCACGCCGGAGATCACGTTCTGCTGCCACACGTCGGCCCACTGCTCCGGCGTTGCCTTCAGCCATCCCACATGTGCGTAGCCGCCGGCGTTGTTCACCAGGATGTCGATATCCCCCTCCACCGCCGCGCGCACCGCATCGGCCCCCGCGTCAGTGGAAAGGTCTCCGAGGGCCATCTCCGCGCGTCCACCAGCGGCGCCGATGGCCTCGACCACCTGTCTGGCCCGTGTCGCGTCGCGGCCGTGCACTATGACCGTCACACCCTCCGCCGCCAGTTGCTTCGCGATGGCTTCGCCGAGCCCAGAAGTGGAGCCCGTCACCAATGCCCGTTTCCCCTGAAGTTCCATGTTCATGAGCGCTGAATTTGCGTCCGGCACGTCGGATCCGGAAGATGCACGTCACGAATGACTGCCTTTCGTGAGAACGAATGAATGCGCGGACCCGAATTCGCTGACCTTTCGGCCTTCGAGGCCGTCGCAACGCACCGGAGTTTCGCGCGCGCCGCGCAGGAACTCCGCACCACGGCCCCGGTCCTCAGCGTCACCGTTCGCCGACTCGAGACGCGCTTGGGCGTCCGGCTCCTCAACCGCACCACGCGGAGCGTGAGTCCGACCGAAGCCGGCCTCCATCTGCTCCAGCGACTGAGGCCGGCGCTGCGCGAGCTCGATGCGGCAGTGCTCGTCGTCGAAGACTTCCGCGACCGGCCGGTAGGCACGGTGAAGATCAACTCCGCACACTCGGCGGCGGTGTCGTTGATTGCACCGGTGCTCGGCGAATTCTTCGACTGCCATCCCGAAGTGAAGGTCGAGCTGAGCGTGAACTCCTCGACGGTCGACCTCGCTGGCGGCGGTTACGACCTCGGCGTGCGGCTCGGGGAGCGCCTCGAGAAGGACATGGTCGCGCTCAGGCTCGGCGGCCGCCGGCAGGTCTACGTCGTCGCATCACCGAAGTACCTCCGGGCGCGCGGCACGCCGCAGACCCCGTTCGAGCTCAAGCATCACCGCTGCATCGGCACCCGGCGCCCCGATGGCATCGCCACCCGTTGGGAATTCGAGCGGCGCGGCAAGAGCGTGAGCCTGCCCGTCGACGGCACGTTGGTGGTCGACAACCTTGCCGTCCAATTGCGCGCCGCGCAAGACGGAGCAGGTCTCGCGTACACCATCGACGACTCGGTCGAGCCGCTCCTCGTGAAGGGCAAGCTGGTGCGGGTGCTGGAATCGTGGTCGCCGCGGTTCGATGGCTTCTACCTCACCTATCCCAGCCGCCGCCAGCTCACTGGAGCGGTGCGCTCCTTCATCGACTTCATGACCCGCCGTTGAAATGCCCGGGGGACGCGAGCAGCGCGTGCACCGGAACCCCCGGCTTCGCCGCGCCACCGAGGCCCGGAAGGCCGATGACGATGCGATGAAGAACGACCCGGGCGACCGACACAAGGCCAGCGCGTGAGCAGCCCTCCGGCAGCGCCGTGTCTCTCAGCTCGATCGTCCGCGGCTTGCATTGGGGAGTACACCGGCGACCCTTACGGTTCGTTCACGCGGCTCCAGTACTGGGGGCGCTGCACCGTCTTGGTCTCCGTGGTCCCTACCTGCACGAGCTATCTGGAGGGTCCCTGCCTGCCCCCACAAGGTCCACAGGCCTCCCATCCTTCTTATACGCCCGCTTGGAGCTCGTCTCAGTCCTTCGAGGCCCGTTGCAGGGCGCGCTTGACCGGAGTGGGCGCTGGCTTGCCATGCTTCGGTCTCGCGCCCAGGTTGAACATGTAGATGTAGCCCCGGTAGACCTTCGCGGCGAGGGGGCGGTGACCGGTCTTCCAATAGAGATCCGCGAGGTTCAGCCATGCCTCCGGGCGGGAATGGGAGGCGGCGGCTGCGACGAGCCATCTCTCGGCTTCTTTCGAGCGGCCGCGTTGGTCGAACATGAACCCGAGATCGCTCACGGCCTTGCCGAGAGGCAAGGCCTTCCTCCAGAGCGTCTCCGCAGTGGTGAAGTCGCCGGAGCGGTACGCCTTCAGCCCCTCGGCGTGGAGCTTCACGCTGGGGTCCGGCTCGTCCCCCGCACAGAATCCGTCACCGTGATCGTAGGCGTTCAGCACGGCCCACCGCTTCGAGAGGGCCAGCCAGGCCACCGTCGCGACGGAATTCAGCCCGGCGCAGGCGCCGAGGCGGGTGTGTGACGAGATCCTCACATAGGGCAGGGACGCGGGGGCGGGACTCCAGTGGAGGCTCGTTCCAAAATCGGCGAGCACTTCGAACCCTCCGAGGGCGCCGCAGGAGGAGGCCGTCTTCGAGGTGCCTTGGAAGATGGCGTAGTAGGGCACCGTGCTGTGCGAGACGCCCAGCCAGATGCGCGCGGGGTGCGCGCCAACACCGGTGAGGTCCACGTCCACGAACACTCCCCTTTGGGTGGACGTGGGGCGCGCCTTGGAGGGTTTGCCGAAGACGAGGGGTGTTGGCGTCTCACAGGACTGCGGCTCGAGCGTGTAGTCCGCCGGCAGGGGGGCACACTCTCTACATGAGATACCGTCAGCGCGCGCGACGGTCGCCACGAGCGTGCAGCTCAGCGCCGCGGCCAGCAAGGTGGTGCGAGGGAGAGGCAATGCACTCATGTCCCGGCATCCTTTCGATTGGGGGCCTGATGTTTAGCAAGGCCTGTGCCCGAGCAAGGTGCGGGCAAAAGCCCGCAGCTGCGGGTTCTGCGGAGGGGTGAGGCTGCCCATCGGACATGGCTTCGAATTCCTGGGATTTACAGGAAAAGAGCCGCCGCGGCCTCCACACCTCACGCAGGCCAATCCGTCGAAGTCGAACGTCCTGCTGAGCACCTCCGCCTGGTCCACTCCCGACGGCCTCTCCTTCATCGGCTCCTTGCTGGCCGCTGCTTCAAGCGCCACGCTCGCCTCCTCCTCACCTGCTTGGGGGAGCTGACCCGGGCTGGGCGCCCAGCGCGTCACGGGGCAGTGGTAGCGTCGCCGTTGCATGAACGACTTGCGCCCAGACTCTCGCCCGTCTCTGAAGTACTCGCATCGAGGTGATTCGTGAGTATGTCCCTCATGGCGCTGTTCTTGATTGGGTGTTTCCTGCTCCTCGTCTTCTCTTGGGGCTGGACGACGCATCGCCTCCGCCAGCATGGAATACCCGCCGAGGCCACCATCCTCCAGATGGAGCGCACGTTGATGCAAATCAACAGGAGACACGTCTACGACTTCCTGCTGGAAGTGAATCTGCCGGGCCGCCCCGCGTACCAGGTGAGGCACAAGAGCCGGGCGCTTGACTGGAATGCCTTCATCGTGGAGCCCGGCGTGCGGTTCAAAGTGAAGGTCGACCCGGGAGACCCTCAACGGCTCGTCGTCCTGGAGCCCGTCACGCCGCAGCAGAGGCCTCTGCGCATCCACGAGCTCCTTTCGGGCCTGGAGCGCCCCTCGGACCCGGTCAAGGCCCTGAAGGACCTTCAGTCGATGCTGGACAACGGACTCATCACGCCGGACGAGTACGCACAGAAGAAGGCGGAGATTCTCGCGCGCCTCTGAAGGCACACATCCCCGAGGCGTATAGACCACCGCCGCGTCCACGAAGCCGCGCCGGGTGCGGTCGAGTGGAGGCGCTGTGTGGTGTCCGGCACGCGGGCCCGCTGCGACCTCGGGCCGAAGACATCCGGGCGGACGGCCTGGGAGCTTGCGGCAAGCTCCTTGCACAGGGGCGGCCTCTCCCTCCACTTTCGGAGCCAACCCCGATGCGACTGCTCGCCTTGCTCGTCCCGCTCGTCACCGCTGCAGCCCCCTCCGTCCCGCCCGACACCGCGCCCGTCGACTGCCAAGACTGCGCGGAGTGGAACCGGCCGCAGGCACCGTTCCGCGTGTATGGGAACACGTACTACGTCGGCGTCACGGGACTGTCGTCGGTCCTCATCGACAGCGGGGAGGGCCTCATCCTCGTCGACGGCGCGCTGCCCCAGTCCGTAGAGCGCATCGCGGAGGGCGTGCGCGCCTTGGGCTTCGACATGCGCGACGTGAAGTGGATCCTCAACTCGCACGCGCACTTCGACCATGCCGGGGGCATCGCGGCGCTACGGCGGATGAGCGGTGCCAAGGTGGCGGCGAGCCCGGCCGGGGCCAAGGCGCTGCGCATCGGGTCGACCACCCCGGATGACCCCCAGGCGGGCTTCGGAGCCGCCATGCGCTACCCGGCCGTGCGGGACGTGGTGACGGTGGCCGACGGCGGGACAGTGGCGCTCGGCAAGGTCGTCGTCACCGCGCACCACACGCCGGGGCACACCCCCGGAGCGACGACGTGGACGTGGCGCAGCTGCGAGGGGGAGCGTTGTGTGAACGTGGTGTACGCCGAGAGCCTCACGGCCATGTCCGCACCGCGCTTCCGCTACGGCGCCGACGCCGCCCGCGTGCAACAGTTCCGCGGCAGCATCGAGAAGGTCCGCACCCTGCCGTGTGACGTGATGATCCCCACCCACCCGGAGGCTGGCCGCGTCTTCGAGCTGCGGGCCCGGAGCGAGCGCGAGGGGCGACAGGCCTTCATCGACCCGGGCGCGTGCCGCGCGTACGCGGACCGGGCGGACCGGAGGCTCACCGCGAGGCTGGAGCAGGAGGCGGAGGGCAAGGTCGAGTAGCGGCAGACCGGGGACAAGAAGTGAGGTGGTGCAGCTGCTGAGGGTGGTACGCCACCGGGTTCTGCTCTCAGTTGCAGGTGACGACAGAGGAATTCCGGATGCCGTAGTTCACGGTTTCCAGGCCGTACAAATCGATGACGAGATCATTGAAGTCGTCATCTGTCTTGTCCTCGAAGCCGGCCTCGAGGGTATCCGCGTCGAGTCGCTGGAAGCGCATCTTGGCATGGTCCGCGGGAAGGTCCGTGGTCCGGTCGCTCCCCAGATCGGAGTCGAAGTCGAAGTCGAACAGGTTGCACGCTGGCGCCGGGTAGACCGGAATGGTGAAGCTTCTGCTCGTGACGGAGTCCTTGTTGCAACCCACGCTGAAGGACTGGCCATTCACGCGCAGCGTCCCACAGTTCGTGTATTGGGCGCTCCCGTTGTTCTCCGCCGCGAGGCGAACCTCGATGGCAGCTACGGGGCAGACCTGGACCGTCAGCCAACCCGAGTTGTTGGTGGGCCCGTAATCATAGATGCGGAAGCGCAGCTCGTTGGAGGTGGCCGTCTCTTGGAAGGTATAGGTGTGGCCGGCCGAGTACGCGCCCCAGTCCGGTGAGACGTACACGCCCTGGGTGGGATCCCACATCTGGAGATCCAACAGCGCCGGCCCGTAGCTCTCGTAGCCCAGCAGCGTGTCGCTCCAGGGACTGCCATTGTTGGAGCTGTACTTCGCATCGGCCCTGATCCCACTGCTGGCGAAGTAGGTGCCGCTCGCCATGATCTCGTAGCGCTGACCTGGCGTCGCGCTGAAGCTCACGGAAGGCGTGGACGAACCCACGGCGGAGACCTGCTGGATGCCGCAGGGAGGGGGAACCTCACACACTGTCAGGGAGAGCGCGCCGGTGTTGTTGGTGGGGGAGCTATCGAAGATGCGGACCCCCAGCACGTTCGTCGTCGCGGTCCAGAGGTGAGTGTAGGAGTGCTCGGGGGAGTAGGGCCCCCAGGCGGGAGACACATAGGCGCCTGTCGCCGGATTCCAGAGCTGGACATCGAGCAGCGTCGGCCCGTAGCTCTCGTAGCCCTTCACGGTGTCCCCCCAGGTGCTCCCGTTGGTGGAGCTGTACATCGCGTCTGCCGTGATCGCGGCGCTGGCGGTGAAGGTGCCGCTGACCGTGAGCTGGTAGGACCGGCCCGCGACTACGGGAAGCGTCGTGGCGCTGCCCATGGCATCGATCGATCCAGTCCTGCATGCCGTGGTGCTGAGAGCCGCCGTGGTCGTGGTCACCGGAGGAATGGATGGAAGGAGAGCAGCAGTCATCAAGAACGAGGAAAGGACTTTCATGGGTTCCCATCTGGGCGTCAGTGAACGCAGCTCCCTGACTCAAGCACACCTGGCATGGGGGAGCCTCTTTCATTATGTGACGCTCGGCCGCTCGGGCCTTCGCGTCAGCCCGCTGTGCCTCGGTGCGATGACGTTCGGTGAAGACCTCGTCTGGGGCTCCAGCGTCGAGGAGTCCCAGCGGATCCTCGACCGGTACCTCGAGCGCGGCGGCAACTTCATCGACACGGCGAACTTCTACACGAAGAGCCACTCCGAGAAGATCATCGATGACCATGTCGGACGCCACCCCGCCCGGCGCGACCGCCTGGTCATCCGCCATCCACAACGGCGGCACGACGGTGAACGGCGCCTACCCGCCCCCGTCCCCCTTCGGAATCGTGAAGGGCGACACGCCCCACTGACGGCCCGCGCCACGCCGCGCCTCTCCTGAGTGGTGGAGGCGGCGGGAATCGAACCCGCCGCTCGGAGCTTCTGGCGAGAGCGAGCCAACTGCTCGTCGCCTTCTCGTGCAAGGGACGAGGGGTGTGCCCCTCCTGCAACGCGAAGCGGGCGCATGTGACGGCAGTGCACCTGGTGGAGCGAGTGCTGCCGCACGTGCCCTACCGGCAGTGGACGCTGTCCTTTCCGCACCGGGTGCGATGGGTGTTGCTGAAGGAAGCGGAACTGCTTTCGGACGTCCTCACCCTCTTCCTGCGTGCGGTGTTCGCCCTGCAGCGCTGGAGGGCACGGCGGGGTCTGCAATGAAGATACTCATTGTAGAAAATTAGAACTCATCCCTCCATCTGTACAGCGTAAACCATCCACATTTGGCGCACTTGATCTCGCTGCATTCGTTGACGCCGTCCAATCCTGCAGACTCGTCCATGAAGATCTTGACGTTGCCTTCAACGTTGCCGCAGCCGTGGCGTGCGCAGGGCGACTGAGTAGGCTCGCCCGCGCTCACCCAGCGGCTGCCGTACGCGTGTGTCTGGTCGACGCGATTCGGACCCATGGACGCGTAATTTGCTGGCGCCCTCTGCGGCTTCTCCGACGCACTCGCCGATCCGCAGTGGTAATGGCTCTTCGGGGCATGTGCCACGCCGCACGCATGGCACATAGAGATCTCGGCAGCGTTGCTCTGTGACATGAGGAAGACGCAAGATCCAAGCTGTGTAGAGGGCAGAAACGGGCAACTTTCCTGCAAGCAGACGAACATACCATCAAGTGGGCAGGCGCCAGGTGCTGGCGTATCTGACGGCTCCCCGTGGGGTGCGCGCCATCCTGGAGCACTTGGGACTGCCCACGCAGCCTGGCAGACTGGCCCCGGCACGGGGGCCACCCAGAACTCGTGGGTTTGAGTCAGCAGCAGCACTGGCCCATCGCCTGCCTCCTCCTCATACCGGGCCCGCCGGCCTCAAGCCGGTGAGGCCGCCGCGCGGACGAAGCGCTCCCTCAGCCATTGATGCGCGGGCTCCAGCTGTGCCCGGACATGCCAACCCATCGCGAGATCGAATGGAGGCATGGAGAAGGGCAATGGCAGGAGGTCGAGGCCCGACGCGTAACGCTGGAGAAGCCTGCTGGGGAGCGTGGCGACGCAGTCCGTATCGGCGAGGACGAGGGCGACCTGATTGTAGTTCGGAACCGAGACGGCAACACGGCGCGCCTTGCCCTGCTGCGCGAGCGCGTCGTCGATCGCGCTATGCAAGCTACCGCCCTGGGAAACCATGACATGACGGAGCTGGCAGTAGTCCTCGAGCGTGGGCGCCCCCTGGCCTCTGGGATGCCCCTTGCGCTGAGCGAAGCAGAACTCATCGGTCAGCAGGCGACGGCTCTTGAGCGCTTCGGGAATCTTGGTTGAAAGCCCGATGTAGAGGTCGATCTCTCCTCGCTCCATCCGGTAGGTCAGATTCTCCTCGACCGGCGCAACGAAGCTGAGCCGGATGCCGGGTCCACCCAGCGCGAGAATGTCCCGGGCCACCGCCAGACCAATGGTGGTGAAGATGTTGTCGTTGAGGGCGATCGTGAAATGCCGATTCGCCTCCTTCGGGTTGAATTCACCGCGGCTCACGACGGCGCTTTGCAGATCAAGCAGCGCCTGGTGCAAGGCTGGCTGCAACTCGAGCGCCCGCGGCGTGGGGGCCATCCCGCGGCCCGCCTCGGAAGGAACGAGCAAGGGGTCCTTGAACAGCTCGCGCAAGCGGCCGAGCTGGGCGGAGAGCGCCGGCTGACTCAGGTTCAACCGGCGAGCCGCGCGTGTCACGTTCAGCTCCTCGAGCAACACGTCCAGGGAGATGAGCAAGGGCAGGTCGGCCCGCCGGATATCCATCCCGTTTATACCTCCTATCAACGCGATCAACTCACGATGGGTGAGGGGCAACCGTATGTATCCACCACCGCGGTTCATACCGAACCCGACGGCATTCCTACGGGAGAAGAGATGCGTTTCCACCGGCTTTTTTTCGACAGAGTGGTCGCGGCAGCGGCCCTGTTCTCCAGCGCCATGCCACTCACCACCGAGGTGGCGCCACCCGCCACCAGCCCCCGCGTTGCCCAAGCGCGAGCGCAAGCACCGGGTGTCTACCGCTACCGCCTCGGTGACTTCCATGTGACCGCGCTGTCCGATGGCTCTGTGCCGCAGGAGCTGCACGAGCTCCTCAGGGGAACATCGCCTGCGGAGGTCGACAAGATGCTCCACCATGCCTTCCTGAGCAATCCGGTCGAGGCGTCCATCACGGCCTTCCTGATTGATACGGGGAGCCGGCTGATCCTCGTCGACACGGGTGCCGGTGGCCTGTTCGGACCGGGCTATGGCGGCAAGCTCCTCGGCAGCCTCAAGGTGGCGGGATACGAGCCAGAGCAGATCGACGACATCCTGCTGACGCACATCCACACGGACCACAGCGGAGGTCTCGTCAACGAAGGCAACCGGGTGTTCCCCCATGCCACGGTGCACGTCGGCGGGCCGGACCTGGACTTCTTCCTCAATCCCTCCAACCAGGGCGGCGTCAATGGCTATGACAAGAAGTACTTCGAGGAGGCGGTCAAGACGGTCGGCCCGTACGTGAAGGCCGGCAAGGTTCGCGCGTTCACCCGCGAGACCCAGCTCTTCCCCGGCATCAAGGCCATTCCGACTCCCGGCCATACCCCCGGGCATGGCTTCTACCGGGTGGAGAGCCGGGGCGAGTCGATCACCTTCATTGGCGACATCGTCCACGTGGCCGCCGTGCAGTTCCCGAAAACGGCGATCACGATTGTCTATGACGTCAGCCCCAAGGACGCCGCGGCTCAGCGCGAGACCCAGTTCGCCGCGGCAGCGCTCAACCGCTCCCTGATCGCGGCGCCGCATCTGCCCTACCCGGGCATCGGCCACATCCGCGCGGAGGCGCGTGGCTACACGTTCGTGCCCGTGGACTATCGCGATCGCTATCAACCGTGAGCAGCCCCGCGCCTCGGCCTCACCTGACGAGGCGCGGGCTCGCATCCGCTGACACGCGGATGGGGTTAGACAGCGTTGTAGAGCACGCCGGCGGGGCCCAGGCCTCCGTACCGGCATGTGACGCAATCGATGCCGGCCGCCACCATCTTGCGTCGCATGCCCTCGGCGAGCGCCTTGTCGCGGGTGGAGAGAATGACCTGGTATTTCCGCTCCCGCACCAGCTCGCGGAGGACTTCAACGAATGCCGCGGGATGCAGGGGGCCGTGCGGCTGGAGAGGCTCATCGAGCAGCAGCGCCGGCCACCGGCTCCACGGGTAAGCGGTGCTCAGGCTCACGCCTCCCGTGGCCAAGGAGGCGCGCAGACGCTCTTCCACATCGTCAACAGCGGGTGGGGATTCCCTTCTGGGCAGCGCCTCTTCGCTCTCCCAGGCGAGCCATGTCTCCGCCAGACGCTTGTGGTGGTCACGAAGGTCTTGAAGCTTCGACTCCTGCTCAGCCACCGTGTTGCGCTGATTGGACAAGGCCTTCTGCACCAACTGGCGCTCATGAGGCCCCAGCTGCTCGACAGCGGCCCCGGCCGCGTCCAGGGCTTTGGCTTCATCCGCGGAAAGCGTTCCCAGTGCGGCCACCAGCTCGGGATGCTTCTTCAGCAGCTCTTGCTCAACGAGGAGTTCTTGCTCTGCTCGAGCGACGACTTCGTGGCGCATAAGAGAAATAGGATCACAGACAGAGGTGACCATGGGACGAGTGTTCGTTGTCTTGGCGGCGGTGTGCTTCTTGGCCGGTTGCGGTGGGAGTGAAGTCTCCGAGCAGCAGGGCGAGCCGGTCGTGGCCGACGCGCCGGCCGCGCTGTCGTCGGCGTACATGGCCTGCTACATCGACACGCCCGCCAACGACGTGTTCACCAGTGGGAGCTGCAACGCCGCGGGCAGCGGCCCGTCGGTCGCGGTCTTCCGGTATTACCCTCCCAGGCCGTACACCTTCATCTTCTGGTTCGCCCACCCCGAATGCAGGGACGTGCAGTGTGTGGTGCCCATCTCGCCGGGACAGCGCATCCAGATGAAGGTGGCCTACCTCTCCTATGGGGGAGTCGCCTACGTCGACGATGCGGCGAGGCCACCGCCGTGTACCGGACAAACTACTGATCACCCTGCCTGGGCTCGGTTCTCGGGAGACGTGTACGGACAGATCGTTCAGGTCCTGCCTTTTCGGTGGGGAAGGGCAGGTGGCCGGGAAAAGGTTCGTCTCCTGGTGGGCACTGGTCCTCGGGGCGGTGGGCGGGGCGGGACTGGAGTTACATGCTGCGGCCTCCTTCCGGAGGTGCACATGTCTCGGGACGCCAGCCGCCGCCTCTTCCTGTCGGTGACCTCGCTCGCGGGAGCGGGGCTCGTGTGGAGTGGCACCGTTCGTGCCGCGCCCCCTCCTCGGAGCAAGGAGAAGTCCCGGCCCGCCGAGGTCAATGCCACCGAGGACCTCATGCGCGAGCATGGTGTCATCCGCCGCACTCTGCTCGTCTACGAGGCTTGCGCGAGTCAGCTCAGCACCGGGATCCCGCTACGCGCGGACGTCATCTCCTCCGCCGCGAACCTCATCCGCCGCTTCGCCGAGAACTACCATGAGCGGCTCGAGGAGGAGCAGGTCTTCCCCCGCCTGGAGAAGGCTGGGAAACAGGGTGACCTCATCCGGGTGCTCCGGGAGCAGCACGCCGCGGGGCGCAAGCTCACCGAGGGCATCCTGAAGTCCGCCACACCCGCCGCGCTCCAAGAGGCGGGGCAGCGGCAGTCGCTGGCCGGCTCGCTCCAGTCGTTCGTGCGCATGTACCAGCCCCATGCCGCGCGCGAGGACACCGACCTCTTCCCCGCGTTCCATGCGCTCTTCGACGAGGCGGAGTTCCACGAGCTGGGCGAGCGCTTCGAGGAGCGGGAGCACCAACTGCTGGGCAGTGGTGGCTTCGAGGGCGCTGTCGCGGAGGTGGCTCAGCTGGAGAAGTCGGTGGGCATCCACGACCTCGCCGCGTTCACCGTGCGCTGAGCCACTCTACCGCAGCTGCTGGGGCCGGCGAGGCGGCTGTTCCAGTGGTTCAACTGGACGAAGCGCTGGAGCAAGAGGGGGAGCGAGGACACGGCAGCGGGGGAGGGGCGCTTCGCCGAGGAAATCGCCGAGCCCGTGGAGTTGGAGGTGGCGCCACTGCCGTGCTGGGAAGGACTGGGGGAGGAGGAGAGGCCGCGCGCGGTGCGGGGACTGGTGGAGGGGGTGGAAGCAGAGGCTCGCGCACAGGACACGCCTGTCTTGGGGGCGCGAGCTGTGCGGGCACAGCACCCGCATACCCGGCCCGAGCACCTCAAGCGCAGCCCCCGGCCGTTGGGGCATGCCTCGACGCGCCAGGCCTTGAAGGAGTTGCGTGAGCAATACCGGGCCTTCGTCGCGGCGTTCCGAGAGGCGGCGGCACGGTGGATGCGCGGGGATTTCTGAACGCAAGCGATCGCGCGTCGATGCGGGACTCGGTCGAGCGCCCAAGACTCGGCGCGCACCGATGGGCGGCGCAGTCCGGCTTGAGCAAGATCGGCAACAGAGATCGGCAAAAGCCGTCGTCGTTTGACAAAAAGAAGACGCGCTCGAAGAGCCGTGTTCGCAAGAGCTGATTCGCTGGCTGCATCGAGCCTTCTACGAGGAGGCTGCGCCACTGATGCTGAAATCGAGCACGAAGTCGGACCGCCGACGTGCTGTTCCCGCCACTGTTTCCCGCGCAGTGTCCTCAAGCTGAGATTCGCGTCGAAATCGACGCGGGGGTTGTCGGAAAGCCTACCGCTCGTGAGTCTTGGCTGCGTAAGACTCGCGGGGTCTTGCCAGGCCAAGACACAAGGAGCCAGCGCATGCGCTTTCTGATGATCACGATCTCCAAGGTTATGAATCTGCCACCCGATCCAGCGCACATGGCGAAGGTGCGGGCCGCCATCCAGGAATCGATCGCGAACGGCAGCCTGGTTGCGACGGGCCCGCTCGGCAAGCGCGCGACCGCCGGCGCCCGGATCACCCAGGAGGGTGGCAAGATCAGCGTCGAGGATCCGCCCAGCGGTGGCGGCTGGATGGCGGGCGGCGGTTACTCGCTGCTCGACCTGCCCTCCAAGGCCGAAGCCATCGCGCACGCCAGGTCCGTGCTCGAGACGATGGGTGACGGCGTCATCGAGCTGATCCAGGTGATGGAGATGTATCCACCGCCGAGCCGTCAGGCGCAGACCGCGCAGGGAGCGAGCACGCCCGGGGTGATCCCGTACTTGACGATCGAAGACGCCGCGGAGGCCGCGACCTTCTACCAGAAGGCGTTCGGGGCCCGAGAGCTCGGCCGCATGCTCGCGCAGGATGGAAAGCGCGTCATGCACTGTCACCTCGAGATCAACGCCGGCGGGCTGATGCTCTCCGATCACTTCCCCGAGATGGGCCTACCCAGCCTGCAGCGCTCCGACAGCTACACAATGCAGCTGGTCGTCGAGGATGGCGACCGCTGGTGGAGGCGCGCGATCGAGGCGGGCTGTACCGAGAAGATGCCGTTCGCCGTGGCGCCCTGGGGCGACAAGTACGGCCAGCTGAAGGACCCATTCGGCGTGACCTGGGCGATCAGCTCGCCCGCGAAGCGCTGAGGGGCACTCGATCGATCAGATCGGGGCAGGCACACCGCCGCAAGCGCATAAGAGAAATAGGGGCAGGGTTGAGGGCAGGGGGTTGGGGTAGAGAGGCGGGGGAAGGCCGGCTCCAGGTGTCAGACGACTCGTAGACGGCAAGATGCCGGAACGAGTCCTTTGAGTGATGCCTGGAGGCTACCCATGGATCCATAGGGTGAAAGTCCCGAAGCGGTAAGAGGTCGAGGCCGCATAGCTTGGATGGCACCGACAGGAGAGACCCCTGCGGTGAAGCCCATCGACAAAGCCCCGGAAAGCGGGGTGAGCGAGTGAGCGGGCCGCAACGACGAGTGAACACCCGGTAGAGGCCTCGTGACTCGTTAACACCGGAAGCCGAGCCGACTCAAAGACGGTGAAGGCAAAAGGACTCCTCCGAAGACGACCTTGGGGGCAGTCCATCCGGCGGGGTGGAGGGTGGCGGCACGCCCATACGGCCATGGGTGGAAACAGGGAAGGGCTCCCCGCCCCGCGGAGAAAACCCGCGGAAGCAAGGTAGCCGCGCGAGCCGAGGAGGCGAAGTGCGGGGAAGGCGGGAGCCTGGCGGACGGGCCCGTAGTAGCGAGGAAGCGGGGTAACGCCCGTGGAGCGAAGGGGCCCTGCCGGAGGCATTCGGAGCAAGGAGCGAGGCAGGAGCGGGATGACAAAGCCCACCATCAGTCTGCAGGAGCTCCGAGCGAAGATAGGCCACTGGGCGAAATCCGCCCCAACGCACCGTTTCTGGGGATTGTACGTCCATCTGCTCAAGCGCGAGACACTCGAAGCCGCCTACCTGGAGGCCCGGCGTGAAGACGGAGCGCCCGGGGAAGACGGAGAGACGTTCGAGCGGATAGACGAGACGGGCCGAGAGGAATTCCTCGCGCGGATAGCCGAGGAATTACGAACGGAAACGTACCGCCCCAGGCCCTATCGTCGGAGAGAGATTCCGAAAGAGGGAGGCAAAGTGCGCGTCATCTCGATTCCCTCCATCAGGGATAGGACCGTGCACGGAGCACTCCGACTGGTATTGGAACCCATCTTCGAGGCCGACTTCTCGGACAGTTCCTTCGGGGCGAGGCCGGGGCGCTCGGCGCATGAAGCGATAGAAGCCGTGAGCCGGGGGCTGCGCCAGCGCAGGCACCGAGTCGTGGACGTGGACCTCAAGGGCTTCTTCGACAACATCCGGTACGACCGGCTGTTGGAGAGGGTGGCCCGACGAGTTCAGGACGACGAGGTGCTCGCCTTGGTGAAGCAGTTCCTCAAGAGCACGGGGGAGAAAGGGATACCGCAAGGCTCACCCCTCTCTCCTCTACTCGCCAACATCGCGCTGAATGACCTGGACCAGGCACTGGAGAGAGGAAGAGGCTATCTCGCCTATACGCGGTACCTGGACGACATGGTGGTGCTCACCCCCAACTCACAGAAGGGACGGGAGTGGGCTGACCGAGCGCTGGAGCGCATCCGCCGGGAGGCGGAGGCAATCGGCGTGTCGCTCAACGCGGAGAAGACCCGGACGGTGACGATGACCGAGCCGGGAGCGAACTTCGCCTTCCTGGGCTTCGAGTTCCGGTGGGAACGCAGCCCGAGGACCGGGAAGTGGTATGCGCACACGAGTCCACGAAAGAAGAAGGTGACCGAGGTGCTGAGCAAGGTACGCGACACCCTACGAGCCAGCCGGGCCCTGCCGATAAGGGCGGCGGTGGAGAGGGTGAACGGAATCGTGCGCGGCTGGGTCAACTACTTCCGGGTGGGGAACTCGGGGCAGGCGTTCGGCAAGGTGAAGCAGTACGTCGAGCGCAAGGTGAGACGATTCGTGGCGAAACGAGCGGGGCGAAGGGGACTCGGCTGGAAGCGGTGGAGTAGAGGGGTGGTGTACGGAGCCTGGGGCCTCTACGGAGACTACCGGGTGAGGTACCGCAACCCCTCGAAAGCCAGAGTCCAACCGAACGGAACCATAACCCTGGTGTGATGACGCCTTCGCGGTGAGCCGGATGCGGTAGTCCCGCCTGTCCGGTTCGATGTGGCGGGGATCGGAAACGGAGTGATGGTGGACCCTAAACGGGCACGAAGCTGGAAACGGCGGATACAGCCAAGGGCCTCCTGCACACCACCGCGCCGATCCTCGACCCGACCACCTTCCCCGAGTGCCTGGCCTTCCTTCCAGTCGTGGTCGGAGTGGGAGCTCCGGCCGGGCGTCCTCGAAATGGTCCGGTATCGGATTGGACGTCCCGAGCGGGTGCGCCACCGCGTGAAGTCGCTCGAGGTGCGGCGCGACGTGTACCAGGAGCTGGGGGAGGACGACCGGGTGACGTTCTCCCTGTGGATGCACACGTCCAAGGGGGCCGTGGCGCTGGAGAACGGCATCTACGCCCCCGAGCGCATCGACGACCTGGGGCAGTGGCTCGCGCACCGCCTCGACGTCTCGCTGGACCGGAAGGTCCTCGTGGACAACCTCCCGAAGAGCAAGGCCTCGCGTCGACGTCGCACGGGGTGAGGGCCGGGAGTCCCAAGGGCGTGCCGCGGGTTGGAGCAGAAGTCGTGTGGGCCCCACCGCTCCGCATGTGGACGGTGGGGCCCGCGACGTCAGGGCCATCGCCTGAATCGCGGTGAGGATTCACCGCGCCCGAGGACGTGACTCCTGAGCACATTCAGACCCTGGCCTCTATGTGAGGCGGCCGGGTCCTAGAGCTTCCTGAGACGGAACCGCTGAGTGCACCCGCCCGCACGTCCGTCCGTGTTGATGCGGAAGCGAACCGACTCGCCATTTTTGATCGTGTAGTTGCCGAAGTTGTTGCACTGGTCCGCATTGCCTGTCGCGAGGAACTCGATGTCGAAGGCGATGTCGGTCCGTCCGGTCAGGGTGAACTCCTGCCAGCACCCACCGGAGGAGCTTCCCGTGTCGATGACGTAGTAGTCGCGCCAGATGACCGACGTGGAGGTCGAGATCGGAATGGCCTTGCTGCTCTGGAACCAGCACTGGCCCGGGTCCCCGTCGCTCCAGAAGTTCAGGTTGATGTTGAGCCCCGAGAGAGAATTGGTCGGATCCGTGATGCCGAACGTCTGGAGGCAGCCGCCCACGCGATTGTCGGCATCGATGAGGATCTGGGGGGTCCATTCACCGATGCCCGCTTCCATCGTTCCCCAGTTATAGGTGTTGCACTGCCAAGTGTCGCCCCCCGCCGTCGTCTCGAAACGATGGTGGAGCTTGACGAGAGGCTCGCACTTGGCCTCGAAGGTGTAGCTCCCGTACCTGTTCGCCTTGACGCTGTTGACGTCGGCCCGGTAGTTGCCGGGCGGAAGGGCGATGACGATTGCCGAGTGGGTCGTCCCCTCCCTGGCGGGATCACCATCGTCGTCGTTGTACGCCAGCACGTTGTTCGCCGAGTCGTACAGCGTCATCTCCGGGTCGCCAAGAGGGCTGGCGCCGTTCGTGGGTGGCACCGTTCGGAACGTGCACGTCCCTCCGTATGTGAGCTGGAGGTTGTGGCCATAGAAAGCGTTCGTCGAGCTGATGACGCCGGGCTCGGAGGTGGCGGCATAGCCGACGGTGAGGCCTTGCTCCGCCTGGGCAACCTCGGGCTCCTGGGAAGCTTGCGCCGAGGGAATGCTGCTGGCATCACATGCTGCGGAGAGGAAGCCGAAGGACAGGACCGCGAGAGTCAGGTACGGTCGCCGGCGAGAATGGAATCCAATCAAAGTTGCTGCTGCCACTGTGTTCCTCCTGTTGTGGGGACGCAATGGGAGCATGATTCTGTTTGATTTGGCAATGCGGGTTTTTTTCTTGAATTTCTCCGGCGTAATTGGATTTGGCGCGTGGTGCTGGAATGGCTCCGCGGCGGGGGCGCCGGGAGAGGAGGAGGCACCAGGTGCAGATGCGGCAGCGCCGCCGAGGTGTCATAGCGCTTCTCAGTTGCGTTGAGCCTACCTATTCGGTTCGATGCAGGCTGGAGGTGCGACATGGCCCGGCCCTACTCGACTGACCTACGCGAGCGTGTTCTCGCTGCATGCGAGCGCGGGCTGACGATTGAAGAGGCCGCCAGGCAGTTCGAGGTCAGTACAGCCACCGTGAAGCGCTGGCGCCGACTTCGACGTCACACAGGGTCCGTAGAGCCGGCGCCACATGGTGGTGGCAATCCCCACGAGTAATAGGCCACGGGCTGGAACTGGTGTCCCAAATCGTCCGTGAGCAGCCCGACTTGACGCTCGGGGAGATTGTCGCGGAGTACCAGGCACGCACCAGCATGCCTGTCAGCTGCGCAACGATGGGGCGCACGCTCGAGCGGTTGGAACTGACGCGCAAAAGAAGTCTCTGACGGCAAGCGAGCGCAACACGCGGCGGGTGCGGTTGCTGCGAGCGGTGTTTCTGCTGCTGGTGCAGCTCATCGACCCTTCGCGCCTGGTCTTCATCGACGAATCGTGTAGCCACATCGCCATGACCGGGGAGTACGCCCGGGCACCGCGGGGTGAGCGGGTTCATGATTGCGTCCCACGCATTCGAGGCTGTGTCCTCACGATGCTGGGGGCGATGGACTGCCGGGGGCTGCGAACCTTGATGACCATCGAGGGTGCCACCACTGCCGAAGTATTCGATGCCTTCGTCGAGCACTTCCTGGTGCCCGAGTTGAAGCCCGGTGACGTCGTCGTGCTCGATAACGTAGGAGCGCACAAGCCTGTGTACATCAGACAGCGCATCGAGGCGGCAGGTGCCTTTGTTCTCTTCCTGCCGCCGTACTCGCCCGACCTGAATCCGATAGAACTGTGTTGGAGCAAGTTCAAGCGCTTGCTCCAACATGCCGAGGCGCGCACGCGCGATGAGTTCGATGCAGCAATCGCCGAGGCCATGAAGGCCATCACGCCAGACGACGCAATGGGGTGGTTCCGGCATTGCGGGTTTTGGGCTCAACCCAACTGAGAAGCGCTATGACACCTTTCGATGTTTTTCCGGGGCTCGTCGGTGCCAAGGCGCCGTTCGAGTCCTTTGACACCTTCTCTGGCCTTCTCTGGCGCCTACGTCTTGAAGACCCCCACGCTGTCCAGATCGCGGTGCAGAAGGTGCACCTTCAGGATGCCGGCGAAAGCGCGGAAGCCCAGCGCCTCGTAAGCGTGCAGGAGGAGCGCTCCCGCCTCCTCGCGCAGCTCGTCGGCGTCCAGCCAGTGCAGGTAGAGCCCGAGCGCGTGCGCATACGCCGCGCGGCCCTCGGCGAGCTCGCGCCGCGCCTCCTCGAGCCATGCCTTTCGCTCCTCCATCGAGGCATCGTTCCTGGACGCGCCGAAATTGGGCACGTGGGCCGGCACCGTCCCCGAGCCCGGCTGCAGGGCGAGCCGCGGGCTGCCCGCGGGATACCCCTGCGTGCGCGGCCAGGGGCACGAAGGCTCGTCGTCCGATGCGCGCCGCGACGCCCACGCCTCGATGGCCTCGCGGTGGGCTGCCACCACGCGCAGGGCGCGCCATCGCTCCAATGGATACTTCCGCGACTCCGCGTCCTCGGCGTCCATCAGCTCCTGCTGGGCCTCCAGGATGCCGTCGGCGATCTTGTTGCGCAGGAAGGCGACGATCTGGCTCTCCGTGTCGAGCCAGGTCTCGGCGCTGTCGCGCGCGTAATTGTGGGCGATGACCGGAAAGTGGTCGGGGCTATCGTACCAGAAGCCCCAGTGCAGGCCGTCCGAGCCGCCGCTCAGGAACGAGACGAGCTGTGGCGCGTCGGCGCGATAGCGCATATCGAGGCGCGGATCGAGAGGCCCTTGGCGCCCGGGCGGGACCTCGTCGTACATCACCGAGGCGTCGTGGACCTCGCGCGAGAGCCCTCCCGGCGCGAACCATTCGGCGATCCCCGCCGTTCGCATCGAGAGCGCCGCGTCCAGCCACGCATTTCCACGCTGCTGACCCGCGGGCGGCTGAACGTAATGCTCGGGGGGGTTCTCGGGCAGCTCCCCCAGGGCCGCGAGGCTCGCGATCCCCGACGGGAGCTTCAGCCCATAGACCTGCTCGTAACGCGCGCGGACCGCGGCGAGCGTGTCGAAGGCCGCCTCGGCGATGGGAGCGACGCGCGCCGCGAGGGTCTCGGGCGAAAGGCCAATCTCCTCGGCGAACGCCTCCCAGCCCTCGTCCTCGGCCGCTTTCGGCGGCGCCGGAGGTTCCAGGCAAGCTTCCTCGGCATAGAGCTCGTCGGACCGCTGCCCCCATTGCGCGCGCCGCGCGTCGAAGGCCTCGAGGCGCGCTCCCCAGTCCTCTGCGTCGAGGGCCGCGCTCGCGACGACGAGGTTCTCCTGCTCCATCCCCCAGTGGAGCTCATCGCCCTTGAACCTGGTCACCCACACCCGGGCCCAGAGCCCCTCGTCGGTCCAGAGCGGGTGCGTCTCGGGGAGATGAAGCGAGATGCGCACTTGCTCCTCGCCGCGCTCGACGTACGTGGTGAAGCGCGCGAGATAATCGTGGATTTTGCGCAGCTTCGGGCCGAACGCACAGAGTTCTGGCACGGCGGTGTCGTCAACGTCGACGAGGGTCAGGCACTCCGGCTCGAGGATCACCTCGCCGCCGCTCGCGAGGCGCAGGGTGGGGTGCCCCTCCTCGGAGATCGTCACGGATTCGAGGTTGGCGGGGCCGAGCAGCGACTGGATGAGGGTCTCGAAGATGTCCATGATTCTCCTGCGCGAGCGCGCGCGTGGGGTGGGGAGGTTAAGGGCTGGCGCTGCGAAGGACCATCGCCTTTCGCCGGGCGATGCGGCGTATGCACTGCTGCGGGTCTGCCGCGCCGCCGCCGCGCCTCCCCTTCAGGGCGTGTCGGCGAAACCCGCCGCGGCCGAGCGTGACGCCAGCGTTCGCAGGTACAGGTCGAGGAGGTCGTAGCTCGCGGACAAGCCTTCCTTCATTCTCGTCGCGAGCGCGCGGTCGAGGGCGTGATTCGACGCGTAGAGGACCGTGCACGTCATCGTCGTCTTTCTGTCCTGCTTGGTGAGGCGAGCGAGGTGGGGCGTGGCCTGCCCCAGTACGTGGAGCGGGACTTCGCCAGGTACCTGGAGTGTGGAGTGTTGGCGCACGGCTTCGCGCGGGTGCGCTGTGAGCGTTGTGTGCGCGGCCGTGGCGCTCTTGCACCGGCTGCTCCTGCCGATCGGCGCTTGGCGCCTTGATGTCAGGCCGCGACGTCAATCCAGAGCGCGCCGCAATCCTGCGAGGCTCGCAGCGTCAGGCCTCCCTGGTTCAGCTGCGCCCCCTCGCCTCTGGCAAGGACTCGCCCTTCCCCCAGCTGCACGGGGGCATCCAAGGACAGCAGATAGCCGGCACGTCCCGCGGCCACCGCGATTGCGGTCTCCTGTCCCGCTGCCAGGTCCAGCCACCACACGCGCGCGTCGCTCCTCAGTGGCATCTCCTCGTCCCCGGCCATGAGGTGGCGGCCTCCCGATGGAGCGGGCGGGACGGAGCGGCGGAAGTACGCGGGCGCACCGCCGTGCTGCTCGGGGGTGAACCACAGCTGAAGCATCCGCGTGTCCTCATCCGTCTCGTTGCCCTCGGCGTGGACCATGCCGTCCCGGGCCGAAATCAACTGCGCCTCGCGCGGACGCAGCGTCGCCCCATGGGACTGGTCCCCGTGGTGGCTCAGCTCGCCGCTGAGAACGATGCTCAAGATTTCCATCTCCCGGTGCGGGTGGAGCGGGAAGCGCGAGCGGGGCGCGAAGGTGGCATCGGCCAGGACGAGAAGGCTGCCGAGTGGGCGTCCCTTGCCCGCATGGGGGCCCACGGTGGCGATGAAGTGGTCGCGCAGGCGCAGCCAGGGCAGCTCTGTCACCGGCAGGGAGGAGAGCGGGCGCAAGCGGACGTCGGCCGCGGGCGCGGGCTTCGGAGGGGAGGAACAGCCGAGCGCGGCGAGCCCCAACAGATGGGAGCCACCGCGCACCAGCGCACGACGGCCGAGCTTCACGGTTCGACCCTTGCCTGCTTCGTCGCCCGAACGAGCGCCTCGACCAGGTGCGTTCCGGTCGCGAAGCCACTTGCGAGCACGGCGAGGCCGGCGCTGCCACGGAAGAGCACGGTGGGGAACCCGCTCACGCCCAGGGCCCTGACCTCCTGGAACTCGTTCGCCGTCGCCCGCTTCGCATCTGCCTGGCTGAACCGAGCCAGGAACACGCCGAAGTCGAGGCTCTGCGCGGCACAGATACTCTCGTAGAAGGACGCCACGGTCGGGTCCTGCCCCTCGGCGTAGAACTTCTGCTGGATGGCGGCAAACACCTCGTACGCGCGCGTCGCCGGTCCGGGCGTCTCCGCGAGCATCCCGCGCATGACGAGGAACGCGCGACAGGCGGGCTCGGTGTCGTAGTTGAACGCCGCTCGGTCGAGGAACCGGGTGGAGAACGGCTGCCCGGTGCGCGCGGCGATCTCCTCCCAGTGGTGGCGCAGGAAGCCTCTGAACCGCTCGGTCCAGGCGTCCCCGCCTCCGGGACGGAGCCCGCCCACGAGGATGCGGAAGGGGATGCCTCGACGATTCGCCTCCGCTTCCAGCTGGCGGAGGCCGGGCGAGGCGCCCCAGCACCAGGAGCACATCGGGTCCCCTACGTAGAGCACCTCTCCCAAGGGCCCCTCGGCACTCGGCCCGGCAGTCTTCGGCTCAGCGCCGGGGAGCGCGCACGTCCCAGTCTCGGGGTCACACAGCGCCTGCACCTCAGGGGACGTCTCGTTGTCGTTGCTGGGGGTCTTCACGGGGAGCTCCGATTCGTTCTCATTGTAGGGGGTCTCCAGCCTCCGCCGCGCACCCTCGCACGGCGGCCAGGCTTTACGCCTTGACGCCGAAGGGGGCGTCGACGGAGTAGCGCCAACTGCCGTCGGCCGAGCGGGTGACCACGTCCGACGTCCTCCCTGTCAGCACCGTCCCGTTCGGCGTCGGCAGGGACCAGTCGGCCACGACGACTGCGGTGCTCGGCCCCTCCACCACGCGCGTGAGCTTCATGTCGATGGGGCCTTTGAGCGCGAGGAATCCCTGGAGCGCCTCGCGGATGGCGGGGCCGGAGAGGACGGTGACGCCGTCCGGGAGGAACACCGCGTCCTCGCGGTAGAGCGCCAGGAGGGCGTCGACACTTCCGGAGTTGAAGGCGGTGGCAAAGGCGGCGGGCATGTCGTGAGGACGAGAGACCATGTGTTGCTCCTGCGGGAGTGGCGTCATTGCCAGGTCCCGAGAGATAGCCCCGTGGGCCTGCGTTGACGACTCACCGCGGACGCGCACAGCATGTGCGTTCATGCACATGACCTGGGACGACCTACAGACCGTGGAGGCGCTGGTGCGCACGGGGAGCGTCGTGGGCGCGGCGCGCGAGCTTTCGCTGCGCCATTCGTCCGTCTCGCGGAGGGTGGACGCCCTCGAGCGTACGCTGGGAGCGCCGCTCTTCCTGCGTGGGGCGAGACTGCGCCCGACACCGCTCGGCCTCGCCATCGCCGAGCGCGCGGGCCGGATGCGTCCCCACGCCCTGGACGTGGGTGCACTTCTCGAGGAGCAGCGCCGGGCACGCGCAGGCCGGCTCGTCATCACCACCAACGAGGTGCTGGCGTCACTGCTGTTCGGCGCGCTGCGCACGTGCGGCTTCACGCAGCGAGTTCAAGTGCGCATCTCCGAGAGCGAGCTGGCGCTGGAGCCCGGTGTGACGGACCTGGCGCTGCGGCCAGGCCATACGCCGGGGGGCGCACTGCGGGGGCAGCAGCTCGGAAAGCTGCGGCTCGGCGTGTTCCGGGCACGGGCAGCCAGGCAGGACTCGCCGGCCTGGGTCCTGCCTTCAGGAAGCCTGCGCACCCGTTCCTCCATGCGCTGGTGGAAGGCCGTCCCCGAAGACGCCGAGGCCCTCGTGGAGTGCGACACGCTGCTCGGCATCAGGGATGCCTGCGTTGCGGGCCTGGGGCGGAGCGTGCTCCCGGCGCTGCTCGCCGAGGGAGACCCGCGCCTGCTGCTGGAGGAGGAGCTCCCGGGCGGCCCACCGGTGTGGCTGCTCTCCGCTGCCACCCGGCGCGCGGACGCGGCCCTCCGGCGGGCGCGGGAGTCACTCTCCGATGCCCTCCGGCGCGCCCCGGGCGTGTGGGAGGCCTGAGGCCTTCAGAGAAGCATAGGAGAAATTGGGGCGCTCAGCACTCGGCGCCGACCAATACAGCCGCCCGGCCGTGACATCGATGGCAATCCCCTGCACTGTAGTCTGGTTGGTCACCAGGGTGGTGGCGTTGTAGGTAATGACATACGCCTTGCCGTTGGGGACATCGAGCGCGATGCCGGCCGGGCTGTGGATGCCGCTGAGCACCTGCGTTGGGTTTCTGGAACGACACCGAAGAGAAGCGGAACGCCGCCGCGCAGCTCCACGCCATGAAGCGCGTCGCGGATCCTGACGAGATCGCGAACGCGGCCGTCTTCCTCGCGAGCGGGGAAGCGTCCTACATCACCGGAAGCGCCTTCACCATCGACGGAGGCGTATCACTCGCGTAGTCGGCGCCGGCCGCACCTGCCGTGCGAGCAGCGTGCGGCAAGCTCGAAGGCAAGACCAGGGGTACCTGTTCACGGTGCTGCACTGGTCCGTGGCGACGCCCGTGGACCTGACGAAGTGGCCGGCGCTCTCCGCCTACTTCTCGCGCCTGCGTGAGCGGCCGGCCATCGCGAAGGCTCTCGGGGAGGAGCGGGTGCTCTACATGGAGGAACTGACGAGGCACAAGGCCGCGTAGCGTATATGCGGGAGAGAGGCCAAGTTGAGGGAGAGGGCTGGAGCGCAGGGGCCGAGGAGGGCCGCTGACTGGGGCCGGCCGAGCAGGGCTGCCCGTGGGGGTTGAGCCGGTTGGGGTACTCCTTCAGTGACACCTCGAGCGAGCTGAGGTGGCCCCTGCCGCCGGGGCCCGCTGCGCAGGCCGCGTGGGTAGTTCCAAGTGCGCCAAAATAGCGCGCACCCACCAGGTGCCGTCAGGTACGCCAGCATCTGGCGCCTGCCTCCACACCTCACGCAGGAGAACACGTCCAGGGCGAACGTCCTGCGTAGCAGCCCGGCCTGGTCCAATCGTGGTGTGCGCTCCTTCTTCGGCTCCTCCACCTTCGCGGCAAAGGACGGGCTCTCCTTCTCCGGCTCCGGCTTCGCCCCTGCTTGGGGGACCAGAAATGGCCGCAGTTTCGCGCCTGGAGCGAAGACGCCGTGGAACCTCGTCAGGTTTGCCCGAGGCGGAGGCACCAGGGAGGCAAGGCGACAGAGGAGTTCCAGCCCGGTGAAGAAGAGATGCGTGGTGCCGTCCAGCAGCGGGCGCTTCATCTGCCAGGCGATGCGGCCATCCTGCGCTCGTGACAATCGCTCCAGCGCCAGCGCGCCCCGCGCCCCATGGCGGCACAGCCGCTCACTCGGGCTTCATGATCGCCCAGGTGACGAGCGCGGCCCTCGTCGCCGAGTCGCGCGTGCTGTGCCACCCGGCCTCGGTGGACTCCATCCCCTCCTCCGCCGGCCGCGAGGACCACGTATCCATGGGCATGACGGCCGCCCTCAAGGGCCGGCTGGTGGCCAGCCAGGCGCTGGACTTCCGGCTGCCGGTGAAGGCCGGCCGCGGCCCCCGCGCCGCGCACGAGCTGGTGCGCAGCCGCGTCCCCACCATGGAGAAGGATCGGGAGATCCACCGCGACATCGAGGCCGTCTGCCAGCTCATCGACTCGGGCGAGCTGATGCGGGTGGTGCGCGCCGCCACGGCGTAGCGCCCACCCTGGAGAGTTCCAGGGAGACGCGACGTCAGGGGTCCACGGGCTCGAAGCCATCCCTCAAGTCCGTGGAACTCGGAGTCCAGGCGAGTAGGCTACGGCTCGGAACCGGGGGGTAGGATCCACGGCCGAGCCGGGTGACTCGCATGGAAACCACGACGAACCAAGTAAGAAGCGCGCGGGCCTTTTTCTCCGCCCTTCTCTCTGCCCTCTCTCTCTCGGCGATGGCGCCCCTCGGCGAGGCCCAGGCCGCGGAGCCCCCCGCGAGCGGAACGCCTTGCTCCAAGAGCGATTACGCGAAGAGTCGGCGGCGCTTCAAGGAGCACTACGACGCGGGCAGGTACGCGGAGGCCGTCGAGACGCTCCAGCGCGCGAAGGAGGCGTGCTGGGGAGCTCTGGACACCAAGGACCGGGGCTGGCTGGTGTCCGACCTGGGTCTGGCCCAGCTGAAAGCCGGACACCCGGACCGCTGCCTCCAGGTGCTCGACGAGGCGCCCCGGGAGCTCGAGCCCGATTCGCGAGTGGCGAAGGCCATCACCTTCAACCGGGGGCTCTGCAACGCAGGCCCCACGCAAGGCACCACGGGTACCCCGCAGGCCCGTGAGCTCCCCGTGCAGGTGATGCCGGGGCTCGACATCTCCTCTCCAACGGAGGCCGCCACGGCCCTGACGCGCGAGTGGAGCTCCCCGTGGGAGCTTCGCGAGGGGAAGCTGCCGAGAAGACGTGCGCGCGAGCTTCGCCGCTGTACCGACCTGGACGGGGTCGGCAGGAACGACGTCCAATACGAGAACGATCCCGATGCCTACGCGTTCCAGAACAAGGCGCTCGCGTGCCGGGTCCTGCGGATGATCACCACGGCCCGGCCTTCCCGTGTCAGCCACGTGAGGGACGTGCTCACGATGAAGAAGCCCGACGAGGTGCTCCCGGCCGCCCTGGCGCCCGCGATCTCCGCCGACGAGCTCGGGGACATCGCACGAGCCCAGCGCGAGGGGCGCTCCTGGCGCGACTACGACGGGACGCTGCGGTTCGAGGCGGGTCCCCGGGAGCAAAAGTGGCGTCAGCTCTCCGTGAGTGGGGACGACTACGCGGGCTTCGTGGAGTGGTGGGCGACGGGAGACTTCAATGCCGACGGTTTCGAGGACGTCATCGTCTACCGCAGCATGGGTCCCACCGGCGGCACCGCGGCCGACATCGCCGTGTTCGTCCTGACCCGGACCCGGCCCAAGGGCGTGTTCGAGGTACTCGAACGTCTGGAATAGTCCCACCCTCTCCGACCGAATTTCCGTGTGCGGCCCGCGTCCCACACCAAGGCTTCAGAAAGGCGATTCCCCATGACCTCTGACAACGAACGTGCTTCTCGCGTCTCCACGGCCAGGCGGTGGACCCTCTCGACCATGTGCGCCCTGGCGATGCTCGGCGCCTCCGGCCAGGCGCGTGCGGACGATGCACGGCTCTGCGACTCGGACTGGGACAGCCGGAGCCTCGTCATCCAGATTGGCGAGCGGGACAACGACGGCAAGCCGCTGCAGCCGTACGATCCGAGCCAACCGATGGCCCCCTATGAATTTCCCGGAGATCGTTACCTCTTCCGCGAGAAGGGGATGGTTTATCGGGCGGTGGGCAAGTTCAGTGACAGAAAGGAAGGCGACGAGGCGCTGAGACAGGTGGAGACCAAGATGACCCACCTCTATACGAATGCCTATCCCCCTTTCCTCTCAAGTCCGGGTGCGTATCTGGTGACCGAATCACCCACCTGCAAGATCAACCGTAGAAACCCCGTCATCGACCCCTCCTCCTGGATTCTGGAGAAGAACGGCGTGCTGCTGGTGGGAACGGACACGAGCTGCACCGACGGCAAGCTCACCAAGAAGGTCACCGTGGTGTCGTGCGATGGGATGAAGAACCTGGTGACCGACTCGGTCACCGCGCCTTGTGAATCCAATCGGGTCAATACCTGCATCTACCCTGTCGCGCCGGACGTATTCGCATTCGAGCACTACTATTCACAGCCAGGGTCTGGGACTGAAGTGCGCCTGCGGGTCTATGACGTTCGCAAGAAGAAGCGGCTCCAATCCATCGACAGAAGCAACGGCGAGGGGCCCGACACCGAGCTGATGAACGTCAAGGATGTCGATAACGACGGCATCCCCGAGATCGTGTTCAGCATCGCGGGCTCCGGCAAGCAGACGTCGATGCTCAAGTGGCGCAAGGGCAAGTTCGTCGAGGTCAAGACCCCATGAGCTATCCCCATCAGGAACCGACGCACGTCTTCAACACCAAAGAAGAGGTCAAGGCGGCCTACGGCGATCCGGTGATCAAGAAGGATCCGTTCGATCCCGACAGCAATGGCTCCCGGTTCGAGAAGACGTCGAGGGTCTTCGGAAACCCCATTCTCGAGAGCTTCTACAAGAGCGAAATCGTTGCGGTGGAACTGCCCGGCATCGGCCCGCAGAAGAGCGCGACGATGAAGGTGTGGATCAACCGCAGACTGGCTCATCTCCTCCTGGCGGCTTTCGAGAAGATCAAGGCCGAGAACCTGCCCTACGTGATCTACGAGGTGGGGGGATACAACTTTCGCTATAAACAGAACCCCAGCGTCCGGACCGCGATCGAGAACCGCCCCGAATACGCGGAGCTCAGAACTCAAAAAGACTTCGCGGACTATTGGAACAGCCGTACCGCCGAGCATGACCGCGCGCACGGTTCCTTCCTCGAGATCATTCCGTACTCGGGTGGCACTTCCGCCAAGAAGGATCTGCTCTCCAATCACTCCTGGGGCAGCGCGATCGACATCAACTGGGGTACGAATCCCTTCAAGGCGGGCTCGCGCTTCGACATGCCTCGAAGGATCGTGGAGATCATGGCGAACCTCGGGTTTCACTGGGGCGGCTACTACCACGACTACATGCACTTCGAGTACCTGCGTGACACCATCGAGGGACTCCCCGATGAGGAGCCGCCGCAGGTGTTCTTCCCGTTCAGCGCGGCGCAGAAGCGCGAATCGCCGCTCAAGTATTACGTGCTGAATGAGCGCGGGAAGGGAGGCTATTTCCCGCTGGGGCTCCAGCAGAACCTGCACGGGGGTGTGCACCTGGAGCCAGAAGCATCGGAGGCCAAGGTCCCGGTCCAGGCGGCCATGCCAGGGTACATCGTGGCTGCACGGCTCATGGCTCCAGGGACAGGAGGAGACAATCCCGACGTCCGTTACGTCACGGAGGGACGCCATCTGGGCTTCGTCCTGGTCCGGCACGAGTTCGTGGGGAAGTCCGCCAACGGCTCCTCGGGCGGGAGCGCGGGAGGACCCGCGGCGGGCAGCGGCGAGCCCGAGAAGGTCCATCCGCTCTACAGCCTGTACATGCACCTCGCGCCCCCGGCCTGGGGACCGGACACCCAGGGGTTCGAGAAGGCGCCCTGGCTGGCTGCTCTCATGAAGATGCAGTTCGGCGCGGTGGTCAATCTCGATCCGAACAGCCCCAACGTGGGCAAGACCTTCTGGTCCCAGGAGCCGCTGAACCCGGAGGCGGCGTCCATCAAGGTGCATGATCTCAAGGACCCCCTGCCCACCCGGAGCGGGGAGCGCTCCGTTGCCCTGTGCAAGTCCATCCCCGAAGATGTCGAGCAGGCCATCAAGGCCCTTCAGGAAGGGGCCATCGTCACCTTCGATCGCGCGCTCTTTCCCGTCACCGCGGGTGAGACGATCGGCTTCGTCACCGAAGGCCTTCCCTTCCAAGCCAGTGCTCCTGCCCCCCGGGGCGTCTCACAGCCGAGGCCGCCGAAGCTGCCGAAATACCTGCATTGGGAGCTGTTCTCCCCCGCCGACAACGAGGGCGGAATCCAGTTCCTTCGAAACAAGGCTGGAGACTTGAACAACCTGCTCAAGCAGGTCCAGGAAGCGAAGGAGCGGGAGAACAACTTCCTGGAGATGCCTTCACCGCAGAACAGCGAAGCCCCCAACGAAATCCAGGAGATTTTCGGGAGCGCGGGGTGGAAGGTCGTCGAAAAGCTGCAGAAAGACACGTACGGCGATGAGGTTTCGAAGTCCTTCAACGACGGGAAGACATTCTTTTCTAGCGAGGGCAGCACGACCGAGCCCTTCACCTATCCCCTCGATATCACTCTCAAGAATGAACACCAGTACAAGGGAGAGGCCGGGGGGAGCTGCATCCTCGAGGTGAGCTACAAGAAGGCGGGAGCCCAGGCTGCCTTCAAGACCGAGAGCATCCAGATCAGACCGGACCAGGAGAAGGTCACGCTGAATGTGCCCGCGGAGGCGGACGAGCTCTCGCTCTGGTCACCGCACTTCTTCCTCGACACGCCCACCCCGGCTGCGGGCGAAAGTCCGCTGACGAAACGACTCGAGAGCCGCTCGGCGCTCTTCAAGAAGGCCGCGGCCCATCGCTGGCGCAATGTCGTGCTGGAGCATGTGAACGAGTGGACGCCGAAGGGGCTCGAGGCCCAGCTCGACGCCCGCCAGAAGGCCGGGCACGTGGACGCGCTGGTGGACACCAGCAACTCGGAGGCCTTCACGCAGTGGAAGAAGAATCTCCGGCCGCTGAGCTGGTGGTCCCGCAGGAAGGATGAGCAGGACCCCTTCGGCGAGGTCCCGGTGCTTGGCGCGGAAGCCGAGCAGAAGAGCATCTTCGGCGAGGGAGACCCGCTGCTGCCCGAGAATGCCCACCTCGTCAACATGCACCCGGTCACCACGCTGTGGTTGATCGACCTCCTCCTCGAGAAACAGGTCATCGCGCTCAAGAAGTCGTGGCCGCCCGCCACGCTCAAACGCAGCGATAGCACCCAGAAGCCGCTGTTCCTGGGTCTGCTCTGGAAGGAGCAGGAGCCGCGGGTGGGGATGGAGGTGAATGCCGTCCTGGTGCAGCACGGCTACGCCACCACCGACGGCAGGAACGGAACCGATGTGCTCTTCTGGGCCACCGCCCAGGGCGAGGCGAGCGTGCCGCCCGCGCCGCTGATGCTACGCCGCACGCCCTATGTCGAAGGCGTCGCGAAGGCGAACATCCCCTTCCCCTTCTGGGGCAAGTGGGAGATGCACGCCACCGACGGAGCCGAACAGCGCTTCGCGCCGGTGAACACCGGGGTGACGGCGCTCGAGGTGTCCAAACCCGAGGTCGCCCAGACCTTCACGCTCGGCAAGGGAGGGGCCGCTCCGGCCGCGGATGGCAAGGTCCGCCCCCTCTCCACTGGGAGTTTCGTCTGTAACACGAACTGGCCTGTCGCCCTCGCTGGCTACGTCGTCTTCGATTACTGGCAGGCGGCCAAGAAGAAGCAACCCGACCTGACGACCCCTGCGACCACCAGCGAGCTCGTGATCCCGGTCGTCGCGAGCAGACCCTCCGACGAAAAGGTGGAGGGAGGCCTCAAGTACAAAGGTAACTTCATCGTGGGGAAGCAGAAGGAGAACCCAAAGGTCACGACCAATTACAAGTTCAACGACTTCGCGAAGTCTGGGGTTTTCATGGGCGAGGCGAAGGACTTCCGCCTGTCCGTGCTCCTGGCGAATCGCCTCCAGCAGTTGCAGGACCTCTGCAAGCCGAAGAAACGCGGGGAAAAGGACATCAAGCTGGTGGTGAAGCAAGTCATTCCCAGCGGTCTCTCCCTCGTCGTCGCTCCCGCGTCCGAGGGCGACATCGGTACCGTCGTCGACAAGCTTCCGCAGCTTCCCGCCGACGAGCGCTATTCGGCCACACGCGCAGGGTCGGCGATCCGACTCACCTACACGCCGCCTCCCGCCACCGGTCCCATCGGCTTCCAATTCGATCCGGGTCCAGCCCTGGGGCTCATCGCCGAGAAGGCGCTCTCCTCCGAGGGCGAGACGCTTCACGTGCGCCCCCGCTTCATCGCTCCCAACGGCGGGCACACGCTGCTGACCGGGAAGGCCTCTCCCGTGGGTGACCCGATGAAGCTGATCGAGGCCACGGTGGAGGAAATCAAGGCCGCTTGTGGCAATGATTTCCTCGAGGTCACCGCCGACAAGCTCCTGCCCCCCGTGGCCCGGTTCGAGTTCGGCGAGATCACGATCAAGATGGGCGCCGGCAAGGTCCACACGGACGTGCCCCTCTACGGAGACGTCAACCAGTGGAAGGCGGCCGGGCCCATCATCAAGCTCGAGGTCATGGGAGAGACGATCCGCCAGGGCACCATCTCGGGCTCGACCCTCAGCGCGGACTGGAACCTGTTCAAGGAGAAGAAAAAGGCCCTCCAGGGCCGTTGGGGCGGGACGCTCAACTTCTCGGTCGAGCTCTCCCAGCCCGGGAAGGTGGCAACGCCTCCTCCTCCCGCGAAGCCCCTGCAGGTCATGATCAAACCGAGCCTCGATGAGCTCGCCATCGAGGTCGGACCGAAGAAGATCCTCTTCGTGGGCAAGGCCAGCTTCATGCCCACCGACATCGCCCTCCACATCACCTGCGAGAAACTGGATGAAGCGGGCCAGTGGCACGAGGACATGAAGATCACCGAGCTGATTCGCTACACGGTCCCGCTCAAGGACGATCCCTCCCACTACGGGCACTGCAAGGACACGGGCGTGTTCGAGGCCAATCTGATCAAGGACAAGCTGAAGAAGGCTCCGGGAACGTATCGTTTCACCTGGAGCCCCAAGGGCACCCAGACGGGCAACACGGTCGACGTCAAGGGCATCCCCGTCGAAGTGAAGTCCGCTCCCGAGCTCAACACCGAAACGTTGGTCCCCTAGCCACGGCGCGCAGCCGATCTCGAACCATGTCTACGCCAAGCACCAGCGGAAGCGCAGCACAGGCCGAAGCTCAAGCCCAACAAGCCGTGAAACAGACCGAGAGCGTCAACATGAGCGCCGGCTACCGGGCCACGCTCGAGTTCGTGATCGTCCCCCGGACGTCGATCACGTTCGACGCGCCGGGAGTGGGGGTCAAGGTCAGCCTCAAGAACCCGATGTCCCTGCTCATCGGGGTTCCCATCGAGGGCTCTTGCAAGAACTACCCTCCCAAGGAACACAAGTGTGGACTCACCTGGCTGGTGGCTCACGGGGAGAAGGTCCTGTCGTATCCCGTGGACGGCACGGTGACGATGACCGTCGATTCGAGCGGACGGTTCAAGGTCAAGGTCAACGGCGAGGACCCCCAGGTCGATCTGATCGCCCAGCGCCTGATGGGCGAGGGGAAGCTGGGCTATTCCATCACCCCTGATTTTCCCCATGCCGACCCGGCCGTCCTCCAGCCGGTCATCGAGTTCAACAACACCTGCGACCTCACGGTGACGCTGCCGGAGAAGCGCCTCTTCGGCGAGCTGGTGACCTTCAAGCCGGATTTCGCGCTCATCTTCCAGCGGGCGGACCTCGAGTTGCGGGTGGTGGAGCTCGACGAAGGGTCGACCGAGTTCGCGCTCGGGCCGCCCACGAGCGTCTTCACCTACAAGTTCAACGCGCTGCGCTTGAGCCGGAGCTGGGCCATCGGCTTCACGGATGACACCTGCCGCCAGCTGGCGGAGCTCGGAGAAGAGGAGGCCGGAGGCTACGAGTTCTCCTGGCAGCTCTGGGGAACGAGGCGCGGCGGCCAGCCGACCTTGTTGCTCGAGAAGAAGAACTTCCTCATGGTCCCCAAGCCAAAACTCGAGGAGTTCAAGCTCGAGTACGACCCGTCCCTCGAGGGAACGTGGGAGGTGAGCGGGAAGATCTCGGGAATGTCCCCGCGCGCGGAGCTCCGGCTCGACGTGGCCCTGGTCCAGCCCCATTCCAAGGAAGCGCCGCCCCTGGACTACCACCCCACGGCCGTCCAGCTCGCCCTGGAAGATGATGGCGTCTTCGAGGGCTACCTGGGAGAACGTCACTGGTTCCACACCCTGGAGGCAGGTGAACTGCCGCCCGTGCCGGACTTCGCGATCCTCTCCCTCCCGGCCGCGGCTCGGGACGGCAAGCCCGGCCCGATCACCCCCTATCTGGACTTCGACGACACCAAGTTCTCCCTCTTCAAGGGACAGGCGCTCTCCTGGGACCTGGATGCGGATTGGATCTGCTCGTACGAGGGGGTGTCGATGCTGCCGCGCCCGGCTCGTCCCAAGCGGCGCAAATCGGGCATCAACGCGCTCTCGGCACCGCCTCCCGAGGCGGGCGATCAGAAGACGCCGCTCACCTTCGAGGACATGTGGAACGACCTCACGTCCTGGGAGGGCATCGTCGCGTTCATGTACCAGGACACCAAGGGCAACGTGACGGTGGGAGCCGGCAACCTGCTCAAAACGGTGGAAGATGCCAAGAAGCTGCCCTTCCGGAACATGGACGCCAACAGGGCGGCCACGCCGGAGGAAATCGACGCAGCCTTCAGGGCTGTCACGAGCAAGAAAGCGGCGATGAGGGCCACCGAGTATGGGTGCCGGCCGACCATCGCGCTCTCCGACCAGGATATTCGCGAGCTCCTGAGGAAGCGGCTCGAAAGCGAATTCATCCATCAGCTCAGGGAGGTTGTCTTCAAAGGAGCCTTCGACAGCTATCCCCGCTGCGTCCGCCGCGCTCTTCTCGACTTCTCCTACAACGCCGGCGCCTATGCGCTGACCACGAAACGCAAAGAGCTCGCCGATGCCGTCAAGGCCAGGAACTGGACCCTTGCCGCCGAGAAGTGTCACCTCGGTACAGGCCACGAGGAGCGAAACACGTGGCGCAAGGCGCTCTTCCAATACGCCGCCACCCTCGAGCCGGCCAAGAAGTCCTAGGTAGGCCCGGGAAGAGAAGCCTGCAGGGCAAACAGCGCGCGCAGGAAGACGGTGAGAACCTCCGAGAGCAGTCCCACGTCCTTCAGCAGTACCCACCGCACCCGGTGCTTTTGACACCTTCTCTGGACACCTTCTCTGTTCTAGCAGCCGCCGGGCAGGGGAGGGGGCGTGAGGATCTCGTGGCCCTCGCGGGTGACGAGGAGCGTGTGCTCGAACTGGGCGGAGAGGCTGCCGTCCGCGGTGAGCACCGTCCAACCATCCGGCAGCACGCGGATGTGCGGGCGGCCGAGGTTCACCATGGGCTCGATGGTGAGCACCATGCCCGAGCGCAGGGTGATGCCCGTGCCGCGCCGGCCCACGTGGGACACATGGGGCGGGCCGTGCATCTGGTGGCCGATGCCATGGCCACCGAACTCGGCCACCACGCTGCAGCCCTCCTGGCGCGCCAGCTCCTCGATGGCGGCGCCGATGTCCCCGAGCTTCGCCCCATGGCGCACCACGGCGATGCCCGCGTCCCGGCAGCGCCGCGCCACGTCCACCACGTGCCGCGCCTCCGGGCTCACCTCGCCGATGAGGAACGTGGCCGAAGTGTCCCCGTGAAAGCCCCCCAGGCACGTGGTGACGTCCACGTTGACGATGTCCCCGGGCATCAGCCGCTCGTCCGCGCGGGGGATGCCGTGGCAGACCACGTGGTTGCGGCTGGTGCACACGGCCGCCGGAAAGCCCTTGTAGCCCAGCTGGCTCGGGGTGCCGCCGCGGCGCGCCGTGTCCTCGCGCACCCACTGGTCTATCTCCGCCGTGGTGATGCCCGGCGCCAGCCGCGCGCCGACGTGAGCGAGCGTCCCCGCGGCTGCCTGGCCCGCCAGGCGCAGGCGCTCGATTTCCACACCCTTCATCAATGGAATGCCCATGGCCGGGCAAGGTGGACCCGGCGGCCTCCGGGCGTCCAATGCTGTCTTGGTATGTTGAGGGTGAGGGCTGGAGCGGCGGGGCCGAGGAGGCCTCACGGCGGCTGGCCCCGGGCAACCCAAATCTCTGGCTCGGCTCTTGAGATAAGAGAAGCGGAATTCGAGAGACAAATAAGAAGCACAAATATTGCCCTTCACACGGATGGGCCTATCCCTCTCACACGCGCGGTGCTCCCGCGCGCATCCGGAGACTCCATCCATGTCCCTTCGTTGCCTGTCGCTCGCGGTTCTCCTCTCCCTCTCGGCCTGCACCTCGCAGGGCCCCGCCGGTCCCACCGGTCCCGCCGGCCCTCAAGGTCCCCAGGGTCCTCAAGGTCCCCAGGGCCCGGCCGCGGGCGGTGACTTCAGCTGCACGCCCAACGCCGCCTTCTGTGACGGCAATCGGGTCGCGTTCTGCACGCGCTCGGGCAAGGACGCCGTCTCGCTCGAGGCCTGTGGGTCGGGCACTACCACCAACCCCATCGCCTGCCACACGGACAAGTGTGGAGACGGCAACGCCGCGTGCTGCCGCCAGCTGAAGCCCACCTGCGCGTGGAACATCGCGGAGCCCGCGATCACGGGCGAGTACTACGCGGGGGCTTCTTCCGTGGACGACACCTACTGCACCCCGCCCTCGAGCTGCGGTGACACCCTCGAGTTCACCCTCACGATTTTTGGCAACCCGGACGAGTGTGGCCCGGGCGGCGGCATGGTGTACGTCAGTGTCGAGATCGACCGGACCGTCACCGTGGGAGAGGCCATCACCCTGCCGGACTCCCGCGTGTCCATCACCCACAACAACGCGGGCGCCAATTGCCGCGGGGATTGGGCGGGCAGCGCCACCCTCGTCCGCACCACGCCCAACTGGGCCATCTCCCTGGACGTGATCTGCGATAGCGACGCCACCAAGAAGCTCAAGGGAGACTTCTCCGGCGACCTCTGACCGGACGAGTCTGGCCCCCGGCCCCCCTCCCGCTCGCCTGCCCTGGGGAGCGGGAGTCCCCGGGGGGCCGAGTGGACGGGAATGGAATTCGTGGCGCGCCTCGCGCCTACAACGCGTCCCAGTTCTCCTGGGGCCAGAGGGTCTTGGCCCAGGCGGCGATGCGCCCGAGAAGGACCGGATTCACGCCGAGCGCCCGGGCCTTGGGAAGCAAATACTTGAGCCTGTCTCCCATGGAGGCATCCGGCAGGCCCGTGAGGAGCTCGTCCGGTCTGGCCCACTTTCCGTCGTACCACGGCTGGGGCGTGTACTGGAGGTTCTTCGCGAGCCAGGTGGACAGCAAGGCCTCCATGATCTGACGCCGCTCCGTATCCGGAGTCTCCGTCCATCCACGCCTGAAGTCGGGATGCACCAGCAGCGTCACATTGCCCACGTTCCGGGTGTTCCACCCCGCGGAGTACGGGAACTCCGGACCGAGGCCATTGTCATGCACCTGCATGGCCTTGGTCATCCAGTAGACCAGCCAGGCTCCCGTCGGACTCTGGCCTCCCGTGTCATTCATCAAATCCTTCAAGAAACCATAGACATACGGCCAATCCACGGGCCGCTGCCCGTTGCGAGTCGTCGCATCCTGATGGTGGTTTCCGCTGTTGAGGACCAACTGCAACTGATACCAGGCCATGGAGAAGTAGGTGTACATCAACGGGGTGTTGTTGTTGATGCCCGTGTTGGCTCGCGGCATGTGCAGGGCGTTGGGAGAGATGTCGAAGGCGATGTGGTCGAACCACCCGCGCGTCTCACGCGAGGCCGGGAACATCTCCCGGGCATGCCCTTCCAACTCGAACTCCTGCATCATCTCCCACATCTTGCTGAGCTGCCAGAGCCCCAGGGAATAAAGCTTCTGGGAATAGACGGGATCGTTGGGCTGGCTCGCCGCACGCGGGCTCTCGAACTTGTAGAGTTCCAGGGCCCACGCATTGACGTCATACCTGTACCGGGACAGAGAGGTGTAACCGGCGCTCCTGGCGGACAGGAAATCGGCGCGAAGGTGGGTCTTGTACACCGTGGAGGAGCCCTCACCGTTGTAGAGCTTGTTCAAGGAGCTGTTGTAGAAGGCGTCTCCCCAGGCATCCATGGGATGGATGGTGGGGAGCCAGTGATTCCAATCCGGCAACTGCATGGGGATGGGAGTCTCCCGGACGTTCAGGTAGCCCGAGGTGGCCACCGCCTCCGGGGTGATGCCGGATGGGAAGAGGAAGGCGAAGAGGTCCCGATCCCGCTCCAGGACGGCATCCACTCCAGCACCCGCCGCCCAATGAGAGAGGGGCTTGGAGTCGAGGCCGGGTCCGGGCTGGTAGGGGGGATTCCAGGGGCGGCCGGGCGCGGGCATGTCCTTCAGACTCCGAATGTAGCTGGCGACCTTCTCCCCCTCGTTCCTGCTCAGCCCATGAAACCGGGCGGCCTCGATGATCGCGCGATTGGAGTAGTTGAAATACCGCAGGTCCCGCCCGTCCCGGGAATGGCAATCCATGCAATGGGCGCGAATCGGAGTGGGCTGGAGCCGCGAGGTCAGGAGGGGTTTCGTCCTCCAGAGCGCCGCGCCCTCGGCGATCGCCTCGGGCCGGGGGGGTACCCATCTACTCGGATCGTCCTCTTCGAAAATCCGTGAATCCAGCAGGGGCTCTCCCTCAGGGCCGAGCAGTTCGAAGTCGAGGACGCGATAGCCAATGGACATCCCCTGGGTCTGATTGAGCCGAAAGCGGATCCAGTTGTTGCCGCGCCGGAGGCTGCCGTTGGGAATGGGAACGCTCAGCCGCAAGGTCGCGTAGGCGCCGCCAATTCCTCCGTAGGCCTTGCCCAACCCCTCGACCTGCGCCGTGTCGTTGCGAAGCGGAATCCACGCCGAGTCGTTGAGCTGGACGCTGGCCTCCCCCTCGTAGCCAAGCCCGTGGACCTGCATCCAGAGCCGGGTGGGGCCAGGACAGCAGACGGGCAGGAGGATCCGCGCCACCTCGACCGTTCCCTCCTCACCCAGCACCTCGATGGGCAGGCGGATCCTCTCTTCTATCTGTCGGAGGCCGCGTTCCCCGCCCCAGGCCCGTTGGGCCGGCCCGAGACTGCCCAAGGCCAGCAGGCAGACGACGAGCGTACGTATCCCCGTGCTCCAGCAGAAGACGTGTCTTCGCATGTATCCCCCCCTTGTCGGAGAGGAGTCAGCAACGGACATGCCTCGGGAAGGCTGGGATTGGCGGACGATGCACGCATGGACCGGTTGACGGTTGGATGGCCCTGGAGAACCAGACGCCCAGACGGACCCGCCTCACTCTTGCCCTCTGTCTTCCCAACGAAGGAACGCAGCTGCAACGCATGAGGCCGAGAGGGGGCGACCCCGCGCACCGCGGCATGGCGCCTCGTAGCTTTACTTCATCCGATTCCTGACAAGATCCACCAGGACAGTGCTCCGGCCTCCTCGCCAGCGCAGGAGGTCCCCCAAGCAGGGGTGAGGCCGGAGCCGGAGGTCTACCTGCCAGACAGCAGCGCGATACGAGCCCAGAACAGTTGATGCAGCAACACGATGGTCCAGAACACCACCTGAAACGAGACCTTGCGGGTCTTGTGGCGGAAGACCTGCTGGGCGAACAGGGCCCCCGGCCAACCGCCCACCGCCTCGAAGAAGTGCAGCGTCCCCTCCGACGTGCGCCAGGCGCCGCGCGTGGCACGCCGTTTGTCGTCCCAATAGAGAGCGAAGGTCACCGGGCTGGCCACGAGGTACGCCAACAACGGCCAGGGGAAACCCGCGAGCGATAGCCGGATACTGCCGATGGCCGGCAGCATGCAGAGTGCCAGGAAGATCGCCAGTTTCGCTCCCGGCTTCCGCGACGGACGGCCCTCCTCCTCTGGCCGCGCCTGCTCCCGGATCACCTGGGCGGACGGCTTGCGGCGGGTGTCCGGCTCGTCGATGACCAGCCCGTCCAGGGAGGCGTGCTCGGCACGCAGGCGGCCCTGCGCGTCCTTGCCAACGACGAAGAGCACCTGATCCCCGGTCCGCGGACGCCGGCCGCCACCAATCGCGGAGATGTGCAGGAAGACCTCTTCCCCACCCGCCTTGGAGCGGATGAAGCCGAATCCCTTGTCATCGTTCCAGCGGCTGATCACACCTCGAGTTTTCATACAACCTCACCGTGGCTGCCCGTCAGCGCATGGATTCTTCCAGTGGCTGGCGCCGCCGCATCAAGGAAAAAGGCAAAGAGAAAGGCAAGGAGAAAGGCGCGGATGGATGTCTGATATCTCTCGTAGTCGACTACGAGTGAGGGGCCTCCATGCCTCCGCGCCGCTCACACTTCGTCGAAGCGCTCCATCTTCACCTCCTGAAGGTCGTGGAACAACCGGCCCACGAACGCCTCCAGCGTGGCCATATCATTCCCCCCAGCTGCGGAAGCGGACCCGCTCGCCGTTCCGAAAGAGCGAGAACGCGTAGGTTCCGCTCGGGTCGTCGAACCAGAACACGAACACCGGACCATGCTTGCGAGAGCACGCCTCGAAACCACCGACGTAGCTGTCCTGAGATGTCGGCTGCGGGCCACAGGGGGGGCTCGATTTGCTTTCCGAGCGTGTGGGGCCGCGTGGGACCGTGGTCGGGCTGGATAAGAGCAAGGAGTTCGTCGCGTCGGCCCGCAAGTTCGTGGCGGCGCGACAGCTCGCCAATGTCGAGGTCGTGCAAGGGGACGCGAAGGCCACCAACCTGCCGAGAGAGTCGTTCGACGTGGTGTTCTCGCGGTTGGTGCTCGTTAACATCCCCGAGCCGGAACAAGTCGTCGAAGAGATGGTCTCGTTGTTGCGCCCAGGAGGTGTCATTGCGAGCCATGAGGCGGGCTACCTCTCGCATATGTGTGACCCACCTTGCCCCGCCTGGGACCGTCTGTTCGAGATTTTCCAGGCGTACTCTCGTGCAAAGGGCGTCGACCTGTTCGTCGGGAGGAGAACCCACCGGATGCTGCGTGACGCCGGGATCGTGGAGCTTCAAGTGAACCCGGTGATCCACGTCTATCCGCCTGGGCATCACCGCCGGAGCATCTTCCTCGACTTCATCCAGAACATCCGCGACGTGGCCATCAGGGAAGGTTTCGTCAAGGAGGGAGAGCTGAGCGCGCTCATGCAAGACCTGCGGAGCCATCTCGACAACTCCAATACGTTGGTGGTTTCGCACCTTTTCTTCCAGGTTTGGGGCCGCAAACCGTGAACGCCACGGGCGTGAACACGCAGGAATGGCCGCAGTGTCGCGCCCGGGGCGAACACACCGTGGTAGCGCGTCAGGTTCGTCCGGGGCGGAGGCACCCGCGTGTCCGGAGCACGGCAACGGGTCCTGGACTCACGCCCCGCCCTGGGCGTCGTGAAGCCGCAACACATACAGGAAGTCCCGCAGGGTGCGGCCCCGGGCCACGACGAGCCCGTCGCGCAGGATGAGGTCCTCCTCCAGGACGTCCGGGAAGTGCGCCATGGGCACGGGGTCCGTCCGGCGATGGAAGGCGACGGGGTCCTCCCCCAGCACCTCCCAGTACTTGCGACGCGTTACCTCCTCGGGCTCCGCGTTGCCCTGAATCACGGCGCGAGGCGCCCCCGTGGCGAGGTCGAAGAAGCGCGTGGTCTGGTCATCGGAGCGGGTGACCAGCCAATCCCCCTCCATGGCCACCGAGAACGGCATCGCCGGATGCGGCACCTCGTACAGGAGCCCTCCCGTCCCCGCGTCGAAGAGGCGCACGCGATCGTCCAGACTGCACGCGGCCACCCGGCCGCCATCGTCGGACAGCCGCACCGCGATGACAGGCTCATTGGAGAGTTGGAGGACGCGCCGGAAGCCCGCGGGCAGGTCGAAGATCTCCAGCTCCCCCGAGGCCCTGCCCACGGCGATGCGAGGCGCTCGGGCCGCCACCGCGTACGCGGGCGCGGGCTTCAGCATCGCCTGGGTGTCGAGCACCAGCGCCCCCGTGCCCAGGTCGTGCACCATGAGCCGGGAGGCCTCCGCATAGCCCGAGACGACGTAGGCCCCATCGGGCGTGAACTCCACCAGCGAGACGGGCGTCGCCGGCCCCTTCAGGGTGTGCCGCAGCTTCCCGTCCGCGACGCGCCACACCCGCACCACGCCGATTTCGATGACCGCCGCCAGCCACTGCCCGTCCGGCGAGAAGGCCATGGGTGGCTCCAGCGTCAGCTTCTTCGACGCATCACGCCCCTCCAGCGGTGGCACGGACAGCGCCCGCACCGGCACGAGGCGCTCCACGTCGATCAGCTGGACGCCCCGCCTGGGAAGCTCCTCGTGGAGGTGCAGGACGGGGTACGCGGCCAGGGCGCCGTCCGGACTGAAGCGCCAGGGCTGCAGGCCGGACTCGTTGGCGTCGGCGGGTACCGCCCGCATGTGTCCCCGGGCATCGATGGCGAAGGCCGCGTCGAACCGCTTCGCGATGGCGATGTTCCCCTCCGCCTGCCCCCAGAGGTTGACCACGCGGTGCTCCTCGGCGAGCAGGGTGGGCGGCGCGGGTGCGTGGAGCTCGCTCAGGAGCACGCCCCCGTCGGCGGCCGTCAGCGCGAAGTGCTTCAGGTCCGGCGAGAAGGCCGCGCCACGCTCGTGGCCATCCGAGGCATAGGGGCGCGTCCACAGCGTGACGCCGTCGCCCAGCTCCAGCACCTCCAGCCGGTCATACCGGAGCAGGCCCAGGCGCGAAGTCCCCAGCCAGCTCACCTGGGAGTAGCGCCCCTCCCCCTTCAATCCCTCCATCCGCTTCCAGTCCCGCGTCCGCGCCACGGCGACGCCGTCCAAGGCCGCCCAGGCCAGCCACTCACCATCCGGGCTGAAGGCCACCGTGCCGACGGACGTGTCGGAGTCCAGCCGCGCCACCTGCGCCCCCGTCTCCACGTCCCAGACGCGCACCGTGTCGTCCGAGGCCCCCGAGGCCAGCCAGCGCCCCGAGGGATGGAACGCCACGCTCAGCACCGACTGCTGGTGCCCCTGAAGCGTGCGGACCTTCCTGCCCGAGGCCACGTCGTACAGGTGGATTCTCCAGCCGAGGTTGCCCACCGCGAGCAGCGTCCCCTCGGGGCTGAAGGCCACCGACGTCACCTGGCCCTCCTGGCCGGTGAAGGCATGCAGCTGCGCTCCTGTCTCCGCGTCCCAGATGCGCGCGTCGTGGTCCCTCGAGCCCGACGCCAGGCGCTTGCCGTCCGCGCTCCAGGCAATCCCTCGCACCTCGCCCTCGTGGCCCTCCATCACCTGGAGGCTCCGGGCGGTGGTCACGTCCCAGACGTGCACGTTGTGGCCATCCGACCACGAGCCGGTGGCCAGCCGAGTCCCCGACGAGTCGAACGCCGCGCACAGCACCTGGGAGTCGTGCCAGAGGACCTCGTCCACGCCTTCGAGGGCGCCGCGCAGCGGAAGCAGGGACTCCACCCAGGACGCGCCACCCGCCGATTCGCGCTGCCGTCGCCACTGCGCCGCCAGCGCGTGCAGGTGCGCCTCCGGGTCGCTCCAGGGCTTCGCGCCTTCCCCGGAGTAGTGCGCGGCGGCGTCGGGCGCGTCGTACCAGCGCAGCCGGTTGTAGAGACACTGAAAGAGGGCCTCGGGGTGCGCCCGCAGGAAGTTGGCGTCGAGTGCGATGGCCTTGCGCAAGACGCGCAGCGTCTTCGGGCCCACCGTGGGCCCGTCCTCCCGCAGAACGCGGGCGTCCTTGGGCGTCTGGGCGAGCGCCGAGTCCAGTGCGGCGAGCAGCGCCTCCACGCCCTGGGTGCTCAGGAGGTGTTCGAGGGTGGAGAGCTCGGTGAGGGATGCGAGGTCGTGGGGCATGGCGGGTCCTTCGCCGCGAGGCGCGAGGGGCGCATTCTCGCGGCGACCCTCTCCCGGATTCAATGGGCGGCTCACCTCTGAACCCGACTCAGTACATCGAGCGCCTGCGCCGCGGGGAGTAGGGGAGGGCTATCCCCCCAGACATCGGCATTCTAAGGTCGGAGCCTTCCAGGCGAAGGAGCGCTCCATGACGGCCAGTCCCCTGTTCGCGGAGGGAGAGACGCTGTGGTCTCCCCACGTGCGCGCCAACCCGTTCCCCCTCTACACGCGCATGCGGGAGGACTTCCCCGTCGCCCGGATCACGGATCCGCAATTGGGGCAGCACTTCTGGCTGCTGACGCGCTACGAGGATGTGGTCTCGATGGTGAGGGATACTCGCTTCACGCAGGATCCCACCCGCCTGCCCGAGGACGTCCGGCAGCGGTTCTTCGGCCATAAGATGAGGTCGCTCAGCCGGCACCTGCTGACCGTGGACCCGCCGGACCACACGCGGATGCGCTCGCTGGTGTCCAAGGCCTTCACCCCGCGCCGCATCGAGGAACTGCGCCCGCGCATCACGGCGATCTGCTCGGAGCTGCTGGAGGGGCTGAGGGCCCAGGGCTCCGGGGGGGACTTCCTCAAGGTGGTCGCCTTTCCGCTGCCTGTCATCGTCATCGCCGAGCTGTTGGGGATTCCCCCAGAGGACCGCGATCGGTTCCGCGAGTGGACGCAGACGTTCTTCGCCCCTCCGTCGAAGGACTCCCAGGAGAAGGCCCGCGAGGCCTACCAGCACTTCTTCAAGTACCTGGAGGCGCTCTTCGAGCAGCGCCGTCAGCAGCCCCGGGACGATCTGATCAGCGCGTTGATCGCCGTCCAGGAGCAGGAGGATCGGCTGAGCGGTGAGGAGCTGATGAGCATGGTCTTCCTGTTGCTCGTCGCCGGTTATGAGACGACCGCGAACCTGTTGGGCAACGGCTTGCTGGCGCTGTTGCGGCATCCGGATCAGCTCCAACGGCTGCGGGAGGAGCGCTCTCTCATCCCCTCGGCGGTGGAGGAGATGCTGCGCTACTGCGGCCCGTTCGAGCTGAGCATCCTGCGCTTCGCGAAGGAGGACCTGGAACTGCACGGCCAGCGCATCCCGGCCCATGAGGCCGTCCGGGTGAACTACCTGGCCGCGGACCGGGATGCCGGGCAGTTCTCCGAGCCGGACCGGTTCGACGTGGGGCGCACGCCCAACAAGCACGTGGGCTTCGGCCATGGCATCCACTTCTGTCTGGGAGCGCCCCTGGCCCGGCTGGAGGCCGTCGTCGCCTTCGAGCTGCTGCTGGAGCGGCTCCCGGAGATGCGCCTGGCCACGGCGCCCGAGAAGCTCACGTGGCGCCCGAGTGCCCAGGCTCGTGGGCTGGTGGGTCTGCCCCTGGCGTTCTAGGGCGCCCATCCGTCATCGAGCGCACCCCAGCGGGGGCCGTCACATACGGGCCCCGGGAGCGCGACGATGAGGCTCCCGCCGCGCCCGTGGACCTCTGGCTCAGAACTTCTGGACGTAGCCGTCCGCCCTGTCGAACCCGGGGGTATTCCGCATCGAAGCGGCTTCGGCGGGAACGGGGACGTCCGGCGTCAGCGGACTCTCATCCCTCTCGAAAGCTGTCAATGCGTACGGAACGATGTTCAGCGCGAAGGCGCCGCCGTTGTTGTCTTCATTGCTCTCGGCGATGACCTCATTCACGTCTGCAATCAGCACGAGGTTGTAGGGACCCGGTGCAATGTAGGGAGAGAACGTGATGGACGTGGGGGGCAAGGAGAAGGTCCCCGCGCCAGCACCGATGGAGACCCCGCCGATGTAGCTCAGCAGTTGATGGTTGGCGTCGGCCAGGAAGACGCCGACCGTGGACGGGTAGGCGGCGGGGCACCGGGTGAAGAGATCGAAAGAGAAGCTGGTGGTGCCTCCAGGCTGAATCGTCGAAGGGCTCAGCGTTCCGGCCGTGAAGTAGAAGTCCGGCTGCTTGGGGGTGCCAATCAGGGTGTCATCACCTTTGGGAAGGGTGTAGTCCACTTCAGCCTGGATGTACCAGGTCTGAGGCTGGCAGGCCGCCATGATGGCGTTGAACTGGGCCCGCGCGGCTTCCGGGAGGTTGCCCGGGTAGAACTGGTACGTCAGCGTTCCGGAGGGCGGGTAATGAAGCCCGGTACCCGAGCCCAGGTAGATCTGCGTCCAGCCCAGCTGCACGCGTTGGGTAAGAGTCGTCGAAGTGGTGGCCAGATAGAAGTACACATTGGCCGAAGCCATGTATGAGCTTCCACCCAGGCGATAGGTGACGGTGAACGGTTGGTAGGGGTCGGTGATGGTGGCAGGCGCAGTGATGTCGAAGACCGACACCTGCGCCGAGGCGGGGCTTGCCACGACAAGGGACACCGCGAGAATCACTGCCGCCAGGAATCTGGATTGGGTCATGAGTGGGATGGGGCTGGGGTTTTTATTGATTCAAACAGAGAGACCGTACTGCGGGACCACCTGGGTGGTTGCCCGGCTTGTCCGGAGTTCCCTTCCATGGGCCGGGCAGGTCCACCCAGCGTGAATGAGCCGGCGGCTCGGAAAATGATGCAGAAAATCCGCAGGCCGATGCGTTGATTGCCTCGGTGAGTGGAATTGACGGCATCAGCTCGCGTGTCCGGCCCGTTCGGCTCGCGCTGTTGCTTGGCGCAGAGGTGAGCCGCTCGTCAGACAGCGGCATCCCGGACACGCGGAGCCGGATGCGACAGGAGGGCCACGAGGCGGGGAAGAACCTCGGACTGTTCGGCTTCACATCACGTCGGATGGGACGCTATCATTCCTCGCCGTGCTGACCATCCGCGAAGCCCAGATGGACGTGCTGGCCGAGGCCCGGTTCGACCACCTCAAGCAATGGCTCCTCCCCCACCTGCGCGCCTCCTTCGCAGTGGAGGTCGCGGACAAGGACGATGACACCCTGCGGGGCTTCATCGGGGCGGGGGTCGAGCGGGCTCGGACCTACGGAGCCACGCGCGCGGCCACCCTCTGCAAGTTCGTCCACCTATGGGTGCTCTTCGGAGACGGGCTCGAGGCACTCCCCTGGGCCGAGCGCGTGCTTCGAGATCCCTCCCTCCAGGATCCCAACACACGGCTCGAAGTCCTGGCGCTCGTCGCCCGGGAGCACCTCGCGGAAGAGGAGGATCGCGCGTGACCTTCATTGATGATGGCGAGGGCGTCCGTCCGCCACCCAGAGACCTCAAGCGTAAGCTCGACGAAGCCAACCAGCATGCGGAGGAGCAGGCCCCGACCACTGATTCGAAGAACCGGTGCATTGAGGAGGACTTCATCAACGATGTCACGCCCGCCATCCAGGTGCGCACCACGCCGGGGTGGTACGACAGCGCCGACATCACCCACTCGACACCCGCCCAGGTCGTTCTCTCCATGCGCGAGACCCGGCCGGCACTCCCCTACCGGGGCTCTGGAGTCGTCACGGTGACGGCGGGGAATGCCGCGCTGTTCTCCGACCCCGAGTGTACGTCGCCGGCGCTCCAGGCCTACGGGCGAGACGAACTGCTCGCGGGCGCGCCGCTCTACGTCCGCGGCAACGCCGTGGGTGACGTCGACCTCCAGCTCACGCTGACGCCTTCCGGTGACGCGCAGATCGTCGTCCACGGCCCGGCCACCGCGACGGTCACCGTCCAGGAGGTCAACATCGTCACGCCTCACGTGCAGCTCGTCGAGAGCACCGGGTGGCTGCTGGCGGACAAGGGGCACGCCGCGCCCGCGTGCATCGAGGCCTGGTACACCGAGTCGACGGGTGCCCCCCCCTATCAAGGCCGAGCGGAGCTCCTCTTCGACGCCCAGAAGCTCGAGTTCTTCGAGGACGAGGGCTGCACCACCCCCGCGAACACGAAGCTCCCCAATGGAACCACGGAGGGCAACAAGAAGCGGCTCTTCGTCCGTGGCAAGGAGGTCGCGAGCCACGCCCTCCGCCTGAAGCTGGACGACTCCGGTACTCCGCGGGTCCGGGTGCTCGAGGGCCAGGACGTGGCGCTGGAGGTGAAACAGGCCAAGCTCGTGAAGCCCTGCCTCGAGGCGGAGTACCAGGCCCTGCTCGTGCCCCACCGGCTCCTCCCGCATGAGGGGACGCTCAAGAGCGCGTACCCCACGCCCCCGTCGCGCCTCGAGCTGACCCTGGAGCAGGATCAGCCAGGGCTCACCTATGGCGGTGGAGCCACCCTGAGCTTCAGCTCGGATGTCGAGCTGTTCACCGATGAGGCCGGTGACAAGCCCGTCCAAGGCTTCGACGGCAAGAAGCTGGTGCTCGACCGGGACCTGCTCGCGGGAGGCAAGAAGGTGACGCTCTACCTTCGGGCCAAGGGAGCCGGTCCGCTCGAGGCGACGCTCGCCCCGGAGGCGACCTCGAAACTGGGCGCCCTCGCCCAGCGCTCCGTCTTCGTCGCCCCCAATGCCGTCCTGAAGCTGGTGGCGGTGCAGCTCGAGCTGGAGCTGTACGAGCACAGCAAGCCGCACAGCCAGGTCTTCCGCGACACCCAGGCCCCCGCGGCGGCGAAGCTCTCCGACGAGCAGAAGGTCAAGCGCGGCGGCATCGTCCAGGTGCAGGACAACGGACACCACGTCCGCGCCAAACTGGTGGTCAAGAAGCCCGCGGACGAGCTGTGGACGGTCGGTGGGGACGGCTGCAAGGTCGTCCTGGGGCAGACGGCCCGGAGTGGTGGCCTCAAGCTCTTCAAGGGCGACATCGAGCAGGTCTGGCCGCTGTCCCTCGGCCGGGCGGACTTCAGCTCGGGCGAGGTGAGCCTCTCCATCGAAGGCAGCGCCGCGACGAACGACTTCCGCCACGTGTGCATCGACGTGGGGCTCGACCGTGCCGGCGGGGGGCTCGCGCACACGCCCAAGCGCAACGGAGACTTCGCGCTCGTGACGGTGGTGGCGTTCGAGAAGCTCACCCCCGATACCGCCGACTACAAGCAATACATCAACCTGCCCGTATCGGGCTCCCACCCCGAGCACGGAAGGAAGCTCAAGAGCCAGGCCAAGCTCACCAAGCCCCTGAGCGACGTCGAGATCCTCTTCACGCTCATTCCCGTCAACACCAACCAGGCCAACCTGCCGGCCGCCATGAAGTACCAGGAGCCCAAGGACATCGACGCCGCGGTGAAGACGGATGCGCAGGGGATCGCCACGTCCGCGGAGCTCGAGGTGTCACGCTTCACGAGTGACAAATTCACCGTCGCCGCGTACGTCAAACAGGCCCCGCCGGTGAAGGACAGCGCCCCGTCCGCCTCGTGCTCCAAGCCCATCGAGGTCTGGCAGGAGGTCTTCTACAAGTACGCGACGATGACGCAGGACAACGGCACTGCGTACACCGACAAGTCGGCCACGCTGGAGGGCGGCTTCGCCACGAGCAAGCTGAAGGTGACGCGCCTCGGAGCGGTGGCCACGCCGCTGCACAAGCGCTTCCTCAAGGCAGCCGACTCCCAGAACTGGATGAACGGCGTGCTGGGAGCGCCGGGCGACCGGCAGATGAACATCGCGTTGATCGACACCATCCTGGGCAATCCCAAGGATACGGGGTTCAACTGGGCCAACCTCAACTTCCAGCCCGCCCAGATCGATCTGCCGAACGTCTTCGACGACTCCGACCTGGCCAACAAGGCCACGTGGCTGCGCTCGGCCCAATGCCAGGTCACCTGGAATGGCAACGCCGTGAACATGCGCCCATACGTCACGCTCGTGGCCAGCGGGGGCGGGGCGCACACGCTCAGCTGGGATCTCTCCGCTCTGGGGCCCTACACCGCACCCGGGACGGTGGCCGTCGCCATCACGCTCACCCCGAATAACGGCCCGCCGCTCGTCCACCATTACCCGGGCCTCAACCCGGCCTCCTACTCCGTCCCCATCCCCGCAGGGGCCACCTTCGATCTCTCCTCGCAGGCCCAATGGCTGGCCCAGGCGACGTGCAGCATGCTCGTGGGGACGGCCGGTAACGTGGACATCTCCACCACGACGACGCTCACCGTGAACAACGGCGTCTTCCGACTGGCCTGGTCGACACCGGCTCTCGCGCCCTTCGATGGAGCAGGCACCGTCGCGGTCTCCTTTCTTCTCATCGAGTACCCGGTCCTCTCCGGCATCTCCTGGGGGGCGACGACGATCGTGGGCATGCGCTTCCGCCAGGGCACCCTCAACCAACCGGACGAGAACACCGTCCTTCACGAGGCGGGGCATTACCTCGGCCTCGCGGCGAGCACGCTCCCCAACGAGACGGGGACCGCCAACGGGCACTACTATTTCCTCAACGGCCCCCACTGCCGTGCCAATGGCAACACCTGCCTCATGTACGACACGGTCAGCCCGAGCGTGACCTTCTGCGATACGTGTCAGGACGCGATCAAAGGCCGGGATTTCCGCATGCCCCCCGTCCAGGGCTCGGCCCCGTTTTGAGAGGGAGCCTGGCCAATCCCGCGGTGCTCGCGGGGCTGCTGCTCACCCTGGCCGGGTGCCCCCGCGGCGCCGGAGAGCCGCGACAAGCGACACAGGCACCTCGAGCACAGGTGCCCCCCCACAGCCCTGAAAGGCAAGGCGATATGAGCGACGAGGCCGAAGTCCAGCTCCCCGCAGCGCTCTGGTTCGGAGAAACACCCCACTCGAAGAAGCTCGCCCCCGGTGCCCTCGGGCTCGATTTCACCGTCGCGCCGGCACGCGGGCCCGAGGGGCCCACGGTGGCCCTTTTCGGCGCTTTCGCCTTGAGCGCGCCCTACACGCTCATCTACCGCGCGCAGCTGTCGAGCGCGATCCACATCGTCGCCGTCCACGCGAGAACGGGCCGGGTCCACGTCAACAAGCCGGCGGACCCCAACGCGCTCCCCATCTCGGCGACGATGCCGAAGGATCTGGACGCCGCCATCGCCCAGGCGAATCCGCTCGAGCGGGGCATGGTCGTGCAGACGTTCTTCAACGTGGATCTCGCCGCGCACCTCGTGCTCCCGCCCGAGGAGGGGGACTACCACGTGTTCCTCTGGCTGGATGACCGGGTGACGCCGGTGCGGACGGTACATGTCCCGGCCAATCCGGCGAGACAGTCCTTCGGTGGCGGTGTGGCCATCCCGCTGGCACTGGGGGACACGGCCTCCTCTCCCCAACCCCGCGACGGGGCGATCGCGCTCGAGCGGCCCGCGGACGGCACCCGGCTGTTCGGTGCGCTCCCGGCCTCCGCCCTTCCCCAGGAGCCCGAGGCCGCCGGAAGCCCACCGCCACCGCTCACGCTGCTGGCCTTCTGTCAGCGAAGCCGGAACTTCGGCTGGTCCACCGTTCCGGTGGCGCGGGAGATGCGCGAGGCGAAGAGCCACGCCTTCAGCTTCGAGCCCTCTGCCCTGGTGCGCTGTGGCGACGTTCCCGAGCAGACCTACCTGCTGGCGATGTTCGGAGCCCTGCGCTCGGACGTGGTGAAGCTTCCGCAGTCCTCACGCTGAACCGTTTGCGTCAAGGAGTGACAACCCCTCCGTACAAGCACCGGCCGCTCCTTCCTCGCTTCCTGTCTCGCCACCGCTTCAGGCGCCACGCTCGCCTCCTCCTCTCCCGCTTGGGGGAGCCGACTCCAGGACGGGCAAGCGCCAGAGCAGGGGCTCACGCTCCTCTCCGCGCCTGAGGGCCGGGCTCGTCACACTCTGAGGTAGCGGGGCCAGCTGTGCTTGCTCGGGGGCTGGGAAGGGGAGGAAGGTCGCCTTCCCCGCGAACAGGTGGCGGTCGAAGCGCACGTCGATGCGAACCGCGCCTCCAGGTCCGGCCAGTGCCAGGGCCTGCAGAGTGGCGTGGAGCAATTGGCGCGAGAGCACGAGGGCGTCGGCCTGGACGTGCACCGGCTCCTGCTCGCAGAAGACCAGCTCGACTCGCTGGCGGAACGCCTCTTGCCGGAGCAGCTCGCTCAGCTCCCGCACCAGCTCGGTGAGCGCAATCGGGCGGAGCTGCCCCACCTCCAAGGAGGCCAGGGTACGCCAGAGGAGCGCCCGATGGCGGATGTGCTGAGCGGTCTCCTCGGCCAGATGCAGCAGGCGGAGGGCATACTCGAAACGGCTTGCCGTGCCCTGACGGGTGGCCATCCGAAACCCCTCGCGTGAGGATTGCCTCAGCCGGTTCACCTCCTTGTGCAACACGCAGAGGGGCTGCTCGTCTCCGGGAGCGGCCAGCACCTGGCGGATGTCACTCTCGAGCTGGTGCAGGAACAACTCCGCCTCAATGCCATGGGCCGCGCAGAGCAGCATGTCGCGAAGCTGGCTCGAGGCCTCCAGCCGTTGAACCCCGACGCAGAGTGCTCCGGCCACCCCGCTCCCTGCGTCCCGGATGGGGATGCCCTGACCGGTGTAGAGATGGAAGCGATTGATGAAGTGCTCGGGCCCCACCGCCTCGAAGTAGCCATGCATCGCCAGCGGGGTCGCCAGGCCATTGGTGCCACACACCTCCTCCGACAAGAGGGACCCTGGACCTGGCAGCCACTTGGGGCCGTTTACGGTCTCCTTGTCCCCCACGAAGCAGAGCACGACCGCGTGGGAGTCGGCGAGCGAGACTGCATGGCGCTCGAGCCCCACGGCCCTGGAGAGGGCTTCCATGTAGGGCCGGGCAGCAGTGATGAACGTCTGCTGCTGCTCGAGGAGCCGCTCGGTGTCCAGCACCGAGAGCTGCTCCGGTTGCGGCTCCTTGGGGTTCACCCCCAGCTCATGTGATCGCTCCCAGGCCCGGAGCACGGGCTCGCGAAGCAGCGAGCCGTCGATGAGTCCCGTGGAGACGTAGCGCTCCCACGCTCGTTGGGTGGATTCGGTGGTCAACCCTCCTTCTCGCGTGCCCAGGGGGTCAAGCATTGGCTCCAGTCCTCCAGTCCGCGCACGAATCCGCGCCGGTCATGGGCTCAACAACACAGGGAACCTCGATCGAGCCCGGAGCCCTCCGCTCCATGACCGCCCGCGAGTCGGAAAGCAGGGTCGTGGAGACGTGCAGGCCCAAGCCTGCCAGGTAGATTGGCTGGCCGATTATCACGAGCATTCGCGGCGACGATTCGCACCCGGTCTCCAAGGGATGCCTTTGCTGGAAGGCCGCTCGGTTGCAGCACTATCAGGAGAACGCGGATCGTCTCGAGTACCCGCTGCGCCGCGAGCCAGACGGAAGCTTCGTGACGGCGGTCGCGCGTTCGCGTTCTACGGCGGTGGAAGAGAGGCCGTGTAGAGGGAGAGGGCTGGAGGGGATGGGCCGAGGAGGGCCGCTGAAGGGGCCGCCCGAGCAGTGCGAGTACTTCTGATGGATGGGCACGGAGGTGCGCCCTCGACGCAAGGCCCCGCTCACTCTTTGGGGAGCGGCGTTGCAACAGAGGGCGCTCGCACCAGGGCCTCCCGGAACTGGCCCTGCCTGGCCGCCACGCACACGGTGTAGCCATCCAGCACGCCACACGTGAGCTCCGGACGCTGGAAGGCCGCCGTTTGCTTCTTTCCCACCACGTAGAGGGTGTCCTCGGCGAAGCGGCCACTCTGGACGTCGGACCGCAGCGACCTGCAGGCCGCCATGGCTTGGGACGCGTCAATGCGGGCCAGCGCGGCGCTGTTGGTCGTCACTCCCCTGCGGTAGGCGAGATCCCCGAAGAGCAAGTACGCATCATCTGGGAAGATACCCTCTTCGCAGGGCTCGCCCGCGCCCGGGAGGATGGGAGGGAAGAGCACGATGTGCCGGTAGAAGGGGTCCACGCGCTCCCACTCCGGGGCCTGCAGCCGGGGCCACGGATGGGAGGGGAGGAGGTTCCCCCTCCACATGTTCGGCGTATCCACGCCTTGGATTGCCACGGCCCCCAGCAACAGGGCGACGAGCACACGCGGGTGCTGCCGCCAGCGCCACACGGTGAGCGCGAGGACTCCCGTAACCACCGCATAGTTGAGCAGCCAGATGAAGCGGCCCGAGGACCGAAAGGGGGCCAGCAGCGGCAGGAGGGGCTCCACCGCGCTCCGCATCGTCAGCACGTGGTGGCCGGCGGCAGTCACCACCGAGGAGAAGGCCAGGAGCGACAGGAGCAGCACCACGACCACCAGCGGCAGCTGGGCCTTCACGGCCGCCTTCGCTTGGGGCCACCAGCGCGCGGGCCACTCCAGCAGCGCCACCGCGGAGAGCGCCAGGCTGCCCGTGCCCAGGTAGCCGAAGCCCTCGTACTGTCCCTCGCCCACGCTCCAACCCGGGAGCACGCTGGACCAGCCATTGGGGTTGATGAGCGCCAGCAGATCGGCGCTATAGAAGCCGAAGCCGATGGCCTCCGAGCCGACGCCCTGCCCCACGTAGCCGAACAGCACAAAGGCCCCCACCGCCACGCCGACCACCCCACCGAACGCCGCCGCAGCCGCGCGCCAGGACAGGAGGTGCTCCACCCACGCCAGCGTGACCAGCAGCGACGCCGTGAGGGCGAGGACCATCATCTCCAGGTAGGGATGGACGCCAGCGGCCAGGACATTGAGAGCGAGCGCCCAGCCCACCGTCCTCCAAGCCGCCCGGGAGTCCGCGTGAGGGCGCAGGTGGAGCAGGCCCATCGCCAGGAGCATCCAATGGGCGCAGAGCGTGTCGTGCCCGACACGGAAGAGCAGCACGGGCGAGGTCACGAACAACGCGGCTCCCAGCAACCTCGGCATGAGCCGGGGAGAGAGCCGCTCCATGAGCTTGACGCCCATCCACCCTTGGAGCGCGAAGCAGAGGGCGAACCAGAGGCCGACGTAGTGGAAGTCCTGGGGCAGCCAGCGCGAGAAGGGCTTGAACGCGAGCGCGACCCACGGGTTCGAGTCCATGAAGCCCACCGCCACGGTCATCGGATGGATGAGGGTGGGGGTGCTCCCCAGCGGAAAGCTCCAGGGCACGTTGCGGAAGTGAAACCAGCCGAGCACATGCTGGGCAAGGTCCCCCCGGGACACTGGGCGCAGGTTCGTGGGATCGAGCAGCCCTGGGCCGAACGCTGCCAGGAACCAGACCACTCCAAGGATGGCTCCCAGCCAGGGCAGCAGGCGCTCCCACCGGCTCGCGGGCAGGGCCTCGGGGGAGCTCAAGAGGTTTCCCCGGTGCCGCGGCTGCCTCCGAGCCGGGCCCTCATCACGCGGGAGGTGGCCAGCACGTCGAAGGGGGCCTCGTGCACGCTGACGACGGTTTTCGTTACCACCGCACACAACTCCTGGAGAGCCCTCCACGGGACGCGGACACCGCGGAGGCCATCGGGATGGGTCATCGCCATAGCATGTTGGCCGCGGAGGCTCGCACGTTTTTTGTGCGAGAGGCGCCCCCGTTCGTCGCCGGGCCGGCGGAGAAGGGATTCATCTGCAGCAGACACACGCCAGTCCAGCCCAGGCCGGCAGCCCAGGTGGGGCGAGGCACAGGATGAGGCCTGCAGTTGTGCTGGGCTGGGAGCAGCAGACACTGCTTTGGCTCAACACCACGCGCGCTGGGGTGGCCCCTGCGCCGGGGCTCGCCTCGGACGTCCGCTGGGTCAAAGGCGATTGTCTGGGCTTGATGCTTTCGCGCTTCACAGGGTCCTCTTGACGAGATGTAACAGTGCTTATATATCGTGACCATGGCTCCTGCTTCACCGACGTTGGGCACGCTCGTGCGGCACTTGATCGAACTGCTCGACCAGGACGTCGAAGCGGCCTATGCGGCCGCCGGGCTGACGTGGCGACCGCGCTACACCCCCGTTCTCCGTGTCCTCATGGCAACCGGGCCCTCCTCGATCCGGCTGTTGTCTCGCCACATCGGCATCAGCCATTCGGCCGTGAGTCAGACCGTGTCGCAGATGGTCAAGGACGGGCTGGTGGAGCTCAGGCCTGGCGAGGATGCGAGGGAGCGGATCGTCGTGTTGACCGGGCGGACCGAGAAGATGATCCCGGACCTGCAGCGGCAGTGGGCCGCCACCAACGCCGCCGCGGCTCAGCTCGACGCGGAGCTTTCCGCTCCGCTGTCACGAATCGTCGGCGAAGCAATCGAAGCGCTCACGCAACGTCCCTTCGGGGAGCGGATCCAGCAACAAGCCAAGGCCTTGGCCGCGAAATCCAAGTCGTAATCAATCCTTTCATTGTCGGAGCTGCTCATGCGTTTGAAATTGATTTCAGCCGCCGCGATGGCGCTCGTCCTGGTCGGTGGCCCCACGGCCGCGGAGGCTCAGGTGCGCACTCCCGTGACAGAGGCCAAGGTGGCGCAAGTCCTGTCGCCGGTCCAACGTGACGCGGTGCTGAGTGCCGTCAAGGCCGCCTACCAGAAGGCTTATGTGTTCCCCGAGAAGACGCCCGCCATCCTCGCGAGACTGGACAAGGCCAAAGCGGCCAGACGGTACAACGTCGAGAATCCCAACGAGCTCGCCGGCCTGCTCACCAGCGACCTGCGGGAGGCGAGTCAGGACCACCATGCGTTCATCGAGTACAACCCGCAGCGCTATGCCGCGGCGACAGTGCCGGCCTCGGGCCCGCCCGGCCAGGACCTGGCGGGCTTCGACGCTGCGGCCGCGCGCCGGGATAACCATGGCCTGACCGACATGCGGATCCTGGCCGGGAATGTCCGCTACCTGCGAATCGCCGGGTTCCACTGGATCAGCGACGAGACCGGCCAGGCCTATGACGAGGCGATGCGCTTCCTCAAAGGCGGCGACGCCGTGATCATCGACCTGCGCGGAAATGGCGGCGGGTCCTCCGAGGCGGTGCAGTATCTGGTCAGCCACTTCCTGAAGCCTGGAACGCTCGAGATCACCTTCCTTCATGCCGGGCGCGAACCCGTGCAGACGCGGGCACTCGACAACCTCCCGGCGGGTCGGATGCTGGGCAAGCCGCTCTACGTCCTCATCGACCAAGGCTCGGCTTCGGCGGCCGAGTCCTTCGCGTACGACGTGCAGCAGTTCAAGCTGGGCAAGCTGGTCGGCTCGGGCACCGCCGGCGCGGCCAACAACAACGATTTCGTACCGATCGCGCCGGGCTTCATGTTGAGCGTCTCGACCGGGCGTCCGGTGCATCCGGTCAGCAAGAGCAACTGGGAGGGCACCGGCGTGACCCCGGAGATCGCCACCTCGTCGGAGCAGGCGCAGGACGCGGCGCATGCGCGCGCACTGCGGGAGCTCCTCGCGGCGAATCCCGACCCCAGCGTCGGAGCCGACTACACCTGGGCGCTGCTGGCGCTCGAGGCTCGCCTCCATCCCGTCACGCCTCCCGAGGCCACGCTCCAAGCCGCGCCCGGTACCTACGGCAAATACGTGGTGACCGCCGAAAAGGATGGCCTGTGGATCGCACGTCCCGGCCATCCGCTCTGGCCGGCGCCACGGCACCTGACGCCGTTGACGAACGACGGCCTGTTCGCGGTGGACGGGGTCGACATGCTTCGGATTGGCCTCAAGCCGAACACCCTGGAGCTGTGGTGGAAGGGCGAGGCCACGCCTCGTCTCCTGAAGCGGGATTGAGCGACGTGGGACGTTGAAGAGCAGGAATGACCGCTCGGGGTCCGCGGGCGGACTGAAGGTCATGACCAAGGCTCCCGGCTGACCGGGGACGTTCACGCTGCGATTCGGGCAAACTGCACCCGAATCGTCACACGGGAGGCGCCAACGCATGAATACGCCACCATCGCCACCTGGAGCGGAGCGGACTGACGGCTCATCCGTCCAGATCGGCGCTCTCGTTCCGCTGACTCGGCCTGGCTGGGTCGAGGCAGGCCAACACTTGCTCGCTGGACTCGAGCTGGCCGTTCGCGAAGTCAATGACGCCGGTGGAATCACCGGAAGACCCCTCGAGCTGGTGGTCCGAGACACCGCGGCTGATCCACAGAGGGCCGCGGCGGCCGTAGACGAATTGGCTCGCCTGGGCGTGGCTGCCTTGGCGGGGGAGTATCACAGCGTCGTCGCTCGCGCCGCTGCCGCCAGGGCCGACGCCCTCGGTCTGCCGTTCCTCTGCTCATCAGCGGTTCTCGACACGCTCACCGAACAGCCAACGGAATGGGTCGCGCGCCTCGCCCCGGCGCAGTCCCACGGCTGGCGGATCTACGCAGACTTCCTCCTCAGCGCGGGCCACCGTCGAATCGCCGTAGCCGCCGAGTCGAGTGTCTACTGGGCATCTGGGACCCGCATTCTGCGGGACTACCTCGCTCCACGCGGCGGCACCGTCATCGAACTCGACATGCGCACGCTCGCCCTCACGGCCGTGTGCGACGAGCTCGTCCACAATCGCGCGACAGCCCTCCTTCTTCTGGTCGGCCACCCGGAGCCGGCAGTGTCGATCGTCAAGTCCGTCCGCCACGACCAGCGCCTCGCCGAGCTCATGATGGGTGCTCCGGCCGGGCAACCGGAGTTCGCCGAATGGGCGACATTGCTGGGCGACGACAGCGCCGGGATCCCGTTCTTGCGCTACCTGCCCGAGCGCCTCAGCCCACTCGGTGCACGAGTCGAGACGGCCCTCCGCGAGCGGCTGGCCAAAGCGCCCTCCTTCGTCGCCTTCGAGGGCTACGACACGGTCGCCGTCCTCGCCGAGGTGCTGCGTTCTCACGGCGCGGATCGGGCGCGCACTGCCGAAGCCTGGCCGCGCGTTGCAGTCGAAGGCACCCGCGGGCAGATCCAGTTCTCCCGCACGCCAGGCATCAGCGTTTGGCAGTGGGCTTGGACGCCAATCCAAGTCGTTGATCGAGATCCGGCGGAACCCGAGCGCTTTCGGATCCTTCACGCAGGCTGAGTGAGCACGGACGTCCGACTGCCCAGCCTGGGAAGGTGTCTGGGAAGGTGTCTGGGAAGGTGTCTGGGAAGGTGTCAGACGATTCGTAGGAGGTGAGTCCCGCGCGCCCGCTCACTGCTCGCGCAGGATGAGCAGCCCGCGCACGGTGTCCACCGTGTAGATGAAGCCATCTCCCGGAATGCGGATGCCGATGGCGCCGTCGAGGTAGTCCCCCTGGTGCGGGTCGCTCTCGCGCCAGGTGTTGAAGTACGCCACCTGGGTGGGCTGCGTGGGATTGGAGACATCCAGCACGCGCACGCCCTCCTGGTACCAGGTGAGGTAGAGCTTCCTGCCCACCAGCAGCATGTTGTGGATGGAGATGTTGGGGCGGAGCTTGAACTCGCCAATCTTGACGATATTGGCGGGGTCGGTGACGTCGAGCACGCGCAGGTGCTCGCCGGGGCCCTCGCCGCCCATGAAGGCGATGGTGCGGCCGCCGAAGGTGCCCACCGCGTTCGCATGGCTGAAGATGTCGAAGTGTCGGTACCGGCCGAGCGTGCGGAGGTCGTTCGGGTTGCTCACGTCGGCGACGACGTAGCCGGCGTGCCCGTAGTTGACGTAGAGCCTGTCGCCCACGGCGAGCATGTCGTGCGCGACGGTGGTGTAGGGCGCGTAGCGGTTGAGCTCGAACGGGTTGAGGGGCGAGGAGATGTCGAGGATGCTCACGCTCGTGTTCATCGTGGCGTAGAGGCGGTTGCCCTCCACGAAGAGCGTGTGGTTGTTGAGTCGGGTGGTGCCGCTGGGCACGGACTTCACGAGCTGGGGATCGGCCGGGTTGCTGATGTCGAAGACGAGCACGCCCTTGTTGGCGCTCGCGACGTAGAGCGCGTTGTCCCTGGCCCACACGGCGTTCCAGTCCGAGTCGCCCGACATCTCCACCGTCTTCACCTTCACGGGCGCGGCCTTGTTGCTCACGTCGAAGACGGTGAGGCCTCCCGTCTTCGTCCGCCGGTTGATCGACACCACGTAGGCGTGGCCCCGCGTCACGTAGACGTCCGCCGGCATGCCGATGTCCACGGCGCTCTCCGAGACGAGCTCCAGGCCCGAGGCTTCGGCCTCACCAGCGCGCCACTTCAGGCGCTCGGACTTGAAGGTTCCACCGAAGCCGAAGCGACCATTGGTGCAGTAGGCGAAGCAGCCGGTGAACTCGGGCGCCTGGGGCGACTCGCAGGTGACGAACGAGTAGCGGCTCGTGCCGCCATCCCGTGTCGGACTGGTCGTGGAGAACAGCCGGGCGTTGCCCTGCCGCGACTCGGTGGCGGCGATGCCGACCAGGTACGAGGTGCCTCCGTCACCGCTGAGCGTGAGCACATCGGCGCCACTGGCCAGGAACTCGCCCGTGTCGAACTCCGTGCGGCTGCTCAGCATGTACGTGCCTTCGGTGCCCGTGTTCGCGAGGCTGTTCTGGTCGCACGCCGAGAGGTCGAAGGTGTCGAAGTCACAGCCGCCCTTGTTGCTGGTGGCGAAGCCGCAGGGCGCGTACCGCTCTGGCTCGGGGCCCGGCCAGTTGCCTACCTCCTCGAGCGGGACGTAGCCGCCATCCCACTCGTAACCGGTGGAGGCATCCGGGGTGGAGGCATCGGGGAAACCCGTATTGCCCGGCATCGGGCAACCGGCGAGCGTGAGGAAGCAGCCGAGCAGCGCCGCTCGGGTGAGTCGGTTCCAATTCATGGTGGGAATCTCCCTGGAGAGGGCGCGCATCCTGGCGAGGCGGAAGCCCCCGCGCAAATCGAGCGCCCCATCCGGCAATCATTTCCCGCGAGGCGTAAAGCCAGACGAAAAGCCTTCAGTCTGGCTTTACCGGGAGGCGTCGGGACGGAAGCGCGTATAGGCGGGATGGGGGCCGTGTTGAGGGATCGTTCCAGCGGCTGATCACACCTGGGCTTTCCATGCGGCCTCACTCGGAGTGTGTTCAGAGCCGCACTCTAGCGCTTCGCGCACCGCTGGCCACTCCATGTCAGGGACGGCTGCTACGCGTCGTGGGTAAGCCTCCATGCCGGCCTCCACGAAGGGGGACTGTGACTACACCGCCTACAACTGGCCGCACGGCCTGGGCGCGGGCAACAAGAACTTCATGGATGACGTGGCGTTCTTCCTCTCACGCATGGACCTGCGCGACGACATGTTCGGCAACCAGAAGCTGCGCACGTATGTCATTGGCTACGGCGACAGCAGCCCCATGCTCCAGAGCATGGCGATGGCGGGGGAGGGCGCGTTCTACCGCGCGAACAGCCCGGCCGAGCTGCGAGACGCCCTTCTGAGCGTCATTGGCGAGAGTCCGGCTCCCGCCAGCTCCACGCCTTGACGAAGTGTCCGCGGGACCGTGCAACCGCGCTACGACGGCACCGGGGTGATGAGCCTCGGGCCGCTATGACGACTTCGAGCCCTCCATCTCGTTCCCCGAGCTGCTCGGAGCGGTCCATGCGCGGGCTCGTCAGGAATACCGGCCGGCCAGCGTCCTGTCGCGAGCCAACCCCTTCCGGAAAGCAGGTTCCGTTGAATCTCGCCTCTTCGCTCCGTCTCCAGCTTGGACTGTTCCTCCTTCTGTGTACGGCGGGGTCTTCCCTGTCCGCTCACGCCGGCCCCAGTACTCCTTCCGAGTCCCTTTTCACCGGATGTACCGCGGAGTTGCTCGGGACCGAGGGGTGGAACTACGAGTGCCGCGGCTTCAGCGCCATCATCTCCGACCACCCGGGTGTCTCCGCCGAGAGCCTGTGGGAGAGCAGCCGCCGTACCTTCGAGGGGCAAGCTGCGGGCCGGATGAAATTCGAGGAAGAGTCGGTGACGCTGGCGGGCCGGAAGGCTCGCATCTTGCGCATGAGCGCGAAGGCGTCGGAGGACCAGGAGAAGTCGTCGTTCGCGGTCCTGTCGGTGGAGGGAAAGGGAGGGCGGCGCGTCCTCTGCAAGGCGGCCTTGGAACAGCAGGCGCTCTGTGGGCGTGTGCTGGAGAAGCTCGCGGGCAACGGCTGGAGGGCCGCACCCGAGGCAGGGGTCACCGTGAAGCAATCGGAGGCGGTGCTCGCGGGCCGGGAGCTCTCCGCGCCTGCCGGATGCAAGCTCCTGGCGGGTGACGGCGACGGACGGATCGAGTGCGGTGACGGCTCACGGCTCGACTGGACTCATCTCCCCGAGGCTTCCCGCCTGAAGACGTTCGTGCGGAATGGCGTGGAGACGTTCAAGGACATCGTCCGGGTTCCGTATGTGGAATTACGCATCCCTTGTGCCATCGATGGCGTCAGGACGGAGTGCACGCACCTGCGCATGCTCGACCCCGCAGGACGGCGTGATGTGTATTTCGGGGCCACCGAGGTGCGAGGCGTGGCGACCTACATCTCGTGCATCTCCGGCGGCTCCTCACGGGAGTTGCCCCAGGCCTGCCAGCAGGTGCTGAGCTTTCGCTGAGCCCCTGGGAAGGTGTCCCCTGGGAAGGTGTCTGGGAAGGTGTCAGACGATTCGTAGGAGACGAGGTGTCAAAGCCCCGAGGCTGTCGCCCTGCGAGAGCGCGGTCGCGACGTTGTGTCCGGAGTATCCATTCTGATTGGTGCCCATGCCACCGGAATTGTTGGTCGTCCCCTTGGCCACGAGCACGCGGCTCGTCGGGCTGTAGAGAATCGAACTCAGGAAGTTCGCACGGGAGTCCAGGTTCCCGACGGAGCAGCCATTGCTCCAGAAGAAGAGGAGCCTCTTCCGCAGTTGCAGGGCCACGCGGCCAGGCTCCTGTGCCTCATCCGGGACGCGCAGTCGAAACGGGCCCTGGAGGGACTTCGCCATCGCTACCCCTGCCGCCGCTGGATCCACGGGATTGGTGATGCCCATTTATGGCGCGGTGAGTGAGATCAGGCCACTGTATTGCGCGATCGGCTGGCTCGTCCGCTCGTCGGCGGGCCTCAAGGTGATGTCGGACACGGCTCACGACTTCATGGAGCGGATCAACCGCGAGACCGTCGACAGTGCTCCTCTCTACGAGAGGGCGAGCGAGCACTGCCAGCTCAACGACTGCTCCACCGAAAGCCCCCGGTAATCCGGCGAGGACCCGGGCACTGACCCGTGGCCATCTTCACCGCCGGCCTGCGCAGCCCGCAGGTCTCTCGCGTGTTCGGATCCGCGGGCTCACTCATGGACGCGTCACTTCAGCAGGTTGAGGAAGGTGTTGATGACGATGGCATTGGTGAAATCGATGAAGAATGCCCCCACCATGGGCACGATGAGGAAGGCGCGCGGAGCAGGGCCATACTTCTGGACCAGCGCCCCCATGTTCGCGACGGCGTTCGCAGTGGTGCCGAGCATGAACCCGCACAGACCGGCACCCATCACCGCAGAGTCATAGTCTCTGCCCATCAGGCGGAACATCGGCCACACACAGACCGCGGCAACGAGGACCACCTGCACTGCCACGAGGACCAGAATGGGCAGCGCGACCGAAGCAAGCTTCCCCAGATCCAGCGTCATCAGCGCCATAGTGATGAACAGGGAGAGCGCCACGGCACCGATCTCCTCGAGGGCCTGGCCTGAGAGCCGCAACCACCGCGTCCGGTCATCGAGGTTGCGGAGGAAGGCCGCTGCCAGCATCGCACCGATGTAACTCGGGAGCGTCACCTCGAGCGCGGTGAAGCCCCGGCTGATCCATTCACCCGCCCAGAGGACCGCCAGCATGATCACCACGTGCTTCAGGAGGTCCTGAGCGTCAGCCCCACCGCTGGAACTCGAGACAGCGGTCGTCTCGTCAGGCGTCGCGGCCGGGCGTGGGGGAGCCGAGGAGCGCAGCGAGTTTCGCCGGATGAGCCAGGTCCCCACGGGTCCTCCGACCAGCCCACCGGAGATGATGCCCAACATGGCCGCGGCGATGGCGATGGCGGATGCGCCAGTCACCCCCGCCTGCTCGAAGAGTGGCGCAAAGGCGAGTCCGGTGGCTGGCCCACCTGTCAGCGTCACGGAGCCTGCGAGCACGCCGAAGAGGGGATGAACTCCGAGCGGATACGACAGGGCCACCCCTACGGCGTTCTGCACGATGGCAAGCAGGGTGGAAGCGACGAAGAAGATGACGACGTGAGGCCCTCCCATTCGGAGCAGCGAGAGAGACGCGGCGAACCCGATGCTCGCGAAGAAGGCGATCATCAGCGGGCTCTGGAGCGTGGTGTCGAACGTGAGGGTCGTATCGCCAGCGCTCCGGGCGGCGGTCAGCGCGGTGGCCACCAGCAGGCCGCCAATCACCGGAGCCGGGATGTTGTACCGGGAGAGCACTGGGATGAGCCGGCGCACTCCGGCACCGATGTAGAGCGCGATCCCGGCGAAGGCCAGGGTCTCGACGAGGGTGAGCTTCATGAGCGCCGAAACATAGTCGAGACAGCGCTCGCGGGACTGGAAAGCCGCAGCGGCTCCACGGTGGTGAAGAAGTACGGCCCGGGGGAATGGCCAGTGCGGAGGAGGGGAGGGTGGCGCTTGAGGCAGCGACCAGGAAGGAGCCGACCGCCGATATGCGCGTCCGGGTGAGGGATTTCATTGGCAATACCTCACTCAGGAGCAACTCCACCTCATGAAGACGTGTTGCTGGACGCCGTTGCGGTTCATGCTGTCTGTTCTGACCTTCTGCGCCATGGCCTGCCACTCGGAGGAGATGCCCGAGCAGGCGCCGCCCGCGAGTGGGGCGGTGAGCGCGCCCTTCGATGTCGGCGCCGTGATGCGGCAGGTGCACTTCGCCTATACCCCAGAGAGCCAGGGCTGGCGTGGCGGGCACTCGACCTATGCGGTGCGTGCTAGCGCCGAGGGGCTCACGCTGACCACCGCGAAGCCTGCCGGGAGTGCGCGGGCCCACGCGCCGGCCCGAGAGGAGGCAACGCTGGAGCTGGGCAGGGCTCTACTGATGCGAGGGGAGAGGGCGCTGGGAGGGCCCACCTCCGAGGGGCGTGTGGAAAAGGACGGCCATCTGGCGCTGGCGCGAGAGGACGGCATCGTTGAGCACCTGCGCAACGCCGAGGAGGGCGTGGAGCAGTCCTGGACCTTCCAACGGGCACCGGAAGGACAGGGGAACCTGCGGGTGCGCATCCCCCTGGCGGGGCTGTCCTTCTCGGGAGCGACGGCGAGCGGTCTGCACTTCGCGGACGCGCGCTCAGGGCTGGGCTTCCGCTATGGCCAGGTCACGTGGGTGGATGCCACTGGCCGGCGCACGGAGCTGAAAGCCACCTACGAGGCGAGCCACCTGCTGCTGAGCGTGCCGCAGGAGCTCGTCGAGGCGAGCACCTACCCGGCTTCGCTCGCCCCAGTCATCTCCCCCGAGCTCGGAACGGACGAGCCGGTGGTGACTCCGGCTCCGGGCAATCAGGTGCAGCCCGCGGTGGCTTCCGATGGAATGGACTACCTCGTCATCTGGCAGGACTACCGCCTCGGTGACAACGTCTCGCGCATCTACGGGACGCGCGTGACGCCGATGGGCATCCTGGTGGACCCCTCGGGCCTGAGGATTGGCACCGCATCCGGGACGGGGCGTCATGAGTCCCCGGCGGTGGCCTACAACGGGAGGGAATACCTCGTCGTCTGGGCGGACTTCACGGATGACCTGAACGCGAACATCCTCGGCGCGCGGGTTTCGACTCGGGGGAGCGTGGTGGACTCGACGCCCCTGGCCATCAGCACCGCTGGCGGCCATCAGACCTCTCCGGCGGTGGTGGCCGGCATGGACAACTGGTTCGTCGTCTGGGAAGACGCCCGCGGCGCCGAATCGATGGACATCTATGGCGCACGTGTGATGCAGGACGGCCAGGTGGCGGACCCCGAGGGCATCGCCATTGGCACCGGTGCGGCAGCCCAGCGCCACCCGGCGGTGACCTTCAACGACACGAGCTGGTTGACCGTCTGGATGGATGAGGGCTCCGATTCCACCGGTGACATCCGCGGCGCGCGTGTGTCGACGGAGGGCGTGGTGCTGGACTCCCCAGCGCTGGTGATTGCCGCGGCGGCCGGCGCACAGCGCTCTCCGAGGGTGGCCTCACGCTATGGGTCCTCGCTCGTGGTGTGGGAGGACTCACGCCAAGGCAGCGATACGGATATCTACGGCGCGCGCGTGACGCAGCAGGGCGTGGTGCTGGATGCGTCGGCGCTCGTCATCAGCTCCGCTCCGAACAGCCAGTACGCGCCCGTGGTGGCCGCGAGCCCCAATGAATTCCTGGTCGTCTGGGAGGAGCTCGGCAGTGGGGAGTGGAACCTCCAGGGCACGCGCGTGATGTACGACGGCAGTGTGCAGGCGCCGGCCATCGTCGTCAGCGCGGCGGCCGGCACCCAGTCCTCGCCGGCCGTGGCCACCAACGGCAACGAGTTCCTCGTCGTCTGGAGCAACCAGCGCATGGGCGACCCCGAGACGGACATCCAGGGCGCGCTGGTGCGCATGGGGAGCGTGTCCCCGCCGGTGGAGCTGAGCCTGGATGAGGGGAGCGCATCGGCCGCCAACGAGGGCAATGTGAAGGTGGCCTCCAACGGCGCGGACTACCTCCTCGTCTGGGAGCCCCAGCGAAGCTCCACCGCGCACATCTGCGCCGCCCGCGTGTCGAGCACGGGCGAGGTGCTGGACCCATCGGGCATCACCCTCAGCTCCGCGGGCTCATGGCAGCGCACTCCCGCGGTGGCTTCGGATGGGGTGGACTGGCTCGTCGTCTGGGTGGATGATCGCAGTGGCGACTTGCCGGATATCTACGGTACGCGCGTGTCGAGCACGGGCGAGGTGCTGGACCCCCTGGGCGTGGCCATCCGCGCCACCGCGGCGTCGGAGTCGGCTCCCGCCGTGGCCTCCAATGGCAATGGCTATCTCGTCGTCTGGTCCGCGCCCGGCTCCGATGGCTCGATGGACGTCCTGGGGGCGCGGGTGACGAGCCAGGGCCAGGTGCTAGATACCTCCGCGCTGAGCGTGGCCATCGCCCCCCGCGGGCAGGCAGCCCCGCAGGTGGCCTCCAATGGCGCGGACTACCTCGTGGTATGGGTGGACGGGCGCCAGGGCATCCATCCAGACATCTACGGCACGCGCGTGACGGCGGGGGGAGCGGTGCTGGAGGCATCAGGGCTCATCATCAACGCCGCTCCGGGCTCCCAGTACATGCCCGTGCTGGCGTCCAACGGCGATGGCTGGCTCGTCGTCTGGGCACACGTCGGGAGCCGTTATGAGATGCGTGGGACGCGGGTGACGAGCGCCGGCCAGGTTCTCGACACCTCGGGCTTCGCCATCGGCTTTCGGACCCAGTCACAGTCCTACCCGGCAGTGGCTTCCGATGGCCTGGACTACCTGGTCGTCTGGAATGAGTCCAGCGGCGGCCAGGCGGACGTCTACGGAGCGCGCGTGTCGGCCATGGGCCAGGTCCTCGACTCGACGGGCTTCCCACTCTCCAACGCGTCCTACGGGGAAGCGCACCCCTCGATTGCCTCCGCGGGCCCCTCGGGCTACCTCGTGGCCTACTCGCGCGTCGAGGACGGCAAGCCCCAGCGCACCCGTGCACGGCTCGTCTCCTTCGGGCAGCCGGTGTCCGTCTCCCTGGCCACCATGAGCTCGCGTTGAGCAGCCGCTTCCGCTAGAGCCCGCGCTTCTGCAACTGCGCGAGGCTCAGCCCCTGCGCCCTCCAATGCCGCAGCTGGCCGAGGGACCACTGGTATTCCCCCTCACTGAAGAGGCCCTGCTCGACGGCGGCGGCATACCAGGTCGCGGCATCCTCATAGCGCTGCTCGGCCTGGGCCTTGAGTGCGAGAAAGAAGGGCAGCTCCTGCTGCTGGTCCGGCTGCCTCGCCAAGGCCAGCACCTCCTCCTCCCGATGAACTGCTCTTCCGGGTGCGTGCCCTTCAGCAGCAGCCTCGGCGCCACCACGTGGAGCCCCATCCCGAGTTGCTGGGCGGACAGCCGGCTGGAGCGCACCGCTCGCTGCACGCGCCCCATCCGCGCCAGCCGACGCACCCAGAGATGGCTGGCCACTCCCGCCCCCGCGTCGCGCTCCGCGAGAGCCTCGAGGACATCGTCCTCCTGGAGCAGGAAGGCGCGGGCCGCACCTCCGGATGGAAGCGCCGATGCGAGCTTGCGCGCGGTACGCTCGTACCCCAGGACATACGCGAGCAGCGCACGCTCCTCGGTGAGGGCCGCCGAAGTCGTCGCACGCCCCAGCGCCAGCAGCGCCAGGGCCCGGGCTGGGACGGCATCGGCGGTTTCGGTCAGGTCCGAGAGCTGGAGCGCCAGGGCCACCGTGGCCCGAGCGGCGCCCACGAGCGTGGCGGGGCTGCGCCTACCGCGGGACCAGGCTTCGTCGAGCTCGCGCAGGGTCTCCAGGGTCTCACGGCCCATGGGAAGCGGCGACGCGCTGGGGGGGAGGGGGCCCTCCTTCAGCTCCAGCCGTTTCACGCCCAGTTGGTGGGCGCGTGCCTCCAGGTGAGACAGGGCATCAGCGAAGTCGGGGAACGCTGGGAGCCCTCCCACCTCCTTCCCCTCCACCTGGAGCACCCACCTGCCCTCATGGAAGCGGGCATTCACGGAGGTTGATGCGCTGCCCCCCAGAAGGCGCTCGAGCTCGGAGATGGCTCGCAAGAAGCGCGCGTCCGGCTTGCCGCGGAAGGACTCCTCGTACGCGGCCCGGAACGAGGGGAGGCCCTGGAGCCGGATGGGCGGGTCGCGCGGGAGCGGCATGGGCATGCCGGGCAGAGGAACGGTGGGAAGCGCGGACGGCGCGGGAGCGAGCGCCTGGCCGGAATAGACGAGGGCGCAGGCCAGCAGGAGGGTCAGCAACAGCAGCAGCCGCGGCCGCGGAGAGAGGGCGGGCATCGGCTCCTCCTCTCAGAATCCAGGACACGAGCGCAACCCCCACGGAGTGAGCGCTTTTTTCCACATCGCGGCCGATATCTCTTCCCCCCTTGCGGATTCATGCCTCCGTTGCCCCGGAGGTCGCCGTCCGTGCAGAATGCCCTGACACTCAGATTGTTCCGATCGCCCCGCATTCAGGTGAAGGAGAAGGACCGCGGCAACGCGGACGTGGCGGCACGGGCCCTGGCGGGAGACCGTGAGGCCTGGGGCGAGCTCATCCAGCGCCACAGCCATGAGGTGCTCGTCTTCCTGCTGGCACGGGGCGTCCGGGTGGACCGGGCCCAGGAGCTGATGCAGGAGACGTGGGCCACGCTGCTCGCCCAGCAAGAACGCGGCAAGCTCCAGCAGCTGCGGCTGCCCGGCATTGCCCTCACCCAGGCCCACTTCCTGCTTCTGCACGAGGTTCGCCGCCGGCCCGAGCGCTTCGCCAGCCTGGAGGACTTGAAGGTCGAGGTGCTGGAGGATGCTACCCCTTCCCCCGAGGCGCAGCTGCTGTCCAGGCAGGAGTTGGAGCGGGCCCGTGCCCTGCTCGAGCAATGCTCCCCCTCTGGCCAGCGCGTCTTCCAGCTCGTCTTCGGTCGTCCCGACCTGAGCCATGCGGAAGTCGCCGAACATGTGGGACTCTCCGTGCAGCGTGTGCGGCAGATTCTCTGGGAAATCCGCAGCCGCCTGCGCCAGCTGCTGGAGGAGGACCGCCATGAGTGAGCAGCCCCACCTCACGGCCGAGATGGCCGCTCAGTACCTGCATGGCCTCCTCGAGCCACAGCAGCGGTCCTTCTTCGAGGCGCACGCCTCCCAGTGTGACGCGTGCGCGCGGGTGCTCCAGCGGGAGGCGCTCGCGGAGGTGAAGCTGCGCGGGCTGGCCCGAAGCGAGCCTTCCGCCCCCAAGCGGCTGCTGGCGCGCTCCAAGCCGCGGCTGCTGCTGGCCGTGGCCGGGCTGGCGGCGGCTGCTCTGGCGTTGTTGTTGCTGCGCTTCCAGGTGTTTCACCCTGCATCCTCCACTCAGCCCACGGGGGCGGGCACGGAGGTAGCGGACCAGGTCATCCAGTGTCTGTCCGGGGACAACCGATCCGCTTGTCCTCCCGCCGCCCCGTACCCGGACTCCTCCAAGAGGAACTCGCCACCCTCCCGGGACAAGGCGGAAGCCCAGCTGAGAGAGGTGCCCTCGGACAAGCCTCTCGCCCCTGCGGACGAATACGACTGACGCGACCCCTGTGAACATGCCGCCGCTGGGACGGTAATCCGGAGCCCTGGCCGATTTGTGGTGTGGGCCTAGGCGTCTTGCCTCATACCCGTCGAGTGGCCGCGAGGGTCGCGAGGAGGAGGAGCAAGGGGCTGCGAGACTGGCGGCGCAGGTGATGGGGGGACGCCTGCTGCTGGAGAGCGAAGGCCCCGGCAAGGGCTCCACGGCCACGCTCGAGCTCCCTGTCTCGCAGTCCCTCTGACAGGGCGGCCCACCCGCCCAGCCCGGAAAAAAGAACCGGTTTATTAACCCTCATCAATGCGGGCGAGGGCGCCCCCCCCTACTCTCGAGGCCACAACGTCGCTGAACGTTCTGGAACCCTCGCGATGAACATCACCCGCCTTCACTCCCGCTCCCTGGGAATTCTCTTTCTCCTTCCGTTCTTCGCCTACGGCATGGGCACCGCGCTCGTCACCTCCGTCCTGAAGGATCCGGAGCACCTGGCCTTGGTGGCCGGTCAGAGGACGCCGTTCGTCGGGGGCGCGCTGCTGCTCCTGTTGAACTCCATCACCGTCGTCGGGATTGGCGTGCTGTTCTTTCCGATACTCCGCGAGCGGAGCCCGAGCATCGCCGTCGCGTACGTCTGCACGCGGGTGATGGAGGCGCTGATCCTCATCGTCGGAGTGGTGTTCCTTCTGTGCATCCTTCAGCTCGGAGAATCCGCGCAAGGGCAGACGACGCCAGAGTTGGTGACCCTGTTCAAACTTCTCTCGAAGGGGAACTTCTGGGCGTACCAGCTCGCGATGATCATCCTGGGGGCCGGCAGCGTGGCGTTCTGCCTGTCGCTGTACCGCTCCCGGCTTCTTCCATCGTTTCTCCCGCTGGTGGGCGCGGTGGGCTACGGGCTTCTGGCGCTGGGGTCCGTGCTCGAGCTCTTCGGGCTGCCGTGGGGCGTCCTCTTCTCCGGGCCCGGGGGCCTGTTCGAGCTGTTCCTCGGCGGCTGGCTCATCGCCAAGGGGTTCCGGACGGTCACGCCTTCCGTTGCGGCGTAGCCGGCTTGTCGCGCGTGGCGATACGCTTTCGGATCCGGCTCAGCGACTCGGGCTTCACGCCGATGTAGCTGGCCAGCTGGTACTGGGGAATCCGCTGGAGGATGCCGGGCCGCGTCTTCGAGAGCTTGAGGTAGCGCTGCTCCGGGGTATCGGTGAGATAGGAAGCGAACCACTCCTGCTGTTCCGCCAGGACCTTCTGCATCACCATCCGGGAGATGCTCTCGAAGCGAGGGAAGCGTCGATACAGGTCCCCCTCGCGTTGCTCGGTGCCCACCACCACCGTGGTGTCTTCCGCGCAGACCAGGAAGTGATCCGCCGGGGTCTGGTTCATCATGCTTTGAATCGAGAGGACCCATTCGTCCTCGGTGAAGAACCCGTTGCTCCGCTCTTCACCGTCGACGACGTAGTACTGGCGGACGCAGCCCTGGAGGACGAAGTAGGCCTCGGTGCAGACCTGGCCCGCCATGAGCAAGTGCGTGCCTTTCGGACAGGTCTTCACCACCATGCTGTCCAGGATGGCCTGGGCTTCCTCGTCCGACAGAGGAGAGATGCGGCGGAAGTAGTCGACGAGCTTGTGTTTCATGAGAGCACTGCGCGACCTGCGGGGAGCCCCATCATCCCACCAAGTTCATCCGACCGCGAGTCGAGAGAGACTACTGCGCCAGCTCACGCAAGAACGACGCGACCACCTCTCCCAGGCGCTCGGGTTGTTCAAACGGAAGGCCGTGGCCGGCGTCCTGTACCTGTGCGATTCGCACGCGTGGGTTGAGCCTCCGCAGCTCCGTTGCCATCTCGAGCGTGACGACAGGGCTGCTGTCCCCAATGACGAGCAGGCTCGGGACGTCAATCGCGCTCATCACGGCGCGATAGTCGGGGTTGGGGGGCGTGAGAACGTCGAAGGCGTCCGGAGGGGTCTTCAGTCTCGCCTCGGCCAGAAGCTCGACGAGCTCGGGCGAGCGACGCGGGTGTCGGGCTCGGAGCTGCGCGACGAGGTCAGACTTCTGCATGCCGAGGGTCCGGCGGTGTTGCTCGGCGACGTCGCTGTCGTGCACCTCGCGCTGGCGCTCGGGGCTCAAGAACGTCGGATCGACCAGGATGAGGCCGCGGAGGCCTCCCGCCCATCGACTCGCCACCACCGCGGCGGTCATGCCGCCCATCGAGTGGCCAAGCAGAACCGGACGAGGGAGTTCCAAGCCGCGGATGAGACCCTCGACGTCTCTCGCGTGATCGTCATACCGGTAGCCGTGGTGCGGCGCGCTCGAACCGCCGTGCCCTCTGGCGTCGGGCATGACGACGTCGAACTCACCCTCGAGCGCGCGAGCCAAGGGCGTCCAGCAGGCACCGTTCCCGGTCAATCCGTGGAGCAAAACGACGGGATGCCTGGCGCCTCCGGTTCGGAGGTAGTGGACGTTGATGCCGTTCGTTTCGCAGACTCCACTGCGCCAGGTCGTCATGGTGTCCTTGCCTGCTGTTGCCTTGCTCGGCGGAAGACGCTCACTTCCGGCGGGTAGCGCGTCGAGCCAATTCGATTGCGGCTCGAAGGCGGGTGGAGATTAAGCTCCACGGCATGCGCGTGCTTGCCCTTCTTTGCTTGCTCCTCGGTGTCTCCGCTCGCGCGGAAGCGCCACGGGATGACCTCCTCCAACGCCTGGGCGAGGAGGAGGAGCGGAAGCTGGCCATCCCCGGTTGCCGCACCGTGGAGAGCTCGGTCACGGAGGAGCTGGACTCGGAGGGCAAGGTGAAGGGACGGCTGACTCGCAGCTACGAGGTCACCCGCTCCGGAACCACGGTGGTTGCACGCAAGCTCCTCTCCCAGAAGGAAGAGGGGGACCTGTCCCGCCAGCTCAAGGAGGAGCCGAAGGACCCGCCGAAGAACGAGGACGACAAGGCGAGGATGTCCCCGTTCCATCCGCGGGCCAGGGCGGATTACCGCTTCGAATCCACACCGGGTCCGAGCGAGGGGCTCGTGACCGTGAAGTTCGCCCCCGTGAAGCCGGACAAGAAGCGGATGAAGGGACAGGCGGTGGTGGATGCGCGGGCCGGGAAGGTGATGACCCTGCGCATTTCCCCCTCCGACATGCCCCCCATGTTGGATGAGCTCCAGATGGACTTCCTGGCCTACACGGAGACCCCGTGCGAGCGGCAGCCCACGCGGATGAACATCGCCGCCTCGGGCGGAGTCCTCCTCTACAAGGTGCGCTTTCGTACAGAGGTGACGGTGACCGGACACCAGAAGGTGGACGTGCCGGGCACCGCGACCGGAGCGCGCTGACGGGTGTCCGCCCTCCGGAGATGCATCCGGAAGGGGGATGACCTGACACCCGGAAGCCTGTCATGCCCTGGAATGCCGAGCGGTGATGAGCGCCGCCCCGCGAGCACTCTCTTGGTTTGGATGGCAACGCACGTGCACGCGCGCCTCACCAGGCCAGCAGGGGGCAGCTCCCGTCACGCGGGCCCCCTCGAGCGCCGCGAGCAACGTCAAGAGTTCAAGGCCCCCTTGCGTCAGCCGGTGACGGATGCCCGGTCCCCCTCCTTCAGGACAGACAGGCGCTCCAGGACGTAGTCGAGCATGCTGTGCGCCAGCGCGTGCTCTCCCATCACCACCCGGTCCACCCCTTGCGACTCGAGGTAGGCGCGCTCCTCGTCACCGTGCGTCCGCACGACGGCGGGAAGGGAAGGGTTCACGCGCTTGACCTGCTCCACGATCTCCCGGGCTTGGAGTGCGTCCGGCGTGGCGACGATGAGGATCCGGGCCGAGTCGAGATGCGCATGATCCAGGATGCCAAGCACCGCCGCGTCACCATAGATGGCGGGCACTCCCTGCTCGCGCAGGCGCTCGACGTATTCGCGATTCTGCTCCACGACCACGAAGGGAATCTTCCTCTCCACCAGGCTCCGGCCAATCACGCCCCCCACACGCCCGTAACCGATCAGCACCGCATGGTCTTGCAGCCGGACGTCGCCCATTCCCACGGGCAGCTCCGTCAACTCGTCCTTGGCCTGCTCCATGCGGGCCGCGAACCTGGGGTGGCGGCGGAGCCATCCCAGGATCGGGTCAATCATCTTGAAGACGAGCGGGTTGAGGGTGATGGACAGCAGGGCGCCCGAGAGCACCAGGCTCTGGCCTTCCCTCGGCAGCAGGCCGAGCGAGATGCCCAGGCCGACCAGGATGAACGCGAACTCGCCAATCTGCGCCAGGCTGGCGGACACCGTGAGCGCGGTGTTCACCGGGTAGCGGAACAGCAACACGATGAGGAAGGCGGCCAGGGACTTGCCCAGGACGATGATGGCCATCACGGCCAGCACCTGGAACGGCTGCTTCACCAGGACCATCGGATCGAAGAGCATGCCCACCGACACGAAGAACAACACCGCGAACGCGTCCTGGAGCGGGAGCGACTCTTCCGCGACCCGCTGACTGAGGTCCGACTCACTCACGACCACGCCGGCGAAGAAGGCGCCCAAGGCGAAGGAAACGCCAAAGAGCGCCGCGGCCCCGAACGCGATGCCCAGCGCGACCGCCAGCACCGACAGCGTGAACAGTTCCCGAGACCCCGTTCCGGCAACCTGCGACAACAGCCAGGGCACCAGCCGCTTGCCAGCGACCACCATCACCACCACGAAGAGACAGACCTTGCCCAGGGTCACGCCCAGGGTCCAGAGGAGGCTGCCCCCTTCGGAGGCCGCCGCGGAGGGAACCCCTGCTCCCCCCAGGACACTGCCCAGCGCGGGAAGGACGACGAGGGCGAGCACCATGGCCAGGTCTTCGACGATGAGCCAGCCCACCGCGATGCGGCCATTCACCGAATCGAGGAGGCCGCGTTCCTCCAGGGCACGCAGCAGCACCACGGTGCTGGCCGTCGACAGCGAGAGGCCAAACACGAGGCCCGCGCCGAGGCTCCATCCCCAGAAGTGCGCGACCGCTGCCCCCATCAGGGTGGCGGCGGCAATCTGCACGATGGCTCCCGGCACCGCGATGTTGCGCACCGCGAGCAGGTCCTTGATGGAGAAGTGAATCCCCACCCCGAACATCAGGAGGATGACCCCAATCTCCGCCAACTGGCTGGCAAGCCCCCCGTCCGCCACGAAGCCGGGAGTGAAAGGCCCCACGGCCACTCCCGCCAGCAGATAGCCCACCAAAGGTGGCAGCTTCAGCTGGCGGGCGACGAACCCGCCGACGAAGGCCAGTCCGAGTCCTACGGCGATGGTGGCGATGAGCGAAGTGTCGTGGGGCACGGCAGGGTTCTCCCTGAGAGCTCTCTGGATGCAGTCTGAAAAGCGGCGCCGCGAGGACCCTCCCCTTGGGGTGGGACCCTCGAACACCTTTCGGTCATGGGTGGTCTGGAGCCGACGATCGCGAGCGATTCAACGAAGGTCAGCAACACTGGAATCTACTACACCGCTTCTTTGATTCCCAACCTTTAATGAGCGGTCGAATGCGGCGCGCCGAATATAGGAAGGACAGGAGCCTGGTAGGGGGTGCTCCTCATCGCGACGGCCGTCCTCCTGCGCCGCGGCGAAGGGAACGCTGGTCCTTCGGCGTGACGCATACGCATAGGGCAAATGGGAAGCCTCATGAGGTTGAAGGGCTGGTGAGGACAGGCCGAGGAGGGCCGCCGCCTCGAGCGCCACGTTCGCCGCCTCCCTACCTGCTGGGGGAGCGCGACGATGGAGCAGGGCGGCTAGCGTTTCGCGGCCAGCTTCTTCAGCACGCGGTACTGCGCGGCGAGCATCGGCGGGTTCGGATCATGGCCGGTGCGCGGCACCATGATCAGTTCCTTGCGCGGGGCCGTGATGCGCTCGAAGTAGCGGCGCGTGACGGAGGCCGGCGTGACCAGGTCCTCGGTCCCCTGGATGAGATAGACCGGCATCTCGAAGTGCGTACCGAGCTTCGGCAGCTCGATGCCCTCCATCATGCCGTCGCCCTTCATGCCGACCGCCTGGAGGTACGACCAGTCGTCGGCTTCGTCGAAGGCCGCTGCATGCGGAGCGTACAAGGGCGCCAGCTTCCACCACTCGGCTCGGGGCGGCTCGGTGCGCGCGCGCTCGTACTGCCGGGTGACGCGGCGCAGCGCGCCGAAGCTGCGCGGGTCGGTCCACGGCGGTGGTCCCACTTGCCGCACGATGGCCATCGCCTTCTGGTCGCCGGCGGCTTTGGCCGCGGCCAGCGTCTGTTCGTACGAGGCCCGGCCGTCTTCGATGCGGCTCACCAGTTGTGCCGTGCCGACGTAGGCACTGAACAGGGACGGCCTGGCCAGCGCCATGTGCACGCCCAGCACGGAGCCCCATGATGAGCCAAATAGGATGACGCGCGGCTGGCCGAGCCGGCGCGTGACGAAGGCGGCCACTTCGAGACCGTCCTGCGTCATGCGCTCGATGGTCAGCTTGTCGCCTTCCGCCGGGCGGGTTTTCACGAAGGTCATGCCAGCGCCGCGCTGGTCCCACTGGACGAGCATGAAGTCGCGCTCCCAGTCGCCATACAGTGCGCTGGCGTACGGACTCAAGGCGTTGCCGGGGCCACCATGGATGAACAGGACCGCAGGATTGCGGCAGTCGGCGCCATCGATGGTCACCCACTGCGGGATGCCGCCGATCTGGACATAGCCGGCTTCATGCACCGGCGCGCCGCCGGCAGGGCAGTTGAACTGGGCAGGGAGCTCCTGAGCCGCAACGGACAGCGACAGGCCGCAGGTGAGGAAGGCGAGCAGTCTTTTCATGGGTTGGCGATGAGTTGAAGGAACTGCAGGGTGTATCGGACGTCTCTGATCGATCAACCGCAGACCGCCAGACCATTGAATCGCGGTGGTGTGACGGCTCAGGGCCGCAGCCGCGCGTACATGGCTTGATCGTGCACCACTCCATCCTTCACGGCGCTGTGGCGCAGGATTCCTTCCAGGACGAAACCCGTCTTCTCCAGGATGCGGCGCGAGCCCACGTTGTCCACGAAGGGCAACGCGAACAGGCGCAGCAGCGAGGTGTCCTCGAAGGCCCATGACACGAAGCCAGCGAGCGCGGCGCTGGTGATGCCTCGGCCCCAGTGCGACTCGCCGAGCCAGTAGCCGACCTCCGCCGAGTACCGCTCGATGTCCGAGCCCGGAATCATACCGATGGAACCCACCGCCTCGCCCGAGACTTCAATGGCCAGGTTCGTCAGTGGGTGCGCTCCAGAGGCGTACTGCACCCAGGCCTCCGCGTCGGCGAGGGTGTAGGGGTGGGGAAAGCGGTCCCGGAGGTTCAGCCACACCGCGCGGTTGTTGGCATGCCGTACCAGGGAGGCCTCGTCACCGCGCTGGAAGGCACGGAGGGCACAGGGACCACACTCGATTCGGAGCGGCTTCGTCATGGGCCTGCACTATTCCAGTGGTGCTTCGTGATGGATAGGGCAACGTGGAGGCCGTGAAACCAAATGCTTCGTGATGACGGCCGCTCGGGCGACGTCACAACGGCACATTGACCGCAATTCCCTCGCGGCCGGAAATCCACTCGCGCAAGTACTGGTTGAGCTCCCCGTAGAATGACACCGACACCAGATCAGCCACCGCAAAGAGTTCGCGGAGCAGTGAATCCACATGGTTGTTATGCGTTTCGGCCGCGTCAGCGTCGACGTACTCCTCAATTATCGAATAATGACCGGGCCTCTGCGTGACGAACCACTGGTAGCGCAACGTTCCCGGCTCGGTCGCAGCGGTGGATGCCAATGCCCGCGCCACCCGCAGGAACTCTGCCTCCCCGTCGGTCCGTGCTCTGAACTCACATATCACCAGAAGACTCATACGATTCTCCTACGCAGGCCGCGCTTTGAGGGTCGGTTTTCGTCGTACCACTCGGCAGGCTGGAAGTCGTTCAATAACCTGCTGCGCGCCGCGATGGCGAACAGGAAATGTGAGTCTGCTGCTCGGGCTCGGGCTCGCGGTGCTGTCGGCGGTGCTCCTGATGACGGTGCGCTTGCCGGCGCTGGAGCTGGCGTGGTTGCTGCTGGTGGTCGTTCCCATCGTCTTCCTGGTGATGGAGGCCTCGTTGGCGCTGGGGCGGCTCCCCCGGCTGGATGGTGAGGAGCGGGAGCTCACCGCCTTCTTCAGCGACATCCGCGGCTTCTCCAGCTTCTCCGAGACCTTCCAGGACAAGCCGCGCGAGCTGGTCCGCGTGCTCAACCGCTCAACCTCAAGAAGTGAGAGGAACCGATAGAACGGAAGTAAAGGGAGGACGCCATCGGTTCGGGATATTCTTCCGGCCGTCCCCTCACATCTCCCATGTGTGAGGAAGTCCCATGTCCTTTGGTCGGCTGTGCATGACAGGCCTTGCCCTGCTGGTGTGGGCGGGTTGTTCCCACACCCCGGGCGCGTCACAAGGCCCAGGCGCCAACCCCGCCTCGGCTCCGCGAACCGAGCATGTCTACCTCCTCCCCCTCGAGGAGACGCTCCTCGAGGCCCAGACGCTGCTGCAGGAGCGGCGCCTCGTCCTGGAGCCCTTCGAAGGGGACCCCCACCGGCTCATCAGCTCCTGGGTGCAGCATGCCCCGGACAGCGTGCTCAGGACCCGAGAGCGCTACCTGCTGGTCGGAATCCAGGTCGCGCCCAAGCAGTCCGTGGTGCGCGTCTTCCGGTTGACCGATGTCTCGATTCCAGGCGGCACCGCCGAGGTCGCCTCCTACTCCGAGGTGAAGATACACCCCGATAAGATCGAGATGGATCCCTTCACATACGGCTTGGAGGAACCGCGCACCCTGCTGCGTGGCACCCGGGATGAAGCCATCGAACAGGAACTGACGCGGCGGCTGGAGAGCAGGCCCTCCATCGAGATCGTTGGAGATCGCGCCCCCGAGTCGCCCCTGACGCCGCGCCGGGACGAGAACTTCTATCTCCAGGGATGGAAGGAGCCCGCTCGCGTCTCGCTGTGCGAGAACTGGCTCCGGGACGCGAAGGAGCTCTTGCGGCCCGGCCAGACCGTGCTGGTCGGCGAACAGCTCGGTACCCGTGAGGTCCCGGCCCTGGTGGGAGACCTCGCCTGTCAGGCTGCCGCGGCCGGGTTGGCCGTCACGCTCGGCATCTCCATGCCCAAGAACGAGCAGTCACGGCTCAACACCTATCTGGCCAGCCGTGGCGCCCCCGCGGACCAGGACATGTTGCTGGATGGAGACTTCTGGCGCAGACCCTACCAGGACGGACGCAGCAGCCGGGCCATGTTGATGTTGGTGGATCAGGTGCGGGCACTGCGCGCCCAGGGACTGCTCATCAACCTGGTGGCCTATGACACGGACGATTCCCACGGCAGTCAACGCGACAACGTGCTGGCCCAATATTGGTTGAAGCGACGCGCGGAACACCCGGACGAGTTCATCCTCGTGCTGGCGGGCAACGCCCACGTCACCACCCTCAAGGGTGCTCCCTGGGACAAGGACTACTCCCCCATGGGTTGGCACCTGGCACAGGCGGATCCGACGCTCAAGGCGCTCGACCTGAGCCACCTGCCGGGCTTCCGGTGGGCGTGTAATTTCAACGCGCAAGGCCAGCTCGACTGCCGCGTCTATCGGATCGCTCACACCCAATGGCTCCCGTCGATCACTCTCGTGACCCCCTTCCTCCACCTCTTCCCTCACCTGAACGGCAAAGGGTACCACGGGGTCATCTACACGACCCGGCTGACGCCCTCGCTACCCGCCACGGCCCCGATCTCCAAGCCGAAGTAGGGCGGGCCACGCTCCGGCTTCTTGACGTATAGGAAGGACAGGAGCCATGTAGGGGGTAGAGGGCGGGAGCAGAGCGGGTAGGGCAGGGACGTGGTGCTCTTCGCTATCGTCGTCTGCCTCCTGGAGCTACCTCGCCTTGTCGAGGGCGGCTCGTGCATCCCGCAGCCGATGCACGAGCTCGCCAGACCTCGAGGTTGCCTCGTTCAGGGCACGGACTTGGGCAGGGGATTGGCCGCCTTGAACGTGCTGTAGCTGGTCATCAGGTTGCGGTAGTCGGGGATGTGGTTCGAGAACAGCGTTCCCAGCCCCTCGATGTCACGGCGCCAGTCGCGGTGCAGCTCGCAGGCGACAGCGAACCACGTCATGAGCTGCGCGCCCGCCGCGGACATCCGGTCCCAGGCGGCCTGGCGCACGACATCGTTGAACGTACCCGAGGCATCCGTCACGACGAACACCTCGAAGTCCTCGGCGAGGGCCGACAGCGCCGGGAAGGCCACGCAGACCTCGGTCACGACGCCCGCGAGGATGAGCTGCTTGCGTCCGGTGGCCTTCACCGCCTTGACGAAGTCCTCGTTGTCCCACGCGTTGATCTGTCCGGGGCGGGGGATGAACGGCGCATTCGGGAACTTCTCCTTCAGCTCCGGAATCAGCGGACCGTTGGGGCCCTGCTCGAAGCTGGTCGTCAGGATGGTCGGGAGCTTGAAGTAGGCCGCCAGGTCGGCCAGGGCGAGCACGTTGTTCTTGAACTGGTCCGGGTTGAAATCGCGGACCAGCGACAGCAGACCCGCCTGGTGGTCCACCATCAACACCACTGCGTTGTCACGGTCGAGACGGCTGTAGGGCTTGCTCATGGTTCTCTCTCCTTGTGGATTCGCCGCTGTGGCGGCGCGTCGTGATGGAAGGAGTATGCGGAGGCGCCGGTCCGACAGGTAGCCACCGAAAACGGTAAGTTCTGTTCCACCCATTGGACAATGTGTGGGCGCTCGAGCGGTTCGAGTCGTCCCCGGAGACGTGAGGTGGCTCAGCCCCCGTCAGGCCTCGCCGCCACGGGGGGCCGGAGCGGCCCCATGACCCCCACCACCAGCCAGGTGAGCGAGAGGGCGAGCCAGGCCGCGGAGAGGGCGCTCCACGCCTGGGGCGCGCCGGCCCGCATCAGCCATACCGTCACCGCCACGCCCATGACGAGCACCCGCGCCAGCTCCAGCGGCAGGCTCCAGCGTTTCGACTCCAGCATCCCGCTCCAGGCGGTCGCCATGCCCCAGAGCAGCAGGCTCAGCACCAGCTTGCTCCAGCCCGACAGCGGTGAGGCATGGTGGCTCACCAGGAGCATGAATGGCATGGACGCGAACAACTGGAAGACGAGGTAGCGCCGGATGCCGGGCAGCTCCGTCGAGGAGAACTTCACCTCCACGCCGTCCTGCTTCCAGTAGCCTGGCGAGCGCGGGGGAAGGTCCGCCGGCCGCCAGCCCGTGGGCATCACCCAGATTCGCAAGCGGTCCCACGTGCTCTTCGTCGCGAGCGCGTCGCCGATGAGCCGGGCCCAGGCCTGGAAGTTGATGGCCGTCGGGTCCCACGTGTTCGCCGGGGTGGTGAGGCCGTAGGAACAGGGTTCGAGCTCCTCGGCGTAGGTGCCGAACATCCGGTCCCAGATGATGAGGAATCCCGCGTAGTTCTTGTCGATGTAGGCGTCATTGCGCGCGTGGTGCACGCGGTGGTGCGAGGGCGTATTCAGCCAGGACTCCACCCACCGGGGCATCTTGGGGATGACGCGGGTGTGCGGGATGAACTGCAGCACCAGGTGGAAGGCCACCATCGCCAGCACCGCCTCGGGTGGGAAGCCCACCAGCACCAGCGGCCAGTAGAAGAGGAACGAGAAGAGCCGCTGCGTCACGCTCGCGCGCAGCGCCACCGCGTAGTTGAGCTCCTCCGTGGAGTGGTGGGGCGAGTGCGCCGCCCAGCCGATGTTGGTGCGGTGGCCGAAGCGGTGGAACCAGTAGAAGAGGAAATCCACCCCGAGGAAGAGGGCCACCAGCGACAGCGGCGACGAGACGTCGAGCTGCCACGGAGCGAACTGACCGAGCCGCGTGAAGAGGGGAAGCACCAGCAGCGCCACCGCCACGTTGACGCACTGGTTGAGCACCGCCGTCCCCATGCTCGCGATGGAGTCCTGGAAGCTATAGTAGCCGTTGCGCCTCGCCACGCAGTACGCGAACTCCGCGAGCGCCAGGACGATGACGAAGGGCGTGGCCACGGCGTAGATGTTCAAGGTCATTCGTGCTGGTGTATGGCATCCGGGCCGGTCGCCGCCTTGACCTGGGTCAACCCGAGGGGATTCCCCCATGAGATTCCCGAAGCTCTTCGAGCGCCTCGCGGCGCAGGTCTCCCTCCCCGCGGACGAGTGGGAGAAGGCCGAGGCGCTGGCGTCGGAGCAGGTACTGGCCAAACGCGAGCTCTTCCTCCAGCCCGGAGCGCCGTCGGACCGTTTCGCGCTGGTCCTCCAGGGGGTCTTCCGGGCCGTGCGCGTGTCAGCGAGCGGCGCCGAGTCCATCAAGGCGTTCCGCGCGGAGGGCGAGCTGATTGGCGCCTATGCGGAGATGCTGCAACGGCGGCCCTCGATGACGGCGATCGAAGCGCTCGAGCCGAGCCGCGTGCTGGTGTTCCGGACGCGCGACCTCGAGGTGCTCGAGCGGGGCCACGTGTGCTGGGAGCGGCTGGCGCGGCGGGTGGCGGAGCTCCATTTCATCCTCAAGGAGCGCCGCGAGCAGGAGTTCCTCGACCTGACCGCGGAGGAGCGCCTCATGCGGTTCTGGGAGGAGCACCCGCACCTGAAGGGTCGCGTCTCCCAGCGCGACGTGGCGGCCTATCTCGGCATCACCGAGGAGGCCCTGAGTCGCATCATGTCGCGCCGCCGCAAGCAGCGGGGGTGAGCACTTCGTCCCAGGGGCCCCCATATCCCAGGGGCCTCTGGAATCAGTAGACCCCGGCGCTCGCAGTCGTGGCGGCCGCGGGCAGCACGTCCGCCAGGTCCGTGGCCACGGTGAAGCCGTCGTGGAACAGCACGCCCTCGGGCGCGATGGTCGAGTTCCGGTAGAGGCCCTGCTTCACATAGACGCCCTGGCCCGGGTACAGCGTGGCCATGGGGGTGGGCGCAACGACCTGCTGGCCGTTGTGGTACAGCGCCACGAAGCCCACGTTCGGATCGGCGCTCCACTTCACGTGGACCACGAAGTCGTTCCAGACGCCGCGCTGCAGCGGGGCCTTCCACACGTCCTGTGCCCGCTCTCCACCCACGCGCATCCTCATCTCCTCGCCCATGACGTAGAACTCCATCGGCGGTGAGCCGTTGAGGCCCGTGTGGTGCCACTGGCTGAAGACCTGCCACGTGTTCTCGCTGGGGTAGCTCTCGTCGAAGAGCGTGCTCCAACTGTAGTACCGCTCGGCCCCTTCGCCCCTGCCGTCCATGAGCGTGTCGTCCACGTAGACCAGCTCATTGCGGTTTCCGCTGGCCTGGATGGGCTTGTCGCCCTGGTTCACCTGCACGCGCAGGGCGTAGGTGCCCTCGCGGACCCGGTTGGCCTCCACGAGGAGCCGGTTGCTGCTGACGCTCTCTTCCTTGCTCCACTGGGAGGCGTTACCCGTCTCGAAATCGCCCTTCCACAGCACACTCGCGCTCGCCATCGTGGGGAGCAGCAGGAGACCGGAGAGCAACCAGGACTTCTTCAAACGGCGTTCCTTTCGTTCGGGTTGGATAGGGGGGACAAATCCCAGCGCCGGGAGCTTCCGCCCTGCTCGCCTGCCCTCCATCAGGGGCTGGGAGCCCCGGGCTTTTTCTCCGGTAGGCTCACGGCCCGCCAACCTGCCGCGGCGGCCCCTCCGACGAGGCTCACCACCTCCAATATGGCGGCCCGTTCGCCGCACAGGGGTGCCCGTTCGCCGCATGCCCGTCACCACCGGCTGAACACTCCCCCACGTGGTGCTCGCGCTGGCACTGTCTCTTGCACTCCCGTTGCCACAGAGGCACGCCATGCCACGCAAGTCACTCGTGTCGTCGTTCCTGTTCCTCGGTCTGATGTTCGCCCCAGCCCTCGCCGCCGCGGGTGAATGCGCCGAGCGTCACCAGGGCTCTCTGCCCACCAACCGCCACAAACAAGTGGACGCCATCTTCGCGCCATGGAGTGGCAAGACCACGCCCGGCTGTGTCGTGGGGATTTCCCGCGACGGCGCGCTGGACTACGCGCGCGGCTACGGCATGTCGAACCTGGAGTACGACGTACCCATCACGCCGCAGTCCATCTTCTACACTGCCTCCATCACCAAGCAGTTCACCGCGTTTGCAATCGGGCTGCTGGCGCAGGAGGGAAAGCTGTCGCTGGGCGACGACATCCGCAAGTACCTGCCGGAGATGCCCGACTACGGCAAGACGATCACCATCGCCCACCTGATGCACCACACCAACGGCCTGCGCGAACAAGGCCAATTGCTGAACCTGGCCGGCTGGCGCGGCGACGACCTGTACACCGAAGCGGACGTCCTCTGGGCGTTGACCCGGCAACGCGGTCTGAACTTCGCTCCGGGCTCGGAGATCGTGTACGGCAATGCCGCGTACACGCTGCTGGGCGTCATCGTGCGGCGAGTGTCCGGCAAGTCGCTGCGAGCGTTCGCCGACGAGCGAATCTTCAAGCCACTCGGCATGGCCGACACCCATTTCTACGACGACCACACCGAGCTCGTGCCCCGGCGAGCATCGGCCTACAACCCCCGCGAAGGCGGCGGCTGGAGGATCAGCGTCCCCCATAACGACTCGACCAAGCTGTTCACCACGATTGTCGACCTGCTGAAGTGGGAGCAGAACCTGCTCGACGCGCGCGTCGGCGGGCCGGAGCTGATTGCGTTGTTGCAGACCTCCGGCAGGTTGAACAACGGCACCGCCACCCTCTACGGCGGCGGCCTGCATTTGGAGGATCATCGCGGCCTGCGCATGGTGGGCCACGACGGCATGGACGGCGGCTACCGCACGGACGCCATCCTCTTCCCGGACCAGCGGCTGGCCATCGTCGCGTTGTGCAACAACGGCACGATCGCGCCCTCGGACCTCACGCGGAAGGTGGCCGAGGTGTATCTGGGCGAGCTCCTGAAGAACGTGATGCCGCCTGCCGTGAAGGTGCCGGAAGCGGAGCTGTCGGCGCTGGTCGGCAATTACTGGAGTCCCTTGACGGATGCAGTGGTGCGGCTGGAGGTCAAGGACGGAGCGCTGCGCCAGGTCGGCGTGCCCACGGCCTTCGTGCCCATCGGCAATGGCGCGTTCCGCCCGGGCGAGTCGATGCACGTGTGGCGCTTCTCGAAGCCGGTGGCCAATGCCCCGCACGAGTTGAGCATCAAGGACACCTGGCCGACGACGAGGGACTTCATCCGCATGACCGCGCCGACGCCCACGGACTCGGCATTGGCATCGTTCGCCGGGAAGTACCGCAGCGACGAGGTCGCCATGACCTACACGGTGCGCGTCGCGGACGGCAAGCTAGTGATTCGCTGGCCACGCCGGGACGAGGTCGTGCTGGACGCTGTCGGCGGGGACCGCTTCGTCGGCTCGCTCGGCACGGTGACGTTCACGCGGGCGGCATCCGGTGGAATCGACGGGTTGACGATCAGCCATCGTCGCCTGCGCCGTCTGCGCGCGGAAAGGCTCGTAGGTGGCTGAGACGCGCCCCGCCGTTTGCGCACCCGGCCGGAAAAAGTTGCATGGGGCCACCCGAGGACACCCTGCGTCGGGGCCGGAACCACTTTGTTGCATTGTGAATGATGCAAACAAGCGAAAGGATGGGCGGTCGCGGTTACCCCACCGCACTGGCGCTGCCCCTCGCGGCGCTCGAGGAACCCATCCAATGACAGACATACACGTACGACCCACACGGATCCTCCAGTCTCTACTCACCGCCGTTGCCCTCATCCTGCTGGCCCTCCCCGCGGGCAACGCGCGCGCGCAGACGACGTATTCACTCTTCGCGAACAGCACGCCCGCCGTCGCCTCGGTGACCAATGACTTCTCCGCCGTGGAGTTGGGCGTGAAGTTCAAGGCCGACGTGAGTGGCGACATTGTTGGCGTGCGCTTCTACAAGGGCTCCAGCAACACCGGCACACACGTGGGCCACCTGTGGAGCGCCACCGGCCAGCTGCTGGCCACCGCCACCTTCACCAACGAGACGGCCACCGGCTGGCAGGAGGTGACCTTCACCACGCCGGTGCCCGTCACCGCGGGCACCACCTACGTCGCCTCGTACCACGCGCCGGGCGGCGCCTACGCCTTCACCGAGTACGGCCTCGCCTCGGGCGCGGATGCGCTGCCGCTGCACGCCCTGGCCGGGCCCGCCAATGGTGGCAACGGCGTCTTCAAGTACGGCCCCGCCGGCACCTTCCCCACCGACAGCTTCCACGACTCCAACTACTGGGTGGACGTGGTCTTCCGCCCGGCCGCGCCCGTCACCCTCTGGCCGTCCACCGCCACGCCCGCCGTCGCCTCGGTGACGAATGACTCCACGCCCGTGGAGTTGGGCGTGAAGTTCAGGACTGACGTCGCCGGCAACGTGCTGGGCGTTCGCTTCTACAAGGGCTCCGGCAACACGGGCACGCACGTGGGCCACCTGTGGAGCGCGACGGGACAATTGCTGGCCACCGCCACCTTCACCAGCGAGACGGCCACCGGCTGGCAGCAGGTGACCTTCTCCTCGCCGGTGACCATTGCCGCCAACACCACGTACATCGCCTCGTACCACGCACCGGGCGGCGCCTATGCCTTCGACAACGGCGGGCTTGCCTCGGGCGTGAATGCCTCGCCGCTGTATGCGCTGCCCGGCACCACCAGCGGCGGCAACGGCGTCTTCAAGTACGGCCCCGCCGGCACCTTCCCCACCGACAGCTTCCAGGACTCCAACTACTGGGTGGACGTGGTCTTTCAGGCCACGGGCGTTCCTCCGTCGACGCCGCCTCCGGCCGGTACCTACAGCCTCTTCCCCGCCACCGCCACGCCGGGCACCGCCAGCGCCAATGACACGGCCTCCGTCGAGATGGGCGTGAAGTTCCGCGCGGACGTGGACGGCAAGGTGAAGGGCATTCGTTTCTACAAGGGCGCGAGCAACACCGGCACGCACGTGGGCAACCTGTGGAGCAGCACCGGCCAGAATCTGGCCAGCGCCACCTTCACCAACGAGACGGCCTCGGGCTGGCAGCAGGTGAGCTTCGCCTTGCCGGTGTCCATCACCGCCGGTACCACCTACGTCGCCTCGTACCTCGCGCCCGTCGGCGGCTACGCCTTCGACGCCAACGGCCTCGCCAACGGCGTGGACGCAGCGCCCCTGCATGCGCTGCCCGGCACCACCAGCGGCGGCAACGGCGTGTTCGCGCAGGGCGCGGTGTCCACCTTCCCCAACAGCAGCTACCAGAACGCCAACTACTGGGTGGACATCGTCTTCGAGCCGAACAGCGCCTTGCCCCGCCCGGGCGTCACCGGCTCCGGCCCGGTGCTGGTGGCCACGGACCCGACCAACCACTTCACCGACTACCTGAAGGAAATCCTCGAGGCGGAAGGCATCACCACCTTCGCCACCACCGACGCGGGCAACATCGGCAACACGGTGTCGCTCAATGACTACAAGGTGCTCATCCTCGGCGAGGAGACGCTGAGCGCGGCACAGGTGACGCTCGTCACCAACTGGGTGAACGCGGGCGGCAGCCTCATCGCCATGCGGCCCGCGGCCAACCTCAACGCGCTGCTCGGCCTCAATGCGTCCTCGGGCACGCAGGACGATGGCTACCTCCTCATCGACACCACGCAGGCGCCGGGCGCGGGCATCACCGCGGACACGATGCAGTACCACGGCACCGCGGACCTCCACACGCTGGCGGCCGGCACGCGCGCGGTGGCCACGCTGTACTCGAACGCCACCACGCCCATGGCCTACGCGGCCGTCACCCTGCGCACCGTGGGCAGCGGCACGGCCATGGCCTTCACCTACGACCTGGCGAAGTCCGTCATCCTCACGCGCCAGGGCAACCCGGCGTGGCAGGGGCAGAACCGCGACGGCTCCAGCATCGGCCCGGGCGCGCGCGCAGGCGACATGTTCTACGGCAACGCGTCCTTCGACCCGAAGCCGGACTGGGTGAACCTGAACAAGGTGCAGATTCCCCAGGCGGACGAGCAGCAGCGCCTCCTGGCCAACATGCTCCACCTCTCCAGCGCCGTCCCGCTGCCGCGCCTCTGGTACTTCCCGAGCGCGAAGAAGGCGGTGGTGGTGATGACGGGCGACGGACACCCGGGCGGCGCCATCAACCAGCGCTGGCAGAACTACGTCGCCGCCAGCCCCACGGGCTGCAGCGTGGATGACTGGCAGTGCATCCGCGGCACCGTCTACGACTTCATCGGCGGGCTGACGGCCACCCAGGCGCAGAGCTACACGGCGCAGGGCTTCGAGTACGCCCTCCACGTCAACACCGGCTGCGCGGACTACACGGCCACCTCGCTGGACCCGCAGTTCTTCACGCCGCAGCTCGCGGGCTTCGCGTCGTCGTACCCGGGCATCCCCGCGCCCGTCACCAACCGCACGCACTGCATCGTGTTCAGCGACTGGGCCACGCAGCCCAAGGTGTCGCTGGCCCACGGCATCCGGCTGGACACCAACTATTACTACTGGCCGGACTACTGGGTGCAGGACCGTCCGGGCCTCTTCACCGGCTCGGGCCTGGCCATGCGCTTCGCGGACGTGGACGGCACGCCCATCGACGTCTACCAGCTCGCCACGCAGATGACGGACGAGTCGGGCCAATCCTATCCGCTGCACATCGACACGCTGCTGGCCAACGCGCTCGGCACGAAGGGCTACTACGGCGCCTTCAACGCCAACATGCACGTGGACTCGGACCCGTCGGCGGGCGCCTCGGGCTCGGCGGCCATCATCGCCTCCGCCCAGCGCGAGGGCGTGTCCGTCATCACCGCGAAGCAGCTCCTCACCTGGATCGACGCGCGCGAGGCCACCCAGGTGTCCTCCGTTGCCTTCACCGGCACGGCGCTCACCTTCACCGTGGCCACCCCGGCGCGCAACCTGTCGCTCATGGTGCCCACGAGCACGGCGGCGGGCCGCACGCTCATCTCGGTGACGCGCAACGGCTCGGCCGTGACGACGGTCCCGCAGACCATCAAGGGCGTGGGCTACGCGTTCATCAACGGCGCGCAGGCCGGCACGTACACCGTCACGTACAACTGAGTCGCTGCCCACTCCGTCCCACGGGGTGAGCTGAGAGACGCGGCCCGGCGGGGAGTCCCACGCCGGGCCGCGCTTGTTTTCACTTACCGGCTGATGCGCCCACTGCCGGACGGCACCACAAACCTCTGCTTCACCGGGCTGGAGCTCTGTGGTGGGGTGTACAGTTCGGCCACGTTCAATGGCGGCCAGCTACCATTGTCACCGCCCGCGACCAACACCTGGCCCGAGGGCAGCAACGTGGCCGAATGACTGCCACGGTGGTTGAGCATGTGGCTAGCAGGGCTCCAGGTGCCCGTCGCCGGGTCGTACAGCTCCACGGTCGCGATGGTGTCGTTCATGTTGGGGCTGTACGCGCCGCCTGCCACCAGCACCTGCCCCGAGCCGAGCAGCGTGGCCGTGTGGATGAAACGACCCGTGCCCAGGCTGCCGGTCGAACTCCAGGTGCCCGTCGCCGGGTCGTACAGCTCCGCCGTGGCGAGCACCTCATTGCTCCAACCTCCGGTGACCAGTACCTGGCCCGAGCTCAACAACGTGGCCGTGTGACTATGCCGGCCCCTGTTCAGGCTGCCGGTGGTGGTCCACGTGCCGGTCGCAGGGTCATACAGCTCCGCCGTGGCGGGGTAGGCAAAGCTGCCGGTCGCTCCGCCGGTGATCAGCACCTTGCCCGAGGGCAGCAACGTGGCGGTGTGGAGGTAGCGGACCGTGGACATGCTGCCGGCCGAGCTCCAGGTACCCGTCGCAGGCTCGTACAGCTCGGCCGTGGCGAGGACCCCACTATTGCCATAGCCGCCGGTGACCAGCACCTTGCCCGAGGGCAGCAACGTCACCGTGTGAGAGCGACGGGCCGTGCTCATGCTGCCGGTATACGTCCACGTGCCCGTGCCCGGGTTGTACACCTCCGCCGAGGCGAAGTTGCCGTGACTCCATCCGCCCACGACGAGCACCTTGCCCGAGCTCAGCAGCGTGGCGCCGGGATCGCTGCGGCCCGTGCCCAGGCTGCCAGTCGAGCTCCAGGTGCCGGTCGCCGGGTCGTACAGCTCCGCCGTGGAGTTGGCATTGCCAACGCCGCCCGCGACCAGCACCTTCCCCGAGGCCAGCAGCGTGGCCGAGTGGTTGACGCGGCCCGTGCCCAGGCTTCCGGTCGGCGCCCAGGGGCTCGGTCCCGGGGAGTACAGCTCGGCCGAAGCCAGGGCGGTGCTGCCGTCATAGCCGCCTACCACCAGCACCTGGCCCGAGGGCAGGGGGGTGGCCGTGTGGAAGCGGCGGGCCGTGCTCATGTTGGGGGCGGAGCTCCAGGTGCCCGTCCACCAGTCGAACACCTCCGCCGAGTCGAGGTAGCCATTGAAGCCAATGCCGCCAGCGACCAGCACGATGCCCGAGCGCATCTCTGTGGCCGTGTGGTCTTCGCGGTGCGTGGCCATGCTGGTGACGGGCACCCACGAGCCCTGGTACGAGTCGTACACCTCGGCCGAGGCGAGGAGCCAGTTGCTGCTGTTGCCGCCGGTGTACAGCACTCGCCCGGAGGGCAGCGTCGCGGACGCGTCGTAGGCGCGCTCGGAGGCCATGCCGGAGATGGGCCTCCACGAGCCCGACCATGGCTCGTATATCTCCGCCGAGGCCAGGTAGTTGAGGCCGTCGGTGCCACCCGTCACCAGCACCTGCCCCCCGTACACCAGCATGGCCTCGTGGGAGATGCGGCCCGCGGTCATGCTGCTGGTCGCGGTCCAGGTACCGCTCCACGGCTCATAGAGCTCGGCCGAATCGAGCGCGGTGTTGTTGTTCCACCCGCCCGCGACCAGCACCTGGCCCGTGGGAAGCGCGGTCGACGTGTGGCCGACACGGTTCGTGAGCATGTCGCTGGTGAGGCTCCAGGAGTTGGTCCACGGGTCGTACAGCTCCGCGGTGGAGCCCCACGAGTTGGTCAGCCCTCCGGCCACCAGGACCTGCCCCGAGGGCAGCAGCGTGGCCGTGTGGTGGATGCGGCCGGTGGACATCGTGCCAGCGGAGGACCAGAGGCCCGTCGCCGGGTCATACAACTCCGCTGAGTCGAGGAGCCCGCTGCTGTCTTGACCCCCCACCACCAGCACCTGGCCCGAGGGCAGCACCGTGGCCGTGTGGCCATAGCGGGCCGTGGACATGCTGCCGGTAGGGGTCCACGTCGCGCCAGGCTGGGCCTGGGCTCCCTGCACTGCGAACAGGACGAAGACCAGCCACACAGCCAGGCCCCACCTGCCTCTTCGAGACATGCCACGGCTCAACATGACGGCTCCTTTCAGGATCGCGAGAGCGCGACTCTACTGCGCTCGCATCTTGACGGAACCGGGCTCGTCTGGTTTTCAAGGCCCCCCTCTCTGTCCCTCCGAGAGGGGAGGCCGGTGACGCCGAACATGCTTGCCGTGCCGCCAGAGGCCTGGACCGGCTTCGATGTGTCAGGCTGCGTTGCTCGCAACCATGTCTCCACCCCCTGCCGTGCCGGGCACTTGGGTGCCGGCGAGGAGTTCCGCATGTCCACCACCTCCGGGCCGACCTTCAACCGGTTCGAGTCTCCCCACCTGGAGAACCCCTACCCGCTCTACGGGCGCATCCGCCGCGAAGCCCCCGTCTTCTTCGACGAGGCGCTCCACCTGTGGATCGTCTCGCGCTACCAGGACGTGCGCGCGGTGCTGATGGCGCCGGAGACGTTCTCCTCGCTCAACATCTTCCAGAGCCCGGTGCCTCCGCCTCCCGAGGTGCTGGAGGTGCTGATGCAGGGGCCCCAGGGGCTGCCGTCGCTCATCGATGACGACCCGCCCAACCACACGCGCGTGCGCACGCTGGTGGGCAAGGCCTTCGCGCCGCAACGCTTCGCGGCCTTGGAGCCACGCATCCGCGCCCTGGCCCGCTCGCTGCTCGACGCCTTCGCGCACGAGGGGCAGGGAGATCTCGTCTCGCGCTTCACCTATCCGCTGCCGGCCCTGGTGATTGGCGAAATCATGGGCGTGCCGCGTTCGGACATGGACCAACTCAAGCGCTGGGCCGAGGACCTGACGCTCTTCACCGCGGGCACGGCCTCGCCGCAGAAGCAGGTGGAGTGCGCCCGGAGCTTCGTCGCCTTTCAGCGCTACCTGGGGGAGCTCGTCCAGGAGCGCCGGCGCAAGCCGAAGGACGACCTGGTGAGCGCCATCCTCCAGGCGCGGCACGGGGAGCATGCGCCGATGAGCGACGCGGAGCTGGTCAACCTGCTGAAGAACCTGCACTTCGCCGGGCACGAGACGACGACGAACCTGCTCGGCAACATGCTGGTACTGCTGCTCCAGGAGCCGGAGCGGTGGCGCGAGCTCCAGGCAGACCGGAGCCTGCTGCCCAAGGCGATTGAAGAGGCGCTGCGCATGGACTCGCCCGTGCAGGGCATCATGCGCACGACCACGCGCGAGGTGGAACTGGGCGGGGAGAGGATTCCCGCGGGGGCGAGGCTGGTCATCCTGTTCGCCTCGGCCAACCGGGACGAGAACGTCTTCGCCGAGCCGGAGCGCTACAACCCTCACCGGGCCGACATCTCCAAGCACCTCGGTTTCGGTCTGGGCATCCACTACTGCATCGGCGCGCCGCTGGCCCGCATCGAGGCGAGGGTGGCCCTGGAGATGCTGGGCGAGCAGCTGCGAAATCTGCGGCTGCTGCCGGGCGAGGGCTTCGACTACCTGCCCAACTTCTCCCACCGCGGCCCACGGCGACTGATGGTGGCGTGGGACCCCGCGTAGCCGGGGCGGTGCAAGGGGGCCTGCGAGGCGATGGTCTGCCCGGTGCGCGGCGCGGCGAGCACCTGTTCCGCTCCCAGGGGACGAGCGTCCAGGATTGAACATTCGTAGTAGCATGAGCGGGTCCTGCGCGTCGCGAGTCATCGAGACGCGTCGGGGGGGGCCGCGTGCGAACGCAGGTCGAAGCTCGACGGAGGCGGCATGCGTTCACCAGAAGCAGGGGCGGATCCCGAGGTCGTGGCCGGTCAGGTCAACGAGCGCCTGAAGTGGTTCGTGTTCATGCTGGTGATCGCCACCCACCTGCTGCTGGTGCTCTCCATCTGGGGCGAGTGGGGGCGAGTGGGCATCGTCACAGGCGCGTTCATGGTGGTGACGGGCCTCAACATGGTGCTGGCGCAGCGCTTCTTCTCGGAGCGGACGCGGATGGTCGAGGCCCTCCGGGTGGCGCTCAACCTGCTGGCCACCATCATCTATGGCCACTTCTCCGATTGGGCCTTCCCCGTCTGGATATACCTGCCGCTCAACAGCCTCTGGGTGGACAGCTCGGTGGACCGGAGGGCGCCGGTGCGCCTGTACGTGCTGCTCGCGCTGGTGGTGGGAGCCGCGATGCTCGACGGGTGCCCGCCGGCCATTCCGCTCACCTTCCTGGTGCTGTCCGTACTCATCGCCTCCATCTCGGATGCACGGGTCCAGCTGACCCAGTTGGCGCTGCGCAGCCTGGCGCAGCGCAACCAGGAGCTCACGCGCGCCCTGTCGGAGTTGGAGGAGCGCACGCGCGAGCTCAAGCAGGCCCAGGTGCGGCTGGTGGACACGGCTCGCGAGGTGGGCATGTCCGAGGTGGCCACCAACGTGCTGCACAGCGTGGGCAATGTGCTCAACAGCGCTGGCATCGGCCTCGAGACCATGTACAGGGCGGTGGGCTCCTCTCGTGTCGGCCGGTTGAAGCAGGCCACGGCCCTGCTGCTGGAACACCGGGAGCACCTGGCGGACTTCCTGGCCCCGGGAGCGCGCGGCAACCACCTGCCGGACTACCTGTCAGCGGTGGCTGCCGAGCTGATGGACGAGCAGACCCGCCTGCTGGAAGACCTGGATGCGATGGGCCGGCACATCGCGCACATCCGCGCCATCGTTCAGGTGCAGCAGAACTACGCCAGGACTGCGGTGATGCCGGAGGAGTGCGACCTGGCTCAGCTCATCGACGACGCCCTGCGCATCCAGCTCGCAGCGCTCCAGCGCCACGGGGTGTCCGTCCAGCGCAATCTGTCACCGGTGCCCAGGCTAAAGGTGGACAAGCACAAGGTGCTGCAAATCCTCGTCAACCTCATCAGCAACGCAAAGGACGCGCTGGACGCAGTCCCCGAGGGAAGCCGCAACCTGAGCGTGCGGCTCATCGCGCAGGGGAAGCTGGCGTGCATTCAGGTGATAGATAATGGGATGGGAATCGCGCCGGAGATCCGAGAGAAGCTCTTCGTGCACGGCTTCACCACGCGTAAGGGCGGTCACGGTTTCGGCCTGCACACGAGCGCGCTGGCGGCGCAGCTTCTCGGGGGTCGCCTCACGTTGGAGAGCGAGGGACCAGGCAAGGGCGCCGTGGCCACGCTGGAGCTTCCGCTTCCCTGACCTGGATGCGCTGCTACAGGAGGGCAAGCCGGAGGCGTGCGGCTGGCTGCGAGACAAGTACGGCCTCAGCTGGCAGATCGTTCCGGCGGTGATGGACGAACTGATGGCGGACAAGGATCCCATTCGCTCGAAGCGCATCACCGACGCGATGTTGAAGATGATCAAGCTCGACATCGCGAAGCTGCAGGCCGCGTACGACGGGAAGAGCCAGGCGTCCTCTCGGCGTACAAGAAAGATGGAAGGCGTGTTGAAGGAGAGGACGAGAGCGGAGGGGCCGAGGAGGGGCCGCGGACAGAGGCCGGCCGAGCAGTGCGCCAGGCCGGTGGAGAGGCCGCGCAGCCCCCGTGAGGACACGCCAGCCCGGGCCGCCCTCCCATGAGGTGCTCGGCAGGGGCCCTGGGTTTCTTGGGTGTCTCCCTTCACGTACGCAAATACACTCCTCCTGCCTCCACACCTCAAGCCAGCGAACACGTTCAGTTCAATCAGACGGACGGCGACTCTCGGGGGGACGCGAAATGGTCAAAGCCCTTTCGCCCCAGCGCGGCTTTTTGGCTCAAGCGAACCTTTGGCGCACCAGATTCGAGCTGGCCCACCCGGTTCACCGTCAGGCGCCGCTCTGTGCAAGCGCATTGAGGATTTACGTTGTTGCCATTGCGCTGCTGCGGAAGTTGCGACCGGTCGTCGAGCCGTGGCCGGCGTCTTCGCGGCCTTCGACGAGGACGAGGCGCGCCGCGACAAGCATTTCTGTTCGTTGACACCTTGCTCACCGCCATGGTACGGATTTCGGCATGCTCAAATTGTCTGACTTTCTCGAGCGCAGGCTCGCTCGCCGCTTTCGTGCCCACGACAACGATCAAAATGGCTTCCTGGAGCGGCGTGATTTCGAGCTCTCGGCCGTGCGTATGGCCGAAGAGTTCGGCCACGGGCCCGAGTCGCTCGCCCGGCAAAAGCTCGTCGAGATCAGCTTGGGCTTGTGGGAGCACCTGCGGAAGGTCGCTGATCTCGACACAGACGGACGCATCAGCCTGGCCGAGTACAAGACTGCGTTCGCGGCGGGCCTGCTCGAGACTGCCGAATCGTTCAATGATGGCTACGTCCCTTACATCAACGCGGTCATGGATATCGCAGATCAGGACCGCGACGGGAAGCTCACTGTCTCCGAGGAGATCCGCTGGATGGGCTCGTTGATGCACGTGCCCGAGCACGTTGCCCGAGAGGGGTTCCACCGCATCGACAAGGACAAAGACGGCTTCATCACCGGCAGTGAGCTGGTCGAGAGCATTCGCGGTTATTACTTCGACGAATCGCCCGACTCACCCGGCCACTGGTTGCTCGGCCCTCTTGATTCGTGACCTCGGCGATCGCCTTCAAGGGGCTACAGAAGAGATAGCGTTCATCATGACAGAATCCGACGTCTATCTTTTGGGACGCAGCCAGATGGAGGAAGAGCGTCTCCGCAAGCAAGTCCAGGAACTCGCAGGTGAGGCCCGGTGGTTGCTTGATCAACTCCAGATTCGCCCTGGTGCGAGGGCGATCGATGTCGGCTGCGGGCCACAGGGGGGGGTGCTCGATTTGCTTTCCGAGCGTGTGGGGCCAGGTGGGACCGTGGTCGGGTTGGATAAGAGCAAAGAATTCGTCGCGTCGGCCCGCAAGTTCGTGGCGGCGCGACAGCTCGCCAATGTCGAGGTCGTGCAAGGGGACGCGAAGGCCACCAACCTGCCGAGAGAGTCGTTCGACGTGGTGTTCTCGCGGTTGGTGCTCGTTAACATCCCCGAGCCGGAACAAGTCGTCGAAGAGATGGTCTCGTTGTTGCGTCCAGGAGGTGTCATTGCGAGCCATGAGGCGGACTACCTCTCGCATATGTGTGACCCACCTTGCCCCGCCTGGGACCGTCTGTTCGAGATTTTCCAGGCGTACTCTCGTGCAAAGGGCGTCGACCTGTTCGTCGGGAGGAGAACCCACCGGATGTTGCGTGACGCCGGGATCGTGGAGCTTCAAGTGAATCCGGTGACCCACGTCTACCCGCCTGGGCATCACCGCCGGAGCATCTTCCTCGACTTCATCCAGAACATCCGCGACGTGGCCATCAGGGAAGGTTTCGTCAAGGAGGGAGAGCTGAGCGCGCTCATGCAAGACCTGCGGAGCCATCTCGACAACTCCAATACGTTGGTGGTTTCGCACCTTTTCTTCCAGGTTTGGGGCCGCAAACCGTGAACGCGGCGGGTTTGATTCCCGCCGCCTCCACTCCTCAGGGCCTCAGGTTCTCCGGAACCTGGGGCCTTTTGTTTTTCCGGGGGGTCGCCGGTGCCAAGGCTCCGTTCGAGTCTTTTGACACCTTCTCGGCGGGGGCCTTGCAATGCCTGCTCGCGCAGCATGCGCACCGGCCCACGGAGCGGACGCTGGCCGCCGCCATCCGCTGCGGGGAGCGGCTCCTCGCCCAGGCCCGGCCGCAAGCGCAAGGCCATGGCTGGGTTCTGCGAATCGCTGGTGCGAGGCCCCTGGCGGGCTTCGCGCACGGGGCGGCTGGCATCGCCTGGTCGCTCACACTCTGCCAGCTGCGCCGTCACCGCCGGCTGCGAGGCACGCGGGGCTGTTTCAGAGACCTGGGACCAGGAGGACGGGACTGCTGGCGTGCTAGAAAGGAGAGAGGACTGCACCCTCCTTGCCCCCGGTGGTCCATGTCGCGTGTGTTTCCTTTTTTTTCGCCAGAAGTGCAGCAGGACCCGTACCCTCTCTATGCGCAGGCCCGCGCCGAGGAGCCGATCTTCTTCTGCGAAGATCTGGGCATGTGGGTAGCCACCCGGCATGCCGATGTCACCGCGATCCTCCGTGACACGGACCGTTTCTCCTCGCGGCTCACCACCGTGAGCGTCAAGGAGCCGCCGCCCGAGGTCGTGGCCGTCATGCGAAGGGGGTTCCCGCGGACCGGCTCGATCATCCACCTCGACCCGCCGGAGCACACGTCGGTCCGGCGGAGGATGAACGCCGCATTCACCCCCCATCGAATTGCCTCCCTGGAGGGCGCCATCTCCTCGCTGGCGAACCAGCTCGTGGACTCTTTCGAGGCCACGGGTCGGACGGAGCTCATCGCGAGCTTCTGCGGCCCACTGCCGGTGGCGGTCATCGGGGACATCCTGGGGGTCTCGCGGGCCGACTCCGGCAAGTTCGGTCAGTGGGCAGATGACTCAGCGCGCTTGCTCATGAGCGGTCAGCTGCCCACCGATGAATGGGTGAGAGTGGCCGAGAGCGTGGTGACCATGCAGCATTATCTCGCGGAGCTCATCTCTGCGCGCAGGAGCACGCCGGCCGACGACCTCCTCACCACTCTCATCCAGACGGCCACGGCTCCGAGTGGTCAGCTCGACATGACCAAGGCTGTCAGTTATGCGACCGCGTTCGTATTCGCGGGCCACAAGACGACCACGGACCTCCTCGGCAACGCCCTGCGCCTCTTGCTCCTGCACCCCGAGCAGCTCGCGGCGCTCGTGCGCGAGCCGTCCCTCGCCGCCGCCGCCGTGGAGGAGACCCTGCGCCGGGACTGCCCGGTTCCTGGGACAGCCCGTGTCGCCAATGTCGACGTGAAGATCGGAGACGTCACGATCCCCAAGGATGCGCGGATCCTCGTGCTCCTGGGCTCTGCCAATCACGATGAGAGCGTCTTCGAGGCCCCGTCGAAGTTCGAGCTTGGGCGCGCCGGTTCGGGCGAGCACCTCGGGTTTGGCCGTGGTGTGCACTTCTGCCTCGGTGCCCCCCTTGCGCGCCTCCAGGGGCGCGTGGCGCTCTCCGTGCTCACGCAGCGCCTGCCGGGCCTCCGCCTCGCGGACGAACGACCGGTGAAGTTCCGGCAGGTCACCATGTTTCGGGGCCCCGTGTCCCTCGAGGTCGCCTGGGACGTCAAAAGATAGCTCACCCAGCGAACGCTGCCGTACGTCGTGTCGAAGGCCTTGCGTGTCGACGGCTTCGGGGCCGCGCTGCGGCGGGTCTGCCGCGCCGCCGCGCCTCCCCTGTGTCGCTGGAGCACCGCAGCTGGTAGATGTGCGTCCATGGACACGGCCCTCTTGTCGCAACAGGCTCAGTACAGCGCGGAGCTTTTCGTTCAGATGCTCCTCGACGACGAAGGGGTCGACCTCGACTCTGGCGCGTGGAGCGTCGGGTGGGTCGATGACTTCATCGAAGCCAACCGCGAATCCTGGCACCAGACGCTTTCCGCGGAGCAGCTCGAGCGGCTCCGAAACCTATGTGGGGCGTTCCTCGGCGAGTCCCTGCGCGAGCGTCTCGACGGGAAGTGGATCTGGACGAACCAGCCGGCCGTCGAAATGACAGGTACCGACGGCGCCGTTCACGTTGCGTTTCCGTTCACGAAGGTCGCCAAGCACTTCGCGAACGGAGAGGCAGACTCCATCTACAACTTCTTCATCGGGATGGCCGTGCTCACCGGCAGGATGTCCGTCGACGAGGACGGCGTCGCGCGGATGACGCAGAGCGAAGCCGAAGCGCTCGGGTTCCGCCGAACGGAGGAGTAGCGGTTCCGCGCGCGTGCGCGATGATCCGACTTCGCATCCTTCATCGATGCGAACGCTCCGTTGAAGAAGAGGTGCGTGGTGCCGTCCAGCAGCGGGTGCTTCACTCTCACCCTCAATTGTGGTGGCATCCCAGCATGCAAAATACTCGAGACGGAGTTCCCCTTCGGCAAGTGGCGATCGCGATGACGGCGCTCGTCCTCTTGCTGGTTTCTGGTTCTTCTGCTGCGGAAGAGCCTCCACTGACCTATTTGTCCACCGCGTAAACGGGCAAAACGATCCGCCGGTGGGATTGTTGCAAGCCCAGCGGCTCGTGGACTGGGAAAGCCGATGTTAATGCTCCGGTCGGTGCATGCGCCAAAGATGGCAAAACAGTGTTGTCCGACCGAAACGCTCAGAACGCCTGCCAAGGCGGCCCTAGCTACATGTGTAACAAAAATCAGCCATGGGCTGCGGACGCGACCAGGTCGTATGGATTCGCTGCGGCGGCCTTGATGGGTAAAAAAGAGAGCGACTGGCTCTGCGGCTGTTATGCTCTGAAATTTACCAGTGGAGCCGTGAAGGGTACGACGCACGTGGTTCAGGTGATCGACACGGCGGGCACTGATGGGAAGTCAAACGTTTTCGATCTGCTAATCCCCGGCGGCGGCGTTGGTATTTTTAACGGGTGTCAGGGGCAGTGGAATGCTCCGGCTGATGGTTGGGGCGCCCGATATGGCGGTGTCAGCAGTAGGAGCGAATGTGCCGGGCTGCCAGCGGATTTGCAGGCGGGCTGCAATTGGCGGTTTGATTGGTTCAAGAACGCGGATAACCCCACCGTGTCCTTCCGTCGAGTCAAGTGCCCTAAGGTAATCACTGATAGGTCTCAGTGCATTCGCAAGGTCGAATAGGGAGCTGGGGCATCGTCGTCTACGGCGGTGACCAGGCTGGGTGTTTCACCGCCGCCTGAACGACTCGCTGGAAGGCAGGCTTGCAATCATCCCAGGGCGTGCACGTCACCAAGAGTTCGTGCACGTCCCCGGCTCGCTCTCCAATCCAAGAGCGCTCCCATAGTTCCCGCTCGACCGGGTCGAGGTGCTCGGACGCCTCCCCGAAGACGCGAGTCAGGTGCTTGGGTCACCCTCGGGTGTTCGGGAACGCCAGGCTTGGGGGCGCCGCCGGCCAACAGCGCCAGTATGGCGAACAGGCGTTTCATGTTTTCAGGTCCTTGGCTGATTGCCATGTCGCCTTTATGCCGGGGGCGAGCCGGAGATTTGTATCTCACTGTATCTGGAGCGGCTACAGACACACAACATTGAACTGAGACCGGTTCGGGACACATCCCGGATACGTTGCGGGCCTTGAATGCGGTCATCCGAGAAACAGGACCGCATCATGAATACACCGATAGAAGCTTCACTCGCATTGCTGGCCGGCACCCTCACCGTCGCCTCGCCCTGCGTGCTGCCTATTCTGCCCATCGTCCTCGGCGGTGCCATAGGCCGCACAGGTGCGATTCGCCCCCTGTTCATCGTTTCGGGTTTCGTCACCGCGTTTGCGGCGCTGGGCCTGCTGCTCGCCGAACCGAACTAAGTCTGTCACTCCACCGGTGCATCACTCAATCCACCTGAAAGGAAACATCATGAGCAAGATCGAAAAAGTCCTCTACACCGGCAAGACCCACACCACCGGCGGCCGCGACGGTGTCGCGCAAAGCGGCGACGGCCGCCTGAACATCAAACTGTCCGCCCCCGGCAGCCACGGCGCCGGCACCAACCCGGAGCAGTTGTTCGCCGCCGGCTGGTCGGCCTGCTTCATCGGAGCCATGGGCCTGGCCGCCAAGGAAAAGAAGGTGGCCCTTCCCGCCGGCACTGCAGTCGATGCCGAAGTCGACCTCGGTACCGGCAACGGCGGCTTCTTCCTGCAGGCGCGCCTCAACGTGAGCCTGCCCGGCCTGCCGCGCGATGTTGCGCAAGCATTGGTCGATGCTGCGCACCAGACCTGCCCGTACTCGAAGATGACGCGTGGCAACATCGACGTGAGCATCACCCTGGCCTAAAGCCCCAGTCCGTACGGGCTGAACGAGGAACGTGACCATGGCATTGCATCGTTTGTTTGCCGCAAGCCTGTGCGCCAACGGGTGGGAGCGAACCTCACCCGTTTTCTCAATCTGCTCGTTTGCAAAGGAACCATCATGAAGAACCTGCTGCTTTCTCTCGCTGCTTCGAGCGTCCTTGCCGCCGTCGTACCGACGGCCCATGCCGAAGCACCCATCACAGCGGTACAGGGCACCGTTGCCAAACCCACCATCGTGCTGATCCACGGCGCCTTTGCCGACTCGAGTAGCTGGGACGGTGTGGCAAAGAAGCTCACGGCCAAGGGCTATCCGGTGCTGAGCGTGGCCAATCCGCTGCGCAGTGTCGGCAATGACTCGCAATATGCCGCCAGCGTGATCGGCGCCGTCAAGGGACCGTTGGTCCTGGTCGGCCATTCCTACGGCGGCATGGTGATTTCCAAGGCTGCCGAGGGCAACCCCGAAGTGAAGGCGCTGGTCTACGTCGCCGCCTTCGCGCCCGAGCAGGGTGAGACCGTCGCCGGCCTGGCCGGCAAGTTTCCCGGCGGCACGCTGGGCGATGCGCTCGCCGATCCGGTGGCGCTGGCTGACGGCGGCAAGGAACTCTACATCCGCTAGGACAAGTTCCACCAGCAGTTCGCCGCCGACGTGGCGCCTCAGCAAGCCGCGTTGATGGCCGCCGGCCAGCGCCCGGTGACAGTGGCCGCGCTCAATGAAGCCGCGAGCGGTTCTGCCTGGAAGCAGTTGCCGTCCTTCTTCGTCTATGGCACCGCCGACAAGAACATCCCGCTCGAAGGACTGCGCTTCATGGCCAGGCGCGCCAACCCGAAGGATGTCGTCGAAGTGAAGGGCGCTTCGCATGTGGTCATGGTCTCGCACGCGGATGCGGTAGCGAAGGTGATCGAAGAGGCTGCCCAATCAAAGTAATCAATACCGACCGGATCGGCATGCACTGCCGATCCGGCAAACAATCTTCGAAGGAGAAATTCATGTCAGAAGAATTCAACCAGCAGCGTCGCGGTTTTCTCGGTACGGCAGCCTTCGGCCTGCTTGCAACCCAGCTCGGTCTGATGGGCAATGCCGAAGCCGCGCCGGTCGTGCACGGCAGCACCCCCAGCGACAGAGGTATCACCGGCGCCGGCACCCGCTTCTCGACGCTGAAACAGATCAATGCCGGTGTGCTCAATGTCGGTTATGCCGAAGCGGGCCCCGCCGATGGCTACCCCATCCTGCTGCTGCATGGCTGGCCCTATGACATCCACGCTTTCGTAGACGTCGCACCCATCCTTGCCGCAGCCGGCTATCGCGTCATCATTCCGCATTTGCGCGGTTACGGCACGACGCGCTTTCTCTCTGCCGATACGCTGCGCAACGGGCAGCAGTCCGTGTTCACTGCCGATGCGATTGCCTTCATGGATGCGCTCAAGGTCGACAAGGCCGTCGTCGCCGGTTTCGACTGGGGCGCGCGCATCGCCGACACGCTGGCCGCGCTGTGGCCGGAACGTTTCACGGCGTTGGTGTCGGTCAGCGGCTATCTGATCGGCAGCCAGGAGGTGAACCGAAAGCCCCTGCCGCCCAAGGCCGAGCTGCAGTGGTGGTATCAGTACTACTTCGCCACCGAGCGCGGCGAGGCGGGTTATCGGCAATACACGCACGAGTTCGCTCGACTGATCTGGGAACTGGCGTCGCCGCAGTGGAAGTTCGACGATGCGACCTTCGCGCGCTCCGCTGCGTCGCTCGACAATCCCGACCACGTCGCGATCTCGATCAGCAACTATCGCTGGCGTCTGGGCCTGGCGCCGAGCGAGGCGAAGTACGAAGCGCTGGAACGAAAGCTCGCGCAGTTTCCCAACATCACTGTCCCGACCATCACCATGGAGGGCGACGCCAATGGTGCTCCGCATCCGGACCCCAAGGTCTACGCCAAGAAATTCCCAGGCAAGTACGAGCATCGCCACCTTACCGGCGGCATCGGCCACAACCTGCCGCAGGAAGCACCGCGCGCATTCGCCCAGGCGGTTCTCGACGTGGCGAAGCTGGTTGCACGCCACTGAAAGCAACCGGGCGTACGCTCGCCCCGGCTCAGGTCTCCCGCGACCTGGGACCAGGAAGACGGGACTGCGGGCGTGTACGCTGGACCCACTCCGGTGTCGGGCCAGGTGCTTCTCAGAACCTCAGAACCCGCGCGAGCGATGGCCGGGTCAGCCGCACCACCAGGCTGGACTGAACACGCCATCCGTCGGAGTATCCCGCCTCCCATGCGCGGACGTGGAGCCCATCTCCGAGGCGACCTCCCGCGGCAGGGAAGAGGGAATACATGCTGCTCAAGGACAAAGTCATCATCGTCACTGGCGCCACGTCTGGTATTGGAGCCGCCACCGCCGTGGAGGCGGCCCGGCAGGGGGCTCGGGTGGTGCTCGCCGGCCGCCGCACCGACAGGGGCGAGGAGGTGGTAGGCCTCATCCGCGCCAACGGAGGTCAGGCGCTCTTCGTCCGCACGGACGTCTCGCAGGAGGCCGATATCGAGGCGCTCATCGCGCGCACCGTCCGTGAGTACGGCAGGCTGGATGGCGCCTTCAACAACGCCGGCATCCCCGGCCCGCTCGGGAAGCTCGCCGAGCTCCCGGCGGCCGAGTACCGCCAACTCATGGCGATCAACCTGGACTCCGTCTTCCTCTGCATGCGCCACGAAATCCAAGCGATGCAGAAGACCGGTGGCGGCTCCATCGTCAACTGTGCCTCCGTCCTCGGGCTCGTCGCGGGGCCTGGCTTCGGGGCCTACTCGTCGGCCAAGCACGGAATGCTGGGTATGACCAAGGCCGCGGCCCTCGACTACGCGACCGAGGGCATCCGCGTGAACGCGGTGCTGCCCGGCCCCATCGAGACGGAGATCTGGAGCCATGTCGAGCACGGCGAGCCGATCCGCCAGGGCTTCGTCGACGGCGTGCCGATGCAGCGCGCGGCCCGCTCGGAGGAGGTGGCCAGGCCGGTGCTGTTCCTGCTGTCCGACTGGTCCACGTACATCACCGGCACGTCGCTCGTCATCGACGGCGGGTACACGGCCCGGTAGGGCTTCCGCGGAGCGCCTGCCCTACGTAGAATTCTCCACGTACCTTGGGCAGGCCCCGCAGCGAGAAGCGCGGCAGCGTCTCGTTCAGGCCTCGGTCGGAGCCAGGAGAGACCGCGTGCCGCGCCGGAGGGCCTGGGCGCGCCTGGCGATCAGCCGCACCACCACCGCGGTGAACAGCAGCGCCGAAGGCACGGCGTACCAGTAGTTCATCGGCACGCGCTTGAAATACGAATAGGTGAACACCGCCGCGATCACCCACATGCCGGTGACGTGCAGCCGTCGCCAGGCGGTCGGGCCCATGCGCCGGGCAAGAGCGCGATGCGAGGTCACCGCCAGCAGCAGGATGGACACGTAGCCGAGCGTGCCGGGCAGGTTGGTCAGGGTAGCGCGGCTGGGCCAGAACTCGGGATTGAGCTGGCCGAAGGCGTAGATCGCGATCGCGTGCAGCAGGTGCGAGAACGCGAACGACAGGCCGACGATGCGACGCTCGCGCAGCAAGGCGTGGGTGAACGGGCCGGGCAGCAGCGAGGCGAACGAGGACGCGGTGAACGCGGCCAGGAACAGCACGAAGGAGGTACGGGCGGTGACGCGGATGGCGCGGCGGCTGCCTTCCACGGCGTCGGGGCCGAGCAGATAGGCGGCGCCCGCGGCGCCCATCAGCAGTGCGGCCAGAATCAGGAACAATTTCCAGCCGCCGAAGCGGCGAGACGAGGGGCGCGGGTTCTCGCGGATGGGGGAGGCGGGATGCTGCGTTGACATGGACGGCTCCTGGCAAGGGTGGCGGTGAGCGGAGGGTGGCCATTGCAAGGGAGCGAGGTATCCGCACCGTGTCGGGCGGGCCGGCGTTTTGTCAGCGCCTGCGTCGCGGACGGCGGTCGATACATTGCGATACGAAGTGCCCGGCGGGCGTGGGCGTTGTGTGTCGAAACGTAGCCCCGCGCCGCGCCGACACCTTGTGTGACAAGAAGCCGGCCGCGCGGAAACAGCGGCGATACAGTCCTGGCCTGCAATGGGCGCTCCTCTTCCACAGGAGTGCATTCCATGATTCGCAAGACGATGCTGGCCGCGCTGATGGCCACCGCCCTGATTCCGGCCGCTGCGGGTTCGCGTCCGGTGCAGGTCGATCCGGTCGCGCGGGCGGCGTGGAAGCACAAGCCCAACTGGTACGTGCTCAACCGCGAGGACCGCATGCTCACGCCGCAGCTGCAGTCCGCCACCGTGCAGCGTATCGGCGCGCGGCTGCATTCGGTCCCGGCCAGTCATGTCTCGATGCTGTCCCATCCAGGTGAGGTCGCCGACGTCATCCTCGAGGCCGCCGGGGTGAAGTCGGCCGCTCCGTCGCCGGCCAAGACGGGTGGCTGACATGTGGGCCTTCGTCCTGGCCGCGCTGGCTGGCGTGGCCACCATCCTCTCTCCGTGTGTGCTGCCGATGCTGCCCATCGTGCTGGCGCGCGGGGCCGGCGGCGACCGCCGCGAACCGCTGCTGCTCGTCGTCGGCTTCGTTGCCTCCTTCGCCGCCGGCGGCATCGCCATCGGCGCGCTGGCGGCGTCCTCCGGCCAGTTCGAGGCGGGCGTGCGCGTGGTCGCGCTCGTGGTGCTGCTGCTGGCCGGGCTGGCCTGCGTGTGGCCAACGCCATTCGAACGGCTGCGGCAGCGCTGGCTGGCCGGCTCCCGTCTGTTCGCCTGGCAACCGCGGGCGGCTGGCGCGGGCGGCGCGCTGCTGGTCGGAGTCTCGCTTGGCATCGCCTGGACGCCATGCGCCGGGCCGGTGCTGGCCTCGGTACTGGCGCTGGCCGCCAGCGCCCAGGCCACCGCGCGCGCCAGCTCCCTGCTCGGCGTGTACGCGCTCGGCGCGGCCACTCCGTTGCTGGCCCTGGTCTACGGCGGTCGCTGGGCCAGTGCCCGGCTGCGCCCGCTACAACGCCACACCGACTGGGTGCGGCGCGGCTTCGGCGTCTGCGCCGTGGCCATGGCCCTGCTCCAGTTGTGGCAGCTCGATGCCGCGCTCACCGCGCGACTGCTGCCATGGCTGCCCTCCATCTCCACCGGACTGTGAACATGCCTACCTTCCTTCGTGTCTTTCTCATCGCCGCCATCGCCGCCGTGTCCATCGTGCTGGCCTGGTCCTCTGCCCGCGCCGACGAGGCGCGGCTGGCCACTCTCACCACCGCGCCGGACTTCAGCGGCGGCGGTGAGTGGATCAACAGCCCGCTGCTGCGCATGTCGCAGCTGCGCGGCAAAGTCGTGCTGGTCGAGTTCTGGACCTACTCGTGCATCAACTGCCTGCGCGTGGCGCCTTACGTCTCGCAATGGCACGCGCGCTACGCAGATCAGGGCCTGGTCGTGGTGGGCGTGCACACGCCCGAATATGGCTACGAACGCGTGGGCGCCAACGTGCGCGAGGCGGTGCGGCGTCTGGACATCCAGCATCCGGTGGTGCAGGACAACGGCTACCGGATCTGGAACGCCTATGGCAACCAGTACTGGCCCGCGCTCTACCTGATCGACAGAGAGGGCAGGGTGGTATACCGCCATTTCGGCGAGGGCGCCTACGACCGCACCGAGGCGCAGATCCGGGCCCTGCTGGCCGCGCGCTGAGTCCGGTGCGCTAACATGGCGGCGGCTGCGGCGCGGCCGTCGCCATCCTTCTCTCGGACGACACCATGGCTCATACAGACCACATCCTCATCGTCGACGACGACCGCGAGATCCGCCGCATGGTCGGCGATTACCTGCAGCGCAACGGCCTGCGCACCACGCTCGCCGCCGACGGCCGCGAGATGCGCGCGGCGCTGGACGCCAGCGACGTCGATCTGATCGTGCTCGACGTAATGATGCCCGGTGAAGATGGCCTGTCGCTGTGCCGCAACCTGCGCGCCGGCAAGAACCGCAGCGTGCCGGTGGTGATGCTCACCGCGCGCGACGATGAGACCGATCGCATCATCGGCCTGGAGATGGGTGCGGACGACTACGTGGTCAAGCCGTTCTCCGCGCGCGAGCTGCTGGCGCGCATCAACGCGGTGCTCCGGCGCACGCGCATGCTGCCGCCCAACCTGCAGGTCACCGAGGCCGGCCGGCTGATCGGCTTCGGCCAGTGGCGGCTGGACACCACCGCGCGCCACCTGCTCGACGAAGAGGGCACCGCCTATCCGCTCAGCGGCGCGGAGTTCCGCCTGCTGCGCGTGTTCCTCGACCACCCGCAGCGCGTGCTCAGTCGCGACCAGTTGCTCAACCTCACCCGTGGCCGCGACGCCGAGCTGTTCGACCGCTCCATCGACCTGCTCGTCAGCCGCCTGCGCCAGCGCCTGCGCGACGACGCGCGCGGGCAGGCCTACATCAAGACCGTGCGCAGCGAGGGCTACGTGTTCTGCCAGCCCGTGGTCCTGCTCGGCGAGAACGCATGAACGCCGCCCCGAGCACCGGCTGGCGGCGTCTGCTGCCACGCACCCTCGCCGCGCGCCTGGCCCTGATCCTGTTCGCCGGATTGCTGCTCGCGCACGCGCTGTCCTTCGCGCTGCTGTTCTCCGAGCGCTACATGGCCACGCGTTCGATGATGCTCACCCACCTGGACCAGGACGTGGCCGTCAGCGTGGCCCTGCTCGAACGCCTGAGCCCGGCCGAGCGCGCGCGATGGGCGCCAAGCCTGGAGCGGCGCACCTACCGCTACCTGCTCGGCCCGGCGCGGCCCGGCGTGCCGCTGACCAGCGAGCGGGCGCGCGAGGTCACCGCCCTGATCGATCGCAGCCTGGACCATCGCTACCGCTTGCAGGCGCGCACGGTGTCCACCTCGCCGGAGTGTTTCGAGGTGCAGCTCACCCTGGCCGATGGCCAGCCGCTGACCATCGAGGTCACACCCTCGGTGATGCCGATCGCGCGCTGGCTGCCGGTGGTGCTGGCGGCGCAGCTGGCGCTGCTGTTGCTGTGCGCGTGGCTGGCGGTGCGGCTGGCGACGAGACCGCTGGTGCAGCTCGCCGACGCGGTCGAGCGGCTGGACCCGGCGCGCGCACATCCGCCGCTACCGCGGGAAGGGCCGGTGGAAGTGGTCAAGGCCGCCACCGCGTTCAATGCGATGCAGGCACGCATCGGCCACTATCTCGCGGAGCGGTTGCAGATCCTCGCCGCGATCTCGCACGACCTGCAGACTCCCATCACGCGCATGAAGTTGCGCCTGGAAGCGATGGGGGAGGGCGCCGACCGCGATCGCCTGATCGACGACCTGGAGCAGTTGCTGCAACTGGTGCGCGAGGGCATCGCCTACGCGCGCAGCACCCACGGGGCCACCGGCCCGGCGGTGTTGCTGGACCTGCACGCATTGCTCGACAGCGTGGTGTGCGACTACCAGGACGCGGGCAAGCCGGTCACGCTGGGCGAATGCGCGCGCGCTTCGTTGAGCACGCGGCCACCGACCTTGCGGCGCATCGTCGAGAACCTGATCGACAACGCGGTGAAGTACGGCGGCAGCGCCGAGGTCGGTGTGCGCCGGCTCGACGACGGGCGCATGGCCGTGGACGTGTGCGACCGTGGCCCGGGCATTCCCGAACAGGAGATGCAGGCGGTGCTGCAACCGTTCTACCGGCTGGAGAGCTCGCGCAACCGCGATACCGGTGGCACCGGGCTGGGGCTGGCCATCGCCCAGCAGTTGGTGGCCACGCTGGGCGGTGAGCTCGTGCTCGCCAACCGTGACGGTGGTGGCCTGCGCGCGACGCTGCTGCTGCCGGTGGCACCGGCATCCACGCCCACGCCGGCGCGCTAGCCGGCCCGCTGGCGCTTCACGGGATGAGCAGGAGCTTGCCGGTCGTGCGGCGGCTTTCCATGTCCGCATGGGCCCGCGCGGCTTCGGCCTGCGGATAGACGCCCCCGATCCTGACCTTCAGCGAGCCGGCGGCGATCCAGTCGAACAGGCGCGCGGTGCGGCTGCGCAGCAGCTCGCTGGTCGCGATATGGTCGGAGAAGACCGCGTAGCCGAGCTTGATGCTCTTGGGCAGGCTCATCAAGTCGATGGGCCCGGGCCCGCCGAGCACCGGCCCGTACCAGCAAAAGGTCCCGCTGCGGCGCAAGGAGGCCAGGGAGGCCTGGAAGGTCTTCGGACCCGAACCGTCGTAGACCACGTGCACTCCGTCGCCGCCGGAGAGACGGACCGCCTCGTCGGCGAATCGGCCCTCGTCGTCGACGATCACATGGTCGGCGCCCGCCTCGCGCGCGACGGCGACCTTGTCCGCGTGCGACACGCGGCCGATGACCTTGCCACCCCTCAGCTTGATGATCTGGGTGAGGAGCAGGCCAAGGCCACCAGCGGCGGCATGGACGAGCGCGACCTCGCCGGGCTGCACGGGGTGGAAGTCGGTGGCGAAGTGGCTCGCGGTCAGACCCTGCATCATCACCGCCGCCGCCGTGCGATCGTCGATGGCGTCGGGCAGTGGCACGAGCGCGTCGGCCGGGATGGCGACCCGTTCGGCGTAGCTGCCGGGCGCGTAGACCCAGGCGACCCGGCGTCCCACCCACGTCGGATCGACGCCGGCGCCGACCGACAGGACCCGCCCGGCGCCCTCGACGCCCAGGACCTTCGGGTCTGGCTTGTCGCTCCAGGCGAGCCCCCGCCGCACGCCCGTGTCCATGAAGTTCACGCCCGCCGCGGCGATCTCGACGAGCGCCTCTCCCGGCCCAGCGACCGGCTCGGGACGCTCTACGAACGCCATGACCTCGGGCCCGCCCTGGCGGGTCATCACGACAGCTTTCATCGTTCTCTCCTCATGTTGAATGTTCATTCCAGAATTGCGCAAAAAAAGAGAAGCTCACCGCAGGGCGCGCAGCGCGAGACGGCCTAGGCCGCGGAGCTGGTCGGCGTCGGCGCCTCCCCGGGCGGCGATGCGGATGGCGGCGAAGCTCGAGATGAGGAAACCCGCCGCCTCTTCGGGGTTCAGCTCGACGCCGACGTCGCCGTCGGCCTGGGCCGCGCGCACGCGTTCGACGATCGCGCCGTGCAGCGCCCGATCGGCGGCGTCGTGAAGCTTTGCCAGATCGGCCCGCGCGCGGCCGAACTCGCAGATGGACCCGATCCCCAGACAGGCCTGCCCGGCGTCCTCGACCAGGCGCTCCACCATGGCCCGAAGGCCTTCGATGGCCCGCGGCCGACTGCGCAGGGCCGCGACGTGGGCGCTGCCTTCCAGGGCCGAATAGCGCCGTACGGCGGCGCAATAGAGGCCCCATTTGTCGCCGAAGGTGTCGTAGAGGCTCTGGCGGCCGATCCCCATGGCCTTGACCAGCATGTCGGCCGAGGTCCCCTCGAAGCCATGCTCGCGGAACACGCCGATCGCGGCGTCCAGCGCCTCATCCGTGTCGAACGCCTTGGGTCTGGCCATGGTCGTTGGATACAGGGTTTTGGAACAGATAGTCAAGAATGGGCGGTGGGCCGCCGCTCTTTTGCGCCGGTTCGAGTCCTTTGACACCTTCTCCGGACACCTTCTCCGGCACGCCGCGTGGTCCTGCACCCGTGTGGAATACGGCCTCTGTGGAGGTGAGGTCGGGTCAGGCGCCTGCGCGTCTTTCGGTGCGCCGCGCGCGAAGCACGCGGCGCACCGATTCTCCTACCGAGACCGCGCTGAAATCAGGGCACACCGCCCCAGCGCCCGCTTGCCCGGTATCGCGGACAGCTACTCAGAGTCCGTTGGGGACCACGGTCACGGTGCCGGATCCCCTGTTGGTCAGGATGAGATCGGCGTACCCGTCCGCGTCCATGTCCGCGGTTGCGATGGCGTTGAGGCCAGGCGAGGCGCCGGTCGTGACGACGGTGCCCGAGGTGAAGCCTCCGTTGCCGTTGCCGGTCATCGGGCGGACGCCGCCCGAGGCCGTTGTAACGAGGATGTAGGCGTCGAGCTTGCCATCGCCGTTGAAGTCATCGGCCACGACGCCCAGCGCCGAGTTGGTGGCCGTAGTGGCCGCGGCGGCGGACTGAACGCCGCTCGCGAAGGTGCCGTTGCCGTTCCCCTTGAAGAAGAAGAGGTACCGGCCGGCCGCGCCGTTCGAGAGGATGTCGAGCGTGCCGTCGCCGTTGGCGTCGCCGAAGGCGATGCCCGCCGTCTGGCCGTTGACGGCGTTGGCGTAGGAGACTGGTGCGGCGAACGAGCCGTTGCCCTGGTTGATGAGGATCGACAGGCGTGCGCTGGCGGGGCTCGTCACCACGAGATCGGAGAAGCCATCGCTGTTCAGGTCACGGCAGGCGATCGTCGACTGCACGCCGCCGGTGTTCGGGATGCCGATGAACGTGGGCGCGCCGAAGCTGCCCGCGCCGGTGCCGAAGAGCACGCTCACCTGGCTCAGGGTCACGCTTGTCGTGGCGATGTCAGCCACCCCGTCGAGATCGAAGTCCCCGGTGCAGAGGTGGACGGAGCCCGGGGTGCCGGTGGTGAAGCTCGTCGGCGCGCCGAAGGTCCCGGGCGCGCTCGGGCCCAGGTTCTTGTAGACGCTGATGTTTCCGTTGATGAGGAGCAGGTTGGTCTGGCCGTTGACGGTGACGGCGTCGAGCCACCCGTCGCCGTCCACGTCCACGGCCACGACCGCGTTGCTGGAGAGCGAGGCGCCCCCGTAGTTGACCTCCGACTGGACGCTGGCGTCGCCGTTCCCCAGGAAAACGGAGAGCGAGCCGGAGGGGAGCAGGATCGACCCGGATTCGGCGTTGGCCACCAGGATGTCGAGCTTGCCGTCGCCATTCACATCGGCGACCGCCGGGGCCAGCGGGTTGTGGTTCGCGGGGGAGCTGATCGGCGTGCCGGGGACCTGGCCGGTGGGCTCGGCCTGGCAGGTGCCGTTCGAGCAGATCTGGCCCGTCGCGCACACGATGCCGCAGGCGCCGCAGCTATCGGCGTCGCTCTGGAGGTTCACCTCGCAGCCGTCGGACGAGTTCCCGTTGCAGTCCCCGAGGGTGCCGGAGCAAGCCTGGCAGTTGGCCCCCTCGTAGGTGGGCGCGCATTCGCAGGTGTAGCTGCCCACGCCGTCGGTGCAGGTGCCACCGTTCAGGCAGGGGCTTGCGGCGCACTCGTCGATGTTGGTCTCGCAGTTGGTGCCGGTGAAGCCGGGAGCGCACGCGCACGTGTAGCTATTGATGCCGTCGGTGCAGGTGCCGCCGTTCAGGCAGGGGCTTGCGGCGCACTCGTCGATGTTGATGTCGCAGTTGGTGCCGGTGAAGCCGGGAGCGCACGCGCACGTGTAGCTATTGATGCCGTCGATGCAGGTGCCACCGTTCAGGCAGGGGCTTGCGGCGCACTCGTCGATGTTGGTCTCGCAGTTGGTGCCGGTGAAGCCGGGAGCGCACGCGCACGTGTAGCTATTGATGCCGTCGGTGCAGGTGCCGCCGTTCAGGCACGGGTTTGCGGCGCACTCGTCGATGTTGGTGCAGGTCACGCCGTCGCCCTCGTATCCCGCGTTGCAGGCGCAGGTGAAGGAGCCCGCGGTGTTGGTGCAGGTGGCGTTTTCGTTGCAGTTGTCGGTACCGGCGGCGCACTCGTTGACGTCGACGCAGGTGCCGCTCTGGCACGTGAGGCCGTCGCAGCAGGGGACCGTGGCGTCGCACGGCGCGTTCACGGCCAGGCAGCCCTGGCCGCTGCACGTCGGGTCGTAGAGCGGCGAGGTCGGGTCGAGGCTGGTGACGTAGTCGCCGTTGTGAGCGCTGTGCGCGTTGATACACGCCTGCTCGCTAACACGGACGATCGTGTAGGGATGAATCGTCGAGCTGGTCTTATGGCAGATCTGGACCGTACCGTTGACATCGAAGTAGGTGCACTGTTCGGCGGTGAGCGCGTCATGGCTCTCGCCCACGGTCTCGTCGCCTTCGTGGCTGTCGGCCTCGGAGGGGTCAGTGCTGGCACAGCTCGCGAGGAGCAGGGCGGAGAGAATCGGGATCGTAAGGTAGGAGAGAGCGCTTTTGAGGTAACGCATGTCTGGGTCTAGTCCTCTATTCTTGAATACGCATGGGGTGCCGCGCGCAGCACCGGCCTAACGGAGACGCGTCAGGTCGTCAATACAGGATCGATGCCACCGTGGAATGGAATACGGATTCGGGAGGTGATGTCGAGGCAGGCCCCTGCCCGTCTTTTGGCGTTCCGGCCCGGTATCTCGCTCGTTTGGCCCCCAACGACAAGTGCAACACAGTGCGGACAAGTGCAACACAGTATGCAACTGTGCGTGGTTCCTACAAGAAGGCCCCGTCTCTGCGTTTCAGCCCGAGAGGTGTCAAAGAACTCCTCGAAAGGGAATCAAAGAACTCAAGCGAGGCGACCCGAGAGGGAGTCCGGTGGGAGTCAAAGAGCGGGAGTGAGGTTGACGCGGCACGACACGAGGAGGAAAGGAGAAGGGAGGAAAGGGGGCTGAGAAATCCCCTCGCCTCCAGAGAGCAGTGCGCCCGGCCGGCAGACAGGCCGCGCAGCCCTCTTGAGGGTACACGCCTGCCCAGGCCGCGCTCCCATGATGATAGATGATCTGACTGGAAGCTTCTGCGCGAGCCTCACTGGTTTCAAACAATAAGGCGACGATGACAGTCGTGAAGGCACCATATCGCTCCAAATAGAGACATCTTCCAGCTCCCTTGCAATCTAGAGTGTCATGGCACGCTCCCCATTAGAGGCGGACGCTCATGACTTTCCCGAGTTGCCGGCACGGCGAACGATATCAATGACAGCACATTGCGGAGCTTCTACGAGCAGCTTGAGGCCAAGACGCCGCTCGAATTCGCGGTCGTGGACCTGGGACAAGGATGAGAGTGGCTGACGTCGCGTCTGTACATCCTGTCCGTGATCCTGAAGCGCATGCGCAGCATGCAGGCGGTGGTTTTCGTGGATACCGCCAAAGACGTGCACGGCCACTTTGTCGGCATGTGTGCGAGCGACGTCATTCGCTGGCGATTAGCACGAGCGTATCCCAAGCTCGAAGTGGCATTGGCTAAGAGCGCCTAACAAAAATAAGGTTTGAGGGGTGTCGCCCCTCTGGCGGGAGGGCCCAGTCCTTATTTTTGTTAGGCGCTCTAATGGCGAAATACGCGCATGGTCCCAGTTTGTTGTAAGCCGTGGTCCGTTCCAAACACAGCCGCCGATCGACAATGACCAAGGGCGCTTTGTCGACTCGAACAACGCCGCCGAGTTGTTGCGCGGCTTCCTCGGCAACATACAAGTTCCTGTGCCTCCGCCCAACGACCCCGGTCCGTGGGAGCAATTGAGTCCGGGTCGCTTCGAATATGCACAGTGGCTGAACGCTCCCCTGGTCGAGAAACTGTTTGCTGACGTTCTGGACGTTGCAGCGATGTCGTTCGATGCATTTCGACTCGCGGATCGCAGTACGCGGGCGCGACTGGTCGTGGAGCATCCCGGAGCGTGGCTTCCCCTCGTGCGTGCCGATGGGCGGTTCCAAGGTCTGATCAATCGCGCGCGCGTTGAGCAAGCGGTCGCGGTCGGAATGGTTGCATCGGCATGACGGCCGGCGCGCTATGTGAACGAACGCCGAGCGGCAGTACCGCAAGCGGTTCCCTCAAGTGGGGGCGGAGCTGAGGCCGGAGGAGGGAGCCCGTTGGTGGGCACGAGCGAGGAGGAGAGCGGAGGTGACGAGGAGGGCCGCTGACAGAGGCCGGCCGAGCAGTGCGCCAGGCTGGTGGAGAGGCCGTGCAGCCCCCTTTGGGCACACACCTGCCCAGGCCGCTCTACCATGAAGTGTGCGGCAGTAGCCTGGACCACGCCGGTTCGAGTCCTTTGACACCTTCTCCGGTGCCGATGCCAAGGCGCCGGTTCGAGTCCTTTGACACCTTCTCGGCCTTCTCGGGAGGACTCAAGGGGCTCGTGAGGTGAGGACGAGGCCGTCGAGCACACCGTAGGCGTAGAGGGCAGCGAAGGCGTAGGCCCCCACGAGGTAGGAGATGTTGAGCCCTCGGGCCACGCTCGCGTCCCCGGCGCTGTACCGCCCGTCGGGGCCCCGCAGCGCCAGCGCCGTGCCCAGCGATGCCGCGGAAATGGCCAGACTCGCCCCCTGCGTCACCGCCAGCACGGTTCCCTGGGTGCGCCGGCCATGCTGGAAGTGGCCCACGCCGAAGGGCACCAGGTACCAGCCATGCGAGGGGGAGGCTGTTCCCCGGAGTGCCAGATCCGCCGCAGAGGGCTCGGGGGTTGAAGGGAGGGGCGGCGTGAGGGAGGGCGGACGGCGCGTGGCGGTCATCGCGGCGATGCGCTCCCGATGAACGGTGCGCACGCGCTCCACGAAGGCGATGAAGTCCGGAGGGTACAGCAGCGGATCGAGCTTCGTGTCATGGCTCGCGCCGAGCCCCAGCACCGCCTCGTTTTCGGCGCGGGCCGGATCCTCCTGAGCGTGGTAGGTGGCGGCCAGCAGCAGATGGGCCTCGCCCTCCAGTTCGTCCCCGTGCAGTTGCAGGGGGTAGAGGAGCGCCTCCAGCTCGGCACGGGCCTGCGCCAGCTCGCCGGATTGGTACGCCGCGCGGGCCGGCTCCAACGGGGACGCGAGTGACAGGACCAGGGCCACGACGATGGCTGTCATGGCGCCACCTCCAACACCACCTCGATGCGCTTGCCAGCCACGACGTCCACCTCGCGTTGCAGGGGGGCCACGCCGGGCACCCGGGCCGAGATGACGTGCGAGCCGTGCTCGACATTCACGGGGCCGGGCAGCGGCGCCACCCCTGCCTCCACCCCATCGACGAAGACGCGGGCACCCGCTGGCGCGACGATGACCATCTCGGCCTTGCGCACCTGGAGCTTCACCTCTCGCGACACGAGCTCCCCGGCGGCCACCTGGATGACCTCCTCCCAGGTGTCACACTGCGGGTTGACGAAGCGCAGCCGGTGCGTGCCCGGTGACAGGTTCACCTCGCGCACACGCGGCGTGTAGCCCCGGCTCTGGTCGTCCACGAACACTTCGGCCCAGGGGCGTGTCGTCACCCTCAGTGTCGCGGGCTTCACGGGTTCCCCGGCCAGGGGCGCTCCCGTGGCGGAGGCAGCGGCGCCTTCGGGTGAGCCGGATGGCGCCGGAGGCGTGGACTCGGTCGGAGCACGCGCCCCCCTTGCGCCATCCGTCCTGGTGGGCACTGCCCTGCGCACTGGCGCAACTCCCGCCGGTGCGGAGCTGGCCGTTTCCCTGGGAAGGGCCTTCGGGGTGTCGGTCTCCGGGTCCCGTGCTGGAACCGGCTCCGCGATGACTCGCTCCTCGACTCCCTGGGTCGAGGTCTCCTCCGGAGGCCGCGGCGGTGTGCGCCACGGGTATGCTCCCCATCCCACCACTCCGACGACTGCAACGATGCCGGCCAGCGCCGCACCCACTCCGATCGCCGTCGAGCGTCTGGCTTTCGGACGTTCGCGCAGGAGTGACATCACCTCGGGCGAGTCCGGCCGGAGCGCCAGTGCCTCGTTGAGAACCCTCGCGGCCCGAGCCCCGTCGCCGTGGGCCAGCAGCGAGCCTCCCTCGCTCAGCAGCCGTTGAAAACGGGCCTCGCGCCAGCGCGCTGCGTATGCCTCCGGTGCCTGGAAGAAGGCCCGGGCCTCCTCGGCGGGAGGGCCGGCGATCCGGCCCACCACGTCCTCCAGCATCCGTGCCAGCTCCTCACCGTTCGCGGGCCGATCGCGCGAGTCCAGCGCGAGACAGCGTGCCACCAGCACATTCAACGGCTCGGGCGTGCCGGGCACCACCGAGGCCAGTGGCGGCGCGTCCTTCGTCATCACCGAGGCCGCCAGGTACGCGGCCCCCTTTCCTCCGTGCGGGGTGGTGCCGGCGCACAGCTCGAAGAGGACGACACCCACCGCGTACACGTCCGAGGCCGGCGAGAAGGCTCCGGTGTCGATGCGCTCGGGCGCCATGTACGCCAGCGAGCCCGTGATTCCGCCGGTGCTCGTCAGCCGCTCCTGGTCGGCGAGTGCGGCGATGCCGAAGTCCGCCAGCTTCAGCGGTCCACCCCGAGCCACCAGGACGTTCTCCGGCTTTACATCGCGGTGCACCACACCCCGCGCATGCGCCGCCCCGAGCGCCCGGGCCAGCTCCCAGCCGAGCACCGCCGCCACCTCGGGGGGCACGGGCGAGAGCCTCCGCGTCAGCTCGCGCAGGTCCTCTCCCTGCACCCACTCGCAGACCAGGAAGGGACCTCGTGCCGCGTCCTCGCCGAAGTCGTGAATCTCCAGCACATTGGGGTGTTTGAGCGAGGCCACCAGCGCGGCCTCCTGGCGGAATCGCTCGGCGCGGCGCCCGTCCCCTCCCGGGTGCATCACCTTCACCGCGACCTGGCGCGACAGCCGGAGGTCCGTGGCCAGGAAGACCGTGGCCATGCCTCCGCGTCCCAGTTCCTGCTCCAGCTGGTAGCGGCCGGCCAGTGGTTCACCCGTCATCGCGGGCACATTGTAGGGCCCGGCCTCCCGGGAGCAACCTCCGTCTCAGGGCAGGCGGCAGGCGCGGAGCTCCGTCGAGCCCACCTGCTCGCACGCGCCCACCGCACCTCCGGGGCAGTCCCGGTCGAGCTGGCAGGGCTGGCGGCACTGCTTCACGGCACCGGAGGACACGCAAAAGCCGCAGCGGGCGCAGTCCATGGAGGATTCACACGTGAGGCCCACCGTCTCCGGCGGAGCGCTGGTGCACTCGTTCACGCACACCGAGTCTGGGGCACACCGGTAGTCGAGCGGGCAACTCTGGTCCGTGATGCAGCTCTTCGTGCAGCGGCGCTGGGCATTGCATTTCGCGACGCCCGGGCAGTCGAAGTTGTCTCGGCACGCCTCACCGAGCCGCGGCCCCTTCTCGCAATGCTCTCCGTTGCAGCGCGAGCCGTCCGGGCAGTCCAAGTCCCGGGTGCACGTTTGGACGCACACGCTGCCGACGCAGTCCGCCCCGGGGGGGGCGCAGTCGCATGCCTGGGCACAGCGCTCGTTCAGGGGCACCTGTCCCGTGCAGCCCGCGTCCTCCGAAGGACCCGGGTCCACCGTCCCCCCGTCCCCTCCGTCGCTGGATGTGGGCGCGCAGGCCCAGGTGCTACTCCCAGGCTGCGGCACGGGCCTGCACGCGTAGCCCGGGCGGCTGCACGCCTCGCCACAGGCGCGCATGCACCGGCCCAGCTCCTTCACACACACCGAGCCCGAGGCGCAGGCGTCTCCTTCGCCGCACGGCGCGAGGCAGTAGCCGCCGGGGAAGCCCGTTCCACAGGTGAGCCCGGTGCCACACGCGGCGTCGGAGGTGCAGGCCGCACCCACCTGCGCGGACTCCAACTCCACCCGGACACACGCGCCCGCCACGCACGCCTCGCCGTCGTTGCATGGGAAGGACTCGTCGCAGCGGACCTGGATGGTGAGCGGGCACCCGGCGGCCACCAGGGCGATGAGCGCGGAGGCGATGAAGAGGAGTCGGCGCATGGGGAAACAGGGGGATTCTATGTGAGCAGGGGCGGAAGGACAGCTCCGGCAGGGGAGCCGTCCGACCGCCCTCCTGTCACAGGTTCACGCGTGGAGCGAGGGGCGCGTTACAGGCACACGCCGGCCATGCCTGGGAAGGAAGCGCAGTTGTTGCTGGCGCACTGTTCGTTGCTCGTGCAGGGCATGCCAGGAGCGCCGGAGCTGCAGAAGCCGAGGACCGCATTGGTATAGGGCTTCACGCAGTTCCAGTTGGAGGGGCAGTTCGAGTTGTCCTTGCACATGCCCTCCATGCAGAAGCGTCCCTTGCCGCTGAGGTAGCCGTCGTTGCAGACGGCGCCAAACTGGCCCGTCGGGCACACGCCGCTCTGCGGGCACGGCGGGAACGAGGCGCAGTAGGCGTCCTGCTTCGTGTTGTTCTCCTCGTTCGGGTCGACGCAGATGGCGTACTTGTCGCAGCCGTCCTCCGCGGAGCCCGACCTGTCCGGGTCGCACGCGGGCTTCACCTCGGGCGGCTTGAGGCTGCAGAAGCCCTTGAGACACACCTGCGTCTCGGCGCACTGGCTGTTCGAGGTACACGTGGGCACCGTCTTGTTCTTGCAGTAGTACGGCGGGCCGATGTCCTCGGTGTCGCAGTACATGCTGTCACCGCAGTCCTTGTTGGAGGTGCAGCCCACGGCGCAGATGCCGTTGAAGCAGAACTGGCCGTCCGGACACCTGTGGGTGGCGTTGCACAGGCCCTGCGGGAGGGTGTCTCCGCCGCCGTTGCCGCCGCCGCCGCCGTTGTTGCCGCCATCGCCGTCGCCGCCCGAGGTGTTGCCACAGCCCACCGCCAGCACCAGGAGGAAAGCCATCATCATCCGCTTCATGTGTTTGCCCTCGTGAGTCCCGCGCATCGGCCCCTGCCGGCGCAGCTGGGCACTCCCAGGGCAAGTGGAGTGCCAGGGGGCTTCGGAGCGGTGGAAGCCCACGATTTCGCGGGCTTGCACGCCTGGGAGTCCCGGGAAGGCCCTCCGGCGCGGGAGGAACGTGCCAGAGCTGGCACGCGCGAGGGCCCTCCCGAGGGGACACGCGTGTCAGTCCCCTTCACCCAGGTAGCGGAACAGTGAGCGCAGGCCGATCCCCAACGCCTGTGCCGCCTCCTTCTTGCTCCCTCCACTGCGGGTGATGGCCTCGCGCACATACCGTTGAACGAAGGCGTCGCGGGCCTCGTCCAGAGGAGTGAGGGGCGCATCGTCTCCGCCCAGCTCCAGGTCCTCCGGGCCGAGGAGCCCCACGCCCGCGCTCTGCGCCTGCTGCACCAACGACAGCGTCAGCTCTCGCTCGGCTCGGACGACTCTTCGTCCTCTGCGCTGTGTCGCTCGTCCCAGCCCAGGGCCTGGAGTTTTGCCTTCTCCTTGCGTCGCAACTCCCGCTCCAGCTCCTTCACTCGCTTCTGCACTTCGGCCACCTTTGGTGTCATAACGGTATCCATCGCTTCGCGAGTCAGCGCCGCCCTTCCTATACGAGGCAATGAACCCGTGAGTAAGCTCACATCCACTGATTTCACTGCCGACGCCAAAGCCCTGAACCGCGTCAGCTCAGTGCGCTACATCAAGCTCGGCAAGGCTGGCGGATGGGAAGCCGAGTGCCTCAAGCTCGGTATCGTTCGCTACGGCTTCAACTCCCGCGCTTCCAAGATGATTGCCCTCTCCAAGTCGGGAAAATGGAGTGAACTCACGCAAGCGTTCCTCGCAGCTGGTTTGGAGAAAGGGGTTGCCACCCGTTTCACGAACGAGAGCCGCCACTTCTTCGAAGACGACGGCTCTACGCTTTGGATCACTTTCATGGGCCAAACCTTGTACTGGGGCTTCGTGACCCGCGAGCCGCCGTTCCTGCATGAGGATGGCAATGGTGTTTGGCGACGGCTCAGAGGCGGGTGGAAGTGCACGGACATCAAAAGTGAGCGACTGACGAAGGATGTGCTCTCCGGGGCTCTAACGCAGCTTGCGTCCTATCGCGGGACCTCCTGCCAGGTGCGCGCGTCGGAGTACGTGATCAAGCGGCTCAAGGGCATCAAGACGCCCGAGGTAGAGCAGGCGCTGGCCGCGAGAGAAGCGATGCGGCGAGCGATAGTCCCCCTGCTGCGCCTACTCGGACCCAAGGATTTCGAGCTGCTCGTTGAACTGGTGTTCGGAGCCAGCGGCTATCGAAGGGTGGGGGTTGTGGGAGGGGTCCAGAAGACCATCGACCTCGACCTGGAACTTCCCGTCACCGGCGAGCGAGCGTTCGTGCAGATCAAATCGAAGACATCGCAAGCCGAGCTTGCCCGGTACGTCGAGCAGATCGAAGACCACTATGACCAGATGTTCTTCGTGTTCCACACCGGGGCCGTGACCACCGACGATGCACGGGTGAGGGTGATCGGTCCCGACGACCTGGCGCGCCTTGTGGTGGACGCGGGCCTCTCCGATTGGCTCATCCGCAAGGTGTCGTAGGCCTACTCACGGGTACGCCGGGGAAGCAGGCAAAGGACTCTGTTGCTGTCCAAGGCGAGCGCGGGCGGGAGCGGCAAACGGGAGCGGGAGGGTGAACCCGCCGGCGGGCATGCGCCCGTGCGGGGTGACCGGCTAGAGTCGAGGCCAGAACGGGCGCAACGCCCCTGTACGACGCAGGAGTCTCACGTGTCTCGAATCTCCCTCCGGACCCACCTGGGCCTCGGATTGCTCTTCCTGGCCCTCGCGGCCTGCACACCGGAAGTCACCGTGGGTTCCGTGGAGGTGGTGGGCTCGCTCCCCCAGTCCCTGTCCGCGGGGGACATCGCCGAGGTGCGCGTCACGGTGAGCGCGGCCGACATGTCTCCGCGCACCGTGTCCCTGGCGCTGTCGGGGAGCACCTGGCGTGGCACGCTCCACGAGCTTCCGGCCGGCACTCTGCGCACCTTCTCGGCTGAGGCGCTGGATGGTTCGGGCACCCGGCTCTACGCGGGGCAGGCCACCGACGTCACCATCCTCGCGGGGAAGACGACGCTCGTGTCCATCCTCCTGCAGCAGGTGTCCGAGCCGCCGCCCTTCGAGAACGCGGCGCCCTCCATCACCTCGCTGACGGTGGCTCCCAACCTGGTGGCGCCCGGAGGGAGAGTCTCCCTGAATGTCACGGTGCGGGACGTGAACGCGGGAGACACCTTGACGTACGCCTGGACGGCCTCGGCGGGCAGCTTCGCCTCGGCCTCGAGTGCCTCCACGACGTGGACTGCCCCGGCCGCGGCGGGCCCTGTCACCTTCACCTTTACGGTCACGGACCCGCACGGGGCCTCGGCCACGCTCGGCTTCACCGTCACCGTGGCGGACGCCGGGAGCGCCGAGGTCGAGGTGCGCCTCAACACCTGGCCTCAGGTGAGCCGGGTGAACGCCACCCCGAGCGGGGTGGAGGTGGGGGAGACGACCACGGTGGTGGCCACGGCCTCGGACAGCGATGGAGACGTGCTGAGCTACGAGTGGACGGCCTCGTGCGCGGGGACGTGGGCCGAGGGGACGAGCGCGACGGCCCGGTTCACCCCGAGCGCCCAGCCCGCGGGCGAGACGTGCCCCAACTGCGCGCTGACGGTGGTGGCGAAGGACGGCCGGGGAGGACAGGGCCGAGGGACCTTCTCGCTGTGCGTGGGCTCGAAGCCGACGGCGAGGTTTCCCCCGCGCATCGTGGAGGCCTGGCGCTCCGCTCCGTCCGTGGGGCCCGGGGGCAGTGTCACCCTGGGGGTGAAGGCGGAGGATCCGCAGGGCAGCGCGCTCACCTTCTCCTGGGAGGCGGCCACCGGCATCCTGTCGGCGCCGGCGCACACGGCCGGCACCAGCGAGGTGCTGTGGACGGCTCCGGGTTGCGTGCCGGCGGGTGTCTCGCCGCGTATCACCGCCACGGTGTCCAACGCGCTCGGCTTGTCGACGACGACGTCCTTCTCCTTTTCGGGACTGCCGGCCTGCGCGGCGAGCTTCTGCGGTGACGGCATGCTCGACGAGGGCGAGGCCTGTGATGACGGCAACAGCGACAACGGGGACGACTGCGTCGCCGGGTGCATGCTGGCGATGTGCGGGGACGGCTACGTGGATGGGGCGTCGCCTCGTATCGAGCAGTGCGATACGGCGGGCGAGTCGCCGAGCTGTGACGCGGACTGCACGGCGCGCATCTGTGGCGATGGACAGGTGAACGTCAGTGCCGGGGAGCAGTGTGACAACAGCGGTGGCGGCGACAGCGCGAGCTGCGACGCGGACTGCACCATCCCCTTCTGCGGAGACCACTACGTCAACACCCCGCGAGGCGAGCAGTGCGACACGGGAGGCAACTCGGTGAGCTGCGACGCGGACTGCACGGTGAGCGCCTGTGGTGACCACTTCCTCAACCCGGCGGCCGGGGAGCAGTGCGACACGGGCGGGAACTCGGCCTACTGCGACGCGGACTGCACGATGGCCATGTGCGGTGACGCGCTCACCAACTCCGCGGCGGGCGAGGCCTGTGACGACGGCAACACCGTCACGGAGACGCAGTGCCCCTACGGTACTCCCACCTGCACCGCGTGCAGTGCGACCTGCTCGGCGAGGCTGAACCTCACGGGGCCGTATTGCGGTGATGGAATCGTCAGCAGCGGTGAGGTCTGTGATGACGGCAACAGCGTCACGGAGACGCAATGCCCGGCGGGCACCCCGACCTGTGTGAGGTGCAACGCAACGTGCACGGCCGTCCTTCACCTTACGGGGCCCATCTGAGCCGCCGGCCTGTGGAGGTTGACCCGTAGGACGCCAACCCGAAGCCCCTCGAGCCGACTTGGGAGTCCCGGGAAGGCCCTCCGGCGCGGGAGGAACGTGCCAGAGCTGGCACGCGCGAGGGCCCTCCCGAGGGGACACGCGTGTCAGTCCCCTTCGCCCAGGTAGCGGAACAGCGAGCGCAGGCCGATCCCCAACGCCTGTGCCGCCTCCTTCTTGCTCCCTCCACTGCGGGTGATGGCCTCGCGCACATACCGTTGAACGAAGGCGTCGCGGGCCTCGTCCAGAGGAGTGAGGGGCGCATCGTCTCCGCCCAGCTCCAGGTCCTCCGGGCCGAGGAGCTCTCCCGAGGCAAGAATCGCCGCGCGCCGCACCCGCGAGACCAGCTCCCGCACGTTGCCGGGGTAGGGGTGGCCCCGCAGCGCCTCGGTGGCCTTCTGGGTGAAGCCCCGCGCGCGTCGGCCCTCTTGGGTCAGCACATGGTGGGCGATGAGCAGCACGTCGTCGCCACGCTCGCGCAAGGGCGGCACGTCGACTCGAACCTCCTCCAGCCGGAAGAGGAGGTCCGCCCGGAAGGCTCCCTTCTCCACCAATGTCTCGAGCGGCTCGTGCGTGGCCGAGATGACGCGCATGTCCACCTTGCGCGGGTGGTTTTCTCCCAACCGCGTCACCTCCCGCTCCTGCACCACCCGCAGCAGCCTCGACTGGAGGGCGAACGGCATGTCCCCGATTTCGTCGAGGAAGAGCGTTCCCCCGTCCGCCGCCTCCACCAGTCCCGGCCGGTCCGACCCCGCGCCCGAGAAGGCTCCGCGCGCGTGGCCGAACAGCTCCCGCTCGATGAGGGACTCGGGCAGCGCCGCGCAGTTGATGGCCACCAGCCGCCCGCGCCGTCCACTGCGCCGGTGCAGCGCCCGCGCGACCCACTCCTTGCCCGTGCCCGTCTCGCCTTGGAGCAGCACGTTGAGCGAGGTGGGACCCAGCCGCTCCACCTGCCGGTAGAGCTCGCGCATGGGGCGCGACTCGCCGATGAGGCCCTCGAAGGTGGCTGCTTCGATTCGTTGCGTGAGGTTGTCCACCTGTGCTCGCAGCTCCGTCAGCTCTCGCGAGGTGGCCAGCAGCATCGCCGCCAGCGCGGAGAGGGCCAGGGCCTCCTCCAGCTCCACGGCGGAGAAGGGGGCGCTGCCCACGCGCCGTCCGAGGTACACGGCCGAGAGCGGCGCAGGCTCCGCGCGCAAGGGCAATACCAGTGCGGAGGTGAGGCGCAGGGCCACGACGCTCGGCGCTCCGGCCAGCACCGCGTCCGCGGCCACGTCCGGTACCAGCACGGGTGCTCCTGAGGCCACCACCCGATCCACCAGACTGTCCACCACCGCCGCCTCCGGTACGGGCCCGGTGGCGCACAGCACGTGGCGCCGCGTGCCTTCCGCCGACACGAGGAAGCCCACGTCCGCGCCTGTCGCCTCCGCGAGCCCGCGCATGGCCGTCTCCAGCAGCTCCGCGGGAGGGCGTTGCACCAGCAGCCGGGACGCGAAGCCCGCGAGGACGGAGACGAGCCGCCCGCGTGAGGTGGCCGTGGGCGGGGCCACCCCTGGAGCCTGGGCCTGCTCGGAGGAGGCGAGGGTGAGGAGGGCACTGCCCACGGAGAAGGTATCTCCCGGGGAGAGCGGGGCGAGCTCCACGCGCTTGCCGCGCACGCGCACCTCACAGCCCCTGCTCGCGGGAGATACGGACCAACCGCGCGCGTCGCGGAAGAGCAGGGCGTGACTGGCCTTCACCCCGGACGCATCGAGGACGACGTCGCAGGCGGAATCGGAGCCCACGGACATCACGGGCTTGGTCAGCGGAAGGCGGCGGCCATCGGGAAGGACGAGGAATACCGACATGCGACGGATGAGTCTATCGGGCCCGCGACCACCCGCCATCTACGTCGCGATGGAGGCCATCTCCTCTTCGTCACCGGGCACGCCCTCGACGCGGCGAAGCGGTACCCGCACGCGACGTTCTTCTTCCCCAACGGGTTCGAATCCCGCAGGGGGGAAATGTCCGCCGCGAAGTTGAAAGTGATGTCATATTCATGTGCCATGCGCATCACGATCATCACGTTCGGTACGGAGGGAGACGTCCGTCCCCTGGTGGCGCTGGCCGAGGGCCTCGCCCGGGCGGGCCACACGCCGGTGCTGGTGGCTGACCCGGCGTTCGCTCCGCTCACCGAGGGGCGCGGCATCGTCTTCAAGCCGCTCTCGGGGGACATCCGAGCCACCACGGCCAGCTCGGAGATGGAGGCGCTCTTCACTCGCGGCCTCAACCCGGCGGAGCTCTCGCGCATGATGGCCCGCCTCGCCATCGACCACTCGGAGTCCTGGGCCGAGCAGTTCCTCGCCGCGGCCCGGGGCAGCGACGCCGTCATCGCGATTGGCCTGGGGTTCTTCATCGGCCTGGCCATCGCGGAGAAGCTGGGCATTCCCGCCATCGGCGCGGGCCTGCAGCCCGTGTCCCCCACCGGCCGGTTCCCGCCGCCGCTCATTCCCCCGCCCCGTCGTCCCCTTCCGGGCGTGGTCAACCACTCGCTGCACGTGGCGATGCGGCAGCTCGTCTGGCTCAGCTTCCGCCGCATGGTCAACCAGGCGCGCCGCAAGGTGCTGGGGCTGGGGCCCTGGTCGCTCGTCCATCCCGGCCACGTCATGTTGAAGCATCGCTGGCCGGTCCTCTACGGCTTCTCGCCCGTGGTCGTCCCGCCGCCGCCGGACTGGCCGGATCTCATCAAGGTCACCGGCTACTGGTTCCTGGACGGGGCCAGCACCTGGAAGCCCCCGGCGGCGCTGACCGACTTCCTCGGGGCCGGGCCGGCGCCCGTGTACGTCGGCTTCGGCAGCATGGGCGGTTTCGACCCGGTGGAGACGAGCCGGCTCGTCGTCCGCGCGCTGAACGGCCGGCGCGCGGTGCTGGCGGCGGGCTGGGGCGCGCTGGATCGGAGCGCCCTGCCCGACACCGTGCACTTCCTCGACTCGGCGCCGCACGACTGGCTCTTCCCCAGGATGTCGGCCGTCGTGCACCACTGCGGTGCCGGCACCACGGCCGCGGCGCTCCGCGCGGGCGTACCCATGGTCACCGTGCCGTTCCTGGGTGATCAGCCCTTCTGGGGCTGGCGCATGGAACAGCTCGGCGTGGCGCCGGGCCCGATTCCTCGCAAGCAGCTCACGGCGGAGAACCTCGCGGCGGCCATCTCCGCCACGGACCGGCCCGGGCTGCGTGAGCGGGCCGAGCAGCTCGGAGCGCTCATCCGCGCCGAGGACGGCGTGGCCCATGCGGTGCGGGTCATCGAGGGCGTGCGATGAACGTACTGCACCAGGCACCTCATCCAATGGCGGCCCGCAGCCGCTGCTCGAAGCGACTCAGGAGCGACTCGGCCCGGGCCGGCGTGATGTTCCGCCGGTCATAAACAGTGTGGGCGCGCAGCCCCCCACACGTGCTGACCGACATCACCACCGCCTGGTTCGGCATCGGCCCGCCCAGGAAGCCCAGGCCCTGGAGCGTCAGCTTCCGTCCGGGCTCCGGCGGGGCCAGTCGCCCGACGTTGGTGATGACGCTGTTCCAGGGAAATCGCATCATCCCCTCGATGAGCGCGGTGCCGCTCTCCTTCGCCAGGCTCGGCGGGGTCTGCGCGTAGACCAGCTCGTGCAGGAGGTGGGCATTGCCCAGCTCCGCCTGCTGCCGGACGTCCTGCGTCACGGTGCGGGCCAGCTCCCAGAACGGCTCGTGGTTGCTCACGCGGATGCGGCTGACCACGCCCGACAGTCGCACCGCGACATCCTCGGTGTTCGTGGGGCTGTGGCGCGCGCCGCGCAGGTCCACGGGCGAGCCGAGCGACAGCACCACCGGCTGCCCCGGGGGCAGGAACTCCGCGTGCAGCGCCCCCAGCCAGGCCGCGCCCAGGGCGCCGTGGACCGTCGCGCCGTTGCGCCGGCAGGCCTGGACCAGGGCCTCGGTCTCTTCGGGGGTCAGCTCCAGCTCGTGGTGGCCATTCTCCCGCGTCAGGCGCAGCTCCTCGCACAGGCCTGGAACCACGTTGCCGGGCGCCAGCGTCTGGGCCCGGGCCCGGATGTCCGCGACCACCCTGGCGAAGTGCTGGGCCTTGTCCGGCGCGCCGAAGGCCTCGGGGCGATAGAACGACTCCTGGGCGGGCGGCGGCGCGCTGGGGCTCGGCGCGACGCCCTGGTCCAGGAAGCGGATCAGCTCCGCCAGCAGCCTCGCGCTCGAACGGCCGTCGGCGATGGCGTGATGGAACGTCAGGCCCACCCACGTCCGCGCACCGTCACCGGACACGTGCGCCCGGAACAGGGGCGCACTTCCTTCCTCGAAGGTTCGATCCAGCTCGTGCAGCCAGTGGGTGCGCAGGTGCTTCGGCTCGACCCGCACCAGTTCCGGCGGGGCCGGTTCCACCGCCTCGAAGCAGGGACGACCCACCGCGGCATCCTCGACGATGCGCGCCCGCAGGATGGGGTGCGCCTCGATGAGCGCCGCGAGCCCCCGCGCGAGCTCCTCCTCCGCGACGGTACCGGTGAGCTCCGCGTAGGCCACGAAGTTGCCGCAGATGACCCGGTCGATCTGCCAGAAGAGACACTCCGCAAGTCCCAAGGGGCGGCGCCAGGCCGCGGACGACTCCGAGCTCGTTGAAGGTAGAGGCAAGGCACTCATGGGATGACCTCCGCGCAAGGATGTTGTGCCGCGCCGCGCCATACGACCCGATGTGAATGGCGATTCAGGTTTCAGTATACCTGTCCCGCCCACCACGGGAATGACGATCTCTACACGCCGCTCGGGCTCCCGGCCTTCTCCACAACCCACGGCTGCCCTCTGGCCATGGGCTCGTTCAGAGCGCCGTGGCGACCCGCCCTCCGAGCTTTTTGTTGAACGGAACGTGTGCGGCTCCTGCCCAGGTGGGTGAGTCCTATGGCTCGACCGTACCGTGCGTTCGAGACGTGCTCTGCAATCGCACGACCTTCCTGTGCGAGCCCCTGCACGCGGAAGGAGAAGCCTGTCAATACTCATATCAGTGCACGCGCGGCCTCGCCTGCTCCGACTCGCCAGGCGGAACCTGCGTGCCCATGTGTGGTCCGGGCGAACCCTGCGGGGACTTGAATGTTTGCAAGGCGGACCTGAGCTTCTGCAACGCCAATGACGACCGGTCGAACACCTGTACGACCGCCGGGGCGGAAGGTGAACCCTGCCTCAGCACGGGGGGTGGAAGCACCCCTCTCCATCGCGCCTGTCAGCGAGGCCTCTACTGTCAGAGCTATAATTTCACGATGCCCGGGAGCTGGGGAGGCGGCTCGTGCGCGCGCCTTGTGCCCGAGGGAGGCGCGTGCACGAGCCTCTGAACCGGCGCCCGCCTCCTCTCAGACGGCGGGCTCGCGTCTTCCGGCCCGTCCCGCTCCCCCGCTCGCGGGAGCGGACTTCCGGGCGGCGTGCTGGGCTCGCGCGGCGAAGACGCGGGGCAGGTTGTCCTCAATCCAGTAGGTGAGGGCCTCGATGTGCGTGGCGACCTCCTGGCCCATGGGAGTGAGGCTGTAGTCCACCCGGGGAGGAATCACGGGGAAGACCTCGCGGACGACGAAGCCGTCCTCCTCCAGCGCGTGGAGCGTCTGGGCGAGCATCTTCTCGCTCACGCCCCCCACCTTCCGCCGCAATTCACTGAAGCGGTGCGTGCCCTCCAGCAGGGCCAGGAGCACCAGCACGCCCCAGCGGCTGGTGACGTGGTCCAGGACGCCACGGGAGGGGCACGCGGCGGCGTAGAGATTGCCCCGCTGCTCGGCCCACTTCGCCATCGACTTGCGCTGGTGCTTGGGTTGCTTGCTCGCTGTCATGACAGTAGCTTACCTGAAGGTAGGTACTTACGAAAAGTAAGTATGGCCGTTAGGGTGTGTCCTGCGTTTCGACGAAGTCCTCACGCCAGGAAAGGAACACCCCATGATTCTCGTCACTGGAGCCACCGGAAAGCTCGGCCGTCTCGTCCTCGAGAAGCTGCTCGAGAAGGTCCCCGCCAGCCAGGTCATCGCGGCCGTGCGCAACCCCGAGAAGGCCGCGGAACTGAGCGCACGCGGCGTCCAGGTCCGCAAGGCGGACTACGGCAAGCCGGAGACGCTCGGGCCGGCGTTCGCGGGAGTGGAGAAGGTGCTGCTCATTTCCTCCAGCGAGGTCGGGCAGCGGGCGGCGCAGCACCAGGCGGTGGTGGAGGCGGCCCGGAAGGCCGGAGTGAAGCTGCTGGCCTATACGAGCATCCTGCACGCGGACCGCTCGCGGCTGGCGCTGGCCGCGGAGCACAAGGCCACCGAGGAAATCATCCGGGCCTCGGGGGTGCCGTACGTGTTCCTGCGCAACGGCTGGTACACGGAGAACTACACGGAGAACCTGGGGCCTGCGCTGGCACATGGTGCCATCGTGGGCAGCGCGGGCGTGGGCCGGATCGCCGCGGCCACCCGGGCGGACTACGCGGCGGCGGCGGTCGCGGTGCTGACCGGCTCGGGCCATGAGAACAAGGTGTACGAGCTGGCGGGAGACCCCGCGTTCACGATGGCGGAGCTGGCCGCCGAGGTGTCACGCAAGGCGGGCAAGGCGATTGTGTACGAGGACCTGCCGCCCGAGCAGTACAAGGGCGTGCTGGAGGGCGCCGGTGTGCCGGGGCCCTTCGCCGGGATATTGGCGGACTCGGACGTCGGTGCGTCTCGCGGCGAGCTGAACGACACATCGGGTGATCTGCGCCGTCTCATCGGCCGTGCCACGACGCCGCTCGCGGACGCGGTGGCCGTGGCGCTCACGCGCTGAGATCTACCTTGCCAGAAAGAGGAGTGGAGTAGCCTGGGGACCCATGTCCCTTCCACGAGCTCCACTCCCTGGAGTCCTCCTCGCCTTCCTCCTGCTGGCGGGCTGCCAGCGCGAAACGCCCCCCCAGGCGCCGCCCGTGGCCGTCGACAAGACTCCGGACAAGGCCCCTGTGGACACGACCCCGCCTCCGGAGTCGCACCCGACCGAACTGCGCCAGGCGACTCGGGAAACGCCGCCGCCTGCCTTCGCCAAGGCCGGACTCACCGTGCCCGCCACCGTGTCCGGCACACCGGAGCCAGGGAGCGTGGACGTGCCCGCCCTCCGGGACGCCGTGGCCGACCCTGTGCGGATGACCCAGAAGGACATCGAGAAGCTGCTGCGCGATGCCCGAAAGGCCCAGGAGCGAGCCGACGCGGAACGAAACGCCGCCAACGACGCTCGGAATGACCAGGGCGCCGAGGAGGAGAACGACGCCCTGGCGGAGGTGCCGGAACCCGCGCCTCGTCCCTATCGCCGGCTGGAGCAGAAGCGGCGGGAAATCATTCAGATCATCAAGGGCACCTCCGGGGGTGGAGGAGGGAAGGGTTACGGCTCGGGCGTATTCGGCGGGGCGGCATCGTCCAAGGGCGATGCGCCCCCACCCCGAACGGTGCTACCCAAGGTGGAGTCAGCGCCCCGCATGGCCAAGGTGTTGGTGCAGGACACCCAGGGACGCTACCAGCCCCTCCAGGCGCGCGAGGTGCGCGTGGTGACGTACATCCAGGGCCCCCGTGCGCGCACGGTGGTGGACTACCTCTTCGAGAACAACACCGCGCGCGCGCTGGAGGGCACCTTCTATTCGCCGCTGCCCGGAGGCGCGACGGTGGCGGGCTTCGCGCTGTACTCGGGCTCCATGGCGGTGGACTCGCCCTCGCTCTTCCAGTCCTCGCGGCTGCTGCCGCCCCTGGGGGACACGGGGGACATGGGCCAGCTCGTGGCTGCGGCCCCGCCCGGTGAGAAACAACCCTGGGGCTCGGTGCAGGAGGCGCGCGTCGTCGAGCAGAAGCGGGCGCGCCAGGTCTACGAGGACGTGGTGCGCCAGCAGGTGGACCCGGCGCTCCTGGAGTGGGCGGGTGGCTCCACGTTCAGCGCGCGCGTCTTCCCGCTGCCGCCCCACTCCCTCAAGCGGGTGGTGATCGCCTACGAGCAGACGCTCGTCTTCGACGGACAGCAGCTGCGCTACACATGGCCGCTCCCACCGGGAGCCGGCAAGGCGCTCAAGGTGTCGGCGCGGGTGCACGTGGACCCCCGGCACGCGACCTCGGTGACGGTGAGCCCGGAGACGGCCGAGTCCAAGCAGCTCGAGATGTGGCGCAAGTGGGACTGGTCCGCGCTGAGCGGGGATGGCTCGCTGGACGTGGCGATCGCTCCCCCGGACGCCCACGCGGACACGTTGATCGGCGTGGATCCCGCGGGGCTCGCCGGACCGGCCTTCTTCTCGCGGGTGCGGCTGCCCGAGCGGCTCACCACCAGCTCCGCTGGCGCGCGCACGGGACGCGCGGTGCTGGTGGTGGACACCTCGCTGTCGGTGGAGGAGGGCAATGCCTGGTCGCTCCAGGGCGCGCTCCTGCGCGCGCTCCTGGAGAAGGACGAGAGCCTGAGCGAATACGCGGTGCTGCTCTTCGACGTGCGGCCGCGCTGGCTGCACGGCACGGGCTTCCGGCGCAACACCCCGGAGGCGCGCGAGGAGACCTTCGCCGAGCTGGAGCGCATCTTCCTGGAAGGCGCCTCGCACGTGGATGGCGTGCTCAAGGAACTGGACCGGGCCAGCAGGGAGTGGCTCAAGCCCGCTGCGCCCGGGGAGCGGGTGACGGCCTTCCTGCTGTCGGATGGAAACGTCACCTGGGGACAGAGCCACGTGGACTCGCTCATCTCCCGCCACCCCGTCGCGGAGACGCTGCGCTGGGTGAGCTACCGCTTCGGCGAGACGGCGGTGAACCAGGAGCTGTTCGACGCGCTGGCGCGCTCGGGCCGGGGCCGGGTGGTGAACGTGTTGTCCGGCGCGGAGGTGGACGCGGCGGCGCACGCGCACCGGCAGGGCGCGGTGGAGCTCGCGCGGGTGACGGTGAAGGGCGGCGGTGGCGCGAAGGACCTGGTGGTGGCGGGCCGGCCGCACCTCGTCTACCCCGGACAGGAGTTGCAGGTGGCGGGACGGCTTCCCCTCTTTGCCCCCGTGACGCTGGAAGTGGTGACCCGCCAGGGCGACGAGGAGCGCACCCTGGAGGTGCCTCTGCGCGTCGAGTTCGGATCGCGAGGGGACCTGTTCGCCCCTCGGGCGTGGGCGGAGCTGTTCGTGGCCCGGCTCGTGGCGCTGGAAGACGTGAAGCTCGACAACATGATCGTCGCCCTCAGCCAGCACTACCGGTTGACCAATGCCCGTGCCTCGATGCTGGTGCTGGAATCCGAGCGGGACTACACGCGCTACGCCATCGCGAACGAGCAGCTGGACCTGGGTGACCTGGAGGCTCTGCGCAAGCGGCAGGAGGACCAGCGGCGCGATGAGCTGTTGGGGCTGTCGCTCGAGGACGTGCCCGAGGCGGGCCGCACGCTCCTCCAGATGCTGGAGGCGAAGCAGGCGGAGCTGGGCTCGCGCATGAAGGCCCAGCCCCTGCACGATGCACCCTACGCGGGCGGCGACGAGCGCGTGGCGGCGGAGCTCGCGTACCGCAAGGCCCGGCGGGCCAACAAGGACGACGTGATGGTGTACGAGGCGGTGGCGCGCAAGCGGGCCTTCGCTGGGGACACGTGGGGCGCGGTGCGCGCGCTCTCCTCTCCCGTGGAACTGCGCCCCCAGGACGCGGAGGCGCTGCGGCTCGTCGGCTATGGCCTGCTGGCGCTCGGGCAATACCCGGCCGCCACGGAGCTCTTCGAGCACGTGCGGCTCACCCGCCCCTTCGAGCCCCAGGCCTACCTGGAGGAAGCCCTGGCGCTGGACGCGGCGGGGCGGCCCGCGGAGGCGGCGCGCAACTGGGAGATCGTCCTCGCCCGCGACTGGCCCCGGCGCGAGCACGAGGTGAAGACGGTGGCCGCCTGGCACTACGCGCGGATGCTCGCGGCGTTGGCGAAGCACCCCCGGCTGAAGGCGGAGACCGACGCGCTCCTGGGCCGTCTGCTCTCGGTGAGCCGGAAGATGACGAATGGCTCCGCCGGCCTCATCGATTACCAGCTCACCACCCATTGGAACTCGGACTCGACGGACATCGACCTATGGGTGGTGGAACCCAATGGGGAGAAGTGCGCCTACGATCACAAACGGACGAGCCTGGGGGGAGAGCTCTACTGGGACGTGACGGACGGCCTGGGCCCGGAGCTGTACCACGCGCGCAAGGCATCCCAGGGGACCTACCACGTGATGGTGCACTACTACGGCAGCCGCTCCCAGCGAGGCGTCGTGCCCACCGCCCTGCTGCTGGTGACGGACCACAACGTCTTTGGCAAGGAAGACACCTACGAGCGGCGCTTCCAGCTGCGCATCCTTCCCAAGGAAAAGGCCTACCTGATGCTGCGGCGCGAGGAACTCGTGGCCGTCCAGGGAGTGAAGCCCGCCGGGTACCACAAGGAGGAATAGGCACGTGCTCCGCGTGGCGGTCTAAGACCGGACGCGCGCCTGATGAGCGTGCTCCTCGACGAGCTCGCGACGGTTTCGATCGAGAAGCATCGCCTGCCGATGCCGATCGATCCGTGGCTCCGTCGTTTGGTGGATGCGATGACCGCAGAGCTCCTCGCCGAGGAGCGAGCTCGTCGCTGGCTCCTCCGAGGATGCCGCGGGACTGGGAATCCTCGTGCTGGTCGCATACCGTCAGCCCTGCACGGAGCTGTTGTTCGCTGCGGTGCTGGCGGCCTCGGTGCTGGGCCTGGTGTTGTTCGGGAGGGAATACACGTGAAAGGACGCCTCGTTGGATTGCTGGGCTGTGCGGTGCTTCTCGCGGTAGCGGGGGCCTGCTCGCGTCAGAAGGAAGAGCCCAAGCCGGCTCCCCAGCCCGCCACGGCAGCCAGCACCCCACAACTGACTCCGACGCCGACCCCGGCGAAGGTGAAGCTGACGCTCAACTGGGTGCCAGAGCCCGAGTTCGGCGGCTTCTACGCGGCCCGCGAGACGGGGGCCTTCACCCGCCACGGGCTCGACGTGGAGATCATGGGCGGCGGGGCCGGCGTGCCGGTGATGCAGATGGTGGCCACCGGGCAGGTGGAGTTCGGCATCGCGGGAGCGGATGAGCTCCTCACCGCGCGGGTCCGAGGCCTGGATGTGCTACCGCTGTTCGCGGTGTACCAGACGTCGCCGCAGGCCATCATGGCCCACGCCTCCCGAGGAGCGAAGGGCATCGCGGACGTGCTGAAGTCGGGCACGGTAGCGCTGGAGTCAGGCCTTCCGTACGCGGCCTTCCTCAAGAAAAAGTATGGTTTCGACAAGGTGAAGGTGGTGCCCTACGACGGCGGCGTGGCGCGCTTCGTGGTGGACAAGGACTTCGCGCAGCAGTGCTTCATCACTTCGGAACCCATCGCCGCGAAGCGGCAGGGAGTCCAGCCCACGGTGTTCCTGGTGGCGGACGAGGGCTTCAATCCCTACGGGGCCGTGGTCTTCACCCGGCGGCAGGTATGGAAGGAGCAGCCCGAGCGGGTGAAGTCCTTCGTGGAGGCGGTGCGCGAGGGGTGGCGGGCGTACCTGGACACCCCGGGGCCGGCCAACGCGGTGATGGGTAAGCTGAACACGACGATGGACGCGGAGACGTTCGCGGCGGCGGCCGAGGCTCAGAAGCCCCTCATCGAGACGGAGGAGACGAAGGCCCGAGGGCTTGGGGCGATGAGCCGCGAGCGCTGGGAGCAGCTGGGTCAGCAGCTCGCGGAGCTGGGAGTCATCGAGAAGGCCCCGCCGGTGGACGAGTTCCTGCTGCCGGAGTTCATGGGCGCCGCGGCCGCTCCGCGCTGAGCTCCAGCCAGGCCTCAAAACGGAGCACCCAGGCCTGGGCTACCGGCTCTGTGAGTCGAGCTGATGCTCCGGCGTGCCGCTGACCGTCACGGGAGGAAGGTCGAGCGTGGCGAGCTGCGACGGTGTCTGCGCCATCGCGTGCACTTCGCTGCTGAAGCTGCGGAGCGCGAGCCCCACGTCTTCGCAGACCCGCCTCAGACTGGTCGCCGAGTGCAGGCTGATATGTCCGTTGCGCGGGCTGGCGTACCACCAGTCGCCTTCAACGCGCTCCGGGCGGATGAGCGTCAAGAAAACGCAGACGCCGCCTCGGGAGAGGCTGGCCAGTTCGAAGAACAGTCGGCGCTGGTCGGGCACGTGCTCGACCACCTCGAAGCAGGTCACAAGGTCGAAGGACCCAGCGGGTTTCCCGCTCGAGTCATAGAAGGGGTCCCAGCTCACCGCGTCGATACCCACTTCTCGCAGGCTGCGTGCGAGCAAGCCCTCGCCCCCACCGTAATCCAGGACACGCATGCCTGGCCGCGCGAACCGCGCCACCCACGCCGCCAGCCTCGTCGGCCGCTCGATCTCGAAGGGCGGGTCCGCCAAACCATACTCCTCGTTGTAGATGCGCCGCTTGAACGTCTGGGGATCCCAGCCGTGGAGTTCGGGGGTCCACAAGAAGCCGCAGCCCAAGCACTCGACGTACGAGACGCGCCCCTCGTTGGCGGGATACAGGCGTCGACCTTCGAAGTAGCAGTTGCACGAGACGTTGAACTCTTTTCGGAACACCTCGCGGGCATCGGCGGCGCGGCAGGCGGGGCACGAGAGGGTCGTGGCACGTGCGTGCATGTTCCTCGGATGGTAGGTTGGCCAGGCGAGCGAAAACAATCTGCGAATTGACGCGTCAATTGACGCGTCAGGATCGCGGCCGGACGTGGACGCTCTTGAAAGGCCGATCGCGTTCTGCCGTACCGGAAGTACGCCAGTGCTGGCGTGTCTTGGGCTTATCTTCCCCAGTACGGGCTCGCTCTCATTGGCACGGCTCCAGCAATGCCAGCTGAGGGCGGGCGCTTGAGTGACGTAGGGAAAGAGAAGGTGGAGACGTGAAGGATCTCGTGGTCGGCCTTGCCAACGGCGTACACGACAGCGCGATTGCGCTCTGTTCGGATGACGGGGTGTTCGCCGAAGCGTTCGAGCGGCATGTGCAGGTGAAGCGGGCGCTTGGCTGCGCGGGCCTGTTCTCATCGTGGCGACCGCTCCGAGCGGCTCTGCGCCATGTCGGCATCGACACCGCAGCCCTTCGGCGCGCTTCCCTCCGGACCACGTGGCAGCTCGACGATGACGACTTCGACGTCCTGCGTCGTACGCTGTCGCGCGCAGGCACCGACAATGGCTTCATCGCAATGGTCGCCGGCAGCGCCGCCTGGGACTCCACGACCGAGCTCCAGCTCGGCTGGCTCCTGCGGGGCGAGTTCCCTCACGTCTACCCGCCACTCGGGGAAGTGCTGCCCTCCGGCCCGGGAGTATCGCTACGCTCCGTCGTGCCCCGCACCGCGCCCGTCGAGCTCGACCGTGCCGCCGTGTCACACCACCTGGCGCACGCAGCCAACGCGGTCTACACGTCACCCTTTGACCGCTGTGTGGCTCTCGTCATCGATGGCGCGGGCGAGCGCTCGAGCCTCAACGTGTTCTCGTTCGCTGACAACACCTTCCAGTCCGTGTCGTCGACGGACTCCAGCCACAGCCTCGGCCTCCTCTACGCCGCCGTCACCCAGCTGTGTGGCTTCCAGTATTGGGAAGGCGAGGAGTGGAAGGTGATGGGCATGGCGGCGCATGGCCATCGCGTGCCTGAGCTGTACCGGTTCTTCCACGATCGCACCCACGTTGACGGCCTCCAGGTGAGGCTCGCCTTGGGCCCGTCGTGGGTCGACGAGCTGTCCGCGCTGCTGCGTCCCGGGCGCGGCGAGGCCGGCGTCCTCCAGGCGGCGAACCTGGCGCGCTCGTTCCAGGACTATTTCGCTGACACCCTCGTGGCGCTCGTGAAGAACGTGCATGCCCTGGGGATCTCCGACGATCTTGCCTACAGCGGCGGCTGCGCCCTCAACTCGGCGGCGAACGGGCGCATCGTGCGCGAGACCGGGTTTCGCCGGCTCCACGTGCCAAGCGCCCCGGCCGACGATGGCAACGCGCTCGGCGCCGCGCTGTACGAGCGCCATGCGGTGCGGCGCATCCCACGGAAGCCGACGATCGCCTCACCCTTTCTCGGCAGCACGATCGATCTCGATGAGCTCGAGCGCGCGTTGTCGTTCGCGACGTTCGACGCCGTCCGCATCGACGACGAGCAGGAGCTGTGCGACCGCACCGCCGCGGCCCTCGCTCGAGGCGAGATTATCGGATGGATCCAAGGGCGCGCTGAGTTCGGGCCTCGCGCCCTCGGGAGCCGATCGATTCTGGCCGACCCGCGGCGCGGAGACATGCGCGACATCATCAACCGGCGCGTGAAGTTCCGCGAGCAGTACCGTCCGCTGGCGCCGGCGATTCTGCACGAGCACGGCGAGCGGTTCTTTCAGGGCTACGAGGAGAGCCCGTACATGGAGCGAGCGCTCCCCTTCCGAGAAGAAGTCAAGGCGCTCGTCCCTGCGGTGGTGCATCTCGACGGTACCGGGCGGTTGCAGTCCGTCACGCGGGAGCGGAACGCCCTCTTCTACGCGCTGCTCAGCGCGTTCGAGCGTCACACGGGCATTCCCATGCTCGTCAACACCTCCTACAACGTCATGGGCAAGCCGATCTCCCACAGCGCGACCGATGTATTGACGGTCTTCGCCACGACCGGGCTCCATGCCCTCGTCGTGGGCCCGTGGTGGATCCGCAAGCGCGCATGACTTTTCTCGGGGAAGGTGTCCTCCGCCGGGAAGGTGTCCCGGGAAGGTGTCAGGCGGGAAGGTGTCAAAGAACTCGTCCTCCGGGAAGGTGTCAAAGAACTCGTCTCCGGGAAGGTGTCAAAGAACTCGTCTACCCGGGAAGGTGTCCCCCGGGAAGGTGTCAAAGAACTCGTCCGCGGGAAGGTGTCAAAGAACTCGCCCGACAACTCGTTCCCTACGGGTCGTCCCTACGAGTCGTCTGACACCTTGGAGGGCACTTCGGGGGCACGCTTGAGGCGGAGAATTGGCCCGAGGGCGGCGCCCGCCTGCGCCTGACCCTGCCCGCGCTCGGGTGAACAACCCATGCGGTTGCCGATTCCGTGGTACCAGGAGTCGTTCTGGCCATTGCCCAGCTCGTAGCTGATGTGGAAGGTGACCACCGGGTTCGGGTAGGACCGGCATGGTTCCCATACTCAAAGGAACCACACCCATGCGTCTCCGACGTTTCCAGCTCCCCTCCGCCGCGCTCGTCGCGATGCTGCTCGTCTCCTGCACTCGCACCCCCATGCCCGTCATCGCGGACGTGGACTCGGACTATGACGACATGGTCTCGCTCGCGTACCTGTGCCAGGAGCATCAGCGAGGCAACCTATGGCTCGCTGCGGTAACCGTCACCAACAGCGGTGCAGGCCTTCCGGGCAAGGCCTTGCGTCATGCGCGCTGTGTGCTCGAGGCCTGCGGCGTGAAGAACATTCCCATGGCCGATGCCACGCCCATCACGCCCAATGCCTTCACCCCCATGATGAGGGAAGGCATCGACGGCATCCTCTCCAATGTCTTCTCCGAGTGTACCGCCAGTGCCGAGTCCACGCCGAAGCAGGCCCCACAGCTACTTGCCGAGGTGGCCCTGGCCTCACCGGAGCCCGTTACCGTGGTGGCCACGGGGCCCCTGTCCAACCTGGCCGCTGCGCTCCAGGCCGAGCCGACGCTCCAAGAGCACATCGCCCGCACCTACATCATGGGTGGAACTGTGTCTGTGCCCGGCAATCTCTGCTGCGGAGTGCCCGAGGGGTTCGACAACACTCAGGAGTTCAACATCTTCGTGGACCCGCCCGCCGCGGCCACGGTGCTGCGCTCGCTGCCGGCCGGGAGCGTCTCGCTAGTCCCGTTGGATGCGACCAATCAAGTCCCATTGACACGGGCCTATGCCCAGCGCCTCGCCGAGCAGGCCTCCGCCTCCGGCGCTGCCCGGGTGGTCTCGGCCATCGCCAACCACCCCAACATCCTCATGGGCATCGACCTGGGCCGGCTGTACTGGTGGGATCCTCTGGCGGCCATGGCGGTCCTCCATCCCGAGGTCGTCACCTTCCAGACGCAACCCGTGGAGGTGGTGAGCGAAGGGGCCTCAGCGGGCCGGACACGTGCGGCCGAGAGTGGCCAGAGCACGCGCGTGGGCATGGGAGCCAACGCCCAGCGCTTCGAGGACCTTCTACTGGAGAGTCTCACCGCCCAACCGTAGGCCGTGGGGGCCAGAGAGGGTGTCGGAGAGGGTATCAAAGAACTAAAGCGACACGACCTGGCACGACACGCGGAGGGAAGGAGAATGGCGGAAAGCGGGCCGAGAAATCTCCCCGACTCCACCGAGCCGCTGCCTCTCGGAATGCCGATACAAAGGCCCGGTACTGCTCACGGAGTTCCTTTAACGCCAGGCCTGAGGAGGCATGCCCCAATGGCCGAGGGCTGCGCTTGAGGTGTTCGGGCCGGGTATGAGGGTGCTGTGCCCGCACAGCCTGAGTCCCCAAAACGGGAGTACCCCGGGCATTTGCCTCGGCTTCCACCTGCTCCACAAGTCCCCGCACCTTGCGTTGTCGCTCCTCCTCTGACAGTCCTTCCCAGCACGGAAGGGGAGCCAACTCCAGTTCCACCGGCTCGGCCCACTCCTGTGCGAAGCGCCCCTGCGCTTCTTCCATGTCCTCACTCCGCCGCTTGCCCCAGCGCTTCGTCCAGTTGAGCCACCAGAAGAGCCGCCTGGCTGGCCCCTGCAACTGCGGCAGGCAGGTGAGCCCTGGCCACTCGGCGCTTCTTTCCACCAGTCCTTCTTTCACCCCGTGGGCCAGCACGTAGCGCAGCCGTCCCACCATCGCGGCGTCGTCGAGCACCGGTTCCGCCGAGTAGCGCCGCTCCCAGAAGCCCCCACTCCAATCCACCAACTTCCCCACCTTGCGGGAGAGATTGGCACGCAGGTACTGCATGAAGGAAGCAAGCGCCGCGCCCTTTGCCCACACCAGCAGGTGGAAGTGATTGGAGGCAAAGGTGAAGGCGTGCAGCCGCACATTGCCGTCGCTCTGCTGGACGGCGCGCGCCAGTACGCCTCCCACCACCTCGTTCACCTGCGGACTGGGCCGCAGCAGCAACCGTCCTTGAAAGCACCTGGACGTGACGAAATAGAAGCCCTCCTCCTGGAACATTCTCAGCGGCCAACCCATCCCCATCCCCTGCGTGCGAGTTGCGAGCGGCCAGGCCAGATGCACCCCACGGGCCAATCGCAAGTCCTCAAAAGGACTTGAAGAACGGTCGGTTACCCGTCCACGCCGAGCCTCTCTCACTCAACCCCGCATTTCGAATCCTCTGACACCCTTCTCGTTGGACACCCTTCTCGGACACCCTTCTCGGGGTCGTGTCGCGCGAATCCTCTGACACCCTTCTCGGCGAATCCTCTGACACCCTTCTCGACACCCTTCTCGCGAATCCTCTGACACCCTTCTCTGACACCCTTCTCGCCGGATATTTGTGCTCTCCCAAGGCACCGAGATAATTGGCCCGTGCGAATCGCAGAGATCATGCAGGATGTCGCCTCGAAGAGAAGTCTATCGCTGAGCGAGCTGGAGATCCGCACGCTGCCGCCCAGTGCCGTGCTCGACACCGCGCGCAGCCCAGACGAAGCGCTGCAGGATAGCGTGGAGGAGTTGCTGGACAGGCCCTTCAAGGACTACTTCGACTGGATCCTGGCGGAGCAGTTCTCCGGCTCCTGCGGCGCGACGTCCGCGTGGCTGGACGAGATCACCTCCAGGCCGTTCGATGCGAAGAAGGGGCAACTGGTGGTGACTTCCACCGGTGCATTCTTGAGCAAGATCATCTTCGAGATGATCAGCAACAAGAAGCGTTGGTACTGCCGCTGCACGCTCTCGGTTCACTCCTTCTTCATCGAGTGCATCGAGCGCAAGGCCTGTGTCTACCAGAGCTATTTCGGCCACTACTCGCTGGCCCGGTCCATAGAGAACATTGAAGAACGCGACCGGATGGCGTTCCTTCCGCTGCTGGAAGCGGCCGTCCACAATGACATGACGCTCACCTGCATCAGGCTGGGGACGGACCTCGAATACAACGACCTGACTGAGGAAGCCAAGGCGCAGTGGGAGCGGAAGTACCGAGCGACCTGGAAGATTGCCCAGGGAAAGAGCTTCAACGCCATCGACCAGGCGGTCCTTCAGGGTCGCAAGGCCATCTTCCTCAAGATGGCGCCAGTGCATGACAAGTCGACGGTCCAGTGCCGCTTCAACACGAACCCAGCGACCGTGGAGGAGATCCGTCAGAACATCATCGCCTCCATCACCAAGAACAAAGAAGGCTGGGAAGGGCTCCTCAAGAGCACCAAGACCGTGAGGCAGCTCCTCGCGGGGGTGTAGGTGCCTCCGTCGCCGGCATGAACTGGCTTGGGCTTGATTCGGTTACGTGGACAGTGGGGTTATGTTGCCAACTTCTGCGGTAAGGTCGCAAGCTCGAAATCCACGGGACTGACGTAGCCCAAGGCCGAGTGTCGGCGCTGACGGTTGTAGAAGACCTCAATGTCATCGAAGCGCGCCAACCGAGCCTGCTCATGCGTGGCGAAGTCCGTGGTGTAGGCAAGCTCTTGCTTCAAGGTGCTGAAGAAGCTCGCCACGACGGCGTTGTCCCAACAGTTGCGGCGGACCTGAATTCACTTGGGTTGCGCACGCTCCACCCGGATCAACAGCTCGGGATCCTCGAGCCGCTTCGCGATGGCTGCGGCTCGGGTCAACGTGCTCGCATTGTGCGATGCCCCTTGGATGCGCGCGACCATCAGCAATCCCATCACCCGTAAGCGCACGTACCCACCATCGCCTGCGTGCTCACAGGCACGCTGCGCCAGCCGGAGCGCCTCATCGTGGGCGCCTTGGCGATGGAGGCCGAACGCCAGCCCTGCATCTCGGCGATAGCTGGCAAAGGGATGCACGTCTTCGGCCGGCAGGGAGCGATACATCGCGAGCGCTCGAGCGGAGTCACCCCGCCGGTTGGCATCGAAGGCCTCATGATCGAGCAGGCGGGCCTGGAAGCATGCCGCGTCCGATGGGTCCAGCTCTGCTCGGACCGTCTCCAGAATGCGTCGGGCCGCCTCCAGGTGTGGGCGCGCGGCGGCCTCCGCTCGCCTCACGTCCGCGTCGAGGCGGGTCAAGAGGTAGCATGTCGCAAGGTGGTGCTCGAGCTGTGCAGCGGGTGAGTCCACGAGCGCCACGGCCCCCTCGAGCAGGGTCCGTGCATCGTCGAAGGACCGCCGACGCAGCGCCACGCCCGCAAGTCCCAGAAGGATCCACACCCGAGCCCTCGACTCCGAGAGCGGCGGCCTATCCCACAGGCGAAGCTGGTCGACACAGAGCTGGACTGGCAGATCTCCGATGAGGCCCCCGTCCCGCTCAACCTCCCAGATGCTCCCGATGGCCATGCCGTGGTGGAGCTCAAGGAAGGGCGCGTGCGTCTAGAGACGGTCTCCGCCGGCCTCCAGCCGCGCATGTGTCGGAGGAAGGGGCAGGGGAGTGCCCGCGGGGCCACGGCTCAGAGCGTGGCGAAGACGTCACCGAGCGTGGCGAGCATCGACTCCGAGTCCCGCACGCGGAACGTCGACTCGGTGAGGCGCGCCGACTCGATGCGGTCGACGCGGAGCATGCGCACCGCCCCGCGCAGGTGGTCCCAGACGAGCAGGAACCAGGCGGGCCAGCTGAGCAGGAGGTAGTGCGGCTCCACGACGCGCACCGTGCGCACCTCGTTCGCGCGGTATGTCAGCTCGAGCGCGCGCTGCTCGAAGAACGACTCCTGGATGGGACGGAGCACGGCGGCGCGGGGTGCCTTCCACGACTCGGCGACGTTCCTCGAGGTGGGACCGACGAGAATCCTCCGGCGGAGCCCGCTCACGCGTGCGCGCTCCTCCGGCGGAAACGCGGCGGAGAGCTTCTGCCGCAAGCCTTTGACCGTCGAGAGCAGGAGGGGGGAGCCCAGCCGCTCCGCGAGCGCCAGTGCGAGCAGGAGGTCGAGCGCTTCCCGTGCGTCGAGTTGAACGCGCCCCAGCCCCCTCCGAGCCGGCACGCGCACGCCGCCGCCTCGACCCGCGTCCGACTCGATGGGGACGCCACGCGCCGCGAGCCGGGACAGGTCTCTCCGGACGGTCCGCACGCAGACGCCCAGCTCGGCCGCCAGCTCGGGGGCCGTCCAGGAAGGTCGAGAGGCGAGGAGGCCGAGGACGCGGTCCAGGCGGTCGGTGACGGGTTCGCGCATCAAACGTGACTCATTCTGTCACCTTTTGGGGACAGATTCACTGGGTCGCGAGTGAACGCGGCCAGAGCACGAGAGAGACCCATGACCCTTTTGCGCGGAATGAGCACCATCAGCCTCTGGGCGGACGACCTGCGGGCCGCGACCCGTTGGTACGCGGAGTTGCTGGGCGTCGAGCCCTACTTCAGCAGCGAGGCCGCCGGGCGTGGTCCCGGCTACGTCGAGTTCCGTCTCGGCGACTACCAGCATGAACTGGGCATCATCGACCGGCGGTTCGCGCCTCCGGGGCTCGCCACGAACCGGGGTGGAGCCATCCTTTACTGGCACGTCGACGACGTCGCTGGAGCGCTCGCGCGGCTGCTCGCGCTGGGGGCCGAGCCCCTCGAGGGTGTCACCGAGCGTGGCCCCGGCTTCGTCACGGCGTCGGTCATCGACCCCTTCGGCAACGTGCTGGGCATCATGTTCAATCGTCACTACCTCGACGTCCTGGGGGCCCGCCATGGCTCGCGCTGAGCGGCGCGCCGTCGACGAAGCCCCGGTGAGGATGTTCCGCGACGCGGCGGGGTTCGAGGCGTGGCTCGAGGCGCACGTCGATGCCCGCGCCGGGGTCTGGCTGAAGCTCGCCAAGAAGGGCACGAACGTTCCCTCGCTGACGGACGACGAGGCGGTCGACGTGGGGCTCTGTTTCGGGTGGATATCCGGTCAGCGGAGGTCACTCGACGAGCGCTTCTACCTTCAGAAGTACGTCCCGCGCCGGCCGCGCAGTCGCTGGTCTCTCGTGAACGTGAGGAAGGTCGAGGCGTTGCTCGCCGCGGGCAGGATGCGGCCCGCCGGTCTCGCCGAGGTCGAGGCCGCCAAGGCCGATGGGCGCTGGGCCTCCGCCTACGAGTCGCAGCGAAACGCCACGGTCCCGAGTGATTTCGCGTCCGCGCTGTCGGCGAGCCCACGGGCCGCGCTTGCCTTCGATGGGCTCGGCAGGACGCGGCGGTATGCGCTCGTCCTCAAGGTCGTGACGGCGCGCACCGAGAAGGGGCGTGCGAGCCAGCTGCGCCGCATCGTCGCCTCGCTCGAGGCGCATTGAGCACATTCTCAGCGGCCAACTCACCCATCTGCACGGGACAGCTGACGGCAAGCATCTGTGGATGGTCGGCGCCGAGGGAGTGTGCCTCACCCTCGACTGGCCTTGAGTCCGCGTGCGACTTCGGCGCGACACGACGACGGCAGGTCGTCAAGATCTTGCGTGCCTGTCTGCCTGGGTTCTAATCACTCCATGAGCCGATCCCGATTGTTGTATTCTCTTGTCTTGGTTTTGTTGGTTGTCATTCCCTTCATGGCGTCCCATGCGCAGAAGGCAATGGGGAAGAAGGTGCCCGTGGCCACGGAGCCCGAGGGGGATAAGGAGACGCCACCCGCTGCCGAGTCAAAGCCGCTGGCACCCTGGCAAACATTGAGCGGGGATGGAGAGCCCACGACCATCCGGGCCGTGCGCTTTGGCGCCTCCTCACGCTCCCCGATGAGCATCGTGAAGAGGGGCAATCTGGCCATCACCGAAGGAGACATGGTCGTGGGATCGTACGAGCACGTGATGAATGCCATCTCGAAAGAGAGTGTTATCAGGGACCCGTACTTGAAATGGCCCAAGGTCGATGGAAAGGTTGTCGTCCCGTACAAGGTACACCCCAGTCTGCCTCGCCAGGCACAGGCGGCTCTTCAGCAGGCCATCGCTGAGTTCAACGCGAAGACGTGTGTTCGCCTCATCCCCCAAACCCGGGAGAAGGACTTCGTCACCGTGTTTTTTGGGCAGGGGTGCTACTCGTACGTCGGAAACATCCACAATGGAGAGCAGGAGCTCAGCCTGGGGCAGGGTTGTGAGTTCAAGGGCACGGCCGTCCACGAGCTCATGCATGCCCTTGGCTTCTATCATGAGCAGAGCCGGCCGGATCGCGACCAATTCATCACCATCAATTTCCAGAACATTGGCCGGGGGATGGAGAGTCAGTTCGACGTCTGTAGGGACTGCACGACGCAGGACATCCCCTATGAGTATGCATCCATCATGCACTACGGCGCCCAGGCGTTCACAAACAATGGGCGGGACACCATGGTGCCCAAGCAGCGGGGCGCTCGGATCGCCGAGCCCTACGACAAGCCGGGCCTCACGGCGCTCGATGTCAAGAAGCTACACAAGTTGTATCAATGCTAGTCATGCTGCCAGCACGGGCTCCTCGGGGTTGAGGAGCCTGGTGATGGCCTGGGCGAGGTAGGTTCTCCCTCAACCCCGCATTTCGATTCCTTTGACACCAACTCGCCGAGCTTGGCGAGCGCCAGACGTAGCGCGGCATCCTCCAGGAGCAGGCGTATTCTCTCTGCGTCGCCCCGAAGGTGCCTTCATCGGCGTCCTGGGGCAACACCGTCACCCTGGTCACCGGCGTCGACGGATGGGATGACGACGTCACCCATCCGTTCCTGCTGAACGGAGCGGCCCTGGTCGACCTGTCCGAGAACGTCGGGCTCAAGATTGCCGTGCCGGAGGGCGCCACGAAGCTGACCGTCACCACCCAGGGCCCGACAGGGACCTCGCGCGACCCGGGTGATGTGGACCTGTACATCCTGAACCTCAAGCCTCCCTCGACAACGAAGTACACCTGCAAGTCGGAGTACGTGGGCATCAAGCAGGTCTGCACCATCACCAACCCGCCCCCGGGTAGCTGGTACCTCCAGACCTACCTGACCTCCGGCACCTACGACGTGAAGGCCGCGTACGAATAGCTCGCAGGTGTACAGCGCTCCAGCAGACCCGCGCTGGAGCGCTCTCAACACAGCTCGGCATGGGACAGGAGGCGGCGTAAGCAGCCGGAACTCCTACGTAAACCCAGCAGGGGGGCGGCTCATCGCGGAGGGCCCGCTCTCTGAGAGCACGCGCCGCTGGTGTCCATCCTGTCGACGTCGACGTGGCCTGCGACGTGCTGCACGAGGAGGCTCGTGAGGCGCATGCCCCCTGTTCCGCCGAGCCCGTGCGGCCCGATCCGCGCGCTTGACAACCAATAAGCGACAGCTTATGTGTTGTGCATGCAGAGCGCGGTCGTGGCCGAAAACAAGATCTTCCAGGCGCTGGCGGACCCCAGCCGTCGGGCGATTTTCGAATCGCTCACGCGTGGCGAAGCGGCGGTGAAAGATCTCACGGCGCGCTTTGACATCTCGCAGCCGGCGGTTTCGCAGCACCTCGCCGCTTTGAAAGACGCCGGCCTGGTGAGCGGCCGGCGCGAGGGGCGCTGTGTCTACTACCGGGTGGAGCCGCGTGGGATGAAACCTCTCATCGACTGGATCGCGCACTACCGTGCCTTCTGGACGGAGCACGTCGATCGCCTTGAACAACTGCTGGAGAAAATGGACCAATGATTCCCGTCGACACGACCGCGAAATCGCAGACTGAATCCCTCTCGTTCGAATTCGATTTGCATCATCCGCCGGAGAAGGTGTGGCGCGCCCTCACCATCCCCGAACTGCTCCAGGAGTGGCTCCTGCCCGTCGTCGGTCTCAAGCTCGAGCCGGGGGCGGCGTTCGCATTCAAGACGCAGCCGATGCCCGGTTGGGACGGCACCGTGAATTGCCGGCTCCTCGAGATCGAAGCGAAGAAGAAGATCAGCTACACGTGGGTCGTCGGCGACATGGCCCTCGACACCGTCGTGACCTTCACGCTCACGCCCACTGCGTCGGGCACCCGCCTGTCCCTCGTGCAGTCGGGCTTCAAGCCGGAACAGAAGCAGAACTTTGGTGGCGCGCGCTACGGCTGGAAGATGATGGGCGGGAAGCTCGTCGACCTGCTCGCGAAGAGCTCATGAGCCGGTAGAGGCTCGTGGCCTGCTGGGTGACCACCGGGAAGGTGGTTACTCAGTACTTGTAGGTATGCCCGATCCGCATCGCCAGCATGGGACAGGAAAAGCCTGCCGTCTGGGTGGGCCTCCTGGCGCTGTTCCCGCTTATCGTGCTCCTATTCACCGGTCTGTACTTGTTCGTGCTGCCGTATGCCACCAGGTGGCGCAGCGGGCGACGCGCCAGTTGAACGGGTAGCCGGCCGCACGACGAAAGGCTGCGTCGCTCACACAAGAATGGCAAGGCGGACCGAGATGAAGATGGTGCGCATCCACGCGGCCTTCGAGGAACAAAATGGGGACGAACGATGACTGAGAGCAAAGCGAAGCCCAACAAGGCCAAGGGCACGTCGCGCGCAAGCAAGCCACGCAAGTCGGCCACCAAGGCCAGGTCCACGCCGAAGGCAGGCCTCAAGGCCAGGTCCACGCCGAAGGCAGGCACCAAGGCCAAGCCCGGTGCACGTACGGCCAAGCCGGTGAGACTCCTTTCAGGCGGCAATCCGCAAATCGCGAAGGCCGACGGCGACGCCCCGGTGCAGGCGTACATCGCCGCGATGCCGGGCTGGAAGAGTGATATCGGGCGCTGGCTCGACGCGCTCATCGTGCGGAACGTGCCCAACGTGCGCAAGGCCGTGAAGTGGAACACGCCGTTGTACGGCATCGAAGGCCAGGGCTGGTTCCTGGGGTTCCACGTCTTCACCCACTACGTCAAGGTGACCTTCTTCTACGGCACGTCGCTGCGACCGCTCCCGCCCGGCCCCAGCAAGGACAAGAACACGCGCTACCTCGACATCCGCGAAGGCGACGAGCTCGACGAGGCCCAGGTGGCGTCCTGGGTGAAACAGGCCGCCGCGTTGCCCGGCTGGGTTCCTTAGCCGGCCGTCCTGAGGAGCTGTCCATGAGGCGGGGCGCCCAGTGGAGCACAGGCGCCCGCCCCGGGAGAGAGGGTTTGGAGCCAGGAGGCTCAGGGACCGGTCGCGCAGCGACTCAGCCCGCAGCGCCCTTCGATGCAGGAGAGGCCCGGCACGCACGCCCCCGCGACGCTCGAATCACACGCGGCCCCTGCTTGCAGTTGCTGCTGGCACGTCCCGCCGTTGTTGGTGGCGCAGTGGAGCCCGGGCTCACATTCGCGCTGGTGGTACATGTACAGCAGGTCGTCCATCCACCCTGCACACGCGCCTCCCTCGGGTACGAGCCGCGCGCACGAGCCGCTTCCCGGGCCCCCGAGGATGACCTGATGATAGCTCTCACAGAAGAGGCCCCGCTGGCAGGCGCGATCGAGATAGGTGATTCCACCTCCCCGGCCGAAGCATTTTTCACCTTCCGCCCCGGCGGTTGTACAGGTGTTCGACCGGTCGCTATTGGCGACGCAGCCGCTCAGGTCCGCCTTGCAGACGTTCAAGTTCTCGCAGGATTCGCCTGGACCGCGGAGCGGCACGCAGGTGCCGTCAGGGCAGGCGAGGCCGCGCATGCACTCGTATCCGCGTTTACAGGCTTCTCCTTCTACGCGCTGGGGCTCGCACAGCTCGGTCGTGCTATTGCAGAACGCGTTGTGAACGCACGATACGCTCGAGGCACAGGACTCACCCACCTGGGCAGGAGCCGCACACATTCCGTTCCACGAGCGGTAGAGTCCCTGGGCGCACTCGCGTGTATCGGCCGCGGGCTGTCCTACCTCCTTCCGGGAACGGCAGGTGCCAGGACACGCGTCCGCGGTGAGGTCACAGTACGCGTCCGGGGTGCACTCCTCGTTCACTTCACAGGCGCCGTTGACCGGGACGGAGCCCGCGAACACGCCGCGGCACTCCTCCAGATCCTCCATCCGGAGGTGGCAGGCGGCGGTCTCCATGTAGGCGTTGAGGCAGGTCCTGGCCTGCTGCGCATCGTAGGTGCCGTGCCCGCGCGCAACCGCGTAGGCCTCGCGCGCCATGCAGGCATCGTCCACGGCGGTGTTGCGGTAGAGGGCCTCCAGACAGGTCTCGACGCTCTCGGCCTCGCCACAGCGGACGCGGTTGCGGCAATCGGCCTCGCGCCGTTGCGCACAGTAGTCCTGGAGCGCCACGGGATCGGTCGGAGGCCCTTCGGAGGGGGGTTGCGGTTTCTCACGGCATGCCACGGTCGTGAGGGCCATGAGTGCGACGGAGGCGATGAGCACGGTGCGGTCGATCCGCGTCGTCCTCATCCCCGCGTGTTTCCGCGATTCTCCATCAGGCGCAGCTTCGTGCGTGGTTTGCGTCATCCGTTCAGCATGAGCGCCGGGCCGGCGGCCCGTCCAGCGCGGCGAAACCACGATGTGCCCGCGGCTCCGGATGTGACGGTTACCCGCACCGCGAGTCACGCCCGGGCCGGCCCTCATCAACGTCGGGCCTGGATGGCCGGGAGGATGAATTGCGGAAGTAGCTCCTCCCGGAACTTCTTCCAGACCGGAAACTGACCGTAGTTGCCCCCCGTGAACATCACGGTGAGGTCGAGCTCGGGAACGACCATCACGAACTGCCCGCCATTGCCGCCGGCTTCATACTCCGCATAGGTCCGATCGCCGACGCGGATGTCATGACGCCACCAGGCATACCCATACGTCCTCTCGGCGCTCATGTTCGCGTGGCGGGCCGTGGAGCGCTCAACCCAGCTTTTGCTGACCACCCGTTTTCCGTTCCAAACACCGCCAGCCACGTAGAGCTGCCCCAGCTTCAATGCATCGCGTGGGCGCATGTAGAGACCGCCCCCCAGGTAGGCCTCACCCGTCGGCATCAGGTTGATGTGGTACCGGCTCATCTGGAGGGGGGTGGCAAGGGTTCGCTCGAAGAACTCCGGCACCCAGGAGCGCGTCGTGTTGCGGAGGACTCCCCCGAGCAGGTTGATGCCGGCGGAGCAATACACGGCGCTCTCTCCCCCGGGGGCGTGCTCGAGTGGCAGCTCCAGCGTGTATTGGTACCAGTCGGTTTCCTGGTCCTGGAGCCGGTTCTCGTTGCCGGGGGAGTCGTCGTTGTTGTCGTCACAGGCGAAGCCCGACGTCATCGTCATCAGGTGTTCCACTGTCAGCGCGGACTTCCGCGGATCCGTATCGCCGGTGCTGGGGTACTCGGGGAACAGCGGGTAGACGGGTGACTCAGCGCGGAGGGGGGCCCCCTGGTCGATGGCGATGCCGATGAGCATGGGCGCGAAGGTCTTCGAGGCGGAGCGGAGATCGTGGGGGCGCTCCTTGTCGAAGCCCTGGAAGTACTCCTCCAGGACGAGCTTTCCATGGCGTGCGATGAGCAACCCCTGGATGGCAGGAGCCGCGCCGGGGCCCGATTCGGTGTCGAGGATTCGTTGCACCAAGGCGGTGATGGGGCGCGGGTCGATGCCTACCTCCGTGAGGGACGCCGTCGCCCAGCCATCCGTTTCCGCGATCGGCTTGCGATAGGAATATGGACCTGGAGCGGGCGTGCGGGCATGGAGGCCCGGAGCCTGGTTGCGATCGCGCCGAGTGAAGTCGAAGGGACCCAGGAACAGGATGGGGAGGGTCAGCCGCTCGGATTTTTCATCGTAGGTTCCCTCGAAGGCCATGTTGGGCTGCTGAGGGTCGACGAGCCGGAGCGTCGTGCCCGTCAAGGAGACGCGAAACGAGAACCGGCTGCCGAAGTTCTTCTCGGGATTGCGAAGGAAGGCGCGGAGGGTTCCATCCGTCGCTTGTTGAACCACCAGGTAGAGCGTGAACCGGTCGTCCAGCGGCACCACGTCGCCGCGCCAGACGTCCTTTTGAATGGCGCGGAGCTCGACGGGCGTGGCGTACCGGGTGCCGCCCACGATGACCTTGGGTTGGATCCAGTGACCGCGGATCTTCTGCCCATTGGAAGACAGCGTTCCGCGAAATTCTCCCTGGCCTCCAGGCAGGACCACCGAGAGCGTTCCCTTCTCCAGACGCCCTGCCACCTCGAAGCCGGCGATCCTGGCCTGCCACGTGTCCCCGTCCCGGACGAGCGTGAGCTCGCCACGAACCTCGGGGCCGAAGACGCGCTCGCTTCCCCAGACTCCCACGAGCCGTGCCGCGGGATCCGCGCTGGCGGAGGAGGGCGGCTCCGCCGCGCGTGACCGGTACGGCACTGACATCAGGACCAGCAGGGCTGCCAGGTGGACTCGAGCTGTGCGGGGCATGGAGAGGGGTCTTCGGTGGGGGGGCAGGACCAATGCCGTTTTCCACTCTACGTATGACCCCGGGACCTATTTCGCTCAGCGGCGAGGGTTGGGCCAGCGGTCACTTCGTCCAGACGGTGGGAGCGGCCTGGAAGGGGTGGGTCGCGAACAGGGTCGCGGTCTCGTGGTTGCGCACCCAGTGCGTCTCGGTGCCGTCCTTCCGCTTGATGAGCTCCACGGTCTCGGAGAGCGAGGCGCTCTCGTAGGCGTAGTGCTGGGTGATGCGGTAGAGATTGAACGGGGCGAACGAGCTGATCTCCGGGTGTAGCTCCAGCCGGGCCTCGCGGAATTCGCGGTCGCTCTCGCCCTGTCCATTTCCGAGGCTGGACTGGATGGTGGAGCGCACTCCGTTGGGCGCCGTCGTGTAGTCGAGCCGGAAGAACATCGTCTGCTCCCGAGGCCCGGCGCTGCCGTCGTAGCCGGGGTGGCGCCGGTGCATCTGAACCTCCTGACCACGTTCGAGGCGGTGGCGCGGACGGGCAGCTTCACCGCGGCGGCGAAGCAGCTCGGGGTGGACAAGTCGAGGGTGAGCCGCTCCATCCACGCGCTGGAGGAGGCGCTGGGGACACCGCTGCTCCAGCGGACGACGCGGGTGGTGCGGTTGACGGCCGAGGGCGCGGCGCTCGCGGCCCGGGTGGCGCCGCTCCTGGGTGGGTTGCAGCAGGCGGTCCGGCTGGTACCGGATCAGCGCTCGGTTCCCGAGGGAGAAGTGGTGGTGACGGCGACGCCGGACGTAGGGAGGGCCCTGCTCGCGCCCGTGCTGGCGGCGTTCCGCGTGAGGTATCCAGCGGTGCGGGTCAGGGTCCGGCTGGAGCAGGCGCTGGTGGAGTTCGTGCGGGACGAGGTGGACCTCGCGCTGCGGGTGGGACGGCCGGGGCCGGGCTCGGTGGTGGCGAAGAAGCTGGGCGAGCTGACGGCGGGGTTCTTCGCGGCCCCCGCGTACCTGGAGCGCAGAGGAGTCCCGGAGCGCCTGGAGTCCCTCAAGGCCCATGAAGGACTGTGGCCCGAGCCGGGTCCCCGGAGGCGCTCGTTCTCCGTGGGACCGTTGGGCCAGCAGCCACCGGTGGCGGCGGTGGGCTGCGAGGACTTCGGGCTGCTGGCGGCGGTGGCGCGAGCAGGGGAGGCGTGGCGGTGCTGCCGACATTCCTGGCGAGCCAGGACGTCGCGGCGGGCACGCTCATGAGGGTGCTGCCCTCGGTGAGCCTCGCCGGAGCACCGCTGTTCCTCGTGTCCCGTCCGCCTCGGGAGCTGCCTCCTCGAGTGGCGGCGCTGCGGACATTCCTGCTCGAACGGCTCCGGCTCGATTGAGCCGGCTGGGGCCAGCAAGCATGAAAAGACTGTGTTTCAAGAAGACACGCTCAACCCATCTCGCAAGGTGAGAACAGTCTTCGTTTCTCGATTTCGCCACACCTGAGCCTGCTGAAATATCACTCGGTGTGCGAAATATGGGCGCACCGAGCCAGGCCAGGTTCACTCGCAGCGTGACGACGATTCTCGTCGAAAAGACACACGCGATTGTTTATATGGCGCGCCCTGTTCGACGCGGCTCTCGAAGCTGGCTCTGGCCATCATGGAGGCTTCGCTGAAGCACTTGCACACTCGGGTCTTTCCCACGCCCGTCCTGTATTGGCTCGTCGCTGGCTTCATCCTGATTTACCTGGTGGTCGCGGCGTTTCTCTCATTCGGCTCGATCTACCTGCTGCCACGGAGCTTCATCGAAGGGCTCTTCCGCTACCGCTCTGCGCCCTTCATCCTCCTGCTGGGCATCCCCTGCGGCATCTATTTCATCGCCTGGCGCGCCAGCGACCTCTTCGCCTGGTTGGTCGCTCCGCCCAAGCTGGAGGTGGATGAGGAAGGCCTGCGCGCTGGCGACACGCGAATCGCGTGGCGGAACGTGAGCGCCATCGTCACGGTGCAGAATCACGACCGGCTCGTCCTGCACCACCGCGGAGGAACCTACCGGCTGCGGCTGAACCTGTGGAGCGACGCGGAGGCGCTGTACGGCCACGTGACGGACCACGTCGTCGAGGCACTGCTGCAGGGCGTGCAGCGGCAAGTCGAGGCGGGCAAGGTGGTGAAGTTTGGGCCGCTCACGCTTAGCGGCGCCGGGCTGACGCACAAGAAGCGGCTGATGCGCTGGGACGACATCGAGAACATCCGTTTCCAGGACGAGTTCGACGACGGTGTCTCGACGCGCGAGCTGATCATCACCGCCCAGGGCAGACCGCTCAAGATTGACGAGGCCCGAATCGTCAATGCGCCCGTCCTCCTGGCCTACCTGTCGCAACGGCTGGCCGGCTGATTTCTCATTCCTCTCGCAGGTCACACTTCATGGAAATCTACAGCTCATCCCAGAACAAGCAGAAGACGCAGAAGCCGCGTGAGGTCTACTACTCCCGCACGAAGCTCATCGTGGGCGCGCTCATCTGGACGCTGGCCACCGCCTTCTTTGGTGCGCTGACCTTTCGGATGATGGGCAACACGAGTGGGATGGCGGTCGGCGCGGTGATTACCTGCGCCGCGCTCTGGATGCTCTACGGCTGCCTGCGGCCGCTGGGCAAGCTGGACAAGCCCGCGTTGACCATTGGCCGGGACGGCATCAGCTTCGAGGACGGCCTGCTGATTGGCTGGGGCGACATGACCGAGAACACCTATCTCAGCCAGTCCTACATGGGTATCCCCACCCTCAAGCTGATTCAAATCAAGACCACGCTGAAGAAGCCCAAGGTCAAGAAGATGCGAGTGGCGGCGCTCGACATCGACAGCGACGAGTACCTGGCGCTCTGCGACACCTACAGCCAGAGCGCAGTGATGGCTCCCGCAAGGCGGTAGCGAGCAACACATCACCGCACCGCCGACGTCGCGCGTCGGCGGCGCAGCCGCGCAGATGCGAGCAGTGTGATGAGGCCGTAAGCGATCGACGACGCGCCGTCCGCCGACGCGCAGTTGCAGCTGCCGGCGGCAGGACCGACGACCTCCACCGTGAAAACGGAATCGGCCGTACCTCCCTCGCCATCGGAGACCCTGGCGCGGACAACGAAACTCCCCGAGTCGCTGCTCTGGGTTTGCCAGCTATACGCGCCAGCCGGGCTCACCTGCCCGGGCCCTTCGAGCAGCGACCACGTGAGCGGGTCCGCGGTTCCCGCCCGGTCGGTGGCGTCCAGCGCCGCCGTCGCCAGCTCTCCGGCGGTGACTCGGATCGTCGCCATCTGCCGCGGGATGGGTGGCACGTTGGCGATCACCACTTGACGCGTCCCGGTGGTCGAGGCCCCCGAGTCGTCGGTGGCAGTCACTGTGACCTGGTACGTCCCGTCGTCGGAATAGGTGTGCGTCACCCGCTCTCCGGTCACCACAGGGCTGCCGTCTCCGAAGTCCCATACGACGGTGAGCGCATCACCCACGCCCGGATCGCTGATTGCGGCCTCCAGCACCACCTCGGTGCCCTCCTCACCGGTGGCCGTCCCCTCGGCCGGGACCACGTTCGGAGCCGCGTTGCGCACAGTAACCTCCAGCGCCGCGGTGGTACTTCGCGTGCCATCGGAGACGGTGACGGTCACCTCATAGGTGCCCTCGTCCGCGAAGGTGTGGACCGGGTTCTGCTGGTCCGAGTGAGTCCCATCACCGAAGTCCCACCACAGGGTGAGGACATCGCCATCCGGATCGGCGGCGGTCGCGCTGAAGTCGACCTGCTGGCCCTCTAGAGGGCTCAGGCTGCTGGCGGCGGCGGTGACGGCCGGCGGCGCGTTGTTCACGGTGATGCGGACCGTCGCCACGCTCGACTCGAGCGCGCCGTCGCTGGCCTTGAAGGTGAACTCGGTCGCTCCGCGGAAGCCGGCGGGAGGTTGGTAGGAGAGTTCGGGCGGCGTCCCGGTCAGGGTGCCGTCGGTGGGCTGGGACACCACGATGAAGGTGAGCGTATCGCCATCGACGTCCGTGCCGGTGAGGGTGATCACCACCGAGCTCCGCTCCTCCACCTGGACCGACTGCGCGTTCGCGACGGGGGCATCGTTCACGGGCGTGACCGTCACCGACACGGTGGCAGGCATCGAGCTGAGCGCCGTGTCGCGAGCGACGAAGGCGAAGGAGTCCGACCCGTGGAAGTCCGCGTCCGGTGTGTAGGTCAGGTTCGGCGGCGTTCCGGACAGCGTGCCGTTGGTGGGCTGCGTCGACACGGTGAAGGTCAACGAATCACCGTCCACGTCGAAGCCAGTGAGCACGATGGCGGTCCCGGTGTCCTCGCTCGCCGTCAGCGAGCTCGCGTTCGCCGCTGGCGCGTCGTTCACCGGGTTGACCGTGATGCTCACCGTCGCCGGGGTGGACACCTGCGCGCCGTCGTTGGCGACGAAGGTGAAGGAGTCCGTGCCATGGAAGTTCGCCTTGGGCGTGTAGGTCAGGTTGGGCGGAGCTCCGGTCACGCTGCCGTTGGCGGGAGAGCTGGACACGGTGAAGGTCAGCGGGTCGCCGTCGATGTCGGTGCCCGTCAAGGTGATGGCGGTGGCGCTGTCCTCGGCGGTCGAAACCGGCTGCGCCGTCGCCTGGGGCGGATCGTTCACTGGCGTCACGCTGATGCTGACGGTTGCCGGGGCGGAGGTGAGGGTCCCGTCGCTGGCGACGAAGGTGAAGGCGTCCGCCCCGTGGAAGTTCGCGTTGGGCGTGTAGGTGACGTTGGGCGGTGAGCCCGAGAGCGTGCCATTGGCGGGCTGGGTGACGAGGGTGAAGGTGAGCAGGTTGCCTTCGGGATCGGAGCCGGTGAGTCCGATGACGGCGGCGCCATCCTCGGGGAGCAACACCGACTGAGCGTTCGCCGTCGGCGGGTCGTTCACGTCCGTCACCGTGATGCTGATGGTCGCCGCTGCCGAGACGGCGCCGTTCCCATCGTTCGCCACGAACTCGAACGAGTCCGAGCCCAGAAAGTTGGTGTTCGGGGTGTAGGTGAGGTCCGGAGCGGTTCCAGAGAGCGTGCCGCTGGCAGGCGACCGGGTCACCGTGAAGGTGAGCGCGTCGCCGTCCGGATCCGACCCCGTGAGCGTCACCGTGACCGGCGTCTCCTCGGCAGTGGTCACCGCCTGGTTGTTGGCGGTCGGCGCATCGTTCACCGGTGTCACGGTGATGGTCACCTTGGCCACGTTGGACGAGTTCTCGCCGTCATGGGCCTTGAACCGGAAGCTGGCGGTCCCGGAGAAGTCCGGCGCCGGAGTGAAGGTGGCGACTTTGCCGCTGAGGCTCACCTGCCCACTCTGAGAGGTTCCCACCACGCTGTACGTCAGCGGCTGACTCTCCGGATCGGTGGCGGCCAGGGTGACGGTGACGGGGGTGTCTTCCGAGGTGGTGGCGGTGCCATCGCTGGCGCGCGGCTGCCCGCTGGTGGTGTAGGTCACGAAGCGAGCTCGGATACGGAAGGCGTTCGTGGTGCTCGACTCGTGGAAGCCCTGGTACGCGATCAGGTACCGGTTCGCGCCGGTGGAGGCGACCTGCGGCGCCTCCGTGTTGTACGTCCCCGACGCGATCTCGAAGCCCGTGCCGTCTGGCAGGCTGCCGGCGGAAGTCGCTCGAGCGCCGTAGATCGCCCACACGCTGGCGCTGCGGAAGTCCTGCCAGGCGACGAAGTAGTCGGTGCCATTGCTCGCCACCGATGGGTAATGCTGATAGTTCGAAGCGGTGCTGATGGCCAGTCCGGTGGGGCTCTGCACTGCCCCCGCGGAGCTCACCGCCGTCCCGTAGATGTCCCAGGTGGTGCCGCTGAGTCCCGTGCGATCGTCCTGCCAGGCGACGAAGTAGTCGGTGCCGTTGCTCGCCACCGACGGGTACTGCTGTGAGCGCGACGCGGTGGAGATGGCGAACGCGGGGCTGTCCCGCACCACCCCGGAGGCAAAGATGCGCGCTCCGTAGATGTCCCAACTGGTGCGCAGATCCATCCAGGTGACAAGGTAGTCGGTCCCGTTGCTGGCCACCGCGGGGTACTGCTGGTTGCCGGTGGCTGTGGTGATCGCCAGGCCCGAGGGCTCCTGCACCTCGCCGGAAGGGGTCACGCGAGTCCCGAAGATATCGAAATTGCTGGTGCCGTTGCGCGAGTCCATCCACGCCACGAGGTAGTCGGTGCCATTGCTCGCCACCGCCGGGGAGCCCTCGCCGCTCGCCGCGGTGGACAGCGCCAGCCCTGAAGGATCGAGAACCGCGCCGCCGGAGGTCACGCGCGTGCCGTAGACATCGCCCGCGGTGCCGTTCCGCGTATCCCCCCAGACCACGAGGTAGTCCGTGCCGTTGCTCGCCACCGCCGGGGATAGCTGGCTCTTGATGGCGGTCGACAACGCGAGCCCGGAGACGTCCAGCACCGTCCCCGAAGCGTTCACCCGGGTGCCGTAGAGGTCGATCTGGTTGCTGTTCCGGTAGTCCTGCCAGACCACCAGGTAGTCGGTTCCGTTGCTCGCGAGCGCCGGAGTCTTCTGGGTATTGGCGGCGGTGGAGATGGGAATACCGGAAGGATCCTGGACCGACCCGTTGGCGGCGATCCGTGCTCCGTAGACATCGACGCCGTTTCCGCTCCGGAACTCCCGCCACACCACCAGGTACGCGGTCCCATTGGTCGCCAGCCTCGGCATCAGCTGTTTTTCCGGTGCGTTGGAGATGGCAATGCCCGATGGGTCCAGCACGGTGCCCGCGGACGACACGCGCGCGGCGTAGATGTCGGTGTCGGTGCTGCTGTTCCGCGAGTCGTGCCACGCGACCAGGTACTCGGAGCCGATGCTCGCAACGGTCGGAGCGGCCTGGGAGCTGTTGCTCCGGGTACTGATCTCGATCCCGGCCGGGTCTTGCACTACGCCCGCGGAGGTCACCCGGGCGCCGTAGATGTCGGAGCTATAGATGAGGTTTCGCTGATCATGCCACACGACGAGGTAGCCCGAGCCGTTGCTCGCCACCGACGGAAGATCTTGAAAATTGAGGGCGCTGGAGATCATCAACCCCGCCGGGTCCTGTACGACGCCAGCGGAGGTCACTCGCGTCCCATAGATGTCGGGACTCGAGCCGCGGTCATCACGCCACACGACGAGGTAATCCGACCCGTTGCTCGCCACCTCCGTGAACCACTGGTTCCCGGGGGCGGTCGAGAGTGCGATCCCGTTCGAGTCCTGGACGATCCCCGCGGAGGTCACCCGGGCGCCGGAGATGTTGCCCTCGCCGGTACTGCCATCTACCCAGACGACGAGGTAGCCGGTGCCGTTGCTGGCGACGGTGGGCTCGCCCTGTGAGCCACTGGCGGTGCAGATGGCGATGTGGTTCGGGTCCAGCACGACGCCCGCGGAGGTCACCCGCGTGCCGTAGATGTCGCCAATCGAGCCGCCGCCGCGGATCTCGCGCCAGACCACCAGGTAATCGGTGCCGTTGCTGGTCACGTCGATGCTGTCCCGATCGTAGGTGCCGCGGGCGATGACCAGCCCGGCCGCATCCTGCACCACGCCGTTCGCGCCGACCCGGGCCCCATAGATATCGGTGGTGCTCTCGTGCCGGTACTCGCCCCAGACGACCAGGTAGCCGGTGCCATTGCTCGCCACCGTCTGGAAGTCCTGGGATTCGAACGCGGGGCCGGACACCGGGTTGTCCATCCCGATTTCAGGAGAGATGACCGGGTCGAGCACCGCCGGGAAGCGGCTCGCCTTCAGCGTCGACTCGGGGACGCGGAGGAGGATACGCCCGCGCTCCAGCCGCGCCGGGACGGAGGTGGTGACGCCGTCGGCGTCGATCCAGGTCCCGTGACCGTAGCGGACCCCAACGCCGCTGATGGGGTCCGCGAAGTGCAACCCGCTCTCCGTGGTCCCCACGTACTCGAGGCCCGCCACCGGAACCTCGATGGAGAGCTCACCGTTTCCTTCCGGCAGCGTGGAGAACGACCAGGACTGCTCCACGCCGGCTTCGCGGTTCACCAGGTGCTCGGTGGCTGCCTGTGTTCTCAGCTCGAGCGTCCCGTCCGGCCGCTGCGCCACCACCGGCTGCCGCGACTTCATCGCCCGGCCGCCGCGAGAGAAGGTCGCTGGGCCCAGCTTCAGCGCCGATCCTTCGAGCCTCGACCCCGGCTCTCCGCGATCCGCGTCGAGCTGGGACGGCGCCGGCCAGTGGTACGGGCTCAGCTCCAGGCCGACGTCGGCGCGAACGCGTACGTCGTACGTCTGATACCCGCCTCGCCAGCCGTGGCCCTCCTCCCGGTAGGCGTACCGGACCTGACGGACGACCGCGTGGACATCGAAAGGCGCCTCTAGCGCTCGTGCCGGCGAGCCCGGCCTCTCCTGCTGCGAAGACGAACGCTGGAGCTCGTCGCACCCGCCGGAGAGCCACAGGCACAAAATCGAGACCGCCAGCGACTGCATCGAGATGGAGAAAGGCCTCACCACCTGCTCCTTTGCTGATGGGTGGACGATAGCATTCGCCCGGATCGTGGCTGTTCGACGGGATGTCGGAGCCCTGGTGTCGCAGTCACACAGTGGGACCGGTTGGCGTATAGGCGGGATGAGGGCCCTGTGGAGGGGGGAGGGCTGGAGCCAAGGGGCCGAGGGGAGGGCGGCTACCTCGGGGGCCTGGTGACATGTCCGTGTCGTGTCAGCGCGTCTCATTGACGCGTCAGCCACCTCCTCATGCGCGAGCGTCTCCTCCTTCGGCTCTTGATGAGCACCTGGCCCGAGGTTTGAAGGGGCGGGGATGTCTCTCTGGAGGAACACATGGCAAACAGACAGTGGATTCACTCGCTCGCGGCAGCACTCCTGGTGGTCGCTCCCTTGGGGATTGCCGGCGCTCGGAAGTCGATGGAAAAGGTCGTGCCTCCGTCCACGGAACCGACCCTCGCCCCCAACCCGGAACCCGGCACGACACCGGACGAGCAGCCCTGGCGTCCGGGGGCCGTGGAGCAGCCCACGGTGCCCGTCATGGTCCGGTGGCGCGAGGACACGGAGCCCGTGACCACTTCGATTGTGAAGAGCGGTAACATGGCCATCACCCAGGGGGACATCGCCCTCGGCCGTTATGAGGACGTCATCGGTCAGGACTCGAAGACCGTCGCCATCAACAATCTCAGTCAGCGCTGGCCCAAAGGGACGATTCCCTATGTCATCGACTCCTCGCTCAGCCACCTCGCCCCGATGATCCGTCAAGCGGCGGATCACATCCGCCAGCAGACCGGGGGCTGCATCAAGTTCGTGCCTCGCACCAACGAGCAGAAGTACATCAGGATGTACCAGGGCACTGGCTGCTGGTCGTACCTGGGAGTCACCGGCTCAGGGGTCCAGGATCTCAGCCTGGGGCAGGGCTGTGGCTATCTGGGAACGGTTGTTCATGAGATGCTTCATGCCGTTGGCTTCGATCACGAACAGAACCGTCCAGACCGAGACAGCTATCTCAACGTCTATCTCAACAACGTCTCGCCAGAGCAGCGGCACAACTTCACCCCGACCCCTGGGGGGCGGACCTTTTCCTCGTTCGATTTCGACTCCATCATGATCTATGGCGAATACGCATTCTCGAATAACGGCCAGAAGACGATGGTGGACAAGACCGGCAAGCACACGCTGACCGACCCGTACAACAAGACGGGGATGACCCCGAGCGATGCCTACGAAGTGAAAGCTTTCTACAGCGGCGTCTGCCAATAGCCATTCCGGCTCGGACAACTACAAGGCGCTCAAGGACACGTTCAAACCCGAGGAGTCTCATGCGTCTGATTCGTGCTGCCCTATTGCTCGCCGTCCTCCCGCTGTTGCCCGCTTGTGAGCCGATGGTCTGCTCGGCCATGCGCAACGGGGCCTTCATGGTCACCGTGGTGGATACGCAGGGCAATCCGGTCCGGGATGCCCGCGTCACCTTCACCCCGGATGGAGGCTCCGAGCAGTCTGCCTGGTGCGCCGAGTCGGCTGGGACCGGGCAGAACTGTGAGTGGTGGACGGGCGGCGATGGAACCGGGAACTATCTGGTCCGGGCGACGAGCGCGGATGGCACCCGCACCGCCCAGCAGAGTATCTCCGTCAAGGAGACCTCGTGCGGCATCGACTCCGAGAACGCGCATCTCACGCTCCCGGACTGAAGCGTAAAGGCGGGATGGGGGACGTATTGCGTAGACTTCCAGCCGCGCCGCGACCCATGGTGCGCGAATCGAGGTGCTGCCGGGTGTCACGTCTACGCTCTACACGTCTGATCGTCAGCGTCGCCGCGCTGGCGACGATCGCCGCGCCGTTCGTCTTCGGCGCGATGTTCCCAGGCTACAGCCACGTCCGCGACTACATCAGCGAGCTCGGTGCGGCCGGTGCGCCTGATGCCTCGGCGGTCAACCTCTTCACCTTCCTGCCGACGGGCCTGCTGTTCATCGCCGCGGCCTTCAGCCTGAAGGGCGTGCTGCCCCGCCACCGGGCCGTGACGGCCGGACTCGCCCTCATTTCGCTGGCAGGTGGCTCCTACATAGGCGCCGCCTTCGTGCCATGCGACGCGGGATGTCCTGCGACTGGCTCCGGCCAGCAGGTGCTGCACAACCTCATCGGGCTCGCGGGTTATCTGGGGGCGGGCCTTGGCCTGGGCCTCGTCGGCGCAGGTGGCAGCTCGCGCACCGTCGGACGCTTCGCCATCGCCGCTGGCGTGGTTGTGATCGCCGGACTCGTCGTCATGGGGGCACCCGAAGCCGAACCGTGGCGCGGCCTTGCCCAGCGGATCGTCGAATGCGCGATCGTCGGCTGGATGGTGCTCGCGGCATTCAGCTCAGAAGCCGCTGACGCCAGGACGCCATGACCGCTACGTCGGGCTAACTGAAGTCCCGACGAATTTCTTCTTGCCAATGTGACCAGCCAGTCATATGACTGACTGGTCACATGCCCACGAGCACATTCTTCAGACTCCCCGATGAGCGCAGGGATCGCCTCGTGAACGAGGCCATCGTCGAGTTCTCCGACCGGAGCTACACCGAGGCCTCGCTCTCGCAGATTGCGCGTCGTGCGAACATCCCCAAGGGCAGTGTCTACCAGTACTTCGAGGACAAGCTCGACCTGTACCGATGGCTCCTCACCGAGGAAGCCCCGCGCCGCAAGCGTGAGTTCATCGGTGCGGCGCCCCCGGAGGGTGATTTCTGGGCTCGCCTCGAGACGTTCATCGAGCGTGGCATGGCGTTCCTCGTCGAGCACCCGCGCCTGGCCCGGCTCTCCGCTGCCGCCGCCGCTCCGACTGCGGTGGTAGAGGTCCGCGGCCTCTACAAGGCCATCTGCGAGGCCGGCATCGTGGAGCTCCGCGCCATTCTGGAGGAGGGGACCCGCGACGGTGCCCTCGAAGCTCCGGACCTCGATATCGCCACCCGGTTCGTCTCCACTATCATTGGCCCCGGTCTGACGGATGTGATTCTCCAGGAGCTTGGTGCCGAGCTTCACGAAGTCCTTGCCTCGGACTCCCTGCGTAAGAAATTGAACCTCAAGCGCCGGCGGGCACTCGCCCGCCAGGCGATCCTCTTCATTCGCAACGGATTGGGCTCGGAGAGGAAATCACAGTAATTCGCCGTGACTTCACCGGACGCGTTGCACTCGTCCTTTGAGGTACCTCCGGAATCGGCCTCGTCACGGCGTGAGCCTTCTCCCGGGCGGGCGCCAGCGCTGCGCTCGCCGCCGTCCGTTGACGGCTGATTCCTCGCCGCATAGCGGCACAAAATGATGTCAAAGGAACTCGCGGCGCTAGACGCGAGCACATAGGAGAGTCGTCTATGATGCGTGGTTTGAGGCCCGTTGTGTTTTCTGCGTTCTTTACAGCTGCTGCGCTCGCGGTCGGCTGTGGTGGAACCGAGATGCCGCTGGATTCCGATGGCTCTGAGCTGGGAACCAAGGAGTCCCGTGTCATTGTTGGTTATTGTAATGGTGTGGGGTGCACGGGTAGCGCCAACGGCTGCTGCGATTGGGGCAACGGCGCGGGCTACGTGTGCACGAGCCTGGGGGACACGTGCGATGATGGTTGTTATTCGTGGAATCAGTGCGTGAGTCTGGAGAGCGGAACCTGGTGTGTGCCGAAGACTTTTGCTTGCACTTCGCTGTGACGCACTGAAGTTCGTTTGACGATCGCCACCGTATCCACCCGACGTCGCTGGACCGCTTCGAACCACTCATCGGTCCGAAGCGGGCGGCGGAGATGGCCCGACGGACGCTCGCTGGGCCAGCCCCTGCGCTGGAGCCAAGCTGGGGTTGGGGGGTGGAAGTGGGGGACGTCAGGGCATGAGCTCTGCCTTTCAGCCCTGAGCTGTCCTGGCCCCTGCTTCAGGGCTCCAGGTTCTCTGGGACCTGGGGCCTTTTTCTGTTCCGGGAGAACACTGGGCCAGGGCACCGTTCGAGAAGGGGATGTGGCGGAAGCGAGGAGTGTGGCCCTGGCGAGCCGGCGCTTTGGCTTCGCCCTCCACGAGGCCCTGAGGGAGCGTTCCGGCAACCTCGTGTACTCACCGCTGTCTGTCTTCACGCTGCTGGCCATGCTGCGACAAGGGGCGAGGGTCCACACGGAGGCGGAGCTGAAGCGGGCGCTGCATTGGCCCGGGGAGTCCCAGGCACTGGCCTCGGCCGTGCACGCCTTGGCCGAGGCGCTGCGAGCGGACTCCAGCGCAGAGGCGTGCACGCTCTCCTCGGCCAATGCGCTCTGGCTCCAACTGGGCCACCCACTGCGGCCCGAATTCGAGGAGGTGCTCCGGACCTTCTTCGGTGCCACCTACACCCCGGTGGACTTCGAGCGCTCGCGGGAGGAGGCTTGCCAGCACATCAACGGCTGGGTGCGAGAGCAGACGCGAGGACTCATCGATTCGCTCGTCACGCCCGGGGAGCTGGACTCCACGACGCGCTTGCTCCTGGCCAACGCAGTCTTTTTCCAGGCGCGCTGGCGAGAACCGTTCCCGGACGCATGCACCCAGCCCGGACCCTTCCGCCTGCTCGATGGGAGCACGGTGGAGGTGCCGATGATGCACCATTACCTCGCGCGCTTCAGGTATGCGCGAGGCCCCAGGTGCCAGTGGGTGGAGTTGCCCTACCGCGGGCAGCACGTCTCGTTGTGGCTCCTGCTCCCGGGCCCGCACTTGTCATCAGGACAAGTGAAGATTTGTTTATCCTGCATATTTATGAATCTTCACTTGTCATGATGACAAGTCACCTCCACCCGGGAAAGGGGCCTCCAGACTGGCTCCCGGTGAGGGGAGGGGCTGCTCGCGTCCGTCCGCGCGCACCGGCTTTCAGCGGTCATGTTAGGCTGGCCCACCTCGGAGGTGAGGCGCGCATGAGCGAGGCCGGGACGCACAGCGCTGGGGACGAGCTGCGAGGGTTGGAAGCACCGCACCTTCCGCATGAGGCGCCGGAGCACTACCAGCCCCGGCCGGGTCTGGAGGTGGCCGGCTACGAGTTGCAGGCGAAGCTGGGCAGCGGCGGCCAGGGCACCGTGTTCCGCGCCGTGCGCGAGGGCCGCACCTATGCGGTGAAGTTCCTCTTCCTGCCGCGTGGCCGGCACTGGGCCCTGCGCGAGCGGGACGTCATGCAGAAGCTGAGCGAGGCGGGCGGCCTGCCCCTGGTGGAGCATGGCCTGTGGCCCGAGCACCAGCCCCTCTACCTCTTCCTCGTCATGCCCTACGTGCGCGGGCTGCCGCTGGGCGTGTGGACTGGCGTGCACAACCCCGACTCGCTCCAGATGGCGCTCCTCTTCCGCCAGGGCGCGCGCCAGCTCTCGGCGGTACACGCGGCCGGAATCATCCACCGCGACGTGAAGGGGGCCAACCTGCTGGTGTACGGCGAAGGCCGCCTGGTGCTGGTGGACTTCGGCGTGTCCACCTACGAGGGCGCTCCTCCGGTGACGGGGGCCTTTCCCCCAGGCACCTGGTCCTACCTCAGCCCTCGCGTGTGGCGCGCCTGGCGCGGCGAGGAGTCCTCCCGCCCCTGCCCAGCGGATGACCTCTGGGCACTCGGGGTGGAGCTGTACGTGCTGCTCACGGGCAGGCTGCCCTTCCAGGGCTGCGAGGGAGAGCTGGTGCACGCCATCCTGCACGAGGAGCCGCCGGTGCCGCACGTGCTCAACCCCCGGGTTCCCAGGGAGCTAGGCGAAGTGTGCTGGCGCATGCTGCGCAAGCAGCCGGAGGAGAGGTACGCGGACGCGCTCGCGGTGGACGCGGCGTTGGGCGAGGCGTTGAAGCAGGCGGACGGGGCGTGGCGGACACCGCTGTGCGAGGCCTGGGGGCCACACACCGCCACCACCGTGCTCGAGCGCGACATGTGGGCGGGCGGGGACGTGCTGGCGCTCCACGCGCGGCTGGCCTCCTACGGGCACCTGCTCGTGCGCGGCAAGCCGCGTGCGCTGGACGAGGTGTCTACCGTGGCCTCTGAGGTGGAGCCGCCAGTGTCTGTGTCCCCCGAGGCTCCGCCCGCATGTGCGCAGGAGTCCTCGGGGCAGGCCGTGCCGCTCACCGCGCCGGAGGTGGTGCGAGAGGAGGACGCGCCCCTGGCGGAGGCACCACCCGCTCCCCCCGCCGTTCCGCTGGCGGCGCGCTCGCGACGGGTGCTCCAGGCCGCCGGGGTGGTGCTGGTGGTGGGCCTGGGCATGTGGCTCGCCGGGCACCTGGCGCCGCGTGGCTCCGTGTCCACCACCCCACCGCTGGGGACACCGCGCGCCAGCCTACCGCCGGAGTTCTTTCCTATCACCCTGGAGCCGGAGGGCCAGGAAGTGGCGCCCTCGTGGAAGCGGCCAGAAGGTGACGGCGGCGCGACGCCCGCAGTGGCGGCAACCCCCGCGCCCGTCGCCCGTGCGACGCGCTCCCAGGAGACGCGCGTGAAGAAGAAGACTCCAGCGAAGGCTCCCGCTTCCCCGCAGCAGCTCCAGCCCAAGCAGACAGGCTCCACGGCCGCGAAGGTGAGTGCGGTCGTGCTCACCTGCACCCTCGGCAGCGGTTGTCCCGCCGCCACCACCACTCCCCAGGTGCTGCCCCCGCCCCCGCCCCAGCTCCCGCCTCCCGCCGAGTGCCCACCCGGTGCCGCCCAGTCCATGGAGGAACTGGGCCTCTTGTACCGTGGCTCCACTGGGCATGTGTACATTCAAGGCTCCGACCCCATCATCACCGTGCGCCCGGGCCCGGTGACCCTGCGTCTGGGGGTCGACGACTGGGGCAAGCTGCCCGAGGGCACCCTGTTCTCCGGTGAGCGGCTCTTCGGCGAGCGTCGCGTGCAGGGCCGCTTCACCCAGGCGCACACGCCCGACGGGAAATCGTATGTGGTGTGCCTGGAGTATCGGGACGGGCCGAATTGGGGCTGGGAGAAACTCGAGGGGAGTGGCCAGGACACCGCCATCACCGAGAGTGGCGGGTTCCTAAGGCCCGTGGAGCGCTTCGGGGATGCGTGGAAGTACAAGGAGCGGGAGAAGAGGTAGGGGGTGACGCCGGAAGTCTCTGTTACTCTGGGTCACTCCGGAGGTCGTCCCGCGCATGTCCGCCCAGCTCGCCGCCCCCCTGTTGCTCGCGCTCCTCACTGCCACGTCCGCCCCCGCCTGGCCCGCCCCCGAGGAGTGGGACACGCCGGGTGCGCGCCGCCTGGAGCTGACGGCGGAGAGCGCGCGGGAGCAACACCCGGTGCGCGTCAGCCCCCGTCACTCCACCCATCTGGTGTTCGATGCGCCGCTGCGGCCCGGTGGAGTGGAGGTGGACGAGCAGTGGGTGAAGAAGGCGGTGAATGAGGCCGAGGGCATGGTGACGTTGCGGCCCTCGGGCGTCCCACCGCCGGACAGGCCGCTCACCGTGACGGTGCACTTCGCGGAGGGACAGGGTCCCGAGCGCGTCACCTTCCGGCTGCTGGTGCACCCCACCCGGGGCGAGCACGAGGTGCAGGTCATCCGCCAGCCCGGTGTCTGCTCGCCGTTGCACCAGGAGGCCCGGCAGCAGCGCGAGCGGGCCGAGCGGTGCGAGGCCGCGCGGGAGCAGGAGCGCACTGGCCCGGAAGGGCGGCGTCCCGAGGGGATCACGGACCTGGTCGAGGCCGGGCTGGTGGGTGGGGGCGAGGGCATCGTGGGGCGGAAGCTCTTGCGCGGAAGGGACTTCACCCAGAGCCCCGGCGAGACGCTCATGGTGAAGGATGCCTACAGCTACCGTGTTGAGCGACAGGGCCTCGTGGCGGTGGAGCTCTACGTGGAGAGCACAGGCACGCAGCCCTGGACGGCGCGGGGCGTGGAGGGGGCGGAGCTGGTGAGCACGGAAGGCGTGCGGCTGCGGGTGGTGCGGGTGTGGCAGCGCAAGTCCCTCGTACCGGGAGCACGGCACCAGCTCGTGGTGGAGGCGGAGGCCACGGTGGAGCAGGCCCGTGGCACCTTCCTCCTGAAGCTGGGCGAGGCGGGTGGCGCGCGCACCCTCACCGTACGCGACGTGACGTTCCCCTGAAGCGGGGCCAGGGCGAATCACCGGCCCCGCGTGTCCCGAGCTGGAGAGGTTTGCCCGAGGTGGAGGTAGACGCGGTACGAGCCGAAGGAGCCCCCACCCGGCACCACGGCGCTTCCCACTCCTCCGTGAGGACACCAGCCAGCGAGGTCAGACCAGTCGTGTAATCTCCGCAACCCCTGAGGGGGATGGATCCCCCGGGATTACGGCCTATGACCTCTTCTCTTCGGTTGTTCGTGGCGCTCTCCCTGGGAGGCGCGCTCTTGTCCTCTGGATGTGGACTGGGTGTCCCACCGGATGAGGCTGGCCCTCAACTCAACGTCGGGTTCGAGGATGAGATCGATTCAGGAATCCCAGGGACCGTTGACCTGGATTGCGATGGCTTGTCGGACTACGAGGAGTCCATCTCCGTGCTCGAGGGGGGGCTGAAGACGCACCCGACCTCGCAGGACACGGATCAGGACGGCATCCCAGATGGTGTCGAGCTGGGACGCACATCGAGCATCGAGTTGCGCTGTGCCTTCGTGACCCTGGCGGATGCGGACCCCTCTACCCGTACGCACCCGGCGCTAGCGGACTCGGATGGGGATGGTCTGAAGGATGGGCAGGAGGACCTCAACCGCAACGGCCGGGTGGATCCGGGCGAGACGGACCCGAATGACGCCAGCAGTGGCGGAGGGGTGCCAGATGGAGGCGGCGCCCCGCAGGATGGTGGGACCCAGGAGCCGGTGGACGCGGGCTCCCCGGTGGACGCAGGCTCGCCGACGGACGCGGGCTCCCCGGTGGACGCAGGCTCCCCGGATGATCCGAGGGCTCCGGACAGGGACCTGGACTGCGATGGCGTGCCGAATGGGCAGGAGTACGACGTTGTCTACTCGGGCGGACTGAAGACGCACCCGGTCTGGGAAGACACGGATCAGGACGGCATCCCCGATGGTGTCGAGTTGGGCATCACGGCGGGGGTCGATCCACGCTGTGCCTCGGTCCCGGTGGATATGGACCCCTCCACCACGACGCACCCGGTGGTGGCGGACACGGATGGCGATGGGCTGCTGGATGGGCAGGAGGACACCAACCACAACGGCCGGGTGGATCCGGGCGAGACGGACCCTCGCGATGGCAGCGACGGCGCTCCGAACACGCCGGCCGGTCATGCCTGTGCGCCCCAGAACCTGCGGCAGGTGAGCTTCACGGAGGATACTGGCGGTGACCTCCGTCTGGCGCTCCGGCCCTCCTTCCAGGAGGTCCGGCAGCTCCTCGTGGGCGGCAATGGCCGCGGCCTCATCGGCTATGACGACACCCACAAGGTGGCCTTCATCGCCTACACGCGTGGCCAGGTGGGCAGCTCGACCACGGCGGTGAACGACGAGCTGGGCGTGCGCGGCCAGTTCCTCCCGCCGGTGACGTCCACCACCGTCACCACCCAGACCTTCACCACCTGGGATGGCCACCCGGCGGTGCTGGCCCACTACGACCAGTCCACGACCACCAACCTGCGCGACTACGCCAACTCCGTGGCCAACACGCTGGTCGGCTCGGGGGCTGGGGTGCTCTCGGGGGGCGCGGGAGTGAGCGGGCCGTACAAGATCCAGGCGCAGTACGTCCACCGTTCCAACCAGAGTGTCGTGGTGGTGCTGGCCATCACGCCCTCCAGCCGTTTCGTGGAGCCGGGGCTCTTCGTCATGGGGGACACCGCGGGTGGCTCGGCCCTGGCACGGTTCGGTGACACGGACGCGCTGCAGTGCGAGACCTTCACCGCGAACAACGGCATGACCGACTTCCTCTTCGTAGTGGACGACAGCGGCTCCATGGAGACGTCGCAGAACGCACTGGGCCAGGCCGCCACGGCCGTGGCCAGCCGGCTGGGAAACTCCCAGCTCGACTGGCGCATCGGCATGGTGAGCTCGTCCTACACGCAGACCGGTCTTGGCCTGCCCAACGCCGGAGTGTTCCGCGGCTTCACGCGCAACATCGATCAGTTCAAGGCGTGGCTGCAGAAGACCGCCCCCTGTCCCGACACCACCCAGGGGTGCTGGATCGGCACCAGTGGCTCCAGTGACGAGAAGACCCTGCACGGCGCGCGCGCCGCGGTGGACTACATGACCCACTCCGCCACCCCCGCCGACAAGAAGTTGCGGCCGGGCGCGAAGCTGGTGGTCATCCTCCTCACCGATGTTCGCGACTCGGGCGATGAAGGCACGCCCGTCAGCACGTACGTCAACTACTTCATGGGTGCCAACCCCACCGGCCAGCTCATTCCCATGCACGGCATCGTCTGCGACGCGGCGGGTGGCGAGTGCTACCCGGGCGAGCCCATCAACAACCCGCGGCACGTGGACGTCATCCAGGCCACGGGCGGCATCTCGGGCAGCATCCGCAGCACCGTGTCCATCCAGAACACCCTCAACGCCATCATGGACAGCGCGATCGCTTCCTCGGGCTACCGCACGCTCAAGCCGCCCATCGGCGCCTCGGTGCGGGTGGCCGTGGAGTCGGTGCTGGATCCCTTGTCGTGCAACGCGAATGACCTGCCGCGCAGCCGCGTGAACGGTTTCGACGTGGACGGCGTGAACCAGGTGCTGTCCTTCTACGGTGCGTGCCGCCCCAGCGTGGCGGGCTCGACGAAGGCCGCCGTCTCCTATCGCTCCTGGTCCGACCTCACGCCGTCCTGGGCGCGAGAGCCCTGACGTGTCTGGCCCTGCCCTCCAGTGGGTATTGGGCCTCTCTCTTCAGGAAGCCCTCGGCAAGGCGGGTTGCTTCGCCGAGGGCTTCTGGCTGCGCGGCAGGGAGATTCGCGTTGCTTGCAGTTCTGCAGGGCCTTCGTTTCGACTCACTGCTCGAGCCGGCTTCCCGCGACAACTGCATTGACACTCACCGCAGCAGACTCAGGGGCACGCCCAGACGCCGGCGAAGCAGGTACACGAATAGGTGTTCCCGAACGCGCAGCAGTCCATTTTCAAACCGCTCTTGGGGCAATGCGTCAGGTCGAGTTGCTCGCAAGCCGGCGTTCCGGAGGCGCAGACCGCGGACTCCACGGAGGCCGTCGCGGGCTCCTCGGACTGAACCTCGACATCGGATCCTCCGCAGCCCAGGAGAGAGACACTGAACAGGACCGCTACCGCAAAGAAAGACCGCTTCACGGGACACCTCGGGTGGGTTGAGTGAGACAGCGCACCTTAACCGAGTTTCTCCCGATGGAGCCGCCGAATGCTGTTGCTGGGCCTTCCGGGTGAGCTCCTCCCACTGGAGAACGCGCTTCCCTCGCTCTTCGACGAGCAGCAGGGTGGTGGCCAGCAGTGGCGCCAGCGCACGGAGGTGGAGCGCCGCACGCAGGGCTCGCCCGGCACGCCGGTGCAGGTGACGGTGCGGCGCGAGGGCGGCTCGGTGCCGACACTGCTATTGACCCGGGCCTATTGACCCGTGGGCGTGATACACGCCGAGTCACACGCGGAGGACTTCCGCGTCGGGCGCGCCCCCCGGCGCGTCAGCCCATGGCGCAGGCCTGGGCCTGGAGGGTGAATGCAGACAGGTTGGGTCTCGGGACGCCTCGTCTTCGTGATGCTCTGCGGTGTCTTCGTCCTCTCATGCGAGCAGAAGGGCACCCTGTCATCCTCGGCGGAGGCAGTCGCCCTGGCGCGGACATACTTCCCCGAGCTCGCCGCCGACGTGACGGCGTCCCCTGGAGCCAACCTCGCCGAGGCAGAGGGGCCCCGCGTGGGCCTCGTCACCGAGGTCTCCCTCGAGGGGCTCACCGCGCCGCTGGTGGCGGCCCCGGGCTGGTCGTCGACGGCCAGCATGGCGAGTGAGAGGTCGCAGCACGCCTCGCTGCTCCTGCCCGACGGCGATGTCCTGGTGGCGGGCGGCGTCAACCGGAATGGGTTCGTGACTTCCGCCGAGCGTTTCGATCCGGAGACCGGCACCTGGGCCTCCGCCGGAAGTCCAGGCATCTCGGGAAACACCACGTCGGGCGTCCTGCTTCCCACCGGGAGGGCGTTCGTCGTGACGGATGGCAACCGGTCGGCAAGCATCTATGACGCCGCGACGAACACCTGGTCCGCCACGGGGGCGATGTCCGCGACTCGCACCCTGCCCACCGTCACCCTCCTGTCCTCGGGGCAGGTGCTCGTCGTGGGAGGCTCCAGCCTGAACACGGCGGAGCTCTACGACCCCGCGACGAACACCTTCACGGCCACCGGCTCCATGTCCGTTGCCCACCGGGCTCACACAGCCACCTCGCTGAGGGATGGCCGGGTGCTGGTGGCCAGCGGCTTCAGCAGCGCCATGGGAGAGGTGCCCGTCGCGGAGTTCTATAATCCGGCCTCCGGGACCTGGTCGTTGGCGGCGCCTCCCCTCGTTCCCCGGCACTATGCGAGCGCGACGCTGCTCCCCGATGGTCGTGTCCTCTTCGCGGGAGGCTTCACGAGCGCGGGGGTCACCAACCACGCGGAGCTCTATGACCCGGTGGCCAACACGTGGACCGCCACCGGTGCGCTCGTCCATCCGCGAAACGGGCACACGGCCACCCTGCTGCCCAATGGCAAGGTCCTGGTCCAGGGAGGCTCGGACGGGGCGCGCAACGCGCAGGCCGTGTCGGAGCTGTATGACCCGGCGACGGGAACCTGGGCCGCCGCCGGTACGATGGCGGTGGCTCGCGAGAATGCCACCGCCACCCTGCTGACAACGGGTCAGGTGCTGATCATGGGAGGCCACAGCTCGAATCCGGGCACGGCCTTCTATGCGAACGTGGAGCTCTATGATGCCTCCGGCGACCGCTGGGCTCCGGCTGGCAATCTCGTGCAGGGCCGGGGCTCCGCCGCCGTGCTGCTGCCTTCGGGACAGGTGCTGGCCGCAGGGGGCCGGGGCGCGAGTGGCGTGCTCGGGATCGCGGAGCGCTACACGCGCGCGAGCAACACCTGGGCTCCCGCCGCCTCCCTGGCCACCGCGCGGGAGCGCGCCACGTTGAGCCTGTTGCCGTCCGGCCAGGTGCTCGCCGTCGGAGGTGGGAATGGCGGGGGGCCGCTGGCCTCGGCGGAGCGGTACGACCCCTTGGCCGATGCCTGGACGCCCGCGGGCTCGATGACGACCGCCAGGGATGGGCACACCGCGACGGTGCTGGGCTCGGGCCGGGTGCTCGTGGTGGGCGGCGCGGGCACGGGGACGGCGGAGCTGTATGAGCCGGCTGCCAACGCGTGGAGCTCCGCTGGCTCGGCCGCCACGCCCCGTTCGCGTCATGCGGCCGTGCTGCTGCACGACGGCCGGGTCCTGGTGGCGGGGGGCGAGAACGGAGGCGCACCGCTGGCCTCGGCGGAGCTGTATGACCCGGCCTCCAACACGTGGGCCCCTGCCGCGAGCCTCTCGCAGGCACGGACCTCCTTCACCCTGACGCTGCTGCCGTCGGGCCGGGTGCTGGCGGTGGCGGGGACCTCGCTCGCGGCGGAGCTGGCCTCGGCGGAGCTGTATGACCCGGTCTCCAACACCTGGGCCCCGGTGGGGTCACTGGCCAGCCCGCGCGCATTCCATTCGGCCGCGCTGTTGCCCTCTGGCCGGTTGCTGGTCGTGGGAGGTCAGGGGCCGGGGGGAACGGTACTCGCCACCGCGGAGCTGTACGACAGCGCGACCCGTACCTGGAAGCTCGCGTCGGGCCTCGCGGCCCAGCGGCTGCGCTTCGACACCGTCGTCCTGCCCTCGAACGAGGTGCTCGCGCTGGGAGGGCAGGGCGCCGGGGGCGCGTGGCTGGCGAGCGCCGAGCTGTACGAGGACACCGGGGCGCAGCCGGCCTGGCGTCCGGTGGTGACGGGGCCCGACGTGGTGATGCACGCCTGTTCCGCACGCATCACAGGCACGCTGTTCCGGGGCATCTCCGGAGCCAGCACGGGAGACTACAGGGACTCCGCGACGAGCTTCCCGCTGGTGCGGTTGCAGGCGGCCGAGGGGCGCCGGCTCTGGACGTTGCCGGGCACCGAGATGTCCGCCACCGGCGTGACGGTGCCCATTCCCGCCCGCGTGACGCCAGGTGCCTATGCGCTCTCCGTCTTCGCCAACGCGAGAGGCGGCGGGCGGATGGTGACGGTGTTGGAGAACACCTCGCCAGTGGCGGAGGACTTGACGGTCTCCACGCCGTACGGTGAGCCCGTGAATCTGTCGCTGGTGGCGACGGATGCCGAGGCGGATACTTCGTTGACCTTCGTCATCGTCACCCCTCCGGCCCACGGGACGCTGAGCGGTACGCCCCCCTCCGTCACGTACACGCCCGAGCCGGGCTACCTGGGGCCAGACAGCTTCTCTTTCCAGGCACGGGACTGCGGCCTGGACAGCAACGTCGCCACCGTGACGCTCGCCGTGGTCGACCAGACGCCTCCGGAAATCATTTGCCCGGAGGACCTGGTGGTGGAGGCGACGGAGCCAGCGGGGGCGCCGGTGACGTATCCCCCCGCCACCGCGACCGACGCCATCACCGCGAATCCCCAGGTGACGTACTCGCCGCCGTCGGGGAGCACCCTGCCGACGGGGACGACGACGGTCACCGCGACAGCGGAGGATGAGGCGGGCAATCAGGCGATGTGCTCGTTCACCGTGACCGTTCAAGCCCGGGTGGTGTCGATTGCCGGCGGTGGCTGTCAGGCCGCCGGTGGAGGTGCGGACGCGGCGCTGGTCGTGCTGTTGCTCCTCGCCGTTTGGGCGGGCCGCCGACGCCGCGAACAGGCACGGACCTGTGTGCTCGTCGCGGCCCTGGCTGCCACCAGCGCCTCGGGGCAGACGCCCTCCAGCCCCCTGGTTGCATTCGACGTGGAGCGCTTGCGCCTCAGCGCCGCCGCGACGGACTCGCTGCTGGTGGACTCCGGACGACTGCTTCCCGTTGGCGGCTATCGCCTCAGCCTCCTGACCAACTACGAGCGCGGCATCCTGGTGCTGCGGGGCAGTGATGGGGACGACCGCTCCCTCTTGCACTATCGGACGTCGGCCTGGCTCATGGGGGCGTGGTCTCCGATGGAGCGCCTGGAGCTGTCCGCCCGGCTGCCGGTCATCATCTCCCAGGGTGGCCATGGCGCGGAGACGCTGGTTGGTGTCTCCAAACCTTCGTCCTCGGGGCTGGGGACGCCGGAGGTGGGAGGACGCTACGCGCTGCTCCGGCGCGAGGACGGGGCGCCGGTGTCCCTCGCGGTGGGGCTCGACGTGGGGCTTCCGGGGGGAAGTGCGAGTGCGTTCGGACGCCAGGAGCATTGGGCCGGGTTCCAGTTCTGGCCCCGCGTCTCACTGGGTCGCGAGGTGGGAATGTTCGTGCTGGGAGCCAGCGTGGGCGCGCGGGTGAGATCGAAGGAGGTCGAGCCGGGCCGCGACGTGGGCACCGAGCTGGAGCAGGCGCTGGTGGTGGCCACTCGGGGGAGCGGTCTTCGCGGCGAGCTGGCCCTGCAGGTGGCGGAGTCGCTGGTGCACCCGGACGTGGCGGTGGAGCTGCTCGGCGGGGTGCGGCTGCCTATCGGACGTGGCTTCGAGGTGAGTGCGCTCGCCGGGCGTGGCTTCACCGACATCCCGGGGACGCCCTCGTGGCGGGCGGGGGTGGGAATCGCCTGGGCTCCACCCCCTCGGCCCGAGGACGTCTGCCAGAACGGGCGGAAGCACACGCCCGAGCAGTGCCCCGACTCCGATGACGACGGGGACTCCGTGCCCAACAAGGCGGACCGCTGTCCGCTGGAGGTGGGAGTGCCGAGCCTGCAGGGCTGCCCCGAGCTTGTCTCGCCTCCGGTGAAGGAGGCGCCGGTGAAGGAGGCGCCAGTGAAGGAGGAGCGGCTCTCCCTGGCGGGCCGCAAGATCGTCTTCGCGGTGGGCCTTGCCGAGATTCAGGGGGACGGCGCGCGCATACTGGATGAGATTGCCGAGCTGCTGAAGTCGCGGCCCAAGGTCTCGCTCCGCATCGAGGGCCATACGGACAACTCGGGACAGGAACAGCTCAATCTCACACTGAGCCAGGAGCGTGCGAATGGGGTGCGGACCTACCTCATCCAGCGAGGCATCGCGGGCTCTCGCCTCGAGGCCCGGGGCTACGGTCCGTCGCGTCCCGTCTCATCGAACGACACGCCGGCAGGCCGAAGCGAGAACCGTCGCGTGGAGTTCATCATCACGAATTGATGCGGAATCGAGGACTGCGAGTTCATTGCGCCGCCATCTCCCGGGCTATCAGGGGCGGCACGCCGTACCGGTAGTCGAAGTGGTACTCGCCCGTGGCATTGATGGTGAAGGTGAGCCAGGTCCAGGGCTCGCCCTGGCCCTCGGGCGGGTGTGCCTGCAGGGCCGCCAGCGCCTCGATCGCCTCCAGCGACAGGTCCACGTCGGCCTTCTCGCCGGCTAGGAACCGATTGGCGACATAGATTTCCGAGCGGTCGTCGCTCCACGCGAAGTTCTCGTACTGCACCTCGATTCGTTCCCACGGCTCGGGGACGGCGTCGAGCAGCGCCCCGATGAACTGTTCCTGGAGTTCCAGCATGTCCATGTCAGCTACCAGCATCCCTCTCCCGGGGGGCGAGGGGAAATGAGAGGGGTGATGCGGCGCAGGACTCGAGCGCCTTCTTCAATTCCCAGACTCCGATAGAGTCACCACACCATGATGAAAATGCTTCGCTTTGCCGTGATGGGCTGGGTGCTGTGTTGCGCCTCACCAGCACTCGCCGCTCCTTATTGGGGAACCTTCCAGTCGGACGCCTGCACGGGCGTCGGCCAGCGTCAGAAGTCCTCTGTGCTCTGGGGCATCCCCTCGGGAACCTCGTGGGAGACCGCCTGCGCGAATACGGGCGCCACCATCGATGGGCGCTGGTACGCACGGCCGAATCGCTGCGTGCGGACCAGCACCAACATGTGGGGCGAGTTCGACGTGCCCGACACCTCGTGCAATCCCAACTGGAGCACCTTCAAGCAGGATCGGTGCACGGACTCGGGCCGGCGCCAGCACTCGGCGCAGTTGCTGAACATCCCTCCCAACACCTCCTGGGAGAGTGCGTGCCAGGCCACCGGCGCCACCGTGGCCGGCTACACCTTCCTGCGCCCGACCCGCTGCGTGAACAAGGGCACCTCCGGCATGTGGGGCGAGTTCGAGGTGAATGACACCACCTGCAACCCGGTGACGGAGTGCAACTCCTCCCTCCCGGCTGGCACCTTCACCAAGTCCGGGAACAGCGGCTCGGTGAGCTGTGAAGCCTTCTGCGCCAACCGTGACGCCAACTGGGGCCAGCGCGGCACGTGTGTGCGGGGGCTCGTCACCAGTGGCCCTCATGCGGGCAGCTGCCTGGCCTGCACCGACGTCGCCGCCGATCAAGGCGACACCGGCGTCACCTGCACCTGCAAGGCGCCCGCAAAGGGCTTCGCGGATCTCCATGCGCATCCGTTCGCCAACCTTGCTTTCGGCGGCCTGGCCTTCTACGGCAAGGCCTACGGTCCCCTCAGCTCCACCCTGCCGTGGTGTGACACTGTCCATGGGCCAGGGGGCACTCGGGACTCCTTTGGCAGCATCATGGCGACCCTCGGCTACGGCACGGGCGGTTCGGGCCATCGGGTGGGCGGCTATCCGCAGTACGACGGCTGGCCCCGCTGGAACAGCTACACGCACCAGTCCATGTATGAGGATTGGCTCTACCGCTCCGTGCAGGGCGGTCTGCGGCTGCTCGTGATGCTGGCCGTCAACAACCAGGACATCTTCGGCTTCCCCATCTACGCCACGAAGGCGCCGGGCCGCACGGGAGAGGACATGGAGGCGGTGGATCTCCAGATCGCCGAGGCCTACGCCATGCAGAGCTACCTCGACAACAAGGCGGGCGGCGCGGGGCGCGGCTGGTTCCGCATCGTGAAGACTCCCGCGGAGGCCCGCACCGTCATCGCCCAGGGCAAGCTGGCGGTGGTGCTGGGCGCCGAGGTGGACTACCTCTTCGACTGCCGCCGCAACAGCTCGTGCACGAGCGCGTATGTGGAGGAGCGGTTGGACCATTACCAGGCCATGGGCCTGCGCCACCTCTTCCCCATCCACTTCAAGCAGAACGCCTTCGCGGGCTCGGCGCTCACCAGCATCACGACCGAGGGAGACTCTCGCGACTGCAAGCAGGAGGGCTACGTCTACAAGCGAGACATCGCCAAGGATCCCATCTGCGGCGCGCAGGGGCTCACGACGCTGGGCCGCACGCTGGTGCGCGGAATGATGCGCCGGAAGATGCTGATCGACATCGACCACATGTCGAAGCTGGCCTTCGATGACACCCTGGGGATGGTGGAGCCCTACGGCTACCCGGTGGTGAGCGGCCACACCACGCTGTTCGATACGGCCCGCGGCAACAAGCGCCACGAGGGAAGCCTCAAGGCGGAGCAGCTCCAGCGCATCCGCAACGTGGGCGGCATGGTGTCGCTCATCCTGGACCAGGGCAATCGCGACGAGATCCCCACCTGGCGCGGCGCGGGTCAGCCGGTGGTGGACCACCAGTGCGGCAGCACCTCGCAGAGCTGGGCCCAGGCGTACCTCTACCTGACGAAGCAGCTGAGCGGGATGCCGGTGGGCTTCGGCACGGACTTCAACGGCTTCGCGGGCCTGCCGAGCCCCCGCTTTGGCGCTGAGGCGTGCCACGGCGGCAGCTCCGCCGCGCAGGTGGCCCGAACGAGCTACCCGCTGAGCATCGCCGTGGAGAACAGCGTCACGAAGCTGGAGCGCAGCGTGGTGGGCAACAAGGTGTTCGACATCAACGAGGATGGCGTGGCCCACGCGGGCATGATGCCGGACTTCATCTCGGATCTCCGCCGCCAGGGTCTGCGCAGCCAGGATCTGGATCCGCTGATGAACTCCGCCGAGGGCTACCTCCAGGTCTGGGAGCGCGCCGAGGCCATTGGAGCCACCGTGCCCTGAGCGGGTGGAATGCACTGGGGGCCTCATCCGCACCGAGGCCCCCGAGTAGTCGTCTCCAGAGGCAATTGTCAGTCGTTGGCGGTACGTTCCGACGACTCCCTTTGGTCCTGGGGGAGCAATGACTACGGTCAGCCAGGACATGGCCCTGCGGGAAGCTCCGCCGTGCCCATTCATTCCCAGCTGTACTTCGTGCTGTCTGGAGACCTTCGTGACCACCCAACGCGTAAACATCCTGGCGCCAGAGTTCCGGGCCAATCCCCACCCCAACTTCGCCGAGCTGCGCCGCAACACCCCCGTCGTCCAGGTGGAGCCCGCTGGGTTCTGGGCCATCTCCCGGTATGACGACGTGGCCTTCGTCATCAAGAATCCCCAGCTCTTCTCCTCCGAGGGCTTCAAGGCAGCGTGGCAGCCCGCGTGGGTGGGGTACAACCCGCTCGCCAACTCGATGCTCGCCCAGGACGGGACGAATCACACCCGGTTGCGGAAGCTGGTGAGCCGGGCCTTCAACGCCAGCGCCACCACCCGGCTGGAGGCGCCCATCCGGAAGACCGCCCACCTGCTCGCGGACGAGCTGGCCCAGAAGGGCGAGGCGGACTTCGTCTCCATGTTCGCCATGCCGCTGCCGGCGTTCGTCATCGGCGAACTGCTCGGGCTGGACGGCTCGCTCCACCATCGGTTCAAGGCGTGGTCGGACGACTTCGTTGGCGTCACCCCCGAGCCGATGGGTCCCGAGCACGCCCAGCGCACGCTCGCCTCGATCGCGGACCTCACGCGCTACCTCACCGAGGTCATCGAGGCACGCCGCCGCTCGCCCACGGATGATCTGGTCAGCGACCTGATGAGCGAGGAGGTGGAGGGACAGCACCTGACGGACCGGGAGATCGTCGACTTCCTGGTGCTGCTGCTCATCGCGGGCCTGGAGACGACGGTGCACTTGCTGTCCAACTCGCTGCTCTTCCTGGCCGAGCGCCCTGACGAGCTGGCGCGGCTGCGCGCGGATCTCACGTTGGTGCCCAGGTTCATCGAGGAGATGCTTCGCTACGACCCTCCCGTCCAATCGGTGCCGCGCATTGCCATGTCCGACGTGACGATTTCCGGAGTGAAGATTCCCAAGGGGGATGTGGTGCTCGCCATCATCGCCTCGGCCAACCGGGACGAGCGCCATTACACCGAGCCCGATCGCTTCGATCTCCACCGCGAGCAGCCCGGTCTGTCCTTCGGGTATGGCGTCCACTACTGCATCGGCGCGCAGCTGGCCAGGATGGAGGCCCGCTGCGGCCTGGAAGCACTGCTCTCGCGCTTCAGCGGCTTCAAGCGGACCTCCACGAGTCTGACCTGGAGCCAGGCCATCACGGTGCGGGGGCCGCACGCCCTACCGCTCCGGTTCATCCCGGCCTGAGCGGTGGGCTCAATTCCCCGCGGGGGCAGCCCGGTCCGGTTCTGAGCATGAGGACTGCCCCCTGGCTGGCGGTTTGCCGCCGCCGGGGGGACGGGGTTGAATGGCGTGCGTGGCCCCTGCACACCCCAGCCAGAAGGAGGATGAGGAGGACCTGGCGGCGTTCGAGCTTCCGTTCTTCCAGCGCCTCGTCGTGCAACTCTGGGCGATGGTGCTCGGGCTCATCACCCGGCTGACGGACGCGGTGTTGCTGGTGGGGCGTCCCGCGCTGGTGCGGCCCTATGTGGGCCTGTGGCTCGCCGAGCGGCTGCGCTCGCCCTACCGGGCCCGGCGTTCCTTCGAGGTGGTGCTCGCGCTCCGGGCCACGGGTCAGCGAATGCGCGAGCTCATCTACGGGGAGACGCCCCTCATGTCGGCGCTCTGGGTGTTCCGGCGCGCCGGCGTGGGCCCAGGCAGCCGGCTGGTGGACCTGGGGGCGGGGCGGGGGCGGGTGCTGCTCGCGGCGCGGTGGCTCGGGGCCGAGGCGAGGGGGGTGGAGTTGCTCGCCGAGCATGTGACGCGCATGGCGCACTGGTTGGCCCCCGCCGGCATCACGCTCGTGCAGGGGGACGCGGCCCAGGCGGACTTGTCGGACGCCACCCACGTCTTCACCAACTGGCTGGCGCTCACCCCGGAGACGAAGGCTCGGCTCGTGGCGCGCTTGCGCACCTGTGCGCCCGGCACGCGCGTGCTCACGGTGCTGCACCCCATCGAGGCGGAGGACTTCGTGCGCCTGTCGAGCCACCGTGTCCTCTTCACCTGGGGCCTCGAGCGCGTGTGGCTCCACGAGTACCGGCCCTCGACGTGGAAGCCCACCCCTCCGACGTCCTGATTTCCTGCCTCGCCGCGGCCTCGGGCTTCACGCTACCGCCGGCTCCCACGAGACTCCGCCAGGCTCTCTCTCCCGGGCCTCCAGCGCGAGGTGGGCGTACCGCAACCCGCATCGCGGTGGCACTCATCACCGTCTCACCGAGGACCTCCCAGGGTCCGGACGAAGAACTGGTTGATGTCGTCGAGATAGTAGCGCGCCAAGGTCGACTGGGGGTTATGGGGCTGCCCTGGCATGATGAGCAGCTCGAAGTGCTTGCCCGCGCGGATCAGCGCGTCTGCCATGCGCATGCTGGAGGACTCGCAGGCCGCCCTCCCAAGAGGGGGGCGCAGGGCCCGTGGGCCGTACTATGAGGTGTCCATTCGATCGGAGACCCCTATGACCCGTTACACGCTGCTCGCGCTCTTGCTGGTACTCACCTCTGTTCTCTCTGCCACCACGGTCTCGTGCGCGAGCGCTTCGCTCTCCGCGCGCGCCGCGGACGCGGACGCGGAGCTCGCTCTCTTCGCGTACGACCGCAGCGCCCCGCTCGCGCTCGAGACGGAGCGGTTGTCGGTGGAGGATGGCGTGGAGGTGCACAAGCTCTCCTTCTCGAGTCCAAAGGGAGGTCGCGCCACGGGACGTCTCCTCGTGCCGCAGCGGGAGGGGAAGAAGGCGGGCATCGTCTACATGCATGGTGTTCCTGGCAGCGCGGAACAGTCCCTCCCCCGCGCCCTCCGACTCGCACGCCTGGGCGCGGTGGTGGTGGCGGTGGATGCTCCCTTCGCCCGGCGCAACGCGTCTCCGGTGAGCTTCACGCCCGAGGATAGCGCGAGCCAGGTGCAGCTCATCGTGGACCTTCAGCGCGCGGTGGACCTGCTGCTCGAGCGGCCGGATGTGGAGCCCGCCCGAATCGCCTTCGTGGGGGGAAGCTTCGGTGGAGCGGTCGGGTCGCTCTTCTCTGGAGTGGAGCGGCGCCTCACCACCTACGTGCTCTTCGTCGCGGACGGCGGCGTCATCTCACACTTCACGTCGCCCGATGGTTCGCTGCAGGAGCCCATCGCCTCGATGCCTCCTGCGGAGCTTGAGCCCTGGCTCGCCGCCATGCGTCCATTGGAGGGCACCCGCTGGGTGGGCCGCGCCAGGCCCGGTAGCATCTTCTTCCTGAACGGCCGCGAGGATCCTCTCGTTTCGGTCGCCAAGGCCGAGGCCCTGCACCGTGCCGCGGGTCCCTCTCACGAGGTGCGTTGGTACAACTCGGGCCACAAGCTCCCCGACGAGGCCTGGCGGGACATGTTCCAGTGGCTTCATCAGCGCGTGGGCACGGACGCCCCGGCTGCCCACGACTGAGCCTGCCCTGGCTCTGCACACACCCGCCTCGGCGGCTGCGCCGGGCTGAATTCCGTCGCGACGGTGGCCTGGCTGGCTCTCTCGAAGCGATGGGCCGTGCTGATCGCCTACGAGTACGGTGACAGCTTCTGCGAAGGGGACGAGCCGGACCCCATTGCCGAACGCAAGACGCTCCACGCCGAGGGGCTGAAGGCGTACCGCTCCGGCGACTTCACCACCGCGGAGGAGCGCTGGAGGAAGGCCTTGCCTCTTGGCGAGGCCGTGAGCGATCTCGGGTTCATGCTCGAGCAACGCGGCCGCTCGGAAGAGGCCGAGGGCTGGTTTATCGCGGCAGCCGCTTCCTATCACCGCCCGGTGGCGTGGCTGAACCTCGCGGATCTCTATTGGAAGACGGGGCACCGCCCCCTCGCCGCGAAGGCCTACCGGAACTACATCGACGCGTTCACCCTGAACGCGCGACCGAAGCCCAGCGAGCCAGCTCCCTCTCCGGTAAAGCGCGCCCTGAAACGGGCCTCGAAGGCTGCCGGCCGCTGAGCGGCGGCTGCAAATTGACGGGCACGTATCATCCGCTGGGCGGGATGACCGAGGAAGCTCAAGCAGGGAGATCGTTTCCTGGAGAGCGCGGGCGTGAACCGGGATTGGCCCGAGGGCCGTGGAATCTATTACTTCTGATGAAGATGCAAAGGCCCGTGGTGGCGGTCCGCCACGCCAGGGAGCGCGCGCGGCTTCCCAGCGTGGCCAGAGCATCCTCCGGCTCGGGACGAGCAGCGCCTCCCTACCGGGACTCGATCCTCCCGTCGGGCCGGAGGAAGCGCTCCACTTGATCGCGCCCAGCCGCATCGCGCCTCACTCCTTCGTGGACGGGGTTGTCCTGAGACGGCAGGTCCGCCACGGTGCCCGGCAACGGCTCCGGCAACTGGAAGTCGAACTGCACCAGCGCTGACCCCTCCAGCGCTCCCTGCTCAGGCGGGAGCATGGGCACCTCGCGCGTGGCGGGGAGCTGCTGAACCAGGCCCAGGGCGCGGGCGTGCAGCTCGGTGGCCACGTTGGGGACCTGGGCGTCCCCCAGGCCATACTGCACGAGCAGCCTGCGCGATGCGGGAGCGCCTGGGTAGGGCGACGCCAGGACGTGGGGCGCGTAGGTGAGGGGATCGATGCGGTCGAAGCCCGTCTGCAACAGCGCGGCGAACTTCTGCTGGTCGAGCGCATCCGGTACGGTCTGGGCGATGGCGCCCAGGAACAATCCGAAGGGTCTGGCCCGGAACATCATCAGCGAGAAGTCGGCTCCTCCCACGCTCAGCACGCCGCGCTCGATGTGTGGGCTGAGCGCCAGGTAGGTGCCCCCGAGGATGTGGCCCTGGCTGATCCCATAGAAGTACGTCTGCTCCGGGTCGTACACGAGCACCCCATTGTCTCGCAGAGCCGCGACGTCCTTGAGCGTGGTGCGCGCCGCCTGGGTGACGGCGATCTGATTGACCATGGCCTGGTGCACGCGGTCGGTGAAGCGCAGCGTCTGCCCCGGAGCTCCGCCCATGGCGGCCAGCACTCCAGGCGCGTCCGCGGAGGACATTCCCCACCAGTCCACCGTCACCACCACCATCTTCGTGGCTTGGATGAAGGGCCGCACGAAGCTGCCATCCGCCTCGCCCCGGCCTCCGAAGAAGCCATGGCCGAACTGGAGCAGGCGCACCGGGGCGGCTGACTGCCCCCAGACGCTTCGAGGAATCTGCAGCGTGAAGGGCACCTCCACCTCACCGTTCTGCCGCACGCGGCCCTGCGCGTCCCGGGCGAGCAGGGCGCCCGGCTCAGCGCTCTCCAGGAAGAGCGGCACGCGCAGGGAGCCAGTGATGCGCCGGGCAACGTTCGCGTCCACGTCATCCCTCACCTCGCTCACCGAGACCGCGGGCGGGTGGGCCTCCAGCGCCTCCAGGGCGAGGCGCCGCACGTCGAGCATGTCCCGAGTCACGTTCTCCTGCGACTCGGTGGTGAAGTCCCACGCGAGCTGCAGTTCGGAGCGAGGGATGCCCGCGGCTTCCAGCCTGGGGAAGATCTCCTGCTCGTACCGCTGGGCGAGCGGCGCCAGGAGCGGATCCCCCTGGGTCAATCCATCCCGGATGCGGCGGAAGCCCTCGGGCGTGGGGACCTGGCTCCCATCCTTCGCCTTCAGCCCGCGCAGCGCGACGATGTAGCGGGCCTGGTTGCGCAGCCGGACGAGCGGCCGCAGGAGCAGCGCGCGGCGGTCCTCGCCGGGAGCCCTCGGGTCCTGCTCGGCGAAGTGGAGCACGCCCTCTCCGCGCTCGGCATCGAGCAGCACCGTCGGGCCGTCCTTCGCGGCGGTGGGTCTGCCGACGGAGGGGAGCTGGGATGCGTCCACTCCCCCCGGGAAGAGGGCGAGGATCTGGGTCCCATGAGACCAGCCGTCTGCCGGATGCAGTTCCGTGAAGTCGAAGACCGCGCCGCTCTGCGACTTCAGCTTCACGGCCTCGGTGAACTTCACGCGATGCCCCGAGGGCAGGGCGGAGTCCTCCGCGAGGAAGTAGTCCGAAGGGAAGGGGAGGAGGCAGTCGCTCTCCGCGGCGATGGGGTTGCATCCCTCTGGCACCTCGAGGGCGGGCAGGTTCGGCACGGGCTCCTCGCTCGAGCATGCAGCACCCGCGAGCAGCAGCGTCAGCATCCCGGTGAAGCTTCCTCGCATCCATTCCCTCATACGTTCATGGCTCCTTCGTGTCCGAGAGCGCGCCCAGGAGACGCAAGGACGCAACCCTCTCATGAGAGGAATGGGTGGTCGAATGGGCGGCCGTCTTGAGGTCCTCTTCGGGCGCACCCTTAATCAACGACTTCGGCTTCCCTCGACAGGGGCCCCATTCCCCCATGTTCGAGACAGCGGACCCTCACGAAGAAAGGGGCCGTCCCCCTCGCGGGAGACAGCCCCTGGCACCTCAGGCGGTGAAGGCGCGGACTACCTGCTCCCCAGGCCGTACACCTCGCTCGTGTACTGGCTGGCGTTGCTGAAGCCCGCGGTGATGAGCACCCGGCCATCCGGCAGCGGCGTGGCGGTGTGCTCGTAGCGGCCCTGGCTCAGGGGGCCGGTGGCGCACCACGTACCGGAGCGCGAGTCATACAGCTCGGCGGAGGTGTGGATGCCCGTGGAGGCATCGTAGCCGTGGCCGGGTCATGCACCTCCGCCGAGTCTGTGAAGCCGTTTACACCAGAGGAGTGAAGCCGTTCTCTTGCGTCCAAGGGGACTTGAAGCCGTACGTGCTCTAAGCTGGGGGAACCATGCTCGCCAGTGCCTCGACCCTGCCCACCCTGGAGACGCCCCGCCTGCGCCTGCGCTGGATGACGGAGGCGGACATCCCCGCGCTCTTCGAGCTCTTCTCCCAGTCCGAGGTGACACGCTATTGGAGCTGGTCCGCGTACACCGAGCTGGCACAGGCGGAGCGGCTGTTGGGGAACATCCACAAGCACTTCGCCGAGCGCTCGCTCTTCCAGTGGGGCTTCGCCCGGCGTGAGGACGACCGGATCATCGGCACCTGCACCCTGGCGGAGCTGAGCGGGGAGCACCGGCGCGCGAGTCTCGGGTATGCGCTGAACCGCGCACACTGGGGCCACGGCTACGGGCGTGAGGCGGTGGGCCGGGTGGTGGAGTTCGGCTTCACCTCGCTCGAGCTGCACCGGCTTGAGGCGGACGTGGACCCGCGCAACACGAGCTCCGTGAAGGTGCTCGAGGACCTGGGATTCCAGCGCGAGGGCTACCAGCGTCAGCGCTACTCCCACAACGGCGAGATACAGGACGCGGTGCTGTACGGACTGCTGCGGCCGGAGTGGCGGTCAGGTTGCGTATAGGACGCAAGGGGGCTCTGTAGAGAGCAGGGAGTTGGAGCAGAGCGGCAGGGGAAGGCTCACGCACGCGAGCACGTCCTGTGCGATTTTGGAGGTGCTGCTGGGCTGATAGGCTCCGGCAAATGCCTCGGTACGCCACCATCGATGTGGGGACCAACGCAGTCCTCCTGCTCGTCGCCGACCGCCAGCCCGATGGCCGCTTCCAGGCTGTCCGCGAGCGCGCTGAAATCACCCGCTTGGGCCGGGGCGTGGACAAGCGCCGCCGCCTCTCGCCCGAGGGCATGGAGGACACCCTCCATGTGCTCTCCGATTTCGTCTCCGAGGCCCGGAGCCTCGGTGCGGAGGCCCTCGCCGTGTCCGCCACCAGCGCCGCGCGCGATGCGGAGAATGGTGCCGAGTTCCTCTCCGCCGCCAAACAGCGCGCCGGCGTCACCGTGGACATCATCTCCGGCGAATTGGAGGCGCAAGCGCGTGTGCACGGCGGCACCCTCCTGCTCGTCCAATTGGAGGCGCTGGCGGACAAGCTGTGCGGGTTGCCGCTCGCCGAGCGCCAGAAGCTGCCCGGTCTCCAGCCCAAGCGCGAGGACGTGATTCCCGCCGGCGCTCTCATCCTGCTCGAGGGCCTTCGGGCACTCGGGCTCGACCGCTGCCTCGTGAGCGACCGGGGCCTGTGTTGGGGCCTGCTCGCGCACCGTTTCGGAGCCACCCACTCATGAGCACCTCTTCCTCGGGACATAGGACGAGCGCGTCAAGCACGGAGCCAGGCTTCGGCTTCCGCCCGGGTACGAACGAATCGCACCAGGGGGTGTGTTCGATGTTCGTAGGCAAGTTCCTTGAAGCGCTCGCCGTGGGCTTCCGGGTGGGGCACGACGAGTGCCACGCGCAGCCGGTAGTTCACGAACTTCTGAAGGAACTCGCCCGCCAATCCACTGCGAAGGTTGAAGAACTCCGGGGCGAGCTCCTCCTCGGTGAAGAGGATTCCCTCCGCATCGAAGCATGCGCCGATGGCGTCGGTCACATCCCGGACGGAGCGGATGGAGATGCTTGCTTCCGAGGCAACGAGGACTCTGCGTTCTTCGCTCATGGTTTCTCCTCTCGGCTACGGGCCTGGCGCAAGGACCGAGCCGGAGGAGTCTGCCTGACCTGGAGCATGCGCAGAGGGGTTCATTTGACGCATACGTAGCGGCACAGCCGCTCCAGGCCCTGCTTGTCGTTGGCATGCAGATGCGTGCTGGCGTGTAAGGATATGTAAGGCGCTGGGGGCGAGCGCGTACGCGGAGATTTTGAAAAACCGACCGATGAGTTCGGCGGCCGGGGGCCGTCTATGAGGCAAAACATCGCAGTCTCATGGAGGAACCCCCGTGTCCGCGAAGCTCATCGCCACCCTTTTGCTCGTAGTCGCCGCCGGTGCCGTCGCTGCCCCGAAGGCGGGTAAACCAAGCGCCCCCGGCAAGTACGCGAAGGTGAACGGTCTCGAGCTCTATTACGAGCTCCACGGCTCGGGTCGGCCGCTCATCCTGCTGCATGGCGGTCTTGGCTCCAGCGGGATATTCGGAGAGAACCTTCGTGCGCTCGCTAAGCACCGGCAGGTGATCGCCGTTGACCTTCAGGGCCACGGTCGCACCGCGGACATCGATCGTCCGCTGAGCGTGGAACTGATGGCGGATGACATCGCCGCGCTGATCAAGCACCTCAAGCTCGGGCGGGTCGACGTGATGGGCTACTCGCTCGGGGGCGGAGTGGCGCTCCAAACCGCGATTCGTCACCCGGCGGTGGTGAACAAGGTCGTCGCGATCTCGGCGGTGATTCGGCGAAGCGCGTACCACTCGGAGATTCTAGAGCAGCAAGGCCAGGTCAACGAGGGTGCTCTCGAGATGATGAAGCAGACGCCGATGTACCAGAGCTATGTCGAGATCGCGCCGCGTCCACAGGACTTCGGGCGGCTGCTGGCCAAGATCGGCGAGGCGATGAAGCAGGACTTCGACTTCTCGAAGCAGGTCGCTCAGATCCAGGTGCCAGTGCTGGTGATGGCGGCGGACTCGGATCTCTTCCCGCCCTCGCACGCGGTGGAGGTGTTCGGTCTGCTCGGCGGCGGCAAGCGTGACGGAGGGTGGGACGGTTCAGGCCGGCCGAAGTCGGCGCTCGCGATCCTCCCCGGGCTCACGCACTACAACATCTTCGCGGATCCCCGAATCGTCTCCACCACACTGCCCTTCCTCGATGAGGCAGCACGGTAGCTCGGGTCCTCCCGGCCTCGAGCAGTTCCTCCTGGCTTGAGCCTGCCCCGACTCCGAGGACGTCCCAAGGCTCCTTCATCTTGTCTTGGGGGTCCACTGAATCGGGGCAATCCCACCGGCGAGCGTCATGCCGTCAGGTGCAGCCGAGGCACAGCGCCGCTCACGGGCAGCAGGCAGGGCGTGAGCGGCGCGGCGAGCTACTCCGAGTACTCGTACTTGCCGACGAGGCGCCAGTTGCGGTTGTAGCTGTGGCGCGTGGAGAACCAGCCGCTGTGGCAGCTGCCGGTGTTGCTGGCGACGTAGCCGTAGACGAAGCCGTTGTGGACGTGGGCGTTGAGGGTGGGCGTGCCGGGGTTCTCGCAGGGCTGGGTGACGCGGACGGCCTGGTAGGCGGCCTCGGCGAGCACTTCTTCCTGGCCCTCGAAGTCGTAGATGGAGTGGACGCGGTTGGCGGTGAAGGTGGCGAGCTGGCTGGTCTGCTGGGCGTCGCTCTGCGTGAGGAAGAACTGCAGGTTGGCGAGGGCGGCGGCCTCGGAGGTGATCGAGCCGGTGAGGCGGTGAACGGCGCCGTCATTGTCGGAGAGCGCGGCGCGGATGGCGGTGATGCCGGACGAGCCCTGGTAGACGGAGGTGTCGCCCCAGGTGAAGCTGAAGGCGGTGCCGGCGGTGTAGGCGTTGAGCGCGCAGGAGCCGTCGGCGCCGGCGGTCTCGACGATGATGATCTTGCGGAGGCGGTACTCGGGGTTCACGAGGGCGAGGCACTCGTTGCCAGCGACGCCGTCGTAGTTGGCGGCCGGGAGCACGGCCTCGACGATGTTGTAGACGCGGAACGAGGGATCCGTGGCCTGCTGCTCGGTGGCCTGGAGGGTGTCGGTGTCCGTCTCGGCGCCGAGGCAGCCGGCAGCGACGGAGGAGGCGAGGAGGAGGGAAGAGAGTCGGAGGGAGGTACGCATGGCTGCGGAAGCTATCACGCGTGACTGACTCGCTCGTGAACACTGGGTGTCAGGAGGGGGTCGTTTACATGAAGTAGGTCATCTCCAACGCGAACGTCCTGTTCGGCGGCCCGGCTCAACCTCGTGTTACGACCCCGCATTCCTCTTTTCAGGAAGGCGGGGCTGGGGCTCGAGGGCGGTGCCGCGAGGCTCCTATGCACCGGGCAGCAAGAAGATCTGCACGCGCCCGGAGTTGTCGGAGACGGGGTTGTCGGAGAAGCGCACCTGCAGCGCGTTGTCCTCCCCCATCAGCTCATAGGTGTACCGGTGGTCGGTCGCGTTGAAGGAGGCCGTGCTGGCCGGGTGCTTCCAGGTCTTCCCACCGTCCAGACTGACCTGGATGGGGCCATGTCTCACGGGAGCAGTCCCCGGGGCCTTCACGCCGGCGAAGACGAACTCGGGGTCGAAGCCGACATTGCGGTTCGGTACGCCCGGGCTCGGAAACATGGGCGCGGGCTCCGGCTGACCGGATTGCGCGCCAGGGACGATGTTGTTCCCCCACACGTTGAAGGTGCCCTGCATCGTGACGCGATACGGCGTGCCTTTCTTGAGCACCAGCTGGCTGGGAACGGGGGCGGCGCTCCGGGTCTCGAGCCACAGCTCCTCGGCCGGCAGCACGAAGATCTTCAGGCGTCCGAAGTTGTCGGTGACGGGCTTGTCGGCGATGCGCACCTGCAGCGCGTTGTCCTCCCCCAGCAGCTCATAGGCGTACTTGTGGTCGGTCGAGTTGAAGGAGGCCGTGCTGGCCGGGTGCTTCCAGGTCTTCCCTCCGTCCAGGCTGATCTGGATGGCGCTACTTCTCAGGGGCGCGGTCCCCGGGGCCTTCACGCCGGCGAAGACGAACTCGGGGTCGGCGGCGACATTGCGGGTCGCTACGCCCGGGCTCGGAAACATGGGCGCGGGCTCCGGCTGACCGGATTGCGGGCCAGGGACGACGTTGTTCCCCCACACGGTAAAGGTCCCCTGCATCGTGAGGAGATACGGCCTGCCTTTCTTGAGCACCAGCTGGCCGGGAACGGGGGCGGCGCTCCGGGTCTCGAGCCAGAGTTCTTCCTGCTGCGCCCAGGCTGAAGTGGCTGCCAACACCAGCAACCCCGCGCAGCGCGCGGCCAGTTGCGACAATCCTCGCATAACGTTCATCTCCATCGTTTCAGGTCATGGGCTGCGCGGTGATTCAGGACAGCTAGTGCGCGACACGGGTGTGCAAGCGTAATGCCACAGGTGAGCGCCTGCATCTCCCGGCGAGTGTGCTCAGCCAGCGGGGTGTACGGGGGCTCGCTGCTGTGCAGCTGAGGGCGAATTGACGTGTCAGGGGAATCAGTTGACGCGTCAGTCGACACGTCCAGAGACGCCCGTCATCGCCGGGGTAGGCCTCGCGCTCGCGCCTGTTCGGCCCCCGGAAGGTGCGAGCCTGGCCCCGCGTGAGGGCCACCCCAGGCCGCGTGGACCCGCCTCCGCCTCTCCTGCTTGGGGGACGGCTGGTCGCAGCGAGGGCCAGCCGCTATCCTATGCGCCACGCCACTCCCGGCGCGGCTGCCTGGGGGATGTATCAATGTCTGCGCTGATCTGCGGCTCGCTGGCCTACGACACCATCATGGTGTTTCCGGACCAGTTCAAGAACCACATCCTGCCGGACAAGGTGCACATCCTGAGCGTGTCCTTCATGGTCCCGCAGATGCGCCGCGAGTTCGGTGGCTGCGCCGGCAACATCGCCTACAACCTCAAGCTCATCGGCGGCGACCCGGTGCCGATGGCGATGGTCGGCCAGGACTTCGCGCCCTACCGCGCGCATTTCGAGAAGTGCGGCATCCGCCTCGATCAGGTCCGCGTGCGCGAGGACATGTTCACGCCGCAGGCGTTCATCACCACCGACCTCGACAACAACCAGGTCACTGCCTTCCATCCGGGCGCGATGAGCCGCAGCCATGACAACCACGTGCGCGACGTGAAGGGCATCACCTTCGGCATCGTCGCGCCGGACAACCGTGACGGCATGCTGCAGAACGCGCAGGAGTTCCACGACTGCGGCATCCCCTTCATCTTCGATCCCGGCCAGATGATGCCGCTGTTCAACGGCGACGAGTTCCGCCACTTCATCGAGCTGGCCGACTACGTCGTCGTCAACGACTACGAGTCGAACCTGCTGCAGGAACGCACCGGCTGGGACGAGGCGACCATCGCCTCCAAGGTTCGTGCCTACATCACCACGCTCGGCCCGCGCGGCTCGCGGATCCACGCGCAGGGCAAATGCCATGAGATCCCGCCGGCGCGCGAGCGCGAGGTGGTCGACCCGACCGGCTGCGGCGACGCCTACCGTGCCGGCCTGATCTCCGGCCTGATGCGCGGCCTCGACCTGCCGACTTGCGGCCGCATGGCCTCGCTGATGGGCGCGCTCAAGGTCGGGCACCCAGGCACGCAGAACCAGAAGTTCACCTACGACGAATTCGCCGCGGAGTTCCGCGAGCAGTTTGGCTACGCGCTCGACTGATACGCGCCGAGCCGGGCCCTGGTCGTTCTGAATCGGGTGTGCAAGGCGGGCTGCGTAGAGCCTCGGGGCCGCTACCCTCGCAGCACTCCGTCCCACAGTGAGCGCCGTGCCTCCAGGGAGAGCAGTGCCGCCGCTTCCGCCTCGCGCCACTTCCGGGTGTCTTCCCCGCACAGTCGGCAGAGCAATTGCTCGGCACGCACTCCGTGCTCCTGTCCATCCAGGTGGATGTGGCGCTCCAGGTAGAGGCGCAGCGAGTCGCACCGCCCGCCCAATGGCTCCACGGCGCGCAGTACGTGCTCGAAGACGGAGGGCAGCAATTGCTCGCGTCCGAAGAGGAAGGCGGCGGCTACCTCGTGTGTGCTCGCCCGGGTCAGCGTCAGTGTGTGTAGCACGAAGGCTCGCGCCGCCAGGGGCGCATGCTCCACCGCGGACGTGGGGGCCGCTCCCGCACGGAGCGCCTCCAGGAAGCGGAGCATGGGACGCTCATCCGCACCGGCCTCGCGCATCGCCTCCAGGTACAGTTCGAAGTGGCTGCGGAACTCTCCCGGACGCACCTCGTCTGTTTCCTCGGCGAGCACCACTTCGTTGATCCACCGGGCGCACTCCGTGTCCGCCGGGGGCATCCACGGCACCTCCACGCACGTGAGCCGCCGCTGGAGCGTCTTGAGCAGACTCATGAAATCCCAGACGGCGAATACGTGTGCCCCCATGAAGTCTCGCAGCGCTCCCAGCTCCGAGAGCCGCGTGTAGATGGGATGCTCGACGAGCCCCCGGCGGGGTCCCTCGAGGATGGGGATCAATCGAGACAGGTGGGAGGCGTGCGCAAGCGGGGCGGTGTCCATGGCCGCCGAGATATGCCTCACTCATCCCCGAGCATGACGCCTCATCCGCAGTCGCCCCAGTAGCAGAAGCGCGGAGGCTCATGAGACGCCTTCCGAGGTGGAAGTCCGACCCGCCCCCAGCCTCCGCTGGAGGGGCACACTGGGGGCACATGCGGCCCAACCAGGTCAAGCGATGGGAGCCGCGGTCCGTAGCACGTGGACCCGGAAGGCACGGATGAGGAGGGCCACGCCACCGAGGACCACCAGCCACAACCCACCGAGAAAGGCAGCGCGCCTCCAGGGTCCCATGTCCATGCTGAATTCGATGATCCAGGCAGGCGGGTCGGGCATGTGCGCCGCCCAGAGCGCATGGATGACCACCCGCGACGCCAGCATCATCGCGGCGAAGAGCGCCAGGAGCGTGGGCAGGAAGACCAGACGCGCCGAGCGTATCGCCCGAGACCAGAGCACGCCCACGAGCAGCACGAGCGTCAGGCCCATCAGTGGAGGCGTCACGAACGCCAGCACCTGGAGAAGCGCGGCATAGGCGGCCTTCGCATGGGTGCGGAGAGGCAAGGGCGGTTGGATGCCGCCCTCGTAGACATTCACCACATCACTCTCGGACGTATCCAGCCACGCACAGGCGAAGGTGAGGACGAAGGTATTGATCGTCCAGACCCTCGCCGTGCGGCTCCGGCACCAGCGCACCCAACCCTCCACGCTCATACCGGAAGTATGTCGCGAGGAAGCACAACGCGGAAGGACGTACCCGCCTCCACTGAGGTGCTCACCTCGATGCTGCCCCCGTGGGCCCGGACGATCTGATCCACGATGAAGAATGAGCCGCCTCAGGACGGAGCCAGGCGCAAGCTTCGGCTCGGCGGCACCCGTCCGCAGCCCTCCTTGGCCCCTGTGCTCCAGCCCTCTCCCTCTCTAGATTTCCTTAGCGCGCTTTCGGCTTTGGCTTCGGTAGCTCAGCCGTCAGGTCGGTGCGTTCCTCGTTGTGCACGCTGCACTCGTAGTTGGCGAGCAGCCATTCGAGGAAGACGCGCGAATAGGGGCTGAAGTCAGGCCCGGCGAACTGGTTGACGATGATCTCGTCAGGTTGGACTCTGATCAGCAGCACATAGGGCAGTGGAGCGGTGGGGTTGCTCTGCCGCCTGGCTCGGCAAGCCTCTCGCGATTCCTCGTCCCGGAAGATCAGGAAGACCAACGGCTCGGCTTCGGCCTGGTACGAGAAACCGATCGGCCGGATGACCTCGGCCACGCGTTCGACATCGAACCCGCCAGACAGCGGATAGAAGTACAGCTCTTGTTGTTCGAGAAGCTTGTCCATCGGGTTCTCCAGGGGTCGCGGTTGTCAGAGCGCCCTGACCATCATCCTCGCAGTTCTGGGCGGGCTCGCGGAAGCAACGTGCTCACTCACAACAACCACGCGAAGCTTGGGAACCGCGCAAACGGGAGGAGATAGGCGGCCCGTTGGACGACGAGGCTGAGCGCGGAGAGCTCGGCGGCAACCGCGATGTTGAGCCATTGCGCTCAGGAAGAGCATGAGCGCGGCACCCAGGCCGCCGAACAGCGCGATGGACACTCCCGCCACATCGACGCCGATGAAGCAGAGTAGGCTCACCACGGTCGCGCCGAAGATGCCGAGCGGTACCGCGCAGCAGAACTACGGTGAGCTCCGAGAACGGAGCCGGATGGTGACCGGAGCCCGCGTTGTTGGCGTGTCCTGGCGCGGTTCCGCGACACCCGCGACCATATGGCCGTGGAATCCACCCGCGAGCACCCGGGTACCGTCGGCCCGGACTCCCGCATGGAAGCCGTACTCTTCGTGGGTCTGGAGCGTGAACAGCCGGGGCGTTGTCTCCTGGCTCATGGGCAGCTCCACCTTACGGCATCCGACAGGGTGCGCGCCATTTGGCCCCTGTGCTCCAGCCCTCTCCCTCTCTACATGCCTCCCATTCGTCCTATGGCTCGACCTTCACCAGCCGCCTGCCTTCGCGTTCGTGAGGCGCGCGTGCACGTGCGTTGCCATCCAAACCAAGAGCAGCACCGCCGCGCATGCCGGCGGATACAACAACCAGGCAATTGGGCCCTCGCGCCCCGGAACGAACCACCAGATCCAGCACCGGAAGAACAGCAGCACGCCCGATACCGCCAGCAGAGCAGGGGTCAGGAAGGTGCTTCGTACGAAGGGCACGAACTTGTGGGCCAGAAAGGCAACTCCATAGGGAGCGGCATAATACAGCCAGTTTTCCGCGAAGAACTGCAGGGCGCCATCGCCGAAGCTCAGGGGCTGTCGCAAAATAAGTGTAATGAAAGTGATAATGAGCCCACCAGGCAGGCAGCCATGGGGCTGGTCGCTGCGTAAGAGGCATTTCGTGGGCATGTTGTATGCGTGAAAGTAGATCTCGAAGCCTTGCGCGCCAAGTTCAAGGCCCTGGCCCCCATCATGGACGAGAGGGTCAGCCGCCTGTGGGCTGCGGCTGAAGTGGAAAGCCTTGGACGCGGAGGAACCGCAGCGCTCCAGCGGGCAACGGGGATCAGTGGTCGTCGCATCTGGAAGGGCAAGAAAGAGCTGGCGGAGCTTCGGCGGCAACCGCCTTCAAGGGCTTCAACGTCGCGAGTGCGTCGGCCAGGAGGAGGAAGAAGGCGCCTGAGCGCAAAGGACGCGAGGTTGCTGGGTGACCTCCAGGCGCTGCTCGAGCCGGTGACGCGCGGCGAACCGCAATCGCCGCTTCAATGGACGACGAAGAGCGTGAGGCACCTTGCGTCGGAGTTGAGAGAGCGAGGGCATGAGGTGAGTAGCGACACCGTCGCGCGGATGCTGCACGAAGCGGGGTATAGCTTGCAGGCTCCGCGTAAGGAGGAAGAGGGAGGCAGCCATCCAGATAGGAATGCACAGTTTCGTTACATCGCTCGACAAGCGAAGGCCTTTCAGCGGCGCCGACAACCAGTGGTGTCCGTCGACTCGAAGAAGAAGGAGTTGATTGGAAACTTCAAGACCCCGGGTCGGGAGTGGCAGCTCCAAGGCCAAGCGCCCAGAGTCAACGCCTACGATTTTCCGGATATGGCTGAGGGCAAAGCGATTCCCTATGGAGTGTATGACTTGGCCCGTGACGAGGGCTGGGTCAACGTTGGGACGGACCATGACACTCCTGAGTTCGCAGTCCAGTCGCTTCGGCGTTGGTGGCTCACGATGGGCAGGCATGCATATCCTCATGCAAGAGAGCTTCTGGTGGTAGCGGATGCTGGGGGTTCGAACTCGGCACGGTCGCGGGTATGGAAGAAGTGCCTGCAAGAATTTGCAGATGCCACGGGGTTGAAGGTCTCCGTCAGCCATTACCCTCCGGGCACGAGCAAATGGAACAAGATCGAGCATCGACTCTTTGCCCAGATCACGCTCAACTGGCGAGGCCGACCGCTAACGAGCTATCAAGTTGTCATCAATCTCATCGGCAGCACCACGACACGCACGGGACTGTGTGTTCGGGCTGCCCTGGATACGAGGGAGTACCCCCTTGGCGTTCGCGTCAGCGCAGCGGACTTTGGGCAACTGAACATCCGAAAGAAGCGGTTTCACGGGGAATGGAACTACTCGCTCTCTCCGAGACGGCAAGCGAGCGCTCAGCTGGTGAAATAATTACACTTATTTTGCGACAGCCCCTCAGTGAGCGCGCTGCAAACAACACGGGCAACCCGAGTGCTCCGGCGACGCCCACGCGCCGCCACCAGGACTCCTGTGCAATCGTTCTGTCTTTTGGTTGCAAACGCATCTCCTATGTTCGAGCTCAGGCAACCCCATGCCCGGGATGCGGGACATGGTGCGCTCCACTCGCTCGGGGGCGCCCCGTGTTGGAGCGCCAGATGCGCGACACCCTAGCGAGTCCCCTCGAATCCGCATGGAACAAAGAAGTCCGTCATCGATAAGTAGCCGTGTATGAAGCCACTCGGCCGCTACCGGATGTGGAGTGAGCGGCCTCATGCCACCGGCGAACCCGCCGGGCTCTCCGGCAACGTCGCCTGTCCGAGCCGTGACTCAAGGCCGCACCAGCTCCTCGAAGCGGCGCCACGAGACGTTACGCCCGGTGAGCACGAGCACGGTGGGCCCGAGCTCACGAGGCATCAGCTTGCGCAGCGCGGCAATTCCCGCCGCGGCCGAGGGCTCGAGGATGTACCGGGTGTCGGCGACGCACCAGCGCAGGGCCTCGCGCAGCTCGTCGTCGGAGACGAGGACGAACTCGTCCACGAGGCGCTGGAGGTAGGGCCAGGGAAGCAGCTCCTTCTCGACCTGGGCGCCGATACCCTCGGCGATGGAGGGGCGGATGTCCTGGACGTCCACGGGGTGGCCGTGACGATGCCACTGGGCGAGCACGGCGGAAGATTCGGGCTGGACGCCGATGAGGCGGATGCGCGGGTTGGCGGCCTTGAGCACCACGCCCATGCCGGCGATCAGCCCTCCGCCGCCCACGCCCACGATGACGGTCTGCACGTGGGGACAGTCCTCGAGGATTTCGAGCGCCACGGTGCCTCCGCCCTCCATCATGTGGCGGTCGTTGTAGGCGGAGAGGAAGGTGTAGCCGCGCTCGGTGGCGACGCGGCGGGCGGCCTCGCGGGCGAGGGGGACGCTGTCGAAGTACTCGAGGTGCGCGCCGTACTCCTGAATCATGCGCACCTTGTCGGGGTCGGCCGAGCGCGGCAGGTAGACGTGGGCCCTGGCGCCGAGCGTGGCGGCGGCGTAGGCGAGCCCGATGCCGTGTCCTCCGGCGGTAGGGGCGATGAATTCGGCGTTGGGTTGGGCGGCGCGCACGGAGAGCAACTTGTGGAGGGAGCCGCGGGGCTTGAAGCTGCCGGTGACCTGGAGGTTCTCCAGCTTGAGGAGGACGGGGGAACCCGCGAGCCGGGAGAGCGAGGCATTGGGCTCGAGCGGCGTATGCCGGATGTACGGGGCGATGCCGCGGCGGGCGGCGATGACGTGCGAGGGGAGGAGCTCCGAGGCGGGAGTGGGCGTGTTCATGGCGGCAGTCTCTTAACGCGGAGCTGAATCAGGGCGCCTGCGAATCAGGAGCGGCGTAGGTTCGCTCCAGAGTGCCCTCTCCTGTGCGGAGGCGAGCCAGGGCTCGATGGAGGTGGGCGCGCGGGGCTCGGCCCTGACCGCGACGTAGCATCTGCCCTGGTACTCGGCCATGCCTTTGGAGCATGGCGGCTTTTCGGCCAGTTCGAGCCAGCACCCGCCGCGTATCTCCTTCTCGGCGCGCGTTGCGTCGCAAGGGGCCCTCTGCCAGCCCTCACCCTCTCTACCTGCCTCCCATTCGTCCTATGCGTTTGGCATGTGTTGTCGCCGCACTCGATGGTCGTGGGCGCGCTCTGCTGGTTGTTCTAATAGCGAGCGCGTACTATGCAGTGGGTCTTGATATAGTCCACATCATCATAATAGGCGCATGAGAGGTACACATCTAGCCTGGCGGTCGCGGTGCAGTCCTGGCGCCCGGTCTGGATGGTGAGGTCTGTCTCCATATTCACGCAGTCACAGCTCTTGCAACTCTCCTTCTTATTCAGACACACATAGCTCGTCTCAGCGGCTCCGATGGTCGCGCAGTATTGAGTGGCGCGCTTGCAGCGTATGTCGCCACACTCAAGGGTCTCTGGGAACGACTTGGTGTCCCCGTCCCCGTCCACATCGTCTTCGTTCGAGACACCACAGCCCACCACCAGCATGGAGAGAAGCACCAGGTACCGCGTCGTCGCCTTCATGTCGTCCTCCCGAGGAGTTATGGGGGGGGCATGAGCGCCCCCTCCTGATGGGAAGAGACAGGCCGGGCGACACCGTTGCATGAAATCGACCGCTACCCTCCCGGCTAGAGATGCCGGAGGGGCACACTGCGGGCACATGTGGAACCGGGGGCAAAAGAAAAGCCCAGCAACCCCTTGAGATTGCTGGGCTTCCCATGTGGTCCCCGACGGGATTCGAACCCGTCGGGGTCACGGGCTCCTCAGTTAGTTGGGAGTGACGCAGGAGCAGGTGCTGGCCTGGGTGTAGCAGGAGTTGCTCGAGCCGGCGGCGACCACGGAGTAGCAGTACGGCCGGCCCGGGAGGACCTCGGTGTCCGTCCAGGAGGTGCCGGTCACGGTGGCCTTGAGCGCCTTGCCGAAGTTGCAGCCGGCGTGGCCCTCGGTCTTCTCCGCGGCTGCGCCGCTACGCTCGGAGTGCTCGGGGCGGTGGGCGCAGCCTCACTCCGCGCGGCGCTGGCGAATCATCAGCAGCGCAGCCAGCCCGAGCGTGCTCAATGCCCCCGGCGCGGACGCGCAGCCGCATCCCGTGGCGGGCGCGGGCTCGTCGGAGGCCCCGGCATCCTCGCCGCCGCCTGCGTCCGCGGAGGTGCCCGTCCCTGCGTCGGGCCCCGGGCCCGTGCCCGCATCGGCTTCCACCGGTCCGCTCCCAGCATCGCCGGGCCAGCCCGCGCAGTTGCCGAGGGAGTGCTCGAGGGCGCCCAGCGTGAAGGGGCCCGAGGCCGGACGGGGGCGGCCGCACCAGTCATCCGTCACCTGGGGGTGGGCCGCGGCGGCACCGAGGAGCGAGGTGACGCTTCCCTCGAGGGTGAGGTCCCCCTGGAGGGGAGCGACGTACCAGCCCTCGAAGGTGGCCGCGGACACGTTGGTGAGGTTGGTGCCGGCGTCGAACGTCGCCGAGTCCCGGGCGCGGATGGCGGAGGACAGCAGGTTGCCGTGGGCCCCGCCGCTGGTGGAGGCGAAGCGGAAGTCCACCCCCGAGGTGGAGACGAGGGTGTTGAAGAGCACCTGCGTCGAGCGGGCCCTGTTGAGGTAGATGCCCACGTCCGAGCAGTTGACGATGACGTTGTTGCGCATCACCCCGTCCGAGTGCTCCGGGTCGCAGGGCACGCCCGCGTCGAAGGACGGGGCGCAGAAGGCGTTGGCGGTACCGCCACCTCCGAAGGACAGGCCGATGCGGGTGCCCCCGGTGGCCACGTCGCGGGTGCACACCACCAGGTTGCGCTCGAAGACGCCCTCCCTCCCTCCGCTCTTCATGAAGGCGCCGTAGGAGATGGCGTTGCCGCCATTCTTGTGGAAGTCGTGGATGAGGTTGTCGCGCACCACCCAGCCGTCGCCTGTGTCGATGTTGAGCTTGGTGACCGGGTTGGAGGTCACTCGCGGGCGGGTGTCCGCAAGCTCGTTGCGCTCCACCAGCCCGCGGTGGGGTATCTCCCAGACCCCGTCGATGAGCGAGGCGTTCACCTTCAGCTGGGCATTGAAGTCGCGCACCCGGCTCTCGCGCAGGACGAAGTTGTGCGCGCGGCCGGTGACGTGGAAGGCGTGCTCGCAGGCGCTGTCGCTCGCGCACCCCCCCTCGATGTCCAGCCCCTCGAAGGTCCAGTAGGAGCCGGAGACCATGAAGCCCTCGGTGGCGTCGAAGCGAAGCCGCGCCCCCAGCCGGCTCTGGGCTCGCACCACGATGGGCTGCTCAGCGGTGCCCGCCGCCGCGCAGGTGAGGTTGGTCTTGACGTCGTAGGTGCCGGAGGCGAGCTCGATGGCGTCGCCCGGCTGCGCCGAGGCGAGCGCCGACTGCAGCTGCGCCACCGAGGAGACATTCACCGTCCGGGCCAGGGCGGGGGAGGCAGCGGGCAGGAGCAGGAGCCCGCAGAGAGGGAACCACCGGAAGCGGCGTAGGAGCATAGGCCCCCGACAATACGCCGCCCCGGCGGGACGCGCCGCTTCAGTGCACCGCGGGAGGCTGTGCTCCGCCCCGCTCGCCGGCCCGCGTTTCCTCTTCCTCGGCCAGGAGCGCCTCGATGGCCCACTGGATTTCCCGCCGCAGCGGGCGCCCGCCAGCCTCGCAGGCCGCGAGGGCGAGGCAACGTATGGGCCGAGCGGTCTGCCCGCAGCAACCGCCTTTTCGGCCGGTCGGCACCGATATAAAACATGGGGATATATGAAGGGCTACTTCACCTTTGATAGCCACACTTGATGCGCTGTTCGACCGTGGCCTGATTGGCTTCTCCGATCAAGGCTCGATGCTGTACTCATTGGAAAGAGCAAGATGAGCCGGGTTGCCAACATCATGGTGGGTCTCGTGGCGCTGTTGCATGTCGGATTCATGGTCCTGGAGATGTTCTTCTGGGATCACGCCGTGGGCGAGAGGGTGTTTGAGCTGCCGCGCGAGGTGCTGCATTCCTCGGCGGCGCTGGCCGCCAACCAGGGGCTCTACAATGGCTTCCTGGCCGCGGGTCTGGCCTGGGCGCTGGTCACGGGCAAGCACGAAGTGAAGCTGTCCGTCCTGGGCTGCGTGGTGGTCGCGGGTGTCTTCGGCGCCTTCACCGCCAAGTTCTCGATCCTGTTCATGCAGGCGATGCCCGGGCTGCTGGCACTGGTGCTCGTGCGGATGTCGACGCCAAGGACGCAGGCCCGCTGAGATGCTCGCCGGACACTACGCCGCCGCGTTCGCTGGCAAGGCCGCGGAGCCGAGGCTCCCCTCTGGCCGGGATCGGCCCCGAGCTCGGACTCACACGTCAGGCCGGGCGCGCCACGCCTTCATACATGTAAGCGATGGGGCGTGGTCCCTTCGCGTAGCGCCTGAAAACACCAAGGCCGGAAACCACTGAGATTCCAGCAGCTTCCGGCCCCGATTGAAATGTCCCCGACGGGATTCGAGCCCGTCGGGGACCACGGGCTCCTCAGTTAGTTGGGAGTGACGCAGGAGCAGGTGCTGGCCTGGGTGTAGCAGGAGTTGCTCGAGCCGGCGGCGACCACGGAGTAGCAGTACGGCCGGCCCGGGAGGACCTCGGTGTCCGTCCAGGAGGTGCCGGTCACGGTGGCCTTGAGCGCCTTGCCGAAGTTGCAGCCGGCGTGGCCCTCGGTCTTCAGCACCCAGTACTTGGCGGCGTTGGTGACGCCCGCCCAGGAGACCGCCACCTGGCTGGTGCCGGGGGTGAGCGTGACGGAGGGCGTCGCGGTGGGGCCGGTCGCGCAGCCACCGTTCTGCGGCGCCGGGGTGGCGCAGGCGATGTTGTGCCGGTTGAAGGCGTTGTAGATGGCCGTCATGTGCGGCGTGCCGTCGTTGAGGTTGCCGTTGTCGTCATCGGCGGCGAGCCACTGCATGTAGCCGTTGGTGGAGCCGCAGCCGCTGGAGGTCTTGGCGGTGCAGTCACAGGCGTGCCACGAGCCGACGTTGCCGCTGCCCTGGTAGAAGAGCTTGTTGCCGACGATGAAGGCGGTGTTCGCGTCGTAGTTGAACGGGGCGGCGCGCAGGTCGCGGGCCACCAGGTCCCAGGCGGCCTGGCGGGTGGGCGCGGCGGCGCAGTGCGTCTGGCGGCCGCACAGGCCGGTGGAAGAGGTGCACCGGACGCAGACGTGGTTCTGCGGGGTGTCCGGGGTGTTGTCCGAGTGCTGCGCCCAGTCCGCGTCGCGCACGCCCGAGCAGTTGAGATCGCAGTGCGCCGCGCCCGTCTGCGCCTCGTTCTGGTTGTAGCCCGTCCCATCCGCCGTCATGCCGCAGCTCCTGTTGCTGGTGGCGAAGAAGCCGTGGCCCACGCACGAGGTCTGCAGCCGGTAGATGGCCGCGATGTCCGCGTACCCCTCGCTGGAGGCGCTCAGCGTGCCGTTGGCATCGTTGTCGTCCATGCCATGGCCCCACTCGTGGTCGAACACCGCGCCGATCTCTCCGGTGTTCCGGCAGCCGCCGCCGCTCCGGTAGAAGTTGACCGTCCCGGCGCTCCAGTAGGCGTTGCAGGTGCTGGCGATGTTGACGTTGGCGGTGAGCTTCGCGTTGACCCAGGTGTTGGAGGGGAGCCAGCCGCGCGCCTGCTCCGCCAGCTTGTTCAGCTCGTAGAACGCCGCACGGGCCGCCGGGGTGTTGCCCGCGCCGCCGCCTCCCGTGGTGCAGTCGTGCTGGCCGTTGGTGCCGCCCATGTTGATGTTGCCGGTGGTGGAGCTGCCGCTGACCGTGCCGCACCTGTCGCTGATGCCGATGTACTTGCCGCTCAGCGAGGTGGTGACGGTTCCGGAGGTGTAGCTGAAGACGCCCGCGCCGTTGGTGAAGTTGTTGGGGCTCGCCAGGCCGGTGTTGGCCCACGGCATGGGGTAGTTGGTCTGCATCGTGCCGCACGTGCCGTCGGTCGGGCAGATCTCCGTGTTGGTCAGCGGGTAGACGCCGCCGGTGATGGACGCGTCGAGGTACTGGTTCTTGTCCTCGAGGGCGATCACCTCACCCGTGTGGGCGTCGACGAGCACCTCCCAGGTGGCCTCGTCCCCCTCGTCCTGGAAGCCGTAGGCCCAGACGAGCTTGTGGCCGTAACCCTCACCCATCGAGGTGGGCACCACTTCCAGGCTCGCGTCCTTCCAGATGGACTTCGGGCTGTGGGCCAGCCCGGCGCGGCCGAGTCCGCGCTCCATCGCTTGATCCGCGGCGACGAGCGGCAGGGTACGGATCTTCACGTCGGACCACCCCTCGGTGCCGATGAGCACGAGGTTGCCATGGCTGATGGTGGCCGCCAGTCGGCCCTCACGCACGGGGATGCCCTGGATCTGCTGGGGGATGTGGACCTGCCAGAGATGCTCCGTGACCTGCGTGACGCGCGGCGTGCCGAGCTGCGACACATCGATGCCCAGCACCTCCTCGTTATCGCGGGCGAACTTGACGACGAGCTCGCCCACCAGGGCCTCGTCTACCGTGGACACCGCGCGGCCGAGGCTCTGGCCCAGGTTGCTCAGCGTCACCCGGTTGTCCATGCCGTTGCCCGGGATCATCGGGATGTGCGTATGGATACCGGTGGCCGCTCCCGAGCGCGGCTCGAAGTAGACGTTGGTGTCCTTCCCGTAGCGCTGGAAGAAGTCATTCAACGCCCGCTCCCTCGCGGGGTTCAGCATCCTCTTCGCCCGGGCCTCACCGAGCTCGAGGTTGTTCGAGCTGATGGAGAGCTCGGAATTGAAGAAGGCATTGCGGGCCACGGCGCTTCGCGACGGCCCATGCTCGGGATGCACGGCCCAGCTCGCGCCGGAGCTCAGCACGGTGGCAAGTGCTGCGGCGCCCATGAAACGCTTCATGTCACACCTCTTGGGTTGGACCTACGGGGGGACTGGATTCGCCCGTTTCTCTCGTCGTACGGAGAGAGACGGACGGGCCGTGAATACTGCCCTGGCCGGGAGTGCGTTTTCTAGTTGGCTATGAGAAATAGCGATGGATGGCTCAATGAGGTTTCATGAAACCGTCAAGCTTCAGCGTTCCTGGATTCCTGACGCGGCGCCCCGTGGTCGTGGGGGTGGTCGGGACGTTCCTGCTGAGCCTCGTGCTGCGGCTGCTGTTCCTCGAGGCGTCGATGGATAGGAATTGGCCGTTCTCCATCTTCTTCTACGGGGACTCGCGCTTCTTCCACACCTATGCCCTCGACTGGGCCCGGGGGCGGCCCGCGCAGGCGTCGCTCCCGTACCACCCGCCGTTGTTCCCCTGGAGCCTCGGGCTGCTGTACCAGCTCCTGGGGGAGCCGCGAGGCAGCGCCCATCCCTACAAGCTGAGCCTGGCGCTGTTGAACTCGGCCACGGTGGCCTTCACCTGGTGGTGGTGGCGCCGGGTGCTCGGAGTGGGGTGGAGCCTGCTGGCCGCGGTGCTCTTCTCGGCCAGCTTCGGCTGGCTGGTGCTCTCGACGACGTACAGCAACGAGGTGCTGTACGTGCTCTTCCTGTCGGCCACGTGCTGGCTGATGCTCGAGCACCGGAGCGAGCTGCCGTGGCGGGGCGCGGTGCTCTTGGGCGGGGTGATGGGGCTGGGCGCGCTGACCCGGGCCGAGCACCTGCATCTGTGGCCCTTCCTGCTCGTCTACGCCTGGCTCCACCGGGACCGGCGAGCCCCGGTGCGCGCGCAACTCGTGCGGTGGGCGGGGGCGGTGGGCGTGTCCCTGGTGGTGCTCGCGCCGTGGGCGCTCCACAACGCGCGCGTGCTCCAGGAGCTCAACGCGCGCACGCCGGAGCTCGAGCCGTTGCCGGTGGTGGCTCCGGTCACCGTCTACGGCCCCATCAACTTCGCCATGGCCAACCACGCCGGGGCCACGGGTGGCTTCACTCCGGACCTGGTCAACGGGCTCGGCCAGGACGGGCGGCTGGACGCGTCGAATTCCTCCCAGCGCCACCTGCTGCTGCACGGCTACGCGGAAGGACTGCGGTGGATGGGCGAGCACCCCGCCGACGCAGCCCGCCTGCTGGCCGCCAAGCTGGGGCGTTGGCTGGACGGCCTGAGCCTGGGGTTTGGCGCCTCCAACCTGCCTGGAGGACTCGAGGGGGCCCGCGCGCCGGTGGATGTCTTCGTCCCGGAGAGCACCTGGCTGAAGTGGCCGCTCGCGCTGCTGCTCCTGGTAGGGGCGGGGCTCTCGTTGCGCGCGCCGCACCGGGTTTTCAGCCTGTTCACCCTGGTGCTGCTGCACCGCGCGCTCATCACCCTGGCCTTCTTTGGGTACACGCGCGGCATGCTGGTCCTCTTTCCCGCGCTGCTGCCGCTGCTCCTGCTGCCCCTGAAGGCCTTCACCGACAGCCGCCCCTCGCTGGCCGGGAGACTTCCGGCGCTCGCCTCGTGCGCCCTCCTGCTGTTATGGCTCGAGGCTGGGACGCTCGCCCTGCGCGGTCCTCGCGACTTCATGGCAAGCGGCAGCACCGACCGGGTGAGCGGCAAGCTCATCCAGGACGATTGGGTACGGCTCTGGCCGAAGCCCTGAGCGGGCTGGCGCCCTCCGGGAGTGCTCCCCAGCTTTGCACGAGCCCGCGGCAGATCCGGTTTGACGGTGGGCGGCGGCCTCGACATTCTCGCGCGCGCGAGGTGCCGCCGATGTTCGAGTACAGTCCGGCCTGGCCGCATGGAGCGCTCGAGGCCGCGTTCCCCGAGGTGTTCTTCGTCGTCGGGACCAACAAGACGTCCCACGCTGGCGTCGACTTCCAGACCAGCCGGACGATGACCGTGGTCCGCGAGGCCGGCGCGCTGACGCTGCTGAACACGGTCCGCCTCGACGACGACGGGCTGCGCGCGCTCGAGGGCCTCGGCGAGGTCCGCCACGTCGTCCGCCTGGGGGCGTTCCACGGCCGCGACGACCCGTTCTACTGCGACCGCTACGGCGCGACGCTGTGGGCGCTGCCGGCGGTGACCCATGCCGACGGCCGCGCGACCGGGCGCCCGCTGGCCGAGGGTGGCCCATTCCCGCTCGCCAACGGCTCGGTGTTTGTATTCGAGTCGGCGTGCTTTCCCGAGGCTGCGGTCCTGCTCGCCCGCGAGGGCGGAATCTTGATCACCTGCGACGCGATCCAGAACTGGACGCACGTCGATCGCTTCTTCTCGCCGGAGTGCGGGGCGATGTTCGTCGCGCAGGGGCTGATCCGCCCCGCGAACCTCCCGTCGACGTGGCTCGGTGCCTGCAAGCCGCGCGTGGACGACTTCCGCCGCCTGCTCGCGCTGCCGTTCCGCCACCTGATCAGCGCCCATGGCGAGCCGCTGCGCGACGAGGCTCACGCCCGCGTCGCCGCGAGTGTCGCTATGGCGTTCCCGGGTTGAGCGAGGCGGCAGCCATCGGCGACCGCCGGAGTGATGGGCTCGCGGGCGGCGTGTGTCCCGCGCCGCGTGAGCCCTTATGGTTGTGCCGACCGACCCTATTGCCTCGAGCGGACCCTTTCCAGGGTCTGGCCTAGTAGAAGCGCAGCGAGGTGGTGAGGTTGTCGAACGCGAGCGGCGTGTTGGCGCTGGTCGGCGCGGAGAAGGATGCGCCCGTGCAGTTGGTACCGTCGTAGAAGGTCACCCCACAGCCAGCGAGGCGGAAGGACGTGGTGAGGTTGTTCGAGGCCGCCGGAAGGTTGATGCACTGGCCCACCACGCCCGTCACCGGCCAGGGGTTGAGCGTCGGCCCGGAGAAGTTGGCGCTATCGAGCAGGTACGCGTAGCACGTGGCCATCGCGTGCACCTCTCCGGGCTTCCCGGCCGTCTCCGTCTCCACGGGAGCCACGTCGGGGCTCGAGTCACTCCCACCGCAGGCGGCCAGCGACAGGGTGCACACAACCATCAGGGGCAGGCGAAGCGTCTTCATGGACTCAACTCCAGGTGTCCTGGATGGATCAGTCCTCCAGGTTCACTCGGAGTATGTCTCTTTGTTTCCGGGTTTTTCAAGGAAGAAGCGGCTAGGTCTGGATATGTGGAAACGCGGAGCCCATGTTTCCTGATGTGCTGGAGGTCGAGGTTCCCTCATCCGTTTGAGAGGACCTCGGAGCGCAGCTGAGGGAAGACCTTGCCCACCTTGCCGAGCAGATAGTCACCATAGGTGCCCTGGAAGGCGTGGACGCTCCGCCGGTCCCAGCGCTCGTGGGAGTCCTCGGTGGTGGTGACGCCGCGCAGGGCGGGAGCCTCGAGCGGACGGACCTCGGTGCTCCAGCCCGGATCGAAGAAGAAGGGCAGGGACAGGCGGTCCCGCCCGGAGCGGTTGATCACCCGGTGGGGCGTGGAGCGGTACACGCCCCGGGTCATGCGGTCGAGCATGTCGCCGATGTTGCAGACGAACGAGCCGGCGAGAGGGGGCGCGTCCACCCAGCGCACCTCGCCGCCCGCGCGGGACTTCACCTGGAGTCCGCCAGCTTCGTCCTGCTTGAGGATGGTGAGCACGCCATAGTCGGTGTGCTCTCCCACGCCCCAGGCGGGCTGTCCGTCCTCGGCGGTGCTGGGGCCGGGTGGGTAGTTGAAGATGCGGAAGAGCACGAGCGGATCGGCCATGAAACCCGTGACGAAGTGGTCCTCCGGCAAGCCGAGGCTCAGCGCGATGCCGCCCATGAGCGAGTGCCCGAGGCGGGTGAGCGCGGCCAGGTAGTCGAGCACGGCCTCACGCAGGCTGGACGGCTCCCGAGGAAAGAGGTTGGAGCCATGGAGCGGGGTGCCCGCGCGCACGAGCGGGTGCTCGGGGCCGAGCTCGGTGCCGAAGTAGAGGCCCTCCTTGCGGTCGGGACGGCCCGAGGTCAGCTCACCTCCCACGGGGAAGTAGCCCCGCCAGGCGGACCCGCCGTGCGCCATGCGGATGGCCATCTTCTCCTCGACGGACAGCGCGAAGAAGCGGCGGCTCAGGGTCTCCAGGCGCTGCTGGAGGGCCTCCTCGACGCCATGGCCGACGACGTAGAAGAAGCCACTCTCCCGGCAGGCGGCGCCGAGCTGTTCCGCGACGGCCTGGCGCGCGGAGTCCTCCGACGTGCGGTCCACGAGTGCGCGGACATCGATGACGGGGACCTGCTGGAATTCACCAGAAGGGGAGTGGGGGCTCATGGCGGGGGTCTCCTTCACTTCTTCTCCAGGGGCAGTGGGGCGAGCCGTACCCCGGCGGGGGAGGAGGCATCCTCCCGTGTTTCGACGGCCCGGAGGTAGCTTCATCGGCCCCTTCTCAAGGCTGCGGCGTGTTGAAGCGCCGCAAGAGCTCGGCGAAGGTCGCGAGCTCGTCGGTGCTCCAGTGCGCGGTCCGCTGGAGGAACACCTGCCCCTTCTGCTCGAAGACCTTCTTCATCCGCTTCTCCCCCAGGGGCGTCAGGGACAGGATCGTCGCACGGCGATCCTCCGGGTCCGGTGCCGCGCGAAGAATGCCCACCGCCTTGAGGTCGCGGATCAGCCGGCTCACTGCGCTCTTGTCCATGGCCACTCCCTCGGCGATCGCTCCAGCATGGGCCGGGCCGAACGCATGGAGCCACCGCACGACATGGAACGCCGCGGGTTGTAGATCGGGATGGACCTGCGCCGCCGATGCGGCTGTCAAGGCCCTGGCGGCGGAGAGCAGCGCACCGAGCTGCTCTCCCACGGAGGCGAGGAGTTGTTCGCGAACGTCATCGTCGCCACGGTCCTGCTTCAGGCCAGTAGCCATCTGGGGCGAAGGCCGGGATGTGCGTGTACCCCTCAGGCGCTCTGCACACCCGGCGTCATGGCCGGTGGATGCAGTGTCGTTCCTGTGCTCATCGGCTCAGCGTCTGTCCGTCGTGGCTTGCCGGTCCGCGGCTCTCGACAGAGAGCTGATGCTCTCCCGTGCGCTCTTGCGTGCGGCCTCGAGCACCTGGCGTTTCGCGCTATCCGTTGCGAGTCCACGCGCGATCATCACCGCCCCGACGCACTGGTTGAGGAGCGCGAAGGCGGCCGATGCGTCGCCCACCTTCTCTGAGAGGACAGCCAACAACTCCAGGAGCGCGCGCTCGAACACCGCTTTCGTCTCGGCCGGAGCGCGGCCAATCTCCGAAGCCAGTGCCGGCAGCACGCATCCCGACTCCGGGTGCCGCACATGCGCAAGGCTGAGGTAGGCGTCGATGGCGAGGTACAGCTGCTCTTCAGTGCGTGGCTCGATGGTGGAGAAGCGGCTGCGCGTCGCCTCGAGCTCCGTCTCGATGATGGCGGACAGCAGCTCGCCCTTGCCTTCGAAGTGCCGGTAGAACGCGCCGCTGGTGAGTCCCGCCGCGCTCGCGAGCGCATCCACTCCGCTGCCCGCGAACCCTTGTTGCTTCGCGAGCGAAGAGCTGGCTCGCACGAGCTTCTCACGGGACCGCGACTTCTGTTCGGGGGGATAGCGCATGGGGCGTCGATGAGATAACGTTCGTTATCCTTTTGACAAGGGTCCCCTCTATGGCCACTGAGCAGACCGCCTGCATCCTGTGCTCCCGCAACTGCGGGCTCCGTGTCGAAGTCGAGGGCTCTCGCCTCACGAGCATTCGCGGCGACGACGCGCACCCTGTCTCCAAGGGGTACCTCTGTCAAAAGGCCGCGCGGTTGCAGCACTATCAGGAGAACGCGGATCGCCTCGAGCACCCGCTGCGCCGCGAGCCAGACGGCAGCTTCGTGCGCGTGGGTTGGGACGAGGCGCTCGCCGACATCGCCGCCCGGCTGCTCGCGCTTCGTGAGCGGCATGGCGGCCGTGCGTTCGCGTTCTATGGCGGTGGTGGCCAGGGCAATCACCTCGGGGGCGCGTACAGCCGGCAACTCATGAAGGCGATGAAGAGCCGCTTCGTGTACAGCGCGCTCGCCCAGGAGAAGACCGGCGACTTCTGGATCAATGGCCGGCTGTTCGGCGACCAGCGTTGCCACGTGACGGAGGACGTCGAACACGCGGACGTCGTGCTCTTCATCGGAACGAACCCCTTCCAGGCGCACGGCATCCCGAATGCGCGCGACACGCTGCGGGAGCTGAAGAAGGACCCCGCTCGCACGATGGTTGTGATCGACCCGCGCAAGACGGAGACGGCGCGCATGGCCGACGTGCACCTTCAGCTGCGTCCCGGCACCGACGCATTCCTGCTCGCCGCGATGCTCGGCATCATCGTGCGCGACGGCTTGCATGACCGGGCGTTTCTCGCCGAGCGCTGCACTGGGTTCGCGGCGGTCGAGGCCGAGCTCCGGGCGATCCCCATCGAGGAGTTCGTTCGTCGCGCGGATGTGCCTCTTGCTGATGTCGAGCGAGTCGTCCGGACGTTCGCTGGAGCGCGCGCCGCGTGCGTGCGCGTCGACCTGGGGCTGCAGCAGAGCCTCCACAGCACGCTCAACTCGTACCTCGAGAAGCTCCTGTTCCTGCTGACCGGGAACCTCGGCAAGCGCGGAGGGAACAACTTCCACTCGCTTTTCATGCCGATCCTCGGCAACACCGACGAGCGCACCGGCCGGCATGTGCTCACCGCGCATCACCGCATGTTCCCGATCTCTGGGCTGTATCCGCCGAACATCCTGCCCGGGGAGATCGAACACGACGGAGAGGAGCGCGTGCGTGCGCTGTTCATCGACAGCGCCAACCCGGTCCTGACCGCCGCGAACACCGCCGCTTACGAGCGCGCATTCGCGAAGCTCGAGCTGCTCGTTGTCGTGGATGTGGCGATGACGGAGTCGGCACGATTCGCTCACTATGTGCTGCCTGCGGCGACGCAGTTCGAGAAGTGGGAGTGCACGGGGTTCAACCTCGAGTTCCCCGACAACGCGTTCCAGCTCCGCCACCCCCTGTTTCCGCCGCGCGCGGAGGCCTTGCCCGAGCCGGAGATCTACACGCGGCTCCTCGAGGCCATGGGCGAGCTGCCCCGGTCCTTCCCGGTGCTCGAGCGCATCGCGGCGGCCGAGCCCGCCGCCACGAAGCACGCTGGCTTCATCGCCGCGCTTGGCGCGACGCTCGCCGCGAAGCCACGTTGGGCCCCGTATGCCGCGTCGATCGCGTACCGCACGCTGGGGCGGGCGCTCCGAACGTCACGAGCGCACCCGGAGCGCGTTCCGCCCGCCGCCGCGGCGCCCCTCGTCGCGTTGGCGCTCGACCTCGCGATGAGGGACCCCCGTGCGGTCCGCCGCGCAGGGCATCGCGGCAATCGGCTCACCCTGGGCCTGTCACTGTTCCAGACGATTCTCGACAAGGCCGAGGGCACGCTCGTCACGCGGCACGAGCTCGCAGACACCTGGTCGTTCATCCGTCACCAGGACCGTCGCGTGCACCTGGATGTCGCGGAGATGCTCGGTGCGCTTCATGCCCTTCGGGGCGAGCCCGAGGCGCTCCCGGGGCTCGTGCTGCTGGCGGGCGAGCGCCGCGCCTACAACGCCAACCAGATCTTCCGGGATCCCTCCTGGCGGAAGATCGACCCCGACGGCGCGATGCGCATGCACCCCGACGACGCGCGTGAGCGCGGACTCTCCTCGGGCTCGCGTGCGATTTGCGAGTCGGACACCGGACAGGTCGAGGTCACGATCGAGCTCGACGACTCACTGCGCTCTGGGATGGTCACGCTCCCCCACGGCTACGGGATGCGCTACCGCGGCGGAGCCCCCGTCGGCCCTCAGATCAACCGCCTCACGGCGAGTGACCACTGCGATCCGCTCGCGCGCACGCCCTTTCACAAGCACGTTCCGGTTCGAGTCACACGGATAGGGTGATGCTCACCCCTTTGTCTGTGCCCTCTCGACGAGCGCGCGCAGAGCGTCGGATAAGCCATGCAGCCGGCGCAGCGCGCGCTCATGGTCCTGATTGCCGAGGTCGCGCCAGATCGCGGCCTGTGTCGTGGCCAGGCCTTCGAGCGTGAACGGGTAGGTCGCGGATTCGGCAAGGGCGCCCTTCTCGTTGATGAGGTAGCGGCCATTCAAGGCAAACAGCGTCTGTGCCAGGCAGCAGAGCGCCCGGTAGGCGCAGCCCGCGATGTGCGTCTGATCAGCGCGCCTGGCTGCGATATCGGCATTCTCGATGGCAAAGCCCACCTCCCAACCGAAGCGGGTAATCAACGCATCCCTGAGCACCTCCGGGTAGGGCGAGGTTTCGCCTTTCAGCTTCGCGATGCAGCCAGACGGATCGAAGAGCGGCTGACAGGTCGCGACCTCCCCCATCCAGATGACCGAGCAGAAGCCGTGAGGGTGGCCCGGCTGGTAGTTCATCGAGAAGCGGCCCTGCTGCGCTTCGGCGATGACCTCTCGCACGCGCCCGAGATCGCGGTAGATGAGATCGACCTCCACGCCCGAGATGGTGAGCCATCCGCCGCCGTTGATCCACGGCCCCCACTCGCCAATCCGGGTCACCGTCGACGAGGGCTCATCGACGAGCGGGGCAATGGCGGCCTGGAGGGCCGTGACATCGAGCGGCGCGTCGGGCTCGTAGTACAGGCCGAGGTCGTAGTCCGAAGCGGGGCCCGCCGTGCCCCGCCCGCGCGAACCGCCGAGCACGAGCGCTGTCAGGCCCTGGACGGGCCGGAGTGCTTCGACCAAACGGGCAATCACTGGATGTTCCATCCTCTCAATCTGGCATCCCGCGAACTGCGTGGCCACGCAATGCGTCAAAGCCCTGGGAAGAAACCGCTCGGGGCCTCGCGCCGATAATCCCAGCAGACGTTCGCCTTGAAACGAGACCTGCCATGACCGTCCGGATCCCGCCTTCCTCCCAGCCTCGGACCTCCCAGACCTCCAAAACGGAGACCGCGAAGGCCCCTCCAAAGCCCGCCGAGAACAAAGTGGCCGCGGAGCTGATGAAGGACCGGATGGACCTCTTCAAGACGGTCAAGGCGCCAGTCAAGCAGCTGTTCAACGACTTCAAGCTGCCTGAGAAGCTCGGCAGCCAGCGCACCACGGAAGACGCTCTCGCGGAGATGGACTCCCTCTTTCTGGGGCCGGAGACCAACGGCTCCTCGGAAGGAGGCGCCACGGTGGTGCGGGATGCGCCGAACGTGAATGACCGCCGCGACACCGGCGGAGGACTCGGCGGAATCGACCTGGGCGGCGTCCTCGGAAAGGGCAAGACCCCCAGCCGCAAGGAGGCCGCCGAGGCCCAGCTGGAGGCCAACGCCGCGCTCGAGCAGGAGCAGCTGGCGAAGATGTCCCCCGAGGATCGAGCCCGCTACGAGGCGGTGAAGCAGTCCTGCCTCGACGCGGGCGATCCGGTGGCGGCGCTCTCCCTGCAGAAGCTGCTCTTCGAGGGCAAGCTGCCCGGCGAGGAGGCGCTGGTGGGCGGAGGCACACTGCTGGAGCAGCTGGCCACGGCGGCCGATCCCAACACCCCCATGGTGGAGGGCCTCGACCGGGGCGCCTTCCTCTGTGATCTGGTGCAGGAGCTGGCCACCCCCAGCGCCATCAACCAGGGCAGCGTGGGCACTTGCGCACCCACCACCATCGCGATCGATCTGGCGATGCAGAATCCCGCCGAGTACGCGCGCATCGCCTTGGGGCTCGCCAGCCCCAGCGGAGAGGTCGAGCTGGCCGGAGGCCAGACGCTCGAGCGCGAGGCGGGCACCGTCCTGGATGACGGCAAGGGCCGCTCCAACGTGCAGCGGTTGATGGGCTCGGCCTTCATGGAGATGGCCAACGGCGATCGCAACTACATCAACTCGACGGAACAGGGCGATGGCGCCTGGTCCAACGATCTGGATGTCCTCTACGAGGCGGTGTGGGGCCGTACCATGTCGGACAAGCGGCTGCTCACCGCTGAGCAGCGTGCCGGCGCCATGGACATCATCGACACCCAGCTGGCGGCTGGCCGCAACGTGCCGGTGGCGGTGTCCTGGGGCGACGGCTACCACAAGCTGCTCGTCACTGGCACCGAGACAATCGATGGCCAGGAGTACATCAAGTACATCAACCCCTGGGGCCGCGAGGAGCGCATGCCCCGCGAGGAGTTCGAGGCTCGCCTGGCGGACATCAACTACGATCCGAGAGCGCAGCTGCAGGCCATCCTCGGCGGCTTGGGTGGCGGGAGTTCCCCGCAGCCGAAGCCCACGCCATCGCACCGTTCGGATAGCGACCTGGATCGCGAGCGGTTGCAGCGGTACACGCAGGTGCGCGGCTAGAGGAGTGTCCACGAAGTTCGTGGACATCGTCGTGTTGCGCATGCTCCCTCTCCCTTTGGGAGAGGCTGGCTTTCAGAGGTTGACCCGCATTCGTCAGCCGGAAGCCTTGCCTGCAGGATGAAGCGCCCAGGAGGGCCCGGGAGCGCCCTCATCCCAGAAATCGATTCCCGGCGGGATTTTTGCGCGGCTGCGCTGCGCCAGATGTCACAACCGGTTTCGGAGACCTATCGGCTTTTGGCGGGTAATCCAGTATTCGTTCAGGACTTCCCAGATGACGCGAGGGGGCCTCCGGCCGCTCCCTCGACGGAGGATACACATGCATCGGATGCTCTTGATCGCGGTCGTCGCAGTGCTGGGCACGGGGTGTGGTGGTGCAGAGATGGACGACTCCACCGACCTTTCGTCGGAGGAGCTCGGGACCTCCTCGTCGGAGTTGGCGGCGCTCGAGCTCAACGAGGCCAGCGCCTCGGTCAGCTACAGCTACGACATCGTCAACTTCGTCTACGACCCGAACATGTTCCCAGGTGAGGTTGGGCGCGGCGGCTACCAGCGTGATGGCGACAAGATTGGCATGGCCGACTCCTACGGCGACGGAATGCGGATCGGCGTGCATTGGCGCCTCGGCGACGGCTCGCGTCGTGGCCTCTGCTACTGGACGGGCGGCGCGGGCACCCATGGCGGCTGCAACAAGGACTTCCCCGAGGGAAAGCGGTTCGAGTTCCGCGTCGGCCGCTGCAACGGGAGCAAGTACTCGTGCGGCGACCCGGCCCAGAGCGGGAGCGGCTGGCAGAACTGGTCGGACTGGTCCTCGACCGGGACCTGACGAGCGTCCTCTGCTGCAGCCGGAAGGCGGCGCTCGAGTTGAGCGTCGCCCAGGAGTAGGGGGCTCAGGGCGCGGGAGCTAGCTGAGCGTCAAGGAAGGCCCAGCGCAGGGTGATCCACTGGCGGATGTATTCCACCTCCTCGTCGAAGGTGGTGAAGTCCGTCCGGTGGGACCAGAGCGGGAAACTCCGGTACTGGGCCATCCACCGGGCTTCGTCGCGCCGGGCGCTTGGGGCGAGCTCACTGGCGAGCTCATCGAGACGCGCATGGAGCAGGACGGGAGAGAACTCCTGGGACAGCCCCTCCCGGAGGCGGGCCCGGAGCGGCCCCGCGAAGGTCGGCTCCGCGAGCAGACGCCGGAACATCTCGTTGTCGGCCCCGGTGTCGAGCGCCGCGGTGGGCCGCAGGCGCTGTGTCTTCCACGTCTGTCCGAAAGTCCCGTCCAGGTCCCAGGGGATGTAGCGCCAGGGCCCCTGCTGGGGATCGTGGTAGTGGTAGGCGTTCTTCACGTCCGAGTCGATCGCCACCAGCAGGGTGACGAAGGCCCACCAGTTTTCGTAGTCACGCTGGCTGAAGAGCTGAGGTCCCTCGGTGCGGAAGGACGCGTCACTGGTGGTGGCCACGAAGCGGACGAAGGCGTCGAGGTCGTCGAAGTCGTCGAAGGCTCCCGGCTCGCCCGCTTCCGGCTTGCCGTCCTGTTTCACGAAGCCCGCATGCGGGGAGGACTTGGGCTGGCCGAGCTTGTCCACCAGACGGAAGTCAGCCGCCCCGGTATCGGCCTTGTAGAGGTTGCCGTTCACACTCAACCCCTGGGCCTTCATCAGGTGCTTGTTGACATGGTCCGCCAGCGTGTAGAGCCCGTGGTAGACCCCGTCGAGGTACACCACCACGCTGAAGGTCTTCACCTGAATGCTCTCGGGCGCGAGCCGGCCCCACAGCTCGAAGCCCATCCGCGCACGCAGGTACGAGTTGTCGTTGAAGGTGTTGATGAGCACCAGAGAGCGCCGGTTCGTGAATCCCCCTGCCCGTGCGGGCTCCTGGAAGGGATCCTGCTCGGAGAACTTCAGGGTGTAGCTATTCTTCGGAAAGGCCAGGGAACTGCTGCCGCGCAGCTTCCCCTCCGAGGCATAGGAGTGGCCGCCATAGATGACGGTGAGGGGCACGTGGTTGTCTGGGTTGAGCTGCGACGCGCCCTGGAAGTGGATGACCGGCAGCCCATACTCCTCGGTGTACCGGGTGGGCTCCACCGGCACGTTGCGCGGGTCTCTCCAATTGTCCGCTACGCCGATCTTCACCGTGCTGGACTGCTTCTTCTTGCTGTCCAGGGTAATCACATACACGCCGGCCTGGTCGAGCCCCGGCGTCCAGTGCAGCGTCGCCGTCTTCTTGTCGTAGGAGGCCCCGGGTGGCAGGTCCTCGAGGTGGAAGGTGGACCCCTTCGCGGCTGTCCCATCGGCACAGGACACCCGCACGGAGAGCGTCTCCCCCTCCTCGAGCCAATGGGGTCCCCCCGCTGCCGGAACACACGGTGCTTCGGCTTTGTCGTCCTCGTCCCCGAGCGGGAGTGCGCTCGGTCGAGCCTCCTGGAGCCCGAGGCTCCCACCCGCTGTCTCTACGTTTTCACAGCCCAGGACGCACCCCAAGAGCAGGGCGCCCACCCCAATTCGCATTGACGTCATGTGTTCCCCCATCAACCGGTACCGGGAGGTGGGGATGAACACTCAGGCAATCAACACACCCCGGAGCGCCCCCGACATGTACAGCCGTACACGATCTCGGGGCCAGGGATGACCCTCCGGTGTAGGTAACCGGGGCGAGCCCAGGTCTCCTGGCAGGTCCTGAAGCAGCTGAAAGGAGTCTTGCTCAGAGCTCGGCGCCAGCGAAAGCGAGCACCTCGCGGACGAAAAGCTCGGGCGCCGTGAGCATGGCGAAGTGACCCTGGTCAGGCAGGACGGTGAGATGGCTGCGCTGGAGCACGCCCTGGAGTGCCTCGGCCACCTCGGTGCAGAGGGAGGGACTGACGCCGCCGCGCATGAGCATGGTCGGCACGGAAAGAGCCGCGTAGCGCTGGAGGTCTCGCCACGCGACTTCCACGACCCGCCCCTCGCGCGCCAGGGTGTGAGCCGAGGCCACCTGTGCGCTCCAGGCTGGCAGGGTCTTCATGCGCTGCACCTCCACCTCGGGCACGCTGATGAGCGCCCGCAGGAACGTCTCGAGCACCTCGGCTTGACGCCCTTCGCGCACGAGCATCTCCATCTGGAGAAGGGCCTCGGGCGAGCCAAAGCGCTCCAGCGGCGCGAACGGGGGCTCATAGAGGATGAGCTTGCCAATGTTGCGCGTGAGCAGCGAGGCTCCCAGCGCGCAGATGCCCCCGAAGGAGTGCCCCAGGAGCACCACTGGACCAGGCACCGCATCCACCAGGGCGGCGAGGTCCTCATACTCTCGCTCGATGCTGTAGGCGGACGTGTCCCCGCTCCGTCCGCGTCCTCGTCGGTCCAGTGCGTACACGGTGAAGCGTGCTGCGAGCGCGGGCAGGACGACATCCCACGTGGAGTGATCGTAGTTCGTCCCGTGCACGAGGACGAGCGACGGTCCCGAGCCGGTGCGCGCGTAGGCGAGCGTGGTGCCATCTCTCGACAGGAAGGTTTCCAAGGCAGCTCCAGAGAGGAAGAATCACGATGTTCAAGCAAAAGAGGACGGACAAGTCACCCCCTGACGCGTCCATTCCCACCCCTGGGAGTGCCGTTGAAACATTCCAAGTTGTTGTTCCTGGCCTCCGGGTGGGAGCAGGATGGAAGGCTCTTCGATACGCGATTGTGTAGGTTGGAAGTAGACGGGACGCGGTCACTTGGGAGGCTGTATGCGACGTCGAGACATCCTGGCCGGAGCAGTTCTACTCGCGACGGGGCTTGTGCCGTCGCGCCTTTGGGCACGTACCGCTTCGGAGCGGTTGCAACCGATCCTCGAACGCTGGACCCAGGACGAGCATCCCGATCTGCACGGTGTTGTTGTTCGCGTCGACGGGGCCGTGGTGGCCGAACGGCACTATCACGGCGCGGATCCACAGGCACTGCACGACATCCGGTCGGCCGGGAAGAGCATCACCTCGCTCCTGGTCGGTGCCGCGATCGATCGCGGACTCCTGGGCGCACGGGATGAGCCGCTCGAACGCTACTGGCCGCAGGTGCGTGGCAGCGCGCTCGGTCGGGCCTCGCTCGTGGATCTTCTGACCATGCGCTCCGGTCTGGCTGCAAACGACGAGGAGCCGGACTCGCCCGGCAACGAAGACCGGATGGATGCCGCGAAGGATCCGGTGGCCTTCCTGCTCGGCATTCCCACCGTCGACCGACCTGGCACGCGCTACGTCTACAACTCGTTGACGTCCTATGCGGTCGGACTGCTGCTGGAACACACGACGGGGAAAAGCCTGCTGGCATTCGCGCGAGAAGCGCTGTTCGAGCCGCTGGGAATCCAACGCGTCGACTGGGCCAGCGACGTAGCCGGCCATACCAAGGGCCAGGGCAATCTGTCCTTGACCACTGGCGATTTCGCCCGGATCGGGCAGGCGCTTCTCGATGGCGGCCGATGGCAGGGGCGGCGGATCCTCCCCTCGAGTTGGATCGAGAAGAGCATGCGGCCGCTCGTCCCGATCGGCTCGGTCGACCCCTATGCCGACGCCTACGGCTATTTCTGGTACACGAAAACACACTCGCTGAAGCGTGGGGCGGTGACCGTGCGGTTCGCGTCAGGCAATGGCGGCAACAAGCTCTATCTCATCCCATCCCGGCGCATGGTCGTGGCGATCACCTCGCGCGCCTACGGACGCGGCTATGGGCAGCGCCGCTCCGAGGCGATTCTGAAGGCACTCCTGTCCGCCTGAGCTCGGACCCGAGGAGATGCCAAAGCCGCCCTTCGCGCGTCTTGGAGCGGATTGTCATCTCCTCCTACGGCCTCTGCGCTGCTGTATTGACGGCTTCATGCTCGGTGCAGTAGTCACCGCGGCCCACCACAACAAGGGGGCAATCATGAAGCGTTCGATTCTGGTGTGTGTCACGGCCGTTGCGCTCTCGGGCTCTGCCTGGGCTCAGAACAAGGAGCAGAAGCCCGCGGAGCAGAAGCCCGCCGCTACGTCCGCGCAGGCGCCCGCGATGGACCTGACGAAATTTGGTCCGGGGGCTCGCAAGCCCACCAACGAGAAGCAGACGAAGAAGGAGGTCACGGAGTTCTTCAAGCAGCAGGAGGAACTCGGGAAGAAGGGCGATATGGAGGCGTCGCTCGCGTCGTACGACTTCCCCGTCTACATGATGACCGATGATCTGAAGGGTGTGCCCGAGGCCCAGGCTTACAGCCGCGAGGAGTATGTCGCGATGATGACGCCCTTCTTCGAGAACATGCCGAAGGACCTGAAGATGACCCACAAGCCGACGATCTTCGTCCTCTCGGACTCGCTGGTGACCGTGATTGACGACTTCACGATGACCCAGGGCAAGCAGAAGATCACCGGCCGCAATACCTCCCTGCTCGTGAAGCGTGACGGCCAGTGGAAGTGGAAGACGATGGTCGAAGCCGGCTATGGCGGAATGCCTCCCGAGGGCGCCGGCGGCGGTGCGCAGACTCCTCCCGAGGGCAAGAAGTAGGAGCGCTGCGCGCACCGAGCCGAGAGGAGGAGGACCTGTCCTCCGGTTGCTACGAGAGGTGATGGGCCGCCGTCGGGTCGAGGCGGCTCTCCGCGCTAGGCAGCGTCATAGGGTATCTCTAGCGTGAAGGTAGACCCGAGACCCGGCCCATCGCTGTGGACGGTGAGTGAGCCCCCCAGCTCCTGGGCCGCCAGGGCACTGGAGTGCAGTCCGAACCCGTGTCCTTCCTCACGGGTGGTGAAGCCATACTGGAAGATGCGCGTGCGCAGCTCCGGCGCGATGCCCATGCCGTTGTCGTGAATCGCGATCCGCACGAGGTTGTCGGTGGTGTGCTCCACTCTGACGAGGAGGCGCCGCTCGCTCACGGGCATGCAGTCCATGGCGTATTTGGCATTGCTGACCAGGTTGACCAGGATCATCAGGACCTTGTGTTTGTCGGTGAGCAGCGGTGGAAGGTCGGCCAGGTGTCGCTCCACCTTCACCTGGTGGCGGATGAGTCCGGCCGAGTTGATGCGCAGGGCGTCCTCCACCAGCCCCGACAGCAGGACCGGCTCATGCACGCGTGGAGTCCGGGCGTAGTTCTGCTGCACCTTGACGATGTCACCGATGTGCTCGGTGTACCGGCCCACATCCTCCAGCAGGGTGACGATCTCCTGGCGGTCGTTCAGCAGGCTCTGTCCCAGCTTGCCCAGGAAGGGCGTGAGGTGACGCCCACGCTCGTCCTGGGAGAGGAAGGTCGCGAGCTCGGGCTGGCGCTCCTCGAGCATGTTGGCGACCCGGCCCACCTGCTCGAGCCGCATTTCGGTCATCCGCTCCCTGGCGACCTGGGTCGAGGTGTAGACGCTGTTCAACACGTTGCCGACGTTGTGCAACACATTGGTGGCGATCTCCGCCATGCCGGCGCGTCGGGCCGTCTGCACCAGTTGATGGTGGACCTCTTTGAGCTCCCGGGTGCGCTCCTCGACGCGATGCTCCAGCCCCTCATTGGCCTGGCGCAGTTCCTCTTCCCGCTGCTGGATCTGATCGGCCATGAGCCGGAAGGAGCGAGCCAGTTGTCCCAGCTCGTCCTCGCGTGTGGTGTCCAGCTCGACCTTGAAGTCCCCGGACGCCACACGATCGGTGGCCTGGGTGAAGGCGACCAGCGGATGGGAGATCTGCTTCCTGAGCACCCAGGACACGATGACCAGCTCGAGGAACAGCGACACCATGCCGAGCAGCAGGACGATGCGTGCCGCATGGAAGGCGGGACGGGACACCGCGCTCTCGGGCAAGAGGGTGACGAAGTGCCAACCGGGGCCCATCAGGCGTGCCACGGCGAGGTACTCACCGTACTCCGGGAGCTCCTGCACCACCTGGTCAGGTGGGCGCGTCTTCACCCGTTCGATGATGCTTCGCAGGTGGGCCTTCTGCTGCTCGGTGGCCTGGCTGGTGATGCTCTCCTCATTCAAGGTGGGATGGACGATGAGCTTGCCGTCATCCCGGAAGATGATGTTGTAGGAGTCCGGCAGGTGGTCGTTGATGGTGCGGGCCATCAACTGCTCGAGCAGGACATCATGGCTGATTGACGCGACGTGGCGGCCATCCATGTCCAGCGGAGTGGTGACCGTGGACATCGGCTGCTGCGAGACCGGCTCCCGGTAGATGGGAGACCAGGTCGTCTCCCGCTTCGGGTTGTTCTTGGGCAGGCTGCCGGGAAAGAAGTCCTGGGTGATGATCGAGGTGGTGGCGTCGCTCTCGAAGATCCAGTTGGAGCGCTCGGGCCAGTACATCACCAGCGCGTCCTCGGGCAGCGTGATGAAGGTGTCCGTGAAGCGCGTATGAAACGCGGGCCCGTACTGGAGGATCACTTCGTACCCGGCCAGGAGCCGGCGGCGCATGTCCATGTCAACGGGCACGCCCCTGGGGACGTAGACACAGGGCATCCTCGTTCCGTCGAAGTGCTCGGGACGGTTGCGGATCGTGCCATCGGGCATCAGTGCGAACAGGCTGTCGAAGCGGGCACTCACATCCTCGTTCTGGTAGGCGCGGAGCTTCTCCTCCAGGGCCTTCTTGAGGACGGCATGGTTGTCCTCGGCCAGCAGGAAGATGTCTTGCTCCCGCTGGCCGCGCTCCACCACATGCTGCTCCAACCGCGCGAGGGCCTCGGTGCGCAGGGTGTACTGCATGTGGAGGTAGCTGAAGAAGGTGCTCAGCGCGATGACGATGGCGATGCGCACGCCCATCTTGATGAGCGTGGAGCGGGCCAGGGGAGTACGGGGGCGAGAGGATGCCGGCATGGTTGTGTCCCGACCAGGCGTGTCAGGCGAGGTCGGGCTCGACGCCTCTGGACACGAGGTGGGTCACGGGAATTCCGCACGGAGCCATGCGGGAAGAGGCTCGGCAGTCCTGCGGGCCTAGAAGCCTGCACTCCCCCTGATGCGTGTCACTCCGTGGGAAGCATGGGGGCGCGCGGGTTCATCAGCGCCGGTCCAGGTGCACTGCGAGCACGGGTGTGGTGGTGACGGTGCGCACCTCGGGGAGGTGGGCCACGCGCTCGCGCAGGGCGTTCAGGGCCGTCATGTCGGGGACACGCACGCGGATGAGCATGTCGAGCTCGCCAGCGAGCGACTCGATGCTGAGCACCTCGGGCAGCTCGCGCACCAGGGGCGCCACGCGGGGGCACGCCGGCCCCTCCAGCCGCACGAAGAGATAGGCGTCCACGCCGGCCGGAGGCCCGCCGCGGCCCCGCCGGATGGTGTAGCCCTGGATGATGCCGTCGCGCTCGAGCCTGGCCACCCGCTCCTGGATCGCAGAGCGCGAGAGGCCCACCTTCGCCGCCAGCTTGGTGGCGGACTCCCGCCCGTTAGCCTCCAGCAGGGCCAGGATTCGCCCGTCCAACTCGTCCAGCGCCATCCCCGTCGCCTCCTCTTGGTGCGCCCGCCCCCGGTGCCCACCGGCACTCTGCCGGCGGACCGGCACTTTGCCACCTGTCGACCGGCGGCCGTCCTCCCTAAGGTGCCGCTACTCCACTCACGGGAGCAAGCAAATGCAACTCCACGACCGCGCGGTGCTCATCTCCATCGACGTGCAGCAGGGCTTCGATGACCCATCCTGGGGCCCGCGCAACAACCCCCACATGGAAGCTCACGGGCTCCAGTTGCTTGCGGCCTGGCGGCGCTCCGAGCGGCCGCTGGTCATCGTGCGCCATGACAGCCGCTCCCCTGGCTCGTTGCTGCGCCCGGGGCAGCCGGGTAATGCGCTCAAGCCGGGCTTCGAGCCGCTTGCTGGCGAGCCGCTGCTCACCAAGAGCGTGAACAGCGCTTTCATTGGCACGGACCTGGAGGCCCGCCTGCATGTGGCAGGCGTGCGGCAGGTCGTCCTCTTCGGCATCGCCACGGACATGTGCGTCTCCACCACCGCGCGCATGGCGGCCAACCTCGGCTTCGAGCTGGTCGTGGTCGGTGATGCCTGCCACACCTGGGCGCAGCGGGCACCCGATGGCACCTTGTTCGACGCGGACACCATGCACCGCGTGCACCTCGCCACCCTGGCGACCGAGTTCGGCCACGTGGTGGACACCGCGGAGGTGCTGGAGGCGCTCGCGGCGCGGGGGGTAGGTCCGAACGGCGGAACTTCCTAGAGGTACATGCCTCCCGAGACCTCGATGCGCTGAGCGGTCACCCACCGGTTCGCATCGGAAAGCAGCGAGGCGATCATGGGACCGATGTCATCGGGAATGCCGGTCCGGCCGAGCGCGGTGTTTTCGGCCACCGCCCGGTTGAGCTCGGAATTGTCGCGCACCGCACCGCCAAAGAAGTCCGTCTCGATGGCTCCGGGCGCGACCACGTTGACGGTGATGCCGCGCGGAGCCAGTTCCTTTGCCATGTAGCGCGTGAGAACCTCGACAGCCCCCTTCATTGAGCCATAGGCCGAGCTGCCCGGGCTGACGAAGCGAGTGAGGCCGGTGGAGAGATTCACAATCCTTCCACCGTCGGCGATCAGCGGTAGAAGGTTCTGCGTCAGGAAGAGCACGCCCTTGAAGTGGAGGTTGCAGAGCCGATCGAAGTCCTCTTCGGTGATCTGGCCGAACGGGGCCGGGTGGTGTGCCCCCGCGTTGTTGACGAGGTAGTCGAAACAGTCTCTCCCCCACACGTCCCGTAGCGCCCCTTGTACCTGACCGGAGAAGCTCTCGAAGGAGGCGATGTCGCCAGCGTCGAGTCGCAGTGCGACGGCCTTTCGGCCGAGCGCTTCAATGGCCGCGACGAGGCTATCGGCTTCGGCGCGATTCGAGTGATAGGTCGCAATCACATCGGTGCCCCGCTCAGCCAGGCTGATGGCCGTGTTGCGTCCAAGACCGCGGCTGGCACCGGTGACGATCGCCACCTTTCCTATGGGGTTCACTTGCATTGGGTTCACTTGCATTTCCTTTGGCAGGGGTCGCTCCCAAGAACGTCTCGGGAGCACAACCCTGCCCGAGGCCGCTCGGGTCCGCATGCCCGAACCCTTGAATTTCTTGCCTGATCCTCCAGATGAGGTGGGGGGGGCCTGGGGTCCACGGTATAGTTCTTGAGAAGAAGGATCGGGAGCCGACTGGCCGTGCGAGGAGCCCCTGGATGTCGTCAGCCTTGAAGACCGCCGTGGAGCAGTACATTGACGCGAGCGGCGGTGGTGAGGGCGTATTCTCCACGCCGATAGAGGGGCTCGTCCTGATGAGGACGTACAGAGAAGTCTTGCCTCACCATCTGATTTACAAGCCGGCGCTTTGCATCGCAGTGCAAGGCTCGAAACAGGTATCGATGGGCAGTCGCGTGTTCGACTACACCGAGATGCAGGCCCTTGTTGTCGGCGTTGAGCTCCCGGCGTTCGGAAGGGTGACTCGGGCGAGTGCCACCGAGCCCTATCTGGGCATGACCGTTGAATTCGATGTCGGTGTCATGCGGGAGGTCATGGAGCAGCTCGAGGCTCCCTCCCTGTCGAAGGGTGATTCAGGTTCCGCGGTTTTCGTGGAAGAGCTCACCGCCCCCCTCGTGGATTGCCTCTCGCGGCTGGTGCGCATGCTCGCAACGCCCAAGGCGATCCCTGTTCTCCATCCTTCCGTCATGCGAGAAATCTGTTTCTGGTTGCTGACGGGTCCCCATGGCGACGAGTTCCGAAAGCTCGCGCTTCCGAATGGTCATATGCAGCGTATTGCCGACGCGATCTACATCCTGCGGAAGAACTTTTCGCGTCCCATTCGCATCAAGGAGCTGGCCGCTGCCGCGCGGATGAGTGAGTCCTCCTTTCATCAACACTTCAGGGGGCTGATGTCCATGACTCCGCTTCAATATCAAAAGCAGTTGCGGCTGCTGGAGGCGCGCCGTCTGATGGTGGCGGATGGCTCGAACGTGATGGAGGCTGCTCTTCAGGTCGGCTATGAAAGCGCATCGCAATTCAGCCGGGAATACTCGCGCATGTTCGGGACTCCGCCCAAGCGCGATGCAATGAGAGCGCTCAGAACCGGTGGGTAGGGTAGGGGGCACCGTGGATTCCGGTGCAGCACGAATCATGGGTGGCCGGGATGGCGGTTGAGCCAGCGGGCGATGGTCTGGCCGATATCGTCGGGCAGATCCTCGCTGGCGTGGTGGCCGGCCTGGCCGAGCGCCACCACCTCGAGTGCGGCGAACGTGTTGCGCGCCCACTCGACGGTGGCGGGGGATCCGAGCGGCGTCGGGCTGTCGAAGGTGAGCAGCAGTTTGGGCACCGACGGCGATGCCGCCATCCAGTCGACGTAGCGGTCCAGCACCGCCATCACCTCAGCCGGCTGGTTCTCGATGGGAAGCTCGCGCGGCCACGCCAGCAGCGGGCGCCGCGACGCCGGGTCGGGATAGGGCGTGTAGTACACGGCGGCCTCGGACTCGGTGAGGCCACGCTTGACGCCGGCGCCTAGCGAGCGGGGCAGGAATTGGTTCTGCTCCAGTACCAGAGTCTCTCCCACGCCGGGAGTGCGCAGGTTCTTGAACAGCTCGGCCCCCTGCGGCGGGTAGTCGCTCCACTTGAGCGAGCGGAAGAAGGTCTCGAACACGACAAGGCCACGCACCCGCTCGGGGTGGCGGGTGGCCCAGTCCATGGCCAGCGCGCCGCCCCAGTCGTAGCCGACCAGCACGACGTCGTGCAGCTCGAGAGTGTCGAACCAGGCGTCGAGGTAGCGCGCGTGGTCGGCGAAGCGATAGGCGATGTCGGGCTTACCCGAGTCCCCCATGCCAATCAGGTCCGGAGCCAACACGCGGTGGTGGCCGGCGAGGTGGGGGATGACGTTGCGCCAGACGTAGGACGAGGTCGGGTTGCCGTGGAGCAGGACCACAGTGGGGCCGTGGCCGGCTTCGCGGTAGGCCATGTGGGAATCGAGGACATTGACGTCACGCATGGAGGTCTCTGGAGGGTGGGGCGCGGGCGAGGTCGTCGCACGCAGACAGGCCGCGAGAGCGACCGGGAGGAGCAGGGGGAACAGCCGCAGCTTGCTCATGACCGAACGATGGGGTTGTTCATCATTTTCGGCCAGTGATGATTCGTGACGTATATCCTCACCAACCGTGAGCCTTGCCGCCCTCGACCTCAACCTGCTCTTGGTGCTCGACACCGTGCTCGCCGAACGCAGCGTGGTGCGCGCCGCCCGCCGCCTCCACGTCACGCCCTCGGCGATCAGCAACTCGCTGGCCCGCCTGCGCGCTGCGCTCGGCGACCCGTTGATTACCCGCAGCGGCCGCGGCATCGTGCCCACGCCTCGTGCCGCCGAGCTGGCGCCAGCACTGGCCCGGGCCCTGCGCGACCTCGACCACGCCGTGCACGGTGCCGCCTTCGAGCCCGCCACCACCACCCGTCAGTTCTCGCTCGCCATCGCCGACGCCGGCCAGGTGGTTCGGCTGCCTCGCCTCGCCGCGCTGATGGCGGCCGAGATGCCGCGCGCCAGCTTGCGAGTGGTCGGTATCGACACCCTGCTCACCGGCGGCGGTCTGGCCAGCACCGAGGTCGACGTCGCAGTCGGGGTTGGCGAGAAGGCCCCCGGCATGCACCTCGAGCCGCTGTACCGCGAGCGCACCGTGCTGGTGGCGCGCCGGGATCATCCCCAGGTCGGCGACCGCGTCTCCAAGAGCGTGCTGGCTGGCCTGCGCCACGTCGAAGTACAGGTGGCGCCTGGCAAGGGCTACCGCGAGCTGCCCGGCGCCTATGCCCGCCTCGGAATCACCCGCGACGTCGCGCTGATCGTGCCGAACTTCAGTGCCGCCGCCGCGGTGGTCGCCGACACCGACCTGGTCGCCACTCTTCCCGCCTCGCTGGTCGCCCGCCTCGGCCCACGCTTCGGCCTGCGCACCGTTCAGAGCCCGGTGCCGCCGCTCACCATCACCATCAACCTGTGGTGGCACGAGCGCACTGACGCCGACCCAGCGATGATCGCCTTCCGCGACTTCATTCGGCGCGCCGGTGCCCGCGGCGGCGTCGGCGCTACTCGAGCGCATCCTTGAGCTACGTGCGAGGTGGTGAGGGCTGGAGACGGAGTGGTGCCATGTCTTCAGTTCAGGAGCTCGCGTGCGTGCCCTTGGAGAGCGTCACGGCCCTTCAGCGCGGGCCGGCACATGGAAGCTCGACCGTGAAGGTCGCTCCTTCTCCCGGCTGGCTCTCGACCTGGATCGTCCCCCCATGCGCCTCGGCGATCCCTCGGCTGATGTACAGACCGAGGCCCAACCCGCCGTAGTGTCTCTCCGAGACGGCGCGCTCGAAACGGCCGAAGATCCGGGCACGCTGGCTCGGCTCGATACCGATTCCATGGTCCGTGACACTCAAGCGTGCTTTTCCGTCTTGCATCCCGATGTGGAGCTCGATGGACCGACCCGCCCCGAACTTGATGGCATTGGACAGGAGGTTGGCGACGACCTGCCCGAGACGGGTGCGATCCCATATGCCTACGATCCGGGCGTCCTCCTGGAGCGAAATGGGACACCGGGCTCGCGCCAGCTCCGGTGCGAAGTGGTCGACCGTCTCACGGACGATGGCTCCGAGCTCGACGTCCATGAGCTCCAGGGGAAGGCGTCCCGAATGGAGCAGTGAGACGTCGAGGAGGGCCCGGTTCAGCCTGCCGAGGCGAGTGCCCTGCTGCAGCGCGCGCTCGAGCAGCCGCTTCAGCTCCTGGGGTTCGACGAGCCGTCCCGCCTGGAGGGATCTGAGCAGGGATTGAAGCGAGAGCGAGAGGGAGGTCAGCGGCGTATTGAGCTCATGCGAGGCCACGGACAGAAATTCGTCCCGCACACGGATGGCCTCCTGGGTCTTCCCATAGAGCCGCGCATTGTCGATGGCGGTCGCGGCGCGGCGAGCGACCTCCTGCGCAAGCTCGAGCTCGGCGCTTCCGTAGCGGAACCCCGGCTGCCCCGAAACGAGGCTGATCGCCCCAAGCATCTGTCCACGTATCATGATGGGGACGACCAGCGCGGTGCGGCTCCCCAGTGCGCGGATGAGTCGCCGATGCGCTTCATTGTCGGTCATCCGCTGGAGGACCTCGTCGGACAGATCTGGCAGGACGATCGGCTGTTGGCTGAGCTGCACCCGGGTCGCGCCGTGAGCCGAACCCTGGTGAGGTGGATGATGCAGCTGGAGCTCCTGGAGCAGGGACTCCTTCGAGGGATCGGCGTGAGCACCGGCCAGACGGCGGAGGACCCCGTCCTCCACGAGGTCGATCACACACCAGTCGGCCATGGTGCGGACACACAGTTGGCTGAGCCGCGTGAGTGTCTCTTCATACCGGAGTGACTCCGAGAGGAGCTCTCCTGCCTCGGCGAGGAACCTCGAGCGGCGCTCCGCGAGCTCGGCCATCGCCCGAGCCGACTGCTCCCTGGAGAGCAGCAGCGCATTCTCCAGGGAGATGGCGGCCTGGGAGGCGAGCAGTTCGAGCGCGGCGAGCCGTTCGGGCGTGAACGCGCCAGGGATGAGGTTGTTCTCCAGGTACAGCAGACCCACCACCTCTGCCTGCCGGAGGATGGGCAGGCACAGGATCGACCTGGGTCGGGTGTGGGCCATGTACGCGTCCGAGGCATATTTCATGGCCGCGGCGGCGTCGCCGAGGATCACCCGTTCCTTCGTCCGCACCACGTAATGAACGATGGAGGAGGGGACGAGCGTTGATGAAGAGAGGGGCTGGGACTGCAGGACCTGTGTCACCACCCCTTTTCCCTCGATGAGTGTCGCTTCGGCTTCGATCGAGAGGGCACCGCCTCTGGAGAGGAGCAGACAGCCCTTCTGGGCTCCACCCTGTTCGAGCACGACCTCGAGCAGCGTGCGCAGGAGCTTGTCGAGGATGATCTCACCCGAGATGATCTGCGACGCCTTGAACACCGAGAGCAGATCGAGCTGCTCGGTCCGGGCGGAGATGGAGATCATGGGCTCGAGGGGCTGTCGCTCCACGAGGTGGGGATGACGCTGGTCGAGCCACTTCACCTTGCCTTCGGCCCCCCAGCGCACATAGCAGGCACGGGCCTCGCGCAGGTACGTATCGGCGATGAGCTCGAGCCCGCGTGCCCGGTAGAAGCGCGCCGCATACTCGTAGGCGAGCCCCTCGTGCTGCACGAGGCCATTCGTCCGGGCCGACCGGATGGCCTCCTCGTAGAGCCCCATGGCCTCCTCGCCCTGCCCCGACAGGCGGGCGAGCTCCGCGGAGACGAGGACATGGGCGCTCTGGAAGCTCGGCGGGTAGTTCTGCGCCCACTCCCGGAGTTGCTCGCGATGCGCGGAGAGGTTGTCCAGGGCTTCTCGCTGCTGTTCGGACGAGAGCTCGGAGTAGACCGCTGCCAGCGCCAGGGCGTCATAGAAATGGAAGAGATAGACGTGGACCAGGGCGAGGCAAGCTCCCAGCAACTCCTTCCCCCGCCTGCCCGCGGCGAGGGCCTCCGCGTAGTCACCCGCCATGAATCGCGTCGCCAGCCGCATCAGGTGGTACAGGCAGATCAGCGTCTTGTTCTGACCCCCGAGCAACCGGGACTCGAACTCCGCCTCGCGGAAGTTCGCGTCGTCGAAACTCGAGAGGTCCTGGGTCTCACCACGCAAGGCCTGGACGAAGCGATCCACGACGAGAAGGATATCGTGGGCATCCTGGAATCGAGCCCGATGGATGAAGTCGAGGCCCCGCTCGGCTTCGCGATGGACATCGGCCAGGAGCTCGCCCCGCACGAACATCTGGCTGACGATGTGATGCCAGGCGTAACAGCTCACCACGACGTCTCCGTCCTCCGTGCCGATCCTGATGGAGGTGCGCATGTGCTCCACGCTCGTGTCGATGGGACGGCTCCAGAACGAGACCACCCCCAGGCACGAGTACATCTTCGCCTTGTGGGCGGCGAACTCGGGCCTCACCGCCAGGTCGAGGGCGACCCTGGCGAACCGGTACCCTTCCTCATATCGGTGATACGCGTGGCACAGGATCATGCCAAACCAGGCGTAGTTGGGAGGTGAGGCGGGGGCGTTGCCGTAGCGAAGGCTGAGGAGCATCGCGTGGCAGATGGTCAGGCTGAGGAGGTGGAGGTCTGACGTGAAGGCGGGGAGGCGCAGGCTGGTCAGGAGATTCATGGCGGCCCGGACGTCGGGGTCCGTCATGGGAGGCTGCGTGAGGATCGCCTCGATGGGCCGGTTGCCGAGATGGCTCCAGACCGAGCGATAGACCTGCTCCACTTCGCCCGCGGTCGGATGCGGAACCATCTCGATTCCGAACATCCGAAGCCCCTCGAGCGCGGTCTCGATGCTTTCGCCGAGCGCGCCCCGGGTGAGATGGGTCTGGATCTGGATACAGCAGACAGCGGCCTTGTCGGCGCGTGTCCGGGCGTGCGTCAGGAGCACAGGGAAGAGACGCTTGGCCTCGTCGAAGCTTCCGCTCAGGAGCTCGCACAGCGCCCGCTCCAGGAACAGCGCATAGGCGAGCGTGTACTGGTGCTCCCAGGCGTCACTGTCGAGCATCTCCATTCCCCTGGCGAGGTAGCTGGCGGCGATCCGGTAGGCCGCGGAGGCCTTGGCCTTGCGGGCGGCTCGCAGGTTCAGTTCCGCGATGCGGATTCGTTCCTGCGGCTCCGTGACCATGGCCGCACCCAGGTCGAGCTGGGTCACGACGTCGAAGAGCCGCTCCTCGAGCTCCTCCAGCGAGGTGTGCGCCAAGAGCAGACGGCCGATCCGCAGATGCAGCTCGCGCCGGTGCCCTTCGGAGAGGAGGGAGTAGGCGGCCTGTTGCACGCGGTCATGCGCAAAGGCGTAGGTGTCTCGGGAGGAGAGGACGAGCCCCTCTCGGACCGCGTCAAACAGGTCCTGGCGGGTCTCCTCCTCGGACTTCCCGCTCACCAGCGCGAGGAGGGAGATCCTTCCCTTGCTACCGATGCAGGCCGCGGTTTCGAGAACGTCTCGTACGGGAGGGGGAAGCGCGGAGAGCTTCCCGAGCAGGAAGTCGACGACGTTGTCCGTGTAACCCTTTTGGCGGATCTGCTCGATGTCCCACCGCCAGGTCCCGGAGGCCTCGTCGAATTCGAGCAGCCGCTCCGCGTAGAGGGTTGTCAGGAATTGAAGGATGAAGAAGGGGGTGCCCCCTGTCTTCTCGTAGACGAGGGTGGCGAGAGGACGGGCGTGCTCCGGGTCCACCGCATGCACCGTGTCCGCCACGAGCCGGGCCACGTGCTCCAGCCGGAGTGGTTCGAGGACCATTCCATTCACCGGTGCGGAGGCCTTCCGTATTCGCTCGAGGGCCATCGTGAGCGGGTGAGAGGAGGAGACCTCGTTGTCCCGCCAGGTTCCGAGGAGGAGGAGGTGATGCGTCCCGGGCTCGACGAGGAGGTTCTCGATGAGGCCCAGGCTGCTCGAGTCAGCCCATTGAAGATCATCGAGGAAGAGGACGAGGGGATGCTCCCGTGTCGCGAACACTCCCAGGAACTTCCGGAAGGCACCGCGGAAGCGTCTTTCCGCCTCGGCGGGCGGTAATTCGGGAACGGGCGACAACTTTCCGAGGAGGTGCTCGAGCGGTGGGAGCACGTCGAGGATGAGCTTGCTGTTCGGGCCGAGTGCTTCCCAGAGCGCCTGTTTCGTGGCGCGCAGTCGCTCCTCGTCCTGGGCCAGCAGGTCGAGCACGAGCGCCTTGAAAGCCTGGGCCATGGTGGCATACGGGACGTTGCTCGCGTACTGCTCGAACTTGCCCGACAGGAAGTATCCCCCTGCCCGAACGACGGTCTCGTGGAGCTCTCGCACGAGCGCGGACTTGCCGACTCCCGAGTTCCCGCCCACGAGCACGAGCTCTGGCATTCCCTGGGTCACCATCCGGTCGAAGGCGTCGCGCAGGTAGGCGAGTTCGGCCTCACGTCCGTAGAGTCTCTGGGGAATCCGGAGGAGGCCGGCGATGTCCCGCTCTCCCAAGGGGAATGGCTCGAGCGTGCCGTGCTCGCGCCATTGCTCCAGGCACCTTTGCAGATCGTGGGCGAGACCCCGTGCGCTCTGGTAGCGCTCGTCCGCTGTCTTGGCCAGAAGCCTCATCACGATGCGCGAGAGTGCCTCGGGAATCTTGGGGACGACCTCGGAAGGGGCCGGAGGCTGGCGGGCGATATGGGAATGGACCCATTCCAGGGGATCTCGCGCGTCGAACGGAAGCCTGCCCGTGAGCATCTGGTAGTACGTGACGCCGAGCGAGTAGAGGTCGGAACGGCTGTCGATCGCTCGGTTCGTCCGTCCGGTCTGCTCGGGAGACATGTAGGGCAGGGAGCCCTCGATATGACGCGGGTTGCGTGGGGACGTGTGCTCACGAGGGAGGCGAGAGGCAATACCGAAATCCGCCAGCTTCACCTCGTCCGTGGTGGCCCTGACGAAGATGTTCTGGGGCTTGAGATCCTTGTGGACGACATTCCGCCGATGGACCTCCGCGACCGCTTCCGCGATGCGCAGAGCGAGGAGGAGGAAGCGCCCGGTATCCATCGGTGAGCCAAGGAGGTGATCGAGCGATTCGCCGCCGAAATCCTCCAGGATGAGGACTGGCAGGCCCTCGTAGGTCTCGATGGCGAGCGGACTGATGACACTCGGAATGTTCAGCGCCCTGCCAATCTCGAGCTCGTGCTTCAAGCGCTCGAGGTCCTGGGGGCGGCTGCGCTTCGAGTCGATGACCTTGAGGACGACTGGGTGGTGATCGGTATTTCGGATCGCACGCAGCAGGCGTGTTCCGTTGCCTTCCTGGAGGGTCTTGACAACGGTGTAGGCAGAGGCGGTGTTCGTCGTCATGACCATTGCAGCCCCCATCGGCCATGGAATGGCCGACGCCCAGGCCATATCTCAACGCGGAGCGCGCGAGCCGGCAACACCACGACGCCAGGAGATCGTACGAACCGCTTGGAACCGGATCAACCCCGAGCCCTGGCGCGCCCTTGCTCGGGGAGCGGGCCCGCGAGCAGACACGCCAGTCGGCACCACCGATCGGCGAACGAGATTCAAGAAGTCTGGGTCTGCTCCCGGTTGCTCTCCAGCGCGGAGGCCATCTCGGAGAAGGGCTTCATGAAGCCACGCTCTTTAGGGTAGCGTTCCCTTTGCTCATCTAGAGGGGGGGAATTCATGAAGAGTCGTATGCGCGGGTGGCTCGCCTTGGGGGCGATGGCCGCAAGTGTCTCCACGAGCGCGGGCTGTAGCTGCAATGGAACAGCGCAACCACCCGAGAAGGTCATCACCGTCGCGGCTCCCACACCACCCAAACCGCTGCGCGTGGCGCTGGCCGGTTCCTATGTGCCTCTGCACTTCCCGCGCGCGGGCCAGATGGAGGGTCTCGAGGCGGACCTCGCGAGGCTGATCGGCCAGCGGCTCGGGCGGCCGGTGGAGTTCATCAACCCGCGCAGCCTGTCCCTTGACAGCGTGAGCGCCATCGCTCAGGGCAAGGTGGACCTGGGCCTCAACTCCATCTCGCCTACCGAGAGCCGGCGGCAGCAGGTCGACTTCACGCAACCCTACGTGATGATCTCCTACCGCTTCGCGGGTGGGGAGTCCTGTGACTCGATGGTGCCGGATGACGCCGCGGGGCTTGCCGAGGTGACGGGGCGGGTGGCGGTGCCCAAGGGGCCCGCGCTCGAGGCTGCTCAACGTGTCCTGCCCCAAGCGACGCTCATTCCCACGACCTCGTCCAAGCTGGCGGTGACAGCCGTCCAGGAAGACGAGGCCGACTGCGCCCTCGATGAGGACGTGGGCCTCCTGCAGGCTCTCGAGGGAACCTCCCTGCGCATTGTCGGGGTCGAGGCGGGTCAATCCTCGCTGGCCATCGCCGTCCCCAAGGGGCAGGCCGCCACCTATGACGCCGTGTTGCGCGACCTCCAGCCCCGGCTCGCCGAGCTGATGACCAAATGGCAGCCGGGCCAGATGAAGGCGCCCATCCCCGGACTGGCTGACGCGGAGAATCTCGGCGTGCTGTGCAACGTCCACGAACGAGAGGTGGAGCTACGAGAGGCCCCCGAGTGGTCCGCATCGGTCCGGGAGTCCTGGCCCTGTGGGACGGTGGTGGAAATCCTGCGGGAGAGCGAGAACCGCACGCCGGCCCGTCAGGACGACGGTGAGCTCTTTGGCGGCCTGTGGTTCCAGGTGCGGGTCGCAGCCAATGGCAAGCGTGGGTGGGCCTACGGCCACGATCTCTTCAGCTGGCTCCGGGCGGACGATCCGGAGTTCCCGACGACCACGGATATCGACCGGGAGCTGATCGGCCGCAAGGTGGCGGGCCGTTATGCCTTCGGGCTCGCGCTCGACCAGTACTCTCCGAGCAGCGAGGATGATGGTCCCGAGATGGACGAGGATCTGGCCCTGCCCTTCCTTTACATGAAGGGCGCTCCGTTCGTCGCGCCGCTGCACCTTCCAGACCGCACGGACGCCTCGTGGGCCCACATTCCCGATTCCGCCGAGTGGATGTTCCTGGTGCTCAACTCCGCAGGGGGTTCGAGCACTCCCAGATCGATCTCCGCCAGTTCCCTGGGACTCGTCAGCTACAAGATCCAAATGAATGTCGGTATCGGCTACCAGGACGGAGGAGCCAGGGCGACGCTCACCGGGGAATTCGCCGAGAACACGCCCCAGGTGAGCCTGACTTCCATCTTCAGGGACGAGTAAGTCCGTGCGAGCCGGGCTGCCGCAGCTCGCTGAGCGGCACGATCAGGAGTGAGCGAGAGATAAAAGAGCCGATCCAGAGCTCGTCACCGACGACGATGGCGCTCGTGCCCGCACTGAAGGTCTCGTTCGCGCCTCGCTCGAAGAGCGTGGTCGCCTGGAAGGTGGTCGGCTCGATGCGGGCCACCTCCGTCCCAATGCCGCACCCGAGGAGGAATCCACACAGGGCAACGACGGCCATGGAATTCGGGTGCCCTGTCGCGAGAATGGAGCCGTCGGGCGCGAACCGGAGGTTGTCCGGATGGAAGCCAAGGTGGACGGACCGGGGGCTCGTGGAGGCTCCATCGAGGGGGACCTCGTGCACCTTGCTGCTCATGTACTCGTTCACGTACAGGCGCGTGCCGTCTGGTGACACGAGGATGCCGTTGTTTAAATGGAAGCGGGTACCCGGAACTTCGGTCCAACCGCCGCCAGGCACCCACCGCAACACCGCACCTCGAGACGAAGACGGAAGGTGCGGAATGGTGACGACGATGCCGCCGTCCGGGAGGGGAGCGACGGAGTTGGCTTCATGCTCCGCGGGCAGCACGACGCAGCCGGTCCAGGTCAGCTCTGGCCCTTCGGCGGAAACCCGGACGTCGAATACCTCAATCGACTCGCGACCGCCGTGGTTGACCGCGTAGAGCGTGTGCTCACCCTGGGCGCGGGGACGGAGCGCAATCCCGTGCGCGGAGAAGAGCTTCGGATCGGGTGCACCGGGGCAGTCGCGGTAGGTGGGCGCGGCTGGGCGCGAGAGCTCGGGGGTGATGGCTCGGAAGGCTTCGTCGCCAATCCTGACGGCATGAAGGCCGCCCCCGGCCCAGTCGTCGTTGCCCATGTCACCCGTGATGACCCAGTCGCTGTCCCCGAGGCGCATCAGGTCCTCTGGCTTGTTGAGTCCACACACGGCGTGGACTCCGCTGGTGAGCTCGCACTCCCTGCCCACACCTCGCCCGGCTGGCCAGAGCTTCCAGTAGAGAGTGAACGCGGTAGCGAACACCAGGAGCGTGAGGAGGCCGAGTGCGGCGATGCGCACGCCCTTCCTGGCGAACAAGGGACGGGGGGCGGCGGGTGCCTGTGTCGAATCCCCACCAGGTGTCGGCATGTCACTCACGCGGCTCTCCTTCTCGCAGCTTCATGCTTCTTCATATTCCCGTGACACGAGTTCATTCCCGCTCGGGCGGGCCGGTGCAAGGATGGCATGCCTGAAGGGGGCAGGGTGCCCCGGGAGTGACACGAAATGGCGTCAGGGAAGGCGATTCTCGGAGGCATGCTGGGGCGGTTCCTGTTCCGCGACGCGCGGGTGGCGCAGGTGCGTGACGTCTCACCCCGCTTCCGCTGGATGGAGCTGGAAGGCGAGGCGCTGCGCGGCGTCTCCTGGAGCGCGGGGGACAAGGTGCAGGTGTTCCTTCCGGGCGTGGGGATGCGGACGTACACGCCCCTGGCGTGGGATGCGGCTCGGGGGGCGACGCAATTGCTCGTCTACCTCCATGGAAACAGCCCCGGCGCGGAGTGGGGCCGCAATGTGCGAGTGGGGGACGGCTGCCAGTTCTTTGGGCCTCGCGGTTCCCTGGCGCTCACGTCCCTTCAGGGGCCCGTGGTGCTGTTCGGAGACGAGACGTCCTTCGCCGTGGCTCACACGCTGCGGAACTTGCGGACCGGTGCGGAGGGCGTCGAGCAGGTGTTCGAGGTCTCTTCCCGAGACGACTCCGAGACGGTGCTGCGGGAGCTCCACCTGTCGGAGAGCGCCGTGGTGGAGCGCGCGCCAGACGAGGGACACCTGCCCGCCGTGGCGGAGCGTCTGAGCGCCGCACTGAAGCGGCGGCCGGGCGCGCACCTCGTCATGACGGGGCGGGCGCAGGCCATCCAGGTGCTGCGCGCGCGGCTCCGGGAGGATGGCGTGGGCGCGCCGCAGAAGGTGAAGGCGTACTGGTCCGTGGGGAAGCGCGGGCTCGACTGACCTACTCCATATGGGCCCTTTCCGCCTCGAACACCGCGACCAGGTGGTCGACGAGGGCGCGCACGCGGGGCACGTCCTTGAGGTCGCGGTGGACGACCAGCCACGCCTCGCGCACCGGCAGCGGGGCGGGTGGCGGTAGGGCGGTGAGGCCGCCCTCCTCCTCGGCGAACCAGCGCGGCAGGACGGCCTTGCCGAAGCCGGCGCGCACGGCGGCGAGCTGTGCCGCGAACCCGTTGGTGCGCAGGGCGATGCGCCCGCCGGCCACAATCCGGGCCAGCCACTGCGCTTCCGGCAGGTGGGCGAAGGAATCTTCATAGCCAACCCAGGCCTCGGCGTCGCCGTCGGGCGCCACATAGACGCCATAGGCAATGGTGGCGAGGCGGCGGGTGATCAGATCCCCTGCCTGCGGGCGGGCGAGGCGCACGGCCACGTCGGCCTCGCGCTTGGCGAGGCTCAGCGAGCGCGGGTCGCTCAACACCTCCAGGTCAATGCCGGGGTGGCGCCGGCGGAACGGCGCCAGCCGAGGGATCAGGATCCGCTCGGCCACCGCATCCGTGGCGGTCAGCCGTACCGTGCCGGTGAGCCCGGTGTCGCGGCCGGCGCGCCGCAGGATGGCGAGTGCTCGCTCGTCCATGCCCTGGGCCAGCTCCAGCACCGCCGCCCCTTCCGCGGTCAGCGCGTAGCCGTCGGCGCGGCGGTCGAACAGTGCCTGACCTAGTGTCTCCTCCAGCGCGGCGATGCGGCGCCCAACGGTGGCGTGGCTGACCCGCAGCGCCCGCGCCGCTGCCGACAGGCTGCCCGCCCGCGCCAGCGCCACGAAGATGCGCAGGTCTTCCCAGTCCAAGCTGCCCGCTCGTTTTTGAACAGCCATTGCTCGATTTTGGCAAATGGCTGAGCGGTTTTGAACGGGATAGGAAAGGGCACCACTCTTTCGGAGGACTCCATGACCACTCCCCGCACGCTATTCGCCATGGCCGGCGCCCCGGCCCACCCCAGCCCGCTCGACCGCTCGGCGTTGGTACTGATCGACATCCAGGCGGAGTACACGGCTGGCGCTCTGCCGCTGGCCGGAGTCGACGCCGCGGTGGCGGAGGCCGCCCGCCTGCTCGAGCTCGCCCGCCGCCGCGGTGTGCCGGTGGTCCACGTGGCGCACCACGGTACGCCTGGCGGCCTGTTCGATCCGGAGGGGCCGGGCAGCGCCTTCGTCCCCGCCGTCGCCCCCCTCGACGGCGAGGTGGTGGTGACCAAGGGTCTGCCCAACTCCTTCGCTGGCACCCACCTGCACGACCGGCTGAAGGCCATCGGCCGGCCGGAGCTGATCATCGCCGGCTTCATGACGCACATGTGCGTGTCGGCCACGGCGCGCGCCGCGCTCGATCTCGGCTACCGCAGCACCTTGGTGGCCGCTGCCACGGCGACCCGCGACCTGCCTGACCCGCTGGGCGGTGTGATCACCGCCGCCGAGTTGCAGCGCGCGGAGCTGGCGGCGCTGGGCGACCGCTACGCGGTGGTGGTGGGCAATCACCGGGCGTGGGTGTGACATCGAAGGTTGGGCCCCAGGTGCCAGCACGCCCTCATCCACGACGTCGCGGCGGGCACCTCACAGGTTCCGGTGGAGCCGCTCCTGTGCCTTCACGATGGCCGCGGTGCGGGTGGTCACGTCGAGCTTGGCGAACACGTTCCGCAGGTGCCACTTCGTCGTGGAGAGCGCCACGTTGGAGCGCTCGCTGATCTCCTGGTTGCTCAGCCCCTGTGCGAGCAGCTTGAGCATCTGGAGCTCGCGCTCGGTAAGCGGCTCGAGCGGCGCGCTGGGCGGGTCCGCGAACTCCTGTGGCCCACTCCTTCCCGCCGAGAGCACATCCTGGAACCGCGCGGTGTACCTGGAGGGCAGCACGTGGCTGAGCTTCCGCTGGGTGGCGGCCGCGACGAGAAGCTCCTGCAGTCCCGGCGTTTCGTCGAAAACGCTGCGGTTGAAGCCGAACCGCTGCACCAGTGCGAGGCCGCGGTTGAGCGCGGAGAACGCCGCCGCGGGGTCGCCGGCACGCCAGTGACACACCGCGATTGCCGCGAGCAGGGCGCTCTCTCGGGACACGTAGCCCACATCATGGGCGCTGGCACGCAGCGTCTCCAGCAGCGCGTGCGCCTTGCCGTGCCGCCCACGCGCCATCAGCACCCACGCCTGTGCGAGCCCGAGCCGCTCCCAGGTTTCGTCGTAGAAGCGCCGCTCGCTCCACTCTCCGCGGCGCATGCGCTCACCGAGGCCGAACTCCTGCGCCACCGCCCTCATGCGCGCCGGCGCCTGCTCCACCAGGCTGAGCCGGATCTTCTCGCCGCAGACCTGGGCGAGGAAGCGCGTCTGGTGACCGCACTCGAGGACGCTGTGGAGGTAGTCCAGCAGCTGCCAGGCCTCCGCGTACTTCCCGCGGATGGACTTGATTCGGGCCAGCATGAGGTAGGCCAGCGCGAAGGTCTCGAACGCGGGTGCCTGCGGCAGCAGCGGCAGCACCTCGATGCAGAGGGCCTCGGCCACGTCGAGCCGGTTCTGCTCGTAGCGGGTGTTGGCCAGGGCCGTCGCCGCGTTCACCCATACCGGGTTGCGCCGGCCGCGGCTCGCCTGCGCAAACGCCGCTTCGCACCGCTCCGCCGCGTCCTTCATGTTCCCCTGCGCCCGGTCCGCCAGCGCGATGAGGACGTCTGTGTAGCCGTTGATGAAGGGGCTGTTGAGTCCCTGCAGTGTCTCGCGCGCGCTTAGCGCGAGCCGGCGCATCGCATCAAACCTGTTCATCCGGAGCGCCTGGTAGGCCTTTGCCGCCAGCAGCACGCCCGCCATGAAGACGTCCGGGTCCTCATGGCCAGGCCACGCGTCCAGCTCGATGCTGGAGCCTGGAGCCGAGTCGGACAAGATGGAGTGGAGCAGCGTGAGGCGCTCGAGCTGCTTCGACAGCCGCTCGCGCTCCGGGTCGGACGGGGCGAGCGTGGCCGCGAGGCGGTGCTGGGCGTCCTGCAGTGCCGATGAGGCCTGCGCGTACCGCCGGGACAGGATGAGGCACGCAATATGCGCCACGCAGAGCGCCGGCGAGCGGATGACCTCCTCCGCCGTCAGCTTCTCCGTCCAGTGGAGCACGGAGGCGATCTCCCCCTCGCGCATCCACGCCTCTGCGCAGCGCGCCGTGAGCTCGAGGCACCAGCTCCTGTCTCCGGAAGCAAACGCGTGCTCGAGCGCCTCATCCGGCCGCTGGTGCTCGGCGAACCACGCGCTCGCTGTCCGATGCAGCCAGGGGATGCGGTCGCCGAAGTCGCACGCGAGCTGGGTTCTCAGGAAGTCGAGAAACAGAGCGTGGTACCGATACCACTGACGCTGGGGGTCGAGCGGCTGGATGAAGAGCTGCGCCCGCTCGAGGTCCGCCAGCAACGCCGGGCCATGGGTGATGCCCAGGAGTGCGTTGCAGAGGTCCCCGTTGAGCTGGTCCACCACCGAGCTCAGCACCAGGAACTCGTGCACCTCTCCGGTCTGTTCGCGTAGCACCGCGTCCGCGAGGTACCGCGCCACATCGCGGTTGGAGCCGATGGCCTTGCGCAGTGCATCCCCCAGGTTCGCGTGCTCACCCACCGACAGCAGCGCCAGCTTCACGCCGGCGACCCATCCCTCCGTGCGGGAGCGCAGGTACTCGACGTCATCGGGCGCGAGCTCGGCGTCACACAGGCGCTGTCCCAGCTCGCGGATGGCCTTGCCATCCAGGCTCAGGTCGCGGCTGTCGAGCGTCACCAGTTGCTCGGTGAGTTTCAGCTTCGCCAGGTCCAGCTCGGGCAGGGTGCGCGACGAGACGACCCAGTGGACGTGCGGCGGCGAGTGCTCGAGCAGGTACGAGAAGGCCCGCACCAGCGCGCGCTCGCGCAGCACGTGGAAGTCATCGAGCACCACCACCAGCTCGCGTCCCAGGCTCCACAGGCTCTGCAGCACGACGGACATGGCGTGGTCGAGCGGGAGCTCCACCTGTGCGTCGAGTTGGCTCGCGATGTACGCGTCGAAGTCCGGGGCGGCCCGGCGAATCGCCCCCACCAGATACGAGAAGAACCGCTCGGGCGCGTTGTCCAACTCGTCGAGCGACAGCCACGCGAACAACCGCTGCGCGCACGCTTCGCGGTACCACTGCGTCAGCAGCGTCGTCTTGCCCCAGCCGAGCGGCGCGGTCACCAGCACCAGCTTTCCGCTGACGCCGCGGTCCATCTTCCGGAGCGGCGCACCACGCGCCACCAGCACGGAGGTTGTCTGCGGCGGAGAGAGCTTCGTTGGCAGGAGATGCGAGAGCTGTCCGCCGAACGGTGCCGCAGGCTCCGCGACGTCCGTCCGCGAAGGCGATGACGCACGACGACTCCTCGGGGCGGTTCCACGGCTCGGCATTGGCACATCTCCCTGCGGCCGATTTCAGAGTCAATTAGACCACGGACTCTCAGCCTTTTTGCCCTTCTTCCATGGAAATGGAGTTTTACAGCCCTTGTGGTGCGGGGCGTTGGGACGCGGTCTTTCGCGAGCAGGAAGGGGGTGTTTCCCCTCCCTTTGGCGGGGGCGATGTCGCGGTGTCGCTTGGTACTCCCCGTCCGTTGCGGTTCGAGCCGCAACGCTTTCCCCCCGAGGAGGTCCACCCATGGGTACCCAGCAAGTGGGCGCGAGCCTGAGCCGATGGCGCGCTCGAGCTGCTTCGTTGTGCGCCGCCGTATCGATGTTGGTTTCGGTCAGTGCCGTCGCTCAGACGCCATCGTTCATCGAGTTCGATAGCGCGCACGTACGTCCGATGGCGCTCTCGCCAGACGGGACGCGGCTCTTCGCCGTCAACACACCCGACAATCGCCTGGAGGTTTTCTCGGTCTCTGCCTCCGGCCTCTCGCTCCTCGCCGAGGTGCCGGTCGGCCTCGAGCCGGTCTCTGTCGCCGCGCGCAGCAACACCGAGGTGTGGGTGGTCAATCACCTCTCGGACAGCATCAGCGTGGTGAGCCTGGAAGGGACTCCGCGCGTGGTACGCACGCTGCTCGTCGGCGATGAGCCGCGCGACATCGTGTTCGCCGGCACCCAGGGCCATGCGTTCATCACCACCGCGCACCGCGGCCAGCACCGCACCGACCCGTCCATCTCCACCGTTCCCGGCGTGGGCGACCCGCAACTCACCACGCCCAGTGTGGGCCGCGCGGACGTCTGGGTTTTCAACCCGGCCTCTCTGGGAACGACGCTGGGTGGCACGCCCGTGCGCATCGTGACGCTCTTCGGCGACACGCCGCGTGGCCTCGCCGTCAGCCCGGACAGGAAGACGGTCTATGCGGCCATTGCCCAGTCTGGCAACCAGACGACGTCCGTCAGCATGGACACCGTGTGCGACGGGTTCGAGAGCTCGGGCTGGTGTCTCGTCTTCCCCGACACGTGGCCCTGGGGCAACAACCTTCTTCCAGGCGGTCTGCCAGGTCCGCGGACGAACGCCGCGGGGGCGCGGGCGCCCGAGACTGGCTTGATCGTCAAGTGGAACAAGAGCACCGGCCAGTGGGAGGACACGCTCGGCCGCAACTGGAACAACGGGGTGCGCCTGAACCTGCCCGACAAGGATGTTTTCGCCATCGACGCGGACACCATGCAGCAGAAGGCCTTCTTCACGGGCGTGGGCACCACCATCTTCAACCTGGCCACCAACCCGAAGACGGGCGTGGTGTACGCGTCCAACAGCGAAGCCAACAACCTCACGCGCTTCGAGGGCCCCGGTGTCTTCGGCGGCAGCACGGTGCAGGGCAACATCGCGAAGATGCGCATCTCCGTCATCTCCGGGGGAACGGTCTACCCCCGCCACCTCAACAAGCACATCGACTACTCGAAGCTGGCCAGGTCCGCTGGGTTCGATCCCTCGGCCAGGAATCATAGTCTCTCCACCCCGACAGAGATGGTGGTCTCGAGCGACGGCACGAAGCTGTACGTGGCCGCGTTCAGCTCGAGCAAGGTCGGTGTCTTCGATACCGCGGCGCTGGAGTCCGACACCTTCGACCCGAAGACCGCGAGCGCCAACTACATCCCGGTGAGCGGCGGTGGCCCCAGCGGTCTGGTGCTGGATGAGGCGCGCAACCGCCTCTACGTGATGACCCGCTTCGACAACGCGGTGAAGGTCATCGACCTCGCCACGAAGACGCAGGTGGCCTCGGCTGCCTTCTACAACCCGGAGCCTGCCACCGTCGTGGAGGGCCGTCCCTTCCTGTACGACGCGAACTTCTCCTCCGCCAACGGCGAGGCGTCCTGCGCCAGCTGCCACGTCTTCGGCGATAAGGACGAGCTCGCCTGGGACTTGGGCAACCCGGACGACGAGGTGTCCTCCAACCCCATCGACAAGCGCCTCGCGAGCAGCCTGGAGATCGGCGCGTTCCGAGTGTTCACAGGTCACCCGAGCTCGCCCATCAACGGCACCGGCGACCAGCACGCCTTCCACCCGATGAAGGGGCCCATGACGACGCAGACCCTGCGCGGCATGGTGAACTCGGGCGCCATGCACTGGCGGGGTGACCGCTCGAACGGCTTCTTCGGCGTCGATTCGTACGCGGCGGACGTGTCGTTCAAGAACTTCATCGTGGCGTACGAGGGGCTGCTCGGCCGGGCCTCGATGCCGACCGAGGAGGAGATGAACAAGTTCACCGCCTTCCAGCTCCAGGTGCAGCTGCCGCCGAACCCCATCCGCCGGTTGGACAACTCGCTCACCACCGCCCAGCAGGCCGGCCGCGACTTCTACTTTGGCAGCCGCCGCGTGGACGGCATTGCGATCGGCGCGGACAACGGCTTCAACTGCAACGGCTGCCACACCATTGACGCAACGCAGGGCTTCTACGGCACCGACGGCCGCTCGAGCTTCGAGGGAATCAGCCAGATCATGAAGATTCCCCACGTGCGGAACATGTACACGAAGGTCGGCATGTTCGGCTTCCCGGACAGCAGCTTCTTCCAGCATCCGGAGACGGGTCAGATGGGAGACCAGATCCGCGGCTTCGGCTTCACGCATGACGGTGCGGTGGACACCCTGTTCCGCTTCTTCAGCGCCATCGTGTTCTCCAACACCAGCATCGGTGGGCCTCTCGTGGGCTTCCCGGGTGATACCGACCGCCGCAACGTGGAGGCCTTCATGCTGGCGGTGGACTCCGACCTGGCGCCCATCGTGGGCCAGCAGGTGACCCTCACGCCGACGAACGCCGCCGCCGTCAGCCCGCGCATCGATCTGCTCATCGCGCGCGCCCGGGCGGCGTTCGTGTCGAAGGCCCTGGGTGGCTCCACCTATGAGGCTGACCTGGTGGCGAAGACGGTGGTGGGAGGCAAGGCGAAGGGCTTCCTCTACGACCGCAACGCGGGGACGTGGAAGCCCGACGACGGCACCGCGAACATCACCACCACGGCCCTCCGCGCGCTGGCGACCAAGGCGGGCCAGGAGGTGACCTTCACCGCGGTTCCGCCGGGCTCTGGTGTGCGCATCGCGCTCGACCGCAACCTGGACGGCAAGCTCGACGGCCAGTAGCAGGCGAGCGAGGCAGAGTCCCTCCTGCCAGGTCCCCGGCCGCCATCAGGCGAGCCGGGGTTTTCTTTTTCACTCGAAGCCACCAGCGGCCTTCGTTGTCTCCGCCAAGGCCGCTGGAATCGTCTCCCGCATCAACTCCACGAACCTGCGCAGCCTCGCCGGATGGAACCGCGCATACGGGTAGAGCAGATACATGGGGAGGGGTGCGGCCCTCCAGTGCGGCACCAGGTGCACGAGCCTGCCACGTACGATTTCTTCGTGGATCACCCAGGCCGAGGCCACGCAGACTCCGAGGCCGTTCACCGCGGCGCTGCGGATGGCGTAGAGGCTGTCCGTACTCATGCGCGGACGGAAGACGATGGACTGGACCTCGCCGGTAGCCGCGTGGGTCAGCGATATCTCGTTGCGATAGAACGTGCGCAGCGACAGCCAGGGCAGCCGTGCGAGCTCGTCGGGATGGGTTGGTACGGGCAAGCCCGCTAGCACCGATGGAGCGGCTACTGCGATGCGCGGCACCTCGGCCACGCGGATCGCTACCACGCTGGGGTCATGCACCTCGCCGACGTGGATCGCGCAATCGATACCGTCCGCGATGAAATCCACCGCTCGGTCGTGCAGCAGCCATTCGATCGATACCCGCGCGTGGCGGTTCAGGTACTCCGTCAACGGCCCCACCAGGAGTTCCTGTCCGAACGCGTGGGGCACCACGACGCGCAGCGTGCCCTCCGGTTCGTTGCCCGCGCCGCGCAGGTCGGCCTCGAGCGTTTCCCAACTGGCCAGCAGCTCCTTCGCGCGCTCATAGCAACGCACGCCGTCTTCGGTGAGCTTCATCGCATGGGTGGATCGCTGGAGCAGCCGCAGCCCCAGCGAGCGCTCCAGGGCCTGCAGCCGGCGACTCACCGTCGGCTGCGTGGTGCCCATCCTCGCGGCGGCGGCGGACAGGCTGCCGGCGTCGACGATGTGGATGAAGGTCTGCATCAGCTCGAGTCTGTCGGCAGTAGCTGGCGCGGCGGGTGGGGGAACCCGCCTTGGGGAAACGCGCGGCCGGGACGGCTTGGAACGGTTGGGCATGGGGGCGCACCTCGAGCGGCTTTATACGCGCAGCGTATAAGGGTTGTACGAAGCGCGCTACTACCGACGCCCGCTCCTCTGGCCCACAGTTGCCTCATCTCGCATCACTCGGGGTGAACGCATGTCCCTCATTCGTACTGTGCATGGAAACGCCGGAAATGGGAGCATGGCCGCGGAGGTCTCCGCCGCCATGGCCAGGCCGTCTCGGCCCGCGGCTGTCAGCCACGGCGGCGGCGAGCCCTTGTCGGGCGGCTTGCTCCTGCTGTTGGCCGCGAGCGCCGGGCTGTCGGTGGCGTCGCTCTACTACAGCCAGCCGATGCTGGGGGTGATGGGAGGCAACCTCGGCGCCTCGGACACCGCGGTGGGCTTCGTCCCCACGCTCACCCAGCTGGGATACGCGCTGGGCATCCTGCTGCTGACGCCGCTCGGCGATCGCTTCGATCGGCGCCGCATCATCCTCACCAAGGCCGCTGTCCTGAGCGTGGCGCTGCTGCTGGGCGGCATCTCTCCGGGCATTGGTCTGCTGCTGGTGGTGAGCTTCGCCGTCGGCCTGGCGGCGACCATGGCGCAGGACATCGTGCCCGCTGCCGCGGCCCTGGCGCCCGAGATGCATCGTGGCAAGGTGGTTGGCACTGTGATGACCGGCCTGCTGCTCGGCATCCTGCTGTCTCGCGTCATCAGCGGCGTGGTCGCCGAGCACTTCGGCTGGCGCGCCATGTACATGATCGCCGCCGCCAGCGTGGCCCTGATTGGCGGAGTGGCCTGGCGCGGCCTGCCTCACTTCCGCCCGGCCAGCACGCTCACGTACGGCGCACTGCTCGGCTCGCTCGCCAGTCTATGGCGCAAGTATGGCGCTCTGCGCCGGGCCGCTCTGGCGCAGGGCCTGCTCTCGGTGGGCTTCAGCGCGTTCTGGTCCACCCTCGCCGTGATGCTGCATGGCGCACCGTTTCACCTGGGTAGCGGGGCCGCCGGTGCATTCGGCCTGGCTGGCGCGGCCGGGGCGTTGGGCGCGCCGGTGGCGGGCCGTATCGCGGATCGCTTCGGCCCCTCGGTGGTCACGCGCCTGGGTGCCGGACTGACCGCCGTCTCGTTCGCCACGATGCTCGCCTCGCCGTGGCTCGAACCGGGCACCCGACTGGTGCTGATCGCCGCGAGCGCGATCGGCTTCGACCTCGGAGTCCAGATGACGTTGGTGGCGCATCAGACGATCGTCTTTGGCCTCGAGCCCGCCGCACGCAGCCGGCTCAACGCGATACTGTTCGCCTGCATGTTCATCGGCATGTCCATTGGTGCGGCAGGTGGCAGTCTCGTGCTGGCCCAGTGGGGATGGGTGGCGGTGACGCTGCTAGCGACCGCCTCGGCTCTGGCGGCCTTGCTGGTCCGCCTCGTCCCGGGGGCTCGCATGGGGTCTGAGCAGGCCGAGCCCGCCATCCCCTAGCTGCGAAGGGATGGCGCATGGGCAGAGGCTGCCATGACGTCGTGCCCGGTTCTACTTCACTCCGGGCGTGGAGTGTTTCCGCCGGTCTCCCTGTGGCCGAAGGTAGCCCAGGATGAGCGCACTCAGCTCCTCCACGAACTCGGGGGTTCCAATCAACTCGGGCCGCTCGACGACCACAGCCCAGACCGCGCTGCGCAGGGCCCGGATGATGATGAAGACGACCAACCCCAGGTTGCGCGGACGCTCGAACTCCAGGTTCTGTGCGAGCACGATCTGCACGAGTGACTCCACGCGTGCCTCGATCTCCTGGACGACCTGAAGACGGCCGATGCGAGGCGCCTGCTCCAGGAGGACCCGCTGAAGGCGCGGATTCACCCCGTAGAACTCCACCAGGGCCCGCACCAGCTCACGCACTTCCTGCTCGAGATCCGTGATCGGGTGTGGCGCCAGCTTGTCGGCGAGCACCTCCAGGGCACGCTGGTGGAACCGCTCGAGCAGCATGGCGACCAGCGCCTCCTTGCTCGGGAAGTACTGGTAGAGCGAACCGATGCTCACACCCGCCCGTTCGGCGACCGCCTTGGTGGTGGTCCCTTCGTAGCCGGAGGTGACCAGAACGTGAGCCGCCGCCTCCAGGATCGTCTCCACCGTCGCCTTCGCCCGCTCCTGGCGTGGCCGTTTCCGAGGGGCGGACCGGTTGCGCGCACTCATGTCACCGCGTCTCCAAAAACTGAGCCAGATGCGAATTTCGCTCTCGCCAGCGGTTCACTATTCATGGGCTCGGACTTCCACTGACTTCCCATGAGCAAACCCACCCTGTCCATGAACATCCCCCAGCCGCGCCCTCGCCCCATCCTGGGTAACGCGCCTGATGTAGGCTTCGAAACACCCCTGCAGAACATGATGAAGCTCGCACGCGAGTTCGGGCCCATCTTCCGGCTGTCGTTCCCGGGGGGAGCGTCCATCCAGCTGATCAGCTCGTACGAGCTGGTGGCGGACGCCTGTGACGAGACGCGCTTCGAGAAGATGGTGACCCAGGCGCTCATGCACCTCCGCGAGTTGGGAGGCGAAGGCCTCTTCACCGTGGGGTCGGAGGACCCCAAGTGGGGCAAGGCCCACCGCCTGTTGATGCCCGCCTTCAGCCCCGCGGCCATGCGCAACTACCACGACGGCATGCTCGACGTGGCCGACCAGATGCTCACCCGCTGGGCGCGCTTCGGTCCCGAGACGGACATCCATGTGTCCGACGACATGACGCGGCTCACACTCGACACCATCGCGTTGTGCGGCTTCTCCTTCCGATTCAACTCCTTCTACCAGACCCAGCTGCACCCCTTCATCGATTCCATGGTGCGCGCCCTGGAGGAGGCGGGTAATCGCACCCGGCGCCTGCCGGTGCAGACGCAGCTCATGGTGCGCACCCGGCGCCAGTTCGAGGCCGACACCGGCTATCTGCGCGAGCTGACGCAACAGCTCATCGAGAAGCGCCGTGCGCTAGGGCCCGACGAGGCCCCACGCGACATCCTGAGCCTCATGCTCGAGGCGACGGATCCGCTCTCGGGCGAGAGGCTGGATGACGACAACATCCGCGACCAGCTCGTGACCTTCCTCATCGCGGGCCATGAGACGACGAGCGGCCTGTTGTCCTTCGCCCTCTACTTCATGCTGCACCATCCCGAGGTGCTCCAGAAGGCCCAGGCCGAGGTGGACCGGGTCTTCGGCGCGGAGGCGCCGCGCTTCGAGCAGGTCTCCCAGTTGCAGTACATCGATCAGATTCTCCGCGAGACGCTGCGCCTGTGGCCCACCGCGCCCGCCTTCAGCCTGCACGCCCGGGCGCACAACACCCTGCTGGGAGGGCGCTACCCCGTCGGGCCCGACGATGCGCTCCTGGTGCTCATCCCCATGCTGCACCGCGACCCGGCCGTGTGGAAGGACCCCGAGCGCTTCGACCCGGAGCGCTTTGCCCCCGAGGTGCGCGACAGCATCCCGCAGCACGCGTGGAAGCCCTTTGGGAACGGGATGCGCGCGTGCATCGGCCGGGCCTTCGCGATCCAGGAGGCCACGCTCGTGCTCGGCATGATCCTGCAGCGCTTCCATCTCTCCGAGCCCGAGCCGTACGAGCTCCGCATCCGCGAGACGCTCACGCTCAAGCCCGATGGACTCAAGCTCCGCGTTCGCGAGCGCAAGCCCGCCTCTCGTCCACTCGCGGCCCGGCCCACGCCCCGCCCTGTGGCGCCCGTGTCCCAGCCGCCGGAGAAGACGGCCGCGCATGGTACGTCCCTGCTGCTGCTCTACGGCTCCAACTCAGGTGCCTCCGAGGCGTTCGCCCGGCGCATCGCGAGTGATGGGCTCGCACGCGGCTACTCGGCGAAGGTGGCGCCACTGGATGAGGCCACCGGAAAGCTGCCCAAGGAGGGGGCGGTCATCATCGTGACGGCGTCCTACAACGGAAAGCCGCCGGACAACGCGCGCGCGTTCCACACCTGGGTCTCCCACCTCTCCGAGGGCTCGCTGAAGGGCGTGCGCTACGCCGTGTTCGGCTGCGGCAACCGGGACTGGGGTGAAACCTACCAGGCGGTCCCCAGGCTAATCGACGAGCGGCTGAGCGCCGCGGGAGCCCAGCGGCTCCTCGCGCGCGGCGAGGCGGATGCGCGGGCGGACTTCTTCGGGGAGTTCGAGCACTGGTACGCCCCTTTCTGGGAGGGAGTGGGCACGGCGCTCGGCGTGTCCTCGCGCGAGGTGGCTTCCGGTCCTCTCTTCACGGTGGAGGTGGTGCCGTCGGCCAGCGTGGAACTGGTGAGACAGAACAAGCTCGAGCTGGCGACGCTGGTGGAGAACCGCGAGCTCGTCGACATGACGTCGCCGTTCGGGCGCTCCAAGCGGCACCTCGTGTTCAAGCTGCCCGAGGGCGTGACGTACGCGGCGGGCGATTACCTCGCCGTGCTGCCGGAGAATCATCCGGAGCTCGTGGAGCGAGCCGCGCGCCGTTTCGGGGTACGCACGGATGCCGCCGTCGTGCTGCGCTCGACCCGAGGCGATCAGGCCTCCTCGCTCCCCACGGGCAGGCCCCTGTCGGTGCAGGAGCTGCTGGGTCGGCACGTGGAGCTGTCGGCCCCCGCCACGCGCAAGGACCTGGAGCGGCTGGCGGAGAAGAACCCGTGCCCGCCGCACGCGATGCACCTGGCCGCGCTGGCTCAGGACGCCGGACGGTACAAGAAGGAGATCCTCGACAAGCGCGTGAGCGTGCTGGACCTGCTGGAGCAGTACGACTCGTGCATCCTGTCCTTCGGAGACTTCCTCGAGTTGCTGCCAGCCATGCGCGTGCGGCAGTACTCGGTGTCCTCGTCTCCCCTGGCGGATCCCACGCAATGCACGTTGACGGTGGCGGTGGTGGACGCGCAGGCCTGGTCCGGCCAGGGCCGTTTCCACGGCACGTGCTCGAGCTACCTCGCACGGCTGCGCCCCGGGCAGCAGGCAGCGGTCGCGGTACGCACACCGAACGTGCCCTTCCACCCGCCCGCCTCGAACGCGACGCCCATTGTCCTGGTGGGCGCGGGCACGGGACTGGCGCCCTTCCGGGGCTTCCTCCAGGAGCGAGCCCTGCGCCACGCGAGAGGAGAGTCGGCCGGGCCGTCGTTGCTCTTCTTCGGCTGCGACCACCCGGACGTGGACTTCCTCTACCGGGAGGAGTTGGCGAAGTGGGAGCAGGAGGGCGCGGTGAAGGTGCTGCCTGCCTTCTTCCGCCAACCCGACGGTGACGTGACCTTCGTACAGCACCGGCTCTGGAAGGAACGTGAGCGGGTGAAGGCGCTGCTCGACCAGGGAGCCCTGTTCTTCATCTGCGGGGATGGCCAGCACATGGCGCCCGCGGTCCGGGAGACGCTCGCGCGGATCCACCAAGAGGCCGTGGGCTGCTCCGCGGAGGAAACCACGGGATGGCTCGCGGACATGGAAAAGCAGGGCCGGCTGGTCTCCGACGTCTTCACGTGATCCGCGAAGTTGACAGGTGCCTGTCAAAATGACAGAAACCTGTCATATGGGCAAGCCAACCGAGGAAGGGGAGGCCTTCACCGAGTTGCTCCTCGAGGTCTTTCGCGTCAATGGGTTGCTGCTGGAGGCGGGTGACCGCCTGACGGAGCCCTTCGGGCTCAGCAGTGCGCGCTGGCAGGTGCTTGGCGTGGTGGATCACGGTGATGTCCCGGTGGCGGACATTGCCCGGACCATGGGGCTCACCCGCCAGAGCGTGCAGCAGACAGCGGATGCCCTGGAGAAGGACGGGTTCATCGAGTACCTCGAGAACCCGCGCCACCGCCGCGCGAAGCTCGTGTCGATGACTCCTCGGGGACGCGAGGCATTGCGCGCGGTGGAGGCACGCCATGCCACCTGGGCGAACCGGCTCGGAGGGAAGGTGACGCTTCGACACCTGCGGGCGGCCCTCGAGGGCTTGCGTCAGACGAGGCAGCGCCTCGAGGAGGATGTATGACGACAGCCGAGACGACCATTCCCATTCTTCCCTGCGTCGCCATCAACGAGACGTTGGCCTTCTACGAGGCCCTGGGCTTCGACGTCACGTACCGGCAGGCCTCGCCGAACGTCTACGCGGTGGTCCGCCGGGGCGGCGTCGAGCTGCACTTCTTCGTGCTCAAGGGGCTGGATCCGGATGCGTCGTACAGCACGTGCCTGGTGGTGGTGCCAGAGGTGGAGTCTCTGCACCAGGCCTTCGCCGAGGGACTGAAGCGCGCCTACGGAAAGCTTCCCCACTCGGGCCGTCCGCGGCTCGCGCGGTTGCGTAAGGGGCAGCCCCGGTTCAACGTGGTGGACCCGGCGGGCAACTGGATTCGATTCGTCAAGCGGGAGGCGCCCGCCGCCGTGTCCGAAGAGGGCTCTCGGTCGCGGCTGGCAAAGGCGCTCGACGCTGCCGCTCACCTGCGCGACTTCAAGGGAGATCTCGAAGCGGCGGCCAAGGTGCTCGACGTGGCGCTTGCACGCCAGGAGCCCTCCAGCGAGGAGGACCGGGTCCGGGCGCTCGCTGCCCGTGCCGAGCTGGCCGTGGATTTGGGTGACAAGGAGCGCGCGAGCGCCGCGCTCACCGAACTGCGGCAACGCCCCTTGTCCGACGAGGCTCGAGCGCGGCTCCAGGAGGACCTGCGAGCCGCGGACGAGGCCGAACGGGCACTGCGGTAGCGCACCCGAGTCTTGGCCTTCAGCCTAGCTGTCCCAGACGAGCTCCAGCTTCTTCAGCGCACGGAAGAAGAAGCTGGGCTCGTACTCGGGGATGAAGCCGGGCGCGAGGCGCAGGTGGGGCAGCCGCTCGCGGAGCACCTCGAAGGCGACGCGGGCCTCGAGGCGGGCCAGGGGCGCACCAATGCAGAAGTGGATGCCCCAGCCAAAGCCGATGTGTCGGCTCACTTGCGGACGATGGACGTTGAAGGTCTCCGGGTCTGCGAACGCTCGCTCATCGCGGTTGCCCGCGCCGTAGACGATGTTCAGGCGCGCACCTTGGGGGAGCTCGACTCCGCCCAGCTCGGTGGCTTCCTTGGTGACGCGGGGCTCCATCTGCACCGGCGAGGTAAAGCGCACGGTCTCCTCGATGGCCGCCTCGAGCAGCTTCGGGTCATCCCGTACCGCCTGCCATTGCTCGGGGTTCCGCAACAGGTTGTACAGCAGGCTGCTGATGAGGCTCGTTGTCGTCTCGTGGCCCGCGCTCAGCAGAATCATCATCTGTGAAATCATCTCCGCGGTCGTGAAGGGATGCTCGCCGTCCGCCCGGGCTTGGACGAGCGCCGTCGTCAGGTCTCCGGTGGGATGGGCGGCACGGTCCGCGAGCAGGCCAGCGTAGTAGTTCTGGTAGTCGACGCAGCTTTGGGCCGCGGCACGCTGACCCTCCAATGGCGTCTGCGGGCTGAAGAGCGTCATCCAGGTGTCGTGCCACTGCTTGACGCGGCGCATGTCCTCACGTGGCACGCCCAGCAGGTCGGCAATCACGGTCATGGGCAGGGGATGGGCCAGGGCCTCCACCAGGTCGACGTGACCCTGACGGGCGAACTGCTCGACGAGGCCCTCGGTCAACGTCCGGATGCCCGCTTCCATCTCCGCGACACGCTGGGCGGTGAAGGCCTTGCTGAACAGCGCACGCACGCGGGTATGGCCCGGCGGGTCGTTGTTGAACAAGCCCGGCGCGAGGGGGTAGTGGCCCGTTGCGAGCACGGCCTCGATCTCCGCGGGCAGGACCACCGGGTTGTCCAGGTTGTGGAGCGAGGAGAAGAGGGTCGGACTCTTCAGGACACGGCTGATCAGCTCATGGCTCGTCACGAGCCAGGCGTTGAACTGCGGGCAATAGGCGACGGGAGCCTCGCTCCGTGCACGGGCATAGAAGGGGTAGGGGTTGTTCTGGAAGGCGGGATCGAACGGGTTGTAGCCCTGACCAATGGCCGCGGTGGGGTGGACGGCGGGCGCGTCTAGTGGCGCAGCGCTCATACCTGGTCTCCTTGGGGGCGGTGGAAGTTGCCGCCGGGTGGGAGACCCATCGTAGGGCTTTGTCAAACCTGAGGCGCATGTCGAGGTGCACGGAGTCGTCGAGAGAATCGAGGTTTATCGGGCGCGGGGTTGCTGTGCAGCGAGGCCCGATTTCTTCACCCACAGTGTTTCTCCGTTCCTCGCTCCTGCTCTGACCCTGGCCGAGCGGCTCGCTGTGTACCGCGAGCACGGGCACCTGCTGGGTGAGGGCGAGTTGGATACCTCCCTGGGCCGGCGTTGGCTGGACAAGCAGGCCAGAGGGGCTGTCGCATCAGCTCTCAGTAGATGTACTGCAACCCGGTGATGTCAGAGCTGGTGAACTCGCCGTTTGTATCAGGCGGGTAGCAGCTGTTCATGATCGAGCCCCCCGGTGTAGGCGTCGGGGTCCCAGGGATGAGAATGGCACCCACGCCTGCGGTTCCTTCGTTGGTGGCGGCGCCGCCGCAGCTGATGGACCGGTTGTAGTAGTCCGAATGGCGGAGACCGATGGTGTGGCCAATCTCGTGGGTGATGACGTGCTCGTTCACGTCAACGTTGTAGCTGTTCAGGCCGGTGCCGATGTTGATGGTGCCGTAGGGCTTGCCGCCCGAGGGGAAGCCCGCGGAGCCACCGGTGCCGGCCATGGTCGTCGCGGTGATGTTCGCGCTGCATCCGGTGGATGGGCCTCGCATGAAGGTGATGCGGAGCCCCAGGGCGTTGTAGTTGGCGATGGCCATATCGAGGCCCTGGCTGAGGCGGGTGTAGCTGTTGAACGAGGAGGTGGGATTGATGCAGATCTTCGTCACGCTGGTGCTGACGAGATTGGTCGTGTAGACCAGCTCTTTGCTCGACTCGCCGCGCTGCAGCATCTCCCTGGAGGCTTCGAGGGTCACGTGAGCGTCGTTCCCCACGTACACGGCATCCTCGACAACCCTGATGTCGTCGGCCGGAATGCCGGACTCGATCAGGTTGGAGATGATCTCCTGGTTCTCGACCTGGGGGTCGGTACCGCAGCCAGCCAGTAACGCGCCACAGCTCACCACGAAGACTGCCGCTCTCTTGAACATGTTCGTTTCCCTCGAGTCCTGAAGCGGTTCTTCCCACGGTCCCGGCATGGGATCCGTCGGGGCGGACGACAGACTCTAGGGCATTCTACCTGTCAGCCATATCCAATTCGGATTAACCAATAAAACTGGAAATATCCGTGGGAAGCTGTTCCAGCAATAACCGCGTCTCCGCGAGGTCGGTCGCCGTTGAGGGGGAGGGTGCCCCCCTCTCTGACCAACCGGCACAGGGACTAGTGGCAGTCCGCCGGGCAGTAATAACTGGTCTCCCAGTTCATGTCACAGTAGTTGTCGCCACAGTTGGTCGTTCCCATGCAGACGTAGAACCAGCCATGGCAGTCTTGAAGCTTGTAGTCCCGAATCCAATCCACCGGCTCTTGGTTTGCCCGCTCTATGCAGTAATTGAGTTCCTCATAGCAGGCATCCTGATCCGCACCGGCTGGCGCGGCCCACAGTGCCGCCATGGCGAGAGTGGAAATCACGAGCCGCGAACCTGTCTTTGTGGCCATTCCCATTACCCTTTCATTGAATTGCCGGCCGGATGTGTTTGACCCGTCAGGCCTGTGCACAATGCTGGGTTGGTATTGATAAGTCAAGAACAGTCGTTGCTGTCTCGCGATGGTTGGGTTTGAGTGGATGGGCTCGAAGTTTATTGTGGGGTGAGAGGGTTGGACGAAGGTGGCCGACGGTGAGTTGCAGCTCTTCGACACCGCAACGCGCGGGAATTCGGCCGCGCGAGCGGGGTTGGCCCGCGCGCCCGTCTCGGATGTCCGCCATGCCGCAGCGCCCCATCCTGCTGCCGTCCCTGCTCTGTGCCGTGCTGTTGTCCTCCTGTGCGACGGTGCCTGCGCCCACCTCGTGGGCGGGAGCAGCGGCCGGTCCGACTTTGGCCTGGTGGACGTGTACGACGCCGCGGCCGACCGCTGGACGCCCGGCCCGGAGCTCGAGCCCCGTGGCACTCACGGCGCTGTCGTGTACCGCGGCGCGCTGCACGTCTTTGGCGGGGAGTCGCAGGCCCTGGGCCGCAACCTCGCCACGGTGCTGCGTCTGGGCGCGGACGGCTGGGTCAACGCTCCGCCCATGCCCACTGCCCGCAACTACGCGCGCGCCGTGGCGGTGGGCGACGCGGTGTACGTGGTGGGCGGGAGCTTGGAGGCGGGGAACAGCCATGGGGCTGTGGGCTCCAAAGTGGTGGAGCGGTACCAGCCGGTGGCTCGGTAAACCCTCACGCTTGCGACAAGGTGGGGGAGGGCGGTTTCCGCCGCACCTGCTCCGCCTGGCCTCGAGTGCCCTCAGCGGTCAGCGATGTCGGAGGGAAGCAGGTAAGGGGATGCGTCGACAATCGCTTGCGAGGTCCAGCCCCTGTTGGCGCCGCGGCCGCGCTCGTCGCAATCGCCGTCGGTGTGGATGCCCAGCAGGTAGCCTTGACGGTTGAGGACGCCAGCGCCGGAGCTGCCTACCAGGGTGTCGAGGTCCGCGTAGTAGACAAGCTGATTACACGAGTCCAGGTACCTGCCTTCGGCGATGGCTTTGGGCTTGCCCCGGGGATGCTGGATGATGGCCAACCGCTCGCTGGCCTGGGTCGTCAGCAAGACTGGCGTGACCGCAGGACGCTCATCGAGCTGGATGAGGGCATAGTCAGGTTCGGGCGATTGCTCGATGACAGTGCCCTCGGTTATCAGGGGGTCGCCATCGGGCTGGTCTTCGAAGTTGAAGACAAGCAGCGCTCGGTCACCAAGCCCGACGCAATGACCCGCGGTGATGACTACCGGACCTGCGCTCGCTTCAATCAGCGTTCCGGTGCAGCGCCCGTCAATCAGGACAACGGCGTCTTCCCTGTCCTGGACGTCGGCGAACTCGCCCTGGTAGCTGTTGATGGGGGTGAAATCGGCGGTCGGGCCGCACTGCGAGAGGCTGCCCACCTTCAGAGGCTTCGGATCCTCGCACACCTGAGGATCCACGGGCACCGGAGGCTCACAGGCCGTGAAGCCCAGGAGACCGGTGCCCGCGAGGAGCGAACCCCACAGAGTCAGCACTGCACTAGCGGGGTGTCGCGCCATTTCTCAGTACAGGTAGTTCAGCGCGGTGAGGTCGGAGCTGGTCCAGGTGCCGGTCGAGCTCGAGCTGAAGCAGGAGTTCATGACCGAGCCGCCCGACGTGGCCGTGCTGGGCGTGCCGGGGATGAGGATGGCGCCCACGCCGGCGGTGCCCTCGTTGGTGGCGGCGCCGCCGCAGCTGATGGAGCGGTTGTAGTAGTCAGAGTGACGGAAGCCGATGCAGTGGCCGAGCTCGTGGCTGATGACGTGCTTGTTCACGCCCGCGCTGTAGCTCTGCAGGCCGGTGCCGATGTTGATGGTGCCGTAGGGCTTGCCACCCGAGGGGAAGCCCGCGGAGCCGCCGGCGCCGGACATGGTCGTCGCGGTGATGTTCGCGCTGCAGCCGGTGGACGGGCCACGCACCATGGTGAAGGAGAGGCCCAGGTTGTTGTAGTTGGCAATGGCCGCATCAAGGCCCGCGCTCAGACGGCTGTAGCTGTTGAACGTGGAGGTGGGGTTGATACAAATCTTCGTGATGCCGCTCATGAGATTGGTAGTCCGGTACTGCTCGACGGTCTCATTGCCGGTCTGGAGCATCTCGCGGGAGGCCTCGAGGGTCACGTGAGCGTCGCGACCCACGAACACGGCATTGTCGACGACCATGATGTCGTCAGCCGGAAAGCCGGCCTCGACCAGGTTGGAGACGATCTCCTGGTTCTCGTTCTGCTCGCCACCACAACCGACGAGGGCAATACCAGCCAGCAACGCCATGGAAAGCTTACGCATGGAGGCTTCCTTTTCGGGGGACTACAGGGGGTTGGACGCTGTCGCCTGGGGTCACCAGCCGCGACCGCGCGTCCTTTCCCATGAGCAACCCTTGGGCCAAGAGTTGGAGACGCCGGAAAACAGGGACTTAGCTGGCAATGCAAGATTAGCCCTGGAGCAGGGATGTACCGGCCGTCCTGGGACTTCTTGTAAAGAGTCCTGACGTTTCCTGGTGAATTGTCCGTTGGCTCAATGGGTTGCGCGCACGACATCCAGACCGTCCGAGTCTCGGACGGGGTGCTCATCAATCGGACAGTAGGCCCACACCCCGGGTTTCAGGGGGCCTCACTGCCGATGATGCGCATGGGATTGTCGGGGCGAATCTGGCTTGGGCAGGAAGCAAGGAAATGTCTGCCAACACACTACAGTGGCAGACCCGCGGAGCCGCGGGCACCGGAGGCTCACAGGCCGTGAAGCCCAGGAGACCGGTGCCCGCGAGAATCGCACCCCACAGAGCCAGGACTGGACTCGGGGGCTGAAGCGCCAGCTCTCAGTACAGGTAGTTCAGCGCGGTGCGGTCAGAGCTGGTCCAGGTGCCGGTCGAGCTCGAGCTGAAGCAGGAGTTCATGACCGAGCCGCCCGACGTGGCCGTGCTGGGCGTGCCGGGGATGAGGATGGCGCCCACGCCGGCGGTGCCCTCGTTGGTGGCGGCGCCGCCGCAGCTGATGGAGCGGTTGTAGTAGTCAGAGTGACGGAAGCCGATGCAGTGGCCGAGCTCGTGGCTGATGACGTGCTTGTTCACGCCCGCGCTGTAGCTCTGCAGGCCGGTGCCGATGTTGATGGTGCCGTAGGGCTTGCCACCCGAGGGGAAGCCCGCGGAGCCGCCGGCGCCGGACATGGTCGTCGCGGTGATGTTCGCGCTGCAGCCGGTGGACGGGCCACGCACCATGGTGAAGGAGAGGCCCAGGTTGTTGTAGTTGGCAATGGCCGCATCAAGGCCCGCGCTCAGACGGCTGTAGCTGTTGAACGTGGAGGTGGGGTTGATACAAATCTTCGTGATGCCGCTCATGAGATTGGTAGTCCGGTACTGCTCGACGGTCTCATTGCCGGTCTGGAGCATCTCGCGGGAGGCCTCGAGGGTCACGTGAGCGTCGCGACCCACGAACACGGCATTGTCGACGACCATGATGTCGTCAGCCGGAAAGCCGGCCTCGACCAGGTTGGAGACGATCTCCTGGTTCTCGTTCTGCTCGCCACCACAACCGACGAGGGCAATACCAGCCAGCAACGCCATGGAAAGCTTACGCATGGAGGCTTCCTTTTCGGGGGACTACAGGGGGTTGGACGCTGTCGCCTGGGGTCACCAACCGCGACCGCGCGCCCCTTCCCATGAGCAACCCTCGGGCCAACACCCGGACACACCGGAAAAACAAGGACTTGGTTGGCAACGCAAGATTGGCCTTGGAGCACGGATGCACCGGCCGCCTCGAGGCTTTTTGTAAAACGCTCTGACGTTTTGTGCTGAAATATTTGTGGTCACAAGTGTTTGTGCGCATAGCACTTGAGCTGTCCGAATCTCGGACGGGGTGCTCATCAATCGGACAGCGGGTCCACGCCCCGGGTTTCAGGAGCGCCACACCACCCGTGATGGAGCGGGTACACCTCTGGCGCGGTGCAGCATTGCCACGAGGATGTGCATCCCCGGTCCCGTGTCTTCCTTTCAGCCCAGAGAGGCCGAGCCGATACGGGTACAGCGCGCATGCCGGCACCTTCCCGCATCATCTTGGGTGCGCGGTAACACCTGCTCGCGGCTCCGGCGAAAGATGGGCGTGAATACACTCCCGGTGTATCAAGTCGCACATGCATATGCGCCACTCCTCCTTCCCCATCGCCGCGCTGCTGGGCGCGGCCCTGTCCTTCCTTCCAGGCTGCGAGAGCACGAAGTCGAGCAGCCCTTCCCCTTCCGACACCCAGGCCCAGGAGACCACTCCCATGCAGGCCGCTGACGCCTGGAAGCGCGCCAGCGTGGGCGACCGGGTCACCTACTCCTTCTCCGCGACTCAGGGTCCCGAGCCTCGCGGCGGTGGCGGCACCGCGCGCACTCTTGGCGGTCTGCTGACGCTGGAGGTGGTGGCCGTGCAGCAGCCTTGGGTCTGGGTGCGCCTGGCCTACACCGACGAGGCCGGCAAGCCCCTGGCCCACCCGCGGCTGGCACAGGACCTCGTCCTCCCCGTGCGCGCGGACACGACGCGCCCGCTCGACGTGCCCCACGCGGGCGAGGCCTCCGCCGAGAAGCCCTCCAGCGCGGGCCGCACCTGGGAGGCCACGCGCTACGTCAGCGACCAGCGCCCCGTGGATGGCCCCCTGAGCGCGCGCGTGTACGCCAACGAGCCGGGCCCGCTCTACCTCACCCACGGCCTGCTCGAGGCGAGCACCGAGGCGTCCGGCTTCCACCTCCCGGGCGGCGTCAAGCTGACGCTGCGCGAGTTCCGCGAGGGCTCGGCCGGTGCCAACGCCTCGGTGCCCGCGCTGGAGCGGCCCCTGGGTCCGGGCGCGTACTACGACCGGCGCGTGGACGTGGGTCCCTCTCCCAGCGTGCAGCGCGTGTGCTTCGCCGCCGAGCGCGGCTACATCCTTCGCGCCGAGGGCCCCATCGACACCAACGCCGCCCCTTGCTCCGACTTCTCCCAGGCCACGCCGGAGCCCCTCGAGGAGGTGCTGATGAGCCTGCCCTGGGATGTGCTGTCCTCGGGGGATTGGCCTCCCGCCACCGCTGCGTCCGGCACCCGTGGCACCTTCACCGCGGAGGACCGCAACGTGTCCGCCCTGACCGAGCAGCGCACCGAGAACGTCGAGGGCACCCAGCGCGTCTTCTCGGATACCTACGCGGCCGAGCCGTGGGCCCCGTCGCTCGCGGGCCTGCCCTATGAGGCGCGCTTCCAGTCGCTCTCCAACAGCGCCGAGCGCGTGGTCGCCGGTGGCAAGCGTGAGTCCGAGGGCGGCACGCGGCTCGTGCGGTGGGGCTCGTGGCTCGGCGGCCAGAAGTGACGCCAGCCTTCGGGTGACCGGACGCGGGGGAGGGCAGCACATCCAGCGGCTGCCCACCTCCGGCCTCTTCGGATTCCCGCAGGCCTGAAAAGCCGCGGGCACCGCAGTTCCTCAGGCCGAAACGCCCGGGAGTACGGTGCCCGCGAGGATTGGGCCCCCAGAGTCCTAGACGGACCAGGGGGCTGTAACGCCTGCTCTCAGTAGAGGTAGGCCAGCGCGGTGCGGTCGGAGCTGGTCCACTCGCCGGTCTCGGACGAGCTGAAGCAGGAGTTCATGATCGACCCACCCCGCGAGGCCGTGGTCGGCGTGCCGGGGATGTGGATGGCACCCACGTTCGAGGCGCCCTCGTTGGCGGCGGAGCCGCCGCAGCTGATGGACCGATCGTAGTAGTCCGAGTGGCGGAAGCCGATGCAGTGGCCGAGCTCGTGGGTGATGACGTGCTCGTTCACGTCATCGCTGTAGCTCTGCAGCCCGGTGCCGATGTTGATGGTGCCGTAGGGCTTGCCGCCCTTGGGGAAACCAGCGGAGCCGCCGGTGCCGGTCGTGGTCTTCGCGCTGATGGTCGCGCTGCAGTCGGAGGCCGAGCCCCGCACCATGGTGAAGGAGAGCCCCTGGCTGTTGTAGTTCTCGATGGCCAGATCGAGCCCCGCGCTGAGGCGGCTGTAGCTGTTGAACTGGGAGGTGGGGACGACGCAGATCTTCGTGATGCCGCTCATGAGATTGGTCGTCCGGTACTGCTCCGCGCTCTCCTTGCCGGGCTGGAGCATCTCGCGGGACGCCTCGAGGGTCACGTGAGCGTCGCGACCCACGTACACGGCATTGTCGACGACCATGATGTCGTTGGCGGGGAAGCCGGCCTCGACCAGGTTGGAGATGATCTCCTCGTTCTCGCTCTGCTCGACGCCACAACCGACGAGAGCAACACCAGCCAGCAACGCCATGGAAAGCTTACGCATGGAGGCTTCCTTTTCCGGGGACTACACGGGGTTGAACGCTGCCGCCTGGGGTGACCAGCCGCGACTGCGCATTCTTCGCATCAGCAACCTTCGGGCCAGCACCCCGGCACACGAGAAAACAAGAATTTAGCAGGCATACCCGACTAGCACCGGAGCATGGATGAGCCAGCTCTCCTAAGAATTTTGTAAAGAGCCCTGACGTTCCCTGGTGAATTGTCCGTTGGCTCAAGGGGTTGTGAACGCACACTCGGATTGTCCGAATCTCGGGCAGGGTGCACATAAATCAGACAGTGGACCCGCACTTTGAGTTTCAGGAGAGCCACACCACCGGTCCCCCATGTCACCCAATGGATGCAGGTGTGCGCTGATGACTGGGGGACTGGCTCTCGGCGCGAGCAGCTTTCACTACATTCTCAATGGCTTGAATCACAACTCCAGGCTCGGTCATCTGCGGGAAATGGCCGCTGCCGCTGGCGATGATTTGGTGGCCTCGTGGCGACAGACGCGCGAGCGCGTCCTGATGCTGCGCACGAAGCTGCAACGCCTGTGGCGAAGACATCCAGCCCGGAGGTGTCTTCCCACCCGATATCACGCAGAGGGGAACGTTCGGGAACGCAGCCGCTGCGTTGAGCTGCGTGACCGTCTGTTGCTCGTTGCTCACCTCGTCGTTGGGATCAGGGCGCGAGAAGAGGTTGAGCATGCCGTTGACGATGCGCTGGGCCGTCGACTGATGGGTCTTCATCATCCCAATGTCGTCGGGCGCAGCCGCTTCGAGGAATACGACGCCAGCAACATCATTGGGATACAGCCGGGCGAAGAGGTTCGCATGCAGGCCGCCGAACGAATGGCCGACCAACACGTAGGGTGGCTTGACGCCCAGCTCGCGCAGGAGGTTCCACAAGGTACGCACGACTGTATGGCCAGTCTGCGGCTCCAAAGGACGTGGGCTTCCGCCTACGCCCGGGCGGTCGTACGCCACGACCGTGCCGAGCTTCTCAATCTCCGGATAGAGCCTGTACCAGCCTTCGAGCGGGCCACCGGCGCCGTTGAGCAGCACGATGGCCGGCGCTCCTTGCCCAACCATCGTGTACGTCAGTTTCTGACCCTCGACCACGGCCTCGCGCTTCTTTGGAAGATGCTTCATTTGACCCCACGCATAGGAATCGAAACTTGGGTGTTAGGTGTCAAGGCAAACAGCGGGGCAACGGCGTCATGAATCCGTCAGCGCGGAAGCGCTGAGTGCGGTGCCTCGCAGGTGCCCAGGGCTTCTTTGACCTCGTCGGGCTCCACTTCGGGCAGGCCCTTCAGCTGGAGCGCCTGCTCCTGGGCCTCCGCGCAGCGGCCTTCGGCCACCAGCCACCGGATGGCCGGCACGCGGATCTCGACATCCTCCAGCTCCGCCTTCTTCAACCAGTCCTCGCGCCAGGCGCCCGAGCACGCCGCCAGGCGAGGATGCGTGGAGCAGAGCTGGAAGCGGGCCCGAGTGGATTCCCACTCCCACCCATCCTCGCGGGTCTCCAGCCCTGAGAAGATCGCCAGGGCCTCCTCGTAGCGCCCGACCTCCTGCAAGGCCGCGGCATACTCGTAGGCGCGCTGCGGAGCATTCTGTTGCTTCGACCACGCTTCCCGTCGGCCCTTGAGCTCCGCCGATTCGGACAGTCGGACGGTTCTCAACGCGGCCTCGTAGAAGGCCTCGCGGGGCGGCGCCATGGTGCGCTGCGTGTACCAGCCGATCCGGTAGATCCGGGCTCCCTCCACGCGCGCTTGCTCGAAAACGCGGCGGTTCTTCGCAGTGAACGTCCAGGCCCGCCAGCCCTCCTGCAGGGCCGGGAGCTCGCTCGGGATGACGGATTCTCCCAGCCGGCGCTCCCAGTCCTGCTGCAGTAGCTCGGGATCCAGCTCATCCGGCTGTCGGAGCAGATGAGAGGCGGCGAAGAGGGCACTGTCGGAGCTCGGACCCACCTGCCACGCGTCCAGCCCCGCGAGCGAGCCCGGGTGCTTGGCCATGCGCCAGCAGAGCGACAGCTCCAGCCCGTGCTTGGGGACTCCGCCAGGCCGGTTCAGGGCGCACAGCAGCGTCGGCGACGAGGCCAGCAGCCACGCCAGCCCCGCCGGGAGCGCCAGCAGGCCCAGGCAGACGCCCAGCGCGCGGAGCCGCGTGAGGCCCAGGCCCGTGCGAGGCGCCAGCGTCTCCGGGAGGACCCACAACGATACGGCCAGGCCTCCGAAGTAGCCGCCGACATGGGCCAGCACCGAGACGTTCGGAGCCGAAAAGCCGGGCATCAGGAAGAAGGCGCACAGGATGTAGGAGCGCCAGCCGTAGGCGCTGCGCTGGTTGCTCGGGATGGCCTCTTTCAGCCGCAACCCCAGGCCGAGCTGGGCACCCCAGGCGCCGAAGGCCAGCGACGACGAACCCACGGCCGGCAGTGCCGAGAAGGGGACGAGGAGCAGCGCCGCCCCCAGGCTCGCTCCGAGCAGCACCTGCACCAGCCCCGTCATGCCCAGCACGCGCTCCACCCGGAAGCAGCAGTAGGCCAGGAGCGGCAGGTTGAGGACGAGGTGCCGGAGGTCGGCATGGAGCCAGGGCGCCGTCCACGCGCTCCACCAGGCCGCCTCGAGGATGGTCGACTCGAACCCGACAGCACCCCTCCTCGCGAGCTCCAGCCCCCGCTGGCTGAGCCAGACCTCAAGGAAGAAGGCCAGGATCAGCAGCAGGCACAGGAGTGAGGTGGCCCACGGGACGGGCCTCCTCGCCAGCCGCGCCGCCGCCCGGGCCGCTGGTGCATCCACGGCGCTGGTCAGTGTCGCGATCGTTTCGAGCCGGGCGAACTCCGTTCCCGTCCAGGGCGCGTAGCGGACTTCGGCCGAGCAGGGCAGCCGCCCCTGACGGAGCTCCTCCTCCAACTCCGAGGGATGCAGGAAGGACTCCTCGTCACCCACTCGCAATTCCGCCTGTTGCATCAACCCCCCAGTCGTGTTTCTCCATCCTGGCACAATGCCGAGGATTGATAGCCGCATGAGAGCCTCCGTAGTGGCCGTGGTGACGTTGATGCTGCTCGCCGCCCCCGCTGTTCACGCCGATGAGCCGGTGATGTCCACCTCGGCCGACCTGGATGGTGACGGTAAGCCGGAGGCCATCTCCGTTCAGTGGGCCGATGGCGACGCGCAGTTCGTCCTCAAGGTGGGTAGCGCCACTGTCCGGGGAAAGACGAACGACGCCGAGGTGCGCGGCGTGTTCATCACCGACGTCGATGGCAGCGACAAGTGGAAGGAAGTCGCCGTCCACATGGGGCTCACCGACGATGATTCCCGCAACACCGTCTACGGCTTCGACGGCAAGACGTTGAAGGAGATGGGCAGCGTCCGGACTCTCACCGAGGTGCGTGGCAACGGAATCGTACTCTCCGACAGCTGGATGGGCTTCTGGAACCTTCGCGAGAAGTACTCCCTGGATCGCAAGGCGTGGAAGCTCAACCATGTTCCCCAGGAGCTTTACTTCGTCGGCACCGAGGCCACCGTAAAGCAGTCCTTCCCGATCGTTCGCAGCCATAAGGACAAAGCCGTGGTGGCCAACCTGGCCCAGGGATCGAAGATCCAAGTGCTCGCCGCGATGCCCGTGGGTGCCAAGAGGTATGGTGATTACTGGTACCTCGTGAAGTCCTCCACCGGGCTGCTTGGATGGACTCAGGTGCAGAACCTCCACGACAAGACCGAGGGGCTGCCCTGGGCGGGTTGAGCCGCGAGTCCGTCTCAACTCGGCCGTGCAGCACCAGGTCCTCTTGGGGGACTCAGTTCAGCGCTTGCGGGCGTCCGCGCTGCGCGCTCGCCGCGCGTGCGGTGCTTCGCCGGTTTCGCGCCGAAAGATGCGCCGGAACGCCGCCGCATCGGCATAACCGACTTGAGCCGCGATCTCGTCGACCGATCGCCGCGTGGTCTCGAGCAAATGCACAGCCTGGGCGATCCGCAACCGCTGTGCGAAGCGCAGGGGGGTCGTGCCCAACGCTTTCTCGAGTTTGCGAGCGAGCGTTCGCGGTGACGTGGCCGTGGCGCGAGCCATCTGCGGTACCGTGAGCTGTCGCTCGAGGTTGGACCCGATGAAGCGCTCGAGCGCCCGAATCACGGGGTCTGCGCTCCGGAGGTGCTCCATGACCATGTAGCGTGCCTGCGATGCGCGCTCATCGAGCACCAGATATTGGGCGACCCTATGCGCGAGCGAGGGGCTCAGTGTTTGGGCCAGGAGCGCGAGCATCAGGTCCGCATGGGCGAACGCGGAACCGGCAGTCAAGACACGACCTGACGTCACCACCATCTGATCGGTGCGCAAGGTGACGCGCGGGAAGCGCTGCGCAAACGTCGGGCCGAGCCACCACGTCGTCGTCGCTTCGCGACCGTCGAGCACCCCCGCGGTAGCGAGCACGAACGTTGCCGAGCAGGACGCGGCGACTCGCACACCTCTCGCAGCTGCACGTGCGACCAGCTCGGTGGCGCGGGCGATGTCTGGGCGCTCGAGCGCGGCAGCGATCTCGGGTGCTGTCGGCATCCCGAGTCCCGGCAATACGAGCACATCGCCCGAGCCCAGGCCACGCAACTCGAGTGCGCCATCCACCGTCAGGGTGCGATTGGCCGCGGTTCGAACTGGCGCACCGTCGATGGACACGATGCGCGTGCAAGTCGGCAAGCGGCTCTTGGGAAGCTCGACGAGCCCTGCGTGCACGATGCGCGTCGCTGCGCCCAGGATGTCGAGAGCGACTCCCACCGGGCCATCGGCGACCCCGTCGAACACGAGCTGTGTGACGCTGCCTGTCATCTGGCAAGAATAGACCGGAAATAGTCGTTCCTGCCAATGGCGGGTGGAGCCCGGTCACCCCATCATTGTGCGCATGAAAGAGCCGCTCAACCGCATGCCCAAGCGCAACGTGAACGAGGACGATCCACTCGACGACTTCACTCGCCGCTCGATCACGCTCGATGACATCACGAAGGGGGTGTATGTGGCCGGCACCGGGCCGGCGGTGATCGTGATGGCCGAAATGCCCGGCATCAGTCCTCAGGTCGCTCGCTTCAGCCGCTGGGTTCGCGATGCGGGGTTCACCGTATACATGCCTTCGCTTTTCGGCCGCGATGGCGCTGTTCCCCAAGCGGAGGAAGGCGCTGCGGTGCTGAAGCGCGCTTGCGTCAGTGCCGAGTTCCGCGCCTTTGCTGCCAACGCCTCGAGCCCGGTGACACGGTGGTTGCGCTCGCTCGCGAAGCTGGCGCATGAGGAGTGCGGCGGCCCGGGCGTGGGCGCAATTGGCATGTGCTTCACCGGCAACTTCGCGCTCACGATGATGCTCGAGCCCTCGATGCTCGCTCCGGTGTTGTGCCAGCCGTCGCTGCCGCTCGATGACCCGGGCGGGCTCGAAATCGCGCCCGATGAGCTGGCCACGGTTCGAAATCGTCTCCAGCGCGACGACCTCACCGTTATCGGCTACCGCTTCGAGGGCGATCGGTTCTGCACGGCACAGCGGTTCGCCGCGTACGCTGAAGCACTCGGAGACCGCTTTGTGGCGCGCGTGCTTCCCGCGAGCGCGGCCAACCGGGAACCGCCGCCCTTCTTCGAGCGTGTGGTGGCCAGTCCGCACAGCGTGGTCACCGCCCACCTGATCGATGAAGCGGGCCAGCCAACGCTCATGGCGCGCGACGAGATCCTGTCGTTCTTCGCAAAGCGGCTTGCCGGCTGACGATTCGGGCACCCCGAGGACGGCCCAGCGCTCCATTCAGACGTACGTCTGTCAGGATGGGTCGTCCTTGCGCACTGCCTGGAGGATCGTGTGCAACTTGTCGGGGTTGCGCGTGATGTAGATGGTGGCGATCCGGCCCTCCTCAATAGCGAGGGCGGTGGTCTGCCACACGCCGTCGGCTTCGATCGTCACGAACCCGGGCAGCCCGTCGATCAGCCCCTCGTACACGAGGCGGGAGGCGTTGGGCCCCGTGCGCCGCACCAGTCCCTCGAGCATGCGGAGGTTCTTCTCCCGTCCGTAGATGGGATTGAGGGCCGCACGCGTCTTGCCACCGCCGTCGGAGTACAGGACCACCTCTTGGGCGAGCAGTGCCTGGAGCGCGCCCAGGTCTCCGCTCCGGGACGCGGTGAAGAACGCCGAGGCCAATTCGCGGCCCTGGTCCTCGGTCACGGGAAAGCGCGGCCGGGCCTCGCGCACGTGGTTCCGGGCGCGGCTGGCGAGCTGTCGGCAGGCCGCGGGGTCGCGCCCGATGGCCTTGGCCACCTCGTCGAAGTCCATGCCGAACACGTCGTGCAGCAGGAACGCGGCTCGCTCCAGAGGAGACAGGCGCTCCAGGGCCATCATCAGGGTTAGCGTCAAGTCATCGCCCTCCACGGGCTCGACGATGGGCTCGGGCAGCCACGTGCCCACGTAGTGTTCGCGCTGGACGCGGGCGGACTTCATGACGTCCAGGCACAGACGGGTCACCGTCCGCACGAGCACGGCCTCGGCGTCCCGGACGGCGGCGCGGTCTGTCTGGTGCCAGCGCAGATAGGCTTCCTGCACCACGTCCTCCGCCTCCGCGACACTCCCCAGCATCCGGTAGGCGATGCGGAGAAGGCGCGGGCGGAGTGGATCGAAGGTGTTCGCGGGATTGTTGTCAGGCTGCATCACTGCGCGAGGCTACCGGATGGATGCTTCGGAAGCCGATGGCGATTCGATTCCAGGCGTTGATGGTGGAGATCGCCAGGGTCAGCTTGACCCTCTCCTCTTCGGAGAAGTGCGCCTTGACTGCCTCGTAGTCCGCGTCCGGCGCATGGGTCTGGGAGACGAGCGTCAGGGCCTCGGTCCAGCCCAGGGCCGCCCGCTCGCGGTCCGTGTAGAGGGGCGACTCGCGCCAGGCGTCCAGCAGATAGATCCGCTCCTCGCTCTCTCCGTGCGCGCGGGCGTCACGGGTGTGCATGTGGATGCAGAAGGCGCACCCATTGAGCTGCGAGGAGCGGATCTTGACCAGCTCCAGGAGGCTCTTCTCGAGTCCACTGCCCTCGACCTTCTCGCTCAGGGAGATCATGGCCTTCATCAGTTCGGGTGCTGCCTGGAAGGGATTCAACCTCGGGTGCATGTGCGGCTCCGTTCAGGGCAGAAAAGCCTGCCCACGCCCCCAGGACGAATTACCCGGGCCCGCTGTGACATGGCACCCTCAATCAGGACATCAGGGCGGTGCCCGGCAGCGGCAAGGACTCGGCCGCCCGGTATGCCGCTTCCTAGGCTTTGGTCCTCAGCCTCTCCAGCCCGTCGAGGAGCATGGGGAGGAAGCCCCGTGCCGCACTTGCATACTCGGAGCGGTCGAGTGGGAAGTTCAGCTCCTGGAGCGTGAAGCCGTCACACCTGACCGGTTAGTGGCGCAGCAACCACGCCGCGAACGGCCTCCAGGCGAGTGTCGGCGCGTCCTCCGCGTACAGGAGATCTCCATGGCCGAAGTCCTCGGCGACCCGGTCCGGCCCGAACCGACGGATGACGAGCGTGGTGACGTCGGTCGACGAGACCCTCGTCGTCGAGTACAGGCCGTGGTCGCCAAACCCGCTAGCGGCGCCGAGGTAGAAAAGCGGGACGCGGATATTCGAGAGCTCGGGCCTCGGCGAAGTGCCGCACCAGATGTCATCGAAATCCGCGGCCTCGCGCAGGGCCTGGTGTGGCGGCGCACTGGCGAACCACGCGCTCACCCTGTCTTCGGACGACTCGCGCATCGCCGAGACATTGCCGTCGGCATCGAGGAGGGGCGCACTCAAGTGGTACGTGTGCGTGTACGGCGCGAGCAGCCAGGTCTGCCCCGCCAACGTGAGCAACACCCCGCGATTCGTGTAGGACGGGAACAAGGGCGACGGCTCGAGGGGCGCGCTCCGAGCCAGCAGGCCCGCCGTGATGAAGAAGCTGTTGCTGGAGTCGGTCACTCCCTGGGCGAGCGCGTCGCGCTCCGCCTCGGCATTGGCGCACGCAAAGGCCCGCAGGTCGGCATCCTCGGGCGCGAGGTCGTAGTAGATGTCGAGCGCGGCGATCGCCGAGACGTGGCGGCCATCGGCGGCGGCGTACGCGTAGGTGAGTTGGGCGCCATGCGAGAATCCGCCGAGAACGATTCGGCCCGGGTCCCGGTCGGTGACGGTCCGCGTCGACCGTGCGAAGGCCAGCGCGACAGCGGTGTCTCCGAGCGCCTGGTTGACGCCCATCTCACCCATGTCGGAGATATCACCGTCAGCGGTGGGGAGCGTCCAGCGCCGATCGACGCCCCATGTGTCGATGCCGCGGGACACCAGATATGGGGCGAGCCCCGGGGCCGACGACGCGGGATTGCCGAGCGACGGCATGAAGTTCGTGACGAAGTTGGCGAAGTCTCCGTGCAGCAGCATGACTGCGCGCTGGGTCGGACGCGGTCGCCACGGCGCGAGTTCGCGGACGACGCGGTGGATGCGCACGCGTGCGTTCGGCGTGGAACCAACGCGGATGTCGAATTGATAGTGATAGATGTCGTCGGTGACGTGCTCGCGCGTCACCGCGAACGGTGCGCGAACAGACGAGAGCTGTTCAGCTTCGGTATGCGTGAGGGGGGACGCCCATGCGGGTGCGCATGCGACGAGCATGGCGATTGCGAGACCAAGACGAGACATTGCGAGACTTTCTGAGGCGGAGCCGGTGTCGAGCATGATCTGAGCCAGCCCGATCCCGGGTGGGAGGGGAGGCACCTCACTCGTGAAGAGCCCCTGGCTTGACTGTTCCTGGGTATTAAACGGGCCGGGTTCCCTGGCATATCGGCCAGGAAGGGGGGGCACGGATTTTCTTTCGGACACCTGAGCTCAGCGACTGTGCCCGGTGGCTCTGGCAACTGCCTCGGGGGTGCTGGAGCGGATGGCTTCTCCCGCCGTCATGCACTTCAGCAACTGGCCCTTGCTACCCGTAGTGTATGTACCGGGACGAGGCAAGCCGCAGCAGGTGGGTCGCGCGGCGGCAGAGGAGCTCCTGATGAAGAACCTGAACCAGGCCCTGGAATTTCCCACAGCGCGACGCGATCCGGAGCGCGGCTACACGCTGCATGGCAGGCGGTTTGACGACCCGTACTCTTGGCTGGAGCAGCTCGACGCCGCGGAGACCCAGGCGTGGATCGCGGAGCAGGAAGCCGTCACGCGCGCTGTGCTGTGCTCGGTGCCGGGACGCGAGGGGCTCCGGGCAGTGGTGGCTCGTTCAGCGCGCTATGCGCGGCTCTCGCCACCGATTCCCGCCGGGCCGCAGGGGCGCGAGTTTCTCTGGCAGGCGGATGCCAGCGACGACAAGCTCAAGTTCATGCTCCGGCGCGGCAAGGGCGCGCCGCTCGAGGCGGTGCTCGACCCCAACACGTGGGCGAGCGACGAGGCACTGGTCTTCGCCGTGCCTTCCCCCGACGGTGCGCTGGTCGCGTTCGGGAAGGCTGTTGGCAGCACCCACGCCGCGGTGATTCACGTGCTCGACGTCGATACGGGGCGGCTGCTTCCAGACCGGCCTCGCGGTACGAGCCACTCGTCGCTGGCCTGGCGACCCGATGCGTCAGGGTTCTTCTATGCGGCGTGTCCCGAACCGGGCGAGGTGCCCGCGGGCGATGAGGCGCACTGGAACGCCATCTACGAGCACCGACTTGGGTCCGGCGTGCCGGCTCGCCGGGTCTTCGGTGATGACCACGCGAAAGAGTACTGGTGCTCGGTCAAGATCAGCGAGTGCCGCCGTTTTGCCGTGCTCTACAAGTGGGACTACGTGCACGCCAACGTCGTCTACCTCCTGCGCCTCGCCGATGACGTGCTGGTGCCGGTGGCTCCCGCCATGCGGTCTCTCAACCAGGTGCAGGTGATCGGCGACTCGCTGCTCGTCCAGACTGACCTGGACGCGCCGCGCGGCCGTCTCTGCGTCGCGTCGCTGAATGCGCCGACAGAGTGGCGGACGCTCATCCCCGAAAACGAGGACACGCTGCAGACGGTCGCTGGCGTTGGCGGCCGGCTCTACGCCGTCTACTCGCATGCAGCGTCGCATCGCGTGCGCATCCACGCCGAAGATGGCACCTACCTTCGCGACCTCGTGCTGCCAGCCCTTGGCTCGGTGAATCGCAACGAAGGAGAGGGCATCATCAGCGGCATCAGCGGTGCCTGGAGCGGCGACGAGGTATGGGTGAGCTTCATGTCGTACGTGCAGCCCCCCTCGGTCTATCGATATGACTACGCGACGGATCGCCTGTTGCCGTACCACATCCCCGACGTCGGGCTCGACGCGTCCGAGTATGTGACAGACCAGGTCTGGTACGAGTCGGCCGACGGTACGCGGGTCTCGATGTTCATCATCCACCGGAAAGGCTTGCCCCGCGACGGGTGCCAGGCCGTGCGCCTGAGCGGCTACGGTGGCTTCAACATCTCGGTGGAACCGCGCTTCACAGCGCTTCACGCGGCCTGGCTGAAGCTGGGTGGCGTGCTCGCCTTCGCCAACGTGCGAGGTGGCGGTGAGTACGGCCGTGCCTGGCACGAGGCGGCACTCAAGACGCGGCGGCAGAATGCCTTCGACGACTACATCGCGGCGGCGCGTTGGCTCGTCTCGGCGGGCTACACGACGCCCTCCAGGCTCGCCTCCCGCGGCAACAGCAATGGCGGTCTGCTCGTCGCCGTCACCGCCATGCAAGCACCCGAGGCCTTCGGCGCTGTCTACTGCCGCGCGCCCACCCTCGACATGCTGCGCTTTCCGAGCTTCGGCTTCATGAGTACGGCGACCGTCGAATACGGCTCGCCCGAAGATCCCATCGAGGGTGCATATCTCGCTGGATATTCGCCCTATCACAACGTCCGAGCCGATCGCCGCTATCCCGTGATGACCTTCGTGTCGGCGTTGAACGATCGGGTCGCGCCGCCGCACGATCCGCTCAAGATGGTCGCCAGGCTCCAGGCGGAAGGCACGCAGGGCGGACCCTATTTCCTGCTGCCGCTCCGGGACTCGGGACACGGCGGAGGCACCACGCTGACGGCGCTCGTCGAACAAGACGTCGACGAGTTGAGCTTCTACTGCTGGGCGCTCGGCGTCGCACTGCCCACGCCGGGCGAGGCCGCGGAGACTGGGAGTTCAAACTCGACCGCCTGAGCCTCGAGGAGCGGCGCTCGAGGGAGCCGTGCTCGCTCTCTCGGTAGGCTAAAGCCCCGCGCGGAGGAGCAGGCTTGAGGTTAGACTTCGCCAATGAACTTCAGCCCCTCCAGCCGGTCCTCCGTCGTCGTGGCGGAGCTGGGGCCTACCAATACGGGGAAGACCCACCGCGCCATCGAGCGCATGCTCGCGCACGACACGGGCATGATCGGCTTGCCGCTCCGCCTGCTCGCTCGCGAAGTCTACGACCGGGTGACCGCTCGCGTGGGCGAGGGGCGGGTCGCCTTGATGACGGGGGAAGAGAAGCGCCTGCCGCCACGCCCCGATTATTGGATTTGTACGGTCGAGGCGATGCCGACCGATCGACAGGTCGACTTCCTGGCCGTAGATGAAATCCAGCTCGCCGCCCACCGTGAACGTGGGCACGTCTTCACCGATCGATTGCTCCATGCGCGTGGGCTCCGGGAGACCTGGTTCCTCGGCGCGGACACGATGCGGCCCATGGTCCAGGCGCTCATCCCTCAGGCTTCAGTGAAGCGCGCCACCCGCCTGTCTCAGCTTCGCTATTCCGGGCGTCGCTCCCTGAAGAGCCTTCCTCCGCGCTCGGCTGTGGTCGCGTTCTCCGCGGACCGCGTGTACGAGCTGGCCGAAGCGTTGCGTCGCCTCCGGGGCGGGGTTGCGGTGGTGTTGGGCGCGCTCTCCCCAAGGACGCGGAACGCCCAGGTGGCGATGTATCAGGCAGGGGAGGTTCAGTACCTCGTGGCCACCGATGCCATTGGGATGGGTCTGAACCTCGACCTCAACCACGTTGCCTTCGCGGCGTTCTCCAAGTTCGACGGTGCCGAGCAGCGAGACCTCTTCCCGGACGAAATGGCCCAGATCGCAGGCCGTGCCGGGCGCCACTTGAATGACGGGAGCTTCGGAACCCTGAACACGCTGCCCGAGCTGCCTCCGCGGGTGGTCTCGGCCATCGAGTCGCACCGGTTCCCGTCGGTACGGAGTCTCATCTGGCGCAATGCAACGCTCGATTTCTCGAGCCCAGAGTCCCTGCTCGATTCGTTGTCACGAGCTCCAGGCCACAATGCCTTTGTCCGGGTGGAGCGCGCGGACGACTTCGATGCGCTCAGAGAGCTGTCGCGCGTTCCTGCCATTCGCGAGGTCTCCACCGACCGGGCCACGGTCGAGTTGCTGTGGCAGGTCTGCCAGATTCCGGATTTTCGCAAAGGGCTCTTCGGTCAGCACGTTGCGCTGTTGCGTGAGACCTTCCTTCAGCTCTCTGAGGGGGACGGGAAGCTGGAACAGGCCTGGCTGGCCAAGCAGGTGTCGCCGCTCGATGATGTTTCCGGTGACATCCACACCCTGATGGACCGGTTGGCCGCCATCCGCATCTGGACGTACATCAGTCATCGCTCGAGCTGGCTGCACGAGGCCGAGCAATGGCAGGAGCGCACCCGCCGCATCGAGGACGCGTTGGGTGATGCTCTTCACGAGCGGCTCGTGGAGCGCTTCGTGCAGCGGGCCGCGCGCAGGAGTGCACGCCGCTTTGTGAGAGCTGCCGAATCCCCTCCGCCCAAGTCGGACAGCCCCTTCGCTAAATTGGGGCTCCTGTTGGGCGAGACGTCGGGCGCTGACGGCGCGATGACAGAGGAGCAGTTCGTCCAGCGAGTGGTCGACGCGACGCATGAGGCCTTCGAAGTGGACGCCTCAGGAAGCATCTTGTTCGAAGGGCAGCCGCTGGCCCGGCTGGTTCGCGGGAAGGATCGGCGTTCACCGCAGATTGCGCTGGCGGAGCCGGAGGTTTGGACCGGAGGCGCGCGGCGGCAGCTCGAGCGCCGGTTGATGGCGTTGGCGCGGGACCTTGTCACCGAAGCCATGGGGAGCTTTCCAGCAGAGGCCCTCACCGGAGGGGACCGCTTGCCGGCGATGCGTGGCCTCGCCTACCGCCTGGCCGAGGGGCTGGGAGTGATTTCCCAAGCTGAGGCGCGCGAGCAGTGGCGGCTCCTGGACGATGAGTCACGAGCGCGCTTGAAGACGCTGGGCATCCGCGAGGGACAGCGCTTCCTCTATGTCGCCGAGGCGCTCGCACAGCATGCGCTTGAACGGCGCTGCATGCTGACGGCGCTGTTCCAGCAGAGTCCGTCACCCAAGGGCATTCCGCGAGAACCGGTGCTCGAGGTCGCGGAGCTTGGTGGCCGGGATGCGCGAGCCTTCGGGTATGAGGTGCTCGGTACCGTGGCGTTGCGGCTCGATGTCGTCGAGCGACTCAGTGAGGCCCTGCGCCATCCGTCCGGTGCTTCGCAGGTGCACACGCTGATGCAAGAGCTGCGTCTGGAGAGCGGTGTTCGCGCGCGAGTGCTGCGAGAGCTCGGAGGGCAGTCCGGGGGTGCACCGCAGAAGCGGAGGAGGAGACGGCGGCGAGGGAAATCGCCAGCGGCGGCTCCTGACAAGAGTGGGTCCAACGGACAACCGGCTCACGCTGGCTCGCACCAGACGCCCCGGAGGAGCGGGGCAGGGGAGGGGGGCGTCTAGAGGCAGGAGGTTGGTTCAGGCCACCGCGAGCAGCCGGTCCAGCTCGCGCCGGTAACGCGCCAGAAGGGTGTCCTCCGAGGGGTGGTGCCGCTCGCGCACCACGAAGCGCCCGGCCACCATGACGTCGCGGACGCAATCGCTCCCACTGGCGAAGAGGTAGGAGTCGAGGAGCGCATCCCGCGTGCGCCCGTAGAGCTTGGGGTGGTCCGCATCGAGGACGACGAGGTCCGCCGGAGCCCCTACTTCCAGCCCAGGCGCGGACAGTCCCAGCGCTCGGGCACCGCCAGCCACGGCGGCGCGGTAGAGGCCCGCTCCTACCGAATCCTCCGAGCCTACGCGCAGCACGTTGCGGCGCCTTGCCACCAACCGTTGGCCGTACTCCAGCAGGCGCAGCTCCTCCGGTGCGCTGACGCTGATATGGCTGTCCGAGCCGATGCCGAACACGCCCCCCTGGCGCAGGTAGTCCACCGCGGGGAAGAGGCCGTCCCCCAGGTTGGCCTCCGTCGTCGGGCACAGGCCGGCCACGGCGCCGCTGGCGGCCAGTCGTGTCACCTCCTCGGGCGTGAGGTGCGTGGCGTGCACCAGGCACCACCGGGAGTCCACCGGCACGTGGTTCAACAGCCACTGCACGGGGCGCTCACCGCTCCAGCTCAGGCAGTCCTCCACCTCCTTGACCTGCTCGGCGATGTGGATGTGGAGCGGCGCCTGTTTGTCCAGTGAGTTGATGCCGGCGAGGGCCTCGTGCAGCTTCTCGGGCGTCACGGCGCGCAGCGAATGCAGCGCCAGGCCCACGCGCACCGAGGGCTCCGCGGCTGTTGCCCGCCGCACGGACTCCACGACGCCAAGCAACCCCTCCACCGTGTGCAGGAAGCGCTTTTGCCCCTCGGTGGGAGCGCGTCCACCGAAGCCACCGTGGGCGTAGAGCGTCGGCAGGTGCGTCAGCCGGATGCCTGTCTCGCGCGCGGCGGCCACGATGCGGTGTGAGTTCTCCGCACGGTCGGCATACGGTGCCCCATCCCGGTCATGGTGGAGGTAGTGGAACTCGGCGACAGAGGTGTAGCCGGCCTTCAACATCTCCAAGTACAGGAGCGCAGCCACCGCCTGCAGGCCCTCTGGAGTGAAGCGGGCGAGAAAGCGGTACATCGTGTCCCGCCACGTCCAGAAGTCGTCCTCGGTGCGGCCAGCCCGCTCGGCGAGTCCGGCCATGGCGCGCTGGAAGGCATGGGAGTGCAGGTTGGGCAGCCCCGGCACCACCGGCCCTCGGGCCTGTGTGCCCCCGGGCTGTGCCCCGCGCTCCACTGTGGTGATGACGCCCCGGTCATCGAACCGGAGCAGGACATTCTCCACCCAGCCCTCCGTCAGCAGCACGGAGGGGCAGAACAGGCTCGTCTCACGGCTCATGGGTGTTCCTCTCGCTCAGGAGCGGCCGCCGGAGCGGGCGAAGTCGGCCAGTACCTCGACGAAGCGCCGGAGCGTGGGCCGGAGGGCTGCTGCACGTTCCTCGCGGAAGGTGAAGGGCGCTTCCTCGTCCATGTAGTTGCACTGGGCCATCTCGAGTTGCACGGCGTGGTAGCCGGAGGCGGGCCGCCCGTAGTGGCGGGTGATGTAGCCACCCTTGAAGCGGCCGTTGAGGACGTGTGAGTAGTTGCTCATGGCGCACGTGGCCACCAGCCGCTCGCTGATTTCCGGCGCGACGCTCCGCCCGTCCGCGGTGCCGATGTTGAGATCAGGCAACCGACCTTCGAACAGCCGCGGGACGACCGAGCAGATGGAGTGTGCATCGAGCAGCACGGCGATTCCATGCTGTGCGTGGAACCCGGCCAGCGTCTGCTCGAGGCGCTCGTGGTAGGGGCGCCAGTACGCCTCGAGGCGGGCCTTGCGCGCGGCGGGCTCGAGAGCAGGGCCGGTGCGGTAGAGCGGGCGCCCGTCGAAGAGCGTCTCGGGGAAGAGGCCGGTCGTCGCGGTGGTGTAGAGCGGCGTGTCATCCGGCGGGCGGTTGAGATCGATGGTGTAGCGCGAGTAGCGGGCCACCAGCACGCTGGCGCCCACCTCCTCGAGGAAGTCATAGAGGATCGGCAGGTGCCAGTCGGTGTCCGGGAGGCTCTGGGCTTCGTCGGTGAGCCGCTCGTGCAGCCCCTCTGGGAGTTGAGTCCCCACGTGAGGCATGCTGACGAGCAACGGGATGCGTCCCGGTTTGAAGAGGTAGGGCTCCATGGGCCGCAAGTCTACGGGAGGGTAGGGGGGATGCCCAGGCTGCACACCTTCTAACTCGGGCTACCGGCTGGAGGGGGAGCCGGCTTCTTCGCCTGCTTCGCATACTCCGCCGTCAGCTCTCCATATTCGTTGAATGACGGCAGCTTCTCGAAGCTGTGAACCGCTGACGTGGTTGCCCAGGGGAGCTTCTCGCTCGTCCACGTTTCGATGAACGGTGTGAACCAGCTGGGATCGTCGAGCATCGTCGCGCGAACGTTGACGAACCAGTCGATGCCCTCGGGCCGTGTGAACATCCAGCTCATGCAGTACGGGCAGAAATAATGACGGGGCGCGCCGTGGAGGCCACCGATGACAGGCTCCCCCTTCGTGACCGAGAACCCTTCGCTTGGGATTGCGGCACTCAAGGAGAATGCGCTGGCGGTCATCCGCTGGCAGCCCGTGCAGTGGCAGGCCATGGTGAGGAGCGGCGGTGCGCTGATCCTCAGCCGCACCTGTCCACAGCGACATCCGCCTTCCCAAGGTAGGTTCCAGTCGAGCATGAGGGGATCCTTTGCCGTTTCCCTCAGCACTAAAACGGAGCGATTGCCGCCGTCAAAGGATCTTCTCTGGGGCGGATCGGCCTACAGGCGGAAGGCGAGCTTGCCCACCATCTTGCCGGACGCAACGGTCCGGTGTGCCTCGGCAAGGGCGGCGGGTTCCAGCACGCCCGCGTCCACCGTCAGGGTGGAGGTGAGCACGCCCTCATCCAACAAGTCGGCCACGCGGTCGAGGATGGTCTGCTGGGAGGCCAGGTCTCGCGTCTTGTACATCGACTTCGAGAACATGAACTCCCAGGAGAAGCTTGCCCTCTTGCTGAAGAGCTTCCCCATCGGCAGCGGCTGCTCGGGCTCCACGATGGACACGATGTGTCCTCCCGGAGCGATCAGCTCCGCCATCGTCTCGAAGTGCATGTCGGTGCCGACGCAGCAGAAGATGGCGTCCACGTTCTTCAGGCCGAGCGCTGCGAGATGCGCGGGCAAGTTCTCGCGGTGGTTCACCACGTGGTCCGCTCCCATCTTCTTCACCCAGTCCCGCGTGGTGTCGCGGGAGGCTGTGCCAATGACGGTCATCTTCGTCAGCCGCTTTGCCAGCTGCACGGCGAGCGACCCGACGCCTCCGGCCGCCCCGATGACGAGGAGGGTGCAGGTGTCGAGGCTCGAATCCCGGCTTGGGATACGGCTGCTCCAGCGCACCACTCGCCGCATGCAACTCACCGAGGCTGGTGCACGCTACTGCGAGCGTGCTCGCACCATCCTGGAGTCCATCGAGTCCGTTGAGCGCGAGGCGGAGAGTGTCCAGGAAGCGCCCCATGGAACGTTGCGCGTCACCGCGCCGACGGTGCTCGGCCAGGTGCGGGTGATGCCGGTGGTGCTTGCCTTCCAGCACGCGCATCCCACCGTGAAGGTTCACGCCGATTTCTCGGACCGCAGGTTCGATCTCATCGAGGAGGGCATCGACGTGGCCGTCCGCATCACGGCGCAGCCGCCGCCCGCCTTCGTGGCCCGCAGGCTCGATAACGACCAGCGCGTGCTCTGCGCCAGTCCCGGCTACCTTGCCCGAGGAGGCCGCCCCCGCAGGCCCGCCGAGCTCGCGAACCATGAATGCATTGTGTTCGTCGCGGGTCAGCCCGTGGAGACGTGGCTCCTGCGCGCCACGGAGGACGCGGAGCACACCACCCCCATCCGTATCTCGGGCCGGTTGCACGTCAACAACACCCACGCCCTCAGGCAGGCCGCGCTCGCCGGTCTCGGGATCGCCGACCTGCCGCGCTACCTCGTCGAAGAGGACCTCGTGGCCGGGCGGCTCGAAGCCGTCCTGGAGCGCTTCGTCCCTGTGGGACGCGGCGTGTTCGCCATCTACGCGCCGTCCCCCTATGTGCCGGTCAAGGTGCGCCGCTTCGTCGAGATGCTGGAAGAGACCTTTCAGCCAGGCCGGCCCCACGTCCGGCCGCGACGGCGGTGATGGGTCCTCCCGTGCGCCGGGCTATTCTCCGCAACGTCGCCGTCGCGCAACTGGTGGTTCCACCGCACGGTCGACCCTCGCGGTCGATTCCCTGGAACTGCCGGCCGCTTCATATTATGACCATAATGTCATGAGGAGCCAACCCGGGCATGCAGCGCGGGTGAGGCCTCATTGCGTGCGCCCAAACGAGGAGAAATCATGAACGGTCGAGTTTCTGCGCCCAAGACCACGCGGCACCTCCAGGACTTGGAGCGCATCATGCGGGGAGCGGCGTCTCCCCCGCCGATCGCTCAGTTGCTGGGGCTCACGCTCACCGGCGTCGAGACGGGTCGCGTCGTCGTCGAGATGGACGCCTCGGCGCGCCTGGCCAACCCCATGGGGACCCTCCACGGTGGTGTGATCTGCGACCTGGCCGATCTGGCCATGGGCGCGGCGATGGCCACCACCCTCGAGGATGAGGAGAGCTTCACCACGCTCGATCTCACGTCGAAGTTCTTCAAGCCCATCTGGAACGCGCGTCTCCGAGCCACCGGGCGGGTGGTCAAGCGGACGCGGACGCTCGGGCTGATCGAGTGCGACGTCGAGGACGACAAGGGCAGCCTCGTGGCCAAGGTGTTCAGCTCGTGCATGGTCCTTCGGGGTGACGAGGCTCGCGGGCGATGACAGCCACCACCTCTTCCCTGGAAGTCCAGAGCGCGCGCGAGGTGCGCCCGGGCGCCGTGCTCACGGTGCTTTCGGCTGCTGCGTTCCTGGCCGGCCTCGATCTCTTCATCGTGAACGTCGCCTTCGAGCACATGGGCCGAAGCTTCCGCGGGGCCTCGTTGGCGGACCTGAGCTGGGTGCTCAACGGGTACGCCATTGCCTATGCGGCGCTGCTCATTCCGCTCGGGCGTCTGGCCGACCGATTCGGGCGCAAGGCCGGGTTCCTGCTGGGTCTTGGATTGTTCACGGCCGCGAGCGCCGCCTGTGCGGCGAGCACCGGGCTTTGGGGCCTGGTCGTCTCGCGGGTTGCTCAAGCGGTGGGGGCGGCCCTGCTGACACCCACGAGCCTCGGGCTCCTGCTCAACGCCACGCCACCTGACAGGCGTGCGCGGGCGGTCCGGATCTGGGCGGCGGTCGGTTCGCTGGCCGCCGCGGCCGGCCCCGTTGCTGGCGGGTTGCTCGTCGAGCTCTCGTGGCAATGGGTGTTCCTCGTGAACCTGCCCGTGGGGGTCGTCGCGTTCCTCGCCGCCGTTCGCATCGTCCCGGACTCGCGAGACGCCGCACGCGGTCCACTGCCCGACCTGCCCGGCGCGGGGCTGCTCGGCCTCGCGGTAGGGGCGCTCTCGCTCGCGCTCGTCAAGGCGGAGGATTGGGGCTGGGGCGATGGGCGGACGGGGGCGGCGCTCCTGGGGTCCATCATCGCGGGAGGACTGTTCTGGTGGCGCTCGAGCGGGCACCCAGCGCCGGTCATCGAGCCCGCGCTGCTTCGAGTGCGGACCTTCGCATGGGCCAATCTCAGCGCGTTCGTGTTCAGCGTGGCGTTCTCCGCCAGCTTGCTGACCAGCATCCTGTGGATGCAGGACGTCTGGCAGTACTCGGCGGTGCTCACAGGCCTGGCGATTGCTCCTGGCCCGCTGATGGTTCCCCTGTTCTCCAGCATCGCTCAACGCCTCTCGCGCCGGGTCGAAGCGGGATGGCTCGTGGCCTCGGGATGCGGGGTCTTCGCGGTGGGCGCCGCCACCTCCACGATGTGGGTGGGAGCCGCGCCGAACTACCTGACCGGGCTGCTGCCGGGCTGGTTGCTGGCCGGGGCCGGCGTCGGCCTCGTGGTTCCCACGCTGTTGGCCTCGGCCACGGTTGAGCTCCCTCCAGCACGGACCGCCACGGGCAGCGCGATCGTCAACATGAGCCGCCAGGTCGGGTTGGCGCTCGGCGTCAGCTTGTTGGTGGCGCTGGTGGGCAACTCAGAGGGAGGCGAGCTGCGGGCCGCTTTCAGACACGTGTGGATGGCCGCGGCTTTGTTGGCGCTGTGCGCCGCTCCGTTGAGCCTCGGGGTGAACGCGTCCCGGGCGGCGACCCGTTCGAACGCATGAATCCCCGTCACCGGCCCTGGCGCTTTCGGGCCGGCTGACGCAGCTCGGTGTCCTCCGGACCCAGGATGCGCCCATCCTCCGAGTGCAATTCCAACATTCGCACGGGCCGGCCGTGCTCTCGGTCCACCAGCTCCGGGGCGGCCTCTCCGGGTCCGAAGTAGTGCGCGTCGCCCCACTGCCGGAGCGCCACGAGCACGGGAAACAGGCCGCGTCCCTTCTCCGTCAGGACGTACTCCTGGTAGGAGCTCCCATCCGACGCCGGTGCCATCTCCAGGATGCCGTGGCTCACCAGCGTGCGCAGGCGCGCCGTCAGGATGTTCTTGGCCAGACCCAGGCTCTTCTGGAACTCACCGAAGCGCCGGTTGCCCAGCAGCGCGTCGCGGATGATGAGCAGGGACCACCAGTCTCCGATGACGTCCAGCGCCCTCGCGATGGGGCATTCCGCTGATTCGAGGCTCGTGCGCTTCACCGTCTGCTCCTCCCCGGGTTCTTTCCTCGCCAGGCGCCGTTTGTACCTTCTGGTTGCATCATAAAACCGGCCTCAATATCAAGCCATTGTGGTTTCATGATGAAACCAGAACACGGGAGCTGCGGATGCGACTCAAGAACAAGGTGGCGTTGATCACGGGTGGAAACAGCGGCATTGGTCTGGCCACGGCGCGGTTGTTCCTGGCCGAGGGGGCGCGGGTCGCCATCACGGGACGCAACCAGGAGACGCTCGACGCCGCGGTGAAGGAGCTGGGCCCCAACCTGCTCGCCCTCCAGGCGGACGTGAAGGACATAGCGGCGACCGAGCGGGCGGTTGCCCAGGTGGCCGAGCGGTTCGGCTCGTTGGACATCCTGTTCGCCAACGCAGGCATCGGGGGGCAAACGCCCGTGGGCGGTACGCCCCTGGCGGCCTTCGAGGAGGTGCTGCGCGTCAACCTCACGGCGTCGTTCTTCACCGTCCAGGCTGCCTTGCCCTACTTGAACAAGGGCGCATCCGTGGTGCTCAACGGCTCCGTGCACAGTGTCCTGGGAGCGCCGAGGTACGCGGCCTACGCGGCCAGCAAGGCGGGGGTGCGGTCCATGGCGCGCGTGCTGGCCTCGGAGCTGTCTCCGCGCGGCATTCGCGTCAACGTGGTGTCACCCGGGGCGGCCCATACGCCCATCTGGTCCGCGCAGGCGCCCACCCCCGACGCGTACGCCGTGCTGGAAAAGCGCCTCTCCCAGGGCATTCCGCTCGGACGCATGGGCGAGGCCGACGAAGTGGCGAAGACCGTGTTGTTCCTCGCGTCGGATGATGCGTCCAACATCCAGGCCGCCGAGTTCTTCGTCGATGGGGGCACTACGGGCGCGCCGATGGGAGCGCCCATCTACCGCACGTGAGCGGCGTCATTCGTCGTGCGCCGTTTCGGGCGAGGGCCGTCTGGCAGGGCGGGCGCACGCGGCAGCGCGCTCGAGCAGCAGCTCTCGCTCGCGGGTGTTGCGCGTGAGCGAGGCCGCTCGCTCGAACTCGGCACGGGCCTCGTCGAAGCGTCCGAGCTTCGCGAGGAGGTCTCCTCGCACACTCGGCAGGAGGTGGTAGTGCTGGAGCGACGGCTCCGAGGTGAGCTGCTCGACGAGCTCCAGGCCCGCTGCTGGACCGAACGCCATCGAGAGGGCGACCGCGCGATTCAGCTCCACAACGGGTGAGGGCACAAGCTGGGCGAGCTCCTCGTAGAGCGCCGCGATGCGGGCCCAGTCCGTCTCCGCCGCGGTATTGGCTCGTGCGTGACAGGCGGAGATCGCGGCCTGCAACGCGTAGGGGCCACGTGTGCCACCGAGCTTCTCGGCACGCTCGAGTGCCGTGAGACCCCGGCGGATGAGGAGTCGATCCCAGCGCGCGCGGTTCTGATCCAGCAACAGGACGGGCTCTCCCGATGGACCGACCCGCGCCCTCAGCCGTGACGCCTGGAGCTCCATGAGCGCGACCAGTCCGTGGACCTCGGGCTCCGTCGGAACGAGCTCGGCCAGGATGCGGCCCAGACGAAGCGCGTCTTCGCATAGCGCCGGCCGGACCCAGTCGTCACCAGAGGTTGCCGAGTAGCCCTCGTTGAAGACGAGGTAGATGACCTCGAGCACCGACGCCAGACGGGCGGTGAGCTCGGCCCCGCGCGGGACCTCGAAGGGAACGTGCGCCTCGGCGAGGGTCCGCTTGGCCCGGACGATGCGCTGGGCGACGGTCGGCTCCGGGACGAGGAACGCACGTGCGATCTCCTCGGTCGTCAGGCCTCCGAGCAGTCGCAGCGTGAGCGCTACACGCGCCTCGGTGGAGAGAACCGGATGGCAGGAGATGAGGATGAGGCGCAGGAGATCATCGCCCACGTCATTGTCGATCGCGGCGTCGAGGTCCGGCGTGGCCAGCTCCCGCCCGACCTGCTCGTGACCGAGCTCCTCATGTTTGCGCTCGAGCCGCTTGTCCCGGCGCATGAGATCGATCGCCCGATGCTTCGCGGCGGCCATGAGCCAGGCGCCCGGATTCTTCGGGACACCTGACTCTGGCCACTGCTCGAGTGCGGCGACGAGCGCGTCCTGCGCGAGCTCCTCGGCAAGGCCGACGTCGCGCACGAACCGCACGAGCCCGCCGATGAGCCTGGCCGACTCGATCCTCCAGACCGCGTGGATGGCGCGCTGCGTCTCGGTAGCTGTCACGGCGGCTGATCAGAGCAGCTTCAGCCACCAGTGCAAGCCGCGAGGCGCGCTGCGTCTACTTCTTCCCTTCCACCTGCGAGCGCAGACGATCCTCGGCATCCCGGAGCTCGGGCGTGAGCGCGGGACCGAAGTCTTCCGCCTCGAACACCTGGCGGATCTCGATCTCGCTCTCCACTCGCATGGGATTGGGGCAGCGCTTGACCCACTCGACCGCCTCTTCCATCGACTTCACCTGCCACATCCAGAAGCCGGCGATCAGCTCCTTGGTCTCGGTGAAGGGCCCGTCGAGCACCGTCCGCTTGCTTCCGGAGAACCTGACGCGCGCGCCCTTCGAGCTCGGGTGGAGCCCCTCGCCCGCGAGCATGATGCCTGCCTTCACCAGCTCCTCGTTGTACTTCCCCATCTCGGTCAGCTCTTCAGTACTCGGGAGAACGCCCGCCTCGCTGTCCTTCGTGGCCTTGACCAGAACCATGACCTTCATCGCCGTCTCTCCTTCATGGGTGGATGCCGGGGTGTTTTCCCGGGCTCTTACCCTGACGTCGAACGAGAGCAGGCGAGATCGACACGGTATTTTCGATTTTTTTTGAGCACCGTCAGGTACTTGAAATCACTGGGCTTCCCGTCCCAGGCGGGCAGGCCTGCCCGGGTTATTCGCCCGGAGCCGGGCTCGGGGAATACCCGGACGGGGTGGGGGAGGGGGCGCGCATCACCTCGTCGAAGGTCTTGCGGTCCAGCCCCCCTTCCCAGCGCGACACCACGACGGTGGCCACGGCGTTGCCGATGAAGTTGGTGAGGGCCCGGCACTCGGACATGAAGCGATCGATGCCGAGGATGAGGGCCATGCCGGCGATGGGCACCGAGGGCACCACTGACAGGGTGGCCGCCAGGGTGATGAAGCCCGCGCCCGTCACGCCCGCGGCGCCCTTGGAGCTCACCATGGCCACCAGCAGCAGCAGCGTCTGCTGGCCGAGGGTCAGCTCGGTGTTGGTTGCCTGGGCGATGAAGAGCGCCGCCAGCGTCATATAGATGTTGGTGCCATCGAGGTTGAAGGAGTAGCCGGTGGGCACCACCAGGCCGACGATCTGCTTGGGACAGCCCGCCCGCTCCATCTTCTCCAGCAGGCTGGGCAGGGCGGCCTCGGACGAGCTGGTGCCGAGCACGAGCAGCAGCTCCGCCTTGAGGTAGCGGATGAGGTGCAGGATGGAGAAGCCGTTGTAGCGGGCCACCAGCCCCAGCACCACGAGCACGAAGACGGCCGAGGTCAGGTAGAAGGTGAGCACGAGCGCCGCCAGGTTCACCACCGAGCCAATCCCGTACTTGCCAATGGTGAAGGCGAACGCGCCGAAGGCACCAATGGGCGCGGCCTTCATGAGGATGCTCACGAGCTTGAAGAAGGCGTGGCTCAGCGACTCGAGCAGCACCAGCGTGGGCCGGGCCTTCTCTCCCACCATGGCCAGGGCGATGCCGAACAGCACGGAGACGAACAGCACTTGGAGGATGTCTCCCTCGGAGAAGGCGCTCACCACCGTGGTGGGGATGATGTTGAGCAGGAACTTCACCAGCGACTGCTCATGCGCCTTGGCGGCATAGGCGCTCACCTCGTTCGCGGAGGTGAGGGTGCTCGGGTCGATGTTCATCCCCGCTCCCGGCCGCACCACGTTGGCGATGATCATGCCCACCACCAGGGCGAGCGAGGAGAAGGTGATGAAGTAGGCGAAGGCCTTGGCGGCCACGCGGCCCACCTTGTTCAGGTCCGTGGACCCCGCGATGCCCGTCACCACCGTAAGGAAGATGACAGGGGCAATCACCATCTTCACGAGCTTGATGAAGCCGTCTCCCAGGGGTTTCAGAGACGCGCCGAGCTCCGGGTAGAAGTGGCCGAGCAGCGCGCCCAGGCCGATCGCCGCGAGGACCTGGACGTAGAGGTGCTGGTGGAGACGGCGGGAGGCGGGCTCCGCCTTGGGGATGTCCTGGACGGCCATGGGGAAGGGGGTCCTTGGGAGGTGCGAGTTCCCCAGCGTACCGTGGCCCGGGCGTTGGACCACCTTCATGGCGGGGCGGGTGTTCACTTGGAGAGCGCCCGCCTGGTTGCCTGGGGGGCCCCCAGGACCGGGGCGGGCTCGGAGGGCTGGAATTGTTCGCGAGGAGGGGTGCCACCACTTTCCGGCGAGGAGGAGGTCAAGCTCATGATGCGTCGAATCGCGGTGTGTCTCGTCTCGGTGATGCTCACCACGCCCGTCTGGGCCCAGGACAAGGACAAGGAGTACAAGGAGTCCCCGCCCGCCGAGGGTACGGGTGGTGCGGGCACGCCCATGGACATGTCCAAGATGGGGCCGTGGACCCGTAAGCCAACCAACGAATCGAAGACCAAGAAGGAGATCGACGCCTGGGTCAAGGAAGGCGACGCCATCATGAAGCGGCGCGACTTCCAGGCGGAGCTCGCCCGGGCCGACTTCCCGGTCTACATGGCGACCGATGACAGCAAGGGCGTCCCGAAGGCCGAGACGTTCGACCAGCAGAAGTACACGGAGATGATGAAGCCCATGTACGAGCAGGGGCCCGCGGACGTGAAGGTGGACCACAAGCTCGACGTCACCGTGTTGTCCGACTCGCTCGTCAGCCTCACCGATGACTACACCATGACCACGGGCGGCAAGAAGTATAACGGCCGGAACACCGGGCTCCTCGTGAAGCGCGATGGTCAGTGGAAGTGGAAGGCGTTCTTCGAGGCGGGCTGGGGCGACATGCCGACCACCGGCGTCGGTGGTTCTGGCGTGCCTGAAGACAAAGAGAAGGAGATGCCGAAGTAGGGCTCACTGAAGCCTGGAACCCAGGAGCCCCGCGGAGTTCAGCGGGGCTCTGCCTTTTTGAAGCGCAGCCTCTTCAGTTCCTCGAAGCGCGCTCGGCTCTTGGGTGGGGTTGTCGCCACGAGCCCCTCGAGCATGCGTTTCGAGCTTTGAAATATCTCCTCGACGGCGACCTCGAAGGCGTCTGCGTTCTGCTTCGACGGCTTGCGCGTCCCAGCGATCTTCCGGACGAACTGCAGCGCCGCCGCGCGGATGTCGTCGTCGGTGGCGGCAGGCTCGAAGTTGAACAGGGGCTTGATGTTTCGGCACATGCCCCAAGGCTAACTTTCTCGGCTCCGAGAGATCCAGCGAGGGCGTTTCCATTCAATTCAGCAGGCGCCAGGCCGAGTGCCGGCTGCGCGGGCTACACCCACCTCACGACGTAGGTGCAGCTCGCGCCTCCGTGTTTGCGGCACGGCTTCGTGGGGTCATGGGTCACCGTGGCTGTGCTCTCGAAGCGCTGTGCCATCGCCTGGATGAGGTGCAGATCGAAAGGGCAGGGGTACGGGTTGTTGCACTCGGCGATGATCTGCTTCTTGCCCGGCACCCGCAGGTAGCCGTAGTGGCCAATGCCCTCGGTCATGGTGCCAGTGGTCGGCGAGAACATCGGCGCGCCGTTGAGGGCATGGTTCATGTGGTAGGCGATGTCGATCGACTTGATCGCGCTGTCGATGTCCGTCACGAAGGGCGGGAAGATGGCGTTCTTCGGGACGGCGAGCCCCACCTGGCCGAGCATGCTCTCCCCGTACTCGCGGCCGATGCGCTCGAAGGTGGCCAACCAGCGGGCCACCGGGTACCACCGGTCCCGGTCGAACTGGACGATTCCCTCGGCAGACTCCGAGCCAAGTCCTTCCTCCAACATGATGCGGCTGGCGAGTAGCTGGAAGCTGCCGAAGGCGTTCAGCACGTTCGACAGGTTGGCGCCCAGCACCTGGATGTTCTCGAGCTTCACTTCGTTCATATGGGATGACCCCCGGTAGTTCGGCCGGACGGCAGGCCCACTGCTTTGGGGGCGGAACGCCACCACGGCGTGCGTCGGCTCGCAAGGCTTCTCGGGCCGGGCTTCGTTCCTCCCTCCCTGTGAGTCTGGCGCTTCACAGCCTGTCGGGGGATCATGGACCGTACTCTCGAATTTGTTCGGCCTGGATGGAGGTTTTCGTGTCCCCTGGCGCACTCCGCGGTCTGACCGCGGGTCTCGTCTTCTTGTCGCTTGCCGCCTCGACGCCGTCGATGGCCAAGGCTCCGCCATCCCCTCCGGGTCCTCCGCGTCCCGCGAGCCAGAAGGTTGTCATCCGGCCCATGCCGGAAGCTCCAGGCCAATACCTGCTGCAGCAGAACCGGGCGGACACGCTCTTTACTGGCACGGGTCTCGCGCTGCGACTGGCTCCTCCCGAGCGCCCCGTCCGCGAGCTCCACTGGGGACTGGCGGGAGCCCGGAGCGTGACGCCCCAGCCGCTCCAGCCGCGAGAGGCCCGCCTCAGCCAGTTCGTGGGGTCTCGAGAGAACTGGAAGCAGCACCTGCCCACCTGGGGAGCGCTGTACTACCCGGGAGTGGCGCCGGGAGTGGACCTCTGGTTCGAGGCACGGGAGGGCGGTATCGCGTACAGCCTGCGCTCCGAGCGTGGCGCGGATTTACGCCAGGTGCGGCTCGAGTGGCGGGGAGCCCAGGCGCTGCGGCTGGCCGACGGCGGGCGCGCGCTGGAGGTGGTGCTGGCAGAGGGGGTGCTGCGCGAGGAGGGCTTGCTGTGCGGACAGGAGGCCGCGGATGGGACCTCACTCGAGGTGCCTTGCCGCTACAGAGAGGTTCGTCCCCTGGGCGCGGAGCGATGGGAGTACGTCATCGAAGTGGAGGTGAAGGAGCCGGGACGCCCTGCCTGGGTGGATCCAACCATCAAATGGAACACCTACGTGGGCGGGAGCAACGACGACACGCTCCGCGGCCTCACGGTCATCAATAATGATAGCGGACTTGGCTTCATTGTCGGCTCGACCAACAGCCCGGCCCTGGCGCCGAAAAGCCCGGCGGACCGCGCCTCGGGCTCCCTGGGCATGTCCAATGTGATCGTCTCCAAGTTCAACAACGATGGAACCCTGTTGTGGACGACAGTCTTCGGCGGCAACGGGGATGACATTGGCAACGCCGTCGCCGTCGGCGCGGATGGGCTCATCTACGTCGCGGGCCACACAGCCTCCACCGACTTCCAGGTGGGGACGACGGGCTCAAGGCTCAACGGCACGGCCAAGGACGGGTTCGTCGCGGCCCTCGTCTCCAACACGGGAGAGCTCAATTGGTTCCAGCACGTGGGGGACACCGGAGCGGAAGAGATCCACTCCCTGGCCTTCGCGAACGATGGAAAGCTGTACGTGGCGGGCTGGACCTTGTCGACTCAAATGACCGGCACGCCCGCGGGCACCACCTTCAAGGGCAACAAGGAACTCTTCGTCAGCAGGCTTGCTGTGACGGCGACTTCGGGAACAGTGGAGAAGACGTTGATTCGCAGCGGCACGGGTGATGAGGATGCCCTCGGCATCGTGGCCGAGGAACAGGCTCCCTCGAGCACCGCCATGCTGTACGTCACCGGCTATACCACCTCGACCGATTTCCCCACCGCGACCGGGCAGCCCGCCATGCTTCCTGGCTTGGGCAATAATCCAGACACCGTGGTGTTCAAGCTGGACCAGGATCTCACGCTCGTCTGGGGAAACTTCATTGGCGGCCTGGGGGAGGACAAAGGTAACGGGCTGGTGCACGCCCCGTTGACGGTGATTTCCCCATACACCTCCCGGGTCATGGTCGTGGGAACCACCAATTCCATCAACTTCCCTTCTTCGACCGGCGAAGGGGCGTCGGGGAAGGATGCGTTCCTGGCCACTTTCAACCCCGACACGGGAGTGAGGGTGTTCTCCACCGTCGTGGGTGGCTCCAAGGACGATGAGGGGCTCGCCATCGCAACTGGCTCGGCAGGGTCTGTGTATGTCGGCGGGAAGAGCAAATCGGGTCTCCTGCCCTCGACGGAGGCCTTTGAATCAACCCCGGACGTCACCGAGGGGTTCGTCATCCGGATGCGCCGCAATGGGGATGAGTTTTCTCCGGAATGGGGCTCGTTCGTCGGAGGCGCCCTGGACGATGAGGTGGGAGGGCTGGCCTCCAGGCGGTACAGCAATGGTGACTATGAGCTCTTCATTGGAGGGTCGACGCACTCGGATCAATTGCTGAGGTTTCCGATGGTGCCAGGCCTGGGCGGAAAAACCAGTCATTCGGGCGCCCAGGACATGTTCCTCATCACGATCGATGCAAAAGACTTCACTCCTCCGGAGGGAGAGGTCCTGGACGGCATCGGCCAGGATTTGGATGAAACTGCTTTCACGGACATGCTGTCCGCGAGCTGGACCCTCGATGACCCCGAGTCCGCCATCTCCGACTACCTCGTCGCCGTCGGCACTGCTCCGGGATGCACCGACATCAGGCCCTTCAAATCCGTTGGGCAGTTCAAGTCCATCACGATGTCTTCGGCGAACGGGGACATCCGTCCCCTCACCGGTGGTCAGTGGTACTTCGTCACCGTGAGCGCGAAGAATGGCAGGGGCGTCATCACCACGAGATTCTCGGATGGCATCTTCGTGCGGCAGTCGGATGGAGGCCCCATTGATATTCCGCCCGCGCCCCTGCCTGGAACCCCCTGCCCGGAAGAGCCCGGTACCGATGGGGGCACGGCCGATGGTGGCGTGACCGACGGTGGCACATCCGATGGTGGCACGACGGATGGGGGAGATCCCGGCACCGGCCCGGACGGTGGAGGTGGGGGCGGAGGTCCGGGCCATGAGTCTCCCCTGGGTTGGTCCTGCGGCACTCCGGGCGGGCCCACGGGCTTCGTGCTGCTGGTGGTCGCGGCGTTCGGGTTCCTGTCGGCCCGCCGCAAGAGCTGGTCCTGAGCCTCCAGGCCCGTAGGGCCGGGCATGTACGTCTCCCGGCGCCAGGGTCAGGGATTTCCCGCGAAGTGAGAATTTTGCCCGGCCCTGCTCTATGCTGGTGGTGCCCGCGCCGAGGAAGCCGGGACAGGTGAGCCGGGTGGACATGCGCACGAGCCATGGGACGTGGATGCAATCGGATTGGGAGCGGTCGCTGGAGCAGATGATGGAGCTGGCGACCTCCCTGGACACCGCGCGCGGGTTGTTCCTCTCCCGCACGCTGGAGGCGGTCCGCTCGCTCGGGGACGAGGCAGCCGTGGCCCGGTGCCAGGCCGTGCTCGGCCAGCAGCGGCTGCTGGACTTCGTCAACTACCCCGTCACCCTGCTCATTCGTTTGACCCTGGCCGCGGTGCGCGAGCTGGGGAGCCGGCATGGGGGCGCGGAGCAGGTGCTGCGGATGTTGGGGCAGAAGGCAGCGGTGGGCCTGATGTCCTCCGCGGTGGGCAGCGCGATGGCCACGCAGGTTGGCACGGGGAGCAACCACATCGCCTCCAGCCTCCAGGCCATCTACAAGGTGACCTCCAATTACGGCGAGCGCTCGATGGAGTGGCTGAGCCCCAGGCATGGCCGCCTCATCATGCGGCGCAGCTTCCTGCCCATTCCGTACCACGAGGGCGCCATGGTGGAGGTCCTCGAGCGACTGGGCGCGCGCGGCGTGCGTGTCCAGGGAGGGGTGCTGGGGCCGCTCGACAGTGAATATGACTTCTCGTGGGAGTGAGTCGGCCGCGCTCGGGGGGAGACCTCCGGCCTGGAGCCGGGGGAGGTCCGCGAGGAGGACGATGATGACGCACGACGAACTCTTGTCCCACGTTGCCGAGCACGCCGGGCTCCCTGGCCGGCAGGAGGCGGAGCGTACCGTCCGTGCGGTGCTCGAGGTCCTGGGGGAGCGGTTGAGCTGGCCCGTTGTCCAGGCGCTGGCGGAGGACCTTCCCGACTCGCTGGCCGCGGGTGTGCGCGGCGTGGCCCCCCACCAGGACTTCAACCTCGCGGAGCTCCATGCGCGCGTCGCGGACCGGATGGGGCTGCCGCTCGGAGTGGCCGTGGAGCACACGGGCCTCGTCTGCCAGTTCCTCACGGAGGCGCTGTCTCCCGGGACGTTGCACCGGGTGCGCGAGGCCCTGCCCGAGCCGATGAGCGCCCTCTTCACGCCGCGAGAGCCCGTCGAGGGGTTCGAGTACGTCCGCCTCAAGCCGGGCCACCACACGCTCGCCGAGGGCCGTCCAGGCAGTCAGCATCCCGTGTCCGAGGTCCGGCCCGAGCGGGCGCAATCCCATTCCGTGGTACGGGCGGACAACCCGCACGGGGACACGAAGCTCTCCAGCGCCGCCGGGCTCACCCAGGAGCGGGAAGAGGAGACGCTCGCCTCCGGCCACCCCGGCTCGGATCGTCCTGTGAATGACTGGAAGTGAGTCACCTCCGCCGGGGATGACGAGCGGACAAAGTGTCGCCTGGTCCGCGCATGCCTTGGACAACCCGGCAGTTCCAGGCGCGCTCTGTCTATGAACACCTCCTTGGAGTGGACACGGCATACCAGTTGCTAGTCGTTCGCGGCAGGAGGGGAAGCGCGTGGGACTCGAAGCCTTCATCCGGCTCGCCCGGGAACAGGGCGCAAGTGACATCCATCTCGAGGGGGAGATGCCCATGGCCCTGCGGGTGCGCGGGGCCCTGCGGCTCATCGGTGAAGCATTGCCCGCCTCGGCACTCCTCGCCATGGCGCGTGACATCATTGGTGACGACGCCTGGCCCGAGTTCGTCGCGCGTTGCTCGTATGACGTGTCGCGCAACGTGGAGGGCCAGCGCTGCCGCATCAACATCCTGCGCAGCGCGCGCGGCGTGGGGTTCGCCATCCGCCTGCTGGCCTCCGCCCAGGCCACGCTGAAGAAGCTCAACCTCCATCCCGACCTGCGCCGCCTCGTCGAGCCGGCCCACGGCCTGGTCCTGGTGAGTGGCCCCACCGGCTCCGGCAAGACGTCCACGCTCGCGGCGCTGCTGCAGGAGCTCAACCTCAGCGAGGCTCGGCACATCATCACCGTGGAGAGCCCCATCGAGTACGCGCTGGTGCCGCGCCAGTCCTTCATCCGCCAGCGCGAGGTGGGGAGGGACACGCCCTCCTTCGAGCAGGCACTCATCGACGCGCTCCGGGAGGATCCGGACGTCCTCATGGTGGGCGAGATGAGAGACCCGGAGGTGATGCGCCTGACGCTGAACGCGGCGGAGACGGGGCACCTCGTGCTCGCGACGGTGCACTCCTCGAGCACCGCCGAGGCGCTCCAGCGCGTGGTGTCGGCCTTTCCTCCAGAGATACAAGGCGCGGTGTGGGCTCAGCTCGCGGATTGCCTCGTTGGGGTGGTGTGCCAGCGGCTGCGCTACCGCCCGGAGCTCGGCATCCGCGTGCCCGAGTGCGAGGTGCTCCCGGGCAGCACCCCCGTGAAGAGCCTCGTGCGCCAAGGGCTCTTCTTCAAGCTCCCTTCCGCCATCGAGACGGGTGCCGCCGATGGTTCCTGGACCTTCACGCGCTACGCGGAGTGGTTGAACCGGAAGACGGACTGGCACCAGCCTTCGCCTGCCGAGGAGGCCCCGGCCGAACTTCCTCCCGTGCCCGTTCCCTTACTCGGAGCCAATCCGGTGGCGAGGCCCGAGCCGCTTCCCCGGCCAGCCGCGCCCAGGCCGAAGCGCGCCGTGCAGGACGACGCTCCGCCCAGGCCTACGCCCGCCACGCCCGCCGAGGAAGGCGTCTTCGTCATCCAGGAAGAGCAGGACGAGCTCTCGGACATCATCCGCCAGCTCGAGCGCGGTGGTTCCGAGACCAAGGAGTAGGCGCCATGGAGCTCCCGTTCCAACTCCAGTACAGCCTGAGCCGCCGGCAGCGGCTCATTCCCCATCTCGTCATCTGGGCTCCGTACCTGCCCGCCGTGGGATTCCTGTCCATCGTGGTGTACCTGCTGACAGTCCAGGTCTCCCCATGGTGGGCCCTGCTCTCGCTCTGGTGTCTATGGCTGGTTCGGGGGTTCATGGTGGGGCTGACTGACGTAGCCCTTCGTCCGCTCCGGCACATGGATGTCGTGATTCAGGAGAGGGGCCTGGGCTTCCTGCGCGGAAACGAGCGCTGGTGGATCTTCCTCGATGGAATCATCAACTTCGGCCAGATCATCGAGGACACGTGGACGCTCCAGCACTACAACGGAGTTGTCATCCATATCCCCGTGGACGCAATCACCCCCGAACAGGTGGAGTTCCTCCAGGCGGCGGCCGCACGGCGCCGCCTGCCAATGGCGGCACCCGCCAATGCTTCCGCTCAGGGGGCAGGGGAGAACCGCACGTCCACCCAGTAGTTGGGTTGTCACCCGCGGGCGAGCCACGTACCTCCATGTGTTGATGACTGGTGCATGCGGGGAAACTTGATCATTGACCCCGTCCTCCCCCGGCGGGAACGTTGCCGCGATCAGCAGGAGCGGAGGGGTCATGGGTCGTGTCGCGAGCAGAGTGGGATGGGCATTGGTTGCCGTTCTCGGCGCGTTCTGTCTAGGGACGGTGGCGCTGCACCGGGGCGAGACGATCAACGCCACCTGGCTGGTGGTGGCGTCCGTCTGCGTCTACATGCTCGGCTACCGCTTCTACGGCCGGTTCATCGCCGACAAGGCCTTGAAGTTGGACGCGACGCGGGCCACGCCGGCGCTGCTGCGCAATGACGGCCTGGACTATGTGCCCACCGACAAGTGGGTGCTGTTCGGCCACCACTTCGCCGCCATCGCGGGCGCCGGTCCGCTGGTGGGGCCGGTGCTCGCCGCGCAGATGGGATACCTGCCGGGCACCATGTGGATCCTCTTCGGCGTGGTGCTGGCCGGCGCGGTGCAGGACTTCATGATCCTGTTCCTCTCCATCCGCCGCGACGGCAAGTCCCTGGGCGACATGGTGCGCATGGAGCTGGGGCCCGCCGCTGGTGTGGTGGCGATGATCGGCGTGCTGATGATCATGATGATCATCCTCGCGGTGCTGGCCCTGGTGGTGGTCAAGGCGCTGACCGACAGCCCCTGGGGCACCTTCACCGTCGCCATGACCATCCCCATCGCCCTGCTGATGGGCGTTTACCTGCGCTACCTGCGCCCGGGCCGCGTGCTCGAGGTGTCGGTCCTCGGCTTCGTGTTGCTGATGCTCTCCATCTGGCTCGGAGGCCGCGTCGCCGAGGCCCCCTCGCTGGCTCCGCTGTTCACCTATGACAGCAAGGCGCTGGCCTGGATGCTGATCGCCTATGGCTTCTGTGCCTCGGTGCTGCCGGTGTGGCTGCTGCTGGCACCGCGCGACTACCTGTCCACGTTCCTGAAGATCGGCACCATCCTGCTGCTGGCGGTGGGCATCGTCCTGGCCGCTCCGGAACTGAGGATGCCGGCGGTGACCCGGTTCATCGACGGCACCGGTCCGGTGTTCTCCGGCAACGTGTTCCCATTCCTCTTCATCACCATCGCCTGTGGCGCGGTGTCCGGCTGGCACTCGCTCATCTCCTCCGGCACTACACCGAAGATGCTGGCCAACGAGCGCGAGTCGCTCATGGTGGGCTACGGCGCGATGCTGATGGAGTCCTTCGTCGCGATGATGGCGCTGATCGCCGCCTCGGTGCTGGACCCGGGCGTGTACTTCTCCATGAACTCGCCCCCCGGCCTGATTGGCACCACGGTGGAGCAGGCGGCGCGGACCATCAGCGACTGGGGCTTCGTCATCACCCCCGACGTGCTCCGCATGACCGCCAAGGAGATTGGCGAGTCCTCCATCCTGTCACGCGCGGGCGGCGCGCCGACCCTGGCGGTAGGCATGGCGCAGATCCTCCACGGGCTCGTGGGTGGCACGGGCATGATGGCCTTCTGGTACCACTACGCCATCCTGTTCGAGGCGCTGTTCATCCTCACCACCGTGGACGCGGGCACGCGCGTGGGTCGCTTCATGATTCAGGAGCTGGCCGGCCTGGTGTACGCGCCGCTGCGCAAGACCGAGTCCTGGTCCGCCAACCTGCTCGCCACCGCCATCTGCGTGGGAGGCTGGGGCTACTTCCTCTACCAGGGCGTGGTGGATCCGCTCGGCGGCATCAACACGCTGTGGCCGCTGTTCGGCATCGCCAACCAGATGCTGGCCGCCATCGCGCTCACCCTGGCCTGCGTGGTGCTTGTGAAGATGAAGCGCGAGCGCTACCTGTGGATTCCCGCGCTCCCCACCGTCTGGCTGGTGTGCTGCACGCTGACCGCGGGCTGGCAGAAGGTGTTCGGCAGTGAGGTCCGCGTCAGCTTCCTTGCCCATGCGCGCGCCTTCTCGGCCGCCGCCGCCGAGGGCAGGGTGCTGGCACCCGCGAAGTCCCTGGAGGACATGGAGCGGGTCATCACCAACGACTACGTGGACGCCACCCTCACCGTCCTCTTCATGCTGCTGGTCGTGGCGACCGTCGCTTTTGGCGTCCGCGCGGCGCTGGCGGCCCGACGCTCGGCCGCGCCCACCGCCCAGGAGACGCCCCCTGTTCCCCTGGCCACGGTGGGCCGCTGACATGGGCGCCGCGAAGGAGGCGCTGACGCGGTGCTGGCTCCAGGCGGTGCGGACCGCCCGGTTGATCATCGGCGTGCCCGACTACGACACCTATGTCGAGCACATGCGCCTGCGTCACCCGGAGCGGCCCGTGATGAGCTACGCGGAGTTCTTCGACGAGCGCATGCGGGCGCGCTACCGCGGGGGCGGCGGGCGCTGCTGCTGAGCACGAACGTCCGCGTACCCACCCGCCGCGCCCGACCGTGAGCCTGGAGCGCTTCTGAGAGCAGCTCCAGTGGAGACGTTGTGCTTCAGCGAACGGGAGCGGGGCGCCTGCCGGAAGGCGTGGGGATGCGAAGGAATTGCAGCGTCCCGGTGTAGCCGTTGTAGCCGCGTGTCTGGCGTTGGACCTTTCCGTCTGGCCCCACGATGGAGAAGAAGGGGAAGGCGTAGACGTCGTGCTCGTTGATGAGGGACTGGACGGCGGGAGGGTTCTCGCCCTCCTCCTGCCGACGGTCCTTCAGCCTCACGGGGATGTAGCGCTGGTTGATGCCCCGGGCCGCGTAGTCATTGTTGAAGACGTCCCGCTCCATCACCAGGCACGGAGAGCACCAGTCCGCGGAGAAGTAATAGAGGATGGGCAGGTGCCGCTCGCGGGAGAGGGCCTGGGCCTGCTCCATGGGAACCCAGGCCACCAGGCTCCAGGTCTCGGAGGGGTGGTACTTCTCGTAGACGGCGGCGGCCACGCGGGCTCCGAGCAGCAGCACGGCGGCCACCAGCAGGCCGCGGGGCAGCGCGCGGGTAGCGCCAGAGTCAACGGGACGCATAGGACACCTCGCGCTGGTTGAAGATGTGGATGCCGAGCAGCAGCAGCAGCGAGACGTTGGAGAAGTACGTGGTGAGCCGCAGCCAGGAGATGGGCGTGGCGGCGAACGTCCTGCGGAAGTCCAGCTCGGGCATGAGCAGCCCCAGGAGGTACTGGCGCACGGTGAAGGCGAACCGGGCCGACTCGTCCTTGCCCAGTCCGGGCAGCACCCGCTCCGCGATGAAGTACAGCACGCCCCAGAGCAGGACGTTGCCCCAGGCGGGCAGCCGCGTGGAGAAGCACACCAGGGTGGCGGCCATGCCGAAGCACAGCGAGACCCGGCTGAGGGCGTTGTACAGCACCTCCAGCGTGAGGGGCGGGTGGGGCGTGGAGGCGGAGATGAGGCCCCACTGCAGCAGCAGGTGGAGCAGGGCCCAGACGGAGCCCACGGTGCCCAGGGCCGCCCAGTGGCTGAGCACATAGGTGGAGCGCCGCAGGGGGCGGGTGAGCAGCACCGGCAGCAGTCCCTCCGAGGCGTCTCGGCCGATGGCGGCCAGCCCCAGCGCCAGGGGAAGGAGGAAGGTCTCCTCCGGGAGGTCCAACTCGGGGGTGAGGATGAAGTTCGTGTACAGGAGCATCGCGATGCTCCAGGACAGCGACACCATGACGAAGGCGAGCGGCGGGCCGAGCGTGGACAGCCGGTGGAAGCTCTGGGTGACGCGGGACCGGTAGAGGGGCAGGCTCATCATGGGTTGCGGCCTCCGTTCGGTTGGAAGAAGCGCTCCAGCCGTCCCTCCTCGCGGGAGGCGCTGGCCACGGGGAGGCCCGCTTGCAACAGGGCCCTCAGCAGGCGCGAGGCGCCCCAGTCATCCTCCACGGAGAAGCGCAGCGAGTCCTCCGTGGTGTCCAGCAGCGTGGCGTCCACCTCCTTGGCCACGGTGGCGAGCTGCTCGGGCGCGAGGGTCTGGGTGCCGGCCCAGCGCACCTGCAGGACATGGCGGGTGATGGAGGAGGAGGGCGAGCCGAGGTCTTCGAGGGCTTCCACGCGGCCAGCGCGGAAGAACGCCACCCGGTCGCACACCTTCTCAAGCTGGGCCAGGTCGTGGGAGTTGATGATGACGGTGACGCCGCGGGACTTGATGTCGCGCAGCAGGGTGCGCAGGTGCAGCACCCCCTCGGGGTCAATGCCCAGCGTGGGCTCGTCGAGGAAGAGGAAGCGGGGCTGGCCCACGAGCGCCTGGGCCAGGCCGAGCCGCTGGAGCATGCCGCGGGAGAACTTGCGCGTATCGCGGTCCCACATCGCCTTGTCCAACCCCACCAGGGTGAGGTGCGTCTCGACCTCCTGGTGGCGCTCGTGGGCGGGCCGCTCGGCCAAGGAGTGGTGGAAGGCAAGGAACTGCCGCGCGGTGAGCCCCTGATCGAAGGTGAGGCGCTCGGGGAGGTAGCCGGTGAGGCGGCGCACCTCGAGGTGGTCTGGTGGCAGGCCCGCGATGCGCACGGTGCCTGAATCCGGCCACAGCAGGCCGAGCATGCACCCGAACAGGGTCGTCTTCCCGGCGCCGTTGGGGCCGATGATGCCGAAGGTCTCTCCGGCGCGGATGTGGAGATTCACATCCGACAGCACGCGCTGGCCCCGGCGGTAGGACTTGCTGACGCCCTCCACCTGGATGCCGAGCGCGGCTGGGGCGGAAGAGGGCTGCTCCGAGGCGGCCGCGGGCGTGTCGGGCTGCTGCGGTCTTGCGGTGGACATGGTGGGCTGGCTTCCTGGCGGGCGGCCAGCTTAACAGCCCTTGCGCGGCGGCATTCCAACACCGGGAGTGGAAGGCCCTCGCTAGAAAGGTTCGAAGCAGTCGTAGTTGTGCTGCGAGACGATGAGGCCATCGCGGAAGGTGATGAACATCGCGAGCGTGGCGCGCATCGTTCCTCCCGCGGGCAGCTTTCCTACCGGGACCTTGAGCGTCGCGCTCCAGTCCACCTCGAGGGCCACGTGGTCTCCCTCTGCCACGGTGTGCCGCACCTCGTAGCGTTGCGAGCCCACCGCCTTCTGGCCTCGCTCCGCGCCTTCGAGCAGCGCCCGCAGGTCCCTCGTCGCTCCGGTGGGAACGAGCCGGTTGGGATACTCCTGTTGCGTCACCTCGGGGTGGAAGAAGGCGGCCAGCGCCTCTCCCGTTGCCCCCTGCTCGATGGCCCGGAGGTAGCGGCGCGCGGTGTCGAGATTCGTCGTGGACATGGATCCTCCCCTTGGGTTCACAACCATGGTTGCACAACTTGATTTGCACAACCTGGGTTGTGGATGCAAGCTTTCCGTATGTCTCGTCGGAAACAAGCCGCGGCCGTAGCGCCGGAGTCCCTGGACCTGGGGCACCTGGCCCTCTTCGTGGGGATGCGGGTGAATGACGTCGTGCTCGAGGAGATTCATGCGGCGGGCTTCACAGGCCTGCGCTACGCACATGGGTTCGTCTTCCAGCACCTGCTCGGAGGCCCGCGCTCCATTGGCGAGCTCGCCGGGCTGCTCGAGGTGACGCAGCAGGCCGCGTCAAAGACGGTCGCCGAGCTGGAGAAGCTGGGTTACGTCGAGGAGGCCGGGTCCGAGGACGCGCGTGTCCGGCGGGTGCGGCTCTCGGAGAGAGGGCAGGCCGCCGTCGACAAGGGCCGCGCGGTGCGGGCTGGGCTCGAGGAGCGCTTCAAGCGCGGCCACGGCAGCCGCGCCGTAGAGGATGCGCGCAAGCTCCTGGCGGACGTGCTCGAGTCCCTGGGCGGCTCGGAGGCGGTGAGGTCCCGGAGGATCCGCTTGCCGCGTTGAGTCGAAGGTCGCGGGCTCGTGGCCCGCCCTCTTCGCGTGGATGGAGATCCTGGGTATACCGGCTGACAGCATGGGCCGTCGTGCCCAGGAGGATTTCCACATGCTTCGCTCTGGAACCGAGGGAGGCCGACGTCGGTGGGTGTTTGGCCTCGGCCTGACCATCACCCTGCTGGGGGCGCCTGCCATTGCGCAGGTGGCACCAGCGGCGCACGACGCGCATGACGGGCACGCGCATGAGGCGCCAGGCAAGGGAGCGCCCAAGGCGGCGTCGGAGACGGCGCAGAAGATGGAAGCGTTCTTTGGCCAAGAGGAGCTGGTCCGCCAGTTCAAGGTCCACGAGGCGGGCTGCAAGAAGGGCGACAAGGGCTCGTGCTTCAACCTGGCCCTGGCCTACGCGCAGGGCGTGGGCGTGGCCAAGGACGAGGCCCGTGCGGCCACCTTCTACAAGAAGGCCTGCGACAAGGGCCATCTGGACTCCTGCAACAACCTCGGCATCGCCCACGCGGAGGGCTTGGGGGTGAAGCAGGATTCGAAGCAGGCCTTCGCGTTCTTCGAGAAGAGCTGCAAGGCGGAGGATGCAAAGGGCTGCTTCAACGTCGGCCTCGCCTACAACGCGGGCCTGGGAGTGGAGAAGGATCCGGTACGCGCTGCCGCCTCCTTCGACAAGGCTTGTGGCAAGGGCCATGCGGATGGGTGCTTCAGCCTCGCTGTTGCCTCTGCGAGCGGCAAGGGCGTGGAGAAGGACCTGGCGCGCTCCGCGAGCCTCTTATCGAAGGCCTGCGACGCGGGGCACATGACGGCCTGCAACAGCCTCGGCGTGTCCTATATGGCGGGCAGCGGCGTGGCGCGGGACATGAAGCGGGCCGTCACCCTCTTCGAGAAGGCCTGTGCCGCGGAGCTGCCGGGCGGCTGTCTCAACGTCGGCATCGCTCACAAGAATGGCAACGGCGTGGCGAAGAATCCGGAGCGCGCCAAGGAGTTCATCCAGAAGGCGTGCGGCCTCGGGCTCGCCCCCGCGTGCAAGGCGCTCGAGACCGCTTCGAAGGCCCCCTGAGGCGGGTGGGGGGCGCTTACGGAGGTGTCCCGGTTCCGAGCTGGGAGGCCGGACCGAAGTGCTCCTGCATCCACTGCTCCCCGAAGACTTCGAGGACGCGCTGGCCGAACTCGTTCGGCCGCGGGTCCGGCTTGGGGTGGGAGCGCTCGAAGCCGATTTGATAGAGCGTGGCGAGGATCTCCGGCCGGTGTCGGATGCTCCAGCCTACGTTCGCCGTCTCCCACTGTGCCGCGTACAGGTCGAGCAGGAAGGCGCAGAGGGCAATGTTCTGTCTCGCGTCGAGCAGCGCCTCGACCACCTCGGGCTTGCGTGCTTCAGCCGGGAGCTCGGGGCGCGGGACCTGACTCAGCTGCGGTGAGGGGATGCGCTTGAAGGCATCCCCCAGGTCCGGCACGTCCCGGTAGTGCTTGTTGGGCATCGACGGATGTCCACTGCTCGCGCGGAGGATCCACAGGGCGGTGAGCATCGTCTTGGGTTTGATCTGTGCCAGCCCCAGGGACGGATCGAGCACCTTGGAGATGAGCGCATGGCTCTTGGGGTCCGCCAGCCAGACGTGGGCCGCCATTTCCTCCAGCGCGGACTGGAAGGGGGTGGTGTGCTCCCGGTGGGTGACGAAGAGAATCGAGGCGACGAGGCGCGGGTCCACGTGGGCCCGGGCCGAGGCCGAGAGGATGTCATCACGATGCGCCAGGAGCAGCTCGCGCGTCCCGCGCTCGGAGGGACGCCAGAGCGCGGCCAGGCACATCAGGGCCACCGCCAGTGCGCTGACGGCCGTGACCCCCCGGCTCACGGGTGAGGGAAGGAAGAACGTCCCGGGTTCGGCCCAGGTTTCTTGCCCGCGCGTCCACCACAGCTGCCACGCGGCGATGGCGACGGGGAAGAGGTAGAGCGGGCTCACCAGCAGCGAGGCGAGCACCTCTTTCTCGAACAGGACGGGGGCGATCGAGTGCGCGCCGAAGTCCCGGAGACCCAGGACGAGCACGAGCCCGATGCAGGCCGGGAGCAGGAGCCGCACGGGAGCTCTCAGCGCCTCATGCCATACGGGGCGCAAGGGGCCGATGAGCCGCAGACCCCAGTACCCGAGGAGGAGGCTCCAGCAGAGGGCCGTCAGCCAGGGGGAGGCGACGGAGCGGAAGAGCACCGGCTGGAGGATGAGCAGGTACAGCACTGGGTTGAGCAGTCCGTACACCAGCTCCAGGGCGACCAGGGGCCATGCGCCCGGCCTACGTCGGGCGGCCCAGCAGTAGCCCGCGAGCAGCAACACGTGCGGCCCGAGGCACCCGGCCCAGAGGCCGAGCGCGTAGTAGATGTAGGAGATGCCGAGGAGTTCACCCAGCGCCGACCAGATGCTCATGCCTATGCACCGTCAGGGCTTGCTGTTGGCCGCGTTGGCGGGCTGGAGCTGAGCCGGGTGGGTGGGCACCTTGATCTCCCCGGAGATGATCTTCGCCTTCAGCTCCTCCAGCCGGGCCAGGGCCTCGGTCTTACCGGGGAAGTCCAGCCGCACCGGGGCGTAGGTGATGCCGCCCTCCTGAAGGCCCAAGGACTGGTTGCCTCCCTGGAAGCGGCCCTGCACCTGCTCCTTCACGGCCTCGTACACCACCAGGTCCACGCGCTTCACCACCGCGGACAGCACGGCCTTGGGCGCCAGGTGCGACGGGTCCGAGTCCACGCCGATGACGTAGACGGGCTTGCCCTCGTCGCGAGCCTCCTTCACCGCCTGGATGGCGCCCAGTCCGTCCACACCCGCGGCTGCGAAGACGACGTCCGTGTTCTTGGTCAGCAAGTCCTGCCCCACCTGCTTGCCGAGGGCGAAGTTGGTGAAGCTGCCGGTGTAGTTGATCACCACGGTGGCCTTGGGGTTGGTGGCGGCCACGCCTGCGCGGAAGCCGGCCTCGTAGCGCTTCACCAGCGGAATCTCCATGCCTCCCACGAAGCCCACCTTGCCCGTCTTCGTCGTGAGCCCGGCCAGCGCGCCTACCAGGAAGCAGCCCTCTTCCTCGCGGAAGACGACGGTGCGCACGTTGGGCAAGGAGTACGGCTCGCCCTGGGCGGACAGCAGCGGGCTGTCCACCAGGAGGAAGCGCATGTCCGGGTTGCGCTTCGCCGCTGCCTCCACCGCGTTCTCCAGCATGAAGCCCACCGCGAGCGACAGCGACACGCCCTGGTCCACCAGCAACTGGAGGTTGGGCTCGTAGTCCTCGGCCACCCGGCTCTGGATGACCACCGGGGTGATGCCGAGCGGCGTCACCTGCAGGTTGCGCCGGGCCCTGTCCTGTCCAAGGGACTGCTGGATCGTGGACTCGAGCTCCTCAGGGGAGACGTCCTTGTAGCCACCCCCCTCGTACTTCACGCCCGAGGCCCACATCTCCAGGCCGCGCAGGGCCGAGTCATTGAAGGACTGGTCCCCACGTCCTCCGAGCCCCAGGACGAGTCCAATCTTGTTCTTCTGGGTAGCGGGGGGCGTGGCCGCGGCCTCCGGGGCAGCGGGCTTCGCGGGAGCGGCAGGCGGCGCCTCCTTCTGGCTCTTGCAGGCCGGCAGGAGAGGCAGGGCGAGGAGCAGGGCGAGGTGACGCAGGCGCATGGCCTTGTCCTAGCACGGTGGCCGGGTGAGCCCCAGCCGCTGGGCCGTGGCCTCCTCCGCGGGCCACAGCACCGTCTCGCGTGGCGTGTACAGCAGGTCCAGCCGATCCTCCCGGACGTGCTCGCGCTGCTCCCGGACGAAGGGCGTGATGTCCTCGATGTCCACGAGCCACTCGCGCGAGTAGAGCCGAAGCGTCTCCCCCTGCAGGCCGAGCTGGATGGCACGCCGCTCCAGGGGACCGCCGCTGGGGCTGTGGTCCGGGTCCCACTGCAGCCGCACGTCGGAGCGGGCGAGCTGCTCCTGCCACTGCTTCTGGGAACCGTAGACCTCCGGCACGTGCTTGGAGTGCACCGCCTGGGGCAGCAGCGACTCGAACGCCTCGCGGCGGAGCCACACCGCGAGCACCGTCTCCTGGTCCGGCTTCGATGCCCAGCCGCAGCGGTACATCATCCAGAGGAAGTTGGTTTTGATCCAACTCATGCGGCCGAGGCGGAACTCACCTCCGAAGAAGCGCTGCTCCGCCGCGAAGCGGCCGATGCTCGGATTGTAGGCCTGGTAGACCACGACGGTGCGCTCGTCGTGCTGGGCCAGGATGTGCCGGCCCGAGCCAGGCCAGCGCTCGCGTTGGGCGGTATAGGGCTCGGTGATGAGGGGCACTAGGACTTCGCGTCCCCCGCGCGCATCTGGTTGAGCCGGTCGTAGTGGCGGTAGCCGAGCTGGTCGAGCGCGCTCGGAGGCGCCAGGCCGATGTCCACCAGGGTCTTGATGTCGTACGTGCCCGCGAGCACCGGGGGCGCGTAGTTCCGCACGGCGTCGGGGGTGCGGAACTTCGACAGCGGGAAGAGCACCGTGTTGGTGTGCACGTGCATGAAGTGGGCGGCCGACTGACGCTGCCAGCCCGGCACGCCCGGCGCGGTGATGACGTGCGGCGTGGCCAGGAACGTGCCTCCCGTGAGGATCTCCAGCTGCTGGCCCACCTGCGCGACGATGCACCCCGCGGGCGCCGTCCCACGCACCATTCGCCCCTTGGGCTCCTCGGGCGTCGGGCGCGTGCGGAGGTAGAGCCCGCTCTTGTCATCCGGGCTCTTCGCCGGCTGTCCCTGGGGGTCGAGGAATCGGCCACCGGGCAGCAGCGTGAGCAGGTTGAAGTCCGTGTGCTCCTCGCCCCAGACGATGCCGGTGTTCACCTGGGAGGCGGTGAGCGGCAGGTACTGCAGCGCGCGCGTGACGTGAGGGGCTCGCTGGCAGAAATCCGCGAAGGCTGTCTCCGGAAGCCCGAGCGCCACCGCCGCGCCGCGCAGGAGCCCGAGCCCCGCCTCGTGGAGCGACCGGCCGAGCGTGAGCAGCCCTTCCTGGAAGAACGGCGGCGCATCGGAGGGCCACACGTTCTCGGGGTAGATCTGCGGGAACTCGAGCGCCGAGCTCTCGTCAGAGGGGTAGGGCGCCGCGAAGTAGCACTCCTTGAAGTCCGGCTGGCCATTGCTCGCGACGGCCACTTCGGTGTTCGGAGGCGTCCAGCCGCGCTGGTACCAGATGTCCGCGCGGCCGTAGGGACGCTTGGCCTCCGTCGGCCAGGAAACGAATGTGCGGAACGCGTCGTAGAACCGCTCGAGCGCCTGGGCGTCGACACCGTGGTTCTTCACGTACACGAGGCCGAAGACGCCAAAGGCCTCTCGGATGGCCGCCGCGCCGCGCTCGACGCGGGCCGGGTCCTTCGACGAGAGGTCGCTGAGGTCGACGGTGGGGATGTTCATCGGGGTCTCTGCCATAGCGACCCCAGGTGTATCGCGCCTCGCCTCTCAGAGGAATACGCTCGCAGTGGAGAGGCTCCGCCGCTCGGCTATGGAGCCTCCTCCTGTCAGAGCTCCTGAGGCCAGGTTCAGGGCTCCATTCCGGGGTCTTCTGGTGCCAGGTTGGGGTCCTCTGGCAGGAGGTAGTAACTGCCCGGAGGCGGCTGCTGGAGGTAGTAGTAGCCGCTGGGGGGCACCTCCTGGAGGCCGTAGCTGTCCGCGAGTGGCTGCTGGAGTTGGTAGCTGCCGGCCATCGGCTGCTGGAGGTAATAGCTCCCTGCCATCGGCTGCTGGAGTTGGTAACTGCCGGCCATCGGCTGCTGGAGGTAATAGCTCCCTGCCATCGGCTGCTGGAGTTGGTAACTGCCGGCCATCGGTTGCTGGGCGCTGGCTGTCCCCGCCACGCCCCAGGTCATCGCCGCCAACACGGCTGCCAGGATGCTCTCGCGCATGTCCGCACCTTCCTCTGTGTTGATGTAGCCACGAGGCCTCCCCGAAGGGAGCCTCCGGGTGTGCCCGCCTCCTCCTGGGTGTGAAGGGCACCGATATGTCCCTTTTCCTCCTGCGTTTCCCGTGCACGAAACGCATCCACGCGCTGTCGAGGAGGGGCTGGGACATGAATGGAAGCTTCTGGCGCAAGGCCGCCATGGTCTCGGTGTGTCTGCTCATGGGCTGCAATCCGGGGGAGTTGCCTCAGAGCGGAGGCTTGGAGGGTCCACGGTTGGCGGGCTCGCTCGGGGCGAAGAAGTCCCCGCAGAAGGCCGAGGCCTCCCGATTCCCGCTGAAGCTGCGCATTCCCATCCAGGACTTCTTCCCGGAGGGAATCGCCCACTCGGCCGACGGCACCTTCTACGTGGGCAGTTACAGCACGGGCACGGTGCTGCGTCAGCGGCCCGGCAACTTTCACTTCGAGCCCTTCCTGCCTGCCAATGGGCGAGCCATCGCCGGCATGAAGGTCGAGGACTCCACCCGGACCCTGTGGCTGTGCGAGCTGGACCTGACCCAGGCCACGCCCGGTGGTCTCAAGGCCTATGATCTGCACACCGGCAGGCTCCGCGGCTTCTGGCCCTTCCCCGTTGAAGGTGGATGCAACGATCTCACGCTGGACTCCCAGGGGAACGTCTACGCCACCGACACGTTCCTGGGCGTCGTGCGCCGGCTGAAGAAGGGCGCCTCGCAGTTGGAGACGTGGGCCTCGGATCCGGAGCGCTTCATGGCGCCCCCGGGCTATCCCGGCCTCAACGGCATCGCCTGGGACAACGGCTCCGTCTACGTCGTGAAGTACGACAGCGGAGACCTGTTCCGCATTGGAATCAACCCGAACGGCTCGGCGGGCACGATTACCCGCATCACCACCGATTCGCCCCTGGGCTTCCCGGATGGAATCCTGATGCTCTCTCCGGGCGTGCTCCTGGTGGTGGACAACGACAATGGCCAGTTCAAGCGCGTGGACCTGTCCGGCGACTCGGGCCACGTCAGCGTTCTGGCCACCGGGTTCGACAATCCCACCACCGTCGCCCTGCATGATGGGGATGCCTTCATCGTCGAGTCCCAGTTCGACCACTTCTTCGGTATCGACCAGACCCCGCCGGATGTGCCCTTCACCGTGAAGCGCGTCTGGCTGCGGTAGTTCGGGAGGTGCCCGCAACCGCCGCCACCTCTTCCGGTACTCCCGGGTGGAGGTGGCTATGTCTGGTGGAAACACAGTGCGCCCGGGCGACGGGCGGGTGCGGTGGAACGCGGGCAAGTCGCTCTGGTTCGGGCTCGTGTCGTTGGTGGCGGTGGTGGGGGCGGTGCCTACCTTCACCCTGTCGGCCTTCGCACTCTTCGCGGTGAGCACGGCGCTGACGCTGTGCGCGGGGCACTCGGTGGGCATCCACCGGGGCCTCATCCACCGCTCCTACCGGGTGCCGGTGTGGCTGGAGTACGTGCTCACCTACCTGGGAGTGCTGGTGGGCCTGGATGGGCCGCGCGCCCTGGTCCGCATGCACAACACGCGCGACTTCCAGCAGAACGAGCCCTGGTGCCACGACTACTTCGCGCACCGGCAGCCCGCCTGGCGCGATTTCTTCTGGAACCTGCACTGTTCCTTCGAGTTCGCCCAGCCCTTCGAGCCTCGGCTGGATGCGCGCGTGGAGGCGGATGCCTTCTACGGCTTCCTCCAGCGCACCTGGATGCTGCAGCAGCTTCCCTGGGCGGTGCTGTTCCTGGCCCTGGGTGGGCTGCCCTGGTTGGTGTGGGGCATCTTCGTGCGCGTGGCGGTCAGCACCACGGGCCACTGGTTCGTGGGTTGGGTGGCGCACCGGCAGGGCTACCGGGGCTGGCACAACGAGGGCGCGGCGGTGCAGGGCTTCAACAGTCTGCTCCTTGGCGCGCTGAGCATGGGCGAGGGCTGGCACAACAACCACCACACTTTCCCGCGCTCGGCCCGGCTGGGAATCCGCTGGTGGGAGCTGGACCTGGGGTGGGGGTTCCTCGCGCTGTTGCGCGCGCTGGGGCTGGCTACTGACATCCTCGTGCCGAGTGAACAGTCGCGCGTTCATCACGCCCGGCCTCTTCCCTCGGAGGACCCGTGCATGTCCCCTCTCCCTCCGGGAGAGGGTTAGGGTGAGGGTTCTTGCCCGCTGTGATGCGAGCCTCACCGAGCGGAGACACGCAGGGGACTACCCTCACCCCCCGCCCTCTCCCAGAGGGAGAGGGAGCATGCGTAACCCGGTTACTTCGGCCAGAACGTCACCGCTCGTGCGCTCTCGGAACTCCAGAGGAGCTTCTTCCCCCGGTACATGCGCGGGTGCCCACCAGAGTCCGCGAGCGAGATGAGCAGGAATTGCCCTCGGGCCTGGATGCTGACCAGATCATTCTCTCGGTAGGTGTGACCGGGGAGCGCCACGGCCTTCCCCTTGTCCACCCTCCGGAGCAGGCCGGTCGCCAGCAACTCCTCGCCAAAAGGTGTTCCCCAGACCGCCAACGTGTAACCGCCTCGCTCCAGCGCGGCCCACTCGCCGTCCGGCTGCTCGGGGGTGAGCGCATACAGTTGGTCCAGCAGCACGTCGTCTTCGATTTCCTTGGGCGTGAAGCGTGGATCCAACACACGGCTCGACCGTTCGCCGAGCTCCTTGCGGATTGGCAGGACGCCCGTACCGGAGGACTCGTCGCTCGCCTTCACCTCCAGTCGCGTCCACGCTCCTTCCCGCCAGACGAAGGCGTGGGCCAGCAACGGGCGCCTCGTGGTTCCATCGAGGCCGAATCGGATCTTGTTCCCATCCACTTCCGCCGCGCCCGCCCGCTCCTGCTCCGGGGTGGGCTTTTGAACGGTGAGCCCGAGCAGCCGGCCCTTGGCATCGAAGCCGAACTCGATGAGCTCGCCTGAGCCGGGCAGCGGAAGCTCCTCGGCACCGCCCGTTGCCAGGTCCACGAGGAACAGGCGGTCGCGGAACGCGGGGGAGGGGAACTTCTCTGGGAACGTGGGCTTGCCCACCACGGGTTGGCTGACACCGCCACGCCAGAATCGCGCCGCGCCGTGCTTGCCATCGCGGCTCAGTGCGGTGCTCGCCCCCTGGCAGTCCACCGCGAGTTTCGCGATGACCCGGCGCGCCGAGGTGAGGGCGTCAACCTGAGCCCACTCGCAGCCGTCACCGGCGGGTTCGAGCAGCGAGAGGGTGGCATCGGTCACTTTGGGCGCGGGTGCCGCCTTGTTCGTTGGAGTAGGGCGTTCCTCCTGTGCGTGTGCCACGGGCACGAGCAGGAGCGAGGCCATCACGAGGTGCTGGAGTGTCTTCACGTGGTCCCTCAGTTGGCCGCGAAGTCGCGGAGCGGCGCGTACCCGGAGAGCACTCCGGTATGCGAGAAGACGAGCTGCTTCACTTCCTCGGGCTTCAACCGTGCCGCCAGCGCCTTCAGAGATGCGCGGTTCTGGTCCAGGTTCTCGGAGACGGGCCACTTGGCGGTGACGAGCTTGCCGTCCTTCGTTGCGTCCGCGCTGTCTCCCAGAAAGAGAACGCCGTTGACCAGATAGGCGGCGCTGCCCTGGGTGTGGCCCGGGATGGAGAAGACTCGGACGGACAGGTCCCCCAACTGGAGCGTCTCTCCGTCCTTCAGTGCCCGGGTGACACGCACCTGCCGGTCGGTGGGCGCCAGGAACCGGAGGACGGGGGCGTCGCTGCGCTCCTTTCCCTCGGCGATGGGCACGTCCGCCTCGAGCACCATCACCTCGGCCTTCGGGAACAGGTGACAGCCAGAGATGTGGTCCGCGTGCCCGTGGGTGAGCAGAATGGCCTTCACCGCGTCGGGTCCGAGGCCGCGCCTCTTCAGCTCCGCCAGGATGGCCTTCCCCTTGGGGTCCGTGCCCGAGTCGATGAGCACCACCGCGCCATTCCCAGCGTCGAGCACGTTGACGCTGACGTAGCCGTCCTTCACCACCCGGGCGAAGCCCTCCAACTCACGCCCGTCGGGAATCTCGGAGTTGCCGGCGAACATCATCACGGCCAGCGCCACCACTCCCAGCACGGGAATCAGCAGGAGCAGACCGGCAATCTTCAACACGCGCTTCATCGTCACCTCGGGCGGCTCTTCGAGCCGGCCGAACAGTACCCCAGAGTGCTATAAAGCGCGGCGATGCCGGGCGAACCGTCTATGGAGCAGAGGCAGCCGAGTACCAGCGAGGCGGAGAGTTCCCGTTTCCGGTATGCCTTCATGGCACTCGGGTTCGTTTGTGTCGGCCTCGGGGTGCTCGGCGCGTTCCTGCCGCTGCTGCCGACGACTCCCTTCTTGCTCGTCGCGTTGTGGGCATTCTCGCGCAGCTCCCGCCGCTTCCACCACTGGCTGTATACGCACCCGCGCTTCGGGCCTCGGCTCCAGGAATGGCATGAGCACGGCGCCGTGCCGGTGAAGGTGAAGGTGAGCGCCATCTCCGCGATGGTCGTCAGCTTCAGCTTCCTGGCCTTCGTCGCGCGGGTGCGGTGGCCCGTGCTCGCGGCGGCCGGGGCGCTCATGCTCGTTGGCGCCACCTACGTGCTCAGCCGCCCGAGCCGGCCCCCCGGTCCGTGAGACCGTGTCCGCTTTTTTCGGGGCATTTCGTTGTACGGGTGAATGCTCCAGGAAACCTCATGCCTCCTTTCTCCCACCATGAGCGCGCCACCTCGTGAAGGCGCGTCGGCCACGGTCACGGCCGCCTATCGCCAGTACTTCCCCCTGGTCCAGTCCAAGTGCGCCCGGGCCCTCGGTGACGCGGCGGAGGCGGAGGAGGTGGCCCAGGAGACCTTCATCCGCTTGTGGCGCTCCGGCATGGCCGGGAAGCCCTCGCGCGAAGTGGTGGCCTGGCTGTACCGGGTGAGCACGCGGCTGCTGATCGACAGGCTGCGGGTCCGCCAGCGCCGCCAGCCGGTGGAGATGTCCGCCGCGCTCCAGGACACCACCGCCCACCCCTCGCCCAGCATCGAGTCCGTGCTCCAGGTGCGCCAGCACCTCCAGTCGCTGGCCTCCAGCCTGCCCGCAGAGGAGCTCGAGGTGGCGCTGCTGCACCGGCTGGACGGCCTCACCCAGTCGGAGATCGGCGAAGTCACCAGCCTGTCGGATCGCACCGTGCGCCGCATCCTCACCCGCCTCGAGGAGCGGCTGGGGCCCTGGCGTGAGGAGGAACGATGAGCACCTCGCACCCTTCCTTCCTGGCGCTGGATCGCGCCGCCCTCGGGGACATGACGGAGGAGGTGAAGGCCCACCTGGCCTCCTGTCCTCGCTGTGCCGGGCATGTCGACGCCGTGGGACGGCCTCCGCCGGTTCCCTCCTGGGCCGTGGCGCTCGCCAACGAGACGCCCCGCCCAACCTCGTTCCTGGCTCGCCTGGCTCCCTGGGGCGTGGCGGCGCTCGCCGCGAGTCTCGCGTTGGTGCTCTGGGTGCCTCGTGAAGCGGAGACGCCCCGGGCTCCCATGGTGGGCCTGCGCAGCAAGGGCAACCCGGCGGTGGCCCTCTACGTGAAGACCGGGGACACGGTGCGCCTGTGGGACGGCGAGTCTCCGGTGGCCGAGGGGGACCTGCTGCGTCTCAAGGTCATGCCCGAGGGCTTCACCCGGCTCACCGTGGCCGCGGCCGAGGGGGACTCCTGGCAGGTGCTCCACGAGGGCCCGGTGCCCGAGCGGGGTGAGACGCTCCTGCCCATGAGCTGGCGGGTGGAGCCCGGTGAGCAATCCGAGCGACTCCTCATCGTACTCAGCCACGCGCCCGTCCCCACCGAGTCCCTGGCCTCACTCCACGAGGAGCCCGCGCGCACCGAGTCGCTGTGGGTTCTCCCGCTCACCCTTTCCAAGCCCTCTTCGAAGCCCATTTCGCCATGAACGCACTTCTTGCCCTGACACTCGTTGCCCTCAGCGCCGCCCCGCTCGACACTGGCTCCCCGCACGTGCAGCGCCTGGCGGTGGTGGTGGGTGCCAACCGTGCCGCCCCGGGACGCGTGCCTCTGCGGTACGCGCATCGGGATGCGCACAACCTCGCCTCCGTCCTCGTCGAGGCCGGTCAGTTCTCCCGTGAGGACGTCGTCGTGCTGGAGGACCCTGAGCCCTCGCGTGTCCTCGCCGCGCTGGACTCCCGGCTGGAGCGGCTCGGGAAGGAGGGCCGTGAGGGTCTGCTGCTCTTCTACTACTCGGGCCACTCGGACGAGCAGGCGCTCTATCCCAACGGCCAGCCGCTGGAGCTGAAGGCGCTCCGGACTCGGCTGGAGGATGGGCGGGCCGCGGTGCGCGTGGGCATCCTCGATGCCTGCCAGGGAGGGAGCTGGACGCGGGCCAAGGGGCTCTCCGCGGCGGCCCCCTTCTCGGTGGAGGTGCCCCTGGGCCTGTCCAGTGAGGGCTCGGTGCTGCTCGCCTCCAGCACGGGACAGGAGGCCTCGCACGAGACGGATGCGCTCCAGGGCTCCTTCTTCACCCACCACCTGGTGGCGGGCCTGCGCGGCGCGGCGGATGAGGGAGACGACGGACAGGTGACGGTGGGCGAGGCCTTCGCCTATGCCCAGCGCCTCACCATCCGCGACACCTCGCTGCACGGCGAGGCGGTGCAGCACCCCAGCTTCGACCTGCGCCTGCGCGGGCGGCAGGACCTGCCCCTCACCCGGCTGGCCAGCGCCAGCAGTACGCTCGAGGTGCGGCAGGAGTTGGGTCCGCTGCAGGTCATCCAGCTCCACTCGGGACTGGTGGTGTTGGAGGTGCCCGAAGGGCGGCGTGCACTGCGCATGGCCCTGCCCGTGGGGCCCTACCTGGTGCGCCGCAGGACGCCGGAGGGGACGTTCGCCCGGGAGCTCCAGGTGGAAGCCGGCAAGACGGTGACGGTGCACGAGGAGAACCTGGAGTTGGTGGGAGCCCCGGGGCTCGCCGCCAAGCGCTACTCCCGGCCGCTGGCCGCCACCCTCACCACCCTCCCGGCGGGCACCCACGCGGTGAGCCTGACGGCGGCGGTGGGCTACAACGAGCAGCAGGTGGGCCCGGAGCCGGGTGTGACTTCCAGTCCACCGCACCTGACGCTCGGCTATCGCGTGGGTTTGACGGATCGGCTGGAGCTGACCGTGGGGGGCTTGCCCTCGGTGAAGCTCAACAGCCTGCAGCGTGTGTCCGTGGGTATTCCCACGCCGACGCTCTCCTACCGCCTCGGGGAGGCCGGCCGGTCCGAGTGGGTGCCCTACCTGAGGGGGTCGCTCTCCCCCGAGATCGGCGCCTTCTCGTTGAATGCGGGCCTGCGGACGCGGTGGTGGTTGTCGGACTCCAGCAGCGTGCATGGGGTGGTATCGGTCGCCCAGACCTTCTTGACCTCCAAGGTCCTCGCGCCCGATGGGACCCTGGTGGACCTCTGGTTCTACCCGTCGCCTTCGGCGGGAGCCGCGTACTCCGTGACGCTGGGCGAGGTGGTGACCCTGTCCCTCGGCCTTATGGCCACGGTCAAGATCGATAATTACGCCGAGCTCGGCGCGGATGGCACCTACTACGGGTCGAGGATCGGCGCCAACGTGGGGCTGAGCATCGGAGGTGGCTATGGCTCCTTGTTCCCGCTCCTGTCCGTCCACCTCAACGATGTCTGGTCGCTCACGGGTGACGCCTCCGTGTACTTTGCGGCGAAAGATGTCATGTCGACCCGCTTCAGTGCCGGCGTGCTCGCCACGTTCTGAGCCTCCGGGTCAGGCGGTGCTCCGGGTGTCCCATGACGGGGCTCTCACTGGCACATGCGAGAGCAGGAACTCCTCCACCTGCTGGAGCACCTGCTCGTAGCCCGGGTCGTTGTGGGGCTCGTGGTAGCCCCCGGGGACCAGGTGCAGCTTCTTGTCGGGGAAGCTCACCGACTCGAAGAACTGGCGGCTCCCCGCGGCGGTGTTGATGCGATCCTCCTCGCCATGGAGCAGCAGCAGCGGGAGGCGCAGCTCCGCGGCATGGTCCTTGACCCACACGTTGGCCTCGATGGCCTCCACGGCCCAGCGTGCCGAGGCCTTGCGGTGGACGAGCGGATCCTTCAGGTAGTGGGAGACCACCGCCGGGTCCCTGCACAGCGCCTCGGGCTCCAGCGGCACTTCCAGCGCGAAGACCGGCCAGATGAGCGAGAGGACGCGCGCGGACAGCACCAGCAGCGGGGTCGCCACGCCCACGGACTCGAAGGGGGGGCCGCTGATGATCGTCCCGCTCAGGCCCTCCGGGTGGCGCAGCACGTAGTCCAGGGTGATGAGTCCGCCCATGCTGTGGCCGTAGGCGAAGAGGGGACGGCCGGGCTCCCGCGCAGAGACCTTCGCCAGGAATGCCCTCACGTCCTCCCGGTACTCCGACCACGACAGCAGGTGCCCTCGCTGGCCCGGGGAGCGCCCATGCCCCCTCAGGTCGAGCGCATAGACTGCATGGCCTCGGGCGGTGAGGTAGTTGACCAGGTTCCTGAACCGGCCACTGTGCTCGCCAATGCCATGGATGATGGCCACCACCGCGCGTGGCTCCTGTGGGGGCCGCCACGCCTGGTAGTAGAGCCTCAGTCCCCCCGCGCTCTCGACGGTCTCTTCCACGTGCTGCATCACCATGGGTGGCAATCCTAGGCGAATGCGATGGGTGGGGTAGCAGCAGCCGGCCGTATGCGCTCAGACCGCGGGTTTGATGCCGCGAATCACCAGTCCCGCCATGGCGCCGTAGAAGCTGCCGTTCTGGTCTCCCTGCTTCATGAACTCGACCCACGTGTCCACCTCGGCCTGGGTCGCCACGCCCTGGCGGATGGCCTTCTCCAGCACCGGGTAGATGCCGAAGGTCTCCAGCATGCCCAGGTTCCAGGTGCCGACGACCGGGACGACCGCCAGTTCGCTCACCCCCAGTGAGCGGAACAGGGCCGGAATCCGCCGGCCGATCCACGGATTGCGGAGCTGATCGGCCCAGAAGTGCACCAGCTTGCGGACCACGGCCGGCTCCGGCCCGTCCAGCACCCAGCTATCCAGCTCCGGCTCGAAGAGCACCACCGCTCCGCCCGGCCGAGTGAGCCGCAACAGCTCGGCGAGCGCCTCGCGGGGCTCGTCCAGGTAGATGAAGACGCGAGAGGCGCGGCAACCGTCGAAGCTCCCCGAGGGCAGGTCCAGCCGGTGGATGTCCCCCTGCCGGTATTCCACGGGCAGTCCCGTCCCCTCCGTCCTCAGGCGGGCCTCGGCCACCATGTTCGCGCTCAGGTCGATGCCCATCACCCGGCCCGTCCTGCCCACCAGGGCGCCCAGCTCCCGGGTCACCTCGCCCACTCCGCAGCCGGCGTCCAGGATGCGAGCCCCCTCCGTCGCCCCCAACAAGCGGTGGGTGAGGCTCTGCATCTCCTGGACCTGCTGAGTGGTGTTCAGGGCGTCCAGGAATCGCACCGCGCTGCCGGAGGCCACGTTCCGGTCGATGTCGCGGAACTCCAAGGCAAGGTTCGAGCTGTCTCCCATGTCATGGAGTATTGCGGAGGCGCGCATGCACTGGATCCTTCCCTTCACTCCCAGTGTTCTCCATGCGGCATGTATCGCTTCACGGACATGACGGTGTGGTAGTGGGGAACTCCCATGGCGCCTCCTCCCCGTTACGGTCGTTCGTTGGCTCACAAGGCCCGCCAGCGCACCCCGGGCCATCACTACAACGCGAGTTTTCTGTCGGCGGCGGATCGCGCGGAGATCCTCTCCTGGCTCGGCGCTCTCCACCCCCTGTGGGAGGAGCGTTACTCCAAGCACTTCCCGCCTCCGCCGGGGCAGGAGCAGCGCAGACTGCTGCGGCCGGTGTACTGGCTGGGCAACTGGCAGTTCGCATGTCTCGACTACTACCGGCCGCCCAAGGGCGTGAAGGACCGCTGCGTGAAGGCCGAGCCCTTTCCGGCGGTGCTCCAGCGCCAGGTGGACAAGGTGGAGGCGCTGGCGCGCCGGATGTTCCGGGGCCCGGACATGCCTACCGGCTGGCACCTCAACACGTGCCTGGTGAACTTCTACGGCAGCCGCCTCGAGGACGGGCGTTGGGTGGACACCGCGCGGGTGGGCGAGCACAAGGACTTCGAGCCAGGGCCCGTGGCCTCGCTGTCCTTTGGCGAGCGCGCGCTCATCCAGTTCGTCACCTCCACCCGCCCGGGTGAGCGCGACGAGGTGGTGCTCGAGCAGTGGCTCGACGATGGCGCGCTCCAGCTCTTCGGAGGGGCACGCTGGAAGGACCAGACCTTCCACCGGGTGCAGCGGGTGGACACGCGCGCCGGCCACCTGCTCGCGCCCGAGATGCCGGACTTCAAGACCCGGCGCATCAACCTCACCTTCCGCTACGTGCCGGACGCGCACGTGACGCCCTACGCGCTGCTGTCACCCGAGGCCCGTGAGGACGTGCGGCCCTACATGGAGACGCTCGCCGAGCACAGCGCCTTCTTCCGGGCGGAGCTCGCGCGGGAGCAGAAGACGCGCGAGCCTCACCACAACCCGTGAGTCCGCAGCAGTGTCGCGAGCGGGGTGTCTCCTCGCTGGTACACGCTGAAGAGCTTCTCGGCCGTCTCCGGCGTCGGGTTGGCGCAGACCTTCCACTCCCGGCCGTCGCGGAGCTCCGTCCCACAGTGGATGAGTGAGGCGCGGACCTCGTCGGCGGAGCCGAGCGGAACGTGCTCGAAGAGGAGCGGGTTCTGGCTGGTGAGGAAGGACTGCCGGCGGCCCAGTTCCCTCATGCAGGCTTCGACGTGGCGGGGGTGCAGGCTGTTGGCCAGCTCGTCGGCGATGACGAAGTCCTCGTTGACGTCCAGGTAGTACAGGAAGGACAGCAGCCGCTTCTGCCCATGGCCCAGGTGCGCCTGCGTCAGCACCGAGCCATCGCGCCGGGTGAAGTGGAAGCCGAAGCGGCCGAACTCCAGGCGCCCGCCGCCCTCGTAGCTACGCTTGTCCAGCAGCTCCGCCCGGAAGAGTCCCGAGGTGAACCCGGCCAGGGTGACGAACTTCGCCAGGAAGCTCCGCTCCACCTCGTCGTGGCGGATGTCGAGGAAGCCGCCCGGCCTGGGCATCTCGCGCTCCACCCGCTCGCGCAACAGCCCGGGCATCCACGTGGGCAGCCACATCAGCCCGAGGGGGAAGACCTCCTCGCCCCGCATCTCCATTCCGTACTGGGTGTTGCCAATCTGCTGGAACGTCCCGAGCGCCTCGTCGAACCGCGCGGGGGCGAGCAGGAAGGTGCGGCGCAACAGCTCCTTGAGCGGCTCGCGGACCTCGGGCTCCAGGCGCTGGGCCGTCATGAAGAGCACCACCCAGACGGTCCGGTCCAACAGCGACCAATACATGTTCTGTGAGTAGGCGGGTTGCCCGTCCACTTCCCAGGACACGCCGGTGGCATCGGCGCGCATCACCAGCCGGGGGGCGGATGCATCCAGCTCGAGCACCAGCTCCATGAAGGGCTCGAGCTCCGCGGCGGCTTCCGGGGGACGCGGCGGCAGGAGCGCCGAGACCTCGCGCGAGCTGTCCACCGGCCGGGAGGTGCCTGAGGGCCTCGCGTTCCGTACGGAGATATGGAGGTCCATTCCGGGGAAGGCGAGGGAGTACTCCAGCGAGAACTCCTCGCGGATGAGCCCGGAGAAGTCCGCGGCGAGCACGCGGGAGAGCAGCTCCAGCAGCGTTGTCCTGCCGGTGCCGTTCTCTCCGAGCACCAGGTTGAGCGCAGGACTGAACACGAGCTCGGTGCCGGGCGCGAGGTCCCGGTACCCATGGATGTGGAGCTTCGTGAGCTTCATGGCGGTGCCAGAGGCCTCTCTTTTCTCAGAAAAACCGCGCACCGTGCCATTTCAGAGATGAACAACCAAGAGGCAACTCGTCCGGGTTTACACACCGCAATCAGAAAAATTCCTGAAAATCATCATAAAGCCTTGAAGTGCAAGCAACAGGTATGTCAAGAAAGCTCCCTCTTCTTCAGAGGAGTGCTTCGTGAGCAAACGGTACTTGAGGACAGTCTGTGCGGTGTGGCTGGGCGCGAGCCTGGCCGCGTGCGGTTCGATGCAGGAGGGTGAGGCGCCCGTGCAGGCGGGTGATGACGCCGACATCCAGACCGCACTGGCCCGCATCAAGGGCGCCCAGGTGCTGGGCAGCGACGACGGCGTGCCCTACTCGGTGCGCGGCCAGTTTGGCCGTGCGTCCCAGTCGCAGGGCGTACTGCGCTCGGCACAGCCGGACGTGCGTGAGGCGCTGAGCCTCATGGCCCCGGTGTTCCGGCTCGACGAGAAGGACCTGGTGTTCCGGCGCGGCACCGTGGACGCGAAGGGCCACCAGCACCTGCGCTTCCAGCAGACGAAGAACGGGCTGAAGGTGGTGGGCGGCGAGCTCGTCGTGCACGTGGACGAGTCGGGCAATGTCTACGCGGCCAACGGCTCGGCCCGGGATGGCTCGAGCGTGTCCGCCAACGCGAAGGTGGCCCCCGAGGCCGCGCTCAAGGCCGCCGTGGAGGGCTCCAGCGCGCGCGGTGCCGCCTCCCAGGGCGAGGCGAAGCTGGTCTACCTGCGCTCCGAGGGCAGCAACGAGCCGCGGCTGGCCTACGAGGTGCGCGTGAAGGGCGAGCGTGACGGCATCCCCGCCGATGACCTCGTCTACGTGGACGCGCAGCGCGGTGGCCTGCTGCTGGTCAACCCGCAGATCCACTCGGCCATCAACCGCAAGGTGTACTCGGCCAACAACGGCTCGAGCACGCCGGGTACGCTCAAGCGCAGCGAGGGCCAGGCGGCCATCGGCGACGCCCATGTCGACATCAACTACGACATGCTGGGCGCCACCTATAACTGCTACCAGACGCTCTTCGGCCGCGACTCGTACGACAACGCGGGCGCCACGCTCATCAGCACCGTCCACTACGGCTCCAACTACGTCAACGCCTACTGGGACGGCACCCAGATGGTGTATGGCGATGGCAACGGTGTGGACTCCATCGAGCTGGGCAAGGACCTGGACGTCACCGTCCACGAGCTGACCCACGCCGTGACGGACACCGAGTCGGACCTCATCTACTCGGGTGAGTCTGGCGGCCTCAACGAGTCCATGTCCGACATCTTCGCCGGCGTGTGCGAGAGCTGGACGCGCAGCTGGGCCGTGGACGCGGACGTGTTCATGATCGGCGAGGACATCTGGACGCCGGGCGTTGCGAACGACGCGCTCCGCTACATGGATGACCCGGCCAAGGACGACGTCTCGCTGGACTTCTACGGCGACTACTCCTCGGGCGTGGACGTGCACTACAGCTCGGGCATCAGCAACCTGGTGTTCTCGCTGCTGAGCAAGGGCGGTACGCACCCGCGCGGCAAGTCGGCCAACGTGGTTCCGGCCATCGGCCCGGAGAAGGCCGGCCGCATCTTCTACAAGGCCAACACGGACCTCTTCACCGCCAGCACCACCTTCGAGCAGGCCAAGACGTACACCATCCAGGCCGCCGATGCGCTCTACGGCGCGGGCTCGGCCGAGTCCCTGGCCGTGAACGAGGCCTGGAAGGCCGTGGGTGTGCCGCCTCCGCCGCCGGTGGTCAACCCGCTGTCCAACGGCGTGCCGATCTCCGGCCTCTCCGGCAGCTCCGGCAACAAGAAGTACTACGCGCTCGAGGTGCCCGCGGGCCAGACGAGCCTGGCCTTCAACATCAGCGGCGGCACGGGTGACGCGGACCTGTACGTTCGCTACGGCGCCGTCCCCAGCTCCAGCACCTACGACTGCCGTCCGTACGCGAGCGGCAACTCGGAGAACTGCCCCTTCACCAGCCCGCAGGCTGGCACCTGGTACGTGATGCTCAACGCCTACTCGGCCTACTCCGGCGTCACCCTCACGGGTACGTACGGCGGCGGTGGCGGTGGCGGCACGGGCACGCCGGTGACCACGACGGTCACCGACAGCGTGGGCAAGAACGTGAGCGACAACTTCGGCCCGTACAACGTGGTGGCTGGCACCACCTTCTCGGTGACCATGACGGGCACGCGCAACCCCGACCTGTACGTGCGCTTCGGCTCGGCGCCCACCACCTCGCTCTACGACTGCCGCTCGAACACGTCCGGCGCCTCCGAGACGTGCTCGCTGACTGTGCCGGCGGGCCAGAGCAACGCGTACATCATGGTCCGTGGCGCCGGCTCGGGTAACGCCAGCTACACCCTGACCATCAACTACACCCGGCCGTAGTTCTGGCGGGCGGTAGGGATTGAACGGCGGGCGGCTCTCCACGCGGGGGCCGCCCGTCGTGCTTTTCAGGGGACGCGGCGCACGTTGCCGGGCAACTGGCGCAGCAGGTTCAACAGCCGGAGCGACGAGTGGACGCTGCCCTGGACCTCCCAGGGGTCCACCTTGTCTCCGCCATTGGTGAACTGGGGTGAGAGCACGAAGACGCGCACCCGGGCGCGCTCCATCATCCCGTGGAAGCGCGCGTCACGTATCAGGCCCCCGCTCAGCCGCAGCTGCGGCGCGGGCTGGAAGTAGTCCAGGTCCAACGACACCCAATCCGACTGGAGGACCTCGGGCCGCTCGAGCACCTGCCGCCAGTGCAGGGCCGAGGTGTCCACGAACCAGGGGACGAGCGTGGAGAAGCCCACGTCCCGGCCCGTCATCGTGGACGTCGGCTCGGCCTTGGCGGTGGTGAAGAAGATGGCCTCCTCGGTGAGGACGGGCGCCGAGTCCTCCGGCCGCTTCAGCCCCTCGAAGAGCTTCCACCAGGTGGCGGCCTGCGGCGGCACGCGCGCCTCCAGGAAGCTGTCCTTGCACCAGTCGGAGTGCCGGTCCGCGTGGAAGAGGGAGCGGGGCAACTCGCTCGTCGTCCGGTAGTGGTACAGCGCCACGTCGAGCATGTGGTGATCGCGCAGCACGTAGTCGGCCTGTCCGGTGCGGCCCCGCATGACCAGGACGTTGCCGCGCAGCACCGAGTCGATGTCGCGCAGGGTGAGCGCGTCGCGCCACGGAGACTCCTCGAAGGTGAGCTGCTGGCCCTCGTAGGGCTTCTCTCCCGCGTCTCCGACCACGTCCTCCGGGCCCTGCCACCGCTGCACCTTGCGCTCGAAGCGCTCCGCCTCACCGTCCACGAGGACCTCGCGGGCGATGTCCCGGATGTCACTGCGGAGGCCGGTACCGGGGATTGCAGGGGAGAAGCCGCCCGCCTGCCCGGAGCCCGCGGAGCGGAGCTGGAAGGCGTAATCCGCGTCGGTGGGCTTCTTCCACTCGGAATACCGGATGAGCACGTGCGAGTTCCTCGGAGGCCGCCTGCCTGGTGACCGGAGAGGCCCGGCGCGAGCGGGAGATGCCGGGAAACACGGCCGCCGTCACGGAAATTGCGGGGCGAGATCCTCGAGCAGGGCCTGGAAGAGCTTGCGTCGCTGGGTCGCGAGGAAGAAGTGGTTGCCCGGGAACATGCGCAGACGGAAGCCGGCGGTGGTCTGATGCCGCCACGCTTCCGCCTCCTCCCGGCTGACCTCGGGGTCCTGCAATGCGCCGAAGGAGGAGATGGGCACCTCCAGCGGCGGCTCGGGCGCGTAGTGGTAGCTCTCGGCGACGAGCGCATCCGAGCGCAGCGCGGGCAGCACCTCGGCGCGGACATCTTCACTGGCGAGCACCTCGCGGGGCGTGCCGAACCGGGCGGCGATCTCGTCCAGGAAGGCCGTGTCCGACAGGTGGCTGATGCGAGGCGCTGGCTGCTGCCGGAGGTGCAGCGCCGGGCAGGCCGAGAGGAAGAGGTGGACGGGCAGGGGGGCCTTGTTGCGACGCATCCAGCGCGTCAGCTCGAAGGCGGTGATGCCGCCGAAGCTGTGTCCAAAGAAGGCGAAGGGACGCTGCTTGATGAAGGGCAGCATCATGTTCGCCAGCTTGTCGAGCAGCTCGGGGAAGCGGGTGATGGGGGCCTCGGAGCGGCGGGTGGCGCGGCCGGGCAGCTCGATGGGGCACACCTCGATGGAGGCGGGCAACTGGGTGGTCCACAGCCGGAATGCCGACGCGTCACCCCCCGCGAAGTGAAAGCAGAACAGGCGCAGGCTCGCCTGGGGGCGCGGCTCGGGACAGGTAACCCATCGGCGGTAGACGGGGGGGACGTGCATGCAGGGATGTCCATGCTGCGAAGGGCGGGCGGGCCGCGTCAACCCCCTGGCAACGTCATGAGATAGATCTTTAAGAAAGTGAGAAAGGACCCAGAGTGCAAAGTCATTCCACTCGCGGCTGAGTCCGGCGCTCAATCCCAGGCGGAGAGCCGGTCGAAGTCCTCGGACGTATAGCGGATGCTGTCCAGCCCGTTGGTCAGCCAGGCGCCCTTCAAGCCGAAGCCCTCACGCATGTTGCGGTAGGCATGCACGTCCGTGAGGCTGGGGGCGAGCGCCCCGCCGATCTCATTCACCGAGTCCTCGGTGGTGTACATGCGGTCGCCCGGCTTCCGATCGAACATGAAAGGGTGGTTGTGCAGGTGCGCCACGGGCGCGAAGCCGTTGGCCGCGTCCGCTGTCACCCGGTTGCTCACCTCGTGCCGGAGCTGCCCGCCGACGCTGTCGCCTCCAGAATGGGGTGGAAGCCTATCAATCCACCGGGCGACGTTGCTGGTGGCACCAGCCAGCTCCCGCCGCGGTGAGCCGCTCGATCAGAACCTGGGAACCCTGGGCCATGGCGAGCTCCCTCTCGGCCTCAGTGATGGGCATCATCCAGAGCCGCCGCACGGGCTCTCCCCACGCATGCAACACCTCCATGCGTGGCGCTCCAGCGGGGGCTCCACAGAGGAGCATGGCCTCGAAGCCCGGCAGTGCGTCACAGGGCAGCGTATGTCCCTCTCCCAGGTACGTACCGAAGTACCAGGGATAGGTGGACTGGCCGGAGAGGTAGCGCATGAGGCGCTCACCCGCCGAGGCGAAGGTGGCCTCGTCCACCGCTAGCCCAAACTCGATGCGCCGCGGCTGTGACGCATCCTCGGACTCTCCGTCCACCCGCGGTTGGCAACGAAGGCCCATGCCCAGCGTCAACAGCGCCGTGGCCTTTCCGGTAGGCACCTTCAACAGCGCACGCGGTGGCCAGGCCCCTCCATCGATGGCGTAGTAGTTGGACACGCGCCCGAGCTGCCGCTCCACGAGGGTGACTCCCGCGTCCCGAAAACCGGACCAGGGATCGTTCTCCCAGGAGCGCCAATAGGCCTCCGCTGCGCGCACCCGCTCCAGGAGGCGGTTGGAGGGCAGGAGCGGCCAGCACAGGGGATTCTCCTCCGCGCAGTCGCGTGCATAGCCGGAGAAGCCACGCTCGCCCGACCATGTAGGGATGATGGCCAGCACCTCATCCCCTTCGAGCAGGGCCGCGCTGACACAGTCCTCGAACCACACCACGCGGAGCTGCGATGTGACAGGGCGGGGTGCTGCCTGGGAATGTTTGCAGTATCGCGCAGGGAGCATGGGAGCCACGCCCCGCTTCATGCCCTCCATGTCCAGGGTCGCCGGTGCTGGCTCCAGGTTCCGCACCCAGCAGGAGCGCATGCCGAAGTCCCGGTTCTTCGCGCCGGAGATGTAGAAGTAGATGCTCCGGCCGTCGTCCTCGGCACTGGCAACCAGCAGCTCATCTGGCGAGACGTGCTCCACGAGGATGTTTGTCATCCCTGCTTCTTCCTGGCGATGAAGAAGAGCTCGCGCCGCATCCGCAGCAGCTTGGCGCTCCTGGCCCAGGCCCACACCCCGCCGAAGCGCAGGGCCTCACCCACGCGCAGGAGGGGATTCTTCTTCGCGCGCGTCTCGTGGAAGACGGCCTTGGACTGTGCCAGCACCTCGAAGCCGCAGTTCCCCAGCAACTGCCGCAGGCTGTCGTCCGTGTAGTAGACGTAGTGCTGCTGCCCGAGGTCATCCGGGCGGAAGTAGCGGTAGCTCTTCCGCTGGTAGTCGCCCTTCCAGTAGTCGAGGTCCGGCACGGCCACCATCACCACGCCCCCGGGCCGGAGCACGCGCGTCACCTCCTGGAGCGCCTGCTTGGGCTGGGGCGTGTGCTCGAGCACGTGCTTCATCACCACGATGTCGAACTCACCGTCCTCGAAGGGCAGCTGCTCCAGGTTGGCCACCTTGGCCCGGTAGCCGCGCTCGTTGCACACACCGACGGCGTACTCGGAGATGTCGCACCCAGCGCTGTCGAGACCCAGCCGGCGGCCGGCCTCGATGACGTACCCGAAGGAGCAGCCGATATCGAGCAGGCTGCGGGCCTGGACGAACTGCAGGGGGCCCTGGAGGTGCCGCATGGCCTTGTGCACGCGGTGCTCGAAGCGCTTGTCCCGGCCCGACTTGCGGCCGTGGAAGTAGCTCTTCTCGTAGAACTCGGCGGGCCGGAGGTCGGGCTGCTCCGAGCGCTTGTAGACGACGCCACACGCGGTGCAGCGGCCGAACTCCAGCTCCGGGAAGGAGACATAGGAGGTGGCTTCTCGCACCTCGCACACGGGGCAGGAGGACCAGGTCAGTGCGTTGGTAGTCACGGATGTGGCGTATAGCAGCACCACCCCTTTGGCTACCAACAGGCGCGCCCGGACTCAGGGCGGGGGAGCATCCGCCTCGTGACGGGGCACATCCACCTCCGTCACGCGCTCGCACTGGCGGTCATAGCTGGAAGTGACACGCGTCAGTCTTCCACTACCACCGTCACCGGCTGACTGACCTGGGAGCGGTGCACCATGGCTGCGGTGATGACGTGCTGTCCGGGCCGCAGGCTCCAGCGGAACTCGTGCGGGTAGCCCACCTCGGCCACTGGCACCCCGTCCACCATCCAGACAATGGGCTCCGTGCTCGGCGTCACGTCCGCCGCCAGCCGCAGCGTCGAGGCCGAGGCCGGCGTGTCCGGATCGTACAGCAGTCGCACAGTGCCCTTCGGCTCGCGGATGGCCACCTTCGGCTCCAGCTCCTCGGGCCGACTCGGGCAGAGCGGGCTCTCCCTCAGCGGTGCGATGTCCAGGTGCTGCTTCCGCGCCCACTGCTCGTACTCTTCGGGCAGCGACAACATCACCCGCGTCACCACCTCACGCTCCGGGCATGTGGGGCCTGCCCTCAGGCTGTTGCGACGGTCCAGCCGAATCTTCGCGTGAAAGGGACAGCTCTCCGCTGGGGCCGTGCCGGAGACGAACCACTCGCTCTTTCGGTGGGGGCACTCCGGCCCCGCAAGCCGCCCCGATAGTGGGCATACGTCCACGGCCAACGCCCCAGTGGGCGGCGGGAAGAAATCGAGCACCGGCCGGTACGGGCGCCATTCCGGCATCACCGCGTCGAAAATCTCATGCACCGCGTTGGCCGCGCCGTGCAGTCCTCCCACTCCATTCATCCGGCGCCAGTCGTGATTGCCCACCCAGACGGCCACGAGCAGCCGGTCACTGAAGGCCATGGCCCAGGCATCGCGGTAACCCTGGCTGGTGCCTGTCTTCACCGCCACGGCGTACGGGTAGTCCAGGGCGCTGCCGACGGGGAACGACGGCCTCCGGGCCAGCGGATCCGCGAGCATGTGACGCACCAGTTGGGCCGACTCGCGCGTCATCAGCCGGCGCGAGGGAGCCAAGGGCTCGTCGGTGAAGCGTCGCAGCGAGCGTGTCTCTCCCTCATGGGCGAGCACCAGATACAGCTCCGCCAACTCCTCCAGCGTGACATGAAGGTTGCCCACCGCCAGGCCCAGGCCGTAGCGGTCCGGCTCGTACGAGATGGCGCCCACGCCCGCCTTCTCGAAGAAGCGCAGGGCGGGCTCCACTCCCACCTGCTCCAGCACTCGGAGGGCAGGGATGTTGCGCGAGTTGCCCAGCGCCTCGCGCAGCAGCATGGGCCCCAGGAAGGAGTGGTTGATGTTCTCCGGCAGGTAGGCGCGGCCGTTCTCCACGCGCGCGTCCATGGGCGTATCCGCCAGCTCGGTGGCGGCGGTGGCGATGCCCTTCTCCAGCGCCAGCCCGTAGATGAAGGGCTTGAGCGTGGAGCCCGGTGAGCGCCGCTGCTTCACGAAGTCGATGGCCCCCCGGTGCTCCTGGTTGAAGAAGTCGCGCGAGCCCACGTACGCGAGGATGTCGCCTGTCTCCGTGTCCACCACCAGCGCGGCGGTGTTGCCCGCCCCCGCGCCGTCGAGCCGATTCAGGTTTCGCTGGAGGATGTCCGCCACCTTCGACTGCACCTCCAGATCCAACGTGGCCGTGGAGATGGGCAGCTGTCTCGCGCGGGCCAGCTCACTCCACTCCAGCACGGCGTGCAGCGCCTCGGGCATGCGCTGGGGCCGAGGGACGAGCCCCAGGTCCGCCTGGAGTGACTGCTCCAACTCCTCGCGGGACAGGGCGCCCTGCGCGTGCAGCGCGCGGAGGATGCGGTGGCTTCGCTTGCGAGCCCGCCGCAGGCCATCCTCGCTGTACGGGTTCATTCGCCCGGGGAGCTGCGGCAGGCCCGAGAGGAAGGCTGCCTGCGCCCAGGACAGGTCCTCCACGGGCTTGTCGAAGTAGAGGCGCGAGGCTCGCGCCACTCCGTGCACCCGGTTGCCGTAGGGCGCGATGGCCAGGTACTGGCGGAGCACCTTCTCGTGGCCGTGCCCGTGCACGAGCAGCAACGCCTCTACCGCCTCGCGCACCTTGCGCCAGGCGGTGCGTTCTCCGGGCGTCTGCATCCGCGCCACCTGCATGGCCAGGGTGGACGCCCCCGAGATGACGCGCAGATTTCGCACGTTCTGCATCAGGGCTCGTCCCACTGCCGGCAGGTACACGCCCGGGTGTTCGTAGAAGTGCCGGTCCTCGGTGACGAGCGTGGCCTGGACGATGCGCTCGGGCAGCACGTAGGGCACCGGCCAGTAGCCAAGCTCCCCGCCCGAGCCGGGCACCTCGCCCAGGTACGCGCCCCGCCGGTCCAGCACGAGGCGCGAGGGCTCGTAGCCGAGCAGCCCGTCCTGGAGGCTGGAGGCGAACCACACCCCCGCCACCAGCAGCACCAGGGCGAGCACCGCCGCCCGGCGTGTCCACCTACTTCTCATGCTCTCCCTTCACCACGACGCGCAGGCCCTCGCCGCGGCCCCGCACCGACTCGCGGTACATCAGCTCGGCCCAGGGCGCGGGGTGCACGAAGGAGCCCTCGGTGGCGGCGCGCACCCGGAAGTGGAAGGTGTGCGTGCCACGCGGCATCTGCAGGAAGTAGTAGCGCACCTCGTTGTCCAGCCGCTGCACGTAGGCCGGGCGGAGCGAGTCCGACTGCGACGGCTTCGCGTCCGAGGAGGCATTCGCCAGCTCCGGGTTGAGGGGCTCGAGTCCCGCCGCGAAGGGCACCACCAGCGCCACGTGGATGCGCTCCTCCTCGGTGACGATGCGCGTGTGCAGCTCCAGGATGTCGCCCACCTTCAGCTCCTTCACCTCGCCCGAGGCGTCGTCGAAGCGCGTCTCCTCGGAGCCGTCCGCGTGCAGCCAGGTGGCGCTGCGCGAGACGATGAAGCCCTGCTTGAGCGGCGTCACCTTGTCTCCCGGCGTGGCCGGCACGTACTGGGTCTCTACGCGCATGCCCACGGGCCCACCCTTCACGGTGGCGGAGAGCTGCGCGTCATTGGCCACCTCGGCGCGGGCCGTCTTCGTGTTCTTGTCCACCTTGAGCGTGGCACCCGAGGAGAGGGTCACCGTGGTCTCCGGCACCGCGGGCTTCGCCTTCTCCAGGTACAGCGCCAGCGCACCGATGGCCCGGCGGTTCTCGAAGGTGCTGCCGAAGCCCGTCTCCGCGCTCGCGTAGGAGAGGAGCGCGTCGCGCAGTTGCTCGAGCCTCGCATCCTCCGGGGACAGCCGTATCAGCGCCTCGAAGACGGCCGCCACGCTGGCGGGCCTCGAGCCGAGGAAGCCGTAGTATCCCCACGCGTCGCGGCGCCACTTGAGGCCCTCGAAGACGGGCTTGCCCTTGTTCAGCTTGATGATGACGCTGTCCCACAGATCGGTGCGCAACACGTCCAGGTTGGCGCGGTACACCGTGGGCTGGGTGGACATGGTGGAGGCCAAGTCCGCCAGGCTCTGGATGTCCAGGCTCCCGCGAAGCTGGAAGAGATCGATGAGGTAGTGCTGGTCCAGCGAGCCCACGCGGGCGAGGGCTCGCAGCGACGCCGTCCGCTGGTTGTAGCGCCACTCCTGTACCAGGCCCGGGTAGTCGCTGCGCAGCACGCGCTTGAGTCCCTCCACCGCACGTGTCTGCAGCTTCTCGTCCACCTTCAGGCCCGCGCGCCGCGCCCCGTCCAGGAACTCCACCGCCAGCGCCGTCACCTGCACGTCGCCCGGGCCTCCCGGCCAGAAGGCGAACAGGCCCTGGTCATCCTGGTAGAGCGCCATTTCCTCCTGGATGCGCTGCACGTTCCCGTTGATCTGCTTGCCGAAGGGCGTACGCACCCCCAGCTCGCGCAGCACCGCGGCCTGCGCCACGTCCGGGTAGAGCTGCGACAGCTTCTGCTCGAGGCAGCCGTGCGGGTACTCGGCCAGGTACTCCAGGCCGGAGATCATCTCCAGCACGCCGGGGATGGCGGTGATGACGACCTCCTGCGACGCGGTGCCCGGACGCGCCGGTTCGGGCAGCGGCTTGAGCGTGGCGTTGCCCGCGTTCAGCGTGTCGAAGTACGCGAAGTGCTCCACAATTCGGTCCGGTAGCACGGGTAGCTGCACCTCGAAGGCGTCCCCGGCCTTGTCTGCCTTGCGCTCGATGTCCACGCGCACCTTCAGGGACTGCGGCTCGGACACATCCGCGCTCTTCACGGTGATGGGCGTGACGAAGCTCATGGCCCGGTTGGCCTGGAGCTCCACGTTCTGGCTCAGCGGCTGGAGGTCCGCCGGGCCCGACACCCGCACCTGCACCGAGCCGGGTCCACCGCTGCCCTCCACGACCCGGCCCACCGCGCCGCCCCAGAAGCGGTCTCCCTGGCGCACGAAGCGCGGGAGCTGCGGCTGTACCAGCACCGGCAATCGCACGCGCAGCACCGTCTGCTTGTAGCCGAAGCGCTGCAGCCCGGAGATGGCCACTGCTCGCACGCGGAAGTTGGTCAGGTCGTCCGACAGTGGCACCTGCACCGTCAGCTTGCCGGACGCCGGCACCTGCAACGTGGCCTGGTAGTACGGCACCGTCTGGAAGTTCTTGCGCACCACGCGCTTGCTGCCGCCTTCCTGTTCCTCCTCGCTGCCGTCACCTCCGGGCGTCTCCTCCTGCTCGAAGAGCTTGCCCACCAGGGTGTTGCGCGTGTCGCGCAGCGTGGTGCCGCGCATGTTCTCCTTGATGAGCTCGTCGAGCGGGTTGAGCGGCCCTTCCGGCGCGAGCGACAGCACGGCCTCGTCCACCAGCCACAGCGTCACCTCGCCAGCGAGCGGCTTGCCCTGGTCGTCCTTGAGCGCGAGCTCCACCGGGATGGTGGCTCCGGGGCGCGCCGTCTCCGGGTGCTTGATGTCCACCATCACCTGGTTGCGCACCGGCTCTACCTTCACGTCCACCGAGGCCCCGAGCGTCTGCGGCCGGTAGCGCGAGTCGTCCTTGTCTCCCTCGCCGAGCCGTCCCCGCATCAGCAGCACATGCACTGGCACGTTGGGCACGTGCTGGGAACGGATGGCCAGCTCGTGCACCGCCTTGCCACCGGACACCTCGTGCCAGGTGTAGGTATTGCCACCCGGCTCCTCCACCACCACCAGTGCACGGCCCTCCTGGAAGGGGCTCTGGAGGATGAGGCGTGCCGTCTCGCCCGGCTTGTACGACGTCTTGTCCGGAGTAAGCCCGAACACGCCCTGGCGCGACTTCTGCCAGGCCATGGGCGTCTGGCCTCCCACGTACAGGTCCGCCGACAGCGTCTGCACACGCCCCAGCTTGTCGCGCGCCACCAACTCCACCACGTACACGCCGGCCTCCTTCAGCTCAAAAGCTGGCGATACGGGCTTGTCCTCCGTGGTGGTGATTGTCTTCTCCGCGAGCTTCACATCCTCCTGCTCGGTGACGTAGCGGGCCTCGCCGGTGGCGAAGTGCGTCTCCCGAAGCTGGCTGTGCCAGATGCGCTTGTAGAGGCGCACCAGCACCTCCTGACCCTTCACCAGCTTGTCATTGACGCCCACGGCGACGATGTCCGGCGTGAGCGTGAAGGGCTTGTCCGAGTAGCGCGGCAGCTTCAGGCCCAGCACGAAGGGCGGCAGGGCCTTCACGTCTTGCACCGCGGAGACGGGCTGGTTGTCCGCGCCGGTGACGGTTGCTTCGAAGCGATAGATACGCGCCGAGCCGTCCAGGTCCAGCGCCGGGTTGACGCTCATCTCGTCGGCGCCGTTGTCATCCAGCGTCGCGTTGCGCGACATCGCTTCGGGGGCGCGGCTCTGTCCCTCGCGGGCGAACTGGGTGCTGGAGGCGAAGAGGAAGCCCTCGCGCCCCTTGGGCACGTAGTAGTAGGGGCGGCGCGTGACAGTCCACGAGATGGGCTGCCCGGCCACGTTGCCGCCCGCGTAGTAGCGCGCCACCGCCTTCACCTTGAAGGGCGCATCCAGGCGCACCGTGGCGGGACTGGAGAGCTGCACCTCGAAGGTGGGGATGCGGTAGGCCTCCACCTGGAACTTCCGGCGCATGAGCGTCTGCCCCGTGCGCACCTCCTCGAGCAATGCGTAGTACTCGCCGGTGGGCGCGTCCTTCTCCTGGAACTCGCCGGAGAAGCCGTAGAGCGCGGTGAAGGTCAGCGGCAGCTTCCAGGTCTGCTCGCCCGGGCCTTCCACTCGCAGCGTGTAGTTGCTCTCGTTCCCGGGGGCCACGAAGTCTCCGCCCACCTCTTTGCGCAGGAAGCCCTTGATGTAGACCTTCTCGCCCGGCCGGTAGATGGGCCGCTCGGTGAAGAGGAAGCCTCGCAGCCCATCGTTCGGCGGCGGCGGCGGCTGCTGCGACAGCCACTCCAGCCAGCCCGAGGACGGCGACCAGTGGTTGTTGGTGAAGGCCGCCGGGGCCTCGCGTGGATCCAACACGAGGATGTCCTCGCCGTTCTGCACGGAGACGCGCTCGATGCGCACCCAGTCCGACTGGGGGCTGAGGCTCGCCCGGCCGTTTTCGTCCGTGGTGAGCTCGTGCTTGAAGGGCACCTCCATGGTCCTGTTCGGCCACTTCGGATCCGGCACCCGGCGATGGCCCTCGAGCACGATGCGCGCGCCACGGATCTCCTGGGCCGTGTCCAGCGTGCGCACGAAGAAGACGGCCTTGTCCCGCTCCTCCACCGTGCTCAGCGACAGGTTGGTGATTTGAACCCGGACGTAGGAGCGCTCGGGCGCGCCGGTGAGCCGCCGCAGGCCAACGAGGTACGTGCCGGGCCTCACCTTGCCCACCGCCGGGTTGAGCAGGGGCGCCAGGTCCAGGCCGAAGGTGGTGGTGCCACCGCGCTTGGGCAGTGGCAGATCCACCAGCGTGGAGACGAGCGGCGTGCCCAGCAGCCGGATGTGCGCCGATAGCTCGTCCTCACCGATGTAGCCGGGCGTCGGCTTCACCTGGGGCTCCTCGCCGGGGAAGGGCGGGGCGCTCTGCTCGTTGATGACGATGGGCCGGTTGGGGAAGGGCCACAGGCCGGGGTGCAGCGGATCCACCCGGTAGACGCGCACGTCCGCGCGCGCGTCGCCGTAGCCCTGCAGCGGCAGCATGCGCGGGCCCTTGGCCTCCACCACCGCGGTGCCCTGCATCCAGCGCAGGAAGGGCTGCTTGAAGTCCAGGTGGAAGAAGACCTGGAGCTCGCCAGGGTCCCGCAGGGGCCGGCCGCTGTCATCGTGGATGGGCGCGGCACCAATGCGCATGCGGTACAGCGTGTCCGGGACGAACTTGCCGCGCAGGGCCACGCGGCTGCCGTACGCCTGGTAGTGCAGGTCCGGCACCGCGGGCTCCAGCCGCACCAGCTTCTTGAGCGTGGTGAGCGTGAGGCCCTCCACCGGCGCGGAGAAGACGAGCTGCGGCAGGTCTCCCTGGTTGCCGCACGCGAGCGCCATGTCTCGGGGCGTAGACGCTCCACCCGTCAGCGAGAACTGGCTCCTGCCGCACTGCACCTGCTGGAGGTGGAAGGCGGGCCGCGTGGACAGCCGCCCCACCCACAGCACCTTGTCCTCATCGCCCAGCGCGAGGCTGACGTTGACGCGCAGCTGCTTGCCCTCGGGCACGTCCTCCTCGAGGGTGATGGCATAGACGGCCTGCTCGCGCTGGCTGCCGCGCGGGAGCTGCGACAGCGTCCAGTCCTTCAGCACCCGCGTGGGCGAGTCCGCCAGGCCCGGCAGGTCGCGCACCTCCAGCCGCAGCATCTTGCGCAGCGAGTCGAGCGGCAGCGCCTGCGGGAAGGTGAGCGTGAGGGTGCGGAAGGGCCTCAGGTCCGTGCTGTCGGGCTGCGGCGACATCGCCGAGGGCGCCGACATCATCGTGGTGAGAATCTTCCGCGAGCCACCGGCCTCGAAGGAGAAGCGCGCCAGCGCGGGCCAGGGCTCGGCGGGGCGGAACTGGAGCGTCTTGCGGTCCGCCCAGAACCACTGGCCGGGCCACGAGGGCACCACCTTGAGCCGCTTCGCGCCATCGTCGGCGCTCTGCTTGCCGGGCCCCACGTTGTCGGGGAAGTAGACGGTGACCGGGTCGAAGCCGCGCAGGAACTGGTCGGGGAGGATCTTCACTCCTCCGCCTTCGGGGCGCTGGCTCTCGTCGGCCGGACGGTACTCCTGCGCCCGGGCGGGGACGGCCGCGAGCACCAGGAGCAGGCAGAGAAGGGAGTTCACGAGGCGCATCACGGGCTCTCTCCGATGCGATTGAAGAAGTCGCGCAGGTACTCCTCGGGGACACCGGTCTTCGCACCGGCGAGTCCCACGAGGACGGGCTTGAAGGGGAGGGGACGCTCCAACGTGCTGGGAGCGTGGATGGCGAGCAGGTAGGTGCCCTTCTCGAGGGCGAGGAACTGCTGGCAGCCCTCGCCCAGCACGCGCTGGGTGGTGTCGAGCACGGTGCACTGGAGCACCTCGGCGGGCACCTGCAACCCCAGGCCGATGTTGCCGGCCGAGGCGGTGTCGAAGCGGAAGTAGTGCGTCTGTCCCGGGGCGACCCAGCCCTCGGCTGCGGCCACGCCCTCGGTCAGCGTTTTCACCGGTTCGTGCGTCCAGGTGACGTTGCCGGTGAGGGGCTGGCCAGCGAAGCCACGCACTACGAGTCGGTAGGTACCGGCCTCGAGCAGCCGGTCGACGGAGCAGCCACGTTCCAGGCCCGCCACCACGAGCACGGTGGTGTCCCGGGCGAGGCCGCAGACCCCCGAGTCGCTCCGCAGGTGGACGACGGCATCGGCGGGCACGGTGAGGGTGCGCTCCACCACTTCGGAGGAGAGACGCAGGGCCTTCGCGGCAGGCAGCTCGGGCGCCTTGCCCTTGGGGGCCGGGGGCAGCAGGGCCTGGCCGAGCCCTTCCGGAGTCGTGAGCACCGCGCGCACGCCGCCTGGGTTCGTCTCCAGCAGGAGCTGACCGCGGCGGCCTGGCGGCACCTGGTGCTCGCAGCCCTCCAGCCGCGTCCCGTCATCGAGCGAGGCCACACACCGCTCCGCGCCCGTCACCCGCAGCAGGCGCGGGCTCTCCGAGGTACCGAAGGACAACACCTGCTGGCCGGGCACGCGGGAGGTGGCCTCGAAGAGGGTCGCGAGGGGCACTGCTGGCTTCGCCGCCTCCACCGAGAGCACCTCCGTCTGCACTCGGGACTCGGCCGGGGACCAGAGGAACACCGCGCCGCCCGTGCCGCTCAGGATGCAGCGGGAGAGCGCGTCGCCGGGCGGGCACAGGTCCACCGCGGTGCCCTTGTCATCCACGAGCACGGCCCAGGCCTCCCGAGGAAGCGAGAGCTGCACGCGCGCGGGCTCACCGGGCATCACCATTCGGAGGCCGGGTCCACCACTCCACGTCAGGTCCTGCAGTCCGGGCGCCAGTGGCACGGATGAAGTGGGCACCGGGAAGGAGAGTCGCTGGACGACGGCCTCTCCCTTCTCGCCCACGGGCGTCCACCAACGCGCGAGCGACTCCTCGGTGGGGCCGGTGGCCGCGAAGCACGCGGAGCGCCGCTGCTGCGCCACGCCACCGTCCAACCGGCATGCCGGGTAGGCGGAGTCGCCAAAGGGCACGCTCACGCGCATCAGGTGCAGGGCCTGCTGCTTCGAGCGCTGGCGAAGCAGCGCGGTGTCCCGGCTCAGCGAAGCGCGCTGCTCCTCGGGCTTCTCCAGCGTGGCCACGCGCTCGGAGAGGAGGAATTTCGTCTCGGCGGTGGCGCCGGGCACACCGAACACCCAGTCACCGGCCTCCAGCGAGGCCTCGGGACCGCACGGCCGCAGGGGGCCCTGCTTGGACGCGGGCAGGCAGTAGACGCCGCTGCCCGTCTCGTAGCGGCCGGGCCTGGACACCTGTGCGCTCGTGGCCTCGCCGGCTGGGATCCTCCCGCCGGAGAAGGGACGCAGGGGGCGCGCTGCCACGCTGGTGCTCACCTTGGTGGGCTGGCCCAGCGTCCACACGCGCACGCGCCAGGACGAGGTGCCCGGATTCAGCAGCACCTGGCACTCGCGCACGTCCATGCCTCGCGATACCACCGCGCCGCGCTCATCCTCCAGGGCACAGGAGAAGGCCGACTTCGCCCGCAGCACCACCTGCTGCAGCGTCTCCGCGGGCACGGGCGGCAGCGCGGCGCGCACCACCCCGTTGCCCACCTCCAGCGTGCCGCCCTCGGCGAGCACTCCGGCATCGGACACCGTGGCCAGCTCCACCGCGACGCGCGAGGGGCCCGGCTGTTGCGTCTGGCTCTCCAGCACGAGCGTGTAGCTGCCCGCGGGGAGTGGCTCGGCGATGGCGCAGTTCCAGTCCGCGCCATGGTCCGCGCTCTCCACCACGAGCCGTCCCGCGTTGTCGAAGAGGCGGCAGCGCACGTCCGTGCTGCCTCGCGTGAAGAGGCGCAGCGTGCCGTCCACCGGCAGCACCAGCGGGAAGCGCCCGGGGACGTTCACGTCCTTCACCATGGGGGGCGCGAGCACCTCGGTTCGCAGGTACAGCGAATAGGAGATGGCCACGTCCCCGCGGCTGTGCTCGGCCACCAGTTGGTAGCGTCCGGGCTCGAGCTGAAGGGACTGTCCCTCGGGGGGCGGCGTGTGCGCCGCGGGGAGAGGCGTCACCGCTGGAGCGGCCTCCTCCTCACCGGAAGACTCCGAATACTCAGAGGATTCCTCCGAGGCCTGCTCGCCCTCGGAATACTCGGAGGACCCTTCCTCCGATGGGGGCGGCGGCGGGGCGTACGTGCTCTGCGGAGCGATAACCTCCACGGGCTTGAGCGCACCGTCCGCGCCCACGGTGTAGAGCCGCCCCTGCATGCCATGGGTGAGCGTGAAGGACACGGCCATTCGCGCTGGCACCTCGAAGGTGAACTCGTCCTTGCCGTCCTTGCCGAGCTCCGCCCGGTACCACTGGTTGTAGAGCACCGCGTGCGCCTTGTTGCCCTTGAGCACCACCGGGGGCTGGATGCGCTCCAGCGCGGTGCGGCGCATGGACTCCACCGTCAGCGGCAGCTGCGTCCACAGGTAGGTCCCCTTGGCCAGCCGCATCGATTGCTCGCAGGCCGTGGGCACCGCCACGACGGGCCAGCCCTGGGGATCATCCAGGCGGCACTGGAGCTGAGCTCCCAGCGCGGCGGTGGACAGGGTGTAGTCCGCGCCGCGAGGCACCGTGAGTTTCTGCTGGATGAGGTCGCCCGCTTCCACGCGGAAGAACACCTCGCCGTCCGCGCGTACGCCTTCGGCCCCCTTCACTTCGCGCCGCTCCAGCAGCACGGCCCCTCGGCCCTTGCTCTGATTCACGGTCTTCGCGGTGAGCAGGTAGCGGCCGGGCCGCAGGTAGGTGGACACGAGGCAGTTGCGCCCGCGCCCTCCGCCCTGGGCGCTGCCCACCTGGGGCACCACGGGCGTGCGGATGCTGCAGTCGGTGGCCAGCAGGCCCTGCGTCGTCACGTGGTAGAGGCCCTCCTTCTTGACGTCGAAGGTGAGCGAGTGCGACTGCCCGCGGTCGAAGTCGAACCAGGCGGGCTCGGAGGGCCGCAGCGAGGGCAGGGGAGGGAAGATCGGCGAGTAGGCGCTCAGCGGCGGCGGAGGCGGTGCGGGCGGCGGGGGCCGGTGCACCATCAGGTTGAGGGACGCTCCACCCGGCTGGGACAGCGTGAGTGTGCCGCCCGTGGACGGAAGCTGACAGCGTCCGTCACGCGCCTCCACCCGAGTGCTTCCCAGGGCGCACGTGAAGGGCTCGCCTCCGGAGGAGCGCACCTCCGCGGCGCCTCCTTGCGCCAGGGGCAGCTCGAGCGCATCCGTGCCGTCGAGCACCACCGGCAGGGGCTCGGAGAGGGCGAGCGGCAGCGGGCGCAGCACGAGGCCTCGCAGCGAGCTGGCCGTGCTCCGGTTGGCGACGATGCGGTAGAGGGTGTCCTTCCGCAACTGCACGCCCTTCATCAGGCACGAGGTGCGCGTGGCCGTGTCCTGCTGGGGCTCGCGGCCCTCGGGGGCCAGCGTGAGCCGCTCGATGCCCTCGGTGCCACCGTACAGCTTCAGCTCGTAGATGCCGGGCCCGGCCGTCTGGGCGATGCGGCACGTCTGCCCCCTCGGGTCCGTCTCGATGACGCGCTGCCGTCTGGGGCCGTCCACCTGCCATAGCTCGCAGCGGCTCTTGCGGTCCCCACTGGTGGAGAAGACGTAGCGCCCGGAGCGCGTCACCTCGAACCAGATGGTGGTGTTCGAGCCGTTGTAGTTGAAGGCCCGGCGGAACGGACGGTCGGGGCCCACCTCGGGCACATCGAACTTCAGGGGGACCCAGTCATTGCGGACCGACTCCTCCAGCATGCACCCCAGGGGCGCGCTGTCCGCGTCCAGGGGCACCTCATGCAGGCCCACCAGGAACTCGCCGCTGGAAGGTGCGCTGAAGTACGGCGTCAGCCCGCCCTGGCCGTAGGTGCCGTCCAGGAAGCGATCGTTCGCCGGGAGGGGGGCCCATTGCAGCATCAGCCGCGTTCCGGGCTCACCCCGGAGGATGGCCACGTGACGGCTCGTGCTCGCCCCACCCACCATCGCGCTGCACTGCGGGGCGAGCGCCTTGCTCTGGATCTGACAGCTCGCCTCCGTGCTCGAGGTGACGTTGCTGGCGCCCTCGGCGGACAGCCCGTGGATGCTCAGGCGGCTGGAGGACTGGGTGCTGCTCTCGCGCGAGAGGAAGAGCGCGGAGGGCCCCGGGGGCAGCTCCACCGAGGACATGCCCCAGGACGGAAGGGTGACGCTCAGCGAGCGCACCGCGGGCGCCTTCGGGAAGGCATAGGCCACCGAGAGGGTGTTGTCCTCCTGTCCCTCGGTCCACTGTTTCGGGGCCGTGCCGTAGGCGGTGAGCAGGTAGCTGCCCGGGTCGAGCGTGGTCTCCAGCCACCACTCGTATTGAGGTTGCCCCGCGCGGGGTTGCGTGGAGGCGTCCTTCACCTGGACGGGCTCCAGCCACGCGCCGTTGCGCCACAGCCGCACGTCTCCGGCGGTGCGGCCGGAGACCCGCAGGGTGACGGGCTGGCGCTTGTCGATTTTCAGCCAGAAGGACGCCTGGTGGCGCGGGGCGAGCACCTGGCGCACCTCGCGCTCCGGTACCAGCAGCACCGGCTGGGCGTTGTCCTCGGTGTAGGCCACCGCCTTGAGGTCCACCTTCCCCTGGGTGCCCTTGCCCGTGGTTCTCGAGGCCAAGCGCAGCTTGTAGGTGCCCTCGTCCAACAGCAGATCCAGCTCGCAGTTGGCACTCCCCGCGGCACCACTCTGGGCGAAGGGGCCGCGCACCTGGTCGACGATTTCGCAGGAGGTCCCGGCGGGGGTGCGCGCGGTGATGGACACGCGCGAGGCGCGGTCGAGCGTGACGAGAGTCTCCTGATTGCCCTTCGCCGGCACGGAGGCGGGCGAGAGGCTGACGGCGTGGAGCAGGAGGGAAAGTGACAGCGGAGAGAGGAGCATGAGGCCCTCTGGTGGAGGTGCCGCACAAGGGGTGCGGCCGGGCGCCCCCCTCATAACAGCAATCCCCGGGCCACCCTATAGGCACTCCCCAGGCCCCGGGCTTCACCCGGGGTGTGTCCGCGCGGCCACGCCGTCGTGGCCCATGGCCCGCGTCAGTGCCACCCGGGAAGCACGTGCTGCGTTATCGACAACGGCCGCTGTCCTTGGAGCCAGCCCCGGTTTTAGGGGCGGGCTACCAGGTGACCGGCATCTCGTACGCGGCTAACAGGTTGTCGTTCTGCTTGAAGGGGATGTCCTCGACGGGCACGGCCAGCCGCAGGGTAGGGACGCGCCGGAGCAGCGTGGGGAACACCACCTCCAGCTCGATGAGGGCGAGCGCGCGTCCTGTACACAGGTGGAGCCCATGCCCCAGGGCGAGGTTGCGGTGCGGTGGGCGGTGGAGGTCCAGCTGGTCCGGGTTGGGAAAGACCGTCTCATCGCGGTTGGCGGAGTCCGTCTGGACGAGGACGCCTTCACCGGCACGGATGAGCTGACCGCCAATAATGATGTCCTCGGTGGCGACGCGCTGCCTGCCGCTGTGTGAGACGGTGACGTAACGCAGCAACTCCTGGATGGCCGCGGAGAGCTGCTGGGGATCCTCTGCGACCGCATGCAGCTCGCCGCGCTGGTCCGGGTCGAGCAACAGCGCCAGCGTGCCCATGATGAGCATGTACGCGGATGGCCCGTGTCCGGCGTGGAACAGCATCTGGAACATGGCGGCTGCGTCCTGCTCGCTCAGCGCTCCCTTCCGTACGTACTCGGCCACGACGCGACCGATGAGCGTGTCACTGGGGTTGCGCACGTTCTCGGCCACGAGACGCTCGAAGTAGCCGTCCATCTCCTCCAGTGCCCGTCCGGCCTCCTCCTTCGGCGTGTCACGGGACCCGATCGCGCAGCTGAGGCGGTGCAGGTGCTCGCAGTCGTCATGGGAGACGCCGAGCAGGTCGCAGATGACGCGAATGGCCACGGGGAGCGCGAAGGCCGCCAGCAGGTCCACCGGCCGCGGCCCGCCCAGCATCGTGTCGAGCGCCTCGTCGACGATGCGCTGGATCCGCGGCCTCAGGAGCTCCATCCGCCGAGGAGAGAACTCCTGCATGAGCATGGCCCGCTGGGCCCGGTGCTCCGAATCCGCGCGGAACGCGAACGGCAGGACCCGGTCCAGCCGCGCAGCCGAGGTGGGCGAGGTGTGGGGGAAGCCCGGCAGCCTGAAGTCCAGGCTCAACCGTGGGTCGCCGAGGGCCTGGGAGGCATCATCGTAGCGGGTGATCAGCCACGGCGTGCTGCCGTCCCACACCCGAACGCGGGTCACCGGGGCCTCCTTCCGCAGCCGCTTGTACTCGGCTGGAGGGTCTAGCGGGCACCGCCAATTCTTGGGCATGGGATAGGCATCGCTCATCGTGACGCTCCTGGTTGCTCGAGCAGGGCAGCGGCTCCGGCCGCCGTTGGGGTTGCGTACAGGTCACGCAGCCCGATGTGCCGGCCAAGCTCGGCACGGACCCGGACCGCGACGTCGATCAGCTGCAGGGAATGGCCGCCGAGACGGAAGAAGTCGTCGTATGGCCCGACGGCCTCGAGCCCCAGCACGTCGGCGAAGATCCGGGTGAGGGCCCGTTCCGTCGCGGAGCGCACGGGCAGCAAGTTAGACACCGGCTCACCGGGCTCGAGGGCGCGCAGGACCGCCTCGTAAGCCGACAGCAAGCCGTCGATGAAGCCGGTGTCGAACACGCTCTCATCGAACTCGGCCCAGAGGATGCTCGCGCCGCTGGCGGTCTCCTCGACGCGAAGGGTGAGCTCGAACTTGGCGGTGGCGAAGTCCAGCAGGTGCTCCGTTACCGAGCAGCCGTGTAACTCCAGGGCACCGGCCGTACCCACCGGGTGGTAGGCGAAGTTGACCTGCACGACTGGCGACCGGGTGGGGTCTCTCGGTGGGGCGAGCTCGGCGACGAGCTGCTCGAAGGGCATGTCCTTGTGCGCATAGGCGGCGGCCGTAGCCTCGGCCACCCTCGCGAGCAGCTCGCGGAAGGTGGGGTTTCCGCTCAGGTCGACCCGCAGCGCGACGGTGTTGACGAAGAACCCGAGCACGCGCTCGAGCTCCGGCAGATCGCGGTTGGCCACGGCCAGACCGAGCAGCACCTGCTGCCTGTTCGCGCAGTGACCGAGCACCACCCCCCAGGCCGCGGCCAGGACCGTGAATACGGTCTGACGCTCGGCACTCGCGAACGCGCGCACCGCCGCGGCGACCTCGGAGGGGAGCGCGCGATGTATGCGCCGCCCTCGCCCCTGCGCGCGACGGGGCGGGACGAGGTCCAGCACCAGCGGCAGTCCGGAGAGCTGCTGACGCCACCAGCGTGCCAGCTCCGTCCTCCGCTGCTCGGTGAGTTGCTCTCGTTGCCACGCCGCCCAGTCCGCATACTGCACGGGCAGCTCGGGCAACGCGGCGGGCTCCCCGGCGACCGCTGCCTGGTAGGCGATGGCCAGCTCCTCGAAGAAGATCTGCAACGAACAGCCGTCGGCCACCAGGAGATGCATCGAAAACACGAGGAAGTGCGTCTCCGGAGCCTGCCGGAGCACGGTGAGCCGCAGCAGCGGCCCGTGTTCGAGATCGAACGGCTGGGACACAACGGCTTCCGCGTGCCGCAGCGCCTCGGTTTCGTCTGGAACGTCGAGCACGCACACGTGTCCGCATCCGTCGGGCAGCACGTGTTGATGCGCACCGAGCGGAAAGACGGTCCGCAGCGATTCGTGCCGGGCCACCAGCACGTCCACCGCCGCACGCACCGCGGTGGTGTCCAGGGGGCCTGTCACCCGGAAGCAGCGTGCCGAGCTCTGGGCAAATCCCGAGGGATCGAGCCAGTGAAGGAAGCACAGCCGCTGCTGGGCGAAGGACATCGGGAACGCGGTCGTCATGTGCGCGGCAGCTTCCCGATGGCGGGCCGAGCAGGCGGCAACGTGGTGAGCGCCTCGGCCAGTTGTGCGACGGTCGGGCCCGCGAAGACGGTGGCGAGAGCGACCTCCCGGCCGGTCATCCTGCTCAGCCGCGTGGCGAGCTTCATCGCCTGCAAGGAATGCATGCCCAGCTCGAACAGGCTGTCGTGGACACCGACCCGGTCCACCTTCAGCAGCTCGGTGACGAGCGCGGCAATCCGGGCCTCGGCCTCGTTCCTGGGCGCCGTGAACGGCGTGTCCGTGCTCACTTGGGGCTTGGGCAGTCTGGACCGGTCGAGCTTGCCATTGGTGGTCAACGGCCACGCATCGAGGACCAGGACGGCACCGGGCACGAGATGTCCGGGCAACCTGCGCGCCACGTCCTCGCGCACAGCCTGGCCAGACACCGCTGACCCGGGTGCCGCCACGACGTAGCCGATGAGCCGCACCTCGCCCACGGTGCGATCGGCGAGAGCGACGGCGTCGGTCACCCCGGGATGGGCGGCCAGTGCGGTCCGGACCTCGGATAGCTCCACCCGGACGCCGCGGATCTTCACCTGGTCATCGCGGCGGCCCAGGAAATCAATGACCCCGCCGGGGAGCCACCGGCCCAGGTCCCCACTGCGGTACAGCCTTCCGCCCGGAAGCGTCCCGAACGGGTTCGCCACGAACCTCTCGGACGTCAGCTCCGGCATGCCGAGGTATCCACGCCCGACGACAGGGCCGCCGATGCAGATCTCCCCGACTACGCCTGGCGGCACCACCTGGAGGTGTTCGTCGAGCACGACGAGCTGAGAGTTGGACAGGGCTCGGCCGATGGGAACACGGGCTCCCTCGACGTCGTGCCAGTCCTCGAGCCGCTGACCGCTGACCACGATGGTCGTCTCGGTCGGTCCGTAGAGGTTCGCCACCTTCGTGAAACCCCGGCGCCGCAGCGCCCGGAACGCGTCCGGAGAGACGACATCGCCTCCGACCATGACTCGCTCCATGGCGTCGAACACCTCCGGGAGTTCGGCCACCAACGAGTGGAACACCGCGGGCGAGAGGAAGGCGTGGGTGATCGACTGCTGGGTGAGGCACCGAGCCATCCCCTGCATATCCCAGCCCGGTTTCAAGAAGTGGATCGCGGCGCCGTTCAACAGCGCTCCCCAGAGCTCCAACACCGACACATCGAAGGCGACCGATGCCGCGGCCAGCACGGTCTTGCCTGGCACCAGCCCGAGGGCTTCCATTTCGTACAGACGGGCCACGACCGAGCGGTGCTCGATCTGGACTCCCTTGGGCCTGCCAGTCGAACCGGACGTGTAGATGACATACGCGAGGTCGGTGGGTACTCCCGAGGGCAGCGGGACATCCGGCGAGTCGGGAACGTCCTCCAGCACCACGGTCGGGAGACCCGGTACCCGATGGGCCAGCTCGGCTGTCGTGATCACGGCTCGTGCCCCGGCGTCCTGAACCAGGAGCTCCAAGCGGGACGGGGGATGGCTCGGATCCAGCGGGAGATAGGCCGCACCGGACTGGAGTACTCCGAGTTGTGACACAACGAGCTCCGCCGAGTGAGGGGCGCACACCGCCACCACGTCTCCCCGGCCGATGCCCATCCCGCGGAGGTGACGTGCCAGCCGTTCCGCCCGGAACGTGAGCTCGCGGTAGGACATTGGCGCGTTGCCCGACGTCACAGCGGGCGCATCCGGAGTGCGCTCGGCCTGTCGCTTGATGAGGTCGGGCAACCATTCCGCGGGTGCGTCACTCCGGGGGCCCGTGACGACGAGCGCCTGCCGGCCCGCGTCGTCCAGCAGGGGCAGCCTCGACACCGGGGTGTCCGGGGCGGCGGTGATGGCATGCAGCAGCCGCTGATACGCGGACAGCATCCCGGCGATGAAGAACTCCTCGAAGAGGTCGGAGTCGAACTCCCAGGCGAGCGTGATCCCGCACAAGGACGAGCGTGGGCTGGCGCGTACCGGGGCATCGGACCGGGGAATGCGCACGACGTTGCCGGCCAGCCTGCTGATGTGCCCTGGCTCGGAGTAGCGGGGAACCGCGATCACGGACAGCTCGAACTTGGCCGAGCCGTTGCTGAGTCCTTCGACGACGGAGACCTCCAGCGGAGCCTCGCTGAGCGTGCCCAGCGAGGCGTCATGGAAGCTGAACATCGCCTGGATCAACGGGTTGAGTCCGCCGTGATGCCGTGCGGGCGACTCCGCGAAGAGCATCTCGTACGGCAGCTCCTGGTGGTCATAGGCCGCCAGGGTGGTTCGCCGCACTTGAGCCAGGAACTCCTCGAACGTGGGGTCTCCGTGCAACCGGCCGCGCAGCACGACATTGTTGACGAACATTCCCAGCAGGTTCTCCGTGTCCTGCCAGCGCCGGTTGGCGACCCCGGAGCCGACGAGGATGTCTCGGGAGCCGGTGTACCTGTGCAGCAGGACGAAGAACGCCGCGAGGAGCGTATTGAACAGGGAGGTGTGGTTCCGGTCGGCCAGTGCCTGCAGGCGGCGCGCGAGCTCTCCGTCGAGCTCCATCCGGGGCGCCATTCCGCGGAATTTCCTCGAGCCGGGCTCCGCGCGGCGGGGGAGTTGGAGCACGGTCTCGGCGCCTTCCAGCTCCTGGCGCCAGAAGCGGCGCTGCGCCGCCGCGGCCTCGGTGCCGCTCCACTCCCGCTGCCATCGCGCGTAGTCGGAGTACTGCACTGACAGGTCCGGACGCCGCACCCGGCCATGGCGCACGAAGTCGGCATAGCCGTTGAGCAGGTCGCGGACGAAGACGTTGAACGACCAGCCGTCATGCACGATGTGGTGCTCGACGTGCACGAAGACGTGCTCCTGCGCGCTGAGCCTGAGCAGCAGCCACCGGAACGGCCTGCCGTCGGCGAGCGAGAACGGCGCCTGGATCATGTCGCGAACGGCCTCGCCGACCAGGGTCTCCTGCCGGGCTTCGTCCGCGTCGCTGAAGTCCCGCAGCGGGACCTCCACCTCCCAGGGAGGATCCACCTCACACGTCAGCTCCCCATCCACTTCGGGGAGGCGTGTGCGCAGCGCGCTGTGGCGCCGGATGATGTCCGACAGGCTGGCGTGCAACGCGGTGATGTCCAGGTCTCCTGCCAGCCGGAGCACCGCCTGCGTGTGGTAGGCCCGTGCGTCCGGATTGAGCTTGTGCATCAGCCACACCCGCTGCTGGGCGTACGACGGAGCGACCCCGGTGCCGGGTTCAGCGGCTCGCGGGCCCAGCTCCGCACGGTCGAGCCGGTCACCGATCGCCGCCGCTATTCCGGCGACCGTAGGAGCCTGGAGAACAGCGCTCAGCTCGAGCTGCGCCCCCAGCGTGCCGCGGGCCCTGGCGACGAGCTGGGTGGCGAACAGGGAATGGCCACCGAGCTCGAACAGGTTGTCGTGCACTCCCACCGACTCCATTCCGAGCAGCTCAGCCGCGATTCTCACCAGCGCCGCTTCCACGGGCGTGCGCGGCGGCTGGTAACCGGTGGTGTCCGGCCGTTGTGGCCGGGGCAGCCTGGCGCGATCGACCTTGCCGCTCGTGTTCAGCGGCCACTCGTCGAGCGGCACAATGACATCCGGTACCAGATAACCGGGCAGGAGTCGGCGGAGCTCGGCGCGTAACCCGTCGGCCGACAACACCGTGCCAGCGGCCGGTATCACGTAGCCCAGGAGACGTTCACCCGTCCCGTCGATGACGGCCACCGCATCACGCACGCCTGGCAGCGCAGCCAGCGCCGCCTCGACCTGACCTGTCTCGATGCGCACGCCGCGGACCTTGACCTGGTGGTCGCGCCGGCCGAGGAACTCGATCGTACCGTCCGCCAGCTGCCTGCCGAGATCGCCGCTGCGGTACAGCCGGCTTCCCGGCACCGGGCTGAACGGATCCTGAACGAACCGCTCGGCGGTGAGGCCGGGCTGTCCCAGGTACCCGCGCCCGACGCCGTCCCCGCCGATGCAGATCTCTCCCGGGGTTCCGTCGGGAACCGGCTGCAGGTGCTCGTCGAGGATGACGACGTGGCAGTTGGAGATGGGACGGCCGATGGGCACTCGCTCGCCGTCCTGGGCTTCCACCGGGTGCAGCGTGGTGCACACCGTCGCCTCTGCCGGGCCGTAGCCGTTGACGAACCGTTGGAACGCCGCCCATTGCCGAGCGGTCTCCGGGAGGCATACGTCGCCGACGCTCATCACCACCTGGAGGTCTGTGAACCGGCCTGCCCGTAGCGTGCGCAGGACAGCCGCGGGCAGCACGGCATGGGTCACCCGGCGGCTCAACAGCACTTGCGCCAGTGGATCTCCAGAGAGCTGGGTGTCGTCGATGAACTCCAGGCGACCGCCATTGGCCAGCGCCAGTACGAGCTCGAACAAGGCCCCGTCGAAGGCCGGGTGAGCGAACTGCAGCACCCGCATGTCCTTCCCCAGCTCGCCCAGGAAGTCCCGCTGGGCCTGGAGCAGATGGGAGACACCCCGATGCTCGAGCATGACCAGCTTGGGCTCACCGGTCGAGCCAGAGGTGCAGATGATGTACGCGAGATCCTCCGGGGTGAGCGCAGCCCCGCCTGGTGCGTCCTCGAGCGCCGGCTCGAGGGTGACGGGCGCGCTGCCGAGCTCGAGGTAGGGCACTCCCGGCATGGCGCTGGCTTGCGACAGGCCTACGACCAGTACCGCCCCTGCTCTTCGAATGACGTCCTCGCGCCAGGCCGCCGGGTGCGCAGGCGTCAGCGGAAGATAGGCTGCACCGCACTTCCAGACGGCGAGCACGGTCTCGACGAAGGCGGGTCCGCGGTCCATCACGACCGCGACAACATCACCGCGCCCGAGCCCCCTGGCTCGCAGTATTCCCGCCAGGGCGGAGGTCCGCTTCCTCAGCTGCGCATAGGTGACTTCGAGGGCCGCATCCGAGAGCGCGACGCGGTCGGCATGTAGTCGCGCCTGCTGCTCGAGCACGTCCAGCACCGACCGCCAGGGACCGTGGTCTCTCCTGTTGTCTCGCACGCGGGCTGCAATCCGCGCACGGTCCACGCCCTCTGGCGGTGTGCTCCAGGAGGGCTCCGCGTCTATCGCCCACGGGCCCTTCAGCCGGAGGCTGGATAGCAGTCGTTCGTACTCTGTTCCGGTGGCGAGGGCGGTGGGGGGCGTGGAATGCAACGGTGTCTCCCAAGAGAATCCGACACCGATGTAGAGCACCGTGCAGTGAGACAGAACCCCCGAAAGCCCATGAAAACCTTCACCCAGAAGAGGGAGCGAAAACTCACCGCCCCCGGCTCAGAAACCAATCGCTCGCACCTGGAGCAACAGCGTGAGCGCCTCCTCAGTAGCGCCAGACCTCCAGCGAGGACGCCAGGTCATTCCACTGGGTGCCCAGGTTGTCGATGCTCTGCGTGACGTACAGCCCCGAGCCGCCCCAGTTGTCGTGCTGCCAGAGGTTCGCCCGGTAGTTGCCAATGATGCGCACGGAGGACGCGCGGTCGTTGAAGCCACGGCTGCCCAGCTCGTAGGTGGGACCCGTGAGCTGGATGACGTCTCCCTGATACCCCGCGTGCTCGTACAGGTACACGCCGGCCTGGGCGCCGTAGCCCCACACCGCGTAGGCATAGTCCCCCTGCCAGCGCATGTAGTGCGCACCCCAATAGGTGTAGGCCCAGTTGTTGAACCCACCGGGCGTGCGCTTGACCAGGACGGTCCAGGACTGGAACGGGAAGCGTGCGCGCACGCGGGAGGCCAGCTGCGCCGCCCGGTTCTCCGCGGAACCACTCAGGCTCCCGAGCTGGCTGTCGACGTAGCTCGCCAGGTAGCTCTCGCTGACCGCGCTGTCGTTCGACAGCGTGTTGAACGCCACGTGGCTATAGCCATCCACCCAATCCGACTTCTGGTACAGCCCGTAGTGCGACGCGGAGTAGCCCCAGTTGTCGCCTCCCTGGGTGCCCGACACGATGACATGCCAGTACATGCCCGGCAGCTTGTGCTCCAGGAACGTCCTCGCCTCGATGACCCGATCTCTCGCCTTGTCATCACCATCGGCGTGCCAGCCATAGGAGATGTTGTTGAAGGCAGTGGCGAAGTCCGCGCCGATGGCGGCTGCGCTCGTGGCCAGACGGAAGTTGTGCGCGATGATGGCGTCGATCAATCCCGCGCCCGGAAAGTCCATCATCATCACTCCCGTGCGCTGCACGTTGGCGCCCATCAGGTAGTGCAGGGCCTGCTCGTTGACGTCGTCCGCGATACCGGCGGGCGTTCCCCCGGCGCCCGAGGCGCTCAGGAAGTTGAGGTACAGCGCGTTGAGGTCCCCCGTGTTGGTCGCCACGAGGTGGTTGCGCGCCAGGTTCCACTTGGTCGAGGTGTTGGTCTCCTCCCACGCGTCCTGCAGGCGGATGCTGCCCCAGCTGATACCGTGGTCGCCGCCATCGAAGTCGTCGAGGATGACGATCTTGCCGCGCACCTCGCTCAGCGTCGGCACGTGCGTGCCCCGCCAGATGTAGGGATTGTAGGCGGCCTGGTTGCGATACCACTCGAACGTCGCGGCGAAGGAGCGCGTCGTGTTCTCCTCGGTGTGCTCCTTCTTGACGCGCATCAGCACGGTCTCGGTGGGGTTGTCCTTGAGGAACTGCACCGTGGTGCTCAGCACGTCATCGAAGTTGGTCATCAGGTAGTACGCACCATGATGGATGGTGAAGCGATCTCCGATGTGGCGGGCACGGATGTCCACGGCGCGCACGCCCGCGTCGAGCTGCGGGCGCAGATTCATGCCCTGGGTGAGAATCCACGCGCGCTCGAAGACGGTCACATACCATTCCGTCTCATCGGCCATGGTGTCATGCGTGCCTGGCAGCGAGAGCGCCGACACCCGGGTGCTGTCCGGCACCCAGCGCATCCAGTTGGGATGCTGCGTGGGAATGCTCGTCGCATCATTGAAATACCGACCATGTGCCGCGGCGAAGGGGGCTGGCAGGAGCAGGGCCAGGAGGAGGGCCAGCGCGCCGCGCTGAATCCGGGAAGGGCTATGCAGCGGAATCATGCGTTCTCCAGGGTGAGGGGTCCCGTGCCGTGACGTAGCACGGGCTCATCCTGGAGAAACAAGTAAATCTTGAAAATCCTTAGCGCCACCCGGCGAGGACGAGCTTGCCCATCATCTTCCCAGACTCGACCTTCGCGTGTGCCGCGCGGAGGTTGGCGGCGTTGATGGGGGAGAGCTTCTCCGTGAGCGTCGTCTTCAGCCGGCCGGCGTCGATCCACTCCGCCACCTGCTTCAGGGCGCGGTGCTGCTCCTCCATGTCCGGCGTCTGGAAGCGGGAGCGGGTGAACATGAGCTCCCACGAGAAGCTCACGCTCTTGCCCATCAGCCGCCCCAGGTCGAGGGGCTGGCTCGCCTCGACGATGGAGACCATGCGTCCGAAGGGCTTGATGACATCACCCATGACGGTCCAGTAGCCCGTGGTGTCGACGGTGTTGAAGAGGTAGTCGACCTCGGGGATGTCCAGACCCTTGAGCTGCTGGGGGATGTCCTCGCGGTGGCTGATGACGTGGTCGGCGCCCATGTCGCGGCACCACTGCTGGGACTCCGGGCGGGAGGCGGTGGCGATGACGCGCAACCCCGCGAGCCTGGCAAGCTGGATGGCAATGGAGCCCACCCCGCCCGCGCCATTGATGATGAGGAGTGTGCGGCCCGAGTGCTTCCCGCCCGGGTCGATGGCACAGCGGTCGAACAGGGCCTCGTAGGCGGTGAGGGCGGTGAGGGGCAGGGCGGCCGCCTGCGCGTCATCGAGCGACTTCGCTGACTTCCTTGCCTCTGATTTCATTGTGGGCAACGAGTTACCGCCGCTGCTCGAGGCAGCCAAACATGAGGAAGCAACAATCCTCTGGGTGCCCGTACGCACCAGTGACGTCCTCTCGACGGAGATCAGCCGATACCATGCCGTTCTCGACCCCCAAAAGCCGTTGGTCAAGTGGGGGAAGAGCAAGATCGATGATGCTCTCCACCGCATTAGCCAGTGCATTTTCAACGCCTTCGAGAGATGAAGCTCGGAACGAAGCTCCTGATAACCAGCCCGGGAGCCGGGAAGTGCGATTCCTGAGTCATACTGGTACGCGTTTACGCGCCTGGCTTGTTGAGGGACGAGGGTAACCGTTCACCGCGTCGGGTGGACAGGGGGCGCAGTTGAGGCAGAGATGGCCCGGGTTGCGCGCGCAGCGAAGCCTCACAAGAGGCCGTCAAGAACTCCAGCACGTTGCGCCGCTGCTTGAGCATGGCCACCCCGGTCAGCATGCGTGCGACGAAGAGGGCGCCCTCCGGACTGTGTGTCCCCCTACTGCCTTTGCGCCAGAGGATAGCGGGGCGTAGCGCATACTCGGCAGCGTTGGTGGTCGGATCCAGGCGCCTTTCACGTCCACGAAGGTGAAGAGGGCTGCCTTCAACGTGAGAGTCTCTCGTGCTATGCCGACCATCTTCCGGCTTGCGCACTGTGCGGCCTCTTTCAACAGGCAAACCACCTCGGACTTCACCCCAGGCATGCGCCGCTTGCCACATTCAGTGGAGGCGCAGACCTTGGTCCCGTCAACGGCCCTCCTTGTCCCCTATGTTCCGGCCCTCACCGTCAACCGGCCTCCCATCTTTCCTATGCTCTCTTTCGCATGTCTCACTTGAGCGTTGCGCGCGTTCGGGGTCGAACATTCGCTGTGGCTTCCTCCAGGGCAGGTCCCCGAGGGATCACGTAAGCGAGTATCCCAGGTAGAGGCCGGAGATGCTTCCTGCGGAGTTGATTTATAGCTCCCGCGAAAGGTTTTTCAGTCGTTGCTCGCGAGAGCGACACGGCATCGTCTCCACCAGTCGAGAAGCTTCCTGGAAGAACTCCCGTGCGAGCTCCTTGTCGCTCTCCAGGAGAGCCAGTCGAGCTTCCTCCATGAGGAGATCCGGGATTTTGAGCCTGTAGTCCAAATCGTCCAGCGTGGCCCTCAGCTCGCGGAGCTGCTCCTTGCCCCGTGCTGGGTCCTGCTGAAGCGTCACGTGTGCCTCCAGCAGTCGTGCATCGCTGTGGATGAGCTTCAGATTCAAACACGATGATAGCATGAGAACCTTCTTGAGATCCTCCTGAACGTGGCTCGAACCCAGTTCGGCATAACAGGTCGCACGCATCAGCAACGTTTGCAGCTCTAGCGGCCTCGAGGATATTTCTTTCGAAAGTACCAAGGCTTCCTCAAGGAGTGCGAGCGCTTCCGACGGCTTCCCGCTATCGAGCAGAATCCTCGTGATCAGCAGATTCTTGACGACGTCCTCTTCAGGGCGGAGTTCTCCCATCTGCTCGATGATTCGAGCCATCCTTCTCGTGGATTGCTCAACCTCGCCAAGGTCGAGTAGCAGCTCACAGAAGAACAGGCCATCGAGTTCCTGAAGAAGAGGCGCCTCCGGCTCGTCACGAGTATTCAGTTCCTCGGCGGAGAGGAACATGCTCAGTGCCGATTCGAGAAGTCCCCGGCGATGTAGTACGCGCGCGAGCTGGCTCTTGCTCTTGACGAGGAGATAGGCGTCTTTCGCCTGCTCGGCGAGCTGATGCTTCAGGAGGGCCACACCGTGGGCATTCGCTAGATCACCTGATTGCACCAGGAATTCAATGAGCACGGAGAGCGCGGCAGCCGCCTCAATCGCTCCTTTCTCTCGTTCCAGCCGGAAGCGTATCCAGGCGGTTCGAATTGCATCGTCCGTCCAACCGATGCTCCAGAACCGGCTCATAGCTTGCTCCAGCGCCGAGCGAATGAGCGTCAGTGGTTCCTGCTCGCTTGGTCGGCAATCATTCCGCAGATAGCCGTACAGCGCTATCGCATCACTAGTTTCGTTTCCCAGGATCCTAGTGCTGTAGTCCTGATGTCCTCTCCGGAGTCGCTCCCAGAATACATCGCGGAAAGATGCCTCGGCCCGACCGCCCAGGTATCCAGAGTGGAATGCTTGGTACAACGGCAGTAACTCGCCGGTCTTATCGGGCCGACGGGCCGTCTTCCTCCTGAAGAACTCGAAGAGATACTCATGGAGAACACGGTACTTTTCCGGCGCTTCGGCTCGAAGCTGTTCCCTGAAATAGTCACGGACGATTGGATGGAGCAGGAATCGCTCATCCTCTGTTTCTGTTAGGAGCGAATGGCTCCGCAGACGAGAAATGCCTTCATCAATGTCTGTGGTGCGCAGATGTTTCAGGCCATGGAAACGCCAATCGAAAGTTGGCTGTTCCAGGAGCTGATGTAGCAGTTCTCGCCGAACGGTGCTGCCGAGCACCGCCATAAACCTCAGGAGCGCGCTTTCTGGACCCGCTTCGAAGGATTGATCATGCGCCTGCAACAGTGAGCCGAGCACCGCCCAGGATGACGATGAGTCGCTGGTGTAGCGAAGTGCCCAAGGAGATGACATATCACCGAGCATAGTGGTCAGACGGCTCTTCCCTCTCCTGAACTTGCCCACGAGCCCTCCCACCAGCTTCAACGAGAAGGCGTGACCTCGGACTGCAAGCGCCGTATCGAGCAACTCGGACTCATTGGCCTGGACTCCTTCGTCCTTGAGCATGGAAGCGCCCGCTTCCGCGCTCAAGTTGCCGAGTGCGAAGGATTTCACCCAAGATGACTTGTTGGTTCGAACGGGAATGCGGGTCGTGATGAGGCACTGGCCGCTATGGCCTTCGCTCAAACTCGACACTAGCAGCTTGAGCGTTGGATCGAGGAATTCTCCAGTCTCTGGTTGCTGGAGCAGCTCCGCTCCATCGAGAACCAACAGAATCCTTTGCTGCTTCAGGCGCTCGGCGATGCGGAGGGTACGATCCCATCCCGATTCATGTGCCCGTGGTTCCTCCCCGAGATAGCGGAGCAACTCCGACGCAAACGAGTCCGCGGAAACCCGTCCCGTCTCATGACCTGGCTCGCTCTGGAACGACCACGCGAAGGAGCATCGCCATGAGCGCAGAAGCTCCAGAGCGAGGCGTGTCTTACCCGAGCCCGCCGAGCCTTGAATGACGACAATGGAAGTCCGGGGCTGCGCACATAGTTCGCGCAGTCGCACGAGCTCCCGCTGACGGCCAACCAGTGGCCCATCCGGCCTAGCGATGTCATGGAACTTGGAATGGAATGGAGCGGTGTTGCTCATGCCTGCCCCTGCCTTGCCGCCTCGGCCATTGCCTTCAGTTCTTCGGCCACTCCCGAGAAGAATCTGGGATGACGAAAGTCCCTCCCGTTCCTGGGAAGCTGCTGACAATTCTCAAGGAGTGGGTCCATCTGCCAGTCGCAGGGCTCCAGGATGATTGGGATGATCTTGAACCGAGGCGGCGGGGCGACGTCCCGAAGCTTCTCCGAGAGCAGGTTCCAGAGCAGGTCGTTGAACAGGCGCGGTGTCGCGAGGAGCAGGATGCGATCGGTCACGGACAGCATCTCCGTCATCCACGAGCATCTGTTCTCAGGGGGGCTCGGGTGTGCTGTGTAGCGGTGGAGCGTCAGCAGGCCCTTAGTCACAAGGGGAGCGAGCTGGGTGACCAGCTTGCCCGCGTGCTTGTTGTCCTCACTCGTATAGAGCAGGACGCAATGTAGCGGCCGCTGCTGCACTATACCCCTCTTCTCCGGGCCGCGCTGGGCACAGGCGGGGAGCTTCATCACTGTGCGACTGCCAGATCAATCCTCCGCACAGGATAGACCTCGGGGAGTGTTTAGAGTCGTGAGGAGTGTTCGGGCTAGAGAGCAGGCAACCAGGGGAGCGCCTGCTCTCAGGGCGATTCTCTCCTCTGAAGAAAGGTAGGAGGAGTAGGGAGGAAGGCTCACTCCGATTGTTGGGCGGCGGGCTTCGGCTTGTGTGTGGCGGGAAGGCGGGATTCAGGAATGCGGCTCGCGTTGTCGGGCACGGGGCCGCTCTCGGAGGCGCGCGGGGCGGAGAGGATGGCGGCCACCGGTACCAGATTCATCAGAGTCTGCTCCTCGGCGAGCGCCTCGCGCGCGGGGCTGACTGGGGGTGCAGGGTCATGGCTCGCTTCAGCCAGTGGAGCTGGTCCTTGAGCTAGCCTTGCCGTCCGTGCAGCCCCGCCACCCGGAGCATTACCTCCGAGTAGTCCGGGTGCAGCGCCCTGCTCGCGGTCGCCGTCTCCAGCGAGGGCCAGAGCGCCTCAGGGTCGGGCACCTCGTCCAACTGCGCGCGCCGCAACTCGCCCACCTGGGCGCGCTGCCATACATCCTCGAAGTGCCGCACGTTCTTCTGGAGCGACTCGCTGAAACGCAGCGCGGCGGGGCACGGCACCTGCTCGCACGCGGCGAGGTAGCCGCTCAAGAAGGCCAGGGGCCCTTGTGGCGGGGTATTCGCACAGCTTCTTGGGCCCGAGTCTCTTCTCCACCGCCCGGGCCATGCGTGCGCTACCTTCTGTCCCGTAGCACCCCGAGCCGTGGGGAAGGGCCTTTTGGGGCCCTCAGTCCTTGAGCCTGTCCATGATCTTCTGAATGATCTCGCTCAATGCCTTATCGCCCTCTGAACCCCGGCGGGTGCTGAGCGGTCTCAAGGGGTCCAGCAGGGGCTGATAATTGATCAATTCCGTATACTGATAGACGGTGTGTTTGACAGGGAGCCAGAAGATGGCGGCCTCCTCCTTCTCTGCTGCTTTGAGGAGCGGGGTCAGTTCTTGCTGGTCGATCATATCCGACGCCAGGTAGTCGGGGGTCACCAGGAGGACGGCGATCCGGGCCCGAGCGAGTGCCTTCTCGAGCTCCGCACGCCGATTGGCTCCAGGCTGGATGCGCTTGTCACTCCAGACATCCATGGCCCCATTGCGCACCAAGGGCTTGAGGTTTGTCTCCAGCCGCGCCAGCCACTTACTATCTTTCGGGCAATAGCTGATGAAGACCTGGTCGCGCTTGACCCGGTGATACAGTGGCACCGGCTGCGCTGTCTCTGAGGGATGCTTCCCCTCTGGCAGGTTCTCCCGCAGGAAGCCGAGCAGGCACTCTGCGGAAGCCCGTGCCGCGAACGCCTTGAAGTGGTCGCTCTTGGAGGAGTCCGCGAAATCCATGACCCCCTTCATCACGAGCATGTAGGGGACTTGGTGCAGGTGCGCCACGGCGCCGATGGCGGATGCCTCCATCTCCAGGCCCAGCAAGGTGCGCATCGTGCCGGAGAGCTTCTCGAAGATGTGTGGATCCTTCACCACCTTGCTGCCCGTGGCGATGGGCGCCACGTGCACCTGGAAGCCGCTCGTCATGGGGAGGTGGTCGGGGTAGCGGTACAGCTGGGCTTTGATGTGCCGACGACCTTCCTCAGTGAGGCTCAGCAGACCTTCCTGCAGCCAGCCCTTCTTCCAGAGAAACTCCAACACCCGCGTCCAGGAGGGCGCTCGGACCTTTCGGTCCGGATGGCTCTCGGGCTGCTCCCCCTTCACGAGCCGCTCGAGTACCCAGTCCATCTGCTCCTCATAGGGGATGGGGCGCTCGGTCAGCCAGGGACTGTCGGCCGGCGGCTGGAACGACTCGGCTCGCTGCTTCCACCTCGGGTGAAGGTTATAGGTGAGCATGTCACCGAGTACCCGTTCAACCTTTTGACCCGAGGCATCGAGTTCGACCACGAGCTTGCCCGTGTCGTAGGTCCACAGCCGATCCGCGATGATGACGTCTCCCAGCTCGACCTCGCCCTTGCGGCCGGCGCACACCCCTGACATGGCAACGCAGCGAGGCCTGTAGATCTGAACGAGCGGGGCCGTGACATTGACCGTGGCCACGCCGCCCATCTCAAGCGTGCGAGTCACCGCGACGCGCAGCCTGCCCCCCCCCGCCGTCTGGAAGTCGCGAAACGCCACATCCAACTGGGTGGGTCCTGGCCGCACTTCCCAGGCACTTCCAGGCACAGCGCCGGCGTCGACCTGGAGCACCGCGTCGTACTCGACCTTGACGGCGGTGACGATGAGAGCGTCGACCTGTTCCGCAGGCAGGGGGCTCTCCGGGCGGTGGTTCATGCGTTGGCTCCTTGTGCGCGCAAGGTGGGCCAGCATAGCCTCCGGGCAGAAGAGGTGTCCCAAAGAAGGTGTCAGAGGACTTGAGTGGGCTGGACGAATCTCCTGACACCTTTCGTCTCTACTCCGAGTGCTCCTCGGAGTCAGCGCCACCCGGCGAGGACGAGCTTGCCCATCATCTTCCCAGACTCGACCTTCGCGTGTGCTGCGCGGAGGTTGGTGGCGTTGATGGGGGAGAGCTTCTCCGTGAGCGTCGTCTTCAGCCGGCCGGCGTCGATCCACTCGGCCACCTGCTTCAGGGCGCGGTGCTGCTCCTCCATGTCCGGCGTCTGGAAGCGGGAGCGGGTGAACATGAGCTCCCACGAGAAGCTCACGCTCTTGCCCATCAGCCGCCCCAGGTCGAGGGGCTGGCTTGCCTCGACGATGGAGACCATGCGTCCGAAGGGTTTGATGACGTCACCCATGACGGTCCAGTAGCCCGTGGTGTCGACGGTGTTGAAGAGGTAGTCGACCTCGGGGATGTCCAGACCCTTGAGCTGCTGGGGGATGTCCTCGCGGTGGCTGATGACGTGGTCGGCGCCCATGTCGCGGCACCACTGCTGGGACTCCGGGCGGGAGGCGGTGGCGATGACGCGCAACCCCGCGAGCCTGGCAAGCTGGATGGCAATGGAGCCCACCCCGCCCGCGCCATTGATGATGAGGAGTGTGCGGCCCGAGTGCTTCCCGCCCGGGTCGATGGCACAGCGGTCGAACAGGGCCTCGTAGGCGGTGAGGGCAGTGAGGGGCAGGGCGGCCGCCTGCGCATCATCGAGCGACTTCGGCTTGGGGCCGACGATGCGCTCGTCCACCAGGTGCAGCTCACTGTCGCAACCCGGGCGCAGGATGCTGCCCGCGTAGTAGACGGCATCCCCGCGCTTGAAGAGCTTCACGTCCGGCCCGGTGGCCTCCACCACGCCCGAGGCATCCCAGCCGAGCACTCGCGGCGAGGGCTCGGTCTTGTCCTTGGGCGAGCGGACCTTCACGTCCACCGGGTTCACGGAGATGGCGTGGACCCGGACGAGCAAATCCCTCCCCTGGGGTGTCGGGTCCGGCAGCTCCACGTCGAGCAGGGACTCGGGATTGGAGCTGGGCAGGTAGCGCTTCAGGGCAACGGCCTTCATGGTTCTCCTCTCGTGTGTCGAGATGGAGAGTCAGTTCACGACGCGCTGAAATGTCACGTGAGTGCCGGTGGCCTGCCTGCCCGGCTGCCAGGGAACGTGTGGCATCCGGTCACGCCATTCACGGACCACGGCTGCGGGCTCCATCCCAACACGCGAGGACTCGAGCCGGGTGCCGCTGTCGGCGTGAGCATTCACGAGGCCTCGCGCTACAGTGAATTCGGAGGCTGAAGATGGGAAGCCAGACAACCCAGCAGGCACGTCCCCGGGCGCCCCAGGTGCCGGCCCGCTCCGAGTCTTCCCCAGAGCCCGCCCGCGAGCAGGAGGCTGGCTCGTCGGCCGCTCCTCCCATGACAGGGCCGTTGCTGACCCTGGAGCAGTCGCTCCGCATCCCCGTCCACTCCCCGCGCCCGGCGGCGGGGGGCCAGCGTCGCGCCCTCCCCGACACCCTGCGGGAGAAGATGGAGCAGTCCTTCCATCAGGACTTCTCCCGGGTCCAGCTCCGGCTGAGTGACGAGCCCTCCCGGATCGGCGCCCGTGCCCTCACCCGAGGCGAGGAGATCACCCTCGCCCCGCGCCACTATCGTCCTGACAGTCCCTCGGGACAGGCCCTGCTCGGCCATGAGCTGGCCCACGTGGTCCAACAGCGAGGCGGGAGGGTTCGGCGGGGCGGAGGCCTCTTCGATCATCCCCACCTGGAGGCCGAAGCGGAGCGACAGGGCCAGCAGGCGGCTCGTGGCACCTCGGTCTCCAGTCCCGCAGCAGGTGCAGCCCTGGCCCCGACAGCCTCGAGTGCCTCCCTGGCGATGCCCTTCCAGCCTGCCTGGGAGTTCGTCGACATGGGCGGTCGAGTGCGCCGCTACCAGCTCAAGGACAACAAGGATGGCACCTATACGCACTCCAAGTCGGGGCAGGTGTACACCCATAACGGCCAGATGCACCCGACCCAGTCGGGCACGCGGGTGCTGAGCCCCGTCAGCCCGCCCTCGACGACCGCGCCCACTCCCGCGCCGTCGCCAGGCTCGTCCAATCACGATCCCAAGAACGTCCTGTTCCGCGTCGGCGAATCGGGGAAGGTCGAGTACCTGGGCAACAGTGCCCCGAATCGGTCCGCCTACGCGGGCCAGTACCTGGAGATGGAGCCGGGCCACTTCGCCCCGTTCAAGAACAGCGGCAAGCGGACGGGGAGCCCCAAGGTCATGGATCCCGTGACCCTCGAGCGCTACGCCTACGACGAGACCGGCAAGCAGTTCTACGCCTGGGACAAGGCGGCGGCCGATCGCCGGGGGACGGCCATCAGCACCACCTCCACCACCCATGGCACTCCGAGCGCGAATCAGTCCCTCCTGGATCGCCTCGGCAAGGGCGAGCTCGTGGATCGACGGCGTTCCAATCGAACGGGCATGGACCTGGAGCCCTTCGATGTGGGGCCCTACAAGAAAGCCGTCACCCTCCCAACGGACAGCGATGCCAAGGTGTCGCGGACGTATGGAGCGCTCTCCGGCACGGACGCCTGGAAGACCGGGACGCTGGTCAACCGGGACCATGTCCCCTCCGGCGAATCCCTCAATCAGCGGGGAGATTCGGGGGCCTACGACCAGGGCTTCACCATCACCATCCCCAACCCGGAGATGCACATTCCCTTCAGCCCCACGTACGGCTCGGACAACTCCCCCAGCTCCAAGGGGATGGATGACGAGTACCAGGGCAACTCCATCAAGCGCGTGAAGTTCGACCAGGACAACCCCGCGGCGGGGGCCTATCGAGACATGGCGTTCATGCTCTCCAAGACGGAGAACCAGGACTACTCAGCCTCCGGTCACGCGAGGCTCGACCTCACCAAGCCGGAGAATCGCCTGCGCCAGCTTGGCGGCTATCGCACGCTTCTGCACCGCAACACCCAGATCCACCGCCACCTGGGTAGCAAGCGTGGATTCGATACCAAGGCTTCGGCCATCGACTACTCGATTGGCATCCGGAAGAAGAAGAAGGCGAGCAAGAAGGTGGGAAAGCGGGATCAGTTGGGGTCCGCCACGTACACCCAGCTCACCACCAAGACGCAGGGGCAGCTCTTCAGGAAGCTGATCCACAAGCACCTGAAGAAGACGGGCAATGTGAAGAAGATCTGAGCGCCCTCTCGAGGGCTCCGGGCCTCTATTCCGTCTCCTCTATACATCCTGTCTGATCTGGCCCCATGCGCGAGCCTGGGAGAAGACACACCTTCCCGCTCGGCTGCTGGGGGACCTGGATGGCAGGCGCGAGTCCCTTCACATGAGGAGTACCAGGGAGCCTCTTGCGCTTCTGTCACAGCCCTGGACTTTCCCGCGTGGCTACCGGGGTTTGGAGTGCGCAGTTTGCAACCGGAGGATGTGCGGAGTGCCCAAGGCAATCGTCTTCGAGGTGGATGGGACGCTGGTGGACACCAACGTGCTACGTGCGCGGGCCTGGCAGGAGGCGTTGGCGCGCTACGGCCGTCAGGTGCGTCTGCCTCGGGTGCTCGCACAGATGGCTCGGATGGGCGACCAGTTCCTCTCCGTATTCCTCCCGGAGGAGGAGTACCTGCGCTACGCCGATGAGCTGGCGAGCTTCCACCGGGCGCTCTTCCATGAGGAGTACCTCCCGCGGGTGAGGGCCTTCCTCGGGGCCCCCGAGCTGCTGCGGCACCTGCGCGCGGAGGGGTGGCGCATCGCCCTGGCCTCCACCGCGGACCCCGACGAGCTGGAGCACTACATCGAGCTGCTCGGCGTGGAGGCGCTCATCGACGCGCGCACCACCGACGCGGAGGTGGACCGCAACCGATTGCACGAGGAGATTCCCGCGGAAGCCGTCCGGCTGCTGGGGCTCGATGGGACCGATGACGTGCTGGCCATCGCCGGTCTGCCCTACGATGTCGAGGGCGCCGTGCACCTGGGAATGCGGTGCGTCGGGCTGGTGTGCGGCGGCTTCTCAGAGGAGGAGCTCCGCTCCGCCGGGGCGCTCGCCGCCTTCGGCACGCCACAGGATCTCCTCACGCGCTACGCTGAGTCGCCCCTCGCCGCCGTGGGTTGAGCCGGGCCCGCGGGGGGCACCCGGCTCCTGACAGCTCACGCCGCCTTGGAGGCGTCCTCGGCCTGCACCGTGCCGTCCCCCGAGCCGCCGGTGCGCGTCATGCGGCTGTAGAGCGACAGCGACGGATCGAAGAGGAACTTCAGCCACAGCGCCGTCCACGACTTGTGGAAGTGCAGCGAGTCGTAGAACTCGGGCGCGAGCTGGCGCACCTTGGGCAGGCGCGTCCAGGGCACGCGCATCACATCGTGGTGCTCGTTGTGGTAGCCGACGTTGAAGGCCACCCAGTTGAGCGGCCCGTAGTACGAGTACGTCTCCTGGGGCGCCTTGACGAGGAAGTGCTCCTGAATCCACCGCGCGCCCAGCGGATGCAGGCCGATGGCGAAGATGGACGACAGGAACATATAGATGAGCGCGCGGGGCCCGAGCAGCGCCCAGCTCGCCGCGATGAAGGCCAGCTGCACCGTCAGGTTGGTGGCGTACCAGGCATCGAAGAAGGGCACCCGCCTGAGCTTCGGCACTCGCAGCGCCTGGAAGGCCCAGAAGTTGAGCTGCCAGAACGCCTTGCCCCAGAACGAGTTGCCAATCAGTTTGGCCTCAAACGGCGAGGCCAGGTCCGCGTCCAGCTCCGGGTCCCCTTGGTAGCGGTGGTGGATGAGGTGGTACTTGCGGAACGAGGCCGCCGCGGGGAACAGGATGGGCAGGTTGGTGAAGATCTGCAGCACGGCGTTGAGGCGCGGGCTGCGGAACACGAGGTTGTGAGTGCACTCGTGGATGAGCACCCACAGGCCGTGGTCGATGAAGGCACCCACCAGCCACGCGGTGGCCAACAGCGCCCACCAGGGTGAGTCCCGCAGGGCCCAGGCGATTGCCACCTGTCCACCCACCAGGAGCAGGACGAACAGGGCCGTAATGGGAGTGGGGCCGCACAGATCCTTGATCTCGGGATGGGCACGCAGGATGGCGCGGGCCCGCTCGAGGTGAGGCTCTTTCTCCGTGCTACGGGCAAACTCCAGGGGGCGCGGCTGACTCAAGACGCTTCCTTTCAGTCGTACGAGGCGGGGGGCGGCGCAGCTTGGCACAGCCCTCCCGCTCGACGCCACGCGTCATATCACCCGCCCTCACTCCAGTGTGAAGCTCTGCGCCTTGGCCTGGGTTTGGACCGAATCGAGGATGGCCTTGTCGAGCGTGTTCTTGCCCTCGGAGGCCATCTCCTTCTGCTTGCCAGCGAGGTACTTCTGCCGCTCCTGGCTGAGCTGCTGGATGCGGGTCTGCAGCTCCGCGCGCTCCTTGTCCTTGGCGTCGAGCACCGCCTTGCGCTGCTCGGCGCTCTTGCCGCGCAGCTCCTCGGGCAGCTCGTCGTCCTTGAGTGACTCCAGCTTCACCTTGCCCTGCTTCGTCCCGTCCACCAGGTCCCAGCTCGAGTTGTCGTAGAGCCGGGAGGCCTTGGACATGGCGCGGGTGGTGGCGCTGACCTTGTTCGAGCTGGCGTTGACGTCCTGGGCCTCCTGGCGCTTCTTGGCCTCCGCGCCCGAGCGCCCGTAGCTCAGGTAGGTCTTGTTCAGCTCGACGCCCAGCTTCGCGATCTCCTCGTCCTGGGGGGCGGCGATCATGGCCACCGCCTGGTTCTGGTCGATGTTGAAGGGCTGCCCGCCCGCGAACCGCGCCGCCTCCGCCCAGCCGCCGCTCGCCCCCGCCTCCGAGGGGCCGCAGTGGATGGTGTTCACCATGATGCCGTGCTCCTTCGCCGCGGAGATGGCGGTGCGGAACGCCACCGGCCCCTGGGAGAAGGGCTCATTGCCCGCGATGTAGATGAGCTTGAGGTCCTTCTTCGACTTGCTCCACTCGAGCTGCTGGGTCGCCTTCTGGATGGCCTGGCCGCAGAACTCGCTGCCGCCGTTCGTCTTCAGGGCGAAGAGGTGCTCGGACACCCGGTCCAGGTCCGAGGTGAGCGGCACCACCTGGCGGATGTAGCCCCCCTCGGCAGAGAGCCCGTCGTTGCCGTACTCGTAGAGGGCGATCTCCAGCCGGGCCTGCTGCCCGTCGCGCTGGGCCTTCTGGAAGGCATTCACCACCGTCCAGAGCTGGCGCTTGGTCTGCTCGATGAGGCCGTCCATGCTGCTGCTGGTGTCCAGGAGCAGGGCGATCTGCACCTTGGGCGCGGAGATGGCCGCCTCGAGCGTCCCGGGGGACACGGCGGGACGGTTCTGCTGGGGAGCGGGTTTGGCGGCGGGGTTGGACTCCGCGGAGGCGGAGCCGGGCAGCGCCAACAGGCCGAGACACAGGAGCGAGTGCTTGAGCATGGGGGCTTCCACGCATGGCCCCGGAAAAGGTTTTAATGACACGCCGGTGGGTCGCCCCAGCCACACGGTGAGTCCGTGTGGCCACGCGCTGGTGCCGCCGGTGGAGGCCCGCCGAGGCCCGTTCCTCTGCCTGGGTTCGCTCGCCTGCTCGGCATCGCTCCTGCAATGCCCTCCTCCCGGAGAGGGCACGTATGAGCAACGAGACGCAGACCGAGCAGAAGCAGAACGAGGCGAAGCAGAGCGAGACGAAGCACCCCGAGCAGAAGCGCGGCGCGGTGCTGAAGAAGATGGTGTCGCTGGCCGGTGAGGCGGCGCGCGGGATGGTCAGCCGGGGCCGGTGGCTCATCTACACCCAGCGGGGCCGCCGGATGATCGCCGGGCTGGCCGTGACCGGGATGGTGGGGGGAGTCGTGGCCGCCCAGCCTGTCTGCATGATCGAGCCGGGCGAGGTGGGCATCCGGGTCAACCGGCTCACCGGTACCGTTTCCGAGCTCCACGAGGGCTGGGCCTTGTTGGTCCCCGAGGTGCACCGGCTCAGTCGTTACAGCCTCAAGGACCAGACCTACCAGCCCTCCCGCAGCGCTCGCGCTTCGGATCCGGCGCCCTTCCAGTCCGTGGAGGGCTTGTCCATTGGTGTCGAGGTCAACATCCGCTACCTGCTCGACCCGGAGAAGATTCGCACCCTGGCCGCCCGCCTCCCGGAGAACGTGGGCCAGGAGATCATCGAGCCGGCCATCGACGGCGTGCTGCGCCGCCACTTCGCCCAGCACACCGTCCGGGAGATCTTCTCCACCCAGCGGGTCCAGATTCAGAAGGACCTCACCCAGGATCTCGCGCCCTTGCTGGCCGCGGATGGCGTCATCCTCCGCTCGGTCACCCTGGGCAACGTGGACCTGCCCCACCAGTACCGTGTCGGCATGGAGGCGCTGCTCTCCGAGGAGCTGAACGCGGAGAAGATGCGCTACACGCTCGATCTCAAGGACAAGCAGGTCAAGCAGTCCGCACTGGAGGCCGAGGCCGACAAGGTCCGGCGTGAGACGGCCGCCGAGGCCGCTGGCAACGAGGAGATCATCGCCGCCAAGGCGAAGGCCGAGGCCATGCGCCACGTCCTCCCCTTCAAGGAGAAGGAGATTGAACAGCGCCGGCTGGAGGCCGAGGCCGCCAAGGTCTCGCGGCTGACCCTGGCTACCGCCGAGGCCGAGGCGCACCGCATCGAGGCCGCCGGTGAGGCGGATGCCCGGCGCAAGCTCGCCGAGTCCGACGCCTACCGCGTGGAGGTCACCGGCAAGGCCGCTTCCGAGCAGCTCGCCCGCGACGCCGAGCTCATCAGCCGCAACCCGCTCCTCATCCAGAAGACGCTCGCCGACAAGCTGTCCGACAAAATCCAGGTCATCATCGCGCCGCCGCAGGCGGGTGGGTTCATCGCCGGCAATCTGCTGGGACAGCCGCAGACGGCCGGGTACGCGGGCGCTCCGAAGCCCTCGTCCGAGGCCATGGTCAGCACCGGGGAGTCGTCCTCCCAGGAGGAGTAACACCATGCTCGCCACGCTCGTCGTCATTGCCCTCGTAGTGCAGGACCAGGCGCCCCTGCGCGCTGCTCCCCAGGACTCCGCCGCCCGACAGGCCACGCTCTGGCAGGGCGAGTGGCTCGAGGTCCGCGGGGAACGGCAGGGGTTCCTCCAGGTGTACGACCATCGCCGCGAGCGCCCCGGCTATGTGCGTGCACACCAGGTGCGCGTCTACCGCCTGGATGAGACGAGCGTGGCCCGGCTCCAGGCCGTGGTGGAGTTCCTGAAGGACTCGCCGGGCTCGGAGGCGCTGGGCATCGGCCACGCGGCGGCGCTGCTGCGCGCGGCACCTGCCTCGCAGGTGGGGCCGGAGCTCTTCGACGCACTGGGCACGCTTGCGGAACGCCTTGCCCGGCGCGCTACCTCGAATAAGACCAACGACGCGGCCCTGGCGGCACACCTCGACGTGGCCGCCAGCTATGGGGTGAAGCTCGTCAGCTTCGAGCGCGAGGGTCGTACCCGCGTCTGCTACGACGGCGAGGCCTTCCGACGCATCCTGGCGCTCGGGGGCAGTCCCGAGGCGCGTGTCCGGGCGGCGCTTGCCCTGACGCGGCCGGAGTGCATCGATCCGGCGACGGGCCCGGTGGAACTGCAGTCCTTGAATGAGTGGCGGAGCTCGGTGCTGGAGCAGGTGGACACGGCGAAGCTGCCGGCGTACCTGGCCAACCGGCTGCACCTGCGGCGGGCGGAAGTGTACGCGGCGCTGGCGTACCAGTTCTCCCGCCGGGGCGAGGCACAGCGCGGCGCGAAGGCGAGTGAGCAGTCGGTGGAGGCGCTGGCGCGCGTGCTGAAGGCGGAGCTGGCCGAGGAGGACAAGTCGGCCTACGCTGCTGCTGCGGTACGGGTGGGAGCCTCGCGCCATGCGGTGGAGCCCGCGCAGGAGCGGCCGGGTTCCGGGCCCGTGCTCGAGCTGACCCAGGGGCAGCCGGGTGAGACGTGTATGCGCCTGGTGGATGCGAAGGACCCCAAGTCGGTGCTGTCCGAGCGCTGCACCTACGGGCTGGTGTGGCCGGGCTCCGTGCGGCGCTCGGCGCAGGGCTCGGCGGTGACGGTGGCTGTGCAGATGCTCGAGAGCTGGACCGAGCTGTGGGTCTTCCACCAGGAGGGTGGGGCGTGGGTGCTGGATACGGTGGCTCCCGCGGCCACGGAACCGGTGCTCGGTTACGTGGAGTTGGCGGGCTTCTCCCCGGACGGCTCTCGGGTGCTGGTGGCCCGCGAGGCCCTGGTGGAGGGCCGGGTGAAGTCCTCCTTCCAGATGCTCAAGCGCGAGACGCTGGTGCCGGAGAAGAGCGCCGAGCGCGTCGAGGACTTCGGCTCCTTCCAACGGTGGAGCTCCGCCGACTGGCGCGGCCGCACCGTGGCCGTGCGCTGACGTCCCCTCTCCCAGAGGGAGAGGGAGCATGCGCAACGCTAGAACCGCCAGCCGGCTCCGAGTAGCAGTCCCACCGCCTCGAACTTCTGGGGCGCGTCGGCGCCGGTGGTGGTGGGCACGTACAGCGGCGAAGTGGCTCGCCCCCGGTCCAGGTAGAGCCGCGGGCGCAGGCTGATCTCCAGGTGCTCGGCGGCGACCAGCATCAGTGCTCCCTCCACCGCGAAGCGCACCGCGGCCCACTTGCCCGTGTCGGGGAGGTACGACGCCTCCGTGAGCAGGCCCAGGCCCGCCTCGAATCGGATGGGCGGCAGGCCAAACCCGAAGGCGCCGCTGACGTAGGCCGCCGTGTCGAAGTCCGCGGGGCTCTCGCCACCGGAGAACCGCACCGACTCTCCGTAGGACGCACGCACACCCGTGCGCAGCCGCAGCTCCTTCTCCTTCCAGTGCATCAACGACGGCGAGACCGCGAGCTCAAGACCTCCCGAGGTGATGCCCACGAGGGAGTAGAACGGAACCGGCTGGTAGGCGATGGCGCTGTCCAGCGCGAGCTTGGTTCCCACCCCGAACCCCATCTGCTGCGAACGCGGCTGCTTGTGCGTGAGCTCCGTCACCGCATCCCCGAAGACCTGACGGAACTTGCCCTGGAGTGCACTGGCCGTCTGCCCCTTCAGCAGTCCCGAGCGGAAGACATAGCCCCGTGTCGCGAGGGCCTCCGTGAAGCGCTCGAACTTGTTGCTCTGCGACAGCGTCGGATCCCTCCTCAGCTTCCGGGAGACGGCCATGAGCGACAGGATGTTCCGGCTCTCCTCCGTCTGGAGCTTGCCGCACGCGGGCATCGTCGCCGGCTCGTCGGTATCCGACTGCTCGAAGGCCAGGAAGCAGTCGAAGAGGGGAGAGTCCACCCCCACCGTCGTCGGCGGCGACTCGGGGTTCGCGTGCGCCAGCTCCTCGAACAGGATGCGGGTGTCCGACTCCTTCGACACGAAGTGCCAGGCGTCCACCATTCCTCGGTGGAAGTCGAAGGTGCGGAAGTCCTCGTCCAGGAAGGCACTCATGGCGAGCAGGTACTCGCCCGACAGCGGCGCATGGCGCACCGGCACGTCGATGCGCTCGCGGACCTCCGGCTCCGTCTCCAGCGTGTCCATGAGCTGGGCGCTCATCGCCGTGCCAGCAAATCCCGCCAGTAGGTCCTCGTAGGTGGACAGCAGGCCGGGGCCCGCGAAGGGCTGCTGCTCCTCGGGGGCCCACTTCCAGTCAACGGCGTTGGGATCGAAGTAGAGGAAGCGGTGGCTCCCCCGCAGGGACGGCGTCTCCCATTGGGACATCCGCAGCGCCAGGTCCAGCGGGTTGTTGTTGTAGATGCCGCCATCGGCGAACCGGGACGTGGTGTCCTCGACCCAGGTGTTCGTCCGCGTGTCGAAGTAGCGATGGGGGATGACGCGCGGCTCGAAGGCGGTGGGAAACGCCCCCGAGGCGGCCACCATGTTGAAGACGTTCTCCACGGGAATGGGCCCCCCCTCTGGCTGGGCCAGCCTGGGGTAGAACGTGGGGCCGGGCGGCGGCTGCCCATCACAGCCCGGGAAGGGGCAGAACTCGGGGGAGCGCTGGGCTTCTCCCTGGGCGGTGAGCAGGAACTTCTCGGTGAAGCGCGCCAGGCGGAGCTTCTCTCCCGTGGAGCCTCGGAGGTCAGCGGCCTGGGCGAGATCGATCTCCCGGCTCTCGAGGCGGGTGGTCGTCGCGCCCAGGGAGAACCTGCAGCGCTGCCAGCCGTTGGGATCCAGGGTCTTGAGGCGGTCGATGGCGTCCATGATGGGCTTGGACGAGAAGGTGTGGTCGTTGCCTACGCTCCCCGGCTGGAGCAGCGTCTCCAGGGCGAGCGTGTTCCAGGTCTGGAAGAAGAGGCTCTTGCTGGGGGTCCGCTCCGGTGCGCGGCAGCCCGCGTACGCCGAGAGCAGGGCATTCACCGAGCCCGCCGATGCGCCCGTGACGATGGTGAAGCCGCTGGGCGGATCTTCCGGCAGCTCGAGCCCGAACTTCTTCAGCGAGGCCCGGTGCTCGGAGCCTATCGAGCGCAGCACCCCGGCGCGGTCGTGGAGGAACAGGGTGTAGTAGTAGAGGAAGCCCGCCTGGTACGAGCCCAGGCTCACGCCCCCGGAGACGACGAGAGCGGGTGGGGCGCCCACCCGATTGCCGAACCGGATGATGCCCTGGCGGAGGTGCTCGCTCAGACGGAGGCTGATTTTCTGCCCCCCCTTCTGGAGGGACTCGGAGCGCCCCCCGCTGAGCGCCTCGAGGTCCTCGATGAGCTCCGAGAAGAGGTGCGGGTTCTCGCGGATGAACCCCGGGAGCGCGGCGTGGAGCGCCCGGGCCTCCGTGGCGAGCGCATCCCCTCGGAGCGTAGGGCCCGCGAGGGCTTCCATCCGGGCTCCATGGCTCTCGATGGCCTGCTGGGCCGTTGTCAGCTCCGCCTCCAGGTGAGAGGCGATCCGGGTAGGGTCGAGAGGCGCCGGAGCGGCGGGAGGTGCCGCGAGCGCCGGGGAGAGTGCGAGCAGCGCCATGGCGCAGTGCACCCAAGGAATGATGGCTTTCATGTGCCCCCTGTATTGGATGGGCCACGGCCCACCTGGAGGCGCAGCCTAGCAGCCCGTGCTTCCGTGCCGCTCGGCCGGGGGGGAGGCAGGCGCCAGGGCTTTGACGCGATGCGGCTCGCCCGAGACAGACCGCTCCGCATCGGGTCCGGTATAGTTTCGCGCGCATTCCGTTGCTCTCAGGGACCTCCATGCGCCGTCCGTCGTTCTCCCCGCAGAGGCGTGGCTTCTCGCTCATCGAGCTGATGATCGTCGTGGCCATCATCGGCATCCTCGCCGCGGTGGCCATTCCGAACTTCCTCAAGTTCCAGGCTCGCGCGAAGCAGGCGGAGGCCAAGGCCAACCTGCGCACCTGGTTCACCACCCAGCGCTCCTATCTGCAGGAGAAGGGCACCTATGCGGAAGCCCATGGGACCGTCGGCTTCTCGCCGGAGCGTGGCAACCGCTACGCCTACTACTTCGCGCCCACCCGCACCTGTGAGGAGCGCAAGGCGGATGGCTCCATCACCCGGCCCGACCTCGCCAACTGCATCACCGTGGACGAGGCGAAGTTCAAGGTCCCCACCTCCACTCCGGCCCCCATGCCGGTCAGCTTCAGCTGGACCACGGGCGAGGGCGAGGCACCTAAGTCTCCCGGCATCTCGGGCACGTGCCCCGGCTGCAACATCGACGCGTTCGCCGTAGGCGAGTTGGACAACGAGCCGGGCGGCCTGGACACCTGGCACGTCGCCACCAAGGACGCGAAGTTGAGCACTCCCCCCTGTGGCAACAGTGACGTGATGATCGTCGCGGGCGTGCCCTTCAATACCTACAACGACGTCGACTGCGACCAGTGACGGGACAGCCGCCACCTTCCGGGGAGTTGCCCACGGCGAAGGAGCTGGAGCTGTACGCCGTGGGAGCGCCGCCCGTGCCGAGGCTGTTGCTGTCGTCCGGCAGCGAGGCCCTGGCCATGCTCGTGCGCCGGGGCTTCCAGCCCACCGTGGCCCCGTTGGATTTGCCTTTTCCGTCGGACATCGAGGGTGAGGCGGCCGAGCGGCTCGCGGAGCAGCTCAGTCACTACTCCGTTCGCCTCTTCCTTCGGGGCGCCATCCTTCGGCGCGGCAGCTTCTCTCCCACCGAGGCCACGCGCTACGTCGGGGCCGCGCAGGCCGCGAAGACCGCCGAGACGTTGGTGGAGCTCGGGCTCGCCGAGCGTGAGGACGGCGGGCGCTATCGCCTGCGCTACCCGGCTCACAACTTCGGCGGCACGCTGGAGTGGTACGTGGCGCGCGAGCTGCGCAGGCGGCTGGGCTTCGACGTGGCCGTGGGGGTGAAGTTCCACGCGCCCGAGGTGGGCGGCGATCTGGATGTGGTGGCTGCCGCGGAGGGCCGGCTCCTCTACCTGGAGATGAAGTCCTCGCCGCCCAAGCACCTGGCCGCGGACGAGGTGGGCGCCTTCTTCCGCCGCGTGCGCGTGCTGCGCCCCCACCTGGCCATCTTCGTCATGGACACCGCGCTGCGCCTGTCCGACAAAGTGCTCCCGTTGCTCCAGGCCGAGCTGCGCACCCAGCCGCCCCCGCCTCCTCGGCGCGTGGTGCGCGAGGTGTGGGCTCTCACCCCGCATCTCTATGTCGTCAACGCGCGGCAGGACTTGATGGGCAACATCGCCGCCGCCATCGCCGAGGGATTGCGCGAGCTGTCTCCGCCCCCGCCGTGAGCGATTCCCTCTCCCTCTGGGAGAGGGTCAGGGTGAGGGTCTACACGCGAGGACGACCCTCACCCCCCGCCCTCTCCCAGAGGGAGAGGGAGCGTCAGCGATCCGCCTCTGGCTGTTGCTGGTGGCTCACCACGCGCTCGGCCTGCTTGCCCACCAGCTCCGAGTAGTGGTCGTGCCGCATCACGAAGCTGCCCAGGCCAGAGGAGGCCGAGCGCAACTCCACGATGAAGCCCTGCATCTCCGCCTGGGGGATATAGGCGGTGAGCACCTCCCAGCCGGGTATCTCCGGGTTCGTATCGAAGCCGAGAATCTGTCCCCGGCGGCTGGTGACGAGCCGCTGTGCCCGCGGAATGGCCTCGTGCGGCACATGGATGCCCACCTGGAGGATGGGCTCGAGCAACACCGGATCCAGCTTGGGCAACACCTCCACCATGGCCAGGCGTCCGGTGGTGCGGAAGGCCTGATCCGAGCTGTCCACCGAGTGGTAGGTGCCACCGGTGAGGGTGACCTCCACGTCCACCACGGGGAAGCCGAGCGGCCCTCGTTTCAGGCCGTCCTTCACGCCTTCCTCCACCGCGGGGATGTACTGCCGGGGGACAGCTCCGCCCACCACGGCCGAGGTGAAGCGGAAGCCCTCTCCATGGGGCAGCGGCTTCACGTCCACCACGACGTCGCCGAACTGTCCGTGCCCACCGGATTGCCGCTTGAAGCGCGCATGGTGCGAGCCCGTCCGGCGGATCGTCTCCCGGTAGGGAATGGGCAGCGGGCGCGTCACCACGGGGACCCGCATGCGCGTGCGCAGGTGCTCGACGGCCTCGCGCAGGTGCATCTCTCCCTGTCCGCCGAGCAGCAGCATCTGCGTGTCCGCCTCCTGGTCCACCGACAGGGAGGGGTCTTCCTCCACCAACCGCGCCAGGGCGCTCGTCAGCTTCACATCATCCGTGCGCTTCTCGGCGACGATGGCGATCTGGTGCACCGGTGGGGGAGCCAGGGGCCAGCCCTTGGGCGTGTACGCGCTCTCGGCATCCGTCAGCTCACCCGTACGCAACGCGTCCACCCGGGCTATTGTCACCACCTCGCCCTCGCGGGCCGTGCCAGCGGACGTCTGCTTCGTTCCGTGCACTCTCTGCACGCCTCCCACCCGGTTGCTGGCCAGCGAGTCTCCCTCGCGCAGCTCGCCGCGCCAGATGCGCACCATGGACAGCTTGCCCACGTGCGGCTGGTGCTGCGTCTTGAAGGACTGCGCCAGCACGGGGCTCTGGATGGAAATGCCCAGGCGCTCGCGCGTCTCCTGCACCGAGGGGACTTCGTGCCGCAGGCCCTTGAGCAGCCGCTCCAGGCCCAGGCCCTGTCCCGCGGAGCCGAGGAAGACGGGCACCAGCCGATCCTCACGCAGCGCGCGCTCCAGTTGCCCGTAGAGGGCTTCCGGTGGAGGCACCACGTCCTCGAGGAGCTGTGCGAGCAGCGCGTCGTCCAGGTCCGCCAGCCGCTCGATGAGCTCGCGCCGTGCGGTCTCCTCACGGGGCTTGTCCGAGTCCGGCAGGGAGATGAGCGCGGGCTTGCCCTCCTTGCCCTGGCCCCATGCGCGCTCGCTCACCAGGTCCACCACACCCACCAGGTGCCCGCCCTCGCGCAGCGGTATCTCCCGCAGCACCAGCGGCCGGGACGAGACGCCCTGGAGTGACTCGAGCATCTCGCGCACCGAGGCACCGCCATCCTCGAGCACATTGAGGAAGAGCAGGTGAGGGATGCGCCGTGCATCCAGGAAGGTGAAGAGCGGCGCCAGGGCCGCGGCGCGCTCGGGTGAGGCGTCGCACACCACCACGGCCGCATCGCTCACCATGAGGGCGTGGCGCGCCTCCTGGGTGAACTCCGGTGCGCCCGGGGCATCAATGAAGGTCCACTCCTCTCCGAGGAAGCGCGTGTGCGCCACGGACAGCTCGAGCGTCATGCTCCGCCCGGTGTCCGTGCTGCTGCTTCCGGCTGTCCGTATCTCTTCCGCACCCGTGGACCTCAACAGCGACTCGAACAGGGTCGTCTTGCCCACGCCCTGGGGTCCTACGAGGGTGACGACTCTCGGCGACGCGGGATGCTTCATCACCTCGCCCTCCTGCAGGCAGGTCTGCTCTGCAAGGAAGGTGGTTCTCTTCCCCACGCACGGGAAGCGCCGTCTCCAGCCCGGGCGAGGGCCTTCCTCCATGCTCGCCCGTTACGTCCGGTGCGCGACGGCGGCCTCGTCCTTTCGGGAGTGACGGTCAGGGGACTTCCGGAGATGGACGGATGGCGCCTTCCTGTGGCGATCAGGGGCCATGCTATGCTGCGGCGTGCGAGGGCCAGTTCGCCAGGTGTTCCCGCCTGAATGATGACGGAGTTGATGAATGCGCCTCTACGTGGGGTGGTCGCTGATGTGCTCCTGGCTGTTGGCCTGTGCCAGTAGCCAGAGCGCGACCAGCGAGACACGGAACTACGGATTCAGAGGCAACTGGGTCTGGGTTCGGGGACCATGGGAGCAGGTCAAGCCATCCAGGGACGTTGATGAAGTCATCGATCAACTGTGTCCTGCCATCATGAGCCTTCCACTAGTTCAGAAGGGGGAATACGGCCAGGAGTACTGTGGGGCGCTCTACCTGCTGGATGGCTTCTACCATGCGAGTCATCCTTCTCCCCTCGGTGCCATGGTGCGAGTGACCGGGCGGGAGAGGAAGCAATGCAAGCCGCCGCGCTACGTGGAGGATGCTCGCGGGCAACCGACAACCCTGGCCGATTTTCACAGCCACCCCTGGGGGAACTCGCCCATGTCTCAACAGGATAGGAGAGGACCCAACCAGCTTTGGTCCATCCGTATCCAGTTCGATACCCGGTGCCGCGTCATGAAGTTGATCCCCTACCTCGACGAGGAGCGCCCAGGCGAACTGTACGAGCGGCAAGGGAGGCTCTGGAAACTCATCGGGCTCATCAAGCCAGAGGACAAGGAATCCGGAATCGTGACGGCCGTCGATGGATGAGGCTCGGTCACTTCACGCGGATACCTGGTCCATCCACTTTCGCGAAGGAACTGGAGATTCGATGACGCGCAAGCTGCTTCTGCCGCTCGTCCTGCTACTGCCAGCATGCTCGATCTTTCCCTGGTACAAACGCCCCTGTCATGCTCCACCGGAGGAAGCGGCGCGCGTCCAGTTTCCCCTGGAACTACCGAAGGAGACCCGAACAACGATCTCTGGAACCGTGGCCACGGCCATGCAACTTGCCATGGACGACTTTCTTCCCCTGGACGTAAAGCCCCATCTCGGGGCAACCCCGGAGGAAGTGTGTCTCTATCAGCGTGAGTCGTATGAGGTGATTGCTTCCCCTGGACCGGAAGGGGCGATGTTCGTCCGCATCACCCTGCTACCCAAGGTTTGCGAAAAGGGCGGACCCCTTCTGGACATGGAGGCTACCTATGCCATCGACGTGGCCGGCCGCCGTATCCTCGCGGTCCAGAGGTGAGCTCGGTTACGAGACTGCTGGCAGGTTCCGCTAGCGCGTGAGGCGAGGGTCTACGCCGGTGCCCTCGTCCGTGCTCATCGGAATCCACCAGCGCTCGGTACCGGAGAGCCCCTCGCGTGAGCTGTAGAGCACCGCCACCACGCGGCCCAACAGGTTCTCGCGCGGCAGCAGTCCCCAGACGCGGCTGTCCGCCGAGTTGCCTCGGTGATCCCCCATCACCAGGTAGTGCCGAGGCGGAATCTCTACCTCGTCCATCGCGGGCCCCTGGTCCAATTCAGGGTGCAGCGCGTGGTGCGCTCCCGGGAGCAGCTCCAGTCGCGCGCCGTCCGCGGTCTGCTCCTGGGGCACCCGCTGGCCGTTGAGCAGCAGGGCCTCGCCATCGAAGGCGATGCGGTCCCCCGGCACTCCCACCAGCCGCTTCACCATCACCTTGCCGTCAATGGGCGAGTCGAAGACAACCACGTCCCCTCGCTGCGGCTCCGACTCGGTGAGCCAGGTGTGCGTGAGGGGGATGCGCAGCCCGTAGGCCCGCTTGTCCACCGCGAGGTGGTCCTTCACCGCGAGCGTCGGCTCCATGGAGCCGGAGGGCACGTGGTAGTGGTCCGCGATGCTGGCGCGGCCCACGAACAGTACGCCCAGCAAGGCGGCATCCAACAGGTACAGCCTCCACTTGGGGCGGCTCGGCTTCGTCTCTTGGGGGGAGCCCATGGCGATCTCCTCGGCAGGCCGCCATTCTACGGCCGACGGGTCCAGTCATTGCATCCACTCTCGCGGGACTCGTGAGGTAGGACGCTCTGGCGCCACCGTGTACCTTCTTGAGTGGGGCACGTGCCTGGTGCGAAGGAGGGGGCCGGGCCGCGAGCGGTCAGGGAAGGCCAGCGAGGAGTGCGCGTGAAGAAAGAGCCAGAGTCGAGCGGGGAGGAGTTGGAGCAACTGGGGCCGTACCAGCTCCACGAGCAGGTGCCGCAGGACGAGCTCCGCCACGGGGAGCTCTACCGGGCCACGCACGAGACGAGCGGTGCAACGGCCCTGGTGTTCAAGCCCGCTGAGGGAGACGGAGTGCCGCTACCCGGTGACTGGCGGGTGCGTTGCGTCTCCTCGACCTCGCCCGGCTACGTGGCCCTGGAGGTAGAGGACTCGCGCTGGGCCGTGGCCCCCGACAAGCACTCGGTGGAGGCGCTGATGTGCCTGTTCGAGTCGGTGCGCGAGGGCGTGGGCTGGATGTCTGCCGCCTTTCCCTCCTCAGACGAGCCTCGTCCCTGGCGGCGCATGGGGTTGGCGCTGGCGGTTGCCGCCGTGCTCATGGTGGCACTGTTGCCGGCAGCGTTGGCACCTGTTGCCGAGGGGCGGGGGCGAGAAGAGGCCGCGGAGGAGGTCTGGGCCACGGACGTCAATGTGGACCCCGTGCCGGTCCGCTCTGGCGAGGCTCCGCGCCCGCGGAAGAACCAGAAGGGGGCTCCGTGTACAGAGGGCCTTGAGGTGGAGGTGTCCGGCGCATGCTGGCTTCCGATTGAGAAGCGCCCCTGCCCACCGCAGACCGTGGCCTACCAGGGTCAGTGCCTTCTGCCTGTCGCAGTGCCGCGCCCTCCTGTCACCAGCCTGGACGGTGGCGACGGCTCTGTGCCCCGTTGATGCGTCGCCGCTTGGCCCCTTATGAGGTGCCGAGGCTTTCCCGGGGCTACACCTTCCTCACCGCCCACCCGTACCAGAACGGCCCAGTGGGCTTCGGCTCATATTGCCAGTTCGCGTTGACGCTCTGTGAGTCCTGCTCTCCATTCGCCGCAATCGCGTGGATCGTTTCCGCATTGGCAACATGGTGAGAGTGGAGCACTGGGCAGTTCGTCGACTCGTGGATGCGCTGGAGGGCGGGAATGAGGCCCATCCCCATGCTGGCGTGGCCCGGCGCGAAGACGACCGACGGTCGCATCTTGCCAATGGCCTTCGCCGCTTCCGGGTTGAAGATTTCGCCGCAGAGCAGCACCGACACTTCGACGCCTGCGACCGCCACCGTGCGTTCGCGACTTGGGAATGCCTGCTGCGGATCGTAGTTGCTGTTTGTCGTGCTCGTCTGACGCCACGGGCCGCTCAGTTGACCGCCGCCGGTCGCCACGAATCCGAAGTATGGAAGCCTCCGGGCGAGCACTTCCGATTTGGTCACGTTCCGTTTAGACGCCGCACCGACGTCAATTCCGCCGACGACCGCCCCGCGCGCTTCGCCCACAACGCGACCGAGCAGTTGGTCCCGGTCGGCCTCATCTGTCGCGAATAGGAAGCCCATCGGGAGTTGGAGCAAGTGGCACTCGGTCGTCTTCGCTATCACGAGTAGTGCCTTCAATGCTCGGAACCGCAGATCATTGTGCGTGGAATCCCGGAACCCCTCTTTCGACATCAGCGTCTGCAGTACACGCATAAGAGCCTCCTTGGATTATGATGGCTTCGCTCAGGGCAACGGATACTGCGCGAGCGCTGCGGCGATTGCTGTCTCCCAATCGGCGTCCATGTCCCTCTTGTCGAGCACGATCCGTAACCTCTCCCGAGTGCGGACATTCCCGTCGCTAGAGAACTCGCTCGTCAGCAGTGTGCCACAATAACCGAGATGGACGTTGATCGTGGTGTTCGACTTCCCGTTCGCGGAGAAGTGATGCACCCGCCGAAACTGGTTGTTCGACATCGAGTGCTCGTCCCTCAGTCGCGTCAGAATCCGAATAGTTTCGATGGGCATCGCTCCTCCAATTCTACGCCGCAGCCTCGTCGTTAGCGAGGTGTGCTGTCTTAATGGTTGGATGCGCACTCGTCCACGACTCGCGACAGTGCCTCCATAGGAAGTGATTACGGCATCGGAAGGGCCTCTGGAGTGGGGTTGAGACGAGTTATGGCGGGCCGAGGTGTTCGTCCTGCGTCGTGGATTCCCTTCCCGGCAGAAAGTAGGGCTCTGGGCGTAGTTCGTGTCCTTTCGTGACTGATGAAGTGCCTCATCACATCAGAACAGCCCGCCAAAATCTTCCAACAGATGGACGTAGCGTCCCGCGTCAAATCCCCTCCTCCGAAATTCCTCGTACACGGGACGGAGTCGCTCGTAATTGCCGAATACTTTTTGGAGAGAGTCGAAGAGGTCCTCCCGTGAACGCCTGGGATTCAATAGACTAGGAGCTTGTCGGCGAATCAGCCAGCGGTGCGGTAGCGCATAGCAGACACCATATGGCACCACAGGCGGGTACTGGGGGCGTGGCCGATGTGGCCCATGGTCGCCCGCCTCGCAGCTACCTCGCCGCTACGCGGCCTGCGCGGCAAGGCTGGGAAGCTCCCAGCCCTGCTTCCACAGCTTCTTGAGGTTGTGGACGGCGCACGCCAGCGAGAATTCCCCTTGCACCTTGGTGAGGCCCCGCAGCGAGAAGCGTGGCAGCACTCCGTTCTTTACCTGTCCAATCACCGGCTCGGCCGTCACCTTGCGCCGCGCGTATGCATTGCGCCCCCGCTTCGTCGAGAGCTTGCGCTTCATCCGCTCCTTGAAACTCATGCCCGCCGGCCGTCGCCCTCGTGGGGCCGGCGGTGCCTCCTCCCCATGCTTGTCGCGCCCGGTGGCGATGAAGCACTCCACTCCCTTGGCCTCTACCTTCTCAATGTCCTGCTGGCACAGGTAGCCCGAATCCGCGCTCAGCTCCTCGGGCACCAGCTCCGTGTTGGCCTCCACCTGCTCCACCATGGGGAACAGCTGGCGTGCATCGCTGCTGCTCTGCCCCACCTCCTGCGCCACTATCAGCTGCGTGTCCGCGTCCACCGCCACCTGCGCGTTGTAGGACTGCTGGAAGGTGCCTCCCCTGGGCATGATTCGTGACTCCGGGTCGGTGAAGTTGCGCTGCGCCTTCTCGGAAGGTTTCGCCTCCTCCGGCCTCTCGCCCCTGGCCTCGGCTTTCTCCCTGGCCTCCTTCTCCAAGTCCTCCTTGGCCTTGCCAATCTTCTCTCGTCGCTTCTCCTTCTCCACCGCCAGCTCGAGCTTCTTCTCCGCCTCCAGTTGACGCGCCGCCTCCCGCAGTCGCTCGGCGCGCTTCTTGGGGTCCTTCAGCTCCTCGGGCAGCTCATCTCCGCGCCGCCCCTTGCCGTAGCGCTTGTTCTCCTCGGCATCCAGCGCCGCTGCCTCTTCCAACAGCCTGTCAATCTGCTCGTCCAGCTTCTTCATGCACTCCTCCATCCGTCCGTAGCTCATGGCCTTGTGCTTGCTGGCGTTGGCCTTCACCTTCGTGCCGTCCACCGACAGGTGCCCAAGCTTCTTGAGCCCCGAGCTGCGCGCCAGCCTCAGCGTGTCCACGAAGAGCACCCGGAAGGCTTCCAGATGCCGCACCCGGAAAGTGCACACCGTGTCGTGGTCCGGCCTCTCTCCTCCCGTCAGGTAGCGGAAGGCGAGGTCCGTCTCACACCGCCGCTCAATCTCCCGGCTGCTCGTAATGCCTCGCGCGTACGCGTACATGAGCAGCAGCGCCATCATCACCGGGTGGTAGGCCGGCTGGCCGCACTCCTTCGTGTACGCGCTCAGAATCGGGCTGAAATCGAGCGCCTTCCTCAAGTCGACGAAGAAGCACGCCAGGTGCCCCTCTCCCAGCACTTCCCGCGCGTACTGCGGCAGCAGCTGCCCCTGCTCCGGTTGCCATTCCCGGAACGGCCTCGGCGAGGTGAAGCGGGCGGAGCTCTTCGCCTCCTCCCGCTCCGGCTTCTCGCTGGCGGCTACTTTCAACAGGTCGGCCTGCTCCGGCTTCTTCGTCGTGGTGGCGCTCACCCTCCACCTTCAACCAGAACTCTCCTTCCCTCTGAAGAACCACCTGGGGCATCACCCTCCTGGCCCACCCTCTACGGTGGGGTTCTCCGACAAGCTCCTAGGGATGTTATTGCTCACCGATGAAACCAGATAAAGAGCCTGCGGCAGGCGTTGGGGGAGGCGCTCCACGTACTCGACGAGGTGGGATCTAAACGCATCCAGCGACACCGGGGAGGCCTCGTCAAGAACGGTGATCATCTTCATGGCGAACGGGAAGATTTTAGGTGCTTCTTCCACATCTGGTTCACCAAACAGATCTCCTTCCTGGAGGTATTTGTCGAGGCGTTGGAGCCACGCGGCAGCAAGTTCACGATGCACTTCCTCGTTCACCAAATGCTTAGACCACATCGTCAACGTGTAAAGCTGGACGACTGAAAGCGGCGAATGGATGGCAATCATGAGGAGATTACGAGCTTGAGCTTGAGCCTCCTTGTCACTCCATCTGCGTTCATCTTCGAACTGAAAGCGCGTCATGGCTTCTAGGACCTTAGCCAGAAGACCAAGGGTAATATCCGAAGGCAGTTGCTCAGTGATCGCGATAACCCCCTTGCCGATCCACTCCAATAGGCCGAGGTCAATGGACCGAAGCCTATATCCGAGATCTTCCATCATCTGCTCTGCGGCCTGCTGGCCCCGACCTGTGAACGCCTCAGCCAGAACTACAGCACTCTCAATTTGGGATGCCGCACGGGCGTGGGACAAAAGCTTTTCGAGAAGTGCATCCACCTCGCCTCGCATAACTGCTCCGATAGACGGTGCGTAGCGGAAGTAATTGTCGAAAGCCACAGGACTCCGGATTTTCCGCTCCGCCGCGTCCGCCGCTTCGTCCCGATTTGCCTCTGGATCCGTTAAGTCGCCGAATAGTAATGTGAGTAGCCCCTGAATTGATTCCTCGCTCTTCGTCCCGAGGGTAGACACGCCTCCGCGGATAATTTGCTCCAACTTGGCGGATAGAGTGGTTTTCGCTTGCTCTCGATCACGAGTCGCCGACCCGTAGTAGAGATTGTCGTAAGATGAGCCGGTTAGGAAGTCTTTGTGGCGGCGAACACGGTCGTAGACGTCAGGGTAGAAGATATGAAGCGCCTCAATAAGAGCCGCGTCCGTAGGGTGGACGTCAGGATCTTCACCGGCGAGAAGTAGCGTTCGTAACCCGTTCATGTACCTCGCCAAGTCCCGAGGGGTGCGAACGAGAGACACTAAGAGGCCGAGAGCTGTCCGTTGGCTTGAGAATTGAGTGGGTGTAAGTTCCACCGGAAGGGGTACACCCCTCGATTTGAATGCCATCTCGAGTTGAGCGGCCAAATCAGTGGCCATTGCTTCGCGGCTTGGTAATGGAACGTGCAGGGGCACTTGGACGATTTTGTCGAGATAGCCCTGCCCATATCCTTCGGAAACGGCAGATCCCAAGACGTCTCGGACGCGCACGTCGTCCATTGAGACAACTAGCGTCACGTAAGGCAAGTCAGCCACAGTGCGGACGAGGCGTAGCAAACTGAGCAGTTCCGACTTGTTAAGACGATCGACATCGTCAATCAGAACAGCGACTCGTCCGCCGGACTCCCCCAACTTTTTGAGCGCGTTCTCTACATCGGTTCGGTGCTTTTCAAGCTTCTTCTGGCCCGCGCCCGCGAGTTCTGCGAGTCCAGTGAGGCTGCTCGTGATTTCCCCTGTTTGATTGAGGGCGTCTGTGGCTATTTTTGCAGCTTCCTTGATCTTCTCTGCGTCTACGTTCACACCGAAGATGCTAATGCCCTTGGATGCGGCGGTAAGGAACGAACCCATGGCCTTAAGTGCCCCCGCAGCCTGCGCCCACGGCGTTTTTTCATCCACGCTGATTTCTGCTGCGATTGTAGCGAAGAACGAGGTGATGAGCGCACCGGTGTCCTCGTAGAACCAGGGATTGAACGAGGCGAAGATCACGTTTTTGTACCGTTCCCGGCTCTGATTCACGTAGTCGCGGAACATGTACAGAATGGATGTCTTGCCGATACCCCATGATCCGAACAGCCCGACAACCAGTCCGTCCCTGGTGGGCCATTCCAAGGCGAGGCGTGCGAGGCGCGGGATGAAGTGCTGCCGGAGTCCGTACCGGTCTGCTTCGAGCGAATCGATCGGACGGTCAGAGGAAATACTAGACCCGGCACCGGGCTTCGGTATCTCAGTCGCTTCTGAGTTCAGAGGAGGATTCTTCAAGGAGTCATTCGTTGCGTTCAAGTGTCACCGTGCTTGAGTGTTGGAGCAAACTGGAGGGGAAATTCCAGCATTCACCATGCTGGCCGACCTTAGCCTACGTCTTGACTCCAGAGCGCTTCACCATCACCAACCCCGAGCACGTGGACTTTGGCCACCACGTTCAGAGGATGCTGGCGACGCGCGGCCTTCTCCGGGTGCTCGTCTAGCGGCGGAGCGCTCCATGTTGACTGCATGAGGCCCCGAGAAGGGTGTCAGACGACTCGTAGGGACCCGAGAAGGGTGTCGACGACTCGTAGGGACGACTCGGAGAGCGCGAGGTGTCGCAACGAGTTTTTTGACACCGGCCCCGACACCGGCCCCTGACACCGGCCTCTGGATCGGGATGAAGCTGCCGCACGAACATCCCACGATGCCTTCTCTGGCGCGGCTCACTATCGCCAAGCCCCCTCCAACCACCGACCTGTGGAGGCACCCCGAGCCTGAATGAGCCGGCGGGAGCAGGCCCACCGCCTGTCCGATTCGATGTGGCGGGGATCGGAGACAGAGTGATGGTGGACCCCAAACGGGCACGAAGCCGGAAACGGCGGATACAGCCAAGGGCCCGCCTGCACACCACCGCGCCGATCCTCGACCCGACCAGCTTGGGAGAGCTCGACTCACTCGCTACGGAGAGTTCCTGACCGTAACAACCAAGGTCCCGTTTCCAATCGTACACGGGTCGCTTCCCCCGCCGAGCTTGCCCAGTTGCACGCTGAAGATGTGGTCGTCGGTTTTGTCACGTGCCTGCTTCACGATTGCCGCGTCTACGCTGATGCTGTAGAGAGACCAATTCCTTTGACTCACGAACTGGGTTTTGCAAGTCGTGCCATCCATGCACACGATAATCGAGCAATCTGGCCCGTCGGTCGGGGACACTGCGGCATCCGTGGCGTTGAAGTTCAGATCCACGTAAGAACCGACCGGCGCATACACAGTACCCCGGAGACCAGGAAGGTCTGGATAGTCAGCGGCGTTCGCCGACAAAAGACTTGTCTGGGTGTAGACCGACCTGTGTACGACGTTCCCGCTGACCGAGCCTGAGTCGCCCTTGGGACCAGCGGGGCCGGTGTCGCCCTTGGGACCCGGGTCTCCGGCAATGCCTTGGGGACCAGCGGGGCCGGTGTCGCCCTTGGGACCCGGGTCTCCGGCAATGCCTTGGGGACCAGCGGGGCCGGTGTCGCCCTTGGGACCCGGGTCTCCGGCAATGCCTTGGGGACCAGCGGGGCCGGTGTCGCCCTTGGGACCGGCCGGCCCCTGTTCCCCCGGCGGCCCAGCTTCTCCAGGCTTGCAGCCACCGAGGGTCAGCAACAACGAAACCAGCAACAAGACGGCGCTTCTTGACATGGAAACTCCAAGTGGGAGGACATGGCGGAGCATAGGACGGATGGGGGCGCTGTTGAGCATAGGCTGCATGGGAGCCCTGTTGCGGGTGAGGGACGGGGTAGGTGGAGGGCCAGGAGGGCCTTGCGACATGCCCAGGAGGGTGAAGGAGGCCGCCCAAGGAAGCATGCACGTCGCGCACCAGGCGCACCACGGCCTTGCGCGGGCGAGCGGTTGCCGCGAGGTGCTCGAGAGGGTGAGACCCACAGCCGAGAGTTACCTTCGACTCGGCGCTCGCCGGAGCCCTGTGCGAAAGATACGTGCGCTGCGGAGTGTCCCACGACGTGGGCTCCTGCAAGCGCGGCCAGTTGGATGGGTTCATTGGCCAGCTAGGGCTGAACGCGCAATACAGCGTGGCCCTGCGCGCCGGCCGGATGCGCTACGACGAGGATGCGGCCAAGACCTGTCTGGAGAAGATCCGGACCGGCTCCTGTGACGTGCGCCCGATCTCCCTGCGGATGCTGCTGGAGGGCGTGGGAATGTCCGCGGACTGCCGGGTCCTCTTCGGTCAGGTGGCGGACGGAGAACCCTGCCATTGGAGCGGTGAGTGTGGCACCCGGTCCGTCTGCAATTCCTCGGCCCCGTTCTACTGCGGTACGTGCCAGTCCCAACGCGGAGAGGGAATGCAGAGCCCGTCCTCCAGGCTGTGCGCGGAGGGCCTCGTCTCCATCCAATCCACCTGCCGGCAGCCCCTGGGGGAGGGCCAGTCCTGCGAGTACTCGGGCGTCGCCGAGCTGGAGCCCTGCGCACCGGACCTCTTCTGCGACCCGGACACCCACGTCTGCCGGCGCCCCGCGTCCGAGGGCGAGTCGTGCGACGTCCAGTTCAGTCTGTGTGGCTGGACCCTCGCCTGCATCGACGGCACCTGCCAGCCCCGCCAGCAGCTCGGTGAGTCGTGCGCGGACGAGCCCTTGTCGTGTGTCCAGGGCACCTCGTGCAGCCAGGGCACCTGTGGAGGCCAGGACCCGAGCTGCCCGTAGCGACACCGGGCCCCCGGGCCCCCGGGCCCCGCGAGAAGGGTGTCCGAGAAGGGTGTCAGACGACTCGTAGGGACCCGAGAAGGGGGTCGACGATTCGTAGGGACGACTCGGAGAGCGCGAGGTGTCGCACCGAGTTCTTTGACACCGGCCCCGGATGCCGCGCGTGTTCCGCGGCCCACGGTCCGTCAGGCGCGCTTCCGCCGGGAACCCATCGCCCCCGCCCAGGCGAGCAGGGCTCCCACGAGCCACAGGCCACCGGACGTGCTGGTGCAGCCGCAGCCCGAGCCCGGCTCCTCGGGCGTCTCCGGCGGAGTCCCCGCGTCCGGCACGTAGGCGGGGCCGGAGTTGCTCAGCAGCCGGGCGCCGAGCCGGAACGCGTTCGCGGGTTGCGAGTCATAGCGGGTGTAGACGAGGAGCGACTGGCCCGCGGGGCCGCTCGCCAGGGCGTGGCCCCGGTAGGTGTCGAGCCTGCGGCCCGGGGTCGGGTCGATGCGCTCGTTGCCGGTGATCTCGCCGAGGGGCGAGAAGGACTGGCTCTGGAGGAGGTGATGGAACGAGACCTCCCAGGCCACCACGAAGTCGCTTCCGTCGAACGCCAGGCCGGGAGGGAGGTCGGGCCTGTAGCTGTCGCCCAGCGCCAGCGGCGAGCCCTGCGGCACGCCCGTGACGCTGATGCGCTGCGCACCGAAGCTCCTGGCGGTGGCCCCTCCGACCCAGAGGACCAGGAAGTCCGTGCCGTCGAAGGCGGACACCGGCTGCTTGAGATCCGAGCTCATCGCCGAGATGGAGAACGGGGACGTCTCCACCGCGCCCGTGGTGGCGGACAGGCGCGCCCCCCAGATGTGCGAGCCGCCCCGGCGTCGGTCCACCCAGGCCACCAGGTAGCTGCCACCTCCGTAGCTGACGGTGAGGTTGCGGCTATACGCAGACGTGTAGGCCACCGAGGCCTGTCCGGAGATGGAGCCGGACAGCGGCACGACCGTGCCCCCGGAGAGCCGTGCTCCGAACAGCTCCTGCGCGCTTCCCGAGTCCACCACCCAGGCGGCCAGGACACCACCCTGACCATCCGAGGCGAGCGCAGGCGTCTGCTCGGCGCCGGGCGAGCCGGCCACCCGGAAGCCCTCGGGGTCCACGAGGGAGCCGTCCGTCCCGACGCGCGCGGCGTAGAGGTCCATGTTCCCCGAGCGCTTGTCCTCCCAGGCCACGACGAAGTGGGTCCCATCGAAGGTGACGGCCGGCTGCCGCTGCGCCGCCGGGTACGCGCTGAGGGGGAAGCCCGCTCCATCCAGGGACGTCCCATCCGGGAGCATGCGGGTGGCGTAGATGTTCGTCACCCCGGAGCGGCCGTCCTCCCAGACGATCAGGAACTGGTGCCCATCGAAGGCCACCGCCGGAGCACTCTGCGAGTTGAAGGGCCGGTTGAGCTGCGTCGTGGCCGCGGCGGGCAGCCCGTCGGTGGTGATGGTGCGCGAGATGAGCCGCGCGCCGCTGTTCCAGACGACCCGGAAGCCGTTCCCCTCGCGGGCGACCGCCGGCCGCGCCAGGTCGCTCGAGTCCAGCTCCGCCAGGCGCAGGGGCGGCGAGTCCAGCACGGTCCCGTCGGTGCCGATGCGCACGGCCTGGACGAACCAGCGGCTCAGGCCCTCGTCGTTGAACCGCCAGTCGCCGAACACCACCATGTACCGCGTGCCATCGTACGCGATGCGCACCTGGTCGACTCCGTAGTCGTTGTCGATGAGGAAGGGCGCTCCCACGAGGGCACCATTCGCGTCCACCCGGACGCCATACATGCCCCAGGTCTTGGAGCCGGGTTCGTCATTCCAAGTCACGAGGAAGCGCTCTCCATCGCTCGTGATTCGAGCGCCCGCGGGGTAGCCCGGACTGGTACTGAGGGACATCACCGTCGTCGCGACGTCTCCAGAAGAGGAGACCCTCGCGCAGCGCAGGCCCAGGTGCTGGTCCTGCCAGGCCACCAGCAGGCCCGTGCCGTTGGAGCCCACGGCCACCTGTTGCTCGTCATTGGCACCGTGCGAGACGGGGAACGGCGAGGCATCGAGCACCTCTCCCGCCGCGCTCACGCGCACCCCGTGGATGTCTCCCTTCGTCGCGTCCGAGCCCCAGCCGGCGAACACGACGAACCAGACGCCGTTCGCGGCGGCGAGTCCGATATCCGTACGCTCGCCCGAGGTGATGGCGAAGGGGCGGGCCTCGCGGACCCCCGTCGAGCGGGAGACCCGCTGGCCCCAGACCCTCCACTGGTAGACGTCCGCCGGATCGCGGCCCGCCCAGACCACCAGGTAGTCGGTGCCGTTGAAGGCCACGAGGGGGGCGGACCCGGCGGGGACCTCCGCGCCGATGAGGAAGGTATTGCCCTGGGGGGCGCCGTCGCTTCCCACCCACGCGCCGTACAGGTGCCATTCGCGCTCGTCGCGCTGGTCCGCCCAGACGACGAGCGACTCGTCCTGGCCCCGGGTGATGACCGGGTTGCGGATGGTCGCGGAGGGCTCACCCACGACGGGGGTGCTTACCTCCAGCTCGGAGGATTGCTTCAGCCGGTCCTCCACGCCCCACGCGGCGAACGGCGCCACGACGAGCAGGAGCACACAGCTCGATACGACTCCGCTTTTGTGACCGAAGTTCATGTACCGCATCTGCCGCGATACGTCCCCGAGGTCAATCCCTGGCCAGGCCGGAGACCGTCATGCCGGGCCGCTCGTGTGGGTCCAGGCCTCACCCCTCGTGGAGGCACTGCTGGACGAAGGCGGCAATCCCTTGCACGTCGTCGGGTGGGAACCCTCGCATTCCCCCGGGCACAGCACGTCCTGGCGCGTCCGCGCGAGCAGCGGGCCCAATTCCTCGCGACGGTCCACTGTTTCGCCGCCTCTTATGGACTCGTCGCCGAGAAGGGGAGAAGGGTGTCATAGCAAAAGTCAGTTGAATGTTCCGATCGCTTGATGGGTCGATCGCCAAGGAGATGGGTCTCCTCTCTCTCAACCCTGTCTCCGGACGATTACAGCACTGTTTGCCATACCGGAACACTCAACTGACTTTTGCTATCAGACGACTCGTAGGGACCCGAGAAGGGTGTCGACGACTCGTAGGGACGACTCGGAGAGCGCGAGGTGTCGCAACGAGTTCTTTGACACCGGCCCCGAGGCTGCTCGTAATGCCTCGCGCGTACGCGTACATGAGCAGCAGCGCCATCATCACCGGGTGATAGGGCGGCTGGCCGCACTCCTTCGTGTACGCCCCCAGAATGGGGCTGAAGTCGAGCGCCTTGCGCAGCTCGACGAAGAAGCACGCCAGATGCCCCTCTCCCAACACCTCTCGGGCGTACTGCGGCAGCAACTGCCCCTGCTCCGGCTGCCACTCCCGGAACGGCCTTGGCGAGGTGAAGCGGGCGGAGCTCTTTGTCTCCTCCCCCTCCGGCTTCTCGCTGGCGGCTACTTCCAACAGGGCGGCCTGCTCCGGCTTCTTCGTCGAGGTGGTGCTCACCCTCCACCTTCAACCAGAACTCGCCTCCCCCCTGAAGGACCACCTGGGGCGTCACCCCTCTGGTCCACCCTCTACGGTGGGGTACTCCGACAAGCTCCTAGCGTCATTCCTTATTGGGCAAATAGGATGTTCCGTCCAGATGATGCTCGCTAAAAGTGAGCAACTCAGCCCGTATTCCATCTGGCTCCAACGCGCGCTTTAATTCATCGAGCTTGTCCGATAGCGCCCGAGACGTTGGCTCCATGACCGCCAGAATGGCCACGTCCGGTCTCATCCGTTTCGCGACTTGGATGAATGATGCAAGGGCAATACTTCGCGACGAACTCTTGACCTCGCAAAGGCATACTTTGCCGTCAATGACGCAGATGAGGTCCGCTTCGTTTGTCGGTGGTGTTCGCCGGTCCTGCGGATAGGCCACAAACAGCGAGGTGGGTTCCAAAAAATAGAAGCTTTCCCGAGCGGTTTCCTCAAGCTGCAAAAGACACCAAACAAGCGCTAGAACGCCGTGCTCTTTCAGTGCTTCACGAAGGAAATCGTTCAGTCGAAAGTCCCAAGGCTTGTCGACAGCAAGTGATGTCTCCGTCTGACAAACCTCACACGTCAACAATGGCTGTAGCGATCGGACGTCACTCCAGTTGGTATTAAAACACTTGTAGCATCGCCACTCGTAGCCTTGGTAGAGAACATTTTGAACGCAGAGCATCCGTACTGACCCTGACAGTGACTCGCTATCGCTTGCGAGCCAGTCTTCGAGTATTCTCGTCGTATGCCCTTCCGTATGCCCTTCAATGATGCGACGTCCCGCTGCGAGGTATGGTTCGAACCGTTCTTTCAACTGATCGAATCCAATCGTGCGCAGCGGCATTCGAACCCGTCGTGCCTCTGTAGCGACCACTGAAGCCAATCGCTCCCATTCGTCGGGCGTTTCGAGTCGCTGGGATTTGAGTTTTTTGCGGAGCACATTTAGAATCTCTTGCTTGCGATCTGCCCCCACTGCTGCACCGAGCACGTCGAAGGATTCTTTCCAGAACCGGTGGAGGAGCACCTGCCCTGTTTTTTGTAGTCCGCCGAACAAGCCTAGCGTACCAAGCAAGTATCGCCCTTTATCCGATGGCTCGATGTGTTCGTAAGGGCGGCTTGGCCGCTTGCTGGTCCCCTTCGTGAATGGTGGCCAGTCGCGCCCCCGTAGAATGGAGTGAATCAGTGCTGTCTGGTCATCTGGCAGTGTAATGCTCGGCGGAAGTTCATTGAGTCGCGTATAAAATGTCAGCGATCCATCAGCGGTCACACGTGGGAATTGGTATAGTGAAAAGCTTGAGCTGGTGTACGGCTTTAGGAATGCACCTTGAAGACGTAGCCGCCGCGGTAACTTCCATTCGTGGCGGACGTTGGAAAACCGAGTCAGATTATTGTGGCGTTGCAGGCGAACATCGATCGCCCATGATCCTTCAGTTGCCTGCCGCGCTGAAATCCCGTCTAGCATTGTCGGCACGAGGACTGGTGGCGTGGTAGTGTTGCTACCAGCCGGGAACTCTCGCCAAGTTGGGCGCGCATCGAAACTGTGGCCAGAAACAAGGCCGTACCTAGCACTGTTGACCGATTGCGAACTGGGAACATCATCAATCGAGGCTTGGGGATGTGCGCTGTATGTAGTATTCCAAGTGTCCGCCGCATTTAATCGTGCCGCATGTGCCTGCAAGTCTGCGAGCGGGACACTTGTTGATATTAACTGGACTTGTCGCGGCCCATTGCTCTGGCGCAGGTTGTTCCGCGATTTGAGGAATTCGACAAGTGCTGTGAAAAACGCCGTATCGTCGAGCAGCGCAGGCGGCACGATCAGGCTCGTAAACAAAAGTCCAAGATAAGCAGGGAAACGGCTGCGATCGTTCCAGAAGGCGACCCGATCGGCAAAGCCGTCACCTAGGAAGAGGCGGAAGGTATCGTTCTGGAGATCCCGGGTTGCGAAATGCGGCGCTGAGAGGGTGTTGAACAGGGGCGGTCAGGCAAGCCGGCGTAGCATGAGCTTTATCATGCCCAGGTGGATGAAAGCTTCGGAAGACTCCTCCTTGCGCTCGTAGTCCTTGGACAGACGTCTCTCGCGATTGAGCCAGCCGAAGGTGCGCTCGCCAATCCAGCGCTTGGCCTGCACGACGAAGCCTCTGTCCTTGTCCGAGCGTTTCACCACCTCGAGGTTGATGCCACTCTCCTTGGCCACCTTCTCCACCTGTTCCCCCTGGTAGGCTCCGTCTGCCCACGTCTTCTGGAGCATGGGGTACTCCTGCGCAGCCATGGGGAGCACGGCTTGGACCGCATCCCTGTCCTGCACATCCGCCGTCGATATCCACGCCACCAGCACCAGGCCCAACGTGTCCACAAGCAGGTGGCGCTTGCGCCCCTTTACCTTCTTGCCTGCGTCGTAGCCCTTCGTTTCCGCCTCTTCCGTTGTCTTCACGCTCTGGCTGTCGAGGATGCTCGCGGTGGGTTGTGCCTTTCGGCCGGCCTTCTTGCGCACCTTGACTCTCAGCGCGTCGTGTATCCGTTTGAGGGTTCCGTTCTTCTTCCACAGGTCGAAGTAGTGGTAGACGAGCTGCCAGTCCGGCAGGTCGTGCGGCATGTAGCGCCACTGCGCCCCCGTGTGGGTGATGTAGAGGATGGCGTTCACCACCTCCCGACGCGGATGCAGCACCTCCTGGGGTCCGCACTCGCTGGCCCGGACAAAGGGCTCCACCAACGCCCACTGCTCGTCGTTGAGGTCGGTGGGGTACGGCTTCCTGGCGGGCATGGGAAGGTCGCTCATGCCTCTTGAGGTAAGGACGCCTCCCCGAGGGCACAACTTGCCCGGTCATATCCACGACCCTACCTTTCTGGACGGTAACCAGGAGGTGGTGCGGCAGCGGACGTGGCGGCAGCGGCAGAGCAGGAGTCGTCCACCAGCGTGGTGGTCGGTACGGGTGCGTGCGGCATCAGGCGCATGCACTTCGTGCCCCGACCGCGAACAGTGGGCCATTGTTCGGAGCGATCAGTCCGCCCAGTTCAACAGCCTCTAAGTCGGCCGCAAACTGAGCAAGGCCAAATGTGTTGCGCTTCCGCGCCATCGTGGTGAGCAGCGCCGGCACATCTGCCACGAAATCACCAGGAGGTATCCGGCCGCTGCGCCAATTCGCTCGTAACTCGTCTGAGGCAAGATAGAGCGGCCGAACGACATCGCTCAGGTGATCGGGAAGCGGCCAGAACCCGAGTGCGTCTAGTGGGGAACCGAAATTGTCGTTGACGAAGCGGTTATCGGGTTCCCCCGCTAGCCGATCAACAATCAGCATCGGCTGTGGTGCCGAAGGAGGGTGTGCCTTTCCATACTGCGGAGCAACCGCGAGCGAGGTCAGGCCGGGTAGGGGTAACTCGGGTCGGAAATAACGCTTGTCTCGCTGGCCTTGGTACTGGGGAGTATGGCGGACGAAATAGGATGGGCCGAAGTGCTCATGAATTCGAGCGACCTCCTCCTCGTTCATATCTACATAGCTGTAGATGATGTCCGCATCGAACAAGTCAAGCCAAGGGAGGTACGCCGTCCGCGGCTGCCTTCCTTCACACGGGACGATCAGCGAGTATCGTCCGCCCCAACGTGAGTGGCAGTTCGCGATAACGGCGTCGAGTAGGGTGTGCGCGTACTCATCGTCGGGCACCAAGAAAGCCACTCGGATCGGTCTTGCACGGGCGAAGCCTGAAGCGTCCAACACAGTTCGCTCCTCAGTCCATTGGTTCTCTACAGCCGGTACGTTCGACATAATCCGAGCGCACCGCTTCTCATACCACCCATGGTAAAGCTTCGTCGTCCACAGACTTGGTGGCGCGGTTAGCTCCCTCAAGCGGGGGCAGAGCCGGGGCTGGAGGAGGAGAGCCCGGCCTTTGCCGCGACGGTGGAGGAGCCGAGGAAGGATCGCACGCCACGCTTGGATTGGGCCGAACTGCTACGCAGGACGTTCGTGCTGGACGTGTTCGCTTGCGCCCGCCGAGAAGGGTGTCGACGACTCGTAGGGACGACTCGGAGAGCGCGAGGTGTCGCAACGAGTTCTTTGACACCGGCCCCGAGCCCCGACACCGGCCCCTGGCCCCTGCATGGGGTGACGGCCTCCACCCGGCGAAGCCCGCGGGCTCCACCGGGGAGAGGCCACCGGTTCACCCCAGCGCCCCACGGCGGCGCACGCAGGCCACGGCCAGCAGCGCCAGCAAGCTCCAGAAGGCGCTCGCCCCGGGTCCGCCGGACGAGCACGCACAACCCTCGGCTCGAGGTCCGGGTGCCCCCGGCTCCGCCTTCACCGTCACCTCGAAGGTGCAACTGCTGCGGTTGCCGGCCGTGTCCGTCGCCGTCACCGTCACCGTCGTGGTGCCCACCGGGAAGGTGCTGCCCGACGCCTGTCCATACTCGATGACGGCGGTGTCCCGGTCATCCGTGGCAGTGGCCGGGGCGTAGGACACCGCCACGCCGTTCGCGTCCGGCGCCGTGGCGGAGATGGAGGCAGGACAGGTGAGGACGGGCGCGGTGGTATCGGGCTGGAGCGCCGCCAACGGGAGGACACGTGGCTCGTTGCCGACGAGGAGGTCCGCCGCCGCGAAGACGAGCTTGTCCCCCAGGAACACGAGGTTCGTCGGTGTCGAGGAACCCTCGCCGGGCACGAGGTCCTCCACCCTGCGGGTGCCCGCCGCGGTGCCGTCCGTCACCCACAGCTCCTGCCCGCTCGAGGCATCCGCGCCCTGGAAGAAGGCGAGCCCCAGCTCCTCCACTCCCCACAGCGGCAACTCCGCCGTCGTTCCCCACAGCGGCAGCAGCACCCCTGTTCCGGACTCGGCGCGCAGGCCACTGTCCGGACCGGGCCACACGTCCGAGAGCAGCGCCGTGCCCGCCGGGGTGCCATCCGTCTTCCACAGCTCCGTGCCGTGCGCCGGGTTACGCGCCAGGAAGAGCACCGTGCCGCCCACGTGCGTGAAGCCCAGGGGCATCCCATTGCCCTCCCCGGCATTCACGTCCGCGAGGAGCATCGTCCCCGCGGGGGTGCCGTCACTCACCCAGGGCTCCAGGCCGTGCACGCCATCGTACAGGGACAGGTAGAGCCGCCCCCCCGCCACCGTCATCCGGGAGAGCGAATCTTCGGTGCCGGGGTTCACGTCCTCGAGGAGCACCGTCCCCTCCGGGGTGCCGTCCGTCTTCCACGGCTCCAGGCCGTGCTCCGCGTCCCTCGCACCGAAGTAGAGCGTCCCATCCAGCATGGCCATCAGGGGCCGGCCCACCTCGGGCTCCCCGAGGCCGCTGGCCGTGCCCGGGGCGAGCTCCTTGAACAGCACCGTGCCGGAGCCGGTGCCGTCGCTCGTCCACAGCTCCAGCCCGTGCGTGCCGTCATCCGCCCAGAAGAACAGCCGGTTGCCCAGGGCCGCCCACTGCGCGAGCCGGGAGCCGCCGGGGCCGGGATTCACGTCCTTGACGAGCACCGTGCCCTCGGCGGTGCCGTCCGTCTTCCACAGCTCCATGCCGTGCTCCGCGTCCTTGCCCGTCAGGAAGAGCGTGTCGCCCACGAGCAACAGCGGCCATTGCTCGGGGACGGCGGCCTCGAAGCTCTTCAGCCGCGACGTGCCGGCCTCGGTGCCATCCGTCCGCCACAGGCTGCGCTGCAACCCTCCGTCGGGCCTCAGGTCCAGAGTCATGAAGAAGGCCGCGCCCGCGCGCACCACCCAGGGCACATTCGGGTCCACGAGCAGGTGCGTCGAGCCCTCGCGCAGGTCCCTCACCCGCACGGTGCCGGCGGGGGTGCCGTCCGTCCTCCACAGCACCTGCCCCTGCTCCTCGTCGAACGTGGTGAAGAGCGAGAGCCCTCCCAGCCGGGTCATCCGGCTGGGGTTGGAGCCACGGGGCTCGGGCCGGGAGGACACGAGCCGCACGGTGCCGGCCTCCGTCCCGTCACTCACCCACGGCCGCCCTGCGTAGGTGAAGAAGAGCCGGCCCCCGGCGCTCGCCATGCCGAGGCCGGAGGGGGTGTCCTCCCCGGCGGGCAGCTGCATCACCTTCACGGTGCCGGCCTCGGTGCCATCCGTCTTCCACAGCTGGACGGCGCCCCAGGTGTCCGTGCCCATGAAGTACAGGGCCCCGTCCAGGGCCGCCATCGCGAGCAGGGCGCCGTCCACTGCTCCTGGGCGGAGCTCCTTCACCAGACGCGTGCCCTCCGGGGTGCCGTCGGTCGTCCACAGCTCCAGGCCGTGGCTCGAGTCGGTTCCCAGGAAGAAGAGCTGGCTGCCCACGGTCACCGAGGGGTGCCATGAGGCGTGCGAGACCGGATGAAGCGCGCGGGTGCCGGCCTCAGTGCCGTCCGTGACCCACATCCCGCTATCCATCCACATCACCAGCCGGTTGCCGAGGACGACGCTCTTGCGCACCTCGGGCAGGTTCACCACCTTCACGGTACCGGCCGCGGTCCCGTCGCTCTTCCAGAGAGAGGACACGGGGTAGGCGCTGGAGGTGACCTGCACGAGCAGCGAGCCGCCTACTTCATGGATCCTCTGCACGCCAGCGGGCGAGGGAGGCGACCACACCTCCACGGTGCCGGCCTCCGTGCCGTCCGACTTCCACAGGCTCCGGGGCGCGAAGCCCGAGGTGGTCGCGGAGAAGTACAGCGAGGAGCCCAGCGCCGTGAGGCTGTAGGGTAACGAGCTGATGTCACCCGGGGCGATGTCCTTCACCCGCGTGGTGCCCTCCGGGGTTCCATCCGTCTTCCACAGCTCCTTGTCGCCGCTGAACTGGGCGGGGAAGAAGAGCGTGCCGCCCACGCGCGCCCACTCGGAGATGGGCACGTCGGTGGGAATCTCCCCGTTGGGCACGGAGAGCAGGCGCACGGTGCCGGAGGGGGTACCGTCCGTCTTCCACAGCTCGGTGCCCAGGGTGTTTCCGCGGGCGGTGAAGAACAGCGAGCCATTCAGCTCCCCGAAAGGGGAGGGGTCCGAGCCCTCAGGGCCTGGCATCACCTCCTTCACGAGGACGGTGCCCGCCGGGCTCCCATCCGACTTCCACAACTCCGAGCCCGTGGAGGCGCTCGGGCTGGCGAAGTACACCGTGTTGCCCAGGGCGGTGAGGGGGCCGATGGTGCCGGGGGTGTCGTCGGTTCCGGAGCGGATGTCCCGCAGCAGCGAGCTGCTGGCGGCGTGAGAGGGCAGTCCGGCCAGGACCGGCACGACGAGCGCGAGGCACGCCAACAGGCGGCTCACGTGGAAACGAGAGGGGCGCAAGGCGACTCCAGGGGGCATGACGGAAGCGAGGGAGAGTCGAAAGCGTGAAGTGGCTTCGCACCCGCTCACGGGGACAGGCTCCGTGACTCCCAGCTTGACCGTATCGAGGACCAGCATCATCACCGCGGGTTTGCTCCGGGCGTTGAGCCCGCAGCCGAGGGACGTGCAGGTAGCAACCGCGGTGCCAGACGCGGATGCGCTCGTGTCACCGCCCGCGCCCGTGCGCCATGTGCATGGACCGACACAGCCTCCGTGAAGCTGCTCGTTCAGATGTGCACACTTGGAGCGAGCGCCCCCACGCCCGCCGAGCTGCTCTCCGCGGCGGCTTCACATCGCTCAGCGAGATGGTGCCCTGCGCGGTCTCCCCCAGCCGAGAAGGGTGTCAGACGACTCGTAGGGACGACTCGGAGAGCGCGAGGTGTCGCAACGAGTTCTTTGACACCGGCCCCGGGACGAAGCCGCCCCCTCAACGCTGAGATGCGAGGTGCGCTTCGAGCCGCGCGAGGGTCTGGGTTCCGCCCTCGATTGCGTACTTCGCCGCCTGCTCGCGAGCTTCGACGGTCGGCAAGGTGTGCTGGAGCGTGACACGCGTCTTGCCGCCTTCGTCCTTGAAGGTGACGACGGCTTTGAACATCACCTCCCCTTCCTTCGAGCCGTGGTCCCACTCGAGCCGCTCGTCGGGGACCACCTTCGTGTAGAGGATGTGGTTCGGGAAGTCGGTGCCGTCGGGGCCGTGCATCGTGAAGCGCCACGCGCCGCCGGGCCGCACGTCCTTGCTGTAGGTCGTCGTCCGAAACCCGTTCGGCCCCCACCAGTTCGAGATCATCTTCGCGTCCGTGAACGCCTGAAAGACCAGCGCGCGTGGCGCGTTGATCAGCCGGGTCACTTCGAGCTGCCGCTTCGCGAGCTCATTCAGATCGGGCGTTGCATTCATGTCTTCTCTCCTGTTCGGGCCTTCTTCGGGGGTGCCACCTTGCGGGTGCGTTTCGGACGCGGCTGCCCCTGCAGGTCAGCGAGGTAGTCCTCGAGCCTGTCGAAGCTGCCCTCCCAGAATCGTCGGTAGTGCTCGAGCCAGTCGTTGGCGGTCTTCAGCGGCGCTGGCGCCAGACGACACGGTCTCCACTGAGCTGTGCGGCTCCGCGTGATCAGCCCGGCGCGCTCGAGCACCTTGAGGTGCTTCGTCACTGCCGGGAGGCTCATCTCGAACGGCTGTGCGAGCTCGGTGACGGAGGTCTCGCCCTTTGCCAGCCGAGCGAGGATCGCCCGCCGAGTGGGGTCTGCAAGGGCCGCGAAGGTGGCGCTAAGGGGATCGATCATTCTCGAGTAATTAACCGATTGGCAAACTAACCATTTGGTTAAATGCTGTCAAGCACACCGGCCCCTGTGCCCCTGTTCGATCCCGCCAAGGTCCGCGCGCTGCTGTAGAGGGGGAGCGGCAGCGCCGTGGGACTCCCGTGCTAGTTTCGCGCACCCTTTGACCTTGGAGGTGCTCGTGCGTCGCTCGCCGCGTCTGGCTGCGTTGGGTGTGATGGTGCTCGTTGGGATGGGAGGCGCGGGCGGTTGCAGCTCGGGAGACTCGCCCCCGCCGCCGCCTCCCGTAGACAATCCTCCCGTGCCGTCCGGGGAGAAGCTGGCGGGGCTCGAGGGGCCGGTGCAGGTGGTCGTGGATGACCGGGCGATGCCGCACATCTATGCGTCGACGCTGCATGACGCCGCGCTGGTACAGGGCTACCTGATGGCGCGCGACCGGTTCCCGCAGATGGAGTTCCTCAAGCGGAACGTGACCGGGCGGCTGGCCGAGTTTCTCGGCTCGCAGTCCTCCGCGCCGGTGGAGAACGATGTCAGCGCCCGCGTGATTGGCTTCAAGCGCGTGGCGGACCACATCTATGCGTCCCTGCCCGCGGGCTCTCAGGAAAAGGCCGCGCTGGATGGATTCGCCGCGGGCGTCAATGTGTACATCGGCGAGCTGCGCACCGGGAAGGCCAGGCTGGGCACGGGCGCGGAGCTGCTCGGGCCCCTCGTGTCCAACCCCGCGGCGTTCACGGACTGGACGCCGCAGGACTCGCTCGCGCTCGGCCGGTACCTGTCCTACTCGCTGTCGTACTCGGCCGAGGAGGAGGTGGCGCTGACGAAGGCGCGGGCCGCCGCCGCCGCGTTCCCGTCCGGTAACTCGCGCGCGGGCCTGTTCCGAGACTTCTGGTCGTTCGCCCCGGCTCGCGATGTGTTCACGCGCGAGGGCCAGTCGAGCGGTGGGGCCCCGCCGAAGCGCAGCGTGAGCCAGACGCGGCTGCCCGACGTGGAGCTGCTCTCCCAGGCGCAGGGGTTCCTCGATGGCGCCCGGCGGCTGCGGGAGGTGTTCGGCGATGACAGCCGGGGCTCGAACAACTGGGTGGTGTCCGGGGCGAAGACGGCCTCGGGCGCGCCGCTCCTGGCGAATGATCCGCACCTGTCGCTGCCGAGCCCTCCGCTCCTCTGGTACTCGCACCTGAACACGAAGCGGGCCGGTGGAAATCTGGATGCGGAGGGGATCTCCCTGGTCGGCGTGCCCGGCATCATCCTCGGGTTCAATGAGCGCATCGCGTGGGGCTCCACGACGGCGAACCACGATGTGACGGATGTCTACGAGGAGAACATCACCGCCGCGGGCCAGAGTGGGGCTCCGGACACGGTGCTCTTCAAGGGCCAGCAGGTGCCCATCGAGATCATCACCGAGACCATCAAGGTCGCTGGCAAGCCCGATGTGGTGCTCGAGCTGGAGAACGTCCCGCACCACGGCGTCATCATCCCGACGATCCAGAACGGCGCGGTGGTGCCTCGGACCGCGAGCAAGGCGTTCTCCGTGCGGTGGACGGGCAATGATGTGTCGAGCGAGATCGGAACGTTCCTCGGGCTGAATGTCGCGACGAACCTGGCCGAGGCGAAGGAGGCGCTGGCGAAGTTCGAGGTCGGCGCCCAGAGCTTCGTGGTGACCACGCGTGAGGGAGAGATCTATTGGTCCACCCAGTCCCGGCTGCCGGTGCGAGATCCTCGGGCGCTGACGTATGACCCGGTGACTCAGACGGGGCTGTCGCCCGCGATGGTGCTGCCGGGAGATGGCAGCTGCGAGTGGATCGGCGAGGTGGAGAGCAGCGCCCTGCCGCAGGACCTCAACCCGTCCAAGGGCTTCATCGCCACGGCCAACAATGACCTGGTGGGCACCACGCGCGACGGCAACCCCTTCAATGATGCGCACTACCTCGGGTGGGACTACGACATCGGCCACCGGATCGCCCGCATCACGGAGCGGCTCCAGGCGCTCGTGGACAAGGGCGGCGTGAAGCCCGAGGACATGATGGCGCTCCAGGGCGATCACCGCTCGCCGCTGGGCGCGCTGCTGGCGCCGAAGTTCGTGGCGGCGGCGCGGCGGGTACAGGAGGAGCGGCGGCAGCCGGGGACGTATCCCGAGCTGTCGGGCCTGGTGCAGCGGACCAGCGCGGCGGATCTGGATCTGCTCGCGCAGGTGGCGGGCCGGCTGGAGGCGTGGTCGTTCGAGACGCCTCCCGGGGTGGACATCGGGGACGGCGCGCCGTCCGCCCAGGAGGTGTCTGACTCCATCGCCACCTCGATCTTCAACGCGTCGATGCCGCGGCTGGTGAAGCTCGCGTTTGATGACGAACTCGGCGCCATGGGGCAGAGCCCGGGCACCAAGGACTTGGGGCGCCTGGTGCAGTTCGCCATCCTGGAGCCCTCCCGGCTCGCGACGTACAGCGCCTCCAAGGGAGACACCGTGCTGTGGGACAACCTCTCGACGCCGGAGGTCGAGACGCGGGACGAGCGCATCGCCGCGTCGATGCTGCAGGGCGCGTTCTACCTGCGGGACCGGCTCGGGGCGGACATGGCGCAGTGGCAGTGGGGCAAGCTGCACACGCTGACCCTGGCGTCCCTGGTGCCAGCCACGGCAGGCGAGAGCCCTGTGACGCTCCCCACGCCCGGCAACGCGAAGTTCCCGGCGGGCTACCCGCGTCCGGGTGACAACTTTGGCGTGGACGCCGCGAACTCGGGGCTGACGAATCCGGAGAAGTTCTCCTATGAGAACGGCCCGGTGCAGCGGCTGGTGGTGGAGATGACACCTTCGGGGCCGAAGGCCTGGAACGCGCTGCCCGGTGGACAGGCGTTCGATCCGGCCAGCCCGCACCACGCGGATGAGGTGGAGCACTGGCGCCGGAACAAGGCGCCGCCCCTGTACTTCACCGAAGCCGAGGTGAACGCGCACAAAGCGTCGAGCGCCAGCTACGTGCCGTGAGACACTCGCTTCTGGGCTGGTCGCCTCGGCCCTTCGAGGACGCCGTCGTCGCCACCGCGGACAGCCTTTTGAAGCTCGGGCTGGTCAGGCCAGCTGCATGAGGACTTCGGTCATTCCATCCTCGTGAACCTGGTTCCCGCCGATCACGGCCTGGAATCCACACTTCTCGAGGACGCGGATCGACCCGGCGTTGTGGGAAGCGACCCACGCATTCAGCGGCCGGGTGCGCTCGAGCGCGAGAAACTCCGAGAGCGCCCGGGTTGCGATGCCTTTGCCCCAGTGCTCGCGCCCGATCCAATAGCCCACGAGGCGTTTGGCATCCTGTTCCCAACTGCCGATGTTCCCGACGACCACGCCGCCCACCACGATGGTGCGGCTGAGGTTTTCAGGGCGGAGAACGTTCGTGCGCCAGTGGGTCATGAACGCATCGCGCTCCCGCGATTGAAACGCGGCCATGCGCAGCGCCTCGGGGTCGCGCTGGTGTTCGAAGAAGATCGGAAGGTCCTCATCGGTGACGGTGCGGAGGATCATGTCGAGAAGCATTCTAGCGGTTTTAGGGTCACCCGCTGTGGGTCCGCGTGCTCCAGGGCTCCGGGCTCCGCCCAGTCGTCGTCCACCTTCCACAGACTCATCACCACCCTGTCTAGCGGAGCTCCCGGAAGAACGCGCGTACGTCCTCGAGGAAGAGGTCGGGCGCATCGACGGCGGCGAAGTGGCTCCCTCGTGCCATCTCCGTGTAGCGCCGCAGGTTGTACCGGGCCTCCAGCCAGCGCCGGGGGGCCATGGGGAGCTCCTTGGGGAAGACCGCCACCGCCGTGGGCACGCGCACCGGACTGCTCTGGTCCAGGCGTCCCTGGCCATGGGTCTCGTAATACAGGTTGGCCGCGCTCGTGGCGCTGTTGGTCACCCAATAGAACATCAGGTTCGTCAGCAGCCAGTCCTTGGAGCGGACGTCGCTCCAGGTCTGGAACTTCTCGACGATCCACGCCGCGAGCCCCGCGGGCGAGTCAGCGTGCCCGATGCCCAGGGACATGGGCTTGGTGCTCTGCACCTGGAAGAAGCCCATCTCGGTCGCCATGAGCGCCGCCAGCTTCTGGCCATACGCCTGCGCCAGCTCGCTCTGTTCTTCTCCGGGTGGCGGTCCCGCGAAGGCCATATTGAGGTGGATGCCTACCAGGTGCTCGGGATGCTTTACCCCGAGCATCGTCGAGACGATGCCTCCCCAATCTCCTCCCTGCGCGCCATAACGGGCGTACCCCAGGTGCTCGACCATCAGCCGGTCGAACGCCGCGGCCACACGCGTGGCATCCCACCCCGGCTCGCGCGGCTTGCCGCTGAAGCCGTAGCCGGGCAGGGCGGGGATGACCACGTCGAACGCATCCGCCGCGTCTCCCCCGTGCGCGGCGGGATCCGTCAGTGGGCCGATGAGGTGGTGGAAATCGTAGATGGAGCCGGGCCAGCCGTGTGTCAGCAGCAGGGGCAGGGGAGACGGCCCCTTGCCCCGGACATGCCAGAAGTGCAGGTCGACGTCGTCCACCTCGCACATGAACTGCGGGTAGCGGTTGAGCTCGGCCTCGTGCCGGCGCCAGTCGTACTGGTGACGCCAGTACGCGCACAGCTCGCGCACAGAGGAGACATCGGCGCCGCGTTCCCACGGGGCACCGGGCAGCGGCTCGGGAAAGCGGGTGGCGTCGAGCCGGCGGTGCAGGTCGGTGAGGACGTCCTGGGGCACATCGATACGGAAGGGGCGCGGAGGCATGGGACAATCACCGTGCCACACGGGCTCCGCGCCGGGAGATGCTAAAAAAGCATCGCGCTCCTACGCCTGGAGCGCCTCGGTAAGGTCGCGCGGAGCCGACGCGTGCTGGTGGCGGGTACTCGGCTCTCCCCCGCTGTCCGGCAAGTAGTACTCCATGCCCATCGCGCGGCTCGCCCGGGAGGCGGGACTGACGCCTCGGGAGGCGAGCATCCTGGATGCCCTGTCACGGGGCAGGAGCCACAAGGAAGTCGCGACAGAGCTCGGCGTCGCGTACTTCACCGTCACCACCCACGTGCGCAACCTGTTCTTGAAGCTCGGGGTGAACAACCGGATTGACGCCCTCAACGCGGTCCGGCGCGCGCGCCCACAGGCCGAGGTGGGCCTCTGAATCGAGTTTCCCCTACAGGGCTCCTGTCCTTCCCATACGGCTCCCAGCAGGTGTCGAAGAACTCGTTTCATCCACTCACGCCCTACGAATCGTTTGACACCTGCGCCGGCTCACGCGGCCAATTGCTCGACGACCCCGCGCAGCGCGGAGACGGAGGCGCTGCGAAGATAGACGATGGGTGCGCCGTCCACCGCGAGGCTCCGCACCTGATCGCGGAGCGCGTGGGAGACCATGCAAGCAAGCGAACACGTCCAGTGCGAACGTCCTGCGTAGCAGACCGGCCTGGTCCAAAGGACGGGCTCTCGCCCCTCTGCACCAGCCCTCCACCCTCGACACAGCCTCTCTCCATCTCATGCTCATCCGGCGCACGTGGGGTCGCCATTCCGGTCACGCTGCCGTCACGCCCCTCGAGGGAGAACACGTGCGCTCAGGCCGGTGGAGCAACGACAACGCGTATTCGCGAAGACAAGGGGCTACGACATCATGAAGAAGATTCAATGGAGAGGAACCGTGGAGTTGCTGCTGGCGGCGCAGGTGCTGGCGGTGGGCTGCGGGCCCACGCAGGAGTTCCACGCGCCGCCAGCCCTCGCCAGCCAGACCCATGAGATCCGGATTGCCAACGGGCTGTCCACCAACGGGCTGTCCACCAACGGGCTGTCCACGAACGGGCTGTCCACCAACGGAGTGAACACGGCCGCGTTCGCGACGTGGTTCCAGCAAGACCGGGAGCTGAACGACACGCTGATGCAGTACGTGGTGCGCTGTGGCGTGCCGAATGGCCAGAGCGTCTCCTACACGGACCCGAGCACGGCGCAGAGCTACACCTGGCAGGGGCTGCTGGGCCTCACGCCGGGGTGGGTGGGTGGCGCGCCGGTGACGCAGGCGGAGCAGCAGGTGATGACGGCGTGCCTGGCGGCGCACGTGAACAAGTACGGGATGAGCGTTCCACTGTCCGTACTGGGGCGGAACACGGTGGGGGAGGAGATCGAGTACAGCCAGCAAGAGCTGGAGACCTACTCACGGACCGAGGGGTGCTTCTTCGGCAATCTCTTCACGGGCGAGGGCTTCTTCGTGGGGAGGGAGGGAAGTGTCCTGGAGGACGCGGAGAGCTCGCTGCGCGCCTGCGCTCTGATGCCCAACACCACCAAATCCGAGTGCGATCCGGTGGCGTACGTCGGAACGTGCGAGAGCCTGTGCACGCGAGAGGGCACCCAGCCGTACTACACGAGCTGCACGCTGAACGGACACACGTACCTGCCCATCACCACGAGGCTGATGCCCGAGCAGGTGTATCGGTGCGGGGACGGGGTGTGCCAGTGGACCGAGCAGTGCGGCAGTGGGACGACGCGTGACAGCTGCGCGGCGGACTGCGGCACCTGCTCCTGAAGCGAGCCCCCTTCCGTCCCAACACCTCGTCCCCTTCCACCTCACCTTGCGTGAGCATAGGCGGAATGGGAGCGCTGTTGCGGGCGAGGGCCGGGGTAGGTGGTGGGCCAGGAGGGCCTTGCGAGATGCCATGGACCGTCTCTGCCTCTGGGCCTCGCTCGGTTCAAGGCAGGGTGATGACCACCTTCCCGAATTGCGCCCCACTGGCCAGGTACGCATAGGCCGCGTGGGCCTCGGCGAAGGAGAACGTGCGGTCCACCACCGGCCGTACGCCCCGCACCGCCAGCGCGCGTCCCAGTGCCTCCAGGTCCTCCCGGCTGCCCACCGACACCGCCTGCAACCGCACCACGCGTCGCAGCGCGCGCGTCAGATCAAAGCGCACCGCGGCGCTGTCCAGGAAGCCCACCAGCGTCACCGTCCCGCCCACCCGTGCCGCCCCGATGGAGCGCCCGACGCCCTCTCCTCCGACGACATCCACCACGTGGTCCGCCCCGCGCCCCTCCGTCAGTGCCAGCACCCGTGCGTCCCACTCCGGATCCGCCCCCGTGTGGATGCCGGCCGCCGCCCCCAGCGCCACCGCCCGCTCCAGCTTCGCCGGGCTCCGGGAAGTGACGAGCACCCGGGCTCCCGCCATCCGCGCCAGTTGGAGCGCGAACAGCGACACCCCACCCGTCCCCTGCACCACCACCGTGTCTCCCGGCCCCACGCGCCCCGCCGTGAAGAGCGCATGCCACGCGGTGACACCGGCAATGGGCAGCGTGGCGGCCTCCGCGTCCGTCAGGTGCGCTGGCGCGGCCACCGCCGCCTCCTCGTGGATGCAGGCGTATTCGCGCAGCAGTCCATCCAGCGGACCGCCCAACCGCCGGCGGCTGTTCTCCTCCGTGGGCCCGCCGCGAACCCAGTCCGGCACATACGCCGGGATGACGCGCTCCCCCACCTTGAAGCGCCGCACCTCCGCCCCCACCGCCACCACCTCGCCCACGCCGTCCGAGACAGGCACCAGCGGGCGCGGGTAGTCGCCGTACGTCCCCCGGAGAATGGCCAGGTCCCGGTAGTTCAACGACACGACGCGCAGCTTCACCAGCAGTTCGCGCGGCCCAGGCTCCGGCACCGGCCGCTCCGTCAGGACCAGGGACTCCAGACCGCTTCCTCGAATCAGTTCGTAGCTCTTCATGCCCGAAACATGCACCCGGACCAGGGCTGCGGAAACGCACGTCCGTGCACGTCCGGCGTGCAATCATGCACGGCCATGCTCCAGTGGGACGACCTGCGCTACTTCCTCGCCGTGCACCGTCATGGCACGCATGCCGCGGCCGGGCGCTCGCTACGTGTCGCGCCCACCACCATCGGCCGGAGGCTGGCCGCGTTGGAGGAGGCGCTCGGCGTGAAGCTCTTCCAGCGCACGCCCGCCGGGCTGGTGCTCGGCGAGAGTGGACAGGTGCTGCGCGCTCATGCCGAGCGGGTGGAGGCCGAGGTGCTCGCCTCGGAGCGCGCGCTGACAGGCGCGGACAGGCGCGTGTCGGGCCCGGTGCGCCTCACCGCGGGCGACGGAATGGCGACCCACGTGCTCGCCCCCAGGCTGGCCGAGCTCCAGCTGGCGCACCCGGAGCTGCGGGTGGAGCTGCGCGCCGACAACCTCGCCGTGGACCTGTCCCGGCGCGAAGCGGACGTCGCCCTGCGCCTGTTCCGCCCCCGCGAGCAGTCCCTCATCGCGCGTCGGCTGGCGCCCTTCAACTTCGGCGTCTACGGCGGCGAGCCCTACTTCGCCCGCCGGGGCCGACCCTCCGGGATGAAGGATGCGGCCCGGCACGACTGGCTGGGTCCCGAGTCGGCACAGGACGGCACGCCGCCGGGACAGTGGTTGCGCCGCCACATCCCCGCCGCGCGCGTCGTCCTGCGCTCCAGCGCCACCACCGTGCTCATGTCCGCCTGCGCCGCGGGCCAGGGGCTCGCCGTGTTCCCGGAGCTGCTCGCGGCGAGCGACCCGCGCCTCGTCCCCGTGCTCCCACGCGCCGCGCTCCCCACCCGCGAGCTGTGGGCCGTCACCCACCAGGACCTGCGTCACAGTGCCCGCGTTTCCGCGGTCATGGACTGGCTGGCGCGGCTCTTTCCGGTGCACGCGGGATGAAGGCGTACCCGGCCCCCTTGCCGCCTATACCGTGCGCTGGAGCCGCTCTCGCGCCTTGTCCTGGGCGAGCACGCGCCGGCCACTGCCCAGGGCGCGCGCCGCGGACGTGGGAGTGGCCTCGAGCGGCCACCGCCGGGCCTTCTCCAATCCCTCGCGTGTCTCCCCGGGCGGAGTGTGCTCGAGCACGGCGGAGTATAGGCCGGATGGGAGTCCTGTTGATGAGCCCCCTGCTCGTGTTCAAGGACGGCGCCCCGTGCTCGCGCTCGGCAGCCCCGGCGGCTCCACCCTCATCACCACCGTGGGCCAGACGACAGCTGGGCGCGCTCGCCGCTGGCTGCGCGAGAGGGTGCGTCCGCTCATCCCCCAATGTGCACCGCTGGAGCCGGGAACGAAGCTCAGCCCGGTGTCGAGCGGGGCGGGGCCATCGGCTGGCCCTTCGGCGATGGTTGACCCCGGAAACACGGCTCCCCCATCATCCGCGGCATGCCCACCCGGAACCTCGGCCCCTTGGTGATGGCCGCGCTGCTCGTGCTCGCGTGCCCCTCGACCCAGAACGTGAACGGCGCGCTGAGCCCGAACCAGCGGCCGGTGCTCGAAGGCGGCCTCTGGACCGACGCGCGCTGCTCGGAGGGGGAGGGCCATGCGCACTGCTGCGAGCGCAACGGCCCGTACTGCCTCGGCTTCACCGACTACAACGTGGGCGACGTCCGCGTGCAGGGGAACCGCGTCGCCGCGCTCATCTCGGCCAACAACGGATACATCCTCGCGCTGAGTGATGACCGGGGCGACTCGTGGCGCACCGTGCCGCTCGGCAGCGTCGGCGGACTCGCGGCGTTCCGGCCGATGGCGCTGCACCTCGACGAGCGCGAGGTGTACCTGATGGTCCCAAACCAGGAGGATGCCGCCGGCGGTGGCACCGTCGCGCGCACCCGCCCCGTGCGCGTGGACCTCGCGTCGGGGCAGACGACCCCCGTCGCAAGCGACTGGTTCCTCTTCAGCAGGCTCCCCGCGGCGGTGAAGGACGGTGCGTCGGTGGGCGTCTCGTACTGGCCCGAGGACGCCCGCGGCGGCGCGACCTGCACCGCCGACCTGGAGACGTGGAAGCCCGGGCAGCCGCCGGTGCGCGCGCGCGCCCTGTTCACCGGCCCCTGCAACGAGGGGATGGAGGTGCCCGCCTCGAACGACGGCCGCCTCTTCCCGCTGCTCGCCGACGTGGGCGGTCTGCAGCCCTGCCTCTTCCAGTACGACGCGGCCCTGAACACCGTGTCGAAGACGTGCGTGCCCGCATCCGAGTGGCCGGCGTTGTCGGAGCCGCGCGTGCTCGCTTCGTACGCGGACGAACGCGCCGAGTACCTGCGGGCCTTCACCCAGCGCGGCCTCTCGTGGGCCGCGAGCCCTTCGCTCGCCTCGCCCATCCCGCTCGGCCCAGGCCTGCCGAAGCAGAACCGCGGCACGGGCGGGCGGCAGCGCTACGCGGGGTTCGTGGTCCTCGGTGACGCCACGGGCGGCAGCACCCTGGTCCGCCTCCGGCGCGATGGCGGCGTTGATGACGTGCTGCTGCCCCGGAGCCCGTGCGCGCAGAACCCGGAGCAGTCCTGCTTCGACCCGAAGAACCCCGGCATCTGGCACGGCGAGTACGGTGACGCGCTCTGGATCGAGCCGCTCGGGGGCGACGAGTTCCTCGTGTTCTGGCTCCACGACCTCGCCCCGGGCCTCAACCAGTACAAGGGCCTCATCACCACCTCGCGCGAGAGGGCGGCGTACCGCCCGCGCGACGGCCTCGTCCCGTACGAGTCGCTCGGCCCGCCCGGCTACCCGAAGGCGACCAGGGCCGGCGCCGTCGAGGAACTGTGCGCGAAGCGCCTCACCTGCACGCCCATCCGCGAGGACTTCTACCAGTGTGTCAACCGGTTCATCGTGCACGACGGCAGCAAGCCGAACATCGAGGCGGCGCTCGCGGCGGCCCGGAGTGCAACCTGCGACGATCCGGTGTACACGGAGCCCAAGTGGCTGGACTGCCTGAGCCGCGGCGGCACCCCGAGCCGTCCCGACGGCGGCCCGCTCCTCTTCCAGTGCGACTTCCGCGTCTCCCTCGCGGGCGCGGCCTGCGGCACCTGCATCTCGGACGTGGCGGTGGCCTGCACCGGCTCCTCCAGCAGCGTCGTCCCGCTCGACTGCGCCTCGGGCGGCTTCACGTGCCAGGCGGGCACCTGCAAGAAGCCCGGCAGCTGCGGCAGTGCCGGCTCCACGCTGGTGTGCAACGGAGATCGGGCTGAGCGCTGCTGGAACAACTCGCTCGAGTCGCTGCGCTGCGACCTGCTCAACATGGCGTGCGATACGAACGCGCGGCCGAACGCGTGGAACCCGTGCGTCTCCAAGCAGGGCGAGCCCTTCAGCACGGTCTGGACGCCGCTGCGCTGCGAGGGCCGTTACCTGCTCTGGGACCTCAACGGGACGCACTGGGCGGACTGCAGGGCGCTCGGGTTCTCAGGCTGCCAGGGGGACCGCTGCGTGCGGTGACGCGGGCCTGCCCCGAGGGGCTCATGCCGAACTTCGAGGGCGCTCGCGGCCAGGCGTGGGCGGGCTCGTCGCGATGATGGCGCTGCCCACGCTCGTCACCCTCCTCGCGCTCTTGTCCTGAGCCTCCGGGCCCCCGCGCTCGGGCCGCGCTACCCCGTGCGCTTCCTCGGGCTCTCATAGGGCGCCACGGCCCTGGCTCACGACCTGGACCAACACTCCGAGAGTTCCCGCCTCATCGAAGAGGGGCTGGAGGTCGGGTGCCAGGACAACGCTGGCCTCCCGTCTGAAGACGGGCAGCCTCCGCGTGAGGAGTCCGCGCTCCCGCTGCGGCGGCGCTGCGCGACTTCCCCGAGGAGGCCGCGTTCCCGTGCAACGCGGCCTGTCTCGCCTTCTTTCTGGGGCGTGGAGCGGAGGCACGGGCCCTGAGCGCGGAAACTCATCCGCGCGGTGCCTTGAGCGTTACCTTCATGGCTCGCGAGGCCGTAGGAGCCTCCAGGCGAGGGGCATCCCCAGGCCGGCGAGGGTGGCCTTGAGCAACCCACCGGGGAGGAAGGGCAGGAAGCCCTTGTGCAGGGCCGTGGCGAAGTCGAGCGGGGCCGCCACACAGAGCCAGGGCACGCCGATGGCCAGGATGACGAGCTGGCCCGCGAGGAAGAGCGGGACCGCCTTCCACGCCACCCTGTCGAAGCCGTGCCGCGCCGCGAGGCCCACGAGGAAGGCCGCGGGGATGAAGCCCACCAGGTAGCCGCCGGTCGGCCCGAGCACCTGTGTCCAGCCGCTGGCCCGTGCCTCGCTCGCACTCCTCTGGGGCCGTGGCCAGCTCTACGTCCTCCTCCGGGCGCGCGACGCAACGCGCGGGGGTCGTCGCTTCGACGAGGTCACCCTGGAGGTGAAAAGCTCGTCCAGTGAGGACCTGAGAATCGTCATGGCGCCGGGCAAGTCTCTCCAGGCGCGCCGCGGCGAGGAGCGCGTGCCGCTGGTCGGCGCGGTCTCGTCGTGGGATCGCGGTGATGGCGAATGGAGCGACGCGCTCAAGCTGCCGCTTGCGGGGCTTGGTGCTCGGGAGAGCGCGGGCGCGACGTTGATGGTCACGGCACGACGCTGCGTGGCGGACGACCCGAGCCCGCCGCGGTGCGCGGAAACGAGTGCGAAGCTACGGCTCGCTGCGGAGGGAGCCGGCGGCCCCTGACGCCTGACGAATCGGCTCCGGGTCGCGATTCAACGCTCCCGGACCGAGCCAGTCAGCGAGTACTCCTTGGTCCGGAATCCCGTACCGAAGCGGCCGACGAGCTTGGCCATGTGTTCGGGCGAAACAGGTGACGTGACGACTCCTGTCAGACGCGGCATGCCCTTCGCGCTCACGAGCGCAGCGATGACAGCATCCAGATCGGTTCCCTCGACCTCCTCATCCTGACTCAGGGCCGTTGCGTCGAAGTCGAGGTGTAGCTCGGTGAGGTTGGGCAAGTCGGCGCGGCCGAGGCTGTCCGCGGTCGTGTGGTTGACCTCCAGACGGAGCTCGCGCAGGCGCGGCAGGCGCCGAGCGACGAGACCTTGCTGCGACGCCGTGAGATCGTTGCTCAGGGTCAGAGACTCGAGTGCGGCAAGAAGCTGAGACCGTCCAAACCCGGTGAGGGTCGTGCTCGAAAGATTGCAGCTCCGTAGGCGCAGGTGGCGGAGAGCGGTCAGGTAGGGAGACGCGATGAGGGACGCGAGCTCGTCATCCTCGACTTCCGAGAGAACGAGGTGCTCGACGGTCGTCATGCGTGCCGAGCCGGCGACGATCGCGACGGCTCCCGGGACGTCGCCCAGACCGAGATGCGCGACGGCCAGGCGCGGCGACGTGATGAGCGCCGAGAAGCCGGGGCCAGGCAAGGCCGAGTCGCCGGCATCGTCGAATCCGAGACAGCCCTCGAGATCGAGCCCACGAAGGCGAGACAGGCTCGAGGCCCGGGCCAGGGCGTGGCAGCCCTCTTCGCCGATCGCGGAACGTGCGAGGTCCAAGTAGGCCAACGCGGGCAGGTCGAACAGACGACTCAGCCCCGCCGGGCCGATGCCGACGCGGGGGAGCGCGAGGCTCTCCAGACGCTCGAGACCGGCAGCAGCGAGAAGGTCGGCCAGATCATCACCCACGGGGATGTCACCATCCTGGGCGTCGGGCATCGCGAGGCCGAAGCGGCGCAAGTTGGTCATCTTGCGCCGAGCCAGCGGCTCGTATGCCTCGACCGTGTGGAGCCCGGCGGCCAGCTCGAGCTCGTCCAGGTGATGCAGGAGCGGTGACGCAAGCACCTCGGCTACCCCCGTGACACCGAGCCAGTTGCAGTCGATGCGCAGCTCGGAGATGGCCCGTAGCCGAGAACACCGAGTGAAGGCGGGCACCAAGTCCTCGGACCCGAAACGCTCGTTGATCCAGGCGCGATGGAGGTCGATCCAGGACTCGGCGTCTTCCCTCTTGATACCGCGAGCCATGCGGCCAGCCAGGACTTCGTCGAGTCGAACGAGACCCACCACGGACAGACGCGACTCGACGGCGACGTCATCGCGGATCAGCTGCCGCGCGGCGAGCTCGAGGGGCCAGGGCCGTTGGAGCATGGTCGGAAAGGTATCGCCGAATCTGGCGCGGCGGCAAGTGGTGCAGCAGGCGCTGTGGGAGTGACGCACGGCTGAGGGATGCACTCTCTCGCGGAGCCCAAGGCGACCGGTCGCCTGCGCAGGGGAGGGGTATGCCTGGAGCGCGACGGGCGGGCCTCCTCGGGGCCCTCCTGCACCGTCCAATGCGTGTCGCGCGGCCCTCCTGGACGACCACCTACCCCGGCCCTCGCCCACAACAGGGCTCCCATGCCGCCTATGCTCCATCTGGCACTTCAGCGATTGGAAGCTGCTGGCGAAGCAACTCAAGAAGGGCTTCGAGTACGGCAAGCAGCGCTGCACGGCCTACCCGCGCTTCGTGGTGGAACGCGGCCTGGTACCTCACTTCCTCGAGATGAACCTGCCCGTGCTCGCGTCGCTGAAGGTGGGCCACCCGTTGGTGGGAGAGAAGCCGGACGCGGCGCCCCCCTCGGTCGATTTCGGACCCCTCATCAACAGCCAGAAGGTCGAGGAGCTGCACGCCATGATGAGCGAGGCCGAGTCCAAGGGAGCCATCCCCTTGTACAAGTGCCGGCTGGAGCCGGACATGTTCCTGCCGGGCCAGGACGTGTCGGCCTACATGGGGCCCTGCTCCTTCCTCCACGTGCCGAGGAACTGCCGCCTCTACCACAACGAGCCCTTCGGCCCGGTGGACTCCATCGTCGTCGTGGACACGGAGGAGGAGTTCGTCACGGAGATGAACGTCTCCAACGGAGCGCTCATGGCCTCCATCGCCTGTGACGAGCCCGAGACGGCCCGGCGCATCGCCTCCGAGCTGCGCGCCTTCAAGGTGGGCATCAACGCCGTGCGCTCCCGCGGTGACCGGGAGGAGACCTTCGGCGGTATCGGCCAGTCCTGGCAGGGCTGCTTCGTGGGAGGCACCTACCTGGTACAGGCCGTGACCCAGGGCGCCCCTGGCGAGCGGCTCTTCGGCAACTTCCCCGACTACACGTTGCTGCCGGAGAAGCGTTAGGGGCCTGCTCGTCGCTAGGAGCTTGTCGGCGAATCGGACAGAGGTGCGGTAGCGCATAACAGGTGCTATCCGGCGCCATAGGCGCAGAGGTTCTGGGGGGCGTGGATGATGCGGCCCATGGTCGCCCGCCTCGCGGCGACCTCGCCGCTACGCGGCCTGAGTGGCAAGGCTGGGAAGCTCCCAGCCCTGCTTCCACAGCTTCTTGAGGTTATGGACGGTGCACGCCAGCGAGAATTCCCCTCGTACCTTGGAGAGGCCTCGCAGCGAGAAGCGTGGCAGCACTCCGTTCTTCACCTGCCCAATCACCGGCTCGGCCGTCACCTTGCGCCGCGCGTATGCCTTGCGCCCCCGCTTCGTCAAAAGCTTGCGCTTCATGCGCTTCATGCGCTCCTTGAAGCTCAGGTCAGCCGGCGGGCGCCCTCGCGGTGCCGGCGGCGCCTCCTCCCCATGCTTGCTGCGCCCGGTGGCGATGAAGCACTCCACGCCTTTGTCCTCTACCTTCTCAATGTCCTCCTGGCACAGGTAGCCCGAGTCCGCGCTCAGCTCCTCGGCCACGAGTCCCGTGTTGGCCTCTACCTGTTCCACAATGGGAGTCAGCTGACGCGCATCGTTGGCGCTCTGCCCCACCTCCTGCGCCACTATCAGCTGCGTGGAGTATAGGCCGGATGGGAGCCCTGTTGCGTGCGAGGGCCGGGGTAGGTGGTGGGCCAGGAGGGCCTTGCGACATGCGCTGGAGGGTGAAGGAGGCCCGCCAAGGAGGACTGCACGTCGCGCACCAGGCGCACCACGGCCGTGCGCGGGCGAGCGGTTGCCGCGAGCTGCTCGAGAGGGTGAGACCCACAGCCGAGAGTGACTCCCAGAGAGCCTGCTGCGCTGGCCCCATCGCCTCAGCCAGGCGCGGCGGCTGCTCGGGCAGCTGAAGGTGAGCGCGCTGGCGGAGGGAGGTTCCAGCCCCACTTCAGTGACTGAGCGTGAATGTGTAGTGGCTCAAGCGGATTCCGCAAGGCGCGGTTTCACTGAAGGTCATTCTCATCCAACACTCCGAGAGTTCCCGCCTCATCGAAGAGGGGCTGGAGGTCGGGTGCCAGGGCAACGCTGGCCTCCCGTCTGAAGACGGGCAGCCTCCGCGTGAGGAGTCCGCGCTCCCGCTGCGGCGGCGCTGCGCGACTTCCCCGAGGAGGCCGCGTTCCTGTGCAACGCGGCCTGTCTCGCCTTCTTTCTGGGGCGTGGAGCGGAGGCACGGGCCCTGAGCGCGGAAACTCATCCGCGCGGTGCCTTGAGCGTTACCTTCATGGCTCGCGAGGCCGTAGGAGCCTCCAGGCGAGGGGCATCCCCAGGCCGGCGAGGGTGGCCTTGAGCAACCCACCGGGGAGGAAGGGCAGGAAGCCCTTGTGCAGGGCCGTGGCGAAGTCGAGCGGGGCCGCCACACAGAGCCAGGGCACGCCGATGGCCAGGATGACGAGCTGGCCCGCGAGGAAGAGCGGGACCGCCTTCCACGCCACCCTGTCGAAGCCGTGCCGCGCCGCGAGGCCCACGAGGAAGGCCGCGGGGATGAAGCCCACCAGGTAGCCGCCGGTCGGCCCGAGCACCTGTGTCCAGCCGCTGGCCCCCTTGGAATAGAACGGCAGTCCCACCGCCCCGAGCAGGACGTAGGCGAGTTGCCCGGCCATGCCACGCACGGGCCCGAGCGCGGCGGCCGTGAGGACGACCGCGAGCGTCTGGCCCGTGATGGGCACCGGGGAGCCCGGCACCTCGATGGCGACCTGCGCGAGCAACGCGGTGAACAGCGCGGTGCCAAGCACGAGCGCCCCATCATGGACGCGCGTGCGGGCGAAGACGTCGGCCAGGACGAGCCTACCGGAAGTGGTTCGCGAGAATTGGAGTCGATCCATCGGGCCCGGTCCCTTCGTAGCATCCCTCGTGCTCCGCCATCACGGTGCGCGATAGCTCGAAATCCCGCGGCGGCGCCTCCCCCGACCGCCCGCCTGCAGGGCTCGCCCCTGCGTGTGGCTGCGGGGACACACCCGGCCTACGCCCCGAGGAGTTCCGGAGGGTTACACAGCCCTCCGGGGCTGGCCCACGGGCTGCAATGCACCCGGGGCATGAACTCACTTACACCGCGCTGCGGAAGTTCCCCGCCGTCGAGCAGCGCGGCGATTACGTCCACGTCGTCATCGACGCTCGGACGAACGAGCGGGCGTGGCTGCGCCTCAACAAGGACAACGGGAAGAAGCCCCAGGTGGGCATCACCTCGTTCGCCTCACGGGAGTGGGCCTGGTCGGGCATCGAAGTCCAGCACCTGGCCCCGAAGTCGGAGACGCGGCTGTACAGCGCACCCAGGCAGGAGGCCCGCTGGCATTCCCTTTCCCCGTCCCGTCCCGCGCGCAGGGAGGGAGCCGTGGTGGGCGACCTGCGCATCATCAAGACGCACGGGAACTTCATGCAGGTGGGCGAGCTGCTCAGTCTGGATGAAGAGCTCGCCCCGGTGGGCTGGGTTCCCATCAACGATGAGAACGGCGTGCTCCTCATCTGGCCGGTGTACGCGCCGATGTGCTGAGCGCCCTGCTCGACGTCTCAACGCGTGGCACGAAACGGGTGATGGATGCGGCGAATCGACGGAGTCAGGCTTCTGGGCGTCATGGCATGGCTGGGGACCACGGTGGCGCTCGCTGGCCCCCAGAATGGTGAAGGGAGTCCAGGCCGCGTGCCCCACCTGGGTCGAGCAGAAGAGCAAGGCCGTGAACCTGCAGCGGACGGTGAAGGGCAAGGGACTCACGCTGACGGTGGTGGAGCTCGCCTGGCCCGAGGAGCCGGAGGCCTCGGACCTGTCGTTCACGTCCGTTCCCGTGCGGTGGTTGAGCGTGGTGGCTCGCGACGGCGCGGGAGCATTGCTCGGCGTGTATTCGAAGAAGGACGAGTACTCCCTGGCCGGTTCCCGAGCCGTGGGGTGCAGGACGGAGGTGAAGTCGGCGCGCAAGGACACGGTCGTGCTGGAGCGCACCTGTAAAGGCTCCTCGGGCGCCTGCGACACCGATCCGGGCGAGCGGTGGCGAGTCACCGTGCGCTGGAACGGGAAGGCCTTCATCCCCGAGGAGAAGCTGCTCGCGAAGTGGGAAGCGAAGAACTGCGCCGAGTAGCGTTCTTATACGCCGTTGTTCGGGCCTCTCAGGAGGTGCCAGAGCCGACGCGGCAAGTTCCGAGCGTAGGAGCCCGCCCGCCGGGCGAGCCAGGGAAGGTGTCAAAGGACTCGTTCCGACATCTCGTCTCCTACTAATCGTCTGACACCCTTCCTGGCTCCTCGAGGTGCTGACGGCGAACTGTGGCGGGGATTCTTCCTGGCCCGCTCCGGCGTGCGGCGAGGAGGACGGGCCTCCTCGGGGGAACGGCTCCTGGTGCGAGCGGTGGAAGACGCTGTGCCCACCCCAGGAGGGGTGAGCCTTCCCTCAGGAGGGACAGCGCCTCACGGGCACGCGGCGGAGCGGACGGGCGAGTGGGTGCGGGTGCCGGTCTCGTCGATCTGGAACGTGGTGCCCGCGATGGGCCCGGACACGGCGCGCGCCGTGGCGATGAAGGTGGAGGGGCCCGTCAGCTCGACGTGGTAGATGAAGCGGCACCCACCGAGCCAGGAGCTGTCCGGACTCGTGGGGCGCGTGCCATCCGTGCAACTCAGGGGCAGGAAGCCCAGCTCCGCGAAGTTGCTCGAGTACCGATCCTTCTCCTGGAAGATGGCCCGCTCCGTCGTGTAGAGGGCCTGGATGTGGATGAGGCCCTCCTCCTCCTGGACGTCGCACACGGACCGGGTGGGCTCCCGCTCTTCCCAGGCGATGTAGCGGCGCACCCCGGAGCGCTCGATCCAGAAGACGATGGTCTGGAACGAGGGCGAGCCGATCTGCAGTGTGACGTCCGCGACCGGAGTGCCCGCGGCCCCTTGCGCGGTGACCGTGAAGGAGGGCGTGGGCGAACCCGTCACCGACGACACTTGGTAGGCGAAGTGACAGCCCGCCACCCAGTCGGGTCCAGGCAGGGGCGCACTCGAGCCATCCGTACAGCCCATGGGCACGAAACCCGCCTGCAGGAGGGTGCTCGGATACTGGTCCCTCTCGAAGAAGGATGCCCGCATCGCCAAGAAGGCGTGGCCCATGTTCTCGACGGCTTCGAACTCCTGAGCGGAGAAGGACCCGGTGGGCCGGCACTCGTTCCAGTCGACGTAGCGGCGCACCCCGGAGTGCTCCAGCCAGAAGAAGATGCCCTGGCTCGGGCTCGAGCCGATCTGCAGCGTCATGTCCGCGGCCGGAGTGCCCGTGGCGCCCTGGGCGATGGCGGCGAAGGACGAACCCGGCGGACCCGTCACGGACGTCACTTGATAGGCGAACTGGCAGCCCGCCACCTGGCCGGGTCCGGGCACTGGCGCACGCGAGCCATCCGCGCACGCGGCGGGCGAGAAGCCCACCTCCGCCAGGTCCTGTGAATAGCGATCCCTCTCCTGGAGGAAGGACCGCTGCGCCTCGAACAGCGCCCGCATCCCGCGGATGCCCTCGCAGTCGAGCTCCCCACTGACCCCACCGTCCCCACTGTCCCCACTGTCTCCACCGTCCCCGCTGACTCCACCGTCCCCGCTGTCTCCACCGAGTCCACCGTCCCCGCTGTCGACGGGGAGGGTCTCCGGCATGGTCACCTGGGCCTTCGTCCCGCACCCGCACAGCGCTCCCACCACGAGCAGCCACCGCATCCCACGCATCATGTGAACCTCCTCCATCCCCGCTCCTGTCACCTGTGGACACCCGACGTCAATACGGGTTCCTCGCAAGAGGGTGCTCACGCGGCCAATTGCTCGACGACCCCGCGCAGCGCGGAGACGGAGGCGCTGCGAAGATAGACGATGGGCGCGCCGTCCACCGCGAGGCTCCGCACCTGATCGCGGAGCGAGTGGGAGACCATGCTCACGATAATCACCACGAGCGCGACCTTGCCGAGGCCGCGCCGCGCACCCGGCGGCAGCCGGTTTTCGTAATGGCGCAGCAACCAGCCGCGCCCCTCCACGACGTCACGGTAGCGATCCGACATTCCCCCGCTGCCGCCGATAACAAGCACCGTGCGGTTCGTCTGTTCTCTCTTGTCATAATCGCGAGATCGCGGTTCCGAGGACATGCCCGCCTCAATCGCAAAACGCGAGCCAACGCCCAGGCGCGCTGTCTTGCCTCGTATTTGCTGCGCACAGGGCTGAGCGAGGTTTTATTCCTCGTCATAATGACGCTGAGCCCGAGGTGGACTCTGTCATGTTGTCACGTACGCCAAGACCCGCCCCCTGCCTCCACACCTCAAGCAAGCGAACACGTCCAGTGCGAACGTCCTGCGTAGCGGACCGGCCTGGTCCAATCGTGGTGTGAGCTCCTTCTTCGGCTCCTCCACCGTCGCGGCAAAGGACGGGCTCTCGCCCCTCTGCACCAGCCCTCCACCCTCGACACAGCCTCTCTCCATCTCATGCTCATCCGGCGCACGTGGGGTCGCCATTCCGGTCACGCCGCCGTCACGCCCCTCGAGGGAGAACACGTGCGCTCAGGCCGGTGGAGCAACGACAACGCGTATTCGCGAAGACAAGGGGCTACGACATCATGAAGAAGATTCAATGGAGAGGAACCGTGGAGTTGCTGCTGGCGGCGCAGGTGCTGGCGGTGGGCTGCGGGCCCACGCAGGAGTTCCACGCGCCGCCAGCCCTCGCCAGCCAGACCCATGAGATTCGGATTGCCAACGGGCTGTCCACGAACGGGCTGTCCACGAACGGGCTGTCCACGAACGGGCTGTCCACCAACGGGCTGTCCACCAACGGGCTGTCCACCAACGGAGTGAACACGGCCGCGTTCGCGACGTGGTTCCAGCAAGACCGGGAGCTGAACGACACGCTGATGCAGTACGTGGTGCGCTGTGGCGTGCCGAATGGCCAGAGCGTCTCCTACACGGACCCGAGCACGGCGCAGAGCTACACCTGGCAGGGGCTGCTGGGCCTCACGCCGGGGTGGGTGGGTGGCGCGCCGGTGACGCAGGCGGAGCAGCAGGTGATGACGGCGTGCCTGGCGGCGCACGTGAACAAGTACGGGATGAGCGTTCCACTGTCCGTACTGGGGCGGAACACGGTGGGGGAGGAGATCGAGTACAGCCAGCAAGAGCTGGAGACCTACTCACGGACCGAGGGGTGCTTCTTCGGCAATCTCTTCACGGGCGAGGGCTTCTTCGTGGGGAGGGAGGGAAGTGTCCTGGAGGACGCGGAGAGCTCGCTGCGCGCCTGCGCCCTGATGCCCAACACCACCAAATCCGAGTGCGATCCGGTGGCGTACGTCGGAACGTGCGAGAGCCTGTGCACGCGAGAGGGCACCCAGCCGTACTACACGAGCTGCACGCTGAACGGACACACGTACCTGCCCATCACCACGAGGCTGATGCCCGAGCAGGTGTATCGGTGCGGGGACGGGGTGTGCCAGTGGACCGAGCAGTGCGGCAGTGGGACGACGCGTGACAGCTGCGCGGCGGACTGCGGCACCTGCTCCTGAATGTTCATGCCGTCGGACTGGACGTTGAATCCGCCGCGCCCGCTCCCGGAGGTCTGCAGGGGTCCTGCGGTGGCCTTGCCGGCGGAGTTGGAGACCACGAGCTGCGCCCGCGCTGAACGAACACGGTGCTGCTCGAGGAAACCGTCAGCGTGCTCGGGCGCCGGGTGATTGCCCGGGTGGAGGGCGGCAAGTTCTGCTCCGAGTGCGGCAAGCCACTGGCGGCGGCCAAGGTGCACTGCACCCAGTTCGGTACGGAGATGAATCCCACCGCGCGCTTCCGCGGCGAGTGCGGACCTCCCCGGGGTAGCTGAGCGCCCGGCCGAAGAACCCGCCCCCGTGCTGCTCACACGCGGGCGGGACTCCCAATGCGTTCCCTGTGGCCTCATCGAAGGTCATGGATGAGGCCACCGGTGTACCGGCACTGAGCGTGCCGGCCACCCAGGGAGCCGCCCTACGGATTCGGGAAACGGCGCTCGTACTCGTACGGAGTGGATTTCAAGAACGCCTTGATGAGGGCCTTGTAGTGCTCGGGGGTGTATCCCGAACCATTGAAATGCCCCATCCACGAATCAACCTCAGAATTGTTGAGCCCAATCCTGGAGAAAGAACAACCAGGGCTCCACTCAGAAGGACAAATCGGGGTCCCGTCAGCCTTGAGTTGCGGCAGACGCCGGAGCAGGTCGTAGTAGAGAGCCTTGATGAAGGCCCTCTGGTAGATCTTCGAATCCAGGTTGCCGCTGCTGAGTCGCGGGTGCCGGAAGCTCTTGCTCTCCGCCGAGGTGATGAAATCGTACAAGATGTCGGCGCGGTTCTTCCAGCATGCATCGGTCGTGAACTGACCCGCCACGCACTCGTTCATCCTAAGAGTCAGGTAGTGCTCGAGCCCCCAGCTGTCCGCCTTGCGATTGAATACATCGCGGTAGGATTGCTTGAGGAAGCACGCGTTGTCAGTGAGGGGATTGCACCACCGCACACTGCACGTTCCCGAGAAGTTACAGGTCTCGCCGGAGGAGTCGCCGCTGCAGGCCGTACCGAAGGGAGCGTCAACACCCTCGTTACGGCAATCGACAGGCTTGGGCGCAAACGAGTCCTCGCAGACCTTGCTGCTGCCCGTGCAGTACGCCGCCATATCGCCGGGGGACCCCGTGGGCGTATAGCACATGGTACCGGCGGGCCTGAGGCTCCAACTGCTCGTCGACTGGCTCGGGTTGCACACCTGGCACGGCGCGTTCTCGTCAACATGCCCCGCGTTGTAGTACACCCCTCCAATCAGGCACTGATTCATGCACGCGCCCGCTGCGTTGCAAATCTGCCCCGAGCCGCACGAGGTGCCACCCGACACCACGGGGTGGGTACAGCTCCCCGACCCATTGCACACATCACTGGTGCACGCGTTGGAATCGCTGGTGCACGCCGCGCCGGAGGCCTTGGCGCTCCAACTCGTGTTCGACACGTTCGGGTTGCACACCTGGCACGACGCGCCCGGGTTGGCGTCCCCGTTTGAGTAATACGTCCCCCCAATCAAGCACATGTTGGGAGGCACAGGAGGCAAACCACACACGCCCGACGCGCTGCAAACCAGTCCCGAGCCGCACGCGCTGCCCTCGGGCTCCGGCGGGTGGCTGCAGCTCCCCGCTCCATTGCACACATCACTGGTGCACACGTTGCCATCGCTGGTGCACGCCGTGCCGTAGGCCTTGGAGCGATCGGTGGGGCAGCTTGGACCTGTCCCCGTGCAGAGCTCCGCCAGGCCGCACTCGCCTCCTTGGGGCCGGCACACCGTGGTGCTGGGGGCATACCCATTGCCAGGGCATGTGTCGCTGCTGCCCGTGCAGTACTCCGCCACATCGCACACATCCGCCGAGCCACGGCACACGGTCGTGGCGGGCTTCTTGGCATCCGCCGGACACGTGGCCGAGCTGCCCGTGCAGTACTCCGCCGCATCGCACACATCCGCCGAGCCCCGGCACACGGCCGTGGCGGGCTTGAAGCTCCAGCCACTCGTCGACACGCTCGGGTTGCACACCTGGCACTCCGCAGCCGGGTTGCTCGTCCCCGCCGCGTAGTACACCCCTCCAATCAAGCACGTGCTTCCACACACGCCCGTTGCGTTGCAAATCTGTCCAGAGCCGCACGAGGTGCCACCCGCCATCGTGGGGTGCGTACAGCTCCCCGCGGCATCACACACGTCACTGGTGCACGCGTTGCCATCGCTGGTGCACGCCGTGCCGGAGGCCTTGGCGCTCCAGCTGCTCGTCGACACGCTCGGGTTGCACACCTGGCAGGCCGCGCCCGGGTTGGTCGCCCCCGCCGCGTAGGACACCCCTCCAATCCAGCACGCGCTCGCACACACGCCCGTCGCGTTGCACACCTGGCCCGAGCCGCACGCGGTGCCAGCGGCCACCAGGGGGTGGCTACAGCTCCCCGTCCCATCACACGCGTCAGTGGTGCACGCGTTGCCATCGCTGGTGCACGCCACGCCGGAGGCCTGGGCGCCGTTGGCGGGGCAAGCCGCTGCGGTCCCCGTGCAGAACTCCGCCACATCGCACTCGCCCCCCGAGGCCCGGCACTGCACCGTGGCAGGGACCATGCTGCACGTACCCACCTGTCCCGCCAGGTTGCAGGCGTCGCATTCCCCTCCGCACGCCGTGTCGCAGCACACCCCGTCCACACAATTCCCGCTGGAGCACTGGCTGGCGCTGCTGCATGCGGCCGCGTTCCCCTTCACCGGCGCGCAGGTGGTGCCCGCGCAGTAGGAGCCGCTCGCGCAGTCGGCGTCGACCCGGCAACAGCTCGAGGAAGTACACACCCCATAACCGCACGTCGTCGGGTTGCAGCTCTGCGTCCCCGCCGCGCCGCACCAGGCCGTGCAGCTCCGGTTGCCGGAGCCGGTACACTCGAAGCCTTCGTCAACCTGCCCGTCGCAGTTGTCGTCCGCTCCGTTGCAGAGCTCCGGGGCCCCAATCGCCCCCCCCGCCAGCTCATCCAACGGGCTGTTGCTGATGCTGACGGCGCCGCTCAGCGAAGCGGCGTAGATGCCGCCGTACCAGGCTCCGGCAGCGAAGGTGACGTGGGCATAGGGGGCCAGCGCCGTGCCATACGCGCCGAAGCCGGCGGGGTTGGCGGTGAGGCTGGTGGCCTCCACGAAGTTGTAGAGCACGCGCCGCGAGTTGGAAGTGTTCGTGCCGCCGATGTTGGTGGGGAAGGTGAAGGCGGTGCCGCGGATGTTGATCACCACCAACGAGCCGGACGGCGCGTCGAGATTCCACCACTCGCCGCCTGACAAAGCGCTGGCCTTCACCTCGAAAACGTTCAGGCACGGATCCGTGCCGCTCATGAGCACGCCGCCCCATTTGAGCTCGGTGAGTCCATTGATGGGCTGGGTGGCCAACCGCGAGGACAGGCTGCGCAGTCCGGCGAAGCGGGCCGCGAAGTCAATGGGGGCGCCCTGCGTCGCAGGGCATTCCGCCGACGTGCAGCCCAGGCTGCCGGAGGTGTAGCTGCCTCCGTACCAGGCGTTGCCACGAAAACCGCCTCGCTGGAGGGTCAGGTTGCCGCCCGCGACCAACGTATTGTTGGGAACGGGGCTGGCCGGAAGATCCATGCCCACGGAGAAGTCGGTCATGGTGATGTTGCCACCCGCTGCCACCTTGCCACCGACGTTGTGGCCTCCGGTGTAGTCCTCGAGCAGGAACAAGTTGTAGTCGCCCAGGTGGATGTCGAGGCAGATGGAGCAGCTGCCCGCCGCGAGCGCACTGTTGGCGCTGCTCACGTTCTCCGCTTCTTCCCTGGGTTCGCGCGAGTCACAACTCAACGCGCCCACAATCGCCGCCGCCGCTAGCAGCCACGCCAATCTTTCACGGTACATTCAACCGCTCCTTGCCCCCGACGGGTCTTCCTCGGGAGCCCCTTTGTTTGGTGTTGCAACAATTTTGAAAAGGCGCGCTATGAATGAAAGGAGCCGGCGAGATTGAAAAAGATGCGAAAAAAGCCGCGGGCCGGGCCGTCGTCGCGGTCAATGGGGGGAGCGCGGCAGTGCACTCACGCTCGTGACGCACAGCGGCGCCCTGGCGGCCCTCCCTCCTGCATTCCCCCCCTCGCGGAGCATCGGCGGCATGGGAGCGCTGTTGCGTGCGAGGGCCGGGGTAGGTGGTGGGCCAGGAGGGCCTTGAGACATGCGCTGGAGGGAGAATGAGGCCCGTGAAGGAGGCCTGCACGTCGCGCTCCAGGGGCACCACGGCCGTGCGCGGGCGAGCGGTTGCCGCGAGGTGCTCGAGAGGGTGCGAGCCACAGCCGAGAGTTACTCCCAGAGCGCCTGCTGAGCTGGCCCCAGCGCCTCAGCCAGGCGCGGCGGCTGCTCGGGCAGCTGAAGGTGAGGGAGAATGCGCCGGAGGACGGCGCCCAGCGTCAGGTAGGCCAGCACCCGTCGCTGGCCTGCGCACCTTGGGCACGAGAAGACATCGACTGCGAACGTCCTGCGGAGCAACCCGGCCTGGTCCAGCCTCGGAGCGCGCTGACGCCTCCCGTAGCTGCCCACAGTTGCCGCCCCTGCAGCGGGTGCCTCCTCCTCGCCCGAGGCCGCCGCTGCAGGGACGCTGGAGGCCGCCGGCACCGTGGATGCCGTGGGTCCCGACGTCCGAGGGCTCGAGCCCGGCACCCGCGTCGTCGCGCTCCTGTCGAATCAAGGGGGCTTCGCGGAGCGGGCCGTGGCGCCGGCCTCGACGGTGCTGCCCCTCCCCGACGGGGTGTCCTTCGAGCAGGCCATCTGCCTTCCGGCCCAGGCCCCCCACGGCGCTGCTGGGGCTGCGCGAGGGCGCGAAGCTGCGAGAAGGAGAGTCCGTCTACATCCCCTCCGCCGCGGGAGGCGTGGGCCGCCTGCTCGTGCAGCTCGCGAAGCGCCTGGGAGCCGCGAAGGTCATCGGCGGCGCGAGCAGCGAGTCCAAGCGCGCCCTCGTCTTCCGCCTGGGCGCCGCCGCCGCCGTGGACACCTCGCGCGAGGACTGGCCCATGCACGTCCGCGAGGCCACCGAGGGCCAGGGCGCGGACATCGTCTTCGAGCACGCCTTCCCGCTCGAGGCCGTCCCCCAGGCCCACCGGGCCCTGGCCTCCCGCGAGACGACCGGCAAGGTCCTCATCCGCGTCACGTGAGCCTGCCCGGGCACATCGCCATTCCGATGTTTCTGTATCACTGAAACTTCAACATCCTGCCTTCTCGTGTACTCGAGGTGCATTCCTGGACTAGAACTTGTTTTGCAGTTTTGTCTGGGAGATTTCACATTGAACAAGCCATTCATCCTTCTGGGGAGTTGCGTCGGCGCCCTGGTGCTGGCCGGTTGTGGGCAAGCACCGGGGACGGGTACCGAGGAGGCCTCGCGGTCCGCGTCACTGGACACGTTGGTCAACGTCACGTTGAACAAGCCCGCCACGGCGTCGCACTACCAGACGGACCCGTACGTCTTCCTTCCGCAGTACGCGGTGGACGGGAACATCACCTCGGATGACTCGCGATGGTGCACGGGCGAGTACATCACCACGCAGCGGTATCTCGACGTCGACCTGCAGGGGACGTTCGACCTCCACCGGATGGAGGTCTACACGGGCTACCAGGGCGACAGGGCCATCTCGAGCTTCGCCCTCCAGTACCACGATGGGACGAGCTGGCAGCCCATCCCCGGCTCCACCGTGACGGGCAACCCGGCCACGGGCGTCGCCGTGTCGAGGACCTTCACGCAGGTGGTGCGAGGCCAGAAGGTCCGCTTCCTGTGCAACGAGCCGGCGAGCTCGAACTGCCGCGTGAAGGAGCTGTGGGTCTTCGGCGAGCCCGTCACGCCCGGGGCCAACCAGCCTCCCGTGGCCAACGCGGGCGCGGACCAGGGCCTCGTGCTCCCCACCTCGAGCCTCACGCTCACGGGCTCCGCCACGGACACGGATGGCACCATCGCCGCGTACGCCTGGACGCAGGTGAGCGGGCCCACCGCCACGCTCAGCGGCGCCAGCACCGCCACGCTCTCCGTCAGTGGCCTCACGGCCGGCACCTTCGTCTTCAGCCTCACGGTGACGGATGACGACGGCGCCACGCACTCGGACGATGTCACCGTGACGGTCACCTCTCCCACCACCACGCTGACGAACGTGGCGAAGAACAAGCCCGCCACCGCCCTGTCCACCAACGGGACCAACGTCGCCTCGCGTGCCACCGACGACAACCTGTCCACCTTCTGGGACTCGGGCTGGATGACCAGGCGGGGCACCCACCTCGACGTGGACCTCCAGGGCACCTTCCTCATCCACGGCGTGGAGGTGCACTCGTCCTTCTACGTCGACTCCCCCCAGGCCCTCGCCAACTTCGACCTCCTGGCGTGGGACGGCGGCTGCTGGAAGCCCATCCCCGGCGGCTCCGTGCGCAACAACCCCGCCTCGGCGACGCAGAAGACGGTGACCTTCACCACGCCCGTGGTGGCCTCCAAGGTCCGCCTCCTCTGGCTCGACACCCTCCGGAGCGGCCACGTGCGCGAGCTGCGGGTGATGGGCCATGCCACCACCCCCTCGACCGGTCCGCTGACGTGCGCGGCCGGCGAGCAGGTCGCCGTGCAGGATGCCCGCTACTCCTACGCGCTCTTCCTCCCCGCCGGCTACAACGCGGACCGCGACGCCCGGTGGCCCATCGTCTTCTCACTCCCCGGCACCGGGGGCGTGATGCTGACCGATGACCATCAAGCCGTGTCCACCAATGCCCAGGGCGTCGCCTGGAACCTGAGTGACGCCACCTTCCGCGCGGGCTTCAACGCCATCGCCGTGTCCATGCACTACTGGACCAACGGCCCCGTCCAGGGCGAGAACGCCTACTTCTCGGTGAGCAGCCTCATGGCCTTGCTCGGGGAACTGAAGCGCGACCTGCGGGTGGACCCGGACCGCGTCTACTTCGCCGGCTACAGCGGAGGCGCCAACATCCTCTACGGTGAGTCCGGACTGCCGCTCTACATGGACCGCGTCTCGGCCTTCGTCCCCATCGCCGTCACCAGCCACCCCGCCAACACGCCCAACATCTGCAACCTGCGCACGCTGCCCATCTGGCCCTTCCACGGCGGCGCGGACACCATGGGCCCCGCGTCTCAATCCACGGCGCTGAAGACCAGGCTGGAGACGCAGTGCGGAGGCACCACCAGCGCCATGCACGCCACCACCACCTACGCGGGCGTGGGGCACGCGGACACGCTGTGGCGCAACGCCTTCGCGGACCCGGCGCTCTGGACCTGGCTCTTCCAGCAGCGCATCAGCACCCGCCAGCCGTGACGTCGCCGCCCGCGCGGGCCACCACCGGCTCCCGCTCCTCGTCCCGCGCGTCCAACGCGGCGTCCACCGAGGCCATCAGTACCTCCGGCCGCACCGGCTTCTCCAGCACCAGGTGCGGCACCGTCTCGATGAAGCCGCGCGTCTCCGAGGTGTACGCCCCGCCGGAGATGAACACCACCCGCCGCGTCAGCTCCGGCTCCATGACGCCCAGGCGCCGGACGAGCGCCGCGCCGTCGACCTCGGGCATCTGCATCCACCGCCCGGGTGCTTGCCTCCGGGCGGCTGGACTGACACCTTGAAAGGGGTGCGCCTGAGTCCCTCAATTCCTAGATGGGCACGCTCTCGGGGCGGCTGATGAAGAGCGCGTCGAAGAGGGTGGTGTGGGGAGGCTCCTTGGGCTCGACGATGAGGGGGACGGGAGTGCGGGCGAGCGCGCGAGGAAGGGCGGTCACCCCGAACGTGGCCTCGAGCTTGCTGGCGACGACCTCGGCGGGACCCTGCATCTCGGGCGGAAGCAACTCCAGGAAGACCCGCTCTTCGATGCGCTGCCTGCCGCTGTAGCGCAGGTGCAAGCCATAGATGGCGTAGACAGGCGCCAGGATGCTGACACAGCCGACGACGACCCAGATACCCGGCTCCGGTGGGGGGAACTCCACTCTCGGGTACACGGCACAACGAAAAGACGCATTACAGGTGGACGTGATGTTCCCGACATCGAGTTCAGGCAGCGCTGCTTGGAGCTCGTCCACGAACGCGTTCCACTGATCCATCTTCTTGCGCTCTTGCACCCACAGCGTGAGGAAGCGCTCTTCTTCAGGACTGTTCTCTCGCCTGAGATGGAACTCCTTGTCCGCACGGTAGTAGTTGTGAACGAGGGCAAGCAAGGACTCCACCGAGAGGGGAATGGGGCTAGAATTCAATGACATGAGGCGTTGTTTCCTTGTCGCACAGGGTCGTGACTTGGGAGCCGAGTACGGCACGATTCAGAATCGTGTGAAACGTGCTCTTGAAGTCCTGACACACGAGGCCGGGGCTCGGGGAGTTGGGGAAGCCAAGCACGAGTCTTCCAGCCTCGTTGGCGCAATCGGCGGCGATGCGCTGCGCGAGTGCCGTGGAGATGGCCCCCTCGGCTTTGGTTTCCAGGGGCATTTCGACACCCATCTTGCAGAAGAAGGTGTCCCAGGTGGCCGTGTTGACGATGGGGACGTGCAGGCATGCGGCACGCCATCCGCCCGAGCCGGATTTGGGCTTCTTGACGACCGTGACGAACTCGAAATGGCGTGGCTGGTAGTGGTTGATGGTGCACCCCGCGAGGAGCGGCGGCATGACGGCGAACAGATGCCGGAGCGGGAGTGCACGTCTTCGCGCGAGTTGCCCTGAGATGCGCACGGCGTCACCTCGGCCAGAGGGGGATGGTCGCCCGCGAGGGTAGCAACGTTCATGCGACCCTCGCCTCCGTCTTCCGCCGACATCTGGCGTACGTTCCGGAGCGGACGTTCGCGACGAGGTCGAACGGGGGCGTCCAGGTGGACCCGGCGAAGGTGCACCGAAGCCCCAACGCAGTGGGTACGTTGCCGCGTGGAGGTGGGTTCGTTAACCTGGTCGGGCTTCAATTGCCCTACCTGTGGGCCGCAAGAACTTCCTCTTCGTCGGGCACGAGGCGGCGGGTGAAAACCTCGCGGGCCCTCTACGCCCTGGTGGCCACCTGCGAGGTGAACGCAATCAACCCCGAGGAGTACCTGGCGGACGTGTTGCTGCGCGTGCAGACGCACCCCAACTCGCGCCTCGACGAGCTGCTGCCGCACGAGTGGAAGCGGCTGCGCGCCGCGGACTCCTCCTGAGCGTCCTCGTGCTCGCAGCCTGCCCTGCTCATCGCCTCCTACCAGCTCGCGACCGCCGCCGAGCACGACCCCCGTCCGCCCTCAAGCAGCCTCAGCACGTCGTCCGCCGGACGGGTACCCAGCATCAGCCCATCCCAGAACAGGGGCAGTGGCTCGGTAGTGTGGTGCGCGGCTACTTCGCCTACCACGCGGTACCGACGAACGTGTAGACGCTCAGACAATTCCGGAGAGAGGTAGAACGACACTGGCTGCTGGCCCTGCGCCAACGCAGTCAGCGTCACCGGATGACGTGGGAGCGGATGCGTGCGCTGTCCAGTCGCTGGCTTCCTGTACCCCGTATCCTGCACCCCTGGTCCGTCGAGCGCTTTTTCGTCAGGACCCAAGGCAAGAGCCCAGTGCGTTAGCAGCGCCCGCTGGGAGCTGTGCAGGGGGCGGCCCGAGTCGATGAGGCGAAGGGCCGTCCCTACCGCGACCATGGAGGGAGAAGCCCTCCAGGAAGGCGCAGCGGGGCACCTTCTTGGGCGGTGGCCTCACGTCCAGCCCCGTCCATCGGAAGCGCTGCTGAAGGGACTGGGCCTGATAGGCCTGCCGCGCGTCCTCGGGCCCTTCCCCAAGACCACCGTCAGAGCTTGCGCGCCTCGATGAGGCTCACGCCGCTCGGGGAGGGAGTGGTGCGCTCCAGCGCCCAGCCGGTGCTGGCGAGCAGCGCCTCGTACTCGCGGGCCGTGCGCTCGCGTCCATCCGCGACCACGAACATGTTGAGGTCGATGAGGGCCGTGCGCGAAGGCTCCCCGTCCGGCATCACCATCTCCACCACGAGCAGCCGGGCTCCCGGCGGTGCGGCGCGATGAAGCTGCCGGAGGATGGAGGTGGACGAGGCGTCGTCCCAGTCATGAAGGATGTGCTTGAGGAGGTAGGCCTCCGCGGTGGGGATGACGGGCTCGAAGAAGCTCCCCGCCACCAGCTCCATCCTCTGGCCCAACCCCTCCGCCTCCACCTGGGCCCGGGCTCCGTCGATGACGTGCGGTAGATCGAAGAGGATGCCTCGGCAGGAGGGGTGGGCACGGAGCACGGCGGCGAGCAACACGCCCTGGCTCCCCCCCACATCGGCCACGCGGGCATAGGGTGAGAAGTCGTGGAGGCGTGCCACTTCCGCGGCCACGAAGCTGGAGAAGCTGCCCATCGCACGGTCGAAATGCGCGGCCTCCTCCGGGTTCTTCTGGTAGTGCTCCCAGAGATCGGTCCCCAGCACCTTGCGGACCGGGGCGCGACCCGTCCGCACGGCGGTGACGAGGTCTCCCCAGGGCAGCCAATGGCCGGGGGAGGTCTGCATGATGGCCATGTCATGCATCGACCCGGGCACCTCCGAACGGAGGCAGGCCCCCAGCGGGGTGAGCGTGAACGTGCTGGGATGCTCCTGCGTGAAGAGGCCCGCGACCACCCCCGCGCGCATCAGGCGGTACAGCCCATCCGGGTGGGCTCCGACCTGCGGCGCCAGCGCCTCGCTCGAGAGAGGACCGCTTGCGAGCAGGTCCGCGAGGCGAAGTCGCGCGACCACACCGATGACCTGGGAGATCCAGTAGCTGGAGATGTGCTCCAGGAGCTGCTGCGAGAGATTCGGCGGAGGTGTCTGGTCCATGGAGGGCGGGACGATATCGAATCGCGTGATGCGTGCCGAAAGCAGATTTGGAGCACCTGGCACTTCTCCAAAATTCTACGTGACCTTCCTGCCCCAGTTTGTCCCGGCTGGGGCTGACGTCCTGTCCTCCACCGTCCTGCTCGCCGCGATCCATGCTCTCGAGGGCATCCTCTGGTTTGCGGCGCTCATCGCGGCCACCCGGCCCCTGGCGGCGGCGCTCCGTCGTCCAAGCATCGTACGTGCCCTGGACCGCATCACAGGTGGTGTGCTGATCGTGTTCGGCCTCAAACTGGTTCTGGACGCAAGGCGCTCCTAGTTCCACCTGATGGCGTGAGGTTCGCTGCGCGGGCCCGGGGCTTGTGGCATACAGGGGTGGTCATGTCCGACCCCCTCCACGTCCGGATTGAACAGTTCCAGGCGCTCGGCCGTACTCCCGAGGCGCTCGCCACCGCCGAGGCCCTCGCCACCGAGCTGGCCAGGCAGGGCCAGCCGCTGCGCGCCATCGCGGTGTGCAGAGCCCTCCTCCAGCTCGAGCCGGCTCACACTCGCACCCCGCAGCTCCTGGCGGACCTCTACGCGAAGCCTGGTGCCCCGGGCGCCACTTCTCCCGCCACGGGGGCCGGTGCCTTGCCGCGGGCGCCCCTCTTCTCGGAGCTCGGCCGCGAGCCCTTCATGGCCCTGGTGGGCGTCGTGGAGCTGCGCGCCTTCGCTCCCGGGCAGCACCTCATCACCGAGGGCGACCCGGGCCGCTCCTCCTTCGCCATCGTCGAGGGCAGGGTGGACGTGTTGCGCAAGATGGACGGGGGCGAGTTGCGCACCCTGTCCTCGCTGAAGGAGGGGGACTTCTTCGGGGAGATTGCCCTCGTCTCAGAGAGTCCCCGGCTGGCCAGCGTGGTGGCCACCCAGCACGTTCTGGCACTCGAGCTCCACCGTACCCGCGTGGAGCGCATCTCCTTCCGGTACCACGCCGTCGGCGACACCGTTCAGGCCTTCTACCGCGAGCGGCTGCTGGCCAACGTGCTGCGCAGCCATCCCGTTTTCTCCGCGCTGGCCCCCGCGCAGCGCGAGGCGCTGGCCCACATCTTCGAGCTGCGGACGGTGGAGGCCGGGCACGTCCTCATCGAGCAGGGCCAGCGCGGCGATGCCCTGTACCTGCTGCTCAGTGGCACCTGCACGCCGCTGTTCCGCCGCCCCGACGGGCAGCAGACCGCCTTCCCCCCACTGCGCGAGGGGGATGTCTTCGGGGAGATCTCCCTGCTGCTCGGCCAGCCGGCGACCGCCACGGTGCGCGCGGAGTCGTCCTGCCACATGCTCCGGCTGGGCCGCGAGGCCTTCGAGCAGTACCTCTCCGGCCAGCCCGGCATCCGCGCCGCCCTCATGCGGCTGGGCACCGAGCGGCTCCTGCACATCTCCAAGCTGCTGGCGTCCGGACGGGCCGTGCACGAGGGCGACTCGCGCGTCTGACTCAGCTCCGCCTGCGCGCCTCCAGCCACTGCCGCACCAGCGCCGGCACGCCCTCGCGGATGGTGGGGTAGAGGAACTGGAAGCCCGTGCCATGCAGGCGCGCGTTGGACAGCCGCGCCTCGCTTGTCAGCGAGTCCGTCACCACCGGCCCCATCAACAGGTTGCACAGCCACCTAGGCACGAGCGTCTTCTTGTAGGAGACGCCCAGCGCCTCGGCTGCCACCTGGGACAGCTCCCCGAAGGTCGCCGGCTGGTCATCCACCACGAAGTAGCGCCGGCCCACCTCGCCATGCTCCAGCAGGTGCAGCAGCGCCCGGGCGCAGTCGTCCACGTGGATGGGGGACATCTGTTTCGTGAGGCTCTCCTTCAGTCCGAAGATGCGCTTGCCCGTCTTCATCGGCTCCAGCGCGTACTCCTCGAACCAGGAGCCCAGCCCGTACACCGAGCCGGGATAGGCCTCCACCAATGGCAGCCCACGCTCCAGGTGCCGGGGGAGTGACTCGATGGCGGGCGCGATGTATGGGCCCCACCCCGTGGGATGTGGCGTGGCGTCCTCCGCCACCAACCGGGTGCCCTGGTCTCCGTAGTAGCTGGTGCCCCCTACGTAGAGCAGACGCTTCACCGTGCCCGGCTTCAGCGAGTCCAGCAGCAGCGAGTCCATGCGCAGCCGCTGATCCCGGTAGGCCTCGGCCCGCTTGTGCGTCACCCGGGCTCCGAAGGTGAGCGGCTGCGCGAGGTGCACGACCCCCTCGCTCGTTGCCGCCTCCTCCTGCCAGGGCCCCGGGGTGAGCAGGTCCCCCTGCACCACGGTGACGCCCTCGTGCTTCCACCGCTCGGCGGCCCGCGTATTTCGGGTGAGCACCTGCACCCGATAGCCCGCCTCCAGTGCCAGTGAGACGAACCTCGCGCCGATGAATCCCGTACCACCCGTGACGAACAGACGCTTCACCGTGAGTGCCTCCACTCGCATTCCCCCTCAGGTCAACGCTTAGCGCACCCGGGGACATGGCGGAAGGTCACTCGGCGTCTCCTCAATGGGCGACGGTGCAGACACCCCCTCCGTTGAGGTGCGCCTGATCCACGATGCTCTGTGTCACGAACTCCTGGAGCGTCCGCACCGTGTAGGCGCCCGGCTCGTAGACGACGGGCCTTCCCTGGCCATCCTTCAGCTCGCCCCCGTCCAGGCCCCGCAGATCCAACAGCTTCTGCTCGGCCAGCCCCTCGGGGGTGATGACCTTCTCCCCGTCCGCCGCGGCGGCGAAGGCGTCGAAGCGCAGCTCCACCCCCCGGTGGGTGCCGAGCCGGTCATAGAACATGTGCTCGGCGTGAATGGTGACCTCGGCCTCCGCCACGGAGCTCTCTGGCACGACGAGCCCCAGCGTCCCGTCCACCCCGTTGACGCAGTCCACCATCCGTGCGTCCACCGGGAAGCCCATGCGGAACGTGTAGATGCCTACGCCTCCCTTCACCGCCACCCCCTCCAGCCAGTAGCTGTAGCCGCGCTCACGCATCATCGCGAGGTCCTCGGCGGAGACGCTTCCGTCCGGCAGCTTCGTGCCCTCCCTCGGCGGGCTCACCCGAAAGCCCACGCTCCAGCGTCCCGCCGTCAGGCCCTTCAGCTCCGTCAGTGGGATGTCTCCCTTCTGCACGTCCACCAGCACGTGCTCGCTTGACTCTCGCTTCTCCCCCGTGGCCGCTGTGAGCGTGAAGTCCCCCATCGATACCAGGTACTTCGTGAACTGCACCGACCAGCCGTCCTGGAAGAGATGGCTCGGATAGCCCCGCTGCGTTCCATCCCCCCCGCTCATCGTCACGCGGACGTCCCCCTCGGCCACCGGCTCGCAGGACGCCCCCGCGAGAGACACCCCCATGAATACCGCATGCCACAGCTTGGATTTTGATTTCGGGAAACTCATGTATCAGGGAGTTATTTGTAACAGTGTTGCAAGTCAAGGAGAGGGTGGTGTATCCCTCCGGCTACCCCCGAGCGAGGTCTTCCCCCTTGATGTGGATTTCCAGTCTGGTGCTCCTCCTGCTGAGCACCACGGCCGAAGCCCCCGTTTCTCCCCCCGTCCCCGTGGACGCCGCCCCTCCCGTCATGCCCGCAGATGCGCCCACCCTGGTCGCCCCAGCCCTGGTGCTGCTGCGTCTCACCATCGACGAGGCCGGCGAGGTGTCTCGCGTGGAGGTGCGTGAGTCGGCGGGTAGTGTTTTTGATCGCGCTGCGATGGCTGCTGCCTTGCGCTGGCGCTTTCAGCCTGCTCGGCGCGGCGAGCTGCCTATTGAGGTCCAGGCGGATGTTCCGGTGACCTTCACGCCTTTTGTAGACACGGTGGGGACGGCGGGGGCCTTGGGGGAGGAATACCCTCACCCCGACCCTCTCCCAGAGGGAGAGGGGGATACGGGGGCAACCCAGGGGGCGGATACCCTCACCCCGACCCTCTCCCGGGGGGAGAGGGAGGGGACCTCTGTGGAGGGGTCCTCTGTTGAGGGGTCCTCTGTTGAGGGAGCTGCTGGGGTGGGGACCTCTGTGGAGGGGAGTGCTGGGGTGGGGAGTGCTGAGGCTCCTTCGTTTGCGACCACCGTTCGTGGCCGGGCTCCTGCTCCTCCTCCGGCCGCAGTCGGCGATTTTCAGATCCCCATCGGCCAGCTCGCCGATGTGCCTCGAAACTCCGCCTCGGACCTCATGTTGCTGGCTCCCGGTGTCATGCTCGCCAACCACGGCGGCGAGGGCCACGCGGAGACCATCTTCATCCGCGGCTTCGACGCCGGTGAGGGCAAGGATGTCGAGTTCCGCCTCAATGGTGTCCCGCTCAACGAGGTGTCCCATGCCCACGGCCATGGCTACGCCGACACCTATTTCATCATCCCAGAGTTGGTGGACTCGCTCCGCATCACCGAGGGCCCCTATGACCCCGCTCAGGGCGACTTCGGCGTGGCCGGCTCCGTCGAGTACCAGCTCGGGTTGAGGCGCCGCGGCCTCACCGCTTCCGCCAGCTACGGCAGCTTTGCCTCTCGCCGGTTGTCGCTGGTGTGGGGGCCTCCTGAGTCCAGTGAGGCCAACTTCGTGGGCCTGCTGTTGCGCCAGGGCCATGGTTTCGGTCCCAACCGCGCTTACGCCAACGCCGGCGCCATGGCTCAAGTTGAATTCCGCGTCGGCGAGGAGACCCGGCTGCGCCTCTTCGGCGCCAGCTACGCCGCACGTTTCTCCTCTGCGGGCGTCGTCCGGGAGACGGATGTGGTGGATGGGCGCATGCCCTGTGCTCCTGGCGCGGACTCCCAGTTCTTCTGCTTCTATGACCCCAACCAGGGCGGGGCAGGGCAGCGCCACATCCTCTCCGCCGAGCTGCAGTCACGGCTGCGCCGCGGCGGGCGCTTCGTCCAGCAGGGCTTCGTCGTGGTGCGGCAGATGCGCATCCGCGACAACTTCACCGGTTTCCTCAATGACGTGCCTCCTGTCGGCGAGGACCCGCGCGGAGACAACACCGAGCAGTACTACCGCGGCACCACCGTGGGCCTGCGCGGGCGCTACTCGCCGGGCCTCACCTTCTTCGGCCAGTCGCAGCCGCTGGAGCTGGGCTACCTGGCGCGCTTCGATGATGTGCTCACCCGTGCCCGCCGCCTGCGCGACCACGGCGGCGCACCTTACGCCACCCTCTTCGACAACCAGGTGCGCACCACCAACCTGGGCGCCTACGCCTCCCTGCGCCTGGCTCCGCTCTCGTGGCTCACCCTGCGCGGTGGTCTGCGTCTGGACACCTTCCTCTTCGGCGTGGAGGACCAGAACCGCCCCACCTCCGACCGGCAGGGCGAGCGCATCCCCGAAGAGTCCATCGAGGCTTACGGTTTCTTCGCCAGCCCCCGCCTCACCGCGGAGGTGCGGCTCACCCCCCGCTTGACCTGGCTCACCAGTGCTGGCCTGGGCGCGCGCTCCAGTGACGCGGCCGCACTGTCCGACGCGGAGCTTGCCCCCTACGCCCGCGTCACAGCGGCGGAGACGGGCCTGGGCTGGCGGCTCGGTGGCGACGACCGCCCCTTCGACCTCGAGGCGCGGGGGGCTTTCTTCGTCACCCGTGTCTCTCAGGACCTCGTCTTCGACGAGTCGGCCGGCCGCAATCAGCCCGTGGGCCCCTCGCAGCGCCTGGGCGCCTTCGCCACCGCGCGCTTCACCCTGGAGGACCGCGTGGACCTTCAGGCCAGTGCCGCTTGGGCCCGCGCCACGCTCCCAACGCCCGGTGCCCCGCAATGGAAGCTGTGGGAGGGCGCGGTCATGCCGTACATCCCCCACCTTCTCGGCCGGCTCGATGCCTCTGTGCGCGGCGAGCTCCCCGTGTCCGGGGTGCCGGTGGGGTGGAACCTGGCCCTCGGGCACAGCGCCATCGGCCCCAAGCCGCTGCCTCTCGATCGCTACAGCGAGCCCATCTTCCTCTTCGACGTCGCGGCCCGTGCCCGGTGGAAGTGGATGGAGCTGGGCTTGTCCGTGGAGAACCTGTTCGACGCGCGCTGGCGCGAGGCCGAGTTCAACTACGTGTCCAACTTCCGCGGCCCGGACGCTCCCGCCTCACTTCTGGCCACGCGCCACTTCGCCGCGGGCTCCCCGCGCACCTTCCGAGGAACCTTCACCCTCTACCTGGACCTCCAGGACGAGGAGCTTCCATGACGACTCCCTTTCGCACCACCCGCCGTGCCTTCACCACGCTGCTCGGCACCGCATTGCTCGGCGGTGGCTCCGCCTGCGGACTGTCCGGTACCGGTGGCCGCGCCATCGTCTTCCGCATGGGCCTGCGCACCGCCCGAGCCCCCGGCGAGACGCAGCCCGGCCTCTTCACCACCGACACCGGCTGGCGCGTGACGCTCACCTCCGCGCGCATGGTGCTCGGCCCTATCTACCTCTTCGAGAACTCCTCACCCCTCCAGCCAAGCCCCACGGGACGGTGGTGGCGCCGCGTGAGCGACGTGCTCGCCCCTACCGCACACGCCCATGACTCCTTCTTCGCCGGAGGGCGGGTGCTGGGCGAGTGGGACCGCGAGGTGGTGTATGACCTGCTGGGCGACGGGGGCGAGACGCGGGTGCTCGGACGCTCACCGGGCATTGCCGGCGTGGCGCGCTCCTTCTCGCTGCTGCTCCAGCCTCCGTCCCGGTCGTTGGGCGCGGAGGCGGCGTCACTCGAGGGGCGCTCGGTGCTGATGGAGGGCACGGCCTCGCGCGAGGGGCGTACCCTGGCCTTCCGCGCCGCCCTGGACTTCCCCCCGCCGGTGGAGCTGCAGCGGGTGGAGTTCGTCCCCATCGACGTGGAGCTGGAGGACGAGGGCCTTTTCGTCGTGGAGCTCCATCCGCACCGCTGGTTCGAGGGCGCCCTCTTCGAGCGCCTGGAGGTGCCACCAGGCGGCGCGGCGGTGGCGGTGCCCCCGGAGAGCCAGGTGCACCGCGCGCTGCTCGTCAACGTGCGGCGGCACACCGCCTTCTCCGCTACCTGGGAGTGAGTGCCGGGCTCGCGTACCGCTCGAGGATGAACTCGAGCTCCGCGCTGGGGGTGGCGCCGAAGCGCAGGTAGTAAAACCTGTCTCCCTGCGTGACGGTGAAGCGGGCCTGGTAGGTGATGCCGGGGCACACCGCTGCGGTGGGGCTCACCTCCACGGGCACGTCCACCGCGTCCAGCTCGTCCCAGACGCCCACGGGGATGTTCTGGTCGAGGTACAGCACGATGAACTCGTCCTGGTCCGGCTTGGAGACGAGCTCCGTGTGGCCCACGTGGGAGCCCGCGTCGGCTGTGGGAAGCGTCAACCGGTAGCGCGTGTGGCCCATGTCCGTGGACGGCGGGAAGCCGAACGGGGGCATGTTGGGCGCGGCCGTGACGGACTCCACGGTGCTCACGAGCGAGTGGGTGCAGGCATGCTCGAGATCGCCGTTGCGCTTGCCCGTGGTGAAGTCCAGCTTGCCGTCACCCAGGAAGGTGCTGGCCTCCAGCCGGTTGCCGGCGGCGGCGCTCCGCAGCGCGCTCAAGTCCAGTGCGTACGTGGACTCTTCCTCCAGCGGCGGTCCTCCCTCCTCGGGCGCCGTGAGGGTGAGGGTGAGCGTGAGACCGTCGGGCGACCACTGGCCCGTCAGCGGGCGCGGCGCGAGCGTGGTGTCGGTACGGTTCACCAGCGTCACCTGCGCGAAGGCCGGGTCCATGGCCTCGGTGAAGGTCACGGTGAGCACCTTGCGGAAGTACGCGCCCGGGCGGCTCGCTTCGGCGTCGTAGTACATCTCCACCGGGTAGACGCCCTGGGCGCCCTCGGCCACGCTGGACGAAGAGACGGACGCACGGGGGTGGTCCGAGCCGGTGCGGAAATCCAGCTTGCCGTCGCCCAGCAGCACCGTGCCGTCCAGCGCGTTGCCGGCCATGTCCTGGAAGCCCTTCAGCTCCAGCGAGTGTGCATCGTCATGGCCGAGCCCGGTGACGGGCACCTTCAGCGTGTTGCCGCTCCATGCCGGGGCGCCGAGCTTCAGCCCGCTCGAGGGCACCAGCGTCCCCGTGTCTGGCTTCATGGGCTCGCTGAAGGTGATGGACACCTCGGTGGTGGCACCAGGGAGCACGGCCTCCGCGTGCTCGGTGGGCGAGGTGGCCGTCACCTTGGGCGGCTGCGTGTCCGCTCCCGGGGGAGCGGGCGGGGTGGGGCGGTCTTCGCAGGCCGTCAGGGTCAGGGCGCAGGCGGTGAGCAGGGCGGTGCCAGGGAAGGGTCGCATCGTTCGGGGCTCCTCTCGTGGAGTTGGAAATGGCACCGGGGCGGCCTCGGGAGAGACCGCCCCGGCGGGCGGGCGTGGGCCCGCGTCGGTCAGCGGGGGACTAGTTCGTCAGCGAGCCGTTGCAGTTCTCGTCCACGCTGTTGCCGGTGAGCTCCGTGGCCGAGGGGTTGATGCTGGCGTTGGCGTCGTTGCAATCGTAACGCTGGGTGATGTAGCCGGCGGGCGGCACGCACGCGGTGAGCACGGAGACGGAGCTGTTGCCCCAGGTGTCGTTGTCCGCGTCCTGGTAGTAGCGGACCCGGTAGTCCTCCACGCGCTCGGCCACCACGCCCACGAGGTTGCCCGAGGCCGTGCCCAGGTCCACCTGATAGTCCGTGGTGGTGCTGGCCAGGTCATACACGGTCACCGTCACCAGCCCGCAGCCCGAGACGGACACGGTATGGCTGAGCGCAGGAGTCAGCGTGGTGGCGCCATCCTTCACCGTGATGGAGTTGCCCTGCGTCCGGTAGAAGGCCCAGGAGCCCGCGGTGGCCGGACGGAACTTCACCGTGCCCGTGGCTCCGGCCGGCAGCGTCACGTCGTACTGTTTGTGCGAGGTGTTGATGCTGGGGGTTGAGCCGGTGAGGCCGCTCGTCGCGGTCACCGACAGATGATCCGCCGGGTTGTTCGAGTGCAGGCAGGAGTGAGAGCTGATGCTGGAGCTGAGCGCCGTGCAGCCGGCCTCCAGCGAGGCCTCCTGCTGTGAGGTGCCCTGCTCCTCCTCGAGGGCGGGGCCACAGGCGGCCAGCGACAGGCCCACGAGCGCACCGCAGACGTTCCGCATCGTCATCTTCATGGTTGGTTGGTCCTTTCGATGTGAACCGGGAGCGGCGCGGCGCCATGCGCCAGCACCACGTGCTCCTCGGCACCCGCACTGATGACGTAAGTGCAATCGAGTTGCAATAGTGTCCGTGGTGTTTCTAGCGTCGGCTACTGGAGGTGCTCGATGACCAGGCCCAGCTCGGGCAGGGAAGTGGGGCCGAACGTGACGGTGTACTGGACCTTGTCCATCAGCTCGTAGCCCACCATGTGCACCAGACCTCCCTGGCAGACGCCGTCGCGCAGCGCCTCGGGGATGGGGGAGCTGGCGGCCACGTCGAGCACCTTCGTACCCTCGCGGAAGGCCATGGGGACGCTCGCGTCGCTCAGGTAGGCGATGAAGTCACCCGTGGCATAGGCCTTGAAGTTGAAGGTGCCCACGTACTGGCCGCCCTCCGGGCGCAGCTTCACGGTGTAGTACGTGTGGAAGGAGTCCACGCGGGGCTGCCGGTCCACGGACGCCGTCACCGTGGCGAAGGGGCCGTTGGTGACGTGCCAGCACGCGTGCTCGCCGTTGTCACCGAAGTCGAACTCATCCCTCGGCACGTAGTTGGGATCTGGCTCGCATGACAGGCCCTGCGCGGAGGCCATGTAGCCACGGTCGCAGTGGCACCAGTCCCCTGTCGCCTCCCGGTGGATGTGGCCGTTGGGGGCGCACGGGTCCGTCTGCTCCTGGGGCTGTCCTTCGGAAGGATCGGGGTCCGGCTCCGGGGGTCGGCCGCAGGCGGCAAACACCACCGCGCTGGCGGCCAGGGCAAGGAATCGGCGGTTGGATCGCATGCCTCTTTCCTATCTGCATCACCGTGGAAAATGCAACGGAGATACAGAAAACGAAAAGGGTCCGCGGGCGGAGCGGCCCACGGACCCGGTCAGGCCTGGCGGCCCGGGCAGGGACTACTCCTCGTGGTGGTGCGCCGCCTCCTCGACGACGAGGGTGAACTGGGAGTTCTGCGGGAAGATCGCCTTGAACTCCAGGCGGTACTCCACGTTGGCCTCGAGGTCCGCCACGACGGCGGTGCGCAGGCTGCCGCACGTCTCCTCGGGCACCTGGAGGCGGCACTCACGCGCCACCTCGGTGTTGCCGTTGAAGATGCGCAGGCCGCGATGACGCGACAGGAAGAAGGCGTACTCGCCGGACTCCTCCGGGATGAAGTTCACCGCGCCGCCGTAGCCGTAGCCGTAGCCGCGGGCCGGCAGGGTGATGTTGTAGGCGGTGTGCGGCGCGCTGACATCCACGAACGGGGTGGAGCCCAGCGCCGCGGCCGTCACGGCCTCGAAGGGACCGTACTCCCCATGGAAGCACGCGTGCTCGGCCACCTCGAGCAGCTCCGTGGCCTCGGGCTCCCCGCAGGCCGAGAGCAGCTCGTCCTCCCGTGCCTCCAGCGAGGACGGCTGGGACTCGGCCTCGGTGGTGCTGCCGCAGCCGGTGAGCAGCAGCGCGACGCCGGAGGCCAGCAGGCTCTTCTTGAATACGTTCTTCATGATGTGACTCCTGGTTGGGGGGACTACGGGGTTGACACTTCGGGAACGACGGAGGACGGCTCAGGTGCGCTTCGGGGGAAGCACCGCCCAGGACACGACGACCTGGCCAGACGGGAGGTGCTCGGGCGGCAGTTGCATGTGGGGTCCCACGTCTCCGAGCTTCAGGGCGGGGACCCGCTGCCGTGCTTCCTCATAGGAGGCCGCGTCCGGGAAGGTGACACGCGCCACGCAGCCGGCGGCGTAGCAGCGCGGCGGCTCGGCCTGCATGGGCAGCACGTCCGCTTCAATGGTGGCGCGCCAGGTCTCCAGCGCCGTGCGTGCCCCCTGCGTCCACGGCTCCTGGCTCTCTCCGGACGCGTGGAACTCGGCGAGCACCGCGTCCCGGCGCGCCAGGGAAGTGGCGTAATCGGCGCGCAACGCACGTACGATGCGCAGGTGCTGCTCCGACAGCTTGCGGCGGGCGCGCGGGGTCTCGGGCCAGGGCCTCGGAGCCGTGCCGGGCACCACCGGGGCGGATGCCCTGGGGGGGAGTGGGGACACCACCGCGGGAGGCGCGAGGGGCTCGGAGGTGGCCGCTGGGACGGCCTCGGGCGCCGGTGCGGGGGACGGGGCTCGTGCGCTGAGTTCCTTGGACCCGGCCAGCGGAGGCCCGGCCTGAGGGAGCTCCACCGGGCGGCTCAGCCAGGCCGCCGCCAGCAGCGCCAGTACCAGCCCTCCCACTCCCATGCTCCACACCATTCGCGCCACCGCGAGTCTCCCGCATGCGCCATCCGTGGGCGCCAGTGCTTCCGGGCTTTCCCGTCAAAGCGCCATCAATGTGCCACTGTCGGGCAAATGTAATCAAGTTGCATTTGTGTCCGAGGTGCACGTTTCCCCGTCCGGGGCTTCTTCCGGGGTGTGCACGGAGGTGGGGAGTGAGAGGACGGCCCGGCTCAGTGCTCGGTGAGCACCCGCGTGCGCGCGACCTGGACGATGGGCGCGCGGCCCTGTCCCCTGGCGATGGCGCGGAGCTCCTACGGGGACACGCGTGGCCGCGGCTCGAGGATGAGCGGCACCGGCGTCACCAGCAGCGCATCCACGCAGTGCTTCCGCTGATCGACCTGGTGGCGCTTATGCGCGCCCCTTACCGCGTCTAGCGGCCCTGCACGTTCCAGGACTCGCGCAGCGAGGTGGGGATGCGGAAGGGCGGCCGCCCGGCGCCACGGTTCATCCACACCATCCCCTCGACCAGCTTGCGGCCGAACACCTCCGCGAGCCTTGCCACGAACCTGGAGCGGTCTCCCAGCTCGTCCGAGGCCTTGCCCAACATCGCCAGCGGGCCGATCAGGTACCGGGTCCAGTCCGCGGGAGGGACGGCCAGCATGTCGGCGATCTCCTCGCCCAGGATGTGGCGCATGAGCGAGGCCGCCATCCCATCGAAGAGGTCTCCCGGCGTGACGTGCTCGGCCATCTGGATGAGCGCGCGCGTCAGCTCCTGCCCCTCGGGGCTCGCGCGGAAGTGGCGCCGTTGGACAACCTCGGCGAGTGCCGCGCAGTCCTCGATGTCCTCCGGAAGCACGGCCGCCTCCAACCCCATCATGTGCCCCACCACCTTCCAGCAATGGAGGTAGGCGTTCTGCTCCTGTCTGGACAGCGTGCAGCCCAGTTTTTCGAGCCCCAGGATGACCGCGTACGAGAAGTCGACCAGCGTCCCCGCCAGGTCCTCCTGGTTGATGGGGTAGCCCCACTCGGGGTTCCAATGGCCGCTCTCCAAGAGGAGGTGGCGCACCGCCGCGTGCATCAGGCGGACCTTCTGCGCGCTGCGGATGCCGTTGCCACCCGGCGCCAGTCCGTCCGGTGCCAGCACGTCCACCAGCATCTGCGCCGTCTCCATGATGCGGCGGAAGGGGTCCGTCGCCAGCCGGGCGGTGAGGTGGATGACCTGGACGCCTTTGGCCGCCGCGTAGCTTGCCGGCAGGGCGCCGCAGAAGAGGGAGACGACCGCCTGCGGCCCGTACCGGCCAAAGAGCGCCTCGCCCTGGCGAACCAGGTCGGGGTCCGCCCACTCCGGTAGCTGCTTCGTCCGCAGCAGGTAGTCCTGCAGCATCTCCGGGAGTGCTTCGGGGACGAGCTGATCGTTGCGGATGAGCTGCTTCAGCAGGACGTTGGCGGTCTCCACCTGTCCCTGCTGGAACAGGTTCTTCACGGTCTGATCGGCGAGCGGGTCTCCCCGCTGGCGGAAGCCGTCGAGGAACTCATCGGTCCATCGGTTGGCGCGCATGGGCTGCGGCATTCTATCCAGGTGCTCCCGTTTGGCTCGAAATGAGCCAGGGGCCGGGCGGACGGGCGGCTGTTTCCCTCGACGAGGGGCACGTTGCCGTTCCGGCCGACGGAGCCCCAGCTTTCTTGGAGGCTTCCATCTCCAGGGAGGGTTGAGCGTGGAACCCGAGAGGCCAACTCGTCCGCCAGTCGAGCCCGTGAATGACCGGGAACCGGTACCGGTGCCTCGTTCCCAGGTGACGGTGAAGACGGTGCTCACCATCTGCGCCACCGTGGTGGGGGTGCTGGCTGCCGTCTACCTGTTCATCCACGGCATCGTCACCCTCACCCTCACCGTGACGGCCATCCTCCTGGCGGTGGCCTTCAACCATGGGGTGGAAAGGCTGGAGAAGCGGGGCCTGAGGCGGCCGATGGCCATTGCTGGGGTGATGCTCCTGGTGCTGGGGACGCTCGTGGGGGTGGGCTTCCTCATCATCCCCGCCACGGTGGCCCAGGTCCGGGAGTTGGTGGAGCGCCTGCCGGAGCTCAACGAGCGCATGCACCAGACTCCCGTCTTTCAGTGGCTCGACGCGCGGGTGGGCCTGGAGCAACGGCTGGGCGCCTTCGGAGCGGGCGACTCGGGACTGCTCCAGTGGGCCGTGGACCCGGCCCTGCGCGTGTTGCGGGGACTGGTGGCCGGAGTCGGTGCCCTTGTCACCGTGCTCTTCCTCGTCGTCTTCATGCTGGTTTATGGCGGCCGGGTGGTGCGGGGGCTGCTGGCCGAGTCCCTCCCCATCCACCGCCAGCGCTATGAGCGGGTGCTGAACAAGGTGTACCAGGCCGTGGGGGGCTACCTGAGCGGGCTGGCCCTCATCGGCGTGGTGAACGCCGTCTGCGCCACCGTCTTCCTGGCCATCCTCGGGGTGCCCTTCTTCCTGCCGCTCGGAATCCTCTCCGGCCTGGGCAGCCTCATTCCCCTGCTAGGCGCTACCGCGGCCGGCCTCGTGCTCGCGCTGGTGGCGTTCGCCTCGGGCGGGTTCTGGGATTTCCTGGCGGTGGGCGTCTACGCCACCCTCTACCAGCAGTTCGAGAACCATGTGCTGGCGCCCGTCATCTACAAGCGCACCGTGGAGCTCAACCCGCTGGTGACGCTGCTCGGCATCATCCTCTGCGCCGAGCTGGCCGGCGTGCTCGGCGCCTTCCTGGCGGTCCCCATCGTAGGCACCTGTCAGATTGTCATCCGCGAGCTGCTCCTCTTGCGGCGCGAGCGGCTCAACCTGCCCCTGAGGGGAGATGTGGCGGAGCAGCTCGAGAAGCGGGGCCCCCGGCGTCTACCCTTCTGGCGCCGGCCCCGCCACGTGTGAGGCCCCCGGTGGTGGCTCAGGCGCCGGGCCGGTACATGGCGGCCGTGCGCTGGGCCAGGAAGCCGCGCGGGAGCAGCCGTGCCGCCAGCGTCAGCGTCTGGTTGATCAGCCCGGGGACGTAGAGCTCCTTGCGGTGGATGAAGGCCCGTACCGCATGCGCGGCGCACTCCGGGGCGCTCATCATCCCCAGGTCGCCCGACTTGAAGCGGTTGGAGAGCCCCGTCCTGTCGAGCATCTCCGTGGAGATGCCGCCCGGCGCGAAGACGGTGACGGACACGCCCTGGGGCCGCAGCTCCTGCGTCAGCGCCTGGCCGTAGCTGCTGACGAAGGCCTTGGTGCCACTGTAGGCCGCCTGGTACGGCACCGGGATGAATCCCGACAGGCTGGAGACGAACATCAGCCCGCCCCGCGTCCCTCGCTCGACGAGGTAGCGCGCGAAGAGGGTGGAGAGGCGCACCAGGCTGGTGACGTTGGTGTTCAACATGGACTGGAACTCGCTCCAGTCCTGCTTGAGGGCATCCCCCCAATACGTCACGCCAGCGTTGAGGATGACGCCGTGGATCTCCCGCTCGCGCGTGGCCTCGGTGAAGACACGCTCCACGTCCTCGGGCCGCGACAGGTCCGCCACGATGAAGGCGGCCTGCACGCCATGGCGCGAGCGCAGCTCCTCGCACAGCGCCTCCAGCCGCTCCCGCCGCCGCGCTACCACCAGCACGTGGCCGCCCTGGTCCCTCGCAATGGACCGGGCCATCTCCTCGCCCAGACCGGAAGAGGCTCCCGTGACGAGCGTCCAGCGCGACCGAAGCTCCAGCTTCTGATTCATGCCGCGCACCCTAACCCGTGAAGGCCGGGAGCGCATGGTCCGCGAGCAATCGGAGGCGGGGGAGGGGGACTACAGGGCCTCGACCCGGCCCCCTCCCAAAGGGGAGAGGGCGGGGAGACGAGGCAGGGAGGTGACTCCCTGCCCAGGTGCTTGCTTCAACTACGGCGTGGCCGGGTCCAGCAGGGACATGATCCAGCCCGCGCGCTCGTGGCCGGACTTGTTCCACTCGGGGTTCTTGCCGCCCACGATCTGCGTGTCGGTGAACGTCGGGGCGCTCGAGGTCGAGCCCGTGCTCATCGTCCCGCTGTAGTAGGTCGGGTGCGTGTTGTCGGACTGGATGTAGTCGTAGCTGGTGCTCGAGCTGACGAAGTGCGTGTTGGCGTCGCGCAGCGTGCCGACCAGGGCGCCGGTGATGCGGGCGACGTAGGCGGCCTCGGACTCACCCGCGACATAGCGGAGGGCGTCGCGGTCGATCTGCCCGTCGCCGTTGGAGTCGTAGTCCGCGCCCATGTACTCGGCGAACGCGTCCGCGCACTGGAAGCCGTTCTGCGCCGCCAGGTTGCAGGTGCGCCAGTTGCTCTTGGCCAGGTAGGGCAGGAACTTGGCGCGCTTGTTGATCTTCGCCCCGGTGGTGGAGTCCGTGCAGCTGGTGAGCACGTTGTCCGCGTCAAAGCCCGGGTAGTAGATGTTCATGACGATCTTGGCCTTGGCCGTCGTCGCGTACTGGTTGATGGCCTGCATGGCCTTCTGCGTGTAGTTGGTGCAGTTGGCCAGGGCGGTATCCAGCCCGGAGTAGTTACAGGTGCCCGTCTGGTCCGTGAAGGCAGAGCGCGCCTGCAGATAGTCGTTGCCGCACATCTCGAACATCACCACGCGGGTGTTGGTCGCCTGCATGTACGAGCGCTCGGAGACGATCTTGTTGTTGTAGATGTCGTCGGCCTTCGCTCCGGACTTGGTGCGGCGGACCACCTCGATGTTGGCGCCAAAGTCCTTGGCCAGGTACTCGCCCTCGACGGCGGGCGCCGCGCGCTTGGCCACGCTGAAGAGCGAGCCGTTGTAGCCAGCGAAGATGGAGTCGCCGTAGGCCACGACGCGGTACGTCGAAGCGGCACCGCGGTTGATGGTCCACGAGGTGTTCTGGTTGATGGTGCTCGCGAGCGCGTCGCCACCCAGCACGAGGCTGGCCGTCAGCGTCACGGCAAGGGACACACCCTGCCCGTTGAGACGAGAGAACATGAGGAACTCCTGGAATTGTGAAAAAGGGGGGAAACAGGAGCACGGCTTATTGGCCGGCATCACCGATATAACAGAAAGTTGGAGCATGACGAAGTGTCTGTATTGAAATTGCGACGCGACATGCTTTTCCGGAGCGTGCGCGCGTGACGGGCCGCGTCATGCGTCAAATGCCGCGGTGCGCCGTGTTTGGACTGTCAGCTATTCGGCATTCGGCTTGTCCCGCTGTCGCATGGTGAGAGCTGACACTTTCGCGCTACGGGCAGAGGGGGGGGGCCGTCCAGACTGGAAATGCACCGTGTTCTCTCCACCGCCGCCGCGATGGTGCTCGTCCCCGTGCTGATCGCGGTGGGCTCGCTCCTGGTGGTGCTCCGGGTGGTGAATCTCCAGCAAGAGGCTTTGCGGCGCCATGCCTTCGCCACGGGGCAGGCCCTGGATGCCGAGCGGCTCAACGCGGAGTGCCAGCACATGGGGCGACTGGTCCGCGGTGAGCTGATCTCCCCGAATCCCCAGATGCTGGAGGCACTCGCGGCCTCGCGCGCGCAGTTCGACCAGACGCTGCGGCGGATGCGCGAGATGAGCCGGGAGCCCGGGGAGCGAGAATTGCTGGAGGAGAGCGGCCGGGCCGAGGCGTACATCCGTGCTCTCTCCCAGGAGTTGATGGAGCAGCGCAGGAGAGGAGTGCCGCTCGAGTCGTTGCTGCCGCGTATCGCGGTGGAAATGAAGGCCGCGCGCGAGGTGCTGGACAGCAACATCCAAGCCTTGTTGCGGTACGAGCAGCGCGAGATGGAAGCCGCGCGGCACCAGGCGAGCGAGGTGATGGGCGGCGTGGTGCGTGTGTTCTTGCTGGCCATTCCCATTGCCGTGGCCATCCTGGTCGTGCAGGCGGTGCTGATGATGCGCGAGTTCCGCCGGAGGCACGCGGCGCAGGCGGAGGCGGAGCGGTACGCGGCGGAGCGCGCGGCCTCGGAGGCCCGGTTCGCGGGCATCGTCGCCATCGCCGCGGACGCCATCCTCGCCATCGACGAGGCGCAGCGCATCACCATCTTCAACTCCGGGGCGGAGGCCATCTTCGGCTACGGCGCGCCGGAGGTGCTCGGACAGCCGCTCGACATGCTCCTGCCGGAGCGATTCCGGGCCAGCCACCGTCACTTCATCCAGACGTTCATCGCAGGCACCGTGGACGCCCGGCGGATGGGGGAGCGCCGGCCAATCTTCGGCCTGCGCAAGAATGGCGAGGAGTTCCCCGCCGAGGCGGCCGTCTCCAAGCTTCGCCTGGAGGGAAGGCTCATCCTGACGGTCATCCTCCGGGACATCTCCGCGCAGAAGCGGGTGGAGGAGGAGCAGCGCTTCCTGGTGAAGGCCGGGGAGCTTCTCTCTTCCTCGCTCGACCCCGAGCAGACGTTGTCCAGCGTCGCCCAGCTGGCGGTTCAGTCACTGGCGGACTGGTGCATCGTCAACCTTGTGGAGGGAGAGCAAGTGCGCCGCTCGGAAGTGGCCCACCGGAACCCTGGCAAGCAGGAGCTGGCGGCGGCACTTCAGGCCATTCGGCTCGAATTGCACCAGCCCTTCCTCGCGCGCGAAGTGATGGTGCGGCAGGAGCCCCTGTTCATCCCCCACGTCACGGGGGAGCGGCTCGCGGCCATGGTGCAAGGGGCCGAGCACCTCGCGCTGCTCCAGCAGTTGGACCTGCGTTCCATCATGGGCGTGCCCCTCGGGACGAAGGGGCGGCTTCTGGGGGCGCTGGTGTTTGTCTCCTCCGAGTCTGGACGCGTCTACACGCCGGGAGATTTGGAGTTCGCACTGGGGTTGGGACGGCTCGCCAGCCTGGCGGTTGAGAACGCCCAGCTGTACCAGGCCGCCCGTCGCGCCACCCAGGCGCGCGACGATGTGCTGGGCATCGTGGCGCATGACCTGCGGAGCCCCTTGAACTCGATTGTCCTCACCACCCAGGCGTTGCAGCGGCGGTTGCGGGCACGGAGCGACGAGGGAAGGGATGTGGAGCTGCTGGAGATCATCGTCTCCTCCGCGAGGCGGATGAACCGGCTGATCGACGACCTGTTGGACGTGGCCCGGATGGAGGCGGGCCGGTTGTTCATCAACCCGGGCCCGCAGCCCACCGAGGCTCTCCTGCGTACCGTCCTCGAGGCGGCCCGCCCTCAGGCCCAGGCAGGTTCGGTCCAGTTGGAGCTCGAGGCGCCTGAAGCGCTTCCTCCCGTGATGGCGGACAGGGACAGGCTCCTGCAGGTCTTCTCCAATCTGCTGGGCAACGCGCTGAAGTTCACCCCGCCAGGAGGACAGGTGAGGGTGGGGGCCCAGGTAGAGGGCGGGCAGCTTTGCTTCTTCGTGCGGGACACCGGGCCGGGGATTGGCCCGGAGGCGCTCACGCGCATCTTCGATCGTTTCTGGCAGGGGGACCGGAAGGACCGTCGTGGGGCGGGTCTGGGGCTGTCCATTGCCCGCGGCCTCATTGAGGCGCATGGCGGGAAGATGCGGGTGGAGAGCGAGCCTGGCCGAGGCAGCACCTTCTTCTTCACCGTCCCCGTCGCACTCTCCGCGCCGGCAGGGTGAGGCTGCGGTCGTTACTGCCAGGAGATGTCGTACACCACGCGGCCCTTCTCCAGGTCGATGCTGAGGATGTCCACCCGGCCGTTCTTGGAGACGCGCTGCAGGTACATGTCGAAGGTCCCCGCGAGCGACTCCGAGAAGGTGCCTGTGTGCAGCAGCGCGGGAGGAAAGCCCTCCAGCACCATCTCGGCCTTGCCGTCGTTCACCGCCTCGCGGCGCGGCTGGTAGATGATTTTCCCGCAGTCTCGGAAGGTCTGCTCCCAGGCATAGGCGGTCCACTTCAGCATGGCCTGGGGCGTCAGCCCGAAGAGGCGCACTGCCCCGTCGAAGAAGGACTGCAGCAGCGGGTAGGTCATCATCCGGCCCGAGAGGCCTGTGAAGAAGTGGCGGAAGCCCGGGTTTCCCAGCACATGATGGATGGCGTCGGACAGCTTGAGGTTCTGCTCGAGCGGAACCCAGCCCAGCCGGGGGGTGGACTGGATAAGCGCAATCACCGACTCCGGGACGAGCGAGAAGACCTGTCGTTGTTTCTCAGCCGGCAGGTTCCTTGCCGCGTCGAGGATCATCCTGGACATGAAGCCGCGAATGGCAGGCTGAGCAGGCATGGCCCACCCATTTTGTCACATGGTCGCAGCTAGCGGACGAGACGCAGAGTGCGGTAGCCAGGAATTTCCGCCGCACGCGCCCGGACCTCGAACCAGTTGTCGCGGTACGGGTGGCCTCCGCGCGCGAGCTGCCAGAGCGAGGCGAGTGCGTAGAGGGGCAGGAACAGAGGGCCCAGGACAAGGGTCTGCATGACGTGCGCGCGCTCGTGGCGCACCAGGCGGATTTGCCTGGGGCCGTCCGCTCCGGAGTAGGTGACCACGGCTCCGATGGTGAAGGCGGCGATGTTGAAGCGGCGCATGTACCAGTCGAGCGGCCCGCCCGGCTGGACGACGAAGTGGAGGACGCCTTCCTCGTCCACCGACTCGAGGCGCGCGAAGAGCATGGCGAGCATCAGGCCCAGTATCGTTACTGGGAGTGCCCAGACGTAGCCGGCGAACCAGAGCACCTTCCTCATGGGGTTCATGATGCCAGCATGTTGGGGGTGACCGCGTGGCCACGAGTGGGCTGCTGGCAGCTTCCTGACAGCTGGACCCGGAGGTGGCTCGAAGTATGTCCTCCGGAGGCCGAAGCGGGTGGGTTGGAAGAGGAGCCGGAGCAGCCGTAGGTGGTCCGGATGCCCGCTCTCCAGGCGGGAGCCCGGCGAGCGCGGGAGTGAGGCGTTATAGATTCCCCCCGAATGACCGCCCCCCTGGAACAACCGACCCTTTTCGCCGAGGGCGTGGACGCCCTGGCCGCGCTGCTGCGGGGCCGCCGGCTCGTGGTGCTCACGGGGGCCGGGTGCAGCACCGAGTCGGGCATCCCGGACTACCGGGGGCCTGGTACGCGCGCCCGTGCCCGCAACCCCATTCAGCACCGTGAGTTCCTCGCCCGGCCCGAGGTGCGCACGCGCTACTGGGCCCGGAGCCTGCTTGGCTGGCCGCGTTTCTCCTCGGCCCGGCCGAACGCGGCACACCAGGCGCTCGCCGCCCTGGAGCGGGAGGGCCACGTGCTTGGCCTCATCACCCAGAACGTGGACCGCCTGCACCAGTCCGCCGGAAGCCAGCGCGTCATCGAGCTTCACGGGGCGCTCGCCCAGGTGCGGTGTCTGGACTGTGGGACCGTTGAGTCCCGGGTGGAGGTGCAGGAGCGGCTGTTGGCTCTCAACCCCGGCTTCGCGGAGCGGAGCGCCGAGTTGCGGCCCGATGGGGATGCCGAGCTGCCCCTCGAGGCGGTTCAGGCGTTCCAGGTGGCGGGTTGCCTGCGCTGCGGCGGGACGCTGAAGCCAGATGTGGTGTTCTTTGGCGACAACGTTCCACCGCCCACCGTGGAGGCCGCCTTCGCGCTGCTCGAGGAGGGGGATGCGCTGCTGGTGGTGGGCTCGTCCCTGGCCGTCTACTCGGGCTTCCGCTTCCTCCAACGAGCCGCCGATCGCCACATGCCTATCGGCCTCGTCAACATCGGCGAGTGCCGCGGGGGTGAGCTGGTGGATGTGCGGGTGGAGGCCCGTGCTGGCGAGGTGCTCCCCCGGCTTGTCGAGGCCCTTGCCATCGGCTGAGCCCGAGTTGTTGTGCGGCACGGCGCTCCAGTCCAATCTCCCGAGGCTCCCGCAACCGAGAGGACCCGATGCCCGCAGTCATCCGCCCCGCGACTCCAGAGGACCTTCCAGCACTGGCCGCCGCGCTGGCTCCGCTCCCCCTCTTCAAGGCCTATGGCCTGGAAGCCGCGGCCCTGGCGGCCCGCTTCCGTGGCGCGCTGGAGCGAGGTGAGGGGTTGCTGATGGCCAGCGACGAGAGTGGCCCGGTGGGCGTGTGCTGGTTCCTCACCCGGGGCACCTTCGGTACGGGGGCCTATCTGCGGACGCTCGCCATCCGGGAGGACCGCCACGGCTCGGGCCTCGGCGCGCAGCTGCTCGCGGCGTATGAGGCGGGGTGTGGAGAGCCACCTGGTGGCTACTTCCTGCTCACTTCCGACTTCAACGAGGGGGCTCAACGCTTCTACCAGCGGCACGGGTACCGCCAGGTGGGCCAGCTCCCGGGCTTCGCCGTCCCGGGCGTCACCGAGCTCGTCTTCTGGAAACCCCTCGTCAGGGGATGAAGCCCGCCACCACTGGACGCTCAGGCTCTTCCTCCGAGGGCCTGCACGTGGGCCAGGTATGGTCCTCGAGCAGCGTGCCCACGGTGACAAGCTCGAAGCCGCGCTTGCGCAGCCCCTTGATGATGTCCGGCAGCGCCGCGGCAGTGGCGAAGCGCTTGTGGTTCATGTGCATCACCACAATGCCTCCGGGGCTGGCTTTGCGCACCACCCAGTTCACCAGTTGCTTCGCGGTGATGTTGGTGTCCGGGTCGCCCGAGGGCAGGTCGTAGTTGAGGGTGACGAGCTCCGCCTTGGAGGCGAGCCAGGCGACGCGCGTGTCCACCTCCCCGAAGGGCGGGCGGAAGTATTTGGGGATGCGGCCCGTCAGGTCATAGACGACCTGCTGCGTGCGCTGCAGCTCCTCCACCACCTTCTGGTCATCCTTCACCGCGGGCATGTGCGGATGGGAGAAGGTGTGGTTGCCGAACTCGAAGTCCGGGTACTGAGCGAGCTCCTCGAGGCGCTCCGGGTTGGCCAGGGCCCAACCGCCACCGATGAAGAGCGTGGCTGGCGTCCCCGTCTCCACCAGGGTGCGGATGACGCGCTCGTCATACTCGTTGTGGCGCGTGGAGCAGGCGTCGAAGGTGAGCGCCACCCGCATCCGGTTGCGGCTCCCGTTCGTCACGATGGGCGCTGTCATGCACGCCGTGGGCTCCGGAGGCGCGGGCGCCTTCTGCTCCTGGACCTCGGGCTCCGGGGGGGGAATCCACGCACAGGCGCTCGTGGTGAGCACCCCCAACGTCAGCAAGCACTGCACGGGAGACCAACGGGCCATGATGTCCGACGCGCTCCTGCCACCCGCCCGCAGGCGGAGGGAACGGTGCAGGTATAGCGCGGATGGCTCTCGGCTTGTTGCACATGCAACGAGCAGTGCACCCATGTGACGGGCCGTATGGCACCCGTGGCGGAGGTTTACGAAGTCCTCGAATTCGGGTGCCTCCACCGTACCGGTGGAGGCTCTTGACGCGCGAGCCGGAGTCGGATTCAGGAGCGCTCGTCGGCGAACAGCGTCAGGCTGAGCGACAAATCCTGGTGCACGTTGCCCAGGCCCGGGATGTGGCCCTGCTCACCAAAGGTGCACAGGCCCAGCAGGGGGACACCTGGTAGCAGCCGTGAGAATGTCCGCAGGCCTTCGTCCACGCGGGGCCCCAGTGCGCCCGCGCAGCCGGCGCAGAAGATGAGCGCTGCACCCTTCACGTCCCGCACGGTCAGGCCGCCCTGTGCCAACGCCATGTCGATGAGGTGGGCGACGTCGTTCACCAATCCCTCGGCGGTACCGGACATCAGACACACCTCGTCCCGAGGCTCGATGCGGGCAAAGACGTCCACCGCTCCCCGGTCCGCGTGGATGTGGGCCGGGTGCACCGTCACGTAGTGGTCCTGGTGGCGCACGCCGCGGCGGACAGCGATGGGCCGCAGCGCCGTCTGCGCCAGGATGTTGCCGCCCGAGCGCACCTGGTCATCGATCGTGCCTTCCATCCAGCGTCCCAGCACCTGCGCGGCCGGTTGGCCATCCAGCGTGAGCAGGGTCCGGCCCTCCGCCCCCGTGGCTCGGGCCGTTACACCCGTGGGGAGGTAGGGCGTGGTCAGCGCCGTTCCCACTCGCACCTCGCCGAAGATGCCCAGCAGCGACACGCCCGCCGGTACCGGCCCCTGATGGGTGAAGACGCTCCACTGTCCGGCGATGGCATGGTCCGCGGCACTACCTCCCTGGCACGGCACGTCCGGGCATACACTGGCGATGCCCTCCAGCATCGCCTCCTCCATGCCAGGCGAGGCGTTGAAGAGGATCATCCGCGGCATCCTCCCTCCCGCCTTGCGCACCAGCTCTCGCGCCGCGCTCTCACCGGCCCGTTTCCCGTCCGCATCCGTGGACGAAGCCACGAAGGCCGTCCCCGGTGCGCCGCCCACCAGCATCACCGCCAGCGCGCCGTGGCCCTCGTTTCGCACACCGGCCGCGGTGAGCACGCCTAGCGACGTGGTCACTCCGTGCAACGGCACTTCGGCCAGCGCCTCCCGGAAGGCGGCGTGGACGCGCGCGGCCTCGTAGTCCACCGTCGCGGTGATGTAGGCCGCCTGAGCGGGTACTCCCCCGAGCTGTGCCCGTGCCTGCTCCACGGCTGCCTGGACAGCCTTCTCCGCATCCGCGGCATCTCCGATTCCGACTCCGATTGAGACAGTCATCTTCATGCCTCCGAGAGAAGCTGCTGGAGCTCCTGTAGCTCCTGGACCGACAACAGTTGGGGCAAGGCCTGCTCTAGCCGCCGCAGGGCATCCGGTGGGTCCGGATCATTCGGACCGAAGCTGCGGACGTTGACCCCGCTCAACATGATGAGGCGCGCGACACCGAAGCCGAGCTTGCGCTTTTCAACGTAGGTGGTGATCCGGCTGATCCTATTGGCCATGGGTTTCGTGGGCGCTCACCGGGAGCGGAGGACAATCTCCGTGAGCTCCTCGTCCGTGAGGGGCAGGGGGTTGGCCTTCATGCTGCTGGCCGCCTTGGCCCGGGTCACGAGTCGTGGCACGTCTGCCTCCGTGAGGCCATGGTACCCGAGGCCCGGCACACCGAGGGCCTGGCACAGCTCTCTCACCCAAGTGATGCACTCCTCGGCCCGGGCGTCCACACGCCCGGTGAGGAGCACCGCCACCTCCTGGAAGCGAGGAAGCGCGGGGTGCGATGGCGCGCGGGCTCGCAGTGCGCGCAGGTTCACCTCCAGCGTAGCGGGGAGGAGTGCAGCACACACCGCGCCATGGGGTGCCTCGAACATGCCACCCACCGGGGCCGCGAAGCCGTGCACCGCCCCCAGGCCCGCATTGGCCAGGCACAGGCCGCCGAAGAGGCTCGCGAGCGCCAGGTCCTCCCTCGCCGCCGCGTCGGGTCCTTCCAACACCGCGCGGCGCAGCGAGCGTGCCGAACGCATCATGCCCTCGCGCGCCAACGCGTCGGTGAGCGGGTTGGCCCTGGCCGAGAGGAAGGGCTCGATGAGCTGGGAGAGCGCATCCAGCCCGCTGGAAGCGAGGACCGAGGGAGGCGCACCTTCCAGCAAGTCCGGATCCACGAGGGCCAGTCGGGGCAGCATGTGGGGACTGCGGAGGCTTGCTTTCACCTGGGCGTCCTTCACCCCCAGCACCGCGTTGCGTGTCACCTCGGAGCCGGTGCCCGCGGTGGTGGGAATGGCCACCAGGGGAAGCGAGGGCTTCGACAAGGGCTGTCCTCGTCCCACCACTTCCAGGTAGTCGAGCGGATCCCCTCCATTGGCGGCCAGCGCGGCGATGGCCTTGCCCGCGTCCAACGCGCTGCCTCCACCCAAGGCCACCACCGCGTCACATTGCCCGGCGAGCGCGGTGGCGGTTCCCTCTCGTGCCAGCTCCACGGTGGGCTCGCCCTCCACCGCGAACGTCACGCTGGAGAGGCCGAGTCGGCTGAGCCTCTCCCTCAGCGGCTCGGCGCGATTGGGATTGCGGCCCGTGACCAGCAGCACCTTGTGGCCGCCCAGGGACTTCACCGCCTCGGGAACCTCGGCCAGTCGGCCCGCTCCGAAGACGATGCGTGTGGCGGTGGCGAACTCGAAGCCATTCACGCCCATCTCACCACCCCGCGTCGTCGGGGAAGCAGTTGACGTACTTCCGCGAGGTGCGCGGCTCGGCCATCAGGGGCGCCACGGTATCCCGCCACTTTAGATAGTGGGCAGTCTCCTTGTGGGCGGCTGGCGCCTGGGGCGTCTTGTAGACCTCGACGAGCACGAATCGTGTCGGGTCCTCGGTGTCCTGGATGACGTCGAAGCGGGAGATGCCCGGCTCCTTCACGCTCTCCCGCGCATTGGCCAGGGTGGCCTCTCGGAAGGCCTCGACCGACTCGGGCTTGACGTGGACGTGCACATGGACGACCAGCAGGCTGTTGGGCATGGCCCCAGAATACCCGGGAGCGTCCCTCCCGAGCGGGATTCACTGGGCCGGGTGTCGAGCCGGAGGCGTTCGTCCCGCCCACCATCGTACATGGGGGCACTCCGACGCAGACGCCTGGAGGCCAGTGGACACCCCAGTGCCGGCCGAGGTGTCCATCCTCACGCTCAGCGCGGACACCTGGCCGGCTGCCCCGGCTGCCGAACGCTCAGCTCACCGCGCGCACGGGCGGCATGAGGCCATCCAGGAGCGCCTCCATGAGCCGCTCCACCTCGTCAAGCGGCACGCCCTGGATGGTGAGGAAGGTCTTGCCTCCCTTGAGGTTCGTCTTGAACTGCACGCGAGCGCCCTTGGCGAAGTGGCGCGAGAGGCTCTCGCGCATGAACTCGACGCGGGCCGCATCCGTGGCTGGCATGGTGGCCCGGGACGGCGTGCGCTTGCTCTTCACCGCCAGCTTCAGCTCCTCCATGGTGCATTCAGCAAAGGGCTTCTGTTCCACGCTCCCGTCTTCCTGCGGGACATCGATGGGCGTGGCACCCGGGTCACCACTTGTAACCTGGATGTTGGCCGCTGCCACGTAGGTGCGCAGGGTGGTCAGGTTCATCACGCCGTACTTCGTGCACGCCTCCTCGGTGAACTCCCGGGCCACGGCGCCGTACCGGCTCAGGGTCGACTGCGAGAGCGCCTTGATGTGCTGGCTGAAATACTGCTGGACACTGTCGTACTGGGTCTTCTCCGCCAGCTTGTTGTCCACGGCGTAGTTGTAGAGACGGCCGATTCTGTAATGGCCAGCGTTGCCCTGCTCCAGGTAGCTGAGGATGGAGTCCCGCACCTGCTCGAGCGTCAGCTCGGGCAGGGTGTTGCTCGTGTTGATCTGTTCCATGACTGCTCCCCCCAATGAGGTGGAACCGCGAGATTGCGGCTGCGCGGTATCAAGCAACCCAAGGGCCAGGGGGTATGCCTGTGTATTCGCCCGCTTACGCGCCGGGGTATGACACTGCGGTCCCGCTTCTCGGAGCGTGCGTCCGAGAAAAGAGACACCCGCCGCCCCTTTCTTCCATCCACTTGTCGCCGACGACAAGTGAAACGGGACTGGTGCATTCCACTTGTCGCCGACGACAAGTGAAACGGGACTGGTGCATTCCGCTTGTCGCCGACGACAAGTGAAACGGGACTGGTGCATTCCGCTTGTCGCCGACGACAAGTGAAACGGGACTGGTGCATTCCGCTTGTCGCCGACGACAAGTGAAACGGGACTGGTGCATTCCACTTGTCGCCGACGACAAGTGAAACGAGGTGGGGCTGAGCCCGCGTCAGTCCCTCCGGGGACTGATGGCGCGGATCGGCATCTCCTCGTCAGCGGGCGGCTGCGCTCCGGGGTGACCGACGAAGACGAGTGGTGCGGATAGGGCTTCCTGGTACTCCGCCTCGGTAAGGTCGCCGCCCTCGTACAGCACGGCCAGCAACTCGTTCACGTGCTTCGTCCAGATTTCGGAGAGCGCCCCCCGGCTGCAATACACGTGGTAGCGCACCGGATTGGGAATGATGGTGGCCAGGAAGGCAGACTCGCGAATGCTCAGCTCTCTGGCGTCTTTGCCAAAGTAGTGCCGCGCTGCTTCGCCAATGCCATGGAGAGCGGGTCCCCACTCAATGATGTTGAAATACACCTCGAGCAGCCGCTCCTTCGGCACCGAGGCTTCCAGCCCCAGCGTGAGAAACGCTTCCTTCACCTTGCGCGCGTAGGTCTTCTCACGGGACAGGAAGAGATTCTTGGCGAGCTGCTGGGTGAGGGTGGAGCCGCCGCGCACCTTGTCGTCCGCGGGTGCCAGCAGGATGTTCCGAAGCGAGTCGAAGTCGAAACCCCGATGCGTCCAGAAGGCCGCGTCCTCGCTGCGCAGCACCGCGCGCACCAGCGGACGAGGAAGCTCCGCCAGCGGTATGTAGGTGGGGTTGCTCGGGCCAACGTGCAGCTCCCGCCCGCGGCCCTCGGCCGTCAGGGGCCGGTAGTCAAAAGGCTCGCGCAGCCAGCCCAGGGGCCCTGCTCGGCCTGATTGCTTCAGCTCCGACAGGTCCAGCTTCGTCTTCACCTCCCAGTCCCGGCGCTGGCGAATCGGTCCCGAGAGCGTCAATGAGGCCTGGAAGTCACCCTCCAGCCGAGCCAGCTCGGTGCTGGGCACCAGGGCCGTGGGCAGGGCTGCCATGGCCTGCTCGAAGGAGAGCGGTTGCAGCTCCGCTTGCACCGAGAAACGGGGCTCTCTGCTCCAGGTGGCCTCGCCCCGCACCTCGACACGTGCCTCGCGCCTCTCGCCCACCGTCAAACGCAAGGTCTTGAGTTCTACGCGCCGCTTCTCCAGATCCCACTGCACGCGGCCCTCGGCCGAAAAGGACAGTGGCCCCACCGGCTCGGGAGCGAGCTGAGGGCTGCTCACGGTGAGTCCCGTCATTGCCCCGGAGAGGGTTGCGCCCGTGGCGTCCGCCCGCACCTCTCCCTCCAGCGTGCCCCCATCCATGCGCCACGGAAGCTCCGCCAGCGACAACAGCGGGCCCACCTGGATGCCTTTCCCTCGGAGCGTCCCCGAGAAGCCCTGCTGCTCGTGCTGGAGGGACACCTCTGCGCTGCCGCCACCGGGTAACTCGGCTGTTGCCTCCCACCGCGACGCCTCCGCCGGGCCCTTCCTCCTCACTCGGGCCGACAACGGACCCCATTCCACCCGGCCATGGTTTTCGAAGGCCAGGCGCACGTCCTTCAGCGCCAGCTCGGGCAGTTCGCGGGGCGCGTCCTCCGCCGAGGGAAGGGCAGGGCGCCGCTTCTCGCGCACTTCGCGCACCCGTTCGGCGAGGGCCCGCACCTCCTGCCCTCGCGGCCCAGCCTCCACCTGGACGCCTGCGAGCACCACGCGGCTTGCTTCAACGTGACCCGATAGCAGGGCCCTCCGCCTGAGGTGGACAGTGACACTCGAGATGCGCACCACCGGAGGGCCTTCTGGCCGTGTCCCTGGAAGGTCCACTGGCCCCAGCGTCACCGTGCCGGTCCACCCGACGTGGAAGTCGTCGCCGATGTGCACCGGGCCCAGTCGGGATTCCAGCGTGGGCTTCACCCGGGCCAGCACCCGTGTGCGTGCCGCCTCTCCATTCAGCCACGTATGGCCAGCGCCTGCGCTCGCGGCGAGCAGAAGGGCGAACAGCAGGAGGACAACACGGCCTCGCTTGAAGGATTGGGGCGGGAGAGACATGCGGCTCGCGCCTCCCTAGCGGCAGGAGGCGCGAGGTTCAAGCGCGGCGGAGGAAAAGCCTGTCGCACCCTCCTGCCGCCGCGCGAGCCTGGCTTACCGGGTCGCGCAATAACCGAAGCTGGCGCTCTCTCCCGGTGCCAGCTCGTCGTTCCAGGACAGACCGCTGAAGGTGGTCTTGTTACCCGAGTGCGTGTAGACGGCGCTCCAGGCGTGGTTGAAGGTGCCCTGGATCTCCAGGGTCACCTGCCAGACGAGCGGAGCCGCCCCGGCGTTGGTCACCTTCACGTTGTGGCAGTAGCCCTTTCCCCAATCATCCTGGACGGACACGGAGACCTGGGCGTTGCCGGTAGGCTGGGGCGTGGGCGTCGGATTGCCGCCACCGCCGCCACCGCCCGGGTTGCCACCCGTGCCCGGCTCCGGGTCGCCCGAGCCTGTCGTCTCTCCCACGCGCAGGGTGAAGCGCGGCAGCTGCGTCAGCGAGATGAGCAGCTCCGGGATACTGAGCTGCTGCTTGCGGAAGGTTTCGGTGAGCTGGTTGGCCGCGCAGACGTCGTCATCCCCGGAGACGCCATAGCCGAAGCGCAGCCACTGCAGCGAGAAGCAGGCGTGCACGTCCGGGCTCTCCGCCAGCTTCTCCTGGAGGCCATCCACGCCGGTGAAGGTCCCGTTGGTGGCCGACGAGGAGATCACCTCACCGCTCGCGTCCACCGGCTGCCCGCTTGGCAACTTGGGCTCGAAACGGCCGACGCTGTCGAATTGCTCAAAGCCGAAACCGATGGGGTCCATCAGCTGATGGCAGGACGAGCAGGCCGGGCTGGTCGAGTGCTCCTGGAAGCGCTGCCGGTTGGGCAGTCCCTCACTGACCGGAGAGAGCTGCACGATGAGGCCCGGAGGCGGGGGCGGGAGCGGTTGGCACAGCAGGCGCTCGCGGACGAGCTTGCCGCGGCGGATGGGCGAGGAGGTCTGTGGCGTGGCCTGGGTGGCCAGGATGCTGCCGTGCGTGAGGATGCCGCCGCGCCCCGAGCTCTTCAGCTCCCACATGCGCAGGCCGCTGGCGGGCGACGTCGAGGACGAAACGGGCCCCGACGGCAGGCGGTAGAAGGTGGCGAGTGCGTCCGTGGCGAACGTGTAGTCGGAGGTGAAGAGCTCCGGCAGCCTGCCGCTGCTGTCGCGGACGACATAGTCGAACAGCTCCGTCGTCTCGGCCTTCATCGCTGCGCGGATGGCCGGGCTGAAGTCCGCGAAGGCGGTGGCGTCCTTCTGCGCGTTGTTGATGTGGCCCAGGTCCAGCCATAGGCTCACGAAGTGGTCGAGCATGGGCCGGCTCCGGGGAGACGCCAGCATGCGGCGCGCCTCGGTGGAGATCTGCTGCGACTTGTTCAGGGCGCCTGCCTTCGCCTTGGCGAAGAGCTCCTCATCCGGCATGGAGCCCCAGAAGAGGTAGGACAGCTCCGAGGCCACCTCATAGTCGGTCAGCACGTACCGCCCGTCTCCCAGGTCCCTTCCCAGCTCCGAGCGGTAGAGGAAGTTCGGGGACTGGAGCATGGCGGCGATGATGGCCTCGATGCCCTCGGCGTACCCGTTCTCCGCGGCCACGGTCGTGTAGAGCGTCTGGTAGCGGGTCTTCTCCGCGTCCGTCAGCGGGCGGCGGAAGGCGCGCAGGCCAAAGTCCTGGATGAACTGCCGCGCGCACTCATCCCCCGGCGCGCACGAGACGTGCCGGGACAGATTCGCCATGGCCGCCTCGGCCGCCTGCTCGGCGGCGGTCAGGAGCTTGTCCGTCAGTAGCTGACCCACCGCGCGCTCGTCCGCGTTGTTGTCGAAGCCGTGCACCACCTCTTCCGCGGGCAGGGACTGCCCCCAGCTGGACTCCAGGTAGAGCAGGTCGCGCAGGGTGTTGTCGAACTCGAAGCGGGTGAGCATGCGCAGCCGGCGTTTGGCGCTGGGGTCGGCCTTGCCCGGCTCACAGGTGGCCACCGCGGAGGCCTCGCAGGCCCCAGCAACGCCATTGATGCGGTCCGCGAAGCGCTGGAAGTTCTCGTAGCGCGTGCTGCCCTGCTCCATGACAACGCCGCCCGCGTGTCCATCCGGGTGCAGGCCCGAGGGCTTGAGCAGGAGCAGGGGCTGGCCGTTGACCTTCTCGCGCGCCAGGGCTCGCACCGTCATGAAGTTGGATTCCACCGCCCCCGGCTCTCCCGAGGAGCGCAGAACCAGGCGCGTTCCGGCCGCCACGCCATCGGACTTGTGGCAGGCCACGCACTGCACGGAGATCACCGGCTCCCACATTCGGGTCCGGAAGAACTCCAGGTCATCCGGGCAGCCGGATTCGGACGTGCAGGCAGAGAGAAAAGTCGCGGAGAAAAAGAGGGCGCCAAGGGCAGCGAGGTGCCGAGAGGTAAGCACGGGTCTGCCTCCTAATCGCGAGGGAGGATTGCCAGGGAGGGGGGAGGCTGTCAGACGAGCCCGTCGAGCGAGCCGTTGGAGCGGCTGGCCAGACCGAAGGTGTCGAGCGGGACGCCCAGGGCGTGACAGACAGAGGTGAGCAGTTTCTGGTGCGGGACTCCGCTGTAGCGCAGGTAGCGCCCGAAGCGGAAATAGCTCTGTGAGCCCCCGGCGACGACGAAGGGGACGGAGCGGCAGTCGTGCATGCGGCTGTCGCCGAGCTCCTTGGCCCAGACCACCAGGGTGGAGTCGAGCATCGTGCCACCGCCCTCCAGGTCGGGGCGGGACTTGAGGGCCTGGAGCAGGTAGGCGAACTGCTCGGCGAACCAGCGCTCGCACTTGACGAGCTCCGCCAGCCCCGTGGTGTTGGAGTCGTCTTTGTGAGACAGCTCGTGATGGGCCTCGCCGACGCCCAGCCAGGTGAAGACCTGGGGCGCAACGGTGTGGGACCACTGGAGCGAGGCCACGCGCGTCATGCCGCAGGCGAGCGCGCTCACCAGCAGGTCCGTCTGGGCACGGCCCACGGCGGGGAAGTTGGCGTTGGCCATGGCGTCCATGGCGATGGGGGCCGTGGCGGAGGGGCACCCGGGCAGGGCTACAGGCTCCGTCAGCCCCTTCTCCGTCTGGCGCAGCGCCTCGAGGTGCTGCTCCAGCTTGCGCTTCTCCTCCGCGCCCACCCGCTGCGACAAGTCGTTCAGCTCGCCACGCACCAGGTCGAGCATGCTCTTGCGCCGACGCAGCTGCTTGTCCGCGGTGGTCGTGTCACCTCCGAGCGCACCAAAGAGGCGCTGGAAGGCATTGCGCGGGTTGTCCTCGGGGGAGACGAAGACGCCGGGGGCCGAGTACGACATGCGCGTGGAGCGCGCTGCGCCCCACAGGCTCGTCTGCACCCCGAACTCCAGGGACCGGAAGCGCGAGTCCTGTCCAATCTTGCTCGCAACGTACTGGTCCACGGACAGGCCCCCGGTGGTGCTCTGCGCCGTGCCTCCACCGGTGAGCATGTTGGCCATGCCCGCCTCGTGGTTGTCCACGTCCACGAAGTTGAGGCCCTCGCAGACGAGCAGGTTGGCCAGGTGCGCGTTGAGCGGCTCCAGCATGCTGCCGGCAGGGAAGGAGAAGGACGTCTCCGTTCCATTCGGCCGCCAGTGGCGGTGCACCGTGCCATTGGGGGTGAAGACGACGATGAGCCGTTTGGCCACCGGCGTTGCCGCGTGGGCTTCCCCGCTGAGGAAGCGCAGCAGGGGGGACGCCAGCAGCGAGGCTCCCAAACCGGCTGTGAAATGTCTTCGCCCGATCCGAATCATACTCGTCGACTCCGTTCCCGTGGTCCGACTCGGTGGCTCGCGCGCGGCGGCCCGGTGGCAATCACTATCTGTTACTTCGGGGTGAGACTCTGCGTCTTATTCCAGCCCGCAGCCAGGATAAAGACCCGTGCTCCACGGCAGCGAACACATTTCAAATCCTGTCCTGAACCGAGGGGTGGCGGGTGTAATCCCTTGTGCGACCACGCCTACGCAGCAATCCGCAATTATCGGGAGGAAGAGGCGAAAGTCGAGGCTTTGTTAGAGGGGGGGCCGTGGTTTTTGCGGAAGGACTTGCAAGATTCCATTGAGCGGCGATTGGTTTTTTGCGTGGACGCCAAATTCTTGTCTGGATTCAACGTGAGGCTTTCCGCGGACGCGCTGGCCGTTGCGCAGACAGTGTGAGGCTTTGGCTGTCTTTCCGCGCAGGTGTGCCGGGGGGTGTGTTCGGGTATGTCGCCCGTCGCCGGCCTGCTCCCTGCTCGCCTGGGGAGCCGGCGTCGTCCAGGGAGCCGCCGGACGCGCTCGGCCCTCGCCTTGACATACGCTGAAGGTGCATGATTTGCGTGGAGTCCGAACCCGAAGGGGGAGTCATGCCCAGGCAGGGGTCTCGCTGCTTCCTCGTCGTGAGGGCGCAGGAGTGGATGTGCGCGCTGCCGCTCGAGGAAGTCGAGGAGACGATGAGGCCGCTGCCGGTTGCCCCGGTGTCCGCGGCGCCCGGCTTCGTGCGGGGTGTGTCCCTGGTGCGAGGTACGCCCGCTCCCGTGGTGAGTCTGGCGCTGCTGCTGGGCGGAGCCCTGGCCGAGGCTGGCGCTGGCCGCCGCTTCGTCTCGCTGCGGGTGCCCGAGGGCCGCATGGCGCTCGAGGTGGATGAGGTGCACGGCCTGAGGTGGATGGAGGAGGGCAGCCTGGACTCGGTGCCTCCGCTGCTGCGCGCCACCGCCAGCGGCCACCTCCAACACCTGGGCTCGTTCGACGGGCGCCTGCTGGCCTTGCTGGGGACGTCGCGCCTGCTGCCCGAGGAGCTCTGGCGCCTCCTGGAGAATTCCTCCGGACAGGGGGGCGCGTGAGCGTCGCGCCTGCTCGCTCGCCGCTCGTCCGTTTTGTCGCGCTCGTGGAGCAGCGCCTGGGCCTGCATTATGAGCAGGGCCAGTGGGGTGAGCTGGAGCCCCTGCTCGCGGAGCGCTCTGCCGGGTGTGGCGTGGAGCGCTACCTGGAGCAGTTGGCTGCCCCTTCCTCACATGCGGAGTGGAAGGCCCTCGCCGAGCGGCTGACGGTGGGGGAGACGTACTTCCTGCGCCATCCCACCCAGCTCGAGACGTTGGTGGACCAGGTCCTTCCTTCCTTCCAGCGCCAGACGTCCACCATCCGCGTGCTGTGCGCCGGTTGCTCCACTGGGGAGGAGCCCTACTCCGTGGCGCTGCTCGCTCGCGAGCGAGGCCGCGTGGACTCCTCCCGCCTGCGTATCCTCGGCATTGACGTCAACCCTCGGGCCATCGCCCATGCCCGCCGCGCCTGCTACTCCCCCTGGTCGCTGCGCGCCGTGCCGAGCGCCATGCGCCAGCAGTGGTTCCAGCGCACCCCCGAGGGGTTTGCCCTGCTTCCTCAGGTGCGTGACCAGGTCATCTTCGAGGAGCGCAACCTGCTGGAGGAAGCCTCCGCCTTCTGGGCCCCGGGCTCCTTCCACGCCATCCTCTGCCGCAATGTCATCCTCTACTTCCCCCCGGACGTCATTCGCAAAATCATCGCCCGCATGTCCCAGGCCCTGGTCCCTGGTGGCTACCTCTTCATGGGGCCCAGCGAGACGCTGCGCGGCATCTCCGAGGACTTCGAGCTGCTGCGCGGTGGCGATGCCTTCTACTACCGGCTGAAGCCCCCGGCGCCGCCCGTCGTCTCCGTGGCCCAGTCCATTCCCGCGCCCGAGCCCGTGCAGAGGGGCACCCCACCGGCGCCCACTCCGCCGCCGACGCCGGACGGACTGGAAGGGGTGCTCCAGTTGCTGGAGGCGGAGCGCTACACCGATGCCTGGGCGCTCCTGGAGTCGCTGCCCCAGAGCTCGAGCCCCAAGGCCCAGCTGCTGCGCGCGGTGCTGCACCTGCACGCCGGACGCCTGTCCCAGGCCGAGCAGCTGAGTCGGCAGCTCGTCACGGCGAGTAGCACCGAGGCCTCGGCCTATTACCTGTTGGGGCTGTGTCTGGAGCAGAGCGGGGATGAGGCCGGTGCCCGCGGCCGTTACGCCGCGTCCGTGCGTGCGGAGCCCACCTTCGCGCTGGCTCACCTTCGCGCAGGGACGCTGGCGCGCCGGGCCGGTGAGATGGTCGAAGCCCGCGTGGCCCTGCGCATGGCTGTGTCGTTGCTGCCCCAGGAGAAGCCCCTGCACCTGTCGCTCTTCGGCGGAGGCTTTGGCCGCCACGGACTGATGCAAGTGGGCCTGCAGGAGCTGCAGGCCTGTACGGAGGTCTTATGAGTCTGCCTCGCACCCGGGCGGCACTGCGGCTCGACGAGCTGCGTGACAGCTTCGATTCCTCCTTCACCCGTCCGCCGCCTCCGAGGCAGGAGCCTGGTGCGGCGCTGCTGCGGCTGCGTGTGGGAGGCGCCCCCCTGGCCGTGCGACTGGGCCAGCTCTCCGGTCTCCACCTCATGCCTCGGCTGGTGCGCTTGCCGGGTGCCCCGGCCTCGTTGCTGGGAGTGGCGGGGCTCCGGGGGCAGCTCATTGCCGTGCACGACCTGTCGGCGCTGTTGGGCCTGCAGTCGGGTGAACCTCCTCGCTGGCTACTGCTGGCCGGTGGGGCTCGGCGCGTGGGGCTGGCCGCGGCCGGTTTCGAGGGGCAGCTTCGTGCCACCCCGGAGCAGCTGCGGTCCGGTGGGGGCTCCTCTGCCACCCATCCCCTGCTGAATGCCAGCGTCCTGCTGCCGGATGCCCCTCCGTTGCCCGTGCTCGACGTGGACTCCCTCGTGAGAAAGTTGCTGGAGGACGCCTCCGCCGGTCCTCAACAGGGACGATGATGAAGATGGTCTCGAAATGGACGCTGCTCCAGCAGTTCGCCGCCGCGGTCGTCATGGTGACGATTCTGATCGTCCTCTTCGTCACCCTGGCGATCCGGAGCACCCGGCAGTTCACGGGCACCGCCATCGCCGTGGAGCACTCCCACGAGGTCATCACCGGCCTGGAGCGAGTCCTCTCCAGCGTCAAGGACGCGGAGACGGGGCAGCGCGGCTACGTCATCACCGGTGACGAGTCCTATCTTGCGCCCTACAGCGAGGCGCAGGGCAGCCTCGACACGGAGCTCGCGCGCGTGCGCGGCCTCCTTGCCGACAACCCCGAGCAGACGCGGCGCCTGGACGCATTGCAGTCCCTCCTCACGCAGAAGCTGGCCAGCATGAAGTCTGCCGTCGATCTGCGCCGCACCCGAGGCTTCGAGGCCGCTCAGGCCGCCATCACCACGGGAGAGGGCAAGGTGCTGATGGACGACATCCGTCGCACGGTGGCGGAGCTGCGCCAGGAGGAGCGGCGGCTGCTCGAGTCGCGCGATGAGCTGTTGAAGCGGGACTCGGAGTCGTTCGAGGGCTTGTTCCTCTGGGGGGGTGGTGTGGCGATCCTCCTGGTGGTGCTGGCGGCCTCCCTGGTCGGTATCGGGCTGCAGACGAAGATCGGCTCGGCCATTGCGCAGGTGCAGGGCTCCTCGTCCGAGCTCCAGTCGGCGGCCTCGCAGCAGGCCGCGGGCGCGCGGGAGCAGGCCTCGTCCAGCACGGAGATATCGACCACCGTCAAGGAGCTGCTGGCCACCTCGCGGCAGATCGCCGGCAGCGCGCAGCAGGTGGCCCGCGTGGCGGACGAGACGGCCGGCGCCGCTCGTACCGGCAACGACACGGTGCTGCATGCCCAGGAGGCCATCGATACGGTGCGTCGCCAGGTGGACGCCATCGTCAATCACATGCTGGAGCTGGGCAAGCGCTCGCAGGAGATTGGCGGTATCGTGGACATCATCAACGACCTGGCCGAGCAGACGAACATTCTCGCCATCAACGCCACCATCGAGAGCGCCGGGGCGGGTGAGCACGGCAAGCGTTTCGCCGTGGTGGCCGATGAGATTCGCAAGCTGGCGGACCGCGTGGGCAGTGCCACCAAGGACATCCGCGTGCTCATTGATGAAATCCGCGCTGCCTCCAACACCACCATCATGGCCACCGAGGACGGCTCCAAGGCGGTGCAGAGCAGCACCAGGCAGTTCAGTGACGTGGCCGGCAGCTTCCGGCGCATCACCGAGCTGGTGCGCGCCAACCTGGACGTGGCGCGTGAGATAGAGCTGAGCACCCAGCAGCAGACGACAGCGGTGGAGCAGGTAAATACCGCCATCCTGGAAATGGCGCAGACGGCGCGTCAGGCGGAGTCCAGCTCCTCGCAGACGCTGCAGACGGCCACCCGGCTCATCCAGCTTTCCAAGCAGCTCCATGCCATCATCGATTCACGTGCCGCATGAGCCTGGACAACGACCCCTATCGCTATTTCCGTATCGAGGCCCGGGAGCTCATCGAGCAGCTCACGCAGGGCCTGTTCACCCTGGCCGACGGTGAGGGGAGTGCTCAGGTCATGCCGGAGCTCTTCCGCTATGCGCATACCCTGAAGGGAGCTGCGCGGGTGGTAGGGCAGGTGCCCCTGGCGGAGATGGCGCACGCGGTGGAAGACGCGCTGTCTCCCTACCGCAACAGTGGCCAGGCCCTGCCCGTGGACAGCGTGCACGAGTTCCTGCGCCTCGTAGGACAGATGGCGGAGGCGCTGGACGCGCTGGATGCACCGCCACCGGTGTCCGCCGAGACGGCCCAGGCTCAGGAGGCAGTGGCGGCCGTGGCCGCGGCGGTGGCGGCTCCCGAGGGCCCGTCATCCGAGGTGGTGCGGGTGGAGCTTGCCCGGCTGGACACGCTGCTGGAGGGTCTGTCCGAGGCGGTGGTGCAGCTCGGAGGTCTGCGCGGGGTGGTGGAGGCGCTGGCGCAGGCGCAACACGGTGCCAACAGCCTCATCGAGCAGCTCACCGCGCCGGTGGCCTCCAGTGGCTCGCCCGCGGAGCGCGCCCGCTGGATGTCGCGCGTGCTGGCCGTGACCGAGGGCTTGCGCTCCTCGCTGGTGAAGGCGGGACGGCAGCTCGGTGGTGGACTGGGGCAGGTGGAGTCGGAGCTGGGGCGGCTGCGGGACGGGGCCAACACCCTGCGGCTCGTCCCGACGCAGACGCTTTTTGGACCGCTGGAGCTGGCCGCGCGCGATGCGGCCGCCTCGCTGGGCCGCCAGGTGGAGGTACTCACCGAGGGCGGGGACATCCAGATTGACGGGCACGTGCTGGCGGCGGTGCGCCAGGCGCTGGTGCACGTGGTGCGCAACGCGGTGGACCATGGGCTGGAGACGCCTGATGAGCGGCGGGCGGTAGGCAAGTCCCCCACGGGCCGCTTCTCGCTGAAGGTGCAGCGGCGCGGTGGGCGCGTCTCCTTCCTGTGCGAGGACGACGGGCGCGGCGTGGACCTGGGGCGAGTGCGCCAGGTGGCGGTGGAGCGCGGTGTCGTCTCTGCCTCCGAGGTGGACGCCCTGGACGAGCAGGGGCTGCTGGAGTTGCTCTTCCAGCCCGGTTTCAGCACGGCTCGCGCCGTCACCGAGGTATCCGGCCGCGGCGTGGGGCTGGACGTGGTGCGCGACATGGTGCGCCGCTTCAAGGGCGACGTGCACATCACCTCCCGGTTGGGGTTGGGCACCAGCATCACGATCGAGGTGCCCCTCACCCTGGCCTCGCTGGAGGTGCTGGGCGTGGAAGCGGGTGGGCAGCGCATGCTGGTCCCCCTGGAGTCGCTCAGCGGCGCTCTCCACCTGCCCGCAGAGGCCGTCACCTGGACGGGGACGCGTGCCTCCATCTCCTTCGGGGGAGAGGTGCTGCCCTTCCTCCCGCTGGTGGATGCGATGGGGACCGCGGGCAGCGGGCAGCGCCCCCGCGCCTGGTCCGTGTTGGTACTCGACGTCGGCTCCGCGGGCCGGGCCGCGGTGGGCGTGGAGCGGTTGCTGGGCATCTCCCGCCGGGTGAGCCGGCCGCTGCCCTCCAGCGTCCCTCCTCTGCCGCTGGTTGCCGGGGCGAGCTTCGACGAGCAGGGCATGCCCCTGCTGCTGCTGGACGCGGCTGGCCTCGTGCGCCTGGTGCACGCGGGCTCCTCGGGGGGCGCCCCCAAAGCGCGTGTCTTGCAGAAGCACCTCATCCTCGTGGTGGATGACTCCGTCACCACCCGCATGCTGGAGAAGAGCATCCTCGAGGCCGCCGGCTACCATGTGGAGCTGGCCGCCTCCGGCGAGGAGGGCCTGGAGAAGATTCAGCGCGGCGGCCACTCCCTGCTCATCGTCGACGTGGAGATGCCGGGAATGACGGGGTTGGACGTCACTCGGCGCATCCGCTCCATACCCGCCCTGCAGGGGCTGCCCATCCTCATGGTGTCCTCGCTCGCCACCGAGGAGGACAAGCGGCGCGGCCGCGAGGCAGGGGTGTCCGCCTACATCGTCAAGGGCGAATTCCAGCAGCACGGTTACCTGGACACGGTGGCTCGTCTGATTGCCGCCGGACGGAGGCAGGTATGAGCCGTTTGCGGGTCCTCGTGGTGGATGACTCGCTCACGGTGCGCCGCCGGTTGGCGGATGGCTTCGCGCTCGAGCCCTCGTGCGAGGTGGTGGGGGAGGCGATCGATGGCCAGCAGGCCTTCGAGCAGTGCCAGCGCCTGCGCCCGGACGTGGTGACGATGGACCTGGTGATGCCCAAGGTGGACGGTCTGCGGGCCACCGAGCTCATCATGGCCCACTGTCCCACCCCCATCGTCGTGCTCTCAGCGGCTGAGAATCGCACCGAGGGTCTTCGGACGATGGACGCGTTGGCGGCAGGAGCGGTGGACGCGGTGGACAAGCCCTCGGGGCTGCTGGATGCCCGGTGGATGGAGATGCTGGTGTCGCGGGTGCGGGTGGCCTCGCGCGTGCGCGTCATCACCCATGTCCGGGCCCGGCTGCGGCAGGAGACGACCCCTGCACCGCCGCGAGTGGCGGCGCCCCTCGTGCCGCCCCGCCTGCTGGTGATGGGGGCCTCCACTGGGGGACCGGCGGCCGTGCGCCATATCCTCCGCTCGCTGCCTGCAGGTTTTCCCCTGCCAGTGCTGCTGGTGCTGCATATTACTGAACACTTTGATACCGCCATGGCCGAATGGCTGGAGGCGCAGAGCGGTTTGGTGGTGCGCAATGCGGTGGATGGGGAGGCGCTGCCGATGCCAGGCCGGGTGACTGTGCGGATGGCGCCGGGCAACCGGCACCTGGTGGTCCGCAACGGGCGGTTGCGGCTGGTGGACGGGCCGGAGCGGCACTCGTGCCGGCCCTCGGTGGACGAGCTCTTCGAGTCCGTGGCCCGGGAGGTGGGGGCGGCTGCCATCGGCTGCCTGCTGACGGGCATGGGACGGGACGGGGCGGAGGGGTTGGCGGCGCTGCGACGCGCGGGGGCCGCCACGGTGGTGGAGGATGAATCCTCCTGCGTGGTATTCGGCATGCCGCGCGAGGCCATTCGATTGGGGGCCGCTCAGCACGTGATGGAGCTGACGGAGATTCCCCCCTTGCTGTCGGCGCTCGCCCGAGCAGGAGCCAGGGAAGGAACGGCATGAAGGCACGTGTGCTCATCGTGGACGACAGCGCGACGGTCCGCGCGGACATGCGCGGGGTGTTGAGCGCCGCTGGCTTTGGCACCACGTTGTGCGAGAGCCTCGCGGCCGCCCGCAAGGCGCTGAGCGAGGGTGAATTCGACCTGCTCATCCTGGACATGGTGCTGCCGGATGGCGAGGGCGTGGAGTTGCTGGAAGAGCTGCGCCATGCGCCCCGGACGGCTCACCTGCCCGTGTTGATGTTGTCCACCGAGGCGGCGGTGGTGCAGCGGCTCAAGGGCCTGTCGCACGGCGCCAACGACTACGTGGGCAAGCCGTATGATCCGGCGTACGTGGTGCGGCGAGCCCACGAGCTGACGCAGGTGCCCGAGCAGGACGGTACGCCCCGGCTGGTGTCGGCCGGCAGGCGTCGGCGGGTGATGGTGGTGGATGGCCGCATCGACTTCCGCCACCGCGCCTCGGACGCGCTGCGCAAGGACGGCCACGACGTCATCATCGCCGAGTCCGGAGAGGACGCCATGCGGCTGCTGGAGGCGCAGCCGGTGGACTGCATCCTGTTGGACCTGGAGATGCCGGGGCTGGAGGGGCCGGAGTGGGTGCGCGCCGTGAGGATGTTGCCGGCAACGGCCCAGGTGGCCGTGGTGGGACTGACGGCCGGTTTCGACGCGAAGCTCATCTCCGAGGCGCTGGCGGTGAAGGTGGATGCCTTCTGCTCCAAGACGGAGGACATCGAGGTGCTGCGCGCGCAGGTACGCACCGAGCTGCGGCGCCGGGCTGAGTCCGAGCAGCAGCAGGCTCCTCCCATGCAGCGGACTATCTCGTCTTCGTCCATTCCCATTCCGCGGACTCCCTCTGGCGCGCACCATCCAGTGATTCCCGCGTCGGTGCCGCACGCAGCCCCGGTGGTGTCGCCCGCCCCTGCCCCGGCCGCCGGTGCGCTGCCGGGTGCCCTCTTCGAGGCGCTGGTGGCGCGCTGCGGCCTGTCTCCCGTCATTGCCCCCTCCACCATGATGCGCGCGTGTCGCAAGGCCGGGGTGGATCCTCAGCTGTTGACCCCCTCGTCGCTGGCACGGGCGCTGCCGAGCATCCGCGACATGCTGCACATCTTCCTGGATGCCCAGGAGGCCGAGCGGCGCATCCAGTCCATTCAGGCGCTGGCCCAGGGAGACGCTGGCGCCCAGGCCCGGTCTCGCGGCTCCTGAGGTCCAACGCCCCGTTTACCTGGGGCTGTGGGCGGCCTCCAACGCCCGCAGCCTCGAGCGGGCGCGGAGCAGCCCCACCCCGTAGAGGACGGCGAGCGCGGCCAGACAGGCCAGTCCCAGCCAGGTGTAGCGCCGGATGAGCTCGAGCTCGTCCCAGCGGTAGATGTCCACGAGCTTGGAGGCGTCACTCAGCCCCACGCCCTCCATCTCTCCGAAGGGAATCCGCGCGAAGTCTGTCCGGGCGGCCCACCACTCCGAGAAGGGATCCATGAAGGCCGCGGCGCCAATGGCCAGGTAGCCCCAGTGCAGCCAGCCCTGGCGGAGCTTGGACTCCCTGGGTGCGTAGAGGGTCGTCATGAGGAGGGTACCGAGCACGAGGCTCCCGCCGTCGCCTCCAAACGTGACGAGCATGTGTCCCTTCCAGGGGGACAGCACCTGGGTTCCCACGAACTGGAGGACGAGCCCCGTGGCGCCGGCGATCATCATCAGCCGGCTCCGGGTGAGGTAGCCGCGGAGGAGCAACCCCGCGAGCAGGGCGGCCAGCACCAGGAAGACGACGGTGGAGCGCTCCTCTCCGGTGCGCGTGACCCAGGGGCCGGGCAGGGAGGGAAAGCCGCAGAACCAGGCGGTGACAGCGTGGCCCAGCTCGTGAATCCACATGGAGAGGAAGACGCTCAGCAGGAACCCCCACATCGGGGAGTGCACGAGCAGCCAGGCCACGGCCAATGCAACGGGAAGGGCGAACAGGCGCAGCCGCAGCTCGCTTCGTGCGTCCTCGAGGTCCCCCGTCCAGGCGGCACTCTCCGGAGGGAGGTGAGGAGGGCGCTCGGGGCTGGCGGAGGAAGGGGGCTCCTCCAGGACAGGGGTGGAGGGCGCGGCCGAGGCCTGCGTGGCGAGCTGTGCGGCACGGGCGTCCGCCTTGGCGTAGAGGACGCCGCACCTCGGGCACTCCGGCGCGAGGATGCGAGGCTCACCACAGCGGGGGCAGGCCTTGGCCAGCGGGTTCTCCATTGGGTGTAGTGTACATGGCCCATGGAATGGAATGAGGCGGCCGGAATCTTCCGGCGCATGGGCGTGAAGGACATGAGCCGGTGGGCGCCGCTTCTGGCCGTGCTGCTTGGGACGCTGCTATGGCCCGGGGTGTGGTGGGGGAGTCCGCCACATTCGGCCGACCACAATGTGCACCTGGCCAATGCCGTGGAGGCCGAGCTGCTGCTGCGCTCCGGGCGGTTGGTGGGCTGGAGCGATTTTCAGTTCGCGGGCCACCCGGCCAACGCTTTCTACCCACCGCTCGCCAACCTCTGCGTCGCGGCCCTGCACCTGCTCACCGGGGGCCTGCTGGGGTGGGACGGGAGCTACAGCCTCCTCCTGGGGGTTTTCCTCGGGGGCTTCGCGCTGGCGCTCTTCGTGCTCCTGCGTCCGGTGCTGGGCCCATTCTGGGCGCTGGTGGCCCTGAGCCTCAGCCTCTTCGTGGACCGGGGCGGGACGTACGCCGGAGGCCGGCACTGGTACGTCGAGATGGGGGTCTGGCCCTTCGGGCTATCCGTGGCCCTGGTGCTGGTGGCGTTCGCGCGGCTGCCGGACTTCCTGGTGCGAGGCGGACGCCGCGAGACCCTCGTCCTTGGGGGGTTGCTGGGGCTGGCGTTGTTGGCCCATCCCTTCGCGCTCATCCTCTTCTTTCCGCTGTCCGCGCTGCAGGTGGCCGTCTTCTGGCGGGAGTCGGGCGGTGGGCTCCGTGCGCCGTTGCGGTGGTTGGCCGTGTCCGCCCTGGGTCTGGGGCTCGCGGCGTGGTGGCTCGTTCCCTTCCTGCTGCGAGGTCAGCAGGCCGAGCACGTGGGGGCGACGCCGAGGATCCTGGCGCAGGTGTGGAGCGCCGTGTGGGGCGGCGAGCTCGTGCCGGGGCTGCCGGGCTGGGTGGCACCGCTGGCCGTGGTGGGCTCGGCGGTGGCGTGGCTGAAGGGCGGTTCACGCGGGCGCTGGTTGGTGCTCGCCACCTGGGGCGCGATGCTGCTGACGACGGACGGGCCGTACCGGCTCCTGGGTTTGGAGAAGCACCGGGCCATCGAGGGCGTGCAGGTGCTGCGTTTCCGGGCGGTGGGGCGCCTGTTCCTGATGGGGCTCGCGGTCCTGTCCGTGAGGGAGCTGGTCGCCGCGCTGCGCACGCGTCGCGGGTGGGTGGCGGGGACGTTGGGGCTGCTGACGTGCGCGGGCGTCGGAGTGTGGCGCTATCGGGGAGGAGATCCCCCAGGAGGCACATCGGAGGCGCCGGTGCAGTTCCAGTGCTACACGGTCGAGGAGGAGGCAGGGCTGGCGCAGCTGCTGCGGGAGGTTGCACCGAGGCTGGGGCAGGGGCGGCTGGCGCTCTACAACCCCAACCCCCACCATCATTGCCTGCTGCTCGCGGTCCCCCAGGTAGAGCACCCCTTCTTCAAGATGGGCTACACGCCTGCCACCGTCTTCGGCGGCAAGTTCAGCACCTCGAATCCGGTCATGCTGGGCCACCTGGGCGTGACGGCGGTGCTGATGGATGCGCCCGCCAGAGGGCCGCTGGCCGAGTTGCCGGTGCTCGCTCGGCAGGGCCGGTTCGAGGTGCGCCAGGTGCGACCGCTCCCGCGGGTGAGCGCCTTGACGCAGGGGGCGTCCGCGGAGGTGCTGCGCTGGGAGGACGAGGTGGCGCGCCTGCGCCTCACCGGGCCCGAGTCCACCGAGGTATTGCTGTGGATGGGCTGGGGCCCCGAATGGCGCGCCACGCGCGAGGGCCAGGAGGTGCCGCTCGAGTCGGTGCACGTCGATAGCGCGCGGTTGATGAAGCTGCGCGCGGGCCCGGGCGAGGTGGTGCTGCGCTTCGGGCCCTCGCGAGGAGCGCTTCCGGCTGCGCTCCTCTCGGTGCTCACCGTGCTGGTCATGGCGTGGACGGCGCTGTCCCGTCCACGCCGACCTTCTGTCAGTGCACGGTCTTCTTGAGGCGGCTCATCTGCTCGTGGGTGCGCTTCTGCGCGGGCAGCAGCTCCATCCGGACGAAGCGGCGGGCCTCGCCGTGCGTCTTGTCCACGTCGCGCTGGTAGTCCGCGAGGCCGTGGTCCTCACCTTCCTCCAGTGCCTGGATGGCGGTTTTGTCCCCCAGCGCGACCGCGCCTGTCTGCACCAGCTTCGCGAAGGTCCCCCAGACACCGGAGCCCTCCACGGGCTTGCCTCCGAGTTTCTCGACGCGCTCCCGGATGGACTCTACGCGGTGCGCGTGGTCGTGCAGGCAGTCCTCCAGCTGGCTTCGAATTCGTTCATCCGACACGCGGCCGATGGCCTGGCGGTAGGTCTCCACCGCCGAGATTTCACCGCGAAGGAAGGAGTTGAGCGTCTCCACGTCCGTGTTCGCCATGCGCTTGCCTCCAGCAGGAGATGACTCGCGCAAAGGTGATGCTCCCTCGTGGAGCGGCAACGAGCGCTTCCCGGCCTTGTCCCACTCCGGGAGGGCGGCGTGGGGGTTGTCTGCCTGGTCGTGCGCGACGAGGGGACAGCGGTGTCGTCCACTCCCGCACGGAACGGGGAGGGGAGCCTCCCTCCCCGGATGCCACGGCGCCTCAGCCGCCCTGAGCCGCCGTGCCCTGCTGGGCCTTTGCCCAGAGCGACAGCAGCTCCGCCTCGCGCTCGGGGGGAAGCCCGGCGCGCTTCTTGTCCTGGCGCTCCTGGGGCAGGCTCTTGAACCACGCGAGCGCGTCTCGGGTGGTGACGACGGGCGAGCGGAACTTCAGCCCGGCCTGCACTGCCCGGGTGTTGCTGCGCAGGTGCATGCCCGCGTAGGCCCCGAAGGCCGGCGCCCAGATGGGGAGCGCGCCCTCGCCGTCCTCGCCGTTCTTCAGGAGGAACTCTCCAGGCACCCAGATGAGCTTCGTGTCTTTGCCCGTCACTTCCTTGCAGGCCGCGAACATCTCCCCCATGGACCAGGGCTTCTCCGGCCCCACGGCGTTGAAGATGCCGGTGGTGTTGCGCTCCACCAGCAGCACGAGCCACTCCGCCAGGTCGCGCGCGTCGATGATTTGAAGCGGATCCGACGGGCTGCCCGGCGCAAGCATCTCGCCGCCCTGCTCATAGCGCAGGGGGAAGTACACGTAGCGGTCCGTGCGATCCTCCGGGCCGACGATGTAGCCGGGGCGGACGATGGTGGCGCGGCCCGGCAGGGCCTTCTCCGCGGCCTCTTCGCATGCGCGCTTCAGCCCGCCGTAGTTCTCGTAGTTCTTGCCCATCGTCTCGACGTTCGGGTCGGCGAGCGTGGCGGTCGCGGCGTTCTCGTCCGCGTAGGGCGTGTCGTTCTTCGCGTAGGCCGAGACGCTGGAGATGAAGATGTACTGCCCGACGTTGGGCGCCAGCAGCTCCGCCGAGGCCCGGACCATGCGCGGGTAGTAGCCCGAGGTATCAAGGACCGCGTCGAACGTACGACCCTCGAGGGCCTTGAGTCCCTCGCCCTTGAGGGGATCTCTGTCGCCTTGCAGCTTCTCCACGTCTGGGAAGAGCTCCGGCCGCGTCTTGCCGCGGTTGAAGAGCGTCAGCGTGTGCCCGCGCGCCTGAGCCGCGGTGACGAAGGCCGGGCCGAGGAAGCCCGTGCCACCGAGGACGAGGATCTTCTTCTTGGAGGCGGGGCGGTCATCTCCGGACGCGGCCCGCATGCCTGGGGCACATGCCGTCAGCGCGGCCGCGGCCAGGGAGTACTGGAGGAACTGCCTTCGGGAAGTGGTCATGGTCGGGAATCGAGGGGGCTTGGACCAGGAAGGCGACCGGGCCACTCATGGCTCGGCTCCCTGGTTGCTCTCTACGACACCCGGCAGTCTCTTCTATTCCCGACCCATGGCTCAAGCGAGGAAGGGATGCTGGGGCGTGGGCAGCGTCGCTACGGGCTGTGGCGGGCGTGCTCCGGTCCGCTGAATGGTCGCGCGCGCGAGCTCCTCGCCATGACGCATGCGAAGCCGGATCGTCTCCTTCCCGAAGTCGAGGGTATCCCCCATCGGCTTGCTCGGTTCGATCAGGGTGATGGGGCAGAAGACGTAGGGCGTCCCGTCCGGCTTCTTGAGCGTCAGCTCGGCCTGGTGCGCCTGCTCTACGAGCTGATTGATGCGCACGAACTCGTCCACGTCGTTGCGAAGGATTTCATTGATGGTGATGTCGGTGAGGCTTCGCTTGGCCACGTCCAGGATATTGGTGGGGGGCTTCGCCGTGTCGATGGCTGCGGAGTTGCAGACGATGACGACGATCTCGGTAGGCTTGAAGCCCAGCGCGTCTCCGAGTGGGGTGACGTTGCGCAGTCCTCCGTCCACGTGGGCCTGAGGGCCAATCGCCTCCCAGATGACGGGCATTGTCGCGCTGTGCCACACCGCGTCCAGGAAGTCCGGAGAGTCGCTGGAGACCAGATCGTACTCTCCCGACACGAGCGAGACGCGGCCGACATGGGCGGGGATGCGGAAGGGCCGTCCCGAGGCATGCTTCTGGATGAGCTTGCGCATCGGCGTGTCGTCGTAGAACCCGAGCTTGTGCTGGAAGGCGAGCCGGAGGGCCACGAGCGGCCAGGGAAACTTCCGGTAGATGTCCTCCTCCCGGATGTTCAGCCAGAGGTCCATCAACCGCGCATACTCGCGCTGGGCGAGGAGCGCGGCATTGAGGGCTCCGACGGACACTCCGAAGATACGCTCCCAGCGGAAGCCGAACTCCTCGCGCAGGACGCGCTCGGCCCCGACCTGAAAGGCCCCCTTGGCACCACCGCCAGAAAGCACGAGCGTGGCGACTCTCTCTGCCATGGCCAGTCTCCTTTTGCTGCGACAACTCATAACGGCGGCTGTCGGGGGGTGAAATCACCCTGGGGCACGAGGCAAGAGACGCAGAGGAGACAGCACCCGCTTGGGAGACCCTCGGGAGGGCATGGATGGAAACAGCGGCGAGGTTCAGCCTGTAGGGGGGGTGAGCCGGGGGATCGCCGCGTCCACCAACTCACCCGCGACGAGGGCCGCGCTCCGGCTCTCGCAGGCCTCCCACATGCGCAGGAAGGCCTCGGCCGAGGAGAACAGCGGATCCATCTGCGCGTCGGTCATGCCCACGTGGACAAGGTCGCGGATGAAGTCCGGCAGCAGGCCCACGTGAGCGAGCCCGTCGGTGTTGAAGTCGAACTCGCGCGAGCCGGCGCGTGACTTCACGAAGGGCGCGTCCGTGCGGTACATGGTGCCCGCGTAGGGCAGGGGCTGCTTGTTGCGCTGCAGCATCTGCTGAACGGGGCGCCGCTTCTCGCGCAGCCTGTCCTCCTTCAGTCCGTAGGCGGCGTTGGGCCCGTAACGGGGCCCCGGCTGTTGGTTGAGGCCGTTGAAGTCCGTCCCCATCGCCACGCCGCCGGAACCCACCTCGCGCAGCAGGGAGAGGGCGTACTGGTAGGACTGGGCCCACGTCTTGGACGAGCGCGCGCAGTCGTTGTCCACCGTGCTGCCGGGAAAGTCCTTCAGCTCGAGCTGGTTGGTGATGGGGGCCAGCAGCCCGCCCAGCTCGAGGATGCGCCGTGCCTGGCTGCGCGTCTTCATGTATTCGCTCGCGCGCTTGGCCTTGCGGCTCGTCTCCTGGGCCTCGAGGCCCTGCTCGCGGAAGGCGCAGTGCGAGGCAACGACGGGGTAGCGTGACTGCTCGGCCAGGGAGAGCACGTCGTTGGTGCAGCGCTCGGACATGTGCTCCACGTCGAGGATGAAGCCCTGGCGCATGGCCTCGCGCAGGAAGGCCTGTCCCGTGGGAGTGAGCCCGAGCTGGTTGACGTGGCCCTGGCCCGGGGCGTTGAGGGCATAGCCCTTCGGGTAGTGCGTCCGGCGCGTCAGCTCGTAGAGCATGACGGCCGCCTTCGTCTGCGTCTCCAGGTCCTGCCCGAGCCGGAAGCCCACGTCGGGGGCGCCCTGCACGTCGAAGAAGCGCCCGCGCAGGAAGTGGTTGAGCAGGTTGAACTTGTCGTCGTAGACGGCGGCACCGCCGAAGCTGTTGTTGGCCAGGTGCAGCGGTGTCATCACCCGGAAGCCCAGGTCCCGGAGCCAGCGCAGGATGCGGGGGAGCTGCTCCAGCGAGAGGGGCTGCTGGTTGAGCGCCTTACGGTCGCCCAGGAGGCTGTCCAGGGAGTCCACCTCCACGCCAGCCACCACGGCGAGCTTGCCGGAGGTGATGAGCTGGCGGGCTTGTGAGGCGCTCAGGGCCAGCCCCATCCAGTCCGCGTGCCGCTCGGTGAAGCGGCGCAGCTCGCGCATCTGCTTCTCGATGGAGGTCTCGTCCTTGTCGGGGTGGTGGAACTCCTCGGCCATCAACTCGTTGTTGACGGCCACGCTGCACAGCAGCCTCAGCCCCCCGGCATGGGCCCGCTGCAACCACTCCACGAACATCTGCTGGTGGATGAGCGTGTTGAAGGTGGGCCAGTCGGCATAGGTGCCATGGCCACAGGGGCCGTGCCCCAGGCCGCCCTCGATGAAGGCCTGCACCAGCGGCCAGTCCTTGCCGAAGTTGCCGATGCCCCACTTGCCGTGGAGGTGGATGTCACAGCGGGCGAGCGCCTGTTCGATATTCCCATCCGGGAACCCGGCGAGCATGTGCCCGCCAAAGCCCAGGTGAGCCATCACGTGGCAGTGCAGATCGGCGAATCCGAACACGGGGGACGTCATGAGAATCTCCGGGGCCGCTGCGGATGCGGCCAGCATGCCCCGGATGATTCATGGTGTCCCGGCCTCTGGCCATTTTCGTCTCTTCACCAACTCTCGCGGCGTGGGCGGGCGCGGGTCTGGTGCGCCGAGCGGCTCGAGGACGAGCTCGAACAGTCCGTTGTCAAAAGGTTGGCCGGGAGCGGGCGTCTTCGGGGTGAGGCGCTCGCGGAGGCCCTGCTTTGCCAGCGTCCGCGCGCGATAGTGGCAGTAGGGGTTGTTGCCCGGCCTGCCGAACAGGGAGTGCGCGGTGAAGCTGCAGCCGGCCAGGCACGTGGCCGCGAAGGGACAAGTGCGGCAGAAACCCCAGAGGTCCTCCACGGTGCGCGTGCGCGTGAAGGCAAGCTCCTGCGTGTTCTCCCAGATGTCGCGCAGGGGCCGCTGGCGCAGGTTGCCTCCCACGTAGTGCGCCGTCTGCAGTGAGGGGCAGCCCTTCACGGCTCCATTGGACTCGATGCCCATCACGTAGCGCCCGGCCATGCAGCCCCGCCAGTGGTCTCCGGCGTCGGGGCGGGGCGAGCGCAGGACACCCTCCTCGGGCCCGAAGTACCCCAGGTTGTTGCCGGGCATGAGGGTGATGCCATCCTCGAAGGCGCGTGTCTTCAGGGCCGCGATGCGCGGGAGCAGCTCGAGCAAATCCCACGGCTGGAGGAGCATGGCCGGGCGGTCGGCCGCGCGCCCGAGGGGGGCGGTGATTTGAAGCTGCCAGGCGCGAATGCCGAGGCCCTTCAGGTGGGTGTAGAGCGGCTCCAGGTCGGCCTGGTTGAGCCGGTTGAGATTGGTGTTGGCGGCCACGCGGACGCCGGCCTCGCCCAGGAAGCGCAGCGCCGCCGTGGCCGAGGCGAAGCTGCCTGGCGCGGCACGCATCAGGTCATGGGTCGGCTCCAGGCCGTCAATGCTCACGGAGGCCGCGTACAGCCCAGCCTCGGCCACCTGCCGGGCCAGTGCCTCGGTGAGGCCGCGGCCGCCGGTGGTCATACCTGGGCGGATGCCCGCCTCCTTTAATGCGCGGACGACGTCCAGGAAGCCCGGGTGCAGGTAGGCCTCTCCTCCGATGAGCACCACCTCGCGGGCGCGCATCTCCTGGAGCTGCCGGACCACGCCCAGTGCTTCCTCGGTGGACAGCTCGTCGGGGCGGTGGGTGCCTGCGCGCGAGCCGCAGTGGGTGCAGGGCTGATCGCAGCGGAGGGTCAGCTCCCAGACCACGTAGGCCGGGTGGTAGTCGGGGCGGGTGACGTCGAGTCGGCGCAGCATGGACATACGTTCGGCTGGAGCAAGAACCGGGCGCAACCCCCTTCCCCTGGCACGCCTGTCAGGGGGCTGAACGGAGAAGCCCAGTCGTTCCGGTGACTTGGGTGCGGCATGCTCTTCGCTGATGACCCGCCCACCCGGCCATCATGACGGTGGCCCCAGGAACGAGGTGTCTCGATGAGCGCTTTCGCTGTCTGTCAGAAATGTCGTGGTTTCGTCCCGCCCGCGAGCGCTGGATGCGTGCATTGCGGCGCGCCGATGGTGGAGCTGGAGCCGCGCGGAGGGGTGATGCTCAAGGGCCTGTTCGGCCTGGCGAGCGCGGGGGTGGCGGCCATCACCCTGATGGCGTGCTACGGCATGCCTCCCTGTGACACGCCCGCGCCGGATGGTGGCAGCGACCGGTACCACTGCTACGACATGGATCCGGAGCCCTGCGACACGCTCGCGCGGGATGGCGGTGGTAACCCGTATGACTGCCAGGAGTCCGACGCGGGCACGCAGGTGGATGGCGGGATGGACGCGGGCCAGTAGGCGCGGACCCCCGGAGGCCCTGGTCAGTGCGTGGCGGGGCCGATCAGCCAGCGAGCGCGCGCCCGGGCCACCACCTCGCCGGCCTCATCGGTGAGGTCGGCCTGGACGTCGTACTCGTGCCGCTCGCCCGCCACGGCCTGGGGAGCGCGGCACTCGGCGGTGATGGAGCCGCGAGCCTTCTTCAGGTAGTCCATCTCCAGGTGGGTGATGATGCCCCTCATGCCCTCGGGCAGGGCGGACATCATCGCCACACCGGTGGCCACCTCGCCCAGGTTCATCAGCGCGATGGCATGCACCGAGCGCAGGTGGTTGCGCACGGTGCGTCGGTCGCGCATCCGCACCCGGGCATAGCCCTCCTCCAGGGTGAGGACCTCCGGACGGATGGTGCCGGTATAGGGGGCGAGGTTGCCGAGGATCTGCCCCATGAGGACGCCTCCGCCGGGGGCGTGGCGCAGCAGGCTCCACGCGCGGCGGAGGGTCTCGGCCGAGGCGAGGCGGTTGAAGGACTGGGTCAGGTTGGAGAGCGGGGACATGGGTCCAAGGACATAGCATTCCCCCGCCCTTGGGGAACCCGCTTCGGCGAGTGCCTGTTTCAGAGGATGTAGTTGGCGGTACCGCCGTCCACGCGCATCGCGGCGCCGGTGGTGGCCGAGGCGCGCGGGCTGCAGAGGTAGACGGCCAGGTTGGCTACCTCCTCGGGCGTGGCGAAGCGGCGCAGCAGCGAGGTGGGGCGCTCGTTCTTGAAGAAGTCGGCCTCCGTCTGCTGGAGCGACCGGCCGCTGCCGTCGGCGAGGCTCTGGACGAAGTCCTGCACGCCCTCGGTCTTGGTGGGTCCGGGCAGCAGGGCGTTCACCGTTACCCCAGTGCCGGCCAGCTCGATGGCCAGGCCGCGCGAGACGCTGAGCTGGGCCGTCTTCGTCGTCCCGTAGTGGATCATCTCCCGGGGGATGTTGAGGCCGGACTCGCTGGAGACGAAGAGGATGCGGCCCCAGGCGCGCTCGCGCATGCCGGGCGCGTAGTGGCGGGAGAAGCGCACGCCGCTCAGCACGTTGGTCTCGAAGAAGCGCATCCAGTCGGCGTCCGGAATCTCGAAGAAGGGCTTGGGCTCGAAGATGCCGAGGTTGTTCACCAGGATGTCCACCGAGGGGACGCGGGAGAACACCGCCTGGGCGCCCTCGGCGGTGCCGGAATCGGCGACGACGCCCTCCACCTGGGCGCCGGGAATTTCCTTGCGGATGCGGGCGACGGCGTTGTCGACCGACTCGGTCTTGCGGCCATTGATGACCACGCTGGCGCCTTCAGCGGCCAGGCTCCGTGCGATGGCGAAGCCGATGCCGAAGGTGGAGCCGGTGACGAGGGCACGGCGGTTGCGAAGCTCGAGGTCCATGAGGGAGTGCCTCCTCGGAGGGTAGGGGAGCGCGGAGACTAGGGGGGCGGGGGTGCACGACCAAGCTCCTTGTCGTCGTGGGAGCCGGGGCTCTCCGGGTGCCTGCTCGCCGGACGGCCGTTGAGGTCTCCTGGCCGCGCTCCCCGGGGTGCCTACCTTCGAGAAAAGGTCTGAACGCGTTTTCAGGTGACGCGCTTCGGACGGCTTTCACGAGAGGACCTCGGACATGGCACGGACACGCAAGCAGCCCCCGAGCAGCAGCGGACGGGAGGCGCTCCGGAAGAACGGGATGATGGCGCACCTGCTGGACTCGCTCGACGCGGGCCAGGACATTGGCCACTACGGCCGGCTCGTCTTCGCGATGGTGGCGCGGTACTTCCTCGACGAGCAGGAGCTGCGCGACACGTTGTTGCAGGATCCTTCCTGCGACGAGCGGCAGGCGCTCGCGCTCATCGAGCAGGTGAAGGCCCGGGACTACAGCCCTCCTCGGCGCGAGAAGGTGCTCCAGTTCCAGGCGCAGCAGGAGTTCCCCCTCTGCCCCAACCCGAACGACCCGGACGCCTGCAACGTCTACAAGGACCTCCAGTTCCCGGAGAGCGTCTACGAGCACATCACCGACTACCGGGAGCAGAAGGCGCACACGCACGAGGAGGACGCCCCGGCGGCGGGCTGAGTCTCAGGCCGGGGGACCGCGCCGCGGCAGCGGGGGCAGGTGCTCCAGCAGACGCCCCAGGTTTGGCTGGATCTCGTCCGGGGCCGCGGTGGCGAGCGTCCCGGCGTCGTGGTTACCCCAGGTGACGCCATAGGTGCGCAGTCCTGCCGCCTTTCCGGCGTGGATGTCATGCGTGGTGTCGCCCACCATCCACAGGCCGTCGGCCGTGCCCAGCGCGGCCAGGGCGCGGTGGATGACGTCCGGGGCGGGCTTGTGGGGGAAGCCGTCGGTGCCCTGCACGTAGTCCACGGCGGGCATCAGCCCGAGCGCCTCGACGAATCGCCGGGCCATGTCGGTGCGCTTGGTGGTGGCGATGGCCAGCGAGTAGCCCCGCTCGCGCAGCGTCCGCAGCAGCTCGACGACGCCGGGGTAGGGGCGTGAGCGGTTGACGAAGTTGCGCGCGTAGTGCTCGCGGTAGACGGTGCACAGCGAGGCCGCGTGCGCGGGCGCGAAGTGCGCGTACATGTCCTCCAGCGGATGGCCGATGAGCGGGCGCACCTCCGCGTCGGTGGGCGCTGGCAGCCCCAGGCTCGTGAAGCCGTATTGGAAGCTGGAGATGATGTCCGGCAGCGAGTCCACCAGCGTGCCGTCGAGGTCGAAGACGATCGTCTTGTGCGGGTGCGTCATGGGGAGGGGTGGCATTCTGTGCTATTCGCGGCGGAGATGGCGCGCAATCGCATCCTGGCCCTCGTCACCCTGCTCCTCGCCCTCCTGGCAGCCACCTGGCAGCGTGCCCGGGCTGTGGAGAAGCTGCCGCCGGACTTCGACGAGGCCATCTACCTCCCCGTCGCGGTACCCCTACGGGCTGGCGGTCTCCTCGCTGCGGCGGCGTACGGGCGGCCATCAGCAGCCGAGCCAGGGCTGATTTCCTCCCCCTGCCAGCCTGGGAGTGGCTCGCCCCACCGGTCCCCAGGGGCGTGGCGGGTGTGGGGCTGGATGCCTTTTCGGTGAGTGGGCATTTGCTTCCAGGTGTCCTGAGCGGTTAGGGGAGGGATGGGTACCCCCATGGCCACACAGACTCGCTACGCGCATCCCTTCCTCCCCATCACCCGTGCCGACATGCAGGCCCGGGGGTGGGAGCAGCTCGACATCATCATCGTCTCCGGTGATGCGTACGTGGACCACCCCGCGTTTGGCCCGGTGCTCATCGCCCGCTTCCTCGAGGGCCGTGGCTTCAAGGTGGGCATCATCTCCCAGCCGGACTGGCACTCGGCCGAGCCCTTCAAGGCGCTGGGCAAGCCCCGGCTCTTTTTCGGGGTGGCCGCCGGCAACCTCGACTCGATGCTCAACCGGCTCACCGCGCAGAAGAAGAACCGCTCCGAGGACCAGTACAGCCCGGGCGGGCGCACCAACTGCCGGCCGGACCGAGCCTCCATCGTCTATGCCCAGCGCTGCCGCGAGGCGTACCCGGACGTGCCCATCGTCCTCGGGGGCATCGAGGCCTCGCTGCGCCGCATTGCTCACTACGACTACTGGAGTGACAAGGTGCGCCGCTCCATCCTCATGGACGCCAAGGCGGACCTGCTCGTGTTCGGCATGGGCGAGCGCCCCGTGTGGGAGGTGGCGGACCGCCTGCGTCGGGGCGAGAAGATTGAGGACATCCGCGACGTGCGCGGCACCGCGTACATCATCAACGACGCGGAGATGAAGGCCATCGAGGCGGATCCGGCGAAGCGGGCCGCGGACCAGAAGGTGGTGTTGCTGCCCTCGTATGAGGAGGCGGTGGCGGACAAGGTGGCGTTCGCCCGCATGTCGCGCGACTTCCAGATGGAGACCAACCCCGGTAACGGGCGGCCCCTGGCGCAGCGGCACGGCAACCGCGCCGTCTACTTCAACTCTCCGGCGCGGCCCCTGGAGGACGGGGAGGGCAAGGGAGACAGCGCGTCCGTGGCCATGGACGAGCTGTACGACCTGAACTTCAACCGCGTCCCGCACCCCATGTACAAGGAGCGCATCCCCGCCTACGAGACGGTGAAGCACTCCATCGTGCTGATGCGTGGCTGCTTCGGCGGGTGCACCTTCTGCTCCATCACCGAGCACGAGGGCCGAGTCATTCAGAGCCGCAGCGCGGAGAGTGTGCTGCGCGAGGTGCGTGCCCTGCGGCGCATGGGGGACTTCCGCGGCACCATCACGGACCTGGGTGGCCCCACGGCCAACATGTACAAGCTCAAGTGCAAGAGCGAGGACATCGAGCGGCGCTGCCGCAAGCTGTCCTGCGTGCACCCCGGCGTCTGCGAGAACCTGCAGACGGACCACGGGCCCCTCATCGACGTGATGAAGCAGGTGCGCGCGGAGGAGGGCGTCAAGCACGTCTTCATCGCCAGCGGTGTGCGGTACGACCTGGCCGAGCGCTCGCCCGAGTACGTGAAGGAGCTCGCCGCGCACCACGTGGGAGGCCAGCTGTCGGTGGCGCCCGAGCACGTGTCGCCCCGAGTGCTGGAGAAGATGAAGAAGCCCGGCATCGAGAGCTTCGAGCGCTTCCAGCACATGTTCGCCTGTGCCAGCGAGGAGGCGGGCAAGGAGCAGTACGACATCCCCTACTTCATCAGCGGCCACCCGGGCTCGGCGCTGGAGGACATGGTGGAGCTGGCGCTGTGGCTGAAGCAGAACGGCAAGCGCCCGCGCCAGGTGCAGGACTTCATTCCCACGCCCATGTCCGTGGCCACGGCCATGTACCACACGGGGATGGATCCGCTGAAGATGGAGCCCGTCTACACGGCCAAGGGGTTGCGGGAGAAGCGGCTACAGAAGGCGCTGCTGCTCTTCTGGAATCCCGAGCACTGGCCGCTGGCTCGCGAGGCCCTGCAGCAAGCCGGCCGCGAGGACCTCATTGGCCGCGGGCCGCACGCGCTGGTGCCTCCGGAGACCGCCGCCGAGGCCTCTCGCCGCAAGCAGGCCGAGGCCCGTGAGCGTCAGGAGCGGCGGGCGCGCTGAGGGGCGCCTGCCCACTCGCTTCTCTGTCTTCCAGTCCGTTGGCCGGTGGACCCACGCACCCGATGGGGTCCATCACCACCTTGGGAGGCATGACGGACCTGTTCCAGCTCTTCGCTGTCTCCGCGGTGGTGATGGGAATCTCCCAGACCATCTCCAGGGAGCGCATCTGTGCCCCCATTCGCGAGAAGCTGGGGGGCAAGGACACGTGGTTCGGCTACCTGGTGTCCTGCCCCTACTGCGTCTCGCACTACGTGGCCTTCGCGCTGGTGCCGCTCACGGGCACCTACCCCATTCAGGTGGTGGTGGGCGGCTGGGTGGGCAGCGTGCTGAGTTGGTTCCTCTCCTCCATCCTCCTCACCGTCATCTCCGCCTTCTTCCGCGTCCTCTTCTGGTTCGTGGACGAGGCGCAGGGGCTGGTGCGCCGCCGCCAGCGGACGGAGGAGGAGGAGACAGCCACCCAGCGGGTGGTGCGCAAGAAGGTGGAACAGGAGCTCCCTCCCAGCGAGCGCCAGGAGCCGCCTTCTCCCGCTTCTCACTGACGCCCGGGCTCAGGCGCGGCGGCGGTAGAGGCGCTCCTGCATGTCCACCTCGTCGTAGTCGTTCTCGATGACGGTGTGGCGCAGCGTCTCGCCGCGTCCCAGGGCGAGGATGCCGAAGCGCCGCAGGGACTGATCCAGCAGCCGGTACACCCGCGACTGGAGATCCGTGCCGAAGTAGATGAGCACGTTGCGGCAGAGGATGACGTTGAACTCGTTGAAGGTGCCGTCGCTCACCAGGTTGTGCTGCGCGAAGACGATGTTTTTGCGCAGCGAGGCCTTGAAGATGGCGTGGTCGTAGTTGGCCGTGTAGTAGTCGCTGAAGGCCGCCGTCCCCCCGGCGCGCAGGTAGTTGGCCGTGTACTCGCGCATGTGCTCCATGGGGAAGATGCCGGACTTGGCCCGCTCCACCACGGCCGCGTTCATGTCCGTGGCGTAGATGCGGCTGCGCTCGTACAGGCCCGCCTCCGTGAGGAGGATGGCCAGCGAGTACACCTCCTCGCCCGTGGAGCACCCCGCGTGCCAGATGCGCACGAAGGGGGCCGAGAAGAGGTGCGGCACCACCTTCTCCCGGAACGCCGAGAAGAAGCTCGGGTCCCGGAACATGGTGGTGGTGTTCACCGACAGGTGCTGCAGCAACTCCTCCATCGCCAGAGGCTCGTGCAGCACCTTCGCCTGAAGCGCGGAGAGCGTCCCGAGCTTCTGGGCGTGCACCATGTTCCACACCCGCCGTCGCAGGGACATGCGGGCGTAGCCCCTGAAGTCCAGGCCGTAACGCCGCACGACGCCCTCGAGGAGCAAGTCCAGCTCAATGTCCTCGAGGGCATCCTCACCCTCGACTGCCTCACGTACCAGCGCTTCCTTCATCACCCGTTACCCGCTCTGCCTGGTCCGCTCGAGGCGGTTACCCGTTGTTGCTGTTGCCACCAGAGTGTGCACGCTCGGCGTTCTTGAACAGCCACACACGCAACAAGCTGAGCAGCTGATCCGTCTCCACCGGCTTGGTGATGTAGTCGCTGGCGCCCGCGTCGATGCACTTCTCCCGGTCACCCTTCATGGCCTTGGCGGTGAGCGCGATGATGGGCAGCGTCTTCAGCTCGTTGACCTGGCGGATGGCGCGCATGGTCTCGTAGCCATCCATCTCCGGCATCATCACGTCCATGAGGACCACGTTGAGGTCCGGCGTGGCGCGGATGATGTCGATGCCCTTGCGGCCGTTCTCCGCGTAGAGCACCTGCATCTTGTGCTTCTCCAGCACGCTGGTGAGGGCGAAGATGTTGCGCACATCGTCGTCCACCACGAGCACCTTCTTGCCGGCCAGCACCGGATCGCTCTGGTGCACCTGCTTGATCATCGCCCGCTTGCTCTCGGGCAGGTTGGCCTCCACGCGGTGGAGGAAGAGGGCCGTCTCGTCCAGGAGCTGCTCGGGCGACTTGACGCTCTTGATGATGATGGCGTCGGTGACGCGCTTGAGGACCGTCTCCTCCTCCTCGGACAGCTCCTTGCCCGTGTAGACGATGATGGGCGGGGTGTGGCCCCGGGCCTTCATCGTCTCGATGAGCTGCAGGCCCGTCATGTCCGGCAGGCCCAGGTCCAGCACCACGCAGTCGAAGTAGCGCTCCTGCATGGCGTTGAGGGCGTCCTGGCCGCTGCCCACCGCCGTCGTCTTCACGTCGCCGTTGCCAATGAGGGTGACGATGCTGTCGCGCTGGCGCTGATCGTCCTCCACCACGAGCAGGTTCTTCACCGGCCGCTCGATGAAGCCCTTCACCCGAGACAGGGCGTCGCCCAGCACCTCGCGGGTGGCCGGCTTCTGCAGCACCGCCAGCGCGCCCTGCCTGAGGCCGCGGCTGCGCTGCTCTTCGCTGGCGGAGATGATGTGCACCGGGATGTGGCGGGTGCGGCTGTCGTGCTTGAGCCGATCCAGCAGGTTCCACCCGTCGATGACGGGAAGGCCAATGTCCAGGGTGATGGCCTCCGGCCGGTACTGGCGCGCCATGGCCAGGCCCGTGTCTCCGCGCAGCGCCACCATGCCCTTGAAGCCCTTCTCACGCGCCAGGCTCAGCACGATGCGGGCGAAGACGATGTCGTCCTCGATGATGAGCAGCGTCCGGTCACCCGGCTGGATGTTGCGGCGGTCGTCCTCGACCTCCTCCTCACGGGCCAGCTCGGCGTCCTGCGCCGCGGTCTCCACCTCCGCGCGCAGCGCGTTGAGCCGCGCCTCGGTGGTCGCCCGTTCGATGTTGCCATTGCCAGTGCCGTTGCCAGTGCCCACCTGCTGCGAGCGGATCTGGCTGGTGACGGGCACATACGTCTGCGGCACGAAGAGGGTGAAGGTGCTGCCCTTGCCCGGGGCGCTGGTCACCTTGATCTCTCCGCCCAGCAGCTTGGCGATCTCCCGGCTGATGGACAGGCCCAGGCCGGTGCCGCCGTACTTGCGGCTGGTGGTGCCATCCGCCTGCTGGAAGGCCTCGAAGATGATGCGCTGCTTGTTCTCCGGGATGCCAATGCCCGTGTCGATGACGGAGAAGGCGAGCACCGCGCCGCCCTGGTTGAGCACGGGGTGATCCAGGCTCCAGCCGCTGCGGGCCGGACGCACGTCCATGGTGACCTGGCCCTCCTCGGTGAACTTGAAGGCGTTGGCCAGCAGGTTCTTGAGCACCTGCTGCAACCGGCGCCCGTCGGTGAGGATGTGCGAGGGCAGGGCCTGGGCGAAGTCCAGCTTGAAGCCCAGCTTCCGGTCCACTGCCACCTGCCGGAAGGTGCGCTCCACGAAGTCCTTCAGGCTGACCAGGGCCACCTCGTCCACGTCCACGCTCATTGTCCCGGACTCGATCTTCGACAGGTCCAGGATGTCGTTGATGAGGCTGAGCAGGTCGCTTCCCGCGCCGTGAATCGTCTGGGCGAACTCCACCTGACGGCCGCTGAGGTTGCCCTCGGAGTTCTCCGCCAGCAGCTTGGAGAGGATGAGGAGGCTGTTGAGCGGGGTGCGCAGCTCGTGGCTCATGTTGGCCAGGAACTCGCTCTTGTACTTCGAGGAGAGGGCGAGCTGCTGGGCGCGCTCCTCGAGGGCCACCTTGGCCTGCTCGATCTCTCGGTTCTTGCGCTCGACCTCCATGTTCTGCACCTGGAGGAGGCGGCTGCGCTCCTCGAGCTCCTCGTTGGTCTGCTGCAGCTCTTCCTGCTGCTGCTTGAGGCGCTCCTCGGAGGCCTGGAGGCTCTTGGCCTGCTGCTCCAGGCGGCGGTTGGTCTCGGTGAGCTCCTGCTGCTGGCTGCGCAGCTCGTCGGCGAGGCTCTGGGACTGCTTGAGCAGCTCCTCCGTCCGCATGCCGGCGGCGATCGTGTTGAGCACGATGCCGATGGACTCGGTGAGCTGATCCAGGAAGGACAGGTGCGTCTCGCTGAACCGGTAGAAGCTGGCCAGCTCGATGACGGCCTTGACCTGGCCCTCGAAGATGACGGGCAGCACGACGATGTTGAGGGGCTTGGCCTCACCCAGTCCGCTGTTGATGCGGATGTAGTCGTCCGGCACGTCGGTGAGGAGGATGCGATCCTTCTCCAGGGCGCACTGACCGACCAGGCCCTCGCCCAGCTTGAAGGAGTTGGCGAGGCTCTTGCGCTCCTTGTAGGCGTAGGCGGACAGCAGCCGCAGCGCCTGCGTCTTTTCGGCGCCATCCATGAGGTAGAAGACGCCGTGCTGCGCCTGCACCAGCGGCGCCAGCTCCTTGAGGATGAGCTTGGAGACCGTCTCCAGCTCGCGCTGGCCCTGCAGCAGGCGGGTGAAGCGCGCGAGGTTGGTCTTCAGCCAGTCCTGCTCGGTGTTCTTCTGCGTGGTGTCACGCAGGTTGGCGATCATCTGGTTGATGTTGTCCTTCAGGGCGGCCATCTCGCCCTGGGCCTCAACCGAGATGCTGCGGGTCAGATCGCCCTTGGCCACCGCGGTGGCGACCTCGGCGAGCGAGCGCACCTGGGTGGTGAGCGAGCCGGCCATCGAGTTCACGTTGTCCGTGAGGTCCTTCCACGTACCGGCGGCGCCGGGCACCTTGGCCTGGCCACCCAGCTTACCCTCGATACCCACCTCACGGGCCACCGTGGTCACCTGGTCGGCGAAGGTGGCCAGCGTGTCGATCATCCCGTTGATGGTGTCGGCGAGGGCGGCGATCTCTCCCTTGGCGACGAGGGCCAGCTTGCGCTTCAGGTCACCGGCGGCGACGGCCGTCACGACCGTGGCGATGCCGCGCACCTGGGCGGTGAGGTTGCTGGCCATGCTGTTCACGTTGTCCGTGAGGTCCTTCCAGATGCCGGCGACGCCCTGCACCTGCGCCTGGCCGCCCAGCTTTCCTTCGGTACCCACCTCGCGGGCCACGCGGGTCACTTCGGAAGCGAAGGACGAGAGCTGATCCACCATCGTGTTGATGGTCTGCTTCAGCTCCAGAATCTCGCCCTTCACATCCACGGTGATCTTCTTGGAGAGATCACCCATGGCGACGGCGGTGGTCACCTTGGCGATGTCGCGCACCTGAGCGGTCAGGTTGCTCGCCATGCTGTTCACGTTGTCGGTCAGGTCCTTCCAGGTGCCGCTGACGCCCTTCACCTGCGCCTGGCCGCCCAGCTTTCCTTCCGTACCCACTTCCTTGGCGACGCGGGTCACTTCGGAAGCGAAGGAGGAGAGCTGATCCACCATCGTGTTGATGGTGTTCTTCAGCTCCAGAATCTCGCCCTTCACGTCCACGGTGATCTTCTTGGACAGATCGCCCCGGGCAACGGCGGTGGTCACCTCGGCGATGTTGCGCACCTGGTCGGTCAGGTTGCTCGCCATGGAGTTCACGTTGTCCGTGAGGTCCTTCCACGTGCCGGACACGCCCTTCACCTGGGCCTGGCCGCCGAGCTTTCCTTCCGTACCCACCTCGCGGGCAACGCGGGTCACCTCACCGGAGAAGGTGTTGAGGTTGTCCACCATCGTGTTGATGGTGTTCTTCAGCTCCAGAATCTCGCCGCGCACATCCACGGTGATCTTCTGGCCGAGGTCACCGTTGGCAACGGCGGTGGCCACCTTGGCGATGTCACGCACCTGGGCGGTGAGGCCGCTGGCCATGGAGTTCACGCTGTCGGTGAGGTCCTTCCACGTACCGGCGACGCCGCGCACGATGGCCTGACCGCCGAGCTTTCCTTCCGTACCCACCTCGCGGGCGACGCGGGTCACTTCGGAGGCGAACGAGGAGAGCTGGTCCACCATCGTGTTGATGGTGTTCTTCAGCTCCAGAATCTCGCCCTTCACGTCCACGGTGACCTTCTTGGAGAGGTCGCCGTTGGCCACGGCCGCCGTCACCTTGGCGATGTCGCGCACCTGAGCGGTGAGGTTACCGGCCATGGAGTTCACGTTGTCCGTGAGGTCCTTCCAGGTGCCGGAGACGCCTTCCACCTGGGCCTGGCCGCCCAGCTTTCCTTCGGTACCCACTTCCTTGGCGACGCGGGTCACTTCGGAGGCGAACGAGGAGAGCTGATCCACCATCGTGTTGATGGTGTTCTTCAGGGCGAGAATCTCGCCCTTCACGTCCACGGTGATCTTCTTGGACAGATCGCCCCGGGCCACGGCGGTGGTCACCTCGGCGATGTTGCGCACCTGGCCGGTCAGGTTGGAGGCCATCTGGTTCACGTTGTCCGTGAGGTCCTTCCAGGTGCCGGCAACGTCCTTCACCTGGGCCTGACCACCGAGCTTGCCCTCCGTACCTACCTCGCGAGCGACGCGCGTTACCTCGACGGAGAAGGTGTTGAGGTTGTCCACCATCTTGTTGATGGTGTTCTTCAGCTCGAGAATCTCGCCGCGCACGTCCACGGTGATCTTCTGGCCCAGGTCGCCATTGGCCACCGCGGTGGCCACCTTGGCGATGTCACGCACCTGGGCGGTGAGGCCGCTGGCCATGGAGTTCACGTTGTCCGTGAGGTCCTTCCACGTACCGGCGACGCCTTCCACCTTGGCCTGGCCGCCCAGCTTGCCCTCGGTGCCCACTTCCTTGGCGACGCGGGTCACTTCCGAGGCGAAGGACGAGAGCTGATCCACCATCGTGTTGATGGTGTTCTTGAGGGCCAGAATCTCGCCCTTCACGTCCACGGTGACCTTCTTGCTGAGGTCGCCGCGGGCCACCGCCGTGGTGACATCCGCGATGTCACGCACCTGGGCGGTGAGGTTGCTGGCCATCTGGTTCACGCTGTCGGTGAGGTCCTTCCAGGTGCCGCTGACGCCCTCCACCTTGGCCTGGCCGCCCAGCTTTCCTTCGGTACCCACCTCGCGGGCAACGCGGGTCACCTCGCCAGAGAAGGTGTTGAGGTTGTCCACCATCTTGTTGATGGTGTTCTTCAGCTCGAGGATTTCGCCCTTCACGTCCACGGTGACCTTCTGGCCGAGGTCACCGTTGGCCACCGCGGTAGCGACCTTGGCGATGTCACGCACCTGGGCGGTGAGGCCGCTGGCCATGGAGTTCACGTTGTCCGTGAGGTCCTTCCACGTACCGGACACGCCCTTCACCTGGGCCTGACCGCCGAGCTTACCCTCGGTACCCACTTCGCGGGCCACACGGGTCACTTCGCCGGAGAAGGTGTTGAGGTTGTCCACCATCGTGTTGATGGTCTGCTTCAGCTCGGCGATCTCCCCGCGCACGTCCACGGTGATCTTCTTGGACAGGTCGCCGTTGGCCACGGCGGTGGTCACGTCGGCGATGTTACGCACCTGGGCGGTGAGGTTGCTCGCCATCAGGTTCACGCTGTCGGTGAGCTCCTTCCAGGTGCCGGACACGCCGCGCAGCACGGCCTGGCCGCCCAGCTTTCCTTCGGTACCCACCTCGCGGGCCACGCGCGTCACTTCGCTGGCGAACGAGGCGAGCTGGGCCACGGTGCTGTTGACCACCTGGGCGGTGCGGAGGAACTCGCCCTTGAGGGGACGGTCCTCGAAGTCCAGCGCCATGGTCTGGGTGAGGTCACCCTTGGCCACCGCGCCGATCACGCGGGCCACCTCGGTGGTGGGCTGCGCCAGGTCGGCGATGAGCGAGTTCACCGCCTCCACGCATGACTGGTAGCCGCCCACGGCGCCGTTGAGCGTGGCGCGCTGATTGATGCGGCCCTCGCGGCCCACCACCTGGCTGACGCGCTCCAGCTCGTGCGCCAGCGCCTGGTTGAGGGTGATGACCTCGTTGAACGTGTCGTAGATCTTCCCCGTGGTCCCTGTCCGGTCCTCGGGCATGCGGACGCTGAAGTCTCCCTTGCGGAGCGACTGGAGCGTCTTGAGGAGGAGCTTGGGATCGAGCGCGTTGCTTTCGGCGGGCGCCTTGTCGGACTGCGTTGCCATGGTGTGGGGCTTCTCCTGTGCTGCTTGCTCGGCAGAACGGACCCCCATGGGGGCCGCCCACCGTCACCTGGGGGGAGTGCGGCCTCAGGCCGCCGTACAGAGCTTCTTCAGGACTTGAGAGAGGTCATCCGAGGACACCGGCTTCACGAGGTGGGCGTCGAAGCCCGCCTCGAGGGCGCGTTTTCGGTCCTCGGGGTGGCCGTAGCCGGTGAGGGCCACGAGCCGGGTCTCGGAGCCGCTGGCGGAGGCGCGGACCAGCTCCGCCACCTTGTAGCCGTCCAGCTCCGGAATGCCGATATCCACCAGTGCCACCTGGGGTTTCTGGGAGAGCACGAGGTCCACGGCCGAGCGTCCATCGCTGGCCTCCTGCACGCGGTGGCCATGGAGCTCCAGCAGGTCGCGCAGCGTCTCGCGGATGTCCGGGTTGTCCTCCACGAGGAGGATGTGGAGGGGCTGCAGCTTGTTGGCGGTGGTGGCGGCCTTCGCGATGCCGGGCAGGGAGAGCGCCGCGGGAATTTCAGGGGACACAGGCAGGCGGACGGTGAACTCGCTGCCCTGGGAGATGCCGTCGCTGCGGGCAGACACGCTGCCGCCGTGCATCTCCACCAGGCTGCGCACCAGGGTGAGGCCCAGGCCGAGCCCGCCCTGGGCACGGTCGCTGCCGGGGTCCACCTGCACGAAGAGCTCGAAGACGCGGTGGAGCATCTCCGGCGGCAGGCCAATGCCGTTGTCGCGCACGCTCAGCGCCAGCTCGTCGCCCTGACGCTCGGCCTTGAGCTGGATGCGGCCTCCGGAGGGCGTGTACTTGGCCGCGTTGTGCAGCAGGTTGGCCACCACCTGCGTCATGCGGGTGGGGTCCACGTTGAGCATCACCGACTCGGAGGGCATCGAGACGCTCAGCTCGTGGCGGCGCTGGGTGATGATGGGCTCGCAGGCCTGCACCGCCCCCTCCACCACGTCCGAGAGGGCCACGAGGATGGGCTTGAGCTCCACCTTGCCGCGGGTGATGCGGCTGACGTCCAGCAGGTCATCCACCAGGCGCGTCATGTGCGCCACCTGGCGGTCCGCGCTGGCGATGGTGCGCTGGAGGATATCGTCCTGCAACATGCGCATCCGGAAGACCTCGAGCGCATGGCGCACGGGGGCCAGGGGGTTGCGCAGCTCGTGCGCCAGCATGGCCAGGAACTCGTCCTTGCGGCGATCTGCCTCGCGCAGCGCACCGATGAGCCGCTCGCGCTCCAGGGCTACGGCGACCTGATCACACACGCCCTGCATCAGGGACAGCTCGTCGGCGGAGAAGGCCCGCATGGTGCGGGTGCCGAAGGCCAGCGTGCCCAGGACGCGGCCCTGGCTGAGCAGCGGGTAGCAGGCGAGTGCGGCCAGTCCCAGCTCTGGCGCGGCATCCGGGGCGGGCCCGTTGGCGGCGGCACCGGCGTCGAGCACCCAGCGCTTGTTCTCGGTGGCCACCCGGCCCGCGACCCCCTGGCCGTTCTGCAGGTGCTCCAGTCGCTGGAGCATCCCATCGGAGATGCCCGCGTGGGCCGCCAGCTCCAGCCCGCCATGGCCCTCCCGGAAGAGGTAGCCCAGGCAGACCTCGAGCCCCAGGTGCTCGACGATTTGATGGTGGACGCTGTTGAGGAGGGTACGCCCGTCGGGGCCCTTCAGCAGCCGGCTGGCGACGTCCGCCAGCAGCCGCAGCCGTGCATTGCTCTCGTGCAGCGCCGCCTGGGCCTGCTCCTTCTCATTGACCAGCCGCACCAGCTCCTGGGCGCGCTGCTCGCGGGCCTCGGACACCTTGCGCTCGCGCTCCATCTCCTGCTCCAGCAGGGAGCGCTCATAGTGGGCGCGGGCCTCGGCCAGCTCGCGCTCGTGCTCGCGGCTCTCTGCCTGCCGCAGCAGCTCCGCCTGCCGGCGCACCTCTTCCGTCTTGCGGTGCAGGTCCAGGAAGACCGTCACCTTCGTGCGGAAGATCTCCGGGACAATGGGCTTGAAGAGGTAGTCCACCGCGCCCAGCTCGTAGCCGCGCGAGACATTCACCTCGCTGCGGTTGTAGGCGGTGATGAAGATGATGGGGATGTGGCGCGTGCGCTCGCGCATGCGGATGAGGCTCGCGGTCTCATAGCCATCCATCCCTGGCATCTGTACGTCCAGGAGGATGAGCGCGAAGTCTCTGTCCAGCAGCAGGCGGAGCGCTTCATCACCGGAAGAGGCGGTGACGATATTGGCACCCATGTCGGCCATGAGCACCTCCAGGGCGCGGAGGTTGGCCGGGGTGTCATCAACGGTCAGCACGTCTACACGTGGGAGCGCAGGGGGCGGGGACATGGTGGGCGAAGCGGGGGGCGCGCGAGCCGTCCGGGAATCAGACACCGTGATCCTTTAACCCCACTCACCCCTTCGACCCAGGGCGAACGATGTACGCCCTGTCGGCTGACTGACGACCAGACAGACAGCCGGGCCAACATGTGTTGGCCTCAGGACACCTGGGACGGGAAGACAGGCGAAGTGACTGGTGGCTGACATTTCGCCCTCGCCCCATGTCGGACGGGGCGGTACCTCACTCCTTGTCGGGATGGGCGATCGTCTGGAGCGCCACGCGGAACAGCCGGAACCTGTCGGGCGGCAGCTCGCGGAGAATCATGGCGAGGCGCCGCAGCTCCGGGGAGTCACCGGGTGGGGGGGCCGGAGGTTCCGGCGGGAGCGGCTCTTCCGGAGGCTGCACCGCGAGGAGCACATCGGCGGAGACTCCCAGCAGGAGGCAGAGCGCCTTGAGCTTGGGCGTGCTGGGCACCATGTCTCCGCGCTCGATGCGGCCGTAGACGGTGGGGACGAACCCCACTGCCTTGGCCACCTGCTCCTGGGTGAGCTCCAGGCGCATCCGGGCCATGCGCAGCGCCGCGCCCAATCTGGGTTGTAGCTTCTCGTCCTTGGGGTGCACGCTCCGGACGATAGTCCCTTTCCGGGGTGGGGTGTCCCCCGGGGTGACTCAGGCCGTCTGGCGCCAGGCGGCGAGGGCGAACAGCAGCCAACCCGCGAGGAACCCCAGCCCGCCCAGCGGGGTGATGGCGCCCAGGACGCGCACGCCGGAGAGCGCCAGCGCGTACAGGCTGCCGGAGAAGAGGAGGATGCCCACCAGCATGGCCCACCCGGCACCATTCAACAGGGGGCTGGGACGCAGGTGCATCAGCAAGCCGATCGCGATCAACCCCAGCGAGTGATACATGTGGTAGCGCGCGCCAGTTTCGAAGATGGTCAGGAGGTCCGGGGCGAGCCTCGCCCGGAGCGCGTGCGCGCCGAACGCTCCCGCCGTCACGGACAGGAACGCGCTTGCCGCGCCGAGAATGAGCCACAGCCGCATTGCCGAGCGCCTTTCTTTCCTCAGAGGTCCGACTGAGGCACCCTACCGCGCCTTTCCTGGCGCGTCTCTACTTCCTCTTCCGATGCCTGCTCCCACCACCAAGAAGCCTTCCTCCCGCAAGAAGCTCACCCTCACGACCCAGCCCTTCGAGCTGAGACCTTCGGCCATCCAGGGCCAGGGCGCCTTCGCCACGCGGCTCATCCGCAAGGGCTCGCGAATCATCGAGTACGTGGGTGAGCGCATCTCCCAGGCCGTGGCTGACGAGCGCTACGACGACACGGCCATGTCGCGCCACCACACCTTCCTCTTCAACGTGGACGAGGACACGGTCATCGACGCGGCGCACGAGGGCAACGACGCGCGCTTCATCAACCACTCGTGCGCCCCCAACTGCCAGGCCTTCCTCGAGGGGGACCGCATCTACATCTACGCCCTGCGCGACATCGGCGTGGGCGAGGAGCTCTCCTACGACTACTCCTACGACCGCACCGAGGACATGGGCCCGGAGGAGGAGGCGCTCTACACGTGCCGGTGCGGCGCGGCCACCTGCCGGGGCACCATCCTCGCCCCGCTGGAGGAGAAGAAGGAGGAGGCGCCCCGGAAGAAGGCCCCGGTGAAGGCGTCGAAGAAGAAGTCGTCCGGCTCGGCCCGCAAGCCGCCGGTGAGCCGCAAGCAGAAGTCCACGGCGAAGTCCGGGCGCTCCGCTTCCGGGACGAAGAACCGTGCCCGGACCCGCTCGGCCCGCGGCTGAGTTGCGCATGCCCCCTCTCCCTCTGGGAGAGGGCGGGGGGTGAGGGTAGTCCCCTGCGTGGCTGAAGACCCTCACCCTGACCCTCTCCCAGCGGGAGAGGGAAAATGGAGGGGATTTTGACGCAGGGTATGGGTCGGGGGCCGGGGAGGCGGTGGCACCGGTGCTGGCTGGGATGAACGGTGGACACTCGCGGTTGAAACGGGCACCGTCCCACCGCCTCGCGCCCCGGCCGTGTCCGAGGGCGTGAGCGGTTGACCCCACGGAGGACCCTTTGACCCTCTCCCTCGTCGCGGCGCTCGCCCTTACCGCCGCTCCCGCCAAACCCCAGCCCTTCACCATTCAGGACCAGGTCTCGATGCGCCGGATCAGCACTCCGAGCGTGTCGCCGGATGGCAAGCGCATCGCCTTCGTGCTGCGCTCCACCGACCTGGAGGCCAACAAGGGCCGCACCGACCTGTGGCTCGTCAATGCCGACGGCAGCGGCCTGCGCCAGCTCACCTCCTCTCCTGAGAGCGAGGCCCAGCCCGTCTGGAGCCCGGATGGCCAGGGCCTGTACTTCCTCTCCTCGCGTGGCGGCTCGCGGCAGGTGTTCCGCCTGCCCCTCGATGGTGGCGAGGCTCAGGCCGTGACGAAGCTGCCCCTGGACGTGGGTGCCTTTGCCCTGTCGGGGGACGGTAAGACGCTCGCGGTCGCCCTGGAGGTCTACCCCGACTGCGCCACGCTGGAGTGCAGCACCCAGCGCCAGAAGGAGAAGGCCCAAGGCAAGAGCACCGGCCAGGTCTACGACAAGCTCTTCGTGCGCCACTGGGACACGTGGGGCAATGGGAAGCGCTCGCACCTCTTCGTCCTGCCGGTGGATGGCAGCGCCGCCCCGCGGGACGTGATGGTGGGCATGGACGCGGATGGCCCCAGCAAGCCCTTTGGCGGTCCGGAGGAGTTCACCTTCACGCCGGATAACAAGGGGCTCGTCTTCACCGCGCGCGACGTGGGGAAGAGCGAGTCCTGGTCCACGGATCTGGATCTGTTCCTCGCCCCGGTGGACAAGGCGGGCACGCCGAAGAAGCTCACCGAGAAGAACCGCGCCACGGACACGCAGCCCGTGTTCAGCCCGGATGGCAAGACGCTGGCGTACCTGGCCATGTCGCGCCCGGGTTACGAGGCGGACCGGCTGCGCGTGGTGCTGCGCTCGTGGCCGGAGGGCAAGGAGCGCGTGCTTGCCGAGCAGTGGGACCGCTCGGCCGGCTCGCTCACCTGGAGCCCGGATGGGAAGTCCGTGCTCGTCACCGCCGATGACATCGGCCACCACCGGGCTTTCTCCATTGACGTGGCGAGCGGCCAGGTGACGGCCTTCAGTGGCCCGGGCTACGCCGCCGAGCCGCAGCCCCTGCCGGACGGCCGCATCGCCTTCCTGCGGGATGACCTGAAGGCGCCGGCGGACCTCTACACGGTGCGCGCGGACGGGAGCGAGCTGCGCCAGCTCACGCGGGTGAACGAGGAGGCGATGTCGCGCCTGCGCTTCGGTGACTACGAGCAGTTCGAGTTCCCGGGCTGGAACGGCGAGACGGTGCGCGGCTACGTGGTGAAGCCGGTCGATTTCGACCCGAAGAAGAAGTACCCGGTGGCGTTCCTCATCCACGGTGGGCCGCAGGGCAGCTTCGGCAACCACTTCCACTACCGATGGAACCCGCAGACGTATGCGGGCCGGGGCTACGCGGCGGTGATGGTCGACTTCCACGGCTCGACGGGCTACGGCCAGGGCTTCACGGACGCCATTCGTGGGGACTGGGGTGGCAAGCCGCTGGAGGACCTGCAGAAGGGCCTGGAGGCCGCGGTGAAGCGGTACAGCTTCCTGGATGGCGACAAGGTGTGCGCGCTGGGGGCGAGCTACGGCGGGTTCATGATCAACTGGATTGCCGGGCAGCTGCCGGAGCGCTTCCGGTGCCTGGTGAACCACGACGGCAACCTGGACGAGCGGTTGGCGTACTTCAACACGGAGGAGCTGTGGTTCCCCGAGTGGGAGCACGGCGGGACGCCGTGGGAGAACCCGGAGGGGTACACGAAGCACAACCCGATTGACCACGTGGCGAAGTGGAAGACGCCGATGCTGGTGATTCACGGCGGGCAGGACTTCCGGGTGGTGGACACGCAGGGCCTGTCCACCTTCACGGTGCTGCAGCGTCGGGGGATTCCGTCCAAGCTGCTCTACTTCCCGGACGAGAACCACTGGGTGGTGAAGCCGGCCAACAGCATCCACTGGCACGAGACGGTGCTGGACTGGCTGGACCAGTGGACGAAGAGTGCGAAGAAGCCGGCGGTGGCACCCGCGCGGTAGGCACCCAACCCCTCTCCCCCTGGGAGAGGGACGGGGTGAGGGTATAGGGGCCACCCGGGTTGAACTCCGGAGTGGCCCCCTGTGTTCAGAACGAGAAGTCCGCCTTGAGTACGCCCATTTGCAGAGCCATGCCCGAGGCGCCCGCGGTGGTCTCGTAGGCCAGGTCCAGGTCGAGCACGGAGAGCTGGTGTTCGCCCACGCGGAAGCGCAGGGGCGAGAGGGTCATCCCGAGAGCGCCGGCCGGCCCAATGGGAGACAGCGCATAGGACTCGGGGCGGGGAACCAGGGGATCTCCCACTCTCGACAGGGAGACGACGAGCTCGGGGGGGCACACCCCCGTATCCCGCGAGGCCGTATCCAGGTGCATCTCAGCCACATGGCCGAGCAGGGTCAGGTAGCGCTCCTCGGTCTGGATTTGGGGGGCAGCATGGGCGGCGTGGAGGGACAGAAGGAGGACGCCTGCGGCCCACCGTGCAGCAGCGCGCATCATCTGGACGCCTCCATCCGGGCGGCGATTGCCTGGGCATGCGACTGAACGAGGGGGTCGCGGGTACCGACCTTCAGCACGCGCTCGAGCTGTTGTTGCGCCTCGGGGTCACGGCCATTGGCATGGAGTGCCCAGGCATACGCGTCCAGGGTATGGATGTCCTGACGGCGAGCGGATTCACGCTCCGCTAGACGCAGCGCCTGGGCCGGCCTGTCGGCGTGCTCGATGTAATAGAAGATCAACTCGCGGTTGGCATTGTCGACCCCCTTGCTCTCGCGCGAGGCCTGCCGTTCGAAGGTGCGGAAGGCGTCTCGCGCTTCGCGGGAGCGGCCGGCGAGCTCCAGCGCTTTCGCCAGGGGATAGAGGTTCTCCGGGTGAGGGGCGATGGCGTAGCGCTGCTCGAGCAGCTCGACGGCATCTGCCCAGCGCTGTTGCTCCATTCGCAGCGTGCCGAGCACCCCGAGTGCGTAGTGGTAGCGGGGAAACAGGCGCAAGGCTTCGGTCAGTGCGGACTCTGCCTCCGAGTGCTCTCCGCGGACGAGGTGCAGGTGCCCGATCTGGGTCAGGAGCCAGGCACGGTCCTCGCGCTCGCCCGGGTCGGTCCGGTCGTAGGCGTTGCGCATCAGCTCCAGCGCTCCCTCGGGGTCGCCGAAGATTTCGCGGAGGTACGCCGCCCGCGTCAGCCCGGGGATGTTGCCCGGGCGGAGGTCGAGCATCCACTGTGCGGCGTCTTCCGCCTCCTCGTAGTTGCCGAGCTCGGCATTGGCGTCCGCGAGGAACCCATACACGAGCACATCGTCGGGCGCGCGTTGGTTGAGCTCGCGTGCCAGCTCGCGGGCCTTGGCGAACTCATGCTTGCCCAACAGCAGCCAGCATTGGACCTTCAGGCCCTCGACGTTGCCGGGTTGGAGGCGGAAGGATTTCTCCAGGGCCTTCTCGGCCTGCGCATAGAGCGCGGGATCTCCCGTCTCCCGTGCGCGGCGCGCGAGGGCGAGCGCGAGGTCATTGTAGGCTTGAGGGTAGTTGGGGTGCTGCTCGATGGCGCTACGGGCCTGGGCAATCCGCACCTGAGCGGGCGTGGACCGTCCCTCCTCCTGGCCCAGGGCGAGTGAGGCCACCAGCAGGACCCCGGCCATACTCCAAATCGCTTTCATGGGAATCTCCTGGGTAGAGGCCGTGGGCGCTCGGTGGGGCGCCCACGGCGCGAGGGCTTACTGGACGGGACCGCCTCCCACTTCGCCGGGGTCCACGTGGCGGCGATTGCGGCCGTCCCAGGCGAGCCCGACGTACGGGAAGGTCTTCCGGTACAAGGCGTCATTGGTGTTCACGCCATCGCCGATGCGGTTGTTGGGCGCCTTGTTGAACTGGGGATTGAGCACGCCCACCACCGCACGTGCGGCGATATCGGTGACGTCGTCGCTCACGCGGCGTCCATTGGGGAAGCCGGCAGCATCACCAGCGAGCAGGCCCAGGCGCTTCTGCTGGCTTACTGGTGTGGGAGGAACGCCCGTATTCAAGCGGAGCAGATCAGCCACCGGGCCAGCGGGGGTGCCTGCGGCGGCGATGGGCGGCGCGTAGGTCACCAGCGGTAGCAGATCGGTCCGGGGTGGGGCGGGGATGTCAAACCCATACACCGCGTTGAACACCCGCGCGAGCACCGGGTCGAGGAAGAAGGACGCGAACTGCGAGTCGTTCCGGGGCTGGTCGATGCTGAAGCGATCCTTGAAGCCTGTGCCTACGAGGAGCTCGTTGATGAGGGGATTGCCCATGCGCTGCACCTGTCGCCAGACAGGGTGATTCGGGGCGTCGTCGTTCTTCTCGGAGGGCTGCCGGCGGATGGTGATGCGCGGGCGGGAGGTGGTAGCCCACGCGCCAATCGTGGCCTTGGGATCGGAGGCCGCGTGCTTCTTGCCATCGTGGGTCAGCAGGGAGATGGGCACCTCGATGGCAATGGCATTCACATTGAAGCCGGAGACGGCATCGCTGGCGAAGTTGCGGGTGTCGTCGGCGTCCTGGGCATCCGACAGTACACCCGGCACCTTGAAATCGGTGGCGCGGAAGTTCAGGGAGTCGAACGCCGCGCCGAGGTCAATCCAGAACGGGTCCTCGACGGTGCCGGCGAAGACGCGGACGTCATGGCCCACCTGGAAGAGGGCCTGCTGGGCCAGGGAGGAGTAGTCGGGCATGGTGCGCGGCCCGACGTTGGTGGGCAGCGCGAACAGGCGCTTTCTCTCGCCCAGGCGGACGTGCTTCACGGAGTTGCCTGGACCGCGGCGTGCCAGCGTCACCGTGTAGCTCTGGCGCAGGCTGAGCCCCTCCGAGCCGGGCCCGTCCAGGGCGGTGATGGCAGGCGGGACGACGGGGGTGCCGGGTGCGACGGGCGGGGGCGAGTTGCCCGGGGCCGCGATTCCCGTGCCCGCTCCCACGTAGCCCGTGAAGAGGTTGGGCGAGCGGATCTCCGTGGTGAAGCGCAGATCGAACCAGACGTCCTCGATGGCGTCGTGGTTGTTGTCGATCTTGATGCTGTAGAGGATCTCCGGATCGAACGGGAAGTAGTTGGGCCCGTTCGCTGGCTCCAACAGGGGATCCACGTCCAGGATGAACGTGACCTTGTCCGGGTTGTCGTAGCTGACGAACGCGAAGAAATCGGTGATGTCCGCCTTATGGTCCAGGGCGGTGATGGGGGCCTCGCGGTGGCTGGCGGCGAGGGCCCCGAGCGGGAAGGTCAGGGTCGCCGTCGTCAGGCCCGCGATGGCGGCCAGTGGTTTCAGTTTCAGCATGATCGGTCCTCACGGGATGAGTGCTCGAGTCGAGTCGTGTCACCCGCGATACGGGTCGGCGGAGGCGCTGGATTTATCCAGCGAGGTGGCTTCTGGGACGAGAGGAGCCCCGACGACCTGGCGGGCGGGCCGCGGGGCTGTCACAGGCGCGAGCCTGGGCCTCTACCCATCACGCACCTTTGCGTTCACCGTACGCGACTGCGGACACGTCCTCCGAGGGGCTTAGGTTGGCCCGCCAGCGGGCCGGAGCCTCCGGTCTCGCGTTCAAGGAGGATGCATGAAGTTGCGTTCGTTTCGCCCGGTCGCGGCGCTGTTCGCCGCCGTCCTGTCTCTCCACGTGTCCGGGTGCTTTGGCTCGTTTGCTCTGACGCGGAACATCTACGGTCTCAACGAGCAGCAGGGGCTCGCGCTGGCCTGCTCGGGCCGCTGAGCCGGTGAGTCCGGCGGCACGCCTCACGCTTCACCGGGCGCGCCGCCCTGGCATGATGCTCCGCCCATGACCTCGTCCCCCGACCTCGACGCGTACCGCTCCGAGTTCCCCGTCGTGCAGGAGCAGCTGTACTTCAACCATGCAGGCGTCGCCCCTACGAGCCGGCGTGTGGCCACTGCCATGCACGAGTGGGTGGAGGACCTCCTCCAGCATGGCGTCCGCTACGAGCGCGGCTGGGAGGCGCGTACGGAGAACGCCCGCCGGCTCGCGGCCCGGATGGTGGGCGCGGCGCCCGAGGAGATCGCCTTCGTGCGCAACACGGGCCATGGCCTCGGCCTCGTTGCAGAGGGGCTCGACTGGCGGCCTGGGGACGAGGTCGCCGTGGCCTCGTCCATCGAGTACCCCTCCAACGTCTACCCGTGGCTCCACCTGCGCGACCGGGGTGTCTCTGTCCGGGAGATTGAGCCTCGCGACGGCGGTGTCACCCCCGAGGCCGTGGCAGCCGCTATAACCCCGCGCACCCGGCTCGTCGCCCTTAGCTCCGTCCAGTTCGCCACCGGTTACCGCACGGACCTGGAGGCCATTGGTGCGCTCTGCGAGCGCTCGGGCGTCCTCTTCTGCGTGGACGGTATTCAGAGCATCGGCTGCCACCCGGTGGACGTGAAGAAGTGCCGCATCCACTTCCTCAGCGCCGACAGCCACAAGTGGATGATTGGCGTCTCTGGCATGGGCTTCTTCTACGTGGACAAGGACGTGCTGCCGCGCGTGCGGCCCGTGCTGGTCGGCTGGCGCTCCACCACGGATGCCTGGAACTTCAACCAGGCCCACTTCGAGCTGCGCCCGGATGCCAAGAAGTTCGAGGAGGGGAGCCACAACTACGCCGGCACCTATGCCCTGGGCGCCGCGCTGGAGTTGCTGCTGGAGGTGGGCCTGGAGAACGTCGAGGCCCGCATCCGGGAGCTGCTCATCCACGTGGACAAGGAGCTGCGCGCCATCGGGTGCGAGACCGGGCCTGCGCCTGCCCACCGCGCGGGGATCCTCACCTTCCTGCCCCCTCGCGGCGATGTGAAGGCGCTCGCCTCATACCTCTCCGAGCGCAATGTCAGCTTCTCGCTCCGGCGCGGGCGCATCCGCATCTCGCCCCACTTCTACAACCAGCCTGGGGAGCTCGACCGGCTCGTGGAGATGGTCCGCGCGTTCTCGGGGAAGTAAGGCCCGAAGCTTCCGTTCGGGCACCCGCTCAATCAGGGGAGAGCAACAGGGCGCGGAGCTCGTCGGGCGCGTGAATCACCTGCCAGCCCTTGGGTGAGAGGGAGAGCAGCTTCCTGGCGGCCAGCGCCGCCAGGGCCCGGTCCACGCTTCGCCGTGCTGCTCCTATCTCCAGGGCCAGTCGCTGCCGGGAGAGCGGGTAGCGGATGACGAGCCCATCCTCTGTCGGGCGGCCAAAGTGCTCCGCGTACTCCAGCAACACGCGGATCAGCCGCTGCTCGCACCCATCGAACCCCATGGTGCGGGTGACCCGGATGGTGCGCTCGAAGCAGGCCGCCAGGTCCGCCAGCACCGCGGTGGTGAAGCTGTGGTCCATCGCGAGGGCTTCGCGAAACACGGGCGCCGGGATGAGGCACCCCTCCAGGGGCGTGAGGGCCTCCGCGGAAGCCACCCACGGGGATGACTGAGTCACCTCGACCACACCGAGCACGTTCGGCGTCGGAACCAGCTTCACGGTGAACTGACAGTCCGGCGAGAGGGCGTGGAAGATCCGCACCACGCCCTGCGACAGGAGCATGACGCCCTCGGCGGACGCACTGGCAGTGGCGATGGTTACACCGGCAGGATGCTCGAACGGAAGGGCCGCGGCCTCGAGCCGGTCCCGTGTCGTCCGGGTGCAGGTGCTCAGCGAGCCCCAGGTTGTCAGAGGGCGACGCACGTCCATACCTGGAGGAGGGCTCGAGTTTGCCCGCATCCCAGAAATCGATTTTCGGCGGGATTTTCCGGGCGTCAGATGTCGCAACCGGTTTTGTGGGGATATTGGTTCTGACGGGGTGGTCCGGTATTCCTGGATTGGTAGACGGCACCTGACGGAGGCAATCCCCCCATGTTTCGTTCCCAGATGAAGCTCGTGGCGCTGTCCTTTCTCTCCCTCTCCCTCGCCGCGACCGGCTGTGGCGGTGTCGAGGCGCAGTATGAGGACGCGGCTCCCGAGCAGCAGATGAGCCACGAGGAGCAGGTGGGCCACGCGGACCACGCTCATGATCAGGACATCGGCGCCGTGGAATCGGCGGTGTGTGGCAATTGCGACAACTGCGTGCTGCACGCGCGGTGCAGGCAGCCCAAGCTTCCGTATGGCCTGACCTACTGGAGCGACAAGGTGGCGATCATCAACAGCAACCACGCTCACAGGGGTTGCGTGGCGATGATCCCGACGTCGCATGTGTACGGCCACGTCGCCTACGTCTCGGGCGTGGACACCGCGCCGAACCCGAACCGGATCACCCTGCAGGAGGCCAACTGGGTGGGCAACACCTGCAGCTCGCGCACGGGCACGAAGGACGGGCTGAACATCCGCAACTACTGGTGCCCCGCTGGCGTGCACACGTCGAACTGCGCTGGCCCGATGTAAGAACGGCACGAGCCGTCTTTCCTCCGCCGTCCGCGTGGTTTCGCGGGCGGCGGTTTCGTTTTGGGCGCTTTAGACGTGCTGAATCCAGCTGCGGATGACCTTCGCGAAGGCGGCGCGCCTGGCCTCCACGTCTTTCAAGTCACGGAACCTGGCTGACGCCCGGTCCTTGGCAAGCCACTCGAGCAACGAGTCCGGGTCAGCGATTGCGACACCAGAAGCCGGAGTGTCCCGCTTCTTCGCACCGAAGTGCAGGATGACCTGCACACCGTCCTTCGCTCGAAGCTGAAAGGTCGCGAAGTACTCCGAGGTCCGGAAGCTCGGCGCATTCCACTTGATGCCTTCAGCGATACTCGAATCGGCACCGAGAATGATCTGCCTGAGGGCGACAATCTCCTGCTTGAACGGGTGCTCGAGCGACTCGAGAAAGGTCTCGACGCTCTCCGGCTCGGAGGCCTTGCGCTTCGCGGGTTTGGTGCTGGCTGCTTTCGAGGCCACGGCTCACTCCTTGTGGTCAATCGGGCTCAGCTGACATCTCGATGGCACGGGTTTCATCGGCGGCGCTGAATGAGCCGCGTCTCCTGCTCTTCGATGGGTTGCGCAACTTTCGGACCGATGAGTTGCGTTGCCTCCGAATCCCCAACGGGTGCCGCGGGCGACTTGCGCGTGAGCAGGGCTTCTACTTCGTCGGGCGTGGGATCGCTCAGCTCGGACAGCTCCCATTCACGCGTCCATCGCTCCGCGAAGTTCTCACGCAGCCAGCTCGAAAGCTCAACGGCCGGAAGCGCATGTCGAACCGGCTCGAGCCCGCGCTGGAAGGCCCTCGCATCGACGAAGCGGTGCTTCAGCTGGGGGTGAAGCGCGACGGCGAGCACGTCCCTGAGGAGCTGATATGCGGTGGGGGCCTCGGGCCGCTCCTTGAGCGGAAGCTGGATTCCACTCGGGGGCGGCACAGGACGCTTGCCGAACAGCAGCTCGTAGAGGACGCAGCCGAGCGCGAAGAGATCGCCGGACGCGGTGGCTTCAGCTCCCTCGAGGCGCTCGGGCGGCATGTAAGCGGCCTTCCCAATGACGTTGCCAACCTGCGTGAGCCGCTGCTCGGAATGCGCTGAGACCTTCGAGACTCTCGCGGAGGGGCGCTCCTGGGGGTCGCCGGCTCCATGTGCGATCCCGAAATCGACAACCTTCACCACCCCATCGAACGACACGATGAGGTTGTCCGGGCTGATGTCGCGATGAATCACGCCCCGCTCGTGTGCATAGGCGAGTCCGCGCAGGGCTTGATGGCAGAGCTCCACGATGACCTCGAGTGGCAGCGTGCCTCCCTTCTCGACGCGGCGGACGAGCTCGAGCACGCTCACACCACTCAGGTACTCCATGACGATGAACCACCCGCCGTCGACCTGCCCGAGATCGTAGACGGACACGATGTTCGGGTGATGGAGGCGCGCGGCGGTGCGGGCCTCGCCGATGAAGCGTTGGAGCTGGACCGCTGGGTCCTCGGCGTCTGTCTCCAGCATCCGCTTGAGGACGACGAGCCGGTGGAACCCCGCGCGGCCGGTCCGCACGGCGAGCCACACCTCACCCATGCCGCCGCGTCCGAGCCGGCGGAGCCGCCGGTAACGATGAATGCCGGTTCCCAGGTCCGCGCCGCGCAGCGAGCGGGCGGTGAGGATCGCGAGCGCGGTGGAGGCGAGCAGCAGGAAGGGGAGTCCCACGAGCGCGAAGAGCGGAGGCCCCGGGCTCCAGCCGACGTCGATGGCGAGCTCACGGCCGAGGAGGGCGAGCGCACACAGCGCGGCGGCGAACACGGCGGCCGCCATCGCGCCACGGCGCTTCAGGAGTCGCGCCGCTTCGACGGCCCAGGTCCCGGCCACACTCGTCGCGAGGAGCCAGAAGATCGGGAGGCTCAGCCCCGTGGTCGCACGCGAAATCTCCTCCGCGGTCAACCCGGTGGGGGGCAGCGTGAGGACGGACCAGGAGACGTCGACCACTCGCACCACCCCGAGCGCGAGGGCCACTCCCAACATCACGCGCCGCCAGAGCGTGAGGGGTTGATCCAACAATGACCACGCGACGCGGAGGAGGGTGTAGGGGAGGGGAATCGACGGGAGGACGCCGAGGATGAGCCACGGGCGCGTATCGGCGATCATCGCGCTGGCTTCGCGGCTGGTGAGGCCTATCGAGAAGCTGAGCACCGCGAAGCCGAGGAAGCTCGACGCGAGCCAGAGCTGAACCCTCTGAGAGCGCACCGCGGCCCAGGTTGCGAAATGCATCAGCGCGAGCACGAAGAATGCTCCCGCGAGCGCGAGGTGCAGCATGGTGTAGGGCGTCACGGGGCAGGAGCGTAGTCGACCTGGCGGCCCTTCGCGAAGATAGTGGGTTGCCGTCGCCAGACGCCCCTGTGCGAACACCCATCGTCGGTGCGATGGTCGTTGCAACCATGGCACACCACCTCCTGTTCCTGCCCGGTGCCGGCGGCGCCGCGTCCTTCTGGCATCCGCTCGGGACGTTGCTGCCGGCGGGCTGGCGTAAGACCTATCTGAGCTGGCCGGGTCTGGGTCTCGAGCCGCATGAGCCGGCGCTCCATGGCCTCGACGATGCGGTCGCGCATGCCGCCAGCCGCCTGGAGCGGCCGAGTGTGGTCGTGGCGCAATCGATGGGGGGCTTGGTCGCCGTGCGGCTGGCGCTCGCTTATCCGGACCGCATCAGCCATCTGGTCCTGACGGCCACCTCCGGCGGCATCGATGTGGCGAGCTTTGGCGCAGCGGATTGGCGCGCTTCCTATCGCGCGGAGTATCCCAACGCCGCGGAGTGGATTCTCACGGAGCGAACGGACCTCTCGGCGGAGCTTCATCGAATCGCCATCCCGACGTTGCTCCTCTGGGGTGATGCCGATCCCATCAGTCCCGTGGGAGTCGGTCGTCAGCTCGCGCGGCTGCTGCCCAGGGCTCGGTTGCAGGTGCTCGCGGGAGGCGACCACGCGTTCGCCCGTGACCGCGCCGCGGAGAGCGCACCGTGGGTCATGGCTCATCTCCACTCCTAGAGGGCCACACGCCGGGAGCATGCGTCGCCTCATTATTCGCCTGGCTGGCTCTCAGGTCGCTGCTCCCCTTGTTGTCTGGCGCCCGAGCAACCTTTCATCCGAAATGTGCTCACATGGCTCCAGGCGAGGTCGGTGTGCGGGGGTGCAAGTAACCCGCTCGCCTGGTTCATTTTCGTCGAGAGGGGCCCGTGTGATGCTTGGTGCCGCATGTATAAGGGTTCAAGGAAGGCTCCTCGGATAGGTACCGACAGTGTTGGTCTCGCGGCCGCGTAGCCCCTGTGCGCCCATATGAGGTGGAGATCGCAGTGAATTGGTTTCGAAACTTGAAGGTCGTCACAAAGCTCACGCTTGGATTCGGGCTTCTCACAGTGCTTGCCGTGGTCGTCGGTGTGCAGGGCCTGCATGGCATGGCGCAGACGGATGAGCGCCTCAAGCAGATACACGAGCACCACGCGCTTGGCCTCGTGAAGCTGCTCGAGTCGGATGTGCACATGCTCCACATGTCCCGCACCCTTCGCAACGTGGTGCTGGACGTGGGCACGGAGCGGCTCGCGAGTCGGACTCAGGAGCTCGAGACGAGCCGGGAGCAGTTCGAGAAGGCGTTCGCGGCATACCGGCAGACGCTCTCCAGCTCGGACTCGGTCGAGCAGCTCAAGGCCGCGGAGGTGGAGCAGCTCATGAGCCAACTCCGGAACGAGCAACAGGAGGTCCTGCAGCTCTCGGTGAGCGGGCGCCTGCCGGGGCTGGTCGCGACGAGCAAGGATCTCAACGTCGACGCGGGCGTGATGGATGTCCGGGCAATCGAGAACCAGATCGAGGCGATCATCAAGGAGCTCGAGGCACACACGTTCGAGGCGATGGAGCGGTTCTCGGAGCAGTCGACTGTGGCGTATGAGGGGGTCAGGCGGTTCGTCTTGGGCTTCATCCTCGCCTCCGTCGCCATCGCCTTCGTGATTGGACTGCTCACGACCGTGGTGATTGCGGAGCAGCTCGGCGGGGAGCCAGGCTACGCGGCGGAGATGGTGCAAAGGGTGGCTGAGGGAGACCTCACCGTGAACGTGGAGACGAAGGGGAACGACAAAACGAGCCTGCTCTTCGCCCTGAAGGAGATGGTGAGGCAGCTCTCCCAAATGATGACGGAAGTCCGCATGGGCGCCGTCACGCTCAGTGCGGCCTCCGTGCAGGTGTCCGCGTCCTCGCAGAGCCTCTCTCAGGGCACCGGTGAGCAGGCCAGCAGTGTGGAGGAGACCACTTCCGGCCTGGAGCAGATGACGGCCACCATTACCCAGAATCGGGACCACAGCCGGCAGATGGCGCAGATGGCCGTGAAGGGCGCCAAAGACGCCGAGGAGAGTGGCCGGGCGGTGAAGGAGACGGTGGAGGCGATGACCTCCATTGCGGAGAAGGTCTCCATCATCGAGGAGATTGCCTACCAGACGAACCTGCTGGCGCTCAATGCGGCGATTGAAGCGGCCAGGGCGGGGGAGCACGGCAAGGGCTTTGCGGTGGTGGCCACCGAGGTGCGCAAGTTGGCGGAGAGAAGTCGGACGGCGGCAAAAGAGATCTCCGGGCTGGCGACGAACAGTGTCAAGGTGGCCATGCGCTCGGGGCAGTTGCTGGTGGAGCTGGTACCTGCCATCCGCAAGACAGCGGACCTGGTGCAAGAGGTAGTGGCTGTCTCCACCGAGCAGGCCGACGGGGTGGTTCAGATGAACAAGGCCATGATGCACGTGGACCAGGTGACGCAGCGTAATGCCTCGTCCGCCGAGGAGCTGGCCACCACCGCCGAGGAGCTCTCCGCCCAAGCGGAGGCGCTCACCCAGCTCGTGTCCTACTTCCGCGTGGAGGGCGGCTACGAGCGCGGCGCTCGCATGCAGCCCCGTCCTGGAGCGGGGGGCGCCCCCCGGAGGCCGGCTCCGTCCACGGCGCACGCGCTCCAGGCCGCGGCGGCGGAGAGCACGGTCCTGTCCACTGTTGATGCGTTGCGGCCCAAGGTCGATCCGCCCGCGCCTCGCGGGTAACTGTCGGAGTACTCATGTCTCACAAGAAGAAGATTCTCCTCGTCGACGATTCTCAGACAGTCCTGCTGATGCACCAGCTGCTGCTGGCGGACCGTGGCTACGAGTTGATCACCGCGCGAGACGGACAGGCTGCCGTGGATACCGCCCTGGCCGAGCACCCGGACATCATCTTCATGGATGTCCTCATGCCGCGCGTGGATGGCTTCTCCGCCTGCCAGACGCTGCGCGAGCACGAGAGTACGCGCCACATCCCCATCATCATGGTCACCACCCGCGGCGAGCCCCACAACGTGCAGCGGGGCTTCGAGAGTGGCTGCACCGACTACATCACCAAACCGTTCAACAGCAATGATCTGCTGGACAAGCTCGAGCGGTTTCTCGGCGAGTAGAGTGAAGGAGAGCGCGGATGCAACGAGACGAGCAGAAAGGCGCTTCCGTCAAGCCCGAGCACCCGGAGCACCTCACCCGACGCGTGCAGGAGCTGCAGCAGGAGAACGAGGTGCTGCACACGCGGGTGCGCCACCTGAGCACCGAGCGACAACGGCTGGAAATGCAGATGTCCGACCTTGCTCGGCTGTACACCGCCAGCATCCGCCTGCGTGAGCCGGGGACGGACTCGGAGCTGATGGCCACCTTCCAGGAGATCATCAAGGATCTCCTCGGCTCGGAAGCGTTCGCTGTCTTCGAGCTCGAGCCGGATGCGTCGGCGTTGTCATGGCTCGGGGGCATGGGCGTGGACTCCGAGCCCCTGCGGCGCATCCCCCTCGAGGAAGGTCCTCTGTCATTCGTGGTCCAGCAGGGGCGGAGCTGGGTGTCCGAGGCTTCGCCAGCCGATGCTCTGGCACTGAGCGCCTGCATCCCCTTGAGACTGGGCAGCCGGGTGCTCGGGGTCATTGCCATCTTCCAGCTATTGCCGCACAAGCCGTCCTTCGAGGCGACGGACCATGTCCTCTTCGAGCTGCTGGAGACGCAAGGGGGCATGGCCCTTCACTGCGCCCGTTGCCGGACCGTCGGGTTGCCGCTGACGAGGAGCTCCTGAGGGCCAGATGAAGATCGATCGAGAACTCATCATCGAATCCTTCAGGACCGAGACCGAGGAGCTGCTCGCCGAGATGGAGGCGGGGCTGATGGCCTTCGAGGCCCACCCGCGGGAAGAGGTGCTGCAGACCGTCTTCCGCGGGGCGCACACGGTGAAGGGAATGGCGATGTCGCTGGGGTTCCCGGCCCTCACCGACTTCGTTCATTGCGTGGAGGACGTGCTGGAGTCGCTGCTGGAGCGGCGGAGGCTGGCGACCGGGGAGCTGGTGACGCTGCTGTTGTGCGCGGTGGACCACTTGCGCGGACTGGCGGTGGCCGCGGTCTCCGGAGAGGAGGGGATGCCGCCTGGCGCCCAGCGGTTGCTGGAGCAGTTGAGATCGCCCGGACTGATGGGGCCGGTGTCGGTGGGAGCCGGAGGCGCGCCGGAGGAAGTCCGGCGTGTGCGCACGCTCCGGGTGGACGTGGAGAAGCTGGACCGCATTGCCAACCTCACCGGCGAGCTGACCACGGCCCGAGGGCGGCTGACGCAGGTGCTGGCGAAGGGCTCGGCAGGAGAAGCGCTGGCGGTACACCTCGAGGCGGAGCGGCTGCACCTGGAGCTGCAGGAGGAGGTGCGGCGGGTGCGGATGGTGCCGGTGGGTCCCCTCTTCCGGCAGAACCTGCGTGCGGTGCGGGAGCTGACAGAAGCCCAGCACAAGCGGGCGCGGCTGGTGTTGGAGGGAGAGGACGTGGAGGTGGACACCTCGCTGGTGGAGGGGTTGCGCGAGCCGCTGCTGCACCTGGTGCGCAACGCGGTGGACCACGGGCTGGAGACGCCAGAGGCGCGGCGCGAGGCGGGCAAGGAGTCATCCGGGACGCTGGTGCTGCGTGCCTTTCACGAGCCGGGGATGCTGGTGGTGCAGCTCTCCGACGACGGCCGGGGCCTGCGGTACGAGCGGCTGCGGGAGAAGGCTCGAGCGCTGGGGCGGGATGCCGAGCGGATGACGGCGGAGGAGCTGGCGGAGCTCGTCTTCCTGCCGGGGCTCTCCACCGCGGAGACGGTGACAGAGGTCTCCGGACGCGGAATGGGCATGGACGTGGTGCATCGCTGTTTGGGGGCGCTGCGGGGCAAGGTGACGCTGCGGAGTGAGGAAGGGCGAGGCACCACGGTGACGCTGCGGGTCCCGCTGACGCTGGCCAGCATCCAGGGCTTCACGGTGGGGGTGGGCGAGGAGATCTACGTGTTGCCGTTGGAGGCGGTGCAGGAGTGCCTGGAGCTGCCGGCGGAGCGGCGCGGGCAGCCCGGCGGCGGTGTGCTGAATCTGCGTGGCGAGCCGCTGCCCTACTTGCGGCTGAGCGAGGTGCTGGGGGTGCAGGGCCCTCGCCCGGAGCGCGAGAGTGTGGTCGTGCTGGGCCACGGCGGAGGCCTCGCCGGACTGGTGGTGGACGAGCTGTATGGCGAGGGCGAGCGCGTCCTCAAACCTCTGGACCGCATCTTCGGCCACCTGCCGGGCGTTTCTGGCTCCACCCTCCTCGACGACGGGCGCGTGGGGCTCGTCCTGGATGTGCCCTCTCTCTTGAAGAATGCCTTGCAGCGGACGGCGCTTGGGCAGGTGGCTCCGTCATATTGAGCCCCTGTCGAGCAAGAGGACAGGAAGGCTTGTTCGGACGCCCGAGGCGCGCATGGGGCAGAATGCCAGGAGGCGCCGAGTGTCAGGCTCCAGTGTGCCTCATCCGCCGGGCCGCACCCCGGCTGGCTTGAAACGAGAGGATAAGGAAGATGGTCCCTAGCAAGTCTGTGAAGATCGCGGTGGTGGGTTGTGGCCTCATGGGAAGTGCCCTGGCGCGAGCCTTCTCGGCGGCGGGTCACGACGTCGCGGTCTGGAACAGGACTCCAGACAAGGCAAAGGCCGTGGGTGGTGGCACGGTCGCGATGGAGAACCTGGTCGAAGCCGTGTCGGGGCGAGAGCTGGTCGTTGTCTCCCTGTCCAACTACGCCACCTCCTTCGAGGTGTTCTCCGCGAAGGGCGTCGCCCAGGCTCTGGCCGGAACGACGCTCGTGCAACTCACCAGCGGCTCACCCGCGGACGCACGCTCGGGACTGGAGTGGGCGAGGGCATACGGCGTGGACTACCTGGACGCCGCCATCCTCGCCTACCCGGGTTTCGTCGCCACCGATTACGCGACGGTCTTCTACGCCGGGTCGCGTTCGGTCTTCGACCGGCACCTCGAAACCCTCCAGGCCATTGCCAGGAATTCCGTCTACGTCGACGAGAAGATCGGCTCCGCCGCGACGCTCGACTGCGCGATTCTCGAGGCCTACTACGGAAGCTCCCTGGCCTTCCTCCACGCCGCGGCCATGTGCAAGGCGGAAGGCCTGGACCCGAAGACCTTCTTCTCCCAGAAGAACTCGTTCCTCGGGTTGATCTCCGTCACCGCCGACGCCGCGCAGGGCATGGTTGAAAACAACGACTTCTCTGGCAACCAGTGCAGTCTCAATACCCATGTCGCGGCAATCGAGCACATCGTGCGGTTGAGCAAGGACGCCCGTATCAGCGCGCGCTTCCCGAAGGAGTTGCTCGACAACTACAAGCGAGCGCTCGACGCGGGCCTGGGTGACAAGGAGCTGCCGGCGGTGTTCCAGACCCTGACGAAGGAGTAGTGGCCCTGCGGGTGGCCCGCCAGCTCCGCACGCAGCATGGGGGGCGGAGCCACGGAGAACCGGGCGCGATGCTCAGAAGAAGTCGTCGAGCCACCACACGACCACGCCCATGAACAGGGCCAGGCCCACGACGAGTCCCGTCGACGAGAGGAACGAAAGACTCTGAGCGCGCGCGAGACCGAGGCCGATCAGGGTGCCGAGGAAGGCGCCCTTTCCGAAACGGATCTTCGCATCCAGGCGGTACAACCAGAAGCCGCCCTTGTCCGGGGACTCGAGGGGTTCGCTCGCGAGCGAGGCGGAGTCCAGCGGTGCGAGCTTGCGCTCCTGACGGGTCCGATTGAGGTGGTGGAGCGCGCGCTGAAAGGCGGCATCCGCATCGCGTGCGCGGGAGCTGGCATCGGCCAGAGCGGTCTCCACCCGCATGCGCTCCTGCTTCTCTTGTGAGGAGAGCTGCTCCAACCGGGTGACCTCTGCACGGTTGCGGGCCAGCTCTTCCTTCACGTCGCGCAGTTCCGTCTGGAGCCGCTCCAGGGTGTTTCGCAGCTCTCTGTCCTCGGTGGCCATGAGGAGTAGGTTATCCCAACCCTTCAGGCAGGAGTTCCTGACGCTTTGGCGAGGACGGTGGCGCGATACCGGTGTTCGGGTCAGCGCCCCCCTGCAGGGCCCTGGCGTCCGCTCCTTCTTCGCTTCCACCTTCGCTGCTGCCTCAGCGCGTGGCTGACTTCACCCTGGGGGAGTTCGCCTCCTATCGTGGGGGTGGGCACCGCGCAGCACGACGATAAGGACATCCTGCTCGTGCGCATCGGTCCGACGGGCCTCGTCGATAACACCTTCGGTGGAGATGGAGTCGTATCGAGGGACCTGGGCACGAACGAGGAGGGCATGGGCCTCGCCATCCAGGCCGATGGGAAATTGGCGGTGACGTCGTGCACGTGTCGGAGAGCGGCGTCACCCTCCGCACGCACCGCACCGACCTGCCGGGTGAGGAGAAGCCAGGCGTCGCCCTGCTCGATGCCGAGGGCTTTCTCCGGGTGGCCGGTGTGCGCACCACGTCCGAGCAGCCCGTGGAGGCTCCCTTCGTGACGCGCTTCTGGCCCTACTGAGCTCACCGCCCTGGCCGAGCTGATGGAGCAGCGTCAGTCGAGCAGCTGCATGAGGTCGGCCCGGGTGATGGCAGCGGCCCCGGAGGCGCCACCGAGCGCGGACTCGAAGAGCGCGCGCTTCTTCTCCTGCAGGGTGAGGATCTTCTCCTCCACCGTGCCCTGAGACACCAGCCGGTACACCATGACCGGCCGCTGCTGGCCGATGCGGTGCGCGCGGTCGGCGGCCTGGGCCTCCACGGAGGGGTTCCACCAGGGGTCCACGAGGAAGACGTGGTCCGCCGCCGTGAGGTTGAGCCCCGTGGCGCCCGCCTTGAGTGAAATCAACATCACGGGCGGGCCCTTCGGGTCCTGGAAGGACTCGGCCACGGCGCCGCGGTTGGACGTGCTGCCGTCCAGCCGGATGAAGCCGATGCCCGCCTCGCGCAGCTCCGGCTCGATGAGATCCAACATGGACGTCCACTGAGAGAAGACGAGCGCCTTGTGCCCGTCCTCCGCCGCGGTGCCGAGCGCCTCGAGCAGCGCCTGCACCTTGGAGGAGGTCTTCGCCTGCTGTCCCGGTACGAGCGCGGGGTGGCACGCCGCCTGACGCAGCCGCAGCAGGGCCTCCAGCGCCTTGAGCACGCTGCCGCCCTCCTCGAGCTGAGACACCACTTCCTCGCGCGTGGCGGCGTATACCGCGTCGTAGACGGCGCGCTCGCGCTCGTTGAGGGTGACGTGCCGCACGGACTCGGTGCGCGGCGGGAGCTCGGGCGCCACGTCCCGCTTGAGCCTGCGCAGCACGAAGGGGCGGATGCGCGCGCGCAGCAGCTCGGCCGCTCCCTTCTGGTTGTCCGACACGGGCCGGGCCCACCGCTCCTCGAACTCCTTGCGTCCGCCGAGCAGCCCCCGGTTGGTGAAGTGCATCAGGCTCCAGAGCTCCTCGAGCCGGTTCTCGATGGGGGTGCCACTCAGGGCCACTCGGAAGGAGGCCTGCAGCCCGTACGCCGCGCGCGCCACCTGGCTGTCCGGGTTCTTGATGGCCTGGGCCTCGTCCAGCACCACCGTGTCCCACGTCCTGGCCCCGAGCACCTCGGCGTCCAGGCGCATCAGCGCGTAGGTGGTGAGGGTCACGTCGGCCGTCTCGTCCAGGGTGCGGCCGGGGCCGTGGTAGACGGAGACCTTCAGCGAGGGACGGAAGCGCTTCACCTCCGCCTCCCAGTTGGGGAGCACACTCGTGGGGGCCACCACCAGCGTCCCCGGGCCCAGCGTGCAGATGGTCTGCAGCGTCTTGCCCAGGCCCATGTCGTCCGCGAGTACGCCTCCGAGGCCCGCCTGCCGCAGGAAGGTGAGCCAGCTGATTCCCTGGAGCTGGTAGGGGCGTGGCGTCGCGGTGAGGTCCTTCGGAAGCCGTGCGTCCGGCAGCTTCTCGAAGCCCTGCACCAGGGGCGCCAGCCGCTCGAGCCCAGGCGGGGAAGGGTGCTCCAGTGCGTCGCACAGTCCGGTGAGCTGCGGGAGCGCGTGGTTGGCGAGCCGCCCGTCCTTCCCGCGCGCGGCCAGCAGGTCCGCCACGCGCTGCCCGTGCGTCTTCAGCCACGCAGTGGGCAGAGGCGCCCACCCGCCGCCCTCCAGCGGCACCAGTCCCAGTCCTTCCTCCCACGCGCGCATCACCGCGGCCGCGTCCACCGAGCGCGTCGCGCCCGGTCCCTCCCCCTCCACCTGGAAGTCGAGCGAGAAGTCCACCCTCGGCACGCCGTCCGGAGTGGCGCCTGCTTCCACCGAGAGGGTGGGGCGCAGCTGCACGTTGGGGCTCACCACGCGCGCCGCGTCCCCGGTGAGGCCGCCGCGCCAGCGCCGCAGCTTGTCGGCGAGCTGCACCGCATCCTTGCCCTGCACCGTCACGCGCCGGCCGGGCACCATGTTCAGCTCGTCGCGGAGCTGGTGGATGAGCTTCTGCTCGGCGGCCTCGTCTCGCACGGGCACCGCGCCTTGCAGGTACACCATCTTCCCGTTGTCGATGCGCACCGAGGGCGGCGAGCCATACACCAGCGTGGGCAGCACCGAGAGGCCGGAGTCCAACTGGTTGAGATCCAGGGAGATGCGCGGCTGGAGCGTGCGGTCGATGCGCGGCAGCCGCTGGCTCTTCACGTCCACCGGCATGCGCCGCGCGAAGTCCGGCAGCACCTTCCCGGTGAGGTCTCCCATCTGCTCGGGCGAGAAGGTGCGCTCCTGCGGCAGGTTCTGCAGCCACGCGCCGGTGAGGGACTGCTCGCCGAGCCGGCAGAGCATGCCTCCACACACTGCCACCCCGGGGCTCACCACTTCATTGATGCGTGGATCCTTCTCCACCTTGAGCACCGTCTGCTCGCCGCGGTCCTCCACGGTGACGCGTGGGAAGAGGGGCTCGCTCGAGACGGACACCAGCGCGCCGTCGAAGATGACGGTGCGCGCGGGCTCCAGCACCTTCAGGAGCGCGTCGAGCCGCTCGGGTGGAAGGGCTCCTCGCGTGGGCTTCTGCAGCAGCTTGTCCGCGAGCCGGTCGCACGGCTCCACCTGGATGCGAGCCGCCTCCACGGGGTTCGTCAGCACCGAGGCCAGGCTGCGCGCCAGCAGCCGCGCGGTGTTGTCCGGGCGCACCAGCAGGCGTTCGAGCTGCAGCCCTCCGTCCACGCGCTTGAAGCGGTACACCATGCGCTCCGGCTTCGGCGCAGCACCCGGGCGCGGGCCGGCTTGAGGCGTGGGAGCCTGGGCGGGAGCGGGCCGGGCCAGCGTGGGCTGCACGGGTGCGCGCGGGGCAGGTGCGCGCGGGGCGGGTGCTCGCTGGGTCGAGGCGCGCTGGGTCACCGCCTGGTGGAGGATGAGGGCCGCCGCGACCACGTGCTCGCAGGGGTCCACCCGGCCGCGGCAGTCGCACTCCCAGATGGCCTCATCCGGGTAGAGCACGGTGGTCAGGGGGGCAGGCCGGCCGGTGGCTCGCACCCGCAGTACGGCCTCTTCCTCACCGACGGATTGCACCGAGACGGCGCCAGCGCGGGCCAGGCCCATGCCAGCGGACCAGGTGTCCGGGCGCGCTTCCTCCCGGACGGCTTCGAGTAGCTCCTCGGTCACAGACATGAAGACCGATTCCCTATCCCCGCGGCGGGTCCCACGCAACAAAGTGGGCCATCGTTCCCCCGCCGCTCAGCCCCCGCGGCTACTGGCAGATGGGGCGGGTGTCCAGGTCATGCAGCTCCACCTTGGGCGGTGGGGCGAGAAGGCTCCCGAGCAGCGCCTCTACCCGACAGCTCGCGAGCTTCGGGGTGAAGCTGATGAAGAGCGAGTCGGTGATGAACCGGGCGGCCGGCAGGTCCAGCGTGTCCAGCTCCGGGTTGCCCACGAGGGTCAGTGATCTGGCCACCTCCAGGCCGGGCAGTCGGATGGACTTGAGCTGCTGGTTCTCACCGCCCAGCCTCCCGATGATGAGGATCCACGCACGGTTTAGCGAAGGCAGGTGGAAGTCGGTGAAGCCGCTGCGCTCGACCTGGATGTAGGAGCCCACGCTCCGGAGCGCGGCCAGTCCCTCCGGTGTGGTGAGGCGGGCATTGCCGTAGAGCATCAGCATGCCGCCCACGCTCGTCACATTCTTTAGGCCGGAGAGGGTCGTGAGCGCGTCATTGTCGGAGATGTACAGCCAACCGCCAATGCTCTGCAGCTTCGGCACGTCGAACGTGGTCAGGCCCGCGTTGCTCCAGAGGTCGAACTCTCCCGGAAGCTCCTGGAGGTTGGGCAACGAGAAGGAGGTCAGCACCTGGGTGTCGCGGACGATGAACTTCTCGACCACTCTGTTCAGCACGGGCAGCTCCAGCCGCTGCAACTGTTTCATCCCGGCGATGACGATGGTGGCTCGCACATAGGCGAGCGCCGGCAGGTGCAGCTCCGTGCTGGTGCCATCGGCGATGGAGAGCGCGCGGACGTCGTAGAGCTGGGGCAGCTCGAGCCGTTTCGTGGCCACATTCCACAGAATGAGCTCATCCGCCCAACGCAGGCTGGAGAGCCCGAGTTCCGTGAGCTTGGGGTTCTTCAGCACCCACATGGAGCCATTCAAGTACTGGAGCGATGTGAAATCCATTGCCACCAGCTCGGGGTTCTCGGCGACTCGCAGGCCCATCCCGATATTGCGCAGGGCTCTCAGGTCCAGCCGGTCCACCTTCGGGAGGCTGGAGAACTTGATGGAACCGCCGACGCGCTCCAGGGCTGGAAGCGAGACGTTGCGCAACTCGCGCAGGTAGTCCAGCTCGAGATCTCCGCCGACATGCTTCAACGCCGGAAGGTCCACGTTGACGACATTGTCCGTGTGCGAGATGTCCAGGTCGCCGGTGATGGCCACCACGTCCGCGAGCGCCAGCAACTCCAGTTGGGAGTAGACCGTCACATTGCCGAGGATGACCCGGTCGCAGACATACTCCGTCTTCGTCACCTCCGAATCCTGAAGGATGCCGTCGCCGTTGGTATCCGGCCCGCTGTTCACCGCCGCACCGTCCCCAGGGCAGTGCGTTCCGGTCTTCACTGCATCCACCCGCACGAGCTCTCGCGTCTCACACACGTACTGGGTGGTCAGGATCTCCTCGTCGCCGAGGACGCCGTCTCGATTGAGGTCCAGTCCGTTGAGGACGCGCTGCCCTCCCGCCGGACAGTGGCTGCCCGGCGCCTCCGCCTCGATGCGCATCAGCGCGCTGGGAGCCGCCTCGTGGCACAGGTACTCGGTTTGGGTGACCTCCGCCGGATCCAGCACGCCATTGCCGTCCGCGTCCGGGCCCGACAGCAACGCCATGCCTCCATGGGCGCAGTGTTCTCCTTCCGGCTCGGGGACGACCCGTGCCTGCTGCCCGGGTTTCTGACAGGCGTAGCGCGTCTCGACGACCTCTTCATCCGCCAGAACGCCGTCCTCATTCACGTCCAGGCCGGTGAGGATGACCGTTCCGCCCAGTGGGCAGTGGGCCCCGCGAGGCTCCTCCTCCACACGAACGAGCCGCTCCGGCTGCTGCGTGGGCGTCTCGGGTCCGGGCTGCTGCTCACGGGAACAGCCGAGTGCCAACACCACGATCCATCCGCTGACTGCTGCAATCCCCCATTTGCTCATGGGGCGCTCTCTATTGGATGTCCGAATCAAAGGCCAGCCACCCGGAGCGCACTGCTCAGAGGCTCAACCCGGGGTCCTCGATACCCTCACCCCGACCCTCTCCCGGGGGGAGAGGGGAAATGGGGGAGGGTGGAGAGAACTGGAGAATTGCGGGTTACTGCGCCGGGAAGAGGTTGTCGATCGACAGGTAGCGCTCGCCCGTGTCGTAGCAGAAGCACAGCACTCGGCTCTTGTCCGAGACCTCCGGCAGCTTCTTGTTCACCGCCGCCAGCGCCGCTCCCGAGGAGATGCCCACGAAGATGCCCTCCTCCCGCGCCGACCGCCTCGCGAACTCGAACGCCTCCTCCTCCGTTACCTGGATGACCCCGTCCAGCGAGTCCTTGTGCAGGTTCTTCGGGATGAAGCCCGCCCCGATTCCCTGGATGGGGTGCGGCCCCGGCTGCCCTCCGCTGATCACCGGCGACTTCGTCGGCTCCACCGCGAACACCTGCAGCTTCGGCCACTTCTCCTTCAGCACCTCGGCGCATGCCGTGATGTGCCCGCCCGTCCCCACGCCCGTGATGATGTAGTCCAGGCCCTCGGGGAAGTCCTTGAGGATCTCCTGCGCCGTGGTGCGCTTGTGCACCTCGATGTTCGCCTCGTTCTCGAACTGCTGCGGCATCCACGCGTTCGGGTTCTGCCCCACCAACTCCTGCGCCCGGGCAATCGCACCCTTCATGCCCTGCGCCCTCGGCGTCAGCTCGAAGGTGGCCCCGTACGCCGCCATCAGCCGCCGCCGCTCGATGCTCATCGAATCCGGCATCACCAGGATGATCTTGTAGCCCTTCACCGCCGCCACCATCGCCAGGCCAATTCCCGTGTTGCCCGACGTCGGCTCGATGATGACGCTGTCCTTCTTGAGCAGGCCCTTCTTCTCCGCATCCTCGATCATCGACAGACCGATGCGGTCCTTGATGCTCCCGCCCGGGTTGGCCCTCTCGAGCTTGATGTACACCTCGACGCGCGAGGGGAAGAGCCGGTTGACGCGGACGTGCGGCGTGTTGCCGATCGTCTCCAGGATGTTGTTCACCTTCATGGGATGGGCCTCGTAGAGAAGTGTCCGTTACAGAAGATGAATATCCGCTACATCAGATGTGATATTCAAGCTCGTCGAACTCGACAGTGGCCTCCCGGTGTCGCACCTCGCTGCGGCGGGTGACCATGGACTCGGGGGGGATGCTGTGAGTGATGAAGGCGTTGCCCGCGATGATGCTGCCGCGGCCCACCACCGTATTGCCCCCGAGGATGGTGGCGTTGGCGTACACCACCACGTCGTCCTCGATGGTCGGGTGGCGCTTCTTGTCCGCCAGGCCCTTCTGGACCTGGAGCGCGCCCAACGTCACGCCCTGGTAGATCTTCACCCCGGTGCCAATGAGGGTCGTCTCGCCAATCACCACGCCGGTGCCGTGGTCGATGACGAAGCGCCGCCCAATGTTGGCCCCCGGGTGGATGTCCACGCCGGTGCGCTGGTGGGCCAGCTCCGTGAGCAGACGGGGCAGGAGCGGGAAGCCCAGCGAGTGCAGCGCGTGGGCAATCCGGTAGATGGCGATGGCGTAGAAGCCCGGGTAGGTGAGGATGACCTCGTCCACGTTGCGGGCGGCGGGGTCGGCCTCGTTGATGGCCTCGGCGTCCTGCCGCAGCCAGGCGTAGATCTCCGGGAGCTGCTCCATGAAGCGCCGGGGCATGTCCGGCGACGTGCCCGGGTAGCGCGGGGCGAGCGTGTCCAGGGCACGCGTCAGCACCGCCTCGACCACCGCCACCTCGGAGCGGATGCCGACCGAGCTACAGTCCATCCGCTCGGCGAAGTGGGGGAAGAGCAGAGCCAGGACCTTCTCGATGAGCTCGGGCGCCGCGGCGCGCACGTCAGGCGGGAAGCAGTGGTGCCTGCGCGCCTCGATCAGGGTCTGGATGAGCCGGCCGTTGGGTTCGTCCATGGGCCGGGCACGTTACCCGTTAGTACCGGCCTCCGCCCACTGCGCTGACGATGGCCGACAGCACACGGTTCTCCACTCCCCAGACGGCCTTGTTGAGGCCCTTGATGCCGGCGCCCCGGAGGTAGTCCGTGAAGTCGTGGAGGGCGGTGGAGCGCTGCATGCGCTCGGTCTTGGCCGCGTAGAGCAGCGGGGTGTTGGGCGCCCCGGTCATTCCCAGGTCCGGGCAGGCCTCGGACAGCTTCTGGGCGTCGATGCCGGTGGCCGCCGACAGCATGGCCACGGTGAACTTGTGGACAGGCAGCTCCCGGGCGTTGGGAATCTTCTCCAGCACCTTCTGGCGCGTCTCCGGGCCCGAGTCGAGCTGCTCCAGCGTCACCTTGGACATGGCCAGGAGCTGCTCGTTCGTCACGTGCTTGTTGTCGAGGATGGCCCGGCGGAAGAGGCTCTCGGGGGTATCCCCCTTGATCTTGATATCGCACTGCTTGAGCCGGTCGAGCATCCCGTTGATGACCTTGCCCAGCTCCGAGTCCGCCGGGGCGCGCCAGGTGCCCACGGGGGCCTGGACGGCCTTGACGCCCGGTGCCTCGAAGCCGCTCTTCTGCGTATGGCCCAGGGCCTGGGCGGTGTTCACCGTCTGGGCGGCGGTGTTCGCGGCTGGACGGGCTTCTGCCCGGGCGGGCTGGGGGGGCGTCTGGAGGGTAATGGGGCGGCGGCCGATCGGATCCATGGGGGCATTATCGGCGATTCACGGAAAGTGTTGCGTCGTGCGAGTCTCCGGGCGCTCCATGAAGACGACCCTGACCGCCCAGAGCCTTTCGGCCACCCGTGCCGCCCTGAAGGAGGCCAACACGGCCTTCAACCACCTCTACCCGGGGGAGTCCGCCCGGAGGCAGCCCATCCACTCCGTGTATGGGGGGGCCCACCTCTTCAAGGCGGAGACGGCCTCGAAGCTGGCGGAGGTGGCGTTGCGCTCATGGGAGGAGCACGCGCCGGATGCGCGCACCCTGGCCCGGGTGCTGGGGCTGGCGGAGGAGGGGGCGTTGGCGGAGACGGTCCACGCGCGGGTGGTGTCCAAGCTGCGGCGCGAGGCGGTGGAGGACTACCGCATCGACTTCGAGGACGGCTATGGCCACCGGTCGGACGCGGAGGAGGACGGGCACGCGGTAGCGGCGGCGGAAGAGCTGGCCCGGGGCCTGGAGCAGGGCTCGCTGCCGCCCTTCATTGGCATCCGCATCAAGTCCTTCAGCGATGAGCTCTTCGCCCGCGCGGTGCGCACCCTGGACCTGTTCCTCTCCTCGCTGATTGAGAAGACGGGAGGGCGCCTGCCTCCCCACTTCGTGGTCACCCTGCCCAAGGTCACCCTGCGCGAGCAGGTGGTCGCGCTCGATTCCGTGCTGGGCGGCCTGGAGGCGGGCCTGGGCCTGGCTCGGGGCGCGGTGAAGGTGGAGTTGATGGTGGAGACGCCGCAAGCCCTCTTCGACCCGGAGGGACGGCTGGCCCTGCCTCGGTTGGTGGCCGCTGCCCAGGGCCGCTGCACCGGGGCGCACTTCGGCGCGTACGACTACACCGCTGCCTGCGGCATCACCGCGGCGCACCAACACCTGTTCCACCCCTCCTGCGACTTCGCCCGGCACGTGATGCAGGTGTCCCTGGCGGGCACGGGAGTCCACCTCTCCGACGGCGCGACCACCGCCATGCCCGTGGGGCCGCACAAGGCGCCCAAGGGGAGCTCACTTACTCCGGCGCAACAGGAGGAGAATCGCGCCGCCGTGCACCGCGCATGGCGGCTCCATGCGGACAACGTGCGCCAAGCGCTCACGAATGGCTTCTACCAGGGGTGGGATCTTCACCCGGCGCAGGTGCCTGTGCGCTACGCCGCCGTGTACGCCTTCTTCCTGGAGGGCCTGGACGCGGCCTCGCGCCGGCTGAAGGCCTTCATGGACAAGGCCGCCCAGGCCACGCGGTTGGGGGATGTCTTCGACGACGCGGCCACCGGACAGGGGTTGATCAACTTCTTCCTGCGCGGCATCGCCTGTGGTGCCCTCACCGAGGACGAGGCCCGCGCCGCCGGGCTTACCCTGGACGAGCTGCGCACTCGCTCGTTCCTGGAGATCCTCCAGGGGCGCCGGGCGAGCTGAGCAAGCGCTGCCCGTCACCTGCTTTTTGCGTCACATCCGCTTCCTCGGAACTCCGTCCCCGGTGGCCGGGGAGGCCAACCGCTGACGCTCAGTTACGTTCCGGCTCATCATCCCACGCTGAATCCAACCCGGGTCCGGTGGGAAGGGGAGAATCGCCATGGTGAGTCGGAAGCGGAAGGAGTGGGGGCTTGTTGCCGGTGGGGTGGCGCTGCTGCTCGGGGCGTGTGCGCCTCGCGTGGCGGTTCGGGACGAGTCCGCGGAGGCCGGGCTCGGAGTTGTCCGGACCCTCGTGGAGGCCTTCAACCGCCATGAGCCGGCGCAGATGGCCGCACTCGTCCACGAGGACTTCGAGTACCTCAGCGTCGATGGAAAGACGGTGAGCGTGGACGCGGTGGGGCGCGAGGCGCTGAAGCAGTCCATGACGGGCTACTTCGCGTCGGTGCGGGACGTGGAGTCTGTCATCGAGCACGCCACTGTCACCGGCCCGTACGTGGCCATCCGTGAGCGGGTCTCGTGGACGGGAAAGTCGGGCCGCCGCTCGCAGGCTGCCCTCGGGGTGTACGAGGTCCGAGAGGGGCTCGTGAAGCGGGTCTGGTACTACCCCGCCGTCGAGCAGTCGAAGGCCGCGCCCTGACGTCTCAGAAGGACAGGCCCAGCGAGAAGCGCGCGTCGGGCGTCACCGGCCCCGACAGCACCTGGACGGGGCGCCGCAGCGGGAAGTAAGCGGTGCCTCCAGCGACGAGCTGCGCGCTGACGCCGAAATAGCGCGCCAGCCAGTACGTGCCCTCAAGGGCCCCCACGGCATTGAGCCCCCACTGCGCGCCCCAGTCTCCCTGGCTCACCGAGTAGGTGGAGGTGTTGCGGGCGCCCGCGAGCGCTGACAGCCGCAGCGACAAGCCCCGTCCCGCATCATTCCGGCCCTCGTACAGGCTCCAGCGCGGGCCCGCCCGGAGGTACAGGGAGCCGAGGACGGGGTTGACGAGCGTGACACCCAGCTCGACGTCCACCCACGGAATGGCGTTCACCGTCAGCGAGCCACCGAGGTAGTCCGGTACGCCCGTCCGCCAGGCGCCCCGCACCGTGAGGATGCCTCGCCGCTGGGAGGTGCTCGCCACCGGGGTGCCGGAGTCCGGCGCCTCGGCCCGAGCTTCCGTCAGGTGGGTGCAGAGCAGTACGCCCGCGAGCGCTCCCCAGCGCATCCTGCCCATCCATGTTCCTTGCTGCGGCATCGGTGTTCCTCGCTGTGCTCGCGGGAGCGCGTCACTCCGTCATGTACAGGTAGGCCAGACACATCTCGTCGTCGGTGCCCTCGCCCCACGTCACGGTGCGGGGCGTGGGGTTGTCCCAGGCGCAGGTGAGCTTCATCTGGCTGAAGAGCGGCACGCTCACCGGCTGCTTGTAGAAGTACATCTGCTGCCAGTGGAAGTCCCACGCGGGAATCTCGATGAGGCGCTGCCCGCCCAGCTCCACCTGGATGCGCCTGCCCTTGGTGTGCATGTGCGGCAACACTCCCCAGAGGGTGCCGGCGGGTACGTACTGCTCGCTGTGGTGCGAATACCCGGTGGCTCCCGGGGGAATGGCGAATTCACCGTCCACCAGGGCGTAGAGAGAGGCGAGCTTGGAGACGGGCTTGCGTGCGAACTGCAACGCCATGCGCGTGAGGTCCGGCTGGGCCTCGCCATGCATCGCGCCGACGCGCCCGGGAGCCACGTCCTGATGCGCCCCGAGCTGCCGCTGGGAGATGTTGTAGTGGACCTGCATGACGAAGACCGCATCCGCGGCCACGCGCACGCCCGTGCCTTCCGGGTAGCGGGTGGGCGGAGAGCCCGGAGCCCAGGCGCCGAGCAGCGAGGCTCCCGCGATGCCCGAGTCTCCGAAGCACGTCCAGCCGGGGCCTGCCTCGCGCGCATCGCGGTCGAGCGCCTTCTGGCGGGGCGCGGCGAAGAGGAGCACGTGGTGCACCTGCTGCTTCACCCCTGGCATCACCTCGAAGCCGATCAGCTCTTGCTTCTGCTCGAGGTGGGGATCCAACAGGAAGCAGTGGTAGTCGTCCGCGGCCTCGTCCTTGGGGAGGTAGGGCTCGTCGGGGCCGATCGTCAGATCCGTCCATTCCAGGGGCGGCGCGGGCTCGTGGGGGGCGGGCGCGTCGTTCGGGTCCCCTTCGGGCGCACCCTGCTCGGACCAGGCCGAGAGGATGTCCAACTCGCCCTGCGTCAGCCGCCGCGAGTCCCGGAAGCGGTGGGGGCCCTCCGCGGGCATCCACGGGGGCATCCGGCGCGCCTGGATCGAGTTGGCCAGCGCCGCGTGCATCCCGGACGCCTCGCCATACGTCTCCAGCGCGAAGGGGGCGACGCCGTTCTGGGTGTGGCAGCCCTGGCAGCGCTCCTGGAGGATGGGCTGTACGTCCCGGTGCCACGAGACGGGGCCTCCGTCGTAGCGAGGGCCCTCATCGGAGGGGGTGGGGGTAGGGGTGCAGCCCGGAAGCCCGAGCCAGACGGTCCCCAGCATCAGCAGGAGCAGGCGGTCGCGCGTTCTCATGTAGGGGCCCACCATGCCAGCACTCTGGGGGCGATGCACGGGCGCCCTCTCGGCAACACGGGGGCGGCGTGAAAATAAAAACAGGGGGTGAATCCAAGAAATGGGGTCCGGGAGTCCTAACGGCCGTAAAACCGACGGAAGGACTCCTTCATGAAGACTTTGTTGCTCTCGGCGTGCCTCCTGGCCACCCTCGCGGGAGGGCGGGCCGTGGCCGCCCCCATGCCCGAGGCGCCCGCTACCCCTTCTGCCCCTCACGAGGGCTCCACCGTGAAGCCCCAGCTTCCTCCGCGGCTGGAGGCCCAGCGCCAGCAAATGGAGGCCCGCAAGAGCGAGCTCGATGCCCAGGCGCGGAAGCTGGCGGCCGACATCCAGCAGCTCGAAGCGGAGGCACAGCGAATCGACCCGGAGGGACGGCTCACCCGCGACCAGCTCTTCCAGCTGGTCCAGGCTCGCGAGGAGGCGCGGCTCACCCGCGCCGAGTTCGACCCCTCTCCCGCCCTCATCAGCATGTCCCTCTTCGGCTGCTCGCTGACGGCCTTCATTGCCTGGCTGGTGGCCAGCAACCGCAAGTCGCGCCACCTCCACGAGACGGTGCGCATGATGGTGGAGAAGGGGGCGGAGATTCCCCAGGGGCTGCTCGCGCCGGCTCCGCGCAGGAAGCCGTCCGATTTGCGGCGGGGCATCATCCTGGCCACCTCGGGGCTGGGGCTGACCATCTTCCTGGCTGCCCTGCCCGACGCGGCGGGGGCCTGGGGGGCGGGGTTGACGCTCCTGTGTATCGGCGTGGGACACATGATTGTCTGGCGCCTGCAGCAGGGACGGGGTGCGCTGTCGGCCGCGCTCTCGCCGGAGCTCCAGTAGTCACGCCTCATCACGCCCATGGCCTCTCCTCCTGAAGCCCCCACGGACGCCGAGCTCATCACACGGGTGCTCGTGCGTGACGACCGGCGCGCCTTTGGCGAGCTGGTGGCGCGGCATCAGTCCGCGGTGCGCGGGCTGTTGCGCCGGCTGACGGGGGGAGATGTGGCGCAGGCGGATGATCTGGCGCAGGAGACCTTCCTGCGCGCCTACCGGGGGCTGCGCGGGTACCGGGGTGGGGCGAAGTTCTCCTCCTGGCTCTACCGCATCGCCTGCAATGTCTTCTTCAGCCGAGACCGAGGCAGCCGCGATGCGCCCCTGGAGCCTCCCGCCCTGGAGGCTGGGAGCACCGAGGTGGCTCTGCTGCCGGACCTGATCCTGGAGCGCCACGACCTGGAGAAGGCACTCGCCTCGCTCAAGCCCCGCGAGCGGGCCGCGCTCGTGCTCACCTATGCCAACGAGCTGACCCATGAGGAGGCGGCGGTCGTCCTCGACTGCCCCGTGGGAACGCTCAAGACTCATGTCGCGCGCGCGAAGGAGAAGCTGCGCCGGCAACTCGAGGAGGTCCCATGAACAGCCGCGATGACGAGGTCTGGCTCGACACGCTGCTCCAGCGGCAACTGCCCTCCGGGCCCTCCGACGATGGCTTCCGGGAGCAGATTCTCCAGCGCCTGCCCCCGCGCGAGCGGCCCGTGCGGCGCGCGTTCGGCCTCGGCCTCACGTGGCTGGTGGCCGCCATCACCCTGCTGCTTCCCACGGGGGAAGGGACCATCGTGCTCTCCTCCACGGACGCGGGCAGCCTCGTCGTCCCCTGCTGCCTGGGAACCGCGCTGGTCTGGTACGTCGTGGACCGCCTGACGTGAGCGGAGCCGGCGCCGCTACAGCCACATCCGCCAGAGCAGCCCGAGGCGGGTGGTGTAGCCGACGGCCGCTCGCTCGAGCTGGCCCTCGGAGGAGACGAAGAAGGTGGTGGGGAACTGATTGACGCGGTAGGCCTGCATGAGCTCATCGCTTCCCAGCAGGACGGGGTAGTCCACGGAGTGCTCGCGCGCGAAGCGGCGCACGTCTTCCTCGTCCTCATAGGCCACTGCCACGGACAGCACGTGCGCTGAGCCGCCTACGGTGCCCTGGAGCGCGGAGAGGGTGGAGGTCTCGGCTTTACACACCCCGCACCAGGGGGCCCAGAAGGAGAGCACCACCGGCTTGCCCTGGAGCTCGGAGAGGCGCACCTGCTCGCCGGAGAGGGTTCGCAGGGTGAAGTCCGGTGCAGGGGCTCCCGTCGGGAGGTGGCGTGTCTGCCAGGCCATCACCGCCAGGAAGACGAGCCCCACCAGTGCGAGATCCATCACCTGGCGTACCCACCAGCGCTCGCGCGCCCGGTGCCAGACCTGCTTCACCTGTCCCAACATCTTCCGCATGGGCGCATTGTCCAACCGACGGAGGCGGAACGCCACCGTGCACAGACTCCCTCTCCCTCTGGGAGAGGGCGGGGGGTGAGGGTAGTCGCCGCGTGTAGACCCTCACCCTGACCCTCTCCCAGAGGGAGAGGGGACAGTGGGAGAGAGGAGAGACAGCTCAGAGCACATCCGCGAGGCTGCGGGCCATGGTCCAGCCATCGTGGTAGACGACGCCCGTCTGGGTGACGGTGTCGCTGCGGTACAGGCCCACCTTCAGGTAGTTGAGCATCCCCGGGAACAGAGCTGCCACGTCTTCACGCTGGGGCACCACCTGCAGCCGGTCCGAGCTGACCATCTGCGTGCTGTCCCACTGGGTGCGGTCGCCCGTCTCGAAGTCGCCGCGCCACACGATGCCGGAGCCAGCCACGGGCGCCGCGCACACGCGGGCCTCGGCGCCGGGCCGGCGCTGGCTCACCGGTTCTTGGGAGTTTCGCGGCCGGCACCTCGCTCCTGCCCGAAGAGGTTGAGGAAGCGAGGCCACTTCGTGCTCGAGCCCGTTTCCTCGCTGGTGCATCGATCCTGCCAGAGTTCGAAGAGCAGGGTGACATGGAAGTCATCCGCCAACCTCGAGCCAATGAGGTAGATGCTCTCGATGCTGGAGCGGGTGCTGTCGGCCAATTGCTGCAGCAGGATGCGGGCCCTCTCCGCCTCGCTGCCCAGCACGAACTGCCTGCAATGAGGGCAGTTCCGCCGGTGAAAGAAGCGAAGGCTTTTGGCGGGCTGGCCTTTCTGGACCGCTTCGTACAGACAGCGCAGATCTGTCGCGCCTCGGATTCCGAGCTCCCTGGCGATGCGGATCCTGTCCTGCAGATGTGTGATCAGGATGGCCTGGTTGATCCAGTCGATGATCCGGCTGAACGGATAGTTGGTTCGCAGCGTCAGGATGACGGGATCGGACGTGGCGAGGTGTTGGGCGTTGCCGATGCCAAGCTCCTCGAGCCGTTCGATGATCATCTCGTCCAGGCCATCTACATATTCGAGAGGAATCTTCTCCGAGGTGGCGTGGGGCTGGAGGACCTTTCGAGCCTTGCTGCGAAGTGCCTCATACCCCCAGAAAGGGAACGCGCCGATGGCGAAGTACACGAAGAGCCCCAGCACGGATGACCCGATGGGGGCCGGGGACGTCTGCGTGACGAGAGGCGCCAGTGCCTCCGGATTCGCCTGGGTGAAGTAGATATCCGGCATGGAGGGGGCGCTGGGCACGAGGACAACCTGGGGCGGCACCTGTACCGTGGGACTGGCCTGCGTGATGAAGATGCCGGTCTCGCCCACCATGAAGCCGATGAGCATCATGGTGAGGGCGCGCAGCGCCGCACCCAGCAAGAATTCAGCGGAGAGCGCTTCCGCGTGCATGCGGTGCAGGAGCACGATGAGTGTGTAGATGTAGATGCCATAACCCGTGAACACCAGCCCTCGGATTCCTTCCTGGAAGGGCAAGCCGTTTTCATTCTGAAAGACAGCTACCGACCCCCTGATTCCATGCAAGGCATCGGAGAAGATCGACAGGACGAGGAAGGGCAGGGCCAGGGCGCACGCGCCCAGCAGGTATTGGCCCGGTCGGCGGCGGAGGAGGTAATCGAGCTCTTTTCTGTCCGGCTTCTCCAGGAAGCTGAGCGACACGGGCCGTCTCTTCGAGGCGCAGAACCGGCTGGCAATGTCCGCCCGGAACTTCACGTAGGCCTTGACGGTCTGGATGTGGATCCGGGTTGAGCGCCTGCGTCTCGTGATGAAATGGCCGAGCGCCAACAGACTCGGTGCGAGGGCCATCACCGTGGGGCAGTAACTGACCAGCCTGACGGCCAGACCTTCTCCAGGGCCTGGTTCCAGCTTGAGGATGTAGAGGATGCAGACGGCGATGTATAAAAACAGCAGGATGAAGCTAAGAGCGCGGGACAATCCCGGATGCTTGAGCACGAAATTCGTGGACTTGTCGAATCGGGCATCGAATTTGGCGAACTGCCGGTCGAGCCAGGTCTGCTCCTTCGGTGGTGGGTGCTTCTTCGGAGTCTTGCTATTTTTTGGAGCGGGTTTTCGATTGCTTGCACTCATGCTCCACCCCTGAGGAGTTCCAGTATGAAGCGGCTCTTCTCAAGGGTGGTGAGTCAGGTGCCGCGGGATGTGAGACGAGGAAGCTTTCCTGGCGCTCGTGTCCCGGCCCGTACTGACGGGGGACGGCCCGGCCCCGCAACGCCTGCCTCGATACCGGCTCACTTCAGCGAGCGGATGAACTCCGTCAGCCGGGTGGCCATGGCCTCGTGAGTCGCAGCCGAGGGGTGCCAGTCCTCCCCGTAGGGAGCGCTCTGCGGAGTGAAGGCGAGGTAATGCACGCGGGCATCTCCCCGGTCGTTGAAGCCCTTCACCAGCGAAGACACCCAGCTCTGGAGGGTGCTCCAGTGGAACTGCCCAGCGGGATACTCATCGCTCAGCATGGGGCCCACGGCACAGATGATCCTCGCTTGGGGATACTGACTGCGGAGGCGGGTGACGAAGTCCTCGTAGGCGGCCTGGAAGAGGGGCGCGCTCGGCGTTCCTGGATAGAAGTCGTTCGTCCCCAGGTTGAGCACCACGTGGTCCGGAGGGGCGCGCGTGAAGTCCCAGCGCGGCGTGTCTTGGTTGGGCAAGACGCGGTTGTAGATATGTGGAACCGTGTTTCCCGTCTCGCCTGTGTTGTTCCGGTAGATGCCTCGGCCCGAATTGCAGACCATCACCGCCTCGGCGCCGAGGGTGCGCGCGGTGAGCGCGCCATAGGCCCTCGTGATGTTCTGGTTGACGGAGTGGAAGCCTGTCCCGGGATTGCCAGACGCTGGAATGGAGACCTCGTTGCCATAGCCACAGGTGATGGAGTCTCCGATGAACTCGATTCGCGAACTGGGCCGGGCAGGTGGGTCCAGCAACTCTCCATGGATTCGCAAGCCTCGCAGCTCGCTCCGGCCGACGTCGCTCTCCGTCAGCTTGATGAGCTCGACGGTGTGCTCGCCCAGGGGGAGGTTCCGGGCAATCTCATACACAGTCTGGCTCGCGCGGACCGCGAGCTTCACCGGCGCCTGCTCGTCGAGGGTGACCTGGTAGTAGTTGGTCGTTGTCCTGTCGTCCGGGCCCTGCTCGTTCAGCAACAGCTCGAGGGCATCGCCCCGGAACCGGACCTTGAGGGACACGCCCGAGTACGAGAACACGGCGGAGGCCGCGGAGACGTCCACCCGCCCCGTGTATTGGAGGCGCGGCTCCGAGGGAGGCACCGTCACCCAGGTGAGCGCGGACGGCGGCTGCTCCGGCGGGGGGGACTCGCTCGGAATCTCCACTGTTGGGAGCGGCTCCGGCCCGTGTCCACCGCATGCCAGAAGGACCGGGAGGGCACAGGAGAGGGTCAAGGCGTGCCAGTCCATCCGTTGCTCCTCTGCCAGTCGAGGAGCAAGGTAGGGAGACGGGTTTTAGACGGCCAGTCGGCCCCAGGTGAGGGGCTTCTGTTATTCAGCGGTCCGAACGGGCCGCAAGGGCTTCCGGTGAGGGAACACGCAAATCCCAGGCGAGCCCAAGCCGTGCCAGCAGGCGGAGGAGGAGGCCGCCCAGGTCCACCTGCCACCAGCGGAAGTCGACGCGGGCCGAGCCGGGGAAGGCGTGGTGGTTGTTGTGCCAGCCCGCGCCGAGCGTCAGCAAGGCCATCACCACGTTGTTGCGGCTGTCGTCGCGGCTGTTCAGTGAGCGGCTCCCCACCGTGTGGCCCACCGAGTTGATGGCGAAGGTCACCTGTTGGACGACGTAGTAGCGGACGAGGCCGCCCCAGACGAGCCCGCGCAGGGCACCGGCCCACGAGCCGGTGACGAGGCCTCCCACGAGGGTGGGCAGCGCGAAGCCGAGCAGCACCCAGGTGCCATAGCGCTGGTTGAGGCGAACGAGCGGCTCGTCCCGCAGCAAGTCGGGGAGGGTACGTGCGAAGCGGTGGGCCTGGTCATCCTCGGTCGAGGCGAGGAGGTCGGCCGGCGAGGCGCGGTGGCGCTCCACGAGACGGCCGAAGCGCCCGATGGCGGGCACGTCGAGGTACCAGAGGAACTGGGCCCAGAAGAAGCCGCACAGCCCGTCCCACGCACCCCGCCGTCCGAGCAAGGGCGAGTGCGGGTCCCCCGGCTGGTCGGTGTTCGCATGGTGTACGCGGTGCACTGCGCTCCACAGCAGCGCCGAGCCTTGTCCCGCCATCGAGCCGAGGATGAGGAAGAGGGCGCGGAGGGGACGTGTCGTCTCGAAGGTGCGGTGTGCGAAGTAGCGGTGGAAGCCCACCTCAATGCCAATCATGGTGAGCAGGTACATCCCCACCAACAGGCCGAGGTCCAACCCGCTGAGGCCCTCGCGCAGGAAGAGCCATACGCCTGCGCAGAAGCCGAGCAGGGGGAGTCCCTGGACGACGAAGAGCACCAGGGCGCGCCGGGGTCCGCTCAGCCGCTCAGGCGTCCCGGCGGGTTCGGAGGAGAGGGCGAGTGGGGACTCGGCCGGGGCGGAGGTGGGCCCGTGCGCGGAGGGCGCATCGGGCAAGGAGGGCAGGGCGGACAACGAGAGCTCCGGTGGGGAACGGGGTGCCCATCATCGTCGAGACCGCCCGACGAATCCATGTGCCCCCCGTGCGACTACTTGCCGGCTCGGATGGCGCTCAGCAGGTCCATGTGGAGGTACTTCGCTCGCGTCTGGCCCGGCTTGTCGACGAACGCGAGCCCCTGGTGGTCCTCAGTCTGGAAGGTGTCCGGGCCCGTGCGCTCGAGCGGGTACTCCTTGTCTGTCTTCAGGACGAGCCGCTTTCCGTCCCACGTCACCGTGAACTTCGCGAGGTCCGCGTGCACGTAGGTGCCGGTGTAGCGCTCTGCCTGGGCGGCGGTGAGGGGCTCCGCCTGCTCGTTTCGAGGCGGCTCGTCCGGCAGGCCGAACACCGCCTTCGTGATGCGATCCACGGAGCGGTGGAGGGTGACGCCATTCTCGTTGGACAGGGCGATGACCGCGCCCCGGCGCTCCGGAAGGAAACGGATGTGAGAGCCATAGCCGCGGCGCACGCTCTTCGTGGTGGAGCCCAGCCGGAAGAGCGTGTCCGGGGTGACGGGAGTGCGCTCCTCGATGCTGCGCACGCCGAACGCACGCAGGTAGACCACCTCGCCGTCGCGGACGATGGCGACCGCCGCACCCGGGGCACGGGTCTCCCGGAGCTCCTCCTCGATGGTTCGGGTGACGCTCTCCTCGAGCTCCTGGGGCAGGACCTTGTCTGCCGCTTCCGCCTGCGAGGCGGCCATGAGCAGCAGGACGAGCACGCTCCACCGCGCGACGATTCTCATATTTCCCCCTCCTCGGGCGTGGCGGGAACGCGCGAGCGGGCGGAGTGTTCCCGAGATTCCCCATCTCGGGGCCACCGGGCCCTGGTGGAGGCACGGGAGACGCCTGCCCACTGTGCGTCCGGGTATCGGGTTCTGCGCTTCATCTCGATTGTCGAATCGAGTTTTGCGTACCGGAGCGGGTCATTACTGCATGCGCCGGAGGGACACGAACATGGACGCGATGCAGGCGGTGCAGGCGGGTCTCGAGGGTGTAGTGGTAGCGGAGACCCGATTGAGCGAGGTGGACGGTGAGCGGGGCCGGTTGGTGATTGCCGGCGACGACGTGGAGTCGCTTGCCGGGACGAGCTCCTTTGAAGAGGTCTGCGCGAGGCTCTGGGCGCCGTACGCGAAGGAGGCGCTGCCTGTGTCGCTCCAGGCGGCCCTGGGTGAGGCGCGGGTGCGTGCCTTCGGATTGCTCGAGGGCCTGGGGGATGCGCTCGAGGCCGGGGATGCGATGGACGCGCTCCGGGCGGCGGCAGCCCACGTCCCAGCCCACCCGGATGGAGAGCGGGACACGTTTCTCATGCTGACCGGAGCCCTGGCTGTGTTCACGGGCGCTTGGGCGAGGCTCCAGCGTGGGTTGAAGCCGGTGCGTCCGGATCCGGCACTGTCTCACGCGGCGGATCTGCTGCGCATGGTGAGCGGCGAGCCTCAACCCGAGCGGGCCGCCGGGCTCGAGGCCTATCTGGTCACCGTTTCCGACCACGGACTGAATGCCTCCACCTTCACCGCGCGGGTGATTGCCTCGACGGGCTCCGATGCGGTGTCGGCGGTGGTGGGCGCCATCGGCGCGTTGAAGGGGCCGCTGCACGGCGGGGCGCCCGGGCCGGTGCTGGACATGCTCGACTCCATCGGCCGCCCGGAGCAGGCCGTCTCGTGGCTCGAGGCGGAGCTTCGGGCTGGGCGCCGCATCATGGGCATGGGCCACCGCATCTACCGTGTGCGTGACCCTCGGGCGGCGGTGCTGGAGCGCGCCATCGAGCGGCTCGAGCAGGGGGGGCTGAGGACTGCTCGGCTCGCCCTGGCGCGTGCGGTGGAGCGCGCGGCCGAGGACCTGCTCCGCCAGCGTTATCCGGACCGGCCGCTGCGCGCGAACGTGGAGTTCTACACGGCGGTGTTGCTCGATGCGGTGGGGCTGGACCGGACGTTGTTCTCGGCTGCCTTCGCGTGTGGCCGCGTGGCGGGCTGGTTGGGCCATGTCGCCGAGCAGCGGGCTACCGGACGGCTCATCCGGCCCGCCTCCCGCTACGTGGGGCCCATGCCGGGCTGAGTGACGCGCGTCATGACCTCCGGCTTCGTCCGCTGGAGGTCACCTTCTCGACGAGAGCGTGTCCGGGCAGACGGATGTGGACGGTTCGTGCGCACGAGGCTTTGACCCGACTCCCCGGGTGGGCAACCAATCCGGCGCGAGCTGCGCTCAAAGGAGACTCCGCACATGACACGGCTGCTCCCCATCCTTTTCCTGCTCACCGCCGGGCTCGCCCGCGCCGACGAGGGAATGTGGACCTTCAACAACTTCCCCTCTGACCTGGTGAAGGCCCGCTACGGCTTCGCCCCGAGCCAAGAGTGGCTGACGAAGGTCCGACTCTCCTCGGCCCGGATTGCCGGCGGCTGCTCGGCCAGCTTCGTGTCACCCACCGGGCTGGTGATGACCAATCACCACTGTGTCCGCGATTGCGTGCAGCAGCTCTCCACGCCACAGCGTGACTTCATCGTGAAGGGCTTCTACGCGACCACCGCGCCGCAGGAGCGCGCCTGTCCGGGCATGGAGGTCAACAAGCTCACGGAGATCACCGACGTCACCGATGCGATGACGAAGGCGACCCAGGGCAAGGAGGGCGCGGCCTTCCGCGACGCGCAGCGGGCGGAGATTGCCCGGCTGGAGAAGGAGTGTGCCACCGCCCCGGACGTCCGCTGTGACGTGGTGACGCTGTACCAGGGCGGTATGTACAACCTCTACAAGTACCAGCGCTTCCAGGACGTGCGGCTGGTGTTTGCCCCCGAGGAGGCCATTGCCTTCTTCGGCGGGGATCCGGACAACTTCGAGTTCCCCCGCTACGACTATGACGTGTCCTTCGTACGGGTGTACCAGGATGGCAAGCCGGCGAAGATGGACAACTGGCTCCGCTGGTCCTCCAAGGGGGCGCAGCCGGGAGAGCTGACCTTCGTGGCCGGGCATCCAGGCGGCACCTCGCGCCTGCTGACGGGCGAGCAGCTCCGCTACCAGCGTGACTACGCTCTGCCCGAGCGCCTCTTCCAACTGGCGCAGCTGCGCGGGCTGCTCGACGAGTTCCAGCAGCGCGGCCCCGAGTTCACCCGCATCTCCAACAGTCTCAAGTTCGGCGTCGAGAACGCCTACAAGGCGATGGTGGGGCGGCGCGAGGCGCTCGTGGATCGGGACTTCTTCGCCAAGAAGCTCGACGAGGAGCAGAAACTGCGGGACTGGGTGAAGGCGGACCCCGAGCGGCAGAAGCGCTATGGCCAGGCCTGGGACAACATCGCCAGGGCCACCGACACGCTGCGCACCATGCGCATCCGGCTGCGGCTGCTGGAGCAGGGTGCCGGGACGGGCTCGGACCTCTTCGGTTACGCGCGCATGCTCGCCCGCTCGGCCGACGAGCGCTCCAAGCCCAATGAGCTGCGGTTGGAGGAGTTCGCCGAGGCGCGCAAGCCCGAGCTGGAGCAGCAGCTCTTCAGCCCCGCCCCCGTCTACCCCAAGCTGGAGGAGGCGCTGCTCACCTTCTACCTGACGAAGCTGCGCGAACAACTTGGGCCGGATGAGCCGGTGGTGAAGCAGGTGCTCGGCAAGCAGTCACCCCAGGCTCTCGCGCGCAAGCTGCTCTCCGGGACCCGGCTGGCCAGCCCGCAGGTGCGCCGCCAGCTCTACCAGGGCGGGCCGGAGGCCCTCCGCGCCTCGAAGGACCCGATGCTGGAGCTCATCCGCACCCTGGACGGTGAGGCGCGTGCCATCCGCAAGCGCTACGAGGAGGAGGTGGAGTCCGTCATCGACAAGAACGGGGAGCTCATTGCCCGGGCCCGCTTCGAGGCCTACGGCACCAGCATCTACCCGGATGCCACCTTCACGCTCCGTCTGTCCTTCGGACAGGTGAAGGGCTACCCGGACGAGGGCAAGACGGTAGAGCCCTTCACCCGGCTCGCGGGTCTCTACGAGCGCGCCACCGGCGAGGACCCGTTCCGCCTCCCCCCGAGCTGGCTACAGGCGAAGCCTCGTCTGGACCTCCAGACGCCGTTCAACTTCGTCAGCTCCAACGACATCATCGGGGGCAACTCGGGCTCGCCCATCTTCAACAAGGACGCGGAGATCGTCGGCATCGTCTTCGACGGCAACATCCAGTCCCTGGGGGGCGAGTACGGCTTCGACGAGTCCGTCAATCGCACCGTGTCCGTCCACAGCCAGGGCATCCTGGAGGGGCTGCGCAAGGTCTACAACGCCCGCAGGCTCCTCGAGGAACTGGGGCAGGGTGGGGGCGGGTAGGATACGACCCACGAAAATTCGCTCGAATCCAGGCAGTATGTCCGCGCGACGAGTTCGTTAGAGGTCTGCGGGCGTGTCATGCCCGGTGGGAGGTATGGATGCGAGCGGCCATCTTCATCTCGGTTCTCCTGGTAGGGGGGCTGATGGGGTGTGCCTCGCGGCAGGGCGTCCTCCGGTTGGAGCCTCAGGAGGAGGCTGTCTACGAGCACCCTTTGGAAGAGGTCTGGCCTTCCGTGCTGGCCTGGATGCGGGAGCGCGGGTTCCCCTACCGGGAGGACGCGGCCAACTTCGTGCTGCAGACGGAGTGGCGCGAGGAGTTCGCCGGCTCGACGGTGGCGGGGTACTGGCACCGCTACACCGTTATTGGCAGGTGGGAGGGTCCGGCGCGCAGCCGGGTGTGGATCATCCGCAGCAGCCGCAGCCCCAATGGGGCTCCCGTCTACGCGGCGAAGCAGCCGAACTGGGAAGTGAGTCGCTTCCCCGGTTCTGTCAATGACGGTCTGCCGGGTGGGGAGCTCCGCGTGGAGGAGTACGACGTGCAGATGCCGGCCGGCGAGCCGAAGCTGCGCTTTGTGCCCCAGGAGTCCGTGACGGGCGTCGTCCTGGCCATGGGCTCTCTGGGCGCGGTGAGCGAGTCGCTGCAGGGCGCGCGGGACTTCGCGATGGAGTGGGTGCTGAGAGATCACGTCGTCCCGGAGTTGGATGCGCGCAAGCAGGGTCTGGAGGGGCGCACGCTGGCGGCGACGAAGCAGGAGCCGGGCAACGTCGTCATCGAGTGCGGCATGCCCGTGATTGGCCTGTCCACGAGGGCGAAGGAGGGGCAGGTGATGCTGCTGGGCGAGCTGCACGGCACGCGCGAGGTGCCCCGCTTCGTGGCGCTGAGCACCTGCCAGGTGGCCTCGCGGGGTACCCCGGTGACAGTGGGGCTGGAGATGCCGGTGGAGAACCAGGAGCGCGTGCGGCGCTTCATCGCCAGCGCGGGCACCGAGCACGACCACGCGCTGCTGATGGAGAGTCCCTTCTGGCGCAGCCCCTACCCGGACGGCCGCAGCAGCGAGGCGATGGCCCAGCTCCTGGAACAGCTGCGCTGGTTGCGCGCCCAGGGCCTGGACGTGGAGGTTTTCGTCTTTGATCACCCGGAGCTGCAGGGCGAGGCACGTGAGGCGGCCATGGCCCGGAGCGTCCAGGCCCAGGTGGAGGCGGGCCCGGAGCGCTTCTTCCTGATCTCCACTGGCAACATCCACCCGCGCACCCAGCCTGGGTTGCCGTGGGACCTGAGCTACCGTCCCATGGGCTACATGCTCGCTCGCAAGCTGCCCTCCCTGCTGTCACTGGACGTGGCCTTCAACAGTGGCACCGCGTGGATCTGTTCGGTAGGAGAGACGCTCGAGTGTGGCGAGCGGCCCACGAAGGGCCAGGACAACGGGGACCGGTACTTCGTCTCCTTCTTCGAGCAGCCGAGCGAGGCCGGCTTCCACGGCGTCTTCTACGTGGGCGCGGTGTCGGCCTCGCCTCCGGCAGTGCGTCTGGGCAGCTCGCACGCCAGCGATTCCAAGTGAAATCCGGTGTCCACGGGCTGAATCCGCGGGTGCCTGTCTGAGAGAAATCAGGAGGAAGTACTGAATGAGACGGATGGCCTTCGGTTGTCTGCTACTGCTCGTCGCCGCGCTGTCGGGGTGTGCTGGGCGCTTCGTGGATTTTGCCCCCGACGAGGAGGCCATCTACGAGTATCCGATCGACGAGGTGTGGCCGCAGGTCCGCACGTACTTCTCGTCCAGGGGCTTCGTCTTCCGTGAGGCCTCGGGCGGAGCCCAGCTGGAGACGGAGTGGCGCGAGGAGTTCATGGGCTCGCGGATCTCCGCCTACTGGCACCGCTACCTGGTCGTCGCGAAGCCCGATGGCGCCCACCGCTGCAAGCTGGTCATCACCCGCGAGACGCGTAGCATGAACAAGGCGCTGAAGGCCCCGGGCGCTGAGCTGATGTGGGGCGTGGACGGGCGCACCGCGGACAACCCCTCGGGCCTGGGCAGCCAGGTGTCCGCCCAGCTCGCGCAGCAGAATGTCATTGGCGACAACGCCGTCCTCGGTGAGTCCCAGCAGTCCGCTCGCGACATGGTGCTGGAGTGGAAGGTGTTCCGGAACCTCTCTCCGCTGCTCATGGAGAACGCGGTGAAGTCCAGCGCGAGCCCCGACGTGGTCGTGACGGAGGCCTCCAACATCGAGTGCGGCGTGCCCATCCTGGGGCTGGGCAAGCTGGCGCGTGCTGGCAATGTGATGCTGTTGGGTGAGCTGCACGGCACGCAGCAGGTGCCGCACTTCATGGCCCAGAGCACCTGCCAGGTGGCTACCCAGGGCATTCCCGTGACGGTGGGCCTGGAGATTCCGGCGGTGAACCAGGAGCGGTTGGAGACCTTCGTGGCCAGCCAGGGCACCGAGCACGACTGGGCGAAGCTGATGGAGAGCCCCTTCTGGCGCAGCCCGTACCCGGATGGCCGCAACAGCGAGGGGGTTGTCTACCTCATCGAGGCCCTGCGCAAGCTGCGCAGCCAGGGGCTGGACGTGAAGGTCTTCGCCTTTGACCATCCGGCTCTGCAGGGTGACGTGCGCGAGGATGCCATGGCGGCGACGGTGCAGCAGGTGGCCAGCCAGTCCTCGAAGCGGGCGCTGCTGGTGCTCAGCGCCAACCTCCACCCGCGCCAGGTGAGGGGCTTGCCCGGAGATCCGGACTACCGCCCCATGGGCCTGCGTCTGACGAGCCAGCTCTCGAACGTGTACTCGCTGGACATTGCCTATGACAGCGGCACGGCGTGGATCTGCGCCCTGAACCAGGAGGAGAAGCTGGCCTGCGGCGTGACGCGCACCAAGGGCGAGGACAACGGCGAGCGCTACTTCGTGCAGCTCTTCGGGGGCAAGAACCGCCATGGCTACCACGGCTTCTTCTACGTGGGGGCTGTCTCGGCCTCTCTGCCGGCCGTGTATCGCGGGGTAGAGCCCGCGGGTGGTTCGCAGGCCACCGTGCCCGACGCGACGACCTCCAACTAGCCGCTACCCAGCAGGGCCTCGCCTTTCCTGTGGCGAGGCCCGGTGGCGGCGCTAGCCTGGGGGCGATGACTCCCTCTGATACCGACGCCGCCGCCAATGATCTGCTGGCCTTCATCGATGCCTCGCCCACGCCCTACCACGCGGTGCGCGAGAGCATCCGCCGCCTGACCGCCCAGGGGTACCGCGCCCTCGATGAGCGCGAGCCCTGGGACCTGAAGCCCGGGGACAAGGTGTACGTCACCCGCGGAGACACCAGCATCGCCGCCTTTCACCTCGGCACCGTGCCGGTGGACCGCGCCGGCTTCCGTCTGGTGGGCGCCCATACGGACTCGCCCAACCTCCGCCTCAAGCCCAACGCCCATGTGCAGCGCTCCGGCTTCCACCAGCTCGGCGTGGAGGTGTACGGCGGCGTCCTCTTCAGCACCTGGATGGACCGCGACCTGTCGCTCGCCGGCCGGGTGGTGACCGCGAAGGACGGGCGTCTCACGCACCACCTGGTGGACTTCCGCCGCCCGCTGCTGCGCATCCCCAACCTCGCCATCCACCTCAACCGCACCGTCAACACCGACGGTCTCAAGCTCAACGCGCAGGACCACCTGGTGCCGGTGCTCGCCCTGGAGCGCTCGGGCGCGGTGGACCTCAAGGCGATGCTCACCGCGGAGCTGGCCCGTGGCGGCACCCAGGTGGAGCCAGGGGACATCCTCGGCTTTGATCTGTGCCTCTATGACCTGCAGCCCTCCACCCGCTCGGGTGCCTTCGGCGAGTTCCTCCATGCGCCGCGCCTGGACAACCTGGCCAGCAGCCACGCCGGCTTGTCCTCGCTGCTCGCCATGAGCGGGCCGCGCGAGGCCACCTGCGGCGTCGTCCTGTACGACCACGAGGAGTGCGGCAGCGTCAGTGCCCAGGGCGCCGCGTCTCCCTTCCTGAAGGACTTGTTGGAGCGCATCACCCTGGCGCACTCGGACGGGCGGCGGGATGCGCTGCACCGGGCCATCCGCCACTCCTTCATGGTGTCGGCGGACATGGCGCACGCGCTGCACCCCAACTACGCGTCCATGCACGAGCCGAAGCATGCTCCGGTGCTGGGGGGGGGCCCGGTCATCAAGTCCAACGTCAACCAGTCCTACGCCACCGACGGCGAGACCTGGGCCTGGTTTGCCCTGTGCTGCCGGGAGGTGGGCGTGACGCCCCAGAACTTCATCACCCGCACGGACCTGGGGTGCGGCAGCACCATTGGCCCCATCTCCGCCGGCGAGCTGGGCATCCGCACCGTGGACGTGGGCAACCCCATGATGTCCATGCACTCCATCCGCGAGCTGGCCGCCGCGGCGGACGTGGCCGCGATGATCTCCGTGCTGCGCAACTTCTTCGTGCGCTGAGTCACTCCAGGTTCAGCCGCAGGTTGTCGGGCTCCAGCAGGGTGATGCGCCCCTCCTCGTAGGACAGCAGTCCCTCGCGGGCGTAGAAGCGCAGCCACCGGTTGGTGCTCTCGCGGGTAAGTCCGGCCAGGTTGGCCAGCTCGGTCTGGGTGAGTCGGGAGGTGATGGCCACCGCCTCCCCCCCCGTGCTGGGCTTGCCCTGCGCCTGGGCCAGGTCCAGCAGGACGCGCGCCAGCCGAGCGCGCGCATCCAGGAAGTTGGCGTCGTGGACCGCTTGGGTGACGCGCCGCACCAGTCGGCTCAGCTCGGCCAGCAGCGCCGGTATCACCTGGGGTCTCTCTTCCAGGAATTTCTGGAAGTCCCTGCGGCTCAAGCTCAGCAGCGCCGTCTCCTCGCGCGCCACCGCGTCCGTCGAGCGAGGCGCCTCGTCCAACAGCGCCAGCTCTCCAAAGGCAGCTCCCCGCACCAGGAGCGCAAGGGAGACCTCTCGCCCATCAGGCGAGCTGAGGCGGATGGTCACCTCGCCCTTGCTGATGATGTAGAGGTCCGTCCCCACGTCGCCCTGGTGGAAGATGATCTCCCCCCGGTTGCAGCGCCGAAGTTGCAGGCTTGCGGAGAGCCGCTCCAGGTCGTCGGAGCCAAGCGACGAGAAGAGGGGAACCTGGGAGAGGAGTTCCGAATAGGACATAGCGTGCGGTTTTCCTGGTGGATCCTGCCTACCCGGGAGTCATCTTGCCCGCTGCCATGGAGCCGGACCAGGGTGGAGCGGTCCCCCGCCTGGTCGCTCGCCAGGTCCAGGTGCCGGGGCGCAAGACTTGCTTAGTCATCATCGCAAACGTTCCAGCCCCAGCGCCGCAGCGGAGCACTCAGGGTTGCTCTACACCCCTCCAACAATTGTGCGATGATGCTGCTCCATCGGGGTTGGCAATCTCGGTCAGTCTTTGGGGTGGGTCACGAATGTCCGGACGCCGGATCGGCAGCAGGTATGTGTTGGAGCGCAAGGTCGCGGGTGGCGGTATGGGTGCCATCTGGGTAGCGCTCGACTCACAACTGCAGAGGCGGGTCGCGCTCAAGCTGATGGCGCCCGAGCGCATCGCCTCTTCCTCCGCACGCCACCAGTTCGAGCAGGAGGCCAAGGCGGTTGCCCAGCTGCGTAACCCGCATGTGGTGCAAATCCATGACTACGGTGTCGACGGTGGCACGCCGTTCATCGTGATGGAGCTGCTCGAGGGGGAGGATCTCGAGACGCGCCTGGAGCGGCAGGGCCGGCTGGCGCCGGTGGTGTTGGCCTCGTTGCTCAATCAGGTGGCGCGGGCCCTGACCTCCGCCCATGCCTGCGGCGTCATTCACAGGGATCTCAAGCCGGCGAACCTCTTCCTGGCCCGGGTGGACAGTGAAGAGGTGGTGAAGGTGCTCGACTTTGGGCTGGCGCGGCTGGGGGCCGGCGGCGCGACCTCCGCCGAGGAGCTCGGCAGGGTGATGGGCACCCCGCGCTACATGAGCCCCGAGCAGAGGCGGGGTGAGGCCTGGGTGGATCACCGCACGGACCTCTGGGCACTGGGGGTGGTGGTTTACCGAGCCCTCACTGGCCGGTTCCCCTTCTCCGCGGATGCGCTCAGCGAGCTGGGCCGCAGTGGCACCATCTCATTCGCCGAGCCGCCGTCCACCCTGGTGCCCGAGCTGGGCCAAGGGGTGGATGCCTTCTTCTCGCGTGCCCTGGACCCGGACCCGTCGCGCCGCTTCCAGTCCGCGCGGGAGCTGGCCGCGGCCTTCGCCTCGCTGGTGGAGACCAGTCGCCCCTCCCGGGCCGCGAAGATTCTCGTCATCGATGACGAGCCGGACGTGGCGCTGCTGATGAAGCAGCGCTTCCGCAAGCACATCCGCGATTCTGTTTACGAGTTCATCTTCGCCACCGACGGCGAGGACGCCCTGGAGAAGCTGCGCCAGCACCCGGACACCGATGTCGTGCTCTCCGACATCAACATGCCGAGGATGGATGGGCTCACCTTCCTGGCCCGAGTGGGCGAGGTGAACCCGCTCGTCAAGGTCATCATGGTCTCCGCCTACAGCGACATGAGCAACATCCGCGTGGCGATGAACCGCGGGGCCTTTGACTTCCTCGTCAAGCCGCTCGACTTCCAGGACCTCGACGCCACCCTCGCCAAGGCGCTCCGGCACGTGGCGGAGTTCCGCAAGATGGTGCGCTCGGCCGAGGAGAACCAGCTGCTGCGGATGTTCGTGCACGGCGGCGTCCTGGAGCGGACCCTCCCCCTGACGCAGGGCCCGGACGTGATGGGCGGGGAGCGGGTGGAGGCCACGGTGGTCTTCCTGGACCTCGAGGGCTTCACCCCCGTTCTGCGCGAGGAGCAGCCCGAGGCGGTCATCCGCCGGTTGAACGCCAACTTCGAGGTCATCGTCCCGGAGCTGCTCTCGCGGGGCGGCGTGGTGGACAAGTTCGTCGGGGATGCGGTGATGGCCGTGTTCCGAGGCCATGGGCACCTGAATCGGGCCCTGGAGGCCTGCCTGGCAGCTCGGAAGCAACTGCGCACCATGGCCTTCCGCTCTGGCGACGCCTCCCCGTATGCCCATGGCATCTGCATCGGGGTGGACTCGGGAGAGCTGATCTGCGGCAGCATCGGCGCCAAGGGATTGGGCCGGCTGGATTACACGGTGCTTGGGGCGACAGTGAATACCGCGGCCCGGCTGACCGTGCTGGCTGGGAGGGATCAGATCCTCATCGGGGCGCACCTGCTCCCGCGGCTGGAGTCGGGCTTCGAGTGCCTGGCGCTCGGAACGAGGAGCCTGCCCGGCGCGGCCTCGGAGCTGGCGGTCCATGAGGTCATGGCCCGCAGGGAGCAGCGGGTGTCCAGCGCGGACCAGACTGTCTCGCTCGATCTGGCCGCGCCCCATGGCTCGTCACAACCCGCCGTGCTCGCGGCCTCGAAGGCGGAGTAGTCCCCGCCACGCGCCCGGGTGCTAACGTCCAAAGTCTATGCAGCTCATCATGAATCCGGGCCTGCTGGACGAGCAGGTGTTCGAGCTTCCTGAGGGGGCCGTGACCATCGGCCGCACGGAGGAGAGCACCATTTGTGTGCTCCACAAGAGCCTGTCGCGTCGGCATGCGCGGCTCGAGCGTGATGGCGAGCGGATCGTCCTGGTTGACCTGAACAGCAAGAACGGGACGTTCGTCAACGAGGCCCGCATCGATCGCCAGGAGCTGCGCGGAGGCGAGGCCTTCCGCTGTGGCGAGGTGCGCTTCAAGCTGGTGTCCACTTCCAGCCCGCTGCCGGTGGACTTGTCCCCCACGCAGGTGCAGTCGCTCCAGACCCGATTCTCCCCCGGCTCCATGGATGAGCTGTTGGAGCGGCACTCGGAGCCTGGAGAAGGCTCGGCCCTGAAGGTGCGGCACGCGAGCCTGGAGAACCGGGCCAACGACAAGCTGCAGGTGCTGCTCAAGGTGAGCCAGCTCCTGTCCTCGCCGGGCTCCATCGATGCGCTGCTGGAGCGCATCCTGGACCTCGTCTTCCAGATCATGGAGGTGGACCGGGCAGCCATCCTGCTGGTGGATGCCGCCAGTGGGAAGTTGCTCCCCCGAGTGGCCCGGACCGCGTCTGGCGAGGCCCCTTCCGGCCCGTTCTACAGCCAGCGCATCGCCGACTACGTGCGCTCCCACAGCGTGGCGGCGCTCTTCTCCGATGCCCGGTTGGATCCCCGGCTGGATGACGCCGCCTCGGTGGTGCTGCAGTCCATCCAGGCCTCGATGTGTGCGCCGCTCAAGCCCCGGGACGAGGTGATGGGCGTGCTGTATGTGGACAACCTGTCGCGGCCCAATGGCTTCAGCGAGGAGGACCTGGAGTTCCTCACCGCCTTCGCCAACCAGGCGGCCATCGCGCTGGACAACTCACTCCTGTCGCAGCGGCTCAAGGAAGAGGCGGTGCTGCGCAACGTCTACCTGCGCTTCTTCCCCCCGGCCACCCTCAAGAAGCTGCAGATGGCCAAGGGCGGCCCCCTGGAGACCATCGAGACAGAGGTGACGATCCTCTTCTCGGACATCAGCGGCTTCACCGCGCTCTCCTCCAAGCTCGAGCCCCGGCAGGTGGTGGATCTGCTCAACGACTACTTCCCGGTGATGGCGGAGATCGTCTTCCGGCACGAGGGGACGTTGGAGAAGTACATCGGGGACGCGCTGATGGCGGTGTGGGGCGCGCCCTTCTCCCACCCCGACGATGCGGACCGGGCCGTGCGCGCCGCGGTGGAGATGCAGAAGGCGCTGGTCGAGCTCAACAAGCGCTGGCGGGCCGAGGGCCGGCCCGAGCTGCGTATCCACGTGGGCTTGAACACGGGGCGCGTGGCGGCCGGGAACATCGGCTCCGAGCAGTACGTGCAGTACGCCACCATCGGGGATGCCACCAACGTGGCCAGCCGGGTGTGCTCCGCCGCTGGGGACGGGGAGATCCGCATGAACGAGACTACCTTCCAGCGCTGGCGCGAGCGGGAGTGGCCCGTGACGCAGATGCCCCCCACCCCGGTGAAGGGCAAGGATGCGCCGTTGACGCTCTACCGGGTGGCGTGGCGCGAGCCCCCCGACACCCTGTGACGGAGCTCACTCCTTGGGCGAGGGCGACTTCTTCGGGGAGATGGCCCTGCTGTCCAAGAGTCCGCAGCTGGCCAGCGTGGTGGCGGCCGAGCGCACGGTGGTGCTGGAGCTGACGCGGGCGCTGGTGGCGCGGCTCATCCAGCGGGACGCCTCCGTGGGGCGAGTGCTGCGCTCCTTCCACCAGGAGCGGCTGCTGGCCAATGTGCTGCGCGGTAACAAGCTCTTCTCCTCCCTCACGCCGAAGCAGCGCGAGGCCGTGGCCCAGGCCTTCCAGCTCCAGACGCAGCCGGCCGGTCAGACGCTGCTCGCCCAGGGTCAGCAGGGCGAGGCGCTGTACCTGCTCCTTCGGGGCCGGTGCCGGGTGACCCATCGGCACCCGGATGGGAAGGAGAGCCAGTACCCGCTGTTGCGCGAGGGCGACGTGTTCGGCGAGCTCTCGGTGATGCTCGGCCTGCCCGCCACTGCCACTGTGCGCACGGACTCGCCCTGCACGCTGCTGAGGCTGGACCGGGAGGCCTTCGAGAAGCACATCCTCGTCCAGCCTGGGGTGCGTGAGGCGCTCTCTCGGCTGAGCACCGAGCGCCTCCAGCGCACCGCTCTGCTGGTCTCCGGGCAGGAGCCGCTCGAGGGCGACTCGCGCGTCTGAGCGGGCGTTACAGGCCAGTCTCCCTTCGCTTCTGCGCCAGCGCCTCCATCAGACCCTGTCGCAATCGGCTGGAACGGGGGAGCCGGAGCAGGTGCCGCTCGGTGTCATCGAGCAGGCGGCGGGCCTTTCGTGGGTCATGCTCCGGGTGTTGCTCGCACCACGTGGCGTAGAGGCAGGCTACATGATAGCGGCGCTCCACGTTCGAGTAGCCCAGTCGCTGGATGCGCCGCAGGGTACGCCCGAAGACGGACCAGGGACAGTCGTGCCCGAATGCCTCGGTGAAGATCCTCTCGGCAATGCGCCGCCGTAACTCCTTGCGTTCAAAGTCCGTCTTGACCACCGAGTGCAGCAGGTGCCTCTCCAATGCCCTGTATCTGGCTTCCAGGACTTCGAAGGAGTCATTCTGGGTCGCCACGATGAGCTGGTCGAAAGCCCGTGCTACTTCCAGGGAGCGGCGGTTGGATGCCTTTGACGGTCTTTTCACTGGCAGGGCCGCCCGTCCTGGAGCTTATGGGGCCAGACCCCCTTCTGCTGCATGCACATATCCCGGCAGATGGGGCAGAGGCTGTGTCCCCATGTCTCGCTCTCGATGCCCTGGATACGAGTCTCGAGACATCGGCTGAAGGCCGCATTGCACCTCTGTTTGATCTCCTGGTTGGACAAAGGCACCGGGCAGTCTTCGATGTCCTGCCAGTCATCCCTGGTGGAGCAGGCCACCAGCACCAAGCAGGCACTGGCTGACAACAGGCTGGGGAGTGTGTAGCGCCGGGGAGCTTGGAGGTCGCTCATGAGGAGGTTGTAGCATGGGGCCATGACCGCCCCTCAGGAGCAAGCTGGCTCGCTGACCTCCTCCCGTCGAGCGTACCGGAGGCGATTCGGATCCAGGTTTCTTGCCCTGCTGCCGCTCGGAGCGGCCAGCATCCTGGTGGCGCTCCTGCTCCTTCGCGAGCGGGAACCGGTGGCCGTACACGGTCTGGAGAACCTGTTCTCCGAATCGGTTGGGCAGCGGAGGCTGGAACCGGCGGATACCGCCTCAATGCTCCTGCTCCGCGCCTGCCAGGCCTTGGATGAGAATCGGGTGGACGACGCCCAGGAGGCCATCTCCCAGCTCCGCGCCGCGGTTCCAGAGCGCCCCGAGCCGCTGCTGTTGGAAAATCTCCTGGTGCAACGCCGCAAGCTCCTCGCTCCTGGTTGGGCTCAGGCGTTCCTCATGGCTTGGAGCGGGGCGGGCCGGCCAGACCTGCGGGACAGTCCTCTCCTTCCGCCCGCACTCCATTCCAAAGTGGACGCCTCTCCACTCATGTTCCAGGCATGGCTGCGCGCTTCCTCCGAGGCCCGGCTCACCCTCGCCATGGCCATCCCCTCCCTCTCGGAGGATCAGGCTCGCTGGTTGCTGCAACACGTCTCCACCTTCGATGACACGGCTGGGCTCGTGGCCCTGCTCGACCCGCGCAGGTCCTCTTTGTTTCCAGACCAGCTCCGCCCCGAGGCTCAGGCCGCACTGAATCAACGCCTGCGGTGGCTCACCAAAGGCTCCTCCCGCGCCATGTTGCCCCACTTGACGCTGCTCCTGTCGGGCTCTCGAAGCGAGGCACCCTTCAATGCGCAGGAGTTGAAAGCACTCGAGGCCATCTCCACGCTCCCCATCTGGCGGGAGACCTCCTTCTCCCAGACATTCTTCCAGTCCCGTGCTCACCTCCGGGAATCAGGTCTCTCCGATACCGATACGAGAGCTTTTGGTGTGGCCGAGCAGACCGTTGGCTCCGGTATGGCACTCCTGCTTCGCAGGCGTGCCGAGGCCTCCTGGTCCCATTTGCCGGTGGAAGAGCAACGCTGGCTCGGGCGCATGCTTTGGTACATCGGTCAGCGGATGGCGGAGGCCACCAGTCTGCTGGAGCACTCGGTGGGCACCCTGCTCATGGAACTCGGCGCGGAACACATGGGCCAGATGTGTGACCTGGAGCAGGCCAGGAGGCAGGACGACATGGTGCGCGAGGGACTCCGGGCCTCGCTCGCAGCCAGCATCGAGCGTTGGCCCCTGCCTTCACTCCTGGAAGACCTGGAGTCCTCCCGTGCGCGGAATGAGCTGACCTGGCTGCGTGCCTTCAGCGGCCACGCGGAACTGCCCTGACTCACAGTCTCACCCGGTGGCGCCGATCACTTCGCGCGCCACCGCCAGCAGGGCTCGCGCGTTGAAGGGCTTCTCCACCCGGCGGTTGGGCACCTTCTCGAGGAACGTCTTCGCCTGCGCTGTGAAGGCGCCGCCCGTGAGGAAGATGACCCGCCCCGTCAGCTCCGGCCTCAGCCGCTGCAGCGCCGCGTGGAAGTCCATCCCATTCATCCGCGGCATCATCAGGTCGCACAGGATGAGATCGAAGTGCTCGCCCGCCTCCAGCCGTGGCAACACCTCGGCCGCCAGCGTGGTGTACACCACGTCATGGTGCGGTCTCAGAATCCGCTCCACCGCCGAGCACAGCATGGGCTCGTCGTCGATGACCAGCACACGCCCTCTCGGCCCTCCGGTGCTGGCCACGGGCCGCTGCTCCGGGGCGGGCTCCTCCAGCGGCGTGGTGGCCGCTGGCAGCAACACCTGGAAGGTGGTTCCCCGTCCCAGGTCGCTGTGCACGTGCAGCTCGCCACCCATGGTGTGGATGAGGTTGTGGCAGATGGACAGGCCCAGCCCCGTGCCTACGCCCGGCGGCTTGGTGGTGAAGAAGGGATCGAAGATGCGGCCCAGCAGCTCCGGTGCGATGCCTGCTCCGGTGTCCGAGACCTCCACCGCCACCCGTCCCGGTGCCACCACGCGCGTGGCGACACGAATCTCATGGAGGTCCGCGTCCCCGTCGGAGGGAATGGCCTGAGCGGCGTTGACCAGCAGGTTGAGGAACACCTGGCCCAGGCGCGAGTCGTTGCCGCGCACCGGAGGCACGTTCTCCCCGTACTCCTTCACCAGCCTCGCCCGGTGGCGGATCTCCCCGGACGCCAGGTTGAGCGTGCTGTCCAACACCTTCTTCACGTCCACCGCCCGCAGCGGCTCCTGCGTCTCGCGGGAGAACGTCTTGAGGTCCCCGACAATGGTCCGCACCCGGTCCGCGCCGTGCAGGGCCTCGCCGAGCGCTACGTACACCAACTTCAGCGGGCTCGAGGTGGCGAGGCCGTCCGGCAGCGTCGCGGACGAGCGCTCCATCAGGCGGACCATCTCCTCGTGCGCGTAGCCGAGGTTGGCCGTGACGTAGGCCAGCGGGTTGTTGATTTCATGCGCCACGCCAGCGGCCAGTGTGCCCACCGAGGCCATCCGGTCCGCTAGCAGCAGCCGCGCCTGCATGTGCTTGCGCTCGGTGAGGTCCGGGAACATGGTCACCACGTGCGGCGTGCCCGCGTACTCGGCGATCCCCGAGTAGACGAGCACATGGCGCAGCTCCCCACTCTTGGTCCGCACGCGCGACTCCACCCCGCGCAGCACGCCCTGCTCCCGGAAGATGGCACTCAGGCGATCCGGCTCGATGGGCGTCTCCCATAGGTTCAGATCCTTCGCCGTACGCCAGAGCATCTCCTCGCGCGCGTAGCCGAACAGCCGCGTGCACGCATCGTTCACCTCGACGAAGGCCTGGCCCTCGCGCGTGGTGATGCAGGTGGGCACCGGGCTCTCCCGCAGCAGCACCGCACACAGCCCGTCCAGCTCGAAGTCGTCTGGCACCGGTGCCGGCCGCTCGGAGGATCGGCGCTCGGCGAGCCGCAACCGCACCGCGGCCGAGGCCTCGTCCAGCGGCAGCAGCAGGAAGTCATCCGCTCCGGCGTCCAGCAGCGGTTGCAGCTTCTCCATCTGCTCGGGGCGCGCCACCAGCACGAGCGAGGCCTGCATCCCGCGCGGGCTGGCCCGGAGCGCACGCAAGAGGACGATCCGGTCTCCCGCTTCATCCATTCCCAGCAGCACCAACGGGTAGGGCGCCATCCGGAAGGCCGCAATAGCCGCTTCGTCGTCCCCTGCCCGGGTCGGCGTCAGGCCGATCTGACGGAGCAGGAGCTCCACGGGGGAGAGATCAATGCTCCCGGATGGAACGAGCAGGGCCCGCATGTGCTCCTCAGCGAGGTGGATGGCGTTCAACCGACGTCTTACTACGGAGCGGGTGTCGCCCCGATGGGGGGTGCTCCCCCAAAGAAGTATCGGCAGTGCTGGGATGAATAGGACGTCATGGATTGAACGGATTCTCCAGAGTGCCAAAGGCCATCGGCGGGGAGCGCCCGAGTGACTTCACTGAAGGTACGACCTGGGTGCGGACATGCGTGCGAAAGCGGCCTGGGCCTGGAGCCAGCGGTCGATGACGTGGAGCAGTCCATCGAAGGTGTCGCGCAGGGCCCACGCGCACGCATCCGCGCCGTCGAGCCGGGCGCAGCGCTGGAGTCCGTCTCGCAGGGCGGCCTGGGCACCGGGACAATCCGGACGCTCCTGGATGAGGCGCTCGGCCGTGCGCTCGTAGAGGCGGTAGCAGGACTCGGGGTCTCCCCGGTTGTAGGCGGGGGCTCCGAGTTGGATGGCCTGCATGATGGCGAGGGCGATCTCCTCGACCCCATCTGTGGTGCTGCTCTCCAGCAGCGAGAGCGGGTGGGTGGGGATCTGCCGCTGGCGCGAGGCCACCGGCCTGGCCAGGGCGAGCGTGGAGAGGGGCTGCGTTCCAGACTGCTCCAGCAGCGGCTCCACATAGCGCGAGGGGATGACGATGGTGACTGGCCGCCCGTCCGCGAAGGCGCAGGTGGCCACGCCCACCAGAGCGCCCGAGGCATCCATCACCGGGCTGCCCGAGGCGTCCTCCGGCAGGGCCGCCTCCAACTCCAGGAAGGTGAGGGACTCGTCGAGCACCTGCACCGCATGGACGCGCGTCTCCAGCAGGCCCATCATGCCCCCGCCAGCCGGGAGGAGGATGAAGAGTGCGTCTCCCTCTCCCGGGTGGGTTCCGCCGTCGAGCCGGAGCGCTTCCACCCCGTGTATGGGCAGCTGCAGCACGGCCAGGTCCCTCTTCTCATCGAGGGCGATCACCTGCTCCACCTGGATGCACTGCTCGTCGGCGAGCAGGACGTGGATCTCCTCGGCACCGGCCACCACGTGCAAGTTGGTGACGAGCCGGCCCTGGGGAGCAGCCACGAAGCCGACCCCCTGCCGGCCGGGCATCTCGAGAATGGCGAGTGCTGGGGCTGCCCGGGCAGCGACCGCCCGAGCGGTTGAGATATCGGTGTCGACGGTCAACATGGGGCCTCCTGCCTCCCTACAGCATGGACACGCTGACGGGACCGGGCAGGCAACACGCCCGGGGTGGCCCGATGAAGGCAGGGCAGCCGGGCGATCTCCGAGGCTTCAGGCTGGGTGAGCCACGAGCGGAAGCTTCGCGGGGCCCCGGACGATCAGCGAGGAGTTCCACTGCACCGGCCCAGCTCCCGTGGTGAGTCGGGAGAACCGGGCGAGCAGCGCTTCCACGGCCAGTCGTGCCTCCATCCGCGCGAGCTGGGAGCCCAGGCAGAAGTGGATGCCGTGCCCGAAGGGCAGGTTCTGCGGACCGGGGCGGTCCAGGTTGAACTGGTCCGGTTCCGGGAAGTGGGCCTCGTCGCGGTTGGCCGAGCCCATGAGGATCAGCACCCGCACGCCCTTGGGGACGCGCACGCCGCCGAGCTCCACCTCCTCGGCGGACAAGCGAATCATTCCGTGCACGGGCGGCTCGTGGCGCAGCACCTCCTCGATGAAGCGGGGGACGAGGGCGGGCTGCTCGCGCAGCAGCGTCATCAGCTCTGGTTGAAGGTGGAGCCGGTGAGCGGCGTGGCTGAGCAGGTGCAGCGTCGTCTCCAGGCCGCCGATGAGCAGCAGGAACATGAAGCCCAGCAGCTCCGTGTCCGTCAGCGCCTCGCCGTCCGCGCGCGCGCGCAGCAGGTCGCTCACCAGGTTGTCACCTGGGTTGCGCCGACGCTCCTCCAGCACCTGCTCGAAATGCCCGCGGGCCTCGTTCACCGTGGCGCGCATCGCCTCCTGCTTCTCCGTGTCGTTGGGGCCGATGCTGGTGAAGCGGGCCAGGTGCTCCGCCCAGTGCATGAGGCGCGGATGCACCTCGGGGGAGAGCCCCAGCAGCTCGCCGATGACGCCCATGGGCATGGGGGTGGCGAAGGACTCCACGAAGTCCACCGAGCGGCCCGCGGGGATGTCCGCGACGAGTCGAGTCGCGAGCTGGCGGACGAAGGGCTCGATGCGGGTGATGACGGAGGCCCCGAAGGCGCGGTTGATGAGGGCCCGCAGCCGGGTGTGGCGCGGCGGATCCATCACGAGCGCCGAGTCCGCCAGCGGGTAGTTGGAGATCCACGGCGGACGGTAGGCCTGGCGGAAGCCCTCGGAGGCGAAGAGCTGCGGATTCTTCAGCACGAACACCACGTCGTCGTGGCGCGAGACGGCCCACATGCCGAACGGATCCACCTGGCTCACGGGCGCGTTGCGGCGCAGCTCGGCGTAGAAGGGGTAGGGATTCGCCCGGACCTCGGGGGCCAACAGGTTCACGCGACCGGTACTGCTCATCGGCTGACCTCGGGGGTGATGAAGGGGGGGCTTCATCGTAGCGCAGCCCGAGGCGTGGCCGCCCCGGCGGGCGTGGGGCGGCCGTGGGGTATCCGAGGGCTCAGGCCGGGTGCGCTACGAGCGGCAGTGAGAGCGGACCCCGCACCACGAGTGAGGAGTTCCACCGCACTGGCCCGTCTCCAGGCGACAGCCGTGAGAACCGGGTGACCAGCGCCTCCGTGCCCAGCCGTCCCTCGAGCCGCGCGAGCTGTGCGCCCAGGCAGTAGTGGATGCCCTGCCCGAAGGGCAGGTTCTGCGGACCGGGGCGCTCCAGGTCGAAGCGGTCGGGGTTGGGGAACTGAGCCTCGTCGCGGTTGGCCGAGCACAGCATCACCAGCAGCCGCGCGCCCTTGGGCAGGCGCACGCCGCCGAGCTCCACCTCCTGGGTGGTCATCCGGAAGACGCCATGCACCGGCGGCTCGTAGCGCAGCATCTCGTCGACGAAGCGAGGGATGAGCGAGCGGTCCGCGCGCAGCTTCGCCATCAGCTCCGGCTCGTCCCTCAGCCGGATGGCGGAGTGGTTCATCAGGTGCACCGTCGTCTCCATTCCCGCCACGACGAGCAGGAACATGAAGCCCATCAGCTCCGCGCTCGACAGCGCCTCACCCTCCACGCGGGCCTTCAGCAGGTCGCTCACCAGGTCCTCCCGCGGCTCGCGGCGGCGCTCCTCCAGCACCTGCTCGAAGTGCTGCCGCGCCTCGGCCACCGTGTTGCGCATGAGCTCCTGCCGCTCGGTGTCGTTGGGCCCGATGCCGGTGAACGTGCCGAACAGGTCCGCCCATCGCTTGAGCTGGGGGTAGACGGACGGGCTCAGGCCGATCAGCTCGGCGATGACGGCCAGGGGGATGCGCACGGACCAGGCCTCGGCGAAGTCCACGGAGCGGCCCGTGGGAAGCTCGGCGACGGTCTGTTCCGCGAGCTGGCGGATGCGCGGCTCCAGCCGGGTCATCACGGAGGCCCCGAAGGCGCGGTTGACGAGCGCCCGCAGCCGGGTGTGGTGCGGTGGATCCATCACGAGCATGGAGTCCGCCAGCGGGTAGTCGGAGAACCACGCCGGGCGATAGGCCTGACGGAAGCCCTCGGAGGCGTAGAGCTGCGGGTTCTTCAGGACGGCCGCCGCGTCCGCGTAGCGCGTCACGGCCCACAGCCCTCCCGGGTCCACCTGACTCACGGGCGCATTGCGGCGCAGCTCGGCGTAGACGGGGTAGGGATTGGCCCGCACTTCGGGGGCCAGCAGGTTCACTCGGCTGCTCATCGGGCTGCCTCTTCTCGGAGAAGGAGAGGCGCTCATGCTAGCCGTCAGTCCGTGTGCGCCGCGAGCGGTAGCAGCGTGGGACCCCTCATCACCAGCGAGATGTTCCACCGTGCCGGTTCCTCTCCGAGCGTGAGCCGGGAGAATCGGGCGAGCAGCGCCTCCAGGGCCAGCCGGGACTCCATCCGCGCGAGCTGGGCACCCAGGCAGAAGTGGGCGCCATGGCCGAAGGGGAGGTTCTGCGGACCGGGGCGGTCCAGGTCGAAGCGGTCCGGGTCTGGGAAGTGGGCCTCATCGCGGTTGGCCGAGGCCATGAGCAGCAGCAGCCGCGCGCCTTGGGGGACGTGCACGCCGCCGAGCTCCACCTCGTCGGTGACCAGCCGCACCACCCCATGCACCGGGCCGCTGTGGCGCAGCATCTCGTCGATGAAGCGGGGGATGAGGGCCGGCTCCGCGCGCAGCCGCGCCATCAGCGCCGGATCCTCCTGGAACTTCAGGGCGCAGGAGCTCAGCAGGTGCACGGTCGTCTCCAGGCCGCCGATGAGGAGCAGGAACATGAAGCCCATCAGATCCGTCGGCGTCAGTGCCTCGCCGTCCACGCGCGCCCGGAGCAGATCACTCACCAGATCCTCGCGGGGCGCGCGGCGGCGCTCCTCCACCACCTCCTCGAAGTGCGCGCGGGCGTCGGCCACCGCGGCGCGCAGCCGCTCCTGCAACTCGGTGTCCTCCGGGCGCACGCTGGTGAACTGCGTCATCACCTCCGCCCACCGCTTGAGCCGCGCGTGGAGCGAGGGGGGAATGCCCACCAGATCGCCAAGCACGGCGATGGGCACGCGGATGGAGAATTCATCCACGAAGTCCACGGAGCGGTCCTGGGGCAGCGCGGCGGTGACCTGCTGCGCGAGCTCGCGGACGCGCGGTTCCAGCCGGGTCAGCACCGAGGTCCCGAAGGCGCGGCTGACAAGCGCGCGCAGCCGGGTGTGGTGCGGCGGATCCATCACGAGCATGGAGTCGGCCATGGGGTAGTCGGAAATCCACTCTGGGCGATAGGTCCGCCGGATGCCCTCCGAGGAGAAGAGCTGCGGGTTTTTCATCACCGTGAGCACGTCCGCGTAGCGTGCGACAGCCCAGAGCCCGCCTGGATCCACCTGGCTCACCGGAGCATTCCGCCGCAGCTCCGCATAGAGTGGATAGGGATTCATCCGCACTTCGGGTGCGAGCAGGTTCACTCTACTGCTCATGGGCAGGCCTCGGGGTTGAGAGGAAGAGCCAACATAGCAGGACAGTGAAGCCTGGCCGCCTGCCCGGTCCCACGTCACAGATTCCGTTGGCGAGCCCGACTTCAGCCGTTAAATCACCGCCTCCCATGCACAAGACGCACCTCGTTGGAGCCCGCACTCACAACCTTCAGTCTCTCTCGGTGGATCTCGCCGAGGGCGAGCTGGTGTGCCTCACCGGCGTGTCCGGCTCCGGCAAGTCAAGTCTCGCGCTGGATACGCTCTACGCCGAGGGACAGCGCCGCTTCGTCGAGAGCTTCAGCCCGTATGCCCGCCAGTTCCTCGAGCGACTGGAGCGGCCCCCGATGGACACCCTGGAGCCTGTGGCAGCGGGCGTGGCCGTGGATCGCCGCGCGCCGGTGAAGAGCTCGCGCTCCACCGTGGCCACCCTGGCCGATGTAGAGGCGTACCTGTCCGCGCTCTTCACTCGTGAAGCGATGCCTGTGTGCTCCACCTGTGGAGTGGAAGCGGTGCGTACCGACGCGCGCGTGGCCGCCACGGCGACGATCGCCGCCGAGCCCGAGGCGCTGGCCGTGCTGGCCTTCCCTCTGCGGATCGCGGACACCGCTGAGTTCCTCGACGTGCGTGCTCGGCTGCTGAAGGAGGGCTATCACCGGCTGGTGGTGCAGGGCGAGGTGCGTGAGCTGGAGTCGCTGCGGCCCGCCGAGGCGACGGACTCGGCCGGCGTGGCGCACGTGGTGGTGGACCGGTTGAAGCTGTCCCAGGGGCACCTCAGCCGCGTGACGGCGGCGCTGGAGTCCGCGTGGTCGATGGGCCATGGCGAGGCGGTGGCCTTCACCCCCTCGGGCGCCCGGCGCATCCGCCGCGGGCTGGTGTGCCCCAAGTGCTCGCGTGAGTTCGAGCAGGCCCGGCCCGGTCTTTTCAGCTACCAGTCGCCCATTGGCGCCTGCCCCACGTGCAGGGGCTTCGGCCGCACCATCGGCATCGACTGGGCCAAGGTGGTGCCCAACCCGGCGCTGAGCCTGGAGAAGGGGGCCATCCGTCCGTGGTCGGGTAAGACGTCCGAGTGGGAGCGGAAGATGCTGTTCCGCTACGCGCGCGAGCACGGCATTCCGCTGGACGTGCCCTGGGCACAGCTCACCCCGGCGCAGCAGGAGCGGGTGCTGGAAGGGGAGGGCGACTATGACGGCGGCCGGGTGTATCCGGGCGTGCGTGCGTGGTTCCGTTGGATGGAGAGCCGCACGTACAAGATGCACGTGCGGGTGCTGCTCTCGCGCTACCGCGCTTACTCGCTGTGCGAGAGCTGCCAGGGGGCGCGCCTCAATGAGTCCGCGCGGGCCTGGCGCGTGGGGGGGTTGGACCTGGCTGCGTGGCATGGGCTGGAGCTGTCCGATGCTCGAGCGCGGCTGGAGGCCCTGCGCACCCATACCGGCCAGGGCGAGCTGGTCCGCCGCGAGCTGGCCGGGCGCCTTGGTTATCTGGAGCGGGTGGGCTTGGGCTACCTCACGTTGGACCGGCCCGCGCGCACGCTGTCCGGCGGCGAGGCGCAGCGCGTGTCCCTTACCGCGGCGCTGGGCACCTCGCTGACGGGGGCGCTCTTTGTCCTGGACGAGCCCACCGTGGGCCTGCACCCCGCCGACGTGGGTCCGCTCACCGGCGCCATGGCCGAGCTGGCCACGCGGGGCAACATCGCCCTGGTCATCGAGCATGATCCGCTCGTCGTCCGCTCCGCTCACCGCGTGCTGGAGCTGGGGCCTGGGGCGGGCAAGCACGGTGGGAAGCTGTGCTTCGACGGGACGCCGCAGGCGCTGGCGAAGCGCGCGGACCTGCCCACCGGCCGGTTGCTGGCGGGCACCGGGGATGTGAAGCGTGAGCCGCGCAAGCGCACGGGCGAATTGGTGGTGCGCAACGCTCGGGCCCACAACCTCCAGGGTGTCTCCGTGAGCGTGCCGCTGGGCGTGCTGTGCGCCATCACCGGGCCGAGCGGCTCGGGCAAGAGCACCCTGATGGACGAGGTGCTGTATCGCCACCTGGGGCGCGCCCTGGGTGAGAAGGACGTGGAGGTGCCGGGCGAGGCGGACGGCGTGGACGGGCTGGAGGCGGTGGAGCGCGTCACCTTCGTGGACCAGTCGCCGCTGGGGCGCACCTCGCGAGGCAACGCGGCCACGTACACCAAGGCGTGGGATCGGCTGCGCGAGCGCTTCGCCTCCGAGCCCGAGGCCGAGGTGCGGGGGCTGACCTCGGCGCACTTCTCCTTCAACGTGGACAAGGGGCGCTGTGAGGCCTGCTCGGGTGAGGGCTACGAGACGGTGGAGATGCAGTTCCTCGCCGACGTGTCCCTGCTGTGCCCGGTGTGCCGGGGCCGCCGCTTCAAGGAGGAGGTGCTGGCCATCCGGCACCACGGTCTCTCCGTGGCGGACGTGCTGGAGCTGACCGTGGACGAGGTGTTGGAGCGCTTCGCCGACGACAAGCCAATGGTGCGCGCGCTCGGGCCCGTGTCCAGGCTGGGGCTGGGATACCTGCCCCTCGGTCAGCCCCTGTCTACCCTGTCCGGCGGTGAGGCTCAGCGGCTCAAGTTGGCACGCGCCTTGGCCAGTGAGGCGAAGGGTTCGCTCTTCCTCATCGATGAGCCGAGCGCCGGTCTGCACGATGCGGACGTGCGTCAGGTGCTCGCCGCGTTGCACGAGTTGGTGGACCGCGGCGCGAGCGTCGTCGTGGTGGACCATGATCTCGTGGTGATGCGGGGCGCGGATTGGATCATTGACCTGGGCCCGGGTGGTGGTCGCAACGGTGGGCGCCTGGTGGCCGAGGGCGCTCCGGAGCAGCTCGCGCGAGGCAAGGGTCTCACCGCGGCGGCGCTGCGCGGGGAACTGGCTGAGCCGGTGGTGCCAGGCAAGCGCGGCAAGGGCGCGGCGGAGGTGGCTCCGGCCATCGAGGTGGAGCACGCGCGCGAGCACAACCTGCAGGAGGTGTCCTGCCGGATTCCCCTGGGGAAGATGACGGTGGTGACGGGGCCGAGTGGCTCGGGGAAGAGCTCGCTCGTCTTCGACGTGGTGTTCGCGGAAGGACAGCGGCGCTTCCTGGAGACGCTGACGCCGTACGCTCGCCAGTTCCTCCCCACCATGCCGCGCCCGGACGTGGAGCGCATCAGCAGCATCCCGCCCTCGGTGGCTTTGGAGCAGCGCACCTCGCGCGCGGGCGCCACCAGCACCGTGGCCACCGTCACCGAGGTGGCCCACTACCTGCGCCTCCTCTTCGCCAAGTTGGGCCAGCCCCACTGTCCGCGTGACGGCGAGCCCATTGCCGCCACCACGGCTGAGGCCCTCTACGCGCAGCTCACCGCCATGAAGGGGGATTGCACCGTGCTCGCCCCCGCCGTGCGCGCGCGCAAGGGTACCTACCTGGACGTCTTCACCGCCGCCGCTCGCGCTGGCATCGAGACCGCCATCGCCGACGGGAAGGTGGTGTCCACGGATCAGCCGCCCCAGCTCGTGAAGTCGCGCGAGCACGACATCGACCTGGTCATGTACCAGGGCAAGCTGGCGAAGCTGCCGCGCGAGGTGTTCGACAAGGCCCTCACGTGGGGCAAGGGCGCCCTGAAGGTCCGCTCCAGCGGGAACAAGGAGACGCTGCTGTCCAGCGAGCGCACCTGCCCCGTCTGCGGCTTCTCCGTGCCGGAGCTGGACCCTCGGTGGTTCTCCTTCAATACGAAGCAGGGCCGGTGCGTGGACTGCGAGGGCACGGGCGTGGAGGGAGGTGCCGAGGCGCTGGCCGAGGGCCGCTCGGAGCCGTGCCCTACCTGCGAGGGCTCGCGCCTGGAGCCGGTGCCGCGCGCCGTGAAGCTGGAGGGGCTGCGCTACCACGAGGTGGTGCAGCAGTCCGTCACCGCCGCGCTGGAGCAGGTGCGAGGGTGGAAGTTCCGCGGGGACCGGGCGCTGCTCGGCGAGCCGTCCCGACAGGAGCTGTTGCGGCGCATGGAGTTCCTCGACAAGGTGGGGTTGGGCTATCTGTCGCTGGACCGGAACGCGTCCACGCTCTCGGGTGGAGAGATGCAGCGGCTGCGGTTGTCCGCGCAGCTCGGTGCGGGCCTCACCGGTGCCATGTACGTGCTGGACGAGCCCACCATCGGTCTGCACCCGCGTGACACGCACCGCCTGCTGTCCAACCTGCGCGCGCTCGTGGACACCGGCTCCACCGTGCTGGTGGTGGAGCACGACACGGACACCATCCGCGCGGCGGACCACCTCGTGGAGTTGGGGCCCACCGGTGGACGTGGCGGCGGGCGCATCCTCGCCGAAGGCCCGCCCGAGAAGGTGCTGCAGACCGAGGACGCTCCCACGGCCCGTGCGCTCCGGGAGCCCGCGGTGCTGGCTGGCTCGCCCCGAGGCGCGCCGGAGAAGTGGGTGGAGCTGAAGGGGGCTCGCGCCAACAATCTGAAGGGCGTGGACCTGCGCATCCCCGTGGGCCGGCTCTCTGTGGTGTCGGGGGTTTCGGGCTCGGGAAAGAGCACCCTGGTGCGGCAGGTGCTGTATCCGGCTCTGCGCGAGAAGCTCGGGTTGGTGACGACGCGCCCAGGGGCCTTCAAGTCGCTCACGGGCGTGGAGGCCATCCGCCGCGTGCTGGCCGTGGACCAGTCCCCCATCGGGCGCACGCCGCGCTCGGTGCCGGCCACCTTCCTGGGCCTCTGGGATGAGCTGCGTCGGGCGTTCGCCGCCACCCCCGAGGCCAAGCTGCGAGGCTTCACTCCGGCGCGGTTCTCGTTCAACACCGCGTCCGGTGGCCGCTGTACGGTGTGCGAAGGGCAGGGCGCCATCTCTCACGAGATGTCCTTCCTCCCGGATGTGGTGACTCCATGCGAAGCCTGCGGTGGGGCGCGCTTCGACGCGGCCACGCTGGAGGTGCGCTACCACGGGCTGACCATCGGCGACGTGCTGCGCCTGTCCGCCGACGAGGCCAAGGACGTCTTCCACGCGATACCCAAGGTGGCCGCGCCGCTGTCCTGCCTGTCGGATCTGGGCGTGGGGTATTTGCAGCTTGGCCAGGGCTCGAACACGCTGTCCGGAGGTGAGGCGCAGCGGTTGAAGCTGGCCGCCGAGCTCACCGCGTCCACGCGCCACGAGCCCACGCTGTACGTGCTCGACGAGCCCACCACGGGCCTGCACCTGGGAGATGTGTCGAAGCTGATCGCCTTCCTGCGCCGGCTGGTGGACCGTGGAGACACGCTGGTGGTCATCGAGCACCACCCGAGCGTCATCGCCTCGGCGGACCACGTGGTGGAGCTGGGCCCCGAGGGCGGTGAGGAGGGCGGGAGCATCGTGGCGGAGGGGACGCCGCAGGAAGTGGCCCGGCTGAAGACGGCCACGGGCCGGGTGCTCAAGTCGGTGTTCGCCGCCGAGGAGCCAGCCCGGAAGGCGGCACGGGGACGGTGAGAGTCCCCTCTCCCTCTGGGAGAGGGCTAGGGTGAGGGTCTTCGCCCTGTACTGCGGGACTACCCTCACCCCCCGCCCTCTCCCAGAGGGAGAGGGAGCATGCGCAACCAGGGCATTTGAGCATCGCTGCCCTCGTCAGGCCTGCAATCGTCGCCCACCTCGTTCGTAGGGGCTTGGGGACTCGTCCGGCTGGAGTTTCCTCCAGGGCGTGCCCTAGAGTCGTGGACGCCCCTCATGCGTTGTCCTTCCTGCCAGAACGAGAATGATGCCGGTGCCGCCTACTGCGATATGTGCGGCATGGACCTGACGCCTCCCAAGCCCGCTCCGGGCGCCGGGAGCGCTCCCGCGCCGCAGCCACCCCCGCAGCCGGCCAACCCGCATCAGAAACGTCACACCGTCTTCGAGCCGGATCCGGCGGCGCCTCCGCCTCCGCCTGCTCACCGAGGCGCGGACTTCTTCGCCAATCCGCCCCCGCCCCGGCCCACCTTCGACCCGCGCGATCCCTTCGCCGCCGCGTCCCTTCCGCCTACCCATCTGTCCAGTCCGGCCCCGGCCCCGGCACGTGCCGCCATGCCGCCGGCTCCCGCGCCTGCTCCCGCCGCTCCGGCCGCCGCCGCTCCGCGCCCCAAGGCCCGGACCATCGTGGAGACCGGTAGCGAGAGTCCGGCCGCCGCGGGGCTCATCCGTGGCGCCCTCTTCGAGTACCGCGGCCCCACTGACCCCGGACGTGTTCACCCGCTGCGCGCCGGACGCAACGTGCTCGGCCGCAACGCTGACTGCGACGTGGTGATTGACGACGGGCGCGTGAGCGGCCAGCACGCCTTCCTCTTCATCCGAGCCGAGGATGCCTCGTTCATCGACGTCTCCAGCAATGGCTCCACCATCAATGGCACCGTCATCCACGGCGAGCAGGTCGTCCTGCAGAATCAAACGGTGATCACCCTGGGCGGGACGACCCTCGTGCTCGTCATCGTTCCCGAGCCGCTGCTGTCCCGCCGCTCCCAGTGAGCGGGCGAGGGGGGATGTCCATGCATCGCACAGTCTTCATGACCGCGGGCCTGCTTGCCGCGCTCCTCGCGAGCGCACCCGCGGCTGCCGCCGACAACGGAGTGACCGTGCTCGCGGCGCCCCCTGCGTCCAACGGGCAAATGCGGTTCCAGGTCGAGGTCACCGACCCCACCCTCCAGCAGGAGCTCCGGTCCAAAAGGGATCGCCAGGAGCGCTTCCGCGTCGCCGTGGAGCAGGCCGGCGCGCAGGTGAAGTCGGTGGACCGCATGGCCGACTCCCCGAAGGAGCGCCGCTACACGGTCCTGGCCTTTGATCAATCCAAGTCGTTCTCCACGTACTGGCCGCAAGCCTTCGAGCTCGCGAGGGCCTGGTCGGACGAGCTCGGCGCCCGGTCCCGCAATCACACCGTGGCGGTGATGACCTTCGGGAAGAACAAGTCCACCCACTGCGAGGAGACCACCGCCGCTGGGCTCCAGAACTGTCTGGCGCAAGTCGAGGCGCGAGGTACGGACCAGCTCGTCACCCGGCTCAAGTTCTACATCCAGGAGGCTGTGCGCGAGGCGGCTCGCAAGCAGCCCCTCTCGCGGGGGGGCTCGCGCGAGGTCATCGTCTTCACCGATGCCGGCGAGGAGTCGGCCGCGCTCAAGGTGAAGGACCTGGCCCGCGAGGCGCGCGAGCGGGGTGTGCGCATCCACGTGGTCGTCTTCAGCGGCCAGGGCGCCAGCAAGGGCATCGCGCAGCGGCTCGACGAGATGTCCCAGCTCGCTGAGGGCTCCGGCGGCCGTTACATCCAGGTGGGGGACGTCGATGCCCGGCAGGCCGTCACGGGGTTGGTGGGCGCGCTGGAGAACATCTACTGGCTGGACGTGGCCTTCTGCGGCGTGAAGCCGGGGCAGACCTCGGATCGGCTCTCCGTCGAGGTCCGCGGTCAGACCACTGCCTGGAGTGATTTCGTGGCCTTCCGGCAGCGGGCCGAGGGCTCCGCGACCGCCGCCTGCCCGAGCTCGGTCGTCATGGGCTCCTCCGCGGCCCAGTCTGGCACCGCGACCAGGCCCGGCACTTCCGGGTCCACGACCCAGCCTGGATCCACGCCGGGTACGGGTTCCCCGACACAACCGGGAGCGGCGACCGGCAGTCCTGGGACGGCGACGCAGCCCGGTGGCGCGGTGGGGACTCCCGGTGGCTCGACACAGCCCGGTGGCGCGACGGGCTCTCCCGGGACAGCGAGTGGCCCGGCGGGGGCTCCTGGCGCCAATGCGGCCCCGAGTGGGCTGCCCTGGTGGTTGCTGGCCCTTCTCATCGGCTTGGGTCTGCTCCTGCTGATCGCCCTCATCGTTCTGCTGACCCGGCGCCGCTCGGAGCCGGCCGCCGCTCCGGCCGCGAATCCCTCGCCGCCTGTGGCCGCGCAGCCCGCGCCACCTCCCGCGGCCGAGCCTCCTCCTGCGCAGGCCGAGCTTCCTCCGGCCGCGCCTGCCGTGTGGAAGGATCCCTTCGCCACACTGCCGGAGACGCGGTTGGTGGTGAGCAAGGGACCTCCCGGACTCGAGCCGTACTACCGGGTGCACAAGTCCACGTTCACCATTGGGGCTCGGCAGGGCGAGATGGATCTCGTCGTCAACCTGCCCCAGCTCAGTGGTCACCACGCGACCGTGCAGCTCTTCAAAGCGGGCAATGTCTTCATCAAGGACGAGCACTCCACCAATGGCACCTTCGTGGATGGGCGCCGCCTGAATCCGGGCGAGCGCGTCCAGGTGCGGCCCGGTCAGACCATCCGCCTGTCGCAGCACCTGGAACTCACCCTGGTGCAGCCCGGGCTCCAGGCCGCCGAGCCCTCCGCGGGAGTGCCCATTGCCGCGGCACCGCCCTCGGCTCCCGCAGCCGCCGAGCCTTCCGCCGAAGCCCCTCGGGCGAAGGCCAGGACCATCTACGCACCCGCAAGGGGAGATGACGAATGAGCCTCCCGCTCTACATCCATGGGAGTTCCGACGTCGGGCGCCAGCGCGCGCAGAACGAGGATTCCTTCCGTGTCGCCGCCCAGCCGGACGGCTCCCGGCTGCTCGTCGTCTGTGACGGCATGGGAGGCCACGAGGCCGGTGAGGTGGCCAGCCAGGTGGCCAGCGATCGTATCGTCGAGGTGATTGCCGCCAGCTCGCCCGACAACCCGCCGCGAGCCCTCTACCAGGCGTTCGTCGAGGCGAACCAGGCGGTGCTCGATGCCGCGCTTACCCGGGGCGCGCCGGGGATGGGGACCACGGGTGTCATCGCCTGGGTGACGAGCTCTCGCTGCTACGTGGGCTGGGTGGGTGACAGCCGCCTCTACCAGTTCCGCGCTGGCGGGCTGATTGACCGTACGAGGGATCACACGCGCGTCGCGCAGATGATCGCCCACGGCATCCTGACGGCCGAGGAGGCCCGGAACCATCCCGATGCGCACGTGCTCGTGCAGGCGCTGGGTGGAAGTCCGGGCGTGCAGAAGAGCTTCAAGCCCGAGGTGTGGACGGAGCCGCTGGAACTGCGCTCCGGCGACGTGATTCTGCTGTGCAGCGACGGGCTCTACGACTTCATCGAGGACCACGAGCTGTACCCGCTCATCGAGGGGCGCGACTACCAGGACGCGGTGACGCGGCTCATCCAGACGGCCAACGAGCGCGGTGGAGCCGACAACATCACGGTCATCCTGCTCGTGGCGGGACAGCCCGAGGTGCCGCGTACGGCGAAGGAGCCCCAGGAGGCCCGGCGGGAGACAATCCCGGATGGCATGCCGCTGCTCGCGCCCGCGCCCGTGCCCGTGCCCGTGTCTGAGCCCGTGGTGCAGGCTCCGCCAGTATCTGAGCCTCGGAGGCGGGAGTTTGTTGCTCCGGGGGTACCTGCAACTCCGGCCGTGGCCATGCCAGAGGCGAGCCCCGGGCGCAGGGTTCCCCTGTGGTGGCTGCTCGCGACGGGCATTCTGATGATGGGCGTGGGCATCGCCCTGGGGCTGGGGGCTGCCAACACGCCGGCACCCGAGCCCGCGCGGGGCACCTCTTCCCAGGTGGAGACCGATGCTGGAACCGGGGCACTGACTCCCGCGGCGGTGCAGGTTCCCGGGCCTCCCGCCAGCTCCGAGCAGGACGCGGGCGTCGCTCAGTCCGGGCCTCCCGAGGGGATGGGGACGCCTCACACCACTCCAGCACCGGCCCCGCCCGGTGGCTCACGTGTCACGGAATCCGGAGGGAAGTGATGCTCCGCGCGCTCGCGGCGCTGTTCGCCCTCGTGCCGCTCCTCTGGGCCCTGCCCGCTGGAGCGCAGAGCGGGGTGACCTACTGCGTTGGCGGGTATGAAGGGACTCCGCCGAACGTGGTGGCTGCATGTGACCAGCCCGCGGTGCGCGCGATGCACGCGAAGTGGCACTTTCACGACTGGGTCACCAACGGACGGGACTGCTTCGCCTGCTACGACGAGCAGGACAACACCTGCATCACGAAGTTCGTCAACAACAGTCAGGGCGTCTGGCAGCGCGGGAATGGGTACGACTGTGCGCGGCTCTACGGGGAGAGACACACCGCCGGCCTCGTGGTGGAGCACGTCATCAACGGCGAGCACGTCACTCCCCCCGCGCCGCCCCCGCAGATGCAGCTCGAGGCCCGGGTAGAGCGCATCTCCCCTGGCCCCTATACGGCTGGGGACAAGGTGACCGTGGTGGGCGCGGTCCGCGATGAGAGTGGGGCGCTGCGCCGCATCCTTGGCGGTACCTTCCGCGTCACCGATGCGAGCGGCCAGAGCACCGAGCACAAGGGCACCGTGCAGCCGGACGGCACCGTGTCGGCGGGGTTCTCGCTCCCTCCGTCGGACGCCGCCCGCATCGAGTTCATCCCCGAGGCGCCGCCCCTTGGCCAGAACGAGACGCTCCGCTCGGCGGCCTCCGAGGCCCAGCGCCTGAAGGTGGAGGTCTGCGGCTTCCGGGCGCGCGTGGTGCAGCCCACCGAGCACGAGGCGCTCGTCGCGGGACAGTCAGTCCCCTTGAGCGCGCGGCTCTTCGATGCGGCGGGACAGGTGCCAGTGGCCTCGCCGCCCGCGGGCCTCTCGCTGGAGTTCACCGTGCAGGTGGATGGAGAGACGCCCCAGGTGCTCCGCGCGGACAGCACGCTCTCGGCCACCTGGACTCCGCCCGCGTCCCCCAAGTCGCGTCAGGTACGTCTCAGCGCAGGTGGGCGTGCGGGCGAGCGCGTGGTGTGCCCCGTGGGGGAGGTCTCCGCCACGGTGAGTGACCTTGGGCTCGGCTTCGATACCTCGGAGCTGCCGGGCGCCTGCTACGTCGGGCTTCCCTGCCAGGGCACGGTGCGGCTCCTCCGCCCGGAGCCGGGACCGGCACGCCAGCAGGTGGACGCGCTGCTCGCGGACCCCAAGGTGGAGGCTCGCATGGTGGACACCGGCGACGAGCGCTACCGCGGACCGCCTCGGCCGGATGATCGCTACACGTTCTCCGCCACCTACAGCGAGCCCGGGAACGTGAGCTGGTCCATCGTGTTCCAGACGCCGCGAGGGCCCGTGTCCATGCCCGCGCACGAGGTGCGAGTCCGTCCTCCGCTGAAGCTGGAGCTGCCGGCGGAGCTGGATTTCGGCACCGTGGCCGCGGGCTCCTCCGTGACGACGGCCTGCCAGAAGCTCGACTTCAGCGGCTCCCAAGGCGCCGAGGAGCACCGCTGGGAGCTGCGTGCCGAGGGGCTCGGCGGTTGCCAGTCGCGCCCGGTGCTCCGCTTCCTCAATGCCTTGGGGCAGGCGGACACGCGTGGCCTGGAGCCCTCGCTGGGCATCGAGGCGTTGGATCCAAAGGATCGCCGGCTCGACATCTGCCTGGAGGTGCCTCGCTGTGCCGGGGAGGTGTCTCCGGACTCGGCCGTGCTGCGCGTGGTGCCGCTCACCTCCGAGTTCAAGGCCCAGGAGAAGACGGTGCGCCTGCGCTGGAAGGTCGAGGGTCAGGGCTTCCTCGGCTGCCATGGGGCATGGGTGTGGCCCGTCCTGGGACTGCTCGGCTTCGGATTGGTGATCGCCGGCTTCACCCAACCCGCGCGCTTCCCGCCCGGTGCCTCCATCCGCGTGGCCGGGAGCGAGCGCGGCATGCGCCAGTCCGCCGCCATCCTCCTGCAGGCGTGTCCTGGCAGCAGCCCCGGCTTCTATCGTGATGCCCGGCTGGGTTTGCACGGGGACGGCGAGGTGAATGGCCGCACCCGGAACGCGGTCATCCTCCTGAAGGCCACTCGGGGCTCGGGTGTGCTGCTGACGGGTCTGGGCCCCCTGGAGCAGCAGGATCGCCGCACCCTCCAATGGGAGCCGGTGGCGGACCTGGCGCAGGGCCATGTTCCTTCCCCTTCGGTGCTGTACCGGGCCGGGGGCACGTACTTCAAGGTGGAGCTCTAGATGACGCTCGCGCAACTCGTGCTGCCGCTGCTCCTCTCTGGAGCGGCGGGCGGTGGCAACGAGATCGTTCTCATCCTCGACAACTCCTGCTCCATGGGCGTGGAGTCCCGGGACGACACGGGCCGCCGGTATCCGCCCAACGACCCCGAGCGCGCCGCGGTACTCGGGACGCTCATCGTCGAAGGCCTGGCGCGAGGCTCGGCCGACCGTGTCGGAGTGCTGGCCTTCGGTGACAGCGAGCGAGACGCGCCCCGTCCGGCCCAGAATGCGGACGCCATCCGGGCGCTGCCCTATTCGCAGGGCACCTTCTACAAGCGCCCGCTGGAGGAGGCGGGAAACCGGTTACGGAGCTCGGCACTGCCGAACCGGCTGTTCCTCTTCTTCACGGATGGCGCCCCGCAGGACTTGAGGGACCCATCCGAGGGTCCTCGGGCACTTGGTGTCTCCGAGGGCGCCGACTTCGAGACGCTGGTCATCGGCCTCTTCGGGAGTGACGAGATACGCCAGACGGGCGAGCAGTTTCTCCGGCCGCTAGTGCGCAATCCGCAGGACCTGGTCTTCGTCCAGAAGCCGCGCGAGGTGATCGACGCCTTCACCCGTGGCTATGCCCGCGTGCTCGGCTCGAGGCCGGAGACGGGCTCGTTGTCGCCCGGCGAGTCGAAGACCTTCGAGGTGGGCAAGTACGTGGTGGAGGTGCTGGTGGCCACGGCGTCGGCTTCACCCGGGCCTGCGTACACCGCGAAGCTGGAGGGCCCCCAAGGCAGCGTTCCGGCCCAGGCCTCTGGAGACAATGGCTGCCCGCCGGGTGTCCGCTACGGGGGCGCGCCGAAGCTGTGCCAGCCGCCGCATCGCCACTATCAGGTCTTTCGCGCGCCCAACTCGCCGGACCAGCGCAGCCAGTGGACGCTGTCGCTGCCGAAGGGCTCGGGTGACATCGATTACGGACTCATCCTTCGTTACGACCTCGAGGCCTCGCTGGCGGTGCCGACGACGGCCCGGGTGGGGGAGCCGGTGCGGCTCGATGCGCGGTTGCTCTTCCGAGGGAAGACGTTCGACGACGAGTCCTTCTTCCAGGCGGACGGCTTCGCGGCCGTGGCCACGCTCGATGGCCAGGAGGTTCCGCTGCGTCACGAGGGGGGAGGGCGCTTCGTGGCGGACTGGACGCCCTCGCAGTTGTCTCAGGATGGCGCGCCCACGCCGGTGCAGGTGACGTTCCGCAACGCGTGGATGGAGCAGCGCGCGCGCCGGAACGTGCAGGTGGAGGGGTTCCTCGACCTCGCCCTGGTACCGAATCCCGCTTCGCTCGACCTCGGCCACTGGCGGGGAGAGCGCTCCGAGACGCGCCGGTGCGCCACGGTGGACCTGTCCCGTTCCACCAACGCGGACCGGGTTCCCATCACCTGTACTGCACAGGGCTCTGTGGAGCAGGGAGTGCTGAGCTGTGCTCCCGTGGCGGGCTCAGAGGCGGACCTGGGCAATGGCCGCAAGGGACAACCGCTCAAGTATGAAGTCTGCTTTGTCGCCGAGGGCTGCTGCGGCCAGTTGGCTCCCTCGGGGCTCGGGGTGCTTTTTTCCGCGACGCATCCGCATTACGCCGCCTCTGCCGTGACAGTCCCGACCGTGGTGAAGGTGGACGAGACGGGTTGGCTGCGCTGCTGGTGGCCATGGCTTGCATTGGCCGGGGGAATGCTTGGCTTTGGCTGGATTGTCGCGGGCTTCGTCCGGCCGCATGACTTCGACCCGGCGGCCAGCGTCTACGTAGCGGGCTCGGAGATGGGGCTCAAGCGGGCCTCGGCTCTCACGTTGCGCGAGACTCCCGGGGGGACTCGGGGGTTCTACCGCAACGCCCGGATGTGCCTGAACGCGGGAGGAGACTTCGTGCGCTCTCCGCGTGCGGCAGTGCTCGTCCTGGAGGCGGGGCCGGGTGGCTCCACGCGCTTCGTTACCGCCGCGGGACTTGAGCGCAAGGTGCAGCGCACCGGGAAGTGGGAGCCCGTGCCGGCAGAGGAACTGGCAATCGGATACACGCCGAATGTGGTGTACCGGGTGGGCAATCTCTATCTGAAGTGGAGCTGAGTGCTGCGGTCTCAGTCGAGGCTACCTGTGGTGTTGGCATGCCCAATCCCGCTGTTGGGTTCCTGACTCAGGGTCCGGGCGTCATAGCAGCGAACGGGCCTACGTGACAGAGTGGGTTCGGAAGACCGTTTGGCACACTCGGAGGCGGTAGCGCATGAGGCAGAAGGAGCCGATGTGGAGCGCTCTGTTTGTTGCCATCGTGGCGGCCGGTATTGGATGTGCTCACTCGCAACGACCGGAACCCCGAATCTACGTCATCTCCGAGGACGCTCACGGGGTTGGCACTGCTCTTGGAACTGGCGGCTCTGGCTTCCGTAACTGTGATGCGGAGCAGATTGAGTGTTACAATGATTGTTGGAACACCGAGCCTCTGCCATATCCATTCACGGAGAGGGATAAGGGTTGGGGCAAGCATTGCACCAGCACATGTCTCAAGCTGTATATGGAATGCGAGAAGGCAAACGAACAGAAGGCTCGGGAGCTGAAGTTCTCGCGTGTTGACGAAGCGATTGAGTGGATCAGGAATCATAAAGCCCAAGTGGCTCTTGGGACGGTCGTTGTCATCGCTGGCGTTGCCTTTGTCATCACGACAGGCGGTTCTGGTGCGCTGATTCTGGCTCCTCTTGCTCTCTAATTCGGTGCGCCAATGGCCTATAATTCGGATTTCGATGTTGAAGCGGTGATGAAGACGCTTGGCACCATCAGCGACAAGTTTCAGAAGGACTCACCGGAAGACGAGGCACTCCGGATCGCTGCGGTAGCTTTGCTCTATGTCCGCGACATCCAGAAGCTGGAGGAGTACCGCTCCTACTTCCGAGAGTTCGTCACGGGTAAGCCCATCATCGTTTCTCATTCATTCGCAACGAGAGAAGAAGCGGATGAATGGCTCACCAGTGGGAAGGCCACGGAGGGTGAGCTGGTCAGCATCGCGGGCCAGGGTTTCACGGCGCACCATCTGCCAAAGGGATGGAAGTTCCTCCGGGCGTATCTGCCGGAGGAACTGGACCCCCCTCCAGACAAGCCGGACCCCAAGTAGGAGCCTGCCTGCTCTCTGGGTGTGAGGGCCGTGTGCTACCCTGAGCCATCGCCGCGCTCGGTGGCCCCCGGAGGGGTCCTGGAGCGGGGGGCCGCTCGATGGGGAACCAACCCGAGATCGTTCGTCTTCGCGTCCTCTCCAAGGGGGAGGATTTGCGCGAGGTTTCCGCCTGGCGTATCGGTCCAGGCATCTACCTGACCGCCACCTCTCCCCTGCTGGGGCCCCAACCCGGCGACACGCGCCGGGTCGTGGTCCAGGGAGCGGGTCAGCCGAAGCAGGTGCTCGTCGTGGAGTCGGATGACGAGTCCAACCTGACGCTGCTGGCACCCGAGGTGGACGGGGCCCGGGACGGCGCGGGCGCAGGAAGCGCGGCCCTCAAGGTCGAAGTGCTGGATGCCTCAGGGGATACGGAGGATGCGTGGCCGCTGTTGGCGGATGAGCCAGCGGACATCTCGAACTGCGCCGTGCTCCTCTCCTCTGCGCACGAACGGCAGCGGGTGCTGGGCCGGCTCACCCTCAAGGGAGACTCCCTCGAGGTGATCACGAGCCCGGACTCCCCCGTGGAGACGCGCGAGCTGTTGGGCTGTCCCGTGCTTCACGGCGGCAAGGTCGTAGGGCTCGTGACCCAGCGGACGCGGACCGAGGGCATGGTGCTCGCCGTCACTGCTTCGACCATCCTCTCGCTCTGGCGGCGGCGGTGCGAGGCCGGGCCGCAGGACTGGCGGCAGCGGAGCTTTGTCTACGGAACCATCAAGCTGTTCATGGCCGCCGTTGGCGATCCGGGGGCCTGGACGCGGGAACTCGCTTCCGTGGACCCGCGCCTAAAGCCGGGATTCGGCGCGTATCAGCTCTCGCTGGCCCAGTCCCAGCAGACGCCGCTGCTCCTCTTCTTGCTGCGGTGCTTGTTGGGTCCGCTCGTCACGGTGCTCCTGTTCGATCTGTCTCTCGCGGGAGCGCTCCTGTACAACCCCGGGCTGTTCTCCACTGGCCTGCTGAACATCCTGTCGCAGCAACTCGTGATGAGCTTCTGCCTCGCGATCGTGGGAGCACTGGGGCTGAGTGTGCTCACGGGCGTGGGAGCCGCGGTCGGCGCGGCGACGGTGGGCGGGCTGGCGGGAGGCGTCGCCGTGCTCCTCACGCTCCCCATCCTGGAGAGCACCTGGAGCGTGGCGGGCATCACCGCGGGGAGTATGTGCGGGACGGCCTGTGGCGTGTTGTGGATGCAGCGGGCGGAGGTCCGGCGCAAGCCCACCCGGGGGCAGTTGCTGGCGGTGGGGTGGGGTGTGCTCGAGGGGTTGGTTCTCTTCGTCGCGCTGGGCCTCATCGGCCTGGAGTTCACCGGCGCCAGGCTGTCCTGGGGCGGAGAGCGGGAGAAGGCCATGGGAGCCGTTCTCGGTCTGCTGCTCGTGGCGCCGGGTCTGCTGGCGTTCTTCCTGCGGCGGCGGGAGGCGCCGGGGCAGTGGTTCGGCACCGTCCTGTTCGGTATGGCAGCGGTCTTCGCCTCGCTGGGCGTCATCCTGCATCCCATCCTGGTCAACCGTCAGCCGGAGAGCCTCATGTTCGGCGCTGCTGCGGGCGTGCTGACCGGAATCGGCCTGTGCGGCACCTTCAGCCTGATGCACGCGCTGGCGGAGAACTTCGGCGCGGGACCCTGGAGCGACGCGGCTCCCTTGCTGGGTACCTGCCTCTTGCTGCCACTGGTGTTCCTCTCCTTCGCGGGGACTGAGGGGGTGTCCCTGGCCCGTTTGGGCGGGTGCCTGCTCAGCAGCGGTCTGCTGAGCTTCGTGTTGATGATCGCCCGCCAATGGGTACCAGTACCGGCGCGTTACGTCGGCGCCGGGCAGCGCCGCTCGGGGGTCGGGGTGGAGCCGGGTCCGTGAGGTCCCCCGAGTTGTAAAGCTGTGATCTCGCTAGGGGACTCTGCTTCGGCCTCACCGGAATGACTCGACGACAAAGGCAGATGCGACGGAAGCATTGAGGATGGCGGTTCCGGGCTTCGACTCGGGGCGCTTCCTGAGTTGGCCATCGCCAAGCCGGGCCACGGCGCAGATGGGCAGTTTGTCCCCGTCCAGTGGATGGGCCTCGTAGTACCGGATGACCACCTGTGGCCCCCCCGTCCAGACCCACCCGTACAAGCGGGCTGGCGCCTCGATTGTTCCGAGGTCGTCCTGCAAGACGCTCTCGATTGGCCCGTCATAGAGCGTGATAGGCCAAGCCCCCATCTGGTTCGCATCAAGTTCCACGAGGGCCGCGTCCCCGACATGCAACTTCAGATACCGCATGATTTCGAGCGCCTTCGCTGGGCATGCCTCCGGGCCTGGGGTGCCATCTGGGCGCAGGGCTACGCCACCTGGCGTCGTGGTGCACCCGAAGGGAGCAAGGAGTACGATTGCAGAGCAGAAGAGAATCACCTTCGTCGTGGGCATGAGCGCCGCTCCTGATTAACGAATGAGGCGGCGGTCCAACAAAATGGCCACCTGCTGGAGCCCATCGCCTCGAAATATCTCTAGAGTCAAGTCAACAAGGCCCTCTTGCGAGACAAAGGCGCTCTTGTCCGCTACGACCGCGAGAGAGCCTGACGCGCCAGGGATGATCTCGGATGGATTCATCCGGAGTGCGAACGCTCTGGCTGTGCGCGAGCTCAAGTCAGCGCTCAGCCGGGTCTCCCCAAGAGTCCAGGGCTCATTGGAGTAGGTGTTGGTGAGGTTGACCAGGACCGCGGCTTTTCCTTTCCCCGAGAAGAGCTTGATCACCATGTGCGTGTCTCCATCCTTGAGGGTGATGGTCTTCTCCAGGCGAAAGGGCGCCGCTTTTACCGCGCCATTGGCCAGAAGCGTGGCGTAGGCGTGGTCAACCGAGTTCTCCTCTTTGCGGTGACGTTCGTTCTTCTCGCGGAGCTCACGTGCATCCTCGAGGGCTCGATACAGAGATGAGAGCACCGCATCGTACCCTTCGCGGCTCTCGAACACGTTCACCTGCTGGTCTACCTGTCGGTTGCCATAGGACTGCTGGCGCGCGGTCACGATGAATGGGAGTTCCGTCCCATCCTTGAGCGTCACCTGGAGCAGGAATCGATCGCTCGGCGTGAGATCGCGCAGTGGGTACAGGAGCACGAACCTGTCGTGGCAGATCAAGGGCTCGAAGTGCCCCTTCCATCCCAGCATGTTCGTCCGCTCGGGATCGCAGTCCTTCTCCAATCGGAGGAGAGTCGCGGTCTGGCCGCCGACGTACACCTTGGGGGCCTCGCTCCTCGGATGCTCCGAGAGGATGAGGGTCCGCGCTGTGGGCTCGCAGACCTCGGGAACGGCCTCGGATGCTACGAGGACGAGGAGCAGGGGAAACCGGAAAAGTAGTGGATGGTGCATGGGGCGACATAACCTAACAGGACATGTCGCGAAGGACCACATGCAGTGAGTCCCTCCTTTGCTCATGGGGTACCGGAGATGCTCCTGGCCTAGTCCGCCGACTCCGTTCGCGAGAGCGACTCTCGGTGCAATCGCCTCGGCTGCCGTGCGTTATCCCTCGACCCATGCCCCCGACGTGTCGTGCTATATCGGACACGTACTCTCTACATGCATGACGCGGAGGGGGAGCCTTGGGGCTGCTCGCGACGGAGAAGTTCAACCCGACCTTGTTCGTGGGTCTCGGTGGTAACGGCGGGAAGATCGTCCAGTTGCTCGCCGGCCGGTTGCGCCGCCATCCCAACTGGGAGCGCATCAAGTCGATGACCCATTTCGTGGGCATCGACACCAACAAGGATGACCTGGACAAGCTCAAGGACATCCCGGTGGAGAACCGCTTCCTCATCTCCGCCTTCGACGCGCGCGCCTACATCGAGCGCAAGCGCGGCCAGCGCGAGCTCCAGGAGGACAAGCTCGTCACCCAGTGGGTCCCCTCCACCTACCAGTTCCGCTCTACTCAGGGCGCTGGCGCCGGGCAGATCCGCATGGAGAGCCGCCTGCGCCTCTACTACAACCTCGAGGAGGACCGGCGCGGCATCCGCAAGGCCCTCCAGAAGCTGCTCGACGAGTCCACTCGCCGCGAGAACCCCTGGCGCGACAACGAGAACCGCGTTGTGCGCGTGATGCTCTACGGCTCGGTGGCTGGTGGCACTGGCTCGGGTGGCTTCCTGCCCATGGCCTACCTGCTGCGGCGCATGGTGCTCGACGCGGGCTGGGGCCGCCCCAATGTCACGGGCGTGCTCACCCTGCCCACCGCCTTCCTCGACAAGGTGAAGCCCCAGCTCCACCCGGACATCCTCGCCAACGGCTACTCCGCCCTCAAGGAGCTGGAGTACCTCAACCGTCAGCTCGACTACTCGGGCGGCTCGGGGGAGATCGAGCTCCACTACGACCCGGGCAGCCAGGACCGCGACCGTCAGGTCGTCGCCGAGCGCCCCTTCACGCTCACCTACCTCATCGATCGGCCCGACCAGCTCTCCATCGAGAAGTACGAGAACGCGGTGGCCGATGCCTGCTACCTGCAGATCTTCTCGCCGCTGCTCGGTGCGCAGGCCGGTGAGTACGACAACTACGAGAAGCACCAGAAGAAGCTCGCGCTGGGCCACTTCTCCGTGCACTACGGCTCGTTCGGCACCGCGCTGCTGCAACTGCCCCGCCGCGACATCCTCAAGTACGCGGGCCTGCGCTACGTGGCGAGCGCCTTCCGGCAGTTCCTCTGCTTCGGCGCGGACCACCCGGACTTCCAGGTGCCCTATGGCGATCCGGCCTTCCAGCGGCTGGAGCCCAACGAGAAGAACCGCCGCATCGACGAGAAGTTCAAGGGCTACGTGGCCTTCCGCGCCTCCGACGAGGAGCGCCGCGACGAGAAGGGCCAGTTCTACGGAATCCAGCAGCAGATCGGTAAGGGCGGGAAGAACCTGGGCGAGGCCTTCCGCGAGAAGCTGGAGGCCATCTTCGGCAGGCTGGACGAGCAGATCGACATCCCGGATGTGGAGAAGCAGTCCATCAATCCGGGCAACCCGTCGCTGAGCCGGGCCATCGCGGTGCTGCGGCGGGCCAAGGACGAGTCGCGCGCCCGCGTGTGCGGCGAGTACCTCGAGGCCCAGCGCGGCGACGTGCGCACCGGCCGCTTCTTCGAGTCCTTCTTCAAGGAGTACGAGGTCAACCCCATCGCCCAGCGGCTCTTCCTCGTCCGCCTGCTGGAGCAGTCCTTCATCGTCCCCTTCAAGGACCCGGAGGAGGGTGCCTACCTCAAGGCCGAGGGTGTGCCGCCCGACCTGGACAGCCCCGAGCTGCGCCAGGAGATTGCCCGGCTCGACTCGGAGATGACGAAGCAGGCGCAGCCCGGCTTCTTCCAGAGCATCACGGACCGGGACAACAAGGCCTTCGCCGCCGCCAAGCTGCGTGCGGTGGCCAAGGTGGAGAGCTGGGCCAACGAGTTCCGCGACGAGATCAAGCGCTTCTTCTGGAAGTCCTTCGAGAGCGAGCTGCGCAAGGACGCCGAGGCCCGGCTGGAGTCCTTCCGCAAGGTGGCTCAGGTGGCCGACGAGCGCGCACGTGACGCCGAGTCCCAGGCCGAGCGCTTCCGCAAGGACCCCGCCGCCGTGGACGCGGGCTCGGACGTGGCCCAGTACTACCTGGACGCCGAGGTGCTCCGCGACGACCGGCGCCGCGAGCGGCTGTGGAAGGAGTTCTACAGCCACAAGCTCGACAGCGACGCCAACTTCCGCGTGGCCGACATCTTCGACTCCGTCACCGAGGCCTTCACTCCGGTGAGAGACCCGAGCGGTCAGCTCCGCGCCCGCGACGCCAACGAGATCGTCCAGCACGTGCGCGGCAAGCTGGAGACCCAGGCCCTGCAGGTCTACGGCCGCGTGATGGAGGAGATGGGGCTCGATCTGTCCACGGGGTTGGATCTCGAGCAGCGCTATATCGCCCTGCACAAGGCCGGCAAGGACCTGGAGGAGCTGCGCCGCAAGGGCAAGCTGGAGGACGAGCTGCGCGCCGTGTCCGCCACCGAGGTGCGCCGTGGCATCGAGGATCGGCTCAAGCGCCTGTCCGACGAGTGCGTGCTGCTGGCCCATATCGACGCCACGCGCCGCGATGACCCCACGGTGACGCCCGCGGACGTCTTCTACGCCGGCCTGCACGACAAGTACGCCAGTGACGAGGAGGGCTCGCTCTGGAGCGTCCTCAAGGGCGTGGTGTCCGGTACCAACCGCGTGGCGGGCTGGGAGGAGCGCGACTCGCTGGTGCTCTACCGCGCGCTGCTCGGCGTCCCCGTGTACTGGTTCAAGAACGTCCAGTCCGACCTGTACTCTGGCTACAAGCGCGTGCGCGACGACAAGAACCGCACCTACCCGCTGCACATCGAGGCGGTGTGGGAGTCCTCGCCGGGCCTGCCGGACCTGGACCCCGTGGAGCTCAAGCGCGCCGAGGAGCGCCGCACCGTCGAGCGCTCCGCCCAGGCCACGCGCGAGGCTCGTGAGTCCCGCCTCCGCGCCTTCACCCTGTGCGCGCTGTTTGGTGGCATCTCTCGCGACGAAGAGGGCTACCACTGGAGCTTTGCTGGCACGAAGAACAAGCTGGCGCCGGACCGGGTGCGCGCCTTTGACGCCTTCGAGGCCTTGGATCCCGTGCTCCGTGGGGACCTGGAGAAGAACGCCCGCGACTCGTGGGTGACCGCGACGGTGGAGCGGCCCTCGCGCAGCAAGCTGCTGGAGGAGGTGCAGGCCCACCAGCGCCGCCTCACCGAGGCCTATGCGCGCGCCGTCTCGGAGCAGAAGGATGCCGAGCGCCGCTTCCTCCAGGATGAGCGCACCGTGGTGGAGGCGCTCGCCGCCGAGCTGAGGAGCTAGCTTGGACGCCGCCGTCTCGTACCCCACCGTCCTGCTCGGACTGGGGCGCTTCGGCCAGGAGGTCATTGGCCGCACGCTCCAGTCCCTGGAGGCCTCTTCGCCCCTGCTGGGCGTGCTGCGCTGCGAGCCCTCGGGTGTTGCCGCTGGGCTCCAGCCTTTGCTGGAGGAGTTGCTGCGCGCGGGCCGTAGCTCGGGCGAGCGGCGTGATCAGCGGTTGGATGTGATTGCCTTCGGTGCCGCGCTGCAGGGCGGTGACGAGGACCTGCTCACCGCGTGCGAGCAGGCCGCGCGTCTGCTGGCCGAGGGCTACGGAACGATGTTCCCGCCGGACCGGCCGCCGGAGCAGCGCACCGCCACGCTCCACCTCGTGGTGCAGGTGCCGGCGCTGTCCAGTCCCCGAGCCTCCGTGGTCTTCGCGCGGCTGGCTGCCCTCGAGAGTTGGGCGCGGGCCCGTCCCGTGTTCCCCATACTGGCCCGCATCTGGGTCGTGTCCCAGCAGACCGCCGCGGGCACCCTCACCTCCGAGGAGATGGTGTCCACCTGTGCGTCCTTCGCGCTCGGCCTGGTGGCCTCGGGGCTGCGCACCGAGGACGAGGTGTCCCGCCGCATGGCTCACCCGGCGCGTGACGAGGGCCTCGTGAGCTTCGTCTCGCTGGCCTCGGTGGAACTGCCCGAGTCGCGCCTGCGCACCTATGCGGCCGCTCGCGCTGCCTACGACGGGCTTGGCGTGCTGGTGGCGCGTGTCCAGGAGCCCGGGACCGATGCCACTCTGGCCATGGGCGCCGTGTCCGCACTCCATCACGACCGCTGGCTGGCCCCCTTCGTCGAGGGACAGGCCGCTCAGCTCTCCCGGCGTCTCGCTGCTGAGCTGTCTCGTTCCCCGCTGGATTTGCCCGCGGAGATCCGCGTCGGCCCGCTCGATACGCCCGAGGAGATCCGCGCCAATCACTCTGGGCTCTTCAAGCCGGCCTCGGTAGAGACCTCGCCCACCACCGTGGACCAGGCTCGCACCGACGAGACCTTCCGCGCGCTCGATCGTGCCGAGGCCGAGGTGGCCACCTCGGTGGAGCAGGGCATTCAGGCGGTGTTCGATGCCTCGCTCGGGCCGTCGTCGGGTCTGTCCCAGCTCCCCGCCGTCGAACAGGGGCTCAAGCGCGTCATCGCGCAGCTCCACGACGAGCAGGCCCAGGAGGACGCGACCCTGCGGAAGCTGGACCCCTCGCAGCCGCCGGGTCCTCCGGTGGACCCGCACCGCGAGGAGCTGGAGAAGGCCCTGCTGGAGCTGCCCTCGAAGAGGATGGCGCTGGGGGCCGCGGCGGCGCTCGCACTGGCCGTGCTGCTGGGCGTCTCCTTCGGCACGCTGGCGTTCATGAACCGCGCCGCTTCGGTTTCTCCCCAGGCGGGCAATGCGCTTTCGAGCCCGCAGCTCTCGTCAACGGCTACCCCGGTCGCCACGGGCTCCGGCGGGCTTGAGGTCCTACCGTGGATTCTCGGGGTGCTCGTGGCTGCGGGCGCCGGAGGTGGGTGGCTCTACTTCGTCGGCAACCACACTCGGAAGGAAGTGCGCCGCGTGATGAAGCTCCGGCGTGACGCGCTGGAGTCGCTGGTCAGCCGGGGCGGGGGAGGGCGGCGCGCGAAGCAGGCGGAACTGCAACTCGTGGTGCGCCGCAAGCGGGCCCGCCGCGGTGCCATCCTCGCCCTGGAGAACACCGTGGCCCGGCTGCATGCCGTCCGCCATGCGCTGCTGGAGGCGAGGGATCGCAAGCGGCAGGAACTGCTGGCGCTCGGGGTGACTCCGGCCGCCGAGGCCCAGTTGGATGACCTGGGGCCGTTGCTCGGCGCGGGTGGGCTGCTCCATGGCTCGCTCGTGCCTCCGGAGGTCATCAGCCGGTGGATCGCCTCCCGGCGGGAGATTTCGGAGGACCGGGTCTGGGCGGACCGTCTCCTCGAAGGTGCCTGGCCCGAGGGTGGACTGCTCGAGGACGTGCCGTGTGGCGACTCCGCGCGCATCGACGAACTGAGCCGGCGTCAGGTTCAGCCGATGGCCGAGCGCAGCGTGCTGGATGATCAAGAGGGTGGCCAGCAGGCGGCGGACGTGCTGCGCGACTTCGGAGCGCGGATGGGGGCGGTGCTCGCGCCTCCGTGCCAGCCGCTGAACGCGCATGGGGACCCGGTGCTCGGCGTTCGTCCCGGCGAGGGCTTCGTCATCGCTCCGTCGGCGGGGCGCGACACGCTCGATGCCGGTCTCCGGGACATGCCCACGCGGCTCCCCATCCTCTGGTCTCCCTCGAAGGCCGCGCGCGTCATCTTCCTGCGCACCTGGGAGGGCTTCTCCGTGGAAGAGATGTCGCGGGGGGCTCGTGCCACTCCGCAGGCCGTGATGGCCCCGCGAGGTGCGCGATGACCTCCCCATTCCTTGATTTGTGGAACAGGCTGGCGAACGTCGCCTACCAGATGATCTGGGTGCTGGTGTTCGTCACGCCCGTGTTGGCCTGGGCCCTGGCGGCGCTCGTGGTGGGCCCTGGCCCCAACTCTCGCTGGCGCCGAGCCGCCCTCCCCGTGGGCAAGGCTGTCCTCTTCACCTTGGCGCTGGTGCTCGTCACCCGGCTGGTGGAGGCCGCCAGTGCCTCCATGCAGGGCGGACCGCTCGGCTGGCTCAATCACCTCGTTCCGCTGTCCCAGAGCTCGGTTCCAGGTGGGGTCCGGGTGCCGTGGTACTCCGTGCACGCGGTCCTGATGGTGGTCCTGCCCCACGCCGTCGCCTTCCTGCTCGCGACGCTGGTGTTCGCGTTCCAGGAGTCCAACCACAAGAGCCTCTCGTCCTTCCGCGTGCCGCTCGCGGACCCACTGGCGATTGTCCTGGTGGTGGTGCCGGTGCTGGCCCTCGTCGCGGTGAATGCGCCCTGGCAGTTGGAGAAGCCCCGCGTACTGCTCGACCTGGCCGCGGTGTTGCCCATGTTGTGTGTGGCGCTCGCGGTGTGGACGCGCTCCGAGCGCCTCGCTCCCCCGCCCGCCAAAGAAGAAGCTCCTCAGCCTCAGACGCCCGCTCCGCTGCGCGTGGACGTCCCGGGACTGTGGCGGAAGTTGGGCGCCCTCGAGGCCCAAGCGCGTCCGCTGCTCGCGACCCAGGGCGCGGCCAGCGAGGAGCCGGCTCCGGCCTGGAGCGCCGCCGCGTGGCGAGATGCGGGGGCTCTCGGGGCTCCGCCTCGGGCACTGGAGGAGATCGCCAACGCGTGGAGCGCCCCCAACCAGGGCTGGCTGGTGGGAGACCTGCCGGATCCAACGGAGCGCCACTTCCTCACCTCGTGCGTGCTGCTGGCGCTCCAGCGCGAGGGCCTGCCGTGCCTCGTCATCAGCGACGAGCCGGAGGCGCTGCGCGACGCGGTGCTGGAGGCCATCTCGCGCAGTGGCTCGTGGCCCTCGGGACCGCTGCTGGCTGGCGAGGCGGCGATGCGCGAGGCCTTCTCGGGCAACCGGATGCCGGCTGCCGTCTTCCTGGACGTGGAGCAACTGTCCGCCGGAGGCATCCGCGCGCTCTCCGAGATGCGGGGGGGCTGTGGCCGGTTGTGGGCTCGCTCGGTGGGGCTGGTGCTGCTGTCGCGCGTGGACCGTGGGACGCCGCTTGCCTCCACGCACCGCATGTTCACCTTGAGGCGGCTGGAGCTGGCGCTGTCGGCGGCCGGGGCTCGTTGGAGCGTGCTGGCCACGGGCGTAGGTGGCGCGGGCACGCGGGGGCTGGTGGAGCAGATGTTCCCCGGTATCTCCGTGCGCGAGGTGCCCTTCACTCCACGCAATGCTGCGCCCGTGCGCGTCTGGCGCGTGGTCGAGGGCTTCCGCTCTCAGCCCGGGACGCCGTGGGTGCGCCGGGCCCTGGAGCCGGTGGTAGGGGCGAAGCTGCCCGCCGCGGTGGGAGATCCGGGCGGAGCGTTCGACCTCAAGGCGGTGGACTTCTGGGGCGGCGAGCTGCGCTTCGTCCGCGACGTGTCCCTCTTCGGCGTGGCCTCCGTAGGCACGCTGGACGAGGCGTGGCTGGTGGCTGCATATCGGGCGCTCGCCCATCGGGTGCCGCTGGCGGATGGGCAGACCCATGACGCGCTCTGGGGCCTGGCCGACAACCCGGTGACGCGCTTCCTCACGCGCGATGGCAACCTGGACGGGCTGTCGCGCCACGGCATGTTGATGCCGCCGCGAGCGCTCGTGGGCTACCACAACGGCGCGCTGGCCACGGCCCACCTCAAGGCCGCCATGCAGGAGGGCTCGCAGGACGTGGAGTCCCTGGCGGCTGTCTTTGGCCGCTCGCGCGTGGAGCAGGTGCTGGGGCCGAAGTTCCGGCCCGAGCGCCACGTGGTGCGTCTGGCCGCGGGCCGCCAGCCCGTGCGCAGCCCTGTCGTCCCGGCGGGAGTGGCGGAGGTCGTCAACCCGCTGCGGCGCACCGTGAGCGAGCAGGTGGTGCGCGTGCTCGATGTGCACAGCGGCCAGCTCCTCACCGAGGTGGATCGGCTGGTGGTGGAGACGCGCTACTACCCTGGCCGGGTGTTCGCCGTGGGAGATGCGCGCTACGAGGTGCCGCTGCACTCGCTGGACACCAAGCGCAACGAGCTGCGCGTCAAGCCGGTGCCCAACGACCGGCCTCTCACGAAGCCGCAACTGCGCATCCAGTTCGAGTCCGCCACCGTGGTGGAGTCTCCTCAGACGGTGCGCACCGGGCGGTGCGTGTACCAGGTGTGCACCTTGGACGCGACGGTGGTGGAGAGCGTCACCGGTTACTCGCAGGTGGGGCGCCAGGGCCGGGTGGACGTGGGCGCGGTGAGCTGCCGCTACCGCACTCGGGTGCGAGGTGTCTTCTTCCCCGCGGCCACCTCGCCTCAGGTGCTCGTCCACCTGGCGCGCTCGGCGGACGGGGTGCTGGTGGCGCATCTGCTCTCCAGCGATGAGGACATGGACGTGGTGCCGGTGGGGCCGGGCATGTTCCCGGACGCCCCGGCTGGCATCGTCGTGGTGGATCGGCACCTCCAGGGCATGGGCGTGGCCGAGGCGTTGGACCTGGCGCTCATCGACGACACGTTCAAGTGGGTCCGGGCCATCCTGGCCAACTGCAAGTGCGCCAACGGGTGCCCCGAGTGCACGCCCCAGGACGTGCTCGCGTCAGGCCCCGACAAGTCGGGCGTGCTCGGGCTGCTGGGATAGGCGGATGCAATCGCCAGGACGGGTAAGCGTATGCGTGATGACATGAACCTCCTCCAGCCGGGAACGCAGCTGGATGGCCGCTATGAGGTGGTCCGGCTGCTCGGGCAGGGCGGCATGGCCGCCGTGTACGAGGTGCGCCACCTCGGGCTGCACAGCACGCACGCCCTGAAGGTGCTCAACGAGGACCTGGCGCGCAACGACGACATCCGCGGACGTTTCCTCGCCGAGGGCCGCATCCAGGCGCGCTTCCGCCACCCCCACATCGTCCAGGTGACGGAGATCGTCACCACCCCGGTGGCCGGCCTGGTGATGGATTACATCGAGGGCCCTACGCTCGGTGAGTTCTGCCGCGGCCAGGGGCTGGAGCCGCGGTTGCTCCTGGAGGTCTTCCTGCCGGTGCTGGACGCCATGGAGGAGGCCCACAAGCGCGGTGTCGTCCACCGAGACCTCAAGCCGGACAACATCATCATCGGCAAGGACAGCCGGGGCCGGCTCCAGCCCATGGTGACGGACTTCGGCATCGCCAAGCTGGTGGAGGAAGGCCCGGACGGCAAGGCGCGCACCCAGGCAGGCGCTCGCATGGGCACGCTGCTGTACATGAGCCCGGAGCAGATTCGTGGGGCCGGTGAGGTGGACTCGCGCACGGACATCTTCGCGCTGGGTGCCATCCTCTACGAGGCCGCCACGGGTCGGGTTGCCTTCCACGCGTCGAGCGACTACGACACGATGAAGCGAATCGTGGAGGGGACCTACGAGCCCCCCGAGCGCGTGGTCGGTGGCCTGCCTCCCGTCATCGCCGGTTGTATCCGCAAGGCGTTGGCCGTGGACCCCGCCGAGCGCTTCCAGGACTGCGTCGCCTTCCGCGAGGCCCTGGAGAATGCGCTCGACGCCAACGCGCAGGTGCCTCAGAAGCCGTCCCGCTCCTACGCGGTGACCCAGGTGGAGAACCCTCCGGTGAGGGCTCCCTCCGCGCCGGCCACGGGGGGGACGCCCGCGTCCAACCCGGCCGCCTTCGCGCCGACCCACGTCCCGAATACCGGGCGGTTCCCGGCGATGGCCACCCCTCCGCCGGCTCCGGCTCCCCCAGCCCCTGCTCCTCCGGCCCCTGTGCCGGTGTCTCCCGCACCGGTTCAGCGCGCTCCGGTCAACACGGTCCGGGTGAGCCCGCAGCAGGTGGCTCAGGCCACGCCGGGGGCGGTGTCCCGCCCCAGTGGTTCGCCCATCCTGGCCGGGTTCCTGAGCTTGTTGTGCCTGTCCGGGTTCGGGCAGCTCTACAACGGCCAGATGGGCAAGGGCGTGCTCGGCCTCGTCGGGTCCATCGTCCTGTTCTCGAGCCTCGACTCCACCGGTCCTGGAGGCGCGTGCTTCTGGCTCATCTGGTACACCGCGTTCATCGTGGACGCCTGCATGATTGCCGCCAAGCGTCAGCGCGGGAAGCAGGTGGGTCCCTGGGAGTTCTTCTAGGAGGAGCAGGGTCGCGTCATGTTGAGCCCGGGGAATGTGGTCGAGCGCTATGAGGTGGAGCGCGAGCTGGGCGGCGGCGGCATGGCGCGCGTCTATAAGGTGCGCCACGTGGCCCTGGGCAGCGTCCATGCGCTCAAGGTGCTGGACCCCGAGCTGGTGGGCAACGCGGAGCTGCGCGCCCGCTTCCTGGACGAGGGCCGCATTCAGGCGCGCCTGAGGCATCCGAACATCCTGGTCATCACGGACGTGGTCGTGGCGCCCGGCGTCGCGGGCCTCGTCATGGACTACCTGGAGGGGGAGTCACTCGACAAGTACCTGGCCCGTGCGCGGCGGCCTCCGGATGCGGACGAGGTGCGAGACATCTTTCTACAGGTGCTCGCGGCCATGGGGTTCGCCCATGAGCACGGCGTCATCCACCGGGATCTCAAGCCCTCCAACATCTTCCTGGAGCAGGTGCACGGCCGGCGAGTGGTGCGCGTGCTCGACTTCGGCATCGCCAAGGTGTCCGACGCCGAGGGCCGGCCGGTGACGCGCACGGGCTCGCGCATGGGCACGCCGCAGTACATGAGCCCGGAGCAGATCCGCTCAGCGGAGGATGTCACCGTCCGCTCGGACATCTTCTCGCTCGGCGTCACCCTCTACGAGCTGGCCACCGCTCAGCCGTGCTTCCAGGGCGAGAGCGACTTCAACATCATGGAGAGGATTGTCCGGGCGGAGTTCGTGCCACCGGACGTGGTGCACCCGGGCCTCGAGTCGGGGCTCCGCTCGGCCATCCTCCGGGCCATGGCCCTGGAGCCAGAGCGGCGCTTTGCCTCGTGCCGGGAGTTCTCCGCCGCGCTGGTGGAGGAGGCCCCGGCCGTGCCTCGGGCGGCGACGCCTCTGCGTGTTCCCGTGACGCGCATCCCCGTGTCTGGTCCGCGGGGGCCAGAGCCCGAGGCTCCTGCCAGGACGAATCCTCGGGTGGTGGACGCGCTCGCCGCAGAGGCCTGGCCTGCGCGAGCAGTGCCGAGCACCCCGGTGCCGGCTCCTGCCGTCGAGAGACCCAGTCCCGAGCCCAGGCCTCAGCCCGTTCAGGCTCCTGCCGCCCGTGTCGTGGAGGATCGTCCGGAGCCGCCCGCGCCTGCCCGCCTCGCAGAGCCGAAGCCCGCCGCTCCCATCGAGAAGAAGGCTCCGAAGCTCGCGAAGAAGCCCGCGCCTCCCTCCCCGGAGAAGACGGAGGAGAAGGAGGAAGAGGAGGGTGCACCTCGCCGCAAGCCCTGGCTCTGGGTGCTGATCTTCGCGCTCGCGGGGTTGTTGGCCCTGTTTGGCCCGGGGCTCATCGGGATGCTCCTGGGGGGCTCGACGAGCTCGCCCGCGCCGAAGGGAACGCAGGGCGGTGCTCCGGTGCACCGAGGGGTCAGGAAGTAGCGCTGGCGAGGCCTCACGCGCCCTGGAGCTCCTTCGCGGTGGCGAGCACCTCCTCCACCACCGTCTGGACGTCCTGCGCCGTGGTGCGGTGGTTCACGAAGCAGGCGCGCAGGGCGAAGCGTCCCGACAGCGTGGCGTTGGAGAGGTAGACACGGCCGCGCGCGTTGAGGCGCGCCATCAGCCGCGTGTTGAAGGCATCTCGCTCGTGCTCGGCCAGGCCCGCGATGTAGCGGAAGCACACCGCGCTCAGGGGCACGGGCGCGAGCAGCTCCAGCTTCGGCTCCGCCCGCACGAGCTCCGCCAGCCGTTGAGCATTCTCCAGGTCCTTGCGGATGGCCTCCCGGAAGGCGCGCAGCCCGTGGTAGCGCACCGAGAGCCAGGGCTTGAGCGCGCGGGCGCGGCGAGAGAGCTCCAGGGACTCGTCGAAGAAGGCGAAGCCCTCCACGGCATCCGTGCTCAGGGTGCGCACGTAGTCCCCGGAGAAGGAGAAGGCGCGGCGCGCGTCGGTGGCGTCCCGGTAGAGCAGCACTCCACAGTCCACCGGCTGGTAGAGCCACTTGTGCGCGTCCATCGAGAGCGAGTCCGCCAGTGCGAGGCCCTCGAAGCGCTCGGGGACGGCCAGTGCGGCGAGGGCTCCGAAGGCCCCGTCCACGTGCATCCAGAGCCCATGCCGTCGGGCGATGGTCGCCACGTCCTTCAGGGGATCCACCGCGCCGGTGTTGACGGTGCCCGCGGTGGCGACGATGGCCAGCGGGCGCCTGCCGGCGGACACGTCCTCGGTGATGGCGCGCTCGAGAGCCTCGGGGCGCATCCGCCACTCGGAGTCCGTGGGGATGAGGCGCAGATTTCTTCGTCCCAGTCCGAGCAGTGCCAGGGCCTTGGGGATGGACATGTGTACTTCGGTGGAGGCGTACACCACCCCCGAGGGCGAGCCCTGCTCGTTGGCCGGGGCCTTCGCCTCGCGCGCCAGGGTCAGGCCCATGAGGTTGGCCGAGGAGCCCCCGCCCGTGAGACTCCCGGTGAAGCCGGGGCAGCCCACCGCGGCCGCCAGTCCTCGCACCACCGCACGCTCCATGCTCACCAGCGAAGGGGCCGAGCGCCACGCGGTGACGTTCTGGTTCAGCACGCTCGCGAGGTAGTCGCCCAGCGCTCCCACGGGCTCGCCCGAGCCAAGCACGTACGCGAGGAAGCGCGCATTGCCCGCGCGGGCTCCTGCCATCACCGCGCCCAATGCATCGAGCGCCGCGTCCTTCAGGCCCTCTTCGGGCAAGCCCTCGGCGAAGAGGGCCTCGGTGGCATTGCCCGTGGTGGCGGGGGCGATCGCGCGCGTGTCCAACTCTGCGAGCCATTGCTCAGCGAGGGTGGAGACACGGGAGGCCAGGCGCCGGAAGTCGTCGGGAGTCAGCTCGAGCGGATTCATCGGGCGGCACTCATACCAGATTGCCCTTATCCCCTTTTCGTCCCCTGGGTTGCCCATGGCCTCCAAGGGCATGAGCACTCTCTGGTTGGTTCCAGGTAACGCTCCTGGGTTGTCGTTCCCGGTGGCGTTCGATGGAATGGGGCGGCGGGGCAACTCCTCCAGCCCCATTGCGGCTCGGGATGTGCGCGTGCCCCGCTCGGCGATGCTCGGCACGGACGGGGGCGGGTTCGACATCATGATGAACAACGTGCTGCCCCACTTTCAGGTGCTGGGCTCCAGTTGCTACCTGGGCATCGAGCGGCACTTCCCTCGCGGCGGACCTACAAGGGCTACCCCAATGCCCTGGAGACGTTGCCGGAGGGCGCTTCCGAGGTGCCCTGCTTCTTCGGAGAGGCCCCCGATGCCAACTCGCGCGGGAACGTGGCCCGAGTGGCCCTCGCGGTGCCTGGGGGCGGGGAGAATCCGCCACCGCATGAGGAAGAGCCCATGCCTGAGCCGGAGCCCGGCGAGCTCCTCTTTGGCGACACCTTCCCGCGCACCTCGTCGAACAGCCTCGGGAGTGACCTTTCGCGCAAGTTTCACCGCACCCTCTCCGCGCGTGCGCAAATCTTGCACCATGGAGGCTGTATTTCCGGGTAAGAGGCTCATGGCCCAGGAATTGAAATCAGGACGGACCATGGAACGCGCGGCGGAAAGAACGGTGGAAGGTGGCATGGGCGCCCGGTCCTGGCTGCTCATCGCGCTGGCCTCGTGCGTGGGGATCGCCCTGGGTATCGGCGGCTTCACCTTCACGTACGCGAAGGGCTACGCGTACCTCACCAACGACCCCGCCGCTTGCGCCAACTGCCACGTCATGCACGAGCAGTACGACGGCTGGATGAAGTCGAGCCACCACTCGGTAGCCACCTGCAATGACTGCCACACGCCGCCGGGCCTGGTCGGCAAGTACGCGACCAAGGCGTCCAATGGCTTCTGGCACTCGTTCTATTTCACCACCGGCAACTTCCACGAGCCCATCCAGATTCGCCCCGGCAACCGGGTGGTGACGGAGCAGGCGTGCCGGAAGTGCCACAGCGAGATGGTGGAGGCCCTCGAGGCCCCCCACGGCGCTGAAGAGACCTCGTGCCTGCGTTGCCACAACTCGGTAGGCCACCCGGAAGGTAAGGGCCAGAGCGCGCAGCGGTGAGGAGAGCCAAGACCATGAGCAACCCAACGACACAGCCCGAGCAGAGGAGCCTCAAGACACGGCTCGTCCTCCTCACGGCCATTGTCTCCGCCGCGGGAGCGGTGGCGGCCACGGCCCTGCTGGTGAACATCTCCGAGCGCAAGCAGGAGGCGCGCAATCCCTTCTACCGCGTCGTCGAGCTCACGGACGAGACGGTGGACCCGGCCGTCTGGGGCAAGAACTTCCCGCTGCAGTACGACGACTACAAGCGCACGGTGGACCAGGTGCGCACGAAGTACGGCGGGAGCGAGGCGGTGCCGCACACGCCCACCGCGGCGGATCCTCGCTCGGTGGTGGCCCAGTCGCGCATCGAGGAAGACCCGCGGCTGAAGACGATGTGGGCCGGCTACGCCTTCGCCGTGGACTTCCGCGAGGAGCGCGGCCACGCGTACATGCTGGAGGACCAGACGTTCACGGAGCGGCAGCACGTGACGAAGCAGCCGGGCACGTGCATGCACTGCCACGCCTCGGTGTACGTGCCCTACAAGAAGCTGGGGGACGGGGACCTCATCAAGGGCTTCGAGAAGATGAACCAGATGCCCTACGTGGAGGCGCGCAAGCTGGTGGAGCATCCGGTGGCGTGCATCGACTGCCATGACCCGGGGACGATGGCGCTGCGGGTGACGCGTCCCGGCTTCATCGAGGGCATGCGCGCGTTCAAGGAGGGTCAGGGCATTCCCAACTACGACGTGAACGCCCAGGCCACGCGCCAGGAGATGCGCTCGTACGTCTGCGGCCAGTGCCACGTCGAGTACTACTTCAAGGGCCCGGAGAAGCGGCTGACGTACCCGTGGGCCAAGGGCCTGAACATCGACAACATCATGGCCTACTACGAGGAGAACGGGCACAAGGACTGGGTGCACGCCGAGACGGGCGCGCCGGTGCTCAAGGCCCAGCACCCCGAGTTCGAGATGTACAACCAGGGCATCCACGCCCGCTCGGGAGTGGCGTGCGCCGACTGCCACATGGCCTACAAGCGCGAGGGGGCGATGAAGATCACCGACCACCACGTGCGCAGCCCGCTGCTCAACATCAACCGCGCCTGCCAGACGTGCCACAAGTGGTCCGAGCAGGAGCTCCTGGGCCGCGTGGAGACCATCCAGTCGCGCAACCAGAAGCTGCGAGGGACGGCCATGGATGCACTGGTGGACCTCATCCAGGACCTGAAGGCGCGCAAGCTGGCGGGGGCCACCGATGTGGAGCTGGCCGAGGCCCGGGGCTTCCAGCGCAAGGCCCAGTTCTACCTGGACTTCGTGGAGGCGGAGAACTCCAGCGGCTTCCACGCGCCGCAGGAGGCGGCCCGCATCCTCGGTGACTCCATCAACTACTCGCGGCTCGGCCAGAAGGCGCTGAGCAAGCCGCAGGCGGCCACACCGAAGAGCGAGTGAGCGCTATCAGCCAGTGGCCTGTTCGGTGCTGGTGCTGAGCTCGACGGCCTGGAGCAGGACGGGCCAGAAGTGCGTCGCCATCCGCTGGTAGCCGGTGTCCGAGGGGTGGAAGCCATCGGCCGAGAAGTAGTCGGGGCTGCCTGGCAGCTCCTGGAGGCTGGGGCTGTGGAGGTCCACGCCGAGGAGTCCATGGCGGGCCACCACGCGGGCCACCGCCTCGTTGAAGGCGGCGATACGCTGGGAGATGAGCTGGAGCGGAAGGAAGTGCGTCGCCAGCCGCGCCACGGGGGCGAGCGACATGTCCGGCAGGTTGGCCAGCACCACCGGGGCGCCTGTGGCCGTGAGGCCGCGCGCCAGTTGGTCGAGGTTGGACTCGAACTGGTGGGGATCCACGCCGCGCCACAGGTCGTTGATGCCTACCGCGAGCGTTAGCACATGGGGGCGGGAGCGGGCGGCCTTGGGGAGCTGTCCGGAGAGGACCGTGGCGCTGGTGGCTCCGCTCACGCCCAGGTTGAGCAGGCCCACCCCCGTGCGGGTATGGCGCAGCCGCTGGAAGAGGTGCTCGACGTAGCCACCGCTGCGCGAGCCCACTCCGACGGCGGAGGAGTCGCCCAGGGCCACGTATCTCAGGGAGAGTGCGCTCATGAGGTGGTCTCCATAGCGGCCAGGAGGCGGCTTCGCAGCGCCATCCGCCTGCTTGCTCCACGAGCGGGCGGTGGAGGCCCCGCCGGGCGGCTCGGGTGTGCTCTATTCCAGCGCGATGACGCGTCCTTCGATTGCCTTCCTGGGCCTTGGCTCCGCGCTGCCGGAGCGGGTCCGCACCAGTGCTGACCCCATCTTCGATCGCATCCGAGAGGCCGCTCGGGCGCAGGGGCTGTCCGAGGCCTCGCTCTTCTACGGTAACCGCGAGCACCGATGTTTGGCCCCGGGTGAGTCGCTGGCCTCTCTCACGGCGAAGGCGGGGCGCGCGGCGCTGGAGGACGCAGGGGTGCGGCCGGAGCAGGTGGATCGGCTCTATGGCTACGTCTCCGTGTCCGAGTACCTCTCTCCCAATGAGCTGTACCAGGTGCACCGGGAGGTGGGCCTGGGCTCGCACGCGCTGGTGGTGCCGGTGCAGGCCGACTTCGGCAACTTCGTCATGGGGACGGTGCTGGCCTGGGAGGCGATGCTCGCCGGGCATTCGGAGCGGGCGCTCGTGGCCGTGGGGGCCGGGTGGACGCGCAACGTGGACTACGCGCAGGGCCACGCTTTCGGCATCGGTGACGGGGCGGGCGCGGCCGTACTGGGCGCTGGTGAGCGGCTCGTCCTGGTGGACTACGCCGCCGACACCTTCAGCGACGAATACGGGGCCATGACGATGCGCCCCCGCTCCGAGGCGGGCTTCAACACCCCGGTGTACGGGCTCGAGCCCTCCCGGGGCCTGCAGGCCTTCCTGCACACCGGCATGGAGGGTCCGCCGCGGCTCGTTGAGCGACTGCTGCGCAAGCACGGGCTCACCGGGGACGACATCACCCTCGTGTCACATCAGGCCACGCGCAAGCTGCTGGACCACTGGAACGAGAAGATCCGTCCGCGCGAGTACCTGCACACGCTCGAGGACTGCGGCAACATGGTGATTGCCTCCATCCCCGTCACCCTGGCCCGCTACCACCGGGAGCTGCGAACGAAGTACCTCGTGCTCTTCGGTATCGGCATCGGCGCGCACCAGGTGGCGCTCCTGGTGCGAGTGTAGGTCGGGTGCTACGGGGTGCGCTTCTCCTGCTGGCGCTGCTGCTTCAGCTTCTCGCGCTCCTGTATGCGCTCCAGCTTCCGCTTCTCGCGCTCTTCACGCCGGCCTTCCCGGTCGGCCTTCCTCAGCAGCTTCACCATCTTCCCGTCATGACGGGCCATGAAGATGGCGAGCTGCGCCCGCTTCTGCGGAGGCAGCTCCCTGGCGATCGCCTGGTACATGTCGCGATCCAACGCCGTGAGCTGGGTCCGGGCGTCGAACACTCGCTGCACCGCCTGGTCCACCTGGGACTGGGCCTGCGCGTCTCCCCGCGCTGCCTTCCTCAGCACCTGCGCGGACTCCTGGACCTGCTCCAGCAGGGGTCGCCGGCGCTCGTCGAACTGGCGCATCGTGTCCGCCATCTTCAGCGCCTGGGACTCATCCAGCTCCAGCTCCTCGGCCAACCCCACCACCCGCATCAGCCGGATCTGCCTCTCCGCTCGCTCCGCGGCGTCCTTCTGCTCGGGCGGTGCGGCCAGCGACACCAGGGGAAGCAGGGTCAGGGTCAGCACTGCCAGTCGAAAGGGCTTCATCACAGCGAATCTCCAGGGTTCGGGTACGTGAAGAAATCATCCAGCTCGGAGTCCAGCGACTCATCGGACTCGGCCTCCTCCAGGTCCACCTCGGACAGGTCGAGCGCCTCGGTCAGTGGATCCGCCAGCGCCCACTGCTCCAGCGCGAGGGTGTCCTCCTCGGAGCTGGTGGACTCTACTTGGGCGGTGGGCAGGGGAGGCGTGACCGTACGGTGTTGCACCACGGGTCCCATCACCAGCAGCACCACGGCCGCCGCTGCCATCAGCGCTCCCGCGGTCCGCATCCGTGCTGCTTTCTGGACCTGCTCACGGCGCCAGGCACTCACTGTCGTCTGAGGCAGCGCCGCCACCACGGCCTGCTCCCGTACGGACGGCTGCGGCAGCGCGGCCAGGCCGAGCACGTCGTGGTTCGCCTCCGCCTCGGAGCGGCAGGCGGCACAGGTGTCCAGGTGTGCACGCACCCGCGCGGCTTCCTCGGGCTCCAATGCTCCCGCGGCGAAGAGGGTCAGCAGCTCGTCTTGGTCCTGGCACGCCGCCATCAGCGTTCCTCCTCGGGCAGCTCCGCCACCTGCGCCCGGAGGCGCTTCACGGCGTGATGGAAATTCACCTTCGCGTTCGTTTCGGTGATTCCGAGCGTCTCGGCGATCTCCCGAAAGCCCAGCCCACCGTCCACCCGGAGCGTCAGCACCTCGCGCTGGCGGCGGGGCAGGGTGAGCACCGCCGCGCGTACCCGCCGCTCCCGCTCGGTCCGCTCCAGCGCCTCCTGTGCGGACTCTCCCGGGGCTTCGGCCTCCGGCAGTTGCACGGCTTGGAGCCACCGCCTCCCCTGGCGGGCATGGTTCTTCGCCAGGTTGAGCGCGATGCGGATGAGCCAGGCCCGGAAGGGGGCGGGGCCCGAGAGGCTCCACCGGGAGAAGACGCGGCGCGAGGCCTCCAGGGCTCTCAGAAAGGCCTGCTGGGCAAGGTCCGCCGCGTCCTCGGGCCGGGCGGTGTAGCGCCGCATGAGGGCGAAGACCAGGGCCCGGTGCCGCTCCACCAGCGTGCCGAAAGCCGCTTCGTCACCGGCCAGGAAGGCGCGGCAGAGCGCCTCGTCACTCGGCTCGGTGGCGGCTTGCACCAGTGCCACGGGTGTTTCCAGGGCCTTCACGCCTCCTACAAACCCCGGAGCCGGCAAAAAGTTAAAGGGGGTTTTTTCGGCGGAGGACTGAGGGTGGGATGAGGTCCCATGCGGTAGGGTAGGTGACCCTACTTGAAAGGTTAGAAAAAGGTTCGCTTCGCCGCAGTGTTCCGCTATTCTTCGCGGCGTGGGCATGAGGGGTCCATGGACTGCTCACGAGGGCGAGGAGCGAGAACATGGCGGAGACGATCGGAGTCGATATCGGCACCCAGATCCTGGCGGCTGTTCAGGGGCTGGGCGTCCGAATGGACAGGCTGGAAGCGCGCATGGATGGGTTGGAAGCGCGCATGGATGGGCTGGAAGCCCAGATGACGGACCTGAAGACGCAGGTGACGGGCTTGGCCTCTCGGGTGACGAGACAGGAGAATCTGCTGGAGAAGCTGGGGGCCGAGTTCATCAACTGGCGCGAGGCTCTGCGCGGGGATGTTTATCGATTGGGTGGGGAGGTCCATTGTCTGCGTGAGGACAACCGGCAGATTCGCGCGGACCTGCATGAGGGGTTTCGCCGGTTGAATGCCCGGCTCGATCTCACGGATGGCACGGTGGTTCTCCTGGCCGCGGCGCTGCGTCGGCCGAGGGATCTCGGCGAGGATCTCGAGAAACGCCTGCGGGCACTCGAAACGCACTGAGCACGTTCGTGCGCCGGGCTCGCCTGCCTGCTCCACCCCGCCAGCCCCCCAGGCAGGTTGCCGCCCACCTCATCCGGCTGACACAATGGAGGGGCCCAACGGGGGAGCTTCATCATGGCAACGGACAGCGCGGCCGCACGCATCAAGGGAAGTGTGCTCATCACCCGCCTCAATCTCCTGATGAAGCAGGGCGGGACAGGGCGTCTCCAACAGGTGCTCCAGCGGTTGCCTCCCGCGGATCGCAAGGTCCTCGAGGGCGTCATCATGCCCATCGGCTGGTACCCCCTGGAGCTCAACCTTCGCCTCGACGCGGCCATCGCCGAGGCGCTCTCGCCCAGGGATCGCAGCAAGGCCTTCGTCGGGATGGGTCGCGCTTCCGCCGAGGAGAATCTGAACGGTCCCCACCACGTGTTCATCCGCAAGGGGGACCCGCACTTCCTCCTCAGCCACTCGCCGGAGATCTACCGGCTCTATTACGCGGTGGGTTCTCGCGCTTACGAGAAGACCGGGCCTCGCAGCGCGATGCTGCGCACCGTAGGCGCCGAGAGTGTCACCGAGGCTGACTGTCTCACCATCGTCGGCTGGTACGAGCGCGCCATCGAGATGAGCGGTGGCCGTGAAGTGCGCATCCTCCATACGAAGTGCCGCGCCCGCGGCAACGGCCACTGCGAGTACCTCTGCGGCTGGGAGCTCTAGGCGCCCGCAGCCGGTAGCGGGTGCTCCCGCAGGTAGCGCAGCACGTCATCCAGGTGCTTGTAGATGCGCACCTCGTGGCGGATGACGGACTCGACGCGGCCGTCCGGGCCGATGATGTAGGTGACGCGCCGGTCCACGTTCAGCACGGGCCAGAGCACGTCATAGGCATTGCTGATGGTGCGCCCCTCGTCGCCCAGCAGCGAGAAGTGGATGTCCTCCTGCTCAGCGAAGGCGCACTGCGTCTTCACCGAGTCCACCGACACCCCCACCAGCTCCGCCCCGAGGGCTTGAATCCGCTCGTGGTTGTCCCGGAAGTGCCGCGTCTCCTCGGTGCAGGCGATGGTGAAGGCCTTGGGGAAGAAGAAGAGCACCACCCGCCGCCCCCTCAGCGCGGAGAGCGAGAACGTACGTCCCCAGCAGTCGGTGCCGGTGAAGTCCGGGGCGGCTTGTCCCACGTTGAGCATCTTCTTTCGGCCTCCTGGGCCCGGACTCCCCTAGCATGCTTCCCGCCAACACGCCCTCGCTCACCCAACACAGAGCTCCCTCGTGGCCCTCCCCACCGCTGCCCCATTGAAGTCCTCCTTTCTTGACCGTCTCGCCCGTGGACTTGGCGTCACTCGAGTGGCGCGGGTGACCGGGTTGGACCGCTCCGGGGTGGAGGTGGCTGCCGCAGTGCGTCCAGGCGGCTACGTGCTCCAGGTGTGCAACGGCAAGGGCCTGGATTTCCAGGCCGCGTCGGCCGGGGCCCTCCTGGAGACGGCAGAGCTGTGGGCCGCCGAGACGGTCCCCCTGGAGCGGCTCGTCTGGGGCTCTCTGGACGGGTTGGAGGCCGGAGGGCGCGCCGTCTGGGGGGCCGGGGCTCTGGGCACTCGGGGCGGAGTGGTCGTCCCCCGGTTGTGGAGCCGCGAGGTGCGCTGCGCCTGGCGCGAGGCCACCGAGCTGCACTCGGGCCAACCCGTGCTCGTCCCCGCCCAGGGGGTTTACTGCCCGCCCACGGGGGCTCCAGCGCTTGGCCCGGTGAGCGTGCAGTGGACGAGCAACGGCTCGGGTGCGCACCCCGAGCGGGCGCGGGCGCTCCTGCATGCGCTGCTGGAGGCGACCGAGCGAGACCAGCTCGCGCGCCTTCTTCCGGAGGGGTGGTCCGAGGAGGTACTTCGCTCTCGCATGCTGCGGCCATTGGGACTGGAGCAGGGCGCTCCCCGGACGGCGGCACTCGCGCGGACCCTCGGGGAGCGGGGCTTCGCCGTCCACCTCTTCGACCTGACGCCCGGCGCGCGGACTCCCGGTGCCGCGGGCTTGCCGGTGGGGGCGGCGCTGCTCGTGGACCGCGAGGAAGGGCCGGTGCCCCTGGCGGCGGGGTATGCCTGCGGACTGGGGAGGGACCAGGCCCTGCTCGGCGCCCTGCTGGAGGCCGCCCAATCCCGCCTGACTGACATCCACGGTGCACGCGAGGACGTGGCCGCGACGGACCGGGAGGCTGCCCTGGCCCTGACGGCCGCCTGTGCCGGGGTACGTCCCCGACGGGATGTGGAGTCCATGCCCGACGTCTCCGAGGAGGTGTCCTCACCGGAGGAGGCGGTGCGCGAAGTGCTGGTGCGGCTCGGAAAGGCGGGCTTCCCCCGGGCCGCCGCTGTCGAGCTGGAGGCCCCTCTCCCCGGACTCCACGTGGTGCGCGTGGTGGTGCCGGGTCTGCGCGTCTCGGAGCTGCTGTGAAACGACGTTCGGCCCCCTCTCGTCCTGATGACCTCATCGTCTTCCTCGGCCCCTCGCTGCCGCAGGAAGAGGCCCTGGCCCTGGCGCCCTGCCGGGTGCTGCCCCCCGCGCGCCAAGGGGACGTGTGGCGGGCCTTGTCGCTGCATCCGAGGGCCATCGCCCTGGTGGATGGCGTCTTCGAGGCGCAGCCCTCCGTCTGGCACCACGAGCTGCTGGCCGCGTTGGATGCGGGGGTGGCGGTGTTCGGCGGAGGCAGCATGGGGGCGCTGCGCGCGGCGGAGCTCGTGGAGCACGGCGTGGTGGGCGTGGGCCACATCTTCGAGGCCTACCGCCGGGGCGAGCTGGTGGATGACTCCGAGGTGGCGCTGCTCCACGCCGATGAGGAGCACGGCTTCCGTCCCCTCTCGGTACCGCTCGTCAACGTGCGTCACGCGGCTCGCCAGGCTCAGGACGCGCGAGTGCTCGCTCCTCGCGAGGCTCGGGCCCTGGTGGATGCGGCGGCGGCGCTCTTCTACCAGGACCGCACCTGGCCCCGAGTGCTGGCGGCAGTGGGCGAGGCGTGGCGTCCTGCCACCCGGGCGAAGTGGGACGCGTGGGCCGCCGGGGGCTTCGAGGACCTGAAGCGCGAGGATGCCCGTGCCTGCCTCCAGGCCGCATCGGCCTTCGTGGCCTCGGGCACACGTGCCCCGGTGCGAACGCGGACGGGCCGGGCCCCGCCCTCGTCGTACGTGCGTCGCCGCCGCCTCGTGGAGGGCCTGTGTGTGACGGATGAGGGCCTCGTGTCCTCGGAGGATGTGCTCACGGAGCTGCGCGCCGCGCCCGACGCGGGGGAGCTGGCGGAGGCGGGCCTGCGGCGGGCACTGCTCGCGGGCCAGGCACGGGCGCTCGGTCTCCTTCCCACCGCCGAGGAGGTGGCGCGGGCCGAGGCGGAGTGGTGGGCGCAGCTGAAGCTGCCTTCGGGAGAGCGCGAGGTGTACCTGGCCACCTGCGGCCTGGATGCTCACGAGGTGAGGCGGCTGTGTGAAGAGCGAGCACTGGAGCGGCTCATGCTCGAGCACGCGTCGCGGTTGCTGCCGGATGGGCCCTCGTGGGACGAGGCGCTCGCGACCGAGGCGCGTCTGCGGGGCCGCTGGGTGGAGGAGGCCCGGCAGCTCGGAGCCCCGAAGCCGCGCCGGCGCAAGCGCTGAGCCCGGAGCGGGCATGCACGGTTGCTTGTGGACCTTCTGGTCATTCCGATGAGCGAGTGCCCCGAGGAATCGTTACGTTTGGCGGATGCGGCGCGAGGGGTGAGTGCGCGCCGGAGGCAGCGAGACGATGACGCGGATATGCCAGGACGAGGTGGGCCGCTGTGACTTCATCGACGTGCTCGAGGAGGCTGTCCTGCGGCACCGTCCGGTAGCGATCCAGCTCCGCGAGGGTGAGGCCTTCATCGACGAGGTGCTGGACGTGGTCACCGAGCAGGGAGACGACTTCGCCGTCTTCAAGTCGCACGAGCGAGTGCCGGTGGGGGACATTCTGGCCGTGACGCGGGCGATCCCCCCCGCGGCGCGGTGGTGAAGCGGGGCGGCTGGGGTAGGGTGCGCGCCGGATGAATTCTCACAACGAGCTCGAGTCCTTCCGCTGTGTGCGGGCCGATGCGCGGGAGCCCGGGGGATACCGGGCGGCGCTGGGAGAGGCGAAGGCCACCTTCCTGCACACGGATCCGCCGTATTGCCTGCTCACGCGACGGCGCAAGGGGGGAGACCTGCGAGACCCCCGGGCGAACAAGAAGATCGATCGCAACCCCATCGTGCGCTTCGAGACGGTGCGCGACTACCGCGTCTTCACCGAGGAGTGGATGACGCGGGCGGTGGCGCACCTGACGCCGGACGCCACGCTGGCCATCTGGACGAACCTGCTGGGCAAGGAGCCCATTCTCGCGGTGGCCCGCTCGCTGGGTTTCAGCCACCTGAGGGGCGAGTACGTCTGGGGCAAGCGCACCACGGACAAGAACGCCAACGAGCAGAACCTTCGCGTCTACGAGGTGGCGCTGGTGCTCTCGCGTACGCCCGCGCCCGCGCTGGAGCCCGGCGGCCTGCCCACCGTCTGGGCGGTGGTGGGCGGTTACGACGACGATGCCGAGGCGGCGCGCTGGGGCAACCATCCCCACCACAAGCCCTTCTCCGTGCTGGAGCCGCTGGTTCGCACGTGGAGCCGGCCGGGAGATTGGGTGTTGGACCCCTTCGCGGGCAGTGGCTCCATGCCGGCGGCGGCGCTTCGACTTGGGCGCAAGGCGGCATGTCTGGAGGTAGAGCCCGAGTGGGCCGAGCGGGTGAGCCGGCGGCTGCGTGAGACAGCGAGTGAACAGGTCCGAGGGGGGGACGGCCCACCGGAGCGGGCTTCCGCCGACGATGGTGTATCCGCCCCAGTGAATCGCCGGTAGGCTGCACCCCTTCCCTGTCCCCAGGGAATCTTCTCCCCGCACCACGCAAGAGGCTCCCGGATGAAGCAGCACCAGAAGATGCTCCTGGGCATCGTCATCGGCACCTTGGCGGGCATCGCCGCCAACCTCCTGGCGGGCGGGACGCCCTGGCTCGAGTGGGTGGTGACGAACATCACCGGGCTGGTGGGGCAGATCTTCCTTCGGTTGCTGCTGATGCTGGTGGTGCCGCTGCTCTTCTCCGCGCTGGTGATGGGCGTGTGCGAGCTGGACCTGAAGCAGCTGGGCCGGCTGGGCCTGCGGACCATGGGCTACACCGTGGTCGTCTCCAGCATCGCGGTGCTCATCGGCTTGCTGCTGGTCAACACGCTCAAGCCGGGCGTGGGGCTGAGCGACGAGGCGCGTGCGCTGGCAATGAAGGGCACCTCGGTGCAGGCGGCCCCCGCACCGAGCAGTACCGCGGTGTCCTCGCTGATCGCGGCCATGGTGCCCAGCAACCCGCTGAAGGCAGCGGCGGATGGGGACATGATCGCCCTCATCGTCTTCTCGCTCATCTTCGGCCTGGGGCTGGCGCTGACGGACACCCCGGCGGCGAAGCGGCTGCGTGAAACCGTCCAGGGCCTGCACGACGTGATGATGAGGCTCATCGACGGGGTGCTGAAGCTGGCGCCCATCGGCGTGGGGGCGCTGCTCTTCAGCATGATGGCACGCCTGGGCATGAGCATCCTGATGCAGGTGGCCTCCTACGTGGGCGTGGTGCTGCTGGCGCTCGGGCTGCACATGTTCGTCGTGTACTCGCTGTCGGTGCGCTTCCTCGGGGGGCGCAACCCGGTGGCCTTCTTCCGCGATTGCCGGCTGGCCATCGTCACCGCCTTCTCCACGGCATCCTCCAGCGCCACGCTGCCCACCGCGCTCAAGGTGGCCGAGGAGAACCTCAAGCTGCCGCGCAACGTGTCGCGCTTCGTGCTCACCGCCGGCTCGGCGATGAACCAGAACGGCACCGCGCTCTTCGAGGGCGTCACCGTGCTCTTCCTGGCGCAGGTGTTCGGCGTGCAACTGAGCCTGCCGGACCAGGCCGTCGTGATGTTCATTTGCGTGCTGGCGGGCATTGGCACCGCGGGCGTGCCGGCCGGCTCCATCCCCGTCATCGCGATGATTCTGGGCATGTTCAAGATTCCCCCCGAGGGACTCGCGCTGGTGCTGGGCGTGGACCGCTTCCTCGACATGTGCCGCACCACGCTCAACGTGACGGGCGACCTGGCCGCGGCCGTCTATGTGTCTCGGGGCGAGCCCAACCTGGAGGACGAGGCCCGGGCTGCCCGATTAGAGCCTGATTCGTCTGCCTCCTGAGCAGACAGGGGAGCACGGCTTGCTTGCTCCCGCAGCATCGCCGTCCCATACCCGTAGGACAGAAGGAGTAACCCACTATGAAGGTGTCCAAGGACAGCGTGGTCTCGTTGGAGTACCGGTTGCACCTCGGAGACGGACAGGTGGTTGACGAGAGTGAGCCTGGGAAGCCCCTCGCCTACATGCATGGCCATGGGCAGATCGTCCCGGGCCTGGAAGGGCAGTTGGAGGGCATGTCCGCCGGCGAGTCCAAGAAGGTGGTGGTGCCTCCTTCCCAGGGATATGGCGAGCATGATCCGCGAGGCCTCCAGGAGGTGCCCCGCGAGATGTTCCCCCCGAATGCCAACCTCCAGGCGGGCATGACCATCAGCGCGCAGACGGCGGACGGGGACGTCATCCCCATCACCATTCGCGAGCTGAAGGGGGAGAAGGTAGTGGTGGACCTCAACCACCCCATGGCTGGCAAGACGCTCCACTTCGACATCACCGTGCGTGAAGTCCGCGCGGCCACCGACGAGGAGAAGGAGCACGGCCACGCCCACGGGCCGGGCGGCGCGCACTGACCGGGCGGCTGGGCCGGCCCAAAAGCAATACCCACTCGTGGGGTAGGGGGGTGTTCCGGTATCTTCCACCCCCCATGAGCCAGCCCGCCTCGCCCTCCCCCCAGCAGCTCCAGATTCATCCCGAGCCCGAGCTGCCGAAGAAGGACTCCGCCGCCGCCGCCCAGGATCCCGAGCGGTACTGGCTGCAGAACGTCTACAAGGGCGCCGAGAACCAGCTCACCGTACGCGCCGTCATCGCGGGCATGCTGATTGGCGCGGTGATGTGCCTGTCCAACCTGTACGTCATCCTCAAGACGGGCTGGAGCCTGGGCGTCACCATCACGGCGTGTGTCCTCTCCTTCGCCGCCTTCGGCGCCCTGCGGGCCGTGGGGCTGGTGAAGACGGAGGTGACGGCGCTGGAGAACAACGCGGTGGGCTCGGTGGCCTCGGGAGCGGGGTACATGACGGGCGGCGGCAACATGGCGGCCGTGCCCGCGCTGCTGATGCTCACCGGGACGCTGCCGTCCGCGGGATGGCTGGTGGCTTGGTTCGCGGTGGTGTCGGCGATGGGCGTCTTCGCGGCCATCCCCATCAAGCGCCAGCTCATCAACGTGGAGCAGCTCCCGTTCCCCACGGGCACCGCTACCGCCGAGACGCTCCAGGCGCTCCACGGGCATGACGAGAGTTCGCGCGGCAAGGCGCGCTACCTGGGTATCGCGGGCCTGGTGGGAGCCGTCGTCGCGTTCTGGCGGGAGGGCAGGGCCTCGTGGCTGGCGTGGAACCTGCCCTCGAAGCTGAGCCTGCCCTTCACCATCGCCGGCAAGCCGGCGGGGGCGTGGACGCTCTCGCTCGACCTGAGCCTGCTGCTGATTGGCGCCGGGGCGCTGGTGAGCTTCAAGACGGGCTGGTCCATGGTGCTGGGCGCCATCTTCACCTACGGCTTCCTCGCGCCGGAGATGGTCAGCCGCGGCGTCATCCCCGAGGTGACGTACAAGGCCATCAATGGCTGGGCGCTGTGGACGGGGGCCTCGGTGCTCGTGTCCTCGGGTCTGCTGTCCTTCGCCTTCCAGTGGCGCAGCGTGGCGAAGTCGTTCAGGGCGCTCTCGGGCCTCTTCGGGAAGAACGCCGAGGAGGAGAAGGATCCGCTCGCGGACGTGGAGTGCCCGCCGACCTGGTTCCCCCTCGGCTTCCTGGTGCTGGGCCCCATCGTGGTGGGGCTGATGGCGTACCTCTTCCAGATTCCGTGGTGGGCGGGTGTCATCGCCCTGCCGCTGTCGGTGGTGATGGGAGTGATTGCCTCGCGCGTCACGGGAGAGACGGACACCACGCCCACCAAGGCGCTCGGGCCGGTGACGCAGCTGCTCTACGGAGCCATCCTGCCCGGCAACCTCGCGGCCAACGTGATGAGCGCCAACGCCACGGGCGGCGTGGGCCTGCACTCGGCGGACCTGCTCACGAACCTCAAGACGGGCTGGCTGCTGGGCGCCAGCCCGCGCAAGCAGTTCATCGGGCAGCTCTTCGGCGTGCTGGCCGGAGCGGCGGTGGTGGTGCCTGCCTTCAACCTGCTGGTGCCGAGCGCGGAGGTGCTGGGCACCGAGGAGTTCCCCGCGCCGTCCTCGCTGGTGTGGGCTGGCGTGTCGAAGATGCTCGTCAACGGGGTGGACTCGCTGCACACGTCCGCGCGCATTGGTGCGGTGTGTGGCCTGGCGCTGGGCGTGGCGCTGGTGCTGCTGGAGCGCTGGGCCCCGAAGAAGGCCAAGCCGTTCATTCCCTCGTCGGCGGGTCTGGGACTGGCCATCGTGATTCCCGGGGCGAGCTCCATCAGCTTCTTCATTGGCGCGGCCATCGCGGAGGTGCTGCGTCGCAAGCAGGCGAAGCTGGCCGAGGCCACCGTGCTCCCGGTGAGCTCGGGCTTCATCGCCGGTGAGAGCCTCATGGGCATCGCCGTGGCGATGCTCAAGGCCTTCGGATTCATGCCCAAGTAGGGATGGTGGGACGCGTGGACCTGTTGCGAGAGCTTGCTGCTGTCCTGCCGCCCGAGGGACTCGTCACCGACCCCGATGTGCTCGAGTCGCACCGCCGGGACCAGGCGGGGTGGGCCTCCGCGGGTTCCCCTCGCGTCCTCGTCCGCCCGGCGTCGACAGCCGAGGTGCAGGCCGTGCTCCGTGTGGCCTCGGCTCATCGCATTCCCGTGGTTCCCCGCGGAGCGGGTTCGGGGCTGTCGGGCGGCGCCAACGCGGTGGACGGCTGCATCGTGCTCTCGCTCACGCGGATGAACCGCATCCTGGAGCTCGACCGGCGAGGCCTGTACGCCGTCGTCCAACCAGGAGTCATCAACGGCGCGCTCAAGGCCGCCGCGGCGGAGCTGGGGCTCTGGTACGCGCCGGACCCGGCGAGCTGGGAGTTCTCGACCCTCGGCGGCAACCTCGCGACCAATGCGGGTGGCCTGTGCTGCGTGAAGTACGGCGTGACCGGGGATGCCGTGCTCGGGCTCGAGGCCGTCCTCGCCGATGGCTCCGTCGTCCGGACCGGCGGCCGCATGGTCAAGAACGTCGCTGGCTATGATCTCACCCGGCTGTTCGTCGGCTCCGAGGGCACGCTCGGTATCATCACCGAGGCCACGCTGAAGCTCCGACCGCGCCCGCCTCCGGCCACGACGCTGGTGGCCTCGTTCCCGACGCTCGTGGGGGCCGGATCGGCAGTCACGGAGATCATGGCCGGCATGCGGCCCTCGCTCCTGGAGCTGATGGATCGCACGACCGTCCGGGCCGTCGAGGCCGCCAGACCCATGGGGCTGGACGTCAACGCCGCGGCACTTCTGCTGGCACGCTCCGATGCAGGGGGAGAGCAGGGCGTGGCGGAGTGCGCGCGGATGGCGACGCTCTGCGAGGCCGCTGGAGCGACCTTTATTGTGAACTCCTCCGACGAGGCCGAAGGCGAGCTGCTGATGGGCGCGCGCCGGTTCGCCTTCCCAGCGCTGGAGCGGCAGGGCTCAACGTTGCTCGATGACGTGGGAGTGCCGCTCTCGCGCATTCCGGACCTGCTCGCGGCGGTCGAGCGCATCGCCGAGCAGCGGGGGGTGCTCATCGGGACGTTCGGGCACGCGGGCGACGGGAACATGCACCCCACGCTCGTCTTCGACCCGAACGACCCGGACGCGGTGGCACGGGCGAAAGCGGCGTTCGATGACATCCTGCACGCGGTGCTCGAGCTGGGAGGGACCATCACCGGAGAGCACGGGGTCGGCTCGCTCAAGCGCCCGTTCATCGCACGGCAGCTCGGTCCTGAAACTCACCGGCTGCACCTCGCCATCAAGAGCGCGATGGATCCGCTCGGCATCCTCAACCCCGGCAAGCTGCTCTGATTCATTGCCGGCGTGGCACCAGGACACACTGGCCGATCTCCGTGTCACACGCGGGAACGAGTTCTCTCGGGTCCAGGCAGGCGACGGTGACGCACTCTCCCGGCTGGCAGACAATGGATGCCTGCTGGGCCAATGCGCGCGCTCGCCGCTGGAACTCGGTGAGGTTCGCCCTCGAGTTGACCGCGCCGAAGCATTGGAACGCGCCCAGGCAGTTCTGCCCGCCAGCCAGGGCGAGCAGATCGATCTTCTGGCAGGTGTCACCCGGGCTGCATTGGGCGTAGTGGGAGACCAGCTCCGTGGCGCCCTCTTGAAGCTGCTCGCAGTTGGCACACCCCGACAGCCACAGCGCCAGCGCCGCCATCCCCGAAACGAGCATCCGTCTCATTCCCACCACCTCCGCGTGTGCCGGTCCAACTGCTCGTTGGACGGACTCACCCTGGCCACGCGGGGCCGAGCGCGCATCGCCCGGCGGGGATGCCGGGGACGCGCTGTTGCTCGGCATACAGACAGGGCCTGCCGGGGAGGGCGACTTCTGTCAGTTCGCGAAGTAGCGCTGCTGGAAGCGCTCGCAGTAGCGGACCAGGTTCTGCTGTCCCTGCGTGTGCTTCCGGAGGGGCGAGTCCACCGGAAACGCGAGGATGCTCAAGATGAACGCAAAGAGCGTCGCGTCGAACGAGGTGGGGTGGTCTCCCAGGAGGAACGGCTTGTCGCCGAGCACCGCCGCCACCGCGGAGACGTCGGCCTTGCCCATCTCGAGGATCTCCTCGGGCCGATGGCGGCCCATGCCGTGGGCCTGCATTGCCTTGCCGACTCCCCGGCGAATCAGGGGCACGATGGCCTTGCCGACGACGGGGGGGAAGAGGGCCTCGAAGATGGGCTTGTAGACGCGCCACCCATCGTCCGAGATCCAGCGCTCTTGGAGGATGACCCAGTTGAGGCTGTCCTCCAGCGTGCGCCGCACCAGATGGCCCTTGGCGAGGTCCTCCGTGCTGAGCTTTGCGTCGAGCGTGTTGCCGTGCTTGCGCTTGAGGTGCTCGATGATGAACTGGGAGTCTCCCAGGTAAGAGCCATCCTCCTCGATGAAGGGGATCTTCCCCTTGGGGGCCTTTCCGAAGGCGGCCGGCTTCGGTGTGTACGGGATGCCCGTCATCCGGAGATAGGTCTCCAGCTTCAGACAGAAGGGGCTGATGTCGCTGACACCGAAGGCGGCGGGGCCTTTGTGGAGGGTGATCATGCGGGGAATCCAGCATGCCCGCGAGCAGCCCGTCCAGAACCTGTTGGGAGACATGAGGGGCAGCGGCGCCTGCGAGGGCTGCCACCCCTCATGTCCGTGGAACGTCAGCTGCGCAGGCCGGGAGCCTCGTGGCCGGTGCGGGCCACGTACTCCGTGTAGCCGCCGCCGTACTGGTGGATGCCCTCGGGCGTCAGCTCCAGCACCCGGTTGGACAGTGCGCCCAGGAAGTGCCGGTCGTGGCTCACGAAGAGCATGGTGCCCTCGTAGTTGGCCAGCGCCGCGATGAGCATCTGCTTCGTCGCCATGTCCAGGTGGTTGGTGGGCTCGTCGAGGATCAGGAAGTTGGGCGGGTCGTAGAGCATCTGCGCCAGCACCAGCCGCGCCTTCTCGCCTCCGGAGAGCACCTTGCACTTCTTCTCGATCTCATCGCCGGAGAAGCCGAAGCACCCGGCCAGCGCCCGCAGCGAGCCCTGCGAGGCCCGCGGGAACCTGTCCACCAGCGAGTCGAACACCGTCTGGTCCGGCTTGAGCAGCTCCATGGCGTGCTGCGCGAAGTAACCCATCTTCACGCTGCCGCCGACGCTCACCGCTCCATCGTCCGGACGCGACTCACCGGAGATCAGCTTGAGCAGGGTGGACTTGCCGGCCCCGTTCACGCCCATCACGCACCAGCGCTCGCCGCGCCGCACGAGGAAGTCCAGCCCGTTGTAGATGCGGCGCTTGCCGTACCCCTTCACCACCCGCTCCAGCTTCGCCACGTCGTCGCCCGAGCGCGGCGCCTGCTGGAACTCGAACACCAGCGTCTGCCGGCGCTTGGGCGGCTCCACCTTCTCGATCTTCTCCAGCTTCTTCACCCGGCTCTGCACCTGGGCCGCGTGCGAGGCGCGCGCCTTGAAGCGCTCGATGAACTTCAGCTCCTTGGCGAGCATGGCCTGCTGGCGCTCGTACTGCGCCTGCTGGTGCTTCTCGTTCAGCGCCCGCTGCTGCTCGTAGAACTCGTAGTTGCCCGAGTACGTCGTCAGCTCGCCGCCGTCGATCTCGATGATCTTCGTCACGATGCGGTTCAGGAACTCGCGATCGTGGCTCGTCATCAGCACCGCTCCCTCGAAGCCCTTGAGGAAGTTCTCCAGCCAGATGAGCGACTCGATGTCCAGGTGGTTGCTGGGCTCGTCCAGCAGCATCACGTCCGGGCTCATCAGGAGGATGCGGGCCAGGGCCACGCGCATCTTCCATCCGCCCGACAGCGCGCCCACGTCCCCGTCCATCATTTCCTCGGAGAAGCCGAGGCCGGCGAGGATCTCCCGCGCCCGTCCCTCCAGCGCGTAGCCGCCCAGCTCCTCGTAGCGCCCCTGCACCACGCCGAAGCGCTCCACGAGCTTGTCCATCTCGTCCATGCGCTCCGGGTCCGCCATGGCCGCCTCGAGCTGCTTGAGCTCGGCCGCCACCTCAGAGACCGGCCCCGCGCCGTCCATCACCGCCGCCACCGCGCTCTGCCCGGCCATCTCGCCCACGTCCTGGTCGAAGTAGCCGACCGTGACGCCGCGATCCACGGACACCTGCCCCTCGTCCGGGTGCTCGCGCTGGACCACCATCCGGAACAGGGTGGATTTGCCCGCTCCGTTCGGGCCCACGAGGCCCACCTTCTCGCCCTTGTTGAGCTGCGCAGACGCCTCCACGAAGAGGATCTGCTGTCCGTGCTGCTTGCCGATGTTGTCGAGACGAATCATGGGACCTCAGATGCGGGCGAGTGACTGACCCTCACCCCGGCCCTCTCCCAGAGGGAGAGGGGGTATTGCACACAGTGGGTTTCTTGGCGCTCAGGCTCCAGCGACCAGGTTCTGCAGCTCCTGCCAGCGCGTGTAGAGGCGTTCGACTTCCGCCGTCTTCGCGTCCAGCTCCTTCTGTACTTCGGCCGCCTTCGTGCCGCTGGAGTAGACGCTGGGATCCACGAGCTGCGCTTCCAGCTCGGCCTTGCGCATCTCCGCGGCCTCGATGACCGACTCCATCCCGTCCAGCTCGCGCTGCTCCTTGTACGAGAGCTTGCCCGGCTTGCGCGTCTGCTTCGGCTCGGCCACGGGCGCGGGCTCGGTCTTCTTCGCCGTGGGCGCGGCCGCTGCGGCACGGGCGAGGGACTGCTCCTTCAGCCGCCGGTACATGGCGAAGTTGCCCTCGTAGCGCACCACCTTGCCGTCGCCCTCGAAGGACAGGATGGACGTGGCCACCTTGTCGAGGAAGTACCGGTCGTGCGTCACCAGGAGCACGCTGCCGGTGAAGCTCAGCAGCAGCCCCTCGAGGATGTTCAGCGTGACGATGTCCAGGTCGTTCGTCGGCTCGTCCAGCACGAGGACGTTGGCACCCTCCAGGAAGAGCCGCGCGAGCAGCAACCGGTTGCGCTCGCCACCCGACAGCGCCTTCACCTTCATGCGCTGCATGGGCACGGGGAAGAGCAGGTCATCCAGGTAGTCGCGCAGCGCCACCCGCTGGTCTCCCAGCTCCACCCAGTCGTCCCCGCGCGGCGAGGCCGCCTCGTACACCGTCTGCTCCGGGTCCAGCGAGGCGCGGGTCTGGTCGTAGTAGGCGACCTTCGTGTTCTTGCCGATGACCACCTTCCCGGAGTCCGGAGGCAGCTCGCCGAGCAGCACGCGCAGGAAGGTCGTCTTCCCCACACCATTGGGCCCCACCAGGCCCACGCGCTCACCGCGCTGGAGCATCAGGTTCACGCCCTTGAGCACGCTGCGCTCACCATAGGACTTGTGAACGCCCTCGGCCTCGATGACGGTGTGGCCCAGCCGGGGCGCCTGCATCACCTGCAGCCCCGCCACCTTCGGCCGCTGGAAGCCCTTCTCCTCCATCAGCTTGCGAGCCCGCTCGATGCGCGCCTTGCTCTTGGTGCGCCGCGCCTCCGGGCCCTTGCGCAGCCACGCCACTTCCTGGGCGATCCACCGCTCGCGCTTGTGCTGGGCGAGGGACGCATTCTCCTGCGCCACCAGCTTCTGCTCCACGTAGGCTTCGTAGTTGCCCGGGTACGAGACGACGCCCTCTCCGGGCTGGATCTCCACCATCCGATCCACCAGCCCGTCCAGGAAGTAGCGGTCGTGCGTCACCAGCAGCAGCGAGCCGGGCAGCTTGTCCAGCTCCTCCTCGAGCCAGTCCACCGTGTCCGCGTCCAGGTGGTTGGTTGGCTCGTCCAGCATCAGCAGGTCCGGCCGCGTCAGCAGCGCGCGGGCGATGGCCACCCGCTTGCGCAGGCCGCCGGACAGCTCGGCCACGGGCCGGTCCCAGTCCTTCACGCCCAGCCGATCCAACAGCGTCTTGGCGTGGTGCTCCGTGTCCCAGCCGCCGAGCTGCTCGATCTTGTCCGACAGCGCCGCGAGCTGCTCCATCAGCTTGCCCTGCGCGTCGGCGGGAGTGGACTCCATGCGGCGGATGAGCTCGGCATGCGTGGCCAGCGCATCCTTGAGGGGCCCCTGGGCCACGCTCAGCTCCGAGGCCACCGTGGCGCCCGGAGCGAACTCGGGCTCCTGCGGCAGGTAGGTGACGCGAGCGCCACGGCGCAGCTGCAGCTCCCCCGCGTCCGCGCGCGCCGCCCCCGCCAATATCTTCATCAGCGAGGACTTGCCGGAGCCGTTCACTCCCACCAGGCCCACGCGCTCACCTTCTTCGATGGTGAGCGTCAGGCCCTGGAAGACGGTACGGCTGCCGAAGGACAGTTGGACGTCGGCGGCGCGGAGCAGGGTCAAGGGTTCCTCTGGGTCAGTACGGAGGTTCTCGTCGCGGGTGCTTCTTTACAGCCACTTGGGCGCGCGAGGCCTCTGGGAAACGGCGGGCGGTGCCGCCGGGGCCGACGCCGAGGGGCGCTGGGCCTGCTGCTGGGTGGCCGGACGGTCGCTCCGAGCCGGACGCGCCGACTCCGAGCCCCGGGGGCCTCCTGCGTTCGCACCACGGCCACCACCACCACCCCGGCGGCGTCCTCCCCCGTTGCCGTCGCGGCGCCCGCCGTCACGGCGCTCGCCGTCACGGCGCTGCCCCTGCGGCGGACGAGTGCTCTGCTGGGCCCGGGCCGGAGCCTGCTCGAGCGCGCCCTCGGCGGGAGGCGGCAGGTTCGAGCGGTGCGAGTGGGCCTCCATCACCGGCACGCGCCGGCGGATGGTTCGCTCGATGTCCTTCAGGTACGCGCGCTCCTCGGTGTCGCAGAAGGAGAGGGCGATGCCCGCCGCGCCCGCGCGGCCCGTGCGGCCGATGCGGTGCACGTACGTCTCCGGCACGTTGGGCAGGTCGAAGTTGATGACGTGGGTGATGCCGTCGATGTCGATGCCCCGCGCCGCGATGTCCGTGGCCACCAGCACCCGGCAGGTGCCGGACTTGAAGGCCGCCAGGGCCCGCTCGCGCGCGTTCTGGCTCTTGTTGCCGTGGATGGGCTCGGCCCCGATGCCGGCGGCCTCCAGCTGCTTGGCCACGCGGTTCGCGCCGTGCTTGGTGCGCGTGAAGACGAGCACCCGCTCGATGGCCCTGTCCGTCTGCAGCAGATGCACCAGCAGGCCGCGCTTCTGCTCCTTCTCCACGAAGTACAGGCGCTGGTCGATGGTCTCCGCGGTGGTGGCCACCGGCGCCACCTCCACCCGCACCGGGTTCTTCAGGATGCTGTTGGCCAGCCCCTGGATCTCCGGCGGCATGGTGGCCGAGAAGAACAGCGTCTGCCGCTGCGTGGGCAGCTTCGCGATGACGCGCTTCACGTCATGGATGAAGCCCATGTCCAGCATCCGGTCCGCCTCGTCGAGGACGAACACCTCGAGCGACTTGTAGGACACGAAGCCCTGGTTCATCAGATCCAACAGGCGGCCCGGGGTGGCCACGAGGATGTCCACGCCCTGCTTGAGCACCTGCTCCTGGGCGTTCTGGCCCACGCCGCCGAAGATGACGGCAGAGGTGATGCCGGTGAAACGCCCGTAGGCGCGGATGCTGTCCCCAATCTGCGCGGCCAGCTCCCGGGTGGGGCTGAGCACGAGCGCGCGGATGGGGCGGCCGCGGGCGGGCGGCGGCGGGCGGCCCACGGACAGCCGCTGGAGGATGGGCAGCGTGAACGCCGCCGTCTTGCCGGTGCCCGTCTGCGCGCAGCCGAGCACGTCCTTGCCCTCCAGCACGTGGGGGATGGCCTGCACCTGGATGGGCGTGGGCGTGGTGTAGCCCTCGGCCTTCACGGCGCGCAGCAGGGGCTCGGCAAGCTTCAGATCTTCGAAAGTCATGTGTTCTCTTGAGTGGGGAGGGTCCCCGGGGGGCCCGCGACGCGAATCGCCGACGGGCCCGAAAACAAAGAAGGCGCCCCCGGGGGAGGCGCCTTCCTTCAACAGCCTGGAAGTGTCAGGCCGTGCAGCGCGGGACGACTACTTACGCGCGGCCTGCTCGGCGGCCTGCTTCTCCTTGTACTGCGCCATCAGGGCCTCGGCCTCGTTGCGCGGCACCGGCGAGTACTTGGCGAACTCCATCGTGAACTCGCCCTTGCCCTGGGTGGCCGAGCGGAGGTCCGTGGAGTAGCCGAACATGGTGTTCAGCGGCACCTCGGCCACCACCGTCACGTAACCCTCGGCCGTTCCGGACTCGAGGATGGTGCCACGGCGCTGGTTGATCTGACCGACCACCGAGCCCTGGAAGTCCTCGGGAGCCTGGACCTCCACCTTCATCATCGGCTCGAGGATGATCGGCTTGGCGGCCGCGTAGCCCTCGCGGAAGCCCATGATGGCGGCGGTCTTGAACGCCTGCTCGGACGAGTCCACCGCGTGGAAGGCGCCGTCGTTGATGACCACGCGCACACCCACCACGGGGAAGCCGATGAGCGAGCCCTTCTTCACGGCCTCCTGGAAGCCCTTGTCGCACGCGGGGATGAACTCGCGGGGGATGGAGCCGCCCACGATGTCGTCCACGAACTCGTACTGCTGCACGGCGTCGGCCGGCAGGGGCTCGAGGTAGCCGCACACGCGCGCGAACTGACCGGAACCACCGGTCTGCTTCTTGTGCGTGTAGTAGAACTCGCCCTTCTGGGAGATCGTCTCGCGGTAGGCCACCTGCGGCTTACCGGCGACCACCTCGCAGTTGTACTCGCGCTTCATGCGCTCGATGTAGATCTCCAGGTGCAGCTCACCCATGCCGCGGATGATCGTCTGGCCGGACTCCTCGTCCCGGTTCACGCGGAAGGTGGGATCCTCCTTGGTGAAGCGGTTGAGGGCCTTGGAGAAGTTGGCCTGGGCGTCGCGGTTCTTCGGGCTCACCGCGAGCGAGATGACGGCGTCCGGCACGAACATGGACGTCATCGTGTACTGCACGGTGCCGTCGGTGAACGTGTCGCCGGAGGCGCACTCGACGCCGAAGAGGGCGATGATGTCACCGGCCCGGGCGTCGTTGATGTCGTTCATCTCGTTCGAGTGCATGCGAACGATGCGCGGGATCTTGACCTTCTTCTGGTTGGTCTGGTTGACGATGAAGTCACCCTTGGCCACCTTGCCCTGGTAGACGCGCATGTAGGTCAGCTGACCGTAGCGGCCGTCCTCCAGCTTGAACGCCAGGCCGACGAAGGGCTTGTCCGGGGTGGACTCCAGGATGACCTTCGCCTCGCCGTTCTTCTGGTCCAGCGCCTCGTTGGTGATCTCCGACGGGCTGGGCAGGAACGCGCAGATGGCGTTGAGCAGCAGCTGCACGCCCTTGTTCTTGTAGGCGGAGCCGCACATGACGGGCGTCATCTTGAGCGCGATCGTGGCGCGGCGCACGGCGGCCATGATCTGCTCGTTGGTGATGGCGGCATCGGCGAGGAAGAGCTCGCCCAGCGTGTCGTCCACCTCGGCGACCTTCTCGATCATCTCCAGGCGGTCGGCCTTGGCCTTGTCGAGCAGCTCGGCGGGGATCTCCTCCTCGCGGATGGTCTCGCCGCTCTCACCGTCGAAGTAGAACGCCTTCATCTGGATGAGATCGATGAGGCCCTGGAAGCGATCCTCGGCACCGATCGGGACCTGGAGGCGAACCGGGTGGTGGTTCAGCTTCTCCTTGAGCTGGGCGGCCACGCGCTCATAGTTGGCGCCCGCGCGGTCCATCTTGTTGACGAACGCGATGCGGGGAACCTTGTAGCGCTTCATCTGCCGGTCCACCGTGATGGACTGGGACTGCACGCCGGAAACGGAGCACAGCACGAGGATGGCGCCGTCGAGCACACGCAGGGAGCGCTCCACCTCGATGGTGAAGTCGACGTGTCCCGGGGTGTCGATCAGGTTGATGTTGTACTCGCCCCAGATCGCGTAGGTGGCGGCAGACTGGATCGTGATGCCCTTCTCACGCTCCAGGTCCATCGAGTCCATCTTCGCGCCCACGCCGTCCTTGCCACGCACCTCATGGATCTCGTGGATGCGGCCGGTATAGAAGAGGATGCGCTCGGAGAGCGTCGTCTTGCCCGAGTCGATGTGGGCGGAGATACCGATGTTACGAACCTTTTCGATGGGAACTTGGGAGGCCACGAGGGTCGGTCCTTCTGCTGATTGAAGTCCTGCGGGAACAGGGCAGGGGGCGCCCTTACTTCCCGACGCTTGAAGTTTCCAGCCAAATCGGCATGGAACCGGGGAGCCGTCTACTCTCTCTCAGGCTCAAGGGGAAGCCCCCCCGGGTGCTGGGCCGCTGGAGGAGCCCTGCCTACACTCGGGGTTCATAACCCTGTAGCACCCCGAAAGCTTCTGTTGTCCAGGACGATTTCCGGGGGGAGAGGTGGGATGAACCGCCCGGACGGCTGTCCGGTGAGGTAGGAAGGGTGGAAGGGGCCTGGGCCCCTACCCGAGGAGGATGCACATGGCGAAGCCCGCTGGTTTCGACAGGGACATCGGCTACCTGATGCCCTTCCTGGATCGGGTCGCCGCCACGGCCGACACGCTGCCGGACGCCGCGGCCCGCGAGGAGCTCAAGCGCCTCATGGCCGAGGAGAAGGAGCGCTGGGCCCGGATCCAGCAGCTTCTGGGTGGGGCCGCGGGGCAGGGGACGTCCGCGGCCACCCCTGCGGCAGATTCTCGCGCCCCCTCCAGCACGCCGGGGTTGGCCCGGGCCCATGCCGATGAGATCAACCGGGTGCAGCCGCGCCAGGCGGGGCTCACCGTGGGTAGCCTGAAGCGGCAGTCCTGAGCCCGCAGGCCGGGGGGAAGACCCTCACGCCTTGCCGGGGGTGTAGCGGAGGCCCTCGGAGACCTCGGTGTCGGTGAGGAGCCGGAAGGAGCCCTCGGGCACATCCAGCTCCACCCCACCCACGGCCTCGCGGTGCAGGGCGCGCACCGGCAGCCCCACCGCGCCCAACATTCGCTTCACCTGGTGGTTGCGGCCCTCGGTGACGGTCACCTCCACGGTGTGCGCGTCGCGCAGCCGGACCTTCGCGGGCCGGGCGGGGCCGTCCTCCAACTGTACGCCGTGGCGCAACGGCTCCACCTTCTCCTCGTCCGCCTCGCTGAAGACCGTGGCCACGTAGCGCTTGGTCAGGTGCGTGTCGGGGGACGTCGCGTGCGTCACCAGCTTGTCGTCATTGGTGAAGAGGAGCAGCCCGGTGGTGCCCCGGTCCAGCCGTCCCACCGCGTGCCAGGTGAAGCCGGCCAGCTCCGGCGGAAGTTGGGGCAGGAGCACCTCATAGACGGTGCCCACGCCATGCTGGCCCACCGTGGAGGTGAGCAGCTCGGCCGGCTTGTGGAAGGCCAGGACGCGAGTGGGGGCCTCGAGCGACACGGGCAACCCGTCCACGCGTACGGCGGCACCCGGGGGAACGGGGGCGAGAGGTTGCTTCACCACGCGCCCGTTCACGGAGACACGGCCGGCCTTGATGGCGTCCTCGGCCTCATCCTGGGGCAGCACCCCGGCCCGTGAGAGCGCGCGAGCGAGCCAGTCCGGCTTGGCTTTTCCCTCCCAGCGCCCGGGGTGGGCGTGCTTGTTGGAGGAGGGGGGAGGGGAGCGGCGGGAGGGGGGCTTGCGATTCATGGCTCGGGGCCACTGTAACGGCCGCGAGTCAATGCCGCGAGGGTTCGTCGAAGTCGCCCCCCCTCGGCCGAGCTGGGCGTGGGGTCGGGCTCTGCCTGGGGCATGCGGCGCTCCCGCTCGCCGGAGGGGGGAGGGGAGCGCTTGCGGCTGGACGCCTGCTCACTCAGTCTCGCCGCCCCGCTCACCGGAGGACTTCATGCTGCGTTCCATCCCGTTGCTCGTCCTGCTCGCCATGCCCGCGTTCGCCGCCGGGCCGGCTCCCGTTCCCAAGCGGCCCGTGCACACCTACTCCATCGTCGCGCGCGATCCCGAGACGGGGGACCTCGGCGTGGCGGTGCAGTCCCATTGGTTCTCGGTGGGCTCGACGGTGCCCTGGGCCGAGGCGGGCGTTGGGGCGGTGGCCACCCAGTCCTTCGTGGATCCGTCCTACGGGAAGCTCGGCCTGGAGCTGATGCGCGCGGGCCGCAGCGCCCCCCAATCCCTCGCCGGGCTGCTGGCGGCGGACACGGCGAGCCAGGTGCGTCAGGTGGGGATGATCGACGCGCAGGGCCGGGTGGCGGCGCACACGGGGGAGAAGTGCATCGCCGCGGCGGGCCACATCGTGGGGGAGAACTTCTCGGTGCAGGCCAACATGATGGAGAAGGACACCGTGTGGCCGGCGATGGCGAAGGCCTACCGGGAGTCGAAGGGAGACCTGGCCGAGCGGATGCTGGCGGCGCTCGAGGCCGCGGAGGCCCAGGGGGGTGACATCCGGGGCAAGCAGTCGGCAGCGCTCATCGTGGTGTCGGGCAAGGCCTCGGGGCGCCCCTGGGCGGACCGGAAGTTCGACCTGCGAGTGGATGACCACACGGCCCCGTTGAAGGAGCTGCGCCGGCTGGTGACGTTGCAGCGGGCGTACAACCTGATGAACGAGGGAGACCTGGCCATCGAGCGCAATGACACGCAGGCGGCGCTGAAGGCCTACTCAGCGGCGGAGGAGTTGGCGCCGGGCAACGCCGAGATGGTGTTCTGGCACGCGGTGTCCCTGGTCAACGTGGGGAAGGTGGACGAGGCGGTGCCGCTCCTCCAGAAGGCCTACAAGGCGGACCCGCGCTGGAAGGAGCTGCTCAAGCGGCTGCCGAAGTCGGGGCTGTTTCCGGAGGACCCGAAGCTGATGACGAAGCTGTTGGGCGCCGTGCGCTGACCGCTCATTCCATCCGGAGCTGGAGGCAGACAGGGGGGCCCTCTCTCGAGGGGACAATGACGAGCAGGCGGTCATAGTCCTGCTCCCCGAGGGTGAGGTCCGGCGTGCAGCCCAGCGTCTTCCACAGCGCGGGCATCACGTTGGAGTGACTCACCACCAGCGCCACATCGGAGGTGCCGAGGGCCTGGAGCTTCTGGGGGACCTGGGTCGCGGACTCCTTGGCGGGCACCACCACACGCGTGGCCTTGCTCTGGGCCAGCAGCGGAGCGGCGGTCTGCTGCGTGCGCTCGCGGTCGGTGACGAGGACGTGGGTGACCTTTACGTCTCGCAGGAGGCGCGCCAGCTTCCGGGCCCGAGCATGTCCGGCGTCCGAGAGCAGGGCGTTGGGAGACTCGTCCACCTTCTCCGCGTGCCGCACCAGGTACACGATGGGCTGCGCGATCGCGGTGCGAGTGGTGACGAGGAGGAGGAGGGCAAGCAGCAGGGGGAGGTGGCGCATGTCGCACGTGTCCTTGGTTCGGGGTCCGCCGCGGGACGGCTCCCGGTCTGAGGTGAAGGTCATCCGCCCCGGTTTCCCGAGCGCAGCCGTTTGGCCAGCGTGTGCAGGGCGGCGAGCCACAGCTTCGCCTCCTTGCGGGTGAGCCGAGAGCGGCGCAGCGGAGCGAACAAATCCCGAAGCCCGGTGCGGCCACGGGACTGCTCATCCACGAGGAACCCCCCGGTCACGAGTGCCTCCTCCAGCGCGGCTTCCACCTGGGCCAGCTCGGTGTCCGTGGCCGCGACGGGAAGCGGAGCCGCGGGGGGCGGCGAGGCGGCCAGCGTGGCCATGCGGAGCTCATAGGCGTACAGCAGCACGGCCTGGGCGAGGTTGATGGAGGGCTGCTCGGGCGCGGTGGGGACGGCGGACAGAGCGTGACAGCGCTCGACCTCGGCGTTGGTGAGCCCGCTGCGCTCGTCGCCAAAGACGAGGGCCACGGGACCCTGGGCGGCGCGTTGCACCATCTCCTCGGCCACGGCGCGAGGGGACAGCCGGCGCTTGCCCTCTACCTTGCGCGAGCTGGTACCCACCACCCAGACGCAGTCCGCCACGGCCGCATCGAGCGTGTCCGCGCGGCCCGAGGCCTCCAGGATGTTCTCGGCGTGGACGGCGAGCCGGCGCGCGGGGGTGAGGTCCTCGGCCTCGGGACGGACCCAGGTCCACTCGGACAGCCCGCAGTTCTTCATGGCCCGGGCGGCGGCACCCAGGTTCTCCGCGTTGCGCGGACGTAGCAACACCAGCCGGATGGGCAGAGGCATCGGCCGCGCACCTTAGCGCGGCTTGAGCGGGCTGGGTCGCTCCTCCGGGACCCTCATCCGGATGCGGCCGGGCGGGGCTCATGGAGACCGAGCCGCGAGGCTGCCTTCGAGGCCGCACCGCTCTGCGTATCCCTCGCGAGCACGCGCTGCCAGGCCTCCCGGGCTTCCTCGTGGCGGCCGAGCTTTCCGAGGCAGTCGCCCCAGGCCAGCAAGCCGTCCCCGCCCTGGCCCTTGTAGGCGTGCGTGGCGCCAGCCTCGAAGAAGCGCAGGGCTTCTTCCAGGCGTCCTGCCGCCATGGCGATGCGTCCGAGCAGGAACAGCCCGTTGCGCGTGCTCGACGCCCGGCGCGCGAGTTTCAACCCCATCCGCGCTTCCCGCTCCGCTTCTTCGTAACGGCATAGCGCCAGGAGTGCCGCGGCGCGGGTGAAGCGGACCTCGCTCCGGTACACGCGGGGCACGAGCCGGCAGTCCACGTTCTCCAGGGCAGCGAGTGCCTCCTCGCCGCGCCCGGTATGCGCGAGGATCCACGCCCGCTGGACGGGGAAGAAGTTCCACAGGAAGGGAAACCCACGAGCCGTCTCCTCCAGGGTGGACAGACGCGCGCTGGCGGCTTCCCAACTCCCGAGGTTGTAGACGGCCTCGACGAGGTTGAACCGGACCAGGGCCCACTCATTTCGCTCGGCGGACGGCGCCTCCTCCGATGGACCCTTCCAGCCTCGTTCGAGGTCGAGCGCCTCCCGGTAGAGGCCCGCGTTGATGAAGACGTTGACCGCGCAGGTGGCGCAACGCGTGCAGCCGTCGGCCTTGGCATGGACGGCGAGGCGGCGGGCACCCGCGACGGCCGTCCCGGTGTTGCCGAGCGCCGAGTGCGCGTAGAGCTTCTCCCGCCACAGCAGGGTTCTCATGCGGGCCGTGAGGGGAAGCCACTCCAGGAGCCGGGTGAGGGCGAGCGCGGCCTGGAATGCGCCCCATTCGCCGCACCGGACGGTGAGCCGCAGGAGCACCCGATGCACCCGGCTCCAGAGCAACAGCGAGGCCGCGAGGACGAGGAGCAACTCAGGGGGGAACGGGGAGAATCCCGCAGTGGCGAGGGTCATGGCCGGTAGCCTCCGAACCTGGACACTCTACCTGATTGGGCATGTGGGTGGGGTGACTTTTCAGGTGATATGGAGGTGGGTCAGGCCGTGGAGCGCGGGTGGCGGTCAGTCGAGGAAGCGGCGCTGCCAGCGTCGAGTGATGTCCCGGGAGCCGGGCTCTTCATACAGATAGGGTTCCAGAGCCCGGGCCAGGGAGCGGTATGGCTGCATCTCTCTCTCCTGCTCCACATCTCCTGCTTCAGGCCACTTCCCTAGCGACACCAGCACCTTCTGAGCGCTCAGTTCCTCGATGGATACCTCTGGAAGAGTCAGCCGCGCTCGAAGCCCTTCCACGCCTCCGAGTTGATCGAGCAATGGCTGCCCATAGAAGTTCAGCCAGTAGGCTCCGCGCACCTTCTCGCCCAGGTACATCGATGTGGTGCCGAGGTGATGGACGTCCATCCCCGGATAGCGGAAGCATTGCTCTTGGATGAGTTGCATCACCGGCTTGCTCTCCAGGAGGTAGTTGAAAGCAAGGCTGGCGTAACCAGAGTCGAGGGGGAGCTCTCGCGCAATAGCCACGGCTAGTTCCTTGACGTGCTCGGGGCCGCGTTCCTCCAGATATTCCGTGGGCAACCAGAAGGACACCGCGCTCACAAAACCTGGCAGGTCGAGGTCTTCTCGTGGCCTGCCGTGGTACTCGAAACGAAACCCATCCACCTGATTCTCATGCTCCTCCAATTGCAGGATGCAACTGGAGCGGGCCCTCAGTTCGTCGCGAACCTTCTCCCACAGTTCGCCATCGAGAGGTCGTACGGCTCCCGCCCAGCCCTTGGATTCTTCGGGGGCCAGGTCGTCTCCCATGTCCACGTACCAGCCCAGCTTCTCGCGTCCCACTGCATCTAGATAGAGGTCCAGGGTGCGCGTGACGGCCTGCGAGAGGTCGTCGTGCGGGCGGCGCATGAAGAAGCAGAAGATGAGTCCCTCTCGCAGGGCCGATCGGCCATCGGGCAGGGTTAGCCTGAACCTCGGATAGTGTTTGCTCACCATATGGGATCTGGAATGACTCCGTCCAAGGGGGTGACGCGGGAAGGCGATGGCCCGAGGGCTCGCCGGTACATTTCTCCTTGCGTGCGGCCCTGATAGGGATGTCCTTTGGGATACTTGCTCCAGGTGGGCGGGTTCGTCTCCGGGCAGGGGAACTTGAAGTCGTAGACAGCCCAGGCTTTGAGTGGATCTCCTGGATGGATGACGACGTCAGGTTCCAGAGTGCCCTCAAGCTCTTTCTCCCGGCCTTGTCGCACGAGTTTTTCTCTTGTGTCCCTGCTCACGAGGCTCTTCCGTCCCGTCGCGGGATCGAAGCGGTAGCGCTGTTCCAGGCTGAATTGCCCGGGAATCAGTTGGTTCAATGCTTTATCGGCACACTCGCGCGCCTCCTTGTGCTTCTCCAATCCCAAGCGCATCGCCTGTGTTACCGGAGTCCCGTTGGGCCTCTTTCCGATTTCCTGGTCACACTCGACCTTTCCCGGCTTCTTTCCGCCCAACTGCTTCCGGTTGATCTCTTGTTCTGCCCGGCGTGCGCACTCTTCCAGAATCTCCTCGATCTCCGTTCGAGCCGATTGGAAGGCATCGACATCGTTCAATACCAGCGCCGCCACGGCTGCTGGCGCGACCTTTCCGCCAATCGTGGGTTTGTTGTTGGGAGTTGCGGGTGTGTTCTTCGTGGATTGCGCGGCCCGGAAGGTCTGTCCTTCCATTCCCTCGACTCCATCGCAGGCTCCCGGTTCGAGAGGGTGGTTCTTCACGCAGCAGCTATGGGTGGTATCCGCGGGTGTGCAGTTGGAGCCTTCTGCACAACCGTTGGTGCCTGCGATGACGAGCAGGAGTCCTAGCGGCACTACCGCCCATGACCTGGCCCTCTCGAGCTGGCGAGCATGAGAGCGCGTAGGACGGCTCCAGCTTGAGGTTTGGCATCTTTCCCAGGCGGGCATGGTGGCACGTTACACCGCACGAGGCCTCCGGCGTTGTCGGGTGGAATCGTGCGCCGGCTCCACCGCACGGGTAGCATGGTTCGCATGATGTTTCAGGACGGACGGGTGCTCCCGAGAGACATGGGCGAACGGAGGGAGAACCCTGGAGAGCCTCGCGCGCCATGAAGGGGCGGACCGTGCTGGTGCTCGCCGCCGTGTCGCTACTGGTCCTCCCGCTGGTGGGACTCTCCGTCCTGTGGTTCCGGGCGCCCCCGGAGCGCGTGGTCGAGGGGTGGCGCTTCGCTCCCTGGTTGTCCCCAGCGGAGGCCCGGGAGCGGCCTACGCTCCTACAGCCCTGCCAGGGGGACGAGCAGTGTGATCCGCCGCTCGTGTGTTTCCATGACCCGCGCATCCAGCAGCGGCAGTGCACGGGCACGGGATGCGAGTCGGACTCCCGGTGCCCACCCCAGACCGCCTGCCGGGCCATTCCCCTGCGCGGCAGGGGCAGGCTGGCGCTGCGCACCTGTGCCCACGAGGGCATGCGAGAGGAAGGCGAGCGGTGTCTGCGGTTTGTCCGGTGGCCCCAGAGGGAATGGGCCTGCGGGGAGGGACTCCTCTGCTCGCTTTCCGGTTGGTGCGGCCGGCGGTGCGTGCCCGGGCAGGAGGGGACCTGCCCGGAGGGCTTCTTCTGTGCTCTCGGCGACCCCGACGGGCCCGTGTGTCAGCCCACCTGCGAGGGCCACGCGTGCCCCGAGGGCCAGGAGTGCGTCCGGCGAGAGGGCGGCGTGTCGGTCTGCCTCGCGGTGTATGGGCGTTCCTGCCCTGACGGCAGTCCCTGTCCGGAGGGCACGGTGTGTGAGACGGAGCCGTTGCTCACCCTGGTGGGGCAGGCCCGGCGCTCGTGCGTCCGGACCTGTGGTCACGAAGGGGCCGCGAGCTGTCCGGAGGACTTCGCCTGCCACCAGGGGCGGTGTCGGCCGCGCTGCGCCCTGACCCGGCCCCAGCCGTGTGGGAGCCGGTTCTGCGTGAGCATCGACGACGAGGGCAACGGCGTGTGTCTGTCCTCTCCAGAGCAATGGGACATGGACACTGGGCCGGCCCGGGATGGCGGGTGAGCTCGGCCATCTGGGCTCGGACAGGACCCAGGTTCGCGGTTGGAGGGCTCGGGACTCAGAAGGAAGCGTCGAGCTGGAGTCGCACGACATGTCGGTGCACCGACGGGTCGTTACCGAAGATGTAGAAGTAGTCGGTCTGGAGCTTGAACGCGTGGCCGTTCAGGTAGACGTTGACGCCGCCACCCACCTGTTTCCCCTGGGTGTCCACCTGCTTGATGAGCGCGGGATCCGTCCCATCGAACGCAAACAGCTGGTCCCACCGGGCGGCGACCTCGACCAGCGGGTGGACCAGGTACCCGGCCTGGAGGAAGTAGCCCCAACCGGAGCGCGTGTACTCGCGGATCGTCGCCCCGCTCGCGTTGGTCCCTTCGAGGATGTCGCTCCCCGCCTTGCGGAGGACGGCCTCGCCGAGGAACGAGAAGCCGCTGTACTTGAAGACCACGTCGGCGGCGGCGTGCCGGTAGTCGACCGTCCCGAGCGTCAGCGTGTTGCCCGTGGTCGACCGCTGGCGGTTCGTGTTCTGGTTGTAGGCCCCCGCGAGCCCGATGGCGAGGCGCGGCTTCGGGAGTCGCTGGAGGTCCCCTTCCTGATCGTCGTCGAAGGGGCCCCAGGGCCGGAGCACCAGCCGCGCGACATAGATGCCTCCCGTCGCCTGGCCGCCGAACCGGTTGCGCCCTTCGCCACCGCCGATGAAGAGGTGATAGCCCAGGATGCCGTTCAGCCCTCCGAGGTCGTTCGAGTACAGCATCAGGCCGACATCTCGATCCAACGTCAGCTCCTGGACCACCTGCTGCCGGTCCACGAGCTGGAGCGCGAACTCCCGGATGGTGCGGGCTCGGTCGAACGGAACGAAGTACTGCCCGGCCCGCACGTTGAGATCGCGGACTCGCGTGTACTCGACGAACGCGTCGAAGATCGGAGAGGGATTGCCGGTCTCGAAGTCGTTGGTGCCGAAGGCGAGCTGGATGTTGTACTTGAGGTCCGGGTTGAGGACATGCCCCTGGGTGATCAGGCGCAAGGTCTTCACATTGATCTCGTTGGTCGTCTTGTCCTCTCGGGCGAGCGTCTCCCGCAGCTGTGCCCGCGCCCGGATCGTCATTCCAAAGCGGCCGTCATCGGTTGTGACGGTCAGACCCTTGCCGGGCGAGGCGGATACGGAGACGCCCTTCTTCTTCTCCTCGGCCGCCTGTTTCTGCTCCGCCTCTCGCTGGCTCTGGAGCTGACGAAGCTGTTGCTCCACCTGGGCCAGCCGCTCCTCGGAGGACACGGTGGGGGTGGTGTCTCCCGGCTTCTCCGAGGGCTGAGCCGCCTCCGGCTCCTGGGCCGCCGCGGGCCCGTGGACCAGTACAGCCGTTATCGCCAGCACGAGGGCCGCGTGCGCGTGCACGCTCTTCCTGTTTCCGCTCGTGTCTCGTTGGATGGTTGCAGCTCGCATTCCTGTCCTCTTCTGGGGTGACCCGGACCGAGGCTCGGCTGCGTTCGAGCATAGAAGCTCGAAAGCCCACCGGACCCTCGAGGGAGTGGGCTTTCTCTTCCTCTGTCTTGCGGCAGTCTTACCGCCGCTCGACGGGGATGGAACCCACCGTCAAAGCCGGACAGCGGCAGCAGCAAAGGTGACGCGGAGGAAGCATGTGTCATCCAATATAACGGATGACTGTCTGCTAGCAATCAGATTCCCGCCGGGGACACGGGGAGGCGCTCACCACTCGATGATGTACTCGGCTTCTTCGAGCCCCAACTTCCGGGCTTCCACGCGGCCCTGGCAGCCAACGGCTCGGAGCGCCTCCTCCAGCAGGCCCTGGTGGAACTCCACCGGCTGCATGTCGCCGCGGAAGTGCAGGCGCACGCGGCGCTCGCCCAGGTTGGAGTACTCCCGCTGGCCGTAGCTCACGGCGGTGGAGTAGGCGGTGGGGGCGCTGGAGAAGAGCCGCTTGGGGTCCCCTTGGCCGATGATGTGAGCCAGCGTCTTGCCCACTCCGGACTGGAAGAACCCGCCGATGGCCGCCGCTCCACAGGCGCGGATGGCATCCTCAACAGAGCCGTACCGAGGCGCGAGCGTCTCGGCCGCCCCGTAGAGCACCTGAAGGAAGTCACGGACCGGATAGGAGAAGAAGTCCACCAGCGGCTTCTTGGCGATGGTGGCCCGAAGCGCCGTCGCTGCTTGCTCACCCTCGTGCTGGGCCAGCAGTTTGAAGACCGAGTTGAAGATGAGACCCCGGACGTTGGCCCCTTCCACGGCGAGCCTCATCCGCTCACTACGCTCCTGCGCAGCAGTCGATGGCATGGCGGGAGAATCTGTCACAACAGGGTACTTCGGGTCTCTCCCCTTGGGCCCGCTCCCGCATCACGCTAGGCTGACGGTGCTTTGAACTCGCTCACTCGCCGCCTTCCCGCTCCTGAGCCCACCACCTCGTTCGCGGCCGCGCTCTCCAGCCTCATGGCATGGCTGGACGAACTGGAAAATTCCGAGCGGGTCACAGCCGCCCCTACCGAAGCGGATGCGGCCTGGCTTGACGCGCTGCTGCTCGACCTCTGGCGTTTGGGGGGAACACCTGGGGCCCCTGGCCTTACACGTGCGTCACCGGAGCAGGGCCGCTTCCGGACCGAGGCTGGGCCGCGTTTCTGGCGCAGCGCGGTGCTGCGGCGCTGCTGGGAGAAGCCCCGCGGCTACGCGGGGGACTATCTGATGATGGAGGCCCTCTACCGGCACACGCCAGCGGGGGACACGCCCTTCGAGCGTTGGATGGACGCCTGGGCGCTGGAGCTTCCGGGCTTCCAGGCGGTGCGCAACCGCCGCGACCAGTTGGCCGAGTTGCTACGCGCGGAGCATGCCCGAGGCGCACGCCGGGTGATGAACGTGGCCTCTGGCTCGGCGCCCGAGCTCGTCGCGGTGGCGCGGGAGATCTCCTTCGAGAACGTGACGCTGCTGGACCAGGACCAGGGCGCGCTGGATGCGGCACTGGCCCACTTCACCCGGGTGGGGGCGTTGCCTGCCACGCGGCACGAGGCACTGCGGTTGTGGTGCGGCTCGGTGCTGGAGCTGCTGCGCAACCGCAGCGATCTGCCCCGCGGCTCGCAGGACTTCATCTACTCCATTGGGCTCTACGACTACCTGACGGAGCGCTTTGCCCGCCGGCTCACCACGAAGCTCTGGGACGGGTTGGCGCCGGGCGGCCTGTTGGTGCTGGGCAACTTCAACGGGCACAACCCGATGCACCACTTCACCGAGAGCGCGCTGGATTGGTACCTCATCTATCGCGATCCGGCGGATCTACTGCGGCTGGTGGATGGGCTGCCGGGCGTGGAGCAGGCGGAGGTGCGGACCGAGGACACTGGCTGCCTGCACCTCCTGGTGGCGCGCAAGGCGGGGTAGCCGCGCTCAGAAGATCTGCTCGGGATCCTCGTGAGGACCCTCGTCCTGGCTCCTGAGCTTCAGGAGGGGGGCATCGTCCGGCAGGTAGGGCTCGAAGTCGGCGGCCACGGCGTGCCACGAGCCCGCCACTGAGCGGGTGCGTATCACCTTGAAGGCCTGCGGGGGCCGGCCGAGCGCGGGCACGAAGACCTCGACGCGCTCGCCCACCTGCATCGCCACGGGCGTGACGAGGAGGCACCCGGAGCGCGAGATATTGAAGATCTCCGCCGCCACCTCGGCTTCACCCCGGAGGAACTGGATGCGCAGCCGGACCCGGTAACGGGGGTAGCGACGGCGCTCGGGACCGCTCAGGCTGCTCACAGTCGACTCTCCTGGGTTTCTGGGAGGCAGGGATGAACTCCCTCCGCTCATCGTATACGAGCGGAGCCACGGGTGTCCCGCCTTGGCGCCGCACCAGGCCAGCGAGTCAGCAGCCCGGGAATGCCGAGGATGACCGGGGAGAGCCTGTAGGGGAGGCGGTGAGCGGCGAAGTGCCGGCATTCCTCCCGGACCACCCGGATGAGGGCATCTTCCTCCAGGCGCTTGTAGCTCTGTTGCGTATCGAGGACCAACACATGGGGTTCCAGCGCCCGTGCCTGATGCTTGCTCATTGCCCGTGTCCGTTCACCCCGGCTGGTTTCGTTGCCTTGGGGCGACGCGAACAATGCGAATGATTGGGCCTGAGTGCGGTGCGCGGCCTCACACGAGAGCTGTGGCCTGCGTCACATCCCGAGGGCGAGCCAGGGGGCCCTGGTCAGTCCGGATCGCCGGGCAGGCGGTCGAACTGGGTCGCGAAGGAGGGGCCGTAGCCGCGGGACTGATACACGGTCTCCTCGACCTCCATCGTCACGAGGGGCTGGTTGACCTTGACCTGCTCCGTCTCCCCGCCGTGGGTCACGAGGATGCGCCCGGTCTTCGGGCTGGACACCGTGACGGTGGTCTGACCCGCCATGACCTCGGCGAGCACCTGACCCTCCAGGACCGTGTCGGAGGACTTCACGTGCCACCTGACGATCGTGGCCATCGTCACGCCCTCGTCGAAGCCGGAGATCATGATTTCGCGGAGCGCCATGGCGTCAGTTCCCCTGGAGGCGGCGGCCAGGAAGGGCCGCGCGTACGTGCGGCGGATCTACCACCCGCGGCGAGCACGGCCAATCGCCCGGGAAATTCCGGAGGCGTTGCCCAAAGGAGCTGGCTCACGGGTCCAACCCATCAGAACGAGCACGAAAGGGATTCCCATGGGCCACGAGCGTTTCAATCGGATGTGTCTGGTGGCGGCCGCCGCCTCCATGCTGGGTGCATGTGGGGGCATGCCCTCGGAGGCTGGGGATGCGCCGCCGCACTCCGACCGCGGCGGTATCGGAATGAACCCCCCGGCTCCTGGCGTCGAGGAGGCTCCTGCAACGGTTTCCATCGACCCCCGCCGCTCGTTGGCCGTGACGGAGAAGAGCATCCTGGCCCGGTTCGGCGGGCGGCGGGTGTTCAGCAAGCTGGTCGCGGACAACGCCGGGGCGGGCTTCACGCCGGATCAGCTCTTCCGCCAGCTCTGGGACACGCAGAACCCGGCGCCCGGGCAGCCGGACCTTCAGGGCATGCCGCACTGCACCGACCTGGGTAACACCCTCAACGGCTCCCCCTACGTGTGCCGCCCGAGCGAGGGCGGCCAGGCGCGGTCGGACTCGGTCATCAACCTGAACAGCTATGCGGCGGTGGGTCTCTACAACCGCTTCGACCTGGCGCCCGTGGACGGCTCGAACTGCGGCGAGTACCGCATCGTCCTGGCGAAGCTGCCCTCCGCGCCCGCCAGCCGCAACTTCATCATCTTCGAGTCGGTGCTTCCCAACCCCCAGCCCGAGCTGGGGCTCGAGGGGTGCCGGCCGGTGGCCAACTTCTGGGCTGGGCTGTCCGCGGATGCGGACCCCATGTCGCGCGCTGACAAGCTGGAGTCCTTCTATTTCACGGGACTGCCGGGCTTCGAGCCGGTGGTGAGCATGAATCACTACGGCAACAACCCGGAGGGCCTGGGCCAGGTGCGCACCAATCAGTTCCTCCGGGGCGGGCCCAATGCGCCTCCGGTGCCGTGGATGATGCGCGAGTTCAAGCTGGTGAGCGACTGCTCTTCCCAGCCGACCTGCACGCTGAAGTTCGTCCCGGCGACGGTCAAGTCCAACCCCTTTGGCGAACTGTTCAACCCGGCGTCCACGGACCCGCGAGCCGCCGCGTTCCAGAGCCACTTCGTCACCCAGGTGGCGCGCCTGGCCATCAATGACCTCAACCGCGTCAGCTACGGGGTGCCGGACCAGTTCAATGCCGCCCAGAACGACTCGCAGACACGGGGCGGAGCGGATGACTACCTCGCCCAGTTCGGCCCGGGCCCCAGCGCCTTCCACCAGGCCATCGGTCAGGAGCTCGCCCGAGTGGGCAGCACGCTGACCCCCCATGACATCGTCGCCCGTGCCCAGGCCCTGTCCTGCGGCGGCTGCCACCAGCGCAACAGCGGCAGGCCGGTGGGCGGGGGCCTGACGTGGCCCGCCTCGGCCACCTTCGTTCACAGCACGGAGAACGATGATCCGGCGGACCCGGGCCGCTTCGCCATCTCCCCGGCGCTCCGCGACCAGTTCCTGCCCCTGCGCAAGGCGGTGCTGGAGAGCTTCCTCCAGAACCCCGGGACCTGATGCGCCCTCTCCCTCGCGCGAATCGAGCCCAGCCTTCAATCCAGGTTGGGCTTGATTTTCATGTTTTGGCTCAATATGCGGACCCCCAACGGAGGTTCGCATGAACGGTGGTCAGACGAGGCCGTGGGCAGCTGCGCGGGGAACACGATTCATGATGGCGCTGGCGGTGCTGGGGCTCGTGACGATGGCGAGCCCGGCCGCTGCGGCCATGGCACCCCTGGCGGCGCTCCAGGCCGAGGTGACGGCAAATCTGCCGTACCCGACGCGGAGCGCGTACCGCATCAAGGGCCTGCAGCCCGACTTCTGGCCGAGCTACGACGAGGTCGCCGGCAACAACACGGGCGGCGTGGCCATGAACCTGACGTGGTTCACCTGGGAGCCCACCGCGAAGGCGCCTCCCTGCGCTTCGAGCGAGGTGGAGTACAGCGGGCGCTGCTTCGTGGTGGATGCGGCGGTGGACTCGGCCATCCGGACCTGGACGGCGCGCGGCGTGGTGGTGACGGCGGTGGTGTACGGAGTCCCCGCTTGGGCGCGAGCGGGCCGGGTGTGCACTCCTGCGGGGCCCGGCTTCGAGATCTTCTGCGCCCCCAACAACGCAGCGGACTACGGGCGCTTCGCCGGCATGCTGGCCTGGCGCTACAACGGGCTGAATGGCAACGGCCGCATCGCCGACTTCGTCATCCACAACGAGGTGAACTCGAACGTCTGGTTCGACGTGGGCTGCGGACAGGGCGCGGGGGCCTGCAACACCCAGGCGTGGCTGGACACCTACGCCGCCAACTACAACGCGGCCTATGACCAGGTCGTCGCCTGGCAGCCCGCCGCCAAGGTGCTCATCTCGCTCGAGCACCACTTTGGCACCGAGTTCGACCAGCCGGGTGCCAACGAGCCGCTGCTCTCCGGCATGACGTTCCTGAGTGGCTTCGCCGCACGGGTGGGCTCGCGCGCGTGGCGGGTGGCCTACCACCCCTATCCGCCCAACCTCCTCAATCCTCAGTTCTCCGCGGACGACTACCCCCGGGTGACGTACGGCAACATCGGCGTCCTGGCCGGGTGGCTCCGCAAGACGTTCCCGAACGTGCCGTCCTCCTGGGAGCTCCAGCTCACGGAGAGCGGTGTCAACTCGCTGTCGCCCAACGCCTCGGAGGCGGCGCAGCAGACCGGGGTGTGCAACTCGTTCCGCAACGTGCTGGGGACGCCCGGCATCGAGAGCTACATCTACCACCGCATGAAGGACCATCCGGACGAGGTCTCCAGCGGACTGGGCGTCGGGCTGCGCCGTGCGGACGGGAGCGCCAAGCCGGCCTGGAGCACGTGGGCGCTGGCCAACCGCAACGACCTCAACCCTCCGCAGCTCTCCTGTGGTTTCGAGGAGCTGCCCTACACGCGCCTGCGCCGGAGCTATCACTCGACTCGTGGGCACTGGGCGTCCTCGCGCCTGCCGCCGCCGGGCTTCACGGTCGAGTCTTCGTGGCGGCTGCTGCGCGCTCCCCAGTCGGGAACGCGGATGCTCTACGAGTGCCGTGTGGGCAATCACAACCTGCTGACGCCGGATGCGAACTGTGAGGGTCTGCAGCCGCTCGGGCCGGTGGGGTACATCTACACGTCCCAGGTGGCGGGCACGGTGCCGCTCTACCGCTGCCGGATCGGCTCGAACGGGGATCACTTCATCTCGCCCGCGTCCAACTGCGAGGGACAGATCTTCGAGTCCCTCCTCGGCTACGCCGTTCCCTGAGAGAGGCGGAGCGGAGTCCCCGCCTCCCATTCCGTTGCGAAGACGGGGCGGGGCTCAGCGGCGAGAGCTGCGCTGACGCTCGGGCGCAGCGCGGCGGGAGGCTCGTACCGGCTGGACTGCTTCGTCCTGCTGCTCCGTCGCCTCCCTCAGCTCCACGTTGTAGGCCTCCTTGTAGTCAGCGGCCCAGAGCAGGGTGGCGAAGACGGGGAAGATGAACAGCCCGCCGATGACGCCACCCGCGGTGCGCATGCCGTTCCACTGGTCGCGCTTGATGGTGACGTACTCGGGCTCGTAGCCCTCCAGATCCACGACGAAGCTCTCGCTGTGATTGACCATGGCCGAGTCGCTGTGCTCGTACGGCGTTCTGCCGAGGACCTCGCCGGAGCGGGTCCTGACCGTGGCGCCACTGGGGTCGGAGCGAATCACCGTGTCGCACTGGCCCTGCCATCCCCAGGCCCACAGCTTTGGCCTACTTGCGCGCCCACCCCATCCCGCGTTGCGCATCCAGGGTCTCGCGAGCTGGACTCCAACGGGGAATCCCCTGGCGTCCCATCCCTCACCCGGCTGCCTGGCGCTCTCATCCAGGCCTTCCGTGCGTACCCTCGAAGCGAGGCATCCACTCGGGGGTCTGCCTGATGAGACACAGCCTGCTCGAGCCCTTCGTGCTGCTCGCGAGCTTGCTGGTGACGACGGTATCGGCCGCCTGTCCCAACTGTGCGACCTCCCAGGTGGTGAAGGCGTCCGTCCTGGGCGAGGGCTTCTGGAGCTACCTGGTGATGCTCGTCGTGCCGTTCCTGCTCATCGGGGCCCTCAGCGCGATCCTGTACCGCATCGGGCTGCCATCACCCGGCATGACCTCCGCACGCGCCAGGAGCGGGGCCGAGCACCAGACGTGACCGCGGAAAGAGGAGAGTCCATGGCTGACATTCCACGGCATCAAGGGGCGATCATCTCGGCGGGTGTGTTGCTCGGCACGGGCCTGGGCGGCTTCATCGACGGCATCCTGCTGCATCAACTCCTCCAGTGGCACAACATGCTCTCCACCCAGCTTCCACCGACGGACCTCGTGACGATGAAGGTCAACATGGTCTGGGATGGTCTCTTCCACGTCTTCACCTGGCTGATGACGGCGCTCGGGATTGGCCTCCTGTGGCGCGCGGGACAGCGCCCCGAGGTGCCCTGGTCGACTCGCACCTTCGTTGGCTCCCTCTCCATCGGATGGGGCGCCTTCAACGTGGTGGAGGGACTCATCGACCATCACCTGCTGGGCATCCACCACGTCCACCCCGGAGCGGGGCAGCTCGCGTGGGACGTGGGCTTCCTCCTCTTCGGAGCCCTGCTGGTGGGGGCGGGGTGGGGGTTGGTGCGGACAGGCCGGAAGGACACCCGGCCACGTGGCGCGCCCGTGACCATCGCTCGCAAGCGGCTGGCCACGGGGCGGGCCTGAGCCATCCAGCAGGCAAACCGCTGCATCGCTACCCCGTGCTCCCATGGCCGCCAGCCCTCAAGCCCACGTTTACGTCCTGGCGCTGATCTTCCTTGGCGCGGCAGTTGTTGCCGTGCCTCTCTTCCGCAGGCTGCGCCTCGGCTCCATTCTTGGCTACCTCGCGGCGGGGCTCGTCATCGGCCCCTTCGGGCTCGGACTCTTCTCCGATTCCACCTCGGTGATGCACGTCTCCGAGCTCGGCGTCGTGCTCTTCCTCTTCGTCATCGGGCTGGAGCTCAACCCCTCGCGGCTGTGGGACATGCGTCGCGACATCCTCGTGCTCGGCACGGCGCAGGTCGTCCTCTCCGGCCTGCTCACCATGCTCTACCCGCTCCTGGTGGTGGGGCGCTCCTGGCAGTCCTCACTCATCGCGGGGCTCGGGCTCGCCCTCTCGTCCACGGCGCTCGTCATGCAATTGTTCGGAGAGCGCGGCGAGGTGCAACAGCCCCACGGCCAGAAGGCCTTCGCCATCCTCCTCATGCAGGACCTGGCCATCGTGCCGCTGCTCGCGCTTGTGGCGTTGCTCTCCCCGGTGCATGTGGACGGGGGGGACCCGATATGGTTGTCCGCGGCGAAAATGCTGGGCGGCGTGGCCGCGGTGGTGCTCACGGGCCGCTATCTGCTCAACCCCTTCTTCCGGCTGCTCGCGAGCTCGGGCGCCCAGGAGGTGATGACGGCCGCCGCCCTGCTCGTCGTCATCGCGGCGGCCACGCTGATGACGTACGTTGGGCTGTCCGCCGCGCTCGGTGCGTTCCTGGCGGGTGTCCTGCTCGCCGAGTCGAGCTACCGGCATGAGCTCGAAGCAGACCTCGAGCCCTTCCGGGGGCTCCTGCTCGGGCTCTTCTTCATCTCCGTCGGGATGACGGTGGACCTCCGGCTCATCGCGCGCAACTGGCCCCTGCTGCTCGGTGCGTTGGTGACGCTCACGGTCATCAAGACGTCGGTGGTGTATGGGCTGATGCGGCTGCTGAGCAACAGGCACGACGTGGCCATCCGTACCGCGCTGCATCTATCGCAGGGCGGCGAGTTCGGCTTCGTCTTGTTCTCCACCGCGGTGGCCGCCAAGGTGATGGTACAGGAGCAGGCCACGTTGCTCGTCGCGCTCGTGACCCTCTCCATGGCGCTCACGCCGTTGCTGGCCGCGCTCGCCCCGAGGCTCTCTCGTACGCGCAAGGCACCCGAGCGCGAGGAGCACTTCGAGGACGCATGCGGCTCCGTGCTCGTCATCGGCTTTGGGCGGTTCGGGCAGATTGTCTGCCAGCTCCTGCTGCCCGAGGGCATCGATGTCACCATCATCGACAACAACGTGAAGATGATCGAGGCCGCCGAGCGCTTTGGCTTCAAGGTCTACTACGGCGATGGCACGCGGCTGGACGTGCTTCGGGCCGCGGGCGCGGAGCGGGTGCGGCTCATCTGCGTGTGTGTGGAGCGACAGGAGGCCGCCAACCGCATCCTGGAGCTGTGCAGGACGTCATTCCCCCTCGCACGGCTGTACGTGCGCGCGTTTGACCGCGTGCATGCGCTGGAGTTGGTGGAGCACGGCGCGCACTTCCAGATGCGTGAGACCTTCGAGAGCGCCATCGCCTTCGGGCGCGCCGCGCTGGAGGAACTGGGACTGTCGCAGGAACACGCGGCGGAGGTGGCGGAGGACACCCGCCGGCGCGACCGCGAGCGCTTCGCCCTGCAGTTGCAGGAGGGGAAGAACCCTTTGGCGGGCAGCGACAAGCTCTATACCCGCCCCGTCCCTCGCCCCGAGCCGTTCACGAATCCCCAACGGCAGGGGGTTGCACTGAACCCGACCACCCGGGAGGAGGAGACGCCCGAGCAGAACACGAAGGGGGATGGCGACAATCCGCCACGCTGAGGGGTTGAGGCGTCGTGCATAGCGGAGAGCCCCCTGCCTGGGCGAGCGAGCGTTCGGGCGATCCTGCACGGTAGGCAGCCGTGGCGCCCGGCTTCCTCGGAGTGACTCTTCACGCCGTCACAAGTCATCCCCGCCTGCTCCATCACTGCCGAAGGCACCCCGCTTCCCCGACACATCGAGAAGGACCTCCCCGGCTCGGGGACGGGTGCACTCACACTCAAAGGAGGACGTGATGAGGAAGCCCGGTAAGAAGACCTTCATCGACTACGAGCTACCCGCGAAGGACCTGGAAGGTGTGCGTGGCGGACGCCCGGATGTCACGACAATGGCGGTGGGCGAGGAGGGTGGTCCAGTCACCACCATGGCGACGGGAGAGGAGTGCGGGGGTCCGATCCTCACCACTCTGGCGATAGGCGAGGAGACCGGTGGCCCGAAGTAAGCCACCGCGCTCCTCCCTGTCCTGCGGTGATTCGCGCCAGCGGCGGGGCCTTCTCGGGCCCAGGTCCGCTGGCGCGGGCCGCTCAGCGCACCTGCCAGGTCCCATCCCCGGCGCGCTCGTAGCGTTTCCCGCCCGGCAGCGCCCCGTAGAAGAGCACGTCCTTCATTCCTGCGACGGACTGTCCATCGAAGATGCCGAGCTCCCCATCCGGCGTGAAGGTGAGTCCCAGCTCGGTAGCGGAGAATCTCACGCGCTCGTTCGGCGCCAGCGTGCGCTCTGGGAGCACGGTGCCCTCGGGCGGGCCATATGACGGCGGCGCCTCGGGCGTCTGGGCCGGAAGCTCGGGCCGCAACAACTCGGGGATGCTCCGCCGCAGGTTCGTGGTCAGCACCATTCCGCCGAGTGACACCGGCTCGGTGCCCCGGTTGCGCAGCTCCACCCAGCCCTCGCGGGCATCCAGCGCCTCCAGCACCAGCCCGGGCTTGCGCGTGCGGTAGCGCTGCAGTTCCTTCAGGATGAACGCGCGGCGCAGGCGGACGAAGTCCCTCATCCAGAGGCGGCCCTTCTGGAACTTCGCGTTGTCCATGTAGGGATCATTGGCCATGTGCGGCGCAAGGAGCGCGTGCAGCTTGTCGATGTGAGCCCCCATCACCTCCAGGGTGAAGAGCTCGTTCAGGGCCTTGTCGAGCCGGGCCACCAGGCGCTCGCGGAGCTCCGGGTTCACCACCACGCGAGTACCCAGGTTGTTGAACACGGGGAGGTAGCCCGGGTGGACGCTCTTCCGGTGGAAGTACCGCGTGGCCACGGTCTGGTCGGTCAGGGTGAAGCCGAAGAGGGTGTGTTTGTAGAGGGGCACCTGGTTCTGGACGACTGGAATCTCGTGCCACCAGCGCGCGTCCACGTTGTTGAGGTCCCACGGCACGTACACCCAGCGGCCCGTCACCCGGTCGTGGATGAAGTAGCTCTCCGAGTCCTCGACGTAGTTGTTGGCCATGAGCGCGTCCATGACCATGGCGCGCAGGTACCACTCCAGCTCCAGGTGCTGTTCCAGCGCCTCCGGGAGCTCCGGCTCGGGCGTGCGGTTGATGACGTAGAGCACCTCGTCGAGCGTGTCGTCGGGCTCCTTCTCGTTCGTCTTCTTCGTCCAGTCTCCCTGGTAGGGCACCTTCCACGAGCGCAGCTTGAGCTCCGTGTCCTTCCAGCCGGCGCGGTAGATGGTGGCGTCGTCGTCTGGGAACTCGTGGGCGCGCAGGAAGGACTTGTTGACCTGCTCGATGTCCAGGAAGGGCCCCTCGTAGCGTCCGTTGATGCTCAGCCGCACGTACTTCGTGCGCGGGGCTGGGATTCGCATGGCGGCCAGCAGGTCATAGGCGAGCTTCTCCGCCAGCAGAGAGGCGTCCTGGTATTCGGCGACGAGGTTGAGCGAGTTGCGTCCCTCGAAGCGCGTTCCGTCCTCGAACTTCACGTTCCAGCTCTTCTTGGGGAAGTCGCGAGCGGAGGCTCCTCGCAGGCGCACCTTCACCGGATAGCTCACTCCCGCGTGGCGGAAGATGGCGTCTTGCTCTGGCGTGTACTTGTTCGTGAGGAACATCTCCAGCACACCCGGGGGCATGAGGAGCTCGTAGTCCTGCAAGGACTCTTGTACCGGCGGCAGGACGAAGACTCGCTGCTTCTCGGGCTCCGGAGGAGGCGGCGGCGGAGGTGGTGGCGGTGGGGGTGGTGGGGGAGGAGGCGGCGGCGGGTCACCTGGCTGCGAATCAGGCTGTGGGGGCTGGGGAGTGATCGGAGTGGACCTCTGTTCCCCATCCACGCCCACCGAGGGCGGAGCGCTGACCTCGGGGTCACAGGCGAACAGCACGACAGCTGACACGCAGCAGAGCAGATGGGCGAATCTCATCGCAGCGGGTCCGAGCAAGGCGGATGCCCAGCCCTGAGGGGCCGTTTCGTCCAATGGCCGATGAGCCGGGCGCGCCGGATGGAAAGTGCGTTCCCCTGGGTGGGGCAATTCTTCCCTGCTCTGGGCCTCCGAGTACCCGCTCAGCGGCAGCCGGCGGCCGAGGCAGGCAGCGGGGAGCCGAAGCGATCCAGCCATCCACGCTCTCGCCACTCGTCCCGGCGGACCTCTACCGCGTGCGATAGATCACGCTCGAAGCTGTCGGCGAGTGCGGTGGCAAGTGGCGCATCCTCGACGACGAGTGCCCCTTCCTCGAGCAGCGCGCTCGCGTTCGGCTCCAGGTTGTTGGAGCCCACGGCAGCCAGTTGCTCATCCACGACGAGTGTGCGGGCGTGCAGCGGCGCGGAACGGTACTCCCAGAGGCGCACACCACTCTCCAGCAGGCGCTCGTAGGTCGAGCGCTGGGCGGCGAGCACGCCCGCGGTGGCCTCGTCCCCGGGCACCAGGATGCGCACGTCCACGCCCGCGCGAGCCTTGCGGATGAGCGTGTCCATGGTAGCGGCGGTGGGAACGAAGCAGGCGTTGGTGAGCCATAGGCGGCGCCGGGCGGCCGCCATGAGCACCTGCACCATGCGCTCGGAATGGCTGAGCGAAGGCGAACCGGTGCTCGCGATGAAGCCCGCACGAGCCTCGCCCCGGGGCTCGAGCGTGGGGAATGCCGACTCCGGGAGCAGCCCTCCGCCCGCCTCCAGCCAGTCCCGAGCGAAGGCCTGTTGCAACTGGCGCACGGCCGGGCCCTCGACATGGACATGGGTGTCCCGCCACGCCGGTCCTACCCCCGTGCCTCCGGTGAGGCCGCTGCGCCCATCGCGGATGACGAGCTGGCGATGGTTGCGCGCCTCCAGCCGCTCGTCGTCGAACACCACCACTGCGCCCACGAAGGGACGGAAGGAGCGGACGTCGCAGCCGGCCTGGACGAGCCGAGGCCCCACGGTGTCCTCGAAGCCCGGGCTTTGAATGGGGTCCACCAGGAGACGGCACACCACGCCTGGCTGCCGCTCGGCGAGGGCACGCAGGAGTCGCTCCGAGGGCTCGCCCGGCTGCCAGCGAGAGATGAGCAGGTGGATGGACTCGCGGGCCTGGCGGATCTCCTCCTCGAAGGTCTCGAGGATACGGGCGTCCTGTACCAGCACCACCAAGTGGCCTGACCGCAGTCCCACGCCCACGGACTGGTACAGGGCGAGCGAGAACTCTGGCCCCGAGCCTGGGAGGTCCTCATGGACGCGCAGTGCTTGAGGGTAGTCGCGGTGGATGCAGGCAGTGCCGAGCAGGCAGGCGAGCAGGATTCGAGGGAAGCGATTCACGGCGGGCAAGCTAGGCATCCGCCGGCGCGCTGAGCAGGGGAGGGGTGGGGGCTGGCAGGCAGACGGCAGGGCTCAGGGGGCTGTCATGACTCGTCTGCGCGCGCATCCCTACCTTCGCACAGATGGCCTGCCAGTCTGAAGGGAGGCGAGATGGAGTCCTGGAACCGGATGTCGACCGATTCGGTGCGTACCCACACGCCGGATGGGGTGAACCGGCGGATTGATGCGCGCGTGGAGAAGTGCGTCCAACACATGGCCGAGCACATGGATCGCGCCGTCATCAGCCGCTACCTGGAGAAGCTGGAGAAGGAGTGGGACCTGAACCGGGTGGTGACGGTGGCGGCGTCCGCGGCGACGGTGCTCGGGCTGGTGCTGGCGGCGAAGGATGGCCAGAAATGGAGGATCGTGAGCGGGGTGGCCGCGGGGCTGCTGTTGCAGCACGGCGTGCTCGGCTTCGGTCCGCTGGCGGAGCTGGTGAGGGCGCTGGGCGTGCGGACGCGGCGGGAGATGGACCTGGAGAAGTTCGCCCTCAAGGCGTTGCGAGGCGACTTCGAGCGGATTCCCCATGAGGGGGGCCCGCTGGCGCGAGCCAACGCCGCGCTGGTGGCGGCCCAGTCCTGAGCGGGCCGGGGTGAGGGTTGAAGTGCCCCCACCCCGAGCCCATGACGGCGAGCCCGTTACAGCGAGCCGATGCGTGGCCCGCCGAGTGTCACGGGAGGCGCGGGCGCCTTCTTCGTGGACGTCTTGGGATGTCCCTTGAAGAGGTACCCCTCGAGTCCGGCGAGGCCGATGGAGAACTGTGTCACCCACCTGTCGGCTGGCCGGCCGGCGGGGGCGTTGATGTCGAACGGGTAGGCGAAGTGCAGGCGCAGGAGGATGGGGCCGAGGCCCACGTTGACGCCCACTGCCGTATTGAGCACGCGCCGGTTCCACATATCCCGGGCCGAGCTACCCACGCCACCCGCGTCGAAGCCTGCGACACCCATGAGGGTGTTGAGGAAGGCGATGCGAATGAGCGCATCCAGCGGCACACGCAGCTCCAGGGTGGAGTACAGGTAGTGCTGGCCGAGCAGCCACTGCTCGTTGCCGAAGGGGATGCCGCGGATGGTGTCGAAGCTGGAGAGGTAGAAGGACTGGGCGAAGCGTCCGCCGAAGGTGGTACCCGCTCCGCCGCGCAGCATGACGTGGGTGCTGCCCAGGGGAATGGGGAAGTAGCGCTCGGCGTCCAGGCGCAGGCTTCCGTAGATCTCCCCGTGGAAGGGCTGCACGCCGGTGGTGACCTCGCTCAGGAACGAGGTGCCGGAGATGGGCACGCCCGTGTAGTGGTAGCGCAGGGTGTTGTAACCGAAGGCCAGCGAGCCCTCCGTCTGGAAGCGCATGCCCGGCCTGTTCCGGATCCACTCCGAGTAGATGTCGCCGATGCCGTTGATCTCCTGCAGGTTGAGGAAGAAGGAGGTGGACGGATCCAGGAAGTACGAAGCTCCGCCGATGCTGAGGTTGCCCTCCAGGAAGGTGAAAGTGCTCAGCGGGTAGCGTGCGAGGCCGGTGGTGCCAAAGAAGCGCTCACCGGCGACGAGCGCGTAGTAGGGCAGCTGGTTGCGGTACTGGCTCAGGGTCTGGTCCACGCGGAAACGCAGGGACTGGAAGAGGCCCAGGCCGTACATGGTTCGCTTGGACTGGTTGATGTACATCAGGTAGCCGTCGGTCAGGTCGAACGAGCCGTACACAGCCACCTGCAGCATCATGGCGTGGTTCTTCATCCGGTCCGTGGCCGAGGCGAACACCTGGCCGTAGAAGCCGCCGCCGCCCGCGCCGGCGAAGCCCATGATGGGGCCCAGGTCGATGTTCTCTCGGGTGAAGGGCTTGTACGGCTCGGCTCCCACCAGTGAGCGTTGGGGCAGGGGGCTCGGGGGAGCCGTGTCGGCCTTGTTGGCTACCTGCTCCACACTGAGGTTCATGAGCTGCTGCGAGCGCATCAGGGCCGGCTTGCGCTCACCCGACACGTGGTAGAGCAGCCACAGGTTCCCATCCGGTGCGGGGCTCGGCTCGAAGAGGCCGGTGGCCACGTCCGTGCGCCGCACGATGCTGCCTCCGCCGGTGTACTCGTGCAGGTCCGAGCGGCTCTTCTCGAAGGCCACGAAGAAGAGGCGGCCATCAGGCGTCACCGTCGGGTCCGAGTGATCTCTCGCCTCGCTGGTGAGGCGCTCCACCTGGTCGGCCTTCTCCGGCTTCACCCGGAAGAGGTTGTAGTAGCCGTGCGAGGTGGCGTCCGAGGTGAAGACGATGCCCGCCTGGCCCCAGGTGAGGCTGCGCTCGGCGTACACGTCATGGGTGAGCTGCCGGGGCTCCACATCCAGGCCCTGGTCCATCGGCAGCACGTACACGTCGCGCGTGCCCGACTCGTTCAGTCCGATGAAGGCCAGCTGCTTGCCATCCGGCGAGAAGGCCGGTGAGTACGCGGCGATCAGCCCGTGGTCGGCGAGCTTGTAGGCCACACGCTCGCCCAGCTCGAAGCGCACCCTGTACGGCGCCTCCTTGCGCAGCCCGGAGGGGTTGTTCATGTAGGGGCTGCGGCCCACCGCCGGCAGCGTCCCGCCCAGGGAGATGGGCTCGGCGGAGTGCTTGAAGGCCTGGACGTAGAGGATGTCGCGCGACAAGGACTCGGCCACGAAGACCAGCCTGTCGTCCGTGAGGGCGAAGTTGCGCCCGAAGATGGGGTGCAGCGACTCGTAGCCCGGCACTCCGTCGCCCTGCACCTTCACGCTCTCCATGGGGGAGCGCGGATCCACGATGATGAGCTGGCTCTGGCCCGTCTCGGGGATGATGCTCCGGTACATGAGCAGCCGGCCATTGGGCGAGCTGTTCATCGAGGTGACGATGCCCTTGCGCTCGCGCAGCATGTCCATCTGGGGCGTGGACTGCTCGGCCTTGAGATAGGTGCGGTAGGCGCGCTGCTTGAGCCAGGCCTCGAACTTCGCGGCCACCTTCTGCGGGTCATCCCCGGTGAGCATCTCCACCAGCCCCTCGAAGGGCAGGTTCGGCGTCCCGGCCGTGCCGGAGATGAGCTTGGGCGAGTTGTCGATCACCTTCTGGATGAAGCCCTTTCCATACGTCTCCTCGAGGAACTGGCAACGCGCCTGGCCCACCTTGTAGATCCACAGGAAGCCGTAGGGCCCGGGCGACCAGAAGTCGAGGAAGGCGTACCCGCGCATCAGGTCCGGGTTGATGAGCAGATCTCTCACCATCATCTCGCCTTCGGGATCCAACCCGCCCTTGGCGTAGAACTCGGCCAGACCTTCGATGAACCAGAGCGGAATGGCGTTGAGCGGATCCCCCGCCACCTTGGCCTGCTCCGCCAGGAAGCGGACCTTCTGGATGGTGAACTGGTGGGCCATTTCGTGGGAGCTGATCTCCCCGAAGAGCCGATGGTCACCCAGGTAGGGCAGGGCCAGCTCCAGGTTGCCCTGGGTGCTGGTGACGCCCAGCGTTCCCTCGGACACCGCGAAGACGTTGGTCTGCAGGAACTCCTGGTAGCTGCTGTAGAGGATGTAGGGGAAGGTCTGGGTGGGGACGAACTGGAAGCGGTCAACGAGGTAGCGGTAGGCCTCCTCGAGCTGAGGCGCGGCGTACTGCGCCACGTTGCGTTCGCTCTCGTAGAAGTAGAAGCGCACGCCGCCGCTCTTGGTGCCCAGGGACTTGGCGTAGGTGGGGCCAGCGTCTGGCGTGCCTCCGTCCGCCGACAGGGCAATGGGGACGTAGAGGTCGCTTCCGGTGGCTACCGGCGTGCCACCATCCGGACGGTTGTTGTCCACCACGGGAGTAGGGCTGCCCGGCTCAATCGACTCCATGGAGCTGCCACCCGTGCCCTCCTCGCCCTGCTTTCCGCTCTTGGGAGGCTGCGTCGCGTCGGCGGTGGGGACACCCGGCGAACGCATCTGCGTGGTGGGGGAGGCGGGACCCGGGCCACCCGGGGCGCCGGGCGGCTGCATGTGGGCCCGGTGGGCCGCTGGGGAGGCTATGCCCTCGGCCTCGGGCCCGACGAGGATGTCCAGGTGCTTCCACTCGAAGTCATAGGTCTGTACCCGTGACCGATAGGCACGGCGTGGGATGACATAGACCTGGGCCAGGGCCGCCTCTGAGAGGACGAGGGCCAGCAGGGCGGCGGTGAGAAGACGTCGATTCACAGGAGCGACCTCCCGGGTGGGGAGACGAGGGACTGAGCGAACCTAGGTAGGCTCCCATATATAGGCGAGTGGACGGCCGAGCGCTTCGATACGATTGCTCAGCGTTGCACGTCCCGGCCCCCCCGGGTGTTGGGTGAACCAATGCTTTCTCCTGGCCCTGGTGCCCGGTATGGATGGCGCATGAACCGTTCTCTGGTTGTCACGGTGGGGGCCCTGCTCCTCGCCGCTCTCCCTGGATGCCCGCGCACGGAAGAAGAAGTGAAGCGCGATTGTGAGCCGGAGGCCTTCGAGCTGTCCGCATGTGACCGGTCGGGTTTTGCTGCCCTGCAGGCGGACGGGGTCTGGGCGACCAATGTGACGCTGGAGGGCTCCGACACGCCGTCCGTCATGCTTCTGTCGTCCGACTTGTCGAAGTCCCTGATCTTCGGGGGCCCGCTCACGGTGCGCACGGTGGAGGGGGAGACCTTCTTCCTGGCCAGTGACTACAATGGCGCTTACGCGCCCGTCCGCATCGCGCTCGCGGGCTGCCAGGCTCCCACGCCGAACCTGGTGAAGGGGGAGTTTCGGCGGTGCGTGGACGGGGAGATGGACCTCCAGGGGACCTTCGAGGCGACGCGCATCCAGCGGCCCGCAGGCGAGCAGGAGTCGTCCGGGGTGGAGCTCGTGTCGGAGACGGCCCTGCCGCGCGGCTCGCCGATGGATGTCTTCGTGGCGGATGGGTACGCCTACGTGACGGCGCTGACGGGCGGCCTCTTCGTCTACGACGTGAGGGAGCCAGGCAAGCCCACGAAGGTGGCGGAGATCACCCCGACGAATGACACCTGGTACCGCTCCTGGGTGAGGGGCCAGACACTCTACATCTCCAGCAAGACCGAGGGGCTCCTCGTCTATGATGTGAGCACTCCCGCGGCGCCCAGGCGGCTCAAGGCCCTGCCGGAGTCGGCTACGGACCTGCAGGGCTGGGGCCTGGTCGCGGACCAGAACCGGCTCTACATGATGTCACCCACGCCCAAGGCGGAGATGCTCATCTTCGATATCTCCAAGCCCGCGGAGCCCTCGCTGCTGACGCGCTACTACGTGCCCGACAGTAACTCCAGCGCGGGGGAGATCCCCGTCGAGGCGGCGGTCCTGAACAACCGGCTCTACATCGGTCACTGGCGGTACGGGCTGGCGGTGGTGAACGTGGCGGATGTGAGCAAGCCGGAGGCCCTGGGGCACTTCGGGTACGACAAGGCCACCAGCCGCCCGGTCGCGGTGGGGGTCATTGGAGACCGAACGGTCGCCTTCGAGGCGAGCGAGGGCTGGGGCTCCCGGGTGCGTGCCCTGGACGTGTCGGATGCTGCCCACATCACCGAGATAGGCCGGTTCGAGATGGGGCAGGGGTCCACGGTGGTCGGTTTGACGCTGGTGGGGTCAAAGTTGTACGTGGCTCATAACCAGAACGGCCTGCGTGTCCTGGACATGTCCAACCCGAGCACACCTCGGCAAATTGCCTACTACAATACGTGGCGGGAGACGGATTCAGGCCGGGGACGTGCGTTCCTGGACGGCCTCAGTGCGGTGAAGGTGCCTGGCGACGGGTACCTCTACGCCACTGAGACGTCGCGGGGGTTGCTCGTCTTCCGTGAGCAGTGAGTGAGGCGCATGAGCCAGACCGTGTCGAAGTCGTGTGAGCGGTGCCAGACCCTTCCAGAGAAGCTGGAGCTGGAGGGGCCGGGCCGGCTCTTCCTCTGGCTGCCGCTGGGCCACAGCTACGGGAAGTTGGTGCGACAACTGGGAGACTCCGGGCGGCAGCATCACGCCATGCCGGAGAACCGGTGCGTGGCGGTGCGGCTGGAGGGCGCGCAGCTCAGTGCCTTCGTGGCCGACGTCATGGGCGCGCTGACGGGCGAGGAGTCGCGTGCCACGCGCGCACTCTTCGTCGAGGGCGAGGCCGAGCCGGGGTTGGGCGACTTCCCACGGGTGGGCTCGCTGCCGCAGCTCTTCACCATCACGCGGTCCGGGTGGCTGGTGGACATGCTGGCCGAGAAGCGTGTCACCAGCCACTACCAGCCCATCGTCCATGCGAAGGACACGCGCCAGGTGTACGCCTACGAGGCGCTGCTGCGCGGCCTGGAGCGGGACGGGTCGCTGGTGTTCCCCGGGAAGATGCTGACGCTGGCGCGCGACGCGGATCTGCTCTTCCAGCTGGACCTGGCGGCGCGGCTGTCCGCGGTGCGCGAGGCCTCGAGGCTGGGGCTGAAGGTGCCGCTCTTCATCAACTTCACGCCCACGGCCATCTATGATCCGGCGTTCTGCCTGCGCTCCACGGTGGCGGCCATCGCCGAGGTGGGCATGCCGCCGAGCAACGTGGTCTTCGAGATCATCGAGTCGGACCACACGCCGGACGCCAATCACCTCAAGTCGCTGATTGCCTACTACCGGCAGGCGGGCTTCCGGGTGGCGCTGGATGACTTGGGGGCGGGGTACTCGTCGCTGAACCTCATCCACCAGCTGCGTCCGGACATCATGAAGCTGGACATGGAGCTCATCCGGGGCATCCACCAGGACACCTACAAGGCGTCCATCACGGAGAAGCTGCTGGAGCTGGCGCAGAAGCTGGGCATCCTCACGGTGGCCGAGGGCATCGAGACGCCCGAGGAGCTGAGGTGGGTGCGCGAGCACGGAGTGGACTTCGTGCAGGGCTACCTCATCGCGAGGCCCGCGAGCCCGCCGGTCATGTCCACGCCGCACATCTACTGATTGACGAGCGTGGCGCTCGAGCGCTGGAGGCTGAATCGCCAGGCGGTGCGGAGCTCGAAGCCGGCGTCCTGCAGGTTCAGGCGGGCCCGGTAGATGTCGCGCTGCGCCACCGCCTGCTCGGCGGCGGCGAGCCGGTAGAGGGCGCTGTCGATGAAGCGCACGGTGTCGCCCCAGCCGCTCTCGGCGGCGGTGGCCAGGGCCTCGGAGAGGTCCTGCCGGGCGTAGGTGAGGGCTGGGCCGACGGAGAAATCGCCCTCCTCGAGGATCTGGTCCGCGGTGACCATCCACCGATAGCCGCTCTGCAGGCTCGCCAGGCGTTGTTGCCGGAGCGCTTCCAGTGACTGGGCGCGGGCGCTCTCGGTGGCGTCCTGCTGCTCCAGGGATTGGAGGCGGTTCTGGTCCTCCTGCTGCGCGGTTTGCTGGGCCTCCAGCTCGGCTTGAAGCAGCTCCACCTGGGCGCGGAGCTTTTTCACCTCCAGCTCGCGGGCGGTGCGCTCCAACTCCTCGACGGTGGGTGCCTCCTGGGCCGGCTGTGCCGCGGGCTCGACGAGCGGAGCCTCATCCGGCGTGGCCGAGGGAGAGGGGGTTTGTCCGAGCAACAAGGTCAGGGAGAGAGAGAGCCAGCCAGTCATCTCCCCAAACGTGTCCACAGACGGACGAACCGGTACATCCGGGAGGACGAGCCTCCGTACGACCGTCCGAGGGGCGAGCAGGCGAACCGCTCGCCCCGGTCAGACGTTCCGCATCAGCCCTCGAAGGTGTCCTTCATGCGGGAGATGGCGGCGCTGGCCATCTGCTCGATGGTCTGCTTGAACATCTGGTTCACCATCGTGTGCTTGTAGGCCGTCTTGTTGGCCTGCTCGTAGATCTGCGACTGGTTCGCGTTGGGGTGATCCTTCAGCCACGCGGCCATGTCCTTCTGCACACCTTCCAGGGCGCGGCCCTTGAAGTCCTTGCCCAGGCTCTCGAGCGTGTGCGCGTACTGGGCACCCTTGTCGCCCAGGAGCTTCACGAGAGACTCGGCCACCTGCTCCTTGGTGGAGTTCTTGTTCGCGCCAATGTTGTAGCTACCGCCCGACAGCAACTCCTTGGCCGTCAGCGCACCCTGATCCTTGAGCTCGCTCGTGCTGGGCGCCTGGGTCGTGCTGGCCGTACGGGCCGTCGAGGCGGGAGCGACATAAGGCCGGTTGTTCACGGGGCTGGTCATGGGGCACCTTTGGGAAAAGACACGACTGCTTTGAGCCCATTATCGTCCGGTCCCCGGGAAAGTTGCGCGGGAGGGGGGGTGAATTGTCCTCGTGCCCCCGGCGGCAGCTCGAAAGTCCCCTGATTCCAGTGGGTTAGCTCCTACCCCAAGTGGCGGTCAGTACCTCATGGGCCGACCCCTCAGAGGTCGATGCGCAGGCCCACGCCTGCCTGGACGGTGGGCGGGGCGACGACGAGGGGCGGTATCACCTGCCCGCCCATGCTCATGGCCGGCAGATCGAGCGCGAAGCGGAACTCGCCGCCCTTCTGGCCGTAGTTGACGGCGACGAAGGCCTCGACGCTGAGGTAGCGCAGGGCCCGGTGCGTCACGTCCAGGCGGGTGATGAAGGAGCGGTCGGAGAGGTTGCCCAGGTTGGACAGGATGAAGTTCGTGTCGTCCCAGGAGCCCGGTCCGGCGAGCAGGCCGTAGACGGCGGCGTAGTGCTGGCCCAGATAGAAGGGCTGAAACTGACCCTGGAAGATCAGATAGGGGTAGACCAGGGAGGTGGGGTAGCCCGTCGAGTTGTAGAAGTACTCGACGCCCACGGTGGCGGTGTCGTTCTCCGAGTAGGCGAACGTCCAGGTGGCGCCGCCGCTGAGCTGCGGGGTGTAGCCGTCCGGGTAGTACGCCTCGATGGGGAGCGCGCCGAGGTCGGGAGGCAGGCCGCCATTGCCCTGGACCTGGCCGAGCAGGTCGCTGAAGGAGACGCCCGTGGGCAGGCGGTACAGGGGCGTGTCGGAGCCCCTGCGGAGGGCGATCTCTCCATAGATGTCGATGGGGCCGAGGCCAGAGGAGAAGTCGAGACCGAAGCGGGGCTTGCGGCCGCGCTGGAAGACGGCATCGATGCCCAGCTCCGCGGGGCCGAGCACCACCTCGGCGCGAGCCGCGCCACCCACCTGTCCGAGCGTGTTGGCGGGGCCGGCGTTGTCGAGCAGACCGATGGCGTAGAAGTTCCAGCCCTTGGCCTCCCAGGGGACGTGCACCTTGAGCATGGTGGCGCCGGTGCGCGCGTCGAAGAGGGCGAGCGGATCCCTTCGCTGGGGGGTGAGGAAGTCGGTGGGGTTCCAGAAGCGCGCGGTGCCCCACTTCACGTGCTGCTTGCCGGCGGTGATGAAGAGCGTGCGGCCCAGGTCGAAGCGCAGCCAGGCCTGATCCAGCAATACGCTGGGGGCGGCAGTGACGGTGGTGGGTGAGGACGTCCCCGCCGAGGGGATGAGGCTGCCCGAGCCTTCCCTGCGAGTTGGGTCGAAGGTGAGTCGTCCAAGCACGAAGCCGCGCAGCCGGTCGGTGGGCCGAGCATCGAAGTAGCCGTCCACCAGCATGGGGGTGGAGACGGAGGTGTTGCCGAAGGACACCCCCTCGTTCCCCTGGGTGAAGGCGCGCAGGTAGAAGCGGCCGCCAATCTTCAGCGGGTCCTCGACGGCCTCTTCGGTATCGAAGGCGTTGGTGGCCGCGGGGCCGCCGAGCGCCTGCGCGTCCCGGTCCTGCGGCTGAGCATCTCCGGCGCCAGTGGCCGCCGCGTCCTGGGGGGCGGCGGGAGAGGCCTCGGTAGAGTCCCCGGTAGAGTCCCCGAAGAGGGCACTCTCATCGGGGCGGGTCGCATCCGCCGGAGTGGGCGTGGTCTCCTGGGCCTCCGGAGTGTCACCGCCGAAGAGGTCGCCCTCGCTGGGGCGCTCCTGGGCGAGCGCAGGCAGCGCGGCGAGGACCGCGGCGAGCGCGAGGGTGGCGCGGGTGCTCATCGGCTTTTGCTCTCGAGCCAGGCCTTGGTGAAGATGTTCTCCTCGAGCGCGTGCAGGTCCACGTTCTTCACGACGATGGTGGTGGAGTTGGCCTTCTCCACCTCGTCATAGAAGCGCATCTCCTGGGGGAACCAGACGTCGGCCTTCTTGGACTCGCTGAAGACCTTCATCCACTTGGGGAAGTAGGCGGTGCGCATCAGGCGGCCGGAGAGGGCGTACTCCTGGCGCTTGAGGATGTTGGACGTGTCCTTGTCCACCCACAGGTGCACCACCGGATAGGCCACGTCCACGCCCTGCTTCGCGTTGAGGACGAGCTTCCAGGCGGTGAACTTGCCGAGCTTCTCCTCGCCCTCGAGCTTGCCGTCGTACTCCTCGGCGAGGCGCGACTCGTCGAAGTCAGCGCGGCGGCTGTCGGTGCCCGCGATGCGCTCGCGCTCGGTGCGACGCTCCCACTTACCGGTGGTGGGATCGTAGCTCCAGAGGTTCTTCTCCAGCCGCAGGTAGCCCTTGCCGGCCTCGCCCTTGGGCTTGGTCATGAGGATCATCAGCTGATCCTTCGCGTCGCGGCGGTACACCACGGCCTCGCGCACGACGTCCGTTTTGTCCTTCTCCTTCTGCTCGATGTACATCAGCGACTTGTAGTCACCGCCGTTGCGCTGGCGGTCATCGAGCGTCTCCAGGAGCTTCTTGAGCTCGGCCGGGTCCTTCATGTCGGCCCGGACGGAGGGGGCGGCGAGGAGCACCGCGGCGAGCACGGCGCCAAAGAGGTTGCGCAGGGTCATGGTCATCACCCGATGTGGTGCATCGCCGTGACGGGCTTGAGCCTCGCGGCGAGGTAGGAGGGAATGAGCGAGACGAAAGTGGTGCACAGCGTGATGACGGCGACAGAGCCGGCCACGGCGGACGGGTTCACCACGAAGCGGAGCTGCTCGGACATGATGATGAGCTGGACGGCCATCGGCACGGTGATGTGGGCGGCGTTCAGACCCAGGCACACTGCCAGCCCCAGGGCCGCGCCGCCGAGCGTCCCGAGCAGCGCCAGCATGAAGGCCTCGAGGAGGAACATCAGCATCACATACCCGCGCTGCATGCCGATGGCGCGCAGCGTGCCAATCTCCCGGGTGCGCTCGCGGATGGCGATCCACAGCGTGTTCATGACGCCCACGCTGATGATGATGAGCAGCAGGACGAGCAGTCCCACGGTGAGCCAGTTGAGCGCCGTTACCGACCAGGTGATGAAGGAGATCTCATCCTCCCAGTTGGTGATGTCCAGCCGCTGACCCGTCCAGGCCTCGCGGTTGACGGTCTCGAACTTCATGAAGAACGGGTTGGGGTTGTGGTCGAGCACCTTGTACTCGAGCTCGGGCAACCGCTTCATGAGGCGGGCCTGGACGGCGGAGACGTTCGCGGTGTCCTTGAGATAGAGGTGGATGGCGCCGGTGGCGTCGTCGCGCATCTGGTAGAGGCCGCGCAGGGTGGCGTTGGGCAGGTAGCAGTAGATGGAGCTGAGCATGCCCACGTTGACGGCGATGGCGGCCACGCGCACGTCCACGGTGTTGCTGGTGCCTCGCATGGTGGGGGAGGAGAGGGTGACGGTGTCGCCCACCTTCACCTCGAGCTTCTTGGCCTGCTCCTCGAAGAGCAGCAGGGTGTTGGGCTGTGCCAGGTCCTCCAGCCGGCCCTCGCGCATGATGAGGGCCTTGCGGAAGCCCGTCTCGGTCTGGATGTCGATGCCACCCAGGACGAGATCCATGGAGCTGGTGTCGCTGACCACCTTGGAGTAGCCGCGGCCGCGCTGGACCATGTAGTCCAACTCGGGGACCTCCTTGAGGAGCTTCTCCTGGAGGGCGGGGACGCCGGTGACGACGGGCGCGGCCTGGCCCGCCGTCACCTTGTAGAAGCCGGCCACGTTGACGTGCCCGGTCATGAGCGTGGTGGCGGTCTCCACGGTCGTCGTCTGGATGCCGTTGGACAGGCCCATGAGGACGACGAGCAGCGCGGTGACGCCGGCGATGGCGCCGCCGAGCAGCAGCGTGCGGCGCTTGTGCGAGCCCAGGTTTCGCAGGGCGATGAGCAGGAGCTGGGTCATGGCTTCACTCGTCCGTCTGCATCGCCTGAATGGGCGAGACCCGGGTCGCGAGGAACGCCGGGTAGAGGGTGGAGAAGGCGGACACCCCAATCACGATGACCAGGGCGGTGACGATGTTGGAGGCCTGCAGGGTGGGGAAGAGGCGCGGGCCGGAGAAGAAGAAGTACATCGACTCGTGGAACGCGGGGATGCCCGCGGAGCCGAGCCCCTGCACGGCGAGGGTCCCCAGCAGCGCGCCCACCGCGCCGAACACCAGGCCCAGCACCATGGTCTCCAGCAGCACCATGCCCAGCACGAAGCCGCGCTGTGCCCCGATGGCCCGCATGGTGCCGATCTCCCGCACCCGCTGCAGCGTGGCCATCATCACCGAGTTGTTGATGATGACCACCGCCACCACGAAGATGATGAACACGGCCGCGTAGAGCACCAGCTTGGCCACCAGGATGATCTGCCCCACGAGGTCCGACGCCTGGTGCCAGGAGATGACCTTGAGCGGCAGCCCGGCCTTCTTCGCCGACTCCTGGAGCTCGACGATGGTCTGCTCCAGCGTATCCGGGTCCTTGAGCATCACCGCGGCATGGAGCACCACGCCGTCGTCAATGTCCTGCTGGGTGTACTTGCGCAGGGCCAGCTCCAGCTGGTGCCGGGCCTGGGAGGCGCCCTCGAGCTGCGCGTCCTCGTCGATGGTGCCCGAGGTGGTCTCCGCCACCAGGGAGCTGTCATCGCCGAAGAGGGCGTCATCGAGGTTGTCGCGCTTCACCTCGGTCACGCCGCTGGCCGCCTGGAGCTTCGCCAGCTCGTCCTTCTGGTCCGCCGTCATGTAGCCGTACAGCTCACGGAAGGTGATGAGGTCCACCAGGTTGATCGAGCCGGCCAGCTGAGACTTCTCCATGCCGGAGAACTCGTAGGTGCCGTACACCTTCACGTTCGCGCTCCTCGAGTAACCCGTGCGCGTGAAGGCGGTGATGGGCAGCTCGTTCCCGAGCCGGATGCGGTAGAGGTTCAGCAGGGGCGCCAGCTCCGAGTAGAACTGCTGGTAGCGCGTGTCGAAGTTGGCGTCGTCCATGGTGAAGAACGACACCAGCAGCTTCTCCAGGTCCTTCTCGTCGCTCCCGAGCACCTTCTGCAGCCGTGCGATGGCCTGCTCCGTCTTGAGCGGATCCAGCTGGAAGAGGATCTCCCGCGTCTGGGTCTGGTTCTCCTTCAGCCGGCGCTGGAGGTCGGGGTCTTCGGCGATCTTCTTGTGGTTGATGGCACGCGCCTCCTGGATGATGTCCAGCCGGCGCGCCGCCTTCATCTTGAAGAACTCCTCGTAGGTGTACTTGGACAGCAGCAGGCCGCGCTGGCCCTCGGGCACGGCGGTGCCGTCCACGATGCGCATCCGGTCGAAGGTCTTCTGGAAGTTGACCAGGTCGGTGCCCAGGTAGCGCAGGGGGACCATGTCTCCGTCCGTCACCAGCGGGGCGATGCGGTTCTCCAGGAACTCGAGCGAGGTGAGCGCGTCCTTCTCGAAGTCCTCCCAGAACTCGGGGGAGCGGGCGCGTTCCAGGGCCTGGAGGTCCGCCGGATCCATGGCGTTCTCAGCGGCGAGGGCATTGCGCCGCTCCAGGTCCTTCTCGAGCAGAGCGATCATCTGGCGCACGTGCGACTTGAGGCTGTCGATCTGCGCGCGCAGCTCCGGCGTCTCACCCGGAGCGGCCTGCTTGTAGAGGTCGCGCAGGCGCGCCAGCGTCAGGTCCACCGTGTTGCCGGACATCAGCATGGTGCTGTTGGTCCCCATGGGGACCACCGTCTTCACGTTGGGGTGCTGTTCCAGCACCTTCTTGATGTCCGAGAACTTCTCGATGACGCGCAGGTCCGCCTCGCCGCCCATGTTCCCGTAGAGCGCCAGCGAGTCCTTGGACTTCTCCGAGTACACCTGGATGTGGCCCGCGACGCTGCCGATGATGCTGCGGCTCATCGACGCGTCCAGGCTGTCCACCACCGCGCCGCCCACCACCACCAGCAGGGTGCCGAAGAGGATGATGGCGCCGACGATGACGTTGATCCAACTGGCGAACAGGTTGCGGAAGGCCACCTGCACCAGCAGCTTGAGCTGTCCCATCTAGTGAGCCTCCGCACCCATGGCCCTCTGGGCCTCCGCCGGGGTGATGCGGTCGAGGATCTTCCCGTCCGCCAGGCGCACCACCGCGTTCGCGTGGTTCATCACCTTGGTGTCGTGGGTGGAGAAGATGAAGGTGGTGCCTTCCTTGCGGTTGAGCTCCTTCATCAGGTCGATGATGTTCTGGCCGGTGACGGAGTCGAGGTTGGCGGTGGGCTCGTCGGCGAGCACCAGCTTGGGCCGGGTGACGAGCGCGCGCGCCACCGCCACGCGCTGGCGCTGGCCACCGGACAGCTCGTTGGGACGGTGCTTCGCGTGCTTGTCCAGGCCCACCTGCTCCAGCAGCGTCATCACCCGCTGCTGGCGCTCGGACGCGCTCAGCTTGCGCTGCAGCAGCAGGGGGAACTCCACGTTCTGGTAGACGCTGAGCACCGAGACCAGGTTGAAGCTCTGGAAGATGAAGCCGATGGTGTGCAGCCGCAGGTCCGTGAGCTGCCGCTCGGTGAGCTTCTTGGTGTCCTGGCCGTCCACCATCACCACGCCCGCGCTGGCCGTGTCCACGCAGCCAATCAGGTTGAGCGCCGTCGTCTTGCCGCTGCCGGACGGGCCCGCGATGGAGATGAACTCGCCGGGGTACACCTCCAGCGACAGGCCTCGGAGCGCGGGCACCTGCACCTTGCCCAGGGTGTACGTCTTGGTGACGTCGGTGAGGGAGACGATCGGCCTGGAGCCGGTACCGGATACGGCGGTGAGCTGGGTCATGGCGGGTTCGGTCCTTTCCGAGACCGGGGAAGGGGGTGGATGCTAGCGGGAGGCGCTCCGGCGCTGACGCGGGGAGGGCGAGGAAGGGGTGGCCTGGTTGCCGGGCTTGCGGGCGAAGCGTGCGCGCCAACGCTCGGCCGCTCCTGCCAACTCCTGGCGGTAGAAGTCGCAGAACTCCACGGCCTCGCGCAGCTTGTGGCGCTCCTTCAGTCCGGGCATGGCGAGTGCGTCCTGGCACAACTGGCTCAGGGCGTCCATGGCGGTGACGGCCATCTCGAGCCGATGGTCCCAGCCCGCGCTGTTGAAGACGTAGTAGTGGCGGCGATCTCCCGGAATGCTGGCGGGATCCACCAGGCCGCCGGCCTGCAACTGGCGCACATTGGTGGACACCGAGGCCGGGCTCACCCGCAGCAGCCTGGCGACCTCGCCCAGCGCGAGCGGCTTCTCGGCCAGCAGCAGCAACCCGAGGATCCGGCCGCCGATGCGCGGCACACCCTGGCGCTCGAAGAACAGGCCCATCGATTCGATGAACTGCTCTTCCTCGGCGCTCAGCCCATCCCGACGCATGCGCGGCTTCTCCCGGAAGGGAAGTCGCGCCACCATGTACTGGCGTCAGGACGTTCAGTCAATACTGAATGGACTGATACCTGGCCCCACACGGCACGAGAGGGCTCGCGGCATCGAGTGATGTCGCGAACCCTCTGAGTGCATCCCCATGGGGGACCTGGACGGGACTACTCCTTCACATCGCCGGCGCCGCCCACGTCGCCGGAGCCGCCCACGTCACCGCCCATGTCCTTGTCCTTGTTGATGTCCTGGTCCAGGCCCGAGCCGCCCATGTCCTGGTTGATGCCCGTGTCGTCTTCCAGGCCGCTGCCGCCCGTGTTGGAGACGTCCAGCGAGATGCTCTTGGCCACGTTGTCCGTGCCCTTGATGTCGAAGCTGGCGCGGACCTGCTGGCCTTCCTTGAGGTCCTTGACCTTCTTGACGTTCGGATCCGCGAACTGGGTGTCCTTGTCGATCTTCACGGGGATGATGCCGTTGTCGGTCCGCAGGTGGAGCAGGTTGCTGCTGCTCTTCACCACGGTGCCGGTGACCTGCTTCTCACCCGTCATCATCTGGCCCTGCATCTGGCCCTGGGTTCCCGAGCCGCCGATGTCGCTGCCCATCTGGCCGCTGCCCTGGGTCTGCTGGTCCTTGTGCTTGTCGTCGTTGTTGGCCAGCGCCACGCCAGAACTCAGCATCGCCACGGTCGCCAGCAGCCCCACAATCTTCTTCGTCATGAGATGTGTCTCCTCGTCAGGCGGTGGCCGTGCCCCCCATGGACGTGCCCCCCGCTGGGCAAAAGCTAGGTGCACTCTGGGTAGCGGCCAGGGTGGGTCCGGGAAACGGGCGTGCTTGAGCCCTCCCCGGGCGTCTCTTCGTGGCACGCCGCCTCGTTCGTAGGGCAGGCGGCTTGAACACGGAGGGGCTTTTCCCCTACCGTCGAGGCATCCGACCGCGCTGGCCTCGAGGCCGGCACTGACAGGAGTCCCTTTTTCACCATGCCCCCCCCGTCCAAACAGCAGCCCGCGCCCGTTGCCGAGCCCCTGCCCACCCCTTCCTTCCCCGCCATCGAGTCCTTCATCGAGACCGCCTCCGCCGAGGAGGTCCGGTCCCTCTTCTCGCCGGTGAAGACCGAGCTGGCCAACCTCAAGGGCCCCAAGGCCGAGCACGCCAAGAAGGCCCAGGCCGCCATCACCCGCGCCGAGGAATTGCTCGGCGTTCTCCTGGAGACGCGCGAGCGGCTCGTGACCGAGGCCAAGTCTAAGGGGCGGAGATAATTAGGTTTTTTGGGGGGAGCGCCACTTTCCGACGGATCACACGCAACTGTGCCGGACGATCACCGATAATTCAGGAAAAGGGAGCGCAGGACCCCCCAGTGCTCCGCGAAGACTTGGCCGTTCCATCGCCTGGAGAGGAACCATGAAGATCGACAGCAACCTGAACATGCCCCGGATGTCCACCAACCTGACGACGGCGCGCCAGACCCCCGACACGAGCTTCGCCGCTCGCGTGCAGAACGGCGTGGGCACCGCCGCCAACATGGTGGCCGGTGGCGTAGGCGTGGTGGCCAACATGGTGCCCGGTGGCTCCGTGGTGTCCGCGGCCGTGTCCTCGCTCACCACCTTCAGCAACACCAGCGGCTCTGGCTCGGCCCCCTACTACGGTGCGGCCATGGGCTCCGGCGCTGCCCCCATGAACACCACGCTCAACAGCGGCGGTGGCTCGCTCGTGTCGGGCTCCACCTCCATCTCGGCTGGCGGCGGCAACAGCGGCCAGGTCAGCATGCCCGGTGGCGGCAGCGGCGTTGGCTCCGAGTTCAACCCCGAGATGCAGAGCATGTTCGCCGAGCAGAAGAAGCTGCTGGGCCTGCAGGTCGCCATGCAGAAGGAGAACCAGGTGTTCAGCACCATCTCCAACGTGCTGAAGACCCGGCACGACTCGGCGAAGAACTCGATCGGCAACATCCGCTAGCGCACGTCGCTGGCGGTCTCACGGGCCTGGCGCCCCGGGGAGGACGAGGCCTCGTCCTCCCCACGTCCGGGCCGGAAAAGGAAGCAGACGTCACATGGCGGAGACTTCGGAGATCTCGGGCAGCCTCGTGCCGCTCGCCAGGCGGGAGGCGATGATCCTCCTCGAGGCGGGCTATCTGTGGCTGGACATGGGCCAGTTCGACAAGGCGCGCGAGGTCTTCGCGGGCGCCGCCGTGCTGCTGCCCAAGAGCGAGGTGCCCCAGCTGGCGCTCGGTTCGCTCGAGTTTGCCCAAGGCCGCCATGACAAGGCGCTGCAGGCCTATCGGGCTGCCCAGCGCCTTGCGCCCAGCTCCGGCTTGCCCCGGGCTCACGTGGGCGAGGCCCTGTTGTTCATGGGGAAGGTGCCCGAGGCTCTCAAGGAGCTGAAGGCCGCCATCGACCTGGATGCCGATGGAGATGGGGGACGGCTGGCCCGGGCCCTCATCGACGCGAAAGAGGCGGGGGCCCTGCCTCCGCCCGCGGCAAAGAAGTAGACTGTATTGACAGGAGGAGATGCCGATGTCGGTCGGTGGAGTTGGACGAGGGGGCGGAAAGGGACGTGCTGGAGGCGCCAAGGGCCCCTCCGGCAAGGCTCCGGCCGGCAAGGCAGGGCCCGTGTCGTTTGGTGGTGGCGTGGATCGCACCGCGGGCCTGGTGGGCCCGTCCGGCGCCGTGGGCTCCGGCAACGTGCAGGGGCCCCAGGCCTCGGATCCCATCACCTCCCAGGCGCTCGCCATCGCCAAGCAGCTCAAGAACGGGGACTTCAAGAACAAGGAAGAGGCGACGCGCAAGCTCGTCGCGGAAGTGCTCAAAGAGAAGCTGCGGATGAAGTCGTCGGCCCTCACCAGCAAGATCGCCGACGCTCTGCAGGATGACCCCCGACTGAATCAGGCCCTCGAGCGGTTGTGGTCGAAGGCCGAGTGAGCGGCGCGCTTGGCTCTCGGCGAAGACAAGAAGGTCCTCCTGGAGAAGTACGGCCCCTACGTGCGGTCGCTCGCGTCGACCGTGCGCAGGCAGTTCTCCGCCCAGCTGGAGCTCGATGAGCTCATCGCCTACGGCCAGATTGGCCTGCTGGAGGCGGCGGATCGTTTTGATCCAAAGGTTGGGGCCAACTTCCTCACATTTGCCCACTACCGCATCAAGGGCGCCATCTACGACGGCCTGCGCAAGATGGGGGTTCTCAAGGGCGGCGACGCGCGGACCTCCTACATGGGAGAGCGCGCGACGGCCTATTTGGGAAATCTTTCGGATCGCGAGCAGGGAGGAGGCAACCGCGGGGGGTCCATTGACGATGATGTCATGGAGATTTCCAACGCGGTGGCGGGGCTGGCGATGGTGTTCGCGACCAGCCTCGAAGGTGCGGATGGCCTGGGGTTCTCGGACGAGTCCCTGCCGGCAGATCAGCGGCTGGAGCTCGAGCAGCAGCGGTCGAGGTTGAGGACGGCCATCGAGAAGTTGCCGGAGAAGGAACGCCGGCTTCTGCAGGGTTACTACTTCCAGGGCAAGACGCTGGAAGAGGCGGGGGCGGAGATCGGGCAGTCGAAGAGCTGGGCGTCGCGGCTGCACGCGCGGGCCATTGAGCGGCTCAAGGAACTGTTGAACGAGGAGGACTCATCCTCCCCTGAGGATTCAAGGAGGCAGTCACATGGCGGGTCCGATGGCCGGCGTTTCAGCGGCGCAGATCGCCCAGCAGAAGTTGCAGGATCAGGGCGCGCAGCAGGTCAACAAGCAGGGAGCCTCGAAGTTCGACGCGGCCCTCGCTAACAAGGCTCAGGCCGCGGGTGGGCCGGAGCAGGTACAGGCCACCCAGGCCACTCAGGCGACCCAGCGCGCCGAGCAGATCCGCCACACCGAGTCCGTCAGCAAGACGGAGAAGGCGGCGCTCAACAAGGTGAACACCGCCGCTCAGCAGCCCGCCACCGCGCGCGGCGCCGAGGCCGTCAACGGCAAGCAGGAGGCCGGCAAGGTCGGCAACATGCTGTCGCACGTGGTGGGCGAGCTGGAGAAGGGCCAGGTCAACATGGAGAAGCTCATCCAGGCTGGCGCCTCCGGAAAGACCTTCTCCAACGCGGAGCTGCTGTCGCTCCAGGCCGGCATGTACAAGTACACGCAGGAGCTGGACCTGACGAGCAAGGTCGTCGAGAAGGCCACCAGCGGTCTGAAGGACACCCTGAAGACCCAGGTGTAGCGAGCAGCCAGCCTTGGCTGGTTCTCACCCGAAGGGCGTCTCCTCGAAGCGAGGGGGCGCCCTTCCGCGTTTTCCAGGCTGTTTCGGGGTTGGCTCTTGTTGGGACCGACGTCGGGCATCTAAGCTAGGCGCGCCCATGACGCTCCGACCGTACGCGCTCGCCGCCCTCCTCGCTCTCGCGGTGGGGACCGGCTGTACCATCGACCTGCAGCACGACCTCACTGAACAGGACGCGAATGAGATCTACGTCCTGCTCAGCAAGAACGGCATCGCCGCCACGAAGATGAAGGAAGAGGGTGGCAACGAGCTGCGCTTCCGGATTCAGGTGCCCAAGGCTGATGCGGCCCAGGCCGCTGATCTGCTGCGCGCGTACTCGCTGCCGCGGCCGATGGAGAAGGGCCTGAACCACTTCGCCAAGGGCGGCATGGTGCCCACCGCCACCGAGGAGCGCGCCATGTTGCTCAAGGCGCTCGGTGGCGAGGTCTCCAACGCCCTCAACCAGATTGACGGCGTGCTGGAGGCCCGGGTCATCGTGATGATTCCGGAGAACAACGACCTGACGCAGCCGGAGAACAAGCCGGAGCCGTCGTCGTCGGTGTTCATCAAGTACCGGCCGGGCCTGAAGAACGAGTCGCCCATCAAGCGCGAGGACGTGCAGCAGTTCGTCGCCACCGCGGTGCCAGAGCTGAAGCCGGCGGCGGTGACGGTGCTGCTGACGCCGGCGCTGGCGCCCGACGCGGAGGTGGGCCCGGAGAGCCGCCTGCAGGACGTGTTCGGCATGCGGATGACGGCCTCCAGCGTGAGCCAGTTCCGGATGATGGCGGGCGTGGCCGTGATGGTCATCCTGGCCGCCATCGGCCTGGCGGTGTGGCCGATGCTCCGGGGCGGTGGTGCCGCTCCCGCCGCGGCCCGGTCTCGTAAACAGTGATGTAGGTACCCTCCGTCGTCTTCCTGGCACGCTTCCCACCCGCGGGGTGACCGTTGGATCAGTTCTTCACCTCGCTGAGCAAGCGACAGACGATGATGCTCCTGACCGCCATCACCTTCGGTGGTCAGGAGGGCGTCGCCGCGCTGGAGCATCTGCCCGAGGAAGAGGCGGAGCTGCTTCAGCACCGCGCCCAGGAGATCCTCCAGATTCCGCGCGACAAGCGGATCCCGCTGATGGTCCAGGAGATCAAGCGGCTGGTGAAGGATCGGCGTGGGCAGCTGTGGAGCGCGGACCCGGAGCGTCTGGCTGGGTTGCTCAAGCGTGAGCGCGGCGCCCTCGTGGAGGTGATGCTGCGCGCGCTGCCGGCGCAACTGGCGGAAGCGGTGCGTGCCCACCTGCCCAACACGGGGAAGGTGAAGCTCACGCGCGAAGTCCGTCCTCAGGTGCTGGACATCGTGCGCTGGAAACTGGAGGAGCGGCTGTCGCGCGAGGCGTCCGCGCACGTGCCCTTCAAGTTCACCGACGTGCTGCTGCTACAGACGCGCGAGCTGCTCACCATGTGCGACCGGCTGGGTGCGCGCGTGCTGGGGCCGTCACTGGCGGGCATTCCGGACACCGCTCGCGAGCCGGCCTTCGCCGTGCTGCCGCCCCATCTGCGCCAGCTCGCCACGCGGGCCGTGACGGCCAATGCCCCGCGCAAGCTCGCCGAGGAGGACGCCCGGGAACAGCTCGATCAGTACGGGGGCTTGGACAGTCTGGCCGCTGCCATCCGGAGCGCCGGTGTGCACCGGCTGGCTCGCGCCAGCGTGGCCCAGTCCGCTGAGTTCGCCTCGCGCCTGGTGGAGAAGCACCGCAGCGAGTTCGGGCAGGTCCTCGCGAAGTGGGTGCGCGAGGAACGCTCCAAGCCGACGACCCGCGGCGACGGTGGCCGCACGGACATCGTCACGGACCTGGAGCGGCTCGCGGCCCGGGGTCTCATCGAGCGTCCAGTGCGGCTCAACTCGCCGCGGCCACCCGCCCTCGGGCCTCCTCCGTCCCTGAGCGGCAAGCCGGCGGTGGCTCCGCCCCCCGCGAGCCGGAACCCGCCGATGTCCCGCGAGATGCGCGCGGGCGCCAGCACGGAGCAGTCGGTCCGCCGCTCCGCGTCATCGCAGTCGGTGGTGGGCGTGCGGAGGGATCCCATCGCCGAGCGCGAGGCTCGCCGGGCCGGTGCCAGCTCCAACTACGGGGGACGCCAGCAGGAGGCTCCGCCCGAGGCGTCTCCGTCTCGGGTGAGCCGAGTGACCCCTCGGAGTGCCCGAGAGGGTGCCCGAGAAGGGGCGGATGTGAAGCCAGACCCTACCGGGGCGCGCATTGGGCCGCCGCCGTCGTCGCGGCCTGGCACGGGCGTGGGGAACCGGCCTCGCGCCAACGAGCCGCCCGTGCCGGAGGGGGAGGGCTCGCGCATCATCCGTTCCCCGGTGGCGCGCACCTATAGCCGGAGCGCCGTGCCTCCCCGGGGCGAGCCCGAGGCCGAGCCCGAACGGCCGCCCAGGGTGCTGAGGACCAGCACCTCCATCCCGGCAGTCCGGACGGAGGGCTCCCAGGTTCAGCGGCGCGCTCCGCGGCCGGACGGGCAGGGCACGAGTGGGCGTGGACCGCGGGGCGGAACGCGCTAGCATCCGGCGCACAAGGAGCTTTCCATGGCGATCGGCAAGGTGATCAAGGGCGATTCGGGGGCTGCCGAGCCTCTGCCCGGCGGGGACAGGCCGGTGCTGCGTCCGCCGCGTCCGGGCGTGATGAACGCCGAGGTCTTCGATGCCCGGCAGAGCGCCCAGGGCATCATCGAGGAGGCCAATCGCGAGAAGGAGCGCATCCTCGCGGAGGCCCAGCGCGAGCGCGAGGAGCTGCTGGCGAAGACGCGCGAGCAGGGCCGCCAGGAGGGCCTGGCCCAGACCACGGAGACCCTCCTGCGCGCGAAGATGCAGGCCGGGGAGATCCTCGCCCAGCACGAGCGCGACGTGGTGACGCTGGCGTGCAAGATCGCCGAGAAGATCATCGGCCGTGATGTGGAGCGCGACCCCTCGCTGCTGGCGGACATCTGTGCCAAGGCCATCGAGGAGCTGCGCAATGCTCGGGCGGTGGTGCTGAGGGTCAATCCCAAGTCGGCGGCGGTGCTGCGCGCCCGCAAGGCGGAGCTGATGGAGCTCATCGGCCGGGCGGTGGACGTGTCCATCAAGGAGGACGCGGACGTGGCCCCGGTGGGCTGCATCGTGCAGACGGAGTTCGGCAAGGTGGATGCGCAGCTGCCCACTCAGTTCGAGATGCTGCAGAACGTGCTCTTCCCGGACCAGGGCAAGAAGGAAGGTCCCGCGTAGGCCATGGCTCTCGATCTCCAGCGCTACATCTCCATCATCAAGGAAGCGCCGCTGTACCGGGTGCAGGGCCGCGTCACCGAGCTGACGGGTCTGGTCATCAAGGCGAGCGTGCCCGGCGTGCGCGTGGGCGAGCTGGTCCTCATCAAGGGCCACGGCGGCCGCAACTCGGTGAAGGCCGAGGTGGTGGGCTTCCAGGGTGATGAGGTCATGCTCATGCCCCTGGGCGAGCTGCTGGGCATCGGTCCGGACAGCGAGGTCGTCCCCACCGGCAGGCCCCTGTCCATCAAGTGCGGGGAGGGGCTGCTGGGCCGTGTGCTCAACGGCATCGGCGAGCCCATGGACGGCAAGCCGCTGCCCACCGAGGGGCTGTTCGACTGGTCTGTGGACCGCGACTGCCCGGACCCCTTCAAGCGCCAGCGCATTGAACGGCCGCTGCCCCTGGGCGTGCGCTGCATCGACGGTTTGCTCACCGTGGGCGAGGGCCAGCGCGTGGGCCTCTTCGCAGGCTCGGGCGTCGGTAAGTCCACGTTGATGGGCCAGATAGCGCGCAACACCCAGGCGGACCTGTGCGTGGTGGCGCTGATCGGTGAGCGTGGCCGCGAAGTTCGCGAGTTCATCGAGGACGCCATGGGCGAGGAGGGCATGAAGCGCTCCGTGCTGGTGTGCGCCACCTCGGACCAGCCCAGCCTGGTGCGTCTGCGCGCCGCCTACGTGGCCACCGCCATCGCCGAGTACTTCCGCGAGCGCGGCGGCAACGTCCTCTTCATGCTCGACACGGTGACGCGTCTGGCCCGAGCCCAGCGTGAAATCGGCCTCGCCATCGGTGAGCCTCCGGCACGCCAGGGCTACCCGCCGAGCGTGTTCTCCATGCTCCCGCGCATCCTCGAGCGCACGGGCAACTCGGAGAAGGGCAAGTGCACCGCCATCTACACCTGCCTCGTGGCCGGCGGTGACATGGAGGAGCCCATCGCCGACGAAGTCCGCGGTATTCTCGACGGTCACTTCATCCTCAACCGTGCCCTGGGCGAGCGCAATCAGTGGCCCGCCATGGACGTGCTCGCCAGCCTCTCCCGTGTGATGAGCGGCATCGTCTCCAAGGAGCACAAGAAGGCGGCGGGCAAGCTGCGCGAGACGCTCGCCACCTACGAGAAGCAGCGCGACCTCATCCTCCTGGGCGCCTACCAGTACGGCACGGACCCCCGGACGGACTACGCCATCGACAAGTACGACTCCATCATCGACTTCCTCAAGCAGGACACCCACTCCAACAGCGGGTTCGACGAGACGGTCGAGAAGCTCATCGCCCTCTTCGAGGAGTGACCAGGAGGACTGACGAGGCGGGCTGACGAGGAGGGCTGACCGGCCGGGGGCATTCCGGGGTAGGATGGGGCCATGCCCCCCTATCGGTTGCAGACCCTTCTCGAGATGCGCGAGCGCGCCAAAGAGGAGGCCGAGCAGGCCTTCTCCGACGCCGTCAAGGCGCTGGAAAAGCAGAAGGCCGAGCTCCAGCGCATGGAGAAGGAGCTCGAGACGCGCAAGGCCGAGCGTAAGCAGAAGGTCATGGCCTACATGCAGCAGCTCATGGCCAAGGGGACGACCGGTCCGAACAGCTTCACGATGATGAACCGCTACGAGGAGCGCCTCAAGGACGAGGAGGCTCAGCTCGCCCTGGAGATCGAACGCCAGAAGGAGGTCGTCAAGACGGCCGAGAAGCTGGTGGAGCAGCGCCGGCGCGAGATGGCGGAGGCGGCCAAGGAGCTCAAGGCCATCGAGAAGCACAAGGAGAACTGGCAGAAGCAGATCCGGGCCGAGCGCCAGGCCAAGGAGGAGCTGAACCAGGAGGAAATCGGGAACACCTTGTTCCTGATGCGTCAGCGCAAGTAACCTCCAGCTCCCCCAGGTGGTGTCGAGATGAGCCGAGTCGAAGACGATCGTCAGGCGCAGAGGGCCGCGGAGCGGCTGGTCCAGGAGAAGCGTCTCCAGGAGTCCAAGGCGAAGCAGCGCCAGGAGGGGGAGTCGTCCTTCTCCAAGCTGGTCCAGCAGCAGAAGGCCGCCCAGACGCAGCAGCCTCAGCAGCAGAGCCTGGGCAAGTCCGTGCTGGCGCGCATGCAGCAGGAGGGCAAGGCAGGGGACCTGCGTGGCCAGCTGCGTCAGACGGGCAATTCCGAGGGCCAGGTGGCCGGTGGCCGCCAGCCGGAGGGCGCCCAGACGGCCCAGAGCAAGCAGGACCAGGGCGTGACGCAGACGCGGGTCGAGTCGCGCGCGGCGGACGCGAAGAACACGAGCGAGGCCCTGGACGAGCGCGGCGATGCGCTCGACAAGGACAGCGAGAGCGCCGCGATGGGCGTGCAGGCCCGACGCGAGGGCAAGGGCTCTCTCAAGGCCGACGCGGACGGCGGGGGCAAGGGGGGTGGGGAAGGCAAGGACAAGAAGGACGGCGCCGAGGCGGCCGCGAGCTTCCGGTTCAATCCCGCGTTGATGGCTCCTGTGCCGGTGGCCAAGCCCAAGCCCACGTCGGGCTCGGAGCGGCTGCGCGCCATCGCCAATGAGATTGCCCAGAAGATCGTCGAGCGCGTGCGCGTGGGCACCAACGCCGCGGGCAACGCGGAGTTCCAGATCGACCTGCGCAACGACGTGCTCAAGGGCCTGTCCATCAAGCTCAGCGCGAAGAACGGGAAGATCCACGCCACCTTCAGCGGCAGCGACAAGGAAGTGCTGAAGATGCTCGAGGGGCAGCGTGAGACCCTCAAGAACGCGCTGGCCGGACGCGGTCTCACCCTAGAGGAGCTGCGTGTCGAGGCGAAGTCATGAGTCTCGACGCGGATGACGAGCCTGGTCCGCAGGAGCGCACCATGCTGGTCGACGCCCGGCTGCTCAAGCGTCCGACCAGTCAGGCCACCCCGGTCGCCCCGGTCGCCCCGGCGAGCCCAGGCAAGTCGTGGAAGCCCTATTCCTTCCCCAAGCTGGAGAAGGTGTCGCTCAACGAGTTTCGGCTCACCTCGCGCATCAAGTGGCTGACGCCGAAGCCCGAGACCGTCGAGGCGCTGTGTACCCGGCTCAAGGGCCTCTTCGACACGCAGGTGAGCTTCTCGCTGGAGGCGGCGCGGGCCATTGGTCCGAGCGAGCTGCGCCGGCACCTGGCGGATCCCACCTTCCTGTCCTTCCTGGTGCCCGGTCCGCATCGCGGACGCGCGGTGCTGGAGATCGAGCTGCCCCTGGCGCACGCGGTGGTGGACCTGCTGCTGGGCGGCGCGGGCGAGGCCGTCGGCGTGCGGCCCCTGACGGACATTGAGGAGGGCGTGGCGAGCTTCGTCATCCTCGAGGCGCTCAAGGCGCTGGTTCCGGGGATGGATCCGAGCATGCCCAAGCTGCGCCTGGAGGGCGTGGCGCGCGGGCTGGACGAGGCGATCACCCGGCTGAGCGAGGACGGGCCGGTGTTGGTGGTTCAGCTCCGGACTCGGCTCGGCTCGCAGGAGGGCATGGTTCGCTTCTTCGTGCCCTCGGGCGTGTTGGACGCGGTGGAGCCGGCGCAGGTGACCGAGCAGCGCCGGGCCATGCATCAGGCGGACATCCAGGCTCACCTGGGCCGGCTGTCCTCGGTCCGCACCTGGCTGCGCGCGGAGATTGCCCAGGCGGAGATCTCCAGCCGCGACCTGTCGAGCCTCCGGGTGAAGGACGTGGTGCTGGTGGACGCGTTCTCGGCCCGGCCGGACCGGGGCGAGGATGGCACCGCTCGGTTGCTCGTGGGGCTGGCCCGCAAGGGCTGCCTGGCCGCGGACGTCTCCCTGGTGAATGGCCAGTACCAGGCGCGTATCACCGGGTGGGTGGCTGGAGATCAGTCCTTCTCGCGGCGCGGGCCCTCCGAGTCGGACGAGGCCGCGGCGGAGGCTCTGGGAGAGTCGGGGGACGAGGAGTTCACCAACCCCGAGATGCGCAACCCTTTGGCGGAGAGTGGTGCCTTGGACGACAGAATGGATTCAGGCGACCTGCTGGGTGATATCCCGCTGCAGATCTCCGTGGAGCTGGCCCGGGTGCCGGTGACGGCGGATCAGGTGGTGGCCATGCGGGTGGGTCAGGTGGTGGAGCTGCGCCGGGCGCCGGGTGAGCCGGTGGACCTGTCGGTGAACGGCAAGGTGGTTGCCCGGGGCGAGCTGGTGGAGATTGAAGGGCAGCTGGGCGTCCGGATCCTCTCGCTCGCGGGCTAGGGCCCGCCTCCAGGCCGTGGGGAGCCGCCGTGGCGTTTGCAACGAGGAGAGCAGAGCGCGTGTCACGGTGGGGTGACCCAGGCAGGCGAGCGAAGGAGCAGGGCAGGGCAAGGGGCGCCCGTGGCGGTCTCCTGCCCGATGCACTAGCCTCGCGACCCATCATGGCCGTGTTTTCCGTCTTCCCCCCGCGTCCGACGTGGCTGGTCTGCGCTTGCCTCCTGGTGGCGCCGCTGGCCCGTGCCGAGGCTCCCGCCTCGAGCGCACCGCCGGCGCCCGCCGATGCACGCGCTTCCTCCACCGAGCCCCCGAAGTCTCCGGCCCCCGCGGCTCAGGCCGCCACTCCGGCCCAGGCCGCTGTGCAGCAGCCCTCTGCCTCCGATGAGCTCGGGGCGCCCGCGCTGCCGCCGGGCATGGATGAGGAGCCCGAGAGCCTCGGGTGGATGCTGACGCGCACGCTGCTGCTGTTCGGCGCGGTGGTGGCCTCCATCTACCTCACGCTCAACGTGGGCCTGCGCAAGCTGATGGGCTTGCAGGGCGTGCCCGCGGGGCGGCCCTCGGTGGTGTCGGTGCTGGAGCGGGTGCCGTTGGACCAGCGTCGCACCCTCTTCGTGCTGAAGGCCGCGGACGAGTACCTGCTGGTGGGTGGAGGCGAGAGCGGCCTCCAACTGCTGTCCAAGCTCGACACCGCGGCGGTGGAGCGCATCCGCTCCGAGCGGCCGCCGTCCAACGTGATCTCCCTCTCTCCCTTCCTCCAGAAACTCCTCGCCCGCCGCGATGCCACGCAGCCGGGTGCTACCCAACCGAGCGGCACCGAGCCGCCGGGCGCCTGAAGAGACGACTCGTGAGATTCACGCCCAACGTCCGCCTCCCCGCCCTCCGCCTCTCGCCCTGGCTGTTCGCCGTGGTGTTCGCGCTGGAGCCCTTCCTCGCCTTCGCCCAGCGCAACAAGCGCGGGGGTGGCACCGCCGATGTCTCCGCCGCCGTGAACGTCGACGCGGTGAGCCCCGACTCCTTCGCCTCGCGGCCGCTGGTGCTGATGCTGGCGCTGGCCGCGCTGTCGCTCGTCCCCTTCGTTTTGATGATGGTGACGAGCTTCGTGAAGATCTCCGTGGTGCTCTCCATCGTGCGCTCCGCACTGGGCACCCAGCAGATTCCGCCCACCCAGGTCATCACGGGCCTGGCCATCATCCTCACCGTCTACATCATGGCCCCGGTGGGCCAGTCCATGTACCGGGCCGCCGAGGTGGACATCCTCGCCAGAGGGCCCTCGCTGCTGTCCTCGGAGTCGGTGGGCACCCTGTTGGAGGCGGCCAACAAGTCCAAGGAGCCGCTGCGCGCCTTCCTCATCAAGAAGGTCACCGCCAAGGACCGGGCGCTCTTCTTCAATCTCGCCAGGAAGATGCGCACCGAGGAGGACAGGAAGGATCTCACGGACAAGGACTTCATGACCATCGTCCCGGCCTTCGTGGTCTCCGAGCTGAAGGAAGCCTTCCAGATCGGCTTCCTGCTCTTCGTGCCCTTCATCGTCATCGACATGGTGGTGGCCAACATCCTGCTGGCGCTGGGCATGCACATGCTCTCGCCCACCACCATCTCCATGCCCTTCAAGCTGCTCCTCTTCGTCCTCGTGGACGGCTGGTACCTCATCGCCAAGGGCCTGGTCGTCGGCTACCTGTGAGACGCACATGCACCAGCTGAACTCCATTCTCCAGCAGGCGCTCTACCTCGTGCTCGTCGTCTCGGCGCCTCCCGTGCTCATGAGCTTGCTCGTGGGTTTCATCATCGCCGTCTTCCAGGCCACCACGCAGATTCAGGAGCAGACGCTCTCGTTCGCTCCCAAGGTCATCATCGTGTTCGGCGTCCTGGCGCTCACCGGCCCGTGGATCGGCAACCAACTGGTGCGCTTCACCTTCCACGTGTTCGATCAGTTCCCGGCACTGATCAAATGAACGTCTCCGAAGTCATCGCCCGGATGACGGAGCAGGCGAACCTCTCGCTCGTCATCTTCACCATGGGCCTGCTGATGTGCCGGATCATGCCGGTGCTGGTGCTCTCCCCATTCCTGGGCGGCGAGGTCATCCCCCCGGAAATCAAGATGGGCGTGGGCGTCATGCTCTCCGGCGTGCTCTTCCCGGCCGTGAGCGCGCGCATGGGAGCCCTCCCCACCAGCGCGTTCCCCTACATCGGGCTGATGCTCAAGGAGATCTTCATCGGCGTGGCGCTGGCCTCCATCGTCAACGTCGTCTTCGAGGCGGCGCGCGTGGCCGGCAACCTCGTGGACACCATGTCCGGCAGCAACAACGCCCAGCTCTACGTGCCGCAGCTCGGCACGCAGGTGTCCATCTTCGCCAGCCTCAAGGTGCAGCTGGCGGTGGTGCTCTTCCTCACCCTCAACGGCCACCACCTGGTCATCGAGGCGCTCGCCGAGAGCTTCGCCATCGTCCCCCTGGACAGGTTCCCCCGCTTCAGCCAGGGGGAGTGGGCCTTCTTCGAGCTGTTCATCCGTTCCTTCGCGGACCTGCTGAAGATCTCCCTCGCGCTCGCCGCGCCGCCCATGCTGGCCGCCTTCCTGACGGACATGGCGCTGGGCGCCGTCAACCGCGTGGCTCCCCAGGTCCAGGTCTTCTTCATCTCCATGGCCATCAAGCCACTGGTGGGCGTGGTCATCGTCTTCATCTCGCTGGGCCTCATGATGGGGCGGATGCAGACGGAGTTCGCCGCCATGCTGGCCACGCTCCGCCACGCGATACGCCTGCTCGGCTGATCCAGGGTCTTCGCCATGTCCGACGAAAAGACAGAAGAACCCTCACAAAAGAAGCTCGACGACGCACGCAAGAAGGGCCAGGTCTGGAAGAGCAAGGACCTGACGGCCGTGTTCGGCTTCGTGGTGGGCCTGGGCGTGGTCAAGGCGACCTGGTCCAACGTGGAGCAGCGCGTCACCGAGCTCTTCCACTTCAGCTTCGATCACATCGCGCATCCAGAGGGCATTCAGGCGGCCACCGGCCAGCTCATGACCATGGGGCTCCAGGTGGTGCTCCTGCTCACCGTGCCGGTGGTGGCGGCCGTGGCAATCGTGGGCGGCCTGGTGGAGTTCCTCCAGGTGGGCTCGCTGTTCACGATGGATCCGGTGATGCCCAAGCTGGAGAAGCTCAACCCCATCGAGGGGTTGAAGAACCTCTTCACCAAGAAGCAGATCATCGAGATCATCAAGAACCTGACCAAGATCTCGATCGCGGCCTACGTCACCTACGGCGTGGTGCGCGACTCCATGCCCCTGGTGGTGGAGACGGTGCGCCGCGACACGCCCATCATCCTGGCCGTCATGGGCGAGCTGATGTACCGCGTCGCCGTGCGCGTGGGGATGGTCTTCTTCCTCTTCGGCATCTTCGACGTCTGGTGGCAGCGCAAGTCGTACATGAAGGAACAGATGATGTCGAAGGAGGACGTCAAGAAGGAGTACAAGGAGAGCGAGGGAGATCCGCACAACAAGGCCAAGCGCAAGGAGATGGCGCACGAGCTCCTGGAAGGCGCGCAGATGGAGGCGGTGAAGGACGCCGACGTCATCGTCACCAACCCGGACCACGTGGCCGTCGCGCTCAAGTACGACAAGGACGGCGACGTGGCGCCCAGGGTGCTGGCCAAGGGCCTGGACTTCAAGGCCGAGCGCATCAAGGCCCTGGCGCGTGACTCGGACGTCCCCACGCTGCGCAACGTGCCCCTGGCGCACGCCCTGCTGCGCGTGGAGGTCGGCGAGCAGATCCCCGAGGAGCTGTACGACGCCGTCGCCGAGGTGCTCAACTTCGTCTACGGCCTGAAGAATCCCACTCCGGCGGCTCGGGCCTGACGCGGTCCCGCCCCCGTCACTGACGCGAGGTTCCCATGAGCGACGATGCCGAGATGGCGATCGCGATCAAGTACGACAAGGAGAAGGACACCGCTCCGCGCGTGGTGGCCAAGGGGATGCGCCTCAAGGCGGACAAGATCCGCGAGATCGCCAAGCAGTACAACATCCCCGTCATGAAGAACGTGTCGCTGGCCAATGCGCTCTACCGCATCGACGTGGGCCAGGAGATCCCCGAGGAGCTGTACGACGCGGTCGCGGAGGTCCTCAACTTCATCTTCGAGCTCCAGCGGGAGCAGCAGGCGGGCGGCAAGCGTTGAGGCGAGTAGGGTAGACTCTGGCGTGTCCCCCCGGTAGTGAGGTTCAATCCAGACCATGGCCAAAATCAATAATCAGCCCCCGAGAGCACCCCTCTGGCCCTGGGGAGGGCCCCGCGCGGTTCGCGAGAAGCTGGTCGATCCCTCGCAGTTCGACCGCAAGAAGCGCAAGGCGGGCAACCCGAAGAGCCCGGCGCTCGCCTCGGCGGCGCTGCTGGACTTCATCGGCCCGGCGCACTCCTCGGAGGAGCTGCGGCTACCCACGCCGCCCAATCCGAAGGGGCACGACGCGGACCTCGAGGGCTTCTCGGACCGGCCCTACCTGGGCAGCGTGGCCGGGCGGGGCGAGAGCGATCAGCGGCAGCTGCTGGAGCGGAGCCTGGGACGCATCAACGCACCGCCGGAGCGGCTGGAGCGCCTCAAGGGTCTCTTGCAGCGCGAGGCGCAGATGCTGGCGCTGGTGGGCCAGGTCCACTCCGAGGTCCAGGAGATCCAGCGCCGCATGCGCGAGGAGCAGCAGGAGCAGGGGTTCTAGGACCATGGCCGCTTCCGACAGCAACAACCCTCCGCAGGACGAGGCGCGGCTCACCCAGATGATGCAGCGCTGGGCGGAGGGCAAGGCGACGCTGCGCGACGTGCGCGGCTACACGGACGATGAGCTCTACGCCATCGCCAAGACGGCCTACTTCTTCTTCTACCAGGGCCGCATCGCCGAGGCCCGCACGCTCTTTCAGGGGCTCTACGCCATCAACCCCGCGGATGCCTACTTCGCCAAGGCGCTCGGGGTGGTGGAGATGGCCGCGGGCAACCCGCAGGGGGCGCTGGCTGCCTACGACGTGGCCCTGAAGCTGGATGCTCGGGATGCCCAGGCCTACGTGGGCCGCGCCGAGGTCCGGCTCTCCCTGGGGCAGAAAGCGCAGGCCCTGGAGGATCTGCGCCGCATCTCGTCCCTGGTGGATGCCGAGGATCCGCTGGCCACCAAGGCCGCCGCGATGGTGACCGCGCTGACCCAGCGCTGAGGGGGCTTCTCACCCTCTCAGATAGGGGTTTCCGTGGTTGCTGGCTTGATCGGAGATTCCAACCATCCCTAACATGGGCACCGCCGTGTGTTGACCTTATCTCGCTCCCCCGCAGAAAGAGACGCGCTCATGTCCAAGAAGCCGAACGCCAACGAAGAGTATCCCCTTCCCACCGAGCCGCCCGAGCTGGTGGCGAAGCGGGAGAAGCTGCTGGCCGCGCTGGAGAAGCAGGCCAAGACTGCCACCGGGACCGCGCAGCCGGTGCTGCGCAAGATGCACGAGCTGCTGGCGAACACGAAGGTGGGCTCGCCGCTGAACGTGAACCTCTACAACGAGGTGAAGGACGCGTTCGTTCGCTTCACGAAGGATCCTGTCCTTCCTCCTCCGACCATCATCATGGAGGTGGTGGAGTTCCTGCAGGAGCGCCTGGTCGCGGTCGGCTTCACCGGTCAGATGGAGTGGCCGGAGGGTGCGCCGCCGATTCCCGCGGGTTTCGTGGGCGCCCTGCTCGAGGGCACTCCGGCGGCGGGTGCCCCTGCGGCGCCGGCGGCTCCGGCTCCGCGCGCCGCCGCGGGTGTGAAGGATGGCTTCGAGGGCTCGAGCCAGCGCAAGGGCATGACCCTCAACCCCGAGACCGCTCCGGCGCCGGCTGCGCCCGCTGACGCGAAGTCCGAGCAGCAGCAGCTCGAGTCCTTCAAGACGTGGATGAAGAACCCTGCCCTCGGCAAGGTGAAGGGCTAGGCCCAGGCCGGTTCCCATCGGCCCCGGGAAATGATCCGGAAAAGAAGCAGGAAACTCCGGAGGGCCCGGTCCGATAATCAGGTTGTCAGGTTGCTGCTTCGCACCTCACCCAGCTTTCCAACCCCACGAATTTCTTAGGAGAATTCACAATGTCCAGCCTCGGTTCTATTGCCAACGCCGGTATGAGCGCCATGGGCGGTCTGTCGAAGGCTCAGCAGGACATGCTGGCCAACGCCCCCGCCGAGATGAAGCCGTTCATGGAGGCGCAGATGAAGATGCAGAAGGAGCAGGAACTTACCCAGCTCATCACGCAGATGATGAAGCAGATGCACGAGATGGCGATGTCCGTCATCCGCAACATCGGCGGCTGATAGAGCGCCTGGTAGTTGGGTAGTCCGAGCCGGTCTCGTGAGGTCCTCGATAAGAGGCCACGCGGGGCCGGTTTCGCTTTTGGGCCCCCGTCTGTCCGCACTTCGCCGGTGGTGGAGCCCTGGGACTGTGGAGCTGGGGCTGGCCCAGAGGCCCCGGAAAATAAATCGGAAAAGGGGCAGGAAACTCCAGAGGGCCCGGTCCGATAATCAGGATGTCAGGTCGCTGCTTCGCGCCGCACCAGCTTCCAACCCTACGATTTCCCAGGAGAATTCAAATGTCCCTCAGCTCTATCGCCAATGCCGGAATGAGCGCCATGGGTGGTCTGTCGAAGGCGCAGCAGGACATGCTGGCCAACGCCCCCGCCGAGATGAAGCCGTTCATGGAGGCGCAGATGAAGATGCAGAAGGAGCAGGAGCTCACCCAGCTCATCACGCAGATGATGAAGCAGATGCACGAGATGGCGATGTCGGTCATCCGCAACATCGGCGGCTGATAGAGCGTCCAGCAGTCGGGTAGTCCGAGCCGGTCTCGTGAGGTCCTCGATAAGAGGCCACGCGGGGCCGGTTTCGCTTTTGGGCCCCCGTCCGTACTTCGCCGGTGGTGGAGCCCTGGGACTGTGGAGCTGGGGCCGGCCCAGAGACCCCGGGAAATGATCCGGAAAAGAAGCAGGAAACTCCGGAGGGCCCGGTCCGATAATCAGGATGTCAGGTCGCTGCTTCGCGCAGCACCAGCTTCCAACCCTACAATTTCCTGGAGAATTCAAATGTCCCTCAGCTCTATCGCCAATGCCGGAATGAGCGCCATGGGTGGTCTGTCGAAGGCGCAGCAGGACATGCTGGCCAACGCCCCCGCCGAGATGAAGCCGTTCATGGAGGCGCAGATGAAGATGCAGAAGGAGCAGGAGCTCACCCAGCTCATCACGCAGATGATGAAGCAGATGCACGAGATGGCGATGTCGGTCATCCGCAACATCGGCGGCTGATAGAGCGCCCGGCAGTTGGGTAGTCCGAACCGGTCTCGTGAGGTCCTCGATAAGAGGCCACGCGGGGCCGGTTTCGCTTTTGGGCCCCGTCCCTCCCACTGCGCCGGTGGTGGAGCCCTGGGACTGAGCTGGGGCCGGCCCAGAGGCTCCGGAAAATAAATCGGAAAAGGGGCAGGAAACTCCGGAGGGCCCGGTCCGATAATCAGGATGTCAGGTCGCTGCTTCGCGCCGCACCAGCTTCCAACCCTACGATTTCTCAGGAGAATTCAAATGTCCCTCAGCTCTATCGCCAATGCCGGAATGAGCGCCATGGGTGGTCTGTCGAAGGCGCAGCAGGACATGCTGGCCAACGCCCCCGCCGAGATGAAGCCGTTCATGGAGGCGCAGATGAAGATGCAGAAGGAGCAGGAGCTCACCCAGCTCATCACGCAGATGATGAAGCAGATGCACGAGATGGCGATGTCGGTCATCCGCAACATCGGCGGCTGATAGAGCGCCCGGCAGTTGGGTAGTCCGAGCCGGTCTCGTGAGGTCCTCGATAGGAGGGCCACTCGGGGCCGGTTTCGCTTTTGGGCCCCCGTCCGCACTTCGCCGGTGGCGGGGCCGTGGAGCTGGGGCCGCATGGAGACCCTGGGAAATGATCCGGAAAAGAAGCAGGAAACTCCGGAGGACCCTGCCCGATAATCAGGATGTCAGGTCGCTGCTTCGCGCAGCACCAGCTTCCAACCCTACGATTTCTCAGGAGAATTCAAATGTCCCTCAGCTCTATCGCCAATGCCGGAATGAGCGCCATGGGTGGTCTGTCGAAGGCGCAGCAGGACATGCTGGCCAACGCCCCCGCCGAGATGAAGCCGTTCATGGAGGCGCAGATGAAGATGCAGAAGGAGCAGGAGCTGACCCAGCTCATCACGCAGATGATGAAGCAGATGCACGAGATGGCGATGTCGGTCATCCGCAACATCGGCGGCTGATAGAGCGTCCAGCAGTTGGGTAGTCCGAACCGGTCTCGTGAGGTCCTCGATAAGAGGCCACGCGGGGCCGGTTTCGCTTTTGGGCCCCGTCCCTCCCACTGCGCCGGTGGTGGAGCCCTGGGACTGAGCTGGGGCCGGCCCAGAGGCTCCGGAAAATAAATCGGAAAAGGGGCAGGAAACTCCGGAGGGCCCGGTCCGATAATCAGGATGTCAGGTCGCTGCTTCGCGCCGCACCAGCTTCCAACCCTACGATTTCCCAGGAGAATTCAAATGTCCCTCAGCTCTATCGCCAATGCCGGAATGAGCGCCATGGGTGGTCTGTCGAAGGCGCAGCAGGACATGCTGGCCAACGCCCCCGCCGAGATGAAGCCGTTCATGGAGGCGCAGATGAAGATGCAGAAGGAGCAGGAGCTCACCCAGCTCATCACGCAGATGATGAAGCAGATGCACGAGATGGCGATGTCGGTCATCCGCAACATCGGCGGCTGATAGAGCGTCCAGCAGTTGGGTAGTCCGAACCGGTCTCGTGAGGTCCTCGATAGGAGGGCCACGCGGGGCCGGTTTCGCTTTTTGGGCCCTCCCTCCGCACTTCCCCGCGGTGGACGCTGTGCGGCGCTCGCCGCGGCGGCCGAGCGCGGAAAAGTTCCCGGAAAATACGCGGGAAAATCCAAGAAGGAGCAGGGGAGGAGCACGCTGTTCCGCCCCTTCGGAGGATGAAGCAGCTGCTCGAGTTGCCGATGCGCATCGTCCGCGGCATCGGCGGTTGGAGGAGCGCCAGGCTGTCAGGCAGTCCGAACCGCTCTCGCAGGATCTCCCTGAGAGGAGGCCACGCGGGAGCGGTGGACTTGACGGTCTCCGAGCCCTGGTTTCCACTCCCGGCCCAGGAACGTCATCGGGCATCAGGACGGAAAGTGAACTTCGAAAGGATCACACGAAACCTTCGGAGTCGTGGCCCGATAATGGAAATAACTGAAGCACAGCAGGCGGCGCTTCGGCGCCACTCCCTCAAGTTGCCCTTACCCGGTGCGAAGCCTCTTCCGCGCGCCTGAGAAAGAAAGGACGAACATCATGTCGACGAAGATCGGTGGTTCTCCGAGCACCACGACCACGGCCCGGACCACGACGGCTGAACTGCAGACCCTGGGCGCCACCAAGGACGCCGGCCAGGTTCAGACGACCGCGGCCACCGCGCAGACGACCGCTCCGACGAACACGACGGTGGAGAACGACGTGTTCCGCAAGGACCGGTCCATCATGGACATCTTCTACTCGGTCGTCGGCCGCGGTGCTGCCACGCCGTCCACGCCCTCTCCCGGTGACTCCTCTCACCCGAGCGGCAGCCTGAAGACGGACAAGAACGGCGTCATCACCACGCCGGGCGGCTACAAGATCGAGGCCACCAGCCAGTTCGAGTGGAAGATCACCGGTCCGGACGGCAAGAACACCCGCGTCTGGGGCGACCCGCACGTGGACGAGGGTGACGGTGGCAAGTGGGACTTCAAGCGCGACAGCACCTTCGTGCTCGGCGATGGCACCCGCATCAACTGCACCACCGCCCCCTACGGCAACGGCATGACGGTCTCCGCCAAGCTGGAGATCATCTCCGGTAACGACCGCGTGCAGGTCACCGACATCGACAAGGGCAAGGGCAAGACCGGCCCCGTCACCCAGGACGGCTACGCCAACGTCAACAGCTTCGGCGGCAAGGACGTGTTCGTCATGGGCAAGGAGACCGACGACTGGTCCTTCACGGGCAAGGAGATCGTCGGCAGCAACAACGGCGGCGAGTCCTTCAAGCTCGGCAACGACCTGGCTCCGGGCGCCCCGACGCCCAACAAGCCCGCGAACACCACCAAGCCGGGCGACTTCCTCGGCAAGCTCGGCGACCTCTTCAAGCAGATGTCCAAGCTGTTCGACACCCTGCGCCAGTTCACCGAGAAGCTCGAGAAGAACAACCCCTTCGAGCGCCCCGTCAACAACGGCCCGCGCGGTGGCTGCTGGGTGGATCGCCGCCAGGCCAACCTGAAGAGCAGCTTCCAGGACATCGGCCGCATGCTCGACCTGCACTCGTCCCTGCGTGACCTGAGCCGCAGCGTCACCCAGAACCGCTTCCTGACGTTCTGATCTCTGGTCTAGACTCACCGGGCGGGAGGGTCCTGCTGGGCCCTCCCGTCTTTTTTTCCCAACAGGTGTTCCCGTGAGCAATACCCCGCAGAAGCCCGCTTCCAACACGCGCGTCATCTCGGAAGAGCTCGGTGAACGGCTCGTCGTCGGAGAGATCACCCCGGCGGAGTTCCTGGGTCTGTCCCAAGAGATGCTCTATGAGATCGCCAAGCGCGGTCACGAGATGCTGAAGACCGGGAAGCTCCAAGACGCCCTGGACATCTTCAAGGGGCTGGTGGCCGCCTCTCCCTACGACAGCGTCTTCCACTGCAACCTGGCATCGACCTACGCCCACCTGGAGAAGTTCGACGAGGCCAAGGACGAGTACACCCGGGCGCTCGAGCTCAACATCGGCAATGTGGACGCCCTGGTCGGTCGCAGCGAGCTGTTCCTGCGCGAGGGCAACGTGCCCAAGGCGCTCGAGGACATCCAGGCCGCGCTGAAGTACGACCCCGAGGCCAAGCGCGAGAACACCAAGCGCGCTCGCGCCACCCTGACCATCCTGAAGGAGGCGGCTCCCAAGAAGTAGCCGCCGTCACGCGGGAGGGGCTACCGGCGCTGGTACACCGCTGCGAGCGCCGAGCCCCAGTCCGTCTTCATCACCTTCATCTTCTGGAAGACGAGCTCCGGCGAGGCCAGCGTCTGCCCGGCCATGACGACCCTCGCCCCGGGCTTGAGCTCCTCCAGCTTGTGGGTGAGCTTGCCCATCAGCTCGGGTCCGTAGCAGGTGCCATGCGCGAACAACACGTCGGCCTCGGAGAGATCCTGAATCAGGAAGTCTCCATCGATGAAGTCGATGCGCTGGCGCTGGTGCTCCGGCGGCAGGCGGGGACGGATCTCCGCGTCGTAGCGGCCCAGCACCTGGCGCGCCGCATCTCCCAGTCCCGGGAGCAGCTCGATACCCACCACCCGGCTGAATGGGAAGGTGAGGGCGGCGAGGATCGTCGCCTTGCCCGTCCCGGAGCCGAGATCGAAGAACACCTCGCCCTCCTTGGGGGAGGCCGCGAGCATCACGTCGTGGAAGGCCGCGGGAATCACCTCTCCGTAGGTGGTGGCCGCTTCCTGCCGTCCCATCCGCTCCTTTTCACTCCGGGCGATGTCGTAGCCGGAGAAGCCTGAGTAGAGCTGCTCGAAGATTTCCTGGGCGTGCGCGAGTTCCATTCGCCCATCTTACGGAAGGCACGTCCGGGGAGGACCCTCCTGTGCGGCCTGTCCTGATTTTCCGGTAGGGAGCTTCCGTCGGTTCGGAGGCTCGTAGTAGCATCGAGGTTGACTTCTTCCGTCCGGTCCCCACCCAACCCACCATGGCGAACTCTGACCCTGATGTCTCCCCGCCTGACCTGCTCCAGCAGGCGATGCAGGGATTCCAGATGTACGAGCAGGGGCGTTACGACGAGGCTCGAGTCATCTTCCAGGAGCTGTCGGCGTTGGACCCGGCAGAGGGCTACTACCGCACGGCGTTGGGGGCCACCCTCCTGGCGGTGGATGAGCTCGACGAGTCGCTGGTGCACTTCAACGAGGCCATCCGCCTCAATGACGCGGACACGGCGGCGCTGATCAACCGGGGTGAGGTCCACCTGCGCCTGGGCAACATCATGGACGCGGTGCACGACTTCGCCCGGGTGGTGGAGCTGGACCCGGAGAACAGGGACCCCCTCACCGAGCGGGCCCGGGTCCTGGCCGCCGCCGCGCTCCAGAGCGCCGAGGATGCCCAGCGGGATGCCGCCGTCGCAGGGGGCCGCAAGGAGTAACCGACGCCTGGCTGGATGCTGGTCGCGTCCGGCGGGGCAGGGGGAGTGGGACGGAGGCTTGGGAAACCAACCGGGTCTCGCTAGGATTGCGGACTGAATGTCCGCCCAGAGCAACAGCTTCCTGTCCAAGTACTCCGACATCGTCCTGGCCTGCGTGGTGGTGGCCATCATCGGGATGATGATCGTCCCGCTGCCGCCGATGCTGCTGGACGTGCTGCTCACCCTGAACATCAGCATCTCGGTGGTGCTGCTGCTCATCTCCCTGTACGTCCCCCAGGCGCTGCGGTTGTCGGTGTTCCCGACACTGCTGCTCATCACCACGATGTACCGGCTGGCGCTCACCATCTCCACGACGCGCCTCATCCTGCTCACGGGTGATCCGGGCGAGGTGGTCGAGGCCTTCGGTCACTTCGTGGTGGCGGGCAACCTGGTCGTCGGTCTGGTCATCTTCGTCATCCTCGTCATCGTCAACTTCATCGTCATCTCCAAGGGCAGCGAGCGCGTCGCCGAAGTGGCCGCGCGCTTCACCCTGGACGCCATGCCCGGCAAGCAGATGTCCATCGACGCGGACCTGCGCGCCGGCTCCATCGACCAGGACGAGGGCAAGCGCAAGCGCCGCGACCTGGAGCGCGAGAGCCAGCTCTTCGGCGCCATGGACGGCGCGATGAAGTTCGTCAAGGGCGACGCCATCGCCAGCATCATCATCACCGTCATCAACATCGTCGGTGGCCTCGTCATCGGCGTGATGCAGAAGGGCATGGAGGTGGGGGCCGCGGCGGCGAAGTACACGCTGCTCACCATCGGTGACGGTCTGGTGGGAATGATTCCCGCCATCCTCATCTCCACCTGCGCCGGTATCATCGTGACGCGCGTCGGCGGCGACGAGGAGGGCAACCACCTCGGCCATGACGTGGGCGCTCAGCTCACCGCCTACCCGAAGGCCATCGCCATCGCCGCGGGCATGCTCCTGGCGCTCGGCCTCATCCCCGGCCTGCCCAAGATTCCGTTCTTCCTGCTGGCGGCCGGAGCCGGCTACGGCGCCTGGTCGATGATGAAGAAGGAGAAGGAGGTGGCGGCGGGCGATGCAGCGGGCCTCACCGCTGGGGAGACGCCCGAGGGGGAGACGCCCGCGGCTACCGAGCCGCAGCCCAAGGAGGCCATCAACCCGGACTCCGAGCTCTTCATCCCCGTCGTCACGCCCATCGTGCTGGAGGTCTCCGACGCCCTGGTGCCCTTCGTGGACTCGCGCCAGGACAACGGCAAGTTCCTCTTCGAGCTCATCCCCTTCATGCGCGACGGCCTCTTCGTGGAGATGGGTGTGCGCTTCCCGGGCGTGCGCGCTCGCGGCAACTCGAACCTGCCTCCCGGCGCGTACCAGATTCAAATCAACGAAGTCCCCGTGGTGACGGGCCAGGCCACCATCGGCCATGTGCTCGTCAACGACACGGTGGAGCGCCTGAAGCTGATGAACATCCAGGGCTTCGAGGCGGTCAACCCCGCTACCCGCCAGGCCGCGGCGTGGGTGCCCGAGCACCACAAGGCCACGCTCGAGGCGGCCGGCCTCACCACCTGGGATGTGCCCGGCTACATCATCCTCCACCTGGCCGCGGTGCTGCGCCGCCAGGCGCGCGAGTTCATCGGCGTCCAGGAGACGCAGTCGATGCTCGACCAGCTGGAGAAGGCCTTCCCCGCCATCGTGAAGGAAGTGGTCCCCAAGGTTGTCACCGTGCTCAAGCTCACGGACATCCTCGGGCGCCTCGTGGAGGAGGAGATCTCCATCCGCGACCTGCGCGGCATCCTCCAGGCCCTCGCCGAGTACGGCCAGGTCGAGGCCGACAACGTGATGCTCACCGAGCACGTGCGCTCCAGCCTGCGGCGCTACGTGTCCCACAAGTTCGCGCGCGGCACCGGCACCCTGGTGGTCTACCTGTTGGATCCGCAGATCGAGGAGGCCATCCGCGGCTCCATCAAGCGCACTTCCGCGGGCACCCACCTCGCCCTGGAGCCGGACATCGCCCAGGAGATCGTCCAGGCCGTGAAGTCCGAGTGTGGCCACCTGCCGCCCAGCGCCCAGCGCCCCGTCATCCTCACCGCGATGGACATCCGTCGCTACGTGCGCAAGCTGCTCGAGTACGAGTTCAACCCGCCCTTCTCCGTCGTCAGCTTCCAGGAGCTGTCGCCGGAGCTGAACATCCAGCCGGTGGCTCGTATCTCCATCCGCTAGAGGGGTCCCGTGTATGTCCCCTCTCCCCTCGGGAGAGGGGAAATTGCCGCGGGGAAATGGTGACGGGGAAGTGGCTGCGTGTCAGCGCGGGTTCCCAGGGGCGCACCTCCGCAGGCCCTACGGCAGAGGGCGTCGCTCAGGCGCCGACGAACAGGGCGATCAGCACTCCCACCGCCATCAGGAAGATGACTCCCAGCGCCACCAGCGGGATGTAGCGCTTGATGTCCTTCTCGTCGGAGACGTCGTCCTCCGGCTCGGTCCGTCTCACAGGCGGCGGGGGCGCCGGCCGCACGGGCTCCTCCACCGGCGGCTCCGGCTCGGCGGCTGCTTCCTGCTCCGCCGGCGCCGCAGCGGGCTCTTCGGCGGCGGGCTCGCTGCTGCTGGCCTCAGCCTCCTGCTCGGGCTCTGCTTCCGCTTCCGCGGGCTTCTCGGTGGACGTCGCGGAACGCTTCACCGAGGAGGTGCGCTCGCGCGCGGCCGGCAGCGGATGCGTCGAGCTGGATGAGTTCTCCGAGGTGGAGGCGACTATAGGCACGGACAGGGCCTCGGACTGCTCCTCGGGCGCCTCGGACGGGCACACGTAGACGAAGCGGACGCCACCTACCTCCAGCTCGTCACCGTCCTTCAGCGTCTTGCGGTTCGTCCGCTTGCGGTTGACCTTGATGCCGTTGCGGCTGCCCAGGTCCTCCACGTGCGTGCCGGACCAGTCGCGCCGCACCTTCACGTGCTGGCGCGAGATGAGGTCGTCCCGGAAGACCACGTCCGCCGAGTCGTCCCGGCCGATGATGAACTCCTGCGCGTCGTTGACCTCCAGGCGCTCGCCCTCGCGCGGACCGTTCATCACCCGCAGGTAGCGCTCCTCGCCACCGGACAGGCCCCGCATCACGTCCTTCACCATGTTGCGAGCAACGAAGGACGTCTTCTGCGACTCCACGTCGTGCGGCAGCTCCGCCACCTTGTCGAAGCGCACGTCGAACTGGGCGATGACGATCACGTCACCGTTGCGCAGCAGCCGCTTCTCTCCCTTCGGCAGCTGCTTGCCGTTGACCTGCGTGCCGTACGCACTGCCCAGGTCCTCCAGGAAGAAGAGGTTGCCCTCCTGGGTGATGCGGGCGTGACTGCGCGACACGGCCTGCTGTGCCAACACCACCTGGCAGGCCTTGTCACGGCCCAGGGTGATGACGGCATCGTCCAGGACGAACTCGGTGGGCTTGCCACCGGCTTCACTGCTCTGCTTGACCGTTAGCCTGACGCTCATCGCGATGGCGGGGGAATGCGAGGGTCCGGGGCGCTAGTACGACTGCGCGCTGAGGAACTTCTCGCACGTCTCCGACTCCGTGGGGAACTCCTCCACCGAGCCGTACTTGAGGAAGTTCTTGCACGCAACCTCGGCGTGCTGGCGCTTCTGGCTGGTGGAGTAGATCTCGAACAGGCCGTAGTGGCAGGGCGCGTACTTGCCGTCCCGCTTGAGGCAGTCCTTGTAGGTGCGCTCCTCGTCGGACAGCAGGCCCTCGTCCTTGTACTTGCGCGCCAGGATGAAGAGGGACTCCGGGCTGTTCTCCGCCTTCTGCGTGTCGCGGAACTGCTTGAGGGCCGAGCTCGAGAGCGACGCCTTGCGCTTGGCGATGCTCAGGTTGTTCATACACACCGGGTGGTCCGGCTTGAGGGCCACACAGCTGCCGAAAGAATTCACGGCATCGTCATAGCGGGCCAGCTCCATCTCCACCGCGCCCAGGTCGTTCCACCACTCCGGGCTCAGGTTGGGGGCGAGCTGCACGGCCTTGGCCATCTTCGCCGCGGCCTCGTCCTTGGCGCCCTGCTGGTACTTGACGACTCCCAGGTCATGGTGGGCCTGGGCGACGTTGGGGTCCACCGCGAGCAGGGTGAGGAACTCCTTCTCCGCCTTGTCGAGCTGATTCAGGTTGATGAAGGTGAGCGCCAGGTTGTAGCGGGCCTCGGTGTAGTCCGGGTTGACCTTCAGCGCGCGCTGGAAGCTGTCGTGCGCCTGCCCGTTGTCGCCCGCGTCCAGGTACAGCTTGCCGAGGTTCATGTACGAGGCCGCGTGCTCCTGGTTGAAGCGGATGGCCTTGATGAAGTGCTCCTTCGCCTTCTTCTTGTCCCCCGAGTACATGGCGATGAGGCCCTTGTTGGACCACAGGTCCGCGTACTGGGGCGCGAACTGCAACCCCAGGTCGCAATACACCTCGGCCTGCTTGAGGTCCCCCTTGGCGAGCTCCTGCGTGCACAGCTCGTTGTTGACGAGGGCCCGGTCGCCCGGAGGCGGGGTGGTGATGCAACTGGTGGCCAGGAGCAGGGGGATGGCGAGCGCGGATCGGAGGGAAGGCATGACGGGTCGGGAGTGTAGGAGAGGCACCCCACCAGGATCAACGCCCCCGGCCAGGGGATCCCATGCGGTTTCAGAGGTTTAGCCATCGCCCCGAGGGCGCTAGAGTCTGGCCCCATGCGCTCGTTTCTGCTCGCTCTCGGCTTCCTGGTCTCCCTCTTCGCGGCCGCTCCCTCGCACGCCCAGTTCGCCAACCGCAGCCTCGGTCTGTCGCTGGGCTACATGAACTTCAACAACACGGCCAGCCTCAACAGCACCGTGTTCATCGGCTTCGATGCCAGCATGTACATCGAGAGCGGCTTCGAGGTCGTCTCGCTGACGAAGATCGGCTTCCCCATGGATCCGATCAGCGGACAGCGGGTGGTGGGCCTGGCCCCGTCGCTCGGCGTCCGCTACCTCTTCCTGGAGGAGGGCATCCGGCCCTACCTGGGCGCGGACCTGAGCTACCTGCACGTCTTCAAGCCTCAGGGGGACTCGAACTTCTTCGGTATCGGGCCCAACGCGGGCATCGAAATCTTCGTGTCCGACTCCATCAGCCTGGGGGCCCGGGCGCAGTTCAACACCTACCTGTCGCTGACGGAGCGGTTGCAGACGTCGCTCATCCTGTCCGCGGGCACGGCCGTCTACTTCTAGTCCTAGGCCACCGCGCGCGCCGTGCCCCCGGGCTTCTCACCGGGGGAGGGCAGCAGGGCGGCGGCCACCAGCAGCGTCCACTTCTCGTCCGAGAGGTGGGCCGGCTTCTCCAGGGCCAGCAACTCCTGCAGCTTCGTGCCGAGCGCGGAGAAGAGGCGCAGCCGGGCCTCCATCCGCAGCTCTTCGCGCCGCAGGGCCGCGGAGAGCACCAGCTCCCGCGCCTCGGCGCTCAAGCGCTTCACCCGGGAGACGAAGAGGGGATCCGCCAGCAGTCCCTCGCCTCCCAGCCCTCCCAGGGCCGAGGGCGCCTTGAGGCGGCGCTCGCGCACCACGATGGTGCCGGCCAGCATGTCCCCCAGCCGTTGGTGTGCGCCGGACAGCAGCGCCGTCACTCCGCCCACCAGATAGAAGAAGGGCAGCCTGTCCACCGGCCGCGCCAGGTTGCGCAGCGCCGCGTGATAGAAGCCGATGCGCACGCCGCTCTGCTGGATGACGCGCAGGCCCATCACCCGCTTGCCCACCGTCTGCCCGCTCCAGGCCGTCTCCAGGGCGATGCCATACCCCCAGTCCACCAGGAAGTAGAGGACGAACCCCAGCGCGCTGGCGAAGCCGGCCAAGGCGAACCCCGCCATGCTCAGCGCGATGACGAGCCCGACCGTGATGCCCGAGACGATGAGCGCGTCGATCAGCCACGCGAGGAAGCGCGCGTAGAGGCCCGCGAGCGTGAAGCGAAACTCCACGTACTCGGGCGTGAGCACGGTGTGGGTGCCGTCGAGGAGGGTGTCGGGCGTGTCCGTCACGGTCCCAGTCTAGGCCAGAGTGGGCCTATCCCGCCCAGCGGGATGTCTTCTCGTTGAGGATTCGCTGCACGGTCTCCCTCCAGGGCTCATAGCCCTCGACGCTCTGCTCCAGGTACTCCTGCATGTAGAAGTCCGTGTACTCCCAATGCATGAGAGGCCCTGTCGGCGAGGGTTGCAGCCACCCTCGGGAGTTGGCCCAGTTCGCCAGGAGGTGGCCCCACCAGCATGCGTGGCGCACAGAATAATTCCGTTGGCACGACGTCCTGAGTGCCACCTTCAACAATGCTGAACGGAGTGGACCCCTGGTCCGCCATCCCCTGGGAGGGGGATTTTTCATGCGTTTCTGTTCGCGCAGTCTTGCTGCTGCTCTGGCCCTGTTCGCCTCTGGCTCCGCTTCCGCCGTGGAGCTGAACTATCAGTGGAAGAAGGGCGATGTGCATCGCTTCCAATATGAGGATGACTCGACCGTCGAGATGAAGATGCCCGGCGGTATGGGCGGCATGCAGATGCCCGGGATGGACATGGGCAAGGGCGGCATGAACGTCCGCATGAGGGTCCAGTCGATCTTCAGCCAGAAGGTGCTCGCGGTGCGCCCGGACGGTACGGCCGAGGTGGAGCTCACCCTGGAGAAGATGGAGCTGATCGGCGGGGACAAGCGCGTCACCACCCTCGACAAGATTCCCGCCGCGGCGAAGAGGGTGAAGGCCGAGGTGGACCGCAAGGGCAACGCGAAGTTCTTCAAGATGGTGACGGTCTACATCCAGGAAGGCCGCACCGTGGTGGGCGTGCACAACGTGCAGGCGGGGCCCCGGGGCGCCAGCGCCTCGATGACCGCGGGCGACACGCGCGTCGACGTGGTGGCCGCCGTGGACCCGAAGAGCGGCACCGTCTCCCTGGCCATGGAGGAGAAGAAGGCTCCGCCGCCGGCGCTCAAGGCCGTGAAGATCAAGGAGGAGGATCCCTCCGTGGACGTCCTCCCGAAGCAGCTCTTCGAGATGATGGTGCTTCCCGATGGCGACATGGCGCCGGGCGGCCGCTACGAGGTGGCCACGCCCATGGGCGCCATGGCGATGACCCTCTCCGAGATCGAGAACAACCTGGCCCAGCTGCGCACCACCGTGGCCCAGAAGGCCGCGGCTCCTGCCGAAGAGGGGGCGGCTGGCGCGGCTGAGCAGGAGTCCGGTGCCGAGGACGAGGGTGGTTCCGCTCAGGCCATGGGCGGCATGAACATGGGCGGCATGGGCGGCATGAACATGGGCGGCGGCATGAACATGGGCGGCGGCATGCCCGGCAAGGGCGGCGGCGCGGGCTCGGCCATGGGCATGAAGGTGGACGTGGATGCGACCAGCGGCTTCGACGTGGCGGCCGGCCGGCTCGTCCGCATCGAGGGTACCCAGGTCATCGAGCAGGCCATGGGCGGCATGGGCGGCACGAAGGTCCGCTCGCGCTTCTCCCTGCAGCGGCTGTAGTCAGGCCGCCCGCCAGTGGGCCCGGAGCCACTCCGAGGCGTGGTGCCGTGCGAAGAGCCGGCCCACGCCGTGCTCGTCCACCAGCTCCCAGACGCCCATTCCCCCCTTCCGCTCGAGTCCCTTGAACATCACCCGGCCGACGTACCGGAACACCTCAGCCAGCTCTCCGGTTGGGTGGAAGCCCACCGTCAGTCTCAGGGGCTCGGGCGGGAAGAAGTAGCGCTGGTGGAGGTCCGGATGCAGCGTCTCCGGCGCCGCCTCGAACTGGCAGAAGAACCGCTGATCCCCCACCGTCTCCTGGTAGGCCAGCAGCGTCTCCTCAGAGACCGCCACGCCCGCGTTGTAGATGTCTCCCGGCGCGTTCTCCCCTTGCTTCGCGGCGTCCTCCAGCGCGTCCCGCAGCGACTGCTCCAGCGCCCGCCTCGCCCTCTCCATATCGCCCGCCTTCAGCGCCGCTCGGGCCTCGGCTTCGGCGGAGTAGGGCACCTGCACCGACAGCGGCGCGCCTACGAACACCAGCCAGGGATGGGCCAGATGGGGATTGCCTCGCCGCTGCCGCTCCTGCGTGAGCAGCGCGTCCGCCTTCGCCCGCGCCGCCCCCGAGCGCGCCGTGCCTCGGGCGCTCTCGTTGATGCGGTCCGCGATCGCCACCTTGGAGAGGCCGAACACGTCGTCCTCCAGGGTGACGACCAGCGGCGCCGGGCCGTATGAGACGAACACCCCTGCCTCCAGGCCCTCACCTCGGCCTCGCGCCAACGCTGCTTCCTTCTCCCTCTGGATGATGGCTCGCACCCCCGGTCGGGCCGCTTGCAGCTTGCGCTCGTACTCCTCCTCGATGGCCTTCAGCCCTGCTTCCACCTGCTCGCGGGAGATGGCCTGGGCAAGGCGCTTCTCGTAGGACACGAGCTGGCGGCGGATTCCCACCGCGAGCGTCACCAGTCGATCCACCGTCCCGCTCAGCGAGAGCGCGTCTCCCAGCAGGTTGTTGACCGAGACGCCTCCCTTGTCGGAGAGCTGTGACATGCCCCCGTACAGCGCCTTCGCGTCGGCGAGGATGGGGAGGTAGAACTCCCGCCGCAGGAAGTCCGCCATCGCCGCGCCGCCGAGCAGCTGCGTGCGTCGGGTGAAGTCCTTCACGTCCACGAACAGGTGCGCCACCGGGGCGCTCACCGCCGAGCGCAGCAGCGGCCCCGGCTTCGTGGAGAGCAGGTAGAGCCGCCCGGCCTGGTACTCTGCCTCCAGCCCTCCCTCCACCTCCTCTCCGGTGCGCGGCTCCATCATGCGCCGCAGCGGGAACAAGGTGCGCTCCAGCCACAGGTCGCAGACGAACGCCGTGGCGGCCCTCGCGTAGCTGGTCTGGGCCTTGGCGCGAGAGAGCCCAGCGGCCGCCGCGGGCTCCTTGACCGAATACTCCTTGAGGCGGGCGGCCAGATCGTTCAGCGCCTCGGCCGAGGAGCCCTTCAGCGTCTCTGTGTAGGTCCGCAGCTCCTTCACCAGATGCTTGCGTTCCTTGTCATCGGCGAGCAGGGCCGTCAGTTGAGCGGGGCGTGTGGCGAGCTCCCGCAGGTACTGCGTCAGGGCCGCCTGGAAGCCGCCGCCTTCACCCAGGCGCACCGCGCGCACCAGCGACTCGCGCAGGGCGCTCACGCCCACCGCCAGCTCGGCCTTGCGCGCCAGCACTTCGTCTTTCGAGAGCACCTGCTCCAGCGTGGCCCGCACCGTGTCCACCGGCAGGCCGCCGGGGTACTGCGCCACCAGCTTCTCCTCGTCCGGGACTCCGGCCAGCAGCTCGCAGCCGTAGAGCGTGGAGCCTCCTGTCAGCAGCAGCTTCGTACCTCCCAGCACCGCCATGGGCCCCAGCGCCGACTCGATACGCGTGGCCAGCTCCTCGGAGGGCTGGGCCTCTCGCACCGCTCGCTCCACCCCCAGTCGCAGCGCAAGGTACAGGCCGGTGGTCGCGCCCGTTATCAACTGCCGCTGCACCGTGGCCGGCAGGTCCAGCGTGCGCAGCGCTCCCTCCACGCTCGGCAGCAGCGAGGACAGCATCAGCGCCACCAGGGCCGGCGTCTCCTCTCGCCCGCGCGATTCCTTCATCTCCGCGAAGGCCCGCCGCATCAGCTCGATGACCAATGCCACGAGCGAGCGTCCTCCACCCCCCGGCCCCAGCCAGGCCGCCATCACCCCGCCAGTGAGCAGCGGGTGCGTGAGCGTGGCCAGGTCCGCGGTGGCTCGCGTGTCCGGGCCTCCCGTACCGGGCGACAGCGTCGGTGGCAGCGGGGGCAGGGTGGAGTACTCCTCCACCAGCAGGAAGCGATCGAACTCCCCGGTGGAGAGCAGCTCCCGATGCCTCGACAGCAACATCACCGCGAGCTGCCTCGCGCCCTGGGTAAAGAGCGCGGCGGTCTCCGGAGTGATGTGGAAGGGCAGCCGCAGCTCCGCCAGCGACACCCCCAGCGAGAAGCGCAGCCGCCCCGGCTCCAGCCGCAACAGCTCGGACACGCGTCCGTACAGCTGAGTGACCAGCTCGAAACGGCGTTGCGCGATGGGTGAGACCACGGCCCCCTGTGCCGACAGGCTCATGGCCCCATTATTTCACTTTTTCAGCCTGCCTTGAACTGGGCCGCCCCGTCGTAGGTCGCGTTGGAGTTCGCTCCAGGCAGCGTGTCCTCCAGCGTCTGCCCGTCCGAGGCCGTCACCCGCACCTTGAGGGCGCCGGTGCCCATGCCCGCGGGCTCGACGAAGTAGTTGTAGCTCTCGCGCTTGACGTTCACCCAGGCGCCGTTCTTCCAGTATTCGAGCTTCGTCACGGGCATGCGGTGGTTGAGCACCTGGATGGCGGTCCACCACTGCGAGCTGCCGTCCTTGAGGTGGTAGCGGACGGGGCCCTGCACGTCGCACGTCACCATGCGCCAGCGCACATTCACGCGGCCGGCGACGGGGTCGGCGATCTTCTCGAAGGCCGAGCGGCTGAGGTCCAGGTGGCCCCGGGTGGGGCAGTCGGGGCAGGAGTCCACGATGCGCACGCGCAGGTTGCCCTTGGGGCCCTCGATCTCCACGCACGAGCCGCACACCGCGCTGTTCTCGTACTGGCCGATGTTCATCGCGGCTACGTCCATGTTCCCGGGGCTGGGCTGGAAGCTGCAATTGCCCGAGCCATCCGCGTCATAGAAGGTGATGAGGCCGTCCTGGTACTCGCCGAGGGCTTTCAGGGCCCCGGTGGGGTCGGTGGGGCCACAGGCCGTCAGCAGCGGGAGCAGGATCGCCGCGAGCAGACGGACGGGAGCGGGCTTCTCGATGCGCATGGCTGGATCTCCTCTCAGCGGGGAAGGGGGACGGGAGTGTAACGCGTCCGAGCGGCGGCGCCCGGCTGCTTGCTCCAGGAGCGTCCCCCCGGAGAGGGACCGGGCGGGGGTTAGCGGCTCGGGGCTCGCTCCGCACCTACCCAGAGTGATAAGCCGGGCTCCCGATGGCGGCGAACCCTGTCCCCGTAGTGGAGACTCGCAGCGCGGAGCGTGGCACGGAGGCGCCTCCTCCTCCCACCGGGGAGAAGGGCACCCCAGCGGCCCCGCGAGGTCTCCCGCTTTTCATTCGCCTGTTCCTCCTCATCCTGCTCTGTGCGTTGCCAACCCTGGGGGGTCTGGGCTGGGTGATGATGGATGCCAACGTGGTCGCCCTCACGGAGACCGTTCGCCACCAGCACCGCGCCATCGTCTGGGACGTGCAGCGGACCGTCCGGAGCGGGCTGGCTCGTGTCGAGCAAGACCTCGAGGACATCTCTACAATCCTCTTCGGGCCCGGGCTGGGCGATGATGCCACGCGCTACGCCCTCGCCGGCTCCCGGGTGGCGGCGCTGCGCGGCATCGACTTCGTCACGCTCTACGCCCCGAGTGGCCAGAGCGTCACCACCGTGAAGGCCGAGGAGGTGCCGGATCCGCGGATGCCCTCCCGGTTGGAGCCCGCACTCCTCGAGGCCCTTCGTGCCTCCAACGGCAAACTCGTCATCCAGCGAGTGCACACGAACGCGCAGGGGGAGCCAGTGCTCGAGGCTTTCTTCCCCATCGTCCGTGACGACGGCTCCGTACGTGCCGTGCTTGGTACCCTGGTGAAGCTCCGTGACCTGTGCGAGCTGTTGGGCGAGCTCAGCGAGAAGTTCCTTGGCTCACGCGAGAATGTCTTCGTCGTGGATCGCGAGCGTCGGCTCGTGCTCCACGGGGACCTCGCCCGGGTGGCTGCTCGCGAGGATCTGTCCCGGCATGGCCTCTTCAAGGCGCTCAGCGGCGACTCCTCCTTCGACACCGACATGGTCGCTATCTCGGACTTCCAGCTTGACGGAGAGGAGATGGTCGGCTCGCTGGAGACCCTCTCCGAGCGGGGCTGGGCGGTGGCTGTGCAGCAGCCCCAGTCCGTGGTGTACGCGTCGCTGTCGGCGATGCGCAGGTCTATCCTCTTCGCGCTCGCCCTGGCCGTGCTGGTTGCCTTGGCGGTGGGCCTGTTCGGGGCCCGGCAGCTCACCCAGCCCATCCGCGAGCTCGTGGCTGCGACGCGGGCCCTCGCCGAGCGCACCTTCCGCGGTGTGAGCGAGCGCGTTACCCGGCGCGGGGACGAGCTGGGCACTCTGGGCCGCGCCTTCGACAGCATGGCCGTCACACTGGAGGCCAAGGAGCGCGAGGTCGTCACCCAGACGCAGGTGCGCGCGGCCCTCAGCCGCTACCTGTCTCCCGATGTGGTGGACCTGGTGGTGTCGAACCCGGAGCAGCTCCGGCTCGGTGGCGAGCGCCGCGAGGTCACCATCCTCTTCGCCGACGTGGTGGGCTTCACCAAGCTGTCCGAGTCCCAGCCGCCGGAAACCATCGTCGCGCTGCTCAACGAGCTGTTCACCTTCGCCACCGAAATCATCCAGCGGCGCGGGGGCATCATCGACAAGTTCATCGGCGACTGCGTCATGGCGGTGTGGGGCTCGCCCCAGTCGCACCCGGACGACGCGCTGCGCGCGGTGCAGGCGGCCGAGGACCTGCGGCGCTGGCTCGACGTGGGCAACCGCCGCTGGCGCGCGCGCTGGGGCATCGAGATCCAGCTCGCCATCGGTATCCACACCGGCCCCGCGGTGGCGGGCAACGTCGGCAGCGAGAAACGCATGGAGTACACCGTCATCGGTGACACCGTGAACGTGGCCGCGCGCATCGAGTCCATGGCCCAGCCGGGGCAGATTCTCGTCAGCGAGGCCACGCGCGAGCGCATCGGTGACAGCGGCGTGGAGCTGGTTCCCGCCGGTGAGCGCCAGCTCCACGGCCGCACCGCGGCCACCCGCATCTTCGAGGTGCCACTCTGATGCTCGAAGTGGGCACGGTCGTCGGTGAGCGCTTCCGCGTCCTGCGAGCGCTCGGCAAGGGGGGCATGGGCGCGGTCTTCGAGGCGGAGCAACTCGGCCTGGGCCGCCACGTGGCCCTCAAGGTGATGCATCCGCACATCGCCAGCGCTCCCGGCTTCACCGAGCGTTTCCAGCGCGAGGCCCAGGTGCTGGCCCGACTTCGCCACCCGGGCACCGTGGAGGTGTACGACTACGGGCTCGACTCCGGCTTCCTCTTCCTCGCCATGGAGTTGGTGTCCGGCGAGACGGTGGACTCCCTGGTGATGCGCGAGGGCTCGCTGCCGGTGTCTCGCGCGGTGGGGCTGGCCGTGCAGGTGCTGGAGGTGCTGGAGGCCGCGCACGCGCTCGGCATCATTCACCGGGATCTCAAGCCCGCGAACCTCTTCCTGGAGCCCCATCCGGGCGGCGAGCGTGTGAAGGTGCTCGACTTCGGCCTGGCGGCGCTCAGCGGCGAGCTGCACGCGCGCCTCACCCAGGAGGGCATGTCCGTGGGCACACCGGGCTTCATGTCCCCGGAGCAGATGCGCGGGCGGCAGACGGACGGGCGCAGCGACCTGTACTCCCTGGGGTGCGTGCTCTACGAGCTGCTCACCGGGTTTCCTCCCTTCCCGGTGATGTCCTCGGCAGAGGTGGTCGCCGCACACCTCTACAAGCCGGTGCCCTCGTTCCACGAGGTACGGCCGGACCTCTCGCTGCCCGAGCGCCTGGAGTCCCTGGTGCGCAAGGCGATGGAGAAGCTGCCCGAGTCGCGTCCGCCCGATGCTGCCTCCATGCGCCAGGAACTGCTGGCCGTGCTCTCCGAGCCGGTGGGGCCGCCCCCGCTGCCGAAGAAGCGGGGCGAGGGAAAGAAGTCGGAGCGGGGGCTCGGGCGGATGCAGCACGAGGTTCCTGTGCCCAAGCCCGTGGCCGGTGGCGCGCCCGTGGCCGTGTTGGCTCCCAGGCACCAGGACGCCGCCGCGAACACGTTGGTGATGTCGCTCGCCGCGTGTGGATTCCAGGCGTGGGTGGCCTCGGAGACAGAGCCCTGGCACGCCTTCGGCGCGCTGCTTGTCGTCGCGGATGGGCGCGAGTCGCTCGCCTGGGCGAGGACCCTGGCCGCGCGCCCGGGCTCTCCTCCTGTTCTGCTGTGTGGTCCCGCGGATGACTGGGACCTGGTGACGGGCGCACTCGAGGGTGGACTGTTCGACTTCGTCCCCCTGCCGCTCGATCCGATGGATCTGACCCGGAAGGTGTCGCGTGCTCAGAAGCTCAAGCGCTAGAGGACTCGTCACGGCGCTCGTCCTGGTGTTGTGCCTCCCCGCCGTGTCGCGGGCCGAGGCTCCGAAGCAGTCGGATGACGACGTGTACGTGGTGCAGCCTGGGGACACGTGCGGCAGCGTGGCCCGCAAGGTCTTTGGCGACGCGACCGTCGGCTCCGCGAAGCTGCACGCGCTCAACAAGATGGGGGCACCGCCTCATGTGCTCACGCCGGGCACGGTGCTGCGCATCAAGGGCGACCCAGATGCGCGCCTCACTTTCATCAGGCCCGAGGTCAACTCGAAGCGGGCCGGCAAGGTGGAGTGGCTCCAGGCGAACACCGGCCAGGGCCTGTGGCGGCTGGACTCCGTCAACACGCTGCGCGAGGCCGGCGCCGAGGTCACCTTCCGTGACCTGACGCGGCTGCAGATGAACGAGAACGCGCTCGTCGTCATCTACGGCCAGGCGGCCAAGGCGGCCGACAAGGTGAAGAAGTCCGGCGCGGTGGAGCTGTTGCAGGGCGAGCTGAGTGTCTCGCTGGCGGAGTTGCGAGGCGAGCCCGTAGGCGTGCAGATGCCGGCGGCGACGGTGGCCGCGCGCTCGAAGGATCTCCTCGTTGGGGTGGACGCGCAGCAGATGAGCCGCGTCTCCGTCTACGACGGCCAGGCCGAAGTGAGCGCTCAGGGGCAGAACGTCCAGGTGCCCAAGGACCATGGCACGCGTGTGGAGAAGGGGAAGATGCCCGAGAAGCCGCGCCCACTGCCCGAGTCACCGAAGTGGGCGGGCGGGGTGCGCTCGGTGCGGCTGCTGCTGGACGACAAGGGCGTGGACGAGGAGCTGGCGTGGGCGCCCGTGAAGGACGCTGCGTCGTACCGGGTGGAGCTCGCGCGTGACGAGCGTTTCAACGACCGGGTGCATGGGGAGACGGTGCAGGCGGGGCAGGAGACCCTGAAGTCCATGGCCCGCGCGCTGGCACCCGGCAAGTACTTCGCGAGGGTGCGCGCCGTGGACGCAACGGGCCTGGTGGGTAAGGCGTCCGCCGTGCGTCAGGTGGAGGTGATGCGCGTGAAGACGGAGCGGGGCACGGTGGGGCCTCAGGGCATCCGGGGCGCGCTGCGGCTGGACTTCGCGGTGGAAGGTGCCGAATCGCTGGACTTTCGTCTCGATGGTGCCCCTACGACGCACCCGGTGCGGGTGGAGAGCGTGGGCACGCACACGTTGGAGCTGCTGCCGCGCGGCGTTCCCGACGCCCGTTCGGAGAAGCTGACGCTCACGGTGGTGCCGCCCCGCGTGGACGTGGACGTCGAGCCCGTGGCCGGCGCGTTCCGAGTGAAGGTCCTGGTGTTCGACGAGCAGGGCAAGCCGCTGGAGGGCCCCTTCGCCGCGCTGAAGCTGCGCGGGCTGCATGGCACCCAGGTGGAGGAGCCGCTCCAGCGTCAGTCGGATGGCTCGCTGCTGACGCGTGCGCTGCCGGGGATGCGTGGCGGCGAGCGCGTGGCCTCGGTGGAGGCTCTCTGGGGTGATACGCCCGTCCAGCAGGTCAACGCGCTCGCGCCCATGGAGCAGGCTCCGCCGGTGGTGGTGGCCGTGGAGCCCGAGCCCGTCGAGAAGTCCTCTTCTGAGGCGGAAGTGGCACTGATGCCGATGTTGGGCTCTCCCTCGGGCGGCCTGGTGGAAGCGGCTCCATTGCCCACGGCCTTCCTGCCGCAGGCCTGGCTCTTCGAGCTGCGCGTGCAGCCCGGGCTGGACTCGGAGCGCGTGGACGTGGCCCGCGGGCGCACCACCCTCGCCGTGGAAGGGCGAGTGTCCGAGCGCGTGGCTTTTGGCACGGTGGTGGCGATGCGTCCCGGTGTGCTGCTGGGCAACGGCGCGGCGGACGGTCTGCCCGCGACGGCGCTGTCCGCCTCGCTGTCGGGGCGGGTGCGGCTGACGGATCATCCAGACTTCCGTGTGCTGCTGGCCTTCGATGGCACCTTCGCGGGCTCCAGCTTCGACGAGGAGGCGCGGGGGCTGCGGCTGCGTCCGGCCCTGCTCGCGGGGATGCGTCGCGACCGCTGGGCGTTCTCCACCAGCCAGGCCTATGCCCTCCGGCCGGGCGCGGCGCAGGCCACCTGGGACAGTGCCTATCAGGTCTGGTTCCTGCCCCTGCCGATGCTGTCGCTCGGGGCCGAGCTCGATGCGTTGCTGGACGCCACGCCCCGGGAGCCCGGTCCGGTGGGCCTGGCGGCCGGAGTAGGGGCGCGTCTGAAGCTCGGGGGCATTGAGCTGGGCACCTCGGTGCGCCGAGGTTTCGGCCCGGACGGGGCGCGCATCTGGGGTGGTTGGAGCGGGCAGCTGACTCTCGGCTGGTCCGGCTTTGGGGCGCTGCTGCCTCAGTAGTCACGAACAGCCCGCCAATGGCTTAGAGTCTCCTCTCATGGAGATGCCCGAGTTCATCGAGGCGCGGCGGCCGCGCTGGCAGCAGCTGGAGTCCTTGCTCGACAAAGCCGAGGGGCGGGGTCTGCGCGCGCTCGAGCTGGAGGAGGCCCGCTCTCTGGGCAAGCTGTACCGCGCCGTCTCCAGCGATCTGCTCTGGGTTCGCGCCCGCAGCGGCTCGGCCGACGTGAGCGAGTACCTCAATGACCTGGTGGGCCGCGCCTACGCCATCACCTACCCGGGTCAGCGCCCGAGGTGGTCGGACGTGTGGGGCTTCGTCGCTCGCGGCTTCCCCGCGCTGATGCGCCAGGAGTGGCGCATGTACGCGGCCTCGCTGCTCCTCTTCCTCGCGGGCCTGGGCTTCGGGTACCTGGGCATGATGGTGGACCCAGACGCGGCCCCCTACCTCGTCCCCGCGGACCACCTGAGCCTGGACCCCCTCGAGCGTGCCGCCAAGGAGGCCGCGGGCGAGGGGATGTCCGCGCAGGAGCAGGCCTCGTTCTCCACCTTCCTCTTCACGCACAACATCGAGGTGGCGTTCCTCGCCTTCGCGCTGGGCATCACCGCGGGCGTGGGCACTGCGCTGATGCTCTTCTTCAACGGCCTGATGCTGGGCGCGCTCGCGCAGGTGTACACGGCCAAGGGCATGGCTGGCTGGTTCTGGGCGTGGATCCTCCCCCACGGCATTCCGGAGATAACGGCCATCTGCATCGCGGGCGCGGCGGGCTTCGTCATCGCCCGGGGACAGGTGGCGCCTCGGGGGCTCCCTCGGGGTATCGCCTTGCGTCAGGAGGCCGTGCGTGCGGTGAAGCTCCTCTTTGGCACGCTTGCCCTCTTCGTGCTCGCGGGCTTCATCGAGGGCACCATCTCGCAGATCCACCCACCGAAGCTGTCGGTGCTCTTCAAGGTGTCCTTCGCTTTGACCGTGGGTGCGGGCGTCTACGCCTATCTGTGCTCGGACTGGATGCGCGGGGCGCGCAGTGCTGCCGCCAGTACGGAGGGTGGCGCCCGGTAGCCAGGGGCGGATGAAGCGTTGGGGATGTGATAGGTTATTTCCGCCCCCCATGGACAGCAGCGACAAGACGGATCCTTCTCCGCCGAGGCCTCCCGCTGGGACCGCGCAGCAGGGCACGCTCATCGCGGGCCGATTCACCCTCGAGCATCTGGCTGGACGCGGAGGTATGGGCTCGGTCTACCGCGCCAGCGATTCCACCACGGGCCGGCCCGTGGCCCTCAAGCTGCTGCATGCCGCCACGTCGCCCGAGACGACCCATCGCTTCCATCGCGAGGCCGTGCTGCTCGCGGGGCTGAGCCACCCCGGCATCGTTTCCTACGTCGCGCATGGTTCCCTCGAGAGCGGCCAGCACTACCTGGCCATGGAGTGGCTCGAGGGGGAGGATCTGGCGCAACGCCTGCTGCGCGAGCCCCTGCGTCTGCCCGAGGTGGTGTCACTGCTGCGCTGCGCCGCCGAGGCGCTGAGCGTGGCCCACCAGCACGGCATCGTTCACCGCGACCTCAAGCCCTCCAACCTCTTCCTTCGCGGGGGCAAGCCCGAGGACGTGGTGGTGCTGGACTTTGGACTGGCCCGGCAGGCTGAGCCCTCGTTGATGGGCGTGACAGGCACTGGCGCGGTGGTGGGCACTCCGGGCTACATGGCGCCGGAGCAGGCCTCCAGCGAGCTGGAGATTCCGCCCGCCTCCGACATCTTCTCGCTGGGCTGCGTGCTGTACGAGTGCCTCACGGGCCGGCCTCCCTTCGCGGCTCCGCACTTCGCCGCCGTGCTGGCCAAGATTCTCTTCGCCGAGCCCGCTCGCCTGTACGCGCTGCGCCCCGGTCTTCCCTCGGCACTCCAGGTGCTGGTGGACCGGATGTTGGTCAAGGATCCGAAGCGGCGGCTGTCCGATGCCGACAGCCTGCTGAAGGCGCTCGCGGAGCTGGAGCCGGTGCCGGAGGTGCTGCTTCCTCACGCCGAGACGGACCAGCGCCCCGTCAGTCTGGAAGGGGCCGAGCAGCAGCTCGCCAGCGTCTTGATGGTGTCCCACCACCCCGTGGCCCGCGAAGCGGAGACGGTGGATTTGCATTGGGGGGGCGAGCAGCGGGACACGTTGCGCGCGGAGCTCTCGGCCTACGGCGCCCGGGTGGAGCTGCTGGCGGGTGGTTCGCTGGTGGCCACGCTGGTGCCCGAGCGCGGCTCCGCGACGGACCAGGCAGCGCTGGCGGCGCGCTGTGCCCTCACCTTCAAGGAGCGCTGGCCCGAGGCCGCGGTGGTGCTGACCACGGGCCTGGGCGTTTTCAACGAGCGGCTGCCGGTGGGCGAGGCCATGGACAGGGCGGGGCGGCTGCTGCGCCAGCTCGAGCAGATGCCTTCGTCCTCCTCCGTGGTGATGGACGATGTCACGGCGGGCCTGCTCGGGCCGGGCTTCCAGCTCTCGCGCCTGGACTCGGGCGCTTTCCTGCTGCAAGGCGAGCACCTGGGTGCTGATGCCTCGCGTCCGCTGCTGGGCAAGCCCACTCCATGCGTGGGCCGAGAGCAGGAGCTTGCCCTGCTGGAGTTCTCGCTCAACGCCTGCATCGAGGAGCCCGCGGCCCGGGCGATGCTGGTGACGGCACCGGCCGGAGTGGGCAAGTCGCGGCTGCGCCACGAGTTCCTGCGACGGCTGGAGCGGCGGGAGCAACAGCCGCTGGTGCTGCTGGGGCGCGGAGACCCGATGAGCGCGGGGGCCTCGTACGGCTTGTTGGGCCAGGCGTTGCGGCAGCTCTGCGGAATCGTCGAGGGCGAGAGCCTGGAGACGCGCCGCATGCGGCTGCGCCAGCGAGTGGCCCTGCACCTGCCCTCGGAGGAGTCCCGGGAGGTGGTGGAGTTCCTCGGGGAGTTGTGCGCCGTACCCTTCCCCGAGGGGGACAGCCCCCGGCTGCAGGCGGCGCGCAGCGATCCATTTCTGATGAGCACGCAGGTGGGCCGGGCCCTGGTGGCCTTCCTGACGGCGGAGTGCGCCCATCAGCCGGTGTTGCTGATGCTGGAGGATCTGCACTGGAGTGACGCGCTCACCGTGATGCTGGTGGACGAGGCCCTGCGAGCACTGGTCGAGCAGCCCTTCATGGTGCTGGCGTTGGCACGGCCGGAGGTGAAGGAGCTCTTCCCCGGGCTGTGGTCTCGCCGCTTGCAGGAGGTGCCGCTCAATGGTCTGAGCCGCAAAGCGGGCGCGAAGCTGGTGCGGGAAGTGCTGGGATCCGAGGTGCCCGAGGACGTGGTGCGCAGGGTGGTGGAGCAGTCGGACGGCAACGCGCTCTTCCTGGAAGAGCTCATCCGCATGGAGTCCGAGGGGAGAGGGGAGGGGGCTCCGGAGACGGTGCTCGCGGTGCTCCAGGCGCGCCTGACGCGGATGGAGCCTGGGCTTCGGCAGGTGCTGCTGGCGGGCAGCGTCTTCGGCCGCAACTTCTGGCCGGGGGGCGTGGCGGCCCTGGTGGGGCAGAGCGTGGGGGAGACGCTGGAGCGCTACCTGCAACTGCTCGTGGAGCAGGAGCTCATCGAGCCGCTGTCCGATGGGCGCTTCCGCGGTGTGCCCGAGTACCGCTTCCATCACGCCTTGCTGGGCGATGCAGCCTACGGCCTGGTGCCCGATAGCCATCGGCCGGTATGCCACCGGCTGGCGGGCGAGTGGCTGGAGCACGTGGGGGAGCCGGATCCGCTGGAGCTCGCCACGCACTACCAGCTCGGCCAACAGCCTCAGCGCGCCGTCCACTTCTACACCCGGGCCGCCGAGCGGCTCCTGGAGCGGTACGACCTCCAGGGAATGGGCCGGTGCGTGGAGTCGGCCCTGGCTTGTGGTGGTGACGGCAAGGCCCTCATCCCGCTGCGTGCGCTCCAGGCCACGGTGGCTTTCTGGGAGGAGGACTTCACGGGCTGCTACGAGCTGGGCCGTGCGGTCCTGCCCGAGATGCGGGCGGGGAGTGCCTCGTGGTGCAAGCTGATGTGTGGGCTGATCGGCGGAGGCGCCCAGAGCGGGAGGCAGGAGTACGTGGCCGAGCTGGCCCTGCTCCTCATGCGCACCACGCCGGACGCGGAGGCCATGGCGGCGTACACCGAGGCGCTCTCCTTCCTCTCCAACATCACCATCTGGTGTGGCGCGCGCGAGCTGGCCTCCAACTTCCGGGCTCGCATGGTCGACGTGGGAGACGGAACCCGCGATGGGCTGGCGCTGGGCTGGATGTGCTGCACGCATGGCTTCTTCGAGTACTTCTTCGAGCCCATGCCGTGGCAGGCCTTCGACCGGGCGGAGCGGGGCACTCACGCGTTCCGGGAGGTGGGGGCGGAGTTCAGCTCGGTCGCGACGCACGGCGTCGGGGGACTGGCGCTCGTGGCACTGGGAGAGACGGCCAGGGGCGTGACGCTGCTGCGCGAGGGCCTGTCCATCGCCCGGCGGCAGGATCGGCAGAAGTACCCCATCGGCTATGCCCGGCTCCACCTGGCCCTGGTGCTGGCCGATGGAGCCGAGGCGGCCTGGCGGGACGAGGCAGAGGCGCTGGCTCTCGAGGGCCGGAAGGAGGCGACGCCCAACTATCTGCACCAGGGACAGACCCTGCTGGTGCTGGCGAAGGTCGCGGCCGGCCGTGGCCAGCAGCGGGAGGCGGAGACGCTGGTGCTCGAGGCCTGCGAGCTGCTGGTGCCGTTCCCAACCTACCTGCTCTTTGCCCGAAGGTTCCTGGGCTCCCTGTTGCTCGCCCAGGGGCGTGCGGGCGAGGCCCGGCAAGTGGCGGAGCGGGGACTCGAGGAGTTGGCGCGGATGGGCGGCGCGGGTGTGCATGCCGTGGGGATGCACCTGGCGCTGGCGGAGGCCTGCTTCCTGATGGGTGATGACAGCGTGGGGGAGGCGGCCCTTCGCGAGGCTTCGCGGTGCGTGCGGATTCGCGCCCAGGACATCCCCCATCCCGCTGCCCGCGAGCGCTTCCTGAGCCAGGTGCCCGAGAATGCCCGGGCCCTCGAACTGGCCCGCCGACGCTGGGGCGAAGCCGCTGCGTAGCCGCGGTTCCCGGGCGGGCTGTGGTATTTTCATGACCTGTCCGAGGGGCCTCACGCACCCTCGGGGGTGATTCGCAGCCGGTCATCGGGGGCCCGACGTACACCATGGATAGTGACAAGACGGCTCCAACTCCGCCGGGCTCCACACCTGGGCCTCACTCGCGGGGGATGCTCATCGCCGGCCGTTTCGCCATCGAGGACCTGGCTGGGCGCGGAGGCATGGGCACTGTCTACCGAGCCAGGGACCGCTCCACGGGCCAGACCGTGGCCCTCAAACTGTTGCATGCCCTCACGTCCCAGCAGGCGGCCATGCGCTTCAATCGCGAGGCCGTGCTGCTCGCTGGACTGAACCACCCTGGCATTGTCTCCTACGTGGCGCATGGCACCGCGGATGGGGAGCAGCCCTTCCTGGCCATGGAGTGGCTCGAGGGGGAGGACCTGGCACGGCGTCTGATCCGCCAGCCGCTGAGCGTGTCCGAGACCTTGTTGTTGCTGCGCCGCGCCACCGAGGCTCTGACGGCGGCCCACCGGCAGGGCATCGTCCACCGTGACATCAAACCCTCCAACCTCTTCCTGCGGGCGAGCCGTCCCGAGGACGCGGTGGTGTTGGACTTCGGACTGGCGCGGCAAGCCGTCCCCTCGTTGCTGGGCGTGACGGGCATTGGCACGGTGGTGGGCACCCCGGGCTACATGGCACCGGAGCAGGCCTCGAGCCAGCCGGAGATTCCCCCTGCCGCGGACATCTTCTCGCTGGGTTGTGTGCTGTACGAGTGCCTCACGGGCAAGCCGCCCTTCGAGGCTCCGCACTTCGCCGCCGCACTGGCCAAGATTCTCTTCGCCGAGCCGGCTCCGCTACACACGCTACGCCCCGGCCTGCCCTCGGGACTGCAGGTGCTGGTGGACCGGATGCTGGCCAAGGACCCGAAGTGGCGGCTGCCCGATGCCGACAACCTGTTGAAGGCCATCGGGGCGCTGGAGTCGGTGCCCGAGCTGCTGGTGCCGAGAATCGAGACGGAGCTGCGCCTCCACTCCATGGCGGGCGCCGAGCAGAAGCTCGTCAGCGTCCTGCTGGCGTCCTTTGGCTCCGTGGCCCTGAATGAGGAGACGCCGGATTGGGACTCTGGCGTCGCCCTGCGCGACTCGTTGCGCACGACGCTCTCGGCATACGGGGCCCGGGTGGAGCTGCTGGCGGACGGCTCGCTGGTGGCCACGCTGGTGCCCGAGCGCGGCACCGCGACGGACCAGGCGGCGCTGGCGGCGCGCTGTGCCCTCACCTTCAAGGAGCGCTGGCCGGAGGCCTCGGTGGTGCTGACCACGGGCCTGGGCGTGTTCAACGAGCGGCTGCCGGTGGGCGAGGCCATGGACAGGGCGGGGCGGCTGCTGCGCCAGTTGGAGCGCATGCCCGCGTCCTCCTCCGTGGTGCTCGACGAGGTGACCGCGGGCCTGCTCGGGCCAGGCTTCCAGTTGTCACGTCTCGACTCGGGCGCCTTCCTGCTGCAAGGCGAGCAGCAGGGGGCCGATGCCTCGCGTCCGCTGCTGGGCAAGCCCACGCCGTGCGTGGGCCGGGAGCAGGAGCTGGCCCTGCTGGATTTCTCGCTCAACGCCACCATCGAGGAGCCCGCGGCGAGGGCCCTGCTGGTGACGGCTCCGGCCGGAGCCGGCAAGTCGCGGCTGCGCCACGAGTTCCTCCGACGGCTGGAGCAGCGCGAGCAGAAGCCGCTGGTGCTGCATGGGCGCGGAGACCCGATGAGCGCGGGAGCCTCGTACGGCTTGCTGGGCCAGGCGCTGAGACAGCTCTGCGGAATCGTCGAGGGCGAGAGCCTGGAGACGCGCCGGGTGCGGCTGTACCAGCGTGTGGCCCTGCATCTGCCAAAGGTGGTGGCGAGGGAGGTCGCGGAGCTCCTGGGTGAGCTGTGCGCCGTGCCCTTCCCCGATGAGGGCCGACTCCAACTGCAGGCGGCGCGGAGCGATCCGCTGTTGATGAGCACGCAGGTAGGCCGGGCCCTGCTGGCCTTCCTGGAAGCCGAGTGCTCCCGCCAGCCGGTGCTGCTGGTGCTGGAGGACCTGCACTGGAGTGACGCGCTCACCGTGAAGCTGGTGGACGAGGCGCTGCGGGCGTTGGCCGAGCAGCCCTTCATGGTGCTGGCGTTGGCGCGGCCGGAGGTGAAGGAGCTCTTCCCCGGGCTGTGGTCTCGCCGTCTGCAGGAACTGCCGCTCAACGGGCTGAGCCGTAGGGCGGGTGCGAAGCTGGTGCGGGAGGTACTGGGACCCGAGGTACCCGAGGAAGTGGTGCGCAAGGTGGTGGAGCTGTCGGATGGCAACGCGCTCTTCCTGGAAGAGCTCATCCGCATGGCGACCGAGGCGCGAGGGGAGAAGGCGCCAGATACGGTGCTGGCGGTGCTCCAGGTGCGCCTGATGCGGATGGAGCCGGGCGCCCGGCAGGTGCTGCTCGCGGCCAGCGTCTTCGGCCGCACCTTCTGGCGGGGAGGCGTGGCGTCCCTGCTGGAGCCCCTGGTGGGCGAGGTGCTGGAGCGCCACCTGCGGCAGCTCGTGGAGCAGGAGCTCATCGAGCCGCAGGAGGGTGGACGCTTCGCCGGGGCGGGCGAGTATCGCTTCCGACACGCACTGGTGAGAGATGCCGCCTACGGCCTCGTGCCGGACACGCTCCGGCCCACGGGTCATCGGCTGGCGGGCGAGTGGCTGGAGCGCATGGGAGATCCGGATCCGCTGGAACTCGCCACGCACTTCCAGATTGGCCAGCAGCCGCAGCGGGCCCTCCCTTTCTATCTCCAGGCAGCCGAGCGGTTCCTGAAGCGGCATGATCTGACCGGTCTGTTGAAGTGCGCGAATGGGGCCCTGGCCTGCGGTTTCGGCGGCGAGGCCCCCAACTGAGCACTGGCCAGCCAGCGCTGGTTTTCAGAACAGTGGTAACGCGCCAACGATTGTGAGGGATTGTCTGAGGGGCCGGCGTGCGCACGGATGTGAATGGTCTGGGCATGCTGCTCTGGAGGCGCAGCGTCTGTAGGCTATACGCCGTCAAGGCCCGCCCCGGGGACAGCTCTGCCGCGAGAGGGCCACTGGCTAGCGTTATGGTGCGATGCGATTCCGAGTGGGTCGCATCGGGGGCGGGGTGCGCTACGGCATCATCAGCAGCAACATTCACCAGCAATCTTTTCATTGGAGAGACTTCGATGCTGAACCTTTCGAGCGTTCTCGATGAGTTGACTGAAGAGCAGATGGATCGCGTCCTCGAGTTCAAGGCCGGCTGGGGGAAGTCGCACAGCAAGAGCAAGAGTAAGTGCAAGAGCAAAAGCAAGAGTAAGAGCAAGAGTAAGAGCAAGAGCCACACCTGTAGGTCTCACAGGTAGAGCGGGTTGAAGAACAGGATTTAGCCCTGGCGCACCACGCCCCTGTCTCGATCATGACTCAGCAACGTCTCTATGTGTTTCCGGAGTACTTCGAGCTCCACCCCTGGAGTGAGGGCGAGGGCTCGAGTCTCCTCGGTGGCTCGGAAGCGAGCACCCGTGCAAGGAGCGGCGAGCGCTTCATGGTGGTGGACACGCGCGATCACCAGCACTGCTATCTGGTCAACCCGGTCATCAAGAGCTACCTGGAGCTGTTCAGGAAGCCGCGGGCGGAGGCGGAGGCGCTGGAGGAGCTGGCGCGCCAGGCAGGGTGTCCGCCGGAGGCCATCGCCGCCACGGTGCGGACCTTCTTCCAGCGCATGCGGCGCGCCGGCCTGCTGCGCTCCGCGGGGGCGGACCACCGGGAGGAGTCCACCTGGGCGCTCACCCCCGGGCAGGTGCTCGGTGAGTACCGCGTCGGAGAGCTGATCGTGGAGAAGCCAGACGTGGCGCTCCATCTCGCGCGGCAGGTGGGCACCGGGATGCTCGTGGTGCTCAAGGTCTTCATCCTGCGGGGGCCCAGGGCGAGCGATGAGCGCAAGCTCTTCGAGCGGGAGTTCTCCCTCATGGCCGGGCTGGCCCCGCATGAGAACGTCTGCCGCCTGCTGGCCTTCCACCCCGGGGAGCCCTGTTACGCCGCGCTGGAGTACGCTGGCAGCACTCCGATACGTCACTCCATGGCGGAGGCCTTCCTGCCCCTGCCGGAGCGAGTGCGCATCGGCGCCGAGGCGCTCGCCGCGCTCGCCCACTTGCACCGCCACGGCCTGCTGCACGGCGATGTCCACTCCCGCAACTTCATGCTGACGGACGAGCACCGGGTGAAGCTCATCGACTTCGGCCTCTCGCGGCGCAGCGGCGACGCCTCGGAGGAGGCCTCCGTCCCCCACGGCGGCCTTCCCACCTTCATGCCCCCCGAGCGCATCGAGCCCGGCTCGCTCCGCATCAGCAGCCGCCCGGGTGACATGCGCTCGGAGGTGTTCCAGCTGGGAGTGTTGCTCCACGAAATCCTCACGGGCCACGAGCCCTTCTCCAAGGGGGTGCTGTGGAGGACTCTGGCGCAGGCCATCTGCGGCCAGCCCGCCCCCCGCGTGGTGCGGACTCCCGAGGGCGAGCGCATCCCGGAGTCCCTCGCCGACGTCATCGGGCGCGCCCTCGCCAAGGCCCCGGAGGAGCGCTTCCCTGGCGCCGTGGAGATGCTGGAGGCCTGGCGTGCGGCCCAGCGGCGCGGCGCGCGGCCCGCCCGGGCCGGGGAGCGTGTCAGCCCATGAGCCTCGGGGGATGGTTGCGCCGGGCCCGCCTGAAGGTGGACCCGCAGCTGAGGAGCAATGACTGCGGAATCAGCGCGGTGAAGACGCTCTGCGAGCGGCTCGGGGTACCCATGAGCCGCGAGACCATTGCCGCCGCCCTCCCTCTGGACGTCGAGGGGCTGCGCCTCGACAGCCTCAAGGCGTTTCTCCGGGAGCACGGCTTCGGGGTGCGCACGCAGCCGCTGGATGTCAGCGATGCCGCAGGGCTGGAGAAGAAGCTGGGCGAGCTCGCCCCGTGTCTGGCCACGGTACGCGTGCAGGCCACCGGACGGCTGCACTACGTGGTGGTCGACGGGGTGGAGCGGGGGCGGCTGCGCATCCTCAACCCCACACACGGGCAGGTGGAGCGCTGGACGGTGGCTGACTTCGTCCGGCGCGCGCACACCGTCCAGGTGCCCTTGACGGAGGAGCTGTGGCACGGCCGCATCCGGGGCCAGGTGATGGAGGAGCTGGAGAAGTACGGGCTCCAGCTGGACACTCCTCCCAGCGAGGCCGAAGTGGCGGCGCTGTACAACAAGCTGCTCTACTTCAGCTACGTGAAGCAGAACTTCGGGTTGAAGGACGAGGCGGCCGAGCGGGCCTTCCTCGCCGACCTGGTTCACCACCAGCAGCTCTCGTCCGTTCCCCAGCGCTTCCGCGCGGTGGCGGGCAGTGAGGAGAAGCGGATGCTGGCGGCGCCCGTGGTGCTCGTGGTGCGGCCGCCGGCCTCGAGGGCGGAGCGGCAGGTGCCTGACGAGCCGCCGGCCCATCCGCTCCGGCGGCTGTTGAAGGAAGCCGGTGCGATGCGCGGTATCTGGTACCTCTTCCTCGTGGCCGCCGTGCTCTCGTCCGCGACGACGCACACCGCCGTCTTCGTCAACCAGTTGCTCGTTGACGAGGTCATCCCTCAGTTCGACTTCGGAGTGCTGGCCACCTTCATCCTGGGCCTGGGACTCTTCAAGCTCTTCGACCTTCTCATGTGGGTGTACACCCGGTACGTGTCGGTGCACCTGGGATTGGCGCTGGACCGCTACTTCCTGCTGCGCTTCGGGGATCGGATGCTGACGGGGAGCATCCAGTACCTGCGCTCCTTCACGCGGGGGGACCTGCTCGAGCGCATCAGCGACAGCCTCAAGCTCAAGAGCTTCTTCACCAGCTACTTCTCACGAATCGTCGTCAACGCCTGTGTCTCGCTCAACGCGCTCGTCGTGCTGTTCGTGCTCAACTGGCAGGCCGCCGCGCTCGTGCTGCTGACCCTGCTGCTGTTGGGTGCTCTCCTCGTGGGGGTGACGCCGGTGCTGCGGCGGCTGGAGAGCGAGCGCTTCCGGAACAAGGCCGACCTGCTCTCCTGCATGGTGGAAGGGCTGGAGGGGGTGCAGCCCATCCGGGCCTTCAACCTGGAGGCGCACTTCAGCGCGCAGCTGGGGACTCAGGCGGGGCGCTACCTGGAGACGCAGCGCAAGGGGAAGCTGCTCGACCTCTCCAGCACCGCGGCCGTCTCCTTCGTCACCACGACCGCCTCGATGCTGCTCATCCTGCTGTGCGCCCGGGGGCTGATTGCCCAGCAGACGGTCACGCTCGGACAGCTCCTCACCTTCATCGCCCTGTCGTCGAAGATCTTCTCCTCCTTCACCACGCTGCTCGAGGAGAACCTCTCGCTGCAGGAGAACCTCGTGATTCTCAGGCGCTACTTCGACTTCGGCGAGTGCGTAGCCAGCCGCGCCCCGCGCGCGCCGGAGGAGGACGTGCGGGTGGAGGTGCTGGAGGCGCGGGGGCTCACCTACCGCTACCCCTCGGGCCTGGCTGTCCTGGAGGGAGTGGACCTGACGCTGCGCAAGGGGGAGAAGGTGCTCCTGATGGGGGCCAACGGGAGCGGGAAGTCCACCCTGGTGCGAGTGCTGGCCGGGCTCCAGCAGCCCTCCGGTGGGACGGTGTTGGTCAACGACGTCGCGCGAGAGCTCCTCGGCGAGCGGGCGCTGCGGCGGCGGGTGTTGCTGGTCTCGGCGGAGGACACCCTCTTCAACGAGACGCTGCGCTTCAACATCACCTTCGGCCGGAACCACAGCACGCGGCGCATCGTGGAGCTGGCGAAGCGAATCGGCTTCTATGACTGCATCGTCCAGCACCCGGACCACCTGGAGCGGCTCATCGATGAAGGGGGGCGAAACCTGTCCACCGGCCAGCGGCGCAAGGTGCTGGTGTTGCGCGCCCTGCTCTCGGAGGCGGACGTGCTCATCTTCGACGAGATCTTCCGGGGAATCGACCAGGAGTCGAAGGCCGCCATCGCCAGGCTGCTGGGGGAGATTGGCGATCGGGCAATGCTCTTCATCTCGCACGAGTCCGTGGAGGGGCTGCACTTGAGCCGCAAGGTCCTGCTGAGCGGCGGGCGCATCCAGGAGGCGGGTGGGGAGGGGGCGGCGGACGGCACGCCGGCCCGGGAGGTGGCATGGGCGGCCTCGGCCATATAAGGAGAATATTCGCCCTGCTCGTGGGGGGCTTCGCCATCGGGGTGGTGCTCTTCGCGACGGTGCAGGTGAATGCCGTCGTGCGCGTCCGCGAGGGGGAGGTGCTCTCCTACCGGCCCCGCTCCGTCCACAAGGCGCCGTACGAGGTGCGGGTGGTGACCCAGTACGTCCGCGAGGGGGACGCGGTGCAGGAGGGCCAGCCCCTGCTGCTCCTGGACAACGAAGAGGTCGACGCCGCCGCGCGAAAGGCGGAGGCGGACTACCGGGCCCTGGAGGAGGAGCTGCGGACGGTGGTGGAGCAGATGGACAATGCGGGCGAGCGGGCCGTGCGCCACCGCCGCCTGCTCGCCATCCTGCGGCAGAAACACGGGGTGGAGGACGCCCAGGCCCGCGAGAGCCTCGGCTCGTTCTCCCGCCAGCTGGAGCTCGCCCGGGAGAAGCTGGAGCTGGCGGAGGTGAAGGCGGAGCGCAGCCGCGGGCTGCAGGAGCGAGGGCTGCTCTCGAAGGAGGAGCACGAGGCGGACTACCGCGGCGTCCTGGAGGCGAGGAGCGCCGCCGCCGAGCTGCAGAGGCTTCGACGGGAGCAAGAGGCAGCGGGGCTGAAGCTGGGGGACACCTACCGCGGTGAGCTCACACGCATCGAGCTGGAGCTCCTCGGAGCGGAGGCGGCGCGGCTCTCGCTGCTCGAGCGCGCCAACAAGCTGCGGAGGGAGCTGGAGAAGCAGCGCGAGGAGAAGGAGCTGCGCGGCCTGCTCGCGGCCAGGCGGGAGGTGCGGGCGGACATCCGCGGCACCATCCGCTACGTCTACAATACGAAGGCGAGCAGCGATCGGATCCTCGCGGGAGAAATCCTGGTCGAGGTGGCTCCCGTGCTGGAGGAGGGGAGCGCGCTGTATGCGAAGTTCAAGCTGACGCAGGACGAGGTGAAGCGGGTGCTGTCAGGCCAGCCGGCGCACCTCAAGGTGGACGCGTTTCATTTCCATCGGTACGGGGTGCTCAAGGGGCGCGTCCGCTACGTGTCCCCACCGAACGATGCGAATGAGTTCTTCGCCGTCGTGGACCTGCCCCCTCCACACCCCTTCGAGGTCCGCCCGGGCTACAAGGTGCGAGGCGAGATTGTCACCGGGCGGCTGCGGCTCTACGAGTTCGTCCTGGCGAAGCTCTTCGACCGCTTCGAGGGGGAGCGGGCAGGGCCGGAGGGGGCCCAGGGCTCGCAGCGTCCGCCGGCCGGCCAGAGCGGCGCTTCAGGACCCGGGCAATGAGCTCCCGTCGAGTCAACCTGACAACCCGGGCCTACAGCACGCCGCGCGCCTTGATGTCGAGGTAGCGGTTGACGGCGGCGAGGCTGAGCTCATCCGGCTGCACGTCGAGCATCTGCACGCCGCCAGCGCTCACCTTGGCCTTGAGGGACTCGCGGTCCGTGAGCAGCTCGCTGGCCACGGCCTGCTGGAAGGCCTGCTCGGGCCCGGCGGGCTCGGTGCGCAGCAGGGCCGCCAGCGCGGTGTCTCGCACGGACAGGCACAGGGGCACGTGCCGCCGCGCCAGCCGGTGCAGGGGCGCTACCATGGTGGAGGCCTGCTCCTCGTCGAGGAAGTCCGTGAACACGCACAGCAGGCTGCGCCGGGTGAGGCGCACGTTCAGCTCCTTGAAGAGCGCCAGGTAGTCCACGTACGTGAGGCTCGGCGTGGTGGAGTAGAGCGTGTCCAGGATCTTCCGGTACTGCAGCCGTCCCGCTGCCGGAGGCAGGTACGCCTTCACCCCGTCCGCGAACACGGCCAGCCCCACGCGGTCCCCGTTGCGCACCGCCACGAAGGCCAGGAAGAGCGCCGCGTTGACGGCATGGTCCAGCTTGGTGAGCCCATCCACCTGCGCCGCCATGGAGCGGCCGGCGTCCACGCAGATGAGGATGGACTGCGAGCGCTCGGACTCCATGACTCGGGTCACCGGCCTGGTCCGCCGAGCGGTGGCCTTCCAGTCCACCTCGCGCACCGAGTCACCCTGCGCATAGTCCCGAAGCCGTGCGAACTCGCTGCCCCGGCCGTCCCGGCGAAGCTGCCGCAGACCCAGGTTCACCAGGTCCAACGCCGCGCCGGACAACAGCAGGCGGCTGGCGCCTCGCAGGTCCGGGAACACCGACACGTTCTGCGCCGCGGGGAAGTGCCGCTCGTGGAAGACGAGCCCCAGCGGTCCACGCACCCGCACGTGCACGTCCCCGAAGGCGAACTTGCCGCGCTTGGAGGGCGACACCCGGTACACCCAGCGCGTCTGGCTGTCTGGGGACAGGTGCAGCGGGGCCTCCTCGGGCGTGGCGGTGAAGGACTCGGGCACGTCGTCTCGCACGCGCACGTCCACCGCCTGGCCACCCCGGTGCACCAGCAGCAGCTCCACCTTGTTGGGCGCGCCCACGGACAGGCGGGCCGGCAGCTTCCGGCTCACCTCCAGGCGCACCCGGCGGGCCATCAGGTAGTCCAACCCCGCCAGGGCCAGGGCGGCCACATCCAGCACCAGCACCGCGCCGCCGAGGCCCGGGAAGAATCCCGCCGCCATCATCGGCACGGCCAGCAGGCACAGCAGCACCCACAGGCGCCCGGTGGGAATCACCGGGGGACCTCGACGGACTGCACCACCTCGCGCAGCACGTCCGAGGGCGTGGCCCCGTCCAGCTCCGCGTCCGGCGACAGCAGCAGGCGGTGCTTCAGCACGGGCCCGGCCAGGAAGCGCACGTCATCCGGCGTGACGAAGCCCCGGCCGCGCAGCGCCGCCAGCGTCTTCGAGGCCAGCAACAGGTGCACGCCCGCACGAGGCCCCGCGCCCAGGCGGATGCGGCTAGAGGTCCGCGTGGCCGCCACCAGCTTGCGCACGTACGAGAGCACCGGTGGCTCCACCGTCACCTCGTTGAGCGCCGTCCGCGCTGCCAGCAGCCCCTCCTTCGTCACCGCAGGCCCCACGCCCGCGCGCGCCAGGTCTCCCGAATCGAAGCCCCGGTGCACCGACTCGAGGATGGCATCCTCCTCCTCGGGGGCGGGGTAGCCCACGTCGATCTTCAGGAGGAAGCGGTCGAGCTGCGCCTCGGGCAGCGGGTAGGTGCCCTCGGACTCCACCGGGTTCTGCGTGGCGAACACCGTGAAGAGGGGCGAGAGGGGCATGTTCCGGCCCTCCAGCGACACGCCGCGCTCCTGCATGGCCTCCAGCAGCGCGGACTGCGTCTTGGCGGGAGCGCGGTTGATCTCATCCGCCAGCAGCAGGTCCGTGAAGATGGGGCCGCGCACCAGCACGAAGGACTGGCTCTTCAGGTCGAAGATGCTGGTGCCCAGGATGTCGGCGGGCATCAGGTCCGGGGTGAACTGAATCCGCTTGAAGTCCGCGCTGACGCCGCGGGCGAGCGCCTTGGCCATCAGCGTCTTGGCCACGCCGGGCACGCCCTCCAGCAGCACGTGGCCACCGGCGATGAGGCCCACGAGCATCAGCTCGAGCGGCTCGTCCTGGCCGACGACGGCCTTGCGCACCTCGGAGAGCACACCCTCGCGGATGGCATGGGCGGCGGCCACGGCGTTTCCGGCGGCGGGGTTGGGGGCGAAGGTGGAAGTCATGACTCCTCGGGTGTGGAAGCAGCGAGCGCGCGTGGAGCCCGCCCGGAAGGATGGATGCGCTGGCGCAACACCGCGGCGCGGGTGGCCAGTTGTTTCAGCTCGTTCTCACCGGACACCGTCTCGGCGTTGCGGACCACGGCTTTCAGGCCATTGGCCAGGTCCTGCCGCCCGCGTGCGGCCAGGCCCTCGGCGACGGACTTCGCGGGGGCGTGGGCGGGCAGGCCGGCGTGCAGGGCCAGCTCCTGGGTGAGGCCTCGGGTGATGAGGCTGGCGGCGAAGCCGTGGTGGCGGCCCTCGCGGTACAGGCGGCTCATGGCGAAGAGGGCGTCCGTGGCGCCTACGCGCATGGACTCGGGCGGCGCGCGCGGCCGGCCGAAGCGCTTCAGGGCCACGGCCCACAGGCACAACCCCAGCAGCAGCTGCGCCACCGCGAAGTGCAGGCCGTAGCGGCGGGCGAAGTCCACCACCGAGCGCTCATTGGTGAAGCCGTGGTGATGTTCGTCGAACTCGTAGGGGCCCGGGCCCAGGGCGCTCAGGGCGCTCAGCCAGAACTGCGCGTTGTCCGCGCGCGCGAGCGCCTCGTTCATCGCCAGCTCCGGCGCGCCCACCACCAGCACCTTGCCCGCGCCATAGGGCACCACCGCCGCTGCCGTCATGTGCAGCGCCTCGTCCTCCAGCACCGGAACCGCACCTTCCGCGGGCAGCTTCAGGTAGGCCTGCACCTTCGCCTCCACGCGCGCCACGCCCAGGGTGTACGGGGAGGAGAGCGGCGGGACGAGCGTGCGCATGGGCAGCGACGTGTCCGCCTTGAAGAGCTTCACGCCGAGCGCGTCCAGCAGCGGGTTCTCCCTGGAGCCCCACGGCACATAGACGAGCGTGTTGCCGGCCTTCACATGCTCCAGCAGCTTCTCCGTCTCCTTTTCGCGCAGCTCGGGGACGTGCAGCCGGTTGAAGCCGTGGCGGGGCACATCCTCGTCCTCCAGCCCCTCCTCGCGCCCGGTGGCGAGTGCTGTCTGGTCGGGGTCATCCTCGCGGGCGTCCTCCACCTCCACCGCGAGCAGCACCGGAGCGCCGGTGCCTTTCTGGAGGATTTGGAAGTCCGCGGTCCGCCGGACGACGGGCAAGCCACTCTCCTCGAGGAGCAGGAAGAGACCGCGGGCCCCATCCGGTTGGGCGCGCCAGGTGGAGAGCGTGTCGGCGAAGCCACCCCGGGCCGCGCCACGCACCAGCCACGTGCCGAGCACGGCGGTGACGAGCAGTCCGCCCACCACGAGCAGCGGGAAACGATCACGCACTGGCGGCCTCCGAGTGAGCGGGGGTGGCGGTCAGCATGGGGGCGCACAGCCTGCGGAAGGCCCGGTAGCCGTCGGCACCCACCGGCAGGTTGCCGTACCAGGCGAAGTCGAAGCGCAGCGTCAGCTCGCGGAAGGAGGGCAACCACTCGCGGCGGCTGCGGAATTGGCGCAGGTAGTCCCAGTTGCTCAACGTGGTGTCGTAGTGGATGACGCCCTCGCGGTGCAGGCGAGAGAGCAGCGCGAGGTACAGGTTGCGCACCGCTTCGCGGTACTCGCCCCGGGCGGCCAGCTCGTCGGCGAGGTGGGCCCAGCCCTCGGGAGGGCGGGAGAGGGCGTTCATTGGATCCGCCGCCAGGGTGGACGCGTCCTGCGTGCTCACCTCCAGCCGCGAGTCCTCGCCGTCCTTCACCTTGCCGAGCGCGCGCAGCAGCACCAGCACGAGCACCACCAACACCCCGGCGATGAGGACCACCACGAGCACGTTGGCCACCCCCTGGCCGCTGGCGCCCGTGAAGTTGGAGGGCCGGGAGGAGGGCTCTTGCTCCGAGCGGCGGAAGAGCTCCTCGAGCCACTTCCCCAACCAATCGAGGAACTGCTGCCAGAGGCCGGGGGACTGATCCTCGGGCGCATTCTCCTCCTTGGGCGCCTCGGGCTCGGGCACCTGGAACTCGGGCCGCGCGAGGATGTCCTGGGCTCGTGCCTGGGCCGCCCGCGCGTCCGCCTGCTGCTTCTCCAACTCCGCCGTCTGGGTGGCCAGGGTGATGCCCTGCTCGAGCCGGTCCAGGGCACCGCAGTCCTCGTTCTCCAGGACGTCCTTCTCCACATCGCGCACGAGCCGCTGGAACTTGACGGTCTCGGCCGGGCTCAGCGCCTCGAGCGCCTGCTGCCAGCCCTGCGTGGCGTGTGTATCCAGGTCGCAGTACCCGGCCAGCTCCTGGAAGCTCTGCTCCGTGTCCGCGCGGGACGGGGGATTCGCTGACGGCTGGGCCTGGGCGGGCGTGGCCAGGAAGCAGGTTCCCACCAGGGCGAGAAGGACGAGCGCCGCGCCCGGTGCCGAGAGGCGTGAGCCCGGAGTCCGAGAGGGGAGCTGCTGCACCGCGGCCATCAAATCCAGGCCCTCCTGGCGCACCCGCCCGTCCACCAGCAGCAGCGTGGCAATGGCGGCGCGCAGGGGCTCGAAGAGGGTGAAGGTGACGGCCGCGAGGAAGACGACCCAGGCGGCGTTGTCCAGGGAGGCGAAGCGCTCGGCGAAGGTGAGGTCGATGCCGATCAGCTTACGGCCGATGTACAGCAGGGCATTGGCCGCGATGTGGAGGTTGAAGAAGGCCAGGAACTGCACCAGCAGCAGGATGCGCACGCCGGTGGCGCTGCCTCGCGCGGGGCCGAGCATCCGCGTGCACAGCCCGTACAGGCCCAGGGGGCTGCCACGGCCCTGCAAGGTGACGGCGTAGCCCACCAGGTGCGCGGACAGGAAGAAGAAGGCGAAGCCCAGCGAGAGGCTGAGCGTCAGCAGGTTGAAGGTGAAGAGGTACGCCACCGTGCTCAGGAGGCTGGGGGCGCGGGCCAGCGCGGCGCGCATCGAGGCCCAGGCCGTGGGCTCTCCAGCGCCCTGCCCGAGCACCAGCTCCTGCACGTGGTGGCAGGCGGCACCCTGAAAGAGGCCTCGAGCGAGCCAGGCCAGGGTGAACCACAGGGCGGGCAGGGCCAGGGAGCGGCGGTGGGTGATCGCGTCCGTCAGGTGTATCAAGGCCGCGGTGACGAGCGCCCCGCCGGGCAGGGTGAGGGCCCACACGCCGGAGCTGCGCACGCACACGCGCAGGCTCGCATCCAGGATGGCCACCGCCCCACGGGGGCGCAGTTCGAGCGCGGAGACGGCCATGTCAGAGCCCCGATGCCATGTTCGCGAGGAGCAGGACGCCGCCATAGACGACGGCGGCCCCAAGGAGGGCCAGCAGCACGTGGCCCACGGTCCAATCCCGGCGCTCGGCGGGCCCGTCCAGCGCCTTCAGGCGCTTCTCGAGGCAGCTGGCGCACCGGTTGATGCCCTCGAACTGCGTGGTGCATTCGCGGCAGATGACGCGGCGGCACTCCACGCAGATGCCGAGCCCGGTGCGTTCCGGGTGGTAGTGGCAGCGGCCCGAGCCCTGAATCATGGGCCCAGCCTACGCAATCCCGGGCCGCCCGTACCAGCGGCGCGGAGGGCTACTTCACCGGGAAGTAGCCGACGGTGGTGGCGACCTCCTGGCCCTCGGGGGTCAGGATGTAGTCGAGGAAGGCCTGGGTGGTACCGGAGGCCTCCCTGGGCAGATAGAAGAAGAGTCGGCGTGAGAGCGGATAGGTGCCGTTCTGGATGTTCTGCGCGGAGGGTGCGACGGCCTCGCTCTGGGCGTCCTTCTTCACCTTCAATTCCTTGACTCCCCGGGCGTAGGCGAAGCCGCCGTAGCCGATGCCGTTGCGCTCCTGGGCCACCGCGTTCACTACCGCCGCGGTGCCGGGCAGCGTCAGGGCCCGCGGGGTGAAGTCCTCCCCTCCGAGCACCTCGTCCTTCACGAAGACATAAGTGCCCGAGGAGTTCTCCCGCGAATAGACGACGATGGGCGCGTCGTTGCCGCCCACGTCCTTCCAGCGGGTGAGGTCGCCCAGGTAGATGGCCTTGAGCTGTTCGATGGTGAGCGTCTCCACCGGGTTGCTCTCATGGACATAGAAGGTGATGCCATCCAGGGCCACGGCGAGCTCCACCGGGCCGGAGGGGTGGTGCTGCTGGACCTTCTGCCGCTCGGCATCCTTGATGGGGCGGCTGGACATGGCGATGTCGGTGGTGCCGTTGATGAGCGCCGCGAGGCCCGTGCCCGAGCCGCCGCCCGTCACCTGAATCTTCACCTCCGGGTGCGTCTTCATGAACCGCTCGGCCCAGCGCTGGCCGAGGAGGACCATGGTGTCCGAGCCCTTCACCGTCACGGTGCCCTGGAGGCCCGGCGCTGAGGTGTCCTGGGTGCCCCCGTCGGCGCCCTCGGACCCAGAGGGCCGCCTGCAACCGGAGACCAGGGCGAGGAGCGCGAGGGCGAGGAGTGAGCAGTACCGCACTTTCATGGCAGGCGAGGATACACGGTGGCTCGCTTCCCTGGTGGGCACGAGAGCGGGGGTCCGCCCGGCTCCATTCGCTTGTCACCTTTCCGGGGGGCTTCCATGTTCCCGGGTACAGGTGTGAGGTGCACGACGATGCGAGGGACGCACGGCGGTGGCTCCGGGTTCATGAGGCTCTTCGGGGTGGGGCTGGCGGTGGCGGGTCCGCTCCTGGGGGTAGGGAGCGCGAGGGCCCAGGGGGTGGGTGAGGGAGCGTTGGCCTGCTTCCAGCGGGCGGAGCGCGAGGTGTCGCTCACCGAGGAGCAGGCGCTGCGGCTGTGCCGGGGCTCGTGGTCGGTGGGTCCCGCCGAGTGCTACAGCGCCAGCCAGGCTCCGGCGACGTTCTTGAGCACCGAGAACGCCATCGAGCTCTGCCGCTGTGCCACGTCCATCGAGCCGGTGAACTGCTTCCGGCAGGCGGACCACGACACCTTCCTCGACACCATGGAGATCCTCCAACTCTGCAGTCCGAGCGTGGCCTATGCGCTGCAAATGGACTGTCAGCCCGGGGAGTGGCCGCGGCGGCCCTATGGCTGGCCCTGATTTTCCTTTGGGGGGTAGGGCGGGTGCTCCGATAGAACCGCCGTTCTCGACGAGACGGAGGAGCACGGCATGGACTTCATCGGACAGCTCTCGCAGCAGCTTGGCGTGGACTCCCAGCAGGCGCAGGGCCTCGCGGGCTCGTTGCTCGGGCTGGTGCGGGGAACCGTGAAGGAGAAGATGGGGCCGGAGGCGGCGGACCAGCTGGGCCAGGCCATTCCCGAGATGCAGGGGTGGCAGCAGCAGGCGGAGGCGCAGACCCAGCAGGCCGCGCAGCCGGAGTCCGGTGGCGGGCTGATGGGGGCACTGGGCGGTCTGGGCGGGCTTCTCGGTGGCCAGGGCCAGTCCTCGGGTGGCGGTGGGCTGATGGGGGCGCTCGGTGGCGCCATGGGTCAGGCGGGCGAGGTGGCGGGGCTCGTGGCGCTGCTGCAGCGCTTCAACCTCGACGCGGGCAAGGCCTCGCTGGTGGCGCCGCTGCTGCTCAACTTTCTCAAGTCCCGGCTCGATCCGAAGCTGGTGAGTGGCATCCTCGCGGTGATGCCGATGCTCACCAACCTGGGCGGTGGTGGCGACACGCCGGGGGGTGGAGGAGCCCAGGGCGGTGGCGGCCTGGGCGGGCTGCTCGGGGGCCTCATCCGCTGAGCCCGATGATTCGTCGCGCGTTCATCCAGGAGCTGGGCGGTGGGCGGATGGAGCCCGAGATGAGGGACGTGCTCGGCGGGCTCCAGGAGCGGGGCATTCCCGCCGAGCTGTTCACCGCCAAGCGGCTCGAACGGCGCCAGCTCCCGTTGGACCGGGAGACCCTGGTGGCGGGGGACGTGCCCTCCGTGCTGGGGGCGCTGGGGCAGCTTGGCCTCGAGCCGCCGCCGACGAATGACTATCCCAGGAGCCTCGAGCCGTTCCTGCACCGGCGCCTCTGGACGAGCACCGTCAGGCGATTGGTCGCCTGCATCGAGGACGGCTCGAGCCCACCGGTGTTCGCCAAACCGCAGGGGCGCAAGAAGCGCTTCACCGGCCACGTGTTCGGTACGCAGGAAGATCTGCTCTACCTCCAGAGGACCTCGCTGAGCACGCCCATCCTGTGCTCGGAGGTGGTGCGGTGGAGGAGCGAGTACCGGGTCTTCGTCATCCGGGGCCGCATCGTGGGTGTCCGTCACTACGCGGGAGACCCGGCCATCCCCGTGGACGAGGCGCAGGTGGAGCGGGCGGTCCGCTCGCTGGAGGAGGCCGGTGAGGGGACCGCGGCCTATGGCGTCGACTTCGGTGTGCTGGAGACGGGCCAGACGGCCCTGATCGAGTGGAACGATGGCTTTGCGTTGGGCTCTTACGGCCTGGACCGGTCGCTCTACACCGAGCTGACCCTCACACGCTGGGAGGAGCTGACCGGGGGGACGCCCTCCCGCTGAAGCCTCCGAAGGAGCCGTAGAGGAATCCGGTGTCCTGCCACCGCGTCTGGACGATGCCGAGCTGCTCGTCGACGTTCACCGCCATGCGGAGCCATCGGGGATTCATGCGTTCTCCTATATCCGGGGGGCCGTGGGGACGATGACGTTCCGTCCGTATTCAGGCGGTGCTCCGAAAAACCTCCTGGGGTTCCAGAAACGAATGGGATGATGGAACCGGACCAGCCATGAGCCAGACACTTGCAGAGCTTCCCGAGCACGCGCGGGCCATCATCGCGGAAGAGGAAGAGCTTCTTGGCCGCGTGCTCGCCTCGGTGGAGGCCGCGAGGCAGCGGAGCGGCGACCGCGCGCAGGCGACGCAGGGCCTGGTGGCCCAGCTCCAGGTGTTGCGCGATGAGGCAGCGACGGCACCCGTGGCCGACCTCCCGCACCTGCTGCACCAGATGAATCAGGCGCGAGCCCTGCTCGAGCGTCAGGAGACGGCCCAATTGCCGGAGGTCAGCGCTCCGTACTTCGCGCACCTGCAAGTGGACGGGCCCGCCGGCATCCGGGACTACCTGCTGGGCCGTACCAGCTTCGCCGACGCCTCCGCCGACGTGCGCATCATCGACTGGCGCTTCGCTCCAGTGGCCCGGGTCTTCTACCGCTACGGGGAAGGGGACTCCTACGAGGAGTGGTTTGGTGAGCGGCTGTCCGAAGGGACCGTCGAGGTGCGACGGCTGGTGGTCATCGAGCGCGGTCGGTTGATCCGCATCCAGTCCGGCACGCTCGTGCTCGTGCGGACTCCGGAGGGCTCCTGGCGGATGCCGGGCTCCGGGCCTTCTTCGCAGCTCGCGGGAGGAACGGGGACGGCGGTGCGTCCGGGCCAGCTCGGAGTGGGGGAGGGGACCTCACGGCGCGAGGGGGTGCTGGATGTCACGGCGCTGCTCGACGCCGAGCAGTTCGAGGCCGTGAGTGTGGCCGCGGACCAGCCGCTGCTCGTCCTGGGGAGCGCGGGCAGCGGGAAGACGACGGTGGCCCTGCACCGGCTCGCGAAGATCGCCTTCGACGACCATGCGCGCTACCCCGAGTCCCGGATGAAGGTCATCGTCCCCGAGGAGGGGCTGGCCCGTCTGTCCCGGCGCCTGCTCGCGCCGCTCGGCTTGGGAAAGGTGTCCGTCGAGACGCTCGACTCCTGGGCGGCCATGGCCGCGCGCATCGCGTTTGGCGCCAAGGCCATCAAGCTGTGGGAGGACCCGCCGCCGCTCGTCTCCAAGCTCAAGCGCCACCCGGCCTTGCGCCGCGCGCTCGCGGCTCGAGTGGGGGTGCTCAAGTCATCCGCCACCACGCTGCCGCGCCTGCGCAAGCGGCTCGCGGAGATTTTCACGGACCGGCGCTTCCTGGAGGGCGTTGTCTCCTACTCGAAGGGCGACCTGCCGCTCACGGCCGTCGACGAGACGGTGCGGCACACGATGCTGCAGATTGCGACGCCGCTCGCGCTCGAGCTGGAGGGGGTGGACCCTGATCGGCTCCAGACGCTCGACGGCAAGTCCCTGGAGAGCGACACACCCGACGAGCTGGCCGGCACGCTGGACCTGGAGGATCTGCCGTTGCTGCTCTTCCTCCGCGCGCAGGGAGGCAACCTGGGCGCCGTGGGACGGCTGGTGCATGTCGTGCTGGACGAGACCGAGGACTTCTCCCTCTTCGAGCTGTTCGTGGTGGGCAAGCTGCTGGGCGAGGCGCGGAGCTGCACGCTGGCGGGTGATGAGATGCAGCAGACCTCGACGAGCTTCGCGGGCTGGCAGGCGGTGCTCTCGGAGCTCGGCATCCGCGACGCGGCGACCTGCCGGCTCCAGGTGGCCTACCGCTGTCCCCGTCCGGTGACCGAGCTGGCGCGCAAGGTGTTGGGCACGCAGAGCACCACGGGGGCTCCGCAGGCCGGCCGCGAGGGCGCGCCCGTGGGCTTCCACCACTTCCCGGACGAGGCCCAGGCTCATCTGTTCATCGGCGAGGCGTTGCGCGACCTGCTGGAGCGCGAGCCCCACGCCTCCGTTGCGGTCATCGCCAGCGGCCCAGATCAGGCGCGAGCCTTCCATCGGGTCGTCGCGGACCAGTCCTGGGCTCGCCTCGTGTTGGAAGGGGACTTCTCCTTCGAGCCTGGCGTGGACGTGACGGACGTGGATAATGTGAAGGGGCTCGAGTTCGACTACGTTGTCATTCCGGACGCGACGGCCCGCCTCTATCCCTCCCATGACGAGGCGCGTCGCCGGTTGCACATCGCCATCACCCGGACTTCCCATCAACTCTGGGTTGTCTCGTCTGGGGTCCGCTCGCCCCTGCTCGCTGAAGATTCGTTTTGAACGAATTTCAACAATTGTGACAAACTGCGGGTAATGATGGAGCGTCGCCCACAGCTGCTCGCACGGCTGTCCAGATGCCGGGGGGAGCACCTGGTTCCCGGGATGTTCCTGGAGGCGGCGATCGCGACGGCGGTGGCTCGGGGCGCGAACCTGGCGGTCGAGCAGGCCCGGCGGCAGATCGCCGATGGCGCGCGGCTGGTGGAGAACTACCGCTACCCGGTGGCCTGGATGTTGGGACTGCTCGACCTCATTGGTCAGGACGCGGTGGCTCGGGGCGGCTCCTACGGCGAGGCCCTCTATCTCACTGGGCGGGAGGCGGGGCTGGCCTACGTCCGAAGCTCCGTGGGCCGGATGCGGGCCATGGTGGCGATGGCGTCCGGGCTGCACCGTACCCTGGAGGGTGTTCCGAATGCGGCCGCCGTGGCGGTCACCTTCGGCGAGCGCTCCTACCGCCGGCTGAGTCCCAGCTCCGGCGAGCTCACCTTCAAGCAGGATCTGATTGGCCTGGGTTGGAACGTGGGCATGGTGGTGGCCAGCACTTCCGCGGCCCTGGCGATGGATCCGAATGCGTTGAAGTTCGAGGCCAGTCCGATCGACGAGGACGCCAGCAGTTTCCTGCTTCGGATCAGCTGGTAGCTTCCTAAGCCTTTCAAAGGTGCAAGGGATTGGGTCAATGTTGACCATAGGGTCCATGTTGACCCGATTCCTGAACGTGCATTCCACGCCAGCCTCTGCCAGTTTGGGAAGCCCGGCGAGAGCATCAACCCTTCATGCCGACGGCCAGGGTTCGCGCGCAACGAGTGGAAATCACTGGCGAAAGGTGGCGCGAGGGCGAGGGGATTCCGGGGTTGCTCCCGAGTCGAGCTCCCACGGTGCTTGCCGCGAGAGAGGGGAGGGCGGGGGATTCAGTGCGGTGGTGGTGATGCTTTTCCGCGACAGGTGTAGTCCGGCACGTGAGTCAATGACTTTCGTCATGGGTGCTTGACGAGACTCTGCCGTGCGTGTTTCCTGTTGAATGCAAGGGATTGGGAGTCAGGGGAGAGTCCATGCAATCACTCACGGAACGGCTGATGGGTCATTCGCGGGCGGTGTCGGGATCGGTCACGGGTCCGTACTCGGGGTATTCGCTCCATGGTCCGGGTGGCATCCAGGTCGTCCTTCCCGAGCAGGGTTTGGTGCTGGGCCGGGCGACGCAACTCAGTCCCACGGCGGTGTGGGCGGAGGCCGGGAACGCGGTGGGGGCGCTGGCGCACGAGCGGACGCTGAGCGTGTGTCTGGACACGGGGGGGACGGCCATTGGCCCGCTGGTGGGTGAGCCTCGGTGGAGCGGCACGGGGGCGCGGGGCTCCGCACTGGGAATCCAGCTGGTGGGCATCTCCCCGGAGCAGGGGCGGCAGATCCTCGGCGTACTGGAGGACGCGGTTCTTCGCGGCAGCGCCCAGCCCGAGGCCTCTCCGCTGCCCGTGCAGGAGGAGCTCTCCGGGCTGGAGCGCATCGAGTCCGTCCTCACGGCCATCTCCGCGATGAACAACAAGGGTGTGCTGCGCCGGCCGGGACGGACGGTGCGGGTGATGCTGGAGCGGCTGGACGCGGAGCGGGGCCTGCTGCACTGGCGTTGCGCCGAGCTGGGGGCGGAGTGGGGCGAGCCGCCGTATGAGATAGAGCTGGTGGGCTACAACTCGGCCTACCGGATGCGCCTGCAGGGTCCCGCCGCGGAGGGAGGCCGGCTGGTGACGCAGCTGCCCGAGCGGTTGTGGCGGGTGCGCCACCGCTGGCACCGCCGTGTGCTGGCTCCCGAGGGCCTGCAGGCGCGCTTCGAGCATCCGCTGTGGAGGGAGCTTGGACGGCGCGAGCGCGAGGTGGCCGACCTCTCGTTCTCGGGGCTGGGCCTGTTCGTGAGCCCCGAGGACCTGGTCTTCCCCGGGCTCTTCCTGATGATGGAGGTAGAGCTGGCCGGTGGCGACAGCCTCTTCCTGAGTGGCGAGGTGCGGCACGTGTCGGCCGCCCGGAGTGATGGGCGTAGGCTGGCCGGCCTGGAGGTCCGTCCGCGGACGGAGCGGGACATGGTGCTGTGGACGCGCTTCGTCTCCCAGTCGCTCTGCCCCGCCACGCGCACCAGTGAGGAGCTGCTCGAGCCGTTGTGGGAGCTGTACGAGGCCTCGGGTTACTTCAACCTGGCGAGCAAGTCGTCCGAGCACTTCGGCGAGCTTCGCCGGAGCTTCATCGACCTGGGCAAGCGCTCGGCGCAGCTTCCGCACCTCCTCTGCCAGACGGTGTGGCCATCGGAGAGGGGGGTGGAGGCGTCGTTCTCCACGCTCAAGGCCTACCGTCACTCCTGGCTGGTGCACCAGTTGGGACGGCGGCCCGGCAAGCCAGCCAATGCGCCCACGGTGCCGGGGCAGATCCTCCGCGACACCTACCTGCGCACGCTGGAGCACGCCCAGGGAGACCCGGAGTTCCGGTGGGCCTTCTGCTACGGCGAGTCGACCGTGCCGTGGATCTACCGGACGCATGTGCGGTTCGCCCAGCGGATGCAGGGCAGTGGGCAGAGTCTGCTGATGCCCCTGCGGATGATGGACGTGGAGTGCAGCGAGCTGAGCGGGCATCCCGCGGGGGACCTGGACATTGGGCCGGCGTCCATCGGGGAGAAGTACCTGCTGGCGGGGGAGATCGCTCGCACGCGCCCGGCCTGCTACGTCGAGGCGCTGGACTTCACCCGGGATCGCCTGGAGCTGTGGGGGATCTCCCGCGCCTGGCAGGGGGCGGGGTTGGAGCGGGAGCGGCGCATCCTCGTGGCGCGCCGTCAGGGCGTTCCCCTGGCCGCGGTGGTGCTCGAGCTGGGGCACCCCGGGACGAATCTCTTCCGGCTGCTCGACTCCGCGCGTCTGTTCCCGCTGGCCCCCGAGGGGAAGCGGAGCGCCTACGTGGCGCTGTTGGATGAGGCACGTCGCTGGTTCGCGCTCCGGGGGCGCAGCTCCTTCATCTTCCTGTGCGAGGACGAAGGGGCCTACGCGCGGGCGGCCCGTCTGCATGACGACCCCTCGACGCAGCCCTGCCTGTGGATCATCCCCGCCTCGCACGTCCCCGAGTTCCTGGAGCACGTCAGCGAGCAGTCCGTTGGAGCCTCTCGTTCCAACCCGCATCACGAGTCGTAGCCACGAAGGAGTCTCATCATGGAACTGCTGAAGAAGCTGTACGAGCCTTACACCCTGCTGGCTCGCAGCCGTCTGGAGTCAGACTCCTCCCTGCGTCGGCTATTGGACTCCTCCATCAAGCCGGTGGTGCTGGAGCGCTTCCTCATCGAGTGGATGTCACGCGCGGCGTACATGACGGAGCCGGTGGACGGGTGGATCCGCCGCACGGGTCGGCGCTGCATCGAGCAGGGAATGGAGAGGCTCGGCGAGCAGCTCATTTCCCACGCGAAGAGTGAGACGGGCCATCACTTGATGACCATCGACGATGCCCGCGCGCTGGTGGAGCACTGGAATGTGCGGCGCTCGCCTCGGCTGGAGTTGGAGGAGCTGCTCGCGCAGACGCCCACCGAGTCCATGAAGGAGTACCGCCAGCTCCATGACGAGACCATCGAGGGGCCGTACCCGGTGGGGCAGATCGCCATCGAGCGGGAGATCGGCTTCCTGGCGGTGCAGTTCGGGCCCCGCCTGATGCAGCAGGTGGAGACCGTGTTGGGCAAGGAGGTCGCCGACAAGCTCTCCTTCCTCAATGAGCATGTGGTCGTGGACGTGGGCCATACGATGCTCAACGAGAAGATGCTGCAGGACGCCATCACCCGTTCGCCCGAGCAGGGGCGCATCTACGCGGAGGCCGGCGCCCGGGCGATGAACACGTACATCCGCTTCCTGGGTGACTGCTTGCACATCGCCGAGGATCTGCTGGCCCCATTGCGCGCTGTGGCATGAGCCGTTGAACCCCCCCGCTCTCCCCGGGTCTCCTGGCTCGGGGAGGGGGTAGGACAGGCCCTCTGGCGCACCGATGACCACGGTTGGCGCATATTCTCAAGCCTGTCTCTTGTCTCTCCCTGTAAAACCGCTGATACAGGCAAACCCTGTTTGCGTGGTTTGAGACTCGAGGGAGAGAACCCCATGACATCCTTGAATTGGTTCAGGATCGCAGCCGCGTGGATGGCCGCGCTGTTGTTGGTCTCCGTTTCCGCGGGCTGCGGGAAGCAGGAGCCGGCGCCCCAGAATGGGAGCGCGGAGCTTCGCGTCACACTGCCCCAGGCGCTCTCGGCGGCGGACGTGAGGCGCGTGCGCGTCGAGGTACGAGGCCCGGGACTTCCGCTGCCGATGGCGGCCGACCTCGTGCAGGTGGGCACCGCGTGGCAGGGCACCGTGAGCAACATCCCCGCGGGTAATGATCGCATTGTCGATGCCTACGCATACGACATGTCGGGAATGGTGATCTTTCAGGGCTCCTCGGCGCCCATGACCATCAGCGCGGGCAGCACGGCGAGCGCGTTCCTGATGCTGCAGCAGGTGAACACCCCGCCGCCCTTCCACAACGAGGCGCCGCAGATCTCCTCCATCGTGCTGTCCGCCAACACGGTGAGCCCCGGGGGGAGCATCTACCTGATGGCCTTGGCGTATGACGCCAACGGGGATGCGCTGAGCTACTCCTGGACGGCGGCCGCTGGCTCCTTCAGCGCTCCCAACCATGAGATGACCTATTGGACGGCGCCCTCCACGGAGGGGACGCATCGCCTCCGCCTGGAGGTGACGGACTCCAAGGGGACGAGCGCCTCGGTCAACTTCGACGTGTACGTGCAGCAGGACGGGGCCTCGGGGAGCGTGGATGTGTCGGTGGGCTTCAACTCCTGGCCGGAAGTCCGCGTCATGCAGGGCGCGCCGTCCGTCCTGGCGGCCGGCACGACGACGCAGCTGTCCGCCACCGTCGTGGACGCGGATGGGGATGCTCTGGCCCATGCCTGGTTTTCTGACTGCATGGGCTGGTTCAACGACATGACGAGCGCCACGCCCTCGTTCACCCTGGACTGGGTTCCGTCCTCGGGCCGATGCACCTTCCAGGTGTCGGTGACGGATGGCAAGGGCGGGGCGCACTCGGGCACGCTCGTCCTCCAGGCGGGCACCATGCCGCGCGCCAACGTGCAGCCCAAGATCGACAGCACCTGGCAGACCGCCTCCCAGGCCAACGGCGGCGAGCTCGTGACCCTGGGCCTCACCGCGCATGACCCCGATGGCATGTACGTGAGCTTCTATTGGTACGCGTCCGCCGGGTACATCCAGAGCACCAGCTGGGGCAGCAACTCGAGCCAGGCCGAGTGGGTGGCGCCCGTGTGCTTCACCGACGTGCTGTACATCACCGCCGTCGTCACGGATTGGGATGGCGCCTCGCAGTATTACTCGTTCACCGTGAACCCGGCTCCGGGTGCGAACTGCGGGGCGCAGACGGTGACGGGCATCCGCAACATCCACAACATCCAGGCCGATGGCTCGCCCATCGTCACTCCGGCCGACCTGAGCTTCAGCGCCATCGGCGCCTATGTGCCGACGGCGGATAACTCGGGCTTCGTGTACGTGGCGGGCTCTGGCCGGCCTGATGGCACCTTCGTCATTCCCGGCGTGGAGCGGACGCCCTACTACCTCCGCTTCGGCTCGACCTACATCTGGACCTCCAGCCGCTTTGTGGATCTCAGCGGCGCCAGCCTGGGCCGCCCCTACGTGGATCAGGAGCCGACGGGGACCCAGCTTGCCTTCCAGCTCGACGGGCTCTCTCCCTGGCAGCCCACGGATGACCTGCAGATGTTCTCGTCGGGCGCGGGCATCGGCTACTTCACGACTAGCTGCGCTGCTCCCTTCTTCCCCTCGCCGGCCGATGGCGCGACGGCCCTCTCGGGCTCCATCGACTACGTCACCTCCATGAGGAACTGTGGGATCAATCCCGCGCCCCGGCTCGATCCGTCCCAGGGGGACTTCCTCCAGCTCACCCAGAACGTGAGCCGCTATGACTCGACCGCTCTTCCCACGGGCCTCACGATGATCGAGGTGCGCAAGGGCCTCCAAGTCTACAACCTGTCGGGCTCGACGGATGGCGGGACGGTGGATGGTGGGCCGATGGACGCGGGGAACGCGGGCCCCGGGACGCTGCTGGTGAGGGGGACGATGCAGCCCCTGCCCACCACGATGCAGCAGTTTGATTTCCGCGCGGCCGAGTTCGAGGCCCTGGCGCTCGAGGCCCACTCCAGTGCCATCATGGCGGACGAGACCGTGAACATGGGGACCCTGCCGGGCTACTACGAGTACGGTCAGTACGACGGCTACCCGGATCTCGCCAACGTCATCAACGATAATCCCGGCCAGGGCAACTTCCCCGTGAGGTTCCAGTACGGCAATCCGTACCCGGGCTTCTGGCCGAAGATCGTCACCGCCCAGGCGACCTCCGCCGCGCCCTTCTCGGTCAGCCTGCCCGATGGTGGAACGTCGCGGACGACCTGGTACACGGCGGCGGTCTACTCCCAGACGCCGGTGTGGGAGGGGACGGCGCAGCCGCTCATCCCCATGGTGGGCCCGCCCCGCGACCTGCGCGTCAATGGTGCTCCGGCCACGGGCGGAAGCCCCACCGTGTCGGGTGTGGGGACGAGCCCGCTGCTGAGCTGGGCGCCGCCGGCCCTCGGCTCGCCGACGCGTTACCAGGCGCGTCTGTATGAGATCTTCGCGACGTCCGCGGGCAACACGAGCAGGACGCTCCTGGGTTACTACACCACGACGGACACGCAGCTCCGTCTGCCGAACCTGGTGGCGGGCAAGACGTACTTCGTCCTGCTGTATGCCTACTACACCCCGGGCTCCAGCCTGGACACGCCGTTCATGACCAGGCCGGACTACAACTTCGCGTCGGTGTTCTCGGCGCAGTTCGCGCCCTGAGCAGTGGTGTCCCGCCGGGGTGCCAGGTGCACTCCGGTGGGTTCCCGGGTGGGGCCGTGCTCAGGCCGCCTCGGGAGCTTCGCGGAGGAGGATGCGCTTCCCTCGGACTCCTCCGCGCTCGAGTTGCTCCGTGGGCTGCGTGACGCTGGGCAGAACGTGCTGCCATGTGGACGTCGCGCCAGGCAAATCGGTCTGTGATGAGCAACGAATTTCGTCCCGGCCTCCGCCTTCCGCCCGACGCTTGTCCCCTCGCTCTCCGCGCTGGCTTCGACGCGTCGTGTTGATTGGAAAACAAAGTTGGTGGATGCTGTGTGTGACTTTGGCAAGGAGTCAAAGCCTCACACCCGCGTGCAATTCCTCTCGTTGATTGGGGCAGGGCCCCGATTGACGCAACGGGAGAGCCGCGTCTCGAAAACACCTCGGTCCGCAGTCCCTGGGCCGCCCCGAGCGGTCCAGTTCCACTCCCTTTGTCTCGAGCTCACTGGAGAGCCCTACATGAAAAAGACCCTCCTGCTGGTTGAAGCCCTGATCGCCCTCGCTGGTATTGGCTGCGGTAACGCCGATGACCTGAACTCCAGCGAGCCCTCCGAGACAATGGGAGTCGCTTCGGACGCGCTGACCACGCCGAACTGCGCGCAACTCACTGCGGCGTCGGTGAAGGCCTCCGGCGATGACGGCACCGGCAGCGTGGCAGGCAATACGCTCGACGACCGGCTCGACACGCGCTGGAGCAGCTTGGGCAAGGGCCAGTGGATCGACTACGACCTGGGTGCCTCGAAGAGCGTCTCGGGCGTGTCCATCGCGTGGCACCAGGGCAACCTGCGCACCAGCAACTTCTCCGTGTCCGTGTCCTCGGATGGGATCAACTACACGTCGGTCTACAGCGGCACGAGCAGCGGCACGACGACGGCGGCGGAGACCTACTCCTTCGCTCAGCTCACCACGCGCCGTGTGCGCATCTACGTCAACGGCAACACCCTGAACGACTGGGCCAGCATCGCCGAGGCCCGTGTCTGTGGGACGTCCTCGTCCGGTGGCACCGGCTCCGGCGTGGTGTGGCGCGGTGACTTCGAGACCGGCGACCGCTCGCAGTGGAGCAGCACGCAGATGGTCAGCGCGGACCGGCTGCAGGTGGTGCCTTCGCCGGTTCGTCAGGGCAGCTATGCCATCAAGGTCACGGTGCGCCAGGGGGACAACCCCATCAGCGCCAGCGGCAACCGCAACGAGCTGGTGAAGATGACGAACGAGAAGGAGGGCGACGAGTACTACTACCGCTGGAGCACGATGTTCGCCTCGGACTACCCCAGCGCGAAGACGTGGCAGCTCTTCACCCAGTGGCACCACAGCGGTAACAACGGCTCGCCGCCGGTGGAGTTCTACGTCAATGGCGAGACCATCTACCTGCGCGTCAACGGCAGCACCGTGGTGTGGAGCACGCCGCTGGTGCGCGGTCAGTGGCAGGACTTCATCTTCCACGTGAAGTGGTCGTCCAACGCGAGCGTGGGGTTCGTCGAGCTGTACCGCAATGGCCAGCTCGTCCTGCCCAAGCGCAACGCGGCCACCCTGTACGCCGGTCAGAGCAACTACCTGAAGGTGGGCCTCTACCGGAACAGCACCATCGCTCCGGTGGGCGTGGTGTACCACGACGGGTGGATCCAGGGCCGGAGCCTGCAGGACGTGCAGTAGCGCCGGCCCGGAGGGGCTCGCCGACTACGGCAGCCCCGCCACCCAGCGCACGATGTCCGAGGTGGAGACCAGCCCCGCCAGGGTTCCCCTCGGGCTCACCACGAGCACGCGGTGGATGCCCGCGTCGATCATGAGCTTCGCTGCTTCCGTGAGCGAGGCTCCTTCCGGCACGGCGAGCACCTGCCGTGTCATCACGTCCTCGACGGTGGTGCCGTCCAGGACGTGCTGGCCGGACGGTAGGGTCACTCCGGTCTCGTCCTCCGCGGCAAGCCGGTGGCGCACCAGGTCCGTCTTGGACACCATCCCCAGCAACTGCCCCTCCGCATCCACCACGGGCATTCCGCTGATGGTGTGCTCCAGCATCAGTTCGGCCGCTGTCTGCAGGCTGGTGTCCGGATGGACGACAAGCACCTCCCGGACCATCACCTCACCCACCGTGCACAGGGCCGGCGCGGGGAGCGGCTCCGTCTCGGTCGAGAAGGGCATCTGGCGGTCGGTCATGGGGAAGGCTCGCATGGTCATGCTCCTGGCAGAGGCCCGAGCCGCGCTGGCCACTATGCCCACGCTGCTGAAGGCCTAGGATGAGGAGCTTCCAGTGCAAAGGGGAAGCCATCCCACTGTGAGGGCTCGTTGAGAGGCGTGTGCGCACGCCCTGCGTTCGCGGCTGGCTGCTCGCGCAACCTCTGCGGGCCTCCCACGCTGCGGTGCGTGCCTGGCAGCCGGGCTTACATGCCCTCGAGGGTAATGGAGCAGGGCAGGGGAACGGGCCCGTCAGGTGCCACGGGCCCCGGCGTCCCTGGAGGGTGAGCACTCCCTCCGGGATCGTCTAAAGGCAGGACGGCGGGCTTTGACCCCGCAGATGCAGGTTCGACCCCTGCTCCCGGAACTTCGGAAGCGGTGCTGGCTCAGCCGCCGAGCAGCTTCTGCAGGGAGCCATCCTTCAGCGCCTTGTGCGTGTCGGTGAAGCCACCGATAAGCACACCGCGGACGTAGACCTGAGGGAAGGTGGGCCAGCCACTCCACATCTTGATGGCGAGCCGCTGCTTCCACATGCCGAAGTAGCTGCCGTACTCGAGGTAGGTGAACGGGATGTTGGCCTGCTCGAGCGCCTGGCGAGCCCGCTTGACGAAGGGGTTCTGCGCCATGCCCACCACCACCACGGCGTCTTTCTCCACGGCGGCGCGGATCTGGTCCACGACGTCGCGGTGGAAGCCAGTCATCGCCTCGGCCACGGCGGGGGTGCGCTTGTCTTCAGGATGAAGGGGACGGGGGTTGGTCATGGGGCGCGCACGCTAACATGCCGCGTCACGTCAGGCGCCGAGGGCTTTTGCGTCTCTCCTGGGAGAGGTGCGGTGGCCAGGCCGGTGACGGCGAAGCCGGGCGCGACGAACCCTATGCATGCGGTTGATGCCGGTTCCTCTTTGCGCGCTCGCCGGTCCGGGCCTGGCCACCGCCTTCTTCCTCTGTCCTTCGGGGTTCACGGGGTATCCACACCTACCGCCCGGGTGGTGTAGAACACGGGGTCGATGGAGCTCTCCCCGGTCAGGACCCACCTCTCCGCGCCTGTCGACGCGACCTCACTCGTGTCGGATGAGGCCCGCGCTTTCCTCCAGGATCGGCTCGAGCTGCTCTACCGGGCGTTGTTCTTCCTCACCTTCGCCTTCTACGCCGTCACCACCGGGGCGGCGATCTTCTTCGTCGGCGTGCCCTGGGCCCATGCCCTGGTGGATCCCAGCTATGCCTTCCACCTGATTGGCGCCGCCATGTCGCTCGTCCTGTGGTTGGTGTGCCGCCATCGGCCGTACTCCCTGCGCACCCTGTCCTGGTTGGACAGCGCCGGCCTGCTGGGCGTGCTCTTCCTGCTCAAGCTGGACGCCTACTACGACGCGGATCCCCTCTCGCTGCTGCTCGGCACCAACGGCGCCCTCATCTCCCACGCTGTCCTCGTCCCCAGCACCGTGCGCCGGGCGTTCTGGGTCTCCCTGCTCGGCGCCCTGCCGGATGGGGCCGTCGTCGCCGTGATGGTCCAGGTGCGCGAACACTCCGGCTCGGCCGTGCCCACGCTCGATGCCGTGCTCTGGAGTGGCGTGGCCGTCTTCATGGCCACCCTCGTCTCCCAGGTCGTCTACGGCCTGCGCAAGCAGGTGCAGGCGGCGCGCAAGCTGGGCCAGTACACGCTCATCATGCGGTTGGGCGCCGGCGCCATGGGTGAGGTGTACCTGGCCAGTCATGCCCTGCTGCGTCGCCACACCGCCATCAAGCTGCTGCGCAACGACGCGGACGGCCATGGTCTGGAGCGCTTCGAGCGCGAGGTGCAACTCACCAGCCAGCTCACCCACCCCAACACCATCGCCATCTACGACTACGGCCGCACCGCGGACGGGCTCTTCTATTACGTGATGGAGTACCTGGAGGGCGTGGACCTGGATGGGCTGCTCATGGTCGACGGGCCCCAGCCTCCCGCCCGGGTCATCCACATGCTGCGCCAGGTGTGTGGTGCGCTGGAGGAGGCGCACGGGCTGGGGTTGCTCCACCGCGACATCAAGCCCGCCAACCTGTTCCTGTGCCGGCGGCGCGGTATGCCGGACCTGGTGAAGGTGCTCGACTTCGGGCTGGTGAAGGAGGTGGGCACCGATGACCTGTCCGCCTCGCGGGTGCATATGGTCGTCGGCACGCCGCTCTACCTCGCGCCCGAGGCCATCGTCACCCCGGGGCGGGTGGATGCTCGCGCGGACCTGTACTCGCTGGGCGCGGTGGGCTACGCGTTGCTCACCGGCTTCCACGTCTTCGAGGGCCGCACCTCGGTGGAGATCTGCTCGCACCACCTGCACACGGCGCCCACCCCGCCGACCTCGCGGCTGGGCCGGGAGCTGCCGAGGGATTTGTGCGACATCCTCATGCGCTGCCTGTCGAAGCACCCGGATGACCGGTTCGCCAGTGCCCGGGAGCTGCGCCTGGCGCTGGATGCGTGCGCGGACGCGGGGCGGTGGACGGAGGATGACGCCGAGCGCTGGTGGGCGATGAACGGTTCCAACATGGAGACGGCCCGGCCTCGGAGAGACCCCTCGGGCCTCACCGGGACGCAGACGCTGGTGACGGAGATGGTGAACCGCGTGGCGTAGGTCCGCTGCTTACTGCTCGGCGGCGAACTCCCGCCACACCCCGAGGAAGTCGCGCGGCGTCTCCAGGTTGGGCGAGTGCCCCACGCCCCTCATCACGTGGTGCCGGGCACCGAGCAGGCTGGCGCACCGTTTCCCACCCTCCACGGTGGAGAGCGGATCCGTCTCACCGCTCACCACCAGGGAGGGCAGGGTGTGCAGGGACTTGAGGCGCTCGCCGGGGGCCCAGTCCACCAGGGCCTGGATCGTGGCGAGCGAGGCGTCCCGGTGTTGCTGGTGCCCCTCGTCGAGGAGCTGCTGCCAGAATGCGTCGTCCGGAGCGCCCGGAGCCATGCCTCGCATGGCCGCCGCGAAGTAGTCCCGGTTGTCGTGGAGGGAGAGCTGGTGCGCGGGCAGGTTGTACGCCGCGGGCATTCCATCCACCCAGGCGGGTGCCAGCACGGTGAGGGTGTGCACGCGCTCCGGGTGCTCCAGCGCGAGCTGCATGGCCACCGCGCTGCCCAGGGAGTGGCCAAGCAGGTGCACCCGCATCAGCCCCAGGGCATCCAGCAGCCCGTGGAGATCCGCCGCCAGGGAGGGAAGGCTCTGCGGGACCGCCGGGCCCAGGGTGGCGCCTCGTCCGCGCAGGTCATACGAGAGGGCTCGCAGCCCGGGCGGGAGCAGCTCCATCAGCGGCTGCCACCACAGGCTCGTGGTCCAGTTGCCAGGGATGAGCACCAGCGGCGAGCCCTGACCGCGCTCACGGTAGTGCACCTCGAGGTCTCCAACACGCTGCATGGGCATGGTGGAGGCGAGCCTAATCCCCTTCAGCCAGGTCCGCGAAGGCGTTGGAACGCGCGCTTACAACGCGGCCATTTCCCCTCTCCCGGGGGGCTGAGGATTGCACACGCTAAGTAGGCGGGGGAGCGGAGGAAAGGTGCTGGGCGAGGGTGAAGCCGGCGACGTAGTCGCCCAGCCGTTCGTAGCCGCGCCAGAGGACGAGCCAGCCCGGAGGTTTCTTGTCCGGGTTGGCCATGTAACCGCCTAGGGCGGCGATGAGCAGCAGGGCCTGACGAAGCGTCAGCGCCCCTTGCAGTCGCATGCGTGGAGAGAGTTGGGGTGCCATGGCTTGGAGCACCTGCACCTCGGCGGGCTCCAACACTTCATCTGCGGGCTCGTCCGGGAGAGTGCGGCTCAGGGTGCGCAGGCGCAGCATCTTGACGGAAACCAGCAGAGTGAGGACGAGCAGGTTTTCAAGGTGCTCGCGCCTCTGGTGCTGACGCCCCTCCAGGCGGCAGCCCGTCTTCAGGGCCTTGTGCAACTCCTCAATCCCCCACCTCTTCTGGTAGGTGGACACCGCGCCCCAGGCCGCCTCCACGCTTTCAATGGGCACGTTGCTCAGCAGCAGCCACTCCACTGCTTTCTGTCCCTGTGGCGGCTCTTCTTCGCGCACCAGCACGCCCCACACCGGCACCGGCTGCCCACCCTGGCGCCCGGGAGGCAGCAGCGTGAGAGGGACGTAGCGCAGCACCAGCGTGGCGTCGCGTGCCGTGCGCGCCGGCTTGTCCGCCCGGGCTGGTTGCGCCGACACGTGCAGCAGCCGGCTGTCCACCACGGGCAGCCCCTCCATGGTGGCCCACAGCCTCCCCCCTTCTCCCTCCACGCGCCTGTCCTGGCCGGCGCGCACCAGCAGTTGATACGACGCGCTAGCCGAGCGGGAGAACAACTCGAAAATGTCTCCTTCGGCGTCGATGACGTGCAGCAGTCGCCCTGGCTCGCCCACTCCCTCTTCGGCCTCCACCATGGCCTGCCACCACAAGCTGCTTTCCTTCTGCTCGAAGGGCCGCTGCTTCCTGCTCTTGGCCTTTCCCCTTTGCGCGGCCGGGCGCGCCCAGGTGCGCGCTCCCAGCACTCCAAAAGCGGCGCCGTCGGCCTGCACCACCAACGCCGTCTGCAGAAAGAAGCCCTGACACACGGGATTGCCCACCTGGCCCACCCCGCTCATGGACAGATGGCTGAGCTCCACCTCGGTCCGGTCGTGTACACACAAGGCCACCTCTCCCGCCTGCCCTTTCGCCACCGCCTTGCCCACTGTCCGGGCCGCTGGCTCCAGCAGCTGCCGGAAGCTGACGTCTTCGTTCTCCAGCATGCGGTAGGCCCCCATTCGCTCCGCCCGGCTGGTGCCCAATCGGTTGATGGTGACGCCGGGCTGCCCCTCCATCAGGTGAAGGGTGTGCAGCAACCTCTCCCTCAGCCACACCTCCTCAAGCGGACCGAAACTCCCTGCTGGATAGAGAACCTCGTACGTCAGATACAAAGGGGCAGCTTCCATGGGCTGCCTCTCTATCCGGCCCTACCGCTCACGTCATGCTCCATCCAGCTTGCTCACCCCTTGCTCCCTCTCTCCCTCTGCGTGTGCATTCTTCAGCCCAGAGGGAGAGGGGGTATTCCCTCACAGCTCTTCGAGGAACTCGTCGTTGTAGGTGTAGCGGCTGAGCCGCTTGATGAGCGCCTCCATGGCCTCCACGGGCTTCACCGCGAAGAGCATCTGGCGCATCTTCTTCACCTTCTCGTACTCCTTGTGGGTGAAGAGCTTCTCCTCCTTGCGCGTGCCGGACTGGCCGATGTTGATGGCGGGGAAGATGCGCTTCTCCGACAGGAAGCGGTCCAGCGTCACCTCGGAGTTACCGGTGCCCTTGAACTCCTCGAAGATGACCTCGTCCATGCGGCTGCCGGTGTCGATGAGCGCGGTGCCCACGATGGTCAGGCTGCCGGCCTCCTCGGTGGCTCGCGCCGCGCCGAAGATGCGCTTGGGCCGCTCCAGCGCGCGGCTGTCCACGCCGCCCGAGAGCGTCCGGCCCGAGTTGTCCACTTCCTTGTTGTAGGCGCGCGCCAAGCGGGTGATGGAGTCCAGGAGGATCATCACGTCCTTGCCGCTCTCCACCAGTCGCCGCGCTCGCTCCAGCGCCAGCTCGGCGATCTTCAGGTGGTCGCCCGTCGGCCGGTCCGAGCTCGAAGCCAGCACCTCGGCCTTGATGCTGCGGCGCATGTCCGTCACTTCCTCAGGGCGCTCGTCGATGAGCAGCACCATGAGGTGGACCTCGGGGTGGTTGGACACCACCGCCTGGGCAATCCGCTGCAGCATGATGGTTTTGCCCGTCTTCGGCGGCGCCACGATGAGGGCGCGCTGACCCTTGCCGATGGGGGCAATCAGGTCCATCACCCGCGTCACCATCTCGCGGTGGCCATTCTCCAACTTGATGCGGTCCACCGGGTCCACGGAGGTGAGGTCGGCGAAGTGGGGCAGGCGGCCCACCTGCTCCAGCGGGCGGCCGTCCACCTGCTCCACGCGCTGGATGAGGCCCTTGTTGCCCTTCGTCTGCGCGAGCGCGTTGAGGTACTGGCCCGGGCGGAGCCGGAGCTTCTGCACCAGGTTCTTCGGAATCTCCGCGTCGTCCGGCGAGGGCAGCAGGTTGCGCTTGAGCTGCCGCAGGTAGGCGTTGGGGCCCTTCACCTCGGTGTCGAGCACACCCTCCACGGGGGCCAGCGAGGGCTGCGGCGCCGGCTGATGCTGCCTCGGCTGCCCGCCCTGGTGGTGCCCGTGCTGCTGCGGCGGGGGCTGCTGCTGTTGCTGTTGCTGCTGCTGGGCCTGCCGCTGCTGGTACTGCTGCAGCTCTTGCGGCGTGAGAAAGACCTGCTGCTGCTGGCCGTCCGGACTGGCCACCATGCGGTAGGCCTGCCCCTCCGGGGTGAACTGCACCTGGGCACCCCTGCGGCGACGGCGGCGGCGGCGGCGGCGGCCTCCACCCGGGCCAGCCTGGCCTCCACCGGGCTGTCCCGGTCCGGGGGCCGAGCCCTCGCCGTCATCGGGGCCCTCGTCGCCCTCGTCATCGCCTTCGTCCACGTCCGGGGGCTCCTCGGCACGGGCAGCCATGGGGGACGGGAGGTCTCGGGGATCGCGGTTATCGGTTTCGCTCATGGTCTACGGGAGTTGCGGCGCGTCCCCTGGGAGAAGGTCCCGGCGAGGGGCGCGCGGGTTCAGCGGTCTGTGGGACAGAAGCCCGGCGCGGGGTCTTGGGGACAGCTCGCGCCTGGCACGAGCCACCCGCCGACCGAACCGCCGGCCCCTGGAGCGTCCCGGCGACCTGAAGGCCCACCGGAAAGCGCTCTTCAACATTAACAGAGGACCCGCCGGGTGCCCGGAGAAATTCGTTGTTCGTGTCCTCTTGGTGACGTCAGTGGACCTTCAGGGTGTAGGGCTGAACGGCCTTCAGACCCGGCTCCTGCATCCAGGGGGCCTCCAGTCCCACCTCGCGCACGAGTGCCTGGATGCCCGGCGGCAGGGCCGGCGGTTCCAGGGGGAGGCTCTCCAGGACGGGCTCCGGGAGCAGGCTCGCGTCGATCCCTGGCTCTCCGCCCATCGAGGAGAACAGCCCGCGTGCGTCGCCCATCACCACCAGGTCCAGCTCCTCCCCAGGGGGCACTCCCGCCCGCTTGCGCGCCGCCTGCACCGCATCCATCAGCCCCCCCATTCCGTCCACCAACCCGTGCTCCTTGGCCGCCGTGCCCGCCCAGACCCGCCCGCGCGCCACGGCATCCACCTTCGCCTTGTCCAGCTTCCGCGCGACGGACACCTGGGTGATGAAGTCGTCGTAGGCCGCGTCCACCCAGGCCTGCACCGCCTTCTGCTCCGCCTCCGTCCACGGCCTCCAGCTGTTGAGCACCTCGGCCATCGGGGCGCGGGTGATGGTCTGCTCGTTCACCCCCAGCTTGTCGCCCAGCAGGCCGCGCAGCGCGGGCTTGATGTAGAAGACGCCGATGCTCCCCGTCAGGGTGGTGGGCGAGGCCCAGATCTCATCCGCGCCCATGGCGGTGTAGTAGCCACCCGAGGCCGCCACGTCCCCCATGGAGGCGATGACGGTCTTGTGCTTCTTCGCCTCCAGCACGGCGCGGTACATCAGCTCCGAGGCCAGGACTTCACCGCCGCCCGAGTCCACTCGCAGCACGATGGCGGCCACGGAGGGGTCCCTCTGGGCCCGCTCCAGGGCGAGCGCCACCGTCTCGGCGCCAGCGATGGCCTCGCCTCCCAGCGGAGACTTGCGGCTCTTGCCCCCGGAGATGGTGCCCAGTACCGGCACCACGGCGATGCGGCGGAGCCCCGTCCAGCGGAGCTCCCGCTCGTCTCGTGGCGAGTAGGTCGGGTCGTAGGAGGCCCCGGGCACCAGCTTCTTCAGCTTGTCCTCCAGCTCCTCGGGCAGCAGCACGCCATCCACCAGCCCCAGCTCCGTGGCCCGCTGGGCGGTGAGGATTCCAGCGCCCCAGGCCTCTCGGAGGCGCTCGGGGGTGATGCGGCGTGCCTTCGTCACCGCCGCGACGTCATGGGCCGTCTGGCTGTCCAGGTAGGCCTCGACCGTTTCGCGCTCGGCGGGGCTCATGTCGCGGCGGGTGAGCTGCTCGGTGGCCGTCTTGTACTCGCCCACGCGCGCCACGTCCCAGGTGACGCCGAGCTTCTCCATCGTTCCGCCCAGGGAGATGACGCTGGCGGCCAGGCCGTTGATGAGCAGCGAGGAGGAGCTCAGGGCATAGACCTCGTTCGCGGCCGAGCCCACGAAGTAGGCCCGGTCGTCCACGCTGTAGAGCACCGCCAGCACCCGCTTGCCGGCCGCGCGCATTCGCAGCACCGCCTGGTGCAGCTCTTCCGCCTTGCCCCAGTCCACGCCCGGCAGGCCCGACACCTTCAGCACTACCCCCTTGAGCCGGGGATCCTTCGTGGCCTCGTCCATCCACCGCGTCAGCCGCAGGTACGGGTCCGGCTCGTTGAAGCCGAGCAGCGACAGTGTTCCCCCGCGCTCTCTCAGCTCGTCATCCAGGTCCACCAGCGCCACCGAGCCCCCGCCGAGGCGCAGGGCCGGGTACTTCTGGGCAGAGAGGCGCACCGCCACCACGTGGTCCAGTCCGCCCTCCGCGCCACCGCCCGCGTAGGTAAGGCCGAAGAATGAGCTGTCCAGCGTGGCGGCGAACTGCAGCGCCAGCGTGCGGTCGCTCCCGAGGCCATGCGAGAGGCCCGCGCCCAGTCCCACTCCGGGGATGACGGCGGCCTGCAGGGTGTAGGTGAGGCGCCCTTCGTCCCAGGCGCCGTCCGAGGCGAGGTAGTCCGCGCCCAGCGTCACGCGCTCGCCGAAGGGGCGCACGCCCACGGCCAGGCTGTAGCTGCGGGGCATGGTAAAGGCCCCCTCCACGGGATCGTTGATGTCCTTCACCACCGCCGCCACGGAGAGGAAGCGCGTGGGGCGCAGGGTGAGGCCCAGGTCGAAGCCGTACAGCCTGTTCAGGTCGGGGTCGCGCGAGGAGAGGTTGTGGTAGCCCACGCCCAGTGACAGCTTCCGTGAGCCGACTGCCAGCCCGAAGGACGTCTTGCGGTAGTCGGGCAGCCCGTGCCCGCGCATCCAATCCAGGCTGAAGCCGGCGCCCAGCCCCCCCAGCAGCGTCGCGCCCAGGTAGAGGCCGTCTCCCACCTGGTCTTGCGCCAGGTTGCGCTCGTGCAGGTAGAAGAGCTGCGCGGGCCCGACGAAGCGCAGGCCGGCGGGGTTGACGGAGAGCGCGGTGGCCTCATCCACCAGGGCGGCGGAGGTGGGCGGCAGCGTCACCCCGCGCGGTGGCGAGGCGGGTTGGACGATGAGCCCCGTCTGTGCGAGCGCGAGGCCAGGGAGCAGCAGCAGCAGAGGGAGGGCACGCATGGCCCTCGGACTCTAGGCGCCGCTTTGCGGCGTACAAGCGCCACGGTTCACCAATCTTCGGTACCGTTCACTCCCTCCAGTGGATCCCCCTTCTTGTTCTTCTTTTCCTGGTCGCGCCGCTTGCCGCCGCGGTCCTCACGGTTCCATTCGTCCGTGCCGTGACTGTTCTCCAGTGGATCCGAGGACTTCACCCGCTTCTCGGCACCCCCCTCGGCATTGTTCAGCAGGTGATTGATCAGCCTGCCCATCTCCGACTTGAGCTGGCCGAACTCGTCGCCCTGCAGCACCACGCGCCGCACGCCGAGCCGCTTGCCATCCTTCATGTCGAACAGCCCCAGCACCAGCTCCGTGGTGCCAGTGTCCGGCAGATCCCTCACCGTGCCCACGAAGCCCCGCTCCAGCCCGAGCGCCTTGCCCAACGCGGCCACCGACTGGCTGGAGGTGCTGTTGGAGCGCATCACCTCGGAGGCCACCGGATCCAACCGGGCGTCAAAGGCCTTGTAGTCGTCGGTAGGCTGCAGCGCGGCGCTCGCCTCCACGTCGTCCGGGCTCACCTCGATGAGCTGCCCGTGGATTCGGAAGCCGGGTCGCTCCAGACGAAGGATGTGCTTGCCCACCGGCAGCGTCGACACCGTCAGCGGGGTGTAGCCCTTGAACTCGTTGTCGATGTAGACGCGCGCCCCGGCCGGGCGGGACTTCACCGTTGCCCCACCGCGCAGCGCCGCGTGGACGCCCGTGGCCACCTGCACCCGGAGCGAGATGAAGTCGCGGCTGTAGCGCTTGGTGTCCAGCTCGTAGGTGGGATTGAGCGCCATCAAATCCAACAGCGCCAGCTTCGCCTCCTCCACGTCGCCCCGCTGGTGCATCACCGCGGCGTAGAGGGCGGTGGCGTCGCACAGCGGGTTGCAGGACGCCGTCATCGCGGAGGCGGCCTTCTGCAGCTCCTTGAGCGTGGCGCGCACCTTGAGCTCCGCGTCCTCGTACGCCTTCTTCTCGAAGGCGGCGACGCTCTCCTCGTACCCCTGCTTGCCCCGCTTGAGCGCGACCAGGGCCTCATCATCCTGGGGCAGCCCGAAGAGATCCTCGGGCTTGCGCAGGGTGTAGCCCTGGAACTCGGACAGGGCCTCGTTCATGTAGCTCTCCATCTTGGGCCCGCTCGACTCGGCCACGGGGTCCATGGGGACGAGGATGGAGGCGATACGCTGGGGACGCGGCGCGGGGGGCGGGGCCGCCAGCGCGAGGGTGGGGAGCAGGAGCAGCGCAAGGGCTTTCATGACATGGACCTCAGAAGCGCGGGACCCGGTCGGGACGGGCCGCGGTGATCGCTACCAACCAGAGCCGAAGTTGCCCAGCCGAACGCCCAGGGGACGCTGAGGCTGGGACGCCAGCAGGATGCTCGCGGTGGTGGCCACGACGACTCCGCTGACCGTCGCCCAGAACCAGGGCTTCTTCATCAACGCCGGTAGCGCGGTGGGCAGGGAGGAGTCGGGCACCAGCTTGCCGGTGAGGAAGTCGTGCACCTGGCGAATGGCGGCCTCCCGCTCGCGGGGCTCGTCGGGATTCAGCTTCACCCCGCGCAGGCGGTTCTTGAGCTGCACGTCCCAGGCGTACAGCACGGCCTCGGTCCGGCCCTCGCGATTCTCCTCCACCCGGGCGAGCACCACGTAGCGCGCGCCGAGCTTCTCGCTGAGTTCCGCCACTCCGGGAGGGAGCGTGTCGGAGGTGAGGGCGCGGGAGGAGGACACGTTGGCGGCCAGGTTGTGCGCCGAGGCCAGGCCGGGCGTGGGCTCCAGCATGGGGCTCAGCTCGGCGCGCTGGGAGGGCGCCACCTGCTGGAAGACGCCGTAGGGAGCGTAGCCGGGGAGGGTGAGCACCACCGGGTGGGCACCGGGAGCGAGCTCCACGTCCTTCAGCGGCGTGGTGCCAAGGCCCTCTCCTCGTACCCGCACCTGCGCGCCGGAGGGAACGGAGTTGATGGCGAGCGTGCCGCGCGGTTGGCTGGACAGGGCCACCTTCGCGGTATTGAAGGCCTCCTGCACGTCCTGCCCGAAGAGCTCGGACTCGGGCTGGAGGGTGGGGGCCAGGAGCTGCGCCCGGGTGAAGGACTCCTGGGCTCCGGCGGCATCTCCATTCAGCAACCGCGACGCGCCCAGGAAGATGTAGACGCGGGCCAGCCGCTCCGGCTTCGTCTCCGTCGGGTAGCGCCCGTAGAAGGCCGCTGCCTCGGCGAACTTCTTCGCCGCGGCCTCCGGGTCCAGGTTGTCGTAGAGCTCCTTACCCTCGTCGAAGAGCGCATCTCCCTGCTGCAGGGAGGCGGGGGGCGGGGGAGGGAAGAGGGCGGCGAGGTCCACCAGCCGCACATCCGTCTGGGCGCCGAGCGCGTTGCGCAGGTCGGTCTCGATGCGGGTGGCGGACGCGGAGGCGTTCGGGTTCGCAGGGATGGCCAGTACCGCGACGCTGCCCGCCCAGGCGGGGGGCGCGAGGGGGGCCACGGGGGCTGGCTCCACGGGGGCTGGCTCCACAGGCGCGACCGAGGTGGGCTCGAGAGCCTGGGGTGCTAGGGGAGCATCCGCGGCCTGCGCGGGCTCCTCGTCGTCCGGAGCGGCCGGAGTGTCCGGAGTGTCCGGAGTGTCCGTGGCCACGGGGGCGGGGGCGCTTTGCTCAGCGGCGGGCGTCTTCTTCTTCTTCTTCGCCTTGCGGGCAGAAGTGGACGAGCCGCGGCGGGGAGCGGCCTCGGTGACACCGGAGGCCGTTCCCAGCAGGAGCGCGAGAGAGAGGGCGAGGGGGGTCTTCAGTCGCACGGGGCAGGATGCTAGCCGAGCCAGGGGCCCGGGCACCATGCCCCGCCCCCGGCAGGCTGGCTCCTACACGTCCAGCTCGTCGACTTCGTTGGCGCTCTCCATGATGAACTTGAAGCGCGCGCTGACATCTCGGCCCATCAGATCATTGATCACCTGGTCGGTGAGCAGCGGGTTGTCGATGGTCACCTGCAGGCTCTGGCGGAGCTTTGGATCCAGCGTGGTCTCCTTCAGCTCGTCCGGCGTCATCTCACCCAGACCCTTGAAGCGCATGACGTTGGGCTTGGCATTGCCCTTGGTCTTCTCGCGGATGATCCGATCGCGGTGGACCTCGTCGAGCGCCCAGTACGTCTCCTTGCCGATGTCCACCCGGAAGAGGGGCGGCTGGGCGAGGTAGATGTGCCCCTTCTCGATGAGCGGGCGCAGGTGCCGGTAGAAGAAGGTGAGCAGCAGCGTGGCGATGTGGTTGCCGTCGCTGTCGGCGTCCATCATCAGGAAGACGCGGCCGTAGCGCAGCTTGGTGATGTCGAAGTCGTTGCCGATGCCGCAGCCCAGGGCGCTGACGATGTCCGTGAGCTCCTTGTTGCCCACTACCTTGTCGGTAGAGGCCTGCTCGGCGTTGAGCACCTTGCCGCGCAGCGGGAGGACGGCCTGGGTGCGCCGGTCGCGGCCCTGCTTGGCGCTGCCACCTGCGGAGTCACCTTCGACGAGGAACAGCTCGCTCTGCGCGGGGTCGGTCGAGGAGCAGTCCGCCAGCTTGCCCGGCAGGTTGAGCCGGTGGCTGACGGCCGTCTTGCGGCTGATGGCCTGGGAGGCGGCGCGGCTGGCCTCGCGGGCGCGGGCGGCCAGCGTGATGCGGGCCACCACCGACTCGGCGATGGACTTGTTGTCGTTGAGCCACTTCTCCAGGGCGGGGCGGATGACGCCGTCCACCTGGGCCGACGTCTCGGGGTTGTTGAGGCGCCCCTTCGTCTGGCCCTGGAACTGCGGCTCCACCACGTACGTGGAGAGGATGGACGTCATGCCCTCGCGGATGTCCTCCGCGGTGAGCGTGACACCCTTGGGCGCGATGTTGTGCGTCTCGATGTAGTTGCGCACCGCCTTCACCACCGCGCTGCGCAGACCCGCCTCGTGCGTACCGCCCAGCGGCGTGGGGATGCCGTTGACGTACGAGCGGATGTGCTCGTCCGTGGCCTCCGTCCACACCAGCGCGGCCTCCAGACGCACGCCGTTGTCGCGCGAGTGGTAGAAGATGGCCGTGCTGCCCGACGGCACCACCGGCTTGCCGCGCTCGTCCACCACCTTGGTGAGGTACTCGGCGATGCCGCCGTCGTGCTTGAACTCCTCCTTCACGTGAGGCGTGGCCGTCTCGTCCTTCCAGATGACGGTCATGCCCTTGTGCAGGTAGCTCTTCGCCTCGAGCCGCTCTCGGATGATCTTCGGGTCGAACTTCAGCTTCTCTCCGAAGATCTCCGGGTCGGGCTCGAAGGTGACGGAGGTGCCGGTGCCCCGCGCCGGGCCCTCGGCCTTGAGCGGGGTCTGCGGCTTGCCGCGCCCGTACGTCTGGACGTGGCGCTTCCCGTGCAGCTTGATCTCCACCACCAACTTGCGCGCGAGGGCGTTCACCACCGAGCTGCCCACGCCGTGCAGACCGCCCGAGTGGATGTAGTTGCCCTGCTCGAACTTACCGCCCGCGTGAAGCGTGGTGAGGATGATCTCCACCGCCGGCTTCTTGTACTTGGGCATGATGTCGATGGGGATGCCTCGCCCATCGTCCGTCACCGTCACCGTGCGGCCGTCCTTGTGGAGCGTGACTTCCACGGTGGACGCATAGCCGTTGATGACCTCGTCCACCGAGTTGTCGAGGATCTCCCACAGCAGGTGGTGATAGCCCGTGCCGTCGGTGCCACCGATGTACATCGCCGGGCGCTTGCGGACCGGCTCGAGGCCCTCGAGGACCTGGATGTCCGCGCCCGTATAGGTCGTCTTCTTGGTCGTCGCCATGACAGTCTCCGGCTATTCCTTCTTCTGCTCCGGCAGCGGGATGTAGAGGGGCGCGCGCGCCACCTCCTTCACCGCGTCCTTGCGCGACATCTCGTGGCCCTTGCCGCCGCGGCCCGTCACCTCGTGACGGCCCGTGTGCAGGACGAGCTTGCGGCCCTTTTGCGTCTCGAAGGCGATCCCCGCCTCTTTGTTGCCGTGAGGAGCGACCACGAAGTCCACCACCCGGTCTCCCTCTTCCACCTTGATGACGGTGACGCCCTTGCCCGGGCCGGCCAGTTCGTTGATCTCCGCCACCTTGCACACCAGGGCGGCGGTGCGCTCGGTGAGCACGCCCACCAGGTCCTTGTCCTCCACCGGCTGCACGCCGACGATCTCATCGCCCTCGCCCGTCTTGGCGTAGCGGCGCCCGGCGCGGGTGGAGAGCTCCAGGTGCGGGGCGAGCGGGAAGCGCATGCCCATGCCGTGCCGGGTGACACCCAGCAGCTTCTCCGGGCGCCACAGGCGGGTGTCGAGCGACAGGGCGGCGACAATCCGCTCGCCGTCGTCGAACTTGAACAGCTTCTGCACCGGGTCGCCGTACCCCGTGGAGGCCGGTACGTCGTTGAAGCGCGTGACGTAGGCGGTGCCGAAGTTGCTGAAGAGGACCAGGTTCGCCTTGAGGCTGCCGGCGAGCACCGTCATCACGGCGTCGCCCTCGCGCAGACGGGTGGAGGACGGATCCTTCACCTCGCGCACGCGCTTGATCCACCCGTCGCGGGTGATGATGACGTGAGCGTCCTCGTCGGCGATGAGGGCCTCGGCATCGAAGGTCATCTCCTCGGCACCGCTGCGGCTCACCTTGGTGCGGCGCTTCTGCATGCCGTAGGCGGCCTTCACCTCGGCCAGCTCTTCCTTCACCGTGGCCCACAGACGGGGGTTGCTCTTGAGCAGCGCCTCCAGCTCCTTGATCTGCTTGCGCTTCTCCTTGAGCTCGTTCTGGACCACCAGGATCTCCAGGCGGGCCAGCTTGTAGAGCTTCATCTCCAGGATGGCGTCGACCTGGATCTCATCCAGCTTGAAGCGGGCAATGAGCTTCTTGGCGGCGTCCTGCTTGCCCTCGGAGGCGCGGATGATGCGAATCATCTCGTCCAGGGCGTCGTAGACCTTCTCGAAGCCCTCGAGGATGTGGACGCGCTTCTTCAGCTCGTCGAGCTGGTACTGGATGCGCCGCTTGATGACCTGGAGACGGAAGTCCAGGAAGTACTGGAGGATCTCCTTGAGCCCCAGGCGCTTGGGGGTGCCCACCTCGGGGTTCTCCGGGTTGGGCACGAGGCAGGTGAGGTTGACGTTGAAGTTCGTCTGGAGCGGCGTGTTCTTGTAGAGGTACGCCATGGCCAGCTCGTGGCTGGCGTCCTTCTTGAGCTCCAGGACGATTCGCACGTCCTTGGTGGACTCGTCGCGCACGTCCACGAGGAGCGGCAGCTTGCGCTCGCGGACGATCTCTCCGAACTTGGCCACCAGCGTGGACTTGTTGACCGTGTAGGGGATGGACGTGATGACGATCTGCTGGCCGCCCCGCTTGAGGTCCTCCAGCTCGTACTCGCCACGCAGCCGCACGCTGCCCTGGCCGGTCTCGTAGATCTCCTGCAGCTCCTTCTGGGAGTTGAGGATCTCTCCGCCGGTGGGGAAGTCCGGACCCTTGACCCACTTGAGGAGCTGCTTGACGGTGAGGCTGGAGTCATCCACGAGCGCGATGAGCGCGTCGCACAGCTCGGCCAGGTGGTGAGGCGGGATGTTGGTGGCCATGCCCACGGCGATACCCGTGGTGCCGTTCATCAGCAGGTGGGGAACGCGCGAGGGCAGGACGATGGGCTCGGTGCGCGTGCCGTCGTAGTTGGGCCGGAAGTCGACCGTCTTCTGCCCGAGCTCGTTGAGGAGCTCGTCGGCGAGCTTCTCGAGGCGGCACTCGGTGTAACGGTAGGCGGCGGCGGCGTCGCCATCGAGCGAGCCGAAGTTGCCGTGGCCGTCCACGAGGGGGTAGCGCAGGGAGAAGTCCTGCGCCATGCGCACGAGGGCATCGTAGATGGCGGTGTCGCCGTGCGGGTGGTAGGGGCCCATGATGGCGCCGACGACCTGGGCGCACTTCTTGTACTTGGCGTCGTGCGTGAGGTTGAGGTCGTTCCACATGCCGTACAGGATGCGGCGCTGCACGGGCTTGAGGCCGTCACGCACGTCGGGTAGGGCGCGCGAGGTGATGACGGAGAGGGCGTAGTTGAGGTAGCGGCGGCGGGCCTCATCGGCGAGCGCGGCGGGCGTGGCACCACCGCCACCGCCTCCCGAGGCCGCGGCGGCGCCATCGCCACCACCGCCCGAGGCTCCCTGCTTCTTCCGCGTCTTGTTATCCGCTTGTGCGAGCATGCTCATGTGTTCAGGTCAGGACCGTCCGTATCCTCTGGAACGCGGGGCGCGGCTCGCGCACTCCGGGCCCGGGACGGAAAGTGATGAGCCGGCGGAAGTAGCACGGCCCACAGTCAAAGGGAACAAATTCGAGGGTTTGCAAAGCCTCGGGGGGAGGGTGGCTATACAGATGTTCAGCATTTCAGGCCAGGAAATCGAGCATCGGAAGGCCTCGAAGGTGGAGTCAGTGCGCTTGCCTGCCTGGGTTGGAACCGGGACGAGCGGTGGAAGCAGGGGCGTACTGGGGGTGGGAGGAAAAGCCTACCTGGAGGGTAGACGGGCGAGGGGCGGACAGGGGCCTGCTTGCCCTACGAGGTAGGGCAGGGCGGTACGGCGTGGACCCGGATCCGAGAACCATGGGCGGATACTGCCTCGGGGGTCTGACACGACGTACGTGGTTCTCCTACCTGGTAGGAGGTCAGGCGAGCGGGAGGGCGTGAGCATGGGCCGTCAGCCCTCCGGCCTGGGTGGCATGCCATGCTCGTGAAGCCCGCTGCCCCGGAGCCCACTCAGTAGAACAGCAGCTCCGGCTGGGGCGTCACGGTGACGATGAAGTCTCCGTCCTGCGCCAGCACGCTCGCCGCCGAGGACAAGAGCGAGCCCAAGGAGTAGCCCCGTGCTCAAACTGCACCACCTCGTGAACTCCCGTTCGCAGCGCATCCTCTGGCTCCTGGAGGAGTTGGGACTCGACTACGAGCTCGTCGTCTACCCGCGCGACCCGAAGACGAACTTCGCGCCTCCCGAGCTCAAGGCCATCCATCCGCTCGGCAAGTCCCCGGTTCTCGAGGACAACGGACGGCTTCTCGCCGAGTCCGGAGCCATCATCGACATCGTCGTGCGCCGCTATGGCCAGGGGCGGCTCGCGCCCGCGCCGGACTCGGCCGAGTACGACGCCTACGTGCATTGGCTGCACTACGCCGAGGGCTCGGCCATGGTGCCCCTCCTCCTCAGCGCGTACGTGGGACGTCTGGGTGAGGCGGGCGCGCCGCTCAAGCCTCGCATCTCCAGCGAGGTGAAGAACCATTTCGGCTACATCTCGGGAGCGCTCGGGGAGCGGGACTACCTGGTAGACAACAGCTTCAGCGCCGCCGACATCCAGATGAGCTTCGTGTTGGAATCGGCGCGGCCCACGGGCGCCCTGGAATCCTTTCAAGCCTTTCCCAATCTCGGCGCCTATCTCGAACGGTTGCACGCCCGCCCTGCCTATCAGCGCGCCCTTCAACGTGGCCGGCTCGTCAACACGGGAGACATGGGCAAGCGCTGAGGTACGCTTCCGGCATGCTTCGAACCCTCATCGTGGTGAGTGCTCTGTTTGCAGTGCCCGCGCTGGCCCAGGGCGCCGAGGAGAAGGCCGTGCTCCAGGCCATGGTCGAGTGGTGCGCCGCGGCGCAGAAGAGCGATGCGGCGGCGCTCGAGCGGATCCTGCTCGATGACTACACGCTCACCAACTCCAAGGGGCAGATCTCCACCAAAGCGGACGACATCGCCGAAGCCAAGAAGGTCGACCCCCAGTACGAGCTCCTCGAGAACCGCGACATGAAGGTCCGCATCCACGGCAACACCGCGGTCGTCACCGGTCGCACCGTGGTGAAGGGCCTCTCGGGAGGCAAGGCGTTCAGCGCCAACTTCCAGTTCACCGACACCCTCATCAAAGTGCAGGGCAAGTGGCGCCCCTTGGCAAGCCACGTGTCCCGCGTGGGCGACTGAGGTCCTTCATGGGCTGTCATGTCCGTATCCTGTTGTGCGTCAGGATCGGAAGCCGGGAGGAAGAGCGGCGATGACGGAACCCGAGGGATTCGAGGCACTGCTCGCCGTGGCGAGCGATACGGCGACCGAGGCCACCCTGGTCGTGACAGGGGCCGGCGTCAGCCTGGCCAGCGGCATCCCCACCTTCCGGGGGACGGACCCCGGCGCGGTGTGGGCGAACGAGGTCATGTCGAAGGGGACCTACTCCTTCTTCAAGCAAGCCCCCCACGAGTCCTGGCGGATGTACCTCCAGCGTTTCGAGGTGGCACGCGGAGCGAAGCCCAACGCGGCGCATTTCGCGCTCGAGGAGTGGGAGCGCTTGCTGGAGCGCCAGGGCCGCACGTTCCTCCTCGTCACCCAGAACGTCGACAGCCTCCACGAGCAGGCCGGCAGCCGCGCTCTGGTGAAGGTGCACGGGAGCCTGGACCAGGCGCGCTGCATCCAGCGGGGTTGCGTGTACGGCCCTCCTCGCGGAACGCTGCCCCTGGCGGAGGTGGACTTCGGGCCATTCCACGCCAGCCCGAGCCCGGAGACCGTGCCCCGCTGCCCCCGCTGCCGCTGCAGGCTTCGCCCCCACATCCTCTGGTTCGATGAGCTCTACACGGAGCACGAGTCATATGACATCGAGCGGGTGCTCCAGCGGGCGAGCAGGAGCCAGCTGGTGGTCTTCGTCGGGACCTCCTTCTCGGTGGGGGTGACGGCGCGGGTCAGCACCCTTGCGCTGAAGCGCGGCGCGCGGGTCTTCAGCATCGACCCCTCTGGCCTCCGTCCGGCGCGAGGCATTGAGGTCGTGGCCGAGCGGGCGGAGGTGCTGCTCCCGCGTCTCGTGAGCGCGCTCCAGGGCTGAGCGGCCTTTGCAACACGGGGGCATGAGCAAGCGCTGAGGTTCATCCAGGAAATTCAGGCACTTGGGAGCACTCGAAAAGAATCGAAAATGCCGTGTCGATCTCGCCCGCCCTCGTTCGACGTCAGGGTAAGAGCCAGGGAGAACACCTTGGCATCCACCCACGAAGGAGAGACGACGATGAAGGTCATGGTTCTGGTCAAGGCCACGAAGGACAGCGAAGCGGGCGTCATGCCGAGCACGGAGCTCCTGACCGAGATGGGGAAGTACAACGAGGAGCTGGTGAAGGCCGGGATCATCCTCGCGGGCGAGGGGCTTCATCCGAGCTCGAAGGGCGCGCGCGTGCGCTTCTCCGGGGACAAGCGCACGGTGATTGACGGGCCCTTCACCGAGACCAAGGAGCTGATCGCCGGCTTCTGGATGTGGCAGGTGAAGTCGATGGAAGAGGCGATCGAGTGGGTCAAGCGCTGCCCCAATCCCATGTACTCGGAGAGTGAGATCGAGCTCCGCCGTGTGTTCGAGCCGGATGACTTCGGTCCCGCGCTCACGCCCGAGCTCCGGGAGGCGGAGGAGCGCCTGCGCGCGCAGTCTGCCGCGAAGCAGTAATTGCACTGGCGGCGAAGGAGGCGGCGGGAATCGAACCCGTAGACGAGGCGATAGAAAACCCCAGGCAGGACGCGCTGTTACCCGCTAACGCCTTGATTCCCCTCGGGTTCGTCATCCCGTCCCATCCCACCCTGTGCCCTCGTGTTCCGCCCCTGACCCCGCTGGAGGGGCACACTGAGGGCACATGCGCCCCACCCCCCGCCTGCGGCCCTCCCCACGCCGGGCGGTGTGCGGCTGGCGGGGGCCTCCTCACTGCCCGCGAGCGCGCGCCCGCTGGCACTGCCAACGCCCTGGGAGCCCTCCACAGGCCCGAACTGCGGCTGCCGTGTGCCGCTCCCCCCGCGTGCTCGTCCCTCGCTGTCGGGGGCGGGCTGGCATACTCCGAACAGCCCCGCCAGGACCCGCTAACTCCTGACTCAATTGGAGGACGTAGCCATGCGCTTCCGAGCGTGCATCGCACTTCTGCTCTATGTCTCCGCCTGCGCTACGTCAGCGCCCAGCCCAAGAGAGCAAACGGCCCGAGACCCGAGGCTCGCCAACCTCCAGCGAGCGGCGACGCTGCCCTGGACGGACGGGGGGCGGTGCGCCGTTCAGGTGACCTACTCATAATGCCCCTCCTCCATTACATGGGGTTCTTCGGGATGGCGGAGTTCCACGGCTTCGCTGCCCGAATGGATTGCGGCCTTGAGACGCTTACTCGTTGCCTGATCGAGCTTGAACCACAAGGGATGACCTCGACTGCCACCCTCGGCAACGCGGAGCTGCCCTTGCTTCACCCACATGAGCACCACGTCCTTGGAAACACCCAGACGCTTAGCGACTCCACGTATCGAGTAGAGTCCACCGGCTCTGCGTTCTGGCAAACATCTGTCTGAACGGCAGGACATTTCGTAGCGATTGCGCACCCAGCGTACCGCCCGAGCATCCCAAGGACGCTTGTGCCCGGTGAGCAGTCCGCGGCGGTTGAGCTCTGCCGCTATTTCTTCGTCGCTCTTCTTCCCCTGCAACTTGCCAATGAGGTTGATTGCCTCGGGCGAGGTCGTCCGCGCGTTGTACGGCAGGCGAGGGATATTCCAATCGCTGACCATACCTGTTTCCCACAGCACCTGGACGCGCGTCATCGGTTCTGGAACTTCGATGGGGCTCAGCACCACCTCGCGCACCAGAATCCGCAGCAGGTTCTTCCGCTCGGCCTGGGTCGTGCTCTTCGCATACCAGACACGAGGCAGGTCTCTGGCGAGCGCGAGCAGGCGTGCCCGGTCCTCGTCTGTGAGCACTACCTTCTGCTCCCGGAGGACTTCCTGGTACTCGGATTCGAGGTGTCCAAGCTCGCTCAGTTTCTCATTCCACTCTCGCTCGAGCGTCCGGGCCACCACTCGCATGTCGGGGTCGACAGCCTTGTAGCGGCGCTCGGCGAGCCGCGCTTCATACCGGGCACGTTCCAGTCGCAGCTGCCATTGGCGCTCGAGCTCACCCGCCTGTTTCTCGGCTTCTCGAGTGACAGCGAGGCTCAGCTCCGTCTCCGGCGGCTGTACCGTCTCGAGGAAGAGCCTGGCGACGGCCTCGTCGATGGCCGCGGCGGGGACGCTCCAGCACTTGTCCTTTATGTCGTCGCCTCTGCGACGGCACACGTAGAGTGCATAGCGCTTGGAGCCCATGTACTTCGTCTTCATTCGATTGCCACACCGGCCGCACAGCAGCAGTCCCTGCAACAGAGCCTCCCCCTCGCGGGCGGCCCCCCGCTGTTCCGGTAGATGATGGTTGGCCCGGTTGGCCGAGAGCTTCCTCTGGTTGGCCATGTATTCCTCCCAGGTGATGTATGCCGGGTGGTGGTCGTACAGGCATATCTTCCAGGCCTCCTGGGGCAGCGTGGTGCTGTGCTGCCGCCTCAACTGTCCCTCCACCAGGCCCATCCGCCTCTCATGCCGCCCGAAGACGTAGGCGCCCGCGTACGTGGGGTTTCGGAGCATCAGGCGGATGGCGCTGTATCTGGGGGGAGCCCAATGCAGTTCGCCTGTGCGTGGGTCATGCACGGGCAGCCGCAGACCGTTCGCGGCAAAGTAGCCCTGCACAGCGGAGGCGCTGCCCTCCAAACGGAAGCGCTCGAAGACCAGGCGCACAGCCCGCTGTACCTGCTCGTCGGGCTCAAGACGAAACCGGCCCGTCGTCTCATCCCACTCGTAGCCAACCGGTGGTCGGAAGAATAGCTCTCCGCGCCGGGCTTTGGAGAGCTTTCCGCCCTGCAGGCGCAGGTGCATCCAGTACTGCTCGGCTTCGCTCATGGTCCCCTTGAGGCCCAGCAGCAACCGGTCGTTATAGTCCCGAGGTGTGTAGACGGCCTGCTCGTCGATGATGAGGACATCGGCCAGGCCGCATAACTCCAAGAGCCTATGCCAGTCCGCGGAGGAACGGGCCAAACGGGAGATTTCCAACGCGAAGATGGCGCCGACACGCCCGTACGCCACCTGCTCAGCCAGTCGTTGAAAGCCCGTGCGTCCGATGCTGCTCGAACCACTCTGGCCGAGATCTTCGTCGATGATTTCAATACGCTCCGCCGGCCAGCCGAGCTCAAGGGCACGCTGCTGGAGAGCGTACTGGCGGGCAGTGGACTCATGATGCTCGTGGACTTGCCTGAGTGTGGATTGCCGAAGGTAGACGACGGCTTGGCGCTCCAGGTGGCCCACGTGAATCTTGTCGTTCATCGCTTTCCTCCTCGCCTGCCGCCTCGGCGCGAAGCGCTTGGAGCAGGAGCGTGGCCCACGCGCCGAGTAGCGCGCCTCTTGCCGCCACGGGCAGTGCCGACCAGGGCGGGCCGGGTTTTGGAGGCAGAAGTGTGGACATGATTGACGTTAATGCCCGATGCAGGAGGTAAAGCAGCCGGTGACTCAACCTCCTGGTCAAGGCCCACCTGCACGGCACGGGCAAGCTTCAGCAGGGACGAGACGGAAATGCGGAGCTGGCGACCACCGACACGTGGCGGCACAAGGGGCGCCGCCTGATCCGTCCACTCGATGGGCAGCCGCACGCGCCAGCCTCGTGGATGCTCAACAACGACGTAGCGCTGGCCATCCTGAGTGCGGAGGGCTCGAGTAATCGGCAGCCGCATTCCCCGGAGCGGGTGGCCTGGCAGGGTCACCTGCACCTCGGCGGAAATGGGGTATAATGCATGAGGTGCATTGTGTGGATGTCGTCCAGGCGGCTTCCGAGCCCTGGCCCATGCTGGCGGAGCGGTGCTATCAGGCCCTCGACCATGACCGGATCGAGTTTCACGACATCACGGGAAGATGCGCTGTTGCCTCTGCGGGTGCCGCTGCAATGGGCCTCGGGGTCTGCGTGCTGGCGGCCCCGGAGATCGTCGTGGGCGCGGTAGTTGTGGCGGGCGTGGTGGTGGTGGGCTTCGCGATCTCAGAGGCGCTGGAGGCTTACGAGAAGAGGGGCCGTCCCCAGGTTGGGCCGCCGCCTACGCTGCCGGTGCCGGAAGCGCGGCCCGTGCCTGAAGTGAAACCCGCGCCGGAAATGAAGCCCGCCCCGCAGGAGCCCTCGCCGAAAAAAAGGCCTAAGCCGGAGCCAAGAGGGCCGGATTTCCCTCCCATTGGGCCAGTCGACGTCACGGAGCGAAATCGCCCCAGGTGCGAGCCCGTCCCAGTGCCGTACCACCTTGGCGGTAATACACTGCACGACAAGTGCGCCGACAGAATTCCGAACAACAGTTTCCCCGGCGGGGATGTGTTCGTGAATGGGAAAAACTTCGACGCGCTGCAACTGGCCACGCGCATGCTGTGGGAGGTCAAGACCGACAACTTCGACACGTACACGGACGACCTACAGGTCATCGTGGTCAAAAGTCAGGTACCGAAGTTGCGGCACGAGCGCGCCCTCGCTCTGGCTTGCGGATTTGACTTCCACGTCGGCGTGCGCAGCGAAGCGCACAAAGAAGCGCTGGAAGAAGAGGCCCCGGATCTTATTGGCCTCATCGTTGTCATGGGCTGGTGCTGAGATGACAGCCAAGCGAAAAATTACCCTCATCGTCTACGCGCCCGCGCTCGTGGGCGACGACAGTCGACCTGTGGCCGTGGTTCGTGGGATGGAGCGTGCGTTCCCTGGCCCGCGCCTGGGGTGGACGACTTCACTGGACGGGCAGCGCACCCTCTTGGCGAATCGCGATGCGTGGCTGGCCCAACAGGGGGGGGACCGAGAATTTCCGCTCCTCCACAACGGCGATGAGCGTGCTTTCGTCTCGGTGTATGGAACGGAAGCGCCGACGACCAGTTCGCCGGGCGGTCAGGCCCAGCTCGAAATACACGCAAAGCTCCCACTGAGCCCAGAAGGCATCGCAGCGGCAGCGGATGTGCTGGAGGCCGTGGCAGAAACCGCGCGCGCGTACTGGGGGCATGCCACGCCGTCCAATGCGTCGCTGGATATCGCGCGCCAGACGAAGAATCGGCCAGACGACCTGGAGCCGCCCCCCCGAGGGCTACCGGTGATCAAGTCCCCTAGTGCCATGCGCTCGCCTGAGATTCCGCATCGTCTAGGGTGGCTGAACTACTGGTCAGCCGCCGCCGCACGGGCCGTCGGCTTTCCGGACCCCGCCCTCGACGCGGAGCTGCTCTCGCGCTCACGGCGCACCGCGACGGGCGGGTGGATTGTCAGGCTCACCGATGCGCCGCTCGACCTGGACAACCCCGCGCACCTGGACGCGCTTGAGCGGGCTTATGAGCGCTTCCCGGAGATCGGCGGGCGCTCGGCCCCTTGAGGCTCGGCACGGCTCACGGTGGCCGTGCTCAGGGCGCCGCCTTCTGGCTCGCCGGGAATGTGACGTTCCCCAGGAGTAGGCAGTGCCGGCCGGGAACACAACTTGTGCGGTCATTCTCCAGGACCTACCTTTCTGGTGGGCAACCAGGAGGTGCCAGGGGAGCGCGGGCTTACGGAGTGTGGTGGAGCGCGAGGCCCCCCTGTGTCGCCAGGCGGGACCGCCTGTCATCGGCCACATGGTGGTGCCGACCCGGGACGATCCACCCACCGCCGACGGCGGCATCGCCACGCGCAACAACCTCGCCAGTCTGTACCGACCCGAATCCATGCTCACCTGGGAGGGTGCCCAGCAGCAGGGCTCCGCAGCCCTTCTGGGGGCCTTGCTGAAACCGGAACTGAGCAACATCAAACACAAGGTGGCCAGCAGCGACGCCCAGCCAGCCTCCGGCGGAGGCGTCCTGGTCATCGTGACCGGCGCCCTCGTCATCGATACCGCCTTCGACAAGCCGATGCTGTTCGTTGAAACCTTCAACCTCCAACCGATCCCCGGTCAGCCCGGAGGCTTCTTCATCAACAACGAACTCTTCCGGCTCATCTTCGCCGTCTGAGGCGAAGATCGTGAGAAGCACAGCTCGCAGTGGAGTCCACTGTCCACTGCGTGCTCATCCCAACACCCCATTCATCCATTCACGCGCACCCGTCTGGATGCGCTGGACCTACCCCTGCTGGCCGTGGGCGACGCGGTGCCGCGGTGCCGCGGTGCGGGTTGGCTGGGGCGTCTTCGATCGACAAGCCACCCGGTGCTGGGCCTGTAGACGTTCTCAACTCCTCGGCTTCGGCCCGTCCGGGAAAGTGACCTTCCCAAGGGTGACAACGCGGGATCCGGGTGACTCCCAGAGCTTGAGCGTACAGGGGCAAGCGAGCTGCGCGGGCTCCCCCTCGACGCCCACCACAACGACGCCAGCACCATCCGCGGGAATGGGCGCCTCTTGCCACACGGCAAGCGTCACTTCTTCCCCCATCGTGTCCACCAGCGCCGCACCCTCCAGGGTCCAGGGCTCCGCGCCGGGTTGGAGTTGCTGCGTCGCCTGGCGTCCCTGGTGCCTGCGCCTCGGGCAAACCTCACGAGGTTCCACGGCGTCTTCGCTCCAGGCGCCAAACTGCGGCCATTTCTGGTCCCTCAAGCAGGTGCGGAGGAGGTGAGGAGGAGGTGAGGAGGAGGTGAGGAGGAGGAGAGCGCGGGGCTTGAGGCAGCGGCCAGGAAGGAGCGGATGAAGGAGAGGACACCGCGAGGAGACTGGGCCGAGTTGCGCAGGAGGAGGTTCGACTGCGACGTGTTCGGCTGCGTGAGGTGTGGAGGCAGGCGGCGGGTCTTGGCGTACGTGAAGGGAGCAGGAGGGGTGAGAGCGATTGTGGAGCACCTGGGGTTGCCCACGGCGAGTGCGCACCTGGCCCCTGCGCGAGGGCCGCCCCAGAGCGCGTGGTGTTGAAGCTCAAGCCGCCACAGCCAGCCAAGAGAGCCAGGCACCTGCCGCGCCCCTCCTGGGAAAGCGGCTGGGCTGGGCAGGCGTGTGTCTGCTGGAGATGAAAGGCTTCTGCGCCGGCTCGGCGTGCGGCTCATGGGCTCCCCGTCAGCGTCCCTCACCTCCCGCTCTGCTCCCGCCCGCTACGCCCAAGAGGGCTCCTGTCCTTCCTATGCTCCGAACTCCCATGGACATGGCGTGGAGTCCTACTTTCCTCGGGCTGACTTCGCGTCGTAGGACCTGCGGGCCGCCGACACACGGTGCTGGTTGCGCAGGGCCCAGGTCGCCAGGGCGTTGATCGGCACCATCACCTCCCGGCCCAGGTCGGTCATGGTGTAGTCGACGCGCGCGGGCACGGTGGGCGTCACCGTGCGGGTCACGAAGCCGTCCCGCTCCAGGGCCCGCAGCGTCGCCGTCAGCATCTTCTGGGACACGCCGCTGATGCTGCGGCGCAGCTCGCTGAAACGCAGGCTGCCGCCGTCCAGGGTGCGCATCACCAGGATGGTCCACTTGTCCCCGATGCACTCGAGCACGCTGCCCACCTCGCGGCAGACCTCGGGGGGCAGATAGCGATCTTGTGGTTTCAAAAAAGTGCCTCCTTGTGGGTGCCTTCTGGTCACCTTTAGGGTGTTGGTCTCCATTGGATACCAAGGACTGGGAGGCCCGCAATGCAAGGGATGAATGTCGTGGTAACGGGTGCCAACTCGGGCGTTGGGTTCGAGCTGACCCGGAAGCTGCTGGAGGGTGGCGCACGGGTGGTCGCGCTGGTGCGGTCCGGGTTCGCCCCGGGGAACGCGCTGATCGACGCGGCGCTCGGTGACGGACGGCTGCGCGTGTACCGCGCGGATTTCAGTGATGTCGCCAGCCTGTCCGCGGCGCTGGCGCTCCTCCTCCAGCAGGAGACGCGCGTCGATGTCCTCTTCAACAACGCCGGGGTGTCGGTCGGTGGGGGCGCCCGCTCCAAGCAGGGCAGGGAGCTGCACTTCGAGGTCAACACCGTCGCGCCCTACCTGATCACCCTGGCACTCAAGCCGCTGCTGCGGCTGGGATCGGCGAAGACGGTGATCAACACGTCCTCGAACGCACTGCTGACGGTGAAGCGCTTCGACAGCAGGACGCTGGAGAACCCCACGGATCTCCGGAAGTTGTTCGGCCCCTATGCCACCTCGAAGCTCGCGCTGTCGCTGTGGACCCGGGAGCTCGCCCCCCGGTTGGCGGAGGAGGGCGTCCAGATCCGCAGCGTCTGCCCTGGTCCCAACAAGACCCCGATGAGCGCGGGCGATGGCATGCCGGGCTGGCTGCGGCCCCTGACGCACCTGTTCTTCTCGCCCCCCAGTCGTGGCGCGGCGCGTCTGTACGATGCCGCCTTCGGCGCCTACCCGGGCACGCCGGGGGGGTTCATCAACAAGGGCAAGGACACCCCGTTGCGGTTCACCGACCAGGCCGGCGATGTGCTCGCCCAGGTCGATGCTATCTACCAGAGGGAACTGGCGGACGGCATCGCTGGTCCTCGTTGAAGGCCCCTGTTCCGCGGCCCTCCCAGTATTTCACCACTCCCTCAAGCAGGTGCGGAGGAGGCGAGCGCTGGGCTTGAGGCAGCGGCCAGGAAGGAGCGGATGAAGGAGAGGACACCGCCAGTGGACTTTAGCCGAGTTGCGCAGGAGGAGGTTCGACTGCGACGTGTTCGGCTGCGTGAGGTGTGGAGGCAGGCGGAGTGTATTTGCGTACGTGAAGGGGGCCCCCGGGGTGCGGGCGATTGTGGAGCACCTGGGCTTGCCCACGGCCTGTGCGAGGTAGGCCCCGGCACGAGGGCCACCCCAGGCGGCGTGGTGTTGAGGCGCAAGAGAGCCACCAGGCCGGCGGCCCCTGCCACGCACCTGATGGGAGCGCGGCCTGGGCAGGGGTATACCCCAAGGGGGTTCAAGCGGTCTGTCCACCGGCCGGGAGCATCGCTCGGGAGGCCCCGTCAGCGGCCCTCCTCGGCCCCTCCGCTCCAGCCCTCACCCTCAACAGGGCCTCTATCCCGCCTATACGCCCGGGGCCGAAGGTCCGCTGGTACGACGTCGACTTCCCCGACGTCATCGCCCTGCGCGAGCAGCTCTATCCGGAGCGCGAAGGCTATCGCCGCATTGGCTCCTCGGTGACGAAGCTCTCCTGGCTCGACGCCATCCCCGGAGACACGCCGGTGTTCGTCATCGCCGAGGGCCTGATGATGTACCTGCACGAGAAGGACGGGACGGCGTTGCTCCGGCGCATCACCGAGCAGTTCCCGAGCGGGCAGCTCGCGTTCGACGGATACAGCGGGGCGATGACGCGCCTGGTCTCACGCCTCGCGACGGTGCGCGGCGCGAAGGTCGAGCTCATCTGGGGAGTCGATGATCCGCACGACCTCGAGAAGCAGGTGCCCAGGCTCCGGCTCGTCGAGGACGTCCCGTTCCTCACGATGCCCGCCCTGGTGGACCGGCTGGCCAGGGGCGGGGTCTCCAGGGCGATGCACGGGATGATGGGCCGGCTGCCGTTCTATCGGCACCTGGTCCGTCACCTGCGCTACGAGTTCTAGTGGTCACTCCACTAGCGGGCATGGAAGCGGCGGGGAGCATGACTGGCGATGCCGGGCCGCGCCGGACGGTCACCGCCGCGCCATGCCGGGGCCGCGCAGGCCCCACGCCACCTCGACCTGGAGCAGGTAGGTCCGGTCCGTCGACGACGAGAACTCGAACGAGGGGGCTGTCTCGCCCGGGTTGAACCACACCCGACCGCCCAGGTTGCCCCTGCCGCGGTCCCACGGCGCGCCGGGGTCGAGCTTGAACGCGATGGTCCCGCGCTCCTTCTGGTGAAAGCCGATCCGGTCGCCGGCCTGCACGGCGATTGGCCCGGTGAAGAACGTGTTGACCGCGCGCGGGCGCGGGGTCTCGTAGGCGGTCTTGGCTTGGACCGCGTAGCGATTGCCGTCGGGCCGGTACACCACCAGCGCCACCGGCTGGTCGGTGAGCGCGACGAAGGTCCACGACCGCAGCATGGCGTCGAACCCGATAACCAGGCCGGTATCGAGATAGTAGACGTCCTGCCAGGTGTCGGCGGCGTAGCTGGATAGCTCGCCGAACGGCGGGAACTCGTTGCCGACGGTGTAGGGCTCGAAGAGGTGCTCGATCTGCACGCCTGTGATCGGTCCGTTCGGCGCCGACGCGAACGCGACCGCGCTCTGGCCGCCGCCGTTCTCGCCGGGCGGCTCGTACAGGAACGTGTCGCCGCCGTAGAGCGCGAGCCGGCTGAGCTGCGGCGTGGCGGGCGGCCCCATCGCGATGTGGAACGCCGAGTGGATGTCGCCCCCCTCCCCGCTGCCGCCGACGGTGAACGGCCCGTAGAACGGGTGGGTGTAGGTGCCCTTGTAGTCGTCGGCGATGCGGGCGCCGTGTGGCGGGCGCGACGGCAGCGGCTCGGGCACCTTGTAGAGCCCGTCCTGCATCATGGCCGCGGCCCCGTGGAGGATGGCGTCGAAGTCGACGCCGTCCGAGAGCATGTCCTCCATGAAGGCGCGGCAGATCGCCTCGGGCACACCGACGGGCTGGCCGTTGGTGAGCACGACGATGCCGGTCCGGCACTGCGGCAGGATCATCACGGCGGTCGAAGCGCCCAGCACGAACGCGCCCGAGTGACTCCAGCGCACCGGCCGGGGAGGCTGGCCGTCGCTGCGTCGGAGCCGAGATCGACGTTCCACCCGAAGCCGTAGTTCGCGGACGGGGTGTAGGGCTGGTGGGTCAGCGCGAGTTGGGCGCGGAACGCCGCGTCGAAGTGTCCGTCGTTGACGAGCCCGAGCTGGAGCCGCAGCCACTGCGCCAGGTCGCGCGCGGTCGAGCACACGCCACCGGCCGGCGACTGGGCATCGGCGTCGCGCACCTGGGGGGTGCGATGCCAGCTCGGATTGGCGGGCAAGGCCGGCGTGCCGGCCAGCGGCGCGGGCGTGCGCTGGTGCGGGACCGCTGCATTTCCGGCGCGCAGCGCGGCGTCGAACGCGGAGAACCGCGAGCTGGTCGCGGTCATCCCCAGCGGCTGGTAGAGCACGCGCTCGGCCAGGACCGGCCAGTCGCATCCTCCGGCACGCGCCACCGCGAGCGCGGCGGCGGTGAAGCCGAAATTGGTATACGCGTAGCTGCTGGCGAAGCGTCCACCCGGGGCGACGTGCCCGGGCGACAGCGGAAGGAGGCCCAGCCGGCGCAAGATCTCCTCGCGGCCGTAGCCCATGTCCTCGAGCAGATCACCGGCGTGATCGGGCAGGCCGCTGCGGTGGGCGAACAGCGCTCCGACGGTCACTGCCGGATCGGCCAGAGCGAATCCGGGCAGTTCGCGTTTGATGGCCGCGTCCCAGCCCCACGTGGCGCCGTGGCTGAGCTGCCAGGCCGCGATGCTGGTGGCGATCGGCTTGGACAGCGACGCGAGCTGGAACACCGTGTCGCGATCGACCAGGGTCGGTCCGCCGGCGGTGGTGCTGCCGACCTGCTCGAAGGCGATGGTCTCGCCCGACACAATCGCAATGGCAATGCCGGGTACGCCGGTCTGCGTCTGTGCGCGGCGGGCGTGAGCGGCCACGTTCTTCATGGCGCGACCGACGTTGAAGGTGATGGTCATGGACGTGCGAGCATCCTGCGCGGGCCTGAGGTGTCAAAGAACTCGTTCCGACACCTCGGCTCTCCGGATCGTCCATACGAGTCGTCTGACACCTTCCCGGATGAGCTCGGTGCCGCCGTTACTATAGCCGTAGGTCTCGCAGCCGATGTATTGCACGGTGTCCGGGCTGTTTCTCGCGCTCGCCAGTGAGCCCGACGCAAATCCACTTCCATCGCTGTTCTTGCTGATGCTCACCGTGGGGCTGCTCTTGTATCCCGCCCATGCGGTCATTCCGAGGAGCGCCGTGACGGCCACTCCGACGAGCCTCGCGTTGTTCTTCCTCATGCAGCCTCCCTCGGAGTGACGGGATGTCACCCCGCGCGAGAGGATGGGATTCACCCGGGGTGAAGGCAAACACTATGTGCGGGTTGCGGACGGTTCAGTCCTGACGGCGCGAACCGGTTCCCCGCGCGTTGTAGACGAGCGCGCCAGAGCGGCCATATTCGGCGAAGACGGCGATCGCCTCATCCCTCAGCACTCCCGAGGTGACGCGGATGCCGCGGCCCTCGAGTTCTTCCCTCCAGTTGGCGGGCATGGGTCCCTCGTCGAAGCCGGTGAGCGCTTCGCACTCGGGGCCGTGGCCGGCGATGAGCAGGTGCTTGACGCCCGACCAGATGAGCGCGCCGTAGCACATCGTGCACGGGCGCCAGTTGACGACGAGCTCGAGCTCGCGGCCACCCGCCGAGCCCAGATCCCAGGTGCCGAGACGGGCCTGGGCGAGCGAGAGCGCCATGACTTCCGCATGCACGGAGGACAAGCCCGAGCTCAACACGACGTTGACGCCGAGGGAGATCAATTCGCCCGTCGTGGGGTCGACGACGAGCGCCGCGAACGGCCCACCGTTGCCTTCCTTGTAATTGCGTGCGGCGAGCTTGTTGACGAGGCGGACGCGGTCCGCGGCGGCCGGCAGGAGCGTGTTGTACGTGTGCAGCTCCTTCAGCAACCAGTCGGGGAGCTGTGCGTTCACGCGTGTAGCGAAGGGGTGTGCGTCGTTCATGAGGGCTCCTGGGGGCTCAGTCCCACCAGAACCACCAGAAGTGGGTCTGCATGAGTCTGGCGGCATGCGTCTCGACAGTCTCCACGACGCCATCGGGACAGAGGAAGAAATGCTGCGTTGCCACGGCGAGGGCCTCTTCTTTCGAGGTCAGCGGCTGGGGAACCCAGAGCTCCACTTCCGCGCCGCTGTTCATCCCGAACACCCGGGCGCCGTATCGCTCGTGGTAGTACCGGGCCACGGCAACCAGCTCGGCCTGGTCCGGGTACGCCTCTCCGGAGAAGAAGGGGAGGAACGCCGGGACTTCCCAGGGCTGCCGCGTGGGAACCAACGCGATGTGGGTCCAGTCGCCAGTCACGAGCTTCGGCTTGCCGATGCCCTCTCTTGGGGAGGCGGGCCACTCGCCGTGAGGTAGCTCCAGGTCCTTGTAGGGGCTGTCTTGTCCGTTGAGGAGATTGACCGGATCCAGCCTGCCCAGGTGGCCGAAGACCTCCTGCGGAGTATTGGAGACGAAGCGGTCCTGACGGAGGCCGTACCACGTCACCTCCTCGCCCGGCTTCTTGTTCAAGTAGTGCTCTTCCCGCGGACGTCTCTTGTTCTGTTCGAACCGGGTGGTCCAATGCTCGGAGACATCTTCCACCTCGTGGTCACTTCCGAGCACGACGGGGAGATACCCGAGCTCGGGGGCGGCCTCGCTCAGGTTCCGCCAGACCTGGACGGCGTCCTTGTTGGCAACGACGATGCGGTAAACCTCGGGGCCGTCCTCGTTGAACAGACGCCACGCGTGGGTGATACCGAAACGCCGGAGCCGGGACACCAATGCCTCCGGCGCGGCGGGCATCGCATCGAGTTTGCGCCGGGCCACCAGGGCGCCGAAGTCGAAGCTGCCGAGCCTCCGTGAGGGGGCCGTGAATCCGGCTGCATCGATGAGCTCCAGGAGGGGCGCCGCGAAAGACGGCCACTCCTTCGCGCTCTCGACTGGCACGATCAACACGTCACCGGCCACGAGCTCATCGTTGGAAAACTGTTCTCGGGCGTCGGCGACCGAGAGCTCGTTGACCGGGTCGGAGACGTGCTCGACGACGGTCCAACCTGTTTCGAGCTGGAGCGTGGAGGCGAAGAGAAGTTTTCTGTGCACGAATCGCCGGGCTTCGGTGACGATCGCCACGTTGAGAGCTTCCTCCAGTTGCCCGGGTGCCATTCCAGACAACCGGCTGGCACGCTGATAGATGTCCGTTTCGGAGAGGGCCCTGGCGAAGACGCTGGGGGCTGACTCGACGAACGGCAACCGGATCCGCTGTCCCTCCTCGATGCCGCTACCTCCCGCGAGCGCCAACGCCTGGTCCAGGGGGATGTGCAGTTGAGGATCGGTTGGCTGTGCCCTGGCCACGAGGAGCCGGTCGATCGCGATGCTGTCGCTGCTGAAATAGCCGGGCTTGCCCGGACTCAGTTGGATGCTCTCCACCGCCAGCTCGTCCGTGGCGAAGACCTTCCCCGCATGCTCGTCTTCTCCAGAGCCATGCCGGTTCGCGGGATGGAGCCCGATGCGCTCATTCGCCGCCAGATGCAGGGCGCTCCTCAGCCCGGCGAGCACCTGCTTGAACTCGAGTTGGTGCTCCCGGCAGTACGCCGCGAGGGCGGACGCGACAGCCCGCGCTTCGGGGGAAAGTGAGGCGGTATTCATGCCGAGCTCGTCCTTCTTCCGGGTGCCTTGCTGAATCACGCACGCGGCGAGCGCCAGGCTGAGCACCACAAGTACCAACCATTTCATGGCCGCGGACCTTCATGCGGATTGTGGCGAGGCGTCAATCCGAACGGACCTCCCTCCGGCCATGGCTCGGCCACGTTCTTCGAGGGCGACACGCTGAGGCTTCCCCTCATCCAGGTGCTGCTCCAGGCCCCCGGACATAGATACTGTCCACCCCTCGCCGGACCGGCCGCGAGCAGTTCCAACTGGTCCGACCATCGGACCAGTTGCGCGAGTTCGCGCCCGGAGGCCGCCCTGCGCAGGGGTCTGGCCTCATCTCGAAACCAGAGGGGAACGCTCCGGTCGCGGTGTCGCCAAACTTGTCCAACAGTTGGACAAGTTCGTGAAGAGCGCGGCCGGGAGGTGGGCCGAACTCGAGGGCGCGACTCAAGTGTGCGGTACGGACACACTGGCGTGGTTCATCACCCTGAAAGGACTTCGTTCGGATGGCCTGGTTCTTCCCGTCCTGGAGTCCCCTCAGGGCAGGATCGCGCGGGGCACTGGCTTCTTCTCGCTCACGGGCATGTAGCACTTGCCCTCATGCTCGGCCGAGCTGATGGGGCAGGGCGGCTTGTACTCGAGCGGCACCCAGCATCCGCCACGAATCTCCACCGAGGGCATCTTGCACGGGGGCTTCCGCTGCCCCTTGAAGGGTCCATCCGGCAGGTCGTAGCCGATAACGGACGGGGCTTCGTCCTCCATGTCGATCAATGTGACGGGCTCCTTGAGGGCCGCTTCGGCGAGGGCGGGAGACTGCTTCGCTTCGGTGGGCTCGGGTGGACGGGGCCAGAGGAGCACTCCGGCCGCCGCGACCGTGGCCATCGCGAAGGACGCGGCCCCCGTGAGCAGCCCGCGGCGGCGGGGTGCCGGGTGCTTCGGTTCCGGCAACTGGGGCTGGCCGGTGAGATGGGCGTAGGCATCCGGCCGCTCCTCGAGGCGCGCCATCGCGGTGCCGAGCCGCTGGAGCAGCATGGTCAGCTCCTGGAGAGCCCGGGGATTCTCCCGAGGCGCATGCTCCACCTCCAACGCGAGGAACGGAGGAGCGCTCTCGCTCGTGGCGCGCACGGTCCAGCCGCCGAGCGGACGCCAGTCGCCGGGATACCCGGGCATCAGCACCACGGCGGGGGCACCCGTCTCGGTGTTGTGGGCCTGATAGAGACGCCCGAGCCCCATGCCGGTGCCCCGGTGACGCTTGCCGACGAAGTACGGTCCCAGCTTGCCTCCGTCCCATTCCGGTGTGTCGCTCATTCCCATGTCTCCCATGCAGGCGGCGCGGGGCAGGGTACCCCGGCGCTCGGATGCCCTGGAACGTTGCCTGTCACGCCAGGAGACCCCACCCTACCTGAGATGTCAGACGGGTGGATAGACTGGAGAGGTCACGGCGGGCATGGGCCCTGCCAGACGACCAGGAGGCGTGGCGATGGGACATGGGAAGAAACCGGCGACCTACGAGGACATCGAGGCCCTGCCGGTCGGGTGGGTGGGAGAGATTCTGGAGGACGAGCTGGTGGCCTCGCCCAGGCCAGCCGTGGGGCACGCCAATGTCGGCTACCTGTTGAGTGTCGAGCTGGGAGGGCCGTTCCGGCTGGGACGAGGTGGGCCTGGCGGGTGGTGGCTCCTCTATGAGCCGGAGCTGCACCTCGGCCGGGACATTCTCGTGCCGGACCTCGCTGGGTGGCGCCGCGAGCGCATGCCGAAGCTGCCCGCTCCCGAGGAGCCTTTCGTGACGCTCGCTCCAAACTGGGTTTGCGAGGTGCTCTCGCCCTCCACGGTCATGGTCGATCGTATGCGCAAGTTGCCCGTCTACCACCGGGAGGGTGTGGCTCATGCGTGGCTCATCGACCCGCTCGCGCGCACCTTGGAGGTCCACCGGCGGGCGCCATCGGGCTGGGTGCTCGTCGAGACACATTCGGGTGAGGAGTCGGTGCGCGCCGAGCCCTTCGACGCGGTACCGCTCGAGTTGGGCCTCCTCTGGATGGAGCGGGCTCCGGCGAGCCGGTGACCTCCGCGAGGCGTCGCTCTGGCGGGATGACGGTCTCTCGCGAGGGATGCAGGAGGCGCGTGTCCGCACTCGGTGGATGACGATGGCAGGCCGGTTGCTTCGAGCGGCTCTCCGAACCGTGAGGTTCCACGGCGTCTTCGCTCCAGGCGCCAAACTGCGGCCATTTCTGGTCCCTCAAGCAGGTGAGGAGGAGGAGAGCGCGGGGCTTGAGGCAGCGGCCAGGAAGGAGCGGATGAAGGAGAGGACACCGCGAGGAGACTGGGCCGAGTTGCGCAGGAGGAGGTTCGACTGCGACGTGTTCGGCTGCGTGAGGTGTGGAGGCAGGCGGAGTGTATTTGCGTACGTGAAGAGGGCCCCCGGGGTGCGGGCGATTGTGGAGCACCTGGGCTTGCCCACGGCATGTGCGAGGATGGCCCCGGCACGAGGGCCACCCCAGGCGGCGTGGTGTTGAGGCGCAAGAGAGCCACCAGGCCGGCGGCCCCTGCCACGCACCTGATGGGAGCGCGGCCTGGGCAGGGGTGTACCCCAAGGGGGTTCAAGCGGTCTGTCCACCGGCCGGGAGCATCGCTCGGGAGGCCCCGTCAGCGGCCCTCCTCGGCCCCTCCGCTCCAGCCCTCACCCTCAACAGGGCCTCTATCCCGCCTATACGTTACCGGGAGTCCCTGGAGCGGGGACGCGAGCGGCTGCAGGTCCTCGATGACGCACTCGCCAAGGACCTGGAGCGCCACCTGCTCCAGGGGTGAGGCGTCAGGGCCGGGAGCCGGCGGAGGGCAGGCCGGTGCTCACACCGCGGGTGGCCACATCTCCGAGGAGCCGCCCCTGCACGCGGAAGTTGTTGAGCTGCCGGCCCCGCGTGAAGCGCGAGTAGAACACCGCGGCGCCTCCCCGCCCGTCCGAGGCGAGCGCCGGCGTGAGCTCCTCGTTGAGCGGGTCGGCGGCGATGGCCATGCCCCCCGGGTCCAACACCGTCCCGTCCGTGCCCACCCGGGCACCGAAGATGTCCGGGCGGGAGAAGCCATGGATGCGAGGCATGTCGCGGTCATCCTCCCAGGCCACCCGGTAGCGCGTGCCGTCGAAGGTGGCCGTGGGTGTGGTCTCGTTCTGCGGCCCGGCCGAGATGGGGAATCCCTCCGGGTCGAGCACCGTGGCGTCCGCTGTCACGCGCGTGCCCCGGATGTCCAGGTCAAAGGAACTGGTGTCTCGGAGATCGGCCCACACCACCAGCGCCTGCGTCCCGGACGAGGCAATGGCCGGGTCGAACTCGAAGCCGGGCCGGTCCACGACGACGAAGCCCTCCGGGTCCACCACGGTGCCCTCGGGCGTCACCCGCGTGCCGAGGATGCGGTTGATGACGAAGGGGAAGGTGAGGAGGCGGTCCCGGTACACGACGAGGAAGCGGCCACCGACGAAGGCCACCGCAGGATGCACCTGGTCCCCCCGCTCGGAGGGCGAGATGAGGAAGCCGCCTGGGTCGAGCACGGTGCCATCCCGAGCCACACGTGCTCCGAAGACGTGCAGGTCGCTGAAGGGAGGGGCACCCGGCGCGCCCCCCGACCAGACCGCGAGGTAGCGGCCACCTCCGAACGCCACCGCCACGCGCGTCTCCAGTCCGGTCGTGGTGCCAAGCTCGAGCGCGGTGTCGTCGCGCAACGTCCCCGAGCCACTCACTCGCGCCGCGCGGATGACGAGCTCCCCCTCGACCGCGCCCGGCTCCTGCCAGACGACGAGGAAGTCACGTCCGTCCGAGGCCACCGCCGGGCCGGAGGCACCGGGGGCACTCGGAAGGCGCAGGCCACTCTTGTCGAGCACGGTGCCGTCCGGACGGACACGCGCCACGCGGATGTGCGGCCCTTCGTCCTCGCGGAAGTCCTGCCACGCCACCAGGTAGTTGCCACCACCGAAGGCCGCCGCGGGCATCCGCTGCGCCGGAGCCCCGCGCAGCACGCGAAGCGCGGGGGAGTCGAGCACGTCCCCATCATCGTCCACGCGCACGGCGAGCACCGTCTTGGCGTCCGGGCGCGAGGCGTCCTGCGCCGCCGCGAAGGCGACGAGGAAACGCCCGCCCCCGAAAGCCACCGCCGGCGTGTCCTGGGTGAAGAAGGCCTTCGAGACGGCAAAGCCGGACGGGTCGCGCACGTCATCCCCCTCCACGCGCGCCCCACGGACGCGCGGGCGGCCGGTGCGCAGGTCCGTCCAGACAACGAGCGTCGTTCCTCCTCCAGAGGCGACACGGGGCTGGGATTGTCCGGCGGGTGCGGCGGAGACGGGGAAGCCGTCCGGGTCCACCACGGTGCCCTCCCGCGTCACGCGTGCGCCGAAGATGTCGCCCTCGTCCGCGCGCGTGTCCTCCCACACCACGAGGAACCGGCTGCCCGTCCACGCCACGTCCGGATTCTGTTGCGCCCCGGGTGCGGTGGAGATGGGAAACCCCTCCGGGTCGAGCACGGTGCCCTCCCGCGTCACACGCGCACCGAAGATGTCGTCCTCGCCGTCGCCGGGGAGCAGGTCCTGCCAGACGACGAGGAACTCGCGGCCGGACCAGGCCACCGCCTGGCTGCGCGGGAGGCTGTCCCGGCTGCCGATGCGGAAGGCGTCCCCCACCACCGCGCCATCGCGCAGCAACACGCCGCCGAGCACCTGGTCCTCGCCGGGAGGTGGCTCGTCCTCCTCGGAGAACTCCTTGCGCACCACCAGGCACGTCCCGCGGCCATCGCACGCGATGTCCGGGGTGACGCCCACCCCCGAGAGGATGGGCGGCAGCGGGATGCCCTCCGGGTCGAGCGAGCGGCCATCCCGAGTCACGCGCGTGGCGAACAAGCCCCGGCTGTCCTCGCGGCCCTGCCAGAGCACGATGAAGCGCGTGCCGTCGAAGGCCACCGCGGGGGTGCTGCCCTGCACGAGCTCGCTGCTCCCGGGGAGGGGCTCCGCGACGATGAAGCCGGCCGGGTCCAGCAGCGTGCCGTCCTTGCGCACCCGCGCACCGAAGAGGTTGGGCACCGCCCGGCGCGCGTCCGCCCAGACCACGAGGTACTGCTCTCCGTCGAACGCCACCGAGGGCCCAGAGGGAGGCCGATCCTGAGCGAGCGTCTCCAGCGTGCGCACCACGGCCTGGTTCACCGGGAACTCGGAGGACACGCCCCCGCTCCACGACGCCAGCGCCGACCGGGACTCGCCCTCCGGCCCATTTCCCACGTCCTGCGTCACCGGCCCACACGCGAGCAGCAGCGCGCCGCAGATTCCTCCCAGCCCGCACACCCAGCGCGCGAGCCTCCCCCCTCCCCACATTCCCATGGCCCCCTCCCCCTGCAAGTGACGGCAAAGCTGGGGCGCGCCTCTCGATGCGGCATCGCACTGGAGGTCACCACCGGGCGCTTCCCGTGCCCTCCAGCCAGAGCCCGGCAGCCTGCTCGGATGCGGCCCTCCACGGGCCGGGCCTCAACAGGGCCTCTATCCCGCCTATACGTCTAGGGACCACCTTCGCCATAGTCGACGTAGTCATCAGCGGGGTCGTCATAGAGGCGGTCCGGCACATTGAAGGTGCACGTCAGCTCACTGCCGTCCGCGTAGTGGTAGATGAAGTGGCCTTCCGCGTAGTCTGGGATTACCCGCGCTAGCGTCACAGAGCCCTCCATCGGAACCCCGGGCGGGGAGAGATAGCCAATCTGCCCCGTTCCGACGTTCCCTTCCCATTTGCGCACCAACGACGTCTCCTCGGGTACCAGTTGGCCCTCTCTGGGGACGAGCTTCACGGTCAGCGGGCCGACCCCCTCGAACAGGGGCTTGCCCCTCAGGAGGATGCTCGCCCCGAATCCCTGGAGGCCATGGAATCCCTCGGTCGTGTAGTGCAGGGAGAGTTGATTGTTCGTGCTCCCGTCCGAATGGGAGAAGTTGCTCTGAACGGAGGTCGTGGTGATGATGGGCCAGCTCACGTCTTGGCCCTTGTAGGTACCCGTGCATTCGCCCTCGGGCTCGGGCACCGGTTGATACAGATTACAAGCGGCGGTGAGCAGAGCGCAGGCCAGCCACGGAAGCAGGGGGCGCGGTGAGGAACGGGTCATGCTCCCATCCTAATTCCCCTCAAGTAAGTCAGATTTCCAGAGAGGGATTGACTGGCTCAATTAAGACAAACCGATGGGCCGTGTGAACACTCTCCCGGAAGCCCGGGAATCAACAGAGGAGGGACGCGACGGCGGGTTCGATTCCCGCCACTTCCAGCCGTGCAGCCCCCTTTGGGCACACGCCGGCCCATGCGGCGCAGCAGGGGCGTGGGTTTTCTGGGGCACTGCGACGGCTTACGGAGTGGGCCTCCGCCCAGACCTCGAGCTCCTGGCGGGTCGAGAATGAACGCTCGTCAGGGACGGCATGACGGGTCGCCGACTCCAACTGCGTCGAGCATCGGACGCATAGCGGCGCTCCGGCACACCGGCGACCTTCCGCTTCTTATGATGAGAAGGAAGGGGCACCGCCCTGAGGTCCCTGGAGGTCGAGCCATCCACACCCGCTCAGAGGTCAAGGGAGTTCTCCCGCCGCTTCGGCAGCCCCGGAGCGAGAAAGCACGGTCCCCGAACACCCTCTTTCTGGTGTCCACGGACCTCCGTCGTCAGCTCGAAGGTGGAATCGAGACGCTGGAGCTTGCTCACGCGCGCTACGTCCTCCTGGAGAAGGCCCTGTGCGAGAAGCACTGGCAAGAGGCGGTGCAGGAGCGGTGGGACAGCCTGGGGAGCTGATCCTCCAGGAGCCAGAGTGTGAGGAGGCCCTGGCCCGCCTCCTCCATCGGGCCAAGGTGGAGCGGTGGCCCGAGGCGGAGCCCACACACGCGCGAGTCCGGGAACTGGAGTTGCTCCGGACCCGGCTGGAAGCACTCACGCGCAGGCGTCTTTGCATGCCAGCGAGGTCGACGGCCCGCCTCGGGGAGGTGCTCGCCCGGCTCCATCAGTTGCTGGCCCGGACGCTTGCTCCCCCTGTCTCCTCCGAGGAGCTGCTGCTGCATCAAGGCGCTTTCAAGTTGGACACGACGGCGACACTGCTGCTCCTGCCGTTGCTCTGCTTCCTGCCCATGCTCCTCGTCTTCTGCACGGGCTTCGTCGCGTCAGGGGGTCTGTGGCTCACCCTGAGCCAACTGGTGTGTTCCCTGATGATTCCGTTCCTTCCTTTTGTCTGCCAGATGCTCCAGCGCCATCTTTCCGGGAGGTTCTGGCTCACCCAGAAGCGACTGGTCTGGCAGCCCACGGGGAGAGACGCCATCCACATTCCCCTCCACGCCATCTGCCCTGGCGGCGTCCAGCTCCGCTTCACCGGAAGTGTGGAGGTGCGTCTGGTGGATGGGCGCCAGCTCCGCCTCGACTTCATCCGGGGCGCGAAACAGCTCGTTGCCCTGCTGGAGAGGTACGGCCCAGCCTCGCGGCCTGTCGCGTCTCGCGCGGGCACTCGACCGCGTGCTCGCGGCTTGCGCCAGGCTCAAAGACGCCGTGGAACCTCGTGAGGTTTGTCCGAGGCGGAGGCACCAGGGACGCCACACGCCGTAACAGTTCCAGCCCGGTAAAGAAGAGGTGCGTGGTGCCGTCCGGCAGCGGGCGCTTCATCCGCCAGGCTCAAGCCCCTTTGACCAGGTGGGTGCCTGCTTGTCCGCTGAGCTTCAAAGGCACCTGCGCACGTTGGAAGAATGGGACGAGCAATACCTTGTGAAGCAAGGTGTTGATGGTCACCAGGAAGCGCAGGTTCCTGGTCATGGGTCGCCGGGAGTTGCCTGACTTCAAGACCACTCCCTGAGATGGGTGTGGCCGAGAAGTTGAGGGGGGGAGAGTGCGCCGGTGGAGTCCACGGTCGCGCGCGTCCTGAAAAGACGGAAGGCCCACCAGTAGCGGCTGGAGGGCCCTCCTTGGAGGCGCGCCCTGGTGTGCGAGAGGGGCGAGCCGGTGAGGAAGAGGTAGCGCACTCCGGGGCGCGGCGCCAGAAGCCGGCGCGCGCAGGAGTGACGTGGAGGCGCTGCGCTTCGTGGTGTGCGGCCGGCCCGAGTGTCGGCAGGTGTTCTTCCTCTGCTCTGCGTGCGACCGTGGCCAGCGCTACTGCGGGCCGCCGTGCAGTCGAAGGGCGCGGGCGGAGTCAATGCGCGCGGCTGGTGCGCGCTACCAGCGCACCCGGGACGGACGGCACGCGCATGCCGCGCGGCAGGCGGCCTGGCGGGAGCGGCGGCGAGAGAAAGTGACGCATCAGTCTCCCGCTGCCGTGGCGCGGACAGCCAGTGTGCCCGTCGCGCCGGCCCCGGCCGCCACGCAGGTGGCCGCGGAGCCGAGCGCAGCGAGGCCACTGCCGCATGCACCGCCGCCCTCCATCCCCGCCTGCACCTCGTGCGGGCGTCAGAGTCCCTTCCTGCGCCACACCACGCTTGCGCGCACCCACGTGGGCCGGCGCTTCAGGGCTGCCCGTCCGCCGTGAGGTGGGCCCATGATTTCCCCCGAACTCGCCGCCCGCATCCGCCGACTGCACTTCGCCGAGCACTGGAAGGTGGGCACCATCTGCTCCGAGCTGAGCGTGCACCACGACACCGTCCGGCGCGCCCTGACGCTCGAGCGCGTCAGCGGCACGGGGGTGAAGTCCGTCAGGCCCACGCTGCTGGATGCCTACAAGGGCTTCATCCAAGCCACCCTGGAGGCCCACCCACGCCTCACCGCCATGCGCCTCTTCCACATGGTGAAGGCGCGCGGCTACGTGGGTGGCCCGCTCCAGGTGCGCCGCTACGTGCGCACGGTGCGTCCCACCTCTCGCGCCGAGGCCTTCCTGCGCCGCAGCACGCTTCCGGGCGAGGAGGCCCAGGTGGATTGGGGACACTTCGGCACGCTGTCCGTGGGCAACACGCGCCGCCCTCTGTGCTGCTTCGTCATGGTGCTGGGCCACAGCCGCGCCCTCTACGCGCGCTTCTTCCTCGACATGACGCTGGAGAGCTTCCTCAGGGGCCACGTGCTGGCCTTCCAGGCGCTGGGGGGCGTGCCGCGCGCGCTGCTGTACGACAACTTGAAGTCCGTGGTGCTCGAGCGCGCCGGCGACGCCATCCGCTTCCACCCGCGCCTGCTGGAATTGGCCGGCCACTACCACTTCGCACCCAAGCCCTGCGCCCCCTACCGCGGCAACGAGAAGGGCAAGGTGGAGCGCACCATCCGCTACCTGCGCGACTCCTTCTTCGCCGCGCGCACCTTCAGCGGCGTGGATGACCTCAACTCTCAAGCGGCGCGGTGGGCGGCCGAGGTGGCCCACGCGCGCCAATTGCCCGGCGACGTCACCGGGCGCACCGTCGCCACGGCCCTCGAGGAGGAACGCCCGCGGCTGCTGCCCCTGCCCGCACACCCGTTTCCCACGGACGTGGTGCGCCCCGTCGCCTCCGGCAAGACGCCCTACGTGCGCTTCGACTCCAACGACTACTCCATTCCACACACCCTGGTGAAGAAGCCCCTCACCCTGGTGGCCTCCGAGACACGCGTACGCGTACTGGACGGCTCCGAGGAGGTGGCCTCCCACCCGCGCTGCTTCGAGAAGGGCCGCACCCTGGAGCAGCCCGGCCACCTCGCCGCCCTCGCCGACGCCAAGGCCCGCGCGCACGAGCTGCGCGGCCGGGACTTGCTGCGCGCCTCCTGCCAGCAGGCGGAGGGCTTCCTCGCTGCCCTCGCTCAGCGCGATGTCTCGCTGTCACACCACACGGCGCAGTTGCTGAAGTTACTGGAGCTCCACGGCGCACGTGCCCTGGATGAGGCCCTCGCCGAGGCCCTGCGCAAGGGGGCGGTGAGCGCCCCCGCCGTGGCCCACCTCCTGGAGCAGCGCGCTCGCCGCCAGCGTCAGCCTCCACCACTCACCGTGGTGCTGCCGGATGACCCGCGCATCGCCGCCTCCCGCACCCGCCCCCACTCCCTCGCCGACTATGACCGCCTCCTTAACAAGGACTCCGCCGATGACGACTCCACTCGCTGACCGCCTGGCCTCCCTCGGGCTGCACGCCACCTCCCAGGGCCTCGCGGACCTCATCGCCCGCGCCACCAAGGCCAGGTGGGGCGCTACCGAGATGCTGGAGCACCTGGCCGACGAGGAGCAGAAGGAACGCGGCCGCAGAAGTCTCGAGCGGCGCCTGTCTCGCAGCCGCCTTGGCCGCTTCAAGCCCATGGCGGACTACGACTGGGGATGGCCCAAGAAGATTGACCGCGAGGCCGTCGAGTCCGCCTTGCGCCTGGATTTCCTGGAGCGCGCGCGCAACGTCGTCATTGTCGCCCCTCAGGGACTGGGCAAGACGATGATCGCGCAGAACATCGCCCACCAGGCCGTCCTCAAGGGGCACTCCGCTCTCTTCGTCACCGCCTCCCAGTTGCTGCTCGACCTGGGTGCCCAGGACACCAGCCGCGCATTGGACCGCCGCCTGCGCCACTACACCAGCCGCACCAGCCTGCTCGTCATCGACGAGATGGGCTACCTCGCCTACGACGCGCGCAACGCGGACCTCCTCTTTCAAGTCGTGGCGCGCAGGTATGAACAACGCTCATTGGTGATGACCACGAATCTGGCGTTTTCGGACTGGCCGACCATTTTTCCCAACGCCGCGTGCGCCACCGCGCTGATTGACCGCGTCATCCACCACGCGGACGTCCTCGCTATCGAAGGCGAGAGCTACCGCCGCCGCGAGGCCGAGGAGGCCGCGACGACCAGGAGGGCGAAGTCCAAGCGCTGAGCCTCACCTCGGACCGGGATGCCGGACCCCCGGCACACCTCCAGCGTCCCAGTCCAAATTTCCGCGTTTCCTCGTGAACGCCAACAGCAAGGCAAGAAGGTCCAGCTCGGCTCCTGATTTGCTCCGTGAGATTGCGCGAGCGTTCTGTCGCGGACGACCGGCTCCCTTCGCCGCATCTGCAACCCGCTCTCGTGTAGTAGAGCGGCGCGTCCACCCCTTCGGAGGAACGAAATGAGCCGATTCATCTGGTACGACCTGATGTGCTCCGACCTCGCCGGTGCGAAGGCTTTCTATTCGGACATCATCGGCTGGAAGACCGAGAAGTTTCCGGGCGGCGACTACGAGCTGCTGAAGGCCGGCGACCGGGGCGTCGGGGGCGTCATGGCTCTGCCCAACGAGCTGAAGCGCGCTCCCTCAAGCAGGTGAGGAGGAGGAGAGCGCGGGGCTTGAGGCAGCGGCCAGGAAGGAGCGGATGAAGGAGAGGACACCGCGAGGAGACTGGGCCGAGTTGCGCAGGAGGACGTTCGACTTCGACGTGTTCGGCTGCGTGAGGTGTGGAGGCAGGCGGAGTGTATTTGCGTACGTGAAGGGGGCTTCCGGGGGGCGGGCGATTCTGGAGCACCTGGGCTTGACCACGGCATGTGCGAAGTTGGCCCCGGCACGAGGGCCACCCCAGGCCGCGTGGTGTTGAGGCTCAAGACAGCCAACAGGCCCCTGCCACGCACCTGATAGGAGCGCGGCCTGGGCAGGCGTGTACCCCAAGGGCGCTGCGCGGCCTGTCCACCGGCCGGGCGCATCGCTCGGGCGGCCCCGTCAGCGGCTCTCCTCGGCCCCTCTGCACCTTCTCTCCCCCTCAACAGGGCCCCCATCCCTCTTATGCGCCTCGGCAGTGGAAGCGCTCAGGGCTCACAGGCACCTGCGCGGCCCCTACGTGTTGATGCGTGGCGTACCGCTCAAGGCGATCCAGGAGTTGATGGGGCACGCGACCATCGAGATGACAGAGCGGTATGCCCACCTGTCCCCCGAGGTACGGGCGAGCGCAGTGCAGCAGCTCGACCTCCCTGTGCCCCACCTCCAAGCCGCTCCGGCCAGAAGCGCCGAAGGGGCACACTGAGGGCACATGCGGAAACGAGGGCAAAGAAAAAGCCCAGCAATCCCTCGGGATTGCTGAGCTTCTGAGTGTGGAGGCGGCGGGAATCGAAGCCGCTAACGGCGGATCCGCCTCCACTCGGGACCAGAGGCACATCCCCCGTTTTCCCTCTGAAAATGGGGCGCCCATCTGTCCGGGCGAGTCCATGCGCGTCCGTTCGTTTTGGTCCTTTTTTGGTCCCCTTGGACCCCTCGCCGGATGAGAGCGGAGAACTCTCCGGCCGTCGGTCCGTCTTCTGTCGTCAACAATCTAGCCTACTACGGCCGGGCTCTGGTTGGCCTCTACAGGCCCGATGTAGTGCGCCCGCCATGCCCCCCCGTCGTGCCTTGAAGCCTCCGGCCCGAACCTTAGCTTCTGGTGCACTGGTGGCCTTCCACTGCGCAAGGAGCCCGCCATGCCCGCCACTGCGGACCGAATGGACTACAGAGGACAACGCTGGGGGACGGGTAAGTCCCCCATTGGACTGCGCTCGAACTGCCTAAATCCGTGCCGCCACTACAATTTCGATTTGGGCGCTCGCCTCCACCGAATCAGTTACGAGCCGCCTGGATTCCCAGACCGCTTAAGGTTAAGTCCATGGATGGCATCTGTGCGGAGTTTGGCGCCTACCGTAAACTCGATGATCTTTCGTTCGATGGTATCACGATCATCGTGCTTGGCCACGTAGACCTTAAGGGTCTTGGCAAGCTGCGCAATGTTCTCGCGAACCGCCATGCTTGGATTTCGACGCAACAAATCCTGTGCTTCGTCGCGCGTGTTAAGCTCGCCAAGCTTCATCGCGAGAGCATGCAACTCCTCCATGCTCGGCCTTCTTGCGTCGGTCTTATATTCCTGCTTAGAGCCATGCGTTCGCTTGAAATGCTTTGGGTCGTGCCCCTTGTGCACGGGCACGCGCTCAACTGGCTCTGTATCGCGCCTTTCTCCAGTTAGGTTACCAAGCTGCATTTCTGGAATCGCTCCTGACCTAGAAGATGGGCTAGGCGCGGGAGCATCATTGTCTTGCGTTGGCTGACGCGCGCCCTTGTTCCGCGAGACATTTCCTGTCTCGACCAAGGAGATCTGAATATCAAACCGCCCGCTGAGGAGGCGTTCGCAGTCTTCCTCGGACATGCCCGCGATCGCTCGCGAGAGCGCTTTCAAGACCGCCTGGATGCGCTTTCGTTCATCCATCACACCCGTCCCAGAAGCTCGGTGGTGAGAATCTCCAATTCATCTTGGACATCATTGTATGTCTTGCCGCTCACGTGCCGAATCACTACTGGAACTCCATTCTCCGGGGCATCCGCGTACAGTGTCTTGTTCTCGCGAACCATCTGGCTGAACGTAGAGTGTTGACCCTGAATTAGCTGGATGTACTGCTGTTGGGCCTGGATCGTCGGAATAGGCGAATTATTCCGATACGAAACCATTGTGAAGATCACGCCGAGCAGACTGGGCGAAATAGGCTTCCACTTAGCGTCTTCCGCGTCTCCGACATACTGATTGAAATCGTCCGCGAGGTCCGTCACGTGTTTCTTCAGCGTGTCGATACCTAGCGTGGACAAATAGTCGGGCTTTGTCGGAACGATGTAGTGATCGCTCGCGACCAGCGCGTTCTTGGTGACGATGTTGAAATTGGGTGGGCAGTCCACGATCACGAAGTCGTACGCCCCACTTCCCAAGGTCGAAAGCCCCTGCTTGAAGCGAGAGTGGACGCGCAAGTAATTGTTCCGAGTCTGCCGGGGCGAGCCACCCGCAAGCTTGGCAGCAAGCTCAAGGTCGACGTTGATAAGGGGCTGTCGCAAAATAAGTGTAATGAAAGTGATAATGAGCCCACCAGGCAGGCAGCCATGGGGCTGGTCGCTGCGTAAGAGGCATTTCGTGGGCATGTTGTATGCGTGAAAGTAGATCTCGAAGCCTTGCGCGCCAAGTTCAAGGCCCTGGCCCCCATCATGGACGAGAGGGTCAGCCGCCTGTGGGCTGCGGCTGAAGTGGAAAGCCTTGGACGCGGAGGAACCGCAGCGCTCCAGCGGGCAACGGGGATCAGTGGTCGTCGCATCTGGAAGGGCAAGAAAGAGCTGGCGGAGCTTCGGCGGCAACCGCCTTCAAGGGCTTCAACGTCGCGAGTGCGTCGGCCAGGAGGAGGAAGAAGGCGCCTGAGCGCAAAGGACGCGAGGTTGCTGGGTGACCTCCAGGCGCTGCTCGAGCCGGTGACGCGCGGCGAACCGCAATCGCCGCTTCAATGGACGACGAAGAGCGTGAGGCACCTTGCGTCGGAGTTGAGAGAGCGAGGGCATGAGGTGAGTAGCGACACCGTCGCGCGGATGCTGCACGAAGCGGGGTATAGCTTGCAGGCTCCGCGTAAGGAGGAAGAGGGAGGCAGCCATCCAGATAGGAATGCACAGTTTCGTTACATCGCTCGACAAGCGAAGGCCTTTCAGCGGCGCCGACAACCAGTGGTGTCCGTCGACTCGAAGAAGAAGGAGTTGATTGGAAACTTCAAGACCCCGGGTCGGGAGTGGCAGCTCCAAGGCCAAGCGCCCAGAGTCAACGCCTACGATTTTCCGGATATGGCTGAGGGCAAAGCGATTCCCTATGGAGTGTATGACTTGGCCCGTGACGAGGGCTGGGTCAACGTTGGGACGGACCATGACACTCCTGAGTTCGCAGTCCAGTCGCTTCGGCGTTGGTGGCTCACGATGGGCAGGCATGCATATCCTCATGCAAGAGAGCTTCTGGTGGTAGCGGATGCTGGGGGTTCGAACTCGGCACGGTCGCGGGTATGGAAGAAGTGCCTGCAAGAATTTGCAGATGCCACGGGGTTGAAGGTCTCCGTCAGCCATTACCCTCCGGGCACGAGCAAATGGAACAAGATCGAGCATCGACTCTTTGCCCAGATCACGCTCAACTGGCGAGGCCGACCGCTAACGAGCTATCAAGTTGTCATCAATCTCATCGGCAGCACCACGACACGCACGGGACTGTGTGTTCGGGCTGCCCTGGATACGAGGGAGTACCCCCTTGGCGTTCGCGTCAGCGCAGCGGACTTTGGGCAACTGAACATCCGAAAGAAGCGGTTTCACGGGGAATGGAACTACTCGCTCTCTCCGAGACGGCAAGCGAGCGCTCAGCTGGTGAAATAATTACACTTATTTTGCGACAGCCCCTAAGCCCGAGGTGCGAGCAGATCAGGTCCATCTTGCCTTTGCCAGCCATGATCTGTCCTATGGTCTTCGGCTGGATGATGAGGCTCGACAGGTCGAGTTCTGTGTCCTCATCGATAAACGCATCGTACCAATTTTTGATGGTTTTCGTCTGCTCGTAGTGCTTCTGCCACTCATCGACGCGCACAAATGAGAACGTCAGGCTCGCCTGGGGGTCGAGATCGACAGCCAGCACCGAGTAACCTCGGAACGCCAGTTCTGCGGCGAGATTGGCCGTTATGGTCGTTTTCCCCACGCCCCCCTTGTAGTTGATGATCGAAAGGATCTTCATCCGTGAACTCCCCCTAATCTGGTGCCGTGAACCACCAAATGGTAGCTCTGTACAGGAATGAAAGGGTGACCACCCAACCCCCTCAATCCCCCCCCCTATCGCAACCTCGTGCAATGTCAAGAGGGGGGGCGCATCATGGAAAATTCCAGCACGCATAGGCACCGTGGTGCCGGCCACCAAGCTTGAAGTGCCCGCCGGGCTGCCTGCCGGGCCGCCCTGGTGGTCTCTACCGGCCCGAGCTTCGCCTGCTAGCGCACCCTGGGGGCCAACACCGAACCCGAGGTGCCCGCCGGGCTGCCTGCCGGGCCGCCCTGGTGGTTTCTAACGGCCCGAACTTCGGCTGCCGGGCCCCCTGGTGGCCTCCACCGGCCTGAGGTGCCCGCCGGGGCTGCCGGGCTGCCCCTGGTGGCCTCCACCGGCCCGAGCTGCGGCGGCCAGCCCTGGGACCCTCCACCGGCCCGAGCTTCGGGCATCACTCAGGATCCAAGTTCCAGGTGCCTTCCTCCCAATGTTTCAGGGCCATGATCGCATCAATAGCCGAAACCCCGCCCCCGGTAGCGGCTGCCTCCAGCACTGCTTTTGCTTCTGCCGTTCGATAACGCAGCAAGAACGCAGCAGCACTAACCCGTACATCCACGCGAGGATGCTTGAGCAGAACGACGAGCGCGTCACGTCCGGCATCACCCTCCAACCGCAACTTCTTGAGCGCAGATATATAACGATTAGCGTGCTTGTTGCCCGTCTTTGCGTCTCCTCTCCTTATCGCTTCCGTCTGCGCGGCCACATTCTCCGCAAATTCCTCCACAATCCTATTCAGATCCTTCGCCATCACCACTCCCCAGTCCTGATCTTTTCTATGACAAGCAGCGCAAACGAGCGCTGTTTCTCATAGCTTTGAGTTCTTATCCACTCTCGCACGGTCAAGCTGTATGAGTTTGTAATATTGGGCCTCTTTGAGGAATAGAACGCACTGACTTCTGAATGCAAATCCTTGTTTAGTGGGATAACATTTTCAGTATTATGAAGAGCCTCGGCGCCAAAACGCCTGAGGTTGAATTTGTGTTTTTCGACAAGATGATGCCATTCCAGCCCCTCGCCTGCCTTGCCCATGTAACGCTTGAAGGCCCTGAACGACTTAAAGGCACGATACCCACCCGCGGGAAGTTCGCTACCTTTCGTGGACTTATTGGGCTTGAGTGCAGGGCGCGCGCCTCCTCCGTTCCGCGCAGTCATAGACACGGCATTAACTGGCAGGACAATACGGATCGTGCCCTCGTTTACGGAAAGAATGACTCGCTCGGCACCGGTTGCTGCATCCATCAGGCGGAGCCCGGTGTTTGCCTCGACCGTGCTTGATGCTTGCCCGAAGCCCGGCAGCTTTGGCCCTTTCGACATGAGCGCCGCCGTTTCACCTATCGCCGCCGTCGCCACCATGACGAGAATTCGCACGCAATTGGGGCCGATGACACGACCGAACCGCTCGCCTATCTCCCGCAGCTCCGCAAAACTAGAAGCTTGCGGCGCATCTTCGTAAAGCTGCGCATAAGCTCGCAGCAGATCAAAAAATTCCCATCCGAGATAGCCCCACATGAGCACGGAGAATGCGAGCGCAACGCCCTTCGTGACGGGCTCGGGTGCAAGTAATAAAGCCATATAGGCTGTAATCGTGAAGCTGAGAGTAGCAAGTACCCGCGTCGGGTTAAGCATGGCACGCACTTCCGAATCCACGCCTTCCAGGGCAGGCCCCACCGCCAGGGCAAGGGCGATGCTGCGCTTATCGTTGGCTTGCAGGCGGGGCCCATCGTCAAACAACGTCAGGCAGTCGCCAGGAGTACCGCGCCGCTCGCAAAATCGCCCATATGACTGCGCAAGGTTTGATTGCCACGCTTCGCCGCTCAAAGGCGCGGACGCTAGCGCCAGCTTCCGGCCGACGTACAACGGGGGGCATGAGGTGGACACCCGCAGCGGAACTTCGAGCCAAAACGTTGCCAGAGCGGCCCTAAGCTCGGAGTCACTGACCCTCACCGGCTGAAAGTCCGTGGGCAGGTTGGAAAAGATTGCTTCGCCGTCGCCTGTGTCTTCTTCGTCGGCTTCCGCCTCCAACGTCCACGCCTCGGAGGAGTCCTCGGGTGTGGGCAGGCTAGAACGGTACGCCGTCAGCCCTCCGCCGGAGGGGGCTCCCGTGGCGCACGCTGTAACCAGCATCAGCGCCGCCAGGGCCAGCGCCCCCATGCGCAAGGGCCGCCGTGTGTCCACGGGGCGAGTATCGACGGCATGCCTAGACATTTACGCACCTCTCCGGGCGAGCCGCCCGAGTTGGAAGCCAAACCCGCCGATTACAGAAAACGGCTGATAGTTAGGTCAAGCCGTCGGGTCTGGTGAGGTGCCCAAAACCCATCGGGTAGGTTGTGCCTCCCTCGGGCCGCATGGGGCGACGGCGCTACTCACTCGCGCTCGCCTCCTTGCTCTACAGGCGGGAACGTGACGTTCCCGAGGGTGACGGTGCGAGGCCCCTCTGCCTCCCACAGCTTGAGGGTGCAGGGGCAGGTGAGTTGCCCCGCCTCCCTCTCGGCGCCCACCACGACAAAGCCAGGGGCTCCGGGGGGAATTGCGGTCTCCTGCCATGGTGAAAACTCCACCTCCGCGCCCGTCGAGTCCTTCAACACCGCCCCCACCGCTGTCCATGGCTCGGCCCCAGGGTTTAGGAGCTTCAGCCGCACCGCCACGCTTCCCGGGTTGCTGTAGCTCCTGGCCTTGGCCAGCTCTAGCGCGTTGCTGGGGTCCTGTCTCAAGTCTCCGAGAATGTCTTTCCATTGAACGTCGCCGGTGCGCTCTAGCCATGCGGCGCCCATGAGTCCGCCCGGCTCGGTGCGCTCGGCCAGCAGCCGCGCCTTGTCCTCTTGGCACTGACGAGATTCGGCCCGTGCTTCTGCTGCCTCCCTCTTGAGTTCATCCGCAGGGCGCGAGTGACGGAACACCTCCACGCGCCGTGCCCCCCTCACCGAGTGTCCCACCAGCCAAAAGCTTGCACTCTCCGGGGCCGCGCCATCCGCGAAACGCACCGTCAGCTTGACTCGCTCCCCAGCCAAGAGGCTCCGCTTTGGGTAGACAGTCACGAAATTATCGACTTGCGCGAAGCTTATTGAGTGGTTGTCGGACAGCACCACCGCCCCGGGGGGCAGCAGACCACCAAACACAAAGGTTGTTGGCTCGTCCGGGGTGACACATACGCCGGGCGTCTGTTCGGTGGACTCGGCCGTTAAGTCAAGGCGAGAGGTGGCGGAGCATTCGGAGACGCCGGGCGGCTCGGCGGCCTTTGCGGTGCCTGTGAGGAGGGCCAGCGCCAGGAGTGCGCCGGGAGACGGGGGGAGCACGGAAATCAACCTCCAGAATGCAAATGGGGCCATGTCCGACTAGCGGGGCCCCTGTGAAACTGCCGGGCACGGTGGCGCCCGGCTCGACACCGCACCGGGCCAACCCGGGCGGCTCTATTCAAAACGGCTTGTTGCCTGTACTTCGAAGCGAGGGAAAACCTTGAAAGCATCCGGCTTGCTGCCGGGCATGAGGCAAAGGCCCACGCCTCGGTGGCAGTCTGGACCTTCGCGCATGCCAGTCAAACCGGAGGTGTAAACCTGAACGCAAACCGGGTAGGTCTGCTGGTCTGGTGTATGTGCCTGGGTGAAGCGACCAAAGAAACGCTTTTCACCAACCGTCAAAGTCCCGGTTAGCAGCGTACCGGGGGGCAGATTGTCCCACCAATCATCGAGCACCACGGTAACGGGGCCCTCTTTCATGGTGGCGAGTTCATCTCCACCATACCCCTTGTGCCCTCGCAGAACGACGTCTTGGGTCCCGCCAAGGTGAAACTTGGTGTGTGTCTCCCGCGAACCGGCGGGGCACTCCATGGGCGCGGGCTCGGGGCGTACCTGGGCGCCAGGGCAGCCAATGAGAACGGGGGAGCAGACACCGGCCGCCGTGCATACCCATTTAGAAATGGGGACGCAGCGCCGCGCTTTGTTCTGCGGTTGGGGGGCGGGCTTCTCTTCGGGCTTCAAGCGGGATTCTTTGCGAAGCATGGCGGTAGGGGTTGGCGCGGGGGGTTGGGCCCTCACGGGCGCCGCGCCCGCGTTAGCTTGGGCTGGGTTGTGCGGCTGCGCCACTTCGCGGACGGGTGCGGCCCGTTCCGTCTCCCCATCGCTGGCAGACGCGCTCGGTGGGGGCGCCGTCTTCCCTGGCAGCGGGGCGGGCGGAGCTTCCCGGGCGGGTGCTGGCCAGCGCCACGCGCCCACGGAGGCCACCACGAGCGCCACCAAGGCAAGCCCCGCCACCAGGACGAGGGGGGGCCGCTTGAGCAAGTCCAGCAGCAGGCGCCCCGTGGGAAAGGGCCCCGAGCCCAACACCCAACGGCACACGCCCGAGGCCCCCCGGCGGGCGGGCGGTGCCCGAGCTTCGGCCCGCCCCTGCACCGGGGGCGCGGCTGCGCCAGCCACCAGCCCCGCGGGCTCCCCCCGGGGCGGTGCTGCGTCCTCCTGCACCTCCCCCGGGGCTACGTCCACGGCGGGCACGTCGGGCGAGGCCCGCGCTTGCCCTTCCAGGAAACCCACGGGCGGCGGCAGCTTGCCCGGCGCGGGCGGCTGGAGTGCATCACCCTCCCTCCAAAGCCCCCGCCGGGGCTTCTCGCCTATCCACTGGGCTACCTCCTTCTCTTGCTCATTCTTCGGCTTGTCCGCGTTCGGCCCCCCCACTGTTGTCACACGGTGGGGGGACTCCGGATCAATCAACGGCACATCCCAGCCAGCATCCCCCTCATGTGCAGACAACAGCGCCTCAACGGCGCCACATATCTCGTCGTGGCTTTGAAAGCGTGACTGCGGGTCCTTCTCCAGCATGCGCAGACACAAGCGGCTGACCGATTCGGGCAGTCGCGAATTGACGACGCAAGGATGCGGCGGGGAGTCCAAACGGATGCGGGCATTAAGCCCCGGTTCCCTTCTATCGCCAAACGGCAGCACGTCCGTAAGCAGCCAGTATAGAGTCACCCCAAGCGCCCACAGTTCATCCGAGAGGCTATATGTATAAGAATCCTCTTCCGTCATGCCCGCGAGAAAGCGCATGGCCTCGGGGCTCCGGTACTCTGGCGTTCCTGGTGGCAACCTTCCCGCGTCTGTCACGGTGGGCATGCCAGCCACGGAGCTGAAGCCAAAATCTATCAATATCGGCTCGCCATCATGTGAGCGAATGATGATGTTGGATTCCTTGATGTCCCGATGCAGCACCCCGAGCCGGAAGACTTCCCGAAGCGCCCGGGCGATCTTCAAGAAGATTGTGAGCGCCCGCCGGGTGGACGGATTGTGGCGCAGCACGTAGAAATCGAGGGTCAACCCCGAGACAAACTCCATGATGATGCAGGGACAACCCGTCTCGGCATCCGGCCATTTGTCATAGCCAACAAAGCGCACCACGTTATCAAGCGGAAGATTGACAAGGGCTGTGACCTCGCGCCGTGTCCAGCCGTCCACGTCCAGGGTAGCCAGGACCTTGACGGCGTAATTGCGCCCGCCGCGCTCGGCCTTGTAGACGTGGCCGCCGCCGCCCTGGCCAAGTTGCTCGATGACTTCATAAGCGCCAATCTTGGCGCCTTTCTGGGGAAGGTGGATGACCAAGCCAGGAGCCTCCGAAGGTTCACCACTCTAGCAGAACCCCGCGGGTGTGGTTGGTGCAGTCGCGCGGATGCCCGCCCGGCTGGAGGCTGGAGCCGGGGCGGTGGGTTACACCCTTCCCGAATGCGGCCACGCAGGGCACGGCCGCCCCCTCCCCACGCTCCAACCCCATCGCTCAAGCGGCGCCTAGTCCTCGGGCTCGGACTCCTTCTCGGAGTCCTTCAAGAACTCCACCCGCACGGAAGGCGAGTCCAGCAGCTTCGCCATACGGGCCAGGAAGCGGACCTTTTCTTCAGGCCATGCCCGCAGGGTGCGCGTCAGCTTGCGAAGTTCGGGGCTCAGTGGCACCTCGGGCGCGGGCTCGTTCATCGTCCGCGCTACTTCCTTCGGACTGATGCCCAGCAGCACATCCGACGAAATGCCGAGCGCCAGGGTTATCTTTCGCAGTGTGGGGACGGCGGGCAACATCAACCCGCGTTCAATCTTCCCATAGACAACGGCCGAAATCCCAGCCGCACGCGCAACCTCGGCTTGATTCATCTTCAGCCGTTCCCGGGCCTCTCGGGCGAGAGGTCCGATGGTGGTCATCAACTCCTCGGGGGTCATGTGCTCTGTTCCTGTAGGCATTCGTTCTTTGCCTCTGGCGGGGCCGCGTTTGACTTGGCGAAGGTGCTCGCAACGTGTCCAATGGCATTGAGCTGGGTAGGCGTCAGCCGCCGCAAGTGGCGGAGCACTTGCCGAACCCGGGGGGCCTCTTCCTCTTTCCCCTGCTTCGGCTCGTCCACCAGTACCGGCAGCGAGCCGGAGGTAATCCCTAGCAGCGCGTTGGCGTCCGCCCGGAGGACAAAGCACAGCTTTAGCAGGGTGGGCACGCTCGGAAGCATTCCGCCGCGCTCCAGGCGGCCATAAACCTCCGTAGCGAGTCCAACCCGCTCGGCTACGTCCGCCTGTGTCAGCCTTGCCTGCTTGCGGGCATTCCGCGCGACCTCTCCCATGTGTTTCGCCAGCTTCGGCGGAGCTTTGGGGCCCTCGGTCGGTTGTCGGGTGTCAGCGACAGCGGCGGGGGGCTTGGTATGTCTACCCATTGTCCAGGAACTCTTCCGGGTTGGGGAGGACGCCTCTTTCGACTGTCTGCGCCGCCAGTAGCTTGCGCTCGGCCGCCTCGTTCAGAATCGCTTTCCGCTCCGCCGCCACTTCAAGCCGTCCGAAGCCGGAGGCCCCGGACGCGCGAAGATAGAAACGCAAGTCATCGCGCATCTCGGCGGCAGTGCTGTAGCGGTTCTCCGGGTTGGGCTGTAGTGCCTTGCCCAGGATTTTCCGCAAAGGCTCGGGGACCAAATCCGCTTGGCGCTCTATCTCCTCGGGCCCGAAGCTGAGGACGCGATTAAACAAAACTTCAAGCTCCACCCATGTCGGACGCTCGGCGCGCAGGCCCTGGGGAAAGCGCGTCGCCGGACGGCTCGGCACCAGTCCGAGCGGGTCAAGCGGATATTTCGCCGTCAGCATCTCCAGCAGTACCAACCCGAGGGAGAAAATGTCCGCCCTGCCGTCAAGCTCTCTCGGGGTGAGTGGGTCCGTCTTGCTTTCGAGGGCTGCCCACATGGAGCGCAGCAGTTCCGGAGCGATGTAGGCCGGATCTCCTCTCAGCAGATCGCGCGGGGTGACCATGCGTCCGGCCAGCTCGGAATAAGCCGCTCCGAGGTTGCACAGCTTGACGCGGCCATCCGCCCCAAGCCGGATGCGCAGGGGCCCCACGGCCCGGTGTACGAGCCGGAGCGGCGCCCCGGTTTCATTCTCGGCGTTGTGCGCGTATTCGAGCGCGTCCGCCACCTCGGCGGCAACGTAGACGGCGAAGGCAGGGGAAAGCCTCTTCTCCACGAGCGCCGCCGCATGGGTGACGGTAAGGAGGAAACAGCCTTTCATGTGCTCCATGACGACATAGGGAATCCCCTTGTTGACGATGAAGTCATGGACGCGGGCAATCTTGGGGTGACGCAGCAGCGACGCGAGGCGAACCTCTTCCCGCGCGCTGGCGCGTGCGTCGCGCCCGGGGACCATATTCACCTTCTTGAGTTCGACCATGTGACGCGGCCCGCCCGAGAGGAGCCGACGCCATGCGATGAAAAGCGTGTCGTAGTAGGGATGGAGTACAAGCGGCTCCGTCACCTCGTAACGGTATTCGCCCGCCTCGAAGGTGAAACGGTAGTCTTCCGATTTGACGGCGTAGCGGCGGGGACTGTCGCGCCGGGGCGTTTCTCTTGGCGTCGAGGGCATGGGAAACTCCTGTCTTTGGGAAGTCTTCGGGGGCGGGTTACGGGGTGCGCTCGCCAGCGGGACGAAAGACGACGTGTACCCAGCCGCCGTTTCCATCGGGCGAGTAGAAGCCACCCACCTCGAATTCGCCCGCGCGCAGGACGCCGTTTCTCACCTCCACCGGGCCGACGCACTGCGCGGGGGTGCCGGTGAGGGCGGCGGAGAGGAAACCATCAGGGCCCATGACCCGCAGGTGTTGGTAGTGCAGCAGGCGAGCGTCCAGGGCAGAGCGCATGACGGGAGCGCCGCCCGCGATGACTGCCCGCAGCAGCACCTCGGCAACGAGCCTCGGGCCGAAGGTGCGCGAGGTGGACGGGTACAGGCCGAAGGAGACCCGCAGCCGGGTGGCCTCCTCGGGCGTCAACTCCGGGCCGGTGGGCAGCGTGTCCGCCGGTAGTCCGGCCTCCAGCAGCAGCGCGCCGAAGTCGTCCAACTGCGCGAGCGCGTCCCGCATGGCGCGGAACACCTCGGGGCGTTGGCCACTGGCGCAGGCACCGGGACACAGCAGCAGCACGGCCAGCAATGCGGACGGGAGCGGACGGGGCCGGGCGCGGGCAACACGGGCCCCTATCCGGCACGCATGGGGGGCGTTCGGCATGGACACCTCGGGGTGAGGACAGCGGGAGAGCGGATAAACCTTCTGTTTACCGGGATGGATGAACCCTAGGTAACATGCGGGGCCAGCGGGGGGGAAGCCCCACCCGACTGCGGGGGTTGGCACGGCAACCCGACGTGAGCGGGAGGGGCGAGGTGCGCCCATGGTGGCGCCCTCCACCGCGCCGGAGCTTCGGCTGCCGTCGTGTTGCCCCCCTCCCCCCGAGCGAGGGGCCCGCCGTGCTTCTGGTGCCTCCACCGGGCCTGAGGTTCGGCTGCCGATGGCCCGGGGCCGCTTCGACCTGGCGCCCCGGTTGCGTGGCAATCCGGGCCTCTGGAGTGTGCCGGGATTCGGCGCGGCTCCTGAGTGCTCGAGTACAGCGCAAGAGCGCGACGGTGGCCACAATCAGCGGCAGACACGGCACGGCGCGAACCTCGGGCCAGGGAGGACACCAGCAGCCGAACCTCGGGCCCGTGGAGGGCGCCAGCGGCGCGGCAGCAGACACGGCGCGAAACTCGGGCGCGTTGCTGGCCACGTTGGCCACCAGAGCGCGGCACTCGGGCCGGTGGAGCGCATCAGCGCGCGACAGCGGCGCCAAGGTGCGGCAGGCGAAGCTCGGGCGCGGTGGAGGGCGCCAGAGCGGGGCAGACGGCCACCAGGACAGCAGCCGAGCCTCGGGCCCGTAGAGCCCACAGCGCACCGGCAGCCGAAGCTCGGGCCCGGCGCGAACCTTGGGCACGGTGGAAGGCGCCAGAAGCGCGGCAGCCGAGCCTCGGGCGTGATGGAGCACGGGGCCCGGCGCGAACCTCGGGCGGCCTGCCTGGACGCTTCACAACAGCGGCGCGTGGTGGCCCTGGTGGTGGCGCGTGGTGGCCCTGGTGGTGGCGCGTGGTGGCCCTGGTGGTGGCGCGTTGGCCCCGGTGGTGGCCCCGGTGGCACCGGTGGTGGCGCGTGGTGGCCCCGGTGGTGGCTTGCCTCGCCTGTTGCCCCCCGTTCCTTGGTCGCCTGTCTATGCGCAGGCCAGTCATCGGCGGCCCTCTGCTAGCATCCTGGACACACCCCGCTGGGTTGTGTCACCTTGGCTCCTGTCGGTGTATCTGGTGGGTTGTTTGGTTGGGGTTGGTTGTTTGGACGGGTGGCGGGTATGGCGGAGATCGACGTTTGTACGGAGGGGGCTCCCTCCACGGCTGGCGGGCGGTCGGGCGCCTCTGATTGCTGCGGATGCGCCTCTGCGGGTGCGCAGGGTGTTCCAGAGACCAGGGCGCAGCCATCGGCCCGCCTTGATTCAAGTGGTGAGGCCGACCTACTGCGGGCGCTCTACGAGGAAGTGCGGGGCCTGCGCGAGTCCGTGCGCGAGATTACGAACCGGCTCAGCAACACGACTCCCGCTCAAGCGGTGCGGGCCATCTCCATCGAAGCCGCGCAGGACCTGCTCGGATGCGGGCGCTCGCGCATCTTCGAGCTTTTGAGGAGTGGCGCCCTCCGTCGTGCCCCGAAGCTTGGGAAGGTGGCCATGATCGACCTGCCCAGCCTCCAAGCTCTCATTGACGGCATCGGCCGCGAGCCAGCGCCCAAGCTCAAACGTGAGCCAGCGCCCAAGCTCAAGCGTGAGCCAGCGCCCAAGCTCAAGCGGCGCCCCGCCCAGCGCAACGCAGGGCGGGGGGAAAAGGATGAAATCCTTAGGCTGATTCGACGAGTCTGATTTGCGCTCGCCGCACGGAGAACAGTGCCGGATCGTCGGGGTGCTCCAGCTTGAGCGGAATCTTGATCATCGGGGGCACCTTCACGTTGTCGTAAAAGCGTTTGGTTGTGTTTGCCGAATGATGGCCGACCACGGCGGCAATCGCGGCCAGTGGGAGCCCTCCCGCCTTGGGCCTCACCTCCTGGCCGCACTCCGAAGCCCAGGTAACGAAGCTGTGCCGGTACTCCCCGAAATGAACCGGCTCGATTCCAAGGGTTTCACAGGCGCGAGCCACAACACGGCGGATATGGCTATCAACCGGCGCGGCCCCTCGCGCCTGTAGCCGCTGCACAGCCGCCAGCGTTTGCCGGTCGATGCTCTGCCGGTGAACGTTCCCGCTCTTGTGGATGAACGTCACCGTTGCGGCGATCTCGCCTTGGTCCTCGAACACGGCCACCTTGCCTTCACCCTTCACCAGCCGCTCTATCTCCGTGCCGTGCATCCCGGTTTTGGCGTGGATGCACAGCACGTCGCGCACGCACTGCACGTCGGTCATGCGCCGCGTTTCCTCCTGCCCGAAGTTGGTGAACTCCCATCCGCTGATGGCCCGATAGAGCCGCTCGGTGGTCTCGATGCTGTAACCCTTCTCCCGCACGGCCTTCTCGGGACGGGTCACGGGCACCTTGAGGGACACGGTAGGGTCTTCGGCCAGGGAGAGGGTGCCTTGCTCCCTCAACCAAGAAGCAAACGACTTGAGCGCCGTGATGCGGTTCTTCCTGGCCGTCTTGTGCCGGGCCAACTCCCGCAGCAGTTCCTGGAGGGTGACGGTGCGCAGGTCCCTCCCCGAGAGAGCTTCCGCCCAGGTCGCCAAGTAGAAGCCGACATTGCCCAGGTAGCGTTCCGTGGTCTTCGCCTGCCTCATGGCGTCGAGGAAGCGGCCCACGGTCTCAGCGTTGACGTAGACGGCGGATTCCTGCTGCTGCTGCCGCGCCTCCCGCTTGGTGCTGTAGCCCTCGGGATCGCGCATGAAGAGGGCAAGCTCGGCTTCCGCTTCCGTCTCGCTGCGGGCGTCCAGGTGGACCGTATAGGCCCGCCCCTGAACCATCTTCCGCAGCACGAACACCGGACGGCCATCCTTCCCGTTGAACGTCCGCCCCCCCTTCCACTTCCCAGCCCATACCCTGTTGTTGCCCACGTCGTGCGCTCCGTTTTGGTCCGAATTTGGACCCCAGGGAGCCCGATTTGGTCCCCAAATGCAAACCGCGCCCCCTCGACAGGTGAGGGCGCGGCTCGGAGCGGCGGGTAACTTCTAGTGGAGGCGGCGGGAATCGAACCCGCCGCTCTATGCCTCCGGCAAGACTCTCCTTGCCGGAGTGCTGGAACGCAGGGGCTCGCTGTCACCCGCCGAAGGTATTCGCGAAGAACTTCTCGAGCCGCGACTTCTCGGGCTCCACCACGCCCGCGGGCGAGGCCACGGCGGACGCGGTGGCGAGGCTGGGGCGCAGGCCGGCCGCGATACCGGGCTTGATGTGGTGGCGCAGGTCGACCGCGACGTCGGTCTTGAAGTGGGTGCCCACACCCGCCGCGGCGTTGAGGTCCGCGGACTGCTTGAAGAAGCCGTTCTCCAGACCGATCTTCCCGCCCGCCTGGGCCGCCGCGCCCGCCACTACGCCCGCGGTGGCCGAGCCGTGCAGCCGGCCCACGTGCCCGCCCACCGTACCGTACGCTCCCGCCGTGGCGGCCGCGCCCACCTGGCCCGAGAGCAGCGCCGTGGCGGTCTTCGGATCCACGGAAGCCACTCCCTCGGCGAAGGCGGTGGCCGAGGCCTTGCCCTCGCCCTTGACGTACGCGCCCAGGTGCCGGTTGAAGTCGTGGCTCGCGCTCGCCGCGACGCCCACGCCCGTCTCCGCCTTGCCCGTCAGCGCGGCCGTGTACGCGTGGCCCTTCGTATCCGCCGAGACACCTGCCTGGGCGCTCGCCTTGAAGGCGTTGGCCTCGGCGGTGAGCTGTCCGGTGGTCACGCCCAGCCGGCCCGCGTGAACCTTCTGCAACTCGTAGGAGGCGTGGGGCCCGTTGAGCTCGGCCTGGGCCGAGTAGTGGTGCAGGCCACCGCCGTGGTGGCTCGTGGTGGAGGCCTGCATCGAGCCCACGTTGCCGCTCACCGTGCCCCCGAAGACATCCTTCTGGAAGGGGCTGCCCGGCTTGTCGATGAGCAGGTTCTGCTTGGCGCCCGGGGGAGGCGTGAGCTTGTTGTCACCGCCGCTCACCATCAGGTTCGAGGCCTCTCCCGTGCTCTTCTCCCAGGGGCTGTACGTGGGGGCGCCCTCGGGCAGAGCCGGGTGCTTCAGGGGCTTGGACTCCAGGGCGGCCGGAGCGCTCGTGGTGGGCCTGGTCGCGACGGGCTTGCTGGTCGGCGAGGAGAGCGCCGAGGGCGGCAGCGTGGAGGCGCGGGCCGGAGGCGTGAGCTGGGAGGCCTTGGGCGTGGGGAGAGTCGCGGAGCGGGACAGCTTGGGGTTGATGCGGGGCATGGGAGGCTCCTCGGAAGCTTGCGGCGGGGTGGGTTCGGAACAGCGATGTCCCGTCCTTGTGCACCCGACATGCCATGCCCATATCGCCCTCTGTGGTCAGGGGGCGTCTGTGGTTTCAGTGAGTTATGCGGAGGGGGGCGAGGGAGGAGAGGGGAGGGGTGGTGAGTGCTGTCACCAGTCTCGAGACATCAGTCACCACCCCGAGCACCATGGCTCACCGGCTGGAGAGAGCGCGCTTGCGCCGTCAGCCGTACACCCGGGCGGCCGGGTTACTGCGGTGGCAGTGTTGCCGGCCGCGTCGTACGCCTTCGCCGTCACGCTGTGAGAGCCATTGGTCACGCTCCCGCTGCCCCAGCTCACGCTGAAGGGCGGTGACTCGTCAGGTTGAATCCGCTCGGACTGAGCTCATCCAAGGGGACCTGCCAACCCTCGCCTGGGTGATTGACAAGACGGCATGCCTCCCACTACCGCTCGGGCCGAGGGAGGTCTCTTGTCGCAGCGTCAGCACGTCTTCTCTGTTCTTGTTTCTCCAAGGTGGGTGGCTCTGCTCGTCGCGTGGTCGCTCCTCGGCAGTGCGGCCTGGGCGCAGGCCACCGTCGTGCAGGCGCCCATCGGGGGCCAGCCCCTGCGCCTTCCCGGCCGGGTTGTCTGCGGCCCGGTGGCGGAGGGCTGGACCGTGGGCGAGGATTCACGCTCCGTTCGCCCGCCTCGGACTGGCAGTGGGCGCGTGGGTCAGCCGGTGGCGCTCCAGGTGGCGCCCGCCGCGAGCGGCTGCACGGGAACCCAGGAAACGCTGACGCTCGTGGCGACAGGGGCGTTTCCCGAGGTCGAGCCGGCGAGCGTGGTGCTGGCCGCGGACGAGGGGCGGCTCGAGCTGCGCGGGCGGGGGCTGGCGGGAGCCCAGGTGTTCTGGCCGGGACCCACTCGCGACGCGCGTCTGGAGCACGAGGTCTGCCTCGACGCCGGGCCCTCGGAGTCTCCACAACCGTGCGTGTTGCCGGTTCGCCGCGGTGTGCGAGCGGACGTGTCTCTCTCTCTGCTGCCGGCAGGGGCGCGCTTCGGTGAGGGCGTCCTCACATTCGATGCCTCGGGGAGGCAGCTCGCGCCCTCGGAGCTGCAGTTGCGCCCGAGCCGCGTCGTCCTGTCCTCGGTCCTGCCGGCGGTGCCCGCCCTGGACCTGTCCACGGGAGAGGGGCGTCTGGTACTGCCGCACCCCGAGGCCATCGCGACCGTCGACTGTGAGCCCGCCTACTGCGAACCGAGCGAGGACGGCGTCTTCGTGCGCGCCGTGCCGGGCCTCCGCACGAGCCTGGGCCTCCGGGTGCGCCTGGTGCCCCGGGTGTTCGTCTCGCGAGGCGAGGCGCTCGAGAGCAGTGCCTCCGGGGTGCTGCAGCTCCTGCACTGCCCGGTGGAGCTCGTGTCGGGGCCACCGCTGAGAGGCGCGGCGGATGTCCAGGTGGTGGTTCGGATGGATCCGCGCTGCGCGAAGGATGCGCGCTCCTTCCACTGGCGTGCCAACGGCGAGCCCGCCGAGGTGGCCCAGGTGGTCCAGGAGGAAGCGGCGGCCTTCGTGCTGCTGCGGGTGGGGCGGCTGGGCGCGGACCGGCTGACCCTCACGGCCACACGCTCCGAGGTGGACCCGACCGCGATCGCCACCACCTCCGTGGACACCCTCGCGGCGCCCCAACCGCGCGCGAGCCTCGAGCTTCCTGGTTTTGGAAAAATCGACTTCATCCCCACCAATCGGGAGGCGGTGCTTTCGGTGGCGTCTCCGGGTGAGCGAGCGCGACTCGTGCCGCTGCCCGTCGAGGGGGCCTACTCGGTGCGGACCGAGCAGGGGCGCTTCCGGGTGCGAGGTGATGAGAACAACAGCGGCTTCGTCCCGCTGCGCTACGGCTACCGCGTTGAGGGAGTGCCGCAGGCCCTGCGCTCAGTGGACCTCGCCATCGTGAACGAGCGGACTCAGCGAGCGCTGAGGGAGGCCTCGGTGCCCGCGCCGCTCGGCGCGTCGGCCCTGTCTGAGGAGCCGCTCATCGAGTTCCTGTGCGCTGATAGGGAAGGGCGCCCCCTGCGTCTCCAGCCCGGCACGCCGGCGCGCATCCCCTTCGATTCGCGCGATAGCTGCCGGATCATCATCCACCGGGAGCGGCTGCGGCCCGAGGATGGCCTGCAGGAAATCATCCTCGAGGTGGACGTCACCTCCGCCAGTGGGGCGCCGCGAGAGGCCGCGCGGGTGAACGAGCGCATGGTGCTCCAGCCTGGCGGCGAGCCGCGGACGCTGTGGCTCAAGAACGTGCTCGAGCAGTTCGACCGCATCGTCGTGCGCGTCAGCCACATCGTGGACGAGTCACGCTATCTGTTGGCGGCTCCCTCGTCCCGAGCCAGCCTGCCCTCGGTGCAGTGGGCGGCGACCCTCGAGGGCTCGCGGCTGCGCCTGTACGCCACCGCGACCATTCCCAGCGGCCTGTATCGGTTGGTTCAGCCAACGGGGCAGCTCACGCTGAACTTCGGCCTGCTGTCACGGCTCACGTTGTTGGATGAGCACGGCAAGGAGGGGCTGCTCGGGCTGGAGATGGGGCTGATGGGCGTGGGGCTCGTGCAGACGGGGGGCCTGCTGAATGACTATCCCCCCACGCTGGCCGCCGTCGCGGGACTGGGCATCCGCGTTCCCCTGGGATCGGGCCCGGGTGGGCAGGCCGCCTTGAGCGTCCACATCTGGGGAGCCCACGAGTTCCGCGAGGCCTACTTCACCAAGCCCACGGATGGCTCGCCGGGGAGGGAAGTGGGCCGCTGGGCCCTCATCTTCGGGCCCAGCATCTCCCTGGGGAACATCGGCATGAACCTCTGAGCGGGCCTTCTTCATCACCCGCCTGTGGAGAACCGCTGCCGGTACTCCGCGGGCGTTACACCGAGTGAGCGTCGGAACACGCGGTGCAGCGTCTCCAGCGTGCCGAAGCCCGTCTTGGTGGCGATCTCCTTGATGGATTGGCGCGTCGTCTCCAGGGCTGCGCGCGCCGCCTCCACGCGCAACTGCTCGACGTACTTCGCGGGCGTCTGGCCCACCTGCTCGCGGAAGGCGCGCGCGAAGTTGCGGGGGCTCATCGCTGCTCGCTTGGAGAGCGCCTCGACCGAGAGGTCCTCGCGGAGGTGCTCCGGCAACCACTGCTGGACCTCGCGGATGGGGGCTCGCTCGGCCCACTGGGAGGCGAGCTGCACGCTGAACTGGCTCTGCCCGCCTGGGCGCTGGAGGTACATCACCAGCCAGCGCGCCACGTTGCGGGCCAGCTCACGGCCGAAGTCCTCTTCCACCAGCGCGAGGGCGAGGTCCATCCCGCTCGTCACGCCCGCCGAGGTCCAGGTGCGCCCATCGCGGATGAAGATCCGGTCCGCGAGCACCTCGCATCGCGGGTGTTGCCGTTGAAGGTCCGCGCTGGAGGCCCAGTGCGTCGTGGCGCGCTTGCCGTCCAGGAGCCCCGCGCGGGCCAGCAGGAAGCTGCCCGTGCAGACGGAGGCCACCCGTCGCGAGCGCCCGGCCAGCCGGCGCAGGTGGGGCGTGAGCGCGGGCTCCGCGTCCGGCGTCACGGTGACGGGGCCGCCGGGAACCAGCAGCGTGTCCACGGGCTCGCGCACGCGATCGAGCCGGGTCGTGGCGTGGAGGAGCATGCCTCCCATGGTCTTCACCGGGCCCGTGCGCAGGGCCGCGATCTCGACGCGGTAGCCCGTCTGTCCGGAGCCCAGCAGCGCCGAGGCGGTGCTGAACACCGTGGCGGGCCCGGTGAGGTCCAGGAGCTGCACCTCCGGGAAGGCCACCACCAGCACCAGCCGCTCCTGGCGGCCTCGCGTCGGCTTCTTCGAGCGCTCTTCCATGCGGCACAGGGTTAACGCGGGTTGGCTGGAATCGTCAATTCATTGGCAGTCCTGCCAGAGGCGCCCGGGCGTAGGGTGTTGTCAGCAGCGCCGCTCCAGGTGCTGCCAGCCACCTCTCTGGGGGACACGCCATGGACATTGCCTTCCTGCTCTACGAGAACATGACCTCGCTGGACTTCATCGGCCCGTACCAGGTCTTCGCCATGGTTCCGGGGGCGCGCATCCACCTGGTCGCCACCGAGGCGGGCCCGGTGCGCACCGACGCGGGCGTCCGGATCTACGCGGAGCAGCGGCTCGAGGAGGTACCTCGCGCCGACATCCTCGTCGTTCCCGGCAGCTCGGATCCGTCGAAGCCGATGGGGGATGAGCGGGTGCTCTCGTGGCTACGGACCGTGGACGAGTCCTCCAAGTGGACGACGTCCGTATGCACGGGCTCGCTCATCCTCGGTGCGGCGGGTCTGCTCAAGGGCAAGCGCGCCACCACGCACTGGATGGTCACCGACGCGCTCCGGCAGTTCGGCGCCACCCCCGTGGCCGAGCGCGTTGTCTTCGATGGGAAGCTGGTGGCCGCCGCGGGTGTGTCCGCGGGGATTGATATGGCGCTGACCCTGGTCGCCAAGGAGTTCGGCGACATGGTGGCCCAGTCCGTCCAGCTTGGGATCGAGTACGACCCCGCGCCGCCGTTCGCCACCGGCTCGCTGCGCAGCGCCCCGCCCGCGGTGATCGAGGCGACGAAGGCCATGCTTCAGCCGAGCGTGCGAAGCTGAGGGCCGCTCGCGGCCAGGGAGCAGGACCCCTGCTGGACCGTGAGAGGGGGCCTCACAGGAGGCCCCCTCTTCACTCCGCGGTCCGCTGCGGAGTTACTGCTTCGTGGTGTAGTTGGCCGGGACGTAGACGTAGCCCTTGCCCTCGGGCGTCACGTGGCCGATGCCCGGGAACGAGACGTGGGCCGCGCCCACCCAGTAGCCCTGCTTCGCCGCGTCGGCGAAGGCCTTCTTGCGCTGGGCCGCCGCCGCCTTCGAGTCACTGTCGAACTGGATGGTCACCGACGGATCGGCGAACTGCACCGACGCCACGTGCAACAGGTCTCCCCAGAGCACCAGCTTCTGGCCCTTGCTCTCCACGGCGTAGTTGCTGTGGCCGGGGGTGTGGCCGGCATTCGAGATGGCCTTGATGCCGGGCACCAGCTCGGTGTCACCCTCGAAGGGCTTGAGCTTGTCCGCCGTGGCGTACGGGGTCAGCATCGCCATGGCATTCTGGAACCCCGACTGCGCGTCCGCGGGCGCCTTCTTCATGTTCTCGGCGCTCATCCAGAAGTCCGCCTCGGCCTTGGCCAGATGCACGGTGGCGTTCGGGAAGGCCCGCTTGTCCCCGGCCAGCAGCCCGCCCAGGTGGTCCGGGTGCAGGTGGGTGATGAGCACGGCGTCGATCTGCTCCGGCTGGTAGCCGGCCGCCTTCAGGTTCGCCAGCAGCTTGCCGAGCGTCGGGCCAAAGAGGTTGCCAGCGCCCGTATCCACCAGCACCAGCTGGGCGCCGGTGTTGATGAGGAAGGTATTGACGGAGGTCTCCACGGGCGCCTTGAGGTGCGCGCGCGAGAGCGCCTTCTCCAGCTGGGGGGGCTTGATGTTGGTCAGCAGCTTGTCCACCGGCAGGTCAACGGTGCCATCGGACAGGACAGTGAGCTCGAAGTCGCCCAGCATCATGCGGTAGTAGCCCGGCGCCTGGGTCTTGACCATGGGCGCGGCGGCCTGCGCGGTGGCGGGCACGAGCGCGGCGCCGCTTGCGGCGGTGAGGACCGCGGCGATCGCGGCATGCCAGGGGGAAGTACGCATCTTCATCGGGAGTCTCCAGGTGAGGGTGAAATCGCCCGCGTTATGCTTCAGCTTCCGCCTTGTCCCAAGTTTGGTTCACGCCGCGCTCACCTTCCGTCCTCGCCCTGGTTTTCCACGAGCTGCGGCGGCTCTACCGGATGGGTGGAGTCTTCTCGTTCCATCGCTCCTGGGGAGAGCGCAGCGGCTGACTGGGATGCTGGCTGCTGCCCGCCGCGCTCATCGGGCCCGCCTTTCTGCGCTGCGTCATGACGGACCACGCTCGGCGCGGTGATGGTGCGCATGTGGCGAGGGCGAAGCACATGTTTGACAGCTTGATTTTTTGGTTGTTACTTTGTTCGGGTAACGAACAAAGTTGCTCGAGGGGCGTCAAGAGCACCGTTCAAGGAGCCCGCCCCGTCGCAGCAGCTTCCGCTGCACCCCACCTTCGCCGGAGCGTGAATCGCGTGATGACCCCACGGAATCGCCTGGTCGTGTCCTCCTTGTTGTTGCTGACGGTCCTCGTACAAACGGCTTGCGACCCGGCTGAGCAGACTGCCTCGCTGACGGGGGTGAGTGTGACCCCGGCCACCATCACCCTCTCCGCCGGAGGTACCCAGCAGCTCACCGTCACCGGTACTTACAGCGATGGCTCGACGAAGAGCCTCACGGCGAACGCGACCTTTGCCTCCGACACACCTGCCACCGCCACGGTGAGCAGCCCGGGTGGCCTGGTGACCGCCGTCGCCGCCGGGACGGCCCGGATTACCGCCACGGTCTCCGGCAAGACTGCTTCCACCAGCGTGACGGTCAGCGCTTCCTCGGGGCCGACGCTCTCGTCCATCGCGCTCAGCCCGAGCCCGGCCTCCGTGGTCCAGGGGAGCACGCTCCAGCTCACCGTGACGGGCACCTACAGCGACGACTCCACCCAGTCGCTGACCGCGGACGCGACCTTCAGCTCCAGCGCCGAGGGCATCGCCACCGTGAGCGCCTCCGGCGTCGTCACCGGCGTCTCGGTGGGTAGCGCGACCATCACCGCTTCGGTGGGGGGGAAGACCGCGACGCTGAACGTGTCCGTGATGGCCCAGCCCGATGCGAACCAGGTCGTCTTCTTCGACGGCAATGGCACGGACGTGACCTTCGCGGACTTCGGCGGCGCCGCCAACAACGTCACCGTCGACTCCACCGAGACCTTCAGCGGCCGCAAGGTCATCAACTTCCAGGTCACCGGCACGGGTAATTACTCCGGCGGCGCCTGGGTCACCTCGACGCCCCGTGACCTCTCCGCCTACAACGCGCTGACCTTCTGGGCGAAGGCGAGCAAGGTCGAGAAGATCAACGTGACGGGTATCGGCAACAACGCGGGCATCGGCTCCGGTACCGGCTTCGGCAGCGAGCGGACGGCGCTCGAGCTCACCACGCAGTGGCAGAAGTTCACCATCCCCATCCCCAACCCGGCCAGGTACAAGAACGTGGGGGGCCTCTTCCACGTCGCCGACGGACCCGACGGCTACACCCTCTACCTCGCGGATGTCATCTACGAGCACCTCGGCACCGGCATCCTCGGCGCGGGCACGGCCTCCATTGGCAACGGCAACGCCATCACGGCGTCGGTTGCGACGGCCGGCACCTACAGCATCGAAGCGAACCAGAACCAGGTCGTCTTCACCGTCGCTGGCGACCCGGGGAGCCCGGTCACCGTGAAGCCGGTGGCCAACACCTTCTTCGACTTCACCTCGACCGATGCGGCGATTGCCTCGGTCAACAGCAGCGGCGTCGTCACCGGCGTGAGCGCGGGCGGCCCCGTGACCATCTCCGCCACGCTGGGTGGCGTAGCTGCCAGCGGGTCCTACGCCATCACCGTCACCGGCGTGCTGAGCCAGCCGACCACGCTGCCTCCCGCGCCCACCCATGCGGCCGGGGACACCGTGTACTCGCTCTACAGCTCCGTGACGGGCGGCTACACGGGGACGGCCTCCGACCAGAGCGCCAAGATCGACACGTGGCTGACGGGCTGGAGCGCCGGGTCCGGTGGGGCGCCGTTCACCATCACCACCGACGCGGGCAGCGCCGCCCCCCGCAAGTACGTCTTCACCAACTTGGCGAACTTCGTTGGCGTCGAGTTCTACGGCACCGCCGGTGCCTACCAGGTCGACGCGGCGGGACGGGGGCTCACCAAGCTGCACCTGGACCTGTGGACTCCGGACAACGCGACCAACTTCCAGGTGAAGCTGGTCGACTTCGGGGCCAACGGCGCCTTTGGCGGCAACGACGACACCGAGGGGACTGCCACCATCACGGCGACCTCGACGCCCCCGCTCGCCACCGGGGCCTGGCTGTCCTATGAGCTGACGCTGGCCACTGACTTCCAGGGCCTGGCGAACATGCACCACCTGGCCCAGATGGTCCTGGTCGCGCCCAACGGCGGCACGGTGTTCCTCGACAACATCTACTTCCACCCGTAGCGGTGGTGTTCGCCGGCGCCGTGGCCTTGATGAGCCCGGCGCCGGCATTCAGCTGGAGGCCGCGACACGGGCGCTCGAGCCCACCGACGCGGCGGCTGACAGTCTTGGCTAGTTGTCGAGAGCGCCCGCGAGGATCCACGAGCGGATTTGCGTGAGCTCTCCCGGGTTGAGGTCGAAGTAGTCGGGATCGCCCATGGGCATCCGGCGACCGCAATCCTCGGCGCTGATGCGCCACACCAGCAGGGACTCGTCGGGGCGGCCGGGCGTGACTCGGGGGCCTGCGGCACACGACCCCACCCCCGGCGCCATCAGCGAGGCGTGGGACTTGCCCACCTGCAGGTTCAGTCCTTCGGCGCCATGCTCGTTGTGGCAGTCCGCGCACTTATCACCCCAGAGGGGCTCGATGTCCCGGGCATACGTGGGAACGCCCACCTGCACATTCACAGAGCGGGTCTCTGAGCGGGTGCCATCGGACACGGTGACCTTCAGGGTATAGGTGGTGCGCCGGTCGAGTTCCCCCGAGCGCCACTCGGCGGAGGCCTGGTCCGCGCGGGTGAAGCTCCCCGCTCCAGGCGGCTCCGTCGTCCAGGAGTAGGTGAGGGGATCCCCATCCAGATCTCTCGCCGCGATGTAGAGGGGGAGGGACTTGCCCGCGACGAGGCCCTGGGGTTCCAGGCTGATGTCCGCGTCCACGATGGGCGCTTGATTGAGGGCGGGGACGTTCACCACGGTGACCGAGACCGTGCCCTGGGCTGAGCCTCCCTTTCCGTCCGAGACCGTCACCTTCAGGAGGAACGTCGTGTCGCGGGAGAGCAGCGGCGCGGTCCACGAGGGGGTGGAGTTTGTCCCCTCGGCGAATGTCCCCAGGGGAGCGAAGGGGCTCTGGGTCCAGGAATAGGTGAGCGTGTCGCCATCGGGATCCGTGGCCGTCACCGAGAGGCCCGTGCTGGAGCCTTCGTCGAGGGTCGTGTGCGTCGTGGTCACCTGTCCGAGTGTGGGGGCGCGGTTGGGCGGCAGGAGGGTGAAGGAGATGGGGGCGGAGACGGTGCTGTTGCCCGCGGCGTCCTGGGCCTTCACGGTGAGCTGGTGGGGCCCTGGGGATGTGGTGGACGAGTCCCAGGTGCACGAGAAGCTCGAACCGGAGGGCCGTGCCATGTTGTCCGCACACACTGGCGAACCGGAGACGGAGAACTCCACTCGGGCCACCGTGCCCGAGTTGTCCTCGGCAGTGGCCCGGAGGAGCCGCGAGCCCGAGATGCTCTCTCCCTCGGTCACGCCCTCCACCACCCGGACATTTATCGGTGCCGCGGAGTCCGCATCTTCCCCACATCCCATCATCCCCAAGACGAGACATCCCGCGAGGAGCCGAAGTGTTTTCATGCGGCGACTATCGCATGCCCGGAAAGCCTGGCTCGGAATCGAAGCCGTCAAGGGCGGCCCCGCCCTCCCTCGGGACCATGGGCCCCCCTTTTCCCTCTGAAAATGGGGCGCCTCTCTGTCCGGCGGGTCCAAGCGCGTCCATTCGGTGAGGCCCCCTTGGGCCGCGGGAGCCGCCGTGGGTTGGAGGCCCCCTCTCCTCCATGGGGCTGAATTCCGTATCATGAGGAGACTGAACTTTTCGCGACGGGCCATCATGCCCGGAAAGGGATTCAACATGCTTCGCTCTGGAACCGAGACAAGCCGGCGCCCCTGGGTGCTCGGGCTCACCGTGGCTGTGATGCTGCTGGGGACGCGCAGCTCCGCGCACGAGGCACCGAAGGCGGAGGCACCGAAGGCGGAGGCACCGAAGGCGGGGGCACCGAAGGCCGGGGCACCGAAGGCGGATGGAGCGAAAGCGGAAGCTTCGAAGAAGGAGGTGTCGAAGCAGGAGGCACCCATCAGCAAGGAGGAGCTGGTCCGCCTCGCGAAGCTCAACGAGAAGAACTGCACGAAGGGCGACTGGGAAGGTTGCTACAAACTGGGTATGGCCTACGCGCAGGGCCTGGGTGTGGCCAAGGACGCGGCACGCTCGGCTTCCTTCCACAAGAAGGCGTGTGACAAGGGCCATCTGGACGCGTGCAACGGCCTCGGCATCGCCTACGCGGCAGGTATGGGGGTGAAGCAGGATTCGAAGCAGGCCCTCGCCATCTTCGAGAAGACCTGCAACGAGAAGAGCGCGAAGGGCTGCTTCAACGTCGGCCTCACCTACGCGCGGGGCAACGGGGTGACGAAGGATCCGGCGCGCGCCGCCACCTTCTACGAGAAGGCCTGCACCGGGGGCGTGGCCACCGGCTGCTTCAGCCTCGGCCTCGCCTACGCGGACGGTAACGGGGTGACGAAGAATCGGGAGCGTGCCGCGACGCTTCTCACGCAGGCGTGTGACGCGGGGGACATGAACGGATGCAACATTCTCGGCCACTCCTACATGTCCGGGATCGGTGTGAAGGAGGACATGAAGCGAGGCGCCGGCCTCTTCGAGAAGGCCTGTGATGCGGGGCTGGCGGGAGGCTGCCTCAACCTGGGCCTCGCCTACCAGCATGGCGATGGAGTGGAGGCGAACCAGGAGCGCGCCACTGCCCTCTTCAAGAAGGGGTGCGATTTCGGGTTCGGCCCCGCTTGCGACGCTCACCGGGAGGCCTCGGAGACGCCCTGAGGAGCGGGCGGGCTTCTTCCGGGCCGTGCTCCCGGCGTTGGAGGATCCAGCCTTCCAGCGCCACAACCAGACCGAGTACATGAATCTCGGCCTGGAGACGACGCGGGACTACGTGCTGGGTGGACTCGGCAAGGGCTGTGGTAGAGAACCCGATCCATGCCCCGTTCATCCTCTCGCGTCGTGTTTGCGCTGCTGACCTGCACGCTGCTCATCCCCTCCTGTCATTCGACACCCAATCCCACGGGCGAATGCACGGGCACCCACCTGGGCCGGAGCGTGACATGGCCCCTCACCTCGAACTCTCTCCAGTCGACCGTGAGCGATTCCGACGGGAGCGCGCATACGCGGGTTCAATTGAACTACACGCCCAACGGCGTCTCGGAGCTCGTGAACTGGGGGGTCAGTATCACCCTGACGGGCGAGCCCCGGTTCGAGGCGAGCCCCCCGCGGACCGCGAAGCTCCTGCCACAGCAGGACCGACTGGTCCCCGAGGAGCCATCGCTGGTGCTCATGTGGGAGGGCTTCACGAGCTCGGGAAGCGCCTACCTCTCTCCGCCCGGAGTTCCGGTGGAAGGCTCCCTGACGCTCCGCCGGGTGACGCCGGACCACGCGGAAGGTCAGTTCGTCTACCACTACGCGGACGGCGGCATACTGACGTGCACCTTCGATGTGCCGGATCGCCTCGATGACGATGGTCAGGACAGCGACGTTGGCTGTGGTGGTGGTGGGGGTTACGACGATGATGATGACGATTGAGCGGTGAGGAGAGGCCCCGTGGGCCGTCTCCATTCCCCCCCCTCGCTCACCCTCGTGCTCACGCCGGTGACGTTCTGCCATTGTGGGCAGTCAGGGGGACTATTACGAAGTGCCCGACGATGGGCTCATTCGGAGAGAAGAATGAGCCCGCTGAGACAAGCGATCGCCTGTCCCGGCATGGGTGGAAGCAGGGGAGCGTGAACCTGAGCGGCTACACCGGTCAGACCATCCGGCTTCGCTTCCACAACTGGGATTGGCCCGGGTTCTCCCGGGTAGCGTTCACTCCGTAGTCCGTATTGATTTCTAATCTCAAACTCCTGGGATTTACGGGAGGAACGTTTTAGAAAGCCTGTCGTCCGAACGAGAGGGAGTACGACCATGTTCAAGAGAGCGGCAGTGCTCGTGGTGGGCTGTGGCGCGTTGCTGGCGGGCTGCGGCGCCGACGTGCAGAACGAGAATCAGGAGATCATCTCCAATCTGCTCGAGGCGGGGATTCCGGCCGACGGCGTCACGGTCGTCGATGATGTCGTGTACGTGGGGCGCGACACCCAGGTGAGCCTCGAGGCGTCCCGGGAGCTGCTCCAGCCCGGCCCGGGGAGCGCGGAGCACTACAGGAGTAGCAATATCGTCGGCACCGCCGTGACGAAGATCTGCATCAACCCCACCACCGCGTTCAACAGCTACACCCAGCTCAGCCAGGGACTCGATCAGGCGATCATCAATTACAATGTCCTGGGGCTCCGCATCTTCTTCGCGCGGGGACCAACCACTGGCTGCACCGCGAACATCTCCCTGCAGACCATGACTGGCTCCGCCCACTCCTCTGGACTCCCGGCGGGCGGCCTCCCCTACAACACCATCAAGATCGGCACCGGCCTGGCGAGCTACAGCGTTGACGTGCTCGAGCATGTCATCACCCACACGCTCGGCCACACGCTCGGTCTCCTCCACACGGATGCCTCCAATCCGGCCATCAGCTGCGGCATCGGCGGTAGCGGATACACGGACTACTCTAGCGGTGGTGTGGGCGGCATCCTCATTCCCGGGACGTCGCCCACGGCCACGGCAGGGGGGTCGCTCATGAACACCTGCATCCCGCTCACGACGGACGGTGAGTTCACCAGCTCTGATCGCACTGCGTTGAATGCCATGTACTGAGGGCGTCTGGCTTCGACGTATTTGTCCGGCGTAGGCGTGTCGACCATGTCATCCCCTCGCGGGTGATGGACCCGGTGTGAGGGCGCGCTACGCGACGTTCTTCGAGCCCTATGCCCGCCGCATCATCGCCACCACCGGCGGGCGTCCGGGCGCTCCGGGGCGGACTACAACCGGTGGAGCACACCGACTGGGCCATGGCCCAGGACAGGCAGATGGCGGAGTCGTTGCTGCACACGTTGGAAGGTCGTCGGCAACTCCATGCAGCGAGTGCTCCGATGAGGGCACGCGCCAGGGCGTGTTGACAGCCCGCCATGCCGCTCGTATGAAACGGCGTGCCTGGAGATCAACGAATGTTGAGCCAGGGGGCCGGTTCACGTGACGGATCCTCGAGCGGTGCACTGCTCGGAGCGTCCGGGCGGGTGCCGCGGACCGAGCTTCAGAGGTATTGCAAGCGCCGGACAACACAAGGGACGGCGGGCCCGGTGGAGCCCAGCTTCCCTTCTCGAAGGGTGGGGTGTCGGCGAAGGGTGGACCCCTGTTCATGGTGATGCCGATGGTGACGCCTCAGGGTGGGGGAGTGTCGGCCGGCTTCCGCTTCTGAGCAGCCCACAGCACCGCGTCCAAAAGCAGGAGGGACATGTTCGTTCTGATTCTCATCGCTGTCGCTACATCGTCAGCCTCGTTCAACGCGCCGACAGCAGCGGACATCGCGGTTTCCTTCGATGCGGGGGTACCCCAGGATGCTGGCGAAGCGAATGTGGGCCAGTCCGCGGAGACTTCGCCCGCGCCGGCGCCCGATGGCGGCACGCCTCCTGAATCGAGCTCGTCGCAGGTGCCGCCGGGAGCGGCCTCTTCCGCGAACGCGGACACGCCCTTCGACACCTCGGCCCCCCGGAAGACCGTTGCCAGCTATCTGATTCCTGCCGCTGAAGTCCTCGCGATCTATGGCGGATTCGTCGCGTTCAACAGGCTGGCCTTTCATGACGAGGAGTGGACGCACGTCACGCCTGGCAGCATTCGCGACAATCTCAACGGCCCCTGGGTCATCGACGACGACAACTTCGAGATCAACCAGCTCGGACATCCCTACCAGGGGTCTCTGTACTTCTCGGCCGCGCGCTCGAGCGGACTGTCGTTCTGGGAGTCATTCCTGTACGTGGGCGCGGGCAGTCTGCTCTGGGAAGTCGGAGGAGAGGCGGAGCCGCCCTCCCTCAACGACCAGATCACCACGACCTTCGCCGGAGCTCTTCTTGGCGAAGCCTTGTATCGGGTATGGAACGACCTGATCGGGCATGGAGGTGAGAAGAACAGCGTCCTGCGCCACATCGCCGCGGCGCCGTTGTCCCCATTCGCGAGCTTCAACTACTACGTGTTCAAGCGGCGAGCCCAATTGGCCGAGTCCAATCTCTTCTATCGAACATGGATCGGCTCGAGCTACGGCGGCAGCATCCGCGACCAGACCGGTGCGCGCACGGAGCTCCTCGGCTTTGGTCAGCAGCTCAGCCTGGGCGTCAGTCTGACCCAGGGCTTTCCGGGAACTTCCGGCGACCTCGACTACGGCCCGTTCGATTATTACGACCTGCGATTCGAGCTCTCCTTGCCGAGGACCCCCTACGTGGGTTTTTTCCTGCGGGGGCTCCTGTTCGGAACTGGCTTTCAACCCAAGCCCTGGGCGCATGGCCTCATCGGCGTGTTTGGAAGCTACGACTACAGCACGCTCCCTCTCTTGAGGGTCTCGACGAGTGCATTGGGGCCGGGGCTGGCGATGGACGTGTCCCTGGGCGCGGGAGTGACGCTTCAGGGCACGGTGTTGGTGGCCCCCATCTTCTTCGGGGGAGCAGGCGCCATCACGGCGACGAGCGGAGAGCGGGACTTCCGCGCCGGAGGCGGTGGCCAGGGCCTTCTCGAGTTGCGACTGCTGCTCCGGGACTCGGGTTCCATCAACGCCGGTGCCCGCAACTACTTCATTCGAGGGTTTAGAGGTGAGCCCGGATCGGAGCTCATCTCGTATGGCTGGCTGGGGAGCGAATTGCGAATCGTCGGCGGCCACGTCCTGGGCGTGGAAGTCCAATGGTCGACTCGCGCCGCATCGGACCCTACCCTGGGCAACCTCAGCCATGCCGGTTCGCTGTTCCGTCTGTATTACGGCTTCGTGAGCGACGCATTTTCAGGCGCGGCGAGCAGGCCCGGCGGCGGACTTCGTCAGGTTTCCCGGCCGCGGCTCGAGTGACTACGGGCCGCCAGCGGGAACCGTCTCCGGCAGGCGCTCCATCCCCTCGGGGGTGGGCGCCTTCGCGGGCTCGAACAGCGTGAGGTCCGCCACCAGCGGGTAGTGGTCGGATGCCTTCACACGCAGCACCTCGCTGCTCCTCGGCATGAAGCGGTCACTCGCCAGCACGTAGTCGATGCGCAGGCCGGGGAAGAGCGGCAGCGGATAGGTGTCCGCGGGCCCCTTCCCCCGCAGGTCGAACACGTCCGCCAGCGCGTGCTTGAAGAGCCGCAGCGAGCCCGAGTCGGGTGTGTCGTTCATGTCGCCCATCAGCAGCTTGGGCCGGGGATCCTTCGCCATCAGCCTCATGATGGCCGCGCTCTGACGCACGCGGATGTCACCGGTGAAGGGGCGCTGGGTGAGGTGGGTGACGTAGACGCTCACGTCCTGCCCGTTCACCTTCACGAGGACGCGGGCCACGGTGCGCGGCTCGGTGCCTGGCAACACCGGCAGCGGGTGCTGCTCCACGGACTCCAGCGGGTAGCGCGACAGGAGTGCCACGCCGTAGTCACCGCCGAAGAGCCGGGTGGTGCGGAAGTGGGCGTAATACTTCAGGCCCGTGCGCCGGGCCAGCTCGGCGGGTTGATGCATCCCGCGGGCGCGCCACGAGCCGACATCCACTTCCTGGAGCGCGACGATGTCGGGCGAGGCGGAGCGGATGACCTCGGCCACCTTGTCCAGGCCGCGAATGGCCGACTGGATGTTGAAGGTCATCACCCGCAGGTCGCCCCCGGTCCGCGCGGACACGGGGTCCGTCAGGGCCCCTAAGTCCGAGAGCGTCACTGGCGCCGAGTCAGCGCGTAGGGACGACGAGGAGGAGGCACACGCAACCGAGGTCGCGAGGAACAGGCCGGCGAGAAGTCGGTCGATTCGCATGTAGGGCAAGGATGATGCCAGCAATCCGAGCCACCGTCTTCCCTCCCCCCTTGGGAGCCCAAGACGAGGTGTCCGTGAGTAGGGTCCCACCTGACGCACCGAGTACCTCCTGGAAGTAGGGTTCGGTCCATGCAAACAAGAGCATCTGGCCACCCGCAGGCGGGAGGCCAGGGAGGAGGACGCATGGACGAGGAGAAGAAGCCCGAAGCGAGCGGGGAGGGAGCGGAGCGGGTGGGGCCGTACCTGATTGAGGAGCAGGTGGAGCAGTCCGACGACAGCCAGGAGGAGCTCTATCTGGCCACGCACGAGACGAGCGGGGCCACGGCCCTGGTGCGTAAGCACACCGCAGAGGAGGGGAGGGCACCGCGGAAGGATTGGCGGGTGTTCCTCGGCTTCTGGGCTTCGCAAGGCTACTCGGTCATGGAAGTGGAGCACACCGGCTGGGCCAGGGCCCAGGACAGGCAGACGGCGGAGTCGTTGCAGTTCACGTTGGAAGGTGTGCGCGAGGAAGTGCGGCGCATGGTCCGTGGCCTGTCCGACCCCCAAGAGCCCCGCCTGCGGTGGTGTTTGGGATGGGGCGTGGCGAGCGCCGTCACGGTATGCGCCCTGCTCCTGGCGCTGGTGCGTCTGGCCCCCTTGTCCCAACCTCCGAGCGCTCAACCAGCGCCCCTGCGCCACGAGGTGCCCACGGCCGTCGAGACGTCGGACTTCCGCGCCTGGCTTGCGGACACCACCCCCTCGGGGCAGCCCGTGCTCGCCCGACCTCTGCCGAAAGAGGCATTGAAGGGACAGAAGCGCCCGCCCTGCACCCGCTACACCGAGGTCGAGCTCGTTGGCGGTTGCTGGATGACTCACGAGCTCAGAGCCCCGTGCCCGGAAGACCTCTTCGAGTACCAGGGCAAGTGCTACGCGCCCTCCTTCAGCGCGAAGCCGCCGCCCTCGTCGCTCGGGCAGTGAGGGACGCGGGCCCGCTCGCGTCTGGCCCGCGGTTTCGCTCGTCCTTTGTTGGGTACTGGAAGGGTGTCAGACGATTCGTAGGAGGCGAGGTGTCGAACCGATTCCTTTGACACCTTCTCTGCTCAAGGCTCAACACCACGCCTGCTGGGGTGGTCCCTGCGCCGGGGTCCGCTGAGCAGGCCGCGTGGGCAGTCCCAGGTGCTCCACAAGGGCGCGCACCCCGCTGGGTGCTGTCACGTACGCCAACACCCGGCGCCTGCCTCCACACCCAGCACAGGCCAAGACGTCCAAAGCTTTCCGTCCGGCGCAGCAGCCCGGCCCAATCCACTCGTGGCGCCCGTTCCTTCTTCTGCTCCGCCTTCGCCGTTGCCTCAGGCGATGGGCTCGCCTCTTGTGGCTTCCGCTCTGCCCCCGACAACAGCGCCTACCAGCTGTAATCGGGAAGTCGTTGCTACCACCGAGGGTTGCCTGCCCTACCTTCCAGGACAAACCACGGCACGCTCGCTCACGATGTCACCGTTCCCACGCTGCCGCGCATCTCATCCGGCGTGGCCACCAGTTCCAGCGTGCTGCGCACCACCACGCTCACTTCCGGGGCAGTCGGTCAGCGTGCTTATGTGGTAGGCGTCGAGATGCGCGATGACAACGAACGACTCATCCCCTTCTGCTCTCGTACAAGAGCTTCATCGGATACCAGAAGCCGACGCCCTTGCACTCGTCGATCAACATTTCGGGCCGCCTGAGGGCTGGCCTTCAGAACTAATCGCGTATCGCCTGGGTTCCTCATTTCAGACTGACTGGAAGATTGAGCTAGGCCAGTGGCTCAAAGCTGCCGACCAGCACGGTTTCCTAGAGAAGGTGATGAAGGACGTCCGTGACCAGGCGAAAAGGCCGGTGAAGCACCAGACGTCCGGGATCGACCCGAACGACCGCCGACATCTGAAGCTCCACCATCACCTCGCGGTGGCTCGTATCGTCCACTACCTGACGGCCACGGGCTGGAGTTTCAAATCCATTGAATCCGAGACTGGCGGGCCGATCGACATCGATTGCTCACTTATAGCCCCGGGGAACCAGCTCGTAGAGTTCCAGGTAAAGGCTCCAGACCGACCAGGGCGACGTGATGGTTACCACCACGTCGATGGCGACAACGATAAAGATGTCATTAAAGCTGTCGATAAGGCGAGGAAGCAGCTCCGGAATCCGGCTACAGGGCCTGCTCTTGTTGGGATCTGCGCCAACAGGTCGCGCTCTCTGGCCTGGGAGCCCGACTGCCTCATCACGCATCTGGTGGGGTCCACAATCGAGACCAGACGGGGCGTTTTCTTGGAAAAAGCTCGGACAGGCGAATTCTTCACGGACAAGTGGAAGCACGTCTCTGGCCTGTTGCTCATCGACCTGCTGCGCGGCGAGGTGGAAGCCAAGTATACCTGCACCGTGCTCGCCAACCCTCTGGCGACCTTTCCTATTTCGCCAGAATGGTTCCCTAAAGGGCGGGTGTGCGTGCTGGACGATAAAACGTTCCGCTGGATTCGCGGGCAGCCCGGCATCCGCCACGGGCTATCCAATGGAGTTCAGCTCGTTGAGCAGCTCCCGTAGAACCTTCTCGGCAAGCGTGCTCGCAGCCCCATCAACAAGCCTGCTCGTCAACAACGCTGTGGGAAGCGCAAGGACCTCGCACCGTCACCCTCGGGAACGTCACGTTCCCGGTTGGGGAGCAAGCTGGGAAGCAAGGCGCGGCGCGCGAGTAGTAGCGCCGCCCCACTCGGCCCCGAGGGAAAGCCAACCTACCCGATGGGTTTTCAGCACCTCACCAGACCCGGCAGCTTGACCTGGCTGTCAGCCGCTTTCTGTAATCGACGGGTTTGGGCTTCCAGCTCGGGCGGCTCGCCCGGAGAGGTGCGGCAATGTCTAGGCGTTCTGTCGATACTCGCCCCGTGGACACACGGCGGCCCCTTCGCGCGGGTGCGCTGGCGCTGGCGGCGCTGATGCTGGTTACAGCGTGCGCCACGGGGGCCCCTATGGGTGGAGGGTTGATGGCTTCCCGTTACCGTCCACCCGTGCCGCACGACTCGCCCGAATCGTGGGCGCTGGAAGCGGAAGCCGAGGACGGGAGCGAGGGGGAGGCTTTCTTTGCCAAGCTGCCCACGGACTTCGCGCCAGTGCAGGTGAGCGACGCAGAGTTTTCGGCGGCCATGACAACGCTTTGGCTCAACATGCCGCTTCGGGTGGCCGTGTCTCGGCCACCGTTGTATGTGGGCCGTAGGCTGGCGTTGGCTTCCGCGCCCTTGAGGGGCGAAGCGTGGCTATCAGACCTGGCCCGCTCGTATGGGCGCCACTGCGAGCGGTGCGGCACCCCGGGAGACTGTCTGACGCTGTTTGAAGATGGGCCCGGCTTCCAGGATGACGACAAGCGCAGCCTTGCGCTTGCCCTGGCGGTGGGCCCTGCCTTGGAGGGCGTAAACGCGGAAGTGCGGGCCATGCTCGACCCAACGCGGATGCTCGCGATGATCAGCATTAGCATCACGGTTTATATGGCGCTGCTGTTGGCGCCAGTGCCCGAGCCAATAACAAAGGGCGCGGCTCTGGTGTTTAGCGCGGCCATGTGGGCATATCTCGGTTGGGAATTCTTCAACCTGATAAAAGCCTATGCGGAGCTTTACGAGGATGCGCCCCGGGCCTCTACCTTCGCGGAGTTGCGCGAGATTGGCGAGCGTTTCGGGCGTGTCATCGGTCCTAACAGTGTGCGTATTCTCGTGGTGGTGACAACAGCGGCGATAGGGGAAACGGCGGCTCTCGCTTCCAAGGCCCCAAAGCTCCCCGGGTTTTCGCAAGCGTCGGAGAGAGTCGCGACTCGTACCGGGTTGGGCCTGCTGGAGACTGCAACCGGAGCCGAGCGCCTTATTGTCTCTGTACCAGAGGGGACGATCCGCGTGGTGTTGGCGCCTCATGCCGTGGCCATGGCTGCCCGGGGCGTTGCCGCTGGGAGCCCTGCCCCGAGTCGGGGTAAGCTCCTGCCGAACGGACACAGGGCGTGGGGGTCGTTTGGTGGCTTCAAGTCGGCTATGGGAAAGGCGGGCTCCGGAAAGGAATGGCATCACATCGTGGAGCAGACTAAAGGCAACGTGAAGCGGTTCGGGGGCAACGCCCTACAAAACACCGAGAACATCATTGCGCTAGACAAGACTCTTCACACCGATGTGAGCCGCCTCTATTCCTCGATTCGCTATGATATTACCGGCTCGTCCACATTGACCGTTCGGAAGTGGCTAGGCAGTCAGTCTTACGAGGCGCAGCGGGCGTTTGGCTTTCTTGCAGTCAAGAACATTCAGAGTGGGATATGGTGAAGAGTCTCGAAAAGCTCGTCGAAGAGTTTGCTTATCACGTACAGGCCCAGAATGAGGAGATTTTCAAGGGGGACGCGAGGACCGGAAACAAACATGCTAAAAAGGCGCTTGCCGCTTTCATGCAACTCCGCTCTCACGGAGATGTCGGGCGCGATGCGCTCGCGGTGTTGTTCTCACATCCTCGCATGGACGTGCGGGTGATGGCTGCCGTGTTCCTGCTCCGCCATCGGACGGCAGAGGCTAAAGCAGTTTTGGAAGAGGCAGCAAAAGGGCAAGGGTTGGTTCCGTTCGGAGCTTCCGAAGCCTTGAAGCGATGGAAAGAGGGCACTTGGGCCCTGGACCCTGCCGAGGATGATGCAGGGTCCTCAGAAGAACCCCGCCCGGCACCGCCGACTAAGCGCAGCCGACCACGCACGGAGCGCGCCGCGCCTGACAAACGGAGGGGGAGCAAGCGGGACAAACGCGGCGGTTGATCTTGAGAAGATCGCGCCAGTGCCGGGCAGGCGAAGCTCGGGCCGGTGGAGGCCACCAGGGCAGCACGGCGGACGCCTTGGGCCGGTGGGGCACGGCAGCCGAAGCTCGGGCCCGGTGGAGGCCACCAGGGCACGGCAGCCACGGCGGGCACCTCGGGCCGGTGGAGGCCCGCCAGGGCAGCACGGCGGACGCCTTGGGCCGGTAGAGGCCACCAGGGTACGGCGTTAGTAGGCTATGGCCTCGGCGCCAGAAGCCAGAACGAGGGGCGAAGGACTCGCCACTTTTCGCCCGGCGAGGGGTCCAAGGGGACCAAATCGAACGGACGCGCATGGACTTGCCCGGACGGATGGGCGCCCCATTTTCAGAGGGAAAATAAGGTGTGTGCCTCTGGTCCCGAGTGAGGACGGCTCCGCCCTTCGCGGCTTCGATTCCCGCCGCTTCCAAGAGAGGTTGCCCGCCGCCTTGACCCCTGGCACTGCACTCAATACAGCAACGAGCGAATGGCGGTGGTCGAGTAGGTGGGGACTCCTCCAACTCCCAGCTGGCCGAAGTAGTTGGAGCCCCAGGCCCACGCGGTGCCGTCCGAGAGCACCGCCAGCGAATACGAGAGGCCCGCGGTCACGGCCACCACCCCGCTCAACCCCTGCACCTGCACCGGCACCAGGCGCCCGCTCGTGGTGCCATCCCCCAGCTGGCCGGAGGAGTTGGCGCCCCAGGCCCACACGGCGCCGTCATAACGCACCGCCAGCGAATGCATTTCGCCCGCGGCCACGGCGACCGCTCCGCTCAGCACCGACATCGGGTTGCTCGTGGATCCACCGCCCCCGGCGTAGTTGGGGCCCGCGGCCCAGACGATGCCATCTGGGCGCAATGCCAGAGAGTGATTTTCGCTAGCCGCGAGACGGGAGCGCGGCTGCGAGGCCCCCAGAGGGGCGTCGAGCTGCGCATGCTCCCCCGACTCGACTGTGGGCTGACCACAGCCAGCCCCCATCAGCACTCCGAGCCAGACTCCCAGCAGTCTGGACGTCCATCTCCCTTTCATGACTCCTGATCAAATTGGTGATGAGGCGCACAGCGCGCGTGGAGACACGGACTGATCTATTTTGTTCAAACGCAGGAACGTTTTCGTTTTCTCATAGGCCGCGTGCGAGCGCGGGCTCATCGCCGGCGCTGCCCACGCCTTCTCAAGAAGTGCGCATGCTCTCTCAAGAAGTGAGGCGGATGGTTTTGGAAGACTCAGGGGAAACCCTTAGGCCGAAATCCAAGCCATGAACGACGCTCGGAATGCAATGATTCAGGTTTGCAGGAAATGCCGTGAAGTAGAGTTTTGATTTGAAAGTGAATAGTCGGCGGTGCTAGTAAGGCATTGGCTTCGGCCAACCCCAGTACAACCCAATCAGGAGAAGTTCATGACGAGGAACGTGAAGCGTTTCCTGGCAGCCTCTCTGCTTTCCCTCTCGCCGTCGATCGCGTTCGCGGGGGAGGTTGAGTCTGGCCTCTTCCTGGACCTCCTCTCCCAGCGTGACGAGTACGTCACCGTCCGGGAGGGAGTGGTCCAGGTTCCCGTGCTGCGCGACGCGCCGGTGGCGTCCGTTGCCCCCGCCCTGGAGAACCTCTTTGTCCTCAACCAGGCCGGCGCCAATATCTCTCTGGGCCTCCAGGTGCTGACGGGAACGCTCAACGGCGTGTTCAACCCTCACCCTGTGCCCACCGGCAGCTATGGTGGGTTCCAGGTCAGCGCCCCCGCCCCCACGCCGCTGGTGGCCCAGCAGTACTACTGGACGGTCAATCCGGCGAACCCGGCCGGCTCGAAGACGTGTGTCTGGCGGGTGGAGGTAAGTGACGTCGGCGGTTCCTGCTCGGCGCAGGTCTTCTTCGGCACCTACGGCGGCGCCGTTTGTACGGTCGACGCGGCCAATTCCTTCATCAACCCAACCACGTGCGAGACGCAGATCATCACCATCATTCAGTGAGCTGAGCCGTGCACCGTCTGGGGTGGTTGTGCAGACAGCCACCCCAGGCGGGAGGTTTGAGCCGGACGCGCGCCTGGAGCTCCGAGGGAGTTGCCTTCCGAGTCCAGGCACACCGCCATCCGGCAGACCGGACTGTGGATGATGTCGCTCTTTCTCAGTTCTAGATGAGCGCCAATCGAGGGCCGTCAGCATGGCTGAGGCCCTCGCGGCCCACCAGGTGGCCTACTGCTCGCGCAGGATGAGCAGCCCGCGCCAGGAGTCCGCCACGTAGATGTACCCATCGCCGGGGACGCGGAGGCTGAAGGCCCCGGCGAAGTAGAGCCCCGGGTCCGAATCCAGCTCGCGCCAGGTGTTGTAGTACGCCACCTGGGTGGGTTGGGTGGGGTTGGAGACGTCCAGCACGCGCACTCCTTCCTGGTACCAGGCCACGTAGAGCTTCTTGCCCACCAACACCATGTTGTGGATGGAGATTTCGGGGCGGAGCCGGAACGAGCCGATCTTCACGATGTTCGCGGGGTCCGTGACGTCGAGCACGCGCAGGTGCTCGCCCGGGCCCTCACCGCCCTCGAAGGCGAGGGTGCGGCCCGCGAAGGTGCCCACCGCGTTGGCGTGGCTGTAGTGCTCGGGGTATGTGAACTCGCCGAGCGTCCGGATGTCGTGAGGGTTGGTCACGTCCGCCACCATGTAGCCGCGGAAGGCGAAGTTGACGTAGAGCCGGTCCCCCCTGGCGAACATGTCGTGCGGCAGCCCGGGGTATGGTGCGTAGCGGTTGAGCTCGACGGGCTCCAGGGGCGTGGTGATGTCGAAGAGCAGGACTCCCGAGGAGGACGCGGCGTAGAGGCGGTTGCCCTCGGCGAAGACGGTGTGGACGTTGATGTTTCCGCCGGGCAGTTTGCGCAGCAGCTGCGGGTCCGCTGGGGTGCTGATGTCGAAGACGAGCACGCCCCTGCTGGCGCTGGCCACGTAGAGCGCGTCCCCCTTGGCCCACACGCCATTCCAGAAGTTGTCGGTCTCCAGTTGGATCGTCTTCACCTTCACGGGCGCGGATGGATTGCCGACGTCGAAGACGGTGAGGCCGCCGGCCCTGCCCAGCTCGACGATGGACACCACGTAGGCGTGGCCCTTGGTGACGTAGACGTCCACCGGGGCGCCGATGTCCACGGGGTTCTCGGAGACGAGCTCCAGCCCCGAGGCCTCGGACTCTCCATCGCGCCACTTCAGCCGTCTGGCCTGGAAGGTCTCCGTCAGGAGGATCCTCCCGTTGCGGCAGAAGGCGCTGCAGCCGGTGAAGCCAGGGGCCTGGGGCGCCTCGCAGGTGGCGAGCAGCGTGCCGATCATGCCGCCATCCGCGAAGGTGCGGGTGGAGGAGTAGAATCGGGCGTTGCCGTCCCTTGCCTCCGTGGTGATGGGCTCGGCGTTGAGGTACTGGGTGCCGCCGTCACTCTTGAGGACGAGGCCGCCGGTGAAGAAGGAGGGGGGCTCGTCCGAGGAGCGGGTGGTCAGCATGTACTGGCCCTCGGTTCCCGCGTTCGCGAGCGAGCCCGTGTTGCATGCCGAGAGGTCGAAGATGCTGAAGTCGGTGCAGGCGCTACCGAGGAGGGGGGTGGTGAAGGTGCAGGGAGCGAACGGGCCCGTGTCCGTCCAAGTGTTGCCCGTCTCCTCGAGCGGCACGTAGCCGCCATCCCACTCGTAGCCCGTGGAAGCGTCCGGAGTGGAAGCGTCCGGCGAGTCCGGCGTGGACGGTGGACAGCCGAGCAGCGCGGCGGCGCAGACGAGCAGCGGGGTCCAGGTGAGGCGAATCCAGGTCATGCGACAGCTCCCATGCGAAGAGGGGCTCGTATGCTCCGGAATGCTCGACTCCTGCACAAGCGGAAGGTTCCACCGGGCAAGTGTCAACCCGGGCGAGTTGAAGCCAGATGCGAAGCCTTCAGCAGGACTTCACCGGGAGGCGTCGGGACGGAAGCGCCGCTCGATGCGCGAGCGCAACAGCTCGTGCACTTCCTGCTCGGAGGTACCGGCCTCGGGCTCCAGCTGAAGAGCACCATGCCGGCCTGGATGCGGCGCCTGGAGTCGAACCGGTCATTGAGCGCGCCCATCGGCACCGAGAACATCAAGAAGGGCAACCAGTGGGGTAGCACGTCCGCGTAGACTGCGGACGGCATGATGCGGACGATCTCCATGAAACGCGGCACGGCAATCACGATGACCTTCGCTCTCGCGAGCACCCTTGGCTGCGCGACCGTTCCCACGACGGGCGGTCGTGCGTGGACCCCCTCGGGCCTCGACGCCGAAGTCGCCCGCGCCATGCAGGACACCGGTGCGAAGGGGCTCGCGCTCGCCGTCATCGAAGATGGCCAGCCGGTGTACGTCCAAAGCCACGGCGTGCGGAACGCCGCGGGCGAGCCGCTCCGGCCGGACACCATCATGTACGGCGCCTCGCTCACCAAGGCGGTGTTCGCCTATATGGTCGCGCAGCTCGCGGAAGAAGGTGTGATTGGGCTGGACACGCCGATCGACCGATTGCTGCCCAAGCCCCTGCCCGACTACACGGACCCCCAGCTCGAGGACCGGTACGCCCGCTGGAGCGGCCTCGCTGGCGATGAGCGCTGGCGCGCGCTGACCCCTCGCATCCTGCTGACCCACAGCGCGGGCTTCGCCAACTTCGGCTTCCTCGAGCCGGACGGGAAGCTCCGGTTCCACTTCGACCCTGGAAGCCGCTACGCCTACTCGGGGGAGGGACTCATCCTGTTGCAGTTCGTGCTGGAACAAGGCCTGGGGCTCGACGTCGGACGCGAGATGCAGCGCCGCGTGTTCGATCGTTTCGGCATGACCGACACCAGCATGGTCTGGCGGCCCGACTTCGCGGACAACCTCGCCGACGGCTGGACCCTGGAGGGCAAGGTCGAGGCGCATGATGAGCGCAGCAAGGTCCGCGCGGCCGGCTCCATGGACACCACCCTCGCCGACTTCGCCCGCTTCGCGGCGGCCTACGTGCGAGGCGAGGGCCTGACGGACGCCACCCGCGCGGAGCTGACCCGGCCGCAACTTCCCATCGGCACGGCCTCGCAGTTTCCAACGCCGCAGCCGGAACTTCCTCCCGAGTCCCGCCGTCGCGATCTCGCGGCCGGGCTCGGCGTCGTCGTGTTCGACGGACCGCAAGGGCGCGGATTCCTCAAAGGCGGCCACAACGACTCGACCGGCAACATCTGGGTCTGCGTCGAGCGGCGGCGCCGGTGCGTGGTGCTCCTGTCCAACGATGTCCGCGCCGAACCCGCCTTTCCCCGTCTCGTCAGGGCCATTCTGGGCGAAACCGGCGCGCCGTGGTCGTGGGAGTACGGCTCGCTCCCGCTTCTGTGACGTTGAGGAAGCTCTCGCTTCCCCGGCTCGGGGCTATCGCCGATTGAGGCGCCCTCGAGAGCCAGTGGGCCGCGCAGGCCCGACGGGCGGGTGGATGGCGGTAATCCCAACCAGCTTCGGTGAGGGGCCTTTCGAAATCGTGGTCAGGAAGCCTTGCCCGGTGAGCTTCTCGTGGAGGGCATTCGCGATCCGCTCCGCTTTCCGTGCGTCAGGTGCCTCGTAGACCAGGAGCACGACACCTCCCGGCTTCGTCAGCTCGAACAGCCGCCGGAGCTCAGCCAGTGCCGCGCCCGTCCAGAAGACGTTCACGTTGACGGCGAAAACCCTGTCGAAGGCGCCAGCGTCCGACGCGAAGTCCTTCAGCTCACCCAGCCACAGCCCGGCCTTCCCCGCAGCGATGTGCGCGGCGTTGCGCGCCCTCGCCCGGCCGATGGCGCTCGCCGAGCGATCGATGCCCATGATGTGGCCGGTGCTCAGACGCTCGCAGACGAGCCCCACGGCCACGCCCGTTCCACAGCCTATCTCCAACACGCGGGCACCGGGCGCGAGGACGAGCTGCTCCACCGTCCACCGCAACCGCACCGGGACTTCATGCTCCGCCATCGGTCTTCCCTCTCGGCGCGGCCGGTCGTGACTACTCAAAATCGTCCGTGAAGGTGAAGATCGTCACCGGAGCGGCCTCCCCGCCGAGGGCGCGGTAGAAATCGAGCGCGTGGACATCCTCGTTATCGGCGGGGACGAACAGCTCCCGGATTCCCATGCCAGCCGCCTGGGTCCGAAGCTCCTCGATCAGTCGGCGGCCAATGCCTTGTCGCTGATGATCGCTTCGCACGGCGATGTCATAGATGAAGATCTCGGAATACTCCGCCCGGGTCATGGGCAAGGTATGCGCGGTGAGTCCCCCCACGATGTCGTTGTCAACGAACGCGGCAATCGCCCAGAAATCCTCCCGCCCGAGGAGCCGGTCGATATAGCCATCACTCAGCTCCTCGCTGTCCTCCTCGAATACCTCCGCCATGACGGAGAACAGCACCTTCGCCAGCTCCCGGTCGCCCGCCTTCAGTCTCTTCAGCCGCATCTCGGCCCCCTATGGCCAACGCTTGTTCGCGTCCTGCCACGATGGTGGATGGATATCACGCTCAATGGAGAAGTTGCGTGAAGCCGGATGGACGCCAGGGATGCCAATCAAGATCAACGCCTGTTGCACGGGGCATGGCTCCGACTCATTCCCGCCCGAGTACACGTCGGCCGTGTCGAACATGTTCAGCCCGGAGTCGAGCGAGATGTCGACGAGCCGGGTGGCCTCCTTCACGTCGCTGCTGCCAAAGCCCTTGAAGAACTCGTTGCTGCCTCCGAACGTCCCCGTGCCGAGAGAATGTGCAACTGTGTTGCATTTGCATGAAGGTGGCGATAAGAGGCTTCCACCATGCCCAAAGGCAACCGAACCATCATCTACCTGGTGTCCACCGCGGGCACTGGCCACTCCTACACGACGACGAAGAACAAGCGCTCCACACAGGAGAAGCTGGAGAAGAAGAAGTACGACCCTCGCGTGCGCAAGCACGTGGTGTACCGGGAGGGCAAGCCGTGAGGGACGGTCGCCTGCCCGTCACCGTGCTCTCGGGCTTCCTGGGCGCGGGGAAGACGACGCTGCTCAACCATGTGCTCAACAACCGGGAGGGCCGGCGCGTCGCCGTCATCGTCAACGACATGAGCGAGGTGAATATCGACGCCCGGCTGGTGAAGGGCGGGGCCTCGCTGTCGCGCGTGGGCGAGAAGCTGGTGGAGATGAGCAACGGCTGCATCTGCTGCACGCTGCGCGAGGATCTGCTGGTGGAGGTGGGACGGCTGGCGCGCGAGGGGCGCTTCGATCACCTGCTCATCGAGTCCACCGGCATCTCCGAGCCCATGCCGGTGGCGGAGACGTTCACCTTCGCGGACGAGCAGGGCCGGAGCCTGGCGGACGTGGCCCGGTTGGACACCCTGGTGACGGTAGTGGACGCCTTCAACTTCCTGAAGGACTGGGAGGACACCGAGGAGTTGCGCGAGCGCGGGCTCGCCGCCGGCGAGGAGGACGAGCGCACGGTGGTGGACCTGCTGGTGGAGCAGGTGGAGTTCGCGGACGTGCTGGTGCTCAACAAGACGGACCTGGTGTCGCCGGAGCAGTTGGGGGAACTGGAGTCCATCCTCCGTCAGCTCAACCCGGGTGCGCGGCTCGTGCGCTCGCGGCACGGCCAGGTGCCGCTGTCCGAGGTGCTGGAGACGGGGCTCTTCGACATGGAGAAGGCCCAGCGCGCCCCCGGCTGGCTCCAGACGCTGCGCGGCGAGGCCCTTCCCGAGACCGAGGAGTACGGAATCGAGAGCTTCGTCTTCCGCGCGCGCCGTCCCTTCCACCCCGGGCGCCTCTGGGAGTTCATCCACGGGAGCTGGAAGGGCCTGCTGCGCTCCAAGGGCTTCTTCTGGCTGGCCACGCGCATGGACGTGACGGGCGTATGGGCCCAGGCGGGTGGGGCCTGTGCCTTCGAGCCCGCGGGGCTGTGGTGGGCCGCCGTGCCCCGGGAGGAGTGGCCCGAGGAGCCCGCGCTTCGCGCCGAGCTCGAACGGGAGATGCAGGCCCCTTGGGGCGACAGGCGCCAGGAGATCGTCTTCATCACCCGCCAGGTGGACCAGGCACTGCTGCGCGAGGCACTCGAGGAGTGCCTGCTCACCGGCGAGGAGATGGCCCCGGGCCCGGCGGGCTGGAGCCAGCTCGAGGATCCCTTCCCCCCCTGGGTGATGGTGAGCGAGGAAGGGGATGAACCGTCCGCCAGTCCTCTGACACCTTGCCGGGGGCTTGCGGCATGACGGCCTTCGTAGCCTTTCGGGTTACAGGGTGGATGGGGTTGTTGCCTCTGGAGATACACGTCAGACGGCGTGCATAGGGTGCGCGTCACCAGGAGGGCCGCAAAGCCATCCATGGATTGACGGCCCGTGCGGGCCACACACGAAAGGTTATATCGATGATGAAGCGAATGATGGGCCTGGGAGTGGCTCTGGCGATCCTCGGTGCTGGCGGCACGGCCTGGGCCGGGTACCGGGACAGCATCCCCGTAGTCATCGACAGCGTGAACCGCACCTTCTACGCCAGCATGGGCGGGGCGCGGAACACCACCGACACCATGTCGTTCGTCGAAATCGTGTTCGAGGGCAACGGCGTCTTCGGCGAGCGCGCGATTGTCGCCGCCCGGAATTCGTCGGGCCAGATGGGCGTCTGCATCGCGACCTCCGCCACCGTTCTGTCGGCGCTGAGGACCATCACGGATGACGGGTATATTCGCGTGTACTGGGATGCGAGCAACAACTGCACCTCCGCTGAGGTTCGTGCGAGCTCCTACGTGGACATGAGGACTCCGTAGTCTTCACCGGCCCGGCCGCGCCTCCCATCTGTCCCGAAGAGGCGCGGCCGGCGCTCGCTGGTGGCACGCCGTTTCCCCGGACGAGAGGTCTCATGAGCATCCCATCGACAGTGTCTCGCATCGGCATTCCGCTCCTGACGGCGCTGGCGGGCTTCGGTCTCGCCCATGCGTTCACTCCGCGCCCATCCGCCGAGGCGCTGATGAGGCGGATCGACCGGCAGGAAGCGCGGATGGAGGCGCTGGCGCGCCGACTGGAAGCGTCAGCGGCGAGCCTCCCCGTACCCGTGGCTCCCGGTCCCCAGGCCAGGGTGGGCATGGACCTGTCGGGGTTGCGCGAGGAACTGCGCCAGATGCTGCGGGAGGAACTGAGCACGGCGGTGGTCTCCGCCGATGACGCCCGGTTCCCGGAGAAGGAGCAGGCTCCACCGCCGCCCACCGCGGAGAACATGGCCGCCTACGAGAAGGTCCATCGGATGGTGGAGGACAGCCTCGCCTCCGGAAGTTGGGGCCGCGCACAGATTCAAGAGCTGCGGACGCTTCGGGGGCAGATGACCGACGCGCAGTACATGGAGCTGGTCCGCAAGCTGGTGGCGGCCCTCAACAACCAGCAGCTCCGGCTCGAGGAGCCCGGCTCGCCCATCTGAAGCAGGCGCTCCACCTCGTCTTGCGTGGGTGGCGGCAACGGCTCGCAGGGCCTCCTCTTCAGGGGACACGGCACGGTGGCACAGTGGCACAGGCCGGCCTGTGCCATGCGCGCTCCGGAGCTGTGCCACTTGCTCCGTGTCGCAGTGCATCCCCGCGAAATCGCTGCCGTGAGCTCCTGGCCTGACGCTTGCTCAAGTCGCTCGTGTCTCGGGAATGAACCCGGGGACGACGGCAGCAGAGGACTCCGCCCGGAGCACCGAGGCGCTCCTATGCCGCGAGCAGGAGAGACCCTGATGAAGCCCATGATGCGCAAGCGGTATGGCCTGACCTTTCTCGCATCGCTCGCCCTGAGCGCGTGCGGCGCCCAGGATATCGAGCCTGGCGCGAGCGAGCCCGTTACCTCCACCCAGGTGCAGACGCTGGAGGTGCCCGCCGACTGGGTCGGCCACCAGCTGGGCCTGAGCCCGCCACGCCTCCGCCCGTTGGAGAAGGTCACTCGCTTCGCCCGGCCCGAGCCTGGGGAGCTGCCCTCCATCCGGAAGATCGAGCCCCAGATCGGGCTGGAGAAGCCGGGTGGCCAGATGCGCGCGATGGGCCCGGATGGAACGATCTACGAAGTGAGCGTGCCGGAAGCCGATGCCGAGAAGGTGGGGGCCGCGCTGCGGGAGCGAGGCCTCAGCGGCAGCAGCCTTCCCTCGGAGCAGCCGCGCAGCGCGAGCGGATGGTCCAATGGCCTCGACAGCCGGGCGCGGTGGACCAACTCGGGCTCCGACTGGCCGCGAGACACCATTGGCGTCGTGTCGCCCAACGGCTCGAGCTGGTGCACGGGTACCTTGTTCGAGGGCCGGCTCGTGCTGACCGCGTTCCACTGCCTGTGGGATGGCTACGGCAACTGGGTGAATCCGCAGTTCCGCGCGGGACAGGACGGCACCACGCAGCCCTATGCCGCCGTCAACCACACGTGGAAGTACTGGGACCAGGGCTTCGTGGACAACAATTGCCACAAGTGGATGACGACGGGCTACCGCCAGGTCTGCGAGCAGTATGACTGGGCGGTGCTGGTGCTCGCGGACACGCCCACCAGCTCGACGGGCGTCACCCCGGGTTACATGGGGGTCTACTACAACTCCTCGGACAGCGGGCTCGCCTCGTACTCGACGTACCACTACGGCTACCCGGGCTGTGGCTCGGTCGGGGCTCCGGCGGGCTGCGTGGACAACTCCATGTGGGGCCAGAGCTTCACCTGCGACATCGGCTCGTTCTTCAACCCGGTGGGCGGCTGGAACCGGAACTTCTACCACGGCTGCGACATGTCCGGTGGGCACAGCGGCGGCCCGCTCTACTCGTGGAGCCCGGGCGCGAACGGGCCCTACCTCCTGGCCGTCAACATCGCCGAGTCGTGCAAGGGCTCGGCCTGCAGCGGGACCACGCCGAACATCGCGTTCCGCATCGACAAGTGGCTGGGTGATCAGATGATGTACTGGCGCTCCATCTACTGAGCGTCCTCGCCGCCCGTTACCGAAACAGGTTCCTGGCGGCTTCGATTCTCGCCACCTCCACCCGGCGGGTGCCAGGCCTCACGGTGTGTCCTCACTCCGTGAGGGACGCGAACCAGTCCCAGGCCTGTGCATCCGCCGGGAAGGCATTCCACTGACGACAGGCGAGCACCTCGGCCGTGTCATCGGTCCTGAGGGCCACGCTGGGGTGCATTTTCTCCTCCGAACCCCATGGGTTGGGGAGTGCCGGCCTCGGCGGGCGGCCCGAACAGCGCATGGCGCAGCGCGAGCAGGTGGAACGCCAGATACCCCGACGAGACGTGCTCCACGTCCGGCCCCAGTGCCCGGTGCAACTCCGGCAGCCCATGGAACGCCACCGCGGGATAGGCGTGGTGCTCGGCGTGGTAGGGCATGTTCCACATCAGGAAGCGAACGAGCGCGTTCGAGCGGGTGGTGCGCGTGCGCTGGAGCTGGCTGCCCTCCATGGGGAGGGCCGTGTGTTCCGTCATCACGAACAACCCCAGCAGCACATGCGCGATGGGCCATGCGAGCAGCACGTGGCCGAACCCGGGGACGAACCTGGAGCCCCCGAGGAGCAGCGCGCACCAGAGCACGATGACCAGCCGGCTCTCCCACTGAATGCGCCGCCGCTGGTTGGCCCGGATGAATGGAAACACCTTCTGCCATTGAGCCGGCGTGAACAGCACCGCCGACGCCAGGGTGAACAGCGCCTTGCCCACCAACAGTGCCTGGCCCGACGCTCGCGCCAGGTAGTGCCCGAGGTTTCGAGGCCACCCCACGAGAAACCCTGGCGCGCCAGCGATCTCCGGATCGTGCTCCAGGGACTGCGTGGACCGGTGGTGTTGCCAGTGGAACTCCCGGAAGAAGCTGGGGGCCTGCAACATCAGGAACGCGCTCAGCCACACGAGCCCCTCGTTCAAGAGGCTCGAGCGAAACGCGGTGCGATGCCCCGTCTCGTGCAGCGAGGGGAAGAAGGTGACCAGGAACACACCACACAGGAGGACGGTGCCCATCCACGCGGGATGACCCCTGGCCGCCAGCCACGCCGTGGCCACCGCCGAGCCCAGGAACAGTGGCACCTGGACCGCTACACGTGCCCACGCTGGCGCGTCGCGGCGCGTCATCCACCGTTGCAGCTCCTGCTTCGAGACACGCGCGCTCTCACTCTGTTCCGCTTCCATCTCTGTGACGCTAGTCCAGTCAGAAGCCACGCATCCACCCACCGCCGGTGGTGATGGACCGGACGACTTCGCGGCGCTCACCCGGTTCTTGCGCTGACAGATGCCCTTGTGAGTCCCACGCGGGACCGGTAGTGGTCGTGCCGACACTCCTGGTGGGCTCACACTTCCATGGCGACCAAGAAGACGACCTCACGACGCGCCTCCCCGACGAAGAAAGCGCCTCCGCCGACGCCCGCCGGGCTCGCGACACAGTGGACGGAACTGGAGGCCCAGCTCCGGGAAGCGCTGGGCCCGCGGACCTCGGGACAGTACCCGACGGAGCTGGAGCCCCTGTCGATGACGTTCGAGCACACGCCCGACCTGGGCGCGCTGCTCCCCGATGACTACCAGCGCTTCGTCGACGAGCTGGGCTACCGCTGGGTGAACACGGGGAAGAAGGGCCTGGCCTTCCTCCCGCCGCGCTGGCGCATGGGGGCGTCGCAAGGCATGGGCGAGCCGGGCCGCCAGTGGACGACGGTGCGCGAGGAGCGCGAGGCGGGCCGCCACGACTACCGTTTCGTGATGTTCGCGTCGGAGGACCTCAACGACGTCAACGGCTATTGCTTCGGCAAGAGCGCCCAGGGGGATGCCCTGGTCGTCTGGTCCGTGGAGGACAGCCTGCCCACGCTCGAGCTGGGCCCTTTCACGGCATGGCTCGCCAAGAAGCTGGCGGCCCTGGGCAAGCAGGCCGCCACCGTGCGCAAGGTCCGCGATGACGCGCTGGGGGAGCCGCTCGGCCTGCTCATGGATTCGTACGGCGAGGCGGCGGCCCAGGCCCGCGAGCAGGGCGCGGCGGCCCTGCTGGCGGGCCATCCCCGGAACACGAAGCACCTCTTCCTCCACTCCGCGACGCTGCGGGTGCTGCCGGACCTGGTGGGTGAATTCACGGAGCTGGAGAGCCTGTCCGCGACCGGCGTGAAGCTGACACGCCTGTCCGGCGAGCTGGGACGGCTCACGAAGCTCAAGAACCTCAACCTCTCCAGGAACCCCGAGCTGACGTCGCTCCCCGCCGAGCTGGCCCACCTCCAGTCCCTGGAGTCACTCGCCCTGGACGGCACCGGGTTGAGCGAGCTTCCCGAGACGCTCCTCCAGCTTCCGAAGCTGCGGTACCTCGACCTCAAGGCCACCCCGCTCACCTCGCTGCCCGACTGGATCGGCCGCATGCCCGCCCTCAAGCAGCTGGTCCTGCGCCAGACCCGTGTTCGCACCGAGCAGATCGAGGCCCTGAAGCAGGCGCGCCCGGAGCTGAAGGTCGAGCTGTCGGACTGAACCCTGTCCGGACTCGGAGCCTCCGGCAAGATGACCCCACTCAGGGGGGTCGGCCGTCACCGTCCGGAAGAAGCTCAACGCAGGGCAAGGCCTCCCCGTGGGTGGTGCGAGGCAATGGCGCCGCCAGTGCTCCGGTAGTTAAGGTGTCGGCCTCTGCGCGGAGGAATCATGGCTCGACTTGATGGCAAGGTGGCACTCGTGGTGGGTGGAAGTAGCGGCATCGGCAAGGCGGCGGCCTTGACGCTCGCGCAGGCAGGAGCCCGGGTCGTCGTGGCCGCACGGCGCGTGACCGAGGGCTCGGCCGTGGTCGAGGAGATCCTCCGCCAGGGCGGCACGGCACGCTTCGTCGAGACCGATGTCACCCAAGCGCCGCAGGTGACCCGGGCCGTGGAGAGCACGGTGGCCGCATTTGGCCGGCTCGACTGCGCCGTCAACGTGCCAGGAACCACTGGCCAGCCCAGCACGATCGCCGACTGCACCGACGACAACTGGACCCAGGTGCTCCACCTCAACCTCACGGCCTTCTTCTGGTGCCTGCGCGCCGAGCTCCGGCAGATGAGGGCCCAGGGCGGAGGCGGCAGCATCGTCAACGTCTCCTCCGCCATCGGCAAGCGTGCGTTCCGCGGGCTGGGTCCATATGGGGCCACCAAGCGCGCGCTGGAGAGCCTCACCGAGACCGCCGCGCTCGAGGTCGCCTCCGAAGGCATCACCGTCAACGCGGTGGCCCCGGGTTCCATCGAGACGGAGGCCTTTCTCGGTTTCACCCAGGGCGACGCGGCCACCCAGCGGATGATGGCCGAGACCTACCACCCCATGGCCCGCATCGGGCAGCCCGATGAGGTGGCCCGTGCCATCCTCTATCTCTGCTCCGATGCCACCTTCACCACCGGCACCACCCTCACCGTGGACGGCGGCTGGGTCTTCCGCTCCTAAGAGCCCGGACCAGTGATTGTCAAAACGCTTGGGCTCCCTGTCTTGCTGCTCAGCAGACAGGAGCCAGGGCAGAGCAGAAGTTGAAAGCACCAGGCCTACGCGGGCACGTTCCAGGCGATGGGCAGGTGCTCGAAGCCGCGCAGCATGAAGTAGGGCCGGTGCACCGGGGCCTCGTCTATCCGCAGCCGCAGGCCGGGCAATCGCCGCAGCAACTGCTCAAAGGCGATCCGCCCTTCCAGCTTCGCCAGCGGGGCTCCGACGCAGAAGTGGATGCCCTTGCCGAACGCCAGGTGCTTCTTCGCATCCGTGCGGCGGATGTCGAAGCGATCCGGCTCGGCGAACTGCGTCTCGTCGCGGTTGCCGGATGCGTACAGGATGAACGCCCGCCCGCCCTTCGGGAGGGTGACCCCACTCAGCGGGGTGTCGGCCGTCACCGTCCGGAAGAAGCCGCGGATGGGGGACTCCACGCGCAGCATCTCCTCGAGGGCGTTGGGCAGAAGGCTGGGGTCCTCCCGCACGGCCTCCAATTGCTCCGGGGCATTCAACAGCAGCCACATGCCGTTGCCGATGAGGCCCGTCGTCGTCTCGTGGCCGGCGGCGAACAGGTCCATGGCGTTGCACACCGCTTCCTGCTCGCTCAAGGGCGCGGTTCCGCCCAACGACTGCGGCACGAGCAGTGTCAGCAGATCCTCGCGCGGGTGGCTCCGCCGCTCGTGGAGCTTCTCCCGGAAGTAGCGCTCCATCGCGATGAAGCCGTGCGCGCACTGGACCAGCTGCTCGATGGGCGCGGTCGCCGACATGAGCGCCGTCTTGTCATCGGACCAGCGCTTGAGTTGCTCCATATCGGAGCGCGGCACGCCGAGCAGGTCGCAGATGATGAAGCCCGGCAGCGCGTAGGCGAACTGTTGGATGAGGTCCGCCTTGCCGTCGCGGATGAATCCGTCGATGAGTGCGTCCGCCGTCGCTCGGATGGTGGGCTCCATCGCCGCGATGCGCTGGGCGCTCAAGGCTTTTCCAAACACAGCCCGGACGCGGGTGTGGTCCGGGAGGTCGCTCTGGACGAGTGAGAGAAATTGAGAGTACCCCTGCGCGAGAACGGCGCGCACCTCGGGGTGTGGTTCGGCCCTGGCATCGAGCGATCCCACCGAGGAGAAGTGCGCGGTGTCTCTCTCCACTTCGGAGATGTCCGCGTAACGGGTGACGACCCACAGATCGAACGTGGGACTGTAGAAGACGGGCCGTTCCCGCCGCAGCCGCTCATAGAGCGGATAGGGATTGGCGAGCTGGTCGGGAGCCATCGGGTTGAAGTGGGCGGAGACGTCATCCATGACAGGGACCTTGTGGGCGGGGATTCACGGGCGATGGTATCGCGCTCCAGTCCCAATGGCTGGACCAGGAGCGGTCTAGGACGTGTGGCTGTCCATCAGCTCCGCCAGCGCGATCGCATGGAGCTGGCTCAACAGCCAGGCGAACTCGCGCTCCCGGTCGCGTGTCGCGTCGTCTGGGCGCGCATGACGGCGGCGGCTCGCACCATGCGCGACGGCGGCCGTGGCGGCGCGCAGGGCGGCGTCCAGCTTCCGGATGTCGTGCCCTCGGTGCCCGTGCTTTGGGGGGTGCCACCTGGAGGGCGAGAGCCCAGGACCTTTCCCTTTGGAGAGGTGGTCTGTCTTCTCTGACTTCCGTCGTGAAGCGATTCACATGAAACCTGTGACCTGCTTCACAGCGGCCAACAGGTGTTTCGAGTACCTTGAGGACACTTGTCGCCGGACGCAGCAGCCCGGTGCGCAGGCCAGCAACCCAGGAATCCCGAGAGGGGTGGCCAGGCAAGATGCCCCCGCCCCGACCCCTTCCCCGAGGGAGGGGGTCCATCACCAGTGAAGGGAGGAGGGCTCCACTCGAGTCCTTCTCCCTTCCGGCTTTTCAAGGGTCCAGGAACACGAGAGGCCCCCGCCCCTGGGGCGAGGCTGCACGTGTTCGACCCCGGTACCCCATTGGAGCGCCCTACTTGTTCTCGGTCCCGACGCGCTGGCCGCCCTGACGGGCCGTTCCCCAGCCGCCGCGGCGGAAGATCATCACTTTACCCCTGCTCGCACTGCCGCTGAGCATGCCAGGGATGGTGGCTTGGAGCGCCTTGCCGCCGGGCGGGTGGTAGATGACGCGCACCTTGCGACCCGAGGGCAGGTTGTCGCTCGCGTCGATGAGCAGGAAGACGGTGTTGTCCTCGATGTGGATGCGGTCGGAGTCGCGCCGGTGGTCGAGCTCGGCCATCAGCTCGCCCGCCTCGATGGTGGCGACCCCGTCCGAGAGCCGCCGCACCTTCACGCGCAGGTAATTGTCCGAGCTCGCGCCGGACATGTCGCGCGTCCCCTGGATGATGATGGCCAGGTCCGCGCCGTTCTCGGGAGCCTTGTCGGAGATCTTCAGACCTGACTTGGGGTTGGCGTCCGTGTCGAGCAGCACGGTCGTGTTGGCGCAGCGCATGCCGCACTCCTGGCCGAAGGGGGGCTTCTGGAAGCGCAGCCGCAGCGCGAAGTCGCCGCCCTGGGGGCCCACCGTCGCGTCCACCACCACGGGGCGCTCCTCGTCCAGTGAAGGGGTATGGCGGAATGTGGCCCGATCCTTGGCCATGGCGCTTGTGGCGAGCAGGGTGAGGGCCAGGGGGAGCAGCGGTCGCTTCAAGAGGAGGCCTCCTCGGCTGGGGGAAGGGGCCATATTCAAATGCGAAGCGCTGTTCCTCCTCAAGAGCGGGCTCCCTGTCTCGTGTGCAGCGCATAGAGTGGGGGGCTGGAGGATGCCGATGGACTCTCTGTACGTGCGCCAGTTGAAGCTCGGGCCGATGGACAACTTCGTGTACCTGGTGGGTCCGAAGGACTCGGCGGAGGTGCTGGTGGTGGACCCGGCATGGGACGTGCCCGCCATCGAGAAGGCCCTCGTGGAGGACGGCAAGCGCCTGGTGGGTGCCTTCGTCTCGCACTGCCACGGCGACCACACCAATGGGCTGCCGGACCTGCTCTCGCGCCACGATGTGCCGGTGTACGCCCAGCGCGCCGAGGTGGACTTCTCGGCGGACCTGCGTGAGCTGGCGGGTGGGGCGCTGCGTCCGCTCGGGCCAGGGGATGCCCTCACGGTGGGAGGGCGGGGCTTCCAAGCGCTGCACACCCCGGGGCATACACCGGGCTCTCACTGCCTGCTGGCTCAGGACGCGTTGGTGTCGGGTGACACCGTCTTCATCAACGGCTGCGGGCGGTGCGACCTGCGCGGGGGAGACCCGGATGCCATGTACCGCTCGCTGTCGCAGGTGCTGCTCAAGGTGCCGGACAGCACCCGGCTCTTCCCCGGGCACGACTACGCGGACGTACCGGTGGCGGCCATGAGTGACGTGCGCCAGCACAACCCGTACTTCGCCTTCCCGGACGTGGCCTCCTTCGTGGCCTACCGGATGCGCCCGAGGCGCTGAGCCTCTAGCGGCGGCCGGAGGTCAGCGAGTAGCCGAGGCCCTCGGGGCGAGCGGCGCGCAAGGACCAGCGGGCGAAGAGCCCGAGCAGCACGAGCGAGACGAGCGACCAGAGTGAGGCCCAGGCCCAGGAGGGCACGGGGGTGAGGTCGGCCAGCAGGGAGGCGTCGCTGACGGAACGGGTGGCGCCATTCCACAGGTCCGAGCGCAGCTCGAACGCGGCGTAGAGGGCGGTGAAGGCAGCGAGGAAGAGGTTGAGCATGTCCACGCCCCCATCCGGGAGGTACTTCGCCGCGAGCCCCAGCACGAGCGCGGTGCCCATGCAGAAGGCCAGGGTGAAGCCGTCGCCCGCATAGAGGACGCCCATCACCGCGAGGCCCAGGCACGCGGCGACGAGCACGAGGCGGCGCAGCCGGAAGCGGAAGGTGGCCAGCAGCAGGAAGGCCCCGGCGAGCGCGCTGCCCACGTAGCCGGCCGAGTAGACAGCCACCTGCGCCATCATTCCGGTGGGCAGATGGGCCAGACACGCACCGGACTCATTAGCAGCCAGGGTGATGCGGTCCACCGCACCTCCGGCGAGCAGGGTGGCGAGCGCGTGTCCACTCTCGTGCACCATCACCACCAACAGCTTGAGGGGCCACACAGCGGGTGAATCCCAGAAGTACCAGCCCACGCCTAGGAGCACGAGGAGAAGGGCCACCCGGCCAAAGTCCAATTTGGAGCCGCTCGAGGTCTGCATGCGGGGCTTGGAACACGCATTCCCTCGGATTCTTCCAAGCCGCATCCCCTGCTTCCAAGGCCGACTGGAGGGCGAGCAGGCCATACTCCCTCTCCCTCTGGGAGCGGGTTGGGGTGAGGGTATGACCCCCTGCGTCACTCACGGTTGTCCAAGAGGATCGCCTGCGGGCAGAAGACGCGGTAGGGAAGGGGCACGATGAAGAAGACGCTCCTGCTCCTTTCTCTCGTGGCTGCCCCGGCTTTGGCTGGGGAGGGGAAGTGGACCCCCCAACAGGTCCTCGAACTCGATCCGGCGTGGCTGAAGGCTCAGGGTCTCCAGGTGCCGCCCGAGCGGCTGTGGGATCCGAAGCGGGGTACGGGCCTGCTGGCGGGCGCGGTGAACGTGGGGGGCTGTACGGGCGCTTTCATCTCCGAGACGGGCCTGGTCATCACCAACCACCACTGTGTCTTCTCCGTCATCCAGGAGCACAGCACGCCGCAGCGCGATCTCATCACCCAGGGCTTCCTGGCGAAGAACCGCGAGGAGGAGCTGCCGGGCAAGGGCTCGCGCATCCAGGTGCCGCGCAGCTTCACGGACGTGACGAAGGAGATGTTCGCGGTGGTGCCCGCGGGGGCGGACGATCTCACGCGCCAGAAGGCGCTGGAGCGCAAGGAGAAGGAGCTGGTGGCCGAGTGCGAGAAGCGTCCGGCCACGCGCTGCCGGGTGGCCGGCTTCGACGGCGGGGTGCAGTTCGTGCTGATCGACTCGGTGGAGCTGACGGACGTGCGGCTGGTGTACGCGCCGCCGCGCGCGGTGGGCGAGTACGGCGGCGAGGAGGACAACTGGATGTGGCCGCGCCACACCGGTGACTTCTCCATCATCCGTGCCTACTCGGCGCCGGACGGCTCGTCGGCGAAGTACAGCCCGCAGAACGTGCCGTACAAGGCGGAGTTCTTCTTCCCGCTGGCCACCGAGGGCGTGAAGCCAGACGACTTCGTGATGGTGTTGGGCTACCCCGGCACCACCTTCCGTGCGCTGCTGGCCGACGACATGGCCGAGCGCCAGGCGCGCTACTACCCGCGCGTCGTGGACGTGTACGGAGAGCTCATCCGCATCCTCGAGGAGGAGGGCGAGAAGGACGCGGCGGGGAAGATCGCCGTGGCCTCGGGCCTGAAGGGCCTGCACAACCGCTACAAGAACGCGGGCGGGCAGCTCGCGGGGCTCAAGCGCGGCCGCATCGTGGAGAAGCAGCGCGAGGCCGAGGCGGCGGTGGCGGCCTGGGCGGAGACGCGCAAGGAGTATGCGGGGGCGCTGAAGGCCCGCACGGAGCTGCTGTCGCTGCAGGCGGAGAAGGCGAAGACGTTCGAGCGCGAGTTCCTGCTCGACATGCTGAAGATGGGGGCGAAGGGCCCGTCGCTGGCGGTGACGCTGGCGCGGCTGGCGCAGGAGCGGGCGAAGCCGGACCTCGAGCGCAGGCCCGAGTACATGGAGCGCGAGCTGCCGCGGCTGAAGGACAGGCTGGAGCGCGAGCAGAAGAACTTCTTCGCGCCGGCGGACAAGCGGATGTTCCTCGCGCTGGTGCGGCGGGCGCAGTCGCTCGGCGAGGGCGAGCGCATCGCGGCGATCGACAAGCACTTTGGCCGGAAGTACGTGGAGAAGCAGGTGTCCGCGAAGCTCAACGCCCTGTACGCCCGCTCGAAGGTGATGGACCTGGCGGAGCGGCTGAAGATGGCCGGCGAGACGGAGGCGCAGCTTCGGGCGCGGAAGGATCCGCTGCTGGACTTGGGCCTCGACCTGGCGGCGGAGGTGGTGGCGCTGGACGAGCTGCGGGACCGGCGTGCCGGCGCGAACGTGCGGCTGATGCCCGAGTGGCGTCGGGCGGTGATGGCGCATGCGGGCAAGCCGGTGGCGCCGGATGCCAACAGCACCCTGCGGGTGACGTTCGCGAAGGTGAAGGGCTATGCGCCGCGGGACGGGGCCTTCTACACGCCGCAGACGACGCTGTCGGGCGTGATGGAGAAGCACACGGGCCAGGAGCCCTTCGACGTGCCGGGCAAGGTGGCCGCGGCCGCTGAGGCCAAGAAGTACGGGCCGTGGGTGGACGAGCGGTTGAAGGACGTGCCGGTGAACTTCCTGGCGGATGCGGACACCACGGGCGGCAACTCGGGCAGCCCCACGGTGAACGGCAAGGGCCAGCTGGTGGGCGTCAACTTCGACCGCGTGTGGGAGAACGTGGCGAATGACTTCGGCTACAACCCGGACGTGGCGCGCAACGTGAACGTGGACGTGCGCTACGTGCTGTGGTTGCTGGATCAGGTCGAGGACGCCGACGGGCTGCTGCGCGAGCTGGGCGTTCGCAAGGCTGCCTCGGCCCAGGAGAGCCGCTGATGACGGACGGCGCCGGGAGTGGACTGCCGCCAATGCCGGTCTTCGGACCGGAGGAGAAGGTGTGCGGCAACTGCAAGCTGTGGGCGGCGCACTCGGTGGATCACCGGGGCTGGGTGGGCGTCTGCCGGTTGCAGGCGGAGCGGGGGCTGTTCCCGCCCTCGGCGCCTCTGTGCAACAAGTTCCTGCCCCGGGGCGTGGCCGCGAAGGCGGCCGAGGACACGGCGCGGCGTGAGCGGTCGGCACGCAGCGTGGCGCCAGTGGTCCGGCGGCGGGAGCGGGATCCAAACGAAGTGGTGGACCTGGAAGGCCTGGAGCTGAACATGACGCGCGCGGAGTTGATGGAGCTGATCCGGGAGGCGGTGGGCGAGGGCGGTGAGGCGCCGCCCCTGGCCAACAAGTGGGAGGGCGGCACCATCAAGCTGGTGCCCGGCAAGACGGATGTGCAGGGCAAGGACCTGCCCATCGACGCCTTCTTCCACAAGGTCGTGATGGTGCGAGACAAGTTGCGGGTGATGGAGCAGAAGCTCAACGCACACCCGAAGCTGTCGGATGCGGAGAAGGTGGAGATGCAGAGCTACATCACCCGCATCTACGGCTCTCTGACGAGCTTCAACCTGCTGTTCCGCGACAAGGACGACCACTTCGTGGGCTCCAAGACGGAGGACTGAGCCACTTCCCCTCTCCCTCTGGGAGAGGGACGGGGTGAGGGTGCCACGGGCCCCGGTTTCGGACCACGCGGCCCCCTCACTTCACAGCGACAGCCTCACGGCTGTTGGTCGCGCTCCTCCAACTCAGCGAGGGCGCGCTGCCGACCCCGGTGCAGGGCGCTCTTCACGGTGCCCTCGGGGATGTGAAGCATGGCGGCGATCTCCGGGTAGCTGTAGCCGCGCATCTCCCGCAGCCACAGCACCTGGCGCTGCTGCTCACTCACCTTTTCCAGGGCCTCCTCGAAGTGACGCTGCATCTCGGTGCCCACAGCATGGGCTTCGGGTGAGGCCGGTGCTTCTGGCTCGTGCTGCAACCGCTCGCGGCGCTTACGGGCCCGCAACCAGTTGATGCTGCTGTTCACCATCACACGATGCAGCCACGTGGAGCACGACGAGCGGCCGTCGAAGCCGCTGGGGCGTTGGGCCAGCCGGGTGAAGACGTCCTGCACAACATCCTCCGCTTCGTCCGCATCGCCCACGATACGGCGTGCGATGGCCAGTGCTCGTGTTCGGTACTGGCGGTACAGCTCGGCGAAGGGTGGAACGGCGATGACCGCGGCATCCATGATGTATGCCTCCTGAACACCCTCATCGGGTGTCTGGAGGTTGGAACGAATGGGCCGCGAAAAGGATCTAAAGGGTTGGGAAAGCCGGAGTGGACCTACTCCGTCTCCTCTTCCTGGCGGGTGAGGCCCCACTCCTTGAGCCGTTTGAACAAGGTGGAGCGGGCCACGCCCAGCTCGCGGGCCACGCGCTCGCGGTTGTTGTTGCAGCGGCGCAAGGCGGCCTCGACGATCTGCCGCTCCAGCTTGAGGAGCATCTGCTCCAGCGTCATGCCCGGGGGCAGCTCGGGCACCGACACGCCCGTCTCGCGGTTCACCTCCTGGTCGAAGGTGAGGTCGGTGGTCTCGATGTTGGTGCCCTTGCGCAGCAGCAAGGCGCGGTGCACCACGTTGCGCAGCTCGCGAATGTTGCCCGGCCAACTGTGCTGCTGGAGCCGCTCCATGGCGGTGGGGGTGAGGCGCACCGTCTGGCCCCGGGGCGAGTACATGCGCAGGAAGTGCTCGGCCAGGCCGAGGATGTCGCTGCGGCGGCTGCGCAGGGGCGGCAGGTGCAGGGGTACCACGCACAGGCGGTAGTACAGGTCCTCGCGGAAGCGGCCGTCACGAGCCGCCGCCAGCAGGTCCCGGTTGGTGGCGGCCACCACGCGCACGTCCACATGGGTGGGGCGGCTGGCGCCCACGCGTTTGATTTCCCCGCTCTCCAGCGCGCGCAGCAGCTTGGCCTGGAGGTCCACGGGCAGCTCGCCGATCTCATCGAGGAAGAGGGTGCCGCCGTCGGCCTCCTCGAAGGCGCCCTTGCGAGCGTTGGCGGCACCGGTGAACGAGCCCTTCTCGTGGCCGAACAGCTCGCTCTCGATGAGCTCCTTGGAGATGGCGGCGCAGTTGACGGGGATGAAGGGCTTGTCGGCGCGCTGGGAGCACTCGTGGAGGGCTCGGGCCACCAACTCCTTGCCGGTGCCGGACTCGCCGAGGATGGCCACCGCGGCGGAGGAGGGGGCCACGCGCTCGATGAGCTCGACGAGCTGCTTCACGGACGGATCGCTGCCGATGATGCCGTGGAAGGACAGCTCCTTGCGGGCCGGGGTGACGGGCTCGAGGATGAGGTCCGTCTGGCCCAGGCGCAGCGTGGTGGGCAGGCCCACCTGCACCTCGAACACGCGCACCGGGCCGATGAAGGTGCCGTTGGTGGAGTTGGTGTCCAGCACGTGGAAGTGGCCATCGCGCCGGGTCACCTTGAGGTGGCGGCCGGAGATGAACGAGTCCTGGATGACGAGGTCGCAGGACGGGTCCTTGCCCACGGTGAAGCTGTCGCCGCTGAACTTCTGGACGGTCTCGTCGTTGCCCTGCTTGATGCGCACCTGGGCGGGCTGCCAGCGCGAGGCCGACTCACGGGGTTGCAGCTCCGTGCGGTTGCCGACCTCGGTGGCGACGTCAGTCTGACTGCTGCCGTGGAGGCGGAACACGGCGCGCCACTGGCCGAGCACGATGTCCGCGCCGTCCGCGAGCTCACCCTTGCTCGTGGAGGCGCCAGCCACCTGGGTACCCTTACCGGAGAGGTCCTCCAGGGTGCAGCGTTGGCCGTCGAAGACGAGGGCCACCTGTTGGCGGCTCACCTCGGGGTCGGGAATGACGACGTCACTCTTCTCGCCGCGACCGAGCACCATGCGCTCGCGTCCCAGCCCCACCCGCAACACCTCCTCGCCCCGACGAAAGAACACCAGCTCCGGCATCGAGCCCTCCCTATGAAGTCAGAGGCTCTCCTAACCCGTGGCGTGTCTGTCACGCAACCACCAGAGATGATTTTCAGGGTAGGGTTGATTTTGCCAACCACGTACGTAACCATTCCAGTTCGTCATGCGAGAGGGCATTCTCGCATCTGGAGCGATAGGTTTGGTCACAGCCAGTGCTGGCCCTGCAAGGATGTCTGTATGCAGAGCAATGGAAAATGGCCGGATACATTCGACGGTAAGCCTTGCCGATGAAGTGGACTGAAGATTCGGTGCGTCGCTCCCGGGAGGTTGCACGGGCCATGGAGCAACTGCTCGTGACGACCTTCGAGGAGTCCTTCGAGACGCTCGAACCCAGGTTCAAGGCTCTGGAACGGCACCTGCTGCGCTCGGTGGTGAAGACGGAATCCGAGCGAAGGGAAGTCCGGCGGCGCATTGCCGAGGCGCTCTTCACCGAGTCCTTCGGGCGCAATTGCCCATGGCCCATCTTTGGTCGCACCCTGCGGCGCATCCAGCGGCTGGGCTACACGGACGTCGAGCGCCGTTACCACGTCGCGTCTCTCTACGTGCAGTGGTGCCAGGAGCACCCGAAACACGATGCTCGCAAGGCTCGGAGCTTGTTGGATGAGGCCGAGCGACGCATCCGCAGCCTGCCCCGCGGAAGTACGCGTCGCGAGGAGTTGCTGGCACGTCTCTCGGAGCTCCGGACCCGGACCGGGGTGCGGTCCGGGTCAACCAGAGCAGGGGACTAACGCATCTGCGGCTGCTGGCGCGCGGGGCCGAAGTTGGGACGGTTGAAGAAGCCGCCCAGGTGCGCCACGCGGTACTTCGGGTCGGTCTTGTCCGTGGGGAGAATGGTCAGACCCGCGCCAATCAGGCCCAGGCGCTTCACGAACTCCGGCTCGGCCTTCAGCTTGAAGTCCATGTCCGGCTGGCTCACGTCCAGCCGCTGGCCCAGCTTCACTGTGCCCGAGCCCAAGACCTCCAGGTCCTCGCTCTTGGCCTGCAGGGCCTCCACGGTGCCCAGACCCTTCTCGATCTTGATGCGCGCGTCGATGTCACCCAGCGCGATCTTCGGCAGGTCCATGGGGGTGGGCTGGCCGTACATGGGCACGGTGACGTTGCCGCCCTGGATGAGCAGCCCCTTGGTGTCCAGCGCGAGCTGGCCGTTGGCCTGGCTCAGGTCCGGCTGTCCCCGCGTCTTGGGCAGCGTGAGGTTGAGCGATCCGTTCAGCTTGCCCGTCAGGTCCATCCCGCTGAAGCCCTTGAGGTTGCCCCCCGAGGGATCCAGGTCCGACAGCTTCACCGCCACCTGCACGTCGCTCAGTCCACCCACGTTGCCGCTCAGGCTTCCGCCCAGCAGCTCCGCGTGGAAGGAGACTCCCAGCGGCAGCAGCGAGGGACGCACCGCCACCGAGTCCACGTTGAGTGGCTCGCCGAGCTCATCGGGGCCCGGCAGCATGGCCGTGTTGCTGGCCAGCATGCTGTGCAACTCAGGCGTCATCCCGTTGGGCACCTTGCTGATGCGCACGTTGGTGGCCGTCAGCCCGCGCAGCCCCGGCCGCAGCGAGCCGATGCGCAGCGCGTAACCCCCGTCCGCCGCCGCGTCCACGGCGCGCCGCCGCAGCGTGTCGTACGGGAACGTGAGGAACAGGCACAGGATGAGGGCCACGAGCGAGAACGCACCGTAGCCAAGGGCGAGCTTCCAGCGGGCGATCTTGGTCTCAGCAGCCATGGTCATTGCTTCATCTTGTAGGTGGCGACGGTCGTCCACGCCGTCAGGGTGTCCGTGGAGTCACGCGGCTCGAGGCGCAGGCTCTTCACCTTCACCACGCCCGGTCCGCGCTCCACCGACGACAGGAAGTCATGCAGCTTGCGCAGATCCACGTCGGTGAAGGTCAGCTCCACCGAGCTCTCGACGATCTTCCCGTCATCCCCGATGCCCATGTCATTCTTGGGCGTCATGTTGGGCACGGTCAGCCCCGCCTGGGTGGCCTTCTCTTCGATGTAGGTCATCAGCCGCACGTCGCTGCCAGTGAGCTGCTGCTCCACGCCCTGCCGCTCCACGGTGGCCTCGCGGTAGCTGGCCGCCAGCGACTGCACCTCGCGCAGCTTGGCCAGCTTCTGGTCCGTGCGCTTGCGGTAGCCGTCCGCGGAGCTGGAGAACGAGAAGATGATGACGAACAGGATGAATGCCATCAGCGCGCCGCCGGTGGCCAGCACCATGCGGCGCTCCCGGCTGCTCAGCCGCTCGAACCAGGTCCGGGCGTCGTTGAGGAGTCCTCGAATCTTTTCCATGTCCTAGCCCTCCCCGCCCTTGGGTTGATCGGGGCACTGCACCTGGATGTCCAGGCGGAAGCTCACCTTGTTGCCATCCTTCGTCTTCTCCACCTTGCCCTGCTTCACTTCCTTGAAGCAGTGGTGGCCCTTGAGCGCGCTGGCGATGGTGTCGACCTGCTTGGTGCTGTCCGTCAGGCCGCGCACGCTGATGCGCTCGAGGTCAATGTCGATGCGGTCGAACGTCACCGGCATGTCCGCTGGAACCCGCTGCGTCATCTCCGCCAGCAGGTTGACGGCCGACAGCTTCGGCAGCGCCGCGGCCGGGCTCTCCACGCCCTTGAGCTTGTTGAGCGCGATGTCGTAGTTCTTCTCGCACGAGCCGAGGATGCGCTGGGTGACGTCGCACAGCACGGCGTCCACCTGGGCCTCACGGCGCGCCAGCACCGAGTTGCGCACCACTCCGCTGGCAATCAGCAGCAGCAACAGGGTGACGGCGAACGAGGCCAGCAGCCCCATCTTGTCCTTCACGTAATCGTAGTCGCCCTTGAAGGCGAACTCGCCGCGGCGCAGGTTGAAGCGCGGCGCCTTGGCGCCCGAGGCCTGGCCGCGCAGCGCGAGCGAGTACGCCTGCATCACCGCTGGCTGCTCCCCAGCGGGCACCACGGCTGACGCCTCCTGGGGCAGCGCCAGTACGCGCACGGGCACTCCCAGGTCCTTGCTCAGCTGCTCGGCGAGGCCCGGCATCCGCGCGGTGCCGCCGCACAGCATCACGGCTCCCACCTGCCGGCGGGTGCGCGCGGTGAAGGCCTTGAAGGACGGGCGCAGCTCGCGCAGCACCGGCTGCAGGCCGCGCACGAAGGCCGCCGCCGCCCGCTCGCCATCCGGCCCCTGGGCCGTGGCCGCGCTCGCCAGTGCTCCGTGCTGCTCCTTCCAGTGATGCGCCTCCGGCTGCGGCGTCTGGAACTCGGTGGCCAGCGCGCGGCTGAGGTTCTGCCCGCCACCCGCGAAGGTACGCGCGAACTCCACGCCCCCTCCGGGCCGGCCAATGGCCAGCGTCGTGCGTTCGTGGCCGAGGTCCACGATGGCCACCGCCTCCGCGTCCGTGCCCTCGAAGAGGCCCGGCTGCTGCAGCAGCAGGTTCTGGTAGGTGATGCCCGGGTGCGTCACGATGCGCGGGTCCACTCCCGCCTCGTTCAGCACCTGCAGCAGCGTGGCCAGCTCCTCGCGGCGCACCACGCCCACCAGCAGCTCGCTGCCCTTGTCCTTCACCTGCGAGGCCACCTGGTAGTCGAAGACAGCGTCGCTCAGGTCAAACGGAAGCTGGCTCTCCACCTCGAAGGGGATGGTGGCTTCAATGCGCTTGGGATCGCTGAAGGGCAGGGCGAGCTGGTGCGTCACCAGGGAGGGGCCGGGCAGCGCCACCACCACCTGATCCGGGTTGCGCAGCTCCGGGCGCGCCAGCAGCTCGCGCAGTGCCGCGCGCAGCGTCTCCTGACGGTCTCCCTCGCCACGGCGCACCTCGACCCAGGCCTTCACGACCGGGTTGCGGGTATTCGCGTCGAGCAGCAGCCCCTTCACCGAGTGGCTGCCCAGGTCCAGACCTAGAATCCGGGCCATTCGTTATTCCTCTCTCCAATACAGGAGCTTGCCGAGCCCGTCGTCGAGCCGGACCACGGCGGTGATCGTCTTCTGAACCGATCCCGCCTCTCCCACGGATTTGATGCTGAAAGTATTGCTCTTGTCGCCCAGCAGGCGGTTGCCGGCCACGTTGTTCTTGAGCTGGGGGTTGACCGCGATGCCCGCGGCCTCGATGGCGGTCACGAAGTCCGCCACGCCCATGCCGAAGAAGCTGAAGGCCCGCGCCGCGCGGATGCGGGAAATGAGCTCCTGGACGAAGACCGGATCCCTCAACCGGGGGTCCGGCCGCGCGGGGTCCGCCGCCGACAGGATGGCCATGTACATCATCATCGGGTCATCCGTGTTGACGTTGGGCTTGGAATTCATGTCCGGGTACACCGTGAGCCGGTCCCGGAAGGCGGCCATGAAGCGGTCGTTCACCCCGTGCACCCGGTACAGCTCGTCCATGCTGTCGAAGCGCGCGTTCTTCGACTCATAGCGCGGGTCGAACCGGCTGTAGGGACCGTTCTCATCGGAGAAGCCGGCGGCGAACGGGCTGACGGCGTTGTTGGGGTCGAACCCGGACTGCGTCTTGTCCTCGTCCACCCAGTCCTTGATGGCAATGACGACGTCCTGCGGATTGACGCGCACGCCGTTGGCGTCCTCGCGCGAGAACAGGAACTCGAAGCGCTTGTCCCCGAGCAGGTCCATCAGCCGCATCGCGGTGGGGAGCGCATCGCCCGTACCCGCGTTGAGGCGGTGCAGGTTGAGCTTCTCCTCCTCGTCCTGGATGGTGGCCAGGAAGCAGCCGGAGAATCCACCAAAGGAGCGCTTCGCCGGCCCCAGGGACAGCTCGGGAGACGCCTCGCCGTCGTCCTCGCTGAGCGGGGGAGGGGGCGGAGCATCGTTGTCCTCCTCGCCCTCAGCGCCGCCACCGGCGACCAGGCCCTTGAGCATGTGGCAGTCCACACGCGCCAGCTTCCACAGCTGGATGTTGAGCGAGGAGGCCGGCTGCTGCCCGCCCGCGGCCGCGCCACCGCCGCCGGTGAGCTGCGAGAGCAGCCCTCCGATGTTGGGGATGGGCGTCTGGTCCACCTGCTTCTGGAAGCGCAGCAGCAGGCGCGAGAGCGCCACACCGGAGCGGGCCATGTACATGGCCTGCACCTCGTCGCGCTGGTTGGCCGCCAGCTGGAGGTCCACGCGGGTGTTGTAGGCGAACTCCGTGGCCACGACGGTGAGGAGCGTGATGGCCACCACCGCGATGATGAGCGCCACGCCGCGCTGGCGGCGGTTACCCCTGGCATCGCGGCGGGCGCCTGCCGGCCGGGCCTCTGTGTGCTTGGGGCTCTTCATCTCAGTACCTCGGAAGCTCCGTGTTGAGCATCACGCGCGTCTGGGTGGTGTAGCGCACTTCCTTGCCGTTCTCGTCGAGCGCCACCAGGGTGATACGAACACGCGTGGGCAGCTTGGATTTCAGCTCCGTGCGGCGCGTGTCCCACTGCTCCTCCCACTCCTTTCGCTCGGAGTCCCAGTAGGCGAACTCCAGCTTCTTCACTCCCTCGAAGAGCACATCCGTGGTTCCGCCTCGGTCCATCCGGCCTTCAACATTCGGATTCACCCGGCGCATCAGGTCCATCCGACCGTTGGCCCCTCGTTCCGAGGACGTCTGGACGGAGTACTCCACGATTGCCTGGTCGGACTCCTTGGCGTCCGTGTACAGACGCTGGTGCGCGAAGGTGGTGATCGTCAGCTGATCCTCTTCGCCGATGAAGTTGGTGGGCCGGTCGTTCTGGTCGCGGTAGCGCTGCGCGTCGTAGCGGTCGCTCACGTAGGCGGAGCCGATCTCCCGCGCCATGCGGTTCATGGCCGCGCGCAGCATGCGGTAGTGGTCGGCTTCCTCCTCCACCACTTCCTTGGCGTGGAAGCCCGTCTGAAAGGCCATGCCCACCATTGCGCCCATGAGCGCGGTGATGGCCACGGCGATCATGATCTCCATCAACGTGAAGCCACGACGCACGGAGCGCTTCATCGCTTCCCCCCGAGGAGGTTGCCGAGCGGATTGCGACCTGGCACCACGCCGCCGGAGCCACCTCCGCGCTGCTGTATCCAGTCCGAGCGCCGCATCAGCGGCTGTCCGGTCTGCGGGTGCATCATCTGCCCGTTGGGACCGGGCACGCCCTGCACGACGAAGCCGGTGGCGGGGTCCACCCACTGGCTGTTCATCTGATCGTTGTTGCCCTGGTTGGGCGTGAAGGAGCTGCCGCCGTTGCGGTCCGAGCCAGGGCCCAGGGACACCACATGGGTGACCAGGTCCAGGCTCTCCACCTGCGAGCCATCCTTCCAGTAGACGGTGAGGTGCACCTCGCGGACCGTCTGGGTGATCTGCTGCACCATCTGCGTGAACATGGGCTGGGCCATGCCCATCGCCGCACCCGCCATGGGATTGCTGGTGGTCTGCGAGGGACCGCCCTTGCCGTCCTTGCCGTCGCCACCTGCTCCGGCGCCGAACATGGAGGCCAGGCCGCTCATGTCTCCACCCTCGCCGATGGGCAGGTTGAAGATGGCGCCGATGAGCTGCTCGGGAGACACGCCGTCCGTCTTCGGAGCGATGATCTTCGCCCGCCACTTGAAGTTGTCCCAGCCCTCCTGGGAGAAGTCGCCGGTCTCCTCGTCGTCGTCGTTGGAGAAGCCCTCGTCGTAGAGCTTCTGCTCAAGGTCCGTCATCTTCGAGCGGGCCAGGAGCGTGGCCACGGTGAGCTTCTTGGCGTACGCGTGGTTGGACACCGCGCCGGAGTTGATGTCGAAGATGGCCATGAGCGCGAGCGCCAGAATGGCGAGCGCCACCACCGTCTCCAACAGGGTGAAGCCACGGGTGCGTCTCATGACTTGGGCACCTCCAGCGCCTCGCCAGCGATCTCCACCTTACCCGTCAGCGGCGACACGACGAGCGTCCAGACATTGTCACCCTGGCGCACGTAGACCTGGGCCTTCTCGGTGAAGCCCTGGGGGAAGAAGTAGAGGTAGGCCACGCCCTTCTCGGCTGGCTCTCGCTGATGGCGCGTCCATACCGAGACGGTGACACCCGCGGGCAGCTCGCGGGGACGGACCTCCTCGGCGGTGTACTCGGAGAAGCGCGCGGCGTTCTCCACGCGGCCCTCCTCCTGGGCGAGGATCTCATCCAGGCCGGGCAGATCATCGCTGCCCCGGGTGAAGTTGCGGCGTGTATCGCTCCGCGTCTGGCCGCGCTTCGCGTCCTCGCGGGCCCGGCTCTCCTCTTTCAGCATGTCCTCGCGGTCGCGCGAGGTGGTGACGTTGCCCGCGGCGCACTCGGCGCGGTAGCGCGTGGTGCCTTCCTCGTTCTTCGGGTCGGGCAGATCGAAGACGATGCGGCACGTCTTCCCGCTGAGCGCGGCGGTGTCGTAGAGGGAGCGGATGACGCCGGCCAGCTCGGCGGCGGACGCCCTGGCCTTGGCACCGGTGATGGCGCCGAGGGAGATGGTGACGGCGGCGAACAGCACCGCGGCGATGCCCAGCGCGATGGACACCTCGATGAGCGTCAGCCCGCGCTCCTGGGTCCTGCGCCGCGCGATGCTCCCTCGGCTGTGCCCGGTCATTGAGCTCCCCCCTGCGCCGCCTCCTGCTGCTGGGGCGTCCCGAGAATGGCGTTGTTCAGCACTCCGCCGCTGATGAGGTCCGAGGCGTCGCCGGTGCCGCCAGGCAGCCCGTCCGAGCCATAGGACATGATGTAGCCCTTGCCCTGGTCCGACATCCGGTACTGGTAGGTGCGTCCCCAGGGATCATTGGGGACCTCTTTGATGAGCCCCACCTGGAGGAGCGGATAGAAGTTCTCCGCCTGGGAGGGGAAGCGCCCGGTGATGCGGTGGTAGGACTTGAAGTAGCCCTCCAGCCCGCGGATCTCCGCGCGCGCCTGCCGCTGCAGGGGGCTGAGCGACCTGTCGAAGGTGAGGCTGGCGATGGCGAAGGCACCCGCCGTGGCCAGGAGGATGACGGCGCCGACGAGGAGCCGCCCCACGCGGGACGGACGCGCCGCCTCTTCGGACTGCTGTTGCGTGGGAGCGTGCTCGAGAGTCATGGTTCCGTTTCCTTGCTATTTCTTTGCCGTGTCGCGCGAGGAGATGTCCGCGTCGGGACCCTCGCCGCCCTGCGTGCCGTCGGCACCGTAGGACATGAGGACGGGCTTGCCACCCTCGTTCATGTACACGTACTCGTTGCCCCAGGGATCCGTGGGGACCTTCTCCAGGTTCTGCGTGTCCACCAGCGACTTCAGGCCGGTGCCGGTGTCGGGGTACTTGCCCTTCTTCGTGTAGTAGAGCTTCAGGGCGTTGTGGATGTTGGCGATGTCCAGCCGGGCCGTGTCCTGCTTGGCCTCGTCCAGCTTGGGAATCACCGCCACGCCCACCGCGGCCATGATGAGACCCAGGATGGTGATCACCACCATGATCTCGATGAGGGTCATGCCGCGGCGGCGGCGCTGCTGCTTCGTCTTCTTGTCGCTCATGGTCATTCCTCTCGTGACTTTTCGGCAAGCCACCGGGCCGTTATCGGGTCGTCTCTGTCAAAATGTCCTGGGCCGCAGGCGGGGTGCCTGCCGTGCCCGCCTTGGAGTCGGAGGCGTAAAGCGCCAGCCCCACGGTGAGCAGCGCCGCCGTCAGGGCGAGCAGCGCCGCGAGGGTGACTCGCTGGATCCACCGGTCGAGCGTGTTGTTCATCGCGAAGCCTCCGTTACCGGATGGCCGAGTTCACCTGCAGAATCGGCATCAGGACCGAGAAGGCGACGAATGCAATGATTACGCCCATGAACACGGTGAGGATGGGCTCGAGCATGGAGGTGAGGGCGCCGATACGCACGTTCACCTGGTTCTCGTAGCTGTCCGCCACCGAGAGCAGCATGTCCTCCAACTGTCCGGAGCGCTCTCCAATTGCGATCATGTGGTAGACGAGCGGGGGGAACTCGCCTGAGCGCTTGATGGGCGTGGCGATGCTCTCGCCCTCGCGGATGGCGTCCCGGGCCTTCTCCACTACGTCGGCCAGGATGGAGTTGGTGATGACCGCCCGGGTGATGTCCATGGCGGTGAGCAACGGCACGCCGCTCTTGAGGAGGGTGGCGAGCGTCCGGGCGAAGCGCGAGATGGCCAGCAGGCGCAGGAGGCTGCCGAAGATGGGCGCCTTGAGGGCGAAGCGGTCCCACACGGGCTTGCCCTTCGGGCTGCGGAAGTAGGTGGTCGCCGAGAAGGCGATGATCGCGATGAGCGGGAAGATGATGAACCACCAGTCCCGCAGGAAGTTGCTGCCCCAGATGAGGATGCGGGTGGTGATGGGCAGGGTGGCCTTCATCGTGGTGAAGATCTTCGTGACCTTCGGGATGACCACCACCATCAGCATGGTGAGGATGCCCACGCCCACCACCATCATGATGGCGGGGTAGGTCATCGTGCCGATGATCTTCTGCTGCAGCTTGGACTGGCTCTCGGTGAAATCGGCCAGGCGCAGCAGCACGGCATCCAGCGCGCCCGAGTGCTCGCCGGCGCGAATCATGTTCACGTAGAGCGAGCCGAAGACCTTCTGGTGCACCGCGAGCGCGTCCGCCAGGGCGGCACCCTCGTTCACCCGGCCCTTCACGTCCGAGAGGATGATCTTGAGCCGCTCCTTCTCGACCTGGTCCACCAGGGCGGAGAGCGACTCCACCAGCGTCACGCCGGCGCCCAGCAGGGTGGCGAGCTGGCGCGTGGTGATGGCGATGTCGTCGGTGGTGATGCGGCCGCGGGCCATCTTGCCGAAGTTGACCTCGCGGTCCGACTGGGCGGCGTTGGCTCCCTTGCGCACGGCGGCACGGCCGCCCTCGGCCTGACCGAGGACCTCCGTGAGGAACTTGCCGTCCTTGCGCAGCTGCGAGCGCAGGGTTTTGGGCGAGTCCGCCTCCAGCATTCCACGGATGGGTTTTCCGGCCTGATCAAGGGCCTTGTACTCGAAGACTGGCATGGTAGGTCGCGGAGTAAAACCGCGCCCCGAGCCTCTCCCTTCCGGGAGAGGTGGGGCGCGAGTCCGTTAGAGGTCTTCCTGGGTGATGCTGAGCACTTCGGCGATGGTGGTCTCGCCCAGGGCGATCTTCCGGGCGCCGTCATCCAGCAGGGTGCGCATGCCGTGGCCCACGGCCGCCTTCTTGATGGTGGAGGCGTCCACGTTCTTGAGGGCCAGCTGGCGCACGGTGTCATCCACCAGCAGCAGCTCGTAGATACCGGTGCGGCCCCGGTAGCCGTTCTGGTTGCAGGAGGGGCAGCCGGTGGCCTTGTAGATCTTCTCCACCCCGTAGCGCTCCTTGAGCAACGCCCGGGTGAGGGTGAGCTCCTTGAGCTCCTCGTCCGTGGGCGTGTACTGCACCCGGCAGTCCGGGCACACGCGGCGCACCAGACGCTGGGCGAGCACGCCCGTGAGCGAGGAGGCCACGAGGAAGGGCTCCACGCCCATGTCCACCAGACGGGTGATGGCGCTGGCCGCGTCGTTGGTGTGCACCGTGGAGAACACCAGGTGGCCCGTCAGCGAGGCCTGGATGGCGATCTCCGCCGTCTCCTTGTCGCGGATTTCGCCCACCATGATGACGTCCGGATCCTGGCGGAGGAAGGAGCGCAGGCCTTGGGCGAAGGTGAGGCCAATCTTCGGGCTGATGGCCATCTGGCCAATGCCCTTGAGCTGGTACTCGACCGGGTCCTCGACGGTGAGGATGTTGAGGTCCGGGGTGTTGATGCGCGAGAGCGCGCCGTAGAGCGTGGTCGTCTTGCCGCTACCGGTGGGGCCCGTCACCAGGACGATGCCGTGCGGGCGGCGGATGACGTGCTCCATCTGCTCGAGCATCTGCGAGGCCATGCCCAGCTCGGTCAGATCCAGCAGCGTGGTGTTCTTGTCCAGCAAGCGCATGACGATGCGCTCCCCGTAGGTGGTGGGGATGGTGGACAGACGGATGTCGATGTCGCGGCCGGCCAGCTTGATGCGGATGCGGCCGTCCTGGGGCAGGCGCTTCTCCGCGATGTTGAGCTGGCCCATGACCTTCACGCGGCCGATGATCGCGTTCTGGTAGCGCTTGGGCGGCTTGATGATCTCCTGCAGCACGCCGTCGATGCGGAAGCGCACCAGCAGCTCGCGCTCCATGGGCTCGATGTGGATATCGCTGGCGCGCTCCTTGGCGGCGCGGAAGAGCACGGAGTTGATGAGGCGGATGATGGGCGCCTCGTCACCCTCGTCCGCGAGCAGGTCCTTGACCTCCTCGATCTCCTGGCTGAGCGCGTCCAGGTCCGTCGCCTCCAGCTCGTCCACGAGCTGCTCGGCCTCGTTGGTGGCGCGGTCATAGACGCTGTTGATGGCGTCCACGATGGTGGAGGTGAGCGCGATGCGCGGCTGGATGTCCCGGCCCAGCAGCATGCGCGCGTGGTCCAGCACGGTGGTGTCCAGCGGATCCGCCACCGCCAGGACCGCGGCATCCCCCTCCACGGACAGGGGGAGGATGCGCGCCTGCTTGGCGAAGTTGATGGGCATCCGCCTGATCAGCTCGGCGTCCACCTCCTCGAGGAAGATGCGCGCCAGGTAGGGAAGATCGAGCTGGAGGCCGAGCGCCTTGGCCACGTCCTCCTCGCTGATGACCTTCATGCCCACCAGGACCTCGCCCAGCCGGCCACCCTTCTCGGCCTGGAGCTGGAGCGCTTCCTGGAGCTTCTCCTCCGTGAGACCACGGGTGTGGCGGAGGATCTCCCCCAACGGCCGGCCGCATAGGAAGGCGGGACCATTGGAGACGACCTGGGTGGCGGCGTCGGCGGGCTTGGCGGGTGGGGCGTCAGCGAGCAGGCTCATGTTCTATCTCTCGTCCCCAGTGTTCGGCTGGATGCGCAGGCGCTCCTGATCTTCGGGCGCGGGCGGAGGCTGCACGGGGACCGGCTCCTCCGACGGAGTCAAGGAACCCCCCGCTCCCGGCGAGACTTCCCCGGCGCGCGGCGAAGGCTGCGAGGAGCCGGCCGCCGGGTCGGCTGGCCGCAGGACGCGCTCCCCGGGCTGGCCGGGACCGCCGTTCTCCAACTTCTGCGACTCGGTGTGCACCACCCGGCGCATGCGGCCCAGCGGCCCGTTCTTGCGGCTGAAGTCCACCGGCACGTCATAGCCGGCCACCTGGCCGTAGAACTGCTCCACGAACTGCTGCCGCTCGGCCATCTTGCGCTCGAAGATGCGCCGGAAGTCCGACTGGTCCCGGATGATGTGGGGCGTCAGGAAGAGCAGCAGGTTCGTCTTCGTCTTGCGCCGGTTCGTCTGCCGGAAGAGGTGGCCCAGCAGGGGCACGTCACCCAGGATGGGCACCTTGGCGACGGACTCGATGGTGCGCTCCTGCATGATGCCGCCGATGACCACCGTCTCCTGATCCTTGGCCACCACCGTCGTCTTGGCGCTGCGCTTGGAGGTGGTGGGGCCGAGCACCGGATCCGTCGAGGCGATCTCCTCGGTCTGCTCGGTGATGGTCATCCGGATGAAGTCGCTCTCGTTGATCTGCGGCTTGACGGTGAGCTTGAGCTCCACGTTCTGGCGGGTGATGGGGGCGTAGAGGCTGCCCAGGCCGCCCAGGCTGCCGAGCAGTGACGGGGTGAGGCCGCCGGTGGCGCCGCCGGTGGAGCCCAGGCCGGTGCCCAGCGAGGAGGGCGAGAAGCCGGACTGGAAGGGCACGTTCTGGCCGACGGTGATCTCCGCCTCCTCGTTGTCGCTGGTGAGGATGTGCGGGGTGGAGAGCACGTTGACGTCCGAGCTCTGCTGGAAGGCGTGCAGCACCACGCCGAAGGCGGGGATGTCGATGCCCAGGTTCTTCAGCTCGGGGATGACGGGGCCCTGGAGGCCGGCGAGGAAGCCGCCGAAGCTGGCCAGGTTGGCCAGCGAGAAGGAGGGAGGCAGGCCCTGGGTGGTGTACTTGGTGCCAATGATGCCCGAGCCGGTCCCCAGCGGGGTGCCCACCTGGTAGCCGCTGTGCAGGCTCAGCCCGAACTCGTTGTTGCGGTCCAGGTTGACCTCCATGATGACGGCCTCGACGAACACCTGGCGCCGCGCCTTGTCCAGCTCGCGGATGACGCGCACCAGGCTGCGGTAGTCGCTCTGGCTGGCGATGATGACGAGCGAGTTGGTGCCCTTGTCGGCGGAGATCTTCACCTCACCGGCGAACAGCTCGGCGGAACCGCCCCCCGTGCTGCCAGGGCGGGGCATGCCCGGAGCTTGGGTGGGGATGGGCGCGCGCGGCCGGCCGGTGGTGCCCTGCGACAGCGTCTGCAGCGTGCTGGCGATCTCCTCCGCGTTGGCGTTCTCCAGCGGGTAGACGTTGATGCGCTCGGTGCCGGCGGTGGGGATGTCCAGCTCGCGCACCATGCTCTGGATGCGCTCGAAGGCGGCGGGGCTGGCCACGACGATGAGCTTGTTGGTGCGCTCGTCGGGGATGATCTGCGAGAAGGTCACCGGGCCACCGGCACCGCTGCTGCCCTCGGGGCCGGGCATGGGCACCGCGTCAGGGCCGCCGGGGGGCATCACCGAGGGGGCACCGGGACGGCTGGCGCCGGGACGGCCGGCGCCACCCTTTTGCTCGAAGAGCTTCTGCACCGTGGCGGCCACGTCCTGGGCGGTGGCGTACTGCACCTGGATGATGCGCACCTCGTCACTGGCCGCGCGCGTGTCGAGCTGATTGACGATGCGCTCGAGGCGGTGCACGTTGGAGCCCACGTCGTTGACGATGATGGTGTCCGGCGGGTACGGGATGGTGTCACCGTCCTTGGACACGAGCTGCTGCAGCACCCCACGCAGAGGCTCCACCTCGACGTTCTTGATGCGGAACAGCTTGGTGATCATCTGCTCGTTGGTGGTGTAGGTCGCGTCCGGGTCCACCAGCGTGGGGATGGGGTTCTGCTTGGCGGCGCGCTTGTCCACGATCTTCAGGAAGCGCCCGTGCTGGTAGACGGACAGGCCGTTGGCATCGAGCGCCGCCAGGAAGGCGGCGTAGAACTGGTCCGCGTCCACCTCCACGCGCCCGTTCTCCGGGCCGATGATGGAGATCTTCCCGCGCACGTTCTCCGGGAGGATGAACGTGCGGCAGGTCGCGTCCGACACGGTCTGCACCAGCTTCTCGATGTCCACCTTGTCGAAGTAGATGCCGTAGCGGGCGCGGCGGCGGACCTCCTCGCACGTGGGCATCTGCCGCACGCTGGCGCTCCCGCCTTCGGGGGACGTCTGAGGGGAGATCTCGCGCTCGGCGGGAGTGCCCGCGGGCTGAGGTGGACCGGGGCGGCGCTGCGCCAGGGCGGGCGCGGCGATCGCCAGGCACAGCAGGAGCAACCAGGACGGAAGCGTCTTCATGGAAGGGCGGGGTAATGCGGGGTTAGCGGATGGTGTAGTTCTTGCGGACGCTCGAACCGTTGCGCTCCAGCTCGATCTCGATCCGCGAGGCTTCCTTCAGCTTCGCGTAGACCTCGAGGGCCTTCTCGGGGCTGTTGAGCTCGAAGCCGTTGATGCGCTTGATGACATCGCCGTTCTGGACGCCAATCTTCGAGTAGATGGAGTCCGGGCGGATGGAGAAGAGCTTGAAGCCCTGGGCCTGGCCGTCCTTGAAGGCCGGCACGATGCGCGCCTGCATGGCCACGTCGTTGAGGTTGGACAGCGTGCGATCGATCTCCGCGCGCGGCACCTCGTAGTCGTTCTCGCTCATGGCGCGGATGCCGCTGGCGTTGGGGGCCTGCACGGGCGGGCCGCTGGGCACCGGCGGCGGGGTGTAGGCGGCCACGGCGGCGCCGTCACCCGGCTGGCCGTCGATGAACTCCTTGCGGCCGGCGTTGATGATGATGACGCGCTCGCGCTCGATGTCGATGACCTCGGCGCCCTGGATGCGGTCGCCCACCATGTACGTGGTGGAGCGCTGGGTGTTCATGTCCTGCACCGAGGACACGGACCACAGCTTGTCGCTGGCCACCAGGGTGCCCAGCAGCTTCACCCGCAGGCTGCTCTTCACGGGGGCGGCGTTGGGGTCCACGTCGGGCTGGCCGGAAGGCTCGGCCACCACGGGCTCGGGCTCGGGCACGGCCACGCCGGTCAGCTCCGACAGGCGCTTGAGATCCAGCGAGGCCAACGTCACCGTGGGCTTCGCCTTCTGCCGTCCCGACACCTCGCCCGACGGCAAGGGGGTGAGGGCGGACTCGACGAACAGGTTCACCGTGCGTGCCGCCAGCAGGGCGACCAACAGGATGAAGACCAGATTCACGGTCCAGAAGTACTTGCGGAAGAAGAGTTCCATCACGCGTCCAGAGAGGGCCTACTCGGGATTGAGCAAGCGGGGTGCCACCCGCAGGGGGGGGCGGGCAACCCGAGCCTTACAGCCAAGTACTTGAATTCATTCCGGAATAAGCCAGTCCGCTGGTAGCAGAAGCGGGCGTCGTGGCCGCGTGGGACAAAATGTCAGCAGCCGGGCAGAGAGCCTGACGGGCTGTCACTCGGCAGGGGGCGAGCCGGGTCCCTCGCCAGCGCCGGGAATCTCGGAGGCCTCGCGCTCCAGCTTGCGGTAGATGGTGCGCGCCGCGATGCCCAGCAGGCGGGCGGCCAGCGTCTTGTCTCCCTTGGTGTGGCGCAGGGTCTCGTGGATCACCCGGCGCTCGACCTCCTCCATGGGGGTGCCAATGGGGATGACGAGTTGTCCGGCCGAGCCCAGGGGGCCCTTGCGCACCGTCTCGGGCAGGTCACCCACCTCCAGCACGTCCGTCTTGGCGAGCACCACCGCGCGCTCCACGGCGTGCTCCAGCTCGCGCACGTTGCCCGGCCAAGCGTAGTTCTCCAGGGTGCTGAGGGCCTCGGGGGAGAAGCCGCGCAGGACCTTGCCATTCTTGGAGGCGAAGCGGCGCAGGAAGGCGTCGGCCAGCAGGGGGATGTCCTCGCGGCGCGAGGCGAGCGCGGGGATGCGCACCTCCACCACGTTGAGGCGGTAATAGAGGTCCTCGCGGAAGCGGCCCTCGGCCACCTCGCGCTGCAGATCCTTGTTGGTGGCGGCGACGATGCGGACGTCCACCTTGACCGTCTGGGTGCCACCCAGGCGCTCGAGCTCGCCCTCCTGGAGGACGCGCAGGAGCTTCACCTGGGCGGACAGGGGCATCTCGCCCACCTCGTCCAGGAAGAGGGTGCCACCACTGGCGCGCTCGAAGCGGCCCTCGCGGCGGGCCACCGCGCCAGTGAAGGCGCCGCGCTCCACGCCGAAGAGCTCTGCCTCGAGGATGCTCTCCGGGAGGGCGCCGCAGTTGATGGCGACGAAGGGCCCCTTGGCCCGGTTGGACTGTTCGTGCAGGGCGCGGGCGGCCAGCTCCTTGCCGGTGCCCGACTCACCGAGCAGCAGCACCGTGGCCGTGGAGGGAGCGGCCTGGCGGATCGTGTCCATCATGGCCCGGAAGGCGGGGGACTGGCCGACCATGGAGCGCCCACCGGTGCTCCCCATCTCCGCCAGCTTCGCCTTGAGGACGCGGTTCTCCGCGGCCAGCTCGTGCCGCTCCAGCGCCTTCTGGACGGACTTCACCAGCGAGTGGCGCTTGAGGGGCTTGGTGATGAAGTCGTAGGCGCCGTCCTTCATGGCGGCCACGGCCGTCTCCACCGTGCCGTAGGCCGTCATCAGCACCACCTCCACGTCCGGGCGGATGGTGCGCGAGGCCTTGAGCAGCTCCTGCCCGTCCATGCCGGGCATCATCAGATCCGTCACCATCACGCTCACCTCGGGCCGGCGCAGCAGCTCCAGCGCCTCGGTGCCATTGCTGGCGGTGAGGGTCTCCAGGCCTTCGCGCTGGAAGATGCGCGAGACCGAGTCGAGGTTGGCCCGATCGTCATCGACGACCAGAACGGTGGTGGGCGGTGTCGTCATGGTGCTGGCTGCCTTGCAATCCTTATTCCGAGTCCTCGGCCAGGAGGGGTCCGCTCATGCGGCCGAGGTCCTCGCGGTTCACCTTATCCAGATTGAACTTCCGGGCGCTGGAGATCATCCGGGCCACGGTGGGGTCGAACTCGACGGGGCCGTCCTTCTTGAAGCGGAGGAAGTTGATGCGGGCCACGACGAAGTTCTTGAGGTAGGGGCTCTGCAGGCCACGGGTCTTGAGGGCGTCCACCACGGTGGCCACGGCGTCGTCCAGCTCCAGCAGCTTGTCGGCGCGGGCCTCGCGCACCCGGAGGGCCTCGGCCAGGGGCTGGTCCAGGAAGGACTCCGCGCGCTTGATGAAGGGGTGGTAGGCGCCCCCGGAGAAGCGGGGCCGCTTCTCGTAGGCCGCGCCCAGGGTGAGGAAGGCGGGCTCCTCGAAGAGGTGGGCGAACTCGGACTCGCGCCCGGCGCGTGCTCCGGTGAGGCCCCGGTGCATGCGGATGACCTCGAGCGAGCGCTCCTTCAGGTTGTGCGCCTTCTCCGTGTTGAGGGCGAGGATCTGATAGGCCACGTCCTCCTCGGGCAGCACCAGGGCCATGATGGACTTGCCGCCCAGGAGCTTGGAGGCCTGGAGCCGGTGGTTGCCGTTGGGCGTCCAGTATCTGCCCTCCTTGCGGATGGCGATGATGGGGTCCAGGAAGCGGTCCAGCCGCTCCATGGCGCTGGCGAGCCGCTTCACATGGGGCTCGGACACGTCGCGCTGGTAGGGGGTGGGCTCGACCTTGTCGATGGGCAGGGCGGCGAACACCACGGTGTGAGCGCCGAGCGGGTCGCGGTAGACGCTCAGCACCTGGCCGCCGTCCTCCTGGATGCCCTGCACCAGCTCGACGGGGGGCGTGGCGGCCTCGCTCGCCACCTCGGCGGCGCTGAGACCCTTGGAGGCGGGCTCGGCCTTCTTGCGGCGGGGCCGGCGGGTCGCGGTGGTAGTGGTGGCCGCCTTCTTGCGCGGTGACTTCGCTGCCATGGACATCCCCCTTGTCGCGGAAGGGGGACGCTAGGCGATCGCCGCGGCGCGGGGCAGGGGGAAACGACCCATCGAAGGGGTCTCGGGCCCCGGGTCGAGCTTCGGCTACTCCGCGAGCGTGGCGCCCTCCTGCTGGAGTAGGCGGCGTACCTCTTCCTCGAACTCGCGCCCCACACTCCGGGCCTCGTCGGAGTCGCCAGACTGCATCAGTCCCGAGTCCAGCAGGCGGGTGAGTGTCTGGGAGGGCCCGGCCACGACATGCGCGATCTGGTCTCCCGTGCTCAAGGAGAGCCAGCGCACGTCGCTGCCCCGCGCCCGTGCCACGGCATTGAGGAAGGTGAGCACCGCGTCCAGGTCGTACCAGTCGCCGAGCGCCTGGGCCTTCGTCTCGTAGCGCTTGCCTCCGCCCCAGGCGATGAGCCGGTAGGAGCCCGTTCCCGCCTCGTCCTCCTCGAGCGTGGGAGGTACCTCCTCGAAGAGGAAGCCTGGCAGCGCTTCGGGGGCGAGCGCGGCCAGCTCCCGCAGCAGGGAGTCGTGCGCGTTGGGGAACATGCCCGTCTCCACGTCGAAGACATGAGCCCGTCCTCTCGCGAGGAGCACCTCCTCCACGGTGAGAGCGAACTCCTGAGGCGCGGCCTTGCGCGGGAGGGCCGTCAGGCCGAGCCCATCCAAGTGCGCCTCGAGTGCCCCGGAGGCAGGGAAGCGCGTGAGCACGTGTACCGCATCCTGCATTTCGGCTGGCACCGGCCCTCGGCTCCACGCCTTCGCTACCGCTGCTGCCTTCTCGCGCGACAGCGCCGCGAGGGCTCCGAGGCAGCTGGCCGTGTGCCATTCGTTCTCGGAGCGCTGGCTGGCACAGCGAGTGAGGTACTCAATGCGCTCGGCGCGCGGAACATCTTCCCGTTGCGCGAAGTTGGCTGGGGAGATCGTTTCCTTGTGCAACTGCTCGCGCGGGTCGGCGGCAGCCTCTGAACGCGAGGACTCGTCTGGTTTGCACAGGGGCTCGGAGTCGCGGGCGCACAGAGCCTGGAAGAGAGTGCGCGCCTTGGGGTGGCTCTGCCGGTACATCGCCGCCGCGAGGGTGTCACGGAGCGAGGCCGTGGTTGCCGCTGCATGGAGCCTCAGGAGCGCTTCCGCCGCGCGTGGAGAATCCGTCTCACCGAGCAGCATGGCGGCCGTTCGGGGCAGAAGGGATGACGGGCTGTCCGCTTCCCGGCGTATTGCTTCGGACGCCGCACGCTCCAGCTTCGGCGAGAACGGCACGAGGGTGGGGACAGTGGGGCTCTGCCAGCGTTGGTTGTCCAGGTAGGAGATGTAGGCGAAGGCGGGGGCCTCCTGCTTTTCGAAGAGGGCCGCCGTCTCCGGGTCGTTGCACCGGGTGAGCCCGAACCAAGCCAGCTCACGCGCGGTGGCGGAGCGCTTCGCATCGAGCACCACGCTGCGTGCCCAGTCGCAGCTTCCCATGCCGCAGTGAGAGACGAGGTTCGCGTAGGACTGCACGACCTTCGAGGTTTCAGCGCCCGAGGCCACCGCGCGGTTCACCGACTCGACCAGCCGCTCGACCATGTCGGGGTCTCCCGCGCACAGCGCGTCCACCACGTGCGCACGGGGTGGGTGCTCCGGTCTCCAGGTGTCCTCTTCGCGTCGGGTGAGGTCCGGCAGGGGCGCCCGGAAACGGGCGGGGGCTTCGCTGTCCCGTACGTCCAGCTGCGCGTAACGCCAGCGGTCCGCGGGAGGCGATGCAGGTCGAGCCTCCTGGCTCTCGGCCGCCGAACCCTTACAGGCCTTTCCGCTGCAAGCGAGGAAGGGGAGCAGGCTCAGGGACATCCACAAGGGGAGTGCGTGGCGCATTGCGGGCGGCACCCTAACACTCGCCGCCGCTTGGCGGATGCGTGGGCTGCGGCCCTCGATTCCGTCACGATTCCGTGGTGGCTCCGTGCGCTTCACGGAGAGTGATACACTGAGGGTCTGGGGAGCCGTTGCGCCCCTCCGCAACAGGCTGGCCTCTCGTGAGAGGCCGCACCGAATGGGGAGCAGCACATGTCCTTCAAGATCGGTCCGAAGATGCCGGAGGTTTTCTCTCAACCCACGCGCCCGGCGGCTCCTCCACCGCCGCCTCCTCGCCCTGCGCGCGAGCCGGCTTCCTCCTCGCGGTTCGACTCCACTCAGGCGACGGCCCAGCGGCAGAAGGCGCTGAGCACCACCGGCGCCAACGAGGCCAGCACGCTGCGCACCGAGGTCCTGGGCGATGGCCGCGCCAACTGCCTCGAGAAGGCCGTACGCCTGGCCGGGCCCGGTGACTCCATTGTCCTCATGCACGATGGCACGGATGGCGTGGGTCACGCCCTGGTGCAGCGGCAGGATGGCTCGGTGCTGGATCCCAACTATCCGCAGGTGCGCTACGAGACGCTGGGCCAGTGGCAGGCGCTCAACCCCCGGTACGGTAACCCCGTCACCGCCGGAGCCGGGGACGTGCGCCAGGCGCTGGCGGTACCCCCGGGAGCCCAGCGGGACGCGGTGCTGTCGCGACTGGGCTTGCTGGACGAGGCCTCGGTGCGGGTGGCTGACCCTGAGACGGAGGTGACGGCCTCGGGCGGCGGGCTGGAGCAGCAGCAGGGCATCTCCTTCGGTGCCGACGGAAAGATCACCTACACCGAGCAGACGTCGCTGAATCCCACGGAGTTCGAGTTCGAGCGCGGCCAGTTGGGCGCCACCCTCCAGGCGGGCCCCTACGCCAACACCGAGGTGTCGCTGGAGTGGAATCCGAACAGCCCCACCGCGAATGGCACCTACGCCGTCACCGTGACGTACGGCGCCGAGGCGGGTGCGCAGCTCAACGGGGGGGCGACCTATGGTCCCTACGGCCTGAGTGGCGGAGTGGCGGCCGGAGCCAGCAGCTCGGCGGAGTACACGCTGTTCCTCACGCAGGCCCAGATGGAGCAGGCAGCGCAGGGCACCTATCCGCTGCCGTCCATCGCCGACCCGCTGTCGCTGCCCGAGGGCGGCGCGATGACACTCGAGGCGGGCGCCTTCCATACCCAGTCCGGCAGCATCTCCTACGGCGGGCTCACCCTCAGCTCCGAGTCGACGCGGACGAACGGCTATTCGGTGGCCGCCGAGCGCACCGGCGACTCCACTGTGCGCATCACCGTGGGCCCCAAGGACACCCTGGAGAACAACTTCGGCTTCGGGCTGTCGTTCGGTGACGACGCCAGCCTGACGATGACGCGCAACCGCACCACCACCAACGAGAACCTGGTGTCGGTGGAGTTCGACCTCGGAACCGCCCAGGGACAGGCGGCCTACGAGACCTTCCTGCGCACCGGCGCGCTGCCCACCGCCGAGGGCCCGGGCGTCAGTGGGCTGTTCCACGAGCAGACGTACACCTACGAGGGAGCGCTGGAGGCCGGCCTGGAGCTGGGCCCCCTCTCCATCGGCGGCGAGCTGTGGAGCGAGAGCGCCGTCATCACCCGCCGCATGGAGGATGGGGTGGAGAGCCTCACCACCCAGGACTCGCTGGCCAATGGCACCTCCATCAGCGGCTCGTTCGTCCCCTCGCCGGATGGCAACCACCAGCTCGACTCCATCTCGTTCACCCTCAATCCGAACAGCCCCAATCCCCTTACCCTCACGGTGAACGGCGAGGAGGGCTTCCAATCGCTGCGGCAGGCCGCCGCCGAGCAACTGCAGCACGCCGTCATCGAGACGCTCGCGCAGGGGCAGGGGATGACGCGCGAGGAGACGATCGCCTGGATGCAGAGCCGGGGGGAGCCGCTCTCGACGTTGGCGGTGCCTCCCTCGGATCCGAACTTCTCCTACGAGGGCTTCCTCAACGCGTTCAACGAGCAGGACGTGAGAAATGGCGGCATGCCCACCATGCCGCCGATGACTGCGACGATCCTCAACTGGCAGCCCGGCGAGCCGTACCTGCCCGTCTTCACCCAGGGCCTGGCCGGCAGCACCAACCCGGAGGAGTTGATGGGCAGCGAGGGCACGATGTCGACGAATTTCGGGGGAGGCGTGGTGCCCGTCCCCTCGCTCTTCGACATTGGCTTGCAGAACCTGCCCGGCATCGAAGTCGTCGGGCGCTGAGGCTCGACAACCTCCACCTGCTAGGACCGCGGTGTCGCCCAGATGGCGCCGTGGGCCTCCGGCGCGTCCGAGGACGTTTCCGCCGTGTAGAAGTAGGCCGCGACCGCGGCTCGACCGCGGTTCTCGGGACACTCCAGAGGGGAGGGGTGGCCATGCCAGTAGTTATCGCCATGCGCCATCACGACCAGCCGATCGAGGAGCGGAGCGATTCGGGTCTCGCACTTGGAGAGGTCGGCATTCCACAGATCGAGGTCACCGCCCCAGGCGGGCTCCCAGCCTGGGTTCAGGTAGTAGAGAACGGTGAGCCGCCGCGAGAGCGCACGGAAGCGATCTCGGTTGAAGTCCGCGTGAAGCGCCAGATGGCCCCCGCGAAGTGTGAGGTGTAGCCCGGCGCCCCGGAAATGCGGATCCGCGATGAGCCCCTGCACTCCGGTGAGGGTCTCCAGGAAATCGAGGAACGACATGCTCGAGAACTCCGAGAGCAGGTGACGGAGCGCTCCGTGCACACCTTCGAACGCCTTGCGCTGAAGCTGTCCCAGGCGCGCCGCCTGTTCCTGATGATCTCGCCGCTTCCAGCTCGCCTCGGATGCACCGGGGAACACCCCTGCCAGCTCGGACGCGAGCCGCTCTCCCAGGAAGCCGTCGATGACGACGTGAGGGTAGGGCCGCGCGGCGCCGTAGGTGTCACGATGGGCCAGCGCGAGCGCGCGGAGCGCCGTACGGGAGAGGAAGAAGCTCGGACCCAGCAACGGACCCTCTTCGAGGGTGACGACGCTCACCGCGCGCCTCCGCCACGGCGTGTCCTGGTGAGCCAGGCCTCGACACGCTGCTCGAGGATGTCCAGCGGGAGGGAGCCGTCGAGCAACACCAGGTCGTGGAACTCGCGGACGTCGAAGCGCTCTCCCAGCTCGCGCTCGGCCCGCGTGCGCAGCTCCCGGATCTTCAGCTGCCCCACCTTGTAGGCCAGGGCCTGACCCGGCCAGGCGATGTAGCGGTCGACCTCGTTGACGATATCCAGTTGCTGGCGCGGCGAGTTCTCCAGGAAGTAGTCGATGGCTTGCTGCCGGCTCCAGCGCCTGGCATGCATGCCGGTGTCCACCACCAGCCGGACGGCGCGCCATATGTCGAAGGCGAGCTGGCCGAACTTGTCGTACGGGTCGTCGTACAGGCCGAGCTCATCGCCCAGGGTCTCGCAATACAGGGCCCAGCCCTCACCGTAGGCCACGTAGTAGCCGTAGCGCCGGAAGTCGGGGAGGTGGCTCTGCTCGGCGGCGAGCGACGTCTGGAGGTGATGTCCGGGCACGGCCTCGTGCAGGGTGAGGGGAACCATCTCCCAGATGGGCCGTGTCTCGGGACGATAGAGATTCACCAGGTACGTGCCGGGGCGGGAGCCGTCGGACGCGGCCGGGTAGTAGAAGCCGGTGGTGACATCCGGGGCCATGGCTTCTGGGGTCGGCTCGACGCCATAGGGCTGCCGCGGCAGGGTCTTGAACAGCCTCACCAGGCGCGGGTCGATCTGCTTGGAGAGCGCCCGATAGTGCAGCAGCAGGTCCTCGCCCTTCTTGTAATAGAAGCGGGAATCCGTGCGCAGGTAATGGAAGAACTCGTGGAGCGAGCCCTGAAAGCCCGTCTTCGCCTTCACCGCTTCCATTTCGGCGCGGATGCGTTTGACCTCAACCAACCCGAGCTCGTGGATCTGCTCCGGGGACAGGTTCGTCGTCGTGTACCTGCGGGTGAAGAAGCCGTACATCTCCTGCCCCTCCGGCAACTGCCAGATGCCCACCTGCTCGGGCGCGGCGGGGAGGTACTCGTCCGTCATGAATTGGTGGAAGCGCTTGAGCGCTGGCAACACCCCGCGCGAGATCGCAGCGCGGCCCGCGGCTGACAGCCGCTGCTGTTCGGCCGGAGCGATGCTGGAGGGAAAGCGCGTGAAGGGGCTGTAGAACCCGCTCTTCGTGGCGTCATCCACGAGCTGCTTCTCGAGCTGTGACGGAATGCGCTGCAGGATGACGTTGGGGTGGATGAGGCGCTCACTCATGCCCTCGCGCATGAGCGCCATGACCTGGTCTACGTAGGTGCCGAAACTGTCGAGCCGGGCAATCCACTCCTCGTAGTCCTTCGTCGTGGAGAAGCGCAGCGTGTCGGCGAGCTGGTAGGCCGTCTGGATGCCCGGAGGCTGTTTGACGCCCTCCGGGATTCCGCCCACCTGGTTCGTGGGCAGCAGGTGCCACTTGAACCGGTTCTCCTCGACCCAGAGGGCGTAGTCACGGCGGAACAGGTCGTAATTGAGCTGGTCCTCGGCCGGGAGCTGCTTGCGATCCAACTTCTGGAGCTGCGCGAGGACCTGGAGGTTGTGTTGGTGGTCCGCCTCGATGGCGGCGAGACTCAGGTCATCCCAGCGGCTGTTCCAGCGGCGGTCGCCCATCACCGACGCAAAGGTGGGGCTGTGCTCGAGCTGGTATTGCCACTCGCGCTCCATCAGCGCATGGAGCGTGGTCGTGGCGGTGTTCTTCTTGGTTGCCCCTGCGGTGAGGGGGAGTGTGGCGATGAGACCCAGGGCGAGTCGCCGGACTGCTTGCAGCATGAACCGTCCTCTTGATGTGGCGGCCAGCATACCCTGGGCGGTCACCGTGCGCCGCTGACCCGTTGAGCCTCGGACGGCGCTACGGCGTGCCGAGCATGATCAGGTTTCCCTCCGGCGGGCATCTGGCTCTTCGGATCCGGCGGCGGGCCGAAGCCGCTCAGGACGATCTATCGGCCTGCTCCGTCGCTCCCTACTCCTGGAAGGGGTTGCTGAACCTGGGATCGTTCACGAAGTCCAGGTCGGTGAAGCTCTCCAGGAAGGCGATGAGGTCGGCGCGCTCCTGGGCGCTCAGTTCGAAGGGCCGCACCAGCGGGTTCTTCAGCGGGCTCGCCCGGCCATCCCCCACGTGGGGCCCGCTCGTGACGTTGCGCCCACCGGCGATGTAGAAGTCCAGCACCTCCTCCAGGGTGGCGATGCTGCCGTCGTGCATGTAGGGCGCCGTCAGGGCCACGTTGCGCAAGGGCGGCACGCGGAAGCGCCCCATGTCCTTGGGGTCGTTGGTGAACTCGTAGAGGCCGGTGTTGTCCAGCGGGTAGGCGCCCTGGCCATCCACGTTGTAGAGGCCTGTGTTCTGGAAGTCCCGCTCGGACAGCTTCGTGTCCTTCGAGCGGAACGAGTTCGTCAGGTGCGGCCCGCTGTGGCAGTGGTAGCACTCGGCGCGCTCGCCGAAGAACAGCTCCAGGCCTCGCTTGGCGGCCGGTGACAGCGCGCTGGCGTCTCCCTGGAGGTAACGGTCGTAGGGCGAGTTGCCCGACAGCAGCGTGCGCTGGAAGGACGCGAGCGCCTTCACGACGTTCTCCTCGTGGATGGGCTCCTTCTCGTCCGGGAAGGCCGCGCGGAAGAGGGCAGGGTAGCTCGCGTCCTCCCTCAGCCGTTGCAGCACCTCCTCCAGGCGGGTGCCCATGCCGAGCTCCAGCGGCGTCTCTGCGAAGAGCGGCACCAGCGCCTGCTTCTCCAAGGTGTCGAGCACGGGGTTGGCCCAGGTGTACGTGGCGAGGTAGGCCACGTTGGCCAGCCCGGGCGAGTTGCGCGGGACGACGTGCCCCGTGGAGCCGCTGGGCGTCACCTTGGCGTCACTGAAGGCCCGCTGCTGCTCGTGACAGCTGGCGCAGGCCATGGTGCCGTTGCCGGACAGCCGCTCGTCGTAGAAGAGGTGGCGGCCCAGCACCACCTTCTCCTCGGACATGGGGTTGTCCGCGGGCACGAAGGGCTCCGGGAAGCCGGGCGGTAGCTGCCACGCGTAGGGCTTCTTCTCCTCACCACACGCGGTGAGGAGCAGCAGTGACAGCACCGCGGTGCTCCACGACGACAGGGTTCGTGACGACATCCTGGAGGACTCCTTTTACTCGAGGAACACGGGGAGACGGCCCACGTGACACACGTTGCAGGCGCCCGAGGCCGTGGGGAACGGCATGAAGTTATAGGCGCCGGAGGTGGCGTTCATCACCTTGGGGAAGAGGGGCGTGTCCGGCAGCGGCACCGGCTCCGTGGTGTAGAAGTTGCCGTTCGCGTCGGCCTCGAGCGTGAGGATGACGGTGCCCCCACCATTGCGCTCCGTGGACATCAGGAGGGTGGTGTTGGGGTTGGGCCGGCGGTCGGCCGTGACGGCGGTGCCCGCCACGGTGAAGCGACCCGGCCCCAGGCCGTTGGGCCCGTGGCACGCCATGCAGTTCTCGCCGGCCCGGTGGCTGGTGCCGCCCCGCTGGCTCTTCATCGGGACATCGAGAGACGCCGGGCGATCCACGGGCGCGGGCGGCGTGGGAGGCGGCTCATCTCCAGGGTCACAGGCGGGAGCCAGGGCCACGAGCGAGACGAGGGGCAGAGCCCTGGCGAGGGTGCGGAGTCGGGAGTGCATGGGCGTGTCTCGTCGTGACTCAGCGGACGCGGATGAACGAGGCGGGCACGGCCTGCGGCGAGCCGTCCGCCGCCAGTCCCACCTGGGAGAAGAGCGCGGCGCACTCGGGGTCGGAGAGGCTCGACATGCAGCCAGCGATGTTGTCCGTCTTGTAGTCCACGACGTGGTCGAGGTCCGAGCCGGAGTAGAGGGCCGCCAGGTCGAGCACCACCTGGTTGTCCTCGGGGTTGAAGTCGCTCAGAGCCACTGCCGACTGGTTGGTGGAGGCGCAGGTGTAGCCCTCCGCCGTGCTGCCGGTGCAGCCGGACGCGCCCAGGTGGAAGAACCAGGTGGGGTTCTTCGTGCTGCGCACCTCCAGGCGCACGAACTTGTAGCCGCCCTTCCAGCTCCACCACATGCCCGGGGCGTTGAGCGGCGCCGGAGCGGTGGCGCCGTCCAGGTGGTTCATCTCCTCGGGGAGCCCCACCTTGAACTCGAGGCCCGTGTAGTCATTGAAGTCCGGTGCCCGGCCCACCACCTCCGGGCGCGTCTCGGGGCTGCCGGTGTCGCAGGTGCCGGTGCCGTCCTCGAAGTCGAGCAGCGCGATGGAATCCCGCTGCCACGTACCATCCTGGTCCAGCTTGAGCGCGTGCTTCTCGCCATTGGCGCGCACGAGCGTGACGTCCCGCACGTACATCTTGAACTCGAGCAACTCGATGGTGGTGCCCGACTTGCCGATGTTGGGGTAGCTGGCGTTGCAGCGTACGGACTGGTCGCCCACCTGCGGGCTGAACCGCACGGAGAACTTCTTCTCGGAGGAACCGTCTCCGCCACAGGCCTGGAGCAGGGGGAGCACGGACAGCAGGAGCAGAGCCGGGAGCGGCCTCTTCAGGACCTTCATCTTCCACCTCGGAATGTGCTGGGCGCGGCCAGCGGAGCAGGTGAGGCCAGCCATAGCAGGGGTGGATCCGCTCACTCGTGCGGCATTGTGTCGCATCGGGGATGGCCCGTTGGCTTCCAGGCGAACGTCCCGCGCTCACGCGCATATCGCTCCGAGGTGGGTTCTCGGAGATGTTCACCTTCTCAAGGTCCGAGAGAGGAGCAAGGCTGCGCCCTCTGGTCGTCAGTGCTGCCTGGCGGTGACCTGGCTGTCCGTGAGTTTTGCCTCGGCCGCTTTGCGCTCGAGCCCGGCGTTCTTCTCGGGAAGCCCAGGGTAGACGGTGACGTTGCCCGTGCGCGGTCCGGTCGCGGGCTCGGTGATGCCCGTGGCGAGCTCTACGTCTGACGCGGATAGGTCTCGGTGCACGTTCATCGCCGGCTCCACCGTGGCATCCCGCCCGCGGATGAAGCTCTGCTCGCGGACGATGAGCCGGTAGGCCTTGTTCATTCGTAGCGCGCGCTCGGGGCTCGGCAGTAGCAGCATGGAAATGTCCGAGTGCAGCGCCTCGAGTGCCTCGGGCCGCGGCTTGCCGTCCGCGGTGAAGAAGCGCGAGAGCACCTCCGTGTTCGCGCGCAACTCGTCGCCCGCGCCGTTCTGCTCCAGGTAGTACGTGTACTCGTAGCGTCCGTCCGCGCGGCGCGGCTCGCGCAGGCCCTTCAGGTCTCGCTGGGACCAGTGGAACCAGCCCGCCTGGAATTCGGAGCCGGGCAGCTTGCGGCCAAAGGAGAAGACGCTGTCATCGGTGGCCCCCACTCCCGAGTGGCACCCCATGCAGAAGGTGTTCTCCTCGTGTGTCTGCGGACGCAGCTCGCCACGCGCATCCTCGATGAAGCCCTGCAGCGTCCACCCGGCGCGGTTGCCCACCCCCAGCTCGATGTTGCCCTTGGCGGCCCGCGTGTCGTCGGGCTTCTTGATTGCTTCCAGCGCTTCCTCCGCCGCGGCGCGCTCGTGGTCGCCATAGGTCATCCAGCCACGCTTGAGCATGTAACGCAGCTCCTTCATGCGCCGGGCCAGCGTGGGTTTTCCGTCCACCACGTCCAGGTAGTACACGCCGTGGGCGAACTCCGTCCCCTCCGGGAAGAGCCCAGCCGCGAGGTGCACCTGTCCAGCCCGCTGGAGCGTCTGGGCCGCGCCTACCCAGCTCAGCATCGTCCCCTTGCCGGGAATCCACACGTATTTCACCTGGCGGGCCTTCCCCAGCCTTCCGTCTCCATCCAGGTCCACGCCCAGCTTCTTTTCGTCCGTAGGAGCAATCTCCACGTCGCGCCGCGCGATCATCGCCTCCGTGATGGCGAGGTTGAGCTCATAGGTGGCCAGGTCGAACCGGCCCGCGGCGTCCTGGCGGAAGGCCTCGGGCAGACGGATGAGCACGTCCCCGAAGGAGCCGTTGGTGGGCCAGAAGGTGCCAGGGAAGGGGTAGTACCCGAAGGCTCGCCAGCCCGTGTAGCCCCCGTCCGCGAGACGATCGAAGCCGTGCTCGTCGAACCGGAACTGGATGTCCGGTGTCCACCCGTCCCACGTCCCGTTGCCATTGGCATCCCACTGCGCCGGCACCTTCTCGAGCGCCTTGGCCAGCTTCAGTGAGCCGTCCTCGGCGAAGTAGTTGCTCTGGCGCACGTAGGCGAGGAGCTCTTCGTCTGGCATCGCCGCCACCGCCTGCCGGCGATCCACGAAGAGGTTCGTCCAGGGGTTGCGCATCGCGGGGCCGGGGAACGCGTACGTCTGCTGCACGTCCGCGTCCTCGAGGTAGTTGGGCGTGACGGAGCGCTGGTGGCAGGCGAAGCAGGGGTTATGCACCCGGCCGCCCTCCGCCGTCGTCTTCGTGTAGCACTGAGGCGGAATGTAGGGCGTTGGATGGGACAGCGCGTCTCGCTGCGCGGTGGCCGTGACTCGGGGCTGCTCCTCACGCCGAGTTCCAGGCTCGGACTTCTGGCACGAGCACGCGGTCAACAGGACACCCGAGAGCAGCAGGGCACAGATGCGCGACACCATGTCCGGGGACTCCAAGAAAGAACGACGCCGTGAAGGGGTGGCCTCCCATACCCGCTCACGGCGCCAGGGGTGTTACTCCCAGGTGACTTCTTCGAGACTCGGGCTGGCCTACTTCTTCAGAGACGGGAAGGGCCCGAAGACGCCGATGTAGCTCGCGGTGCCGGTCGCGCCGGTCTCGTTGACCTTGCCCGTGTCGGACTCACCATAGGGGTGTTGCACGGCGGCCATCAGGTAGCCGAATCCGTTCACGTCCGGCACCCAGTACGGAGAGGTGGTCTCCGCGCCATATGGAGTGGTCAGGATACGGGTGAGCTTGCCGGTAAGGGTGTTGAACGCCCAGATGGCGTCGTTCTGATGCGAGGAGGTGTCCTCGCCGATGATCAGCGTGTTGTACTTCGGCAGGTAGGTGACGTTGTCCGGGCTGGCCAGTCCGTTGACGCTGCACGTGTTGCCCGCGAACGGGCTGCCGGCCGGGTAGCTGGTCGTCACGCCGTGCACCAGCGGGTAGATGTTCAGCGGCGCGTACTGGGTAACGGTGGCACCACTCGCGGTGGTCCACGGGCCCACGTCCATCGCGAACACCGCGCCGCAGCGGTTCACCGAGCCCTGCAGGTGGGTGCCATCATCGGCGCCCGTGTTGGTCATCGGGCCCGTCACGTCGCTGATGGCCAGGTAGATGCGGTTCGTGTCCGGATCGAACGTGATGCCTTCCTCCTTGTTCATCTCCACCGAGGCGCCCAGGTACGCGGCGTAGCGGCGGGTCTCCAGACGGGAGGCGGCCTTCTCCATGCCCGTCTTCACTTGGAGGCACTCACCCAGCGTGAGGGTGAAGCCGGTCGGGCAGTTGCCGGTGGTGGCGTCCTTGTCGGCGACATCGAAGAGATCGGCAAAGGCGATGCGGGCCGTGCCAGCCGCTGGGTGCAGCAGGGCGCGGACCTCCGCGTTGGTGGCGTGGCCGAGGTTGATCCACTCGAGGTCGCCCGAGATGAGCTGGGTACCACGGGGGCTCGTCTGGTAGACGCGCATCGCGTACAGGGTGCCCGCGCTCAGGTCACCCGCGGTGTCCGAGACGAACATGGAGAGCGGCTCGCCGCTGCCGTCGCTGGTGAGCAGCACGGTCTTGCGGTCGGGCAGCACGTACGCCAGCTCCATGGAGTGCCGGCCCATGGCGTAGTGCTTGGCCAGGGTGGGGTTGCCGCTCGCGTCGAGGGTGACCTCGGTGGCGAAGCCGTGGAAGTACGGCGTGAACTTCTGGGTGAAGGTCGTCCACTCGGCGCTGTCCAGGCCGTCCGCGGCGTTGATGCCCCAGTACTTCGCGAAGGCCTTGAAGTTGCGGTAGTCGCCGCTGCTCGAGGCCGGCCAGTCCGTCAGCGAGAAGAAGGCGCGGGCATCGGCCGGATACTCCTCGGAGGACAGGTAGGTGTTCCACGGCGTGGTCGAGCCAGCGCACGTGGTCCACAGGCCATCCACGGGGGACAGGTCAACGGCGCGCGTCGACGCGGCGGACACCACGCCATTGCCCGCCTCCTGGGTGATGCGGGTGACGAACAGCGACGAGACGGGCGACTCGAACTGGCTCACCATGAAGACGTTGCCGCCCACCGGGAGCAGGGACGCGAAGTCCTGCGAGCTGGCGACCTCGATGACGCCACTGTCGTCCTTCATCGGCGTCCCGTTGGCTGTCGGGATGGTGCCAAAGCAGGTGGCGGCGTTCGTGTCGCTGCTCAAATCGCAGCTGTGACCCGTGCGCTCCTGCCCGCTGCGCAGGAGCGTGGTGAAGCCGAGGTTCCGCTCCTGGCCATTGAGGTTCACCTTGCCGGCCGCGCGCACCGCGTGCTTGTCGGCGTTGGTGACGGGGAAGCCAACGTCCGCGAAGGACAGCCAGCGGAAGCTCTCGCCCGGAGCACCCTCCTCACCCGGGGCCCCCGGAGCACCCTCCGCGCCGGGAGCGCCATCCGCACCCGGAGCGCCGGTGTCTCCCTTGGGACCCTGCGGGCCCTGTGCACCTGGCTGTCCGGTGTCACCCTTGGGGCCCTGCTGCGGGCTCTCACAACCGGCCAGTGCGCCGCTCACGAGCAGGGCACTGGTGGCGAGGCCCAGAATTCGACGTGCCATTTGGAACATCCTCTTGGAGGTGGAAGTGCCCGCGATACGGGGCGGCGCACATGGTGGGGGGGCCATGTGGCGTCCACTTGAGGATGTGGTGACGATTGCGTCCCGAGTGCGCGCACCCGCCTACGGGTTGCGCACGGGCGCAGGCTCCTCGGGCAGCGGGATGAACTCCGTCTCCTGCGGTACCGGGGCGAAGCGGCCGGCCTTCCAGTCCGCCTTCGCCTGCTCCAGCCGCTCCTTCGAGCTCGAGACGAAGTTCCAGAAGATGTAACGCGGACCGTCCATCGGCTCGCCACCGAGGAGCATCATTCGCGCCGGCGTGGTGGCCCGGAGGTCGATCTCGCTTCCCGGACGGAAGACGAGGAGCTCGCCCGCGCCAAACTCAACGCCGTCGATCTCCACCGAGCCTTCAGCGAGGTAGAGCCCGCGCTCCTCGTGCTCGGCCGGGAGCACGAGACCCGCGCCATCCTCCAGCGCCGCGTCCGCGTAGAACATGTCCGAGTGCGTCTGGACGGGCGAGCGCTTCCCGTACAGTGCTCCCGCGATGAGGTGCAGCCGCACGCCCTCGCCCTCGATGAAGGGCATGGTGTCGGAGGCATGGTGGATGAAGGCGGGCCCGGTCTCCTCGTGCTGCTTCGGGAGCGCCACCCAGGCCTGCATGCCGAAGAGCCGGCTGCCTGCCGCCCGAACCTCGGGGCCCGTGCGCTCGGAGTGCACGATGCCGCGTCCTGCCGTCATCCAGTTCACCTGGCCGGGCCGGATGGTCTGCACCGTCCCGAGGCTGTCGCGGTGGAGGACTTCCCCGTCGAAGAGGTACGTGACGGTGGACAGGCCGATGTGCGGATGCGGCCGCACGTCCAGCCCATGACCCGAGCGGAACACCGCGGGCCCCATCTGATCGAGGAAGATGAAGGGCCCCACCATCCGCCGCCGGGCCGAGGGCAGCGCCCGCCGCACCTCGAACCCGTCGCCGAGATCCCTCGTGCGGGTGACGATGAGCGTCTCCAGCGCGGGGTGCTGCAGCGTCTCCCTCGTTTCATCCCAGCTCATGTGGTGCTCCTTCCGGCGGGGCCGCTCCGCCTCATGTTGTCGGGCTCGATGCCAGCGTAGTGGGAATCATGGGGCCGTGCTCTGTCCCACGTTAGCCGCCAATGATGGGAAAGACCGTTCCATGGGTGGGAGAATGGACCTACGGGGAAGGCTTCCCCGAGGGGTTGTCGGGCCAGTGCTCACGCAGGAAGTCCACGAAGGCCATCACCTTGGGTGAGTGGTGCCGGGTGCTCGGGTAGACCGCGTGAACCGGGGCGCCAGACGAGTTCCAGTCCGGCAGGATGCGGCGCAGGCGTCCGGTCGTGAGGTCCTCGGAATAGTGGAGGGTGGGCAGGAGCGCGACCCCGGACCCCGCCAGCGTCAGCGCGTGCAACATGTCGGGCTCGTTCACCACGACGCGTGCGCGGACTGAGACGTCGACCGACTTGTTCCCGGAGTGCAGGGTCCAGACGTTCGCCTTCAGCCCCGCACCAAAGACCAGGCAGTCGTGCTTCTCGAGGTCCTTCGGGGTCTTGGGTACCCCCCGCTCCTGGAGGCAGCTCGGGGCCGCCACGACGATGCGCTCGATGTTCCCGAGCCGCCGGGCGATGAGCGAGGAGTCGACCAGCCGTCCGGCGCGCACGGCTAGGTCGAAGCCCTCCTCCATCAGGTCCACCGAGCGGTCCGTACACACCAGCTCGAGCTGCACCTCGGGGTAGCGCTTGAGGAACTCCGCGACGATGGGCCCGAGGAAGCTGAAGGTGAGCGGTGCCGTCACGCGGAGCAAGCCGTGAGGCGCGGCCTGCATGCGCGTGACGGCCAGCTCGGCCTCCTCTGCCTCCGCCACGATGCGAGCGCAGTGCTCGTAGTAGGCCTGCCCCACTTCCGTGAGGCGCAGCTTGCGTGTCGTGCGCTGCAGGAGCTGCGCGCCTACTCGCTCCTCGAGTTCGGACACCTTCCGGCTGACGGTGGACTTGGGCATCTGTAGCCCGCGCGCCGCCGCCGTGAAGCTGCCGGCCTGCACTACCTTGGCGAAGACGAGGAGCTCGTTGAGGTCCATGTCGATTCTCAGTCCTGCGTTTGTTCCAGGGGTGGAACAGTTCTTCCAATCCGCCCCATCTAATCAGGGTCGCTGTCCACCGCTACCTTCCTCCTCGTCAACAACACCTCACCGACAAGGAAGACGAACATGGCTCGCGGAACCTGGAACATCGACCTGACCCACTCTGGCATCCACTTCACCGTCCGCCACATGGTGATCTCCAAGGTGCGTGGCAGCTTCCGGAAGTTCAGCGGCGCCGTGTCGCTGGACGAGCAGGACCCCACCGGCTCGTCTGTCTCCGTGCAGATCGACACGGCGAGCATCGACACTGGCGTTCAGCAGCGCGACGACCATCTCCGCTCGCCGGACTTCTTCGATGTGGCGAAGTTCCCCGCCCTCTCCTTCCAGAGCACGAAGGTGGAGAAGTCCTCGGGCGGCGGCCTCCGGGTCACCGGGAACCTGACCATCCGTGACGTCACCCGCGAGGTCGTGCTCGAGGCCGAGCAGCTCGGTATCGGCAAGGACCCCTGGGGCAACATCAAGGCGGCCTTCGAGGCGAAGACCACCATCGACCGCCGGGACTTTGGTCTGCAGTGGAACCAGGCGCTCGAGGCGGGTGGCGTCCTCGTCGGCGAGAAGGTGGAGATCGCCCTCGAGGTCCAGGCGGTCAAGGCCCAGAGCACCGAGAAGGCGGCCTGAGCATCAAGTAGAGACCGGGGGCGCTGACGAGGGCGCCCCCCTGTCTTCACGGGGCCGTACGGACCCCATCCCAGGAGGCCTCATGAGCATCGATTCTCAGACCGAGCAGCGCGGTGCGTTCCGTCAGGTCGTTCGCGCTGGCGCCCATACCTTCCACGCCGACGTCTCCACCGCCCAGGGTGGCCAGGACTCCGCTCCGGGGCCCCACGACTACTTCGACGCCTCGTTGGCCGCCTGCAAGGCGCTGACGGCTACCTGGTATGCGAAGCGGCACGGGATTGCCCTGGAGCGCGTGGAGACCCATGTCGAGCGCGACGACTCGCGGGAGCGGCAGGGCACCTACGCGCTCCGGGTGAAGCTCGCGTTCCACGGCGAGCTGTCTCAGGAGGACAAGCAGCGGCTCTACAACGCTGTCGCTCAATGCCCCATTCACAAGCTCATGACCTCGAGCACCATCGAGGTCGTGACCGAGCCCCTCGAAGGTTGAGGGAACGGGTCGCAGGGGCCTGCCGCGGGGCCCGGTGATGGGAGGGTCTTCACCCCCCTCACTTGTCATCATGACAAGTGTAGTTGATTTTATCCTACATATTCAAATGTCTACACTTGTCATGATGACAAGTGAGCCGCCCCGGCTGGAAGCGGTCTGCTTCGCGCCCGGAAAAGGTCTTGTGTTCAAGCGGGGTTGGGCGCGCTGGACGGGCGCTCTAAGATGCCGGACCGCATGGCCCCCCCCAATCGCCGTTCCTCCCGCCAGCCCTCGTCCTCAGAGCCAATGCCGGCTCCGGAGGACAGTACCCGCATCAAGTCCGCCAGCGCGGTGCGCCGCAATGCTCCTCGAGAGGAGGAGTTTGGGGCCGCCGAGGATGAGGCCTACCCGCCCAACGATGACACCGGCGACCAGGGGTACGACGACGAGGGCACGCCGACGCCCGGCGGCATGGAGGATGATGACGAGAACCCGGACGCCACGCGCGCCGGTCCTCCTCTGACGCTGGAGATCATCGAGGGCCCGGACCAGGGCCGGAAGAAGCGCTTCAAGAGTGTCCGCATGGTCATCGGACGGGGCCAGGACTGCGACCTGATGCTCCTGGACCAGTCCGTGTCGCGCCGCCACGTGGAGCTGGTGTACGGCGGCGAGAGCGGGGTGATGCTGCGCGACCTGGTCAGCGGCAACGGCACCCGGGTGAACGACGAGCGCGTGGACGAGTGCAAGCTCAAGCACGACGACGTCATCGCCATCGGCCGCACGAGGCTGCGCTTCGTCGACGAGCAGGAGCGCATCAAGCAGATGCGCCTCGCGACCGAGGAGGCGGAGCGCAAGGAGAAGGAGGAGGCCGAGCGCAAGGCCAAGGAGAAGGGGGAGGCCGCCAAGAAAAAGGCCGCCGAGGCCGCTGCCGCGGACACCGAGGACAAGGCTGGCGGTAGCGAGGGTGGGCCCGACCCCGAGGCGGACAGGAAGACGCAGGTGCGCGCCATCAAGGACATCCCGCCGCGCCGCGCCCCACCTCCTCGCACCAACGTGGGGCTCCTGGCGGCGGCCGCGCTGGTGTTGCTGATCGCCCTCATCGGCGGCGGCGTGCTCTTCATCAAGCGGGGCCCGCCGCCCCCTCCACCTTCCAACCCGAAGGAGGCGCTGGCCCGGAAAACGATGGACGGGGCGCGCACCTCCTTCAAGAACGGCGACTATGCGGAGGCGGTGAAGCTGGCCGAGGAGGCCGAGTCCCTCTTCCCGGAGCTGCCCACCGACGGCTTCCTGGAGACGGCGCGCAAGGAGCTATCCATCGTGCAGGCTTTCGAGCAGGTGCGCCTGCTGGCCGCCGAGAGCAAGCTCGAGGAGGCGCGCGAGCTGCTCGCCAAGACGCCGCACGGCGTCGTGAAGACGGAGGAGATGCGGGAGAAGCTCGACACCGAGCTGGCCTCGGCGGAGGTCGCCTGGCTGGTGAAGCAGGTGGAGATGGCGCTGGAAGCCCGCGACGTGGAAGGGGCCCGCACGCTCATCCGCCAGCTCCCCCTCGAGCGCCAGCCGCTCTACCAGAGTCAGGTGGATGAGCTGAAGGCGCAGCTCGAACAGGAGGATGCGGACGCGGCCTCCCAGGATCGAGCCGCGAGGGCTGCCGCGGCCCGCCGTGCCAAGGAGCAGCGCGCGGCGTTCATCGCTACGGCCTTCTCCGCGGTGGAGACGCGCTTCAACGCGGGGGACTACTCGCGCGCGGCGCTTGAGTGCGACCGGGTCATTGACGCGAACTCGGATGACAAGGAGATCCGCGATCGGGCGAAGCAGCTCAAGAAGCTCCTGCCCCAGTTCGCGCGCGTCTACCAGGATGCGCAGCGCAAGGTGCAGGCCAACGCGCTGGAGTCCGCGGCGCGCCCGCTGCGCTCGGCGGCGGAGCTGTACCGGCAGATTGGCTTCAATGGGCCCGTTGGGGAGACGCTCAACGGCCAGCTCGCGGCCTCCGCTGTTGTCGCAGGCAAGGCGGCCCTGGCTCGCAAGGACCTGGCCGCTGCCAACGGCTTCTTCAACGACGCCCTGCGCCTGCGCCCGGATGACACCAGAGCCCAGGAGGGTCTGGAGGCCATCCAGGGCCGGCTGAATGACCTGTACAAGCAGGCCTACATCATGCGGGACCGGGAGCCCGAGGAGGCCGCGGAGAGGTTCCGGCTGGTCTTCCAGCTCGCGGCAGAGGGCTCCGAGCTGAAGACGAAGGCAGAGGCACAACTCCTGGCACTTGAACAGCCATGAGTGGGGTAGGGTCGGCACTCATGGTTTGTGGAGGACAGGGATGAACGAGTCGTCATTGCGTGAACTGGGGATGGACCTGCTGGAGGACCGCCAGTTCGAGCGGGCGCTCGCGGTTTTTGCGGAGGCGGTGCGCCGGCTACCGGCGGATCATCGCTCGCGGATGCTGGCGGCGCGGTGTCTGTCGGAGCTGGGAGAGCGTGAGCGGGCAGTCACCGCCTACCACGCTTGTGCCGAGGGGCTGCTGCGGCGCGACTACCTGCTGTCCGCGATGGCCGCGTGCAAGCTGGGCTTGGAGCTGGCACCCCAGGAGCGGCGGCTGAGGGACACGCTGGTGCGGCTGCACGCGCGCGCGGCGCGCAACGTGGCCGGACGTGCCTCGGTGCCCCCGCCGCTGCCGCCGGAGACGCTCTATGACGGCAAGGTGGACACGGACCTGATGGGGTTGTCCGGCGAGGAGCTGAGCGACCGGGCCATCGAGGTGCTCGCCGCGCCGGATCCTGGCGGCACGGCCAACCCGAACGACCGGCCGCCCCTGCCGCTCTTCGCGGACCTGGAGCGTGACGCGTTCATCGACCTGGTGAGCCGCATGGGCTACCGCTCCATCCGTCCCGAGGAGGTGGTGAGCACCGAGGGCGCGGCCACGGACCGGCTGCACGTCATCGTCGCCGGCAAGGCCGAGGTGACGCGGAAGTCGGAGGGCGAGGAGCGGACGCTGGGCTTCCTTGGAGGTGGCTCCATCTTCGGAGAGCTGTCGTTGCTCACGGGCGCGCCGACCACGGCCACCGTGACCGCGGTGTCGGACATCGAGGTGTTCGAGATTCGCCGCGAGCACCTGAACGCGGTGGCCAAGAGCTTCCCTTCCATGCCGCAGGTGCTGGCCACCTTCGCGCAGAAGCGCATGGAGCGGAACCTGATGGCGACCTCGCCGCTGTTCCAGCCCATGTCCGAGTCCGAGCGCGCCGCGCTCCTGCAGCGCTTCACCTTCCGCGCCCTGCAGCCGGGGGAGAAGGTGCTGGTGGAGGGCGAGCACTCGCCGGGCCTCTTCCTGGTGCTGGCGGGCGAGCTGGTGGTGCAGAAGGAGGACCCGGCCGGTGGCACCGTGCGCCTGGGCATGCTGCGCGAGGGCGAGGTGGCGGGGGAGATCTCCCTGCTCACGGGCCTGCGCGCGACGGCCACGGTGGTGGCGGGGCGCAAGACGGCGACGTCCTTCCTGGAGCGCGCGGCCTTCCACGAGCTGGTGAAGACGTATCCGCACATCAAGAAGTACCTGGAGCAGCTCTCGGATCGCCGGCTGAAGCAGATTGGCGAGGCGCTGCGGCCCGCGGAGATCATCGACGCGGACGAGCTGCTGACGGAGAGCGACGGAACGGGAGCGGCCTGAGGGCTCGGGAGCGCGGCGAATGATGACCTTGTCGAGAGGCCAGGTGGTGGGGGCGGCACTGGCGCTGCTGGCCGCGGGCGCGGTGCTGGTCTTCTGGCCTCGGGAGGAGCCCGGGGTGAAGGAGGCCATCACGCGCAAGGTGGTGCAGATGACGGACGCCGCCGAGCGCAAGGACATGGCCGAGCTGATGGAGGGCGTGGCCGAGAACTTCCAGACGGGCGAGGGGTGGGACAAGCGTCAGGTGAAGGGCGTGCTGCTGGGCCAGGTGCTCCGGGGCAACTGGGTCCGCATCTTCGTGAAGGACCTGAACGTCACCGAGGTGAACCCCAGCCGGGGTGACGTGCAGATGAAGCTCATCTTCGGCCGCTCGCAGACGGATGAGCTCGAGACGCTGGCGCAGGACAGCGTGCTGAGCGCGTACCTAATTGAAGGCACGTTCGAGAAGCAGGACGACGGTGAGTGGCGCATCGTGCAGGCGAAACACCGCTCCCTGAGCCCCACCGAGCTCTTCTGACCGTCCCCCTCTCCCTCGCCCTCCGGGAGAGGGTCGGGGTGAGGGTGCCACGAACCCCAGGTTGAGCCCGTGTCAGCTCCCTCTCCCTCTGGGAGAGGGCTGGGGTGAGGGATTGCGCGGATGAGCCAGGTCCTCCTACTGTTGCAGCAGCGCCTCCGCCTCGGTCTTCCAGGCCTTGGCCATGGCGGGCTGGCCCTCGGTCACCAGGCGCTTCTCCACGTCGGTGGCCTTGACCTTGAGCATGTCGACGGGCGTCCCATTCAGCTGGGCGCGGCTCAGCCCGAAGAAGTAGTACTGGCAGCCCTTGGCGAACTCGCCCTTGGCGAAGAGCAGCTCCCCCATGGCCTTATAGGCCTCGGGCATGGCGCCCATGCCGTTCTCTGGGGCCACCTCCGTGAGCAGCGGCTGGGCGGCGTCATAGTCCTTGCGGACCAGCAACAGCGCCGCCTTGGCGTACTGCGCGCGCGCCATGCCTACGCCCTTTACCGCGAGGGCTCGGTCGTACGCCGCCATCGCGTCCTCCGAGCGCGCCAGCGCCTCCATCACCTGGCCCCGTGCCAGCCAGTACCGGTCGTCCCGCTCCAGGGCGCCCACCGTCTTTCCCTCGGGGGCCGGCACCTGCACGTCGCGGAAGACGGCCTCGTAGGCATCCAGCAGCGCCAGGGCACCCTCGCCATCCCCCGCCTGCTGCAGCGCCCGCGCGCCATCCAGGTAGAGCAGGGTGGCCGTGCGCCGCTTCGTCACCGCCTCTTGGAAGGCCGTGCGTGCGCTCGCGTCCTTCTTCTGCGCCAGCGCCCGTGCGCGGATGAAGAGGGCATGGTGCTCCTCCGGGGACGCGGCGAGCGCCTCTCCGGCCTCCTTCAGGGCCTCGTCCGCAGTGCCTTCCGTCAGCGCCAGCGCGGCTCGCACCGCGTGGGCACGGGCCTTGAGCGCTGGGGTGAGCTCGGCCTCGCGCGCCAGCACGTCTGACACCGTCTTGGTGGCCTCCTCCCGCCCCGTCCCCTGGTACAGCCGGGCGAGCGCCAGCGAGAGGCGCGCGCGCAGGTGGTCCGCGTTGGCGGCCGTGGCCTTCTTCAGCGCCTCGGCGGCCTGGCCGTACATGCCCTCGTCGAGCAGGGCCTCTCCATGGGCCACCGTGTAGCGCGGCTCGCGCCAGGCCGCCTCGCTGGCCCGGGCGAAGGCTTGCCGCGCATCCGACAGCCTTCCGCGCGCCAGCAGCGCCTGGGCTTCGGCCAGCGCCAGCTTGGGGCTCTTGGCGCCCTGTGTCTTCAAGTCCTCCAGGTACTTCTCCGCCTCCGCGGCCTTGCCCTCGGCCAGCAGCACCATCGCCCGGGTGCCGTAGCGCTCGCCCGAGCGCGAGTCCAACGCCTCGGCGCGTGCCAGGTGCTCGCGGGCCTTCGCCTCGGCCTCCGGTTGGCGGTGTTCCAGCCACAGCCGCATGTTGACGTCCGCCGCCAGCGCCCGGGCATCCCTCGCGTCCGCATCCAACTGGAAGAGGGCGTCCAGCTCTGTCAGTGCCTTGCGCAGGTCCGCCGGGTTGTCGCGCTGGGCCTGGAGCCGCGCCGCCTTCATCCGCGCGTCCACCTGCTGGCGCACCTGTCCCCGGTGCACCACGTACGTCACCGCGCCCGCCAGCAGCACCGCCACCGCGCCTATCTGCACCAGCGCGCTGGGCAGGCTCTCCCTCCTCCGCCCGTCCCTCGGTCCGCCGTTGCTTCCATTCGTCGCGGCCATGGAGGCTGCCTCCGGAACTGAAATTTGAATGGTTTCAGACGTTTATGAATGAGACGATGGGGTCGGCCGTAGATAGGCACGGCACCCCGGAGCGTCAACGCGGGGGGCCACCCGGGGCGGCGCGTGTGCCGCGGAGAGGACATCATCCATGGCGCTCTACACCCTGCTGGACGCGGCGGCGTTCAACCTGTTGGCGGAGGCCTACGGCCTGGGGCCGGTCCGCGAGTTCATCGGCATCCCCCAGGGCTCCATCAACTCCAACTACCGGCTGGTGACGGCCTCGGGCCGCTTCTTCGTCCGGCACACCACCGTGCGCTCGGCGGAGGTGCTGCGCTTCGAGGCGGAGCTGCTCTCGCTGCTCAACGAGTCCCACTGCCCCGCGCCTCGGCTCGTCTCCACGCGCGAGGGCGCGCCCTTCCTGGAGCTGGAGGGGGGACGGGTGAGTGTCTTCGCGTGGCTGGCAGGCGAGGAGCTCACCCGCGCGCAGCTCACCCCCGAGCACCTGGAGTCACTGGGCCTGGAGCTGGGCAAGCTGCACCGTGTCACGCTGTCCTTCAGCGGCTCGCGCCCCAACCCCTACGGCCCGGAGGTGGTGGGCGGCTGGCTGGAGGAGCTGGGGCGGCACCCGGACGCGGAGCTGTCCTCCATCGCCGGAGAGCTGCAGGGCTACCTGGCGCGGGCCGAGTCAGCGCGCGGAGGCCTGGAGCCGCGCGGCATCATCCACGCGGACCTCTTCATGGACAACGTGAAGTGGCTGGGGGACCGGGTGAGCGCCTTCTTCGACTTCGAGATGGCGTGCCGGGACTTCTACGCGCTGGACGTGGCCATCACCCTCAACGCGTGGTGCTTCGACAACGGCGCCTACCGGCCGGAGCTGTGCCGGGCGCTGCTGCGCGGCTACCAGGTGGAGCGCTCGCTGGTGCCGGTGGAGCGCGAGAGCCTCTTCGGCCACGCGCTCTTCGGTGCGGTGCGTTACACCGCCAGCCGCATCCGCGACTTCCACCTGTCCGGGCTGCCGCCTGACAAATTGGCACCCAAGGACTTCCGCACCTACCTGGCCCGCTCTCGGGCCCTCGCGCACATGGGGCCCGAGGGCCTGCGAGCGCTCACCGGGGTGTGAGCGCTCGGGCCTACCGGCTCAGAAGCCGGAGACGATGCGCCACTGCCCCTCTTCCTTCTGGAGGACCATCTGCTCCAGCTCGGAGTCGCGCTGGGGCTTGTCCAGCAGCGACGGCGCCCGCCAGGTGGCGTTCCAGTAGTAGATGACGGTGGCCACGCCGTTGGTCCTCACCTCCACCTTGCGGATGTCCATCTCCACCTTGGCGGATTCAATCCGAGAGAAGAGGGCGGGGAGCGTCTCAGACAGGTTGTCATAGGTGAAATCGTCCGAAGGGTCCTCGGTGCCGGCGTTGTCCCGGAAGGACTTGGAGACGAGCCCCTGGAGGGCCTTCGCGTCGCGCGCCTCGAGCGCCGCGCGGTAGCGCTCCATCACGTTGAGGATGGCGCGGGAGTCATTGGTGTCGGGAATCTGCGTGCCCGGAATGTTGCGGGGGCCGCAGGCCGCGAGCACCAGGAGGGCACAGACAAGCAACGGACGGACGTTCATGGTCGTGGAGTCTCCGTGAGGGGCAACCGCGCACGGGGAAATGCATTCCCCGTGCCGGGAGCGAGGGATTCAGCGGGTGGCTGGCGCGTCTATCGGAAAGCGTCGCGGGGCACCAGGGGGCCCCCGAAGTGTCGGTCCTCGAAGTCACACCGCTCGGCCCACTCGGAGGTGACAGCGCGGAAGGCGGGGCCGTAGTCGGGCAGGGCACCCACCTCGTGCCGCACCGTGCCGCAGTCCCCGGCCAGGTAGGCGGCCTGCACCTTCAGGCGGAGGGCCTCGCGGCGGAGGGCCTCGGGCAGCTCGCCCTCCAGGGCCCGGGTGAGGTGGGGCAGCGCCTCGGTGGGGGCGTCCACCTGGAGCAGGCGTCGGCCGAGCAGGTAGTGGAGGTAGGGGTCCTTGGGGGTGCTCTCCAGGGCGCTGGCGAGCTTCAACAGGCGCAGCTCCTCCTGGGTCTCCCGGAAGTAGGCCTGGATGGGGCCGGCGCGGGTCTCGGACTCGAGCGCGGCGAGCTTCACCTGGGCGGTGCGTGTCACCTCCGGGCTGGGAGCGAGCGCGAGCACCCGCTCCAGGAAGGTCCGGGCCTGCTCCTTGCTGCCCCGCTTGGACGCCGTGTCCGCCTGGGCCAGGGCCACCTCCGCCTCCAGGGAGGGCTGGCCCTTCACCTGCTCGGCGAGCGCGCCCAGCGCCTGGGTGGCCTCGTCCGGTCGGTCCATCCTGTCGAGCGCGGCGGCCTGGCCGAGCTGGAAGGAAGGCTCCTGGGGCTGGAGGCGGGCGGCGCGTTGGTAGAGCTCGAGGGCCTGCTGGGGATCGCTCGCGAGGTAGTCCCGGGCCTCCTCCTGGAGGAGGGCCACCTCGCGGGCGCAGGCGCGGGAGAAGAGGCTGCCGGTGCGGAAGCGCTGGAAGGCGCGGCTCACCGTGGCCTCGTCCAGGGGCAGCGAGTCCAGGTACGTCTCCCACTCGGTGGCGAGCGCGTCCAGGGGGCGGCCGTAGGCGGCCTGGAAGTCGGCGTGAGCGTAGAGGGCGCGCAGCTTGTCCGGGCCGTAGGTATCGGCCAGGTGGCGCAGGAATGAGCCCACCAGGGTGTACGCGCGTGCGGGGGCGGATTGGTAGAAGCCCTCGGGGCCCACCAGCTTGCGAATGTCCGGGGCCAGCTTCTGCCGGCGCATGCCCGCGGCCCACTGGTGCAGGGTGAGGTCTCCCTGGACGGGGTTGTCCGCGCCCACCGCCAGGCCCTCGATGACGCCCATCAGCGGCCAGACGCCCAGCCGGGTGGTGACGCGGAAGGGCGCGCTGCCCGCGGGGGCCGCCATCACGTGCGCCAGCTCGTGCTTGAGGACGGAGTGGGGGAAGTCGCGCCCGTTGATGTGAAGCTCCAGGCGCCAGGGCTTGGCGAACTGGGTGCGGCCGGCGCCCACCAGGGCCTGCTTCTCCTCGTCCGAGCGGTACAGCCAGACGCGGATGCGGCCCTCGGGGGCGGCGCCCAGGAAGCGCGCGAGCTGGGCGTGGCGGAACTCGATGTCTCTCGCCATCCGCTCCACCTTCTCGCGAGGCAGGCCGCGGGGGTAGATGAACTGGAAGTGCTTCGTGTCGCGCACCCCGCCGAGCCGTGCCAGCAGGGCCTCGTCCGTCATCCGCAGGCCCAGCTCCGTGCCATGCGCCTCGATGAGGATGACGGGGGCGAGCACCAGGCCGAGCAGCACGAGCGCTCCGGCGCGCAGGCGGGGGCGGCGCAGGCGGGCCTCGGCGACGTCCAGTGAGAGGACGGTGAGGGCGAGGACGGCGAGGGCGAGCAGCAGCGTCTCCAGCCGGAACCAGAGGAGGGCGGAGGAGATGGCGAGCGCCTCGTCATAGAGGGGGCCCGGCATGTGCCCGAGGAAGTGGTTGAAGGCGTAGACCTGGGGCCCGAAGACGATGGGCCAGGCGGTGGGTACCGCCGAGAGGAGGATGAGCCCCACGTAGAGGAGGACGGCGCGGCCCCAGCGGCGGGTGGCGAAGCCGCAGAAGACGCCCGCGACGGCGGACAGCACCGCGGAGGGGAGGGTGAGCAGGGGGTAGAAGCCCACCAGGGCGAAGGGGTCGCACCGGGTGCCGAGCAGGGCGTACAGGGTGGCGGCGAAGAAGGGCGGCACCAGGACGGCCAGGTTGATGAGCAGGGCGGGGGCGAGGGCCCTCCAGACCATGGGGGCCGGGTGGCTTGGGCGGGGTTCCGGCGCCTGCTCGGGGGGCTGTCCGGCGAGCAGGCGGCGCTCTTGGTGCACCGCGGCGATGCCTACCCCGCCACCGAGCAGGCCTACGGCGATGGAGAGGGTGAGGCTCAGCTCGAAGCCGGGCACCCCGAAGAGGGGGAGGAAGACGAGGGCCGAGCCGCCCACCGCCAGGGCCCCGGCGAGAACCAGGACCGGGGGGCGCCGGAGGAGGTTCGTGGCACGGAAGAGGACTTGCCGCATGGCCTTCTCCTATACTCCCCCCAGCATGGCCGAACAGAAGACAAGCGCTGAAATCCGCCAACATGCTCGAGCGCCCATCGAGCTGAAGGTGGACTACAAGAAGCTCAACTCGTTCTTCGCGGACTACACGAAGAACATCTCGAAGGGTGGCACCTTCATCAAGACGAAGAAGCCGCTGCCCATCGGGACGCGCTTCCTCTTCAAGCTCACCGTGCCCCAGCGCGAGGCCCCCTTCGAGCTGCTCGGCGAGGTGGTCTGGTCCAAGGGGGACGTCGAGGAGCCCGGCATGGGCATCCGCTTCATCTACAACGACGACCGCCAGCGCGGCGATTTCGAGGGTGTGGTGGAGCGGCTGATGGCGGACAGTCTCGGGACGCAGCTCACGGAGAAGCTGCTCAACAAGCAGCTCCACCCGGGGTGAGCCGGCGCTGGCCGCGCGGGCTGTGGGCCGTGCTGCTGCTGACGGCCTGGCAGGCGCCCGAGGCCAGGGACAGGCCATCCCCGCCCGTGGGTAGGGGTCGGAAGGTGATGGACGTGGATGCGAAGGACTACGTAGGACCCACGCTGCCGAGGGCGCGGGTGCTGCTCGAGGACACCTCGGGCGGAGTGCTCCGGGTGGACGTGGAGGTGGCCGCCACGCCGGAGGCGCGCACGCGTGGGCTGATGTGGCGCCCGGAGCTGCCCGCCGGGCAGGGGATGCTGTTCATCTTCCCCGCGGACGAGGTGCAGAGCTTCTGGATGCGCAACACGCTCATCCCGCTGGACATGCTCTTCATCAACTCGGCGGGGAAGCTCGTGGGCATCATCGAGAACGCCCAGCCGCGCACGCTCACGTCGCGCTCGGTGGGAGTGCCCGGGCGCTACGTGCTGGAGGTGCCCGGTGGTTGGTCTCGGGCTCACGGCGTTGCGCGCGGCAGCACCGTGCGATTCCAGGGCCTGGAGGCCATTCAGGTCATTCCCTGACAGTCCGGAGCACCTCAAGCAGGCGACCTCTCGTCACCGGGATGTGACGGAGTCCGCCCTTGCGGCAGCAGGATATTCGAATATTGTTATATCGTTATGTCCGCCGCCGTCTCCTCGCTGGATGTTCGTCAGGCCTCTCGGTTCTTCAAGGCGCTCGGGGACGAGACGCGCCTGCGCATCGTCGCGCTGCTCTCGCATGGGGAGCTGTGTGTCTGTCACTTCGAGTCGGCGCTGGGCCTGTCCCAGCCCAACGCGTCGCGGCAGCTTGGCGTGCTGCGCTCGGCCGGCATCGTCGAGTCGCGCCGGGAGGGAAGCTGGGTCTACTACCGGCTGGCTCCGCAACTGGACGAGTTCTGCAAGCAGCAGCTCAAAACGCTGGTCTCCGCGTTCGGCCGGCGCGAGGTGCTGAAGCAGGACGTGGAGCGCCTCCTGGCGGCGCGAGGCCCCGATTCATGCCGGTGAGGCCGCCTCGCCGCCCCCACTCTCCTGGAGCACCCTCACCCATGACCACCGCGGCCGCAACCTCCGACAGTGTCGTCGGGAAACTCTCGTTCATCGACCGGCTCCTGCCGGTGTGGATCTTCGCCGCCATGGCGCTCGGCATCGGGCTGGGGCGGGCCTTCCCGGACCTCGGCGCGAGGCTGGACACGGTGAAGCTGGACACGGTGTCGCTGCCCATCGCGCTCGGGCTGCTGTGGATGATGTACCCGGTGCTGGCGAAGGTGCGCTACGGCGAGCTGGGGCGGCTGCGCTCGCGAGGCCGGCTTTTTGGCGTCTCGCTCCTGCTCAATTGGGTGGTGGGGCCGCTGCTGATGTTCGCGCTGGCGTGGATGCTGCTGCCGGATCTGCCGCACTACCGCACGGGCCTCATCCTCATCGGCCTGGCGCGGTGCATCGCCATGGTGCTGGTGTGGAACATGCTCGCCTGCGGCAGCAACGAGCTGGCCGCCGTCCTGGTGGCGCTCAACTCCGTCTTCCAGATCCTCTTCTATTCGGTGCTCGGCTGGTTCTTCATCACCGTTGTCCCCGGCTGGCTCGGAGCCGAGGGGACTGCCTTCGATGTCTCCATGTGGAGCATCGCGAAGAGCGTGCTCATCTTCCTCGGAGTGCCGCTGGTGGCGGGGGCGCTGACCCGCATCGGGCTCACCCGGCTCAAGGGCGAGGCGTGGTACGAGACGAAGTTCCTCCCGCGCCTGGCACCCACCGCGCTGCTCGGGCTGCTCTACACCATCGTGCTGATGTTCGCGATGCAGGGGGAGAAGATCACCCGCCTGCCGCTGGACGTGGTGCGCATCTCCCTGCCGCTGCTGCTCTACTTCATCCTCATGTTCGCCTCCGCCTTCTTCCTCTCGCGGAAGCTGGGCTTCAGCTACGAGGAGACGGCCTCGTTGTCCTTCACGGCGGCAGGCAACAACTTCGAGCTGGCCATCGCAGTGGCGGTGGGCGTGTTCGGCATGGCCTCGGGCGAGGCGCTGGCGGGCGTGGTGGGGCCGCTCATCGAGGTACCCGCGCTCATCGCGCTCGTCTATCTGTCGCTGTGGCTGCGGCGCCGTCTCTTCCCGGAGGCGGAATCCACCTTGCTGCCCCGCCGCTTCAGTGACTCGAAGCAGGCCCCCACCCAGGAGAGAGCATGAAGACGGTCATCTTCGCCTGTGTTCACAACGCTGGCCGCTCGCAGATGGCGGCGGCCTTCTTCAACGCGCTGGCCGATCCCCGGAAGGCCCGGGGGGTCTCCGCGGGGACGCAGCCCGGGGAGCGCGTGCACCCGGAGGTCCAGGCCGCCATGTCGGAGATTGGCATCGACCTGTCGGGCGCGAAGCCCCAGCGCCTCACGGACGAGCTGGCCCAGGGCGCGCACTGGCTCATCACCATGGGCTGCGGCGAGGCTTGCCCGCACGTACCCGGGCTGAAGCGCGACGACTGGCCGCTGGAGGATCCCAAGGGCAAGCCGGTGGAGCGGGTGCGGCAGATTCGTGACGAGGTGCGCTCGCGCGTGTCGGCTTTCCTGGCCCGCGAGGGCTGGCTCGGGTAGGACCTGGAGGGGGCCACCCGCGTTGGCCACACCTCCGCGTTGTCTGGCTCGCTGCTGACGAGTTCGCTTCACCCCATGAGCCTGCCCCGATTTCGTGGCTCTCCCGCGGTTTGTGTGGCTCCTCCGGCCTGGCCCGCACCGATCACGAGCGCGTCCAGCGTCCGGGGGCTCATTGCTCACTCCGCTCGCGGGCTGCCCGCACGGACCTCGGGTCGTCCTCGAACCCCTTGCGAAGGAAGTCGTCGCCGTCCTCGAAGTCTTGAGCCGAGAGCCACAGCCGGAGCAGGTGCCGCTTTCGCTCGGGCTCCTCCCAGTCCTGGTACTCGGTACGCTTGTGCAGGATGACCGAGTTCTTCAGGAACTGGATGTCTCCGGGTTGGAAGTCCATGCCCAGGACCAGCGCCGGGTCGTTGGCCGTCTCCTCGTAGAGCTTGAGGACCTCGACCTGCTCAGGCGTGGGCGGGGGCACTCCCGGCAGCTCCTGGGCTCGGCGGATCCACCAGCTGATGAAGAAGGTGGAGAGGTGCACGCCGTCGTAGCGGCAGATGGGGTACTGGAAGAAGGGCGGCGTGCCCTCGGGCTCCGAGCCATGCAGGTGCCAGTACCAGTCCTCGAAGAGCAGGTGCATCAGGTCGGGTCGCTTGCGGAGCAGCTCGTTGAACACCCGGACCGAGCTGACCAGCTGGCTCACTCCCCCCTGCCGCGCGGGTTTCAGGCAGAGCAACCCGATGATGTCTGCGCCGTCGGTATGGAAGTCCTGTTCCGCCCGGGTCGTGTAGAGGCGGGTGGTGGGCTTCTTCGGATCCGCGCCCGTATCCCGGATGTGACACAGCGTCTCGCCCTGGCCATTCTGGGGGACCGGAGCGCCAAAATGCAGTCCGAGCAGCCAATAGAGCTTCGCGACCTCGTCGACGGTGTGGCCCTCGATCGGAACCCCGCGGACGAGGACGAAGCCACGGCCCCGGTGAATCTCTTCCCGGAGCCGGCTCAGCGTGGGCCTCAGCTCGGGCAGGGCGTGCGTGCCGCGCGTGATTTCTTCGCGCTCGAGCCCGCGCAGGCGGTGAAGGGTCCGGCGCAGCTCCTCACGCTCGCCCGGCGTCAACACGTGGATCCACTGCGTGCTGTTTCGGAGTGACGCCCCCTCCCAGGCGGCAGCAGAGTGGATGGGAGCGTCGGGTCGGTGGAGCATCGCATCCTCGATTTGTGTATCTGTGTGCACGCGTACACATAATGAAGGAAAGTCCTCCCGTCAATCAGGCGAGCGCTGGTTGCTCGGGAGGCCTCAGCGGGGACGGGGCTTGTTGCGGCTCTCCACGCGAGGGGTGGGGGGAGGCTCGGGCGGGAGCGGACAGCAGTCGGGGACGGCGGCGCGGACGCGCGCCGTGATGGCCTCGAGGGTGGCGAGGAACTTCATGGGGTCGAGCGAGTAGATGCGCTGGCGCCCCTGGGGGGTGACGCGGACGATGCCCGCGTCCTCGAGCACCTTGAGGTGCCGGGAGATGACCGAGCGCTCCTGGGGCAGGTGCGAGGCGATGGACGTCACGTCGCTGGCGCCGTGGAGCAGGAGCACCCGCAGGATTTCGAGGCGGGCACGCTCGGTGAGCGCTCGAAGGAAGTCGGAGTCGAGCACCTCCATGATGTCCTGGATGGCGCGTTGTCGGGTGCGCATGCGCAGGATTCTGTCATGAGTGGCCACTTCTTGCAGGGGAGGTACATCCCGGCCTGGGCGTCCACCTGCACGTAGATGCGCAGGAAGGACGGGGGCGGGTAGACGCCCGTCACCTCCGTGTGAAGCACCTGGCCCCGCAGGCAGCCCAGCGCCTCCTGGAAGGACAGCTCGGTGGACATGGGCACCCGTTGGTCATCCCAGAGTTGTGCGCCGGGTGAGCAAACGGCGCGAGGTATTCAGCGTAGTGGCCCTCATTGCACCCCTGCTGCGCGGCTGGCCGTGGAGCAGCAGGTGCTGAACCTGGGAACGAGGCCCTGGACGCCCGCGGGTGCGGTGCTGATGGGACCGCGGCACACAGAGTGGAAGGCGCACCCTGAAGCTGTGGAGCCAGGACGCTGGCTCCAGCGAGTTCTTCGACGGCGTGACATTCCCGTAGCTTCGACCGGGCGTCTACATGGCGGTCCTCACCTTGAGACAGGAACCACGGGCATTCCCTCGACGGAAGGCGAGTGCGAGATACGGATGGCCGGGTCGTCGACGCGCGTGCCGTCCCTCTTCACGCGGGTGCCGAGGATGACCTGGAAGGGGGGCTCGTCGATGGCGGGCGCGGCGCCGTAGGCCATGAAGTACTTCCCGTCCCCGAAGACCACGTCCTGGTCGACCTCGCGGACGAACAGGTCATCCGAGAGCAGGAAGCTGCGCGGATAGACTCGTCTCCCATCGGGCTTCACGAGGTTGCCCCGGACGGAGAAGCGGTCCGGCCCTAGCCGGCTCCAGGTGGCGAGCACCCGTTGTCCGTCGTAGGCGAGGGCGGGAAGGGTGTCTTCGTCCGGACCGGTGGAGATGGGAAAGCCATCGGGGTCTGGCACGCAGCCGTTGGACTTCACGAGCGTCCCGAAGATGTCCTGGGTGCCGTTGCGCGAGTCGGTCCAGGCGACGAAGAAGCCCTGCTTCGTCGCGACCATGTCCACGAAGGTCTGGCTGCCAGGCGTGTCCGAGAGGAGGAAACCGCCCGGGTCGAGCACGGTCCCATCGGACTTCACGCGGGAGGCGAGGATCTTCGTGGCGCCGAAGCGCGCATCGCTCCAGGCGACGAGGAAGCGGTTGTCGGACCAGGCCACCGGGACACCGAACGACGAGATGTGCGAGGCGGGAGACGAGATGACGATCTCCCGGGTGCTGAGGCCCCCGTCGTCGGTCGTCACGATGGCGGCGCGGATGCTCGGGGGGTCCAAGAAGCCAAAGTCGGCCCAGGCCACCAGGCACTTGCGCCAGGCGCAGGCGATGCCTGGCGACGAGGACGGGTCTCCCCGGATCTCCGCGAGCGCCAGGGGCGGGCCGTCCACCGTGCCATCGCGATTCACGCGGACCAGGTTCAGCGTGAACTCTCCCGGCCAGACGACGAGGAACTGCTTGCCATCGAAGGCGACAGCGGGACCTCCTGCCTGGACGGGAGGCTCGGGATTGAGCCGGATCGCCTCGGGGTCGAGCAACCTGCCATTCTTCGACACGCGCGCGGCATAGAGCTCGCCGGGCCGGCCCACGTCGCGCCAGACGACGAGGAACTGATTCCCATCCGTGGCCAGCGCGGCCCCGCTGGCGAAGGAAGGCATGGACCACGTGGGCACGGGGCTCGGTTTGCTACTGCCGCCATGCATCGCGGAGACGGTGCTCTCCCTCGCCTCTTCCTCTGGAGTCTCCGGCGCGACACCGCACGCGGCGATCGTGAGCGCTCCCAACCACAACCACCTCGAGACCCACCGTCGGGCCCTCGCCTCGGGATTCATCAGGTTCCCCCCCTTGTGGACATCGGAGACAAGCTTCGTCGCGCGGGGCGAGGGAACAACGTCCCTCAGGTGGGGCACGAGCGCGGGGTGGCGGACGGCACCAGTGTTCCACCGGGCGTCTCGGGCTCGCTTGCCCGGTGGGGGCGCGGCGGGGGCGAACCGGGTTGCTCGGCCCTGGCGGACGATGGCGCGAGAGCCTCGTGTGTTCTACTTCGCTCTTCCAGAAGAGAGGGCCCGTACCTTCCGGGCGATCTCCGCGTTCTCGTAGAGCCCACCGAAGTGCTCCGCCCCCGGCCCCAGGGCGAAGATCGGAACGAGCGAGCCCGTGTGCAGGCTCGTCCCGAACTCCAGCGCCAGCGCTCCGCTGGCGTCCTCCACGACACGCAATCCCCCCGTCTCATGGTCTCCGGCGACGAGCACGAGCGTGTCACCGCGCTCGCGCGCGAACTCCGCGACGACGCCCACCGTCTCGTCGAAGGAGCGCAGGCTGGTCATCAGGTCGGCCGCCGTGTTCGTATGACTCGCCCGGTCCGTGCCCTCGTGCTCCACGACGAGGAAGAAGCCATCCGGGTCCTTCGACAGGCGCTCCAATGCCCAGCGAGCCAGCTCGGGGAGCCGGGCCTCTGGGACGTCCACGTCGTTCCGCTGTGACGGGAAGGCGGCGAGCACCTTTGTCGAGGGGGCCGAAGCGAGCGCGGCGGGCTCGGTGATGAGAGACCAGCCGTGCTGGGCTGCGGCAGTGGGCAGGGCGGGCAGCCCATTCTTCCCGAACAACTCCGCGCCGCTACCCGCGAGGACGTCCACGCTGCTTCCGAGGAGCTGGCCGATGATGGCCGCCACGTTCTCCCGGCTGGCCGTGTGGACCGCGAAGGCCGCGGGCGTCGCGTCCCAGAAGACGGCCGTCGTCACCAGTCCAGTCGATCTTCCCTCGCCCTCCGCGAGCTCGAGGAGCGTTGTGCGCGGCTGTCCCTCGGAGTCCACGCCCAGCATCCGGTTGTTCGTCTTCACGCCGGTGGCCATCGCCGTCGCCGCAGCCGCCGAATCGGTGACCCGCGAGCTGGCGGAGCGGGTCGCCACCAGCCCCGTCACAGGAAAGCGGCCTGCCTGGAAGTCCTCGCCCCGGAGGAGTCTGGCCGCCGCGAAGTGAGAGGGGCCCATGCCGTCGCCCACCACGAGGACGATGTTCTTCGGGGTGGCTGAGCGGGCCTCGGGCGCGGCGGCCGGGAGCGAACGACAGGAGAGGGTGAGGAGGGCCAGGAGCCAGAGCGAGCGGGACATGGCGCGTTCTTTTCGCCGATGTGCCTCACAAAAACCAATTGAACGTTTTCCGGGGGTGGCAAAAATCCATTGATGGACCTGGATCCACGCTACCTAGAGGTCTTCTTCACCGTCTGCCGGGAGGGCGGCTTCGGCCGTGCCGCGGCGGCGATGCACCGGACGCAGCCTGCCATCAGCTACCAGATTCGGATGCTGGAGCAGCAATTGGGGACGCAGCTCGTCGAGCGCGGTCGGCGCGAGCTCCTGCTGACGCCCGATGGGAAGAGGCTGCGCGAGTTCTGCGAGCGCTTCTTCGGGGAGTTCGGCCGGCTGGCCGCGTCATTCTCGGAGGGCATCCCCACATACGAGGAGCCCCTGCAGATCGCGGCCGTGAGTGGTTTCGGCCGCTATGTCCTGTTCCCGCTCCTGAGCGAGCCGCGGTTCTCGGAGTTGCGCTACTCCCTGCGTTTCCCGACGGCCGAGGAGGTATTCGAGGCCCTGGAGGAGGGCACGTGCGACCTGGGCGTGGTCTACGTTCCCCGCGTCTCGCGGCTGCTGCGCGTGGAGCCCCTGCGGCGGGAGGAACTGGTGCTCATTGCTCCACCTGGGTTTGACGTCTCGGCGCGCGCGCTGCAGTCGGTGAAGGCCTACGAGTCCTTGCCCTTCATTACCTATGACGAGTGCGAGTACGTCTTCGGGCAGTGGTTCGACGTGCTGTTCGGGAAGCAACCCGCCACGATGCGCAGCGTGTTCCACTTCGAGGAGTTGGAGGAGGTGCTGGGTACCGTCGCGCTCGGTCGTGGTGTGTCCGTGGTACCGGACCACGTGGCGGCACACGCGGTGCAGCAGGGCCGCGTGAAGGTGCTGAGACCCACGTCACGCCGGGTGACCAATGCCATCTACGGGATGTTGCGGGCGGGCGCTGCTCCCCACCCCGGCGTGGAGCGGCTCATCGAGGCGCTTCGAGAGCGCCAGGCCCCCACGCGTGCTTCGAGGCGATGAACGTCAGCAGTCCTGGTTCGCGATGCCGGCCAGGGCTTCGATGAGCGTCTCCATCTCCCAATCGACGGATAACATGACCGCCTGCACACGCGCGTGGGCCTGCTTGTCGCTGGCGAGCAATCCTTTCGCGCGGCGTAGGGCTGCCGCGAGCGCCTCGGCGTCGAGCAGTCGGATCGTCCCCGCGAGTTCCTGGCAGAGGTGTTCGAACTTGCCGGGAGCGCCCGCCTTGAGCGCGGACCGCAGCGCTGGTCTGGCCTGCTCGAGCTCATGGAGCGTGAGTCGGGCCAGCGCCGCGCGTGCGTGCGGGTCGCCAGCCGCTCGTTGCTCCATCCTGGCGAGGCTGAAGTCGGGCGTCGGGGCGGTGGAGCTCCTGAGCGGCTCAGGGGGCTGGCGGGCTGGCTCCTGCTCCGGGGGCGCTGGCGGATTCGGCAGCTCGCGCGACGTCAGCCGCGCCATCATGCGAAACAGGACGTCCGGGTCGAAGGGTTTGCCGATGAAGTCGGTGAAGCCGGAGGCCTTGACTCTGCTCTGCTGCCAGAGCCGGGTGGATGCCGAGACGGCGATGATCGGGATCTGCCGGAGCCGCTCGTCTGGCAGTTGCCGGATGGTCCGTACCGCATCGTATCCGTCGAGCTCCGGCATATGCACATCCATGAGCACGAGGTCGTAGCCGCCCTCGAGAACCTGCTCGACGGCCAGCCGCCCGTTCTGGACCGCTTCGAACGCAATACCCCAACGCTCGAGCCATCGGGTGAGGACATAGGTGTTGACCTCTCTATCCTCGGCGATGAGCACACGCAGCCCTTGCAGCGCCTGCTCGGGGGGGGCGCTCCAGGGCGCCTGGGTGGGGACGTCCTCGCCAACCTTCAAGCTCAGGTCGAAAGAGAAGCTGGAGCCCTTTCCCACCACGCTCTCGACGGACATCCTGCTGCCATGCAGCTCGAGCAGCGTGCGGCTGATGGAGAGGCCAAGGCCTGTCCCTCCGTACTTCATCCCAACGTCGTAGTTTGCCTGGGTGTACTCCTCGAAGATGGCGGCCATCCGATCCGGAGAGATTCCGATCCCGGTGTCGGTCACCCGGAAGCCCACGCCGCACTCGTCACCGTCCAGTGAGCGGACGGTCACGGTGAGGGTGACCGAGCCCTTCTCCGTGAATTTGATCGCGTTGCTCGTGAGGTTCGTGAGGATCTGACCGAGCTTGACCGGGTCGCCCAGAAGACGGGCCGGCAGCCGTTCATCGACATCCGCGTGGAGCAGGAGCTTCTTCTCCTCGGCTCGGGCAGCCAGGCCGTTCACGGTGCCGCTGAGCAGCTCGCGCAGATCGAACGGCCGCTGCTCCAGCGAGAGCTTGCCTGCTTCGAGCTTGCTCCAATCGAGGATGTTGTTGACCAGCTCGAGCAGGTTGCCCGAGGACATCGCGAGGATTCGAAGGTACTCCTCCTGCTTCTCGGAGAGCCCTGTCATCCCCAGCAGCCGGGTGGCGGCGGTGATTGCGTTGAGTGGGTTGCGGATCTCATGGCTGAGCGTCGACAGGAGGGTGGCCTTGCTCTGGGCCAGCTGCTCGGCCTTCCGGCGCGCCATCAACAGCTCGCGTTCATAGAGCTTGCGCTCCGTTGCGTTGAAGAGGGTCGTCCGGTGATGGAGGGGCCTGCCCGCGGCATCCTTCTTCTGCACGGAATTGAGCAGGGTGGGGATCGTACGGCCGTTGGCACACACCAGGTCGAGCGCGATCTCCCGGACGAAGCCCTGCATCTGCAGGAGCGGCGCGTAGTGCGTCTCATGGAAGATGCGGCCGGCCATCGTGAGCAGCTCGTAGAACCGCTTGCGGCCGACCAGCTCCTCGCGCTGATAGCCGGTCCAGGAGAGGAAGGTCTGGTTGACCTTGACGATCAGCCCGTCGGGACGGGTCGAGATGTAGCCACACGGAGCATGCTCGTAGAGCTCCTCCGCTGACTCCTCGAGGTGTCCGTCATCGGGAGCGGTGTGCTCTTCGTCAACTCGCGACACGGTTCGCTCGGATGCCCAGGAATGTCTCCATTGCGGCGATGGTCTCCGCCGGAGCGCTGAGGTTCGGGCAGTGCCCGGTCGCCTTCATGAGCACCAGCTCGCTGCCCGCGAGGTGGCGGTGCACGTATTCTCCCACCACCTGCGCCGCGATGGGGTCGTTCGAACACTGGAGCACCAGGGAGCGTGTCCTGACCTTCGGCAGGTCGGCCCGGTTGTCGGAGAGGAAGGTGACGCGTGCGAAGTGCTTCGCGATCTCGGGGTGCGTGCGGCAGAAGCTGTTGGTGAGCTCTTCCCCGAGCTCGGGACGATCTGGATTGCCCATGATCACGGGCGCCATCGTGCTGGACCAGCCAAGGTAGTTCTCGTCGAGCGACTCCAGCATCTGCTCGATGTCCGTGAGTGAGAAGCCACCCGCATACTCACCCTCATTGAGGTAGCAGGGCGAGGGTCCGATGAGCACGAGCTTGTCGAAACGCTCCGGCTCCTTGAGCGCCGCCAGCACTCCGATCATCGCGCTCACGGAGTGACCGACGAAGACCACCTGCTCGAGGCGAAGCTCGTGGCAGATCTCCAGGACGTCATCGGCGTAACCCTGCAGCGTCCCATACCTGGTGCGGTCATACGCGGAAAGCTCCGAGCCGCCGGCCCCCACGTGATCGAACAGGACGGTGCGGTAGCCACCCTCGAAGGCGGGCGCGACGAAGCGCCACATGTTCTGATCACAGCCGAAGCCGTGCGAGAAGAGCATGGGCTGCCCGTCCGTGCCCCACACCTTGACGTTGTTCCTGGCGAGAGTACCCATGAGTCGCTCCATCGATGAGGTGGGATGAAGAGCAACGCGCGAGGATGGCATGCTGCCAGAGCGGTTCACGAAGCAGAACCAGGGGGGAGGGGTAACTGCCCGGCAGGTCGGGGTCGTTCTCATGGGAAGTTTCCAGTGGCGGCGTCGATTCTCGCCGCATCCAGCGAGTGGAGTAGGCGCTGAGGCTGGCTTTCTCGACAGAGAGTGAACCCGCAGCGCGTGGATGCCCTGGAGGGCGGGCCCGGGTACTCAGTCCGAGCCCTTGACGCCTGGAGTTGGGGCGAGGTTGGAGCCGCCGGCACTGGCACCGAGAGATTTTCGAGGACCGCGCGAGCGAGGCGTTAAGGTCGGCGCATGAGCATCCCCGACACGATGCGAGCGGTCGTCCTCTCGGCCTACGACGGGCGGCCGGAGTCCTTGAAGGTGGAGGAGCGCCCGGTGCCGAGGCCCGGGCCGGGCGAGGTGCTGGTGCGGCTGGCGGCGGCGCCCATCAACCCCTCGGACCTGATGTTCCTTCGAGGCACGTACGGCGTGAAGAAGCCACTGCCCGCGGTGCCGGGCTTCGAGGGAAGTGGCACGGTGGTGGCCGCGGGAGGCGTAGCCGGGAAGCTGCTGGTGGGCCGGCGGGTGGCGTGTGGCGCCTCGATGCAGGGGGATGGGACATGGGCCGAGTACATCCGGGTGCCATTGGGACAATGCCTGCCGTTGCGCGCACACCTCAGTGACGAGCAGGGGGCCACGCTCTTCGTCAACCCGTTCACGGCGTGGGCGCTGATGGACCTGGCGCGGCAGGGGAAGCACCGGGCGGTGGCGCAGACGGCGGCAGCGAGCGCGCTAGGGCGGATGTTGCTCAAGCTGGCCGCGCGCGAGCGCATCCCCCTGGTGAACGTGGTGCGCCGCAAGGAGAACGCGGAGCTGCTGCGTGGGCTTGGGGCCGAGCACGTGGTGGACAGCAGCGAGCCCGGCTTCGAAGAGCGGCTGCGCGAGCTGTTCCACCGGCTCGGAGTGACGCTGGCGTTCGACGCGGTGGCGGGGCCGATGACGGGGCACTTGTTGGCGGCGATGCCGCCGGGCGGGTGCGTGACGGTGTACGGCGCGTTGTCGGAGGAGGAGAGCCGTATTCCCCCAGGGGCGTTCATCTTCGAGCGCAAGCGGGTGGAGGGCTTCTGGCTGTCGGACTTCTTCCTGAGCGGCTTTGGCCCCAAGCAACTTCGGGCGCTGATGAATGTGCCGGCGCTCGTCGGGCGAGAGATGGAGACGCCGGTGCGGGCGCGCCTGGAGCTGACGAAGGCGCGGGAGGCGGTGAAGCTGGCGGCGGAGGAGATGACGTCCGGGAAGGTGCTGCTCGTCCCAGGCTGAGACAGCTCCCTCTCCCATTGGGAGAGGGAAGGGGTGAGGGTCTACCCTTGAGATGCTACTGCGACCGGATCTCCAGATCGTGGACGATCAACGACGTCCAGATGGGCGTGAAGACGACCTCCCAGGAGCACAGCCGATTCTGGCCGTTGGTCGAGATGATTCCAGTGCACGAAGCTAGCTTGTTGGCGGTGTCACCCGCGGAGATGGTTCCCTTGGCAATCACTCCCTCGTTGGGGCTCAGGGAGAACACGGGGCCGCCACTGTCCCCTTCTCCGGCCGCAGCCAGGTAATCCACCTGCTCCGCCATGACAAGCGGCCCATGCAGGCGCGTGTCATACGAGTAATAGAAGAAGTCCTTCGTCCTCGTGACGATTCCGCACGACACACCACTGTAAGCGCCGGAGGTGCACAGATACTCTCCGACCCAGGGATCGGTGGCGCCGTGAACGGGCTTGGTGAACTCGCCAACGTACACTCCACCATCAAAGATACGCGACCCTGCGTTCGTCACCTTGATGGCAATCGTGTCGTATTCGCTGATCCGCGTCTCGGGGCCGTTGGTGCCGCTGCCTGGAATTGTACCCATGGCATCGTTATTGCCATCCGTGAAGGAGATCCCATTCTGGTAGTAGGAGCAGTGCGCGGCCGTCAGCATGTAGTAGTCATCCGAGAACCAGCCGTCGTACCAGACCCCAAAGCCTGTAGAGCAGCCATTGCCGAACGCACTCCTGGCGGCGGCGCCGCCATACCACGGGGAGCTATCGTCCCAGCGGGACAGTTGCGCGGGTCGCTTGCCTGAGTTCACCTTGATGTGGACCGGTGCGCTCTTGAAAAGCGACATCTGCGCGACTTCTTCAGCCGAGTTTTCTACTTCGACCTTCAGCCCTTGATAGTCCGCCAGCGGCTCGATCCGTGCAATGGTGAGCCCAGGAGTCTCAGAGGCCTGGAGGAAGAGGCGCTTGGCCTCCGCTCGTAGCTCATCCTTCGAATAGGGGACCGTCTCCACCACGACATCCACATCGTTTTGGGCGCTGAGCCTGTCGACGAGCGCCACCACCCCGGCGGGAATCTCCTGTCCTTCCTTCCACCAGAGCTTGACCAGGCCCTTGGGGACGTCCAGGACGATTTCGCCAAAGCCAGTGTCGGGGGTCTGCCTGATGACCGCATCCAACTGCTTGGCGGCATCCGTCAGGGGCAGCTGGGCCTTCATGAGCTGCTCCGCGGATGCATACCCAGAAGGCATGCCCTGGCCTGTGGGGCTGGGCTCGTGCGGGACCACGACGACGTTGCTCGGCGGCGTGGTTTGAGCCGTGGGCTTGTCATCCTGCGCGACTGCGGCTGATCCCACCAGCATGGCAGCCAAGAACATGGGCGTTCGTGCGGCAATCGATGCTTTCACTGCTTCTCCTTGGTTGAGGCTTGATGACAGCCGGTGCTTTTACATTGCGCGTTTCGCAATCACAATATCAATGACATACGAAACATGTGTTGCCATTCATCAGGCGTCCTACTGCTGCTGACTGCTGATACGAGGTGTCCCTGATACGAGGTGTCCCTGATACGAGGTGTCCCTGATACGAGGTGTCCCTGATACGAGGTGTCCGACGTCCTGCCTGGATGTGATTCGGAGACAGCAATGGTTTCAAGGTGGCCACGGAGGACCGCCTCGTCCATTTGGCTACCTCAAGAACATTCCCATGTGCATGCTCGCGAGCGAGAGCATCTCAAGAATTGAGAGAATGAGCTGGGCAGACGTGTGCCGTCAGAAGGCTCTTTCTTCACCAGCCTTCTGCCCTTAATCCAGAGCCCTCATCTCGTATATGTGTCAGGCATTGGTGATATATTCCGACGCGACAAGAATCCACCTCATGGGCATTCCCATCCAATCAAGCAACTTGTGTCACGGCGGAGAAATCCACACGTGATGAAACTGATTGCGGCGTCGGGGCCGGGAAGTATTGGCGGAATGGGGCCCACGGCGGGGAGGCGGGGAGGGGAGGAGGTGGTGGCTGGGGCCCGTAAGGCCGTGCGCGGCGCCGGTGTCGGGGCCGAGCATCCCCTTGGGGCGCACTGCTGCCGCTGAGCCACTCCTCGCCCTCTCCCTCTGGGAGAGGGGCGGGGTGAGGGTCTACCCCTGAGGCTTCTCGCGGGAGATGGGCCCCACCTTGCCCTTGGTGACGCTCAGGTAGTCCGCAGGCGAGAGCACGAGCTGCGTGCCCCGCACACCCGCGGACACGGCGACGACATCGAAGAGCTCGAGCGTCTCGTCCACGTACACGGGGTACTCCTTCTTGCCACCGATGGCCGTGACGCCGCCGCGGATATAGCCCGTGAGCGGCTGCAGCTCCTTGAGCGGCACGGTGTCCACCTTCCGGTCGCCACTCAGGCGCGCGAGCGCCTTGAGATCCAGCTCGCCGTTGCCTGGCACCACGGCCATGAGCACGCCGGTCCGGTCCCCGCGTGCCACGAGCGTCTTGAAGACCTGCTCCGCGGGCATGCCCACCTTGGCGGCCACGGTCTCGGCGGAGAGGTCCTCGGGGTCCACGTCGTACTCGCGCAGCTCGTAGCGGATGCCGAGCGAGTCCAGCAGCCGTGCCGCGTTCGTCTTCACGTGCTTACGCTCCCAGTGCCTGGCGGGCGGCCTTGATGCGGGCCAGGGCTTCCTCGGGTGTGGTGCCCACGGCGGACAGGTGCCCCATCTTCCGGCCCTTGCGCGCCTCGCGCTTGCCATACAGGTGTAGCCGCACGCCGGGCATGGCCAGCACGGCCTCGAACTTCGGCCCGCCTTCGCGCAGCCACAGGTCGCCCAGCAGGTTGACGATGGCCGCGTGCCGCACCACCTCCACCGAGCCCAGCGGCAGGTTGCACACCGCGCGCACCGCCTGCTCGAACTGGCTGGTGAGGCACGCCACCTCCGTGGCGTGGAAGCTGTTGTGCGGGCGCGGTGCCAGCTCGTTCACCAGCAGCCGGCCGTCCTTCAGGAGGAACAGCTCCACCACCAGCAGGCCCTCGACCTCGAGCGCCGTGGCCATGGCCCGGGCGAGCTCCGTCGCCTGGGTGCTCACCTGGGGCGGCACCTGGCCCGGCAGCAGGGACCAGTCGAGAATCCGCTCCTCGTGGTGGTTGTAGGCCGGCGGGTACACCGCCACCTCGCCATTGGGCGAGCGCGCCACCAGCACGGACAGCTCGGCCTCCAGCTCCAACGCGGCCTCTACCACCACGGGACGCTGACCCAGCTCGCGCCAGGCCTCCGGGGCCTCGCTAGCGGACTTCACCTGGTACTGGCCCCGGCCGTCGTAGCCGCCCTCGCAGGACTTCACGAAACAGCGACCGCCCAGCTCCGTGGCCGCCGTGGCCAGGGACTCCTCCAGGTCCGCCTGTTTCCACGGCCCCTGGGGGAAGCCGTGCTTGGCCAGCCAGGCTCGCTGCCGCCCGCGGTTCTGCACCACCTCGAGCACCCCGGGGCCCGGCCTCAGGGGCGCGTGCTGGGCCACGGCGCGCAGGGTGGCCATGGGAATCTTCTCGATCTCCAGTGTCACCACGTCGCACGCGCGTGCCAGCCGGGTGGCGTCCTCCGCGTTGCTGAAGTCGGCCGTGTAGCACTGGTCCACCACGAAGCGCGCCGAGCACGCCGGGTCTGGATCCAACGCCTGCACCTGATAGCCGAGCGTGCGCGCGGACAGCGCCATCATCCGGCCCAGCTGCCCCCCTCCGAGGATGCCGAGCGTGCCGCCCGGCAGGATGGTCCGCTTGTTCATGCGATCTCCCGGTCCCGGAGCACCTCGTCGGTGCGGGCCTGCCGCCAGGCGGCGAGTCGCGCGCGGAGCTCCGGGTACTTGAGCGACAGGATGGAGGCGGCGTACAGCGCGGCGTTGATGGCCCCCGGCTTGCCAATGGCCATGGTCCCCACCGGCACGCCCTTGGGCATCTGCACGATGGACATCAACGCGTCGAAGCCGTTGAGCACCGTCGCGGGGATGGGCACGCCGAGCACCGGCAGCAGCGTCTTGCTCGCCACCATGCCCGGCAGGTGGGCCGCGCCCCCCGCCGCCGCGATGATGACGGACAGCCCTCGTGGCTCCGCCGTCTCCGCGTATTGGATCATCCAGTCCGGCGTGCGATGGGCCGACACCACCCGCACCTCATGCGGGATGCCCAGCTCCTTCAACACGTCGATGCCGGGGCGCAGGTGCTCCAGATCGCTCTTGCCCCCCATGATGACGCCCACCCACGGTGTGTCCGCGCTCAAGCTCTCGCCTCCGGTGCGCCCTCCTGGTGGCTCCAGGAGGTGCGACGAACGCGGAGATAGGGTGGGGCGATTCCACAGGTCAACCGGAAGCGTACGGCGGCCAGGTGAAATCCAGGGGCTGGGGTCCTCTCCTGGCCCCCGGACTGGCAACCCGGGAGCGTCGATACCCTCACCCCGGGGGGCTTGCCCCCCTTTGAACGACGGGGGGATCCTCTCCCGAGGGGAGAGGGGAGGGGGCTCGAGGGGAGGACACTCGGGGGCCGGTGTTTGGGGAGTAGGGACTCCTCAGTAGGTGGAGCCGAGCTTGCCGAAGCTCTTCATGGCCTTGCTCTTCGTGCGCTTCACCGCCGCCCCCACGGACTCGTCGTCGGACGCCTGCTCGTACTCCTGCAGCACGGCCTTCTGCTCCTCCAGGTCCGCCGCCACCGCCGCCGGGCTCGCCACCGCGCCCGCCTGCTCGAAGAGGGCCTGGTTCTGCATCACGTAGCCCTTCGCCTCCTCCTTGCGTCCGTCCCGCAGCGCCTGGGCCGCCATCTTCAGGTTCTTCGCGCTCATCGCCCGCGTCGCGTACACCGTGGCGTCCTTGTCCTGCCGCGCGAGCACCTCCTCGCGCCGCTCCGTCACCATCGCCGACAGGCTCGCCGTGCTCTCCACCCCCGCCTCCTTCAGCAGGTCCGCGTACGCCAGCTTCAGCCCCGTGACGTCCACCGCGCTCCCCGCGCTCGTGCCCACCACCGTCAGCCTCGCCACCACGCGCTCCACCTGGCCCGAGGAGAAGTCCGGCAGCGGCACCCGCACCGTGCGTCCCGCCTGCGACGCGCGGTAGCCCAGCACCTCACCCAGCGTCACTCCCTCGGGCAGCTGGAAGGTCAGCTCCACGTTGCGCGCCACGCTCGTGGACGCCTGCTGCAGGTCCTTCTGGAACAGCGAGGCCAGCTGCCCGGCGTCCTCCAGGAAGCCGTACGCGCCCGCCCCGTACTCGGCGAAGCCCTGCATCAGGTCCTCGTTGAAGTCCGTCCCCACTCCGATGGAGCTCACCGTCACTCCCTCGGCGCGGATGTTCTTCACCAGCTCCGTCAGGCTCGCGTCGTCGGTGATGCCCTCGGTGGCCTGACCATCGCTCAGCAGGATGATGCGGTTGACCGAGTAGTCGCCCCGGCCGGCCGTCACGTGCGAGCGGCCCGCGTGCAGCCCCGCGCCGATGTTGGTGCCGCCGTCGTCCCAGATGCCCTCGATATACTGCAGCATCCGCTCACGGTTGGCGGGCGAGGCCGGCAGGCTCGGCAGGCTCTTCACGTCCGAGCCGTAGTGCACGATGGCCAGCCGGTCCTCCGGGCCCAGCAGCCCCACGAGGTGCCGCGCGGCCTGCTTGGCCTGTTGCAGCTTGTAGCCGCTCATGGAGCCCGAGCGGTCGATGACCACCGCCAGGTTCACCGGGGTGCGCTTGGAGCCCGGGACCTCCACGCCGGTGATGTCCACCGTCACGAAGAGATCCGAGGTCCCCGGGGTGATGTAGGGGTGCGACAGCCGGCTCGTCATGGTCAACGAGCCGTTGGACGCGGTGGCGGGCTTGGGCGGGGTGACCGGCGTGGCGGGGTGGGGCGGCGCCAGGTGCGGCAGGCCCAGCACCAGGGCGGTGAGGGCGAGGCCGGCGGCCAGGGAGACGAAAGCGACCGTCTTGTTCATGACAGAGGGCTCCTTGCGGCGAGGGCCCTACTGTCGACGTACGGCGCGCGAAAAAGTTCTTTTCCGCCGCGCCGGAAGTGTCAGGTTCCCTCTTCGAGGGGGTTACCCGCGCAGAAGTAGGGCGAATTGTTGTCGCCGAACGTTGCCTGGTACGTCGCTGGGTCGTTCTGGCGCAGGTCATCCAGCGCCTTCTGATCCAGCAGCAGGGCGCGGCAGCTCATGCGGTCCTTCACCGCCGGGTGCGCATCCGGGTCGGTGATGGTGCAGGGATCCACCAGCTCGCCCTGCACGCACGCAGTGCTGCAGTAGCCAACGACCTGCCCGTTATCGGCCATCTCGAGGGGCATGTCCGCGTCCTTCACGCAGACCAGGTCCTCACAGTCCAGCGAGCCGAAGGAGATGAAGTCCTGGCCCTCCGACACATCAGTGGCCAAGACGGGGTCCGACTCTCTACCGGAGCCCTCGGGGGCCTTCTTCACCAGCAGGCACCGCTTCCCGATATCGGAATTGACCTTGCACCCGCCGAACAGCAGCACGGCGCTCACCAGCAGGGCCAGACGCGAAGACATCGACGTGCACCTCATGAGACACATGTGGGCGGCCACCGTAACACAGTGCCTCCCCAGGCCAACCGGTACCGTGGTCGCATGGATGCTCACTCTGCGAGAGTGCCGGACACTCCCCCTGCAACTATACCGAGTGGATACACAAGGAGCCCTTGCGCACATCCGCCGCGTGCATACAGAGGGAGCAGGCGAGCGGAGTTCGGTTGATGGGTTGTGAGAGTGACGGGTAGGATGGGCCGCGCATCAGCCTCCGATTTCTTCGAAGGTATCGGTGGGCGGACGCCCCCATGACACGGAGCTCCCGGAAGTGAATCGCCTCCAGGCCATCGTGCTCGCGCTGTGCATCGCGCCAGCATCGGCATTTGCCCAGAACCAAGATACGGGGCTCGGACTCGATCTGAGCAGTGATCAAAAGCCCCAAGAAGAGACCGAGAACGCCGCGGAGCCGCCCACGGAGGAGCTGCCCCCGCTGCCCTCCACGGAGGCGGAGCCACCCCCGGCCGAGCCGCTCTCGCCGGCCGAGCGCGACGTCACGCTCGACGACCGCGTCAAGAGCGTGCAGCGCAAGGTGTACCTCAAGAAGGGTCGCTTCGAGGTGACACCTCTGGTCACCCTGTCGGTGAACGACCCGTACTACACGAAGCTGGGCGGCGCGGTGCGCGGCGCCTTCTACCTGGCGGACACGCTGGCCATCGGCGGGCGCTTCTCCGTGATGCAGGTGCTGCCCGAGGACGACGTGCGCATCGCCAAGCGCACCTTCGACAGCCGCATCTTCTTCTCGGTGCCCCAGTGGTCGGCCATGGGCAACGTGGAGTGGAGCCCGCTCTACGGCAAGGTGGCCTTCCTCAACGACATCCTCCACTTCGATGCCTACCTCCTGGGCGGCCTCGGCGTGGTGAACACCCGGACGTCCAGCGTGGAGGTGTCCCCCGGAGTGAGCCGCGGCCCCAGCTTCGCCGCGGACCTCGGCCTGGGCCTGCGCTTCGTCGCCCGTGACTACCTCGCGGTGAACGTGGCGCTCATCAACACGTCCTACGTGGACCAGCCCCTCAACACCAGCAAGGGCGCCACCCAGAACCTCATGACCCTCAATGCCGGCATCTCCTTCTTCTTCCCGATGAAGTCGACCGGTCGGGAGTCCGAATGAAGACCGCCACCCGTCTGCTGATCGCGCTCTGTCTGGCGCCCGTGCCCGCCCTGGCCCAGGACGCGGCGCCCGCGCCTGCTGCTCCTGCGCCCGCGAAGCCCGCGCCCGCGAAGCCAGCCTCCGCCACCACGTCCGGTTCCTCCGAGCAGGAGGCCGGCGACGTGTCGGAGGTGGACAAGGATCGCCTCGGCCCTCTGCGCGAGCGCGTCCGTCCTGTCTCCGGCCACCTCTTCCTCAAGCAGGGGCGCTTCGAGTTCAGCCCGTCGGCCACGCTCTCCATCAAGGATGCCTTCTTCTCGAAGTACATCCTGGGCGGCACGCTCACCTACCACCCCACGGAGACGCTGGGGGTGAGCCTGCGCGCCGGCTACTCCCTCAACACGGTGGCCAGCGCGGCGCAGATCTGCACCTTCTCCAGCGGCGCGGATGGCGGCACCACCCGCGGCTGCCGCAGGCCCACCTATGCGGAGCTGGATGGCGAGGCTCCCGGGCAGCTGACCCTGATGGGCGGAATCGACGCCCAGTGGGCCCCCATCTACGGGAAGATCTCCCTGATGGCCGAGCAGTTCCTGCACTTCGACCTGTACGGTGTCGTGGGTGCCACGGCGGTGCAGTACCGCGGGCCCTCCAAGGCGGCGGAGCTCACCGCGGGCGGCAACGTCGGCGTCGGCATGCGCTTCTTCCTCAACCGCTGGGTGACGGTGCGCACCGAGTTCCGCGACCTCATCTACGTCGAGAAGGCCCTCAACCCGTCCACCACGCTGCGCAACCAGCTGCTCTTCGAGCTGGGTGTGTCCTTCTTCTTCCCCTCCGCCCATCCCGAGTCATGAAACGTCTGCTCCGGCCCCTCTGTCTCGCAACCCTCGGGCTTTCGCTGGCGTGGGCGACGCCCTCGCCCGCTCAGAGCTTCGAGGGCTTGGACCTCTCCCAGCCGTCCAAGAAGAAGAAGAAGAAGCCCACCCGCAAGCCGCCGCGTGGCAAGAAGCCCACGGCTGCCCAGCCCGCCGAGGACGAGTCCGACGAGTCGGACTCGGGTGACACCTCAGCCACCACGACCACCACCCCGGCCGACACGGGCACGGCGGTGTCCACTCCCGCGGCTCCCGCGGCGCAGGATCCGTCGGCCAACCCGGGCATGGGGTTGGATCTGACGGCGGACACTCCCACCCAGCCCAAGGCCGCGCCCACCATGTCCTTCGACGCGGTGGACGTGTCCGGCAAGAGCGGTGATCGCCAGCGTCTGGACGTGGCCATCGCGCTCTTCAAGAACGAGGAGTACGAGAAGGCGGCGATGAGCTCCTTCGAGATGCTCCAGGACGCCAAGCTCGCCGGCCTCCACCTGGAGGCGCGCTACGTGATGGCCAAGGCCCTCTACCGCATGGGCCTCTACCACTCGTCGCTGGGCGAGTTCTCGAAGATCCTCGCCGTGGGTCCCGAGACGAAGTTCTTCCGCACCAGCCTGGAGTGGCTCTTCTTCATCAGCCGCAAGACGAAGAACGAGAACGTCATCCTGGATGAGATTGCGCGCTACGCGAACCAGGAGTTCCCCGAGCGCTTCCGCAGCGAGTTCCACTACCTGCTGGCCCGTTACCACTTCGTGCGTGGCAAGGCGCTGGACCAGGTGGGCCGTGCGGAGGACGCGGACAAGAGCTTCAACGAGGTGAAGCGGCTCACGCTGCTCATCCCCAAGACGGACGTCTTCTACCCGCGGGCCAAGTACCTCGAGGGCCTGTCCTTCTTCCGCTTCGGCAACCGCGCCACCAACGCCGCCGCCAGGCGCACGGACCTCAACACCCTGGGTGCCATCGAGGCCATGAAGGAGATCATCCGCGTCACCCGCTCTGGCGCGGGTCTGGACGCGGAGCAGGCCGTGGCCAACCAGAAGCTGCGCGAGCTGGCCTTCATGCAGCTGGCCCGTACCCACTACGGCATGCAGCAGAACCGCTACGCCCTCTTCTATTTCAACAAGGTGGAGCGCGGCACGTCGCAGTGGCTGGAGTCCATGTTCGAGGCCAGCTGGGCCAACTACCGCGTGGGCCAGTACGAGCAGGCGCTCGGCAACCTGATCACGCTGTCCTCGCCCTTCTTCCGCGAGGAGTACTTCCCCGAGGCGATGATCCTCAAGGCGGTCATCTATTACGAGAACTGCCGCTACCGGGAATCCAGCCTCATCCTCCAGGACTTCGAGCGCACCTACCTGCCGGTGCATGACCAGCTCGAGCTCATCACCAAGAAGCAGCTGGAGGCGAGCGAGTACTACGGCGTGCTCTCCGACGTGCAGAAGAAGAACAAGGAGGGGCTGGAGAAGGGCGAGACGGACGTCATCCTCGAGCGCATCCTCCGGCTGGCCCTCACGGACCAGGACCTGAAGAAGACGAACGAGTCCATCCTCGAGCTGGAGACGGAGATGGACACCTTCTCGGAGAAGGGGGACACGTTCCGCTACTCCGAGCTGTCCAAGCAGCTGCTCGAGGGCCTGAAGGTGCAGCGCACCGCCCTCATCGAGAAGGCCGGCATCATGGCCAAGGGCAAGCTGGAGGCGGAGCTGGTGTCGCTCAAGCAGCTGCTCGCCAACGGTCTGCGCATCAAGTTCGAGACCGTCACCAAGGAGAAGGAGTTCCTGGAGGAGCAGCTCAAGGCCGGCGGCCAGGTCTCCGTCGTCAAGAAGTACAGGTTCTCGGTGGCCGTAGCGGACGACCAGCTCTACTGGCCGTACGAGGGCGAGTACTGGCGCGACGAGCTGGGCACCTACCAGTACACGATGACGAAGGGCTGCATCCAGCGCGACACCGCCAACCGGACCATCCAGGCCAGCGAGAGCAACTGAGCCTGGACCGCCAGGGCTCCCCCCCTCGGGTGGGAGCCTGCTGGCACCGTTCTTCACCAGGGGCTGGATCCGAGTGGATCCAGCCCCTTTTCGTTTGCCACGAACGTGTAAGATAGCGACGTCATGGCCACCAAGCTCATCACCATTGCGTTCGACGTGATGGGGAGCGACCACGGCCCCGCGGAGATTGTCAGGGGCGCCGCGCAGCTCTCGTTGGAGTCACCACACATCCACACGTTGTTGGTGGGGGATAGAGCCCTCATTGATGACGCGCTCGCCGAGACCAAGCACAGTGGCGAGCGCATCTCGGTGCAACATGCCTCCGAGTACGTGGGCATGGACGAGAAGCCCGGGGAGGCGCTGGCGCGCAAGCCGGACGCGTCCGTGTCGGTGGCGGCGCGGCTGGTGGCGGAGGGCGAGGCGGATGCGCTCGTGTCCGCCGGCAACACGGGGGCCTGCGTGCTCTCGTGCGCCCGCCACTTCAAGCTGCTCCCGGGAGTGCGGCGCGCGGCGCTGGCGGCGGTGTACCCCACCCGGGACAGGCACGGACAGAAGGCGGATCCGTTCTCGCTCATCCTCGACGTGGGCGCCACGGTGGAGGCCACCGCGGAGGACCTGGTGACGTTCGCGGTGATGGGGGCCGCGTACGCGCGCATCATCTCGCGCAACGAGAACCCCAAGGTGGCGCTGCTGTCCAACGGCACCGAGCCCAACAAGGGGCCGCGCCAGGTGGTGGAGGCGCATGCGGCGCTCTCGGCCATGAGCGGGCTCCAGTTCATCGGGAACGTGGAGGGCGTGGACATCCCCAAGGGCACCGCGGACGTGGTTGTCACCGACGGCTTCGTGGGCAATGTGTGCCTGAAGATGCTCGAGGGCGTGCACGACACGGTGATGGACCTGGCCCAGTACGCCTATAAGGAGAGCCTGCGCTGGCGGGCCGGCCTGGCGATGCTGTCCGGCGGCATCCAGCGCATCAAGGACATCACCGACTGGGAGCAGTACGGGGGAGCACCGGTGCTCGGGTTCGATCGCATCTTCATCAAGGCCCATGGACGCTCGAAGGCACGGGCCATCGCCAACGCCGGCAAGGTGGCCGCCAAGGCAGCGGCCAATGACTTGGGCAAGGCCATCCAGCAGGGTCTGGCACGGTGAGTCTTCCGGACCGTATCGATCCCAGGCCCCCGCGGCGCATCTACCGCTGGGACCTGGACAAGACGTACCTGCAGACGGAGTTCGATTCGCTCCGGGATCTGTTGCGCACGGCTTTCCAGAAGGCCCACGAGAAGCAGGCCGTGCCGGGCGCCTCCGCGCTCATCCGCGAGCTGGCCTCCAACGGGGACTCGCGGCTGTGCATCGTCTCTGGAAGCCCCAAGCAGCTTCGCTCGGTGCTGGAGGAGAAGCTCAAGCTGGACGGGGTGGTGTGGGACGAGTTCGTCCTCAAGGACAACGTGGGCAACCTGATGCGTGGGCGCTTCCGGGCCCTGCGCGGGCAGGTGGGCTACAAGCTGCCCGCCATCCTGGAGAGCCGCGCCAACGCACCCGTGGAGGCCGAGGAGGTGCTCTTCGGCGATGACGCCGAGGCGGATGCCTTCATCTACTCGCTCTATGCGGACATGATCGCCGGGCGCGTGGACGAGCGGGTGCTGAAGCAGATTCTGGATGCGGCCGCGGTGTACCCGGACGAGGCCGAGCGGGTGCGCGCCGCGTGGAAGAAGACGCCAGTGGCCGACCCCGTGCGGCGCATCTTCATCCACCTGGACCGGCTGACGCCTCCAGCGCACTTCGCCAACTACGGCCCGCGCGTGGTGCCCGTCTTCAACTACTTCCAGGCCGCGTTGGTGCTGCTGGCCGATGGACACCTGACGGCCCCGCAGGTCATCAAGATCGCGGTGGAGATGGTGCAGTCGGCGGGGCACAACATCGTCACGCTGTCCAACTCGTTCCAGGATCTGCTGCGCCGGGGTCTGCCGCTGCAACAGGCGGCGGCGGCGCTGGTGCAGGCCCTGGAGGGGCCTAACGCGCTCATGCAGGCGCTGCGGCCGATGCCGGACATCATCTCGGCGTTCACCAAGCGGCTGGCCGCACTGGGTACGCCGCCGCCGCCGCCGCCGGTGCAGGCGGTGGACTACCTGGAGCTCATCCACCACGCGCTCCCGCGCACGCATAAGGCGCGCAAGACGCAGTAGGGTGGGGCCTCGCGAGCGGGAGACACGGGAATGAGGGCCATTGTCACGGGTGCCAACGGCACCGTCGGCTCACGGCTGTGCGAGGACCTGCGGCGTCATGGCGTCGAGGTGGTCTGCTGGGACCGCGGCAGCGTCCCCGTGGATGATTACTGGGCCATGGATCGTTTCGTGCGCTCGGTGGCGCCGGACGTGTTGTTCCACCTGGCTACGGCGTCACAGCCCACGGGGCGGTCCAACGAGTCCTGGCTCATCAACTACGAGTGGACGAGCGAGCTGGCGTGGATCACCCGTCAGCAGGGCGTGCGCTTCGTGTTCTCCAGCACGGCGATGGTGTTCTCGAACCACGCGCGGGGGCCCTTCACGGTGGACTCGGAGCCGGAGGCCCCCGAGGGCTACGGGTACGAGAAGCGGCGCGCGGAGGCGCGGGCCTTCGAGCAGAACCCCGAGGCTCGCGTGGTGCGGCTGGGGTGGCAGATCGACGATCAGCCCTCGGGCAACAACATGGTGGCCTCGCTGGAGGCGCAGATGCGCGAGCGGGGCAGGGTGGAGGCGAGCACGCGGTGGTTTCCCGCCTGCTCCTTCCTGGATGACACCGTGAGGGCCCTGCAGGCGCTCGCGTGGGCGGAGCCAGGGCTCTACCTGCTCGACGCGAACGAGCAGTGGACGCACTACGAGATCGTCCTCGCGCTGAACGAGCGGTATGGCGGCCGGTGGCAGGTGGAGCCCACCGAGCACTTCGTGTTCGACCAGCGGATGATGGACGACCGGGTGGTGCTGCCCTCGCTCAAGGCCCGGCTGCCGGGCCTGCGCTGAGGTCCGTGGCCCTTCAGGCCGACACCGCGTCCTCTGAGTCGAGGTCCTCTGGTGCCGCCTGGGGGATGGGCAGGGTGATGCGGAAGGTGCTGCCCCGTCCCACTTCGCTCTCCACCGTGATGTCGCCCCCCATGCCCGTCACGATGCCGTGGCAGATGGAGAGCCCCAGGCCCGTTCCCATCCCCACCGGCTTGGTGGTGAAGAAGGGATCGAAGATCCGGTCACGGACCTCGGGGGGGATGCCGCTTCCCGTGTCCAGCACCTCGATGACAACGTGCCCGGCGATGGCGCGCAGCCGTACGCGCACCTCGTTGTCTCCGGGCCGTCCGTCGGGAATGGCATGGGCGGCGTTGATGAGCAGGTTGAGCAGGACCTGTCCCAGCCGTCCCTCGCTCGCCCGCACCACAGGCACCGGCTCCAGCTCCTTCACCAGGCGCGCGCGGTGGCGCAGCTCGTGGCGCACCAGGCCCAAGCTCGACTCGATGACCCCGCGCACGTCCACGTCGGAGAGCTGCTCGCCTTCGTCGCGCGAGAGCGTCCGCAGGTCGCGCACGATGTGCCGCACCCGCTCCGCCCCCTGCTTCGTCTCGCGCAGCACATCCTCCATCTCGCTCAGCCGATCCCTCGGCAGCTCACTCCGGAGCAGCTGGCACTCCTCCTCGAGGAAGCCGAGGTTGGAGAGGACGAAGGCGAGCGGGTTGTTGATTTCATGCGCCACGCCGGACGCCAGCGTCCCCACGCTCGCCAGCCGATCAGCGAGCAGCAGGCGGGCCTGCATCTGCTTGCGCTCGGTGATGTTGCGCGCGCTCACCACTGTTGCCGGCTCGCCGTCGAAGAGCAGCCGCATCGCGCTGAGCTCCGCTGACATCATCGGTCCGCGCGTTCGGAGGAAGCGCACCTCGCGCGTGGTGGCGGGGCCTTTCTCCAGTGAGCCCTCGAGCACCGTGGCGGCCTCGGCCCGGTCATCCAGGTGGATCAGCTCCAGCAGCGACATTCCGGCGACGTCCTCCACCGAGCGCTGATCCAAGAAGGCGAGCCCCGCCGGGTTGATGTAGAGCAGGCGGCCCCCCCGGTGCGCGAAGATGGCCTCGGGCAGTCCCTCGATGAGCGCGCGGAAGCTCTCCTCGGAGCGGCGCAGCGCCTTCTCGGCCTGCTTGCGCGCGGTGATGTCGATCGACACGCCTCCGAGCAGTTGGCGGCCGTTCGTATCGCGCAGGAGGAACTTGTGGTTGAGCCAGTAATGTGGCGTTCCGTCCGGCGCGGGCACGACCTGCTCGGACTGGAGGGGCTGCCCGGTGGAGAGCACGGCCTTGTCCTCCCGCCGCAACCGCGCGGCCGTCATCGCTGGCAGCAGCTCGGCGTCCGTGCGCCCTCGCAGCGACTCCATGTCGCATTGGAAGAACCGGGCACAGGATTCGTTCACCCACACCCGCCGGCCCTCTGAGTCCTTCATGAAGGCCAGCACCGGGCTGTGGTTCATGAACGACTGGAAGAGCTCCTGGCTCTGTTGGAGCGCCGCGAGCGTGGTGGCCAGCTCGTCCACCAGCGTCTGCTTGGCCTCGAACTCGGCGGCGTTGCTCATCGCCGCGCCCAGCAACCGGCCCATCATCTCGAGCGTCCGGACGTCGAGATCATCGTAGGCGTTGGGCTCCGGGTAGCTGACGTTGATTGCCCCCACGGTGCTCCCGATGCGGCGCAACGGGACGATGATCATCGAGCGGATGCCGGTGGCGCGCGTGGCGGCCACGTTCACCCGCGGGTCATCCTCGGTGTCACGGGTGTGGAGCACCTCGCCGCGCAGGATGCTCATGCCCGTGAGGCTGTGGGAGAGCTTCAGCCGGAAGCCCCGGTGGGGCATCGAGTTGCCGTGCGTCACCTCGTAGACGAGCTCGTCGCCTTCGGCCAGCGCCACCGCCGTTCCGGACGCACCGCACAACCGCATGGCGCGCTCGGCGATGAGCGACATCACCTTCCCCAGCTCGAGCCCGGCGTTCGCGATCTCGCTCTGCGTCTGGATGATCGCCGACAGCCGATCGTGCACGTCCCGCGAGCGGGGGTCCTCCACGGGCGCCTGCATCCCGACCTTCCTGCGCCGGGCGAGCCACTCGATCCGGTTCTGGAGCTGGGCCGGCTCGAAGGGCATGAGCAGGAAGTCATCCACCGCCGCGGCCAGCAGCGCATCCAGGGGCACCTGCTCCGCCGAGGCGGGGACGACCGCGAGCAAGAAGGGCCGGGGCCGCACCTCCGCGGTGCTGAGTCGGGCCATGTCCTCGGCCACCGAATTGCTGGTGCCCACCACCAGCACCCCCTCCACGCCCTGGAGCAGTGCGCCCACCTGTTCGACTCCCGGTGCATGGCGCACCTCGTGTCCCCAGCCCGACAGGAGCTGGCCCACGGAGCACTCGACTTGTGGACTGACGAGGAGCAGTTTCATGGTGAGCGCCGCGGGCGGTTCCTGGTGCGCAGCCGAGGGCAAAACCAAGGCGCGACCGTGCTGGCTCCGCCCACTCGATCCATGTGCTCGCGATGGGCTGGCATCCAAGCAGCCCGGGTCCGCGAAGGCGGGCCGTGCCGGGCATTCACCATTTTAGCTTGTGGCTTCCAGGAGGAATAGGGCTTCCGTCGGGATCGAAGGCGGAAGGGCAGGCGGAGCAGAGGGCCACGGCTTGCCTGCTCGGTGCGGAAGACAGCTTGCGAAACCGCTAGCAGGCGAGCGCAAGATGGTCGTGTGCGCCCTCCATCCTCCACCGAGCCAGCCCCCTCGGAGCCGTCTGCCTTGGAGCAGCGCTGCCGTGAGCTGACGCAGCGCTGCCAGGAGCTGGAGGCCAAGGCTCGGAGCCTCGACGCTCTCAGCCGCCTCGCCTCCTCACTATTGCACCTCCAAACGGATATTGACGACATCCTTTGGGACGTGGCCAACGGCACCGTGGCCCACCTCGGCCTGGAAGACTGCGTCATCTACCTGCTGGACGAGGAGCGCCAGCAGTTGATCCAGCGTGCGGCCTACGGCCCCAAGAACCCCGAGGCGCGGAAGATTCTCGACCCCATCCGCATCCCGGTAGGGCAGGGCATTGTGGGGACAGTGGCGGCCACCGGCAGGCCCGAGCTCATCACCGACACGCGGAAGGACCCCCGCTACATCCGCGACGACCAGATGCGGCTGTCCGAGCTGGCCGTTCCGCTCTTCTTCCGCGACGAGGTCATCGGGGTGCTCGACTCGGAGCACTCCCGCGAGGGCTTCTTCACCGAGGAGCACCTCCACCTGCTGACCAGCATTGCGTCCATGACGGCTTCACGCATCAGCCGTGCGCTCCTGGACGAGCAACTCCAGGACGTGCGGCGGATGACGGAGTCCATCATCGAGTCGACCCTGGATGCGATTGTCACCGTGGATGGGCGGGGCCGCATCATCGGTTTCAACCGGGCGGCCCAGGCCATCTTCCAGTGCGAGGCCCCGGCCGCGCTGCTCCAGCCTCTCTCCGTTTTCCTGCCCGGATACGACGTCTCCCAGTCGCCCTCGGGGCTGCTCGATCTGACGGGCATCCGCGCTGGGGGCACATGCTTTCCCGTGGAGGCGTCCGTCTCCCACGTTCCCGGCCGCCGCGAGGTGCTCACCACCCTCATCCTCCGCGACATCTCCGAGCGGCTGCGCGCCCAGCGGCAGATCGAGGAGCTCAACCAGGGTCTGGAGGCCCGTATTGGCGAGCGCACCCGGGAGCTGAGCCTGGCCAATGAGCAGTCGGAGCGGCTGCTGCTCAACGTACTGCCCCCGCCCATCGCCGAGCGGCTCAAGCGGGGCGAGCAGACCATCGCCGAGCGCTTCGAAGACGTGACGGTGTTGTTCGCGGACTTGGTGGGCTTCTCCCGGTGGGCGGCCCCCATTGCGCCCGAGGAGGTGGTGGAGGTCCTCGGCCATGTCTTCACTGCCTTCGATGCCCTCACCGAGCGCCGCGGCCTGGAGAAGATCAAGACGATTGGTGATGCCTACATGGTGGTGGCGGGAGTGCCCACGCCGCGCAAGGACCATCGCGAGGTGATGGCGCGGATGGCGCTGGAGATCCTGGATGCCGTGGAGCGGATGAAGGCGGCGGGGATGACGCTGGACGTGCGGGTGGGCATGCACAGCGGGCCGGTGGTGGCGGGCATCATCGGCACGCGCAAGTTCGCCTATGATCTGTGGGGGGACACGGTGAACATGGCCAGCCGCCTGGAGTCGCACGGGCTCCCTGGCCGCATCCAGGTGAGCGAGTCCACCTGGCTGGCCCTGCGCGAGCGCTTCATCTTCGAGGCTCGGGGCGAGGTGGACATCAAGAGCATCGGGCCTGTGAGGACCTGGCTGTTGGTGGGAGAGCGGGGCGACTGAGTCGCCCCGGAGGGCTCACGCCGCCTGCTGCGAGTTCTTGCGGTGCTCTTCCATGGTCTTGTGGCGCCCGAGGTAGTGCCCGAAGGTGCTGGCCTCGGCTTCCTGGATGGCGCTTGCCCACGAGGTCAGATATCGGCCCAATGCCTGCCTATTCACATACACAAATCCACTCCGAGTGAAAAACTCATCAAGGATTGGTCGTATTTCCTCTAGGAGTTGGGGACATATGGCGCTCCACCAATAGGGCGCGCGGGCAGGAGGTCCAAAGCTGGCAACCACTACGTCTCCGGTCCTCTTACGCAGAGTGAAGCCTGTGCTTGGATGACTGGTATGTTCAAGCCTGTCTCCCAGGGGGAGAGTCGCTCGACACCCGCAACGGGTGGGTCGTCGGCGCGGAGCAGCAACGCGACGAAGACGGAACCCGCGGGGAACGGAGTACCGCGCTACCTCGGAGGCAGTGGTCCGGCCCCGAGCGCTCCTGGCGCCGGAGCGCTGCCCCTCTATTTGTCGGGCGAGGTCGCGCGGGCTCGTGCGGCCCAGGCGCAGTCCGTCACCGCTCCGCCCCAGGCCGAGGCTCCTGTCCGGCCCGAGGTGCGTGTAGCCCCCGCTACCACGGCGCCCGAGGTGTCCGTTCCGGCACCCCCGCCGAGCCAGGCTCCCTCCGATGCCACCTTCGAGCCCTCCGCGGTAACGCCGGGCGAGCCTCCGATACCGGAGACGGTCAGCACTGCGGGCGGAGGGCGGGTGCTGGCGCGGATGCGCGACGCGGCGGTCGCCGGGCGGGAGTCCTTCACGCGGCGTACCGCCGATGGAGCGGACGCGCTGCTCGCCGAGCTCGCCCAGGCCCGGGCGGACGTGGAGGACACGGGCCAGCGCACGGTGGAGGACGCCCAGGCCCACTTCTCGGAGGCGCGAGGGGACGTGCGGTCCTCGGTGGCGGCTCAGCATGAGGCGTTGGACGTGGCCTCGCAGGCCCGGCGGGAAGAGGTCGCGTCCTGGACGGAGGGCGCGGTCGAGCGGGGCTCGACGCTCATCTCCGACGCACAGCGGTCCGCGAGGGAGGAGGGCAACAGCCACGCGGAACAGGCGGAGACGGCCGGGCCGCGCATCGTCGGCGAGGCCCGCCAGCAGGTGGAGCAGCGCGCGCAGCAGGCGGAGGAAACCGGCGAGAGGTTGGCCACCGGTCAGGGCGGTACCCCCGAGCAGGCCCAGGCCCGAGCCCAGGCGTCCCATATGGTGGCGCGGGACACGGCGGAGCACCTGCGCGGCGATCTGGAGGGAGGGCTCGAGACGGGGGAGGACATGGGCGAGGACGTCGCCACCTCCTTCCGCGAGCAGGCCGAGGATTTCGCCGAGCAGCTGGGACAACAGCAGGAGGTGCTCACCTCGCACCTCGATGGCCTGGGGGCGCAGACCGGAGAGGGACTCTCCGCGGCCCGGGAGCAGGGCGCGGCCTCCCTCGAGCAGACCGGGGCGGAGCTGTGCGCCTCGCTCGAGCAGCAGGAGTCGGGGGCCGTCTCGTCGCTGTGGGAGCGGACGGAGGGGCTGAGCCGCGGGTGGGCGGACGCCAGCGAGCAGATGGCCTCGTCCGCCGAGCAGTCCGCGGCGGACACCCTGGCCTCCGGGGATGAGGCGCTGGCACGGGTGGCCGAGCAGGTGGCGCTCCTGCCCATTCCGGAGGAGGAGGCCGACGCGGTGGGCGAGGCGCTCGGGGGCGAAGTGGAGCGCGCCTACGGCGAGGCGGGCGAGCAGGTGTACACGGCCCTCTCGGATCGCCAGGCGCCCGTCCGCAGTGATTCGGGGGAGGCGCTGGCCTCGTTCGAGCAGGCCGGGGCCCAGCTGGCCTCGCGCGTCGACGAGAGCACGGACCAGGTGGACACGACGCTCGTGGGACAGACCGAGCGCCTCACCTCGCAGATGGACACGGGTATCACGAACATGACGGGCGCGATGGATGCCTCCATCGACTCGCTCGACGGGGGCATCCAGACGCAGTCGCAGTCGCTCGATGCCGAGTACGGACAGCGCCTGGGCGAGGTGGAGGCTGGCCTGCGCGAGCAGGTGGCGCCCGCGGTGACGCAGGCCACGGACGCGGTGGGCACCCTGCCGTCGCGCATTGGCGAGGCGCAGACGACCGCGGCCGCGCACGTCGAGCGCTCCTGGCTGGAGCGGCAGTGGGACGACTTCAAGGAGATGGCGGGGGACTGGGGCTTCTGGGGCGGGCTGCTGACAGGGTTGGTGCTGGGAGCGTTGGTGATCGCCCTCGCACCGGCCGAGCTGGGGCTGCTGGCGGTCCTGGGCATCGGCGCGATCATTGGTGGCGTGGCGGCGCTGGTGGGCACGGTGTTGAGCAATGCCCAGCACCACCGTCCGCTGGGCACGAATCTGATCCAGAACGTGTTGATGGGGGTGGGGTTCGGGGCCATCGGCGCGGTGGCCCTGGTGGCCGTCGAGTCGCTCGCCGCGTTGGTCGTCGGCGGGATGGTGCTGGGCGGCGTGATCACGGTGATCAGCAACTGGCTGACGGGAGCTCGCTGGGACAAGGGCCTGTTGGCCAACGTCTTCCTGGGGGGCCTCCTGGCATTCGTGGGCAAGCTCTTCACGCGGTTCATAGGTCGCCCCCCCTCTCCGGCGCGGGGAGCACCGCCCCCTGAGCAGCAGGCCCCTCCACCCGTCCCCGCGGGAGAGACACCCGCGACTCCATCCGTGCCCAGGACGCCCGCGACGCCGCCCGCGCCAGAGGTGCCCGAGACGCCACCTGTGACGCCGCCCGCGCCCGAGGTGCCGCCTGCCCCCGATGTGCCGCCTGCCCCCGAGGTGCCGCCCGCGCCCGAGGTGCCGCCTACCCCCGAGACGCCACCTGTGACGCCGCCCGCGCCCCATGTGCCCGAGACACCACCAGCGCCCGAGGTGCCGCCTGCCCCCGAGGTGCCGCCCGCGCCCGAGGTGCCGCCTGCCCCCGAGGTGCCCGAGACGCCGCCCGCGCCACGGCCTCCTCTACCCGTTCCGGACTGGGCGGGCGTCGGCCAGCCCGTCCACACGCAGACCGCGGTGACCAAGGCCCCACCGGCTCCCATGACACCGGTTGAAGTCGCAGCGACGGGGCCTCGTCTCCCAACGGAGAGTGCTGCTCAATTCCAGGCTCGACGCCTTGCAGGTTGGAGAGCCTACGCCGAGCGCACCTACGATCCGCGAGCGCGCACCCAGACCGAGCTCAACCGCGACGTCAATCCCAGGCCGCTCCCAGGCGAAACCCCCGAGTATGCCCGCCAGCGGGCGGCAATCGCCGAGAACGAAATGCTGCGGCGTGGCGTCATCCGCGAGCAGCAGATCCAAGAGGTATTCCCCAACGGGCCCACCATCGACATGGCCGCCAATGATGCGGCATTCCACGCTCAAGGAGCGCACACGCTCGATCGTCACGGGCCGGCGGTTCCGCTCGAGATTTCCGAGGCCCCAGCCGGGGCAAAGACAATCGAGAGCCGTGTCGTCAATGGCGATGGTTGGGGAGGAGCCACAGCGCGACAACCCAAATCGTTCCGGTGGAAGAGCCTCGAGTTGATGAATCGGAAGATCAACGAGCACATCCGGGCGAACTGGGTGCGTATCCGAGACGACCTCGCGCTGCGCGGCTTCAGCGACGACACGGGCGTGCCGGCGGGAGAGGCCGTGGGCGAAGGCTTCGTGGAGGGCACGCAACTCCCGAGCGGCGACTTCACGGCCATCCCGACAGAGGGGACGACGTACAACATCCGAATCCGGCTCATTGACGGCAATCCGCCGCGCATCATGATACTGACTTCGTTCCCCGGCCCCTGAGGTGCGAGCGGCATGAGTGACGACGAGAAGTTTCGCGAGTCTTCCGAGCGGCTGCGGGCGCGCATCGAAGCCCTCAAGAACGCGCCCCCTCTGGAGAAGGCCCGCACCTTCCTGAGGGACTTCTGTGCCGCCACCTCGGGTCTTCCTGAGATCGAGGAGCAGATCCGGTTCAGTCTGGGCTTCAATTCCATCCCGGTCTGGACGGGACTGGAAGGGCTCGAGGCCGTGCTGAGCGATGACTCGCTGGAGCCCGCGACGCTCGTGTCGCTCGTCCGCCAGGATGCCAACCAGCTCAAGGTGCCGCCCACGCCCGAAGCCGCCAGGGCGTTCCTGACGAAGCTCGTGGAAATCCTCCGGCGGGAGCTGGCGGTCGAGGACGAAGTCGAGGGAGAGCCGTTCTTCGAGCCGGGTGGTGTCTACACGCTGCCGGATGCGGAGGGAGCGCCCGGGCGGCTACGGAACATCGACATGCTGCGGGTGGGAGACGAGAACTTCGCTCTTTTCGTGCCGGAGCATGCGCGGGACGAAGAAGGGCCGTACACGGTCTATCGCTATCAGGTGACTCCCGAGCCACGGATGACCTACGAGCGCGTGACCGAGCCAGAACTCGTTGCGGGAGTGCTCCACGCGCACCGCACCTACGGTCAGCCCGAGGGGAAGTGAAGGTGCCTGTATATCGCTGGGTTTCTGATCACGCTTCAGGCGGGGGCGTCACCGGAGCGGGGTAGAGCTCCGGGTGCAGGAAGGGCATCAGCGCGCACGCCAGCGGGCCCTGCCACATCTCGGCCCGGGTGAAGATGCCGTTGGTCAGGATTCCCACCGCCCCGAGCTGCTTCTTGCTCTCGTTGCGGCCGGTGACCTCGTCCATCACCGGGCCCAGCTCCTCGCCTCGCAGCACCCGGGCCACCACCGACGGGGGCAGGGGGAAGCGTACCCCCCAGGTGAGGTTCTCCCGGCCCCCGGCCTCCACCACGGCCACGCAGTTGATGAGGCTCCCGTCCGGGTCCACTCCCCCTTCGAGCCCCATCCCCATCCGCGCCCCAGGTACCGCCGCGAGCGCCGCTCGAGCACGGTTTTGCGCCCCTGTTGAGGTCTGGGCTGGGCCAATGGGCTGCTCGGGCACTCCGCTGGGGACGTTGACCGCGGCCACCGTGCAGCCAGGAAAGGCTCGCTCACAGACGGCTCGCACAGCCGACGTCTTGGCCGGGTTCGTCGAGCCTATGGCAATGGTGAAGGACATGGGATTCGGTTCTCCATGGGGGGAAGACGGGGACGGGTACCCTCACCCCGACCCTCTCCCGGAGGGCGAGGGAGGAGTGGGCAGGGATGGGAATGGGGGATGGCAGGGGGGAGGGGATGGACCTGGGAACGGGGGTTCAACCCACGACGCCTCGGGGTGTGAGCGGACGGTCCCTCGGGAGCATTCCTTCCTCCTGGAACCAGCGCAGCGCCTCGCGGATACCGAGCCGCACCGGCCTCGGCTGATAGCCCAGCTCCCTCATCGCCTTCGCCGAGGACTGGTACGCCGGCAACGGCAGCGCCTGCGTGAACGTCGTGTTCACGTGCTTGAAGAGGTCCGGCGACAGCCTGCCCACCACGTCTCCCACCTTCCCCACCACCTTCACCACCTCGTCCGGCAACGGAAGCCTCGGCGGCGTCACCCCCACCTCCTCCGCGCAGAGGGTCAGGAGCTCGCGGAAGGTGAGGTTCTCTCCCCCCAGGATGTAGCGCTCTCCCGGGCGGCCCTTCTCCATGATGAGCTTCAGCCCTCGTGCCACGTCCTGCGCGTTCACTACGTTGATGCCGCCGCTCGGGTACGCCGCTACAATCCCCTTCGCCACGAGGAGCAGCAGCTCCCCCGTGGAGGGCTTCACGTCGTAGGGGCCCAGCACGAAGCTCGGGTTGCCCGCCAGCACCTCCAGCCCCGGTCCCGAGGCCGCCAGCGCCAGCCGCTCCGCCTCCCGCTTGGACTCGTGATAGGGGTTGTCCCCCGCGTAGTTGTACCCGCTGTCCTCGGTCGCTGGCTCGGCCAGCGTTCCATGGCCGACCGCTGCCACGCTTGACACCACCACCACCCGCCGCACAGCGGCCGCCCGTGCGGCCTCCAGAACGTTCCTCGTCCCCTGGGCGTTGATGCGGGAGACGTCCTCCCGTGTGAAGGGATCAAACCGGACGATGCCCGCGACGTGATAGACCCGACCGACCCCTTTCATCGCCTCCCGGAGCGAATCTGCGTCCAGCACGTCGCCGAGTACCTCCTCGTAGCGCAGCCCGCGCAACCCCCGGCGGTCGCTCCTCTCCCGGACGAGCAGGCGAGGGCGCTCCCCCTGCTCGCACAGCAGGTGGGCGAGATTTGCCCCCACCAGCCCCGTCGCTCCCGTCAACAATGTCTTCATGCGCTACTCCCTTCCGGGGAGGATGCGGTATAGGTCGCCCCTTAGATGCGCCCCCCAAGGGGCGTCAACCGCGAGATGACGCGAGACTCCACTGAAACACCGCCAGCTGGCGGACCGACGCTCCAGCCTGCGCCCGATGACGCGCGCGAGGTTGCTGCCTCCGAGGACGGGTCCCTGGACCCCCTCGAGGTGCTGCCGGTCCCCTATGCCGCGGAGGAGAACCCCATAGCCATGTCCGCTTTCACGGAGATACTTTCCGAGGACACCCTCCCCGAGACCGAGTTCCTCCCCGAGCCCACCCCCTCCGGTAGGCGCGCGGAGATTGACCCCGACAAGCTCGACCCGGATGCCCTCAAGGTCATCCACCGCCTCCACTCCCATGGCCACCAGGCCTACCTCGTGGGTGGCTGCGTTCGAGACCTGATGCTGGGCCGCACCCCCAAGGACTTCGATATCGCCACCAGCGCCCACCCGGGCGAGGTGCGCGCCATCTTCCGCAACTGCCGCCTCATCGGCCGGCGCTTCCGGCTCGCCCACATCTACTTCAAAGGTGGGAAGATTATCGAGGTCTCCACCTTCCGCGCCAACCCCACCGAGCTCGACGCCTCCAACGGCGAGGCCCCGGCCGAGAACGGCGAGGAGGAGGGCTCCGAGGCCGAGGAGTCCCAGGATCTCCTCATCACCCACGACAACGTCTTCGGGACCGCCGAGCAGGACGCCCGCCGTCGCGACTTCACCATGAACGGCCTGTTCTACGAGGTCGCCGAGGGCCAGGTGATTGACTACGTGCGGGGCCGGCGCGACATCGACGAGCGCTACATCCGCACCATCGGCGACCCGGAAATCCGCATGCGCGAGGACCCGGTGCGCATCCTGCGCGCCGTGCGCTTCGCCGCCAAGCTGGGCCTGGACATCGAGTCGCGCACCTACGCCGCCATGGAAGGCGCCGTCGAGGACCTCCCCCGCTGCGCCCCCGCGCGTCTGCTGGAGGAGACCTTCCGCCTCATCCGCGGCGGTGTGGCTGCTCCGACGCTGCGGCTGCTCGCCGCGCTGGATGCGCTCAAGGTGCTGCTGCCGCCCGTGGCCGCGTACTTCAAGGAGCAGGGGCGCCGCAGCCAGGATACCTTCTACGCCTACGCCGAGGCGCTCGACCGGCGCGTCTCCTCCGGCGAGCCGTTGGATGACGCCATCCTGCTCGCCGCGCTGCTCGTGCCCATCGCGCAGACGGCCCCGGTCGTCGAGAGCCAGGATCCCTCGGTCCGTCCCTCCGTGGCCCAGGCTATCGAGGACCTGCTGGCCGAGTTCGTCCAGAGCGCGCGCCTGCCGCGCCGCATCGCCGAGCGGTGCCGGCTGCTCCTCATCGCCCAGCGCACCCTCACCGGCGAGCGCCGCCGCCGCACGGGCGCCTTCCGCCGCCACCCGCTCTTCAACGACGCGCTCATCGTCTTCGAGATTGCGGTTGAGGCCACCGGTCAGTACCGCGAGGCCCTCGAGGCGTGGAAGCGGGGCGAGCTGCCGCCCGTCAAGCCCGCCGAGGGCACCTCCACCGAGGGCGGCGAGGCCCCGCGCAAGCGGCGTCGGCGTCGGCGTCGGGGTGGGCGCAACAAGACCGGGGCAGGGGAGGGTGCTTCCGCCTCCGCGGCCGCTGGGGCCGAGTCCTCGGGCGGTGAAGCCTCGGACTCGGGTGACTCCGACGACGACTCCGGGGGGGATGCCGATTCGGGCGACGACTCCGAGTCCGGCGCGGACTCCGACATCGACTCTGAGTCTGACGAGGGTTGACCCTCCCCCGGGAGGTGCACAGGGGCGTGTACCTCCTAACGGTCGGCCAGCCGAGCCCTTCGGGCCTTGCTTGCGGGTGTGCGGAGGTCTGACCACCTTTGCCCCTAATGGGCCGATGCGCCTCAGCATGGGCGGCAATGGTCGCCGTGGCACTCTGGGCACTCCCGTCCAGCGCGGAGATCCTCGAGCTCTATCGCCCGCTCGCTCCCCCTCCAAGCATGCCGGACCGCCCCGCGTTCGAGGAGCTCCTGTTCTCCTTCGCGGATCCAGACCGTGCCCTGGAGGGTGGTTTCACTGTTCCCTCCCTCTCACTTGCCGTGCGCTCGCGGGCCTGGGCCTTCATGCCTTCCGTGAGGTACGAGCAGCGCGATGCCCTGGACACGCTCTCGCAGCCAGCCCAGGACGTGACCTTGTCCGAGCTCCCCGCAGGACGTCACCTCGTGTCCCTGCTGAACCTCGGCCCCGATGGTGGGCAGATCCGGGTACGTGACCTCGGCCCGTGGTTGCGCGGGCCCGACAGCCCGCTTCAGCGGGGTCTGAATTCGGCGCTCGACTTCCTCCACGTTTCCAAGCCGGTGGCAACACTCTCGGCGGGCGTGGCGGTGCTCGGGCTCGTCCACCAATTTGGCACCGCACAGGCGACCAGCCTCGGACTGCCGACCTCGGTGAGCGGCACCACGCTCTGGGGGCGCCTGAACGCCTCCGTCCAGCTCCACTCCGAGCCTCGGTTCCGCAACGCACGCGCGGACATGTCGGCGCGCTTCCGGTTGCCAGAGCTGCCGGTGCTGCGTGCCTTGCGCCTCGAGCAGCTCGAGGTGGGCGGGGCGGCTGCGCATACCCCCGAGGGGCTGCTGCTCGACACGCGGTGGGCGAATCTGCGGGGCCGGTTGTCCTGGCTCGAGCTGTGCGTGGGCGTCTACTCCACCCATGCCGAGCCCGCCCTCTGGACGAACCTCGAGACGGTCTTGCAGCGCGAGCACTTCAGCGTGCGCGCCGTGTTCAGCCGCCAGTGGGAGACCGCGCGCTTCCGCTCCCTGGCCACGGCCACGCTGCGCACGGGTCCGGTGCTGTCTGGGCTCTTTGTCGGCATCCAAGACAACACGGCGCGCTCCTTCGGTCTGGTCGGCACGGGCTCGTTCTGAGCCGAGGCTTCCTCCCGAAGGCCGTCGTTCAGTGGGGGCGCTTCGGCTTCTGAGGGCGCGTTGGATCCGGCTCGACTTCGTCGTTGTCCGCGATGTCCGCTGTCGTCACCGCCTTCGCTCCGAAGCGCTCGGCGATCCGGTCCAGCGCCGCATTCAGCTTGTCGCTCTTCCGCGGCTTCTCTGGCTCCGTGAAAAGCCCGAGCTGTCTCACTTCGCCTCCGCCCGTCCCCAGCTCCTGCATCGAGACGCCGGTCAGCCGCACCGGCTTGTCCTCGTGCGCCTTCTCCAGCAGCTCCTTCGCCACCCGGTAGAGCGTCTGCCCGTCATCCGTTGGAGAGGGCAGGGTGGTCCTCCGGGTGATGAGCGTGAAGTCCCCGAACTTCAGCTTGAGCTGTACCACCCGGCCCTTCACGCCCGCGCGCCGCAGCCGGCGAGCCACCCGCAGCGCTTGCGAGTGCACATGCGGGCTCAGTGCCTCCATCCCCGTCAGGTCCTCGTCGAACGTGTCCTCCGCCCCGACGCTCTTCGCCTCGCGGTCCGGCACCACCTCTCGGGGATCGATGCCGTGCGCCAGCTCCCAGAGGTGACGTCCGCTCGCGCCCCACTTCGCCTCCATCCACGCCACGTCCCGCCTCGCCACGTCGCCGATCGTCTCCAGCCCCGAGCGCTTCAGCGCCTCCTCCGTCTTGGGCCCCACTCCCCACAGCCGTCCCACCGGCAGCCCCGCGAGGAACGCCACCGTCTCCTCCGCCCGCACCTCGCGCTGGCCGTTCGGTTTCGCCACGTCCGAGGCGATCTTCGCCACGAACTTCACCGCGGCGATCCCCGCAGAGGACGGCAGGCCTGTTTCCGCGGCAATCTCCTTGCGGATCCGCCTCGCCATGTCCGCCGGCGCCCCGAACAGCCCCACCGACGCCGTCACGTCCAGAAAGGCCTCGTCCAGCGACAGCGGCTCGATGAGCGGCGTGTAGCGCTCGAAGATGGAGAACACCTGCTCGCTCGCATCGCTGTACGCGGTGAAGCGCGGCTTCACCACCACCGCGTGCGGCGCCATCTTGATTGCCCTCGCCATGGGCATTGCGCTGCGCACGCCGAACTTGCGCACCTCGTACGAGGCCGCCACCACCACCCCACGCTTCGCGTCTCCGCCGACAATCAGCGGCTTGCCCCGCAGCTCCGGGTTGTCCCGCTGCTCCACCGACGCATAGAAGGCGTCCATGTCCACGTGGATGATGGCCCTCATCGGATTCACTTTAGCGGACCCCTCTGACGCTCATTCCCCATGAAGACTCTCACCGACTACCTCACCTTCCACACCCGCGAACGCCGGGAGCTCGTCCGCATCACCGACTCCGTCTCCGAGCTCGTTCGCAAGAGCGGCATCCAGGAAGGCATGGTGCTCGTCTCCGCCATGCACATCACCGCCGGTGTCTTCGTCAACGATGACGAGTCCGGTCTCCACGAGGACATCTGGGAGTGGTTGCAGACGCTCGCTCCCCAGGGACCCGATTACCGCCACCACCGCACCGGCGAGGACAACGGTGATGCCCACCTGAAGTCCCTGCTCATCCACCACCAGGTCATTCTCCCCGTCACCGCCGGGAAGCTGGACCTCGGGCCCTGGCAACAGGTGTTCTACGCCGAGTTCGACGGTCAGCGCAGGAAACGGCTCGTCATCAAGGTGATGGGCGAGTAGGGCTCGTGGGGAGCGGGAGGTGGTGGTGCTCGAGGACTGTGCGCAGTTCTTCGGGGAGGGGGCTTTCTACGCGCACCTGTTGCTTCGTCACCGGGTGCGTGAGGCCCAGGGTCTTGGCGTGCAGGAAGAAACGGCTCAGCCCCGGCTCCTCCCGCCCTCCGTACAGCGTGTCCCCCACGATGGGCGCTCCCACCGCCGCCAGGTGTGCTCGCACCTGGTGCAGCACCCCTGTGTGGATTCGCACCTCTACGAGGCTGTACTCCCCCGCGCGCTCCAGCACCCGGAACTCCGAGCTCGCTTCCCGCGCGCCCTCGCCCCCGTCCAGCGCTGGTTCCACCCGGTCCGGGTGTCTCGGGTGGTGCCGCAGCGGCAGGTCAATCTCCCCCTCGTCCGCCAACGGCCCCGTCACCAGCGCCCAGTAGCGCTTGTCCACCTCGCGCCCACCGAACGCCTCCCGCACCGCGCTCCACGCCTCGCGCGAGCGCGCCGCCACCATCACCCCGGACGTCTCGATGTCCAGCCGGTGGCACAGCCCTCCCTCGCGCTCGTCCTCGGACGCCTCCGCGCACTCGGGATGGCGCGCCACCAGCGCGTTGGCCACCGTGCCCTTCTCTCCAGGCTGCAGCGGGTGCGAGGGCTTGCCCGCGGGCTTGTCCACGAAAACGAGCGCCTCGTCCTCGTGCAGCACCGCCAGCGGCGCCTCGGGCTCCGGCAGCACCTCGCGCCGCTCCTCCGGCACCACCACCGTGATTCGCTGCCCCACGGCGACCAGCAGCCCCTTCTTCGCCGCCCGGCCGCCCACCTTCACCGCGCCTGCATCGAAGAGCCGCTTCAGCTTCGCTCGCGACAGCCCCAGCGCCTCTCCAATGAAGAGGTCCACCCGCTGCCCCGCCTTGCCTTCGTCCACCACCAGCGTGTGCGTCGTCCCGGTCTCGTTCACTCGGAGAGTGCCTCGTACACTTCCTCCGCCGTCTGGAACCGGTCGTCCGGTTCCTTTCGGATGAGGCGATGGGCCACCCGGGCCAGCTGGGGATCTCCCCTCTGGTTGATGGCCAGCACTGGCGGGGGCTCGGTTTCCAGCACCTTGTGCCACAAGTCGACCGGCGACTTCGCATCAAAAGGTGGCCGACCCGTCATCAGCTCGTAGAGGACCACTCCCAGGCTGTAGAGGTCCGCCCGCGCATCCAGGGGCTCGCCCAATATCTGCTCCGGCGGCATGTAGCGGAACGTCCCCACCATCCTTCCGTCCAGCGTCATCCCCGCGTCGTCCGCCAGGAACTTCGCCAGGCCGAAGTCCATCAGCCGCACCTGCCGGTCCTCGTCCACCATGATGTTGGAGGGCTTCAGGTCCCGGTGCACCAGCCCGTGCGCATGGATGTACGCCAGCGCCTCGCACACCTGCAGCATCGCGTCCTTGAGGCGGCCCACCCGCTCCGGCCGGTTCAGCTCCTCCAGCCGCGCCGCCGTCTCCCGCTTCACCGGCTCCGTCTCCGAGGCCGTCACGTCGTAGGGCAGCTCGAACTCTAGCGGATCCACCTCGTCCGAGTCCGAGCCCAGCCAGGGGTCCATCGGCACGGGCAGCCGCGCCGCCGAGCCGGTGGTTCCAAAGCGCATCCCTCCCGAGCCCATCTCCTCGCTCGGCGCCTCCTCGGCGAAGGCCGAGAGATCGAACGGGGCGAGGCCGTCGTCCTCCGAGTCCAGCTCCCGGCTCGCCGAGTCCGCGGCGGGGGAGCGCCGGAACGAGCCCGAGCTCGAGCTTGCGTTGGACAGCAACTGTTCGCCTCGCAGCGACAGGTAGTCGCGCAGCGTCAGCCCCTCGATGAGCTCCATCACCAGGAAGGGCGAGCTCTGGTACACCCCGGTGTCGTACACCTTCACCACGTTGGGGTGGGCGAGGTCCTCCAGGGCCTCGAATTCGCGCACCAGCCGCTTCGCCGCCCGCGAGTCCATCGCCGGGCCGCCCGACAGCAGCTTCAGGGCCACCGCCTCGTTCGTTCTGTCATCCAGGGCCCGGTAGACGGTCCCGATTCCACCACTTCCGAGCGTGTCGAGGACGCGATAGGGACCGATGTGCTTGGGACGCATCAAGTCGGAGATCCTAGATACCCTGTTGCGTCGGGGTCAAACGCACGCCTGGAGGAGAAGGGTGTTGGATGTCGGTCACCGGAGCATTCCATCTCCTCATGGGGCCGGGTAGCCAGGATGGGGTAGGTCCAGAATTCACTGACTCCGGGGGGTTGCAGGGGGAGGGCAGGCGAATGGGGGGAGGGCCGTTCCACCCCCGGGCGCGACCGCTCGGGGTGGCGGCGCGACCACTCCTGCACACGCCCGTGGACGCGGAGGGGTGGGGCCTCTACATTGCGCAGCCTCATGGAACGCCCTGTGTCACCTCCCTCTCTTGCTGCCCTCGAGCGACTCGTCCAGGAACGGCCCCTGCCGCGCCACGTGGGTATCATCATGGATGGCAACGGACGCTGGGCGGAGATGCGTGGCCTGCCCCGGGTGGAGGGCCACCGCGAGGGCTCCGCCAGTGTGCGCGAGGTGACGCGCTGCGCTCGGCGCGTGGGGGTGGAGGCCATCACCCTCTATGCCTTCTCCTCGCAGAACTGGGCCCGCCCCGCCGAGGAGGTGGCCGCCCTGATGGACTTGCTGCGCGAGTACCTCGAGAGCGAGCGCACGGAAATCCTGGAGAACGGCATCCGGCTCAACGCCATTGGCGAGGTGGAGAAGCTGCCGCGCTTCGTGAAGGAGCCGCTGGACCGGCTGCGGGCGGACTCGGCGCACAACACGGGGATGGTGCTGACGCTGGCGCTGTCCTATGGCGGGCGCGAGGAGCTGGTCCAGGCGGCGCGCCGGGTGGCCGAGGCCGCCAGCAAGGGCGAGCTGACGCCGTCGCACCTGGACACCCAGGCCTTCGAGTCCTACCTCTGGACGAACGGCCTGCCGCCGCTGGACCTGGTGGTGCGCACCAGCGGCGAGCATCGCATCTCCAATTTTCTCCTCTGGCAGCTGGCGTACGCGGAGCTCTGCTTCAGCGACGTCCTCTGGCCGGACTTCCGGACCGAGGCCTTCCTGCGCTGCCTGGCTCAATACCAGCAACGCGAGCGGCGCTTCGGACTCACCTCCGCGCAAGTCAAGCGGGAGGACTCCCACCGGGCCAAGGCGTGAACGAGAAGAACAAGAACCTCGTCATCCGGACGGTTTCCGCGCTGACCCTGCTGCCGCTGGTCATCTTCCTGTTGTTCAAGGGAGGCCTGTACAGCGCGGCTCTGCTCAGCGTGGCCGCCGCCATTTGTGCCAGCGAGTACTACCTCATCACCCAGAAGACGCTCTCACCGGCGGCCTGGGTGGGGATTGTGCTCGCGGGCTTGTTGCCCGTCCTGACGTTGAGGGATCCGGCGCGCACGGGGGCAGGGGCCTTCTGGATATTGGCCTTCTACCTCTTCTTCGCCTTCACCTATCACCTCATCCGGGGCCCGCTGCAGGACGCGCCTACGCGGGTGGCCCACCTGGTGACGGGGATGCTGTACGGCTCGGTGGGGCTCACCGCCGTGGCCGCCCTGCGGCTGATGCCGGACGGGCTGGCGTGGGTCATCTCCGCGCTCGTCATTACCTGGGCCAACGACACGTCCGCCTACTTCGCCGGTCGCTTCCTGGGCCGCCACAAGCTCTACCCCGCCGTGAGCCCCAACAAGACCTGGGAGGGCTTCTTCGGCGGAATGGTGGGCTCGGTGGTGGGCATGTTCATCACCCGGGGCTTCTTCTTCCCCATGCTCACGGTGACGGACTGTCTGGTGCTGGGAATATGCGGCGGAATCCTCGGTCCTATCGGGGACCTGTGCGAGTCCATGCTCAAGCGGGCCTACGGGGTGAAGGATTCCGGTGTCGCCATTCCTGGGCACGGCGGCATCCTGGACCGCATCGACGCGCTGCTCTTCAACGCGCCCCTGGTGTTCGTCTACGTGACCTTTGTGCGCGGGTTGCTTCCGTAGCAACCGCCGATTGTCCGGTTGGCAGGACTGCGAGCCGTGATGCGCATTGTCGGGCATGGTCCCCACGGTTAGTGTTGGCACCATGCTTCAAGGTCCCGGTCTGTTCATCATCCTGCTCGGCGTGCTCATCACGGTGCATGAGCTCGGCCACTTCCTCGTGGCCAAGGCCTGCGGGGTGAAGGTCATCCGCTTCTCCATCGGGTTCGGGCCGAAGCTGTTCGGCTTCACCAAGGGGGAGACGGAGTATCAGGTGGCCCTGCTGCCCCTGGGTGGCTACGTGAAGATGGCGGGGGACTCGCCCCACGAGGAGCTGAGTCCCGAGGACGCGAAGCGGGGCTTCCTCAACGCCGCTCCCTGGAAGCGCGCCCTCATCGTCGTGGCCGGGCCGGTCTTCAACCTGGTCTTCCCCGTCCTCATCTACTTCGTCGTCTTCTTCGGGCCGCACGAGGCCACCTCCACCCGGGTGGGGTACGTGGATCCCGCCATGCCCGCGGCGGCCGCCGGCATCCGGCCCGGAGACCGCATCGTCGCGGTGGATGGCGACAAAGTGCGGACCTTCGAGGAGATGGTCGGCACCTTCGTCGGCCGCTTTGGCCGCCCCATCCCCATCACCGTCGAGCGGGATGGCCAGCAGCAGATCATCAATGTGACCCCCAGCCGGTTTGTCGACTCGTCTCCCGTGGACTCCGTGGAGCGGGGGCAGATTGGCGTGTCGCCCAACAACAGGCCCGCGGTGGTGGGCGTGTCGCCGGGTTCGCTGGCCGCGCAGGCCGGGCTGAAGAGCTTCGATCGCATCTTGTCCATCAACGGGGTGTCCATCCCGGACGAGGCCGCCCTCAACGAGCAGCTGCAGAAGATGGAGGGGCCGCTGGAGCTCACCCTCCAGCGCCTGACGCCGGTGGAGATCGGCGCGGCGAAGGGGCACGTGCCCTCCGTGGTGACGGTGAAGATGCAGAAGCAACCGGACGCCGTGGGCTTGGCGGCCCTGGGCGCGGAGGCGGCGGACTCGTACGTGGCGATCGTCCTCCCTGGAAGCTCGGCGGAGCAGGCCGGGCTCCGGTCGGGGGACCGGCTCGTTGCCCTCAACGGCGAGCCGCTGCGCTCCTTCCATGTCCTGTCCATCAAGCTCAGCAACCTGGACAAGACGCCCTTCCAGCTCTCCTGGCGCTCGGGGGCGGACGGGCAGGAGTACACGAAGACGCTCGCCCAGGCTCCCTGGACCTACAAGGACGAGATGGGCAATGAGAGCTCCCCGCTCGATTTGGGGGTGAGAGGCTGGGTCCCCTCCGCGGCGGAGCTGACGTCCACGGACAAGGTGACGGTGACGCTCGGGGCGGGCGAGGCGCTGCTGAAGGCCGTCCTCATCGTGCCGGAGATCGTCGGGCAGATGGTGAAGGTCATCGGCGGCCTGCTCACCTTCCAGGTGTCGCACAAGACGCTGGGCGGGCCGGTGATGATGTACCAGCTCGCCGCCAAGAGCGCGGAGCTGGGGATGGACTACTTCCTGCGGTTGATGGCCATCATCTCCATCAACCTGGGGGTGATGAACCTGCTGCCCATCCCCATCCTCGATGGCTTCCACCTGTTGTCCGCCTTCTGGGAGGCCATCCGCCGCCGCCCCATTCCGGTGCGGGTGCGCGAGGTGGCCACCGTCGTCGGTTTCGTCATGCTGATGGCGCTGATGGGAATGGCGCTCTTCAACGACATCACCCGCTAGAGAGGTGAGATGCGGCGACTGCTCGTGGGGTTGACCGTGGGACTGGGAGTGCTGGCGGGCTGTGCGCCGCGTGCCACCCGGCCCACGCCCGAGGCGGAGAAGCCGGAGCCAGAGGTGGTTCGGCCGCAGAAGCCGCCCCCGGCGCGGGCCTGGTTGGAGGAAGGGCTCGCCTCGTACTACGGCCCGGGCCTGGCGGGCCGGCCCACCGCCAGCGGCGAGAAGTTCAACCCCCAGAAGCTCACCGCCGCCCATAAGAAGATGCCCTTCGGCTCGTGCCTCCGCGTGGTGAACATGGAGAACGGGCGCTCGGTGGAGGTGCGCGTCAACGACCGGGGGCCCTTCGTCAAGGGGCGCGTGGTGGACGTGTCGCTCGCCGCGGCGAAGCAGCTCGACATGCTGGACAAGGGGCTGGCCCGGGTTCGCCTCTACCGCTGCGCGGACAAGACCGGGTAGAAGCCTCCGCATGTTCCTTGCGCTCGACACCTCCACCCTCACGTTGTCCCTGGCCCTCGTGGAGCGGGAAGGGGAGGGCGTGCGCGTCCTCGAGCACGTGGTGGTGGGCCCTCCGAAGAAGCAGAGCGAGGTGCTGCCCGGCATCGTCGGCGAGCTGCTCGCGCGGCACGGGGTGGCGCTGAAGTCCCTGGAGGGCATGGCCATTGGTCTGGGCCCGGGTTCCTTCACCGGCCTGCGCATCGGCCTGTCCTGCGTGAAGGGGCTGGCGTATGCGGCGGGCCTCAAGGTGGCCGGGGCTTCCTCGCTCGCGGCCGTGGCCCTGGAGGGCCCCGAGGGGCCGCCTCTCTTTGCGCTCGCGGTGGCTCGCAAGGATGACCTCTACCTGGGGCCCTACCGGCGCGTGGGCCAGCGGGTGGAGGCTCTGGGGCCTGAGGAGGCGATGAGCCCGGAGCAGGTGGCCGCACGCATGGCCGCAGAGCCGGAGGCGCTCGCCCTGGGACCCGCACTGCCCGAGTACCGCGCGGCGCTGAAGGCCCAGGGGGTGGCTCCCTCGCGGCTGCTGAGCGCGCCTGCCTTCCCCTCGGCGGTGGAGCTGTCCCGGCTGGTGCGCTTCCCCGAGGCGCAGTCGCTGGAGGCGCTCTTCGCCCTGGAGCCGCATTACGTTCGGGCCTCCGAGCCCGAGCGCAATCCCAAGTTCCCTCCGCTGCCCGGGCCTCCGCCCACCGCCCGCCTCAAGGAGGACTGAGGGGCTGGGGTAGACTGCCCCGGTCTTAGACGACGCCACGCGATTGAACGGTGCTGCGAGGTGCTTCGGGCTCAGGCGCCCGCGATGTGGATCCGTGCCCGGCTCATGACGTGGTCCACCGCCATGAGGTGCCAAGCCACCTGATCGATCCGGGCCAGGTGCTGGGGCTCGGCGCGCAGGGCGTCCGCCACCTCGCCGATCGTCAGCCCGGCGGCGTGGGCCTCGTCCCGGAGCACCTTCTCCACCGCCTGCGGCGTGAGTGTGAGGCCGTCGCGCTTGCAGATGGCGCCCAGGGCGAGGCTGATCCTCAGCCGCTGCTCCACCTCGGCGCGGGTGTCCGCGTCATTCAGCCACGTGGCGAGCGACTCCTCCTGCTCCCGGCCGTTGAACTGCAGCTCGCTGACGGAGCGGCCCTCGGTGGCGCTCCAGCGGCGGCGGATCTCCTCGTCCACCAGCTCCGAAGGCAGCACCACCCGAGTGCGCGCGGCCACCTGGTTGAGCACCTGCTGCTGGGCCTGGAGCAGCAGCAACTGCGCGGCCTCATCCTCCATCTGCCGCACCACGTTGCGCATGGCCTCCGCCAGCGTCTTGCCGCGGCCGAAGGCCTCGAGGAACTTCGGGCTCTCCAGGTCGGGGTACGTCACCTGGCGCGCGGCCTGGAGCTGGACCACGAAGCGGGCGGTCGTGCCGCGCAGCGACTCGACGGGGTACGTCGCGGGCAGCAGGAGGTCCACCGTCAGCCCCTCGTTGGGCAGGCGGCCCACGAGCGCTTCATACAGGCCGGGCAGCAGCGGATCGGGCTGCACCGGGAGCCAGACCTCCGTGCGCAGGCTGAAGGGGATGAGGCGCCCCTGGGAGTAGCCCGCGATGTTGAGCAGGACCTCGTCTCCCCAGGCGATCTGCTCGGTGGGGTAGCGGTAGAGCTCCGCGGCGAGGGGGCGCGCCAGCTCCAGGAAGCGCTCCTGGACCTGCTCGGCGGTGAAGCCCTGGGGGGTGGGGAGGGTGACGGACAGCCCCTCCAGGGAGGGAGCCTCCACTTCCGGTAGCACCACCAGGAGACTCTGCTCGTCCAGCGAGGACTGGGAGAAGTACTGCGGAAGCCCGAAGGACAGGGAACTGGCGTTGTGGGAGCTCATGGTGGTTGCTCTCGGAAGTGGAGGTGGGACCGCCGGGACTACCAGCCGCTGAAGAAGTTCTTGATGCCCTCGCCGACCTTCTTAGCGCCCTCCTTGATGGCCCCGAAGTTCTCGACGACGGCGCCGGCCACGGAGGAGGCGGTGGAGACGGCGGCGCCCACCTGCGAGACGATGGGGATGTTGGTGGCGGCGACGATGGAGCCGGCGGCGGTGATGCCGGACGTCACCTTGGAGGCCACGCTCGCCTTGGGATCGGCGATCGTCTTGGCGGCCATGGCGGTGTCGAGGGCGGCGATGCCGATGTTGACGCCCGGGGCGAACCGGCCGGCCGCCTTCGCCGCGGTGCTCGCGCCCTTGGCGCCCAGCTTGGCCACGGCCTCGGCACCCTTGGCGGCGTCGATGGCGGCATCCGCCGTCTTGAAGCCCGCGGCTCCGCCCGCCGCGACCTGCTGGCCCGCCTTGGCGATGCCGCCCTCGAGCTTCCCGGCCAGCTTCTCGCCACCGAGGGGGCGGAGCGCGTCGGCCGCGCCCTGCTTCAGGGTAGTGCCGATGCTAGCCCCAGCGCCCTTCGAACCGGCGAGCGAGCCCAGGACGTCGACGTCGCGCAGCGGCTTGCCGGAGAGCACGGACTCGGCGACCTTGCTGGCGATGTTCTTGCCCACCTGACCGCTGGCGCCGAGGGCCGCCTCGGCCGCGCCCTTCAGGTTCTTGAACTCCTTGCCCGACTGAATCATGGCGGCCACGTCGAGCCCGCCCTTGACGGTGTTCAGCACGCTCTTGCCCAGCAGGAGGGCGCTGTCGGAGATGGCCTGGCCGCCCTCACCGTTCTTGATGGCGTTGGCGAGGCCCGCGGCATTGGCGCCGATGCCGACGACACCAGCGGCCAGCCCTCCGCCCGTCTTCAGCTTGCCGAACGCGCCAGCGGCGCCATTGGCGTGAGCGACGTCGGTCGCGTTCTGCACGTAGTTGCCGAGCAGGCTCGCCTTGGACGCGGCGCTCGACGCCTTGCCGGCGGGCTCCAGGATGTCCTGATTGTTGAGCTGCGGGGTGGAGGTGAGCTGGGGCGCCGAGTTCATGCGCGTCAGCGCCGGCCTCTCAATGGGGGATGAAACGGGAGCGGAGTTCGAGCGTTGCAGCGAAGGACGGTTGGCGGCGACGGGCGTGGTCACGGGAGGCTCCTGAAGGATTGCGCGGGGGGCTGCGTTTGATGTGCGCAATCCAGAGCAGGCGGTGTGCCAACGCCTACGCGGCCCGACAGGAGCGTGTAAGAGGCCGGTTTCCCTCGGGAGACGCTCGCGAGCAGGGTGTTTTCAGGGGCGGAGTGATGTCCGGCCCCTGGTGACTCCAGTTTCCCCTGGTGACTGCTGTCACCACCTGGTGGGCGAGGCGGCCCGGAGCGCACCGAACGGGGACCAATCCATCGAGTGGGTTCTGCTAGCGTGCGCCGCCGTATGTACCTGCACGAGCTAAAGGTCGCGAACCTCAAGTTGATCCGCGACATGACCATCCCGTTCCTCCATGAGGGGAAACCCCGTCCCTGGACGGTCTTCGTCGGAGAAAACGGCCTCTGCAAGACCTCGCTGCTGAGGGCGATCGCGCTCGCCGCGACCGGGCCCGAGCGAGGCAATCAGCTTGGAGCGGCATTCATCGCCACCATGCCCGATAAACGGCAAGACGATGCGCTCGTCACCATCGAGGCGACCTTTGGCTTCAGCGAGTCACTCCATGGACAGCGTACGTATCCGGGCCTGGAAGGACTGAAGCCGGCGCGTCCCCCACGCCTCTCAAGCCGACTCACCACCTCCGCACGAGTTGGCGTTCTGCGCGGCAGCTCCCACTACCTGGATGATTCGGGGGCTCAGTTGTCGAGCCCAGCATTGGCTTTAATCGACCCGCTCCAGGAAGCACGGGCCACCGGGTTGCACATGTGGTTTGTTGCCGGCTACGGAGTGAGCCGCAATATTCCACAGCCGCTAAGCACCTCGGGACGTGTCTACGTCGCGGAGCTTGACCGGTTGCAGTCGCTGTTCGATGGGCCGCCGCTCATTGCCACGGACTTCGTGAGCCGATTCGAGCCCGAAACCGCCCGCACGTTCGGTGCCGAGCTCCGGCGGGCCTTCGTCGAGCACGAACTGCTCCCCGACGTCAAAGACCTCCTGTTGATGGGCAGGGGTGGAATCAGTGACCCAAAGACTCTGGTCGCCGCGAACCGCTTCACGATGAAGCTGCCCTCAGGGGAGGAGTTGCGAATTCCCGCGCTTTGGATGTCTCATGGCTATCAGTCCACCATCGCGTGGATCGCGGACCTCGTCGGACAGGTTTGGAGTGAAGCCGGAGGTCCAATTCCATTGGATGAGATCGAGGGCCTTGTCCTCATCGATGAGATCGATCTCCATCTCCATCCGACTTGGCAGCGCGGCCTCATTCGCTCGCTTCGACACGCGCTTCCACGCGTCCAGTTCGTTGCGACGACCCACTCGCCGATGGTGCTACCCGGACTGGAATCACACGAGATCTTCATCCTAGAGCAGGAGGACGACGGCAGCGTGCGGTGGAATCAGTCGACGCAGCAGCCCCGCCTGTTGACCGGCGGAGAGATTTACGAGCGCTTCTTCGACATCCGCTCCGTCTATCCAGACGAGCACGCACAGAAGCTGCACCGGTACCTCCGGCTCGCATCTGACGAATACCGAAGTGACGACGACGATGGAGAGATGGTCAAGCTCAGGGCGTGGCTCCAGGATGAGGGCGTGCCCGTTGCGTACGAGCCAGTCCCCAGGAGGCAAGCGTGATCCGCGTAGATAGAGGTGCGGAGCCCCACGAGTTGCCAGAAATCCGGCGAAATGAGCGTGACCGCTTTCGGGTTGTCTTCGCGTCGAGGGGATTTGACCGGGATGCGCTCGGGACGCGCTACACAGAAGTGAAGGAGATCCTCTGGCGTAGTCAGCGGTTCAAGTGTTGCTATTGCGAGAAGCTTTGCGAAGTGGCCGGCAACGATCTTGAGCATTACCGGCCAGCGTCACTCTACTGGTGGCTTGCTTGGACGTGGGAGAACCTTCTGTTAGCCTGTCCGAACTGCAATCGGTGGGCGAAGAACGACGAGTTCCCGCTGGTCGACGAGACAGCCCGGCTCCGGCCAGAGGAAGATGCGCCTCGGAGCGAGCAGCCACAACTTGTCGACCCAGCCGCGGAGGACCCGCTCGACGCGATCCAGTTTGTGCTGGACGCGGCATCGGGTCGCTGGCTGCCTCGACCTCGCGGCGCGAGTGTTAGAGGCGCGGAGACGATCCGTGTGTTGTCGCTAGACCGGCAGGCGCTGCTAGAACTCTTCCAGCGCCACGTGAGTCAGTACGTGATGCCCGAAGTCGAGCATCTTCGTGAATTGATGCGGATTGGCAATGAGCAGGCCGTGCGTGACGCCTGGAATCGCTGGGTTCCACGAGTGCTCCAGCGGACCGCCTACTATGCGGCGCTCACGTACGACGTGTTGGAGCACTACTTTCCTGACGGCGAGCGGCAGCGTTGGGGGCTGGCGCTGCCGAGGCCGTAACCTTTCAAGCTTGGTTTCATCCCAAACTCCTCGGGATGCGCTACGCCCGGTAGGTGCGTGCCACCGTCTCCATGCGCTCGGCGGCCTCGCGCAGCGAGTTCGTGGCCCGCGTGGTGGCCTGCACGCCCTGCATGGTCTCGTCCATCAGCGAGGACAAGTCCGTCACCGCGGTGAAGATCTGTGCGATGCCCGCGTTCTGCTGGCTCACCGCGACGGCGATCTGCCGGGCCGCCCCCGCGTTGTCCCGCACGATGGAGGTCAGCTCTCGCAGGCTCTCGCCGCTGGCCTTGATCTGCGCCAGCCCGTCCTGCATCTGGTGCTGCCCCTTCTCCGTCATCTTCACCGTCGCTTCGATGGACCTGCCGATGTCCTCCAGCAGCTCGCGCACCCGGTCCGTGGACTCGATGGACTGGTCGGCCAGGGCACGAATCTCCCGCGCCACCACGCCGAAGCCCTTGCCGTGCTCGCCCGAGCGCACTGCCTCGATGGCCGCGTTGAGCGCCAGCATGTTGGACTGATCCGCCAGGTCCTTCACCGTCTGGGCAATCTCTCCAATCTGCTGGGTGCGGTTGCCCAGCAAGAGGATGGTGCCGGCCAGCTTCCCCACCTTCTCGTGCAGATCCTGCAGCCCCGCGAGGCTGGCGCCCAGGGTCGTCTCGCCCACGCTGCCCACTTCCTCGGCCCGTGTCGTCACCTCCAGCACGGCCCGCGAGCGCTCCTCCGCCATCTTCGAGGTCTCTCGAATCTCCTGCGCGGTGACTTGCGTCTCCTGGATGGCAGCCGCCTGGCGCGCGAGGTTGCGCTCCTGATTCTCGGTCGCCTTGCTCAGCTCAGTCACGGCGCCGGTGAGCGTGCGCGTGCCCTGCTGGAGGCCCACTGTCGTCTGCAGCAACTGCTCCATCATCCGCGAGAAGGCGGTGGCCAGCTCACCCACCTCGTCCCGGGTGTGCACCTCCACGCGGTGCGAGAGGTCTCCATCCTCCAGGACGTGTGTCACCGCCTGGTTCAGCGCGGAGATGGGGCGGGCGATGCCGCGCGCCAGCCACCACGCGCCCGCGACGGCCAGCGCCAGGAAGAACCCCAGCATGCCGAGCGCCGCCGAGGCTGCCTGCGCCAGGGGGGCATAGGCCTCCGAGGCGTCCAATCGAGCCACGAAGAGCCAGCCGTCCCCCACGTCCCGCACGTCCGAGCCGTTCGTGGTCTCCTCGGACACAGGCCGCACCAGGGGCGCGGCGTCGGCGGGACGCGAGTCGAAGAGGACCGTGCCATCCGCTCGCCGCACCTCCAGGGAGAAGCTGCCCTGGGCGCGATCCTGCGCCCGCTGCACCGAGGCCTTCACCACGTCCCTCACCTGGCTCCAGTCGTACGCGGCGAGCAGCACGCCCAGGCGGGCGCCACTGAGCGGGCTCATCACCGGTGCGGCCAGCGGCAGCACCCGCTTGCCGAAGACCGGATCCTTCTCCCGGGTGAGTCCATTGGCAGTGAAGCGCCCCTCGAGCGCCGCCCGGTACCACGCCGTCTCGAGCACCTCGCGCTCCCGCCCCTGGAAGGCCTTGAGCAGCGCCTCCGAGCTGGCCGACACGGCCCGGCCCTTCTCGTTGAAGAGGACGAAGCCGCTGATGGAGGCATGGTTCTTCGCCAGCCCCGCGAGCACCGCATCGCTCTTGTCAAAGGTGTCGAAGAGCAGCGCGCCGCGCAGGATGGCGTCCTCGGACCAGCTCCGCACGCTCGCTTCGCGCTCGGCCAGCGTCCGCTCCACCAGATCCTTGAGGCCCTCGACCTCCGCCTTCAGCGTGGCGTGGATCTGCTTGGACAGCGTGCTCCGCGTGAAGGACAGGCCCAGGCCCGTGATGGACAGGATGGAGAGGGCCGACAGCAGCGCCACGGACAGGGTGATGCGGCCGCGCAGCTTGAGGCCACCCAGGAGGGGGAGGTTCATGGTTTCAGAGCTCGAGCAGAGAGAGGGACACGGTGAGGGCGCCGATGACGCGGGCGCCGTCCTTCACCGGCAGGGACACCTGGAGGACATAGGACTGGGTGGACTCGTCGAAGAAGGGCTTCTCGCGCAGCTCCCCGCCCCGGCCACCGTTGAAGGACTCGAGCCACTTCGGCTCATCACCCTGCCAGTAGTCGGACGTGCGGCGCGTGGCGCCCACCAGCGCGCCCTGGTTGTCCATGACGAAGGCCTCGGCGACCGCCCGGCCCAGCCGATCCTGATGGCGCGCCAGCAAGCGCGCGCACGGGCTGCCCAGCAGTTGGCGCTTGAAGGGGGTGAGGGCCAGGCTCGCGCGCCACTCCTCATCTCGTTTCTGCACGGTGTCCAGGGGCACGCGCCGCGCGTTCTGCCGCTTCACCTCCCGCACCACCGCCGGGTCCGCGGCCATGCGCCGCAGCTCGGGCATCAGCCCGTCCACCTTCTTCAACTGCGCCGCGCCATCCGGCGGCACGTGCGCCAGCAGCAACCACGAGACGAGTGTCCACATCGACATGTGGCACCCAGTCTACCCGGTGGGGGCACGGCTCCGTCCGGGGCCCTGGCTCCTGCTCCCCCTCCATGCGGACACGGAAGGCCGGCCACCTGGCGGGCGTACGCCTCTCGTCCCGAGGCAGTGTTGGGCGCGCTTCACTCCGTAGTCGCCCATGACTGGTGTCGCATGAATGCTTACATCACTCGGAGTCGACTCAGAGTGAGGGCCCTGGACGGGCGCCACCCTCGTCCACAGGTGGCGAGCGCGGTCCGTGCGCGAGGCGAGGGGCTGGGGTAAAGGGACCGCCATGAACGAGAACCTGCGAATCGCCGTGGTGGGTGCCACGGGCGTGGTGGGCACCGAGGTGCTCTCCACCCTGTTGCAGCGGGACTTCCCCGCCGAGCAACTCACCGTGCTGGCCTCGGAGCGCTCCGAGGGCGAGGAGCTGGAGTACGGGGAGGAGACGCTGGAGGTGGAGCCGGTTTCCGCCGAGACGTTCCGGGGCGTGGGGCTGGTGCTGCTGGCGACGCCGGCGGACGCCTCGCGCACCCTCGCCCCCATGGCCCAGGCCGCGGGTGCCTGGGTCGTGGACGTGAGCTCCGCCTTCCGCGCCGAGGGCAACGTCCCGCTGGTGCTCCCTGGCTTCAACTCCGAGCTGCTGGGCGCCTCCTTCAAGGGCCGCATCGTCTCGTTGCCCTCGGCGGTGACGACGGCGGTGGCCAACATCGTGGAGCCGCTGCGTCAGGCCTTTGGCGTGACCCAGGTGCAGGTGACGGCCCTGATGGGCGTGTCCTCCTCGGGCCAGCGGGGCCTCAAGGAGCTGGAGCAGCAGACGGCGGCGCTTCTGTCCGGCCGCGAGCCCGAGGCGCACGTCTTCCCCCACCGCGTGGGCTTCAACCTGGTGCCCCAGGTGGGCGCCCTGATGGCCAACTCCCCCTGGACGGAAGAGGAGGCCGGTTGGACGCTGGAGTGCGCGCGCCTCTTCGCCGGCAAGGGCGAGGTGCCCGTGGTGGCTGGCACCGCCGTGCAGGTGCCCACCTTCTTTGGCCATGGACTGAGCCTGAGCGTGCGGCTGAAGAAGCCCGCCCCGGTGGACCAGGCACGCGAGGCCCTCAAGGGCTCGCCCGCACTCAAGGTGCTGGATTCACCCGCGGAGAAGGTCTACCCCATGCCCAGCCTGGTCACCGCGGACCCCACCATCCATGTGGGCCGCCTGCGCTCCTTCCCCCAGTCCCCCGAGTGGCTCACCCTCTTCGCCACCGTGGACAACGCCGGCCGGGGCGCCGCCCTCAACCTGGTGGAGGCCGGTTTGCGGCTCGCAGAGCGCACCGCCTGACAATTTGGCAAGCCCGCCGGGCCGTCCCTGCCCATTTGGCCGGGGGCGGGGCTCCTCTCCCTCTGGGGACCCAGGGAGGAGGGCCGGGTTTCTGCTGGCCCCCGGCTTGCTAACCTCCTTCCCGCCTATGCGTAACCTCCTCCTTACCGCAACGGTCCTCCTGTCGTCCGCGGCGTTCGGACAGACCGGGTCGCTCCAAATCACGGTTCAATCCGTGGCCAACACGGACGCCATGAGCGTTGGCCCGAACTCCTGTGGACAGACGAGCGCCTTCAACTGGCAGGTGGTCGGCTCTCCCTGTGCCGAGATCGCCATGTGGATCACCACCGACTCGGACTGCCGGGACTCAGCCTCCGCGCAGACGGCGGGGTCGTTCTACTCCCTGCCCTCCATCTCGCTGAACGACATCAGAACGTCGGGCAGCAGCGGGACGAAGACCTTCGAGGTGTCCAGGCTGCCCATCTTCACCTCCTCTGGCTCGGACGGTGGGACAGCGGTGACGTGCAGTGCCGACGTGGAGATCGAGTCCACGATGCGGCTGTGTGCCTCGACGAAGTCGTATGATTTCTACGGGCAGTGCAGCTCCACCGTGGTGAAGGCGACGGCGCCGCTGGAGATCTCCTACGACACGAAGCGGCCCGGTGCGCCCACTATCGAGAGTGTGGCGGCGCTGGACAAGGCGCTGAAGGTCACGGTGGATGCTCCGGATGACGCCGTCCAGGTGAAGGTGGTGGCGATGCTGGAGGGCGCCCAGGTCACCTCCAAGACGGAGGGCGTGGACCGCGACGCCGTCACGGTGGAGAACCTGGTGAACGACAAGACCTACCAGCTCGAGGCCTACTCCATTGACGGGGCGGGCAACGTGAGCCTGGCGTTCGCCACGGCGGAGGGCACGCCCAACAGGACGTTGGGCTTCTATGAGAAGTACCGGGAGGCGGGCGGCGAGGAGATGGGGTGCGGTGCCACGGGCGGAGGTTTCGCGGGCGGTGCGATACTGGCTGCCCTGGGGTTCTGGCTGTTCTCAAGGAGAAATCGTTCATGACTCGAGCAGTGGCCCTCGGCGTCGCGGTAGTGCTCACCGCGCTCCCAGGCATGGCGCAGGAGACGTCCGATGTGCCCAACCAGTCGCCCCGCAGCGGGTCCGTGGAGTTCCGGCTCGGGGGGTACCGGCCGGCGCTCGACTCGGAGGCGGCGCTCAACGGCGCAACGCCGTTCAAGGACATCTTTGGCACCTCCAACATGCTGCTCTTCGAACTGGAGATGCAGCGCTTCTTCTATCAGGGGATCGGCACGGCGGGCGTGAGCGTGTCGGCGGGGTACGCGGAGAAGTATGGCGACGCCCTGACGCAGGCGAATGATCCCTCCGCGGAGCGCACCGGCATCCACGTGGTGCCCCTGCGCGTGCGCGGCGTCTACCGGTTCGACTACCCGGCGTTCTACTGGGGCATTCCGCTGGTGCCCTACGTGAAGCCCGGTCTCGTCTTCTCCCCGTGGTGGGTCACCAAGGGCGGCAAGATTGAGGCGCCAGCCGTGGGAGGCCAGGGCCGCGGTATGCGGTTCGGCTGGGAAGTGGTCGGTGGTATCGCCTTCATGCTGGACGTGCTGGAGCCGCGGCTGGCGCGCGACTTCGACTCGGACCTGGGCGTGAACCACAGTTATCTCTTCGCCGAGTACACCTACTCGAAAGTGAACAACTTCGGCAGCAAGGGCTTCGATCTCTCCGACTCGTACTGGATGTTCGGTCTGGCGCTGGATTACTAGCCCGTACATGAGAGCCCATGTGCGCGTCTCCCCTCGAGCCCTGACAATCCTCTTGATGGTGGCCGTGGCCCTGGTGGGTCCCGGCTGCCGGAGGGCGGTGAAACCCGAGGCGGGGGGAGATCGCACGGTGGAGGCCGGCGTTCCGGTGGGCTTCGGCTCCGAGGCCAAGGACGCGCCGGAGGTGACGTGGGACTTCGGGGACGGCTCGCCGCCGCAGCAGGGCGCGCGGGTGTTCCACGCCTTCGAGCGCGCGGGCAGCTACCCGGTGCGCGCGACGGAGAAGGGCGAGGTGCTGGCCAGCGCCACGGTGACGGTGGTGTTCCGGCCGGTGCTGCGCGCCATTCCCGCCGATGCGGAGGTGGCCATCTTCTTCCCCCAGCTGCGCGGCAATGTGGAGCCGCTGGTGGGGTTCTTCTCGCGGATGCTGGGGCAGGCCCAGGCGCGTCAGGCGCTGGAGGAAGCTCCGCTGCTGTCGCTGGTGCTGCGTGAGCTGCGCGGCGAGCCCCGGCTGGTGGATCCGGAGGAGGGCGTGGGCTTCTTCTCGCTGCCCGGCTTCGAGGGCACCGTGGCGTTGCTGGGCGTGACGGACACCCAGGGCGCGCTGGAGGCGGTGGTGCAGGAGCTGGAGTCCGGGGGCGCGCGCGTCGTGGGGCGCGGGCCCGAGGGCACCGTGCGCTTCCAGCGGGAGAGTGGCACGTCGATGCTGCTCTTCCCGGACCGGGGCTACCTCTACCTGGTGGTGCCGGACTCGCCGGAGGAGGAGGAGCCGGAGGGGCCAGAGGAGGAGCAGGCGAGTGGGCGCATCGAGAAGGTGTTGGCCCAGGAGGGCGGGACGGAGGCCGCGGACGAGGAGGCGATTCGCGCGCGGATCGTGGGGATGAGCGGACCGGGGCTGTCCGAGCTGCCGCTGCTCACGGAGCTGAGGCCGAAGGTGGGGGCGGGCAACGTGCACCTCTTCGCGCGGGCCGCGGAGGGGGACACCTCTGAGGGCATCCGGGGCCTCTGGGCGGCGCTGAAGGTGGAGGAGGACAGCGCGGACCTGGAGGGCTGGGTGGCGTTGGACAAGTCGCTGTTCGCGGGCAAGAGCGGGCCCGGCTCGGAGCTGTTGGGCAAGGCGCCCGCGGGGCCCATCGGCGCGTTGATGGTGTCCATGCCGCCGGAGGAGCTGTCCAAGCTCGTCTTTGGTGCGCCCGGCTCGGAGCGCCGCGAGCGGACGATGCTGCGGCTGAAGGATCAGGGCTTCGACGCAGCCGGCGCGGACAGTCTGGTGAGCGCGCTGCGCGGAGACCTGACGATGCTGGCCTACTTCGACGCGGTGGCCTTCTACCGCAACTTCTTCCTGGGTAACCGGCGGCCGGAGCCGCGCGGCACGCTGCTCTTCCAGGCGGGGCTCGTTCGCTCCGAGCCGGTGGTGGAGTGGCTCACCGGACGACTCAAGTCGCGCGGGCAGCCCTTCGAGGTGGTGAAGGGCCAGGACGCCACGCGCCTGCGCACGCGGGTGATGGAGCAGCCGGTGGAGATCACCATCACGGCGGACCGGCTGATGGTGACGGGCGGCGAGTCGCTGGGAGCCCGTACTCCGGGGGACCTGGGGGGAGCCCTGCGCGAGCGCTTCGGCGCCCAGTCCTTCGAGCCCGGCCACCTGTCGGCCATGGTGGACGTGGGCCGGCTGCGCGCCGAGCTGGATGCGCCCCAGGAGGTGCCTGGGGTGTCTCCGCAGCAGTTGCCCGTGGCCCGCTCGCTGGTGGGCACGATGATGGATCAGCTGCCGCCTGTAGAGAGTATCTTCATCGACTTCGCGCCCGAGGAGGGCGGCGGCCGTTTCCGGGCTCGCACCGTGCTCCGGCCGCGTACCAGGTAGGGAGCCGTGCCCGAGACCATCACCGTCCTGTATTTCGCTGCGGCGCGCGAGCGCGTGGGGCTGTCCCGTGAGTCGCTGGAGGTGCCTCCGGGCACGCGGGTGACGGACGTGCTGCGCCTGCTGGCCACGCGTCACCCCACGCTGGCGCCCCTGCTGCCCCACCTGCGGGTGGCGGTGAACCAGGAGTTCTCCGACGCGGAGGTCGTGGTGCCCGCCGGCGCCGAGCTGGCCCTCATCCCTCCCGTGGCCGGGGGCAGTGGTGGCCTGTTCCGCGTGGTGGACCGGCCGCTGCGGCTGGAGGAGGTGGTGGAGGCGGTGTCTGGCGAGGCGTATGGAGGGCTCGTGACCTTCTCCGGCTCGGTGCGCAACCAGACGCGCGGCCGGCGCGTGCTGAGGCTGGAGTACGAGGCCTATCCGCCCATGGCCGAGAAGAAGTTGGCGGAGATCGGTGCCGAGGTGGCCGAGCGCTTCAACGGGACTCGGCTGGCGATCGTGCACCGGGTGGGGACGCTGAAGCCGGGCGAGCTGGCCGTGGTCATCGCCGCCGCCGCGCCCCACCGCAAGGAGGCGTTCCTCGGGTGCGAGCACGCCATCGAGCGGCTCAAGCAGGACGTCCCCATCTGGAAGAAGGAGTTCTTCGAGGACGGCGAGGTGTGGGTGGGCCTGGGGCCCTGAGATTTATATCCCCTCTCCCGAGGGGAGAGGGGATATGGCCGCGGTGGTCCGCACTGGTTCCCAGGGGCACTCCTTCGCGGGTGTGCATCTACCTGAATTAGTGGACGCCGAGGTTTGCGGGCAGCGTCTTCACCCCTGCGTCGGGCTGCTGCGCATCCGGGGAGATGGGCCGCGCCGGCGTGTCCACTCCGAGCCGCTTGCGCTCGGCCTGCTCGCGCTCGCGCGCCGCCTGGAGGGCACGGGCGTTGGACTCGGCCATCTTCTCGGGCGAGGGCCCCGCGAAGAGGAAGCCCACCGGCAGGCTGAGGAAGAGGGCCGCCCCCATCGCCACCCAGCCCAGGTCGCGCAACCGCACCGCCGCCTCGCGCTTGCCCGCCACGGAGTAGGTGATGTGCAGGGCGAGCTCGCCCTCGCGCAGGCGCAGCAGATCGTCCCGGGTGAGCTCCACCCAGGTGCGCTCCCCGGTCCGCTGTAGCTCCGCGTCCGGCACCGGGCGGAAGGCATCGCCACGCCGGCTGCGCTCGACGCGCGCGGCGGGAGGGACGAAGACGCGGTAGCCCTGCTCGGTACGCTCGGCGAGCAGGAAGGGCTCCTCCGGCAGGGTGAAGCCGTAGAGCGGCAGGGCCGTCTTCTCGTCTTGTGCGGCGAGTACGCGCTCCTGCTCGGGACCGAAGCTCCACACCTCGTTGCGGGTGGTGCCCCAGAAGAGCTCGCAGAACAGGCCGTCGTGCTTCACCGTGGTGCTCATGGGAGGGGAGCATAGGGCCTTCCCGGGGCCTTGGCGCCTCCTTCAGGTGAGGGAGCGTTGTCCGGGGGGCACTTCCGGCCGGGTGCACAGCGGCTGGCCGGGCGCGGGCCCTCAGTTTCCGAGCCCGTCCGCCCGCTGGGGAAGGCCGCCGTCGGAAGCCGCTGGTGCAGGGAGGGTGGCTGCCGCGGGGCTCACTGCGCCCGCGTCGGGCGGGGCCACCACGGCGGTGGTGCGGGTGCGCCGCAGGTGCTGGCGCAGGTCCGCGAGCGCCACCGTCAACACCACGCCCAGCAGCACGAGGAAGCCCACCGCATGCACCACCGTCTCCACTCGGGGCGGCACCTTGCGGCGGCTCACCGCCTCGACGAGGACGAAGAGCATCCGCCCCCCATCCAGCGAGGGCAGGGGCAGCAGGTGGAAGAGGGCGAGTGCCAGCGAGAGGGTCACCACCACGCGCATGAAGGAGCCCAGGCCACTGCCCGCCGCGCCCGAGGACTGCTTCACCAGCCCCACCGGGTTGGCGTCTGCCATGCTCCGCCGCCCCTGGAGCAGACCGACGAGCATCCGCGTGCCCTCGGCTACCACAGTGCCCGTGTGCGCCACGGACTGCAGCAGCGCCTGGCCCGGGCCATGGGTGCGGTACACGTACTGCTGGCTCACGCCGATACGGCCCTCGCCCCGCTCGTCCGGACGCGGGCGCACCGTCACCTCGCGAGGCTCACCCTCGCGCTGCACGCCCAGCTTCAGCTCGCGGCCGGGGTTCTGGGCGATGAGCTCCACGAAGCCGGTCCAGCTCTCCAGCGGCTGGCCGTCCACGCTGACGAGGCGGTCTCCTGGCAGCAGCTGGGCGCGCGCGGCCTCCGAGCCGGGGTTGATGGTGCCCACCGTGAGTGGCACCACCACGTGCGTGCCCGAGGTGTAGAGCGCGAAGAGGATGCCCAGCGCGAACAGCCAGTTGGCCAGCGGCCCCGCCACCAGCACCAGCATCCGCCTCCACGGTTTCTGCGACGAGAAGTTCGTGGGGTCTGCTGCATCCACTCCCGGCTCGTGGGGGTTCATCCCGCGGATGCGCGTGGAGCCACCCAGCGGGACGGCGCCGAAGACGTAGTCCGTCCCCCGGAGCCGCAGGGTGAAGACGGCCGGGCCGAAGCCGAGCGTGTACCGGTCCACCCGGACGCCGAGCAGCCGGGCGGCCACGAGGTGCCCCAGCTCATGCAATGCCACGAGCAGGCCGAGGGCGAAGAGGAGGGGGAGGTAGTGCATCCGGGTGTGCCGTGTCTCAGAGCTTCCGCCGCTGGCCTGTCCGCTTGTAGGCCAGGTAGTCGGCGAGGATGGTGCCGTGGTCGAAACACAGCTCCGTTGGCATGCCATCCACCGGGAAGGCCAGGGCCTCGGCCGCATCGTCCGCGCCTGCCGGCTCGCCCTTCGCCCGGCAGATGTAGACGGTGGAGACGGTGTGCTTACGCGGGTCCCTCGCCGGGTCCGAGTAGGTGAAGAACTGCTCCACCACTTCGACGTCCAGGCCGGTCTCCTCCTTGGCCTCTCGCGCCGCGGCGAGGTCCAGCCGCTCGCCCTCGTCCACGAAGCCGCCGGGCAGTGCCCAGCCCAGGGGCGGGTTCTTGCGGCGGATCAGCACGAGACGCTCCCCTGGCAGCTCGATGATGCAGTCCACCGTGGGGATGGGATTCTTGTACGGAGCCATGGAGCGACCAGTCTAGCCGCTGGTCCCGCCATTGCATCCTGCATGTGCGCGCTGGCTGCGCTAGCCTGCACCCCGTGGCCGCCAACCGACTGTTCCGCTCGCTCCTGCTGTCCGCTCTGGCTCTCTCGCTCGGCGTGGGCTGCACCAACGCCTACCTCCAGAACGAGGGCCCCTACGAGATCACGGCCGTGGAGGTGATCCGCGACGACTGCTTCCTGCTCGACGCGACCCGGTCCTCCTCGGTCAAGGAGAGCTGGGACACGGGAGAGCTCATCATCACCGGTGAGGTCGTCCGCATGAACTACGAGCTGATGGACATGCAGCTCATCGGGGCCTTTCTCGAGGGGGGCTCGATGGATGACGACGGCTTCATGCTCGACGGCAGCGTGGCCAATGCCTCGTTCACCACGGGCGACGGGACTCAATGCACCGTGGAGCAGGCGACGGTGCACCTGGAGGCCACGACCCAGTGCGCCACGCAGTTCGATGGCGTGATGCGCATGCGCTACGAGCCGCGCGTCCAGCAGCCCCAGTGCGCCTGCGAGGTGTGGATGCGCTATCAGGCCGTCCAGGGGGGGCGCTCCTGCACCATCGCTCCTTGAGGCGGAGCAGGTGAGAGTCGCTTCGCCGAGGGCCTGCCGAAGATGCGCTTGGGGATAACGGAATCTACCGTCCCCCGAGCAGTGGTACCTTCTTCCAGTGTTCCTCGATGCGTTGCTTGTAGCTCTCTGGTACGGGGAGCTCGCCACGTAGACTCCTCCAGGAATCAAGCGTGGCTTCCACAGCTGTTTTCACGATCGGGAGTACGTCATCGCCGCCAAGCCCGAGTTTGCGCGCAAGCCGTTCGAATGATTCAAGTGATATCTCCTCGAATCGCTTGGAGCGGGCGAGATTCAGCGCCAGGGTCTCATTGGGCATGTATTGGATGGTTGAGACGAGGTCGTACGCTGGCGAGAGTCTTGCGTGGATGCCATCTGGGTACAGCAGGGACCAGTTCTTGTGGTGGGCATCCCCATTGCCAATGGCGATGATGAAGACAAGCCGGCGTAGGAACTCGTGGAGCGCGTCCAGTCCGGCCACGTTGAGCAATATGTTCGCAGTGGTCTCGTAGTTGTATTTCTTGTACTTCTCGTCCGAGTAGAGCCCAAGGACCTGCGCCATGTCTTCCATGTGGACACGCCGGCCGGGCTCTGGGCGGTCAAAGCGGCGGATGGCGAACGCCATTCCCTCGCGTAACACGACGCCCTCGGGAAGGCCCTCAAGGTCGGCGACCCTTTCCAGATGGAACTCGGGCACATCGATGCCAGTGGCGCGTGCCCAACTCATCATCGAGAATTCGTTTTCTGGTACGAGGGCGTAGCGATTGTCGGGCAGCTTGACAATCCAGTCGCCACCGCGGCCACTCGTGGGGAGCGTCATGCCGCGATCCTGGCGCAACATGGAGAACTTGAGTTGCACGCCAGCCAGAGAGAAGCGGAGTTGTTCCTCAGGGGGCGCGGGGTTTTCCTCGAGTCCTACCATAGGTTCGGAGGCGTCTCCTCTCAACACACCCGCTGGGGTGATGAGGACCGCACCGGGCAGATCCTCACCAAGCCGCGCGATGAGGAAGAACTCCCTTTGTGGGTGCACGCCCATCTTCCCCGCGATGAGCTCTCGAAGGGGTCCCTCTGGGAGAAGGTTCGAGAAGAATGGTAACAAGCGCATTCGGCTCGACCGCCTCCGCGTGAGGTCATCTTCAAATGACTGTCCGAGAACGGGCCGTGGGTACCGCTGACGGTACTCCTCGGAGATGATGAACTCCGTATATTCGTCTTCCAGCAGGTTCAGCGTCCCGACGTGGACATCGCCTAGCCGGACATCAAGGACGCCAATCTCTCTGCTTAGGAGCTGCACTTCAAGCCTCCTCGTCGGTGATGAGCAAGGACTGGAGTGACTTGCGATCCGATTCCAGCCAACGTGCTTTCAAGTCGAGGAACGCCTTGATGTGATGTTCGAGGAATCTCTGCCGGAGAGCCAGGAGCCCTAGTTTGTTTCCTTGCTGGAGTACGGTGAACGCTTCTGAGGGAATACCATGACTGCTGAGCACCTCTGGATGAACGGGTTGCTCAAGGGCGGTGAGCAATGAATGCTTCTCCATTGCAGGATGAAAGAGCCGGTTGGCGAGCCCCTGCATCAGCCTCTTGAGCAGGGGTGCACCCACATCATCGGGGCGAAGTCGCGGGGGGGATGTGATGATGGGACGCAGGGCAGTAGCTCCTTGCGTGCCGACGATAGAGGGAACATCTAGGAACTCGCCGGAGCGGAGATCTCGCGGGTGCAGTGCGAGCAGGGCATTTACCTGCAGCTTGGTTTCCGCAGTACGAAAATTGTAATCGAGCAGGTTCAGTTCCCTGGCGGGAGCCTTGGGAAGCTCGGAGAGCAACGCTTGTATGGACTCGTCTTCAGTCCGGCCAATGGCAGCCAGGCTCTTACGAACGGTGGGAATGCTCTCACCCCTGTGAAAGGTGGTGATGGCACCACGCCAAAGCCATCGCGAGAGCAGCTCGCGTGAGCGTGCGGAAGGCTCGGGATGCAGGTGGAAGAATCGTGCCAGGATGACGAGGGGGAGTTTGTACGGCAGGAGTTCGATGCGAGGAATTCCGGCGTCCCGCTTGAGGAAGACGATGGTGTCGCGCAATGCGCGTTCCGTTTGACGGAGTGCGCTTTTCAAATCATGGTCCCCCTTGAACTGCGACCGGAAGTCCCGGGTAATGTCGAGACCTTCGATGGAGAGAACGGCCTTGAGTAGCCATTCCTCTTCGATGGTGCCAAATTCCATCTCCTCCAGGCTTCGCGACAGAGAGCGAAGATCTGAAGGCTGCTCTCGGCTCAGGCCTCCATGGAGCGAGTGGAAAACGTCGGCTTTGGAGAGTGCCTTGCCCGTGGAGTTCAGTCGCTCGAAAATGATGCGGAGGGTTTCTTCCGCATCGGCTTCGACGATATATGCCGGTATTTGGTACTCCCTGAGCATCTTGCCGAGTTTGATGGCCGTCCTGGTGTGTTCGGGGTGCTCGGCTCGGCCGGAATAGCGGTCCAACCAGTTGAGCAATAGCTCACTGTCCACAACCACGTTCATGGGGAGCCAGTGCGCGGGCAGTTGCTCTCGGCGGGTAGGCCGAACGAAGTCCTCCTTCTCCAGGTCGAAGTAGAGTCTGTAGTTGTCGTTGCCGCCTTCACCATTGAAGTCTGGGTGGAGGAGCACCCCAGTGAGTGCGGTGATGCGCTGTTGGCCATCCACGACCCACAGGGCTTGAGCGGTTTGGGGAGCGTCCAACCTCACCGGACCGATCTCGATGTGGGAGGCGGGCGCCTCGCGCTGCCAGAACAGAAGGGTTCCGATCGGATAGCCTCGATAGACACTGTCCAGCAACTCATTGATGTCCCTGGCAGTCCATTTGAGCGGCCGCTGGAACTTAGGAATGCGGATGCTCCCCTGCCGAACGTGGTCCAGCAGATCCTCGATGCTGAAGGCGGTCGCTCGGGGGCGCCGCGTGAGTGGCGAGGGAGAGGGCATGGCTTTCTTATAGACGAGGCAGTGGCACGTTACCGGACAGGTCGGTCGGACGAGGAGTATCTTTGCGACTCACCGCTCCAGGTGCGTGATGCCGGCCTCGAGCAGCGCGGCCACGCCTCGCCGGGCCACGTGCACCACCTTGTGGCGATGGGGCGTGCCCGGCTGCGTGTAATGAGTGCTCACCTTGTGGTGCAGCTCCGTGGCGCCCCAGACGAGCACCAGGTCTCCCCACTCCAGGTCGCTCTGTGCCTTGCCCGCCGTGCGCCGCTCGGTGCCGTCCACCATGCGCAGCTCGATGCGTCCGCCGAGCTTGTCCTCCAACTCCTCGCGCACCGCCGGCGAGCCGCCCACCACCACCACCCGGCGCACCCCGTGGCGCTCACACACCTCCAGGAAGGACGTCTCCGCGCGCCGGTTGTTCGAGCCACCGCAATGCTCACAATGGCTGCGCGGCTCCACCTGCAGCGGCTCCCTCCCACTCGCCCTCGCCATCTGCTGGCACGCCGCCGCGGCACAGACCCGGTAGAAGCGCTCGGCCAACACCTGCTCGGCCTTTGGCAGCTTGGGCTCGCTGATGCGCACCTTGCGAGCGCTGGTGAGCCCCACCTCCTCCAGCGCGGCCCGAGCCCGGGCTCGCGAGTCCGCTGCCGTGATGCCCCGCTCGCCCAGCCACCCGTCGATGTCCCTGTCTGCGCTCACCGCTGCCCGTTCCCTGTGAAGAGCTCACCCTGGATAGGCCCGGGGGCCTGGGCGGGCTCGCTGAGCCCGAGTGCCTCCCGCACCGGTGCGAAGCTGCGGCGGTGGATGGGCAGCACCCCCTTCTCCCGGATGCTCTGTACGTGCTCCGCCGTCGGGTAGCCCTTGTGCTCGGCGAGTCCGTAGCCCGGGTATTGTGCGTCCAACTCCCGCATCAGCCTGTCCCTCGTCGTCTTCGCTAGCACCGATGCCGCGGCGATGCTCAGCGAGAGCGAATCCCCCTTGATGATGCCGCGCTGGGGCAGGGTGCACTCGGGAATCGTGAAGGCGTCCAGCAGCACGTAGTCCGGTTGGATGCCGAGCCCCTGCACCGCGCGATGCATGGCCAGCAGACTCGCCCGGCGGATGTTGAGCCGATCGATCTCCTCCGCGTCTGCCTGTCCCACCGCCCAGGCCACCGCGCCGAGCTTGATGGCCTCGGCGAGCTCGTCGCGGCGCGACTCGTCGGCGATCTTCTTCGAGTCGTCCAACCCCTCCAGCTTCCACCCCTTGGCGAGGATGGCGGCCGCCGCGACCACCGGGCCGGCGAGCGGGCCCCTGCCTGCCTCGTCGACTCCAGCGATGTGCGTGTGGCCCTGCTCCCACAGCTCGCTCTCGAAGCGCAGCAGGTGGCGCAAGCGCTGACCCTCGGCGCGGTTCTTCCCCTGCCGGCCTCGGATGCGACGGGCGAGCACCTTCGCTCCCTGGCGCGGATCCGCTTCCAGTGCCTCCAGCAGCCCCGAGGGGACGGCGCGGGACTGGGTGACGAAGCGCTCGGTCAGCTCCGTCAAGGAGCACTGCAGGAGGTCTTCCACACTCGACATGGCGTCCTCAACCTAGCGAGTCGGGACGCGCACGACAAACGCCGAGTGAGGAGACGGCCGCCCGGAGGGGCCTTACGGGTGGAGCTGAAGCTGCACGCTGCTGGGCTCGGGGTGGCAGTGGCACTCGTCACACGTCCAGGCCACCTCGGCCGGAGCGCTCACCTTGGAGCCGGCCGTAGCCGTCAGTCGCACCAGGCCCTCGCCGATGTCCTCGTTCACCGCCGTGGTGATGCCTCGGTCCCCGGTGGTGCCGGTGATGGTGCGTCCCGTGACCACGTGGGTGGCGGTGACGATGGCGTCCCGGACCGGGGTTCCCTGTGAGTCCGTCACCTCCACCCGGAGGGTGATGAGTTTCTCGATGCAGGGGTCTCCCTGCCGGTTCACCCGTATGCCCCCGTCACAGGAGACGAGGGGCGCGAGACCCAGAAGGAGCAGCAGCTGGCGTGCCCGGAGCATGCGGAGGGATTGCGCACGGCTCCCTCGGGGGGCAACGCCGGATGTCAGCTGGTGGGCGGAAGGCGGCCCTGGGCGAAGCGCGCGGCCTCCGTATCCGGGTACCGGTCAACGATGTAACGGTAGACGTCCTCGGCGCGGGTCTGTTCCTTCATGCGCTCGGCGAGGACCCGGGCCAGCAGGACGAGGGCGCGCGGGGCCAGAGGATCGTCCGGGGCCGAGTCCGCCGCGGACTCCAGGGCGCGCACCGCCAGGTCGTTGTCTCCCTTGGAGGCCGAGGCCTGTCCGACGAAGAGGTGCACCGCGGGAGGAATGCGTGCCTTCGGCAGGAAGCTCAGCGCGGTGTAGAGCGTGAGCGCCTGGGGAACGTCGCGGGCCTGTACCGCCGCGGCGAGCTCCTGCAACCGGGCCTCCGGGGAGGGAGCGGCCGCCTCCGCCGGGGTGGGGGTCTCGGCCGGCAGTGGGGCGGGGTCCACGCGCAGCGAGGTGCTCGGCGCGGCGCCCGCGAGCACGGGGGTGATGTAGTCGCTCGGAGCGCCATATCCGAGGGCATCTCCCCGTGTGTAGATGAGCAGTCCGAGCACGCGCGCCATCATGAAGACCACGAGGCACTCGAGCACCTGGGCGAGCCAGCGGGTGATGACGAGCTCGAAGGGGACCTCGCGCAGGGCGGAGCTGACGATGCGGACGACGAGGTAGACGAGGCCCAGGGTGAACAGGGAGCCCAGGGCCACCAGGTAGTCCCGCCTGAGGCGGAGGATGCCGTGCACGGCCCTCACCGGGTTGAGCGTGTCCAGCAGGCCATTGCCTGTCACCGCCATCACCAGGGCCATCGGCAGGTAGGCGAGGCTGGCGAGTCCCAGTACCCATGCGAAGGGATCTCCCAGGAGTCGCTCGCCTGGAATCGAGTGGAACCGGCCGGTCATGTAGAACATCGGGTCGCTGAGGAGGCGATCCAGGTATTGGAAGACGTCCCAGCCGCCGGCGAACACGAGGTAGAGCAGGAGGGTGAGCCACACCACGCTGGTGGCGAACACGCCCCTGAGGGCCGGGAGGAGCCAGTCGCTGAAGACGTCGCTGTACTCCGGGATGGGGACCTCGTTCTCGCCGCGGGCGCTGGCGCGCATGATGGAGAAGAAGGCACCCCAGAAGAGGCCAGCGCCAATCGCCGCGGGGGCCAGACGCGCCACGATGAGCGTGACCTGAGTCATGAAGCCGACGAAGGCCATGACGGCTCCGAGCCCCGCCGCCACCATCAGCCCTTGCTTGCTGAAGGGGTAGCGCCACACCTGGGTCAGCCGGTCGGCGAAGGTGGCCAGCTCCGAGCGGTGGACGATCAGTGTCTCGGCCTGGCCACCGCACTCGCGGCAGAAGAGCAAGTCCACCGTCTGCATGCGCCGGGCCTCCACGCACTCGGGGCAGAGCAAGGCCTCGCAGCCATCACAGCGCCAGCCGGCGGGAGCGGAGGGGTGGCGTTTGCAACGGGCGAGGCGTTTCGGCGGCATGGTGCTCCTCAGGACGGGAGCCTATCCGGTCGGCTGGCAGGGGTGTACCGGTTGGGGACTCGCCCCCGCTCGCGTAGACTCCACCTCGCGATGTTCAAGAACATTTCAAAAGGCCTGAAGCCAGAACAGGTCAAAGACTCCGTCTTCGACTCCGACTCCGAGGAGCAGGACCCGAGGCGCCATATCGTGATTCACGTGGGGCTGTTGGGCCTGGTCGCCATCTTGGCGGGGGCCGCCTCGGTGCCCATGTCCCGCTCCTCGCCGGGGGCCACCATCAGCCTGAATGGCCTGCTCTTCGTGCTGATCTGGGTCAGCTACGCGGTGTACGCGGTGAGCTCCAGCCTGGGGATCAGGCGTAGGAGGAGCCTGATCGACATCCTCGGCGTGCACGGAGCGGCGCTGGTGCTCTCGGTCCCCGTGGGGATCGTCCTGATGGTGCTGTTGGGCGCGCTGATGGGGTAGGGCTACCCTGGCTCTTCCCAGGGTGCACCCAGCCACGCCTGATAGGCCGCCTTCTGCGCGTCGGTGGGCTTTTCCACCCGCGCCAGCCACACCGCGTCCGAGGGCTTCTGGCCGAGCGTCACCGTTACCTCCACCAGCCTGTCCCGGCGGAACACCGTGAGGCGCACCGTGTCGCCCGGGGACTTGTCCTCGCTGCGTGACAGCAGCCCCGCGGCATCCACCTTCCAGCCATCGAGCGCCACGAGCTCGTCATCCACGTACAGCCCCGCCTCCTGCGCGGGCGAGCCCTCCAGCACCGTGGCGATGGTGGCGCTTCCCTTGGTGGTGACGCCCAGCCAGCCCCTGGGCCTGACCTCTCCCTTGACTCGCGGAGGGGGCGTGCCGCCCTTGTCGCTCGAGGACTCGCGCGGCCGGAAGCGCACCTCCAGGCCCACGTGCGAGAAGACGGAGTAGTCCAGCTCCTCCGTGCTGCGCACCGCCCGGTCGAAGAAGGCGCTCAGCTCCTTCCCCGCCACCTCCGAGGCCGCCGCCTCCACGCCGTCCTCGGGCACTCCGGACTCGTCGCCGTAGCGGTGCCAGAGCAGGCGCATCAAATCATCCAGGCCGCGCGCGTTGTCCGTGGCGCGGCGGAGCTCCAGGTCGAGCAGCGCGGCCACCACCTCGCCCTTGAGGTAGTAGGAGATGGCGCTGTTGGGCGAGTGCTCGTCGGGGCGGTAGTGCTTCACCCAGCTCACCAGTGAGGCCTCGGCCAGCGTCTGCGTCTTGCGGCCCGGCGTGGCGTGCAGCGTGGAGAGCGTCTCGCCCAGGCGCGTGAGGTAGCGGTTGTCGCTCATCAGCCCCGCGCGCAGCACGAAGAGGTTGTCGTAGTAGGACGTGCCCCCCTCGAAGGCCCAGAGCAGCGAGGTGTAGTTCTCCTGCGAATAGTCGAAGGGGACGAGCGCCCGCGGCTTTACCCGCTTGATGTTCCACAGGTGGAAGTACTCGTGGGAGGCCAGGGTGAGGAAGTCCTCCCAGCCCCGAGCGTTCTGCAGCCCCGCGCGCGGGAAGAGGAGCGACGTGGAGGCCTTGTGCTCCAGCCCTCCGCGGCTCTTGTCCGTGAGGTAGACGAGGAAGAGGTAGCGCCGCATCGGCAGGCCGCCGTACATCCGCGCCTGTGCCTCGACGATGCGCTGCAGGTCCGAGCACAGCCGGGTCGTATCCGGCACCGTGTCTCCCCAGACCACCACCTCATGCAGCACGCCCGCGGCGGTGAAGGTGTGCGGCGTGTGGGGCCCCACCTCGAAGGGGCTGTCCACCAACTCGTCGTAATCCTTCGCGGCGAAGGCCTCGCCCCGGCGCTCCAGTGCGGCGAATGCCCTCCAACCCGCGGGGGCATCCACGGTGACGAGGTGCTCCAGGCCGCGCGTGGCCTCGGTGTAGAGGAAGAGGGTGGCGCCGTTGAAGTAGCCGTGACTGCCATCCAGGTGGCTGGTGCGTACGGTGAGCTCGTTGGCGTAGACGCGGTAGCGCAGCGTCACCGTGTGCCCCCGGGCCTGGACGCGCCAGGTGCGCTTGTCCACGCGCTGCACCGCGAGGGGCTCGCCTCCCGGGCCCATGGCGCTCATGTCCTGCACCTGCCGGGCGAACTCGCGCACGAGGTAGCTGCCGGGAGTCCACACCGGCAGCATGGCATCGAGCACGTCCGGGCCCGCGGGGAAGGTGGCCTCTACCTCGAAGAGGTGCGAGTGCGGGCGGAGCATCGAGACGCGATAGTGGACCGCTTCCGGCATTCCGGGCCCTCCAGGGGGCGAGAGGGGGGGACAGCATGGCCAGGGGACGGTTCAGGCCGTCCCCCCGGGGAACAGGCTACTTCGCTCGCACGAGGATGGCTCCGAAGAATCCATCCGTGCCATGCAGGTGCGGGGCGAGTCGCAGGAAGGGGCCCGGGCCCACCTTCGCGCCCAGCTCGGGCCCGAGCTCCTCGGCCACCGGACGCACCGAGTAGTCCGGGTGCTTCGAGAGGAAGTCCTGCACCACTTCCTCGTTCTCCTGGCGCAGGATGCTGCACGTGCCGTAGATGAGCCGGCCTCCCGGCTTCACCAGCTGCGAGAAGCGCTCCAGCAGCCGCTTCTGCCGGGCCACGTGGTCCGCGAGCATCTCGGGCGTGAGGCGGTAGCGCGCGTCCGGCTTGCGGCGGAAGGTGCCCGTGCCGCTGCATGGGGCATCCACCAGCACCCGGTCCGCCTTGCCCTTGAGGGGGGCAATGGCCTCGTCGGCCTCGGGGCCCTCGGGGGGGATGACCTGGGTGCGCACGTTGTGCACCCCGGCCCGGCGTGCGCGCTTGCGCAACTCCTCGATGCGCCACTCTTCGATGTCCAGCGCGTGCAGGTCGCCCCGGTTCTTCATCTGCACGGCGAGCTGCAGCGTCTTGCCGCCCGCGCCCGCGCATGCGTCCACCACCCTCGTGGGCGGTGCGTCCACCAGCATGCCGAGGAGCTGGCTGCCCTCGTCCTGCAGCTCGAACCAGCCCTCGCGGAAGGCCTCCAGCGAGAAGGCGTTGGTGCGCGTGTCCAGGATGAGCCCGAGCGGCGACAGCGAGGTAGGGGAGGACTGCACGCCCTCCTGCTCCAGCAGCGCGCGCAGCTTCTCCCGGTCGCCCTTGAAGCCGTTGGTGCGGGCGGTGAGGGGAGCGCGCTCATTCATCGCCTCGGCGGCGCGCTCGGCGTCCTCGCCGAACACCTCGCGGAAGTACCTGGCGAGGAAGTCCGGCAGCGAGGCGGCGATGGGGAAGCGCTTGTCCCGGGGGAGGGCCTCCAGCGCCCGGGCGGCCTCGGGGAGGGCGGCGAGCGCGTCGGCATTCGGGCCCGTCAGCGCCGAGGTGCGGGCCACCACGTCCATGGGCTCGCCATGGAGGATGCGCGAGGTGGCCAGGCGCAGCACGTCCTGGCGCGTCTTGTCCAGGCGGGAGAAGCCGCGGTGGGCGCGCTCGAGGAGGAAGTCCACCGTGAGCTGGCGGCGCAGCAGGGCGTACACGCGCTCGGCCACGGCACGGCGCTCGTTGGAGTAGAGGTTGCGCTTGTGGCGCAGGGTGAAGTCCAGGGCCCGGTCGGCCAGACGGCCCTCGTGGCGGATGAAGCCATAGGCCTCGAGGCTGGCCTGGAGGACGAGATCCTCGCGCAGCGGGCGGGCCGCACGCGATGCCTCGGCCTCGGGAGAGGGCGGCTCACGTCGGGACTGGGACGCCCGGGCGGGCGGGCGGGGGTTCTTCTTCATGAAAAGCTCCGGGGGCCCGGGAGGCGGGCCTGCTCTATCGGCAGTCAGGCGAATCGCATCCCGGGCGCTCAATGACAAGGGTGGAGGCGCCTCATTTCGTTTCCAGGGCGCCTCCGCCCCCTCCCCCGGCCAGCCGGCTAGCGACGGCGGCGGCGCAGGGCCCCGGCGAGCACCAGCAGGCCCGCGGGGAGCAGCGCTATCGCCGGGCCGGTCGAGCAGCCCGGGGCGTTTGGACCCAGGTCCTCCGGGTCCTCCGGACTGCCAGGCAGCCCAGGGCTCCCGGTGATGGGGCCCGGAGCAGGGGTCGGGGGCTGCGTGGGACCTGGCTGCTCGATGGTGGGGGGCGACGAGGGGTCGGTCACCACCGGCTCCTCCTCCGGGGCTGGCTCCTCCTCCGGGGCTGGAGGGAGCTCCTTGGTGAGGGTGAAGCTGTCGATGACCTGACCCGAGGGCGTCAGGGCCTGAGCGGTGAGGGTGCCCTCCTGCACCTTTACATCGAGGTAGCCGTGGTCCCGGTCGTTGCGCACCACCGTCCACGAGGGCTTGCTGGTCTCGAAGGGGCGCAGGGACGCGCCGCCGCCGCCCACCACGAGGTAGGTGGGGTTGCGCTCGCCGGAGGGTCCCACGGCGTTGCCCTTCATCGGTTGGCTGCGCTCGTAGTGGTGGTCGTGGCCGGTGAGCACGAGATCCACCCCGTACTTCTCGAAGAGGGGGGTGAACTCGCGGCGCATCAGGGGCTGTGAGCCGTGCTCGCCGCTGCTCCAGGGCGGGTAGTGGTGGAAGACAACCTTCCAGGGCGCGTCGCTGGAGGCGAGGTCCTGCTCCAGCCACTTCTTCTGCGCGGCCAGCGAGCAGCGAGCCGCCGGGGCCAGGCCCAGGGCGCAGCTGGAGTCCAGCGAGACGAAGTGCACGTGGCCCCAGTCGAAGGAGTAGTAGTGCTCTCCGCCGCTCGGGCTGGTGGGCAGGTAGAGGTTGTCGAAGTACGGCTGGGCCTGTTGGGTGACGTACTCGTGGTTGCCGGGGGCGGCGAAGGAGGGCACCTGCGCGAGCAGGGGCGCCATGGGGACGAAGAGGTTGCTCTGGAACTCGGCCTCGGTGCCCGAGGAGTAGGCGTTGTCGCCGAGCATCAGGAAGAGCTCCGGCTTGCGGCCGAGCATGGCGTTGGCCACGGCCCGCTGGTCGGCGTTGTTCATGCCGAAGTCGCCCACGGCGGTGAAGTGGACGTTGCGAGTGCCGGGCACGGGGGCGGTGGAGAAGCGCACGGGGTTGGTGCGCGCGCCGCAGGCCTCCACGAGGTAGGTGTACTCGGTGCCGGGCTGCAGGCCGGTGAGGACGATGGCGTGGTTGCGGCCGGAGTCCGCGGACTGGGCGGACTGGTCGGTGGAGCCCTGAGTGCCGTAACGCACTGAGGGGACACAGCTTCCATCGAGCCGGAGGGCGATGGTGGCGGTGTCCGGGCCCACCCGTTGGAGATAGGGCTGGCGGGTGAGGCTCGCGGCGCTGGCGCTGCTCGCGGTGAAGGTGAGCGCTGCGGCCACCGCGCCGAACGCCAGGGAATACAGTCGGTGCATGGTGTCTCCTGTCCGAGCCATTCGGACCGGGAGTGCAACCGTCCACCGTGTGACATCCATCCCTCTTCCCGCGCTCGCTCGTCTACTCGGCGGCGAGTGGGCGAGGGCTCGCCTGATGGATGAGGATCAGTCGAGGAAGCGGCGCTCCCAGCGACGGACGACCTCATCCACAGGGCGACCCTGCCAGGGCTGCTCCTGGTAGAGCCAGGGCTCCAGTACGCGTGCGAGCTCCCGGTAGGCGGGCAGCGTGTCACCTCGTTCGGTGTCACCCGCTTCGGGCCAACGGCCCAGGGTGACGACGGCTCGCTCTCCCTCCATTTCCTGCACGGTGGTGCCGGGTGAGGTCAGCCGCGAGCGCAGCCCCGTCGCACCACCCAGTTCACCCAATACCGGTTGGCCCAGGAAGTTCAGCCAGGAGATCTCCCGGACTTTTGTGCCGACTTTCCATACGGACAGGTTTGGGTCGGGAATGTCCATGCCAGGGTAGCGGAAGCAATGCTTACGAACCTCCTGCTTCACGCCCAACAGGCTGGTGTCGCAGTTGAAGGAGAGGCCTGCATGGCCCGAACAGAAGGGCAGGGGCGTTGCCAATTCCAGCGCCAACTCGCGCACCCTCCCCGGGCCGTGCTTCTCCAGGAACTCGGTCGGCAGCCAGAAGCTCACCACTGACACCGCTCCTGGCTCGCCAGCGAAGGACGGGCTTGGGGGCGGCTTGCCTCGGTATGCGAATTGGTAGCGGTTCTCTCTACCGCAAGCATCCGTCAGATAGACACTGGCCCAGACAGGATTCAGCAGCTCATTTCGAATGAGCACCCAGCTCGCATCATCGAGTTCTTGCCAGAAGCCCTCTTGGTCCGCGTACAGTCCCAGGGCGTTCGCTCCGACTGCCCGCAGGTACGTGTCCAAGGAACGCATGACTGCCGATGCCACCTCCTCGTGAGGGCGGCACATGTAGAAGGTGATGCTCAGGCTGTCGCGTATCAGTAGGGCACCGTTCTCCGCATGGATTCGGATTCTTGGGTAATGCTCGCTCATCGAACTACCCCCAATCTGGGTATGATACGTGCGACATTCGAGCCGAAAGCCATCTCGTACATTGCTCCTTGGTCGTAACCAGAATAGGGATGTCCCTCGGGGTATTTAGTCCAGTGCGGAGCCACATCTGTATTTACGCAGGGAAACTTGAAGTCGTAGATCGCCTGGACGTCGAGGAGGGAGCCCGAGTGGATGACCACATCGGGTTTCAGCGTCCCCTTCAACTCGCCTTGATTTCCAGACTCCACCAAGGCCCGCTCCTCTTCGGTGCTGATTGGTTTCTTTTGCCCTGTCTGCCTGTCATATCGGTATCGCTGTTCCAGGCTGAAGCCACCGGGCCGCAGCTTGTTCAATGCCTCTTCAGCACATTGCCGAGCGACCTCGTGCATCTCCGTTCCGAGCCGCATGGCCCACGTCACCCTCCTGCCCTGCGCATCCACCGTCCATTGGTTGCACTCGTTGGCATCGGGAGAGGGACCTTTGAATGCCGTCTGATATCGCAGGAGAATCTCCGAGCGGGCGAGCTCAACGCAATGTGTGAGCGCCTGCTCAATGGAGGATCTTGCCTCGTCATTGAGCGCCGCCAGGACGACAGCCACGGAGAGCCCAGCCGTACCCGCCTGCCGGACAGGTTCGAAGGCGGCTTCCTTCCCTGCCAGGGCTGGGCAATTGGCGGGGTTCTGCCGGCAGGCGGCCGAGACGGAGTTGTCGTAGCTGTAGCCGTCGCCCCTTTGCACTCCCACGGGAGTGATGCAAGCGGCCTGGAGCACGAGCACCATCCACGCCACGCGCGGACAGAGCGACCGCCAAATGCCCGCCAGAGGCGGGCCAATACGCTGGATGGACATGCCACACCCCCAATGAGCCGCATGGGCCGAAGACTGTTGCCCCTGGAGTTCACGGCGGTGCTGTCGGTTGCGTCAATCCATCGGGTGCTGCGGTGGGCGGAGGCTGTCGAAGGGGACACACCCGCCTCGCCCCCGCCCACGAATCGCCCCCATCGTTCAGGGCTTCTTCACATCGTAGGAGACGAGCTCCTCCAGCCGCTCGCCATCCTCCTTCACCTTGCCGATACCGGGCGCCAGCCAGTACGTGCGCTCCTGGTTTTCCTTGTCCCCGCGCTCGCGCTTGATGCGGATGACGTTGGTGAAGGTGCCCGCCGGCGTGACGACGGTCTCGTTCACCGCCTCCACGCGCCAGATATAGGTCTTGTCCTTGTCCTCCGTCGTTCCGTCACCCAGGCGCGTCAGCTCACGGATGTCCGAGTCGTAGCGCCACCCCACGGGCCGCTCCGTCGCGATGGACTTCACCGTCGCGGGATTCCAGGTCGTCACTCGCGCCAGGACGTCTCCCTTCCGGTCCTCCTCGCGCAGGCGCACCACCACCCCATTCACGTCGAGCTGCCAGGACAGCTCCTCCAGGTGCGGCTGCGTGCTGCGCACCGCGATGGCCCGCATCGACGTCTCCGGTACCGCCTGCTCCCCCAGTACCTCCACTCGCTTCTCGAAGGTGCCTCGCACTGGATCCGTGATGCGGTACGTCCACGTGGAGCCTGGCGTGAGCGGCCAGAGGCTCGTGAAGGGAGCCGGTTGCTCCGGGTCCGGCGGGTTCGTCTCTTCCCCTGTGTCCGGAGGAATGTCCGGCAGGTCCACCGTTCCGTCCTGGTTCGTCGTGGGTGTTTGTCCCTGGTCCCCCGTGGGGAGGCTTCCACCCTCGCCGCACCCCGCCCAACACATCGCTGCCACCATTGCGGCCCAGCCCCAACGCCTCATCCTCGGTCCTCCCAACTCCCCTTGTTCGACGGCATCTCCGACCACCTCAGTCCCCGGATCGGCCCACTCGCCGAGCGGCTCAGCGCCGACGCGAGCGTCCCCGGTTCCTTCTCCTCCACCTCGAGCTCCAGCCTCCGTCCGTCGAAGTCCATCGCGCAGCTGCGCACCAGCACGTTGCGCTCGCCGAGCTGCTTCCTCAGCCACGCCTCCGCGCCCGCCAGGTCATCCGACTGGGCCGACACCAATATCCGCTGCTTCGAGGCCGCGGGCTCCTGCTTCTCGAAGAAGTCCAGCACCAGCAACAGCACGGCGACGAAGGCCGTGCCCACCCCGGCCAGCCCCAGGCTGCCGTGCCCGCACGCCATGCCCAGGCCGATCATCAGGAAGAGGATGGCCGCGTCGCGCGGGTCCTTCAGCCCCGAGCGGAAGCGCACGAAGCTCCCCAGGCCCACCAGTCCGAAGGCCTTGGCGGTGCTGTCGCCAATGACGGCGGTGATGACCGCCGCCGCGGTGCACAGCAGCACCTGGGCTTGCATCATCTCTGACTTGGGCATTGGCTTGCGCGTGAGCAGGCGCCACGGTCGCAGCGCGAGCACCGCGCCGATGAGCACCGCCGCCATCAAGCGGGGCAACATGACTCCTGCTCCGGGCGGGGTGCCGGACGCCACGTCCTTGAAGAGCCCCGAGAACAACCCGTCCATGACTCGTCCTTTCGATTCAGAGCACCGGCCGCTGGGCGCCATCCCCGGCCATCCGTTGCGGAGTGCGCTCCGAGGGAAGCGCGGCCATGTGCGAGGCGGCGACAAGGCGGTAGGCGTTGCGCAGCACCGGCAGCCGGGCGGCGGTCAGCTCCAGCGCGCGCAGCACGAGGGCCTCGGCCTGCTCCGTCATTGGCAGCCCCTCCAGCGAGGACACCCCCGTGGCCGGCCAGCGCGACACGAAGGCCTCGCGCAGCCGCCAGGCACGTGGGTCGTCTAGCCCGTCCAGCGAGTCGAGGGCTTCCTTCGTCAGCGGAGCGCCGCGCTCGCGCAGGGCGAAGGCCTCGTCGGTGGAGAGCCCGGTCAGCGAGCGCAGCACCAGCTTCAGGGCCTTGTCCTCCAGCGCTGCGCGCAGTTGCCAGGCAAAGGGCGTGTCCAGGCCCTGGACGCTGCGCAGCACCGCCAGCCGATCATGCGCGAGCAGGGTTTCGCGCAGAGCGTCTGCTCGGGCTGAGCCCAGGCCGGTGAGGCTGCGCGCCGCGTCCGCGTACAGCCCGCTCCGCACGCCCAGCTCTCGCGCCGCCCAGGCTGGCCCATCGTCCACCCCGGCCAGTCCGCAGAGCACCTCGCCCAGGCGCCCCTCGCGCAGCGCGTGCTCGCGCAGGGCCCACGCCTCGGGCGAGTCGTTGCGCTTGAGGCTGGAGAGCACGTCCGCCGGCGCGTGTGCGTAGAGGCGCTCGCGCAGGGACATGGCTTGCGGTGACGGGTTGGTGCCGAGGCTCATGGCTACGTCCTGGGGCACCACCTCCGCCAGCAGCTCGCGCAGGGCTCGGGCCGGCTCGTCATCCAGGCCGATGAGGCTGCGCACCGTCAGTCCCGGGAAGCGCTCCAAGAAGCCCAGCCGTCGCTGGTGCGCGGCGAAGCCGGGGATGCCGCCCAGCAGCCACACCGCGAGCTGGGGCTCGCGCACCTCCAGCCCGTCCAGTATGCGGAAGAAGTGCTCCTCCACCTCGTCCACCGTGGTGGGCACCTGCACTGGCGTGGCGCTCGGGGGCGTCATCCGCTGCGCTGGCAGCTCCCGGCCCTCCAGTCGCGCCACCACCGCCTCTACCAGCCGCTGCTCCAGTACGTGCAGCGGCAGATCATTGTTCTCGATGATCAGCCAGCGCGAGGGATCCTGCTGCGCCAGTGCGAGGAAGGACTCCCTCATCCGCACGGCAAGGCCCGCTCCGGCCAGTCCCTTGCGACTGTCCGAGTCTGGTGCTCGCTCGCCCTTGCTCTTCCCCAGCCGCTTGCGCAGCCGGGCCAGCTCTGGCTCCACGTCCACCAGGATGACCAGGTCCGGCCAGAGCCCCTGCGAGGCCAGCTCGCACGCCGGCTCGAGTGCCGTCTCGGGCATTCCGCGCCCGCCGCCGCTCAGGGCCAGTTGTGAGTACAGGTAGCGGTCGCTGATGCACACCTCGCCTCGAGCCAGCGCAGGGGCGATGACCTCCTCGAGCTGTTGCGCATCGCGAGCGAGGTTGAGGAAGAACTCGGTGCGCGGCGACATCTCCAACAGCTTCGAGTCCCGGGTGAGCTCGCGGATCCTCCGGGCGATGGGGGAGCGCAGCTCTCCGCCCTCGCGCGCGTGCGCCACCCTGTAGCCCAGCCTCCTCAGCCGCTCCGCCAGGAGGTTGGACAGGGTTGTCTTTCCGCTGCCGTCGATGCCTTCGAAGTCGATGAACACGGTTGCTCAGCCCCCCACAATCCCGTCCGCGACAAAGTCGTGGACCCTCGCCATCCCCTCGGCGAACTTGCTGTACGCCGGCTTCCTCTCGGGGTTGAGCGCCGTCAGCCACTCGGGCAGCTCCTCCCCCAGGTGCTTCACTTCCACCACCACCCGCTCATCCACCGCCAGCGGTTTGCCCAGCCTCTCCGCGCTCAGCGTCGTCTCGCAGAGCGCCAGCTCCGGCGTAATCCGATGGAAGCCAATGTCCCGGTCCACCGTCACTCGCCAGGCCTGCGAGCACTGGTACACGTGCCGCCGGTATGTCACCGCCAGCACCGGAATGAGGCTTCCTCCGGCGATGAGGGGCAGCAGCCGCACGCCGCCCCGCAGCACATTCCTCAGCTGCGCGCGTGGCACCCACACCCGGCGCTTCTGGGTGAGGCCATTGCGCTCGCGCTTCACCTCGAGCACCACGCGCTGCACGCCCCCGGCGCCCACGTCCGGCGAGTACTCCTTGGTGCGCACCTTGAGGCAGTCATTCGGAGTACCCAGCGAGCGCAGCGCCAGCGGGTAGCCCGGCTTGTCGAAGTAGACGGAGGTGATGCTCGTGGGCGGGGACAGATAGCCGCCCAGCGACGTGGACAGCCTCGCGCACAGCGCCGCCGCCTCGTCCCTCTCCAGCACCAGCTTGAACTCCCGGCGCAGCTTGGTGACTTCTCCTTCCGCGAACTGGAGCAAGGTCGATCTCCGTTCCTAGAAGCGGGTGGCGAGCTGCAGCGAGTACTCGAAGCCCGAGGTTTCGTCGCCGGGACGCAACGCGTGCTCCGCCTGGAGCTGGGCCTTGAAGTGCTCCGAATAGAGGACGTTGAAGCCCCCCACGAAGGCATAGCCGCGGGCCTTCAGCGGACCGAGCAACTGCATCATCTCGGCGCCAGCCACGGGCTGCACCGCCAGACCCTCGACCAGACCCAGCGGCAGCGTGTAGCTGGCCAGCCCCAACTGTGCGGAGAAGGGCCCCGTGGGGAGGTGCCCGTTGACGTACTCGCCCATCACCTCCAGTCCACCCAGCCGCAGCACCGCGTCCGCGGCCAGTGCGTAGGTGCGCGCCCCCTCGAAGGCCTGCGCGAAGTAGGAGCTCGCCCCAAGGGTGAGGACCTTGAAGGGACGCACGCTCGCCCGCAACGCGGCGTCCTCGCTCGCGCGGATGCCCGTGTCCTCGTCCTTGGTGCCCTGGAAGACGCCGCCGGACACCTTCAGCTTCCAGGCCTCCTTGAGGCTCACTTCGCCCATCACTCCCAGTCGCCGGCCGCCCAGGTTGTGCGTGTCCTCCAGGTAGTCCGCCACCAGCCCGCGCCGGATCACCGGCAGCTGCCAGGAGGACGCGAGCTCGCGCGCCAGGAAGGGCGCTTTGAACTGGCCACCGTAGAGGCGCAGCCGCTTCTTCCCATCGGCAACGCGCACGAAGGCGTCCTTGAGCAGCGACTTGGACGACAGGTCCGCGGCCACCTCCGCTTCCACATGGGGCAGCGACGCGGCCAGGCCCACGCGCGCGGAGGGAATGGACAGCGAGCGTGCATACTGCTCGCGCTCATCCGCGCTCACCCGGGCGAAGACGCGTCCGAAGGGAACGACCCGCAGACCCCGTTTCCCTTCCGCGGAGGCCGACGTGCCCTCTCCCCCCTCCGAGAGTGGCTCCTCCAGCTTCGGCTTCGGCTCCTTCGGCTTCGCTGAGTTGGGCGCCTCCACCGCTGTCGGCTTGGGCGGAGCCTCCTCGGGTGTCACCTCCGGCGTCAGCGCGGCTATCTCTGGTTGAGCTGCGTCTACCTCCGGCTGTGACGCATCCACTTCTGGCTGTGACGCATCCACTTCCGGCTGTGACGTCTCCGTCTCTGGTGCTGGCTCCGCGGCCAACACCGGCATGCCCAAAAGGAGGACCGTGGCGAGAATCCCCCGCCTTCCCTTCTCGCCCGCCCGCCGCCCGCCCATGCACTCCTCCTCGTCCGGACCTCGGGGGAGGATTGCAACCAGGGTGCCTGAGCAGCGGATGTCCGAGTGCCGACAACTCCTTCGCCTTGGCGTCCGAAAGCCACCGGCACAAGGGCGTCACGTGGCCGTCACAGGGAAGGAAAATTCCACCCGAGGGTGGTGGACGGCCTGTCGAAGTTACAGATCCGAGGCCGGCTTGTTTTCAGCCTCTGGAGCGGAGGGCGATGAATCAGCCGGCGTGGCGGTGGCCTCGTGGGAAGCGGCGGTCTCCATCGCGGGGGATGGAGGAGCGGGCATGGCCGGAGGTTCGCTGGTAGGCGGCGCATCGGCCCCAGGGGTAGCGGACTGTGTCGTCTCCGGAGTGCTGGTGGCCGGGGCCGAGGGCGTGTCCACGGGAGGTACTGGCTCCGCGTCGGATGAAGGGAGCGGACGCTCCTCTGCGCGCTCTCCCTTCAGGAGGCCACGCACCGTGTACCCGAGCAGCGCCAGGCCCCCGAGGCCGAAAACGGCCCAGCCGATCATCAAGGGCACTCGAGAGGGCTGCACCTGGAGGGTGGCATGGAGTGCCTTGTGCCGGGTGGTCCGGAAGCTCACGTCGAGCAGGTGGAGGCCATCGCTCTCGGGGGTGAAGGTGGCCTGCCAGTGCTGCGCGCCCTTCTTCACGGTGAGGCTCTGCCCGTGGGAGGCTCCCACTTCTCGCAGGGTGAGAATGAGGGGGCCCTCGAAGGGTTCTCCCTCGAAGCTGCCCACCTGGAGGTTGAGCTGGAGGGGGGTGCCCGCCCGGGGGACGGCCGGATGGATGCTCCCCTGGAGTCGCTCCTCCGTGTCCGACCAGGTCAGGGCGAGCATGTCGTCATGCAGCTCGACCTCGATCTGATCGGTGGGTTCCCGGGGCAGGGGAGGGGGGGCGGCCATGGCCGCGGAGGCCAGCCACAGGCCGGCCATCAGAGGAAACCAGCGGTTTCTCACCGGCCGTCTTTGCCTCGCGCCAGCCCCTGGCCTAGGATGAGCCGCCCTGATGTATTCCACTTCGCGCTTGCTCCCCCCGGCGAGCAACCCGGGATGAATCCTCAACTTTTTGGGAAATATCAGCTCCTCAAGAAGCTCGCCACCGGCGGCATGGCCGAGGTGTGGCTTGCGCGCCAGAAGGGCATCGAGGGTTTCGCCAAGAACGTCGTGGTGAAACGCATCCTCCCCCACCTGGCGGAGGATCGGGAGTTCGTGGACATGTTCGGCAACGAGGCGCGCATCGCCGCGCGCTTCAACCACCCGAACATCGCCCAGGTGTACGAGTTCGGCGAGGCCAACGGCACGTACTTCATCGCCATGGAGTTCATCCATGGCGAGGACCTCGGCCGGGTGATGCGCAAGGCGTACAACGCCGGAGGGTGGATCGCCCGGCCGTTGGCCATCCGCATCGTGGCCTCGGCGTGCGAGGGCCTCTACTACGCCCACACGCGCTCGGATGACTCGGGCCGGCCGCTCAAGGTGGTGCACCGCGACATCTCGCCGCAGAACATCCTCATCAGCTTCGACGGCTCGGTGAAGCTGGTGGACTTCGGTATCGCCAAGGCGGCGGACCAGGCCTCGGCGACGAAGTCGGGCGCCATCAAGGGCAAGTTCGCCTACATGGCGCCGGAGCAGGCCGCGGGCAAGCCGTTGGATCACCGCGCGGACATCTTCGCCATCGGCCTGGTGCTCTACGAGCTGCTCACCGGCACGCGCCCGCTCAAGCGGGAGTCGGAGCTGGGCACGCTGCAGGCCGCGATGGAGTGCAACATCCTCCCGCCCTCTCAGGTGGCCGATGTGCCGCCGGAGCTGGACGAGGTGGTGATGCGCGCGCTGGCCAAGGCCGCGGATGACCGCTACCGGGACGCGCGCCAGATGCAGTTGGCGCTGGAGGAGTTCCTCGTCGGTCAGCGGTGGGTGGCCACCTCGGTGCAGGTCTCCGAGCTGATGGAGACGCTCTTCGCGGACCGGCTGGACGAGGAGAAGCACAGCGGCAATCCAGAGCCCCGCAGCGAAGAGTCGATGTCGGCGATGCCGGTGCTGCCGGATCCTCCGCCCGAGGAGGAGGCGCCGCCCCGGAGCAACTCGCGGATGGAGCCGCGCTCCGGCACGCAGACGAACGTCTCCGGCGACATGAACTGGGAGGCGCCGCCGGGGGAGATGCCCCAGCAGCGGCGAACGGGGACGCGCGCGGGCGTGGTGAACAAGCGCACCGAGTCGGCCACGTTGCCGATGGGTGACGTGCCGGAAGTGCAGGAGTGGGAGGCGCCTCCGGCCACGGAGGTTCCCCGCCGCCGCACGAGCAACGAGGCTCCGCGCCGCACCAACGTGGGCTCCACGTCCGTGGCGCGCATGCCCAGCCGGCAGGATGTGACTCGGGCCAGCATCGAGACTCCCGCTCCGAGGCGGGGCACCGAGTCCGTTGTGCGGCGCACCGGGACTCCCCGGACGGGCGAGCCGCCGGCGGATGCGGACATGTCGCCTCGAATGTCGCGGGGCTCCGTGGCCGTCAACCCGCGTGCCCGGCCCTACGAGGACGACGAGGATCCCGAGCGCACGATGTTGCCGCCGCCTCCGGAGCCGGAGCCCGTACGGCAGCCGGAGCCTGTGCGGCGGCGCACGGGGGTGGGTCAGTCCGCCCAGTCCGAGTCGGCTCAGAAGCCGCGCCGCACCAGCAGCCGCACGGAGCTGCCCGAGGCACCCGTGGCGCCCCGCAGGCGGACCTCCGTCGAGGAGATAACGGAGGAGCAGGAAGACGAGGTCAGCACCCCTGGCGCCAAGCCCAGGGCCAAGCCCGCCGCCGCGCGGGCCCGGTCTCTGCCTCCTCTGAAGAACCTGCTCGGGGTGCTCGTGGCGCTGTCCGTGGTGGGCCTGGTCGTCATCTTCCGCGGGCCCATTCTGGACATGCTCGGCAGCTCCGCCATGGACGGGCAGGGCATCTTCCTCAACATCGAGTCCAACCAGCGTGTGCAGGTGTCGGTGCGGCATGGCATCCGGTGCCGCAGCTCCGAGCCCATCACGGTGCTCGGCTTCACGCCGCTCTCCCGCATGGGTGGTGCGCACGTGCAGGACACGCTCATCCTGGAGAACAAGGAGCAGGGCATCTACGAGGAGATCGAGGTGCCCTTCGGCGAGCCCCAGGAGACGAAGTCCATCGAGCGCACCTTCCAGATGGGCTACTTCCGGCCCAAGCTGCTGCCGCGCGGCGTCTCGGGCATTGAGATCTACCGGGATGGCCAGAAGCTCGGCCTCTACCAGCCTGGGCTGAAGCTGGAGCTGGTGGAGGGGCTGCACCACCTGGTGCTGCAAGGGCCGACGCTCAAGGAGCCGGTGCAGGTGGATGTCGAGGTGAAGGCCCGCGACATCACCGACAAGACGGTGGACCTGTCGTCCTCCATCCGGTAGCGCGCGTCAGTAGCGCGGCAGGCTCGGGTCCACCGCGCGGGAGTAGAGATCAATGCCCCCGCGCAGGGACACCGCCTCCAGGCCGCGCGAGCGCAGGTACGCCGCGCCGTCCAAGCTGCGCACGCCGTGGTGGCAGTAGACGACGACGCGCTTGCCGCGGAAGGCCTCCAGCTCCTCTGCGCGCTCATCCAACTCAGGCAGGGGGATGAGCACCGAGCCCGGGAGGGCCACGTAGGCGTTCTCTTCTGGGAAGCGCACGTCGAGCAGCACGGGCCGCGACTCAGGCGGGCCGGAGAGCTGCTGGGCGAAGGTGGAGGGATCGATCTCCGGGATGGGCACGCGGGACTCCGTTCAGGCGGACGAGGCGCAGAACTGCTCGTAATCGATGAGCTCCACGCGGGCGCCGGGCGCGCACACGGGGCACTTCGGGTCTCTCCGCAGCTTGAGCTCCTGGAAGCGGGTGCCGAGCGCATCGAAGGTGACGAGGCGGCCCACGAGCGGCTCGCCCACGCCGAGCAGGAGCTTGAGGGCCTCGTTGGCCTGGAAGAGGCCGATGATGCCGGGGAGCACACCGAGCACGCCGGCCTCGGCGCACGAGGGCGCGAGCTCGGGAGGAGGTGGGGCGGGGTAGAGGCAGCGGTAGCAGGGGCCCTGGCCGGGGACGAAGGTCGTCACCTGGCCCTCGAAGCGGAAGATGGAGCCGTGGAGGTTGGGCTTGCCCTGCATGAGGCACGCGTCGTTGAGCAGGTAGCGGGTGGGGAAGTTGTCCCCGCCGTCGATGACCAGGTCGAAGCCCTCGAGGATGCGCAGCACGTTGTCCGAGGTGAGGCGCTCGCGGAAGGGCACCACCTTCACGTCGGGGTTGAGGGCCTCGATGGTGGCACGTGCGCTCTCCACCTTGGGCTGGCCGGCGCGCTCGTGGGTGTGGAGCACCTGTCGCTGGAGGTTGCTCAGGTCCACCACGTCCGCGTCGACGATGCCCAGCGTGCCCACGCCCGCCGCGGCGAGGTAGAGCGCGGCCGGCGAGCCCAGTCCCCCCGCCCCCAGCAGCAGCACCTTGGACTTGAGGAGCTTCGCCTGACCCTCCTCGCCGACCTCGGGGAGGATGAGGTGGCGGCGGTAGCGCTCCTTCTGGGCGGGGGTGAGCACTACCGGCTTCTCCACCGGGTAGTGCGCATCGCTCCAGCGGTTGTAGCCACCGGCCAGCGAGGCCACGCGCGTGTAGCCCATGTGCTGGAGTGTGCGGGCCGCCAGCGCCGAGCGGGTGCCTCCGGCACAGTAGAGGACGAGCTCCTCGTCCCGGGCCGCCTTCTCCTCGATGCGCAGCTCGAGGTAGCCGCGAGGGATGTGCACCGCGCCCGGCAGCCGCCCGCCCGCGTACTCGTCACCCTCGCGCACGTCGATGAGCTTCACGGGGGTGCGCGCGTCCAGCAGGCGCTTGACGTCCTCGGCGGAGACCTCGCGGATCTCCTTCTTCGTGGCGGACAGCAACTCGCGGAAGGTGGCGGACATGGGGCTCACGTATAACCCGGGCCCGGAGGAGTTTTCCTTCCAGAAGGAGACGCACGCATGCAGCGGAGGCTCGATGGCAGGGTAGCGCTGGTGACGGGGGGCGGGGTGCGCCTGGGGCGTGCGCTCGCCGAGGGACTGGGGCGGGAGGGGGCCTCGGTGGCGGTGCACTACCATGCCTCGCGCGAGGGGGCGGATGCGGCGGTGGCGGCCATTCGTGCCTCGGGGGCCCGGGCGGAGGTGTTTCAGGCGGACCTCTCCCGCGCGGACAGCGTCCGGCCGCTGGTGGAGGACGTGGAGCGGGCGCTCGGCCCCGTGTCCATCCTGGTCAACAGCGCGGCCCGCTTCGACCGGGTGCCCTTCCTGGAGACGCCGGACGAGATTCTCGACGCCAACTGGGCCCTCAACGCGCGGGCTCCCTACCTGCTCAGCCGGGAGGTGGCGCGGGGGATGGTGGCCCGGGGGGGAGGGGACATCATCAACATTGTCGACGTAGGGGGCGCCTTCGCTCCATGGAGGAACTACTCCGCGTACGGGATGACCAAGGCAGCGCTCGCCGCCCTGACGAAGAGCCTGGCGCTCGAGCTGGCGCCCGCCATCCGGGTCAATGGGGTGGCTCCTGGGACGGTTCTCCCCCCGGAGGACCTCGGATCGGACTACCTGGAGGTGCTGCGCGAGCGGATTCCCCAGAAGCGCTTCGGTTCGCCCATGGACATCGTGGAGACGGTGCTCTTCTTCCTCACTGGCCCCACCTTCATTACGGGACAGATTCTGCCGGTGGATGGAGGCCGCACCCTGGAGACGGGTCCGGCAGCCTGAGAGTCTGTTCACCCACATGGCATTTCTGGCGCCCGGCGTTATAAGGCGCCTGTAAGGAGACCGACCTACATGGACACCACCACGACCCCCGCTCCCAACACCACCGCCGTTCCCCAGGGCACGCCGTCGAGCCCGGTGCGGCTCACCGAGGCCGCCGTGGCCCAGGTGAAGAAGGTCATCCAGGATCAGGGCTTCCAGGACTACTTCTTCTCCATCCGCGTGGTGCCGGCCGGCTGCAGCGGGCTGGGCTACGACCTGAACCTGGTGCGCGAGCTCAAGGCGGGAGATCTCACCTGGGATCAGGACGGGGTGAAGATCGCGACGGATGCGCTGAGCAACAAGTACCTGTCGGGCACGGAGATCGACTTCGTGTCGAGCGTGACGGGCGCTGGGTTCAAGTTCAACAACCCGAACGCGAAGTCGTCCTGCGGCTGCGGGACGTCGTTCTCGACCTGAGACGTGGCGTAGACCCTCACCCCAGCCCTCTCCCAGAGGGAGAGGGGGTCTACATGGAGTCCGGGGTATGGAGAGCGCCGTCCACAAGCAGGGTTATTGGCTGGAGCTTCAGGAAGGGGCGAAGTAGCCCCGGCGAGTCTCACGGGGGCGGAGAGCCGGGTTTCTCGGCGGCCCCCTGTTGCGAGGGAGGCTGGGGTGGCAGCTCCACGGTGAAGGTGGCGCCCTGACCTGGCGTGCTCTCGGCGGACACCGTCCCGTTCATCGCGGCGATGATCTGCTGCGTGACGTACAGCCCCAGGCCGAGCCCGCCGTAGTGCCGCTCCGACACGGCGCGCTCGAAGCGGTTGAAGATGCGCCCCAGGGCCTCGGGCTGGATGCCGATGCCTTCATCCCGGACCACGAGCCGGGCCAGGCCGTCCCGCTGCTCGACGTGGATGTGGATGGGCTTGCCCGCCCCATACTTGATGGCGTTGGACAGCAGGTTCGTCAGGACCTGCTCCAGCCGGAGCTGATCCCAGAGGCCGACCACGGGCCCCTCCGCGTGGAGCACGAGCGCGCACCCGGCGCGTTGTGCCTCGGGGCTGAAGCGCGACACCACCTCGCGCGCCACCTCCGAGAGGTTCACGTCCTCGAGCATCAGCTTCATGCGCCCGGTGCTGATCCGCGACACATCCAGCAGCTCGTTCACCAGGTCCGACAGGCGCTTCACCTGCCGGCGCATCACCTCCACCTCCTTGCCGAGGCGCCTGGACATGGGGGCGTCCGGCTCGGCCTGGAGGCTGCGCTCGAGCCCCTGGAGTCGGATGCTCAGCGGGGTCAGCGGCGTCTTCAGCTCGTGGCTGGCGATGGAGAGGAACTCGTCCCGGAGGCGCACCGCCTCTTGCAACTCCACCATGAGGCGCTCGCGCTCGGCCTGCTTGCGCTGGTCCTCCGTGGTGTTCCTCAGCTCGAGGATGGTGCCCGTGACGTCTCCATTCTCGAGGATGGGGCTGGCGGTGAAGGCGACCGGGTAGAAGCCGCCGTCCTTGTGGACGAACACGTCTTCTCCCTGCGCCTGGGCACGGGTGGGCAGCGCCCGGTAGAGGGGGCACTCCGCCATGGGGTAGGGCGTTCCATCGGGCCGGGTGTGGTGGATGATTTCATGCAGCGGCTTGCCCTGCAGCTCGGCCAGGGTGAAGCCGGTGAGCTTCTCCGCCGCGGGGTTCATGAAGACGCAGTGCTGACGGGCGTCCATCATGAAGAGTCCCAGGGTGGCGTTGTGGGTGACGGTGGCGAGGTGCCGCTCGGCCTTCTCGAGGTTCCGTCGTGCCAGCACCTGCTCGGTCACCTCGAAGCCGAAGACCATCACCCCGTCCGGCTTCGCGTCCGGTCCGGGCATGGGCTGGTAGACGAAGTTGAAGTAGCCCGTACGTGGATTGTGGGGGTCCCCGACGTGGGCGAAGGCTTCCTTGCCGGAATAGGGCTCGCCCGTCTGGTACACCCGGTCCAGCTGCTCGAAGAAGCCCTGGCCCTCCAGCTCGGGCTGTGCCTGCCGGATGGGCCTGCCCAGCAACTCCCGGCCACCGAGGAGCTGCGCGTAGATGGGGTTGCTGAACTCGAAGACGTGCTCGGGCCCCCGGTGGATGGCGATGATGGCCGGGACCTTCATGAAGAGGGTGTAGAGCCGTTCGCGCTGGGTCTCGGCCTCGACGCGGGCGGCCCGCTCGCGCACGTTGAGCCAGGTGATGAGGGTGGCGATGGCGATGAAGAGGACGACCGACAGGACATCCTGGGGACCCAGGGCGAACGAGTGCCGCGGGGTCAGGAAGAAGTAGTCGGCCATCAGGGCGGAGAGGCCGGTGCTCAAGAGGCCGGGCCCCCAGCCCCCGTTCCACGCCGAGAGCATCACCGCGCCGAAGAAGAGGAGGAACGGCGTGGCCCGGACGTAGGGATACAGCACGAGCTGAACCAGCAGGGCCACGGTTGTCACCAGGACGGCGAAACCATGGACCGCCAGGAGGGAGCTGCCCCACCGCCTGCCGTGCTTCACCGACTGTGACACGCGCCCCGCCATCACGTCACAGTGCGTACCAGACCGGCAAGGCAATCGCACCGGAGTCGTAGGCTTTGGAGTGGTAGTGAACAGCTCCCGGGTACCTCGGTGCTTTGGGGCGTACACCCTGGGGCCAGCAGGCATGTCAGCCCCAGCGGGTATACCGGAGGGACCGTCGGTTGACAGGCGCACCTCGGGTCGCGGTGTTCGGCGGACCACCGGCGCTCGTGGATTGTTTGCCCCTCCGCGGCTGCGGAGCGTAACGGTCGTCGACGGGCTCGCGGGCCCCGTGCTTTGGGAGAGGCACGGGGCTCGCGGGCGCTGTTTTCGCCCTATCTCGTCTCAGCCCGCTGCGCCGGGCCGGATGACCTTCTGCCAGGCGAGGCTCGTCTGCTTGCGCGCGAGCCGCTCCTTGCGGCGCTGCTCGGCCTCGCGGAAGGCCTCGCGCTCCGCGTCCGTCTCCAGCTTGAGCGGGGGCACCGGAATCCGCTGGCCGTTGGCCGAGACGGCCACGAAGGTGAGCAGGGCGCTCGTGGCCATGTGCTTCTCGCCGGTGAGCGGGTTCTCCGCCGTCACCGTCACGCCCACCTCCATCGAGGTGCGGAACGTGGCGATGACGCGCGAGTGCAGCGTCACCGTCCAGCCCACCTTGATGGGGGCGTGGAAGTGGAGGTCGTCCATGGAGGCGGTGACCACCACCTGGCGGCAGTGACGCTGGGCGGCCACGGCGCAGCAGATGTCGATCCACTCCATCACCTTGCCACCGAACGCGGTGTTCACCGCGTTGGCGTCCGAGGGGAGGATCATCTGCGTCATCACCACTTCGGACTCGCGGGCGCTCTTGGCGGGGAGCTCGGACTGCTCGGACACGGCGGAAACCTCAGGCGAGGAAGGTGGAGACCCGGTCGAGGAACTCCTCGCGTCCCCGGCCAGTGCGGATGTCCTGGTTCGTCACGTCCATCACCAGGCAGTCCACGCCGTACTTGTTCTGCAGCACCATGGGGAAGGTGGCGTAGTAGCCGTTGAGCCCGCGCAGGAAGCCCTTTTCGATGCCCTTCTCCTCCTCGCGGCCGCGCTGGCGGATGCGTCCCAGCAGCACGTCCACCGTGGGCACGTCGAAGTAGATGACCTTGTCCGGGTGCACGATGGTGCGCGTGAGCCGCTGGAAGTACTCGAAGTACAGGTCCAGCTCCGCGTTCGTCATGTGCCCCAGGCCGTGCAGGTACTTGGCGAAGATCTCCGGGTCCTCATAGAGCGTGCGGTCCTGCACGCAGCTCTTCTTCACCGAGTGGATGAGCTCGTGGTGCTCGACGCGCCGGATGAGGAACTCGAGCTGGAGGGTGAAGGACCATCGCCCCATGTTGGCGTAGTAGTCTTTGAGGAAGCGGTTATCGATGACGGGCTCGTCGAAGAGCTCGAAGCCGAAGGTCTGGCTGAGGATCTTCGCGGCCGTCGTCTTGCCCGCGCCGATGTTGCCGGCCAGGGCGACGAAGCGCTTGGCGCGAGGCGCGCGGTGACGGCGCACCGTGTTGCGCGCCGGGGCCTCGGGCTCGGGCGGGGGAGTGGGCGCCGGGGCCTCGGGCTCGGCGAGGGGCAGGGCGGTGTTGGGTGCTGTCGCGGCCTTCGGAGCGCGCTTGCGCGTGGGGGAGCGGGGCATACGGGCCATGGGCTTAGCTCGGCTTTTGCTACTCGTCCAAGACCTGGCGCAGCAGGTCCGGCCTGTCCGTCATGATACCTCCTACGCCCTCGGCCACGAGCCGGCGCATCTCCTCGGGGTCGTCCACCGTCCACACATTGATCCACCGGCCTTGGGCGTCCACCGTGCGCAGCAGGGCCTCGTCCACCAAGCGTACGTCCCCGAAGTACAGGGGCATGTCCAGCACGGTGTAGCGCGGGTCCTCCGGTGGTTGCTCGCCCGCCCGCACCGAGAGGACGAAGGCGGCCAGGGCATCGCGCGGATAGAAGTGGCAGGCGTCCGGCATGGCTCGCGCCAGGCGTTCACCCACCGTGTCCAGCTCGCTGCCGATGCAGGCGTGCTCCAGCGCGCCCTCCTCGCTCAGCACCTGGAAGAAGGCGTCCTCGATGCCCGGCACGTCCGGCTTCACTTCGATGTTGAAGCGCACGCCCGGGAAGGCCCGCAGCAGCTCGCGCAGGGTGGACAGGCGCACACCCTGGCCGCGGAAGGGGAAGGTCTTGCCGCCGTCCGGGGTGAAGCGGTAGCCGGCATCCAGGCGTTGCAGCTCGGCCAGGGTGTGGTCCGCGAGGGCGCCCTCTCCGTTGGTGCACCGCTCGAGGGTGCTGTCGTGGAACACCACCAGCTCGCCGTCGCGGGTGAGGTGGATGTCCGTCTCCAGCACCTGCGTGTGGTAGCGCTCCACCGCCATGCGGAAGGCGGGCAGGGTGTTCTCGGGCGCGAGCAGCGAGCCTCCCCGGTGAGAGATATGCAGGGTGGGGGTGAGGTCGCGGAAGTAGGGATGCCTGGGGTGCGGCATGGGCGTATTCTCCGGGCGGGCCCCTTCCTTGCCGGGGTTCGCGGCCCGCCGGTATAAGGCCCGACAGACGAAGTCGGAGGCGCGGATTTTCTAGGAGTCCCGCGCCGGAAAATCCACAGGAGACGCCACCGTGATTCTTCTGCGCAAGACACCCAGCGCGGTGGCCCTGGTTGTGGCCGCGGCTCTGTTGGCCCCCGGTTGCAGTGAGCGGGACGGCCTGGACAGGCGAGATGCGGGCGGTTCGGCGGGCTGCACCGGGGTGTGCAGCGAGGATGGCGGCCTATCGTCGGATGCGGGCACCTCGGTGGATGGAGGCTCCCAGGCCGACGCGGGTACGTGGCCCACTCCCGTGGTGATGACCCTCTCCGAGGCCCGCGAGCTCCCCGTCGACAGCGGGATGCGGGTCCTGCTCGAGCGCGTCGTCATCCACACGCTGGAGCGCGTGGAGCGCCGCACCCAGGACGGCCAGGAGCAGGTCCGAGCCTGGTTCTGGGTGGTGGATCCCGCGCGTCCCACCCAGGGCCTCTGGGTCCATAAGGACTGGACCGACTTGCCCGTGGGCTTCGTGCCCCAGGTGGGGCATCGCCTGGATCTCACGGGGCAGATGCAGCCCGAGTCCGCTTTCGAACAGTTCAACGGCTACCGGACGCGCCTCGCCCAGGTGGAGCTCCGGCTCCTCGGAACCCTCGCGGTGCCCGCCGACAACTTCGTGCTCCCGGGCTTCGGCGACGCCGATGGAGGCCAGGCCCGTCCCAACCCGGAGCTGCTCGGCACGCGGGTGTATGTGCCCGGGCCGCTCTTCATCACCGACCCCTCGCCCCTGGCGTTCCGCCGCGTGCCGGCCGATGCGTCGGGGCCCGCCTCTTCCGGCTTCGAGCTCTCCGGCGGCATCCTGGTAAGTACCCGGTATCTCTCGGAACCGGGCTCCTCGGACGGCGGGGTGGCGGGCTGCGACGGACTGGCCCTCATGGTCGGCGATGGGGGCCTGGGCGTCTTCCCCTTGGGGATCCGGGGTGTGTGGGATACCTACACCTTCGTGCCCTGCCAGGATGGGGGGACCGGCGAGGGGTGCCCCGCGAATCCAAACGGCGGCAGGGTGCCTGGGACGGAGTCGCCGGATGGCGGGCTCGGCAATCGCTACACCCATGTTCTCCATCCCCGGAATTGCGACCGGGACTTCGGGAGTGGGTGGGACGCTGGGAGTATGGGTTCGGGCAAGTAGCCGAACGGGCGTCAGGTCTGGTATCCCACATCCGGTTTCCGCCCCACCACCCAAGTGGGGATTTGCGGGTAAGCTCGGAAACCAGCTCACGTCTCACGTCGACCGACTCCCCGGGGGCCCCCATTTCCGAAAACGCGCCTCAGAACGCCACCCCCTTCGGCAAGTACCTCCTCATCAAGCGGCTCGCGATGGGGGGAATGGCGGAGCTCTTCCTTTCGCAAAAGCCCCCCAGTCCGGAATTGTTGGTGATCAAACGCATCCTCCCGTACCTCTCGGAGGAGCCGGAGTTCGTCCAGATGTTCTTGGACGAGGCGCGCATTGCCGCGCAGCTCCATCACCCCAACATCGTCCAGGTCTTCGAGCTGGGGAAGATCAACGAGAGCATCTTCATCGCCATGGAGTACCTGGAGGGCGTGGACCTCCGGCGCATCCTGGCGGAGGAGTCGAAGTTCACCTCGTCGGTGCCCTACGCGGTGGCCTCGCGCATCTGCGCCCAGGTGGCCGCGGGCCTCGAGTACGCCCACAACTCCAAGGGCGTGGACGGCCGTCCGTTGGGGCTCATCCACCGGGATGTGAGCCCGCAGAACGTGATGGTGACGTACAACGGCTCGGTGAAGCTGGTGGACTTCGGCATCGCCAAGGCCGAGGCCATCGCCGAGCGCAGCAAGCCGGGCGTCATCAAGGGCAAGTTCCTCTATCTGTCGCCCGAGCAGGTGATGCAGGAGCGGTTGGATCACCGCTCGGACATCTTCGCGCTGGGGGTGATGCTCTATGAGATCACCACCGGGCGCTCGCCCTTCGCGCGGCAGACGACGGAGGGCATCCTCTACGCCATCCGCTTCGAGGAGCCGTCTCCGCCCCACCTCATCCGTGACGACTACCCGCAGGGGCTGTCGCGCATCGTGATGAAGTGCCTAGTGAAGGACCGCAACCTTCGCTACCAGCGGGCGGCGCAGGTGCAGGCGGACCTGGAGGGGCTGCTGTCCTCGGGCATGATGCGGCAGAGCGATGACGTAGCGGCCTACGTCGCGCGGCTGCTGGGTGAGGAGGAGGAGCGCACCATGCTCCACGTCCCCATTCCCAAGCCCGCTGGGCGCAAGGAGTCCTCTACGCAGCATCCCGCGGGCCTCACCGCGCGTCCCCAGCGCCGGCCCAGCGCGCAGAACCTGCCCTCGGCGGTGGACCCTGACGAAGCCGATCCGGCTACGGAGATGGCTCGCCCCGAGGACATGATCGCCGCCGCGGCCCTGGGCGATGAGGACGACGAGCCCACCGCCCTGGGCACCATCCCTGGGCGCGCTGCCCCCGCGGCGCCGACCCCACGCGCCGCCACCGGCGAGTCCACCTTGCAGGACCGGCCGGCGCGCACTCCTGCCTCCGCGGCTCGGCGCCCCACGCCCGTGCGCAAGCCTGTCGTCTCGGGCTCCGTGGCCGCGTTGGATCGCCGCCGGGCTCCGCCAGTGGCTGACGAGGACGAGGGCGCGCGGTCCGTGTCCGTCACGTCCTCCACGGTAAACGAGCGGGCGGCTGGGCGCGGTGCACCCGCGTATGAGGATGAGGACTCCCAGGTCGACGCCACCGGCGAGCTCTCGCAGACGCATGATCTGCCGCGCCACTCTGCACGTCGCGTCGTGGAGGAGGAGCAGGAGGACGACGAGTCCACGGCGGGTTACGACCACAGCTTCGTCACCGAGTCCCAGTCCTCCAACACCGCGCCCACCGGCAAGTCGCGTGGCCTGCGCCTGGTGGTGGTTGCCCTCGTGACGTTGCTGGTCGTGAGCGCCGCGGGAATCGCGTGGCTGTTCCTGATGGGGCCCAAGCCCGAGCCCGCGCCTGCTCCGCGCGTGCCCGTCACCTCCACTCGGGATGAGCCTCCTAGCGGTGGCGATGGCGACCCCTCGGAGACCCGCCCCGCCACCGGAACGGGAACCGGGACTGGCACCACTTCGGCCACCGCTGGCTCGGCTGCCCCCGAGTCGGGCACGGGAACCACCGGCACTGCCTCCGCCACCTCCGAGTCGGGAACGGGGACTCCCGCAGGCGACCCAGGTACGACTGGGGCCTCCACAGGGGTAGGTTCAACTACACCCACCGCTGAACAGGGTGGCGAGGCGTCGGCGGGCTCCTCGCTGGCGGCGGGAGAAACCGCTACCGAGAAACCGGTGGAGACTCCGCCCCCAGCGCCCCCCGCCGAGGTTCGCGTGCAGTTCAAGGCACCCGCACGGACAGTGATGAAGGTGGCGGACCGCACTGTGCGGCCCAACGGCTTCCTTCCGCTAACTCCCGGTACTGTCGAAGTCAGCTTCCAGTGCGGTGGCCGGGGACGTTGGCGCGCCAAGGAATTCGAGGTTCCCCTGGATTTGGATGAGCAGGTCGTCTTCACCCTGAGCAAGCGGGATTGTGCCCCCCAGAAGACCCGTCGGTAAGGGTTCCCGGGGGGGACATATGCGGTGGGCTCCCCCTCCAGCGGACAAGTGGGCGAGGGTACGCGGGAGTGGATATAAGCCGTTGGAATTCCAGGGGATTTGCTCCCCTCATCTCGTTTACACGTGTCAGACGGGTCTTTAGAATCCGGCCCGTCTATGGCGCGCGCGAAGAAGAAGAACCTGGCGAAGAAGCGGAGCTCGCCGGCGGGGCGGATCGCCCGTGAGCAGCCCATCGCACCCGAGCCCAATCGGCTGCTGAAGGTATGGCGCCGAGTGCTCGAGCGACGGCTGCGCACACGGCTGCGGGCCCCGGTGGCAGTGGAGGTCCACGACAACACACACACCATGCTCACGTTCCAACGTCACCGGGCGTTGTGGCGGCTGCGGCTGCACCACATGTTCCTGGCGGCGCCGGACGAGGTCATCCACGCGCTGGCGGACTACGTGCGCAACGGGGATGCGGAGGCCAGCGCGCAGCTCGACAAGTTCATCGAGCGCAACAAGATCTACATCCGCCGCGTGTCGCCAGCGCAGATGCGCAAGCGCCTGCGCATGGAGCCGGTGGGGCAGCACCATGACCTGGGCCGCATCTTCGAGCGGCTCAACGAGCGCTACTTCCGGGGCCGCATCGACGCGGCCATCACCTTCGGGCCGGCGCCGCGCGTCACCCGGCCGCGCAAGAGCATCAAGATGGGCTCCTACTCGGCGGACTCGCGCGTCATCCGCATCCACCCGGCGTTGGATCAGCCGGTGGTGCCGCGCTACTTCGTGGAGTGGATCGTCTTCCACGAGATGCTGCACAACGTGTACCGGACGCGCCGGGGCGAGGACGGGCGGCGCTGCATCCACCCGCCCGAGTTCCTCGAGCACGAGAAGCGCTTCCACGACTACTCGCGCGCCCAGGCCTGGGAGATGGAGAACCTGGACCTGTTGCTGCGGGCGCGGGTGTCGGCCTGAGCAGGGCCTCCCCTGGCCTCAGGGGAGGATGATGCCGCCGGGGCTGCGCCGCTCCGCCTCGGCTGTCTGGGCCCGCCGCTGCTCGGCGGCGCGGGTGTCCTCTCGGGCCTCGGACCTCCCTCGGGAGGAAGGGGCCTGGCGCTCCGCCAGGGTGACGAGCAGGGCCTTCTCGTAGAGGCGCTCGGCGTAGCGGGAGGGCGGCTCGGTGACGCCATGCGCGAGCCGGCGGGCCTCGGCGCGAGCCACCCGGGCCGGTTGCTCCTTGCCCAGGCGCTCGAAGTGGTGCGCCATCTCCCACAGGCGGCCGGCGTAGAGCTGGCGCATGGCCGGGGACTCGAAGAAGGCATGGGCCTGGGCATGGGCCGCCTGGATGAGCTCCTCATTGCGCTGGGCCATGGTGAGCGCGAGCGGGCTGGCCTCCAGCTCGTCCACCTTGTGGGCCAGCCGCTCCAGCTCGTCCATCGGGGGCAGCCAGCCGCGCATCTCCAGCTCCTCGTGGAGCTTGTGGGCGTCGTGGGCGAGCCGCTCGTCCTCCGGCTCCGGCGGGGGAATCTCCAGGGGCACGTCCCGAGCCTGCACGCCCAGGTGCCGCAGCGCCGTGTCGAGGCCCGGGGGGAAGGCGATGTGTGTGCGCAGGTTCAGCCCCGCGGCGGCGGCCAGTCGCTCCAGGGCCTCGGTGTGGGGAATCTCCACGGCGGCATCGGCGCTAGGGCGGGTGGCCTGCTTCACCACGCGCCGGTACTCGCCGCGGCTGAGCTCCACCGCCTGGAGGCGCAGCACGCCCTGCTCGTCCGAGTAGAGGAACTGGATGGCCTCGACGCCGCCGCCGCGCAGGGGGCGGGCGATCTCCAGCACGCGCTCGCCGGTGCCGTCGACGCTGGTGAGCAGGGCGGGCAGCGGCTCAGGGCCCGACACCATGGGGCGCGGGGGCTCGGAGGCAGCGGGACGGGCCGGCTCGGCGATCTCGATGCCTCGGGAGCGCAGCCGGTAGAGGGCCTTCTTGGCGGCCTTGGCGAGCCCCTTGTTCCCAGCGCCTGCGAGCGCCTCGGCGAGGGCGGGTTTACCGGCGAGCACCGAGCCCTCGAGCAGGGCGAGTGCGAGCGGTTCGGGGAGGGCCTCGACGTCGGCAGGCGGGGCGGAGGTGGGCTCGGCCGCGAGCGAGCGGGCGCGCTTCACCGCGTCAGAGGGGAGGCCGGGCAGGGGCGTGCCGGTGCGCAGAGCGTCCAGCAGCGAACGTGGATCAGCCAGGGGGCTCTTGGTGGACATGGGCTGACAGGTAATGCACCTGCCGTGTCGGGGTGAGGCGGGTGGGGGCCCGGAGCGCCGGACGGCGACCACTGGCCCACACTTTGCCCGGCCCGAGCGTTCAGCGGCGGCGCACCAGCCAGCTATTTCCCGACTCGGCGGCCACTGCGAGCTCTCGCTGGAGCCGCTCGCCGAAGATGCGCGAGGGGTGGACGCCGCGCACGAGGAAGTGGTCATACGCGGGGCCCTGGGAGGCGTAGTCGAAGTCCTGGGGCCGCCACTCGGAGGGGAAGGTGGGAGGGGGCGTGCCGCGGTAGCGCAGCGGGGAGTGGGGGGTGAGGGCGAAGCTGAAGTTGGTGCTGCCGCCGCGAGCGCGGGCCAGCTCGGCGGCGCCGTGGAGGAAAACGGGGTGGCGCACCACGCGCGAGCCGGCGTCGAAGATGAGCCCCATCACCCGGGGCTTGGACGCGGTGGCCTCCGCGAGGGCGTCCCACTCAGAGGCCTCGTGGGAGAAGGCGCGGAAGCCGCGGCCCAGCACGAGCGCGAGCAGCAGGGCGCAGGCGGCGCTGGCCCACAGCAGCGGGCGGCGGAGTGCGGGCTGCGTCAGGGGGAGACTCGCCACGGCGAGCACGGCGGCGAGCTGCGCGTAACGGGTGTTCAGGTAGTAGATGTAGCCGCGGATGTCGAAGGGGAGCAGGAAGTAGAAGCCGAGCGCGAGGAGGAGGAGTCCCGGGAGGCGCCATCGCGCCACGGGGCCCTCTGCGCTGGAGTGACGGCGCACCACGCCCAGGACGAAGGCGCCCACGGCCACGGCGCCCACGGCATACAGGGGCCAGCGGTCCGAGCCGTCGCGGAGGAGGTTGGCGAGCACCTCGAGGAGCTCCGCGCGGTTCTGCGCGAAGCTCTTCCAGGCGAGGTTCTGCGGCGACAGCATGGGACCCCAGGCCTTCCAGGGGGCGCCGGTCTCCACCTCGGAGGGCTGGCCCAGGCGCAGCACCACCCACGAGAGGAAGAGGATGACGCCGGGCGTCACGCCCAGGAGCGCGGGCAGCCGAGGTTTCAACCGGGCCTGGAGGCCGCGGGCATTGGCGTCCTCGGGGACGGGGGTGGTGAGGAGCAGCCAGGGCAGGGCGAGCCCAAGGAAGGCGAAGGCCTGTACGTGGAAGAGGAGGACGGCGACGAGGCACGCGGCGAGCCCGGTGGCCCAGACGCGGCGTCGGCCCGTGTCGGTGAGTGCGCGGACGAAGAAGCCGCAGCAGAGGAGGGCGAGGGGTAGCGCGGCGAGGTAGTTGATGAAGCCCCACGCGAAGTTGTCGCCGTAGGCCAGCGGCAGGGCGAGCAGCGAGGGCCACGTGGGGCGTCCGAAGGCGCGCAGCAGGAAGGCGAGCGACAGGGGCAGGCCCACCACGTAGGCGGAGAGGAAGAGGCGGTTGGCCAGGTCCAGCGGGAGCAGCCAGTTGAGGAGGCTGACGGCGTAGTAGTAGCCGAGGTAGGGCGTCAGCTCGTGCCGCGCGGCGAAGAGCTGGGGGTAGAGGGTGGTCGGGTCCTCCAGCCGGTGGAGGACGGAGATGAGGTGGAGGTGCTGCGGCAGGTCCACCATGGGCAGGTGCGAGGACACCCACAAGGGCAGGGCGCCCAACACGAGGGCGGCGGCGTAGACGAGGCGATCGGTTCGCGCGGACACGGGTGGCGCGGACTGTACGTGGCGCCTCCGTGTGTCGCGAGCGCTCCGAGCAGCCCGAGCGCATCGATGGGTCCGAGCGGCCTGCCCGTAGGGCGGCCCACCTGGAGGGGCGTGCAGCGGGGGCCGCTGGCTTGGACAGTGAGAAACCGCTGGGGTATAGCCTGGAAGGATTCGGGTCTGTCACCCGGGAGGACCGTGAAGATGAAGCACATCGGGATGACGCTGGCGGCGGTGGTGGTGGGCAGCGTGCTGCTCACGGCGGGGCAGGCAGGGGCGTGCGAGGGTCACCGCGCCAAGGCCGAGGCTGTGCCCGCTCCTGTGGAGCCCGGCAAGCAGGAGAAGGCCGCGCAGGCGGAGACCGCCCCGAAGCAGGACAAGGCGGACGAGCTGCATTCCGCGAAGTGCCGGTGCTCGAGCGCGGCGGACTGCACGTGCAAGAAGGGCTCGTGCGAGTGCGCCAAGTGCAAGAAGCCCCGTCAGGACGTGGCGGCGCCGCTGAAGGAGGCCGCGCTCCCCGTGCGGTCGGCGGGCGTCCTCATTTAGTCGGCTTCTCGGCCTTCACCACCAGCAGGGGAGGCAGGCGCAGCCGGGCGAAGCCCACCAGTCCCACGGCGGACAGGGCGTCGCGGAGCTCCTCCTCCTCGCGAGGGTGGAGTCCGGCGCGGCGCTGGACGAAGGCGGAAGCCCTACCCGGTGGCAACCAGGTGCTGGCCACGAAGCGGCCGCCCGGGCGCAGCACACGCGCCACCTCCAGCAGCAACCGGCCCACGTCGGCGATGAAGTGCAGCGAGTGGGCCAGCAGCACTCCTCCCAGCGAGTCATCCTGGAAGGGGAGGTAGGGCGCCTCGGCCCGGAGGAAGTCCACGCGGATGCCGGCCTCGCGGGCCTGGGCCACGGACTCCTCGAGCATCGCCCGGGACAGGTCCATCCCCACCACGGCGGGCAGCTCTGGCTCACGCGCCAGACGGCGGGCGAAGAGTCCGGTGCCGGTGCCCAGGTCGAGCACGGGCGCCTCGGGGTGACCGAGCAGGGAGCGGTACAGCAGGTACTCGCTGTCTCGGTCCAGGGGAGGGGCCGCGACGGCACGCTGCAGGGCGGGGCGCACGTAGCGCTCGTAGGAGCGGGCGATGAGCCGCTGCTCCATTCCGCGCTGGGCCAGGGCGGAGGAGGCCGGCTCCAGCGCCAGGTCGGCCACGCCCTCCGTTACCGGAAAGCTCGCATGGCACTCGGCACAGTGGAGGGGCCCGAAGACGAGCTGAGGGGTGTCCTGGTCCGGCGTCAGCCGACCGCGCCGACACCTGGGGCAGCGCAGCAGCTGGAAGATGGCGCGATGCATGAACGTCTCAGGCTAGCGCCCCACGAGGAGCACGGAAACTCCCTCGCCCACCGGGAGAGGGTCGGGGGGCGGGTACCCGTCCCCGTTCCGCTGCCCCGCGAAGCGCGCGGAGCGGGCCCAGGTTAGCTGCCGATTTCCTCGGTGGACACGAGCACGGGCCAGCCGCGGGCCATGGCCTCGCGGAAGAAGCCGGCCAGCTCGTGCCGGGCGCTGTTCACCGCGCCGAGGAACGGGTCGATGAGGGACTCTTCACCCAGGCTGCGCCCCGGGTTGAGCTCCACCGGGTGGCCGCAGCGCTCGCAGCGGATGGAGACGGAGCGCGCCAGCGCCACGGGCACGGCGTAGCGGGCGCTGCACTCGCTGCACTTCCAGACGAGGGCGCGCTCGCCGGCATCTCGCCGGGCCAGCGACTCCAGCTCATCCGCCAGCCGCAGCAGCGCGGGCAGATCCTGCGGGGGCTGGGCGAAGAGGGCGGACGGACCGAACCCCGACCCGGGGCTGCCCAGGTTGGGAGGCTTGTCGCCCTTGAGCAGGGCGCGCAGGCGGTCCTTGGCCTTCACGTCACGGAACTCGGCGCCCGCGAAGGCGCGCTCCACCGCCTCATGCAGCGGGGGCAGCTCAGGCTCGAGCCGCTCGTCCGAGGGCAGCGACTGGGGATGCGCCACCATGCGGTGGCCAGGGATGGCGACGAATCGGAAACCCACGGTGCTCCAGATCGCACCGTGCCGCCTCGGGTGCAAGGCGCGAATACGGTGCGTTGATGGAATTGCCACGCTCGCGACAGACGGCGCGGTGCGTTACTGCCTCACTGTGACCATTCGAGCATCCGCTGCAGCGGTGCCAGGGCCGCGGACTGCAGCTCCGCCGGCAGGGTCAGCTCCGGCGTCCGGTCCTTCATGCACCGGTAGAGCTTCTCCATCGTGTTCAGCCGCATGTAGGGACATTCATTGCAGGAACAGCCATTGTCCGGAGGCGCGGGGATGAAGGTCTTCTCCGGCGCCCCGCGCTTCATCTGGTGGAGGATGCCGGCCTCCGTCACCACGATGAACTCCCGCTTGGGGCTCTTGAGCACGTAGTCCAGCAGCCCCTTGGTCGAGCCGATGTAGTCAGCGTGCCGCAGCACGGGCTCCTCGCACTCGGGGTGCGCGACCACCTCGGCCTCTGGGTGTTGGACCTTGAGCTGCACCAGGCGCTTTTCGCTGAAGATCTCATGGACGATGCAGCTGCCCGGCCACAGCACCATGTCCCGGCCGGTCTGCTTCATCACATAGCGGCCCAGGTGTTGATCCGGGGCGAAGAGGATGCGCCGGTCCTTGGGCACCTGGTTGACGATCTTCACCGCGTTGGAGGACGTACAGATGACGTCGCTCATGGCCTTCACGGCGGCGGAGCTGTTGACGTAGCTCACCACGAAGTGGTCCGGGTGCTTCTCCTTGAAGGCCCGGAAGGCCGCCGGGGGGCAGCGGTCGGACAGCGAGCAGCCGGCCTTCAGGTCCGGCAGCAGCACCAGCTTGCCCGGATTGAGGATCTTCGCCGTCTCCGCCATGAAGTGGACGCCGCAGAAGACGATGACGTCCGCCTTCGTCTTCGCCGCCGCTTGGGCGAGCGCCAGGCTGTCCCCGACGAAATCCGCAACATCCTGGATCTCGCTCTCCTGGTAGTAGTGCGCGAGGATGACGGCGTTGAGTTTCCGCTTCAGTTCCTGGATTTCCCGCTCGTAGTCGACTTCGGCGCCCATCGCGTCTCCTTCCGGTTCATTTAACCGGCCGTCCGGATGTGGGCCAAGGATGATTGCCGGGGGGTGGCTCCTGTGACGTCCAACCAGGGGGGCGCCCTCCTGGTCCACAGGCCAGCAGCACCTGGGAAGATCTGCCCCCGGACACTTGACGCCAACCATCCCAGGACCCGCTAAGATATTCCCGGGACCGCATTGGCTGCGGATGAAGCCCGATCACCTGGTGCCCTGGATGCTGGACGTCGGAAGAGGCTTTCTCGTGGCACGAGCGGTAGGGGGAGGGGCGGCACGGGCACGTGGGCCGCACCCGGAAGAGCGATCGACATGCGCCGGGTACGGTTGAGCGGCCTGCCTGCTGAGGAGGGGTCCATGAGTGTCCCGATTCGAGACGTCCTGGTAGTACATCCCAACGCAGGCAGGCGGGCTGCGCTGGCCTCGGCCCTTCCCTCGTACCGCGTGGTGGCGGTGGAGTCGAAGACGGAAGCGGCTTTCAAGATGGCGGACGCTGCCCCGGCCCTCATCATTGCCCCTCCGGATGATGCCCGGCTCTTCCTGCGTCAGGTGGCCCATGCGGCTCCGGATGCCCTGCGCGTCTTCATCTGCTCCAAGTCCGACTCCGTGGGCCTGGCGGAGCTGTTACAGAGCGCCGCGGAGGGCCACGTCTTCAGCGTCTTGGACGAGGCGCTCTCGGGGCCGGAGCTGGGGCGCACTCTCTCTCACCTGTTGCAGCACCGGGGCTCGGCCAGCATCGCGGTGTCTCCCGCGGCGTATGCGGTGCACTTCACGCTGAATGAGCACGCCCATGAGGCCCAGTGCTCGGAGATTGGCAACTTCGGGGCCACGCTGCTGCTGCCGGGCCACCTCCCCCTCGACGCTTTCTCGCCGGGCGCCGTGCTCGAGACGCTGCGCATCGAGCGCGAAGGGCAGGTCCTGTTCAAGACGCCGTGGGCGCAGGTGCAGCGCTCGCTGGTGGTGCACGACGAGCAGGGGGCGCACCTGTGCCTGGGCATCTCCTGGGCAACGGCCATGTACCCGCCGCCCCCGGTGCCCGGCGTGACGATGGAGGAGCCGTCCGAGGTGGTGGCCACCCTGCGCAAGGCACTGCGGCGCGGGGCCACCCTCTGGCTCCAGGCGGTGAATGACTCCTCCGTGCAGATCCGCCTGGAGGACCCCGTCGTGGAGACGGTGGAGGAGAAGACCGTCCTGCGCTGCCTGGCCACCGGCACCCTGGAGGGCTCGGCGGGCGACGAGGTGGACCTGTTCTTCGAGATGGGCGGGCAGAGCTACTCGGGCGTCTGCGGCCTGCTCGTCAACGGCCCGGACGGGAAGATCGTCGTCCAGATGCCGCGCACGCTCGTCATGCGCAACTGGCGCAGCCTGCCGCGCTTCAAGCCAGAGCCGGACGGCCGTTTCCTCGTCTCCTTTCTGGCCCCCATCACCGGTCACCACATCACCCGGGCCGCGCTCGACCTGAGCGTCGGGGGGCTCTCCTTCCCCTTCGATGCCTCGAGCGAGATCATCCCCGCGGGCTCGCGGCTGGACGCCACGCTGCTGCTGCCGGATGGGACCTCCGCCCACTGCCAGCTCGAGGTGCGCTCCATCCACGGGCTGCCCTCGGATGGTCGGCCCGATGGGGGCTTGAGGCCCTACCGCGCCGGGGCCCGCTTCTCGGGGCTCTCCCAGCACGCCCGGGGCGTCATCCTGCGGGCCTTCATGACCTCGCGTTGCCGGGCCATCTCCGAGGGGGACGAGGTGTCCTTCGAGAGCATCTGGCACCTGATGGAGGAGGCTCGCTACCGCTTTCATCCGGACTACCCCTTCGGGGACGACTCGGCGGTGGCCCTCCTCCAGGACACCCACCGCAAGGTGTACTCCACGGGCGACCTGGGGCGCTGCCTCGTCTACAACAGCGACAAGGGCCTGCAGGGGCAGATCGCCGGCCTGCGCATCCACTCGCGCACCTGGCTGGTGCAACACCTCGCGGTGCGGCCCGGCGTACGCCGCGGCGAGCAGGTGTCGTACGAATTGAGCAACCTCGCCGTCGAGCTGGGCGAGGTGCAGCAGGACATCGAGTTCATCCGCTATTCCTGGCGCAAGGACAACCGCTGGCCCAGCCGCCGCATCGGCTGGCTCGCGCGGGCCCTGGAGACGCCAGGGCTGAGCTTCCTGCGTCACTTCTCCTACCTGCGCCTGCCGCTCTCGGCCGAGTCGCCCCCTCCGCCCGTCCGGGACTTGCCGCGCGTGCGCGACGGAGTGCGTACCGATTACGTCTGGATTGAGCTGTACCTGCGCGACCGCGGGGAGCTCGTCCGGGTGCTGAGTGAGGATCTGCTCACGGACGAGGTGGACCTGAGCGCGTTGAGCGAGCGCTTTCGGGCGCACGGGCTTCACCGCCGCCGCCGCGTCTTCGTGGTGGATGGGGAGTACACGCCCCTGGCCGTGGCCCTGTGTGAGGAGGGCACCCCGGGCCTCAACCTCCTGGAGAAGACGAACGCCTTCTGGCTCCTGGTGCCCAACCGCTCCCATCCCCAGGCGCGCGCGGCCACGCAGGCGCTCGTCCAGCGCTGTGTGGAGCATGCCCGCGAGCGCGGTCGGCCCTCGGCCATCGCCCTGGTGGAGGATGAGGATGTCGCGGTGCTGGAGGAGGCCGGCTTTCAAGACCTGGGCCGCTTCTCCGAGTGGATCTTCCACCGCTCCATGCTCCGCCGGGTGTGTGAGCTGTGGCGCTCCGTCTTCGAGCGGTTGGGGGGCTCCCCGGCTCCCGATTGGTCCACTGAGGAGGGTCTGGAGTGAGATACGCCATGGAGTCCCACGACGAGGCGCGCCGGCTCCTCGTCCAGGAGCGCTCGGGCAATGCGCGCGAGGCGCTGCTGCTTGCCGGGCTCCAACGGGGAGATCGGGTGCTCGACGCCGGGTGTGGTCCGGGTGGCATCACGGAGCAGATCGCCGAGCTGGTAGGGCCCTCCGGCCAGGTCACCGGCATGGACGTCAGTGAGGAGCGGTTGGCGCGGGCGCGGCAGGTCAACCAGCACCACCCCCACGTGCGTTTCCTCCCGGGAGATCTGCGCCGCACGGGGCTGCCGGACGCCGCGTTCGACTACACCTGGTGTCAGTTCGTCCTCCAGTACCTGCCGGAGCGCTGGGAGGCGCTTGCTGAGCTTGCTCGCGTGACTCGGCCGGGCGGCAAGGTGGTCATCTCCGAGTTCGACGGCTTCGGGTTGGGCAACTGGCCCTGTCCCGAGCCCGTGCGCGACTGGTGTCTGCGCTTCACCGACGCGCTGCTGCGCACCGTGGGCCTGGACGTCCATGTGGGCCGCAAGGTGTTCAACGCCATGCACCAGTTGGGGTTGAAACAAGTGCGCGTGCACCTGTTGCCGCAGTACGTCATCGCGGGCACCGCGGACGCGGCTGTCCATCTGGACTGGGAAACACGGTTTTCCGCGCTGGAACCGGCCGTGGCTCCCTTGCTCGGCGGTCTGGAAGACTACCGGGCCATGTGTCAGAAGTACCTGGAGTTACTGGCGGATCCCACGGCATTGAAGTACTCGATCCTCCTGGTAACCGAGGGAACGCGTCCTTGAGCGAACTGGCGGTGCAGAGCGAGGAGAAGCCCTATCCGGACAACGCTCCGGAGGTGAGCGTTCGGACGACGTCCACGCTGCTGCTCTACTTCGAGCGGCGTTACGGGGCCTCCCGGCTCGCGGACATCTTCCGCCGCCACTCCTTCAGTCTCTCGTTGGACTACCTGCGCACGGCCACCAACTTCATCTCGCTGCCCTTCCTCGAGAAGCTGGCCGACGTGCTGGTGGCCGAGTCGGGCGACAGCCAGTTCATGCGCAAGGCCGGGCTGTCCATGGCCGGCCCGGAGGCACTCGGATTCGCGTACTACATGATCCGCGCCTTCGGCTCGCTGGAGATCTGCTTCCGCAAGACGGTGGAGCTCAGCTCCAGCTACAACCGCGTGGGCAGCTTCGACATCGAGAAGCTCGAGCGCGAGCGCCTGGTGCTGGCCTACCGCAGCACCGTGCCCGAGCGGAGCCGGCACATCTGCGAGCTGCGCATGGGCCAGTTCGCGTCGTTCCCCACCATCTGGGGACTGCCGCCCGCCGACGTGAGCGAGAGCCAGTGCCAGGTGCAGGGCGCCGATTGCTGCCGCTACCACCTGACGTGGATGGACCCGCTGCCGGTGTGGGGCCGCTACATCGGTCTGGTGACGGGGGCGCTGAGCGGGGTGGGGGCCAGCATGCTGGGCATGGGCCATCCCGCCTTTACCGTGACGTCCATGTCGTTGGCCGGTGTGTCGTTGGGGAGCTGGATCGACCTGCGCCGCGAGATGCGCCGCAAGGACGAGGCGCTCAACGAGCAGGCCGAGGGCATGATGGGCTCGCTCGAGGAGCTCCAGCAGCGCTACGACGAGATGTTCCGCATCAACGTCGCACTGGAGGACCGGGTGGCCGCGCGCACGCGCGAGCTGACCGAGGCCAACGTGCGGCTGGAGGTGGCGCTCGCCAAGCAGAAGGAGCTGGACCGGCTCAAGAGCGAGTTCTTCGACAACGTGAGCCACGAGCTGCGCACCCCGCTCACGCTCATCCTCCTCACGCTGGACTCGCTCATCCAGCGCGGCCCGGAGGAGTTCGCGCCTCCCGTGCGCCAGCACCTGGAGACGATGAACCGCAGCGCCTCGCGCCTGCTGCGGCTCATCAACAACCTGCTGGATCTGACGAAGCTGGAGGCGGGCAAGACGAAGCTGCGCCACGAGCCGTTGGAGATCCAGGGCTTCCTCTCCTCGCTGCTGGTGCCCTTCGAGGTGCTGGCGGACAAGAAGGGCGTGGATCTCGAGCTGGAGGGCTCTGTGACGACGCCGGTCCAGGTGGACGTGGCGCGCATCGAGAGCGTCTTCCAGAACCTCATCTCCAACGCCCTCAAGTTCACCACCCAGGGCAAGGTGACGGTGCGTCTGCATGAGGACGACACCTGGGTGCATGTGGAGGTGATCGACACCGGCGTGGGCATCGCCTCGCAGGATCTGTCGGTCATCTTCGACCGCTTCGCTCAGGCGGACTCGAGCGGCACGCGGCGCTTTGGCGGCACGGGCATTGGCCTGGCGCTGGTGAAGGAGACGCTGGAGCTGCACGCGGGCGGCATCGAGGTGTCGAGCGAGCTGAGCAAGGGCTCCAACTTCCACGTGCGGCTGCGCAAGGGCGCCCCCTATGTCCGTGACGAGCTCCCCCAGGAGCGCCCCGCAGAGCAGGTGGTACGGACCGCGCGCCGCCTGACGGAAGTGGCGGAGCTGCAGGACGGCCCCCTGGCCATCACCGCGGTGGAGGCCCTGCCCAGCCCGCCGGCGGATGCCGAGGCGGGCCCGGATGCGCCTCGCGTGCTGGTGGTGGAGGACGAGCCGGAGATCCGCGCCTTCCTGCGCAACGTGCTCAAGCCCTACTACCGGCTGCTGGAGGCCACCAACGGTGAGGAGGGCCTGAAGACGGCGCAGAAGGAGCGGCCGGATCTCATCGTCTCGGACGTGATGATGCCGGTGATGTCGGGCATCCAGATGCTGGCGGCCCTGCGCAGCTCGCCAGAGACGGTGGATGTCCCCATCATCATGCTCACCGCTCGCCAGGAGGTGGAGGCGAAGGTGGAGGGCCTGTCCATGGGGGCCAACGACTACCTGGGCAAGCCCTTCTCGCCGCGAGAGATGCTGGCGCGCATCGAGGCGCAGCTCCGCCTGCGGGACGCGGCCGTGCGCGCGGCGGAGAACGAGCGGCTGGCGGCCACGGGCCTGCTCACCTCGGGTTTTGCCCACGAGGTGCGCAACCCCCTCAACGGCCTGATGAACGCGCTGCTGCCCCTGCGCGAGAGCCTCACCAGCGGCACGCCGGACACCGCCATGGCCGTGGCCATGTTGGATCTCATCGAGGAGTGCGGGCAGCGCATCCGCGGCCTGGCCGAGGGCCTGCTGTCCTTCGTGCGCATTGGCAGCAAGGCGGTGGCGGTGGACCTGGGTGCCTCGCTGGATGCCAGCGTGCAGGCGCTCGCGTGGCGGCTGCCGAGCGGCCTCAAGGTGGAGCGCGAATACCAGCTCTCCGAGCCGGTGTGGGGCGATCCGGGCTCGCTCAACCAGGTGTGGGTGAACCTGTTGGACAACGCGGTGCGCGCCATCGGGCCGGACGGAATCGTCAAGGTATCCACGTCGCGCGATGGCGAGGACGCGGTGGTGTCCATCATCGACAACGGCGTGGGCATCAAGCCCGATCACATGGATCGGCTCTTCCAGCCCTTCTTCTCCACGCGCGACGCGGGCGAGGGGACGGGCCTGGGCCTGGCGCTCTGCCAGCGCATCGTCCTGAGGCAGGGCGGGCGCATCCGCATCTTCAGCGAGTACGGCAAGGGCACGCGCGTGGAGGTGCGGCTGCCGCTGGATGCGAATCCGGATCGCATCCTCCCGCCGCTCTCCGACGGACGCCCCGTCCAGCCGCACTGGCGCACGTAGCCTCGCCTGCCGGGCGTCACCGTCCTTACGGGTAGGGCCGGGCTTCTGATACAACCAGGAGCCTTTTCCCCTTTTCTCCCCACTCGCGAGGAAACCTTCGCATGGCACAGAGTACGGCCGCCGCGGCCCCGACCCGGGGTCATCCCAAGGGTCTCTACCTGCTGTTCACCACCGAGATGTGGGAGCGCATGAGCTATTACGGCATGCGCGCCCTGCTGGTGCTCTACATGGTGGGGGCCACCGACAAGGGAGGGTTTGGCTGGAGCCAGGCCAAGGCGCTGCAGATCTTCGGCATCTACACGGGCCTGGTGTACGCCACGCCGGTGATCGGCGGGTTCCTCGCGGACCGGTACCTGGGGCAGCGGCTCTCCGTCACGCTCGGCGGCATCCTGATGATGCTGGGCCAGTTCGTCCTGGCGATGCCTGGGAACGCGGAGCCGCTCTTCTACGCGGGCCTGGGGCTGCTGGTGGTGGGCAACGGCTTCTTCAAGCCGAACATCTCCACCATGGTGGGTGGGCTGTACGCGCCCGGTGATGCACGCCGGGATGGCGCCTTCACCATCTTCTACATCGGCATCAACGTGGGCGCGTTCCTGGCCTCGGCGGTGTGCGGCACGCTCGGCGAGAAGTTCGGCTGGATGTATGGCTTCGGCTCCGCGGGCGTGGGCATGGGGTTGGGCGTGCTCGTCTTCCTGGCCTTCAGCAAGCGCCTGCTGGGCGACGTGGGCCTGGCGCCGAAGCCGGTGGAGCGGAAGGCGAACGCGTCCGCGGCTCCGGCCGTGGCCCTCACCCGCGAGGAGAGGGATCGCGTCATCGTCATCCTCGTGCTGGCGCTTTTCGTCGTCTTCTTCTGGGCGGCCTTCGAGCAGGCCGGCGGCCTGATGAACCTCTACACGGACGCCAAGGTGGACCGAGGCGTGTTCGGTTGGGAGGTGCCCACCACCTGGTTCCAGGCCGTCAACCCGATCTTCATCATGCTGCTGGGCCCCATCTTCGCGGAGCTGTGGACGGGGCTGGGGCGGCGGAGCAAGGACCCATCCATCCCGGCGAAGATGGCCATGGGCCTGCTGCTGGTGTCGTTCGGTTTCATCTTCATGCTGGGTGCTTCCAAGCAGAGCGAGACGGCGGGGAAGGCGGCGCTGATGTGGGTGGTGGCGGCCTACTTCTTCCACACCGCGGGCGAGCTGTGCCTGTCGCCGGTGGGTCTCTCCATGGTGACGAAGCTGGCGCCGACGCGGTACGCCTCGCTGCTGATGGGCGTGTGGTTCATCGCCAACGCGGTGGCCAACTACCTGGCGGGCCTGATTGGCGGCTATGCGGAGAAGCTGGGCGAGTTCAACCTCTTCATGGCCATCACCGTTGCGACCGCGGCGGCGGGCGCGGTGCTGCTGGGCCTGGCGCCGATGCTCAAGCGGATGATGCACGGGGCGGACGAGACGAAGCCGGCGTCGGACGCGCAGACGGCCGTGCAGTCCGAGCCGAAGACCCAGGTGGCCTGAGCGCCTCCCTCTCCCACTGGGAGAGACAAAGAAAAGGGCCCCGAGCATGTCCGCCCGGGGCCCTTTGCTTTTCCCACCATCCGTGCCACCACCCGCTGTGTCACCCCTCGCCGTTCCACCCCTCGCCGTTCCACCCCTCTCCCTTCGGGAGAGGGACGGGGTGAGGGTATCGAGGCCCCTGGTTTCCTCCGTGGACCCTACAGCGCCTTCTTCTCGCCCAGCGCGGCGACGGGAGGAATGGCGTGCTCTCCGGCGCCGGCGGGGGCGGGGGTGGCGGGCATGTAGTAGTCGCGCACCTGGTAGCGAGAGGCGATGAGCGCGAAGACGATGGCCGCGGCGAAGACGAGGCTCGCGTAGAAGAAGAGCGTGGCGGCCATGCCCTCGAAGACGTTGAGCCGGGCCACCAGCGAGACGAGCTGATTGCCCACCGTCACGGTGAAGTTCCACAGGCTCATGATGGTGCCCTTGGCCTGGCGGGGGGCCTGGCTGTAGGCGAACTCGAGGCCGGTGGCGGACACGAGCACCTCGCCCAGGGTGAGGACCAGATAGGGGCCCGCCTGCCAGAGGACGGACGGCTTGTTGCCACCGTCCAGGCTCAGCTGGATGAGCGCCACCAGCACGTAGGAGAAGCCGGTGATGAACATGCCCGTGGCCATGCGGCGCAGCGGGGTGATCTGGATGCCCTTGCGCTCGAGCCAGGGGAACAGGACGAAGTTGTTGAGCGGGATGAGCAGCATCACCATGATCGGATTGAGCGCCTGGAGCTGCGAGGGCGCCAGCTCGAAGCTGCCCACCATCAGGTCCATCTTCGTGGCCTGGATGACCCAGGTGGAGGCCTTCTGATCGAAGAGGGCCCAGAAGACGGGGATCATCGCGAAGATGCCCATGACGCGGAACACGGCCCGGGCGCTCTCGATGGCCTCGGGCGGGTGGCCGGCGGAGGCGGCTTGGTCCAGCCAGGACTTCGCGCCGGGCACCTTCTTCTTGGGGAAGAGCGCGGCGCTCACCACCCAGATGAAGCCGTTGCGGGGGCCGAACACCGCCCAGAGCAGCTTGCCGAAGAGGCCCTCGCGGTCACACCGGGTGGGCGGCACGTTCGTGTAGTGGTGCCGGCCCGCCCAGAAGATGACGGTGGCGATGAACATCAGGATGCCCGGGATGCCAAAGGCCACCGCCGGCCCGAAGCTGCGCAGGGTGAGCGGGATGAACAGCGAGGCGAAGAACGAGCCGAAGTTGATGATCCAGTAGAAGAGCGCGAACACGCCCTTGACCAGGCCCTTGTTCTCCTCGGTGAACTGGTCGCCGACGAAGGCGGAGACGCACGGCTTGATGCCGCCGGAGCCCAGGGCAATGAGGAAGAGGCCCGTGTAGAAGCCCTGACGGTTGTCGTCGTAGAGGGCCAGCAGCAGGTGGCCCACGCAGTACAGCAGCGAGAGCCAGAGGATGGTGCGGTACTTGCCGAAGAAGCGGTCCGCGATGATTCCGCCCAGCAGCGGGAAGAGGTAGACGAGCGAGACGAAGTCATGGAACGCGGCCTTGGCCGCCGTCTGCCGCGCCGCCTCGTCCGGGACCTGATTCACCAGCAGGTACTGGATGAGGAACACCGTGAGGATGTTCCTCATCCCGTAGAAGCTGAAGCGCTCACAGGCCTCGTTGCCGATGATGTATTTGATTTGCGGCGGGTACCGTTCGCGCGTGGAGGCGGTGAGCGTGCTGGCCATGGACGGGGACATCCTCGTCGGTTGGGGTTCCAACCGGCTTGCCTACCTCACTGGTGGCCCCGAGCACAACCCATGGGCGGGCGCTCCGGCCCGCCTGCTGCTCAGGGCACCACCGCCACGCCGACGTAGGGGCCCGTGAAGAAGTCCCGGGTGGGTTGGTCATAGGGGTCCAGGCGGCCCTGATCGTCCAGATAGGTGGCGCGGTAACCGCCCCGCAGGCGCACCTGGCCGAGCTCCAGCGCCAGTCCGGCCTCCCCGCTGAGCTGCGTGAAGGGCAGGGGCGTCCAGTGGGCACTCGCCTCCAGCTTGAGCGGACCCGCCACGCGCATCAGCGTGCTCGCGCCCAGTCCCGGTCCCACGAAGGTGGCGTCTGGTGCGAAGGCCACGTCTACGCCGGCCAGCAGGCGCACGCGCAGATCGTCACGCGAGACCAGCATGACGCCTGGCTTGAGCGACAGCAGGGAGATGGTGTCCCGGCCCGGGGTGCCATCATCCGTGGCCAGGTTGAACACGTTCAGGCGCGTGCCGAGGGTGAGCTGATCGCCATCCACCTGCAGCCCCACCCCCATCGCGAAGCCCTGCGAGACGAAGCCCGCGTCCGCGGTGAGGTCCACTCGGGTGGGCTTCGTGGGTTCGGTGGGCACCTGCGCGCTCGGGCGTGGCGCCTGCGGGCGTCGCCAGGCCAGGTCGTAGTACCTGCCGTAGAGAGGGCGGCCTGGTCCCATGTACGGCCAGGCCCAGGAGGGATCGTAGTAGTAGCGGACCCAGGGGTTTGCGAAGCCGTAGTACCCATACCCGTAGTACGGGTTGTAGTGAGACCAGTTCCAGCCGCCGTTGCCACCCCCTGGTGTTGAGGGGCGCGGGGACGAGGGGGACGAGGGAGACGACGGCGAGGAGGGCGGGCGCTTGCCGAAGCGCGCCTCGGCACTTCCAGAGCCGAGTCCCATCACGAGCACGGCCAGCACGATGAACCCTTGTTTCGTCATGGTCCTATCTCCCGTGCAACCGGCGATGAGAAGAGGGACTCCGGTTGCCCTCGCGCGGGGCACAACACGCGTCCGGACAAGATACTCCCGGAGCTTCGCGAATGCAGGCGGGACCCGTTGGACCCGGCGTCGAGCAACTGGTCCGATGGTCGGACCAGTTGGCGGAAAGCGCGGCCGGGAGGCGCTCCGGCGGCTAGCGCAGTAGTGCGAGCACGATGGGGGGGAGCGCCAGCACGGCGACGAACAGGCCTCCCCACAGGAGCGCCTGCTGGTTGCGGGCGCCATCCAGTGCGTCCATTACCCGGCCATCGAGCTCCTCCTCGGCGAGCGCATGGAGCCTATCGAGCGTCAGCTCCACGGTGCTCTGGTTGCGAGTCTCCTCGCCGATGAGCTCGATGAGCTTCGTCTCGACGTGGAGGCACACCCGGAGCTTGAGGCGCCGGAGGATGGAGCGGGAGAAGCCCCCGAGGCCACTCTCGTCGTCATCGCTCGTGGCGTACGCGGTGATGGCCCGGCTCAGCACATCCCTCAGCTTCTGGATGGGCAGGGGCTTGCGGAGGATCTCCGGGGTGTACGCGCCCTCGGCGAGGATCGCCGCCCGCTCGAAGACGCGCTCGACGATGCGCTGGCAGAGCTTGTGCTCCTGCACGAGGTTCATTGCCACGCGGCCGATTCCGCGCCACATCCCCGCGGCCCCGAGCCCGATGGCACCCGCGGCCATGTAGGCCAGGAGCAGGAGGTAGACGAGCGCGCCCCAACGCTCCGATGGGTGCGCGAGCAGCCCGGTGCCCTTCTCGACGAAGAAGGCCACGATTCCGAGGACGAAGCCGACAGCTCCGAGCCCAAACGCCCGTGCGGCCACGGTGGCCGCGGCGGCGGCACCGGCCTTGGCGAGCGAGGCCACCCGGGTGACCGAGCCGCGCGGCCCGGCGCCCTCCGAGAGGGGCGTTGTCTCGGATTGGAACTGCTCGCGCTGGATGGGTGCGTTGCTCACCGTGTCTTCCCCCGGGATGCCGAACTCGAAAGAGGGCGCCACGATAGGTCGGTGTGTGTCTGACGCTCAATGCCCCGCCCGGACGCACGGGGCGTCCCCGGCCGCGAAGCCAGGATTGTGGGCTGTTGTAGGCAGGGGTCCCCTCGCTGTCACATCGCCATCCGCCGTAGACTCTCCATGAGAGGGATGATGGCCATGATGTCCGGGCTAAAGACGGGTTTGGTGCTGGGTGGTGGTGCCGCGCGAGGGGCCTATGAGGCGGGAGTGCTCTCCTATCTGCGCGAAGAGCTGGAGCCGGAGCTCGGCCGGGTGCTGAAGCTGGACATCCTGGCGGGCACCTCGGTGGGCGCCATCCACGCTTGTTATCTCGCCGCGACGAGCGACCAGCCGGCCCTGCAGGGCCGGGGAATGCGGGCGCACTGGACGGGGATGAAGGTGGAGGAGGTGCTCCGGGTCGGCGTGGGAGACGTCTGGCGGGTGCTGCGCGAGGCCCTCGGTAAGCCGGCGCCCCATCCGCGAGATCTCCAGTATGGCGGGCTGGTGGATCCCCGTGGCCTGCGGGCCATCGTGAGCCGCGGCATTCCCTGGCTGGGGATCGCCCGGAACATGCGCAGGGGCCATATCGACGCGCTCGCGGTGAGCGCCACGCACGTGGGCAGCGGACGGGCCTCGGTGTTCGTCCAGCGGCGCGAGGGCGGAATCCCCGCGTGGGGCAATGATCCCTCGTACCAGGCCGAGGCCACGCGCATCACCCCGCACCACGCCCTGGCCTCGGCGGCCATCCCGGTCGTCTTCCCGGCGGTGCGCCTGCGCGGCGGGCTGCACGTGGATGGAGGGCTGCGGCTCAACGTCCCCATGAGTCCGGCGCTGCGGCTGGGGGCGCAGCGGGTGATTGTCATCTCGCTGCGGCACGAGGCCCTGCGCGCCCAGAAGGCCCCGGGCACGGAGGAAAGCACTGAGCAGGAGCGAGAGCAGGCCTTGGCGACCGCGCCCTTCCTCGCGGGCAAGATGCTCAACACGTTGATGATGGACCGCACCGACCAGGACCTCGGCCGGCTGCGGCGGCTCAACGCCATCCTCGAGGCGGGAACGGTGGCCTACGGGCCGGACTTCGCGCGGACGCTCGGCGGGGTGCTGGGACACCACCGCAGCCAGCCCCTGCGCTACGTGCGGGAGCTGCTGGTGCGGCCCTCGAAGGACATTGGCGCGTTGGCCGCCGAATACGTCCGCACGCCCGAGTTCCGCCGCCGCAGCAATGGCCTGGCGCACAAGGCGATCCTCCGGCTGGTGGACCGGGATGCCGCGCACGAGGCGGACCTGGCCTCCTATCTGCTCTTCGATGGAGGCTTTGCGGACATCCTCATCGATCTGGGCCGGCAGGACGCCCGCGCGCTGCACGCGGAGTGGCTGCGCTTCTGGTCGGACGAGCCCCAGAACGTGGCGGAGATGGCCACGAGGACGCCCGAGGCCAGCGCCGCCTGAGTGCGCGGCTCAGAACGTGTAGCGCAGGCCGAGGCGCACCTGCCGCGGCGCCTGGTACTGGAGCGGCTTCTTGAAGTCCTGGTTGATGCCGCTGGCGGTGAGTGGCTCGCCATTGGTGCGTTGGACCATGTCCGGGGTGAGCTGTCCGGCCTCCACCTTTGTCTCGAGCGGCAGCACGGCGAGGTAGGTGTAGTTCTCGTTCACGCGGGTCACCGCCTGGAAGTCGAACACGTTGAACGCCTCCAGGGTGAGGGACACCAGATGGTCGCTGCCGAGCCGGTAGTTCACCCTGAGACTGGGGTCGATGGCATGGACCCACGGGGTGCGCTCTCCGGAGGAGCCGCGCGGCAGCACGAAGGTCTCGCCCGTGCCAATGGCTGGATGGCCACCCAGGTAGTTGATGGGAGTGCCCGATCGGCCCTGGTAGGACAGGCCGATGCTGGCGGACAGGTCGTGGGTGAAGAAGAACTCCCTGGCCGCGAAGACCTTGATGGAGTGCGTGCGGTCGTTCGGCAATAGCCCCGACCGGTTCTTCATCTGGGAGACGAGGTCGAAGTCGGACTGGAGCCCTGGTGCGCCCCAGCCGGTGCCGAGCCGGAAGGGGCCGTCGTAGTTCCCGTTCAGGCGCGACCACGTGTAGCTCACCTGGGCCAGCCAGCCCGCGGAGAAGACGCGGCTGAGCGCCACCGTCACCGCATCGTAGGTGCGCTCCGCCTTCGGGAAGACGCTGGCGGGCCCCGCGCCCGGGTTGCCCAGGAAGTAGGTGTTGCCATCGTCGAGACTCATGTCCTCGATGACGGTGTCGAGGTTCCGGTGGGTATAGGTGGCGATCAGCCGGGTTCTCGCCAGCACCTCGTACTCGGCGCCCGCGACGAGCTCGCTGGAGGACATGGGGATGATGCCGGGGTCGACCGGCTCCTCGACGCCGGAGACCTGCCTGCCCTGGCCGCTGGTGGTCCTGGTGGTGGGGAGGGCCCGGCTCATCAGGCCGAGTGGCAACTGGCCGCCGTACTTCGCGTAGTGCGCGAAGATCTTCATCCTGCCATGGGCCAGCGGGCCCACGACCAGTCCCACGCGTGGGGAGAACTGGTTGCCGAGCATGAAGGACTGGACGCCCTCGGGTGTGTACAGCAACTGCGTGTCGTAGCGGACGCCCGCGTTCACCGTGAGCCGGTTGGACAAGGACCAGCCATCCTGCACGAAGCCGCCGAGGATGCTGCTGGTGGTCCTGGACTCGTAGGTGGGGACGGGTTGCTGGCCGGCGCCCTCCTCCAGGATGACGCCGCCTTCCAGGGTCCGGAGTTGCGAGAAGGCGAGGTGCTCCACGTTCAGGCCGGCCTTCACAACGTGGGGGCCGAGGAGGTTCAGAAACCACGAGGCCTGGGCGTGGGCCTGGTAGCGGTCCGCCGTGTCGAGGGCGGTGACGGGATCGCCGCCGGTCTCGTAGTCCGTGACGGGGCATCGGGAGAGCTGCTCGGAGTAGGTGGTGCCGCAGTAGAGCTCCGCATCCGCCGACGGCTCGTAATACGTGATGGGCCGCGTCGTCCCGAACACCCAGGGGGCGCGGCCATTGAGCCCGATGGGCTGGCTGGAAATCCTCTGGTGGGACCAGCCGGCATGGGCCTCGAGCAGCAGCTTCTTGTCCAGGAACGCGCCGGAGTAATGGAGGGCGGTGGCCGTGAAGTCGCCGTCGAGCTCTCGGTAGACGAGGGACCCCGGGGCTCCATTGATGAGCTCCCGGACGCCTCCGGTCCGCGGGTCCACGGTGAGCCTGCCATCGCCACCCGAGCGCGTCGGAGTGGTGATGACCGACAGGGACACCTGGTGCTCCCGCTCCCGGCCGAAGAGGTACGTCAGCTTGCCCATGGCCTGGAGGGAGCGCTGCTCGGCGTAGAAGTAGCGCGAGGTGCCGGGGATGGGCGTGCTGACGTCGGCGCCGGGCTCGCGGGCGTTGAGGGTGCGCGTGTGCTCCAGGCGGGTGAGCGCGGGCGCCACACCGGCGAAGAACCACAGCCTGTCCTTCAGGATCGGGCCCTCCAGCGTGGCCCCGAGGGCCCCCTGCTGGTGGAGCGTGTTCTGCCCGGTGATGGTCCAGGTGGGGCCGGAGACGGGCGTGGGCGTTCCTCCCAGGACTCCCGGTACCCAGTAGCCGGACACGGAGCCCTGGAAATAGTTGGAGCCCGAGCGGGTCCGGGCCCGGAGGATGCCTCCGCTGGCGCGGCCGTACTCGGGCATGTAGCCCCCGGTGAGGACTTCGGTCTCCTCGATGAACCCGGCGTTCAGCGGCAGGGCATTGACGCCGCGCATCGGGTCATTGGTGGAGAGTCCGTCCACCAGGTACACGTTCTCGAATGAGGAGGCCCCGTTGATGGACACGCCGTACGTGTCGCTCAGCACACCCGGGGCCAACTCGGCGAGGCTCTCGAAGGTGCGGGACGCGCCGCCCCTGTCCATCGGCCTGTTCACCGCGAGGCGTTGGACGAGCGCCTCCTCGATTTTCACCCCCGTGGTCGTGGAGGCCACGTCGATGTCTGGTGGATAGGAGGAACAGACGATGAGCTCGTCGGGCAACAGCTCCACGTTGACGCAGATGAGCCGCTCCGGATTCAGCGTGAGCTCCGCGCGGGAGTACGGGCGGAACGACTCGCTGTCGAAGCGCAGGGTGTAGACGCCCGGCGGAAGCGCGGGAATCCGGTACTGGCCCTGGGCGTCCGTGACCACGACCTGTTCGCCCTGCAGGCTGGGAGAGGTCGCGGTTACGATCACCTCCGCGAGGGGCTTCTTCGTCACGGCGCTGAAGACCGTACCGAAGAGGACGCTCTCCGCCCGGGCCGCCGCCGCGAACGACATGCCTGCGGCCACGATCACTCCCACCATCCGGCGCATCCACCTCGGGTGCCTGCTGGAGTTCCCCACCATGGGGGAGAAGATGCCATGAGGCCGAAGCCCCGTTGGCTCACGGTTTCATCATGGCATCCTCATGCGGCCTTCACGCGGGGCCTACTGCCCCACTCGGGCCACGGTGCGGATGATGGGCGTGCCCACGTGCCTCCCGCGTGGCTCAGAACGTGTAGCGCAGGCCGATGCGCACCTGCCGTGGCACCTGGTACTGGGTGGGCTTGAGGAACTCCGGATTGGCCGCGGTGAGGGGCTGGCCGTTGACGGTGCGGACCATGTTCGGGGTGAGCTCTCCAGCGTCCACCCCCGTCTCGACCGGCAGCACGGGCTCGTAGGTGTAGATCTCATTCACGCGCGTCACCTCCTGGAAGTTGAACAGGTTGAACGCCTCCAGGGAGATGGACACCACCTTGCCCCGGGCGAGCTGGTAGTTCACCCCGAGCCGGGCGTCGATGGTGTGGATCCACGGCGTGCGCTCCCCGGCGGAGCCGCGCGGCAGCACGAAGGTCTCGCCCATTCCCGCTTCCGGGTGGCCGCCCAGGTAGTTGATGGGAGTGCCCGACTGGCCCCGGTAGGACAGGCCGAGGCTGGCGGTCAGCGCCCGGGTGAGGTCGAACTCCTTGGCGCCGAAGACCCTGACGGTGTGCGTGCGATCATTCGGCAGCGGGCCCGAGCGGTTCGCCAGTTGGCTGGGGAAGGTGAAGTCGGAGCGGAGCACCGGCTCGCCCCAGTCGAGGCCGGGCCGGAAGGGGCCCGCGTAGTTTCCGTGCAGGCGCGACCAAGTGTAGCTCGCCTGGAGCAGCCAATCCCAGGTGATGACCCGGTCCACCGCCACCGTCACCGCGTCATAGGTGCGCTCCGCCTTCGGGAAGTCCCTGGCGAGTCCCATGCCCGGGTTGCCCAGGAAGGTGGGGCTGACGCCGTCGCCGCGGTTCAGGTTCTCGATGACCGAATCCAGGCCGCGATGGGTATAGGTGGCGAGCAGCCGGATGTTCACGAGCACTTCCCATTCGGCGCCCGCGACGAGCTCGCTCGAAGACGGGGGAACGAGGTCGGGGTCCACGGGCTCCTGGCCACTGAAGGAAGGGGAGACCCCATCCAGCAGGCCGAGCGGCATCTGGCCCCGGTACTTCGCGTAGTGGGCGAAGAGCTTCATCCGGCCATTGGCCATGGGATCCACGACCAGCCCCACGCGCGGCGAGAGCTGCTGGCCCACCGTGAAGGTCCGGGGGTCCGTGGACGTGTGCAGCCACTGCGCATCGTAGCGGACCCCGGCGTTGATGATGAGCCAGCGGATGGGATTCCAACTGTCCTGCGCGAAGCCCCCGAGGGTGGTGCTGTCGTACCGGTTCGTGTTGAGCACCTGTCCGTGCTCGTAGGAGAGGCGCTCCGCGTCCACGCCGGCCTTCACCACGTGGTTCCCGAGGAAGTCCAGCAACCCGGTGGCCCGGGCGTTGGCCTGGTAGCGGTCCACCGAGTCGAGCGACAGGACGTCCTCGCCGCCCACGTCGTAGTACAGGACGGGGCATCTCGAGAGCTGCTCTGCCTCATCGGCGCCGCAGTAGAGCGCCATGTCCGGCACGGAGCGCTCGTAGTACGTCACGGGCCTCCTGGCCGTGAACCTCGCGGGGGAGAGACCCGTGACGTAAGGCGTGCTGGAGGCCGTCTGGCGGGACCAGGCGAGGTTGGTGTCGACGTACAGCCGGTGGTCCAGGAACGTGCCGCTGTAGGTGAGGGCGGCCGTCGTGAAGTTGCCGTCGAGCTCCCGATAGGGCACGGCGGTGGGGCTCCCGTTGATGAACTCCCGGACGCCGCCGGTCAGCGGGTCCACGGTGAGCATGCCGTCCCCACCCGAGCGGGCGGGCGTGGTGATGACCGACAGCGACAGGTTCTGCCGATGGTCGGTGAGAAACCAGGTCAGTTTGCCCATCGCCTGGAGGCTGCGCTCCTCGGCGTGGAAGGAGTGCGAGGTGCCAGGAATCGGCGTGCTGACGTTGGCTCCGTCCGGGCCGAGCCGGCGGGCGGTGAGGGTGCGCGTGTGCTCCACGCGGGTGAATGCCGGTGCCACGCCGGCGAAGAACCACAGCCGGTCCTTCAGGATCGGACCTCCCAGGGTGGCCCCGACATCCCCCTGGAGGCTGAGCCTGTTCTGCCCGGTGATGGTCCAGGTGGGCCCGGAGGCGGGCTCGGGAGTTCCCCCCAGGAAACCGGGAACCCAGTTGCCGAACACCGAGCCGTGGAATTCGTTGCTGCCCGTGCGCGTCACGGCGCGGAAGACGCCTCCCGTGGCGCGGCCGTGCTCCGGCATGTAGCCACCGGTGACGATGGACAGGTCCTGGAGGAACTCGGTGCTCAGCGGCAGGGCATTGACGCCGAGCACCGGCTCATTGGTGGAGAGGCCGTCCACCCAGTACGCGTTCTCGAAGGGGGAAGCCCCGTGGATGGACGCACCGTACGCGTCGCTCCGCGCGCCCGGGGCCAGCTCGGCGAGACTCTCGAAGGATCGGGCCGCGCCCCGCTTGTCCATCGGCCGGTTCAGCGCGAAGTGCTGGGTGAAGTCCTGGTAGATGTTCATCCCCGTGGTCGTGGAGCCCACATCGACGACAGGCGACCCGCAGCCCGGGTATTCGTCCTCCATGGGCATGGGCTCCAGCGCCACGGTCACGCGGACCGTTCGATCCGGGCGCACCGGGATGTCCGTCCGCGAGAACGGCTTGAACGACTCCTTGTCGAAGCGCAGGGTGTAGACGCTTGGTGGGACGTCGGGGATGCGGAACTGGCCCTGGGCGTCCGCCACCACGACCCGCTCTCCCTGCAGACTGGGGGAGGTCGCGCTCACGACCACGTCCGGGACTGGCTCCTTCGTTTCGGCGTTGCTCACCGTCCCGATGATGGCGGTGTCCGCCTGGGCCGCCGCAGAGAACGACAGACACGCGACCACGACCACGCCCGCCATCTGGCGCATCCACCACAGGTACATGCTGGAGTTCCCCCTCATAGGGGCGAGGATGCCACGAGTCCGAGGGCCAGCTGGCTCATGGTTTCATCATGGCATCCTCGGGCGACCGCCGGTGCGGGGCCTACTGCTTGTACTCGTACTCTCCGCCCGGGTAGACGAAGGAGTCGCGCGGCGCGTACCAGCACCAGCCCTCCACCTTCTGCAGCGGGCTCGAGGGCCGCAGCGCGTAGACGGGGTGGTCCTTCGCGAGGAACTCGAGCGACACCAGCTCGAAGGACTCGGCCAGCTCGCCGACGTACGGGTAGTTGCCGGCCACGAGCTTGCCCTTCACCTGCGTCACGTAGGTGAGGTGCCCGCGCGCCACCGAGGAGATCTTCTGCCCCACGCGGGCCACCGTGCGGATGATGGGGATGCCCTCGACGCGCGTGGTGGCCACCAGCTCGACGCCGTGGAGCTCCAGCGTCGTGGTTCCCTGGGAGGCGGGCACTCCGCGCTCGTGGACGTAGCCGCGCACGCGCTCCGAGGAGTTGAAGTAGTGGGTGAAGAAGCGCGAGGGCGTCACGCCATCCGGCGCGGTACGGCCCGCCAGATCCAGTCCCAGGTACGTGAGCGAGTAGGCGCCGAAGCTGGAGGCCTGCTCCTCCGAGTCGACGACGTACTGATTCATGTAGATGGCGCGGTTGGTGGCGGGCTGGAGACCCTGGGGCAGCAGCACGGCGGCGGCCTTCGGGTCCGCGGGAATCCAGCTCGAGTACAGCATGCGGCTGTTGATGACGAGCTGCGGTGCGGCGAGAGGTGAATCGGACACGGGTGCTCCCCCCTGCGAGTGTGGTGAGGCCTGATGCCAACGCAGGAGGGGAGGGGGCGCAAGTCGGAGAGTGCGGTAATGAACACTCCTCGACTCAGGCCGCGGGAGCCGCCGTCTCGGGAGGCTTGCGGCCCACGCGGAGCTTCCGCGCCTTCGTCAGCACGTGCTTGAGGTAGCGCCCGGTGTGGCTCTCCTTCACCTCCGCCACCTGCTCGGGCGTGCCGGTGGCCAGCAACTGGCCGCCGCCCGCGCCGCCCTCGGGCCCCATGTCCAGCACCCAGTCCGCGCTCTTGATGACGTCCAGGCAGTGCTCGATGACGAGCACCGTGTTACCCGCCTCCACCAGCCGGTTGAGCACGTGCAGCAGCTTGCGGATGTCCTCGAAGTGCAGGCCCGTGGTGGGCTCGTCGAGGATGTAGAGGGTGCGGCCCGTGGCCACGCGCGCCAGCTCGCGCGCCAGCTTGATGCGCTGGGCCTCGCCACCGGACAGCGTGGGCGAGCTCTGGCCCAGCCGGATGTAGCCCAGGCCCACGTCATCCAGCGTCTGGAGCACGCGCATGATGTCCTTGTGCGCGCTGAAGTGCAGCATCGCCTCGCGCACGCTCATCTCGAGCACCTCGGCGATGTTCTTCCCCTTGTAGCGCACCCGCAGCGTGGCCTCGTTGAAGCGCTTGCCGGTGCACACCTCGCACGGCACGTACACGTCCGCCAGGAAGTGCATCTCCACCAGCTTCATGCCATCGCCCTCGCACGCCTCGCAGCGCCCGCCCTTGATGTTGAAGGAGAAGCGCCCCGGCGTGTACCCGAACGCCCGCGCCTCCGGCGTCATCGCGAACACGTCGCGGATGGAGTCGAAGAGCTTGGTGTACGTGGCCGGGTTGCTGCGCGGCGTCCGCCCGATGGGCCGCTGGTCGATGTCGATGACCTTGTCCAGGTGCTCCAGCCCCGTGATCGCCTTGTGCTTGCCCGGCATCTCGCGGCTCTCGTACAGCGCGCGCGCCGCGGCGGGGTAGAGGATCTCATTGATGAGCGTGGACTTGCCCGCCCCGGACACCCCCGTGACGGCCACGAACACCCCCAGGGGAATCTCCGCCGTGACGTCCTTGAGGTTGTTCTCCTTCGCCCCCTGGATGACCACCTTCGTCTTGCCGGGAGCGCGCCGCTGCTCGGGGATTTCAATCTCCTTGCGGCCGGAGAGGTAGGCACCGGTGGCGCTCTTCTCGTTCGCCATCACCTGCGCCGGAGTGCCCTCGGCCACCACCTGTCCGCCCAGCTCGCCCGCACCCGGCCCGAAGTCCACCAGCCAGTCCGCCTCCTCCATCGTCTCCTCGTCGTGCTCCACCACGACGACGGAGTTGCCCAGGTCACGCAACCGCTTGAGCGTGGCCAGCAGCTTGCCGTTGTCGCGCTGGTGCAGGCCGATGGACGGCTCGTCGAGGATGTAGATGACGCCCGTGAGCTCGCTGCCCATCTGCGACGCCAGCCGGATGCGCTGGCTCTCGCCGCCGGACAGCGTGGACGCGGTGCGATCCAGCGTCAGGTACGCCAGGCCCACGTCCTCCAGGAAGCCCAGGCGGCTGCGGATCTCCTTGAGCAGCTCGGTGGCGATCTTCCGCTCCGTCTCGGTGAGCTGCATGCCTTTGAGCCAGCGCAGCGCGTCGCCAATGGTCTGCCCGCTCAGCTCCACGATGGAGCGCCCGTGCACCTTCACCGCCCGGCTCTCCGGCTTCAGGCGCGCCCCGTCGCATGTGGGGCACGGCTTGTCGCTGAAGAACTTCTGGTAGTAGGTGCGCATCGCCTCGGACGTGGTCGTCTTGAAGCTGCGCATCAGCTTGTTGACCAGGCCCTCCCACTCCATCTCGTAGCGGCCGCCATCGCCCCACTTCACGGTGAAGCGCTTGCCCTCGGCGCCGTACATCAGCACCTTCTTCGCCTTCGCCGGCAGCTTGCCGAAGGGCGTGTCCAGGTCGATGTCGAAGGCCCCGGCCAGGCTCTCCACGAAGTCCGCCGTCCAGCCCTCGCCCTTGTTCATCCCGCTGGCCCAAGGCTCCACCGCGCCCTCGCGCAGGCTGCGCGAGGCGTCCGGGACGATGCGCTCGGGGTCCATCTCCGGCTTGGTACCCAGGCCGTTGCAGTCCGTGCACATGCCCAGCGGGTTGTTGAAGGAGAACGAGGAGGGGCTCAGCTCGCCGAAGGACAGGCCGCACGCGTGGCAGGCGTTGAGCTCGCTCATGATGCGGTCGCTCGCCGTGCTGCCCGTCTCATCGGTGATGATGAGCATGCCCTTGCCCTCGCGCAGCGCCGTCTCCACCGCGTCGGTGAGCCGCGTGCGGATCTCCGGCTTGAGCACCAACCGGTCGATGACGAGCGCGATGTCGTGCTTGGACTTCTTGTCCAGCTCGATGCGCTCCTCCAGGCTCTTCACCTTGCCGTCCACACGCGCGCGGGAGAAGCCGCGCTTCTGCGCATCGGTGAGGATGTCCTTGTGCTCGCCCTTGCGGTTGGTGACCACGGGCGCCAGCACCATCACCTTGGTGCCCGTGGGCGACTCCATCATCGTGTCCACGATCTGCTGGGCGCTCTGCTTGCCCACGCGCTTGCCGCAGTTGGGGCAGTGCTGCACACCCACGGAGGCGAAGAGCACGCGCAGGTAGTCGTGCACCTCCGTCACCGTGCCCACCGTCGAGCGCGGGTTGTTGCTGGCCGCCTTCTGCTCGATGGAGATGGTGGGGGACAGGCCCCGGATGGTGTCGTACTTGGGCTTCTCCATCTGCCCGAGGAACTGCCGGGCATAGGCAGAGAGGCTCTCCACGTAGCGGCGCTGACCCTCGGCGTAGAGGGTGTCGAACGCCAGCGAGCTCTTCCCCGAGCCGGAGACGCCGGTGAACACCACCAGCTTCTTCTTCGGAATCTCCAGGGAGATGTTCTTGAGGTTGTGTTCCTTGGCTCCGCGGATGGAGATGACGTCGGGCTCGGACATGGGGGCGCGATCTACCACTGAAAGGGCGCGCAGGTAGGGGATTTTGGGCGCGCGGGGGTTGAGTGTTGCTGAACCGCTGGATTTTCAAGGCGAATCCCCTCGTCGCCCGGACGGGGAGCAGGCGGGCAAGGGGGACTGGGGAGGCGGGCGGTTCCGCGCTATAGGGGGCCGCGCCCATGCCCTCCGTCCCCGAGCGTCTGCGCGGTACTCCGCTGCTCGTCGTCGCCAGTCTCATGTTCGCCGTCATGGCCCTGTGCGCGCGCACGGTGGCGGGTCGGCTGTCGGTGGGGCAGGTGGTGTGCGCCCGCTTCGCCATCGGCCTCGTCTTCCTCGTCTTCTACTTCCCACTCACCGGCACCCGGCCGCGCATGGGCAAGCCCGTGTTGTGGACACTACGAGGCCTTTTCGGAGGTGGCTCCGTCTACTTCTATTTCGTGGCCATCGACCGGCTCGCGGTAGGGCCCGCCACGCTGCTCAACTCCTGCTGGCCCATCTGCGCTGCCATCCTCGGCATCTTCATCCTGGGCGAGCGAGTGAACGGCTACCTCGCCACCGGGCTCGTGGCCACCACCTTTGGAGCGGGGCTCGTCATCTGGAGCACGGTGCAGGGCGGCCTGGCCCTCACCTCGGGCGTGGGAGCGTGGGCCGGGGCGCTCTCCGCGCTCCTCAGTGGCGCGGCGGTGATCGCCCTGCGCGCGCTTCGCGGGGACACCGACGCCGCCTCCATCTTCCTCTCCTTCTGCTTCTTCGGGCTGCTCGTCGGCGTGCCCTTCGCCGTGCAGGACTGGCGGCCCCTGTCAGCGGACATGGTGCTGCCGCTGCTCGGCGTGGGCCTGTCCTCTGTCGTCGCGCAGATGATCTTCACCTACGCCATGGGCTACGTGACGGCCGCGGCCGGCGGCATCACCACGCAGCTCACCCCTGCCTTCTCCTGGCTGCTCGGCGCGCTGCTGTTGGGTGAGCCCCTTCAACCGCTTGCGATGGTGGGCTCCCTGGTGTGCATGGGGGGCGTGCTGTGGGGCACGGGCCTGGTTCCTCGCTTGTTCGTCCCCACTCCCAAACCCTCGCCCTAACGGGAAGTCTGGGGGAACTCGGGTTTCCCTTGCTTGGGCCCGCGTCTTCCGGTTTTTACCCGTTGCCTGTCGAGCACTCCGGAAATCTTTTCAGTGCGGGAGCACCGGTGGGCAGGTGGGTGCCCACTGGAGGCCAATCCTTTTCCCCGTAGTCCCTGGGCTTGCCACATCCGTGAGTAACGCGTTGGACGGGCCTCAGGGTTGCAAGAGCCCGTACGCAAGGTGTGGATTGGGAGGCTGCCATGATGGGATTGCGCTGGGTGTGCGCGGCTGCGTGCCTGATGGCCCTGGTGTGGGCGGGCTGCGATCGGCCGTCGTCGCATCGGGCTCCGTCGGGACTGGGGGCGTCCCCTGAGAAGCTGGACTTCGGCCTCTCGGCGGTGGGCGTGTCCAAGACGATGAAGGTGCGGCTGTCCAATCGGGGCCGTGCTCCGTTCCAGGTGCATGGGGCGCGGGCCACTCTGCCCAATATGGAGGTGGTGCCCTTCGAGGCCTTCGAGCTGAAGGCGGGCGGTGAGCGCGAGGTGGAGGTTCGCTTCACGGCGGACGTGGAGGGCGCGGTGTCCGGCGTGCTGGAGGTGCTCACCGACGCCGACAACGTAGGCAAGGAGGGCGTGGCGCAGGTGGGCCTGGACGGCCAGGGCGTGAAGGCGTGGTTGGAGGTGCCGTTGCGCGCCGTCGATTTCGGCAACGTGGAGCTGGGCCACGTGGAGCTGCGCGAGGTCATCGTGCGCAACCCCACGCAGGTGGCGAGCCCGGTGCGCCTGGACTTCGACGGCGTGGACGCGGATCAGTTCGGCTCCAGTGAGGTGGGGGGGACCTTCGTGTTGCAGCCCGGCGAGGAGCGCCGGCTGCCGCTGTCCTTCAATCCGCAACGGTTGGGCTCGGCCCAGGCGCAGCTGCGCGTGCGGGTGGAGTGCCCCACGTGCGAGCCCAGCGTCGTGACGCTGTCGGGCACCGGCATTGCCACGCTGCTGGAGGTGACGCCGCTGCGAGTGGACTTTGGCCGCGTGGCGCTGGGGGCCACCGCCGAGGAGCGCGTCATCGTGCGCAACCTGGGCTCCGAGCCCATGGCCTACGGCGGGGTGAAGCTGCTGGACAATGGGAGCAATGCCTTCCGCCTGGTGAGCACGCCTCAGGTATCCGGCGGGGTGCTCGCCGCGGGCGCGGTGGGGGAGATCCGCGTGGCCTTCACGCCCACCACCCTGGGCGCGGTGCGCGAGGCGCGGCTGGAGGTGGACGTGCGGCCCATGGGCACCACGAAGCCGGGTCCCAAGGTGTCGCTCCGGGGTGAGGGCGGCAGCTCGTGCGTGGTGCTGCAGCCGAATCCGCTCGACTTCGGGGTGGTGTCCGAGGGCATGAGCGTCAATCGGAACGTGCAGGTCATCAACCGCTGCCGCAACGACGTGCTGTTGAGCGAGCTGAAGCTCACCACGAAGAAGGGCGGCTACTTCCTGCTGGCCACGGCGCCCTCCAGCCAGCCTCTCGCCGCGGGCCAGTCCGCCTTGGTGCCCATCACCTTCATGCCTCGCTCCGGCGTGGGCGCGGGTGAGGCGGAGCTCTCCGTGAAGATTCTCAACGGCACCAGCGCCTCCACCGAGGTGGTGCAGGTGGTGGGCTCGGGCAAGGTGTTCACGCCCTGCAAGTACCAGCTGGAGCCTCCGGTGGTGGAGTTCGGCAATGTGCCGGTGGGCTCCGAGGTGACGCTCGGCGCGGCGGTGCGCAACATCGGCACCACCGAGTGCTTCCTGACGGGAATGCAGGTGGCGCAGGGCTCGGATCCAGCCTTCTCGGCGGACGTGCTGGGCAACCAGGTGCTGCAGCCCGGGCAGCGCGCCCGGCTGCTGGTGCGCTTCAAGCCGGGCGCCGAAGACGAGTTCTCCGGCATGGCCGAGGGGTGGGTGAACAACCCGAGCGCCGGCCACCTGCTGGTGCCGCTGCACGGCCGGGGAGTGGTGGGCTGCTTCTCGGTGCAACCCACCACCGTGGACTTTGGCACCACGCGGCTCTCCTGTGGCCCGCGTGAGCGCGAGCTCGTCGTCTACAACAAGTGCCCCGGACCCACCACGCTCGTGGGCCTGCGCACCGAGGGCGACGCCACCGACTTCACGGTGACGCACGGCTTCCAGTTCCCGGTGGTGCTCGCCGGAAACAGTGAGCACCGCATGAAGGTGACGTACGAGCCGCAGGGCGACGGGGATGACGCCGCCGCGCTCCGGTTCGATCTGGGCACGGGCACGCCCTACACGGTGGGCCTGGTGGGCAATGCGGTGCTGAAGAACGAGCAGACGGACGTGATCGTCCAGCAGTCGGATGCGAAGGTGGACGTGCTGTTCGTGGTGGACAACTCGGGCTCGATGATGGACGAGCAGCAGAACCTGGGCTCGAACTTCTCCTCCTTCCTCTCCCACGCGGCCGCCGCGGGCGTGGACTACCACGTCGCGGTCACCACCACCGGTCTCGAGCGCTCCTCGGGCGGCTGGGCGGTCTGCCCGGGTGGTGCCGAGGGCGGTGAGAACGGGCGCCTGTTCCCCGTGGACAACTCGTCCCCCCGCGTCATCTCGCCCAGCACGCCGGCGGCGGAATCGGTCTTCGCGCGCAACACCCAGGTGGGCGTGTGCCACTGGAACGAGCAGGGCCTGGAGGCCATGTACCGCGCCCTGTCGGATCCCCTCGTGTACAACGTGGATGACACTCGCACGCCCCAGCCGATGGACGGCAACTCCGGTTTCCTGCGCGAGGAGGCCAAGCTGGCCATCATCGCCGTCACCGACGAGGAGGACTTCTCGTCGCAGCCGGTGTCCTTCTACGAGACGTTCCTGCTGGGTCTGAAGGGAGGGGACCGCTCCAAGGTCATCTTCTCCGCCATCGCCGGGCCGGTAGACCTCACCACCTGCCGCAGCGCCAGCAGCTCCGGCAGCCGCTACATCCAGCTCGCCCAGGCCACCAGCGGCGTGGTGGAGAGCATCTGCACGCCCAACTGGGCCGCCTCGCTGGAGCGCATCTCGGAGAGCGCCTTCGGCCCCAACCGCTCCTTCCCGCTCAGCGAGACGCCCTCGGACACCTCGCGCATCGTGGTGCGCGTGGATGGCGTGGTGACGGGCGGGTGGGTGTACGACCCGCAGACCAATGCCGTCATCTTCGATGCGGACAAGGCCCCGCCGCCCGGGGCCACCGTGGAGATTACCTACCCCGTGGGCTGCTAGGACGGGGAGTGTGAGGGGCTCGTGGGGGCGCTCCCAACAGGGGCGCCCCTTTTCCTTTTTGACACAGTGCGAGGTAATCCCACTCGACAGGACGCGAGGGGCGGGGCAGGGTGGTAGGCACGATGCCTCCAGAATCCCTCCTGGTTGTCGGTGTGGGAGACATCCATGGCCGCTTCCGCCGTGTAGAGACCTGGCTCGACGCGCTGGCGGAGGCGCGGGGCAGGTCGGTGGACCTGGTGTTGGCCGTGGGGGATGTAGAGGCCTTCCGGCACGCGGACGACCACCGGCGCAAGGCGGCCAAGCGGGCCATGCCCGCGGAGTTCGCCGAATACGCGGATGGCGTCCGGGAGATGAAGCGGCCGCTGTACTTCATCGCCGGCAACAACGAGGACTTCGAGGCCCTGCACGACGCGCCGGAGGGGTTCCAGCTTGCGCCGAACGTGCACTACCTGGGGCGGGCGGGCCTGAAGGAGCTGCACGGGCTGCGGGTGGGCTACCTGTCGGGTATCCACGCGCCGCGCTTCTACGAGCAGCCGTTGAAGCGGCCCCGCTCGCTCGACACGGCGAAACAGGCCGGGTACTTCCGCGCGCCCGAGGTGGAGAAGGTCTCCACGCTTCGGGACGTGGATCTGCTGCTGGTACACGAGTGGCCGAGGGGCCTGCCGCAGCGGGTACAGGAGCGTGAGGTGCCGCCGCCAGGCCGGACGCTGCCGTCATACTGGATTGGCAACCCCATCACCCGGCGGCTGGTGGAGACGTTGCACCCGAAGTGGGTGTTGTGCGGGCACTCGCACCGGGTCTTCGCGGTGTCGTTGGGGGGTGGCAGTGCGAGGCCCCTGACGCGCGTGGCGTGCCTGGATCAGGCGGCGAGGCCCGAGGAGTCGGTGTTCTGGATGGAGTTCCAGGGCCGCGAGGTGGTGTGCGCCGGGTGGGGCATCTCTGGCCAGGTGTCGTGGCGGGCCGGGCAGCAGTGGGGCCTGGGTGTGCTGCCAACGCCCTCGGAGTCTGCGCCCCTGGGGACGGGGTACTGACGGCGGCCAAGCCCGGAGCGAGTCCGCGGCTTACGCCACCGAGGCCAGTACCGGGTCATCTTGGGGGCTCGCGAGCATCTGATCGATCCGGGTGAGCAGGGCCGAAAGCTCACAGGGCTTGGGCAGGAACACCTCACCGTGCGGAACCAGGAGATTCACCTCACTGCTGTGGATGATGAGGGGAATGTTTCGGAGCTGCTCGTGAGCGCGCAGTCTCTGGCAGAGCTCGAGCCCGTTCATTCGAGGCATCGACACGTCCGTGATGATGAGATCCGGCTGAAGCCGCGGAGCGAGTGCCAGTGCTTCCTGTCCATCCGGTGCGCTGGTGATGGAGAAGCCCAGCTGCTCCAGGAGCTCGGTGTAGATCTCAATCAGGTCCGGGTCATCGTCGACCAAAAGGATGCTCTTCATGCGCCCTCGCTTCGAATGAGCAGCCAGGAGGCTGCCCGTCTTACAAATGGATCGGTCCGCGAGATCGCCGATGTGAACGAGAAGCCGTGCGGCACTCGTCAATTCGCACGGAGATGTCTAAATCTCCCTGGTAGGACATCCCTACCTTGCCTGGAGGGGAGGCATGGACTCGAGCGCACGTCAGGTCTTGGAGCAGCGAATCCGTGAGTGCTGCCAGCGCGGAGACATCGAGCAGGCCGTCAAGATGGCTCTGGAAGGCTATGGGCCAGAGTTCCTGCGGCTGCTCGGCTCCATCCTGCACGACCGGGAGCTGGCAAGGGATGCTTACGGTGCCTTCAGTGAGCGCCTGCTGCTCGACCTCCCAGACTTCCGCTGGGAGTGCTCCTTCAGGACCTGGGCCTACCAGGTGGCGAGGCATATTGGCTATCGCATGGCCGCCTCGTCGGCGGCCCGAGAGGAGCCGGTGAGCCATGGCGCCCTCCAAGGGGAGGTGCAGCCCGAGCGGAGTCAGACGAGCCCCTGGCTGCAGACCACGGTCAAGGCTCGTTTCCGAGCCCTCCGTGAGCAGCTCACCCCGCATGAGCAGACCATTCTGATGCTTCGGTTGGATCGCCGGATGTCCTGGCACGACGTGGCGCGGAACCTGGCCTCTCCGGACGAGGCGCTGTCACCTGGGGAGCTCAACCGCAGGGCCGCCGTCCTACGCCAGCAGTTCCAGCGCATCAAGGAGCACCTCCGCGAGCTGGCTCGGGAGGCGGAGCTGTTCTCCTCCCAGACACCCGCCCCCTTCTAGACTCCATACATACCAGCGAGCAGGAGCTGTCTGGTTTCATCTCGTTCTTCTCAAGAAACCGCGGGCCGGGCCTCAGCCCTGCGGACCTGACTGTGGCTGCTGCGAAGTGCCTCCCAGTGCGCCGCGAACTCCTCGACCTTCGCGAGGAGTGCTTCATCCCTCTGGGCCTGCTGGATGAACTCATCCGGTCTGAGGAACTCGGTGGCCCGGAGCGGGGAGGATTCGTGCGGCGAGATTTGATAGGCACAGGTGCTCATCCTGGCCCCGAGCCCTCCGTTCGCATGGAGCATCTGGCTCCCGCTGGAGAGCAGATCCTGCCATCGGCCCATGGGATTGATTCCTTTGATGAAGCGCCCGATGGGGCCGGGAATGAGCTGACGGTAGCGGCGGATCTGGGCCGGGTAGCAATTGCAGGAGAAGGTCAGGTCCGCTCCGAAGTAGGGGAGCCACAGGGCAGGGAGATTGTCCGCGGTGCCTCCGTCCACGAAGTGTCGCGGCGGCAGGAGGGTGGGTCCCCACAGGCCGGGTGCGGAGCTGCTGGCGCGGACCGCCAAGGACACCGGCCCCCGTGTGAAGGCCATGGCCTTGCCGGAGGTGATGTCCGTGGCCACCGGGTGCAGGCGTACCGGCAGTTGATCCAACTGGACCGAGCCCAGGTCCTTCTCGAGGAGGTGCTCGATGGGCAGGGTGGTGAGGATGTTGAGGAGCACGATCAGGCTGACCTGCCCTTCCGTGCACCGCTCCCGGAAGAGCTGCAGTCCGGCTGCTCCGCGCACGCTGTAGTACGCCCCCATCACCGAGCCGATGCTGCTGCCGGTGATGACGTCGATGGGTACCTTCCTGCGCGTCAGCTCCTCGAGGAGGACGTAGTGGTAGAAACCCCAGGCTCCTCCTCCACTCAGGCCGAGGCCCACCCGGCGGTGGGTGACCGCCCGGGCCCACCGGGAGAGCTCTTCCCGTGCCTGACCCTCGAGCTCGTCCGGCTCGGTGTCGCTCCCCTGGAGGACCTCGTGCGGAAGATGTAGCCAGCAGCCGCGCTGATGCAGCAGCAGCTCCTCCGGGCTGTACGCGCCCTCCAGTCCCGCCCGTAAGGGTTTCTGGGACATGGGCATGAGCACGGTGACGAGAGTGTCCTGCCCATTGTCCTGCTCGGGCTGTGACGGCAGCTCGCGAGTGAGTTGGATGGTGAGCGAGTGGGCCGATGGGTGGCGCGCGAGGAGCCGGGCGGAGTCCTCGTCGGCGAAGATGTAGTCGAAGTGGCTGGGATCGAAGGGCAGTCGCTCATCCACCATCCAGACCTGGAGCAGACCTGGGCGCGAGTTCCCCCGGGGTACGACACCCCGGTGGTCGCCCTTTCTCACCAGCAGAACCCTGTCCCCGAAATCGGCGGCGATGGTTCTTGCCAGGAGCTCTGTCAGCGCCGGCAGGTTCAACCCCCTTGGGCCGGTCAGATGGAGCACGTCGAACTGCTCGGGATGCTCGGCGAGGGCGACCTGGAGACGCTCGCCCAGGACGGCGCATCGGGGGATGGCTTGCGCGACCAGGTGATGGACGTCCTCACACCGGACGAAGAGCACCTGCGCCCCATCTGGCGAGCCGCCATACAGGGACAGGGGCGCGGTGGCCTCTTCCAGGCTCTCCTCCACGCCGAAGACGGAGCTTCTTCCCAGGGTGGCAATCACGGTTCCGGAGCGAGACCGCAGCTCCAGCAGCCCATCCAGCACCACCCAGAAACCGGAGAGCTTCTCTCCTTCCTCACAGAGCCGTTCTCCTGGCTGGCATGGCCGGGTCTGGCTCGAGCGCAGCAGTTGCAACAACAACGAGGGGCCAAGACCTGATAGATCCGAGTGATTCAGCGCGGCCAGTGACTTCGAATGGGCCAGCAGCAACTCGCTCACATTCGTCGTGTGGAGCCTCTCTCGGGACGGACGGCGTGCTCGGGTGAATCGCGTCAGGTTCATCAGGTCTCCTCTCTACATACGGAGGGACACGAGATCGTTTTTTGTGAGTGACGCCGCCTCCTCGTATGCAGTCAGAGCACTGGACGCAGGGGATGGCACCCTTCAGCCCGGAGGACTCGGCAGGAATCGAGTCCGTTCTCCGTCAATTCACTGAGAGGGGGTTGGGTTGGAGGGAAGACTGAGATGGCTGGACCTGCCGTGCCGTTGAATTCGCCTTCCGCGGGGAATGAGAGAGGGGGCCCTTCGTCCATTCCTCAGCTCCGTGAGGTGTGCAACCGGTACCGGCTGCTCATGGAGCTGGGACACGGTGGATTTGGGTCCGTCTATCTGGCGAGGGATCGGCTCGACGGTTTGGTAGCCCTCAAGCAGCTCCATCCAGGTCCGTACAGACGAGCCCTTCAACTGGCGCGCGAGTTCGAGCTCCTCGCCTCGTTGAGGCATCCAAACATCATCAGCGTGCTGGACTATGGCTTCGACGGGCAGCGGCGGCCCTATCTGGTTTTGGAGTTCCTCGAGGGCGCCCAGACCATCACCGAAGCAGCCTGGGAGCAGCCGAGGACGGTACAGGCGGAGCTGCTGAACCAGATGCTCCAGGCGCTCCTCTACCTGCACCGGCGCGGCATCATCCACCGCGACCTCAAGCCCGGGAATGTCCTGGTGGTCGATGGGCTGGTCAAGCTGCTCGACTTCGGGTTGGCGATTGGCCCGGAGCAGCGGGCTCGCTCGTTGCGCTCGGGAACACGTGGCTACCTCGCTCCAGAGCTCCTCCGAGGGGAGCCTCCCTCCGTGCTATCGGATCTCTATGCCGTCGGGGTGATTGCCCATGAGCTCTTCTTGGGAAGGCATCCGGACGAGCAGCGAGGGCTCTCCCGCGGAGTAGACGATGAGAGTCTAGAGGCGGACCTCGCCTGGTTCGTCGCTCACTCCCCCACGCAGGAATTCGAGGAGGCGATCGAGATGACTCTTCACCAGGATTCGGACGTCGTGAATGCGCTCGAGCCGGAGTTGGCGAGGTTCCTCCGCAAGCTGCTGGCGTTCGCACCGCAGGAGCGATTCCAGAGCGCCGAGGCGGCGATTGCCGCGCTCTGTGAATCCGTGGGGCAGGCCCTCCCCGTGGAGACGGTCGCCACCCGGGAGAGTTTCCTGCAAGCGGCTCGCTTCATCGGACGGCAGCACGAGCTGTCGCAGTTGGGGCAGGCGCTCGACGCAGCGGAGGGGGAGCACCGGGGGAGTGCGTGGTTGGTGGCTGGAGAGAGCGGCGTGGGCAAGTCCCGCTTGTTGGCCGAGTTCCGCATCCTGGCGCTGGTCCGCGGTGTACCCGTCCTGCGCGGGCAGGCCATCAACCGAGGAGGCAATCCCTATCAGCCCTGGCGGGAGGTGTTGCGGCAACTCGCCCTCCTCTCTGTCCTGGAGGGACGGGAGGCCAGCATCTTCAAGCAGCTCGTGCCGGACATCGGCGCGCTGCTCCAGCGCGAGATTCCGGATCCCGAGCCCCTCGGTGCGGAAATGGCCCACCTTCGCCTGTTCGCCACGGTGGAGGAGGTCTTCAGCCGGCTGCCCTATCCCACGGTGGTCATCTTGGAGGACCTGCAGTGGGCGGACAGCGCCACCCTGTCCTTGCTGTCCCAGCTCGCCAGCTCGGTCTCGAAAACGAAGCTGCTCCTGCTGGCCAGCTACCGGGATGACGAGCGGCCCACGCTGCCCCGGGAGTTGCCCGCCCTCCAGGTGCTGAAGCTGCCGCGGCTCACGTCCGCGGAGATTGCGGCGCTGAGTAAGTCCATGGTGGGGCCGGGCGGGCAGTCACCTCGGGTGCTCTCCCTGCTCGAGCGGGAGACGGAGGGCAATCCCTTCTTCCTCGTTGAGGTGATCCGCGCCCTGGCGGAGCAAAGCGGGATGTTGAACCGCATCGGCCGCGAGCCCCTGCCTGACAGGGCCTTCGTTGGCGGGATGCGCTCCATCGTCCAGCGGCGGCTCGGAAAGGTCCCGCCCGGAGCGCGTGAGCTGCTCCAATTGGCAGCCATCATCGGGCGGGACATTCACGAGGACCTGCTGCGTGCGGCCGACCCCTCGGTGGAGCTGCCCGCATGGCTGGGTGAGTGTGCCGACGCCGCGGTGCTCGAGGTGACCGGAAACCGCTGGCGCTTCGCGCACGACAAGCTGCGGGAAGGTCTGGTGGACAGCCTCTCCCCGGAGCTCACGCGCGCGTTGCACCGTAAGGCCGCGGAGGTGATCAGCGCGGTGCACCGAGACTCGGCGGAGTGGGTGGCCGCACTTGCCCACCATTGGGGGCAGGCGGGTGACGAGGCCCGCGAGGCACACTACTCCGAGCTGGCGGGCGAGCAGGCCATGTCTGTGTATGCCTGCGCGGTGGCCATCCCGTACTTCCAGCGAGCCCTCGCCTTCGCCGAGTCCAGGGGGGAGGGGGCCCTGCGGCTCGGTCAGCTCGAGGGGAGGTTGGCGGAGACCTGGTACCTCGTTGGAGACCTGCAGCAATGCCGCGTCCATGCAGAGCGTGCCTTGCGGCATCTGGGCTGGTCGCTCCCTCGGAGCCAGAGGGGCTGGCGGCTGGGCTTCCCCCTCCAGGTGGTTGAACGGGTTCTCCAGTCCGCCGCCCCTTGGGCCTTCACGGTGAAGTCGCGCGAGGAGCGTCTGAAGCGCCGCGAGGCGGGGCACCTGATGGTGCGGATATGCGAGATGTTCTTCTACCGCCAGGAGTCTGACCCTCTCCTCTGGTCGGGCTTTCGGGTGCTCAACATCCTGGAGCCCAATGGCCCGTCGCCGTGCCTGGCTCGGGGTTACAGCACCATGGCGGTGGTGTTGTGCATCCTGCCGGTGCTGCGTCCGGTGGTCGATTCCTGGTGCACGCGCGCCGTGCAGATGGCCGAGCGTGTGGGGACTCCCGCCGACCTCGCCTTCACGCTGGTGCGTAGCGCCGTCTGCGGGATGGGACTGGCCCGGTGGAGAGAAGTAGAGGTGTGCGGGGAACGGGCCCGGCGGCTCTCGGATGAGGCTCGGGACTTCCGGCAGTCGGAGGAGAGCCGCGCGGTGATGTCGATGGCGGCGCAGTACCAGGGGCGTTTCCGGCGCTGCGTCCAGCTTGCGGATGAGATTGAGACCTCCGCGCGGCGGAGGGGCGCCATGCAGACGCGGCTCTGGGGCGTGCTGGTCGGGGCGGTTGCCCTGGTCCGCTTGGGCCGCTCTGCGGCGCCGCTCCAGGAGCTGGATGTGGAGCTGCCCTGGATGGAAGCCCACGCCGGTGTCTCGGAGAAGGTGGTGATGCAGGGGGTGCTGGCCCTGGCGCGGTTGCGGCGAGGCCAGGAAGCACAAGCACTCGAAGAGGCGAAGCGGGGCCTGGAGCTGCTGCGGGGCATGCGGCCGGTGGCGTACTGGATGTACTCCGGCGTGAGTCAAGTGGCCGAAGTCTACCTGACGGTGTGGGAGCAACGAGGTGGCGGGACTCCGCAGGGCCAGAAGGAACAGGGGCGTGCGGCGCGTGAGGCCTGCAAGGCCATGAGGAAGTTCGCCCGCACCTTTGCCATCGGACAGCCGTTCGCACTGTTGTGCAACGGGCTCGAGGCCTGGCTCTCTGGCCGTCCCGAGGCTGCGATCCGGGCTTGGGGGCGCTGCGTCCAGCGCGCCGTGGCACTGAGAATGCCCTACGAGGAAGGTCGTGGTCGCTTCGAGCTGGGGCGCCACCTTCCCCGCGAGGCTCCGACCCGGCGCGGCCAACTGCTGCGTGCACGAGAGCTCTTCGCTGAGCTCGAGGCCGCCGATGACCTGGCACGGGTCGAGGCCGAGCTGGCCCGATGACCTGCACGGTGCCAGTGGGTGACGTCGAGGTGCTGGCCTGTCCCGCCTGCTTGGGGAGGCTCGCGTGGGAGGGGAGGGCGAGTGGAGGGCTGCTGGAGGAGGGCTGGCTGTTCTGCTCGGAGTGCGGCTCCTGCTGGCAGGTGGTGGAGGGCATGCCCCGGCTACTTCGGGAGCAGGAGGTTCGTGGAAAGGATCGCCTCCTGCGCGCCATCTATGACGGGCTTCCCTCGCTGCATGATCCGCTCACCACCCTCCTGACGCCCCTGCTGCAAGGCCGCTCGGAGGCGGAGCTCCGCGAGCGTTATGTGTCCCGGTTCGAGCTGGACGCCTTGGTGCCGTGCTCCCAGGGGCGACCCTTGCGCATCCTGGAGGTGGGGATAGGGGCTGGCGCCAATCTTCCGCTCCTCGCCCGGGCCTTGCCTCCCGGGCTCGAGGTGGAGGTGTGGGGGGTGGATCTCAGTACAGGCATGCTCGGGTGTTGCCGCGAGCGCCTGGCTCGGGAGGGCCACCAGGGGGTGCGCCTGCTCCTGGCGGATGCTCATTCCCTGCCGTTCGCGGACCACAGCTTCGACCGGGTGTTCGAGATCGGTGGAATCAACGGCTACCGGAATCCGGAGCGTGCGCTCGCGGAGATGGCTCGGGTGGCCCGTCCTGGCACTCCGCTGGTGGTGGTGGACGAGCAGCTCGACGCGGAGGCGCGCTCCCTCCGGGACAGGGTGGCCTTCCGGATGCTCACCTTCTACACGCGGGAGCCCCACTGCCCGCGGGAGCTGCTACCTCCGGCGGCGGTGGACATCGTCGAGGAGCAGCTCAGCCGCTTCTACTTCTGTCTCTCTTTCCGGATGCCGCCGGAGGCTCCGGTCACCTGACCTACCTGGTAGAGGATGGCCCCGTAGGAGACGCCTGCCCCCACTCCGAGCATGAGGAGCCGGTCACCCGAGCGAACGGGGCGGGTGCGCAGGAGGCGATCGAGGCTGAAGGGGATGGAGGCCGCCGCCACGCTGCCAATCTGTTCCACCACTGGCACGATCCTGGCCGGCTCGATGTCGTACCGCTCGATGATGCCGAGGAGCATGGCTCCGTTGGGCTGGTGCGGCAGCACCCACTCGATGTCGCCGAGCTGGACGCCAGAGCGCTCCAACACCTGGGAGGTGGCGCGGTCCAGGGCTTCGAAGACCACGCGGAGCATGTCGCTGGGGATGGTGTGGAACCGGACGCCCTCCACGCGCCCGGTGCGCAGGGGATGTTCGAGCACCGTGTCGGGAGGCTGGCTGCCATCGTTCCCGAACGCCGCCGCGAGGACTCCCTCACCAGGCCGTGGTCCAGGCCCCAACACCGTGGCCGAAGCTACGTCTCCGAAGATGAGATAGGGGCGCGGCTCGGTGGGGGAGATGGCCCTCGAGTTGTACTCCACCGTGACGATGCCGACGGGCCCCAGCCCGGTCGCCACCGAGCGCGCGGCGACATCGAAGGCGGACAGGAAGCCCATGCAGGCGTTGTTGAGGTCGAACGCGTCACACGAGCCGGACAATCCAAGCGCGGCGGCCACCCGGTTCGCGGTGGCGGGCACGAGGGTGTCTCCGCCAGTAGAGGAGACGAAGAGGATGCGGCGGAGCTCGGTCGCGGCCAGCCCGGCCTGCTCCAGGGCGAGGCGGAGGGCCTGGGCTCCGAGGTCGGCCATGCACATGCCGGGTGGGGCCCAGTGGCGAGTGCGGATCCCCGTCTTCTGCTCCAGCGTTTGGGGATCTCGCCCCACTTCCCGCGCCAACTCCGCCGTGGTGACCGCTCGCTCCGGGAGCACGCTGGCCGTGCCCAGGATGCGCACCGGAAGCATCACGTTTCCGCGTGGGCTCGCCTGATCCGCTGCCCTCATGGCTGTCCTCCAGGAGGAACAGCATGATGCCTCGCGCCCCTCTCCATCAGCTCCAGGGAAGGGCGGTGTGACCTTTTGACCAGACCTGGTGTCCGAACTCGTGAGTTCCCCCGTGTAACAGTCCGACGAAGACAATTGCGTCCAGCAGGACCACGGTCAGCCTGAGCCTCCTCCGGCGGGTGAGCTCCCGGGTGGGTCGTCTCGGAAAAGGGAAATCTCCTGTGTCGCGGGATCAAGGCGGGTAGGCTGCCGGCATGCAGAAGCGCGGCGACAGACTCCCCATGACGGCGGCTCTCTCCTCCATGCTGGTGACACTCGCTCTCTTCGGGCTGGGGAGCGTTCTGTGGATCCTCTGGCTGTTCGGTGGGGAGGCACTGCGCACCTGGCAGGAGATGGGGTGGTGGGCGCCCGTGGTAGTGCTGGTCACGGGCGTATCGCTGATGGCCAGCCTGGGCGCCCTGGTGCTGCGCGGGTGGAAGTCCCGGCTGCCGGCGGCGGTGTTCCTCGCACTCGGCCTCGCGCCGTGGCTGGTGGGCACGCTCGGCGCGCGCTGGGGCGTGCGCTCGTGCTTCGAGGCCATCGCGAACGTCAACTTCACGGATAGGATCACCATCCTCGGCAACGGCTTCAGCGAGGCCCTCGCCTCGTACCTCTTCGGGGGCGGCCTCTCGGTGGCGCTGCTGCTGGGCCTCGCGGCGGGGCTGGGCACCGCGGCGCTCGTCGTCGCTTCCGGTCGGCGAGCCTCGGAGGAGCCTTCCATCGAGCCAGGGGGACCGGCCTCGGCGGCCCTGCTCAGCCTCGCGGCCGCGCTGGCCGTGGGCGCCCTCCTCCCGTCCGTGTTCTTCCTTCGCAACGGCTTCAACGTCCTCGCCAACGCCAGGCTGCTGGATCGGGAGCCGCTGCTCATCCAGACCGTGACCTCGCTGGGCGCGGCGCGGCAGTTCTCTCGGGTGGCGCTCGGGGTCTCGCTCGTGCTGGCGGTGGGGACTGCGCTGTGGGCCCGGCGGCGCCCGGGCATGGGGTTGGGGCGGGCCGTGGCGGCGGGGTTGTGCGTCGTGCCCGCCTTCGCGCTCCATGCGCTCACATTCCAGAACATGGAGCACATGGCCCGGGTGGCGGCGGCGACGCCGTGGGCGTCGGCTGGGGACTTCCAGCCCGTGTCCGTGTCGAACCTCCTCTCCTCCCGCCAGGCGCCGGATGCCCTCGTCACGCTCACGCACCTGAAGCCCCCTGAGGGGGCGCCGCGCCAGGACGTCCCTCTGGAGGGGGCGCTGGCACCGGCCCTGAGGGCGTCGCTGAACGAGTGGCAGCTCGAAGTCGCGGAGGTGGAGGACGCGATTGAGCGGAAGAGGCTGATCCTCCATCCCACACTGTCGCTCGCGGTGGACGGCCGGCTCGACGGCGCGAAGCTGCGCGGGCTGGTGGAGGCGGCGCTGCCGGCCGGGGTGCGCTCGATCATCCTCGTGGGGCAGACGCCGTCCTCTCCGAATAGCGCCCTTCTGGAGAGTGAGCCGCTGATGGGGCTCTTCACCCGCGAGATGCTGGCCACGGAGCCCATTGCGCTCCTGTCCGCGCTGCCCCAGGGCGAACCCATGGAGGGAGGTTGGGACGCGCGCCTGGACGCCAACGTGCTGACGCTGACGCCGCGCCCCGGCTCCAGCGAGGAGCCGCTGACGGTGGACCTCTCCCAGCCCCAGCCAGACTTCGACCCCGAGGACGTAGGGGATCGGTCGGTGCCGATCTACCTGCCCATGGGAGAGGCGCTGACCGCCGAGCGGCTGGTGCGCATCTCCGAGGTGCTCTCCGGCCGACGTACCGGCCGGCGGGTGCTGCTGCTGGTGCTCCTCACGGAGCCCCTATTAGAGGACGCCGCGCCAGTGGCGGACGACGGCCCGCGGTAGCTGCGGGGATGCACGCCGCCTCGAATCTACCGAGGCGCCTGGTTACCAGCGGTGCCAGGTGAAGAGGCAGTCGATGAGCTGGGCCTGGCCGAGCCCGTGATTGGCTGAGCGCGGAACGAGGTCCGGCACGGGGGTGAAGAGGGTGTCGTTGGGCAGGCGGGTGAAGCCGAAGGTGGACTCGATGAGCCCGGCGAGCTTCGCCTCGTGCGCTTGGAACTCGGGGGGGAACGGGGGAAACCGCAGCCAGTAGTCCGCTCCGGGCAGGCTCTTGTCCGTGTGAGAGGCGTAGAGGGCATACACTGGGGCGAGCTGGCTCAGCAGGCACACGATGCCGTCGTAGCGGGGGGCTCCTGTTACGAATCCCGGGAGAGAGACGCGGACGCTGTAACAGGGGTCATGGTAGGGGATGGTCGTGTCCCAGATATGGCAGTCGGGGAACTCCTTGAGGAGCCGTTGGGTGAAGCCCTTCCAGGCTAGTGAAGGCTGCACGTTGGCGTGGATGAGCGTGGTGAGGTGTTGGCCTTCTTCTGACGCATCGTATCGAGGATCGTCGTTGCGGAGGCCGGCCGGGTAGTAGCGGTGGACGAGCTTGACGAGCGCCTCGGTGAACGGTTCCGGCTTCATGAGTCCTAATCAACGTCTAAACTCCAAGTACCCTCGCTCCAATACTTCAACACCTGGGATGCCTCGAAGGGAATCATGCCCTTGCTCTTCGCTGCTTCCTCCAAAACAGGCAATGCCTGTGTCGGCCGTTCTGAAAGCAAATAGATCGCTGCCTTTACGCGTACATCCATACGCGGATGCTTGAGAAGGATCATCAGCGCATCCCGCCCGGCGTCGCCGTGATTGCGCAAATTCTTGTAGGCAGCAACGTAACGCTTGGCGTGCTTATTCCCCGTCCTTGCATCCCCATTCCAGATCGCATCAGTCTGCGCCGACACGTTTTGGGCAAACTCTTCTGCCAACTCCTCTAGATTCATCCCCACACTCCATCCCTGATGTTCTCTATGGCCCGTAGCCCAAACTCACGTTGGGCCTCGTATGACTGGGTGCTGAGCCACTGTCTCACGGTTAGGCTCGACGACCTGGTAATGCCATCACGGATTGATGAATAGAAAGCGCTGATGCGGTCGTGCAAGTCCTTGTCGAGCGCAACGACATTCTCGGTGTTGTTGATCGCCTCGGGCCCGAACCTCTTTGCATTTCGCTTCTCGACTATGTGGTGCCAATCTTTTCCTTCGCCTGCCTTCCCCATGTAACGCTTGAAGGCCCTGAACGACTTAAAGGCACGATGACCATTGGGGAGAAGTCTGCCGCCCTTTGGAGCCTCACTAGCCTTGAGCGCGGAGCGCTCGCCGCCTCCGTTCCGCGCAGTCATGGACACAGCGTTGACTGGCAGGACAATGCGGATTGTGCCTTCATTAACGGAAACAATGACCCGCTCGGCCCCGGTTGCCGCATCCATCAGGCGAAGCCCGGTGTTTGCCTCGACCGTGCGCGAGGCTTGTCCGAAGCCCGGTAGCTTCGGCCCTTTCGACATGAGCGCCGCCGTTTCACCTATCGCCGCCGTCGCCACCATGACGAGAATTCGCACGCTATTGGGGCCGATGACTCTTCCGAACCTCTCGCCCACCTCCCGCAGCTCCGCAAAGGTAGAGGCTCGCTGCGCGTCTTCGTAAAGCTGCGCATAGGCCCGCAGCAAGGTGAAAAACTCCCATCCGAGATAGCCCCACATGAGCACGGAAAACGCGAGCGCGGCGCCTTTCGTGACGGGCTCGGGCGCAAGCAAGAGCGCCATGTAGGCCGTAATGGTGAAGCTGAGAGTAGTCAACACCCGCGTAGGGTTGAGCATGGCCCGCACTTCCGCATCCACGCCTTCCAGGGCAGGCCCAACCGCCAGGGCAAGGGCAATGCTGCGTTTGTCATTGGCTTGCAGGTCGGGTCCGTCATCAAAAAGTGTCAGGCAATCGCCCAGGGTGCCGCGCCGCTCGCAAAACCGACCGTAGGATTGCGCCAGATCTGATTGCCACGCTTCGCCACTCAAAGGCGCTGACGCTAGCGCCAGCTTCCGGCCAATATACAACGGGGGGCATGAGGTGGACACCCGCAGCGGGACTTGGAGCCAAAACGTTGTTAGGGCGGCCGTAAGTTCGAAGTCACTGACCTGCACCGGCTGAAAGTCCGTGGGCAGGTTCGCAAAGACGGCCTCGCCCCCGCTCGTGTCTTTGTCGTCAGCTTCCGCTTCCAGTGCCCACGTTTCGGGTGAGTCGTCCGGCTCGGGTGGGCGGTAGCGGTACGCTGGGCCCCCGCCCATAGGGGTCCCCGTGGCGCACGCAGTAACCAGCATCAACCCCGCAAGGGCCAGCGCCCCCACGCGCAAGGGCCGCCGTGTGTCCATGGGGCGCGAATTGGCGGAATGCTTAGACATTGCCGCACCTTTCCGGGCGAGTCGCCCAAACTGGAAGCCCAAACCCGAAGATTACAGAGAGTGGCTGACAGCGAGGTCAAGCCGTCGGGTCTGGTGGAGTGCTGAAATCCCATCGGCAAGGTTGGGTTTCCCTCGGGCGGTATGGGGCGGCTCCATGAACTGTGCCTTGCCGAGTCCATAATTGGCCGAGCGCGGAACGAGGTCCGGCACGGAGGTGAAGAGGGTGTCGTTGGACAGGCGGGTGAAACCGAAGGTGGACTCAATGAGCCCGGCGAGCTTCGCCTCGTGCGCTTGGAGGAAGGCTCCCCGCTCCCAGGGCCTTCCAGGGCCTCTCTGGAGGAGAGACCGATAGAGCATCCCCGCGCTCTATCGGTCCACCTTCGTTTCTGGGTCGGCTCAGCGCGTGCGGTGGTTCACCGGAACGAGTTCACGATGTAGAGCCCCGCGCTGGAGAATTCGAGAATGGCCGTTCCCGGCTTAGACTCGGGCTTCTTCTTGAGCTGACCGCGTGCGAGCCGAGCCACAGCGCAAATCGGAATCGGCTCTTCGTCCGGTGGATGCGCCTCGTTATACCGGATGACGACCTGGGGGCCACCTGTCCAGACCCGTCCATAGAGACGGGTTACTGCCGGAAGAGTCCCGAGGGGGCTGTTCAACATGCTCTCCACGGGACCGTCGTACAGCGTGATGGGGCTGGTGTCGGTCTGGTTCACATCCAGTTCGACATCCGAAGAGTCCCCGACGCTCAAGCCAAGACGCCGCATGGCTTCGAGCGCCTTTTCCGGGCACGTTTCCGGTCCGGGGCTGCCGTCCGGGCGAAGGGAGAGGCCCCCAATCGTCGTGCAACTGGAGGACACGAAAAATAGCAGTACAGAGGCAGGAAGCAGTAAGCGCACGGGAGCCATGAGGGGCGGGATCTACTAACGCAGTAGCTGTTGATCCAGATGAACCCATGCCTGCCGCAGACCGTCTCCTTGTCGGAAGAGTTCTAGAACCAGCCGGTCGGGGCCAGTCTTCGAGTCAAAGGCGCTCGCGTCCAGGACGACGGCGATCTGCCCACTCTGCCCACCTGGCCCCCAATACTCCTGGGAAGCACGCAGCGCAAACGGTCGTTCCTCTCGCCCGTCATCCGTGATCAAGCGGGCCTCCATCAGACTCCAAGGCTCGGTCGGGCTGTTGTTCTTCACCTTGAAGACCACCGCCGCTTTGTCCCGGTTCCTGCTGGCCAACACGGAGACGCGGAATTCCACCCCCGTGGGGCTCTTGAATAGCGCCGCGTACCGCTCCCGAAACGGCGTCTGTTTCGCGGCCCCCTTCGCCAGGAGCCTGGCAAGAGCGTGATTGACTGAGTCCTCTTTGCGGTAACGCTCGACTTCCTCTCTGAGCTGATCCTCCATCCGCAGCGAATCGTACAGGGATGCAAGCACCGCTTTCGGGGCCTCGTGGTCACGGAACACATTGACCTGTTGATCTCCCGTCCGGTCGTCGGTGGTCTTCTGCCGTGATGTCACGGTGAAGGGCAGTTCCGTTCCATCCGCGAGCGTTACCAGCAGCATGAGCCGGTCTTCGGGCTCAAGATCACGGAGGGGTTCAATAAGCACCCGTTTCCCGACACACTCCACTGGCTCGAAGCGACCTTCCCAGGCCAGCATCTTGGTCCGCGCTGAATCGCAGGGCTGCTCCAAGCGGAGGACGGTCACGATACCGCCGACGACGTACACGTCAGGCGCCTCTCGGCTCGTATGGTCCGAGAGGTAGATGTTCCGTTCATTAGGCTCGCGTTCCTTGGCCCCAGCCACAGATGCCACGAGGACGAGAAGCAGGGTAGACCGGCGAAGTAGGATATTCCACATAGCGCGGCACAACTTATCAGAACGGGTCGAAGGCGACCAGCCGAGCACGCTCTGACCCGTTCTGCTGCTCCTTGGTCGATGGAGGGCATCCCAGCAGATGGGCACGGTTGATGACCCACAAAGCAGGGGAAGGAGTTAGTGCCTCCCGTAGGAGAAGGGGAAAGAAACGCTATTTATAGTAGCAGAGGGATGCTGGAGCATTCCTTCTAGTTCCCCTCCAGAGCCCCTAGTGAGTTCATAGGGCATCATCCCGAGTCCCTGACCGGCCTACCCCCTCCCTTCCCCCCTTTGTGGGGTGGGCATGGTGAGGCCGGTTTTTGTTCCCCAGGGGGAGCCTTGAAGGGCACCCCCTAGAGATCGCGCACGGGGCACCGGAAGGGACGCACGGGAATGCCCCTAAAAGCCCCGGAAGGGCCGACTCGCTACCGTCGCATTCACCAGGGACCACCGGCCCTGTCCGCCGACTTGTTGACGTAAAGTCTTTGGCGTGAACTTTAGAGAGTCGCCTTTTTCCAAGGAGGCGACACGTGAAGAAGACCCCCAAGAAGAAGACCCCCAGCAGGAACCTGCGGCCCGTAGTCCTGGTGATTCTCGCGGTGCTCGCGGGTGGAATCGCCGTCCGTTTCGAGCAGGCCGGAACGCGTTTCGAACTTCAGGTCGGCAAGAGCAATTAGAGCGCGGGCAGCTATGTGGATGGTACGGGGGCTTACTCACGCGGGTATCGCCCCCACCGTCCCATTCCGAGCAAGGCCCACAGGAGCCCTGGATGGGCCGACCCACTTACCCCACGGGGCCCCGAAAGAGGCCCAGCGGGGCGCCTGGAGGCCCTAGAGGGCTTCGCTAGGGCTCGGCAGGAGCAGCAACGGGAGCCGTGCTCTCTATTCGGGAAGCGGCTTCTTTGCAGGCCGTCTCAAGTATTTGGCGCCGGTACTTCACAACCCGGTCTCGCTCCTCAAAGAGGGCATCAAGACGGGCCTTATTGAGAGCGAAAGCCTGTTCCTGCGTAATCTGCCCTTCGACCGGCAAGACGATGGATGCTAAGGACTGTTTCTGAATGGAACGGAAGTCCTCGTCGTTGTGGTGGTGATAGAAGGACCATAGAAGCTCCAGTTTCTTGCGGTCCTCCTCCAGGAACTCACGGGGAGTCTGGCCCTTTAGGCACCGCTCCAGCGGGGTTCCATCCGGGGCAATCCAGGGACGCAACAGCGCCCACGCCAATCCCCCCATCACCAGTGCAACTGGTAGCAGCCCCAGCACGCCGCTAATCACGCGCTTAATGGTGAGTTTCTGGAAGAACTCCCGAACAGGCTCCCGGACAATCTTCACAACCTCCAAGATGAACGAGAGGTAAAGAACAGCGGTGAAGAGGAGTGCGAGGGTCACGCAGACGAACGGAACCAACTTGTCGATGAAGTCCATCATGGGGCTCGGAGTTGGTCGGTCAGTCGGCTCTACTTCCTGTGTCCGAGAGTAGCACCCCCATGGCATCTCGCTCGGCTTCTGCGTGTTCCGCCTGGGCAGTTAGGTAGCGCATCCGAGAGCGCTCGGAATTTCGATGGGATTTTCTCGGGGCCTAACGTACTCCCTCGGGATCGAAGGTTCCCTCGTGCCCTTCGAGTTTTCCTGGCACCTAGGAGCCTGTCGGAATACCTCGGCTACCCACTACATGAGGGGTAGTGCGACTCAAACACACCGCTATGGTTGGTATGTAGGAGTCGTTTTTCGGCGATTCTCCGACAAGCTCCTAGGCCCTCCTCCCCTCCCCCAGCCCGTTGCTAGGCGGCTCCAGGGGCTCTAAGCCCCCGGACATAGATGTTGACCACCTACGCCGCAGCCCTTGGCGGATGCGGCGCAGGGCGAATTGCAGCCGCGCTACGCCGCAGGTGTACAGAATTGATGTCCGGGGGCTTAGTAGGCGAGGGGTCAGCAGGGAGAGCGGATCGAAGCCCAGCGGGCCAGCCAGAGGCCCTGGAGGGCATCCGCGAAGAGCAGTCAGGGAGGGGTTTGCGGGCCGGTTTTTTTCTGGTATCTGGGTCATCACGGCTCGCACTTGACCCTGGTGGTGCACCCCTCCGAAGCCGAGCGGCAGGTGGAGGTGACGCGGAAGCCGCGCACGCTGGTCTCCTACCGGGAGGGCGAGCAGCAGGCGCGGGCGGAAGCGCTGCAATGCCGGGAGGAGAAGGCGCGCCTGGAGGCGGAATGTGCCGGGCGGATGGGTCTCCTGGGCCTGCTCGACCAAGGGCTGCTAAGAGAGGGCGGCATCGCCGATAAGAACATCACCCTGAGCGTCACCTCGCGCTCGGGCAACACGCTCCAATCCACCATGGCGCGCAGCTATCGCTCGGACACCGGGCACATGGAGGGCGGACAGAAGGTGGTGCGTCTGGCCGTACAGATGGAGTTGAGGAACCATGGGAGCACGCCCTGGACGCCAGCGGGGGGCGGTGCTGGTGGGGCCCAAGGGCGTGGAGTGGAAGGCGCTTGGCATGTGGACACGGGAGCCCATTGCCCCCCGGGAAGTCGCAACTCGTCGGGGTGGAGGTGGAGATGACGGAAGAGGTGGCGCGCGGCACCTTCTCCCTGAAGCTATGGGGCCAGGAAGAGTGGCACCGGCGAGTTCTTCGACGGCGTGACGTTTTCGTAGCTCGACCGGGCGCCCGCTCCAGTGAAACACCCTCTCAAAACCGCCCGGAGAACATCACGCCGCCGAGGCCGCCGGACACGTTCATGGACATGCGGGCGGTTCGGGACTGGGACTGGGACTCGTTCTGGCGCCCGTGGAGCAGCAGGGGCATTCCCACGCCGAAGAGGGTGCCCGCCGCCGCGCCCACCAGCACGTCCGTGAGGTAGTGCTTGTCCGCGCCCATGCGCATCAGGCCCACCGAGGCCGCCGCCGGCAGTCCCACCGCCCAGATGAGCCAGCTGTTCTTGTAGCCGCGCAGCTCGGACACCGTGCCCGCCGCCGTGACGAGCGCGAAGGCCATGTTGGTGTGCCCGCTGTAGAAGGACAGGTTGTTGTCGTTGGGGTGCTCGGTGAGGGGCTTCTGGTCCTCGGGCAGCACGTGGACGAAGGGGCGCTCCCGGCCCACCGAGAACTTCACCACCTGGTTCACCAGCGAGGACACCACCACCGACTCGATGATGATGGTGGCGTCCTGTGCGTAGTACTTCGGCGGGGCGCCGCTCCCCGAGGACAGCAGGTACTGCCCTCCGAGCACGCCCGCCGGCAGCACGCCGAAGCCCACGATGTTGCTCCACATGTTCCACTGGTCGCGGCCCTCGGCCGTATCCGCCGCCACACCCCGGCCCCACCGGTCCAGCGAGTTGAGGGTGTCCGTGCCGTCCGCCGAGCGGTCGCACCAGCGGCAAGTTTTCGGGGCGAGCTCGTCCTTGAGGACGGTCTCGCTGGCGATCCACAGCAGCCCGGCGGTGCCGGTGATGATGCCGTCACGCGTCCAGTTGAAGTCGAGCGCGTGGACCGTGGGAGCGTCGGAGGCCTGCCGGGCCGCCGAGGGAAGGGCCTCGGTGGGGACGGGGGAAGAGGCGGCCAGGGAAGCAAGCGCTAGAAAACAAAGGGCGGTTGGCATATCGGCGAGCATAAATACGCCCCGCGCCTCGTTCTACACTCCGCCGCCCCGTATGACCGATTCTCGCCGTACCCTCCAGGTCTTCCCCGACAATGGTCGCCGTCAGGCCGCCCTGCGCGCGGCCCGCGGTCATGCGGGAGTCGTGCGCGGAGATTCCTACCTCACCTGGGAGGGCTTCCTCGAGGCGCTCGGAGGTGCGCGCGAGCTGGGCCGCCGTCCGTGCTCGCCGCTCGTGGCTCGGACCGTGGTGGCCTCGCTCGCCCAGGGACTGGGGGACACGCCCTTCGGCGACTTCGTGCACGAGCCCGCCTTCGCCCGCGCCGCGCTGGAGGTGCTGTTGGACCTCAAGGCGGGCCGCCTCTCCCCGCGCGAGCTGCAGGATGCGCTGGAAGTGTTGCCTCCCGAACGGCGGAACCGGGCCCGGGCGCTCGCCCTGCTGCACCACGGCTACGAGCAGAAGATGGCCGAGTTGGCCCTGGCGGACCGTGAGGACGTGGTGCGCGGGGCGCGAGAGGCACTGGAGCGCCAGGCGTGGCCCGCGGCCTGGGAGGACGTGGGCGGCCTCGTGCTGCACGGCATCTACGATGTGCGGCCCTCGGTGCTGGAGCTGCTGATGGCCTTGGCAGCCGCCTGTGACGCTCGCCGCGTGGGCATGCGGGTGGAGACGCCGGTGGGTGGCTCGCCGGTGGCGGACGCGGCGCTGGCCTCTCTCTTCCGGGCCTTCGAGAACCGCGGCGAGGTGCTGCCCCACGTGGACCTCTTCAAGGCGGACGTCACCTTCGAGGGCCGCCCCATGCTGGAGCTCGGTCGCCACCTCTTCTCGCCTCAGGCGGCGAAGGACGTGCTCCAGGACGCGGTGGACGGCCTGCGGATGTGGAGCGCGGGCTCGGTGCGAGACGAGGCCCGGCTCATCGCTCGGGACGTGCGCCGCAAGGTATCGGACGGAGTGCCTCCGGGGAACATCGCCGTGGCGTGGCGAGACCTGGGGCCCGAGGCCCGCTGGGTGGCGGATGCGCTCGGCGAGCTGGGCGTCCCCGTGCGCCTGCCCTGGGGCGAGCCGCTCGCGCTGGCGGGCCCGGTGCGGCTGGCGTTGGATCTGCCGCTGCTGGTGGAGGACGGCTTCCCGGCCGAGCGCGTGGCCGAGCTGGTCTCCAGCCGCTATGCGCCCATGCTCTCCCGGGGTGCGCCCGAGGCTCCGGCGACGCTCCTCACGCTCGCGGCCGTCCGGGACGACCGGCTGGGCGCGATGCGAGGGAAGGGCGCGTATGACCTGCGCCTGGAGGCCCTGGCGAAGCGGCTGGAGCCGTTGCCGAACCAGGTTCGCCCGAAGGAGCACCGGCGTGCCCATGGGGCCCGAGTGCTGCGCGAGCGGTGCCTCTTCTTGCTGGAGTCTTGCCGCCGCATTCCGGAGCAGGGGCGGGCCTCGGAGCTGCTCGCCGCGTGGTGGCAGGCGGTGCGGCGGCTGGGGCTGATGGACTCGGAGGGGGTGCTGGAGGCGGCCTCGGACGAGGGCATGGACGCGCTCGCGCTGGATGCCCGCGCTCGGGACGATGCCGCGCGGGCAGCGCTTGCGCAGCGGGTGCGGGAGCTGGAGCGGACGCTCGCGGCGGTAGGAGGTGGGCCCCGGCTGAAGCGGCGCACCTTCGGCCGCTGGTTGCAGGATGTGATGCGAGACGTGCACCTGCCCGCACGAGGGCCCGCGACGGGCGCCGTGGAGGTGCTGGACGTTCGGGAGCTGGAGGGGCGCACCTTCGCCCATGTCTTCATCGGAGGACTGGCCGAGGGCCGCTTCCCGGGCCGTGAGGAGCCCAACCCGCTGCTGGGCGACACCGAGCGCATTGCGCTCAACAAGCACCTGGGCCGGGACATCTTCCGCCTCACGGGCGGCGAGTTCGAGGACCGAGCGCCGTGGCGCCTCACCGAGGACCGGCTCCTGTTCGCCAGCGTGCTGGCCGCAGCCGAGGACACGGTGAGCCTGTCCTTCGCGGTGGAGGGGCAGGGGGGCCAGGAGCAGGCGCCCTCCTCCTTCCTGGAGGAGGTGCGGCGGTTGACGGGGGCCACGTGGGAGGCGCGCTCGTTGCCGGCCATCGTGCCGCTCGACGAGGTGCTCACCGAGGCGGAGCTGCGCCAGCGTGTGGTGCTGGAGTCGCTCGCGCTCGCGCGGCTGCGCGTCTCCGTGCCGGACCCCGCCCGGAATGTGCTCCAGCAGCGCTTCGAGAGTGCACCGTGGTTCGTCTCGGCGAAGGAGATGGTGCAGGTGGAGATCGAGCGCCTGCATTTCTTCGGTGACACGCGCAAGAGCGCAGGCCGCTACACCGGCGCGGTGGAGGACCCGGCCCTGGGCGAGGCGATTCGGGAGGCGTTCCGTTTCGGCGCGGACCGGCCGCTGTCTGCCTCGGCGCTGGCCCGCTTTGGCAACTGCGGCTTCCAGGGGTTCCTGTCCTACGGGCTCAAGGTGCCCGAGCCAGAGCAGCCGGGCGAGGAGTTTGATCGCCGAGGGCAGGGCGTCTTCTGGCACCGGGTGCTGGAGGAGTTCTTCAAGCGGCTCAAGGAGCGCAAGCTGCTGGGCCTGGGCCTCGATGCGATACCGGAGGCGCTGCTGGACTCAGTGCTGGACGAGGTGCGGGCGGACTTCGAGCAGCGCCACTACGTGGGCCATCCAGCGCTGTGGCGGCTGGCGCGCGAGCGGGCGAAGAACATGGTGCGTCGCATCCTGATGGACGAGCGTCGGGGACTGCCCTTCGAGCGCTTCGAGCCCGCGGGCTTCGAGCTGCGCTTCGGGCCTCGCAACCCGGCGGAGGGGTGGAACGAGGTGACGCTGCAGGTGGGCGAGGAGGTCATCCACTTCGAGGGCACCATCGACCGGCTGGACATGGCGGGCGGCGAGGTGGGCGTCATCGACTACAAGTCCGGCAAGCTGTCGAAGTCGGAGCTGAAGAAGAAGCTGCTCGACTCGGACTTCCAGCTGCCGCTGTACCTGTACGCGGCGCGGGCGAGCGGCCACCAGAACACGAGTCAAGCTGCGTGGTTCTCGCTGCGCACGGGAGAGGTCATCTACCTGTCCCAGGTGCTGGAGAAGGACGCGATCGAGCTGGAGGAGCTGCTGTCCACCGAGCCGCAGGTGCGGGCGCGACTGGCGGCAGAGGAGAAGCCCAACCTGGCCAATGCGGTGGAGTCCCTGGTGCGCACCGTGAGGGCGGGGCAGTTCGCCGTGAGACCGAAGGACTGCGGGAGCTGCGGCTACCGCCCTGTGTGCCGCATTACCGAGCGGCGGCTCGTGGACGAGGAGGGCACTCATGAGTAGGCCCTTTCACCTGGCGCTGGAGAAGAACCTCGCCCTGATGGCGGGTGCCGGCGCGGGCAAGACGTACAGCCTGGTGACGATGACGCTGCACCTGCTGGCCGGTGCGCGCGAGGGGGCGAAGCCCTTGCGTCCCGCGCGGCTGTGCATGGTGACGTTCACCGACAAGGCCGCCGCGGAGATGCGCGCGCGTGTCCGGGCTCGCCTGGATGCATTGGTGCAGGCCGAGGCAAAGGCCGTGCTGGAGCCGGAGCTGCGGGCCTCGCTCGAGCGGCTGGGCCAGCCCTTCCCCACGAGGGACACCTGGCGCGCCCTGCGCGAGGAGCTGGGAGCGGCCTCGGTGGGCACGTTCCACTCGTTGTGCGGACAGTTGCTGCGCCGTGCGCCCCCGGGCTCGGGGGTGGATGCGTCCTTCGAGGTGCTCGACGAGCTGGAGGCCCGCACGCTCGTGCTGGACGTGTGCGAGCGCGTGGTGCTGGACGCACTGGAGGCCGGTGACTCGGGAGTGCGCGAGCTGTGCCAGGAGCTGACGTTCTCTGGCTCGGATTTTACCGAGGGCCTGGTGTCCTCGCTGTCCGCCACCTACGGCAAGCTGCGCGAGGAGGGCCTGCGCGCGGCCGAGGTCCGTATCTCCAGCGCGGACGAGATGCGTGCCGGCTTCGAGGTGCTCGTCGAGCGATGCCGCGGCCTGTGCGCCACCGTGAGCGAGCTGGACGCCAAGGGGGAGTGGCGTGTCCTGCGCGAGAAGCTGGAGACGGCGCTGGATGGCCTCACGCCGGAGAACTGCTTCGAGGTCGAGCGGTTGCCCTCGCTCAAGGCGGCCTTCCTCGAGGACGGTCGAGATGTGCGCCGGCTGAAGAAGGAGCCGGGCAACTCGATGAAGGAGCTGTACTGGAGCTTCTTCGGGAAGAGCGACGGCTCGGTGATGCGGCTAGAGGACGCGTACGCCGGGTGGCGCACGGCGCCCTTCGAGGCCGCGTTCCGCTCGTTGCTCTCGCAGGTGGCGGCGCGTCACGAGGAGGAGTTTGTCCGGCGTAACGCGCTGGACTTCACCGCGCTGCTGGTGAAGACGCGCGACCTGTTGCGTGACTTCCCGGACTACCGCCGCCAGGTACAGGAGCGCCTGGGCGCGCTGATGGTGGACGAGTTCCAGGACACCAACCGCCTGCAGCTCGAGCTGGTGCTGCTGCTGGCCGAGAAGCGCGACGGAGGCCCGCGCCCGCTGCGTCCGGATGAGAGCCTGGTGGACGCGCTCCCGTTGGAACCCGCCTTCCTGTGCGCGGTGGGTGACCGCAAGCAATCCATCTACGAGTTCCGCGGCGCGGATGTGTCCGTCTTCAAGGTGCTGTCGGACAAGATCGTCGCCGAGGGTGGAGTGCTCGACTTCATCCAGGGCAACCGGCGCTCGGTGTCGCCGCTGCTCGACTTCTTCAACCAGGCCTTCCCGGGCGTGCTGAAGGAAGGCGAGGGAGGTGCGCGCCCCTATGAGGTGGTGTACGCACCCGAGCAGGATGACTTCACTCCGGTACGCGAGTCCCCGCTTCAGGCCCCGGCGGTGGAGCGGCTCGTGTTGGACGACGAGGAGCTCTCCACGGGCGAGCTGCGCGCGGCGGACGCGGAGTCGGTGGCGAAGCGGCTGAAGGTGATGCTGGCTCCCGGGCCACAGCAGGTCCTCGTGGCCACGAATAAGGAAAACGAGGAACTGCGCCCGGTGCGTGGCGGGGACGTGGCCATGCTCTTCCGGACCTTCACGCACCTGGAGGTGTACCGGCAGGCGCTCATCCGCCACGGCATTCCGCACCGGGTGCTGCGCGGCCGGGGGTTCTACGGCGCGCAGGAGGTGCTGGACCTGGCCTCGCTGTTGTCGCTGCTGGCGGATCCCGACGACGCGCTCGCTTTCGCGGCGGTGCTGCGCTCGCCGCTGGTGGGGCTATCGGACGCCTCGCTCTTCCGGCTTGCCGGGCCCGAGGGCCTGTCGTTGCCCGCCGTGGAGCGCGGAGGCTCCTCCTCGCTGGAGGGGCTGCCCGAGGGAGAGCAGGCGCGGCTGGAGCGGTTCCTCACGGCGCTGCCGGCGCTGCGGCGCGAGAGGGATCGGCTCGGCGTGCGTGCGCTGCTGCTGGCCGCGATGGAGGTGACGGGCTACCGCGAGTCCCTGGCGGGTACGCCCTACGCAGAGCAGGCGAGTGCCAACGTGGAGAAGCTGCTCGCACTGGCGGGACGGCGTGACGAGCGCGGCACGGGGGGCTGCGTCACCTTCTCTCGCGAGCTGCAGCGGCTGGCCAACGAGGAGCCCACGGAAGCCCAGGCGGATCTGCTGGAAGCGGGAGACCCTCGCGCGGTGCAACTGCTCACCATCCACCGGGCCAAGGGCCTGGAGTGGCCGGTGGTGGTAGTGCCGGCGCTCGGCGGCCTGCGGCGTTTCACCAGCGGACGGGCCCTCTTCGAGCGCACCCATGGCCTCTGCCTGCGGCCGTGGTTGCCGGACTCGGACGGCCTCGATAAGTACCGCTCTCCCCGCTACGACCAGGTGAAGGACGAGCTGAAGCGGCGCGAGACGGCCGAGTACCGGCGCGTGCTGTACGTCGCACTCACCCGGGCCCGGGACCGACTCATCCTCTCTGGAGGCGAGGAGCGCGGCGCGGCTGACTCGTGGTGGTGCCTGCTCGATGAGCGGTTGCAGGAGGACACGCGACTGCAAGGGCTCGTCGAGGACCTGGACGTGGAGACGCTGCCCGTACCCCCGGAGATGTCCGAGTCGGAGGACGTGGACCCATTGGAGCAGGAGGCCCGCGTCGAGGCGGCCTTGCAGCGGGTGCGCGAGGCTCCGGTGCTGGCCACGCCCGAGGTGGCGGCGGTGGGGACCGAGGCCGTGCAGGACTTCGTGACGTGTCCGCGCCGCTACCGCTACGTGCACCAGCTCGGACTGCGTGCGGAGGGGGCGCCCTGGGAGACGCCGCCGCGTGTGTCTCCGCTGTACATCGAGCGGGAGGCCTGGGGCGCACCGGCGCTGAGTGCCGTGGACCGGGTGTTGGCGCTGCTGCGCGTGGTGGACTTCCGACTCGCCGGAACTCCGGCCCCCGAGCGGCGGGCCCGTCTGGAGGCGCTGGTGCGCGAGGTGGGCTGGGACCAGGGAGAGGACGGAGTCGAGGAGGCGCTGGCCATGGTGGAGCGCTTCCTGGGGACTGCGTTCGCCCGCACTCTGGCCGCCGCTCCCGCTTCGAGCATGCATCGCGCGTTGCCCTTCGTGCTGACGCTGCCAGGGGATGCACCCGCGGCACTCGAAGGGGAGGTGGATCTCCTCTGGCAGACGGCACCGGACGAGGCGCGGGTGGTTGTCTTCAAGCCGGGCAAACGTTCGCCTCGGGGAGTGGAGGCGCATGCCGAGTCGTTGGCGGCTGTGCTGCTGGCTGCGCGGAGGATGGTGCGTGAGGGCGTTGCCGTGGAGGTGGGGGTGGCCTTCCTGGGCGAGGACGTGCCGGAGCCGGAGTTCCCCGCGCCCGCTGTGGACATGCAGACCATCACCGAGCGGCTCAGGGCAGCGGCTCGGGGCCTGGTGGAAGCAGATGTCCAAGGCCGTTGGCCAGGCCGGGAGCCGTCGGTCTGTCAGACGCTGGCCTGTGGTTACGTCGGCCACTGTCGTTCCGGCGCTCGGGCCTGAAAGGCGGGCGCCCTCGAGACACGGGAGGCAGTGACATGTCCCTCTAGCAGGATGGCCGGCACCACCTGTGGATCAAATCCGTAGGCGAGGACGACTCGCTGCTCGTCCACGACAACCATGCCCTCGTCTATGCGTACGGTGACCGCGAGGGCTTCGAGCGGGTGGTTCGGGCTCGTGGGATGACGCGGGAGGAGTTCTCGATTCCGGCGCCCCATACGCACAACTACCACAAGGAATTCGATGCCGAGGAACGTCGTCTATTGGCGGTGCGGGAATGGCTGCACTTCCCGCTTCAGCCCGGTGACGACCCGTAGCGAAGCATGCTAAGCGGGCCGCAACTATGCCGAACGTCGTCGTCATCGGAGCGCAGTGGGGAGATGAGGGTAAGGGCAAGGTCGTGGACCTGCTCACCGAGCACGCCCAGGTGGTCGTGCGCTTCCAGGGGGGCAACAACGCGGGCCATACCCTGGTGGTGGGCGGCCAGAAGACGGTGTTGCATCTGATCCCCTCGGGCATCCTCCATCAAGGGAAGACCTGTGTCATCGGCAACGGGGTGGTGTTGGATCCCGCGGTGCTGGTGAAGGAGCTCGACGCCCTCAAGGAGCGCGGCTTCCTCAAGGACGACTCGCACTTCCTCATCTCGGACAACGCGCACGTCATCTTCCCGTGGCACAAGCTGCTGGACACGTACCGGGAGAAGGCCCGTGGCGTGAGCGCCATCGGCACCACGGGACGTGGCATCGGCCCGGCCTACGAGGACAAGGTGGCTCGCCGCGGCATCCGCGTGCGTGATCTGCTCAACCCCGAGCGGCTGCGCAAGCGCATCGACGAGCGGCTTCCGGGCGTGCGTGACGAGCTGCGCGAGCTGTGCCGCGCCGCCAACGAGGCGTCCCCCGAGCTGGACGCGGAGAAGTACCAGCAGGAGTTCGCCGCGCTGGGTGACCGGCTGCGGCCCCACGTGACGGACGTGTCGCTCTACCTGGCGGGCCAGGTGCAGCGCGGGGCGCGCATCCTCTTCGAGGGCGCCCAGGGCACGCTGCTGGACGTGGACCATGGCACCTATCCGTTCGTCACCAGCTCCAACTGCGTGGCGGGCAACGCGGCGGTGGGTTCGGGCCTGGGTCCCACCACCATCGACAAGGTGATGGGCATCAGCAAGGCCTACACCACGCGCGTGGGCGGCGGTCCTTTCCCCACGGAGCTGACGGACGAGACGGGCGACCGGCTGCGCAAGGTGGGTGACGAGTTCGGCGCCACCACGGGCCGTCCGCGCCGCTGCGGCTGGCTGGACGGCGTGGTGCTGCGCTACGCGGTGCGCGTCAATGGCCTGTGGGGCATGGCGCTCACCAAGCTGGATGTGCTCTCCGGCCTCAAGACGCTGCAGATCTGCAACGCCTACGAGCTGGACGGCAAGCGCATCACCGAGCTGCCCGGAGACTATGAGGACCTGGCGCGCGTCAAGCCCCTCTACGAGACGCTGCCGGGCTGGGACGACAAGCTCTCCGGGGTGCGCACCTTTGATGAGCTGCCGGAGGCCGCCAAGCGCTACGTGCGCCGCGTGGAGGAGATCTCCGGCGTGCCCGTGGTGTGCATCTCCGTGGGCGCCGACCGCGGCGAGACGGTGCTGCTGCAGAACCCCTTCCGGAGCTGAGCCTCCAGAGCTGCGGAACTCCGGACACTCGGAGTTCCCAGGAAGTCGGCCCCCAGACTCCCCCCGCCAGGAAAGCGAGGGAGCGGCTGGCGGATGTCAGGCCCGCGACTTAGCTTTTCGGTATGAACGCGGGCGATCCGACGGCTGGCAAGCAGGTGTTCCGCCCACACGCAGTGCTCGCGGCCATCATGGGTGCCGCGACCCTGCTCTGGCTGGGCGTTCTGGTGTACCTCCTGCGCTTCGACGGAGTTCCGGTCCAGACGTTCCTCTCCGCGGTCTTCTTCGTCCTCTTCTTCGGCGTGTCGGTGACGTACTACGGCCGCACCCGGATCATCGTGGACGCGGGAGGCATCACGTACCGGGGACTGGTGCGCACGCGGCGCTTCTCCTTCGCGGACATCCGCAAGGTGGACGTGCTGCCTGGGCCGGTGACGGTGTACGCCGTGCGCGGCAGCCGAGGCCTGGTGCACTTCACCAGCCTCTTCGCGCACCACCGGAACCTGGCGAAGATCCTCATCGAGCGCTCCGGTCTCACGCCGCTGCGCGCCTGAGTCTCAGGGCGTCAGAGCGTAGGTGGCCAACAGTCCCACCAACGCCAGCGCCGCCCCGAGGCCGATGAGCCACCCCTCCCAGCGCATCCGGGGACGCTCCGGCGTGTCTTCGCGCGAGGGGCTTGTGGGTGGGTCGTTCGAGACGGGTGGCTCGGTCGAGGTGGGTGTTTCGGCTGGAGTCGGGGTTGGCTCCGGCTGCGGCTCCGTTTCGGGCGTGCCCATGGGGGCCTGGAAGCGCAGCAGCGTTCGGCCCAGCTCGATGACATCGCCCTCGTGGAGGGGGGCGGGGGCGTCCAGCCGCTTTCCGTTGAGATAGAGCCCGTTGGGGCTGTTCAGGTCCTCCAGCAGGAAGGTGCCTTCCTGGTGCCGGATGCGCGCGTGGCGGCGCGACACGGCGATGTCCCGCAGGCGTACGGACACGTCCTTGCCGCGGCCGAGGTCGGTGGTTGCCTCGGCGAGGGCGAAGGTGCGGCCCACGTCCGCTCCGATGAGGCACTGCAGGGTGGCAGCTCGTGAGGGAGGGGGTTCCTCCAGGTCCGTGAGGAGGTGCTTGAGCACGGCCACGGTGCCCACTTGTCGCTCCGCCTCTCCGTCTGGCTCCCTGACCTTCAGCCGCATCTCCTCGGACAGCCCCACCACCTCTCCCGGCAGCACGAGGCGAGGGACTCCCGGAGGGACCATCACCCCCTCCACCGTGAAGGTGCGGGTGGCCTCCACCATCAGCCGGTGGTTCTCGATGCGCAGCGTCAGCAGGCCTGGAGGGAGCCCCTCGAGCCGTACCTGGTCCTCGGCGGCGCCACCCAGCAGGTGGACGCCCTCGGGCAGCTCGAAGGGGGTGGAGGTGCCCATGTGCTCGAATTCGAAGTGCATGGCCCCTGCCGTGGCAAACCCGGTGCCGGGACAGGCAGGCGGAATCGCGGGGGGTTGCCGCCGCGGGGCCGTCCCGTCTCCGGTCCGCCGTCCATCCCTCTGGACGGGCTCGGGTCCCTTCTTCGAGACATCGGAGGAAGGGGGTCCTAGGATTCGCGGCCCCGATGCGCCTCGCCTTCCGCCTCCTGACGCTGCTGACGCTCACGTTGCTCGCCACCGCCTGCCGCGACGAGCAGGCCGGCCCGAAGCCCCGCACCAAGGCTCTGCCTCCGCCCGCCCAGGCTCGTGTGCTGGATGCCGCGCCGGGGGATCTCACGTATCGCAGCGGGGCCACGTTTGCTGGTGGCGCGGTGCGCTACCTGGGGACGCGTGTCTCCCCGCAGGTGGCGGCGCCCGGGCAGGCGGTGAAGCTCGAGCACTACTTCGAGGCCGTGCGCGCCGTGCCCCGGGGCTGGAAGTTCTTCGTGCACGTGGTGGACCCGGCCAGCGGGCAGATGATGGTCAACGCGGACCACGACTTCGCGGGGGGCGCGGCCCCGTTGGGCACGTGGCCCGTGGGCAAGGTGGTGGAGGACGTCCACACGGTGTCGATGCCCCCGGCGCCCAGCCGGGTGGTGCTCGGCTTCTGGCAGGGGGACGAGCGCCTCGCCGTGGACGACCCGAACGCGCACGCGGGTGACAACCGGATGCTGGGCCCGCAGCTTGGCGGTGGTCCTCCGCCGCTGCCCGAGTACACCGTCCGTCGCGCGGCCAAGGCTCCTGTCATCGACGGGGAGCTCGACGACGCGGTGTGGAAGGACGCGGCCCCGGTGTTTCTGCGTGGCAGCTTCGATGGTCGCCAGCCCTCGCTGCGCACCGAGGCTCGCCTGGCCTATGACGACCAGCACCTCTACGTGGCCTTCGATGTGGAGGACCCGGACGTCTGGGGCACCCTGCGCGAGCGCGACGCGCCCATCTACGAGCAGGAGGTGGTGGAGATCTTCCTCGACGCGAACGCGGACGGACGCACCTACAACGAGATGCAGGTGTCCCCGCACAACGTCAACTTCGACGCGTACTTCCCCGCGCGCCGGCAAGGGATGGACCTGAGCTGGGACTCGGGGATGAAGACGGCGGTGAAGGTGCGCGGCACGCTGGACAATCCCGAGGATCGCGACGAGGGCTGGCGGGTGGAGATGCGGATTCCCTTCGCCCGGCTCGCCGAGGTGCCGAACCTCCCGCCGAAGAAGGGGGAGCGCTGGCGCTTCAACCTCTACCGCCTGGAGCACGTAGAGCGGCGGCAGGTGGAAGGCCAGTCCTTCTCGCCACTCTTCGTGGGGGACTTCCACGCGCTGCCGCGCTTCGGCTGGCTCGTCTTCGAGTAGACGCTACGAGTGGGGGGAGATCTCCCAGTGCGCGTCCGCGATGGAACGCTCGGTGGGATCTCCCAGGAAGCGAAGGAAGCCGCGGAGCTCGAGGGTGTCGATGAGCTCCTCGGCCTCCAACTCCGAGAAGCCCTTCGTCTCCACGAGCAGGTTGCGCATGAGCGACTTGCCTCGCAGATAGCCCACGGGCTCACCCGGGGCGAGCATGTGCTTCAGGTCGGCGGTGAGCTGACGCAGATCCAGGTCGTCGGAAATCATCACCCCAAGGCTGGTAACGAGAGCCCGTGGGAGCAACCGGGGCTGTGGAAGCCAGGGCCTGGAGAGGAAAGAGGGTCCACGAGCGGACAGGCTCTCAGGGCTCGGAAGAGGAGGCCACCGGGGCTGGAGGCAGGGGCTCGGCGGGCAGGAAGGTGCTCAGGCGGACGTCATGTCCATCACTCTCCAATGTGATGGCGCCGTGTACGTCGGTGCGCAGGCACTCGGTGCCCAAGGAGCGATAGCGCGCTTCCACCTCTGGATGGGGGAAGCCGAAGCGGTTGCGGCGGCCCACGCAGAAGATGGCGAAGCGGGGACGGAGCCGGGCGAGGAAGTCCTCCGTGGACGAGGTGCGCGAGCCGTGGTGCGCCGCCTTCAGCACCGTCACCGGCCCGAGCTTTCCACTGGCGAGCAGCGCGGCCTCGCCCTCTTCCTCCACGTCGCCGGGCAGCAGCACGGTGACATCGCCGTGGCGCACGAGCAGCACCACGCTCTTGTCGTTCACGCCCTCCATCAACTCGCGGTCCTCGGGCGGGCCGAGCACCTCCAGGGTCGCCTCCCCCAACTGAAAGGACGGGTGGCCGAGCTGCACCTCCTCCACCTGTGCGCCGGTGGCCGCGGCGATGAGCTGTTTCGACAGGTGCCCGCCGGTGCTGTCCGCCGAGAGCCAGAGGCGCTCGGTGGGCACCTGCCCCAGCGTGGAGATGAGCCCGAGTGCATGGTCCGGGTGGGGATGGGAGAGGACGGTCAGGTCGAGCCGCTCGATGCGGGAGGCGCGCAGGTAGGGGACGACGACCCGGAGCCCCGGATCCGCGCCACCGGGCACGCCGCCTGCGTCGATGAGCGCATGGTGTCCCCGGGAGCTGAGCACGATTCCATCTCCCTGGCCCACGGCGAGGAAGGTGATGCGCAGGCCGGGCTCGGGGAGGAGGCGCGGCACGAGGAAGACGAGGGCCAGCGCCACGGGGACGAGGAGCCCGCCCAGACGCGAGCGCCGCTCACCCAGGGCCCAGCACGCGAGCCCCGCGGCGTAGAGCAGGGAGGCCGCGAGGCCGAACGTCGGCAGGTCCATCGTGGCCAGCGGCACGTGCGCGAAGAAGCGGGTGAGCCACAGGAGGACCTGCGAGGCCCACGCTCCGCCCCACAGCAGCGGGGTGGCCAGAACAGGCGCCACCACGTAGAGGGCCGCGCCGCCCGCGGCGAAGCCAGTGAGCAGGCCGCACAGGGGCATGCAGACGATGTTGGAGACGAGCCCCGCGAGGCTCGCGCGCCCGAAGGTCCCCGCCACCAACGGCAGGCTGGCCACTGTCACCGCGGCGCTCGCGCAGAACGTTTCCAGCACTGTCTCCCGGGTGTTCGCGAGCAGACGCTTGAGCCGGTGGGTCTCCTGGGGATCCGGCGGAGGAACAGGAAAGGCCTCGCGTAGGGCAGGGGTGAGCAGCAACAAGCTGAAGACAGCGAGGAAGGAGAGCTGCAGCGACAGGTCCGCGACGCTGGAGGGCGTCCAGGCGACGAGCAGCGCGGCGGCGGTGGCGAGGCTGTTGAGCCCATCGGCCCGCCGCCAGAGCGCGAGCCCCAGCAGCACCACGGTGGCCATGACGGCCGAGCGCACCGCGGGCGGCTGGTTGCCGGTGAAGACGACGTAGGCCCAGACGAAGGGCACGGAGGCGGGGGCGGCCAGGCGGCGGGCATCCACGCGCCGCAGGCTCTGCATGCGTGCTCCGGCCCGGACGAGCAGCTGGCGCAGCAGGGCCAGCGTCATGAGCGCGAGCGCCGCTACATGCAGGCCACTCACGCTGAGTACGTGCGCCAATCCACTCCGAGAGAAGTCCTCCTCCAGTCCATCATCGAGCGCGGCGCGCTGTCCGGCGGCCAGGGTGAGGAAGAGGGCCGCGGCCTCGGTCGAGGGCGCTACAGCGTGGACTGCCGCGGTGAGGCCCTCCTGCGTGCGTACCAACTGCTGGCGCCAGCGCGGGGGAGGGGAGAGCACCAGCATCCCCGCGCTCTGGAAGCTGCCGGTGAAGGCGAGCCCCTGCCGCCGCCGGGTTGCGGAGAAGTCCTTTTCTCCGGGATTCGAGGCGGGCTCGAGCGTCTTGAGCCGGGCCTCCACGCGCACGCGCTGCCCGGGCAGTAGCGAAGGGGGCTGCCCATGGGCGTAGAGGCTCGCGTGGAAGCGCGCGGGGGTTCCGGCGCCCTGTCCCACGCGGGCCACGGCGAGCAGCACGCGGGTGGAGTCCTCGAAGCGGTCCACTCGCTCCACCTCGCCCTCCAGCACCGCGGAGCCGCCCTCCGCCAGAGCGCGCGGCACATCGGCCCCGGCCTCCAGACTGGCCAGGCCCGCTCCGGTGAGTCCCAGACAGAGGAGCACGCCCAGATGGGCACCAGGCAGGCGAGCGAGCGCCAGGGAGGCTGCTCCCAGAAGCGCCGCGGCCATAAGCTGAAATAATCCGCTTGAGACGTCCGTTCCAAGTCCCAACCCCGCGCCGAGCATCAAGCTCACAGCAGGGAAGAACAGAGGACGCCCGGTTAGATCGCGCCACGAATAACGGCCCACGCCCCACCCCCTACCCCATCCATCCCGTCATGCTGCAGCGCCCTACTGGGCGACTGGACACGCGTAAAGGCGCGCAGGCTAGTCAGGAATTCCAGGGCGGGTCAAGACTGCAATGTTGCTGTAAGGGGTGAATCGTGGTATTCGTGAGTGGCTTTCCGGGCCGGGTGTCGAGTCGAGCCAAGCCATCCTAGAGGAGGCGGTAACGAGTGCAGACGAGCTTCAAGACCGGCGACAAGGCTGTGTACCCTGGGCAGGGCGTGGGCGAGGTGATGGGGATTGAGCACACCGAGGTCGCCGGGCAGCGGCAATCCTTCTATGTGCTGCGCATCCTGGAGAATGGGATGCGGATCATGATCCCAATCAACAAGGTCGGCTCGGTCGGCCTCCGGGAGATCATCAGCGAAGAGGACGTCAAGCAGGTCTACTCCATCCTGAAGGAGAAGGACATCTCGGTCGACTCCACGACGTGGAACCGTCGCTACCGGGAGTACATGGAGAAGATCAAGACTGGCTCCGTGTTCGAGATCGCCGAAGTTCTGCGCGACCTCTATCTGCTGAAGGGAGACAAGGATCTGTCTTTCGGTGAGCGCAAGATGCTGGATACGGCGCGCTCGCTGCTCATCAAGGAGCTGTCGCTAGCGAAGGACTGCACCGAGGAAGAGATCGAGTCGGACCTGAAGAAGATCTTCAACCTGGCCTGATCCGCTTCGAGCGGAGGTAGAAAGCCCCGGTTCCCCGAAGGTGGGGACCGGGGTTTTTTCATGTCCATGGAGTCGGAGCTTCAGCAGGAGCGGGACGAGCGCATCGCGGAGCTGGAGAAGCGCATCCAGCGGCGAGGGGTGGGGGTGAAGGCGCCGGTGGCGGTGCTGGCCCTGGTGGTGGGCGGGGTGCTGCTGGGGCTGTTGTGGAAGGACCTGGCGTACTTCTTCTCTCCGCGCACGCCGCTGACGCTGGGGACGGAGGGCGAGTACCGGTACGACGTCCTGGAGTCCAACCGTTACGTGCAGCTGCATGGGGTGCCCACGCTGCGGGGCGCCTACGGGCGAGAGGGCGAGGACGTCTACGTGGTGGTGGGGCTGCGGGAGTCCCCGTTCCTGGTGCGTCGGAGAGCGCTGCCCGGAGAGGAGTGGACTCCGGGAGGGGTGCCGCCGAGGCCAGATCCCCGGCCTTTTGGGGTGAGGGGCCGGCTCTTGGCGGAGGAGGACGCGGAGCGCTACCGGGAGGGCTTCAAGCTGCTGAGGGAGATGAGGGAGGTGCAGCCGAAGGACGGCAGGCTGTGGCTGGTGGTGGAGGGAGAGCGGCCAGGCGGGGACAAAGGGGTGGTGTTGGTGGCGTTGCTGTTGGTGACGTTCATGCTGGGCAACGCCGCGCTGCTGTACCGGGGCCTCAAGAGAAAACCCACGTAGTCCCGATTTCCCCTCTCCCTCTGGGAGAGGGACGGGGTGAGGGTCTACTGCTCGCTTCCCTGCTTGCTCCCTGCCTGCAGGTGCGCCTGCGAGAGGGCCTTGCGGATCCTCGGCGCAAACGAGCCCCAGCCCTTCGAGAGCTGCTGATCGAGCTCGAGGGCTGCGGAGAGGTGCTGGATGGCGGTGGAGGAGTCGCGGCTGGCGAGGGCGGCATTGCCGGCGCGCCACTCATCCTGGAAGCGGGCGAGCGTTGCGGCCATGGTCTCCAGGTGCGCACGCCGGGCAAGAGCCAGGGCGGACTCGACATTGCCGGCCTCGTAGCGAGCGAGGGCCTCGGCTTCGGCCTCCTCGTTGGAGGCGGAGCCAGCGAGAGGTGCCGCGGCGGAAGCAGGCTTCACAGCCGCCTTCCCACTGCCGCCCTTCACCCTCGCACTGGTGTCCCGCTGCTTCGAAACGGACGCCTTGCCTGTGTCGCCCTTCTCTCCAGACGCGGCGATGGCCTGGGCGCTGGGGGGCTGCTTTCGGGTGGCTCCCCGAACCTTCCCGGCCGGAGCCGCGGGGGCTGGGGCAGGGGCAACGGGCTCGGCGGCGACTTCCTCGACGGCGGGCTCGGCCTCGCTCGCCGCGGCCGGCGCAGCTTCGAGACCCTCCTGGGGGGCAACGGCCGCCGGCTGCCCGGCGAGCTGCTCGGCCTCCACTTCGCTGGAGCCGGCGGGCTCATTGCGCAGGCGCATCAAACGCACTGCGGCGAGCGTGAGGAACACGGCCACGAGGGAGCCCGTGGCGACGGCGAGCAGGATGATGCGGCGGGAGCTCAGGCCGACCCGGAGCGACGAGGCGGGCCGACCGGAGGAGGTCCGGGGACGCTCGGGGGCGGGTCCGGGCCCACGGAGCTGGAGGATGGCATTGCCGAGGGCGAGCTCATCCCCGGAGCGCAGCTCCACCTCGGAGGTGAGGCGGGCTCGGTTGACGTAGGTGCCGTTCTGGCTGCCGAGGTCCTTCAGGGTGAGGCGATCGCCGCGGCGGGTGAGCTGGGCGTGGCGGCGGCTGATGGAGGGGTGCTGCAGGCGCAGGTCGGAGGTGGAGGCGCGGCCGAGCACGAGCACGCCCTGCTTGACGGGGAGCAGCTGGCCGACGCCGGGGCCGCGCTCGACGTAGAGGAAGGCGGGAGTATGGCCGGGGTCCTCGTACTCGCCGGAGTTGAAGCGGGCGGGCAGCTCGCGGTCGCGGCCCTCGCTCGAGGCACCACCGGAGGTGCGGCGGGGGCGGCGGCGGGGGCCGGCGGGGAACTGGGGGACGCGCTGGGGGCGGGGGTCGTCCGCCTGGAGCGGGGCCACCTCGTCATCGTCGAAGGGGAGCTCTACCTCCGGCTCCGGGCGCGACGCCGTGTCACCCGGGGGGCGAGACGGGCGGGGCGGGCGCTTGGGATTGGGAGGACTCATGGGGGTTCATTCTCCCAGATTCGACGGCTGGCGGAGATGGGGTCGGGCAGGGGAGGGGAAGGATAGTCCTTTTTCGGCGGCCTGGAGTGCCCACAGGGCAGCAGAGTTGTCACACATTGTCAGGCATTTGTGGTCCGGGACGTGGGGAAGTCCTAGAGTCCGGCTTTCCTACCTGGACCCGCTCACGGGAGGTTCGAGCACGTGGCCGCAGCATCGATTCGCCTTTTCAACACGATGACGATGCAGAAGGAGACCCTGGAGCCGGCGGTGCCGGGCAAGCTGGGGGTCTACGTCTGCGGCCCGACGGTCTACAGCTACGTCCACATCGGCAACGCGCGGACGTTCACCTCGTTCGACGTGGTGGTGCGCTACCTGCGCTACTGCGGCTTCGAGGTGAAGTACGTGCGCAACTACACGGACGTGGACGACAAGATCATCAAGGCCGCCCATGAGACGGGTGAGGCGCCGGTGGCCCTGTCGGCGCGCTTCGTGGAGGCCTTCCGGGAGGACGCTCGGGCGCTGCACCTGCTGGAGCCGGACGTCTCGCCGAAGGTGTCCGAGCACCTGGCGGAGATCATCGGCATCATCGAGAAGCTGGTGGCCCGGGGGCTGGCGTACGAGTCGCAGGGGGACGTGTACTTCTCGGTGAGGCGCTACCCGGAGTACGCGAAGCTGTCCAAGCGCAACCTGGATGACTTGTGCGCGGGCGAGCGGGTGCAGCCGGGCGAGCAGAAGCACGAGCCGCTGGACTTCGCGCTGTGGAAGGCGGCGAAGCCGGGCGAGCCCGCGTGGGACAGCCCCTGGGGCAAGGGCCGGCCGGGCTGGCACATCGAGTGCTCGGCGATGAGCGCGAAGTACCTCGGGGAGACCTTCGACATCCACGGGGGCGGGTTGGATCTGATCTTCCCGCACCACGAGAACGAGATTGCCCAGAGCGAGGGGGCGAGCGGGAAGACGTTCTCGCGCTACTGGATGCACTGCGGCTTCCTCGATCTCGAGGGAGCGAAGATGTCCAAGTCGCTGGGCAACGTGGTGCGGCTGAGGGACGCGCTCACGAAGGTGGACCCGGAGGCGCTGCGCTTCTTCTTCGTGTCGACGCACTACCGGCACCCGCTGAACTTCGCGGACAAGGGGCTGGCAGACGCGGAGCACCGCATGGAGTACTTCTACGAGACGCTGCGCAAGGTGGACGAGCGCGTGGGCGGGAAGGACTTCGGCAAGGGCCCGCTGTACGGCGAGCCCGCCAGGTTCCTCACCGAGTTCGAGTCGCAGATGGACGACGACTTCAACACGGCGGGGGCCCTGGGCGCGCTGTCGGGCCTGTTCGCGCAGATGAACGAGCTGACGGACAAGCCGCCGGTGAAGGACAAGGCGCAGGTGGGGCGGACGCTGCAGGCGCTGCGCGAGGACGTGCGCAAGGTGTCTGGGGTGCTGGGCCTGTTCGAGGACGATCCGGCTCAGTGGCTGCTGCGCCGGCGCGAGCGGGCGGTGAAGGAGCGGGGCATCGACGTGGCGAAGGTGGAGTCGCTCATCCAGGCGCGCGGCGAGGCCCGCAAGGCGAAGAACTTCGCCGAGGGAGATCGGCTGCGCGAGGAGCTCAAGGCCCTGGGGGTGGAGATCCTGGATACGGCGGCGGGGACCGTGTGGAAGGTGGCCCCGCCAGCGTAACGCGAGAGGAAGCCAACGACCCTCACCGCGTCAAAACCCCCACCGCGTCAACAACCCCTCGCCCTCCGGGAGAGGGACGGGGTGAGGGTGCCCGTTCCCCAGGTTGAACCCGTGGATGCCCCCTCTCCCTCTGGGAGAGGGCTGGGGTGAGGGTCTACCGTTCAACCATCCAGGCGAAGAACCCTCCCGTGAAGCGGGTCAGGTCATGGTAGGGGCACACGGGCCATGAAGCGAACGCTGGTGCTCCTCGCCGCCCTGCTCCTCCTGCCGCTCGCCGCACGGGCGCAGCTCACGACAGCGGCAGAGAAGTCCGCCTCCCAGACAATCGAGGCTGGGGACCTCCAGGCCCATGTCGGCTTTCTGGCCTCGGATCTGCTCGAGGGCCGGGGCCCGGGGACCCGGGGCGACGCGCTGGCCCAACACTACATCGCGACTCAATTCCAGCTCCTGGGCCTCAAACCCGCGGGCCCGGAGGGCAACTACCTGCAGCCCTTCGAGCTGGTGGGGATGACGGGCCATCCGGAGACGATGACCTTCACCAGCGCCTCGGGCCGCACGGAGCTGCGGTTCCACGACGACTTCATCGCCAGCTCGGGGGTGCAGACGGCGGAGGCGGTGCTCGAGGACTCGGAGCTGGTGTTCGTGGGCTACGGCATCCAGGCGCCCGAGTACGAGTGGGACGACTTCAAGGGGATGGACCTGAGGGGCAAGACGCTCCTCATCCTGAACAGCGACCCCGAGGACGACCCGAAGCTCTTCGGGGGCAAGGCGCGGCTGTGGTACGGCCGGTGGGACTACAAGTACGAGCAGGCCGCGAAGATGGGGGCGGCGGGGGCCATCATCCTCCACACCACTCCGAGCGCGGGATATGCGTGGCAGGTGGTGCAGACGTCCTGGTCGGGCGAACAGTTCGAGCTGCCAGCCTCGGAGGAGAAGCCGCGCCTCCAGGTAAAAGCCTGGAGCACGGACGAGGCCACGCGCCGGGTGCTGCGGCTATCGGACAAGGACCTCGACACGCTGCGCACGGCGGCCCAGAAGCGGGACTTCCATCCCGTACCGCTGGGGGTGAAGGTGTCCACGCGCTTTGCCAACCGGGTGCGCCGCCGTCCCACGGCGAACGTGCTGGGCCTGCTGCCCGGGAGCGATCCGAAGTTGTCCAAGGAGGTGGTGCTCTACACGGCGCACCACGATCACCTGGGCATCAAGGACAACGCGAAGCCGGGCGAGGACGCCATCTACAACGGGGCGGTGGACAATGCGTCCGGCGTGGCGGCGATGCTCGAAGTAGCCGAGGCCTTCACCGCGCTGCCCAAGGCGCCGCCGCGCTCCATCCTCTTTGCCGCGGTGGCGGCCGAGGAGCAGGGGCTGTTGGGCTCGCAGTATCTCGCCGAGCACCTGCCGGTGCACCCGGGGCGCGTGGCGGCCAACATCAACATCGACGGGCTCAACATCCACGGGCGTACGCGGGACATCACGGTCATCGGATTGGGCAAGTCCTCGCTGGACGCGCCCCTGACGGCGCTGGCTCGGGCGCAGGGCCGCATTGTCAAAGCGGACCAGTTGCCGGACCGGGGTTTCTTCTACCGCTCGGACCAGTTCAGCTTCGCCAGGCTGGGCATCCCTGCCTCCTATTTCAGCAGCGGCATGGACTTCATTGGCCGGCCGCCGGGTTGGGGCAAGGAGCGCCGGGAGAAATGGGAGGCTCGCAACTACCACCAGCCTTCGGACGAGCTGGGCCCAGACTGGGACTTCTCCGGCGCGGTGGAGGACGTGCGGCTCTTCTTTCTCCTGGGTGCCCATGTGGCCCGGACGCGCGAGCTGCCTCGCTGGAACAAGGGGGACGAGTTCGAGGCGCCCCGCCTCCAGGCGCTCGAGGCCCTGCGTTCCGAGGGGCCGAGGTAGCACCCGCTCCGTCTTTCTGTTGGCGGATGGGCGATTTGGGCCCGGCATCCCCGGACTCCGGGTGTTAAACCACTGAGCCATGCCTGAGTTCCAACTCGTCAGCGACTACAAGCCCCAGGGCGACCAACCGCGCGCCATCGGTGAGCTCACCGAGGCCGTGCTGCGCGGAGATCGCTACCAGACGCTGCTGGGCGTCACGGGTTCGGGCAAGACGTTCACCATGGCGAACGTCATCGCCAACGTGAAGCGGCCGACCCTGCTCATCGCGCACAACAAGACGCTCGCCGCCCAGCTCTACGGTGAGTTCAAGACCCTCTTCCCGAACAACGCCATCGAGTACTTCGTCTCGTACTTCGACTACTACCAGCCCGAGGCGTACATCCCCACCACCGACACCTTCATCGAGAAGGACTCCTCGGTGAACGATGAGATCGAGCGCATGCGCCACTCGGCCACGCACTCGCTGCGCACGCGGGATGACGTGCTCATCGTGGCCAGCGTGTCCTGCATCTACGGCCTCGGTACGGCGCGCTCGTACGTGGACATGGCCGTCACGGTGAACGTGGGCGCCGAGCTGGGCCGTGACAGCTTCATCCGCAAGCTGGTGGAGAGCCAGTACGACCGGAATGACCTCGACTTCCACCGCGGGACCTTCCGCGCCCGCGGCGATACCGTGGAAGTGTTCCCCGCCTACGAAGAGGAGCGCGCCGTACGCGTCAGCTTCTTCGGCGACGAGGTGGAGAAGATCACCGAGTTCGACCCGCTGCGCGGCGAGACGTTGGGCGAGCTGGACAAGGTCGTCATCTTCCCCGCGAGCCACTACGTCACCGAGGTGGACACCCGCAGGCACGCTATCCAGACCATCCGCGACGAGCTGTCCGAGCGCCTCCAGGAGTTCAAGCGCGAGGGCAAGCTGCTCGAGGCCCAGCGGCTGGAGCAGCGCACGATGTACGACCTCGAGATGATCGAGCAGGTGGGGTACTGCAACGGCATCGAGAACTACTCGCGGCACTTCTCGGGCCGGCCCCCCAACGAGCCGCCGCCGTGCCTGCTGGACTACTTCCCGCGCAACATGCTGGTGCTCATCGACGAGAGCCACCAGACGGTGCCGCAGATCGGCGCCATGTACCGGGGAGACCGCTCGCGCAAGGAGACGCTGGTGGGGCACGGTTTCCGCCTGCCCAGCGCTCTGGACAACCGCCCGCTCAAGTTCAACGAGTTCGAGGACATGGTGCAGCAGGCCGTCTTCGTCTCCGCCACGCCCGCCGAGTACGAGCTGCAGAAGTCCAAGGGCGTGGTGGTGGAGCAGATCATCCGCCCCACGGGTCTGACGGACCCGGAGGTCGAGGTCCGCCCGGCGCGCAACCAGGTGGACGATGTGCTGGAGGAGGTGCGCAAGCGCGTGGTGAAGCACGAGCGCGTCCTCGTCACCACCCTCACCAAGCGCATGGCGGAGGACCTCACCGAGTACCTCACCGAGGTGGGTGTCAAGGTGCGCTACCTGCACTCGGACATCGGCGCCATCGAGCGCACCGCCATCATCCGCGACCTGCGCAAGGGTGAGTTCGACGTGCTGGTGGGCATCAACCTGCTGCGCGAGGGCCTCGACATCCCCGAGGTGTCCCTGGTGGCCATCTTCGATGCGGACAAGGAGGGCTTCCTCCGCAGCCACGTGTCCCTCATCCAGACCATTGGCCGCGCCGCTCGTAACCTCAACGGCCGGGTCATCATGTACGCCGAGTCAGTGACGGACTCGATGAAGCTCGCCCTCGAGGAGACCAACCGCCGCCGCGAGGTGCAGCGCGCCTACAACGAGCAGCACGGCATTACCCCCAAGGCGGTCAAGAGCCACATCCTCGACCTGTCCGAGCACCTCTACGACGCGGATCCGTCCGCGCTGCCCATGGCCGCCGACTCGGCCAACGACGTGCTGGAGCCCAAGGAGCTCAAGCGCCTCATCGGCGAGTTCACCAAGGACATGCAGCACTACGCCGACGAGATGCAGTTCGAGAAGGCCGCGGAGTTCCGCGATCGCATCCTGCTGCTCAAGGACATGGAGCTGGGACTCAAGCCGCCCAGCCGCTCGCTGCTCAAAGCCCCGCTCAAGCCCGCGGACGAGAAGAAGCCCGGCACGCCCGGCCCTCGTGGCAAGCGTGGAGGCAAGGGCGGTGGCGGCCCGCCTCACGGCAAGACGGGCATCGGTCCCAGGAAGAGCCGCTAGCACACCGTATGGACGCGAAGCTCGAAGCCAAGCTGGAGTCGCTGCCCACCGAGCCCGGCGTGTACCTGATGAAGGACCGCCGCGGCGAGATCATCTACGTGGGCAAGGCGGTCAACCTGCGCAACCGGGTGCGCTCCTACTTCACCCGCACCGGGGACACGCGCGCCTTCGTCTCGCTGCTCGACCAGTTCCTCGGTGACATCGAGACGGTGCTCGTCCACAACGAGAAGGAAGCGCTCCTCCTCGAGAACGAGCTCATCAAGAAGCACAAGCCGCGCTTCAACGTCCTCCTCAAGGACGACAAGCAGTACATCTCCCTGCGGCTCGACCGGACCCAGTCCTATCCCCGGCTGGAGGTGGTGCGCCGGTACGAGAAGGACGGCGCGCGCTACTTCGGCCCGTACTCCAGTGCGAGCGCCATCCGCGAGACGCTGCGCATCATCAACCGCTACTTCCACCTGCGCACCTGCACGGACCATGTGCTCGCCAACCGCAAGCGGCCCTGTCTGCTGCATCAGATTGGCCGCTGCCCCGCTCCCTGCGTCTACCCCGTCCCCGAGCAGGAGTACCGCAAGAGCGTGGACGAGGTGGTCCTCTTCCTCGAGGGCAAGGCGGGAGAGCTGGTGGACGGGCTGCGCGCGCGCATGAAGCAGGCCTCCAGCGAGCTCAAGTTCGAGGAGGCCGCGCGCATTCGAGATCAGCTGCTCGCCATCGAGCGCAGCCTCGAGCGCCAGAAGGTGGCCACCACCGACTTCAAGGACCAGGACGTCTTCGCCTCCCATCGCGAGGGGGATCGGCTGCTCGTCTACGTCCTTTATGTGCGCCAGGGCCGGCTCAACGGCGGTCAGGCCTTCCCGCTCGGAAGCCAGGAGTTCCCCGACGAGGAGCTGCTGCCCTCCTTCGTCAACCTCTATTACGACCAGGGCAACTTCGTCCCCGAGGAGGTGCTCCTTCCGCTGGACGTCGAGGAGCGCGAGGGTCTGGAGGCGCTGCTCTCCGAGCGCAAGGGCGAGCGGGTCCGCGTGATGGTGCCCAAGCGCGGCGAGAAGCGTGATCTGGTGGACATGGCGCAGAAGAACGCCGAACAGGCCGTCATCGAGCGCCGCCGCACCAAGGACGAGACCGAGGTGGTGCTGCGCCGCCTCCAGGAGCGGCTCCACCTGCGCAACCTGCCGCGCCGCATGGAGTGCTTCGACATCTCGCACTTCCAGGGCTCCAGCATCGTCGCCTCCCAGGTGGCCGCCACCGACGGGGAGATCGACAAGTCGCGCTACCGCCGCTACCGCATCAAGACGCTGGAGAAGCAGGACGACTTCGCCAGCATGCACGAGGTCATCTCCCGCCGGCTCAAGCGCGGCCAGGAGGAGGGGGACCTACCGGATCTGCTCGTCATCGATGGTGGCAAGGGACAGCTCGCCAGCGCGCTCGCCGCCGCCAAGGACCTGGGCGTGGAGGGGGTGGACATCATCTCCCTGGCCAAGAGCCGGGACCTCGAGGTCCACGACCGCGACGAGGAGAGCAACCGCAGCCCCGAGCGCGTCTTCATCCCCCACCGCAAGGACCCCATTGTCCTGCGGCAGAACTCGGCGGAGCTCTACCTGCTCGCCCGCCTGCGGGACGAGGCCCACCGCTTCGCGATCACCTTCCAACAGAAGTCCATGCGCAAGGGGAACTTCCACTCCGTCCTGGAGGACATCCCGGGGGTGGGGGAGACGCGCAAGAAGCTCATGCTGCGCCACTTCGGCTCGCTCAAGCGGGTGCGCGAGGCCACCATCGAGGAGCTGGCCGAGGTGCTCGGGCCCACGGTGGCCGAGCGGGTGCACGCAGCGCTCCATGGCCACCCCGAGGAGGACTCCGAGGATCCCATCCGGGAAGCCTCCCTGGCCGATGCGGGTGCCCTGGTGGACGAAAAGTCAGAAGAAGGGTCGCCACCCGGCTCGCCGTGATTAATTTCCGGTCGAAAGCGGGTTCGGCAAAAGCCGCTGAATCCGCGATGTTCCTGGGGTTTTTCATTGCGGCTGGGCTTGGCGCTGATTTATAGCGGACACGTCCAGTCGAGACGTCTTCAAGGGGCGAGGGACCGATATGAGGCTCTATCCGAAGGTGATTCCGATCATCTCCCGGGAGGTCGTCCAGAGGCTGATGCAGGACGGGGATATCGAAGTAGAGCCGATGCGCGTGGCTGATGCCGAGATGGACCTGTCCGCCATCATGCGGGAGTACCTGGCGAACGAGGAGCGCGTGAATCAGGCCACGCGCGAGGCGCTGGAGCGCCGGGGTTACGACTACTCCAAGTTCAACCAGGTGAAGCGTGAGATGGCCGACGTTCGCGGCTTCAAGATGGGCGACGAAGGCATCGAATACGTCATCAACCAGATGATCGAGTTCCTCCTCATCAGCCGCAACGTCGAGGAGGTCTATGCCGCCGATAACGTGCTGCGGCAGAAGATCCACGTGGTGATGAAGAAGCACCTGGACGTGGACGACGAGATCGACAAGGAGGCGCGTTCCCGCCTGAAGCACCTGCAGGAGGGCACCAGCGCTTTCGACATCGAGTACAACAAGACGGTGGAGCAGATCCGCCGCGCTCGGGGTCTCATCTAGCGGGCAGGGCGGGCGCTCGTCCGCCCGTCCGCTCGGGGACGCCAACCTTCGCCTCCGCTGCCTACCCTCTCCAGGAGGAGGCAGCGTCGATGGCGGGATTCCTCTCCAGCTTTGTGCTCACCGGGCTGCTCGCAGCCGGCCCGGGGGCTTTCTCCTTCGATGGTCCCGAAGTCTCCGCGAGGACGACCGGGAACGTCGGCTTCTTCACACAGGGTGCGGTGCCCTTCACGGACCTCTTCGAGCGGGGAACCGGCTCGGTCGAGCTGTCCGTGAGGGACCGTATCGCGGACCCCCGGGCCACCTATGGGGATGCCGGGAGTCTGGTGGCCACCTTCGACCTCGGGGGGGACTCGTACCGGGTGGAGCTGGACCAGGCGGGCTTCCCGCCGGCTCAGGCTCGGAATGGGCTGCCCGAGATGGGGCCATTGCCTGGAGCTCCGGCCCAGCCCATCGCGGGCGGAGTGGTGCTCGACCAGGACATGCACGGCGGCGCGATGCTCGGCTCCTACAACACGTCGCGGGTGCACGCGGCGGCGGCCGTATGGGGCGTGGGACGTGTCTGGCGCAACGGGGAGCTGCTCACGGACGCGGCCGTCATCCATGCCTCCGCGCTGGCGCAGGGAGCCCACGCGGACGATGGGACGTTCCGCACCCTGCCGGTGGCACGCCCGGGAGACACCGAGCTGACCGTGCTGGTGTGGAACCTGCCGCGTGAGGCCGAGCCTCGCGGCTTCATCCAGTTCGACTTCGACGACGTGGCCATCACCGTGAATGGCACCGATGTGCCGGCGGTCGCGGTGGTGCCCACGGCGGGGACTGTCGCGGGGGTGGCGCCGCCGACCTCGCCGGTGCCGGGTGGTACCTCGCTGGGAGCCGTTCCCAATAGCGCGCTGTCACAGCAGCAGGGGGTGGGGGGCTCCGGTGTCGTGGTGACGGGGCAGACCGGGACCGATGCGGTGGATGGCCTGTCGGATCCGGTGAGGACGCAGCAGTTGGCGCCGGTGGCCGACACCACCCTGCCGGGGCCCGCGAGCCTGCAGGGCGGGGTGATCGATCCCTTCCTGAACCCGGGGCGGGTGACACCCCTCAATCAGGATCCCACCCAGCCGGGTGTGGAGACGCCCGGTACCGTCGGTTCCACGACCACCCCCATCGTCCCGGACGCCTTCCTGACCCCGGAGCTCCCGGGGCGGGTCGCGATCAACGCGAATGAACCCGGGGCGCCTGGCCAGCTCGACGCGCAGTTTCCCGGCCAGACGACACCCATCGTCCCGCAGGCCTTCCAGAACAACCCCGCGCGCGTGACCATTGGCGATGAGCTGCCCCCGACCACGGTGGGCGGTTTCGTGCCGCTGACCCCAGCGCCGCAGTCCTCCACCTTCCTGTCCACCCAGGGCTCCTTCTCCGTGGTGCCCCTGGTGCCCGGGGTGGCCGGGCCGGAATTCACCTTCGGTGGGACCCGGGTGGCGTCCGGGGTGGTGCGCACGCCGAGCCCGGCGCAGGTACAGACGCCCGCGGTGCCGTTCGTCGCCACACCTCAGCCCCTCACCGCGCAGCAGCCGGTGCCGCTCGTCGCCACACCGCCGCCGCTCAACGGGCAGCCCCCGGTGCCACTCATCGCCACGCCGCCGCCGCTCAACTCGCAGCCCGTCTCCGCCACGCCGCCTGGAGCCTCGGCCCCGGCGACGACTCAGGGCGCGGGCTCGGTGCCGGGCCTGGTCCCTGCCAACCCCAACGCGGGCGGGAGTCCCGCCGCGACGACTCCGGCGGTGTCGACACCCGGGGGCGCCGCGCCCTCGCCGTAACCGTCGAACTGGAGCGGGGCGTTGCCGACGCCCAGCTCCTCGGCGAGCACGGTGAGCACGCTCTGGGCGCCCTCCAGCCCCGCTTTCGGCACGCGGGAGAGCGCCCGCTGCACGGCGGCTTCCACCGTGCCCTCGGAGGGGACGTTCAGCTCACGGCCCGCCGCGGTGAGGTAGAGGAGCGCCTTGCGAGCATCGAGCGGATCCGACTTGCGCTCGACGAGGCCACGCTTCTGCAGGCGCTTCATGACGCCGGTGAGCGTGCTGGGGTGGACATGGAGGATCTCCGCCAGCCCGCCCGCGGTGATGCCGGGGTATTGCCCCACGAGCCGCACCACCAGCCGCTGGGGGCCCGTCAGTCCCAGCGTGGTCTCCATCTCCTTCGAGATGGACCTCAGCCCCTGGTCCACGGCCCATAACAGGCGCAGGAACTCCATCACCTCGTCCAGCGGCTCCTCGGCCTCATTCGCGGCGGAGGGGGTGCCGGCCGCGTTCGTCTCCTTCAGGGGAGCCATGGGACGCTCGTGGCCGATTGGGGGAGTAGGGAGGTCATCTGGGTATTCCTCAGGGGTGTTGCACGGCGCCAGTCGCTCCGCCCCCGTGAGCAAGGCCTGTGCCGCTCCCCCCTTCCCTGTATGGGATGGTGCGTCAATTCCTCCCGGACTGGCAAAGCGCGCGTCCCAGCGTGGCGAAATGCCGCAATCGGTGTGCGGTGAGGAAAATTGACCCTCTGCTACTGGCCTGTAGCTTGTCGCACATGACAACACCCGCCGCCGCCCTCGTTGCTGCTCCCGCGACGCTGCGCCGCTCGGGGGCCGATCCGCTCCGCCAGACGATGGAGCACCTCGGCCACGTGCTGCCGGTGCGTGCCGATTCCGCTGTGCTCCTGGACTTCCTGGAGGACGACCTGCGCGAGGGGCTGGACGCGCTCGGAGATGTCGAGGCGCACTTCGCCGATGTGCTCGAGGCGCTCCAGCCGGACGCCCTCTCTCCGCTGGGGATGCTCCAGGCGGGGGACGAGCAGCGGGTGCTCGAGCGGCTGGAGCTGCTGATGGACGTGGTGACGCGGGTGCGCCGCCGGCTGTCGCAGGCGGCGGGGTTGATGCGTCAGACGACTACCACTTGAGCTGTTCCTTGCCCTGGGCCTGGCGGGCCTTCTCGCCCGGGCGGGAGAACGAGGTGAGGGTGGCGCGCACCGCACCCAGGTCGATGGTGCCCACCGCGGCGAGCGGCAGCCGGCGCTCATCGTCCGTGATCCACACGTGCACCTCGCGCGACATCGAGGGCTTGTCCAGGCGCACCGCGGTGCCGGCCAGGTGCCAGGCGTCGAACTCACCGAGCGGCAGCGACACATGCTCGCGCTTCACCACGCTGGCCGTCATGCGCCACATGCGGCGCACGCCGTAGACGTCGAAGCAGATGGGCAGGCCCTCCTTTAGAGGGAGCTGGCGCATCATGTAGACGGCACCGGCCACGTCCATGCCCTCGTGCTCGTAGTTGTAGTTGCTGCGGCCCGGCTTGCCGCGCTGCACATAGTCCACGCGGACGCTGCGGTCCTTGGAGTTGAAGGCCACGTCCACCGTGCGGTGCTGCTCGTTCTCCGTGGCTTCCTCGGTGTAGCGCGAGGGGCGCAGCGTCTTCGGGTGCATGTAGCTCATCGCGGTGGCGTTCACCCGGCGCACCTTGGAGAAGAAGGAGTTGGTCTGCACCTTGATCTGAATCGGGAGCGAGCCGTCCTGCTTCTTCTGCACCGACATGGTCATCTTGCCGGCGGTGGCGCCCATGGCATCGAGGTCGAACTCGAGCTCCTCACCCGGAGCGAAGGCGAGGGGGTTGCGCAGGGCGGGCAGGCGTTGGGAGCAGGCGGGCACGGTGGCCTTGGCCTGACCCTGGGCAGGAGGGGCGGGCTTGTTCTCCTCGGGCCCATCCGCGTCGGGCAGCTGCGCCCAGGCAGCGGAGGAGATGCTGAACAGGAGGGCTGCGAGGGCGGTGCGCATGGCGGTCATCCTTGATTCCAGGTGAGGGGTCTCCGATTCACTTGGGACGGACGCCCGAACGCTTTGCATATTCGGACGCTTCCCAGCGCTTCCTCAGGCGGGCGGTCATCTCCCGGCGCACCTGCTCCCACTGCCGGGTGTCCGTCTCCACTTCATAGCCCGAGCGGGTGAGCCGGCGCGCGGCCTCTCGAGCGAATGTCTGCTCTCCAAGCGATTCCAACAGCCGCAGGTACTCGTAGTCCTCGAGTCCATCGCGGATGTGCTTGAGGCGCAAGGACACCACGGGCTGGTGGCGCGAGAAGCCCGGCCGCGCCGGAGTGCCCGGGTAGAAGAGGGTGCCGTCCCCATTGCCGCCGAACTCGAAGACGTCCTTCCAGGGGTCCTTCGTGTTGTAGGCGAAGACGGTGTCGAAATAGAGCTCGCCGTCCACCCCGGAGAGGAAGGCCAGCGGGCCCATGGCCCGGTTGAGCGGGGTGGGGTGGTCCACCATGTAAGAGGCCCAGCCGCTGTAGACCTTCTCCTCGGCGGCATCCTCGGTGGGGCCGCCGTTGCAGCCGTGCGAGTTGCAGCTCTGGTACCACCAGACCTTCACATGGGGGTCCAGCTTGCGGCGCAGCGTCTGCAGCGGGACGACGTTGCGGCACGTCTGGGGCCCGGGGCGGGGGAAGAAGCAGTTGAGCGTGGGGGCGAGGATGTCCGCCGAGCCACGCAGTGCGTCATCCAGCGGGGCGGTGACGAGGACGGGCACGTCCTGTTTGGCCGCACGGACCCGCAGCGCCTGGGTGCGCACGAGCGCCACGTCCTCGGGCTTGGGCTCGTCCTTGGCGTAGAAGAAGAGCCGTGCCTTCCAGCCCTTCTGGCGGAAGTGCTCGGCGAAGGCGCGGTAGTACGCGGACTTCTCCGCGTCGGTGCGGGCCACCTTGCTGTCGCGCACATCCGCGGTGGTGAAGCGGGCCCCCGAGGACAGGGCCGAGCCCTCCAGGAAGGGGCCCATCTCCGCGTCGTAGGCGCTGAAGTCCACCACCGCCTTGCCGCCTTCGAAGCGCACTGGCGGTGGGTTCATGCTCATGCCATGGGCGCTGATGCGGTGGGCCAGCAGCGCGCCCACGTAGTCGTGCAGCAACTCGCGGGCCTCCGGGGACTCGGGCTTCAACCCGTGCGCGCGGGAGATGCTGTAGAGCGAGATGCCGAAGCTGTTGGGCAGCGAGGAGGTGGCAGGCAGGACGAAGGGCTGCACCTCCGCGGTGAAGGGGACGGGCGCCAGTGGCTTGCCTCCCGCCTCCACATGCAGCGCGCCCTGGTACGTGCCCGGCTCCTGGGACTCCGGCGCACACAGCTCCACGTAGAGGACGTGGGGCGCTCCCTCGGGCTCCGGCGCGGACTCCACCGGCACCAGCGGGTCCGGCCACAGCCCCGTGCCACCCTGGGAGTTGGAGGGTGTCTTCACGTCCAGGAAGGCCTCTCGCCACACGGAGGCCTTCAGCGTTCCGCCCTTCGGCCCGCGCAGCGCCAGCGGCTTCACCTGCACGCGCGTGCTGCCCTGGGGAAGCACCACCTGGGCGGCCTCGCACTCACCCCGCGCGAGGCTCAACCGGGCCTCCTTCTCACCCTTCAGCTCGACTCCCGGCCGCACCTTCTCCAGCGCGGATACCACCCGAGGCCCAGGTGCCGCGGCCAGCAACTCCGCGAGCAACCACCCCATCGCCCAACCCGCCCCCATGTTGCCCCCCGTGTGCGGCCCCGGGCCGCTCTAGGTTTCGTTCTGGGCCGTCGCCGTGGCCTGCGCGATGACCTTGCCCTGCTGGTACTCCGTCAACTCCGCGACGATGGAACCCAGGGCGAGCTCCGCTTCGATGCGCACCGGCAGGCGGCGTGCGTCCGCCGTGAACCAGGCCACCATGTCGCGCTTGGAGGCCAGCTTGCCGGAGAACTCGGTGTACACGCGCAGCCGGAACACCTCCTGCTTGCCCAGCTTCGTGTCCATCGTCTCCCGGGCCTCCACCTTCGCCTTCATCAGGAAGGTCTTCGAGCCAGTGAAGACGGGGTAGGAGTATTCCTGGCCCACCTCCAGCATGCGGTTGCGCAGCGCGAAGGTCGCCCCGGCCACGTCGAGGGTGCCCTCGGCCAGCTCATGGGAGTACTCGCGGGGCGCCTCGCCCTCCTTCTGCTTCACCACCAGGGCGGACTTGCCGTCCTCGGCCAGCTTCACGCGCACGCGGCGGCGCTTGTTGTTCTGGTCCTCGTGCATGTCCGAGCCCAGCACCCGCTGCGCGCCAAAGTCCCAATAGGAGACGTACTTGTCCTTCACGGGCCACACGCCCGCCATCGACTCCGACTTCGCCAGCGACACGATGGGCCACACTTCCTTGCCCCACTGCTTCATGGGGGCGCCCACCGTCACCTGCGCCGAGCCCGCCGTTATCCCGAGGTACTGGATGCGATAGCGCGCCTGCTCACCGGGCCCAAATGCGGATGGACGCCCACCCTGGGCCAGGGCCGCCCCAGACAACAGGAGGCTCAACAGCAACCCCGTGAACATTCCCTGGAACTGCATGCGCATCGATGGCTCCTGGCAAGGTAGGCAGCCGCATCCTGGGGTGCCAACTCCACCGCCAGCCCGCGATTCCCCGGCTGCGTCCTGGTGGACGGATGGCCGTGGGGCCCATTCAACCCCAGAATTCCCCCATTCGTGCGCGCCCGAGTGGGAGGCGGGCGGTGCCCGGTTGGCCAGTATGCGGCCAGGGCCGAGACTCTGTCCGGTAGCGGCCACATGGAGTGGGGGAGCCCTTCGCCCCGCGAGGCTGCTAGCCTGGGCCCAGCCCGGCCGGCGTGGAGCCGGTGCCTGGCCCAGGAGGGACGCGATGCCGCTGGATTTCTACGAGGACGAGGACGAGAAGGACTCGGGCTCGAAAAACGGCCGTAAGGACTTCGACTGCCCCGAGTGCAACGCCAACAACCCGCTCGAGGAGGCGCTCGCGGACGGCCAGGAGGTGCTCTGCAATTACTGCGGCCTCGAGTTCGCGGTGAAGGGCTCGGACAACGGCCGCTTCAAGTTCAAGGAGCTGTGAGCCCCGGGCAGGGGCCCTGTGCTCAGGTCCGCTCGCCGAAGATGGCGGTGCCCACCCGCACCAGGGTGGCCCCTTCCTCGATGGCCAGCTCGAAGTCGTGGGTGGTGCCCATGGACAGGCCCGGCAGTCCGTGCTGGCGGGCCAGCTCTCGCAGGGTGCGGAAGTAGCCCCGCGCCACCTGCTCGTCCTCGGTGGGCGGGGGCAGCGACATGAGGCCCTCCACGCGCAGCCCTGGCAGCGCGCGCACGGACTCCAGGAAGGGTCCGAGCGCCTCGGGGGCCAGCCCGCTCTTGCTGGCCTCGCCGCCCACGTTCACCTCCACGAAGCAGGGAATGGGCGAGTCCTGCCGACGACGCGACAGCTCCTGGGCCACCTCCAGCCTGTCCAGCGCATGGAAGGACTGCGCGGCCTTGGCCACGTACTTCACCTTGTTCGTCTGCAGCGGCCCGATGGCGTGCCAGCGCAGGCCCTCCAGGTCCGCCAGCTCCGCGGCCTTGTCCCGCAACTCCTGGGCGTAGTTCTCCCCGAAGTCCCGCTGCCCCGCCGCGTACGCCTCGCGGATGAGGGCCGCCGGCTTCAGCTTGGAGACGGCCACCAGGGTGACGGAACCGGGCTCCCGGCCCGCACGCGCGCAGGCCGCGGCCACCCGGGCCCGTATCTCCGCCAGTCGCTGGGCGACGCTGCTCATGGCTTGCTCCAGGGAAGGGGGACGCCGGCCCGGGCGAGCAGCTCCAAGGTCTCTCCCAGGGGCAGGCCGATGACGTTGGTGGGGCTGCCCTCGATGGTCGCCACGAGGAAGCCGCCCTTTCCCTGGATGGCGTAGCCGCCCGCCTTGTCCAGGGACTCGCCGGTGCTGGCGTACCAGGCAATCTCCCCCGCGCTCAGGGGGCGGAAGGTGACCCGGGTACGGACCACCATGGACTGCTCGCCCGTGGGGCCGGCGAGCGCGACGCCAGTCTGGACTTCATGTGTCCTACCCGACAGCCGGCCCATCATTGCCCGGACCTCGGCCTCGTCGTGGGGCTTGCCGAGCAGCTCCTCCCCGAGGACGACGGTGGTGTCGGCGGCCAGCACCCAGGCCCCGGGATTGCGGGCTGCCACCGTTCGGGCCTTTTCCCGGGCCAGCCTCAGCACGTAGGCTGGGGCGGCCTCGCCCTGGTGGGGGGTTTCATCGATGTCCGCCGCGGACACGTCGAAAGCCAGTCCGAGCTGGCCGAGGAGCTCGCGCCGCCGCGGCGAAGCGGACGCGAGAACGAGCCGGGTTTGACCCACTGAGGTGTGCATGTTACGGCTCGCCTCTAGCAGAACTGCGCCCTGGAGTGGACCCTGGATGAATCCCGCGGACCTGCTCGCGGCCATGACGCGCACGGTGGAGCAGTTGGCCGCCTACAACGACATCGCGAAGGCTCTGACCTCGACGCTCGAGCTGCGGGAGGTGCTGAACCTGATGATGGAGAAGGTGCGCAGCCTGCTCCGACCCCGCAACTGGTCGCTGCTGCTCCAGGACGAGCGCACGGGCAAGCTCTACTTCGAGATCGCCGTGGGGGAGGGGGCCGAGGTGCTCAAGGGCCTCCAGCTTGCCCCGGGCGAGGGCATCGCCGGCACGGTCTTCTCCACGGGGACGGCCCGGTTGGTGGAGGACGTGACGCGCGACCCGACGTTCGCCTCCCGCTTCGACAATGCCTCGGCCTTCCGCACCCGCTCCATCGTGGCGGTGCCGCTGATTGCCCGGGGGAGGGTGCTGGGCGTCATCGAGCTGGTGAACGGGGCCACGGATCGGCCCTTCACGCAGGATGACCTGATGGCGCTGACGGCCATCTCGGACTTCGCGGCCATCGCCATCGAGAACGCGCGCAACTTCCGGCGGGTGCAGGAGCTGACCATCACGGATGAGCACACGGGCGTCTACAACGCCCGGCACCTGCGCGCGCAGCTGGAGCATGAGGTGCGGCGCTCGCAGCGCTTCCACCACCCGGTGTCGCTCATCTTCCTGGACCTGGACCGCTTCAAGTCCATCAACGACCAGCACGGCCACCTGGTGGGCAGCGCGGTGCTCAAGGAGGTGGGCGAGCTGCTCGTCTCCTGCTGCCGGCAGCTGGACTACGTCTTCCGCTACGGCGGGGACGAGTTCGCCCTGCTGCTGGTGGAGACGGGGACGGACGGGGCGATGACGAGCGCCACGCGCATTCGCGACACCTTCCGCAACCGGCGCTTCCAGGAGGCGGCGGGGTTGGATCTCCAGGTGACGGCGAGCCTCGGGGTGGCCACCTACCCGGAGCACGCGCTGTCGTCGGTGGACCTGGTGCGGGCGGCGGACTTCGCCATGTACGCGGCCAAGGCGCGGGGCCGGGACGACGTGTGCCTCGCGGTGCCCCACGCGGACATGCCCATGATGCCCCGCAAGAAGTAGGCGGAAAATACAGAGGGGCGCCCCCCCGAAGGGAGACGCCCCCTGGACGAGAGGCCGAAGCCCCTCGTGACGACTACCCGCCGGTCACCTGGTCGAGGACGGTGCTGTTGGTCACCACCGTGCCGCTCTTGCGCAGGGACTTGAGGAAGGAGTCGGCCACCTCGTACTGCTTGGCCTGCTCGGCCTGCTTGCGCAGCTCCTCCTTCTTCTGGGCGAAGTTGGCGTCATCCGCGAGCTGGCGCTCCGTCACCTGGGCGATGATGAAGCCCTCGCCCACGGGGAACGCCTGGTCGAGCGCCTGCGGGCCCTTGCTGGTGAACACCGCGCCGAGCAGCTCCGGCGCCGGGCCCAGGTGGGGCACGTTGAGGCTGGCGGCGTTGAAGGTGTCCGTCTGCACCGCCTCCGGACGCGTCTCCGTCTCGAAGCGCAGCAGCGCGGGCTGCTCCTTCTCCGGCGGGAACAGCTCGGTGATCGTCTTGCCGGCCTTCACCTGGGCCAGCGCCTTGTCGGCCTCGACGCGCGCCAGCTCCTTGGCCTTGTCCTTCTTGTAGAGGTTGGTGGCGATCTCGTCCTGCACCTCCTCCAGCTTCTTGTCCTGGGCCGGCTTCTTCTCCTCCACCTTCACCAGGTGCACGCCGAACTTCGTCTCGATGGGCTGCGTCACCTTGCCCGGCTCGAGCGCGAAGGCCGCGTTGGCCAGCGCCGGATCCCAGTTGTTGCGCTCCACCCAGCCCAGGTCCCCGCCGCTCGGCTTGGTGCCCGGATCCTCGCTGCTGGCCTTGGCCACCTCGCCGAAGTCCTTGCCGCCCTCGATCTCCTTGAGCAGCGCCTGGGCGCGCTCCATCGCCTTGGCCTTCGCCTCCGGCGTGGCGTCCGGGGCCAGCTTCACGAGGATCTGCCGCGCGCGGATGCGCTCGGGCTGCTGGTACACGAAGCGGTTGGCCTCGTAGTACTCCTTGAGCTCCTTCTCATGGGCCTGCTTGTAGGCGGTCAGGTCCGCGGCGCTGGGGGCCGGCACCTTGGCGGCGTACATGCTGGGCAGGAAGCGGGCGAACACGATGCGCGCCTGGTTGCCCTCCTTCTCGAAGCGGGTGCGGACCTCGTCCTCGGACACCACCGTGCCGCCCTGGACGATGCCCAGCATCTTCTGGGCCGCCAGCCGCCGCCGGATGTCCTCCTCGTAGTCCGCGGGCGTCTGGCGGTAGTAGTCGCGCAGCACCTGCTGGTACGTGCCGTAGTCGAACTGGCCGTCCTTGTGGAAGGAGGGGTCGCGCTGGAGGATCTTCAGCACCTCCTCATCCGAGGCCTTCACCCCGTGACGCTCGGCCGCCTGGGCCAGGAGCTCCGTGTTGACCATCCGCTCCAGCACCGACTGGGGGAGACCGAACTGGCGGGCGATCGCCTCGGACACCGGCTGGCCCTGCGAGCGCAGGTACTGCAGCTGGTTCACGTACTCCCGACGGAACTCCATCAACGGGATTTCCTTGCCGTTGACCACCGCGGGGGCCGACGGGGCAGCAGCAGCCCCGCTCGGGGCGGCGCCGAACCCCGAGCTGCCTGGTCCGAACTGGAGGGTGAACACCACCGCGATCGCGATGATGAAGAGGTAGATGACGACCTTCCGCGGCTCGAGAGCGTCCTTCATGATGCCTTTTGCCTTGAGACGCGCCGGGTGACTCCCCCTGTGGAAGGATTCTCGGCGCGCATGTGTTGGGTGCCCGGTCGGATGGTGGACGATGGAACGCCACCCTCCGTGAAGACCTTGACTGCCTAGAGCAACACCCCGGAAAATGCAAGCGATTCAGAGTAGTTAGCGAGCCCCCCTGTCGTAGCTGCCGCTCCCTCTCTCCTACACGGACCTTCACGAAGTGCTGTCGCTTCTCAAGCGCTACCGAACGCTTCTCATCGTGGGCGTGCTGCTGCTCTACCCGTTCGGGGCTTTCCTGACGACGGGTCGGCGCGGGCGCGATCCCAATTTCGTGGACCGGGCGGTCATTGGCTTGTCCGCCCCCCTGCAGCGCGGACTGATTGGCCTCATCGATGGGGCCAAGGCCGTGGTGTACGGCTACATCGATCTGCGCGAGGTGCGGCAGGCCAACGAGGAGCTGCGCGCGGAGAACCTCCAGCTGCGGGCGACCGTGCAAGCGCTGGGCGAGACGCGGGCGGAGAACGAGCGGCTGAGAGGCCTGCTCGGCTACGCGGAGGCGGCGCCTGGGCCGGAGATTCCCGCGCGGGTCATCGGGGTGAACCCGGTGGCCAAGCTGCTGTCGGTGCGTATCAACCGGGGCGAGTCGGACGGGGTGTTCCGCGGCATGTCCGTGGTGACGCCGGACGGCATCATCGGCCAGGTGGTGCGTACCACGGGCGGGTGGGCGGACGTGGCGCTGGTGACGGATCTCCAGAGCCGGGTAGGTGTGCGGGTGCAGCGCTCGCGAGCGCGGGGCACGGCGGCCGGGGCGGGCAAGGGTCCGCTGCGGCTGGAGAACATGCTGCGCACCGAGGATGTCCAGGAGGGAGATCTCATCATCACCTCCGGCACGGACGGCGTATACCCGCCGGGGCTGGTGGTGGGGAAGGTGACGCGCCTGGAGAAGACGGAGCACGGCATGTTCCTGGGTGGCGATGTGGTGCCCGCGGTGGACACCACGCGGCTGGAGGAGGTGCTCGTGATGGGCAACCCCTTCGGAGCGCTGGTGCAGGGTTCGGCGGGTGGTTCCGGAGGTGAGCGTTAGATGAAGTTCCTGGTCACCATCGGACTGGCGTTGCTGCTGCTCACCCTGGAGTCGGTGGTGGTGCAGCAGCTCGGCCTGGCCATCAGCCGCATTGATGTGACGGTGGTGCTCGTGGCCTTCCTGGCCATGCGCGCCACGACGCTGGAGGGGGCCATCTCCTCCTTCTCGGTGGGCTACCTGCTGGATTTGATGAGCGGTCAGCCCACGGGCCTCTTCACCTTCCTGGCCGTCTTGACCTTCCTGGTGGGCAAGCTGGTGGTGAGCCTGGTGGAAGTGCGCGGTCGCGTGGCCTTCGTCCTCTTCGCCATGGGCGCGGACGTGGGCCATGGGGTGCTCGCCAGCTTCTTCACCTGGCTCACCACGAAGGAAGTGGGCTCGGCCTCGGCGCTGCTGCCAGGCCTGCCGCTGCAGGTGACGCTCACGGGCGTGGCGGCAGCGTTCCTCTATCCTTTGTTGCGGCGCTTCGAGGCGTCGCAGGATCGTACCTCTTCCGCGGGGTTGCTGCGTTGACGCCTCCGACGCTGTCCGAGACGACTCCTGGGCGCGATCTCAAGCGCCGCTTCGTTTGGGTGGGCCTGGCGATGGTCGCTGGGGTGGTGGCGCTCGCCGTCCAGCTCTACCGCCTGCAGATCACCCAGGGCGAGGAGTACGCCGCCAAGAGCGTGGCGAACTTCGTGAAGGAGGTGCGCCTGCGCGCGGACCGGGGCCTCATCAAGGACCGGCGCGGCACCATCCTGGTGGACAGCCGTCCGTCTTTCGACGCCTTCGTCACCCCGGCGTTCTGCACCAACTGCGCGCAGGATGTGCTGCCGCGCCTGGGCGAGCTGCTCGGCTGGGACGAGCCCATGCGCAAGAAGGTGGAGGATCAGGTGAAGTCGGCGCGCCGCACGGCGCCCTTCCAGCCGTTGCCGGTGCGCATCGATCTCACGCGTGACGAGTACGACCGCATCAACGCCCGGCGCGACATGCTGGACGGCGTGGACGTGGTGCCCGTGCCGCACCGCAACTACCGCACCTCGAGCGTGCTGTCGCACGTGCTCGGGTACATGAATGAGATCACCACGGAGGAGCTGGAGAAGCTCAACTCCGAGGGCGGCCACTACGCGCTGGGCGACTACATTGGGCGGCGAGGCCTGGAGCGCTACTTCGAGTCCACGGTGCGGGGCACGGACGGTGTGCGCAAGGAAGTCGTCAACGCGCGCGGAAAGGTCATCGAGGAGTTCAGCGACAAGCTGGGCAAGGACGCGGTGGTGTCCTCGCGGCCGGGCAACAACCTGGTGCTGTCCATCGACATGCGCTTGCAGGAGGAGGCCGAGCGGGCCTTCCCAGGCGCGGCCGGTTCGGTGGTGGCGGTGGACGTGAAGACGGGGCTCATCCGTGCGGTGGTGTCGCGCCCGGGGTTCGATCCCAACCTGCTGACCGGCCGTATCACCCCGGCGCAGATGGCCTCGCTGGCCAAGGATCCGCTCCAGCCGATGATCAACCGCATCTCCGCGGACCACTTCAGTCCGGGCTCCACCTTCAAGGTGATCACCGCGCTGGCGGCCTACAAGTCGGGCCTCTTCCGGCCGGAGACCGTGGTGACCTGCCCGGGCGGTTACCGGCTCGGTTCGCGGACCTGGCGCTGCCACAAGGACAGCGGCCATGGTCCGGTGAACGGCAGGACGGCGCTGCAGTACTCGTGTGACACCTGGTACTACAAGGTGGCGGATACCATCGGGTTGGATCCGATCGCCGAGATGGGCAAGGCGCTCGGCCTGGGGGCTCCCACGGGCATCGGCGTGCTCGCCGAGGTGCCGGGCATCATGCCCAGCAGCGAGTACCACAACAAGGCCTCGCCGGGCGGGTACACCAAGGGCATGGCGCTCAACAGCGCCATCGGCCAGGGCGACGACAACGTGACGCCGCTGCAGATGGCCATGGTGTATGCGGCCATTGGCAACGGGGGCACGCTGTACAAGCCGCAGCTCGTCGAGCGCGTCGAGGGCCTGGATGGCGAGGTCCTCCAGCAGTTCGACCCGCAGGTGGTGAACAAGGTGGAGATTCCGGAGGCGCACCGCAAGGCGGTGGTGGAGGGGCTGGTCGCCACGGCGATGGTGCCGGGCGGTACCGCCTACAGGGCGATGGTGCAGTCGGGGCTGAAGGGCGTCACGGTGGCGGGGAAGACGGGCACTGCGCAGGTGGCCTCGCTGGGCGCGGTGCGCCTCAAGACGCACCAGATGGACTTCTTCCAGCGCGACCACGCGTGGTTCGCCGGGTTCGCGCCCGCGGAGGATCCCGAGATCGCCGTGGTCGTCATCAACGAGCATGGTGGCCACGGTGGCGCGGACGCCGCGCCTACCGCGATGGCGGTCATGAAGAAGTACTTCGACCTGAAGAAGGAGGACGCCGCCAACCCTCCGCCGCGTCAGAACACGCCCTACGTCTCGACGCTGCCGGATGCGCCGAGCGTGGCGGACGTGCTCACCCGCAGCACCGCTGTGGCTGGAGGCGATGATGCAGCTGCGGATTGAGCGGCGGATGGTGCCCCACATTCCGTGGGGGCTGCTGCTGAGCGTGCTCGCGGTGGCGGGGCTGGGCATCTACAACCTGGCCTCGGCGTCGCGCGCGCAGGCCTCGCCGGTGTGGACGAGCCAGGCCCTCTACCTGGGCGTCAGCCTCGCCATTGGCGCGGTGGTGTGCCTGGTGGACTACCGCGTCCTCCATCGGATGGCGCTGCCCATCTACATCGCCAACATCCTGGCGCTCATCGCGCTGCGCTTCATCGGCCACAAGGCCAAGGGCGCCGAGAGCTGGTTCGTGCTGGGCCCCATCCGCATCCAGCCCGCCGAGTTCATGAAGATCGGCGTGCTGCTGATGCTGGCCAAGGTGTACCACGACGACTTCAAGCCCGGTGACGGCTCCTACGGCCTCAAGCGCCTGGTGAAGCCGGTGCTGATCGTCATGGTGCCGTTCACGCTCGTGCTGGTGCAGCCGGACCTGGGCACCGCGCTGATGATCTTCCTGTCCTCGCTGACGGTCATCCTGTTCGGCAAGGTGCGCTGGTACCTGGTGGCGGTGATGGTGGCGGGCATCCTCGCCGGGGCCATCGTCATCTGGAACGACTACGTGCGGGACGCGCCCGAGCCGCGTACCACCATCGTCCGGCACCTGCTCAAGCCGCACCAGAGCAAGCGCATCTCCGGGTGGTTGGATCCGGAGTCGGACCTGCGCGGCAGCGGCTACCACGCCGCCCAGTCGAAGATCGCCGTGGGCTCCGGAGGCATGTCCGGCAAGGGCTGGAAGGAGGGGACGCAGACGGGTCTGTCCTTCCTCCCCGAGCAGCACACGGACTTCATCTTCTCCGTGTGGGCCGAGGAGCAGGGCTTCATCCTGTGCGTGCTCCTGCTGGTGCTCTACGGGTTGATCTTCACCTTCGGGCTGGGGGTGGGCTTCAACGCCCGAGACAGATTCGGTGCCTTCACCGCAGTGGGGGTGGTGGCCATGCTCTTCTGGCAGGTGTTCGAGAACATCGGCATGGTCATCGGCCTGCTGCCGGTGACGGGCATCACGCTGCCGCTGCTGAGCTACGGCGGCTCCTCATTGGTGAGCGTGATGCTCAGCATCGGGCTGCTGGTGAACATCAGCATGCGCCGCCACATGTTCTGAGCGGGCCCCGAAGTCAGAGCGCGCGGCCGGTGAGGATGAGGGTGACGACGGTGAAGTAGATGACCACTCCGGTTACGTCCACCAGCGTGGCCACGAAGGGAGCCGAGGCCGTGGCCGGATCCAGGCCCAGCCGCCGCAGCAGGAAGGGCAGCATCGAGCCGCACAGCGTGCCGAACATCACCACGCCCACCACGCTCAGGCCCACCGCCAGGCCCACCCACATGTAGTGGGGGCCATAGATGATCTCGCGCTGGGGCCACATCAGGATGCGCAGGAAGCCCAGCAGCCCCAGGAAGAGGCCCAGGGCGATGCCGCTGGCGATCTCCCGCGCCGCCACCTTCCACCAGTCCTTGAGCTCCACGTCGCGCACCGCCAGCGCGCGGATGATGAGCGAGGTGGCCTGGGAGCCCGAGTTGCCTCCCGAGGAGATGATCAGCGGCACGAACGCGCTGAGGAACACCGCTTGGGCAATGGCGTCCTGGTAGTAGGCCATGGCCGTGGCGGTGAACATCTGCCCCACGAAGAGCACCGTGAGCCAGCCCACGCGCTTGCGCAGCATGCCGGCGATGCCGATGTCCAGGTAGGGTGCCTCGAGGGCCTCCATACCGCCGATGCGCTGGATGTCCTCGGTGGCCTCTTCCTCGGCCGCGTCGAGCACGTCGTCCACGGTGATGATGCCCACCAGCACGCCCTGCGAGTCCGTCACCGGCAGCGCCACCCGGTCGTACTTCTCGAACATGCTGATGAACTCCTCGCGGTCCGCCGTGGCCGGGATGCTCACCAACTGCCTGTCGTGGATGTCCGTCGCCTTCGTGTTCGGGTCCGCCAGCACCAGCGACGCCAGCCGCACGTCGTCCAGCAGCCGCCCCTTCTCGTCCACGATGTAGAGCACGTGGATCGTCTCACGGCCTTGGCCGTGGGAGCGCACGTACGCGAGCGCCTCGCCCGCCGTCAGGTTTCCCGGGATGGTGAGGTACTCCGGCGTCATGTAGCGGCCGGCACTCTTCTCCGGATAGCCCAGCAGGTTGCGGGCGACCTTCAGCTCCTCCGGCGACAGCGAGGTGAGCAGCCGCTTCGTCACCTCGGCCGGCAGCTCCTCCAGCAGGCGCGTGCGATCATCCGGCGCCATCTCGTCCAGCAGGTTCTTCAGCTGCTCCCGCCCCAGCGTCCCGACGATCTCCGTCTGCTGATGCGGCGGCAGGTACTCGAAGACGAGCGCCGCCGTGTCACGCGGCAGCAGCCGGAAGATGATGCCGCTCTCGTCCGCGGGCAGGTCCTCGATGACCTCGGCCACGTCCGCCGGATCCATCTCCGAGAAGGCCTCACGCAGTGCGTCCCAGTCCTTGGCGGCGATGAGCGCGTCGAACTCGGGCTTCAGGAGGTTTCCCAGCATCAACAATCTCCGCGCGCGGACAGGCGCGCGCATGGTGTATGAAACGCGCCGGTTGGGGTATGGAAATCTGTGTCCGTTCCCCCGGAGGAGAAGATGGACAGGAAGGGCTCCCGGAAGAAGACAGCTGGCCAGGCGGAAGAGACCGAGCGCGTGGAGACTGTCGCTCCAGCGGCCCCCCGTGCGCCGGACCCGCGTCCCGAGCCGGCCCGTGCGGCGCCTCCCCCCGCTCCGCGCGTGGATCCGCTCCGCCGTCCCGCTTCTCCCCCAGCGCCGCCCGCCCGGCCCGGACTGCCCGCCCGTTCCCCGGCGTCACCCGCGGCGCCAGCCGCCCCCCGGAGCTTCTTCTCTCCCATCATCGAGGTGGGGGCCGAGGAGGAGGTGGAGCACCGGCACTTCCCGCGCGCGCGGCTCGCCACCAACTTCGAGCTGTGGATTGACGAGGAGGGAGATCGGCGCTTCACGGCCACCCTGCGCTCGGCGAACGTGAGCGTGGGCGGGGCCTTCCTGGAGAGCACCTTCTTCCTGCCCATGGACACCGAGCTGAGGGTGCGCTTCTCGCTGGAGCCGGGTGCGGCGCCCGTGGAGGCGCGTGCCCTCATCGTGCGCGAGCAGCGTCCGCGCCGCGAGGACGAGCCCACCGGCTTCGGCATCCGCTTCGAGGAGTTTTACGGACAGACGGAGGTGTCGCTGGCACGCCTCTTCTTGGACATGCGGCTGCGCACCTTCGCCGAGGACTACCTGCGCTCCAACCGCGCCCGCGGCCTGCCCAACGAGCTGGAGCGGGTGGTGGACGCGCTCGCCGCGTGGGAGCTCCTCAAGGCCAACAACCCCACGGATACCTGGCGCGGCGAGTGAGCCGTTCGCGCGGAGTCCCGAGAGGGGGGCACTCCGCGCGGGCCGGCGAGGTCAGATGACCTTCTTGATCGCCGCCTCGAGCTTGGGCTTGAGCCCGCTGCCGCCGACGATCTGCTCCACCACCTTGCCGTCCTTGAAGAGCAGAAGGGTGGGGATGGAGCGGATGCCGTACTGCTGCGGCGTGTCCTGGTTGTCGTCGATGTTGACCTTGGCCACCTTGACCTTGCCCTTGTACTGGGTGGCCACGTCATCCACGATGGGCGCGATGGCCCGGCACGGGGCGCACCACGTGGCCCAGAAATCCACCAGCACGGGCTGGTCGGACTTGAGCACTTCCTTGTTGAAATCCGCGTCCCCGATGTTCATCACGTCAGCGCCTGCCATGGTGTCTCCTTGGGCGTGCAGGTAAGCAGAGGGGCGCGTGCTCTAGTACGCGCCCGCCGGGCCTGCAAGGACCGGTTTCCGGGTCCTTTGCCTGCTTAGATGCGGCAGGGGCGGGAGTGTCGCAACCGGTTCTCGGTTCTGGAAGATGACGCTTCGGCTCGGAGCGCGGAGGTGTAAGCTAGCGTGGTGATGAGGCTCTTCCTTCCCCAGACCCAGCTCGAGGAGTGGGCACTGGAGGACAAAGCGGATGTGAAGGACGGGGTGCTGGTGGTGACCGGTGAGGAAGGTGTGTACCCGGTGACACCCGCAGTGCACATCGTGCAGCTCGTCACTGGTGAGGATGCCAACGATCTGGTCGCCAGGGTGAAGACCGAGGCCCAGCTCCAGTCCCTGGGGGCCGAGCAGATGGCCGACTCGGTCCTGCTCGGAGAGACGGCATACGAGGTTGTTCCCGGTTATGTAGCCGAGGTACCCGTCCCTTCCTCGGAGGGCGCCTCGGCGGACGGCAAGCCGGGCTCCGAGGCGGATCTCCTCGCTGCCTTCCTTCTGAACAAAATGGGCTGACGCACTCAGTCTAGTGGGTTGTATCCGCCATGAACCACGCGCTGGTCTCCCTCGCCTGCCACGCCTATGTCGTCGCGGCGTTGGTCTACCTCGTCTACCTCGTCCGGCAGTTGGACGCGCTCGCCACAGCCGGCCGGGTCCTGGTGGGCACGGGACTGGCCCTGCATGGAGTGGCCCTCTTCGGACTCTTCGGAGCCCAGGGTGGCCGTCCGGTGGGGGTGGCCCAGGGCTTCTCCACCTTCGCCTTCCTCCTGGTGGCCATCTTCCTGGTGGTGGACGTGCGCTACCGCCGGCCGGTGATTGGCGCCTTCATCACCCCGCTGGTGGTGGCGGTGCTGCTGCCGGGCCTGTTGCTGGACAAGGGGCAGGTGCTGAGCCCGGAGGCGCAGCGGCCCCTGTTGCCGGTGCACATCACCATCGCCCTGCTGGGCGTGGCGGCCTCGGCGCTGGCCGCGGGGGTGGCGCTCATGTACCTGCTGATGGAGCGGCAGGTGAAGGGCAAGCGCTTCGGTCTGCTCTTCTCGCGCCTGCCCTCGCTGGAGTTCCTCGACACCCTCAACCGCCAGCTGGTGGTGGTGGGCTTCATTGCCCTGTCGGTGACGCTCGTCACCGGGGCCTTCTTCTCCAGCGCGGCGCCGGGCTTCTTCTGGACCTGGACGTCCAAGCAGATCGCCACGCTGGTGGCCTGGTCTGTTTTCGCCGCGCTCGTGGGCGCTCGCTCCTTCGGCGGGTGGCGGGGCCGGCGTGTCGCGCTGTTGACCATGACGGGGTTTGGCTTGCTGCTGGTGTGCTTCCTCTCGTCGTATGACTTCATCCGCGTGGGTGGGGGGTTGCGCTAGCCATGGAGTTCCTGTGCATCGGCCTGTCGCACCGGACGGCGCCCCTCGGGGTGCGTGAGCGGCTCGCGCTGCCGGACGCCCGACAGGTGGATCTGCTCCAGCGGTTGGCCCAGTCACCCAACGAGGCCTTCCTTGTGTCCACCTGCAATCGGGTGGAGCTGTACCTGGCCGCGCCGGACATGAATCGGGTGCGAGAGAGCGCCCGCAACGAGCTGCACACGCTGGGAGGCCCGGAGACGCTGGAGCACCTCTACGAGCACCGCGGCGAGGACGCGCTGGTGCACCTCTTCCGAGTGGCCTCCAGCCTGGACTCCATGGTGCTGGGCGAGGCGCAGATTCTCGGCCAGGTGAAGGACGCTTTCGAGCGGGGCCAGGGCTCGGGTGCGGTGCGCGGCGAGCTGACGCGCGTGTGCGCCGCGGCGTTCGGCTGCGCCAAGCGGGTGCGCACGGAGACGGCCATTGGCCGGGCCGCTACCTCCATGGCCAGCGCGGCCGTGGCGCTGGCGAGCAAGGTGTTCGACGGGCTCAAGGACAAGACGGTGCTGCTGGTGGGCGCGGGCGAGATGGCGGAGCTGGCCGCGCGTCACCTGAAGCAGGCCGGCGCCACGAAGCTGCTGGTGGCCAATCGCACGCTGGCGCGCGCCGAGGCGCTCGCGGCCGAGGTGGGGGCTACCGCGCGTTCCTTCGACGAGCTGTTCACACTGCTCACCGCGGCGGACGTGGTGGTGTGCAGCACGGCCTCGCCGGTGCCCATCTTCACCAAGGAGAACGTGGGCGCGGTGGCGAAGGCGCGCAAGCACCGCACGCTCTTCATGGTGGACCTGGCCGTGCCGCGCGACATCGCCCCCGAGGTGGGGGAGCTGGACTGGGTGCACGCCTACGACGTGGACGACATCCAGAAGTTCGTGGCGGACAACGCCGCTGCCCGCGCCGAGGAGGCGCAGAAGGCGGGAGTGCTGGTGGCCCAGGAAGTGGCGCGCTTCGTGCGCGACCGGGCCGTGCGCAATGGCGTGCCCGTGCTCGCCCAGTTGCGCCAGCGCGGTGAGGCCATTGCCCGAGCGGAGGTGGATCGCACGCTCGCCGCCATTGGTGATGGCCTCACCGACAAGCAACGCAAGAGTGTCGAGGCGATGGCGCGTGCCATCGTCAACAAGCTGCTTCACGAGCCCACGGCCCGGCTGCGCGCGGTAGGGCCCGAGCACGAGGGCAACCGGCTGGCCGGTGCCGCCGCTGAGCTCTTTGGTCTCGAGGAAGCGCCCCCGTCCACAGAGACGGCTGGCCCCAATGTGGTGGCCAACGGAGGCAAGGGATGAAGGCCGTACGCATTGCCACGCGGCAGAGCCCGCTGGCGCTCTGGCAGGCCCGGCACGTGGCCTCGCTGCTCACCCAGCAGCACCCCGGACTGGTGTGCACCCTGGTGGAGATGACCACCGCGGGGGATCGCTTCCTCTCCGCGCCCCTGTCCACCGTCGGGGGCAAGGGACTGTTCGTGAAGGAGATCGAGCAGTCGATGCTCGATGGCCGCGCGGACCTGGCCGTGCACAGCCTCAAGGACATGACGTCCGTGCTGCCCGCGGGCCTGCTGCTGGCGGCCGTTCCCAAGCGCGAGGATCCGCGCGACGCCTTCTGCAGCCCGGCGGGGCTCTCGCTGGACATGCTGCCCAAGGGAGCTCGCGTGGGTACCTCCTCGCTGCGGCGCAGCTGCATCCTACGCTCCCGGCGGCCGGACCTGGAGATCATCAGCCTGCGGGGCAACGTGCAGACGCGGCTGGCGCGAGTGCGCGAGCTGGGCCTGCACGGTGCGGTGCTCGCCTACGCGGGCCTCAAGCGCCTGGGGCTGGAGACGGAGATCACGGAGGTGCTGCCCACCAGCGTGAGCCTGCCCGCGGTGGGGCAGGGGGTGCTCGCCATCCAGTGCCGCACCGAGGACGCCGAGGTGCGCGGTCTGCTGGCGCCGCTGGAGGACGACATCACGCGTGTGGCGGTGACGGCCGAGCGCGCCTTCATGGCCCGGTTGGAGGGTGGGTGCACCGTGCCATTGGCGGGACACGCCACCGTGGAGGGCGGCACCGTCCTCCTGCGGGGGCTGGTGGGGCGGCCGGACGGGACGAAGGTGGTGGAGGGAGAGCGCAGCGGCCCGGTGGAGACGGCGCTCGCGGTGGGCGAGGCGCTCGCCGAGGAGCTGCTCTCGCGCGGTGCGGCGGAGATCCTCCGGGACTTTGGCCGCGCCTCGCCCGTGCCGGAGTCCTGACGGGCCATCAGTTCTTGATGTGATCCGCGGGTGCGTTCTCCCGCCGGGCAAACACCAGGAAGGGCAACGACGCGGCCTGGATGGCCGCGCCGACGACGTAGGCCGAGGCGTAGCCACCGACGTCGGCCACACGTCCCAGGGCGGGTTGCACCACAACTCCCCCAGCGGAGCCCATCAGGTTGTCGAAAGAGAGCACGGTCGCGCGTTGTCCCGAGGGGATGACGCCGTTCAGATACGCCTGCCTCATGGGCCTGCTCGCTGCTTGGGACAGTGCCCAGACGACCAGCGCCGCGATCGCCACCCAGAAGCTCGTTGTCCATCCCGAGAGGGCCAGGCTGCCGATGCCGATGGCCGTGGCGACGAGCTGCGCGTGCGTGCGCCGGCTGAACAGCCTTCGCACATAGGGTGCAATCAACCCCGCGACCATCTCGCACCCGGCGATGATGGCCGCCGCCAGACCGGCGATCCAGAACGCGCGCTCGTCGCCATAGAGCTGAAGCAGATAGGGCTGGAAAGCGTAGAAGGCGAACATAGCCACCCCCATGGTGAAGGGGGCCGCCAGCATCAGCCAGCGCGCCGGCGGGTTCTGCAAGCCGTGCTCGAGTGAGCCTCGCACCACCACCCGCATTCTTTCCAACGGACCGTTGCCACGCTCGGGCGTGAAGCCGAGATCCTTCATCGAGAGGAAGGCCACGACCAGCGTGACACCGAGCAGCACCGATCGGAGGACATAGGGCATGCCCAGGTCGGTCAGCTGGGCGACGACGCCGCCCGCAACCGAACCTGCCAACATGGCCGCACCCGCCACGATCTGCCCCCTGGCGAGCACCGCTTCGAGGGTGTCCTTGGCTCCGCTGAAGGTGAGCGCATCGACCAGCCAGGCCTCGGTGGCACCGGAGAAGAACGTGAAGCCGAGACCGAGGAGGATCGACGCGATGGCCCAGCCCCACATCGGCGCACGGGCCTGCCACATGGCGAGGTAGAGCAGCGTCGAGACCAACAAGGTGGCCGTGCCGAGCAGATACGAGGTGCGCCTGCCCCAGCTATCCGCCACCACTCCGGTGGGGACCTCGAAGAGCACCTGTCCCGCGGTGAAGAACGCATTGGCGGCGAAGGCCTCGGTGTTGCTGAGGCCGGCATCGAGAAGGAACAGGGTGTTGATGCCCCAGATGAAGGAGGCCGCCAGCGTCGACAGCAAGGTCAGCAGCAGATAGGTGCGCTGGACGCGCCTGGCCTGGTCGGTCATTGGGTTGAGACTGCGCGGCAGGATGGATTCTTGGACCGGGATTGAACGAGCCCGGGGCGGGCCCGTGCTCTCCAGGTGCCTACATTGACACGAACGGTTGAGTGATTGTCACCTTGGGTCATGACCAATCACGACTCTGAGTATCAATCCTGCATTCAGAATTCCGAGCGTGTGTCGTGGCGGCTCGACGACGTGTTGCCCAAGGACACTGTCATCGACTTCAGCCGGCGCATCCTCTCGGACGCCATCACGGGAACCGAGGCGATCGGCTGCTTGAGCGCGGAGGAGAAGCTGATGCTCAATCAGATTCGCTCCAACAGCTACGCCCATATGTTCTTGTTCTTGGAGGAGTATGCCGTGGCCCTGGCTGCGCACCGTGCTGGCCTCGAGCTCCACGAGAACCCGACCCACATGCGCGCCCTCCTGCGCTTCACCGAGGAGGAGATCAAGCACCAGCAGCTCTTCTCCCGGTTCACCAGCACGTTCGCTCGCGGGTTCAAGGTTGCCCCGGCCCTCCTCGACAACCAGGTCCAGGTGGCCAGGGCCATCATGACGAAGTCGAACCTCGGCGTGCTGATCTTCAACCTCCACATGGAGCTGATGACGCAGCAGCACTACGTGGAGACCATCCGCGACAATGAGCGCGAGAAGCTCGACCCGCTGTTCTGCAACCTGCTCAAGCACCACTGGCTCGAAGAGGCGCAGCACACCCGTCTCGACTTCCTGGAGGCCCAGAAGATCATCGCCAAGGAGCCCGAGACGGTGGCTGCGGCCATGGCCGAGTACGCCGAGCTGCTCCAGGCTCTCCGGGGCACCTTGAACGCACAGCTCCAGTTGGATCTCCAGACCCTGGAGAAGGCCGCGGGACGCACGTTCACGGAAGCCGAGCGGAATGAGCTCTTCACGGCCCAGGAGCGCTCTTACATCTGGTCCTTCATCGGGATGGGGATGAAGGCTCCACTCTTCCTCTCCCGCCTGCGCGCCCTCTCTCCCCTGGCCGAGCAGCGCGTCCTCGAGCTCGCCCCCCAGTACTACTGCAACTGAGGCCAAGGCACATGAACCTGAAAGACAAAGACCTTCAGTACGTTCTGGATTGGATCGCGATCCAGGAGTTGGTGGCGGAGTACGGCCAGGCCATCGACTTCGGCCGGGATACGGGAGACTGGAGCCGCTGGGCCAACGTCTTCACGCCCCACGTCACCGCGGATTACACCCGCTTCAGGGGCGGCGGAGATCCCTCCTACCTCACGCGGGAAGAGCTGGCGGAGTTTGGCAGGGCGTCCCTGGTGCCCTTCAGCAAGGTTCAGCACGCCACCGCCACGAGCGTGAGAATCCGCTTCAAGAGCAGCACGTTGGCCGAGGTGATGGCCTACGCGGAAGTCGCCCACTACTTCACCCTGGGCGGCATCCAGCAGGAGTGGACCATCATCGCCCGCTATACGCACGAGGTGGAGAAGACCCCGGACGGATGGAAGATTCGCAAGGTGCTCCTGGATCCCATCCACTATCGCGGCAACCCGTTGGGCCTGGAACTGGTCAACGGGAAGCGGCTCGTCTGAGCGCGAGCGTGTCGGAGCGGCGCGCCGCGGGCACTGGCGTGAACTATGCGGACGCGGTGGGGAAATGCCGCGTCAGCCACGCTCGCCATGAAGCCTCCGCGCGCGCGACAGCTGCGGGGGCCTGGTCGCCGAACAAGAAGAAGCGGAGGCTCAGGAAGACCTGGCCGCCCATGGGATGGGCGCCCAGGTGGACGAAACCAGGGGCCGGCCCGTCGAGCAGGACGAGCAGCTCCTCGGGCCATTTGGCCTGACCGGCCCACTCCACGCGGCCGGTCAGGGGCGGCGCGTCGGCGGGGGTGCTCACCCGGTCGCCAACGGCGCTGCCCGCGAGGCCGAGTGGGCGGGTGAGGGCATCCCACGCCTTGGCCTTGGGCTCCGAGGAGACGCTGTGTCCTTCTTCACGGGCATGAGGGATCCTTTCCTGGGGACTGCTGGGGGAGGGGGTGGGAGACGAGCACCAGGCGATGGGCGCGCCCACCAGGCGCCGAGCCATCGTGGTACTTCGCGGCCAGCGCCGTGATGGCGTGAGACAGCTCGCGAGTGAAGGCCGCGCGCTCCGTGGGAGAGCGGAACCGGATCTCGGTATCGACCGCCAAGGTGGCCAGGGCCTTGTCGGCCTCCCTTGCACGGCGCCAGAGCTCGCCGACCTCGCGCACGATGCGTGCACCCAGTGCGATGAGGTAGCTCGCGGACAGCCGGTCCGCGGTGCGGCCCGGATCCGTGGAGACAGGGCCTAGCGCGCTCGGGGAGACGACGTAGGACGTGGCGGTCGCCACGAGCAGCCGCTCCGTCAGACCACCCCACTGCCGCGCTTCGGCCTGGCGGACCAGCTTGTGCTCCTCGAGCGCACGCAGGTGGTAGTTCACCTTCTGCCGGGCCATTCCGATCCGTGCGGCGAGCGTCGCGGCGGAGGCGGGCGTTGCCAGTTCCGCGAGCAGCAGGCTCTTGACGGGCTCGAGCGCCACCGCCGCCGTCACTGGATCCTCGATGACTTCCACGTCGAGCATGGCCCTATCCCATCCTTGACAACTTTATTTGTCAAGGCGCTTTGGGGGGCTGGAATTCCCACGGAACGGCTGGCTCGCCTGGAGGGCAGGTGTGAGAGCGTCGTCGATTGACGCAACTACGTTGCAAGTGTAGGGCTGCTGTAACTCATGCCGAAGGGACGAGGAGTGCCAACGGGAGCGACAGCGAAGCGGCAGGTGGAGACGGTGCCAGGCAGCGGCGAGTTGCCGGGAATGCGCGTGGCCGTGGGACGGATCGCCACCATCGACGCCCTGCGGGGCTTCGTCATGCTGCTCATGCTCGTCGATCACGCGCGCGAGTTCTTCTACATGCACGCGCAGGTCAGCGATCCGGTCGACGTGGCGACCACGCCGCCTGGCCTCTTCTTCACCCGGCTCCTCGCGCACCTGTGCGCGCCCGTGTTCGTCGCGCTGACCGGGCTCTCGGCCTGGCTGCATGGTCAGCGCCGGGGTGGAAGGCGCGCCACCGCCGAGTTTCTGCTCAAGCGCGGGTTGTTCCTCGTCCTGCTGGAGCTGACGCTGGTCAACTTCGCCTGGACGTTCGCGCTCGTCCCGTCCACCTATTTCCTCCAGGTCATCTGGGCCATCGGACTGTCGATGATCGCGCTGGCCGGGCTCTTATGGCTGCCGAGGCCGGCGCTGGTGGTGCTGGGCCTGGCCATCGTCTTCGGACACAACCTGCTCGATTCCGTCCGTTTCGAGCCCGGGACGCCCGGAGCCACCCTCTGGGCGATCCTCCACAAGCGCGACTTCATCGCGCTGCCCTGGGGAGCCCGCGCACGCACGTCCTATCCTCTGCTGCCGTGGATCGGCGTGATCGCGCTCGGCTATGGCATTGGCCCCTGGTTCGCCGGACAGGTGAACCCGACGGTTCGCCGGCTCAGGCTGTACGCACTGGGGCTCGCGGCGCTGGCGCTGTTCATCCTGCTGCGGCTGGCCAATGGGTATGGCGAGCCTGTCCCATGGACGAGCGGTGCGACGCCACTCCTCTCCCTGCTCTCCTTCCTGAACCTGACCAAGTACCCCCCGTCGCTGGATTTCCTCCTGCTGACGATGGGGGGAGGGGCGCTGCTGCTCGCGGCGCTGGACCATGTGCCGTCGAGGCTCCTGGCGCTCCTCTCCACCTTTGGTGCGGCCCCCTTGTTCTTCTATCTGCTCCATCTCTATCTACTGCACGGACTCAACAGCGTGGCGCTCGCCTTGTTCGGACCCAATCAGGGAGCGCTCTTCAGTGTGCCGAGCGTTCCCTGGCTCTGGGCCTTGGCCGCGCTCGTTTCGCTTCCGCTGTGGTTCGCCTGCCGCTGGTTCATGCGTCTCAAAGCCCGGACCCGTAGCCCCTGGCTGAGCTACTTGTGAGCAGGCGCGGACCCGTCTCCAAAACGGGACGCGAAGAGGACCTGTGATGCGGGCCCAATTGCCCTAGAGTGCGCGCCCGTGCAAAAGCGACTCGAAGGCATCCGTGTCCTGGTGACGCGCCCCCGTGAACGCTCGGAGGAGCTGTGCTTCCTCCTGGAGGACGAGGGCGCCGAAGTGCTGCATGTGCCGCTGCTGGAGCTACTACCTCCGGAGGATCCACGCCCGCTGGTGGCGGCCGCGGAGTCCATCCAGCGCTACAAGTGGGTGGTGTTCGCGAGCCCCTCGGCGGTGGATGCGCTGATGGAGGCGCTGCGCGAGGCGGGCACGGTGGAGCTGCTGTCTCGGGTGCGCCTCGCCGTGGTGGGGCCGCGCACCGCGCGCACCGTGGACGGCTACGGACTGACCGTGGCCGTCGAGTCCCCCGAGGGAACGGGCGCCGCGCTCTACGAGGTGATGCGCCCCGGGCTGGAGCCGGAGGACGAGGTGTTGCTGCCCGCCGCGGAGGAGGGGAGGCGCGAGCTGGAGGATTCCCTGAGCGAGCATGGCGCCCGGGTGACGCGGGTGACGGCGTACCGCTCTCGGCCCGCGTCGCTGCCGCCCGAGGCCCAGGCGCTGCTCGAGTCCTCCCCGCCGGACGTGGCCCTGTTCGCCTCGCCGCGCACCGCGGAGGCGTTCCTGGAGGCGGTGGGGCGTGAGCGGCTGGGCACGGCCCGACTGGTGGCCATTGGTCCCACCACTGCGTCGGCACTGACGCACCTGGGTCTGCCGGTGGCCTCGGTAGCCGAGCGGCCTACCCCCGAGGCGCTCGTCGAGGCCACCATCCGGGCCATTCGCGGGTAGACTGTCGCCGGGGGGCCGGCTTCTGCCCTGAACGCGCTGGGATGTCCCGGCGTCCCCATTTCGTACCCCGTGGCCGCAAGGAGACGCCGTTGTCAGCGCCCGTGACCCCGCCTGCTGCTCCTCCCTCCCGCAGCAAGACCGACTTCAGCCTCTCCTTCGTTCTCCAGGCGCTCGTCTCGCAGCGGGTGCTCACCGCCGACCAGGCGCAGAACATCGCCACCCGCGAGGCCGCCGCTCGCGCCCGGGTCCTCAAGAACAAGGGCATCGTCGGCACGGACGCCGCTCGCTATGACGTCTCCCCGGTGGAGATCGTCGCCGCCTTCCAGGTGCCCCTGGCGGATGGCCGCGGCTCGCTCGACGAGGACCGGGTCACGGAGATCGTCGCCCGGGCCGCGGGCCTGGCCTACAAGAAGATCGATCCGCTCAAGCTGGACATGGCGATGGCCACCCGCGCCATCTCCCGTCCCTTCGCGCATAAGCACGTGCTGCTGCCGCTGGAGAAGGCCGCGGATGGCCGGCTGCTGGTCGCGGTGGCCAATCCCTTCGACAAGGAACTCTTCGAGAGCATCCATGTGATCACCGGCATGCCCGTCGAGCCGGTGTTCGCCTCGAAGGCGGACATCCTCAAGGCCATCGCGGACATCTACGGCTTCAAGAACACGCTGGTGCGCGCCGCGGATGACTTCAGCTCCAGCCCGCAGAACTCGCCGCAGATCAGCAACTTCGAGCAGCTCGTCAAGCTCAGCGGTCGTCAGGAGCTGGACGCGGCGGATCAGCCCGTGGTCCAGGCCGTGGACTACATGCTGCGCTACGCCTTCGACAACCGCGCCTCGGATATCCACATCGAGCCCAAGCGCACCACCTCGCTGGTGCGCCTGCGCATCGACGGCGTGCTGCACCCCGTCTACACGCTGCCCGCGGGCGTGCACCCGCCCATCGTCTCGCGCGTGAAGACGCTCGCGCGCATCGACATCTCCGAGAAGCGCAAGCCCCAGGACGGCCGCATCAAGACCGAGCGCGATGGCCGCGAGGTGGAGCTCCGCGTCTCCACGCTGCCCACCGCCTTCGGCGAGAAGGTGGTCATCCGTGTGTTCGATCCGGAGACGCTGGTGCAGGACATCGCCCAGCTCGGTTTCGATCCGGAGGAGAAGCGCGTCTTCGAGTCGTGGATCGACCAGCCCCACGGCATCATCCTCGTGACGGGCCCGACGGGCAGCGGCAAGACGACCACGCTCTACTCGGCGCTCAAGGCGGTGGCCGGCCAGGACGTGAACGTCACCACCATTGAAGACCCCATCGAAATGGTGTGGGACGGCTTCAACCAGGTGCAGGTGCAGCCCAAGGTGGGGCTGGACTTCGCCAATGCGCTGCGCAGCATCTTGCGCCAGGACCCGGACGTCATCATGGTGGGCGAAATCCGTGACGCGGAGACGGCGGAGAACGCCGTCCAGGCCGCGCTCACGGGCCACCTGGTGCTCTCCACGCTGCACACCAACGACGCCATCGGCGCAGTCGCGCGCTTGAAGGACCTGGGTGTGCCGCCCTTCCTGCTGGCGCAGAGCCTCATCGGCATGATGGCCCAGCGTCTGTTGCGGCGCGTATGCCCGCATTGCCCGCAGCCCACGACTCTCACTCCGGACGAGCTGACCCTGCTGGGCGCGCCCATTCCGTTGCTGCCGGGCGGGGTGAACATCGTCAAGGGCGTCGGGTGCCCGCGCTGCCGCGGCACCGGCTACTGGGGCCGTACGGGCGCGTTCGAGATTGTCAACATGAACAACGAACTGCGCGAGCAGATCTCCCGCGGCGGCAACCATCAGCAGCTGGTGGAGGCGGCGCGCCGGGGTGGAACGCGCACCCTGCGCGAGGCGGCGGTGCGCAAACTGGCCATGGGCCTCACCTCTTTCGACGAGGTGGTGCGCATGACGTCCGTGGCCTGAGCGGCCCCGGAAGGGCCGGCGCGACAACCCGTTGCCCGGCCCGTTCTTTGTTTTGTAGCCCACGGAAGGCGGGGGACGGGGGATTTCCGGAATACTGGCATGGCCGTGGGGTTACGCTCTGGATGCGCGGTGACCTTCACTGAAGGAGGGAGAGCCATGGCGGGAGGCAAGACCGGAATGACGCGACGTGACTTCGTTGGCTACGGCACGACAGCACTGGCGATGGCGGGAGCGGGCGAGCTGTTGTCTGGCTGTGCGACGACGCAGAGGGCGGGCCAGGGTGGGCCCGGAGGTGGCTCGGATGGACCGTCCCAGTCCATCGGGTACTTCGCCCGCTTCGGCGTAGACGAGACCCTCATCCGCGAGACGCTGGCCGCCGCCCTGTCGCGGGGCGGGGACTACAGCGACCTCTTCTTCCAGCACCGGGTGTCCACCTCCATGGCGCTCGAGGACGGCGCGGTGAACAAGGCGTTCACCACCGTGGAGCTCGGCGTCGGCGTGCGCGTCGTCAAGGGCGACCAGACGGGCTATGCCTATACCGAGGAGCTCACGCTGGACGCGATGCGCAGCGCCGCTCGCACCGCCGCCGCCATTGCCGATGGTCCTTCTCGGCCCGGCCCCCAGCGCCTCCACATCTACAAGGAGATTCCGCAGCGCTACGTGCTCAAGCTGGGCTGGGATGCCGTCCGCCCCGAGCAGAAGCTCCCCATCCTCGAGGGGCTGAACGCGAACGCCTTCAAGGCGGACCCGCGCATCTCCAAGGTGTCGCTCTCGTTCTCTGATGAGCACGGCGCTGTCCTCGTGGCCGACAGCAACGGGCGGCTCGTCGAGGACATTCAGCCGATGACGACCCTTTACATGTCGTGCGTGGCCGAGCAGAACGGCAAGCGCGAGCAGAACACCTACGGTGTCGCCGGCCGCGCGGGGCTGGACTTCTACTCGCCCGACCGGCTGGAGCGCGTGGTGCGCGAGGCGGTGAGCCGCACCACCATCCTCTTCGAGGCCGTGCAGCCGCCCGCGGGCGAGATGCCAGTGGTGCTCGCGGCGGGCTCGTCCGGCATCCTCCTGCACGAGGCGATTGGCCACGGCATGGAGGCCGACTTCAACCGCAAGGGCACGTCCATCTACGCGGACAAGCTCAACAAGCCGATTGCCCACCCCTTCGTGAACATCGTCGACGACGGCACGAACGAGTACGCGCGCGGCGCCATCAACGTGGATGACGAGGGCAATGAGCCCGGCAAGACGATGCTCGTGGAGAACGGCGTCCTCACCACGTACCTGCACGACTCCATCTCCGCGAAGCACTACAAGGTGAAGCCCACGGGCAATGGCCGGCGCGAGAGCTACCGGTTCGCGCCGCTGCCGCGCATGCGCTCGACGTACATGCTCCCGGGCCCGCACAAGCACGATGAGATCATCGCCTCGGTGAAGAAGGGCATCTACTGCTCCAACTTCAGCAATGGGCAGGTGAACATCGGCGCGGGCGACTTCACCTTCTACGTGAAGAACGGCTACCTCATCGAGGACGGCAAGCTCACTCGGCCCATCAAGGACGTGAACATCATCGGCAACGGGCCCAAGGTGCTCGAGAAGGTGGACATGGTGGCAGACGATCTCGTCATCGACGAGGGCGGCTGGACGTGCGGCAAGGATGGTCAGGGGGTGCCGGTGTCCCAGGGCATTCCCACGGTCCGGGTCGCATCCATCACGGTGGGCGGACGCAACGCGTAGGGGAGGCCAGCATGAGCACGACGAACACCACGAATCTGGCAGAGGTCGCGCGGCAGGCGGTCGACCTGGCGCGTCAGAAGGGGGCCTCCGAGGCAGCGGCCACGGCGATCCGTACGCGCGATGTGGAGACGCAGTGGCGCGATGGTCGGCTGGACAAGGTCTCCGAGGCCACGACGCGCGGCCTCTCGCTGCAGCTCTACGTCGACGGGCGCTACTCCGCGGTCTCCACCAGCGACCTGCGTCCGGAGGCCCTGGAGCGCTTCATCACTGACTCGGTGGCGATGACCCGAGTCCTGGCGCGTGACGAGCACCGCCGGCTGCCAGAGCCCGAGCTGTACCAGGGCCGGACCCTGGTGGACCTGTCCATCGAGGACCCGCGCCAGGCGACGCTCACCGCCGATGAGCGTCAGCGCTTCGTCCGGGAGCTCGAGGCAGGAGCGCGGGCGGCGGATACCAAGAGCGCCATCCTGTCCGTCACCACCGCCTTCGGGGATACGCTCCGGGAGACGTTCCGGGTCAGCTCGAACGGCTTCGAGGGCGGGCTGCGAGGGACGCAGTTCGTCGCCTCCGCGGAGGTGAGCGCGCAGGATCCGGATGGGCGTAGGCCGGAGGAGGGCGACTACGCCCTGGCGCGCTTCTTCGAAAACCTGCCCGAAGCGGCCGCTCTGGGTCGCCGTGCCGCGGAGCGATCCCTGGGACGCATCGGCTCGACGAAGGGGGCGTCCGCGGTGATCACCATGGCCGTGGACAACCGGGCCGCGGGCCGGCTCGTGTCGATGCTCCTCGGGCCCATGTCGGGCGGAGCCATCCAGCAGAAGCGCTCCTTCCTCGACGGGAAGCTCGGCCAGAAGGTGGGGAGCGGCCTGCTCGTGCTCACCGATGAGCCGCACGTGAAGCGGGGCCTTGGCTCGCGCCTCTTCGACGGCGAGGGCATCACCGCCCGGCCGCTGCCGCTGTTCGAGGCGGGCGTGCTTCGCTCCTACTTCATCGACACCTACTACGGCCGCAAGCTCAAGGCGCGCCCGACGACGGGCAGTACCTCGAACCTCTCCTGGAAGCTCGGGAGCAAGGGGCAGGAGGGCCTCCTGGCGGACCTCAAGGAAGGCATCCTCGTCACGAGTTTCCTCGGCGGCAACTCGAACGGAGTCACAGGGGACTTCTCCCTCGGTGTCCAGGGCTTCCGCGTGCGCGGTGGGAAGCTCGCCGAGCCCATTGGCGAGATGAACATCTCCGGCAACCAGATGGACCTGTGGAAGCAGCTCGTCGCCGTGGGGAACGATCCCTACGTGAACAGCTCGATGCGCACGCCCACCCTCGTCTTCGAGGGCGTGCAGTTCGCGGGCGTGTAGTTCGTGGTGAGGATGGCTTCCGCTCCCCGGTCCTGGCTGGGGAGCGGAGTGCGTCCAGGTGCTACGCGGGCTCGATGAAGTTGAGCCGGTAGCCGTCGGGATCCGTGATGATGATCTCCCGCGTGAACCACGGCTGACGGGTGGGCCCCTCGACGTGCGCCCCTTGCTCCCGTGCCTTCGAGGCCAGCTCCTCCAGTCCGATGGCGCCCACGCGGAAGCCCAGCAGCACGCCCAGCCCTCGTTGGCCCTCCAGCTTCACCACGGGGGGCTGAGAGACCAGGTACACCTCTGCCTGGCTGTCCCACCGCAGGTGGATGAAGGGCGGAGCCGCCTGCGTCCGCTTGAATCCGAGCGCCTCGTAGAACCTGGCCGAGCGCTCGGGATCCGACACGAGCACCTTCACGAAGGACGACAACAGCTGATCGCTATCCATACGCGTCGTCTGTAACACGTGGCCGCATCGACTGCTCACGGACGTGAACGCCACCCCGCGGACTCAGGCGGCCATGTTCAAGAGGAGGTTCGCTTCGGGCCACCGCGCGCCGGGAGGTGGCCGTACGCTCACTCCCCTGGGCCCCTGGGTCCGGAAGCGGATCTTCCGGCCCCGCAGATGCTCCCAGTCGTCGAGGACGACCATCCACCGCCACTCCAAGACGCCGGCCGACTCGATGAACTCCAGCAGGAAGGTGTGGTGCTGGTCATCGAGGGGACGGTTCGCGCTGTGCAACTGCTCGCCGCTGTCCGCGTCTTCGAGCCGGAGCCACGCGCCCCATCCCAGCTCGCCCCGTTCCTGCGGAGCCCAGGCGAACCACCGGCCCGCGAGCACCAGCCGCCCATTGCTGATCCGGGGGGCTGCGAGCTCCGGCGGCCGAGGCCAGGACGGAGTGAACTCGGAAGTGGGGGGCTGCGGCTGCGTGAGGGCCTGGTGCTTACCGGGTTTTATCGTGAAGCGGGCCGCGCCCGATGGGATGGCGGTGGTGGCGCTCAGCGCGAGTGCGTCGAAGCGCTCGAGGAGCCAGGGCTCCGTGTTCCGCCCCCAGAGGGTGCTCGAGCCCTCGTAGTGCTGCGCCTTGTACTCGCGCTCGGTGGTGAGGTAGCCGGCATAGTCTCCGCATACGCCCGCGACCATGACCTCCCGAGCGCCCCGCGCGAGCATCGTCTGGGTCAGCTCATGTGCCAGCCAGGAGGTGGGTTCTCCGGGGCACCCCATCAGCCACAGGTCCCCCACCTTCAACAGCCGCAGGGGCAGGGTGTGCGGTTGGTACTTGAGGGACTCGCGGATCAGCCGCTCCAGTGCGCGCGGAGGCGCTTTCGGCCACTGCGGATCCGTGTCCGGCAGGCCCTCCAGCCGCTCTCCCTCCTTGAAGAAGGTCACGCCCCCGCCCATCTCCGAGCCCCGGAGCGTCGGCGCGCCAACCAGGGCCGCGGTGGGCAGGCGCCTGCCATCCTTCAACGTCGCATCGCGAATCGTGGGCTCGTCGAAGAGGGCGGTGATGCGCAGCGAGGCTTTCACCTGGGTGCGCGCGTCCTCGCAGGCCTTGGCGAGCTGGGCGCCCACGGCTCGGCCCACCTCCTCCATCAACGACAGGTTCTGCGTCCGGTCCTCGCGCGCCTTCTTCAGCGCCTCGAGCGTCATGCCGGGCCGCGCTGCGTCGGAGTCTCCGATGGCACCAGCGGCGAGCGCCACCACCGGTCCGGGTTCTCCCGCCGCGCCGCGCAGCAGGTGCTCCGCGTGACGCGTGGCCACCCCGAAGAAATCCGGTGAGCACATGGGGTGCTCCTTGGCGAGCAGTGACGCATGGGCTCCGAAGGTGCCGAAGGCCCCGATGGGCCGGTGGGGCGCGTCAGCCTCCTCGGCCCAGAGGACCTGGATGCGCGGATCCACGCAGACCTGATCGAGCGGCAGGTCCGGGGGGGAGACGGCGAGCGTGCCCGAGGGGAAGCCCAGCGCGGACACTCGTTGGCGGAGGGCTGAGTCGTCCAGGCCCGGGAAGTTCTCGCGCAGGGCGCCGAGGCTCCGGTTGCGCGAGTACCTCCAGAGGCGGGCCACTCCGTGACCGACACGTGCCGGGCGCAAGCGCGCGCAGGCCTCGCGTACGCCCAGCCCGAGCCGCTCCACCAGGTAGTCCACCATGACCGGGTCCAGGCCCTGCTCCTTCAGGAGCGGTTCGGTCTGCGCGAACGTGTCGTAGTACGTGTTGGCGTAGAAGTTCCCCGGTCCGCTATGGGTGTGCGTACCCGCGAGGAAGAGGCGGCCGACGTGCAGGCCCAGCGCCGCGGTGTGCTCCGCCAGCCGCTCGGTGACGTAGCGCGTGGCGGCGTGGAGGTCCGCCGCGATGAGTGCCACCCGCTCGCCCTGGCCATCATCCAGCACGAGCACCCGTGCGAAGAGCCGGCCCCAGGCGGCGCGTGTGCGTCTCGACGTCGCCAGGGTAGGGCCCCAGCCTGCCAGGGAGGACAGGAAGCCGGGCGTCAGGTCCACTCGGGCTGAACCTGCTTGGAGGACACCCGTCACGGGAATCGCCTCCGGTGGGCGTCGCTGGACTTCGATCACCGGAGGAGGAAGGTTCATCAGCGGCGTATCGTCCAATCCCGTACGTGCCATCTATTCCCCCATCACATCATGGTGGAGGGGCAGGCACCGGCTTGTTACGGCGCACGATCTAGAGGCCCGTCCGCCTGCCCCCCCTCCCTCCGAACGGAAGGTGGGGTGGCCCGCCAGACCCGGTCACTCTTGGGTGACGTACAGGAACGCGACGCACATCTCGTCGTTGGTGCCCTCGCCCCAGTTCAGGTCGGACACGGCCGGCAGCGGTGCACCATGGTGGGGCGTGAAGCCCGCGTTGTTCCAGTGGCACTCGATGCGCAGGTCATCTCCGGGCGAGATGCGCACCGGCTGCTGGAGGAAGTTCACCCCCTGCCAGTGGAAGTTCCACTCGGGAATCTCCAGCAGGCACGCCTTCTCCTTGTCCCCCTTCTCGACGGTGAGCGCCGTCCGCGTCCCTCGCTGGTGCATGTGCAGCTGCGCCCCGTAGACGCTGATGGGCGCGGTGTCGCGGATCTGCTTCTTGCTCACGCGCGAGGCGAAATCGAGCGCGTTGTATCTCCAGATATGGAAGGCGTCGCTCTCACCCTTGGGAATGGGCATCTTTCTGTCCCGGACCCACTCCGGATTGGTGAAGGGGAAGAAGAAGGCCTCGTGCTCGACGGAGCCATCCAGCTTCAGCAGCAGCCTCGACAGGTCCGGCGCGGGTGGGGCGGACGAGGTGTTGTAGTGAAGCTGCATCACCAGCTTGGAGCCCGGCTGAATGCGGATGCCCGTGCCGGCGGGCAGGTCCCGTCCCTCGCCACCGGGGACCCAGCCGCCGATCATCACGCCACGGCTGTCCAGCGGGCCATTCGGGGGGTTGGGGCCTCCGGGGCATGAGAAGCCAGGACCCGGATCGGCCTCGTCCGCCTGGAGGTAGGCGCTCAGGTTCTCCGGGGGCACGGCGGCGAGGAGCACATGGTGCACGATGTCCGTCTTGCCCGGGCGCACGCCGATTCCGGTGATGAACTTCTCCTCGGTCTCGGGCCAGTCGAGCATGAAGCAGCGGTACTCGTCCGGATGGACCTGGGGCGTGTAGGGCTCGCTCATGGCCAGCTCGAGGTCCACTCGCGAGAGCTGGGCGCTGGCTGGGGGCGTCTCCGCGGGGGCGTCGCTCTCGTTGCCCAGGGGAGCGCCCGCACGCACCCAGTCGCGGATGAGCGCGATCTGCTCATCCGAGAGCGAGCGGTCATGGTTGTACTGGTTGCAATCCCGGTGGGCCGGCCAGGGGGGCATGCTGCGCTCGCAGACCGAGTGGAGGATGGCGTTCTTCATGCCCTGGACCTGCTCGGTGGTCGTCAGCGGGAACGGAGCGATGCCTCCGTCCTGGTGGCACCCAGCGCACTTCGTGTCGATCACCGGCTTCACGTCTCGGAACCAGGTCACCTCCCGTTGGGCGCTGGTCTCCGCGCACACGTTCGGAAGGGCAGGTGAGGGCTCACGTGGCTTTTCCTCTGTGCAGGCGGAGAGCGCGAGGGCACACAGCATCCCGGAGAGCCAGGAGGTGGCGCGGCGGGGAGGGGGGGCCGTAGGGGGGCATACGGTGGGGCGCATGGAGGGCTCCTCGGGAGATGACGTCTCCCAGCGCGGCCACCGTATGGACGAAACGTTGAGAAAAGATGGAGGCGGAGAGGAAACCCTTCCGGGCGGAGGGCGGACCCACCTGGGGCCAGGGCTCAGGTGATGGTCGAGATGAGTCCACCCTCGACGCGCAGGGCCGCGCCGTTCGTGGCTGCCGAGAGGGGGCTCGCCACATAGGCCACGAGGTTGGCGATCTCCTCCGGCTCGATCATCCGCTGGAGCAGCGAGGTGGCGCGGTCTTTGCGGAAGAACTCCGCTTCGATCTCCGCCGCTGGCGCATGGGGAGCGCTGGCAACGCTCTTGAGGAAGTCGACGATGCCCTCCGAGCGGGTCGGGCCGGGCAGGACGGAGTTGACCGTGACCCGCGTGCCCTTGGTCAACTCGGCCAGACCTCGCGAGATCGTCAACTGGGCGGTCTTGGTCACGGCGTAGTGGATCATGTCCGAGGGCACCCTGATGCCAGCCTCACTGGCGATGAAGATGATTCGCCCCCAGTTGCGCTCGAGCATGCCCGGAAAGTACTGGCGCGCCAGGCGTGCGCCGCTGAGGACGTTCACCTCGAAGAGCTTCCGCCAGGCCTCGTCGGAGATATCGACGAAGTCCTTGGCCTCGTAGATGCCGAGGTTGTTGACCAGGATGTCGAGGTCGGGCGCCACCTCCAGGAGGGTTTTCGCACCCTCGGCGGTGGCCGGATCGGCCAGTACGCCACGGACCTTTCCGCCGCCCGAGGCGCGCAGCTGAGCGACCGCCTCGTCCAGTTTGGCCTGGCTGCGGCCGCAGATGATGACGTCCGCGCCTTCGGTGGCCAGGCGCCGGGCAATCTCCAGGCCAATGCCGGCGGTCGAGCCGGTGACGAGGGCCTTCTTTCCATTCAGCTGCAGATCCATCGAGCTTCTCCTTGTGAATTCAGGGCTGCGAGACCTCCCTTGGGTAAACGCTCCTCTCTCCTGGCGGAACAGGCTTCGAGGCCATATCACCTTGTCCTGGAATGACAGGGTGGGCCTCATGAGCGATCAGCGAGCCTGGGAGATGCAGGTCTTCCTGAAGGTGGCGAAGGCGGGCAGCTTCAGCGGTGCCGGCCGTGCGGTGGGCATGACGCCGTCTTCGACCGCCAAGCTGATCAGCCGCATCGAAAGCCGGCTCGGCGTGCGGCTGATCGAGCGCTCGACCCGGCGGCTGCGGCTCACCGCCGAAGGCGAGCTCTACCGCGAGCGTGCCGAGTCCATTCTCGGTGACCTCGATGCGCTCGAGGCCGAGGTCGTGGGTGGCGCCCACGCGCTGACCGGGCTGATCCGGGTGAATGTCTCGGTGCCCTTCGGGCGGCACTGCCTGGTGCAGCAGCTCCCGGCCTTCACTCGTGCCTATCCGGGCATTCGCCTGGATCTGACCGTGACCGACGAGGTCGTGGACCTCTATGCGGCCCAGGCCGACGTCGCCTTTCGAATCGGCAAGCTGGCGGACTCCGGTCTCCTGGCGATCCGTCTGGGCGAAGTGCGGCGCCGAATCGTCGCCTCACCGGCGTACCTCGCCGAGCGGGGCACTCCCCGGCGTGTGGCGGACCTGGAGCACCACAACTGCCTGGGCTTCAACTTCCGGCGCGCGGCGGCCGTCTGGCCTCTGCGCAGCGGCGGCCGGTTGATCGATCGGGAAGTGCACGGCTCGATCGTCGCCAATAACGGTGAGACGGTGCGCCACCTGGCGGTGCTGGGCCTGGGGCTCGCGCGACTCGGAGAGTTCCACGTGCGCGAGGACCTGAAGGCCGGCCGACTCGTCACCGTGTTGGATGATGCCATCGTGGACAGTGAAGAGGTCCACGCGCTCTACCTCGGCCGCGAACGCGCACCACGGCGCGTTCGGGCCTTCCTCGACTTCATGACGCCGCGACTGCGAGCGGCTTTGAGCGAGGACTAGAAGCGCGCCTGCAGCAGCATGTTGAACCCCAGGGCGTGCGGGTCCTCGAAGCTGGGCTGCGCGACACCGAAGACGTCATCCCGGAACGTCGTCCGGTTGCGATCGTAGGTGTAATAGATCTCGCCCACGGCGGAGACGATCTCGGAGAGATCCCACCGGAAGGTGCCCTTGGCGGAGATGATGGGCTCCGCGAGGCAGACGGCGTTGTTGCTGCCGCACGTGGTGGGGAGGATGCTCAGCACGTTGACGTCACGCACCACCACGGTGCGCGTGCCCGTGAGCCCCGGCGGAGGGTTGTTGCCACCGAAGAGCGGATCCGGGCTGCGGAACGACGCCGGCTGCTGCACGCCGATGATGAAGCCCGGGGTGAAGTGCAGCGCGGGGATGTGGTAGTCGGCGCCCGCGGCGACGAACATCTCCGGCTTCACCACGGTGCCGTCCGGGAAGTCGTTGAAGGGCGGCAGGCCGGGCACGTCGAACTGGATGAAGGACAGGTCGCGGAACAGGCCCAGCACGTGGAAGCGCCAGTAGTTCCACTTGGCGCGCGCCTGCAGCGCCACCGCCCGGGCCTCCTGCGGCACCGTGCGGCCGAACACGTCCGGATCCGACAGCGTCTGCACCAGGTAGCTGCCCTCAAGCGACACCGTATAGGACAGGCCGCCCGGGTACTGCTCCGGGGCGAAGAAGCGCTGGTAGACCTCCGGATCGTTCCGGTACAGCCGGAAGTCGATGCTCGTGCCCACCGGCGCGCCCACGTGGTAGACGGCCTGCGCGGACACACCCGCCGAGTTCACCGGCGCCTCCACGCCCAGCGCGGCCAGACCCGGGACGATGCCCTTCTGGAAGTAGCCGCCGCCGGCCTCGACGCGCAGCGTCTCGAGGATGTCCCAGCCGGCGCCCGCCATGAAGCCGTAGAGCGACTCCTGCTCCTTGATCAGATCATTGAGCACCAGCGCCGTCTTGGCGCCCGCGTACGCGTACCAACGGTCGCGCGTGAGCTGCAGCCGGGCGCCCGGCACGCCCGCCGCGGCGGCGCGGGTGGTGAAGACGCTGCTGCCGCCCCAGGAGATGCGGTAGGCGTAGCCCAACCGGAAGCGGTCCGCAGACACCGGGAAGCCAGTGAGCGACAGCCCCTCGTTCTCACCCCAGCCCTGGGGGCGGTAGTGCAGGCGGATGTAGCTGGAGTTGTCCCGCAGGTCGATACCACCCGAGGGCCGCTCCAGCATCAGCACCGTGAGGGCCGCCTCGGTGGTGAGGCCCTCGAAGAAGGCCGGCATCCGCTTGTAGAGGACGATGTTGGACAGCGTCTCGAAGCCGGAGAAGCGGGTGTTGAAGTTGTCGTAGAACTGGGTGTTCTGGATTCCGCCGCCGAACCGGGCCGAGGGGCTGTTGGGCGTCGTCTCTCCCGCATCGGCAAAGACGTTGTCATCCGCGAAGGCAAACGACAGGCGGGTATCGACGAAGTCTCCGGCCCAAGCGGGCGCGGAAAGGGTCATCAGCCCGGTAAGGGCCAGCGTGCGCAGCGTTCTCAAATTCCCTCCAGGCGCGGCGGGGGATCGCCGCTCCTCCCAGCGCCCCTGGGAATGGGGCGCTCACTTCGTTCAAGACAACGACTTCACTTACAAGGCTGGATCGGCTTCGGGCACTCCAGGCCAGGGCCCGGGTAGCAGCAGAGATCGTCCTGGTCGCGCGGCAGCACCATCCAGCGAGGCCGAGCGGCCTGCACGTGGCGCAGGTGGCCCACCACGTCATAGGTGGCTCCGCGCAGGTAGCGGCACTGCCTGGCCGCTTCCGCGTCGGTGCTGCTCTCGTCGCAGTCCACCTTCAGCTCCGGCACGGCGTCCTTCGTCATGAGGAGCACGCGCGTATGGGTGTTGCGCGCCACGGTGCAGCGCGGCGCCGGGGTCACCGCCACCGACTGCGCGGCCAGGAAGGCCACCATGCCCTCGCCCGCGTTGAAGATGACGTCCTTGCGCGTCTTGGCCGGCAGCAGCTCGGCCGTGTTGTCGGCGGTGACGTTGGCATCGCCCACGCGCAGGTAGGTGTCCACGTCGCACCAGATGCTCGCCGCGACACCCGCCTCGTAGCCCGAGGAGAGCTTCTTCGAGCTGGTGTCGGACAGGAGCACTTCCTGCCGGCGGTTGATCAGCGTGTCATCCAGGCCGGCCTCGCGCGGACCGGGTCCAGGCAGCTCCACCACGAACTGGCCGAAGTTGGTGAACTGGGCCTTCTCCGTGCAGACGGTGTTCAGGTACGGGCCGGCGCCGTTGGTGCACTGGATGTTGCAGGTGCGCTCCTCGAGGTCTGGATCCACCGCGGGGGCAGGGAAGGCGCAGCCAGCCCACACCCACTCGCCGTTGACCGTCGTCTCGCAGAAGAAGGGCACCGAGCCGTCGCCGTTGAAGTCGCAGTTCTTGAAGGTCTGCGGGAAGCGCACGCGGCGCAGCTTCACCAGGCCCGACTCCAGGCTCTCCATCTTCATGTTGCGCCGGTTATGACCGCACGTGGTGTCGGTGACGAAGGGCGCCATCGTGTTGTCCAGGCCGCAGTGGCGCAGGCTGATCTCCACCGGCGGGTTGAGATCCAGGTACTTGTTCCACTGCTCCGGCGGCAGCTCGCGCACGCGCTCACGCACCGTCCACGAGGGGAAGGTGAGCTGCGTGGTGGAGGTGAACTCCTGGATGGAGCCGGAGAGCGTCCACAGCAGATCTCCCGGGTCCAGGCCCTCGGGGAAGCTGTAGTTGTAGACGAACATGGAGCCGAACGAGCCGGGCAGGAAGCCGCTGGGCTCGGGGGCGCGCACCTGCGCGGCGGAGCTGGTGTCCTCGCGCACGGGGCAGGCGGTGATGTCGGTGACGAAGAAGCCCGAGGGATCCGTCCCCGTCACCAGCAGCGTGACGGGCTTGGCCGGCTGGGGATCCGGCTGGCCGTCGCCGTTCAGATCCAGGTCCGGGCAGTTCTGGTACAGCACCGAGCCGGACTCGGGGGCGCGGCCGATGGTGACGAACTGTCCCACGAAGGGCGAGGAGCGGTTGTCGTAGCCCTGCGGCGACTGGACGGCGGAGAGCGTCGGATCCTGGAAGAACAATGGCTCGGAGGAGCCGGCGGCGTAGGAGCGGCCACCGTCGGGCTCGGGCGGGGGAGTGCCCGCCACGCCTGCATCGGTGTAGTGGAGCTCGACGGGCTCATCCACGGCCCAGACGCGCACTTCGCCGTAGACGTGCTCGGCCCGCACCTTGCCGTTGCCGCGGCCGCGGGCGAGCGTCATCCAGGTGTAGGCGTAGTCGTCGGACAGGTCGCCCGGCACCACCTTGAAGGTCACCGGTCCGTTGAAGTCGAACGCCTTGCCGGTCTTGTCCAGGGCGGTGACGTCCAACAGCAGCTCCACCTGGCCATTGGGCACGACGTAGCGGCAGTCCGCGGTGCCGCGCAGGTTGGCCGGCACCTGATCCGTCCGGGTGCCGTAGAGCTTGATGCAGGAGGGGACGACTTCGAGCGGCTGGAGGCTGCCGCTGGCGCTCACGGCGGAGATGCTCTGCACCAGCACGCGGAACGAGCCCACGCCCTGGGTGGTGCCCGAGTCCACGCTAAAGCAGCCGGAGAGGGAGGCCGCGGTCGCGGCCAGGAGGAGCCATTGCTTCTTCATTACTTCACCCTCCGGCCGATGCGGTTGTCCTCGGTGGCGTTGGCGATGGGCATCTCAGTGGGGTTCTCGCAGAAGGTTTCGAGCTGCCGGGTGACCGAGCCGCACTCCTGGGCGCCCGTCAGCGCGTCGCGGCAGTAGCAGCGGCCGGTGTATGGGCCCTGGGGCACGTTGCACGTGGTGCGGATGATGTCCGGCGTGAGGCCCTCCACGCCGCAGCGGCTGGAGGCATCCTCGGGCAGCGACAGCAGATCGCCGCAGGTGCAGTCGCCCAGCTTCTGGGCCAGCGCGTCCTCGAACGCCTGCGCCTGCTTGCAGAAGTTGATGATCTGATCGTCCACCACCCACTTGCCCTCCACCAGCGTGCCGCAGCGCTCGCCGGCCTTGGAGACCTCCCGGCCCGCGTTGATGTCGTCGCAGGTGCAGAAGCCCTGCATGTAGCCGATGAGCGAGTCACGCAGGGAGATACCCGTCTCCTGGCGGGTGGTGTTTCGCTTGAGGACGCTGAAGCCCGAGCCGCCCTTGGCGATGTAGTCGTTGACGGCCACGCGGTACATGCCGTTGGGGTTGATGGGGCTGCCGTTGATGACCACGTCCGTGGCGGGGCGCGCGTAGCAGCGGGAGCCGTCCTGGTCCTGGAGGCACTGCCAGGGCGCGTGGTCCTCACGGTCCTGCTGCGGGCAGTCCTTGCCTTCGTTCGCCGGCTCGCAGGGGATGCGCAGATCATTGAGCTGCACCTGGGCGCAGTCCATGGTGAAGCGCGCACCGGAGATCTGCGCCTGGCTCACGCAGCCGCGTTCGGCGGAGCGCTCGGCGACGAAGTCGAGCATCTCCTGAATCTCGATGCCCGAGAGGTACATGAGGTTGATGGTGTTCTCGAAGGGGAACACGTTGAACATGGACTCCTGGGAGACCACGCCCGCGTAGAGGTTGTCGCGGATGCCCAGCGAGTTGGTGAGGGCCATCTCCGCCTCGACGGCGCGGCGCTTGCGCATGGAGTCCGCGGCGACGTTGCCCAGCGGCGAGTCACCACCCGTGGAGGTGTTGCGGCGGGCCACGTCGCGCGGCGCGTAGGAGAAGATGGACGTCAGCTGCATGTTGAAGTCCATGCCCAGCAGGAAGGGCTGGAGCAGGTCCGTTGTCTCTCGGTCCTCCTGCTGCTGGCACTGGGCGATGGCCTCGCGCACGCCCGGGGCGTTGATGAACTGGCCGGCGTTCCAGAAGTTGTCCTGGTAGTGAGCGCGCATGGCGTCGTTGCACCACAGCCCGTCCACCGGGAAGGCCTTGTAGGTATGGCTGACGATCTCCGCGCCATCCAGCGTGCGATCCTCGGCCTTGGGCACCTTCACCACCAGGTCCGCCCGGCCCACGTACTTGGCGAAGGCGCCCGAGTGCACCAGCACCACCTTGCGGCCGCTCGGGTCGCTGAGCTGCTGCGGCGGGTTGAGCACCACGTGCAGGTGGCCGCCCAGCACCGCGTCCAGGCCGGACACGCCCGGGATGAACACCCTCACCACCGCCTTGGGGTTGCCCTCCAGGCTGGGGTCCGACCACTCCATGAGCTGCCACCGATCATGGTCGCGCTCCAGGAACGGCTTGGCGCGCTCGTACTCGTAATAGGCCTCGTAGCCGCGGATGAGATCCTGGTCCTCGGTGAGGCCCAGGTGGCTGACCGCCACGACCAGGTCCACCACCGGGCGCAGCATCTCCACATAGGCGCGCGCCGCCTCGTTCTGCTCCAGCGGGGTGGCCTGCAGCGAGTTGCCGCCCTCCACCAGCGAGTTGAGCGAGGAGATGTTGGCCATGCCGATGATGCCCACCTTCAGGCCCTGCACGTTGCGGATGACGTAGGGGACGGTGTTGAGCAGGGCCTGCGCGTTGCCGGGATCGTTAGGGCTGTCCCAGTGGTAGTTGGCCGCCATCAGCGGGAAGGTGGCGTAGTCGCGCGTCTTCTCCACGAAGTTGAGCAGGCCGGCGTCGAACTCGTGGTTGCCGATCACCGCGGCGTCCAGGCGCATCCTGGACAGGAAGCTCATCTCCGCCTGACCGTTGTTGAGGTTGAAGATGGGCGCGCCCTGGAAGCAGTCGCCCGAGTCCAGGTGCAGCACGCGCTCGGCCTTCTTGCGCTCGCGCTTGAGGATGGCGCCCATGCGCGTGGCCCCACCGAAGGGACCCGCCTCGGGGACGATGCCCAGGTCCGTATCCGTCTTCAGCGGCGCGAAGTCATACGGGACGAGCCGTGAGTGGATGTCCGAGGTGTGAAGGAGGGTGAGCCGCACCTCCTGTCCACTGAGATCGAGGTCCTGCTCGCCCGACATCACGGGCATGCACGAGGCGCACAGCAGGACACAAAGGAGTCCGGACAGAAGGCTTCGCATTCGGGGACGAATCCGGGGGGCTTGAAGAATTTGACCGCTAGACGACGGCGCAAGGTACGAGACAAACGGTGAGTGGGCAAGCAATGCCCCTGCGTCAGGCTCTTCAGGTAAGGGAGCGTACATGCGTTCAAGCAGTCATTCTGTTGTGACGGATATCGAGGTAATCGAGGATTTCTCGTCGACCGCGAAGTGTGACGAGGGCTTCCTGCGAGTGCGGCGGCTGAGGTGCCAGAACCGGCGAGCGGATGGCACGGCGTCCAAGGTGTACCGGGTGGACGTGGTGGATCGGCCGAGGCTGGATGCGGTGGCGGTGCTGGTGTACCGACGCGGTGCGTCGGGGCTGGAGGTGCTGACGCGGATGAACCTGCGGCCGGCGGCGTACTTCCGGCGGGGCAAGGAGATGACGGTGCCGGATGGGGCCACGTACCTGCGGGTGGAGGAGATCGTCGCGGGGCTGCTGGAGCCGGAGGACAAGGGCGAGCAGGGCCTGCGGCACCGGGCCGCGGAGGAGGTGCTGGAGGAGGCCGGCTTCGAGGTGAAGCCGGAGGAGATTCAGCTCCTGGGGGCGGGCTTCTTCGTGGCGCCGGGGATTCTCTCGGAGAAGATCTTCCCGGCGGCGGTGGACGTGACGGGCAAGGAGCAGGGGACGCCGAAGGGAGACGGCTCGCCGTTGGAGGAGGGCACGCACCTGCAGTGGCGGCCCATCCGCGAGCTGCTGGCGATGTGCCGGCGCGGGGAGGTGCCGGACGCGAAGACGGAGCTCGCCATCCTGAGGCTGCTCGCCGAGCAGGCGTGAGGTACAGAGGGTGAAGGTGGCCGGGGAGCGTGGGACGGGGTAGGGTGCCCCCGTCTCGTCTCTCCCCAACGAGGTCATCTGATGTCGTCGTTGCCCCCCTGGCTGCAGCAGCTCCTGCCGATTCTCATCCTGCTGGCAGCAATCTCCCTGGTGATCGCCCGCCTGCCCAAGGTGGAGCTTGGGCACACCGAGGCCTTCAAGCGCCGGCGCTTCTTCAACTGGTTCCCGTTGGGCATGACGTACGCGTTCCTCTACATGGGGCGCTACAACCTCAACGAGGCCACCAGCGCGCTGAAGGGGCACACCAGCAACGCGGACTTCGGCACCATCTTCTTCTGGGGCACGCTGACGTACGGCTTCGCCTTCCTGCTCAACGGCCCGCTGACGGACAAGCTGGGCGGCCGCAAGACGATCCTCATCTCCGCGGCCGGCTCGTCGGTGTGCAACGTGCTGATGGGGACGGTGGTGTACGGCGTGCTCCAGAACGGGTGGCAGCCTCCGGGCGGCCTGGTGGCCACGCTGTCCTTCCTCTACGCGCTGAACATGTACTTCCAGAGCTTCGGCGCGGTCTCCATCGTCAAGGTGAACGCGTCCTGGTTCCACGTGAAGGAGCGCGGGCAACTCGGCGGAGTGTTCGGCATCCTCATCTCGCTGGGCGTGTACTTCGCCTATGACTGGAGCCGCTTCATCGCCAAGGCGGCGCCCACCTGGTGGGTCTTCTTCGTCCCGGCGGCCATCCTCGCGGTCTTCGTGGTGCTGGACTTCTTCATCATCCGCGACACGCCTGGCCACACGGGCCACCCGGACTTCGACACCGCCGATGCCTCCTCCGGGGACGCCGGGCCTCAGCTCGCGCCCAAGGAGGTGTTCAAGCAGATGATCAGCAATCCGATCATCCTCACCATCCTGGCCGTCGAGTTCTGCAGCGGCTTCATGCGCAACGCCATCATGCAGTGGTACCCCAAGTTCGCGAAGGCGACGGGCATTGCCGAGACGTTCGTGGCGTCCAACTGGGGCATGCTGCTGTGCGTGGCGGGCATCACCGGAGGCATGTTCGCCGGCCTCATCTCGGACCGGGTGTTCGACTCGCGGCGCGGGCCCGTCTCCGCGGTGCTCTACGCCGGCATGTCCCTGGGCGCCGTCGTCTCGCTCTTCGTGCTCGAGAGCTGGATGCTGGGCTGGACCGTCATCTTCATGTCCCTGTGCGTGATTGGTGTGCACGGCATGCTGTCGGGCACCGCCAGCATGGACTTCGGTGGCAAGAAGAACGCGGGCCTGGCGGTGGGCATCATCGATGGTGCCGTGTACGCGGGCACCGCCCTCCAGTCGCTGCTGCTCGGGAAGATCCTCCCCTCGGGCGACGCGGCGAAGGACGTAGCCAACTGGAGCAACTGGCCCATCGCCCTGCTGCCGCTGTCCTTCCTCGGCCTGCTGCTGGCCACCCGGGTGTGGAACGCCAAGCCTCAGCCCAAGGCGGCCCCGGTGGCCCCGGCCCTCGCGGCGGCCCCCGCTGGCTCGCCGTCCTCCCGGACTGGCACCGAGGGGTGACATCAGTCCCCCTCCCCGACGAACGGTCGGGGTTCCAGAGGGTGTGAAGCGCAGTGCTTCACGGAGGCAGACCGATGCAAGCCATCGCGCACAACCCGCTCAGTCTGCTCATCGTGCAGCTCGTGGTGATCATCGGGCTGTCCCGGTTGATCGGCCGGGGGGCACGGTGGCTGGGCCAGCCGCAGGTCATCGCCGAGGTGCTCGCGGGCATCCTGCTGGGCCCCTCCATGCTGGGGTGGCTCGCCCCGGGGGTGATGGGCGCGCTGTTCCCAGCCGACTCCATGCCGGTGCTGAGGATGCTGAGCCAGGTGGGGCCCATCCTCTTCATGTTCCTCATCGGGCTGGAGTTGGATCCGCGAGTGCTCCGGGGACAGGGGCGGATCTCGCTGTTCATCAGTCACACCAGCATCCTCGTGCCCTTCGCGCTCGGGGCGCTGGCGGCCCTGGTGCTCCATCCGCGCCTGTCCGAGCCGTCGGTGCCCTTCTTCTCCTTCGTGCTCTTCATGGGCGCGGCGATGAGCGTCACCGCCTTCGCAGTGCTGGCGCGCATCCTTTCCGAGCACGGGCTGTTGCGCTCGAAGGTGGGGATGCTCGCCCTTACCTGTGCCGCGGTGGATGACGTGACGGCGTGGTGCCTGCTGGCCTTCGTCGTCTCACTGGTGCGCGCCTCGGATCTGCTGCACGCGGGGTACACCACGCTCTTCGCCCTGCTCTATGTCGGCTTCATGCTGGGGTTGGTGCGGCCCTTCCTCGAGCGGCTGGGAGCTCGCGTGGCGAACAAGGAGGGCCTCACGCAGAACGTGGTGGCCCTCACCCTGATGATGTTGCTGGCCTCCGCATGGGCCACGGAGCGCATTGGTATTCATGCCATCTTCGGCGCCTTCCTCTTCGGGCTCATCATCCCGAAGGAGGGTGGGCTGGCCGAGGCGTTGGCGGAGAAGCTGGAAGATGTGGTGGTGGTGCTGCTGCTGCCCGTCTTCTTCGCCTCCAGCGGCCTGCGTACCCAGGTGGGACTGTTGGAAGGGGCCTCGGACTGGGCCATGTGCTGGCTCATCCTCCTGGTGGCCTGCGTGGGCAAGTTCGGTGGCACCACGCTGGCGGCGCGGCTCACCGGCATGCGCTGGCGTGAGGCCGGAGCCCTGGGGGTCCTGATGAACACCCGCGGGCTGATAGAGCTCATCGTGCTCAACATCGGCCTGGACCTGGGGGTCATCTCCTCCAAGCTCTTCACCATGTTGGTGATCATGGCGCTGGTGACCGCCTTCATGACCTCGCCGCTGCTGCGCTGGATGTACCCGCCCGAGGAAGTGGCTCGGGATCGGGTGCCGCTCGTTCCCTTCAGCCCCCCAGCGGCCCAGGCCACCTTCACCGTGTTGATGTGCGTGTCCCACGGCCAGACCGGGGCCGGCATGGCGACGTTGGGGCGTGCGCTCACCGGCGCCCCTGGCGAGTCCTTCCAATTCCATGCCCTGCACCTTGTTCCACCCGCCGAGCGCGCCTCGGACCACCTCCGGCGCGAGCAGGAGGGCGGAGGGGGTGATGCCCTGGCTCCGCTGGTGGAGCGTGCCAGTGGGCTGGGCCTGCAGGTGCGCCCGCTCTCCTTCGTGTCCGCTGAGCCCGCCCTGGACATCTGCCGCACCGCCGAGGCCAAGCAGGCGGACCTCATCCTGCTTGGCTGGCACAAGCCCCTCTTCAGCCGCACCATGCTGGGCGGCACCGTGCACGAGGTGATGCAGGCCGCGGACCCGGGCGTGGCCGTGCTGGTGGACCGGGGCTTGGAGAATGTGCACCGGGTGCTGGTGCCCTTCATTGGCAGCCCGGATGATCGGGCGGCGCTCGTCCTGGCCCGGCGCCTGATGCGCTCCTCGGGAGCGGAGGTGACGGTGCTGGAGGTGCGCGCGCCAGGGCCTGAGCAGGCTCTGGGGCGGTCCCGGGCGGTGGTGCACGAGCTCTTCTCGGAGGAGTCCGGGCGGGTGCACTTCAAGGTGGTGGCGCACGACTCGCCCGAGGAGGCGGCGCTGGAGGAGGCACGGCGCGGGTATGACCTGGTGGTGGTGGGCGTGGGGGGCGAGTGGGGGCTGGAGGACAGCTTCTTCGGCCTGCATCGCGAGCGCCTCATCGGGGATGCGCCTACCTCACTGCTGGTGGTACGCCACTCGCTTCGGACCACCACCCAGCCGGCCGGTGACATGCACGGTGCGGCCACGGTGCTTCCCTCCACTTCCTGATTCACGCCAGCAACCCGTACGAGCCGGAAACGAGACGACGACGCCATGCACCTGGGAGCGACCATCCGACTGTTGCGAGTGGACGCGGGGCTGAGCCTGCGCGACCTCGCTCGTCGTATTGGCGTGTCCAGCGCCTATCTCAGTCGCGTGGAGAATGGCCTGGACGCGGTGCCCACCCCGGAGCGGCTGGCCGCCATCGCTCGCGAGCTGGATGTGCCCCCCGCCTTGTTGATGGACGTGACGCACCGGGTGAGCCCCTTCGTGGCCCACTACCTGGAGCAGGTGCCGGGGGCCAGCATGCTCTTCCTGGAGCTGGCGCGCCGCAATCTCTCGGGTCAGCAGCTCGCTCGCGTGCGCGAGTTCCTCGACGCGGAGTTTCCCGTGCGTGCCGCCGGGCAGGAGCCTCCTGTCCCGGCGCTGGCTTCGCTCCTGGCCCCGGAGCGGATGGTGCTGCGACTCACCTGCACCGCGCTGGAGGACGCGCTGGATGTGGCGGCGGGGCGGCTTGCGGCGGCCTGTCCCGGCGTGACTGCGCTGCGGCTGGTGGCGGAGCTGAAGCGGCGCGAGGCGGAGGCCTCCAGCATGGTGGGCAATGGGGTGGTGGTGCCCCATGCCTTCATCGAGCACGCCGCGCCGCTGGCCGCCCTGGTGACCCTGGGCAAACCCCTCCCGGCCGAGACGCCGGATCGTCTGCCCCTGAGGCTGGTGGTGGTGCTCGTGGGGGGGGAGCGTGGGCGTGCGCACCTGACGCGGCTGGCCCACGTGGCCCGGTTGGCCAGTCACGGTCTGGCGGAGCGACTCGCCGACGAGGACCAGCCTCAGCAACTGCTTGCCCGGCTCACGGAGCTGGAAGCGCTGCGATGAACGAGCGCCCGTTCTACTCCTGAGAGACGGGCCCCGGCCGGGATGCACCCGGCCAGGGGGTTACCGCAACGGGTTCAGGACGCGACGTTGCTCGCGGTGAGCTCCCCGGAGGACTCTGTCTCCGGGGTGGCTTCGGCGGCGGGCGCCGGGGCAGGGTGCCTCACGACCAGCAGCGAGGTGGGTGCATCCCCGATGAGACGCTCGCGGTGCAGGCCGAAGAGGCCATCCTCCAGTCCCCACTCGGCCCCCACGCCCACCACCACCAGGTCATACCCGCGCCGAGACTCCTCCAGCGCCGCCTCCTCGGGCGAGTCGTGTGCCACCACCTTGAAGTGCACCGTCCCGGAGCCCTGCGGGAAGAGCTTCTCGACCAGGGGGCGTGCCCCCGAGTGCCCGTGCTGTCCCTCGGACTGGGTGACGTGGAGGATCGTGATCTCCGCGGAGGCGTGTTGCAGCAGCCGCCGGGCGAGCCCGAGGGCCGCCCGGTCATGCGCGCTGCCGATGAAGGGCACCAACACCCGGCGCACGTGCTCCAGGCCTCGGTCCACCAGCACGGCCACGCTCGTGTTCGCCTCCTGCATCACCTCGTGCACGGTGCCACCCAGCATGGTGCGGCTGAAGAGGGGCTTGTGCCAGCCGAGCAGCACGAGGTTCGCCTGCTTGGCCTCGGCGGTGCGGCAGATGTCCAGGGCGGGCTCGGCGGAGACGAAGGAGATTGGGCGCACCTGCATGCCCAGTCCGTTGGCGCGCCCGAGCAGCGGGGTCAGGCTGTCGCCGCTGGCCTTCTCGGGGTCGTGCCGCAGGTGGAAGGAGGCCCGCTCGGTGGGGCGGATGAGGTGCAGGGCGTAGAGCTGGGAGGGCTCCTGGGGAGCACCGGTGAGGGCTCGCCCCAGCGTCACCATGCCGGCTCCGCTGTGGCCGTGGGACACGCACATGAGCATCGTGAAGGGTTGCTCTTCCACTTTCTCCACCACCGGGGTGACGGACACCTGGTCGCGGGCCATCTCCTCGGGGGGGTAGATCCACCGCAGCAGCGGTGTCGTCATGAACGTCGTCACCAACGCCATCACCACCAGCATGGTGAAGAGGGTGGGAGAGATGACGCCCAGGTCCAGGCCGATGTTGAGCACGATGAGCTCCACCAACCCGCGGGTGTTCATCAGGATGCCGAGGGCCCCGGCCTCACGCCAGCGCATGCCGGTGAGTCGCGCCGCCACCGCGCTGCCGCCGAACTTACCCGCGCAGGCCAGGAAGATGATGATGCCGCACATCACCCAGTGGTCGCTGGTGGAGAGCAGGCCAACCTGCGTGCGCAGACCGCTGAAGGCGAAGAAGAGGGGCAGCAGCAACACCACCGCCACGTCCTCCAGCTTCTCGGCCAGCGCCTGCGCCAGCCCACCTTCCTTGGGGATGACCGACCCCATCAGGAAGGCGCCGAAGAGGGCGTGGATGCCGATCAGCTCCGTGGCCCACGCCGAGGCCAGCAACATCATCAACGTCAGGGCGACGCCGTTCTGGTTGAGCCCCTCCTTGCTCGCCACGCGCGCGCCCAGCCGCGCCAGGAAGGGACGCACCACCAACAGCATGAAGGCGATGTAGAGCATCGCGAGCACCGTGGTGAGCCCCGCGTGCATCAGATCCGAGGCGCGCACGAGCGCGACGACGAAGGCCAGCAGGCACCACGCCGTCACGTCATCCACCGCCGCGCAGGTGATGGTCATGGCCCCCACCCGGGAGCTCAGCAGCCGCCGCTCGGTGAGGATGCGCGCCAGCACCGGGAAGGCGGTGATGCTCATCGCCACGCCCATGAAGAGCACGAAGGAGGAGAACGGCACCGACGGATCGGACAGCCGCGGGTAGAGCCACAGCGCCGCCCCCGCCCCCAGTGCGAAGGGGACGATGATGCTGGTGTGGCTGATGACCACCGAGGCATGTCCCCGGCCTTTGAGCAGCTTGGGGTCCAGCTCGAGCCCGATGAGGAACATGAAGAGGATGAGTCCCACCTGGCTCAGCATCTTCAGCACCGGCATGGAGCTGGCCGGGAACAGCCAGTCCATCGCCCCCGGGGCCAGCCAGCCCAGAAGCGAGGGGCCCAGCAGGATGCCCGCGAGCACCTCGGCGATGACCAGCGGTTGGCCCAGCCACTGCGCCCCACGCCCTATGAGCCGGGAAACCCCAATAATAACGAGGAATTGCACGATCAATAGGGTGAGGGCGTTGTGGGAAAGTGCGTGCATCCGTCCTCCTGGATTTGCGTGATAAGTGAGCACTTAGCAGCGCGGAATGCGAAGCGTCAATGTGGGGAGGTACGCCGTCATCCGACATCCAGGAGCGGGAGGGCTCGCGCGACGCGGCGAGAGCACCAGGCCGGGGCGGAGCCTTCAGCGCAGGAGGGCGCCTCGGGCAGCAGCGCCAGCACATGGCGGGCGCGCGTCCGTGGACCTCCAACCAGTTTCCCCGAGGCCCGCGAGCGTTCGCCATCGAACCTGATGTGACCTGGGGGCTACTGTCGTGTGACGGCCTCGTAACCTAGAGTGCGGGTGTGTCCCAGGACCCCGCACCGCTGTTGCAGATCCGGCTTGATGTCCACGACCGGAAGCAGTTCGAGATCAAGCTCGAGTACCAGCCCTCCGGGGCGGACGACGAGACGCGCTATCTCGTGGAGACGTACGTCTTCCTGCCGGCGAGCTTGAACATCGACGCGGAGACGTACCCGCGAGCGAGCTTCTACGCGGACATTCACAACTACATCCGCTTCAAGACGCCGGTGATGGCGCTCGAGGAGCTGCTGTCCTCGGATGCGGCGCCGCTGGCGAAGTTGGAGGCGGGACTGCTCACGGGGCTCGTCAGCGAGTCGGTGCTCGTCTACCAGTCGAAGCTGTTGTCCTGCATCTTCCGCGGGGCGCTGCGGCGCTTCGCCAACGGCGTGGACGAGCAGTGCGAGGGGATGGCGCGTGTCCCGTCGGAGGGAGCGTGCGCGCGGCTGGAGAGCGATGCGGGGGCGGTGACAGATGGGGCGCGGCGAGTGCTGGAGCGCTTCCGCACGTGGGCGCGCTCGGCCAACCGCTACCGGCTGCAGGAGAAGACGCGCGCTTCCATCCGCCTGGTGGACGAGTACATGAGCCTCACGGTGGAGCAGTTCTTCCGCAAGGCCGTGGCGGACATGGACGCGCTGCCACGCTCGGGCGTGTACATCGAGCTGCGCAAGGACTTGATGGACGAGGTGCTGCGCGAGGAGCAGTACCGCAAGGATCACCAGCTGCGCTCGGTGATCAGCCCCACCGGTGACAACGAGGAGTACATGCACCGGTTCGGCTTCCTGAAGAAGTTCTGCATGAACATCCTCTTCCTATCGGCGCGGCGGGCGCAGCGGCGCCAGGGTTGGGAGGAGGTGCTGTTCGCGCTCGCGGCGGGCGTGGCGATGAGCTTTGCCACGGCGGTGGCCTTCTGGGCGCAGGTCCGCTACACGCAGGCGAGCCTCAACTTCTTCCTCATCATGGTGGTGGGCTACATGATGAAGGACCGCATCAAGGAGGGGATGCGCCGCATCTTCAGCCAGGTGGCGGCGAGGCACCTCTTCGATCGAACGGCCCACATCGTGGACCCGGTGACGGAGCGGAACCTGGGCACCTGCGAGGAGAAGGTGGACTACGGCCGCGCGGTGCGGGTGCCCGAGGAGGTGATGGCGCTGCGCTTCCGTGACGACTTCATCACCGCGTCCCAGGGCGAGCTGTCCGAGACGGTCCTGCGCTACCAGAAGCAGGTGGTGCTGGACGTGGACCTGCTGCCGCGCGCCGAGCGGGGCGTGAGTGGAATCACGGACATCATCCGGCTCAACGTGGAGCGCTACCTGCGCGACATGGACGAGCCCGAGTACGCGCTGGAGTACGTGGACCTGGAGGACTACTCGGTGGGGCGGGTGCGCGGGGCCAAGAGCTACCAGGTGGACCTGGCCTTCCGTTTCTTCGTCCAGGAGGCGGGGCAGGAGCGGGTGTCGCTGCAGCTGGTGCGGCTGGTGATGGACCGCAACGGCATCAAGAGGATGCTGCGGCTGTTCCCGGAGCAGCCCCCCCGGCCCGAGCAGCCCATGCGCTCGGCCGCCTGAGTGGCTGAATTCCGCGCCGTCCGGGCGCCGGGTGCCCTATAGAAAGGGCCATGGCTTCTGATCTCAAGACCCGCGTCCGGGATGGCTGGCAGGACACGCTGCGCAGCATCCTGGAGCAGGCGCGCTCGCTCGGCTCCCGGGCGGTGCTCGCCTTCGACCTGGACTCCACCCTCTTCGACAATCGCCCGCGACAGGTGCGCATCCTCCGGGAATTCGGCCAGTCCCGGGCGTTGGAGAAGCTGAGGGCCTGTGAGCCGCACCACTGGGAGAGCGGCTTCGACATGCGGGGCGCCATGCGCAACTGCGGCCTGTCCGCCGCGGAGATAGAGGCCCACTTCGAGGCGGCGCGGAGCTTCTGGCAGCAGCGCTTCTTCACCAATGAGTACTGCGTGGACGACGTGGCCATCCAGGGTGCCGCGGCCTTTACCCACGCGGTGGTGGCCACCGGGGCGCACCTGGCCTACGTCACCGGCCGTCACGAGGGCATGCGGGCGGGCACGGTGGACTGCATGCGCCGCAACGGCCTGGCCCTGCCCAGCGAGGGGCGGGTGCACCTGCTGATGAAACCCTCCGAGCACGACAACGACGACGCTTTCAAGCGCACCGCCCATGCCCGCCTGGGGGACCTGGGGACGCTGATCGCCGCCTTCGACAACGAGCCCACCCACGCCAACGACTACCTGCGCCGCTTCCCGGAGGCCAAGGTCGTCCACCTGGCGACCGACCATTCAGGCCGTCCGGTGGTGCTCCTCGACGAAATCGTCTCGGTGCCGCACTTCTCTCACGAGCCGTGACGCAATGCGCCTAAAGGGTGGGGCGTAGGACGGCCCACCTGGTGGGAGCACGAAAGCGCTTTGGCAGTCCCATGTCCGCGCGCTATGAGGCGCACGGCGTCTGCCGTCCTCTCTTTCGGGACGGCCTCAATGTTCGGAGGCTTGGCGGTGGCCAGCAAGTACTCGAAGGACCTGCTGTTGACGATGTACCGGAAGATGTACCTGATGCGCCGCTTCGAGGAGCGGGCGGGCCAGCAGTATGGCCTCGGGAAGATCGCCGGTTTCTGCCACCTCTACATCGGCCAGGAGGCGGTGGCGGCCGGTGTCGAGGAAGCCATCCGTCCGGATGACTACATGCTGTCGGGCTATCGCGACCACGCCCAGCCGCTGGCGCGTGGCTCGGATGCGGGCATGGTCATGGCGGAGCTCTTCGGCCGCACCGGCGGCTACAGCAAGGGCAAGGGCGGCTCGATGCACATCTTCGACATCGAGAACCACTACTACGGCGGCTACGGCATCGTCGGCGCGCAGATTGGCCTGGCGGCGGGCATGGCCTTCGCCAGCCGCTACCGCAACGAGGACCGCATCACCGTGTGCTACTTCGGTGACGCCGCGGCCAACCAGGGCGTCTTCCACGAGACGCTCAACATGGCGGCCAAGTGGAAGCTGCCCGTGCTCTACATCTGCGAGAACAACCGCTACGGCATGGGCACGGCCATCGCGCGCGTCGCGGCGGTGCCGGAGATCCACAAGCGTGCGTGTGCCTACGGCATCCGCGGCGAGGCCGTGGACGGCATGGACGTGCTCAAGATGTACGAGGCGGTGAAGGACGCGGCCGCGTACATCCGCGCGGGCAACGGCCCGGTGCTGATGGAGGCCAATACCTACCGCTTCCGCGGCCACTCCATGGCCGACCCTTCCACCTACCGCACCAAGCAGGAGGTGGAGGACGAGCGCAAGAACGACCCCATTCCTCGCCTCAAGGACTACGCCATCAAGCAGAAGCTGGCGAAGGAGGAGGAGTTCGACGCCATCGAGGAAGAGGTGAAGCAGCAGGTGGATGCGGCGGTGAAGTTCGCCGACGAGTCGCCCGAGCCGGATCTGTCCGAGCTGTGGAAGGACACCATCGTGGAGGAGGGCGAGGAGGACGTGCGCCCCCGCGAGCGCGTGCTGGGCCAGAAGGTGACGAAGTGGCCGAAGTACCCGTCGGGCCAGGAGCTGAAGGTGACCTGGGATCTCGAGCCGCGCGAGCAGGCCGAGAAGGCGGACAAGGCCGCGGGCCTCAAGCGCTAGTGCTTCTTCCACTGACCACTGATTACGGATTTCGCATTCGGAGCCAACGATGGCCGAGTTGATGTACCGCGAGGCGCTGAACCAGGCACTCGCCGAGGAGATGGAGCGCGACGCCAACGTGTTCCTCATTGGTGAGGAAGTGGGTCGCTATCAGGGCGCCTTCAAGGTGTCGCAGGGGCTGCTGGACAAGTTCGGGAGCGCGCGCATCATCGACGCGCCCATCTCCGAGCTGGGCTTCACCGGCCTGGGTGTTGGTGCGGCGATGGTGGGCCTGCGTCCGGTGGTGGAGATGATGACCTGGAACTTCGCCATCCTGGCGATGGACCAGATCGTCAACAACGCGGCGAAGCTGCGGCACATGTCCGGTGGCCAGCTGCGCTGCCCCATCGTGTTCCGCGGCCCCGGTGGCGCGGGCGGCCGGCTCTCCAGTCAGCACAGCCAGGCGCTCGAGGCCAACTACGCCCACTTCCCGGGCCTGAAGGTGATTGCCCCGGCCACGCCGGCGGATGCCAAGGGTCTGCTCAAGTCCGCCATCCGGGATGAGAACCCCGTCATCATGATCGAGGGCGAGCGCCTCTACGCCCTCAAGGGTGAGGTGCCCGAGGGCGAGCACATCGTCCCCATCGGCAAGGCGGACGTGAAGCGCGAGGGCAAGGACGTCAGCATCATCACCTGGTCGCGCATGTACTACTTCTGCGAGGAGGCCGCGAAGCAGCTGGAGGCCGAGGGCATCTCCGTGGAGATCCTCGACCTGCGCACGCTGCGGCCCCTGGACGAGGAGGCCATCCTCGCCACCGTGCGCAAGACGAACCGCGCCGTCGTCGTGGAAGAGGGCTGGCCCCTGGCCGGCATCGGTGCGCAGGTGGTGGACATCATTCAGTCCAAGGCCTTCGACGAGCTGGACGCGCCCGTCGTGCGCGTGACCGGCCTCGACGTGAACATGTCCTACGCGGCGAACCTGGAGAACGCGATCCAGCCGGACGCGCCCAAGATCATTGCCGCCGTGAAGAAGGTCCTCTACCGCGAGGGAGCCTGAGAACCGTATGGCCACGCCCATCCAGATGCCCTCCCTGTCTCCGACGATGAAGGAGGGCAAGATCGTCAAGTGGCTCAAGAAGGAGGGCGACAAGGTCTCCTCCGGCGAGGCGATTGCCGAGTGCGAGACCGACAAGTCGAACCTCGAGATTGAGGCCTATGACGACGGGTATCTCTTGAAGATCGTTGTCCCAGAGGGGGAGATGGCCACCGTCGGTGCGCCCATCGCCTTCCTCGGTGCGAAGGGTGAGAAGGTCGACGCCGGAGGAGGGGCCAAGGCCGCCGCGCCCGCCGCTCCGAAGGCCGCCGCGCCTGCTCCCGCTGCTCCGGCGCCTGCCGCGCAGCCCGCTGCCGCCTCGGGTGGGGGCGAGGGCATCCCCGTGGTGATGCCTGCGCTCTCTCCGACGATGACGGAGGGCAAGCTCATCAAGTGGTTGAAGAAGGAGGGGGACAAGGTCTCCTCCGGCCAGGCCATCGCCGAGGTGGAGACGGACAAGTCCAACCTCGAGGTGGAGGCCTACGACGACGGCGTGCTGGCCCGCATCGTGGTGCAGGAGGGCCAGATGGCCAAGGTGGGCGCGCCCATCGCGTTCCTGGCCGGGAAGGGTGGCGCCAAGGCCGCCGCTCCCGCTCAGGCTCCGGCGCCCGCCGCTCCGAAGGCCGAGGCTCCCAAGGCCGCTGCTCCGGCTCCCGCACCGAAGGCCGCTGCGCCGGTGGCCACCCCGGGAGGTCGTCTGCGCGCCAGCCCGCTGGCGAAGCGGATGGCCCGCGAGCGGGGGCTGGATCTGTCCCAGGTCCAGGGCTCCGGTCCGCTCGGCCGCATCGTGAAGAGCGACATCGAGAAGGCGCTCCAGGCTCCGGCCGCTGCTCGCAAGGCTCCGGCCGCCGCGGCTGCTGCTCCGGGCGAGCGTCCCGAGCCGAAGGCGGTGCCCGTCACCACCATGCGCAAGGTCATCGGCCAGCGCATGGCCGAGGTGAAGCCCGGCGTTCCGCACTTCTACCTCTCGGTGGACGTGGAGATGGACGCCGCGCTGAAGATCCGCGAGGAGGCCAAGGCACTCGAGTCCAAGGTCTCCGTCAACGACATCATCGTGAAGGCATCGGCGATGGCGCTGCGCCGCTACCCGAAGATGAACGTGTCGCTGCACGGTGACACCATCCTGCACTTCGAGACGGTGGACGTCGGCATCGCGGTGGCCATCGAGGACGGCCTCATCACCCCCATCATCCGCGACGCGGACAAGAAGGGGCTGTCGGCCATCTCCGCCGAGGCGCGTGACCTGGCCGAGCGGGCCCGCAAGCGGGGCCTCAAGCCGCACGAGTACACGGGCGGCTCGCTGACGGTGTCCAACCTGGGCATGTACGGCATCGACTCGTTCATCGCCGTCATCAACCCGCCCCAGGCGGCCATCCTCGCGGTGGGCTCGGTCTCGGACAAGGTGGTGGTCCGCGACGGGCAGATGGTGGTGCGCAAGCTGATGACGGTGACGCTCTCGGGCGACCACCGCGTCATCGACGGGGCCATCGGCGCCGAGTACCTGCGGGAGCTCAAGGCGCTGCTCGAGCACCCCATGCGGCTGCTGTTCTAGGGATATCCCCTCTCCCTCTCCCCAGCGGGAGAGGGAGTCTGCGCTGCTTCATTACCGCCGGTCCGTCACTCGCGGACCGGCTCTTTCTTTTCATGCATCTCGTGCTCCAGCTTGCGCTGAGCCTCGGTGACGCTGGCCTGCTCGCCGCGCCGGGTGCCCGTGGGCAGGTCGTCGTCGTGCTCCTCGGAGCGGCCCTTGATGCCGGGCCACGGGTCCGGGTGGGTCGCCTGAACGTGCTCAATGTGCTCGGCGTAGTGGGGGTCCTTTTTCTCCGCCATCTCGTGCCTCCTCAGGTTGTGGGAGTCTTGGCATACGGTGGGGGTTGAGGTGGGAGACGGCCACAAGGGGCCCGATACCGCGGGGCCTGCTCCCCTGGTTGCTGGGTGTGCGTCGAAAAGGGCACGCAACTTTTTCGTGAGCTGCTTAACTTCTCATCACCGATGAATGACGACGACACGAGACGCACCCGTCTGGAAGAGGGGATGAAGGAGTTGGAGACGCGCATGGGGGGACCCGCGCCGCTGGCCCAGCCCCTCCACCAGGCTTTGTTCGGGGCCGTGTTCCCGCTCTCCGCGGAGCAGCTCCTGCTGCTGGCCCGGGAGAACGAGGCGCCCTCCGTCGTCCTCTCCCTGCTGAGCAACCTGCCGAGGCGGCGCTACGACTCCCTGGAAGCAGTCCAGCAGGCGGTGGAGTCGCTTGCCGGCGCGGGTGAAGAGGCCACCGAAGCCCCGCTCGCACCCATGTCTTCGCGCTGAGCTTTTGCCGAGTATTCCAGGTGAGTTCCTCTGGGAGCGGGTAGGGGAGCGCTTGACGCCGAGCGTGCCGAGGTTGCCGGTGCGTACGGGTCTCTCATCTGCTCAAACACGGCCCATCGGGTTTTGCGCGTGACGTGGTATCTCTTGGGGCGTGGGCGCAGTGGGTTGGCAGGGTGGGAGTGGGGTGGTGGGCCTGGCCCGGAGAGGAATTCCATGAATCCGTCTGACCTCCCCGCCGTCCTCTATGTTGACGACGACGCGCTCAACCTGAGGGTGTTCGAGGCGAACTTCGGCTCGAAGTTCCGCATCTTCCGCTGCTCGACACCGGCCGAGGCGCTGACGCTGTTGGAGCAGAAGCGCAACGAGATTGGCGTCATCCTTTCGGACCAGCGCATGCCGCAGATGACGGGCGTGGAACTGCTGGAGCGCGCGCGCACGCTGGCGCCGGACGCCAAGCGCATGCTCGTCACCGCGTACTCGGACATGCAGGCCGTCATCGACGCGGTGAACCGCGGCCAGGTGAGCCGCTACTTCGTCAAGCCGTGGGACCGCGCCGAGGTGCTGGCCGCGCTCGAGGACGGCCTGAAGATTGCCCGGCTGGAGCTGCGCATCCGCGAGGTGGAAGGGCGGATGATGAAGGCCGAGCGTCTGGCCACGTTGGGCCAGGTGACGGCCGGCATCGCGCACGAGCTGATGGGCCCGGTGGGCTACCTGTCGCAGAACGTGGCCTCGCTGCGGCGAGATCTGGAGTGCGTGGTGCAGTACGCCTCGAAGCACCTGGCGGCAGATGCCTCGCCCGAGGTGGCGAGCGTGCTGGAGGATTTGCCGTCGCTGCTGCAAGACCTGGCCACGGGCGCGGACCACCTGCGTGGGGTGGCGCTGGGCCTGAGGGCGCAGGCGCGCGGCGAGGACATGGAGGCCTCGGCGGATGTGGCCGAGGTGGTGTCCTTCGCGGTGAAGCTGGCGCGCGCCGAGGTGCGCGATAGGGCCCGCATCACCACCATGGGCGAGCCGGTGAAGGTGACGTTCGGCCCGGTGAAGCTGTGCCAGGTGCTGCTCAACCTCATCGTCAACGCGGCGCAGGCCATGGAGGGCACGGGCCGGCCGGGCCGCATCGAGGTGCGGTGGACGCAGCGTGAGCAGAACGTGGTGCTCACCGTGGCGGACAACGGCTGCGGCATCTCCTCGGAGCTGCAGGAGAAGGTCTTCCAGCCGCTCTTCACCACCAAGCCGGTGGGTATTGGCACGGGCCTGGGCCTGTCCATCTGCAAGGAGCTGGTGACGCAGGCCGGCGGCGGGGTGCGGCTGTCGTCGAAGCAGGGCGAGGGCACCGAGGTGGAGCTCACTCTCCAGCGAGTCCAGCTCCCCTGAGCCCGAAGGCGTTGTGTAGCAGGCGCCACACGCGCAGGAGCGCTTCCTGCTCGTGGGCGCCGATGTGCTCCACCAGCACCTCGCGCCGCGTCTCCTTCCCGTCCTTGCCCCCGGGGCGCCACGCCACCACCAGGGCGTAGCGTCCGGGCGCACGCTCCACCACATCCACCGAGCTCACCTCGTCGAAGGGCACCCACTCGACGCGGGTGGCCCCGGGTGCCCACCGCAGCCGCTCCAGCCGCAGCCGCTCGGTGGGGAAGTGCAGCACGAAGCGGCGCCGGCCGAGCTGTCCTTCGAGTTGGAGCGCGAAGCCCACCAGGGCCACCGCCACCATGGCCAGCGACAGCGGCACGGAGCCCAGCCCCTCGCCGCCCCCGAGGAGCACCCCCACCACCGCGCCCGCCGTGCATAGGGCCGCCAGCACCAGGCATGCGCCCGGGAGCTGCCGTCGCCAGAAGGAGGGCGGCAGGGACTCCCCCATCAATCGGCCGGGCTCATACCTCAGGCGTACGTCTCCCAACCGCCGCGGGGCGGGGTTCTCCTCCAGCGCTTCCGAGAAGCTCGCCACGGCTCTCAGCATAGCCTCACATGGCGTTGCTCGAAGTCTGGCGCGAGCTGTGAGATTCTGAAGCGTATGGACCTCCCCTTTGAGACGGACGAGGGCGGCGGGGGTGAGGAGGGTGGAGGGACCCTCGCCTCGACCGTGCTGGTGGTAGACGACGAGCCCGTGGTGCGCGACGTGTGCGCCCGTTTGCTGTCGCGTGAGCCGGACCTGGTGGTGAGCCTGGCCGAGGACGCTGAGGAGGCGCTGGAGTTGCTGCGCGCCCAGCGCTTCGACGTGCTCATCACCGACAAGAACCTGCCGGGCATGGGCGGCGTGGAGCTCATCTCCGAGGCTCGCGCCCTGCAGCCGGCGCTGGAGGCGGTGATGATCACCGGCTACTCCAGCTCCGAGTCGGTGATTGCCGCCTTCGCGGCGGGCGCGAGCGACTACATTCTCAAGCCCTTCGAGGACCTGCGGCTGGTGCGGGCCAAGGTGCGCGCCGCGCTGGAGCGCCGCTCGGAGCGGGTGAAGGGACGCGAGCTGGCGCGGCGCGTGGCGCGGGAGGCGGCCGAGCTGCTGCTGGCGGGTGGCCAGGCCTCGCCCGAGGCCCGGGAGCAGCTGGAGACGCAGCTGCGCGCCTACGAACAGGCGAGCCGGGTGGCTCCCGGCGGACAGATCGCCGTGGTGGGCAGTCCAGATGCGCTCCGGACCCTGCTGGACGAGGGGCTGGAAGCGGTGGCGCTGCCTCCGGACTCGCCGGCGCTGATGGGCGCGGCCGTGGTGGTGTTGGAGACGGGCTCGTCGAACTGGTGGGAGATTGCCGAGCGCCTCCAGTCGGCCTCGCCGGACGTGGTGCTGCTGGCCGGCCCCCACGCGGACCTGGCGGACCTGCTGGACGCCATCACCCTGCGCCTGGAGTTGGTGGGCTTCGGCACGGCGTCGCCGCTGTCGCTGCCCGAGCGGGTGCGCATGCTGCTGATGCGCCGCAGCCTTCAGCGGGCCCAGGCGGGCCTGGCCTCGGCCCTGGCCACCTTCCGCGCGAGCCTGCGCGGGTAGCCTCGAGCGGGGCGGGCCGGTGCGCTCCGGCCCGCGCGAGCCCGCAAAAGCGAAGCGCCCGCCTCTCAGAGAGAAGCGGGCGCCTCAGTGACCCTGCCGGGATTCGAACCCGAGTTTGTGCCGTGAGAGGGCACCGTCCTAACCGCTAGACGACAGGGCCGTACAACCCAACCCTTACTGTACTGCGTGTGACCCTGCCGGGATTCGAACCCGAGTTTGTGCCGTGAGAGGGCACCGTCCTAACCGCTAGACGACAGGGCCGGTCTGCTACTACCGGGTACTACCAGCTGGGGAACTAGGATTCGAACCTAGATAAGCAGAGTCAGAGTCTGCTGTCCTGCCGTTAGACGATTCCCCAAGGACTGCTTGCTGCCGAATTGCCCTCTGACTACCGCAACCGCTCTACCGCTGCAACTTCCTTTTTCGAACCGACCGGCTACCGCGACTTCTTCCCGGACTTCGGTTCCGACTTCTTCGCGGGCTTCGCCGAAGCCGGCGCTGCCTGCAGCGGAACGACGTAGATACGGACCTCGTCGTTCGCCTCGTAAATGTTCAAGCCTTCGAAATTCTTCCCCGAAGGATTGACGATGTGGACGGCCTTCACGCCCGGCTGGTTGACCACCGACCTTCGAGGGAACGTGCCCGCTGGATAGACCGACTTGTAATACTCCAGCGTCTTCTCGAAGTCGTGCGGTGCCCGATACCTGTTCTCGCCCACCTTCTGCGAGCCATCGGGAAGCTGAGCCCCGCTCACCACCTCCGCCGCCGCCACCGAAACCCAGAGCGCCGCTACCGCCGCCCCGAGCGGGCGCGCCTTATAGAAAAGGCCCTTCAGGCTGTCAAGCGCTCGTGTCATCGGGGCGGAAGGATAGGGCCCACGGGCGGAGGTGTCCACCCCAACCTGTGGGCCTCGTGAAACGAGTCCGGCGCGGGACTACGGCCGCGCCAGCGCGGCGTCCAGGCGGTGGAGCGTCTCCTCGCGTCCCAGCAACTCGAGCGTCTCGCCGATGCCCGGGCTCACCGTGCCGCCCGTCACCGCCACGCGCACCGGCTGGGCCACCTTGCCCATGCCCACCGCGGCCTGCTCGCTCACCTTCTTCACCACCTCGTCCAGCGCGGCGGCGCTCCACTGGGGCAGCGCGGCCACCTGCTCGCGCACCTGGGTGAGCAGCGGCTTGGACTCGGCGGTGAGGTGCTTGGCCGCGGCCTTCTCGTCCAGCGTCACGCCGTGCTGGAAGTACTTGAGGGCCATGTCGGCCATCTCCTGCAGCGTCTTGGCGCGCTCGCGGAAGGCCATCACCACGCGCTCCAGCCGCGGGTCTCCCGCCTTCACCTGCACGTCCCGAGCGGCGAGGAAGCCCACCAGCTGCTCGGCCACCACCGCTGGGGGCAGCATCTTGAGCCACTGCTGGCTGAGCCACATCAGCTTGTCCGGGCTCCACACGCCGGAGGTAGTGCCCACGTTGTCGAAGTCGAACCACTCCACCATCTGCTCGCGGCTGATGACCTCGTCGTTGCCGTGGCTCCAGCCCAGGCGGATGACGTAGTTGAGCAGCGCCTCGGCCAGCACGCCGTTGCGCTTGTGCAGCATCACGTCCGCCTCGGGGTGCTTGCGCTTGGAGAGCTTCTCGCGGTCCGGCCCGAGGATGAGCGGGAAGTGGGCGAACTCGGGCGGCTTCCACCCGAAGGCCTGGTACAGCATCAGCTGCGGGAAGGTGGAGTTGACGTGCTCCTGCCCGCGTCCCACCAGGTTGATGTCCATGGTGTGGTCGTCGATGACGCAGCCGTAGTTGTAGAGGGGGATGCCGTCCGCGCGCAGCATCACCCAGTCATCCAGGTCCGAGTACTGCTTGGTGATGGGCCCGAGCACCCTGTCGTTGAACGTCGCCTGCCCCTCGCCATCCGGCATGCGGAAGCGGATGACGGAGGTGCGGCCCTCGGGGATGTCCTTGCGGTCGCGGCAGGTGCCTTCGTACTTGTAGGTGCCCGGCTTGCCCGTGGCCTTCTCCACCGCGGAGCGGCGCGCGTCGATCTCCTCGCGCGTGCAGTAGCAGCGGTACGCCTTGCCCTCGGCGATGAGCTGGTCCGCGTACTTCTTGTAGAGATCCAACCGCTGCGTCTGGAAGTAGGGCGCCACGGGGCCCTCCTTGCCCGGCCCCTCGTCCCAGTCGATGCCCAGCCAGGTCAGGCCGTCGAGGATGGCCTTCACGGACTCAGGGGTGGAGCGCTCCTGGTCCGTGTCCTCGATGCGCAGGATGAACACTCCGCCATGGCGCTTGGCGTAGAGGTAGTTGAAGAGGGCAGTACGGGCACCGCCGATGTGGAGATAGCCAGTCGGAGACGGTGCGAAGCGGACGCGAGGAACAGGAGCCATATCGAAGGGGCGCGGATAGCAGGAGCGGGCTTGGGTGGTCAACGAGCGGCCGGGACTGCCCGACTTCCCTGCCCGCGGCCCGGTCAATGCATTAGACTGCCGCCCATCGAGGGCTCTTGCATGAAACTTCCGACCGCGCTCCGCGCGCTCCTGTCGTTCGTCCTTTTGCTCTCCCTGGAGGCGAGCGCTACCACGATGTTGCGAGCGGACCTGCCGGAGCTCGCCCAGACGTCCGATACCATTGTCCACGGTACGGTTCGCCGAGTGGAAAGCCGGTGGAGCGGGGATGGACGCCGAATCGTCACGGATGTGGAAATTCAAGTCACCGAGGCCCTCAAGGGGCAGACGGGCAGCACGGTGCTCGTCACCCAGCCTGGTGGGCGGGTGGGGGATATTGGACAGAAGGTGAGTGGGCTGGCCGCCTTCACCCCCGGGGAGGAGGTCGTGGTCTTCCTGGAGCGCAAGGGGACGCGGGCCTTCCGCGTCTCCGGCATGGTCCAGGGCAAGTACCAGGTGCAGCGCTCCGAGGGCGGCAAGAGCGTCATGGCTGTTCCCGAGCCCACCGGTGATGTGCTCCTGCTGGACCCCGACACGCGGCAGCCCACCGCCTCCTCGCAGCGCTCCCTGTCGCTGCCGGAGCTCAAGGCGGCCATCCGCACCGCGCTCGAGCAGAAGCAGCCTCCCGTTCGCGCCCAGGAGAAGCGCCCGTGATTGTCGCTTCGCTCCTGGTCGCGCTCGCCCTCGGGCAGAGTGACCCCTTTGTCCGCAGCCGCGTGGAGGCGGGCGATCCGGACGCCCAGTGCCTCTTCTGGACCGTGCCCACCATCAACTGGCAGCTCCGCAGCGTGGGCAACCCGAACACCAGCACGGAGGACCAGAAGCAGCGCGAGTTCGAGGCCATCCGCCGCTCCTTCCAGAGCTGGCAGCAGATCTTCACCTCGTGCGGCAACCTCCGCTTCATGGAGGGCCCCCTCGTGGATGATCGCAAGGTGGGCTACGAGGTGGATGGCGAGAACCGCAACCTCGTCCTCTTCCGCTCCCAGAGCTGCATCGAGCGGGGGATCTCCGCCGACCATGCGTGCTGGGACGAGGACACCTGCGGCAACGACTTCGACTGCTGGGATGGTGACCCGCAGACCATTGCCCTCACGCTCACCACCTACGACGAGAAGTCCGGCATCATCTACGACTCGGACATCCAGCTGAACGCGAGTGGCTTCGTCTTCACCACGGTGGACAGCCCGACCTATCCCGTCTGCCCCCGGCCCACCCCCACCAACCCCGTCAACTGCGTGGCCACCGACGTGCAGAACACCATGACGCATGAGATAGGCCACTTGATCGGCCTGGACCACACCCGTGCGGCCGGCTCCGTCATGAACCCGAGTGCCCCTCAGGGCGAGGTGTCCAAGCGCACCATCGACCAGGGCTCTGCTGACTTCGTCTGCGTGTCGTACCCGAAGGGCCAGGCCAGCCAGAGCTGTGTCACCCCCGCGCTGGAGCGCAGTGGCAATGTCGCCGTGCTCGGCCAGCAGGCCTTCGGCTGTTCGAGCTCGGGTGCTGGGGCAGGGTTTGCCGCGATGGCGGGCTGGGTCCTGCTCGCGTGGCGCCGTCGCAGGGGGAACGCTCGCCCATGAGGCGCTCTCTTTCTTGGCTCGCCCTTGCGGCGCTCGCTCTGTCCGCTCCCGCGGCGGAGGCCCAAACGTACCGGCGTACCCTGGTGCCCGGCCGGCCCTTCTGTGTCCTCTGGCCCGGCCGTGACTACGTGTACCGGCTGGATGCGGCCGGCAGCCGCCGCACGCCGGGCGACTCCGAGTTCGCCGCCCTCGAGGCCGCGTTCTCCTCGTGGCGAGCGGTGTCCGAGACCTGCAGCGACTTCACCTTCACCCGCGGCCCGGACATCCAGAATCCCCAGGTGGGGTACCTGAAGGACACCCCGGAGAAGAACGAGAACGTCATCACCTTCCGCGAGGCGGACTGCAACGACGTCGTCCCTCCGGAAGATCCGTGCATCGAGTCCGACACCTGCGCCAACGCCTACTCCTGCTGGGACCATGGCTCCGCCGTCATCGGGCTGACCACCACCACGTTCAGCTTCCGCACCGCCTACATCCTCGACGCCGACGTCGAGTTCAACGCGAGCGACAACGGCAGGGGCTTCCTCTTCACCACCGTTGACTCGCCCATGTGCGACGGGGCGCAGTCCTCCGACTGTGTCGTCACGGACGTCCAGAACACGGCGACCCACGAGTTCGGTCACGTGGTGGGGTTGGACCACGTGGACGTGCTCGGCTCCACCATGGAGCCCACCGCGCCCCCGGGAGAGACGCACAAGCGCATCATTGACGCGGGCAGCGCCGCGGGCTTCTGCGATGCCTACCCCCGGGGGTTGCCGCCCACCCAGTGCGGTGAGCGCCCCGACCTCGGTCGCCACTTCCAGGCGGTTTCGCAAGGCCCGGGTATCGGGTGCGCCGCGGCTCCCCAGGCCCTCTTCCCCGCGGCGGCGCTGCTGGGACTCCTGGCACTCGGGCGGCGGCGGGAGCGGCCAGGCGGACGTGGCGCAGCGGCTTCTCGCTCCCGGAGTGCTTAAAGAAGGAGGGCCCATGGCCATTGCCTTCTTCGACCTGGACAAGACGTTGCTCGCGGTGAACTCGGGTTCCCTGTGGATCCGCCGCGAGCTCGCCCTGGGTCACATCACCCGGTGGCAAGCGCTGCGGGCCAGCTACTGGCTCGTCCGTTACCACCTGGGCTTCGTCTCCATGCAGGACGCGCTGGTGCAGGCCATCGCCCACCTCCAGGGCACCGGCGAGCAGCCCGTCCGCGAGCGCACGGTTCGCTTCTACGAGGAGCTGGTCCGCTCGCAGTACCGGCCTGGCGCCCTGCGCGCCCTCGAGGAGCACCGCTCGGCCGGCCATAGACTCGTCCTGCTCACCTCGTCCTCGGGCTACATGTCCGAGCTGGTGGCTCGGGACCTGGGCCTGGATGCCACCCTCTGCAACCGCTTCGAGGTGGATGCCGCCGGCATCTACACCGGCCGGCCCCTGGGCGAGGTGTGCTTCGGCGAGGGCAAGCGCTCCTATGCCCAGGCTTATGCCTCAGAGGCCGATGTCCCCCTGTCCGCGTGCGCCTTCTATACGGACTCGTACTCGGACCTGCCGGTGATGGAGGTGGTGGGCCGCCCCGTGGCCGTTCACCCGGATCGCCGCCTGCGCCGCGAGGCCCTGCGGCGCGGCTGGCCCGTGGTGGATTGGGGCTCGCCGGGTGGGGCGGGCATGGCCCTCGGCTTTCCCTCGCAGTGAGGCCTCACTCGTTGACGTCAACGAGTGGTGGAACTCAGGGGCTCATACCCTCACCCCGACCCTCTCCCAGAGGGAGAGGGAGGAGTGGAAGGGGAGGGGACGGCTGGGACCTAGCCGCGGCGCGGCGCCACCAGCCGGATGTTGAAGACGTAGTCCACCGCCACCGCCTTGCCGTTCAGCAGCATGGGCTTGAACACGCGCGCCAGCAGCGATTGCACCACCGCCTCGTTCATGTGCGGCAGGCCCTTGATGACGCGGCAGTTCTCCACCAGGCCCTTCTTGGTGATGGTGCACTTCACCACCATCGTCCCCGACACCCGGGCCGCCAGCGCCTCGCGCGTGTAGACGATGTCCTTGCCCTTCACCTCCACCGGACGCGGCATGCCCTCCTGGAAGGGCACCGGTCCATCGCCCGTGGGGGCCGCGCCCTTGGACAGCGCCAGCACCGGCACCGCCAGGCCACTCGTTCCGGACCCCGCCGACCCCTTCTCCGCCTGCTTCGGCGCAGACGAGGGCAGGGGCGCTGGAGGCGGCTCCGACTCCAGCATCACCGGCGCCGACATGGAGCCCATGGCCGCGGCCGTGGAGTGATCTCCCGCGCTGCCCGAGGCGTGCTCCACCTGGTTCCTCGAGGACGACGTCCCCGCGTTCCGGCTGGAGCCTCCGCGTGCACGCTGCATCTTCTGCGCGAACACCACCTCACCCGAGCCGCCCGTGATGACCGTCTCCGTCTGGTAGCCCTCGAGCGAGAAGGTGAACTCGGCCGTGACCGTGTCCTGGCCCTTCTCCTTGGGAACCTCCAGCATCAGCGGCGTCGTGCCGCGCTCCTCGCCCTTGTAGACGACGCGCGCGCCCGTGGGCTGGCTCATCAGCCGGAAGCGCACCACCTGATCCGCCGTGGCCTTCTCGGCGGGCGCTGGCACCTGCGCGGCCGCAGCAGCCGGCTCCTGCTTGGGCTCCGAGCGCGAGAAGATCCCCGAGAGCAGCAGGCCGCCAGCGAGGACCACGGCGATGCCTCCGCCTACCAGCCCTCCCGTCAGCAGCGTGCGCCGCCGCGTCTTCTGCATGTCCGGCGGCACCACCACGCTGATGTCCACCGCGAGCGTGTTGTTCTCCCCCGACGCGTCCCCGGTGATGCCCGCGAAGAGCGGCGTCTTGTGCGGTCCCGTGGTGTTCTGCCCGCCCGGACGCTTGAAGATGCCGCTGTGGCCTCCCGCGGCCATGCTGGCCCCGCGCATCGCCTCCAGCAGCTCGTCCATCGTCTGGAAGCGCCGCCCCGGCTCCTTCTCCAGGCACTTGCGCACCAGCGACTCGAGCTCCGGCGGCACCTGCACGTCCGGCCTCACCGAGCTGAACGCGGGCGGCAGCTCCTTGTGGTGGGCGAAGATGAGCTCGATGTGATCCTTCGAGATGAACGGCGGCCGCCCCACCAGCATCTGGTAGAGCATCACGCCCAGCGAGTACACGTCGCTGCGGATGTCCGCCTCGTTGCGCGCCTGCTCCGGGGCCATGTACGCCGGAGAGCCCAGGAAGGTGCCGCTCTGGGTGATCTCCGGGTTGGGCGTGTTGTCCGTGGCGGAGATCGACTTCACCAGCCCGAAGTCCAGCACCTTCACGAGATCCTGATCGGACTCGTTGAGCACCATGATGTTGGCCGGCTTCAAATCCCGGTGCACCACGCCCAGGTTGTGGGCCTCACGCAGCGAGCGGCAGATCTGCTGGGCGATGCTCAACGCACGCGCCCAGGACAGTGGGCCCGTCTCCGCCAGGAGCTGTCCGAGGGTCCGCCCCTCCAGGTACTCCATGGCGATGTAGTAGATGCCGTCGTCCGTCTGCCCGTAGTCGATCACCGTCACCGTGTTGGGGTGGCGGAGCTTGGACGACAGCGAGGCCTCGCGCAGGAAGCGCTTCTGGAAGCCCGGATCCTTGCTGGTGGGGAAGTTGGGGTTGAGCACCTTGAGCGCCACCACGCGATCCAGAGGCGTCTGCTGGGCCCGGTAGACCCGGCCCATTCCTCCCACGCCGATCGGCTCGAGGATGCTGAAGCGGCCGTTGAGCGTCCGCCCGATGAGAGGATCCGAGCCTTTATCGCTCGGTCCCTGCGAGTCGCCCTGCGAGTCGCCGGTCACCATTTTCTTTATGCTCCCCCGGTCTGGGCCTGGGTCGGAACGTTCCGCACGGCTTCCCATGAAACCACATCTCCCGGAAACACGCGACCTGTTGAGGGGGGTGCCTGCCTGGCTCCCAGCCCCCCAACTCCACTGTGTGCTGGGCGAGCAGCCGGATGTGTCGCCCGCATTGACGGGTCCCGCAATGTCGGACTACCGTCCAATCCTCTTCCCGCATGTGTACCCAAGCGGGCTCGCGATGGTCGATTCCCCTCCGATGACAGCGGCTGAAGCTCAGGCGAGGCGTGCGTCGGTGCAGAAGCGCCTGGCGCTGGTGGAAGAGGAGATCGTCCGGCTCCGGCGCGAGCTGGCCACGCTCGGCGTGGATCAGCGTCTGCCGGGTCTCTACCTCACGGTGGAGGTGGCCGGCAGCACCGCCTTACTGCCCGTGGAGGCGGTGATGGAGGTGGTCCGGCTGGTGGCCATCGAGCCGCTGCCGGCGGCGCTCCCCCATGTGCGCGGCACCATGCTCTACCGGGGCACCCCCGCGGTGGTGGTGGACCTGGCGGCGCTGCTCGGGGTGCGCCGGGAGCCGGATCTGGATGCCCACCTCGTCATCTGCGGGGGCTCGCGCACCGTGGCGCTCCTCGTGGACCGGGTGAGAGACCTGGTCGAGTCCCCGGTACTGGTGGAGGGGGCTGTCTCCGGCGAGGCCACCAACCCCTGGGACGGGACGGGGTTGATGGCGGGCCTGTGCCGCACGCCCGAGGGCATCCGTCCCTTGCTGCGGGCCTCGGCCATCCTGGCCGTTCCGGAGGGGGCGTGAAGGATCCGGTGCGCGTGGAGCGCCTCGACGAGGCGACCCTGGGCGGGCTGGAGTCCGTGCTGCGCGTTGCGTGCGGCATGGTGCTGGCCCCCAGTGTGCGCCCCTCGTTGGGGACCGCCCTCACGCGCGCCGCCGAGTCCCAGGGCATGCCCACCGCCGACTTCCTCCAGCGGGTGCTGGCGCGAGACACGACGGCTGTGGAGGCCTTCATTGGCTACGCCGTCATCGGCGAGACGTACTTCTTCCGCCACCCGGAGCAGCTGCGCGAGCTGGCCCGCGTGGCCCCCTCCCACCCCGGTTCCTTCCTCGTGTGGAGCGCCGGGTGTGCCAGTGGGGAGGAGCCCTACAGCATCGCGATGACGCTGCTGGCGGCCGGTCTGCCCCCCGAGTCCATCCGCGTGGTGGGCACGGACGTGTCCGGCCGGGCCCTGCTGCGTGCCCGTCAGGCCACCTACTCCCCCTGGTCCGTGCGCCGCATGGAGCCCGAGCTGGAGAAGCGCTTCCTCTCCATCACCCCGGAGTCCGTCAGCGTGCCTCCCGAGCTGCGCGCCCGGGTGGAGTTCCGCCGCCACAACCTGGTGACGGATCCACCGCCCGTGTCCGGCGCGCAGGCCGTCTTCTGTCGCAACGTCCTCATCTACTTCCCCCCGGAGGTCATCCCCTCGGTGATGGAGCGGCTCGTTCGGGCGCTCGCCCCGGGGGGTTGGCTTTTCGTCGCCCCCGCCGAGCTGCCCTTCGCCAAGGGCCTCGGTCTGGAGGAGCGGGAGGTGGATGGGATGCCCGTGTTGCGCAAGCCCGTCCCCGGAGAGAAGGCCTCCACGCGAGCCAGCCGCTCCACGCCCCTCCGGGTCCTCGCTCGCACCCCCACCAGTCCGCTGCGGCGGGTGCAGACGCCTTCCCGGGCGGCCCCAGCCTCCTCGGCCCCGGCTCCCGAGGCTCCTCCCCCGGCACCGGCTGTCCGGGCAGGCAAGGCCCTCACTCCCCCGCCTACTCCACCGCCTTCCGCCGGGCCCTCCCTGCCAGACACCTTGGAGAGGGCCGTGGCCGCGGCGCGCGCTGGGCAGTTCGACCTGGCCGAGGAGCTTGCCCGCGTGGCCGCGCGCGAGCTGTCCCCCGAGGCCTACCTGCTGCTGGCCATGGTGGCTGAAGGGCGGGAGGACGTGCAGGGGGCCGTGGCCGCGGTCCGTAAGGCGCTCTATCTGGAGCCTCAACTGGCCATCGGTCATGCCATGCTCGTGGCGTTGTATGGACGGCTGGGCCAACCCGAGGAATCGGAGCGGGCCCGCCGCAACGCGCTTCGAGCGCTGGAAGGACTGGATGACGAGCACGTGCTGCGCGGAGTGGAGGCAATGACGGCGGGTGGGCTGCGCCGCGCGCTCGTTCCAGGTGTGAGGATGGGAAAGTCGGGTGCGCGATGATCGGCGCCCTTTGGAGCTGGGAGGAGCTGTGGAAGTCAATGGCATGAAGCCGCCCGTGATCCAAAGGCTGGACATGCGTCGGCTCAGCCTGAGGACCAAGATTCTGGCCATCACCGGCGTGTCGGGCGCGCTGGTGACAGGCATCCTCGTTGCCGCCTTTTCGTTGCAGACGCGCGAGTCGCTGAAGGTGGAGTTCGCCAAGCGCGCCACGGCGGCGAGCCAGGAACTGGCGCACCATCTGCGCACCTCCACCTGGTCTCGCGACGAGGAGGGCCTGAAGCTGGCCACGGCCATCACCCTGCGCAGCAACCCGGACATGGCGTACGTGGTGGTGCGCGACCGGCAGGGAGAGATTCTCGGCCACGCCGAGGTGCAGCGCCTGGTGAACCCGGCGATGTTGCCAGCCCAGCCCACGCAGCAGGCTCCGGCCCAGCGCGAGCTGTCCGTGGGCAAGCGGCCGGTGCTGGAGACGTCCGCGCCCATCTACTTTGCGCCGCGCGGTCACCCGCCTGACAAGACTCCGCAGCCGGAGTCGCTCGTGGGCACGGTGCAGGTGGGCCTGGAGCTGCAGGTGCTGGAGCAGGCCGTGCAGCGCATGGCCCTGCGCGGCCTGGGCATGGGCCTGCTGGCGCTCGCCGGCTGTCTGGTGGTGGTGGCCGCGCTGTGCCGCGTGCTCATCGTCCCCCTGGAGCGCCTGGCGCGTGCCGCGGGCGGCATGGCCTCGGGAGACCTGCGGCAGCAGATCGACACCGGCGGCAGCGACGAGGTGGGGGACCTGGCGCGCAGCATCGCCACCATGGCGGAGATGCTCACCAACCTGCTCAAGGATCTGCGCGGCGCCGCGGCGGACATGGAGCGCGAGGCCACCAACGTGCTGGCCACCTCCTCGCAGCAGTCCGCCATGGCCAACGAGCAGGCCTCCGCCATCCACGAGACGGGCGCCACGGTGGCGGAAATTGCGCAGACGTCCAAGCAGGCCACCTCCTTCGCGGACTCGGTGATCAGCGGCACCAGCCGCTCGGACTCCCTGGGTGCCGATGGCCAGAAGGTCGTCGACGAGAGCGTGGCCGCCATGGAGAAGCTCAGCGAGCAGGTGAAGGCCATCGCCCTGGCCATCACCGACCTCAACGAGCAGACGCTCCAGATTGGCGACATCATCACCACGGTGAAGGACGTGGCCGAGCAGTCCAACCTGCTGGCGCTCAACGCCTCCATCGAAGCGGCCAAGGCCGGAGACCAAGGCCGCGGCTTCGCGGTGGTGGCCATGGAGATGCGCACCCTGGCCGAGCAGTCGAAGATGGCCGCCAACCAGGTGCGCGCCCTGCTGGGCGAGGTGCAGAAGGGGACTCGCGCCGCCGTGACGGCCACCGAGGAGGGCAGCCGTCGAGCCCTGGCCGCCATGGAGCTGGCCCAGAGCGCGGGTGCTGCCATCAAGGGCCTGTCCGACGTCATCCGTGACTCCTCGGGCGCGGCCCGGCAGATCGCCGGCAACACCCGTCAGCAGACCATCGGCGTGGAGCAGATCGCCGCGGCGATGAACGAGCTGACCATTGCGATGCAGGACAACGTGGAGGGAACCAAACGCATCGAGCAGGTGGCGGGTAATCTCTCCAATCTTTCCAAACGCTTCTCCGACCTCGTCGGGAAGTACCAGCTGTGACCGGGGGCGTGTTCGTGGAGGCAAGGGACGTATGAAGGTTTTGATCGTCGAGGATACGAAGACCATCACCAACCTCATCCAGGTGTACCTGATGGGGTGGGGACTGGAGTTCTTCGAGGCGAGCAACGGAGTGCAGGGCCTCGCGCGGGCCCGGGAGGTCAAGCCGGATCTGATCATCTCGGACGTGCAGATGCCGGAGATGGATGGGTTCGCCCTATGCGCGGCGGTGCGCGCCGACCCCATCCTTTTCTCCACGCCCTTCGTGATGTTGACGTCGCTCAAGGATGACGCGAGCCGGCAGCGCGGACGGCTGGTGGGTGCGAGTGCCTTCCTCAACAAGCCAGTGGCGGTGGATGACCTGCGCGAGAAGGTGCGCAGCATCCTGAAGCTCCCCGCCAGCAAGTACTAACGAGGGGTCATGGCCGGCGACCAGTCGCGCGGGAAGATCGACTACACGGCACTGCGCCGCAAGCTGGACGAGGCTCAGGCGGTGCTCGAGGGCGCGCAAGTGCTCAGCCCCGAGCGCCGCCGCGAGGTGCTCGCCGAGCGTGCACGCGCATTGGCCGAGTCGCGCCACGAGGAGCGGCGCGAGACGATGTCGGTGCTCGCCTTCCGCGTGGGTGGCGAGCGCTACGCCGTCCCCATCGACGCGGTGGACCACGTGCTGGAGTCCAGGGGCCTGTGCCCGCTTCCGGGAGCACCGCGGTACGTGTTGGGCGCGCTGGTGTCGCGCTCGCGCGTGGTGCCGGTGCTGGACCTGCGCCAGGTGCTGGGCCTGGAGGGGGGCGGCATGTCCGACCTGACGCGCGTGGTGGTGGTCGAGGTGTCCGAGGAGTTCTACGGACTGGCGGCCGAGGAGGTGGATGGACGGCAGGAGCTGCCTCGTGCGGACCTGTCGCAGCCTCCGCCTGGACCTTTCACGTTTCTCACCCGGGAGCGGCTGATGGTGCTGGACTTGGTCCAGCTCAGCGATCCCGCGGTGGTGGGGCGGGGATAGGGACGCATGGATCCTCGGGTTCTGCGGAGCCTTTGGCCCATCTTCGCCGCGGAGACGCGCGAGCAGCTGCAGACCATTGGCACTGCGGTGCTCGGGCTGGAGCAGGGCACCGCCGAGCAGGCGGCCGAGCAGCTCACCGCGCTCAAGCGGGAGGTGCACAGCCTCAAGGGGTCCGCGGCCAGTCTGGGCCTGGCGGATATTGAGCAGTTGGTGCACGCCATGGAGGACGCGCTGGCGCGTTGCGCTCCTGGCCATGTGCCGCCGCCAGGACTGGTGGAGGCGACCCTACGGAGCCTGTCGGCCATGGAGGCCGCGCTCAACCAGGGTGACTCCGGTGAGATGCCGGCCATCGACGGTCTGGCCTCGTTGCTGTCCGCGCTCGGGCGCGGCGGTTTCGAGCAGGCCACCGAGGTGAAGGCCAAGGTGCCGGCGCAGTTTCGGCGCGACGGCCTGCAGACGCTGGAGAAGCTGGAGGCGTCGCTGGGCCGGCTGTGCTCTCCGGGCCTGGAAGATCGGCCGGGCGCCGTCTGGGAGGCGGTGGGCCTGGCCGAGCTGCTGAAGGCCGCGGCCAACACCGCGGGCATCTCCGCCGTGGAGTCGCTGGCGAGCTCCGTCCGCGCCGGCTTCGCGCGCATGGAGGAGGCGGGCGTTGGGGCCAGTGTGGCGGCCTCGGACATCGCGGGTGCATTGGTGCAACTGCGCGGTGCCCTGGAGTCGCTCGCCGAGGAGACTCCGGCCGAGCCCGCGGCGGCCCCCGCGGAGCCAGAGGTGATGGCGCGCTCGGCGGGCGGCCGGCGCCAGCAGGACATGGACCGGGCGGTGCGCGTGTCGGTGCGCACGCTCGACTCGCTGGCGCTGCAGGTGGAGCAGCTCGCGGCCGGCCGGGCCCAGCAGTTGCGCCGCGCCGAGGCCCATCGGGAGCTGCTGGAGCAGACGAACCAGGCCCTGTTGCAGCTGGAGCGCGCGGCCCAGCAGCTGGCGCTCTCCGGTGGCGGCGGGGCGCTGGAGGCGCTGCGTGCCGGAGTGGGGCAGGTGCGTGGCGTGCAGAAGCGGCTGGTGCAGCTGTCCAAGGACGTGCACCGCGAGGGCGAGCAGCTCGCGCTGGTGGCCCAGGTGGTGCGCGACGACCTGCGCGATCTCCGGATGGTGCCGGCCTCGCAGATGCTCGAGCCGCTCAAGCGCACGGTGCGCGAGCTGGCGGCGCGGCTGGGCAAGGACGTGGAGCTGGTGCTCGCGGGTGGAGACGTGCGCATCGACCGGCGCATCGTCGACGTGCTGAAGGATCCGCTGCTGCACCTGGTGCGCAACGCGCTGGACCATGGCATCGAGACGACGGCCCAGCGCGTGACCGCGGGCAAGCCGCAGCGTGGGCAGCTCACGGTGCGGGTGGAGCCCCGGGGCACGCGTCTGGCGGTGGTGGTGGAGGATGACGGCGCGGGCCTGTCACCGGAGAACGTGCGGGCCACGGCCGTGCGCCGCGGGCTGCTCACCGAGGCGGAGGCCGCCAAGCTCACGGAGCTGCAGGCCGCGCGGCTCGTCTTCGAGCCGGGCTTCTCCACGAGGGATCAGGTGACGGAGACGTCCGGGCGCGGCGTGGGCCTGGACGTGGTGCAGAGCACCGCCACGCGGCTGCAGGGCGCGGTGGACCTCTCCTACGAGAAGGGCCAGGGCACGCGCTTCACCATCGATCTGCCGCTGATCCTCGCGGGCGCGCTGGGTCTGCTGGTGCGGACCGGCACGGCGGTGGTGGCCATTCCCTCGGACGCGGTGGAGCGCGTGCTGCGGCTGTCGCCCGGGGACGTGGGCACGGTGGCCGGGCACGTGGTGGCGCGCGTGGAGGACGAGCAGCTGCCCTTCCACCCCCTCTCCACGTCCATCGGGCAGCCCCGGCTGCCGCTGGCCATCGAGTCGGGCAAGCACCAGACGGCCATGGTGCTGGCGCTCGGCGGCGTGCGCGCGGTGTTTGCCATGGACGCGGTGGTGGGACAGCAGGAGATCGTTGTTCGCTCACTGGGGCGGCACCTGCAGACCGTGTCGCACCTGGCTGGGGCCGCCGTGCTGGATGACGGCAGCGTGGTGCCGGTGCTCAATGCGCCCGAGCTGCTGCGCGTCGCCGCCGCTCCGGTGGTGCTGCGTGCCGCCACCGAGGTACGCCGCTCGCATATCCTCGTGTGCGACGACGCGCTCACCACCCGCTTCGCCATCAAGTCGCTGCTGGAGATCGCCGGCTACTCGGTGGTGACGGCCGGGGATGGCGAGGAGGCGCTGGGCATCCTCGAGCGCACGCCGTGTCAGCTCGTGGTGAGTGACTGGCAGATGCCGCGGTTGGACGGCATCGGGCTCACCCGCCGCATTCGCGCTCACCCCAAGCTGTCGCACATTCCGGTCATCCTCTGTACGTCGCTGGACAGTCCGCAGGAGCGGGCCGCCGGCCTGGAGGCGGGTGCGGACGGTTACCTCGTCAAGCGCGAGGTGGAGCGCGGCAAACTGTTGGATCTGGTGCGTCAGCTACTGCCCTCGAGCGCCTGAGCAGGCGAGGAGACGGGGCCTTCCCGGGAGCGTCCCCTTCTCCCCGCCCCGAGGCGTGTCCATGTTGCCCGCACCAGGAGGCGGCGTGGAAGCGCAGGTCGCACTATGGATCGCGGCGTTCTCGTATCCGGCGGTGTTCCTGCTGCTCGTCTTGTGCGGGGTGGGCGTGCCGCTGAGCGAGGAGCTGGTCATGATCACCGGTGGGTTGGTGGTCGCGCATAGTGGCGCGAGCCTCATGACCATGGTGCTCGCCGCCTATCTGGGGATTGTTGTTGGCGACAGCGCGCTGTATCGGATCGGACGCTCGCTGGGGCCCAGGGTGTTCTCACATCCCAAGATGGCAAGGATGCTGACTCCGGCGCGCATCGAGCTGCTCCAGAAGATGTTTGCGCGGCGGGGGGCGGTGGCGGTGTTCCTCGCGCGCTTCCTGCCGGGACTGCGGGCCCCGGCGTTCCTGCTGGCGGGTGCCACCGGGCTGCCCTACCGCCGGTTCGTCTTGGCCGATGCCACCGCGGCCTGGGTTCCTGCCCTGGGGATGACGTGGCTGGGCTTCCGGTTCGGCCCCCAGGTGCTCACGGACGTGCAGGGCGGCCTGCGGTGGCTGCTCCTCGCTGCGGTGGTGGTGGCCCTGGGCGTGCTCAGTGTGCGTTGGGTGCGGCGGCGGGTGGCGGTGCGCACCACGCGGGTCGTGCAGGCTCCCGAGGGCGAGCCCTGAGCTTCATCCGTGGAGGTCCCCTTTGATTCAGGCCCTGCCAGCCTGGGTCTTCTTGGATTCCTGACGGCCCGGCCACATGCAAATCTCGGCATCCGTGATGTTCAGGCTCAATTCATCGCAGAAGAAAGTCCGTCTCGGCATCTGGAGCGCAGTCGTCTTCGGCTGGAGCCTGTTCTTTGGCTTGCGTGCGATCCTGCCCGAGCCGGGGACCGTGCGCGAAGCCGTGGCGTGGCTCGCGCTCGCGCCGGCCGTAGTGATCTTCGTGCTCGTGATGGCGGTGGGCCAGGCGCGATTCCTCAGTGAAGGCATCGATCCGCTGCAGGGCAAGGATCCGCACTTCGTGGTGGTGACCAATCGCGTGCTCTCCAACACGACCGAGCAGACGTTCATCTTCGTGCTCGCGGGCATGACGCTGATCGCGCTCCTGCCGCTCGAGAAGCTCGGCGCCATCCCGGCCCTGGCCGTGCTGTTCGTGGTGGCGCGCATGGCGTTCTGGATCGGCTATCTGCGTCAGGCCTTGCTGCGCGCACCCGGCATGGCACTGACCATCCAGATCAACCTGGTGCTGCTGGTGTGGTGCGCCATCACCCTCGCGAGCTGACCCGGACGCGGTCCATTCCTGGGCCGTGCATACGGCCCCCCAGTGCCACCGAGAGGGGGCCGACCTGGTGCGGGCGCCCGGCCGAGCTACGGGAACGTCACGCCGTCGAAGAGCTTGCCCCCGTCATCCGCCTCCGGGCTCCACAGCTTCAGGGTGAAGGTGCCGCGCGCCTCCTCCTCGGTCGCCACTCCATCCTGATCGACCACCTCAACGGCCGCGTGGCGCCCAACTTCTGGACGTCCTACGAGCGGAACAAAGACGAGTACGAGAAGCGGTTCCCGGAAGGGTGAGCCACTCGTCCGCTGAGCGGCTCAGTGCCCGGACTTGCAGCGGCCGAGGAAGCGGACGAGCTCCGAGTGGAACCACTGCGGCGCGTCCAGCATCGGCCAGTGACTCGCGTGCGGCAGCACGGAGCGGGACAGCTCGGGACGCTGGGCCACCAGTGTCTCCGGGCCGGTGGCCGTTACCAGCGCGTGGGTGGGCCCGGTGAAGCGCTCGAAGGCCTCGTCCGGGTTGTAGCCGAAGAGCGACTCCATGTTTCCGGAGATGGCCTCCCGTCGCGAGGTCCGCATCGTCTTCATGACCAGCGCGCGTGTCTTCTCCTTCGCCTCGAGGAGCAGGGGCGTGAACCAGTGCTCGTGGAAGCCGCCATACTTCGCCGCGCTGAAGTTCTCGAGCCAGCCGTCCCTGTCTGCCTTCGGCATGCGGCGCAGGTCTCCCACCGGCTCGACGTAGAGGATCCCGGCGAGCCGCTCGGGATAGTACGAGGCGAAGGCACCGGCGACCGCGGCCCCAAAGCCATGGCCCACCAGGACGAACTTCTCGGGCAGCAGCGCGTCGGCCACGGCGGCGACATCCTCCACGCAGGCCTCCACGCCGAAGGGGCCGTGGGGACCGCCGCTCTCGCCCATCCCTCGCTGGTCGAACGAGACGCTACGGGTCGCGAGACCGTGCTGCGTCTCGGCCCAGTGCGTCCGGTCGGCGGCGAAGTCGTGCACGAAGAGGACGGGGACGCCGCCGTCGCCTTCTGTTGTCACCATCAGCCGCCCCGCGGGTCCGGGCACGGTCACCGTCGTCGCTTCCTTGTGCTTCATCGTGTCAGCTCCCGGCCCCGGTATGGGCCAGGGCCTTCCCCGGAGTCTGTCCTACTGCCTCGAGAACGAGTAGCGGCCGGGGCGCGAGCGCTCACCTTCGAACATCGTGAGCGAACGTCTACGCGCCTTCCACCTCGAGCAGCGCCGCGAGGAACAGCTCGTAGGTCAGCTCGGCGACCGGCCGTTTCTCACGGCGGGCCTGGGTGCGCAGGGCCTTGGGCAGCGAGCAGGGCTTGCCGTGCTCGCCATCGCGCATCTTCACATAGCCTCGCTCGGAGAACCCGACCACCTGCCATCCCCGCTTGACGAGTGCCTGGCTGAGGTCGTCGGTGAGCTGGTGGTGAACGGCCTTGGCCATGGGCAGCAGGCCGAAGATCTCGCTCGACCAGCCGCCTTCTTCTTCGCTCCAGCCCCGCGCGCGCAGGTAGTTGGCCTTGCGGGCGAGCGAGAGCCCTCCGACGTGGCGCTCGAGCTTCACAGGGACGCGCGGGTCAGTGGACCGTCGAAGCTCTGCCCCTCGCACTCGATATAGGCGTGGTCTCCGACCAGGGTCAGCGACAGCTTGATCCGCCGGGAGTCGAAGCCAGAGAGTGCACGCAGCAGGTCGGCGTCGATTGCGGCGAGCTCGGCCTTCGCCACGCGCGTGGCCTTCACCTCGCGTGCCTCGGTGAGGAACGCCTCGAGTCGCTGGGGAGACTCGAATAGCACCGACACCTTCGCGTGCGGGTTCTGGTCGACCGCGCGCTGGAGCTTCAGCGGGTCCGCCTTGCCAACGCGCACCCAGCTCGTGACCAGGCCGGTGTAGTCGCGGCACTCGAGGTCCGGCTCCTCGGGCTCGCCCAGGCCCTTGCCGAAAGTCAGCCGCTCCTCCCACAGCCAGCAGAATGCAATCACCCGCAGCCAGACGCGCTGCATGGTCTCGGACGGGTGGCGCGCAACCTTGAGGCTCAGCTGCGGCTGGTCGATCGCGCGATCCACGTGACTCAGGGCGATCTGGAAGTCGTACAACGTCGGAGCGAGGGTCATCGGAGCGGAGCTATAGCGCATCCGCTCCCGGCCCGTCTGGCTCTCGCGGAGGGTGCACTCAACCCGGGAGCCGCGGCAGCAGCACGGACAGCTCGAACCCGGGAGCCTCCTGCACGGAGATCCGGGCCTGCCATCTCCGCGCGAGCCGCTCCAGGCCCTCGAGTGCGCGCTCCGGCAATGGGCGCTCCGTACGGGCCTGCACGAGCAGCCGCCACGCATCCACCCCGTCCGGCGCATCCACCCGCAGCACCACTTCCGAGGGCCTGGCCCCGGACAACAGCCGCTCCAGCGTCCGCACCAGCAGGGCCGAGCCCGTTCGCGGCATCCGGAGCAGCACTGGCCCCGAGGGCAGCTCCAACCGTGCGCACCCATGTCGCCCGGGGCCGAAGGTGGCGCTCAACGACGCGCGCAGATCCTCCGCGGGGGCGTCTCCGCCCGAGGGTCGCTGCTGGAGGCGCACGTTCATCTCTCCCGCCGCCCGGCCCATGCGCTCCAGGTAGCGCTGCATGGAGGGAGTGAGCGCGCCCGCCATGCCCTTGGTCATCATGTCGATATAGCCATGCATGACGAGCAGCGGCGTGCGCAGATCATGCGCCGCGCGAGACCAGGCCCGCTCCCGGTACGAGAGCAATTCCCTTAGTCGTAGCCGCTCCAGGCGAAGCCGTTTGTGCTCGGCCTGGGCCGCGTCCTCGCGCTCCCGGCACGCCAGCAGCGCGCTGCCCAGTGCCGTCAGACGGGCAAGGTGCTGCCGATCCGCGGCATCCACACACGGCAGGCCCAGCACCAGCGCCGTGCGCCCGTCCTTCATCATCTGAAGGGGATGGGCCCGCGCCGGAACCGGTGGCGCCACGCCCGCGAGCGCCACGCGCTGGGCGCCCGCATACAGCGCGGCACCCGGCGCCTCCGTGAGACGCACTACCGACTCCACGAGCGCATCGAGTCCTGCCCTCGCCCCGTGGTGCAGCGCCCGCTCGGCTACCGCCGAGAGGGTTCGCTCCACCTCGGAGGCGCTGACACTCCGTCCCACGCGCCACCCGCTCCAAGCACCCGCCTGCACACAGGAGGAATGGCCACGGTGCGCTGACGGCGCAACGCGGCCCTACGTGGGAACCCGGAGGGTGACGGACGGAAAACCCTTTCCTACTCATTCACCCGACCAGCCAACCTTTTTACTGGCCTACAGGGATTCCTCGTTCCCAAACCCCGCATTTCCCTGGGCGAGCGCTGGCCGACCACTTGCTATCGCTGACGTCCGGGATGGGACGGAGCGCGATGGGGACGCTGGGATACTACTCGACGATCGCACGGCTCGCGCCGGGAGGACTCGCCAAGGGGATGGCCCGGCGAGTCCAGGGAGTGGCGCGGCAGGCCCTCTATCGGAGGCGTGAACGCCTCGACGAGCTGAGGCTGCTGGAGGCCTTCGGTGCCTCCACCGTGGATGAGCTGGCCGGGCGGGCGCTGTCGGGGCGTCCTGGCCAGGCGTGGTGCGAGGTGGCGCGGCGGGCCTCCGTCCTGGAGGCGCTCGCGGAGCTGCCCCGTGCTCGAGAGCGAGCCCTGAAGCGGGCCCGGGCCGCACTTCGCGGCGAGTTCGATGTCTTCGGGACCCGGGTGTGCTTCGGCGAGGGACAGCCAGTGGACTGGAGCAGGGATCCAGTGAGCGGCTACCGCTACCCGGTCCTTCCGGTGGAGCAGCTGCGGATGGCGCAGCCGGGAGTGGATCCAAAGTACCCCTGGGTGCTCGGCCGGTTGGATTGTCTGGTAGCGCTCGGCCAGGGGTACTGGGTGGAGCGCGGCGAGAAGGCGCGCGGAGACTTCGCGCGGGCCTTCGTGGCGCGGACCCTGGATTTTCTTCATGCCAATCCGGTGGGGCAGGGGGTTCACTGGACATGCGCCATGGAAGTGGCGCTGCGTGCAGCCAACCTGGCGCAGGCGCTGGTGATGTTCGCGGACGCACCCGAGGCGCGCAGGCCGGAGTTCCTCGTGCCGGTGCTGGAGTCGCTGGCCGAGCACACCGCCTGGGTGGAGGCGCACCTGGAGGATCAGGGTGCGGTGCCCAACAACCACCTCATCTCCAACTACGTGGGCCTGTTGGTAGCGGGCCTGCTCTTCCTGGAGCTGCCGGACGCCCCGAGGCAGGTGGCTCGTGCGGTAGCAGGGCTGCGGACGCAGATGGCCGCGCAGGTGCACCCGGAGGGCACCTCCTTCGAGGGCTCCGTGCCGTACCACCGCCTGTCGGTGGAGCTCTTCACCCTGGCCCTGGTGGTGGCGCGTGGCCAGGGCGTAGACCTGGGGACGAAGTACGCCACGCGGCTGCATCGCATGTACGAGGCCTCTCGCGCCTGGTGCTCCGAGCAGGGGCTGGCGCCGCAGGTGGGCGACAACGACTCGGGCCGTGTCTTCCCCTTCCAGGAGCGGGACTCGCGCGAGCAGGGTTACCTCGCACCGCTGGGGGCGGCCCTCTTCGGTGATGCGAAGCTGGCGGAGGGGCCCTTCCCGGATGAGGCCGCCTGGCTGCTGGGACTGTCCGGTCTCGAATGCTTCCGAGGGCTGCCCGCTGCACGGCCCGCGGGCTCGGTGAGCTTCCCCGAAGGGGGCTTCCACGTGCTGCGCGGGGCGGGGGCGGTGGTGACGGTGAGTGCCGGCACCCAGGGACAGCACGGGGTGGGCGGGCACAGCCACAACGACAAGCTCTCCTTCGAGCTGCACCTGCGCGGACGGCCCGTCATCGTGGACCCGGGCACGGGCACGTACACGCGGGAGCCGGTGGTGCGCAACGCGTTCCGCTCCACGGCCGCGCACAACACGCTCGAGGTGGACGGCACGGAGCAGACGCCGCTGGAGCCGGGCCGACTGTTCGCGCTGCCCGAGGCGGCGCGCGCTCGCGTGCAGGTGTTCCAACCGGGGGCGGAGCTGGATCGCCTCGCCGTGCGCCACGATGGCTACCGCGTGCTGCCCTCTCCCGTGGGAGTGGAGCGCACCTTCGTGCTCGACAAGCGCGAGCGCGCGCTCGGAGTGACGGACGCGCTGGTGGGGGTGGGGCTTCACGATGTGAAGGGGAGGCTCCACCTTCCGGACCGCGAGGCGCGAATGAGGGCGCCAACGCCCGAGCAGCTGGCGCGGGCGCTGCGTGTACCGGAGGCGCCGCGGAGCTTCGAATCCCTGGGTGTGGAGTTGGGGCCGGCGGAGGCACCGGAGGCACTGGTGCTCTTCGCGGAGGGCCTGGAGCCGCGGTTGGAGCCGTCTCGGTACTCGCCGGGATACGGCCTCGTGGTGCCGTCGCAGGTGGTGGTGTTCGGGGGGCGGGTGTCGCCCCCGGTGTGGCTGAGGTGGGTGGTCGTCTTCAACTGAAGACACGGGACGGGGCGTGACGGGGGGGACCCGCATGCCTTCAGGAGAGGTGAGTCAGATGCGCGTCATGGTGAGCCCGCTGCTGGAGAAGATTCGTCGGCGCGAGGCGAGGGTGGGCGTGGTGGGGATGGGCTACGTCGGTCTGCCGCTGGGGATGGCGTTCGCGGAGGCCGGCTTCCCCGTGACTGGACTCGAAGTGGACAAGCGGAAGGTGGACAACATCGGCAAAGGGGTGAGCTACATCAAGCACATTCCCAGCGCTCCGCTGGCGGAGCTGACGAGCAAGGGCAAGCTGAGGGCAACGACGGACTTCGCGAAGGCCCGCGAGATGGACTGCATCATCATCTGCGTGCCCACGCCCCTGACGGCCTCGCGTGAGCCCGACATGAGCTACATCGTCAAGACGGGCGAGGCGCTGTCGCCGCACGTCCGTCCCGGGCAGCTCTTCATCCTGGAGTCCACCACGTACCCGGGCACCACGGACGAGGTCCTCAAGCCGCTGCTGGAGCGGAGCGGCCTGAAGGCGGGCGTGGACTTCCACCTGGCCTTCAGCCCCGAGCGCGAGGATCCGGGCAACAAGAGCTTCAACACCAAGACGATTCCGAAGATCGTCGGTGGCCACACGCCGGCGTGCCTCGAGGTGGCGCAGGCCCTCTATGCCAGCGCGCTGAAGGAGACGGTGCCCGTGTCCTCCACCCGCGTGGCCGAGCTGGCCAAGCTGTTGGAGAACATCTACCGCTGCGTCAACATCGCCATGGTCAACGAGATGAAGATGCTCTGCGACCGGATGAACATCGACGTGTGGGAGGTCATCAACGCGGCGGCGACGAAGCCCTTCGGCTTCCAGGCCTTCTACCCGGGCCCGGGCCTCGGCGGTCACTGCATCCCGATCGATCCCTTCTACCTGACGTGGAAGGCGCGCGAGTACGAGTTCCACACCAAGTTCATCGAGCTGGCCGGCGAGGTGAACACGCAGATGCCGTACTACGTGGTCACGCGGACCATGGAGGCGCTCAACAAGAACAAGAAGACGCTCAACGGCGCGAAGGTGCTCTGCCTCGGTGCGGCGTACAAGAAGGACATCGACGACATGCGCGAGAGCCCGAGCCTCCGGGTCATCTCGCTGCTCAAGGAGAAGGGCGCCGAGGTCGCCTTCCACGACCCCTACGTGCCCCGCCTCGAGGAGGGCCACGGCTTCCACTACTCGATGCAGTCGGTGCCGCTGCACCCGGAGACGATCGGCCAGTACGACGCGGTCGTCATCCTCACGGACCACTCGTGCATCGACTACAACATGGTGGTGAAGCAGTCGCAGTGCGTCGTCGATACCCGCAACGCCTGCAAGAACGTGGGCCCCGGGCGTGAGAAGGTGACCAAGGCCTGACAGGCGTGAGGTGGGCCGGCCCGGTTGCCGTCCCGCCAGAACGCTGGAGGCCCCGCTGCGGCGCCATGAGGGGAGGCGCCGGGCGGGGTCTCCCTTTTCTACGGACGCTTGTTACCGGGCGCGCCGGGCTCGGGAATGGCCAGGTCCTCGGACGAGTAGTACTCGATGACCTGCTGCCGGTATGCCGGCCGCGAGTACACCTCGGGGCGAGGCTGCTCGATGGTCTCCACGAGGACGGCGGCGACCTCCTCGACGGACTGGGCGCCGGGAATCTTGCGCGAGTCCACGCCGCCGCCGAGCGCGTTCACGCCGAACTCGGTGGCCACCACTCCCGGTAGGAACGTGGTGACGTGGATGCCCGGGTAGCGCTCGCGCAGCTCCTGGCGCAGGTTGGCCGTCAGTGCGTTGAGCGCGTGCTTGGCCGCGTTGTAGGCCGAGCGCTCCGGAACGTACGGCACCCGCCCCAACATGGACGAGACGTTGATGAGGTGCCCGCGCCCGCGCGACTGGAAGTGCGGCAGCACCGTCTGCATGCCATAGAGGGCCGACTTGACGTTGACGCGCATCATCTCGTCGAAGTCCTCGTCGGTGAGCTCGGAGACGAGCTTGCTGATGCCGCGCCCCGCGTTGTTCACCCAGACATCCACGTGCCCGAAGCGGGCGAGCGCAGTCTCCAGGAGCCGCTGCATGTCCGCGCGCTGAGAGACGTCGGTGACGACCGGGAGCGCCTCGGACCCTACACGAGCCGCCACCTGGCGCAGCTCGGGCTCGCGCCGTGCGGCGAGCACCACCTTCCAGCCCATCTTGCCCGCCAGCTCCGCCAGGGCGGCCCCGATGCCCGCGCTCGCCCCGGTGATCACCACCACTTTGTTGTCCATGAACGTCTCCTCGGGTTCCGCTGTTCGCGGCGCTGTCTATCGGACGCACACCGTCCAGGCGAGCGGTTCCTGGAGGGTCCTTCTCCCACCGTTCACGTGAGGTGGAGCATGCTGGCGGGAGCTGGCTCGGCTAGAGTCGGGGCGTGCGAACCCGAAACTGGCCCGTCCTTCCACTGCTCGCCGCCTCCGTTCTGCTCACCGCCGCCGCGCCCGCCCCGGACGCGCGCGTGACGCTGCTGAACGCCATGGCGGACGAGCTCCAGCGCAACCAGAAACAGCTCAAGCTGCAGAACCACGAGCCTCCGTACTTCATGAGCTACCAGCTCAAGGAGGGGGAGCAGCACGGCATCGTCGCCCGGTACGGGGCCATCTTCTTGGATGACTCGTACCGCGAGCGAAAGCTGTACGTGGACGTGCGGGTGGGCTCGTACGAGTTCGACAACTCGGGCCCCGAGGAATACGACTTCTTTGGCGGCGGCCGGGGCTCCAGCTACTCGGCCAACAAGGACGCCCCCATCGACGACTCGCCCCTGGCGCTGCGCACCTCGCTGTGGCTGGTGACGGACGAGAAGTACAAGGCCGCGCTCTCGCAGTTCCTCAAGAAGAAGGCGGAGAACGTCTACGCGGTGGAGGATCCGAAGCAGGCGCCGTCCTTCTCCAAGGAGAAGCCGGCGACGTACGTGCAGCAGCCGGTGGCCTTCCCGTTCGATCACGACCGCTGGGCCCGGGTGGCCCGCGAGGTGTCCGCGCGCTTCAAGGCGCACCCGGAGATCTTCGACTCGGAGGTGCGGGTGACGGCGGACAAGGTGAGGCGCCTGTTCGTGTCCAGCGAGGGCGGCCGCATCGTGACGGAAGAGACGATGTACGGGCTGCACGTGACGGCGGTGACGCGGGCGGAGGACGGGCAGCTGTTGGACAACTCGCGCAACTACTACGCGCCGACCGAGGCGGGGTTGCCGGACGACAAGAAGCTGGCCGAGGCCACCACCAAGGTCATCGACGAGCTGCTGGCGCTGCGCAAGGCGCCGGCCATCGACCCGTACACGGGACCGGCCATCCTCGCGGCGGAGGCGGCGGGAGTGCTCTTCCACGAGACGATGGGCCACCGGCTGGAGGGAGATCGGCAGGATGGGGAAGGGGAGGGGAAGACGTTCCGGGGCCAGGTGGGCAAGCAGCTGCTGCCCACGTTCATCAGCCTCGTGGATGACCCGACGGTGCGCTCGCTGCGGGATGAGCCGCTCAACGGCTACTACGAGTACGACGAGGAGGGCGTGAAGGGGCAGCGGACGGTGCTGGTGGACAAGGGCGTGTTGAAGGGCTACCTGCTGTCGAGGCGGCCGCTGGATGGCTTCCCGCTGTCCAACGGGCACGGGCGCAGCCAGGGCACGCGCAAGCCGGTGGCGCGCATGGCCAACCTCATTGTCGAGTCGACGAAGCAGGTGGATGACGCGGAGCTGAAGAAGCAGCTCATCGCCGAGGCGAAGCGGCAGGGCAAGCCGTACGGCCTGATCATCCGGGACATCACGGGCGGCAACACGAACACGTCGAGCTACGGCTACCAGGCGTTCAAGGGTATGCCGCGGATGGTGTACCGGGTGGACGTGAAGACGGGGCAGGAGACGCTGGTGCGCGGAGTGGAGATTGTCGGTACTCCGCTGTCGTCGATGAACCGGATCGTGGCCACGGGCCGCAAGCAGGGCATCTTCAACGGCTACTGCGGAGCGGAGAGCGGGAACGTGCCGGTGTCCACGGTGGCGCCGCCGGTGCTGCTGCAGGAGATCGAGCTGCAGCGCACGGTGGAGGGTAAGGACCGTCCCCCCATCCTGCTGAGCCCGACGGAGGGCACCACCGCCAGCGATGAAGTGAAGTAGGGCCGCGGGAAGGTTCTGGAATCACCAGGCGACGGGCCGGAGTCCTTGTGGGGCTCCGGCCCGTTCGTATTTCCGTCCTCTGTCAGAGGTTGAAGTGCCCCGACGCCTCCGGCTGATACGGCACGGAGACGATGCGGAGCGTCCTGATGCGTCCGCCCGGGAATGGCCAATCGATGGACTGGCCCACCGAAAGTCCGAGGAGGGCGCTCCCGATGGGGGCGAGCACGGAGATGCGGCCCTCGTCGCTGCGTGCATCCTGCGGGTAGCAGAGCGTGACGGCCCGGCGCGTGCCCATCTCGTCCTCGAAGACGACGGTGCTGTTCATCGTCACCACATCGGGAGGGACGTCCTCAGAAGTCGTCACCTCCGCGCGGGCCAGCTCCTGATCCAGCATGTCGGACAGCACGGCGTTGCGTCCGCCGCTGTGCAGATCGATGACGCGCTGAATGCGCTCGAGGTCGGTCTTCGTGACGATGATGCGTCGCTCCTGGGTCATGACAGTGCTTCTCCTGGGAAGTGGCCGCGCCGCGGCCGGGTGGGTTGAGATCGGTGATGCGTTCCGGCGCGGGGGCTGACGCTCGGGTGGAGCCGTTTTCATGGCTGCTCGCATGGGCGAGCAGCACAGGCTTCACGCAGGAGCGTGTCTGCTCAGCCCTCGGCGGAAACAGGACGCCGCGCGCCGGGGTCTAGAGCTGAGGGCGGGCGGCGTGGGATTTGAGCCAGGCAGTTGCCCGACCGTGGGCGAGCGGAACCCGACGCACCACTCCCCAGCGCGTACCGGACTTCATCGGAGCTGAGAGGAGGGGCGTCATGAATTCAGTCACCAGAGGTGTGCGCACAGCCTCGTGCGCATACAGAGGACCAGTATAACTGCTCGTTTTCTTCATGCAACGGCGGGTGGTTTTCCAGCAATCCCCGTCTCCAGGGGTCGCGGAGGTCTGCCCGCCCTGTTGCAGCCCCGGGAGGGAGGAACAAACCCGGAGGAACAGGGGTTGGCCCAAGAGACGATGTGGTCTGAGCATCGTCGCGGACCCAGGAGAGCCGAGATGCGCATGTTGCCGCTGCCAGCCCCCGACAGGAGTGAGACCTCCTGGGCAGGGCTGTGCCGGCGCTCGTGCGTGCTGCACAGGGCCTCTGCCTGGCTCCTCGCCCGCACCGCGGCTCCTCGCTCCCAGAGGCGCTAGCGGTCGCTGAAGGAGGAAGAGCCTTCGTCTGGCTCGCCCTCGATGCTGGTCCCCTCTTGGGACCTGTGCACTCCCTCACGCACGTTCCCGAACGCCCCCAGCAGGCTGGAGTCCAGGCCTGTCCTGGCTGGCATCCGCGTGGCGCGCACGAGGAGGTCATGAGGCCGGGCGCCACCGGATGCGCCGGGCCGGAGTTCGACAGCGGAAAGGAGGCTGTAATGTGGGTTCGAGACGTGATGCTGCGAGATGTGGCCGTTGTCGGGCCGGAGACCGCCCTCCGTGCAGCGGCGGAGCACATGTGGAAGTCTCAAGGCCAGCTCCTCGTCGTGGGTGACGAGCGAGGCATCTACGGTGTCGTGACGACGCGAGAGTTGGTCTTCGGCGCCGAGGCACAGGTGCAGGGATACTCCGTCGGTGGAGTGGGGGACCTCGCGAGCCTCGACTTCGTCTTCACCCACGAGGACGAGGCGGTGGAGGAACTGGCGCGGCGAATGGTTCACACAGGGGCGCGGCGTGCGATCGTCATCGACGGGGCGTTGCGCGCGGTGGGAGTGGTCTCTCCCAGGGAGTTGGCGAGGCCCGATGCTGTCGGACGGGCCTCCGAGGAGTCCTTCCCCGCCAGTGATGCCCCTTCCTGGACGGGCACCTCGGCCGGGTGACGCGTTCCTCATCGATTGGCGCTCGAGCGGACCCGCCTGGAACGGGTCTGCTCGAAGTGGCCGTTTTCTCTCATCCCTCACCCGAAATGGAGGTCTCAATGCGCTACCTGGCCCTCGCCATGAGCTTGGATGGGAACCTGGCGGACGCTGGCCGTATCGATGCGGCACTCGAATCACTGCGGCGCTCGGGGCGGCGCGCGCTCCTGGTGACCGCGCGGCGGCTCGGAGAGCTGACCGCGGTCTGCCCCCGCCTGGAGCGCTTCGACTGCGTCATCGCGGAGAACGGCGCCGTCCTGCACTGGCCGGCGCGCCGCGAGAGTCTGTCCCTCTGCGGGCTGTTCCGGAGTCCTTCGTGAAGACCCTGAGCCGGCGAGTCCTCTCCCCCATCGAGCGGGGTCAGGTCGCCGTCTATACCCATGCGTCGAATGCGTGCGCGCTCGTCGAAGCGGTTCGCGAGCTCGGCCTCGAGCTTCAGATCAGCTTCTGCGGCGAGTCGGCTCTGGCCGTGCCTCCGGGCATCAACAAGGGGGCGGGCCTCCAGGAGGCGCTCCTATCGCTCGGGTTGTCTCCGCACGAGGCCGTCAGCATCGGGAGCGAAGCCAATGACCATTCGCTGCTGGGCGTGAGCGAGTGCGCGGTGGCCATGGCGGATGCCCTGCCCGCGATCAATGAGCGGGCCTTCTTCGTGACGAGAGGAGGGGCAGGCACCGGGGTGGTCGAGCTCATCGAAGAGCTGGTCCGAGATGATCTCCAGGCGGCAAAGGCGTGGATCCCCCACGACTCGCTGGTGCTCGGTTTCGACGGAGCTGGAGAGGCGGTGTGTGTTCCCTCCTATGGCGACAACATCCTCATCGCGGGGCCGCGTGGTGGCGGGCGGTCGAGCTACGTCTTCGGTTTCCTCGAGCGGCTCATCCAGAAGAAGTACCAGCCCTGCGTCATCGATCCCACGGGGGAGTTCGAGCCACGCGAGGACATGGTGCGGCTGGGGAGCCGGCTGCGCGCGCCCCGTGCGTCCGAGGTCATCGCCGCCCTGGCGGATCCGTCGGTGAAGCTCGTGGTCAACCTCGCGGGACTGCCTCCCTACGAGCAGCCGGGCTTCTGCTCCGAGCTGTTCACTGCGCTGAAGGGGATGAGGAAACGGACGGGGAGGCCCCATTGGATTGTCGTCGCGGGAGCCCAGCACCTGTGGCCAGCCGGAGGGCACACCGCCGCGGGGATCCCTTCGGCACTGGGTGAGACCCTGCTGCTGGCGGAGAACCCGGGGGATGTGGCGCCTCCCATCCTCCGTCAGGCCGATGTCGCCGTGGCTGTCGGGCCAGCGCCTGCGCGGACCCTCGTGCAGTTGGCCAAGGCACTCGATGAGGCACCTCCTCACCTCCCGCTCAGCGCTGGCCAGGAGGATGAAGTGCTCGCCTGGTTCGTCACGGAGGGGCACTGGCCCATGCGGCTGAGGATTTCACCGGGTCGCTCCGAGCGCCTGCGCCGCCTCCCCGGGCATGTGGAGGGGGACCTGGGCTCCGGGAGCTTCATCTTTCATGGGCCGGAGAGGAGGCTCAACCTGCGGGCCGGCAATCTGAGCGCGTTCTGCCAGCTCGCGGAGGGCGTGGACGAGCAGGCGTGGCTCTTCCACCTCTGGAATGGGGACTTCTCACGCTGGATACGGCACGTCCTCCGTGACGACGAGCTCGCTCGCGAGGTCTCCGCCATCGAGTGCCGCTACGAGCTTCCCGCGGACGACAGCCGCCGGCGGGTTCTCGGCGCCATCACCCATCGGTACGCGCTTCCCGCCTGAGCCGAGGTGGGTCCGCGGCCAGCTGGACCCACCTCTCGAGGTTTCAGGAGCGTTTCGAAATGACTGGGATTGTCCTCGTTCTGGCCATCGTACTCATCGGCATCGTCCTCTTCTCCCTCGACAGGATTCCCCTCGAGGTGACGGCGCTCGCCATCGTCTGCCTGCTGGCGCTGACGGGGGTGCTGACTCCCGCGGAGGCGTTCGCCGGGTTCTCCAACGAGACAGTCATCTTCATCTTCGCGCTCCTGGCGATGACGGGAGGGCTGTCGGCCACTGGGGTGATGCACAGGGCTGGCGGCTGGCTGGCCCACTTCGGCCGGCTCGGGCCTCGGGGGTTCCTCTTGGGGCTGATGCTGCTCGTGGTGGTGTTCTCGGCCTTTGTCCCCAACACGGTCACCACGGCGGCCTTCCTTCCCGCGGCGCTCCGGGGAGCGAAGGCCTCCGGCATGAGGAGGAGCAAGGTGCTCATGCCACTCGCCTTCGCCTCCATCCTGGGGGGGATGAGCTTCTTGTATGGGACCTCGACGAACCTGGTGGTCTCGGCGCGGCTCGATGACCTCGGGCAGCGCCCTATCGGCCTCGTCGAGCTCACTCCGGCCGGTCTGCCTCTGGCGCTTCTGGGCATCGCCATCATCCTCGTGCTGACGCCGGTGGTTCTACCCACCCGGACGGGCACCGGCGAGGAGGACGGGCGGGCGCTGCGTGGGGTGAAGCTGCATCCGGGAGAAGGGCCGCGGGTCGGGCCGCGCGAGCATCCGCGGGAGCTTGCGAGCGACCGCTCGCTCCTGGTGTCGCCGGACGTCGAGGACCAGGCGGCTCCGCGCCGCTCGAAGGCGTTCCTCGCCATCGCCATTTTCGTCACCGTGCTCGTCATCGGCTCGGTGGGGCTCGTGCCCCTGTCCGTCGCCGGCGTGGCGGGAGTCCTCCTCATGGTCCTCACCGGCTGTCTGGATCCGAAGCTCGCATTCCGGATCGACTGGCGGGTGGTGCTGTTGATCGGCTCGATGATGGCGCTCGGCCTCGCCATGGAGAAGAGCGGGGCAGGTCAATTCCTCGGGGGCCTCGCTGTCGAGGTCGCGGGCGTTGGTGGCCCTCGCCTGGTGCTGCTCTGCCTCATGCTGCTGACCATCCTCCTCTCCATTCCGATGAGCAATCAGGCCGCGGCGCTCGTGATGCTGCCTGTCGGACTGAGCGCCGCCGCGGGCCTCGACGTGAACCCCCGCACGTTCGCCATGGGGATTGCACTCGCCGCCTCTTGCTCGTTCGTCACTCCACTCGAGCCGAGCTGCATGCTGGTGTTTGGCCCCGGGCGCTACCGGTTCAGCGACTTCTTCAGGCTCGGGGGCCCCCTCACGGCGCTGATGCTCGCGGCGCTCGTGGTGCTCGTCCCGTGGGCCTGGCCGATGGAGGTGCACGGCCCGTCCGGCGGGGCGGGACTCAACCAGCAAAGCATTGGTTCAGCGGCCGCCCGGCCCGGTTGATTCGGGGCTCGTGGTGGCCGCTTCACGAAGCAGCGCCTGGGTGTGGGTCAGCAATTGCCGGGGGCAATGCGCCGCACGCGCACGTCGTCGGCCAGCACGGCCTCGGTGGACTCGGAGGCGAAGCGCTCGGTGACGGCTTGTGGTCGGGCTGCCGTGGAGGGGGTAGATGCACAGGCGGCGCTCAACGCGAGCAGGGCGAGCGCGCGGAACGGACGGAGGTTGAATGGGCTCATGAGCGCCTCAACCTACAGCTGCGACTGACGCCAGGCTCCCGCGTTCTGCGGGCCCGCTCCTTCCGCGTCAGTCCCAGGTAATTTCGTACTCGGTGTCGAGCGGTCCCAGCGCTCGTGCGCGCACCTTGACTCCCTTGGCCTGCGCGGCTTCGAACGTGGCCTGGAACGCTCCCTCGTTGTAGGCCCGGGGGATGATGTCGTGCTTGAAGATGACGATGCCGCTGTGCGGACCCGTCATCTTCGCCGAGACATCGATGTCCTTCCAGGTCGTCTTGGCGGTGACCGGCATGTTCTCCAGCACCTGCCTCGGCATCCCCTGGTTGAGCATCATCATGAGCCGCCCAGACGTGGACTTATAGAAGCCCGAGGCCGCCTGGTAGCCCATCATCCACAGCGCCTTGTCGAAGCCCCCGTACTTGTCACTCAGCAGCCGGGCAGCGGTGTACGTCATCTTGAGGAGCGTGCTGAGGGGGTAGCTGAAGTACTCCAGGAACTTCGATTCCCCGCTCACCTCCATGCAGCGCTTCACCGCCTCCTCGTTCCCCAGGTGCCGTACGGACTCCATGACGTTGAGGAAGAAGACGCCTACCGTCTTGTCCTCCGGCTTCGTGTAGGACAGGCGCCACTGCAACTCCTCCTCGGAGCCCAGCGGCGGGGACTTATCGGTGACCGGCTCTTCTGACATGCGCGCTTCCACCTCGAGTTGAAGGTGTCCTCTGCGTCACGGTCCCTGCGGTGCCTCGTACTTCATTCTGCGAACGGCCCCCGGAACTTCAACCTCAAGCCTAACCAGAATGCGTGAGCCAAACATACCCCCTGTGGTGCCCTGGAGGCCGAAAGGTGGAGGGAGCATGCGCCAGGGTGCATGTCGGACACCTTGTATGAGGCACCTCACGCAGGGTGTACTCGCCCTTTGGGGCTGGGACTTCGCGAGACGTCGTGGGCTACCCAACGCCCCCCTCGCCCTAGAGGGAATCGTGCCCTGTATCTCCCGCGAGTCCTGGATTCCTGGGCTGTAGATGGAGGGCATATGGGCCGCTCAGCCACGGCGCTTGAGCTCGCGGGCGACGACCTCACAGCCGGGCACATAGCGGCCCCGGACTGCCTCTATCGCTCGAGCCAGCGTCAGCTCGGCGATTCGCTCATGCCGTTGGGGCAGGGAGTTGACGCGCAACGGAAGGAAGTCGAGCAGACGATCGTCTCCGAAGGTCGCCAGCCGGAGCGTTCGTGGCAAGCCAGCGGGTGACTCGAGCAGGACGTCGAGCACACCCTGCAGCAACGTATAGGAGCTGGTGACCAGGGCGTCCGGCAGGCCGTGCTCGGCGAGCAGCTCGCGCATCAGCCGGGCGCCGTTCTCGCGGTCGTAACGGGCCCCAGTCATCTCGTGGACGTGCTCGAGGCGTCCCTTGACGGCGCGCCGGAAGCCCTTGCGCCGCTCGGTGCTGATGGAGAGCGAGGGGACCGCGTCGAGCCAGGCGATGCTGCGGGTACGCTCATCCATGACCGAGCGAGTCAACGCCTCAGCGGCCGACACGTTGTCGCTGATCACGCAGACGAAGCGCCGCGGATCCAACGCCCGGTCCACCGCGATCACCGGTGTGCCGGCCTCCATCAGCCCGGTGTAGAACGGATTTCCCGCTGGCAGCGCACTCGCCACGATGAGCGCATCGCAGCGGCGCGCGCGCAGCGTCAAGGCGAGCTCCTGCTCGGTCCGCGGGTCGTCATCGGAGCCGACGATCAGCAGCTGGTACCCCTCGCGGCGGGCACCGTGCTCGAGCAGCTTCGCGAGCCGGGCATAGCTGGCGTTCTCGAGGTCCGGCACGATGAAGCCCAGCGTGTGGCTCGCCCCGCGTCGCAGCGCCGCGGCCTGGGCGTCGATGCGGAAGTTATGGCGTTCCACCACGGCCATCACCCGTGCCACCGTCTTGGGGCTGATGCGGCGCGCCTCGGCCTGGCCGTTCAGCACGTAGCTGGCCGTGGTCCGCGAGACGCCTGCCAGCCGGGCGATGTCCGCCAGTGTCATCGCTGCCTCCTGTTGCCCGGAATTTCCGTTGGGCACCCTGCATTCCATCCGTGTAGGTGACACGATTCAGCAAAATCACCTATAAGCTTCAGGACGGGGAGGATGCAACGGATGCTGACGCTGACTCGGGAGGATGTCCGGCTCGGGTGCCGTGCCGCTGACTGGCGTGCGGCGCTGGAGCAGGCCGCCGCGGCGCTGGTCGAAGCAGGCCGCGTGTCGGCCGAATACCGGGAGGGGCTGCTCGCCCGTGAGGCGCAGTCCTCCACCTATCTGGGCCACGGCATCGCGATTCCCCACGGTACGCCGGAGAGCCGGCGCCACGTGCGCTCCACGGGTGTGCGCGTGCTTCAATTCCCGGAAGGTATCGCGTGGCATGACGGCTCGCGGGTGAACCTGCTGGTGACGATTGCCGCGCAGTCCGACGAGCATCTCGACATCCTGCGTCAGCTCACTCACGTGCTGGAGCGTGACGGAGTGGGCGAGACGCTGGCTGGTGCGACGAGCGCCGACGAGGTGATCGCGGCGCTGTCCCGCGCGCCGGTGTCCGCGAGATGCGATGCCGGAACGCTCTGCCTGGGCGTGCCAGCCCGAGACCGTCTGGAGCTGGCCCTGGCCGCCGCGGCGCGTCTGCGCCAGGCCGGCTGCGTGGACTCAAGCTTTGTCGCGTCGGTCGTCGGGCAGCTGCCGCTGCCCCTGGGCTTGGGGCTCTGGCTTGTGTACGGCACCTCAGGTGTTCAGGCACCTGCCCTGGCGCTGGCAACCCCGGAACAGCGTTTCCGCGATGACGTGGGCGAGGTCTCCGGCGTCTTCTGTCTGGCCGCCCAGGGCGATGCGCACCGTGCGCTGCTCATGCGGCTCGATGGGCTGCTCGCGCGCGGCGATGGGGATCGGCTCGCCGAGCTGCCTGCCGAGCAGATTCTGGCGCGGCTGTCCGGCGAGTCCGCGCAGGCCGAGACCGCCCGCGTCCGCCTGCTCAACGCTCACGGTCTTCATGCTCGGCCGGCCAAGGAGCTGGTGCAGGTGGCACGAGCGCAGGCCGTGCAGGTCCGCGTCCGCTTGCTCGAGGGCAATGGAGAGGCTGTCTCCGCGGCCAGTCTGACCAAGGTGCTCGGGCTGGGTGCGCGGCGCGGCCAGACGCTGGTGTTCTCCGCGGAAGGGGAGGGGGCCGCGCAGGCTGTCTCAGCGCTGGCCGAGGCGGTGCGAGGCGGCCTTGGTGAGCCTGTGACGCCGCTTCAGGAGACGCGCGAGGAGAGCGCCGCCCGGGTCGCCCGGGTTGTCCCGGCGGAGCCTGTCGCCGCCCCAGTGGCCGACGAGCCGTTGACGGCCGTGCCGGCCGCTCCGGGCCTCTCCATCGCGCCTGCCTACGTGCTGCGACTGCCGGAGCTCCATTACGCCGAGCGGGCGGACGACTCCGCGAAGGAGCGCGAGCGACTCCAGCGTGCGCTCGACGGCGCTCGTCAGCAGCTCGAAACGCTGGTGCAGCGGACGGTGGGCGGCGAGGTTGCGCAGATTCTCTCCATCCACACGGAGATGCTCGGAGATCCGGAGCTGCGTGATGCGGCCTTCGAGGCCATCGGCGAAGGTGCGTCGGCCGAGGCTGGCTGGTGGCGTGCGATTGACGCCGCGGCGCGCACGCAGGAAGCGCTCGCCGACCGGCTGCTGGCCGAGCGCGCCGCGGACCTGCGCGATGTCGGCCGCCGTGTGCTCGGTCTGCTGTGCGGCGTCGAGATGCCGATGCCGCCGGAGCAGCCTTACATCCTGGTGGCCGATGACCTCGGGCCATCCGATGTCGCGCGGCTGGATACGGCGAAGGTGCGTGGGCTCGTCACTGCGCGTGGTGGGGCCACCTCGCACAGCGCGATTCTCGCGCGGGCCCTTGGCATCGCGGCCGTCGTCGGGGCGGGTGAGCGGGTGTTGGCCTTGACCACCGGTGTTGAGCTGATCGTCGATGGCGAGAGCGGACGTGTCGTCGCGGCTCCAAGCCCGGCGCGTCGCCAGCGCACGGAGAAGCGCATCGACGAGCAAGAGGTGCTGCGGCGGGCGGCCCATGCCCGAAGGCACGAGGAGGCGCGCACGCGTGATGGCCACCGGGTGGAGATCTGCGCGAACCTCGGCAACACCGCGCATGCCGCGGATGCCGTCGAGCGCGGGGCCGAGGGCGTTGGCTTGCTGCGCACCGAGTTCGTGTTCATGGCGCATCCAGAGGCGCCGGATCTGGCGACGCAGATCTCCGAGTACGGTGAGGCCTTCGACGCGCTGGCCGGCCGCCCGTTGGTTGCGCGCACACTCGATGTCGGCGGCGACAAGCCACTGGCGTACTGGCCGATGCCGCAGGAGGACAACCCCTTCCTCGGCGTGCGCGGCATCCGTCTGACGCTGATGCGGCCGGAGGTGCTCGAGACGCAGCTCCGCGCCCTGCTGACCGCGGCCGGTACCCGCCCGGTGCGCATCATGTTCCCGATGGTCAAGGACATCGAAGAGTTCCGCGCGGGCAAGGCCATCTTCGACCGCGTGCAGGCCGAGGTGAAGGCGGCCGACGTCCAGCTCGGGGTGATGATCGAAGTGCCGTCCTGCGCGCTGCTCGCTCCCACGCTCGCGAAGGAAGCCGACTTCTTCTCGATTGGCACCAACGACCTCACGCAGTACACGCTCGCGATCGACCGCGGCCATCCGCAGCTGTCCGCGCAGTCCGATGCGCTGCACCCGTCCGTGCTGCGGTTGATTCAACTGACCGTTGACGCCGCCCATGCCGAAGGCCGCTGGGTGGGGGTCTGCGGCGAGCTCGGCTCTGATCCGCACGCCATCCCGGTGCTGGTCGGCCTGGGCGTCGATGAGCTGTCTGTCAGCAGCCGCCGCGTGCCGCTGGTAAAGGCCGCCGTCCGCGAGCTGACGCTGCCGCGGGCTCGTGAACTGGCCGAGCTCGCCTTGAGGCAGCCGACTGCCGCCGCGGTGCGCGAAGCCTTGGAGGTCGTCTGATGGCGAGGATCCTGACGCTGACACTGAATCCCGCGTTGGATCTCGCGATCCGGCTCGGACCCATCCGGCTTGGCGAGGTCAACCGGACCGAGAGCACCCGGCTCGACGCCGCCGGCAAGGGCATCAACGTGGCGCTCGTCCTCCGGAGACTGGGCCATGACGTCACCGTGTCGGGTCTGCTCGGTGCCGACAACGAGGCGGCCTTCGTGCGGGCCTTCGCCCGGCACGGGATGCACGACGCGTTCGTCCGAGTTCCGGGCGAGTCGCGCATCAACGCGAAGCTCTCCGAGCCGGACGGGCGCGTCACCGACCTGAACGGCCCTGGCCCGCTCGTTCCGGCACATGCGCTGGACACGTTGTCCGTGCGCCTGGCGCCGGTGCTGCCCGCGGTCGATGCGGTTGTGATCTCCGGCAGCCTGCCGCCCAATGTGATGCCAGCGCAGCTCGCCAGCCTGCTCACCCGGATCCGCGAACACCATGTGCCGGTGTGGCTCGACACCAGTGGTCCGGCGTTGGTGTCCGGTCTGGCCGCACGGCCCACCGGCGTCAAACCCAACGAGACCGAGCTGGCCGATTGGGTGGGCTATTCGCTCAACACCCCTGAAGCGCGTCTCGTGGCGGCGCTGCGGCTCAACGCCGAGGGCATCGAGGACGTGTTGGTCTCGGCCGGCGCCGAGGGGGTGATCTGGGCCCAGCGCGGCGACGCACTGATGGCCGAGTCGCCGCGGGTTTCGGTCGTCAGCACCGTCGGCGCGGGCGATACGCTGCTGGCCGGCGTGTTACACGGAGTCCTGTCCGGTTGGCCGCGCGAGCGCAGCTTGCGCTTTGCCACGGCGCTTGCCGCTGAGTCCGTGCGCCATATCGGCGTCGGCGATCCGAAGGCCGAAGACTTCGAAGCGCTGCAGCAACAGACCCTCATCCGGAGCCTGACCGCACAACCACTCACCGGGGAGACGCGTCGATGAACGTGCTCATCATCACTGCCTGCCCGAGCGGCGTAGCCACGACCTTCCTGGCCTCTCGGGGTCTCGAGCGTGCCGCGAAGAGGCGCGGCTGGAACGCGACCGTGGAGATGCATAGCCAGCTCGAGCCGGTCGTCCCGATTGGCCGCGCGGCGCTCGAGGCCGCCGACCTGGTGGTTGTCGCGGCGAGTGCGCCAGTCGAGCTCGCGCGGTTTATTGGCAAGCGCGTCTATCAGGCGCCCATCGCGGAAGCGTTGCCTGACCCGGATGCGTTCCTGACGCGCGCCGAGTCTGGCGCCACGGCACTGACCGCGGCTGCCGTTGCTCCCCTCGAGGCGGCGCCCGTGGTGCCGCTGATGCCCGCGGCTTCGTCTCCCGCTGGAGGTGGGAAGAAGATCGTGGCGGTCACCGCTTGTCCCACCGGGGTTGCCCATACCTTCATGGCGGCCGAGGCGCTGGCCCGGGCCGGGCGCGGGCTCGGCCATCCCATCCGTGTCGAGACGCGAGGGTCGGTGGGCGCGCAGGACCCGCTGACCGCCGAGGAGATCCGGGACGCCGAGGTGGTGATCCTGGCCTGTGATATCGAGGTCGATTCCTCTCGGTTCGCGGGTAAGCGCGTCTGGCGGACGTCGACGGGGTCCGCGCTGAAGAAATCCGAGCAGACGATTCGCGATGCGCTGGAGAAGGCGCAGGTCATGAGCGGAGCGACGGGCCATCCGGTGGCCGCGGGTGGCGGCGCCAAGGCCGCGGGCGAGCGGGAAGGCGGACCCTACAAGCATCTGCTGACCGGCGTGTCGTTCATGCTGCCGATGGTTGTCGCGGGTGGCCTGCTGATCGCCCTGTCGTTTGTATTTGGTATCGAGGCCTTCAAGGAAGAGGGCTCGCTGGCGGCGGCGCTGATGCGCATCGGCGGTGGTGCGGCCTTCAAGCTGATGGTGCCGCTTCTCGCTGGCTACATCGCGAACTCCATCGCGGATCGGCCCGGAATCGCTCCTGGGATGATTGGCGGCTATCTGGCGAGCGAGCTTGGGGCGGGGTTCCTCGGTGGCATCGCCGCGGGCTTCATCGCTGGTTACACGGCGCGAGCGCTGAGCCGCTACGTCAAGCTGCCGGCAAGCGTGGAGTCGTTGAAGCCGATCCTCATCATCCCGCTCGTGGCGAGCCTGGTCACCGGACTGGTGATGATCTACGTCATCGGAGCGCCCATGGCCGCGATCATGTCGGCGGTGACGGGCTTCCTGGCGAACATGAACTCCGGCAACGCGATCCTGCTCGGCATGCTGCTCGGCGCGATGATGTGCTTCGATCTCGGAGGTCCGATCAACAAGGCGGCGTACACCTTCGGCGTCGGGCTGTTGTCGGCGGGTGCCGGCTCGTACGGGCCGATGGCTGCGATCATGGCGGCCGGCATGGTGCCGCCGATCGGCATGGGCCTGGCGAGTCTCTTGGCCAGGAACAAGTTCTCCAAGCCGGAGCGTGAAGCCGGCAAGGCGTCGCTGGTGCTGGGCCTGTGCTTCATCTCCGAAGGCGCGATTCCCTTCATGGCCAAGGATCCCCTGCGCGTGATTCCGGTCTCCATACTCGGTGGAGCCCTGACGGGTGCGCTGTCGATGTTCTTCGGCGTGCAGCTGATGGCCCCTCATGGAGGACTGTTCGTGCTGCTGATCCCCAACGCGGTCAACCACGTGCTGCTCTACCTGCTGTCGATCGCCGCCGGCTCGCTGGTCGTCGGTGCCGGATACGCGCTGGTGAAGACCGGCAAGGCCGAGCTGCCGGGCGCGACTGCTCCCACGCAGAGCAAGGCCTGGGGCATGGGTGCTGGGGACGACCGCGCAGCGGCCTGAGTGGGCGGCGCTGTGCGGGGCCGAGAACCAGTGATAGCCCAGGGCTATCAGGCAGATGAGAACGTTGTCTTGGCCTTATGAGGCTTCGGGACGCATCCTCCTGGTTACGACAAAGCCGACGTGTTGCTGCGTCGGCGCACTGGGAGGACGTCCATGGTTGCAGCCATCGCGGGATTGGGGTCAGGCGCGCTTCACGCGGTCTCCGGCCCGGACCATCTGCTGAGCCTGGCGCCTCTCTCCCTCGGCATCGGCCGGCGAGCCTGGCGCGTGGGGCTGCTGTGGGGGCTGGGTCATGGGCTGGGCACCCTGCTGTGCGTGGCGGCCGTGGCGTGGGTGGCTGCGGCGCTGAACCTCAACGTGTTGCAGACGTGGGGGGAGCGCATCGCGGGTGGCGCGCTGCTGATGACGGGAGTGGTGGGACTGCGCCGTTGGTTGGCCCATCGCACGCCAGGCAAGGGAGCAGCCGCCTCCTCGAGTGGGGCGGCGAGCTCCTGGAGCGTGCTCTCCATTGGCTTCATCCATGGCCTGACGGGCGCTGCCGCGGTGTTGCTGCTGCTCCCCGCGGCGGTGGCTGCCTCGCCTGTGTGGCAGGCGCTGTACCTGGGCGGTTTCGTCCTGGGGAGCACGCTGGCCATGTCGGCGCTCACCGCGGCCTTGTCCGCCAGCTCGAGCGCCGTGCCCAAGCCCGAGGCGCTCCTCCGCCACGTGCCGGCGGTGGCGTCGTTCGGCTCGGTGTTGCTCGGCGGCTGGTGGATGGTGGCGTGACTCAGTAGCCGCGGAGCACCGTCAGCCCTGAGTCCGTGAGGACGTAGAGCATCGCCGGGGTGCCGTTGGGGTCGTAGATGAGCTGCTTCACCGTCCGGCCCGGGACATTCGCCACCCGCGAGAGGTTCTTGTTCGCGTCCATCCGCCACAGGCCCGAGCCAGCGGTGCCGATGAAGAGCGAGCCATCATCCGTGGCCGCCAGCGCCGTGAGCCCTTGGGTGGGAAGGCCCTGAACCCGCGTGCCCTTCTGCCAGGGATTGCTGCGCGAGAGGATGCTCATCTCCCAGAGGCCGTAGTCCTTGCTGGCCAGGTAGTAGCGGCCGTCCTTCGTCTGTTGGAAGCCACGCCAGAAGTCGAACTCGGGGAGCGGGTTGACCTCAGGGAGGTACGAGGACTCCACCTTCATGGGATTGAGCACCTTCGGATTCATTGCATCCCACAGTCCGAGATCCTCGTTGGGGGTGACGATGCCGAAGGTCCAGTCGTTGGCCATGAGCACGTCACCGTCCTGGGCGATGCCCACCGCATAGGTGAAGCCGGCGCGCTGGGTGCCGTCCTCGAACCACACCGGGTGGCGGTGGCTGTTGTAGTCCAGCCCGCGGATGCGGGTGACGCCGTGGTTGGTGCCGATATACACCTCGCCCTTGTCTCGGCCGCGCATCACCTTCACGCAGCTGAGCACCGCGCGATCCTCGTCGAACCTCCAGTCATTGGAGTTGCGGATGCCGGTGTTGTTCGGCGGGTTCCAGGTGAGGCTGCCGTCGCCCTGGTCCCTGTTGCGCCGGAACGAGCGGGTGATGTGCTCTTCCAGGACGAGCGTGCCTTCCGGGGTGAGCTTCACCGCGTCCAGGTCGCCCTCCAGGAAGGCCGAGTCCTGGTAGGAGCTGCGCAGGGGGTTGTCGAGCTCCTGCGCGTAGTAGCCCACGTAGGCGCGGCCGGCGCTACCGCCGCAGATGACGGTGGAGGAGAAGCCTCTGCTGGCCTGGCCAAGGCTGCTCGCCCAGAGCGGTTGGGCGTCCCCGGGGCGCAGTACGCCGATGCGGTTGCCGGCGAGCAGCCAGATGTTGAAGGCGTCATCCACGGCCACTGATTGAGGACTGCCTACGCCGAAGCGCTGCGTGTAGTTGACCGACGCCTCCTTCGGCCAGGGATCCGTCTGCGGGCCGGGACCACCATCGGTGCCGCCATCCGGTTCAGTGCCACCATCTGTCCCAGTGCCACCATCTGTCCCAGTGCCACCATCCGGCTCAATGCCGGCGTCTGGCGGGTCCTGGGTGCCTCCATCCTCGGGAGTCTGGCCCGCGTCGGGAGGTGGCGTGCCAGCATCGTCCGGGGGCAGAGGACCCGCGTCGGGATGCTCCAGGTCCACCTCCTGCTCCGGGCGTGCCGGTTCGGGCGAGTCATTGCACGCCCATGCCACGGCCACGACCACCGCCCCACACGCCCCCAGCAGTTTCCGGATCACCCTCGCCCCCTCGCCTTGCCGCGGAGTGCCGGAGCAAGCCGCATACCGGGCCGAAAGGGAGGAAGCAGGGGGCGCGCTGACCTGGATGGGAACGGGGATGCCCTTACGCGCACCACGCCGCACTCTCCGGATGAAGCCGGATGGCTACACCATCCCCTTCATGGCCACATACTCCAGGCTGCCAGGCGGGCGAGCGCCGGATGATGGAGGGTACACACTCGTGAGGGATGAGGACCCGATGCAGAAGTGGCTCGAGTAGTGCGAGAGTGCACGCGTGTGGCTACACTGACCGCATGCCCCGTCTTCGCTCCTGGTCAAGAAGTGTTCTGGGTTTCGGACTCCTTGTAGGGGGAGTGGCCCTTGGCAATTCCACCCCGGTCATCTCCGTGGACCTGCCATATGACAACTTCAACGTGGAACTTCGTGGAGATGACATCGTGTCGCGCGAGATGCAGCTGCATCGGTCCGACACGGAGCTGCGTGGGAGTGCGCTCGGTGGGACGGTGAAGCTCGAGCTGAAGCCGGACAAGGCCACCGGGGTCATCGGCGGCAGGCCCGTGAACCTCAAGCTCCGCAAGCAGGGCGACACCTTGTTCGCCGAGGGGGGCTTCTTCGATGGGCCCGTGACGCTGCGGTTCAGCCCGAAGAACCTCCACGTCTACGTCAACCAGTGCACCTATGACCTGAAGGCCACCGAGAACGAGGGCTGGTACGAAGGCCCGCGGAGCTGCACCAGCAAGCTGCTGCCTCCGGTGCGCGTCTTCGTGCCGCCCGAGCTCCTCGCGCGCGGTTCCGCGGAGCAGGCGGCCCTGCTGCTGTTCACCCTGGGCTCCGGCCGGTAGCCGGGGAGGGGCTTGTCCCCTCCCACGGCGGGCAGGCTCCGGGCCCGTTCACCTCCAGGCCCGGAGCACCACGGGTGCTAGTTGAGGATCGGCTTGCAGCTGCAGCTGGTCATGTCGCACCGCGCGCCCGAGCCGCAGCTATCGCCGCAGTTGGGCTTGCAGACGCACTGAGTGCCCGACTCATTGCAGCCGAGCAGCGGGCCGGTGCAGTGGTCCGGCTCGGTCGGGTTGTAGTTCGGGTCATCCTCACAGGCGATGCCGCCGTTGGGATCCTTCACCGCGTCCACCCAGTACTGGTACGAGACCGCCACCTGGGTGGACTCGCTCGCCGGGCGGCAGGCGCCGAAGAAGGAGAGGGTGCGCGCGCTGCCGTCGAAGTCGAAGCCGTTGACGGTGCTGCGCGGGATGTTGCCGCTCGCCGTGCAGACCGCCGCGTCGCGCACGTTCTCCATGGCCACCTTGATGGACGCGCCGATGGGCGGCTTGAGGGTCTTGTAACCCGCGTTGCCGATGGCATCGGCGATGATCGCATCCACCGAGGCGCCGATGGAGGCGGTGTCGAGGATGGAGCCGAGCACGCCGCCCGTGGCGTTGACCACCGCCGCGTGGCGCTGCCCACCGTTGGCGGGCAGCGGGTTGAACTCACGGGAGGTCTCGCTTAGGTTGCAGGTCTTCCCCGCGTCGCAGCCGCAGGCTTGGCCGGCCGGGCACACGATGCCGTGCACGGGGATCTGCCTGCCCGTCTTGTTCTTGGGCGCCACCACTTCCGAGCGGGTGCCGAAGAACTCCGCGAACGTCTGGATGCTCACGCAGTCGCTGCCCGCCTTGTCCTTGGAGCCCCCGGCCCCGCAGTTGGCGGAGACCGTGGTGTAGCCGGTGCTCTGGTCATCCGCGTCTCCGAGCAGCACGACCACGATGGTGGCGTCCTTGCGCGTGAGGGTGGCGGACTCGGAGGCGGTGGGCTCGGTGCCGGGAGTCATGTCGTCGATGGCCTTGCGGGCCGCGCCGAGCACGCCCTCGCTGCCGTTGCCACCCAGGCCCACCCAGCAGCCGCCGTTGACACCCTCGGAGGTGTCGCCGGGGCAGGGGGCGGACTCGGGCGCCGTGGGGAGGCTGCACGTCCCATTCGAAGTGCCCGAGCACGTGCTGTTCTCCATGAGCCAGGACTTCACCTTGCTCACGTTGCGGGTGAAGCGCCGCAGCTTGCCCCCGTTCCCCGCGGTGCCCAGGTGGTAGGCCGAGGTGACCATCGCCATGCGCCAGTCCAGTGACGAGGCGTTGAGCGAGTCCGCCGCGGACTGGGCGGCGGTGGCCAGGGAGAGCTGCGAGGTCTTCATCGAGCCGCTGTCGTCCACGACGAAGAGGAAGTCCACCTTGGAGATGGGGAGCTGGAAGCGCTCGCACTGCACTGCCGTGGGCTCGCCGAACTGGGCGAGCGCGGAGCCATCCGAGAGATCCTTCACGGAGAAGGCAGCGGGGGTGTTGCGGTTGCCGCCCGTCACGCCCGCCAGGGGCGCTATGGCGATGACCACCACGAGGCTCTGGTTCGAGCGGTGCACGAAGAGCGTCTGGAGGCGGAAGTTGCCTGTGACACCCGCCGCGGCGCTGCTGAGGCGGCCCGTGCTGCCCGGCACCAGCGCGTCCACCAGTTCGTCCGTACGGCGCTTGAGGTCCGTGGTCGAGCCCGCATGGTCATAGAAGACCTGTACGGCCTCGAAACCCTCCCACGTTTTGAACACCTGGTGGGTGCGGTTGGTCAGCGTGCCCTTGGAGGCGATGGCGGGCTGCAGCTCCTCCTCGTCACCGAGCGCGGTCGTGGAGTTCGCGGGCGGGGTGGCGCGGAAGGCCAGGAAGGCGATCTTCGAGGTGCTGTCGTAGCCCACCAGGCCCTTCACGTCGGTGCCCGACTTGATCTGCGTGACCTCGGTGAAGGTGGGCGGCAGCGCCAGCTTGATGTCCGGACCCTCCTCGGACTGGAAGCTCACCAGGCGCAGGTTGTTGGCGGTGCACACCTGGCCGGCGGGGCCCGACGCGTCACTGGTGCGGGGATCCAGCTCTCCCTGGTCCAAGCCGCCGTTCTGGTTGGTGTCCTCGGCGCCATCGCTCACGCCATCGCCGTCGGAGTCCGGGTTGGTCGGGTCCGTGGTGGTGCTGGGGTTGACGTCCGCGCGGAAGATGTCCTTGCAGTTGGCCTCGTCCAGGTTGGTGGTGGCGCCCGACTCCACGCCATCGGAGATGCCATCACCGTCGGTGTCGAAGAGGCGCGGGTCGGTCTCGTTGGCCTCGCGGGTGCCGTTGGCGTTCTGGTCCTCGCCCTTCACGCTCGAGGTGCTCGGGCCGTCGCGCAGGCCGTCGCAGTCCGTGTCCAGGAGCAGGGGGTGGGGCTCGTCGTCGTCCACCTTGCCGTTGTGGTTCTTGTCCTCCACGCCATCCGGCAGGCCGTCCCCGTCCGTGTCCGCCCTGACGGGGCTGGTCTGCATCGAGACGTCCGCGTCCGGCGTGATGGTACAGGAGGTGCCGGTTACCGGCTTGAGGACGCCTACCTCGAGCCCGTCCGGGAGCCCGTCCTGGTCGGTGTCCGCCAGGCCGGGATTCGTCTTCGAGCCGTCGTAGACCGCCTCGAACTCGATCTTGTCGCTCAGGCCATCGCAGTCGGTGTCCTTGGCGGCGTTGTTCGGATCGTTGGGATCGGTGGGTAGCGGCGTGGGGCCGGGGTCGGTGGGATCCGGACCGGGTCCGGGGTTCGGATCCGTGCACGCGGGTGCCGCCAGCAAGCTCATGGCGAGCAACGCGGCGCTGATCAGTTGTCGTGGATTCATGGGGCCTTCCTCACAGTGGTACTGAGGTGTCTGAGATACCGCCCCCCCGTACGGCAATTTCGAATCATATACGTCGGCGGGCGCGGCTTATCGTGTTTCGCTGGGGCTGGGATTTTACGTGCCGAAGCGGATTCCGTTGCCGGTGGGGGATTCCGTTTGTGATGACCCTCTGCTGGCCAGGCGAGGGTCCTGGGCCTGCCCTGTCTGGGTTCAGGGCATACATGTGTGTCTAGATATCCGGAAAACAGGCTTAGCTTGATGTTCCTGCTTTCTTGGAGGATGATGGAAAGCCCCCGAGAAGGAGCTGCGCCATGAACTCCCCCTCAAGAGACGAAGCGCCCCCGGAGCACCGCAGGACTCCCCGCTGGAGCGCAGTGGCCTGGGTGGCGGTGCTGTCGGTGGTGGCGTGGCGGCACATCCCGTTGGCGCACGCGTCGCACTCGCACAACGGCTCGTACCAGGTCCACCTGTCCACGATTCATGACAACAACGGGACGAGCACCATGCCGGGCTCCTTGGATGAGCAGTATTGCATCCTGTCATTGACCTCGTCCGTCGACGGCACCCGGATGGCAGGCTTCATCGAGGAGACGCTCGCGAAGCTGGACTTCAGCTTGGTCTGGGATGGGACTGGCAATTGGCGAGTCGATCTGTGGCGCGCGGCGAAGCTGTGCAACCAGTACGACTCGGCCACACGCGCCACCATCGGCATCGAGTACCACATCGCCGACTCGTGGGCGTCCCAGTGCGGCGGCGACATCTACAGCTGCGTGGTGCAGGACAACCCGGTGGTGGATCCGGTGAATGGGCATACCCATTTCAAGTGGATGTATTCCTATCTCAAGGCCCAGCACGTCTCGGGTTACGACACCCGCGCGCGCAAGTTCATCAACCACGAGACTGGCCACATCCTGGGCTTGAAGGATCCTGGCTATTATGGCGACTGCATGAACAGCGTCATGCACAACGACCTGTACTCGAGCATGGGTTGCACGGACCCCGTCTGGTATCCGACCACCAGCGACTTCACCTCGGTGAAGAAGATCCAGGACCGCACCAATTGAGAGGGATTGAGGCCATGAGAATGCTGACTGTGCGGGAACTGGCCCATGTGGCTGCGATGCTGAGCGTGCTGGTCGTGGGAGTCCGGTGCGCGGGAGAGCCGGAAGGGGAGGAGTCCGAGCACGCCCACCTCACGCTCGAGGGAGGGTTGCTGGTGGCCGAGCGCGGGGCCCTTGAGGTGTGCGTGGAGGTGGCGCCGACACTCCAGGGGCAGGGCGAGGCGTTGCTGGGTGCCTTGAGGGGCGACCTGGCGGCACTGGAGGATGGGCACCCGGACTGGGAGAAGGCTCGCTATGGCCAGGCGCCGGTGAAGGTACGGCTGGGGTGTCCAGGGGGCGCCATGCCCTCGGGTCGGCTGGAGGCCAAGGGGGCGAGGGTGGGCTCTGGGACGAGCGCGCACCCGAGCCCTTTCCGCACCTTCGTCTACGTGCTGGATGATGCGAAGGCGGACGAGGTGCTCGGCGGGCAGCAGGCCGCCCGGGCTCGGGCCGAGTCCCTGAAGGTGGGGGATCACCTGGTGGTGGATGTGTCCACTGCGCTGGTTGTGCGTGCCTCGGCGCTCGGTACGTCGTCTTTCCAGGAGGAGTGGTTGCCCACGGGCCTGGGGCTGCGGCCTCTGAGCGCCGCCTCGGAGCCAGGGACTGCCGACTTCATGCCCAAGTCCTACGACGCGAGCGGCGTAGCCAAGTAGGCCGAGGCTAGTGGAGTGGCCACGAAGTTCTTGGACCTGGCCCGAGAGCCTGTGGATGTCCCCTCTCCCTCTGGGAGAGGGCTAGGGTGAGGGTCTTCCCTTGGGCTGCGTCATCGCGAGGGAACTCGAGGCAGAGAGCGGCAATGGGGCACGGATGCTCCGCGATGCGAGCCGGGGCGCGGAGAACGGGTAGAGACCCTCACCCCCCGCCCTCTCCCAGGGGGAGAGGGTGCATGCGCAACACTACTAGCCGGCGAAGGGGGAGAAGTTCACCACCACCTGCCGGTCGGGCACGAAGGTGCGGCGCGCGAAGTCCTGCACGGCCTTGCGGGGCAGCGGCGCGGGCGGGGCCAGCAGCTCCACCGGCGTCAGGACTTCCGAGCGCGGCTGGGCGACCTGGCGCGCCAGCTCCGTTCCGCGCCAGGCGTCGTCATCCACCTGCTGCTGGCGCAACCGCTGGAGGTGTTGCTCCAGCAGCTTCTCCTCCGCGGCCGTCATGGGCTTGCGCGCCAGCAGCTCGAAGGACTCCTGCAGCAGGTCTGGCAGGTTGCTCGCGTCCAGCGACGCGCTGAAGGCCAGCACCATCAGAAAGGTGTTGCCGCGCAGCGACATACACTGCACCTCGAGGCCCGTGGTGATGGGCTCCTTGACGTGCAGCTCGCGCCGCAGCCGCATCTCCAGCAATGCGGCGACGCGGAGGCATGGCCCTCGGTCCTTCGGATCCACGGCATAGCCGTAGGCGATGAGGCTCATCGGGGCGCGCGTGTTCTGCTCGATGGGCAGCAGCGGCGGCACCACCTCGGCGGGCTTGTACTCGCCGGGTAAGGAGGGCGGCAGCCTCACCGCGCGCTCCAGCAACCCGAGCACTTCCTCGCGCCCCACGCCTCCGGTGAAGACGAGGCTGGTGTTGGCCGGCACGTAGTGCTGTGTGTAGAAGCTCACCACGTCCTTGCGAGAGATGGAGTTGAGCGTCTTCAGGTTGCCGAGGATGGAGCGCGTGCTCGGCCCATCGAAGAGCGAGTCCTCCAGGTGCTCGCGGAAGCCCGGGTTCTTGCTGAAGTAGGTGCTCTCGGTGCGGATGATCTCCACCTCGCGCTGCATCATCCGCGAGTCGAGCGTGGGGCTGGTGACGATGCGCAGCAGCTGCTCCGCCAGGGGCAGGAAGGCGGCCGACGGGGCCCGCAGGACGTAGGTGGTGGACTGGGTGGTGGTGAAGCCGTTGAAGTCGCCGCCCGCGGCCTTCACCGCCCGGCGAAAGTCCGCGCCTCGCACGTCATAGCTACCGGAGAAGATGAGGTGCTCGAGCAGGTGTGCCATGCCCTCCTTGCCGAGCGGGTCCTTCGCCGCGCCAGTGCGCACGACGTAGTGCAGCGAGGCCGAGGGGGCCCCGGGACGCAGGGCAAGCACCAGCTCGCTGCCATCGAGCATCCCCTCGACGGTGGGGGAGAGGAGCTCCGCCGCGCCCTCGGCCAGGGCGACGCTGGAGACGAGCACCAGGGCCAGGAATGCCTTGCGCGCGGAATGCAGGAGAAGGGCACTCATTCTTCGGTATCCTCCTCGTCGCCCTCGTACACACGCCTGCCATTGATGATCTTCTTGAGCCTGGGGGGCGGGGGAGGAACGACGAAATGAATGCGGATGACGGACTCGTCGCGGAACCAGCTCGACGCCACTTCGCTCAGGGCCTCGGGGGTGAGCGACTCGAGCGCGGCCGACATCTCCGTCCCGTACCAGGCAGGGCGGTGTCGCGTGAGTCGGAGCTCCTCGGCCACCAGGCGAGGGTCCGTGTCCGCCAGCCGCAGCCGGTGGAGCGTGGCCTGCTGATTGCGCTCGAAAGAGCCGGGCTCGAGCTTGCCCTCACTCACGGCCCGCACCTCCTCGCGCAGGTAGCGGCCCAGGTCGAGCTTCGAGCTCTCCGAGGCGGGGAGGATCAGCGCGAACACGTCGAGCGCGGGTGTCAACACGGGCTCGGAGGCGAAGCCATAACCCACGCCTGCGCTGCGGAAGCGGTTGTAGAGCCGCTCCTCCAGCAGCGAGGCCATGACGCGTGCCGCCGCCGCGTGGCGTGCCGTCTCGATGTTCAGCGGCCAGGCGAACACCTGCACCTCGCGCGCGGCGGGCACGTCGCGTGTGAAGGGCAGCTTGAGTCTGGGCTTCTCCACCTTCCGGGGGATTCCACCTTGGAAGCCCTCCACCTGCTTGCGCAGCGCCTGCGCGTCGAAGCGCCCGGTGACGATGATGGTGGCGTTGCGCGGCGCCAGCCAGTTGGAGAGGTATTGGTGCACCCGCTGCGGCTCCAGATCGCCGATCTTCTCCACCGAGCCCAGGTTGGGATCCCGGTAGCGTGCGTCCTCGAGCAGTGCGCTCGTCAACAGCGACTCCACCCAGTTGTTGTTCTCGAGGGGCTGCAGATCTCTCAGGGTCCGCTCCACCGTGGCCTTGAATCGCCGCGGGTCGAGCTTGGGCGAGAGCAGGGAGGTGAGCAGCGTGCGGGCGAGCGCATCGAACTCGTCCGGGGCGGCCGTGAGGGTGAAGCGGCTCTCATGCAGCCCGGTGCTCATCTCCAGCGTGGCGGCGGACTTGTAGAGAGCGAGGGACAGCTTCTCGTAGGTGATGCGCGCGTTGGCGTGCAGCAGGGCGTGCTGGGATACCCGGGTCAGCCCGTTCTCGAAGTTGTCGTCCAGGGCTCCCACGTCGAAGACGACGGTGAGCGTGGAGCGGCTCGACTCGCGGGGGGCGAGCAGCAGCAGCGGGTGCTGTGGGGAGGGGCGGAACGTCTCCACCTCGAAAGGCGTAGAGCGCGCCTCGGGCGCCAGCAGGAGCAGCCATGCGGCGCAGAAGAAGAACGCGGAGCGTATGAGGCGCATGAAACCGGGGTGACTGGAAATGGATACACGGGAGCGGCAGGCTCACGGGGCGCGCGGACTCCGCCCGGGCGCACAATGCCATGAGCGCCGCGTCTCCGTCTTCCTGTTCTCTCTGTCATCGTCCTCTCACCGAGAGTGATGCGGTCTGTACGCATTGCGTCCCCGAGGCCGCCGCGGATCCGTTCGCGTTCCTGGAGGACGCCGCGCCGGATCCATTCGCCCTCCCGGAGGCCCCTGCGCCGGATCCGTTTGCCTTCGTGGAGAATGCCGCCCCGGAGCCGATGGCCCCCGTGGCAGGGGACCCTGGCCTGGAGCTGGACTGGGACGCATCTCCCGCCCTCGCGGCCCGGCGGAAGGAGACGATGTCCTCGCCCATGGGGGATGCGGTTGTGCCGCTCTCCGAGGGCGAGGTGGCACTGGACTGGACGGAGCCGCCCCCCGTCGCGGCTTCGGCGGCCGCGGTGACTCCGGAGGCTCCTCCGGCGAAGAAGGCCACGACGCTCTCCGGCGTGCCCGCTGCGGCGGCTCGGGCGCTTCCACCCGCTGACGTGGTCGCGGTGGAGGAGTGCTCACCGGACGCACGAGCCCGGGGGATGCTCGCGCTTGGATTGCTGGCCCTGGCGGGCTCGGGCGGAGTGTTGCTCGTCCAGGCGGCCCTGCCCGAGCGGTTCCCCTCGCTGCTGCAGATGGCGGTGCGGATGCTGGCGCCCATTGGGGCACCGTCGGACTTCTTCCCTGCCACCACGTGGGGACTGGCGCTTTTACCCTGGTTGCTGCTCGCGCTGGGACTGGGCGTGGGGTACCGGCTGGCCCGGCGCGCCGGTGCGCTGAGCGACCTGGAGGGGCTGGAGCTGGTGGCGTTCGTGCTCGTGCCGGGGCTCCACCTGGTGGGCGGGCCGTATGTGCTGAAGATGCTGGGGGCGGCCGCCGAGTCCCGGAAGGCGGGGCTCCGGTTGTGGTTGGGTACGCGGGCCCTGGTGGCAGTGCTGCTCCACGCCGGAGCGGTGGCGCTCGAGCTCTCCGCGGTCCGAGAGCCCGGAGAGTCCCAGCTCATGGTGGCGCTGGCGGCTCGGATTGTCTCGGTGGCGGCCTTCGCGGCGGTGTTGTCCGGGGTAGGGAGGGCCCTCGGCGTGCTGGTGCGCTTCGTCGCGAAGCCGGTGGGAAAGAAGGGAATGGCCGCGCACGTGGGAGGCTCCAGCCGTCCGGCTCTCGGCTGGGCGGCGATGCTCGCGGCCACCGGTGTAGCCATCGCGGGCGTGTGGTTCTTCCGGAGCGAAGGGCGGGCCTGCGAGTCGGGGACCGTCTTGCGCCACCTTGGAGACGCCGGAGGGCAGCGGGTGTTTGCATGTGTGCTGCCAGACGGGAGCAGGCAGGGGCCGGAGTGGGTGCGAGGCCTGGACGGGCGGCTGCTCGCGCATGGCGAGTACGTCGCGGGGCAGCGGCACGGGACCTTCCGCTCGTGGAGCGAGAAGGGCGTGCTGTTGGAGGAGCGGTCTTATGCGGAGGGCAAGCCGCATGGAACGTGGACGCTGTATCAGGCCGGTGGGCAGCGCTTGCTGGACGAGGCGTATGCGGACGGTGTGCTCGAGGGCCCGAGCACGCTCTATCACTCCGTGGGCAACAAGCGGCTCCTCAAGCACTACCAGAAGGGGTTGGCGCACGGCCGTCACTCGACCTGGTTCGACTCGGGGCTGGTGGAGGAGGAGGGCGCGTTCGAGCAGGGTCGGCCCTCGGGGTGGTGGGTGAAGCGGAACAAGGAGGGGAAGGTGGTCAAGCAGTGGAGTGCCGGGCTCTCGACGAGTGGTGACACGGCGGGTGTGGCGGCCGTCCTGACGGCGGCGGCGTCGCTGCCGGCACCGGGCGCGACGGAGGGGCCCACGCTGCGATCCGGCCATACGCTGGAGTGGTGGAAGGAGCGGCTCGAGCTGCTCCGGTACAAGGCCGAGAAAGATCCGGCGTCCGTTGCTCTCTACGAGCTCACGCTGCGGCGCGCTCGGGCCAACGGCTTCGAGGTCATCGAGCAGCCCCAGGGCGTGGCGATCGCGCTGGAGCCCACGCCGTAAGGGCATCCGAGTCGTACGGGTTCTTCACTATGTATGGGAATAGGGGTGTGTCCCCGCGCGAGGCTTACGGGGCTCGTGCCGGGGTGTTGTCTATTTCGACCCCCAACGGATGAGCTTCGTGGGAGCGGGATGACATACGAAAGTGTCACCCGCACGCCCCCCCTCGCGTGCATCCCCTTCTGGTTGGAGGCCCACGATGTGCCGGATCCTGAGCTCCCTGGTGCTGACACTTCCCCTGCTCTTACTGGGTTGTGACGGAGGGGGTGATCCCCCGGTGATCGTGAACCCCCCCGGAGTGACGGTGAGCCTCGAACCGGCAACGGTGGCGCTGACCACGGGAGGCACGCAACGCTTCACGGCCACGGTGACGGGCGCGAGCAACGCATCGGTGAGCTGGACCGCGACGGGCGGAGAGATCACCCCCGATGGCGTGTACACGGCGCCGGGGACGGCGGGGACGTATTCGGTTCGGGCCACGAGTGTGGCGAATACAAACAAGTACGCGGAGTCCTCGGTGACGGTGACCGAGTCGCCGGTGCTTCCGCCGCCGATGATCACTCTCTTCTCCGCGGTGCCATCGACGATCAACCCAGGAGAGGGCACGACGCTGAGCTGGGAAGCGACGGGCGCTACGAGCCTGAGCATCGAGCCGGGCGTGGGCGCGGTGACGGGAACGAGTGTGAGCGTGAGCCCGTCCGCGACGACGACCTATACACTGACGGCCACGAATGAGGCGGGGAGTGTCACGGCGACCGCGATGGTGACGGTGCGGCAGCCTCCGGCGATCACGTATTTCGCGGCGACGCCCTCGACGATCAACGCGGGCCAGAGCACGACGCTGAACTGGGAGGTGGCGGGGGGCGCGAGTCTGAGCATCGATCAGGGCGTGGGTGCAGTGTCAGGAGGCGCGGGGATGCCGGTGAGCCCGTCCGCGACGACGACGTATACGCTGACGGCCACGAATGAGGCGGGGAGTGTCACGGCGACCGCGACGGTGACGGTGAATCAGCCGCCAGCAATCTCCTCGTTTACGGCGACGCCTGCGACGATCAACGCGGGCCAGAGCACGACGCTGAGCTGGGAAGCGACGGGTGCTACGAGCCTGAGCATCGAGCCGGGAGTGGGGACGGTGACGGGGACGAGCGTGTCTGTGAGCCCGGCCGTAACGACGACCTACACGCTGACGGCGACGAATGAGGTGGGAAGCGTTACGGCGACGGTGACGGTGACAGTGAATCAGCCGCCGACCATCTCCTCGTTCACGGCATCGTCTTCGACAATCAACGCGGGTCAGAGCACGACGCTGAGCTGGGCGACTACGGGGGCTACGAGCCTGAGTATTTCGCCGGGCGTGGGGACAGTGACGGGGACGAACGCGACGGTGAGCCCGGCTGTAACGACGATCTACACACTGACAGCCATGAATGAGGTGGGAAGCGTCACAGCGACGGTGACGGTGACGGTGAATCAGCCGCCGACTATCTCTTCGTTCACGGCGTCGTCTTCGACAATCAACGCGGGCCAGAGCACGATGCTGAGCTGGGACGCGACGGGGGCTACGAGCCTGCGCATTTCGCCAGGCGTGGGGACGGTGACGGGGACGAGTGTGTCTGTGAGCCCGGCCGCAACGACGACCTACACGCTGACGGCGACGAACGAGGTGGGAAGCGTCACAGCGATGGTGACGGTGACGGTGAATCAGCCGCCCACCATCTCCTCGTTCACGGCGGCGTCTTCGACAATCAATGCAGGTCAGAGCACGACACTGAGCTGGGCGGCCACGAGGGCTACGAGCCTGAGTATTTCGCCGGGAGTGGGGGCGGTGACGGGGACGAGTGTGTCTGTGCGCCCGGCTGCAACGACGACCTACACACTGACGGCCACGAATGAGGTGGGCAGCTTCACGGCGACGGTGACAGTGACGGTGAATCAGCCGCCCACCATCTCCTCGTTTACGGCGACGCCCGCAACAATCAACGCAGGCCAGAGCACAACGCTGCGCTGGGCGACTACGGGGGCCACGAGCCTGAGTATTTCGCCGGGAGTGGGGGCGGTGACGGGGACGAGTGTGTCTGTGAGCCCGGCTGTAACGACAACCTACACGCTGACGGCGACGAACGCGGCGGGGAGCGTCACGGCGACGGTGACAGTGACGGTGAATCAGCCGCCCACCATCTCCTCGTTCACGGCGACGCCTTCGATGATCAACGCGGGCCAGAGCACGACGCTGAGCTGGGCGACCACGGGAGCCACGAGCCTGAGCATCTCGCCGGGCGTGGGGACAGTGACGGGCACGAGCGTGACGGTAAGTCCAGCCACGACGACGACCTACACGCTGACGGCCACGAATGCGGTGGGAAGCGTCACCGCGACCACCACGGTGACAGTGAATCAGCCGCCGACCATCTCCTCGTTCACGGCGACGCCTTCGACAATCAATGCAGGCCAGAACGCGACACTGAGCTGGGCGACCACGGGAGCCACGAGCCTGAGCATCTCGCCGGGCGTGGGCACGGTGACGGGGGTGAACGTGTCGGTGAGCCCGACCACGACGACGACCTACACGTTGACGGCCACGAATGCGGTGGGAAGCGTCACCGCGACCACCACGGTGACAGTGTCATCCCCGGAGGCTTGGACATCTCTCAGTTGGGCCAACGAGCTGCCAGGTAACTACAACTCGGATGTCTATCGTTGGCTGGATTCAGGCAAGCAGCAGCGGACGGCGGCTCTTACGCGCAACACCGCCCGTGATCCAGGCGGGAGCTACGGCGGCATGCTTCGCCAGTTCCGCTTCTACACTGGCATGTCGGAGCGCGTCGCCACGGGCACCGGCGCCAGCAGCGGCACCGGCTACCTCTGGAACGGCTGGGGCTATGTGGTGAGTCACTTCAGCGGCAATGGGGTGAGCCACTCCGGGAATCTCGCGGGCACCTACCGCCGGGTCTTCGTTGGCCGGCACCATGCCATCCACGAGTTCTCCTGGAACATGCCCATTGGCGGCACCCCCGTCAAAGTCACGGTGCACTGGTTCTTCTCCACGGGACGTGATCATCCCGTCTACGCCGTCACCTTCGACACCAGCGTCGCGGGTTCCAGCGGACTCTCCACAGAGGCCGACTCCCGCACACCGTATGGCGACATCGCCTGGGATGGTGATGGCACCAACTCGTATGTGGACGGCGTGAAGTGGGGCGACAAGCACAGGTTCTTCTCCCGTGACGAGCCGCTCACGGCCCAGAGCCGCTGGGATTACAGCCAGACCAACACCGTCCCCTACACCATGACGTATTCCCGCAGCGCAGACGCCGAGATGGGTATGGTGCAGACTCTCGATTGGGTCCAGCACAACACGGGAGGCACCTGGTTCAACGACAACTGGGGTCTGACCTCCGAGAATCGCGCGAACCCTGGCAATTTCGGCTCCTGGATGATGCCGCCCAACTGGAACTGGCCCTACCAGATGTGCCAGTACGAGATGAACGACACCAGTCCGACCCGGAGCAAGCGTCTCGCCTGGGGATTGATGTACGGCGCCGTGGGCAAGCCTTCTTACTATGCGTATGGCTATGGATCGACGCTCTCGGGCCATCCCTACCAGAGCTACTCCCTCTTCATGGTCATGGGTCAGCAGAGCGCCGGAGACGTCCTGGCCCAGGCGACCCAGGTGGAGCGCATGCTCAAGGCGCAGCTCGGGGTGGTCCAGGGCCAGGTGGTGACGCAGGGTCCCCTCGGCGTCGCCCGCTCTGATTCCCTCACCTACCCGGTGCCCGGCTACAACAGCAACTACGCGGCCTACGAGCTCCTGGCGGACATGACCGGCCACTTCAACGCGACCCTGAATGCCGCCGGTGGGGAGATCCAGAATCCGCTCTTCCTCGTCCACACCTCGGCGGGCGTGCCGGCTCGCCTCTACCTGGATGGCGTGCTGCTGAGTGCGGACGTGGATTACTTCGCTTCCTTCGATGCCAGCACCGGGCTGCTGTGGCTCACCCTCAACCGGCCCTGGAGCGGCAGCCACACCCTGGCCAGCGGCACGTAGAGCAACGCAGGGACTCCCGGCGCGAGGCGCGTGGACCTCGCGCCGGGGCACTTCCCGCTTCGGATTACTTCCAGGTGTCGTTGAGCGTCACGGAGCCGGTCGCGGGCGTCGTGGAGGTGCGGTTGGTGCCGCTCTCCCAGGTGACATTCCCGCTGCTGTCCTTCTTGATGTACTTGTATTCGAAGGCCGTCGAGCCGGGCAGGCTCAGCGTCACGCTCCACGTCGGGTAGTTGGCCGGCGAGAGCTGAATGGCGGCGCCAGTGTTCCAACTCCCGAGCGCGGCGATGCTGCCCACGACGTAGATGTTCTGTCCGACCACGGTGCTGGCCGTCTCATTGAAGGTGACGGTGGCGCCGGTGGTGCTCGTGGTGACACTCAGGGCCGTGCTCTGGGCGGAGACGTTGCCCGCGGTGTCCCGGGCGCGCACCGTGTAGCTGTACGTGGTGCCTACCGTCAGGCCGGTGTCGGTGTAGCTGGCCGAGGTAGGTGAGCCGACCAGCGAGCCGTTGCGGTACACGTCATACCCGGCGATGCCACCAGTGTCCGTGGAGGCCGTCCACGAGAGCGTAACGGAGGTGGACGTCTTGGACGGTGCCGTGAGTCCCGAGGGCACGCTTGGCGCGGTGGTGTCGGAGGACGGGGCGCCCGCGGTGATGGTGCCGGCGTTGAACGTCTGAACGCCCGCGGGGATGAAGTAGTTGAGCCCGCCGTTGTTGTCCCAGGTGCCGCTGCCGTTGTTGAAGACGGCCTCGAGCTGCGTGGCCGAGCCCAGGTCGACAGTGTACTTGGCGTAACCCGCTACCTCCGCGTTGGGCATGGCTGCGCCCGGTGCGATCGTCCACGTGCCACCCGCGGGGCGGTAGTGGATGTAGGGCGTGGTGAAGCCCTTCTTGTAATAGACGGTGACGGAGTTGCCCGCGCTGGTGGTGACGGAGAGCGCCGTGCTGGCCGCCGAGGTGTTGCCCGCCGCGTCCCGAGCTTTCACGGTGTAGCTGTACGCGGTGCTCGCCGCGAGCCCGCTGTCCGTATAGGTGGTGCCCGTGGGAGCGCCCACCTGCGTGCCATTGCGGAAGACGAGATAGCCCGTCACGCCGACGTTGTCCGTCGACGCCGTCCACGAGAGGGTCACGGCCGAGGAAGTCTTCGAGGGCGAGGTGAGTCCACCGGGCACGCTCGGCGCGGTGGTGTCGACCACCGGGGCTCCCGCGGTGATGGTGCCCGCGTTAAAGGTGGAGACGCCGGTGGGGAAGAAGTAGTTGGTGCCGTTGTTGTTGTCCCAGGTGCCGCTGCCGTTGTTGAAGACGGCCTCGAGCTGCGTGGCCGAGCCCAGGTTGACGGTGTACTTCGCGTAGCCGCTCACCTCGGAGTCGGGCATGGCGTAGCCCGGCGCCACCGTCCACGTGCCGCCCGCGGGACGGAAGTGGATGTACGGGGTGGTGAAGCCCTTCTTGTAATAGACGGTGGTGGTGTTGCCCGCGCCGGTGGTGGCGGAGATGGCCGTGCTCTGCGCGGAGACGTTGCCCGCCGCGTCCTTCGCCCTCACGGTGTAGCTGTACGCGGTGCTCGGCGACAGGCCCGTGTCCGTGTAGCTGGTGCCCGTGACGGAGGCCACCTGGGTGCCATTGCGGAAGACGTCATACCCGGCCACGCCGTAGTTGTCGGTGGAGGCCGTCCAGAGCAGGGCCACCGAGGAGCTCGTCGTGCCCGAGGCCGTCAGCCCCGTGGGCGCCGAGGGCGCGGTGGTGTCCGGTGCCAGCGTGGTGACGGAGAGCGCCGTGCTCGCCGCCGAGAGGTTGCCCGCCGCGTCCTTCGCCTTCACGGTGTAGCTGTACGCGGTGCTCGCGGTGAGCCCGCTGTCGGTGTAGCTGGTGCTGGGGCTCGAGCCCACCTGCGTGCCATTGCGGAACACGTCGTAGCCTGTCACCGCCACGTTGTCCGAGGCCGCGCTCCAGGCGAGCGTCACCGAGCGATCCGACTTCGTGGAGGCCGCCAGGCCCGTGGGAGTGGAGGGCGCCGTGGTGTCCACCACCAGGAACGGGTGCGTGCCCTGCACCGTGCCGTTGATGTCCTCGATGTACTTGCCGCCGACCAGGTTGTACCGGCCCGCGCCAACGTAGACGGACTGGAGCTCGCTCCGGGTGATGTTGCCCCGGCTGTCAGTGGCCTCGATGTAGTAGTCGAGCAACTGGTCGCGGTAGTTGCCCAGATAGACGTAGTAGAGGTCGCCAATCTCCTGCGCGGGCACCTTCGCCATGACGGGCAGGTAGGCGGGCTGCCATGCAACGCCATTGATGACAGGCTTCAGGTCCCTCCGGGTCAACGGGTAGTCCACCCAGGCTCCCACGCGCGTGGTGTCGATGTTGGGCACACCCGCGGCCTTGCGCGCGGCGGGGTCGTACACCTTGTGAGTGTTGTCGAGCGGGTCGATGCTCTTGTTGGTGTGCACGCGGACGCGGGCCTTGATGCTGGTGATGCCACTCAGGTCGTACGCGTAGGTGTAGAGGGCGAAGGTGTTGTTGAAGTGGTGGAGTGTCCAGCCCTCGGACTTGTCCGTGTTGGCGCTGCCCGGGTTGTAGGGCCAGCGCTGCGGCCACCAGACGGACGGGCCCGTGCGGTCCTCGGTGAGGCGATCCTGCACGTAGGGCTTGGAGAAGTAGAGCGACTGGTTGAAGGAGAGCGTGGGCTTGACGTTGTCGTCCTGGTTCTCGTCGTAGTAGCCGAAGCCCGAGTCCATGGCCGGCAGCAGGAAGTACCAGGCCAGCTCCGCGGGGTTGGCGCCGCCCGCCCAGTCGTTGCTCGCGTCACCCTTCACCGGGAAGGACATCATCCACGGGTTGAGCTGGTTGCCCGCGTGCGTCACCTGGTTGTCCTGGGTCGTGGTGGGCTTCCAGTGGTTGGGGTGGGTGTCGAGCCAGATCTGCTCGGCCGTCTTCGCGTAGTTGAGCGCGGCCTGGAGCAGGGCGAAGTTGCGCTCCAGGTAGTGCCAGCCGTGCTCCAGGGAGACCGTCATGCCCTCCTGCACGCCGCTGAGGTTCGTCTTGGGCGCGAGGTTGAGGCCGGTGGCAGAGTTGAACGCGGGGAACTGGCCCTTCCAGATGCCAAAGGGCAGCTTCCAGTGGTGCCACTGCGGGTCGGACGAGGAGTCGCGCGTGTCCACCCACGAGCCGTCCTGCACGTGCACCACGTCGGTGGAGGCGGGGGTGTTGTTGACGAGGTACTCGCTGATGCCCATGCACTGCACGCCCGCCGTGCAGGTGACGCTGCGGCCGTTGTACCAGGTGCTCTCCGAGCCCGCGCGTCCACCCGAGTTGTCTCCGTCATGCGCGATGACGAAGAACTGCTTCTGCGAGACGAGCCCCTCGAAGCTCCGGAGGTTGACGACGTCGACGGTGGCCTCGCCCTCCCAGCCCTCGAGCCAGGAGCCGTTCTGGTTGACAGGGATGCCCACCACGCGCGACTCGGCGCCCGTGGCCGGGTCCACGTAGCGCACCCAGTGCGGCGTGGAGGCGAACGGGTACTTGTTGCGGATGGTCTGCTGCTCGTGCGCCATCTGCAGGCTCACCCAGCTGCCCACGTTGCTGGTGTTCTGCAGGTCCGCGCGGTTGGGCGGCGACACGAGCGTGTCCGAGCCCGGATCATTCAGGAAGGGATAGTCCTTGAGCGTGCGCGAGAAGTGGTTGTCACCGATGACGGACCACTGGATTCCCAGCTTCGCGAGCGTGGGGATGAGGCGCTCGGAGAAGCCCAGCTCCGTGGGGAAGAAGCCCTTGGAGGCCTGGAAGTTGCTCCCCAGGAAGTAGGGCTGCGCGAGGGTGGCGCTCTGGTAGATGAGATCCTTGAGGAAGTACTCCTGTCCCACCAGCGGCCCCATGCTGTGGTGGCCGGTGAAGTGGATGAGATCCAGCGTCCGGTTGCCCGCCGGGGTGCGCAGGGTGTTGTACCGGTCGCGCCAGGGCGAGCCCCAGTTCGTGTTGTTGTACCCGCTGACGTTCTGCAGCGTGTTGAGGTCCTGGACGTTGTTCACCACCGACCCAGACATGGTCACGTGGATCTGCCCGGTGGAGGCGTTGGTGTTCATGTCCGCCGCGACGTTCGGGGGCCAGTACATGTAGGCGCCCGTCTTCGCGTGGTGCGAGTAGTAGGTGACCAGATCGTCGTGCGGCATCGGCGCGCCCGACGGCAGGTAATAGGTGTAGTTCGACGGCGGGTTCTGCTTCAGGTTGATGACCTGGCCGTCATACGTGTAGCGGATGGCTCCGCCCACCGGCGTCGACGCGTACTTGCTGACGTCGTAGTACGCCCAAAAGTTGGGCATGTGGTTGTGGTACACGTGCGAGGCGGCGATCTGCGCTTGCGCCGGTCCGGCCAGCAGCAGCGCCGCCACGGCGGGCAGCAGCAACGGTTTTAATCGGTTCACGGGGGCTCCTCGGGGGTTGGGGGAAGCGCCGGACGATTAGTGGTGCTAACGGTTCTTGTCACTTTTTTCGGGGATTTTCATTTTTACTAGGAGCTCACATGAAGGGGTTCTGGGTGTGCGCGCTGCTGTCTCTGGCGGCGTGTTCTGAGAAGCAGGGGAGTGGGGCCGGGCAGACCGCGCAGGAGAAGGAGGCGGCGGCCCTGGCAAACAAGGACGAGAAGTGCCCCGGTGGCACGGTGAAGGGGTGTCTGGATGCGGCCACCGAGGCCGAGCGCAAGGGCGAGTCTCCGCGCGCGGTCGAGATGTACACGCGCGTGTGTGACGCGGGCGTGGCCCGGGTGTGCAACGTGCTGGGCACCTTCGTCTGGCAGGGACGGGGCGTGACTGCGGACCCGGCGCGCGCCTATTCGCTCTACATGCGCGCGTGTGACGGCGGCGACGCCTCGGGCTGTTTCAGCGCGGGCATCTGCCACCGGACGGGCACGTGTGCTGAGAAGAACGACGCCGAGGCCACCAGGCTCATCCAGCGCGCGTGCGATGGCGGTGACAAACGGGCCTGCGCCAACCTGGGCGGCCGCTGAAGGCACGCCCGGTGGCATTCAGGTGTACGGCGCGAGGGCGGGCGTGACCGCTCGCCCCCGGTGCGGCGTTACGGCGTGGTGGTGCCCGCCTGGGCCGGCGCGGTGGGCGCGGGCTGGGCCTCCTGCGCGGCCTTGGCGGCCTCGGCTTCAGCGTTGGCCTTGAGCAGTGCCTCCCGCTCACGACGGTTCTTCGCCTCGGTCTCGGTCAGCGACTTGAGGGTGGTCAGGCCCTGCTCGAAGTCCTTGCCGATCATCGCGTCCATATCCATGACCAGGGACATGGCCTTGCCCAGGAAGGTGTTCTGCCCCTCCATGGCCCAGCGCATCGTGACGCTGCCATCGGGCGTGGGCTGGAACGTGAAGAGGGTGGTGTTGGTGGCCGGCCAGGGCACGAGGAACTCGAGCTGGATCTGAATGGACTCGTAGGGCTTGGAGTCCAGGATGGTCATCTTGCCCTTGCCGACCTGATCATTGCCGGACCAGGTGTAGATGGCGCCGGGCCCCGCGTAGGCCCCGTCGAAGGTCGTCTGCATCTTCGGGTCCTTTCCCGCCCAGGGCGACCAGTACTGCCACTTGTGAAAGTCGTTCACGGCCCCGAAGGGGAGATCGACGGGGGCGGCGATGGTGATGGACCGCTCGACGCGGAAGGTGGAGGGCCGGGACGCCACCACGGCGCCCAAGCCAATGAGGGCGACGGCGAGCGCGAGGGAAATCTTCTTGAGCAATTTCGTCTCCTTCGAAGGGGGTGCACCGTATGTCTCCCAGAGACCGGACGGCAAATATCCAGAGCCTCGGCACGGAGTGTCTGGGCTACCCGCTCCGTAGGTCCGGCCGAGCAGGCGTGCGAGGTTCCCGTCTATGGTGCGTCCTGAAGGACGAACAGAAGAAGCACATTGCCTCATGGTTGACATCGTCTTGGGTCACCCGGACGACGAGGCACGGCTCGCGCGGGTCTTGGCTATTTTCGACGACCTCTCCACGTGCGTTTCCGAGGACCGTCATGAATCGACGCGAAGCACTCACCACCCTCGCCGTCCTGGTGCCCGCGGTCACGAGCGCAGCCGGAGGGCCGGGTCCTGCTACCCCGGTCGAGCCACCGAAGCCAGGAGGCCACTCCATTGCACCGCTCCCCTTCAATCCCGCGAAGCTCAAGGGCCTGTCGGAGCGGCTGCTGCGCTCGCACCACGAGAACAACTACGGTGGCGCGGTGAAGAACCTCAACAAGGTGGAGGAGGAGCTCGCCCGGGTGGGCAAGGACACGCCGGGCTTTCTCGTGGGCGGATTGAAGGAGCGGGAGCTCACCTTCACCAACTCGATGATTCTCCACGAGTATTACTTCGGGAACCTGGGCGGCGACGGGAAGGCCAGCGGGGCCATCGAGAAGGCCCTCGCGCGGGAGCATGGGAGCTTCGGCCGTTGGGAGGAGCTCTTCCGGGCGACGGGCACGAGCCTCGCCGGAGGCAGCGGCTGGGCCATCCTCGACTTCAACCTCCACACCGGCGAGCTGAGGACCTACTGGTCCGGCAACCACACCCAGGCCGTCGCGTTCGGGATGCCACTCCTCGTGATGGACATGTACGAGCACGCCTATGCCATCGACTACGGGGCCGCGGCGGCGAAATACATCGACGCCTTCTTCCAGAACCTCCAGTGGGATGAGGTCAACCGCCGCTTCGAGCGCGCGCAGAAGGTCCATGCAGCGTTGAAGGCCTGAGGGGGGCATCATGGAGACCGGGGACGGTAGCGTGCCAGGAGCAGCGGAGCGTGTGGTGGGCGGTGCTGCGGTGGCCGTCCCTGGGGAACCGTTGGGTCGGCTCTTCCTGCGCTTCCTGCACTTCGGGCTGCTCGCCTGGGGCGGGCCGGTGGCGCAGATCGCGATGATCCGCCACGACCTGGTGGAGAAGGAGAAGTGGGTCACCCGCGAGCACTTCAACCGGGTGCTGGCGGTGTACCAGGTGTTGCCGGGCCCCGAGGCGCATGAGCTGTGCGTCTACTTTGGGATGCGCTCGCGCGGCCGGGTGGGCGGACTGCTCGCGGGGCTGGGTTTCATGCTGCCGGGCTTCGTGCTGATGCTCGGCCTCACGTGGCTCTACCTTCGCTACGGGCTGGAATCAGCATGGGTGGGGACCGTGTTCGGTGCCGTGCAGGCCGCCGTGGCGGCGCTCATCGTCCGGGCGGTGGCACGCATCGGGCAGCATGCCCTCACGGACCGCTGGCTGTGGGGCGTGGCCGTGCTCGCCGCGCTCGCGCAGGGGGCGGGGGTGCACTTCGCTTTCTCGCTCGTGGCCGCGGGCCTCATCGTCATGCTAGCGAGGAGGGGGCTCCGGCTGCCGGCCCTGGTGCTCGCTGGGGCCTGCGGAGTGGCGGTGGCCGTGTTCCTCGTGCTCCACGGTTTCGCGCCCATGGGCGCTGGCGGAGCGGACGTGGGACAAGGCGTTGTCCGGGGGCAGCCCTCGCAACTGGAGCTGCTGTGGTCGGGCCTGCGCAGCGGGATGCTGACCTTCGGAGGCGCGTATACCGTCATCCCCTTCCTCCAGCGCGACGCGGTGGTGGCGGGGGCGTGGATGACCAACGCGCAATTCCTCGATGGGCTCGCGCTCTCCGGGCTCATCCCCGCGCCGCTCATCATCTTCTCCACCTTCGTGGGCTACCTTGGCGGCGGACTGCTCGGGGCGGTGGTGATGACGGTGGGCATCTTCTCACCAGCCTTCGCCTTCACGCTCCTCGGTCATGACTTCTTCGAGCGGGTGCTGCATCACCCCCGCTTCCGGTCCTTCCTCGACGGGGTGACAGCGGGGGTGGTGGGGCTCATCGCCGCGACCACGCTGGGGCTGCTGCGTGCCGGCCTCACCAGCCTCGCCACCGTGGCCCTCTTCGCCGTGGCCCTTGGGGTGCTCTTCCGGTGGCACTCGAAGTTCCTCGTGCCTCTGGTCATCGTCGGGGCGGCGGTGGCGGGCCTCTTGCTCCAGATGGCATGACCGGGAGGGGGCCGCTCGTGGGCAGGAGCAGCTTGAACAGCGGCGCGCTCAGGCCGAAAAGGGCCGCCGCCCCGAGACCCATCAAGGCCCCCTTCACCTCCGGGGATATGGACATCGTGCGGACCCTCCTTGGGCGTGAGAGCGATGTGGCCCCGGTACTATTGATGGTAGTAGCAGGCCAGGGCTTAGATGAAGGCATCGTGAAGAAGCGCACCTGGGAACCGCTGGGCCACCTGGAAGCAGCCGTGATGGAGGTCGTCTGGGCCCGTGCCCCGGTCACCGCTCGCGAGGTGTGCGACCGGATGACGGGGGCCGAGGAACGGGCCTATACGACCATCATGACGACCATGGACCGGCTCCACCGTAAGGGGCTGCTCGTCCGTGAGAAGGACGGTCTGGCCTGGCGGTACGCGCCCGCGCTCGGCAAGGCCGAATTCGAGAAGGCGCTCGCGGACGGCCTGGCGGCGGAGATCCTCCATGCCCACGGCGAGGTCGCGCTCTCGGCCTTTGTCGATGCAACGGCCGAGGTCGATGAGGGGCTACTCGACCGGTTGGCGCAAATCATCGCACAGCGGCGCAAGGGGCGTAGGTAATGGCTGCCTTGGCCTTCCTCCTGGAGTGTGCGGCGACGGCGGCCCTCATCGGGATGGCTGTTTCGCTGCTGGTATGGCCGGCGCTCCTGGCCCTCCGAGGCCGGGGGTTGCGGCGTGTTCCGGCGCTCCGGGCGGATCTGGCCTTCGTGCTCGGCACGCTCCCCGCCCTGGTCTCGATGGCGATGGTGGCCGCCGCGGTTGCGCCTCCGCTCGCCGCGGCAGTGGGTCTCGCGGCTGACCACTGCCTGGGGCATGGGCATCATGTACACCTCTGCTTCCTCCACTCGACGCATGTGAGGCCCCTGCTCGCGGCGGTGGGGGCCTTCGCGCTCGCCGTGTTCCTCTTCCGTGCCGGTGGGGTTGTCCTTCGGGTGCTGCGGATGCGGGAGCGGCTGTCTGCCCTCGAGTCGCTCGGCACCCCGCGCCCGGGGCGCTTCCCCATCGTCGCCGTCCCCGGGGCTCCGCAGCTCTGCCATGCGGCCGGATTCGTGCGCGGGCGCATCCTGCTTTCAGCCAGTCTGGAGGAGTCGCTCACCCCGACGGAGCTGCGTTCGGCACTGGCGCACGAGGAGGCTCACCTGCGCCGTCGAGATCCGTTGCTTGGGCTGCTCCTCGGTGTGGCGGGGCTCTTCGCCGCGCCGCTCTTCGCCCGGGCCTGCGCCGCCGTCTACCAGACGGCCGCGGAGGAGGCGTGCGATGCCGAAGCGGCAGCGGCGATGGGCGATGGCGGGCTGGTGGCGGGCGCGCTCGTCAAGGTGGCGGCTCTCCAGCGGCGGGTGTCCCACGTAGCAGGGGAGGCACCTGCCTTTGGGGCGCTCGCTCTGGAGCGCCGTGTCCGGCTCCTGCTCGATGAAGAGGCGCGAGCCTCCACGGCGCACGCCCTTCGAGTCGCCGGAGCCGTGGCCCTCGCGGCCGGGTTGTTCGCATTCGCTCACACCGCCTTCCTCCACCATGCGGTGGAGACGGCCCTCCATCTCCTCTTTTGAGAGCCCCAGGCCATGTGCATGCGCTCGCATCCTCGGAGTCCGGCTTCAGCTACTATCCCAGGTAGTATGGCCCTCCTGCTGCTGGCCGCCACGGCCGTGGCCCAGCCCGCGCTCGACGAATCGCAATACGTGGAGCGGGTTCTCACCGGGAGCCTGGAGGCCCGCGTCGCCGAGCTCGAAGCCGCGCTCGGCCGTGCCGAAGCCGTGGGCGTCGGCTTGTGGCCCAACCCTGAGCTGGGGTGGGAGCGCCAGAAGACGACCTCCGGAACACGGGATGGGGAGAGCCAGGATGTGCTGGTGGCCTCCATCCCCTTGGTGCTCTCCGGACGGCTGGGGTTGGAGGTCGAGGCAGCGGACCGGAACACGAGGGCTGCCGAGGCGCGGCACGAGTGGGCCCGGGCCGGTTTGCGACATGAGGCGACGCGGGCCTTCTCCGCGGTGCTGGCGGCTCGGGAGCGCCGGAGCATTCTGGAGCAGTCCCTCGCCGAGTTGCGGCGCCTGACCGAGGCCGTCGCCACCCGCGAGAGGGCCGGAGAGGCAGCGGGCTATGACCGGCTGCGCATCGAGCTGGAGGCGGCGACAGTGCAGGATGCCCTGCGCGGCGCCGTATTGGACGAGCACCAGGCTGAAGCCCAGGCGCTGCGGCTCCTCGGGCCTGGGGTGGCGGTGCTTCCCCCGTTCGAGGGCTCGCTTCTGGTGGAACGGCCCCTGCCGGACGGGGCCTCTCTGCTGGCGGAGCTCGGGGAACGGCGTGGCGACCTGCGCGCCCTCGCGCTCGAAGCCAGTGGCGCGGAGGCCTCCCGGCGTGCGGCGGGCCGGGGTTGGATTCCGGAGCCTACCGTCCGCGCGGGCGCGCAATTCCTCGACGTGGGACTGCCGGGGGCCGGAGTGGGGTACGTGGTTGGCGTGGGACTGCCGCTGCCTCTCTTCGACCGGCGGCAGGGCGAGGCGGCCAGGGCGGAAGCGCGCCGGGGGCTCGCCGAGGCACGCCGTGCGGCACTCGTCCACGAAGCACGGACCCGGCTCGCGGTTGTTCTCGAGGCTGTGTCCGGCTGGCGGGAGAGACAGGCGCGGCACCGGACCGAGGTGCTCGGGCGTGCTCAGGAGCTGCGCCAGATCGCCGCGACTGCCTACCGGGGTGGAAGTGCCGAGCTCCTCGTCCTGGTCGATGCCGAGCGCGCCGCCCGTGAGGCACGGCTGACCGCTGTCGAGCTGGCGGTGTCCCTGGTCGAGGCAGAGACAGCCCTTCTTCTTCTCGCGGGTGCCTATGACGGCGCCACATCTCGGAGTGCCACCCGATGAGCCGCTCCCTCCTTCTCGTCCTCTCCCTGGCGTGCATGCTCGCCTGCAAGCGCGACCATGAGCACGGCGCTGGACAAGGTCATGAGCACGGCGCCGGACAAGGACATGAGCATGGCCACGAGCACGGCGCCGCCGCCGAGCCGGAGCGCCCGGATGAATCCGTCACCGTCTACCAGGACGGCCTGGAGCTCTTCATGGAGTACCCAGCGTTCGTGGTGGGCCAGCCCTCGCCCCTGGTGGCTCACTTCACGGATGCGCGTGACCCCAACGGTTTCCACGTGGTGACCAAGGGGCGCGTGACGGCCACCTTGCGCTACGCGGATGGCTCGGAGGAGCGCTTCGTCGCCGAGAAGCTCCTGCGCGACGGCATCTTCAAGCCGGAGGTGCGGCCCACGAAGGCGGGGGAGGGCATGCTTACCCTGCGGCTCGAGGGCGAGCAGGTGTCGGGCACCGTGGACGTGGGCAAGGTGGTGGTGCACCCCACCGTCGCCGGGGCCGTGGCCGCCGCGCCTCCCGAGGCGGTGGGTGAGGCCACCGTGGGCTTCCTCAAGGAGCAGCAGTGGAAGACGCAATACGCGACGGCGCCTGCCGAGCCGCGTGTCCTCCAGGGTGGAGTGCGCGCCAATGGTGAGCTGAAGCCCGTGGCGGGCCAGTTCGCGGAGCTGTCCGCTCCGGTGGCCGGGCGCATCTCCGTGGGGGACAAGGTGGTGCACCTGGGGCAGCGCGTCCGCAAGGGCGAGGTGCTCGTGCGGCTGCTGCCCACCAGCTCGGCGAGCGGTACGGACCTGGCCTCCTTGGAGATGGAGGCGGCGCGGGCCCGGGCGGAGCTGGGCCTGGCGGAGCGGGAGGTGAAGCGCGCCGAGGAGATGTTCGCGGGCAAGGCCATTCCCGAGAAGCAGCTCGATGCGGCCCGGGTGGCGCAGGAGGTGGCGGCGGCGCGGGTAGCGGCCACCGAGCGCCAGCTCGCGCTCTATCGCAGTACCCAGAGCGGGTTGGCAGCGGGCCCTGGCGGTGCGGCCTTCGAGCTGCGCTCTCCGGTGGACGGGGTGGTGTCCTTCGCGGAGGTCATCCCCGGGGCGGTGGTGGAGGCGGGAAGGCTCCTCGTGTCGGTGATCAACCCCGAGCGGCTGTGGCTGGAGGCCCGCGTGTTCGAGGCGGACGCGCCCAAGGTGGAGCGCTCGTCCGGGGCTTCCTTCTCCGTGGCGGGCTTCGAGCACGAGTTCACCGTGGACGAGAAGACGGGGCGCCGGGTCGCGGTGGGTGCGGTGGTGGACAAGGCGACGCGCACGGTGCCGGTCATCTTCGAGCTGCCCAACCCCGACGGTGTCCTCAAGCCGGGCATGTTCGCCAAGGTCACGCTCTACACCGGGCAGACGGTGCGCGGGGTGGCCATCCCCGAGTCGGCCCTGGTGGACGACAACGGCAGGCCCACCGTCTACGTCATGGAAGGGGGCGAGTCCTTCTTCAAGCGCGCCATCCGGCCTGGCGTCCGCTCCGGCGGCTACGTCCAGGTGCTCGAGGGCGTGAAGGAGGGTGAGCGGGTCGTCTCCCGCGGCGCCTACGAAATCAAGCTGTCCACCGCCACAGGGGCCATCCCCGAGCACGGCCACCAGCACTGAGCCGGAGTCCTACGACGATGAATCGTCTCATCCGCTGGTCCATCGACAACCGCTTGCTGGTGGTAGCGGCCTCCGTGCTGCTGCTCGTCCTTGGGGTGGAGACCACCCGGAAGATGCCAGTGGACGTCTTCCCGGACCTCACCGCGCCCACCGTCACGGTCATCACCGAGGCGCATGGCCTGGCGCCCGAGGAAGTGGAGACGCTCGTCACCTTCCCCATCGAGACGTCGGTGAATGGTTCCACGGGCGTGCGTCGGGTGCGCTCGGCGTCCGCAGTAGGCATCTCCATCGTCTGGGTGGAGTTCGACTGGGGCACCGACATCTACACCGCCCGGCAGGTGGTGAACGAGAAGCTGCAACTCGTCGCCTCGCAGCTGCCAGCGGACGTGCCGCCCCCCACCCTGGCACCCATCTCCTCGGTGATGGGGGAAATCCTCTTCCTGTCTGTTTCCTGGAACAAGGACGCGCTGGCGCGGGATGCGGCCGGGCGTGAGGCGCAGATGATGGAGGCGAGGAGCGCGGCGGACTGGGTGCTGCGCAAGCGCCTGCTGTCGGTGGCGGGCGTCTCCCAGGTGGTGCCCATTGGCGGGTCGGTGAAGCAGTACCAGGTGCTGCTGCGGCCCGAGTCGCTCCAGGCGCTCCAGGTCAGCTTCGAGCAGGTGGCGCATGCGCTGCGGACGACGAACCAGAACTCCTCTGGCGGCTTCTACGTGGAGGGCGGGCAGGAGTACTTGTTGCGGGCCGTGGGGCGGGCGCAGGGCGTGCAGGACGTCGCCAACACAGTCGTTACCGTGCGCGCGGGCCAGCCCATCACCGTGGGGCAGGTGGCGGACGTGAGGGTGGGGCCCAAGCCCAAGCGTGGCGAGGGGAGTGCCAACGCGGAGCCCGCCGTCATCCTCGCGGTGATGAAGCAGCCGGACGCCAACACGCTGGAGCTCACCCGGCGCCTGGACGCGGTGCTGGACGACATCCAGCGTACCCTTCCCCAGGGCCTGGTCATCAACCGCGACATCTTCCGGCAGTCGGACTTCATCTCGGTGGCGGTGCACAACGTGTCCGTGGCGCTCCGCGACGGCGCCATCCTCGTGGCCGTCATCCTGCTCGTGTTTTTGATGAACCTGCGGGCGACGTTCATCTCGCTCATGGCCATTCCGTTGTCGCTGGTGGTGGCGGTGCTGGCGCTGAAGGCCTTTGGCGTCACGCTCAACACCATGACCATCGGCGGGCTGACCATTGCCATTGGGGCACTGGTGGACGACGCCATCATCGATGTGGAGAACGTCTTCCGGCGCCTGCGGGAGAATGCGCACCTGCCCGAGGGGCAGCGCCGGTCCGCCTTCGAGGTCATCTACCGGGCCTCGGTGGAGGTGCGCAGCTCCATCGTCTTCGCCACCCTCATCATCGTCCTCGTCTTCGTGCCGCTCTTCTTCCTCTCGGGGCTGGAGGGGCGGATGCTGGCGCCGCTGGGGTTGGCGTACATCGTGGCCATCACCGCGTCACTGGTTGTAGCGGTGACAGTCACCCCCGCGCTGTGCGCGTACCTGCTGCCCAGGGCTCGCTCGTTGGGCCACGAGGAAGGGCTGGTGCTGCGCTGGCTGAAGGCGCGCTACCAGCCGCTCCTCGCGTGGGCGTTGGCTCGGCCGAAGGCCATCCTGGCGGGAGCCGGCCTGGCCTTCCTGGCCACGCTCGCCATCGTCCCGTTCCTCGGGCGCTCCTTCCTGCCCGAGTTCAACGAGGGCACGCTCACCCTCAACGTCGTCACCTTGCCGGGCACTTCGCTGGAGGAGTCGGACAAGCTCGGCCGGCGGGTGGAGCAGGCGCTGCTGGCCATCCCCGAGGTGGTCTCTACCTCCCGACGCACGGGCCGCGCGGAGCTGGACGAGCACGCCCAGGACGTCAACGCGGCGGAGCTCGACGTGAGCCTGGACTTCTCCAAGAGCCACCGCGGCAAGGAGGAGCTGCTGGAAGCGATGCGCAAGTCGCTCGCCCAGGTGCCGGGGGCCGTCATCACCATCGGCCAGCCGCTCTCCCACCGCATCGACCACATGCTCTCGGGCTCCCGGTCCGCCATCGCGCTGAAGCTCTTCGGGGATGACCTGGACAAGCTGCGCGAGCTGGCCGAACGGGTGAAGAAGGTGGCCGAGGGCACCCCGGGGGCGGTGGACGTCTCCATCGAGCAGCAGGTGGACATCCCCGAGCTGGAGATTCGCACCGACCGGGACGCCGTGGCGCGCTATGGACTCACCACGGGCGAAGTGGCCGAGGCGGTGGAGCGGGCCTTTGCCGGGCAGACGGTGAGCTCGGTGTTGGAAGGCCAGCGCGCGGTGGACCTGGTGGTGCGCCTGGACGACGCCTCTCGGGCAGACCTGGATGCCATTGCCTCCACGCTCATCGACACCCCCGCGGGGCCTCGCATCCCGCTGAAGATGCTGGCGACCCTCACGCGCGAGTCTGGCCCCAACACCATCAGCCGCGAGGGAGTGCAGCGCAAGATGGTGGTGCAGGCCAACGTGGCGGGGCGGGACCTGTCCGCCGTCGTAGACGACCTGAAGGCCCGCGTCTCCCGCGAGGTGCCGTTTCCCGAGGGGTACTACGTTGTCTATGGCGGCCAGTTCGAGAGCGCCGAGGAAGCGGCCCGCAGCATCGCCCTGCTCAGCGTGGGGGTGGTGGTGGGCATCTTCCTGCTGCTGGTGGTGGCCTTTGCCTCGGTGCGCAACGCGCTCCTCACGCTCATCAACCTGCCGCTGGCGCTCATCGGCGGAGTGGTGGCGGTGGCGCTCACTTCCGGGGTGGTGAGCGTGGCCTCGCTGGTGGGGTTCATCACGCTGTTCGGCATCGCCACGCGCAACGGCATCCTCATGGTGAGCCACTTCGAGCACCTGATGACGGAGGAGGGGAAGAGCCTCCCTGAAGCGGTGGTGCAGGGCTCGATGGAGCGTCTGGCGCCCATCCTCATGACGGCGTTGTGCGCGGGGCTCGCGCTGGTGCCGCTCGTCATCGCCGGGGGCGAGGCGGGCAATGAGATTCAGGCTCCCATGGGAGTGGTCATCCTGGGCGGTCTGCTCTCCTCCACCTTCCTCAACATGCTGGTGGTGCCGGTGCTCTTCCAGCTCTACGGCAGGCCACCCATGGCTCGGGCGGCCCTGGATTAGGCCTTGTCCGCCACGAGCCAGCCCAGGCCGCCACCCATGCGGCGCTGGTCCCTCAGGCGGAAGTGCTGGGTCCGCAGCTCGTTGAGCAGCGCCTCATGGTCGAAGCGGTCCTCCTGCGAGTGGTGCAGCAGCCGCCGCCAGACGGGGTGGGTGATGAAGGGGGCGTAGGACTCCTCGGCGAAGAGGCGCCCGCCGGGCTTCAGCACGCGCCGCACCTCGGTCAGCCCCGCCCTCCAGCCCGGCAGGTGGTGCAGCACGCCAAAGACGAACACGGCCTCGTAGGCACCGTCCGGCTCGGGAATCTCCGTGACGCGGCCCTCCCAGACGCGCACCCGCTCTCCGTGCCGCGCCAGCCGCTGCTGCGCCCGGGCCACCATGTCCGGGTCCAGGTCGAACGCATCCACGCTCGCCGCGCCGAACTGCCCGAGGATGATGTCCACGCCCACGCCATGGCCGCAGCCGATCTCCAGCACCCGGCTGCCCTCCACCGTGCCGCCGAGTCGCCGCAACAGCGGGCCCGCGTACCAGCGCTGCACTGCCTCGCGCACGGGGTTGACCCGCATCCACGTTTCCAGCCGGCTCATCCGCACAAGGCGCCTCAGAGTCGCTTCAGCACTCGATGATGTTCACCGCGAGGCCGCCGCGCGCGGTCTCCTTGTACTTGGTCATCATGTCCGCGCCCGTCTGGCGCATCGTCGCGATGACCTTGTCGAGTGACACCTTGTGCTTGCCGTCGCCCTGCAGCGCGAGCCGCGCGGCGTTGATGGCCTTGATGGAGCCCATGGCGTTGCGCTCGATGCACGGCACCTGCACGAGCCCGCCGATCGGATCACACGTGAGGCCCAGGTTGTGCTCCATGCCGATCTCCGCCGCGTTCTCCACCTGCTCCGGCGTGCCGCCCATCACCTCGGTGAGGGCCGCGGCCGCCATGGAGCAGGCCACGCCCACCTCACCCTGGCAGCCCACTTCCGCGCCGGAGATGGAGGCGTTGAGCTTGTAGAGCATGCCAATGGCCCCGGCGGTGAGCAGGAAGCGGATGGCGCCCTCGTCATCCGCGCCCGGCACGAAGCGCCGGTAGTAGTGCAGCACCGCGGGGATGATGCCGGCCGCGCCGTTGGTGGGCGCCGTCACCACGCGCCCCTGGGCCGCGTTCTCCTCGTTCACCGCGAGCGCGTAGAGGTTCACCCAGTCCATCGCCAGCAGCGGGTCCGCGTTGCCGCGCATGTCTCCCTTGAGCTTGCGGTAGATGGCCGCCGCGCGCCGCTTCACCTTCAGCCCGCCCGGGAGGATGCCCTCGCGCTCGCAGCCGCGCTTCACGCACGCCTGCATCACATCCCAGATGCGCAGCAGCCCCGTGCGCACCTGCGTCTCCGTCCGCAGCGCCTTCTCGTTCTCCAGCATCAGCGTGCTGATGCTCAGCCCGTGCTGATGGCAGAGCGCGAGCAGCTCCGCGCCCGTCTTGAAGGGGTAGGGGATGCGCGTGTCCTTCGCGCTCACGCCGTGCGCCGGGCTGCCGTCGTCGTTGACGACGAAGCCGCCGCCCACCGAGTAGTAGGTGCGGCTGAAGGGCTCGCTCTGCCCGGCGAGCACCGCCGTGAAGCGCATGCCGTTGGGATGGCGCGGCAGCGACTGCCGCTTGTGGAAGACGATGTCCTCGGAGGGACGGAACTTCACGCTGTGCTGGCCGAGCAGCTTCAGCTTCCCCGTCTCGGTGATGCCCGAGATGCGCCCTGGCACGGCATCACAGTCGACCTCCTCGGGGCGCTCGCCCTCCAGCCCAAGCAGGACCGCGATGTCGCTGCCGTGGCCCTTGCCGGTGTGGCCGAGTGAGCCGAACAGCTCGGCCTTGACGGACTCGACGGTGTCGAACCCTCCCGCTGCCTTCGCGAGACTCTCCACGAACTGCCGCGCCGCACGCATCGGCCCCACCGTATGCGAGCTCGAGGGCCCGATGCCGATGGTGAACATATCGAAGACACTGAGTGACACGAACCGCCTCCCGCCCAAGGGCACGCGAACCTATACCCCAAGCGGGTGCCACTTGCCGCGCAGGCCTCTTGTGCGAGGAGCATTCACTCGGCCGTGACGGCGTGCGTCTGACGGAGTGCATCACCGAGGACATTTGTTCCTCGATGACGCAGGGCGTGATGACTGGAGATCCAACGACTCAGTGGCCCGAGGCCGCCGAGGCGGCGAACTCCTCGGGCATGATGGGCACGCGGAAGGGCAGCTTCCAGCGCTCGCCTGGCGGGCTGGCCTTCACCCGGACGAGCCCTCGCAGGCTCAGGCCGAGCAGGGACACCATGCCCAGCGCGATGGCCCCCGAGGCGGCGTCGCGCAGCGTCCTCGGCCAGAGCGCTCGCAGGCCAAAGAGGCCAACGGGGAGGACATAGACGGGGACGGCGACCAGGCCCGCGAGCACGAGCCAGCGCCGCTTGTCGGAATCAGACAGAGCGGAGAGATCCATGGTTGCCCTACAGGGTGAGGGCGCGTGTGGCTGGCGGGAAGGGGTCCTCGGGGGCTGGTTGCACGCAGAGCGACAGAACGGGCGGGCCCGCTGCTCAGTTGCCGCCCCCGCTCCCGCGCCACTGCTCGCGGCGCTGATCCTGCGTGTTCTTGCGCGCGAGGGCGTCTTCGAGCTGCCGGGGCATCTCCTCAAGGCGGGTGCGGTGCATCCGGATGCTCAGCGCGTACAGGCCCTGCTCCTGCTCCGGAAGCTGAGTGCCGTACTGCTCGAGCACCATCGTCGCGAACGCGATGGAGTCCTCCGACACCTTGCGCCGGTGCTCGTAGTACTGGTGAATCTCCTGCTCGGTGGCCGTGTTCGACTGCACCTTGCCGTAGAGCTCGTTCCAGCGCCGCCCTTCCTCCTCGCGCTTGCGCAGGACCTCTGGATCCTTCGTCGGCACGCCCATCTCCCAGTAGAGGTTGTTGGGCAGGAGCTCGCGCAGCTTCTCCAAATCCACCGGATGCTTGGTGGGTGCCTCGCTGGGTGCGGCCTCGGCGATGGGCTCGGGCAGCGGTTCGGCGGCGAGGGCCGGCGGAGCGGAGGCCGTTCGAGGCTCGGGCGCTGGAGCGGGTGTGCTCCGTTGGGGCGTCGCGGCCTGCGGTTTTTGTCCTGATGCGTCATCCGTGGACGGACTGCCGCGGAGGAGGACGACGACAACAAGCACCGCGGCCACCAGTACGACCGCGGCCAGCCACGGCAGAATCTTCGCTCGAGGATTCACACCCATATCTGTCGAGATACCCCGGCCTGCGTGTTTGTCACAATCTTGTAAAGTAGGAGTTTACGGCTTCGTCCGGAGATACAACGATTTCACGGATTGTGCTAGTACTGTGCGTCCCATCACAAACCAATCATGGGAGGAGTTGAGATGAGAAACCATCTCTTGTTGGGTCTTCTCGCCGTCGCCGCCGTTCCGCCAGCCACCGCTCAGGCTGAGGTCCTTGTCTCCGGAATTGTCGATGTCCTCGTGGACGGAGGGAACACCTACAGCTGGCAGAAGGTGGAGCTGCCGGGGACGAAGTGTGGCAACGGCTCTCAGTACAAGTTCTTCGTCCACCGCAGCGACACGGGCTCGAAGAACGTGCTGTTCATGCTCGAAGGTGGCGGTGCGTGCTGGGACTACGACACCTGTAGCGGACGTGCGGGCGTGCTGGGTGCGGCCAACCCGAACGGCCTCACGGACGACTACATGCAGCAGTTCACGGCGAAGTACGTCTCGCCGATCGTGAACGGGGCGGATCCGGGCCTGCCGTTCCGCAGCCGCAAGGACCTGGTCACCAAGGACTGGAACATCGTCTACCTGCCGTACTGCACGGGTGACGTGCACGTGGGCAACAACGTCGTCACCTACACGGATGCGACGGGGCAGCAGCCGCCGCTCTCCTGGCACCACTCGGGATATACCAACACGCTCGCCGCGGCCAACTACGCGAAGACGCAGTTCCCGAGCGTCAACAAGCTACTCGTCACCGGCTTCAGCGCGGGCGGCACCGCCACCGCGGCCGGCTACTACTTCATCCGCCGCGCCATCAACCCGGCGCGTGGCTATTACCTGAATGACTCCGGCCCCATCTACCTGGCGGCCAACGTCAATGACCGCTCGCGCGCCCTGCACACCAAGATCCGCCAGTCGTGGAACCTCGACTCGGTGCTCGGCCTGCTCCCGGCCTCCTTCGACCGGAACAACATGGGCACCATCAACCGCATGGTGGCCACGGAGTTCCCCAATGATCAGCTCGCCTACACGGCCTATACGCGGGACTACAACTACTCGCGCTTCTCCTACGAGCGCTTCCACACGCCCAACGATCAGGAGTCGATCCTCAGCTACTGGAAGCAGGACCAGGACCGGCTCGTCAACGAGCTGAAGCTCTACAACAACTTCAGCTACTTCATCCCGCACAGCCGGCCGCTCAACGTCAGCCACTGCAGCACCATCATCACCTTCGTCGGCTCGCACGCGTGCGAGCGGATGGAGAAGAAGAAGTGGTACGAGTACGTCTCCGAGCCGTGGCAGAGCTGGAAGTGCAACAGCGAGTTCGTGCCGATGGACGTCTTCCTCAGCCGCTTCATCAACGACAACCAGCGCATCCGCATCTACGAGCCGCCCAACGGCTTCAACGATGAGGATCCGGGCATGGACATCCTCGCGCCGCTCATCAACGGCGCGCTGGGCGGCTAGCTCCGGCTGACGGTCGCTCGCCTCCTCGAAGTCGGTCCCAGCGGGCGTCCCGGGTTGCTCGGGGCGCCCGCCATCCCTACGGGTACGGCACGAGGTGGGCCATGAAGGTCATCGTCTTCGGTGCGACAGGTGGAACGGGTCAGGCCACGGTGCGGGAGCTGCTGGACGGTGCGCACGAGGTGACAGCGTTCTCACGGCATGCAGATCAGCTCGGCATCCGCTCGGAGCGGCTGCACCGGGTTGCGGGGGATGCGCTGAACCCCGAGGAGGTCGAGCGCGCGATGTCCGGACAGGACGCAGTGGTGGTGGCGCTCGGGGTGAATGACAACCCGCTGAAGGTGCGGTTGCTCCACCGCTCGCGCACTCCCACCAACATCTGCTCCGAGGGCACCCGCAACATCATCCAGGCCATGCACCGATTGGGAGTGCGCAGGCTCGTGGTGGTGTCTGCCTACGGGGTGGGGGAGACGCGTGCCGTCCTGCCCTGGCCCTTCAAGCTGGCCTATCGGCTGCTGCTCAAGGAGCAGATCGCCGACAAGGAGCGTCAGGAGCAGCTGGTGCGCAACAGCGGCCTCGATTGGATCATCGTCCAGCCCGTGGGGCTCACCTATGGGCGGCCCCATGGTGGAGACGTCCTGGCCTCGACCACGGGGGAGATCCACCACAACACCATCCCCCGAAGCGACGTGGGGCGCTTCCTGGCCTCGGCGGTGGGGGGGAACCAGTTCCTCTTCCGGACGGTGGCCCTGTCGGGCTGAGACTACCGCCCGTAGCCGGCGCTCCTCACGTCCACGAGCCGGCCATTCTCGAACACCACCACCTGCATGAAGTGGCGGGGACCGAAGTTGTACGTCCACTCCTCGATCGTCTTGGAGACGATCCGCTCCTGAGTGGTGTCGGTCTCCTGGCCCTTCTGTTTCGTCTTCTCCGACACGGTCTCGGTGCGAGTGTCCTTGCTCATGGGCTCGCCGCACTTCGTGAGGACATCGGACTTGGAGGCGCCGTCCGAGGCGAGTGCGCTGCCGCAGCGCAGCGTGGCCGCTTCACCGGGAGACGGGAGCAGGCAGCACGAGAGGGTCAGGGTCATCAGCAGGGCGCGCATGCGGGAGGCCTCCTTCGGGAGCTGGTCCGGGGATGAGCAGGACGTTCCATCCCCGGAGATATTCATCAGAGGGGCCCTACTTCACGGGCTTTGCCTTGGGGAAGGCCATGTAGCCCTTCTCCGTGTACCAGGCCATGACCTCCACCTTGAGGCGCCCGGTCTTCACGGCGGGATCCTCCTCGGCGAGCTTCCGGGCCTCCTCCAGCGTCCCGGTCTTGTAGAGGCACATGCCCCGGAACGTTGGATCCTGCTGCTCTCCGAAGGGCCCGGCGATGACCAGCTTGCCGGTCTCCGCCATGCGAGTGAGGTGCGCGATGTGCTCCGACTGGATGCGCTCCGCCTCGGGCGTCACCTCGGGCGTCCACGAGGGGCCGCGGCGCAGGATGACGAGGTAGTGCTTCTCGAAATCCATCTGGGGCGCGGCCTTCGCCTTGGGGGGCTTGTCCTTTGGGGCGGCACCGGTGGGGGCACCCTGGGCGCCGGCGGCACCGGCGAAGAGGGCACAGCAGAGCAGGGCGGCCAAGGCCGCGGGGCGTGGAAGCGTGGGGGTGGTCATGGTGGCCGGGACCCTAACAAGGCCCACTGACAGCCCTTGGCGCAGGCCCCACCGGCTCAGCGGCCGAGGATGTCTTTGCGCAGACTGTCCGTGAGGGCCCGGGCCCAGTCCCTGAGCGGCTTGGCCACATTGAGCTCTGTCAGGGTGTCGTCCAGGTGGGTGAGCACGGCGTCGAAGTGGGCATCGCTCATTCCCCGCGCCACCAGTCGCGTATGGGCGCGGCGCATGTCCCGGCCGCTGTACGCGTTGGGGCCACCAAAGGCGGTGACCAGGAAGGCCCTCTGCATGGACTCCAGGCGGGACATGTTCATGTTCTCGAAGAAAGGCCTCAGGAGGGAGTCCGCCAGCACCTTCTGGTAGAAGATGGTGACCGTCTTCGAGACCATCTCTTCGCCGCCGAGCTGCTCGTAGAGACTCTGGTTCTGGTGCATGCGCTCACTCCTCCGAGGGGCTGCTGGGCCGTGGATGCCGCAGCGTGGCATTCTAGGAGCTTGTCGGAGAATCGCCGAAAAACGACTCCTACATACCAACCATAGCGGTGTGTTTGAGTCGCACTACCCCTCATGTAGTGGGTAGCCGAGGTATTCCGACAGGCTCCTAGTACGGAGAGGATGCGTCATGGCCGAGCGAACCGCGGGTCTGAGATTGATGGTGTATGACCGCACCTGCGGCGGGCGCTGGGGCCTTCCGGGCCTCACCGCCTCGTGGCGGGTGGGCGGCGTGCTGTACCGAGCGCTCGGCCGGCTTGATGACTGGAAGGGCGTGGCGAGCTGGCCCGAGGCGCTCGATTGGTTGCTTGCCCGCTCGAGAGAGCAGCCCGTCGCGGAGATCCAGTTCTGGGGCCACGGCAACTGGGGGTGTGTGCTCATCGACCGGGTGCCGATGGATGTACGGGCGCTTGCGCCGGGCCATCCCTGGCACGCACGTCTGGTGGAGCTGCGCGAGCGCCTCGTGTCCGGGGGTAGTGCGCTCTGGTGGTTCCGTACCTGCGAGACGTTCGGGACGGCTCGGGGTCATGCCTTCGCGAAGGCCTGGACGCGCTTCTTCGGTTGCCGCGCCGCGGGGCACACCTACGTCATCGGTCCCTGGCAGAGCGGGCTGCACTCGCTGGGTCCTGGCGAGGAGCCGCAGTGGCCGGTGGAGGAGGGCGTGCCGCCGAAGGAACGCTCGGGGATGCGGCACGCGCTGTGGTCGGGGCCTCGCGTACCCAACACCATCACGTGTCTACATGGCCGGGTGCCGCCGGGCTTCTGAGGCTGCGGCGGCGGGCCCTTGTCCGCGGCCTCGCCCTCTGCAACGGTGCGTGGCCATGACGACACGACCCTTTCGCATCCTGGGCCTGCAGCAGGTGGCCATCGGCGGACCGGACAAGGCGCCCCTGCGCAAGCTCTGGGTGGACGTGCTGGGCCTCGAGCCTCATGGCACCTACCGCAGCGAGCGCGAGAACGTCGACGAGGACATCGTCGTGGCCGGAGCCGGGCCGTTCCGCGTGGAGGTGGACCTGATGCAGCCGGTGGACCCGAACGGGAAGCCGCGCGTGCATGACCCCGCGCTCAACCACCTGGGCCTCTGGGTGGATGACCTGCGCGCGGCGGTGACCTGGCTCGAGGGCCAGGGCGTGCGCTTCGCTCCGGGTGGCATCCGCAAGGGCGCGGCCGGCTTCGATGTGACGTTCATCCACCCCAAGGGCAACGAGCAGTTCCCGCTCGGGGGCGAAGGCGTGCTCATCGAGCTGGTGCAGGCTCCGCCCGAGGTCATCTCCGCCTTCGACTCCTTCGCGAAGGCCGCTCACAAGCCGTAAGCCGTCCGAGGCGGGGTGCACAGCAGGGTCTGGTGCGAGCGCTCCCAGGCCCGGCTGCCCCTGGCCGTGATACCTGCTCTCACTTCGCATGAGGGTGCGCAGGTTGTAGGCAGGGCCGATCAGGGCCTGAAGTGGATCAGGAGCGCTCTTATGGCTTTGAACCTCGTCATCCTCTTCGGTTCGGTTCGTTCCGACCGACAGGGCATCAAGGCCGCGAGGTTCGTGCAGCGGCAACTCACGGAGCGGGGCCACAACGTCACGCTGGTGGATCCGCTGGAGTACAAGCTCCCGCTGCTCGATCGCATGTACAAGGAGTACGCCAAGGGGACGGCACCGGAGCAACTCGAGCGCCTGGCGACCCTGTACCGGGCGGCCGATGGCTTCGTCATCGTCACCGCCGAGTACAACCACACCCCTCCGCCCGCCCTGGTGAACCTGCTCGACCATTTTCTGGAGGAGTATTTCTTCCGCCCCTCGGCGATCGTCTCCTACTCCGGCGGCAGCTTTGGCGGCGTTCGCGCGGCCTCGCATCTTCGCGACACGCTGGCCGAGCTCGGGATGGCGAGCATCCCCAGCAGCTTCCCCATCCCCAAGGTGCAGGCCGCGTTTGACGACGCAGGCGTGCCAGCGGATGCGGCGTACCTCAAGCGGTTCAATCGGTTCGCTTCGGAGCTGGAGTGGTACGCGCAGGCTTTGAAGACCGCACGGCAGGCGGGTGTTCCGTACTGAGCTTGCGTCTCCATGCGGCGGGCGTGAGGCCGTGGGCACGCCGGAAGAGCCGGATGAAGTGCGTCACGTCCGCGTAGCCCACGCGCTCGGCGATGATGTCCACCCGCTCGTCCGTCCCTCGGAGCCTCCGCCGGGCCTCGGCCATGCGGTACTCGAGAATCCACTGACCCACCGTGCGGCCTGTCTCCTTGCGGACCACGCTGGCCACGTGGGTTGCGGACCGCCCGACGGCTTGCGCCACCTCCGTCAGGGACACTGGCTCGAGGGCTTTCGTCTCGATGTAGGTGAGCGCCCGCCGCGCCAGGCCCAGGCCTGGAGAGTCCGGCGTGGTCTCGGGACTGACCATCCGCTCCAGCTCGATCAGCACCAGCCGGAGCAGGGCGGCCACGGCCTCGTCGCGGGACCGCTCGTTGCTGGTGAGCTCGGACTCGAGCAGCTGCATCCACTGTTCCAGGCGCTGCTGTTGGACGGCATTCGCGTGGAGGACCGGGTGGCACCCGCTGCGGATTCGCAGCAAGGGACCCAGCCGGAGTCCCTCGTGACTGCCCCAGCTCGGGTCTTCGGGGGGAAAGGCCTCCGGGTGGATCGCGAGCGCCCATCCCTCCATGTCATCGAAGTGCACCCCTCCGTGCGGGTCCCCCGGAGGAATGAGGTGGACGTCTCCCGCGCGCAGCACCAGCTCGCCGGTGTGCCGCACCCTCGACTGGCCACGCGTCACGAGGATGATGACGGCATATGAATGGACGATGGTTTTCTCATGGCCGGGACCGTGGCGGCCGTAGCGCCCCGCCCAGACCGGGATGCGGTGCCGTACGAACTCCTCGTGAGGCCATGAATGCCGCGTCGTTTCGTGCGGGGTCTTCGTCCTCGTCATCATCCCCTTCGTAGCGGCAGACATGGTCCGGGCTCAACCTCTTGGATGCACTCCAGCGCCCGCGTTCTCCATGTTGAGGGCATGGTTCATCATGGCCGCGGCCATCGTCCCCGCCGCGGCGGCCATGCTCGCGCCCTGGATGCGGGTGGTGAGATCGCCCGCCGCGTGGACTCCTGGAATGGAAGTCTCCAGGTGCTCATTGATGCGAACGAAGCCCTGCTCGTCGAGCGCGACGCCGAGCCGCTGCACCAGCTCCGTCTGGCGCTGCGGTGGATGGGCGAAGAGCACGTCGCGCGCCACCCGCGTTCCGTCCTCCAACTCCACGGCCTCGAGGTGGGCTCGATGGTCCCCGTTCTTGGCGCCGGGAATGAGCCGGCGGATCTTCTGGGTCTCGAGGCGTACCCCGGCGCGCTCGAGACGCTGGCGCTGCTCGGCGGACACATTGACGGCGCCATGGGTGAAGGCCACCACGTCCCGGCTCCAGCCGGTGAGGAACGCGGCGAAGTCGAGGAGATGCTCGTTCGTCACGAGCAGCCCGAAGGGCCGGTCTCGTACCTCCCAGCCATGGCAATACGGGCACTGGAAGATACTCGTGCCCCACAGGTCTCGGTAGCCGGGCAGGTCTGGCGGTTCATCGACCATGCCCGTGGCGAGCAGTACGCGGCGGCTCTCTACCGTGCGCCCGCCCGCGAGCACGACCTGGAAGCCTGTGTCGAGGCGCTCCACAGCGGTGACACGCGTGTCGGTGAGGATCTCAACACCGTAGGGTTGAAGCTCTTCATGGGCGATCCGCCGGAACTCCTTCGGTGGGATCCCGTCGCGGGTGACGAAGCCGTGGATGCCCTCCGCCGCGCTATTCCGGGGAGAGCCCCCGTCGCAGAGGAGCACCTTCTTGCGGGCGCGCCCGAGCATCAGCGCCGCGCTCAAGCCCGCCGGGCCGCCCCCGATGATCACCACGTCCTTCCGCTCCGAATCCGTTCTCATGTCCGTCCTCGCATGAAGAACGAATACGAGCGGGCTCATCCCGGCGTCAGAGCAGATTCTCGTGCGGAATCGGCGGATCTTCTGGTGGCTGGGGTAGGGGACTTGGGGGGCGAGGGAGCGAGCAAGCTTCAGGCGTCCTCCGAGAAGGATTGTCCCTCGGAGTTGCGCAATGCCCTGGGGAAGTGACCGGGTGATGCTAGGAGCGTGTCGGAAAACCCCACCTTGGAGGGTGGGGAAGAGGAGTGACGCCCCAGGTGGTCCTTCAGAGGGGAGGCGAGTTCTGGTTGAAGGTGGAGGGTGAGCACCACCTCGAGGAAGAAGCCGGAGCAGGCCGCCCTGTTGGAAGTAGCAACCAGCGAGAAGCCGGAGCGGGAGGAGACGAAGAGCTCCGCCCGCTACGCCTCGCCGAGACCGTTCCGGGAGTGGCAGCCGGAGCAGGGCCAGTTGCTACCGCAGTACGCGAGGGAAGTGCTGGGAGAGGGGCACCTGGCGTGCTTCTTCGTCGAGCTGCGCAAGACGCTCGACTTCAGCGCCATTCTGAAGGCGTACACCCAGGAGTGCGGTCAGCCGCCCTACCACCCGGTGATGATGACGTTGCTGCTCATGTACGCGTACGCGCGAGGCATTACGAGCAGCCGGGAGATTGAGAGGAGGTGCGAGACGGACATCGCCTTCCGCTACCTGACGGGAGGAGAGAGGCCGGACCACGACACGGTGTGCACCTTCAGGGTGAGGCACCTGGAAGCCTTCCGAGCGCTCTTCGTGGACACGCTGAGGCTGGCGCGCGGCTCGGGGCTCAAGAAGCTGGGGCACCTGGCGGTGGATGGCTCGAAATGGAAGGCCAACGCCAGCAAGCACAAGGCGATGAGCTACGGACGAATGGAGGAGTCCATGAAGAAGCTGGACGAGCAGATAGACAGGCTGCTTGCGGAGGCCGCGGCGCTGGATGCGGAGGAGGACAGGCGCTACGGCAAGGGGCGACGCGGGGATGAGCTGCCCGAGGAGCTGAAGAATCCAGAGAAGCGCGCCGAGCGGCTGCGGCAGGCCGCGCGTGAGCTGGAGGCGGAGAAGAAGCTCGAGCTGGCGGTGGAGAAGGAGAAGCGCCGGGAGAAGATTCGCGAGGCCAAGGAGGACTTGGAGAAGGAGGCCAGGGAGAAGGCTGGGGCCAGGGGTGAAAACCCGGAGGAGGCGAAGCCCTCCGAGAAGGCGCAGCGCAATTTCACCGACCCGGAATCGAGAATAATGCCGCGGGCAGGCGCCTTCCAGCAGTCCTACAACGCACAGGTGGCAGCGGACGCGGACACGCAACTGATAGTGGCCCAGGAAGTGGGGCAGAGCACCAGTGATGCACGCCAGCTGGCCCCCATGGTGGAGCAGGTGGAAGCCAACACGGGACTGGTGCCCAAGGAGCTGAGTGCGGACACGGGCTACCTGAGCCAGGAGGACATTGAGAAGGTGGAGGACAAGGGGGTGGAGTGCTTTGTGGCCACCGGGCGCGGCAAGCACGGAGAGGAAGCGCCGCCAGCTCCTCGAGGACGCCCGCCGGCGGGACTGAGCTTCAAGGAGCGAATGAAGCGCAAGATTTTGACGAAGCGGGGACGCAAGGCGTACGCGCGGCGCAAGGTGACAGCCGAGCCTGTCATCGGGCAGGTGAAGAACACAGTCCTGCCACGCTTCTCGCTGAGGGGCCTCACCAAGGTGCAAGGGGAATTCTCGCTGGCGTGTGCCGTCCACAACCTGAAGAAGTTGTGGAAGCTGGGGTGGGAACTGCCCAGCCTGGCCGCGCAGGCGGCGTAGCGGAGCAGGTCGCCGCACGGCGGTCGCGGCTCCACGGCATCCGCACCTGGGGCGCCATATCGCTCCCGCTACGCGCTACCGTACCTCTGGCCGATTCGCCGACACGCTCCTAGGAGCCTGTCGGAATACCTCGGCTACCCACTACATGAGGGGTAGTGCGACTCAAACACACCGCTATGGTTGGTATGTAGGAGTCGTTTTTCGGCGATTCTCCGACAAGCTCCTAGTAGCGCGTATGGGCGAATGTTTCCATTCGGCTGTTCAGCAAGTCATTGGCGAAGCCACGCACGAGGAGGGCTTCCAAGTCTCCGATCATACCGTCATCAATGCCATATGCGCTGAAGTATACGGCCAGTTCGTGCAGGTAGAGGTGCTGCTGGCATGGTTGTCGATGTTGCTTATGTTGGGGCTTGAAGGTCTGATTTCGACTGGGATGTTTGACCCGGAAGAACATCTGTGTTCCGCGCTCGCGATTGAAGGCGTTGTTTATCTCCTTCCATAGGGTCTGCCTTCTGGCTTTCCCTGCATAGAGCGCGCGCCCGCCCGAGTCGTAGAAGATGTATATCCCATAGGTTGAGTCCAACTCCTTCCGGAGCCCTTTCAAGTAGGTCGAATCTCCAGCACGAAAGATTTCGTATCGGGAGTTCCTCGCTGAGGCGGCGCACTGGAGTTTGAAGTGCTCGACGATGGGCTTGATGGTGTGGTGCTGGGCGTGCTGGACCGCTGCCCCCTGTGCCTTGATGAGGAGGCGAGCCAATTGGACAGGCGTCAGGCGCTTGCGCGTTTTCTTCCAGTTGTTCAGCGTATTGGCAGTGATGCCGAGTTTATTTGCCAGCTCAAGATGGGAGTCGGTTCCAAATTTTGTTCCAAGTGCAGCGAGTAGTTCGTGGGCTTTCATTTTCGGCCTCGAGAACCAATGCACGTCGTGGTGGGGCGAACTTGATGCGAGGGGATTGACCAGGGCGCCTCGGTCCAGATGATACGCCTCCTTGGTACTGCCTGGTCGTCATTTTGCCGGTCTCCTTGGACCCTCGCTAACGAAGAGTTCTTGTTGACCGGGCGCCCGCTCCAGTTCAAACCCTCTCAGTGCCGCGAGGGCTCGATGTTCTCCCCCGTGAGCCGGCGCAGGTCCGTGCGCAGCGCCTCGTTGAAGCGGAACGGGTCGGGGCAGCTCTTCGACGCGCAGACGGCCAGGTAGTCGTTGAAGAAGGCGAGCGGGCCTCGCGCGGGATAGCTCCGCAGCCGCTCGCTTCCCAGCGCTTCCTCCAGTGTCCGCGCCATGTGCGCCCCCACCCGGACGAGCAGCCAATCCGCCCGCGGCTCGTGGGCGGCGAGGATGCGCTCGCGTGCCGCATCCGGGGCTCGCTCGATGGTGCTCCGGTCGAGCAGCCGCGCCACCTGTTCGAAGGATTCCGGAAGCTCGCTCGTCCCGGGCAGTTTCCCCGGCCCGTGCGTGGCCCACTGGTGGTAGGCGAGCCCGTAGCCGAAGACCCGGTTGATTCCCTCGTACACCAACGCGTCCACCGGCCCCTGGCGGCGCGCGAGCAGCCGGGGCTCCTCTCCCTCGAGCAGCAGTTCGATGATGCCGTAGGCGATGCGCTTCAGAGAGGCGGCCTGCCCCTCCACGTTGCTCGCCAGGGCGATGGCCACGTCCTCTCCGGGCAGCAGCAGAAGCAGCGTCGACGTCTCTGGCTGCGCTCCCGAGTGGGCCACCAGGTAATGGCCTCGGAGCGGCCAGGTCGCGAAGCCCATGCCGTAGTCCGTGAGCCGTCCGTCTCGGGTGCTCATCGGCGTCTGCATCCACCCCGTGCTGGTTCGCGACACCAGCCGGTAGTCGAGCAGCGCCTCGCCGAAGCCCAGCAGATCCTCGATGGACGCGCGGGTGCCACCTCCGGCGAAGCGGCCGGACACGTCGATGACCTTGGAGGCCACTCGCTGTCCGTCTCGAATCCGGTAGCCCGCTGCGTGGTGCTCGTCGCGCGTGCGGCGATCGTCCAACGCCGCGTGCACCATGCCAGCGGGGCCGAAGACGTGCTCATGGAGGTACTTGCCGTAGCTCTGTCCCGACACGGCCTCGATGGCGGCACCAAGCAGGTTGTAGGCCCAGGTGCTGTAGATGAAGCGAGTGCCGGGCTCGGCTTCCAGCTCGTAGCCCGAGACGAGGGCGAGCGCGCCCGCGGTGTCGACCAGTCCGCTGTCGTGGCTCGGTCCGAAGCGGCCGTAGTTCGTCACGCCTCCCAGGTGTCCGAGCAGTTGCCGCACCGTCACCGGCCAGCGCTTCTCCGGCCAGGCGGGCACCAGGGTGTGGATGTCGGCGTCGAGATCGATGCGGCCCTGCTCCACGAGCTGCAGCACGGCCACCGCGGTGAAGGACTTGGTGATGGAGGCCATGCGCCAGGTGGTGCGTGGCGTTGTCGGCAGGCCTCGCTCCACGTCCCTCAGCCCGTAGGCACCCACCCAGCGTTGTCCTCCTTGCAGCACGCCCACCGCGAGGCCTGCGTGCGGCTCCCGAGCGAGCTCCGCGCGCACCAGCGCGTCCAGGGCCTGCTGCACCTCCTCGGGGAAGGGCTGCTCCTGCACCGGTGCCACGGAATGGGGCCGCTCGCACAGGGGCACACCCGGAGGAATCGCCCACGCTGTGAGGCCTACCAGGAGGAACGGAAGCCACATCCCCTTCACCGTGTGTCCCTCGGGGGCTCGTACCTGGTGTGTGTCTCGGCGGCTCGGATGTCGCGGTCCATGGTGCTCGATGCTGGCGCGGCCCACCGTATCCGGATTCCGGCCGTTCCGGGCACCTGTGGAGAAAAAGGGCAACGCGCGGAGTGAGTTGTCCCTTTTCTCCACAGCTCCTCGTGCCTTCCAGAGGGTGTCTGAAATGGAACACGGATTGCTGTGGCGAAACGGGTTTTACCACCCGGGTCCTTGGAACACCAAGTTCCTCAGCTGAATCCAACATCAATCGCTCGCCCAGGGCGAGTGGGAGGCACATTCATCATGAAGAGTCTGTTCAATCCGCTGATGGCCGCGTCCGTTGTCCTGCTGGCGTCCGCGTGCGCGAAGGTGGAGCGGATCGAGGTGAAGCCGGCGAAGGTGGAGCTGTCCGAGGCGGGCCAGGCTGTGTCGCTCTCGGCGCAGGCGCTCACCGCGGACGGCAAGCCGGTGGAGAAGGCGGAGATCGCATTTGCCTCCACCAACGACAAGGTCGCCACCGTAGACGCCACCGGCAAGGTGACGGCGGTGAAGAGCGGCTCGGCCAACATCTCCGTCACCTCGGGTGAGGTGAGCGCCTCGGCCCCGGTGGAGGTGATCATCCCCTCGGCGATCCTCATCAAGGGCGCGCCCTTCACGCTGACGGGCCTGGACTCGGACGCGACGGTCGAGGCCGAGGTTCAGGATGACGCCGGCCGTCCGGTGAAGGATGCGAAGCTGGAGTTCTCCGCCGCCGACGCCAACGTGGTGCAGGTGGAGGGCAACCGGCTGGTGGCCAAGGCCGTGGGCACCGCGAAGGTGACGGCGACGTCCGGCAAGCTGACGCAGGAGTTCGAGGTCACCGTGAAGCTGCCCGAGGTGGACGCGGTGGCCTTCGAGACGGTGCCGGCCACGCTGAAGGTGGGCGAGAGCGCGCCGCTCGCGGTGGTGGCCAAGGGTGCCGACGGCGCCGCCATCAAGGGCGTGTCCTTCACCTTCACCACCAGCAACGAGAAGATCGCCACGGTGGACGCGGCCGGTAACGTGACGGCCGTGAAGGCTGGCGCGGTCACCATCAAGGCCGAGGGTGGCAGCAAGGCCACCGAGGCGAAGCTGACCATCAAGAAGAAGTAGTCCCCGCCGCGGGCTCCGGGTGCTGTCCGCGCCCGGGGCTCGTGCGAGCCGCGAGCACTACTTCGCGGCGATGAACTCGAAGGAGGCCGTGGTCTCCTGGCCCTCCTGCACCGTCACCTGGGCCGTCTTCGTGCCGAGCGTCTCGTGCCAGGCCTCGAGGGTGTACGTCCCCGGCGGCAGGCCCTGGATGGAGAAGGCGCCGTCCTCGCCGGAGGTGGCGAAGTACGGGTGCGGGCTCATCACCACGAACGCGGTCATCCACGGGTGGATGTCGCACTTGAGGCGGATGACGTCCGCCTCCTTCGGAGGCTGGGCCTCCTTCGTCTTCAAGGGCGGCTGAGTGACGTTGAAGAGCTGCTTGCCCCCGGACACGCCCCGCACGTTGTGCAGCGTGCTGTCGCTGTTCATCAGCACCAGCGGCTGGTTGATGACGGCGCCCTGCACGCGCGGCTTGTACATGCAGCGGTTCTGGTCCACCACCACCATGGAGCTCGGCGGGGTCGTGGGCTGGCCGGGCACATTGCCCTGCACGCGCACCAGCACGTTGGCCAGCTTGCCGTTCGTTACGAGCACGGGCTGATCCACCAGCTCCATGCCGTCGCAGTTGGGATCCGTGCCCGGGATGATGGGGTTGGGGGCGGGGGGCGTGCCCTTGAAGGTGACGAGTCCGCGGACGGTGCCACCACCCTTGGGCGCTTCGGCGGCCTCTTCCTGGGGCTCCTGGGGCAGGGGCGTGTCGGCGGGCAGGGGCGCGGCCTTGATGGTGGGCGCGGCGGGTGCCTGGGCAGCGGCGGGGGCGGGGGCGGGCTCGTCCTTCTTGCAGGCCGTCAGACCGGAGAGTCCCACGGCACCGAGAACCGTCAGGCCCAGCGTACGCAGCGTCATCGTGCAGTCTCCTCACACTCCCGGTACGCGGGGGGACGCGAACCAGGGTGGGGAAGGTTCGCGCCTGTCGTAACAGAAAAGCAGGCTGGTGGGCCAATGGGGAGGGGGAACACCCTCAGGAGGTGGCAGGTAGCCTTGCGAGGAGGCGGGCTGGGGCTCGAAGGGGGCTTTCAGCGGGTTCAATGTGGGGCGGGGAGGGGCGTCTCGTGGAGCATCTCCGGGATGTGGGAGGACGGAATCTCCAGGGTGAAGGAGGCCCCGTTTCCGGGCGTGCTCGCGACCCGGAGGCTCCCACCATGGGCCTCGGCAATCTCCCGGGCGATGAACAGCCCCAGCCCCAGGCCGCCGTACTCCCGTGAGGACACCGCCCGCTCGAAGCGGCCGAAGATGCGCTCCAACGCCTCCGGCGTCATGCCGATGCCGTGGTCCGTCACGGTGATGAGGGCCCGTTCGCCCGCATCGGTGACCTCGAGCTCGATAGGGTGGCCGGTGCCGAACTTCATGGCGTTGGCCAGCAGGATGGAGAGGGCCTGCTCCAGCCTGTTCCGATCCCACCAGCCAGTGATGCGCGAGTGGAGCCGCACCGACAGCTCGCAGCGGGAGCGCGAGAACTCCTCCGAGAGTCCCTCCGTCTTCCGGAGGATCAACTCGGAGAGATCCACCGCCTCCCGCTCCAGCCGGAGCCGCCCGGTGTTGATGCGGCCTACGTCGAGCAGCCGCTCCACCAGCTCCGACAGGCGGTTGACCTGCCGGGCCACCAGGTGCAGCCGGGCGAGGGCGTCCGTGGCATTGGCGAGCCGGGCCAGCAATCGGAGCAGGCTCTGCAGGTGCAGCTTGAGGGAGGTGAGCGGGGTGCGCAGCTCGTGGGCCGCGACGGCGAGGAACTCGTCGCGAACGTGGACGGCCTCGTTTGCTTCCTGGAAGAGGCGCGCGTTCTCCAGCGCGAGGGCACAGCGGTGGGCGAGGTCCTCGACGAAGGCCAGCTCGCGAGCATCCGGCAGGCGGCGCCCGGGGCGCATCAGCACGAGCCCTCCCTGGACGCGCTCCCGGTGCAGCAGCCGTACGAGCACAGCGACGCGCGTCCGCATGTCTCTCTGGCAGAGGAGGGGGGCGGACTGCTGACGTAGCTGCGTGGCCAGCTGTGCTTCCTGCTCTGGAGCGAGGCCCGCCTGGGCTGCCAGCTCCCAGTGCCCGTCCTCGCCCTCCAACCAGAGGGCGAAAACGCTGGCGACATCGGGGACGATCAGGTGGGCGATGCGCGGCAGGGTGACGCGATAGTCCAGGGACTCGGCGAGTACCGTTCCCACTTGGGCCAACAGGCGCTGGGTGTGCTCGGCGTGCCGGCGCTCACACACCAGCGAGGCCAGGGTGAGCGCGGACAGCTCCACCACCACCAGGAAGGACTGGACCGAGAACATCCTCACGTGGATGGGGGCGGGGTCGGAGGCGAACGGTCCACTCCCCGCGGTGGTGTGCCACATGGCCAGGGCGGCCACGACCAGCGAGGCCGTCGTCGCGCCGCGGGGCCCCAGCCGGAGCGCGGCCCACAGGAGGAAGGGGAAGCAGGCGTAGGGCTGGGAGAGCCGCAGGAGGCCGGGCACTCCAGGGCCGAAGATGAAGTGAGCGGAGATGGCCAGCAGTCCACAGGTCACCGCCAGCTCCAGGGGGCGGTGCAGGGCGGAGAAGTGACCCTCCTTCGCGGACCAGGTCAGCAACAGCGGGGTGACGAGCAGCGCCCCGAGCACGTCAGCCAGGTACCAGTACAGCCATTCCTGCCCGAAGGAGACGGCCCCGGCGCGCCAGGAGGCAATTCCTGCGGCGCCGAGCGTGGCACTGGGCAGGGGGCTGATCAGTCCCCCGGCGAGCACGAGCACCGCGACGTCGCGGGTCCGGGTGAATGACAAGGTGGAGTCCCCCTGCCAGCGGCGCATCAGGTGCGCTCCGAGCAGGGCGCTCGTGGTGTTGCCCAGGGCCCAGACGAAGTTCACCCCGGGCGGCGTGCCGCGGATGATTTCGAGGGCGACGTGGGCCAGGAAGGTGGCCACCAGGTAGGCCGGCCAGCGGCGGTGGTGGGCGCGCACCAGCACCGCGAGGCTCACCCCCCCGGGCAGCCAGAGGACGGAATTGGACTCGGGAGGGAATACAAAGAGGGAGCCCGCGGCCCCCAGGAGGCTGACGCAGAGCGCAAGCACGGTGGCCCGCAATCCCGTTGTCCGCGACAACTCGCGAAGCCTGGATGCGCCTCTCGATGACATTCCAAGGACCCCTCGGGAAGGCTATGCCTCACCGTTCAGGAGGGGGAGCCGGGGAGCGCAGGGCCCGAGCGTGGAGTCCCGGGCTCCCCTGGTCTCGCGTAGAGGGGACGGCTGGGCCTACGTGGGGAATACGCTCCGAGAAGCCGGTGCGCGGCGGGGACGGGCGGTGGCTTTGCGCAGCCGCGCGAGGAGCGAAGGCAGGTCCCGCTCGAGGGCGGCGCACACCTCGCTGAACTCCCGCAGGGACTCGAGGCGCGGGCGGGCGGGGTGCTCGCCCTCACCGATGAGCCAGAGCCCCTCCTCGGCCAGCCCCTTCGCGCTGGCGATGGCGGCCAGGCGGGCGCGCAGGACATTCTCCCAGGCGTCCGCCCGGAGCCGATAACAATCCCGTCGCTCCAGGACGGGCACCCGCTCCACGAAGCCGCGCTCCGCGAGCAACCGGGCCATGCTGCTCACCGAGGCCTTGCTGGCCTTCAAGGCCCCGGCCATCGCGTCCAGCGAGTCACAGCCAGACTCCGACAGCGCCAGCCACGCCAACATTCGGCCGGCGATGGGAGGCATGCCGAGCTGGTGAAAGAATGTGCCCAGGGACTCCATCACCTGGGGCAGGGTGCGCCCGCCCGCGGAGGGGCGCCCGGCCGAGGGACGGCTCGTGCTCATCGTCCAGCTCCTCCTGGATTGTATTCAGTGCGAATCCCATAGCATTCGATTGGATTCGAATGGGATTCGCTCCAGGGTGAATGTCATTCGGTGGGAACCAGATGACATTCGGATGTTTCTGAATGACGAAACGGGCCTCACGTCGGGGGCGTGCTGGCCCGGGGCTGTATCCGTCCGCCGCGGAAGCCGCGCCAGCGCACATAGCGGGTGAAGTCGCGCACGAAGGCGTCTGGAGACAATCCGATGGCGCTCTCGAAGGCCCGGGGGAACTCCTTCCCGCCCTTCATCTCGCGCAGCAGGCCGCGCACCGAGTCCTCGCCATAACGCCGCACGAGGAAGGCAAAGGCGTGGTGCGCCACCCCGTAGATGAGGTTTGAATCGTCCCGGTACAAATCTCCCGGCCTGCCCACCGGATCGCTCTCGGGGGAGCGCTCGAAGTAGCGGGCAATCTCCTCCAGCGACACCCACCGGTACGCCTGCTCCGCCGTGTACGAGGCCATGCCCTCGCGGAACCACAGGGGAATCTGCTTGCGCGACCAGCCGAGCCGGTCCGCTGACTGCTGGTACATCACGCTGTGGGTGAGTTCGTGCAGGAGCAGCTCGTTGACTTGGGGCTGGGTGGCCCCGGTCAGGCTCCAGGTGGAGGGTGCCTGGACGAACACCTCGTCGTAGCGGCTCCAGGCGCGCAGCCAGACATAGCCGTGCTGGCGGACGGCGGCCTCCAGCGCCGCATGGTCGGGCATCACCTTGATGGTGACGGGCTCGTGCAGCGCGCCCCAGCGCTCCAGTTTGGGCAGGGCCTCGGTCACGGCCTGCTGGATGCGGGTGGCGTCCTGCTCGTTGCCGGGGGCGAATTCGATGCGGAACTGGCCGGCGGGGCTCTCCATCGACAGCGACGCCTCGAGCGCTGCCTCGGGGGCGGAGAACCGGGCGGAAGCGCAGCCAGACAGCAGCACCAGCACCCCCATCGCCACCAATCCCGCGCCGCCTCGCCCACTCCCGTTGCGCATCGCCATCCTCACTCCACGTCCAGCAGTCGCAGCACCGTGCGGCCCACGTCCGCCACGGTGGCCAGGGTCTCCAGTCCAGGAGCTGGCGGGCCGAAGTAGAGCACGGGGACGGGATTGCGGGTGTGTGAACGTGTAGTCAGATCTTCCACGTTGCCGTGGTCGCTGCACACCAGCACCCGGGCGTCGGGCGGGCGGGTAGCGATGACGGCCCGGGCAAAGGCATCGAAGGTGTCCAGGGCCTCGCGGGCGGCGGCGAAGTCCTGGGCGTGACCGGCCTCGTCCGCCAGGTAGTGCTCGAAGAAGGTGAAGTCCGCCTCCCCGGCCACCTGCCAGAAGACCTCAGCGGCCTCGGCTGGGGTGCGCTGGGGGGCGGACAGGCTCCGGGTGCGTGCCCGCTCGCCGGAGATGTCATGGGTGAGGCCCCGGCCGGCCCGGGCATCGTCCAGGGTGCGCAGGGGGACGTCCGCGGCGGCGAAGGCCAGCGTGCTGGCGGAGGCCTTCAGGCGCCGCAGGGCGGCCGGGGGGAGGGTGAACTCGGGGGCGCTGGGGGAGGGGCGCCGGGTGAGCTTGAGCGCGTCCAGGTAGGCCACGGGGTAGCTGTTGGCGAAGGTGGCGCTGCGGCCCGCGGCCACCAGGCGCTTGACGATGGAGTGCCGCGCCAGCAGCTCGCGCAGGGGGGCGTCCGGGTAGCCCAGCACGTGCCGGCCGATGAGGACGGGGGCGGGCTGGCCGGTGAGGATGGCCGTCTGATTGGAGGCGGACTGTGGCCGCCCGGCGACGCCGAAGGTGGGGTCCACCGGGAAACACAGCCCCCCCTCTGGAAGCGCGCGGGGGGCTTCATCCTGGAAGTGGGAGAGGAGATAGTCGCCGCTGGCGAGCGGATTCACCTCCGGCTCGTTTCGTCCGATGCCAACACCATCGATGAACAGGACCGCGACGCGCATTGCGCTCAACTGTATCCTGCCTGCAAGACACCCATGGCCCTCCACGGCGACTTCTCCAGCTTCCCCCTTCCTGAACTGCTCCAGTGGTTGGATAGCTCCCGCAAGACGGGCACGCTCCAACTCCTCACCTGGGAGGGCGGCGAGCGCAAGCTCTTCCTGCTCTCTGGGCAGGTGCTCGCCATCTCCAATGAGGGGCTCTGGGGGCGTGTAGCCCGGGTGCTCTCGCTGGCAAAGCTGGCGGATGGTGCGGCGGTACTGGCGGCCTTCAGCTCGATACCGCCGGGCACGGAGGACGTGGAGCCGTTCTTCCGCAAGCACAATGTGGAGCTGAAGGTGGTCCGCGACCTGGTGCGTGAGGAGATGCTCGGCTCCATGGCGGACCAGACGCGGGGAGGCCATGGCGCCTTCCACTGGACGGAGGACCTGGACCGCACGGGCGAGGAGTGGGCGCCCTGCGAGATGAGCCTCCGGGAGCTGCTCTTCGAGTCCCTGCGCTGGGTGGATGAGCAGACGGATGTGGACCGGGTGCTGCCGGGCGACGCGCTGACGGTGCGCTCGCGCGTGCAGCCGAGCCCGCGCCAGCCGTTGATGCACCGCATCCTGCTGACGATGTGCGCGGGCGGGCAGAACCTGGGGCGGCTGAGGCTGTCGCTGGGCCTGTCTCGCTCGTCCACCACGCGCCGGGTGTTCGAGCTGCTGCGGGCCAAGCAGGTGGAGGTGGAGGGAGCACCGGAGGTGGTGGTGGATCCGGTGACGGACATGCTGGAGAAGGGCGCGGTGCTCATCCGCGAGGGCCAGTACGACGCGGCGGAGCTGGTGTGCGCGTCGCTGCTGACGAGCGACCCGACGGACCGCCGGGTGCGCGAGTTCGCCCGGATGGTGCAGAGCGAGCACGTGGCGTCGCTCTACGGGAAGATGCCGCCCTTGTCGGTGCCGGTGCTGCGGCCGGATCCGGAGCAGCAGACGCTGCTCAAGCAGGAGGAGCGGCAGGTGGCGGGGCTCGTCAACGGCTCCTGGGACGTGTCCACCCTGGTGCTGGCCAGTCCCGCGCGTGAGCTGGAGACGCTCAAGACGCTGGCCAAGCTGATGCGGATGGGGCTGCTGCAGTTTCGCTGAAGAGGCTGTTGGCCTGGCTCCGCCAGCGGGTAGGCTGCGCGGAGCGAGCGCGACGATGACCATCCTGACCCTCTCCCAGGCGGCCCCCCTGTTGAAAAAGGAGTACCAGGACGGGCGGCTCATTCCCTTCCTCGGTGCCGGTTTCTCCAAGCCGCTGAAGCTGCCGGATGGAAGCCAGCTCATCGCCTCCCTGGCGAAGGCCCTCGGCTTCGAGCCCGAGCTGTTCGACATGCACGGCCGCTTCGAACAGCTCGCCGAGTTCTTCGCGATCTCCGAGCCGAACCGCTTCCAGCAGCTCGTCTACGACATGACGCGGAGCTTCGACTCCCCCGAGGCCGAGCAGCTCCGCAAGAAGTCCCCCATGCACCAGGCCCTGGCGGCGCTCGATTGGCGGTCCATCTACACCACCAACTACGACACGCACGTCGAGGGCGCGCTCCGGGACGCGGGCAAGCGTGCGGCGGTGCTGGCCTCCTTCGCGGACTTCCAGCGTCGGCGCGAACGGGAGGCCTGTGAGGTCATCAAGTTCCACGGCACGCTGGCCCAGCCGGACACCATCGTCCTCACCGAGAGCTCCTACTTCAAGCGGATGGCGCTGGAGGCCCCTCCAGACCAGCGGCTCCGCGCGGATCTGCTCGGCAACAGCTTCCTGTTCATCGGCTACAGCTTCAGCGACACCAACATCCGCTACATCTGGCACCGGATGAATCAGCTCCGCGTGCAGAGCCAGCTGGACACGAAGCACGCCCAGGCCCGGAGGTGCTTCTTCGCCACCCATGGAGCCGGCCTCGTGCAGCCGGAAATCCTCGAGCGGTGGAACATCGACGTCATCCAGCTCGACCCGACCGACAAGTCGGCCAGCGTCGCGGAGCTGCTGAAGAGCATCGCCTGAGCGCGGAGACTGCCCACCATGGCGCCTACCTGGTTCTACAACACCACCAACGACGAGAAGCGGCGCGAGTTTCAGCATCTCCTCGGAAGCTCGCCGCAGCTTGGCTACCTGCGAGAGAAGGTCACGGAGATCCTCGACATGGATCTCGAGATGGTCATCAGGGCCAAGGCAATCGCGGCCTACAGAGCTGTCCGCGTGCCCGTCATCGTCGAGCATGGTGCGCTCTGCATCGAGGCCCTCAACGGGCTGCCTGGCGCGCTCGTCAAGCCGTTCTGGAACTCCCTGGACACCCGGCTCTGTGAGGTGGTCCCTGCCGGTCATCGGGCGGCCAAAGCCCGCAGCGCGCTCTGCTACTGCGACGGCCGCGAGCGACACGTCCTCCTCGCGGAGACCGAGGGAGAGATTGCCCTCCAGGCGCGCGGGTCGGGTGGCTTCCACTGGGACCCGATCTTCATCCCCAAGGGGGAGAAGCGAACGTTCGGCGAGATGACGCTCGACGAGAAGCTGAGCTTCTCTCCCTTTGGCAAGCTCCACACGGAGCTGCGCAAGAAGCTCGGGCTGTAGGTCCGGGCGCCGCTACTCCGTCGCTGGAGCAGGCAGTCCCGCCGCGTGGAGGCGGGAGAAGATCTGCATCAGCACATAGAGCGCGAACGCCGCGTCATCCACGCGGTTGCTGGAGCGGGCCGCCAGGGTCTGCAGCTTGAGCAGATCCCCCCCGTTCACCTGGAGCAGATGGGCCTGGGCACCCAGGGGACCCTCGCCGGCGAACGCGAGCCCGCGCCGGGCCGCATCGAGGCAGGCCTGGATGCACGCCGCATAGTCCCCGGAGGAGAACGAGCCCTCGGCGGCGCGCGCGTGGTCGAACAGGTCCGAGGGGGCGAGTGCACTCGCTGGCCCGAGGGGCCGCTGTCCGGTGAGGGCAGGGGGCGCCACGGCTGGGGCCACCACCTGCACCTGGGGAACGATGGCCGGCATGCTGCGCGAGGGCCGCGCCACGGCGGCGGGCGCGGGGGCCGTCGCGGCGGCCGGGGCGGTGACCGCGGGAGAGCGGCTCGCCAGGTGCTGGCTGAGCTGGGCCTCGAGCCCTCCTCCGCTGGCCTTGGGCGCTCCGATGGAGGAAATCGCCGGGGTGGAGGGGCGGGGCGGGGGGACGATGCGCTTGATGCGCAGGTCCTGGATGACGAGCCGGGTGATGGCCTTGAGCGCGTCGAGCACGCCGCGGCCGCTGAGGGCCTCGGTCTCGAAGTCGGGGACGTTGCGCGGGTTGAGCGCGGCACGCAGGTCCGCCACGGGCAGGGCCTTGGGGATGTCGCGCTTGTTCCACTGGAACACCAGCGGGAAGCGCTCCAGCCGGACGCCCTGCTCGAGCAGGTTCTCCTCCAGGTTGGCCAGCGACTCGCGGTTGGCGTCCATCATCTCCGGCTGCGAGTCCGCCACGAACACCACGCCATCGGCGCCCTGGAGCACCAGCTTGCGGGTGGCGTTGTAGAAGACCTGGCCTGGCACCGTGTACAGCGCGAGCCGCACCGTGCAGTCATTCACCCGCTCGACCTTCACCGGCAGGAAGTCGAAGAAGAGCGTCCGGTCTCCCTCGGTGGCGATGGACATCATCTCGCCGCGGTGCGCGGGCCGCACCGTCTCGTAGATCTTCCGCAGGCTCGTCGTCTTTCCGGACAGGCCCGGTCCGTAGAAGACGATTTTTACGGCCACTTCGCGGGCCACCAGGTTCACGCTGCTCACGGTGTCAGCTTACCTAGAACGACTCGCCTCTTTGCGCCAGTTGCCGACGGCACATTCGCGGGGGTCCTCGAGAGGTGCTCGTTCGCTAGGAGGGCAAAGCACACGGCCTCCTTGGCGCCCTCGGGCAGGCCCAGCACGTCCAGGGGGCGGACGGGCAGGGGGGCGAGCCTCGCCGTCAGGCGCTCCATCAGCACCGGGTTGCGGGTGCCGCCGCCAGAGACGTACACCGCCTCCAGGGCGAAGCGCGGCAGCAGCCACCGCTCGTAGGCCCGGGCCGTGGCCTCCACCGTGAAAGCCACCGCCGTAGCCACCAGGTCGTAGGGGCGCGAGGCGCCGTGGCGCTCCCACAGCCTCTCCACCAGCGCGTCGCCGAAGCCCTCGCGGCCGGCGCTACGGGGTGGGGGGAGGGACAGGAAGGGGTGCGCGAGCAGCTCCTCCAGCAGCTCTGGGATGACCCGGCCCTGGCTGGAGAGGCTCCCGTCCAGGTCACACTGGAGCCGGCCGCCGGAGACCCGTCGGGCCAGCCCGTCCATCACCATGTTGCCCGGCCCGGTGTCGAAGGCGATGGTGTCCTCAATCCGGTCGCTCACCACGCTCACGTTGCCGATGCCGCCGAGGTTCTGCAGCGCCCGCGCCACCCCCGGCTTCCGGAACAGGGCCCAGTCCAGGTAGGGCACCAGCGGCGCCCCCTGGCCCCCGGCGGCCACGTCCCGGGTACGGAAATCACTCACCACGGGCAGGCCGGTGCGCTCGGCGATGACGGAGGGCTCGCCCAGCTGGAGCGTGGAGGGCGTCTCGGACAGGCTCGCCGGGAGGTGGGCCACCGTCTGGCCGTGAGAGCCGATGACATCCACGTCCTGGGGGCGCAGGCCCGCATGGGAGATGACCTCCAGCGCGGCCTCGGCGAAGTGCTCTCCCAGGGCGAAGTTGAGCTCGCAGAGGGAGCGGGCGTCATTGGCGGCGAGGACGCGCCGGGTGAAGTCGGGGGTGAAGGGCCGGGAGATATGGGCCAGCAGGGTGATGCGGACCTCGGGGCCGGTACCTTCGACGCGGCACAGCACGGCCTCCACGGCGTCCACGCTGGTGCCAGACAGCAGGCCGACGCACAGACGCGAGTTGGGAGGAGTCGGTCGCGAGCTCATGCCCGCAAGTGTAAAGCCCGGGGCCGACGGATGCCGCCCCGGGCCTGGCTGGAGTGTCAGCCTGGAGGCTTGGGAACCTTCCTACGTGCTCTGGGCCGACTCTCCGGAGATGATCGGGGGCCGTGGAGACGCACCCGGCTTGCCCTCGGTGGGTGTACCCGTGGCCGATGGACCCTGGGTCGGTGTCCCTGGTGACGGTTCGCTCTTCTCCGCCATGACGAACAGCTTGTTCACCACCCGGTCCATGATGGGACTGAGGAAGCGCTCGGCGGAGAAGCCCACGGCGATGATGAGGATGGCGTAGGTGCACACCAGGGCGTCGTTGTTGCCCAGGACGATGCGCAGGGCGGGCTGGAGCTGTCCCGCGCCCTGCAACGGATTGAGCGGGCCCAGCATGGGGGTGGCGGTCTCGATGCTGAAGAAGAGCTGGGAGATGGCCAGCAGGTAGAAGAGGAACGCCGCGACGGCGCCGATGGAGGGCTTGACGAACAGGTAGTAGACGAACTGCCGCCAGAAGGGGCCTCGCACGACGAGGACCGGCCTGTCCGAGAGCATGTTGGCTGTGATGGCACCGCCCGCCCCGAGCAGGATGAGCGACAGGGTGCTCATCGCAGGTCCCTTCCAGGGCAGTTCGATGGGGTTCTTGAGGATGAGCCCGGCGAACTGCGCGGGCAGGTGGCCCACCAGGGTCAGGACGAGCAACAGCACCAGCAGCGAGCCGCTGAAGCTGCGAATCATCATGGTGAGGTCGAGCTGCAGGAAGTACTTGTCCGAGTGTCGGAGCACCTGACGCAGCGCGCTGCGCAGGACCTGCCGGGCGTGGCGCAGCTTCGCTTCCTCCTCGGGCTTCAGGCTCTCCACCCGATAGGCGAGCCCCGTGATGCACCGGACGGCGACGCACAGCGGCCCCGACTTCTCATCGGCGCCCAGCCAGGTGGAGCGCGCGATGGGCTCGTGGATGTTGCGCCGGAAGTTCTCCTCCACCATCAGGGCTTCGGTGGCGAGCATGTCGAGAGGCAGGATGAGCAGCAGATCCGCGTCGACCCCATGGACGAGCTCCCAGAACTGGCAGTTGTCCAGCGGGAGGCGCGGCCTCCAGCGCCGTGCCTCGAGCCATCTCCTGGCCTGGTCCAGGCGTTCGCGCAGGTTGTTGCTGACGGCCCGGGCCTGAAGGTCGTTCGGACCCTGTGCCCGTTGCTCGTCCAGGAAGCTCAGGGTGGACTCCAGACTTCGCACCTTTGCCCAGCGTCTGCCTCCGCGGAGATGCTGCTGGGTGGCTCCCATGGGGTGACCTCCTCCAGGAGGAAGAGGTGCCCGTGCAGGGTTGTGACTCCGCCAGGACGGAGGGAGGGCCTGCTTCCCCGCCCGGCCAGCGCAGTGCTGACTCCGCGCTCAGGACGGACGTGTGCCGTTCACGGATGCACATCGCGGGTGGCGAGCGCGAGCCGTGTCATACCCAGGGGAGGAGCTGTTGTTGACGGACAGGGCGCCTCGTCAGCCAGGTGCCGTGAGGATCCACCGCTCCAGGTGCCGTGGCCGTGGCCCTGGTGGCAGACTGGAGACACCCGAGAGGGCTTTCTCGAGGCGTTCCTGCTCCTGTCTCCAGCGCCGGACGCCAGGGCACTCTGGGGATTCGTCCACCTGTGGCACGCGGGCGCACTCCTCCCGTGCGGGAGGATCCGCCGCCGAGCCCCCGGTCTTTGGAGGCGGGCGAGGGGGGGCCGCACGGTCCGGAGCGCGCATCGCACGGAGTGTTTCATCCGGAGGTGGTGTTTCAGGGGCCCTGTTCGGTGGGACGGGCAGCCTAGAGGGTCTTTGCCTGAAGGAGTCGATGGTCTCCGCCGCCGGCTGGACGGTGGTGACGCGCGCGCTGGCCTCACCTGTCGAGCTGACGGGGACGGCAGGCGCCGTGACCGGCATGCGCTCCGCCAGCGGGGTGGGGATGGAGAGGTTCTCGTCGCGGAGCCGGGGACTGGCCTCCGTGAGGACGCGGCGGTCGCGGATGCTGGGCTCGCTTGGAGGAGGGGACTGGGGGGCCGCCATCCGCGGGGTCTCCGGCTGACCTTGTCCGCACCCGCTCAGCTCGTTGTCCGCCAGCGTGGCGGTGCCCCAGCTCACGTGGATGCAGTCCTTCGTGGCGGCGCTCACGGAGGTGTTCTTCACCGTCGCGCTCATGCCCAGCGAGATGCCCTGGTGCGCCTGGGTGATGACGGCGCCGTTGATCTCCGTGCCTCGGCCCCCGCGGACCCGGATGCCGTACCAGGCGCCACTGCCGCCGTGGGAGGTGAGCTCGACCGGGCTCGCCGAGGTGCCGCGCACCACCAGCGTCCCGTCGACAATCAGCTCCACCCGCTGCGAATCCACTCCGGACTTCAGCGCGTCACCAGGCGCGGCGATGACTTGAACGCCGGGCTCGAGGGTGAGTTTCGTGCCCCAGGCCACGGTGACATCGCCCTTGAGCACATAGGGGCTTCCACTCCTCGTCCAGACGGTGGAGGAGGAGATCGTTCCCTGCACGTCCGTGGCGAACGCCAGGGCAGGCATCAGAAGCAAGGCAAGCAGTACGGCGCGCATCACGGAGCCGATGCTAGTGCGCTCTCGGTCGAGTCGTGGAGGACCGTCCGGAGTGCGGCCGGGCGGGCTGGCGCCAGACCGCGAAATCGGATGGGATGGGGGCACGCACTTGCGAACGGCCCGGAGCTGGATTAGTTCCAATACGAACCTTTTCGTCCGCAGCCTTCACGGTGCGAACCTTTCGGGCTTGAACGATGCCGACTCGCTATAAAGGCAGCGCACGGGAAGTGCGGGCGCTCGACACGTTCGTCAAGCTGACCCGGGCGACGGAGACGCTCAACGCACAGCTCCAGCGTCACCTGGCCAGCTTGGAGATCACCCCGCCTCAGCTCGCGGTGCTCGAGGCCCTGCTGCATGTGGGGCCGATGAGCCAGAGCGAGCTGGGCCGCAAGCTGCTGCGCAGCAACCCCAACATGACGGCGCTGCTGGACAACCTCGAGCGCAACAAGTGGATCCAGCGCGAGCGCAGCCCGGAGGACCGCCGGGTGGTGGTGGTGAGCCTCACCCCCGAGGGCCGGCGCGTCATCGAGCGGGTGTTTCCCGCCCATGCCGCCCATGTCACGGCGCTAATGGCGGCCCTGACCGTCGACGAGCAGGAGACGCTCGGCGCGCTCTGCAAGAAGCTGGGCCTCTCCCTGTCCGGGGAGTAGGCGAGCTGGCGCCCTGTCCCGCAACGAAGTTTTCGCTCGCGCATTTAGTTCCAGTACGAACCATTAAGGTTCGAAGTAAAGGGAGGAAGTCATGAGCAAGGCGAGCACGAGCACGCGGTCCGTTCTGAGGGTGGTGCAGGCCATCCGTACTCTCGAGGGCGAGGGCTTCCTGGTGCGCCGGCCTTTCCCCATCCAGGGGTTCATGCAGTTCGATCCGTTCCTCCTGCTGGACGAGCTGGGGCCGGTGGCGCTGCCGCCGGGCGAGGCGAAGGGTGCGCCGGATCACCCCCACCGGGGCTTCGAGACGGTCAGCTACATCCTGGAGGGCCGGCACGAGCACCAGGACTCGGCGGGGAATGCAGGCGAGCTGGGTCCCGGGGACGTGCAGTGGATGACGGCGGGGGCGGGGGTGGTGCACTCGGAGATGCCGGCGCGCGACTTCGTTCGCACGGGCGGGCGGATGCACGGGTTCCAGGTGTGGGTCAACCTGCCCCGGCGCGACAAGATGATGCCGCCGCGCTACCAGGAGGTCCCCTCCGCGCGCATCCCGGTGGCCTCGACGCTGGATGGCCGGGTGCAGGTGAAGGTGATTGCCGGCGAGTCGCTCGGCGCACGCGCGGTCATTGATACGCGTACGCCCATCCAATACCTGCACTTCACGCTCGCGCCGGGGGGCCGGTTCGAGCAGCCGGTGCCCCGGGATCACAACGCCTTCGCCTACGTGTTTGGGGGCGAGGGTCAGTTCGGCCCGGAGGGAACTCGAGCGGTGGACGGGCAGGCGGTGCTGTTCGCCAACGACGCGGACTCGGTGGTGATGGAGAACACGGGGGATGAGCCCCTCCAGCTCCTGCTGCTCTCGGGAGTGCCCTTGAAGGAGCCGATGGTGCGCTACGGGCCGTTCGTGATGAACACCCAGGCGGAGATCATCCAGGCCTTCGAGGACTACCAGAGCGGGAGGATGGGGCAGATCCACCGCTGAGTCGCTTCTCAAACGGCTCCTGGAGGCCCAGGCGTCCCAGCAGTTGCGCCTGGGCCTTCGCTACACCTTCTGTCTCATGCGCTCGAGTCAGTAGGTGCAGGCCCGGTTCACGCAGGCGCCCTGCTGGCCTCTCGGTTGCCACATGGGAGCTGCGCGGCGTTCGAGGGGGTGCAAGAGTATCACGATTGCACTTCCAGTGAGGGTTCCTCATGAAGAACGCAGCCCAGGTGGTGAAGGAGATTGGCGAGGCACTCCGGGATGTGGACGAGCAACTCCGCCACCATCCCTATCCCGCTGCGCTGGAGCGGGGCGAGGTATCCGTGAAGGCGCTCCGGGCCTTTCCCGGAACCCAGTACCACGTCGCCACGAGTGATCTCCGCTCGATGGCGATGATGGTGCAGCGGTTCGGCCACACGTCCGCGCGCGGCTTTCTCAACGGGCTCTTGCAGGGCGAGTTCGCCGCGCTGGATGGCCTGCGGGTGCTGGCTCGCCGGTTGGGGATGACGCAGGAAGAGCTGGAGCGATACGAAGTCACACCCGAGGGCTTCGCCTACGCCACGAACATGGCCTGGATGGCGGCCAACGTGTCAGCGGCGGAGTTCGTGGTGGGCATCCTGGTCAACTTCCCCATGTGGGGGTTCACCTGTGGCCGGATGAGCCGGGCGCTGCGAGCGCGCTACGGCTTCACGGAATGTTGGCGTTCACGAGGAAACGCGGAAATTTGGACTGGGACGCTGGAGGTGTGCCGGGGGTCCGGCATCCCGGTCCGAGGTGAGGCTCAGCGCTTGGACTTCGCCCTCCTGGTCGTCGCGGCCTCCTCGGCCTCGCGGCGGCGGTAGCTCTCGCCTTCGATAGCGAGGACGTCCGCGTGGTGGATGACGCGGTCAATCAGCGCGGTGGCGCACGCGGCGTTGGGAAAAATGGTCGGCCAGTCCGAAAACGCCAGATTCGTGGTCATCACCAATGAGCGTTGTTCATACCTGCGCGCCACGACTTGAAAGAGGAGGTCCGCGTTGCGCGCGTCGTAGGCGAGGTAGCCCATCTCGTCGATGACGAGCAGGCTGGTGCGGCTGGTGTAGTGGCGCAGGCGGCGGTCCAGTGCGCGGCTGGTGTCCTGGGCGCCCAGGTCGAGCAGCAACTGGGAGGCGGTGACGAAGAGAGCGGAGTGCCCCTTGAGGACGGCCTGGTGGGCGATGTTCTGCGCGATCATCGTCTTGCCCAGTCCCTGAGGGGCGACAATGACGACGTTGCGCGCGCGCTCCAGGAAATCCAGGCGCAAGGCGGACTCGACGGCCTCGCGGTCAATCTTCTTGGGCCATCCCCAGTCGTAGTCCGCCATGGGCTTGAAGCGGCCAAGGCGGCTGCGAGACAGGCGCCGCTCGAGACTTCTGCGGCCGCGTTCCTTCTGCTCCTCGTCGGCCAGGTGCTCCAGCAACTCGGTAGCGCCCCATCTGGCCTTCGTGGCGCGGGCGATGAGGTCCGCGAGGCCCTGGGAGGTGGCGTGCAGTCCGAGGGAGGCCAGGCGGTCAGCGAGTGGAGTCGTCATCGGCGGAGTCCTTGTCGAGGAGGCGGTCGTAGTCGGCGAGGGAGTGGGGGCGGGTGCGGGAGGCGGCGATGCGCGGGTCATCCGGCAGCACCACGGTGAGTGGTGGAGGCTGACGCTGGCGGCGAGCGCGCTGGTCCAGGAGGTGGGCCACGGCGGGGGCGCTCACCGCCCCCTTGCGCAGGGCCTCGGCGAGGGCCTCATCCAGGGCGCGTGCGCCGTGGAGCGTAAGTAACTTCAGCAATTGAGCAGTGTGGTGTGACAGCGAGAGGTCGCGCTGGGCGAGGGCCGCGAGGAAGCCCTCCGCCTGCTGGCAGGAGGCGCGCAGCAAGTCTCGGCCGCGCAGCTCGTGCGCGCGGGCCTTGGCGTCGGCGAGGGCGGCGAGGTGGCCGGGCTGCTCCAGGGTGCGGCCCTTCTCGAAGCAGCGCGGGTGGGAGGCCACCTCCTCGGAGCCGTCCAGTACGCGTACGCGTGTCTCGGAGGCCACCAGGGTGAGGGGCTTCTTCACCAGGGTGTGTGGAATGGAGTAGTCGTTGGAGTCGAAGCGCACGTAGGGCGTCTTGCCGGAGGCGACGGGGCGCACCACGTCCGTGGGAAACGGGTGTGCGGGCAGGGGCAGCAGCCGCGGGCGTTCCTCCTCGAGGGCCGTGGCGACGGTGCGCCCGGTGACGTCGCCGGGCAATTGGCGCGCGTGGGCCACCTCGGCCGCCCACCGCGCCGCTTGAGAGTTGAGGTCATCCACGCCGCTAAAGGTGCGCGCGGCGAAGAAGGAGTCGCGCAGGTAGCGGATGGTGCGCTCCACCTTGCCCTTCTCGTTGCCGCGGTAGGGGGCGCAGGGCTTGGGTGCGAAGTGGTAGTGGCCGGCCAATTCCAGCAGGCGCGGGTGGAAGCGGATGGCGTCGCCGGCGCGCTCGAGCACCACGGACTTCAAGTTGTCGTACAGCAGCGCGCGCGGCACGCCCCCCAGCGCCTGGAAGGCCAGCACGTGGCCCCTGAGGAAGCTCTCCAGCGTCATGTCGAGGAAGAAGCGCGCGTAGAGGGCGCGGCTGTGGCCCAGCACCATGACGAAGCAGCACAGAGGGCGGCGCGTGTTGCCCACGGACAGCGTGCCGAAGTGTCCCCAATCCACCTGGGCCTCCTCGCCCGCAAGCGTGCTGCGGCGCAGGAAGGCCTCGGCGCGAGAGGTGGGACGCACCGTGCGCACGTAGCGGCGCACCTGGAGCGGGCCACCCACGTAGCCGCGCGCCTTCACCATGTGGAAGAGGCGCATGGCGGTGAGGCGTGGGTGGGCCTCCAGGGTGGCTTGGATGAAGCCCTTGTAGGCATCCAGCAGCGTGGGCCTGACGGACTTCACCCCCGTGCCGCTGACGCGCTCGAGCGTCAGGGCGCGCCGGACGGTGTCGTGGTGCACGCTCAGCTCGGAGCAGATGGTGCCCACCTTCCAGTGCTCGGCGAAGTGCAGTCGGCGGATGCGGGCGGCGAGTTCGGGGGAAATCATGGGCCCACCTCACGGCGGACGGGCAGCCCTGAAGCGCCGGCCCACGTGGGTGCGCGCAAGCGTGGTGTGGCGCAGGAAGGGACTCTGACGCCCGCACGAGGTGCAGGCGGGGATGGAGGGCGGCGGTGCATGCGGCAGTGGCCTCGCTGCGCTCGGCTCCGCGGCCACCTGCGTGGCGGCCGGGGCCGGCGCGACGGGCACACTGGCTGTCCGCGCCACGGCAGCGGGAGACTGATGCGTCACTTTCTCTCGCCGCCGCTCCCGCCAGGCCGCCTGCCGCGCGGCATGTGCGTGCCGTCCGTCCCGGGTGCGCTGGTAGCGCGCACCAGCCGCGCGCATTGACTCCGCCCGCGCCCTTCGACTGCACGGCGGCCCGCAGTAGCGCTGGCCACGGTCGCACGCAGAGCAGAGGAAGAACACCTGCCGACACTCGGGCCGGCCGCACACCACGAAGCGCAGCGCCTCCACGACACTCCTGCGCGCGCCGGCTTCTGGCGCCGCGCCCCGGAGTGCGCTACCTCTTCCTCACCGGCTCGCCCCTCTCGCACACCAGGGCGCGCCTCCAAGGAGGGCCCTCCAGCCGCTACTGGTGGGCCTTCCGTCTTTTCAGGACGCGCGCGACCGTGGACTCCACCGGCGCACTCTCCCCCCCTCAACTTCTCGGCCACACCCATCTCAGGGAGTGGTCTTGAAGTCAGGCAACTCCCGGCGACCCATGACCAGGAACCTGCGCTTCCTGGTGACCATCAACACACGGAACAAGAGACCGTGTTCCTGGATGGCTTCGCGAACCTGCCACCATTCGAAGACGCCGTACTCCCCATCATCCAGGAAGGGCTGGATCAGGGCGTAGAGCCCCGGTTGCTCCTTCGTTCGGCCCGCTTCTTCCAGGCCTACGAGAAGATGTTCTGGGACGCGATGATGGCAGCGGCCTAGGGAGCGCTCGGCCCCTGGGCGTTTCACGGACGTGTGACGAGCCCGCGCGGCCTCGCGCGCTTCTCCTTCACCCCGAGGGTCGGACTAGAGTTCGTACCGGGCCATCATCGGCCTGAATACGATTCTTGGGGGTTGAATCATGTCACGCTCGTTGCGCTCTCTTCCGCTCCTCGCCGCCTCGTGTCTGCTCCAGACGGGTTGTGCGAGTCTCATCAAGCAGGTCTCCTCGGAACTGGGAGGAACTCCGAGGACCAAGGCCGTCACAGTGACGCAAAGCGGTTGGAGCAGCACCGCGCCGGCCGGTGAGACCGCGCCCCCGAAGCAGGTCGAGTTCGAGGCGGGACAGCCCATCCACGGATGGTTCACGGTCAATGAGACCCTTCGCGACATTTCCAGCAAGAATGTCTACGTTTCCATGTTCTGGACGGCCAATCCCTCGCTGGCCGATCCCCAGAAGCTCCAGGAGTACGTCCAGGTCCAGGACGCCGCCTACAAGCCGGACTGGAAAGAGCTCGAATCCGGCGGTGGCGGCATCTGGCGCCACAATTTCAAGCTTTCCGAGGCCCAGGCCGCCCAGAAGAGCTTCGTTCAGCCGTTCCTGGTCCCGGAGATCGGCGCGGAGGACGATCACCGGCTGTGGCTCTTGAACAAGCTGGCCTCTGGCTCCGCGAACCGCTCCAAGTTCACCGTGCTGGTCCGCTACTCCTGGCCAGCGGGAAACGAGAAGCGGTACGACGCGTATGACCACTTCTTGCTCAACACCGGCAAGGGCAGCTACGACGCGATGCAGCTGGCGGTGGGCTCCAAGGTGGTCATTCCCAACCCCCAGAAGGTGGATGCTGCACTGGAGAAGGAGATCCTCCAGGCCGCCAACCTGAAGTGGGGCCCCACGGAGAAGAAGACCTATTTCAAGGCCATCCTCAATTCAGAGGACTGGGCGCGCTCGACCTCGGGCACCACCGGTGAGGTGGTGGGCCGTGTCATGGACGTGTGGCTGCTCGCCCGGAGCAAGGACAAGAAGGCCTGCTACGCGGAGCCCATGGAGGCCTCGCAGCAGCACATGTCCGCCGGTGTGTTCGGACAGGCTGTGGTCGACGATCGGGAGAACATCTACCGGGTCGATTGCGCCCGCTTCAAGGGGATGTAGTCCCGCCCGGGGCGGGTGAGCCTTTCGTCATCACCTCCAGCCGTCAGTCCGGTGAGCGGCCTCGAGCAGGCTGCTCCCGGCAGAGCACGGTGGTTGTCCTTCTTGAAATCTGACAATTTGGCGCTCCCGCCAGGGGAGCGGTGGACCTCATCACAGCTTGTTGCCACACGAGCAACAGGAGCGGCGAGTGATGAGGAGTTATGACAGCCTTTGGTCCGGGCTTGTTGCTTCGGGAGCAACGAATTGAGAGGGGAATGAGGAAGTGATGTCGTTGTGAGTGCAAGGGATTGACGTGTTTCCGTGAGATTTGTACGGTGAACACCAGACCCGCTGACAGGAGTCAGACATGAAGAAAACCCTGCTCGTCCTTGCAACGTTTGTCGTTACTGTCGTGTCTGGTTGTGGTGGCACCGAGATGGAGTACGACGAGGGCGCCCTGGGACAGAGTGAGAGTGCGCTCTCCACCTGTTCGACGACCTGCCCGAACGGAACCCCCCTCTCCTGTCAGGGGAACACCTGTTCCTCCACGAATGGCCAGAGTGTCACCTGTGATGGCGTCACCCAGTCCTGTGGGCTCGTCATTGATCCCACTCCGCTCTGTTCTTCGAGAAACTCGTGCACGAATCTCAATGGAACGACGTGCTCGACCATTGGCTCCACGCGCAGCTGCTGCGTCGGTTCGGCCAACGCGGGAGTCTGCCATTGCCTCGGCAACAGGAAGTGGGCGTGCAATAGCCTGATCGATCCTGGCCCCGGCCCGCTTGATCCCAGCCCGCTCGATCCCCGGAACCCCGGGTCCCTGTAGTTCCACGCTGCCGGGTCGAGGGCTGGCATCTCAGCCCTCCCGGTCGTGAGCAGTCACTCCAGCGGCGGGACTTGGGGGTCCCGCCGCCGGGGTTTTGGTCAGGCGCGCTCCACGCGGATGCGGGCGGGCAGGCCGTTGAGGCTGAGCTCCTCCTCCTGGCCGGTGAGACCCTCGGGGCCCACCTTCAGCTCCGCGGCGAGTGTCTCGCGCGAGATGGACTCCCGCGCCTCCTGAGCCACCTTGCGCACCCGCTCATCCCCAT